>OZ244202.1:0-4451373 GCA_965216815.1 Acidimicrobiales bacterium | reverse complement strand
ACGAGGACGATCACGCCTGTATCTGCTTCAACGACCTTGTGGAAGGCGAGGGAATACAGAGCAACCAGTTCTTGATCCTCGACGGTGACCGCTCGGCGCTCATCGACCCTGGCGGAAACCTCACCTTTTCGCGGCTGTACATCCATGCGGGTCGACACACGACCGTGAAGGAGCTCGACTTCGTCATCGCGTCCCACCAGGACCCCGACATCCTGGCCTCGATCAACAAGTGGCTCGTCGGGACGTCGTGTCGTGTCGTCATCCCTGCGATCTGGGAACGGTTCCTGCCGCACTTCTGCGCGCCCGGCAACTACTCACCGGAACGTCTCATGTTGGTTCCCGATCGGGGTGGGACCATAGACCTGGGTCGATCAGCGCTGGTGGCGCTGCCCGCCCATTTCCTCCACTCGGTCGGCAACATGCACTTCTATGATCCGAAGGCCAAGATCCTCTTCTCCGGCGATGTCGGTGCCTCGATCGACGTCGACGACCTCAGGCCGGTCGTCGACTTCGATGCCCACCTCGAGACGATGATTCCGTTCCACAGGCGCTACATGGTCTCGAACCGGGCTTGTCGGCTTTGGGCTGGCATGGTCAGGGACCTCGACCTCGAGTGGATCATCCCCCAACACGGGTCGCCGTTCAGGGGAGCCGCAATGATCGAACGCTTCGTGTCGTGGGTCGAGACCCTCGAGTGCGGAGTCGATCTGGTCGGCCCGGAGGACTATGCGCTCGACGCAGCGCTGGCTACGCGGTTGACCAGCAGTCCAGGGGACGATGCCGCGTAGGTATTCGACAGGCCCTGCACGTCCTCAGCCGTGGATACCCGAGTGGATGTACAGGCACGGCACGCCCTCGTCGTGGTACATGTCGACGTTGCGCCGATCGTCCTCGAGGGCCAGGACGGGCTCGAACCCGTGTTGGCGGAGTTCTGATGTGCGGTGCTGTTTGTAGTTGAGCGGCTTGTCCATGCTGCTGGTGGCCCGCAGGATCATGAGGTCCCAGCGCACGCCGTGTTGTTCCAACCACTCCCGCGTCTCGTCCTGGATGCTGATCGGTCGTGCGCTGAGCATGACGACCGCGACGTCCTCGGTCAGGAGATTGACCAACTGGGCAACTTCGGTGATGAGCGGGTCCTCCCTCACCCCGACCATGTGGTCGAGCCAGTTGTCGGCGGTGTCTATTCCCTCCATCCTCGCTCGCGCGTCGGCGATCGTGCCGTCGATGTCGACGATCACGACCGGTCCGGGCTCGACGGGCCCGTCCCTCCAGCACCAGTTCTCCGGATACGAGGCACGCTGGCGAATCTCCGACATGAGGCCGGTGTCGAGCAATGTCGTCGTGTCACCGAGATCGCGCCCGAGCGCGACGTCGCGAAGCAGTCGTCGCATGAGCTTGCCGTCGTCGGTACGGGGCAGATCCTCGGTAAATGCCACTGTTCTGGGACGGGCGACCGACCCGAGCTCGCCTTCGACGTGTTGGGCGAGTTCGGTGCCGAGCTCGTCGGAAGGCTCGGTACCGGTCGTGACTGTTACGAACGCAACACCCAGCTGATGCGAGAGCGAGTCGTCGTCGACCGACACCAACACCGATTCCGCCACCGCAGGGTGGCCGTTGAGCGCTTCTTCGACATCGAAGGGCGCGATCGGGCCGCCGGGTGTCGAGATGAGATCGTCGACTCGGCCGAGGACTGCGAGCCCTCGGGAGGTGGTCCTGGTGTAGTCACCCGTCGTGAAACACACATCGTCGGATTTCCAGTAGTCCTCGCGGTAGCGCTTCGGTTGATCCCAGACACCCCTGAGCATGGCCGGCCACGGCTGGTGGATGCCGAGCGGTCCAGTGAGCTCCTGAGGTCCCGCGTGCTGCTGGCTCTCGACGTCGAGGTCTGTTCCCGGGATCGCCCGGATGTGGATTTCGTCGGCCGTTCTCTCACCGACCGCCATCAGGGCGCCGGTCTCGGTCTGCCACCAGGTGTTGATCAGGCGAGCGCGGCCGGATGTGAGTTGATCGAGCCAGTCGTAGATCTCTCGGTGGACGGTGTCGCCGAACAGCGCAATGGTCGTGAGGGCGGACAGGTCGTGCCCGCTCACCCCATCGGGGAAATGCTCCATGAGCAACCGCGCCGTGGCAGGGGTCAGGTACCAGTGGCTCACCCCGTAGCGTCCGAATAGCTCCCAGATGCGGTCGGGGGACGGGACCGTGAGAGAGCCCTCGTGGATCAGGCTCGTACATCCGTTGGAGAGCGGGCCGTAGACCCCGTAGGAATGTCCCGCTGCCCAAGCGGGATCGATGCCGCAGAAGAAGACGTCGTCACTCGCCTCGACGGCGAAGGTGTCGGCAAACGTCGAGGTCACCTGCGTCAGGTATCCCCCCGTCGTGTGCATTATGCCCTTCGGCTTGGCGGTGGCTCCGGAGGTGTAGAGGAGATAGAGCAGCTCCTCACTGTCGATCGGTTCGGCGGGACAGTTCCCGGCCACCTCCGCTGTCGCGATCTCGTAGCGGTGGTCTCGGCCCTGCTTCATCGGCGGATCGGTTCCCGCGCGGTCGACCACGATTACGTGTTCGACCGTCGATGTTCCGGCGAGCGCCTCGTCACATCGCTGCTTCAGCGGGATCATGTCGTCGCCGAGCCAGCCGGCGTCGGCCGTGATCACGGCGGTGGCCGTAGCGTCGTTGATACGGTCGGCGAGCGCGTCCGACGACAGGCCGGAGAACACGACGGAATGGACTGCGCCGATGCGTGCACAGGCGAGCATCGCGATGGGGAGCTCGGGGATCCGAGGCAGGTAGACGATGACTCTGTCGCCGCGCTCGACGCCGAGGACCTTGAGTAGGTTGGCGAGGGCCATCACGCGTTCGAGCAGCGACGAGTACGTCAGCTCCCGGCGGTCGCCATTTGTTCCCTCCCAGAAGTAGGCGACGCGATCGCCCAGGCCCGCGGCCACGTGGCGGTCGATGCAGTTCTCGGCGACGTTGAGCTTTCCGCCGACGAACCACTCGGCGTACGGCGGCTGCCAGTCGAGCACCGTGTGGTAGTCGCGTTGCCAGTCGAGCGAAGCCTTGGCTCGACGGTCCCAGTAGTCGACGATCTGCTGGGACACATCGCCGGCGAGAGCGGTCTCAGTCACGTCAGTGCCACCCTTCGAGGCTACCAAAGCCCGACTTCTCGATGCCTTATCAGGGCGCTGCATTGAGCCCCTCAATCCCGCCCGCCCCTACCAGGTCGGGCGGGTGGAGACCCCTCCATCGACTGTCAACTCGGCGCCGGTGATGAAGCCAGCCATCGGTGAGAGCAGGAACACGACTGCATCGGCGACCTCGTTCGCCGTTCCGAGGCGCCCTAGCGGCGCCGAAGATTCCCAGCGCTCGACGCCTTCGGGCCAATCGACGGCTAGTCCCGGCCGATCGATCAGGCCCGGAAGCACCGAGTTGACTCGTACACCGTTCGGCCCGAGTTCCATCGCCGCAGCCCGAGCGTGCATGAGAAGGCCGGCTTTGGAGACGTTGTAGTGCGCGTGGCCGGCGGCTGCCTGGCGTGCTTCGATAGAGGCGATATGGACGACACTGCCCCCGTCGTCCTGATAGCGCATGGCCTCGGCAGCGGCCCGGGTCAGTCGGTGCGGAGCTGTGAGGTTCACCTCGAGCGTGTGTCGCCACTCCTCGTCGGTCAGGTCATCGAACGCGACGACGTCTTGAACAGCGGCGTTGTTGACGAGTCCGTCGAGTCGTCCGAACGACTCGACCGCGGCATCGACGAGCCGGTCGGGCGCGTCTGGTGCCGTCAGATCGACCGACACCCACACGACGTCGTCGCGGTCGGATTCGGCGGGCGGTCTGCGCCGGTGCGCTACCACCCGGGCACCGTGGTCGATCGAGCGGTCGACGATGGCCGATCCGATCCCGCCGGACGCACCTGTCACGATCACAGCGGCACCTTGAAGCATCGGCGTCATGCCCGGCGACGATAGCCGTGAGTAGGACAGGGGGTCTGTCCCCCTGTCCCCCTCAGTCGGGGAGCATCGGGACCGTGATGCCGTCGCCATGGGTCAGTTGTGAGGCACGCCGAATCGCCGAGGAGCCGAATTGGTCGGTGATCGCATCGAGGGTCTCGTCGACAGCAGGCCGCTGGCGGTATCCGAGCGGGAGCGCGAGCTGCACGGCGTCGGCATTGCAGAGGTTGGCGACCGAGAGCCCGATCAGCGTGAGCTGCTTCGCCTCGATGGTCGGTCGTACCGAACGCAACAGAGAGCTCGCAGTGAAGCGGATCGGCTCGGTGGCAGATGTGGCTTCCGGAAGCGAGTGCGAGCGCGTCGCGCGCGTGAAGTCGCCGTAGCGGAGCCGCAGCACCACCGTGCGGCCGACGCGTTCTGCCCGCCGCAGGCGCCGGGTCACCCGATCGATGATGCCGGACAACATCACCTCGATCTCCTCGAACGCCGGGTTCGACCGTCCGAGCGCGCGCTGTGAGCCAATCGAACCGCGTCGCCGCCCGACGACTATCGGCCGGGGGTCGCGGTTGTGGGCGAGGGCGTGGATGTGGCGGCCCGATGCCTTGCCCAGCATCGAGACGAGAGCCGCCTCGGGGATCGCCGCGACCTCACCGACGGTCCTGATTCCCCTCCCGCGAAGCTTTTCGCCGGTAACTGGGCCGACCCCCCATAGGCGCTCGACGGGAAGGGGGTGAAGGAACTCGAGTTCCGCGTCGGGTGGCACCACGAGAAGGCCATCCGGCTTGCCGACGCCGCTCGCCACCTTGGCGAGGAACTTGGTCGCTGCGACACCGACCGTGATCGCTAGACCCACCTCGGCACGAACGCGTGCGCGCAGCCGCCGCGCGATAGTCACCGGGTCGCCGCTCACGCGGCGCAGACCAGACACGTCGAGGAAGGCCTCGTCGATCGACAGTCCCTCGACGAGCGGGGTCGTGTCCTCGAAGATCTCGAAGACCGCTTTCGATGCCTCGCTGTATGCCTCCATGCGGGGTTGCACGACAACGGCGTGAGGACACAGACGCAGGGCCTGGCGTCCACCCATTGCCGTACGGATGCCGAATCGACGGGCCTCGTAGCTGGCCGCGAGCACAACGCCGCCGCCCACGATGACCGGGCGTCCCGACAAGGACGCGTCGTCGCGTTGTTCGACCGATGCGTAGAACGCGTCGAGGTCGGCGTGCAAGTACATCGAACATATGTTCCCAGATCGGTTCCCGGCTGGCAACCAGCAGGCTTTCGGGTGTTTCGTGATGCCCTGTTACATTTCGTCGGGGAGGGGAGTCCCGTGACAGAACACGTTGAGACAGCGCTCGCAGACGCCGATGTGCTCGTGGATGAGGACCGTTGGTTCGATGCGATCGAGATGTTGACCGAGCGAAATCGTGAGCAAGCCAGCCCAGCGATCGAGCGTCGGTTGGTCGAGCTACGCCATCTCGCCTTCGACGAGGTGGCCTTCCCGGGGGCCGCTCCGGCCGCCAAACCGGTCGATCCGGAGCCGTGTGAGGGTATCCCGGAGGTCGACGCTGCTGATGTCGATGCCGGGCTCATCGCCGGCGCGCTTCGCACCAAGGGAGCGTTGTTCGTGCGGGGCTTCATGGATCGGGCCCGCACAGCTGCGCTGCGCGACGCGATCGACGGAGCGTTCGTCGGTCGGGGTCGAATCCACGCCGGCGAACCTCTCGCCGAAGCGGAGGACTTCTACCACCGATTCACGCCTCGTGAGAGATATCCCTTCGGCTGGGTCGAGCGAAGTTTCGCCGATTTCGGGAGCGGTGTGCTCGGTGTCGATGCGCCTCGGGCGTTGTTCGAGGTGATCGAGGCCATGTACGAGGCTGGTGTTCGTGACACCTTCACCGACTACTTCGGTGAACCGCCGGCCTTTTCGGTGAAGAAGACCACCATGCGACGCACCCAGCCGGACACGGTTGCCGGTTGGCATCAGGACGGCGCGTTTCTCGGGGTCGATACCAAGGCTCTCAATGTTTGGACCGCGCTCACTCCGGCCGGCGTCGACGCTCCCGGTCTCGAGGTGCTCGTCCGCAGCCTCGACGACCTCGTTCCCACCGGCGGCGAGGGAATCTACGACTGGTCGGTGAGCGACGAGACCGCCTCTCGGTATCCCGCCGAAGAGATGGTGCGGCCCCGCTTTGACGAGGGCGACGCGTTGATCTTCGATCACATGACGCTGCACCGCACCGGTGTCGATCCATCGATGACCAAGACGCGCTACGCGGTCGAAATGTGGTTCTTCGCGCCGTCGACCTACCCCGCCGAACAGATACCGGTCTGCCTCTAGACGGAACGCACGCCGTCGACAACCTGCAAGTCGGCACGTTCGAAGTTGGCGATGATCGCATCGCGTATCTCGACCCATCGCGGGCGGGGCAGGTCGTGGCCCATGTCGGGGAACATAAGCAGTCGCGATGACGGGATCGCTTTGGCCGTGGCGATTCCACCGCTCGGTTTCACGAGCGGATCGAGGAGGCCGTGGATCACCAGCGTCGGCGCGGTGACCCCTGTGAGCCGGGCCGTTCGATCAGGGCTGCCGCTTATTGCGGCGGTCTGACGAGCCATTCCCTCGGGTGTGAAACTCCGACCGATCGCAGCCTCAGCTCGATCGCGATGGACAGTCTCGTCGAAATGGGGTCCAGCAATCGCACGAAAGGTCTCGACCGACTGTTCGACGGCGTTGTCGATCGTTGGTTCAGGTCGACGTGCGAACTTCCGGACGATCGATGCTGAGATTCCGCCGTTTCGCCGGTCGCCGGTGTTCGACATGATCGAGCACATCGACCGCACCTTGGTTGGGTGGTTGATGGCGAGGGCCTGGGCGATCATGCCACCCATCGACATGCCGATGATGTGAGCCGAGTCGACTGCGAGTGCGTCGAGCAGCCCGGCGGCATCGGCAGACATGTCCTCCACGGTGTAACCGACATCGCGCAGGGGGCGTCGCGTGATGATCGATGCGATCGAGCGGGTCGGCTTGGGAGGCGTCCACTCGGTCTGTGATGAGAGCCCGATGTCGCGGTTGTCGTGGCGAATGGTCCTGTATCCGGCTTCGAGGAACAGATCGATGAAGTCGTCGGGCCAATCGATCAGCTGGCCACCCAAACCCATGATGAACAGAATCGGGTCACCGTCGCCCCGATCCTCGTACTCGATGTCGATGCCGTTCACCCGTGCTCGCGTCATGATCGAAACGTAGTCTTCGCGGGCCACACGAGAAACTCGACCTTTCACAGCCTGCTTCTTCGGGCACATGGCGGCTGAGGTACAAGCCTAATTTTCACCAAAGTTTGGCAGTCGGCGATATCAACGCCGATTCTGTAACCGAACTTCGTTCGATTCGCGCGGTAGCGAGATACCTTCCGGACCTGATCGGTCCGGTCGGTTGAGGCGCCGTGGCCGTTGACCCCGCGGAGGATGAGAAGCAATGGCCTATCTCGATGATGAAACTCGCACCGTGCAGGACTGGTTCGAGTCCGACAGATTCGGTGAGATCACACGGCTGTATTCGGCCCGCCAGATCGCCGAACAGCGGGGGACGATCGATCGCGACTACACCGTTGCGCGAGAGGCCGCCGATGCCTTCTACGCCAGGCTGAGAGAGCTGAAGGAACAGGGCGGCAGCATCACGACTTTCGGCCCCTACTCGCCTGGCCAGGCGACGACGATGAAGCGCATGGGCATCGAGGGTATCTACCTCGGTGGCTGGGCGACGTCGGCAAAGGGGTCGCTGCACGAGGACCCCGGGGCCGACCTGGCCAGCTACCCGCTCAGTGCCGTCCCGGACGAGGCTTCTGGTCTCGTTCGCGCTCTGCTCGCGGCCGACAAGAACCAGACGTTCCAGCGGTCGCGCATGAGCGAGGAGGAACGCGAGGCGACGCCGGTACACGACTACCGGCCGTTCATCATCGCCGACGCCGACACCGGCCACGGCGGTGACGCGCACGTGCGGAATCTCATTCGGCGGTTCGTAGAAGTCGGCGTGCCCGGCTATCACATCGAGGATCAAAAGCCCGGTGCGAAGAAGTGCGGTCACCAGGGTGGCAAGGTGCTCGTGCCCGTCGACGAGCAGATAAAGCGTCTCAACGCCGCGCGGATGCAGCTAGACATCATGGGTGTCGCAGGCATCATCGTTGCTCGCACCGACGCTGAGGCGGCGACGCTGCTCGAATCGTGTGGCGACGAGCGTGACCAGCCGTTCATCCTCGGAGCGACGAACACCGATGTCCCGAGTTACAAGCACGCCTATCTGGCGATCCTTCGCGCCTTCAACGCTGCCAGCATCGACGAGCTCAACGGGCACCTGCTCTACTCGGTCGCCGACGACGTCTATGCCGAAGCCGACCGCTGGCTCGCCGACCACGGCATCGACAAGCTCATCGGCGAGGCTGCGGGGAGCGTCACCGCCGGGGAGCAGAGCCCGGGAAGCGCCCTCGATGGGGTTGCTGACCGCTTCGTCGAGGTGTGGGAGGACGCGTCGGGGCTGATGACCTACGGCGAGGCGGTGGCCGAGGCGATCAAGTTCCGCGAAGAAGAGAGCGCCAACATGTCGATGACTCTCGACGAATGGTCGGAGTTCGCTTCGACCGCGTCGTGGCACGAGGCGCAGACCAAGGTGGCCGAGCTCGGTGTCGACGTGACGTTCAACGCTGGCTTGGCCAAGACCCCGGAGGGCTATTTCCAAATCCGCGGGGGCATCCCTTACGCGATAGCGAAGTCCCTTGCTGTCGCTCCGTTCTGTGACCTTCTGTGGATGGAGACCAAGACGGCCGATCTCGCCGACGCGAAGCAGTTCGCAGATGCGATTCACTCCGTGTACCCCGACAAGATGCTGGCCTACAACCTGTCACCGTCCTTCAACTGGGACTCGACCGGCATGACCGACGAAGAGATGACGGCGTTTCCGGGTGAGCTAGCGAAGATGGGGTTTGTTTTCAATTTCATCACCTACGGAGGACATCAGATCGACGGTATGGCATCCGAGGAATTCGCCGGATCGCTACAAGAGGATGGGATGCTCGCCCTCGCCCGGCTGCAGAGGAAGTTCCGGCTCGTCGAATCGCCCTACAAGACGCCCCAGACCCTCGTCGGTGGGCCGCGGCTCGATGGAGCCCTCATGGCGTCGTCCGGCCGCACAGCGACCACCAAAGCGATGGGGAAGGGCTCAACACAGCATCAGCACCTGATCCACACCGAGGTGCCGCCTGCGCTGCTCGAGGGATGGCTATCGCAATGGGCCGAGGTGCATGGCGTCGATCGGTCGCTGTCGGTGCAGCTGCGTCCGCACAGTGCTGGTTCCGAGATCCTCGAGCTCAGCGTGAACGATGGTGACACGAAGGTCGCCAATGTGGTGTTCACCGAGATCCACGATCGACGCGGCCGGGCGATCCTGTCTATCCGTGATCAGAACACCTTTGACGAGTCGCTCCGCCGGAAACGGCTCTCGGTACTGCTCCATCTGTTCCTCGTGCATCGGTACCGGATCCACTCGATCCACTATCTCACGCCGACCGATGACAACCATGCACAGACTGCGGGTATGAGCGAGCTCGGCTTGCTCGAGTCGGTGTCGAACGAGGTCGGCGAGATCATCGTCGCCGATGTGGATTCGGCGCGTATCGCCGAGTTGGTCGCCCCCGACAGCGAGGCGCTTGCCAGCATCATCCGCAAGGAGTGACAGCACTAGGTTTGGCGCGGTGATCGAGGAGCTGGCGCAGTACGACGACTTCCGCGCGGAGGTCAGGCAATGGTGCGCCGCCCGCGTTCCCACCGACTGGCGAGAACGGCAGAATGGTGTTGACCACGAGGGTTACCTCGCATTCCAACGTGAGTGGCGCGCCACTCTCGCCGAGGGCGGCTATCTGGTTCCGCACTGGCCGGTCGCCTGGGGTGGCAGTGACATGCCGCTCGCACAGCAGATTGTTCTCTACGAGGAGCTCGCTCGCGCCGACGCGCCGCGGGCCGATCTGACCAAGGTGGCGATCTACAACGCCGCCCCGCCCATCTTCGCGGCCGGTACCGAGGAGCAGAAGCTGAGATTCCTTCCCGGCATGGTCGAACAAGACGTGTGGTGTCAGGGCTTTTCGGAACCGAACGCGGGATCGGACCTCGCCGCCTTGACGACGAGAGCCGACCGTGATGGGGACACGTACGTTGTCAACGGGCAGAAGATCTGGACCTCGCTGGCCGCCGATGCCGACTATTGCATACTGTTGGCGCGCACCGACCACGACGCCCCCCGTCACCGTGGTCTGTCGCTGTTCGTGATGGACATGACCTCGCCCGGAGTCGAGGTGAGACCGATCGTCAACGCCATCGGCCGCGGTGAGTTCTGCGAGACGTTCCTGACAGACGTGGCGATTCCCGCCGACAACCTGATCGGGGAGGAGAACGACGGGTGGGCGATCGGGCAGACCACGCTCGCTTCCGAACGTGCGGTCGTGCTGACCACGATCTCCGAGCTGGTACGCCGCCAGGGTCGCGACCACATGCTCGAAGTTGTCGGCGAATGGACCATGCCCGATGGCAGTCGGGCGATCGACGACGGCGGTGTGCGTGAGACTCTGGGCGGCCTCTACGGCGAAGTGGAGATCCTCCGCTTGCTGTTGAACCGCATGGTCGAGAATCTCCTGCGCAGTGGCGGCGTGGGCGCAGAGTCCTCGGTGATCAAGATCTACTACTCCGAGCTACTCCAACGGCTGATGCGTGTCGCGGTTGAACTCGAGGGTCTCGATGCTCAGCTCGAACGTCCCTTCAATCCGAGCAGCAGCCAGGCGAGTCACAACCACATCATCGACTTCATCATGTCGTTCGGGTGGACGATCGGTGGCGGCACCAACGAGATCATGCGCAACCTCGTCGCCGAGCAGGTCCTCGGCCTTCCACGCGAGCCGAAGGTATGAGCCGTCTCACTGACCCTGAGCGAGAGGAGCTGGTCGCCAGCGCCCGCGCCCTGCTCGGGGACGCGTCTGGTCCCAGCCGCGCTCGGTTGCTCCTCGACGATCCGATCGGATTCGACCGGGATCTCTTCGGTGAAATGTGCTCGCTGGGATGGGCAGCGATGCATCTGCCCGTTTCGGTCGGCGGGTACGGCGCTTCGATCGCCGACGTGTCGTCGGTGTGGCGAGAGATGGGACGGCACCTGACCTCGACCCCACTCATCGGGTCTGCGGTCGTCGCGGCGGCGGCACTCCTGGCGGCCGACAACCCCTCACTCGCCGAAGGTGTCGTGCCCGCTTTGGCGTCCGGCGAGAGGATCGCGACGGTTGCTTTGTGTGGCGATGCCGGTCACTACACCACCGAGGGGATCGGTCCACGATGGACGGCCGGAGAAGGTGGGGGAACGCTCTCTGGCACGGCCTCGTTCGTTCTAGACGGCCATGTCGCCGATCAACTCGTCGTGTTCGCCCTCGATGCCTCAGGCTCGCCGGTCCTCGTCGTCGTCGATTCGACTACCGATGGCGTGACCGTCGACTCGACGGCGCCTGTCGATCGAACACGCCGCCTGTCTCGAATTCACTTCGAAGGAACCGAGGTTGCTGACGAAGCGGTGGCGGCATCCGGGCCCGGAGCGCGTCGGGCGCTCGCGGCGGCGGTCGACCATGGCTCGGTGGCAATGGCCTGTGACAGCGTGGGAGTCGTCGAAGTGGTCGTCGAGACGACGACCGAGTACGTCAAGGAGCGGCGGCAGTTCGGTCGTCCGGTGGGCTCGTTCCAGGCGATCAAGCATCGTCTGGCCGACGATCTGCTGTTGGTCGAAGCCGGTCGAGTCGCCTCCGAGGCGGCCGCCGAAGCGGTCGAACTCGACGCTCTCGACCCGGAGCGTGTGGTGGCTGTCGCAAACGCGAAGTCCTATGTCGGCGACGCAGCGGTGACCGTGTGCGGCGATTCGATTCGCAGCCACGGTGGCATCGGGTTCACCTGGGAACATGACGCTCACCTCTACCTGAAACGGGCGCTGCTCAACCAGGCGATGTTCGGAACGTCCTCCTTTCACCGTCGCCGGATCGCCGACGCAGTGCTGCCGCGTTGATCCTGAGGTGGTCCCGAAAGCGCTCGTGTCTCGATCAGTTGTGACGGATGAACACCGGTTGGTCGGTGCTCGAGCGGTCGGCACAGAATCGGTAGCCGAGCTCGTCGAACTCACGCATGGCCTTCACCGAGTTGACACGGTTGCGCACAAGCCACCCTGTCATCGCCCCGCGCGCACGTTTGGCGAAGAACGCGATCATCTTCGGTTCGTTTCCGGTCGATGAGTCGAGGAAGGTGGGTGTCACGATCCGGGCATCGATCTTGTCGGGACGAAGCGCACGGAAGTACTCGACCGACGCGAGGTTGATGAGCGCGCGCGTCCCAGGGCTCGACTCGAGGTCTTCGGTCAGGCGATCGGTGATCGTGTCTCCCCAAAACTCGTACAGGTCGGCACCGCGATCGGTTGCAAGCCGAGTCCCCATCTCGAGCCGATATGGCTGCATGAGGTCGAGAGGTCGGAGAACGCCGTAGAGCCCCGACAGGATGCGCAGCGCTTTCTGGGCCCGCGTGAGGTCTCGCTCGTCGAACGTGTCCGGTGCGTTCATACCGAGGTACACGTCGCCGTGAAAGGTGAAGATCGCGGGCCGCGAGTTGTCAGGGGTGAACGGAGTGGTGAAGTCCTGGTAACGCTCGAAGTTCGTTTCCGCGAGCTGCGGTGAGATCGACATCAGCCCCGCCAGTTCGCCCGGGGACTTGGTGCGCATGACCTCGACCAGTTCCTCGGCGCGGTCGAGTAGTGCCGGCTGGGACCGCTTGCGCGTTCGGACAGGCGTATGGAGATCGAGTGACTTCGCTGGCGATATGACGATGAGCACGAGGGTTTTCTACCGCAACGGCGCCGTGGATCACACGCTGACAACGTGTCGATGGACAAAGAGACGGCCTGACGTGGCCCGGCCTCCTAGTCTTTGGGTTGGTCGACGGAGGCGCTCGCTTGTTCGGACGATTGGTGACACATGTCGCGATCTATCTCGCGGTGTGCACGGCGGTGTCGCTCGTATGGGTGATGTTCGGCCACGGGACCCTCGATGACCTGGGCACCTACGCATCGTCGCCATCGGAGGCGCTCGATCGCGACTTCTGGCCTGCATTCCTCTGGATCGGCTGGGGCACCGTGGTCGCCATACACATGGCGTTGGTGCTCGGCCGCTTGTTGCGGCCGAGCTACTGGAGTCATCAGATGCGCACCGCCCGGCGGCTCAAGGCCACCGGCGTCCCGGCCGCCGAGGCGATGCTCACCGCCGCCAGCGACGCCGAACGTCGGGGAACCCGGACCATGCCATCGGGTCGACGACACGTGGTCGCGCTGTTCACCGACATCGCCGGGAGCACCGAGCTGAACGAGGCGCTCGGCGACGATCGATGGACCTCGCTGCTCATCGACCACCGCGCACTCGTCCGTGAGGTCACCTCCCAGCACGGGGGTACAGAGGTCAACACGCAGGGCGATGGCTTCTTCGTGAGGTTCGACACCGCCCAGGATGCCGTCGACAGCGCCTGCGAGCTTCAGCACCGGCTGCGGGCGGGCCGCGAAGATGGATCGGCTGTGCCGCACGTACGGATCGGCGTCCACCGGGGCGATGCCATGCAGCACGACGACGACGTGCTCGGTCACACTGTCAACATCGCCGCACGTGTGATGGACAGCGGGCACCCCGACGAGATCCTCGTCACCGAACCCGTCGCCGACGCCATCGACGGCGTAGCGCTCGACGATCGTGGGCTGGTAGCGCTGAGGGGGGTCAGCCAACCGCGTCACGTGCTCGCGGTTCGCTGGGAGGCCGATGGATGAGCCCGTCGGCGCGCGGGCCGGTAGTTTTCGCCCGTAGGAGGATCCAGTGGAGCTGACGGTAGGCGACGGCGTTTTCATCATCGATTTCGGCGAAGGGGAGAACCGGACGTCGCATGCGTTCATGGACGAGCTGTTCCCGCTGCTCGACCAGGTCGAGGCCGAGTCGGGAGCGAAGGCCCTGGTGACGACCGGTACGGGCAAGATCTACTCGAACGGGCTCGACGTCGAGTACATGTCTGCGAACCCTGACGCCGTTTCAGATTATGTGCGCAGAACGATGCAGATGTGCGCACGGCTCCTCACCTTCCCGGCACCGACGGCTGCTGCCATCAACGGTCATGCCTTCGGGCTCGGCGCGTTCCTGGCGATCTCGCACGACTATCGCGTCATGCGCGCCGATCGCGGGTTCGTCTGCTGGCCTGAGGTTGCGCTCGACATGACGTTTCCGTTTCCGCTTCAAGAGCTCAACCGCGCCCGGCTTCATCCCGACACGCTGCACGAGGCCATGGTGACCGCTCGCCGCTATGGCGGCCACGACGCGCTCGACAGGGACATCGTGCACGCTGCCGTCGACGCCGAACGTGTCGTCGACGAGGCGGTCGAGGCCGTCGTTCCTCAGATGACGACGGCGGGGCCGGTTCTCGGCAAGATCAAACACGACCTCCACAAGACCGTGGTCGAACAACTCGAAGGGACCGACCGATGAACTCCTCTACCGCCATGCTGCTCTCCGGCGCGCTGCACGCCGCCAACGCGGTCAATGCCCACGTTCCGGTCGCGCGCAGTGGGCCGGTGTCGTTGCCGTCGTTCGCATCGGGCTGGATCAGCACGGAGGCGCCGCTGCCGCTGATGGGGATACAGGCCGCGGCCGCGGCGGGGTTCGCCTCGCGGGGCGCACTCGGTCGCCCTTCTGGAAAGTTCGGATTGGGTCTCACCGCGGCGTCCTGGGTCGGACTCGCCGCGACCCAGCGCGCATCGATGCGAGCCGAGGCGGTTCTCGAGGAGGCGCTGCGCACCGCGCTCGGGCCCGAGTACCGCTCCGTCCTGACCCTCGAAGACCGGCCGTTGGGGCTCGCCGAGCGTCTGATCCCCGGCGTCGGCAAGCGGTCGAATCTCTTCGCGTCGGACATCGCGTACCACGATGGAGGCAAACGCAACACCCTCGACATCTGGCGCTCACCCGACCTCCCTGCCGACGGTCGCGCTCCAGTGCTCGTGCAGGTGCACGGAGGTGCCTGGATAGTGGGCGCAAAGGAGGAACAGGGTCGTCCCCTCATGAGCTGGCTGGCCGACCACGGTTGGGTCTCGGTCGCGATCAACTACCGATTGAGCCCCGCTGCGAGCTGGCCCGACCACATCATCGATGTGAAGCGTGCGCTCGCATGGGTCAAGGCGCACATCGCCGAGTTCGGCGGCGATCCCGATTTCGTCGCGATCACCGGAGGCTCGGCCGGCGGTCACCTCTCCTCGCTCGCCGCTCTCAGCCCGAACGAGCCGGTGTTTCAGCCGGGTTTCGAGAACGCCGACACCTCGGTCGAGGCTGCGGTCCCCTTCTACGGCGTGTACGACTTCACAAACCGCGACGGCACCGGACGCGAGGACATCGTCGAGTTCCTCCAGGATCGGGTGTTCAAGACGATCCGCGACGACGACTTCGACACGTGGGAGCGAGCGTCATCGATGTCTTGGGTCCGCGCCGACTCTCCACCGTTCTTCATCATCCACGGCACGAACGATTCGCTCGTGCCAGTCGAGCAGGGTCGGGCATTCGCCACGATGATGGCCGAAACGTCAGATCAGCCGGTGGCCTACGCCGAATTGCCGGGCGCTCAGCACGCGTTCGACATCTTCTCCTCGGTACGCACCGCCTACACGATTCGTGCCGTGCACCGGTTCCTCGAATCTGTTCGCGTTCGTCTCGGTCACGGGGGAGAGTCGATGGGCACCGTTCAGTTGGATCACGCCTGAAGCCGGCCTCGATTGCGCCTGAGGCGCTGAACTCAGACGGCGATGTCGTGAACCGGAGTGAACACGGCAGGAAGCGCGTCGAGCGCCAGAACCAGAGTCGATGAACCGCGTTCGGGACCCCTTCCGGCGGGAACTCTGATGTCGGGCAGCTTCCTGAACAGCTCCTGGAAGACGATGCCCACCTCGGCGCGTGCGAGGTTCGCTCCAAGGCAATAGTGCGTGCCGATTCCAAAGGAGAGGTGCGGGTTCGGGTCTCGGTCGAGCACGAGCTCGTCGGGCCGGTCGAAGACCCGTTCGTCTCGATTGGCAGACTGGTAGAGCATGAGGACCTTGTCGCCCTCCGCGAGGTCGACCGAGAACCCGTCGCCCTCGTAGGTGTGGTCGCGGGTCACCGTGCGTGAGAAGGTCAGGACCGGCGTCACATAGCGAATCAGCTCGTCGACTGAGAGATCGACGAACGCCTGATCTTCGAGGTTGTCGATGAGTCGCTCTCGCTCATCGGGGAACCGGCTCAGTGCGAGCAGCCCGCCGCTGATCGCGTTCCGGGTGGTCTCGTTGCCGGCGACAAGCAACGTCACGAGGAACATGAGGAGGTCGGCATCGTCGAGCGTGTCCTCCGCTAGGTCCCCGACCGCGTCGGTGTTGGAGACCTCAGATCCGCCTTCGCCGAGCGCCTCGAGCTCGCCGGCCTCGAATGCCTGGGTGAGGACCGAGATCAGGTCGTCGGACGGGTCCTTCTTGCGCTCTTCGATCAGGACCGACAGCAATGCCGCGTATTCGCCGAAGGCCTCACCGGCCGCCTGAAGAACGGGGTCGTCTTCGGCCTCGTGCCCGTCAGCGGCCATCATCACGTCTGACCAACGGTAGAGGTCGGCACGCATCGCTGGATCGAGGCCGAGCATCTCGGCTATCACGATCAGCGGGACCTGACTGGCGAACTCGGTGACGAAGTCGATCTCCCCACGCGCTGCGATGTCGTCGGTGATCTGCTCGGCCAGCTCGCGAATGTGCGGCAACAGTGCCCGTACCTGGCGTGGTGTGAAGCCTCGGTTGATGAGTCGTCGTTGGCGGGTGTGCTCGGGATCGTCCATGGCGAGGATCGAGAGGTCGCTCGCCCCCTTCGGGCGAACACCGCGTCTGTTGCAGTAGACGTCGGGGTTACGCGAGATGTGCGAGACGTCGGCGTGGCGGCTCACGACCCACAGATCGTTGATCGAGTCCCGGTGAAACGGGTCTTCGCCTCGCAGCCAGCGATAGATCTCCCAGGGATCGTCGTAGACATCGCTCGAGCAGAAGTCGATCTCGGACATTGCGGGTCCTCCGGGTGGGCAACACAGCTTCCCCGAATAATAACAGGGGCACGAACGAACCATACCCCGCTTCGGAGGGCTATTGGCCTCGGCCCACGAGCGTGCTGTGCTCGCGGTCGCGAGGGGTACGCCACCTGTTGAGCCTGTCGCGAGCGAACGCCGCCGCGCCTTGAAGGGCGCGGTAGCCGAAGCAGTTCGCAGAGATCGACGGCTCGAGCGACTCCACGTGGTGCCAAGTCCGTGGTGGGAGGTACAGCATGTCACCCGGTTCGACGTCGACGACGCCGACCGGCAGATCGCGATAGCGGGGGAAGCGGCCGAGATCGAGGTTCTTCAGGTCGATCTGGGATTGATCGGAGTATGGGTCGTAGCGCCGGCTCGGATACATCTCGTCACGAAATTCCGCAGGAACGATGTGGAAGCGTTTCCGGCCGCGGATCTGTGCGAACAGGTTGTGCGCCCAGTCGGCGTGGTATCCGGTCACCGTTCCTGCTGGTCCAAGCCATCCGAATGCAACCGTGTAGTGCATCGACCGACGAAGCAGGGAGAAGTCGACGTCGTCTCGCAATTCGGGTATCGCCCCGAACAGATCGAACACCGACAGG
Source organism: Acidimicrobiales bacterium (assembly GCA_965216815.1). Classification (GTDB taxonomy): domain Bacteria; phylum Actinomycetota; class Acidimicrobiia; order Acidimicrobiales; family SHLQ01; genus JADFOM01. The sequence continues at coordinate 4,433,666 of OZ244202.1, read as the reverse complement.
TATGAAACCCCGCCGTTGGCCGAGCCTCGCGGGGGAGTGTGCAGGTCCCTTACATAGTCGGCCAGGGTCGATAGCTCGATCGCCCCCGGATACTGCATGACATTGCCGACCTCGAGCTCGACCGGGAGGTCCGGTCGCAGCTCGGCGATCGAGTCGAACGTCCAGCGACGCACGGCGCGCCAGTGTGCCGCACCCTCTCGCATGACGACCGGGACGGCCTTGTTGATGAAGTCGTCGCGTAGACGGGCCCGCGACAACGGGCCGGTCTCGTCGACCGCTGCCGTGGGTGGTTCGGTGGTCATGGTCCCCCAACGCATTCGCCCGAGCTCCGCAGACCCGGCGAGCGCGCGGGCGACCTTAAGGGAGTGTGTGCGGCGAGTCCAACGCGGAGGGTGGTCGTGAGTCCTGGCGCCGACGCGTCAGATATCGCGCCCTGCGGTCACCGAATGCTCACGATCGTTACTGCTTCGGATGCGTCGAAGGCGATCGCGAACGAGCGAGTCGAGTCCGTGCCAGAGCGTGTAACCGAAGGCGTTGGCGCTGATCGAATGTTCGAGCGATCGGACGTGGTGCCACCATTTCGGCGGGATGTAGAGGAGATCTCCCGGGCCGAGATCGACCACCGATATCGATGCCTCTGCATAGCGCGGGTAATTCGAAGCGTCCCAGTTCTCGAGGTCGATGTTCGACTGGTGGCTGTACGAGTCGTACTTGGCGGAGGGGTACATGACATCGTCGCTTCCGGGTGGCACGAGGTGAAATCGTTTCGTTCCGCGGATCTGCGCGAAGAGGTTGTGGCCCCAGTCGGCGTGGTAGCCGGTGACGGTTCCGGCCGGTCCGAGCCACCCGACCATCGCCGTGTAGCGGGTGTTGTCGCGTAGAAGACCGAAGTCGACGTCGGCTCGCAGTTCCGGGATCTCGTCGAACATGTGGAACACCGCGAGATAGGGAGGTTCGACCTCCCCGGAGACGGGCTCGGGTCGAACCGGCATGTGAGCTATGCCCGACGTGTATTCCTGCAGCGTTGTGCGTTCGATACCGCCCGGCTTCTGCATCGGATTGCCGACCTCGACCACGACGGGTAGGTCGGGTCGAAGCGAGCCGATGTACTCGAAGGACCAGTGGCGTGTCGCCCGCCACGATGCCGCTCCGCCTCGCATGACGACCGGGCGGCGCGGCGCTAGGAACCGCTCGCCGAAGGCGTTCGAGGCGAGGGGACCAGTCTCGTCTATCGCCAGGCTCGGCACCGGCAGTGCGGTGTTTGAATCGGCAACCATCTCAGGCGGCTTCCTCTTGCGGCTCCCGGCCCGCCACGACGTTGTGTTCGCGGTCGTCCGGCGTCCTCCACCGCTTCAGGCGGTCCTCGACGAGGGCCATCGCGGCTCGGATGAATCTGAACGAGAAGTTGTTGGCACTCACCGACGCCTCTAGTGATTCGACGTGGTGCCACCAGTACGGCGGGACGTACATGAGGTCGCCGGGCCCCAGGTCGACGACTGCCACCGGGACGTCGGCGTATTTGGGTTGTTGTTCCGGACTCCACGCAGCCAAATCGATATCGGACATGTACGAATAGGGGTCGTATCGACGGTTTCGGTACATGGAGTCTCTGTGCGCTTCGTCTACCAGATGGAACCGCTTCACACCGATGATCTGTGCGAACAGGTTGTGTCCCCAGTCGGCGTGGTAGCCCGTAACGGTGCCCCGGGGGCCCAGCCAGCCGACCATCTTGCTGTGGAACATCCGGTCGCTCAGAAGACCGAAGTCGACGTCGCTGCGCAACTGTGGGATCTCCTCGAACATGTCGAAGATCGACAGATAGGCGCCCTCGAGGTGCTTGCTCGAAGAGATGCCCTGCAACAAGTCGGTGTAATCCCGAAGCGTCGCGTGTTCGATGCGGCCGCTGTGTTGCATCACGTTGCCGACCTCGAGAACGACGGGCAGCTCGGGTCGGAGCGCTCCGATGTAATCGAAGGACCAGTTGCGCACGGCGGGCCAATGCGCTGCACCACCGCGCATGATCACAGGACGCTTCGCCTTCACGAACTCGCGATGGAACTGATCGATGTCGATGGGACCGATCTCGGCGATGTGCTCGATTGGATTGCCTTGCGCTGCCGCCATGTCGTTTCCTTTCTCCGAGCCCACCTGCCCCGTGGATCTCTGCCTAGAGAACGACGTTGCCCTCCACCCGTGCTCCTCCCGTGAGACCGGCACTGAGGGTCGCCCCGGTCACCGTGTTGCCCGCGATCACCGAACTGTCGCCCGAGCCGTCGACTGAGATCACCGCGTTGCCCGAGCCGGCGAGGTGGTTGTCGATGAGCTCGATCTCGCTGGTGGAAATCGCCTGCACCATCGGTTCGGTCGCAGATTCGCGTGCGCGGATCGAGCAACCGTGGACCAGGACTCGGTCGCAGTCCTCCGCGATGATCTCGCGCCGTCGGTTGTCGGCGAGCGTCACGCCGTCGGCCGCGAACGAGGTGACAGCGACCAGGTCGATGCCGGTCTCGCCGTTGTCGGCGATGATGCCGCCGTTCACCCTGCATCCTGCGCTGTCGGCGCGCAGCACGATGCCGTTCCCGCCGTTCGACTTGATCGTTGCGGAGGTCATCTCGAGAGAGGTCACGCCTGGATCGGCGGTCACGCCGTGCTCCCCGTTTCCGGTCGCGAGGAGGCCGGTGACCGATGCCCCGTCGATGCCGTTGAGGGACAGGCCGCTCTTCGCGTTCCGAGCCGTCGTGAGGCCGGTGACCGTAACCCTCGCCGCGGAGATACATGCGAGACCGTCGATGCCGTTGTCGGTCGTCTCGCACTCGGCGATGGTCACGTCGCCGATCGCGCCGTCGGAGGGCAGCCCACCGAGAAGGATTCCGTCGCCGACGTTGCGGCTTGCTCGGCAGTTGCGGATCGTGACCCGTTCGACGGAGTAGCCGGGTTCGGGTTCGAGGTCGATGCCGGCCTGAGGATTGGTCCCGTTGGTGTCGACGAACTGCGAGTCGAGGATCTCGATGTCGTGTCCGCCGATTACCGACAGGCCGAGGCGTCGATTGGCGATAGCGGTCAAACCCGAGACCGTGACCCGCCGACTCTCGGTATCGGGTCCGTCGCCGTACCCGATGATCACGCCGTCACCCCAGGCGCCGGTGACGGTCAGGTTCTCCAGACGAATGTCGGTCGATGCGAAGACGGCGATCAGGTGGCCTTGCTCGCCGACGTCGGAAAGGTGTCCTTCCCGATCGCCGACCATCGTGCCACCACGGATCGTCACATCGCTCACCGCGTCGATGATCCACAGAGAGCCGAAATCGACGGCGGTGGGAATCGCCTCGATGATCGCCCCGGGGTCGAGATCGATGAAGGTGCCCGACTCCGGTCGCAGCGCGCCCCCGCGATCGCCTGCGACCCGGACGCGGTAGCGGCCGGCCGGTACGTGGAGCACACCCCCGGCTGCTCGCCGGAGCGCGTTCTGAAACGAGTCGGTGACGTCGCCCTTCCCGTCGTTGGCAACGCCGGAATCGGCGACATCGACGAACGGTCCACCCGTAGGGGGGATACCTCGGGCCCCGATGGGTGTGTCGGGGCGCGTCGGAGTTCTGGGCGTCGGTGCGGTACCCGTCGTGGCAGACCCGCCGACGGTCGGGGTCGTCGGTGCGCCGGAGGCAGACGCGGCTGTGATGGGCGACTGGCCGGCCCTACCGTCGCCGCCCGAGCACGCCCCAAGGCCCGCGAGAAGTGAGACGCCGCCCGCACGCAGAACACCTCGGCGGGTGACGCCCCGTGTCACTTCGACTCGTCCCCCGCCTCGTCGGCATCGCCGCCCTCATCGAGCGCTAGCTTCTCGGAACTCCCTGAAATCTCTGCGTCGCTATCGCCCCAACCGTTTCGATTCGAGGCCCTGCCTTCGTTGATACAGGCGAGAACCCGCGCATCGACGGCGCGAAGATCGAGCATCGCCTGTGCGACAGACTCGGACTTTGTGTTCGTAGTAGTGACGAGCAGAGTCGCATCTCCGGCGACGGCGGCCGTCGCCGGACGTCCGGCGATTATTCCGCCGTCGAGCACGGTGATCGTCGCAGCCGCTTTCACGCGCTCGACGGCGTCGGTCCACGCCGGCGTCAACACCAGCTCACCCGGCGGCTCACTCGACTCGCCCGCCGGGATGACAGCAAGCGAAGGTGCGCCATCGATCGAGGTGGCCGCCTTGGCTACGCTTGTCGAGCCCGAGGCCACGTCGGCGAGACCCATTCGGCGCTCGAGCCCGAGGGCTCCGCTGAGCTGTCGATCCCAGGGGTCCATGCCGGCGAGAGCGACCTCGTATCCGGCGAGACTGAGGGCGGTTGCAACGTTCGCGGCCGCGACCGATCCGGCTTCGGCCGAGTCGACCGCACCGACGTGGAGGGCTGTCACGTCCCTGCCGACGCCGTTGGCGACGAGACCCGACGCCAGCGATCGATAGGCATCCGCGGTCGCGCCCTGGCCGTCGTTGAGCACCGCCAGTGGGTCCGATAGCGACGCCCCAGGAACGCCGACGACAAGGTCGGCACCTGTGATGTCGTAGAGGTCATCCTTGCGCCGTAGGCGAGTGTCGAGGTGGTCGACCAGCCCGGCGAGACCGACGCCTAGAGCGAGTCCGGCGATGAAGGTTGCGAAGCCGATCTCGAGGCTAGAGAGCTGTTCCTTGCCCCTGGGAAGGGTCGCAGCAGAGATGATCTTGACACCGGCGGACTCGGTCGCTCCCTCGAGCGTGCGCAGCTGCGTCTCGACGGTGACGAGTTGTTGGGCGAGAGACTGGAGCGCGAGCTGGTTGCCGGTGGAGAGCTCGATCTCCTCGTTGATCTCTGCCAATCGAGCCCGCGCGCGCTCTGCCGCCTCGACGTAGTCGGTTCGACGATCCTCGAGATAGTTCTCGAGGTGGGTCGCCACGGCCTCCTGTGCCTCCTGTGCGGAGGATTCCGACGTGCTGAGATCGATCACGTCCTGTTCCTCCTGGGCTCTTGAGTTCACATTCGCGCCCCGGCCCAGGTCGGCCGACAACTCCTGGCTCAGGCCGAGTCCGTTGAGTATCGCAACCTCGTTGGCGACGTTGCGGTCCTCGATGTTGGCCGTCGCGTCGAGGCCGCGCGGACGGCTCATCTCGAGCAGGATCTGGGCGTTCGACTGGAATGTCGCCGGACGGCTCTGCGCGAAGAGGAACGCGAGAGTTCCGAGCAGGGCAGCGATCGTGAGGACGAGAAGCCAGCGCCGCCGTAGCAGGGCGAAGAAGCTGTTCATCTCGTGCTCAGTGCCTTTTGGTTGCATGTTCATGCTCCTGGTTGCCGCCTGCCTCGCTTTGCAGCAGGTCGGAATAGAGATCGGTGTGCATCGAAATCGTGTGCGGAAGTCCGTAGCGCCTTATGCGCGACGCGACCCCGTCTACGTCGAAGTGGTCGTCGCGGTGGTCGACGAGCTGCGCGATTGCCGCGGCGACCCCGTCGACGTCGTCGGGGTCGACGATCAGGCCGCCGTCAGGAAGGACCGAGTCCGTGATGCCTCGCGTGTTGGCGCCGAGGACCGGAACACCCATCGCCAGCGACTCGAGCACGGCTCGTGACAGCCCCTCACGCCGCGATGGCAGTGTCGTCAGGTCGGCGGCCGCGATGGCTGGGCGGACGTCCTCGATCTCGCCGAGCACGTGGAATCGCTCTGCGATACCCAGCGAAGAACAGCGTGCCAGCGTTGCCTCGCGAACATCGGGCCGACCACCGCCTGCGGAAACAAGGTGGATGTCGGTTCGGTCGAGGCGAGCGAAGGCTTCGACGATGACGGAGTGGTTCTTGCCTGGAGCGAACTCGGCGATCATCGACACCACGTGTGCATCGTGGGCGATGCCGAGACGCGAACGCAGCTCGCAGGCTTCGTGGGCGAGCTCGGGTGTCATCCGGTAGTGATCGAGATCTATGCCGATACCGGGCATGAGAACGACCGCCTCAGCCGGCACCAACCCGAGTTTCACGGCCGACTGCCGGTCGGTCTCGTTGATGACCACGAGACGATCGGTCCAGCGGCCTGCAATTCGTTCGGCGGTCCGGTAGAAGCGGTCGGTCTTCTGCGGTCGCCCGGGCATGAAGTGGAATCCGTGTGCGGTGTAGACGATCTTCGGGCGGCGACGCCGGGGGATCGTTCCTACCGCGCAGCGAACCAGAAAGGCCGCTATCGGCGTGTGAACGTGAACGATGTCGTAGTCGCCGTCGAGGATGACGCGGCGGCAACGGAGAAGCACGCGCGGATCGGCGATGGTCGCTGCGCGACGCGAGAACGGGATCTCGTGCCAGTTGTCGCAGCGGGGCTCGACGATTCTCGTGAAGTGCTGGTCGGCCGAGGCCGTGTCGACGGTCCAGCCGAGCGCTCGGAAGTAGTCGAGGTAGGGCAGCAGGAAATGCGAGATCGTGCCGGGCACCGAGGTGACCACGAGGAGGCGGGGCTGGGTCAAACCGGCCATGGCGCAATCCTCGGAATGCTCGTGATCGGCTTCATGGCAGCGGGGAGTGAAGCGTCGGTGGTTCGGGCGAGGGCATCCCTGGCCAGGAGAGCCGTAAGCGCGTAGCCGACGGCAAAGCCGAGGGCGAGCCCGGGAGCCCCCCAGGCCGAGCCGGCGATCAGCCCGACCGCGAGGACCAGCGGGCCTGCGATTGCCCGCGCCTTTACGAGATCCTTCGGCTTCTCGATCGCACGGAGCCCGATGCCGATGCCGGCGACCATCGCCTCGGCGACGAGGCTGAATCCGAGAATCCAGACGACGACCGACGTGTCATCCCAAATGTCGCCGATCGCAAGCTCGCCGATGCCATCGGGCAGGATACCGACCGCTATCGCCCAGACCGCCGCCACGGCACCGAGGGCGAACGCGAGGTTCATCGAGAGCTTCTTTATCGAGGCGAGCGACCCCGCCCGCCGGGCCGACGGGATGAAGATCATCTGAGAAGCCTCGTGGAGCACATTGAGTGGTCCGAAGAACACGTACGCCCCACGCAGGATGCCGAGCTGGGACGTTCCCGCCACCGCCGGCGTGAGAAGGAACAACAGGTGTGCCGGACCGGTCGCGAGGAGGTACTCGAGGAGCAGAGGGCGACCGAGGTCGCCGATCTCGGCGGTCCATCCCGCCGGACGGAGGTCGCCGACCCTAAGCCCGAGCTGATACAGGCCCACGCAGAACGCCACTGATCCGGCGATGCTCCACGTGACGACGAACGGAGTCGCGGTCGGATCGGTCACGCCGATGAGGACGACCGCCACGCCGGCCACCTGAAGACCCGCCCAGACCGAGTCGTTGATCGCAGCTCGCTTGGGTTGTTCCATCGCGAAGAAGGTCGAGCGCACGGCGTCTTGGGCGAGGAGGAAGGGGAGGGAGATGCCGAGCACCGTCATGGGTCCGGTGTAGATGCCTCCAGCCAAGCCACCGACTACGACGCAACCGACGCCGAGAACCAGGCCGATGAGCCACGCGGCTGCAATCGCGCGGGCACCGTGACGACGCACGGTCGGCGTAGGCTCTGCTCCGAAACGGATCAGCAGTGAGCCTCCGGCGAACGCGCGTGACGAGCCGATGAACAGGATGAACAGGATGTACGTCAGGCTGAATGCACCGAAGTTCTCGGCGCCCACCGTGCGGGCGACGAAGATGTTCAACAACACGTTGGTGCCCGAGTAGAGGCCCTGGTCGATCAGACCCCAGTGCACGCCGGTCTGGCGAACGTTCATGACGCGACCGCCGCGGGTTTCGGCTTCCATGGCACCTCGTCGGCGTACTGCGCGGCATGGCACCACCCAATAACGGCCATGACGAGCCACCAGTGGCGTTGATACAGCGCCTCGATACCCATCGACAGCCCGATCATCACCACGTGGGTGATCAAGCAGGCGGTCGCGAGCTGACTGATCGGATTGTCACAGTCGCGACTGGCGCGGTATGCCCAGGCGGCCATCACGAAGAACAGCCCGAGCACCGAGATGAGCCCCAACAGGCCCATCTCGGTGAGGACCCACAGCGTCGTGTTGTGAATGATCACACCGTGGCGCTGTTCGGACACACCCATGCCGATGCCGAAAACAGGCGCGCCTGCGAAGTCCTCCCACGCTTCGCTCGCGATCTCGAATCGCTCTGAAGCCTGGCTGCCACGCGTCGTCAGCGAGTTGACCTCCGAGTCGCTGCCGCTGAGCAGGAACACCGACAGCCCGGCGACGATGCCGACGATTGCGAGGGTCGCGAGCCTGCGTCGCCCGGGACCCTTCAGGACGATCACCCCGGTGATTAGGCCGGCCGCCGTGCCGAGCCAGGCCGAGCGAGAATAGGTGAGGAAGAGCCCGACGAAGAGCACGAGGAGCTCGACTCGCGCCAGCCAAGGTTGCATCAGCGGGCCGGGCAGGAACGCATAAAGGATGACGAGTCCGATCGACGCGCCGATGAGACCACCCATCGCGTTCGGGTCGACCATCAGGCCCGACAATCGCGAATCGTCGAGATTGAACAGAGACAGGTCGACGGCGCCCGCCTGCTGAAGCTGAAGTACCACGATGGACACCGCGGTGAAGGCAGTCACCGAGTGCACGAGCGTTCGCACGACTCTGACGAGGTCATCGAAGGTACGCACGTAGTCGTGCACCGCGATGATCATGCCGATGACCAACAGCAGACCGAATGTCTTTTGTGGGAAGACGAACCGGCGAACCTGACCCGTAGTGACGAACGCGACCGTAGCGCCGTAGAAGAGAGTCGTGATGGTCGCCAGATGCCAGGTGCTCCAGGCCTTGGGCAGGAACCTGATCGAACGAATTCGAAAGAACACGTAGGCGACGATGATGAAATCGGTTGGAGCGAGCCTGAGGTTGGTCGTGATCTCGAACTGAACCGGCAGAGTCGCAATAGCGGCGATGACCATCCAGCCGAGGCGCGGCGGATCTCTGTCGAGGCGACCGAGGAGCGACGTGGTGGAGGTCACCTGAGCTCCATCGGGTAGTGGTCGGCCGCTCGGTAGGCTGGAAAGAAGGCGTTGCGTCCTCGGGGCGCAGGCGGTGCCTGACGGGTCAGCTCATCGAACGCCTGCTGGTCTGCGACGTGGGTCCAGATCGAGAACGCGGTTTCGCGTCCACCGAAACCTCGCTTGAAGTCGAGCAGGCTGTCGCAGGACGCTCCGACGCCTCCTCCGAGATGCAGGGTCCTGCGTCCCTTCTCGGCGAACAATCGGGCCGCGCCATGGATCTCGAGCCGCTGTGGTGCGAGGTGACGGAACGAGAGGTTGTCGGCGGCGAGATGTGCCTGCACGATGCCGTCGCAGGTCAGGTAGAGACCGATCGCGAGGATCTCCTCGTCGAGCTCGCAGACCACCGCGGCGAAGTCGTCGGCGAGTAGCCGACGCAGCCGCTCCTGCTCATCTAGTGGAAAAGCGTAGGTCTCGTCGGCGCCGAGCCTACGCATCGCCCGCAAGTACATCTCATCGAACGTTTCGGCGATGGTCTCTGGGTCCTCGACGAGTCGAACCAGCGCACCCTCATCGATGAGCCTTCTGATCCTGCGGCGCGTGCTGCGCGAATAGGCTTCCACGCGTTCCTGCTCGTCGACGCCGAGGTCGAGCGAGATGGTCGGGCCGAGCATGACGGTGTTTCCGAGGCCGTCGAATACATCGGGACGTCCGAGCAACGGGTTCGTGCGCGTGAACACCGAGATGACGCCTAGCTCTTCGAAGGCCGAGGCGAGACAGCCCGGCGTATCGCTGGGTACTTCTCCCTGAGCGATTGGACCCGGATATCCGTACACGGAGTTCGCGTCGACGAGCAGGCCGTCGCTCATCGGGATCGGCTTCACGAGAAGTGGTAGCGCTGCGAGTTGACCGGTGTCGCCCCAGACGACGAGGCGAGGTAGTCCTTCGCCGTTCTCCTCGGCGAAGCGGTGGTACTCCCACCGGTGGTAGACGTCGTGGGGCATCTGGTCGACGATGGCGTTCCATCGTTCGCGGTCATCGGTGCCGAGGATGTCCAACATCAGCACCGCCCCCTTCGTCCACCTCGGCACGAGAGCACGGCCTCGACGACCCTCTGCAGATCATCGCCGAGATCGTCGCCGGAAGGCAGACAGACCCCGCGCTCGAACACCTCGCCGGCGACCGCGCCGCCGGTGGTGGGGTGGTGTGCGAAGACGGGTTGCTCGTGCATGGGCTTCCAGGCCGGGCGCGCCTCGATGGCGTCGACTTCGAGCGTCTCGATGATGTCGTCGCGGGTTGCGCCGAATCCCTCTGGATCCACACAGATCACGGTCAGCCAGTGATTCGGCGTACCGTGGTCGGCAATCGGCATGAACTCGATGCCTTCGATTCCGTCGAGCGCAGCCCGGTATGCCGCGTTGTTGCGCGCGCGGGCGGCGAGTTTGGACGGCAGCCGTTCGAGTTGAGCCCGACCCAGGGCAGCGAGCAAGTTGCTGAGGCGATAGTTGTAGCCGATGTCGCGATGCTCGTAGTGCAGCACGGGTTCTCGGGCCTGGGTCGCGAGGTGGCGGGCGCGGTCGATGAGTTCTGCGTCGTCGCCGACGAGCATCCCTCCACCGCTCGTCGTCACGATCTTGTTCCCGTTGAACGACAGGCACGCGAGATCACCCTGTGCACCAGCTGCCTTTCCCCGGTGCGTCGCGCCGAGCGCCTCGGCCGCGTCCTGCAGTACCGGGATTTCCCACCGATCGGCGATCTGGCGGATGGCGGCGTAGTCGGCGCACTGGCCATAGAGGTCGACGGGAATGATCGCTTTCGGTCGTGATCCCGCGGCCTCGCGTGACTCGAGATGGTCCTCGAGAAGGTTTGGGTCCATGCACCAGCTCATGCGGTCGGCGTCGACGAACGACGGCGTCGCACCGAGGTGGGTGACCGCGAACGCGGTGGCTGCGAATGTGAAGTCAGCGACCACGACCTCGTCACCCGCCTCGACGCCGAGCACTTCGAGGCCCAGGTGTAGCGCAGCGGTACCGCTGGCCAGGGCGCACGCGTTTGCGGTAGCCGTCAGTTCGGCGGCGGCTCGCTCGAATCGTTCGAGCGCCGGCCCGACCGGAGCGATCCAGTTGGAGTCGAACGCATCGAGCAGGGCCAGCCGTTCGGCGGCGCCCACCGATGGTGGGGAGAGGTAGATCCGGTTCATGGAGTGGCGATTGCCTTCTCGGACCCCTCGTTCCCCGAGAACTCGGGGCTGGTCAGCTCGCCGCGGTGGCCGATGTTCTCACGGCGAAGCGCTGCGAGAACGGTCCGTGCGAGGATCTGTAGATCGAGCCGCAGCGATCGCGTGTCGACATACTCGACGTCGAGCGCGAATCGGTCGTCCCATGCGAGCTCGTTTCGTCCCGATACCTGTGCGAGCCCTGTGAGGCCCGCCGGGACCTCGTGGCGGCGAGCCTGTTCGGCTGAGTAGCGCGGCAGGTATTCCGGAAGGAGCGGTCGAGGTCCGACCAGGCTCATATCTCCGCGAAGAACATTGAAGAGCTCGGGGAGCTCGTCGATGCTCGTTTCGCGTAGGAATCGACCGAGGCGCGTGATGCGAGCATCGTCCGACAGCAGCTCTCCGTCCGATCCTGCGCTGTTGGTCATGGTGCGGAACTTGATCAGGGTGAAGAGCTCGCCGTTCATGCCGGTTCGGGTTTGGCGGAACAAGACGGGCGAGCCCATGCGAACTCGAATGGCGAAGGCGGCGGCCGCGAGGACCGGCGAAACGAGCACGAGGCCGATCGTCGCCAATGCGATGTCGGTCGCCCGCTTGATTCTCAAGGTTTCGCCACGATCTGGTTGGCGTCCATCGGGCGTTGTGCAATCTCGCGCATGAGCGCGATCGCGTCCTCTCGGGCGACTGTCTCGAGCGCCGTAATCGCGTCGAAGCCGAGCGGGTCTATCTTGCTCAGCGAAATCGCTGGGTGCGCGCTGGCCGTCGGCTTCTCGTCGTCGCCGAAGAGATCCTCGTGCAGTTTCTCTCCCGGGCGCAGGCCGGTGAAGTCGATCCAGACGTCCTGGCGACCCGAGCGTTCGATCACACGCTTCGCGATGTCGAGGATCAACACCGGTTCGCCCATGTCGAGCACGAGCGCATCGCCGGGCGACCCGATCGCTCCGGCCTGTACAACCAGGTGAGCGGCCTCGGGAATCGTCATCATGTAGCGCGTCGCTTCGGGGTGGGTGACCGTGACAGGTCCCCCTCGAGCGATCTGTGCCTTGAAGGCGGGAAGCACCGAGCCCCGGCTGCCGAGCACGTTGCCGAACCGTACGCACACGAACGGCTTGTCGAGCTCGATCGCGCGGGCAGTCGTGAGGCGTTCGGCGATGGCCTTGGTGTATCCGAGAACGCTCGTCGGGTTGGCCGCCTTGTCGGTCGAGACGTTCACGAACCGCTCGACCCCGTGGCGGGTTGCGCTCTCGAGGAGGTTCGCGGTGCCGAACACGTTGGTCTTGAGCCCTTCGATCGGATGGCTTTCCAGCAAGGTCAGGTGCTTCAGCGCGGCGGCATGGAAGACCACGTCGGGTTTCCACTCGGAGAAGACCTCGTCTACTCGTTCGGCGTCGCGGATATCGGCGATTACGAGGTTGGGTGAGTCGAGAAGAGCCCGGCCCTCGATCGACATCTGCACCGAGTGCAGGGCCGTCTCGTCCCGGTCGACCATGACCAGGTGGCGCGGCTGGTGGCTGTCGATTTGCCTGCAGAGCTCGGAACCGATCGAACCGCCTGCGCCTGTGACGAGCACGACCCGATCGCGCAGGTACTCGCTGACGCTCGTGAGATCGACCACGGCGTCGCGAGGCATGAGCTCGGTGTCGTCGAACTCGTGGAGATCGCCGAGGGTGACCCTTCCGTCGGCGAGCGCCGACAGAGGTGGAACGACGCGCACCTCGAGGGCGATCGAAGACGCAAGGCGGGCGATCTCATCGACCACGCCTGCCGCGGCGGAGGGTAGGGCGACGATGAGAACGGTGAAGTCGAGGTCCGAGGCGGCGGAAGCCACGACGTCGCGCCCGCCGATGATGCGTAGATCGCGGAACCGGCGACCCCAGGTGTGGGGGTCGTCGTCGAACAGCGCCACGGGATGGAGTTCGCTCTCGCTCGATCGACGGATGGCGTCGATGACCTGTTTGCCGGCGCTTCCCGCTCCGAACACAGCAGCGCGTCGCAGGTTGGCCCTGGCGGCGATCCCGTTGCTCGTGTGATCTCGGCGCAGCCGTTCGAGCAATCGGACGCCGAACATTGCGGACAGCGCTATCGGTCCGGCGGTGACGATGCTCAACATCGGTACGAGCTTCGGGTCGGTCGGAAGGTCGACGAGCATCACCACACACAGTGAGACACCTACGCGGATGGCGAGGATCCCCACCTCTTCGGCGGTGGCGACGTCGAACGATCCGATGAGCCGGTCTTGTGCGATGCCGATGAGAGTGTGGACGAACGCGGCGAGGACGGCGATGAGGGTGACGTCGATCGCATCGATGACGTATTCGTCGAGCACGGCTCGAAGCAGGGCTGACACCCAGATCGACGCGATCCAGATGGCGGCGTCGACGAGAAGCCATTGCGCGCCGCGCACGGGATCGCTCGCTTTCCGCCTGAGTTGAGCCCGCGTCATAACGTCATCCTGATCGCTCTGCCTGCCCTCGCTCCGCCCCTCCATTTCTAGAAGAAAAATCACTCTCCGTGCAATTGCGGGCGCCCTATGCGACGCCGGCAAAACCCACGTGGCGAAGGTCGATCACCTCATTGTTTCACGGTGCCGCACCTTGCCGAAAGGCGAATTGGCGGGCCTTGCCTGTGGGTGGTCCCGATCGCGGTTTCACCCGAGGCGACCACCGGGTGAGTTCGCCGTCGCGCGAGCAAAGGTCCGAACGGCCTATCTGGTGCAGTGGCGCTCCGGCGAGCGGGCGGCGACCCGGGCCGGTAGAACGGTGTGCATGGACTCGACTGCCATGCCCGCACTGATCAGCGTCGACGACCACGTCGTCGAACCAGCGAACCTGTGGACCGACCGCCTCCCAGCGGCATACGCCGATGTCGGACCTCGGATCGTGTACGCCCCGAAAGGAGACATGGCGCTCGTCGACGGCGCCTGGGTCGAAACCCCAGGCGATGGCGACGAGCTCGCGGCTTGGTGGCACTACGAGGATCACCGATATCAGATCAAGCAGATGATCGCATGTGCCGGCATGGAGCCCGACGAGGTGACGATGGAGGGCGTCACCTACGAGGACATCGCCCCTGGGTGCTTCGAGCCGAAGGCACGGCTGGCCGACATGGACCGCAACCACGTCGAGGCGTCTCTGTGCTTTCCAAACTATCCACGCTTCTGCGGACAGCTCTTTGCCGAACGCAAGGATCGTGAGCTCGCCCGCTTGTGCGTCGAGGCCTACAACGACTGGATGATCGACGAGTGGTGCGGTGACAGCGGCGGACGACTGATTCCGTTGTGCATCGTTCCGCTGTGGGATGTCGAGCTGGCGGCGGCCGAGATCCGTCGCAACGCCGAGCGCGGATGTCGCGCCGTCGCATGGTCGGAGCTTCCCAACTGGCTGGGACTGCCCAGCATCCACTCCGGGGAGTGGGACCCTTTCTTCGCAGCGTGCGAGGAAACCGGCATGGTGATCTGCATGCACATCGGCTCGGGCACGCGGACGCTCACGACATCGCCGGATGCCCCGACCGTCGTGACGGCGAACATGATCGTCGCCAACAGCGCTGCCTCGATGATCGATTGGCTGTTCTCTGGCAAGCTCGAACAATTCCCGGGCCTGAAGCTCCTCTACGCCGAGAGCCAGATCGGCTGGATTCCGTATTTTGTCGAGCGAGCCGACGACACCTGGCACACCCATCAGTGGGCCCAGGGTGAGGAACGCATCGAACGGCCTCCGTCTTACTACTACGGCAAACACGTCCACAGCTGCTTCTTCAAGGACACCGTCGGCATCGATCTCATCGATCGGATCGGCGTCGACAACGTGATGTTCGAGACCGACTATCCACACCAGGACGGCACCTTCCCGCATTCGCGCGAGACCGCCGAGAAGCTGTTCGGCCACCTCGATTCAGAGACGGTGCACAAGATCGCGCGCGGCAACGCGATCCGTCTGTTCGATCTCGACCTCTAAACGGATTTCTGAACCCTTCACGACGCTGTAACGCGCTTTGAGGTTCAGAAATCCCTCAGGTGGGGGCCCAACCGGGTGGTCCGAGCACGTAACCGGCGCGGTCTCGCCAGCTGTCGGAGGCGCGTACGTCGCTTGCGATGTCGGCGAGCTCACCCCAGCCGACGCGAACAGGGTTGAACGTGCCGATGTTCTTCGTCAGGCCGTACTTGACCGGCTCGTCCTCCGGCTCGAACGAACCGAACATGCGATCCCAGACGATGAGGATGCCGGCGTAGTTCGTGTCGAGGTACTGCCTGTTGGCGCCATGGTGGACCCGATGGTGCGAAGCCGTGTTGAACACCCGCTCGAATGCGTCGGGAAAGCGGTCGATCGCTTCGGTGTGAACCCAGTACTGGTACAGCAGGTTGAGCTCTCCGGCGCGCGCGACCTGCGCCGGAGTGAAGCCGACCAGGGGCATCGGCGTGAAAATCCAGTGCATCAGAATGCTCGCCCACGGCTGTCTGAGCGCGGTCGACAGGTTGTAGCGGCGGCTGGAGTGGTGTGCGACGTGGTTCGCCCAGAAGATGCGCCGCTCGTGCTGGACACGGTGGTCCCAGTAGTAGAGAAAGTCCCACACGATCAACGCAGTGACGAACGCGTATCGCGCGCGACCGACATCGGCGACCCGGTGCCGGTACAGCCAGCGATCGAACGGGCGCGTCGCCCGAGCGAACACCATGTTCAAGGCCAGGTTGCCGACGCCCATAGCAAGGCTCGTCGCGGTGTCTCGCGCCTCGTAGCCGAGCGGCCGATCGGTGTTGGACGACACCGGAATCGCCTCGTCGACCGGGCGGTGCCTGCCGAAACGCGACCGGATCACCGCGTACTCGAGGGCCATCGTGGCGAAGAAGGCCGGAATTGCGAGCAGGGTCGCATCCTTCTTCGCCGCACGCGCGAAGGCGCTGGCTCCGCGCCGTAGCCCCATCGATAGGCCCATGAGGTCGATCCTATGGGAGTCGGTCGTCCTGTGGTCGAAGCGGGGCGAGAGCCTCGACGTCAGGGGCGACGACGCCGTGTTCGGTGATGAGCGCGGTGACGAGCCGCGCCGGCGTTACGTCGAAGCCGTAGTTGAGCGCGCCCGTGCGATGGGGGACCAGACAAACGCCGAGCTCACCGTCGTCTGGTCCCGACACCGGGAGCCCGGCGATCTCGGTCACCTCGGTCGGTGATCGCTCCTCGATGGGAATGTCGGCCAGGCCGTCGGTGGCGTTCCAGTCGATCGTCGTCGTCGGGAGCGCCGCATAGAACGGCACGCCGTTGTCCTGCGCTGCCAAGGCCTTCAGATAGGTCCCGATCTTGTTTGCCACGTCGCCGGTCGATGCCGTGCGATCGCTGCCGACGATCACCGCGTCGACCATGCCTCGCTGCATGAGGTGTCCGCCGGCGTTGTCGACGATCACCGTGTGGTCGACGCCGTGTTGGCCGAGCTCCCATGCGGTCAGCCGCGCTCCCTGGTTGCGCGGGCGAGTTTCGTCGACCCAAACGTGGATCGGGATTCCCGCATCGTGGGCTGCATAGATCGGTGCGGTCGCAGTGCCGTGATCGACGAAGGCCAGCCATCCGGCGTTGCAATGGGTGAGGACGTTGATGGGCCGCCCGGATCGTTGGTGCATCTGACTCAACAGCTCGAGCCCGTGCTCGCCGATGGCCCGGCACTGGGCCACGTCGTCGTCCGCGATCGCGTCGGCGGCGGCTGCCGCCACCGAAACCAGGGCGTCGCCGGGTGCACTCGACAGCGCGGCGCGCATGCGATCGACCGCGAACGTGAGGTTCACGGCGGTCGGGCGAGCGGTGGCCAACGTACGCGCCGCCAGGTCGAGGATTGTGTTGCGTTCGGCGGTGGTCGCGGCGGCCGCTTCCATGGCTGCTAGGAACATGCCGTAGCCACCGGCCGCGCCGATGCAGCCTGCGCCGCGCACCGTCATGTCCGAGATCGCTTCGGCCATCGACTGCCATGAACCGATGTTCTGTGTCTCGAACGCAAACGGAAGCGCGCGCTGGTCGATGACGTGCACCCTGTTCTCGCCGTCGCGCCAGATCGTGCGGTAGTGCTTCCCATCGACGTCCATACGCCAGGTCTAGCCGATCGGCGCAGGCCGGGTTTTCTCCGTCCCCGGGAACCCAACACCTCAACCGAACGTCTCACCTGCATCGAGACCACACCAAGGGGATGGACCGATGGACCTGTTCAGACGACCGATTCGAATACTGATTGCAGTCGCGGTCACCGTGCTGCTCGTCGCTGCCGCATGCGGCGCCGGGGACAACGACTCCTCGGGTGGTGAACCGGTGAGTAGGGCTCTGGAATCCGAAGACGGCGCTTCGAGCGGTGATGGCGGAGACGGTTCCGCCGGCGATGGAGACAGCTTCGAGGCAGAGGTGGCACAGGATGCGTCCGCGGGCGAGGACGGAATCACGCTGTCAGAGGGCGACGAGAGAGCGCCAACACCCGCCGATGAGTCCGCGGATACAGCCGAGGCCGCGCAAACCGAGGGTGGAGGAGACGACGAGGCGACCGATTCCGGACCCGGAGTGGTGCCGGTCGGTCTCGACGTGACCGATCTCGGGCGCGACATTATCAAGACCGGCACGATGACGATCGAGACAGACGATGTTCTCACGGCGAGCCAGCGAGCCAGCGCAGCGATCGCGCAGCTCGGTGGCGTGGTGTTCGGGCAAGAGACGACCACCGAGGGACGACCCCGCACCGTGTTCACCTTCAAGGTCCGCCCCGCCGACTTCGACAAGGCGCGGGTAGCCCTCGCGAACGTCGGCGATGTCGTCGACCAGACCGTGTCGGTCGACGACGTCACCGAACGAGTCGTCGACCTCCAGAGCCGCATCACGACATCGGAGGCGAGCGTGCTCCGACTACGGGCTCTGCTCGAACAGGCCAGCGACCTCGATTCGATCGCCCACCTCGAGAACCAGCTCCTCGACCGGGAGACCAACCTCGAAGCGCTGCGTGGACAGCTCCGCACCCTCGAGGATCAGGTCGCCCTCGCCACACTCGTGGTCACAGTGATCGAGGCGGTCGAGCCTGTGCCCATGCCGGCGGTGGCCGTCGCAACGACCGCATTCGCCGGACACGATGCAGGCGTCTGCCCAGGCGAGGACCGGCTCGATCTCGACGGCGACACCGACATCACGGTCTGCGTAGAGGTAGCCAACACGGGCGACTCGAGACTCGCAGGCGTGTCGGTGGAGACAACCGGCATCGACATCCCGAGCGAGGACTTCGAGGTTGCCTCTGGCACACCGAATCGGCTCGAGCCCGGGGAGTCGGTCGTCTTCACCGCCCAGGTCACCGTCGATGACTCGACCCAGCTGGTCGCCTCGGCCGTCGCACATCTGCACGGAGAACCCGATGGCGAGGCGGTCGGCGCCCGAGGTGCGATGGACATCTCGATCGACCGTCCGACCACTCTTCCGGGGTTTGGCGACTCGCTCGAGCGAGGCTGGGGTGCAGTCCAGTCGATCTTCAGTGTTGTGCTGGTAGCAATCGGCGTGCTGTTGCCGTTCAGCTGGCTGATCGCCCTCGCGGCGCTGGCCATCTGGTGGAGTCGTCGGCGTCAAGGACACGAGGCGGCGACCGGCTGACGCGATCACGTCCCTAACCTGAGGTGGGCACGCCGGCATCGGTCCGGTGTGTCCACCACAGGGGGTTTTGATGTCATCGCGAGGCAACCGTGTCGAATTCACCAATGCGGCGGGTCGGCGGCTCGTCGGCAGCCTCGAGACCCCGGTCGGTCGGCCGCTCGGCTGGGCGTTGTTCGCGCACTGCTTCACGTGTGGCAAGGATCTTCGTCCGTCGCAACGGATCGCTGCCGCCCTCGCCAAGCACGGCATCGGAACTCTACGCTTCGACTTCACGGGCCTTGGCGAATCGGAGGGTTCGTTCGCCGAGTCGACCTTTGGTCGCAACGTCGACGATTTGGTTTCAGCCGCCGGCTGGATGCGCGAACACGACCGAGCCCCCTCGTTGCTGGTCGGCCACAGTCTCGGCGGAACCGGAGCCATATCCGCGGCCCGGAAAATCGAAGGCGTTCGCGCTGTCGCGACGATCGGCGCTCCCTCCAATCCTTCGCACGTGCTGTCGTCGATCGACGTCGACGCCACCGAAAGCGCCAAGGGCGAGGTCGAGGTCGACATCGGCGGTCGACCGTTCTGCATCTCCAACGACTTCGTGGAAGATCTGTCACACCACCCTCTCACCGACCAACTCCCCGAGCTGAAGGCGGCGTTGCTCATCTTGCACGCTCCGCTGGACGAGACCGTTTCGATAGACCATGCCAGCGAGCTGTTCCTCGCAGCTCGGCACCCGAAGAGCTTCGTGTCGCTCGACGATTCAGATCACCTCCTGACGAAACCGGCCAACGCCGATCGGGCGGGATCGATCGTCGCCGCCTGGGCCGCGAGCTATCTGAGCGAAGGCCAAGTCGTCAGCGCCGTGCACCGCGACGACGTCGAGGTCTTCACAGGAGAAGGGTTCGGTACAGATGTCGTGGTGAACGATCGGCACCGTCTGCGGGTGGACGAGCCCGAGTCGATCGGAGGCGCAGACACGGGTCCCACTCCATACGACCTGCTGTCGACAGCGCTGGGTGCGTGCACGTCGATGACGCTTCGGATGTACGCGGATCGCAAGGGGTGGCCGCTCGAATCCGTGCGGGTCCATGTGCGACATGGGCGCGTGCACGCCAAGGACTGCGAGGAGTGCGAGTCGACCGGAGGCTCGGTCGACCGCTTCGAGCGCGTCATCGACCTCGCGGGTCCGCTCGACACCGAACAGCGCGACCGCCTGTTGGAGATCGCCGATCGGTGTCCAGTCCATCGAACCCTTCACGGTGAGGTGATCGTCGAGACGTCACTCTCGCGTTGACTCGGCTCGGTCGGCGCTCTGGTGGCGGTCGATGACGATGTCGGCCAACGCGTCGCTCCGATACTGGCCGACCGACGCCGTGGGATGGTTGAGCACCACACGCTGTTCGACGCTGAACCCACCCAGCCCGAAATAGTCCAGCACGGCCTGAGCGCCGGCCAGCATTGCGTCGATGAGGATCGGCCGCCGGTCCTCGAGGCGACGCGGCAGTATGAGTTCGGGCGGCAGCTCGACGATTTCGAGCTCGCCGTGCCATGGACCGATATCGGATGTGAGAGCCTCTCCGGTTCCGTCGGCGATGCTTCGAAGAGCCCATGACTCGGCCGTCGCGCGCGCCGGGAGGAACTCGAGTGTCCGGGCGATGTGGCTGCCGTGCATCGAGGCGACGACACGACCGACCGTGTGACGCTCGACGAAACTGACGGCGCTCTGAGCGCGGTCACCGCGCACCGGCTTCGACGGGAGAACGAGCAGGTGCGTCGCCCCGAGATCGACCGCCGCTCGCCACGGCACCTGTTCGATGAGACCGCCGTCGACGTATTCGTCGCCGTCGACGTGTTTGGAAGGCCCGGCGAGAACGGGGAGGGAGGCGGTCGCCTTCATCACCGCCCGCACTCGATCGCCGGGCCCGCGTAGCGACGCGGTGCGAATCGGGTTGTCGGGGTCGACCGCAGTGAGGGTTGCGTGAACCTCGATCGGGTGAGCGGCGACCGCTCCGACGTCGAGCCCGCGTTGGATGCACGCGACGTCGACCAGATAGTCGAGGTCGAGCGCTGGGCGCAGCCGGATGAGCCGTCGGGTATCGAGGAACGGAGGCCTGCGAAGCTCCTCGTAGTAGAGAACGCTGCCTTGGGTCGCCTGGCCCGACACGAAGAACGCCGATGCGATTGCGCCGGCAGAGGTTCCGACGATGAGATCGAAGCAGTCGCGCATGCCGAGCTGTTCGAGCCCGAGCAGCATTCCGGCGGAGACGACTCCCCGCATCCCGCCGCCCTCTACCGCGAGCGCAACCCGGTGGTCATCGCTTCGGTCACCGGGACGCGAGTTCGTCGCAAGGCGATCGAGGATGACATCGCTCACCGATCCGTGGCTCTGCATGTCCATCAGCATGGCGGATCTCACAAGGCTCGTGTGGGTTGGGCGAGGCCATAGCAGGCGGACTCACAGGTAAGTTGGCCGCGTGGACCATCAAGACCGCCGAGGGCTCGTCGCCGCTGCGATAGCGGTGTGTCTGGCACTCGTCGCCGTGCTCGTCGGGGTGCTGATCGCCGGCGACGGCAGCTCGGTCGATCTCGCAGCGCCCGACCGGCCCGAACGGTCGACAACGACCACGCCATCCGGCCCTCCGTCGAGCCCCGCTCCATCGGAGACGACTCCGCCCTCGGCGCCGCCGTCATCGTCACAGGGCTCCGACGAGACGGCGCCCGAGACGACTCCGCCCGAGTCGACGACACCGCCGACGACGACCGAAGGAGACGTGCCACTACGTCCGGGAGAGGATGTCGAGGTAGTCGCAGCTGCTTCCCTTCAGACGGTCGACTGGGCGCCGGCGCACATTTACGCAGCGTTGTTGAAGGAGCTCGGATACCAGCTCGAAGACCCCGAGGAGAGGCTCGATCCAGCCGGCGAGGCCTACCCGCGCCTCGCCGACGAGGAATACGACTTGTGGTTCAACAGTCGACTGGTGCTCGAGCAGACGATCCTCGATCAACCGCACGGCGACGGCACGATCGCCGACCTCGTAAGCGTCGTCGGGAGCCAGCTCCCCGCGGCGTCTCGGCTGGGGATCGCTGTCGACAAGGCGTCCGCTGACGAGCTCGGTGTCGCGACCATCGAGGAGCTCGTCGAAGATCCCGAGGCGTCCGCTCGCTTCGACCGCGACGGCAACGGACAGGCCGACATCGTCATGTGTGACCGAGGGCCGCGCTGCGATGAGCTGTTCAGCGCGCTCGAATCGGCCGGTGTGGCCGACGGGCTCGATCTGCGCACCGACGACTACATCGACGCGATGCTGGCCGTCGTTGGCGAACAGATCGCCGGCGACCCTGTTCTGTTCGCCCACCACCAGCCGTTCTGGGCATCGGGCACGATGATCCTGGGCGACGACATCGTCTGGCTGTCCTTTGCCGACGATTCCCTGCCGGGCGAGGTCGACGTGCCGGACACCGACTGCCCCGCCGAGACCTGTCGACTCGGGGTCGAGGTCGATGACATCGCGGTCGCCGCGAACCAGTGCTTCCTCGACGAGAACCCCGCAGCTCGGCGCCTGATCGAGCTGATCGAGCTTCCCGAGCTCGACGTCTCGGTCATGCACCGCGCCGTCACAGAGGAACGCGACCCCTTTGGTGTGTCTGCTACGTGGATCGACGAGAACCGCCCGACAGTCGAGGACTGGCTCGCCGAGGCCCGCACCTACGCCGCCAACACCGATCCCCAGCCCTGCGACGGCGGTGGAGGAGCCACCAACCCCGCGTAGGCGTGGAGGTGCCTGGGGGCCACGAGCCCACCGGCCTCCAGGCACCGCGAGCCCACCGGTGTCAGGCACCGAGCTCACAACGCGCTTGGACCAAGATCACTTTGAGCCTCCTGACACCTTGCGTTGACACCCCAGCTATCCGACACCAGCGGGTTTGGGGATATCATGACGGCGTCTCGGCGAAGTCCGGTTTGAATCCGGCGCTGTCCCGCAACTGTGAAGCCCCGCTCGTCGGGGATGAGCCAGGGCGACCGCGGCGAAACGTGAACATGACCAAGCCCGCTCTCGCGGAAGGGCGCTTGGGTCGGCATCCAATCTGTCGAGCTGAGCCGTTTCCCGACGAAAGGATGCCTACACAATGAAACTCCAACGCACCCTGCTCGGCCTGTTGGCCGCGCTCTGCCTGATCGCCGCTTCGTGCGGCGATGATGACGGAGGGGGCGGTGATTCGACGACCTCGTCTTCCTCGAGCTCGATCCCTCTCGCCGAGGAAGCGTCGGATGGCGCGACGTCGGAGGAGGCCGAGGCCGGCGCCTTCCCGGTCACGATCGCGACCGACGACGGCGAGGTGACGATCGAGGCTCGTCCGGAGGCGATCGTGTCGCTGTCGCCCAGCGCTACCGAGATGCTCTTCGCCATCGGTGCCGGCGACCAGGTCGTCGCCGTCGACGAGTTCTCCTACTACCCCGAAGAGGCTCCGGTGACCGATCTGTCGGGCTTCGAGACGAACGTCGAAGCGGTCGGGGAGTACTCGCCAGATCTCATCGTCGCGTCAGGCCCGATCGAGGGCATCGATGTGCTCGGTGCACCGGTCATCGTGCAGTTCGCCCCGGCCGATATCGAGGGCTCATACGCGCAGATCGAACAGCTCGGAGTTGCCACGGGACATGTCGGCGATGCCGCGGAGCTCGTCGGGCAGATGCAGGCTGACCTCAGGGCCGCGGTTGCGAGCGTGCCCGAGTTCGAGACTCCGCCGACCTACTTCCACGAGGTCGGCACCGAGTACTACACCGCGACCTCGGCCACCTTTGCCGGGTCGGTGTACTCGTTGTTCGGGCTCGAAAATGTGGCTGACGCTGCTGATCCCGATGGCGAGTTCGCCGGCTACCCACAGATGACAGAGGAAGCGATCATCGACGCCGACCCCGACCTCATCTTCCTCGCGGACACGATCGGCTACGAACAGTCCGCCGAGACGGTTGCGGCGCGTCCGGGCTGGGAGTCGATCTCGGCGGTCGAGAACGGCAACGTCATCGAGCTGAACGACGACATCGCCTCGCGATGGGGTCCCCGAATCGTCGAGATGGTCGAGACGATCGCCGCAGCGCTCGCGGAGATCGAGGAACCGGCCAACGCATGATCGACAGCGGTGACGGTGTGCGTCTTCGTCCAGCGGGTCTTCGAGCCAGCTGGGTCGTGGCGTCGCTCGCCGTCACCGCGCTCGTCGTCATCCTCGCGGTCAGCGTTGGGCCATCTTCGATCGCTCCAGGCGCCGCGCTCGTCGAGATCGCCGACCGGCTCCTGCCATTCGATTTCGACTCCGGTCTGAATAACACCGAGCGTGCGATCGTTTGGGACCTCCGGTTTCCACGCGTCGTTCTCGGCATGCTCGTCGGCGCGGTGCTCGCCGTGGCGGGCGGTTCATACCAGGGCGTCTTTCGGAACCCCCTCGCCGATCCCTACCTTCTGGGCGTGGCTGCGGGAGCCGGACTCGGAGCCACGATCGCGATCGTCAACGAGCTCGGCGACGGCCGCGGCATGCTCGATCCGATCCCGCTCGCCGCTTTCGCCGGCGCCATCCTGGCGGTCGTGGCGACCTACGTCGTCGGCGTCATGGGCGACCGGACGAGGTCGGCGACCTCGCTGATACTCGCGGGCGTCGCCGTCGCCAGCTTCTTCACCGCGCTCCAGACCTACGTGCAACAAAGCGGAGACGACACGATTCGGCGCGTATACGCCTGGATACTCGGCCAACTCAGTACTAGCGGTTGGGGTGAAGTTCTCCTGCTGCTGCCCTATGCGCTGGCGTCCATCGGTGTCCTGTTGCTGCTGAGGCGCTCGCTCGACGTGCTCGCCGTCGGCGACGAGGAGGCCGCCAGCCTCGGTCTCGATGTGTCGCGCCTGCGAACGATCGTGATCGTCACCGCATCGTTGGGGACGGCGGCAGCGGTCGCTGTCAGCGGCCTGATCGCGTTCGTGGGCATCATCGTGCCCCACATGGTGCGGCTGCTGTTCGGCACTAGCTACCGGGTTGTGCTTCCGCTGTCGGCGCTTGGCGGGGCGATCTTTCTCGTCGCGACGGATCTGTTCGCCCGAACCGCACTGAGCCCCGCCGAGCTCCCGATCGGCGTGGTCACGGCATTCTTCGGAGCACCGTTCTTCATCCTCGTGATGCGCACATCGAGGATCGGGTTCACGACATGACGGGGGCTGCCATGCTCGGTCTCGCGTCGGTGTCGGTGACGATCGAAGACACGACCGTGCTTCGAGCGATCGACCTGCACGTGCAGAAGGGGGAATGGGTCTCGGTCATCGGACCGAACGGCGCGGGAAAGTCGACGCTTCTGCGAGCGGTCACCGGCGCCGTGCCACACCGAGGCGCCATAACCGTCGCCGGTCACGAGCTCGAGGAGCGCTCGCGCAAGGAACGGGCCCGCGAGATCGCCTGGGTAGCGCAGGCTCCGACGATCCCGGTCGGCATGCGCGTGCTCGATCTCGTGCTCCTGGGAAGAACGCCGCATCTTCCACCTCTCGGCGCGACGTCGGCCCACGATCTCGAGATCGTGGGGGAGCTGTTGCGCGACCTCGATCTGGAGGAACTTGCCGATCGCTACGTCGACTCGCTGTCGGGCGGCGAACGCCAGAGGGTGCTGATTGCCCGCGCGCTCGCACAACAGGCGCGGATCCTGTTGCTGGACGAGCCGACCACAGCGCTCGACCTCGGCCATCAACAGGAGGTCCTGGGCCTCCTCGAGAGCCTACGGCGCGCCCGTGGGCTGACCGTTGTGACGACGATGCACGACCTCACCCTCGCCGCGCAGTACGCCGACCGGCTCGTTGTGCTCGCCGAGGGGGCGATCGTCGATGAAGGCACCGCACGCGAAGTGCTCACGGCGGAGCAAATCCGTCGATACTGGAGCGCCGAGGTCGAGGTGATGGTCCGAGCCGATGGGCGCATCGTCGTCGTCCCCGCTACGAGCAACGACCACGAAGCCGTCGTCGCTCGCTCGACCGTGAAGGGAGCCGCATCATGAGCGATCAACCGCCCGAGCAGGACCCGCGACCATCCGGAGGAAGGACCGCCTCATCGCTGCTGATCGTCAACACGGGCGACGGGAAGGGGAAGTCGACCGCCGCCTTCGGCACGATGCTGCGTAGCTTGTCGATAGGTTGGTCGGTGGCAGTTGTTCAGTTCATCAAGTCGGGGGACTGGAAGGTCGGAGAGCAGAGGATCGCGACCGAGTTGGGGGTGCACTGGCGGGCATTGGGCGAAGGCTTCAGCTGGGATTCCGACGACCTCGATCACGACAGGGCGGTCGCGGCGGCAGCATGGGAAGAGGCCCGCGCGACGATCGAGTCGGGGGAGTACCGACTGGTCATCCTCGACGAGATCACCTACCTGCTCACCTGGGGCTGGGTCGACATCGACGAGGTCGTGTCGGTGCTGGAAGAACGCCCCGCTGACGTCAACGTGATCTGCACCGGACGAGATGCACCGCAGGCTCTCGTCGAAACGGCCGACACAGTCACCGAGATGCGCAAGCTCAAGCATGCCTACGACGACGGCGTCATGGCAAAGAAGGGCATCGACTATTGAAGGTTCCGCAGGTCGGGGTCACTCTCTTCACCGGTGGCGCGAGGTCCGGCAAGAGCCGTGCCGCGGTCGAGTTGGGTCGGGCGTGGCCAGGCATGGTCGGACTGGTCGCTACTGCGGAGATCGTCGACGGCGACATGGAGCGTCGCGTCTCGGGTCGCTCATCGGTGGCGCGGTCGGAGGCGCCTACGTGGGCCTATCGGAGATCATGCCCGTTGGACCAGCCGCGGCCCTGGCTCTCGCCCTCGGGTTGTTGGTCGCCGGTGCGTTTCACCTCGACGGGCTGGCCGACATGGCCGACGCGTTCGGTGGTGGTTGGACGCGGGAGGAGCGGTTGTCGATCCTCGGCGACGTTCTCGGTGCCATAACCGAGCTGTGCACAGCAGCGGTGCTCGTTCTCGCGGCGGCGCTAGCTTGACCGACTGCTAGGCCATAGCGTCGACGACCGCGAAGAACGCCGGCTTCGGCTGGTGCTGTTCGTCAAACAGCAGCGGCTCGTGGCCGGGCCCCATCAGGTTGTCATCCAGGTTGCGCCGTCATGAACGCCCCAGATGGTGATCGACTTGCAGGCCTTGACAGTGAGACACTCCGATACAGCCCGCTTGGCTGCAATGTGGCCCAGGACAGCCCATGGTTGGTTGTCGCATCGGCATGTTCGAGCGCGAGGGCACGCTCGGCGTCTGTGTTGTTCTGGACGAAAAGACCGAAGGTCAGGCCTCGGCGGGCGGCCAACTCGTCGAGACACGATGTAGCCAGCAGAGCCAGCGCGAGGACGACCGCAACGGTTCTGCTGAAGACCGGCACGGACCGCATCGCCTCAGCCCTCGACGGGAACGTACTTGGCCGCCTCGATCTCTTCATCGCTGTAGCGGGCGATCTCTTTGCGGCCGACGACGAAGTAGTGCACCTCGTCGGGTCCGTCGGCGAGCCTGAGCGTTCGCATGTTGGCGTACATCCTCGACAGCGGTGTCCACTGCGACACGCCGGTTGCGCCGTGCATCTGTATGGCGTCGTCGATGATGTCGCAGACCCGCTGGGGCACGATCGCCTTGGCGGCGCTGATCCATGTG
The DNA here is from genome assembly GCA_965216815.1 of Acidimicrobiales bacterium. Lineage (GTDB taxonomy): Bacteria > Actinomycetota > Acidimicrobiia > Acidimicrobiales > SHLQ01 > JADFOM01. The sequence continues at coordinate 4,406,260 of OZ244202.1, read as the reverse complement.
CGGGCTTCGGCGTTGCCCAGCGTGTCCATTGCCTTCGCAGCACGCAGAACCATGAGGCGCATCGCCTCGATCTCGACGCGGGCCTTCGCGATGACCTCGACGTTCTTTCCGAGCTGGCCGATCTTCTTGCCGAAGGCGTCGCGGCTCATGCCACGAGTGACCATGAGCTCGAGCGCACGCTCCGCCGCCCCGATCGAGCGCATGCAGTGATGAATGCGACCCGGCCCGAGCCGTAGCTGGCTGATCTCGAAGCCGCGACCTTCGCCCAGGAGAATGTTCTCCTTCGGTACTCGCACGTCTTCGTAGCGGATGTGCATATGGCCGTGCGGAGCATCGTCGTCGCCGAACACGTGCATTCCGCCGAGGACGGTGACCCCGGGTGTGTCCATCGGTACCAGGATCTGCGACTGCCGCTTGTGCGGTGCCGCGTCGGGGTTGGTCTGCACCATCACGATTTGGATCTTGCACCGCGGGTCGCCTGCTCCGGAGATGTAGTACTTCTCGCCGTTGATCACCCATTCGTCGCCGTCGAGCACCGCCCGGCAAGCGATGTTCTTGGCGTCCGAGGATGCCAGGGCTGGTTCGGTCATCGAGAATGCCGAGCGGATCTCGCCGTTGAGCAGGGGTTCCAGCCACTGCTTCTTCTGTTCGGGCGTGCCGACCCGCTCGAGCACCTCCATGTTGCCGGTATCGGGCGCGGAGCAGTTGAGGCACTCCGAGGCCAGCGGATTCTTGCCGAGCTCCCCTGCGATGTACGCGTAGTCGAGGTTCGAGAGTCCCTCGCCTGTCTCGGCGTCGGGTAGGAAGAAGTTCCACAAACCTTGCTCCCGAGCCTTGGCCTTCACGCCGTCGAGCAGCTCGAGCTGGCCGTCCACGTAGGACCAGCGGTCTTCGCGGCCCTCGCCGAGCTCGTAGAACTGCTCGGTGATCGGATCGACCTCGTCGGCGATGAAGCGGACGACGGCATCGTAGAGGGGCCGTCCTTCGGCGGACATCGCCAGGTTGAGCGACTCGTCGCTCGGGTCGTCGCTGTGCATCCCGGGTTCTGGCATCGGCTGCTCCTCGTCGGCGTTCATTGCGAACGTAGTGTCCGAGCCCGGCGCCCGTGACATTGCGGTCGATCGAGTTGCACTAGCGTCGTCGTCGTGAAGCCTCTGGTCGAACGCCCCGATGAGTGGATGGAGACGGCGCCGGTACGTATTCGCGCCGAGCGTGTACTCGACGCCACGCCGGCACAGGTCTGGGAGCGCATCGCTGACCACGAGACCTGGCCGGAATGGCTCGACGCGGTCAGTGCCGTCGAAGTGACCGGGGCCCGCGACGCGGTCGGTGGAGGCCGGCGGGTGAAGGCGGGTCCGATCCTGATGGAGGAGAAGTTCACCCGCTGGGACCCCGAGCACGCGTTCGGGTTCACGATCACGGCGATGTCGCGCCGGCTCGTGAAATCGATGAACGAGAGGGTGACACTGGAACCGGTCGGCTCGGGCACTCGTGTCGTGTATGAGCAGGCGATCGACCCCAGCGCGGTCATGGGGCTGCTGCTGAAGGCGGTCCAGGGTCGTGTCGCGGCTCAGCTCGGCGCTGGCCTCGACAGACTCGGAGCCCTCCTGCCGGATTTCTGAACCCTACGGGTACGCGTGGCGTAGCCGCGCGGTTCAGAAATCCTGTGGGCGGCGGAGGATGCCGGTTCGTCGGGCGATGCGCCAACCGTCGTCGGTCTTGGTCACGACGTCGTGGTAGGTGACCGAACCGACGCGCCCCCGGGCACCGACGCCAATGCCTTTCGAAGTCACGCGCACCGTGCCGTCGGGCTCGACGTCGACCACCACGTTGGAAGCGTGGTGGGCGAGCGGGTGGTCGGCCTGAGGGCCGGTCCACATCTCGACGATCGCCTCATGTCCGACCGCCGTGCCCATGTCGAAATCGGTCATGTCGTAATGGGCGTCGCTCGTGAACACGTCGCCGATGCGGTCCCACGATCGATCGTCGATGAGGTGGCCGTAGCGGGAGATGAGCTCATGGATCTCGAGGCGGTCGGCGACATCCATCACCCGATGCTCGCCGCGCTCGCCCATTTGCGCCAGTACCGCCAGAGGCGGTGTGTTGACAAACATTGAAATAACATAAAAAATATTGAAACAGTCAAACCATCCCTACGAAAGCGGTGACGTGCCCGACACCCATACGACGCTCGAGCCCGATTGGGACCCGCCGCGCGACGACGTCCTTTTCGACCATGACGCGGCGGGGGCAGCGGCGCAGGTGTGTCGCTACGGCGCGGCCGTGGCCGACGAAGCCGCTCGCCTACGAGCACTCGTCGGCACCGAGGCACGCAACGCGTGGCACGGCGTGTTTGCCGACCTGTTCGACCAACAGCTCGATGATGTCCTCGCCCAGCATGCGGAGATAGCGCACGCGCTGCTTCGTCTCGCGTCTCGCATCGACCAGGCAGCGGCCGAAGCAAGCGCTGAGCAACGGCGGCGCCAGGTGCTTCGGGACCGGTGGGAGGACGAGTATCGCCGCAACAGAGAAGCTGCGGAGCCGGCATGACCGCTCGAAGCTCTGCGGTGCCCGCAGACCTATTGGCGTATCGAACACGGTGCGAAGCCGAGCGCCATCGGCTGTCGGCTGCTGTGCGGGAGGCAAGAGACGCCGTCGAGTTCGCACGGGCGCGGTGCGGCGCGGCGTGGACTTGGGGATGGACCTTCGATGCGCTGCTTCCCGTCGGCGGCACGGTCGCCCTCGACGACGCGGTGCGAGCGATCGATTCGTGGGCGCTACACGACGGGTGGGTTGGTGCAATCGGTGAGGCCTTCCTGCTCGCCGACGGCGACCCCGCGGACCTCATCGGGGTCCCCACCACCGAGCTGGTCGAGTCGATGTCTCCGTCCGATCGATCGAAGCTTCTCGAAGCGGTCGCACCGCCACCTGCCCGTCTCGCCGACGACATCGAGGCGCTGCTCGACACTACGCGCGATGTCGGCCGCGACAAGACGGCGGACATCGCCAGGCACGGACTCGAACGGTGGCAGGGGCTGCGCGCGTCCCCACCGGCAGACGGGGCCACCGACCCGCTGGTGCGCGCTTGGTCGGACGTGGGCCATGCCTTCGGTGAAGCCGGGTTCTCCCACGACGACGCCGAGAGGGCGATGGGGCGGCTCGGCACTGCGAAAACTGCGCTCACCGCGGCCACCGACGACCCGAGCTACAACGCAGCAGTCGTGCGAACGCTGGGTCCCGAAGGCCTTCGCGACCTGGCGGACTTGATCGGCCAGGTCGCCTGGGCCGCCCAAGGAGCAGACGATCCGAGACTCCGGGCCGAGGCGAGCGCCTTTGCGGCGTTGCTCGCCGCGGCGTTCGCCTCGGCCACCCACGCGCTGCCCGACGACTGGATCGATGAGTTCGTCGAGTCGCTGGTCGACGGCAACGGAGTGTTCGACGACGCCGCGCTGGCGCTCTTCCTCGACGGCGAAGCATCGCCCTATGCAGCCGAGGTCATCGGACAGCTCGGCATCGATCTACTGGTTGGCGAGACCGCAGATGGCCGAGCGCTCAGCGTCAGCAAAGGGGAGGGCAGCGCCTGGCTCGACGGGTTCGACGAGTTCGAGACCTCGTGGCGCCGACGCGCAGCCGTGTTGATCGAGGCAGCTGCTCGATCTCCCGAGGGCGCTGGACGCTTGCTCGGGGTGGCCCGCAATATCTCTTCGCTCACCGACCCCAGCCTTGGCGAACGACCCAACCGGTGGTCACCGCGCAGTAGAGCGGACCACGATGTGACCGGGCCGGCGATCGTCGCGCTCATCGAAGCCGGCGCGGTAATCGACGCCGAGCGTGACCCGGAGGCGGCGCGCAGGTCCGCTGCTGCAGCGATCGCAGCGGTTCTGGATCACGGCTACGACCCGCTGATGTTCAGCGACGAGAACCCGTCCTTCGCGCAGGCGCTCGAGCGCATCGCCGTCCTCTACCTGCCCGAGTTCACCATCAACGTTCGACCCAACCCCGACACCGCATCGGTCGCCCACAACGAACTCGACGGCGAGTACCTGTGGGCCGATCGCGCAGCGGTGGTCAACTTCCTCGCTCTTGCCACTCGCAGCCATGACGGCTCGACGTCGCTGATCGCGGCCGCCGATGCGTTCGTCGCTGGGATGATCGCCGCCGGCGTGGCCTTCGATCATCCGCAACTACTGCAGCGTGCGGCTTCGGTCTCTGCGTCGGTCGAGATCGCAGTAGGCCACAGCGACCGTGCCGTCGCGGCCGCGGCCGACGCCAGGAGTCGGGCGGCCAACGACAGGATCGTCCGCATCGCATCGATCGTGCGCGGCGTCGTCGACGTGTCGGCTGGCGGTACAACTGGTGTCCCGGTATCGGTTGTCATGCCCGAGCTCCAGCGGCGCATCGTCGACGACTTCCTCCAGGACACCGGTTCGGAGAGCGAAGCGGTGCAGCTCGTGCGAGACAGGTCCGCGCAACTACAACAGCGGCGGGAAGAGCTGGTGGCGCTCGCCTTCCTCGAGCTCTCCCGAGCCGGTGGGCACCGCCGAGGTGGCGGGTTCGATACGACGGCGCAACAGATCGAGGAGCTGGCGCGCGGTCATCTCGGTGATGGGGCAACGAAGCGATGGCTGGAGACAGGCGAACTGCCCGACACGCCCGACGACGTCGGCAGTCTGATCACAGCGATCCTCGCGCTGCCCGAGGTGTCAGCGACGCTGCGTCGTTTCCTCGATGCGCTCGCCATCCTCGATCCACCCGCACCGACGGTGCTGCCCAGCTGACATCGCCGCAATTGCGGTTCGCGGTTCGGGTCACCGAGTACGGATCAGCGTGACACCGTCGCCGATGGGGACGATGACGCTCTCGACGCGTGGATCGGCGGCCACCGCGTCGTTGAACGCGCGAAGCGCAACGGTGTCTTCGGACTGGTCGGAGTCGTCGATGACGTTGCCCGACCAGAGTGTGTTGTCGACGGCGATGAGCCCACGCGGCGAGAGTCGTTCGATCAGCGCTTCGTAGTAGCCGAGGTATCCGGTCTTGTCGGCGTCGATGAACGCGAAGTCGACCGCCGCGTCGGCCTCGAGTGCGGCGAGGGTCTCGGTTGCCGGGGCGATCACGAGATCGATTCGGTCATCGACCCCTGCGCGAGTCCAGTGCGATCGTGCGATGTCGGTCCATTCCTCGGACACGTCACAACACAGCAGCCGGCCGCCATCGGGCAGTGCTCGGGCAATCGCGAGCGAGGACGAGCCGGTGAACGTTCCGATCTCGACCGCGAATCGCGGCGCGACGGTGGCAACGAGGATGCTCATGAAGGCTGCCTGCGCGGGGCCGATCTGCATGAGCGCGACGATGCCGAGGTCGGAGGTCTGCTCGTCGAGCGATCTCTGCACCTCGTCGGGCTCGGGCGCATGGGCGACGAGGTATTCGGAGATTCCCTCGGGTAGGAACGCAGATCGCGGTGACATCAGCTGAGCCTAGAGGACGAGAGTCGTCGGACTCGCAGCAATGATCAGTATCTCTCGCGGTACTCGGAACGGGGGAGTGCGCTGATGGGGCCCTGGATGATCTGGCCGCCGTCGACGTAAAGCACCTGGCCCGAAACGAATGACGACGTCGGCGAGCACAGGAACGTCACCGCGTTGGCGACGTCGTGGGCCGTGCCGGGCCGTGACAGTGGCATGCCCGACAGCGACTTGGTCACCGACGGGTCGTAGGTGTCCTCGAATCCCTCGGTGATGATCGGGCCCGGGGCGACACAGTTCAGACGCACCTTCGGGCCCCACTCGAACGCGAGCGTGCGGGTGAGCTCGGCGACGGCGGCCCGAGATGCGGCGCTGTGTGCAATGCCTGGGAAGCCGCGGCCGATGACCGCGACCATCTGGCAGATGATGCCGCCTCCACCGTCGAGCATGCGGTCGCCGAACACCTGGGTCATGTTCCATGTGCCATTGAGGTTGAGGTCGATGACCGTGTTCCAGCCCTTCGGCGTGAAGTCACGTGCGCGTTGGGGGAACTGCCCGCCGGCGTTGTTGACGAGGATGTCGATGTTGCTGTGGGTCTCGGCGAGTGCCTCGACGGTGTCGCGCTCGCGAATGTTGACGAACGCTGTCTCGACGTTGCGACCGGTCAGCGAGCGCAGGTCTTCGGCCGCATCGGCGAGCACCTCCTGTCGGCGTGCCGCGAGGACGAGGTCGGCTCCCGCGAGGGCGAGCTGGCGGGCGATAGCGAGACCGATGCCCGTGCCACCTCCGGTCACCAGAGCGGTAGATCCCGCGAGCAGATCGGAGGCGTAGTAGCTACGTGTCATCGGCTCAGTGTGCCCGAAGAGGCGGCCGAAGAGGGCAGCGGCGAGTTCCCCACCGCCAACTTCAAGAGGCACGCCTGAAGGACGTGGCCCCGGTTAGGGTTCGATGATGGCGAACATCGTTTGTGGGCCGGCGCAGGCGATGAGAAACTCCGCAAACGTGTCGGCGTCGCCGTCGATGTCGATGCCGTCGTTCGCGAGGGCGTCGACGAGGCTCACCCTGCCCGCCAGTAGTGCGCCGAGCGCCTCGCGGGTCACGGCGACGTTGACCTCGGCCTGGTCGGAGCGCTGGTGAGGATCGTGGTGCAGCGTCTCGTTGAGAACGCCGAGAACGTGGTCCTCGTCGAGGTCGGTGAAGTGCCAGTTCATCGTGAAGCCGTCGGTTGACCTCGCAAAGCCCTCGGGGTCGAAGCGAACACCCAGCAGGTCGAAGATCTGCTCGGCGGTCATCACGCGCGGGAACTGGCGTCCCACCGAGCCAGGCAGGTTGGGCGAGCCGTTTCGCAACTCGTGTGCACCGCTCAGGTATGCGTTGCGCCATGTGCCCGATTCCGCCTGGTATCCGAGCTGTTCGAGCGCATCGGCCTGAAGCTCGCGGGCCTCGGTGTTGGACGGGTCTGCGAACACCACGTGGTTGACGATCTGTGCGACCCAGCGGTAGTCGCCCTCGTCGAAGGAATCGCGGGCTTTGCGCAAGACCTCTTCGGCGCCTCCCATGTACTCGACGTAGCGGCGTCCCGAGGGTTCGGGCGGATGCGGTTCGAGGTTTGCCGGGTTGCCGTCGTACCAACCGAGGTAACGCTGGTAGACCGACTTGGAGTTGTGCGACACGGTGCCGTAGTAGCCCTGCACGTGGCTGTGAGTACCGAAGCACGCCGGAAGCTCGAGCTGCTCGGCGATCTCGCTCGGGGTGAATCCCTCGTTGGCGAGTCGCATCGTCTGGTCGTGGAGCCAGCGGTAGACGTCTCGTTGCACCGTCAGGAATCCCTCGACGTCGTCGCGCCCGAATCGGGGCCAGTGGTGGCTGGCGAACATCGTGTCGGTGTGAGGTAGGAACAGTCGCATCGCTTCGTTGATGTACTTGCTCCAGGCGAGCGAGTCTCGGACCTGCGCGCCGCGTATCGGGTAGAGGTTGTGGAGCGTGTGGCTGCAGTTCTCGGCCATGCAGAGGAGCCCGAGGTCGGGGAAGAAGAAGTTCATCTCCGCGGGCGCCTCGGCGTCGGGTGTGTTCTGAAACACGACACGTACGCCATCGACGACGAGTTCCTCGCCGGTTTCGCGGATCTCCTCGGTGGGCGCGATCAGTTCGCTCGCCCCGAACGGAACGGCGGTCCCCAGACCGACGTTCACCTGCTGTTGCGGGCCGGGCGGCATGAGCATCCCGAACTGGTAGGTGGCTCGCCGGCCCATCGCAGGTCCGGCGATGACGTTCTCGTTGACGACCTCGGTGAGGAAATGTTCGGGCGCGATGATCCGGCAGTCGCCATCGGCGACGCGCTCTCGCGACGTCACGCCGAGAACGCCGCCGTAATGGTCGACGTGGCTGTGTGTGTAGATCACCGCGGTCACGGGTCTCTCGCCGAGCGTTTCGTTCGCGAGCTCGAGGCATGCGGCCGCAGTCGCCGATGTCGTGAGCGGATCGATGATCACCCATCCGACTTCGCCGGCGATGAACGTAATGTTGGAGATGTCATACCCGCGGGCCTGCCACACCGTGTCCGAAACCTGAAACAGGCCATGCAACATGTTGAGGCGTGACTGCCGCCATAGCCCCGGATGCACAGTGTCGGGCGGCTCGTCGGTTTCGCGCACGAAGTCGTGGCGAGTGTTGTCCCATACGACCCCACCGTCGGCGGTGATCGTGCCGCTCGGGTGCTGGGCGACCAGGCCGCGTTCGGCGCGTTCGAAATCCGCTGCGTCGTCGAAGTTGACCATCGACACCGCGGCGGCGTGGGCGGCTCGCGTGTGCTCCGACGCCGGTTTGGGGTCACTCATCTATCCGTCTGCTTTCTCCGAAATTTCTGCAGATTGTCGCGGATACGCGACGCACCGCAGACAAATCGGATGGTGCTCTGTTCTGGCTGCAGATTGTCGCGGATGCGCGACAATCTGCAGAAATTTCGGTGTGGCTAGGGTCCGACGAGCGCGGCCACCAAGTCGTCGACGGCGGTGTCGGCCAACGCTTCCATCTCCTCGTCGGTGCGATCCTGTACCGGATGGGCGACGAACACGCGGGCGGTGTCGAAGCCGAGAGCGGTGCTCTGGGTTTCGGCCGCGTCTCTGAACGGCTCGCTCGCCACGAACACCGCCGGGATGCCGCGGCGCTCGAGATCGGTGATGTCGTGCACACTGCACGTCGTGCACGATCCTCAATCGGCTAGCGCCTCGATTACGGCGTCGCACGAAGTCGCGATCTCGTGGCGCAGGTCGACGGGAGCCGGCTTGGTGAACGTCGGCTTGGCGTAGCGATTGACCTTCGCGTCGAGGGCGGTCAAGCGCTGCTCGAGGCGGTCGAGGAACACGTCGCCGCGCGGTTTGCTGATGTCGAGCAACCCGACGGTCAGCCCCGTGAGCGACTCGGGTCGTTGCGCCCGTTCGCGCACGACCGGTGCGGATTCGTCGGTGGGATCGAGGACCGTGGTCATCGGGTGATCTCCTTGGTGACCGGGATGCTGCCGCCCGGACCCGACAGCCACCCACCGATGATCGATGAGAAGAGCCCGGCCGGACCTCCAGCATGCACGATGAGAAGGCCGCCGTCAGGCCTGAACTTCTGTAGCGGAATCCCCGCCATCCCAGCCGGCAGGCCTTCGTCGATGCCGTCGTGGCCTTCGAGGATGTCGTCGGACTGCAGCGCGGTCGCCTCGTCGAACGCAGCGCGGAAATCTGCCTTCGACCAGCCCGCGTCGCGATAGCGGGCCGCGTGCTCGGGTGAGAGGACGAGCATGGCGTCCATGCCCATCACCATTCGGGGCGACACGGTCGTCATCACGGTCTGTCCGATCAGCCGGGTCAACGACTCTGGCGTGCGCGATTTCTGGTCGACGATGATGCTCGGCCCCTCACCGCAGAATGCGGTCACGGTCGAAACGTCGGGGTCGAATCCGCGCTCGACCGACAGCGGCTCCCACGGTGAGCCCTCTTCGTCCTCGGGGAAGCACAGCCCGATCTTGCCAGGGTTGCCCTGGGCGGAGCGGTCCACGCCACCGGGAGCACCGCCGCCGACGTTTCGGATCGTCAACTGCACGGCTCTACCGATGGTCGAGTTGGCACGATTGCCCTGACCGAGCACGTTGATGCCGGCGTTCATGCCGATCTCGTTGCGGATCGGACCGTTCACTACGAGAACTGGTCCGACGCCCATCGTGGTCGCCAACACACCGTGCATGTTGAACTCGTCGGTGCAGATCGCCTCGAGCGCGGCGATGACGACCGGCAGGTACTCGGGTAGGCAGCCGGCCATCACGGCATTGATCGCGACCTTCTCGACCGTGCACTCGACGAGGTTGGGTGGCGCGAGCGCTACGACCTCGTCGGCATCGCGGGTGGTGCCGGCGAGCATGCGAGCGACCCGTTCGAGGGTCGGGGGCACCAGCGGCAGACCGTCGCTCCAGCCCCGCTCGTACATGGCCTCGTGAACGTCTTCGGCTGAACCGAATTCGACTCGTCGCGCATGCAGGCCCGATCCACCGAAGGTCGCTTCGAGGCGGTCGACGTTGTTCGGGTCGACGCTCAGCGACCCGCATCCGGGCCTGAAATCGGGCAGCCCCGCGCCGAGCGAATCGTCGCCGACGAACGAGCGCCACTGCTCGGCGCTCCAGCCGACGATGCGTTCCGATTCGGTTCCGCCGACGACTCGGATCAACGTGGGCACGGTCTCGATGTCGTTGTGCCACGAGACCGCCAGCGATGTGTCGTCGCGCACCCAGTCGGCGTCGGCTGGGAACCCAGGATCGTCCTGCGTGTAGGCGACGAGGTCACCCCGGTCGGCGAGCGAGGCAAGAACCGGTGCCACGAGCTCACATGTCGGGCAGTCGCGCTTGACGACGGCGACGAGTCCATCGGGGAGCGAGGGAGCGGCGGTGGCGGCCATCGCTCAGTCGAGCCAGCCGCGGATCTTCTCGAGAAGCTGAAGCGGGTTCGGGTCGATCGGCATGACCTGAAGCGCGGTGACCCCGGCCTCCTTGTAGGCCAACACGCGATCGCGGACGAATCCTTCGTCGCCGACCATCGCCGTGGCAGAGAGGAAGTCGGCCGGGATCTTCGTTTCGGCCTCGGCCTTCTTGCCGGACAGGTAGAGGTCCTGGATCTCGGCCGCCTCGGCCTCGTACCCGTACTTGCAGAAGACGTCGTTGTAGAAGTTCTTGCCCTTTGCCCCCATGCCGCCCACGTACAGCGCGGTCATCGAGCGTCCGGCGTTCCTCAGCTTCTCGGCCGTGTCATCGTCGCAGATGGCGACGGTGCCGCCTGCCACGACCTCCATGGGTCCGAGCGCTGAGTCACGCTTGGCGTTGCCCTCTGCGATGGCGTCGCCCCAGACGGTGTCGGCCTTGTCCGGGTGGAAGAACACCGGGATCCAGCCGTCGGCGATCTCGGCGGTCATAGCTACGTTCTTCGGCCCGAGGCTCGCGATGTAGACGGGGATGTCGTCGCGCACCGGATGGTTGATGAGCTTGAGGGGTTTGCCGAGCCCGGTTCCCTGGTCGGCAGGAAGGGGAAGCTGGTAGGAGGGGCCGTCGTGTTCGACGCGCTCGCGGCGCCAGACCTTGCGGCAGATGTCGATTATCTCCCGTGTCCGGCCGAGCGGGCGGTCGTATGGCACTCCATGCCACCCCTCGATCACCTGTGGGCCGCTGGCACCGAGTCCGAGCAAGAACCGTCCGTCGGATACTGCGTCGAGGCCGGCGGCTGTCATGGCGGTCAACGTCGGCGTGCGTGAGTAGATTGGCAGAATCGCGGATCCGAGCTGCATCTTCTCGGTGCTCGCAGCGAGATAGCCCAGGATGCTGACAGCGTCGAAGCTGTACAGCTCGGCGACCCAGCCGATGTCCACGCCGGCCCTCTCGAGGTCGGCCGCATCCTTGGCCGCCTGGCGTGGATCGCCGGTGTAGCTGAGCATCATCGAGAGCTTCATAGAGTGCCTTTCGGAATCGTGCAGCGCAGGTCGGGCCCACGCCGATGATGTGACACTATCGACGAGCGCCAGGAGTGGACCAATGAGATTGGGGACCGATGACCGAGCCATTCAATACGGATCTCGATACTGGTGCGGATTTCGCGACCGCGCTCGTCGAGTTGACGGTCGATCGCCTCGACGAGCTACGCGGAAACCACGCTCCGCGACTCGAGCTGCCTCCGGTGTTCGCGGGTCACCGCACCAACGAGCTCACGTCTGCCGACCTCGCCTACGTATCGGGTTTGCTCCACGTGCAGGGCGTCGACGAAGTCGGCGGCGTCGGCCTGGTCGACGTCTGCCACCGGGTCATCGACTCGCTCGATGCCGACCGCGTCGATGACTTCGCCGCCTATCGAGTGGGCGAGACAGCGATCCGCCTCGGCGGCCTCGATGCCTTGCCTCCCCAGACGGCCGAACAGGCGGTTCGTGCCGCCTTCCCCACCAACACGATCCCTTCGGTACGCGCAGGGAAGCTGCCACCGAACTACGCAGTCGTCGCCGCACGTGGTCTCCACAACCACGCTCTCCTCACGGGCGAGGAGTCTGGGGATCTCGCCGAGTTCGTCGAACGCTCGGCCGAGCTGATCGGCCAGCGGCCCAGCGGATGGATCGACGACGGGTTCGGCGACCACGTCCACTTCGACATCTACAGCCCCGACATGTTCCTGTTCTCCGAACCGATCGCGGGGCGGCTGGGTGAGGTTTGGATCGACGGTTTTCGTGCGCTCCTCGGCGATCTGGGTGACGTTGCGAGCCGAGGGGGAACCGTCACGTGGGGTCGCTCGATCGGCGCGCTCGGTTTAGCCATAGCCGTCGAGCTGGCGGCGGCCGGTTCGGCGCACAGGGCGATCGACGCTCCCGAGGTGTGGTTGCGCCGGGCGGTCGATGCCGCGAGCGAGCTCTCCACCTGGTTTCCCAATGGCATCATCGCGGCTCATCAACGCCGAGCGACCATGTTCTATCGAGGCCCGGATCGGCGACTCCAGATGACGCTCGACATCTACGGCAAGCTCGTCCTTGCGGCAGAAGCGCTGCGGCGGGTCGGCGACACGCCGGTTTTGCCCGACGGCGACCAGTGGCCGCCCGTCGACCGCTTCATCGACATCGAGTCGCCGGCGGGTATATGGACACACCGTTCGAGACACCTCTCGTTCGTGCTCCCCGTCATCCACGGGTTTTCGACGGACTACCTCCCAACTCCTCGCGGACATGGGCTCTTCGAGGTGCCGACCAGCGGACCTATCTGCTTCGCCCCGGCTCTTCACCAAGCCTTCGAGACGCTCACCGCCGCTGGAATGCCGACCGACGTCGCCCATGCGGAGGGACGGCTCTCGATGCGGTTCGACGGCTGGGCTCCCGTCGGAGCGGCGATCGAACACGGACACGCCCGCCCGGGGTCGCGAACCGTCGGCTACGAGACATCGAACCGGTCGCTGGTGTGTGAGGAGTCCCTCATCATCACCGAGGACTCCGACGCCTCTCCGGTCGAGGCGGTTTCGGTCACCGTGCCCGAGCTGGCCGATCGACCCCTCGACGTCGAGTTGCTGTCAGCCCCGGCTGGAGCGTCGGTGCAGGCGATCGACACTTCGGGCATCGCGGAGTGGCGCAGCTTCTGGCACGAGATCGACCGTGTGCACCAGATCACCCTGCCTCCATCGGCTGCGATGAGCCTGCGCTATCGCATCACAGCGAAACTCAGAGTTCGTAGTGTCATCAAGGGTCACCCATACGACGAGGGGCTGTACCCGACTCTGCGCGGTCGACTGGTCGAGCTAGGTGCGTGGGGTCTCGACGAGCCGTACTTGTCCGATCTCCGCGAGATCGATGTTCTGCACATGCACTGGCCGGAGTGGTTCACGGGTGTAGATCCCGACTGGACTGCGGCGGTCATCGACCGCATCGTCGCAAGCGAAACTCCGATCGTGTGGACCCAGCACAATCTCGAGCCGCACATGTTCAAGACCCATGCAGCCCGAGACTGCTACGGGCAGTGGGCGAGAGCAGCCGCTGCGGTGATCCATCATTCCGAACACGGCAAGGCGGTCGCGCTCGACACCTACACCTATGGCGACGACACCGAGCACGTCGTGATCCACCACGGGCACTGGGGTGACCGCTACGCGCCCTTCGAGTCGACGACCCGCGCCGACGTCGAGGCCGTCGAAGGGTGGAAGCCGTGCGGGCTTCGCCTGGCGGTGGTCGGTGCGCCGCGTGCGGAAAAGCGCCTACGGGACGTCGTCGACGCGGTGTCGTCGTCGGCCCGCGACGACATTCAGCTCGTGATCAGAGCTGACGACGACACTGTGGTGCCCGACGACCCGCGGATCATCGTCGACACCGAGCACATCGACGACCATCGATATCTGTCGAGAATGCGGGCCTTCGATGCGCTCGTGTTGCCGTTCGCCGCCGAGGGCATGATGACGACCGGTACCGCCTTCGACGCGATCGGTGCCGGCGTCGCCGCCATCACCAGCGACTGGGGTTTCTTCGACGAGACGTTCGACGGTGGCGACATCCGTTATGGCTGGGGAGCCGAGGCGTTGCGCGATTGCATCGACTCTCTGTCCCCCGACGAGATCGCGCAGAGCTCCGCAGCCATTCGCGACCTGCAGCCTCGCTTCGAGTGGGCCGCTGCGGCCGACGCAACCTTCGATCTGTTCGAACGCGTCTGCCCACGCTGAGTAGGACACGGGGACAGACCCCATGTCCCACTCGCGGTCGCGCTTGCCGACCTACGCGTCGGAGCGGATGGAGGAACTGCTCCTATGCAGCGCTGACGGGGTTTGGCGTTTCGGCGTAGCCTCGTGACAAAATGTGAGTCATTCACACTTTTGAGTCGATCGCACGCATCGCAGCGGAGCGCGCGGCGCGGAGGGACTTCATGAACGCCAGGTTTGAGACCACGATCGACAGCGATGCTCTGCGTAAGAAATACCGGGCAGAGCGGGACAAGCGGATCCGACCCGATGGGAACGAGCAGTACATAGAGCCGAAGGGCCGGTTCGCCCACTTCCTCGATGATCCGTACGTCGAGGTGGCCGAACGTGAGCCTCTCACCGACGAGGTGACGGTCGCGCTGATCGGCGCAGGCTTTTCCGGATTGTGTGTGGGGGCACGTCTGAAGCAGGCGGGCATCGACGACGTGCGGCTGATCGAGGGTGGCGGAGACGTCGGTGGCACCTGGTACTGGAACCGATACCCGGGGGCGATGTGCGACACAGCGGCGATGGTGTACCTGCCGCTGCTCGAAGAGACCGGCCACATGCCCAGCATGAAGTACACATTTGCGCCCGAGATCTACGAGCATGCCCAACGCATAGCGAAGACCTTCGGGCTCTACGACAACGCTCTCTTCTCCACCGAGGTGACGTCGCTCGACTGGGACGACGATTCGTCGCGCTGGATCATTCACACCAATCGCGGCGACGCTATTCGGGCGCGATTCGTGGCCATGGGCACAGGCCCGCTCCACCGGCCAAAGCTGCCTGGCATTCCCGGGATCGAGACGTTCGGCGGCCACTGTTTCCACACGAGTCGCTGGGATTACGAATACACGGGCGGCGACCCCGAGGGCGCTCCGCTCGACAAGCTCGCCGAAAAGCGGGTCGGCATCATCGGCACGGGGGCCACCGCCGTTCAGTGCATCCCGCATCTCGCTCGAGATGCCAAGGAGCTGTTCGTTTTCCAGCGCACACCGTCGTCGATCGACGAACGAAACAACCACGAAATCGATCCCGAATGGTTCGAGACCCTCGGCGACGGTTGGCAGAAGAAGTGGCTCCTCAACTTCGCGACGCTGCAAACCGGGGGCTTCGCAGAGGAAGACCTCGTAAAGGACGGGTGGACCGACATTGCTCAGCGCGTGCGAGACCGCGTCGTCGAACACCTCGGCACGCCCGATGCCGAGTTCACGATGGAGGTCATCCAGGAGGCATTCGAGGAGAGCGACGACGAGAAGATGACCGAGATCCGTGAGCGGGTCGACAAGATCGTCACCGACTCGTCGACCGCCGAAGCGCTCAAGCCCTGGTACCGACAGCTCTGCAAGAGGCCGTGCTTCCACGACGAGTACCTCCAGGCCTACAACGAGCCGACGGCACACCTCATCGACACGGACGGCAAGGGTGTCGAGCGGATCGACGAGACGGGTGTGTGGGTCGACGGTGTCCACTACGAGCTCGACTGCATGATCTTCGCCTCGGGATTCGAGGTGGGGACCGAGTACTCGCGCCGGTGCGGCTACGAGACGAACGGTCGAGACGGGCTGACACTCACCGAGCGCTGGGCTGAAGGAATGCGGACTCTCCACGGAGTGCACGTACACGGGTTCCCGAATCTGTTCATCGTCGGCCTGAACCAGGGCGCGAACCTCATCTCGAACATCACCCACAATCTGACCGAAGCGGGTAGCACGATCGCTGCGGTGGTCGGCCATGCGCTGGAAAGTGGAGCGGTCGAGGTCGAGGTCACCGAGGAGGCGGAAAATGCCTGGATCGATCTCCTTCAGAGCAGCGAGCGCGCGTTTCTCGGCAACCCCGATTGCACTCCGGGCTACTACAACAACGAAGGTGGACCGATCGGGCCGCGCGAACGGCTCAACGCGAGCGGCTATCCCGATGGCCCGGTCGCGTTCTTCGAGTACATCGACCGGTGGAGATCATCCGGTGAGTTCGAGGGTGTCGAGTTCCGTTCGCACAGCTCGTGAACGCTTCGGTGCCGACGCTGTCGCATCGGGAGCGCAAGAAGGCGAAGACGCGGGCAGCGCTCATCGAGGTGTCCCAGCGTCTATTCGCGGATGAGGGCTATTCGCAGACGACGCTCGAGCAGATCAGCGAAGCTGTCGACATCCGGCCCCAGACGCTGCTGCGCTATTTCGATTCGAAGGCACACCTGGCGCTGGCCCCGCTGACCGACCCGCTGACGTTGCTCACCGAGGTTCTGGCCGACGCCGACCGAACGCGCGACACACTCGACGTATGGCGCGACTATGTGACTCTCGAGGCGACCGAAGTCGGCGCGCCGAGCTCTGACACGATGGCGGACTACGTGCACAATCTTCGTGCCTTCCGCGGTTGGGCCGACAAGGATCCTGCGCTGGTAGCAGCGTTTAGCGATCTCGATCGGCGGCTCCGCGATGCATTGACCGCAGGTCTCGCAAGGGACCGTCGCGTCGACCCTTCGGATTTGCACTCGTCGCTGGTGGCAGCGCTGTTGGTCGCGGGCCGGTTGGCCGTCTACGAACGCTGGCTCGACGCGACATCCGAGCCCTCTACGCTCGTCGACGATCAGCTCGCCGTCATCGACTATGCGGTTCGCAGCCTTCCACGACGGTCGGCGCGCCGATTGCTTGCGGTTGGGGGAGCGAGCGGATAGCAAGCGGCCGATAGCGATCGTCGCGCGAGACTGGTCATATGCGGTTCAACCACGTCGGGATCCCAACCGAAGACCGATTCGCTGGTGAGATCGATCTCCCGCACCTCCAGATGACGGTGAGCGACCACGAGGCGACACCGTTCGGCATTCAGTGGCAGCGCTACTGGGAGGACGCCCCATACCCGGAACTCGTGAAGACCGTTGCCCATGTGGCCTTCGAGGTCGATGACCTTCAATCTGCGATCGAGGGTCACACCGTAATCATCGAGCCGAACTCCCCGAGTCCTGGCGTCACGGTGGCGTTCATCGAGGTAGCCGGCGCGCCGGTCGAGTTGCTGCAGTACCACGGCGAAGACTGACTGCCCGCGCTAATCGGGTCGGGAGATCTCGTCACCTGTCACGAAGCTGAACACATGCGTGTCGTGTTGTTGTTCGTGGAGATGAAGTGCACCCCGACGAACCCCCTCATAGGTCGCTCCGGCACGGGCAGCTACGCGGCGGCTCGCCTCGTTGCGGGTCGACATCATGATCTCGAGACGTTCGTATTCACAGACCTCAATGCCGTAGCGGGCCACTAGTCGGACAACGGCTGTCGCGATGCCGTGCCCGGTTCGGTCAGAGCGAACCCAATAGCCGAGGTTGGCGGTGCGATTGGCCTCGTCGATCTTGTTGAGGCCGGTCGACCCGACGATCGAGTCATCGGTAGCCACGATCACGAATGGGTGGGCGTCACCGAAGTCGACGTTCATCCACTGGCGTGCCCCGTCGACGTCGTAGTCCGCTGTCGCCCAGGGCATCCACGGTGCGAGTTCGGCCATCGAAGCCTGCACCGCCGACGCAACCGACTCGGCATCATCGAGCTCGGGCGGCCGGAGCAGCACTTGAGAGCATCGCAGTTCCATCCGACGATGTTGGCAGCCATTGCGCGCTGCATGCTGCGAATTCCCACCGGTGTCTCCTGACACCTTGCGCATTGGACCGCTAGCGTCCCGGCATTCCGCCAATAGGAGGGAACTCACATGCCAGGCCACATCGAGGGACGGACGGTGATCATCACCGGGGCCGCTAGCGGTTTCGGTCGACTCGTCGCCCAGCGCGTCGGTGCCGCGGGGGGAAATGTCGTCGGTGTCGACATTGACGAGGCGGAGCTCCACACGACGGTCGAGTCGGTCGAGTCGGCCGGAGGCAATGCGTTGGCGGCACCCGCCGACGTGACCGATCTGCCGCAGATGCACGAGGTCGCCGCGACCGCGGTCGAGCGGTTCGGCGCGATCGATGTGATCGTCAATAACGCGGGGGTCATGCCGCTCGCGTTCTACAGCGACCACGCCGAGGCAGCTGGGGCATGGAGTCGCTGCATCGACATCAACATCAAGGGCGTGCTCAACGGGATCATCGCGGTGCACGACCAGATGGTCGCCCAAGGTCGTGGTCATGTGATCAACCTGTCGTCGATCTACGGCAATCATCCCGTCGGTGGGGCCGGCGTCTACGGCGCCACGAAAGCGGCGGTCAACTACATGTCCGATGCGCTACGTCAGGAATCACACGGGAGGATCAAGGTCACGACGGTTCGACCGACCGGTGTACCTGGCACGAACCTCGGGAGCGGGGTCGTCAACGGCGACGCGGTAGCGCCGGTTCTCGGTGCCGACTACGACGAATACATGGCACAGCTCGGCGCTGCCTTCGAGGGTGGAGCTGGCGGGTTGACCGACGTCGACTCGATGGCATACACCATGCTCGATCCGGAAGTGTTGGCGGACAACATCGTCTATGCCATCGACCAGCCGTGGGGTGTGTCGATCTCCGACATCACCGTGCGCGCCAGCGGCGACCGTTACAAGATCTGACGTTCTAGGGAGGAAAACCCACACTCTGCGTGGGTTTTCCTCCAAGTTTCGGGCTTTGGGTCAAGCCGAGGTCCACACGCTGCCGCCGCGGCGGTGGTCGCCGGCGGCGTGGCCGCGGTCGTCGACCGCGTGCGCTCCTCCGAAGTAGACGTCGGTGATCGGCCATCGGTTGACCGTCCAGGGGCCCTGCGGGATGTCCTCCACGTCAGGCTCGACTTGTAGTACACCGTCGACGAGATGGACCCGGTGGTGATTCGTCGCCTCCGCGAGCGTGTCGCCGTGGTGGGTGATGCGCCGGATCACCTGCAGCAGCGCTGTGCGGATTCGCTCGCTGCCGCCGCTTCCGAGCGCGACCCTTCGGCCATCCTCGAGCGCGAGAACCGTCGGTGCCATCATCGATCCGATGCGCGTGCCCGGTCGGGCTAGAACGCGGCCCGATGGATGAAGATCGTCCTCTCCCATCATGTTGTTGAGTTGGATGCCGGTCCCTTCGGCGAACCATCCAGAACCGGACCCGTTCGAACACGTCATGGCCACGAGGTTGCCTTCCTCGTCGGCGACATTGATATGGGTGGTTCCCCGGGCGGTACCCGAGCCCATCTTCGAGCGCATCTCGGTCATCGCGCGCTGGGCTTCGACGATCGCCGGAATTTCCTCGGCAGGTCCGACCTCGAGTGCCCTGAGGCCGGTTTCGAGCAGCCTCCCTCCCAGTGACGGTGACGGGTTCGTCATCACCTCGACCTCACCGACCCGGAACCGCAGCGGTCTGCGTTCGACAACGCGGTACTCGGCCGCGTCGCGATCGGTGACAGCCGGGCCCGCCCATCCCGATGGCAAGACGTCGCCGCCGGTGCCGATCGCCTCGCACACCTCGCCGAGCTCGGGGTTGGTGAACCGGTCTCCCGAACGCAAGACACGATCGTCCGGTGCGAAGAGGCGCCGCCCGCTCGGGCTCGAGGTCAAGATCGGCGTGAGCAACGTGATGAAGCGCTCGCCGATGTCGTCGATCGTGCACCCGTTTCGAGCGAGATCGGCGGCGGGAGCGACGACGTCGCCGAGCGGAAGGCGGCCGAGCGCGCGATGAGCAGCCACCAGTCCGGACGCTGTGCCGGGAACGGCGACCGACCATGCTCCGACGTAGAAGGTTTGCGTGGTGTGGTCGAAATCGACGTCGACCGCATCGATCGGCTCGGGGTCGCTGGTGCGGTCGAGTCCGGGAACAGCGGCGAAGAAGTCGAACAGAGTGGGCGTGCCCTGCGATGGCGCTGCGAGCATGAATCCGCCGCCGCCGAGGCTCGTAAGGCAGGGTTCGGCTACACAAGCGGCGAACCCTGCCGCCACGACCGCGTCGAAGGCGTTCCCGCCGGATTCGAGCACAGCGCGCGCCACCCGCGTGGTGGCGGGATGTCCTGATGCGACTGCGGCGGGCACGGCGGCTGAGGATAGCGGTGCTCGCGGCGAGCGAAGTAGGGTCGGCAAATGACCGACGCAAACCTCGACGCACACGATCTCGCCGCCCTCGTCCGCAGTGGTGAGGTGAGCTCGGCAGAACTCGTCGACGAGGCGATCGAGCGCATCGAACGCCACGACCCACAGATCAACGCCGTCATCCATCCTCGTTTCGAAAAGGCACGCGCCGAAGCGGCCGGTCCGCTCTGCGATGGGCCGTTTGCCGGAGTGCCGTTTCTCGTCAAGGACCTCGGGTGCGCGATGGCCGGCGAGCCGCTCACGATGGGGTGCCGAGGCTTGGTCGATCGAGGACTCGTCGCGGCGGATGATTCGTATCTCTATCGGCGGTTCGTCGGGTCGGGTCTGATCACCCTGGGCCGCACCAACACGCCTGAGTTCGGCAGCACCATCACGACCGAGCCGGTGGCGTTTGGCCCCTCGCTCAACCCATGGAACTTGGAGCACTCGACGGGAGGATCTAGCGGTGGATCGGCAGCTGCTGTGGCGGCGGGCATCGTGCCGATGGCCCACGCGAGCGACGGTGGCGGATCGATTCGTATCCCGTCGAGCGAGTGTGGCCTAGTCGGTCTCAAGCCGTCACGTGGGAGGATAAGTAAGGGACCCGATGTCGGCGAGTCGTGGGACGGTGCGACGACCGACGGCGTCGTCACACGCACCGTGCGCGATTCGGCCGCCGCACTCGACGTCATGTCCGGGTACGAGACTGGTGACCCGTACACAGCACCGCCGCCACGGCGTCCGTTTGCCGACGAAGTTGGCGCCGACCCCGGTCGTCTGACAATCGGCTTCGTCACCGAGGTCGAGGATGCGACTGTGCACCCCGAGTGCGTAGCGGCGGTCGAATCGACAGCCAAGCTCCTCGAATCGCTCGGACACGAGGTGGCGCCAGGCCAACCCCCAGGGCTGCGCGACCCCGAGTTCCAGAACCACTTCATCACCATCTTGGCTGCCAGTTCAGCGGCGGATTTCGCATCGCTCGGTGAGCTGACCGGGAGTCCGTTGACAGCCGACGACGTCGAGCCCGATAACTGGGCGTTCAACGAGCTGGGTCAGGCTGTAACCGCTCCTGCCTACCTGGCGTCCTCACAGTGGATGCAGACTTGGCGCCGCCAGATGCTCTCGTGGTGGTGCGACGACGGCAACGACATCCTTGTGACGCCGGTCATCGGCGTTCCGCCGCCCAAGATCGGGTGGCTGCGCGACCCCGAGCTCGGGACTCAACGTCTGACCGAGATCATGTTGTTCACGGCTCAGTTCAACACAAGCGGACAGCCTGCGATCTCGCTGCCGCTGCACATGACCGAGGATGGACTGCCGGTCGGGGTGCAGTTCGTCGCGCGCTACGCCGCAGAGGATCTACTGATCCGCCTTGCCAGCCAGATTGAGCACGCCCAACCCTGGGCCGACCACCTGCCTCCGATCTTCGGCTGACCCCGTCACCTTTCGGGATTTCTGAACCCTGCGGTGTCATATACCGCACCAGAGGGTTCAGAAATCCCTACACTCACCCGAGTCCAGTCTCGAGAGCCGTCCCGGAGGTCGCGACGATGTCTCGCATCTGCCAAGTCACCGGTCGCAAGCCCTCGTTCGGCAAGAACGTTTCGCACTCGCACCGACGCACCAACCGCCGCTGGGACCCGAACATCCAGCGCAAGCGCTACTACCTTCCGAGCGAACGTCGCTGGGTAACCCTGACCGTGTCGGCCAAGGGCATCAAGACGATCGACAAGCGCGGTATCGAAAGCGTCGTCGCTCAGATGCGCAGCGAGGGTCAAAAGATCTGACGAGCGCGGGCGCTGTGGTCTCTTAGACGACTCTCAAATCGTCGACCCTGTATTCGACGGCGAGCTTGGCGGGAAGGCCGCCAGCAGTGCGGCAGGCGATGGTGGGTACCTCGCGCTCGACAGCGACGGTGACCATCCACGTCGATGATCCATCGCTCACCACGAACGTGTTGTCGTCTACCGCCTCCACCGTACGAGCGCGATCGTCCCAGTCCCATCCGACGGCGCCGAACACTGCGCGTTCGGCTACTTGAGCCGGGCCCGATGCGGCCGACCAAGATCCGCGGCAGCGGGGGACGACATCTCCTGTTCTGCCGACTCGACCGAAGACGCGAGCCACCAGCTCGGAGTCAGCTCTCGCCCACATTCGCCCGTCAGGCATTGTCATCAGGGTCGGAGCGAACCTGTGCCCTCCGGTGTGGCTCACACGATGCAGATCGAGCTCGGGCAAAGACTCGGACAACTCCATCGCCAGGCGCGTGCCCTCGGTGCCACAACAGACGTCGTGGCTGCCCTGCGTGCAGATCAAAGCGGCGAGCCCAGCCGGCTCACCGATCGGCATCTCGTCGATCAGCTGGTCGATGCAGCTCGGTGGGTCTCCTTCGATCCTCGCCCGCCGCGTCGATTCGCCCTCCCGCCAGAACACGGTCGCCCCGAACTCCCGGTCTGTGCGGCGCGGCACCGTAGCGAGCACGCGTGACCTGCCGGCTGCGATCGGCATCGTCGAGGCCAACCCCGTGAACAACTCGTGTTCGAAGACCGGCTTGGGCCAAGGAGGCGGGAGGTCGACGAGCACGACGGCGTCTGCATCGATCGCGCTGCCGCCGGGGTCGATGGCGAGTGCTCGAGCGTGATCGGCGCACCGCATTGCATCCCCCGGTGCCGGCAGCAGCTCGGCGGCCGCGTCCGAGAGTGCATCGCTCACGGCAGGGTCATGTCGTCGGGCAGACCGAACACGGTGAGATCTGTCGTCGGTCGTGCCAGGGAGTGGTACCGCCGGTCCCCGAAGCGCCACACGCCGGAGTCGTCGCGCCGGTACCGGTCGAGGTAGAGGCCGAAGATCTGCGTCCATCGCCCATCGTGGTCCTGGCGCAGCTCGGTCATGTACATGCGGCCCGTCGCGTCGGCGCCTTCGATGTCGACGACTGTGTTGAGTATGACGAACTGGAAGAACTCGAAACGTTCGATGCTCTCACCGATGAACCGGCCGATCGCCACACCGCCTTGGAAGACCATCGGGTCGCGGTCTTGGAGCTCGAGCCGCACCCGCGCGTCAGGCTCGAACAAAGCGTCGATTTCGTCCCATGCACGCCGGGTGACGATGTCGGCGTAAGACGACTGAAGTCGCCTGATCGCGATGTAGTCGCTGTCGGTCATCGTTTGCCTCGTCAAGCGGCTGTTCAGCCGTCGGGGAACTCCAACGCTTCGACCCTCTTCAGAGTGCAGCGGTCGGTGTGGTGGAGCGGCTCGGGGAGGTTCGACATCTCGAGAACCGAGTCCTGCGTGTAGCTGAACGTGTCGCCGTCGG
Source organism: Acidimicrobiales bacterium (assembly GCA_965216815.1). Lineage (GTDB taxonomy): Bacteria > Actinomycetota > Acidimicrobiia > Acidimicrobiales > SHLQ01 > JADFOM01. The sequence continues at coordinate 4,382,769 of OZ244202.1, read as the reverse complement.
CGGTGATCGTGGCCTCGAAGCTGACCGCCTTGGCGTTCTTCAGCAAGTAGGGGTTCGAGCAGATTCCGTACTCTGCATCGCCGGCGGTCGCTTTGAGGACGAACGCGGTGTCGTCTACGCCCGCGGGCCCTCCGGCGAAGATCGTCGACGCTCGTGGGATCACGAAGCCGCGCATGACGTGGCCGAGATCGGGACACCACAACCAGTAGCCGACCTCGGTGTGGAACGGGTCTTCTTCACCGGTGCGCCACGCGGCCATCGAATAGTCGAGCCCGTAGAGGTGCTGGGTGCCGTTGTCGACCGGTCCGAAGGGCTTGAGGGTCGTCCTCTCCCGGTACGGCGTCTCCTTCACCTGGTCGGTTTCGTGGTTGAACGCAACGTCGACTCCGTCGTCGCCCTCCCACACGCCTGCCAGGTGACGCAGCGGTCCCCACTTCCGTTCGTCACTCATTCGATTCCCCTTGGTCGGTTGTCTGGTTGAGTCAAGCGCGCTCAGCTCGCGGCGGCCAACGCGGCGAGCGCGTCGTCGGCGTGTTTGTCCATGTTCGTCTCGCTTCTTATCTCGGCGATGAGGCGCCTGTCGGTGTCGATCACGAAGGTGGCACGCTTCGATGGAAGGGGCCCCATGCGCTTGACCCCGAACTGCTTTGCAATCGCACGATCCGGGTCGGAGAGAAGCGGGAAGCCCAACGAGTTCCGGTCGTCGAACTCCTTTTGCTTGTCGATGGGGTCCGCGCTGATCCCAACCGGCTGTGCGTGGTGCTCGCCGAACTCGGCGGCCATGTCGCGAAAGCGACAGCTTTCCTTCGTTCAACCGGGTGTCATCGCCTTGGGGTAGAAGAACAGCACCAACGGCCCGGTCGAGACGAGATCCGACAGCGTTACGGTGTCGCCGTTCTGGTCGGTTGCACTGAAGTCGTCGACGATGTCACTTGGTTCCATGACTTCTGTTCTAGTCGATGACCGGTTCAGTCGTCGTCGAGGATGAGCGCGAGGGTGTGACGCGTCAGTAGGTCGGCGTTCATCGAGGAAGCGGCGACGCCGAACAACTCGGGGAACTCGAATCGGTCGTCGTCGACGAGCTCGATCGTGAGAGTCGCTTCCGTATCCCCCGCCGAGATGACCGTCGTGGTGTCGACAGCGACATAGTCAGAGCCCGCGCGAGCGGTCCAGTCACGTGTCGTCCAGTCGATCGCGACGTCGCGTCCGCTCGGCGTCGAAAGTCTGACCGGGATCTCGACGCTCGCCCCGGGACCTTCGGTGGCGACGCCGACGCCGAGCCATGCGCGTGGCGGCTCGTCGTCGTCGATGATCCGGACCGCTCCGAGCCCGAAGAACCCACCGATCGTCGCGTTGATCGGTGAATGGAAGCCGACCCACACCAGTTGGTCGTCCTCGTCGAGGGCGTCGCCGACGACCTCGATCTCGACGAAACCGTCGGTCTCGCCGGGTTCGAGAACGAACGTGCCAGAAGCCTCCACCACGTCGTCGAACACGCCCGTGGGGACGTCGAGAACTCGCCATTGCGCCTCGATGCGGCGGTCGCTCGCGAACCCGGCCGTGACCGGGACGCGCACCGCCGCGGTGCCGGCGTCGCCTTCGATGACCTCTCCGACGCCCGGCACGATGGCCGGGACCTCCGCGGGAGCACAGCCCGGTGACTCCGGTACACACAGGGCGATCACCGCCGACGGGGTGTTGGCGGCGAAATCGCCGGGGCTCGACCCGCTGCTCGTGCGTGATCCGATGCCGGCGCCGACCACGAGCGTTCCGTCGATGACCGCCGAGCCGGATGCGATTCCCGAGAAGGTGCCCGGCTGGCCGATCACCTCGTCGAACAGCAGCTCTCCGCTGGTGGAGTCGTAGAGGCGGAGGTGTGGCGAGATGACGCTGCCGACGATCGCAACTCCAGGCACCGCGCTGGTCGGGCCGTAGCTTGCGTCACCTTCCGGGAAGGACGCCGCCTCGTCGTTCTGCCAGATCACGTCGCCGGTGTCGATGTCGAGGGCGTGAACGGTCGGCCTCTGTGGTGCGAGCACGTCCTCGCCGGGTGCTGTCGAAAACATGACTCTCCGCGCATCCTGGTCGACCGACGCTGTGGCGATGATTCCGCCGATTGCGCCACCTGGCACAACGTTCTTCGACCAGTAGGGCAATGCGGATGGGTCGGCGTCGTCCCACGAGACGCCGTTGCGCTCGTTGTGTCCGTCGCGATCGACAACGTAGTAGGTGCCGTCCTTGCCTCCGATTCCGACGACGTCGGTTTCAACGCCGTCGACATCGATCGTGAACAGGTTCGGCACAGCGCCGAACGCCAAATCGTCCGGGTCGACCTCCCGAGGTCGCCACCGCCAAGCCGGCACGCCGTCGGCGCCGATTGCGACGAGGGCCTCGTCGTATGGCGGCATCGTCGGGCCCGGTGCGGGCGTATTCGGGTCGTCGTCGGTGTCGCAGTTGCTCGTGCCGAAATAGAGCATGCGGCGGCCAGGGTCGTGGGCAGCCGATGACCAAATGTTCCCGCAACCCGTCGGAGCGCGGTCGTGATCGCAGCCGCTACGCGTCTCGAAGAAGTTGATCGGGAGGCCTAGCTCGGCGGTCGAGTGGTAGCCGTCGAAGCGTCTGATCTCGTCGGATGGGTCGGGCCGGCACGTCGCGCCCGTCTCCACATCGAAATACCAGGTCAGCGTGCCATCGCGGACGTCGATTGCGAAGAATCCACCCTTGCCGGTCGCGACGTCGTTCACGTCCATCCCGACGTATGCGGTGCCTCCGGTTACCAACGGCGTCGACTCGATCTGGTTGCGCTCGCCGCTGAAGCCACAAAGGCCCGGAGGCTCGCCGGTCTGGGGGTCTCGGCAACCGGTGCCCGCGGTGAAGCGCCATCGCTCGGTGCCGGTAGCGGCCTCGATCGCGTACAGGATCTCGCCAGCGCCGATGAGGACGATGCGTTCGCCGTCGACGTCGGTGACCGTCGCCGACCCTGCGGCAGGGAATGAAGACCCTGGCTGATCCTCCCATGCGTGACGCCATATCTCGTCGCCGGAATCGAAGTCGATCGCGTAGATGAAGCCGTCCCACGATGAGACGAAAACGACGCGGCGGGTCACCCCGCCTGGCATTTCGACCGGTGCGATCGATGGCGACGCGGTCACGACGGCGTCGGCCTCGAAACGCCACTTCTCCACGAGATTGCCAGCAGTGGACGGGGTCAGCCAGGACTCGTGCGGGTTGAAGAACCGCCGGTCAGCGCCACCAGCGAGGGTCGGCCAATCGGGAACCTGCGTATCCGGGGTCTCCAGATTGCCGGGGGCGATCGCGACGCCATCGGGGAACGAAAGGCCATCTCGCACGACTTCGGGCGCACGAGGGGCTCCGTCGGAATCGAAGGTGATGCGCCACACTCTGCCGTCGGGGCCAGGGCCGACATTGGGAAGCGTCCCTACCAGATCGAGGTCGGCGTAGTAGAGGGTGCCGTCGCCGCCGACCGCCAGACCTTGGGGATGGCCGGTCGTGATCGGCGGCACCGACTGTTCGGGGGCGAGGAGAAGGCGAACAAGGTTTCCGTTCAGGTCGTATTCGGCGATGCGGCCGGTCAGCACGCTGGAGGCGTAGACGTTGCCGTTGGGCGCCATCGCGATGCCCGAGAAGGTGAGCATGCCATCGCCGGCCGCTGCGAACGTCTCGCGCTGGACGGCGTCGGCGGCCGGGGCGCCGGTGGAGTCTGTCGCTCCGCACCCGCCGGTGCTGTCTGGCGACGTGGGAAACGGCGGCGAGAACCGTTCGATCGTGAGGCCCGATGATTGGGCTACGTACACGCGGCCTGCGGCATCGACGGCAACGCCGCCGGCGGTGCCGAGATCGGTGGCGAGCTTGCAAAACGAGTCGAGCCCCTCGAACCACATGATCAGCTGGCCGTCGTTGGTTCCGAACGCCTGTGAACCGACCTCGCTGGTGAACAACGTCCCGTCGGGAGCGAACTCGCACCCGTGGGGCTCGGGGTTCGTTGTGAAGTAGGTGGCGGTCAGCTTGTCGACCTGCGTTCCGTCAGCGGAGAACACACCCCAACCCGCCGGTGGATTGGGCTGGCCGGTGTCCTCGCCGGCGACGAACCGTCCGGATCCGTCCGGGATGAAGCAGATCTCGCCGTTGATGTCGCGTCCGTCCGGATCCTGCGAAGCCCGTTCGACGAGGATGTCCTCGGCGAGGCTTGCGGTGCCGATCGTGTCGACGTCATATCTCCGTAGTCGGTTGCCCTCGGTGGAATAGAGGAGCTCCTCGGTGTCCGGCGCCCCCGGTGATTCGACCGCCGAGGCCGGTGACGCCGCTTCGTTCGCAACCGAGCCCGCAGCCAGCGCGAAGGCGATCAGCAGGTGAAAGATTCGACGCTGAGCGACCATCCAGGAACGGTAGCTCGACGCTGTGTGGGCGCGCCTATCCGAAATTGAGAGGATTAGCCGCGCCATACGTGGCTAATCCTCTCAATTTCGAAAGAAGCGCCGCGGGTTGTCGACGACGAAGGCGTCGAGCTGCGCATCGTCGAGGCCGGCGTCGCGCAGCATCGGTACGATCACTCGATCGAAGTGGGTCGGGTCGAACATCGCCTCGAGCTGTGCGTCGAGCTCCTTCGGGAACGGCTGCCCCTGCCAGCACCACACCGAGTCATGGGACACCACGACCTGGTCGCCAAACCCGGCGCCCACGAGAGCGACCAGCGAGCGCACCCGCGTCTCGTCGGGAAGCAACACCTCGAGACCGAATCGATCGAACCCGAGATAGCTCCCGCCCTTGGCGATGCCGACGTGGTACTCGTGATCCGACGAGCCGCAGGAATGCCCGATGACGATGCGCTGGGGCGCCACGCCGGCATCGACGAGAACCTTCTGCTGAAGATCACCGACCGTCCCGTCCTCGGTGTGTGTGGTGATGGGTACCCCGGTTGCGACCGAGGCGGCCGCTGCGGCCGCAAAGACCCGGGACTCGTGGTCGGTCATGGCACCGTGCCCGGTCCCGACTTTGATGATCCCGGGCCGCGCTCCATAGCCCGCAACGCCGTCGGTGATCTCGGATACGAAGAGCTCGGTCATCGCCGGGACCACATCGCCGAACTGGCTGCGGAAGTTCCAGTAGGCGCCCCCGCCCTGATCCTCCTTGTACAGCCCGGTCGCGAAGATGATGTTGAACCCAGTCGTCTCGGCGACCTCGATCGTCAGGTCGAGGTCTCGGCCGAGGTCGTTGGGACAGGGGTCGATGAGCGTCGAATAGCCGAGGTCCTGGAGTTCGGCGATGCGATCGACGCACCGAGATACCAACTCGGCGCGCTCGCGCCGGGAGATCGTGTCAGCTTCCGCCCCCGGGTACCCGATCGTCAGGTGCTCGTGCATGAGCGTCCGGCCGAGCTCGCTGCTGTCGATCGTGCCGGTGACCGTGTTGATCGTTGTCATCGTTCTCCCGCACGTCGAGTTCGTCGAGGTCGATTCTGTCGCGACCATCTGCAGTTGTCAGACTCGTCGGAGTCGGTGGGCGAGTGGCAGGCATGTAGCTCTTGCCCGCAGCGGTCGTCCTCACGGCCAACACTTGATGCACGTTGATGCGACCCGCTTCGAACCCGATCGCTGAGCCTGCCATGTACAACAGCCAGATTCGTGCGCGGGCTTCGCCGACCTCCGCGACCGCCTCGGACCACGATCGCTCGAGGTTCGCGACCCAGTGGCGGAGCGTGCGGCCGTAGTGCTCGCGGAGCGATTCCACGTCGCGTACCTCGAGACCGAGGTCCTGAAGTCTGGACACGGTTCGTCCCACCTCGTGGAGCTCACCGTCGGGGAACACATATCGAGCGACGAACGAGTCGGGATCTAGACGGCCCTCGCCGGCCGGACGTGAGATCGCGTGGTTGAGAAGCCTGCCGCCGGGTCGGAGGAGTCGGCGAAGGGTCTCTGTGTAGGTGCCGACCCGCTTGGCGCCGACGTGTTCGAACATACCGATGCTGGAGATGGCATCGAAGCGCTCGCCCGTCAGCTCGCGATAGTCGCGTCTGAGGACGTCGACTCGACCGGACAGGCCGGCCTCATCCACGCGGCGTCTCGCGTACCTCGCCTGCTCCTCTGACAATGTGATGCCGACGGCGCTCACGCCGTGATGGCGTGCGGCGTGGAGCACCATCCCTCCCCATCCGCAACCGACGTCGAGTAATCGGTCTCCGGGGCGTAGGCCGAGCTTCTGGCAGATGTGTTCGTATTTGAGCCGCTGTGCCTCTTCGAGCGTCGTTTGCTCGTCTGGGAAGAGCGCGCACGAATACGTCATCGAGGGCCCGAGCACGATGCGGTAGAAGTCGTTGCCGACGTCGTAGTGATGGCTGACCGCACGACGGTCCCGACCGAGCGAGTGAAGTCGGCCGTTCAGCCGGCACTCCTCGGGTGGAGGGTCGGGTCGACGACCGAGCGCGCCGAGTCGTCGTGCCGCTGCCACGACGCGAACGCGCTGTCGCCATCCGAGGTCGAGCGATGGATCGCCCGTCGTCACTACGAGTCGGTCGCGCAGGTCGAGGAGGTCGAACACCGAACCTTCGATGTCGAGTTCGCCAGCGACGTAGGCGCGCCCGAGCCCGAGCTCGCCCGGGTCCCAGAGCAGTCTCCGTAGGGCGGTGGGCGAGTTGACCTTCAGCGTCAGAACGGAACCGGGTTGATCGCGTCTCGATCCGTCCCAACACTCGAGCGCGACCGGTGGCGCCTTGCCCAACATGGTCTCGAGGATCCCCATGATCTCGTCCGCTGCCGCCATACAGCCTCCGCGTGACCTCGACTTCCATCAACGCAACGGTCCGCATACGTATTCCCGCGATTGGCTGAAGTGACTTCTCAGTTGGCGGGGCCCTCGCGGCGGACCTTCTCGACCTCGGTCATCGCCTCACGCAGTCGACCTATCCATTCGGCCTCGTTGGTGGCCACGAGGCGCACACACCATGCCAACGCGTCGCTGCGACTGCGGGCAACCCCGGCGTCGATCAGGGTATCGAGGACCTGCCGTTCGTCGAGCCGCAGGCGGGTCATCACGGGCACCGATGCCGTCGTGAAGGCCTCGAACTGGTCGCCGCAGCGCACCGCCCACGAGACCTTCCGCCCCCAGAGCGCCTCGGCTCTTCCGGCGACCGCGATGCGCTGCTCCCTCGTCTCCTCCCTGAACTCTGCGATGCAGCGCCGGGCGTCGCCGACATCGTCGACATCATCGGGCCTGAGCTCGCCGACTACGAGTATCTCGTCTCGGTCGCTCTCGATCGTGACACGGTCGCCGTACCAGTCGGTGGGCATGTGCTCGCGGAACCACTCGGTGACCTCGTCGACAGTCCACGTGCGTTGGTTCTTTGGTCGAGGCATCGACACCACCCACCGATCGCATGGAGGAGTTGTTGAATATGCACTGTAATCTTGTAATGCAACAAAGGCAAGCAACGGAGTGCCCACCGATGTCCACCGCCAGCGCGACCCTCACGCTGCCCCTTCTTCCACTTCCGAACGGGGCGGTATTCCCCGAGATGGTCGTCACCATCTCCCTCGAAACCGACGAGTCGCGGTCGATCGCCGAAGCTGCAGTCGAGGACCGTCTCGTTCTCGTGCCGCGCGTCGAGGACCGATTCGCTTCCGTCGGAGTCGTCGCGAGCATCGAGAATCGGGGGACTCTGCCCGACGGTACGCCTGCCCTCATGGTCCGCATTGGTGAGCGAGTCCGTATCGGTAGCGGTGTCGTAGGTACCGGAGCCGGCATCTGGGTCGAGGCACTGCCCATCGAGGAGTGGTCGCCGACCGAGCACACCACTGAGCTTGCCGACGACTATCGCCGGGTCGCGAGGTCGCTGCTCGAGCACTTCGGCGGGGCGCGGATGGAATCGGTGCTTCCGGACGACGATCCAGGTGCACTTTCCGACACGATCGCCTACTGGCCGGAGCTGTCCATCGAGCACCGGCTCGAACTACTCGAGACGATCGATGTCGACGATCGTCTTCGCCTGGCCATCCGGTGGGCCGAGAAGGCGCTGGCTGAGGTCGAGGTCAGCTCGAAGATCTCCTCCGACGTGTCGAACTCGATCGAGGCGGAGCAGCGCGAGGCGATCTTGCGCCGCCAGCTGGCTGCGATTCGCAACGAGCTGGGAGAGGGCGACGGCGATGTCATCGGCGAATATCGGAACCGCCTCGACGAGCTCGAACTCGGCGGCGATGTTCGCGAATCGATAGAGATGGAGCTCGACCGCTTGGAGCGAACGGGCGAGCAGAGCATGGAAGCGAGCTGGATCCGAACATGGCTCGACACCGTGCTCGACCTGCCATGGGGTGTTCATCCCGACGGTGAGCCCGCTCTCGACGAAGCCAGCGCAACACTCGATGCCGACCACACCGGGCTCGGCGACGTCAAGGACCGACTGATCGAGTACTTGGCGGTGCGCAAGCTTCGCCGCGAGCGCGACGTCGACGTCGACACCACTCGGCGCGGTGGTGTCATCTTGGCGCTCGTCGGTCCGCCCGGTGTCGGCAAGACCTCCCTCGGCGAGTCGATCGCCGCGGCCTTGGGGAGACCGTTCGTCCGCCTGGCGCTGGGCGGCATTCGTGACGAGGCCGAGATCCGCGGGCACCGGCGCACATACGTCGGGGCGCGCCCGGGCCGCGTCGTGCGTGCGCTCACCGAGGCCGGCGCGATGAACCCGGTCGTGCTGCTCGACGAGCTCGACAAGGTTGGCTCCGACTGGCGGGGCGATCCGTCGTCCGCTCTGCTCGAGGTGCTCGATCCGGCTCAGAACCACAGCTTTCGCGATCATTACCTCGAGTTCGAGCTCGACCTCTCCGACGTCGTGTTCATAGCGACGGCGAACCGCCTCGACACGATTCCCGATCCGCTGCTCGACCGGCTCGAGGTAATCACGATCGACGGATACACCGACGATGAGAAGACAGCGATTGCCGTCGACCATCTGCTCCCGCGTCTGCGCACCCGCATGGGCCTCGCCGAGCACGAGGTCGTAGTCGGTGTCGACGTCGTCGAGGCCGTGGCGCACGACTACACCAGGGAGGCGGGTGTGAGACGTCTGGAGCGCCAACTCGACAAGCTGCTGCGCAAAGCCGTGACCCGGATCGCCACCGACCCCGAGCTCGATTCGCTGTCCGTCGAGCCGGGCGACCTCGTCGACATGCTCGGAAGGCCCATCCCCCGTGAAGACCTGAAGGACCGCACCGACTCTCCTGGGGTTGCGACCGGCCTCGCCGTCACGGGCGCCGGGGGTGACGTGCTGTTCGTCGAGGCGACTGCGATCGACGGCGAGCCCGGCCTCACACTGACCGGTCAGCTCGGCGACGTCATGAAAGAGTCGGGCGAAATCGCCCGCTCGTACTTGCGAGCGAACGCCATCGACCTCGGTCTGAGCGACATCGAGCGAAGGTTGCACGTACATTTCCCCGCCGGTGCGGTTCCCAAGGACGGCCCGTCGGCCGGCATCACGATGACTACCGCTCTGGCCAGCTTGTTGAGCGGTCGCCGCGTGCGGCCCGAGGTTGGCATGACCGGTGAGGTGACCCTCCACGGAAAGGTCCTACCGATCGGTGGTGTGAAACAGAAGCTCCTGGCGGCTCATCGCGCCGGCCTGTCGGAGGTCGTGCTTCCTGCCCGCAACGAGGTCGACCTCGACGACGTTCCCGACGACGTGCGCGAATCGTTGACGATTCATCTCGTCGACGATGTCGGCCAGGTGCTCGACGTCGCGTTGGCGTAGTGCCAACTACGCACCTCGTCGCGTTAGTCCTGCGATCGGAGGGCGACGTCCCACGGCGCGGCGTCGTCTGGTCCTTCGACCTCCACGATACGTTCGGGGACGTCATCGAACTCGGTGCGGAGGGCACGGCTCATCGTCGCGTGCATCTCATAGAGACAGGTCGTGTAGGTGAGTGCGAGTATCTGGCGGTCCCCGAAGTGCGAGCGGAGCTCATCGAAGACACCGTCGGCGATGCGACCGCCGTCGTAGACCAACGCGTCGGTGTAGGCGAGAACGGCGCGCTCCACCGGTGAGAACTCGTCGCTCGTCTGCCACGCAGGGATCGCAGCGATCTTCTCCTCGGACATGCCGAGGTCGCGACACGATTTGCAGTGCTGGGAGAACACGAATTGGCTGCCACGAGCCCAGCCGGCTCGGGTCTGTCCGAGCTCTCGCAATTCCGGATCGACAAGCTCCTCGGTCCAGCGGTACAGGGCGAATCCGTCGACGCAGTGCTTCAGGACCTCGGGGACGTTGGCGAAAACCGTCCACCAGTCGCCGGGCGTGCCGGTGTTCGTACCGGGTTCGTCGACCGGGTCGCGATCGCCGAACATCATGTCGTAAACGCCGTTGACGAGCGGATCGTCGGTGTCGTCGCGTCGGATCTGGCCGAGTCGTGGCATGTCGGTTTCTAGCGGCGCAGCGCCGAGTGGGCAGCAGATCGATCGGGGTCGATCCCCGGCGTGTCGCGGCAGAACTCGACCATGATGCCGTTGGGGTCGACGACGTACACCGAGTAACACCAGTCGTGGTCCTGGACGAGCAGCGGCTCCTGACCGCGCTCGGCAAGCCGGGCGATGAGCTGATCCTGGTCGTCTTCGGACGCGTGGAAAGCGATGTGGGTGACCCAGATCGGTTGGCCGTTGACACCGGTGACCTCGGTCGACCAGTCGTCGGTCTCGCCGACGCCGTGGAGATCGAAGAAGGCGATGCACGAGCCGTCACCGGTGTCGAAGAAGATGTGCTGGAACCAGCCCGCATCGGAGCCGGTGTGCTCGGTGTGGACCAACGGAAAGCCGAGCACGTTCTCGTAGAAGTCGACCGTCGCGTCGACGTCACGGCAGGCGTATGCCGTGTGATGGATGCCCTCGAGGTCACGCACCGGCTGCTGTGTCATGCGCGCAGACTACTTGATGGGCGTTGATCCTCAAGGCGACAACGAGACGCGGCACTAGAGTGTTGGGCCATGGCAAAGCGCATCGATTGGTACTACCACCGCAAGGGTTGAACTTCCTGCAAGCGCGCCGACTCGTTTCTCGAGCCGCGCGATGTGACCATCCGTGAGATGGTCGATGCACGCAAGACCCGCTACGGCAAAGACGATCTCGCGGAGCTCTTCGCCGAGGCGAAGAGAATCGTTGTAGCGAAGGGCAAGAAAACCCTGAGCTTCGACCCAGGCACCGATGATCCCGACGACATCACAAAGGCAGTGCTGGGCCCGAGTGGAAACCTTCGGGCTCCAACCGTACGTTGCGGCAACACCTGGCTGGTCGGCTTCAACGACGACCTCTACGAAGACTCGTTCGGGTGAGCAGCCTCGGCCGCTGAGCCTCGGTAAGCCGATACGCCACGCCTAAAGTAGTCGACGCGGCTGCCGACGCGAGGGCGATGGAGCGTCGTCGCGGATTTTCGCTGAGCGAGGAACTCAGGGTGATCGCGCCTCTGATGGTGATCTGGATTCTCACGCTCTTGGTGCTGATAGCGATCGCGTCGACAGAGGACGAGCACCAGCGACTGTTGCTCCAGTCTCCGGCGACGAGCGGTTCCCTTCCCTGGTACACGGGCCTCGTCAGCTACCTGTCTCTATGTGCTTGGTCGGTCGCCTTGACTGCGTCGTTCGGTGCCGCGCAAGTGTCGCGGCTCGCTGGGCGGGCGAAGGCCGGGCGATTCCTCGCCGACGCCGGGCTGCTCACCGCTCTGCTGATGGTCAACGAAGTGTTCGGCATCCACTATGCGGTGGCGCCGTCGTTCGGTGTTCCCAAGGTCGTTGTGATCGCCGGCCTCGCGCTGTGTTGTGTGGCCTGGGCTGTGCGCCATGTCCACGAGATCCGACGCACTCGGCGCGCCGTGCTCGGCTTGGCAGCGGTTGCGATCGTCGCGTCGCTCGGGATCGACACCGGCGGTGGTGTCACTCTCACGTCGCTGCTCGCCGAGGAAGGACTGCAGCTTCTCGGGGTGATCGGTTGGGCGACCTATTTCGTGCTCACCGGATCTGACATCTGCCGGTCCGTCGTGGCCCCGACGTCGGTGGAAGCGGCTGAGCGCGCTTCTGCATAGGGCGGGCGCGAACAGGCCCGCCGCGAGGAGCGCGCCGGGCCTGAACGTTGTCGGATTTCTTGACGAGTCTGTCGACCTAGATGGCGCGGACGTTGAGCGCCTCGGGGCCTTTGCGTCCTGGACCTACCTCGAACTCCACGGTCTGTCCCTCATCGAGGCTGCGGTAGCCGGAACCCTCGATGTTGGAGTAGTGGACGAAGACGTCTTCACCGTCGGTTTGCGAGATGAACCCGTACCCCTTTTCGTTGTTGAAGAACTTGACGGTTCCGGATGGCATTGCTTTTCCTCTTCTCTCCGGGACGACGCGCCCCGAGTTTGACGGGCCACGGTGACCCGTCCTTGCATCGGCGCACCCCGCAGGGAGTTCGTCGATAGGAGCGACTCTACCGGTGCGCGCGTGTCTGTGCATCCGTCGTCACTCAGTGTCACACCGACCGGTCCCGGTTCGGGGCTCATGTTCAGCCAGGTGCACATGAGAATTCGAGCGGATCGTCGGTGAGGCCTGCGTCGACGCCGTCGATCAGCTCGCGCACGGGATCCATTCGCATCGCCCAGCCGCGGGTTTCCTCCCGTGTGCTACGCGACCAGATGACACCGACCGCGTCACCGTCGTCGTCGACCAGGACGCCTCCGGAATCGCCGTCGTCGATGCTCGCGCTCAGTTGATAGCCGGGCCGGTCGACATCGCCATTGCGGTAGATGTCGCCGGTGCTGATGTTGACCCTGCGCGTAACGGTCGCCTCGCGCACAGCGCGCTCGCCGTCGCGGAATCCGAGGAACGAAGTCGGTGCGCCTGCCTCGGCATCACCGATCGGCAAAGGGGCGATGTCGAGATCGGTCGTCGAAAGGAGCGCAACATCCTGTTCGGGGTCGAGGGCGACCAGCTCGCCATCGTGTTCGTTGCCGTCATCGTCGTGCAGGGTTATCGTTTCCGCCCCCGCCACCACGTGCGCGCCGGTCGCGACGATGTCGGTCGCCACGACGGCCCCTGCCCCGAACCCGGGCGCCGGTCCACACCCCGTGACCTCCACTCCGAGCGACGCAACATCGACGACTGTCTGACGGTCCAGCTCGGGTTCATCGGCGCAGGCCGTGCTGGCGATGACGATCGCCGACAGCGCGACCCCGAGCGTGCTCAGGGTGCGAGCGCGGCCCACGATTCGGCGACGGATTCGTCGCCGAACACCTCACAGCTTCCACGGCCTCGGTTCCACATGAACAACAACAGATCCGACACCGGCCCGCGGACAGCCGCATCGCCTTTGGCATGCTCGTTGGTCATGTCGATCTCGCCGTCGTTCACCGTGAACAGCCATTCGCCGTCACCGTCGGTGGCATGGAGGTGGAGCGATCCTCCCGGGAGTAAGTCACCGTCCCGGTCGAGGGCCCGCGGCATTGCGACATCGAAGAGCTCGTCGATGCCGTCGAGCGCGAGCGTCCGATCGATCGGCGCGGCGCCCGTACCGTTGACCGCCTGGTCGGCGTCCCAGCGGTGCACGGCCGACTCGTGTGCCATACGGCGATGGTAGAAGCCCGACGTCTTGTCGACGCCGAAGGTCCACATCGGAACCTCTGTGCCCGTCGAGCGGAGGGCGCTGATCAGCTCGGCGCGCCGCTCCTCGTACCAGTCGAGGAGATCGCCATCGCCCGGGGTGCCCGAGTCACCCGGCGCGGCCGGCGACATCGGGTCGTCGGCGCCGAGCTGTGCGCACACGAACGAGTACACCCAACCGACGTGTGCGACGAGCCCCGCCATGTCGTAGTCCGGGCAGGCTGGGATCGGGGCATCGAGATTGCCTCGGGCGAGATTTCCCAGTGAGCCTCCTTCTCGTTCGAGCGCGGCGAGGTAGTCGATGGCTTCGCTCATGTGTCGATCTTGAGGATCTTGGCGGCGTTCTCGCGTAGGAACTTCGGCCACACGTGGTCGCGGAAAGGCACGTCGACCATGTCGCCCATGATTCGCTCGAGCGACAGGCCCATCGGAAAGTAGCCGGCGTAGATGATCTTGTCCGCGCCGCGGGTGTTGGCGTACTTGACGATCTCTTCGGGGTAGTACTTCGGAGCGAAAGCCGATGTGGAGTAGTAGAGGTTCGGCCACTTCAACATGAGCTTCATGGCGAGCTTCTCCCACGGTTCGCAGCCGTGGCGGGTGACGAACACGAGCTCGGGGAAGTCGTACATGACCTGGTCGATCAGCTCGACGTGCTGGCAAGCCGCGGGGAAGCGCGGCCCCGGCACGCCTGCGCACACGAAGATCGGGATGTCGAGCTCGACACACTTGGCGTAGTACGGATAGAACTTCGCGTCGTTGATCGGAACCTGGGGGTTGCAGCCGGCCGGGAACGCACCGACCGAGCGAATGCCGAACTCCTCGTACTGCTCGACGATGCGTCGTACCCCGTCCATACCCTGGTTGGGGTCGGCTTGGCCCTGGCCGATGAATCGGTCCGGGTGGTCCTTCAGCGCCTTTTGAGAAACCTCGTCGCCAACGCCGATCAGGCCGACCTCGATGCCGAAGCGGTCCATCTCGTGGAGGGTGATCGAGATGGGGTCTTCGCTGCCGTAGAGCTCCTTCGGCACGTTCTTGAACATGTACTCGACCGGGAAGTCGAACTCCTCCTTCGACTGCTTGTCCTTCACCTGCTTGCGGATGAAGTCGTACATCTTGAAGTCGGTCGCCGGGAAAGCGATCATCGTGTCGACGATGCCGAGCCCGTCAGGCCATGGATTGCTCATCAGGTCCCCTGTCCTCTCTTCCGAAATTTGGTGCCTAACCCACGTACAGCGTGGGTTTTCCTCCCTAGAACTGGCTCCGGTCAGTCCTTGTCGCGGAGGGCGTCGATGAGACGGTCGGTGTTGGCGCGCTCTTCGTAGATCATGCGGATCAGCCAGTAGCGCAGGTACCTGGTGAGCGAGTTGCGAATCCAGATCGCTGCACCGATCAGGATGAGCGCCAGACCCCACACCGCGAACCAGGTGTTGTTCATCGCCTGGATGACCTCGCCGAGCTGGTCGTTGGTGTCGGAGACCGATATGTCACCTTGCTTCGCGATGCTCCAGATGAGTGTGACGAAGCCCCCGATGACCATCAACACGATGCCGGCGAGCGTGCCGGTCTTTTCGGTGTTGGCCAGACCCCCGCTCACCTTGAGGTTCTTCACCTCGTCGGCGAACTCGTCGAGGCGCTGCTGCCCGCTCTGGTCGATGTTCTCGTTGCTCACGCCTGGCTCCTTGTTCTTCTGGCTAACACTGTCGTGCGCCCTTTGGTGTGTCCATTTCCGGCCTCAGTCGTCGAAACCTGCGCCGAGATAAGCCGCTGTCAGTTCCTCGGCGATCGACTCGGGGTCGCCGATGCGCTGGATCGACCCGTGAAGCATGATCGCTGCCGTATCTGCGACACCGAGCACCGACTGCGCGAACTGCTCGACGATGAGGATCGACAGCCCCGACTCGGCGAGCTCGGCAACGCGCTCGTAGAGCTCGTGCACGATCAGTGGGGCCAAGCCCATCGAGAGTTCATCGAGCATAAGGAGCGCGGGATCGGTCGCCATCGCACGCGACATCGCGAGCATCTGTTGTTCGC
This sequence comes from Acidimicrobiales bacterium, assembly GCA_965216815.1. GTDB lineage: Bacteria > Actinomycetota > Acidimicrobiia > Acidimicrobiales > SHLQ01 > JADFOM01. The sequence continues at coordinate 4,367,119 of OZ244202.1, read as the reverse complement.
CGCCCGACAGGGTCCCGGCGAGCTGGTTCTTGCGCTCCGCGAGTCGTGGGAACTGACCAAAGGCGCGCTCTCTGACATCGGAGAACGAGGTGCCGTCGAAGGTGAACATGCGCAAGTTGTCGTTCACGGTGAGGTTGGGGAAGATCCCGCGGCCCTCGGGCACCAGGCACATCCCGGCGCGTGCAAGCGCGTCGGGGCGCATGTGATTGATCTCGGTGCCCATCACCATCACGCTGCCGGCCGACGGGGTGATCTGGCCGCTTGCGACGCCCAGCGTCGTGGTCTTGCCGGCCCCGTTTGGCCCGAGCAATGCGTAGACGTGCCCTGGCATGATCTCGAGGTCGACGCCGTGGAGTACGTCGATGCTGCCGTATCCGGCGCGCACACCGATCAACTCGAGGACCGGGACCTGTTCGTCGCTCACTCGTCGCCCTCCGCGTCTGTGCCCAGGTAGGCGGCCTGGACCTGTGGGTCGGCTTGGATCTCGACAGGGGGTCCCACCGCGATGATCTGCCCGAAATCGAGCACGTGGATGTGGTCGCAGAGCTCCATTACGAAGGACATGTCGTGCTCGACGAGTAGAACTCCGAGTCCGTCGCCGATGAGGCTGCGTAGAAGCGCCCCCATCTCGCGTGTTTCCTCCTCGTTCAAGCCCGAGGACGGTTCGTCGAGCAGAAGGAACTTGGGTTCGCTCGCGAGGGCTCGGGCCAGCTCGACCAGTCGGGCTGTGCCGGTCGGCAGTGTGCCGACCGTGATGTCCGCGAACTCGGCGATCCCGACGCTTTCGAGGATCTCGTCGGTGCGATCGTCCGGATGGGGGCCATGACGGTCCCAGTGATGGCGCATCTCGGCGGCGACCAGCACGTTGTCGCGAGCCGAAAGTGTGTTGAAGGCCTCGAGTTTCTGGAAGGTTCGCGCGATGCCGGCACGCGTGCGTTTGTGCACCGGTTGGGCGGTGAGGTCGATCGTCGTTCCGTCGTCCTCGCTGATCGTGACGCTGCCGGCCGTGGGGGCCTGCAGTCCGGTGATCACGTTGAACAGCGTTGTCTTGCCGGCGCCGTTGGGTCCGATCAGTCCCGTGATGAGGCCGGGACCGACGTCGATCGTGGCCGAAGAGAGCGCTCGCAGGCCACCGAACTGAACGTCGACTTCAGTCGCTTGCAGTCGCGGCATCGCGCTCCACCTCCCCGGCGCTTAGGTCGCCCTGACCATTGCTCAGCAACAGGCTTCTGGCTTCGGGGTAGCCGTCGCGCGGTGCGACGTCGTCGACGATGCCCAACGTGCGATCGAGATTGATGATCTCCTCGGGACTGAAATCGCGTGTGAGTCCGAGCTCGCCCACCTCTGACTCGGACTCGGCTTCTTTCTCCCGTCGTCGTTCGGCGCGCGCGTCGCCGCGCCACGGGAGCAGGGGCGCCAGCTGTGCGCCGACCTCGGTCGAGGCGCCACGTGGCCTGAACGCCATGCCGATCGAAGCCAGGCCGACACCGAGCTCGCGCATCCGTGTCTGGATCGTGACCAGGTCGGGCATGTTGCCGAGCTGTTCGTAACGTTGCTGAAGCGCCCGGTTCACCGGGAGGAACATCGTGAAGATCGAGGAGGCGGGGTTCGCCATGCCGCCGACCGCCATTAGCAGAACGATCGCTAGGCCGCCGAGGAGCTCGAACGAACGAATGCCGTCGGCGTTTTGCGTTGCCACGACGAAGAATGCCCCGGCAACGCCAGCCATCGCGGCGGAGATCGCATAGACGATGACCTTGGTGAGAACGACGTTCATGCCGATCATGCCCGACGCTGCGGGGCTGTTGGACAGAGCGACCCATCGACGGGCGTACTTTGTGCGGCGAAGGGCGGTCAATCCCACGATGCTGAGAGCGAGAACGACAACCTGCGCGACAAGCAGGTGCCTTCGGTTGTCGAGCGTGTAGCCGAACAGGTCGAAGTGCGGGATCGTCACGGCCCCGGCGTTGGGGAACACGTCGGGATGGGGGAAGAACAGCTTCGCCATACCGTGAGCGAACGCCATCGACCCGAGCGCCAGGTACAGCCCGCGGAGGCGCGCGAAGGGTAGAGCGACGAGCGCACCCACCGGCGCGCTCAGCAGAGCGATGACTGGAAGCCAGAACACATCGCCGGTCTCTCCGCTGGGCAGTTTCAGGTACAGGAAGGCGCCGAAGCCAGCGAAGGCGAGCGGTGCGAGGTTGATCTGGCCCGCCCAGCCGGTGATCGGAACCAGCGACAGCGCGATCAGAGCGGTCGCAACAGCGCCGTTGGCAGAGTTGAGGTTTGCCTCGCTCCACGCGCCTGGATCCCACACGCCGAAGTTGAGCCATCCGCCGGACAATGCGACTGCCAGGACGACCATCGCTATGCCGCCGATCATCGATTCCCATGGCTTGGTCAGTCGCTGGTGCTTCTTCAGTCCGGTCGCGGTTCTGCCGACCTCGAGGCGTTCCTGGGGCAGCGCGAGGACCACCGCGAAGAGCACCAGAGCGTTGATCGAGTCGGACACGAAACGCCAGTCGTTCCCCCACGAGAGGAACTGCGTCGTGAACTGCTTGCTGATGCCGAGCAGCAGCGCTCCGACCAGAGCGAGTGGAAGGCTTCGCAGCTTGCCGAACGCCGCGGCTGCGAAGCCCCAGATGATGACGATGTTGAGGTTGGCCGGATCCATCTCGAGCTCGGGCGCGATCATGATTCCGGCGAGGGCTCCGAGGCTCGATCCGATCGCCCAGGCGGTGGAAGAGACCACTCCGGGACGTGCACCGGTGAGCGCCGCGAGGTCGCGGTTGTCGACCACAGCTCGCATGGCCACGCCCAGACGCGACTTGAAGAGGATGCGCAGCAGGATCGCGACGACGATGGCGGTCACGAAGACGATGAAGCGGTGATAGGTGATGTTGATGGGCCCGACGCTGAAGCTCTCGGTTCCGAAGAACGGATCGATGCGACGCGGGGTCTCCTGACTCCAGATCATCCCCGTGAACGCCAAGAGGAACACCATGAGGCCCACGGTGATCATCAGCTGGTTGATGAGCGGAGCCTTCTGCACCCGGCGCATGAGGGTGATGTCGAGCAGGATGCCCAACAGCGGTCCGAATACACCGACGACGAGAAACAGAGCGAGCAGTGTGGGCCAACCCCAGTCGTTGCGAAGCTGCCAGTAGAGGAACGCTGCGAATACCCCGATCGCACCCTGCGCGAAATTGAAGATGCCGGTGGTCGTGTAGACGACGACGAGACCGGTGGCGTACATCGCGTAGAGGGAGCCGATCGCGATGCCGATGAAGAGTGCGGTCAGGCCGGTCTCGGCGGTGAGGCCTCCCTGCCAGCCCTTGGCGATCGGATAGATCGACAGCGCGACGGCGATGAGGAGGGTCCGAAGCACCGACGTGTTGATCTTCACCGACGCATCCCCCTGCGGCTGCTTCGAAGGTCACATAGTTGTAGCCGACCGCGCGTTGCCGGCGGAAACCGTCGAATTGACTCAACTCGAGATACGGCGTCAGCCCTGGTAGCGCTCGGCGGGGTCGAGCCCGGTGAGACTCGTGCTCGCGTCGTTGCATTCGAGCGTGCCGCGTTCTTCGGGAAACCGGCGCACGAACTCGCCGGCTTCGACCTGTACGACCACGAAGCAGTTGGTCGTCGACTTGTCGGCGAGGTTGGCTTCGGTGATCCACCCGTCGGCGCTGAACTCGGTCAGTGTCCTCATGCCGTCGAGGATCGCCTGCCTTGTCACGGCGTTCGGGCCTTCGCTCGCGACTATGTCGTCGATGACCTGTTCGAGTGCGATACCTGACGCGAACGCGGTCGCTGCCCACGACGGCGGGAACGGGTCTCCGATGAACTCGATGAAGTCGGCCAGGTTCTGGTTGGTGTCGGTCTCGTCGTGGGGGAGGAAGGGAAGGTATACGTACGTGCCTTCCACGTTGTCGCCGCCCTGATCGAGTAGCTGGGGCGTGTAGCAAGCGAGCTGGCAGACCCACACGACACCTTCGTCGTCGAATCCCTGCGCAGCGGCTTCGTTGCGCCACTTGAGCATCGCCTGATCGTTCGATCCCATGCCGGCCCATTGGACGTCGTTGGCTGACATGTACTGCAGAATCGCCGCGTACTGAGCCTGCTCGGCCAGACCCGACATGCCGAATTCGCCGTCGGGGAAGGTGTTGACGCCGATCTGGTTGAGGGCATCGGCCAGAACTATCGTCGAGTTGACCGTCTGCGGGAGATCCGACGGGATCACGAAGACCCCTTCGACCGGTCCGCCGTCGAACTCGGTGTCGAGGATCCAATGCGGGCCGCCCTGCGCGATTTCGAAGTCGCGTGGACCTTCGCCGCTGTAGGGACACGAGCCGTTCTCGCCTGCCACGAGGAAGACGTTCGGTGAGCACGCGTGTGGGCCCACGACCGATCGCTCTGGAATGTCGGCGATTCCGCAATCCTCGATCTCGGTCGCTCCGGTGATCGACAGCGAGGTCGATCCGACCATCGCGAGCGAGGTGTCGCAGGCGTTGAGGAAGCCGTTGGTCGTCTCGACCGCACTCAACGCCGAGTCCCACTCGACCAGCTCGACGTCGCGGCAGGCCAGCCCGCCCTCGGAGTTGACCTTGTCGACCCATGCGCGGGTGCCATCGATCGAGCCCTGGAACAGTCCAGGGGCGAGCTCGTTGCCGGTATCGGCCATGACGAACACGGTGATCGTGTCCTCGGTCACGCCCGTGTCGGTGGCCTCGAGGGTCATGCTCTCGCACGGATCATCGCCGGTCTCCTCGCCATCGTCGCCGCCGAGGTCGTCACCGCCGCTGTCGTCGGCTACGTCGTTTGTGTCTTCGGCCTCGTCGAGACCGTCTCCGCCGGACTCGATGGTGGTGGTCGTCGCGCCAGCGTCGTCGTTAGCGGCCGTGTCGTCATCTCCGCCACATGCCACGGCCAACAGGCCGACCAGGCACAACGCGGCTAGGGATTTGCGAGTCATCATTCGGTTCCTTCTCGGATCGCGGGCGAAGTCGAGTCAACTGGAGATCCGGGTTCAGCCCTGGTAGCGGGCCGCCGGGTCGAGTCCCGTGATCTCGAAAGCCTGGGCGTCGCAGTCTAGCGTGCCGGCTTCTTCGGGGTGCCGGCGTACGAACTCGCCGCCCTCGACCAGGAGCACGACGAAGCACGGCGAGCCCTGCCGCGCTCCTACGTTGACCTCGCCGAACCAGCCGTTGGCGTCGAATGCCCCGACGTTGGCGAGACGGTCGAGTATGGCCTGGCGGGTGATTCCGTTCGGCCCGTCGGTCGCCATGATCTCGTCGATGACCTGTTCGAGGACCAGCCCGGACGCCCATGCCGAGGCGGCCCATGACGGTGGGAAATCGGTTCCGACGTACTCGAGGAACGTGGCGAGCTCATCGTTGGTGTCGGATTCCCCGTAGGGGAGGAACGGCATCCATACGAGCGTGCCCTCGACGTTGTCGCCGCCCTGTTCGAGCAGCTCAGGGGTGTAGCACGCGATGCTGCACACCCATGCGACGCCCGTGTCGTCGAAGTTCTGCGCGGCGGCTTCGTTGCGCCACTTGAGCATCGACTGGTCGTTCGAACCGCTCTGTGCCCAGGTGACCCCGTTGTTGGCCATGTACTGGACGATCGCGCCGAACGACGCCTGTTCCGCGGTGCCGGACACACCGAACTCGCCGCCGCCGGTCGTGTCGACGCCGATCTCGTTCACGCCGACGATGCTCGGCATTGTCGCGTTGATCGTCGTCGGTAGATCCGACGGGATGACATAGGCGCCCTTGACGGGGCCACCGGCCAGTTCGTTCTCGAGGATCCACTCGTAGGCGCCCTGGTTGATGTTGAAGTCGCGCGGTCCCTCGCCGCTGTAGGGACACGACCCGTTGGCCGGCGCGACCATGAAGACGTTGGGCGAGCAGTGGTGTGCGTCGGCGACCGCCCGCTCGGGGATGTCGGCGATGCCGCAGTCTTCGATCGGTGTGATGTCGGTTGCGAACAGCGAGGTCGATCCGACCATGGCGAGCGATGTGTCGCAGGCGTTGAGGAAGCCGTTGGTGGTCTCGGTCGGGTTGATCGCCGAGTCCCATTCGACGAGCTCGACATCGCGACAGCCGAGACCGCCGTTGTCGTTGACTTTGTCGACCCATGCGCGAGCACCGTCGATCGAGCCCTGGAAGAGCCCTGGCGCCAGCTCCGAACCGATGTCGGCCATGACGAACACGGTGATCGTGTCTTCGGTGACCCCGGTGTCGGTCGCTTCGAGGGTCACCCCGTCACATGCCTCGTTTGCGCCGTCGTCGCCACCGCCGAGGTCGTCGGCTTCGTCGTCTCCGCCGAGTCCGTCGTCGCCGCTGTCGTCTTCACCTTCGTCGTCTCCGCCGAGGTCACCGCCTTCCTCTGCCCCTGTGTCGTCCTCGCCTTCGAGCCCGTCGTCGCCTTCCTCTGCGGCACTCGTCGTCTCGACGGCGCCGCCGCCGCCGTCGTCGTCTCCGCATGCGGCCGCGATGAGAGCGAACACCGCCAGAAGGATCAAGAGCACACGTTTGGTCGACACGTCGGGGTTCCCTCCACTGCACGATTCTGAGCCCATGACCCTATGCGAGCGTGTGCCGCATGTCACGACGCGGCGACCGGCCGATGCCGATGGTCGGTTCACGACGCCCAGTCGGTCTATGCTCGTTCAGCGAAACGCGGTCACGCTCGATCGGCTGGACTTGGATGAGAAAGATCGGCTTCGTCGTGGGCACGCGGCCCGAAGCGATCAAGTTGGCACCGGTGATCGCCCGGTTGGGTGAGACGGATGGTTACCAACCCATCGTTCTGTCGACCGGACAGCACGCCGAGATGCTCGACCAGGTCTTTTCGGTGTTCTCGATCGAGCCAGACACCGATCTCGCCATCCTGCGGCCGGGACAATCGGTGGCCTCGATGACGTCGGCTGTTCTCGATCGGCTTCCGTCCGAGCTGGCCGGACGTGAGCTCGATGCGGTGATCGTGCAAGGCGACACCACCACGACCTTCGCAGGTGCGTTGGCTTCCTTCTATGAGAGGATACCGGTGATTCACGTCGAGGCAGGGTTGAGAACCGGGGACCTCTCGTCGCCTTTTCCCGAGGAGCTCAACAGGGTGCTTACGTCACGAATCGCCGCGCTGAATCTCGCACCGACGCCGATGGCTGCAGACAACCTGGCCGCCGAGGGGATCGACCGTGAGCACGTGGTCGTCACCGGCAACACCGTCATCGACGCGCTCGAGGCAACGATCGCCAACGAGGACATCTCCGACCCGCCCGGGCTCGAGGACCTCCTCGACGGCGACCGGCGAGTCGTTCTGGTGACCGTTCATCGCCGCGAGTCCTGGGGCGAGCCGATGGCCTCGATCGGACGCGCCCTGGCGACGATCGCGCAGCGTCGCCGGGACGACGCGATCGTCTTTCCGATCCACCCCAACCCCGAGGTTCGCTCTGCGATCGAGCCACACGTCGCCGACCTCGACAATGTTCGGCTCGTCGAACCCGTCGAATACGGACCGTTCTGCCTGCTGATGCAGCGCTGCGAGCTGGTCTTGACCGATTCGGGTGGTGTGCAGGAGGAGGCGCCTTCTCTCGGCAAACCCGTGCTGGTTCTGCGCGAAACGACCGAGAGACCCGAGGCGGTCGCTGCCGGCACCTCCCGGCTGGTGGGAACCGACCACGATCGGATCGTGTCGCAGACACTTCGCCTGCTCGACGATCGACATGAGTACGAGGCGATGGCCAACGTCGTCAACCCGTACGGCGATGGAGAGGCGGCCGAGCGCTGCGTCGCAGCCGTTCAGCGCTATTTCGGTGAGGACGTAGAGGTCGACGAGTTCTCGGTGCCGGCTCGAGGCTCCGGCGACCGACCCGAACGTTCCGCGACACGCCACATCACGTAGATCGAAAGTGCCGCCCCAGCGAGGGTCAATGGCGTCCCGGCGGTGTCGTGAACCCTGCCCATGACGTCGGTGCCCCAGGTCGAGCCGGCCCAGAGCGCCAGAGTGATTCGGAAGAGATTGAAGCCAGCGGCGACCGCGAGGCCGGCGAGAACCGGAGCGGCTCGCCGACGCAGGCGGCCACGCGGCGCCATTGCACCGGCCATGCCTACGGCGAGTAGGACTGCCGTCATTGAACAAGAACGTGTGACCACGCCGAAGAACACGGGGCCGTCGCCCGAAGAGACTGCGACGACTGCGTCGCCGGCGACCGCGACTTGCCTGTCGGAGAATGCTCCGACGACCGCTGATGCCACCGAAGCCTCGAAGTTGCGTATCGGGTCGGCCAACCAGAGAAACAGAATCGCCGAGGATCCGATCGCAGCGGCCCAGAGTGCTGCAACCGTGGCAACCGCCTGGCGACCGGTCGGCACAGGGGCTGTTGCGGGGAGCGTCATGGGACGGCCAGGGGTCGTTCGACCGAACGGGTGGTCTTCGACCAGCCGGTTTGTCCCTTGCACACTCGAATCACCGCGGACCAGGTCGCCGCATAGGCGATGTAGTTGTAGACGATCATCGCGTGCGCCAACACGATCGCTCTTCCGAATCCGACGGTGCGATCTCGACTCCAGTGCAGAACCGCGAGCACCAGGTTGGGCAGGAACGACATCGCGTACCAGATCGACAAGAGCGTGACCATGCCGAGCCCGCGGCTCCCGAAGATCTCGAAGGGCCTTGTGTGGACGACGCGCATGAAGGTGTCGTACACGACCGCGTGGAATACGAGCGACCAGGGCAGAACGAGGACGAGCGGTAGCAGCAGGTACATGCATGTTTCGAGAGCGGCGCCGGTGGAGAGGTAGGGCGAGCGCCACACTTCCGGCACGCGGGCAGAGCACTGGATCGTTCCGTGGTACCAACGTGTCCGTTGGCGCAGGAGCCTTCCGAGGCTGTCCACCCCCTGTTGGTCGACCGACGCGTTCACCGACGTCGTCAGTCGCCAGCCCCTCGTCATCATCGAGAGGGCGAGGTCGAGGTCTTCGGTCAGCGCATCTGACCACGGGCAGTCGCCGAGCTCGAGAAGCGCGCTGAGCCGCGAGACCTGGCCGTTGCCGCCCAGGCTGACCGAGTCGGTGCGCGCGCGGCCGAGCTGGCTGACCGCGGACAGGGTCCAGAACTCGAGGTGCTGGATCTGGGTCAGAAGGGAGTCTCGTGCTCGAATGCGAACCGGGAGCTGGACGCCGCCGACGTCGTTCTCGTCGAAGAGCCTCGAGACGATGGCGCCCGCCCGGTGCGACAAGCGCCCGTCCGCGTCCATCACCCAGACGAGCGTTCGATCGGGATCGAGCTTGCGGTCGACCGCCTGTTCGCGTACCCACCCGTAGGCGTAGTTCAGAGCAGCACCTTTGCCCTTGCGAGCGATTGGTTCTCGGCGCCGAAGGATCTCGACGTTGGTGAGCCCTAGGGCGTCGACGACCGCGGCCGTGCCGTCGGTCGACCCGTCGTCGACCAGAACGATTCGTACGTCGGGTTCGGTCTCACCGAGCGTGGCTGCGAGGGCGCTGATCGTGTCAGCGATGACGACTTCCTCGTCGAGTGCCGGGACCAATACGAAGTGCGTCCAGTCGTTCTTGGACTCGGTGAGGTCGATGTCGCACCTGCGGCGGCGGCGTCGCCCCTCCCGAACACCCGCGACCATCACGAGTGCAAAATAGGCAAGCCCGAGTCCGATGAGGAAGAGTGCAAGCCCTCCGAGGAGCTGTCGGGCCATCAGTCGGTCAGACCGAGACGATCGCGCTCACGTGCCACCGCTCCCTTGCGTGCGAGCAATAGGCCGATGACGATCAGCGTGACGGCGACGAGGATGAGAGGGAGCATCGACACGCCCGTGTACGCGAGCGCGGCCGGTGCTCCCGCACCGACGCCGACGCCAGCCACTGCAGTTCCCGGGCTGTACATCAGGCACCTCGGTTCGCGGCGGATGAGCGACGACGATCCAGCACCAGGGCCGCACCGACGATCAGGATCGGTAGCGCAACGAGAGTGACCCAGTCGGGAACGCCGGCTATCAGCGGAACCGGTTCGGTCGGACAGGTCGACGACGTGGGCTTGGAGGCGGTCTTCGACTTGCCGTCGAGGTGCCAGGTGATGCTCGTCTGCGTGGACGGCATGGTGACCGTGAAGAACTCGGCGCTCTCCGGCGTCTGGAACGCGAGGAAGCTCGTGAACTGGCCCTGGTCTTCTGCGACGGCGGGTGAGCCGGTGAACCTGTTGTCGGTACCGACTGGAATCGTCGTCGCTCCGTGCGGGTTCTTGTACTTCCAGACCGAGATCCAGCTGCCGTCGCCGTTCAGCCAAACGCAGTCGAGCTTCGGGTTCATCGATGGGCCCATCGCACTCGCATGGGGCGGTGACGTCGCAGCAGCGAGGCAGATGAGAACTGCCGCCACCAGTACGCGAAGACGCGGGGTACGAGTCCACATGCCGTGCCCGTCGGCAGCTGAGCACCGCTACTTAGCTTTCGGCCGGCATTTCTTCGCCGCGCGTCCAAAATGCGACAACTGGTACGGGCATCGGTCAGTCGAGCAACCGTCCGGCTTCGCCGGCGGTTGCGGTGGGATGGATATTCTGCGTATGAGCGCCCTCGAAGGCGCGAAATAGCAGCGACGATCAGTCGGTCGGCCAGAGCAGGCGATACACGACGGCGCTGATGACGCCGACGCCGCAGGCAGCGAGGAAGGCGACGCTGAGGCCATCGATGTATGCCTCGCGGGCGGTGGCGGCGATCTGCGCGCCGATGTCTCCGCCGACCTGGTCGGCGATGGCGAGTGCGCCACCGATGTTGTCGGTCACGACTTCAGCGGCCTCGGGTGGTAGTCGATCGGGGTCGTCGCCGAGGCCCGATCGGTAGCCGGTCGACACGAGCGTGCCGAGCAATGCGATGCCGATCGATCCGCCGACCTCGCGGGTCAGATCGTTGACCGCGGAACCGACACCGGCCTTCGCCTGTGGGAGCGAGGACACGATCGCGTCGGTCGACGGCGGCATCAGCAGCGCCATGCCGAGCGCCATTCCCGATATCGAAACGACGATAAGCCCGTAGCCGCTGCCGACGTCGAGCCTGCTGGCGAGCGCGAAGGCGAGAGCCTGCACGGTGATTCCGAACAGCACGACGTTTCGATGACCGAATCGCGAGACGAGCCGAGGCGAGCGCGGTGCCACGACGATCATGAACAAGGAGAAGGGCAACAGGCGCACAGCGGCCTCGAGCGCCGAATAGCCCTTCACAAACTGCAGATAGAGCGTCAGCACGTAGAACATGCCGAACATGACGAGGAAAGCGTTCATGATCGCCATGCTCGACAGCCCGAACCTACGGATGAGAAACAGCCGCGGATCGAGGAGTGGGTAGTCGACGCGCAGCTCCCAGAGGACGAACGCGGCGAGACCGGCGACCCCGATTCCGAATCCGGCCAGCGTGACCGGATCGGTCCAGCCCGATTCCGGGCCCTGGATGATGCCGAACACGATGCCGCTCAGCCCGATCGTCGACAGCACCGCACCCGCGAAGTCGAGTGGCCTTCGCTCGGGGTCGCGCGAGCCGGGCACGATCGAAACGATTGCGACAGCCGCGGCGATGGCGATCGGCACGTTGATGAAGAACACCGAACCCCACCAGAGCTCCTCGAGCAGAAGCCCGCTCAGGAGCGGCCCGAGGGCGCCGCCGGCGCCAGCGAATCCGGCCCAGGCGGCGATCGCCTTCGGACGTTCCTCCGGAGAAAACACCACTGTGATTATCGAGAGCGTCGCCGGCATGATCAGCGCTGCGCCGACGCCCATCACCGCCCTCGCGCCGATCAGAACGTTCGCCGAGTCTGCGAACGCACCGAACACAGCGGCGGACGCAAAGATCGCGAGCCCGACGAGCAGCGCCTTCTTGCGGCCGAAGCGATCGCCGAGCGCACCGGCGAAGAGCAACAGACCGGCGAACACCAAGGCATACGCGTCGAGGATCCATAGCTGTTGGGTCGATGTCGGCGACAGTGCCCGGTTGATCGATGGAATCGCGACGTTGAGCGAGCTCACCGAGGCCACGACGAGAACGAGGCAGCTGCACATCACACCCAGGATCAGCCAACGTCGGGGATGGCCCTCGGTTGTGGATGGGATCTCGGTGGCGGTCACGGCGCTCCAGGAGTGCGGGCCCACACCGTATCGACTCGAAGGGTTCGCACGCGGTGCTACTACGATCCGGTGCGATGACGACCGACCCCGATCCGAAAGCCTCCGTCCCGCCGCTCAGCGCATCGTTCGGTGCCGCCGACGAGGAGGAATGGATGGCGCTCGTCGACAAGGTGCTCGACGGCAAGGACTTCGAACGCACGTTGACGAACGAGGTTGGAGGTGTGAACCGCCGTCCCCTCTACGTCGAGGGTCCGGTCTCACGTGAAACCGGCCCGGGTGAGATCCCCTTCGTGCGCGGCGCCGCTGCCGCGTCTCAACGCTGGGACATCCGCCAGCGCCACCGGGTCGATGCCGTCGGGGTGAACGAGGCGATCCTCGAGGATCTCGTCGGCGGTGTCACATCGGTGCAGCTGGATCTGCTGGGAGTCGACGGCGCGGTCGATCTGGCGAGGGTGTTGCGCAACGTTCATGTCGACATCGCGCCGGTGTCGCTGCTCGGGGCCACTATCGAACACGCGACCCAGCTTCTGTCACGACTGCGTGACGCGTGGGTCGCAGCCTCCGATTTCGTCGTGTTCCTGGGGCTCGATCCGTTGGGCGCCCATGCTCGCGGTGTAGACGGACCCAGTTTCGCCGAAACGATGGCGGTCGCCGTCGACTTCGCCGACGGGCATCCCGGGGCGCGGTTTTTGGCCGTCGACGGCGAACCGTATGTTTCGGCGGGAGCGGTGGACGCGGACGAGCTGGCCTACGCGACCGCGACCGGCGTCGCCTACCTCGAAGGTTTGGTCGAAGCCGGACTCGACATCGATCACGCGTGTGAGTTGATCGAGTTCCGGCTCGCAGCGACCGCCGACCAGTTCGCCACCATCGCCAAGCTACGCGCCGCGCGTCTCATGTGGTCCCGAGTTGTAACCGCGGCAGGTGGATCGCCCGAGTCGTCCGCTCAGTACCAGCACGTGACGACGAGTCCGTCGATGTTCAGTACCGCCGACCAATGGGTCAACATCCTGCGCGCCGGAGTCGGAGCGTTCGCCGCCGCCACCGGTGGGGCGCAGGCGATCACGACGCTTCCGTTCGACCACGCGATCGGTCGACCCAACGAGCTCGGCCGCCGGAGCGCGCGCAACATACAGCTGCTGCTCGCCGAGGAATCCCGTCTGGGTCAGGTCGCCGATCCGGCCGGCGGTTCCTACTACGTCGAGACCATCACCAGCGAGCTCGCCGATGAGGCATGGCGCAGATTCCAGACGATCGAGGGGGCCGGTGGGATGTTGGCTGCGCTCGAATCGGGTCTCGTCGAGCGCCAGGTCGACGACGCGTGGGAGGCGACCCTCGCCGACCTTCGAACCCGCCGCCGTCCGCTAACAGGCGTCAGTGAGTTCCCGGACATCGACGAGGAGCGCCTAGAGCGACCGAGCGCCCCTGGCCCGGCGACATCGGGTCTGCCCGTGCGGCGCCTGGCGCAACCGTTCGAGGCGCTCCGCGCCCGTGCGGCCGAGCTGGGATCGCCGTCGATCTTCCTCGCGAACCTCGGCCCGCCGTCGGTTCACACGCCTCGTGCGACCTTTGCCAAGAATCTGTTCGAGGTCGGTGGAATCGCCGCAATCGACAACGACGGTTTCGATTCGCCGGTCGCCGAGGGCGCCGCGTTCGCCGGCGCCGACACGCCGCTGGCCGTTATCTGTTCCTCTGACGACGTCTACGCGGAACGCGCCTGCGCGACTGCGGCGGCGCTGAAGGAGGCCGGCGCCCGACGGGTGTACCTCGCCGGACGGCCCGGCGACCACGAAGATGAGTGGCGCGCAGCCGGCGTCGATGATTTCGTCGCCATCGGCTGCGACGTCGTGGCGATCCTCGAGGACGCCTTCACCGCGCTGGCTGAGTAGGACAGGGGGACAGACCCCGCGTCCCTGCTCAGGGGCCGACCTCACCCCGCAGGAAAGCGATGATGGTCTCGAACGCCGATGGGTCCTGCATCATGAAGGCGTGCCCACCGTCGAAGAGACTCAGCTTCGCGTTCGGCATCGAATCGACGATCACTTCGCTGTTTGCCGGCGGGGCCAGGTCGTCGAAGCGGCCCGCACAGACGAGGGACTCGTGCTCGAGCGACGTGAGGTCGTCGACGACGTCGTGGCCCGCCCTGGCCGCGAGCTGACGCGCGAGTCCGTCGGCCGTCTCGGCATCCGGCTCGGCCAGAGCCTGCTCTTCGATGAGTGGGTAGATGGCTCCGAGGCCGGGGATCGGCTCGTCGGCGTTGGGGTCCCAGCGGTTGTCCATCAGCCGCATCCGCGTCGCGAGAAGCTCGGCAGGGTCTGCGGTCGAGCCCAACAGCTCATGCAGCGGATAGGAGGCGTGCTCGCCGCCGGGCGACGTGCAGCACAGCACGAGACGATCGACGAGCTCGGGATGCCGCACCGCCAGGTTGAGCGCGACCATGCCGCCGAAGCTGGTGCCCATCACGTGGCATCGATCCCAACCGATGGCTCGCGCCAGACCGGCGGCGTCGTCGGCGTAGTCGCCCATCGTGTAGTCGGTGGCCGGCTTGTCGGTCTGGCCGAGTCCTCGCTGATCGAACGCGAGTGTGGTGAAGTGCTGAACCAGTGGTGACACCGAGGCCGGCATCTGACGCAGATCGCCACCGGTTCCGCTGATCGCGATCACCGGCGGACCCTCACCGTGGATCTCGTAGTACATGCGCAATCCATCGACATCTACGAACGGCATCGTCGGTTGCCCTCGTCTCTCGTGTCAGATGGTAAAGCGGCTACTGAATGCAGAACTCGTTCCCCTCGGGGTCGAGCAGGGTGATCCATCGGCCTTCGGGCTCGTCGTACTCGCCGACCAGTTGCGCCCCGAGGTCGCAGAGCTCTCGCGCGCGGCCGACCAGATCGTCGGCGCCGACAGCGACGTCGAGGTGCATCCGGTTCTTAGCGGTCTTTCCCTCGGGCACCTTCAGGAAGAACATGCGTGGGCCGGCCCCGTCGGGGTCGACGATCGCGAACGCCCGGTCGGGGTCGCTCCGGTCGATCCCCATCGCATCGAGCGCGTCCTCCCAAGTGTCGAACCCTTCCGGAGGAGGTTGTTCGACGTAGCCGAGTACGTTGCACCAGAACTCGCCGAGGGCCCGTGGGCCGGCGGCATCGACGGTGATCTGCAGGGTTGCTGCCATTGCGGCATGTTCGCGGAAGGGCGCTCGGCCTTCAAGCGACCGGCGGTCCTTCTCCTAGAGTGGGAGGGTGAGCGATTTCCCGGATTTCACGACCCTCGACCTCGAGCCCGAGCCGGTGTCGTCCGACGATCGGTCAGCCGCACAGCGCTGGGCCGGCCGGGTCGAGGCGTCGACGGGGAAGAGCGCCGAGGACCTCGTCTGGGACACCCCTGAGGGCATCGGGGTGAAGGCGTTGTACACCGCCGAAGACACGTCCGATCTCGATTTCCTCGACACCTACCCTGGAATAGCGCCGTACCTGCGAGGCCCGTACGCCACGATGTACGTCAACCAGCCGTGGACTATTCGCCAGTACGCGGGTTTCTCGACCGCCGAGGAATCCAACGCGTTCTATCGCCGCAACCTCGCGGCCGGCCAAAAGGGCCTCAGCGTTGCCTTCGATCTCGCAACACATCGCGGCTACGACTCCGACCATCCACGCGTCGCAGGCGACGTCGGCATGGCTGGCGTGGCGATCGACTCGATCCTCGACATGCGCCAGCTCTTCGACGGCATCCCGCTCGACAAGATGTCGGTGTCGATGACGATGAACGGTGCGGTACTGCCCGTGATGGCGCTCTATGTCGTCGCCGCCGAGGAGCAGGGAGTCGCTCCCGAACAGCTCGCCGGGACCATCCAGAACGACATCCTCAAGGAGTTCATGGTCCGCAACACCTACATCTACCCGCCGAAGCCGTCGATGCGGATCATCGCGGACATCTTCGCTTTCACGTCGCAACGGATGCCGCGCTTCAACTCGATTTCGATTTCGGGCTATCACATGCAGGAGGCCGGCGCGACGGCCGATCTCGAGCTTGCGTACACGCTGGCCGACGGGGTCGAGTACATCCGAACGGGCATCGACGCCGGCCTCGATGTCGATGCTTTCGCCCCGAGGCTCAGCTTCTTCTGGGCTATCGGGATGAACTTCTTCATGGAGGTCGCGAAGCTGAGGGCGGCACGTCTGTTGTGGGCCAACCTGGTGAGGCAGTTCGAGCCGAAGAATCCCAAGTCGCTCTCGTTGCGGACCCACAGCCAGACTTCGGGTTGGTCGCTCACAGCCCAAGACGTCTACAACAACGTCACCCGAACGAACGTCGAGGCGATGGCCGCGACCCAGGGTCACACGCAGTCGCTGCACACCAACGCCTTCGACGAAGCCCTCGCGCTGCCCACCGACTTCTCCGCCCGCATCGCGCGCAACACCCAGCTGTTCCTTCAACAGGAGTCGGGAACCTGCGATGTGGTCGATCCGTGGGGCGGCAGCTACTACGTCGAGCGGCTCACCTACGACTTGGCGTGTCGGGCGTGGCAGCACATCTCCGAGATCGAGAACTCCGGTGGAATGGCCTCGGCGATCGAAATGGGCATACCGAAGCTCAGGATCGAAGAGGCAGCGGCGCGCACCCAGGCGCGAATCGACTCGGGCTCCCAGATCGTGGTCGGGGTCAACCGATTCCAGCCGACCACCGTCGACGAGGTCGACGTTCTCAAGGTCGACAATGCTCAGGTTCGCGCTGAGCAGATCGCAAAACTCGAGCGTCTCCGTGCCGAGCGCGACAACGAGGCCTGCACGGTTGCCCTCGAGGCGCTCTCGGGTGCTGCATCGGGCGACGGCAACCTGCTCGAGCTGTCGATCGACGCCGCACGCGCGGGTGCGAGCGTGGGTGATATCAGCGATGCGCTCGAGGCCGAGTTCGGGCGCCACGTCGCGGAGGTCCGAACGATCTCGGGCGTGTACAACTCAGAGGTTGGTGGAGCAGAGAACGTGAGCGAGGTCAGCGAACGCATCGAGCGCTTCGCGCACGAGCACGGCCGGAGGCCGCGTATTCTCGTCGCGAAGATGGGCCAGGACGGACACGACCGGGGCCAGAAGGTGATCGCAACCGCCTTCGCCGATCTCGGCTTCGACGTCGACATCGGGCCGCTGTTCCAGACTCCCGAAGAGGTCGCCCGCCAGGCCGTCGAGAACGACGTGCACGTGGTCGGAGCTTCGTCGCTCGCCGCGGGGCATCTCACGCTCGTGCCCGAACTGCGCGCCGCGTTGTCTGCACTCGGACGCGACGACATCCTCGTCACCGTCGGCGGGGTCATCCCGCCCGACGATTTCGAGGAATTGCGTGAAGCCGGTGCGGCCGCGATCTTCCCGCCGGGCACGGTCATAGCCGACGCGGCGCTCGAGCTCCTCGACCAGATCACCTGACGCGGTGCCAAGCGACGACGTCGAATCTCTGGTAGCCGGGGTGCGTTCCGGCGACAGGGCGACGATCGGTCGCGCGGTGACGCTGGTCGAGAGCACCCGTGACAACGACCAGGAGTTAGCCCAGGAGCTCCTGGCAGATCTCATCGGCGATTCGGGCGATGCGGAACGCATCGGAATCACCGGCGTCCCCGGGGTTGGCAAGTCGACGTTCATCGAGTCGTTCGGTGGCATGCTGACAGCGGCGGGACACCGTGTGGCCGTTCTGGCGGTCGACCCGTCGTCGGGTCGAAGCGGTGGTTCGATCCTCGGCGACAAGACCCGGATGCAAACCCTCGCCGTCGACCCGAACGCCTTCATCCGCCCGTCGCCAGCTGCGGGAAACCTCGGTGGCGTGGCCAGGGCGACACGGGAGTCGATGATCGTGCTCGAGGCGGCGGGATATGACGTCGTGTTGGTCGAAACGGTCGGGGTCGGCCAGTCCGAGACCGTGGTCGCGTCGATGGTCGACTTCTTCCTCGTTCTCATGCTGCCGGGTGCCGGCGACGAGCTGCAAGGAATCAAGAAGGGCATCCTCGAACACGCAGATCTGATAGCGGTCAACAAGGCCGACGGACCGAATCTCGGCAAGGCGCGTGAGGCGGCGCGCGACTACATGGCGGCTGTGCGGTTGCTACAGCCTGCTCACCCCGACTGGACCCCGCCGGTCGTCATGTGCAGCGGTCTGACCGGCGACGGGCTCGGCGAGTTGTGGGCCGAGATCCGACGTCACCGAGAGATCATGAGCGAGTCCGGCGCGCTCGAACAACGCAGGGCCGATCAGCGGGTCGGATGGATGTGGGCGATGGTCGACGACGGTCTTCGCTCCCGCCTCCGCGCCGACCCGGCCGTTGCGGTGATGGTCGACGATCTCGCCGACGACGTTCGTTCCGACAGGATCACCGCCGCAGCGGCTGCGCAACGCCTGCTCGACGCGCACAGGGGTTAGGCGGACGGATATCAGGCACGGAGCTTCAGCGCAAGGTGTCAGGCACCGAGCTCAAAGTGTTCTTGGTCCCAGCGCGTTGTGAGCTCGGTGCCTGTGATGTAAACGGGGGTTCGCGGTGGGTGACACCGGTGGGTTCGCGGTGCCTGCGACGAGCTCGCGAATGCGAACCGAGCCGAGCTGTGCGGGAAGTGCGAGGGCCCCGCAGTAGCCCTCCCGAGGCGTGAAGGCGTGCAGCGTCCAGCTCCCGTCTTTGCCCAGGTGGATGCCGGGCTCGAGAAGCGCGGCCGGCTCGTCCGGTCGCAGCGAGACGGTGAAGGACTCGAGCGGCAGCGAGAGGCCCATCCCGTTGGCCTTGACGAGCGCTTCCTTTCGGGTCCAGCAGTTGAAGAAACCCTGCGGGCGAATCGATTCGGGGAGGTCGAAGTAGGCCCGGCGTTCGGCGGGGGAAAAGAACCGCGCAGCGAGCCCATCGTGGTCGAGGTCGCAACGGACGCGCTCGATGTCGACGCCGACGGTGTCGGTGTGAGCGAAGGCGATTGCGAGCAACCCGTCGGAGTGAGAGACGTTGAACGCCACCTCGTCACCCGCCGGCTTGACTACGTGCGGTTTGTCCCATCGGTCGGTGGCGAGCTCGACCTCGCCGGTCTGGAGGTAATCGGCGAGCCTGCTTCGAACGAGGCCCCGGCCGATCACGAAGTCGCGTCGGTCCTGTACGTCGCGAAAGCGCGCGGCACGAGCGAGCTCATCGTCGCTGAGGAGTGCCTCTAGAAGTTCGGGCGACCAGCGCGGTTCTCGCAGGTCGGCGACCCAGATGTCGACGCTGCAGGGTTCGGCCTGCACGATCACAACGCCTCGAGGGCCCTGTCGATCGCCTCGCGGATCATGGCCGCGACGACCTCGACGCGTGGCTCGTCGAGCAACCCGATCCGGTAGCCCGGCGCTTCGAGCAGCTCGCTCTCGCCGGCGAAGAACCGGCCCCAACCGAGCGTCGGGTCGTCGGGGCGCCCGATCGGTTGACGCTCGGCGCGGATCACCGCGACGCGGCCTGCGTACGGCTCGGGGCGATAGTCGCGGTAGGCCTTTTCGTGGTGCTGTGCGAGCTTGTGTGCGCGAAACGCAGCCGAGCTCGGCGGCGCCATCGCCGTCCCCTCCAGGCGCGACTCGATCTTGACCGAACCCGCGTCCGCCACGTGTCTCGCTCGCTCAGCGAGGTAGCCGAGCCGCTTGCCGCGCGGCACCTCCCGCAGGTTGTGCAACTCGAGACCGGTTCGGGTGCGGGTGCGCTGCGCCAAACGGGTGAGCGGGCGCTCACTGCTCTCGGTCCACGCCGAGTCGGGCCGCACGTTGTCGATCATCACCACGAGCGCGACCTGTTCACCGGAGGCTCTGAGTTGTTGGGCCATCTCGAAGGCGATGTCACCACCGAGGCACCACCCGCCGACGACGTAGGGGCCGTGCGGCTGCACGGTTCTGATCTCGTCTATGTATGCCGCGGCCATCTCGGGAATCTGGCGAGGCGTTCCGTCGGTCCCTGTCTCGGGCGACTGCAATCCGTAGAAGGGCTGGTCGGGACCTAGCCGGCGCGCGAGGTCCCGGTAGCCGATCACGTTTCCGCCGTGCGCGTGCACGAAGTAGACAGGAGTGCGGCCTCCGTTGGGCTGGATGGGAACAAGCGATGCCCAAGACGAGCTCCAGTCGTCCTCGGCGATCAAGCTTGTGAACTCGGCAATCGTCGGGGCGCGGAAGAGCGTGGCCAGAGGTAGTGGCTCGCCGACGATGTGGTCCTCGATCTCACGCATGAGCCCGGCAGCGAGCAGAGAGTGGCCACCGAGCTCGAAGAAGTCGTCGTGAACCCCGACTCGCTGGCGTTCGAGGGTCTTCTCCCAGATCGAAACGAGCTGGCGCTCGAGTTCGGTCCGCGGCGCGGCGTACCCGGTGGCTGTTGCGTGAGATTGGGCGACCGGAGGTGGCAGTGCCGCCCGGTCGATTTTGCCACTGGTGGTGAGTTGGAAGTCGTCGTGCGCGATGAACAGATTGGGGATCATGTAGGACGGGAGCTTTTGTTTTAGGTGATCGCGCAGTTCGGCTTCGTCGACGTCTGTGCCCCATACGGAATTTACGTACGCGACGAGTTGCTCGTCGCCGCTCGACAGGGTGTGAACGACGACGGCGGTCGTGGTGATGTGGGGGTGTTGGAGCAGGGTCGCTTCGATCTCGCCGAGTTCGACGCGGTTGCCTCGAATCTTGACCTGGTGGTCGGTTCGGCCGAGGTATTCGATTGCGCCGTCGGTTCTCCAACGGGCGAGGTCGCCGCTCTTGTAGAGGCGTCCGGGGCCGTGTGAGTTGTCGATGAAGCGTTCAGCGGTCAGTTCGGGCCGGTTGAGATACCCCTCGGCCACTTGCGTTCCGCCGATGTGGAGTTCGCCCGCCACGCCGATGGGTACGGGTTGTAGCTGGTCGTCGAGTATGTGAATCTGCGTGTTGGCCAGCGGTGCGCCGATGGGGACTATCCCGGAGGTGTCAGTCGGGTCACAGCGCCAGTAGGTAGCGTGCACGGCGGCCTCGGTCGGCCCATAGAGGTTGTGTAACTCGACGTTGTCGAAGGCTTCGAAGAACCGTCGCTGTAGATCGAACGTGACCGCCTCGCCGGTGCAGATCACGGTCTGCAGACTCGAACATTCAGTCGAGTGAGGATCGTCGAGGAAAAGGCGCAACATCGACGGCACGAAATGGACGGTGGTCAGTGCGTGCTCGTCGATCACCGAGACCAAATAGAGCGGGTCACGATGGCCTCCCGGCTCGGCGATGACCAGTCTGGCTCCGACCTGCAGGGGGAGGAACAGCTCACAGAGAGAAACATCAAAACTGAACGGTGTCTTGAGAAGTACGCCGTCGGACGGCTCGAGCTTGAGGTAGGACTCGAGCCAGAGCATGTGGTTGACGATCCCCCGGTGTGCGTTCGCGACACCCTTGGGCCGACCGGTCGAGCCCGAGGTATAGATGACGTAGGCGATCGACTCGGCATCTATGTCGACGCCGGGATCGTCGCCGGGGCACCGCGCTACGGTCCCCCACTCGGCGTCGACCTCAAGAACGAAGTCGGTCGATGCAGGTACGTTGTCTCGGAGAGCGTCCTGGGTCAGAACGACCGAGAGCTGCGCTTCGTCGGTCATGAATGCGAGGCGGTCGGCCGGAAGGTCGGGGTCGAGCGGCACATAAGCCCCACCTGCCTTGAGGATGCCGTAGATCGACACGACGAGCTCGAACGAGCGCTCGATCATGATGCCCACGAGGACGCCCGGTCCGACACCAGCGTCGATCAGCCAATGCGCCAGCCGGTTGGCCCGGGCATTGAGCTCGCCATAGGAGAGAGACTCTCCCCGGAAAACGAGCGCAGGGGCGTCGGGATCGGTCGCTGCGCGACGCTCGAATCGAGCGATCAAGCTCGATACATCGTCGAACTCGACGTGGGTTTCGTTCCAGAGCTCGAGCATCGAGCGTTCGGAGCCGGTGAGAAGAGGGATTCGTGAGACCGGGTGCCGGTGGTTCTCCACGAGCGTGTGAAGAAGCTCGACGAACCCAGCGAGGCGCAGGTTGGCCGACTCGCGGCTGAAGAGGTCCGTGTTGTAGGTCCACTCGACGACCAGTCCGTCGCGGGAGCCGACGAGGTTGACGAAGACGTCAAAGTTCTCGCACACCCGACCGCTCGAGCCGGCAACTGCATCGAGTTCTCCGAAGTCGAGCGTCGCCATCGACGCGTCCATGTTGAATACGACCGAGACGAGCGGCGTTCGGCTTGGGTCACGGCCGGTCGTCATGTTCCTGACGATCGACCCATACGAATAGTTCTGATGCTCGAACGCGTCGAACATCGCCTCACGAGTCGTAGCAAGGTGTTCGGTGAACGGCGCGTCCGCGTCAACGACTCGCCGAAGCGGCAGCATGTTGACGCAGTGCCCGACCAGAGCTGTGCCCGGGAACTGAGTGTGTCCCGCGATAGAGACCCCGAGGGAGATCTCGGTCTGGCCGCTCAATCGGTGCAGGTAGCACTCGAATGCAGCGAGGATGAGATTGAAGAGCGTCTGACCCTCAGCTGACGCGATCGCGCGGAGCTTCTCGACGTGTTCGTGGTCGACAAGCGCGGTCTGACGCTCCGCCGTGTAGGTCTTGGTCGGTGGGCGCGGACCGTCGGGCGGAATGTCCGAAACCGGGTGTGTCGTGTCGCCGTACATTCGTTGCCAGTACGCCTCGGCCGCGTTCCACTCTTCGCTGCCTTCCAGGGCGGACTGCCAACGGGCGTATTCCCTGAACTGCATGACCTCACCGAGGTCGGGGTCTTCGCCCCTTCGGGAAGCGCCGTAGAGCTTGCCGAGCTCTTCGATGATCAGACCGCTCGACCAGCCGTCGCAGACGATGTGGTGCACGGTTGCAAACAGGACGTGGTGATCGTCGCCGAGCTTGATCAGCGTTGGTCGAAGCAGCGGCCCGATCTCGAGGTCGAATGGCGTGCGGGCCTCGCGTTCGCGCAGTTCGTCGAGGGCGTCCTGGCGCTCGTCGTGAGCGAGGTCGGACAGGTCAGCCCGCTCGAGCTCGAACCGAAGGGTGGGGGCCACGCGCTGATTGCGGCCGTCGGGGAGGAATGTCGTTCTCAGCGCGCTGTGTCGTTCGACGAGCCGGCGCAGAGCGCTCTCGAGCGCAGGTTCGTCGAGCGGCCCGTTCAACTCCACCGTGTTGCAGAGATTGTAGGAGCAGTTGGCCTCGTCGCTCACCTGTGTTGCGAGCCATATCTCCTGTTGGCCTTCCGACAGAGCGACCAGACCGGGCGACTCGGGAATTGCCCGGGCACGGCTTCTTTCGACCGGCAGAAAGCCGGCCGCCTGCATGTCGGCGACCGCACCGATGTACGCGTCGGCGAGTGCCTCGATGTCCTCGTCGTCGTGGGCGGTCGAGAGGAACGCGCTGCGTCCCTCGGTGACGTGGATGCCACGATCGCGCAAGTAGAAGTAGAACAGGCTCGAGAATTCCTGGGCTGAGTGGAACTTCGTGAGGAAGAACGAGCTGAAGTGCTCGATCGACATCGGTGCACCGCGTTCGGCGAGAGCCCCGTTCAGCCGGGTGACTAGCTGCGTCGTTCGGTCGTTGAGATCTCCCTGCAACGCTGGTCCGGCGTCGCGAAGGTGTCGCAGCGAGGCCCGCGATGCCGCGAGGGCGATCGGGTGGCGAACAAAGGTGCCGGCGAACCAGGTGACATCAGCCTCGGGGATCGAGTCGTCTCCGTAGCGCCAGTCGCCCCCGTCGAGTGCGTCCATGTATTCGTGGCGTCCGGACAC
Source organism: Acidimicrobiales bacterium (assembly GCA_965216815.1). Taxonomy (GTDB): domain Bacteria; phylum Actinomycetota; class Acidimicrobiia; order Acidimicrobiales; family SHLQ01; genus JADFOM01. The sequence goes on along the minus strand of OZ244202.1, from coordinate 4,343,258 downwards.
GATGCCTATCGGGAAGCCACCCCCGACGACCTTGCCGTAGGTGACCAGGTCGGCTCGGATGTCGTAGAGCTCCTGGATTCCGCCTGGGTGCGAGCGGAATCCGGTGATCATCTCGTCGAAAATCAGTGCGAGACCATGCTCCTCGGTCAGCGAACGGAGGTCCCGCAGGAACTCGACCGGCTGGAGGTCGGGGTGCCGGCTCTGTACCGGTTCGACGAGAACCGCGGCGACATCGGCCGCGATCTCGTCGATGTATTCGAGTGACTCGGGGTCGTCGTAGTCGAGTACGACCATCTCGCTTGGACTGTGCGGCGGGATTCCGGGTGCGATCGGAATCGAGCGGCGCGCGCCCCCGACGGTGACGCCGCGCGCGAGAACCTCGTCGAAGAGCCCGTGGTAGTCGTTCGCGAACGTCACGATCTTCGTTCTTCCCGACACCGTGCGGGCGAGCCGCATCGCGGCCAGAACCGCCTCGGATCCGGTGTTGCAGAAGGCGACGCGTTCGTTGCCGGTGAGCTGCCCGATCAGCTCGGCGACCTCGCCGGCGAGCGGGGTTTGCGGCCCGATCTCGAATCCGTGGCCGAGCTGATCGGTGACCGCTTCGACGATGAACGGAGGAGAATGTCCGAACAGCGTCACCCCGAACCCCATGGCTATGTCGAGGTACTCGTTGCCGTCTACATCCCAGATCTTCGACCCGGCCGATCGGGTTCCGACTACCGGGTAGACGAGCTCCTTCCATGGCCGTCTGAAGCCAGCGACACTGCGTGGATCGGCGAGACGAGCGCGATGTGCCTGCGTGTATTGCTTCGAACCCGGCGAACGGGCGTTCAGACGGTCGACCAAACCTGAGAGGTGCTCAGCCTGGGTCGCGGTGAGTCCTTCGTCGGCACGGTTTACAGGCCTCCAGGGGCCGGTCGCCGTGGGTTCGGCTCCCCCCGGCTCCGGGGCTGCTTCGAGGTCGCGCGGCTGGTCCGGTGTCGTGGCACCCCCCGGTTCGTCGGCGTCTCCGGTCACCGACGCCTCGGCCGGCAGGCGGTCGTCGAGATGGTGCGCGAGGGCATCGAGCGTCGGCGCTTCTTCGAACAGCTGCCTGAACGACACCCTCAGACCGAACGCTCGGCCTATCGCTCCACTCGCTTGGGTCATGAAGAGCGAATCGAACCCGAGCTCGAGAAACGTAGAGCCGGGGTTGAGCATCTCCCGCTCGATTCCGCTCAGGTCCTCGAAGATCCCCTGCAGCTCGCTGAGGATCCGCTCGTGGCGGGACTGGTCTGCGGTGGCGGGTTCAGGTGCAACATGGCCGTTGTTCGACGCGTCGTCCGGAGTCTCCGCAGTGGGTTCCCTCGCCGCTGGCGCGGAGACCGACACGTCGCCGCGCTCGACCCAATAGCGGGTGCGCTCGAAGGGGTAGGTCGGCAGCGGAACCCGCTGTCGCTCCTCGTCGACGGTCAAGGCCGCCAGGTCGACCTCGCCCCCGGTCCGCCAGATCCGCCCTACAGCCGAGAGGAAGTGCGCATCGCTCGCGGTCGAGTCGGCGGAGTGGGGTAGCGAGGCGACAACCTCGTGCTCCCTGGTCCGGCACGGGTGGCGGAGCAGGTAGCCGCCGAGTGTCTGCCCTGGACCGACCTCTATGTAGTGGCCCGGATTGTCGCGGGCGAGCGTTTCGAGACCGTCGACGAAGCGCACGGTCTCACGAAGGTGACGGGCCCAGTAGTCGGCATCGGTCACGTCGCCGTCCGCGATCCAATCGCCGGTCAGGTTCGAGACGAGCGGGATCGTCGGCTCGTGCAGCTCGACGGTCTCGACGTAGGAGCGGAACTCATCCAGTATGGGCTCGATCAGGTGCGAGTGCGCGGCGACCGAGATTCGAAGCGACCGCGTCTCGATCTCGCGTTCTTCGAGCAGGGCGCCCGTTCGTTCGATCGCCGATGTGGATCCCGCGAGAATGCACAGGTCGGCGCGATTGATGGCGGCGATCGAGAGGTCGTCGTCGAGAAGGTCGACCAGGTCGTCTTCGCCGAGCGGCACGCTGAGCATGCCGCCCTCCTCGAGGCTTTCGAACAGACGCCCACGCAACACGACGAGCCCCAGCGCGTCGGTCAGGGAGAAGACCCCGGCGAGGCAGGCGGCCGTGTACTCGCCGAGGCTGTGGCCGATCAGCGCGCTCGGGCGCACGCCGAGCGAGATCCAGAGCTGAGCGAGAGCGAACTCGACCGCGAACAGCGTCGGCAAGGCCATTGCCGGGCGGCCGAGCTCCTCGTCGTCGAGTGCATCGTGGCCGTAGAGCGCGCCGTGCAGGTCGAGGTCGTGGTGGCGCGTCGCAATGGCTGCGCACCGGTCGAACGCTCTCTTGAACACATCCTCGGTCTCGTAGAGCTCGCGGCCCATGCCAGCGTGCTGCGCGCCGCCGCCGGGGAACATGAACGCCACCGATCCTGCGTCGCCGGCCTGGCCGGTTCCGACGAGACGAGCGTCCCTCGCATCGAGCAGTTCGGCCGCCTCGGCGGCATTCGAGGCGACGACCGTGCGCCGGTGGGTGAAGGCTCGCCGCCCGACGCGAAGCGTGTAGGCGATGTCGGCGAGATCGTCGGTCGCTCGGGTGAGGTGGTCCCGGAGCCTGGCCGTTGCGGCTTCCAGCGCGGTCTCCGAGCGAGCCGAGAGGGTCAACAGATGATGGTTCCTCGCAGACGGGTTGCTCGCCGAGGATGGAGCCTCCTCGAGTACTACGTGAGCGTTGGTGCCGCCGAGCCCGAACGAGCTGACGCCTGCGCGCCGCGGGGACCCGTCGCTGGTCCACTCGGTCAGCTCTCCGCTGACGCGAAACGGACCTTCGGATAGATCGATCTGCGGGTTGATGTCGGTGAAATTCGCAGTCGGCGGAATCTCGCCGTGTTGCATCGCGAGCACCGTCTTGATCACTCCCGCGACGCCTGCTCCAGCATCGAGGTGGCCGATGTTGGACTTCACCGAGCCGACCGTGCATCGCTCGGGCATGCCGAGCTCACCGAACGCCCGATGGAGTGCCGACATCTCTATCGGGTCACCGATGAACGTGCCGGTCCCGTGGGCCTCGATGTAGGAGATGGTTCGGGGATCGACCTCGGCCATCTCGATCGCCTCGGCGATGACGCGGGCCTGCCCGTCGATTCCGGGCGCCGTGAAGCCGGTTTTGCCGGCGCCGTCGTTGGCCACGGCGGTGCCCTTGATCAGAGCGTGGACCTTGTCGCCGTCGGGGATCGCGTCCGAGAGCCGCTTGATCACGAGCATCCCGACCCCGCTCGCCTGGATGGTGCCTCGCGCTGCGGCGTCGAACGGTCGGCAACGCCCGTCGGGCGAGACGATCCCGTCCTCCTCGTATATGTACCCTGCGCCGAGCGGTGCCTTCACACGTGCACCACCGACGAGTGCCATGTCGCACTCGCCGCTCAGCACGCTCTGGGCAGCGAGGTGGAGCGCAACCCCCGATGTCGAGCATGCGGTGCTCACGCTGATCGCCGGGCCGCGAAGGTCGAGCTTGAACGCAACCCGGGTGACCGCGTACTCGCGCTCGCTGCCTATGAGAACCGGGTAGCGACCGGACTGCTCGAGCAGGTCGGGTCGGGTCGACAGCACTTCGTTGCGGTAGGTGTTCGGCGCAACTCCGCCGAAGACACCGATGGTGCCTTCGTAGCTTGCCGGGTCGTAGCCGGCGTGTTCGAGAGCAGTCCAAGCCGCCTCGAGGAAGACCCGGTGCTGGGGGTCCATGATCTCGGACTCGCGCTTGCTGTAGCCGAAGAAGCCGGCGTCGAACCCGTCGGCCTCGGCGAGCGACGAGGCCATCGGCACGTAGTAGTCGTCGGCGGCCTCGGCCTCCGACACGCCGGCTGCTCGTAGCTCGTCGGAGGTCAATTCGCGCATCGACTGGTGTCCGGCTCGCAGATTCGTCCAGAACTGTTCGAGGTCGGCAGCGTCGGGGAATCGCCCGCTCATGCCGACTATCGCGATCTCTTCGCGGTCGGGTTCGGCCGAGATCTGTCCGTTGGTCGGATGCTCGTTCACGATCGCCCTGCCCGGCGGCGGCGCTGGCGCGCGGCGAGACTCCGGCGCGACGGCTTGGCGTTCCCGTTCTGCCCTGCCGGCGACGAGTAACCGAACTGCTCGGCCAGCGACCACGTCCGCGAATCGAGCACGTCGGTCGGCTTCTGGCGCCGCCACTTGTCGGCGATGGCCGGATCGATCCGTCCGTGTTCCAGAAACCGCGTGTCGCCCATCGGGGTCGAGTCGTCGTGGAGGCCGTCGACCATCTTGTGTTCGAGATCGTCGTACGGGCGCAGCATCCCGTCGTGAAACTCGATGCCGGCTGCCGTGACGAGCGAATCGATGGCGGTGCGGGGATCGGCGACGAGGTCTTCGAAGCGCAACCTCAGCTGGCGCTCGTCGGGTATCTCAGCGAGGAATTCCAGGGTGGTCAGGTGGCTGTCGAACCAGACGAGCTCGCCGAGCTCCCTGCCGCGCAGACCGTGGTCCTCGAGGAAAAGGACCTGGTCCATGTGGTAGCTGTCGAAGGAGTGGACCATCTCGTGGGGATCGCGGACGAGATGGATGTAGAAGGGCTGTTCGAAGCCGACCTCGGCGTTGTCGAGTGCCGCTCGGTCGAGGGCGTACGACGGAGACTTGTCGACGATCGTTCGCCCGCCTCCGGCGTCGTGGATGACGCGGTAGAAGTCCTTGGCGCTGAGCCCCTCGCTCTCATAGCCGTCCATCAGCTCGGATGCTTCGTTTCCGTCGACCCCGTTGAGCTCCATAAGCGCGCGGATCGTGCCCTCGCGCCAAAGGCTGAACGGCCCGTCGAAGGCACGGCGCCGTTGTTGGAGCGTGTCGAAGTGCAGGAGTTGAAGTTCGGAGCCGGCGAAGAGGTCGGGGTGGCCGGCGAGCATCACCCGTAGGAGCGAGGTGCCCGAGCGTGGTGGCGAGAGCACGAAGATCGCGCCTGGAATCGGGGGACCCTCGGTCCAGGTGGTGAAAGGACCGAAGCTCGGCACGGCGGCGCGCAGCTCGCTCAGCTTCTCGTCGAACGCTCGCTCCGGTCGCTCGGTTGGCGACTCGCTGCTCACGCCGAACCGACGAGCAACCGCCTCGGGATAGTCGCGGCGGAGGAACTGCGCGTACTCCGCGATGGTCGGCGCTGTGAACGCGGTGATGACGTAGATGAACTCTTCGAGCTCGGTTTGTATGCGATTGACGACGCTAGCCGCCTGGAGCGAGTCGCCGCCGAGCTCGAAGAAGCCGTCTTCGACGCCGACGTCGTCGCGCTCGAGTACTTCGCTCCAGATCTCGGTCAGGAGTCGCTCGATCGGGTCGCGCGGCGCGACTCCGACGCCGTCGCTCGCGCGGCGAGCCTCGAAAGCGGCGTCGAGGCTCTTGCGGTCGATCTTGCCGTTGGTGGTGATTTTGAAGTCGTCGTGGGCGATGTAGTGGTTGGGGATCATGTAGGACGGAAGCCGCGCCTCGAGAAAGCTGCGTAGCTCGGTCGCGTCGACGTCGGTGTCTTCAACCGGCGAATAGTGAGCGATCGGTTGAAGCGATCCGGAGCGGGTCAGGTGAGTGGTTACTGCGGTGGTTGTGATGTTGGGGTGTTGGAGGAGGGTGGCTTCGATTTCGCCGAGTTCGACGCGGTTGCCTCGGATTTTGACTTGGTGGTCGGTGCGGCCGAGGTATTCGAGGTTTCCGTCGGTTCTCCAGCGGGCGAGGTCTCCGGTTTTGTAGAGGCGTCCCGGTCCGTGTGGGTTGTCGATGAAGCGTTGGGTGGTGAGTTCGGGCCGGTTGAGGTATCCGCGGGCGACTTGGATGCCGCCGATGTGGAGTTCGGCGGCGGTGCCGATGGGTACGGGTTGGAGTTGGTCGTCGAGTATGTGGATCTCGGTGTTGGCGATGGGTGCGCCGATGGGGATGGTTCCGGTGGTGTTGTTGGGGTCGCATTGCCAGTGGGTGACGTCGACGGCGGCTTCGGTGGGGCCGTAGAGGTTGTGTAGTTCGACGTTGTCGAAGGTGTCGAAGAAGCGGTCTTGGAGGTCGGCGGTGAGTGCTTCGCCTGAGCAGATGACGCGTTTGAGTGTGGTGGCGGTGCCGGCTCGGGGGTGGTTGAGGAACAGGCGCAGCATCGATGGCACGAAGTGAACGGTGGTGACCGCGCGGGTGTTGATCTCGTCGATCAAATAGCCGGGGTCTCTGTGCCCGTCGGGTGCAGCGATCGCGAGTCGGGCTCCGACCTGGAACGGCCAGAAAAGTTCCCATACCGACACGTCGAAACCGAACGGTGTCTTTTGTAGGACACAGTCGTCGGGACCCAGATCGAACACCGACTGCATCCATGCCAACCGGTTGACGATCCCGCGGTGTTCGTTGATGACACCTTTGGGCCGGCCCGTCGACCCCGACGTGTAGATCACATACGCGGCGCTGTCGGGATCGACCGTCACATCCAGATCGGTGCAGTCATAGCGGTCTATCAGTTCCCGCTCGGCGTCGACCGAAAGCACATTGTCGACCCGTTGCGGGACACGATCACGAAGCGATTCTTGGGTCAACACCACCGACAGATCGGCCTCGTCGACCATGTATCCCGACCGGTCATCGGGAACATCGGGATCGAGCGGAACATACGCCCCGCCAGCGGTGACGATCGCGTGGAGCGACACGACCATCTCGACCGAGCGCTCCATCAACACACCAACCAACACATCGGCGCCCACACCCGCATCGACAAGCCAACGCGCCAACCGATTCGCCCGAGCCCTCAGCTCCCCATACGAAACCGACTCCCCCCCAAACACCAACGCAACCGCATCAGACCCCACCACACCACACCCAAACGCATCCACCAGCGTCTCACCCACGGCAAAGTCGAACTCGGTCGCGTTCCACGCGGCAAGGAGAGCTGCATCGTGCTCAGTGAGGAGATCGCCCCCCATGAAGTGCTCCTCCCGGTGGAGCGTCGAACACCCATCCCGGTCCCCGGACACACCCACACGCCACAGCTAAATCCAGATATCGCTGGATATTACGTAGATGTACTTAGATACCACTTGAATGCAGGTCACACAAGGCGCGAAATCGCTCTCAGACCGTGAGATTCCGGGGTCGGTCGGCGATTGTGCGACTCGATCGGTCGGAGCGAAGGACGCGCTCAACAACGCGCTCCCGGCGATGAGGCCGAAGCTCCAACCCAGCCCTATCAGGAACAAGCCGGCGAGGACGCCGACGCTGTCGTTGGGATCGGTATGGCTCGCCAATTCGCCGCCGGCGAACAGTGTGACGCCGGCGGCGGCGATGACCAGGTAGGGGCCGACGCGGTCCACGAGCCAGCCGACGGCTGGCTATGGAGCGCGCTCGATCCTCGTCGTTAGCGCGGTCGGCTGCTGCGTATCGACTCGCGAGGTTGGCCGCGTTCCCTACCGAAGCCGGCCGACCCGATCAGCAAGAGCGGATAGAAGTCCAATACGGAGGCGGCGACCCACCAGGCCATCTTGAGCCCCGGTCGACGCCTATGTGCGGCCATGTAGTTGGCGATTGGCAACGCGCTGACAGCGCCTCCGAGACTCAGGAACGCCGCGGCCAACCCGCCGAGTGTTGCGCTCGCAGTGATGTCCTTGGCCAACACGCGATCGTTGCGAAGCCACCCGCCATGCCCATTCCAGACGGGACCAACGCAACCATGAGGACCTTGAGGGTGCGCCGTTGTACCTCGCGATGGTATAGGTCGGGCGCGGCGGTCACCGCACGACCCTACTCAGCGGTCGCCCGGGTCTACAGCCGTTTCGCGTTGACCCGTCACGCACCGGTGTCACCTCAGGCACCGAGGTCAAAGTGATCTTGGTCCCAGCGCGTTGTGAGCTCGGTGCCCTGACACCTCACTGAACCTCGATCCACCGTTTCTAGCCGTTTACATCGCCCCTCCGGAAGGCCACTGCGTCCTCGCAGCGACAAGCGCTGTGCCACCGAGGCTCTTGGCAACAGGTACGCCTCGTGACCGTCGATGACAGCGCCTCCGTGGCGCCCAACGTGTGACGTTTCGAGCAAAGCGAGAAACTCAAAGGCCCCGGAACGGGCCCGCCCGCCTGGAAGGCAGTGATGCGAAGCCTGGACTACGGGGCATCAACTCATTTCGGTGGATCCAGGCTGAAGGCTTACGCGTTCACACTCTCGTCGTCGATGATCTCGGCGTCGACCACGTCGTCGTCGTTGTCGTCGCGGGAGTGGCCGTTCGCCGACTCGGCGTTCGCTGAGGCCCGCTCGTAGAGCTGTTGCGCCATCGCCTGGGTAGCCGAGACCAGTGCGTCGGTCTTCCCGCGGATCGCGTCGACGTCGGCTGACTCGAGCGCCTCGCTCAGCTCGGCGATTGCGCTCTCGACCGCCGAGCGATCGTCGGGCGAGAGGTCGGCGGCAGAGTCGAGCTCCTTTTCCGCCGCGTAGATGGCCGAGTCGGCGATGTTGCGCTCTTCGGCCTCCTCACGTCGACGCTTGTCCTCTGCGGCGTGGGCTTCGGCGTCGCTGATCATCCGCTCGATGTCCTCTTCGGAGAGCGACGACTGGCTTGTGATCGTGATCGACTGCTCCTTGCCGGTCGCCTGGTCCTTTGCCGAAACGTGCACGATGCCGTTGGCGTCGATGTCGAACGTGACGTCGATCTGTGGCACGCCACGAGGGGCCGGCGGAAGGTCGACGAGCTGGAACTTGCCGAGCGTCTTGTTGTACTGCGCCATCTCGCGCTCGCCTTGGAGGACGTGAACGTCGACCGAAGGCTGGTTGTCGTCCGCGGTCGTGAAGGTCTCGGAGCGACGCGTCGGGATCGTCGTGTTGCGCTCGATGAGAGTGGTCATGACCCCACCCATCGTTTCGATGCCGAGGGAGAGCGGTGTCACGTCGAGCAGCACGACGTCGGAGACGTCGCCTCGAAGCACCCCCGCCTGGACAGCCGCCCCCATCGCGACGACCTCGTCGGGGTTGACACCTCTGTGTGGGTCGGTGCCGGTCAGTTCTCTCACGAGATCGGCGATCGCCGGCATGCGGGTCGAACCGCCGACGAGTATGACATGGTCGAGCGCGCCGCTGTCGATGTTCGCGTCGCTCAAAGCCTGTTCGAACGGGCCGCGGCATCTCTTCACGAGGTCCTCGGTGAGAGATTCGAACCTGGACCTCGTCAACTCCATGTCGAGGTGTTTGGGTCCCTCGTCGGTAGCGGTGATGAACGGCAGGTTGATGCGGGTCGACTGGGTCTGGGACAGCTCGATCTTGGCTGTCTCGGCCGCCTCCTTGAGGCGCTGAAGCACCATCTTGTCCTGGGCGAGGTCGACACCTTCGGCGTTGCGGTAGGTCTCGACGATCCAGTCGATGATCGCCTGATCCCAGTCGTCGCCACCGAGGTGGGTGTCGCCGTGTGTGGCAAGCACTTCGACCACGCCCTCGCCGAGCGACAGCACCGACACGTCGAAGGTCCCGCCGCCCAGGTCGAACACGAGCACGGTCTGGTCGTCGTCGTCCTCGTTCAGGCCATAGGCGAGCGCTGCCGCCGTTGGCTCGTTGATGATGCGCAAGACCTCGAGACCGGCGATGGCGCCCGCCTCCTTGGTGGCGGTCCGCTGCGCGTCGTCGAAATAGGCGGGCACGGTGATGACGGCCTCGGTTACGGTCTCGCCGAGGTACGATTCGGCATCCCGCTTGAGCTTCTGGAGGATGCGTGCCGAGATCTCCTGGGCGGTGAAGGATTTGCCGTCGACGTCGAGCGACCAGTCGGTGCCGATCTGACGTTTCACCGAGCGAATGGTTCGGTCGGGGTTGGTGATCGCCTGTCGTTTGGCGACTTCGCCGACGAGCACCTCACCGTCGCGGGCGAACGCGACCACCGACGGTGTTGTGCGCGTGCCTTCGGCGTTGGCGATCACCTCAGGTTCGCCGCCGACGACGGTGGCGACAACCGAGTTGGTCGTTCCGAGATCGATGCCTACTGCCTTTGTCATGTCCGTACTCCTTGAAGTCCTTTTGTCTGGGTCCCTGCTCGTCGGCGGATTCCGGGGGCGCGTCGACGAGTTGCTGGGGATTAGTGTATCAAACCTGAGTCAATAGTTGTCAATTATTCTCCAAGTTGCTATATATGTACGTCGAACCCACGCGGTGCCGACGGTGGCACCGATCCACCGAGAGGAGCCCACCATGCTTATGCGATTCGACCCGTTCCAGGAACTCGCCCGTCAGTCGGTCACCGGCACCCGTCGGTCGCCGGTCTCGATGCCGATGGACGCCTATCGGGAAGGCGACGATGTCCACATCTGGATGGACGTGCCGGGCGTGGACCCCGGCGATCTCGACGTCACGGTCGAGAAGTCGTCGCTGACCGTCACCGCGAAGCGCTCCTGGGAGCCGAGCGATTCGATGCAGGTTCTCGCAGGCGAGCGAGCCCAGGGTGAGTTCAGCCGAACCCTCCAGCTGGGCGACAACCTCGACACCGACAACCTCGCAGCGAGCTACGAGGACGGTGTTCTCCACCTGACCATTCCCGTCGACGACAAGGCCAAGCCGCGCAAGGTCGAGGTGGGCCGCAAGGCTGTCGGAGCCTGACCCAGCACGCTCACCTACCCACGTAGGTCGCCCGCGGCCGCAGACGCAGCGGCCTCTCGCCGTATTCCTCCGCGCCGTGCGCAAGCCACCCCGCGGTGCGCGCCACCGAGAAGATCGCCTCGCCGGCATCGGGCTCCATGCCGGCGAGGAAGGTGAGCGCGCCGAGGGCGAGATCGATGTTTGGAGGATGGTGCACCTGGGTGGTCGCCAGCTCGTAGACGTCGACGACCGTCGACAGCTTGGGGTGTCTCCTGTAGGCGGCGCGGACCTTGTCGGACAGCACGTCGAAGCGGGGGTCGCGCTCGACATACACTGTGTGACCGAGGCCCGGGATGCGGGTGCTTCGGAGCAGGTGCCGCCGAAGCGCCTCGGCGGCACCGAGTTCTGCAGCGCTCGCGTACAACTCGTGAACCGTGCGGCTCGCTCCACCGTGGAGTACGCCGCCGACGGGGCCGAGCCCGGTGAGCACGACCGAGTAGGGGTCGGCATGTGAGGAGGCGGCGACGCGTGCGGCAAAGGTGCTGGCGGCGAGCCCGTGGTCGGCGAGCACCACCAACGCCGCGGTAAGGCAGTCGAGCGCGGCCTCGGAGGCATCGGAGCCGGTCAGCGACGTCCACAGCCGGCGTGGCAGGGTCGACTCGGCATCTGTGTCACCGAGCGCCGCGATCATCGACTCGACGATCGTCGGTGCGCACCGCTCGGGACTCGCGAGGTCGTGTCGCAGGGGATCGGCGATCGACGCGGCGACGACGGCGATCCGCATTCGGTCGAGGGCCGATGCCTCTGCGGTGAGCTTGTCGGCGATCGCCGAGGAGGCGGCGAGAGCGTCGGCGTTGGGCTGCCATTCGCCGCCTTCGAGGTCGCGACCCGTTATGAGCCACCAGGTAACCGATTCGAAGGCCCGCGGGCGGTCCACGAAGTCGATCGGGTCGATGCCTCGATAAGACACGCCGGACTCGTCGACGCGGGTGATCTCGGTGGTGATAGCAGCGGTCATCTGGTCGCCGCGGCTGCGTCGACGTCTGCGTGCGAGCGCCTCGACCTCGTCGGCATCGAAGGTGCTCGTGCGGCCGTCCTCGCCGGTGGTTCTACCGATGAGCCCTCGAGAGACGTATGCGTAGAGGGTCTCGCGCTTGACCCCGAGTCTCGCCGCTGCCTCGGCCGAAGACAGGCGCGACTGGCTCGACCTTGCGATCGAGCGTGGGGTGGGATCGGTCAGTGCCATGCCCACATCTATATTGACTTGATCAATCTTGTCAAGGGATCAATGATGCGGCAGGCTGGGAACAACGATGCACGTTCCCGAGCCGACCGACAGGAGAGTTCCATGGCAGCATTGATCGAGGTTCCCGCTGGACTGAAGGGTGTAGCGGTCGCCGATACCGCGATCGGAAGTGTGCGGGGCGACGAGGGCTTCTATCACTATCGCCAGTACAACGCGATCGACGTGGCCCGCGAGCGATCGTTCGAGGATGCCTGGTCGCTAGTGCTCGACGGCGGGTTCGGCGATGGATCTTTCGTCGAAGAGGTCGGTCGGGCACGTGAGGTACCCGAGAGCGTTCTCGCGGAGGCGACCGGGACACCGTTGCGCGCGATTCAAAAGGGGCTCCTTGCGCTCGCCGACGCTCACGGCATGAAACCGACCGTCGACATCGACGACAGCGCCGTGCGGGCCGACGCGCTAGCTCTCGCCGCGGCCGCACCGACGCTTCTCGCAGCGAGCGCAGGACGTCGGTCTCCGCAAGGCGCGATGGGCCACGCCGAGTTCTGGCTGCGATCGATCCGTGACGAGGAGCCCTCGCCCGATGAGATCCGAGCGATCGAGGCCTACCTCATTTCGACGATCGACCACGGCTTCAACAACTCGACCTTCACCGCAAGGTCGATCACGAGCACGGGCTCGGATGTAGCAGGTGCCGTTTGTGGCGCGATCGGGTCGTTTAGCGGCCCTCTGCACGGCGGTGCCCCCGGACGTGCGGTTGCGATGATCGAGTCGATCGGCGAGCCCGAAAACGCCGAGAGATGGCTGAAGCCAAGGCTCGACGCGGGAGAAAAGATCATGGGCTTCGGTCACGCGGTCTACCGAGCAGACGACCCGAGGGCCACGCTGTTGCGCGACGTTGCGATCGATCTCGGCGGCGAGCTCGTCGACCGCGCGGTGGCGATCGAAACCGAGGTGCTGGCCGTTCTGCGAGCTTGGAAGCCCGAGGCGACGATCGTCACCAACGTCGAGTACTACGCAGGCGTGGTTTTCGAGCTCCTGGGTATACCGCACGAGTTCTTCACCCCGACTTTCCTCGTCAGCCGCATCGTCGGATGGACCGCGCACATCCGCGAGCAGGCGGCCGACAACAAGATCATCCGCCCCTCGGCCAACTACAAGGGCCCAGAGGCACCGCAAACGCTGCCCTGAAGCGGCGGATCCACGCTGGTTGGCCTTTGTCACTCTGCGCTGTAAATTCCGTATGTACATACGCGAGCGATCCCAGGCGGGGAGTGACTCATGGCGGTCTCACAGCAAGGCATCGACACCTCGACGCGCATCATCGACGTGGCGGAGCGTCTTATGCAGACGCGCGGTTTCAACGGCTTCTCGTTTGCCGACATCGCGCGCGAGCTCGGCCTGACCAAGGCCGCTCTCCAATACCACTTCGACGGCAAGGCCGAGCTCGGCGAAGCGGTCATCGCTCGATACGTGCAGCGGTTCTTCACAGCCCTCGATGACCTCGAGCGCGCGGACGCCGATGCTGCGACCAAGCTGCAGCAGTACATGGATCTGTATCGCGGCGTGCTCGAGGGCAAGCGCATGTGCTTGTGCGGCATGCTCGCCGCCGAACACGAGATCCTCCCGCCGCCGATGCGCACTGCGATCATCGACTTCTTCGCCCGCAATGAGCGCTGGGTGGTCGCGATGCTCACCGAGGGCCGCGACGCCGGAACGTTGCGCTTCACCGGAAGCGCTCAGGACACGGCCAAGACACTCGTGAGCGCGCTCGAAGGAGCGATGATGATCGCCCGCCTGCAGCGCGACCTGGGCCTGTTCGAGGCGACGGTCAGCCAGATCCTGACCAACATTTTGGTGTCGCCTCAGCCGGTCTGAGGAGCATCGCTACACGGCGCTGTCACAGGTCCCAGTTAGTGTTGTGACCATGACCACGACACGACGCGGTACCAGCACGAGCGACTTCGGTACGTCTCGACGCGAGGGCCACGACGCGAGCAGCTTCTATGAGCGTTTCCCTGCACCGGTGCAGTCCGACGACGAGACGATCAACCCGCCGGTCGCCGTCGACGAGATCGTTGCCGGCGATGCTCGGGCCGTGCTCGCCGACGAGTCGGTCGTCGCCGACAACTCGGTTGCTCTCGTCGTCACGTCGCCGCCCTACTTCGCCGGCAAGCAGTACGAGGCCGATCTCACCGAGGATCATGTGCCCGCCAGCTACGTCGAATACCTCGAGATGCTCGAGGCGGTGTTCGACCGATGCCTCACGAAACTCGAGCCGGGTGGGCGCATGGCCGTCAACGTCGCGAATCTGGGCCGCAAGCCCTATCGCTCGCTTTCCTCCGACCTGATCCACATCCTCCAGGATCGACTGGGCATGTTGTTGCGGGGAGAGATCGTGTGGCAGAAGGGCAAAGGCATCAACGGGTCGTGCGCATGGGGTTCGTTCCAGAGCGCGTCGAACCCGGTGCTTCGAGACACGACCGAGCGAATCATCGTCGCGTCGAAGGGCCGGTTTGCCCGCGCCCACAGCCGCCGCGATCGCGCAGCCGCCGACCTTCCCGCCGACGGTTCGATGTTCAAGGAAGACTTCATGGACGCGACGACCGACGTTTGGGAGATCGCCACCGAGTCCGCCACCCGCGTCGGGCATCCGGCGCCGTTTCCCGTCGAGCTTCCGCGCCGCCTCATCGACCTGTACACGTTCCGGGAAGATCTCGTGCTCGACCCGTTCATCGGTTCGGGCAGCACCGCCATTGCCGCCCTGCGGACGAGTCGACACTACGTCGGTATCGACACCGACGACGGGTACGTCTCCGCGGCTCGGGATCGCATCGACGCAGAGCGGGCGCGCCTGACCGAGTCGGCGGAGCGACGCGAACGGTTCAGCGTCTACCTGCCCGCCGTGCCCGATCCCGGAAGCGACACAGAAGACGGCCAGGCCCGAGCGGTGCGCGAAGGTCGCAAAGCCAAGGAGATCGCGTCGCTCGTTCTCGACGAGTGCGGCTTCAAGGTGATCGCCGAGAACACCCGGCAAACCTCGGGCGTCGAGATCGATTACGTGGCCAAGGCCAGAGACGGCTCGATCTGGCACTTCGACGTGTCGGGCGCATTCACATCCGGTCGCGGCGGGCTGCGTCGCACCGACACGCTGTGGAAGGCATTGGGCCGAGCAGGGGTGCGCGATGGCAGCGACGACGAAAGCGCGCACCGCTACGTGCTGATCACAACCCATCTCCCGCCGTCTGGTAGTGCGGGACACAAGGCTCTGCGAACCGCGATGGCTAACCATCTCGTGTTCGACGCAGTCGAGATGCTCGCCGAGGCCGGGCAGCAGCGGCTGGTTGACTACGCGTCCGACGGCGGCGACACGAACCAGCCGGTCGACCCGCATGCCCCCGAGTTCGATGGAATCTGAACACACGGCGGGACCCATCGGTGCCTACGCCGTCGTTCGTGGCGACGAACCGCGGGTCTTCGTCGCCGAGAGCGCTGAGGTCATCTCGCGATTGTTGGCACGGGAGCTCGTGGCGAATGCCTCACCGTCCACGTTCGCGTCGCCGAGCGCGCTAGCAGCCGCGCGCAGTGCACTGCTCGAGGAACGTTGGGCCGACGCCGTCCTGCTCTGGATCTCGGCGACCGGGCTCGCGGTCGACGTCTATCCCGAAGAGGTTCACGTGTGGTCCGAGAGCGACCTCGATGCCGAGCAGGCCGTATTCGAGGTGCGGATGGCGCAGATCTTCGACCCGGTCCGGCCCGGCGAACCCGAATCGGCCGGCCCCCGAGCGCTGCACTCCCACTAGTGGCAACGCTGCGCACCGAAATCACAGAGATCGTCACGGGACTCGCCATGCTCGGCTACCGCGATCTCAAACAAGCGCTCGAGGTGCGGCCGGGTCACATACTCAACGTCTCCGGTGAGCATTTCGACCGGCTCGCCGAGGCGTACGCATCGGGCGAACACGACCGAGAGTTCGCGATGGCCTGGGGAAACGGGATGGCGTTTGCCCGCGCCGAAGACGGGTTGCGCGGACGGCCACCATGGACAATCGAATGGAAGGGACCACATCGCCCGCCCGGGTACGAGCAAGTGCCCGCCGACCTGCGCATCGATCACGTCTATCTGGTGAGCTGCAAGTACGGGTCGAACATCCTGCACAACGTTGCACCTGCGCATCTATTCGACCGACTGCTTTCCGAACGACGAGGCGAGCGCGAGGACTGGTTCGCCGTCGTCGCGCCCGAGGCCTACCAGGCGCTCTATGAGAGCTACCGAGATGAACTAGCGATGTCCGAGCTTCCCGCCCGAGTCGGCGATCTGACCTCTGAACACCGTGCCTTCATCAAGTCGGCCTCGGTCCGCGGTCGCTGGCCGGGAGTCTCGGCTTCGGCTTATCGCGACTTCACCCTCGCCGTCGCAAGGGGCACCGCCGAACGGTGGCTCGACGCGATGACCGGCTCGGCTGCGCGCGAAGAGATGCTCTGGAGAATCATCCGACTCCAATCCTCGCCCTACTTCGTGCTCGGGGCGTCGCTCGACGACGATCCGCTTAGATACCGCGTCGGGACACCCTGGGACTTTCGAGTCGGCTTCGAGCTAACCAGCTTCGACGTCTGGGCCGACCCGGCAGGTCAGCCTCTCGTTCGCTGGCGCGCCGACGTGACCGATCGCTCGGCCGCCGAACGCCGCATTACAGAGGGACATGTCGAGATCAGGTGGAGCCACGGCAGGTTTTCAGGCATGCCCGAGGCAAAGGTGAAGCTCGACACGCACCACCACGACGTTGCTGGCTACTTCCCGCTGGTGTAGAAGGCCCCGACTACCGTTGCCGGATGACCGAGATCGCGTCGGCGCGCACCGACTTCGACATTCCCGACGACGTCGCCTACCTCAACTGCGCATACATGGGCCCGCTCCCTCGTTCTGTCGCCGAGGTGGGAACCCAGGCGTGGTTGCGCAAGAGCACACCCTGGCATGTCGGCACGGACGACTTCTTCGCTGACATCGAGCGGCTGCGCGCGGCGCTTTCAGCGCTCACCGGTCTCGATGCCGACGGGTTCGCGATCGTCAATTCGGTCAGCTACGGCGCGGCCGTCGCCGCGGCCAACCTCGAGGTGGTCGCCGGCCAGAACATCGTCGTCGCCTCAGAGCAGTTCCCCTCCAACGTCTACGCGTGGCGCGAACTGGCGAGACTAACCGGAGCACGGCTGCGCACCGCCGAGCGAGATGCCGCCGGGGACCCCACGCCAGGGTTGATCGCCGCGATCGATGGCGATACGGCCGTCGTTGCGCTCGCCCCATGTCACTGGACCGACGGTGCCCGGGTCGATCTCGGTGCGGTCGACGGGGCTCGACCCGAAGGGTGCCGGCTCGTACTCGACACCGCACAGTCCCTCGGTGCAGTCGACCTCGAGCTTCCTTCCCTCCGGCCCGACGTCGTGCTGGGCGCCATGTACAAGTGGCTGCTCGGCCCCTACACGGTCGGATTCGCCTGGCTGTCTGAGGATCTGCGCGACGGCACGCCTCTCGAACACAACTGGATCGGGCGGGCCGAGAGCGAAAACTTTGCCGGTCTCGTCGACTACCGCGACGACTTCCGTCCCGGTGCACGGCGCTACGACATGGGCGAGGTCTCCAACTTCGCACTGATCCCCGCTGCAGTGCGCGCGGTCGAGATGATCACCGATTGGAAGCCCGGCCACATTGCCCGGCACGCACAAGCAATTACCGAGCAGATCGCCGATGGTGCTGCCTCGCTCGGCTACCGGCCCACGCCGGCGCCCATCCGGTCCGATCATCTCCTCGGCATAGAGCTGCCCGATGGCGTCGATCCAGGGGCCGTAGCCGCGCAACTGTCGACAAGGGGCGTATATGTCAGCGTGCGAGGGCGGTCGGTTCGAGTTTCTGCCCACGTGTTCAACGACGACAATGACGCTGACCGCCTCGTCGGGGCGATGCGGGACCTTCTGGCATGAGTTGCATCTTCTGCGACATCGTCGCAGGCGATGCTCCTGCACACGTCGTGTTTCAGACGCCGGAGGTAACCGCTTTCCTAGATCGGACGCCGTTGTTCGCGGGACACACCCTCGTCGTGCCGAACGAGCACCATGTAACGCTCCCCGACCTGCCGGTCGACTCGCTCGAGCCGTATTTCTTGTCCGTGCGACGGCTCGCCGCGATCATGCCCGACGCGCTCGGCGCAAAAGGAACCTTCGTCGCCGTGAACAACGTCGTGTCGCAAAGCGTGCCGCATCTCCACACGCACGTCGTGCCGCGGCGGCCACGCGACGGCCTAAAGGGCTTCTTCTGGCCGCGTACGCAGTACGACGACGAGTCCCACGCTGCCGCGACGGCGTCGCTGCTCACCGAGGCGTGGGAAGGTTCGTGAAGAGTCTCAGCCCGAGCTGAGGACGATCTCGTCGTCGGTCTCGCTCGCAAGTGTCTGCGTGGCCTGTTCTCCCATGCGTCGCGCCACCGCCTGGCACAGCGTCGTGAAACCGCGCGGGGTCTCGACCGTGTGCCCGACGACCACCGCGGCCCGTCGCGGCGACTGCCCGATGGGAATGACACAACACGACAGAACCTCGGGCAGACAGTCGGCGAGTGCAGAGCCCGCGATGTCCTGGTCGACGACCGGCGCTCCATCCGAGGAGCGGGCGACGATCGGTCTGACCGCTTCGACGATGCTCGTTGCGTCGACATCGCGCGATGTGCTCATCGGCGCGACAACCACACGGTCGGGATCGCCGGGGATTACGACCGCGCCGAACTCACAACTCAGAGCGTCCATCGCCACCGCCGCGAGCTCCGTGAGAAACTCGTCGACAGCACGGAGCTTCAACGACGCGACCTGAAGGGCCACCTGGGTCACCTCGAGCTCGTCGGCGAGTCGCTTCTCGGCCGGCACCTCGGCCTCGGCCCAGGCAAGCGTGCCGGCAGCGTCGATGAGTGCCTCATCGCTCAGATCAACGATGGCGTTGCCGCCGTAGACCACGACGAAGTCGCCGACGCGCGTCGCCGCGGCGTCGGAGTTCCAGTACGGTCCGAAGATGCGTTGGGTCTCACCGCTGTAGCGATGAACACCAGGGCTGCCGAGCGATGCGGTGATCAGCGGCTCGCGGCCGGTGTCGATCGAGATGTTGCCCGCCCACCCCTCGCCGCGGCCCGCTCCGCTGAGGCTGATCAGTTGGTTGTCGCTCACTCGACGAAGGACGAAAACGTCCTCGATGCCTAGTCTTTGTCCCAGTTCGGTCGGTGTCACCGTTGGCTCCGTTTCCTGAGTCTTGGGAGAAACGCAATCCGCCGCGTTTCCCTGCGGTAGTCCTTTCGGCCGAAACAAGCCCCGAGTTGAGAGGTTCTGTGCCGGTTGCGGCGTCCAGTTGGGGCATGCGAGCCTGCCGGGCGAGGCCAGAGGAAGGTTGAACATGGCAATGCTCGAAGGAAGAGTCGCATCGATAACCGGGGCCGCGTCCGGCATCGGGTTGGCCTGCGCGCAGCGATTCGCGGCCGAAGGCGCGACCGTCGTCGGGTGCGACATCGCCGAACCCGGGGACTTCCCGGGCTCGTTCTCCGTCGTCGACGTCACCGACGCCGACGCGCAGGCGCGACATGTGGACTCGATCGTTTCGGACCATGGACGGCTGGACGTCCTCGTCACCTCGGCAGGTGTTGCCGGCGGAGGTCCCGTCCATTTGATCGCGGTGGAGGAGTGGGATCGTGTACAGAACGTCAACCTGCGCGGCACGATGCTGTCGGTACGCGCGTCGCTCGGACCGATGCTCGAACAGCGCGGTGGCAGCATCATCACGATCGCAAGCGTCGAGGGTCTAGAGGGCTGTGAGGGTGGGTCGACCTACAACGCTTCCAAGGGAGGTGTCGTGCTCCTCACGAAAAACCTGGCCAACGACTATGGCCGGGTGGGGATTCGCGCCAACTGCATCTGTCCGGGATTCATCGACACCCCGCTGCTACGCGAAGTGCTGGACGGATTGCCCTACAAGGATGCGATCGTGGCCCAGCACAAGCTCGGTCGTCTCGGGCGGCCCGAGGAGATCGCCGGCGCGGCGCTGTTCCTCGCATCCGACGAAGCGTCCTTCGTCACCGGTGTCGCTCTCCCCGTCGACGGCGGATACACCGCGGGCCACAGCTACGGCATGACCGACCTTCTCGGACTCACCTGAAGCGCTCGGCGTTCAGCCTGACACCACGCCGGTTGACAACTCGCCGGTTCGACGAGCGGACGCACCGCCGACGGCAATTCAGGGCACGAAACGAACTCGGTAGAGCCACGGCCAGTTCTTGCCGGTGATCAGGAAGGTTCCGTCGGCTGCGTCGTAGGCGATGCCGTTGAGCACTCCAGCATCGGCCGCCTCCTCATCGGTCAACAACCCGGACGCGTCGACGGTCGCTGTAACCTCGCCGGTGTCGCCGTCGATGCGCACGATCGTGTCGGTCGTGTGGATGTTCGCCCAGATGTCGTCGCCGACGCACTCGAGCTCGTTGACCTGGGCCAGCGGGGCGCCGTCGAGTGTCACCGCCAGCTCGGCCGACACTTCGAATGTCTCGGGGTCGCGGCGCGTGATCTCAGCGGATCCGTCGCTCATCGCGAGCTCGTCGCCGGTGTTGCACAGACCCCAACCTTCGGTCTCGTAGGCGAAGGTGTCGATCGGAGCGAATCCTTCGAGCTCGTACACGATTGCCTCGCCCGCCTGGTAGGTGAGCTGTACGACTCGGTCGCCGACGATCGTCGCCCCTTCGCCGAACAGCGCCGGGTCGAGGTCGTGCACGGCGATGGGCTCGCCGGTTTCCACATCGACGGTGCGCAGCGTCGACTCTCCGCGCAAGCCGGTCGACTCGAGCAGCGTGTCGGCGGCGATCAGCTCGAGACCCTGTGTGAACGCGGTCGGATCGTGTGGGAACCGCTCGATGACCTCTACCCGTGTTGGTGCCAGGGTGGTGGTCGGCGGCATGCCGGTCGTCGACGGTGCGGTTCTGGTCGGTTGCGGCGGCTGCACGCCGGTAAGCGTCGGTTCCTCGGCGACAGGAGCTCCATCGTCATCGCCGCACGCGACGACCAGGAGTGAAACGGCAACGGCAACGCAGAGAGCCCCCCTCTTCACCCGTCGTCTTCCTCGTCGGCGATGTCTTCGAGGATCTCTTCGATGTCCTCCTCGTCAACCGAGGGAGCCTCGGGAAGATCGACGCCGCATATGAACAACACGTGGGCGCGGCTCTCGTCGACTCCGACCGCTGGACGGGTCACCAGACTCACCCAGCGGTCGGCGTCGTCGCTCTCGCTCAGAATGCGTTCGGTGTCGTAGCCGAACGGACCGCCGACCGCGTTGTACTGCTGATAGTGGCGGGCCGCCGCCTGGTATTCAGGCGTCAGGAAGTCGAGGTTCAGCGTCGCCGCCCCGGTGTAGAACGTCTCGAGCGCGCGGGTCTCGTGGCCGATGTCGAACACGCTCCCTTCGACGAGCGTCGTGTACAGCTCGGTGGTCAGCTCGCAGAGTCGATCGAAGTCGGCCGTTTCGTCGGGCACGGTTGTGGTCGTCGATGTGGTCGGTGCGACGGTCGTACTCGTCGACGCGGTAGTCGTGTCTTCATCGCCGCCTGCGTCGATGGTGACGAAGGCGATGCCGATCGCGGCGCACACCACTCCGACCGCGATGATGCCGCGGATGCGCTCTCCCCACATCGAATTCAGATCGCTGGGTCGCTGAGGATTTCGCCATCGACCAATGCGTCGATTTGGTCGTCGCTCATGCCACGCTCCCGAAGGATCGATCGGCCGTGCTCACCGAGCCCCGGAGCGGTGGTGACCGGCGCCCACGGCGTCTCGGCGAAGTCGACCGGAGTCGCGATCATCGTCGCGACGCTGTCGGCGTCCGGGACCTCGACGAGTGCACCCGAGGCTGCGAACTGTGGGTCCTCCAACAGATCGTCGGGCGAGTTGACGGGTGCCCAGAAGAAGTCGGGCTCCTCCTCGAACTTCTCCGCCCACGAGTCGAGTGGGAGCTTGGCGAACTCCTCGTCGAGCAGGGCGATGAGTTCCCTTGCGTTCTCGGCGCGTGCACGTGGCGTATCGAAGCGGGGGTCTTCGAGCCACTCGGGATGACCGACGACGCGTGCGATCGGTGGCCAGTGACGCGCCCCTTCGAGTCCGACGATCCAGAACCTCTTGCCATCGGCGGCCAGATAGTTGTTGGTCGACGGGTTGCCGATTGCGTCACGGTGGCCCGCGGCGAGGGTGAGACCCCACAAGAGCTTGATGTTGAGGTCGAATCCGATGGTGTAGACACCTTGGCGGAGTAGGGATGTCGACACCAACTGTGCGACACCCGACCGTTCGCGGTGGAACAGCGCGGCGGCAATTCCTGCAGCGCCGGCGAGGCCGGTGCTGTGGTCGCCCATCCCGCCCCGCTGGAACGGGGGGAGCCCATCGGGAGGCGTCAAGAGGTTTGCGATGCCCGAGCGCGCCCAGAATGCGGCGATGTCATAGGCGGCCCTGTTCGCGTCGGGACCGTCGGTACCGAAGCCGGTGATGTGGCCGTAGACGAGGTTCGGCATGTCGTCGGCGATCTGGTCGTAGGCAAGGCCCAGTCCCTCGAGTGCCGCGGGTCGGAGGTTGGTGACGAACACATCGGCATCGCCGATCAGCTCGAGCGCGATCGACCGACCCGACGGGGTCGTCAGGTCGAGGGCAATGCTGCGCTTCCCCCGATTGTCGAGCTCGAACGGTGGGTTCGACGGCATGTCGCCGCCCAGCATCTGCTGGAACGTGCGAGCAGGGTCGCCGGCCGGCGGTTCGATCTTGATGACGTCCGCACCCCAGTCGGCGAGGATTCCACCTGCCGCCGGACCCGCGACCCAGACTCCGATTTCGACGACTCGAACTCCATCGAGGGGCCCGGGCATGTGTGGTTCCTTCTCGTAGAGCGACGACTACGCATCGAAGACTCTACTGCGCGCCCAGATCGATGGACCCTCAGGTCGGTCCCACGACGGGAGGAGGAGGATCGAGAGGCTGATCGAGCACACTCTCGTCGAGCTCGTCGAGCTCGTCGAGCGAGCGCTCCATCTCTGCGAGCGTCTCTGGGTCGGGAAACGGTGACGGCGCTTCGCGCTGACGCCTTTCGCCCGACTCCGCTGCGTGCGCCGCGGATCCAGTGGGCCGAGACGCGACCACGGTCACGCGCCGGCCGCCGGGGCGCTCGGGGGGCGCGCTCGGCGACGTGGTCGTCGACACGCGTACGGGTGTCGACTGTGGAGGGGGTGCGGTGGGCTGTGCAGGGGCTGGTGTTGGCCGTGGCGTTGCTACAGGTGATGGTGTCGGCGCGACGGTAGGTGGGGGTGCCGGTCGTGGTGTGGACGCGGTGGGCAGCGGGGGTTCGCCGGCGGCGATGGCCGCTTCGAGATCGGTCGCGTTGAGCGGGCGTTGGAACAGGTAGCCCTGAATGCGCTCGACACCCAGACCGCGCAGGATGTCGTACTGTTCCTCGGACTCCACTCCCTCGGCCACGACGCCCAGACCGACGGCGCGTGCGAGCGTCGTGATCGCCTCGACGATCGCTAGGTCGACCGGGTTCGTGACGACATCGTCGATGAAGCGCTTGTCGATCTTGAGGTAGTCGACCATGTCGAGCTCGGCGATATAGCTGAGCGAGGACCGGCCGGTGCCGAAGTCGTCGATCGCCAGGTTGACACCTAGCTCCTTGACGTCGCGGAGTACGGTGAGCGAGCTGTCGAGGTGGGCGAGCATGATGTCCTCGGTTATCTCGATGGTGAGTTGTTCGGGCGGAAGGCCCGACCATCGGAGTACTTCGGCAACACGATCGACGAACGCCGAGTCGATCAGCTGGCGCTCGGCCACGTTGACACCAACGGAGATGTCGCGGCCGGTCATGAGCTCGCGGTTCCACAGGGAGGCCTGAGCACATGCCTCTCTCAGCACCTCCTCGCCGATCGGGCTGATGAGGCCGGCCTCCTCGGCTATCGGCAGGAACGTGTCGGGTCCGACGAATCCGAATCCGGCGCGGTTCCAGCGGACGAGGGCCTCCATCGAGGCCATCGTGCGACTCTCCGTATCGACTATCGGCTGGTAGTAGACCTCGAGGTCGCGGTCGTCGATCGCAGCGCGAAGTGCCCGCTCGACATCGAGTCGACTCAGGGCGTCCTTGCGCTGTTCTTCGTCGAACAGCGCGTACCCCGACTTCGTACGCTTCGCCCTGTACATTGCCGCGTCGGCGTCGCGCACGAGCTCGCGCGGGGTGCGGGGGTTGGTCTCGTCAGCGGTTGCGATGCCGATACTCGGCGTCACGACGTGCTCGCCGCCCTGGGGCAGCGGCAAGGGTTGTTCGAATGCCGCCAGGATCTGTTGAGCGATCGAGATCGATGAGGCAGCGTTCAGGAGGCCCCGGGTGATCACGACGAACTCATCTCCGCCGAACCGTGCCACGACGTCGGAGGCTCGAACCGCGCTGTCGACGCGCTGTGCGACCTCCTGGAGCATCGCATCGCCAGTCTCGTGGCCGAGGCTGTCGTTGATGACCTTGAATCGGTCGAGGTCAAGGAACAAGACGCCGACCGCGGTGTCGGTGCGGTTCGCCTCCTCGACGGCACGTTCGAGATACCGCAACATGCCCGTTCGGTTCGGCAACCCGGTTAGCTCGTCTGTGAGGGCTTGCTGGTTTGACTGGAACACCTGCTCTTCCATCTCGTCGGAATGGCGTTTCCAGAACAGTGCGGGCGCCGCCGCCACGATGCTGACGAAGCAACCGCCAACAGCTGCAAGAAGCACGAGACGCGCGTCCTCCTCGACGTAGCCGAAGCGCACGGCGGCTGCGAACAACAGCGTCGCCAACAGTCCGGCGGTGATCGTCGCCCATGGGGACGCGAGGAAGTCCTTCTTCACACTCTAGTGATCGGCATCCCGCCGCTTGTTCTGAATCTTCGACGAGGGTTTGCACGCCTTATGGGGCGAACGGCCTACCCGCACAAGCCGAAGCCCTCTACGATGCGAGCAGCACGCGGCTGATTCAACGAAGGGGACCTGATGTTCGACTTGACGATTAGCGGAGGAACGATCGTCGACGGCACCGGCACCGATGCCTACGTCGGCGACGTCGGTATCACCGACGGCAAAGTCGCTGCGATCGGGCCGTCGGTCGAGGGCGAGTCCGCGGAGACGATCGAAGCCGACGGCATGCTCGTCACGCCGGGCTTCGTCGATTGCCACACCCACTACGACGGCCAGGTCACCTGGGATGACCGGCTCGATCCGTCCTCGGCCCACGGCGTCACGACGATGGTGATGGGCAACTGTGGCGTCGGCTTCGCTCCCGTCGAACCGGGCAACGAGGAATGGCTCATCCAGCTCATGGAGGGCGTCGAGGACATTCCGGGCACAGCGTTGACCGAAGGCATGAGCTGGGGCTGGCGGACTTTCCCCGAATACCTCGATGTACTCGACGGACGGGAGCTGGCGGTCGATGTCGGGACCCAGGTGGCGCACGGGGCGATACGAGCGTACGTAATGGGCGAGCGTGGAGCGAGGAACGAACCGGCGACACCCGACGACATCGAAGCGATGCGCGACATCGTGACCGAGGCGATCGAGGCCGGGGCCCTCGGGGTGTCGACGTCGCGGGTGCTCGGTCATCGTGCTATGGACGGCGAACCCGTGCCGGGGACATTCGCGGCTGAAGACGAACTGTTCGGCCTCGGCGAGGGGCTGCGGCGCGGTGGAGGTGGAGTGTTCGAGCTGGCGCCCGCGGGTGCCGATGGGCAAGACCTCGTCAACGCCCACAAGGAGATGGCGTGGATGCGCCGACTCTCCGCCGAAGTGGAACAGCCGCTGACGTTCGCGCTTCTACAGGTCCAGGCGCAGCCCGACCTCTGGCGCGAGCTGATGGAGGAGTCGCTCGAGGCCGTCGAGGACGGGGCGCAGTGCTATCCCCAGGTCGCGGCCCGGCCGTTCGGTCTCCTCATCGGCCTCCAGACCCACCATGCGTTCGCCCGCCGCCCTTCGTTCGTCGAACTGGCCGGTCTGCCCCTCGACGACCAGGTCGCCAGGCTGAGGGAGCCGGCCGTGCGCAGGGCGATTCTCGAGGAGGACGATCTGCCGCCCGATCCCACCGCCCTGTTCGACGGCGTGTCGACGCTTGTGCAGTCGATGCCTCACCTCCTCTACGTCATGGGTGATCCGCCCGACTACGAACCCACCCCCGAGCGAGCGGTCAGTGCAATCGCCGAATCGCGGGGCACCGGTCCGCTCGAGGTCATGTACGACCAGCTGATCGCGGACGACGGTCGGGCGATGATGATGATGCCTCTGTTCAACTACTCCGACGGCAACCACGACGTGATCAGGGAACAGCTGCTGCATCCGCAGTCGGTGTCCGGTCTGAGCGACGGCGGAGCTCATTGCGGCATGATCTGCGACGCGTCCATTCCCACATACCTGCTCACTCACTGGGCACGCGATCGCAGTCGCGGTGAACGGCTGCCACTCGAGCTGGTTGTGCGCAAGCAATCTCGCGACACCGCCGAGCTGTTCGGTTTGACCGACCGTGGAACCCTCGAGGTAGGCAAACGGGCGGACGTGAACATCATCGATCACGAAGCGCTGTGTCTCCGCTCGCCCGAGTTGGTTCACGATCTTCCCGCCGGTGGCAGACGGCTTCTCCAACGAGCCGACGGCTACCGCTACACGCTCGTCGGGGGTGAGGTGACCCGACGCGACGGCGCCGACACCGGTGCCAGACCGGGCAGGCTGGTCCGCGGGCGCCGGTGAGCGAGTCGCACGATGAGTAACTCTGCGACCGGAGTCGGCGAGAACACGACCGATCTCAGCGGCCGCGCGGCCATCGTGACCGGCGGTTCTCGAGGTATCGGTAAGGCGATCGCGTGCGCGTTCGTCGCACACGGTGCTTCGGTCATGATCTGTTCGCGCGATGCCGAGACGTGTCGGGGGGCCGCCGACGACATCGGGGGGACCGTCGTTTGGGAGGCCGCCCATGCAGCCCGAAGCGACGACATCGACCGAGTAGTCGCCAGAACCGTCGACGAATTCGGTTCGATCGACATCCTCGTCAACAACGCTGCGACCAACCCGTACGCAGGGCCGACGATCGACGTGGACATCGAGAGGTGGAACAAGACCCTCGACCTCAATCTCACGGCACCGCTGCGCTGGACTCAGGCCTGTTGGACCGCAGCGATGAGCGAGAGCGGCGGATCGATTCTCAACATGGCATCGGTGGGCGGGTTGTCGACCAGTCCGATTCTCGGCACCTACGACGTGACCAAGGCCGCGTTGATCCACCTCACCCGCCAGCTGGCGGCCGAACTGGCGCCGAAGGTTCGGGTCAATTCGCTGGCCCCGGGGCTGATCAAGACCGATTTCGCGCGCGCTCTGTGGGAGGGTGAGGGTGGCGCCGACGTCGCGGCAAGCTATCCGCTGAAGCGACTCGGGACCGTCGAGGACATCGCTGCGGCAGCGGTGTATTTCTGCTCGGACGCGTCGAGTTGGGTCACCGGTGAGAACTTGGTGCTCGACGGCGGCGGTTTGGTCAGCTTCGGGAACCTCGGGTAGCCCCGCCCGCCCGTTGTCCGATCGCGCTCGGGGGACAGAAGAGCTTCGGGAACCTCGGGTAGCCCCGCCCGCCCGTTGTCCGATCGCGCTCGGGGGACAGAAGAGCTTCGGGAACCTCGGGTAGCCCCGCCCGCCCGTTGTCCGATCGCGCTCGGGGGACAGAAGAGCTTCGGGAACTTCGGATAGCCCATCTGCCTCATTTCACCGGCTGGAGGCCCACCCCACTATGCGTAGCGGGTTCGCCCACGTATCGTGGCCACAGTGGACGAGGCGATGGCGGATCGATATGACCTGGACGACGAGGGCCGGCTGGCTGTCGACGTCGCGCTCGCGACGGCCGGGGCGATCGGCGACGATCAGTGCGGCAGCGAGTATCTGCTCTACGGGGTGATCGCGACCGCTACCGGAGACGTCGCCGAGCTTGCGAGCCTGTTTGCCCTCGACCCGCTCCGAATCGAGCGGGCGATCAACAAGTTGCGTCAGCATCGCTACTCGCTGAACCACGACGGTCCTGGCGATCCGCCACTTAGTCTGCGTGCCCGAACGGCGATGCGCGCCAAACGCGCTGACGGGACCGGTCCGACCGGCCCCTTCGAGCTGTTGCACGGCGCTCTGGCCGACAATGCCTCCGGAGCGAGTCAGGTGCTTCGCGAGCTCGGGGTTCGACCCGACGAGGTCCGTCGTCTGGTCGGCTACGGGATAAGACACCTCAGCCCGACCGAGATCGAGAGCCTCATCGCCTCGCTCGACCGGAGAGACCGAAGGCACGAACCCTGGTGGGGTCCCGACCCGACCGCCGAGGTCGACTTCGTGCAGGTCGCTCGCGCGAAGCGCATGATCGTGGCGCACAGTCCCTCAGCTCTCGTCGCGCTCGACAGCGTTCGCGTCGCGCGATGGGGATTCGGTTTCACCGTGGTGCTCGAGTCGCTCGACACGTGGATGCTCGACCCAGTCCTCCAGCCGGTCGAGCACCTCGTTCCCGGCCGAGCTCCAAACCATCGCGCCGGACCCGAGCACGTGTGCATCGACCTCGCGTTCTCCGATGGATTGGGAGCGTCCAACCGACGTGCTCGCGGCCGCTACGACGACGCCAAGCCCGAAGTGCCAGTCCTCGTGCTCTTGGGCTCGAGGACCGAATCGACGACCGTCAACGACCGGAGGGTCGACGATCACCGAATGGTCGTGAGCGATTGGTGGGTGTGGCCGCTGCCGGCCGACGGGCCGGTCACGGTGCGCGTCCAGTGGCCCAGCGAGGCGGTCGATGGAACGATCACGTTCGACTCCCGTCCCGTCCTTCGTCGGGCTGCCGCCCTCGGAGCCTGAGAACCCGACCCGTTTGCCGACACCTGCCCGTACCAGGTGTCGCTTTTGCCGACACCTGCCCGTACCAGGTGTCGGTAGGACGACAGCAGATATCTGGGTTGCCCGGCCGATCGCGGGCGACGACGATGGTGGCGTGCTGCGTGCGGAGGGGTTGGAGAAGCGTTACGGCGACGTCGAAGCCCTCAGAGGCGCAGACCTCACCGTCGCCGCGGGCGAGATCGTTGCCCTCCTGGGCCGCAACGGGGCCGGAAAGACCACGATGCTCTCGATCGTCGCCGGGCTGTTGGAGCCCGACGCCGGTTCGGTCGACGTCGACGGCGTCGACGTGCTCGACCAATCGGCTGCTGCCGCGGACCTCATAGGTATCGCACCACAGGAGACGGGCATATATCGGGTTCTCACCGTGCGCGAGAACCTCGAGTTCTTCGGGGAGATGGCCGGCTTGTCGAGAGCAGCTCGTCGCGCCCGCGCGACAGAGGTCGCGGCTCAGCTCGGGCTCGAGCGATTGCTCGACCGGCGCGCGACCGACCTTTCGGGCGGCGAGGCCCGTCGGCTCCACACCGCGTGCGCGCTGGTGCACACGCCGCCTTTGCTCCTGCTCGATGAACCCACCGTGGGAGCCGATGTGTCCACACGCAACCAGCTCATCGACGCCGTCCGCGCCCTCGCCGACCGAGGTGCGGCGGTCGTGTACACGACCCACTACCTCCCGGAGGTCGAGGCCCTCGAAGCCGACATCGTAGTGATCGACGATGGCCGGGTTCTGGCGCGGGGGACTCGCGAGGAGCTGATAGCCGAACACGGTCGAGCCGGTATCGACCTCGAGGTCTCGGACGAGTTCGATCCGAGCGACCTCGCGCACCTCGAACCGACCCATCGGGGTGGTCGTCGATGGCACCTGGAGGGAGAAATCGACCTCGGTGGCCTGGCCGCAGAGCTGGGACCGAACGCTGACCGGGTGTTGGCGTTCGAGCGGACGCGCCCGGACGTCGAGCAGGTCTTCTTGTCGATCACGGGCCGCTCGCTCGACGAGTCCGAAGATGACAGCGAGGTGCTCCTGTGAGCACCTCGCTTGCAGTAACGCGACTCCAGCTGAGAATCCTCCGGCGCGATCCCTGGTTCCTGGTGATCATGTTCGCGATGCCGGTAGCGATCATGCCGCTGATGCGCGAGACGGTGGGCTTGTCGCTGGCCGCATCGGGTTACGGAGACGCAGACGGTGCACAACAGGTCGTTCCCGGGCAGATGGTGCTGTTCGGGTTCTTCGTCGCAGGATCTGTGGCCTTCTCGCTGTTTCGAGAGCACGGTTGGAAGACGTGGGACCGTCTGCGCGCTTCGCGGGCGACCGGCCGTCAGCTGCTGGCCGGTTTCGCCGTTCCGTGGATCGCAATCCACGTCCTTTTCCAGGCCGTGGTCCTCGCAACCGGCGCAGTCTTCTTCGGGCTCCGTCTCAACGGCGGCTCGGCGGTTGCGCTGGCGATGATCGTGGTGTCGTTTGCCTCATGTGTCGTGTGTCTCGTGCTCTTGGCCGCCGCGACATTTCGCACCGTCAATCAGGTGCAGGCGTTGGTCAACGTCGGAGCGCTGGTGCTCGGCGGCGTGGGCGGCGCGCTGGTGCCTCTGCAACAGCTCCCGGGATGGGCACAGGCGGTGGCGCCGGTGACCCCGCAATACTGGGCGATGCAGGGTCACAGAGCGGTGTTCCTCGAGGCAGGATCGGTCGAGGATGTCGCGAAGGCGACCGTTGTCCTCGTCGTGATCGCCTGCCTCGCTGCGGTCCTCGCTGCCGTCCGATTCCGCGAGGACGAGACGAAGGAGTTCTTCGCCTGACGCGAACTTGGTCCGCGATGTTGTGAGCGCAGCGAGCAACTCGAAGGAAGCCGGAGGATTCCCTGACACCGGGGTCGCGAAATCGCGTCGATTTGGTGAAACTTTGGTCTGACACCGGGGTCACCAGTGGGCCTTTTGGTGGTCGGTAGAATCTGTTCTAGTTTGGCCGCGGTGAGCACATTCGAACCGATCGAATACACCCTCGAGTACCCGTACGAGCGGACGACCGGACCGGTGTGGGGTCCATTCCTCACCGGATTGCGCGACGGAGTGGTCCTCGGCTCCCGCATCGCGGGCAAGGTCTACTGCCCGCCGCTCGAGTTCGACCCAGATACCGGTGCCACTGCCGAACCCGACCTGGTCGAGATCGGTCCGGAAGGCACCGTCGGAGGTTGGACATGGGTCGCCCAGCCGACGTCCAAACACCCTTTCGACCATCCGTTCGCGTTCGCGCTCATCACTCTCGATGGAGCCGACACGCCGCTCGTGCACGCCATCGATGCCATAGACGAATCGGCGATGTCCACCGGCATGCGGGTGTGTGCCCAGTATCGCGACGAGCGCAGCGGCGCGATCACCGACCTCTACTTCGTGCCGGCCGACTCTGCGGTCGAACAGAACGTCACCCTCGGCGAGGAGCCGGTTGAGATCTCGATACACCCGATCGGCGTCGACATCACCGAGGAGCTCGCCCCTCATCGGCAGCGCTTCGTCCAGGGCCTGCTCGACGGCAAGATCATCGGACAGCGGAGCCCCGTCAGCGGCCTCGTGTACGTACCCGGTCGTGGGTACGACAACATGGAACGGGTGCGAATGGACGAGTCGTGCGACGTCGAGGTGTCCGACGTCGGCACCGTCGTCGGATTTACAACGATCTCTCCGATTCAGTACCACGGTCAGACCGAAACCGAACCGTACATCCGCTGCTCGATCCTGCTCGACGGGGCAGACCAGCCCCTCGGCGGGATCGACATCCGCGACATGAGCCCCGAGGAGTTCAGGGTCGGTATGCGCTTGCGCTGTATTTGGAAGTCGCGCGAAGAGCGCGACCTCTCCACTACCGACAATCGTGGCGGAGGCATGACCGAGAGCATCTACGAGCGGTGGGAGCCGACGGGCGAACCCGATGTGGACTTCGAGACCTTCAAGGAGCACACGTGGTGAAGCCCACCGAGGACGTCGCGATCATCGGCTGGGCGCAGACACCGGCCTACGAGAAGTACACCGACACCGAGCCGACGATGATCATGGACGTAGTGAACTCGATCATCGACGACGTCGGCATCGACCGCCACGACATCGACTTCACGATCGCTGGATCGTGTGACTACCTGTCGGGCATGCCGTTTGCGTTCGTCATGAACATCGACGGTGTCGGCGCCTGGCCGCCGGTCTATGAGTCTCACGTCGAGATGGACGGGGCGTGGGCGTTGTTCGAGGCGTGGGTGCGGCTCCAGGTTGGCGACATCGAGACCGCGCTCGCGATGGGATCCGGCAAGTCGTCTCCCGGTCGTCACCAGGCGGTGTTCGCCCTTCAGAACGACCCCTACGTGATGGCACCGCTTGGTCTCGATCCGCACTCGTTGGCGGCCATCCAGGCGCGCCGGCTGATCGAGGACGGAAAGACGAGCGAAGCTGCGATCGCAGAGACCGTGTCACGCCGTCTCGCCGCTGCGCAGAAGAACCCGAACAGCCTGGCGTCTGGGGATCGAAGCGTGGACGACCTCCTCGCCGAGGAGACCGTTCTCTCGCCCCTGCGGGCGCACGACCTACCAGCCATCGCCGACGGTGCCGCCGCTGTGTTGTTGGCCCGCGGAGACAAAGCCCGCGAGCTCAGCGACAACCCGGTCTGGATCAGCGGGATCGACCACCGCATCGAATCGCACCACCCGGGGCTCCGCGATCTGACCGACTCACCGTCGACCCGCCTGTGCGCCGAGTCGCTGGGAGTGGCCGACGGCTCGGTCGATGTCGCCGAGGTCATGTCTTGTTACGGACACCAAGAGACGATCCTGACCGAGGCGCTGTCGCTGTCCGACCAGGTTGATCTCAACCCGTCTGGCGGGCCCCTCACGGCTCACCCGGTCATGGCGACCGGGCTAGTGAGGGTGATCGAGGTCGCGCAGCGACTCGCCGACAACGGCAGCGGTGGACGAGGCCTGGCGCACGCGTCGAGCGGTTCGGCGTTGCAACAGAACCTGGTGTGTGTGCTCGAGGGAGGGAAATGACGATGGCAAATCAGTGCGCGGTCATCGGCATCGGACAGACCAAGTACAAGAGCAGACGAAAGGACCTGTCGCTCGAAGGCCTCGTTCGCGAAGCGGCGCTGCGGGCGCTCGAGGACGCCGAGTTGAGCTTCGCCGACCTCGACGCGATCGTCATCGGCAAGGCCCCTGACGCCTTGGAGGGCGTGGTCATGCCCGAGCTGAGCCTGGCCGATGCGCTCGGCGCGGTGGGCAAACCTATACATCGGGTGCATACGGCCGGATCGGTCGGTGCTTCGACCGCCATCTCCGCTGCGACGTTCATCGAGAGCGGGCTCTACGACACCGTGCTCACGCTCGGTTACGAGAAGCAGTCGGAGGGCAATGCGACCTGGGCGCTTTCCGGGGGCCGGTCGGGCGGTCAGGGTGCCGGTGGCACGTTCGCGCCATGGATCCGCAACTACATCCAGCGCAGCGCTGCGCCCGAGCACATCGGTTGGCAGGTCGCGGTCAAGGATCGGCTCAATGCGCTCAAGAACCCGTACGCGCATTTGCATCTCGAAGACATCAGTATCGAGAAGGTTCGCGAGTCGCCGATGCTCTGGGACCCGCTGCACTTCCTCGAGTCGTGTCCATCGTCGGACGGGGCGGCAGCGATGGTCTTGTCGTCGGCCGACAAGGTCGACCGGTCGCCGCA
Source organism: Acidimicrobiales bacterium (assembly GCA_965216815.1). Taxonomy (GTDB): domain Bacteria; phylum Actinomycetota; class Acidimicrobiia; order Acidimicrobiales; family SHLQ01; genus JADFOM01. The sequence continues at coordinate 4,309,790 of OZ244202.1, read as the reverse complement.
CCCGCCGGCGTGGGTGATCGCCCATGCCAAACGGACGGAGTTCGGACAGTTCCCCGGTCGCGACACCGTGAAGCCGCAAGCCGGCGTCGAATGTGCCGAAGCGCTTTACAACAAAGCGGGAATCACGAACCCGCGTTCACAGATCGACTGCGCGGAGATCTACGTCCCGTTCAGCTGGTACGAGCCGATGTGGCTCGAAGGTCACCTGATCGCGCCCGACGGCGACGGTTGGAAGATGACAGACGAGGGAGCGACCGCACTCGACGGCGACTTCCCGGTGAACATGTCCGGTGGAGTTCTCTCCTCGAATCCGATCGGAGCGTCGGGCATGATCCGATGCCTCGAGGCTGCCAACCAGGTTCGGGGGACCGCCGGCGACTACCAGATCGACGGAGCCCGGGTCGCGATGGGACACGCCTATGGTGGCGCCGCGCAGTACTTCGCGATGTGGATCGTCGCGAGTGAACCGGCGCCAAGCTTCAACTGACCCGGAGGTCTCATCGTGAAAAGCTGTGACGGTCGTGTCGTCATCGTGACCGGTGCCGGCCGTGGCCTGGGCCGCGCCCACGCACTCGAACTCGCCGCCGAGGGGGCCAGGGTCGTCGTGAACGATCTCGGCGTGTCACGCGATGGCACGGCGGGGGAGGGCGACGCAGCGACCGAGGTGGCAGCCGAGATAAGAGAAGGCGGTGGTGGGGCCATCGCCAATGGGGCCGACGTTGCCGACATGGACCAAGTCACGGCGATGATCGGTTCTGCGCTGGACGAGTGGGGGCGCCTCGATGCGCTCGTCTGCAACGCCGGCTTCCTGCGCGATCGGATGCTCGCCAACATGTCACTCGAGGAGTGGGACGCGGTCATCCGCGTGCACCTGCGGGGACACTTCGCGCCCGCCCGAGCGGCCATCGAGCACTGGCGAGAAAGATCGAAGGCGGGCGAGGAGGTGCACGCCTCGCTTGTCAACACCACATCGGGAGCCGGTCTGATGGGCTCGATCGGGCAGGGCAACTACGCCGCGGCCAAAGCAGGCATCGCCTGTTTGACCGTCCAGCAGGCAGCGGAGTGGGGCCGCTACGGAGTGAGGGTCAATGCCATCGCGCCCGATGCGCGGACCCGGATGACCGCCGGCGTGTTCTACGAGGAGGAAGCCCCCGACGGTTGGGACGACAAGGACCCGGCAAATGCTTCGCCGCTGGTCGCGTGGCTGGTCGGTGAGAGCTGCGACGTGACCGGGCGTGTGTTCGAGGTCTCGGCAGGACAACTGAACGTCTGCGACGGATGGCAGCACGGGCCCGTCGAGACGGTCGGTGACCGGAAGATGACTCCCCAAGAGGCCGGCGACCTGGTCCACCGATCGATCGCCGCCGCCCCCGAACCCGCCCCGGTCTACGGAACCCAGGGCTGACTCTCTCAGCGTCCTCTTCGCAGGTTGGCGATCGCGCGACGCTCCGGTCGCCACCCCGCCGTCGGTCCCGTTCCTCCTCGCTTCGCTGCGGGGGCTTCGTGCCGACGACGTGGGCCCGACGACCGATGCACGTCGCGCGACCGCTATAGGTCCGGTCGATGTGCGACGCCCGAAGATCGTGAGGGTGGTTGAAGGCGGTCGCGGACGGCGTTGATGGCTGTGGTGGAGTCGATGCCGAGTTGTTGGCAGGTGGCGGTGAATTCGTCGGCTGCGGCCGCAAGTCGTCGCCTGCGTTCTTCGAGGGGCTCGGAGTTCGGTGGCTCGTCGGCGATGAATGAGCCGCGCCGCCCCCGCGTGTCGAGATAGCCGCTCGTCTCGAGCTCGCGATATGCGCGTGCGACCGTGCCGGGGGAGAGCTCGAGGAGACCTGCGAGCGAGCGCACGGTCGGCAGCTGGGTTCCCGGCTCGAGCAAGCCGGCGGCGACCATCACGGTGAGCTGCGCGCGGAGTTGTTCGTAAGGCGGCACCACCGATGTCCTATCGAGGCGCAGCACCATGCGCCGGCGCCTGCCGGTGGCGTCCTCGAGGTCGACGATGGCCGAGCCCTTCACGGCATCAATTGTAGCTTTGTATTAGTACAAAAGACAAAACGATGGCAAGAAAACCTTGAAAACAAAGGCATCTATATCGCTACAAATACGAATCTGGGCAGCTTCGTGTTGGATCTGTATGTTCGGTTGTGGCAGCGGAACCGCCGCCACAACCGACTAGATGGAGAAACCCATGAAGATGGTCACCGCGGTCATCAAGCCGTTCAAGCTCGACGACGTGAAAGACGCTCTCGGCGCATTGGGCGTACAGGGCATGACCGTCACCGAGGTGCAGGGATTCGGTCGCCAGGGCGGTCACAGCGAGACCTACCGCGGTACCGAATACAAGGTGTTGTTCACCCCCAAGACCCGCGTCGAGATCGTCGTCGACGACGAGGTGGCGAACGACGCCGTCGAGGCGATCATCGATGCAGCACGCACCGACAAGATCGGAGACGGCAAGGTCTGGGTCACGCCCGTCGATGACCTCGTCCGTATCCGCACAGGGGAGCGCGGTGTGGACGCAGTCTGACGGGTGGTTCAGATCTCGGCGGGTGGGAAGCCGGGTCCGTGGTGGTCCTTGCCGTCCATGCTGGCGTTCGGGCGGGCCCTGGCCATCAGGTCGGCGACGACCGGCTTCAACCCCGTCGGGTCGTCGGGCTGCGTACCGCTCGGTCCGAGGTGCCAGCCCTCGGCGATCGAGAGGGTCTCGCCGCGCACGTCAAACACCCGGCCAGTCACCTCGCGGGCCTCGGGACTCGCCAGCCAGGTCGTGATCACAGCGATCCAGCGCGGCGAGATCGCCTCTTTGACATCCTCGCTCACCTCGCCGCCCATGAGCGGCGCGGTCAGTCGGGAGTAGGCGGTTGGCGCAAGGCAATTCACACGAACGCCGTACTTGTACAACTCCTGTGCCGCGATGAGCGTGAACGATGCGATTCCGGCCTTGGCAGCTCCATAGTTGGTCTGGCCGACATTGCCGTAGATGCCCGAGGGTGAAGCCGTGTTGATGACCCGCACGTCGAGTTCCTCGCCGGCCTTGGCCCGCTCGCGCCAGTGCACCGCAGCGTGATGGGTAGGTCCGAAAGTGCCTTTGAGGTGCACTTTGATCACCGCATCCCAGTCGTCCTCCGACATCGAGAAGATCATGCGGTCGCGCAGGATGCCGGCGTTGTTCACGACGATGTCGAGCTTGCCGAACGTATCGACGGCCTGATCGACCATCGCCTTCGCCTGAGCGAAGTCGCTGACATCGCTGCCGTTGATGACGGCCTCGCCGCCCATGGCCTTGATCTCCTCAACGACCTCACCAGCGGGCCCGGCATCGGCACCGGAGCCGCTTTCATCGGAACCCAGATCGTTCACGACGACCTTGGCGCCGTGCTCGGCCAGCATGAGGGCGTGATCGCGACCGATCCCTCGTCCGGCGCCGGTCACGATCGCGACGCGTCCTTCACACAGTTTGCTCATTGGCTACTCCTGCTCGCTTCGGCGTCCGACTGTATCCCCCGCCCAGCTTCGAGAGGTAAGGCAGCGCATGATCGACGCCGCGAACACGCGGTCAGGCGATTTCCGGAGCGTCGTCACTTGCGATATGCCCCTCGGCGACGGCCCAGCGGAGGAAGTCGGCGATCGTCTCTTCGAGCGGCCGGTAGTCGACGCCGAGCTCGAACAGGGCCGAGTCGTCCGTCGGAGCAGCCTGAGACATGATCACCGCCTGCTCATAGGTCATCAATGGTTCGCTCTTGCGCATGCGCGCGTACGACTCGAACAAGCGGCCGGTGCCACGCAGCACCGCACCGGGTACCTGCGGAACGCGCAGCCGACGTCCGCCAGCAGCGCCGAGCAGGTCGACCCATTCCTCGAACGACACCCAGCGACCACCGGCCATGTAGCGGCGGGGTCCTCTCCCGGGCTCGATGGCTAGAGCGATCCCCCGAGCGAGGTCGCGCACGTCGATCAGAGTGGTGTGGCTGTTGCGTGCGATCGGCATGATCCCTGTTCGGAACAGCACTGCGAGACCCTCGACGAGCTCGTAGGAGCCCGCGCAGTGGGGACCGATCACACCCCCGGGGTAGAAGATCGTCAACGGGTGTTGCTCCTGGAGCGATCTGGCGTAGGTCTCACACAACGCCTTGCTGCGCCCGTACGCGCTCAGCCCCTCGGTCACCGGGTCATCGGCACGCAGAACATCGCCGACCGGAGGGAACACCGCCGTGATCGACGACAGGTGAACGACCGGGTCCAGGCCGAGCTCGACCGCCATCCCCAGCACGTTCTGAGTTCCGGACACATTGGTGGAAATCATGTCGTCGGCGTCGGCCCGGTCGAGCGAGACCTTGGCGGCACAATGGACCACCGCATCGGCACCGTCGAGCGCGCTCGCGACGGCGTCGCGGTCGGTGATGTCGCCTACATGGATCGCTGCTGGCGTAACGTCGAGCGGATCGAGCGCTCTCGGGACCTTGTCGGGGTTGCGCACGAGCAAGTCGAGTTCATGGCCCATTTCGTCGAGGGCGTGCGCGACGTGCGCTCCGATGAATCCCGTCGCCCCGGTGACCGTCACCCGCATGGTGCCCCCTCTTCTGCGACACAATACGTCACCCTCGAATCGATGCCGGCTCGTGTCCTGGTTCGGTCTGGGAACAACCGCCGCCCGGCGGTCGTTGTACGGTCGAGACGCCAGCCAACAGGGAAGTGACGATGTTCGGACGCAGGAAAGCCGAGATGCCCAGCCCGGATGGGGCGCTTCCGGGTCGCGATGCAACGATGCCGGTTGCCGCGGCACATCATGTCAACGGCAACCCGCTCGTGGGCCCTTTCCCCGAAGGTTACGAGAGCGCCATGTTCGGGCTTGGTTGCTTCTGGGGCGCCGAGCGGAAGTTCTGGGAAGTCCCAGGCGTGTTCACGACGGCTGTCGGCTATGCGGCAGGCTTCACGCCAAACCCGACCTACGAGGAGGTCTGTTCAGGGCGCACCGGACACAACGAGGTCGTGCTGGTCGTCTTCGACCCCGCGAAGGTGAGCTACGAGGCGTTGCTGAAGGTCTTCTGGGAGTCCCACGACCCGACTCAGGGCATGCGTCAGGGAAACGACATCGGCACCCAGTACCGCTCGGGCATCTACGTCTACGGCGATGCCCAGCGGGGCGCCGCGGAGGCTTCGAGGGAGATGTTCCAGGCAGAGCTGACCGGGGCGGGGTACGCCGAGATCACCACCGAGATCGTCGACGCTCCGGCGTTCTACTACGCCGAGGACTACCACCAGCAGTACCTGTCGAAGAACCCGATGGGCTACTGCGGACTCGGCGGCACCGGCGTGTCGTGCCCGGTGGGGTTGGCCACCTGAGCGACGCGAGCGGTTCAGCGGCTCCGGGTGTGCGCCCACCGTGGTGTCCCCGGTAGGTTCTGCGCCCGAACGAGACTGCTTCTGGGGCCGAAAATGCTGACCATGTCGATCCGACGGTGTTCCGTGCTCTTGGTCGTCATAGCGACGATTGCGACGCTGACAGCCGTGCCCTCTGAAGCTCAGCCCGGCAGCGATCTGCCGTTCGGCGCGTTGGACAAGGCCGACTACGCCGACGGGGCCTTGCGGGTCGCGGGGTGGGCGCTCGACCCCAACAGTGGTGAGCCGATCGACGTGCACTTCTACGTCGATGGGCAGCTGATCGGGGGGACGCGGGCGGCAATCGCGCGTCCCGACGTCGGTGTGCGCCACCGTCTCGGAGACCGACACGGGTTCGATCGAGTGTTTCGTGCGCCGCGTTCGGGCACGGTGTGTGCCTGGGGACTGAATGTCGGCCCTGGCCACAACCGCCCGGTCGCATGCCGCTCCTACGGAACCTCGAGCACGCCGACGAACAACCATCGCGTTCTCGGTCGTCTCGACAGTGTGCGGGTCAACGGTAACCGGCTGCACATCGGCGGCTGGGCGTTCGATGGTGACGTGAGCGGCCCGATCTCGGTGCACGTCTACGTCGGCGACAGAGTGACCGGCGTGAGCGCGCGATCACTGAGGCGCGATGTTGCCCGAGTTCACGGCGTCTCGCCCCACCACGGGTTCAATGCGTCCATGCGCGCCCCCGACGGTGTTCATCGGGTTTGCGCATATGGCATCGATGCGTCCGGAAGGGGTCCCAACATTGGGCTCGGATGTCGCACCGTGATAGTCGGTCAGCCATCGGCCCCGGTCGCGAAGCGGGGCGCCGTTGTGACGCCGACCGGCGTCGTGGTGCCGGTGATCGAGACCCGCCCGAACGGGTGGCTGGTGTACACGCCGTGTTTTCGTCAGACGGTCATCACCCGTGGCACTTTCGTGCCGGGTGCGCACATCGTCATCGACGCCGGCCACGGAGGCTCCGAATCGGGCGCGGTCGGATCGAACGGCCTCACCGAAAAGGAGCTGAACCTCGCAGTCGCTAGGAGACTCGAGGCGATCCTCGAGCAGTCTGGTCTCGTCGTGCAACTCACCCGTCACTCCGACCTCCGGGTGCCACTTCGCACCCGCGCAGAGATCGCCGAGGCGCTCGAGCCCGCTTTGTTCGTGTCGGTGCATCACAACGGTGGTGCAGTCCGTCGCCAGTCGACGCCGGGCATCGAGGCGTACTACCAGCATGATTCCGCAGAGGCGCGACGGGCGGGAGGGATCCTCTATGAGGAACTGCGCGCCGCGTTCTCCCGATACAACGTGGCTTGGGTTGGCTCCTCGCGAGGTGTCACCGCTCGGCTCCGTGCGCCCGGATCCGATCTATACGGCATCCACCGGTTCTCACCGAACGTTCCGTCGGTGATCACCGAAGCCGGATATCTCTCGAACCCGTCCGAGGCGCGCAACCTCGCCAGGCCCGACGTGCAACAGGCCGAAGCCCAGGCGTTAGCGGACGGCATCCTTCGCTGGCTGGCAACCGCCGATGCCGGGTCGGGCTACACGCCGCATTTCATCGACCCGAACTCCACCGGCACCGGCGGAACCGAAGGCTGTCGCGACCCGGCGCTGTCATAGCTAACCCACAGGTTTCAGGCACCGAGCTCAAGGCGCGCTGAGCCCGAACCCCACGGGTGCCTGACACCGCTGCATTGGCGCTTTCAGTCGGGCGGCTAACGCTCCAAGGCACCGCGTAGTACTCGCGTGTGGCGTGACGAATCACCGAGCTAGGAGTCCGTGCACGAACGTCTCGACCTCGTCGGTGGTCGTCACGGTTCCGTATGCCGACGACGGATCGTGCCGGTCGTCGACCGCCACTACCTCGAATCGGTCTTCGAGGGGGGTGAGGAATCTGCTCTGTTGGGCGTAGACGTGGCGGCGATCGGACAGCGAACGGGTCACGTGAAAGCGAAGAGGGAACGTGACAGCCAGCGTGTCCTTCGCACGCGTGAGCGCCACGTAGAAGAGTCGGCGTTCCTCTTCGAGCCCGTCGGCGTCGGTAAGTGCCATGTCGGATGGGAAATTGCCGTCCGAAGCATGGATCAGATGCACCGCCGACCACTCGGCGCCCTTGGCCGAGTGCACTGTGGAAAGCGTGAGCCAGTCGTCGTCGAGGTGAGGCTTGCCGGCGAGATCGCTGGTGACCGACGGTGGTTCGAGGGTGAGCTCGGTGAGAAACTCGGCGCGTGGCCGGCCATCGGAGGCCGTACGTGCGAGGTGTTGGAGATCGGCGATGCGCTCGTCGGCATTGTCATACCGGTGAGCGAACAGCTCGACGCACACGTCGGTGAAGGTCTCGATCTGCTGGCCGACGGGCGGTGCCGGATCGGCCCAGCATTGCTGCATCGCTCGCTGGAACTGGGCGAAGGTGTCGGCGGAGACCCGCGGCGACCAGAGCTCGTCGTCGAACAGAGCGGCACGCACGGCGGAGGGGGTCAGAGCGTCGCTCCCGGCCGCGAAGCCCAGGTGGTCGAGAAGCATGCGAAGCCGAACCGGGCCGACGCCGGGGAACAGCGCCAAGGTGCGGTGCCAGGCGAGTTCGTCGAGCGGGTTCTCGGCGATTCGCAGCATCGCGACGATGTCTTTGACGTGTGCGGTCTCGAGATAGGCGAGGCCACCGAACTTCACGAACGGCACGTCGCGGCGAGCGAGCTCGAGTTCGAGTGCCTCGCTGTGGTGACCGGCGCGGAACAGCACCGCCTGGTCGCGAAGGTCGATGCCGCGTTCTCGGAGGTCGAGCACTCGGTCGGTGACAACAGCTGCTTCACCGGCCTCGTCCTCGCAGGTCTGAAGCACGGGCTGCTCGCCCGCCCCGCGCTCGGATCGGAGGGTCTTGTCGACGAGTACTTCGCTGGCTTCGACGACACCGTTGGCAACCGCCAAGACCTGGTCGGTCGAGCGGTAGTTGCGATCGAGCACAACCTGCGCTGCGGGGGCGAAACGTTCGGAGAAGCCCCAGAGGTGTGACACCTCTGCGCCGCGGAAGCCATAGATGGCCTGAGCGTCGTCGCCGACCACTGTGAGGTCGTTGCCGTCGGTGACGAGCGCCTCGACGAAGTCGACCTGGAGCGCGTTCGTGTCCTGGTATTCGTCGACGAATACGTGGTCGAACCGGTCGCGCAGAACTGTGCCCGCATCGGGTGCTGCCGCGAGCGCTCTTGCATGCAGAAGCAGGTCGTCGAAGTCGAGAACCGAGAACCGCCGCTTGCGTTCGGTGTACGCGAGGAAGAGGTCGCGCAAGTGGTCCTCGTGTTCGGCGCACCACGGGAAGTCGTCGTGCAGGATGTCGCTGAGTGGCCGCTGGCGATTGACAAGACGCGACCAGATCGCCAGCGTCGTTTCCTTGCGGGGGAAGCGCTTGGTTCGGGTCGGGATGTCGAGCTCTGTGCGCAGAGCACCGAGGAGGTCGGCTGCGTCGGACTGATCGAGGACGGTGAAGTCGGGCGACAGGCCTGCGGCGGGCGCGTATTGGCGGAGCAGCCGATTCGCGATCGCATGAAACGTGCCGCTCCATATGCGTCGGGCCGCGTCGGGAGCGACCAGCCCGGCCAGGCGCCCGGTCATCTCGGCCGCCGCTCGCCGTGTGAAGGTGAGCAGGAGCATGCGTTCGGGCGATGCGCCTTGATCGATCAAGCGAGCCACCCGGTGCACCAGGGTGCGGGTCTTCCCCGTGCCGGCTCCGGCGACGATGAGCAGCGCTTTGTGATCGTCGACGACGGCCACACGCTGCTCGGGGTTGAGGCCGGTCGACCAGCGGGGCTCGTCGGAGTGCTCGTTCGCATCGTCGTCGGTCGGGGATGGCGAAGCAGCGAACATCCGTTCGACCCTAACACGAAATTGAGAGGATGAGCCGCGCCAGGCGATGCTGATCCTCTCAATTTCGGGGCGTCGGAGACATCGTGGGCATTGTCGGTATCTTGAGAGGATGACGATCATCTGTGGAGGCCGCTGATGCGCGGCATCGTCGGTGCAGCCGCCTATATCCCGTATCGCCGCCTCGACAGATCGGCGATCGCCGAATTCACCGGTGGGAGTGGCGGGCGAGGTCGAAGGGCTGTCGCGTCGTTCGACGAGGATACGACCACGATGGGGTTCGAGTCAGCGCGGCGAGCAACCGCCCGCGCCCAGGTCACACCCGACGCTCTGTGGTTCGCGACCGCCGAGCCGGCCTACATGGAAAAGACGAACGCCACGGCCATCCATGCCGCGCTACGGCTGCCCTCTGAGGTTCCCGCGCACGACGCCGGTGGCGGACTTCGCTCGGCTATGGCATCGCTGCGAAGCGCGTGCGACGCCCGAAGCACGATTGCGGTCGTCTCCGCAGGGCTTCGCACCGGCCGGCCGAACGGCGCCGACGAATCCTCAGGAGGCGATGCCGCGGCGACGATCATCGTCGGCGACAGCGGCGATGCACCGGTGTTGGCCGAGTTCATCACAGCGGCTTCCGAAACCGAGGAGTTCATCGATCGTTGGCGCAGCCCTTCGTCGGCGCTGAACCAACAGTGGGAGGAGCGGTTCGGCGAGACGCAGTACCGCCCTCTCGCCGACATCGCATGGAAGAGAGCCCTCAGCGAAGCCGGGCTCGACGAGTCCGACGTCGCCCGGATGGTCGTCGCAGGAGGACACGCCCGTGCCGTGAGCCGTATAGGTGCGTCACTCGGCGTGGAGATCCACGGCGCCGAGCTCGCCGACACGATCGGCAACAGTGGTGCCGCCCAACCCCTCGTCGGCCTCGTGTCGGCAGTCGAGGCGTCGAGGCCGAACGACGTCATCGCCGTCGTGATGATCGCCGACGGCGTCGAGGTGCTCCTCTTCCGGGCAACCGATGCTGTTACCTCGCTCGGTTCGTTGCCGGACAATGTCGAGCACCAGATCGCCGACGCGGGAGAGGTGACCTACGCGAAGTTCCTGACCTGGCGGGGCCACCTCGAGGTCGAACCCCCCAACCGCCCGCCGCCCGCCCGCGTCTCCGCCTCGGCCGCGGCGAGAAGCACCGACTGGAAATACGGCTATGTCGGCACGGTCGACCGCTCGTCGGGGGCCGTTCACATGCCGCCGGCACGCGTCTCGTTCGACGGTGGTGCCGTCGACGAGATGGATCCGCGACCGATGGCCGACTCGGTGGGCCGCATCGTCACGTTCACGGTCGACAAGCTGGCCTACTCACCGTCGCCGCCGATCGTCTTCGCCGTCGTCGACTTCGAGGGTGGCGGGCGCACACCTGTCGAGCTGTGCGACGTCGACGCCGACGACGTCGAGATCGGTGACGAGGTCGAGATGGTGTTTCGACGCCTCGGCAGCACCGATGGGATCCACAACTACTTCTGGAAGGCGCGTCCGGTGCGCCGAGACCGCAAGGCGGGTGCATGATGGCCTCACACGGCATCAAGGACAAGGTCGCGATCGTCGGCATGGGGTGCCTTCCGTTCAAGGAGCACTACGACCTCGGTGTGCCCGAACTGCTCATCGACGCTGCCACCCAGACCTACGCGTCGGCAGGCGTCGTCCAGGACGACATCGACGCCTTCTGGCTCGGAACAGCGCAGTCGGGTATGTCGGGCAACACGTTGTCGATGCCGCTCAAGATCGAGGGCAAGCCGGTCACCCGGGTCGAGAACTTCTGCGCCACAGGCTCCGAGGCGTTGCGTCAGGCCTGCTACGCCGTCGCATCCGGCGCCTACGACACCGCCATGGCGATCGGTGTCGAGAAGGTGAAGGACAGCGGCTACCAGGGACTCAACGCGTTTCCGATTCCGAGCGACGGCACCGGTCGCACGCTCACGGCGGCTGCGATGTTCAGCCTCATACTGCCCGCCTACGCACAGCGCTACGACGTCGACCGCGATGAGCTTCGATATGTCGTGGCCAAGATCGCCGAGAAGAACCACTACAACGGCGCACGCAACCCGCTCGCTCAGTTCCGGAGGGAAACCTCGGCGGAGAAGATCTGTCAGATGGCGGCGGTGGCGGGTCAGCTCAGCGTGTTCGATTGTGCCGGCGTCGCCGACGGAGCGGCAGCGGCGATCGTCGTGCGAGCCGAGGACGCCCACCGCTACACCGACAACCCGCTCTATGTGAAGGCGCTGTCGTTCGTCGCCGGAACGGGAAGCGGGGTCATCGACCCCGACTACGACTTCACGACGCTGCCCGAGTGCCGTCTCGCCGCCGAAGACGCGTACCGTCAGGCGGGAGTCACCGATCCGCGTGGCGAGATCGATGTCGCCGAGGTTCACGACTGTTTCACCCCAACCGAGTTGGTGCTGATGGAGGATCTCGGTTTCGCTGAACGTGGAACGGCGTGGCGCGAGGTGCTCGATGGGTCGTTCGCTCTCGATGGTGACCTGCCTGTCAACCCCGACGGTGGGTTGAAGGCATTCGGTCATCCGGTCGGGGCATCGGGTCTGCGCATGCACTACGAGATGTGGCTCCAGCTACGTGGCGAGGCGGGCGAAGACCGTCAGATCGACCCCTCCCCCAAGCGCGGTCTGGTCCACAACCTCGGCGGATACCCCGGCGAGATGGTGTCGTTCGTGAGCATCGTCGGGAGCGAGCTCGGCTGATGGCGTCGGCGATGACTGCCTCGGGTGGTCGGGGTCTGCGGTTCGGGCTGTTCGGTTTCCCGGTGCGTATCGATTGGTCGTTCTTCGTCATCGCTTTGTTGTTCGGGCTCGCCATTCCGAACAACACCTCCTACATCGTCGTCTGGATGCTCGTCATCGCTGCTTCCGTGCTGGTGCACGAGCTGGGTCATGCCATCGCAGCGCGCGGACTCGGTGCCGAACCATCGATCGTGATCCATGGCCTTGGGGGCTGGACCGCCTATCACCCGCCAACTCCACCGACCCGCATGGAAGCCGTCGGCGTTGCGCTGGCAGGTCCATTGGCAGGCGCCTGCCTCGGCATGCTGGTACTGCTCGGTCGGTCGATCGTGGGTGAACCCGCCACCGACACGCTGCCCGACGTGGCGGTGCGCATGGCGATCTGGATCAACATCGGGTGGGGGCTGATCAACCTGGCACCGGTGCTTCCGCTCGACGGCGGCCACATCGTCGAACAACTCCTACCCGGTGGACCGGCACACCGGCGGCGTACCGCCGCGATCTTGTCGGTGGTCATCGGAGTCGTGGCCGCGATCGTTCTCTGGAACCTCGACATCGAGTTCGGCGCGGTGCTGATGGTCATGCTCGTCGCGTCGAACTTCTCTCTTCTTCGGCGCGGATCGGGCGGGGTGTCGGCCGACGTCGAGGACGCTTTCGCGCGCCTGCGCGCAGGGGATCGTCAGGCGATCGAAACGATCGAAAAGGCAGCGCGTGAGGACTCCGACCGCGCGCGTCGCTCGGCCCTCGCGACAGCGGTCGTCGAGCATCATCTCGGCGGCGGAGACATCGCCGCCGCCGACGCATTCTCACGTTCGGTTCCCGATGCGGTGCCGACGCCGCTACTCGACCTCATCGACGTGTACCGCGGCGATCCGCGGGGACTCGCACGCTTGCGCGACGACGTGCTCACCGATCCAGACGCGCTCACGGTTCGATGCGTCGTCCATGCCCACCTGGCCGCCCGGCGTCCCGGAGACCTTCCGGGGCTGCTCGAATCCGCGCCGGACGAGGCGAGACGTCTCGGGGTCCTGCGCGACGCTCATCTGCGGGTCCACCACGACCGCAGCTTCGACGCAGCGGCATCGATCGGCAGTCTGATGATCGCGCAGCATCCCCACGCCGAAGCATCGACTTGGTACAACGTTGGCTGCTCGTTTGCCCGAGCTGGCCGGCCCCGCGACGCGATCGGCTACCTGCAGGGCGCGCTACAGCGGGGCTGGCGCGACTTCGATCAGCTCGACACCGATCCCGACCTGCAGTCGGTCCGCGCGCAGCCCGACTGGGCGACACTTCGAGCCGGGATGGGTTACTCATAGCCGCGCGGTGGCGTCCATGATGTCCCGACGAAGGTCGTCGTGAGCGAACAGGAGTAGTCGATGGGGGATCGCACAGATCCGTTGAGCGGAGTTCGGGTGGTCGAGATCTCGGGACCGTTCGGGTCGATGACGGGGCGTGTGCTCGCCGACCTCGGAGCCGACGTTGTCATCGTCGAACCGCCCGGCGGCGCGGCCACGCGCGGTGAGCCGCCGCGGGCCGACGACGTGTCGCTGTGGTTCGCCTACAGGAACGCGAACAAGCGCGGAATCGTGCTGGACATCGACGATGCATCCGACCGTGGTCGCCTCCACGATCTGCTCCGCGCTGCCGACGTTCTCATCGAGTCTTTTTCTCCCGGTGGCTACCCCGACGGAGTCGATCCGGCGTCGCTCGAGGCTGAACATCCACATCTCGTCGTAGCGGCCATTACGCCTTTCGGTCAGGACGGTCCGTACGCCGGCTACGAGGCCACCGATGCGTCGTTGACCGCCATCGCCGGGGCGGTGTTCAAGGCGGGGGTGCCCGAGCGAGAGCCTCTCTTGCCACCCGGATCGTTCGCGCACGATTGTGGCGACATTCACGCCGCATACGCAGTACTCCTGGCTCTGTGGCAACGCAGGGCGACGGGGTTCGGGCAGGCACTCGACATTTCGGTCAACGAGTCGGTCGCCCAGGTCACCGACTGGTCGTTTTCGAACGCGAGCGCCCAGATTCATCAGGGCATCGAACCGACCGAGACACGCGTGGGCGCCGGACCGATCTACACGATCTTCAAATGCAAGGGCGGCTACGTGCGACTGATCATCCTCAGTCCACGACAGTGGCACGCCATGCGCGCCTGGCTCGGCGAGCCCGATTATCTGCAGGACCCCGAGCTCGATGGTTTCGTCGGGCGCTTCGGCATAGCCGAGACCGTCCTCAACCCGCTGTTCGAGGCGCACTTCGCCAACATGGAGATGGAAGAGGTCGCAGCCGAGGCTCAAAGACGAGGCATCGTGTGCACTCCGGTGCTGACGCCGCCGGAGGTCTTGGCGAACGAGCATTTCGTGTCGCGAGGCACGTTCGTTGAAGGCGAGCTGGCCCGAGGTTTGCAGGGTCCGATCTCGTCCGGGTTCTTCGACTTCGACGGCGAGCGTCAGGGTTACCGAGTCCGATGCCCCGAGGTGGGGGAGCACACCGACGAGGTGTTCGCGGATCTGGGTGAGGACCGACCCGGGCCGACGGGCGAGCGACCCGTCAAGAGTGCCCCACTCGAAGGTGTGAGGGTTTGCGACTTCGGTCACGGAGGCGTCGGCGTAGAGGTCGGGCGGCTCCTCGCAGAGTACGGAGCCGATGTCGTGAAGATCGAGTCGCGGAGTTACCCGGACTTCATCCGCATGGTGACCGGGACCGAGATGTCGCCGAGCTTCGCGAGCTCGAGTCGGTCGAAGCGCAGCCTCGGGGTCAACGCGAAGGAGCCCAAGGGACGGGAGTTGTTGAAACGTTTCGTCGACACGTCCGACATCGTGATCGAGAACAACTCGACGGGCACGATGGACTCGCTCCGTCTCGGTTTCGCAGATCTCTCGTCGGTCAACCCGAACATCGTCATGATCTCGTCGCAGCTCCTCGGCTCTTATGGCGCCTGGAAGGACTGGATCGGGTACGGGCCGAACACCCAGCCGGTTTCGGGCATGATCCACCTCTGGAACTACACCGATTTCGACGGCCCGGCCGGGAACACGTCGATATTTCCCGATCATCTGGTCGGCCGGGTGGGGGCGGTCGCCGCGGTGGCCGGCTTGTTGGGTCGCGACCGCCTCGGCCGAGGCACCCATGTCGAGGCCGCGCAGGTCGAGTCGCCGATCGCTCTCCTCGGCGACATCTTCTTCGGCGAAGGAATCGAGCCGGGCGCGGCCAAACCCCTCGGCAACAACAACGACCGCGGAGCCCCCTGGGGGGTCTACAGGTGCTCCGGCGACGACAAGTGGGTCGCTCTCACCGTCGCTGACGAAGAGCAGTGGGCCGGACTCGTGGCCGAGATGGGAGACCCCGACTGGGCGAGCGACCCTGCCCTCGGCTCCGCCGCCGGCCGGCTCGCCGCCCGCCGATTGCTCGACGAGAAGGTAGCAGCGTGGACCATCGAACTCGATCGATACGACATCGTGGCGCGCCTGCAGGCGCGGGGCGTTGCGGCTGCGCCGATGTTGACCGGCGCCGATCAATTGCGCGATCCGCACTTCATCGCAAGGGGCTACTGCCGTGAGATCGAACAGCAGGGTGTCGGAACGATCACCCTCGAGGGTCAGGGCTTCCACGCGGCTTCGATGACCGATGCGATCATCTTCCAGGCTCCGATGCTCGGTGAGCACACGCGGGAGATATGCGCCGAGCTCGGTCTCGACGAAGCGGAGATCGACGGCTTGTTCGAGCAGGGAGTCCTCGAGGACACCGACATGTCCACCGTCACCAACGAACGGAAGATCTGATGTTCAGTGCTCTGCTCCTGTCGGAACCGGTCGAACGCGGCGCCGCGCCAGGCGCCGAAGTCGTCGAGCTCGACGACGACGCCCTACCGGAAGGCGACACGGTCGTCGACGTCGAGTATTCGACGGTGAACTACAAGGACGGTCTTGCCATCACGAATCGGAGCCCGATCGTTCGTGATTGGCCGATGGTGCCTGGCATCGACTTCGCGGGAAGGGTCGCTTCGACCTCCGGGTCGGCCGTCGCCGAGGGGGCTCGCGTCGTGCTCAACGGCTGGGGGGTCGGCGAGACCCACTGGGGAGGTCTCGCTCAGCGAGCGCGCGTCGATGGGGGCTGGCTCGTCGAGCTCCCCGACTCGATTTCCACCCACGATGCAATGGCGATCGGGACGGCCGGCTACACGGCGATGCTCTGCGTTCTCGAGCTCGAAGAACACGGCGTGACGCCCGAGCAGGGCCCGGTGCTCGTCACCGGAGCCGCCGGCGGGGTCGGTTCGACCGCGGTGGCGATCCTCGACACGCTCGGATTCGAGGTGCACGCCTCGACGGGAAGGCCCGCCGAGGGCGACTACCTGCGAGGGCTCGGCGCCGCAGTGATCGTCGATCGAGCGGAGCTGTCCGATCCCGTGTCTCGACCGCTGGACAAGGGTCGATGGGCGGGGGCGGTCGACGCGGTCGGATCACACACGCTGGCCAACGTGCTCGCTTCGACACTCGACAATGGGTGTGTCGCCGCCTGCGGCCTTGCGCAGGGCATGGACTTGTCGACCTCGGTGGCCCCGTTCATCCTGCGCGGGGTGACCCTGGCCGGGGTCAACAGCGTGTCGGTCCCCCTCGCGCGTCGGCAGCTCTGTTGGCAGCGACTTGCGTCGGATCTCCCCCTCGACCGCCTCGCGTCGATGATCACCGGGGTGGGCCTGGCCGATGTCCCCGCCGTCGCCGAACAGATCCTCGCCGGTGAGGTCCGCGGCCGCGTCGTCGTCGATGTGAATCCGGTGTCAGACCAAAGTTTCACTTAGAGCCGGTTCTCAAGTGAAACTTGTGTCAGACCAAAGTTTCACTTAGACGAGCTTGTGGAGCTCGGTCTTGAGGACCTTGTTCGAGGCGTTCAGCGGGAGCTCGTCGATGATCTCGACTCGGCGCGGGACCTTGTAGTTGGCCATCTCCTCGCGGGCCCAGGCGATGATCTCGTCGGGGTCCGGCGACGTCCCCTCTGCCGCGACTACGAAAGCCATGCCAACCTCACCCATGCGATCGTCGGGGATGCCGATCACCGCCACCTGCGCGATGTTGTCGTGCGCGAGCAGCAGGTTCTCGATTTCCGCCGGGTATGCGTTGAACCCACCGACGATGAACATGTCCTTCTTGCGGTCTGTGATGTCGACGTAGCCGTCTTCGTCCATGACGCCGATGTCGCCTGTGTGCAACCAACCGTCGGCATCGATGATGTCGGCGGTGTTCTCGGGGTCGTCGAGGTAGCCGTCCATGAGCAAGTACCCGCGCGCCACGATCTCGCCGGGCTCTCCTCGCGGCATCTCGTTGCCGTCGTCGTCGACGACGCTGACCTCGAGGTCGGGCATCGCGCGGCCGGAGGTGCCGGAGATGATCTCGGGTGGATCGTCGCCACGGCACGCGGTTACGAGGCCGTGCGTCTCCGTGAGGCCGTAGGCGGTGATGATTGTCTCGAAGCCGAGATTCTCTCGCATGGCGTGGATCATCTCGACCGGAACCGGCGCCGCTCCGGTGACCGCGAGGCGAAGCGTCGACATGTCGAAGTCGGCCAGGTCGGGGTGATTGAGGATCGTCTGGTAAATCGCGGGGGGTCCTGGAAGAACCGAGATTTTCTCCTCAGGGACTCGCTTCATGACGGCCGGTACGTCGAACACCGCCTGGGGAACGATCGTCGCGCCCTTCATCAGACATGCCAGGAATCCGGCGTTCATCCCGAAGCTGTGGAAGAACGGGTTGATGATGAGATACCGATCGCCTTCTCGCAGTCCGACGAGGTCGGCCCAGTCGTTGTAGCCACGACAGATCGTTCCGTGTCGAAGCACCACCCCCTTCGGGAGCCCGGTAGTGCCCGAGGTGAACATGATGTGACACGGGTCGTCGCCACCGATCTCGGCGGTGCGAGCGGCGAGCGTCTCGGCATCGACCTGATCGGCAGCGGCTAGGTAGTCGTCGAACGACACCGCACCTTCGGGAACCGACCCGCGCAACACGACTATCTCGTCGACGGTGACCCCTGCATCGTCGAGCAGCGAGATGTAGTCGGTATCGAGGAAGTCGGTGACGGTGAACAGTGTGGTGGCGCCGGCCTTGTCGAGGGCATACCCGGCCTCGCGACCCTTCCATCGTGTGTTGATCGGCACGACGACGGCACCGACCTGGTGCGCACCGAGCGCAACGAGCACGAACTCGCGGATGTTCGGGGCCCAGATGGCGACCCTGTCGCCAGAGTCCACGCCGTGCGCCATGAGGGCGCGAGCGGTGCGGTGGACCTCATCGCGCAGTTCGGTGAAGGTCCACCGCACGTCGTCTTCGACCAGCGCCTCGTGGTCGCCGAAACGCTCAACAGCGTCGTCGACCATCGCGGGAATCGTGCTCCAGGGTGCGGCTCCCATAGCTAGCGAGGCTACCGCGACCCGGTGTCTGGCGGCCGCGGACCAGGTTTCGCGTTGCGCTCACAACATCGCGGACCAGGTTTCGCGAACGGTTGGCTAGGTTCGTCGGATGCCTTCGACATCCAGTGGTCCTACCAGTGATCGGGTGAGGGTGCGGCGCAGCGCCGACCGGGGCGCATACGACAGCGAGACCGTCTTGGCCATCCTCGACTCGGCGCTGGTGGCTCATGTAGGGGTCGACACTCCCGAGGGTCCACTCGTGTTGCCGATGTTGCATGCACACGACCGACGATCGGTCTTTCTGCACGGTGCAGTGGCCAACCACCTGCTCGGCTCGGGAACCGGCAACGAGGTCTGCGTGACCGTCACCAGTGTCGATGGACTGGTGATTGCTCGTTCGGCCTTCCACCACTCGATGAACTACCGGTCGGTGGTCATACGCGGCCGGGCCGTCGCGGTCGAGGACCCACACGACAAGCTGCGTGCCCTCGAGTTGCTCACAGATCGAGTCGGTCGAGGTCGTTTCAACGACTGCCGACAACCAAGTTCGGCGGAGTTGCGCAGGACCTGTGTGATGGCGGTGCCGATTGATGAGGCCTCAGCGAAGATCCGCACTGGGGACGCGATAGACGAGCCCGAGGATCTGAGTCTCGATCACTGGGCCGGCGTGGTGCCGGTGACGACCGTGCTCGGAGCCCCACAGCCCAACGCCGATCTGGCACCCGGCATCGACCCGCCGGAGTATCTCTGAGCCCCCTCAGGGTTCCTTCGAGTTGCTCGCTTCGCTCACAACATCGCGGACCAGGTTTTGCGGATTCACTTGGAGAGGGTTGAGACCAATAGCTCTTGGCGGGCTGCGTAGCCTTCGGCGGACAGATGAATGTTGTCGGACGCGAAGTAGTCGGGCCGTCCGCTCGCAGCCGCAGCCCACGCGACGATGGTGGCGCGACCGTCGATCGCGACCTCGGCGTTGAAAGCATCCTCTCGTCCGTACCAAGCACCGCCACGCAGCGTGCGTACGTCGACCCACCACAGTGCATTCGAAGGCCCGATCGCCTCGACGAGGTGGTCGATATCGGCCACGACCGTATGGCCGCCGGCATCGTTGGTTCCGAGTGCGACCACCCAAGTGACGCTCGCGCCGGCCCATATCGGATCGGAGACCTTGATCGACGCCACCGTCGTACGACCCGACGGGAGAGTCGACGACAGGCGAACCGTCCGCGACACCGCTCCGTCGATACACACCGGACCCCACCCGTCGGTGTGGAGGGCAGCGGCAAGATCGCGTTCGACGTCGGCGGTGAGCGAATCGCCGACGATTGCGATGGGGCCGCGTGGACCGGGCGCTGGGACGTGGGCAACGTAGGTGCGACGAGCTGGGCGGCTGCTGCGAATGCCGTCGACGACAGGGGTGCCGTCTGGGACGCATCCGCGGGTGCCATCGGGTGGCAGGTTGGTTGGTAGTACACCGTCGGTTGGCCTCGGGGTCCCGGTGAACCATCCGGTTCGATCGACGATCACGTCGGTGCCGTCCGACGCCATCAGAGCGATGCCCTCGGTGCTCGCCGGCACGATGGCGAAGGCCGCCGCCGTTTCTGCGATGGCGGTGGCGTTGACCGTCGAGGTCGGCGGTAGCTCGGTCCTAGCTGGGTAGGCGGTGAGGTGGCCGGGAGCGTCGGCGCCGACGGGCCGGTGAAGTAGCCGGTGACGTCGACGATCACCTGACCGCCGTGGCTGGCTCGCACCTCGAAGCCGTCCTCGTTGACGGGCACGATCGTGCCGGCGGCGCGGGTCTGGCGCGGCCCATCGGTGTTCAGCGCCGATGCGAGCGGAGCGGGCATTCCTTCGGCGCGCACGCTGAAGTAGCCGGCGTCGGTCGAGTCCGTCGTGGTCAAGGATGCGGCAACGGCGACCGCGTCGGGCGGAATGGAGTCGGGCAGCGGCACCGAGATGTCTCCACCTCGGGCGGGGCGCGCGCCGAGCGAGCGGGTGTCGGTGACCCGGATCGGGTCGATGGCCACGAAGCGGCCCTCTGCAGCTTCGTCGGTCGGCACGAACGCCGCGGTGACGTCGACGACGACCTCGGCGGGGCTCGAGATGTGCAAGTCGATCGCGCCCCCGCTCAGACGGACGATCGCTCCGTTTGCGCGGGTCTCGTGAGGCTGCCAGTTGAGGTTTGATGCGAGGGGGCGCTCGAGGCCGGCCGGGTAAGCGGTCAGAAAGCCCTCCTCGGTCGGTTCGGTCACCGTGAGGTTGAGAGCGGCGGCGTTCGCGTCGTCGACGACACCGCACCGACCGTGTACCGGGAGCCGCAGGACGATGTCGGTAGCGCTGATGCTCGCGTCGTCGGTAATCCTCGTGTCGAGTAGCCGGCACGGCTCGAGCGCGACGAGCGTGCTTGCGACCTCGCCGGCATCGCCGGCCACCTCGCCTGCATCCGGAGGGCGGAAGCCCTGTGATGCCCTGGCCGAGACGGTCGTGGTAACGATGGACATGATGGCGACGGCGACCACGCCGAGGTGACGTGCGCGCACGCCACCCGCCCGCTGGGTTCTCAACTCGCTCACCACACTTCTCGCCTGATAGACGTAGCCCGGCTACGTGAAGTAGTGATACCGCTCACTGAGCGTAGGAATCGAATCGGGAGTGCAATGATTCTGCGGAAGATGAACAAGTCGATCTGGTCGGTCGTCGTTGCAACGATGGTTGTCGTCGCGGCCCCGGGAGCCCCAGCTGTCAACGGTGCCGATGGTGAGGCCGACCTGACCTTGTCGTCGGGCAAGGGCATATCCGAGCTCGGCTTCACCGCGCTCAATCCTTTTCGAATCCTCGATACGCGCAACGGCACCGGCGCTCCCCAGGCACCGGTCGATCCCGGAGCGACGTTGTCGCTCGAGGTGACCGATGTCGGCGAGGTGCCGGAGGAGGGCGTCGAGGCGGTCGCTCTCAACGTCACCGTCACCGAACCGACCGCCGAGTCGTTCATCACCGTCTGGCCCACCGGTTCGCCGAGACCCCTTGCATCGTCGCTCAACATGGTGCCGGGCGAGACAACGCCCAACCTCGTCATCGCAAAAGTCGGCGACGCGGGCATGGTCGACTTCTACAACCACCAGGGCCAGACCCATCTCGTCGCAGACGTCGTCGGCTACTTCGGCACCTCGTCGTTCTACGAGCCGCTGTCGCCGGCTCGGCTGCTCGATACCCGCCAGGGGACGGGCCGCCCTGGTGGCACCGCAGGAAAGGTAGGCGGTGGAAGTTCCATCGACTTGAAGGTGACCGGCCGTGGGGGCGTGCCCGCGTCGGGTGTGAGCTCGGTCGTCTTGAACGTGACGGTGACCGAGCCGACGAGGGCGTCGTTCGTGACCGTCTGGCCCACGGGTCAGCCACGACCGACCGCTTCTTCGTTGAACATGGTGCCGGGTCAGACGACGCCGAACCTGGTCATAGCGAAGGTCGGTGCCGGTGGCAGGGTGAGCCTGTTCAACAACGCCGGCGGCGCACATCTCGTGGCCGACGTGGTCGGCTACTTCCCCGACACCGCCTACTACGACGGGCTTACGCCGGCTCGGCTGCTCGATACCCGCCAGGGGACGGGCCGCCCTGGTGGCACCGCAGGCAAGGTCGGCGGTGGAAGTTCCATCGACTTGAAGGTGACCGGCCGTGGGGGCGTGCCGGTGTCAGGTGTGAGCTCGGTCGTGTTGAACGTGACGGTGACCGAGCCGACGACGGGCTCGTTCGTGACCGTCTGGCCCGCGGGCCAGCCACGACCGACAGCCTCTTCGTTGAACATGGTCGCCGGGCAGACCACACCGAATCTCGTGATCGCGAAGGTTGGCGCTGGTGGTCATGTGAGTCTGTACAACAACGCGGGAGAGACCCATCTCGTCGCCGACGTGGTCGGCTACTTCGGGGCGCCGACGAGGCTGGTGGGCGACCTCGAACCATCGGCGCGCGACAGCTGCGGCAGCGAGGGGGCGGTGTCGGTCGATGGCATCCGCTACGACAACTCGTTCACCTGCTCGCTCGACCAAGCCGACACCGATTGGCGCGAGTATCTGTTGAATCGCAAGTACGACGAGCTGTACGTAACGGTGGGACAGGACGACACGAGCGCTCCGATGACCAAGACCGTCCGGTTCCGGGTCTTCGGTGATGGTGCCGAGATCGCGGTTGCCGATGTCGGTTATGGCACCAGCGAGAATCTCCGCGTCGATGTCAGCAATGTGGTCACGCTGAGGTTGCAGGCTCAGATTCTCGATCATGGCGCCGACAGTCCGCTTGCAGATGTGTTCGCCGCGTTCGCTCAGCCGCTGTTGAGCCGCGACGGCCCTGTGGTGGTGCCCATGCTCAACCGGGCGATCGGGCCCGATCGGGCAATCGTCGCGCGCGATCTCGACCAGGTAGACGACGCTGGTTGTCACCGAGCCAGCCCCATCTCGATCAGCGGGGCGCGGTTTCTCGACTCGTTCGCGTGCAGCCTCAAGCGCAGCGATCTCGATCGCCGTGACTACATTCTCGGACGCGACTACGAGACGCTGTCGGTGACGATTGGACAGGCGGACGACTCCGTTGCGACGTCCAAGCGGATCGCGTTTCGTGTCTTCGGCGACGGTCGCGAGTTGGCCGATGTCGAGTTGGCGCGTGGTGTGAGGCGTCAGCTCGATCTCGATGTCACCGGTGTGCTTCGGGTGAGCTTTCAGGCCGAGATCGTCGACCATGGCACCGAACCAGTCGCCCGAATCGCGGTCGCCGGCTTCGGCGAACCGGTCGCTCGACGGTGACCGGCAGATCCCGCATCAGCTCTGAGGTTCGATGAGCGACAGGATTTCATCTTCCATCGACCAGTCGTACGAGCGTTGCGCGGCGATTCCCTCGCGGCTGTACCAGTCGTAGGTCTGTTCGGTCATCGCTGAGAAGTCGTACCGGGGTTCGAAGCCGATGTCCTGTTGGAGCCGTGCGATGTCGAACATGACGGTGCGGTCCCAGCGGTGCAGGTTGGGAGCCAACCGCTGCATGGTCGCCGTCGTGAGCAGGAAGCGCCGAACCACCAGCGCCGGGTCGTCGGGCACGACGTCGCCTCGGGTTCGGGTGTCCATGCGGCTGCCGCCCCCCGGTGTCGACGAGAGCTCGATGCGGTTGTCCCAAAGGTCGTCCATGAGCGCGGCAGGGACGTGCACGACGCGTGCCTCGGCCCCGACGGCGGCGGCACAAGCCTCGACGTAGCCGATGTCGGACACGATCGCCTTGCCCGTGAGGTTGTAGCGCCGACCGAACGTGACCGACCGGCCCATCATCTCGGTCAGAGCTCGCGCCTGATCGTCGACGTGGCCGTGCTGTGTGAACGTTGATCCCGAACCTGGGATGAGGATCGGTCGGCCATGTTCGAGTCGAGCGAACATCCTCTGTTCGCGGTCGAAAAGCGAGTTGTGCGGACCGAAGACCATCGAGAAAGCCGCGCTCGTGAACGGGAAACCCCGTTCGCTGTGCGCTTTCAGGAGCACGTCTTCGCACAACAGCTTGTGCATGCCGTATTCGATCTGTGCTCCGGCTCGAGCGTCGGGATGTTTCTCGCCGATCGGGAGCGTGTTGCTCTCCGCATAGGTGACAGTCGACGAGGCGAACACGTAGTGGCCTACGCTGCCTTCGAACAGGTCGACCATCACCTCGACGTCGTCGGGGTGATAGGCGGTCATGTCCTGCACGCAATCCCATTCGGTTCCGCCGAGCACTTCACGAAGCTGTTCGTGTTCGGTGCGGTCCGCTACCAGTCGATTCACCGTGGGCGGGATGTCGGCAACCGACCGACCGCGGTTGCAGACGGTGACCTCGTGGCCGCTCTCAACGAGATGATGAACGAGCGCGAGGCCGTTGAATTGGGTCCCGCCCATTACCAGCACTCTCATCGTGACTCCTGTGGGTCGTCCAGGTGGCCGAGGACCCGGTCGCTGTGATCGGTGAAGTCCTTGGCCGACCCGCGCATGCGAAGGCTCCCGAGTCGAATCTCGGGTGTGTATGTGTAGCACTTGCCTGCCATGACCCCACCCACCTCGGCAGCCTCGTTCAGCTCGTCGAGGTCCTTCAGTCGGCCCATCGATATGTCGAGCACGCGCCGCAAGGCGATCGCTGCCTCGGCGAGCTCGGGCTCGAGGCGCTCCTCGGCCCATCTGATGAACCCCGATCGAAGTGGAGCTCCAACCCACTCCTCGGGGGCTGCGATGTCGAGGCCTTCGACGTGCCACTCGAGCACTTCTTCGCCGTCGCGGACCAGGCGCGCCACGAACGTGTCGTCGGCACTTCGTTCCGTGCATTCGATGTCGTATCGACGCTGTGGCTCGACCCTGCCGACGTGTGCCACCGCGAGGCCTGTCACATCGAAAAGGTGGGTGCAGTTGTCGCGTGCCCTGGTGTGGCGCCCGATCGAGGTCGACGTGCCTCCGACCCGCATTCCAATCGCGGCTCGGATCGCGTCGGGCGAGTCGAAACAGCTCTGCCAAGGGCCACGAATCGCGAGTCCTCGAGCATCGGTAGCCACTTCTCCGTCGTGATCGACTTCGATGCGGAAGTGATGAAAGTCGTCCTCGAGCTCACCCCATGTCATTCCTGGCGTGTTCACGAGCACGATCGAGCGGCGGTATACGCCACCGGTCCCGTGCTCGCGCTCCCAGGCGCGCGGAACGTCGTCGCGGTGGGGCGGGCGCCGCCATCCGGCGGGTCGGGAGAGGTCGCTCATGAATTGCATCGCATCATGCGCGCTCGACTATGCATTGGCAAATGAACAACTCGGCAGCGAGACGGCAGCGCCTCCGACGATGAAGCTCGCGCTGGGACTCGACCTCTACCGCGATTCGGCGATGCGGGTGCCGGTCGAGGAGGTTCGCCACGTCGAGGCGCTCGGCTACCACTCGGTGTGGACCGCCGAGGCATATGGCAGCGACGCACTTTCTCCGCTCGCATACCTCGCCGCGTTGACCGACCGAATCAAGCTGGCGACCGGCGTGGTGCAGGTGGCTGCGCGGACACCAGCAGCGACAGCGATGCACGCGATGACCATCGACGCTCTCGCGGGCGGGGACCGGGTCATCATCGGGTTGGGCGTATCGGGACCCCAGATAGTGGAAGGCTGGTACGGCAGGCCTTGGGGAAGCCCAAATGCGGTGTTGCGCGACTACGTGAGCATCATGCGCAAGGTTCTGAGGCGTGAGGAGCCGGTCACACACGACGGGACCCAGATCGCACTGCCCTACGAAGGCGAGGGCGCCGTCGGGTCGGGCAAACCCCTCAAGTCGATCATGCACCCAAATCCCAATATCCCGATCTGGTTGGCCGCAGGTGGGCCGCGCAACGTGGCTCTGGCTGCCGAACTCGCCGACGGGTGGTTGCCCATGGGCTACGGGCCCGAAGGCGCCGAGCTGTATGCCGATCCGCTCGACGAGGGGTTCGCGCGCCGGCCCGATCGTGAAATGTCCAAGGAGAAATTCGAGATTTTCGGTGGCCTCAGCGTGGAGATGACCGACGACGTTGGTGCAGCGATCGCGGCGCGCAAACCGCTTTCGGCGATGTATGTCGGCGGGATGGGCTCGGCCGACCACAACTTCCATCGCGACGCCATGGCCCGCCGGGGGTTCCCCGACGAGGCAGAGCGGATACAAGAGCTCTGGCTCGCTGGGCGGAAGGACGAGGCGATCGCGACCGTGCCCAACGAGTACATAGAGCAGGGCTCGCTGTTCGGTAGCGCGGCCCGCATCCGCGAACGCTGGCCGACCGTCCTCGATCCCGGCCTGACCGGGCTCACGGTACGAACGCCCAACGCCGAGGTACACGAGATACTCGCTGACCTCGCAGGGACCCGCGATCGAGATGACCGAGGAGAAGGCTGATGGGCCTGGAGACGATCGAAGTCGACGAGCCGGGGGAGGGAATCGGCCGCATCACCCTCAACCGGCCGGAGAAACGAAATGCGATCTCGACCGCTATGCGCAGCGAGATCTTCGAGGTTCTCGAACGCCACGATCACGACGACGATGTACGGGTCACGGTCGTGCGGGGAGCGGGGCCGTGCTTCTCGTCGGGCTATGACCTCGGGGACTCGCTCATCGAGAACACGCCGCACTACTCGGCACCCGGCGACGGCGAGTGGGCCCGTCAGGCAACCGACGGTTGGTTCCGCATGTGGGATCTCGCCAAACCGACGATCGCCCAGATCCACGGATACGCGATGGCAGGGGCAACCGAGCTCGCGTCGGCATGCGACCTCGTGTACATGGCCGACGATGCCACGATCGGCTATCCGGTGGTTCGGGTCGCCAGCCCGCCCGACTGGCAGTACCACACACCGCTGCTCGGGCTGCGAAGCGCAATGGAGATGATGCTCACCGGCAACACCTACAGCGCAGCCGAGGCGGTTGCTTCGGGATTCGCGAACCGGGCCTATCCGCCCGATCTGCTCGAGTCCTCGGTGCTCGAGATCGCCGCCGCAGTGGCTCGGGTTCCCTCAGATCTACAGCAGATCAACAAGCGCAGCGTGCACCGTGCCTTCGATGTGATGGGCGGCAGGGCCGCGATGCGTGCCGGTCAGGAGCTCCAGGCGCTGGCTGGCCACCAGGACACAGCGGTGAGCTTCCGCAGCGACCCCCTCGGGGCAATGAAAAGGGCGTTCGATTAGCGTGTCGCGCCCGTTGGGACCGTCAAGCGATTGTGTCGGCCGGGGCCCAGCATGCGTGAGTTCCGCTCGAAATCCGTTCGGGTAGAGAGATGGTGGCGACGGGGCCGTCTGCGGGCGCCGCTGCGTCTAACACGAGGCAAGATGAGGTGTCGGCGTTGACGTCGGAGACGAATGTGACGAGGTAGCCATCGTCCTCATCGCCAGATCCGTCGCGGGGCGCCATGACGGTCTCCGACGCGTACACGCCCCCGTCGAAGCGTACGACCTCCTCGACCCCCGACACCAGGTCGTGTTTGACGATGCCCTCGAAGCCGAACCAGCCCTCACACGGAAGAGCGTTGTAGGACCAGCGGTATGGGCGACCGGAGCGCTCGGCGTTGATCATGCCGAACTCCATCACCCGGTCTGACAAGGTCTGCTCGGTCGTTTGCCCCGTTGCAAGGTCGAACCGCCATCGATGCGCCTCGGCGCCCAGCGCGTGTAGGTCGAGGTGTGTGAAGATCGCCTCCTCGAATGATGCTCCGGGTGCCGGGCGTGGCGTGGGATTGCGTTGGAAGAACCCGTCGAGAACTATCGCGTCACCATCCTCGTACGCGTTGATCCAATGCAACACATACGTCGGGTCGGCCTCGAACCACCGGATCTCGTCGGTTGCACCCCGTCGCGGCACGACTGCGAAACGTGTCGCATGCTCGGGGAAGAATCGTGGCTGGTATACACCTGCTTCGAGCGCGGCAGGGTCCCAGAACAGGGGACAGTCGCTGAGAATCGCGTAGTTCTCGGTGAATGCAATGTCGTGGGTGAGCCTCGGCCCCGGCAGTGGCACATCGATGTAGTGATCGAGCGTCCCCTGTGCCGAGACGACGCCGTAGTGCATGTACGGCGCCTCGGTGCTGTAGTTGAAAAAGAGCATCTCGTCGGTAGCGGGGTCGATCTTGGTGTGCGCCGAGATGCCGTCGGCCGGCACAGCCCCCTCGAGTCGCTCCGTGCCGAGGGTCTCGAGCGTGACAGGGTCGAGTGCGTAAAGGTCGCCGCATTGCCAGAAACTCGAGAGGGCCCGCCCACGGTGCACCACCACGTCTGTGCTCGAGGCATCCTTCATACGGGTTCGGGCACCCCAGCCGTCTTCACGCAAAGCGATCTCGGGCGGCTCGACGAATCCAGCCCAGAGCGCGCCACCGTGATCGATTTCAGCGAGCAGACCTTCGGTCCGAACGAAGCGGTTGTGATAGAGCGCGTCGCCGGCATCGAATGAGATCGAGTGCAACATGCCGTCGCCGTCGAACGGGTGGTACGTCTGCAACGGCAGATGCAGTGGGTTCTCGGTGTTGCGAATGTAGACGCCGTTGAGGTCTGACGGAATCTCGCCTTCGACATCGAGGTCCCACGCTCGCCACTCTGTCGTCTGGGGCCGCCAGGCTCCACTGCGGTAGGGGTGAGTGTCGTTCTCCGGCAGGTTGGTAATGAACTGGTGGAGGATCTCTGTCTTCATGACGGTCGGGCCCCCTGGCCTTCGACGACGAACGAAACGGTTGTAGCAGTGCTACCGCCGATGTTGAGAGTCTGAACTCGCTGCGGACGGCCCTCGACCTGGTAGTCACCTGCCGTTCCGGTGACCTGGCGGTTCGCGTCGACGAGCATTCGCACTCCGGTGGCACCCACCGGGTGCCCGCCGCCGATCAGGCCACCGCTCGGGTTGATCGGCTTAGCGCCTCCGCGCGTGATCCTCTCGTCTTCGATCGCCTTCCAGCTTTCGCCCGGGTCGGTGATGCCGAGGTGATCGATCGCCATGTACTCCGACGGCGTCATGCAATCGTGGGTCTCGATTGCGTCGATGGCGTCGATGCCGGCGACCCCGTCGAGGCCAGCTCGATTCCAGGCATCGGTGATCGCCTTGCGTACATGTGGCATGACGAACGGTTCAACCCGCCCAGCCGGTGGGTCGAGCTTCGGCAGCAGAGCCAGACCGACCGTACGGTGCCCCCAGCCGGCCATGCGAGCCAATGCGGTGCCAGAGGGTCGGTGTTTGTCGATCCAACGATCGGAAACGAGCACGACACCGGCCCCGCCGTCGGTTATCTGGCAGCAGTCGTTGCGGCGCAGGTGTGCGGTGACGCGCGGGTTGTGTCGAGAGTCGACCCCACATGTGTCGGAGCTGATCGGCCAGTCGCGAGTCTGTGCGTTGGGGTTGGCCTTTGCGTTCGTCAGGTTGATTTCGCCGATCGCTCGCAGGTGAGCATCGTCGATCCCGAAGCGGCGGTCATACTCGTCGGCAAGGGCGTCGAAGGTTGCCGGCCAGATCAGGTCGACATCGACGTTGTCGACGCCGACGAGCGCTGCGGCTTCTTGCACTTTCGCAGCGTCGGCGCCCGGCATCGTCTTTTCCTGTTCGACCCCGATCACCAGAACGCAGTCGTATCGGCCGGCCTCGATCTCGGCCATCGCTGTGAGAACTGCGATCGAGCTCGAAGCGCAGGCGGCTTCGTGTCGCATCGCGGGGACACCCCACAGTTCGTCGACAACCGTTGCCGGCATTGCCCCCAAATGGCCTTGACCGTTGTAGAGCTGCCCGAAGGCGTTGCCGACGTGAATGCTCTCGATCGAATCTGGCTGGATTCCGGACGCCTCGAGGGTGCCGACGACGACCTCCGCGGTCAGATCGGCGACGCTGCGGTCTTCCTTCGCGAGGTTGCGAGCGAAGTCGGATTGGTAGCCGCCAAGGATCCAGATGTCAGAACGCATCGCCCGATAGTAAGCGGCGGCGCCATACGTCGCTTCGACGAGCAACAGACCGGATTCTCGGCTCGCGATCTCCTCAGGCGTCCCGGCGAAGTCGGGTGGAGGCCGACTCGTTGGCGAACAGGGTTACCTCGCCCGCTTCGAGGCGGCCGTCCTTCAGCTCGAGGTCGATCGGCGAGAAGCCGATCAGGTTCGCGGTGAGCCTCGCGTCGGTGAACTCGCCGTCGGGTAGCACCAGGCTGAATGCTCCGTCGTCGTCGGTGTGGGTCAGCTCGGTCAGCACGCTGCCGTCTTCGGATCGCGCCGACAGCGTGACCTCGACGTCGCCCAGAATGCTCTGGCGGGCGACGTCGATCAGCTTGCCGTCGAGCACGTTGCGTCCGGTCGGCACGAGCTCAGTCATGTGTCGTCGCCTTGTTCTCGAAGGAACGCCTCGACCTCGGCGGCCAGGTCACCCGGGGTGCCCAATGAGTCGGCCGCATCGTCGACCTGCTGCTCGAGCATCTGGACATACTGCTCGACCTCCATGTCCTCGCCCACGGCCTCGGTGACTCTCGCCTCCCATTCCCTCACCTCGTCGTCGAGCCCCGAAGGTTGAGTCTCGAGCCCGAGCACCAGCTCGAGCCGTCGCAACAACGCCTGGGTTGCCTTGGGGTTGTGACCACCCTGCACGTAGTGCGGAGTCGCGACCCGCAGCGAGATGACAGGAATGCCCGCGCGGTCGAGCCGGTCGTGGAGAGCGCCGATGACGCCAGTCGGTCCCTGATAGCTGGGTTGATCGAGCTCGAGCCGTCGAGCGAGATCACGATTGGTCGACGACCCGACCACCTCGGGAGACCGTGTGTGAGGAACGGTGCCGTAGTTCGCGCCAAGCGTCACGACGAGCTCGGCGCCGATTCGTTCGGCGGTTTCAACGATTGCATCGGTGAAGGTCTGCCAGCGTAGGTGTGGCTCGATTCCGCTCAAGAGGGCGATGTCGTGGTCGGTTGACTCGACGCGGGTGCCGAAGCAGCGGCTATCGGGCCAAGTGATCGTGCGGCGGCCTTCGTCGTCGAAGGCCACGGTGGGCCTTTGTTGCTGGAAATCGAAAAAGGTCTCGGAATCGATGCGTGCGAACTCGTCCGCATCGTGGATGCGTGCCAGCCACTCGATTGCACGGGTAGCTCCCTCGCCGGAGTCGAACCAGCCCTCGAAAGCCGTCATGAGAATCGGTCGGCGCAGACCTGGGTCGAGTATCCAGTCGAGGACCGCCACGGGGCCAGCTTCTCACGTAGGCGAAGGTCTCTCGAATCGCGGTCGCGTCACGGGCTGCCCGCTGGTTCGGCTTCTGCGCCCCCAGGTCGAAGGTCCATACTCTCCACAACGGCCGAACTCGGAAAGGACATGCGTGGAACACGCCGGGGTGCTCTCCCACATAGCGGAATACCGGATATTCGATGCCGTCGCGCGCGCAGCTCGAGGTCGCGGCTCAGCGATAGCGGTGGTCACCGACGACGGGTCCTTCGCTGCCATCTGCGCCGAGTTCGAACGTGTTGCCCGGACTGGAAACCTCGATCCGCCGACGGTCGTAACCCTCGGGGACTTCGTCGTGGGCACGGCCGGGACCGTTGTCGCCGCATCGATGACAGCCGAAGGCGAATTGTTCGACGCGATCAATACGAAGTTGGGGGCAGACGACAAGACAAAGGTCTATCGCATGTGGGCGGACATTCTCGTCAACAAGATTGCCCATCATTTCGCGGTCGAGGAGCCGAATCGTCGACAGCTCTTCGTCGAAACGCAATCTCCGACGACCGACGAGATATCGCGGATCAGCCCCTACGCGATCGTGTGCACGCCTCGAACCGGAAGCACGTATCTCGCCGACATGCTCATGCGTGTAGGCAGTGCTGGGCAGCCGCGGGAACACCTACGGCCCGGGCCTCTCCTGTTGGCCGAGACTGGCGATTTCGATCTGGCTCGCTGTGCCGAGATCGTCGCCGTCGCGGGCGCGTCGAACAACGGGGTGTTCGGAACCAAGCTCATCGCCGAGTTCATGGAACGCTGCGCCACCCTCCAACGAAGCGGTAGAACTCGATTCAACACCGACACGATCGAGCGCGCGCGCATCGTACGTCTTCGACGCACCGATCTCATCGCGCAGGCGCTGTCGTTGGTCGTGGCACGAGAGTCGAAGGTCTTCTTCGAGCGCAACGCCGAAAAGAAGCAGCAGCGCGAGCAGTTCCTCGCCGAGTACACCTACGACTTCGAGCCACTGCGCCGCCAGCTGAACGCGATCGTCAAACTCGAACGCGATCTCGATGCCCTCATCGCAGAGTCGGGTCTGCCGGTCCTCGACGTCGACTACGAGACCCTCGTCGCCGATCCGACAGACACGGTGCGCTCCGTCGGACGGTTCCTCGGTCTCGACAATGCCGACTCGTTGTCGCCCAAGTCGAAGGTTCAGAAGCTCGACGATTCACAGACGCGCCACATTTACGACCGATTCAAGGCCGACGCAGTTGCGGCCGATCTGGTCACCGACTCACCGCCAGCCGGCCCCGGACCGTCAAAGCTGCCGACGCAAGCGACAGGCCAGGGCGAAAGATTGCCCTCGCTCGACAAGACCAGAGAGCTGCGCCAGTCGATGACCACCGACCTGGCCATCGGGCCCTACCAGCTCGTCGATCAAGATGTCGTCGACTACCGGTACACGAAGATCGATGGGGTTCCGAACGTGTGGCGGGGACCGATCCCGTCCGCGCTCGACCGTCCAGGCTCCTTCTTCTGCGCGCTCGGCGCCGCGCAAACACTTGGCCGGTTCTGTCGCGATCCCTACGTAGACCTGACCGCCCAGCGGCACGGGCTCCCGGGCCTCAATCTCGGCTTCTCCGGTGCGGGGCCATCGTTCTTCCTTCAGCGGCCCGCAGTGCTCGAGGTGGTCAATCGCTCACGGTTCGCGATCGTGCAGGTGATGTCGGGCCGATCGGAAGGGAACTCGCTCATGCGTTGTGACTCGGGCCGCAACCTCGTCACTTGGCTTCCGACCGGTGAGGAGTGTTTTACCGAAGAGGCATTCCGCCACCTGCTCGACGACTACCCGAAGCGGAAGATCAAGGCCATCGTGCGCGAGACACTCGACCGGTGGAGCGAGCACATGGTCGAGCTCCTCGACGCGGTAGAGGTTCCGACGATTCTCCTCTGGATGTCCTCGCGCAAGCCCTTCTACATCCGGCGATACGACGGGACGGTACGCGCGCTGATGGGGGCGTTCCCGCACCTCGTCGATCGCCGGTCGCTGAAGCCGGTCGTCGCGGCAGCCGACCATTTCGTCGACGCTCACAGCGGTCGGGGTCTTCCCCACGAGCTCACCAGTCGTCACTCGGGCGAGCCCGTCGCTGTCACCTTCCCGAACGGTGAGGTGCGCGGTGAAGACGTCTCCTACCCCTCGCCGGAGATGCACGCGGATGCTGCCGAAGCCCTCGACCCCGTAGTGCGAGAGGTTCTCTCGTCGACCACCCGGCGGGCGTGACGTCCGACTCCTGTTTTCGTGCACTTCTGTGCCACACTGGTCAGGCGTTTGGGGCGGTTGGGCGAACTGGAAAGGGTCATACGACCCATGGCCAGATCGGCCGACCGATGTGATCCTCAAACTCTGAATTCACAACTGAAACGAGCAAAGTGATGAACACCGACCAGACAACGGCGTCTGGTACCGGACTCACGCTCCTCACCGGTGTCTGCAGAAGTGCGGTCAGCCGGCGCGAAGCGGATGCATGGTGCCAGCGGCGAACGACAGCCCGCACCTCCAACCGGCGCCGCCGCTGAGCACACGGTTCCTACTACCCGGGACGGCGCACCACTAGCCTGCCCTGGGTGATCCGCAATCCAGCACGCCGGCTCGGTCGGACATGAGCGACGGCATCCTCGCAGGTCCGATCGACATGGACGGTCCTCGTCGGCGCGCCTACGAACAGATTGCCGCAACGCCAGGACTCGAGGTCGAACACCAGTCGGGCATCGTCGGCCGCATCGAGGCGTTCCATCCCGGACAGGGAGTGGTGCTGCGCAGCGGCGGTCGTGAAGTTCGCGTCACTCACATAGACGGCGGATTCAAGGTCGCCGGCGAGTGGGTGTCTCTCGTGACGCCACCGCCAGAGGCTCAGTCGCGAAGAACTTCACTGACCCCGTCGGGTTCGATTGCGGGCGCCGACGGTCCTGCGCGCGTGGCACGTGCGAGTCGCATCTGGGTCGAGGGGATTCACGACGCGGAGCTCCTCGAAAAGGTGTGGGGTGACGACCTGCGAAGCGAAGGCATCGTCGTCGAACCGATGCACGGCCTCGACGACCTCGTCGGAGCTGTCGCTCGGTTCGCTCCTGGCCCCAACCGGCGACTCGGTGTGCTGGTCGATCACCTCGTGGACGGCTCCAAGGAATCGCGCATGGCGCAACGCGTTGTCGACCCGAACGTGTTGGTGACCGGCCACGAGTTCATCGATGTGTGGGAGGCGATCGATCCTGCGAGCCTCGGCCTCCCGGCCTGGCCCACGGTTCCATACGGCAAACCGTGGAAAGAGACGGTCGCGTTGCAGCTCGGAGGCGAGAACTCCGGCGCGCTCTGGCGCAAAGTCCTCGGCCGAGTCGAATCGTTCCGCGACCTGCACCATTCGCTGGTGGGAGCAGTCGAGAGGCTCATCGACTTCGTCGCCGAGTAGTTCTGCCGCCGGCGGGCTCGCGGCTAAGCGTCGCTGTCGTCGGGCTGCGGTTCGTCGGCTTCTGTTTGGGGTTCGGGCTGCGGTTCGTCGGCTTCTGTTTGGGGTTCGGGCTGCGGTTCGTCGGCTTCTGCTTGGGGCTCGGGCTGCGGTTTGTCGGCTTCTGCTCGGGGCTCGGGCGGGGGAGTGGGGTCCTCACCGGCGTCGAAGCGCTCCTTGGCGGTCTGCCAATGCTCGACCGCAGCGCGGTATGCCTCCTGTGCCTCTGAGCGGTCCTCGGGAGAGGCGTCGGAATCGCCGTCGAGGCGCTTCACGGTCTTGGCGGCCTCTTCCTTCGCACGCTCGGCCTTGGCGACCACCCGTGCACGACGATTGTGCTCCTTGGTCCGTTCGAGGCCCTCGTTGAAGCGGGCGAGCACTGCCGCGGTCTCGTCATCGAGGATGATCTTGGTCGCCATGGCGCACCATCATGCCGTGCCCGTCGCCCGGCGACACGTCGGCGATGCGATCGATCGCCTGCGCGGCGGCTACGTTGCCTGCGCGAGGCATCGAGAGGGAGAGGGCCGATGAAGGATCCATTGCAATACGAGGGAACCAATGTCGTGGTAACGGGCACTGCATCGGGGATGGGCGAGGCGACTGCCCAGATCCTCGTCGACCTCGGCGCGAACGTCACCGCGCTCGACATCAAGGAGACCACCGTCGCCGTCGCGACGACCCACGAGATCGATCTGCGTGATCCAGACTCCATCGACTCGGTGACCGGTCGGATCGATGGACCCATCGACTCGGTCTTCTCGTGTGCTGGTCTCCCAGGGCCCCCGTTCTCGGAGCTCGACACGATGCTGGTCAATTTTGTCGGTGCCCGTCATCTCATCGAATCGCTGGTCCCGAAAATGGCGGCCGAAGGATCGATCGGGTGCATCTCGTCGGCGGGCGCATTGGGTTGGCAAGAACAGCTACCGGTCCTGCTCGAGTTGTTCGCGCTCGAGACGTTTGCCGAACAGAAGGCCTGGCTCGAGGCCAACGAGGACACGTGGGGATGGAGCGGCTACCTGTGGTCGAAGTACGCCATCGACGCATGGGTCGGATGGCGCGGCGCCGAGCTCATCCGCGACGGCGTTCGGCTCAACTGCATCAACCCCGGTCCGACCGATACGGCTATGATGCCGGCCTTCCACGACCTGGCAGGCAAGGAAGTCATCGAGTCGGCGATCGGCCCGATCGACCGGTACTCGACCGCTGAGGAACAGGCTTGGCCGCTCGTTCTGGTGAACAGTCGTCGAATGAGCTACGTCTCCGGCGAGGTGCTCTGGACCGACGGGGGCTTTCTCGGTGCCAACACCACGGGCAGACAGGGCGGCTTCGGCGACCTTCCGGAAAGCTGAGCCTTGGGCGAGAGTTTCCCTAGACAGCAGGCGCGCACGAGACGCTTCACCCTCGGTGTTCCGCGCAGTTTCCGAGTCGACGTCGACCAGACACAAGTGCTGTTCCTACGAAGCCTCACCGGAGATGATCCGTTCACCTGCCTGTGGCGGCTCGACCTGCACACGGCCGAGGAAACGCTCCTCGTCGGACCCGACACGCTCGACCTCGACGAGACCGATCTCTCGGCGGCCGAGCGAGCAAGACGCGAAAGGGCTCGCGAGTCGGCCGGTGGTGTAGTCGGGTTCGATGCGTCCGACGACGGGGGCACCGTGGTGTTCTCGCTCGGCGGCGCGCTCGTGCTACTCGATGTCGAAAGCGGTCGGCCGCAGGTTCTAGATACCCCGCCCGGCGTATTCGACCCGCGCCTCGGTGCCGATGGGTCGGTCGCTTACGCGTGTGGGGGACATCTCCGCGTGTGGTCGAATGGTGACGACCGTGTGCTGCTCCGTGGCGACGGGGAGATCACATGGGCCGTTCCTGAGTTCGTGGCCGCCGAGGAGATGGGTCGTGCGCGAGGGTTCTGGTGGTCGCCCGACGCGACCGGACTCCTCGTTGCCCGGGTCGATCCCACACCGTCGCCGGAATGCGCGATCGCATCGCCGGTCGATCCTACCCGTGCCGCAACGACGGTTCGCTACCCCTTCGCCGGAGCCGCCAACGCCGTCGTCGAACTCCACTACGTCACCCGCAGCGGCGAGTCGATAAGGGTTGACTGGGATGCCGGCGGCGGCGAGTACCTCGTCGACGTGCGGTGGCCGACAGGCGATGAGCCGTGGTGTTTGGTTCAGACCCGCGACCAGAAGACGATGACGCTGCGCACCATCGACATCGCCAGCGGTTCGACCGAACCCCGTGCAATCTGGACCGACGCGCATTGGGTCGAGCCTGTACCGGGATCTCCGGTCGTGGACGGAGATCGGGTCTTTTCGGTGGGCGACGTCGACGCCCAGCGCTCACTGCTCATCGACGGCGACCCGGTCACGCCACCGGATCTCTATGTGCGGCGACTGTTGTCGGCCGCCGACGGGCGTTGCGTGGTCGAGGCTTCGCCGGATCCGACCACAACCGGGATCTACGAAGTGGTCGAAGGTGAGCTGAGTACCTTGGTCGAGCCCACTGGCGTGGCAAGCGGAACCGTTCAGAACGAGGTGTTGGTCGTCTCGTCGAGCACGCCCGAAGCTAGTCCGGCGACATGGGTTCAGAGAACCGACATGCCGCCTCTTCCCATCGAGCGTGTGGCGCAGACCCCGGTGATAGAGCCGAATGTCGAACTCCTGGTCGTCGGCGAACGGTCGCTGAGAACCGCCGTGCTTCGCCCACGCGACCATGAGGGCAAGAAGCTGCCAGTGCTCCTCGACCCCTACGGAGGACCTCACGCACAGCGAGTCACCAGACATCCGGGCCAGTTCCTCACCTCACAGTGGTTTGCCGATCAGGGGTTCATCGTGATCGTGACCGATGGACGCGGGACGCCAGGGCGCGACCCGGCCTTCGAGCGAGCGGTTGCAGGCGACCTGGCCGCGCCGGTACTCGACGACCAGATCGCAGCGCTCGAAGCGGTGGCGGAACAGGAACCATCGATCGACCTCGACCGGGTTGCTATTCGCGGTTGGTCGTTCGGCGGGTACCTAGCCGCGCTCGCCGTGTTGCGCCGACCCGACATCTTCCGCTGCGCCGTGGCAGGAGCGCCTGTCACCGACTGGCGTCTATACGACACCCACTACACCGAGCGATACCTGGGCCATCCCGATACCGACTCCCAGCCCTACGAGGCGACATCTCTCATCGCCGAGGCGAGTGCTCTCAGCCGGCCGCTACTGCTCATCCACGGGCTGGCCGACGACAACGTGTTGGCGGCCCACACCCTGCAGTTGTCTCGCGCTCTTCTGGAGGCGGGCCGACCTCACGAGGTGCTGCCGCTGTCGGACGTAACCCACATGACGCCCCAGGAGGAGGTCGCGGAGAACCTCTTGCTGCTCCAACTCGACTTCCTCCGCCGCCACTGCGTCTGACACCACCTGCGTTCGGCGTGCTCGAAGCGTTGCGCCGGGTATCCAACGGCGGTCGGATGAGGTTCTCTAACGTCATGGCGTGGCGGTTGCAGCGTTTCAGGCCGACGTTCCCGACGACCTTGCCGACGCGTGCGGTGGCGCGCCGGGCGAGGTCTGCCGTTGGGTGTTCGAACAGACCGAGAACGCGACCCTCGCGGGGTTGTCCGATTGGGTGATCGAGAAGCCGTTGCGCGTGCTTCTCATCGTGGTCGTGGCCTGGTTGGTGAACCGCATCGTCAGGAGGTTCATCGGACGTGTCGTCGTCCGCATCAGCAACACGAGCGTCGACGAGCGGCTGCGCACATTGCGAGAGCTCAGCCCCGGCAATCTCCTCGCAGAAGACGAAGCGGCTAGGGCGAGGTCGAGTGCGCGTGCCGAGACCGTCGGGTTCGTGCTCCGGAGCTTCTCGACGGCGGTCATCTGGTCGATAGCCGCTCTCGTCATACTCGCCGAGTTCGACATCGACCTGGCTCCCTTGCTGGCAGGCGCTGGTATCGCCGGTGTCGCGCTGGGCTTCGGTGCGCAGTCGGTGGTGAAGGACTTCCTGACCGGGGTGTTCATGCTCATCGAGGACCAGTACGGGGTGGGCGACATCATCGACCTTGGCGACGCCATCGGAACGGTCGAGAAGGTCTCGCTGCGCACTACGACCATCCGCGACGTCCAAGGCACCGTTTGGCACATACCGAATGGAGAGATCACGCGGGTCGGGAACTTCTCTCAGCTGTGGTCGAGAGCACTCATCGATGTCGATGTTGCCTACGAGTCCGATGTACGGCTGGCACAGGGCATCATTCAACGCGTCGCGAACGACATGTGGGACGACCCGGAATGGGGTGGGGACGAGATCATGTCCGCGCCCGAGGTGTGGGGCGTGCAGAACCTAGGACCCGACGCCGTGCAGATCCGTCTCGTCGTGAAGACCGAACCCTCCGAACAATGGCGTGTGGAGCGTGAGCTTCGGCTGCGGATCAAAGAAGCTCTCGACGAAGCCGGCATCGAGATTCCGTTTTCGCAGCGCACCGTATGGCTCAGAAACCAGGGTGAAGCGCCGCGCGATGAACCGACCGATCCGGCGACCGTTCGGGTGGCGCCGATCGCCGATGCACACGACGACGAGGCCTCCGGCAGCGACGTCCGGTAGTCGAGAGCGTGGTGAACTAGTCGAGCGCGGCGAGGGTGGCTTCGGCTGCTTCGAGGTCGGCCTGGGCTGCTGCGAGTAGCCCGCGAGTCTCCTCGACGAGCTCGCCGGGAGCGTTGTCGACGTAGCCCTTGTTGGCGAGCTTGGCCTCGAAGGTTCCGATGCGGTCGCGCAGCTCGGCGATCGTCTTGTCGAGCCGGGCTCGCTCGGCCACCGAGTCGACCTCGTCGACGAACCCGGAAAGCCGCACGCTGGCGCCTTCGAACGTGAAGGCGGTCGCCCCGGCGATGTCTTTGCCGTCGTCGTCGACGACCGAACCGATCCCGGCGAGAGTCTCGACGAACCCATCTGCGAGATCGACCAGTGGCGCGAGCTCGGCAGGTCGGTGCAACACGATCTGTTGTCGGGGCTTCACGTCGTTGTCGGAACGTAACGACCGGATGATGCCGACGAGTGCGTCGACGCGCGCCATCGAGGCGACGACCTCGCCGTCACCGACCGACGGGTCGACGATAGGCCACGACGAGTTCGCGAGCAGATCGGCCGAGTGCAGCGTGACACCGTCGACCGAACCGGTGACCGCCGTGGAGACGTGCGGCCAGAGCGCCTCGGTGACAAACGGGCAGACCGGGTGAATGAGGCGCAGCATCGCGTCGAGCACGGTGCCGAGCACGACCTGTTGGCCGGGATCGTCGTCGATGGTCGGCTTGACCGCTTCGAGGTAGCGATCGCTGACGTCGCGCCACACGAACTCGTAGAGCGCTTCGACATACCCGTTGAAGTTGTAGCTGTCGAGGGACGATTCGAGGCTGGTGACGGTGCGCTCGAGACGAGCGAGGATCCAGCGGTCGACGAACCGGCGGTCGGCCGGCGAAACGGTGACGTTGGGCGTATCGACGCGGTCGAGGCGCTGGAGGCCGAATCTCGTGGCGTTCCAGACTTTGTTCGCGAAGTAGCGTCCGAGGTCGAACTTCGGCGATGTGTTGCGCGCCAGCGGCACCTGGTCTGTCGGTTCGGCCGTGCCCGAGGCGACCCCGTAGGCGCTGATCATCTTCTTCGATGGGTCGCTCGGACAGCTCTGCACCGGTGCTGCTACACGGTGACCGGCCGGTGTCGTGATGAACTCGGGTTCGAACGCCTCGCCGGTGTGCGGACAAACCAGATCGACCGGCATTCGTACGTCTTGGGTGTCGGTTGTCATCTGCACGAGGGCGAACCTCATGGCGTCAGCGCCGTGGCTGTGGATGATGTCGCGGGGGTCGACTCCGTTGCCCAGGCTCTTGGACATCTTCTGGCCGTGACCGTCTTGGATCATCGCGTGGATGAAGGCGTCGTCGAACGGCAGTCGACCGTCGAGGAAGTATCGGTTGAACATCATCATGCGGCTGACCCACAGCGTGATGATCTCGCGGGCGGTGACCAGCACCGAGGTCGGGTTGAACGCATCGAGCAGCCCGGCGGTTTCGGGGTAGTCGTCGGGCCAGGGCCAGCCCATCGTCGACATGGGCCACAGACCCGAAGAGAACCAAGTGTCGAGCACGTCCGGGTCGCGCACGAAACCGTCGCCCTCGAGGGCTGCAACCAGCTCGGCTTCGTCGTGGGACGTGTCGGGGCGATGCATCCTGCGCAACGTCGGCTGGGGTGGGACGCACACGGTTTCCTCGATCTCGTCGGGCGTGAGGCGTCGCAGGTGGTGGACCGCGCCCGCATCGGCCCAGCGCCCCGGACGGGACACGATCGGTGCGCTTTCGTCGTCGGTCGGCGCGTCGAGCTCTGCCAGGAATTCGGGTTCGATCTCGTCGGGACCGACGATGCGGGTCCAAACCGGGATCTGATGGCCCCACCAGAGCTGGCGCGAGATGCACCAGTCGCGGATGCCTTCGTGCCAGCTGTAGTAGGTGCGAGCGTAGCGCTCGGGGTAGAAGTGGAAGCCGCCGTCTCCATCGATGCCGGTGCGTTCGCCGATGCCTTCGGGGAGATCTGGCGCCTGCTCGGGGGCTTGGGCGCGCAATGCCGATCCGCGGAGCCGATCGTCGGTCACCGCGACGTACCACTGGTCGGACAGGTACGGCTCGATCGCCACATGACTTCGGTACGAGTGGCCGACCGAGTGGGAGTAGGCGCGCACCTCTTCGAGAAGGTCGTGATCGTCGAACCAGGCGACTATCGCCTCTCGTGCCGCGTAGCGGTCGAGGCCGACGAGCGCGCTTGCCTCCTCGGAGACGTCCTCCCAGCCGTGCTCGGCCGATATCGACCCGTCGGGCGCCATTACGTTGATGACCCCGAGGTCGTGACGAAGCCCGATGTCCCAGTCGTTGGGGTCGTGCGCCGGGGTGACCTTGAGGAATCCGGTGGCGATCTGCGCCTTCGCGT
Organism: Acidimicrobiales bacterium; assembly: GCA_965216815.1. GTDB lineage: Bacteria > Actinomycetota > Acidimicrobiia > Acidimicrobiales > SHLQ01 > JADFOM01. The sequence goes on along the minus strand of OZ244202.1, from coordinate 4,268,276 downwards.
CGCCTTCTGGATCGGGCATGACGACGTAGTCGTCCTCGACGATCGGGACCACTCGCTCGACGATCGGGAGCCGCACCGACTTGCCGCTCAGCTCGGCTGCTCGGGGGTCGTTCGGGTTCACGGCCACAGCGGTGTCGCCGAGCATGGTCTCGGGTCGGGTGGTCGCTACGGTCACATGTCCGCTGCCGTCCTCGAGCGGGTACCGCAAGTACCACATGTGCCCATCGACCTCTTCCATCTCGACTTCGTCGTCGGCGAGCGCCGTGCGGGTGGCGGGGTCCCAGTTGACCAACCGCTTGCCCCTGTAGATCAGACCATCGCGAAAGAGGATGTAGAACGCGTGGCGCACAGCCGTCGCACACATTTCGTCCATCGTGAAACGGGTGCGGTTCCAGTCACACGACGCTCCTAGCTCGAGGAGCTGGTCGATGATGACCGCCTCGTACTCGTCCTTCCATCCTTGGGTCTTTTCGACGAATGCCTCGCGGCCCATCTCGATACGAGCGATGCCCTCGGCGAGAAGTCGCTTCTCGACCACGGTCTGCGTGGCGATTCCGGCATGGTCGGTGCCCGGCATCCACAGCGTGGCGTCGCCGCGCATGCGGTGATGTCGGATGAGCACGTCCTGGAGCGTGTTGTTGAGAGCATGCCCGAGGTGGAGTGCAGCGGTGACGTTGGGAGGCGGGATGACGATCGCGTAGGTCGGTGTGTCGTCGGCGGGCGGCGATACGGCGAACGCGTCTGCGTCGTTCCAGCGGCGAAGGATGTCGGGTTCGGTCGCCGCGGGGTCGTATGCGGTTGCGAGCGTGCCGTCACGGTTCATTGCCGTGAGGCTAACGGTCTCAGCCGGCTTCCTCGGCGTCGTCGAGGTCGATCGGGTCGTGGCCGTCGTCGATCACGACCCGGTTCGTGCCCTTCTGTTTGGCCTCTCGCACCGCGCGGCGGGCGGTGTCGACGATCTCTTCGATCGTCGTTCCGCTGTTCGAGTCGGCGACGCCGAAACTGGCGGTGAAACTCGGGACCTCGCTGTCGGTGAACTCGAGCACCAGGTGCTCCCTCACCCGTTCGACAGCCCTTGCTGCCGCGCTGGCATGGGTGTCTGGGAACACGGCGATGAACTCCTCGGCGGTCAGTCGGCCGAGGTAGTCCTTGGGCCGTATGGCTCGACCGAACGCTCCTGCCATGAGCACCACGGCTTCATCACCGGCGTCGCGACCGTGTTGATCGTTGTAGTCGGCGAACCCGTCGATGTCGCCGATCGCGATCGTGAAGGGTGTGAGCGACTGAACGAGCGACCGGATGTGGGTGAGCACCGAGTGTGCATTCGGCAGGCTGCTGAGCGGGTCGAGCGGCGTCGGCTCGGCAGCGGCGAATGCCCTGACCACCGCTATGTGGGCTGCCGCGCGGTTGGCGATGAGTGTGAGCGCGTCGATGGCCGCGGGCGTGGGCTCGGACCCCTCCGGGCCCAACGCGTACAGGACGCCGAGAATGCGATCCATCGCGGTCAGCGGAACACACATCGCCGACGCGCTCTGGGTCACGCGTAAAGCTAGATGGGGGCAGATGTCGAGGCGCTCGGTCGTATCGTAGGTGACGAGCTTTCCGGTGTTCGCTGCGACGCTGTCCCATGGGCTGACTGGACGGTCGGGCATCGGGTTGTCGAAGGTCGAGAATGCCAGCCGCAGAACTGGTCGGTGCGCGTCGAGGACGTGCAGCTCGACCGGGCGTTCCGGGTCGATGCGGGTGATCGCGCGGCGTACCGCTTCGATGACCTCTTCCTCGGTCTCGACGAGGGTGAGAGCTCGGTCGAGCTCCTCCTCGAAGGCACGTCGGCGTGCGTTCTTCGCGAACTCGGTTGTGAGCTGACGGTTTGAGGTGCGAAGAGATGCGCTACGCCACCCGACGAGGAGGTCGACGACAAAGGTGCCGATCATGCCGACGATTGCAATCGAAGTCGCTATCGCCGCGGCCCATCGGAGCGCCTCGTCGGAGTCGACGGCGCGGTACACGGCGACAGCCGCCGCACCACCTCCGGCACCGAGCGCGACGAGCGCGGCCGCGGTGGCCAGGGTCTGCAGCAGGCTGAAACGCCCGCGGGGCCGGGTCATAGGGTCAAGATCGGCGGGGACATCGGGACAATGAGTGTGGAGGCTGAACGGACCATTGTCGACGCGGCCGCACGGGGGTAGAATCTGTTTGTTACCCGGTAGTAACATTCTTGGAATCCCAAGCCAGGCGCACCGGTATCTTCGCACGGCACAGCGAGTCCCAATCGCGGTCTCGAAGGCATCGTCGCAGCGCCCCGAACGCCGCCGTTGCGGCAGGAAGACGAGGAATCGGCGATGCCCGAGTTCTCCCTGGACCTTAACGAGGATCAAGAGCAGCTCAAGAAGTGGATCCACGAGTTCTCCGCGGACGTGATCCGTCCGGCCGCCGAGGAGTGGGACGAGCGCGAAGAGACGCCCTGGCCGATCATCGAGGAGGCAGCCAAGATCGGCCTCTACAGCTGGGAGTTCATGGCCGAGGCCATGATGAACGACGACACCGGATTGACAATGCCGGTCGCTCTCGAGGAGCTGTTCTGGGGCGATGCCGGCATCGGCCTGTCGATCATGGGCTCGGGCCTCGCCGCGGCGGGGATCGCGGCGGCCGGAAGCTCCGAGCAGGTCATGGAATGGGTGCCGCAGTGCTATGGCTCACCCGGCGACCTGAAGCTCGGTGCCTTCTGTTCGTCCGAGCCCGACGCAGGCTCGGACGTCTCGGCGATTCGTACCAAGGCGGTCTATGAAGAGAAGAAGGACGAGTGGGTGCTGAACGGCACCAAGACTTGGATCACGAACGGCGGTATCGCCGACATCCATGTCATCGTCGCGGTCGTCGACCCCGAGCTGGGCAGCCGTGGTCACGCGAGCTTCATCGTGCCGGCCGAAGCCAAGGACGGCGGCGGCCTGTCGCAGGGCCAGAAGTTCTCCAAGCACGGCATCCGTGCGAGCCACACGGCCGAGGTCATCCTCGAAGATGTGCGCGTCCCCGGCTCGTTCGTGCTCGGCGGTCAAGAGAAGCTCGCCGAGCGCCACGCTCGCGTACGCGAGGGAAAGTCGGGCAACGCGCAGGCTGCGATGCAGACCTTCGAGGCCACCCGTCCGTCGGTCGCGGCTCAGGCTGTGGGCATCGCACGGGCCGCATACGAGTACGCGCTCGAGTATGCGAAGGAGCGCGAGCAGTTCGGTCGGCCGATCATCAAGAACCAGTCGATCGCTTTCATGCTCGCCGACATGAAGACCGAGATCGATGCAGCACGGCTCTTGACCCATCGCGCGGCCTGGATGGGTCGCAACGGCAAGTTCGAGTTCGCCGAGGGTTCGATGGCCAAGCTCAAGGCCGGCCGTGTCGCCGTTTGGGCGACCGAGCGTGCGATGCAGATCCTCGGCGGGTACGGGTACGTCAAGGACTACCCGGTCGAGCGCTGGCACCGCGATGCCAAGATCTACGACATCTTCGAAGGCACCGAGCAGATCCAGCAGCTGGTCATCAGCCGGGCGATCTCGGGCATGCGCATCGAGTAACCGTCCGCCTTCTTCGAGATTTGGTGGATAACCCACACCTGATGTGGGTTTTCCTCCCTAGAACGGGCGTTGGCTCAGCGATCGATGTCGAGCCAGATGACGGACACAGAACCATCCGGAGCCAGGGTCACGTAGATGGCGATAAAACGGACGAGGCTCCCACTCGTGACGAGGGTCCGGACTGTCGGCGCGCCATCGATCTCGTGAGTCGACCTTTCGAGGTCCTCGGCGAGCCTGTCGATGATGTGGGGCATCTCATGAAGCAGGAAGTCGGTCGCCGATGGTCCGCCTGTTGGCGATCTCTCGTTGGGGAACAGCTCGTCGAGTCGGTCGAAGAACTGCTCGGCAACCCTGACCTCGCGCCGGTTCACTCGGATGCGGTCGGTTGATCTTCCGATGCGAGTCGTCGTCCGGTAGCCATCACGCGTGCACGGAAAGCGGCTGGCAGTTCATCGATGTCGGTGACGACGCTGTCCTCGAACGATGCCGAGCGTTCGTCGGGGGTCATGGCGTCGAGTTCTTCGGCGGTCACGATCTGACACCGCCAGCAAAGGTGCGGTCCGGTGCCATGGTCCCGACTGTACCCGACCGCGATGACACCGCCAGCAAAGGTGTCCCCAGCTTGTCCCTAGCTCTTACTGTCACGGAGCCGAATTCGAGGTCACCAGATGGACGGCGAATCGACATACGCGCCGCTCACGGGCACTGCAGGCCACGAGATGGACCGCCGGAGATGATCTACGACATCTTCGAAGGCACCGAGCAGATCCAGCAGCTTGTGATCAGCCGTGCCATCTCGGGCATGCGCATCGAGTAGCCGTCCCTGCCGAAATTGCTGCGAGCTGACCACAATATGTGTGGTGACCTCGCAGAAATTTAAGTAGCAGAGGAGCCCGCGGTCTAGGACCGCCGGTGACAGTCACCGTCGGCGTGATTGCGAACACGCTGAGCGGCGAAAACGCGTCCGCGGGCGCGTCCGGACGGCGTGTCGGGGACTGTCACACCCCACCGGTACTGTCGATGCAGAGCATCGACAGTACCTAACTGGCGCGGGTGGATACGGAGGAGACAGGTCGTTGACCCAGAGCCGATCGAGGTGCACCTTCGGGAGGGTGAGTCGCTCGATCCGAACGCGCATCTGGTGATCCGGGGCTGGCCGCTCACAGTGGACGGTTTGCTGCGCAATGCCGACGCAACCAGACGTCGCTTCTCACTGGACGGCGAACCGTTGGTGGCGGTGTCCGCCGAAGCTACTGTTGGCGGGTGGGATGTTGAGAGGATTCTGTCAGGATCCCGCCTGAGGACTCGTCGCAGCTACGCATCTGCCGCTGTTGGCGATGTGCTCTCTGCCGGGTTCGATCTCCTGCCGTCGTTCGCTGCGCCTCACTACAGCGTCGTGCTCGGGTCCTACACTAGGGATCAGGCCGAGTTGCTCATCGAGGCGCTCGGTGAGGTACGACCGAATCCCTATTACGTGAGGAGGGAGCAGTGACCAGAAACGGCGAGATCACCGTCACGCTCCCGGCCGATGTCAATCAGGTCGACGACACCGGTTTCGTGTGGGCGTTCCTGAGCGACGCTGCCGAACCGGACCGTGTTCGTCCTGGAGCGATCATCGTTGCTGGTGACGCCGTGGAGCCGTTCCTTGCCCGGGTGATGGACGTCGTCGACGGTCCGGGCGGCGATTCGATCGTGCACCTCGATGTCCTTGGCGTTCCTGATCAGACGATCGAGGAACTACGGCACGCCGGCCTCCTGTCGGCCTAGCCGTCCGAACGCCACGCCCTCTAGCGCCAGGCCAGATCGCTAACGGTGGGTGTCGGACCACCCGTAGGTGAAGGCTTGGCGGTAGTGAGTCGGGCGAGGTCGCATCGCGGGACACGTAAGCATCGTCCGAGCTGAAGTACAGGCAGGCCAGCGATGGAGCGCAGGCGGAGTCAAGGTGGAGCGCCCGGAGCGCAGCGAGGACGACCGACCTTGACGCTGTCGAGCACCATCGCAAATGGGCGTCGGCACCACCTACCGATTCGCGGAGGTCCCCGGGACCTCTAGTTGTGTCTGCACGATTTGCTGCGAGCAGCTGGTGCGCGAGTGGATGGCTTGGTGTGCGCGTGCATGCGCTCTCGGATGGTTGGAACAGGTGGCGTGCGTTGAGAGCGGCGGTACAACATTGTGGGGGATGGTGAAGGGCACAGAACGGAGGTCGTTTCGGCGTACCGCGGTGCGTCTCTGCCTCACTGCGATGGCCTCGCTGTTCCTTGCTGCAATTGCGAGTGGGCTGTTCGCGGCCGGGCCGGATGGCAGCGACGAGCCGGCGCTCCTGCAAAGGCTGGTTGTCACCCCGTTTGTGATTCTTGCGCTCTGGATCACCGTTGGGTTGTTTCGCCAAGGGGTCTGGTCGAGCCCTCAGGGCATTTCCGTGCGAAATGTGTTTAGCGGTATTCCGCTCGATGGTCTCAGATTGAAGCCATTGAGGCGCCGCCTCCGTATGGACGCAGGTCTCCAAATCGTCCTCAAGAGCGGGAGGCGAATCAACGCTGCCCTCTACGCGGCCGGGCCCTTCAACCGTCCCACGTTCGCCGATGGGTAGTGGAGGCGCTCCGCGAAGACCTCGAACGCTACGGAGGCGACTAGCCGGCTTTGCAAGTGGCCGCGAGCTGGGTCAATCGCGATATTGCGGTCCGGTGCCATGGTTCCGACCGAACCCACCGCTCCGACACCGCAGGAGAAGCTGTCCCTAGTTTTTGCTTTCACGGGACCGAATTCGAAGTCAATAGCTGGACGGCGAATAGGCATACGCTCTGCTCAGGGGCACTGGGGGTCACCAGCCGGACGGCCAGGGATGATCTACGACATTTTCGAAGGGACCGAGTAGATCCAGCAGCTCGTCATCTCCCGGGCCATCTCGGGCATGCGCATCGAGTCGCACCCCCAAAATCTGGTGGGTAACCCACCGCTGCGGTGGGTGTTCCTGCCCAGAACTGGAGGCTGCTGTCGGTTCTGCACCGCTGGTCGCCGGTGCCACCTGGGGTACTCTGGCCGTCATGCAGTTGGACCGAATCACGGTTGATCCGAAGGTGATGGGTGGCGTTCCGTGTATCCGAGGAATGCGGGTGCCAGTTGCGACTGTCGTGAACATGGTGGCGGGGGGTATGAGCGCGGACGAAATCGTCGAGGAGCTCCCGTACCTCGAGCCCGAGGACGTTGCTGCCGCGCTCCGGTTTGCTGCCGACGCGGTGTCTGACCGCGAGATTCCGCTGTCCCCGACGGCGTGAAGTTCCTGGTCGACCAGAACCGGTCGCCCCGACGTGCAGAAGCCCTCCGTGACGCGGGTCACGATGCCGTTCATACTCTCAATCTGGGGTTAGAGCGCACCGAGGACGAGCACTTGGTCGCGCTCGCTGCCGAGGAGGATCGGGTGATCGTCACGGGTGACACGGACTTCGGGGCTCTGCTCGCCCTGATGGCGCGTCGTTCGCCGTCGGTCATTCTGTTTCGCTCACGCAGGACACTGACTGGATCGGATCAAGCTGAGCTGATCCTCGGATACCTCGATCAGCTGACGGACGATCTTGATGCTGGATGCGTTGCAGTCGTCAGCGACACCCGGATTCGAGTTCGGCGGCTCCCGCTGCTGCGCGACGACTAGACCGGATCTGGGTGCGGCGTGGTCGGTCTGCAGTGTCCATAGTTCTGTCCCTAGTTCCTGCCGCTACAGGGCCAGACTCGATGTCACCGGATGGACAGCGAATCGACATACGCGCCGCTCACGGGCACTGCAGGCCACGAGATGGACCGCCGGAGATGATCTACGACATCTTCGAAGGCACCGAGCAGATCCAGCAACTGGTCAATAGCCGTGCCATCTCGGGTATGCGCATCGAGTAGCTCCGCTTTCTCGAAATTTCTGGGTGGTGTCGCGTATGCGCGACATCACGCAGGCAGAACGAAGCTGTCGCCAACTCTTCTGCGTGGCGTCGCGCATGCGCGACACCGCGCAGCCAGAGCGGGACAAACCTCGGGTCGTACGGCTGACAGCGCGCTTGGAGGATCGCGCGCAGCGGGACAGTATTGAGCGCCGACGTCACTGACACCGGCGCAGTTGTTGCCCAAAGGATGGACCACCGATGGAATACACCAAACTCGGCCGTTCCGGCCTCGAAGTCTCCCGCATTTGCCTCGGCTGCATGAGCTATGGGGATGCGACGCGGGGCGGTCATCAATGGGTGCTCGATGAAGACTCGGCCCAACCGTTCTTCAAGCAAGCGCTCGACGCGGGCATCAACTTCTTCGACACAGCGAACGCGTACTCGGCCGGTTCGAGCGAGGAGTTCTTGGGGCGAGCGCTCAACGAACTAGGCGCCGACCGCGATTCGGTAGTGATCGCGACCAAGGTGTTCGCTCCGCAGGGCTCGGGCCCCAATCACCTGGGCACGTCGCGAAAGGCCGTCCTCGCCAACGTCGACGCCAGTCTGAATCGGCTTGGCACCGATTTCATCGACCTGTACCAGGTTCACGCATTCGACAACGACACACCGCTCGAGGAAACGCTCGAGGCGCTTCACGATGTCGTCAAGTCCGGTCGCGCTCGTTACATCGGCGCTTCGAACTTCGCTGCATGGCAGCTCGCCAAGGCCCTCTTTCGCGCGGAGCAGCACGACTGGACCAAGTTCGTATCGATCCAGAATCACTACAACCTGCTCGATCGCAGTCTCGAACAGGAGGTCGCGCCGCTGTGTTCAGACCAGGGTGTGGGTGTGATCCCGTGGTCGCCGCTAGCTCGGGGTCGGCTAGCCCGGCCCTGGGGCGATACCACCGAGCGTTCCAAGAGCGACGATCTCGGATCGATGCTCTATCAGGACGCCCAGAGAGCGGTAGTCGATGCCGTCGAGGCTGTGGCGCTCGAGCGCGGCGTGTCGATGGCGCAGGTAGCCACGGCCTGGATGTTGTCCAAGCCGGAGATCAGCGCCCCGATCATCGGCGCAACGAGGCCGGTTCACCTCGATGACGCCGTCGCAGCTGTCGACCTCGAGCTCAGTCCAGACGAGATCGCTCAGCTCGAGGCAGCGCCTCATCCCAACTGACCGCTTGCGTTACCTCCCGACGTTGGCACAGATCGGCTCACCGATCATGCTCGGTCCTCCAGCTCCACCGTCCGGGCGGAGCCGTTCAAGCGCACAGCTACCTGACCAGCCCCAGGGTCTAAGCAAAGGGGGTCAGTCGGGCTGCGTATTGCTCACGGCCATGTGATACGGATGGGGCAATCGACCTCGCTCCATTCATTCGGCATTGTTCGGCTGCTGTCGGACCGGCGCGGAGGCCATGTGTTGGGAACCAAGGTGACAACTGAGTCGACCGCCAAACTGCGTCGCCGCCTCCAAGGAATTAGTGGAAGGTCCTGGCACGGCGCGATCTTCGTAGCCGCCGGGCTCGCCGTGGGATTGGGTGGCTGCTCGGCTGCCGAGAAGAGGGCCATCGAAGACGCCGAGGAAACGATGCTCGAGCAGCTCGACCCTGACGGAACCCGCGACCTGGAAGTACAGATCGACCCCGACACGACGGTGATCCGGGTCGATGATGCCGAGTCAGGCGACGTCTTCATCGATGGTGATGGTCAACCCCGCCCTGAGTTCCTGGACCCAACGATTCCGCTCCCCGAGGACCTGGTCATCACCTGGGCATCGATTCAGCAAGGGATCACCGAGGTCGAGGGGGAGGTTGCCGATCCGGTCGAGGGTCTGGGACCGCTACGCGAGCTCTACGAGAACGCAGCGGCATCCGGCGCCTGGGAGGTGGAAACTGACCCTCAACCCATCGGCGACGAGGACGTTGTGATGCTCGCCTACCTGCCTGATGGGTCACCGCTCGACATCCGCCTCGACGCAACGACCTTCACCCTGTTGATAGGTCGATACTGGGAGCCCGTCGATCCGGCCTCGCCATCGGGAGGCGATATCGACCCTGGTTAGCCGGCTGGGGTGGCATACCCTCCCATGGCGCGAGTAGCTTCTTTTGATATACGGCGAATGGTTGATTGGGGAAATCGATGCGGAAACTTTCAAGGTCGACAATAGGCAGGGGATTGCTGGGCGTTCTGGCGCTAGTCGTTTTTGCGACGGCCTGTGATTTCACTGCGTGGGAGCCCGGCGGCGAACACCGCGCGTACTACTGTGATCCAACCGATACCGAGATCAATGATGGGCACGGCGCTGGACACGGCGGGCACGAGATCCCCTACACGGAGCCGAAGGGTCCCCTCTCCGGTGAACACTGCTTGTCCGTGATGTTCCAAGCCGAGGCCGGCGCCCAATGGGCGGAGACCTTCCCGACTAAGGCGATCGCCGAGGCCAACGGTTGGCATTGGCTCGCCCCGTGGATCCCAGGGCAGGGCACCCACCATGTCAGAGAAGACAACGCCCCCGACGCACAGTTCGATTTCCAGCCAAACATGTTGATGTACGACGGCAACGGCGGCAATGCTCCGTTGTCGGGCATGGTCTGGGCGGTCGTATCAGGACACATGCCCCCCGAAGGGTTCGCAGGCGACAACGACCATTGGCATGCCCACGAGATGCTGTGTTTCACGGGACTCCCCGACAATCCATTCATCGTCGGTGACAACATCAGCGATTCAGAATGCGCCTCGCGCGGCGGTGTCAACGTCGACTCCTCTGACACCTGGCTCGTCCACGTCTGGCTGCCGGAGTATTTGGGCTGGCAGCCGACCGACCTGTTCAACAAGGAGCACCCTTTCATCTGAGTCGCGTCGTCGGCCCTGGTCGACGGCTGGTGACCGCCGCCTAGGCACAAGCTCATTGCGTCGGTTGATTAGCCGCGCCCCTTCAGGCATGCGCATCGAGTAGGCATCTGCTTTTTCCCGAAATTTCTGCGTGGCGTCGCGTATGCGCGACACCACGCAGCCAGAACGAGGCTGTGGTCAACTCTTCTGCGTCGTGTCGCGTATGCGCGACACGACGCAGCCCAGAACGGAGTTGTGGGGCGATCGGCGAGATTGCTCTCATCGGGTCGCTGTTAACGCGTCGGCTCGTATCGCACCCTGTAGTTGATGATGGAACCCATGGCGAGCGCGAACGTCGAAGCGTTGTACCGCGCGGAGCACGATCGACTTTGGCGTTCGTTGTTCGCTTTCACAGGCAGTGCTGATCTAGCGAGTGAGGCCGAGGCAGAAGCCTTTTCTCAGCTGATTCGACGAGGTCGTGAGGTTCTTGATCCCGCCGCATGGCTTTGGCGGAGCGCCTATCGAATTGCCGGCGGGCTGTTGCAGCGACCCAGCCACACGTTTGGCGTCGACGTCTTGGCAACGATTGAGGACGACCCGCCGCTGATCGAGTTGTTCTCACTCTTGAGCGATTTGTCGAGCCAGCAGAGGGCGTGTGTCGTGCTGCGCCACGCCGGCGGATTCACGGGCCCAGAGATAGCCGCACTGCTGGAGACCACCGAGGGGACGGTGCGCGTTCAACTTCACCGGGCCCACGCGGCTCTCCGCCTTTTGATGGAGGAACAGTGAGCGACGATCGAGATGTGACCGAGGAACACCGCTGGTTCGCTGAGCGGTTCGAGCGACTTGGTCGAATCAAGGCACCGAGCCTCGAGGCACAGATCGTGTCAACCGACACCGATCGGCGACGGCACCACCGTTGGCTGTTGGCTGCTGTCGCGTCGTTCGCGCTCGTGGTTGCCGGCGTGGGCGCCGTCGTGTGGCTCACAAATGTCGACGATGGCGACACGGTGGTGGTGCCCGCTGCATCGAAGAGCTCGACCACCTTCCCAGCGCCTTCCTCGACGATCGCGTCTGAATTCGGTCGCTTGGTGGTCTCACAGTTCCAGACGGAGTGTTGCTACACCGAGGGATCAACCGGTGTGCTCGAGGTCCGCGACGCCAACGGTGAGCGGGTGGGCGAGCGCGTCGAGGCTGGGCCACTGGTTCGAGTCCCGAGCGACGCGGGGGGTTTCGGATTTGTCAGCGCGTTCCCCGACACGCACCTCGCACCTGGTTCCTATCGGGTCTCCGTGTGGCAGGTCGTTTGGCCGGGAACTCTCGACGATGCCGACACGATGGAGCAGATGGATCGGTGCACCACGAACATCAAGATCGTCGCCGGTGAGGTCGTCGAGGTCGTCGCGCAATGGAAGCCGTCCACGTGCCTCTCGTTCGCGCCAGCGACCGGCCATGTCGCGCCCCCTATGACAGTGACTTGCGGATCGGCGAACCTGGCGAGTACTGCGTCGCTGTTTGCCGCGAACACCGAGCTGCTGAAAGCTGAAGAGAATGCGGCGCTCGAGTCGGTTCGCAGAGAAGCACCCGAATTCGTCGAGAGCTACGAGTGGTCGATTGTCAAGAACGTCCCCGGCGAGATCGTGCTCCTGGGCACCGTGGTTGATTACATGGCGGGCGAGCCGTACATGGCCTTCGCTCGCGTCGGTTCGGACGCGCAATGGGGCAGCTGCGATCTGCGGGTGATGGCGGATGGCTTCGAAGCGTCGCAGTTCCAGTGGAAGCCCGCTGAGGCCACAGACTCGGCTGACGTTCACGTGGCAGCGGTGGTGTGCGGTGGCGGCAGTCGTAGCGTCCCGGTTTTCGTCGAGACGCAGCACATCGTCGTTGTCGCATTCCTCGTTGAGATAGTCCGGGACAACGACACCGACTGCCGTCCCGAGGGCCATGTGTTCGAGTCGGCGGTCGATCTCACCCTGCCGATAGGAGTGCGACCAGTCATCGACGCTGGCACCGAGAACGGCCGGTTGCTGCTCGGTGCAGGCGTTTCGATCTATGACGCCAAGGAATTCTGCGAGTTGACCGTCGAGATCGACGACATTTACGCCGCGGCGAACGGTGAGCGGCTTACACCTGCCGCCGGACGACTGGTGGCCGAACGGGTTCGAGCGCTCGAGGAACTGATCCTCGATGAATACGGAGATGACTTCCGATTGAAGTACTGGCCCACGACCAACGTGTCCGGTCTCGACACAAGCGGCGAAGCTACACAGCGCGCGTACGACCGGATGCGTACGCTCTTCGAGCAAACCTGCGGCCCGACCTAGCGAGACGGCCGGCACCCTGAGATTTGGCGTCCAACCCACGCCTGACGTGGGTTTTGCTCCCTAGAACAGCCGTATCGCGATAACCCCGGAGGGGCCCTCGGTGACGGCGCCGCGCTCGACCAGTTCGATCGCAGCTCTGGCGCCAGCCGAACCGGAGTTGAAGTCTGACCCCTTCGGCGGCAACCGGTTGGTGTTCGAGTCCGAGCCCGACGACCTCGACTACGCCAACGAGATCCTCGATCCGACGGACGCGTGCGGCGAGCGAAAACGCAAGCCTGGGTCACAAGCGATGATCCCGGACCTCCAACCACTCGCGGCGTTGCGGCTCAACGACGTAGTGGTCTGTCTCCACCAGAGGGGCAGCGGCAACAACAGCTATGCCGAGTTCACTGTCAACGATGTAGTCCTTTCTGCAACGCTCTCCGACGATTGCAGCGGCCCCAATCGCGGGCGCGTGCTTCAGGGCGCGACCAGAAAGCTCGACGAGAAACGGTACATCACCGTCGGAACCGCCCCGGTCGCAGCGTTTGCCGTCGGACCCGAACAGCCGCCGTACACCGGCGTCTCACACGTAGCGCCAGTGGACGAACGTGTCGGCCTCTACGCACATTGGGGGTCGCCACCCCCGACGGATACAAGCAGCGCGATCTACATCACCGAGGACAAGCTCGGTGACATCCCCGAGCCGGTGCTCGATATAGACGCCTGCCCCGACGAGGACTCGCACGCACGCCACGACAGCATCACGATTCCGACCTACGACGGCCCAGCAACCACCGAGGCCCTCGTCGCCGCGTTCGAGAAGTGGATGGAATGCGTCGAAGAGATGGGCATCGTCGTGTCATCCGCGGAGCCGAGGAATAGTCAAGAGTTGTGGATGGGGTCTGTTCGATGATCACGCGGCGACCTGATCCTCGGTCGGGTTCTCGACAAGTACTCCTTTCTTGAAGACGGCCCCGGCGCGGACCAGGGCGACGAGGTGGGGGCCGTTGACGGCCCGCCAGCGGTCTTGGGCGGACTCGATGAGCTTGAAGGCCATGGCGAGCCCGGCGGCCCTGGACCCGGGTCCCTTGGTGACCTTGGTGCGTAGCCGCACGGTCGCGAAGGTCGACTCGATCGGGTTCGAGGTCTTGAGGTGGATCCAGTGCTCGGCCGGGAAGTCGTAGAACGTCAACAGCCGGTCGAGGTCGCCGCTGATCTTGTCGGCGGCCTTGGGCCACTTCGGTCGGAACTCGGCGTCGAAGCGCTTCGCGGCGGCGACGGCGTGGTCGCGGTCTTCGGCGTTGCGGATCTCGTCGAGCATCTTCTTGGCGGTCGGCTGCACGGACTTCGGGAGGGCGTCGAGGACGTTGGCGACCTTGTGAACCCAGTCGCGCTGTTCGCGGGTCTCGGGCCAGGTGTCGCGCAGCGCCGCCCAGAACCCGAGCGCGCCGTCCCCGACGGCGATCATCGGGGCTCGCATGCCCCGCCGTTTGAGGTCACGCAGCAGGTCACCCCAGGAGTCGGTCGACTCCCGGTAGCCGTCAGCCAACGCGACGAGCTCTTTCGAACCGTCGAGGCGGACACCCACGATGACCAGGCAACACAGCCGGTCCTGCTCGAGACGGACGTTGAAGTGCACCCCGTCGACCCACACGTACACGTAGTCGCGGTCGGTGAGGTCACGCTCGGCGAAGGCCCGGTGCTCGCCCTGCCACTGGGTCGTGAGCCGGGTGATCACCGACGGCGACAGACCAGCCGAGCTCCCGAAGAACTCGCCCAGCGCCGGTGCGAAGTCCCCGGTCGACAGGCCATGCAGATACAACAACGGCAACACCTCGGCCACCTTGGGCGACTTGCGACACCACGGCGGCACGATCGACGACTTGAACCGGTGCCGCTCACCGGTGTCAGGATCGACGCGGCGGTCGTTCACCCGAGGCGCCTGAATCTGCACCGCGCCAGCCGCGGTGGTGATCGTGCGCGGCCGGGCATGACCATTGCGAGTCACCAGCCGACGGCCCGCCTCGTCGACATCGCCGACCAGGCCGGCAATGTACGCGTCGGCCTCGGTCTCCAACGCAGCCGCCAACATGCATCGGGCGCCCTCGCGGCAGATCTCATCCAACATCGACGCCGGCTCCTCGCGCGTCGACTCATCAGTCACTACTCTCAACATCGGCGTTCCTTCCACGCCGGGGCGGCAACCCCGGCGTGTCTCTCGTTTCGTTCAACGAGGAAGGTACGTCGCGCCCTCGAACAGATGGCCGATCCACAACTTCAAGTCATACCTCCGCGGAGCTCCGCATCAGCGACTACAACGTCCAGACAAATTGGTCGTCAGAAGGCGGCTACAAATTGCCTGACGACGACACAGACGACCCGGACGGGTTCGACAAAAGATCCCATGCGTGCCAGGCCGACTTCCTGGCCGTCCAACGGGCCTGGATGGACACCAACGCTGAGGACCTGCCTGCTGAGGTAGATCAACGCATCGCTCGCGAATGCGGCCATCTCGATGTTCTGAACAGGGGCCCGTGTCGGGACAAGATCATGACCGAAGCCCAAGCGCCGTCTATGAAGACGGTGTATCGACGCTAGGAGGTCTATCGAACAGCCTGCCGTGGCGCGGCAGTGAGCTCTGCCGTCACCCCCGCCCCCACGTCGGTGCTTCCAATTCATCTTGTTTCGGCGTCTACCAGCTTGGTCAGAGACGGCCGAGGTCCTGCTGGCGGAGAGTGCGTGAGATCATCGTTTCATGCGACAGCTGAATCGACGATCGCGCTGGCTGACGGCTCGTCTATGGCGCGTCGGCGCTTTCCTAGCGGTGGGCCTCATCGGCTTCGGATGGTTCGCGACGCTCGGCTGCGCTGGCTCTCGGCTTGATCGCGACCCAAGGGCCAGCAACTACTGCAGTAGCGGCGAGGGTTCGGTGTACACGGTCATCCTCCTAGCGGGAGTGGCAATCGGCGTGGCAGAGCTGATCACCGCTGCCGTCGTGGGCGTGCGGCGGTACTGGAGCGCCCGCGACGCGCCCCACTAGCCGCTGTCGTTAGGAGCAACCCTCTTCGAGGGAAAGCCCGACCTCCGTTCCTGCCGAGATCTCGACGACCCGGTCGCTAGCGAGGTCGATCTCGAAACGGATGTGACCTCCGGCGCCATCGAAGAACAGCTGCGGATTGTTGCTGTATTGGTTCGGGTACTCGTCGACGGGTTCGCCATACGAGTCGATTACCTCCGAGCGACTGCTGCCGATGGCGGGCCCTCTGTCGGAGCGCCATGGCCCGTCGAACGCGGCGATCTGAGCAACTAGGCCGTCCAGTGCGAGCACGGTCAGGTCACCGCTGCCCGCTGGTCCGGTTGCTTCGACAAGATGACAGCGAGTAATCGACTCCCCCGGATATTCCCGAGTGACACGTTCGGCGAAGTCAGAATCGAGGAGGTCGTCGAGCCTCATGCCCACCCGAACATCGGGCAGCCCGCCGGGCCCCATGACCAGGAGCGGATCTTCGTTGCTTGCGGTCGTCGTGGGCTGGGTCGTCTCGGGTGTCGACGACGCCAGTCGGGCGTTGATGCGGTCGATCAGCTCTGCGCGATCGCCCAGGTCGATCGGTTCAGAGGTCGTGCTCGCGACGAGCAACGACATCACTGCGTGCTCGTCCGATGGTCTTGTCAGTACGAACTGGTCCAGCAGGTCTGGACTTGTCCGGCGTTCGAATCCGACGACACCCCCGTCGGCCCACCCGCTCCCGAGAGGGTCGACAGCGTTAGCACCGATGCAGGTGGACAGGTCGGCGAGCCCTGCGAACAGCTCATCGGCAAACGCCTCGGAGGGCGCGACGGCCACGAACTGAGACAGCTGGTCACCGTCCTTCTCGAACTGCTGGTTCGCCGACGGTAGGTGGCCGGTCATCGCAGCCAGAGTCTTGGTCGCCGGGCACCCTTCCTCCATTGCCTCGGTTATTGCCCGCTCGCCGCCCGGTCGGGCCTCGGGGCCCGAGGTGCGCTCCCACCCCGGCAGGTCCTGTGGTCTGAGTAGATGGTGCTCGACATCAATTGGCGGGCTGGTCTGTTGTGGTTTGGCGCGTGCCACCTTGCTCGTGAGTTCGTCGAGGGTGCCGGCATCTCCAACCCAGAGGGGGTCGACCAGAGCCGAAACAGCGGTCTCTGCAGGTCCGCATGAGACCCAGAAGCCCTCCAGAGCCGGCGCAAACCCGCCTGGCCAGGGCCCGTTGTCGAGGAATGCCAAGACGGAAGCTCCCTCGGGCAGCGACTGAGCCACCGCATCGAGTGTCTGGGCCGCCCGGTTGTAGTTGACCGACACTTCGATCTGATCCGTTGTTGCTTGGTCGCCTCCGCGGCCGACGACTTCATCGACCACGAGCGTGAAGACCAGATAGGGGCCGACTGGATCGTCGGGAATCGACTCGCTTCGTACAGCATCGAGTCGACCGCGCACGACGACCTCTACCGAGGATGCGAGCTGTTCTACCGACGGACTTGGGTCGTAGTCGTAGGTGATGCCCAGGTCGCGCATCTCCTCGGCGAAGTCGTCGACCGCTGCACATGGCCGTGAAGGAGGCGGCTCGCTGTCGGGGCCTGCCACAGCGTCCTCCTCGGGCCTGGTATCGATCGTGACGTTTTCACCCCCTCGGTTGGCAGCAACGATGCCCACAATCACCAGTACGACCGCCGCGATCCCGATCCCTGCCACAAGACCAAACCGGCGACGCTCACGCGGTTCGGTGGCAGACGGCCGTGGCCGCGCGCGAACGTCGAGCGGCGGCGTCGAATCCGGAGTGCCCCAGTCTGCGATCGCCGCAATGTCCTTCCTCAGGTCAGCGTCGTCGTCTCGGCTCATTTCGGTACCTCCTTGCGCAGGGCGGTGAGGCCACGTGAGATGAGCGATCGCACCGTGCCGGCTCGACAGCCCAGGGTTTCCGCTATGTCAGCGTCGTCAAGGTCGGCGACGTAGCGCAGGACGATTGCGGCTCGTTGGCGCTGCGGCAGAGCCAGAATGGCATCGCGTAACTCGATGAGATGGGCTGGTTGACCCGCCGGCGGAACGTCGAGCCGGTGGCGGTTCTCGACATCGCGCCTGCGAAGCAGAGCGATAGAGCGGTTGACCACCGTTCTGCGCAGATACGCCGCGTGGGTGTCTATCTCGTCCCAGCGCTGACCCAATTCTACGAACGAGTCCTGAACGACCTCCTCGGCGCGGTCGCGCGAGCCGACCATCGCGTAAGCCAGGCGCACGAAATTGGCGTATTCAGCCAGATAGAGATCGGTGTGCGCGCGGGGCCACGGCTGGTCTTGTCGCCCTTGCTCTCGTCCGAGACCCATCGCCATCAGTATCCATGACGCGTAGGCTCCCCGATTTGTTGCAGTGATCGCCGAAGGAATCGCAACAGGGTCGGATGCTGTCTATGTCGTGGCGCTCACGGGCAGGACTCAACGTGGAAGGTCGTGGTGTCAGCCCCGCGGGCGCACCGCTGCGTCCAATTGCCATCGACAAAGCGCAGCTTTCCATCGTCAGCTGTGGTGAACCGGAGTTCGTATCGGATCGCGGGGTAAGGGACGGCTCGCTCAGCAGTTGGTCTCGACGAAGGCCTTGATCTCATCGATCGCTGTCTGCACCTCGGGTGGCCAGTTCGATGTCATGTTCGAGTCGGGGTCGTCTGGATCGACGCCGCCCCCGGCGAGAAAGTCGCGATAGATCTTGACCTGTTCGCGCACATCGGTGGGGGCCACTTCGGCGAGCACGTTGGCGTCCTCGACGTGCTCCTCTGACCCCACATACGACTCCGGCCTGTCCGTCAGCTGCATCTCCTCGCAGAACTCAGCGAGGAGTTCACTTTCGGAGGACCGTGATGGCTGGGTCGACTGTTCCGGACTGTCGGCGGTCGTGTTGGTGGGCGGAGCATCGTCGCCGTCGGAGCACGCCACCGCCGCAAGGGCGCAGAGCACGAGAACCACGAGGAGTCGCAGCTGCAACCTATTGATCGTGTCCACGCGTCGATCATCGCATGCCCCGACCCGAATTCCGGCTAGCCGTACCGGTGCAATGCCTAGGGTGTGGCGATGCGCTCGTTCAAGCAGGTCGACGTGTTCACCGACGTCCCGTACCGGGGAAACCCGGTCGCCGTCGTGATCGATGCCGACGGAATCGACGATGAGGAGATGGCCCGGTTCGCAAGTTGGGCCAACCTGTCGGAGACGACGTTCCTGTTGCCACCGTCGGAGCCGAGCGCCGACTACCGGGTTCGCATTTTCACACCTTCGATGGAGTTGCCGTTCGCCGGACACCCGACCATCGGGACCTGCCACGCGTGGATCGAGGCCGGTGGTGTGCCGAAAGCCCCGGGAACGATCGTGCAAGAGTGCGGCATCGGCTCGATCGCCCTCCGTCACGCCGACGGGAGGCTGGCGTTCGCAGCCCCTCCGCTGATTCGGTCCGGCCCGGTCGATGAGAGCGACATCGCCCGTGCCTGTCGCGTGTTGGGCATCGACCGCAGCGACGTGGTCGACGCGCAGTGGGTCGACAATGGGCCGGGCTGGATTGCGGTCATGTTGGAGTCCGCGCAGGCGGTGCTCGATCTCACCCCCGACTTCTCAGTCGAAGGGACTTCCGATATCGGGATCGTCGGTGCCCACCCGCTCGGGGTGGTCGGTCCGACCGGCATCGACGACCCGGCGATCGAGGTGCGGGCATGGTTCCCCAACGCGGGCGCGGCGGTGGAGGATCCCGTGACTGGCAGCCTCAACGCGGCGCTCGCCCAATGGCTCTTGGCGGATGGCCACGTTGTCGCCCCATATGTGGCCTCGCAGGGAACAGCTCTCGGTCGGAGCGGACGCGTCTACATCGACGAGACCGATGGCGAGATCTGGGTAGGAGGGCACGCCGTCACCTGCATCGAGGGCAAGGTCGATCTGTAGCCGTAGGTACACGACATTTCTGCGTCGGGGCTCGAATACGCTCGCCTGCGCAGACAGAGTGATGAAGAGCGGCTGTCGTACTGGCCCGAACACCTATCGAAGAGTCGGTCAGGCATGACAGAATCTCGACTGTGAACATCAGGCCCTATGAGGACGGCGATCTCGTCGAGTGTCGCCGCCTCTACGTACAGCTGGTCGAGCATCATCGCGAGATCTACGACAACCCTGCGATCGGCGGCGACGACCCTGGTGCCGGCTTCGACGAATACATTCAGCACGCCGAGCGAGCGATCACCTGGGTCGCGGACGAGGACGGATCACTATTGGGCCTGACCGGTCTGCTGTGGCGGGGTGAAGAGTGCGAGATCGAGCCCGTCATCGTGGAACGGAGCCGTCGTCGCCAAGGAGTGGGACGTCGCCTGGTCGAGACCGCGATCGCGGAGGCGCGGCGTCGGGGTGCAAGCGATGTCAACATCCGACCCGTCGCGAGGAACGCTGTCGCAATCGCGGCCTTTCACGAGCTCGGGTTCCGTTCTCTCGGCCACCTCGAGATGTTCCAGCGGCTCGACGGCACTGGCGAGTGGCGCGTTGGTCCCGAAGTCCACGGCCGACAGTTCGAGCTGTAAGAGAATGCGACCGTCGAACTCTCCATGGGCCCAAAACCTGGTGCCCAGCTCACTACGAGCAGCGGTATTCCTGCCGGATCGGATTTGAACCGGTCGAAGTTGGACCACAACGAACCGACGGCTCCCGAAATTCGATATCGGATCGTCTAGGCCGACGATCATCCCATCGAGCCACCCGATCTCTTCGAGGGATGCTTGTCCACTTCGCTGGCGGAGCGTGCCCACGCGTCGACGCGCATCGCGGCAATCCCCTTTGGCGACGATTATCTGACCCACGACAAGGTAGGGGATGGAATACCGATGAGGCCGGTTCTAGCCGATCGAGCCTGCGCGCGCGACGAGAACCTGAGACTCATCCGGCCTTGTTGATCGCCCTAACGAGCTGCGCTTTGTTCATCTTCGATCGGCCACTGATGTTCAGGCGAGCTGCCTCCGCGGAGAGCTCCGCTTTGGTCCACTTCTGGCTGGCTTTGCCCGAGGGTTTGGAGGCGGCACCCTTCTTCTTCGCCCCGGCCTTCTTCGTGGTCTTCTTCTTCCTGGACGTCGACTGTCCGGTGATGCGATCGGCGGTCTCGCTCAGGGCATCGATTGCGTCCTTGGCTGCGTCGAGCGCCTGGTCGGACAGCGCGCCGAGGCGCTTGCGCATCTTCTTGTTCATCTCGCGGACGCGCTTCAACATCTCGGCCGCGTCGTCGGGAAGCTGGTCTTGCACGTCGTCGAGCGCGTCGCTCAGCCGCTTCTCCATGTCGCCGAGCTGATCCTCTATCTCGGCTACCAGCTTGCGGTACGAACTCTCGACGTCGCCGAGCTGATCTTCGAGGCTCTGTCTTATTGGCATGGTCCCACTCCCGGTCGAGTCCGGTGAACGCTTCGAGTCTACGGATCCACGCCGTCTTGTCGCAGGGTCTTCGGTCCCGTCCGTGGTTTTGTCTGCGAATCGTCGCGCATGTGAACCCGGCTGCAGAAAATTCCGACGGGCGGGCGATCTGTCTGCAGATGGTCGCGCATGTGAATCCAGTTGCAGAAAATTCGGGAGGACGGCCGCGGCGTCAATCGGCGACGTCGGAGCGTTGGATAGCGCGCTCGTCGGTGCCGAGGTAGCTGGCGATCACGGCGGGGTCGTTGCGTACCTCGTCCGGCGTTCCCTCGGCGATCACGCCACCGGCTTCGAGGCAGTAGATCCGATCGCTGATCGACATGACCATCGGCATGTCGTGTTCGATCACGACGACAGGAGCACCGAGCTCGTCTTGAATCGAACGGATGAGCGGGCCGAAGGCCTCGGTCTCTTTCTGGGCGACCCCCGCAGTCGGCTCGTCGAGCAACAAGACGTCGGCATCGAGGGCGAGCAGGCAGGCCAGCTCGACGATGCGACGCGTGCCCGTCGAGAGCTCGGATGCAAACGAGTCGGCGTATCGGCCGAGGCCGAGCCATGCGATGAGCTCGTCGGCCTCGGCGGACTTGCGCCGCTCCGAGGCCGGCGAGGGCGGCAACATGAGCATCGATGGCACGAGCAGGCTGCGCTCCCGAGCTTCGAGGGCGACCTCGATGGTCTCCTTGGCCGTGAGCGACGGGAACAGCGCTGCGTTCTGGAACGCTCGGCCCAGACCCATTCTCGCTCGGCGATGAGGTGGCAGGTTGCGAAGCGGCGTGCCGTTGACGAGTACCGATCCTTCCGACGGAACGAAACCGCTGATCGCATTCATCATCGTCGTCTTGCCCGCGCCGTTGGTTCCTATGAGGCCCACGACCTCGCCGGGCTCGACCGTGAGCGAAGCGTCGTCGACCGCGATCAGCCCACCGAATCTCACCGTGAGATCGTTCACCGCGAGTGCGGGCACCCCCGGCTTCGAATCGTGACGGACCGTCGCGAGCGATCCGACCGAGGCCCGAATCGGCGGTGCCGCCGGTTCTCGGCCGCTGCGGCGGGCCAGCCAGCCGAACAAGGCATCCCGTGCGTCATGCACGATCTGGATCAACCCGCCCGGGAAGTACATGAGGAGTATCAACAAGCCGATACCGCTCGTCAGCAACCGAACCTCCGACGTGTCGTCGAAGAGCACGGGAAGAGCTACGACCCACAGGGCGCCGAGGACCGCGCCTGTAACCGAAGCGATGCCCCCGATGACGGCTATCGCGATGACCCGCAGCGATTCCTGTGGAGTGAACAGCGTGTCGCCGAACTGAACCTGTAGGCCGCCGAGCAGTGCGCCGGCAAACGCCGCGAGCCCACCCGCGAGGCCGAACGCGCTGAGCTTCGCTCGCGTCGGCGACACTGTGTAAGCCGCGGCGTTGGCGTCGTTGTCGCGGACCGCGAGCACCGACCGACCGACCCCGGATCGCCGAAACCGCGATGTGACAAAGGCGCTGACCAACACACCGGCAAGGCACAAGTAGTAGAAGGCTCGGGGCGAGCGAAGGTCGATCGGTCCGTCCGGACGCGGCACGTTTGCCTGGAAGCTGTCGCCGACGAAGAAGTCGAGCTTGAACAGCCAACCCTGCGCGACGATTGCGAAGCCGAACGTGACTATCGCCAGCGACAGCCCGCGAAAGCGCAGGGCGGGACCGCCGATGACCAGAGCTACCGCGACACCGATCGCAACCGCCACCAGAACACCGATCAGATAGTGGTGTTCGTTGTAGAAGGCGTCACCCTCACGAACTATCGCATTGGTTGTGAAGGCGCCGAGGCCGACGAAGGCGAACTGTCCCAGCGACAGCTGACCCGCCCAACCGGTCAATACGACGGCGGACAGCGCGACGATGATGTAGACGAGCACCCGCGCGTAGAGCCCGATCGTGCTGGCGGTCGTGAGAACGATGGGAAGCAGTACCGCCGCGATCACGAGCAGCCCGACCGAAACCTTCGGGATCCAGGCGATCCACGGAAGCGTGCGCACCTGTTCGGGGGCGAGCCTCTCCTTTGGGGTGCTGAAGAAGCTGCCGTCGGCCTCCCCGGCGAAGATCGAACCGTGCCGCAACAGCAAGGTCACCAGCACGACTACGAACACGAACAGGTTCGTCGTGTTGCCCGAGAAGTCGACGTTGGAGACGATGAGCTGGTCGGCGATACCCAGTGCAAGGCCCGCGAGCAGGGCCCGCGGGAAGGAGATCATCGAAGCGAGCAACGCGGCCGCCAGTGCCTTGAAGAACAGGGCATCGTTGACCGCCCCGAATAGGGTGTTGGTGTTCTGGCCGGTCACCGGCGCGAAGAACATGATGCAGATCGTCGACAGCACGCCCGCTGCCAGCCACACCTGAGTCGACACCCATCGTGTGCTGACGCCGGTCAGGCGTGTCGCGTCGGCGTTCTCGGCCGACGCCCGGACCTTCAGACCGAATCGGGTTCTCTGCATCAGCCAAGCGAGCGCGCCGAGCAGAGCGCTAGTGCCGAGCAGTGCGGTGAGCTGGTCGCTGCGCAACCGCAATGGGCCCACATCCCACGCCGAGTCGAAGGCGGTCGGGTACGCCCCGGTTGTGAACGTGTCGGGCAACTGGATCGTTACGAACACCAAGAGTTGGGCAACACCGAGCGTCGCGACGAACAGCACGAGGCGAGGCTTGTCGAATAGTCGGCGAACGACGGTCAGCTCGATGACGGCCCCGGTCAGTGCCCCGAGTGCGATGCCGAGGAACATGGCGACCCAGTAGTTCCAGTCGTACTTGTCGACGAGGAGCCCGGCGACCGACGCCGCGAACACGCCGAGGGCAGCGTGAGCGAAGTTGATGATGCGCGTTGCCCGGTAGACGAGGACGAGGCCTGCAGCGAGCCCGGCGATGATGACACCGTTGACGAGACCCTGGAACAGGAGCTGCCACGAGTAGGTCCAGTCGAAGACGTTCCACTGGCTCACACCGAGCTCGGCGAAAATCGGAGCTGACACTATGCCCCTTCGCCTGACAGGAAGACCGCTCTGAGCAGGTCGTCGCGCTCGAGCAGAGACTGGGCGTCGCCGGAGTACTGCACCTGGCCCCGCTCCATGAAGATCGCTTTGTCGGCGATGGTCAACGCGACGTTCACCGACTGCTCGACGATGACCATCGTCTGGCCCTGTTCCTTGAGGGTCTCGATCACCTCGAGCAGGTCTTGAACGACGAGCGGAGCGAGTCCGAGCGATAGCTCGTCGATCAGGAGGAGCTCCGGTTCGGCCATCAGGGCCTTTGCCAAGGCGAGCTGTTGTTGTTGGCCCCCCGACAGCGACCCCGCCCGCTGATCGAGCCGATCTCGCACGATCGGGAAAGTGTCGAAGACGCGCTCGCGGCGGCGGCTGAGCGCATCGGCGTCCTCGATCGACCAGGACCAGATGTCGAGGTGCTCAGCGATCGTCAGACCCGGCCAAAGTGCTTCACCGCCGCGCACCTGCACGATGCCGATCCGGTGCCGAGTCTCGGCGTCGACGAACGTGATTGTCTGACCGTTGAGGCGAACGACACCGCGATCGGGGAGCAGCAGCCCGCTGATCGCTTTGAGCGCGGTCGACTTGCCCGCCCCGTTCGTGCCGAGGAGGGCCAACGTTTCGCCCCGTTGCACCTCGAAGCCGACGTCGAAGAGCACCTGAAGGTTCCCGTAGGACACGTCCATGCTGCGGACTTGGAGGACCGGCACGTCGGCGCCGGCCGCTGCTATCCGTCGCATCTCTTCCTGTTCTTCGAGCAGTTCCTCGACGGCCAGCGAGATGTCGCGCCGCATGAAACGGCTTCCGTAGACGATCAAGAGCCCGCCTATCACCGAGGCGGCGGGGGCGACGATGAGCATCGCGGTGCGGTTGCCGTGCGCGTCCGACAGTGCTCCGACGAGGAGTCCGCCGAGAAATCCGCCCATGAGGAATATCGAGACGGGAAGCAGGGCGAATGCCTGGGCTCGCATTCGGAAAGGGGCGACCGCGCTGATGATCGATCCGGTCGCTACGAATGCAGCGGTCGTCAG
This sequence comes from Acidimicrobiales bacterium, assembly GCA_965216815.1. Classification (GTDB taxonomy): domain Bacteria; phylum Actinomycetota; class Acidimicrobiia; order Acidimicrobiales; family SHLQ01; genus JADFOM01. The sequence goes on along the minus strand of OZ244202.1, from coordinate 4,243,179 downwards.
CGCCTGCGCGATCGACATCGCGATCGTGAGCGTGACGACGGGCTTGATAGGCAGCCCGATGGCGAGCACGAAACCGCTTGCGACGACCAACAGACCCGCGATGCGCATGACGCTCGAGGGGTCGCTACGGAAACGCCGGTCGTACACCGCTGAGGCGACCGGCACGACGGCGAATGCGCCGAGCCAAATTGTCGCCTCGATGATTCCGCGATCGAGCGCGTCGTAGTTGTACTTCTCCTCCAGAAGCAGGTTGAACTGGAGCGGAATGGCGACGAGCGCGAACCCGAGCGTTCCGACGCCGACGAAGAGGTAGTAGAACGACTTGACCTTCTTGAGCCGGCCGAAGGTCGCGGTGATCGAGACCGGGAGCTCTTCTTCCGTGCGCTCGATTTCCTCGCCGAGCACTTCCTGTTGCTCGTACCGACCCCTGCTCGGCTCCTTGAGCGTCAGGCTGACGATCGCCATCAGTGCCGGTGGAATCGCGAGAATGGGGAATACCCATCGCCAGGCCTCTGGGCCTCCGATGGCGGTGGCGAGCCCGCCGATGATCAGCGGTCCTGCGATCTGTCCGACCGGTCTGCCGAGACCCTCGGCGCCGAACACCCGGTTTCGTGCTTGGATCGGATAGGCGTCCGCGAGCAGCGACGCCGAGACTGGGATGCGGTATGACTGGCCGAGACCGGTGGCAGCGTTGGTCCAGAAGAGCTGGAAGGCGTTGGTCACAGCTCCGGTGAGCGCAAGCGTTGCCGCCCAGCACGCAGACGCGACCGGAACGATGCGAACTCGCTTGACGCGGTCTGCCAACCAAGCAGCGGGAATGCTCCCCAACACCAGCGCGACACCGCCGAACCCCAGCACGCCTTGGAGCGCCGTGTCGCTGACCCCGAGCGTGTCCTGGATGTCGGGTGCGACGACGCGGATTGTCCGGGGGATGTCGTCGATGACGTTCAAAAAGAACAACACGATGATCATGCGGGCGCCGCCATGGTGCAACGCTTCGCGGAACGTCATCGGTTCGTCGTTGACGCCGGGAAGCAGGTCGTCGGGGAGCACCACGTCGGCGCTTCGCTCGGACTGTTCAGCGCGTCGGGTTTCTTCCTCTTCGAGGATCGCGGTCGTCAGCGACCGTGGGTCCTCTGTTGGCGGATCCGGCTGATCGCTCACTTCGTGCGACTACTCGGGCACGACGTTGGGGACCTCACCTGGATCATCACCCGTGTACGGACCCCAGCAGCCGAGCTCAGCGAAATACCCCAAGTCGATGCACTCCTGTGCGCCCGCTGGGTAGTGCGAGTAGACGCGGGCCGAATCGCTCAGATAGCCCTTGCCCGGCTCGAGCGTGCCATCGGTCTCGAACGCGACTTCGATCCGTCCGGCATTGTTGAGTCCCTCGACGAACGAGTCGCGGGTCGGGTTGAGCCCGGCGTTTTGGAGTCCGACGATCAGCATCTTCGCGAGGGCGCAGTCGTTGGACATCGGACGCGTCGTGTTCGTGTTGCCACGAGTCGGATCGCGCTCGGGGAACATCTCCTCGGGGTACTCACCGCTGTTCTTCATCAGGTCGTAGGCCTCGATGCACTCGAGGTCGGCCTCGCTGGTCCGTTCTTCGCTCAGCTGGCTCGTGACCGCGACGGCGCCCCAGTCGTCGGGCATCTGTTCGGCGGCAAAGGCTCCACCGGCGGCTTGCGTGTCGACGGTCAGCCACTGCCAGTCGGCCCCGTTGTTCTTCATCTCCTCGTAGAACGGGCCCATGGTCACCGAAGATCCGAGCATGATGACCGTCGTGACGCCCTGTTCGACCAATGAGGCCACGACCTGGGGTGCGACGCCCCAGACCGCTGTCGTGCCACCGCTGGACGGGAGCTCGACATCGACGACGTCGACCCCTTCGGCTTCGAGGACCGACACGATCGCTTCGCGCGACACGCCAAGCTCACCGCTGTCGCCACCGAGCACCCCGACCTTCTGGTCGTCCAGCAGGCCGAGGTCGAGGTAGGTCTGCGCTGCGGTGGCAGCCATGACCTCGACCGTCGGGCGAACGCCGACGACGAGGCCGCCCGACGCATCGATCGTTGCTTGTTCGATTGGTCCGCTCGTGACGAAGGGGATGCCGAAGCGTTCCCACATGCAGTCGACGCCACCGCCTGCGCTGTCCGGGAAGGCAGCGATCGCGACGAAGACCTCCTGGTCTTGAGCGAGTCTCTCGCACGCGGGGACCTGTGTCTCCGCCGACCGGGCGGGGTCGTAGGTCTCTTGTACGAGTTCGACCTGGCGACAGTTGATCCCGCCGGACTCGTTGATCGCATGGATCAGCGACATGTTGCGAGAGAAGAAGTCCTCCGGCGTGTTCTCGTTGACGAACCCGGTGCCGAACAGCGGAGTCAGGTCGACCGAAATCAGACCAACCTTGATGGTGTCCTCGGTGACACCCACGTCGCTTGCAGTCGCCTGCGAGCAGTCGGGCTCTTCGCCCTCGCCGCCGTCCTCACCGTCGGAACCGTCTTCGGCTTCGTCGTCGCTCTCGGGTGCCTGTGAGCTGGTCGACGCCGAAGGGTCTTCGGTCGCGGGCGGCGATGACTCTGTCGTCTCCGCGGCGGAGTCGCCGTCGGAGTCCGACTCGCCCGACCCGCACGCCCCTGCCACCAGCGTGCACACGGCGAGCGCGAACACGACTCGGCGCAACGCACCGCTCCATCGCGCGGCGCCGCCCTTCGATTCAACCGGTTCTTTCGCAGCCATCGGTGTCCCCCTCGACATAGCCACTGGAGGGCGACGCTACGCGAGGAAGCATTGCCCAATCAACTGCCCGCGCATCGGTTGTTTGGGTCGCGGTAGGACCCGGGAGCGGGCTCAGCTACAGAAGTCTCGGGAGATCTAAACTTGGGTTATGAGGATTGGGGAGCTGGGGCAGCGCTGTGGTGTATCGGCGAAGACGATCCGCTATTACGAATCGATCGGGTTGCTAGACGAGCCGACTCGGACAGCGAGTGGTTATCGCGCCTACGACGATGGAGCGACAGAGCGTCTGCGGTTCATTCGCGACGCGCAAGCGACCGGGCTTTCCCTTGCCGAGATCTCTTCGGTCCTCGAGCTCAAGGGCGCCGGTGAGAGCTCGTGTGTCCATACCCGCGCGCTGATCGAGGGCCATCTCGCTGCGATCGACCATCAGATCGAACAACTGACAAGCACGCGAGCCGAGCTCGAAGCGCTCGCTCGGCGGGCCAAGAAACTCGATCCATCGAATTGCACCGATCCGAACCGTTGCCAGGTGATCGAAGCAGGGTCTTGACCTTCCAGTCGACTGGAAGGCTTACACTGATCTCATGAGCGTAGAATCCAATTCTCCGGCACGGTTGGATGTCGCGATCGACGGAATGAGTTGCGCCGCGTGCGCCAGCAGGATTCAGAAGCGACTGAACGAGCTCGACGACGTCGACGACGCGCAGGTCAACTTCGCCACCGGCAGGGCGAGTGTCGGACACCACGGATCTCTCGACGAGGCGCTGATCGGAGCCGAGATCGAAGCTCTCGGCTACGAGGTGATCGAGGCCTCCAGCAGCGAAGACGCCGAGGAGGAGCGCGAGGCCGATCTGCGCGGGCGGTTGGTCGTTGCAGCTGTGTTGGCGGTGCCTGCGCTCCTGATCTCGATGATTCCGCCGTTGCAGTTCGGCGGGTGGGAGTGGGTCGTCGGAGCGCTGTCGATACCGGTGATCGTGTGGTCGGGATGGCCGTTCCACCGAGCCGCGTGGGTCAACCTGCGGCACGGAACGACGACGATGGACACGTTGGTTTCGATGGGCTCGCTGTCGGCGCTCGCATGGTCGATCGTCGTGCTGTTGGGCGACATCGGCGGTGGGCACGTCTACTTCGAGACCGGCGCGGTCATCGTGACGCTGATCCTGCTGGGCAAGTGGTTCGAGCTACGGGCGAAACGCCGGAGCGGAGACGCCATCAGGGCGCTCGCCGATCTCGGAGCGCGCACCGCCTTGCTCGAGGACGGTCGCGAGATCGCGCTCGACGATCTGGCGGTCGGCATGCGCTTCGTCGTGCGTCCCGGTGACAAGATCGCAACCGACGGAGTCGTGGTCGGGGGCCGTTCGGCGGTCGACGCATCGATGGTGTCGGGCGAGCCGGTGCCCGTCGAGGTGTCGGTCGGCGACGAGGTCATCGGGGCGACGATCAACACCAACGGTTCCCTGGTAGTCGAGGCAACCAGGGTCGGAGCCGACACGGCGCTGGCGCAGATCATTCGTTTGGTCGACCAAGCCCAGGGCAGTCGCGCGGAAGTGCAGCGTCTCGCCGACCGGGTGTCGGGGGTCTTCGTGCCGCTGGCGATCGCGGTAGCCGCCGCGACCTTGGTCGGCTGGCTGCTGACCGGGCACGAGGCCAACGAGGCGTTCACCGCCGCCGTCGCCGTGCTCATCATCGCCTGCCCGTGCGCGCTCGGTCTCGCAACGCCGCTCGCGATCATGGTCGGCACCGGCAGGGGCGCGCAGCTCGGCGTCATCATCAAGGGCGGCGAGGTGCTCGAAGACACCCGAGCGATCGACGCCGTCATCCTCGACAAGACCGGCACCGTCACCGAGGGAGCGATGACGCTGACCGATGTTCGTTCGGACCTCGACGCCGATGCCAGCCGCCTGGTCCATCGACTTGCGGCGTCGGCCGAGTCGAGGTCGGAGCATCCGATCGCCGAGGCGATCGCAGCGTCGGTCGACGATCATGCGCGGGTCGACGAATTCGAGAGCCGACCCGGCTACGGCGTCGTCGCTCGAGTCGAAGGGCACGAGATAAGGGTCGGTCGGCGCGGCCTGTTCGACTCGGTCGGTGGAGAGGTCGAAGCTCTCGCACGAACTGCCGAGGCGGAAGGGGCGACCGCCGTGCTCGCGGGCCGCGGAGCCAACGCCGAAGCGGTCTTCGTCGTCGCCGATGCCGTCAAGGCGACCTCACGTGAGGCGGTCGCCGCACTCCACGACCAAGGTTTGACCGTCACGCTGCTGACCGGAGACAACGAGCGCACCGCACGAACGGTTGCAGGCCAGGTCGGCATCGACGACGTCATCGCCGAGGTCTACCCGGACGACAAGGCCGCCGAGGTCGCTCGTCTACAGGCTCGCGGCCAACGCGTGGCGATGGTGGGCGATGGCATCAACGACGCGCCGGCACTCGCCCAAGCCGACCTGGGCATCGCGGTCGGGACCGGCACCGATGTCGCGATCGAAGCTTCGGATCTGACCGCCGTTTCGGGCGATCTGCGTGCCGTCGCCGACGCGATCGCTCTGTCGCGCAGGACGCTCGCAACGATCAAAGGCAACCTTTTCTGGGCGTTCGCCTACAACGCTGCGGCCATTCCGCTCGCCGCGCTCGGCGTGCTCAACCCGATGATCGCAGCTGGGGCGATGGGAGCATCGTCGCTGTTCGTCGTCACCAACAGCCTCCGTCTGCGCAGCTTCGCGGGCTACCGCGCCGCCTGACCAAAATTTGGTGGGTAACCCACGCCACACGTGGGTAGGGCTCCCCAGAATGGACGATGGGGTCAGTCGCGCAGCCGCGATCCCAGGCCAGGTCCACCCGTGCCGGCGAACTCCTCGTCGGCGTCGCCGCCGAGAATGATCGCCCCGAGGTCCTGGTAGAGAGAATGGGAAATCCAGCGGTGTGAAGCCGCACCGTGAGCGTCACGCAGCTTTCGCTCGAGCGGGTTCTTGACATAGGAGGCGCTCGTCCCGCCGGTCTGGTGGAGGGTGTCGACGACATCCATGCATGCGTTCGCGGCGAAGATGCATGCAAGCCGCGCGTTCTGTGTCGTCATCGCCGATGGCATCTCGGCACCGCGCCGAAGTTCTTCTTCGACCTCGTGCATCGCCTCGGTGACGTACGCACGGCCGGCGCGGTATATGGCCTCGCACTCGGCGACGCGAATCTGGGCTATCGGTCGTCCGGCAAGCTTGGACCGCGAGAGCATCGGCACCTTGTTGTTCGCCAACTCGACGAAGGCGTCGAGGGAACCCTTGGCGATGCCGAGTGCGATCGCCACCTTGTTGTACGAGAGCCGGAGCGGAACCGGAATGCGAAAGACCGGGTTGTCGTAGTGCGGAGGCATGACGACGAGGTCGACGTCGGCGTGCTCGGGGAGGACCCTCGAACCGTCAGCCTTTATCGTGTGGCTGCCAGAGCCCCGGATGCCGGCCACATCCCACGTGTCGAGGATCTCCCATTCGGACCGGTGCATGAAGCGCATCTGCATCGTTCGCATGTCGGCGCTCGATATGTCCTCGCCTTCCTCGACTTCAGGAGCAGGCATGAAACACCACTCCGAGTTCCAGCAGCCGCTCATGAACGTCGATTCGCCGGTGACCTTGAACCCGCCGTCGGGTTGGCGCACCGCGGTGGCCGGTATCGAACCAGTGCCACCGCCTCCGCACATGATCACCCGCGGGTTGTCCAGATAGATCTCCTTGGCGAGCGCCCTGTCCATGCCACCGGCAGCCATCGCGTTGATCTCCGAGCCGAGCATAACGTTCCAGCCCACCGATGCATCGATCGCGCTGATTGCCTCGAGCACCTCGATCGTCTCGATCGAGGTGGCGTTCTCCCCACCGAGATCCTCGGGCAGCGTGAACCGAAACATCCCCTCATCGACCAACACGTCGACGAGCTCATCGGGAAGACGCCGCATCTCCTGTCCGCGATCACCGGCCTCGACTATGACATCGCTGAGTCGGTCCACGCGTTCGAGGGGTGAGCCATCGAGGGTGCTGGGAGCTACGCCACCGGCGCTTGTTGTCTGTGCCATGTGCCGAGTCTCTCCTAGCGGAGGAGGATGGGACACATCGCGCCTAGCGAAGGGACCTTGGTCCCGCTGACCGAAATTTGGCGGCCAACCCACCTGTCAGGTGGGTTTCCCTCCCCAGAATCGAACCCCACCCGCGGTTGTTGAGGCCTACATTGCTCATGTGAGCGATTTAGGTGGTGTGCACAGCTGGTCGATCGGCGACGTGACCCTCGAGCGCGTGCAGTACTTCGACATCGGTCTCGACGCAGCGAGCATCAATCTCGAGGATGTGGTCGCTTCGACCGAGTGGGCCGGTCCTTGGATCGACGGCGACCAACCGCTGGTCGGGCAGGCGTTCTGGGTCATCCGAAGTTCCGGTCAGACCATCGTCGTCGACCCCTGCGGGGCCAGCGACGACTTTCTTCGTTCGGGGACCGAGGCGATCACACACCAAGAGGCCGCATTCGCGGCGCTATCGGCAGCCGGGTGTGAACCCACCGACGTGGACTATGTCGTCTTCACACATCTCGACGGCATCGGTATGGCTGCGCTCCGCGACGGCGCCGACGGCTGGGTCCCAGCGTTCCCGAACGCAGATCTCTTGATCTCGAGTGCCGAGTACGACCACGTCGCGGCCGCGCCCGATGCTGCCATGGGTGCAGCGGCGTTCGCGGTGCTGGACGACGGTGGCGTCGTGCGACCGGTCGAAACTCCCCATACGATCGCACCAGGGGTCACCTTGAGACTGACCGGAGCTCACAGTCCGGGCCACTGCTGCGTCGACATCGAATCCGGAGGCCGGCGTGCCGTGATGATCGGCCACCTTGCGATCAGTCCGCTACACGCATCGGCGGGCGTTTCGGGCAATCACGCCGATAGCGAAGCCGCGTGGACAGTGCTCGACCAGCTTCTGCGCGCAGCGTCGGCCAGTGGAACTGTGTTGTCCGGGTCTCTGTGGTCAGCCCCGGGTGCGGCGACGGTCGTCTCCTGCGATCCGTTCGTGCTGAAACCCTACGAGTGATGGGGGGTCCGGTGAACTCTGACATCGAGGACATGGAGGCGATTCGCCAACTCAAGGCGCGCTATTTCCGGTGCATGGACCAAAAGGACTGGGATCGATTCGTCGACGTGTTCACCGACGACGTGTTCATCGACACGACCGACGATGCCGGGCCGGGCACAGAGATCCAGGGGCGAACCGCGTTCGTCGACATGTTGACCACGATGCTCGACGGCGCAATCACGGTGCATCACGGACACATGAGCGAGATCGACATCGACGGCGACACGGCTCACGGCACCTGGTCGATGGAGGACCACATCTGGTTTCCACCCGACAGCGGCATGGGGAAGCTCTGGGGGTCGGGCTGGTATGAGGAGACGTACCGCCGTGAAGGCGGCGTGTGGAAGATAGCCCGCATGGTGCTGCGTCGCCAGCGCGTCGAGATCGGCGGCGAGCAGACGTTTCCGCGCTGACGCGGCAGGCGGGTTCAGTTCGCGCGCAGCGCCTCCGGAATGAGCTCGCCGTGCGCCTCGATGAGGTCGCCGACGAGCGACGTGATCTGGTCGAGGTCGAGCTCGGACGCGGTGTGAGGGTCGAGCATCGCCGCATGAACGACGTGGTCGCGCCTGCCGGTGAGGGCTGCCTCGACCGTCAACGACTGCACGTTGACGTTGGTCTGCATCAGCGCTGCCAGGTGCGGTGGTAGCGACCCGGTCGTCTCGGGATGAATGCCCTTGTCGTCGACCCGGCAGGGCACTTCGACGCAACAGCCCTCCGGCAGGTTCGAGATGAGGCCACGGTTTGGCACGTTCCCGTAGATGACGCAGGGTTCGCCGGTCTCAATGCTGTTGATGATGTCGGAGCCGTACTCGTTGCTCGGCTCGACCGAGAACGGGGCATCGCGGTCCTCGAGCTTCACCCTCAGGTCCTCCCACCCAGCGAGCTGCCATTCGCACCGGCGCGGGTACTCGTCGAGCGGAACACCAAATCGCTCGATCAGGTCGTCTCGACCCGACTTGATGAACCACGGCACGTACTCGCTGAAGTGCTCGCTCGACTCGGTGACGAAGTAGCCGAGTCGACGGAACATCTCATAGCGCACCTCGTCGGACAGATAGTCCCAGCGCATCGGTGCCGGTTCGGCTGCTCGCTCGCGCAGAGCAGGGTAGAGATCGAGGCGACCGTCGGCGGTCTCGCGTTCGAAGCTGAGGTAGAAGGCCATGTGGTTGATCCCGGCGCAGGTGTAGCGCACCTCCTCGGCCGGAATGTCGAGATCGCCGGCGAGCTGCTCGGCGGTTCCCTGGACGCTGTGGCACAGCCCGACCGTGTCGATCGATGAGCTTCGGTCCACCGCCCAGCACAGCATCGCCATCGGGTTGACGTAGTTCAACAGAGTCGCTTCCGTCGCGACGTCCTCGAGATCGGAACACACGTCGAGCAGGACCGGGATGGTGCGCAGTCCACGCATGATCCCCCCGATGCCGAGGGTGTCGCCGATCGTCTGGCGGAGCCCGTAACGTTTCGGAATCTCGAAGTCGGTGACCGTCGCTGGTTCATATCCCCCGACCTGGAACATCGTGATGACGTAGTCGGCGTCGGCGAGCGCTCGCCGGCGCTCGGTCGTCGAATCGATCGTCGGGGATACGTCGAGGGTCTCGGCGATGCGCTCCGCTACCACCTGCGTGGTCTCCAGACGTTGCGCGTCGATGTCGAACAACGCGATGGTCGAGCGGGCCAGTGCGGGCTTGGACAGAATGTCGCCGATGAGGTTGCGGGCGAAGACGGTGCTGCCGGCGCCGACCAGTGCGATCTTGGCCATCGAATACCCCTTTCATGCGAAATTGCTGCGGGTTTGCCACAACCCGTGTCGCAAACTCGCAGCAAGTTGGCAAGAGTAGGGCAATGGCCACCACCAATCGCCCGAACCTCTTGCTGTTCATGCCCGACCAGCTGCGCGCGGACAGCGTCGGCATCTTCGGCAACGGGGTGGTGCAGACGCCACACATCGATTCCTTGGCGAGGCGTGGAACGCTCTTCAGCAACGCCTACGGCCAACACACCGCTTGCTCGCAGAGCCGCATCTCGATGTTCACCGGTTGGTACCCCCACGTGAACGGTCACCGCACGCTCTCGCATCTCCTTCAACCGCACGAGCCGAACATATTCAGGTCGCTCAAGGAATCGGGGTACCACGTGGCTCTCGCTGGCACGCGCGGCGACCTGATGGGCGTAGGGGTGACCGCTGCGAGCTCGGATCGGTTCGGGTTCACGACGCCGCCCGACTTGTCGTCGCTGGCCATGTTGATGCACGGGCCCTATCCCGAGGATCACCGCTTCTACTACGCCATGTACTCGGGGGCTGTCGACGAATCGTTCGGTTTCGACGAGGCGACCACTGCGACGGCGATCGATTGGCTCGCCGAAGGGTTGCCTGAACCTTGGTGCCTGTTCGTCCCACTGATGCGCCCACACCCACCGTTCTGCGTGCCAGAGCCATGGTTCTCGACACACGACCGCGATCAGGTTCCGTTGCCGGTGCCGGTCACGTTCGAAGGCAAACCCCGGTTCTACAACGCGATCCACGAGCGTTACGGGCTCGATCGCCTCGACGAGGACGACTGGCGGGAGATCGTGGCCACCTATTACGGCATGATCTCACTCGTCGACGACCAGCTCGGCATGGTCGTCGCCGCGGTCGACGGGGCGGGATGCTCCGAGCGCACGGTCACCTTCTTCTTCACCGACCACGGTGAGTACCTGGGTGACTATGGGCTGGTCGAGAAGTGGATGTCGGGTCTCGACGACTGTCTCACCCGCAACCCGCTCGTCGTTCACGACCCACGCGCGTCGCAGGGCCAGGTTCACGACTCGTTCGTCGAGCTCGTCGATCTGACCGCAACGCTCGAGGACTACGCCGGCCTCGAGCCCAGCTACACGCACATGGGTCGCAGCATCCGACCGATGCTCGACCACGCGGCTCGAGAGCACCGGCCGGCGGCGTTCAGCGAGGGTGGCTTCGTGATCGCCGAGGAGCCTCTGCTCGAACAAGGCACAGGGGGTCACTACAAGCACAAACAGGATCTCCAGCACGAGGATCCTGCTCTCGCGGGTCGGGCGATCTCGGTACGCACCAAGAATTGGACATATGTCGAGCGTCTGTACGAGGGTCCGGAACTATACGATCGGGTCGCCGACCCGCGCGAGACGACGAACCTCGCGGCGCTCGCCGAACACGAGCACACTTGCCGTGAGCTCAAGGATCGCATCTTCCGTTGGCTGTTCGAGACCAGCGACGTGATTCCTTGGGAGGAGGATCCGCGCATGGAGCCCGCCCTGGTCGAGCAGCTGATGCCGGGTGGCGCTGACCTGGCTGAGATCTTCGGCGTCGACGACGAAACCTGACGGCGCGGGTCTTCTCAGAATGGCCGCGCCATGGTCGGATCGCTCCGAAGCCCCTGCAGCAGAGAACGACGCGAGACCAGACCGCGTGTACGGAAAGGCGACGGGGTTGCGCCCGTCGCCACCAACCCTCGGTACTCGTCGCGAGCCAACGCGAGGCGGCTCTCGTCGACTGCGCATCGCGTGGCTTCGGCGTCGAGTCCGAACAGCTCGGCAGCGTTGAGTCCGAAGACCTTGGCCTTCACATCGTTGGTCAACTCCGGGTAGCCGTACAGCTCCTGGAGCTCGAGGGAGATCTGAAACGCGCGAAAGGCCATGATCTGTGCTTGCGGCGAGCCGAGCCATATCGCGTCGGTTCCCCACAGCACGCGATCGGTGCCGAGACGCCACAACAGCTTGCCGACGGCGTGAGCTGCTTCGGTCGGGTCTCGCATCACCTCGCGCCAGGTCGTGCCGAGCTCTGCGTACACGTTGCTTCCCGGCGGCAGTCCGTGATCGTCCATCGCCCTCACTAGGGAGTCGATTCCGACCTCCGCCGTCGCGTCGTACGGACCTTCGGTGGTCTCTCGCTCGTATGCGCCGTGGTAGATGATGAAGTCCATGTCCGGGTTCTGTGCCGCCACGGCAACGACGTCGCGTGGGCCGTTGAAGCGCCGATCGAACTCGAGCAGCGGCAGCCCCTTGTGAGCGCACATCACGTTTATGCCGCTGTGCTTCGCTTGCTCGACGACGGGCAGCCCGATCGCCGGGTCGTCGAGCGCGTAACCCTGGCGATCGGGTCCCCACGCCGTGTAGACCTTGAAGGCCGTGACCCGGTCGGTCTCGGCGTTCGCCGCCATCAGGTCGAGGCGCTGCTGCAGATCGCCGAAATTCGGGGCGATCACGTCGTGGGTCAGCACCCTCGGGTGGCCACCGACGGCTACCTCCGCGGCGAGGTCGGCGGTGCCGAGTTTGTCGATCCAGGGAATCGGCGCGTCGCTGTCGCCTGAGTTCGGTACATCCGACAACAGACCGACCGTCGTGTCCGACGCGAGGAACAACGCCTCGATGTAGGCGATTCGGTCGAGGCATTCGAGGGGGTCGGCGGCCGCACATGCAGACGGAACCAGGTTGTGAATCATCGACTCGATGCGGGGCGCGTTCTGGCGCCAGATGCCCTCCGGCATCACGTGGTGGGTGTGAACGTCGAAGATGAACTCACCTTGATCTCCGAGTTCGAGCTCGCAGGCCTCGACATCTTCGGGTTCCGGGGTCTCGAAGGTGCCGCCCGGCTCGGTCGTCGTGGTTGTCGACGTGCTGGTGGTGGTCGTGCTCGCTGTCGTCGAACTGCTCGCTGTCGTCGATGAGCTCGAGGTTGCAGGCGGACGATCGCTCGACGACGAACAGGCATTTAGAACCGAGAGCGACGCGGCGACCGCGCCCGCGCCAGTGACAAACCGCCGGCGGTCGATTCCCGTTCTGCGCGCCGCCAGCGCGATGCGATCGAGCATCTGATTGGTGAGAGCTACCTGTCGTGGCGACGGCTCGTCTGGTACGAACTCGCCGTTGGACAGCTCGAACGGCCAGATCGGTAGATCGGGCAGCCGGTCGGGTTGCTGATCGGCTTTGCGGCGCCATGCCGAGCTCATGGCGCGACCTTACGCCACGGCACCAGGGGCAAACCCGCGGCGCTCAAGTTGGTGGGAGCGTGACCGATGGAATCGAGAACGACTCCACAAACGCGAGGAATCGCAATGAACAAGTTCAAGATGCTCATCATCACAATGTTGGCGTTCATCGCGCTCGTCGCCGCCGGGTGTGGCGACGACGACTCCGGCGACGGGGGCGGTGACCCCGAGACCACAGAGGCGACCGACGACGGCGGTTCCGAGGACGGCGAATCGGAAGACTCCGAAGATGGTGAGTCCGAGGACTCGATGGAAGACGATGACGATGCCGACCACGAGGACGGCGAGTCCGAAGATGCCATGGGTGAGGACGACGACGCCATGGGTGAAGACGAGTCGGCGATGGGTGAGGACGACGTCGTTCCCGGCGACGAAATTTTCGCGGCCTGTGCTGGGGACTTCTCGGCGCTGCGGACCTTCGGCAGCGGTGCCATCGCTGGTATCGATCCCTCCAATCCCGATCTCGAAGCCAGCATGAAGGCACTCATCGCACAAATCGACGAGATGGCCGGTGCGGCGCCGTCCGAGATCGAGGCCGACTTCGAGGTCATGTCCGATGCCATGCACAAGTTCGACGAGGTCATGTCGGCGATCGACTACGACTTCCTCAAGGCAGCGACCGATCCCGAGGCAGCCGCGAAGCTCGGCGAGCTCGACACGGTCTTCGACGACGCTGCGATCGAGGAAGCCGGCAACAACATCGAGGCCTGGTTCGAGGAGAACTGCGAAGCCGTCACCGAGTAGTCGGCCAGGTGAAACCGGTGTCAGACCAAAGTTTCACCTAGACGGGCGCTCCAAGTGAAACTTGTGTCAGACCAAAGTTTCACCAGGGGACGGGACGTGCCACGATCGGGCGGTGCGCCCGCGGGACCTGCTGCAGCCTGAACTCACCGAGCTGAACCGGCTTCCCTCGAGCGCGCCGCTCGAGCCGTATCCGTCGGCCGATGAAGCGCGAGCGGCCGGTGGATCGCCTTGTCGACGAAGCCTCGACGGAAGATGGCGGTTCCGGTTGGTCGACAACCCCGACCGTGCCCCCCTGCGCTGGACCGACCCCGATCTCGACGATGGTGGCTGGGACAGCGTCGAGGTCCCCGGCGTATGGACGAGGCAGGGCTTCGACGATCTGCCCCACTACACCAACATCGTCATGCCGTGGCCAGAGCTCGACCCGCCGGCGGCGCCCGACGCCAACCCGACCGGCCTCTATCGAAAGACCTTCACCGTTCCTCGCTCGTTTCGACAGCGGACGGTCATTGCGCACTTCGGTGCCGCCGAGAGCGTGCTGGCGGTCTGGTGCAACGGCGAGTTCGTCGGCATGGGCAAGGACTCGCGCTTGCCGTCGGAGTTCGACATCACGTCCTACCTTCGCACCGGTTCGAACGTGCTGGCCGCCATGGTCATCCGCTATGGCGACGTCACCTGGATCGAAGACCAGGATCACTGGTGGCACGGGGGCATTCACCGATCGGTGTACCTCGAGGCTCGGCCGGCGGTGCACCTCGAAGACCTCTCTGTCGAAGCCGACTTAGATCCTGCGACAGGCACCGGGACTGTCGAAGCAACCGCTCTCGTTCGCGACGCGCCCCTCGGTACGGCGGTTCGCTACACGGTCGAGACCCAGCGCGGTCGCACTCTCGCCGAGCCGAAGACGACTCCGGTTGCACACCCAGCTCGCGAGGGTCATCTCGATCAGGTCATATCGGCGTATGTGTTCCGCGGTCCTCAAGCTGTCGCTTCGTTCTCGATCGACGGAGTCGACCCGTGGTCCGCCGAACGGCCGACCCTCTACCGTCTCGTCGCCGAATTGGTCGACTCGTCGGGCAACGTCGTCGAAGCGGTCATGGTCAGGATCGGATTCCGGCGTGTTGAAATCGAAGGTCGCCGACTGCTCATCAACGGGCGCCCAGTCGTCATCACCGGGGTCAACCGCCACGACCATCACCCGGTCACGGGAAAGACGCAGACCGTCGAGGAGCTCCGCGACGACCTGACGACGATGAAACAGCACAACATCAACGCTGTGCGCACCGCCCACTATCCGAACGACCATCGCTTACTCGACCTGTGCGACGAGCTCGGCTTGTATGTCATCGACGAGGCGAACGTCGAGGCCCACGGTCGCCTCGAGTCACTTTCGAAAGACGGGCGCTACCACACAGCGATCGTCGAACGCACCAGGCGGATGGTGATGCGCGACCGTAACCATCCGAGCGTCATCGGCTGGAGCCTCGGCAACGAGAGCGGCTTCGGCCCGGCGCACAGCGCGGCCGCCGGGTTCGTGCGTCACATCGACCCGTCGAGGTTCGTGCACTACGAGGGTGCGCTGGGTGGCAGGTTCACGGCCGCGGGCGCCGAAGCGGACACCGAACGCATGGAGGCACCGCCGAGCAGCGATGAACGCCACGCAACCGACGTCGTGTGTCCCATGTATGCCCCGATCGCCGACATCGTCGGTTGGGCCCGGTGGGCCGAAGAAACCGGACTCGATTACAGGCCTCTGCTGTTGTGTGAATACCAGCACGCGATGGGCAACTCGAACGGATCCCTCGCCGACTACATCGACGCGTTCCACGCCGAGGATGCTCTTGCCGGCGGCTTCGTCTGGGACTTCAAAGACCAGGGCCTGGCCGAGACCGACGACTCCGGACAGCCCTTCTGGGCTTACGGGGGCCATTTCGGCGACGAGCCGCACGACGCTCAGTTCTGCATCAACGGTCTCGTCGCTCCTGACGGCGTGCCGCACCCCGCACTAATCGAGCACCGGTGGGCGGCCCGCCCGGTCGCGTGCGAGCTCATCGACCGCCGCCGGGTGCGGATAACCAACCGACGCAGCTTCACGTCGACCGACGATCTCCGAGCCCGCTGGCATGTGCACGTCGACGGTCATCTGGTCGAGTCGGGTGAGTTCGAGCCGATCGTCGTCGAGCCGGGCGAGTCGGCGACACTACGAGTTCCCTACGAGGTCGCTGTTCCGCGCACCGGAGAAGCCCACCTGACGGTCGAGTGGGAGACCCGCTCCAAGACCGGATGGGCGCCGCGCCGGCACCTCGTCGCATGGGATCAGTTCGCACTGCGCAGAGACCCGACGCCGTTGCGGCTCCGCTCGGGCACGGCGGCCATCGACACCGAGGCCACGAGAACGACGATCACGGTCGGCGATGTAGGCGTCGGTATCGACGCAGCCCGCGGGCTCGACGGTGTGCGGTTCGGGCGCCGCGCTCTCGAGATCGGCGACATCGCAACCTGCCTCTGGCGACCTCCGACCGACAACGACGGCCCGGCGATGGGCGGTGCAGTCCGCGGAGCTCGCGGGTTGTGGGAGTCGTGGGGCCTCGATCGGTTGCGAGAACAGGTCGACGACGTCCACGTTCGATCGACCGCTGCGGGTGCTCACGCCACCATCGTCAGACGGTTCAGTGGAATCGACACCGGCGGCCGGCGCATCAGTGAGCTCGACATCGGAGCCGACGGGGTCCGGATCCACGAGCGACTCGAGGTGCCGGAGGAATGGTCCGACCTGCCCCGCGTGGGAGTCAGGTTCGTCGTTCAGCGAGCCCTCTCTCAGCTTCGCTGGTTCGGCCCGGGCCCCCATGAGACCTACCCGGACCGCAAACGAGGTGCCACCGTCGCCCGTTGGTCGAGCCCTGTCGCGCAGCAGTCGCATCGCTACGTGGTGCCCCAGGAGACCGGAGCGCACGTCGATGCTCGCTGGTTCGAACTGATCGACCGTCACGGACGCGGCTTGCGCGTTGATGCCGACGACGTGTTCGTGTTCAGCGCCCGACTCGAACACGACCGGATGCTGACCGGCGCGACGACCATCGCCGAGGTCGAGGCATCGGACATGGTCGAGATTCACGTCGACCGAGCGGTGCGCGGGTTGGGAACCGCGGCCTGCGGTCCCGACGTGCTCGACGAGTACATCGTGCGCGGGGGCGTGCACGAGTTCGGCTATCGCATAGGGGCGGCGGCTCGATGAGCGGCGAGCGCTACACCCACGGACACCACGACAGTGTTCTTCGTTCGCATCGTGCCCGCAACGTCTCGAACTCCGCTGGGTATCTGAAACCACACCTCGTCGGCGGTCTGGAGATTCTCGACGTCGGCTGCGGGCCCGGGACGCTCACCGTCGACCTCGCCCGACACAATCAGGATGGCGTCGTTCATGCCTTCGATGCATCGGAAGACATCGTCGAGGCAGCGATCGGCGCCACGCCCGATGACCTGACCGACGCCGTGAGCTTCGAGGTCGGCAACGTGTATTCCATCGACCACCCCGACGACACCTTCGACATCGCCCACGCCCATCAGGTGCTGCAGCATCTGGGCGACCCCGTCGCTGCGCTGGTCGAGATGCGACGCGTGGTGAAACCTGGCGGGCTCGTCGCTGTGCGCGACGGCGACTATGCGTCGATGGTTTGGGCGCCGCGCGAGCCGGCGATGGACGATTGGCTCGACACATACCGGCGCGCGGCGCGCGCCAACGGCGCCGAACCGGACGCCGGGCGCTATCTGCGGACCTGGGGCAGGCTGAGCGGTGCCCAGGAGATAACCGGCTCCGCGTCGTCGTGGTGCTTCGCCGACGCCGATCAGTGCGCGTGGTGGGCCGATTTATGGGCCGATCGTGTCACCGACTCGGCACTCGCCGACCAATTCGAGGAGCTCGGTGTCGGTGCCCGGGAGAGAGCTGAGATGGCCGCTGCTTGGCGGCGGTGGGGTGCCGATGCGGATGCCTGGTTCGCAATGGTGCATGGTGAGCTCATCATCGAGGTCGAGTAGCGGCTCGACGGAGGAGCAACAATGGGGCCACTGAAAGGGATCAGGGTCGTCGAACTCGCGGGCATCGGACCGACCCCGTTCGCCGGAATGATGCTGTCCGACCTCGGCGCCGAAGTGACGAGGGTCGACCGCGTCGGTGGTTCGTCGAACCCCGTCGCATCGGGTTCAGGCCCAATGGAGCGCGGCAAGCGGTCGATCGCAGTCGATCTCAAACAAGAAGACGGTGTTCAGATCATCCTCGATCTCGTATCGAGCAGCGACGTGCTGCTCGAGGGCTTTCGGGCCGGGGTCGCCGAGCGCCTCGGCGTCGGCCCCGACGCGTGCCATGCCGTCAACCCTGGCCTCGTGTATGGACGCATGACCGGCTGGGGCCAAGACGGTCCCATGGCCGAGCGCGCTGGGCACGACATCAACTACATCTCCCTCGCGGGACCGCTTGCGCACATCGGACGCGTCGACCAGCCGCCGACCGTGCCGCTCAACCTCATCGGCGACTTCGGCGGCGGTTCGGTGTTCGTCGTGCTCGGGATAGTGTCGGCGTTGCTGGCGCGTGCGCGCGGTGGCCCCGGACAGGTTGTCGATGCCGCGATGGTCGATGGTGCGGCGTACCTGATGTCGCCGCTGTTCGCCGCACACGCGTCGGGGTTTTGGACCGACGAGCGAGGCACCAACCTCCTCGATTCCGGCGCCCCGTTCTACGACGTCTACGCCACCTCCGACGGCAGGTTCATGGCGGTCGGCGCGATCGAGCCGCAGTTCTTCGCCGAGCTGGTCGACGGCCTCGGCCTCGCCGATGACATCGATGTTGCGTCACAGAACGACCAGAATCGCTGGCCACAGCATCGAGAGCTCTTCGCCCAACGGTTCACAACGCGGACAATGGACGAGTGGACCGAGGCCTTTCGGGGCCGCGACGCCTGCGTGTCACCTGTCCTGACGATGGGGGAGTCGCCGAACCACGTGCAGGCCATCGACCGCGGCGCCTACTTCGAGTCGTGCGGCGTCGTTCAGCCCATGCCCGCGCCGCGCTTTTCCGAGACCTCAGCGGCGCCCGCTACCGACTCTGGTGAGTCGGGTGCACACACGACCGACGTGATGCGCGAGCTCGGCTACGACGACTCGCGCATAGCGGATCTCGTCGACCGATCCGTGATCGCCGGGTACTAGGGAGCCAGTGCGCAGGCTCATCGCCGGTTGACTCAGAGCGCCAACGCAGCGGTGTCAGGCACCGAGCTCCAAGTGATATGGGCCAAGCGTGTTGTGAGCTCGGTGCCTGACACCAGGCTGGTTCACGGACAGATCGCCGCGAGCTGACGCCCGCTAGTCGACCAGCGGAACGACCTCATCGGCGAAGCGATCGAGCTGTTCGAGGTACTCGCCGAGGGTGCGCCCGCGGAACTTGCAGTGCATCGTGTTGGCACCGGCATCGCGGGCGGCTCTGATGTCGGCCGCCATCGCCTCGGCACCGACGACCATCGCGGGCGGCAGGCCGTCGGGTACGTCGGCGGGATCGTCGACACCGAGGTAGGCCCAGCCGGGCATGTAGCCGACGTCGAAAGCAGTGTCCGGGCGGCCCGCCGCAACCGCCGCGGTGCGCATCGTGTCGATGATCTCGGAGTATTGGTCGAGTGAGTTGCCCATGGGGATGTAGCCGTCGCCACGGGCTCCCGCTCGCCTCCAAGCGGCGGGGCCCGAACCGCCGACCCAGATCGGCAAATTCGCGACCGGTCGAGGAGCGACGCCGACTCGGTCATACGAGCTGAACTCGCCATCGAACGAGACATACGTGTCGTCGAAGGCGGTGCGAACTGCGTCGATCGCCTCGTCCAGGCGCCTGCCGCGGGTCGAGAAATCGACGCCGAGCGCGGCGAATTCCCCCTCGACATGGCCAGCGCCCACGCCGAGGATCGCCCGACCGCCCGAGAGATGGTCGATCGTGCCGAACGACTTCGCGGTCTGCAGGGGATGGCGGTACGCGGCGACCCACACGACCGAGAGGAGCTGCACCGACGACGTATGTGCGGCAAGAAAGGCGAGCGTGGCGACGGTATCGTACCAGGTCGTCGTCATGTGCTTCGCGTAATCGTCGTCGGGTACGACCACGTGGTCGCACACGCCGACGAACGCATGGCCGTTTGCCTCGGCGCGTTGCGCGACCGCGATGAGGTCATCGACCGACGCGTCGTCCTCCCATGGGTCGACAAGCGTGCGGGTGAGCGTCTGGATCGGAAGCTGGATGCCGTGGATCCAAGTGCCGGGTTCGGTGACTGCCATCGCATCGTCCTGTGATCGCCGAGGGTTTGTCCGCCAGTGTTGCCGGTTCGCTCCAGCGCGTCACACTGGGGGAGTGCCCTGGCGCCTCGAACCCTACGGTGATGCCGCGTTGCGGATCGCTCCCACTGCGTCGTCTGATGCGGTCGACGTAGCGGCTGTGGCCGACCTCGCCGAGGTCCTGCGCGAACGGGATATCCCCGGCGCGGTCGACGTCATCGGTGCGGCCGAGGCCGTTGTGGTGACGGCGCGCGACTCGAGTGCAACGGACGACGTTCGAGCCGAACTGCAGGCGCTGCTAAATGGACCGCTGCCGGTCCCGTCGGGCGGCCGGATCGAACCGGTCATCGAGGTGCCGATGCGTTTCGACGGCGAGGATCTGCAAGCGGTCGCGTCGAGCAACGACATGTCGGTCGAGACGGTTGTGGAACGGCACCTGGCGTCGCTCTTCGTAGTGGCCTTCTGCGGTTTCGCGCCGGGTTTCGCCTACATGGTCTCCGATGAGCCGTTGCGGGTGCCGCGACGCGCCACTCCTAGATCACGCATCCCTGCGGGTTCGGTCGCGCTGGCCGACCGGTACTGCGGCATCTATCCCACCGACTCGCCGGGAGGATGGCAGACCATCGGCTCGACCGACATCGAGCTGTTCGATCTGGCCGAAGACCCGCCCGCCTTGCTCGCACCGCGTCGACGGGTGCGATTCGTGTCGTCCACCGACCGATGATCACGATCGAGTCGGCCCGCTCCATGACCCTCATCGAGGACCTCGGGCGTCCAGGCCACGCCCACCTCGGCGTTTCGCCGTCCGGGGCAGCCGACCGCAGCTCCCTCATGCTCGCGAATCGGCTGGTACGGAACCCGGTCGGCGCGGCCGCGTTCGAGATTCTGCTCGGCGGGCTCGCGTTTCGGACCGAAGCGGCGGTCGAGGTCGTGCTGTGTGGCACCGACAGCGAGTTGCGCGTTGGCGGCCGAAGTGCGGGCCCGAACACGCCGGTCGTCGTCGCCGCAGGCGAGACGGCGGAGGTGCTGCCGCCGAGCCGAGGCCTGCGGACGTACATGGCCGTACGCGGTGGACTCGCCGTCGAGTCGGTGCTCGGGTCGCGCTCTCGCGATGTGTTGTCGGGGCTTGGACCCGACCAGGTGGTTGCGGGCGACCGGATCGGTGTCGCCGAAACGGCCGCCGTCGGCGTTGCCGTCGATCACGCGCCCGTCGACCCCGTGGCCGGCCGCGTCGACGTCGGCCTGATGGCAGGCCCCCACCGGGAGTGGTTCGAGCCCGACTACCTGGCCGTCGTCGCCCACTCGGAGTACACGGTCGCGGTGGACAGCGACCGTGTCGGTGTCAGGCTCGACGGCCGGGCCGTCCCGCGTTCGACCGACGCCGAGCTACCGTCGGAGGCGATGGTGCGCGGTGCAGTGCAGGTCCCTCCCGACGGTGCTCCGATCGTTCTCCTGGCCGACTTTCCGGTCACGGGTGGATATCCGGTAGCAGGTGTGGTTGTCGGCCCCGACCTCGACCGCCTGGCGCAGGCACGACCCGGAACAGCTGTTCGATTTCATCTCATCGATCAGCCATGAGCTTCGACGTCGAGCTCAACGCCGATGTGGGCGAGGGTGTCGGTGACGACGAGGCGATCATCGCGATCGTCGACCGTGCCAACGTGGCGTGCGGTTTCCACGCAGGCGACCCGGCGACCATGGCGCGAACGGTCGCCTTGTCGACGGCACACGGTGTGAGCGTCGGTGCGCACATCTCCTATCTGGATCGTGAGGGCTTCGGCCGGCGAAGTATCGAGGTCGAGCCCGACGTGTTGGTGGCGCAGCTTCGCTATCAGATCGGGGCGCTGTTGGCGGTTGCCGGAGGCCCCGAATTCAGGGTCGATCACGTCAAGGCCCACGGTGCTCTGTACAACGATGCCGCCGCCGACGAGCGCCTCGCATCGCTGTTGGTAGACGCCATCGGTCCGGTGGACAGCGGGCTGAAGGTGGTCACGTTGCCCCATTGCGCGGTGGCGGAAGAGGCCTCCAAACACGGCCTGGAAGTTGTCGCCGAGGGCTTCCCAGACCGCGCCTACAGTGCCGATGGGTCTTTGGTGCCGCGAGACGAGGCGGGCGCGGTCGTGACCGACCCCGACGAAGTCGCCCGCCACGCCGTCGAGCTGGCCGCGCGCGACGACATCGACAGCCTCTGCGTCCACGGCGACACCCCCGGCGCGGTCGTCATCGCCCGCGCCGTCCGCGCCGCGCTGTCGCGGTAGGGCTCAGCCGCGTGACAGGAGGAGTTGGATCTCGATGGGTCCGTGGTCTTCGACCGATAAGACGAGCGCTGCGGTCGGCGTCTCGACGCCGAAGTCGGCGAACACCACATCAGCGTTGCCGGTCACAACGACGACGTCGTCGACTAGTTCGGCTTCGATCGGGATCTCGAACGGTTGGGTCACGCCGTGGATCGTCAACTCACCGACGGCGGTGACCGACACGCCCGAGGCGGGGTCGTCGCCCAGCTCGACAGGCTCGGTGAGAACGAATGTCGCTGTCGGGAACTCGTCGACACCGAGCGCTTCGCGCGCCCTGGGATCGCGGCGCGAATTGTCGGTCACGAGCTGGGTCATGTCGGCCTCGACCTCGACAGCGGTCAGCGTCGTACCTTCGATCGTGATCGAACCCGACACTCCCGGAGTTCGACCGACGGCGGTGGCCGCTCCGATCCCACTCAGCTCCTCGTCCACCCTGAAGCCGACGAAGTTACCCAGCGTCTGGTCGAAGTCGAATTCCGCCAGGGACGTGTCGACCACCCAGGTGCCCTCGATGCCATCGGCGACGGCCTCGGTAGTCGCCGGTTCCGACGTGCCGGTTGCGCCGGTGGTCGAGGGTGCTTCGGTTCCCTCGGTGCCTTCCGTCGGCTCTGTAGTCGACGAAGACTGCTCGAGGCTCCTGGTGGCGGTCTCGGTCGACGCCTTCTCGGGCGCGTCGTCGCGGAGGTACCACCAGATTCCGGCCGCGGCGAGTGCGATCAAGACGACCGCTACGCCGCCGCCGATCATGAGCATCTTCTTGCGTCGTGGATCCATGCGCAGCGACGTTAGCTGGCGAACCGGGACGTTGGCCGGCAGGGGAGCAGAGCGGAGCCCCTCACCGCCAACTCCAAGGGGCCCCCTGCCCTAGGTCAAACTTCCGCGTGGGCCCCGGCATCGGTCTGGGTCGCGCGGAGCGCCGCTAGTGTTTTCGGACCCGAGTGAACGGTCGAGGATGAAGACGCGCCCCCACTACATCGAGATCTTTCTCGTCAGCGTGGCCGCGCTCCTGTTGGAGATCTCGTACACGCGGATCATCTCGTTCAAGCTCTACTACTACTACGTCTACCTGGTCATCGGGCTCGCCCTCGTCGGGCTCGGATCCGGTGCCGTGTTCGTCGCGATCTCGAAGCGGCTGCGCGAGACATCGCTCGATCGCATCATCGTCTACGGCTGCCTCGCCGGAGCCGGTTCCATAGGCGTCGGCTACTACGTCGCGTCGTTGGTCAAGCTCAACACCGCAGAGATCTGGGACTACGGATCGCGAGCTTCGTTCTCCAACGTCGCCCGGCTGGCTCTCATCTGTTTCGCTCTCTACGTGTCGTTCGTGGCCATCGGGGTCATGCTCGCCTCGATCCTCGGGCGGGCCGGAGAACGCATCGGCCGCCTGTATTTCGCCGACCTGCTGGGTGCCGGCGTCGCATGCGCGATCGTCGTGTTCGTTCTCCGCTGGATCGGCCCCCCAGCCGTCGTGGCGCTGTCGGCTTTGCTACTCGCCGCGACGGGCCTATGGGTGTCGTTCACCCGACCCGATGCGACGGCGATGAGGCCAGGGCGACTGAACACTACCCGAGCTGTGGGTCTGGTGGTTGGCGCACTCGCATTCGTGGGCGTCGTCGCCTCGGGATTGCTACCGGAACCGGTCGTCGAGGACCTCAAGTCCTATGACCGCAGCGCCGACGTCGCAGCGACCCGCTGGGATCCGGTGTTCCGTGTCGATGCGATCAACGCGCTGCCCGGGGTCAAGTTCCTCTATCACGACGGTCTTTTCGGGTCGGGCATCTACGAATTCGACGGAGATGTCGAGGGTCTCACACGCTTCGACACCGATCTCCGCTCGTTCCCGTTCGAGGTCCTGGGCGAGCCGCCGCGCGACCAGCTCATCATCGGTTCGGCAGGCGGGCACGAGATACTCGCGTCGCTCTACTACGGGTCCGAACACGTCGACGCCGTCGAGCTCAACCCTGGCACGGTCGATCTTCTCACCGGTGAGCTCGCGGACTATTCGGGCAACATCGTCGACTACCCCCAGGTCGACCTCACGAACGCCGATGGACGGACGTTTCTCGCCCGCAAGGACGACGACCACCTCTATGACCTCATCTGGTTCGTCGCACCCGACAGTTACTCGGCTTCCAACGCGGCATCAGCCGGGGCGTTCGTGCTGTCCGAGTCGTACCTCTACACCGAGGAGATGGTCGTCGAGAGTCTCGAGCACCTGAGCGACGACGGGGTGATCGCGGTGCAATTCGGCGAGTTCGTGTTCGACGAGAAGCCGAACCGAACCGCTCGCTACGTGTCCACCGTGCGCGAGGCGCTCGAGGAGATCGGTGTCGACGACCACGCTTCGCACATCCTCATCGCGACTTCGCTGTTCGATCACGTCCCGGTGTCGACGATTCTCGTGAAGCGGACCCCGTTCACCGACGACGAGATCGATGCCTTCGTCGCCAACGCGGAGGTCGTCGACGGGTCCAATCTCCAGCACATCCCCGGTCGGACGGTCGCCGACACGGCGGTCAACCGTGTGATCGACCTCGAGGGCGACGAGCTCGAGGCCTTCTACGAGAGCTACGACTACGACATCACGTCGATCAGCGACAACCGTCCGTTCTTCTGGCATTTCACGCCGTTTCCCGACGTCATCGCAAACCTGTTCGAGCCGCTCGACGGCCGCGACCTCGAAGACTCGCTGGGCGAGAGGGTGCTGCTGCTGCTGGTGGCAATGTCGGTCGTGTTTGCCGTCGTGTTCCTGCTCGTTCCGTTCGTCGCCGTGCGTTCGCTGTGGCGTGAGCTGCCGTTCAAGGGCCTCTCGGCCGTGTACTTCGCGACGCTTGGGCTCGGCTTCATGTTCTTCGAGATCACGATGATCCAGAAGCTCACGCTGTTCCTCGGTTATCCGACCTACTCGCTCACGGTCACCCTGGCCTCGATCCTAATATTCACCGGAATCGGTTCGCTGTTGTCGGATCGGTATCGGGGGCGTGAGCGGCGCGCGACCCTCGGTCTGTTCCTGGTGCTCGGCGTTCTCACCGTCTTTTACCTATTCGGGCTCGAGACCCTGACCGAAGGTCTTCTCGGCCTGCCGCTGCTCGCCCGGGTGCTCATCGCCTTCGCCGTGCTGGCTCCCCTGGGCCTGTGTCTCGGGGCATTCATGCCGCTGGGTCTCGGCGTCGTCGCCCGCAGCTCACCGCACGAGCAGACCTACGTCGCGTGGGGATGGGCGGTCAACGGGTTCTTCTCGGTCGTCGGGTCGACGACGACGACGATCATGTCGATGGCGTTCGGGTTCGAGACCGTGCTGTTGGTGGCGCTCGCGATCTACGGCCTAGCGGTGCTCCTGTTCGGCCGGATCATCAATCTGTCCCTTTCACGAAATTGAGAGGATTAGCCGCGCCAGGCGCGGCTAATCCTCTCAATTTCGGATAATGGTCCGGTGGAGATCGATGTCGTCCGACTAGTGCGAGTTCGGTTGCCGCTCGTCACCCCGTTCGTGACAGCGCACGGAGTCGAGAACGAGCGGTCGGTCACGCTCGTCAACGTCGTCATCAGCGAGGCCGACGGCTGGGGTGAAGACGTCGCCATGTCGACGCCCGGCTACAGCGACGAGACCGCGGACCGATCGTTCGTCGAGTTGCGCGACCGTCTCGTACCGGCGTTGGTCGGTCGCCGCGGGATCACCGCCGAACGGCTCGACGATGTTCTCGGCGACTGGTCGGGGTTCGCGATGGCGCGCTGTGCCATCGAGACGGCGCTGCTCGATGTCGAGCTCCGCGCTGTGGGCACCTCGCTCGCCTCGCACCTCGGTGGAACCGCCGATCGCATCGCGCCCGGCGTGGCCATCGGACTGCACCCCGACACCGCGGCGACCCTCGCGGCCGTCGAGACCGCGATCGAGCAGGGCTACAGGCGGGTCAAGCTCAAGATCGAACCCGGGCGCGACATCGATCTCGTGGCCGCGGTCCGATCGCACTTCGGGAGCGACCTCTTTCTCCAGGTCGACGCCAACGGTGCTTATGCCAACCGGGACACGGCTCCTCTGGGGGCGCTCGATGAGTTCGATCTGCTGATGATCGAGGAGCCTCTGAGGCGAGGCGATCTGGCCGGACATGCCGATCTGAGACGAACGCTGACGACACCGATTTGTCTCGATGAGAGCCTGCGTTCGTTCGCCGACGTTGTCGCCGCGCTCGACCGCCGTGCCTGCGACGTTGTCAACATCAAGCCCGCGCGCGTCGGTGGCCTGCTCGAAGCGAAACGCATCCACGACCTATGCGTCGAACGAGGTGCGCCGGTCTGGTGCGGCGGCATGCTCGAGACGGGCGTCGGTCGCGCGGCGGCGCTGGCACTCGCTTCGCTGCCGGGTTTCACGCTGCCGCCCGACCTCTCGGCCAGCGACCGATACTTCACCGAAGACATCACCGAACCGTTTGTCTTGGAGGATGGTGCGATCGCCGTCCCCGATGGCCCAGGCATCGGGGTGGTGCCCGACCCGGTTCGCCTCACCGAGCTCGACGCCGAGGTGATCGAGATCACCCACTGAGATCGCCGGCGGTCCAGGCGAGCCACTCGCCGTGGGGATGAGTCCACCCGAGGGCCTGCCGGCGCACTTCGGCACCCTCGCCCCCGGTGACCAGTCCCATCACGCTCGCCTCACCCACATTCTCGGGCCGATCGACGGGGTCGAGTCCTTCAACCGCGTCCTCGAGCTCCATCGAGATCCACGCGACTGGGCGTCCGGCGTCGACGATTGCGCGCTCGAATCGCGAACGGGTGTCGACGTCGAAGTAGAACCATGTCCAGGTTGTCAACAGAACGAGCATCAGATCGTCAGGGGTGTCTCGAGCCGCTCGCTCTACAGCGGTCACCGCGTCGGCCGTTTCGAGCACGGGTGGATCGGCCGCCGCCAGCTCGATCGCCTTCACCAGGCGTTCGCCGCGATCGGGATGATCAGGCCACACGAGCGCCCTGAGCCACCGCGCACTGTCGGGATCGGTGATATCGATGGGGCTGCGGTCGTATCCGCGCCGCCACGCGATGTCCACGTCGTCGAGCGGAGGATCGCCGGTTCGGATGTGGCCGGCGACCACGACCTCAGCGTCGGCCGGCCCGACCGATGCTTTGCCGTAGTCGACGCGATACCGGTCGAGGAGAAGGTTTAGTCCTGCGCTGCACCCGATGTCTGCTAGCGCGACCGGCATCGCGAAGAGCCGTTCTACATGCGACAGCGAAGGCGCGATGGAGGCGACGCGTCCGATCTCGTTCGTCTGGACGTGGCGGGTGCTCATCAGCTCGAGCACCTCGCCGCGGTGAGCGAGCACGAGGTCGGCGAACAACGGCGCCGGATCGGCATCGGACGTTCCTTCGTAGACCGCGGCGAGAGGGTGGTCGAGGCCGCCGAGGATCAGGTAGTGCACGGCTGCGTTCATGTGGTTGGGGCCGTGGGCATCGTCGGGAGCCTGTGCGACAAGTGCCATGACCTCGTCCTCGTCGGCCATTCCGGTCACGATCGCGTGATACATGGGTGCATAGTCGGCGAGCGAGTACGCAGCGAAGGAGCGCCAGTAGCGCGCTATGGATTCAGCTCGTCGGGACATTGCGGCAAGGATGTCACGAACACACCGGGCTGCGCCCTGGTCAGGTTTATGACGGGGTCGAACGGCAAACTAGGTTCGCCGGGATGTCAGACGATTCAGCTGAAATCGAGCCCGTCCTCGTTCGCGACAACCGAGACGGAGTACTGGTGTTGCGCCTCAACCGACCCGAGGCCCGCAACGCCTTGTCGCCGGAGCTCATCAGCGAGATCGGCCTTGGGCTGCTCGACGCTGAAGACGACCCCGAGGTTCGATGCGTCGTCGTGACCGGCACCGGCGACCGCGCTTTCTGCGCCGGCATGGACCTTCGAGGCTTCGCCGAGGGCGCCAAGCCCAGCGAAGATCACAAGCGGGGAAGCGCGGTGTTCGGGCGCTTCATCCGGGGCGAGGTTTCCGTGCCGGTCGTCGGCGCGGTCAACGCCACAGCCGTCGCGGGTGGATTCGAACTGATGATGGGATGCGACGTCGTCGTCGCATCCGAGCACGCCGAGTTCGGCCTGCCGGAGGTCAAGCGGGGCCTCTTCGCCGCCGGGGGCGGAGTGACGATCAGCACACGGATCCCTCTCGCCGTGGCACTCGAGCTGACGCTCACCGGCGACCGCATCGACGCCGAGCGAGCATTCGCACTCGGGCTCGTCAACCAGGTAGTGGCACCCGAGGATGTTGTCGACGCAGCACTCGTGATGGCGGCGCGCATCGCCTCGAACGGGCCACTCGCCCTTCAGGCGACCAAGGAGCTGGTCCGACTCGCAGCCACCAACGCTGAGGCCGCGTGGGAGCGGAACGCCGAATGGCAGCCGAAGGTCTTCGGAAGCGAGGACGCGAAGGAAGGCGCAACCGCCTTCATCGAGAAACGCGACCCGGTCTGGAAGGGCCGGTAGTCGTTCGGCCGGGTCTCTAGAGGAACAGGACAAGCGAGGAGAGAGAACGTGCAGATCGAGGGCAAGAAGGCTGTGATCGTGGGTGGCGCGTCAGGGATGGCGCGTGCGGCGGCTGAGCAGATGCGGTCGGGAGGTGCGTCTATTGCGATTCTCGATCTGGCGACCTCTTCCGGTGCCGAGGTCGCCGACGAGCTGGGGGGTACTTTCCACCCCGTCGACATCATCGACTTCGACGGAGCGGAGCAAGCGCTGGGCGAGGCTGTCGAGTCGCTCGGCGGTTTACACATCGCCGTCAACACCGCTGGAGGTGGCACGGCGATGCGGACCCTGTCGAAAAACGGACCTCACCCTCTCGACGAGTTTCGGCGCGTGGTCGATCTCAACCTGATCGCCACCTTCAACCTCAATCGCCTCCAGGCGGCCGCAATGACCGAGAACGAGCCAGAGGACGACGAGCGTGGTGTGATGATCAACACAGCGTCGATCGCCGCTTTCGAAGGACAGATCGGCCAGGTCGCCTACTCGGCGGCGAAGGCAGGGATCGCCGGGATGACGCTGACGATGGCTCGCGACCTCGGGAGCCTCGGCATACGGGCCATGTCGATCGCTCCCAGCCTGTTCAGCACCGGCATCACCGCGGGCATTCCCGACGAGTTCGCCGACGCATTGACCAAGGACGCAGCCTTTCCCAAGCGCATGGGACGGCCCGACGAGTTCGGCCGTCTCGCCGTCGCGATCGTCGAGAACCCGATGCTCAACGGTAGTTGCATCCGCCTCGATGGCGGCCAGCACTTTGCGCCCAAGTAGCTGTTGGCTAGCTGCGGCTCAACGTTGTATCGATGAGCGAGGATGGATCCATGAAGCAGTCGTTCACATGGTGGTCGTTCACGATCACGGGCCCGCCGCAGGACCCGGCGGCGTTTCTCGCAGCGGCGTCCGACATCGGCTACGAAGGCGTCGAGATGGTCCCGCACGAGCACTGGTCGACCGCTACCGCCCAGGGTCTCGCGCTGGTCACCCACATAGGACACGACATCGAGCGCGGCTTCAACGATCCGACCGCGCACCCCGAGCTGGCCGAACGTGTCGGAACCGAGATCGAGCGAGCGGCGAGCGGCGGCGTGGAGAACGTCATCGTGTTCTCGGGCAACCGCATGGGCGACGACGATGAAACGGCCATAGGACACTGCGTCGACGGCCTCGGTCCGGTGGTCGAGAGCGCCGAGGCAGCGGGGGTGACGCTGCTGCTCGAGCTGCTCAACAGCAAGGTCGACCACCCGGGTTATCAGTGCGACCGGAGCTGGTGGGCCTTCGAGGTGGTACGGAGAGTCGGCTCCGAAGCGCTGCGAGTCCTGTTCGACCTCTATCACATGCAGCTGATGGAGGGTGACCTGATGCGCACGCTGAAGGGCAACCTCGACCTCATCGGCCATTTCCACACAGCGGGTGTACCGGGCCGTAGCGACCTCGACGACCGACAGGAGGTCAATTGGTCGGGTCTCGCAGGGCTCATCAGGCACAAGGCCGACAGGGGAGAGTACGACGGCTGGGTCGGCCACGAGTTCATGCCAAAGGGCGATCCTCTCGAAGCTCTCGGCTCGGCACACGCAGTCTTTGCCGGATCATGATCGATCCGACCGCGCTCGCCGCACTCGCCAGAATCGTCCCGGAAGGCGAACACCCTGGTGTGGCTGATGCCTCGCTGCGCGACAGCCTCGAGCAGCTAGCCGCGGGATACCACGCCAAGTACTGGGACCGTTCGATCAACCCCGGACTCGTCCACCTCGACGCCGAAGCCGACGGTTTGTTCGGCCGCGACTTCGTCGACCTGAGCGCCGAAGAACAAGACGAGCTGCTGGCCGGGGTTGCTTCGGACGCCGTGACGACGGCATGGACCGCGGTCGAGCCAATGCGGTTCCACGGGGCTCTCGTCAAGGTGGCCAACGAGACCTACTACGCCACCGTCGACTCTCCCGCATGGGATCTGGTCGGATACAACGCCGGGCCCAGCCGTCTGCCGGGAGTCGACGTCGCGCACACCTCACTGACCACGACGTCGTTTGCCCAGATCGCCGACACCTACGACGTGGTCATCGTCGGCGCGGGCGCGGGCGGTGGCACCGCAGCGGGTGTGCTCGCTCGAGCGGGCCTTTCGGTACTGCTCGCAGAGCGCGGCGAGCTCCTCACCTACGAGCAGGTTGGTCGCGACCACCTCGCCAATCACCGGTTGGCCGAACACGGCCACAACACCGGACCCGACGCCGACGGCAACCCGCGCGTGTATGCGAGCGAACACGGCGACATGGTCGTCGAGCGGCCCTGGAAGCACGAGTGGTCGAACAACGCCATGACGGTCGGTGGTGGCACCCGCGTCTATCAGGGCATGGCATGGCGCTACCTCCCGATCGACTTCGAGCTGGCCTCGACCTACGGCGTGCCCGAGGGAAGCTCACTCGCCAACTGGCCGGTCACCTACGAAGACCTCGAGCCCTTCTACACGAGGTCCGAGTGGGCTCTCGGGGTGTGCGGCGACGGCGACAGCCACGCCAACCAGGGGGAGCGCAGCCGCCCCTACCCGATGCAGCCGTTCCCGCTCGACCCCGAAGCGGAAGTACTCGCCGCGGGTGCAAAACGACTCGGCCTCAGCACCGGACCCGTTCCGCTGCTCGTCAACTCCGAGCCCTACAACGGTCGCGCCGCCTGTGTCGGATGCGGTGAATGCGTTGGATTCGCGTGCCCCTCCGATGCGAAGAACGGGTCGTGGAACACGTTCGTAGTCGACGCCCTCGCCACCGGTAGATGTCACCTGGTCACGGGCGCGAGAGCGACGCACGTCATTACCGATGGCACCGGACGGGTGGACGGCGTCGAGCTGGTCGACTGGACCACCGGAGGGCGCAGACGAATACGGGCCGGGCACGTCGTTGTCGCCGCCGGTGCGATCGAGTCACCGAGGCTTTTGCTCTCCTCGCGTAGCGACGCTCACCCCGATGGTCTCGGCAACGAAACCGATCAGGTAGGGCGCCATCTCCAGGGCCACCACTACATCGGGGCCTTCGGCATATTCGACGATCCGGTCATCGACATGAACGGGCCGGGTGTGACTATCGGCACCTGCGATTGGAACCACGATCCCGATGCGGGTCTCATCGGCGGCTGCATCCACAACGAGGTCATCAAACTCCCCATCATCCATTGGGCATGGGCGCTGCCGTGGGATATTCCCCGGTGGGGGACCGAGGGGAAACACGCCATGCGCGACCTCTACCTGCGCACAGGTCATCTCTACGGCCCGATCCAGGAGATCCCGACGCCCGACTGCCGGGTCACGCTCGCCCATGGCGTGGTCGACAAACACGGGTCCCCTGTCGCTCGATGGGGAGGCGCGTACCATCCCGACACCGTGCGAGCCGCGGCCGCCCAGTCCGAGCGCGCCGAGCAGTGGCTCATCGCGAGCGGCGCTCGGCAGACCTGGGTCAACCCGCCGCCAGGCCCGTTCGGTGCCGGCCAGCACCAGGCCGGCACGTGTCGGATGGGAGACGACCCGACGACCTCAGTGACAGATCGCTGGGGCCGGGTGCACGGCCACGACAACCTCTGGGTGATGGACGCTTCGCTGCACGTGACCAACGGTGGGTTCAACCCGGTGCTCAACATCTACGCGCTGACGCTGCGCAGCGCCGAGCACCTCGCCGATTCGTAGCCGAGGTCGGCTCAGGGGACAGGGCGGAGGGTGAGGTCCATGCCGCCGAGAAGACGATATGCGCGGCGGTCGAGCCGACCTTGCCATGTCGAGAACACGAGCGTGTCGATGGGGAACCACAACACGACCCAGGCCCCGACCTCGGGGCCGCGACCGATCGTGTCGGCGAAGTCGCCCTTCAGATCACCGACCACCTTCGACAGGCCGATGAGCACGACGAAGAGCAAGAACCCGCCGATGAGCCCCCGCACACCACGCCAGATCGAAGCGGACACGTCCTGCTCGAACGATCGGCGCCGGGCCTCGGCCCACCTTCTGATCGCCCGACCGACGTCGTTTTCGCTGCGGTCGTCGAGCTCGTCGTCGGCCGGACCTCGAACGTGGCGGAGATGTGGTCATAGCAGCTGTTCGCGTAGATTTCGTCGGCGATGAACTCGAGCGCGGGTCCGCCGCTGTGAGGCTCGTAGTCGGCCGAGAACGGATCGTCCACCCTGCGAGGCCGTGCTCATCCTTCATGGCCACCGTCACTCCCTCGAGCGGCCGTTGCGTGCCGTCGCGGTAGCGCTGCTCGCTGGCGCGCGCTGCCTCGCGAGCGTCCTCGAAGTGAGTGTATGTCACCGCGTTGACCTCACCGTTTGCCTCTTCGAAGCGTTCGATCTGTGCCTCCAGCACTTCGACCGGCGATATCGCACCGGAGGTGAAGCGCTCCATCGCCTCGGTCGCGGAGAGGTAACAAAGTTCGAGGTCCGCCGTCATGGTTGTTGGTCCTTGTGAAGTCGATGGGTCCGCCGTTATCGGCCCGGGCTGAGATTGTGCCCGCGCCGCGACGCCCATTGTGCTCACCTGACGGAGATTTCCGTCACCCCTCCATGACGACCCATCCCCGCTCTTGGAGTTCGGCAGCGAGCACATGCGCGGGCACCTTGGCGAGCAGCTCGCGCTGCGCTGCCTCGCGAGGGTCTGCCATCGCGGCGACCGGCGGTTCACCATCGACCTCGGCTTCGAGCTGAGCGATGAACAGGTCGGCTTCGTCGCGGGTGAACTTGCCGCGGGCCTGTCGTTGGTTGAGCCCGAGTGGGCCGCGAGCGTCGCGGAAGTCGGTGTGTCCGGCCGCGTTGATGAGCGCGGTGAGCTCGCGCACCTGTCGCTGGGTAGCCGGTGGACCGGGATGATCGCCGAATGCCATGCACCGATCATGCCAGTCGGCTGTGACAGTGTCGGCCACCCTCTCAGGTGCGCCTACCCTTGCGGAGATCATGAGGAGCACCCCGTGAACAGGATCGACCCGATCGGCCAGATCATGCCCCGGCGCACGATCACCGGAATGTCAGCGGTGCTGCTCCCGCACACAGCCGACGGAGACATCGACCTCGTCGCTACCGAGGCACACATCGCCCGCACACACGACGCGGGTCTCGTTCCGGGCGTCAACATGGACACCGGCTACGTGCAGCTCCTCGACGACGCCACCAAGCGCCAGGTCCTCGACCTCGCTGCAGGGGCGACCGACGGCCGGTTCGTGGCCGGAGCGTTCGTGGCCGACAGCCCGGGCGACCGCTTCGACCTCGAGGCCTACCTGTCGGCGTGCGGAGACATCGCCGAGCGAGGTGGCACACCGGTCATCTTCCCCTCGCACGGACTCAACAGCGGGTCCGAGACCGAGTGGATCGACGCGCTGGCCGCGATCGCCGAACGCGTCGACCGGTTCTTAGGCTTCGAGCTCGGTCCGATGTTCGTGCCATCCGGGCGCATCTACTCGATCGACACCTATCGGGCTCTACTCGACATCCCTCAATGCATCGGGGCCAAGCACTCCTCGCTGGAACGGGAGCTCGAATGGGAACGGCTACTCGTGCGGGACCAACACCGACCGGATTTCATGGTGCTGACCGGCAACGACCTGGCCATCGACATGGTCATGTATGGCAGCGACTACCTCCTCGGCCTGTCGACCTTCGCACCCGACTTGTTCGCGCGCCGCGATGGAATGTGGGCCGCCGGTGACCCGGGTTTCCACGAGCTGAACGACACGCTCCAGTACCTCGGCCAATTCACTTTCCGCCCCCCGGTGCCGGGATATCGCCACAATGCAGCCATGTTCCTCGAGCTGCGCGGCTGGGCGGCTTCGGACAACGTTCCCGCCGACGCGCCACGTCGCCCCGACAGCGACAGAGAGGTACTCGCCGACATCGCCGAACGCCTCGGAGTGCTTTGATGCCCCGCTTCACCCAGGTGAAGAAGCTCACCGACCCGGGTGCGCTGCGGTCTCACCTCGATGCGATCGGCGTCGGTGTTCCGGTCGACGAAACCGTCGACCCGTCCGGTCCGCTCGCCTCACCGCTTGCGATCACCGACTTGTCGGTTGGCGAGCGAGTCGTTCCGAACCGCTTCGCGGTGCTGCCGATGGAGGGCTGGGACGGCCAAACCGATGGTCGGCCGACCGACCTCGTCCGCCGGCGCTGGGACCGCTTCGCAACCAGCGGCGCCGGTCTCGTGTGGGGCGAGGCGACCGCCGTGCGCCATGACGGTCGGGCGAATCCGAATCAGCTTGTGCTCGACCACACGACGATCGACGACATCGCCGCCCTCCGGGCGCGCCTCGACCCCGTTCAGGTCACGGTGCTACAGCTCACGCACTCGGGACGATACGCCAGACCCACCGCGGGCGGGCCAGCACCGCGTACCGCTTACCGTCACCCCTTGCTCGACGCTCGGGTCGGTTCGGGCGACGGCGAGGTACTCAGCGACGACGAAATCGACGAGCTAATCGGGCAGTTTGTCGATCGGGCGGCGCTGGCGCAGCAGGCCGGGTTCGACTTCGTCGACGTCAAGGCCTGTCACGGATATCTCGGCCACGAGTTCCTCAGTGGCTACGACCGCGAGGGTCGGTACGGCGGTGACTTCGACGGCCGCACCCGGTTCCTTCGATCGACCGTCGAGGGGATTCGGGCCGCAGCTCCCGACATCGGGGTCGCGGTGCGGGTTTCGTTGTTCGACCTGGTGCCCCACGTCGCAGGAGAGGGAGGGGTCGGCGTTCCCGAACACGAGGGCCCATACAGCTACGCCTTCGGCGGCGACGGCACGGGGCTGGGGTACGATCTGACCGAGACCCACGAGCTTTTCACACTTCTTGGCGAGCTCGGGATCGGCTTGGCGTGTGCCACAGCCGGAAGTCCCTACTACGTGCCGCATGCGCAGAGGCCCGCCTACTTCCCTCCATCCGACGGCTACCAGCCACCCGAAGATCCGCTCGTCGGCGTCGCGCGGCTCGTCGACGCAACCGCCGAGATCTGCCGCGGCCACCCCGACATCGCTCTCGTCGGCGCCGGGCTGTCCTACCTTCAAGACTGGCTTCCCAACGTGGGTCAGGCACTCGTCGCCGACGGCAGCGTCGACATGGTGGGGCTCGGCAGAATGATCCTGTCCTATCCCCAGATGCCGGCCGATGTACTCGCCGGCCGACCGCTCGATCGGCGTCTCGTGTGTCGCACCTTCTCCGACTGCACAACCGCTCCACGTAACGGCTTGGTGTCGGGCTGTTACCCGCTCGACGACTTCTACAAGGACATGCCCGAACGCGTCGAGCTCGCCAGGTTCAAGAAGGAAGCGAAGGCGCGGCTCCGGTAGTTGACCTCGGTCAGTCGAGGCCGGCCGCTCGATTGCGCTTCGCCCAGTACTTCTGCGCGAAGCGGGGGCGGACGTCGTCGGGCGTTTCGGGAAGCGCCTCGATCCACGACGTGAGTAGCCGCCGGTGGGTTGCGAACGCCTCGCGCGACGATGGCGGATCTGTGAACCAAGTGCGTTCCAGATGGTCGCGCACTGGCACGAACGTCGCGGCCAACGGTTCGGGGTCGACCATGACTTTCCGATGTAGCCGTTCGTTCAACCACCACAATGACTCGTCGGCGGTTCCCTCCGGTGCCTCGGCTACCTCGATCGGGTCGGCCACCCAGACCGGCTTGAAGAGGCTGATACACGGCGCCGCGGTAGCGGTCGCCCAATGTGAATGACCGTCACCACCGAGGTGCGAGATCCAGCTGCCGGCGCTGACCGACGAGGCGATATCGCTTCCGCCGTGCATGCACGGCATGTGCAGGGTGCCGTTGATTCGCTTGTAGGTGGGCCAGGTTGTGTCTCCGTGGCTGCGCAGGATCGATGCCATGTCCGAGAGTCCGGCCGCGGAACCCGCGAGTCGCTGCGTGTGAGGTTGACGAACACGACAGGCCGAGGTCCTGGTCTTGAGCCTGTCCGAGAAGCGGTCGGCGAAGCCTTCGATCGTGAGTCCATTGGAGATGCTTCGCGCCCCGTCGACCTTTTCGGTCGCCCAGCGCCTCGCGGCCGTCTCGACAACGGTTGCACCGGCTGGATCGGCCACGATGAAGCTGTTGTGGTAGGTGAAGCTGCGATCCTCGAACCCGCAGCCACCGCCTTGGCCATGGGTCTCGAGCAGGGAGACGATGACCTCGACGGCTTCGTCGGCGCTGCGAGCTCGCTCGAGAGCGAGCCGGAGCAGGTCCATGCCGGTCAGCCCCGTGTCCGACGTGGGCTCGCGGGTGAACACCGCTTCGTTGCCGATGACGACTCCGTGTTCGTTGGCGCCCATCTCTGCGCCCCACATCCAGAACGGGCGGCTGAGTAGAACGGCCGCTGTCTCGGCGACCTGTGGGATCTCCATGTAGGTCGTCTCGATGGTTGACCCGTCGGGGTGCGAGGCAGCGGCGTACCAATCGAGGACCTGGGCCTCGTTGGCATCGCGATCGGAGTTCTTGGCGAACAGGACCTCGCCGTCGCGGACCCTCACCATCGTGTCGCACATGGTCCTACCTCTCGATTCGGCCGGGCAGAAGGTATGGGTATGTTCGTCGACGGACGTGTCGCTGCCAGCCCCGGTCGATACGCCGTACCCGCTGCAGCAGGCCCCAGAGGCGCGCGTCGCGGCGGTAGAAGGAGCGCACCTCACCTTCGGTGATCGGAGGGCTGCAGGTGGCGTTGGCCGCGGCGATCCCCGCAGGAATGATCGAGGCGAGACCTTCCTTGACGAGGTTGCCCAGCATGTCGACCATCGCGGAGCGCGGTTCGTAGTAGGTCGTCAGGATGCTCTCGAGCAGGAACCGCCGCGACGGAGCGCGAAGGATCCACGGTAGTGATCCGACGAAGATGTCGGGGTCGGCGCGTTCGTCGCCGTTGGCGTCGCGCATCATTGGCGTTGTGACATCGAGATAGACAAGCTCGCCCTCGACGAGCGCCCAGTTCGACACCTGCGAGTCGAGGCCGAGTCGAGGTGTGATCGTGTCGGCGGCGGTGTCGACGACCTGACGCAGAAACGACTCTCCGCCCGCTCCGGCCGCGACCAGCGGCCCCAGCGTCTCGAGGTCGAGCCGGGGTTGCACGCAGTAGGCGGTGACGGCCGACGGCGCGGATTGTCCTCCTCCGTCGGGGCAATCCGCAGAGTCTCCGGGGCCTGGGCTGGGCAGGTCGACGAGACAGCTGTCGACCACCTCGACTCCGGCGTCGGCGAGCGTCGACAGATAGAGCTCGAAGACCTCGGCGTAGCGCGAGTAGGTGGTGCGATCGGAGAAGGGAGGCAGCCGCTTGCAGGCCCGCGGGCCGTCGCTGGTCTCGAGGGCAACGACCAGCGAGATCTCGCCGTACCCGATGACGTCGAGCCCCGACTCGTCGCCGGTCTCGAGAGCCCTGCGGACCTCGACGTCGAGGGCGGCGATCGAGTCGACGAGCTCGGTCATCCGAGAGTTCGCCGCACGATGTCGATGATCGCGTCTGCCTCGTCGTCGGTGGTCGTCAGCGGTGGGAGGAACTGGAGCACTCGAGTGTCGTTGTTCGCGTAGACCGCGAACACGCCTTCGTCGAAGAGCTGTTTGGTCGCCAACAACCCGCCATCGTCCTCGTCGAACGCGAGGCCCATGAAGAGGCCCCGCCGCCGAAGGGTGAACGGCGCACCGGCCAAACCCTGCTCGAACCGCTCTCCGAGTTCGTCGACCCGCTCGAGAAATCCGTCGGACTCGACGATGTCGAGAACGGCCAGACCAGCGGCGCAACCGGGTTCGGCGCCGCCATAGGTCGAGATGTGGATGAACGGCTCACGAACGAACAACTCGTGCAGCTCGGCGGTCATGAGCGTCGCGGTGATGGGGTAGATGCCTCCGCTCAGGCCCTTCCCCGTAACCAGCGCGTCGGGGGTGGTGTCCTCGTGTTCGTATGCCCACATTGCACCGGTTCGTCCGAGCCCGGTCTGGACCTCGTCGAGAATGAGCTTGGCACCCGCCCCATCGCACACGCTGCGCACCTCGCGGAGATATCCCGGAGATGGCAGCGGCATGCCGAGAGTCGCAGGGATCGTCTCGAGCAACACAGCTGCGGTCGATTCGTCGACGCGCGAGCGAAGAGCATCGATGTCGTCGAACCGAACCTGAGCAAACCCGGCCGGGTTGGGGCCGAACGGATCGCGGTACTTGGGGTCGCCGGTTGCCAACGCCAGGCCGGTGTGGCCGTGGTAGCCACCGGTGGCGGACACCACTCCCGATCGGCCGGTCGCCGCCCGAGCGACCTTGATCGCGAGGTCGATCGCTTCGCCGCCGCTGACGCCGAAGACGACGCCGGGGAGCGCATCGCCGGTGGTTGCGGAGAGCCTCTCGGCGAGAGCTGCGCGGTAGCCGCTTGCGAGGTGGTGGTTGCCGATGTCGACTTGGTCGAGCGCTTCCAGGACGGCGGCTAGAACGGTGGGGTTGCGATGGCCCAGGTTGAACACGCCGCCGTTGCAGTGGCAGTTGAACCATGTGCGGCCGTCGTAAAGATCGTGGAACACAGCGCCGTGCCGCTCACCCATGACTGCATCGAAACCGACCGATTCGAAGAACGCGATCTTGCCGGGGTTGACGTGGCGCTCGAACGCCCTGTGCAGTGCCGATCGGTCTTCGTAGTGGTTCATCGCCGCTCCCGCCCCAGCATTGTCGACCCGGCCCAGCGCGTCGATCCGGGCAGGACTCGAGCGCGGCTACGGTCGACGCGATGGTCGACCATGAGAGCCTGCCCGAACGTCCAGACGGCCCGCTGCGGGTCGTCATCGACACCGATGCGGCGAACGAGATCGACGATCAATTCGCCCTGGCGTGGGCGCTTTCGGCCCCCAACCGGTTGAACATCGAAGCGATCTGCGCAGCGCCTTTCGGCCATGGAGACTACATGGCTTCGCTGTCGGCGGCGCTGGAGCTGCGCGACGGCGGGCCGACGTCGATGTGGGAGGACCTCGCTGGGGCGCTGACCGGCGAACAGATCACGACGATGACGCTCGAGCATCCCGCCGCCGAAGGCATGGGGCGCAGCTTCGTGGAGATCGAGCGGGTGGTGGCGGCGGCTCGGCGCCCGGCACCGCCTCGGGTTCTCACCGGGGCGACGCGGTTCATGGCAGGTCCGGCCGACAGCGTCGACAGCGACGCCGCGCAGGCGATCGTCGAGCTCGCACACTCGTCCGACGAGCCGTTGTATGTCGCCGTACTCGGTGCCCCGACCAACGTGGCGGCGGCGCTGCTGGCCGATCCGTCGATCGCGGACCGCGTTGTGGTCGTCTTCGTCGCCGGATATCCCAGCGGATCTGGCCGCGACGACGACAGCTTCAACCTGGTTCAGGACAGGGCTGCGTCCAACGTGGTTTTCGAGCGTGCGACGGCGATGGTCTACATCCCGGGCTATCAGGTCGCCGAGGTGTTGTCGGTGTCGTTGCCCGAGATCGAGGCGCACGTTCGCGATACCGGTGAGCTCGGCCGGCTTCTCCACGCGCTGTATCTCGACAACCCGTTGGCCACCGACGCCGACCGGCCGGGTCACAGCTGGGTGATGTGGGACCTCGCGCCGATCGCGTGGATGATCGACCCGTCTTGGGTCCGAACAGCGGTGGTGCCGCGGGCATGTGTTGGCGTCGACCATCGCTGGCGCCCGCTCGAGGGCCACATGACCGAGGCGTTCCGCATCGACCGCCGCGCCGTATACACCGACTTCTTCACCCGCCTCCGCGAAACTTTGGTCTGACACCGGGGTCACCTAATCGAGGCTCGTAAGTGAAACTTTGGTCTGACACCGGGGTCGCGAACCGGAGAGGATGGCGCGATGGAACCACACACCGGACCGATTCGATGGGGGATAGCCGCCACCGGCGGGATTGCGGCCGAGTTCGCCCGAGCGTTCGCCCGTCTCGACGATGGGGAGGACGCTTCGATCGTCGCGGTCGGGTCGCGGAGTCGCGACAACGCCGACGCGTTCGCGATCGAACACGGCATCGAGCGCGCGCACGGCTCGTACGGCGATCTTGCCGCCGATCCGGGGGTCGATGTTGTGTACGTCGCCAGCATTCATCCCGACCACTGCGCGACGACGATCGCGATGCTCGAGGCCGGCAAGCACGTTCTCGTCGAGAAGCCGATGGCGCTCAATGTCGCCGAGGCCGATCGCATGATCGGCGCCGCCCGACGCAACGACCGATGCCTCATGGAGGCCATGTGGATGCGGTTCAACCCAACCCATGTCGCCGCGTTCGAGCACATCGACCGCGGCGACATCGGCGACCTGAGGCGCATCTATGCCGACTTCAGCTTCCGCCTTCCACCCGGTTCCGACGACAGCCGACTGGTCGACATTGCGAAGGGAGGTGGAGCTCTGCTCGACATCGGGATCTACCCGTTGACCCTCGCTTGGTGGGCATTCGGCGAGCCAGATGTGGTCCATGTCGTGGGCCATACCCATGTCGGCGGCGCCGACGACGAGGTGTCGCTGTTGTGCGGGTGGGACGACGGCAGGTCGGCGCTGCTGAGCTGTGCGAGCGCGGTCAACGGCACGGTGGCGGCACGCCTCGAGGGAACCGAAGGGTCGATCACCCTGCCCGCTCCGCTCCATGCGACCGGAGCGGCGACGATGCAGATCGGGTTCGAAACGACCGAGATCGCAGCCGGCGAAGGTTCTCTGCGTCACCAGGTCTACGAGGTCCACCGGTGCATTCGAACTGGCTTGATCGAGAGCGACCGCATGCCACTTTCGACCACCAGGGCCATGCTCGCCTGCATGGATGGGATCCGGGCGCAGCTCGGTGTCGTGTACCCGGGCGAGTAGTCCCTGTCGCGAAACTTTGGTCTGACACCGGGGTCGCGGTACCGCGAACCTTGGTCCGCGATGTTGTGAGCGCAGCGAGCAACTCGAAGGAACCCGGAGGGTTCCCAGACACCGGGGTCGCGAAAGCCGATTCCGGTTAAGCCGAGCGCCTGGTTGTGCCGATGGAATCTGGATGGGTCGAAAGAACTGGGTCGTCTGTCTCACCGCAATCGTGTTGGTCAGCTGGGGCCTCGCGACAAGCGCGTCGTCGGCATCGGATGTGTCCGGCCCGCTGACCGTCGTCGAAGACGTCGCCACGACGCCGGTCTCGTTGGCCGAGTCCGACCAGAAGGCCTCTCTGTTCGTTCCTTCGGGGCCGACACGTCTCTTCGACACCCGGTCGGGGCAGGGCGGGGTTCCCCGCGGGCTCGTCGGACCCGACGGTGCGTTGACCGTGCAGGTGTCCGGCAAGGCCGGCGTGCCCGATTCGACAGGTGTCGTGGCCGTGGCGATCAACGTCACAGCGACCGAAGCAGCGGCCCCGGGGTTCATCACAGTATGGCCGAGCGGACAGTCCCGGCCGACGGCATCGTCTATCAACCTCACTTCATCAGGTCAGACGCGGGCGAACCTGGTCACCGTTCCGGTCGATTCTCGCGGCCGCATCGATCTCTACAGCCAGTCTGGCTCACATCTCATCGGTGACGTAGCCGGCTACTACCTGGCCACACCGCGCCCGACGTCTGCGGGACGATTCGTCCCGCTCGTGCCTAGGCGTCTGTTCGACACGCGCACGCCCGATGCGCCATCCGAACTTGTCGGGGCGCAGGGCTCGATCGACGTACCTGTCGCCGGCAAGGCCGGGGTTCCGGCTGCTGGAGCTTCTGCGGTGGTGATCAACCTCACCGCGGCCGAACCCACCGCCGAGGGGTACGTGACCGCATGGCCGACCGGGTCGAAGCGCCCGACGGTGTCAAACCTCAACGTCAATGGTCCCGGCGAGATCGTCCCGAACCTCGCAATCGTGCCGTTGGGTGACGGCGGTCGAGTGTCGTTCTTCAGCCACGCCGGTTCTCACCTTCTCGCCGACGTGGTCGGCTATATGACGAGCGACGATGCATCGCGCTCGAACGTGGGTCTCTTCGTCCCCGTCTCACCGGGGCGGGTGTTCGATACGCGCGAGGCGTCTCCGGGCGGGCTCGTAGGGGCCCGTTCGACGATCGCAGTGCAGATGACCGGATCAAATGGCGTGCCCGACGCGGATGAGGTCGCGTCGGTCGTGATCAACCTCACCGCCACCGAAGCACAGGCCGACGGGTTCATCACAGCTTGGCCGGCGAGTTCATCGCGCCCGAACGCATCGATGCTCAACGTTGTGACCCACGACACCCGGGCGAACGCGGCGATGCTCCGTGTCGACGCTCGCGGTCTGCTCGCCTTCTACGACCAGCCTGGTTCGCACTTGCTCGCAGATGTTGCGGGCTACCACCTCGCCGCAGCAACGGTTGCCCCTCCGCCTCCACCGCCACCGTCGACCTCGACCACGTCGACATCTACTTCGACTTCGACGTCGACGAGTACGAGCACGTCGACCTCATCGACTTCGACTTCGACGTCGACGAGTACGAGCACGTCGACCAGTTCGAGCACGTCGACCTCGACATCAACTCCTCCGCAGACTGACATGGAGAAGCTGGTCTCGACGATCGAGGACACGATCATCCCGACCTACGGTGGTGCCTATCCGTGGCTGTCGGTGGCGTGGGCCGATGCTCAATCCGATGCGGTCATCAAGGTCGAGGGGCTGGCTCCGGGCGTCGCCGGCCAGGTCACTACCCAATGCGGATATGGACCAACGACGCTTCCGACCTGTGGAGCGATCGAGATGGTCATCGGCCCGGCGTGGGTCGAGAATCAGGACGTGATCATCCACGAGCTGGCCCACGTCTACGAACGGTCGACCGACCTCCATGTCGACCGAGGGGCTGCGGGCAAGCGGCTGCTCTACGTCGACGACACCTACGGCGACGACTGCCCGAATGCGGAGTCGGCCGCTGACACGATCCTCGGCGCAACGAAGCCGGGGGCGTACCTCGCCTATTTCGACTTCGCCTGTCCCGACCTGCCGGCCAACCCGAGTCCCACCGATTACTCGGTCGTCGACGATTCGCTGGTGGGCACCGACCCGCCGTGGTTCGCGGCGAATTTCGCGAACGGAACCGAGACCTGGTCGGCGATCATGACGCTGTCGCTGCCGCCGAACAGCCTCGATCGCTACATAGCTGTATCCCTGCTCCGAGACGAGTTCGGCGGCTACTGCTCGAACGGCGAGGCGATCGACGCCGCATTCAACAACAGCGGCGACACCAACCCCTTCGCCGACAGCGGCTGCTGACGCGAATCTTTGGTCTGACACCGGGGTCGCGTAGCCCAGCCTTGTTGGTGAAACTTTGGTCTGACACCGGGGTCGCGAACGGCAGTGTCACACCCCACGCGTATGGTCCGCGTTATGGGGAGATCACTGAGAAATGACGCACCCGGGGCTGTGCACCACATCGTGAATCGAGGTGCGCGGCGTTGGACGATGTTCATGGATGATGTCGACCGAGGGGTGTTCCTCGACCGCCTGGCCCGGTCGTGCGAAAAGAACGAGGTCTCGATACTCGCGTTCGCGCTCATGCCGAACCACTACCACCTGCTGCTCCGTTCGGGCGACGGGCACTTGTCCGAAGCAATGCGCGACTTCTCGAGCCAGTACGTACGGGTTTTCAACCGGCGCCATGGCTTCGACGGATCGTTGGGCACGGCCAGGTTCACGTCTGTCGCTGTCGAAACCGACGAACAGCTGGCCGAGGCGTCGCGTTATGTGCACCGCAACCCTCTCGATCTCGGCTTGTCGCACCCTCTCGACGACTACCGCTGGTCGAGCTACGGGCACTATGTCGGTCGACGAGCTGCACCCGAGTGGCTAGCCATCGGCTACGTACTGAGCCTGTACGGCGAAAGCGCGAGTCGCTATCGGCTCTACGTCGAGACCCAACGCCCCACCGACGAGACTCCACCGGCCGTTCCCCTCAATGGCTCCCGCAACCCAGTGGTCCACGACAGCCCCAAGTCTGTTGTCATGTCGATGGAGAGGGTGGATGCCGCCGTGATGAGAAGGGCAGGCGAGTATCAGGGTACTGCGCGGCGGAGTCCGGAGGCCCTGGCACGCACAATGGGTCTGCTACTCGGTTTCGAGGTTGCCGGTCTGTCTTGTCGCGAACTTGGACAGCACTATGGGTATGCGACCGTTTCAGCCACCAAGAGCGCACTACGCCGGGGCCGCGCGCTTGCAGCGAGTGACCATGCGTTCGCGGCTGTCCTGGCCTCGATTCG
Organism: Acidimicrobiales bacterium; assembly: GCA_965216815.1. Classification (GTDB taxonomy): domain Bacteria; phylum Actinomycetota; class Acidimicrobiia; order Acidimicrobiales; family SHLQ01; genus JADFOM01. The sequence continues at coordinate 4,198,342 of OZ244202.1, read as the reverse complement.
CCACGACCTGAATCTTTGGTCTGACACCGGGGTCGCGTAATCGAGCCTTTTTGGTGAAACTTTGGTCTGACACCGGGGTCGCGAACGGCTAGTCGGCGCCTTTGGAGAAGACGGCGCGGAGGTCCTCGAGGCCGGCGGGGAGTTCGATCGGGGGATCCGGGAGCTGTTCGACGCCGTGTTCGGCGAGAGCGGCGGTCATTGCCTCAGGCTCGTCCGACCACGACCGTGGGTCACCCATCATCACCTCGTAGAGCCGCACCCCGTCGGGCCCGGCCACGAACGGACCGAATGAGGCTCCGAGCGGCAGCTCGATGTGCGAGCCCGGCCCGCAGACCTCTCCGTCGCATGTGAACTCACCATCGAGAACGGTGAGCACGTGCGGCGAATAGTGACCATGCCTGCGCACGATCATGCCAGGATCCCACTTGGCGAAGAGCGCCAGATACAGCGGCTCGACCGAGAACGCCACCCACCGCTCCCACACATGCGACTCCGAACCATCTGGGTTCAGCTGGCTCCGAACCGCTATCCAGGGAACGTCGTTGTCGGCCCCCGGGTGGATGATCGTGTGTTCCAAACCCGCGATGCGCGGCGTGTCGCTGTTCATGGCTCACTCCCTGTCGGCGAGATCGTATGTCACCGACGAGCAGCCTTCCTTGCCGCGAACCGCCCTGATGGCCCACGATGGTCGACACCGAGGAGGGCGACATGTCGATCGACCAACGCACCCGGCTCCACAGGGATGTTCGTGACCTCACGCGCGACGAGATCCTCGACGAGGTCATTCCGGCCGCCATCGCAGACCACGGACAGCTGGCAGGCCGCGGCATCGCGTACAAGGAGCTACCCGCCCTCGGTCTCGTCGTCGACGGCGCCGAGGTGACCCTTTACGAGAACGCTGGGTCAGCCGCGCTGCAGCGAGGCATCGACGACGCGGGTGTCGTCGCGGAGCTGGCCACTGACGCGCTCTCCGATCTCGTCCAAGATTCGCAGTCGACGATGGGTCTCGCGATGACCTCCCGGGTGAACCTCACCAAGGGCAACATCAACGACTGGATAGGCTGGGAGCCGGCCCTGCGCGCCCTGCTCGACGGCCGTCGGGTCCACGAGACCGGCGACGTCGATTTCCGAGACATCGACGGCGACCCGCTCGATCTCGACCGATCGTTCACGATCGACGACGACGACGAGGAGATGCGCCATTTCCTGAGCGAGGCCGGATTCCTCCACATCGAGGGCCTGTTCGAACCCGACGAGATGGACGACCTCGCGGTCGAGATCGACGAGTGGATCGCCAAGGCAAGGCCCGACGATGGCGAGTCCTGGTGGGCAGAAACCGAAGACGGGGACAATCTCGCGGTGAGGGTCCTCTTCTTCTACGAGAAGTCAGCAAGGCTCCGTGAACTCGTCGACGAGGAGCGTTTCCAATGGGTCGGAACGCTGTCGGGCGATGGACACCGTCACCGCGGTGGCGGCGAGGGGTTGGTCAAGCCGCTCAACATCGTCAAGGGCCTGTCCGACCTGCCGTGGCACAAGGACTGCGGCCAGGGGCAGCACGCCTACATGTGCAACAGCATGACCACCGGCATCAGCGTGACCGGTGCCGATCGGGTCAGCGGAGCGCTAGGCGTCATCCCCGGATCGCATCGCGCCAACACGATGGCGACCGGGCGCGACCCCAAGCTCGATCTTGCACGCAAGATGCTCGAAACGCGCACCGGCGATGTCACCGTGCACTGCAGCGACACGTTGCATCGAGCACATCCTCCGGAACAGCGGCCGCGCAAGGTCGTGTACACCGGCTTCGGCCTGCCACCCCTGCCGGGAGACGAGATCCAGCCGAACCCGCGCTACAGCCGCAAAGCGCGCGGCGAGCTGACCGACGTGCAGGACCGCATCCGGTCCGCCGACAACCCCGACGATCCCCAGCGCTACAAGCCCGGCCGGGGACGCTGACTCAACTCACGCGAACGGGCAGGGTCTCCCAGCCCCTCACCGTTGATGTGGGGGATAGATGGGCGCTGTCGAGATCGCATTCCCACTCGGGGAAGCGCGCGAGCACCTCCTCCAGCGCAATCTGTCCTTCGATGCGGGCGAGCGCAGCACCGAGGCAGAAATGGATGCCGAACCCGAAACTCAGGTGCGGCAATGGATCGCGATGGATATCGAACCGGTCACCGTCGACGAAACGGCGATCGTCTCGGTTGGCTGCGCCGATCAACAACATCATCGTGCTCCCGGCCGGCACCGTCACTTCGTGCAGCTCCATCACGTCGCGGGTCACATAACGCGCAACGTGAGGCGCAGGCGGCTCGTATCTCAGGATCTCTTCGATCGCAGCGGGTATCAGCGATCGGTCGGCGACGAGTTCGGCTCGTTGATCGGGGTGATCGCCGAGCACCTTGCCGGTCCATCCAATCAGCCTTGTCGTCGTCTCGTTGCCGGCACCGGCGATGACGCTGACGTACATGAGAACTTCGTCGCGGGTCAGTGTTCGGACTACGCCGTGTTCGTCTTCGAATGTCGCGTTCAACAGCTCGGTCATCAGATCGTCCGATGGATTGTCCTTCCGCCAGTCGATGTAGTCGGCGAACATTTCACCGGTGTCGAAGCTGTGCTCGTCGAATTCCATCTTGGCGCCGGCCTTAGTGCGCAGGTTGGCATCGGCACGATCGCGAACGGCTTCCTGGTCGGCCTCGGGGATACCGAGCAACATCCCGATAACCCGCATCGGCATCTGCCGGCCCAGGTGCTCGATGAAATCGAAGCCATCGGCTCCGGTCAATGGATCGAGAGCCCTTGCGCAGAACGATCTGATCTGGGGCTCGAGCGCGTTCATCTTGCGCGGTGTGAACACCCTCGACAGAAGTCCTCGGTGTGCAGTGTGCGCAGGAGGATCTTCGAAGATGAACACGCCGGGCGGAAGCTCCATGTCCATCTTGATGAGCTCGATGATCCCGCCCCGACTCGAGATGTAGGTTTGCCAATCCTTCAGACCCGCCTCGACGTCGGTAAAGCGGCTCAAGGCATAGAATTCGTGTTCCTCGTTGTAGTAGAGCGGAGCGTCCTCACGCAGGCGCCGATATGTCGGGTACGGATCTTCGTTGATGTAGACGTCGTACGGGTCGTAGGAGATCATGCGATCTTGGCTCCCCACCCCCCATCGACGGGGATGATCGCGCCGCTCACGAACGAAGCTCGATCGGATGCCAGGAACATCGCGACCTCAGCGACTTCGTTTGCCTGTCCGATGCGGCCGAGCGCGGCTTTCTCCTCGATGCCCGGGATGTACTCGGGGTGCGCTCCCATGATGTCGGTCTTGATGAAGCCGGGACAAACGGCATTGACCCTTATCTGCTCCGGGCCGTACTCGATTGCGGCGACCTTGGTGGCTCCCACAACTCCGTGTTTCGCCGCCGTGTAGACGCTGGTGAAGGGTGAACCACCGAGGCCGCCGAGCGAGGACCAGTTGACGATCGAGCCGCCGCTGCCGCACTCGATCATCGCAGCGATGCCGTGTTTCATGCCGAACATCACTCCGTGGAGATCGACGGCGAGAGTTCGGTTGTAGTGGTCCTGGGTGATGTCGGTGGTCATCAGGCCCTCGGCGATGCCGGCGACGTTGCACATGATGTCGAGGCGGCCGAACTCCGCTACTGCCGAGCCGACCATCGCTTCGATCTGCTCCTCGTCGGTGACGTCGCACGAGACCGCAACGACGTTGGCGCCTGCCGACGCGGCCGTGTCGGCCTCGGCGCCGCTGATGTCGGCCGCGACGACCTTCGCACCTTCCGCGGCGAACAGCTCGGTCGTGGCCCTGCCCATGCCCGACCCAGCTCCGGTGACGACTGCGACCTTGTTGTCCAATTGTCCCATGTTCAGCTCTCTTCAGGGGATGACGTTGGCGATCTTGAGCTCGATGATCTCGTCGTATTCCAGTCCCAAGTCGCCGAGGATCTCGTCGCCGTGCTCGTTGAACTCGGGCGCTCGAAGCGCACTCGGCGGTCGCCCACCGAACTGGACGGGGGGCGATACGAGGCTGAACCCCGCTCCGGCGGCGGTTTCATACCGTCGGACGTACCCGTTTGCTTCGCTCTGATCGTCCGCAGCGGCCTGGAGCGTGTCTTGAACGACTGCCCATTGACCGGAGAACTCCGAGAGCGTGTTACGCCACTCGTCGAGTGTTCGACCGGCGAAGACCTCGGTCAGGATTTCCACCGCAGCGGGCGCGTTCTCGGTTATCGACTCGGTGTTGGCGAATCGATCATCACTCGCGAGTTCAGGTCGATCGATCACCGCACAGAGCTCCGGCCAGTATCTGGCGGCCTGGAGGCAGGTCATGGAGATGACCTCCTGGTCGCTGGTGCGGTACATGTTGGTCAGCGGGTTGCGGACCGCCGTTCCTTCGGGCACGCCGAGCCAGGGCATCTGCATCTGTAGCGACAGCGCGATCGTGGCGCCCATCGACCACATTCCCGTGCCGAGCAGCGACACGTCGACGGTCGTGGCCTCGCCGGTGCGCTCTCGATGGAACAGCGCGCCCATGATGCCGCCGGCGATGGTCATCGCGCCGATCGAATCTCCGAATGCGGGCCCTGGAGGGTTGACGACCTCACCGTCGCGTTCGCCGAGGCCGGCCGCGATTCCCGCTCGCGCCCAGAATGCGAGGGAGTCGTACGAGCCCTTGTCTGCATCGGGACCATTCTCACCCTGACCGCTGCCGCGCACGTAGATGATGTCCGGGTTGTGTGCTCGGATGTCGTCGAGATCGATTCGTAGTTTGCGTCTTACCGCAGGCAGTTTGTTGGTCAGGAAGACATCGGCGGTTTCGGCGAGTCGATGGAGAACGTCGAGGCCCGCCTCGGACGCGAGATCGAGTCCGAGGCTCTTCTTCCCGCGGTTGGAGTGCTCGAGAAGAACGTGAACGTCGCCGCCCAGCGAGACGGTTCCGGTCGAGCCGAGGCCGCGCATCGCGTCACCGCGCTCCGCATGTTCGATCTTGATGACCTCGGCACCCCACTCGGCCAGCAGTGCCGACGCAGCGGGCACGAAGGTGTGCTCGGCAACCTCGAGCACGCGAACCCCTCGCATGACTTCGGTCATCGTCGCCTCACTCTCGTCGTGGTTGAGAGAGCCACACTACATGAGAGCGAGCGTTCACTCATCCTGACGATGGGCTTCTAGGAACGTCACGGAAGGGAACGTCACGGTCGAGCGCCGGCTCGCGCGGCATCCCGAGGACTCGCTCGGCGATGACGTTGGCCGCCATCTCCGTCGTTCCGCCGCCGATCGCGCTGATCTGTCGCATCAGGAAGTCCTCGCCTCGGAAGGCCGCCTCGCCGTCGTCGTCGGTCCATGCGGCTCCAGCGCCGGTGGCGAGTTCAAAGCCGATCGTCTGGCGCCGGATCATCGACTGTCCGTGAAAGAGGCGGATGATCGCCGATGCCTGTCCCGACATCGATCCCGACGCCATCCCCTGTCCGATCCGTCGTTCGAGCGCTTGGGCCACAACGTCACGAATCTCGGCCTCACCGATGGCTTCGCGAGCAGCGGGGTCGTCGATGAGCCCGGTCGCTGTTGCGATGCTCGCCATGGTCGTGCCGTTGACCCGTGCCCTTTCGACTCCGACAGGCATCGTCACGAACGGCGAGCTGTTCGCCATGCGTTCGTGGAACATCCATCGCGTGCCGACGGTCCAGCCGTCGTCGACGTCACCGATTCGGTGTTTGTCGGGCACGACGAGGTCGTCGAGATACTCCTGGCAGAACTCGTTGTTGCCGTTGAGCATCTCGATCCGTTGTACGTCGATGCCGTCGCTGTCGATCGGGAATATGAACACGCTGAGGCCGCGGTGCTTCGGCACGTCCCAGTTGGTTCGGGCGAGGCAGAGCCCCCAGTCGGACCACCACGCGCCGGTTGTCCACACCTTCGATCCGTTGAGAACCCACTCATCACCGTCGCGCACAGCCGTTGTCAGTGCTCCTGCGACGTCCGATCCTCCGCTCGGTTCGGAGAGGAACTGCATCCACAGTTCCTCTCCTCGCAAGATTGCGGGGACGTGCTCGAGTTTGACCTCCTCGGACGCGAACTCGAGAAGAACCGCCATGCAAGGCGTGAACGTTGGAACCTGCATGCGTACTGGGTATTCGCGACCTCGAAGCTCTTCGTTGAGCGCTTGTTGGTGCGCCGCTGTGAGTCCCTGGCCGCCGTATTCGGATGGCACTGTGATGCCGGCGAGTGCGGCGTCGTAGAACATGCGTTGAAGCTCGCGGTCGCGAGCGACCTGACGCAGCTCGTCTTCGTCGGTGTTGACGTTGCGAATGCCCTGGCTCGCCGACCGCTGCAAGGGCCCGAGCTCGGCCTGTACGAATCGGCGTGCTCGCTCTCGGAAGTGGTCGAGGTCCTCGACATCGGTCGTCATGCCGCCCGCCCCTCTTCGATGACGGCTTCGGCCACCACACGCCGATGCTCGGAGGGAGTTCCCCAGAGCGCGCGCCCGAGCGTGTGGCGTCGAAGGAAAAGGTGAAGGTCGTGTTCGTAGGTCACGCCGATACCCCCGTGGATCTGAACGCAGTCCTGCACGAGCTCCGAGCCGTTCGAGCCCACGTAGGCCTTGGCAGCGCTGAGGAGTTTCGGCGCATCGGGCGAGCCGGCTGCGGTCGCCAGGGTCGCATCGTCGCTGATCGCATGACTTGCTTGAAGCCACGTCGCCATGTCGGCGAACCGGTGTTTGAGCGCCTGGTACGAGGCCAGAGGTCGGCCGAACGCATAGCGATCGAACGCCCATTCGAGAGTCATGTCGAATGCGCTTTGCATCGCACCGACCGATTCCGCACAGGTGATCGCCAAAGCATGAGCCAATTGCTTGGCGACGGAAGGCGCTGCAGCGGCGAACTCGCCGACCAGGCACGACGACGGCACCCTCACCCCGTCGAATTCGACGACCGAGAACCGGCGGGTGAGATCGACCGAGTGCATGGGGCGAACGGTGATCCCTGTGCTGTCAGATGGCACGATGACCTGGGTGATCCCACCGTCGGAGTGACCTGTCACGAGCAACTGCGATGCCCGGTTCGCGGACTCGACCGGTCGCTTGACCCCATCGAGGACAAGGTCCGAACCATCTCGCCTGATCTCGGTGCGAATCGACCCGATGAACTCGTTGGGCGGGCCCTCGCCGTAACACCACGATGCCACCGTTGTGCCGTCGAGCAGGCTCGCGAGAACGTCTTCGTGTCCGCCCGACGAGCTCAAAGCGCCGGCGACGATCGCCACCGGAAGCAATGGCCCGGGTGCGGCGGCTGCACCAAAGGCGTACGCCACAAGCGACAGGTCGACGAGGCCGCTCTCGGACACCGATCCGCCACCGTCGGCCTCGTCGACGAGCAGTGAGGTCCAACCAAGTTCCGCTCCAAACCGCCAGTAACCGTCGTCGAAACCTGCATCGTTGTCGCGTAAGTCGCGCAGAGTCGAGGTGGGTACCTTGTCGGCCAGAAACCTCACCGTGGTGTCGCGAAAGAATTCTTGATCGGCTTCCAAATCGACAAGCATGGGTTGGGTCCCTGCACTACGCAACGCTGACTCGCCGTACCGTAGCGAAGTGAGCGAGCGTTCGCTCCGGTGCCGCGGGTAGTCTGGCGTCGCATGTCAAAAGGCGTCGATACCGATCCGAACCGTCGCATGAGTGGCGACGAGCGGCGAGCGTCGATTCTCGAAGCTGCACGCGAAGCGTTCAGCGACACAGGTGACATGAGCGGAACGACCGTACGCCTCATCGCGGATCGGGCGGGCATTAGCGAAGGTGTCATCTACCGCCACTTCGACAGCAAGGATCAGCTGTTTTATGAAGCCGTCGTCGAGCCGCTGCGCGAAGCGATCGACGTCGTGTTGACCGATGCCGACGACGTCGAACGTCTCGAAACCATGTCGCCCGATGAGCAACGCGAGGAGCTGGCGGCGCTGCTGGTTCGGCTAACCCGGAGTTTCGACACCATGTTGCCATTGCTCGGACTCGTTCTGTTCGGCGATCCTTCGACGGCCACGCGCTTCTACCGCGACGACTTCGCAGTGGCAGTCGATCGGCTGGTCGACGCGTGGGTAAAAGTAGGCGAGCGCTACGGCGTCGACGTCGAGTTGGCGGCAACGTCGGTCCGCACGGTGATGGGCGCGGCGCTGATCCTCGCACTCGAGGGTCGCCACGGGCAGCAGCGACGACCGACCGAAGACGTGTGCGACGAGATCGCGATAGGCATGACGCAGGGCTTCTTCGCTCGCCGCGGGCACCATCGATGACAGCAACATCCATGACAACCAGGAGTTGAAGATGACCCTGTTCGATGCCTATCGATACGACGCCAAGCGCGTTCTCGTCGTCGGTGGAGCGACCGGCATGGGAGCGGCGACCGCCGAACTCGTCGCCGGCGCGGGCGCCGAAGTAGTCGTGATGGACTACGCCGAAGTCACCCGTCCCGGCGTCACAGCGCTTCAGGTCAATCTGGCCGACACCGCCTCGATAGACGAAGCCGTCGACGCGTGCGGGGGACCTCTCGACGCTGTCTTCGCCTGCGCGGGGGTCGCCGACGGTACGCCCGACATCGAGAGAGTCAACTTCCTCGGGCATCGTCACCTCATAGAACGCGCCCTCGAGGCCGGCATGTTCAACAGGGGTTCGGCCATCGCGTTCATCTCATCGGCAGCGGGCCTTGGCTGGGAGACAAACTTCGAGCTCTACCGCGAGCTCTTCGAGACCAAGAATGTCGAAGAGGGGGTCGCTTGGTTCGAACGCACGGGTCGTGCCGACTACTTCCACACCAAACAGGCGATCTGTGCGTGGGTGGCTCATCAGGCATACCGATTCCTGAAGCACGGCATTCGTTTGAACGCGACGTGTCCGGGTCCGACCGACACCCCCCTCGCGCAGGCGAACAAGGAGCAGTGGTTGGGTCTCGGCGACGAGTATCGGCGCGAGCTCGGTCTCGATCCGTCGACTCCTGTGGAACAGGCCTACGCCCTCGTGTTCCTGTGCAGCGACGCTGCTCGAGCGATCAGCGGTGTGACGTTGGTGTCCGACGTCGGCTACCTCGAGTCGGGCATGACCGGCTCGTATCCCGAGGCGACGCTGATGGCGCAGCTGCTCCACGGCCGTTCTGTGGCCGGGGTCGCAATTCCCGGCGACGACGCCTGATCCGCGACGGTTCGTTCACGAGACATTCTCTCAGTCTCGCGATCCGCTTCGGGCTATCGCTCGCTCGTCGGTGCCGAGGTAGCTCGCGACCACCTTCGGGTCGTGACGTACGTCGGCCGGCACGCCCTGGGCGATGACCTTGCCGGCTTCGAGGCAATAGACCCGGTCGCTGATTCCCATGATGAGCGGCATGTCGTGTTCGATGATTAGTATCGACGCGCCAAGCTGTTGGCGAATGTCGAGGATCAGTGGGCCGAACGCCTCGGTTTCACGCTGAGCCAGCCCTCCGGTCGGTTCATCGAGGAACAGCATCCTCGCGTCGAGAGCGAGCAGCCCAGCCAGCTCGACGATGCGGCGAGTTCCGGTCGACAGGTCCGAGACGAACGTTGTTGCATAACGGCCGAGGCCGAGGAAGTCGATCAGTTCGTCGGCGGTACGGCGTCTGCGACGTTCGAGTCGCACCGAGCTGGGAAGGCACAGGGCGGCGCTCGCGAAGTCGGTCCGGTGCCGGCGTTCGAGGGCGAGTTGCACCGTCTCGCGGACGGTCAGTTCCGGAAACAGCGTCGCTGCCTGGAAGGTTCGAGCTATGCCCTTACGTGCCCGGCGTGTTGGCGAGAGCGATTTGATCTCCTCGCCGTACAGCTCGATCGAGCCGGTGCTGTTGACATAGCCGCTGATCGCGTTCATCAGCGTTGTCTTTCCGGCGCCGTTGGTTCCTATGAGCCCAACGACCTCGTGGCGGTCGATGTGCATCGACACGTCGTCGACCGGCCTTATTCCGCCGAATCGGACGTTCATCCCCTCGGCGAGGAGTACGCGCCCGGATTTCGCAATCGGCTCTTCGCTCTCCGACGCGGGTAGCTCCAGGCGTTGCTTTTCGAGCGGTGGTGGGAGCCGCTGTTCGAGCACGCGGATGATCGCGTCGTGGGCGACGTGACCGAGTTGCACGAGCCCGCCGGGGAAGTACAGCAGAAGCACGAGCACACCAATGCTCGACGAGAGCAGCGGCACGAGTTCGTTGTTCGGGAAGAACGCCGGTAGACCCACGATCCACAGGGCTCCGAGGATCGGCCCGGTCACCGACCCGAGCCCTCCGATCACGACCCCCGAGATGAGATTGAGGTTGTCGGTCACCGTGAAGTAGCGGTCGGTGGGCACGTTCTGTAGCGCAGCGCCGAGCAGCGCCCCACCGAGACCTGCGATCGCCCCAGCGAGGGCGAACGCGCGCAGTTTCGCGCCTGTCGGGTTGACCGTGTACGCGGAAGCGGCGTCGGCGTTGTCGCGGACTCCGATGATCGAACGTCCTACTCCCGTTCGTCGGAGCCGGCCGACGATGGCCACGACGATGGCCAGAACCGCCAACACCACGAAGTAGAAGGTCCGCTGGTTCGATATGTCGAGGCCGAAGAGGTCGGTGCGTCGGAACGGGATCGTCGAGCTGAATTCGCCGATGAGAATCGGTCGGTTGTAGAGGTACTGCATAGCTGCGAGGCCGAACACGAACGTGCTGACCGCGAGTAGCTGACCCTTGACCCTGAGCGCACCGATTCCGATGATGCACGCCAGCAGCGCAACGCAGAGGGCGGCGAGGAGAATGCTGACCCCGAGAGGCATAGGGTCGAACCCGCCGCGAATGCGCACCGATCCGACGCCGAAGTCCCAGAGCATTCCACGCTCGAACGAGGCGGCGAGGAGAGCGCCGATGCCGGCGAAGGCCATCTGGCCGAGCGACAGCTGACCGGCCCAGCCGGTGAGGACGGTGAGCGAGATGCCGCACAGCGCGAACGCCAGGATCGTCGTGTAGAGGAGGTGGCGAGAAGTCTCTTCGACCACCAGTGGCACGATCACCGCGATCACGAGAAGCAGAACTAGGCCGCTTCTGCTGAGCTGGCGGACCCACCACCGTCGCTCGAGGGTGTCGGGTAGTGGTCGGTGTTTGGGCACGAAGGTGAACACCTGCGTCTCGGATCCCCCCCTGCTCTGGAAGAACATCGCGGCGAGTACGCCTATGAGCAGTAGGAAGTCGATGAGGCCGCTTTGGTCTGGGAAGTTGAACCCGATGACCGCTTCGGCCACGCCGATCGCCATGCCGGCCCCGAAAGCCCTCGGAAAGGACACGAGGCCGCCGATCACCGCGGCGACGAGGGCGCGCGAAAGGGTCGCTGGTCCGAGTTGGAACAGGGCGACCGCTGAGCCGGTCTGACCTGCGACGAGGCTCAGGCTGATCGTTGCCAGAGCCCCTGCTATCGCCCAGACCGCGAGCGATACCCGCTTCGGGCTGATCCCGTTCAGTTGCGCCAGATCACGGTTCTCGGCCGCAGCCTTAACGCTCTTGCCGAATGCGGTACGGGTGAGGGTCCAAGCGAGAAGCGTCACCAGGACCGGGACTACCAGCAGGATCGTCAGCTGGGGACCGCGGACGGTGACGTCGCCGATGTCGATACTGCTGCCGATCGCCTGGGGGAAGGGTTGGCCTGGCTCGTCTATGTCGGGTAGTCCGACCAGTATCGCCAACGAGAGTTGTGCGATGCCGATTGTGGCGACCAGGACTATGACGCGAGGGGCGTCGAAGAGGCGTCGAATGATCCCGGCTTCGATCGCGGCGCCATAGAGGGTTCCGGCGACCAGAGCGATCGCTGCGGCAACCCAGAATGGCAGGTTGTACTGAACCGCGAGCAGCGCGAAGAGGCCTGCGCCGACCGCGCCCATGTTGCCGACGGCGAAGTTGATCACCCTCGTCGCGCGGTACACCAGGACCACGCCCACAGCGAGCAGACCGAACACGAGTCCGCTGATGAACCCGTCGAGGACGAGTTGCTGGGTGACCCATGCGGCGAATACCACCGGTGCGTTACCCGCCCTCGGTGCCCAGGAACACTGCGCGAGCAAGGTCGTCGCGCTCGGCAAGCTCAGCCGCTCGACCCTCGAAGCGGACCTGTCCCTTTTCGAGGAACACAGCGCGGTCGGCCAACGCCAGCGCGACGTTGAGTGACTGTTCGACGATCACCATCGTCAGGCCCTCGTCGCTGAGCCGCTCGACGGTCTCGAGCAACTCCTGGACGATGATCGGCGACAGCCCCAGCGACAGCTCGTCGACCAGGAGAACGTCGGCGTCGTGAACGAGGGTCATGCCCAGGGCGAGCATCTGCTGTTGGCCACCCGAGAGTGATGCGGCTCGGTCTCGTTGGTGTTCGGTGAGCGTGGGGAACAGATTGAGCACGCGCGCGATTCTTCGTTCGAGGTCGGCCGGGTCCGATCGGTAGACGAAGGCGGCCATCTCGAGGTTTTCGCGAACCGTCATCTGCGGGAAAACGCCCTTGCCGCCCTGAAGCAGTCGAATGCCGAGATCGACACGGTCCTCTGGCGCCACATAGGTGATCGACTGGCCGTGAAGCCGCACAACGCCGCGCGATGGTGTCCCGAGCCCGGCGATGATGCGCAGGATTGTCGACTTGCCGGCGCCGTTCGTTCCGAGCAGCGCCAGCACCTCACCCTTGCGCACCTCGAAGCCAACGTCGAAGAGAACCTGAACCGAGCCGTACGAAAAGTCGATGGCGTTGGCCTGAAGCGCCGGGATGTTGTCGGGGTCGGCCCGCTGACGCTCGTGCTCGTCGAGCTCCTCGCGCAGGTCGGCTACGACGAGCGAAAGATCACTCTTGATCGACTGCGAACTGCGAACGACGAGCAGGCCGCCGATGATGGTCGACGGAACCGTGAGGATGATGACCGCCGTTCGTGGGCCGAGTGCATCGGTGAAGAACGCCGACAGCAGAGCGCCGGCGGTCGCGCCGAAGAAGAATATGTAGATCGATCCGAGAGCGCTGCCCATGCCTCGGAGCCGATATGGCACGATCGACTGGAGCACGGGGCTGACCATCATGAACGCCGACATCAACAATATGTTGGGCAGGATGCCGACGATCGTGAACAGCGTCGGGTTCGGCATGGCGTACTGGATCGGGATCAGCAGACCGACCGGGGCGATCAGTCCTCCGAGTAGTCTCAGCGCCATCGCTGGGTCGCGACGAAACAGCCGGTCGTAGCGCTTGGCGACGAAGGGGAGCACGAGAAGGACTCCGAATCCGTTCGCAGTGCCCACTACGCCACGCCCGAACGAGTCGAGTCCGAAGTGGTCTTCGAGATGAAGGTTCTGGAGAACCGGCCCGGTGAACAGTCCGAAGCCGAGTGCGGCGAAAGCGATCATCATCGCCTTGAACGTGGCGATTCTGTTGAGTCGTTCGAACGCAGCTTCCATCGAGATCTTCGCTGCTGACTCGCTGTCGATCACCTCGCCGAGCACGTCGAGCATCTCGTATTGACCGCGCGGCGGTTCGGGCAACCGGAAAGCGATGATCGCAAGGGGAATGACCGGCAGCCCGAGCAGCAGGTAGGTCCATCGCCAGCCCTCGACTCCGCCTGCGAGCGCCGCGATTCCTCCGACGAGTGCTGGGCTGAGCACGGCAGCGAGCCGGGCTGAGCCCATGATCGTCGCGCTCATGCGAGCCCGGATGCCGATCGGGTACGAGTCGGCGATCAGCGAGTTGTGCACCGGGTGGTTGCTCGACTTGGCGATGCCCACACCGAAGCGTGCGCAGAACAGCGCGAAGGCGTTTGCCGCCAAGCCGCACAGCAACACCATCGCCCCGAACGCGGCGGTAGCGAAACCGATTATCGGCCCGCGCCGGAATCGGTCTGCGAGCACACCCATCGGGATCGCGCCGAGCACCAGGAATGCGCCCGATGCTGCGCTGATGAACACGATGACGCCGTCGCCCACACCGAACGTGTCGCGAATGTCGGGGGCAAGGACTTGCAGCGTGGCGCCCTCGAGCTCGTCGAAGGATTGGATCAACACCAGCACTACGAAGGTGAACACCCCACCCATGTGCAACCCTTCCCGGAGGCTCGTCTCTTCTGCACCTACCCCTGGCAGTAGGTCGTCGGCGAACAGAACCTCGCGCTGAGCGTCGAGCTCGGCCTGGCGTTCGGACTCGGCCTCGAGCAACGTCGCAGCGAGGCCCGCGGTGTTGGAGTCGGTGTGGGGTGACGTCACTGCCTCACCCGCGGGTCGAAGCAAAGTCGGACCGGGGGAGCTTGTCCGCACCTCTCAGGTATGTAAGCATTCACTCACACTAGTGGTGCCATTCGGCGAGGGTGAAAAGGACACGGGGAGAGCTGTGAGGATCCAAAGAGGAATTGCCGCGATCGGTCTGGCGGTGCTGTTGCTCGCCGGTGCGTGTGCATCCAATGACCCCGACGATGAGGCGTCGACGACCACATCGGGCGATACGACAGAGTCGACGGCTGAGGAAACGACCGAGGCTTCCGCTCCCGAATCCAGCGAGGAGCCGACCGAGGCGTCCTCGACGACCGAGGCGCCCGAGGATCCCTTCGCGGACCTCGAAGGACCAGCGCCGGGCGTCACCGCCGACTCGGTCAAGATCGGCGTCACCTATGTCGATGCCGAATCGCTTCGCACCAGTGGACTCGAACTCGACCTCGGCGACTATGAGGGAGCGTTCAACGCAGTGGTCGACGACATCAACGCCAACGGTGGAATTCACGGCAGGATGATCGAGCTCGTCTTCGCACCGATCGCGCCGTCGGATCCGGCTGCGACCGAAGCGCAGTGCACCAAGCTCACCGAAGACGACGACGTCTTCCTCGTGGCCGGCTTCTTTCTCGGCGACGCTCACATGTGCCCGTTGGAGCTTCACGACACCGCCGTCGTTGGCGCCGCCGGCATGCCCGCCGACGAGGTGGCGAGGACGAACGCGCCCTGGATCACTCCTCTGGTTGATCTCGAACTGATCAACACGAGCGTCGAGACCTTTGCCGAAGAGGGTTTGCTCGACGGCACGCTGGGGGTTTTTGGCCACGAGCGCGACCAGGCTGACCTGGACTCGGTCCTCGCCACGCTGGAGGCACTCGGCGTCGAGGCGGCTGAGGTCGGCATCGCGGACGCGCCGTCGGGCGACATTGCCGCTACTACTAGCGACGTTCAGGTTCTCGAGGAGGTCTTCAAGTCGGCTGGCATCGACACGGTTCTGCTCGTCGGCGCGAGTGCGCAGAACTGGCCGAAGTTCAAGACCGACCCCGACTACAACCCGCAGATTGTTTCGGCGAGCCTCACCGCGCTGCAGGCCTTTGTCGAGGACGAGTCGGTTACCGACACCTCCCCGATCGAGGGCGCCCTCGCCGGCGGCATATACGGCCCCAACCAGGCCATCTACGAGGCAATGGAGGAGTGCGCTGGGGTCGTGGAAGCGGCGGGTGTCGAGTTCCCGACGCCGGAGGAGGCCGAAGCCGACGACTCCCAGGCCTTTCAGAACGTGTTCCTCGCGTGCCCGTACATGGCGCTGACCCAGACTTGGCTCGAAGCTGCCGGACCGAACCTGAACTATGCAACGCTCGAGGCCGCCCTCGAGCAGGGCTTCGAGCTCACGCTGCCAGGCGAGGTCGAGCCTCGAGCCTATGGCCCGGCACCTGCGGCCGACGGCGATCCGGCGGCCTACATCTACGAGTGGGACGAGGCCGGCCAGGAGTTCATCCGCCAAGGCTGAACGCGCTGACGTGGTCGGTTTCGTTGAACAGCTTCGGGTTGGGGAGACTGCCCCTGGTTCGGGAGATCACACAGTGGCTTTGGCAGCGGTGGAGCGACTCCGCAAAGATTGTTGAGCCCTGCCCAATGCCTGAGTCCTTCTCCGGGCACTGCACTTCAGGGCCAGGAGTGACCGGTGGCATACGAGGCAGCGCCATTCGATGTGGTCGAGGCATCTCGGCGCGTGTGGCTCGACCGCTGGACCGCAGGGTCGGCATCGGGCATGGCCACATTCACCGCGATCCTTCGCTCGTTCCAGCTTCTCAACGAACAGGTGAACGTGGTCATGCGTGAACACGGCTTGACCTTCGTGCGCTACCAGGTGCTTTCGTGGCTGGCGACCGACCCGGAGTCGCCGCCGACTCTGAGCTGGATCAGCAGGACGCTTCGGATCCCGCCCGCGACGGTCACAAACATCATCGACGACCTTGAAGCGGAGAAGCTGATCAAACGGAGGAGTCATCCGTCGGACGGACGAACCACATCTGCGGTTATCACCGCTCGTGGCCGTGAGATGGCCGATGCGATGACCAAGGAGCTCAACACAGCGGTGTACGAGCAGATCCCCTTGTCTGAGGGCAAACGGACGAAGCTGATCGATCTGTTGTGCGAACTGCGCGCCAGAGGCGGGGAATTCGACGTCGACCGTTCACAGCAGGTGGTCGACGAAGTCGTACGAGGAGCGTGAATTGAGCAGCGACGAGTTGGCGGGGAAGGTTGCGATCGTCACCGGTGGTGCCGGCGGCATCGGTCGGGCGAGCGCTGAGGCGTTGGCCGCAGCGGGAGCGCGGGTTGTCGTCGCCGACGTTGACGCCGAGGCCGGCGAGGCGACGGCCGAAGAACTGGGTGACGTCGTCGCGTTCGAGCCAGTCGATGTGGGCGACATCGACCAGATTCAGAACATGATCGATTCGACCGTCGCACGCTTCGGCGGTCTCGACATCCTGTTCAACAACGCCGGAATCGGAACTGCGATAGCCGGCTTCTTGAAAGACGACTTCGAGGACTTCTCCCGGATCATCGACGTCAATCTCTTCGGCGCGATCGCCGGCACTCAGCGCGCGGCGCGATACATGAAGGATCACGGTGGTGGAACGATCATCAACAACGCCTCGATCGCTGCGATAAACGCAGGTCCCTCGATGATCGGCTACCGGGCATCGAAGGCGGCGCTGGCGCATGCGACCAAGTGCATGGCGATCGACCTCGCTCCTTTCGGGATCAGGGTCAATTGCCTGACGCCGGCCCACATCAGGACGGGCATAACCAAATACGAGATGGGACCCGTGCTGAAGTACATGCAGCCGCTCGAGCGCGAAGCCACCCCCGAGGATGTCGCCAACGCCGTCGTGTTCTTGTCGAGCGACCGGGCGGCTCAGGTGACCGGTGTCGTGCTTCCGATCGACGGCGGCACCTCAGCGGGGCCGTCGGTAGCGATGACCTCGTTGATCATGTCGGCCGCTGCCGACGAGGAGTAGGCCTGGTCTCCAACAACGCCGCGCGGAGCGCTCAGACGCTGGGTCTCGGCTCACGAAGCCGGTGAGAGGTCGAGGTGGAGGTTGCGCAGGCCCCGGAGGAAGTACGTCGGCAGGTACTCGTAGTGGCGTGCGTCCGCAGGACCATGGTGTTCCTCGGAGATGGCGATGTTGTCGGTGCGCTCCAGGAACCTGTTCACGGTGACTTTGCCCTCGGCTCGGGCGAGTGGCGCACCGGCACAGGTATGAATGCCGTGGCCGAAGCCCAGATGCTGGCGGGCGTTGGACCGTTCGATGTCGAACGCGTACGGGTCGTCGAACATCTCGGGGTCGCGGTTGCAGGCGCCCGGTAGAAGCATGACCGACGAGCCGGCTGGGATTTCCACACCACGGAGCGTCGAGGTCACTCGAGCCATCCGAAACTGTGCGCGAAGCGGACTCTCCAGGCGAAGCGTCTCCTCGAGGAAGTTCGGGATCAGATCGGGTGACGACCTCACCGCTTCTTGGAGGTCGGGTCTCTCGCCCAGCATACGCAACGCGAAGGTCAGAAGCCGTACCGTTGTTTCCTGACCGCCCGCGAACAGATTCGCCGCGAGACGGGCGACATCGCCGACGTCGGGGGTCGAGCCGTCGGGGAACGATGCAGTGGCAAGACCGCTCAGCACATCGTCGCGCGGTTCGGCTCGGCGGTCTTCGATGTATTCGGTGAATCGGCTGTAGAGGAACTCGAGCGGTTTGTGTTCAGCGTGTTCGTGCACGGTCGACAGTTGCTCGCGGAACAGCCCGTGATCGGACTCGGGGACGCCCTCGAGATCAGCGATCACCGTGAGCGTGAACGGCTCTGCGAACTGCTCGACGACCTCACAGCCACCGGTGTCGATGAACATGTCGAGGAGCTCACCGGCATAGCCCCACATGAAGTCCTCGTTCTTCTTCAGGCCCTTCGGAGTTATGAGCCTCATCATCAGGTGGCGATGAGCCGTGTGGTTGGGCGGGTCGAAGGTGGGTAGCTGGTCGCTGAAAGTCAGCTCGTCTCGACACTTGAGGATGACGTCGGTGATGTCGTCGCCTTCTACCGGCGAGGAGAAGGGCTGGAACGGCCCCGCGACCGCGTTGCACGAAGACCACGTACCTCTGGCCGGTTCGTCGTCGCCAAAGGTCGCGGGGTCTCTGTAGATCTCCATCGCAGCGGCGTGGCCGGTGATCATGAATGCGCCGAAGTTCGGCTCTCGCCATACCGGCGACTGACCGCGCACCCAGTCGAAGTACGGGTAGGGGTCGTCCTGGAGCGCCCGATCGGTGAAGAAGTTCGCGTTCTGGTAGTCGGTCATGTCCCCTCCGCTCCCGATGAAGCCAAACTAGCAGAGCGCGTTGACGATTACTACGGCGTCGTAGTAATCTGCCCGCGTCGTTCGACGACAGGAGAAACAACCATGGGTGTCGCCAGCCGAGCCGAAATTTACCCCGAGGGTGGTCTCGGTGCTCCGAAGGATCGAAGCCCAGGAGTGTCGGTCGACAATGGGTTGCCCTCCGATGCCGAGGTGTTCTCCGCCGACAACCACATATCGCTCGGAGAGGACATCTTCTATGAGCGCGCCCCCGCAGCGATGAAGGACCAAATGCCACGAGTGTCCAACGTCGAGGGAGCGTGGGTGGTCGGCATGGGTGAAAGGCCGATGCTGCCGCCGGGGTTCACCGCTGTGCTCGAGCAGTACGACCCGCTCGCCGGGTCTCACACCGGCGACGTCACAGCCCGGCTCGA
This sequence comes from Acidimicrobiales bacterium, assembly GCA_965216815.1. GTDB lineage: Bacteria > Actinomycetota > Acidimicrobiia > Acidimicrobiales > SHLQ01 > JADFOM01. Next base: position 4,179,320 of record OZ244202.1, on the reverse strand, counting down.
GGCGCTCGACTCCGAAGGTGTCGACACCGAGCTGGCCTTCCCGAATGCGGTCCTCGCTCTGCTTCATCTCCCTGACCGCGACATGCGCGAGGCGTGTTTCCGCATCTACAACGAGCACATCGCCGAGGTGCAAGAGCTGTCCAGGCAACGCATCTACGGCGTCGGGTTGATCAACTGGTGGGATGCCGACGGTGCTCGGCGAACCCTGAACGAGCTCGTCGAACTGGGGCTGAAGACGTTTCTGCTCCCGCTCAACGCGGGTCGAGACGACAACAAGGTTCCACTCGACTACTCGAGTTCCGAACTCGACGGGGTCTGGGATGCCATCGAGGAGGCCGGCCTCCCCGTATCACACCACATCGGCGAGAATCCCCCGTCGGCACCCATCGAGTTCAACGCGCTTTCGGGAGGCATGTTGGTATCGATGGCGCCCTTCAGGGACACCTTCGGGCGCTACATATTCGGTGGCGTCCTCGACCGCCATCCCGGCGTTCGCGTCGGTTGGTTCGAGGCGGGCCTCAACTGGGTCCCGTCGGCGATTCAAGACGCCGAGCACATCGCAGCATCGTTCGATCATCTGAACAACCTCGAGCTCGAACACGCACCTCAGCACTACTGGGACGAGCACATGATGGCGTCGTTCATGGTCGATCCCCTCGGGCTCGAGCTGATCGATCGAATCGGAGTCGAACGTGCGATGTGGTCGACCGACTTTCCGCACAACGAGAGCACCTACGGCTACACGGGCGAATCGCTGGCTTCGGTGGTCGAAGCGGTGGGAGCCGACGATGCGACCGCAATCGTCGGGGGCAACGCCAAACGCTTCCTCGGTATCGACTGATGACCGCAGGGCTCATGGCAGCGGCACCTGCGGCTGACTACCCCGCGGTCCCCGACTTCGACCGGATGCGGCGCGATCGAATGCAGAAGATCCACGCGGCGATGGCAGAAGACGGCCTCGATGCGCTGGTGCTTCTCGGCAACGGCAACGTCGCCTACGCGACCAGCGTCGGCTTCCCCATCGGGGACCACGGGCGAGCCACTTTCGAACGACCTGTGGCCGTTGTGCTCGCGGACGACGAATCCCCTCACCTGTTCACACCCCTGCGCACCGACGATCGCTTTCGGTCCATGCCGCCGGACCACCTCCACGGCGCCACCTACCTCGACTTCGACGAAGGTGTCGATGCCTTCGTGCAGGAGCTAGGCGGGCTGTTCCCGAGCGGAGCCTCGATCGCCCTCGACGAGTGGACGCACGCCATGGCTCGTGAACGGTCCGTTCTGTTCACCAACGGTGCTCCGCGCGACGCCGGCTCGGTCATCAACAAGGTCAAGGTCCTCAAGACCCCCGACGAAGTCTCGTGCCTGCGCGAATGCCTGCGGATCACCGAGAAGGGTGTAGCGGCTGTTCATGAGTTGGTCGCCCCGGGAGTGCGCCAGAGCGATCTCACCGGCATCTACCTGCGGGCTTTGTTCGACGCTGGTGCCGACGCGAACGTGATGGATCCGATGTGGCAGCTCATGCCCAAGCGTGTCGCCGACGGACCGTGGACGACTACCGGAGATCTCGCCTGCCCGCTGTTGACGACCGAGCGGCAACTCGTCGAAGGCGACGTTCTGTGGTCCGACGCGAGCTCGACTTATGGGGGCATGCATTCGGACTTCGGACGAACCTGGATCGTCGGACGCGATCCCGATGAACGCCAGTGCAACCAGTTCGCGCGCTGGCAGGCGATCATGGATGCGGTTCTCGCAGTCACCCGGGCGGGGGCGACCGCGGCCGACCTGACCCGTGCGGCCACCGATGCCAACGGCGGATCCAAACCGTGGCTCCCGCACTTCTACCTCGGGCACGGCTTGGGAATCGACAGCGCGGAGTTGCCCTACGTCGGAAGCGACATCGGCGAGGAGTTCGACGAAACCCATGTCTTGGAGTCGGGGATGATCATGGTGCTCGAGCCGGTCGTGTGGGACGACGGCCACGCCGGGTATCGGGCCGAGGAGGTCGTCCTCATCACAGAAGACGGCTGGGTACCGCTCACCGACTACTCCTACGACCCGTTCTGAGGCCACGTGACCACCACCGAGATCCAGCCCGACGACGCGAGACTCCGACTCCGCCGTCGCGAGCGCGTGCTCCAGGAAATGGAGGCATCCGACGTCGACGTTCTCGTTCTCGGCATCGAGGCGAATGCCCGCTATGTCGCGGGCGTTCCGAGACTGTGGCTGGCCGGCACCCGGCCGTTCGGGCCCAGCTGCGTGCTGGTCCGCTCGACCGGCGCCGTCTACCTGTTGAGCTCGTGGGACGAGGGCGTACCCGAAGACATCCCGCACGAGAACCTCTATGGCATCACGTTCAATCGGGCGAATTTCGTATCGGCGTTGCGCCGCATCGACGGCGCTTCCGATGCCCGTGTGGTGGCGACCGACGCGATGAACCCGGGTACGGCCAGGCTGCTACCTCAGGTGTTCGGCGACGCCAACATCGTCAGCGCGGACGATCTGCTGAGCCGAGCTCGAGCCACGAAGTCGCCCGAGGAAATCGAGGCGATCAAAGCTTCGGTCGGTGTCGCGGAGCGATCGTTGCAAGCCGCCACCGACATGCTTGGTTTCGGTGTCACCGAGAGCCGGCTCACCGGTCGGTTCATGGAGGCGATGGTCGACCAGCGCGCGCTCATCCCCTCGACCCAAGACGTCGCCTGGGTGACCTCGCGCGAACACCCATGGCAGCGGTCGGCGCGTGATCTTCCGGTCGCTCCTGGAGACCTGGTGGCCTTCGAGGGCGGAGTGATCCTCGATGGCTACGTAGGGGAGCTAGGGCGGACGCATCCAGCGGTTGAAGGCGACAGGGCTGCAGAGGCGCTGCTCGAACACCGCGACGACCTGTGGCGTCGACTGATCGCCGCCTGTCGACCGGGCGCGCCGCTCAGCGATTTGCTCACCGTCTACGACGCTGCGGACGTCGATCCGCCGCCGATGCCGATCGCGCGCGGCCTCGGCCTCGGCTACGACATGCCGGTGGTCAGCCACGGCCTGCAAAGCACGAACGAAAGGCAGAAGCTCGAGCCGGGGATGGTGCTGGCGGTCACCGCTTTCGTCTGGCAGCGAGGTGTCGGCGCCGCCTACGGCCAAGAACCGGTGGCCATCACCGCCAACGGAGTCGAGGTGTTGACGACCAAGCCGTTCTGTTCCACATGATCTCCGGGACGCGCTGGTCTCGCAGACCGGCCCGGAGGCCTACTGTTTGTAGACCGTTCCGTTCTTCATGACGAAGCCGACCCGTTGGGTCGCGGTGATGTCGGAGAGCGGATCGTTTGGCACGCCGACGATGTCGGCGAGCATCCCCGGGGCGAGTTGTCCCAGCTCGGGTGCGTCGATCAGTTCTGCGCTGACCGTTGTTGCCGCACGGATGGCTTGTAGCGGAGTCATTCCCCGCTTGACGAGGGTGACGAGTTCATCTGCGTTTCGGCCGTGCCAGATGGCGGGGGCGTCGGTGCCGCAGGCGACCTTGACGCCCGCTTCGATGGCGTCGCTGAGCGACTGCTTCGCCTTGGGGAACACCTCAGCCGACTTGTTGCGACTCGGGTCGGTGTGACCCGCGCTCTCGGTATCCCAGCTCTCCGTCAGCGCCGTGGTCGAGACGAGAAACGTTCCCGCTTCGACCATGCGCTGGATCGTCGGCTCGGTGATCATGAACCCGTGCTCGATGCAGTCGATCCCCGCATCGAGCGCGGCGTTGACCGCATCGTCGCCGTGGCAATGGGCCGCCACCTTGAGCCCGCGTCGGTGTGCCTCGTCGGCGATCGCCGCCAGCTCGTCACTCGAGTACTGCTGCGCCCCGGACGGTCCTCTGGACGCGATGACGCCGCCCGACGCGCAGCACTTGATCAGCTGCGCGCCGTGTTTGATCTGGTAACGCACTGCCTTGCGGACCTCGTCGACCCCGTCGGCGATGCCCTCCTCGACGCTGAGCGGCATCATGTGCGGAGCGAGGGCGCTTTGTGCGCTCGGGTCGAGATGCCCCCCGGTCGGACAAATAGCGTGGCCGGCGGGCACGATGCGGGGTCCGTCGACCCAGCCCGCAGCGATCGCTTCGCTGAGGGCCACATCGAGCATGTATCCACCGGTCTTGACGAAGAGGCCAAGGTTGCGGACCGTGGTGAACCCTGCGCGAAGGGTGCGCACACCGTTGGCGACAGCCCGCAGCGTCATCTTGACGGGATCGAGTGTCACGGGGTCGGTGAGGCCGGCCCGCGGCCCTCCGAGCACCAAGTCGACTTCCATGTCCATCAGTCCGGGAAGCAGGGTCAGGTCCGGTAGGTCGATGACCACGTCGGCGTCGGAACCCGCACGTCTATCGCTGTCGATGGACTCGATGCGGTTGCCCACCACCGTGAGGTGGGCGCCGTCCAGGCGTTCGCCAGCAACCACATCGACGAGACCTCCCGCGTGAATCACCGTGGTTGTCTCAGATGCCATAGTGGTCCCAGAAGCCATGGACCGGCATCCTAGGACGCGTCGGTCGACCAGATCCCTACCGAACGCCTCGAAGCCGAACTTGTCGCCGTGATGGGCAAACGCGCCGAGCGGTCAGCCACCCATCACCCGTCCGCCGTTGACGCCGAGCACCTGGCCGGTGACGAAGCCGGCGTCGTCTCGGGCGAGATAGGCGCAGGCGGCTGCTATGTCGTCGGGGACTCCGACGCGCTGCACGGGCATGCCCTGGGCGAGTGCCTCGACGCCGGGGCCGAGGAAGCCCTCGTCTTCGGCGGCGCGAAGGCTCGGAGTGTCGACGAACGACGGCGGCACTGCATTGACGGTGATGCCCTTGGGGCCGAGCTCGCGAGCCATGCTTCGCGTGAATGCGATCACCGCACCCTTGGTCGCCGAGTAGTGGGTCTGGCCGGGGCTGCCCGTCTGCGCGCTCGACGAGGCGATGTTGATGATGCGACCCCAACCGGCGTCGATCATGTCGGAAAGCACGGCCTGGCAGCACTCGAAGACGCCATAGACGTTGACCGCGAACACCTTCTCGAGATCGTCGCGGGTGACGTCGGCAAAACGCTTGAACGGAGTGAGGCCGGCGTTGTTGACCAGGATCGTGACCGGCCCGGCCTGGTTACGGAGGTCGTCGGTGGCTCGATCGATGGCGCTGCGGTTGGTCACATCGACGTCGTAGGCGAAGGCTTGGCCGCCCGCCTCGACTATCGCCGCGGCCGCAGCGCTCGCATCGGCCACGTCGAAGCAACCGACTGTCGCGCCCTCGGCGCCAAGGCGACGGGCCACGGCGAGACCGATTCCGCGACCTGCGCCGGTGACGACAGCGGTTCGCGGTTCGGCCCACGCTGCGAGTGTGTTCATGTTCGCGCCTCCGCGAGGGGGTCAGGGTGTCGGAAGTCCGAGGATACGGGTGGCGACCAAGTTGCGCTGAATCTGCGCGGTGCCGCCCATGACGCTCGCCGCTCGGCTGTACAGGTAGGTCTTGAGTGCTGTCTGGTCACCCCCGTCGTGACCAGCGCCGTCGACGGCGAGCGCGGCGTGCGCGACCGCCTGTTCGGTCGAGGTCATCATCAGCCTGTCGATCGAGCCCTGGGGCGTGTGCTCGACTCCGTCGAGTCGCTCGGACAGCCGCCGCGACACGTGAAGGCGAAGCATCTCGGATTCAACGATGGCCCACGCAAGATCACGTTTCGTCTCCGGTCCGAACCGGTCGGGTGCAGCGGCCACAGTGGCAGCCAAGGCATCGACGGTCTTCGTGTAGCGCGAGACCACGCCCAGCTCGCCCGGCTCTCGCTCGTGGCTCACAACAGTCATGGCCAGACGCCAACCCTCGCCGGGCGCACCGATCATGTTGGCCGCCGGCACGCGGGCACCGTCGAAGATCACCTCGCCGAATTCGGCAGTGATGCCGTTGATCATCTGAATCGGCTTCTGTTCGATGCCGTCCTGGCTCATGGGGACAGCGAACGCCGAGATGCCTTTGTGTTTGGGCACGTCGTGGTCGGTTCTGGCCAACAGCATGCACCAGTCGGCGACATCGGAGTAGCTGGTCCAGATCTTGTGGCCGGTCACCACGAACTCGTCGCCGTCGCGATCGGCGCGAGTGCGAAGGCCGGCGAGGTCCGAGCCGGCGTCGGGCTCGCTGAAGCCCTGGCACCAGCGATCGCGCCCGTTGACGATGCCGGGGATGAACCGACGACGGATGTCGTCGTTGCCGTGTTCGAGGATCCCCTGCACGAGATAACCGACGCTCGGGCGCGGCGGCGCATGCGCGGCCGAGAGCTCCTCGTCGAGGATCACGTCGTAGACGCTCGGCAGATCCTGACCGCCGACCTCGGCCGGCCACGACATGCCGAAGAACCCGGCGTCATAGAGCGACTGGTGCCACGCCGCCTGCGCATGCCAATACTCGTCGGCGGTGGACGAGGCCGGCAGCTCAGGGGTGTTGTCGGCCAACCAGTCGCGAAGCCGGGCTCTGAACGCTGCTTCCTCGGTCGAGTCCCCGTAGTCCATCGGCACACAATAGGAGATCGACGCCTCTTTGACGATTACTACGACTCCGAAGTAATCTCTCGGCCATGGCCGAACCGGAGACGCTCGTGGCTCCGCCGCGCGACACGACCGAGTTCGGGACCCTGACCCTGGCTGCGATGCTCGAGCGCGTGGCTGCACGGTTCCCCGACCGTGAGGCTCTGGTCTTCGACGATCCATTCGTGGACGGCGAAACGGTCCGCTGGAGCTACGCCGGTCTGCGCGAAGAAGCGCGCCGCGTCGCGCGCGCCCTCCTCGCCACCGGCATCGGCAAGGGTGCGCGCGTCGGGATATTGATGAGCAATCGCCCCGAAGCAGTCGCATCGCTTTTTGGCGCCGCCCACGTCGGAGCGATCGCAACCCCGCTGTCGACCTTCTCCCCCAAGCCCGAACTCGAGTTCCTCCTCGGCCACTCCGACGTGAGCGTGTTGTTGACCCAAACCACGATGGGCAAGCGCCGATTCGCCGACGACATCGTCGACCTGTGCCCGAGCGCTTCGAGCGGCGACGTCGTGCACGACCCCGCATTCGCCTACCTGCGCGAGGTGATAGCTCTGGGTCCGGTCGAAGAGGCCGCTGGTCTCAGGAGCTGGGAGAGCTTCCTCTCCAACGGCGACGATGTCGACGACTCTCTGCTCGATTCGGTCAGCGCGCAGGTCCATCCCTCCGATCTCGGGGTCGTCATCTACAGCAGCGGCACCACCGACAGGCCAAAGGGGGTGCTGCACAATCAGCGCGCGGTAACACTGCAGTGCTGGTTGCAGGCCGAGTTGTTCGGACGTGACGCCGACACGCGGGTGTGGTGCGCGTTGCCGCTGTTCTGGTCGGCCGGGCTCAACATGGCGATGGGAGCGACCGTCGCCGCGGGCGGTTGCTGGGTGACCCAAGAGGGGTTCGATGCCGGCGAGTCGCTCAAGTTGATGGAGCGCGAGCGAGTCACAGAACCGCACGCGTTGCCGCACCAGGCACGTGCGCTAGAAGAACACCCCGACTGGGCGACGACCGACCTGTCGTCGTGCACCAAGGTGTTCGGCAAGTCGGTGTTCACGCGACACCCGACTGTCGTTGGCGACACCGCGTGGAACATGCCGATCGGATACGGCTCCTCGGAGATGTGTTCTTTCGCCACGGGTCTCCCATGGACCACTCCACGGGAGGTGTTCGGCAAAGGCAGCTATGGGAGGCTCATGCCGGGCAACGAGTTGCGGGTCGTCGACCCCGAGTCGGGCCGGGTTCTCGGCGCCTCCGAGGAAGGCGAGCTCGCCCTGCGGGGCCCAACGCTCATGGAGCACTATGTCAAACGGACGAGGGCCGAGTGCATCGACCCGGACGGCTTCTACCACACCGGTGATTTCGGATCGTACGACGACGAAGGCCTCGTCTATTTCTCCGGCCGCCACACCGACATGATCAAGACCGGCGGTGCGAACGTCTCGCCGGCCGAGATCGAGGTTCAGCTCCAGGCGTTCGAACCCGTCAAGCTCGCCCACGCCATCGGAATCCCTGACGAACGCCGTGACGAAATCGTCGTGCTGTGCGTCGAGCTCAAGGATGGAGCGAGCGCCGACGAGCGCGAGATCACTGACTTCTTGCGCGCAAGGCTCGCCGGCTACAAAGTTCCAAGGCGTGTGGTGTTCTTCGCAGAAGGAGAGATCCCGATGATCGGTAGCGGTACGAAGGTCGACAAGGACCAGCTCGTGGACGTGGTCACAGAGCGACTCGGGAGCGATCGCTGATGTCACCTCCCACGCTCCGCCACGACGACCTCTGGCACACCGGCATCGTCGTCGACGACCTCGAGGCCGCAAAGATCGAGTACGCCGAACGGCTCGGCGTCACATGGTATGAGGGCGGTGCAGAGGTCCGCATGACCACCGACGACGGGGCACGGACCGTGGCGTCGGCCTACGCCTTGAGCAAGGAAGGTCCCCATCACGTCGAGCTGTGCCATTCGGTCGAGGGCACGCTTTGGAGCGTCACCGGGCCCGGCGACACCCACCATCTCGGCTACTGGGTCGACGACGTTGCGGCGAGCTCCGACGAACTGACCCGGCTCGGGTCTCCGCGGCTCGCATGCATCGCCATGGCCGACGACGCGCCGCCGATGTGTGCATATCATCAGAGCGCCAACGGACTGATCGTCGAGGTCGTCAGCCGGGCGATGCAGCGAGTCCTGCTTCCCGGCTCATGAGTCAATACCGCACCAAACGGAGGTCCGATCCATGACCACGACCGACGCAGCTCGCGGCGAACACTTCTACCAGAAGCTGCTCGACGAAGAGGTCCGCGACGTGCCCGTCAGCCTGCGGGCCCGGTCAGCCGGCTGTCTGGAACCCACCGAGATCGCACCGAGTCGCTACTACGACCCCGACTTCCACCGACTCGAGGCCGACTTGGTCTGGAGCCGCACCTGGCAGATGGCATGTCGCGAAGAACAGATCGCGACGGTCGGCGACTCGCTGGTATACGAGGTCGCCGACACGTCGCTCATCGTCATACGCACGGCCCCTGATGAGATCAGGGCCTTCCACAACTCGTGTCTGCATCGGGGCACCCAACTGCGGACCAGGTCGGGCCGGGTCGAACAACTCCGCTGCCCGTATCACGGAATCAGCTGGAACATCGACGGAACTCTGCGAGAGATCCCTTGCGATTGGGACTTCCCCGACATCGTGCCGTCAGAGTTCTGCCTGCCCGAGGCGCTGGTCGACACCTGGGGCGGCTTCGTGTTCGTCAACTTCGACACCGACGCTGCACCCCTTGGGGAGTACCTCGAGGACCTACCTGCCCATTTCGTCGACTGGCCACTCGAAGAGCGTTGGATGAGCGCTCACATCGTGCGCACGATGCCATGCAATTGGAAGGTGGCTCTCGAAGCCTTCATCGAGGCGTACCACACGATGGCCGTGCACCCGCAGCTGCTGACGACAGCCGCCGATTCGCTGACCCAGTACGACATCTTCGGACAACACATCAGCCGCATGGTCACCGCTGTCGGCGTGAGCAGCGACCACCTCGACCCGTCACCCGACGACGTCGAGATCGTGAGGGCGATGATCGGCGACGGCGACGCCGAGGTCACAATCGATCCGGGATCGAGCGCTCGCCGTGTGATCGCCGACCGGGTTCGAGCGTCACTCAGCAGGCAGACGGGTCGCGACTTCTCCGAGCTCAGCGACGCGGAAGCACTCGACGGGATCGAGTACTTCGTGTTTCCGAATTTCATGCCTTGGGGCGGCTATCTCACCTCCTTCGCGTATCGGTTCTTGCCCGATGGCAACGATCCGGAATCGTGTGTGATCGACATCATGAAGCTCGACCCCGTGCCGGAGGGAGAGGATCGACCGGAGGCTGCGCCCACGAGGGTGATCGGGCCCGACGAGACCTGGGCCGACGCTGCTGAGCTCGGTGTTTTCGGGAGGGTCTTTAACCAGGATGGGGCCACTTTCGGGCGAGTGCAACGAGGGCTACGTGCGTCGGTGAGGCCGAGCCACACCTTGTCGCGCTATCAGGACAGCCGGATCCGACACTTTCACCAGACGCTCGACACCTACATTTCACAGTCGTCATGAGACGAGGAGTCAAGAACAATGGGTGACCAACCGATCGAGGACCTGATCGAGCTCGAACAGGTCCTCGCCAAGTACGCGGTCGCATCGACCAAGGGCGATGTCGACGCTGTGGTCGAGACGTTCACCGAGGACGGCACCTACAGCGCATTCGGCGATGTATACGCACTGCCCGACTTCCCGAGCCTCATCGCGGCCGCCCCGGACGGCCTTTTCATGACGGGCACACCCCACGTCGACCTCGACGTCGGGGCCGGCACCGGAACCGGCGAGCAACCCCTGCTCTTCATCGACCAGACCAACCACCACATGCGGATGGGTTGGTACACCGACACGTACCGCAAGACCGACGACGGCTGGCGGCTGGAGACTCGCAAGATGACGTTTCTGCGGCGCAGTGGTGACCGAGATGCGGGCAAACCCCACGACCCGAACCGGCCCGAGGCGAGTTACAAAGCCGACGACGCGTGAGCGGCGACCGGCCGATGGCATCGTCGTGAGCTTCGAGGGCACTCCGTCCGAGTCCGCTCCCGAGATCCTCGAGCAGGTGACCTTGGGTTTCTGCGACGACGATCCGGCGCAGGTTGCGTCTCGGCTCGCCCCTTTGCTCGAACGCCGCTGGAGCGACGAGTCGGTGGTCCCTCACTTTGCGGCGCCGTTCTTCGCAGTCGTGTCGCACGCGTGGGACCGTCATCTGCCATGAGCGACAGCGATTGGGAACGTGGGGATCTACTCGGTCTGGACTTCCCGGTGCACATCGAGGCACTTCGGAGCGGCGGTCCTTGCTTCCTGACGAAGGCGTTTCGTGAAGCGGGTGCAATCGACGACGACAACAGCGTTGTAGCTATCACCGAGCTCGAGCCTGTGAGCGGAGGTAGCACCGGACGCAAGGCCGTTCTGTCGGTCTCGTATGCACGGCCCGAGCCGGGCCTCCCCGAGCGTCTTTTTGTCAAGTTCTCCCGAGATCTCGACAACTCGATGCGTGACCATGGCAGGTGGCAGATGCAGTCGGAAGCGCGCTTCGGTCTGCTGTCGTCGGTTCGCGATCTCCCGGTAGCGGTGCCGCGTTGTTTGTTCGGCGAATACAACACCCAATCTGGTTCGGGCGTACTCGTTTCCGAGAAGATCTCCTTCGGGACGAATGGTATCGAGCCACACCATGCAAAGGCGCGTGACTACGAGCTCGACGATGTTCGCGATCACTATGCCGCGCTCGTGTCGACCGTTGCCCGCCTTGCGGGCACCCATCGGGCGGGTCGACTTCCGCCGGAGGTCGATGCCCAGTTCCCTGCTCGCTCCTCCGATGGGCGTTCCAGTCGGCAAGCGCCGTATTCCACGCAGGAACTCGACGACAGGATCGCCCGCTACGAAGGTTTCGCGAACCGATTCCGCAGCTCCTTCCGGCCTCGATCAAATCCGATGCCTTCATCGACAACCTGGCATCCGAGGGGCGTCGCGCCGTCGAACACGCTGAGACCATCCGAGCGGCACGCCAAGACGGGTATGGCCGGATGTTCGCGTTCTGCCACTGGAACGCGAACATCGACAATGCATGGTTCTGGCGCGACGGAATGGGCCAGATCGAGTGCGGGCTGATGGATTGGGGAAACGTCGGCCAGATCAACATGGCCAACGCGCTCACGAGCTGTCTGATGTTCGCCGAGCCCGACTTCTTGCTCGACAACAGCGAGCATCTACTCCGATTGTTCGCCGACGTGTTCGAAGATGCCGGTGGAGGACCTCTCGATCTCGAGGAGCTGACGCTTCAGTTCTCGTTGAATCTGATCGCCGACGGACTCCGATTGCCGCTCGACCGAGTGTCGCTGATCGAGCGCCACCTGGCCGATCTCGGCACGGTCGAGGACCGTTTCGATCCGCGCATCGCCGACGATGAGTTCGCGCGCACGCAGCTACACATCCTCGTCTGGTCATTGGTCCGTTGGCAGGCGCTCGACATCGGCGGTCTGATCGACTGGGCGATCAGCCGCGTCGAGCGCCAGCGGTCGAGTACATGACGATGGCACCACAGCAGCCGCCGCGCCCGCTCGACGGACTCCGAGTCGCAGATCTATCGACATGGATCGCCGGAGCGTATTGCACCCGCGTGCTCGCCGATGGCGGCGCAGAGGTCATCAAGATCGAGCCGCCTGACGGTGATCCGCTACGACGTTGGTCAGCGTCAGGCGCCGAGATCGATCCCGAACTCGATGCGCCCCTGTTCAACCACCTGGCGACGTCGAAGCGAAGCGTCATCGTCGATCCCGACAGCCCCGGCGATCTCGCGGCGCTGCACGACCTGCTCGCGTCGGTCGATGTGGTCCTGTGGTCGTCCAGAGGTCATCTCGCGGCCCTCGACGACATGCATCCCGACGAGCTGCGGGCCTCACACCCGCACCTCGTGGTCGTCGCCATCACACCCTCGGGCCTGCACAGCCCTTGGGATGACAAACCGGTCACCGAGTTCACCCTCCAGGCGTGGTCGGGCGGAATAGTGCGGCTCGCCCGCGGGCGGCCTGACCGACCCCCAGCCTACGTCAGTGGGCAGATCGGTGAGTTCCTGGCGGGCACATTCGCGATCGTCGGCGCGTTGGCAGCGGTACGTCGGGGCGGTGGCGATCTCGTCGACGTGTCGACGATGGAGTGTCTGGCCGCCTGCCTGACGTACTACCCGGTGACGTTCCAAGACGTACTCGACAAGCCGATACGCGAGGACCGGTTCGTCCCCACGCCCGGGGTAGCCGAAGCGAAGGATGGCACGGTCGGGCTCGGCACCGGCACCGGGCAACAGTGGCTCGACTTCTGTGCCATGGTCGGTCGTGACGACTGGGCGGACGAACCGGCCTATTTCCTGGACCGCACCTCCCTCGCTCCTGAAATCAATGCTTGGGTCGCCGAGCGCACGGTCGACGAGATACTCGAACTGGCCACCGATTTCCGGCTTCCCAATGCGCCGATAGGCAACGGTGCCACCATCCCCCGAGTCGACCATTTCGAGGCGCGTGACAACTTCACGACCAATAGACGCGACGGCACGGTCAATCCCCGGCCGGCATTCCGCTTCCGATCGTTCGAGCTCCGCGAGCCCGAGCCGGCGCCGTCGCTCGGCGGCCACTCCCTCGCTGATGTAACCGGTCCAGCACGACCCGCCGGGTTCAAGAACGCGGCGCTGCCCTATGAGGGTCTTCGCGTGCTCGACATGACCTCGTTCTGGGCCGGGCCGCTGACGGGCCATCTGCTCTCGATGCTCGGTGCGGAAGTCGTGCACCTCGAATCGGCGCGCAGGCCCGACGGAGCGAGGCTCGTCGGCGGTGTTCCCCAAACCGAGGACCGCTACCTCGAGCGCGGTCCCATCTATCAGGCGCTCAACACGAACAAGTTGAGCCTCGCGGTCGATCTGAGCGATGAGCGCGGAGTCGATGTGGTTCGTCGGTTCATCTCCACGTGCGACGCCGTCGTCGAGAACTACACGCCTCGTGTGCTCGACAATCTCGGGCTCGGACACGACACCTTGCTCGCCGACAATCCAGAGCTGATCGTCGTGCGGATGCCGGGATTCGGGCTCGAAGGCCCCTGGCGCGACAAGGCCGCTTTCGCGTTCGTGATCGAGTCGGCCGCGGGAATGACCTGGCTCACCGGCTACCCCGACGGCCCACCGATAGAGCCCTACGGGGTCGGCGACCCGAATGCGGGGCTCCATGCGATGATCGGTCTCCAGCTGGCGCTCGCGCATCGCGAACGAGCGGGCGACGGTGGGCTGGTCGAGGTGGCCATGATCGATGCGGCACTCAACGTGGCCACCGAACAGGTCATCGAGTATTCCGCTTACGGCGCGCTGCTCACTCGCGACGGCAATCGTGGGCCGCTGGCCGCGCCTCAGGGTGTGTACCCGGTGACCGGGGTCGACGACTTCGGCCAGGAGGACTGTTGGGTCGCGATCGCGATCGAAGACGACGAGCAGTGGGCGGCGCTGGTTGGGGCTCTCGGCAATCCCCAGTGGGCGGCCGCCCCCGAGTTGGCGACGAGCGCCGGGCGACGTGCCCATCACGACCGCGTCGACGCCGAGTTGTCGGCGTGGACTTCGCCACGCAGCGCAGACGAAGTGGTCGCTTTGCTCTGGGGTGCAGGTGTTCCAGTCGCCGAGGTGCTGCAACCGCACCGCCAGATCGATCTGGAACCGCTCCGCGCGAGGGGATACTTCGAAGAACTCAACCACCCGGTCACTGGCCCCTCCCGCTACTCGACGATGCCGATCAAGTTTGGCGATGGCCCCGACCGTGTCCACAAGCGTCACTCACCTCTGCTCGGCGAGCACACAACGCAGTTGTTGAGCGGGATCGGGATCGGACGCGACGAACTCGAGTCGCTCAAAGACGACGGGGTTCTCGAGGGCTGATGGGTCGCACCAGGCCGGCTACTCCTCGCCCCGCCCCTTTCGGCTGAGACGCCACTCGGGCGGAAACTTGTCGTCGTTGTCGCGCACCGTGTTGCTGAGACCCTTGTCGAGCGTCTCTTTGTCGAGCGTCATCGTCTCGGGGTCGGGTTTCATCTGGCGACCCATGGTCTCGAGCCATCCGGTGAGGATGCTGCCCAGATATTCGCCCTTGTGCTGTTTGTAGGCCTCGAAGAACATCTTCTGGGCGAAGATGGTGTCCGATGAGGAGGCGTTGGCGCACGCCAGCGCGTACTTCTCGGTGATGTCTTCGAGTTGGTCGAACGGGACGACGGCATTGATGAAGTTGCAGTCGGCCATCTCCTTCGCGGTGAAAGGTCGACCGGTGAACACCATCTCCATGAATTTGCGCACGCCCATCATCTCGGCCCACTGCCACTGCCGCGCGCCCCAGCCGACGTAGCGAAAAGCGGCGTGGCCGAACAGCGCGTCGTCGGACGATATGACCAAGTCGGCATCGGCCGCTTGGTAGAAGTGCCAGCCGTAGCAGTAGCCCCGCACTTCGAGAATGCTGATCTTCTTGAACTCCTGAAGGCTACGGATGCCGGCGCCCGCTTCGAGGTACGAGTGGACGTTCGATGCGCCGTAGCGGTACGTGCCTCCTGGGGGATAGTTGACCTCGGCGTCTTCGGGAATGCGTACGGCGTGGTTCATGTCGAAGGGTCCCTTGCGGGCCATGACGGCCATCATCTCGGGGAGGTCGGCGCCCGTGCCGAGGTTGGGTCCATTGGCACGAATGACGAGCACCTTCACGTCGTCGTCGTAGCTGGCATTGCGGATCAATTCGGCGTATCGGTGCGTGGCCTCGATCGTCATCGCGTTGAGGTCGGCTGCCCGGTCGAGGGTGATCGTGGCGATCTTCGTCGCCGGATCCTTGTCGTAGAGGACGATGTCTTCGGGTGGGGGAGTGGAGGAGCCGTCGGCCATGGCGTCACCCTAATCGGCACGGATGGGCCCGTTGTCGCCGTGTTGCGAGGCGCTCTCGGGCGCCGTCAGGCTCGTCAAGGTGTGGAGTCGGCCTCGCTCATGCTGAAGCGCCACTTGCAGCACACGTCGCCGTCGTCAGCCCTGGGTGGGATCGCCAGAATGTCCACCGCCATGTTCGGGTTGTAGAGCTTCGTCGTGACAATCATCGACTTCGGACACGTCGAGTGGCAGTTCTTTTCGAGGATGTCTGGACGACCCATGCCCTCCCACTGATCGACCGCCACGCAGCGGTTGAAGGTCAAGACACCAACGTCTGGCTCGGGCATCTCAAAGGAGCAGTCGAAGGCCTTCCCGGGCATCGCCGTAGCGTCCATCTGGAGGTCCTTCATCCAGTCTTCGACTCGGTTGCCCGTGATGCCGAGGTGTTCTTCCTTCAGCTTCTTGACGCCTGGTAGGACGGTGTCGCCCCAGAGCGTGTACTGGATGTCGAACATCTCGTCGAGGCCGTCGCGCAGGATGATCTGGGTGGCCCACGCCTCGATGCACTGCAACAGGTACTCGTGGCTGCCGAGCAGCCAGCGGACCAGCTCGGGTTTGGATAGCCGGTCGGCAGCGTCAGGCGGTGCCGTGAACAAACCCGAGTAGTCGACGCGGGTGCCGTTTCGCTCGTCGACTGGGACGGCGGGGTTGGGGTCCTCGTAGGTGTGCCACTCGGGCAAGAACTCGGACCGCCACCTGTCGATCTCGGGGGCGATGAGTTCGGACCAGGCCGCCCATTCGATCTCGGCCGTGGTGCCGGCGTCGTAGCGGCGGGTCACCTCGTCGGCCCACCCGTCGACGCATAGCCGGGTGTAGGCCTCGCTCCACGGGATGATCTTCGCGGCGAGAGCGGACTTGGAGAAGTCGGTGAACCGCAGATCGGGGAGATAAGGGCCGCTGTAGTCCTCCAGCTCGCGACCAGAATCGGCGTCGGTCTCCCAACGGATGTCGAGTTTGTCTCGCGGGTAGGTCGCGGTGTCCGAGACCTTCTTGAACTTCGGATAGTTCACGAGGTCGACGCCGAGCTGCTGCGCGAACTCGTCGCTGACTGTCACGTCGCCAGCCAGATGTGCACCTGGCTTGCGCAGTCCGACCAAGTCATCCATCCCCGTGGCCTGCTCGTCGGTCATCGCTGCCCCCCAGCCGTCCGCTACGCACAAGATAGCGCACTGCCTGGGTATTGACCTCGGCTCGGCCTACGATGCCGCCAGTTCTCAGGGCGACGTAGGGGGATCACATGAGACCAAAGGTGATGGTGATCGGCGCTTTGTCGGTCGCGCTCGCAGTGGCAGGGTGTAGCGACGACGACGCAGACCCGTCTGGGTCCGAATCCACACAGGCGACATCGACGAACACGATCGCCGAGGCGTCGACTTCGGTGACATCGACGACGGCGCAGACGACCACGACGCAAGCGCCCCGCGGTGACGCCGTGGCAGCGCCCACCATCGAGCCCGTCACCGGCGGCGAGCGGGGCGGCCTACCGGCGAACCCTGCACCACGCGAGATCCTCGAAGAGTATGGCTACGTCGAGGAGGAGTTCTTCATCAGCGGCGAGGCGACAGCGTTCGCTCCGCTCGGCGAGCTCGACGAAGACGGGATGTGGGACTTCGAGCCGGCTGAGACAGCGGAATACACGACGCGGATCCTCGTCCGTCGGCCCTCCGACACCGCTGACGCCAACGGTGTGATCGGCGTCGAGTGGCTGAACGTCTCCGGCGGACAGGACGCCGACCCCGACTTCGGGTTCCTGTACCCCGAGTTGCTGGCCCGAGGCACGACGTGGGTGGGGGTCTCGGCTCAGTTCGGTGGAGTTGATGGCCCCGGGCTCGGAATCGAAATCCCCGGCGTGCAGGCCAGACCACTGAAGACAGCCGATCCGACCCGGTACGCGCCCATCGATCATCCCGGCGACGAGTTCTCGTACGACATCTATTCACAAGCCGCGCAGGCAATTCGGCGACCGGCCGACGTCGACCCGCTCGGTGGCGGTCCCGCCGATCACGTGATCGCCATCGGGGAGTCGCAGTCAGCGGGCCGTCTCGCGGCCTACATAAACGGAATCCATCCGCTGGCTGACATCTACGACGGCTTCTTCGTGCACAGTCGCAGTGTCGGCGCCGCTCCGATCGCCGCCGACGTCGAGCAGCCCGAAATCGTGAGATACCGCACCGACCTCGCCGACCCGATCCTGTTCTTCCAGGCCGAGACTGACGTTGTCCGGGGATTCCCGGCTCGACAGCTTGACACGGACCGGATCGTCACATGGGAGGTCGCCGGCACTGCGCATGCCGACCAGTCGCAGCTCGACTACGGCAACGCGTCGATCCAGGTGGTCGAGCCGGGCTTCCCGCTTCCGGACTTCAACGAGTTGTGCGGTGGGTTGCTGAACCAGGGGCCACAACCTCTTGTGCTCCAGGCAGCATGGGCCGACATGGTCGACTGGGTCGTCGAGGGCACGCCCCCGGCGATGAGCCCGCGGCTGGAGATCGCCGACGACGGCACGATTCTGCGCGATGAACTCGGCATAGCACTCGGCGGGATACGCACGCCTGATGTCGACGTGCCGATCGCGGTGTTCTCCGGCGTGCCGCGAGGAGACGCGAGCGTCATCTGCTCGCTCTTCGGGTCGACGACGCCGCTGCCGCCCGAGTCGCTCGCCGAGCTCTACTCCAGCCATGACGACTATGTCGAACAGGTTCGCGCGTCGGCAGAGGCGGCTCTCGAAGCCGGCTTCTTGACTCCTGAAGGTGTCGAGTCGATGGTCGCCGAGGCCGAATCGACGCCCGTGCCAGGCTGACGATCGCCGCCCACCCCAGAATGGGTGCTGTCAGGATTCGGGTTGGACGAGGTCAACCAGCTGCTCCATCGACTCGATCCATGATTCGAGGTCGGTGCGCCATGGTGCCGCTACGACGTGGGACACCCCGACTTCTGAGTACGCGGCTACCTCGTCGACGATCTGTGATGGGTCCATGCCCTGAGGGTCCCAACCGGTGCGGTAGGACACCTCGATGGCGTCTTCGGGGCGTTGCGCCCGGAGGCGTTCGATCGTCGGCGCCAGATCGTCCGGACTCGTGTTGATGGCGTGGCAGCCATCGCCTCGCGCTATCGCTCGCCGAATTGCGGCCTCTCGGATTGTCACAGCCGACGCCGCAGGGCCGTATTGGGGGAGGTGGATTCCCAGTCTCACGCCGTCAGTCTCGCAGGCGGCCGCGCCTTCCAAAATTTGGCGGAAAACCCACTCGAGAGGTGGGTTTCCCGCCCCAGAATGGGCACTAGCCTGCGCGCAATGTCCGAGGCGATCGAGTCCAATCCTGCGGTTGTCGAGCTGGCGGAACAGCTTGTCGGCGCAGGTCGGGTCGTCCCGGGGCTCACCGTCGACGACGAGGGTCGGGGTCGTTCATGGTGGTGGCCGCTGCCGGCCGCGCACCATCGAGCAGCGTTGATCGGACTGCTTGACGACACCACGGTCGAGGTGCAAAGCAATCTCGCCGACGCGCTCGCCGCGGCTACCGACGACATTGTGCGGCGGCGGCTCGTTGACAACGAGGTCTCGATTCTGCCGCCGCGGCCTGGCCGCCGATCGGTGCCCGAGGCATGGGTGCGGTCGCTGTGCGAATCCGATCCCTGGCTTTCGCCATCACTTGCACCCGATCGCGTACGGGGACTCGCCGCAGACGTCGAGCGGTGGGTCTCGACCGGTGCCGCCTTGCCGCGAAGCGTCGAGGTGTGTCTGCGCATCGCCGAGCCGACCGAGCTGGTACCCGGAGACGGTGTGATCGTGCCCGAAGGGTCTTGGCGCGTCGAAGTACTCGTGCGCGACACGGCCGACACCGCATTGATGGCGCCGCTCGGATCGCTGATGGACGGTGCCGAAGCCATCTTCGCGCCGAGGGCGCTCGAAGACGGTCTCGCCGGTCTCGCTTCGGCCGTGCGTGTCGCGCCGGAGCTCGCAGCCGTGTTCGGAGAGGAACGCATCGACGCAGTCGAGATGGCAGCCGACGATCTGCTCGAATTCGTCCGCCAACGATCTGAGCCCCTCGACGAAGTCGGGGTTCAGATCTTGACGCCGGCCTGGTGGTCCTCAGCCGACCAACTGGGCATGCGGGCCAAGTCGTCCTCGTCGTCGAGTGGAGCGGGCTCCGGCGCATTCGGGCTCGAAGAGCTCGTGGAGTTCTCGTGGGAAGTGGCGCTCGGCGACGAGGTGTTGAGCGAGGCCGACGTTGAAACGCTTGCTGCCGCTGCGGCGGCGAAGCGGTCGCTCGTGCAGTTCCGTGGCCAGTGGGTGCAGCTCGACCCCGCACGGATCGAGGCCATCGTTGCGCGACTCGCCGAGCGGGCAGAGGCAACCGCCGGGGAGCTTTTGCGGGCCGGGCTCGGCATCGACGCTCTCGGCGATGACGACATCGACGTAACCGGCGTCGATGACTCGGGATGGCTCGGTGATCTGCTTCGAGATGCATCGGCGCATCGGGTCGACGCGATCGAGCGTCCGCCCGGATTCGCGGGCACGCTCCGCCCGTATCAACAGCGAGGCGTCGGGTGGTTGACGTTTCTCGGCAGTCTCGGCCTCGGAGCCTGTCTCGCCGACGACATGGGGCTGGGCAAGACAGCGCAGATGATCGGTTCGTTGCTCGCCGGCTCGGGTTCAGCACCCAGCCTGGTGATCTGTCCGGTGTCGGTTCTCGGCAACTGGGACCGCGAGATCGCGCGGTTCGCCCCCGAACTGACAACGCTGGTCCATCACGGAGCGGAGCGTGAGCGCGACGACGTTGATGCCTTCTGTCGCGAGGCTGCAGCGACCGACGTTGTTTTGAGCACCTACTCGCTGTTGCACCGCGATCGTGAGTTGCTCGCAGCAGTCGAATGGGATGCGGTCGTGCTCGACGAGGCCCAACAGATCAAGAACCCCTCGACGAAGGCGGCACGTACCGCTCGCTCGCTCCGAGCCGGCCGCCGAGTGGCACTCACCGGCACGCCGGTCGAGAACCATCTCGGCGAGCTGTGGTCGATCATGTCGTTTCTCAACCCTGGCCTGCTCGGTTCCGCGACCTCGTTCAGAGACCGGTTCACCACCCCGATACGATCAGGTGAAGAGGGGGGCGACGTGGCCGCCGACCTTCTCGGGCGCGTCACTGCGCCGTTCGTCTTGCGCCGCCTCAAGTCCGATCGGTCGATAATCACGGACCTTCCCGACAAGATCGAATCGGTCGCATCGTGTCCGCTGACCCGGGAACAGGTGTCGCTCTATCAGGCGGTCGCGGATGATTTGATCTCGCGAGCCGACAAACTCGACGGAATCGAGCGGCGCGGACTGGTCCTGGCGGGAATCTCCAAACTCAAACAGGTGTGCAACCATCCATCGCACTTCCTCGGCGACGGGTCCGCTATGCCGCGCCGGTCCGGCAAGCTCGAACGATGCGAACAGCTCATAGACGAACTCGGTGCAGCCGGTGACAAGGCACTGATCTTCACGCAGTACACAGCGTGGGGTGACCGTCTCGGCCCGTATCTCGAAGCCCGTTTCGGCGTCCCGTGTTGGTGGCTTCACGGAGGGCTGAAGCGGTCGTCGCGCGATGAGCTGGTCGACGAGTTCTCGGCCCTCGACGGCCCCGGGTTAATGCTGCTCTCGTTGAAGGCGGGCGGCACCGGTCTCAACCTCACCGCGGCGTCACATGTCATCCACTACGACCGCTGGTGGAACCCCGCTGTTGAAGACCAGGCGACCGATAGGGCGTACCGGATTGGTCAGACGCGGATGGTGCAGGTTCACAAGCTCGTGTCCGCCGGGACGATCGAGGAGCGCATCGACTCGGTCATAGCCGACAAGAAGGCCTTGGCGGATCGGGTCATCGGCACGGGCGAGGACTGGCTCACCGAACTCACCACCGATGAACTCCGGTCGGTCGTAAAGCTCAGCGCGGAGGCAACCGGTGGCTAGGCGCCGCTACTACGAAGATCGTTGGCAGCGGTTCGCGCCCTCCACCCCGCTGCCCGTAGAGGACGGCATCGCGACGTCGAAGAAGCGTGGGGCGATGGCGGCCGAGTGGTGGTCGCAACGTTTCGTAGAGGTCCTGGAGTCATACGGGATGGGCGCCCGGATGCAGCGTGGACGGCGCTACGCCCGCGCCGGACAGGTAATGACGCTGGAGGTAGAGGCGGGGCTGGTCGCTGCTCAGGTGCAGGGCTCGCGAAGATCGCCGTACCTCGTGTCGATACGTCTCCCTGATACGAGTGCCGCGCAATGGGATGCGCTCGACGCCCGTCTCGCTGCCTCGCCGGCGGTCGTTTCGTCGTTGCTCGTCGGCGAGGTGCCAGCGGCGCTGATAGATGTCTTCGAGGATGCCGGTGTCGACCTGTTCCCCCGGCGTTGGCTCGACATGAGAGCTTCCTGCAACTGCCCTGACCCGGAGTCGCCGTGCAAGCATCTCGCCGCCGTTCTGTACGTGCTCGCCGACCGGCTCGACGACGATCCGTGGCTGCTTCTTCAGTGGCGCGGCCGAACCCGTGAGGAGGTTCTCGAGCTGCTCCGCGGCGTATCCCACGAGGAGGCGGTGCCCAAGGTCGCTCCCTGGTGGCCGTTCGCACCGGGGCCGATTCCCGACGAGCTCCGCTACGCCGACCCCGACGTTTCGCCGGCGCGCTTCGCAACCGACTCTGCAAAGGCGTTGCTCCTGCTCGAGCCGTTGGAGCTCGAAGTCCTCGGCCACGACGTCGCCGACCTTCTCGAGCCCGCGTACTCGGCGCTCTATGACGTCGAAGATCCCGAATGACAGCGAGCAGCGCTTGTGTCAGCCGACAATTGATCGAGCCGAGAAGATCTTGCCGGGGTTGAGGATTCCGGCCGGGTCGAACACGGCTTTGATGCTTCGCTGCAGTGCGAGCTTGGTCGGGTCCTCGAGCTCCTCGTACCACTTCTTCTTTGCTTCGCCGATGCCGTGTTCGCCCGAAATCGCACCGCCCATGGACATCCCCGCCGTGAAGAGAGTGGTGAGGACCTCGTTTCGGATCGCGTCGTCGGCCTGGTACACCGAGAGGTGGACGTTGCCGTCACCCGCGTGCCCGCACCCGACGATGCGGCTGCCGGTCGCGTCGGCGAGCTCGGAGACATTGGCCATGTAAGCCGGGATGGCTGCGCGTGGCACGACCATGTCGACGATGTCGTTCGCGCCGACCTCCTTCGCGGTCCAAAACACCCTCTCGCGACCTTCGATTAGCTGAGTGCCTGCTGCGGCCGGCAAGACGTAGACGTCGATCGCGCCGAGTTCACTCACCAGGGTCGCTAGCTCCTCGACGTCCTCTTCGAGGCGGTCGCGGCGTCTCTCCTCGAGCACGATGACGAGATAGGCGTGCGCGTCATCACGGACCGTCTGCGGTACTCCGAGGTCGAGATCGCCGGCTTTTGCGATGCCTCCCATTGCGTAGCGATCGATGTATTCGAGGATCAGCGGCCCGACCCCGCTTGCGACGATGCGGGGAACAGCATCGGTTATCGCGTCGAGTGTCGTGAACGGAGCGAGCAGCGTCGCAGCGTGGGGTGGACGCGGGTAGAGACGCAGGGTCGCCTCTGTGGCGAGCGCCAGCGTTCCCTCCGATCCGATGATGAGCTGAGTCAGGTCGTAGCCGGAGGTCGATTTCACGAACCTGCCTCCGGTCGTGATCACCTCGCCGGTTCCGAGCACGGCTTCCAGGGCGAGTACCTGGTGGCGGGTGACGCCATATTTGACTGCTCGCATTCCGCCGGCGTTGGTTGCTACGTTGCCGCCGAGCGACGCCGAGTTCTCGCCGGGAAAGACCGGGTAGACCAAGCCGTGGGGTGCGAGCGCTTCGTCGAGTTGTTGCAACGTCACACCCGGCTGTACGACGGCGACATGGTTGTCGAGGTCGATCTCGACGATCTGTGCCATTCGCGAGAACGAAACGACGATGCCACCTTCGACCGGCGTGCACGCTCCGGAGAGACCTGTACCCGAGCCGCGCGCCGTCAGAGGCACGCCTGCCGATGCCGCCAGCTTCACGATCTCGGCAACCTCGGCGGTCGACCCAGGCCGGACGACGGCGTGGGGCCTCGCGCCGCTGACGGTCAGGCACTCGTCGTGCGTGTCGTCGTCGTTGACCGCTTCGCCCACGTCGACGTGTTGGGCCCCGACCGTGTCGACCAGCGCTGCCTCGATGCCGTCCAGCCGTATGTCTTGTTGGCTCATCCGGTACTCCCATGAGATTCGTCCCACGGTTCGACCCGGATCGGAATGCCGCTCATGATCGGCATGCGGTTGATCGTTTGCACATCGAGATCGGCGTCGACGAGAGCGTTGCTGGCTTCCCATGGCCGCGATGAGAGCCCGGGCCGACAATGGCCCACCGATACCACTCCGGGGCGGACGGTAGCATCGGCTGCGACCCGAGCGGCGATGCGCCGATCTCCGCGAACGATCGCAACGACGGCGCCGACATCGAGTCCGAGCTGGTGCATGTCTTCGGGGTGCAGGTAGGCGGGATTGCCCGGCATGCGTTCGCGAGTAGCGTCGAAATCGGCGCCCGTCGAGTTGTTCGTCTCGCGGTGGCGTCTGACCGTGAGGAGGAACTCGTCGGGTTCTGCCGACGGCGGTGATCCGGCGAGGTCGCCTTCGAGAGCGGCCAACTCGGCGGCGACGTCGGTGGCGAGCAGAGCGAACCGCCCGGAGGAGACAGGCTGTCGTACGACGAGCGGATCGGATTCGAACAAACGTCCTCCGGGTTCTGCGGCGACATCGGCGATGGCGACGGGCGCACCGTCGGTTTGGATCTCGAACAGGTCCTCTGCGGTGGGCGGTTCATCGGTGGGGAGTTCTCGGCCGCCGATTTCGAGCCGAATGCCACACGATCGGGCCATCGACCAAAGCGGCAACCAGTCGTCGACGAGATCGCTGTCGCGGGGTGGCTGCACCAACGCCGGCGTCACGTGCGCGAAGGGCCGATCGATGATCGCCTCCATCGCCATCGTGTGGTCGGGGCGCTCGTATTGGATCTTCGGCGCGAACACATAGTCGGCGTGGCGCGCGGTAGCGGTCAGACGCGGGTCGATCACCACCAACAGCTCGAGCGCTGACAGCGCCTCCTCGGTTCTGGCCTGATCGGGCAACGCGACCGCCGGGTTTCCACCGACGCAGATAAGCGCTCGCATCCGGCTCTCGGACGCGTGGAGGATCTCGTTGGCTATCTCGCTCGACATCATCGTTCCGAGGATTGGACCGAGGCCGTGTTCGAGCGACTTCGGGCCTAGCTCCCATTCCCGCTCGGTCGCGATGTAGACGCCGGCGCGCGGGGGCCGCTTCGACGCGAGCACGCCCGATGTGCCCACGACCTCGCCCTCGCGCGGGTACCGTCCGCATACGACGTTGAGAGCCTGGAGTAGGTGTTCCGACAGGTTCGAGTAGCGGGCCATGTTTGGTCCGGTTCCGCTGCCGGCCATTCCCGACGTGCTGTCGCGAGCGAACAGCTCAGCGACCGCGACGATCTCAGCGGGTTCGACTCCGATGGCGCCGGCGCACGCATCGGGGGCGAAGCCTTCGACCGCGGTGAGCAGTTCGTCCACATCGTCGACGAACTCGGCGCAGAACGAAGCGTCGTGCCACCCGTTGCGCAATACGACGTGTAGCACCGACGCCATCAGCTCGGCGTCGCGGCCTGGGCGCGGCTGAACGTGGAGGTCGGCGAGTCGGGCTGTCTCGGATCGCCGAGGGTCGATCACGATGAGTTTCTTGCCCTGCTCCCGCCGCTCGCGCAGTGTCCTCACCGGATCTGGAGTGAGAAAGAAGTGCGGTCCACCGGCTGCGATCATGGAGACGAGTGGGTTTGCGCCGACGAACATCCAGACATCGGAGTCGACGAACGACTGGCCTCCGGCTGGCCACGCGCCGAGTCGTTGCGCGGCGATTATCTTGGCCGACTGGTCGATCGTCATCGTGATGAAGTTGCGGTTGGTTCCGAGCGCGTTCACGAACGCATCGACCATCGAGTTGTTGATCGAGTTGAACCCCGATTGTGTGCCTTTGTAGAAGCCGACGGTCCCCGGTCCGTGTTCGTCGACGATTGCCCTCAGCCGGTTGCCGGCCTCGTCGAGGAGTCGCGCCGAGGGTCCCTCGACGAGTTCGCCTCCTACTCGTTCGAGCGATCGACGAAGGCGCCGCGAGCTGTTGTGCTGCTCAGGAGCCTGGCGCCCTTTGAAGCAGATGTAGCCACGGCTGATCGGGTCGTCTCGGTCCCCGCGGACGCGCGTGACGCGATCGTTCTCCACCGTCACTACGACTCCGCAATTGGCCTGGCACAGCCGGCAGTAGGACCTTTCTTCCCGCCGCTGCCCGACGCTCGTGGTCGGCTCCGACATCGCTATTTGCCCAATCCGAGAATGGCATTATCATAAGTCGGCCGGCCACCTCCTCGCTGCTCAGGAGACTCCACTCGATGCAGCTCGATGAATACCGATCGTCGCTCGACGAGTGGCTCGACGACAACGCTGGGGACCTCGCTCGGGAGTTTGATGGGCACGGGACCCTCGATGAGGAGATGACGCAGCTGTCGAAGGTGCTCAGGCTCACTTTCGATGCCGGTTTCGGGCGATGGGGATGGCCCGAGAGCGTCGGCGGTCTCGGCGGATCGTCGCTGCTGCGGGGGTATCTGGCCGAGGCTGTCGTGTCGCGCGGTCTGGTCGAGCCGGGCATCTACTCGATGACCGAGGTGCTCGTGCCGACGATGATGGACTTCGCATCGCCCGACCTCGCGGCCGAGATGGTTCCGCGTAAGCTTCGTGGAGACGAAACCTGGTGCCAAGGATTCTCCGAGCCTGGCACGGGCAGCAATCTGGCGTCGCTGTCGTGTCGGGCGACTCTTGCCGACGACACCTGGATAGTCAACGGTCAGAAGGTCTGGACCAGTCTCGCCCAATGGGCACAGCGCTGCGTGCTGCTCACTCGAACCGGAACACAAGAATCCGCTCACAAGGGCATCACAGCGATGTTCGTCGACATGGACACACCCGGGATCACGATCCGGCCGATCGAGACCATGCACGAACGACCGGAGTTCTGCGAGGTGTTCTTCGACGACGTCGCCGTACCGGTCGCGCGTCAACTCGGCGAAGTCGGACAGGGCTGGGCGGTGGCGATGGATCTGCTCCCGTACGAGCGAAGCACAGCGCTGTGGGTGCGCGTGGCGTTTGCCGAGCGTCGCCTTCAGGACTTTCTCGATGCTTCCCGGCCGGGTGATGTCGCGGCGGCCGACGTCGGTCTGGTCTACCAGCAGTTGCTGACGCTTCGAGCTCGTTCGAGGGCGACGCAGCACCGAATGGCGTCGGGCGAAACCCTTGGCCCGGAAACCTCGATCGACAAGATCCTGCTCGGGGGCACCGAACAGGCGGTGTTCGATCTCATCCTCGACGGTCTGGGTGGTGAGGTTCTCTTGGGCGACGACCACGATCAGCAACGGTGGCGATCCGACATCCTCTATTCCAGGGCTGCCACAATCTATGGCGGGAGCAGCGAGATTCAGCGAAACATCGTGGCTCGGCGCTTGCTCGACCTCGGGAGCGACCGTTGATCGAAGGCGACGAGCGTGACCTGTTCAGACGCACCCTGAAGAGTGCGACGGAGTCTTCGACCGGTGGCGAGCTAGATCGAGCCCTCGCCGATCTCGGATGGGCCGAAGCGCTCGCGGTCGACCGACAGACGGCGGCGTCGCTGTTGTTCGAGCTCCAGGGTCGGGCGAACGCGACGTCGTCCGCGCTGGGTCTCATCATGTCGACGGTCGCGGGAGTCGAGGCCCCGGACGGCGCGAGGTTCTTGTTGCCGCCGCTCGGATCGACGAACCCACCGGGTCAACGTGCGGGCCACGACCTTCACGTCGGTGGCCTCGCTCTCTCTGGCGCTGCGACCGACGACTACTTGGTCGCATGCAGCGACGGCGTCGTGAGCCTCACGTCGGCGACGATTACGAAACGGCGGATCGAAGGAATCGATCCGCGCCTCGGTTTCGTCGATGTGTCGGCGGCCGGGGTCCAAGCCCCGGTTATCTCGCCGCTCGAGAAGCGATCATGGTCAGAGGCTGTGGCGGTCGGCCAGATCGCGCTAGCTCACGAACTGGTCGGAGCTTCCGATGCCATGCTCGAGCTTGCACGCGAGCACGCACTCGAACGGATCCAGTTCGGACAACCCATCGCCCGGTTCCAAGCGGTGCGGCACCGACTTGCCGAAGCATGCGTCGCGCTCGAGTCTGCTCGCTCGGTCGCCGAGGCGGCTTGGATCGAAGCCACGCCTTTCGCGGCGACTCTGGCCAAGTCGGTGGCCGGGCGCAACGCCAAGCTGGTCGCCAAGCACGCGCAACAGGTGTTGGCCGGTATCGGGTTCACCGCCGAACACGACTTGCACAAATATGTGAGGCGCGTCCTCGTGCTCGACGCGCTGCTCGGCGATTCCAAGACCCTCACTGCCCGGATGGGTGAGGACCTCCTCGAAACCAGGAGCCTGGAACGAGTTTTTGCATTGTGACGCGACCCCGGTGTCAGACCACGGGGTCACTTTGGCTGGACGCGAGGCGGGTTCTGAGAACTCGATCGAGGCTGGCTTCGACGCCGCCGAAGAGGTCGGTGGAGAACAACGCTCGCCTCAAGAAGACATGGGCGAGGCACTCCCAAGTGTTGCCGATGCCCCCGTGGACCTGGATGCATGTCTCGCACACCTCGCGGGCGCCACGCGCCGCGTAGGCCTTGGCGGTTGCCGCTGCGGTGAGCGCTTCGGTCGGGGGGAGGGCGTCGACGGCCCAGGCCGCATGGCGGGCAAGGCTGCGAGAGCCCTCGGTGAGCACCAAGGCGTCGGCGAGCAGATGCTGTACGGCCTGGAACGACCCGACCGGCTGGCCGTATTGGTGACGTTCGGCCGCGTAACCCGCGGCCAGGTCGAGGGCCCCCTGCATCGTCCCGACGAGGTCGGCGCAACTCGTCGCCAATCCCAGAGCGAACGCCCGCTCGATGTCGCCGAGCGCCAATTCACCGTCGAGCGGCTTCCGAGCTCCCACCGGGTCGGCGACCGGTCGCGTCAGATCGACCCGCGTGACCGACTCGCCGAGGCCAACCCGGGCAAGCCGGAAGCTCTCTCCGTCGGGCAGGGTCAACAGCGCGGTTCGCCCGGCGTGCGAGTCGATCGCAACCGCCCCGGTCAACTCGGTAGCCAGTCCAGCCAGGTCACTCGACATCAACACGGTTTCGACCTCGTCGGCCGGTGGTGCGCCGGCCAAACGGCGCAGCTCAGCTGCCAAAGTCGGACCCATGAACGACGTGTCGCTGAGGCCGCGGCCCATCTCCTCGGCCACGATCGCGACCTCTACTGCCGATGCCCACGGTGCGCCGTCGTCATCGCCACCGCGCAGGTCGCGCCAGCCGGCGTCGGCGACGACTTGATCGAGCTTCGACGAGCGGTCGTGGTCGTCGAGGTCACCGACAGCACCGGGGCCGAGGTCGGTTGCGGCACGGGCCACCGAGTCGCGAAGCGCTTGCTGTTCGGCGGAGAATCGGACGTCCATTGCGAGCGGTTTCCCTCAGAGGCTGACGATGTTGACGCCGGCGGTTCCAGGGGCACCGTAGAGCTGGCCGTAGCCGACCTTCGGTTCGCCGGGCACCTGCCGGTCGCCCGCCCTCCCGCGCAGCTGGAGCACGAGCTCGTGTATCTGGCGCAGCCCCGACGCGCCGATTGGTTCACCGTTCGCCAACAGTCCACCGTCGGTGTTCACCGGCAACGATCCGTCGATCTCGGTCGCCCCGTCTGCGATGAGCTGTTCTTGCTCTCCGTCCGCACAGAAGCCGTTCTCGGCCATGTGTATGAGCTCCGCGCCGGCGTCGGTGTCTTGTAGTTGTACGACATCGACGTCGTCGGGCCCGATACCTGCCGTTTCGTAGGCGGCCTTCGATGCATCGACGGTGGGTGCAGGTGCACTGTCGAGCGGCACCGAGGGGGAGTGCACCTCGAACGCGCCGAGGCGTCGGGTGCGGACCTCGGCCGCGCGCAGATAGACCGGAGAGTCGGTGTAGCGGTGGGCCACATCGGCCCTGCACAACACGACGGCCGCGGCGCCCTCGTCGGGGCTACAGAACATGTATTGGGTGAGGGGGTGGTTGACCATGCGCGACGCGAGAATGTCGGCCTCTGCGACCGGCTTGCGCCGGAACGCATTCTCGTTCATCTCGCCGTTGCGGAACGCCTTCGCCGCGACCTTTGCGAGGGTCTCCGACGAGATGCCGTGGTCATGCATGTAGCGCTGGATCTTCATTGCGAAGAACTTCGGCGTCAGGAACATGCCGTTCTCGCCGTACCAGCTCGGCAAGCTGTACTGCACCGGGTCGGAGGAAAAGGCGCCCGACGGGTGTTTGTCGAGTCCGATCGCGACACCGAGCTCGTGTTCGCCGAGACGGATCGTCTGCGCGGCCAACGCGAGGGCGCTCGCGGCCGTTGCGCATCCGTTGTACACGTCGGTGAACGGGATGCCGGTGAGGCCGAGGAGGTTCACGACCGCGTCGGGGTTGTCGACCTCGTAGCTGCCGGCGAAGGCGAACTGCACGTCGGTCCACGACGCCCCGGCATCGGCCAGGGCCGCGCGGGTGGCCTCGGCACCCATCTCGATCGCCGACTTGCCAGGGAAGCGGCCGAAGGGGTGGAGCCCGGTTCCGATGATGGCTACGTCTGCGGACATGTCAGGCTCCTCCCGCAGAGGCCGGCGCGAATGCGTAGGTGAGTATGGTGTCGCCTTCGTCGTTGTGGGCGAACGGAACTACGACCAGCTCCATCTCTTCACCGATCTTTGGCAGGCGGTCTTCGATTCCAGTCAGGAAGGTCTCGACCCTCAACTCGCCGGGCAGCTCGACATAGCCGAGGTAGTAGGGCGTGAACGCATCGCCGGACTCTCCGACCCACGGCGGTGTCGGAGGCTGGAACTCCTGCGACGTCCATGTCCAGAGAGTCCCCCGGTTGGAGAGTTCAGTCGATGACACGCTTTGGGATGAACATCGCGGGCAGCCCGACGACAGCGGGAATGACAGCGTGGAGCAGTCGTCGCAGCGCTGCCCGATGAGATGTGGCTCTTCTTCGTCGGTGAAGAGCCCTTCTGAAAGGTGGACTTCTGACATGTCGGGTTTCGGTTCCTTCTTGGGCTTGGTGCTCGGTGGTGGACGGTCGTGTTTACATGGCGGATGAGTAGTCGCGACCGATCTCTTGGGGGCGTTGGTGGAACGCCCTGATGATGGCCTGAACGGTTTTGGATGCCACGAGTCGTCCGTCGCGCGCCCAGACGAGTACTTGTGATTGGGTTGAGCCTCGTCCGGCCCAGACCGAGCGGGTCTCGGTGAGGTGCCAGTCGGTGACATCGATCTCGTCGTGGAAAGAGATCGTCGCGTTGACCGGCCCCATCGAAACCGTGATGTGGGCATCTTCTTCGGTCACTCCTTCGTGGGCTCGCAGCGCAGCACCGATCGTGTAGTGCGTTGTCGGCTGTGCGACTAGCGCCTGGTGTAGGTGCTGTGGACCGGGATCGGCGGCGAATCGAGTCCAGACGTACAACTCGGGAGGACCGACGGACGAGGCGTGCTGTCGGTAGGCGTCATCGACGACCCTCGTTTCGCGACCCAACACCTTGTGGTCGTGGGTCGGGCTGTCCTCCGGACCCGCCACATCGGGCATCTCGGCCACGTGACCGATGAGGTCCTCGGCGCCCGTATCGCACATGACCAGACCGCTGGCGCGCAGCTTGTCCTGTTGGTCGATTGTGATGTCGAAGGCCGAGATTGTCGAGCCGCTGCGACGGGCGTCGACCGAGAGTTCGAGGGGCGAATCGAACGATGCGGCCCTGAGGAAGGCCATGTGTGCTGTCGTCACCCGCTGGTCGGGACGCGACTTCGACGCTGCGACGATCGCCGCACCGAGAAGCTGACCCCCTTCGATCACGTCGCGGCGTCGCCCATGCCAGGGCAGTTCGAGGAAGCTCCCGAGCGGCGGGTCGGGGAAAGTGGGCGCGACGAACGCTCCGTCGCCGGCGGGCTCGACGTCCATGAGAGCAGCTAGCTCGCCGGCGGTTCCCCACATCGGCATCTTCACCGTGGCCTCGTCGCCTTCTCCGATCGGCACTGCCGCGGTGACCTCGATGCGGTCGTCGTAGAAGGCGACCAGGCCGTCGAGGCCTGATACCTCGTCCATCGGTTCTGGGTACCACCACATGACGTCGTCGAATCTTGCGTCGCCCACGCGTAGACCGGCGTAGCTCGCCTCGCCCTTGAACGGGCAGATCGTGTGGTGTCCGGACTCGATCAAGAGATCTTCATCAACGTCCGACCGGGGGAAGTAGAGCTGAGCGACGTGGTCGGATTCCCGCACGATGACACAGCCCGAGCTCTCGGCGATGAGTATGTCGCCCACGCGGGCGCGGCCTGTCCCGAGGAGGGGATCGAGGCTGATCGCGTAACCGGGGTACTTCGGCCAAGCCGATTCGATCATCGGTGCTTCCTCATCGGTGGTTGTGCGCTCTCCTAACCGAATACGCCGACGCCGGTGGACTCGTTCCGCTTCTTCCACTCCGCTCGCGACATCCGTGTCGTGTCGACATCGGTGGCACGCGATCGGAGAGCTCCCACCGTCGAGTCTTCTTTGGTCATGTGCGCGAACGGGTCCCACGAGAAGAACTCACACGCGTTCTGCCAGGTGACCTTGTCGATCTCTTCGTCTGAGCACCCGGCATTCTGGAATTCTTCCCAAGCGAATTCGGGCGAGGTCGGCCAAGTGGTGTCGGTGTGGGGGTAGTCGCACTCCCACGCGATGTTGTCGATCATCCTGTGGCGCAGCTCGAGCCCCGAGGGGTCGGTGATGAAGCAACAGAGGAAATGCTTCTTGAAGACTTCCGAGGGCAGCATGCCGTCGTACTCGTCGCTGCTGTGGAGCCAGGTCTGGTTGGTCCAGTGGCGGTCGATTCGGTCGAGGTAGAAAGGCACCCAGCCGATTCCGCCTTCGGACAGCGCGACCTTCAGGTCGGGAAAGTCGCTCAACGTCGGGCCGAACAAGAGGTCCTGGGCCGTAATCGCAGCGATCTGGGTGGCCAGCACCATCAGGTGATCGACAGGAGCCTCATCGGGTCGTTTGATCACCTCGAATCCAGCTCCGATGTGTAGCGACAGCACCATGTTCTCGTCGCAGATCGCTTTCAACATCGGGTCCCAGTGGCCCGACATGAAGCTCGGCAGGCCGTACACGTGAGGTGTTTCGAGAAAGCTGATCGACCGGCAGCCCTTCTTGCCGAGTCGCCGAACCTCGTCTGCCGCCAGGTCGGGGTCCCAGTTGGGCACCATCCCGAGAGGCATGAAGCGACCCGGGTACTCGGCGCACCACTCGTCGTGAACCCAGTCGTTGTAGGCGCGCATCATGATCAGAGCGAGGTCCTTGTCCTCGCCCTCGTTGAATGTTCGGGCGCTGAACCCGGCCATGGTCGGAAAGTTCAGCGAGGCGAGGACCCCGTTCGCGTCCATGTCGCGGACTCGCTCGTGGACGTCGAAACAGCCCGGGCGCAGCTCCGAGTACGAGCCGGGGTTGAATCCCCACTCCTCGCGTGGCCAGCCGACCGTCGCTGCCATGCCGAAAGGGGTAGAGGTGGCCGATCCCTGGAAGTGCCATTCGTCGACCCCGTCGTCGTTTCGGACGACCTTGGGCATGTCGTCTTTCCACTTGTCGGGAACGTGGTTGTCGAACAAGTCGGGGGGTTCGATCATGTGGTCGTCGATGCTGACCAGGATCATGTCGTCCATCTTCATGGCTTGCCTCTCGTCTGCGGCGGGGTTGGCGAGTTTCGAGTCGGGCCGAAAGGCGCCGGAGCGCTCGTCGGCGAACATATCAGGGGGCGAGGGAGCGACATCGAGCGCTCAGTCCCGCCTCAGCGCCTGGTCGATTTCCTCGACCGTCGGCTGCGTCGGCAGCGGAGCTTCGACGACGACTTCGATCAACTCGCCGTTCCATCGGTTGGGTGGCTCGTAGGCGTCGGTGACCGCCAGGCCCTGGTCAAAACCGAGGCTGAGGGCGGTGCCCCCGTGTTGCCAAGCGGTCGGAATGCCGAGATGGCAGGCCGCCGACCCGACGGTGTCTTCGCCTTGAAACAGGTCGATCCCGCTACCTCCCTCGATGCCCGGGCGGAGTACGAAACCGACCGCGGCTTTGCCGGCGGGCAGATCACGATCGGATGTGATCGTGACGATCTCGCCCGAAAACGACATGTCGAAGCAGAGGCGGCCGGCATCGACGTAAAGAGCGAACCCCGATGTCACATCGCCGAACGCGCACAGGACCCCGGCGGGCTCGTCGGGGGCTTCGATGACGGCGGTCACCCGACCGCCTCCCATGAGGCGCGGAACCGATTCGTCGCGTGGCGGACTGCCGTTCGGCCGGAAGACGGCCGGTGAGCTCGGTTGGAACGGAGGTGCCACCAGGCGGTCGAGTCGGTCGACGAGCGAGTCGGCCAAAGGCAGGACGTTGTTGCGCTCGGCTTCTCGGTCCCAGAGCTTCACCAGTTCGGACAGCACGTCGGGATGGTCTTCGGCGACATCGTGGGCTTCGGAGAAGTCGTCGAGACGAAACAGCGACCAGCGGTCGTCGTCGAACTCTCGTGACCCTTTGAGCAAGGCCTCCTCGTCGGCGACACCCTTGGAGACGTGGTCGGTGGTCGCCTTCCATTCACCCGACACGATCGAGCGCGACCCGAGCATCTCGAAGTACTGCGTCGACCGTGGCGCTGGCGCGTCCGGGTCGTCGAAGGTGGCGGTCAGGCTGGCGCCGTCGATTGGTTGTTGTTCGACACCGTCGACATGGTCGGGTGGGTCGATGCCGCATGCGTCGAGGATCGTGGGCATGAGGTCGACGACGTGGCAGAACTGGTCGCGGACCTCCCCTCGTGCCTCGAAGCCGTTGGGCCAGTGCACCACGAGTGGCGTCCGCGTGCCGCCCAGCCAGGTGTAGCGCTTCCAGAGTTGCAGCGGCGTGTTGCCGGCCCAAGCCCAACCCCAGGCGTAGTGGCTGTAGGTGCTGCGTCCACCCCAGTCGTCGATGAAGTCGAGGTTGTGCTCGACCGTCTCGGCTATCTGTTGAGCGAAGCGGTGCTCGTTGAATGTGCCGAGCTGGCCGCCTTCGGCGCTGGCCCCGTTGTCCGAAAGGACCATGACGATCGTGTCGTCGAGAATGCCCAGTTCTTCGAGCGAGTCGATGACTCGGCCGATCTGGGCGTCGGTGTGGGTGAGGAATCCGGCGTAGACCTCGTGCATCCGGCTGAACAGCCGACGCGAGTCGGCGTCGAGCTCGTCCCATGCCTGCACCCACGACGGCCTCGGAGTGAGCGTCGTGTCGGGCGGAACGGCACCCATCTCTCGTTGACGTTCGAAGGTGCGTTCTCGCCAGCGGTCCCACCCGTCGTCGAAGGCACCAGCGTAGGCATCGCTCCACTCTTCGGCCACGTGGTGCGGGGCGTGGGTCGCCCCGGTCGCGAAGTAGAGGTGGAACGGCTTGCCCGGTGCTGCCTGGTGGCGGTCGACGATCGTGCGGATCGCCTCATCGGCCATGTCCTCGGTGAGGTGGTAACCCTCGTCGGGGGTGCGCGGCGGGTCGACGTAGTGATTGTCGCGAACGAGGTTCGGTGCCCAGTGGTTGGTGTCGCCCTGGAGGAATCCGTAGTAGTTCTCGAACCCGACGCCGAGCGGCCACTGGGTGAACGGACCGGCGTGGGATCGTTCGAACATCGGCGTCAGGTGCCACTTGCCGACCACAAAGGTCGAGTAGTCGTCGTCTCGCAGCAGGCGGGGGAGTGTCGCCGCGGATCGGGGAATGTGTGCGGTGTAGCCGGGGTCTTCAAACGGTATGTCGACGAGGAACCCGACCCCGACCGCGTGGTGGTTGCGGCCGGTCAACAGGCTCGCCCTCGTCGGCGAGCACAGCGCAGTGACGTGGAAGCGGTTGTAACGCAGACCGCCCGCAGCGAGCCGATCGATATTCGGCGTTGCGATATCAGATCCGAAACAGCCGAGCTGAGCGAACCCGAGGTCGTCGAGCAGGATGACGACGACGTTTGGACGTTTAGTGTCGCTCAAAGGCCGATGCCGGCGTTCAGGCGGGCGCGCCGACGAGCGGAGCGTTGTCCACATTCATCAAGCGGGCGAGGTTGTCGCCCATGAACCTCTTCACCAGCGCATCGTCGTGATGGCTCAGATCTTCGACATAGGAGACCGGATCGCGAAGCCCTTCAGGGTGGGGATAGTCGGACCCGAACAACACGTTGTCCTCGCCCAACAATTCGGCCAGATGTCCATAGTCCTCCTCCCAAAACGGGCTGATGTGGATACAGCGTCGCATCGCCTCGATCGGGTCTTCCGGGAAGTCCTGAGGCATCTTCTTGTACGTGTCGCGCATCGCCTTCTGGAGTGGGGCAACCCACGCGGCGCCGTTCTCGACGACCGCGATCTTGAGATCGGGGAAGCGGGTGAGCGCGCCGTGGGTGACGAGGGAGGCGACCGCGTCTTCGATCGGGCGCCAAGCCGAGAGCATGCGAAACGCCGCGGGCTGAAACGGCAACATCTCGCTGTCGCTGCCTATCCACCAGTTGGCGATCTGTTCGTAGCCGCTGTCCGAGGAGTGCAACGCGACCAGGATGTCGGCTTCGACGACCTTCTCCCAGAAGGGATCGAACTCCGGTAGAGCGAACGACCGGGTGCCTTGGAAGCCCGGAACGGGAGCGGGCCTGATCAAGATGACCTTTGCGCCGCGCTCGACCACCCACTCGAGTTCCTCGATCGCCTTTTCGACGATGGGCAGGGTGATTACCGGTGTCGAGAAGATGCGGTCCTCGTAGTTGAACTGCCAGGTCTCGTACATCCAGCTGTTCAACGCATGGATGGCCGCGTGCAGAAAGAGTGGGTCGTCTTTCATCCGCTCCTCGACGACGCTCGCGAGGGTTGGGAACATCAACGTGCGGTCGAGGCCCTGTTCGTCCATCAGTTCGATTCGCGACTCGGGTTCGCGAAACGCCGGCGGCGATTTGATCGGTTCGCCGTAGAGCTCGCGGCGGCTCTTCCCTTCGGGGTTGCCGATCCGGTAGTACTCCTCCTGTGCTCCGGGTGGGGCGACTACGTCGAAGGTCGGGTTGGGGATGTATTCGCTGATCTTGCCGCCGACTGCGAGCTTGGTTCGGCCGTTTTCGAGCTGCACGTACTGGAGTGCGCTGCGGTAGCGGTCGGGCAGGTGTTTGGTGAGCGAATCCTTGGTTTCGTAGAAGTGGTTGTCGGCGTCGAAAACCGCCAGTCCCGAAGGCGTGGTCATCGAACCCTCTCCATGTCGTCGGTGCGCGTGAATGACGCTGGTGCCTGATGAGAACGCCATTCTCGCGGCGGGCTCTAGCGATTGCAAGGCCGTTGCCAGCGTGGCGCCGGTGGCGGTCGCAATGTGGTGCGGGCACATTGCGCGGGTTGCGCTGGTGATCTCGCGCCGCGAACATGCCGACGTGGCCGACACCGATTCTCCCTACTACGACCCCTACGACATCGACATCAACGCCGATCCGTACCCGACGTTTGCGAGACTTCGCGACGACGCACCGATCTACTACAACGAGCAGTACGACTTCTGGGCGCTGTCGCGCCACGCCGACGTCGAGAGGGCGCTCGTCGACTGGCAGACTTTTTCGAGTTCTCGCAGCGACATCTTGGAGATCGTGCAGTCCGACATGGAGATGCCCTCAGGCGTCGTGCTCTTCGAGGACCCGCCGGTTCACACGATGCATCGAGGTCTCATGTCGCGCGTCTTCACACCGCGGCGCATGGAGGCACTCGAACCGCAGGTGCGGGAATACTGCAAACGATGTCTCGACCCGGTGGTCGGAGCGGATGGATTCGACGTCATAAGCGAGGTCGCATCGCTGGTGCCCATGCGGGTCATCGGCATGCTGCTCGGCATCCCCGAGGAGGACCAGATAGCGATCCGCGATGTCAGCGACGAGACGCTGCGGACGAACCCGGGCGAGCCGATGGAGGTTCGCAAAGAGTCGATCGCACCCGGCGACATGTTCGCTGAGTACATCGAGTGGCGTGCAAAACATCCCGCCGACGACTTGATGACACAACTGCTGAACGCCGAGTTCGAAGACGAGGAAGGCGAGATACGCACTCTCGATCGCCAGGAAGTGCTCACCTACACTCAGGTGCTGGCCGGTGCAGGGAACGAGACGACGGGCAGGCTCATCGGCTGGCTCGTCAAGCTTCTCGCCGAGCATCCCGATCAGCGTCGTCAGCTGGTCGACGATCGGTCGCTGCTCATCCCGACGATCGACGAGACCCTTCGTTACGAACCGACCGGTCCACACATCGCGCGCTACATCGCCAAGGACGTCGAGTACTACGGCACGACAGTGCCGAATGGCAGCGCGGCCCTGCTTCTGGTCGGTGCGGCCAACCGCGACGAACGCCGCTACGAAGACCCCGACACCTTCGACATCCACCGCGAAGACACCCAGCACCTCACGTTCGGATACGGCCTGCATTACTGCCTGGGCGCCAACCTCGCCCGGCTCGAGGCGCGCGTAGTCCTCGACGAGTTCCTCGACAGGTTCCCCGAGTGGAACCTCGACTACGACAACATGGCGCTGGCGCCGACATCGACAGTGCGCGGCTGGGAACGCCTTCCCATCGTGTTCGAATAGGTCCTAGGGCTGCGATTCGGCGGCGGCGCGGATGGCAGCGAGGATTCCCTGGTATCCGGTACAGCGACACAGGTTGCCCGACAGACCCTCGCGGATCTGGTCGTCGTCGGCGTTTGGGTTGTCGCGAAGCAATGCGGTCGCGGTGATCACGAATCCCGGTGTGCAAAAGCCGCATTGCAAGCCGTGGTGGTCGCGAAGAGCAGCCTGAATCGGAGACAGCTCGCCGTCGGGGGAAGCTATGCCTTCTACTGTCGTGACCTCGGCCCCGTCGGCTTGCACTGCGAGGATGAGACACGACCGCACCGCCTCGTCGTCGAGGAGCACCGAACATGCTCCGCATGCGCCGTGTTCGCAGCCGAGATGAGTTCCTGTGAGGCCGAATCGTTCTCGCAGGCAATCTGCCAAGCTCATTCGCGCGGGTACCGAAGTGCGCCTACTCACGCCATTGACCCTCAGTTCGATCTGGTGGTCAGCCATTCATCGCCTCCTCGACCGCGCTCTCCCATGCTCGCGCGATGACGGTTGCGCCGACACGAGCGCGATACCACTCGGGGCCGTGCAGGTCGGACGGAATCGCGTCGAGGTCCGCGACGGCGGCGCGTCCCAGTTCGGCCACGTCGACCTTTCTCACAGACGAGCCGGCCAGCGATGCCTCAACTCCCCGAGCCCGCTCGGGCGTCGACCCAAGACCGAGAAGTCCGATCGCGCAACGCTCAATCGTGTCGCCGTCGAGCGAAACGGCAGCGCACGCGCCGGCGAGAGCGAAATCGCCCTGCCTGCGGGCGATCTCTTCGACCGCGTAGCCGCAAGTGCCGGACCACTGCGGGAACTCGACCGCGATGACGATCTCGTCGTCGTCGAGAGCGGTCGTCCATGTGCCGGTGAAGAAGTCCTCGGCCGGGATGCTTCGGCGACCTCGCACCGACGCTGCCTCGACTCGGGCGTCGAGAGTGAGCGCGACCGCCGGGATCTCGGCGGCAGGGTCGGCGTGAGCAAGCGAGCCGCCGATAGTCCCGCGGTTGCGGATCTGGAAATGGCCGATGTGCGGGATCGCCTTCGCCAGGAGCGGCACAGCCGCCGCGATGCGCGAGTCGCGCTCAGCCCCGGTCTGGGTTACGCATGCCCCCAGCCTCAGCGACGAGTCCCCGTGCTCGATGTCGCGGAGTTCGTCGACCTTGCGGAGGTCGATCAGATGCTCGAACACGGCAAAGCGCATGTTGAGAAGCGGCACCAGGCTCTGGCCGCCGGCAAGCACCTTGGCGTCGTCGAGATCGGCGAGCATGCCGAGCGCTTCGTCGAGCGACTCGGGAGCGTGATATTCGAAGGCTGCGGGTTTCACGCCGACTCACCTCTCGCGCTGTCGATGAGCGACAGGACCGTCGGTGGATCGAGCGGCAGCCGATCGATCGTCACACCGAAGGGCGCCAATGCGTCGGCGACCGCGTTGATCACCGCTGCTGGAGCGCCGATCGCTCCACCCTCGCCGACACCCTTGAAACCGCCCGGCCCAGGTCCAGGCGAGCCTTCGATGTGGCCGTACTCGATGGTCGGCACGTCGGTGGTGCTCGGAAGCAAATAGTCGACGAACGTAGTGGCCAAAGGGTTGCCGAGGTCGTCCCACGCGAAGCTCTCCAGCAACACCCCTCCGATGCCTTGAACTACGCCGCCCGCGATCTGTCCCTCGACGACGTTCGGGTTGATCATCGGGCCGCAGTCCTCGGCAACTACGAAGCGAAGAAGCTCGACCACTCCGGTGGCGACGTCGACCTCGCAGGTGCAGACGTGTGTCGCGTTCGCCCAGACGTTGTCGGCCTCGGCGCGATAGCGACTGCTGGCTTCGAGACCTAGTGGTGCGTCTCGGGCGAGCTTGCCGGAATCGAAGTAGGCGGTCTCGGCGATCTCGGCCAGAGTGACCGCCACCGACGGAGTTCCTGCGACCGAAGCCTTGCCGTCGGCGAGCACGATGTCTTCGGGCGACGCTTCGAGCAGTTCTGCAGCGATCGCTCCGATGCGGTCACGCATAATACCGGCGGTCTCACGGATCGCCCCTGCCACCATCGAACCACTTCGGCTCCCGGCGGTTCCGCTCCCGAAGGGCGTGAGAGCGGTGTCGCCCTGAATCGTATTGACCTGCGACACGTCGACGCCCAGCGCATCGGCCGTCAACTGAATCGCTGTAGTCTCGAGGCTGTTGCCGGCGGATCCGCCTGCGAGGTAGACGTTGACCGCGCCGGTCGGTTCGATGCGTATCGTCGCCCCCTCGCTGCCGTGATGGGGCATCCCGCTCGCGGTCGGCTCGACATAGCTGCTCGTTCCGATACCCAGGTGACGGCCACGTTCTAGAGCGGCCTTCTGTTCGAGTCGGAAGTCGTCGTAGCCAATCATGCCGATTGCCATCTCGAAGGTCTCGAGCGGGGTCATGTCGGTGTAGGTCATACCGAATGGGTTCGGGTAGGGCATCTCGTCGGCACGCAACATGTTGCGGCGTCGCAGATCGACCGGATCGATGCCCATGGTGCGAGCAGCGATGTCGAGGGTCACCTCTCGCGCAACCGTCTCGAATTGCCAGGGCCCGCGATAGGCCGTACGCCCAGGTGTGTTCGAAAAGAGGCACTTGGTTGCAAAGGTTCCTGTCGGATACCGATACGGGCCCGGGAAGATCGCACCCACTGCGGCGCTCGCCATGACCGGCCATGGAACCGGGTAGGCGCCGACGTCTTGTACGTGGTCGATCGCGGCGGCCACGATCGTCGCCTCGGCGTCGAACGCCACGCGCACGCGGCCGTGTTCGCGTCGCGAGCAGCTCGCCATGAGGTTCTCGCGGCGGTCTTCGACGTACTTCAGCGGCGCCGAGACTTTGCTGGCCGCCAGGAGCATGCAGATGTCTTCGCGATGCGCATTGATCTTTTGACCAAAACCCCCGCCCGTGTCGCGGGCGATGACGCGGATGCTGCCCTCGGGCAAGTCCAGCAACCTCGAAGCAAACAGGCGCAGATCGTGCGCGGACTGTGTCGACGCCCACACCGTGAGCTGCCGATCTGCCGGCGACCATTCGACGACGATCCCTCTCGTCTCCATTGGAGACGCGACATATGCCTGTTGATAGATGCTGTGGTCGACCACCACGTCGGCGGCGTCGAACGCCGGAGCGACCGCCTCCGCTGGCAGGGCCTCGAGTTTCCCCGCGATGTTGTTGTTCCAGCCCTCGTGGACGAGCTCGTCGGCGTCCTTGGCCGTCGTGTAGTCGACGACGGGCGTGAGTTCGTCGTAGCCGACCACGACGAGTTCGGCAGCGTCTTCGGCGATGTATCGGTCGTCGGCGACCACAAGCGCGATCAGATCTCCGACGAATCGGACCTCGCCTGAAGCGAGCGGAGGGCGCGGCGAGTCGGGCACGCTCTTGCCGACCTGGGAATACCAGGCCTCGTGCACACCGGGGTTCAGGTCTTGGGCTGTCAGCACGGCGTGTACTCCCGCAAGCCCCACCGCAGCTGACGAGTCGATCTCGACGATTCGTGCCCGCGCATAGGGGCTGCGCACGAAGGTTGCGTGAAGCATGCCGGGTCGGGCTATGTCGTCGACGTACGTTCCGTGCCCGGTCAACAGACGCGGGTCTTCGACGCGCGCAACCCGCGCGCCGGTGAATCGTGTGGCCCCGATGCCAGGGCTGGCCTGGTCGGCCGACATCGACATCAGCTCCCTACCGCTGCGACGACCCCGCCGTCGACGAGGATGTCGGCGCCTGTGATGAACGACGCCTCGGGCGAGCAAAGGAACGCGATCACCTGCGCTACCTCCTCGGGTCGTCCGGGCCGGGCGAATGCGCCCATGCGCATCAGCTCGTCGGCGCCGGCACCCGACTCCATTTCGGCGTTGCCCATCGGCGTTGCGATGACGCCGGGGGACACCGAGACGCAGCGTGCACCGCGCTTGCCCCAGGCGACAGCGGTTCGCCGGACGAGGCGCTGCACACCGAGTTTCGCGATTGCATATGCCATACCGGCGTCGTCGCTCGCGCCGAGCACGCCCTCGTCGGCAGGGTCGTCGAGAAGCTCGACGAGGTCGGCCGGTAGGTGCGGCTCCGCCAGGTGCGCGGCCATCGACGAAACGCACACAGCGACAGTCGCTTCGACGACCAAATCGTCGAACACGTCGAGCACCGTCGCCACGCCGACGAGATCGACCTCGAGGACTCTGCGCGCGTCGGCCTGAACCGGCGAGACACCGGCGGTGATGACCAGAGCGTCGAGATCGTCGACTCGATCAGCGACCCGTTCGATCGAGGCGCGGTCGGTGATGTCGCACTCGACGGCGCCGCCACTCAGGTCGGCGATGAGGGTCGGCGCGCTCAACAGCGGCGCCGTGGCCGCACCAATGCCGGATGCACCGCCGATGACGACGTTCATGGCGCCGACGCGCGGCCGCTCACCGGGCGGAAACGATCTTCTCGCTCATGGGGAATGATGATATCTTGCGCCTGGCGGCAACTAGACGGAGCCACACATGACACCATCCGCGACGACCTCGCCGTACTACGACCCCTACGACTTCGACATTGACGAGGATCCGTATCCGGTCTGGCGGCAACTGCGCGACGACGAGCCGCTGTACTACAACGACTCGCTCGACTTCTACGCCCTGAGCCGATGGGACGACGTCGAGGGTGGTCTCAAGGATCACGAAAGGCTCATCTCCGGACGTGGAACGATCCTCGAGATGATCAAGGCCGAGGCCGAGATGCCGGCGGGAATGGTCATCTTCGACGACCCGCCAAGCCACACCGTCTATCGCGGGTTGCTGTCGAGGGTGTTCACGCCGAAGAAGATGAACGCGATCGAACCCCAGGTGCGTCGCTATTGCGCCGACGCGCTCGACGCTGTCGCCGGTGCCGAACGGCTCGACGTCATCGAAGCGCTCGGCGCAAAGATGCCGATGCGGGTCATCGGCATGCTGCTCGGCATCCCCGAAGCCGATCAACAGGCGCTGCGCGACCAGACCGACGGCGGTCTGCGGCTCGACTCGGGCGACATGGAGTCGGCGATGCGCGAGGTCACGACCGCCGCCGCTGAGGGCAACTTCGGCGAGTACCTCGACTGGCGCGTCGACCACCCCTCCGACGACCTGATGACAGCGCTGATGCAAGCCGAGTTCGAGGACCACACCGGCGTGACCAGAACACTCACCCGCGATGAGGTTCTCGGATACGTGAGCCTGCTGTCGGGTGCC
This sequence comes from Acidimicrobiales bacterium, assembly GCA_965216815.1. Lineage (GTDB taxonomy): Bacteria > Actinomycetota > Acidimicrobiia > Acidimicrobiales > SHLQ01 > JADFOM01. Next base: position 4,135,847 of record OZ244202.1, on the reverse strand, counting down.
GGCAACGAGACGACGACGAAGCTCATCGGCTGGACGATGAAGACGCTCGGCGAGCACCACGACCAGCGCCGAGAGATCGCGGCCGACCCGACGCTGGTTCCCAACGCCATCGAGGAAGTACTCCGGTTCGAGGCGCCGTCGCCGGTTCAGGCGCGCTATGTCAACGAAGACGTCGAGTATCACGGCCGCACTGTTCCGCAGGGCAGCGCGATCTTGTTGGTCAACGGCTCGGCCAATCGGGACGAGCGCAAGTGGGGCGAAACGGCGGACGAGCTCGACATCCACCGCGACATCGACCACCACCTCTCGTTCGGGTACGGGCTCCACTTCTGTCTTGGGGCGGCGCTGGCCCGTCTCGAGGGGCGGGTCGCTCTCGAGGAGATGCTCAAGCGTTTCCCCGACTGGTCGCTCGACCTCGACGATTCCGAACGGGCCCGCACGTCGACCGTGCGGGGCTGGGACAAGCTCACACTCGTCATCGGCTGAGCGGCTTGTCGACGAGACCGCTTCCCCACCTACTGCCCTGGAGCCAGTGGTTCTGGGAGTCGGGAGCCGACGGCGTTCTTCGTATCCAGGGTTGTGACCAATGCGATCAGTTGGTGCATCCTCCCGCTCCGGTGTGTCCCGAATGTCGCTGCGACCTGTCGTCGCCTCGTCCAATGACCGGCCTGGCCACCGTCGTCGGGTTCACGGTCAATCACCAGCAATGGCTGCCCGACTTCGAGCCGCCCTATGTCATCGCTATCGTCGCACTCGATGACGATCCCGCGGTCCGCCTCACGACCAACATCGTCAACTGCGACGCCGGCGACGTTCGCATCGGCATGCGGACGCGGGTCGTGTTCGAGCTCCGCGAGGACGTATGGGTCCCGCTGTTCGAGCCGACCGGTGAAATCGACCGGACCGATCGTGTGCCCGAACCGGACCGCCCTAGAGTTCGTGCGCCGTTGACCGATGATCGGTACGAACATCGTTCGGTGATCAGCGGAATCGGCCGGTCCGAGCTCGGCCGGCGACTGATGCGAGACCCGGCTTCACTTGCGGTCGAAGCGTGCCTGGCGGCGATCGCCGATGCAGGCCTAGAGACCGACGACATCGACGGTCTGGCCACCTACCCGGGCGGGGTCGCCTACGAGATCGGCTTCAGCGAAGGTGGCGTCACAACTGTCGAAGAGGCCCTTCGATTGAAGCCGACTTGGATAAGCGGCGGAGGTGACATCCCGGGACCAGGGGGTTCGATATTCAACGCCATGCAGGCGATTGCAAACGGCCTGTGCCGACACGTGTTGTGTTTCCGCACCGTCTGGCAGACGACAGCCGGCAAGCTGTCTCTAGGCGGTGGTTCCGGCCGTGCGGTGGGTGGCTCGGAATGGCGCAGTCCATACGGAGCGATCAGCGCGGCGAACTGGATCGCCATGAACGCCTCGCAGTACCTACACCGCTATGGAACATCGCGCGAGCTTTTCGGGCACATTGCGACAAACGATCGTGCAAACGCTGCGCTGAACCCGAACGCGATCTACCGCGACCCGATGACCCTCGACGACTATTTCGACGCCCGCATCATCACCACTCCCTTCGGACTGTATGACTGCGATGTTCCATGCGACGGGGCGATGGCGGTAGTCGTGAGCGACGCGTCCGTGGCGGCCGATCTTCAGCACCCAGCGATACGAATCGAGGCAGCGGGCACTCAAATCACCGAACGGTTGTCGTGGGATCAGGACACCTTGACCCACGAGCCGCAGGTGATCGGGCCGTGCACGCACCTCTGGACGCGAACGTCGCTCACACCCGACGACATCGACGTCGCGCTCCTCTACGACGGCTTCACCTTCAACGCCGTCACATGGATCGAGGCGCTCGGATTCTGCGGCTTCGGAGAGGCGAGCGACTGGATCGATGAAGGCAGAACCATCGCCCTCGGTGGCACCCTTCCCCTCAATCCCCACGGAGGCCAACTGTCGGAAGGGCGCACGCACGGAATGGGGTTCTTTTTCGAGGCCGTGACCCAACTTCGCGGCGACGCCGGCGATCGCCAGGTCGCCGGTGCACAGACCGCCGTCGTCGGCACCGGCGGCGGCACACCGTCGGGCGTGGCCATCCTCCAACGCGCGTAGGACTTCATCCGACGCCCTGCATAGTTACGCGACCCCGTGGTCTGACACCGGGGTCGCGGCCGTTCGAACCGTGGGTTCAGGCTCAACCGTCAAGCTTCGATGAGCAAAACGTCGGGGCCGTGCAGGGCCGACAACCCCCTGTCGATGGTGACGAGTCGGCCGCCGTGGTGTCGCGCTAGCGCGACGAGGTAAGCATCGGTGACCTGCCGGTGCCCGATGACACCTTGGAGGTGGTTGATGTCGAAGCGTAGGTCGTCGGGCCAGAACTCGTGCCACTCCTGTTCGCACAGCGCTTCTAGAACCGCCATGGCGGCAGCGGCGTCCTTGCCCTCTCGAATGAGAAAGCGCAGGAGGGCCCCCTGGGTGATCGGACAGGTCGCCAAGCGAGGCTGGTCGTTCTCGAACCACAGCTGCGCGGGGGTGTGGTGGACGTGATCGATTACCACCAATGCAACAAGGACGTTTGCGTCCGCAAGGAAGATCGTCATGTGTCGTCGTCGAGAGACCGTACGTCGTCGAGGGTGATCGTGCGGCCGACCCTGACCTGTGGCAACCCTCTAACCGATCGCTCCGGGTCCGTTTCCTCGCGTCGAAGGCCCAGGCGAATCAGATCCGCTATCACGTCGCCCATCGAACGGCGGTCGCGATGCGCGATCTCACGGGCGAGCTGGTGGATGTCGTCTGGGAGATCGATCGTTGTGCGCATCACGACATCATAACATCATCCCATCGTAATGATCAAGCGGAGTATTCACCGAAGTGGCTAGCCTCGCCATGGCCTCGAGGGGGGATCATGCGTCAGTTGTCGGGAGTCGATTGGTCGATGGTCGGCATCGACTCGCCGAGTGCGCACAACGCGATCGGGATCTATGGAATCTACGACCCGTCCACTCGACCACACGACGGCGCGATCACCTTCGAAGAGGTGGTCGAATACATCCGCGCACGTTTGCACACCTCCGAGACATATCGCGAGCGGCTTGTCGAAGTGCCCTTCGGGCTCGACAGGCCGTACTGGGTGCGCGACGAGAACTTCGACATCGAATACCACATCCGCCACCTGTCGCTACCCAAGCCCGGGACCTGGCGGCAGCTTTGCGATCAGCTCGGCCGCATCCACTCGAGGCCGCTCGATTTGTCACGCCCGCCGTGGGAGATCTACATCATCGAAGGCATCGACGCTGTCGAAGACTTGCCCGAAGGGTGTTTCGGGATCCTCGTGCGGGTGCACCACGCGGCGGTCGACGGTGTCGCTGGGATCGAGATGGTCACGACCATGCACACTCTCGAACCCGACGGTGAGGCCCCGCCGGTACCCGACCACTACTCCTGGGAGCCCGATCGGATTCCGTCACGTGAGACGCTCATCACACGAGCCGCCATCAACGGGGTCGCCCGGCCGGCGGGTGTGTTGAAGCTGTTGCGCAAGTCGGGCGAGCAGTTCGTGCAAAAGCGCCGAGAAGACCTCGGCCCCGCGCCGACCAAGCTCCCCACGATGCTCGAGCCGACGCGTTTCAACCAGAAGGTCAGCCCTCACAGAGTGCTCGGTATGCACGGCCGCCCGATCGAGACGCTCAAAGAGATCCGCTCAGCCATGCCGGAGGCAAAGATCAACGACATCGCGGTCGCGGTGATCGGGGGTGCGCTGCGCTCGTATCTGGAATCGAAGGACGAACTGCCGGCCAAGACGATGATCGGGATGATGCCGATCTCGATCCGGCCGACCATGGCACAGACCGCGGCCGACCAGATCGGCGAGGTCAAGACCGCCGACGAAGGTGGCAACCAGTTCGCCCTGGCCCGAATTCCGTTGGCCACCGACACCGACGACCCGTGGGAGCGGCTCGCCCGCATTCTCGAGATGACGCGCCACATCAAACAATCGTCAGGCGCCTCGCCGGCAAGGTCTCTCCAGAGCGCGTCCGAGGAGGCTTTCGGGGGTCTGCTCGGAATGGCTCAACGAACAGGAGTACGCGCTCTGCTCAACCAGGGACGAACCGCCGTAACGCACACCCTTGTCAGCAACGTGCCTGGCCCGCAGGTGCCGCTTTACTTCGCCGGTGCTCAATACGTCGGAGGAGCTGGGATGGGTCCGGTGCTCGACGGCATGGGCATGAACACCGGCATAGGCAGCATCTCGGGGCGAATCCTGTGGGCTTTCACCGCCGACCGCGACGCCCTTCCCGACCCTCACTTCTACGAGGACTGCCTGTCGAATTCGGTCGACGAGCTGCTAGTGGCGTCGAAGAAGCGGTGAGTTCCGGGTCATGGGACTAGTTTTCCGGAATGGGTAGTTCGAGCTGGAAATTGCGTACCGTTCCACCTGATCTCGTCGAGAAATACGAACAGCAGGGCTGGTGGACAGACGAAGGTCTCGGTCACATGGTGGCCGCAGGTCTGAGCGCCATGAGCGACAAGCCGTTCAACGTCCACTCGCAGATGCGACCTTGGAGGGGCACCTGCGGCGAGGTCGACGACAAGGCCAGAGCGCTCGCAGGCCACCTTTCGGCTCGCGGCGTCGGTCCGGGCGATGTCGTCGTGTTCCAACTGCCGAACTGGCTCGAGGCGGGCGTCACCTTCTGGGCCTCCGCCTACCTGGGTGCTGTCGTCATTCCCGTCGTCCATTTCTACGGCGAGAAGGAGGTCGGCCATATCTTGCGAACGGTACGCCCCGAGGTGTTCGTGAGCGCGGCGCGCTTCGGACCCATGGATTTCATCGCGACTCACGCCGCCCTGGTGGCCGAGCTCGACGATCCCCCGATATGGCTGGTGGTCGGCGACGTCGAACTGCCCCAAGGTTCCGAAGCCTTCGACGAAGCTCTAACCGGCGACCGAATCGACGGACCCTTGCCCGTCGACCCGAATGCACCCGCCGTTGTCGGATTCACCTCGGGAACGACCCAGGACCCCAAAGGCGTCGTTCACTCGCATCGCACGATCGCGTTCGAGAACCGCCAGCTCAGCGGGCTCATGGCCGACTACGCACCCGATCAGCTCACCGCCGCTCCGGTCGGACACTTCATCGGGATGCTGAACGCCTTCCTGTCGCCACTCGTCAAGATCAGACCCGTCAACATGATCGACGTGTGGGACCCTGCAGAAGTGCTGCGTCTGATGGTCGAGGAGAACCTCACGATGGGGGGCGGTGCCACCTATTTCCTGCTCAGTCTGTTCGACCACCCCGACTTCGGACCGGAACACCTCGAGCGAATGCCCGTGGTCGGGCTCGGCGGTTCGGCCGTGCCGAGCTCGGTCATGGAACGAGCGGAGGCGCTCGGCATCAAGGGGTATCGATCCTACGGCAGCACCGAACACCCCTCGATCACCGGATGCACGGTCGACCATCCGGCCGACAAACGCCACCACACCGACGGCCCGCCCATGGAGGGGGTCGAGATGCGCCTCGACGAGGATGGCGAGATCCTGAGCCGAGGTCCCGATCTGTTCCTGGGGTACATAGACGAAACTCTCACCGAGCGGGTCTTCGACGACGATGGCTGGTATCGCACCGGCGACGTGGGTGCCGTCGACGACGACGGATTTTTGACGATCACCGATCGGGTCTCCGATGTCATCATCCGCGGTGGAGAGAACATCAGTGCAGTCGAGGTCGAAGACGCCCTGCTGTCGATGGATGCTGTGGCCGAGGTGGCGGTGGTCGCGGTGCCCGATGATCGCTTCGGCGAACGTGCGGCTGCCGTCATGCGACTCATGCCCGAGGCCGATCTCCCCGATCTCGAAGCGGTGCAGTCTCATCTCACAAACGTCGGTCTGGCGAAACAGAAGTGGCCCGAGATACTCCACCAGACGGACGACTTCCCGAGGACTCCGTCGGGCAAGGTGCAAAAGTTCATCGTTCGATCGAATCTTCGCGAAGGTCACCCGCCTGGCGCAGCGCCAACCGACCCGTGATGTTCCTGCAGACCCGTCCGGCAGGGTTCTGAATCCGCCGGGTCTCAGGCCTGACCGTCGATCGGGGGTCGGGGGATGATGACTATCGAGGGCACCTGCATCGACGCTCCGGCGGTTACGAGCGAGTCGAGTTGGTCGATCAGGTCCTCCACATCGATGAAGGACCCGCTCATGTACTTGCGCGCGAACCAGTCGCCGGCCACGTCGCCGGCAAGGTCCATGTCCCAGTCGACGTTGAAGTGGCTCTGAGCGTCGCCCTCGCCTCCGGGGCATTCACCGATCGTCGCGACGGTGAACCCGAGGCCCGGCTGTTCGACACGCCAGTGGTCGACGAGACGGTTCAGCGCCGCCTTGGTCACTTGATAGACGCCGATGCCGGCCCACGGCCCCGTGTAGGACGCACCGGTTGTGGACAGGAAGAGCATGTTCCCGGTCGTGTCGCGTAGGTGCGGTAGCGCGGCCTGGGTGACGTTGTTGGCGCCGATGACGTTGGTCGAAAACGTCGAGCTCCACTGATCCGGGGATGCGTCGGCGAGCATGACGAGCGGACCGACCGCTGCCGCGTACAACACGGTGTCGATGCCTCCCATCGCATCGGCGGCAGCGTCGATCGCCTCACGTGTCGACGCCGGGTCGGTTGCGTCACAGGTGAGCGCCACGGCGTTGTCGCCGGCCTCATCAGCGGCGGATTGCACCTTGTCGGTCCTCCGAGCGAGCAAGGCGACGCTGCGGCCACGCTTCGCGAGGCCGATGCCGATGCTACGACCCAGACCGGTCGAGGCACCTACGACAGCGATCTTCTTCGGCGTTTCGTCTAGTTGCATCGGGGTGTCCAGTTCGAGAACGTTGTTGCCCACAGAGAGAGAACGACGTTATCTTCGGCCGGGCATTGAGCCAAGACGTCGCAGCACGCGGGCCGAGAGAGAGACGGTTCGCAACTTCGTTCAGGAGACAAGATGATGATCGAATCGAACCTGTTGATCGACGGCACACTGGGGCCGGCCGAAGAAGGGCGGACTTTCGCATCGATCAACCCCGCAACCGAAGAGGTGATCGCCGAGGCGGCCGATGCCTCGGTGGCCGACGCAAGAAGGGCGGTAGCGGCGGCGCGACGGTCATTCGACGAGACATCGTGGTCGACCGACGCTGAGTTTCGGGCTCGCTGTCTCGAACAGCTCGCCACGGCACTGCGCGAAAACACCGAAGACCTGCGCGAGCTGACAGTCGCCGAGGTCGGCGTCCCTGTTTCGCTCACCGACGGGCCGGCGTTGGAGGGCACGTTCGAACTCGTCGACTACTACTCGGATCTCGCGAGATCCTATGAGCGCGCGATCGAGATCGGTATCGGCGATTTCCGCGGCAACCCACAACGGCGTTGGGTCGAGAGAGAAGCCTTTGGTGTAGTGAGCGCGATCTCGGCCTACAACTACCCGCACCAACTCAATCTCGCGAAGCTCGCCCCCGCTCTGGCTGCGGGATGCACCGTCGTATTGAAGGGTGCACCCGACACACCGCTGGTGACCCTTGCTCTGGGCTCGCTCATCGCCGAGCACACCGACATACCCGCGGGTGTCGTCAACGTCTTGTCATCGAGCGAGGTGGCAGTCGGTGAAGTCATGACAACCGACCCGGCGATCGACATGATCACGTTCACCGGGTCGACCGCCGTGGGCAAGGCGATCATGAGCGCAGCCAGCGCCACGTTGAAGAAGTGCTTTCTCGAACTGGGCGGCAAGTCGGCATTTCTCGTCCTCGACGAGGAGTCCATCGCCCTCTCCGCGATGTTTTGTTCGTTCGCGGCCGCATCACATGCAGGGCAGGGCTGCGCAATCACCAGCCGGCTAGTGGTTCCACGCGCCAACTACGACGAGGCGATCGAAGCGGTCGCTGAGACGCTCGCAGGGCTTTCCGTCGGTGACCCAGCCGACCCGGCGAACTACATGGGGCCGCTGATCAGCGCCAAACAGCGTGAACGCGTTCAGAGCCATGTCGATCAGGCGCGGGCCGACGGCGCTGCGGTCGTCGTCGGTGGAGCGCCACCCGAAGGGCTCGATCGGGGCTTCTTCTACGCTCCCACCCTCATCGCCGGTGCCGACGAGGACAGCCCGATCGCACAAGACGAAATCTTCGGGCCGGTGCTCGTCGTCTTACCCCATGACGGCGACGACGACGCTGTACGGGTGGCGAACAACTCGGTCTACGGGCTTTCCGGCTCGGTTCAATGCGTCGACCGAGACCGCGCGCTGGCCGTTGCACGAAATGTCCGAACAGGAACGATGAGCGTCAACGGAGGCATGTGGCATGCTCCCGACGCACCCTTTGGTGGGTACAAGCAGTCGGGCATAGGCCGCGAGAACGGCGTGGCGGGCCTCGAAGAGTTCCTCAAGACCAAGACCCTCGCCGAACCAGTCGAACCGGGGAACTGACCATGTGTGAGGCGTCGGGCGCGTCGCAGGAGCTCTACCCCGACCCGCTGTTCATCGAGCCGTTCGTGGACGCCGACGAACACCGTGACGATCCCGTGCCTCACCGCTACGTGCACGGTGGCTTCGTCGACACCGACCTGTTGTTCTCGATGTACTTTCCCGACGCGGAAACATATGAAGGCCGGTTCTTCCAGCCTTTGATGCACATCGCAGGCGACGAGTGCGTGGCGACGACAGGGCAGCTCGCGGGGATGGGTCGTCGAAGCCTCGAGTTCGCGTTTGGCAGCGGCGGCTACCTCGTAGAGTCGAACCAGGGCTCGCGGTACATGATGGGCCCACCGGACATAACCGGGTTTCGTGCCAGCGCCTCGGTCGCGCAGTATTCGCGGGTTCTCGCGGCCGAGATGTACGGCGACCACCGACCGTACGGCTACGTGTTCGGCGGCAGCGGAGGTGCCTACAAGACCTTCGCCTGCGTCGAGAACACAGAAGGTGTGTGGGACGGCGCGGTTCCGTTCATCCACGGCAGCCACGTGTCGATGCCCAACGTGTTCACCGTGCAGGCGCACGCGCTGCGTGTGCTCGAAGGCGAGTTCGACGGAATCGTCGACGCCGTAGAAGCCGGTGGCAGCGGTGACATGTTCGAAGGCCTCGGTGCTGAACAGCGAGAGGCACTCGCTGAAGTGACGCGCATGGGCTTCCCGCCACTGGCTTGGTTCGCGCACGAGCGTGTAGCCCTCAGCTACACCGGGGTGTTCGCAGCGATCTTCGGCACCCTCAAGGCGGGAGACCCGACTTACTTCGAAGATTTCTGGACCGTTCGCGGCTACCTCGGCGCTGATCCGCCCGAGTCGCTGTTGCGGGCACGCGTGCAGCACACGACGACGATCGCCGAGGTGATCACCACAGCCGAGGTGAGGAGGAAAGGCCTGCCGGTCTCGATAGCAGCCGGCACCTCCGACACCGCGCCGGCCGCCCTACGACTCGTCGTCCTCCCCGAAGGCCGACTTCAAGGCTCCTTCCTGAAACCGCTCGATGGGGGCGCGGCCGGCATGTCGCTGATGATCAGCGGAGTAATCGACGAGCTCGTGATGCTCGGGTTCGGTGGGGGAGGGATCGAGACCCTCGAAGCGATCGGTGTGGGTGACCGAGTTGAAATCGACAACTCGGACTACCTCGCATCCCAGACCTACCACAGGCATCAGAATCCCGACGGCTACGCGGTTTGGGACCAGTTCAGGGACCGGAACGGAACACCGCTGCATCCGCAGCGTCCTCCTCTGGAGGGCTTCGACCAGGTCGGTGAGGGAAACGAATGGCAGAGCGGGGACTTCGACTGCAAGATGATCACCGTCAATTGCCTCATGGACGAGGCCGCATACCCGTGGCAGGCCGACTGGTACCGCAGCCGGGTGCAGGAGCACCTGGGCGATGCCTTCGAGGACCGCTATCGGCTCTGGTTCGTCGAACGTGCAATGCACGTCGAGCCGAGCCGGTACCTCTCGCCGACCGAGGGCTCCGACGCTGTGGCATCGCACGGCCCGACCGACACCCACATCGTCAGCTATTCGGGTGTATTGCACCAGGCGCTGCGCGATGTCGCGGCCTGGGCCGAAGATGGCATCGAGCCACCGCGCGAGACCGTTTACGGCGTCGACGACGGCCAGATCGTCGTAGCGTCAACCGCATCGGAGCGGCGCGGTGTGCAGCCGGTCATCGCCTTGACCGCCAACGGTTCGGTGCGCACCGAGGTGGCGGCTGGTGATCAGGTCGAGCTCGCCGGGGTGATCGAGGTTCCCCCCGATGCAGGCGTGGTCGCGTCGGCATCGTGGGACTACGACGGAACGGGAAGCTTCGATGATGTCGATGTGTTCGACGAAGACGCGACGTCGGTCACGGTCGGTCGCACTCGATCTTTCGCCGAGCCAGGAACGCACTTCGTAACGCTCCGAGCCTTCTCACAGCGCCCGGACGCCATCGGATCTCGATTCGGCAAGGCGCACAACCTCGCCCGCGCCCGCGTCGTAGTCGTTTGATGATCCGTTCTAGGGAGGAAAACCCACGTCAGGCGTGGGTTAGGCGCCAAATTTCGGGTACTCGATCACGGCATCGGATTGCGGTACTGCCTGGCAGGTGAGGACCCAACCCTCGGCAACCTCGTCGTCGTCGAGGGCATTGTTGTAGCGCATCTCGGCGCTGCCATCGGTCAACTCCGCCATGCAGGTGGCGCAGTTACCCTGCTCACACGAAAACGGCGGGTCGAGCCCGGCCCGTCGCGCGGTTTCGAGCACCGTGTCGCCCTCGACGTATGCGACTTCGGTAGACACGCCGTTCAACACGATCGTTAGCTGCATGCCTGATCCTTCTCGACGGGCGTGGCCGGGCGTGAGAACCTAATTCCCGCCAAGCGGTATTGCTACTCTCACACAGTTCGCGCAGGAGGCACCACGAGATGAGCGAGTCATTGACCGACAAGAACTTTTTCACCGATCGCGATCTCGTCGATGACCCCTACCCGTACTTCGACGCCCTTCGCGAACAGTGTCCGATCCATCAGGAATCCCATCACGACGTGTTGATGGTGACCGGCTACGACGAAGCGGTCGAGATCTACAACGACTCGGACACGTTCTCCTCTTGCATATCGGTGACGGGTCCGTTTCCCGGGTTCCCGGTACCACTGGAGGGCGACGATGTCAGCGACATCATTGATGCGCACCGTGGCGAGTTGCCGATGAACGACCAGCTACCAACGCTCGATCCGCCGGTCCACACAGCCCACCGCTCACTCCTGATGCGGCTGATCACGCCGAAGCGTCTCAAGGAGAACGAGGACTTCATGTGGCGCCTCGCCGACCAACAGCTCGATACGTTCATCGACAAAGGCGCATGCGAGTTCATCGCCGACTTCGCCCAGCCCTTCGCCCTGCTCGTCGTCGCCGATCTGCTCGGCGTGCCCGACGAAGACCGCGAACGGTTCACCGAACAGCTGCTTTCGCGACCCAAAGAGCACGGCGTGGGTTCGACCGACGAGCAGGCGATGGCCAAGAACCCGCTCGACTTCCTCTACAGCCAGTTCACCGGCTACATCGAAGACCGGCGCGGAGATCCCCGCGAAGACGTACTCACCGGTCTGGCAACTGCGACCTTCCCTGACGGCTCGACACCGGAGGTCATCGACGTGGTGTGCATCGCGTCGAATCTCTTCGCGGCCGGAACCGAGACGACGGTGCGATTGCTGAGCACAGCGTTGAAGTTCATTGCAGAGGACAGAGCGTTGCAGATTCGCCTGCGACAGGACCGCTCCCTCATCCCGAACTTCATCGAAGAGACGCTTCGTATCGAGAGCCCGGTGAAAGGCGACTTTCGGCTCGCCCGCCGCGCGACCACTGTCGGCGATGTCGAGCTGCCGCCAGGAGCCATGGCGATGGTCCTCAACGGTGCAGCAAACCACGACCCCGACAAGTTCGCCGACCCGCGCACCCTCGACATCGAGAGGGACAATGTGCGACAACACCTCTCGTTCGGACGCGGAATCCACAGTTGCCCGGGGGCACCGTTGGCGAGGTCGGAGGCTCGTATCAGCATCGAACGGATACTCGATCGCATGGTCGACATCGAGATCTCGGAGTCCGTGCACGGGCCGCCCGACGACCGGGACTACTCCTATGTCCCCACCTTCATTCTTCGTGGTCTGACACGCCTCGGCCTGGACTTCACCCCGATCGAGAGCGACGTGCGATGAAGGTACGTGTCGACGAGGAAGTGTGCGCCGGTTTCGGCATCTGCGTCGGGATCAGTCCAGAAGTATTCGAACTCGACGGCGACGACATAGCGCGCGTTCTCATCGACGAGCTGCCCGAGGAGTTGGAGGAGCCAGCGGGGGAAGCCGCGGCCCGCTGTCCGTCGCGAGCGATCGAGATCGTGGAGGACTGAACGTGCGGTTCGGTTTGGACATAGCACAGCAGCGCATGAGCTGGGACGAGCTCGTCAGGCGCGTGAAGCTCGCCGAGGAGTTCGGCTTCGACGGGGCGTGGGGATTCGATCACTTCCAACCGATGTACGGCGAGGGGCCCGGCGAGACATTCGAGGGGATGACAACCCTTGCCGCTCTCGCCGGCGTCACTTCGCGCATTCGCCTCGGGTTACTCGTAACCGGGGTCACCTATCGTCATCCCTCGGTTCTGGCTGCTCAGGCGCTGACTATCGACCATGCCTCGAACGGGAGGCTCGAACTCTCTTTCGGCGCTGCCTGGCACCGGGGAGAGCACGATCAGCTCGGAATACCGTTCCCTGATCTCGGAGAACGATTCGACCTGCTCGAGGACGCCATCGAGATCGTCGAACGGCTATTCACGGGCGATGTCGTGAACTACCCCGGCCACGTGGTGTCACTCGATGAGGCGAGGTTGTTGCCGCCGCCTGTGCAGCAGCCGCGGCCGCCGATCTGGATTGGCGGCACAGGGCCGCGTCGCACTCTTCCGTTGGTAGCGAAGCATGCCGATGTGTGGCACGGTTTCGGGTCGCCCAAGTCTTTGCGGGAGGCTTCCGAACGCGTGGACCAATTGGCGGTAGAGGCCGGCCGGAACCCCGCTGACATACTCCGCGCAGGGTCGCTTTCGATCGAGGAAGTCGAAACGAGCCTCGAACATGCCGCGGGTTGGAGCGAATCCGGCTACGGCTACCTGATCTGCGGTTGGCCACCCGACGGCGTCGCCCAGGTCGAGCGATTTGCCGAAAAGGTGATGCCCGAGTTCACCGTCGAATAGGTCGATTCATGCTGACTCGAAGCGAGCGATTCGTTCTGCCAGCAGCCACCGACCGTCGGCGTGGCGCAGTTCGTCGTCGTAGCGACCGACAAGCTGGATCACCCAGCCTGCGTCGGTGAGCACCATGAAGACCACGTCGCTCATGGCCCGGGCTCGGTCGTCGTCGAGGTCCGACACATGGGTGTTCACGATCAGGTGGCGTTGTGCCATACGCGGCTTCCATCCCGCGTCGGCCTCGCGCAGCGCCTCGGCACCCTCGAAGCGGCCCATGCCCTCGATGTCGCAAACCCCATCGGGTGTGAACGTTGCCACGATGTCGTCGGTTCGGCCGTCGTCGAGAGCGTGGACGTGTGCGGCGAGGGTGGCGCTGATTCCCGCGCATGCCTCGGAGTAGCTCTGAAAGGTCACGGGAGGCCGATCTCGACGATCGGTCGTTCGAGCGGGTTCACGTTCACCTCGGTCAGAGCGGGCGCCAGCTGCTCGTGCGACAGTCCGGCCAGGTAGCCGTCGATGGTCCTATGGTAATTCGAGATGTGCCCCTCGGCCTTCTCCGAGAGCCGCATGTACTCGAAGCTGCTCGCATGAAGGCCACGCTGTTGCTTCGGAAGATTCGAATAGTCCTGCGCCGGGATCGGTGGCAGGCTCGGGTCGTCGCACTCGAGTGGCTCTGGAGGCTTCGGTCTTTCCCGGGACGTGCCTTCCGGATAGCGAGTCATCGACCAGATCTCCATGAGGGTCTCCTCGGGACCGAGCGGCCGAAACCGATACGAAGACGCGCTGCTGTACATGGGGAGAACGAAATAGTGCGGGAAGCAATAGCCCATCGGTTCGTTGACCCCCCGCGAATCGAGGTCGTTGAGGTCGGGGACGTCGCTGCCCGCGCTGCGGTGCCAGTCGACGACTGCGTCGTTGAACGTGCGGTGCCATGTAGCCATCGCCTCGGTTGGCTCCGAGGAAAGCTCGATGCCGCGGAGGCCCTCTGCGACCCCAACGTCGGTGGCATGAACCATGCCCGCCATGCCTTCGCTCATCACATGGAGATAGTGCAGTTCTGCGTCGAGGAACACGTCCGGGTCGAACGTGGAAGGGTCGCGTGGCGGAAAGCGGCCCGGAATGCGTAGTTGAGGATGCGTCTCGATGACGTGGTACTGCTCGACGAACGCCTCCTCGGCGAGCTTCCAGTTGACCGGGAGATGGACCGAGCGCCACCACTCGACTTTCAACGATTCGACCTTCCACGCGTCGAGGCTGCTCGCGATCGGCTCGAGGCACTGCCGAAGCGGCGGTGCCTCCTCGTCGAGGTTGATCCATACGCACCCGCCCCACAGCTCGCAGCGCACCGGCGTGAGGTTGATGTCGCCGGGATCGAGATTTGACTCGGCGAAGGTTCGTGCCTGGCTCACGAAGGTGTTCGATCCGTCAGATCCATAGCACCAACCGTGGAAGGGGCAGACGAACCCGTTGTCACAAGAGCCGCTTCCGGTGACCAACCGCACTCCGCGGTGTCGACACACGTTGTGGAACGCGCAGACCTCCATTTCGTCGGTGCGCACGACGATGACCGACTGGTCGAGGATCTCGTATTCGACGAAGTCGTTCACCTCGGGGATCTCCTCGAGGCGGCAGGCCATTTGCCAGACCCGTGGCCACAACAGCTCCGCTTCGAGATCGAAGAACTCCTGGTCGTAGTAGCGCTCCTTGGGCACGCGGTCGGCCCGGTCGACAGCGAAGGGCACACGACCGGTGCTCGGTTGGTCTGAGGCTGTCACGTTCTCCCTCTGAGGTTGCGGGCTACGTTTGTCGCGGCGACCGTACACCAAGGAGTTTCATGGGAGCCTCTCAAAACGAACCGGCGGCCTCCCAGCCCGACGTCGACGTGCTCATCGTCGGCGCCGGCATCACCGGCCTCTACCAGCTCTACCGCGCGCTCGAGGGGGGCTTCAGCGCTGTCATGGTCGAGGCCGGCGACGGTGTCGGCGGCACCTGGTTCTGGAACCGCTACCCGGGAGCCAGATTCGACTCCGAGAGCTACACGTACGGGTATCTGTTCTCCAGGGAGCTCTTCGAGGAATGGGAGTGGTCGGAGCATTTCGCCGACCAACCCGAGATCGAGCGCTACCTCAACCACGTCGTCGACCGCTTCGACCTACGACGCCACATCCGTTTCGGCGTTCGGGTCACCGACGCAGTCTTCGACGAAGCGACCGGCTCGTGGACGGTCGGTGTCGCCGGCACCGACCGAATCAGCGCACGGTTTGTGGTCTCGGCCACCGGAGTCCTGTCGGTGCCCTACATTCCCGACATCCCGGGCCGCGACGATTTCAGAGGCGAGGCCCACCACACCGGCCTGTGGCCGGCGGAGCCTGTCGACTTCACCGACAAGCGAGTTGCCGTGATCGGAACGTCGTCGAGTGGAGTTCAGGTCGTGCCGGCGATCCTCGGCGATGCAAGAGAGGTAGCGGTCTTCCAGCGAAGCGCGAACTGGTGCACGCCGCTCAACAACCGCGAGATCACACCGGCCGAACAGGCCGAGCTAAGGGCTGGCTTCGACGAGCTTCGCGAGACGCTCAACACTTCCATCCACGGTTTCCATCATCCGATCAACACCCGCTCAGCCTTCGACGACTCGCCGGAAGATCGCATGGCCTTCTTCGAACAGATGTGGGCGAGTCCCGGATTCATGAAGTTCACGAGCAACTACGTCGACATCCTCACCAACGACTCAGCCAACGCCGAATGGTGCGAGTTCATTGCCGACAAGATCCGCGATCTGGTGAAGGATCCCGAGACCGCGGAACGGCTGATACCCACCGACCATCGCTACGGCGAGAAGCGCCCGCCGTATGTCGCTGGCTATTTCGAGGCCTTCAACCGACCCGAGGTGTCGCTGGTCGATCTGCGCGACACGCCCATCGAACGGATCACCGAAACCGGCATCGAGACCACAGCCGGCGCCACCGAGTTCGACATCATCGTCTGGGCGACGGGCTTCGACTTCGGAACTGGGGCGATGTTGAAAATGGGCATCAGGGGCCGCGGCGGCGTGGCACTCACCGCCCGCTGGGCCGACGGGCCGACCACATTCCTAGGCATCCAGACCCATGGCTTCCCGAACCTGTTCTTCCCCGGAGGCCCTCATGCTGCCGCCGGTAACAACCCGCGCTACAACGGCGACCAGGTCGATTTCGTCATGCGCCTGCTGACCCATGCACGTGACTGTGGCTTCGACGTGATCGAGGTCACCGCCGAAGCCGAGGAAGGGTGGACCAGCATGGTCGACAGGGCTGCAGAGAGAACCCCTTTCGGCACGATCGGCCAATACGTCGGCGGCAACGTACCCGGCAAGCCCCGCCGCTACCTCCTCAACGCTGCCGGTCGACCGAAGCTCTTCTCCGAAATCGACCGCATCATCGAATCGGACTTCACCGACTTTTCCTTTGCCGCAGGCTCGCAACAGGCTCGCGCGGCGGAGCGCAAGCGCTGACCGCAACGACTGGCACAGCCAGATCGTTGCTCGTTGTTGCCGCGACGCTGGCCGCTACGACTGGGGTGTTGCTACACGGTTGCGATCGGGGTGACCGGCGAGCCGACGGCGCCGGGCAAACGTAGCGGCGGTGCGGTGAGAAGGAAGCGGCTGCGGTTGTGCTCGCGCAACCAAGATGCGAGCTCGTCGAGGTACCAGAGCTCGCCGAGCGGGATGCCGAGCCTGAAGAGGCAAAGGTGATGTATCGGCAGAAACGAGTGCCGGCTCGGGTCGCGATCCTTGCCCAACAGACCTTCGACCGCGTAGTTGTCGGCCGCGATCGCGGCAACCTGGGACTCGGTGATCCAATCCAACAGCTCGTCGTCGTGGGCATCGAGATACGAGCAGAGCGTGAAGATCTTCGCCGGGTCAGGGTCGCGGTTCATCGCCAAGATCTCCGTTGCGAAACCCGTGTGCAACACGAGGATGTCGCCCGGTTCGACCGCTACGTCGTCGGTATCCATCACATCGCGCAACGTCGCCAGGTCGACCGCTCGCCAATCGTTGCCGAGGTGGTGAACGAGATCGACGAGCACGCCTCGTCCCTGCACTCCGTGGAAGGCCATGTGTTCGAGACCGAGATGCTTCGCGAAACCGCGATGACCCGACCCGTCGCCGGAAGCGTCTTGGCTCGGTCCGACGAGGTCTGAACCGGCCCGGTAACCGTTGTAGTACACGGCTTCCTCGGTGCCGTCGCCGTCCGCGTCGAACTCGGCGCCGACGTGCGCGAGCGAATCCCATTGAGTCGAGTACTGAAGCGACAGCGTGACGACATCGTCGGCCCAGACGTCGACGTATTTGGGATCGCCCCAGTCCTCCATCTCGCTCATGTGCACGTTGTAGAACCGGTCCGGGTTTCCGGCCATGTCCTCGGTCGGCGCCAACCTCGGTGGATGCCGCCGCTGGTTCAAGGCGGTCCCACCGGGAAAGTCGAGCGGCAGGCTGAGACAGAAGCTGATGCCGGCCTCGACCTCGCGTACGCCTTCGAGCACCTTGTCCGAATTGACGAGGTTTATGCGCCCGAGCTCGTCGTCATCGCCCCAATCACCCCAGGTCGAACCGGGTGGACGGTTCTGCCACCTTCTCCCCACGATCGCCCTCCCGTCGGTGAAAGCGCCCCTTGCCGCTCTCGCACCGATTGCTTAG
This sequence comes from Acidimicrobiales bacterium, assembly GCA_965216815.1. Taxonomy (GTDB): domain Bacteria; phylum Actinomycetota; class Acidimicrobiia; order Acidimicrobiales; family SHLQ01; genus JADFOM01. Next base: position 4,117,951 of record OZ244202.1, on the reverse strand, counting down.
CATCGCAAACGCAGTTCTCGCAGTTCGCGAACCCCGTTCTTGTCGAATTCGACACAACCGACCCAGAAAGGCCCGTCGCATGACCGAGAAGGACTTCGTCGTCTCCGCCGATGGTCACATCCTCGAGCCGATCGATTTGTTCAAGACTCGACTGCCAAGGCACCTCCGCGACCGTGCTGTGTGGGAGGAGGATTTCGAGATCGAGCCACTCGTCGAGGACGGCGCCACGGTCTTTCGGCGTCTGCACACGCCGGGCTTCGAGGGCTGGACCATCTCGCGGTACCGCCAGACCGGCGGACGTATGCCGGAGGGTGACCCCGAGCACATACTCGAGGACATGGATCTCGACGGCGTCGATATCGCTGTCATGCACCCGAACCTCTCACTGTTCGGTCTCTACTCCGACGATCACGAGCTGTCGATGGGACACGCCCGGGTCTACAACGACTACATCGCCGAGCGCTTCACTCCGTATTTTGATCGCCTGTGCCCTACGTCACCGGTTCCGCTGACCGACATCGACGACGCAGTCGCTGAGATCGAACGTGTCGCCGAGGCGGAGTCCCGGGCGATCTTGCTTCCGGCGGTACCGCCGGTGCCCTATTACTCGCGTGACCTCGATCCGGTGTGGTCGGCCGCTCAGGCAGCAGGCGTGCACATCTTCATCCACACCCAAACCGGTGGCATCAAGGTCGATGACCCGGCCTCGACCACTCTCAAGGTCGTCATGGAGTCGGCCGAACAGGTCAACGCTCCAATGACCGAGAGGACAGCTTCGAAACGAATGATCACCCAGTGCGTGTATTCACCGATAGTTCCCCAGCAGGTCATCTGTCAGCTCATTGGCGGCGGGGTGGCCGAGCGATACCCCGACCTGCATTTCGCGCTGATCGAGTTCAACGCCAACTGGCTCACAACCCTGGTTGGGGCCATGGACAAGTGCTGGGTCACCGGCATCGGCCAGGACCAGGACTGGTGGCTCGGGTACTGGGACGACGAGCGACCCGCCGACGACCAGCCGCACATGGCGCAGCTCTTCAGGCTCAACGACAAATGGCCCTACCCGCTGATGCCGAGCGAATACCTTCAACGCCAGTTCCACGTCTCGTTCCAGGACGATCCGGTAGCGGTCGCGTGTCGTCACATCACGGGCCTGTCGACGATCGTGTGGGGGAACGACTACCCACATGCCGAGGGAACGTTCCGCGGCAGCCGGCGGTTGCTGGCCGAGCAGCTAGGAGATGTCCCCACGGAGGAGCGGAAGGCGATCGTCGGCGGAACACTCGGCGATCTCTTGGGCTTCGACGACACGTTGCGCGCGCCGGCGACCGTCTGAGCCTGGCGTGAGCGATCTCCGCTTCGATGGGCGCGTCGCGATCATCACCGGCGCGGGACGCGGCATCGGTCGCGCGTATGCTCGACTGCTCGGCGAGCGGGGCGCCGAAGTCGTCGTCAACGACCTCGGCACCGCAATGGATGGAGCGGGCAACGACGAAGCTCCTGCCGAGCAGGTGGCGAGTCAGATCGGCGAGGCCGGTGGAAGTGCCGTCGCGGATTGCAGCGACGTGGCCTCGCCCGAAGGGGCAAGGGCTCTTGTCGATGCCGCGCTCGATGCGTTCGGACGAGTCGACATCGTCATCAACAATGCCGGCATAATCGACTGGGCCGGCATGCCCGAAGTTGATGCGGACAATTTGGCGCGTCATATCTCGGTGCACGTCGCCGGTTCATTCAACACCACCAAGGCCGCTTGGTCGACGATGGCCGATCGGCGCTATGGGCGCGTCGTCATGACCACCTCGGCCGGAATGTTCGGCCTCGCGAACAACACCTCTTATGCAACGGCCAAGGGAGGAGTGGTCGGTCTGGCCCGCAGCCTCGCTGTCGCCGGCCGTGACCACGACATCAAGGTAAACCTCATAGCGCCCGCAGCGATGACCCGAATGGCCGGTCGACCCGGTGCACCCGAACCCGACGATGGAGCTGCTGAAGCCGCCCAGATGTCGCCCGATCTTGTCGCCCCGATGGTTGCCTACCTGGCCCACGACCAATGCCCTGTGTCGGGCGAGATCTACGCCGCCGGAGCGGGGAGGTTCTCGCGCATCTTCTTGGCAACGACGCTGGGATTCACCGATGTCGAGACCACCCCGACCATCGAAGACGTTGCCGCCAACTGGGCTGCGATCAACGACGAATCCGACTACTACGTGCCCAGCGATCTGATGGACTGGTCGGCGACGTTCATTCCCCGATAGCGAAGACGGCTATTCGTCGAGTAGGTCGGGTTGGACTTCGACAATCCAGTCGAACAGGGGCTGGAACTGGCGCCACCCGGCTCCGCGCTGGCCCACCTGGACCGCCGCTCTTTCCGCTTGATCGGTGTCGATGGGAATGGTCGATCCGGCTGCTTCGGCGAGCAGCTGGGCCTGACATGACCGCTCCATCGTGATGAACCACCACGCTGCCTCGTCAACGGTCTCACCGACGGTCAACAGTCCGTGGTTTGACAGAATCGCAGCCTTGCGGTCGCCGAGGGCGTGGGCGATGCGCCTGCCCTCGGCGGCGTCGAGCACGACCCCGCCATATTCGCCATAGACCGCGTGGTCGCCGTAAAACGCGCAGGCGTCTTGTGTGAGCGGGTCGAGGGGCCGCCGGAGCGCCGACCAGGCCTTGCCGTAGACCGAGTGCGCGTGGGCAGCGGAAACCACCTCGCGTCTAGCAGCGTGGATGTGGGAGTGGATCACGAACGCGGCCGTGTTTACAGGCCAGGTGCCCTCTACCACCTCACCCCGGTCGTTCACGAGGATCAGATCCTTGACCCGGATCTGCTTGAAGTTCATGCCGAGCGGGTTCACCCAGAAGTGATCGGTCAGCTCCGGGTCGCGCGCCGTGATGTGGCCGGCCGCGCCTTCGTCGAACCCGAAGTGGCCGAAGAGACGGAAGGCTCCGGCAAGGTGCTGTTTGCGGTATCGCCGTTCGTCGTCGACGGTTTCGAACCGTGGGAACGCATGCGGGGACCGGTCGGACGGCATCGAGCCGATCGTATGTCACGACACCTGTCGGGGAAAGGAGGGGAGTGTCAGTTAGGCCAGTGCGCCAGCACGGCCTCGACGGCGTCGGTTCCGGCCGCGAAACCACCGAGGTGGCTCTCGCCAGGGCGAAGGTTGAACGTCGAGTCTGCGACGATCCCGGCCATCTTCTCGGCTTGGTCGAGGGTCACGATCGGGTCCGCGTCGCCCTGCCAGAAGTGGGCAGGCACGGTGATATCAGCAAGCTGAAACCCCCATTCGCGGGTGAACAGCACGAGGTCGTACAGCGGACCGGGTAGCCCTCCTTGCGCGGTCAGGTCGATGTCGTGAAGGAACATCGCCTGCATCTCGGGCCTCGCGAACACCTCGCGATCACCCTCGGGGAACATCCGGGCCGTCGCGCGAAACACCGGGTCGGCGACCGGATCCATGACCCGGATCAGGAAGCCGAGCGCCGACCCGAGAGGCTTGCTCGAACGTCTGGCGAGGCCCGAGAGCGGCGCCAGCGTCGACACCCAGCCGCCGGGGTGGGACTCGGGCCCGAGGTGTGGAACGACCCCGCCTAGCACCGCTGCTGCGACGACTCGATCGCCGTGATCGTGGGCGATCGCCAGGGCGTACGGTCCTCCCCCCGAGAGGCCGGCGACGGCGAAGCGGTCAATACCGATCGCGTCGGTCAAGTGCTCGATGTCGCGGCTTACGTCGCGAACCTGTTCGTAGAGGTGTGGTGTCGACTCGCCGTATCCGGGTCGTTCGACGACGATCACGCGAGCGTCGTTCGCAGCCAGCGAGCCGCGCACCGTTTCGGGGAGCTGATGGCGGCCGCCGGGCGTTCCGTGAAACCAAAGGATCGGCCGACCGTCGGAGTCCCCGAAGTCGGCCAAGCCGAGTCGACGCCCGTCGGGAAGCGTCACGGTGGTTTCAGCACGGGGAGGGGTGAGGATCGACGGGTCGACCTTCGATTGGCGATCGTTTCGTGGCATGGGCGGACGGTATCAGCGGCGAACGACCCATTTCGATGCCGCCGCTCGGTCGTTCTAGTCTTCGCTGCGATGGATCTCGAGCTGTCCGAAGCCGAACAGGATCTCGTGGGGCTGTGCCGCGATTTCGCTCAGAGTGAGATCGCGTCGCGCGCTCCGGTCGCATGGGAGCAGGAACGATGCGCCACCGACCTCCTTCGGGAGATGGGTGAGCTCGGCTTGCTCGGCATGCTGATCCCCGAGACGTGGGGCGGCATCGGCATGTCGACCGTCGGGTTCGTCGCGGCGATGGAACAGATCGGATTGGCCGATCAATCGGTTGCTGCCGCGTGGCAGGCGCACGCGACGATCGGTTCGCTCCCTCTACTGTTCTTCGGCACCGATGCGCAGCGCGATCGATGGCTCCGGCCGCTCGCCGAGGGCCGCGTGCTCGGCGCCTTCGGTCTCACCGAACCGGACGCGGGTTCCGATGCCCGCGGCATCCGCACGCGCGCCGAACGCGGCGACGGCGGCTGGCTCATCAACGGCCAAAAGACGTTCATCTCCAACGCGGGCACCGACATGTCGTTCGGCGTGACCCTGTTGGCGCGCACCGAGAGCGGCGATTCCCCTCGCTACGCCAGCTTCGTCGTCGAAAATGAGGCAGACGGTTTCACGATCGGACCGAAGATGCGTGGCATCGGCTGGCGTGGCCTCGACACTCGGGAGCTGTTCTTCGACGACGTGTGGGTGCCCGACGAGCACCTCATTGGCGACGCCGACACGGGTCTCGGCCAGTTCCTGCGAACGCTTGAGATGGGGCGGATATCGATCGCTGCGCTCTCGCTCAGCCTCGCCCAGGCCGTGCTCGACCTCGCGACCGCACACGCAACCGAACGCGTCCAGTTCGGTCAGCCGATATCAAGCTTCCAGGCCGTGCAGTTCAAGCTCGCAGACATCGCCACTGAACTCGAGGCCGCTCGTTGGCTCACCTACCGCGCCGCCTACCTGCGAGACAGCAGCCAACCGTTTCGCAAGGAGGCTGCCATGGCCAAGCTGAAGGCGAGCCGGGTCGCTACGTGGGCGGCGTCGGAGGCGGTCCAGATCCACGGGGGGCTCGGCTACATGCTCGAATCGCCCGTCGCACGTTTCTACTGTGACTCGAAGGTGCTCGAGATCGGCGAGGGAACCAACGAGATCCAGCATCTGGTCATCGCCAAGGAGCTCGGCTGCTGATGGGAGATCTGGAACCTCCGAGCCGGGTAGTGGCGATCAGCGGAGCGGGTGGCGCCCTCGGCGGCGCGGTGTCGCGTCGGCTCGCGATCGAGCCGGGTTGCGCGCTTGTCCTCAGCGATATTGACGACCGGTCACTCGCCGCCACCGTCGATGCTCTCCCCGATGGTCGCGGTCCGGTTGAGACACAGCTAGCGGACGTCGTCGAGTTCGATCAGATCGAATCGGTGGTCGAGCGGGCGGTCAGGCGGTTCGGGCGTCTCGACGCATTCATTGCCAACGCCGGCGTCTTGGCACCCAACGGACGCATCCACAACCTCTCGACCGAAGATTGGGAGCGCACGATTCGTATCAACCTCATGGGTGCGGTGAACGCGATCCGCGCAGCAGTTGCGCCGATGCGCGATCAAGGGTCGGGTTCGATCGTGTTGACTGCATCGGTCGCCGGTATGACCGCCTGGTCTCACTCGGCCCCCTATTGCTCGACGAAAGCTGCGGTCATTCAACTCGCGAAGGTTGCCGCTGTGGAGTACGCGCGCGATGGCATCCGCGTCAACTGCGTGTGCCCCGGGACATTTCTCTCCGCCATTCACGACGACCTTCCTGCCGATGCGACAGGCGCGATCGGGGATCGTCACCCGCTCGGTCTGGGCGCGGCTACTGACATCGCCGGTGCCTACGCGTACCTGGTGAGCGACGAATCGCGCTGGACGACCGGAGCTGCGCTCGTGGTCGACGGCGGCTACTCGGCACCATGAGCGGCGAAACCGCGATGGAAGTCGACCTGAACTGGGCGTCGGTGCTCGAACACCACGCGGACCGCTCGCCCGACAAGGTGCTCGCCACATTCCGCGGCGAATCGATCACCTATGAGGAAATGGCCCGGCGTGCTGCGGGGGTTGCTGGCGGGCTCGCCCAGCTCGGAGTCTGTCCGGGTGACGTGGTCGGGTTGTTGGCCTACAACTGCGGCGAGTTCATCGAGGCGATGTTCGCCGTCAACCACCTGGGCGCGATCATCATGCCGATCAACTGGCGACTGGCAGCGCCTGAGATCGGATACATCCTCGACCATTCCCAAGCCGCAGCGCTCGTCTGCGATTCCGAGCTCGTCGAGGTCGCCGACGAGGCAATCGCTGGCCTCGAGTCGGCGCCGTCGCGCGTCAGCATCGCCGAGCACAGCATCGAGGGATGGACTCGACTCGGCGACCTCAGGTCCACAGCGCCGGTTCCGCGGGTGGCGGCCGCAGAACACGACACGCATCGGCTCATGTACACCTCGGGCACGACCGGTCGCCCGAAGGGCGCGATGATCTCGCACGCAAACCTCTCGTGGAAGAACCTTGCGCACATCGTCGAGTTCGGCTTCAACGAATCAGACCTCGGGCTCGCATGTGGGCCGCTGTATCACGTTGGTGCGCTCGACCTGACGACGACCTCACTGATCGCCGCGGGCGCGACCACGATCATCCACCGGGTCTTCGATGCGGCTGCGGTCGTCGACGAGATCGAGTGCTCGAAGATCACGACCGTCTGGCTCGCTCCGGCGATGGTCAACGCGATCATGGCGCTGCCGGATCTCGATCGACGAGATCTATCGTCGGTGAGGGTGATCATCAACGGCGGGGAGAAGATGCCGATTCCGCTCATCGAGCGCATCCAGAGCACGTTCCCGTCGGCCTGGTTCGCCGACGCCTACGGGCTCACCGAGACCGTTTCGGGAGACACGTTCCTAGATCGCGACAGCCTCATCACCAAGCTCGGCAGCGTAGGTCGACCTTGCCTGCATGTCGAAGTCGACATATGGGACGACAGGGGCGAGTCGGTGCCTGTGGGGGAGAAGGGTGAGATTGTGTTGCGCGGCCCGAAGGTGTTTGCGGGCTACTGGAGGAACCCCGAGGCAACTGCCAAAGCCTTCGAAGGCGGCTGGTTTCACACCGGTGACATCGGTGTGCGCGACGGCGACGGCTACCTCTTCATCGTCGACCGACTCAAGGACATGATCGTGTCGGGCGGCGAGAACATAGCAAGCTCTGAGGTCGAGCGCGTGCTCTACGAGCACGATGATGTGGTCGAGGCCGCTGTAGTAGCGCGTCCGGACGACCGCTGGGGTGAGGTGCCGGTCGCGCACGTGGTTCGCAGAGAGAGCTCGACGGTCACCGGCGACGAACTCATCGAGCATTGTCGTGGACAGCTGGCCAAGTTCAAGGTTCCCAAGAAGGTGGCTTTCCTCGATGAGCTGCCTCGAAACCCTTCGGGCAAGGTGCTCAAGCGCGAGCTACGCGAGTAGCTCCTCGACCCATCTTCCAACGTCGGCGAAGGCGGTTGTCGCCGCTGGGAACCCCAAGTTGAGGAACCCGTGTGGTTGTCCGCGGTAGCAGATCTCTTCGACCCGCACTCCGTCGTCCTGTAGGCGCCGCGCGTAGGCGCGGCCTTCGTCGCGTAGCAGATCCGAGCCGCCCAGCAGGACCAACGCCGGAGGGAGGTTCGCAAGCGACTCCGCGTTGAGCGGTGCGGCATATGGATCAGAGTCGAGATCCTTGCCACCGGTGTAGGCAGACCAGAACTTGTGCATCGAGTCGAGACTGAGCACGAGGCCGTCGAATTCACGCATCGAGTCGGTGACCGCGCTGCCGGCCGTGCCCGGATACATCAGAATCTGGCCAGCGAGCTCGACGTCGCCGGCGTCACGGAGGCGTAGGGACACCGCCGCGGCGAGATTGCCACCTGCACTCTCGCCGGCGACGACGATCGAATCGGGCCTCGAATCGAACCGGGCAGCGTTTGCATGTGCCCAGCGCGTTACAGCTTCGCAATCGTCCAAGCCGGCCGGGTACGGGTGTTCGGGGGCGAGGCGGTATCCGACGGAGACGACGACCGCTCCGGACTTGTGCGCGATCTCGCGAGCGACGTTGTCCATGATGCCGATGCTTCCGATGACGAATCCGCCGCCATGGAAATAGACGATGACGCCGGTCGGCTCGATCTCGTTGCGATAAATGCGAATGGGGATCCCGCCGACGTCGCTGTCGCTAACCTCGGCGATTTCGCGACTGGGTGGATCGAATGCCGGCCCGCGAGCGAGTGCGAGGATCTCGGGCGAGAAGTTGGCGAATGGCGTGGCTCGCGCAGGATCCTCCTCCATCCAAGCTTCGACCCAAGCGTCGAGAACACCTTCGTCACTCATGTCACCGCTCATTGGTGCCTCCCCGAGGGATCGCCATGAAATGTAGTCCCCAGCTCGGTGCGAAAACCATGTTGGTCGTCTGTTGCAAATGTCGTTTCCATCGGCGAGGATCGTGCCATGTCAGCGCTGACCGTGACACCCCTCGCTGGTTCGATGGGCGCCGAGGTCGGTGGCCTCGACCTGTCGAAGCCCATTTCGGAAGCAGCGCTCGACGACCTTCGCTCGGCGTGGCTCGCACATCTCGTCATCGTGTTTCGCGATCAACCGCTTTCGGTCGACGCCTTCTTCGATTTTGCCGGCGCAATCGGCGATCCGGTCGAGTACCCGTTCGTCCCGGGGCTCGACGGGTACCCGACGGTCATCGAGGTCACCAAGCTCGCGCACGAGACCGTCAATTTCGGCGGCATCTGGCATGCCGACACCACCTACCTGGAAGAGCCTCCGATGGGCACAATGCTGCTCGCGCGCGAGGTGCCACCCGCGGGCGGCGATACCGAGTTCGCCAACCAGTACGCGGCCTTCGACGCTCTTTCGCCGGCGATGCAGGAGATGCTCTCGCCGCTGCGCGCGGTGTCGACGTCGAGCATGGCCGATGTGTCGGCGACGCGAGAGGACCGGCGTCGAGACGCAGCAGAGAGCGGATTCGATGCCGAAGAAGAGACCTACGAGGCCGTGCACCCGGTGGTGAGGACCCACCCTGAAACCGGCAAACGATCGCTGTTCGTGAACGTTGCGCACACCGCACGGTTCGACGGGATGACCGAGGAGGAGAGCAAGCCATTGCTCAGGTATCTGTTCGCTCATCAGGTGCGCGCCGAGTTCACTTTTCGTCTCGGTTGGAGCGAGGGCACGATCGCTCTGTGGGACAACCGTTGTGTACTGCACAACCCGATCAACGACTACGACGGTCATCGCCGGGTGATGCATCGAATCACGCTTGCCGGCGATGCTCCGGTGTGAAAGGACCGTACGTGGCGGGTGAACCGAGCGGGCAAAGCATTCCAAGCGTGGTCCTCGAGCGTTGCGGAGCGTTCCGCGATCGGGAGGCGATTGTCGACGGTGCCGAGCGTTGGAGCTTCGATGAAATGGCCGATCGGATACGGCGATCGGCGGCTGCGATGATCGCACACGGTGTCGGTCCCGGCGACAGGGCGGCGATCTGGGCGCCGAACAGCTGCTGGTGGATCGTCGCAGCGACAGGACTTCAAGCCGCCGGCGCGGCGTTGGTCCCTATTAACACGAGATTCAAGGGTGCCGAAGCTTCGCCCTTGCTTGCGAGAACCAAGGCGAAGCTCCTCTTCACAGTCACCGGCTTCCTCGACGTCGATCCGGTCGGCATGCTCGCGTCGAGCGGGTTCGATCTCGACGATCTCGAACGCATCGTCATTCTCGACGGTGAGGTACCCGACGGATGCATCGGTTGGGACGAGTTCGTCTTGCAGGGTGGTTCGGTCACCGACGAAGAGGTCGACGGGCGTGTCGGCTCGATTGGCCCCGATGATGTGAGCGACATCATGTTCACGTCGGGCACCACGGGAACACCCAAGGGCGTGAAGATGGCCCATGGGCAGACGCTGGAGCTGTTCGAGCACTGGTGCGACTTCGCCGACCTGCGCGAGCGCGACCGTTATCTGATCGTCAACCCGTTCTTCCACATGTTCGGTTACAAGGCCGGGTGGCTTGCCTGTCTGCTTCGCGGCGCGACGATTCTGCCTGTTCGGGTCTTCGACGTGCCGGCCGTGCTCGAGCTCGTGGAATCCGAGCGGGTCACGATGCTGCCGGGTGCGCCGACGATCTACCAGAGCATCCTCGACCATCCCGACCGCGACCGATTCGACCTCACGAGTCTGCGGGTGGCGGTGACCGGTGCGGCCGACATCCCCGTTTCACTAATCGAACGGGTTCGTACCGAACTGCCATTCGACCGAGTGGTCACCGGCTACGGGTTGACCGAAGCTGGAACATGCACGGGCACCAGCCCCGCCGACGACGCTGAAACCGTCGCGACAACCGCCGGACGCGCGATGCGCGATGTCGAGGTGGCGATAGTCGACGGCGACCGAAGCGAGGTCGCGCGCGGCGAGACCGGCGAGGTCGTCGTGCGCGGCTTCAACGTGATGAAGGGCTATCTCGACGACCCCGAAGCGACCGCGCTGGCCGTCGACGATGCGGGCTGGCTGCACACCGGCGACCTCGGGGTCATGGATGAGCGGGGCTACGTGCGCATCGTCGGCCGCATCAAGGACATGTTCATCGTCGGGGGGTTCAACGCCTATCCGGCCGAGATCGAGAACGCGTTGGTCGAACACGACGCGATATCTGCGGCGGCGGTCATCGGAGTTCCCGACGACCGATTGGGCGAGGTCGGGTGCGCTTTCATCGTCGCCTGCGACGGCCAAGTCGTCGATGTCGACGACGTGTTGGCGTGGTGTCGGGAACGGATGGCCAACTACAAGGTGCCGCGCCAGATGCACGTCGTCGAAGAGCTGCCCTTGAACGCGACCGGCAAGGTCATGAAGGACGAGCTACGCGAAACCCTGACTTGACAGATTCACCAGACCGACCGAACCGTCTCCTAGAGCACGGGTGTGAGGGTGGCCAGAAACTCTCGGGTGCGGTGGCTCGATGCCAACAGCTCGTCGCGGCCCTCGCCGATGGGGAGGACGCGCACCGACAGGTCGGTCACGCCGGCATCGGAGAATGACCCGAGACGCTCGACGATGGCAGCTTCTGACCCGGCGGCCAGTATGTCCGACACGTTCGTCGCGTCTCCGTGATCCATCAGCGACTGATAGTTGGGCGAGATCTCGGCTTCGGCGAGAATCCGATCGGCCCTCGCCCGGGCGATGTCGACCTCGGCGTCGCGACACAGGCATACGGGTACACCGGCGACGATACGTGGTGCCGGTCTAGCTGCGCCCTCTGCAGCCCGCGTAATGCGCGGCACTATGTGTTCGGAGATGGCTCGTTCGTCGGCCATCCAGAGAATCGTGCCGTCGGCACGCTCACCGGCGAGACGCAGCATCACCGGCCCCAGTGCTGCCAGGAGAACCGGCGTGTTGTCGATGTCGGTGATGTCGAGAGGATTGTGGATCGTAAAATGCTCGTTCTCCACGTCGACCGATCCCGGGCCCGACAGAGCTGCGTCGAGCACGTCGAGATACGAGCGAACGAGCGCGGCGGGCCGGTTGTAGGGCAGGCCCATCATCTGGTCGATGATCCAGTGGTGTGAAGGACCGATGCCGAGTGTGAATCGACCTTCGCACACAGCCTGAGTCGACAGGGCCTGTTGAGCTAGAGCGACCGGATGTCGGCTCTGGAGGGCCACAACCGCGGTGCCAATCTCGATGCGGTCGGTGCGAGCGCCGGTAACCGCAACTGCGGTCATCGCGTCGAAATCGTCTGGAACCTGGGGAATCCAAACCGAAGCGAACCCCGCGGCCTCGGCTTCGATCACGTCGTCGACGAGACGTTGGACCTTGTGTGCATGGCGGCGACGTTCAGGTCCCACCATCAATCCGATCCTCACCGGCGCTCCTCTCCGGCGCATCGCGCCGATCCGCAGGGATCATACGTGACGTGGAAACGTTGATCTCGCCCGACCTCCTCGTGTCAGGAGGGTTAGCGGAAAAGGGCAACGGCGAAGCTCGTAACCGCTAACCCATAGGGGCACCCTTGCCGAAACTGGGATTTCCGCGTGGCCCCAGGCAGCGCATTCGGAGTCGTGCCGTGTACTCTCGCCGCACCCGTCCGACCTGCAGAACCCGACCGGGTTTCCGAACAAGGCCCCAGACGTTGACTTCTTCGCCAGACCCGTCACCACGCATAGAACCCCTGCCGAGACGCGAGTGGGGTCAGGTCGAGATCGAAGCTCTCGATCCGATGATTCCGCCGCCGGGAAGCGTCTATGCCCGTCGCCGCGAAAAGCGGGGCGGGGCAGGAGGGGTCAACGCGCTTGCTCTCATGTTGCGAAACCCGGCGGCTTGCAAGGCATTCCTCGAGTTCAACCGTCATCTGCTGTATGAGTCGAAGCTCAATGAGAGGGTTCGTGAGCTGGTCGTACTGCGAATCGCGGCCAAGATGGGCTCTGAGTACGAGTGGGCCCAACACGTGCCGGTTGCCCTCGAGTGCGGGTTCAAGCCTGACGAGATCGAGCAACTCCGAATCGGATCCGAGCTCGATTCGTGGCCCGAATTCGACCGGGCCTTGGTCGCGGCAACGGACGGCTTGCTCGCCGACGGCGATGTCGACGACGCCACTTGGGCGACACTGGCCGAGAGGCTCGACGACGCAGCGCTGTTGGACCTGGTGTTCACGATAGGTGGCTACGCAACTCTGGCCATGGTTTTCAATGCGACGCGGATCCCGCTCGACTCCGATCTCGAAGGCTTCTGAACGTCGGTTTCACCCGCCGGGTGAGAACGCCATTTCCGCTCTGTATGCGGAACATGTAGTGTCTCGAGAGAACCAGACTCTCGCCGCCGGGTGGGATTCAGTCGCCTCGAGGGGATGCAATGGCACATTTCGCCAAGCCCGAAGCAGGGAGTTGGACCGAGCATTACTCGCATCTCGGGACCGATCCGGTGGACTACGACGATTCGATCGACCCGCAGTGGTTCGAAGATGAGCGTGAGGCCGTCTTCAAACGGTCGTGGTTGAACGTCGGCAGGGTCGAACAGCTGCCTCGAAAGGGGAGCTATTTCACCAAGGAGCTCGACGTCGCTTCGACGTCGCTCATACTCGTGCGCACCGGCGCTGACGAGATCAGAGCGTTTCACAACATCTGCCGCCACCGCGGAAACAAGCTCGTCTGGACCGACTATCCCGGACGCGAAGACAGGGGAACATGTAGGCAGTTCTCGTGCAAATACCACGGCTGGCGATACGACCTGGACGGAGCTCTGACGTTCGTGCAGCAACAGGACGAGTTTTTCGACCTCGACTTGACCGACTACGGGCTCGTGCCTGTGCACCTCGATGTGTGGGAGGGATTCATCTTCGTTCACCTGGGCGACCAACCGCAGGCTTCCTTGCGCGACTACCTCGGCGGCATCGCGACGGGTCTTGACGGCTACCCGTTTGGTGAAATGACCTACTGCTACAAGTACGCGGCCGAGGTTGGTGCCAACTGGAAGCTGTTCATCGACGCGTTCGCCGAGTTCTACCACGCGCCGATTCTCCACATGCGACAGGCCGTCGCCGACGAGGCGCAGAAGCTGGCGGGTGTCGGCTTCGAGGCACTTCACTACGAGATCTTCGAGCCCGTCGCCCACAGTGTCGTATCGGCGTGGGGCGGGATGTCACCGCCTGCAGATCCGAGCATGGTCAAGCCGATCGAGAACAAGCTCCGATCGGGTCTGTTCGGTCCGTGGGACAAACCGGTCGACGTCGACCTGTCGGACTTGCCACCCGGGCTCAATCCGGCTCGGCATCCGGCTTGGGGAACCGACTCGTTCCAGATCTATCCGAACATGGTCATCCTCATCTGGGAGCCCGGTTGGTATCTGACCTACCACTACTGGCCCACCGCGGTGAACCGTCACCGTTTCGAGGCACACCTTTACTTCGCCCAACCGAAGACTCTGGCCGAACGGATCAGACAAGAACTTGCGGCGGTCACCTTCAAGGAGTTCGCCCTCCAGGACGGCAATACACTCGAGGCCACCCAGACGATGCTCGAGTCGGGTGTCGTGCGCGAATTTCCGCTCTGCGATCAGGAAATCCTCTGTCGGAACCTGCACCATGCAGTGCGCGAACAGGTCGAGGCCTACCGTGCCGAACGCGGCTTGTCGGTCGCGGTCGGAAGCTGAAGGGACCACAGATGGCCAAGCAACTTCCATCCGAGTTCTCGGATCTCGCCGAGTGGTCCGACTGGATCCTTGCGAGCGAACAGGAGCGCTATGCGAAGCGTCTGTCGTCATCGATGGATGAGATTCAGGCGTTCTATGACGCGGTGGTCGGCCGTATCGATGACATCATGGCCTACTCCTCGCGCATTCTGCTCGACGATGGACCGGTTTCCGACGAGGACCGTAACCTCGCCTATCTCGCGTTCTCATTTGTCACCGCATCGTTTCCGGTAGAAGCGTGGAAGCAGCCGCACGTGCCCGACAGCGGTGCGTCTGCGTTCCCGCTCGTGAGCGAGCCCGGGTTCTGAGTCGGCATGGACGGGACCGATCAGCCGCCGCTGAGGAGCCGGGCGATCGCACGCTCGCTCGACGGTGCACGTGCCAGAGCCGAAGAACGTGTTCAACGCTTCCTCGACGCAGCCGCAGAGCTGATCGTCGAACACGGTGGTCTCGACTTCACGGTGCAGGACGTGGTCGAGCGATCGGGTCAGTCGCTGCGCAGCTTTTACCAGTTCTTCGACGGCAAACAACATCTGCTGTTGGCGGTGTACGAAGAGGCGGTGCGAGACACCGCCGCTGAACTCGACGCTGTGGTGAACAGGGTCGACGACCCGCTGGAGAGGCTCCACATCGAGGTGGTGACCATTTACCGTTGGAGCGCGCATGACGGGGCGCCGCGGAGCCCATCGCCACACCTGACCGTGCGCGCGATGGCAGCATTCCTGTTCGAGCTGCTCGCGACCGACAGAGCTGCGGTCGTGTCGGCTACCGAGCCGCTGTTCACCCACATGCTCGCCACGCTCGAGATGTCAGTCGACGCCGGAGCGGTGGAGGTCGACGACCTGGCCGGTGCGGCCGCGTATCTGTTGCAGACGGCGATGTTCAACGCGTTCGGAGCGGCGACCGGATCCGACGTCGATGATCGAGCCGAAGCTCTCTGGAACCTCGTGTTCCGGGGACTCAGCCGACCTTGACCGCGGCAGTTCATTCGCTGCTCGAGGACACGGCGGACCGGTACCCCGATGCGGTCGCGTTGCGTTCCAGTGACCGAAGCTGGAGCTTTCGCGAGCTCGATCGTGCGGCCAATGCCGCCGCTGCGTTGCTGGCCGAACGTGGTCTGACGGCTGGAGACCGCCTGGCGATGATGGCCGGCAACCGGCCCGAGTTCGCGATGTTTGTATACGGCGCCCTGAAGCTCGGTTCAGCAGCTGTGATGGTGAGCCCGGCATGGAAGCGCTCGGAGGTGTCGCATGCGCTCGAACTGACCGAGCCAGACATGGTTGTGTGCGACTCCGGGACCCCAGATGTTCTCGGCGGTCTCATCGCTCCCGATTCGATGATCGACCTCGACTCGCCAGGACCTAGGGGCACGTTGCTAGACGATCTGTCGGGTAGCGCTGCCGGACGGCTCGGCGTGGAGCGTGACTGGGAGAGCGCCGAAGCGGTGTTGGTGTTCAGCTCGGGTACAACTGGGATGCCGAAGGCCGTTCGGCACCTCCACGGATCGCTTCGAGTCGCGACCGCACATTGGGTGTCTGCACTCGCCCTCGGAGCGGACGATCGCATCCAGGTGGCGACGCCTCCGTTTCACATCCTTGGTTTGTTGAACCTCCTGGCCGCCGCACAGGCCGGTGCCGGGGTTCGAATTCATCGACGGTTCGACCTGGACACGCTGTTGCACCACATCGAGGCCGACCGCGTGACGATCGAGATGGTGGTCGCTCCGATCGCGCTCGGCTTGGCCGACCATCCGGACCTCGAGTCCTACGACCTTTCGTCGCTTCGCTACATGATGTGGGGCGCGACCCCGGTGACCGAGAGCATCGCCGAGCGGATCACGGAACGAACCGGCGTGCGGTTCATGCCTGGCTACGGCGCAAGCGAGGTTCCCGTGATCGCATGCAACCCGGTCGACCGTCCGGCTTCTTGGCGGCTCGACTCGGTCGGGCTCGCGATCGGCGACGTGAGCGTGCGGGTCGTCGATCTCGAGAGCGGTGCCGTTGTCGACGCGTGCGAGACCGGTGAGATCCAAGTCAGGAGCGCGTCGGCGATGGCCGGGTATCTGCCTGCCGACGCGAACGACGAGGCGTTCGTCGATGGTTGGTACCGGACGGGCGACGTCGGTTGGGTCGAACCCGACGGCTGGCTACACCTGACCGATCGAGTCAAAGAGATGATCAAAGTCAATGCGTTCCAGGTCGCGCCGGCGGAGGTCGAGGCCGTGTTGCATGGTCACCCTGGCGTAGCAGATTGCGCTGTTTTCGGCGTGCCGGACGAGCGGCTCGGCGAAGCCGTGGTGGCCGCGGTTCAGCGCAGCCGAGAATTTGAGGTGACCGCGACTGAGCTGGTCGTGCTTGTCGCCGACCGTCTCGCGTCGTACAAGGCTATTCGAAGAGTCTGGTTCGTCGAGGAGGTCCCTCGCCTGCCGTCAGGCAAGGTGCTGCGCAGGTCGCTGCGCGATCGCTACTTAGACGAGAAGCCGGAGGGCTAGTGCGAGCCGCTGTGTGCCGCAGCTACGGCGATCCTTCACAGGTGAAGGTCGAGGAGGTCGATGAGCCGGTGGCGGGCGACGCCGAGGTAGTCGTCGAGGTGGCGGCGGCAGCGGCAAACTTCCCCGACGTGTTGTTCGTGGCCGATCGGTACCAACTCAGTATCCCGGTTCCGTTCGTGCCCGGAAGCGAGCTAGCGGGAACCGTCGTCGAGGTCGGCGCCGCGGTCCACGACGTCGCGTGCGGCGATCGGGTCCGGGCGACGCTCATGCACGGCGCGTTCGCCGAGAAGGTCGCCATCGAAGCGGATCGCGTCACGCCGGTTCCGGACGATGTCGATCTAGCCGACGCGGCGGCGTTCTACGTGACACACTCGACGGCGTATCACGCCCTCCGTTCGGTCGCGAGCGTCGCCCCTCGCGAGCGCCTGCTCATTCTTGGCGCGGCCGGGGGCGTCGGATCAGCCGCGGTGCGACTCGGCGTCGCGCTCGGCGCAGAGGTCGTCGCCGCGGCGAGAGGCAGGTCCAAGCTCGAGGCCTGCAGCTCCTTGGGTGCAGCGATGACCATCGACTATGGCGAAGACGGCTTTCGGGATGCCTTGCGCGACATCGTCGCCGACGGCATCGATGTCGTTCTCGATCCGGTCGGTGGCTCGGTGAGCGAGCCCGCGCTGCGGTCGCTGCGCCAAGGAGGGCGATTCGTGACCGTCGGGTTCGCCTCCCGTGAGATCCCTTCCATACCGCTCAACCTGGTCTTGTTGAAGGGCGTGACAATCGAGGGCTTCGAGATGCTGTCGTTCTCGCAGCGTCATCCCGATCTCGTCGAGCGAGACCAGCGAGAGCTCGAGCAGTTGTTCGCTACCGGCGCAATCAGACCGCTCATCGGCGCGCGTTTCGGACTCGACGACACCTCAGCTGCCCTGACTGCACTTGCCGATCGAGAGTCGATCGGCAAGGTCCTCATAGTCCCCGAGGGTTGAGTTCAATTGGGGTCTGGCCCAGACCCCGTGGTGACCTATCTGACCCACCCGCGGGGGAGGGGTAGGGGGAGATCGGCGTAGGTCACGATGCCGGGGGGCGCAGCGACCACGGCTGGAATCGCGTTTATTGCAGGCACCGCGGTGATGATGTGTCCGATCACCATGAATTCCTCCATCGTCTCGGCCTCGAAATCCGGTGGCGGCATGAAGTCGAGCTCGGCTCGCACGGCCGGCCGGCCTTCGATCTCGATGACATGGCCGTCCTTGGTGATCTCCCAGTCGGGCTCGAGGTCTGAAGCCTTCTTCCACCGGAAATTCAGATCGATTACCGTTCGGCCGTCGACTCGACCCTGCCAGCTACCGGCAACGCCGGCCACACAGCCCGCCAGAATCTGCCACGACCCCAGGTCGACGTCGACCGTCGCAGCCGCGTGTTCGGTCTCGCAAACGATCTCATCGAGGTCGACCCCGATGGCGTCGGCTACGAGAGCGACCGCCTCGCCGAACACAGCTGTTCCCTCGGCCGTCATCTTCTGGAGGTCTGGGTCGTCGATGGGGCGACCGAACCCCGCAGGCTTTTCGGTATCGGGTGAGTCATAGAACGTCGTGTACGCCTGCTCGCTGACCCTGACGAGGTCGATCCGATCGCACATCCCGGCCGCGACGACAGCGACGAGCTCGGCAAATCCAGGGTTGATCCCCGAACCGAAGAGCGAAGCCCGACCGCGTTGACAGGCCTTGACCAGCCGGCCGCGGTCATCGCCGAGACGGTTGCCGTTGATGAACGCCGCTGTTGACACGACGTTGATGCCGGCGTCGAGGATCCGCTCGAGCTCGTCGACCGAGTTCCACATGGGGTTGTACACGACACAATCGGGCTCGGTGGCCAATAGGGCACCTACATCGTCGGTGGCTTCGACGCCGAGCGGCCCGATGCCACAGATCTCTCCAACGTCGCGTCCGACCTTGGAGTCGGACCACGCATAACATCCGACGAGCTCGAACTGCGGGTTGGCGGCGAGCGCGGCGACCGACTGGCGGCCGACGTTGCCTGTCGTCCACTGCACCACACTGATCGGCATCCTCGCTCCTGTCCCTGTCTCGCCCGTCCGGTCAACGGTCGGTGATGATCGGGTCGCCGACGACTTCGATGGCGTTGGCTGTCGCGTCGTACTGCTGGATGTAGAACTCGTCGACACCGTCCCATTTCGACTCGGCGGTGTAGGTGGCGCGACCATAGCCGTGGAGTTTGATCGGTCCCAGCTCGTCGAGCGCTGCACGGAACGAGTCGTTCGTGAGATCGGCGCCGGCGATCTCACCGAGCGCCTTCAACAGCTTTGTCTGGTTACAGGCGATGCGGGTCGGGTTGGGCCAGGAACGAGCCCCTGCTGCCTGCTCCTCGCCTGTCGGGTTCTTCGCGAATTCGGCGGCGAGGTCTGGGTGGTACTTCAGGATCGGTTCGACACAGGCAGAGCGAAAGTCCTGATCCTCCCAAAACAGCTCGGGCGGACGTGCATCGACTGTTACAGCGCCATCGAGCAGGATGGGGTCTGCGGCCCCGTCTACAGCGGCGGGCAGATTCGAGTAGGCAAACGCCGGGTCGAACCCGATGTCTGCAAATATCTTCCGTGCGTTCCCGCCGCCGAGAAGATCGAACACGAAGTCGACCCCGCCCGCGATGAACCGCTCGCCGAGGACACCCAGCTCGGCTCGCTGAGCCTCGATGTCCTGGGTCGTTTCGGTCACCACCTCGACGGTCGAGTCGATCTCGAAGTCGGCGAGACGGTCCCGGAGCACCTCGCCGTCGCGGCCGTTGTTCAGAGCTGCGTTCGCGAGGATGCCGATGGTCTTGCCGTCGAGCCGCCCCGACTCAGCTATGACCGAGCCGAGGATCTCGACTGCCTCGTCGTCGGCGGCCTTCAGTTGCAGCCAAAGCGTGTCTCCGGATTGTTCGCGAAGCGCTGTGGTCTGGAACTGATCGGTCATGACCATCGTGTCGTGTGAACCGGTCAGACAGATGTTTGAATCAGACAGCAGCCCGTACAGGACGATGAAGACCTCGGTGTCCTCGGTGAGCTCGAGACAGGCCTGCTCCTGTGAGACGGCCTGAACGAAGTCGAATCCCACGTACACCGGCTCGATCATCCGGCCGTGAATGCCGCCGGCCGCGTTGATGTCGTCGAAGAACGCACCGAACGCGATCTTGCTGTCGCCTTGGTAGTTCTGCAGGCCCGCAGCTTGAAGGGCGTCGAAGTCCGCCACGGTGACCCCGACCCTGATGGCGTCGGCAGACACACCTCTGAAGCTGTCGAAGTTCGCTTCGTTATCGGCAGCACCGTCATTGCCAGGTGTGGTGCCGGCGCCGTCAGTGGAACCGGGGGATTCGGTGCCAGCGGTTGTGGACACAGCGGTCTGCGATGACTTGGTGCTCACTTCGGTGACGTCATCGCTCGAACAACCGGCCGCGACCAGCACTAGTGCCAGGGAGGCGACGACGAAGCGGCGCTGTGTATTCATCATCGATTCGAGCGCGGAGGTTAGGCGTACACACACGCCGCCGCAACGGCACTCCTCGTCGCGTTTGAACTCGACGGGAGTCACTTCCATCGACGCGCCGAGGCTGACATTGACGTCGATCAAGAAAGATGCAACCGTTCGCCCGATGCCGACCGCATACGGGCCCAACGACGAGATCGTGGTCGAGATGCACGACGACGTGCGTGTCGTCGTGCTCAACCGACCCCAGTCCCTCAACGCCACCAACGAGACTCTCCATGGCGAGCTCGCTCGGATATGGGGCACGCTCGATTCAGATCCCGACGTCGCAGCGATCGTTTTAACCGGTGCCGGCGACGCATTCAGCGGCGGCGGCGACCTGGAGCTGCTCGAGAGGATGGTGAATGATCGCGATCTGCGCACGAGGATCATGGCAGAAGCTGTCGACATCGTGCGCGCCATGACCGCTGTGCGGGCGCCCATCGTTGCTGCCGTCAACGGCGCAGCGGTCGGGTTGGGGTGCAGCCTCGCATCGATGTGTGACCTCGTGGTCATGGAGGAACAGGCGTACTTCGCCGACCCACACGTTGCCCTTGGACTGGTCGCGGCGGATGGTGGAGCGATCACTTGGCCACTCCTCACAGGCCTTTTGCGGGCCAAGGAATATCTCCTTCTCGGCGATCGGCTTCCAGCCGAGGACGCTGTGAACTTCGGGTTGGCGAACAGGGTCGTGCCCGAGGGTTCTGGTCGACAGGCGGCGATCGAGCTGGCTACCAGGCTTGCCGCGTTGCCGCCCCAGTCCGTGCGCGAGACGAAGGCGCTCTTGAACACGACCATGCGCGCGACGGTGGATTCGATTCTGCCCGATGCCGTCGAATCGGAGTCGGCGTCGTTCGACGAGCCCGCCTTTCAGGCGAATCTCGCACGCATGCTCGACCGGATGGCCAAGTCTGATTGAGTCGGGTCAGAGAACTTCGCGCAGCGTGTCGACCGTGTCGAGGTCGGCACAGGCCTGAGTCGCTCGAGCCATGCCCGCCATCCCGACCTCGATCGGCTGCCAAGTGTCTCCCATAGACGCCGTCGTCGTGGCGGCCACCCATCCGTAGAGCACTGTACGCCGATACGCATGCCAGAGGTCATCGATCGACGGGGCATCGACACCAGCGGCCACCAGCGCGCCGTGGTACACGCGCAACCACCGGTCCTGGTTCGCGCGGCGTAACTCGGTGGGGCAGGAGTTGCCCAGATAGATGGCTACATCGCGAATACCCGGCGAACGGCTGAGTACCGCCCAGTCGTACAGTCCAACGTCGTCACCGTCCAGGAACTGGTTGCCGGTGTGGCAGTCACCGTGGATGAGAGTCTTGGGTCCATCGTCCCAGACATCACAGATCGCTTCGTGGTTGTCGGAGTACAGGCGACAGAGCTCCTCGAAGACCGGCCCGAACTCGTCAGCGAACTTCTCGCGCGCCTTTTCGATCAGCCGTGCACCGAGTTCACCTCTCATCGGTGGCATGACCCACGACAACTCATCGGAGAACCGTGCATCGTCCCAGAAGTGAGCGTGGAGGCCGGCGAGACCACCCATCAGCTGCTCGCCCTGATCGTCGGTCAGCGGTTCTAGTCGGTTCGCAAAAAAGCAGCCGGACGCCTCGAGATCCTCGAGCACGACGACATACTGCGCGCGGTCCTCGCCGTGAGCTGCGAAGTAGGCCTTCGGAACTCGTATTGGCGTCTCAGTCGCCGGGCCATCGTAGAACCGGGCCTCGGTTCGACCCATGTCGGTCATCGCCACGAGTTGCCGCTGTGATTCGTCGAAAGGCGGGAGCTTCACGAACACCGACTCAGGGCCGACCACCGACGACGAGTATGTGAGGCCTACGCGAATTCGCCCGGTGGTACCAGAGTGCTGGTCGAGGACTCGCAGACCGCTGACTTCGGCACCCGGAAAGGCATCGACCAACGCTCGCGTCATCCAGTTCGCGGTGACGGCCTCTGGGCTCTCCGGGAACTCCATGGATTTGGCCACGCGCGAAGCTTCCTGCCTGTCGGCTTGACAGTCAACCGCGCCGCGGAGGCGACACATCGGCGTGCGTACCGAGCCGTCTTGCGCTGCCTTGGGCTCGAAGCGCCAGATCGCAGACTGCGAACGCGTGAGCTTGAGGCATGTGGGTTTCGGTCCGGTTCGACACGTCGTCGAGGAATCTGCGGGCGAACGGCAGGTCGACATCTGAACAGTCGACGTAGTGCGTGCCTTCGTTGTCGACGAGGAAGAGGTGGTCGCCTCCCGCTCGGCCGGCGAGATCGATGTTCTTTCGTAGTTCGATCGAACCGTGGGTGCCCAACAAGAAGAGTCGGACATCGCCCCACGTCGTGAGACCGCTCGGGGAGAACCAGTCGACGCGTGCGAATCCGGTGGTCGTCGCAGTTCGAAGGTGGATCTCACCGAAATCCTGGAAGTTGGGGCGTTCGGGGTGAGCGTGGTTCGCGACTGTTGAGGAGACGATCTCGACCGGTGTAGTATCGAGGTCGCGCACACCCGCGTAGTGGAGGAATTGGTCGATCTGATGCGTCGCAAGATCGCCGAGGATCCCCGCTGAATGTGCCTCGTCGAAGAACCAATCGGGTCGTGCATCGATGTTGAGTTGGTGGGGGCCGAAACCGACGATCTGAACCACGTCGCCGATCGTCCCCCGCGAAATCAGTTCGCCGACCTTATTCGATGCTCGGTCCTCCAGGCGCTCGGACAAGTAGACCGAGAGGATCCGGCCGGTGGCAGCCTGCGCATCGCGTAGGTCGGCAAGCTGGGCCAAGGTCGTGACGGCCGGCTTGTCGGCGAGGACATCCTTGCCCGCTCGCATGGCGCGAATCGCCACGCGAGCTCGATCGCTGGGCACTCCCACCAGTGTTACGAAGTCGACCGAATCGTCATCGAGAATTTCGTCGACGGTGCCCGCTCGCCGTGCACCGTCGAACACCGAGAGAAAACCTGCTGCCGCCTGTTCGTCGTCGCAATGCAGTCCAACCAGTTCGGCCCCCGCCGCCAGGAGCGACAGCGTTGCGGCGTAGGCGTGAGGGTGCTCCAGTCCTATCACGGCGAAGCCGGTTGGCCGTCTGTCGTCGCCCGCGACATGGGTGTTAGTTTCCACTGCGAGTCTGATTCTAGAAGAGGGTGCGCGTATGGAGGTCACGCTCAGCGACGACCAAGAGTTCTTCCGTGAAACGACACGACGGTTCCTTACCGACAAGGTACGGCCCGATGATCTTCGAGAGCTCAAGTCCAACCGTGGGGGATTCGCCGCCGACTACTGGCGACGGGGCGCTGAGCTCGGATGGACGTCACTCGTCGTCAGCGAGGAACACGGCGGTGGGAGCATCAGCGGGCAAGGCGTCGTCGATCTCACGATCGTCGCCGACGCATTCGGTCGTCATGCCGCGCCCGGGCCTCTGATCGCGACGAACATCGTCGCTTCGGCCTTGTCCGCGTCGGGAACCGACGAACAGCGCGACGCCCACCTGAACGACATCGTTGCCGGCGAGAAGGTGGCTGCTTGGTGTCACAGCGAGCCGCCCCGGGGGGCGCTGGATGCACTCGATCTGGCAGCGCGGAGCGACGGAGATGACCTGTTGCTGACGGGTACCAAGGCCCCGGTCGAGGCGGGCGCCGAGGCCGACCTGCTGCTCGTCACGGCCAAATCGACCGACGGTCCGACCCAGGTACTGGTCGACCCTGCGGCCGCCGGTGTCACGGTCACCCCGCTGACGGGAGTAGACATGTCGCGTCGCTGGGCCAGCGTCGAGTTCGACGACGTGCGCGTCGACGAGGGGTCGGTCGTCGGCACGGTGGGCGGCGCGGCGGGCGACATCGAGCGTCAGCAGAACCTGGCACTGACCCTCCAGGTGGCCGAGATGGTCGGCGCCGCCGAGCGAGCCTTCGAGATCACAGTCGAATGGGCATTCGACCGATACACATTCGGGAGACCGCTTGCGAGTTATCAGGCGCTCAAACACAGGTTTGCGAACATGAAGGTGTGGTTGGAGGCGAGCCACGCGCTCGGTGCCGCGGCGGCGCGCGAGATCTGTTCGGGCGACGAACGCGCTTCGGAGACAGTGAGCATCGCGAAGGCTTATGCAGGAGAGTTCCTCACCGAGCTCGCACAGGAGTGCGTACAGATGCATGGTGGCATCGGGTTGACTTCGGAGCACGACCTCCACCTCTATTTCCGGCGTTTGGTCGGAGACCGAGCCACCTACGGGACTCCAGCCGAGCATCGTCGTCGGGTCGGAGCTCACCATGCCGGGCTACGAGCTGGGAGCGAGGCTGCTTGATGGGCGCCATCGAGAGCGTCGAATCGTTTGCGGAGCGGGCTCGGAAATGGCTGCCCGAGAATCTGGAACCGATCGATCCCGGCGCATACCGTCACGGTCTCGGCTCAGACGAGGCTGAGCTCACGTTCGTCCAACGTCAGCGGGACACCCAGCGCACGCTCTACGAGGGCGGGTTCGCCGGCATCTGCTTCCCTGAAGAGTATGGAGGTCTTGGCCTGACCCCCGAGCATCAAGAAGCCTTCAATCGCGAGTGCAAGGGCTATCGAATGCCGGCGCTAATCAACGTCCCGACATTCGTGCCGTGCGGAGCTGTGCTGCTGGAGTTCGGCACCGAGGAGCAGAAGAAGACTCACATCCCGCCGATGCTGCGCGGCGAGAAGATCTGGATGCAGTTCCTGTCCGAGCCCAGCGGAGGGTCCGATGTGGCCGCTGCGCTCACGACCGCTGTCAAAGACGGTGACGAGTGGGTGTTGAACGGGTCGAAGGTCTGGACGACCGGCGCGTGGTGGTCCGATATGGGCTTGTGCCTTGCTCGCACGAACTGGGACGTGCCCAAACACAGCGGTCTCACCGTGTTCATCATCGACATCTCGGATCCCGCAGTAGACGTGCAGCGAATTGAAATGCTGAACGGATCGAAGGAGTTTTGCCAGGAGTTCCTGTCCGATGTGCGGATCCCTGACAACTACAGGGTCGGCGAGGTCGACGATGGTTGGACGGTTGGCCGCCGCTGGATGTTCCACGAGCGCACAGCGATGAGTGGGGGATCGCCGCTGGTGAGTGGACCCGCGCCAAGCCATGGAGCGACGATCAGCAACGTCGACCCGTTTGTCGAGATCGCCCTGGCGGCCGGCCGTGGCGAGGATCCAGCCGCGCATGAGCTCATCGGAGAGGCGCACATGATGCGTCGGGCGTCGGCCGAACTCTCCAAGAGGGTCGGAGAGGGTATGGCAACCGGGTCTTTCCCGGACACCGCGGCCGCAATCGCGCGACTCTTGAGCGGTGTTTCCAACGCTCGGACAATTGCCATCCAAAACGACCTTGCAGGTGCCGGGAGCGCCGCTTGGGAACCTGACACAGCATTCGACGGCGTGGGCATCCAGTTCCTTCTGCGCCAGTCGAACAGCATCGCCGGCGGTACCGTCGAGATGGCCCGAAACAACATCAGCGAACGGGTGTTGGGCATGCCGCGCGAACGCACGCTCGACAAGGATGTTCCGTTCCGCGACGTGCCCAAGGGTCCTCCGGGCTGAGCTTCTGGCGCTTCATCCCGCGTAGCCTGGATCCACCGTTTCCAGCCGTGTACATCGCTCCTCCGGAAGGCCGTTCGAGCCACGGAGGCGCATCTGTCACGGTCTGTGCCTGTTGGTGAAAGCGCCTCCGTGGCGCTGGAACGGCCTGCCTGGAAGGCAGTAATGCTAAGCCTGAACCACGCGCATGGATCCGTATCGGTGTATCCAGGCTTAGGTTGGCGAGATGGACTATCGAGACACCACAGCGGTCGTTACCGGTGCCGGCTCGGGCATCGGACGTGCGCTCGCCATCGAGCTGGCGCGCCGGGGAGCGAACATTGCCGCGTCGGACATCGACGTCGAGGGCCTCGGTAGGACCGCGAGCCTGAGCAGCGGGCTCACCGGAACGATCGAGCCGTACGAGCTCGATGTCGCCGACCGTGAGGCGGTCATCGCTCACGTCGACCACGTTACCGATCGATTCGGGTCGGTCGAGATGGTGTTCAACAACGCGGGTGTCGCCGTCGGGGCATCGGTTCTCGACATGTCCTGGGACGATCTCGACTGGCTCCTCGGCATCAACCTCATGGGAGTCATCAACGGTTCCAAGGCGTTCCTGCCGCAGCTCGTCGCCTCGGGTCGGGGGCGTCTCGTGAACATCTCGAGCATCTTCGGCCTTGTTGGCGTCCCGAGCCAGAGCGCCTATTGCACGGCCAAGTTCGGAGTGCGCGGCTTCACCGAAACTCTTCGCCAGGAGATGCTCATCGAAGGCCATCCGGTCTCGGTCCACTGCGTCCACCCCGGCGGCATCCGCACGAACATCGTGCGCAACGGGAGAATGAGTGCCCTCGGAGCAGAGTCGGGCCCGGGCGGCGCCGACGACCCCGTCGAGCGCTTCGAGCGGAGTGCTCGACATTCACCAGAGAGGGCGGCCGAGGTGATTCTGCGCGGCGTCGAGCGCGACAAGCCGCGCATTCTGATCGGGCGCGAGGCGTACTTCGTTGCCGGGGTTCCCCGGGTCTTGGGTGGCCGATACCAGAACGTCATCGCCCGCCTGGCGCGGAGGAGAGGGGCAGCCTCCTAGACCTAGACCTTGACGTGGTCGGTGACGCCCATCAGGCCTGCGAGATTCCCGCCCATGATCTTGGCCTTCTCGTCCTCGCTGAAGTCGTCGAGCTCGTCGACGAAACTGATCGGGTCTGCGAGCCCCTCGGGGTGCGGATAGTCGGAACCGAAGAGGACATTGTCGATGCCGATCAGGTCGGCCAGGCCGCGCGGGTCGTCCTCGTGGAACGGGTGCACGAACACGCAGCGCTTGAACGTCTCGACCGGGTCCTCCTCGAATTGGTGCGGGCTGAACCGGTAGGCGCTCTCCATGCGAGCGATGAGCGGACGAACCCAGCCCGATCCGTTCTCGACCGGTGCGATGCGGATGTTGGGGAACCGCGTGAGCATGCCGTGTCCGATCGCAGAGGCGATCGTGTCGTTGATCGGCCGGCTGCCGCCACCACAGATGGCTTGGAAGCCCGAGCCCGCTACGAAGGGGGTGAACTCGTCGCGGATGCCCTCCCACTCGTTGATGTAACGCGTGTAGCCGCTGTCGCTGGCGTGCATGCCGACGAGGATTCCCGCGTCCTGAACTCGCTCCCAGAAAGGATCGAATTCGGGCAACGCGAAGCTTCGCGGTCCGGAGAACCCCGGAACGGGTGCGGGTCGGATGAGGATGACGCGGGCGCCGCGCTCGAGCACCCACTCGAGCTCTTCGATTGCCTTTTCGACTATCGGCAACGTGAGGACTGGCGTCGCAAAGATGCGATCGTCGAAGTTGAATGTCCACGTCTCGTACATCCACTCGTTGAGCGCGTGCACGACCGCGTGGATGGCGAGCGGATCGTCGCTCAGGCGTTCTTCGACGAGGCTGGCGAGGGTCGGCCACATGACGGTGCGATCGATGCCCTGTTCGTCCATCAGCTCGATGCGAGGGCCCGGTTCGCGATAAGCGGGAGGTGACTCGATCGGCTTGCCCATGATCTCGCGGCGACTCTTGCCCTCGGGGTTGCCGATCTTGAAGTACTCCTCCTGAGCGCCCGGTGCGGCAACCTTGGCGAACGTCGGGTTGGGGATGTACTCGCTGATCTGTCCCTTCACTGCGACCTTGGTACGGCCATCGACCTCCACGTAGCGGATGACACCCTTGTAGCGGTCCGGGACAAACTTGGTGAGAGCATCTTCGGTTTCGTACATGTGGTTGTCGACGTCGAAGACCGGGTAATCGAGATCGCGTGACGGCATGAATTCACCTCGGGCCAGGCGCCACCGCGGAGGTGACACGGGGGTTAGAAACGTGTGAAGCCGATCGTATCGACCGGATCGCCGACCCGCCAGCGGAGGCCGGTTGCCAGAGCACCCACCGGAGTTGGTAGGAAGGCTGGCATGCCCGACGCACGCGAGATCGGTACCGACGGCATCGTCGCCACACTCGACACCCGCGGCGGGAGGATCGCTTCGATCCGAGTCGATGGTGTCGAGTACCTGGCCACCGAGGAGTCGGGCCGCGAGCGGTTGCAGAGCGGGTGCTACCCGATGGTTCCGTGGGCCGGCCGCCTGGGTGGTGGCACTTTCGCCTTCGAGGATGCCCGGCATCGGCTGCCGGCGCATTTCGGCGGGCACGCCATCCATGGGCTGGCGACCGACATCGAATGGCGACTCGACGATGCGACGATGACCTGTTCGTTGGAGGATCGCTGGCCCCTCGGCGGTCGAGCGAAGGTCGACTACGCGATCGACGGGCGCACGATCCACGCAGATCTAACCGTCGAGGCAACGGATTTGAGCATGCCCGCGGCGCTCGGCTGGCACCCGTGCTTTCGACGCGAGATCGCCGGTGAGTCAGACGTACTCGCCTTCTCGGCTGGGTTCATGTGGGAGCGCGGCCCCGACCATCTCCCCACCGGTCGACGGATCGATGTCCCAAACCGCCCGTGGGACGATTGCTTCGGCGAGGTCGCCTATCGACCTTCGATCGGATGGGGGGCGCGAGCGGTCACCCTCGACTCACCAACGAAGACCTGGGTCGTGTTCGACGAGCTCGAGGACATCATCTGTGTCGAACCCCAGACCGCGCCACCGAACGCGTTCAGCCTCGGCGAATCCGCCGTGCTCCAGCCCGGCGAGTCGCTGTCGCTCCCGCTCACGTTGTCGTTTTGACGTCTGGGTGACACCCCTTGGTTCGCGCTGCTAGAACCGGTGGATGCAGCTGGGTCCTGAAACGCACGCGATCGTCATCGGCGGAGGCAGCGGCATCGGCCGCGGTACGGCGCTGGGTTTAGCCAGCAAGGGGGCCAAGGTCGTCGTCGCCGACATCGAGGTCGACAGTGCCGAGCGGGTCGCCGCCGAGTTGCGCGCCGGTGGCACCGAGTCGCTGGCCTGCCGGGTCGACGCGACCGACGAGTCCGATCTGGCGACGCTGGCCGATCGGGCGTTCGAGGTGTTCGGCGACATCCACGTTCTCTCGAACAACGTCGGTGTCATCGTCGACTCGCCCCTCCTCGACTCGACCGAGGATCAGTGGGCGTGGGCGATCGAGTTCAACCTCTTCACGCTCGTGCGCTGCTGTCGCGTCATCGTGCCCCACATACGAGCGCACGGCCGGGGCGGTCATGTCGTCAACACCGCCTCTATGGCGGCGCTCATGGCGGCGACCCCCGAACAGGTAGCCGGCGTGAATCTCGGCATATACACCGCGACCAAACACGCTGCGCTCGGCTTCACCGAGACTCTGCGTGGCGAGCTGGCGGCCGATGGCATCGGCGTGTCGTGTCTATGCCCGGGAACCGTCGACTCCAACCTCATGGCGACGAGCATGCGCAATCGTCCCGACCGATACGGCGGGCCGGTCGATACGGAGAACTACTCGGGCTCGATGCCCAACGTGATGAGCCAGGAGGAGGTCGGTAAATACGTCGTCGCGGCGATCGAGGGCGACCGCATCCACGTGCTCACCCATCCGCACGAGCGGGGCCTGATCGAGAGGCGCCACCGCGCGCTCATGGATGACTTCGACTTCTTCGCCGCCGTCGAAGGCTGACCTGCCGAGGGCGAGCCGCTAGTTTCCCGCCATGGCAATGATGATGATGCGTCTGAACTTCGTGCACCCGGATCCGAATGACCCGGACCACATGAGCGACCGGTACCGGGCGGGAATCGACATCGCCGAACACGTCGACAAGCACAGATTTGCGATGATCACGCTCGAAGAGCATCAGGCGACTCCAATCGGTTGGAGTCCCACACCGCTCATCAACGCTGCGATGATCCTCGCTCGCACGGAGAAAATCACGGTCGGCGTCACCGCGCTGTTACTGCCGCTGCACGACCCGATTCGATGCGCTGAGCAACTCGCGGTTCTCGACCTCGCCAGTCGCGGTCGCATTTCGATCACGACAGGTCTCGGCTACCGGCCTGCCGAGTATGCCGCGCTCGATCGGGAGTGGAAGCGCCGCGGAAAGATCCTCGACCACGCCCTCGACACGATGATGAAGGCCTGGACCGGTGAGCCATTCGAATACAACGGCGAGACCATCCAGGTCGGCCCGAGGCCGTTCACCCGGCCCCACCCAATGGTGCTCATCGGTGGGTCGAGTCCGGCGGCGGCACGGCGTGCGGCTCGGCTGGGGCTGCCCCTACAGATGCCGATCGACACTCCCGACGTCGAGGCGCTCTACCACGAGGAGTTGGAGAAACACGGCAACACGGGCTTCTGCTACGCGCCCGAGTCGGCGGCGATGGTGCACGTGGTCGAAGACCCGGACAGGGCCTGGGCAGAGCTCGGCCATCACTTCTGGCTCGAGGCATCGACCTACGACTCGTGGCAGCCCGAGGGTCAGACGTCAGCCGTGCATACCCATGCAGACGACATCGAGGGTCTGCGGGCTGAGGGGATCTACCGGTTCCTCACACCGACCGAGGCCGTAGAGCATTGCGAGCAGAGTGGAGCGCTTGCGCTGCACCCACTGGTAGGTGGGATGCCGATCGACTCGGCGTGGGAGTCGGTGCAGCTCACGACCGACAAGGTGCTTCCGGCGCTCAGCGGTTAGCCGCGGCGAGCTCCTTCGCCGAACGCCGCAGCGCTTCGTTGGCACCCTCTGGAAGCTCCTCGAGCGGTTCGGCGATCTCGGCGACGGTCGGGCCGTAGCGTTCGGCCGCCGGACGCAGTGCGTCGAGGTCGAAACCGTATAGCTCGGCAGCGTTGGTGCCGAGAATTCGCTGGAGATCTTCGGGGGCCAGATGCCCGAGCACTTGTCGCATGTGTTCGCGTGTGAATGGATGCGTCCCCTCGTCGTGGGGGTAGTCGCTTCCCCACATGACCCTGTCGAGTCCGATCGAGTCGACCGCGGCCTTCACGTCGGCGGGTCGCGGGAAGCTGATCCCGATGTGGCAGTTGTCGGCGAAGTACTCCGTGGCCGAGCGCGGGGGAGCGGCGTCTCCTTCGAAGCGCATCTCGCCGGTCGCGCCCGAGCGGATCATCGCCATGACCGCGTCGAGGTGCGTGAGCACACCCGGCACCCACGCGCAGCCGGCTTCGGTGAGCACGAACTCGAGCTTCGGGAACCGCTCGAAGACCCCGCCCATCATCATGTAAGCGAGCGGCCGTTGCCCGTAGAAGATCATCTCCTGGACATGCACCATCGGTACGGCCGGGGCCGGAACGTATGCGGGGCTGCCGGTGCCTGCGTGTGTGTTGACGACGACGCCGAGCTCCTCGCACGCCTCCCACAGGGGGTCGTAGTGCGGGTGGTAGAGCGGTTTGAGCCAATCGCAGGTTGGAGGCACCGAGCCGATGAGAACACCGCCGCGAAGGCCGTTTTCGTGGCACCACTGGATGTCGGCTAGAGCGTCGTCGATGTCGTTCAGGAAGATCTGGCCGATACCGGCCCGGGCCTCTGGCTTGCGAGCGCAGAAGTCGGCCATCCAGCGGTTGTGGGCCTGTACCCCGGCGTGGCGGTGTTCGTACTCGTCGGGTGTGGGCGGTTGGGCGAAGAGGATGAAGCTCGGGAAGAACGGTGGCACCGTGTTGGGGAATATGACTTCTCCGACCACGCCATCGGCCTGCTGGTGTTCGTCGCGCAGATCGTCGTCCCAGTTGCGTAGGCGAAGATCGGTGTCCTTGAGATCCTTGTAGGGGTTCTTGTACTTCTCCCGCCACGCGTCGAAGTCGTCGCGGTACTTCGGGTCAAGGTATTCGCGGTACTGCTCGTGGCTGCCACCGGCGTGGCTGTCGGCGGTTATGACGATGTATCGATCGTCGGGATTCATCGTTGCTCCCCGGAAGTTTGCGAATTCACTTGTTGACCGTAGACGGTTCCCTAGCCACTAGGACAGAGGGGTTGGCCAGTCTTGCTCCAGCTAGAAGGAACCGGTGTCGAAGAAGCTGTCGAGGGCCGCACGGTGGGGAGCCGGATCGAGGCCTTGGCCTGCAACCCAGTTGGGGTCGTAGTAGGTGTCTCGATAGCGCTCGCCGAGGTCACCGGCGAGGGTGACGATGCTGCCGCGTTCTCCGGCGGCAGCCATCTCGGTCGCAGTCATCGCCACAGCCCACATCGTCGTGCCGGTCGAGGCGCCGAACCTGCGGCCGGTGTGCTCCTCGAGCCAATCGATCGTCGCGATGCTCGCTGCATCGGGCACTCGAATTGCTCGGTCGACGACCGAGCGCACGAACGAAGGCTCTACACGCTGACGTCCGATGCCTTCTATACGCGACGGCCGGTCGGACGTGATCGAGCCGTCGGCACCGTCGACGTAGTCGGCGAAGACGCTGAAGTCGGGATCGGCGACCGCCAGTCGAGTCGACGCCAAAGAGGGCGTGTAGCGGATGTACCGACCGATCGTCGCCGACGTACCGCCGGTTCCGGCCCCGACGACGATCCAGGCCGGGTCGGGGAACCGTTCGCTCGCCATCTGATCGTGGAGCGACTCGGCGATGTTGTTGTTGCCGCGCCAATCGGTAGCGCGTTCGGCGTTGGTGAATTGATCCATGTAGTGGCCGCCGAGCCGCTCGGCGATCGATTCGGCCTCCGCATAGACGTCGGCGGCACCGACAGCATCGATTTCACCGCCGTAGAACTCGATCTGTGCGAGCTTGGCCTTCGCCGTGTTCTTCGGCACGACAGCGACGAATCGCAGCCCGAGCATGCGAGCGAAGTACGCCTCGGAAATGGCGGTTGATCCCGATGACGCCTCGACGATGGTCGTGTCGGGTCCGATCGAACCGTTGCAGAGGCCGTACAGGAACAGCGACCGTGCGAGTCGGTGCTTGAGGGACCCCGACGGCAACGTCGATTCGTCCTTGATGTAGACGTCGATGTCGGGCAGCGCGGGCAGCTCGATGGCCAATAGATGGGTGTCCGCCGACCTGGCTGCGTCAGCGTTGAGGCAGCGGATCGCTTCGGCGACCCACTCTCGACCTTCCTTCGATGCGTGCATCGCACCACCGTAGAACGAATAGTGTGCAGCGGTGCCTCTCTCGCTCGTCGTCATCATCGTCGGTCTCGGTCTGTTGACCTACAGCGCCGACCATTTCGTGGTTGGCGCTGGCCGGGTCGCCCTTCGCCTCCAGATCTCGGCAGTGGTCGTCGGTGCGGTGGTCGTCGGATTCGGCACGAGTGCACCCGAGCTGCTCGTTTCGGCGACCGCGGCCGGGCGCGGCGACCTCGATCTCGGCACCGGAAACGTCATCGGCTCGGTTTCCGCGAACCTGTCGCTCGTTCTCGGCACCCTCGCGGTGATGGGCGCGGTGAGGGTGACGAAGACCACGCTGTTGCGTGAGGCCCCTCTCTCGATCGCCGCGGTTCTCAGCTTCGCCTGGCTGATCCAGGGCGAGATCACCCGGCCGAAGGGCGCCCTGCTTCTCGTCGCGCTGGTTGCTGCGCTCGCATGGATGATCCTCGCCGGCCGCGGCGACGCCGATTTCCAGCGGGCCGAGGTTGCCCAGGTGCTCGAGGACCTCGACCTCGATCACCCCGAGGAGATCGACCTCCGCATGGAGGGCCTTCGCACGCTCGCCGGTCTGGTGGGCACGGTTGCAGGATCGCAGCTGCTCGTCGAGGGAGCCACGAACATCGCCGACGACCTCGGAATAACGAGCGGGTTCGTGGGAGTCAGCCTCGTTGCCATCGGCACCTCGCTGCCCGAACTGGTGACGTCGGTCGCGGCGGCGCGACGCGGATCGACCGATCTGATAGTCGGCAACCTGCTCGGCTCGAACATGTTCAACGGCTTCGCTATCGGAGCCGCCATGGGTCTCATCGGGCCCGGCGTCGTCACCGACCCCGCACTGACCGGCATCGGTACGGTCGTGATGGTCAGCATCGTCGGGCTCAGCGTGTTGTTCATGATCACCGATCGAGCGGTGGTCCGCTGGGAGGGCATCGTGTTGCTCGTGATCTATGTTGCGTCCATGCCTTTGCTTGCAGTCGACAGCGAGGACCTGAGCGAGGACGAGGAGTCCGCGGCCGTGTCCGCAGTGGCGGGTACTCGATGAGGCGCGCCATCGCGCCGTTGGTAGTCGGTCTGGTGGTCCTCGGCGCCTGTGGAGACGGCGACGACGCCACCAATTCGGCATCCACCTCGTCCTCGACGAGCGCTGTTGGCTCGTCGTCTACGGATTCGCCCGAGACCCGCTTCCCCGACGTCATCGATGCCGTGGCGGTGCAAGGTGACGACGGGCTGTTCAGGTTCGAAGTGACCGTCAGCTCTCCATACGACTCCGCCGAGCGCTACGCCGACGCCTGGCGGGTGATCGCACCCGACGGGGCTGAGCTCGGGATCAGGGAGCTGGCGCACGACCACGCCGGCGAACAGCCGTTCACGCGGGCGCTCGACGGGGTCGAAGTACCACCGGGGATCACCGAGGTGACGATAGAGGCGCGCGACAGCGCCAACGGATGGGGAGGCGCGACATTCGAGGTCGCGATACCGCAATCAGCATCGGTGACTGTGACCACGGTGCTCGTCGACGACACCGCTGGTTTTCGAATCGTCGTCGATGGCATCGAGGGCGGCGGCGAGATTCCCGAGCAATTCACGTGCGACGGGGCGAACGACGTCCCGCCGGTGAGGCCGATCGGAGTGCCTGATGGGACCGGTCAGCTCGCTCTGGTCGTCGACGACCCCGACGCGCCCGGAGGGACGTTCGTGCACTGGGTCGTGTACGACATCGATCCGGAGACGACCGCCATCGGCGCCAGCGGCGATGACGTCACGTTCGGCAGGAACGACCTCGGACAATTCGAGTGGTTTGGTCCATGCCCTCCACCCGACGATGGGCCGCACGAGTACCGCTGGAGGTTGTTCGCGATCGACGGTGAGCCTGATCTGACAGCCGGTCTCGACGCGATCACGCTCGTCGCGGAGATCGAGGATTTCATCACCGAAGGCACCGAGTTCACGGCGATCTACGACCGTTGAGCCTGTTCCCCGGCGTCGGCACCGGCACC
Organism: Acidimicrobiales bacterium; assembly: GCA_965216815.1. Taxonomy (GTDB): domain Bacteria; phylum Actinomycetota; class Acidimicrobiia; order Acidimicrobiales; family SHLQ01; genus JADFOM01. The sequence goes on along the minus strand of OZ244202.1, from coordinate 4,082,678 downwards.
GCTACGCGGATCAACTCAGCGGGATGTTTGCCGGCCGGTCTCCGGTTATGCCGCGTTCGTAGAGACCGTCGATCTCATCGTCGGTGAGGCCGAGCTCGGACAACACAGGGCGCGTGTGTTGTCCCAACGTCGGGGCGGGACCTCCGAGGGTGAGGTGCTCACCGTTCACCTGAAACGGGAAGCTCAGATAGGGGACCTCGCCCGCAATCGCGTGGTTGTATCGCTGAATGAACCCACGGTGCTCGTGCTGGGGACTGCGTCCGCTGTCATTGGCGTGAATGCAGGCGGAGGCGGGCACGCCCGATTGCCAAAGCTCGTCGGCCGCCGACTCGGGCGCTCGGGTTCGCGACCACTCCGACAGCGCGGACTCGACAACGTGCTCATCGCCATCGACTCCGAGCATGCTTCGCAGGGCATCGAGCTGCTCGTGGGTTTCGACGCTGACCGCCAGCCAGCGGTCGGACTCGGCCGACTCGTAGAGACCCTGGAGCAGAGCTGAACGTGAGCGGTTTCCGATGCGGCCGAGCTCGACGCCATTGGCCGAGTGCTCGACAACCTGTTCGGCGGACGCTTGTAGCGCACCCTCGATGAGTGGAAGCTCGACCAGTCGACCGACACCGGTCCGTTGACGGTCCGAAAGTGCGAGAATCGCAGCGAACGCCGCGTGCATACCCGCAAACGTGTCGACCGGGCCTCGTGGAACCATTCGCGGGCCGTCGGGGTGTCCGGTGCGGTTGGCAAGGCCGCTCACCTGTTCCATCGTCATCGCAAAGCCGACCCTGTCGCGCCACGGACCATCGAGCCCGAACGCTGGTATTCGCACATAGACGATGCGTTCGTCGATGTCGTGCACCGAGTCCCAGTCGAGACCCCACTGTTCGGCGACCCGCGGGCTGTAGTTCTCGAGGACGACGTCGGCTCTCGCCACGAGGCGGTGTAGTAGCGCCAGGCCGTCGTCGGTCGACAGGTCGAGGTTTACGACCTGCTTGCCCGCGTTCGCGCCGTGGTAGACGGGCGACCACTCCCACTGTGCGTCGCGCCGCAGTCCGCTCGCCCATCGCATCCCGTCGAGGCGAACGTGCGATTCGACCTTGACGACGTCGGCTCCGAGCACCCGCAGCAGGTTGATCGCGACGGGACCTGCCCAGAAGGCCGAAAGGTCGAGAACACGTATGCCCTCGAGAGGCCTCACGGCGTCCCCGCCGAGCGCCGGCCGGTCTTCGCGGTCGGGCCAGGGCGAGTGGCGCCCGATCTCGGGTGCGACCCGCGGCTCGAACCGAGGCTGGCCGCCGAAGCGATATGGAGGCCTGGGTTGGACGAAGCCGTGCGGGTTCTCGACGAAGACACCACGTTCGGCGAAGTGATCGAGGTCGCCGATGTCGGCGCCCGAACCAACCGGACCTACGGGAATACGGAACGACGAGGCGAGCTCGACCAACTCGTCGACGGTGCGCGTCTCGGTAAAGGCTCGGATTCGTTCCCAAACCTCGGTTCGCCGATCCATTCTTCCGTCGAAGGTCGACAGCTCGGGGTCTTCTGCGAACTCGGGACAACCGATCATTACCGCGAAGTCCTGCCACTGCTGTCCGGTGATACAGCAAAAACCGACCGAGCCGTCGGCAGCGGGCTCGATCGAAGGGATCTCGATCTGGCGGCCCTGGCGGTACTCGGAAGCGAACGCGTCGAAGATGGGTCGATAGGTCTGGAACGCGTGCATCATCGCTTCGTACTGCGATGCGTCGATGTGCAGCCCTCGACCCGTTCGCCTCGCGGCGAGCGTCATCGCGAGCACTGCCGGAGCGACGAGTCCTGCTGCCACGAAGTCGCCGAGGTCCCCATCGACAGCGGCCGGCTCCTCACCCGGGACGCCGCGAGCCTCGGTCGCACCGACGAGAGCCTGGAGGGTGAAGTCGTTGGCCGGGCGGTCGGCCCAGGGGCCCTCGGTGCCGAACCGGGTGAGGGTCGCGACCACCGCAGCGGGGTTCATCTCCCGGAGCGCCGGAGGAGCGATCCCGAGGCGGCGAGCCTCGGCGGGGGAGTGGTCGTCGACGACGAGGTCGACTTCACCGACCAAGGCGGCGAGCCGGGTGATGCCGATGTCCGATGCGAGGTCGACGACCTCGCTGTGCTTGCCGGCGTTCAGGTAGCGGAACCATGCCCCGTCCTCGGTGGTTTCTACGCGCTCGCCGCCAATGCGGCTCCTGAACGGGTCACCGGCGGGCGATTCGAGCTTGCGCACCGCGGCGCCCGCATCGACGAACAGCTTCGTGAGATACGGCGCTGCGACCTTGCTGCCGAGTTCGAGCACGCGCAGCCCGTCAAGTGGCGGTCGATCGACCATCCGCGGACCTTAGCGCCGGCTCAGGTGAAACTTTGGTCTGACACCGGGGTCACTTGGCGCGACACCTCAGGTGAAACTTTGGTCTGACACCGGGGTCGCGGTGGCGCGACACTTCACCGATGGATGACGACGAGGTACGTGAGGCAGCGGTTACCGGCAAGGCATGGGCGGAGTTCTGCGACACCCTCAAGTCGGCCGGGGACCTCGTCATCGACAACTCCACCGACGACATCGATCGCATCGAGGGGTTCCGCTACCTCTCTCGGCTCGCGCGCGGCGGCCTCAACTCGTTCCTCGAGAACAACAACAGGGTGTTCCCACGAATCGAACCGTTGCCAAATCAGTTGAAGATCGGTTGCGACAACCCCGACGCGTTCTATCAGAACGTGAGCGTGAGCTCGAAGCACAGCTACCGCATCCGTGGTACACGCGGCACGATCAACTATCTCGGCATCGGCGCCTACTCGGGCGGGTACGGGGCGGGTGACTCGAAGCCGGGCGCCCAGGGCTACCTGGAAGACAACGATCCCGACGCCGATCGCACGATCGACATCATCGCGTCGGTGGCCGAGCCCGATCTCGAGCCCGGTCAGCGCTGGCTCGAGATGTCGCCCGCTACGAGCTCGATCATCGTCCGCAACTTCTACCTCGACCGCAGCACCGAGAAGCCGGCCGAGCTCCAGATCGAATGCCTCGACCCGCCGACCCCGGTGCCCGATCCGATCTCGGCGAAGGAGCTCGTCGACGGACTGGCGATGGCGGGGCTGTTCGTGCACGGGTGCGCCGACCGTTTCATCGGTTGGGTCAACGATCTGTTCCTCGAGCGTCCGAACACGCTCGACTTTCTCCCGGTCGACGATCATGCCGGCGGTTGGGGCGATCCGAACCAGCTGTTCCGACACGGCTATTGGACACTCGAGCCCGGCGAGTCGCTCGTCATCGACGTGCCGCCGATCGACGCGTTCTACTGGAACTTCCAGATCAACAACATCTGGGAAGAGTCGCTCGACTACCGGTACCTCTCGGTGACCGTCAACAAGCACACCGCTGCGTACGAGCCGGACGGTTCCGTACGCATAGTCATTGCCGACGAGAACCCCGGGTTCGGGAACTGGATGGATACCGCAGGACATCGCCACGGCACGATGGGTCTGCGCTACAACCAGGTCGTGGAAGATCTCGCACCCACCTGCACCGTGCACCGCGAAACTTTGGTCGGCGATGTTGTGAGCGCAGCGAGCAACTCGAAGGAACCCGAAGGGTTCCCAGACACCGGGGTCACCTAATCGAGCCTCGTTGGTGAAACTTTGGTCTGACACCGGGGTCGCGGTAGCGCGACACTGCCCCCATGAGCACTATCACCGAAGACGAAATCCGCGAGCGAACTCGCGATGCGATCGATCGGGTCGGAATCGACGCCGCCGAGGCCGACTTCAGGGGTGCACTGTGGGACGCCGGGCTGGCGATGGTGCAGTTCCCCGAGGGCAAGGGAGGACTGGGGGTGTCACCCAAGCTTCAAACGGTCGTCGAAGAGGCCATCCGCGAGGCGGGCCGCGCCTTTCATCCCCTTGCCGTCAACACGATCGGCATCGGCATGGGGCTTCCCACGGTGCTCACGTACGGCTCAGAGGAGCACCACGACAAGTATCTGAAGCGCATCTTCACCGGCGAGGACATCTGGTGTCAGATGTTCAGCGAACCCAGCCACGGCTCCGACGTCGCCGGCCTGTCGAGTCGAGCCGAACGGGACGGCGACGAGTGGGTCGTCAACGGTCAGAAGGTCTGGACGAGCGTCGCGCACGTCGCGGCGTACGGCATGCTCCTCGTCCGCACCGATCCCGACGTGCCCAAGCACACGGGTCTGTCGTATTTCATCCTCGACATGCACGCGCCCGGTGTCGAGATCCGGCCGCTCTACCAGATCACCGGCGATGCCGAGTTCAACGAGGTGTTCTTCACCGATGTGCGCGTGCCCCATTCCGACCTGCTCGGTGACGTCGGCGACGGATGGCGGGTTGCGACCACGACGCTCATGAACGAACGCGTCGCCCTCGGTGGCAGCACGACGCCACGGGGGAGCGGCACGATCGCATCGCTCGTCGACCTGTGGAACCAGCGCGCTGCGTCACTCCCCAGCGCCGAGCGAGCCATCATGCGCGACCGCGTCGCGCAGCTGTGGATCGAAGCCGAGGTGATGCGCCTCACCACGCTTCGGGCGAGGGCCGGCGCGACGACGGGCAACCCGGGTCCGGAGGGTTCGGTCGGCAAGCTCGCTTCGGCCGAACTCAACCAGCGCATCTGGATCGCGGTAATGGACCTGCTGGGCGCCGACGGGATGATGCACGAGCCGGGCTATCCGCTCGCACGCGCCGATCGGACCAGCGGCATGGGCGGCTACACCCTGTCGAAGTCGTTCCTGCGCTCGCAGGCGAACACGATCGAGGGCGGCACCTCCGACATCATGCGCAACATCCTCGGCGAGCGGGTACTCGGCCTCCCAGGAGAGCCCCGTGTCGACAAGGGCATCCCCTGGAAGGACATCCCGACTTGAGCAAGTCGCATTCGCGTCAGACACCCGTACCACCCGCTCGCTTCGAAGTGATCGACCCGTCGGCTCCTGAGGCGATCGCTTCGATGCGGGCGTACTTTGCCGAGCTCGATGCTCGATTCGACGGTGGTTTCGAGCCAGGCGATACGCTGGTCGCCGATGCTGAGAGCATGCGAGCCCCGAACGGGACCTTCGTCGTCGCGGTCGCGGATGGGGCGGCGGTCGCGTGCGGGGGCGTCGTCAGCCACGACCCATCGACGGGCGAGATCAAGCGCATGTGGGTCGACCCCGACTGGCGTGGTATTGGGCTTGGCCGGCAGATGCTCGCCGAACTCGAGCTCCACGTCGGCCGACTTGGCCATTCACGTGTGGTGCTCGACACCAACGCCGTGCTGACCGAGGCGATCGCCATGTATGAACGGGCCGGGTACAGGCCGATCGAGCGGTACAACGACAACCCCTACGCCCAGCGATGGTTCGAGAAGCACCTCGTGTAGCTGCCGAGCGCGGCGTCACTTGACCCTCAGGCCGCCGGCGCCCACGCTTGATGAACCCGTTACCTGGTACGGGCAGGTGTCGCAGGCAACGAGCTGGTGACCCAGCGGGCGGCGTCGACACGCTCACAGGTGTGCTAGGAATCGTCGGTGATCCAGACGTAGACCCAGTCTTCGTTGTCGTAGCCCTCGTCGAGGACGTAGATGCCAGTGCCTTCCTCGATCTCGAGGGGCGGTGGGTAGTGGACCAGGCGGCTGACGCTCGGTCCGCCCTCGCAGCGGATCAACAGGCGTTCACCGGGTCTCACAGCTCGCTGACGAATTGCGCGATGGCAGCGGCGGTGTCGCGGGAGATGTCGGGGCAGGCGATCGCGAAGATCTCCGTGCCGTGGATCGTGCCCATCACCTGGCGACAGCGGGCCGACACGCCGGCGTCGAGGAGCATCCGGTAGAAGGCGACTCCCTCGTCTAGTAGCGGGTCGCACTCGTTGACGCTGATCACCGTCGGCACGAGGCCCTCGAGATCCTCTTTCGAAGCGAAAATCGGCCACGCGAGAGGGTTCTGTTCTTCGAGCGCCTCGATGCCGTAGGCCATCGCCCCGCGGTTGTTGTGTAGGTCGAGCAGCAAACCGTTGTTCTCGGTCGATGACGGGAACCGGTCTTGGGGCCACTCACCGGCGATGTAGGGGCACATCGCGAACAACCCACCGATCAACCCGAGGTCGCCGTCTCGCTTGAGCTTCATTCCGGTTGCGAGAGTGAGATTGCCTCCGCCGCTCTCGCCGGCGACAACGATTCGCTCGGCATCGATACCGAGCGAATCGGCGTTCTCCGACACCCACCTCACGCCGGACACGCAGTCGTTCAGGCCTGCGGGGAACGGTGCGACCTCGGGTGCCGACGACGGCGTGAGGCAGTTGCGGAAGTCGACCATCGCCACCGCAAGACCCTGTGCGGCGATGATCCGTCCCCAGGCGCGGTACATGCCGTCGAACGCCGACATCGTCATCATCCCGCCTCCGTGTATGTAGTACACGCATGGCAGCACCTCGTCGCCGCTCGGACGAATGTATTGGATCTTGATCGTGTTCCCGTCGGGGCTCGACGTGAACTCGTGGGTCTCCACCGACAGGCCGGTCGAAGGGGCGACGTCTTCGTTGTCGATGATCTCGAGAAAGCTACGCACCTGCTCCTGTACGGCGAGCCCCTCAGGCGAGTTGGCCTGTTCGACAAGCTCGTCGCGCGAGGCGACGTCGTCCTGCGCGTTGTCCGGCATCAGGTCCATCATCGCCCGCAGACGCGGATCGAGGCGTTCGTCGTCAGCGATCTTGCCCATAGTCTTCCCCTTGCGCTCGTTGGCGACCGAAGTAGAGCACAAGCGCCCCGCGGGCGGCCACCGCTCACGAAATTGAGAGGATTAGCCGCGCATGGCGATGCTCATGCTCTCAATTTCGGGAAGATGGATAGAGTTAGGCGACCTTTACAAGATTAGTAAGGAGACGTAACGTACGCGCCATGGTTCCTAGCAGACGTGTTTCCATTTCCGTCGCCGCGCTCCTGGCGATCCTCGGCAACGTCCTCGTCGGTTGCGGCGACGACGGTCCCCTCGAGGGAGCTGCAGCCGACATCTACGGCGGCGACTGTGTGGAGAGTACCGGCGAGTCCCTCACCGTCTACTCGGGGAGAACCGAGAACCTGATCGCCCCGGTTCTCGAGGCGTTCGAGTGTGAGCGAGGAATCGAAATCTCACCGAAGTGGGCGAGCTCGACCGAGCTCGCACTGTTGCTCGGCGAGGAGGGTGACCGCACCGAAGCCGACGTGTTCATCAGCCGCTCGCCCGGGCCCATCGGTTTCCTAGAGTCGCGCGACCTCCTCCAGGAGATCGATCCGGCTGTGCTCGATCTGGTCGACGAACCGTTCCGCTCCGACAACGGCACATGGGTCGGATTCTCGGGTCGCAAGCGTGTGCTCGTGTACAACGTCGACGAGATCGATGAAGGTGAGCTCCCTGAGTCGGTCTTCGAGCTGACCGAACCCGAGTGGGAGGGCAAGGTTGCACTTCCCGCCACGAACGGTTCGTTCGTCGATTGGTTCACCGTGTTTCGCGACCAGCACACCACCGAGGTCGCGACCGAGTGGCTCGGCGACATGGTCGCGAACGGGGCGACCTTCTACCCGAACAACCGGGCGATCGTCGAGGCCACCGGACGGGGAGAGATCGAGGTCGGGCTCGTCAACCACTACTACAACTACCAGGAAGCCGAAGCGATCGGTGACGACCATCGCGCCGAGAACCACGACTTCGCCAGCGACGACATCGGGTCGCTTCTGATCATCAGCGCCGGCGCCATAACGGCGTCGAGCGACGAGGCCGAGGCGGCCAACGAACTGCTCGCCTACCTCTTGAGCGATCCGGTACAGACCTACTTCACCGAGCAGACCTTCGAGTACCCGCTGGCCGCCGGCGTCGAACCACTCGATGTTCTCGCACCACTCGATGCCTTGGCGATCGGCACCGTCGACTACGAATCCCTCGGCGGTGGATTCGAGGAGACGATCGCCATCATCGAAGAGAGCGGCATCCAGAACCAGTGAGCCAAGACGCCGCATTCGCGGCCGCGCGACGGGCGCCGATCTGGCTGCGAAGCGTCGGCCTAGCGCTCGCGTGTGCCTTCGCCTTCCCGGGCGTCTACCTCGTGTGGCGGAACTTCACGGAGGACGCCGATCCCGGAGGGCTCCTCCTGTCCGAGCGAACCCTTCAACCGCTGTATCGCACACTCCAGCTCGCTGTCACCGTCTCGCTCGCGGCAGCGCTCCTCGGCACGGCCCTGGCATGGCTGACAACGCGCACCGACATCCCGCTGCCGAAGTTCTGGCGCGTCGTACTACCGATCCCCCTCGTCTTTCCGACCTTCATCGGCGCAGCTGCGTTCATTCGTGCGCTAAACCCCGGCGGGCTGGCAAACGATCTGCTGGCCGATCTCGGCGTCGACTCGACCCCGGAGATCAGGGGCTTCTTCGGAGCATGGTTGGTTCTCACGTTGTTCACCTACCCGTACGTCTATCTGCCTGTCGCAGCTCGCTTCCGCCAGCTCCCGGGCTCGCTCGAAGAGAGTGCACGTGTCCTCGGCGAGTCCGCGTTCGCCACGTTCAGGAAGATCGTCCTGCCGAACGCGGCGGGCTCGATCGCCGCCGGGACATTGCTGGTGTTCCTCTACACGATCAGCGATTTCGGAGCGGTTCAGCTGATGCGTTACGACACGTTGACGCGGGCGATCGAGACCAACTACCTGGCGAGTACGCCCGTCGCTTTCGCGCTGAGCCTCATCCTTCTCGTCGTCGCGGCGATGGTCGTAGTCGCGGAGCGCCTGGTGTCTCGGCGGATGCCCGAATCGGATACAGCTCGCGCTCGCAGACCGGTCGTCTACCGCCTCGGCCGTTGGCGTTGGCCGGCATTCGGTCTCGTCGCAGCGTCGGCGCTGCTCAGCGTCGGCGCTCCGCTGGGGGCCCTGGCGGATTGGGCGAGCAGCGGCTTCCGACCGGGCGCACGCCGACTCACGGTGAGCAAAGAACAGATCGTGGAGGCGACCGTCAACACCCTCGAAGCGAGCACCATCACCGCCGTCGTCGCTTTGGCGGCAGTACTCCCGATCGCGTTCCTTCTCGGCCGATACCGAAGCCGGGTCGGCTCGATAGCCAATGGGGTCGTAGTCGCGACGTTCGCGCTACCCGGCATCCTCATCGCACTCTCGCTCACGTTCTGGACGATCCGCGCGGGCTTCGCCCACGACCTGTTCTACAACACGATGGCGCTGCTGATCTTCGCATACGTCGTGAGGTTCGGGTCGCTCGCGATGGGGGTCACCCTCGTGTCGGTCAGGGCTGTGCCAAGGCGGCTCGACGACGTCGCTCGAAGCTTGGGCGCCGGCGGTATGCGCCGCCTCCGAACCGTCGATCTGCCGTGGATGCTGCCCGGCCTCCTAGCTGGAGGCGGGCTCGTACTGTTGTCGACGATGAAGGAGCTTCCGATCAGCCTCATCGTTGCCCCGATTGGGTTTCCGACGCTCACGACTCGAATTTTCAACTCGTTCGAGGACTCTTTCGTCGCCGAGGCGGGTCTAATGGCGCTCGTGCTCGTGGCGATGTCGTCGCTGCTCACCTGGCTGCTCGTGCTGCGTCGAGCCGACCATCTTTAGACCTGTACCTACGGCTATCTCTTCGACAGCACGGCGAGCTCGACGGGTTCGGCCACGCCCTGCATTTCGATGGCACCGAGCGGCGTCGTGGTCAGCGAGTCGTCATCGGCGATGGCGGCGGCGGTCTCGGTGTCGATCAGCACGCCTTGGAGCGGCGCCAGTTTCGTGATGCGGGCTGCCAGGTTGACGGTACTCCCGTAGTAGTCGCCGTCGCGTCCGAGCACCTTGCCGCTCGCGAGCCCGACGCGCAACGGTGGCAGGCGCTCGTCGGCAGCAATCGACTCGACGAGGTCGAGTGCGGTTCGGCAGGCGTCGAGCGGCGAGCCTGCGCGGAACATGACCTCGTCGCCGATAAACTTGACCACCCGTCCGCCGCCGCGGCGCACCGCGGTGTGCGCCGTTCCCTCGAAGGCCTCGAGCGACGCGTTGAGCTCGGCGAGGCTCCGCTTCTCCGCGTGAGTGGTCGAGCCGGCGAGGTCGGCGAACCCGATCGTCAGGTCCTGCGCGTCGACACCCTGCACCGCGTGCGCAAGGAAGTCCTCGGTAACCGGGCGAGGTGAAAGCCTGACGTAGCGGACGAGAAGCTCTGCGAGCCACGTGCCGAACTCCGGAAGCGCTTCTGCTGCCGCCATGTTGGCGTCGAGGATGGTCAGACCCGACTCCTCGCTGGCGGCGGTTGGCACCGCCGTCTGGGTGAGGAACGTAGAGATCGCGGCGTCGCCGATTCGCGCTATCGCACTGCCCGCCACGGTCAGGAGCCTGAGCACCGCCTCCTCACCGAGGAGCTCGACGCCGCCTTTGAATGCGGTCGTCACAGCGACGTCGACCTCGTTGAACACGGGCAGATCGCCGAGGGATTCCATGCTGTGCCAGCCGACCGCCTCGATGATGCGGGCGAAGTCGTCGAGCGGTACTCCAGCGCGTTCGGCAACCTCAGCGGACGTCAGCGCCTCGCGGCCTTGTCCGTATATGTGGAAGACGAGAGTAGCCACGAGGTCTTCGGAGTCCCGGATCTCGTCCTCGGCCACTCCGAGCCCGAGCGCGCGCTCGACGAGCTCGACGTGCCAGTCGGGATGAGTCGCAGGGTCGTACAACCCGGCGTCGATCTGTTCCTGTTCGTTCATCGCTTGGTCTCTGCCACGTCGAGAATCTCGATCGGCTCCTCCTCGAAGATGCCATACCGGAGGTGAAATCTTCGCAGTGCGCGGGGCGCCCACCAGTTCGCGTCTCCGGCCAGCTTCATCAAGGCCGGGACCAGCGTCGCGCGCACAATGAACGCGTCGACGAGCACAGCGAGTGTCAGACCCAGACCCAGCATCTTCACGAGCGAGATCTCGCTCATGGACGTGCCGAAGAACGAAATGGCCAACAGCAATGCTGCCGCGGTGACTATCCCGCCGGTCTTCTGCAACCCGACGGCGACCGCATCATCGTTGTCGCGCGACAGGTCGTACTCCTCCTTGATGCGGCTGAGAACGAACACCTCGTAGTCCATCGAGAGGCCGAACGCGACACAGAACATCAGGATCGGCGTCAGCACATCGGTCGATCCCGTAGCCGTGAAGTTCAGCGCGTCGGAGAGGTTGCCGTCCTGGAACACCCAGACGATCGCGCCGAAGGTCGCGGTCAGCGAGAGCGTGTTGAGAACGAGCGCCTTTGCAGGCACCAGCAAACTCCCTGTCATCATGAACAGCAGAACGAACGTGGCCAAGCCGATCACGGCGAGCATCCAGGGCAGGCGCGACTTCACGAGCGAGGTGGTGTCGACCAGCTCGGCCGACAACCCGCCGACCGACAGCGACCCGAACTCGGGCGAAAGCCCGCGGATCTCCCCGACGACAGCCTGACCCTCCGACGAGAACGGTTCGACGCTCGGAACAGCCGAGAGCCATGTGCCGGCGTCACCGTCGAACCGGCTGAGGTCGAGGGTGTCGGTCGGGATCAGCTCCGCCGGGATGTGTTCACCCCCGGGCCGGTAGATACCGGTGCGGGCGTCGACGCGGCCGATCGCCTCGAACTCGACGATGCTCTCGGCGAGAGCGTCGACCTCGGTGTCGGTCACGCCGGGGTTCGGCAGCGCGATCGACAAGGCCGACGTTTCGCGTGTCGCGAAGTTGTCGCGCAGAGCATCGGTGACAGCGCGTCCATCGTGGCCCTCGGGTAGGACCCGGTCGTCGGCGAGCCCGGCTGTGAATCCGAAGAACGGGATGGCGAGAGCGCCCAACCCTGCGATGAGCAGCAGCGCGACCGGCAAGGCATTCCGCATGACCCGCCGGGCTTGACGGCTCCAGAATCCGTCAGCGGTCGGGGGCGAGCGGCGGATGACTGGCCACATGTCGACCTTCGGGCCGAGCATCGCCAGCAACGCAGGCAAGACGATGAGCGAGGCGGCGGCGGCGGCGACCACCACGCCGACACCGGCGTAGGCGAACGACCTCAAGTACGGCGACGGGAAGATGAGCAGGCCAACCAGCGATACCGCCACCGTGGCAGCGGAGAACGCAACCGTGCGTCCCGCAGTCTGCATAGTGCGCATCACCGACAGGCGCGTAGATCGCCCGCCCGCGATTTCCTCCCTGAACCTGCTGACCACGAAGAGGCTGTAGTCGATCGCGAGCCCGAGCCCCATCGCGGTGGTTAGGTTCAGCGCGAACACCGACACGAATGTGAATCCCGTGAAGACGTAGAGCAGGACGAGCGTGATTAGCACGGCGAATAGGCCCACGACGAGAGGAAGACCAGCAGCGATCAGCCCACCGAACACGCCAACCAGCGCGACGATGACAATCGGCACCGTGATCAGTTCCGAGCGCCCGAGGTCGGACTCGACCTGTTCGGTGATGAGCCGCTGGGTCTCCGCCCTGCCACCGACGACCACTTCAATGGTGCCGAGACTGCCGTTGAATTCGACGGCCAGTGCTTCGGAGGCCTCTTCCGCCTGGGCCTCATCGGCCGCCATAAGCTCGGCGATAACCAGAGCCTGACGTCCGTCTATACCCCGCAGAGGCGAATCGGGTAGCGGTGCGTCCCAGTAGCTGAGAACCGAATCGACGTGCGGGGTGTCGTCGAGATCGGCGACGAGACGACCCGCATCGGCGACGACGTCCGGGTCGTCGACATCTCCGGTCGTTGCCGTCACGAGGATCGCTGCGGTGTTCGCAGCACTTCCGAACTCTTCGGCCACGAACGCTGTCGCCCGCGCGGATTCCGACGATTCGTCGACGAAGCCCCCGGTTTGCAGGCGCGCCGGCGTCTTTGCCGCCAGAAAGGCGATGGGGAGGAGCATCGAGAACGCGAGGACGACGACCGCTCGTCGATGGCGGTGGAGAAATGCCCCGAGTCGTCTCATCCGTCCCCCTGGTGCGCCGGGATGGTCGACGCGCCGGCGGCTATCGTAACGAAAGGTCCGGGTCGAACGCCCCGTGACAGCGTTGCGATGATGGGGTTGGCATGACGTCGAAGAAGCAGGTCGCCGAACTGCTGGCCTCGGTGCCGCTCTTCTCCCAGTGCAGCAAACGGACGCGCTTGACGGTGGCCCGCCACTTGGAGACTGCCGAACTGCCCGCCGGTCAGGTCGTGGTCACCGAGGGAGGTCCCGGCGACGCCTTCTTCGTCATTCTCGACGGTGAGGCGGTAGTCGCGGTCGGCGGCCGCACCGTCGCCACGCTCGGCGAGGGCGAGGCGTTCGGAGAGCTCGCGCTGCTCGACGGACTACCGCGCAGCGCCACGGTCACCGCGACCACCGACCTGACCATCGCAGTGCTCGGAGCGAGGATGTTCCGCACTCTGCTCCGCGAATACCCGGCGCTGAGCAACCAGCTGCTCACGTCGCTGGCGTCCCAGCTGCGCGAGGCCCGCGAACTGGCGTACGACTGACGTGCACACCGCGACCGTTTGCATCCGATGAACGACGACGGAGTCAGCGTCGACTGCGCAGCCGTCCTCGTGACCGGGGCCTCTGCCGGCATCGGCTCGGCGCTTGCCGAGAAGCTGTCCGAACGGGGAGCGAGGCTCGCGCTCGCTGGTCGCGACGAGTCTCGACTTGCGTCGGTCGCCGATCGCTGCTCGGCAGCGGGAGCCGAAGTGCACCGATGGGCCGTCGACTTCGACGACCTCAACGCGGTCGACGACCTCGCCGCCCGAGCCTGGGACCGACTGGGTGGCATCGACGTACTGGTCAACAACGCGGCGATGCCGAAGCGCCGCCATGTTCTCGCGCTCAGCGATGCCGATGTCGAGCAAGTGATGCGGGTCAACTTCCACGCCCCAGTGCGGTTGGCGACACGCCTGCTCACACCGATGATCGATCGTGGCGGAGGCTGCATCGTCAACGTGTCGAGCATGGGGGGCCGTCTCGGCATTCTGAACGAGACGGCCTATTGCGCATCGAAGTTCGCGTTGAGCGGATGGACCGAGGCGGCAGCACTCGATCTCTGGGATCAGCCGGTCTCGATCCGGTTGATCACCCCCGGCCCGATCGACACGAGCATCTGGTCGCGGCCGGACAACGACGCGGCCCACTTCACCGGCGAGCTCGAGCCTCCCTCGACGGTCGCCGATGCGATCATCGGTGCGATCGAGGGTTCGGCCCTCGAAACATTCAGCCCCGATCTGTCTTCGATCGTCGAGTTCAAGACCACAGACATCGAGGCATTTCTCTCCGGCACGATCGCTGCACTTCGCCCGGACGCGAACTAGCGCATGGTGTCAGGAGCCGGGTGACACCGGTCGGGTTGTCGATCACGTACTGCGGTCGTATCGATCCAGGTCGAATAGATACTCCGGTTGTTCCCCGCGCGCATAGCGATCGATCTGGTCGATCACCCGCTGCTGCATGCGAGAGAGGCCCGGCCGTTGCGGCCACTCGATCGTGTCGAGCTGGTGATAGGTCATCGCGAACCCCGGCGACTGGCGGATCGGATGGTCGGGGTCGAGCGATTCGCCTGAGACGACGTCGACGCCGGCGCGAAGGCGCCCCGATTCGACCTCGGCGAAGAGCGCCAGCTCGTCGATGATCTCGGCACGCGCTGTGTTGACGACGACAGCGCCGTCGGGCAGCCGTGCCAGGTGCTCAGCGGTGACAGAACCCTTGGTCTCGTCGCTGAGGCCGGCGTGGACGACGAGCGCCTCGGCGAAGTCGCACAGCTCATCGAGGGAATGGACGCGAGCGACATCGTCGGGCATGTCGTCGACGTAGGGATCGTGCACCATCACGCGCGCTCCGAACGGCCTCAACATGTCTACGAACCGCCGCCCGATAACACCGAAGCCGTAGATGCCCACCGCGAGGTCCAACAGCATGCCGTTGCGGCCCGGCCCGATGCCCCATCCACCGCTTCGCATCGTGTCGATGTGTGCGGGGATCTGGTGCAAGGCGACGAGAAGGTGGGTCATGGCCGCCTCGGCTACCCCGGGTGCCGGGTGGGCGCCCCAGTTCGACACGGCGATGCCGGCGGCGACGATCTCGCGCGGCACGGTGAAGCGGATCGTGCCGGAATAGGAACAGATGTAGCGGAGTGATCCGGCGTATTCCGCCAGCCCGGTCGGCAGGCCGAGGGCATCCCAGCCGACGATGGCGATCTCGTTGGCGCGCAATTGATTGAGGACGTCGTCGGTTGACAACTCGGCGCCGCGGGGAACGAGGGTGAACGAGCCCCGTTCGCCGAGAGCGGATATGAAATCGTCGGTCCAGACCTGAGGGAATGGGTCGCCGCCGGTGATCGAGATGATCTTCATGGTTCGATCTTCGCCGACCCGGCACGCCGGGGCGAGCTGGCAACACACCCACGCGGTAGGCAAAGCTCCCAACGACGACGGAGGCAGTCATGGACGCGCGCTACGGCTACATAGGGCTCGGCAACATGGGGTCGGCCATGGTCGGCCACCTCCTCTCCACGAGTGCATCTGTGACGGTCTTCGATCTCGACTCCGACGCGGTGGATCGCGCGGTCGAAGAGGGAGCGTCCGCCGCGTCGAGCTCGGCTGAAGTCGCGCGGAAGAGCGATGTGATCAGCGTCTGCGTGCCCGCAGACGACCACGTCGATGAGGTCATCGACGGTCCCGATGGAATCAAGGACGGCGCAACACCGGCGCTCACGGTTCTCGTTCACTCGACGATCCACCCCGACACGGTCGTGTCGGCCGCGTCCAGGGCGGCCGGGTGGGGCGTTGCGGTCCACGACGTGAGCGTGGCGGGCGGATCGGCCGCCGCAGAGAGCGGGTCTCAAACGATGATGGTCGGCGGCCTCGCTTCCCTCGACGAGCGCGCGCGGGCGCTGGTCGACATCTATGCGGGCACGGTCATCGACGGCGGCCCGGTCGGTGGAGGCGCGGCGATGAAGATCGCCTTCAACATCATGACCTATTCGCAGTTTGCCGCAGCGGCGGCGGCCCACGACCTGCTGGAGGCCAGCGGTGGTGATACATCCGCTTTGATCGAGGCATGGCGTGCGGCGGGTCAACTGGGGACGCTGACCGAACAGTACTCCGCTCTGTTCGACCTGCCCGACGAGTTCATCGGCGGCGAGCTCCTCGACGGCCTCCGGCTCCAGCTCGCCACCGCGCAAAAGGACCTCTCGCTGGCCCGTCGCCTCGGCGAGAAGCGCACCGGCATCGACGCGGTGCTCGCGGCGGTGCACGACGCGATGCCTGCGATTTACCGAGCCGAAGCCTGATAACGCCTGAGCCGTGGTCAGGCCGGGAAAGCCTCGCCGGTCAGCTCCTCTGAAAGCGCCCACAGGCGTTGAGCGTCTCCCGGGTCGAGCGCATGATCGCGGGCGTGGCCGGTCCGGATCTCGACATCGGCGAGATACTCGCCACCAACGTCGTCGAGCTCCGCCGAAGTCGCAGCCCACACCGAGGTTGCGGCGCCCTGCGGGATGGTCTTGAACTCCATCTTCTCACCGGGCTTTTCGGGGTCGGCGGTAGCCGCAGCGCGCTCGACCATCTTCCCCATGTCGTCGGGCTCCATGTGGCGGGCCAACTCGGTCATGATCATCCCGGGGTGCAGGGCATTGGACCTCACACCGCTAGGCCCGAGACGCCGGTCGAGCTCGCGTGAGAAGAGGATGTTCGCCGTCTTCGACTGGCCGTATGCCTCGAACTTGTCATATGGCCGCCGGTCGAAGTTCGGATCGTCGAAGTCGATCGCTCCGAACCCGTGCCCAGCGCTCGAGACGTTCAGCACTCGGGCAGACTCGGCCGCGATCAGCAGTGGAGCGAGCCTGGCTGTGAGCGCGAAGTGCCCGAGGTGGTTGGTGCCGAATTGAGTCTCGAACCCATCGGTCGTGCGACCCTCGGGAGTGAACATCACGCCAGCGTTGTTGACGAGGATCTCGATCGAGTCGACCAGCTTGGCCACCTCGTCGGCGGCCTCGCGCACCGAGGCGAGGTCGGCGAGGTCCATCACGACCCACGACACCGATGCATCGGGCGCGCGTTCGGCGATGGCGTCCGCTGCTGCCAGTGCCTTTTCCTCGGAGCGAGCGGTGAGGATGACTCGGGCACCGGCTGCGGCGAGCGTCGCAGCCGTTTCCAACCCGAGGCCGGTCGTTGCACCGGTGACCAGGGCGGTCTTGCCGGTCAGGTCCGTTCCGTCGATCACTTCGTCGGTTGTCGTTTCCCAAGCCATGGCTTGAACCTATGCGATTGCAGGCAGCGGCGCCCGCTGGCATAGACAGAGACGGTGTTCATCGGTACGCGACGGGTAGTGTCGCCGTATCTGCTCGTCGTCGTGGCTGCAGGGGCCTGGGCGATGTTGGGGGTGTCGGCGACCGAGTTGCTCGATGCGGGTGTGTCTCCCGCCGAGGTGGCGTTCTGGCGGGCGGCGATCGGTGCGGCGTGGTTCATCGTTCACGCACTGGTCACCGGGCGGCGCGCCGAAGGACCGAACCTCGTGCCGCATGTGTTGCTCGGCCTCGTCGGAGTCGCTGTGTTCTACACGGCGCTACCGGCCGCGATCGAAGCGGGTGGAATCGGTCTCGCTTGGGTTCTTCTCTACACCGCGCCCGGATTTGTCATGCTGGCCGGATGGCTGAGCGGTCGCCGGCCGGGCCTCGTGTCGATCGCGATCCTCTGCACTCTGGTCGTCGGCGTAGCGCTAGTCGTAGGGGGTGGCGACGGTGACGATGTCGGTGTGGCGGTCGCATGGGGGCTGATGAGCGGCGCCACTTACGCGCTCCACTATCTGATCGGCAGCTCACCTTGGGCGGGAGATCCGATCGCCCGGTACGCAGTGGCGCTCGGCGTCGCGGCGATTGTTCTCGTTCCCTTCGTCGATTGGGCCGACAAGAACACGACTCAGTGGTGGTGGGTGGCGTCGATCGGCACGGTGTCGACCTATGTGCCCTTTCTTGCCCTGGGCACTGCGCTGCGGACTGCCGATCCGGGTAGAGCGGCGGTGGTTGCGAGTCTCGAACCGGTGTTGGCTTCGGTGCTGGCGGTGGTCGTCTACGGCGAGGTCTTCGGTCCGAATCGGGTGGTAGGCGCATTTCTAGTCGTGACAGCAGCCGCGTTCGCTGCGGTCGGGTTCGAGCGTTCCACGAGCTCGTCAGCCGTATCCGCGGAGGAACTCCATGCCGACCCAGAACGTGAGCATCGTTATCCCGATAAGTAGGCCGAGGCCGTAGAAGTGATCTCGCATATTGGTTCCCTCCGAAGATGTCTTGTGTCCTCAGACGTCTTGGAACGGCGATTCGTCTACAGGTCCACGAGATCGACATCGATCTGCAATGGGTTCGTCGTCGATCCGTCGTCGAAGCGAACGATCGCTAGCGTGGGGTGATGGTGCTCGAACAAACGCGCTCACGGCTCGGAGGCAGCACTGCGATGGTCGTGCTCGTCAGCGTCACCGTAGTGGTCTGGATCGGACGCATCCGCAACGTGCTCGGCGACGAGGATCTCGATGGGACTGGCGTCGCTTGGCGGCTGGTCGTGGCGTTTGTGTTTCTCGGACTGGCCGCAGGAATCGTTGTCTGGTCGTCCCGGCGCCGACGACTGGTGGGTGTCCTCTGTGTATGGACGGTCGGATTCTGGCTCGTGCGCAGTATCGGAATGCTCGTCGACGACCACGACCTCGGGTTCAAGGTCGTGCACACCGTTCTGGCAATCGGGTCGATCGCTGTCGCGGCCTGGGCGTGGACGCAGCTACGCGGGCCGAGCCGGGTGTAGGCAATGTTCGCCGATCGCGCCGACGCAGCAGCACAGCTCGTCGCCCGATTGGCGCATCTGTCCGACCAGGCTTCTGTGGTGTTCGGTCTTCCCCGCGGCGGTGTACCGGTAGCCAGGGTGGTCGCAGACGCGCTCGGGGCTCCGCTCGACGTGCTCGTGGTCCGCAAACTCGGAGTGCCGATTCAACCCGAGTTGGCGATGGGTGCGATCGGTGAGAACGGCGTCCGCGTGCTCGACGAGCGAGTCATCGGACAGTGCCGGCTGAGCCCGGCCGACATCGACAGGGTCGAAGGTGCCGAGCGTCAACGCCTGGAGGAGAGGACGCGTCGCTTGCGGGCCGAGCGACCGCCGGTCGCAGTCGACGGTCTCACGGCGATCGTCGTCGACGACGGTCTCGCGACCGGTTCGAGTGCCCGCGCGGCCTGTGAGGTCATCAGGGCCGCAGGGGCCGGTCGTGTCGTGTTGGCGGTCCCGGTCGCTCCGAGCGATTGGACCGCACGAATGGGCAACGCAGCCGACGAGTACATCGCTGTGCACACACCACAAAACTTCGCAGCCGTCGGCCAGTTCTATCGCGACTTCCGCAGCGTGAGTGACGAGGAGGTCACGGCCTGCCTCGATTCCAAGTGACCCCGGTGTCAGACCAAAGTTTCACCAACGACGTCCGCTGAAGTGAAACTTGTGTCAGACCAAAGTTTCACTTAGCCGGCCTAGGTGGAGGTGGGGAGCTCGATTAGTGCCGACGGGTCGTTCGGGACGGCGTTGCTCTCCGCGGTCATCGCCACGAACTCGGCGCTGGGGACAGGTCGGCCGGTCAGATAGCCCTGCACGGCGTCACAACCGACCGATCGCAACAGGGCCAACGTCGGGGTGTCTTCGACGCCCTCGGCCACGACCTCGAGCCCGAGATCGCGCAGCAGTCTTGTCGTCGATCGGACGATCGCCTCATCGCCGGAGTTGGTGGCGGCGTTGGACACGAACGAACGGTCGATCTTGACCTCGTCGATCGGGAGACGCTGGAGGTACTGAAGCGAGGCGTGCCCCGTGCCGAAGTCGTCGACCGAAACACGGCAACCGAGCTCGCGCAGCGCCGAGAGGTTCGCGATTGCGGCCTCGATGTCGATGATGAGCGATGTCTCGGTCACCTCGACGGTCAGCCGATCTCCCGGGAGACCGAAACGCACGAGCGCGAACGAGACGAACTCGGCGAGGCTCCTGTCGAGGAGGTCGCGGCAGGTCAGATTCACCGAGAAGCGCAGATCGACGCCCTTGTTGTGCAGCTCGCGTGCGCACTCCAGCGCACGGTTGATGACGAATCGAGTCAGGTCCCCGGCAGCTCCGGACTGCTCGGCCATGGGGATGAAGTCGCCGGGCGGAATCATACCGAGCTCTGGGTGGTGCCAGCGGACGAGCGCCTCGGCACCGATCACGTCGAGGGTGCCGGTGCGAACCTGTGGTTGGAGATGAATGTCGAGCTGTCCGTCTCGGATGGCGTCGCGAAGCGCGCCCATCAACCGGAGACGTCCGGGGCTAGCGTGGTCGATCGTCGGCGTGTAACGCACCCAGGTCTGGTGGGTGCGCTTGGCCTCGTACATAGCGATGTCGGCCATCCGAAGCAGGTCCGTGGCTGCACAACCATCGTTGGGCCACGTGGCCGCACCGATGCTCACTCCGAGATCGAGCGTTACGCCGTCGAGCTCGAGCGGCCTGCCGAGATGTTCGCCCAGCATGCCGATGTGTTCTGCGAGCTGCTCGTCGCTGCTCACATCGTCGAGGAGCACGGCGAACTCGTCGCCGCCAAGACGTGCGGCGACACTCGTCGCGCCGAGGAGGTGCGACAACCGCTGCGCGATTCCCTTGAGGACGAGGTCGCCGAACTGGTGGCCCAGGGAGTCGTTCACGTCCTTGAATCGGTCGAGGTCGAGGACGACTACGGCGCCCCTGGTGTTCGGCGTGCTGAGGCGCTCGTTCAGCGCAGTTTCGAAGGCTCCGCGGTTCGCAAGCTCGGTCAGGTCGTCCACCTGAGCCTGGATTTCCAGCTGGTCGAGGAGTCGATCTGCCGAGAGGCGAGTGCCCAAAGTGCGGGCAAGCGATTGGAAGAGTTTGATCTGGTCCTCTTCGAAGAACTCGGTGGCTCCCACACGGTCGAACACCATGAGGATCGCATGTTCGTCCACTCCGTCGAGGACCGATGCCGCGAGCGCCCGCTGCCCGCCGACCTGTTGGAGCAGCGAGTTCATGGCGTCGTCGTTCTCGCCGAGCTCGACCTCGACCACCTGTCCGATGTCGCTGTCGATCGGGCGGCCGCCCAGCAGACGGTCGTGATGGCGGTCGTCGACGAAGATCCTGGCGGTGTAGCCGCCGTCGTCGCGCTCGACGGCGAGCAGCGTGCCTCGGGTGTGGAGGATGGTGGCGAGCTGTTCGAGTCCGATGTCGATCGAGTTTCGGCCCGCTATGGCGGCCGTGAAGGTATGCAGCTGCAGAAGGTCATGGTGCTGTCGGCCGAGGCGTCCGTGCACGCGAAGCAGTGAGCCGACGGCGAGGATCGGCAGCAGCGCCAGCGCCAGGAGCATCGGCGCGACCATCATCGCTGCGGCGACGACGATGGCGAATGTCGAGCTGATCGCTGCGATCGCCTGGCCGCGAGCCATCTGACCGAACATCGTGAACTTCGTCGACCCCTCGAACACCATGATGACCAACGCCACGGCGGTGAGGCTGACCACTTCTGCTGCGAGGATGGCGCCGAGCAACACGAGCCACGAGAGCAGTTGGTCTGGGTGGCCGTCGTGCAGAATCAGCTGGGCAATCGCGTACGCGACCGCCGTCTCGGCAGCGAACAGGCAGAGGTTCCAGATCAGCTTGAGACCGCCGCGGCGCCGCACCAACACCAATGCGAGTCCGCCTCCCACGAGACGCGCTGTGATCAGGCCGATCGGGCCGAGGGAGAGCAGCCCGAGGAGCAGCGGGAAGCCGGTGAGGCTCACGCTGTGCGACTCGCGACGCACCTCGATATGTAGTGCCGTCGCCTCTGCAGCAAAGAAGCCGAGCGCTAGGACGATCCAGGGAATTCCCAGCTGTGCCTCGTGGTCGATTCCTCCAACCGCCGCGGGGAGGGCGACGGCAACTGCGGCGAGCCCAGCGGCGTAGACCGAGACGTACAGCTTGCGGCGCAGTCGCCGCTGCTGGTGTTCCTCGGCCTGCTCTCGCAGCTCGCTACCAGCTGACACCCATCCACCCGTTCTCGGTCCAGGACGAGCCGGTCCAGCTGCTGCCGGTCCACGATGAGCCGGTCCAGCTGCTGCCGGTCCACGATGAGCCGGTCCAGCTGCTGCCGGTCCACGATGAGCCGGTCCAGCTGCTGCCGGTCCACGATGAGCCGGTCCAGCTGCTGCCGGTCCAGGACGAGCCGGTCCAGCTGCTGCCGGTCCAGGACGAGCCGGTCCAGCTGCTGCCGGTCCACGATGAGCCGGTCCAGCTGCTGCCGGTCCACGATGAGCCGGTCCAGCTGCTGCCGGTCCACGATGAGCCGGTCCAGCTGCTGCCGTCCCACGGGAGGCCCCAGACAGTCTGTTCGCCTTCGATGAGCGTCCCGTCGACGGTGACGTGAGTCGAGCCTCTGCTGGCCTCGAGTGAACCCGACCCGTCTGAGCGGGTGAAGCGCTGCTTGACGTCGCGCCGGGAGGGTGTGGGAAGAGATGCGGACTTGCTGATGTCGATCCGTCCCGCGCCCTGCTGGGTGCGGAGCGCCACGATATCCTCAGCGCCGTCCATCAGCAGCGACTTGACCTGGTCGGGCTTCAGGCGGGGTCGCTGCTCCAGAAGCAGGGCTGCAGCACCGGACACGACGGCTGCCGACTGTGACGTGCCGCTGCCCTTGAGGATTGTCTCGTTGACGTAGCCCTCGGGGTGTTCGGTCGCGATGCGCGATCCGGGGACACGGAGACTCTCGATGCTCTGGCCGGGGGCGACGAGGTCGGGATAGCGCCCTGCGTACTCCTCGTCCCAGAAGCCGTTCCAGTTGCCCTCGTCGTCCTGAGTGGCCATAACGCCGCCGCTAGCCCACTCAGGGACGTACGAGAAGCCCCACTCATGAGTCGCGGAGGCGCCGACGGAGACGACGAACGGGTCGTTCGCCGGATTCGCGAGACCCGGGTTCTTCCATCCTTCGTTCCCGGCCGCAGCTACCACCACGATGCCGGCATCCCAGGCACGCTCGACGGCGTAGGCGAGCGGATCGATCTCGTAGGGCTGATCACTGTCGGTGCCGTAGGAGAGGTTGATCACTCGAATGTTCATGTCACCGACGTCGCGGTGCTCGATGACCCAGTCGATGCCTGCGATGACCTGGGAGACGTCGACCGCGCCGGTGTTGTCGCCGACCTTGACGCTGATGATGCGTGCCCCCGGCGCGACGCCGTGGAACTCGTCGGGCCTCTGGTCCGCGGTGGCGGGGTCGCCGCCGGGGTCTGAACCGGCGATGATGCCGGCCATGTGGCTGCCGTGGCCGTAGGTGTCGAGATAGGTCGCCTCGGGCACGTGGGCCTCGAGCGAGAGGTCGACCATGGCGCCGACCTTGTGCGCACCGGTGAGTGCGGGAACCGGCGCGACGCCGGTGTCGATGACCGCGATGTCCACGCCTTCGCCGGTGATTCCTTGTTGCCACAGCTCACGGGCACCGATCTCGTCGACCACGCTGTACAGCGAGCCGGGGCGATCGGCTGCGTCGGCGGTGCCCGAACGGTAGGTGACGAGCTCTTCCGACGGCGCGGATTCCGAGGCTGCCGCGGTTGGGGCAACCTCGTCAGCTTGGTCAGGCGCTGAAGCAGCCGTGGTCGTGGTTGCCTCGACCTGGTCGGTGTTGGCGCCATCGCACTTGTTGCACCCTTCGCTCTTCTTGGCGCTCGCCGGTGACGCGGCGAAGAGAAGGGCTACCAACGCGATGGTGATGATGCGGAGGGTGAGTTGGCGAAGCGGGGACTTGCGCATGATTGCTCCAGGTACCGGAAAAGAGGGGATTTCGTTTGCTGCCGGTCGCCCGACATGTCTTGTATTCGGCACCCAAGAAGTACTCCTTGACGAGGATGTGTGTCCCGGCCCACACATCGGACCGTTCGACACGGTCGAGGTGGGTCCGGTGGCCCAGAAAAGTTCCGCGAAGTAGCTGTCCGCCGCGCTAGATCAAGCGTTCGTTGCTGCCGTCGATGGGAATCTGCGCGCCGGTTGTCGCCCGGAAGGTGTAGGTGCACAACGCTGCGACCAACGCCGCCACGTCGGCCGCCCCGATCGCGACGCCGAGAAGGTTGCGTCGCTTGTACTCATCAACGGTGAGGCCGTAGCGGTCGGCCCGTTCGGCGAGTCGGTCGTCGGACCAGAGTGCCGTGTCGAACACCGCGTCGGGATGCACCGTGTTCACCCTGATGCCGTCCTCGGCCCACTCGAGCGCAGCCACTCGTGCGATCTGGGTCACTGCGGCCTTCGACGCCGAATACGCAGCCGCTCCCATGCCGGGCGCGGCAACGTTCTTCGAACCGACGATGACTACCCGTCCGCCGATCGGCGAATGGATACCGATGTGAGGCCGAGAGCAGCGACGCGATTCGCGTCGACGTTCACCGCCTGCACCGCCCGCCAGTCGTCTCGTCGCAGCCGGGCGAGGGGAGCACTTGTGCCCCTTGACGTAGAGCGCTTCGATGGTCGTGCCTGGGATGACCGCGAAGTCGGCCTTCACCGACGTGTTCCCCCGCCATGGAGGACCAGGCTGGCGTCGCTGCCGAGGAGACGTGAGCCGTAGACGCATTCGTCGACGGGATCGCGCAGCGCTGCAGCCGCTTCGGGGTCTCAAAGAGATTCCACGAAACTGGTTCTACACGCTTTTGGTGACAACCGATGCAAACCGCTGCAACAGAAGAAGCTATCTTCCCGGACATGACGATGATCGAGGAACCACGCACCATCCATCGCGGCGAACAAGACGTCCCGATGGTCGACATCGGTGCAGAAGGCAAGCTCCAGCTGTTGCAGGTCGATCTGGCCAACGGGGTCTGGGTGGTGCGAAACAGGTTCCCGCCGGGTGCCAACGTGCAGACCCACAAACACACCGGGCAGGTCTACGCGTTCACCCAGAGTGGCAGCTGGCACTACGTCGAGAGCCCTGACCAGGTGAACACCGCCGGGTCGTACCTCTACGAGCCCGCAGGGTCGGTGCACACGCTGACCGTTCCTGACACCAACACCGACGTCACCGACGTCTGGTTCACGATCTATGGCGCGAACCTGAACCTCGACGCCGAGGGAAACGTTGAGCAGGTCATCGACGCACACTCGATTCTCGCGGCGTACCGGGCGATGTGCGAGGCCGAGTTCGGCATGGCCGATCCACCGGTGATCGTCATCGACTCCTGACTCACATCTGGGAGAATCAGGTGAAGGGAAGGTCACTCCGGTCGAGCATCTCCGCGGCGACTACTGCGTCGATGCTCCAAGTGCCCGACGCCTCGCCGTCGTTGAAATCCCCCGATTGGGTCCAAGCGAGGCACAGGTAGTCCTCCGAGAGGTGCAGTACCTCGACGGTGCCGTCGTTGGGTGCGCTCGTCGAGAAGAACCCGTCGGGGGCGGCGTCGCTCTCGAAGAACACGCCCATAGGGGCGAACGTGGTGATCGGGTCGTAGGCGAGCTCGTCTTCGGCGGTGATGACGTCGCCGGTGGCGATGCCGTGTTCGCTGGTCGGCACGACGGTGAATCCGATCGTCGTGTCGCCGGTTCCCTCGTCGGGAGATGGACCGCTGAAGTTCGAGATGCTGCTCGGATCGATCTCGAAGTCGGACAGGTAGATCGTGTAGAGCAGCAGGTCGGTTTCGGCGCCGAGGTCGTTCATCTCTGCGATTCCGAGGTCGTCGAGGCTGCCGTCGCCGTTCGGCACGATCGGGATGGGCTTCGCGTAGCCGCTGACCACGTCCAACGAGCCGATAGGGACGCCCTCGCCCTCGATGGTGAGCGTCGTCGGTGCGATCACGCACTCGTCGGGGAGCGGCCCTGCGGCTTCACCGACTCCTTCCGAGTCGTCGCTCGATTCGTCCTCGTCGTCGAGCGATAGGTCCACGGCACCTTCGTCGATGTCCTCGGGGTCGGAATCGTCATCGCCGCACGAAGCGGCGAAGAGGACGAGCACGAGGATGACCGACTGGGCGACGCTGAGCCGTTTGCGCATTTTCGAGACAGTACCTGACGTCTCAGCAGCGGCGGGTCATAGGCGCGAGCCCCTGAGGTGTCAGGCACCGAGCTCCTAGCAATCTTGGGCTCAGCGCGCCTTGAGCTCGGTGCCTGACACCCATGTGGTTCGGGCTTAGGCACCTAACCGCGCGGCCTCCTGACACCTTGCTCCGGGACCAATAGTCAGTCGTAGAGAACGTGGATCTCAGAGGGCCCTCGGAACGCGTAGCCGCTGACGAGCGGCGGCGGGTAGTTGGGGTCGAGGCGCAGGCCGGGCAGCCGATCGAGAACGCCGTTTAGTCCTACCTCGAGTTCCAGGCGTGCGAGGTGCATGCCGAGGCACTGGTGGGCGCCCGTACCGAAGGCCAGGTGGGGGATTGGGTCACGGTCGATGTCCCAGCGGTCGGGGTCCTGCCAGCGGTCGGCGTCGCGCCCGGCCGAGCCGTTGAGCACGGTGACCGGAGCGCCGGCGGGGATCGGGCATCCGTCTATCTCAGTATCGGTGGTCGCGATGCGACTGACCATGTTGACCGAAGACTCGTGACGCAGTGTCTCCTCGATCACCGAAGCGATGAGCGAACGGTCGTCTCGGACGCGAGCGAGAACTTCGGGTTGGATGAGCAGGGCGACGAGGCAGTTGCCGAACTCGCGAAACGTCGTCTCCGCACCGGCGGGAAGCAGGAGTCGAAGAAACCCGTAGAGCCTGCCTTCGGTGAGCTGACGGCCGTCGATCTCGGCGTGGACGAGCTCGGACAGGAGGTCTCCGGTCGGTTCGGACCGACGGGCGTCGACGAGCGGTTCGAGATACTCCGCCATCGCCTCGGAAGCGGCCCGGCCGGAGTCGGGGTCGAGCGGTCCGTGGTTGATCTGGTCAGCCCACGCGTTGAATTGTTCGTGGTCCTCGCGCGGCACGCCGACGATTCCACATATCACCTGTACCGGGTACTTCGATGTCAGCTCGGCGACGAGATCGCACGACCCCTTCTTCGCAATCTCGTCGAGCAGCTCGTCGAGTATCGGTTCGATCAGCTCGGCGAGCCACCGGTCGAGTGACGACCTGCGGAAGGCATGGGCGACGAGGGCTCGGTAGCTGCGGTGTTCGTCGCCGTCGAGGCCGAGCATGATCTCACCCATGAAAGGCCCCATCGCCTCCGCGTTGATCGATGCGGAGAACGTCTTCGAGTCGCGCAACACCGCCTCGCCATCGGCGAAGCGGGCCGTCATGAAAGACGGAGTCGGGTTCCAGTCAGAGCCGGGTTGTTCGATGACCGGGCAGTTAGCGCGGGCATCCGCCCACACGTCGTGCGGCTGCGCGGACTCCCATTCCTCGTAGGGAGGGAGTCCGTAGTCCACGGCGTTCAGACCTCATGTGTGACGTTGGGGCCGAGCACCAGTACGGGTCCGGTCGCGAGCGTGAACACGTCGCCCGACACGCTGCCTTCCGACAGGCGGATGAGACCGCGGCGTCCGTGGCTGCCGACTGCGAGCATCGCACCCTCGGCTTCGGAAACGAGGCGTTCTGCGATCGTCTGGCCTTCGGAACGTTCGAGTCGCTCCACCCGACGGGCGACGCTGAGCGGCTCACCCGTCTCGACGTGCGCGAAATCGACCGGCACGTCGAGTTGATAGCCGAGGCGGGTAGCCCAGACGGTCAGCGAGCTCTGGCGGTGTTCAGGATCGATCGCAACGACGATCCGCGCGATCGACATCGGGTCGTCGACCATGTATCGCGGCCCGGCGACGACTACGGGCCCCGTAGCGGAGGCGACCACGAGCTCGGCGATCGATCCGACCAGGCGGTCCTGCTGGAACAGATCGGCGCCGGTGGCCATGCAGAGCAGGGCGCCGGCGGCCTCCTCCGCGATCGCCTGACCGACAGCGTCGGCTTGGACGATCGTCTGGTCGACGTTGGGCGGCAGCTCCTCGAGCAGCGGTTCGAGAGCAGCCATGCGGTCGGGGGCGTCGCGGCGCATGTCCTCGACGATCGAAATGACCGCCAGCGGGAGATCGAGACGTTCGGCCAGGTTGCGTCCCAGAACCAGACCCGCCCGCGACGCTTCCGATCCGTCGAGGGGCACGACGACTCGGTCGACGTAGGCGGCAAGGGACTGCTGTGGCTCGGACTCGGCGTCGATGACGCCCTCGAGGGACGACCTGCCGCCGATCACTCGCCCTGTGATGCGCTCTGGATGGATCTGGATGTAGTGGTTCTTCGGAGAGGGATCCCATGGCGTGAGATGACGCTCGTCGGCGGCGATCAGCTCGTCGAGCTTGACGATCTCGGTCGCACGCCCGTGGACCACGACACTCCAACCCGACCGGCGGGCGTGATCGATCTCGTCGATCTCGAACGCAACACGATCGCCGAGCACCGCGCTGGCGAGTTTCGCACCGGGCGCCGTGCGTAGGAGTATGCGACGATCTCCGGCCGACCCGTCGGCGATGAGGTAGTTCACCGGGAAGATGTCGGGCTGTCGCCCGTTGTTGACGGCGAGGCGACCGACCGTGTGGATCTCGAGGAGCTCCCAGCACTCTTCTTCGCTGAGTGTGATGGCGGTCTGCGCTATCGATGTCTCTACGTCGTCCATGGCCTGAGGTTGAGTCGGGGAACACCCCGACCATAGGGCAGAAGGTCACTTCCGGGGCAGACTGGCCTCGGTCAACACGGGGTCAGACGAACAGGAGATGCGAGGTTGGATGCACCGAAGAGACTTCTGGCGAGCACGGACCTGTCCGAGGCCTCGGAGGTCGGGCTCGCCTACGCCGCCGGTCTCGCACGGGCGCTCGACGCAGAGCTCGTGCTCATGGTCAACGCGAGCCTCCCTGTGCGGTCGCTTCTCGAATCCCGAGCTGGCGACCGCGTCGTCGAGGTCGTGCCGGCGGCGACCGAGGCGCTGCTAGAACTAGCCGGTCGCGTATGCCCCGGCGTCACGGTTCGTCCGGTTGTGGTCGAGCGCGATTTCTCCGGCGACGCGATCCTCGAGGTTGCCGATCGTGAGGACGTCGACCTGATCGTCATGGCGAGTCGTGGACGCAGCGGCTTCCGACGCCTGGTGCTCGGCAGCATCGCCGATCGAATCGTGCGCACGTCTCCCATCCCTGTGGTTGTGGTACCCGCGTGGGGACAAGAGGCTGTGTGAGGGGACGTTTTGAGCGAAGCTCGAAACTCCAAGGCCCCCGAAGGGGGCCCACCCGCGTGGGGACAAGAGGCTGTGTGAGGGGACGTTTTGAGCGAAGCTCGAAACTCCAAGGCCCCCGAAGGGGGCCCACCCGCGTGGGGACAAGAGGCTGTGTGAGGGGACGTTTTGAGCGAAGCTCGAAACTCCAAGGCCCCCGAAGGGGGCCCACCCGCGTGGGGACAAGAGGCTGTGTGAGGGGACGTTTTGAGCGAAGCTCGAAACTCCAAGGCCCCCGAAGGGGGCCCACCCGCGTGGGGACAAGAGGCTGTGTGAGGGGACGTTTTGAGCGAAGCTCGAAACTCCAAGGCCCCCGAAGGGGGCCCACCTGCCTGGGACGAGACCTGAGGACGTTCGCCTCTTTCGCCGTCGACGATCGGGCGCGAGTGTCGAGGCGTGGCAAAGATCGTCGTGGGTACAGATGGTTCGACCAACTCCCATCGCGCGCTCGCGTGGGCGCTCGAGCACTCCGATGACGACGACGAGGTCGTAGCGGTCATCGCCTGGCAGTTCCCGGTGTTCGCCGGAGCCGAGGTGTCGGTGCTCGACTCCGGGAAATTCGAGGAACAGGCCACGGCTGCGCTGGCCAAGACGGTCGACGAGGTCTCCGCGGAAGACGACGATCGGGATCGCATCACGCAGGTGGTGATGAGCGGCCACAGCGGAATGGTGCTCATCGACCAGGCCGCCGACGCAGATCTGCTCGTCGTCGGCTCGCGCGGACATGGTGGCTTTGTGGGGCTGCTGTTGGGTTCGGTCTCGACCTACGTGGTGCACCACGCTCCGTGCCCTGTAGTCGTCGTCCCCGCCGACGACTGATCGCCGAATTCTCTGCAGTTCGGCCCACCGGTTGGTCCTGTTGCAGACAAAGAGGGTGAGTGAAACGCGTTCTCGTTAGGGTGGCGGCCCGATGAGCCTGTGGCGTCTCCTCAAGTCCCATCTGGGGCCGTACCGCAACGTCTTGATGCTCGTCGTCTTGTTCCAGGCGGTGCAGACCTTCGCTGCGATGACGCTGCCGACCCTCAACGCAGACATCATCAACAAGGGCGTTCTCGTCGGCGACAACGACTTCATCCGTCGCACCGGTGTCGTCATGACCGGCTTCACGGTGGTGCAGATCCTGTTCAACATCGCGGCGGTGTGGTTCGGCGCAAGGGCTGCGATGGGGTTCGGCCGCGACATTCGCCGCGACCTCTTCCATCAAGTCACCGACTACTCGGCGCGCGAGGTCGGCCACTTCGGTGCTCCATCGCTCATCACTCGAATCACCAACGATGTCCAGCAGGTGCAGCTGGTCGTGGTGATGGCCTCCACGATGCTCATCGCTGCGCCCCTCACCATGATCATCGGGCTGGTGATGGCGCTTCGCGAGGATGCGGGCCTCGCGGTCGTGCTCGCAGTAGCGATGCCGGCAGCGGTGATCTTTCTCGG
The DNA here is from genome assembly GCA_965216815.1 of Acidimicrobiales bacterium. Taxonomy (GTDB): domain Bacteria; phylum Actinomycetota; class Acidimicrobiia; order Acidimicrobiales; family SHLQ01; genus JADFOM01. The sequence continues at coordinate 4,052,112 of OZ244202.1, read as the reverse complement.
CAACTTCGTCGTCCGCATGGTCCCCGCCTTTCAGCAGATGCAAGATCGCATCGACCGGGTCAACCTCGTGCTGCGCGAACAGATCACCGGGATCCGCGTCGTACGGGCTTTTGTACGTGAGCCAGAGGAGACCGCGCGGTTCGCGCAAGCCAACGAAGAGCTGACAGCGACCTCGCTTCGTGCCGGACGCCTGATGGCGGGGATGTTCCCGATGGTGATGCTGGTCATCAACCTGTCGAGCATCGGCGTGCTGTGGGTCGGCGCAGATCGCATCGACGCGGGACTGATGGAGCTCGGGTCGCTCATCGCATATCTGAGCTACTTGGTTCAGATCCTGATGGCGGTGGTCATGGCAACGTTCATGCTGTCGATGATCCCCCGCGCAGCCGTGGCCGCGGAGCGAATCGTCGAGGTACTCGACACCTCCACTTCGGTCGTCACCGCGACCGATCCCGTTACCGAGGTGTCCGAACACGGCACGCTCGCCTTCGAAGACGTCGAGTTCGGCTATCCGGGTGCCGAACACGCCGTCCTCGAAGGCATCACCTTCAGCGCCGGGCCGGGCGAGACCACAGCCATCATCGGTAGCACCGGCGCCGGGAAGTCGACGCTGGTGAACCTCGTTCCCCGGCTCTTCGATGCGACAGCCGGCAGCGTCGTCATCGACGGTGTCGACGTCCGCGATCTCGACCCCGACCTGATGTGGTCAAAGATCGGCTACGTGCCACAGCGTCCCTTCCTCTTCTCGGGCACAGTGGCGTCGAACCTTCGGTTCGGCAAGGAAGACGCGACCGAAGAAGAGCTGTGGCGGGCGCTCGAGGTCGCACAGGCGACGGACTTCGTCGCGGCGATGCCCGATGGCCTCTACAGCGAGATCACCCAGGGCGGCACGAACGTGTCGGGCGGCCAGCGGCAGCGGCTGTCGATCGCGCGCGCTCTCGTGGTCGACCCGGAGATCTACGTGTTCGACGACTCCTTTTCGGCGCTCGACCTCGCGACCGACGCGCGGCTGCGTGCCGCGCTCGCACCGCGCACGAGGGAATCCGCGGTCGTGATCGTTGCCCAGCGGGTTTCGACGATTCAGGAGGCCGATCAGATCCTCGTCCTCGACGCAGGTGTGATCGTCGGCAAGGGCACACATGACGAGTTGGTCGCGGATTGCCCCACCTACGCCGAGATCGTCGAGTCCCAAGTCGGGCAGGGGGCGGTCGCATGAGCGACTCCAAAGACACCGACCGCGAGGTACTCGAAGTCGCGGGATCTGCGGCTCAACGCCGCGGGTTCGGGCCGACGATCGGCATGCCGGGCGAACAGAGTGACAACTTCGGGGCGACGGTGCGGCGCCTCGGCGACATCCTCGGTCGCGAGCGCATCCTCCTGCTCTTCGTCGTACTCCTGACTATCGGGAGCGTCGGATTGATGGTTCTCGGACCCCGCCTACTCGGCCAGGCCACAGACATCATCGTGCGAGGATTCATCGGCGACGGGATCGACTTCGGTTCCCTTCACCGCAAGCTCCTCCTCGTCGGTGCCCTGTATGTCGCCTCCTGGGCGCTCGCGTACAGCCAGTCGTACATCCTCGCCGGGGTCGTGCAGCGCTCGATGTACCGTCTGCGCGAAAGGGTCGAGACCAAGCTCAACCGCCTTCCCCTCGCATACATCGACCGCCAGGCCCGCGGCGATCTGTTGAGCCGAGTCACCAACGACATCGACAACCTCGCGCAGAGTCTCCAACAGACCGTCAGCCAGATCCTCCAATCGGTGCTCATGCTAATCGGAGTGGGCCTGATGATGTTCACGATCTCGCCGTTCATGGCGGTGATCGCACTCGTCACCGTCCCGCCGTCGCTGCTCTTGATGAGGTTCATCGCGGCCAGGGCGCGTCCCAGATTCATGTCGCAATGGCGACACACCGGCGAGCTCAACTCCCAGGTCGAGGAGGTGTTTACCGGCCACGCGATCGTCAAGAGCTTCGGTCGCCAGCGCGTCGCCGAAGAGCGCTTCGGGGCCGAGAACGACGACCTCTACGAATCGAGCTTCAGCGCTCAGTTCGTGTCGAGTCTCATTCAGCCGGCCATGCTGTTCATGGGGAACATCCAATACGTGCTCATTGCAGTCGTCGGCGGAATCCGGATCTCGAGCGGCGCTATCAGCGTCGGTGACATGCAGGCGCTAATCCAGTACGCGCGACAGTTCTCCCAGCCGCTGACCCAAATCGCCTCGATGGCAACTGTGTTCGGGTCCGGGATGGCATCGCTGGAGCGAGTGCTCGAGCTGATCGATGCCGATGAGTTGTCGCCCGAACCCGCGGCGACGAACGGTGCCGAGCCGGTCGACGGCAGGGTTGTGTTCGACGACGTCCACTTCTCCTACGATCCCGACAATCCGTTGATCGAGGGTCTTTCGGTCGTCGCTGAGCCCGGCGAAACGGTGGCGATCGTCGGGCCGACGGGAGCTGGGAAGACGACACTGGTGAACCTCATCATGCGGTTCTACGAGCTCGATGGCGGCTCGATCACCCTCGACGGCCGCGACATCGCGACACTCTCTCGCCACGAGCTGAGGGCCAAGATCGGCATGGTGCTTCAGGACACGTGGCTGTTCGGCGGCACGATCATGGAGAACCTGCGCTACGGCAACCCCGCCGCCACCGACGAGCAGGTGATCGAGGCGGCGAGGGCCTCCTATGTCGATCGGTTCGTGCGCTCGTTGCCCGAGGGCTACGACACGGTCATCAACGAGGAGGGTGACAACATCTCGGCGGGGGAAAAGCAGCTCATCACGATCGCGCGGGCATTCCTGGCCGACCCCTCGATCCTGATCCTCGACGAGGCGACCAGCTCGGTCGACACACGGACCGAGGTGCAGATCCAAGAAGCGATGCAGACGCTGCGCAGGCAGCGGACGAGCTTCGTGATCGCGCACCGGTTGTCGACAATCCGTGGCGCCGACGTGATTCTCGTAATGGAGGACGGATCCATCGTCGAGCAGGGCAACCACGACGCACTCCTCGAGGCGGGCGGTGCATACGCCCGTCTATACAACGCCCAGTTCGCCGGTCAGTCGACCTGAAGGCCCAAAATTTGGAGTGAAACCCACGCGACACGTGGGTTTCACTCCCCAGAATGGGTGATGATGCGCGTCTTCGCACCCGGAAGGGTCAACCTGATCGGTGACCATGTCGACTACGTCGGCGGGGTCGTGCTGCCCATGGCGGTACACCTTGGAACGACTGTCGACATGACGCCGACCGAGGACAACACGGTGCGGGTCCGATCGACCAACGAAGCGACCGAGGTTGCGTTCGAGCTGCCGGTCGCGGACGTCTCGAGCATCGAGCCTGGCTGGGGTAGGTTCGTCGCCGCCGTATGCGCAGAGCTCGAGCTGGAACGAGGCTTCGTCGCCGAGGTCGACTCGACCCTTCCGGTTGGCGCGGGCCTGTCGTCGAGTTCTTCGTTCACCGTCGCGCTCGCGCTTGCCGCGGGCTTCGAGGGGACGCCGACCGACCTCGCACACGCGTGCCTGAGAGCCGAGGTGCGCGCGACAGGTGTGCCTGGCGGGATCATGGACCAGCTCACCATCGCAGCAGCTACGAGGGGAGCCGCGCTCCGCATCGACTGCCGCGACGACACCTACTCCCCGGTCGCGTTGCCGCAAGGCACCGCGGTCCACGCGGTGCACTGTGGTGTCTCACGCCGACTCGTAGGTTCCGAATACGCCGAGCGGCGCGCAGCCTGTGAGGCAGCCGAGGCGATCGTAGGTCCGCTGCGCGATGCATCGCTCGCCGACCTCGCCGCGCTCGACGACGCCGCGCTGCGTGCTCGCGCCCGACATGTCGTGACCGAAATCGAGCGGGTGGAGGAAGCGGTCGATGCCTGCCTCGGTGGTGAATCGGCCGCGTTGGGCTCCTTGATGGTTGCGAGCCACGCGAGCCTGCGCGACGACTTCGCGGTGTCGATCCCGGAGCTCGACGATCTCGTCGACCGGCTGTGCGCGGTCGACGGCGTGTACGGGGCGAGGCTCACCGGCGCAGGGTTCGGTGGCTGCGTCGTAGCCGTCGCCGATGAAGACGTCGATCCGGAGGCGGTCGGGGGTTGGCGACTCGAGCCACATGGCGCCGCCCGAGCAGTCACCTAGTGTCTCACCGCTCGCGTCGCGCGACGGCTGCGACCTGTCGATCGGTTTGGGGCGCGCGAAGGTGTGCCTTTCGGCTTTGAGAACGCAGTTGAACGAGGCGGTCCAGGGCGGACTGCGCCGTTATGCCGTTTGCCACGAGCTGGCGTCCGACCACCGTCCCGGTGCGACCCATTCCGCCCCAGCAGTGCACGAACACCTGGCGCCCCGCAGAGCGCTCCGCGTCGATCGCGTCCTCGATCGCTCGGTAGCCGCTTTCGTCGAGGGTCCCCATGTCGGGAATCGGGAAGTCCCATCGCCGAAGGTCGAGCCGGCGGGCATCGGCGATCGCGTCGAGGAGTGGAGCATAAGGGGGGAGGCCCTCCGTATGGGTCGTCAGGTCGATGAATGTGCGCACACCGGCGTCGACGAGGACGTTGAGCTTCAGGTTGGCTTGTTCATCGTCGCTGCTGCCGGGGTACTCGCCGGCGAGGAAGTCGGGTGCGACACGCCACCCGTGAACGAGGTGGTCGAAAGGCCAAATCGTGGGAACGGCGTCGTGTGCCGCGTACACGAGCCCCGTTGCGATCGATCGGATCCGGTCGCCCATGGCGAGCCGATCGAGCCATCCGTGAGGAATGGCGCCGACGCCCCACAACGCACCCGCAACCTGACCGGCGATCGCCGCGGTCGTGTCGGCGTCGTCGCCGAGATTCGCGGCCCGCAGGATCGCCTCGGCGAAGAAGTCGGCACCCGACACCGCCCACAGCGCGGCCTCGAGGGCGTCCACCACGAAGCCCGTGCCGCGGATGTCCGCCGGGTGTTTCTTCAAGAACGAGCCGCGCACAACCGCCTCGATCTGTGGATGCACCCGTGACCGACTTGCGACACGGTCGGTGAGTGCACCTAGGCGAGGGCCGAGCTCGTCGGGGCCTCGGGCAGGAACGGCGATGAGGTCGGCGATGAGCGATCCGAGCGTGCGGCAGGCGTCGACCGGTCGCCGCGCTGGGTGAGTCGTCCGGCTCGACATGGCGCAGTGGTGTCCGACCGTGTCGCGGTCGAAATAGCCGCGAATGGGTACGGAGGCCAATCGCATGAGTGACCCGTTCGCGGCCGCCTCCTCGTCGACATCGGGGTCGATCGCCTTGCCCGTACGCTCGGCGCGAGCGAGCTGTCGAGCGGTGGTCGCGCCGATGCTGAAGCACACGCCTGTCGACGACATGTATCCGTCATCTCGCCACAACCGGTACCGGCGATGCTGGTCGCTGAGGTCCATCGACCCGGTGTCGAGGATCGACTCGCCGAGGCACAATGCCATCGCCGTGTCGTCTGTCCATTGGCCCGGTTTCAGATCGAAGGGGCCGCCCCCGACCATGTCATCGATCGGATAGAAGCTCCCCGGCGGTCGCGACTCGAGCGTCGTTCCGACGGCGTCGCCACATGCGAGGCCGACCAGAGTTCCGACGGCGCGGTCCTCGATGCTCGACATGTGCCGATTGTGGCACCCGCGGAGGCGGCGTGTGCCCAACCGAGCCGGTACGGTCCGGCCCATGACCGAGCAAATCACCACCGACGACCAGCCGAGCATCGACGAGTTCGTCGAAGATTCGACCGCGTGGCTCGAGGCGAACGCGCTCCCGCCCGAGTCACAGGAGGTGCCGGAGGCTGACGATCTCGATGTCGCTGTATTCCACAACCTGACCGCTGATAAGGAGCTCGAGGTACTCGAAGAGCTCCGGCGATGGAACCAGCAGCGGGCCGAACGCGGCTTCCATGCGATCGACTGGCCTGTCGAATACGGCGGCCTCGGGTTGAGTCGGGGCCATGCGCGGGCATACGGGCGCGTCGCACGCCGCTTCGATCCACCGACCAGCCACGAACTGTTCGGTGTCACGACGAAACTCATCGCAAGCACCATCCGCGTGTGCGGCACGGAGGAACAGAAGAAGGAGTTCATCCCCGGTTTGTTGCGCACCGACTTCTGGGCTTGTCAGTTGTTCAGCGAGCCGGGCGCCGGATCCGACCTTGCCGCGCTCGCCACGCGTGTCGTGCCCGACGGGGACGAGTGGGTGGCCAACGGCCAGAAGGTCTGGAGTTCGGGTGCGCACTTCAGCCAGTGGGGCTTGCTCATCGCTCGTTCCGATCCCGACGCCCCGAAACACAAGGGCATGACCGCGTTCATGGTGCCGCTCGACACCCCCGGCGTCGAGGTTCGACCCATCAAGCAGATGAGCGGTGGGTCGTCGTTCGGTGAGGTCTTCTTCACCGACGCGCGCATTCCAGATGCTCGACGCATCGGCGAGGTCGGCGAGGGGTGGAAGGTTGCCCTCACGACGCTGGGCTTCGAGCGCGATCACAGCTCGTCGGGTTCGGCGACCTCGGCCTCGGGCGGTACTTGGGAACAGCTTCGCGAGACCGCCGAGGCCGCCGGAGTGACCGGCGACGCGGTGATTCGCGATGAGCTGATGAAGGTCTACATACATTCCCGCGTCACGGCCTACCTCAACCGACGAGCGGCCGACCTCGCGCGTTCAGGGACGCCCGGGCCCGAGGGGTCGTTGGGCAAGCTCGCGTGGACCGAGGGCATGCGGCTGATGTCCGATGTTGTGTCCAGGGTGCTCGGCGTCAAGCTTGCCGCCGACAGCGGCGAACGAGCGACGTTCGTCTGGGGCGAGCACATCCTAGGCGCACCGGGCTACCGGATCGCCGGCGGTTCCGACGAGGTCCAGCGAAACATCATCGGTGAAAGGGTGCTCGGTCTCCCCGCCGAGCCGCGCGTGGACAAGGGCCTCGCCTGGAAGGACATTCCCCGCTGAGGGGTCTATCGGGAGCGTTTAGGCGTCGGGTCCGAGCACCCGCTCGACGACCGTGGCGACAACCTGGTGCAGCGTGGCCTCACCGGCTGCCACGGCATCGATCCGTTCGGCCAGGTCGGCGTCGGACAAGGCGTGGGCGAGGCGGGCGTCGGCGGCGAGAGCAACACGGCTCCGCACCTCTAGCTGGGCGCGTGCACGTCGGCGCTCGATGCGTCGACCTGTGCGCTCGAGCATGGCCATGTGGGCATCGAGGGCGCTGACAAGGTCGCTGATCCCGACAGTTTCGGTGGCGATCAGCTCGACGATCGGCGGGCGCCACTCGGCGTGGTCTCCACTCAGATCGAGCATGAACTCGAGGTCGCGTCGCGCGTCGTCGACCCCAGGCCGGTCGGCTTTGTTGACGGCGAACACGTCGGCGACCTCGAGCAGTCCCGCTTTGTTCGCCTGCACCGCGTCGCCCCAGCCCGGAGTCACTACGACGAGGGTCGTGTCGGCCGCGGCAGCGATATCGACTTCTACCTGACCCACACCGACGGTCTCGACGATGACGTGGTCGAAGCCGACCGCATCGAGCAGACGAATCGCCGCCGGCGCCGCCGCGCTCAACCCACCTTCGGTGCCGCGCGTGGCCATGGATCGGATGAAGACGTCGGCATCCTCGAGTACAGGGTCCATTCGGATCCTGTCGCCGAGGATCGCTCCGCCGGTCACAGGCGACGAGGGATCGATCGCGAGCACAGCCACTCGGGCGTCGGCGGAGAGAGCGGCTGCGAGATGTCCCGTGATCGTCGACTTCCCGGCACCCGGTGCTCCGGTCAAACCGACGACTCGGGCGGCGTTGCGAGGAGCGAGTGCCCGTTCGAGGTCGTCGTCTCCGCGTTCTATGCGGGTCAGGAGTCGCCCTATCGCTCGCCGGTTCCCATCGGTGGCGGCGGCAATCAGGTCGGTGTCGTCGGCCACGGCCTCAGCCATGTACCTCGTCGACCGCGCTCTCTACGATCGCCACGACTTCCTCTGCCGACGCTCCTGGGCCGATCACCGCCGCAACGCCTGCGTCGAGAAGGGCGGGCACATCGGCATCGGGGACGATGCCGCCGACAAGCACGGCGACGTCGAGGTCGGCATCGCGCACGGCCTCGACCATCCGCGGCGCCAGGGTCAGGTGTCCTGCGTTGTGCATCGACAGGCCGATCGCATCGGCGTCCTCTTGTTCCACCGCCGCCACGATGCTGTCGGTCGTCTGGCGAAGCCCGAGGTAGATCACCTCCATGCCGCCGTCGCGCAGCATCCGCGCGACGACCTTGAGGCCTCGGTCGTGGCCGTCGAGGCCGAGCTTGGCCAGAACTATGCGCAGAGGCCTTGGCTCGTTCACACGATCGCGGTTTCGACGTAGGTGCCGTAGACGTCGATGAGCGCCTGAACGATCTCGCCCTCGGTCGCCCGTGCCTGAACCGCAGAGATGAGCGACGGCACGAGGTTCTCGTTCGGCTCGGCAGCGACCCGGCGTACCTCGTCGAGCGCCCTGGATACAGCCTCGGTGTCACGTTTGAGTTTGACGTCGGCGAGCCTTTTGCACTGGTAGTCCTCGGTCTCCTGGTCGATCCGTAGGAGATCGGTGTCGTCGGTGTCTCCGTCGGTGAAGGCGTTGACGCCGACGATGATGCGTTGATCGGCGTTTACGGCTCGTTCGAACCGGTAGGCGCTGTCGGCGATGGCGCCTACGAAGTATCCGTTGTCGATTCCTGCGAACACCCCTTCGAGAATTGATCCATCGCCGAGCTCGTCGAGGTGAGCGAAGATCTCCTCGGCCCTGCGTTCGATCTCGTCGGTCATCCACTCGACGTAGTGCGATCCGCCGAGCGGATCGGCGACACTGGCGGCGCCGGTCTCGTGTGCGACGATCTGCTGTGTGCGCAGCGCGATACGCGCCGCCTTCTCGGACGGCAGTGCCAAGGCCTCGTCGTAGCTGTCGGTATGCAGACTCTGGGTGCCGCCCATGACGGCGGCCATCGCCTGGAGCGCTACCCGCGCAATGTTGATCTCGGGCTGCTGCGCGGTCAGCGAGACGCCGGCGGTCTGGGTGTGAAACCGACATTTGAGGGAGCGTTCGTCGGTCGCGTTGTAGCGATCTCGCATCCAGCGAGCCCAGATGCGGCGAGCGGCACGGAACTTGCCGATCTCCTCGAAGAAGTCGATGTGGCTGTTGAAGAAGAAGCTGAGACGCGGGGCGAAGTCGTCGACGTCGAGACCGGCCGCTGTCGCTGCTTCGACGTAGGCGAAACCGTTGGCCAGGGTGAAGGCGAGCTCTTCAGCTGCGGTCGATCCGGCCTCGCGGATGTGGTAGCCGGAGACCGAAATCGGATTCCACTTCGGCATTTCAGCCGTCGTGAAGCGCACGACGTCGGTGACGATTCGAGTGGAGGGGCGCGGAGGGAAGATGTACTCCTTCTGCGCCTGATACTCCTTGAGAATGTCGTTCTGCAGGGTTCCGGTGAGCGCCGCTCGTGGGGTGCCGCCGTTCTCGGCGACAGCGACATACATCGCGAAGATGATTGCTGCCGGACCGTTGATGGTCATCGAGGTGGAAACCTCATCGAGCGATATGCCCGCGAACAGGTCGGTCATGTCGTCGAGTGTGTCGATGGCAACCCCAGCACGACCGACCTCACCCAGCGCCCATTCGTCATCGCTGTCGCGTCCCATGAGGGTCGGCATGTCAAAGGCCGTCGACAGGCCTGTTCCACCGGCCTTCAACAGTTCGTGGAACCGTTGGTTGGTGTCCTCGGCGGTGCCGAACCCGGCGAACATGCGCATCGTCCAGAGGCGCGATCGGTACATCGATGCGTGAATGCCCCGGGTGAAGGGGTACTGACCCGGGAATTCGTCCTCGGCGTAGACCGGGTCGAGAGGAATGCCCGACATTGTTTCGAAGGGGATGTCGCGCAGTGGCGCGGACTCGAATGCGGCCTTCCACCGCTGCTCACGATCGCTCACAGTTCACTCCAGCTCTGCGATGACCGGCTTGACGATCGCGTCGTACTCGAACTCGTACAGCCCCCGATGGGTGAGTGACTCGAAGATGCCGGCGCAGCGACCGATGTTGGGTAGCTGATCGAACTCGAGTAGTCCGATCGGTACCGGTTCGTCCTCGAAGGCGTGTTCGCGGATGACCACGCTGGCGAGCCACGACAAAACCATCGACGTCGTCTTGACAGCCCGCTCATCGTTGAATCCTCCGGCGCAGAATTGCCCTATGAGGTAGTCGACGACGCGGTAGGTCTCCTTGCTCAGGGAGCCGAACTGCAGGATGAACCTGGCGAGCCCGCGGTATTCGTCGACGACCACACGAATCTCTTCGAGTGCGATCTCGATGGCCTCGGCTGCGCCGACGCCATCCCGGGGGCGCGCCGCGTCGCGTAGCGCTCGGTCGCACACGAGCATGTGTAGGTCGCGCAACCCGTCGACATGGTGATAGAGCGCTCGCGTCGTGACGTCGAGCTCCTTGGCGACCTGACCCACGGTCAGCGACTCGAGACCGTTCAACAACACCAGGCGCGTCGCTGCTTCGGTGAGACCTTCGACGGTGATCAGAGGGGGGCGTCCGACTCCACGCTTTTCGGGTTCCATCGAGGCTGAGTGTACGAGACGGACGTGGCGAACCTCGCGAGGGTCGCCGAGTTCGGCGCAATCGCGTCGGTCTCCTGTTCGCCGAAGGCGCCACCCACCGCCGAGTCCGGTTCCTCCTCGCTTCGCTGCGGGGCTTCGTTCGGCGGCAGGTCCCGGCCGCCTTCGTAGCTCCCGGAACCCGAGTGCCAAAGCGCTCTACAGGAGCCCGCGTCGTTCCGACGGACGTTCAGGTGCCGGGATGTGATTGATCAGGTGCGTGGCAGCGTTGTCGAAGTAGGTGGTCATCTCCGCATGGTGCTGCGCGGCGATCGATCCTTCGGCTAGCGCGTCGTCGAGGGCGCAGCGCATGTGTTCGAGCCACGCGTCGCGCTCGGCGATGCCTATCGGGTAGGGGGCGTGCCGCATACGTAGCCGGGGATGCCCGCGCTCGCGGCTGTAGTCGTCGGGCCCTCCCCAATATTGGATGAGGAACCCGCACAGCCGTGCCTTGGCACCGGCGAGGTCGGCTTCGGGATACATCGGCCGCAGGCGGTCGTCGCTCGCGACGCCGGTGTAGAAGCGGTCGACGAGCCGCTCGAAGAAGGCCGACCCGCCGACGGTTTCGTACATGGTGCCTGTGGGGTTCTCGGACACGGCCGTCTCAGGCCCCCTCGACGAGTTGCTCGCGAAGCTCGCGTTTGAGGAACTTTCCATTGGCGTTGCGCGGAAGCGGCTCGTCCATGAACCACACGTGTTCGGGAATCTTGAACGGAGCGATACGACCCTCGGCGTGGTTCTTCACCTCGTCGGGGGCCATCGTCGCGCCTTCCTTGAGAACGATGGCGACACCGGGAACCTCGCCGAGTCTCTCGTCGGGCACCGCGAACACGGCGCACTCGCGAACGGCGGGATGGTCGAAGATGGCTGCCTCGACCTCGGCGCAGTAGATGTTCTCACCGCCGCGCAGCACCATGTCCTTTGCCCGGTCGGCGATCGTGATGAAGTTGCGATCGTCGAGGTAGGCGATGTCGCCGGTGCGAAACCAGCCATCGACGATCGCCTCGGCGGTGGCCTCCGGCTTGTTGAAGTACCCGCTGATGACGTTCGCGCCCCGCACGCACAGTTCGCCGACCTCTCCGACGGGAAGCTCGTTGCCGTCGTCGTCGATGACCTTCGTCTCCATGACCGGCAACGGCGGTCCGACGCTCGACGGGTTGTCGACGTAGAACCTGTCGGAGTTCATGCTGACGACGCCGGTCGTCTCGGTGAGCCCGTAGCCGGTGCCAGGTCTGCCCTCGGGGAGCTTGTCGTCGATCTTGTGGACGAGGTCGGGTTGCATGGGAGCGCCGCCTCCCCCTAGTGCTGCGAGCGACGACGTGTCGTAGCGATCGAAGTCCGGATGATCGACGAGCTCGCGGCTCATGACCGGTACACCAGTAAAAGCGATGACCTTCTCGTCTTCGATGATGCGGAGCGCCTCGCCCGGGTCCCACTTGTACATCAGGATGAGACGGCCACCGAGAGCCGTATACGGGTGCAAGCAACAGTTGCAGCCGGTGACGTGGAACAGGGGCACCGCGAGCAGAACCGCTGGTTGTCGCCGCGGTTCGTCGCCCGACCTCTTCGACCGCTTCTCCTCGTCGGGCTTGGTCATGGCCACGACCGTGTTCCAGAACGCGAGATTCAACATGTTGGTGACGACCGCGCGATGGGTCATGACCGCGCCCTTCGGGAAACCGGTCGTGCCCGAGGTGTAGAAGATGCAGCAGTCGTGCTCCGGATCGATCTCGACGTCGGGCAGCTCCGGCGCATCGCCAGCGGCTCGGGTGACCGACTCGAGGGTCCCTATGTCGCTAACGCCGGGTGGGGTCTCGCCGCGCGCGATCAGGATCGGGAGCCGCTGACTCGCGCGCACCGACTCGAGGTGGGGGAGCAGACGCTCGAGCCGCTCTTGGTCGCAGATCAGCAGCTTCGGTGTTGAGTCGCCGAGGCCGTACTCCATCTCGGGTCCGGTCCACCATGCATTCATGCCGACCGCGGCGGCCCCGGTGGCGATGATGGCCCAGTAGGCGACGATCCACTCTGGATAGTTGCGCATTGCTATGGCGATCCGATCGCCGACACCGACGCCGTGCTCGTCGACGAGGTGGGCTGCGAGCCGTCGAACTTCGTCGTGGATCTCGGCGTATGTGCGCCGCTCGTCCTCGAATACGAGGTATTCGGCGTCGCCGTGTGCGGCGCTGAGCTCCCAGACCTCGCGGATGTTGCTCGGAGCGTTGTCGTAGCAGCGTGTCGGGACACCTCGGATGTCTTGTACCGACCACGAGTACTGCGCACCGTCGGCGGTCAGCTGGTCCCAGATCTCCTCGATCGAGGCGGCCATTTGTGTTCCCCGTCCCTTGTTGCGTCGACTGCGCCGCAACGGTAGCCCGTCGGCGTTGTACCCAGTGGTTTCGGCGGTTTGCTCTGCACCAACATCAGCATCCTTTGGCCACTCGCGGACAGGGTTGGCGAGGCGCCGCCCGCTACGGATGCGAAGAGCCTCCGTGGCACAGCGCTTGTCGCTGCGAGGACGCAGTGGCCTTCCGGAGCAAACGGCTGAAAACGCCGGATCCAGGTCTAGGGTGCGGCGACATGTTCACGCTGAGGCGACCGGCGGCTCGGGTGGTTCTGCTCGATTCGGAGCGTCGCATCTTCTTGATGAAGGCCGAGGATCCTATGGATCCCTACAAGCCGGCATGGTGGGAGATCCCCGGCGGGGGCATGGGTCACGGCGAGAGCTCGGGAAATGCTGCTGCGAGAGAGCTCTACGAAGAGGCCGGGTTCACGAAGTTCGAGATGGGTCCGTGCATATGGACTCAACACGTCGAGTTCGATTTCGGTGGGTACCACTTCGATTCGAACGAGCGTATCCATGTGGCGTGGGCGACCGAGGTCGAAGATTATGTGCCGCGCGGTCTGGAGGCGCTCGAAGCCGCCGCGTTCATGGGTGCGCGGTGGTGGACGCTCGACGAAGTGCTCGAGTCGGACGAGCCGGTCCTTCCCGAACGGCTGCGTGAGTTCTTGCCTCCGATCTGTGCAGACGACCTGCCCGACCCGCCGATCGACATATCGCCGATCTGACACCTCCGCACTGACGCTCTCAGGCTCCGCGCAGCCCCGCCCAAGCGAGCTCGGCTACGAGGCGGGCGACCCGATCGGTGTCGGTCTGCTCGCGACGCATCAGCTCTCGCACCGCACCCTCGGCGAGCCCGGCGATTCCCGATGCGAGCAGCATTCGGTCGGCGCCGTCGAGGTCCGACACCTCTATGAGGTCGGCGATATATGTCGCGATGCGGGTCTCGACGCTCTCGACCACGTTTGCGAAGGCGGGATCCGAACGGGTGCCGTCGCCGAACAACAGGCGGAACGAAGCGGGCGACTCGGCGAAGAACGAGAAGAACGCGCCGAACCCGGCCTCGACCTGCGACCGGGGTGAATCGGCGGCGGTGGTCGCGGTCGAGATCCGCTCCCACAGCTGCTCGCCGACCGACTCGAGGAGCTCACCGAAGAGCTGGTGCTTCGAGTCGAAGTGCTGGTAGAGCACCGGTTTGGTGACCCCGGCAGCCTCGGCGAGACGGTTCATCGATGTCGCGTGGTAGCCGACTCGGCCGAACTCGTCGAGGGCGACCGCCATGAGCTGGCGTCTTCGCTCAGGTGCCGGAAGTCGGGCGGTCATCCGCCCACGCCGCGCTCGTGGTCTTCGCGGTCGGCGGCCTTGACCGCGTAGCCGAAGATGATGGCCGGCGCGAGCACGATCGAGCCAACGATGAGGCACACGACGACGGCTGTCGCTAGGCCGTCTCCGAATCCGGCGATGAAGCCGCCCACGAACAAGACGATGGCAGCGCCGAACAACAGGTAGCCGAGCCGCTGTCCGAGTGACACGATCCGTGCGATGCGGGCACGGCGTTCGAGTACCGGATCGGTCATGGGCTCCATCCTCGCGCGTCGAGGAGCCGCTCGATCGCAGCGGTCATGGCTTCGAGCGAGAGGTGTTCGCTCGCGACTTGCCGGTTCACGTCGAGGAGTGTGTGGTCTGGGTCGGCGAGCCATTCGCGCAGTTCGTCGAGACGATGAGGGTGGAACCAGCGGAAGCCGAGTGCCTCCAGCTCGGCTGCGACCGGGTAGGTCCCGACGACCACAGGCTTGCGGTACAGCGCGGCTTCGACTGGCGGATTGCCGAACCCCTCCCAAATCGATGGGAACAACACGACGTCGGCAGCGGCGTAGATGTCGTCGCGGCTGGGTGCGTCGCCGTGGTGAACAGGGCATCGTGCCGACCCGAGGACCCTTGCGAGCGTCGGTCCGTAGCCCTCCTCGGGCTCCCCGAGGAGCCAGTAGACACCACCGAGCGCTTCGGTCGCGGCGATGGCCCCAGGGATGTTCTTGCGTGCGATTGCCCGCACCGGGTGGGCGCAGAGCAGATCGTCGTCGCGCAGGCCCATGGCGGCCCTCACCGCGGCCCGGTCGCCCTCTCTCACATCGACGTCGAAACCGTTGTAAATCCTCGTCGCCTCGAACGAGCGGTTGGCCATCTGCGAGCACGTGAGGTCGTTGATCGTTACATGGGCCCAGGTGGGATCGTCGGGCGGAAGCTCCCTCACGTGTGCGAAACGCTCGCGCTGCCACGGAGGGTCGTGGTGGTGGAGGATGGCGGGGCGTCCCGCCAGCACCGATGCAACGACGCGGGAAGCCGGGAGGTTGAGCGGTATCGAGAGCAAGTTCTCGACCACGACGACATCGGAACCGGCGAGAGCGTCTTCGAGCTCGGCTGGTTCCGGCGCCAGCTCCGCTGCGATGGCCAAGCCAGGAACGGTGACATCGACCGGCCCCGCTCCTGCGATCGTGTAGGTTTCGAACCCGATGCGCTCGAACGCGGATGCCCATGCGGCCGCGACGACCGACACGCCGTCGGTGAGTCCGAGGCGGAACGACAGGAACGCACAGGTGGGCATGGCCCTTGGACGGTAACGAGAGCGGCGACGATCTGCGCATCGCCGTCGCACGCATGCTCGACCGCCATTGGGTCGACGACGGGTACTGCGCGCCGAACTCGACGACCTACCCGTTCCAGTGGCTGTGGGATTCCTGTTTTCACTCGCTGATCTGGGCGGAGCTCGGTGACGAACGCGCCGTCACCGAGGTCGACACAGCTCTGTCGGTACAGTCAGCGGACGGGTTCGTCCCGCACATGAACTACGTGAGAAATCCCTCGGCGCATGCTTCGCTGTGGGGTCGCACGGGAGCGTCGTCGATCACTCAACCGCCGATGTTCGGCCACGCCGTTGCCGAGCTGGTCAGACGCAGAGTACCCGTTCCCGATGCGACACTCGATCGGGCGACGCTTGGTCTTGGGTTCCTGTTGACGAGGCGTCGTCGACACAGCACTGGTCTCGTCGAGCTGTGCCACCCCTGGGAGTCGGGCGCGGACGACAGTCCTCGCTGGGACGATTCGTGTCCGGGCGGGTTCGAGCTCGAACGGTGGCGTGAACGCAAGTCGGACCTCGTCGCCGCGATCGTCCGAAACGAGCATGGGTCACCGGTTGCGTCGGAAGCCTTCGCTGTGGCGTCGGCGGGGTTCAACGCGCTGGTTGCGTTCAACGCTTTCGAGCTGTCGTCGATCACGAACGATGATCGGCTACGCACCCAAGCGGTCGAGTTGTCCGAGGCGCTCGCCGGCCGTTGGGACGGTGATCTAGTGACATGGATCGACGCCGGTCCGACCGAGGGCGGATCGGCAAGGGTGCGCAGCCTCGACGGTCTGCTGGCGCTGCTCGTCGAGCGCGATGAGGCCCGCATCGATGCAGTCATCGCCGAATTGTTCGACCCTTCCGCGTACGGCGGTGTTTTCGGTCCAACCGGTGTGCATCGGGAAGAGCCGACCTATGCGGCCGACGCCTATTGGCGCGGGCCGGCATGGCCGCAGTTGAGCTATCTGCTGTGGGTCGCACTGGACCGAGCCGGGCGAGTCGACGCGGCGTCGTCGGTTGCCGAACAGCTGGCGTCGGGTGCGGTGCGTTCTGGACTCGCCGAGTACTGGAACGCTGACACCGCCGCTGGCTACGGCGCGATCCCACAGTCGTGGTCGGGATTGGCGATCATCCCCTGACGCAACGCCGATTCAGTTCGAAACCCCTGCGGCAGAGCCTGTACGGGCATCCTTGGGCGTCGTGATCCAACAGCGGACTCCCCGGTAGCTCCTCGCCGAGTCCTCGAAGTACTCCTGGGTCGGATGGTCGTAGCCGAGCTCGTAGACCGAATCCTCGTAGGCGACGCCGACGAAGTCCTCGAACGCTGCGTAGCAGGCCTGCAGCGCCCAGGCCCTCATCTCGTCTTCGCCGGGGTATCGGGCATCGCCCGGGGCGGGGTAGGAGGTGTCGAAAAAGAGCTCGTGGTCGTGCTCGAGGTCGCATGAGATTCGGAGCACGAAGTCGACGATTCCCTCGACGCTCGTCGTCCGGCGCTGGTTGAAGCAGTTGCCGACATCGAGTGTGTAGATGCCGTCGTAGTAGGGCCCGACCGGGACCTCGCCCTCCGCAAGGTCTGGGATGGCCACACCCGACGCTTCGTCGACGGCGAGGGTCGTCGAGCTGGCCGAGCCCTCAGCGACGGTCGTGGTGGAGTCGGTCGGTGCGTCGTCGCCAGAGCAGGCAACGGTCACGGTCACCATCCAAAGAGCCGCCACTACCCGCCACACACGCACCGGCCGAGCCTAACAATGGGCTTTGTTCGCGACCCCGGTGTCAGACCAAAGTTTCACTTCAAACGGCCTTTTTCGCGACCCCGGTGTCAGACCAAAGTTTCACTTGCCGACGGTTTGGTGGCCTGACCGACGCTGAACCAGGTCCATGGCTTGGGTCCCTTGGCATAGGAGCGTTCGCAGCGGTCGAGGGCGAACCCGGCGGCTTCGATGAGCGCCGGCGCGTCGCGGGTGAGATGGCATCCGTCGGCGAGCCGCTTCTGGACCGGGTCGATACGCCGCTGCCATTTGGCGATGCTGTCGTCGGGCGACAGGCCGTGCTCGACGAAATGAAGGCGTCCGCCCGGCCGCACGACCCGCTCGATTTCGCGCAGCGCAGCGGACGGGTCCGGAATCGTGCAGAGGGTGAACGTCAGCAGCGCCGCATCGCACGAATCGTCCTCGAGGGGAATCTCCTGTCCATCGAGACCGACGAACTCGATCTCCACATCGCTGGCTGCGATTCGCTCGGCACCGAGTGAGCGGCCGACCGTCGCCGGGTCGAGCGCGTACACCTTGGTGACGTCGTCGGGATAGTGCGGCACGTTCAGACCCGACCCGAAACCCGGCTCGACGACGACCCCGGCAAGGCCGTCCATCGCTTTCAGGCGCCAGCGCTCCGTGTCGCGGTTGTCGAGCATCTTGTCGACCATTCGGGGAACTATCTGGTCTGAGTAGATGCCCATGGGTCAGCGACTATAGGTGCACGCCGAGGGTCGAGAAAGTAGACCGATCGAACTGGGCCGGTCGGCTCCTTTGCCGGTGCTGACACTTCATCCTGGACCTCGACGACCGATCATGGATGCATGAACCTTGCGCGCGTGCTCGGCGGTGTAGGCAGGTTTCTCATCGGCGCGGGCGTGATCATCCTCCTGTTCGTCGCCTATCAGCTCTGGGGGACCAACCTTCAACACGCCCAAGCCCAGAACGCTCTCGAGGACGAGTTCGACGAGCTGCTCGCGAGCGCCGCCGCTCCGGCCACGCTCGAGACACCGAAGTCGCCGAAGGGATCGACGACGACCGTTCCCGAAGCTGTGCCGATCGGCGGCTCGGCGACCGAGCAGCGCTGGACCCCCGAGACGCTGGCGTTCGCCTTCCCCGAGGGCGGCGACGCCGTGGCCCGAATCGAGATGCCGACGATCGGTGTGAACGAGGTGATCGTCGAAGGTGTCCAGGTCGCCGATCTGCGCAAGGGTCCCGGCCACTACCGGGCGACGGTCATGCCGGGCCAACCTGGGAACGCTGCGATCGCGGGACATCGCACGACATACGGCGCTCCGTTCCAAGACATCGACCGGCTCGCGGTCGACGACGACATCGTCGTCACGACCGTCCAGGGCAGCTTCACCTACAGGGTTGTCAACGCCGGCACCGCCTACCCCGACAGGGAACAGACCCTGCTCGACGCTGCCCGCCCACACGCCATCGTGTCGCCCGAGGACACCTGGGTACTGGGCGAATACGGCGACGACAGGCTGACCCTTACCGCCTGCCACCCGAAGTTCTCGGCGAGACAGCGAATCATCGTCGCAGCGGTCTTGGTCGATGAGCCGGGCGCCGCCCGACCCGTCGTCGACCGCAGCGGCGGCGCGGTGAGCCTAACCGATGCCGACACCGGCGAGACGATCGAGCTCGCCGACGAGGCACTGCCGATCGACCTCACGTCCGCAGAGGACTACGGCGACGAGGTGTCCCTCGACGAGGGCCTGGCGTGGGACACATCGCCTCTTCCGAAGGCGCTCCTCTACGGACTGATCGCAGCTCTCATCTTCCTGGCCGCCTGGTTCGCTGCCAGGAGGTGGCGGCGCATTCCCAGCTATGCCGTCGCCCTCGTGCCGTTCGCCTTCGCGCTCTACCTCGCGTTCGAACAAGTCGACCGCATCCTCCCCGCATACTGATGTTCTGAAGGCAGGGCTCTGCCGGGTTGGGTGACGACCCGCAACGGTTGGTTACCGTGAGGCGGTGCACACGGTCGACGACACCGCAGCGATCGAGCTGAACGATGTCGTCGTTCTCCTCGGCAGGTTCCCCGCGCTGGCCGGCATCGACCTCACCGTGTCGGCCGGGACTCTGACGCTGCTACAGGGCCCGAATGGTGCCGGCAAGACGACGCTTCTCCGCTGCCTCGCAGGGCTCGTTCCCGTCGCCCGCGGGTCGGGCACCGTGCTCGGACTCGACATCACAGCTCAACAGCGTGACATCAGGCGTGAGGTCGGCCTGGCGGGTCACCGAACCGGCCTCTACGCCGATCTGACAGCCCGCGAGAACCTCGCGTTTCTCGGTCGCATCAACCGCGTTGCCCAAGACGACGTCGATGCCTCGGCGGAGCGGCTCGGTCTCGGCGAACGTGTGCTCGACACAGCGGCCGGTCGCCTTTCGGCGGGACAACGTCGCCGTACAGCGCTCGCCGGCCTCGTGCTGCGCCGCCCCAGACTGTGGCTGCTCGACGAGCCACACGCTGGGCTCGATCAGGCGGGCCGCGCGATCGTCGACGATCTGCTCTCCGACGCTGTGAGCGCTGGAGCGACCGTGCTCATCGCGTCCCACGAGCTCGAGCGCACCCGCGGTCTCGCAGCTCGGACGGTCACGCTCGGTGCGGGCGCGGTGCATTCCGACGTGTCGGCTGTGGACGGAGTGGAACGCTGATGCTGCGCGACGCGATGACGATCGCCGGCAAGGACCTGCGCGTCGAGGCCCGCAGCCGGATTGCGCTCACCCAGCTGGCGCCGTTCGTCGTCTTGGTCACCGTGCTGTTCGGCTTTGCCCTCGACGGGGATTCGCGTGTGCTCGAGCGTGCCGCGTCGGGTCTCTACTGGATCGCCACCCTGTTTGCTGCGGTCCTGGCGATCGGCCGCGCGTTCGCAATCGAGACCGACGACGACGTGATGGACACGCTGCGGCTGAGCGACCTCGAACCGAGCTCGATCTTTGTTGGCAAGGCATCAGCGATAGCCGTGCAGCTCGCCGCGATCCAGGTACTGCTCGTCGTCGGCATCGTCGTGCTCTACGACGCGAGGTTCGCGGACGGCGCAATGTTCGTCTGTGCCGCGGGAGCCGCGACCGTGGGCGTGGCCTGCGCCGGTACGCTCTATGGCGTTCTCGTCGCCGGGCTACGGACGCGCGAGACATTGCTGCCGATACTGCTGTTGCCGGTGCTTGCACCAGTGCTCATCGCGGCTACCCGGGCGTTCGACGATGCGCTCGGAAACGCCGCTGTGAACGGCTGGAGCTGGTGCGCCTTGTTGGTGGCGCTCGCGCTGTTCTATGCGTTGTTCGGAACGTGGGCCTTCGGGCCGCTGATGGAGGAGACCACATGACGTCAGCCCCACCCTCGACGGGATCTCGGGGCACCCGCATACTGTTCGCCGTGACCCTGACCGGGTTCGCGTTGCTCGCCTGGTTCTCGTTCGTGGTCACTCCCGCGGACATCGAGCTCGAGGACACCGTGCGGATGCTGTACGTCCATGTGCCCATCGCGATCTTGACCTACGTGGCGTTCGGGCTTTGCGGGCTCGCCTCGGCAATGGTGCTGTGGAAGCGCTCGCAGTGGTGGGATCACGTCGCAGGCGCGGCCGGCGAAGTCGGCGTCGTCTTCGGGGTTCTGATGCTCGTCACCGGAATGATCTGGGGTCGGCCGACTTGGGGCACCTATTGGGAATGGGGCGATGTGCGGCTCGTCACTGCGCTGATCCTCGTTCTGCTCTACGTCGGCTACCTCGCCTTGCGCCGCACGTCGGGCATCGCCGGTGAGCCGTCCCGAGCCGCAGCGGTGGTCGGCGTCATGTCGGTGCTGCTCATCCCCATCGTGAGCCGCTCGGTCGAATGGTGGGACGACCGAACACTTCACCAGCAGTCGACCGTGACGAAGCTCGATCCCGATCTCGACGGTTCGATGCTGTTCACCCTCATGCTCGGAATAGTCGTGTTCGCACTGCTCGGCACTTGGCTGCTGGTTCACCGCTTCCGCATAGCCCACCTCGAACACGAACTCGAGCGCAGCGGCATCGACCGTGCGGTCGAACAGCGACATGCCGAGTCGATCGACGTCGACGCGGCGGTCGCCATCGCCGGGGAGCCGCGGCCATGACCCACGTTGGCTATCTGGTCGCCGGGTGGGGCATCGCCGCCGCGACGTTCGTCGCCTACGGGATGTCGCTGGTGCTACGCGGACGCCGGCTCGCCGCTCAGGTGCCCGAGGAGCGGCGCCGCTGGATGACGACCGACGCCAGCGATGACTGACGACGGGCTCGACCTCAGCCCGCGTGAGGCAGCTCCGCGTCGACGTCGCTGGTGGGTGCCGGTCGTCGTGGTCGCTCTTCTCGTCGCCGCCATCGCCCTCCTGGTCAAGGGCCTGGGCGACGAGGCGCTGTTCTTCCGGCCCGTCGACGAGGCGATCGCCGAGCGGGACGATCTCGCCGATCGTCGTTTCCGACTGCAGGGCATCGTCGTTCCGGGCACCGTCACCGAACGCGACGTCGATGAGGAACCGAGCGTCGTGTTCAGCGTGGAGTTCGACGGACAGCGCGCCGACGTCGTGCATCAGGGTGATCCCGCGCTGCTGTTCCAGGACGGCATTCCCGTCGTGTTGAACGGCCGATGGCGGGAGGGAAGTCCCGACGGTGTCGAGGGGTTCACGTGTGGTGCCAACGATGGTTATTGGTTCGAGTCGTCCGAGATGCTCGTCAAACACGACAACGAATACGTGGCTGCCAATCCGGAGAACATCGCCGAGGCCGAGCGGCAACTCGACGTTTTCGGCTGCGACGAGCAATCGTGAGGACGAGCGCGTCGGCGTGAACGCACAGCTCGGTTACTTCTTCGTAGTCATCGGATTCGCAACGGCGCTCGTCGCGGCGGGGACGTTGACCGCCGCGCTGCTCACCGGTCGTCGGCGCGCGCTTCGCCAGGCGCTCCCGTACGCAGGCCTTCTGCTCGTCGCGGCGTTCGGAGCGTTCGCTGTCATGGAACGCGCGATCATCACCCGGGACTACTCGGTCGAATACGTCGCGCGGGTCGGATCGTCCGACACACCACCGTTGTTCAACTTCACCAGTCTCTGGTCGTCGCTCGAAGGCTCGATCATCCTCTGGGCTTTGATCCTGGCCGGATACGTGCTGATCGTCGCGTGGAAGTTCAGGCGTCGGCTCTCCGACGAGCTCGTCGGCTGGGCGATGGTCACCATGTTCGTCGTCGCGGCCTTCTTCTTCTTCCTCATGGTCGGTCCTGCGAACCCCTTCACCGAGATCGCGGTTCCTCCCGGCTTCGAAGGGGCCGGTCCGAACCCGCTGCTCCAGAACCACATCCTGGTCGCTTTCCATCCCCCGGTGCTCTACCTCGGATATGTGGGGTTCACGGTGCCGTTCGCGTTCGCGATCGCCGCCCTCGCAACCGGTCGCCTGGGGGAAGGCTGGCTGATCGAGACTCGACGTTGGACGCTGTTCGCCTGGGGATTCCTCACCGTCGGGATCATCCTCGGTGCCTGGTGGAGCTACGAGGTACTCGGGTGGGGCGGCTACTGGGCCTGGGACCCGGTGGAGAACGCATCGTTTCTGCCCTGGCTCACCGGCACTGCGTACCTGCACTCGGTCATGGTCCAGGAGCGCCGCGGCATGCTCCGGGTCTGGAACCTGTCGCTGGTCTGCGCAACGTTCTCGCTCACGATTCTCGGCACGTTCCTCACCCGGTCGGGCGTCATCGAGTCGGTTCACGCCTTCACCGAGTCATCGATAGGGCCGTGGCTGTTGGGGTTCTTCGCCCTCATCGTGGCCGTGTCCGTCATCCTCGTCGGTACACGAGGCGAACAGCTGCGCAGCCCGGGAACGATCGACACGCCGCTGTCGAGGGAAGGGGCGTTTCTGGCCAACAACCTGCTGTTCGCCGCCTTCGCGTTCGTCGTGTTGCTCGGGACGGTCTTCCCCCTCGTGGTCGAGGCGGTCAACGACGACCGCATCTCGGTCGGTGCCCCCTACTTCGACCGAATGACGATGCCGATCGGCTTCCTCATTCTGTTTCTCATGGGCGTCGCACCGGTGCTTCCATGGCGCAAGGCATCGCTCGAAACAATGTCGCAAAGGCTGTTCTGGCCGGCCTGGTGCGGGGTTGCGACCATCATGGTCTCGTTGCTGATCGGGGCGCGGGGCCTTGCCCCGGTGCTCGCGTTCGGGCTCGGTGGCTTTGCAGCTGGTGCGGCCGCCCGTCAGGTCGTGCTCGCCACGAGGCGATCGGGATGGCGAGGTTTCGTCGGTAGAACGAACGGCGGAATGATCGTGCACATAGGCGTTGTGATCCTCGCCGTTGCCTTCGCAGCCAGCTCGTCGTATGTGCGCCAGGGCGAGTTCCAGCTCGAGGTGGGGGAGTCGGCAACCATGGCCGGTCATACGATCACCTACCTGGGTCTGGAGGAGGTCGAGCATCCCGAGCGGGTCGAGATCCGCGCGCTGGTCGAGATCGACGGCGACGGCGTGCACGCCCCGGCGATCAGTCTGTACCCGGCCGGCAGCCAGTCGATCGGAACACCGTCGGTCGCCACCGGGCCGGTCGACGACGTTCACGTGTCGCTCGTGACATTGCCCGACGACGGGTCGCCCCCGCTCATTCGCATGACCGTCCAGCCATTGATCGTGTGGTTGTGGATCGGCGGCGGTGTGATGGCGCTCGGGACGGTGCTGGCAGCCTTCCCCGGTCGCAGGCGCCGAGGCACCGACCCGGTGTCGCAGCCCGCCGACCTCGAGCTCGTCGACGCTTCAGCCGGGAGCGCCGGAGCGTGAGCGGAGACCTGGCGTCGGTTCCGGCGGGGCGTCATCGTCGACTCTGGTGGATCGTCGTCCCGGTCGCGATCGTTGCAGCCCTGCTCGTCGCTCTGCTCGCGTCGAGCGAACCGGCGACCAATCGTCTCACCGAGTCGCCGTTGCTCGGCGAAGCGGCGCCATCGATCGACGGCATCGACCTGGACGGCGAACCCTTCTCGCTGGACGAGCATCGAGGTCGTTGGGTGGTCGTGAACTTCTTCGCAACATGGTGCGCTGAGTGCGTCACCGAACACCCCGAGCTCGTGACACTGGACGAGAGCCACAGCGATACCGGCGATGTGGTAGTCGTGAGTGTTGCCTTCGACGACCGTGCCGGCGCCGTGGCCCAGTTCTTCGACCGCTTCGGCGGCGACTGGCCCGTACTCATCGACGACACCGGACCGATCGCGATCGATTATGGCGTCGCCGGTGTTCCCGAGTCGTATCTCATCGCTCCCAACGGGCGGGTGGTCCGCAAGATCGTCGGCGGAGTCACCGCAGAGTTCATCGACGGTGAGATCGCTCGCATCGAGGGGTCTGCGACGGGAAATGGCTCGTGACCCCGCGCACGTGGGCGTGGATGCTCTTGATCGGGCTGGCGATCAGTGGATTGGCCGTCGCGGCGTTCGACGACCCGGGAGCGCGGACCAACGCAGACCGCGCCTATGACCTCGCAAGCGACTACGCCTGCCCGGTGTGTGACGGCCAGTCGGTCGCCGAATCCGACGTGTCGAGCGCCCGTGAGATCCGCCGTGCGATCCGGAGCCTGGTCGACGAAGGGCGGTCCGATGACGAGATCCGTCTGTTCCTGGTCAACCGCTACCCAGACATCGATCTCAACCCGGCCGGAACCGGCGTCACGGCCCTCGTGTGGATCGTTCCTGTGGCGGTCGTTGTCGTTGGAGCCGCCGGGCTGATCGCGGTGTTTCGATCGAGCCTTCGTCGTTCCGGCGCTGCGAGCGACGACGACGTCGCGCTCGTGAGCCGTTACCGCACCGACGACGATGCCGACACAACGCCAGGGCCGGGCGATGGCTGAGCGGACCAAGCCGCTCGGCGACGAGGAGAGGCGACGGCTCGAGTCGGAACGCGACTTTCTGCTCGAGTCGATCGAGGATCTCGATCGCGAGCACGACGCCGGCGACCTCGACGACGCCGATTACGCCTCGCTCAGGGACGATTACACCGTGCGCGCGGCGCGTGTTCTGCGCTCACTGGACGCCGATGCGGTCGAGATTCGCGAAGTGTCGACCGGTCGTCGACGCTGGCTGTGGATCGCGGCCGTCGGCCTGTTCGCCGTGCTGGCAGGGGTGCTCGTCGCACGCTCAGCGGGGAGCCGCACCGAGGGCGAGGTGGCGTCGGGCGACATCCGGCGCTCGAGCCGACAGCTTCTGCTCGATGCGGCCGACCTGTCGGCACAGGGCGACCTAGAGGGAGCGATCGAGCTCTACGACGAGGCGCTCGATATCGTGCCCGGTGATGCCGAGGCCCTCACATACCGCGGCTGGCTTCGCTTTCAGATCGGCGAGGAGGAGGCAGGTGCCGCCGACCTCGCCGAGGCCGTTGTTGCCGATCCCGATCTCGCTGACGCGCGCGTGTTCAGGTCTGTGGTCGCCTTCCGCACCGGCGATCTCGACACCGCAGTCGACTCGTTGCGGGCCTTCGACGCGCTCGATCCGCCACCGTCGATGCTTCAGCTCGTCGACAGGCAACGGCTGCGCCAGAACGTTACATCGGCGCTCGTCGCGGAGGGCCGCATCGAGGACGCGATCGCGCTCTATGACAGCGCGCTCGCGACCCGCCCCGACGACGCGTTGCTCGTGGCCGAGCGAGGTTGGCTGCTCGCGCTCGTCGCGGACCAGGCCCAACGAACCGGCGACGAGGAGTCGGCCGAAGCGCTCACGACGCAGGCGATCGAGCGTCTCGACCGTGCCGTCGAGCTCGACCCCGCCCTGCCCGATGCCTATGCCTACCGCGCCGTCGTGCGCCTCGAGCTGCTGGACGACTCAGAGGGTGCGGCCGACGACGTCGCTGCCTACGAGGCGACCGCGGCGACCCGCCCAGATCTCGACGACATCCTCGCCCAGAGCGGACTCTGACCGAACCGCAGTGCCAGTAGGATCAGCGGATACGTCTGCTAGCGCGAACTACGTGAGGTGAGGCACCGAGCTCACTACGCACTTGGACCCAGTTCACTTGGAGCTCGGTGCGTCACCACTGCGTTGGCACGCTCTGTCGCGGCGGATGGTCGGCTAGGTGTTCAGTCTGTGGAGCGCGGCGTGGAAGAACTCGAGGGCCCGGGCCCGCTGGTCCTGGGCGGCGGCGAGGTCGGCGAAAGGCAGCATCGCGCCCTTGAACGTGTCGGCGTTCCAGAAGCCGTCGGCGGAATCGATCTCGCCCCAGGGACCCACATAGAGATATGGATGCTCGTGGGCATGATCCCCTGGCGACGCACCGAAGGTCGCGCGGCGCCCGAGTGCCTCGTCGCCGATCTCGACAGCCGGGTCGAAGTGGCCCGGCCACAGCTGCGTGGTGCTGGCGTCGTGAGACCGAGGGTCGGCGCGCAGTTCCTCGAGGACCGCCCACCCGAGGCCGAACCAGGCATCGAGCAGGCGCATCGTGTCGGCGCCGAGGCTGAGGTGGCGATCGAGCTCGCCCAAGGTGGGTGAATCGCTTTCGGCAGCTTCGGTAGCCGGTTCGAGCCCGACGAACCGACCCGCCGCAGCCAGCGTGGTGATCGACTCCGACCGCTCCTCGTCGCCCTTCTGTACGACGAGCGACGTGCCTTCAATGCGCACCTGGCGGTCGCCGTCGAAGACCGGTGTGCCGAAGCCTCCCGGGGTCCAGCGCAGCCCGAACCTGCCGGTGGCGAGCCGCCGGGCTTCGGCGACGACCGAATAGGCGAGCCGGTGTGCGTCCTCCCTTTCGGTGGCAAACGACGGTGGCGCCGTCGCTTCGAGAATGGGGATTGTGTCCATGCCCGAACAACCCCGACCACCGCCGTGGTATTTCGGGCGCCTATGCGGACTCGGTCACTCGTCCCTCGAGCGCGAACGCCTCGGCGTCGGCGAAGTACCGTCCGCGCACGATGTCGCGGCCCTGGGTCTCGAGTCGCCAGATCGACCCCTTCTCGCAGCCGCGGGACCCCGACACGCTCATGCCGTCTCGCATGAGCTGGGAGAGGATCGCGGGGATGACGTCGCCGTGGCTGCACAGCACCGCCGTTTCGTCGACCAGCGAGCGGCAGAGCTCGGTCGCGTCGGCCATCGATGTCCCCTCGGTGAGCGCATCGGTCGACACGATGTCGAGTTCGCTCGAGGCCGCGAGCGGACCCACGGTTTGTCGGCAACGCAGCGCCTTGCTCGAGTGAACCGAATCGATCTCTACGACCTCGAACGCCGCCGCGAGAGCGTTTGCCTGCGACATTCCGAGGTCGTCCAGAGGCCGCTCGAGATCGTCGGCAGCGACGGTGCCACGCACGCCGGCGTTGCCGTGTCGGATGAGATACACCGCCATCATGCCGACTTTATCCAGCGGTGGGTTTGGCAGCCGAACCGAGCGGACCTTTGTGGCTCATCTGCGTGATCGGTCGGACCATGTCCCGTGTCGCTTGCGGTGACCTGGCGCGCGTGGTGGGGTATCGGGGCGGTCGCGAAGCGACGAACCCGAGAGGCTTGGAGGTCCGAAACGATGGATTCGATGATCGATAGTTGGAAGGCGGTAGTCGAGGGATTCACCCAGCGCCTCGAAGCGGTGAGCGACGACCAGTGGGACGCCGACTCGAACTGCGACGGCTGGTCGGTGAGAGATCTGGCCGCCCACGCGATCGACGTTCAGCGCATGATCCCGACCGCGCTCGGTGCCGACATGCCAGAGGTCGGCGCTGACCTCGGGGCCTCGTGGCAGGACGTCGTCGCAGCGGCGCAAGCCGCGTTCGAAGTCGACGGCGCCATGCAGCAGGTGGTAGCCGGGCCCGTTGGCGAGATGCCGGCCGATCAGGCGCTCGGCATCCCGACCAACGATCTGCTCATCCATACCTTCGACCTCGCCCGGTCGACCGGCGGCGACGAGACACTTCCGTCCGAGTTCGTCGAGCACGCCTTCGAGTCGCTCAAGCCGATCGACGCGATGATTCGCGGCGAGGGCATGTTCGGACCCAAGGTCGACGTGGCCGACGACGCACCACTCCAGGACCAGTTCATCGCCTTCACGGGTCGACAGCCCTAGACCGTCTTGATTCGGAACCGTAGGCCAAGGTGTCAGGCACCGAGCTCAGAGTGAACTGGGTCCAAGTGCTTCGTGAGCTCGGTGCCTGACACCTGTGGGTTCACGGCCTCCTGACATCGCAAAGATCAGCGGCCCAGGGAGCGGAGCTCTTCGATAGTCGGGGCGAAGGCGTCGGCGAACGCGTCGATGTCGGCGTCGGTGGTCGTCCAGCCGACCGACAGGCGAAGCGAGCGGTGCGCATCGACCCCCATCGCCTCGAGGACCGGCGAGGGCTCGAGCGACTCCGATGAACACGAGTTGCCCGAATGCGCAGCTATGCCACGTCGATCGAGCCCGATGACTACCGCTTGCGGCTCGATGCCCCCCACCGCGAGGCAGACCAGGTGGGGAACGCGGTCGACGGGGTCGCCGAGCACCTCGACGTCGGGAACGGCAGTGCCGATCCCGACCAAGGCGTCGGTGAAACGGCGTTCGGTCGCGGCGGCTGGCTCGAGCTCGCTAACCGCCTCGGCGAGAGCGGCAGCGGCCGCGCATGCGCCCGGCACGTTCTCGAGGCCGGCCCGGCGCGCCCGTTCCTGATCGCCGCCGACGAGCAGCGGGTCGATCCTCAGTCCACGACGAATAAGGAAAACTCCGACGCCCGGCGGGCCGCCGAACCCGGTCGCATCACAGGTCAAGAAGTCCGCCCCCGAATCCGAGAACGACACGGTGTCATGGCCTACTGCGACCGTCGCGTCGATGTGGACCATCGCTCCCCGCGCGTGCACGAGCTCGACCACCTCGTCGACACGCTGTCTCGTGCCGACTTCGTGGTTGGCCCACTGGACATGGACCAGCGTTGTCGACTCGGTCACCGCTCCTTCGATGTCGCCGACCCGCACGCGACCCACCGGGTCACATCCGACGAGCTCGCCGATCGGCTCGACGTTGTCGCGTATCGCTGCGTGTTCGACCAGGCTTGCGATCTGGCGGCCGCCGACCCCGTGGACGACCGACGCCGTCGATTCGACCCGCCCCGACGTGAACACGACCTCGCGCGATCTGGCCCCGAGCGCCGTCGCCACCGTCGACCTGGCATCTTCGAGCAGCGCACGCGCCTCGAGTGCCTCGCTGTAGGTGCGTCCGGGATCGGCGATACCGCGATCGAGTGTGTCGAGGAGCGCGGTGCGTGCGACCGGCCGCAGCGGCGAGGCCGAAACGTGGTCGAGGCAGACTCGCTGCGCGCTCACCCGGTGACGGTGGTGACGCAGTGGTCGTCGCCCATGGGGCGAGAAGCGGCGACCTCGGCATCGGCTTTGCCGTAGAGACCGTCGAGCATCCCCTTCACCAGGCCTCGGTCGACCGCGCAGATGACCGGGTGCTCGACCGCTGCGCCGCCGAACGGGCAGTGGTCGGACACGATCCGCAACTCGCTTCCGTGCTTCTCCGCCTTGGCGGCGAAGCCGTGAGCTGTCAGTGCCTCGGCGACGGTGTGCAGGGCCGCCCTGAACGATTGCTGTGCGTCGGAGCCCCCCATCGCGGCAGACATGGCTCGGCCGTACTCGACGCCGACGTTCTCCGCGAGGTCTTCGGCGTGTTCGGCTCCGAGCTCGGCGAGCGCACGACCGAGAAGCGTGATCAGGATGTCGTCGTGGCGCACCGGGACTTCGAGATTGATGTCCGAGACAGCCGAATATCGCTTCGATGGTCGCCCGGCTCCCGCCGAACGGTCGATCGACACTTCGAGGTAGCCGCCGGCGACGAGCTTGTCGAGGTGATGGCGCGCGACGTTTGCGTGCAGGTCGAACTGTGCCGCCGTGGTCGTAGCGGTGACCCCATCGGTGGAGCGTTGTGCGAACAGGTAGATCTCGCGGCGGGTCGGATCGCCGAAGGCGGAAGCAACAGCGGTGACCGCCGATGCGAACTCGGTCGGCGTGAGGGGGGTCTCGGACACACCGATATTGTAGCGATCACTATGGCACCGACTTCCGACGCGGTCATCGAGGCGCTGCGACCCGTGGAGGACCCCGAGCTCAATCGCAGCATCGTCGACCTCGACATGGTCCGTTCGGTCGACGTTGCGGGTCCGTCGGTGACCGTGTTCATCGCTTTGACGATTCCGGGCTGCCCGCTCAAGGCCGAGATCGACACGCGGGTCCGCAACGCTGTCGAGCAGCTCGACGGCGTCGATTCGGTCACCGTCGAGTTCACCTCGATGACCGACGACGAGAGGGCCGCTCTGCGCGAGCGGCTCCATGGAGATCCGGCCGCCTCGGCCGGTTCCCAGCAGGCTCACGGCCACGCCGAAGGTCGCGCCATCAGGTTCGCCGAACCCGACTGTCCGACGCGGGTGCTGCTCATCGCCAGCGGCAAGGGTGGCGTCGGCAAGTCATCGGTCACTGCGAACCTCTCGATCGCCCTCGCCAATCGCGACAAGTCGGTCGCTGTGGTCGACGCAGACGTCTGGGGTTTCTCGATGCCTCGCATGCTGGGCATCGACCGCCCACCGACCGTCATCGACGACATGTTGATCCC
This sequence comes from Acidimicrobiales bacterium, assembly GCA_965216815.1. GTDB lineage: Bacteria > Actinomycetota > Acidimicrobiia > Acidimicrobiales > SHLQ01 > JADFOM01. The sequence goes on along the minus strand of OZ244202.1, from coordinate 4,021,267 downwards.
GCCCGACGTTCACGGCGTGCGCGCGATCTCGATGGGCTTCTTCGCCAAGGAGGACCAGCCGGTCATCTGGCGTGGCCCGATGCTGCACAAGGCCCTCGAGCAATTCCTGACCGATGTCTTCTGGGACGATCCCGACTATCTCGTTGTCGACCTGCCGCCGGGGACTGGTGACATCTCGTTGTCGATTGCGCAGTTCCTGCCGCGCTCAGAGCTCTACGTGGTGACCACACCACAACCCGCCGCCCAGCGGGTGGCGCAGCGGGCGGCGTTCATGGCCCAGCAGGTCAACATCGACGTCCGCGGTGTCATCGAGAACATGTCGTGGTTCACCGGCGACGACGGGACCAGCTACGAGTTGTTCGGCGCGGGAGGCGGCCGGGAGTTGGCCGAGCGACTCGAGGTTCCGCTGCTCGGCCAAGTCCCGATGGGAATCGCCCTGCGCGAGGGGTCCGACAGCGGACGTCCTATCGTCACGACCAACCCCGACTCGGAAATCGCGGGGGTCTTCGCCGAGATCGCCGAGCGCATCGACGTCGATCTGGCCCCGACCCGGCGCTACCACCCCGAACTCACGCTCCGCGAGTAAGACCCAGTTGAGTCAACATGGGGTCAGAGCCCCAATTACCTCAACTGACGCCTACCTATCATCCGGCATCTTGACGATGACCTCGGGGGTGGTGGGGCGGCCCCGGCGGCGTCGCGGTGTGGAGTCGAGTCGCTGGCCCTGTGGGCCGAGCTCGTCCATGAACCCTTCCCCGATGAGCACTACGGCAACCGTGCCGATCCCGCGAGCGGCCAGGGTTTCGATGAGCTCGATTGCCGCTTCCGAGCTCACCCCGATTTCACCGACGAGGAGGACCGAAGCGGTCTGTTTGGCGACCTCGCGTGACAGCGCCCTCACCGGTTGAAGGCGCACGTCGGAGTCGGCGGCGGCGATCCTCGCCTCCAGGAGCTCGACGACGCGCATCGACACGGTCGATTCGATTCCGAGCACGGCGATGGCCGGGCCGTCGAGGAAGCGACCGGCGCGCGTGATGGTGATGGTTGCCTTGTTCATCACCTCGTTCGCGGATTCGCCGGTGCCGCCGATGACCGGGACGCGTACATGTCGCTTCCCGAGATCGCGCGAGACGCGTAGCGGCCCGTATCTGCGGCGCAGGCGAAGGACCACAGCGATCGCAAGCGCTGCGCCCAGTACGCCGGCGATGGCGGCCGGTATCCAACGCTTGATGCCGGGACCATCCGATTCGATGTCGATGATCGTGAAGCTCTCGGCTCCATCGAGGCCCTCTTCGGCATACCAGCCGAGCAAGACCTCGGCGGCGATGACGGCGCGCTGTTCGGTTTCTAGGGCCTCTGCGCCCTTCGTGCGGAGAGCGACGTATTCGGCGTCGCGACTTGCGTCGAGCTCGATGCCGGCACCGTCTCCGATGTCTCCGAGGTCGGTGGAGAACTCGTCGGTGGCCACGTGGTCGATGACCGCGTCCTGCATGGTGTCGACGAGCCCCTCGTCGACGGCTTCGATGAAACCGACACGCAGGGTTGCGGTCGCAGCGTCGTCGCCGGCGAGCAGCCAGGCTCCCAGCGCGGCCGAGGCGGCGAATGCAACGATCGGCACGATGAAGGGCACGCAGATCTTCGCCGCGTCGGCAATTGCGGTCCCCACGCTGCGGCGCTTCATCGGGCCAGGCTAGCCATCGGTTCACTCCGAGGCAGCCGCAGGGCCCGCAGTACGATGGAGGCGTGGCGACGCTCGCGGAAATGGCACGTGACCGATGCGGACTGCGCGGTGCTGCCATCTCGCATCTTCAGCGGCTCACGAGATCGTGGGGACTGCTGGCCGACCTCAGCGGCAACGACCTCCTTCTGTGGGCACCCGAGAGCGAGGGCGACGGCTACATCGTGTTGGCTCACGTGCGCCCGACGACGGGCCAAACGGTGCACCCCGACGATCCGGTAGGGCTCGTAGAGGCGGTCGGTGCGCTTCCCACGATCGCCGCAGCGGTCGACCAGGACGGCATCGTCGATGGCCGCCGCCCGCCGATTGGTGGGGGTGACGAGATAGAGCTGAGCGCGATTCCTGTTCGGCGCCACGGCCTGGTGCTCGCAGTCCTGACGAGCGAGGGGCTGGCAGCTCACAGCGGGGCGATGAGCGAGCTCGAGACCACCTACCGGTCGGTGTTCGGGCGGTTCGCCGTCATGATCGATCAGGGCCAGTTCCCATTTCCTCACGATGAGGGTGACCAGCCGCGAGCTCCCCGTGTCGGCGACGGGGCCGTGTTGCTCGATGCCGACGGCCGCGTCGTGTACAACTCGCCAAACGCCGTATCCGCGCTGCACCGGCTCGGCGTGCACACCAACGCAGAGGGTCGGCGCCTCACCGACATCGGGCTCGAGCCGCAAACCGTGCGCCGAGCGTTCGACGAGCACCGGCCGGCACTGGTTGAGCTCGACCGAGGCCGCGACACGACGGTGCTGGTGCAGTGCTTTCCGCTCGTCGACGACGATGCGGTGACCGGAGCCTTCGTGTTGCTGCGAGATGTCTCCGAGCTGCGTCGCCGCGACCGGCTTCTTCTCTCGAAAGAAGCGACGATTCGCGAGATCCACCATCGGGTGAAGAACAACCTGCAGACGATTTCATCGCTGCTGCGGCTCCAGGCCCGTCGCCTCCGTTCCGAGGAGGCGGTCGATGCGCTCGAGGAATCGGTGCGCAGAATCGCGGCGATCGCGCTCGTTCACGAGACGCTGGCGCAGGACGCCGACGGCGACGATGACGAGGTCTTGTTTCTCGACATCGTTCGTCCGCTGCTTCGCACGGTCGAGGAGGGCCTCGTCTCTCCCGAGATGCCCATCGAGTTCCGAATCGTCGGCGACTGCGGACGCCTGCGCGGCGAGCTCGCCATGCCGCTGGCGGTGGTGTTGACCGAGCTTCTTCAGAACGCGGTCGACCATGCCTTCCCGGCGGGTCTTCGATCGGACGGCGAGCGCTGTCGTGTGCGGATCGAGCTGGAGGGCACGCCCGACATGGTGCGTGTGCGGGTCGTCGACAACGGTGTGGGCGTCGGCAGCGAGTTCAGCCTCGACCGGCCCGGATTGGGTATGTCGATCGTGCAGTCGTTCGTGTGCGGCGACCTTCAGGGGACGATCGATGTCGCCGACGGTCCCGGATCGCCACCGAGGGTGGGTACGTGTGTGTTTCTCGAAGTGCCTAGGTCGCGTGTCGCCGCGACCGTTGCCGGTAGCTGATCAGCGCTGGGCGAGTTTGCGACGAGCCCGGCGAATCTCGCGCCGCTCTTCCTCGGACAGGCCGCCCCACACGCCGCTGTCCTGGTTGGTATCGAGCGCGAAGTCGAGACAGTCGCCTCGGGCGTCACAGCTCATGCAGACCTCTTTGGCATCGGCGATTTGTTCGATCGCGAGCCCGGTCGAGCCGATCGGGAAGAACAGGTCGGGGTCGGTGTCCCGACACGCTGCTGTGTTCCGCCAATCGAGTATCCCGCCGGTACGGGTCCACGAGTCGTTGATGGCCAGTGCCACTGATCCCTCCAGGTGTATCGAATCCCGACCCGGGGGAGCCGGAATGCGGTTCACGTCATTCGGACCCACCGCGGGTGGAGTCACGCGGGCGGAACGACTTGCCCCCTTCGCTTCGCCCAAACGAGAACTTGTTTCAATCTCACGGAGAACGTAGTTCGACCCACACAGAGTGGCAAGAGGTAATCTCGGGAAATTCATCAAGTTCGGGGGTAACGGCGAGATGGACGACCGCAAACCGCTGGTGATCGCGCACCGCGGCGCTTCCGCACACCATCCCGAGAACACGATCGAGGCTTTCACCGGTGCGGCCGAGCGCGGCGCCGATTGGATCGAGATCGATGTGCGTCGTACCCGAGACGGCGTCCTCGTCATCCACCACGACGCTCACCTCTCTGACGGTCGGGTTATCGTGGAATGCGACGCGTCCTCGCTTCCGGACCACATCCCGTCGCTGATCGAGGCACTCGAGGCGGCGGGAGATCTCGGCGTGAACATAGAGATCAAGAACCTGCGCGACGACCCCGACTATGACGCCGACAACAGCGTCGCCGAGGCGGTCGCGGGACTGGTGCACGCCTACCTGCCGATCGACCGCGTGCTGGTCTCGTCGTTCAACATGGATGACATCGACAAGCTACGTGGTATCGATCCCACGATTCCGACAGGCTTCCTGGTCTTCGACGTGTCGAACCCGAGTCAGCTCATCGAGTGGGTGTCGTCGCGGGGTCACGGCGCTGTGCATCCCCATGCCTCATCGGTCGACGATTCGCTCGTAGCCGGCGTACACGCAGCCGATATGGAGGTTCACGTCTGGACGGTCGATGAACCCGACCGCATCGCCGGCCTCGCCGACATGGGCGTCGACGGCATCATCACCAACGACCCGACTGTCGCATGCAAGGTGCTCGCCAGCGAGTAGGACGCGGGGACAGACCCCCCGTCCTACTCGGCGTCGACCGGGGTGACGAGGCGCATCGACTCGGCGTGCCACTCGAAGCGGAGCTCATCGACGGCTCCGAGGAAGTCGCCGTCGACCTGGTAGGGGATCGGCCGGTATCCCTCGAACCGAACCTTCGTCGTGTCGGGTCGGTAGTCGACGTTTCGGGCGGACGCGAGGCCGTCGCTGCTGCGCAACGCCGTACCCGCGAGCGAGCCGAGCGCCATCGCCGAGAGCTTTCTGATCGTGATGATGGTCAGCGGCCGGTCGAGGGTCGCATCGGGCGCCACGTCGAGCGGACGGTTCCCCAGGTAGGTGTAGGGGTTCGTGTTCATGCAGAGGGCGAAGTACCCATCGGACACAGTCGAGCCGTCCTCGTGGTGCACCGCGAACAGAGGATGACGGCGGTCGAACTGGCGAAGCCAGGTGTCGAATGCCGAGTAGATGAACAGCGGATGTCCGGCATAGCGCTTCAGACCGCCGCGCTTTTCGACCTGTTCGACCACCGCCGCGTCGAACCCGACGCCGCAGTGGAACAGGAAGTAGCGGCCGTTAACAGACGCCAATCCCACGGGCCGGATCGAGCCTCTATCGAGCGAGGCGAGTAGCTCGCCTGTCGCCTCGGTGGGCTCGTCGGGCAGACCGAGCGTGCGTGCGAACACGTTCGTCGACCCTCCGGGCAGGGGGGCGAGCGCCGTCTCGGTGCCGACGAGACCGTTCGCCGCTTCGTTCAGCGTCCCATCGCCCCCGAGTACGGCGACGACATCTGTTCCGGCCGAGGCGGCGCCTTGCGCGAGGCGGGCGGCATGGCCCCTGCGGCTCGTTTCGGCCACGGTCAGGTCGTGGTCGGCCGACAGGGCCTTCTGGATGACGACCCGAGTCCGGGCGGTCACCGACGAAGCGGTGGGGTTGACGATGAGAAGTACTCGCAGAACCGCCACCGTAGCCGCCGCGGTCGACTCGGCGGCCCGGAACCCCTCGGTGTCGCGGGCGCTGGAAGGCCGGACGAGAAAAGTGTGGAGAGTGTTCCGTCCGATTGTGGAACTGATCGGATTTGCCTGCAGACTTGGCGCTCATGAATGTCGTTGTCTGTGTGAAACAGATTCCAGATCCGGCCGATCCCGGTGAGCTCGACCCCGAGACCAAGACGCTTAAGCGAGACGTCAAGCTCATCCTGGACGAGTCGGATTCCTATGGAGTCGAGATGGCCCTCCAGCTAGTCGACGCCGCCGGTGGCGGCGAGGTCACCCTCGTGTCGATGGCTCCCAACAGCGAGGTGGGTGGTCTACGCACCGCCCTCGCAATGGGCGCGGCCAGCGCTGTGTTGGTGAGCGACGACGCCTTGAGCGGCACCGACGCTCTGGGCACCGCCAAGGTTCTCGCCACAGCGATCGGGCGTGCCGAGGCCGATCTCGTGCTCACCGCCACCGAGTCCTCCGATGGCTACACGGGCACCGTGCCCGAACAGATAGCCGAGATCATGGGTCTGCCTTCGGTGACCTTCGCCAAGGAGATCGCGGTCGATGGCTCCACCGTGTCGGTGAAACGCCAGACCGAGAACGGCTACGACGAGGTCGAGTGCCCCACGCCGTGTCTCGTTTCGGTCACCGCTGGTGTGGTCGAACCCCGATACCCGTCGTTCAAGGGCATCATGGCCGCCAAGTCCAAGCCGGTCGACGAGGTGACTTGCGCCGACCTCGGGATCGATGCCGGCGCCGTGGGCTGGGCGGGTGCCCGCCAGGAGATCACGAGCATCGAGCCGGCCGAGGAGCGCGAGGCCGGCGAGATCGTCGAGGACGAGGGCGATGCCCACGAACGCATCGTCGGGTTCCTCGAAGAGCTCAAGGTTCTGTAGGCCGGAGGAGAAGAGACAATGGGATTGCAAAAAGTCTGGGTCTACGGAGAAGCCGCCGACGGCACCGTTGCCACCATAACGCTCGAGATGCTCGCGAAGGCACGAGAGCTGGCCGACACGGTCGAGGTCGTCTACGGGGGCGGTGACGGCGATGCGATCGCTGCAACGCTCGGCGAGCACGGCGCCTCGTCGGTGCTCGCGACGGGCGACCTCGGCGACAAGCTGCCGGGGGTAGCCGTCGCATCGGCGATGGCCGCAGCGATTGAGGCCGGCAACGGCCCCGACGCCATCCTCATCGGCACCACATACGACGGGCGTGACGCTGCGGGCCGACTCTCGGTCAAGGTCGATACACCTGTCATCACCAACATCGTCGACCTGGCGCTCGACGGCGACCGCCTGGTCGGCACCGAGCCGGTCTTCGGTGGCACGACCAATGTCAAGACGGCGTTCACGACCGACGCCCCGGGGATCTTCCTGATCCGGCCCAAGTCGTTCGCGGCCGAGCCGTCGGGCGGCGGAGCCGCTTCTGTGCAGGCGCTCGACGTGCCCGACACCGGTGCCACCGGCGCGGCCGTGATCAAGGACCGATTCGTCGAGGAGAGCGACGGACCGAAGCTCGACGAAGCCGACATCGTCGTCTCCGGTGGGCGCGGCCTCGGCGAGTCCGAGAAGTTCGAGATGATCGAGACCCTGGCCGGGCTCCTCAACGGTGCCCCGGGAGCTTCACGTGCGATAGTCGACGCCGGTTGGGTTCCCTACAGCTACCAGGTGGGCCAGACCGGCAAGGTCGTCAAGCCATCGGTTTACATCGCCGCCGGCATCTCCGGCGCGACGCAGCACCTGGTCGGAATGAAGGGCTCGAGCAACATCATCGCCATCAACAAGGACCCGGAGGCGCCGATCTTCGGTGTCGCCGACCTCGGCATCGTCGGCGATGTCCACAAGGTGCTGCCCAAGCTCATCGAGGCGATCCAAGGACGGTAAGGGGCTGGGTCGACTCCGGCCCTGCCTTCGTGATCTGAGCGTGTCAGAGAGCGGCGGCTCTGCCGCGACCGGAGCGCTTCACTTCATAGAGCGCAGCATCGGCCTCGGTCATCAACGAGCGCAGGTCGGCCTCGGCTGCGTCAGCCGTTGCGAGGCCGACGCTTGCTCCGAGGCGGAGGGTCCTACCCTCCACGAGGTACGGCTGGCTCAGAGCATGGGTGACGCGTTCCGCTACCGACATGGCGCCATCGGAACCGAGCTTGCCGGCGATGAGAACCAGGAACTCGTCGCCACCCACCCTCGCAACGCGATCGTCCGGCCGCGCTAGTCGACGGAGCCGCTCGGCCACTTGTCGCAGCGCGAGGTCGCCGACGTCGTGGCCGTTCTCGTCGTTGAGGCTCTTGAAGTGGTCGAGGTCGACGAACAGGACCGATACCGTCTCGCCTGCCGAGACGACCTCGGCAAAGGCCTGTTCGAGACCTGATCGGTTCAACAGTCCGGTGAGGGGATCTCGGTCGGCGAGCTGTCGGAGTTGTTCGACCATATGCGCTTCCTGCTGTCGGCGCTGCCGGTGTCGAAGCCTGAGAGTCACCCCGCACACACCGATTCCCGCGCCGGCGGCGAGGAGCAGGGCGGTTGCCAGCGAGTCGTTGTGGCTGCCGACCGGTGCCTCGGCCAGCGAAGTATCGATCGTCGCCAGCACTTCGGAGAGCTGATCGAATTGTTCGAACGAAGCGGGGCCGTCGGTCCACACGAAGATCTCAGGCTCCGGCACGTCGGGCAAGCTGGCCGCGACGTCGGACAACACCGAAGACATCTCGGCGGGGGCCCGGGTTTCACGCCCCAGGACTTCTTCGGCGATGCGCGTGATCTCGTCGGACACCGCTGCGTGTGCCTCGACCAGGGTATCGTCGCCGACTCCCATGTGGGCGAGGGTCGCCTTGGCAGATGCGCGGAGCTGCGTGGAGATTTCCAGGAGGTCATCGACCGACGGGCGCGGCCGGGCCTCGGACTCGTGAATCTCGCGCGAACGCTCCAGGGCTTCGAGAACGTCGGTGCCCTCGAGCCCGTCGATGCCTCTCAGCTGGAGTGCATCCTCGCTGAGCTGCATCTCGTCCTCGATGTCCTCCAGGATGTCGTCGAACGAGTCCTCCGAGTCGAGCAGTGCCGGGTCGAGGTGGAGAACGGTGGTGGCCAAGTCGTCGAGGTGCAGCGCGAGTCTCGAGTCGCGCGCGGCGTTGACAGTGGCGAGTTCGGTGCTGTCGTCGAGAAGCGAAACGATCGCAAGACCGGCCGCGGCGATCGAGACGAGGAGCCCCACGAGGACAACTCGGTCGACCAGCTTCGGGCGGTTCTGCTCGCTCTTCGACATCCCTGTACAGATCGGCGCGCATTAGCCTTCCCTTGAGCAGGTCGATCGCCCGCCTCCCCTCCTGTTTGCGACACCTGGTACGGGCAGGTGTCGATTCGCGTTTACACACTCGGCGGACCGAGTAGGTCCCAACGATTCCCCTCTATGTCGGGACCGAAACCCCTACACCAGCGGCCAGGGGTGGCCCCAACCCGTGTGATCGTGGGGGAACCTGCCTTCGACGAGCAGGGCACGGGTTCGGGCGGCGACGGCGTCGACCTCGATCGGGTCGAGCAGCTCGGCGACGGACTCGGGTACGCCGTCGTCGATGATCGCTGTGAGCGGCTCGACCACGTCCGCCGGCAGGTGCTCGCCTGCGAAATCCCAGATCACCGTGCGAAGTTTCGACTGGTGGTGGAAGCTCAGACCGTTGTCGATCGCCCAGACCTTGCGGTTCGCATCCAAGAGACAGTGCCCCGACTTGCGGTCGGTGTTGTTCGACACGATGTCGAACGCGCACAACCGCCGAAAGGTCGGAACCAAGTCCGCGTCGTCTCGCAACGTGAAGTAGTGCTGTTCGAAGTCGGCGTCGATGAACTCCTGGATCGACCCCGGCCCCATCGGCCCGTCGCGCTCGATCGTGGTCGGCACGAAGCCAAACCCCAGCTCCTCGCTCAGCCGGTAGGCCGCGAGTTCGCGCCGGTAGACGTGTGGCGGGAAGTCGCGTAGCGGCCGCTCACCCCGCCCAGGCTTGTAGACCGCCCGCTTTCGAGCAGGTCCGATCTCGACGAGAAAGGTCGCATTCGAGCTCCACGGCATCCGGCCGAGGACCTCGATGTCGTCGTGTTCCAACTCGTCTAGTTCGAGCACGGGCAGAAGCTACCGGGGCCTTGCAGCGGACGGCCACAGAACGGGCACGGCGGCCTGCCTGCCTCGACCAAGGCTCTCGCATGTGGAATGAAGCCTTCTATCTGATGGCGTTGAAGCCCGACGAGTACCGCCGCAGGGTCGTCACCCTCGGTGAGCTCTTCGAAATAGAGAACGAATCGGTTGCCCTCGGCTTCGAAAGCGGCGCCGATCGATTGCACGGTGAACAGATCTTCACTGGGAGCGGTGAACGAGTCCGTCAGGTCGGCCACCGGCTCGTCGGTATGCGGCGCGTCGTCGAGCATCCCGTCGAGGTAGTCGGCGATGGCGGCAACCTGTTGCTTTTCGAGGCGCAGGGACACGACCTCGCCCAGCGATTGCATCTGAACATAGAAGATCCTCTGGCCCGGTTCTCCGACCGCGCCGACCGTAAACACGTCGACCCGATCGAACTCGAGCGACTCACCCATTTCGCTATCCGCCCATGCCTGTCAATTCGCCTGTCGAATTGATCGCTAGCACGAACCGCCCACCGTCGGTGTACATCACTGCGCTGACCGAGCAGGGTGAGATGAGAAACCTCTGGAAGAGGTCGAGGTGTGTGCCCGCCGCGTGCGCGACCGCCGCCTTGATCGGGTCTGCGTGTGACACCGCCACGATGGTCTCGTTTCGATGACGGTCGACGAGCCGTGCGATCTCGGTCGTGATGCGGGTCTGCATCTCGGTGAAGCTCTCACCGCCGGGAAACCGAAACGTGCTCGGTGTGTTCTGCACCGCTTTCCACGCCTTCAAGCGTCGGAGCTGACCGAGCTTGCGACCCGTCCAATCCCCGAAGTCACACTCGATGAGGCCCTTGGCGGTGCGCACCCGAAGTCCAAGGGCCTTCGCAATCGGTGCGGCGGTCTGGCGGGTGCGCTCCATGGGCGATGCATACACCGCGGCCACATTGCCCAGAGCGGCGATTCGGTCGGCCGCTGCCTCGGCCTGCTCACGCCCCCGATCGGCCAAATGCAGCCCCGGAGCGCGGCCGGGAAGCACAGCGCCGGTCGTGGGGGTCTTGCCGTGTCGTACCAGCAGCACCGTCGTAGCCATGCCGCAACCGTAGTGGTCGGTAGACTCGCCACCCGTCATGAGCCGAAGCCGCCTCGAAGCCGTCAACGCGTCGCTCATCGAGTGCCGGCGATGTGAGCGCCTCGTGGCATGGCGCGAGGAGGTCGCCGCGACGAAACGGGCCGCGTTCGCCGACGAAGAGTACTGGGGCCGACCGGTGCCAGGTTTCGGCGACCCGGCGGCGCGGATAGTCGTGATGGGTCTCGCGCCCGCGGCTCACGGTGCGAACCGCACGGGCCGGATGTTCACCGGCGACCGCTCCGGCGATTGGCTGTACGCGGCACTGCACCGGGCTGGTCTTGCCAACCAGGCCGAGAGCACCCACGTCGACGACGGACTCGAGCTAGACGGGGTGTACATCACATCACCGGTCAAGTGCGTACCGCCCCAGAACAAGCCGACGCCGCTCGAGCGGGACAACTGCCGAACTTTCCTCGACGAGGAGCTAGCGGAGCTCGGCGACGTGCGGACCATCGTGTGCCTCGGCCAATTCGCCTACCAGGCGATGTGTCGACATTTCGAGGTCAAGCCCCGCCCGAAGTTCGGCCACGGAGTCGAAGTCGTCGTCGAGGGCGGCCCGACGCTGCTGTGCTCGTACCACGTGAGCCAGCAAAACACGTTCACGGGCAAGCTCACGGTCGAAATGCTCGATGCGGTGTTCGAGAGCGCACGCTCGATCGCATCGTGACGCCGAGCCTCGCGCACCATTGTTCCAGCACACGACTAGCCTGCTGGCGGTGCTTGAACGAATGACCCGAACGATTCTGCTCCTCGTCGCCCTAGCGGCGGTTCTCGCGGGTTGTGCCGGATCCGGCGAACCCGACGACTACGACGACGTCGTCGAGACCAACTTCATGGAAGCTTGCGTCGAAGCCAACGAACGCGGCGAGGGAGAACCGGCGCTTCCCGACGGTGACGCCGAGGACTACTGCGGATGCGTCTACTCCGGATACGAGGAGAACATCCCGTACGAGCAGTTCAAGGCCGAGGACGATCAGCTACGCAAGGACGTCGAGAGCGGACTGATCGAAGGCATCGAGGACCTGAGCGACGATGCCCAGGAGATCATCACAGCCTGCCTCGAGCGAATCCCCTGACTCGCTGTGAGTTCAGGCATTGGGCAGCCCGACCCTCGCCTCTTCGGCTGCCCAATCCGGCCAGCGCTCGCGACTCTTCTGGGCGAGCTTGTGCAACAACGCGATCGCGCCCGGGTCGTCGTCGCCGGGGCGTGTCTCGATCACCCCGTCGGCAATCATCGCGTCTATCACCGCCCGGCCGAGGTCGGTGCGGACGATGGTCAGCGTCCAGTCGTTGTTCTCGCCGATACCCCCGGTCGAGATGTCGGCATGCTCGGCTGAAAAATCGGGGCAATGATTGCACCCTTCGCGGGTCCACGCATGGCATTCCTTGAGGTTGATCTCGTGATAGTCGCCGTTGCGCATCCAGATCTGCAAAACGCCCTTGATGTTCATCTTGACCATGTCCTGTTTCGCCAGGCCGTACTTGGTCCAGAACAGCTCCTCGAAGATCGCATCGTCGAAGGACTTCGAGCACAGCAAGCCGATGTTGAGCTTGATCGGTTTGCCGACCTTGCCGATCTTTCGATGCCACATGACCGGCCCGACCGAGGTCTGGCAGCTCATCCCGACCAGTGCGAGACGGTCGAGTCCACGATCGCGTGCTTCGTCCATGGCCAACGTGTTGGCCGAGTAGGTGTATCTGCTGCCCGCGCCGCGAAGAACCTCGTCGCGATTCGTGGCCACGCCGGGCACGGCCTTCCATCGATCGCCAGGCGAGCCGTCGTCGCCGTCGCTCTCCAGGTAAGAGGTGAGTGCAGCGTCGATGATGTCGTTTTCGAGGCACCAGATGAGGATTGCCGACACGAGCCCACCGTCCTGTCCGGTCTGATGAACATGATCGTCGGAGGCCCGGGTGAGCAGAATGTCGCCGTAGATCCCGGCCATCTCGTCGTCGTTGCGGGTTCGTCCGAACAAGTGCTCATCGGCCTCGGGCTCCCATTGACGGAACCGAGGACACGCCCTCGTGCATGATGTGCAGCCCTTCTCGCCGTGTACGCAGTTCGAGAGCCCGAGCTCCTCCTCGAGGTGGAACGGTTTGTAGGCGCCGGGCAGATGCTCGTAGCCGATCACGTCGTGGGGACACGACACGACACATCCCGCGCAGCCCGTGCACAGCCCGCTGGTGACGACCTCGTCGTAGAGCTCCTTCCATTGGAAGGTCCAACGAGTCTTGGCCGCGGCGCTCATGTCGAAGAGTGTAGGACCGGGCGCACCCCCGGCAGGATTCGAACCTGCGCTCACGGCTCCGGAGGCCGATGCTCTATCCACTGAGCTACGGGGGCAATCGGTGCGATCGTATCCGTCCCGCTACCAATACGCTGGTCCGTTCGTGACCGAAACGAGCCGGTGAATGATCCGACAACAGCTGCGCAAAGCCATCGCGACCGCGCTCGATTCACTGGGCCTCGATGTCCCTGACGAGATCGCGCTCGAACGACCGGCGCAGCGCGAGCACGGCGACTGGTCGACCAACGTTGCGCTGGCCACAGCGAAGGCGGCCGGTCGAAATCCTCGCGAGCTGGGAGCCGAGATCGCGGCAGCGCTCCGAGCGTCGACGGTCGACGGTGTCGATCGAATCGAGGTCGCCGGCCCGGGTTTCGTGAACTTTCACCTCGCCCAGACCGCGCTGCACGAGATCGTGCGCGACACCGTCGCCGCCGGCGACCGATTCGGAGCTTCCGATGTCGGAGCCGGTACCAAGGTCATCGTCGAGTTCGTCTCGGCCAATCCGACGGGCCCTCTGCACGCGGGCCACGCACGGGGGGCCTGCTTCGGTGACACCCTCGCACGCCTTCTCGAACACGTCGGATACGACGTTGGCCGCGAGTTCTACATCAATGATCGAGGCGTGCAGATGCAGACCTTCGCCGCGTCGTTGGAGGCCCGCCACAAAGGGGAGGAGCCTCCCGAAGACGGCTATCTCGGCGACTACATCGCCAGGTGGGCGGCGGAGATGCCGACCGATGCCGATCCACTCGAATGGGGATACGAACGAGCGCTCGAAGATCAACGGAGCGTCCTCGAAGACCTCGGTATCGTCTTCGACGTTTGGTTCAGCGAGCGTTCGATGGTCGACAGCGGGGCGATCACCTCAACGATGAGTCACCTCGGCGAACGCGGCGTCATTTACGAGAACGAAGGCGCGACGTGGCTGCGCTCGTCCGAGTTCGGCGATGACAAGGACCGGGTGCTCGTCCGCACCGACGGCGAGTACACCTACGTCGCACCGGACATCGCTTACCACCGCGACAAGTTCTCCCGCGCCGACCAGCTGGTCGTCGTGCTCGGCGCCGATCACCACGGCTATGTCCCGCGCATGAACGCTGCGATGCATGCCCTCGGCGAGGACCCGGACCGACTCGACATGTTGATCACGCAGCTCGTCAAGCTGATGCGCGATGGCGACGAGGTGAAGCTCTCGAAGCGCTCGGGCGACCTCATAGAGCTTCGGACCATCATCGACGAGATCGGTGTCGACGCGACGCGCTTCACCTACATGCTTCAGTCGGTGACCTCACCTCAGACCTTTGACCTTGCCGTCGCCGCATCTCAGGCGATGGAGAACCCCGTCTACTACGTTCAGATGGCCCACGCCCGCATGTGTGGGATCGCCCGCAACGCGGCTGAGAACGGCGTCGATCGGGTCTCGATCGACGATGTAGACCTTTCGCCGCTCGTCCACGAGCGGGAAACCGAGCTGCTGCGCCGGCTGGGCACGTTTGCCGAGGCCGTGCGTTCTGCAGCCGAGGACCGCGCGCCTCATCGGATCACGACCTGGCTGCGCGATTTCGCTTCGGCCGCCCACGGCTTCTACCACGACTGCTACGTCGTCGGCGATGGCATCGAGCCAGAGCTCACGCAGGCCAGGCTGTGGCTGGTCGAGGCGACGACGATCGCCCTGCGCGTCGCGCTCGGCCTGGTAGGCGTGTCGGCTCCGGAGACGATGTGATCAGCCAACCGATTCCCCGACATCTGCTGCCCGACAACGCGACCGTCGACGTCGACGACCACCTGGTCGTGGGCGGACTCCGCGCCAACGACTTGGTGACGGAGTTCGGCTCGCCTCTGTTCGTCTACGACGAGGCCCAGCTGCGCGCCAGGTGTCGTGAGGCCGTCGACACGTTCGGTGAGGGCGTCGCGTATGCGACCAAGGCGTTCCTCTGCACCGCCATGGCCCGGCTCGCCTACGAGGAGGGCATGTATCTGGACGTTGCGACCGGCGGAGAGATGTACGTTGCGGAACGCGCAGGGGTGCCTCCCGACCGTCTGGTGCTGCACGGCAACAACAAATCCGACGCGGAGCTCGACATGGCTTTCGGCCTCGGCGTCGCTCGAATCGTCGTCGACAGCTTCGACGAGCTCGATCGACTCGAGGCTCTCACGGCCCGGCGCGGCGTTCGCCAGCCCGTGTTGTTGCGCATCACGCCAGGCGTCGAGGCGCACACCCACGAGTTCATAGCGACCGGCCAGGACGACTCGAAGTTCGGTTTCACGGTGTCGACCGGTGCTGCGATCGAAGCGGTCGAGCGCGCGCGATCGATCGCCGGGCTCGAGCTCGTGGGTATCCACGCGCACATCGGGTCCCAGGTTTTCGTCACCGAGTCGTTCGAGCGTGCCATCGGCGTCCTTGCCGAATTCATCGAACCGTTGGGCATCGACGAGCTTTCGATCGGTGGGGGCCTGGGGGTGCCGTATGTCGCCGGTGAGGAAGCGCCGACGATCTCGCAGTGGGGCAAGGTCGTCGCCGCAGCGTGTGAGGCGAACGGTGTCACTGCGCGGGTCAGCGCCGAGCCTGGCCGATCGATTGTCGCCGCTGCGGCTGTCACGCTGTATCGGGTCGGAACCGTCAAGGCGATTCCGGGGATTCGCACCTATGTCGCCGTCGACGGAGGCATGAGCGACAACCCCCGGCCCGTGCTCTACGGGAGCGGCTATGAGACCTTTCTCGCCCGAGCGGTCGGTGCCGAGCGCCCGATGCAGGTTCGCGTGGTCGGGAAGCACTGCGAGTCGGGCGACGTCTTGGTCCGCGAGGCCCGCGTGCCCGCTGATATCGAGGTCGGCGACATATTGTGCACCCCGGTCACCGGCGCGTATGGCCACAGCATGGGGAGCAACTACAACAAGGTGTTGCGTCCCGCCGTCGTGTTCGTGAGCGACGGCGAAGCTCGCCTGGTCGTCCGACGCGAGACCTACGAGGACCTCATCCGCCTGGATTGCTAGAGCCGAGGCGTCTTGTTCGGCCCACATCACCGCGCCGATGGCGAGGGCGGCAGCGACCGCGGCTGCGATCAACCGAAGACGTGTTCGGTCATCGCTCACTTTCGTGCGAGCGACCGGCGGCCGGGGGCCGAACTCCACGGTCGATGGGCGCGCATGCGTGTCGCATCGACGCTTGGGCGGGCCGAGTCGAGTCGACCCTGCGAGCGAGCGAAGTCCCTCGAGCGCGGCGGCGTCGAGCGGCGAGCCGCTATCGAGCAAATCGATCACACGGTCGAGGGATGGGTGTCCCGGTACTCGCGCGGCGCGTATCGACGTGGCGAGCCTGCCGAGCGCGCGCAGATCGGTCGTCGTCGATGCAGTGGCCCCGCGGTCGACAAACCCAGCCGTTCCTCTCGAAAGCGGTCGGTCGTCGACGGGCTGGCAATCGTGTAGATCGGCCAGGAGCGGCAGCCCGCTGGCATCGACGACGACGTTGTCGGGAGCGATGTCGCCATGCACGAGGCCGACTATCGCGAGCGAAAGGATGGCCTCGTGCACTACGGCGACGACGAGCGCCACCGCCTCGTCGTCGAGTTCGCCGCGGTCGCCGAGGGTGCCGCCCGGGGCGAAATCGGTCACCGCAAGTGTGCCGTGCTCGTCGTCGTCGACCAGGCCGTGGAACCCGACGAGTGTCGAGCTCGCGAGGTCGCCGAGACGCTCTACGACGCTGGCGTCGGGTGGGCGTTTGGGTGAAATCAGCGCCACTCGCTGGCCCGTGTACGCGACGACACCCGTCGAGATCGCGCCAAGTCGCCCGGCGGGTTCGATCGGGCCGAGCGTCGGGTGGTCGATGGTGGGTTTCATCGATCGCGCTCACCCGCGGCGACATCGGCGACCTGACAGACCCGCGCCGAACCGTCGCCGATGATGACGCCGCGGCCTGCGAGTGGCGGTAGCGACAGGCGCGGATCGAGTCGCACTCCGAACAGGTCGCCATCGGTCTCTTCTGGGCGAATCGCCAGTGCCAACCTCGAACGGCGAATCTCGCCGGACCAGTGCCGGAACGAGTTGCGCATCCGGTCCGGTGTCGTCGATGCGACGATGTGGAGGCCGTCAGGGCTCCGGGTCACGAGCTGAGCGAGAGCCCCGTCGCGGTCGTCGCAGAGCTCTGCGTCGTCGACGAGGAACAGAGTCGGTCCGGCGCTTTTGGACAGGGACATTGCGAGGTCCGCCGCTTCTCGGGGTTCGGTGTGGTCGAGATCGGGAAGAAGGGCGCGCAGTGCCGATCGGCGCGAGCTGACCACGACGGTGTCGCACTTCGCGCGGGCGGCGGTTGCGATGGCGGCGAGCGCAGTCGAGCGTCCGGAACGGCTCGGACCCAAGACCGCCGCGTGCTCACCGTGGTGGAGGACGAAGCCGGTTGCCATGAGTGTTTCACCGTCGACGGCGAAGTCGAGCGCGAGCGCAGCGCTGGACGCTGATTCGCAGCGCAGGGAGGAGAGCAGCGCGACGTCCGAATACGACACACGATCCGGAAGTGTCGCGATCGGATCGGCCGTGCGATCCCCGGTTTCGGCAAGGCGATCGACAACCGCCGAGAGGTCGGCGTGGTGGATGAGCTGCACTCGAGGCCGGTGGTCGAGTCGATGCAGCGACCGGGAACCATCGACTGGTTGATGCCCGATCGCTGAGCCATCGTCCCGTGATCGGCAGGGTCCGCCAGCCGGAGCGCGAGCCGGTTCGGGGTACTCGCGAGGAGGGCGGGCGCGAACGCCTGTGGCCGGTTGGCGGCAGCGACGATCGAGATGCCCACGCGCGGGCCGTCGACGAGGAGCTCGGTCAGCGCGTCGAGCACCGGCGCTGAGCGGTACCCGTCGAAGTGGTTGGCGAGACCCGTCCAGTTCTCGACCAAGCAGAGCATGCGAGGTGAAACGACGCCAGCGCTTCCGGTCGCGCGCAAGCGCATCGTCCTGGCGAGCAACTCGACGAGTCGCACTACGCGATCGATCTCGCTCGCACCGATGATGGCGCCGCAGTGGGGGAGTGGACCTAGCGGGCCGAGACCGCCGTTGCCGAAGTCAATCCCGTATACGTGGAGGTCGTCGGGTCGTGATTGCTCGGCAGCGGCCAGTGCCACCGCGCACAGTGCGCTGGAGATGCCGCTTCCCGACGTACCCGCAAGAAGCAAACTGCCCGAACCGGGGTTCCATGTGAAGGGTCGGCGGCGCTGTCGTGCCGGCTCGTCGCACAGCCCGATGACGAGATCATCCTCGTTGGCGTCGGCCGGCAGCTCGACATCTTCTGGAAGCACGGCGTCGGGGAGGGGATCGGGCCAGGGCCTCCGTGGCGCTGGGCCCGACCATGCCCGACGTGTGGCTACGACCAGCCGCTCGAGATCGGTCGCTTCGGCCGGGCCGGCCGCGTCGGGCACGTTTCCAGCAGCCGGTGCATCGAGACCGGAGTCGGCTACGACGAGAGGTGAGCGAACCATCGGAGCTCGACCCGCGCGTTCGGTGGCGATGCCGGAAACCTGTGCGGTCTGGAACGCGACGATCTCGCCCGGACCAACCCGAGCCAGTGCGCGTCCCGGCGTCGATCGGGCCAACGACGCTGCCGCATCGGTACCGATCACGTCCTTCGAGTCGGCTTTGTCCAGTAGGCGAAGCGCGATACGTAGGTTCGTGTTGGTCTTGATGTTCTCCTTCAGGACACCGCTCGGTCGTTGGGTGGCGAGCAGCAGGTGGACGCCGAGGCTGCGTCCGCGCTGTGCGATATCGACCAGGGCATCCATGAAGTCCGGAAGCTCCTTCGCGAGTGCCGCGAACTCGTCGATGACCACAACGAGTCGCGCAAGCTCCTCGCCGTCGTCGTCGATGAACGATGCGATGTCGTCGGCGCCGGCGAGGCGCAGGACCGACTCGCGATGGATCAGTTCGGCTTCGAGACACCGTAGGGCGCGTGCCGCGAGGCCTTCGTCGAGGTCGGTGACGAGCCCGACCGC
Organism: Acidimicrobiales bacterium; assembly: GCA_965216815.1. Lineage (GTDB taxonomy): Bacteria > Actinomycetota > Acidimicrobiia > Acidimicrobiales > SHLQ01 > JADFOM01. The sequence goes on along the minus strand of OZ244202.1, from coordinate 4,002,343 downwards.
GTGCGGGAGACGCGCGCAGAGGTCGAAGGCGGCTCCGCCCTTGTAGTCGACCAGGACGACGTTCACCTGGGCAGGTGAATAGTCGGCGGCGAGACCGGCGACGATCGTGCGCAGCAGTTCGCTCTTTCCCGACCCGGTCGTGCCGGCAATTAGGCCATGGGGACCGTCTGCCACGAGATCGATTTCGACCGCGTCAGCGGCGCCTTCGCCCAGCCGGACTCTCAGTGATCGGGCGTGGGTTGCATCGGCCCACCGGGCGCGAATGTTGTCCGGGTCGATGTCGTCGATGTTGTCGAGGCCGACGAGCGGAAGCAATCGACAAACACGCGGAACACCGGCATCGGTAGCGGGCCTGTCGGGGTCGACCAGACCCCCGAGCGCGCAGGCGACGTTCTCGCTGCGGCGACGAGACAAGCCGGCGACCAGGATCTCGTCGACCTGGCCGCTGCGGAGTACCCGACCGGTCGTCTCGTCGCCGGCATCGATGATGGTTGCACAACACGAAGGCAGCGCGTCGATCGAGTCGGCCAGGATCAATCCGGATACGGGAAGGTCGGGGGCCTGTAGGGCGGCGCGCAACGCCGAGCCCGGGCCGGTGACGATCTCCGCTTCGGTGACGACGACCCATTGAAGGATCGTGTCTTCCGCGTGCGACAGAGCGATCTCGTTCTCGGAGGAGGCAATGCGGGCGCCCTCGCTGGCCTTCCGGCAGTGCGGCAACCCACCGACCCACAGCCAGGCTTCGGGATCGTGATCCAGAACGCTGAGCTCGACGTCAGCGGGTCCGTGGTGAACCGCCATCTGCACGACCAGGGAGCGCGCGATGGCAGCGCGTATCGTCGGGGCACCGACGACGCCGATCGGGAGCTTCGCGTCGACGACGCAAGGGACGTTGGACAACGGGCCCAGCCGCTCGATCACGTCGCGGCATTCCTGCGGATCGTCCTCGTCGAGGCCGCCGCTCCACCGCATCGACGTGGGTCCGGCGTTGAGCTCGGCGAAGTCGATGCTGTCGCTGCGCCGCTCCCAGAGTTGCGGCGCGATCTCTCGCGCCCTGGCGACGACGGTGGCGATGTCGGGATGGCTGCTGCGCCGCCTGTGAGTCTCGGCGCGGTGAGCGTGTTCGGCCTCTGTCGCGAACCGTTCGAGCGCACTGCGAAACGCCCGCACCGAGAGCGTGTTGTCACGACGAGCACGCCTGCGGTTCGCCAGCCACGTTCCGAGCATCATCAAAGGGCTCATGAGAGCGAAGAGCGCCATGCGCGGATGAAACATGACAGCCATCGACAGACCCATTCCGAGCGGAACCAACAGTCGCATCACGTTGAGCGGCGTCGCTGCTGTCGTGTGCGGAGATGCCGGGGCAGCGGGTGGCCGTGGCGCGTCGGTTTGCGGGTCGCGAGGTGGGCGGTTGAACGACCCGATCACGTTTCGGCGCATCACCGGGGGGCGAGTGGTCGCGATCACCGCGCCCAACCTGACGAAGGATTGGTCGGACAGCACCGTTCTCGCTCGAACGAAGGCGCCGTCGACCTCGGTGCCGTTCCGGGATCCGAGGTCGCGAACAGCGATGGATCGACCGACAACCTCGATCTCACAGTGAACCCGCGAGACGGTTGGGTGGTCGACCCGCAGGTCTGCGAATCGACCAACGGTGGATCGACCGGTCGGTACCAGCAACCTGCCGGCGTCGACACCCGTGACGACGATGAGACCGGGTCCGTCACCCTCCTCGTCCAGAGCCCGATCGGAGACGTGGGCACCGACGTGTAGCACGTCGCCGACCGGGCTCGAAGGACCGACGCGGCTGCCGTTCACATAGAGCGTCGAAACGCCGAGCTCATCGGCGAGCTCAGCCACCGGTGTGGTCGGATCGGCGCCGATGTCGACCCAGCGTCGAGTCGACTCGATCTCGAGAAGCAACCTCATGTGAGGATTCTAGATCTGAGAACATCTAGTTGACAATGAAATATATTGAAATATACTAAAACGAATTCTCACTCGGATGGACCGACTGAGCAACGCGGAGGAGAAGGAAACGTGGCAGGAATGGCAGGCGTCGTATCGGTGACCGATGTCACCCAACAGGCAATCGCCGATCTCGGCGGCCCGGTGCGAGAGGCGATCATCGACGCTCTCGGTGCCGTGGCCGACCATGGCACCTACATCGCAACCGACACCGGATGGCACGGCGGGTCGAGCCAGATCTGGCTCGACGACTTCACGCAGAGGGCGACGACCCTCATCAACACGACCAGCAGCGAACTCGACGAGCTCGTCGGTTGGGCGACCAGGAGTTTCGAGGAGATCACCGGAGCTGGTGGCGGGCTTTCGGGCTGACCCGTCCCTAAGCGACACCTGGTACGGGCAGGTGTTGCTTAGGGGGCACCAACCGTGACAGATGCCAAGAGCCTCCGTGGCTTGAACGGCCTTCCGGAGGGACGACGAAAACGGCTGTCGAATCGATGGACAGTGGTTGGCCCGAAACCGGCTTCGTGAGAGCGCCGGCGCCGTTACATTGTGCGGGTGACCCAGACTCCTCAGATCGGTATCGGACTTCTCGGCTGCGGAATCGTCGGGAGCTCGATCGTTCGCCTAGTCGAGTCGCAGAGAGAGGACGTGGCCAACCGTGCCGGGTTCGACCTCCGAATACACGCGATCGCTGTTCGCAGCGTGTCGCGAGACCGCAATCTCGACGTCGACGCTTCGATCTTCACGACCGATGCCGAATCGTTGGTCGACGATCCCGAAGTCGATGTCGTGGTCGAGGTAATCGGTGGAATCGAGCCTGCGCGCGAGCTGATTCTTCGCTCGCTGCGAGCCGGCAAGCCCGTGGTCACTGCCAACAAGGAGTTGTTGGCCAACCACGGCGCCGAGCTGTTCGCTGCGGCTGACGCCGCCGGCGTGGACCTGCTGTTCGAAGCCGCCGTCGCGGGCGGGATCCCGCTGATGCGGCCACTCCACCGCAGCCTCGTAGGGGAGTCGATCGGTCGGATCACGGGCATCGTGAACGGGACCACCAACTACATCCTCACGCGAATGTCCGATGAGGGAGCCTCCTACCCGGAGGCTCTCGCCGAGGCGCAGCGGCTGGGCTATGCCGAGCGTGATCCCACAGCCGATGTCGAGGGATACGACGCCGGAGCCAAGGCGGCAATCCTTGCGACGACCGCCTTCGGTGCTCACGTCGTCGCCGGCGACGTCTACCACGAGGGCATCGCCGCCGTGTCGAGTACCGACATCGAGTTCGCGAGTCGGCTGGGCTACGTGATCAAGCTCCTCGCGATCGCCGAACGCGTTTCCGAGCCGGGCGCCGGCGCCACCGAGGTCGCCGTGCGGGTTCATCCAGCGATGGTTCCCGCCGATCACCCGCTAGCCAGCGTGCACGACAGCTTCAACGCCGTGTTCGTCGAGGGCGACGCCGTCGGCGATCTGATGTTCTATGGCCGCGGTGCGGGCGGCATGGTGACGGCGTCGGCGGTGCTCGGCGATCTCGTCGACGCCGCAGGGCACGTTGTCGCCGGGGGCGGGGCCGCCGCGTTCGGCGAGCTGCCCCGGGCCAAGGTCGTGCCGATCGATGGCCTCGAGTCGGCCTACTACCTGCACCTCGAGGTAATCGACCGACCCGGCGTCCTCGCGATGGTCGCCAAGATCCTCGGCGATCGTGGCGTGTCGATCAGGTCGATGGAACAGGAGGGGCTCGGCCACGAGGCGCGGGTCATATTCATCACCCATGGCGCCGTCGAACGAGACGTTCAGGCGACGCTGCACGAGCTCCGCGAGCTCGATTCGGTGCGCAATGTCGTGAGCGTGTTGCGAGTCTTCGGCGACGACGAGGACTGACCGTGCTGTACGTGTCCACGCGTGGGGAGGCAGAACCGCTCGCGTTTGGCGAGGTCTTGCTCGAAGGACTCGCCACCGACGGTGGGCTATTCGTGCCCGAGACCTGGCCGGCCCTGTCGGACCTCCCACCGGGGACTCCCTATGCCGATGCAGCGACCGAAATCATGTGGCCCTTCGTCGAGGGCTCGCTCGAACGCCCGGCGTTCGCCGAGCTCGTCGCCAACGCGTACGCGGCGTTCGATCATCCCGACGTGGTGCCGATGCGTCGGCTCGACGACGACCTGTGGTTGTGCGAGCTGTTCCACGGACCGACGTTCGCCTTCAAAGATGTTGCACTGCAACTCGTCGGCCGCCTGTTCGATCAGCGCCTTCGTGCGACCGGTCGCCGCGCGACCATCGTCGGTGCCACCTCGGGTGATACGGGATCGGCTGCGATCCATGCTTGTTCCGGAAGCGAGGCTCTCGACATCATCGTTCTGCATCCGGCTGGTCGGGTGTCGGAAACGCAGCGCCGCCAGATGACGACCGTCGAGGCCGACAACGTTCACAACCTCGCGATCGAGGGTTCATTCGACGACTGCCAGCGCCTCGTCAAGCAGCTCTTCGCCGACCGATCGCTGCGCGCCGATGCCGGCCTGGCGGCGGTCAACTCGATCAACTGGGCGCGGATCATGGCCCAGATCGTCTACTACGTCACCGCATCGGTGACCGCAGGCGACGGCTCCCGCTTCGTGGTGCCCACCGGCAACTTCGGCAACATCTTCGCCGGGTACGCAGCGCGTCGAATGGGGGCACCGCTGGGTGAGCTCGTTGTCGCGACGAACGCCAACGACATCCTTGCTCGGTTCTTCGCCGACGGGACGATGGAGAGCCAACGCGTTGTGCCGACGCTCTCGCCGAGCATGGACATACAGGTGTCGAGCAACTTCGAAAGGCTGCTGTTCGAGCTCGTCGGGCGCGACAGCGACGCCGTTGTGGAACGCATGGAGCGGTTCGGCTCCGATGGCAGATTCAGCCTCAACGACGACCGCTTTCGTGCGCTCTCCGACGGGTGGGGCGCCGAGCGGGTCGACGACGACGAGACGCTGGCGACCATCGCGTCGGTCCACTCCGACCACGGTTTCCTCATCGACCCGCACACAGCGGTCGCGGTGACAGCCGCGCGCCGAAGGGGCGGGTCGCCCACCGTCGTTCTGTCGACCGCGCACCCGGCGAAGTTCCCCGACGCAGTGCGCAGCGCCATCGGGACCGAACCCGAAACGCCTCCGGCGCTCGCGGTGCTGGAGGAACTCCCCGAGTACTACGAGACGATCCCCGGCGACATCGACGAGCTGACCCGGCGGGTGCGGGCGGTAGCAGCCTCCGGGTGATCCATGGGGCCGTCGGAGGCGGCGGCCCCGGTACCGTGTTGCGCTGTGAAGTACGTCGTGTGCGTCCCCGATGGCTGCTCGGACCTTGCCGTGCCCGAGCTCGATGGAGCGACCCCCCTCGAAGTTGCGAACACACCGACCCTCGACGCGCTGGCAAGCCGCGGCCGTCTCGGTCGAGCAGCCGTCATTCCCGAAGGAATGCCACCGGGCAGCGACGTCGGAAACATGTCGATACTCGGCTACGACCCATCGGAATTCCACTCCGGACGCGCGCCGATCGAGGCGGCGGCGCTCGGATTGGACATCGACGACGACACGATCGCGTTCCGCTGCAACCTCGTCACCGTCCACGACGGCATCATGGTCGATTTCTCAGGCGGTCACCCCGACTCCGATGTCGCAGCGAAGGTCGTCGCAGCGCTCGAGTCGGAGCTGGGCGGGGAGGTGTCGTTCCATGCCGGGGTGCAGTATCGCCACTCGATGCTCGCGCCGGCGTCGTGGCTCCATGTCGACTGTGTGCCTCCGCACGACCTCACCGACCATCCCGTCGTAGCACCGACCGGGCCGGCATCGGGACCGGTCGTCGACCTCATGGAGCGTTCCAAGGAGATCCTCGCCGACTTCGATGTGGATGCGACGCAGATCTGGTTGTGGGGCCAGGGGAGAGCGCCCCGCATGACCGCATTCCGTGACAAGCACGGCGTTGACGCGGGGATGGTCACCGCCGTCGACCTGGTCCGTGGCCTCGGCGTTCTCACCGGTATGGCAGTGCCCCGAGTCGAAGGGGCGACCGGATGGTACGACACCAACTACGAGGGCAAACGCGACGCTGCGCTCGACGGACTGCGAGAGGGGGCGGACCTGTTCCTCATCCATGTCGAGGCGACCGACGAAGCGGGCCACGCCGGTGACGTCGAAGCGAAGGTCGAGGCGCTCGAGAACTGGGATCGACGCATACTCGCCGGCCTCGTCACCGAGCTCGACGCGATGGGGGAGTGGCGCATGCTCCTGATGCCCGACCACGCGACTCCTCTGACACTGCGAACGCACGTCCCCGACCCGGTCCCCTACCTCCTGGTCGATTCACGGCACGCCGGCCCCGGTGGTCGCTACACCGAGGCAGGTGTCGCGTTGTCGCCCACCGTCGCTGGTCACAGCCTGATGGGTGAGCTACTAGGGACCTGAGCCGATAGGCGAGACCCAGCGGTTTGCAAGTTCTCGTTTCCGGTTCGTTCCTCACCGGAAACAGGACGCCCAGGCTTCGGGTCGCCGCGGCCGGAGGTCTCCTACGTCGGCCTACCGGCGCTGCTCCGAGGCTGAGCGTTGTTGCGACCCGACGCGATTTGTACGATGTCGACGGTCGATCCAATGGTGGCGACGCGATGGGCGGTTCGATGCTCGTCATCCGCCACCGAAACGGATCGCCAGGCGACGGAGCGTGGCCGTGCGTGCCTCCGAATGATGCCGAACATGCACATCGTCAGCTGAGGGCGAGGTTCCTGTGAGCGTAGAGAGCGACGAGATGAAGCGGTCGACGCTTCAACGAAAGGACCGAGAGGAGCTGACATCGATCGCGCGTGCGCTCGGTGGTGCCCCCAGCTCTCGAGCGCGCAAAGCCGAGTTGGTCGACCTGGTGCTCGAGCTGGCTGGTGACGGCGACTCCGCCGACGGTGACGCCGCGGGTAAAGAGCAGAACACAGGCGGCGAGTCCGATGCTGCCGAGGGCGAATCGGGATCGGCTGACGACGCCGACGGTTCGGCCGGCGAGGCCGGCGCGGACAACGCCGATGGCTCGGATGATCGAGACGGCTCGAACGATGACTCCGACTCGGGTGACGATCGACGGCCCGAGCCGGGAAATCGTCGACGGCGTCGGCGTGGCCGCGACCGTGACAAACAACCCGACGAGCCGTGGTCGGGTGAACCGACCGCAGTCGACGGGTTTCTCGACCTGCGCGACGAGGGGTACGGGTTCCTGCGAGTGAGCGGCTTCATGCCTTCGAAGGAAGACGCGTACGTCTCGGTCAAGCAGGTACGGCAGTTCGGCCTGCGCCGGGGTGACCAGATTATCGGCGGCGTCCGACCGGCCAATCGCAACGAGAAGAACGCTGCGCTGCATCAGATCGACAGCGTCAATGGCCAGGATCCCGACACGATTCACGATCGTCCGAGTTTCGACGACATCACTCCGGTCTTTCCGACCGAGCCCATGGGGCTCGAGGTCGCTTCCGATCCGTCCAAGCTGGTGGCGAGGATCATCGACCTGGTCTCCCCGGTCGGGCGAGGCCAGCGCGGCCTCATCGCAGCGCCACCGAGGTCGGGCAAGACCGCGGCGCTGACCGAGATCGCTCAGTCGGTCGAGACAAACCACCCAGATGTGCAGCTGATCGTGCTGCTGCTCGACGAACGTCCCGAAGAGGTGACCGAGCTCACCCGTGCCCTCGAGCGCGGTGAGGTAGCGGCATCGACCTTCGACAGGCCGCCCGAAGAGCACGTCGCCGCGGCCGAGCTCACCGTCGAGCGAGCCAAGCGTTCGGTCGAGTCCGGTCGAGATGTCTGCCTTCTCGTCGACGGTCTCACCCGGCTTGCCCGCAGTTACAACCAGGTGTCGGGTGGGTCAAGCCACACGCTCTCCTGTGGCCTCGACGCGGCCGGGTTGCACCATCTCAAAAGGATCTTCGGCGCGGCGCGAAACCTCGAGAATGCGGGTTCGCTCACCATCCTCGCAACCGTCGCGGTCGGTTCGGGTTCCCCGCTCGATGACGCTGTGTACGAGGAGATGCGGTCGTTGGCGAATATGGAGCTTCGCCTCGACCGAGAGGCAGTCACGCGGCGCATTCATCCGGCGGTCGACGTGCTCGCCTCCTCTACCGCTCACGATGTCGACCTTCAGGACAAGGTGCTCAATGCAGCCATGACGGAATTCCGCCGCTCCGTCGCCGCCGACGGTGATTCTGTCGCCGGGCTCGAGCGTCTGATCGACCTTCTCACCTCGTCGAAGAAGAACAGCGAACTGTCCGGGAAGCTCGCGAAGTAGAACGCCCCGGGTAGCCTCGTTGCCATGAAGCCGGATATTCACCCGAACTATCGACCCGTCGTGTTCCAAGACACGTCGGCTGGGTCGAGTTTCCTGACGCGATCGACGATCGCAACGACGGAAACGATCACCTGGGAGGACGGCAACGAGTACCCGCTCGCGAAGGTCGAGATCTCGAGCGCGAGCCATCCGTTCTTCACGGGTCAGATGAAGATCGTCGATACTGCGGGTCGCGTCGAGCGGTTCGAGCGCCGCTACGGCAACCGCCGCCGCAAGAAAAGGTCCTAGTCCTCTGCCCGCGGACCGGGCATCGTTGCACGCCGCGCGACTCAGCGCGATCGCGCGCGACGAATATGGTGTCGAGGTGCCCGACGGGGCCATCATCGACGCCGGCGACTCCGCATTCGCGGTCGTCGACGGGGTCGGCTTCGCGTCGACCGACGCGGACGCCTCGGCCGTGCTGCTCCAAGCCGCTCGGCTACGACCCGGTCGCGTAGGCCTGATCTGCGACGATGCCGGTGTGGCCTCTCGCCGTTTCGGCGCCTCGTCGATGCAAGCGACGGTGCACGACCGCACGGGTGGCATCGCGGCCGCTGTACCCCTCGGTCCCTCGAGTCCCTCCGTCGAGATCGACGGTCTCGATCTTTTCGAGTCCATCGGACTCGATGTCTTCGGCGAGCACGGCGTGGTGAGGGGTGAGGTTCTCGGTCTGCTCGTCGCCCGCTACCGACGCGACGGCGAGCTCGAGATCGGTGTAGGTGAAGTCGACATGGAGGCGTCGGCGTTGCTCCAACGCCGCCCGCCGGCCGAGCGCTTGGCGGCGGTGGTCGAGGAGGTGCGGCGACACCGGAAGCCCGGCGGTTCGCATCCGATCAACCGTCTTGCACGCGCACGTTGGCTGCGTCGCAGCGTGCTCACCGATCCGGACCTGGTCTCAGCCGATCGGCTCGTCGCGGTCGAGCCGATCGCTCCACCGGTCGGTGTTCGCGACGAGACCCCGTCCTGTGCGACCTCCGGCGACGGGCGCTTGGTAGCGTGCATCAGCGAGGTCTCGCTGAGCCTTCTTCCCGAGGTTCTCGACCAGATCGTGCGGCGACGACCATCGGCGCTGTGCGTCGCTTGTCCCGCCCGAGACGCGGTCTTGGTCGCGCGGCTTACCGATGGGTTCTTCTCGGTTCCGAGCTCGGTCGTCGGCATCACTCCACCTTGGTGAGTGGGACGCGGGGACAGACCCCCTGTCCCACTTGGCCGCAGGTAGCCTTGCCGGGTGGAGATCGAGAGTCGCCTCGAGGGAATCCGGGCCGAGCTGGCCGACACCGAGGCGCGTCTCGGCGACCCCGAGGTCGTGGCAGACCAGAAGCGGCTCGCCGAGGTCGCGAGGCGGCACAAAGAGCTCAGCGAGTTGGCGAACGTCGGGGGCGAAGCCGTCGCGATTGCAGCGGACCTCGACGAAGCGCGGAGCCTGGCTGCCGATGCGACGGGCGACGATGCCGCCGAGTACCGGGCGATGGCCGACGAGTTGACGCAACAGTTAGAAGACCTCGAACAGCGATTCCGGTTGCTCTTGTTGCCCAAGGATCCGAACGCCGACCGAAACGTCATCATCGAGATCCGCGGTGCGGAGGGCGGCGAGGAGGCGAACCTGTTCGCGCGCGATCTGCGCGACATGTACGTGGCCTTCGCGAAGCGCGTGGGCTGGAAGGTCGAACCTCTCGAGGCACAGCCGTCGGACATGGGAGGCTTCACCGAGGTCTCGATGACGGTCAAAGGCGACGGAGCGTGGAGTCGCCTCAAACACGAGGGTGGCCCACACCGGGTGCAGCGCGTACCCGTCACCGAGTCCCAGGGCCGCGTCCACACCTCGAGCGCGACGGTTTCGGTTCTGCCGGAGGCCGAAGAAGTCGATGTCGAGATAGACGAGAACGATCTCCAGATCGACGTCTATCGTTCGTCGGGGCCCGGGGGGCAGTCGGTGAACACGACGGACTCAGCGGTGCGAATCACGCACAAGCCCACCGGTGTGGTCGTGTCGATGCAGGACGAGAAGAGCCAGCTCCAGAACAGAGCCAAGGCGCTGCGGGTGCTGCGATCGCGCCTCTACGCGGCCGAACAGGAGCGCCAACGCGCCGAGCTCAGCGAAACGAGACGCGATCAGATAGGTGGCGGCGGGCGTTCCGAGAAGATCCGGACCTACAACTACAAGGACAACCGGGTGACCGACCACCGCATCGGTCTTACGGTCCACAAGCTCGATCGCGTGCTCGCAGGGGAGCTCGACGAGCTGTCCGATGCGCTCGTGCAAGACGAACGCGAGCGGCAGCTCGGGCTTCAGTGAACGACGGCCAGACGGTCGCATGGCGAACGCTCTACGCCGAAGCGGTCGACCGGCTCGATCCCCTCGACGGAGCCGGCGATGTCGGCGCCCGAAGAATCGTCGAAGCGGCAACGGGGTGTGACCGGAACGAGTTCCCCCGTCAGCTCGATGAGCTCGTGAGCGTTGCCGCGAAGCGGCGCTTCGACTCGATGGTCCGGCGAAGGATGGAAGGGGAGCCTCTCCAGTACGTAGTGGGGAGTTGGGCGTTCAGGCACCTCGATCTCGCAGTCGACAGAAGGGTGCTGATACCCCGCCCCGAAACCGAAATCGTCGCCGAACTCGCGGTTGCCGAACTGCGCAGCCGCGAAGGGCCGACCCGCGCGGTCGATTTGGGAACGGGGTCGGGCGCGATCGCTCTCTCGCTTGCCGACGAGTGCCCCGCGACCGAGGTGTGGGCAACCGATGTGTCAGCCGAAGCATTGACCGTCGCCAGAGGGAATCTCGCAGGACTCGGGCGCGCCGCGACGCGGGTCACCATGACCCGAGGCGACTGGTTCGAAGCGCTCGACGAGTCTTGGCGCGACACGATCGATGTGATCGTTTCGAACCCTCCGTACGTAGCAGAGGGTGATCACCTTCCAGCGGTCGTCGCCGACTGGGAACCCCGTGGAGCGCTCGTGTCAGGCCCCTCGGGTCTCGAGGCGATCGAGCAAGTCGTCGAACCCGCGCCGATGTGGCTCAGAGATGGAGGTGCGATCGTGGTCGAGATAGCACCCCACCAGCGAGAAGCCGTACTCGCCTTCGCCCGCAGCTGCGGGTTCGCCGATGCCGAGGTGCACGAGGACCTTTCGGGGCGTGCACGCGTGCTCGTCGCACGATGACCACCGACCGCCATGAGATCGAAGCCTCGCTGCTGGCGGGTGAGATCGTCGCGCTACCCACCGACACCGTGTATGGCCTCGTTGGACGTGCCGAGGACGCCAAGGCGTTCGAGAAGCTGTTTGTGCTGAAGGCGCGAGATCGGTCGAAGGCGATCGCAATACTCGTCGATGGAATCGAACAAGCCCGAGAGCTGGTGGAGGACCCCGATGGGCTCGTGGCGGCGACGGCGTCGGCCTTCTGGCCAGGCCCGATCACCGTCGTCGGGCGGCGAACCACGCGCGCTCCCAGCCATCTCGGCGACGAACGGGGCACCCTCGGCGTTCGCTGCCCCGCCTCGACACTGATTCGCGCGCTGGCCGCGCGGTGCGGTCCGCTCGCGGCCTCGAGTGCCAACGTCGCCGGAGCGTCGACGCTCACCGACGCATCGGGTGTGGCAGCCGCTTTCGGAGACTCGGTGGCGTTGGTCGTCGATGGGGGTGAGCTGCCCGCATCGGCCTCGACCGTGATCGACGTGAGCGTCGAACCCTGGCGAATCCTGCGAGAGGGACCGATCGGCGAGGATGCCGTCAGAAGGGCGCTCTCAGCAGAGCGTTAGGAGGTGGCCGGGCGGATGAAGATCCCCTCGGCGGAAGCGCAGAGTGTGTCCCCAGCGTGCATTTCGCCTGCGATTGTCATCTTCCGCCCATCGATCCGGTCTACCCAACTGCGCAGCCGGAGGTCGGTGTTGATCGGCGTGGTGGTGTGGTAACGGATCGTCAGGGTTCCCGTGAACCCGCCGTGCCCCGACACGACGCCCGCGCAACCGAGCAGCTCGTCCAACACGGCTGCGACATGTCCGCCGTGCACGGAGCCCGGTGGGCCACAGCAGGCGGTGGGGAATCGGCCCTCGCCGTGAACCTCGCCGTCGATCTGGTGCATCGTGAACGGCGGCGAAATGGGGTTGAGCGCCCCGATCAGAGGCGAATACGGAAAGAACTCGCTCGGCTGAACCTTGTTGAGGTCGATGGGGCCGGCGCCTGAGAAGTGGCGGCTTATTCGAAGACCTACCTGCATTCGGGTGTCGTCCACATGATGACCATCGAGCGCGTCGGCCGCGGCGCGCACGGCGCCCATGGCGTCGTCGAGGTCGCCGGCCTGAACCGCGTCGTCGAGGTCGGCCGTGCGTGCCGCCTCGATGAGACGTCGGATCTCGGAGATGAAGTCCTCGGGTGTGCTCATCGACCGAAACACTACCCCCGGGGCTCCGTCGGCCCGTAGGCTCTGGTGCGAAAGCGCTTCGACGTGGAGGAACGGTGCGATGAGGTTGGCGTTCGGCAGCGACCACGCTGGCTTCGAGTTGAAGACCCAGCTGGTCGACCACGCACGCTCGGCCGGACACGACGTTGTCGATCTCGGTACCGACAGCGCCGAGCGGGTCGACTATCCCGACTTCGGGGCGGCGGTCGCGCGCGCTGTCACCGGCGGCGAGGCCGAGTTGGGCGTCTGCGTTTGCGGCAGCGGCATCGGGATAGCGATGGCCGCCGGCAAGATCGCCGGCGCACGTGCGGCAACGGTGCACGACGCCACGTCGGCTCATCTGGCGCGCGAGCACAACGACGCGAACATCCTGTGCGTCGGCGAGCGACTGGTCGGTCCTGCGGTCGCGCTAGAGGCCCTCGATGCGTTTCTCTCCGCCTCGTTCGAGGGTGGTCGTCACACAGCCCGCGTTGCCAAGATCGACGCACTCGATTGAGCGCGGCCACGGTCGTTGGGCCCATTTCGCTGATTCGCTCGACCCCAATCCGGCTCGATTCCTTGCCCCGCAGCCGTTGCTGGCGTTTCATGGCGTCAGGGCCGTTGGTGCGACGCGTCGCATGGGCCGACTGGGTCACAAACCCGTCCGCGAGGAGTTCCCGTGTCAGTGAGTGAGATCAGCAGCATCCCCGTGGTCATTCCCTGTGGCGGGCAGGGCACCCGCATCCGAGAGGCATCGGACAAGCTGCCGAAGCCGATGATCGACGTCGGCGGCCGGCCGATTCTGTGGCACATCATGAAGATGTACTCCCAACACGGGTTCCGGCGGTTCGTCCTGCCGGTCGGGTACAAGGGAGCCCTCATCAAGGATTACTTCCTGCACTATCGCGAGCAGCGGACGGACTTCACCATCGAGCTCGCTCGAAACGGCTCGGCCGTGTTCCACGACACGCAGGAGCCCGAGGACTGGGAGGTGACCGTCGTCGATACCGGACAGCGCACCGAGACGGCGGCACGTCTGTCGATGGTGCGGGGCTTCCTCGATGCCGACACGTTCATGCTCACCTACGGCGATGGCGTGAGCGACGTAGACCTGGCGGCACTGCTCGCCCACCACCGCGGACACGACAAGATCGGAACGGTTACTGCGGTGCATCCGGTGTCGCGCTTCGGCGAGCTCAAGACCGACGACGACCACGTCACCGAGTTCATGGAGAAGCCGGAGATCGACGCGGGCTGGATCAACGGTGGGTTCTTCGTGTTCGACACAGCGTTCCTCGACTACGTGGCCGACGACTCGGGCATGCTCGAGTCGGACCCGCTCCCGAAGCTGACCGCCGACGGACAGCTCACCATGTATCGCCACGAAGGTTTCTGGCGGAGTATGGACACCTACCGGGAGTACCTCGAGCTCAATCGTCTGTGGGAAGCCGGGAATGCCGGTTGGAAGACCTGGGCCGACTGAGCCGCGTAGCGGAGGAGACGATATGCGCGTTCTCGTGACCGGCCATGCCGGCTACATCGGGGGAGTCCTGGTCCCGATGCTGATCGAGGCGGGACACGAGCCGGTGGGCCTCGACTCGTTTCTCTTCCACGGGTGCGACTTCGGCGACCACGATGACCGAGCCATCCCGACGATCGACAAGGACCTGCGCGACGTCGAGTCGTCCGATTGTGAGGGATTCGACGCCGTCGTGCATCTCGGAGCGTTGTCGAACGATCCACTCGGCAACGTGAACCCCGAGGTGACCTACTCGATCAACCGTGACGCGTCGACCGGGCTCGCCAAGGCGGCGAAGGCCGCGGGCGTGCCGCGGTTCCTGTTCGCGTCTTCGTGCAGCCTCTACGGCGCTGGGGGCGAGGGGAAATTGGACGAGAGCGCGGCGTTCAATCCGGTGACTCCATACGGCGAATCGAAGATCCTCGTCGAACAGGATCTCCACGAGCTCGCCGACGACGATTTCAGTCCCGCCTATCTCCGCAATGCGACCGCCTATGGCGTATCGCCTCGCTTGCGAGCCGACGTCGTGGTCAACAACCTGACGGGTTGGGCCTACGCCACCGGGCAGGTGAGGATGACCAGCGACGGCACACCGTGGCGTCCGCTCGTACACATCCGCGACATCTCAGCGGCATTCATCGCCCTTCTCGAGGCCGACAGGGACATCGTTCACGACGAAGCCTTCAACGTCGGACGCACCGAGGAGAACTATCAAATACGCGATGTCGGAGCGATCGTGCAGGACGTCGTCGAGGGCAGCGAGGTCACGTTCGCCGACGGCGCCAGCGCCGACATCCGTGATTACCAGGTGAGCTTCGACAAGATCGCTGCACTGCCCGGCTTCAAGCCTCGGTGGACCGTGCGCAAGGGCGTCGAGGAGCTCTACGAGGCGTTCGAGCGGGTAGGGCTCACCGTCGACGATCTCGACGGCCGCCGCTACGTGCGGCTCAAGCAGCTCGACGCGCTTCGCGACGAGGGCCGCATCGACGACACCGTCCGCTGGATCGGCTGAACTCGACTCACGTCACTTCTGTCTAGGAGGGTCACACCTGCGGCTCGCTCAGCGCTGCGCTCCGACAAGGAGGAAAGCGGGTCGTTCGCGCTCGGGAGCCAGCTCGGGACGATCGGCGATCTGCGCGTCGGAGGGTCCCCATTCGATGAGCCCGGTGACGCCGAACCCGGCGCTCAGGAGTGACCCGACGTAGGTCTCGATCGTGCGGTGGTACTTGATCACCCCGGACGTCAGCCACTCGGTGACCCTCTCGCCTTCGTCGAGGTAGCCGTCGAGCTGCCAGACCTGGCGTCCGGCGCTCGTCCCGCGAAACCGCTGCTCGCTAGGAGCGGTGACGATCGGGTGTTCTACCGAGAACACAAACCGGCCGCCGGCTTCAAGAGCGGTGTACACATCGGCGAACAGAGGGTCGAGGTCGGGCAAGTAATGCAACGCCAAGGAGCTGTACGCGACTTCGAAGCTGCCAATGCCCAGGTCGGGTTTCTCCATGTCGCCTTGGCGGTAGTCGATGCGAGGGTCGTCGGTGGCGTTGCGCGCTCGCTCGAGCATTCGGGCCGATACATCGATCCCGAGGATCTCAGATGCACCCTGGTCGGCCGCCCAGCGACAGAACCACCCGTAGCCGCAGCCCAGGTCGACGACCCGGCTGCCAGCGAGGTCAGGCAGCATCCGTTGAAGGGTCGGCCACTCGGGCGCGGCGTCGAGCCCGTGCACCGATCGACGCAGGCGTGCGTACGCGTCGAAGAACTCCTGGTCGTCGTAGATGTTCTGCGCCACGACGCGAAGCTACCCGCATGTCTCCGCTGGGCTATGGCCAGCGTTCGGCCTCGTCGAGGAGTTCGTCGCGGAAGTCGGGGTTCGCGATCGAGGCGATCGCTCGGGCGCGTTCGCGGACGGTGTGACCACCGATCTCCGCGACGCCGAACTCGGTGATGACCACGTCGAGCTGATGGCGCGGGGTGGTCACGATGCTTCCGGCAGCGGATCGACCGGTGATGCGAGACACCAGTTGGCCGTCGCAGGTCGCCGTCGCCGGAAGGCAAACGAGCGAGCGGTCGGTGAGATCGAGGCCCGGTCCGGCGATGAAGTCCTCGTGTCCTCCGATTCCCGAGAACTGGGTCCCATCGATCGTGTCGGCGATCACCTGCCCGGCGAGGTCAATGCTCATGGCACCGTTGATCGTGACCATGTGTTCGTTCGCGGCGATGGCCTCGGGAGAGTTCACGATGTCGACCGGGAGGAACCGCACGTCCTCGTTGCCGTCGAGCCATTCGTAGAGCTCAGATGTACCTGCAGCGAAGGTTGTAACCGAGACCCCGTCGAACTCGCCCTTGTTCGTGTTCGTGACCTTGCCGGCCTGGCAGAGCCGCATGAGGCCAGTTGTGAACATCTCCGAGTGAATTCCATAGCCCGAGCCCGATCCTCGGGCCAGCAACGAGGCCACAGAGTTGGGGATGCCACCGATGCCGGTCTGGAGCGTCGCTCCGTCCGGAATGAACGCCGCCGCGTACTCGGCGATGGCTTCGTCGACCTCTGAGCTCTCGTTGTCGGCGAGCTCGAACGGGGTTGTGTCGCCGCCGTCGACGATGATGTCGACCTCATCAACGTGCAAAGCGTGCCGGTGCTTGGGGGGAAGGCCGAGGGTGCGCGGGAACGCTTCGGCAATTTCCGCGACACACAGGCGATCGGGATCGGACGCAGCGCGGTGAAGCTCGTCGACCGATGCCCCGGCGTGCAGTGACAGGCTCATCCATCCATCGGAGTCCGGGGGAGAAGCCGCTGTCGCCATCACTCGGGGAGCGAGGTCTTGGAGTGTCGGCCCGAAACCCCGGAAACCGGCAGGCACGAATTCGATCGGTGCGCCGTTCGCCACGAGGAACCGCTCGGCGGGTCCGAAGAAGCCGCTTCGCATCGAAACGCCGGGTCGCATCAGGACCTCGTAGAGGTCGGGTAGGAGTGCTCCGAACAGGCGGAGGTCGTCGTAGGCCTCGCGGCCGCCGAGGGCGTGCATGAACCGTCCGGGGACGCCCGGGCCGAGCGGGACCCCGAGAGTGTCGGACGGCCGGATGAACTCAGCGGCATCTTCTGGACTAATCGTCTGTGGCATCGCCGCAAGGATGCCACCGAACTCCGGTTCTAGGGAGCCTTACCCACGTGTGAGGTGGGATAGGCGCCAAATTTCGGGCACAGAGGGGTCAGTCGAGTAGGCGTTTGGCGGCCTCTTCGCCCGAGACGAATGCCTGATCGGTCCAGCTGTATTCCCAGTCGCCGTAACGGCCGCACCATGCGATGTCGACGTCGCGGAGGTAACCGTGGACGTTTTCGATCGCAGCGGCCCGTTCGAGGTCGAAGATCACGTTCGCGTACTTGATGGGGCGGGCTTCTGCGAACAGGACCTCGTCGGACTCGTCGAGGATGCCGGTGCGGACGAGGTCGTCGATGACCGGCTGGATGCATTCGTCGGGTGACCGATCGAGTGGGCGGTACTTGTCGCTGTAATAACACTCGGCCTGCACCGCACCGCAGCCGTCGGGCACCGTCTTGGGCGACAACAGATGCGGAAAGCTGAGGCGCACGAAGAAGATGTCCTCGTCGTAGAAATAGCGCCACTGCGCGGGGGAGATGTCGTCACGCCCGACACCGACGTTGACGACCACGCACTCGGTGCAGGCGAGCCGCTGACTCGCGTCGATTACGTCGGCGGGTGCGCCGTCGATCATCGGAATGAGCTCGGGGAGTGGGATCGACGAAACCACCCGGTCGAATCCCACAACGGTGCCGTTCGCGAACGTCGCAGTCCGCGCCGCCGCGTCGATCGAGGTGAGGCGATGGCCCAGTCGCAGGTCGGCCGCGTCGAAGAAGCGATGGAGATACGCGGCGAATCCGCCGTAGGTGGGGTAGCGGAAGTGGTCGACGTAGTGAACGTCGGTGCCGGCGGGCTCGAGCGCGCCGCGCAGAACCTCGTCGAGATCCGGTGTGTACAGACGCGGTCCGAGCCAGTCGGTGCTCATGTTGGCGGCCTCGGTCGTGTGGTACCGCTTGCCGTAGACCATCGGGAAGTTGCTCGCGAACGTGTCGCCGAACGAAGCCCTCAGCCAGTCTTCGTAGTTGTCGATCTGCGGTGGATCATCGGAGCTCAACCGCACCTCGGCGGCGGTGAAGTCCTTGATGCAGTCGACGACGAGGTCGATCGGGAGACCGTGCAGATTCACCTGAGCTGGGTGCTTCACCCAGTGGCCCTTGTAGTAGTTGTCGACGTAGCACTTGATCGTCTCGAACTCGCCGCCGACGTTGTCGGAGAGCAACCGCTGCACGTGGGGGATCTCGGTGAACGAGATGTGCGGCCCGTCGTCGAACGTCCAACCGTCGCTGATGAACGTGGCGGTGTGACCGCCCGGGTAGTCGTTCTTGTCGGCGACGATCGTGTCGATGTCTGAGGCGCCGAGCGTGTGGTAGGCGCCGTAGCCGGCCATGCCCGTACCTAGTATGAGGGTGTCGGTGCGCTCAGTCATGGCTGCGGCTCCTCGGTGTGTTCGCGGTACCAGCGGGCGGTGTGGGCCAGCGCGTCGGTGAGCGTGAAGTCGGCAACGTAGCCGACCTCGGTGGTGAGACGGTCGATGTCGGCGACGATCGTCGGTTGCTCGGGCAGGTTCGGGTCGACGGCTCCGAAGTCGACCTCGTCGGCCGTTGCTCCGACAGCCGACGCTGCGGCGATGACGATGTCGCGAACCGGGTGTGCGATGCCGCTGGCCACGTTCACGGGTCCGTCGACTTCGCCGAGAGCTATGGCGCATATCGCTCCGGCCACGTCGTCGAGCACGAGGTAGTCGCAACGCTGCGTTCCCGCCGACACCGCTGGGCGCCTGCCCGCGAGGAGCTCAGACATGACGTAGGCGACCAGTCGTGGCGGTTCCTCGCCAGGGCCGAACGTGTAGAAGATGCGGGCGTGCGCGCCGGAGAAGAAGTCGGCGGCGACGAATGAGTCGAGCGTGGTGCCGAGAGCGAGCTTCGCTGCTCCGTAGGGGGTCTCAGGGGTGCAGGGGGTCTCGCGTTCGTGGCGCGGTTGGTCGACGGCTGCATACTCGATGCCGGTGCCCGTCGTTACGACCCGCGGGACCTTCGCCTCGGCGCATGCGGCGAGCAGAGCGACCGACGAACGTAGGTGGTCGACGTTGCGTGCCGAACGCATGCGGTCCTCGGTCTGCCATGCGAGATGGATCACCGTGTCGGGCTTCGCAGAGTCGAGCAGTGAGCGATGGGCAGCGGGATCCAGCAGATCGGTGGTCGCCGAATCGGACAGGTCAGCCCGATCGAGTGGGCGGCGGGACACGCCGATGACGTCGTTGCCATCTTCGGTCAGGCGCGCGCAGACGTGCTGGCCTATCAAGCCGCTGGCGCCGGTCACGAGGACCCTGCGCGCCATCGATCAGACGATCGCCGGCGTGGGGACCGGCACGATGAACTGGCCGCCGGTGGCGAGATAGTCGGACTGCTGCTCGATGATCTCGTTCTTGAAGTTCCATGCGAGCAGGAGCACGTAGTCGGGCCTGCGTTCGACCAGCGCGCTCGTGTCCTCGATCGGCTGGTGCGTGCCTGGCATCAACTTGCCTTGCTTGTGTGTGTTGCGATCGACCACGAAGGAAACGAGGTCGGTGCCGATGTCGGCGTAGTTGAGCAGCGTCGCACCTTTGGCGGCGGCGCCATAGGCCGCGACCGTCGAACCGGAGGCGACGAGACGCTCGAGCAGTGCTCGGAGGTCTCGGCGGACCTGTGCGACGCGATCACCGAACGCCGCGTAGTAGTCGAGCGTGTCCATGCCGGCGCTTCGCTCGCGCTCGAGGTATTCGGTAAGCCTCGCGGTCGGCTCGTGGTCGTGGCCGATGTGGTAGCGGAGTGTGCCGCCGTGGAGGTCGTCGAAGTACTCGACATCGTTGAGACTCAGGCCGTGGGTGGCCACCAGTGCTGCGACCGAAGTGCAGGAGTAGTAGCAGAAGTGCTCGTGGTAGACGGTGTCGAACTCGACGTGTTCGATGAGGTCGCGCACGTAGGGGTTCTCGACGGTGATGAGCCCGCCGTCGGCGAGCAGCGTCTTCATTCCGCCGACGAACCCGTCAAGATCGGGTACGTGTGCCATGACGTTGTTCGCGATGATCACGTCGGCCTTGCCGTGCTCGCCGGCCACCTTGTCGGCGACCTCGGTTCCGAAGAAGTCGATGTGCGTCGGCACTCCCGCTTCGATCGCGGCGTTGGCCGGGCCTGGAGCGGGGTCGATGCCGAGCACCGGGATGCCGGCGGCGACGAAGTTGCGCAGCAGGTAGCCGTCGTTGCTGGCTAGTTCGACGACGAGCGAATCGCCGTCAAGGTTTTGAGTCTCGATCAGGCCGTTGGCGTGGCGAGCGGAGTGGTCGAGAAGGTGGTCGGAGAAGGACGAGTAGTACGGGTAATCCTCGGGGAACAGTTCGGGCACGTCGTGGCTGATCTGCACTAGGGAGCAGTCGGCGCAGAACACGAGGTCGAGCGGGTAGGTCGGGTCGTCGGCATGTGCCGCAGCAGGTTCGACGAGCACGTTGGCGATCGGTGTCTCCCCGAGGTCGAGGAACCGGTGGAGGTCCGAGGAGCCACAGTGGCGGCAATCGTCTCGGCGAGTTGCGTTGGGCACGTTGTCTCCTGAGCGTGTCTTCGACGGCGGGAACCACGCCATCAGCGATCCATCGGAGGGTACCGCCGCAACCTGAGTAGGACAGGGGGACAGACCCCCTGTCCTCGACCGACGTATCCTTCTCACCGTGCGGGCGCGGTTCGTCGACATCGAAGGCGCGCGCAGCATCGGTGGTGGCGTTGCGGTTGTTGTCGATGTCATGCGCGCTTACACCGTTGCTGCTTGGGCACTTCATCGAGGCGCGGCCGAGATCGTTCTCGTCGACGATGTCGAGGAGGCGGTGCATCTCGCGAGTGAGCGGGATGGCTCCCTTCTGTTCAAGGACGGCGAGCACGATGATCTCTTCGACCTCCACAACTCGCCGCGCCAGCTGCTCGACCTCGATGTAGCGGGACGGCCGATCGTGCAACGAACGGGCGCCGGTACACGCGCTGCGGTCGCCGCGGCGGGGGCAGATCGTTTGTTCTGCACAGGGTTCGTTTGCGCCTCGGCGACCGCGTCGATGCTTCACGCTGAGGGCCCGGACTTGGTGACGTTCGTCGTGTCGGGCGGCCTGGATGCCGAGGAGGATCTGGCGTGTGCGGAGTTCATCGCAGTCGCGATCGGTGGCAACACCCCCGAGCCAGGTCCGTACCGCGACCGGGCGGCGCTCTCTTCGAACGCGACAAAGCTGGCCCTCGGCGTCGAGCTGGGGTACTCGGGCATCGACCCACAGGACGTCCCGATGTGTCTCGAGGTCGATCGCTTCGACTTCGCGATGCCCGTACGCCGACGATCTGGACGCCTCGTGCTATCGCTTGACAACACATGACAGGGCCGCAACGGCGGCTCCGGTGAGGAATCCGCCGAGGTGTAGGGCTGCACCGCCGAGGTCGACAGCGACGATGACGCCCAGCGTGATGCCGGCCGCGAATGCGTAGATGCGGCTGGGTCGTTGGTCGCGTGTCGCCAAAGCGGTTACTAGCCCCGCGCCCATGAGGGCCGTAGCGCCCGGGGACGAGCCGGCACCGGTCGATTCGTCGGTGCCGAAGGCCATCATCGCCAGCCAGCCGCACACCGCTCCGAGGACCCAGACCACCGCTGTGCGCCACGATCCGAGCGCACTCTCGACGAACGGTCCGAACGCAGCGACGAACGCGAGGTTTGCCGTGACATGCCACAGTCCGTGCAGGTTCAGGTAGGTCGCCGAGAACAGCCTCCACCACTCGCCGTTTTCGACGTCGGGGCGCGTTACACCGAACCGATCCACCGCATCGTCGACGCCCAGGGCGGTCTGCACCACGAAGCCGGCGACGACCGCTGCGAGAATCACGAGGATCGTCGGGGTGCGTTGGAGCGACGGCAGCGTCCAGTCGCGTGCCTCGAGGTCGTGGTTCGGGCCCAAGGTCTTCCTAGGCCCTGCTAGCCGAAGAGACTGTTGAGCCCACTCGCCGCGTCAGTTCCATACGTAACTTGGCCCACTGGAACGCCGAGTTCTCGCGCGCGCAGAACAACGTCCGCCATCGCAACCGCGCCGAATGCACCGCAGAACTCAACCAGCTCGCAGCCCTCCGCCACGAGTTCGACAGCGGCATCAACAGCACCTGACACATCCGGAATCCCAAGCGCAACTAGTCGACAGTCCTCCGAGCCGAGTTCGTCCCGTCGTAAGTCGGGACCCCCGACCGTGTACACGAACCCCCACTTTGCCATGCTCATCGTTCGTCCTCCTTCTCGGTGCACCATGTTCGCAGCGTCTTGCTGATCAGGTCACCTAACTCGGCCGACGGACGAGTTCGTCGACGCGAGTGCGAATGGCGGCCTCGGCGTCTGTGCAGATCGTGCGGAGGACGTCTGCGGCAGGTCTGACCTGCTTCACGTGCCCCGCACCTTGACCGTAGAGCACCGAATCGACGTCGGGGTCAGGCGGCTGGTCGAACGGATTCGCTCCGGCGTCGGTTGCGAACTCGTCCTTGCGCGCCCGCAGCTCGGACTCGCGTTCGGTCCAGTCGTCGGTGAACCGGTTCCGGCGAACCCGTTCGCCGATTTCGGGTGGCCAGGGCAGACCCGAGACGATGTCGTATGCGCGGGTGAACACGGTGTCGCTGCCGTCGCTTTCGAGGATCAGCTGCTTGTGGGCTTCCTGTACCTCGATGGCTTCGGGCGTCGCGAGAAACGATGTGCCGAGCCAGGCGCCGTCCGCTCCGGCGATCAGTACGGCTGCGAGGCTCGCGCCGTCGCTGATCCCGCCGGCGGCGAGTACAGGACGGTCCGGGTGACGTTCGAGTACTCCGGTCAACAGCGGAAGGAGACCCATCGTTCCGGTGTGGCCCCCGGCTTCGGTGCCCTGCGCGACGAGGACATCGGTCCCGGCTTCGACGCCTCGATCCGCGTCGTCGAGCGACTGGACCTGACACATCGTCGTCGCGCCGGCGTCGCGGGCCCGTGCGATCCAGGGCGCTGGGTCACCGAACGAGAAGGCGACGACGTCGGGACTCTCGCTCAGCGCTGCGTCGAATATCGGCTCGGCGAACGCCATGAAGGCGGTGATGAAGCCCACTCCGATCGGCCCATCGGTGATCCGTCTCGCCGATTCGAACTGGCCTCGTAGCCAGTCGGGTCAATCCACTGGATGCACACCACCGAACGAGCCCATCCCGCCGCCGGCGGTGACCGCACCGGCAAGCGTGCCCCCGCTGTGCAACGCCATCGGTGCTGACATGACGGGATGTTCGATGGCGAACATCTCGGTTAAACGAGTCCGCAGCACGCTCCAATCCTCGCACGCGCGGGACTGGCACGCATCGCGCTGGCCTCGCGCCGCCCGCAGACGCCGCGAGCGTCGCCATCGAAATCATCTGACCCTCCGCGTAGTGGAGCGGGCCGAGCGCCGCAAACGCTCCGCCTGCTTGCCGTACTGGGTGGGTGTTCATCAAGCGACGTGATCGACGAAGTCGAGCTCGTTCCCGTCGGGATCAGCGATCGTGAACTTGCGCGTTCCATAGGCGGTGTCGAACAGCGGCTCGATGATCTCGACACGGTCCTTCAGGCGTTCCCAGATCTCGTCGGGATCGTCGACGGTGAAGTTGAACCGTCCGCCTCGCCCTTCGGCTTCCTGGATGGCGAAGACTGCGCCGGACGCGGCTCGGAAGTGGGCGTAGTTGGGTTCCTCCGGCGGCCAGGTCGCGTCGAGCACGAACCCGAGCACCTCGGTGTACCAGTCGATCCCTCGCCCGAGGGCGCTTACGTTGGCGCGCGCATGCTCGAGTCGGGTCTCCACGCTTCAACTCTGCCACGTACCGGCCGGGCGACGATGCGCCCGTAGCCGGCAATGACCGAGCGGACCGGGGCGGCCGGCCCAGTGCATCTGAGGTCGACGCGCGTTCTGCAGCACGTCCCCGCCCACATATGTGCCGATATCGAGTGGGCTTTGGGCCGTGGCGTTCTCCTTGTCGGCGAAGTTGGAACTGAGAGTGTCTAAGCCCAGTCAGTCTGTAGTTCACCTTTGCGCTCTAGAACGCCTGCCCACCAATCTTCGTGGTCGACGTACCAGCGGACGGTGTCTTCGAGCGCAGACTCGAACTCGTAGGTTGGTGCCCACTCAAGCGCGCGCTCGATCTTCTCGGGGTTGATGAGATAGCGCCGGTCGTGGTTCGGTCGGTCAGTCACGTGTTCGATCCACTCCGCGGGGTCGCGATCGAGCACCTGGAGAACCCGGTTGACGATCTCAAGATTGGTCGCCTCGTGGCGCGCGCTGATGTCGAAGATCGGCAGACGTGATGGATCCGTCGCTGCCTCTACGGGAACGGGATCGAGATCCGCGTGCAGGACCGAACGTATGGCTCGGCAATGATCGACTACGTGGAGCCAGTCCCGGCGTTGAAGACCGTCGCCGTAGACCGGGACCTTCCGTCCTCTGAGCACGTTGGTGATCATCAGTGGGATGAGCTTCTCGGGTAGCTGGTACGGCCCGTAGTTGTTGGCACAGTGGGTCATGGCGATGTCCATGTCCGGGTACGTCTGCATGTAGGCGCGAACGATCTGGTCGCCAGCCGCCTTGGCCGCGCTGTAAGGCGTCTTGGCGTTAAGCGGACTTGCCTCGGTGAAGAACTCGGCGTCTTCGGGCAACTCCCCATACACCTCGATCGTGGAGATATGCACGTGTCGCTGCACAGGGCGAAGCCGACTGCACTCAAGCACCACTTGGGCCCCGAGCGCGTTGGTCCTCATGAAGTCGCCGGGCGCGTCGATCGCGCGGTCATTGTGGCTCTCCGCTGCAAAGTTGACCACGTAGTCGGGGCGGCACGTCTCGTAGACCGAGAGCATCTGGTCAGAGTCGGAGATATCCGCGACAACCAGATCGATTCGATCGCGGACCTGTGCAAGATTCGGCTCGTTCGCCGCGAACCCGAGATTGTCGAGCGCCACGACTGTCGCATCGGGCTCGACCTCGACCATGTAGTGCACGAAGTTCGACCCAATGAACCCGCACGCCCCGGTCACGAGATAGGTCGCCATGAGAGGACAATGGTACGACACCCGGGATGTGCCGTTCTCGGGCTGCCGGTCGGAGCTTCGTACGGGGCGGTTCGGCCCGACACTGTCGAGCGCTCGATCCTCCCGAACTCGCCGCTTAAGCGGATTGCTCTGACAACACCACAACGGGGCTCGGGTCCTTGTTTCGCCCCGCGACGAGCGCAACCCGGAGCCGCGGATCGAGAGCGTCCCAGATGCCTTGGGACACCTCTTCGAGAGATCGACCATCGGTAGCTCTGCTGATCGGAGCCGTCCCGGCTGGCTGATCTCGCGGCCCCGAATACGTGCTGAGGACTGTGACGGTCGATGGCCGGGCTTCGGCGTCGAGCACCACACGGTCAGTCCCTGCGTATGACCAACGGATCGCCACAAGCTGAGCGGGCTCACCGAGGACCAAGGCGATCCTTGGCGTCAACAGCGGTGCGTCTGGTTCCGGTTCGAGCAGCTGCGCAGCCTGATCGACTGTCGACCCGTTCAGGAGCGCGTCGGCGAGGACGTCCACGTGGTCACCGTTCCCGACGATCAGATCACCACCAGCTCGTTTGACGCACCGGTAGTGGCGCAGCGCGTCGGCTGGCATCGCATGGTCAGTTGGCCTGACGATCAGGGAGTCGCCGTCGTTGTGAATCTCGCGTGTCTGAGATGAGGGACTCCGGCCGGTGATGAAGTAGATCCAACCGGTCGAGCCGTCCTGGGCCACGTGGTACACCAACCCTCGGCCCGGGTACGGGGACAGTGAGGACTCGATCTCCATCTACTGGGCGCTGGCCCCTGACTGGCCGGACGCAATCGCTGCCATCCACTGTTCCCAGGACCGCCTTGCAGCCACATGACTCTGGAGCCAGGAGACTGCGTGAGGAGCCGCAGCCGCTGCGGCGAGTGCCGTCTCGTACCGAACTCCAGAGCGGCCACCAACTGCAGTCCAGCGGCCCCCATCCTCGGGGTCAGCGCGCAGATGCTCAAAGCCGAACCCGCCCGAAGGGTCTTCGAAGAAGTCGACGCACAGCCCTGCGTCATCTGAAGCGATGCTCTCGAGCACGATCCAGCCCCGATGGTTGACCCGACTAGCCACGCGACCACCCTAGACACGCAGAGGCATTAGTCCCGCGAATCGAGCCGCACAGATCCGGCAGAGAGGATGGGGGTAGCTGGCCTGAGGGCTGGTGGCCCCAGGGTCTCGTTTGGCTCTTGAACCGGCTGACGTGCTCGTTTCGGGTGCTGTCTTTTGAATGACGCGCCGGCGAGTCTTGGGGCGGCACACCCACCGGTCGGGTGGGGGCCCTCGGTCGTCTGATACCAGCAGGCGACGCAGCCCTGGTCCACCGTCCCGGCAGGTGTTGTGCCATCCACAACACTTCAGCGAAAGGGATGGCCATGACCATCGTAGAGAACCCAACGAACCTGATCATCGGGGGTGTCGATACCCACCTCGACTTCCACGTCGCAGCGGCGGTCGACGTCAACGGCGGCACGCTCGGCATCGAAACCTTTGGTGTCGGCGCCGCTCACTATGAGCAGCTGCAGCGCTGGCTTGTCGGCTTCGGTCCCATCGCCAAGGTCGGGGTTGAAGGGACCGGCTCCTACGGGGCGGGGCTGGCCCGTCATCTCCGCTCGGGCGGGATCGAGGTGGTCGAGGTCGATCGCCCGAACCGCCAGATGCGCAGCCGCCAGGGCAAGTCCGACCATGTCGACGCAGTCGCAGCGGCGAGGGCTGCTCTATCGGGCACGGCCGCTGGCTTGCCAAAGCATCGAGACGGCAACGTCGAAGCGATCCGGGTGCTGATGATCGCTCGCCGATCAGCGGTTGACGAACGGATCCAGATCCTCAACCAGATGCGCCACATCTGCTTCTGCGCTCCCGACGAGATCCGGGCCCGGTTCACCGGCACTACACCGAACGCCCTGATCAGCCAGACCGCCGCCCTGCGGCCTCGTAACGACGGCGACGTCGTGCGTTGCACCACCCTGTTGACCCTGCGTGAGCTCGGCCGCCGGGCCCAGAACCTGCGCGAGGAGAACAAGCGCCACGCCCGGCTCCTGCGGCCCTTGATTCGTGCCACGGCGCCGAGCCTGCTCGAGGTCAACGGCGTCGGCTTCGACACCGCCGCCAAGCTCCTCGTCGCGGCCGGCGACAACCCCGAACGGCTCCACTCCGAAGCCGCCTGGGCCCACCTCTGCGGGGTCGCCCCGATCCAGGCCTCGTCAGGCAAGACGCAGCGGCACCGGCTCCACCGAGGCGGCAACCGACAAGCCAACTCGGCGCTCTACACCATCATGCTGTCACGGATGCGCTACGACGCCCGCACCCGCGCCTACGTCGAGCGGCGACAAGCTGAAGGCAAGACCACAGGCGAGATCTGTCGCATGCTGCGCCGCTACATCGCCCGCGAGGTCTACAAACACCTCCCGCGACCGGGGAGCTGACCGGCGACGGGTCGAGGCGTCTGGCCCGCCCGAACCGGCTCACACCCCTCAGAGGTTGTGCACGAAATGACCTGCCGACCCTCGACCCGCACCACACCCCCTCCTTCGGCGAAAAGCGCCGCCGGCGTGACCGAAAACGCGCCTGCCCAACACCACGTGGCTCATCTCTGTCTTGTCCGCCCCGCCGCGCCCAACCGCCCATAGACGCCCTTGACATCCATACGCGCATCAATATGCCGTGCCCTGTGTGCCGGCGCGCGCTGTTCAGGCGGCGTCGGTGTCGCTATTGCGCTCGGGTCTATCCACGTTTCGGTATTTCCATCGGTGAGCGACGATTTTGCGCCAATCATCAAACCCATGCCTATCCGTATACCCCAACAGTTTGCGTTGAGTGTCGAGTTCGGCCATCGATTCCTTGTTCGACTCGGTACGCGCCGCACGCGCCAACAGATCAACATGCGCAGCGGAGGTTTCGCCTGAGATTGCGGCGTCGGAGATGACGGGGTGATCGGCGAGGAACTTGCCTGTTGAGATGACCTTCGATACGCGTGGCTTCGAAGTGCCGGCTTTGTGAGCCACATATGCGGTCAGCGATGTCGATCCGTCGAGTTCAGCGACACCTGCAACCTCAGCACGCCGACACACCGTCGCATGCAACGCATTCAAACGATCAGCGACACCAACAAGGCCCACAGACAGCTCCGCCAGGTCGTCGATAGTGGGGTCTTCAACAGCACCTAACGCGGCGAGGAAGGCTTCTGCGTGTTCGAGCACCTCACTGGCTTCCGACACACCCACGACACTATCGTACGTGTGTTCGATTCACAACCTGTTTCGACTGTTATTCCACGGTTTTCTTGGAGTCGAACAAGCAGTGCCAGAAGTCCCGCTACGGACGAGCCGGATGGACTGCCGGCGACCCCGGTAACTGCTGGCGCTAGTTCGGCTGCGAGACTCGATCCATGGCCGGGGGCTGGGACGACGAGCGCAAAGCGCAGGACTATCTCGACCGCGTCGGAACGCTCGGGCCACGACGGGTGGGCGAGTTCGAGTTGCTCGAGGCATTGCCGCAGCGGGTCCGGTCGATTCTCGACCTCGGCTGCGGAGACGGGCGACTCGCTGCGCTCGTCCGAGACGAACATCCCGAGCTCGAGCGCATCGTCGCGGTCGACAAGTCGCCCCCGATGCTCGGCGCTGCCCGGTCTGTATTCGGGACTGATGGGCGGGTGTCGATACTCGAACACGACCTCAACGATTCGATCGCGACGCTCGGCAGGTTCGACGCCGTGGTTTCGGGCTTCGCCATCCACCACGTGTCGAACGACCGCAAACGGGGGTTGTTCGCTGAGGTCAAAGAGGTGCTGGTGCCCGGCGGGACGTTTGCGAATCTCGAGGTGGTGCAGAGCGCGACGCCAGAACGTCACGCCGAGTTCTATCGCCGCATTGGGCGAAGCGAGGACGATCCCGAAGATGTACTGGCTCCCGTCGAACCGCAGCTTGACTGGATGCGCGAGGCCGGGTTGGGCCAGGTCGACTGCCAGTGGCGTTGGCGGGGTTTCGCCTTGCTCGTCGGCATCCGGGGCCGCGTCAACAATCGACCGCGGAGCGGAGGGCCTCGCAGGCTTCGGTGAGGCGCACCGGGTCGAGAGCGCACTGGCGTTCGAGAAGGTAGGCCTTGGCGACGACGCGGAGGTTGTCGAAGCTCGCCACGCACTCGCTCGGCATGCCGTCGCCTGGGCCGAGCCGGACCTCGGTCGGAATGTCGCGGATGGTTCGCGTCACCGGCGCTGCCAGGACGCTGTGCAGAACAGGGATCGCCGCGGTCCTGGTCATCACGAGAAATGGGCGACGGCCGACACCTTCGATCTCGCCCCACCAGACTTCGCCTCGCCGCGGTTCGTTCACCACGGCTCCGCGGCGATGGCGTCTCGAAGTGAAGAGATCGCCGCGGCGTTCTCGGCTTCTGTCGGCGGCCTACGCCGGTAGCCGTCGACGATGGAGCGGTCGTCGCGGCGTCGTCGATCGAGCTCCGCGAGCGCATCGATACCAGCGCGCACGGCGGCGGCACGGGTCGCGTACACACCGCGTTCTATGAGGTCATCGAGGACTTCGAGCTGCTCGGACGGGAGACGGACTGCGATCTGCTCGGTCGCCATATACCGCAGCATACCGGATAGGTATTCGAAGTGGTATGCGCGTGAGTTGTTCGGTTCGGACCCCGCCGCGCGGCACGCGGACACAGGTCCGCAACCCGGAGCCGGAGTAGCGCCCGCGACTGCGCGCTCGCTGGTTACGATTGCGGCGCACAACCGTTGACCGCTGGGGGCGCAAGATGCCGTGGCCGAACACCGAACGGGACGCCGTCTTCGGCATGATCGAGCGAGAGCTCGAGCGGCAGAACACGACGATTCAGCTCATCGCCAGTGAGAACTTCACCTCGCCGGCGGTGATCGAGGCGACCGGTTCGGTCCTCACCAACAAGTACAGCGAGGGCTATCCCGGTAAGCGTTACTACGGCGGCAACATGGTCATCGACGACGTCGAGGAGGTCGCCCGCACCCGCGCCGCCGAGCTGTTCGGCGCCGATCACGCGAACGTTCAGCCACACTCGGGGGCCAACGCGAACCTCGGCGTCTATCTGGCGCTGCTCGAGCCCGGCGACACGGTGCTCGGCATGAGCCTCGACCACGGCGGGCACCTCACCCACGGATCACCGGTCAACGCGAGCGGCAAGCTCTACAACTTCGTGCCCTATGGCGTCACCGCTTCCGACGAACGCATCGACTACGACCAAATGCGCGACCTGGCGCTCGAGCATCGCCCGAAGATGATCATCGCAGGCGCGACCGCCTACTCCCGGGTCATCGAACCCGAACCCATCCGCTCGATCGCCGACGAGGTCGGCGCGCTGGTGATGTTCGACGCCGCTCACATCGCGGGCCTCATCGCCGGCGGTGCGCACCCGAATCCCGTGCCCTATTCCGACGTCGCCACCTTCACCACGCACAAGACGCTGCGCGGCCCGCGTGGCGGTTGCATCGTTTGTCGAGAGGAGTTCGCCCAGGCGATCGACAAGGCGATGTTCCCCGGTCTTCAGGGCGGTCCGCTCGAACACGTCATCGCCGCGAAAGCTGTCGCCTTCGCTGAGGCTGCGACGCCCGAGTTCCGCGAGTACGCATCTCGCATCGTCGACAATGCCCGAGCTCTCGCCGGCGGTCTCGGAACCAGGGGCTTCCGGGTCGTGTCGGGCGGTACCGACAACCATCTCATGTTGGTCGACCTGCGCTCTTTCGATGAGGAGCTGAGCGGCAAGGAAGCGCAGGCGGTGCTCGACGAGGCGGGCATAACCCTGAACAAGAACACGGTGCCCGACGATCCACGCTCGCCGTTTGTAACGAGCGGCGTCAGGATCGGCACACCGTCGGTCACGACCCAAGGGATGGGTGTGGAGCAGATGGAGACGATCGCCGAGCTCATCACCAGGACCCTCGAGAACCGTGCCGATCCCAAGGCGGTGGCGTCGGTGCGCGCCGAGGTGAACGAGCTCTGCTCGGCCTTCACGCCCTACCCGGACTGATCGCAAGATGCCAGGTCTCGTCGACTACGCAGTGGTGACCGCCGCTGCGGCGACGACGACGCTGGTAACCACGCCCGTCGTCCGGCGGGTTTCGATTCGTAGGGGTTTGGTCGTCGAGCCGGATGGACACCGCCTGCATCCTGAGCCGACGCCCGCGCTCGGGGGCATCGCTATGTGGCTCGGCCTCTTGGTCGGGGTCGCCGTCGCCTGGTCGTTGCCGGGGTTCGAAGAGCTCTTTGCCACCCCGACTGAGATCATCGGGATTCTGGTCGCGACGACGACGATCTTCGCCGTCGGTCTGCTCGACGATCTAAGGCCGGTGTCGGCGCCCGCGAAGCTCGCTGGCGTCGTGCTCGCCGGGTCGGTGCTGTCGTTCGCCGGCGTCAGCATCCTCGTCTTTCGCGTGCCGTTCTTCGATCTGTTGCTGCTGTCGCCCGACTGGTCTTCGCTGCTCACCGTGGTCTGGGTCGTGGCTATCACGAACGCGGTGAACCTCATCGATGGTCTCGACGGCCTTGCGGCCGGAACGGTCGGAATCGCGGCGGCCACGCTCTTTCTCTACACGCTCCAGCTCACCGACGCCGGTGTTCTCCTTGCGGATAATCCCGCAGGCGTGACAGCCGTGATCGCCCTCGGTATCTGTCTGGGGTTCCTGCCGCACAACTTCCACCCTGCGCGCATCTTCATGGGCGACAGCGGTGCCCTGCAGCTCGGTCTGTTGATGGCGGCGGCGACGATCATGGTCGGGGGCCGCTCGGCCGCACCGTTCAGCGGTCAGGCATTCTTCTTCTTCGCCCCGGTCACCATTCCGTTGTTGATTCTCGCGGTCCCGCTCCTCGACACCGTCCTCGCATTCTTCCGCCGCACACTGCGGCGAAGGAGCTTCGCGGAAGCCGACCGGGAGCACCTTCATCATCGATTGATGCATCTCGGTCATGGGCACCGACGGGCCGTCGTGATCATGTGGGCTTGGACTCTGCTCTTGTCGGGATTCGTTCTTTATCCGACCTACACCGGCAGCGGCGACGCCTTCGTTCCGCTGGGCATCGCGGCCCTAGCGCTTCTGCTCTACTCGGTGTTCCACAGCCGATTGCCCGGACTTGTTCGAATTCGTCGAGCAGACGCCGATAGGGAACAGCCGGGCGCTACGGTCGCGCTCGAGGAAGCACGGGCAGAGGACATGCGCGACAACGGTGCTGTCGACGAGGCGGACAGAATCCCATGACGGCGATCACCAAACTGCCACGCGC
Source organism: Acidimicrobiales bacterium (assembly GCA_965216815.1). Taxonomy (GTDB): domain Bacteria; phylum Actinomycetota; class Acidimicrobiia; order Acidimicrobiales; family SHLQ01; genus JADFOM01. Next base: position 3,969,726 of record OZ244202.1, on the reverse strand, counting down.
GATCATCGGCCACTTGAAGAGCCTCGATCGCCGCCTTCTCCTCCTGGCGATCGTGGTCGCGATAGCGGTCGTCGTGGCGGGTCTTCTCTACGTCGGCTCGATCGAGTGGAAGTCTGATCAGCGCAAGACCTATACGACGGCGTTGTTCGGCGCCGCAGGCGTCGGGGTCGTCGTCTCGGAGATCGCCCGTCAGTGGAAATGGTTCGTCGGTGCTGCACTTGTCGTGTTCACCGCCGGCGTCGTGTGGGTGGGGCTCGGGGTGCTCGTAGACGAGCTCGACCTGGGGAGGTTCTCCGAGGGTGAGCGAGTGCCCACGGCAGTCGCCGATCAGGTTCCGGACCCGGTCGCTCACGATCCGGTCGATGCTCCCGTTGCTCAGTCGACCGAGGACCTCGAGTCGATCCGGCTCGCAACCGAAGTGGTCGCCGAGGGGTTCGATCAACCGCTCGATGTGATCGTCTCCTCGATCGACGGCGAACTGCTGGTCGCCGAGCGTGGCGGGCTGGTTCGTCGCGTTCTCCAGGACGGCACGGTGGACGATCGGCCGGTGGTCGACATGTCCGACGACATCTTGGCCCTCGACGAGCACGGACTGCACGCCATCTCCTTGTCGCCCGACGACGAACGGATCTATCTGAGCTGGTCGACTTCCCGCGGCGACGACGACTTCAGCGGCGTCACGTCGTTCGAGTTCGACGGTGAGGTTGCCGATGCCGACACGCGCATCGAGGTGATCGAGATTCCCCAGCCCTACGAGCGTCACAACGGCGGCGGCATGCGGTTCGGGGATGACGGCTACCTCTACATCGGTGTCGGCGACGGCGGTCGACTTCGAGACCCGCACGGAACAGGGCAGGACCGGTCGAACCGACTCTCGACCGTCCTGCGCATCCTGCCGACGCCCGACGGAGACGAGCCATATCTCATTCCGCCGGACAACCCGTTCGTAGACGAGGCCGACATCTGGCCGGAGATCTTCGTCTACGGCGCGCGCAACCCATACCGAATCACCGTCGACTCGGCTACGGGCGACATCTGGATCGGCGACGTGGGACAGACCGAGTTCGAGGAGATCAACTATCTCGCATACGGCGATGTGAGCGGCCCGAACCACGGGTGGAGCATCATGGAGGGCGAAGAGGTATACCCAGGCACCGACTTCGACCCGTCCGGCTACACGGAGGCCGATATCCCTGCCGATCACGTGCCTCCGCTCTATGCATATGCGCAGGACTTCGATGCCCCAGAGGGTTCGCGCAACTCGGTCACCGGGGGAGTGGTGTACCGAGGCTCGGCCATTCCGGAGCTCGAAGGTGTTTACCTCTTCGCTGACTTCACCGCTGGGTGGTTCGGGCTGTTGAGTTACGACCGCGACAGCGCCGAGGTTCTCGGCTACAGCCAAACCCTCGACCTCGGCGTTTCAGCGTCGGTGTCGATCGGCCAAGATGCTGATGGCGAGATCCTGCTCGTGCAGTTCGGCGGCGAGATACTTCGGGTGGTGAGTGACGCTTGAGGGGTCCAATGAGCGTTGTGATCAGTCTTCGCGAGCTACGTAACGATCTCTCGCGCTGCTACGCCTATGAGCTCGAGGACGTCTTCGTCGATGTGCTCGGAGCCGACCTTGTGCTGCCGCGCTTTCGTGGCCGACCGCGCACGGCCAAGTTCTACGAGCGAGCGATTCGACGCTCGAGACGTGCTTTCGGTGGTCGTTTGGCGCCCCCGGGCGTTTCGATCGACGTCGATCTCGACGCCGCCGACTTCGCCTACGTGCACGTTCAGTTTCCGTGGGATCTCGCCTTCCTCGAGTCGATTCCGAGGTGGCGATCGAGGGTTGGAGTAGCAGCCTGCTACATCGAAGAAGCATGGGTCGCCGACATCCAGAGACTGTCGGGATACCGCAGGTGGTTCGAGCAGTTCGACGCCGTCTACATGGGCATCGGTGCCTCTGCGGAGGCTTGGGCGGAAAGGACCGGCCTTGCGATCTCCTATCTTCCCTACAGCGTCGATGCGCTCGAGTTCGCTCCTGCCGATCACGAGACGGCGCGCGGAATCGACGTGATCAACATCGGTCGCCGTTCGCTCGCCACCCACGAAGCACTGGTCGGGTGGTCACGGGCGAATGATCGGTTCTACTACTTCGACTCGTTTCGGCCCGCCGGGGTGAAGGATCCTGCCGAGCACCGGTACCTGCTCGGAGCCCTGATGGCGAACAGCCGGATTGCGATCGCCAATCGCGGCGTCGGCGCCGACCCCGAGCGCACGAACAATCAACACGCACTGCCGGCGCGCTTCTTCGAGGCTGCCGCCGGAGGCGCATTGCTCGTCGGTGCTTCTCCCGATGCCGACGAGTTCGAAGAGCATTTCGACTGGACGGATTCGTTCATCGACATGCCCTTCGATGCGCCCGACGTCGCCGACCGGGTCGAGGAGTTGCTCGGGGACGAGTCCCGGCTCACCAAGGCTCACCGGCGCAACGTCGCCCAGTGTCTTCGCAGACACGACCACGTACATCGCCTCGATGCGATCGCGCGAGACCTCGGCGTCCCCTTCGATGACCTGACAGCGCCGCGCCGTGAAGAGACCGCGGCGCTGGCCAAGACGTTCGACTGACCGAGCTCGCGCCCGGACGGTAGTCTCCGCGCATGCCACCGATTGCCGAACGACCCGACATGGCCGACTACGGCGTGCCCGACGAGCCCGAGGGTCTCCTCGATTGGCAATGGGCCGAGGAACGGCTCGAGAACAGCCGGAACTTCTGGATATCGACTGTGTCCAGGGGCGGTCGGGTCCACTCGATGCCGGTGTGGGGTGTGTGGCTTGCCGACATGGAGCGATTCTGGTTCAGCTGCGCCCCCTCCGCGCGCAAGGCTCGCAACCTCGCCGAGAACCCGAGCATCGTGGTCGCCCCGACCGACACGGTCGAGGTCGTGTCCCTCGAGGGTGTGGCACGCCCCGCCACCGATGACGCTCTCGACAGTGCTGTCGGCACGTACATATCGAAGTACGGCGAGGAGATGGGGGAGGAGCCGGCCGCGATCGAGGAGTTCATGCGATCGAATCCCGGTTATGAGGTTGTACCCGAGCGCGCGTTCGGCATGATCGAACGGGCCGAGGACTTCGCTCGTTGCGCGACACGCTGGCGCTGGGCGTAGGAGAACTTACCGACTGAAGTCGGGTAGGGCAGAGGGCCCATTGTTTCTCAGGGCCTCGGAGTGCGAACATGGGTGGTCGATCCGGTCTGTGGTGGACCGGTAGACTGTTGGGTCCACCGCCCGCAGTGACCTCAACGAAAGACGTGCGCCCTCATGGATCTCTGGGAACTGCTCATGATCACGATCCGGCGGTGGAAGATCACCGTTCCGGTCGCAATCCTCGCCTTCGGCGGAGCGTTCATGGCCGCCCAATCGACCCCGCCCGAGTACACCGCCGACGCCGCCGTCGGTCTGATCGGTGCCGGCTTCAGCGTCGACCCGAACACCGGTGAGATCGTCGAGGAGGACAATCCCCTCGTCGTTGCGAACCAGGGTCGCACAGCGCTCGCGTTCACCGAGAAGTCGGTCACGTCCTCCGACGAGAAGCGAAGCGCCGTCGAGAACGGATTCTCCGAGAACTACACGGTCACGCTCGACCGGTTCAACCCAATCCTCGAGATCGACGTCGTCGCGACCGATCCTGATACCGCTGTCGCTACAGCTGGATACGTCGTCGAGCTGATCAAGGCCGACGTCATCGACACGCAGGTCATCGCTGGCGAGGACGACGAGAACCTCCAGCTCCGCCCGACCGAGCTCTACGTCGACGAAGTAGCGGGCGAAGACGTCACCCCCCGGAGCCGCATGTTGGTGATCCTGTTGGTGATCGCCCTCATGGTCACGATCGGCGCGGCTGTGCTGGCCGACGCATACTTCGCGCTGCGTGAACGCGGCCGTCAGGGTCGTACGCGCCGACGCGACGAGGGCGACGACGAGACCGAGGACTGGGACGACGCCCAGGAGCTGATCGACTCGGCGATGCGCGTGCGCGAGGTCACGCCGGTGAGCGCCGGACCCGATCTAGAGGAGTGGGGACGGCGCTGACCGATGGCGCTCGACGAGCGCCCCACGGCGCAACCTGAGCCGGCTGCGGACCAACCGCCACCGGACGACCCACCAAGCCGGCTCGGCCGGGTCGGGCGGCTCGACGCTGTCGACATGCTCACCGTCTACTTCGGGTTGGCGTTCTTCCTGCCCGGATGGCTCCGCATAAGTGCGCTCGGCGAAGCGGGCCGACCGAGCATCCTCTTCGGCGTAGCGCTGTTCGGATGGTGGGTCATATCTCGCATCGCGCCAACCCTCACGCCGCGCAACAGACAGCCGCTGCACTTCTTCGTGTGGATCTACCTCATCGCCTTCCTCTCGGCCGTCGTGGCCGCCTACGGCCGGGGGTTGACCTTCGACGAGATGTCGGGCATGGAGCGGCGCATCCTCACGATGCTTTCGATGGTCGGAGTGCTGTTGGTCGCGGCCGACGGAGTTCGCGATCGGCGCCGCGTCACCACGCTGCTTCGGCGGATAGTGCTGTTCGCTGTCTTCCCGGCCATCGTTGGTGCCCTCCAGTTCGCGCTCGAGCTCGACCTTTCGATCAAGATCAACGTGCCCGGCCTCGAGCAAGGCCCGATCCCGTGGCAGCGGTCGCGAGGCAACTACGTGCGGTCGTGGGGTACGTCGTTGCACGCGATCGAGTTTGGCGTCGTGATGGCGATGCTCATGGGCATCGCGGTGCACCTCGCACTCCATGCGAAGCTCAGCTTCGAACGCCATCTCATGTGGACTCTCGCAGGTCTGTACGGCGTAGTCGGCGTCTTCGCGAACTCGCGCACGCAGATGGTCGCGGTCGCTTGCGTGATGCTTCCGCTCGTCGCGGCCTGGCGTGCCAACTGGCGTATTCGCGCCGGCGTCGTCGCAGCGGCCGCCATCGCGGCGATGACGATGCTCATACCCGGTCTCATCAGCGGCTTGGTCGATCTGTTCCTCAACATCGGCAGCGACGAGAGCGCCGAGGCGCGCGAGGTCGACTACCCGGTCGTGTTCGAACAGATCGCTGACCGACCCTGGCTGGGCGTCGGCCCGGGTACCCGCGGCGTCACGGAGGAGAACGTCGCCGAGACGGCCGGCAACCTGCTCGACAACGACTGGCTCGGCACGCTGTTGACCCAGGGCATCATCGGAGTCATTGCTCTGGCACTTCTCTACTTCGGAGCGCTGTCGCTGGCACGCCGCGTCTACAGGTGGGGCTACGACGAGGAGTGGCGCCACCTCGGCGCGCTTCTGTTCGGCATCATCATCGCCGCGATGGCCACGTCCTACCTGTTCGACGCGTTCTACTACAGCCAGTTCACGGCGCTGACCTTCACCGCCATCGGGCTCGCGGGCGCTGCCTACAGGATCAATCGCGAGGGGCCGTTCGACGAACAGCGACGCGACCTCCACGTGCTCCGTCGCCGCCGCACCCTCGACTGGCAGCCGTATCGACCAACCCTGGCCCCACCGCGCGGCGAGGAACTTCTGGCCGACGGCATCGAGCGCGCCGGGGACCACATCGAAGACGTGTACGACGACTTGGCCACGCCGCCCAGTCTCGACGACTACCCGAACCCGTTGGTGCGGCGCCGCGTCGCAGCCGAATCCGACGATGGGACCAGGCGCGAGCCTGGGGAGAACAACCCGCTGGTCAAGCTCATCGACCTGGTCCGCGACTGATCCATGGCGACGGCTGACCAAGTATGAAGCTCGTCTACAACTCCCTGGCCGCGTGGGCCGCCGTCGCGGCCTCGATGCTCGTCGGCATAGTCGTCACGCCGACGCTCGTCGCCGAGTTGGGCATCGAGGCGAACGGCCTTTGGCGGCTCGTCGTGCAGATCGTCGGCTACTACGGGCTCGTCGATCTCGCTCTCGGCGCAGCGGTCATCCGGTACCTCGCGAAGTACCGCGGCGAGAAGCGGCTCGACGAGTTCCGCGAGACGTTCCAGAGCGCGGTGGCGATAGCGGCTGCCTTCGCCCTCGGCCTGGTCGTTCTGATCGCGCTGACCGGTGGGGTCATCGCCGACTGGCTCTTCGACGGCGACGAGGCTGAAACCTTCGGAGTGCTGATCCGGCTGCTGGCCATTGCGACGGGCCTCAACGCCGTCAACGCCGTGTTGGGTTCTGTGCTTGTCGCGCACGAACAGATCGTGTTGAACAGCGCGGTGCGGTTCTGCTCGGAGATCATCCGCATGGTCGTGTCGGTCGTCATTCTGCGCTCCGGGGGCGGTCTAATCGGCCTCGGGTGGCTGTTCGTCGCGCTCGCCATCGCGCACATCGGTGTCAACCTTGTGCTGACGAGGCGGCTGCACGGCGAGTTGGTCAAGCCGCTCCGCGGCTACTCGAAGATCGCGGGCGGCAAGCTCGGTCGTTTCGGGGCGGCAGCAGCAGCGTCGAAGGTCGGCGACATCCTGCGTTTCCAGGTCGACCTCGTGGTTCTCACAAGCGTCGTGTCACTCGAGGCAGCCGGCGTCTACGGCGTCGTCATCGTGTTGGTACGCGGTTTCATCAACGCCGTACTAGCGGTAGCCGATTCGACTCAGCCCAGGCTCGCGGCGATAGCGGTCAACCGATACCGGTTCCGTCGCTCGCTGCTGACCTACACCAACATCGTCTGTCTGCTGATCGCGTTTCTGGCGGCGTGCGCGTTCTGGCTCATCGAGCCCGTGCTCCACGTGTGGCTGCCCGACAACCTCAGCACCAACAACATCGACGACGCCGCGCTCGTGTTCCGGGTGCTCATCATCGGCATGGCCGTCGACATGATGATGGTCGTTCCGACCGTTGGCCTGAGAGCCATCAACAAACACAAGTACTACGCCTGGCAAAACATCGCCGAGGGAGTCGCCAACCTCGTGCTCTCGCTCATCCTCGGTCACCGCTACGGCATGGTCGGCGTCGCATTCGGTACGACGATCCCGTCGATCGTCTCGAAGGTGTTCATCCAGCCCATCTACTCGGCCCACTTCTTCGGTGTGCGAACACGGTCGATCCTCGGTGTCGCGATCCGTCCGATGCTCGTGTTCGCGGCCGTCGCCGTGTTCACCGGATACGTCACCCCACCGATCCCGTCCACCTACGGCGGATTGCTCGCGCTGGCGGTCCCAACCGCTGCGGTCGTCGGCATGATCACGCTGGTCGTCGGCTCCTCTCGGGGGACCCGGCTCGCCCTCGACGGTCTGCGCCCCGGGGGCCGCGCCGAGCCGGCCGCGCCGGACGTTCAGCGGGTTGGCAGGCACGCCTGATCCCGTTAGATTGTGCATCGGTTCACAAGCGGGTGGGGAACGAAAAGGAGCGCGACAATGGACGCTTCGCAGGCACGCGGGGTGAACGAGGGTCTCTGGAGGGGTCATGGTGGGTTCGAGCTCGCCCTGGCCCCGGTCATCTTCGCGCTCGCCGGCCTGTGGATCGACGGTCGCGCCGGCACGACACCTCTGTTCACCATCCTCGGCGGTCTGCTTGCCTTCATCGGCGTCGTGGTCAAGCACTACTACGTCTACAAGTACAACATGGCGCTCCACGACGAGCGTCGCCTCGCCGAGCGCGAACGTGACAACGCCGATGCCGACCGAACGGCGGTGACCGGATGAGCGACCCCTTCGTACAGCGCTACGAGGGGCCCGCCCCGGCAATGGAGATCGCGCGCGACATCGTGCGCCGCGGCGTCATCGTCGCTCCGGTTCTCGTGCTCGCTGCCGGGGCCATCTGGGGATTCGACGGCGCTGCATCGGCCGCGTACGGCTGCGCCATCGTGCTCGTCAACTTCCTACTCGCCGCGTTCTTGTTGAGCGCCGGCGCCCGCGTCAGTTTCGCGATGATGGGTGCCGCGGCGATGTTCGGATATCTCATACGCCTCGGCCTCATTTTCGCCGCTGTCTACCTCGTCAAGGACCAGAGCTGGGTCGAGCTCGTGCCGCTGGGCGTCACGATCATCGTCACCCACCTCGGCCTGCTCTTCTGGGAGATGCGATACATCTCCGGCTCGCTGGCATACCCGGGCCTCAAGCCCGATGAACCCCTTACGCACACGCAAGGCAACAAGGAGCACACACTCCGATGATCTTCGGACTCGAGTTCCCGACGATGGAGAACCTGGTCGAGTGGCCGGGCTACTTCAACAAGATCGGCCTGATCCATCTCCTGTCGGTGCTGATCCCAACGGCGGTCTTCCTGATCGCCGCTCGTCAGAAGGGCCTCGTTCCGCGGGGGTTCCGCACAGTGGCCGAGACGACGGTCGAGTTCATCGAGAAGCAGGTCATCATGCCGGCGATCGGTCCCGAGGGCATGCGATACCTGCCCCTGTTGTTGAGCTTCTTCCTGTTCGTGTTCTTCGGCAACATCACCGAGGTCATTCCGTTCTTCCAGATGCCGGCCAACGCCCGCATGGCCGGACCGTTGGTCATAGCCCTCACCGCGTGGGTGATGTTCATCGCCGTCGGTGTCAAATACAACGGCCTCGGCTACTTCAAGTCGGTGCTGTTCCCGCCGGGCGTACCCAAGGCCCTCTACATCCTCGTAACGCCGATCGAGTTCCTCTCGACCTTCATCATCCGCCCGTTCAGCCACGCTGTCCGACTCTTCGCCAACATGCTCGCCGGTCACATCCTTCTCGTGACCTTCGGCGTGCTGTGCATCGGGCTGTGGGCTCTGAAGGCGACTGCCGTCGTCATCGGTCTCACGTTCCCGGGACTCGTGGCGTTCACCGCCTTCGAGGTCGGTGTGTCACTCATTCAGGCGTTCGTGTTCACGATTCTCGCAGCGGTATTCATCGCCGGTGCGCTACATCCCGAGCACTGAACCGACAAGTCTCCCAACCATCAACCACCAATAACCCAGGAGAATGACAACATGAGCCTCTCGAGCACTGCGACGCAGATTCTCGCTCAGACCGGTGAAGGCATCACCGCCGACGACCTCAAGGCCGCCGAGGGCGCCAGCAGCGCCGGCTTCGCCTATGGGCTCGCAGCGATCGGCCCGGGCATCGGCATCGGCTACCTGGTCGGCCAGGCCGTGCAGGCGATGGCCCGCCAACCCGAGTCGGCCGGACAGGTCCAGACGACGATGTTCCTCGGTATCGCGTTCACCGAGGCGCTCGCGCTCATCGGTTTCGTGGTGTTCATTCTGCTCAAGTTCGTTTGATCCACAGTTGTTACTAGCCGCCAGCCGGGCACGGCCCGGCGACGAAAGGTCTTGATGTGACTTTGCAGTTGCTCCTCGACGGTGAGCTGGCCTTCGCAGACGAGTCGGAGGGCGAAGCCGCCGAAGGCGCCGAAGAAGAAGCCGAGGATCCACCGAATCCGGTCATTCCGGTCGGCAACGAGCTGTTGTGGGCCGCCTTGTGCTTCTTCTCGCTGTGGGCCTTGATGAAGTACGTGTTGTTGCCGCCGATCCTGGGGCGGCGATCCGAACGAGAGGCGGCGATCCGCGCCGACAAGGACGCGGCCGAACGCGCACACGACGACCTCGCCAAGTCGCAGATGGACTACGACGACGCGCTCATGGGCGCTCGCGCCGAAGCCAACGCGGCCATCGACGCGGCTCGCGCCGAGGCCGACGAGTACCGGTCGCGCATTCAGGCCGAGGCCGACGCCGAGATAGCGGCGCAGCGCGCCGAGGCGACCGCAGAGATCGAGCGCGCTCGAGAGGCGGCGCTCGGCGGCATGCGTGACGACGTGGGAGACCTCGCCGTGCAGGCCGCGTCGCTCGTCGTCGAAGAACCCATCGATGCGTCGGCCCAACAGTCGGTGATCGATCGAGCACTCGGAGGTGAGTCGTGAACGCGCTCTTCGCAGCTTCGGAACACCATGGGAACGGGTACTTCCTCCCCGGCGACATCAACGAGTTCTACTGGGGAACGGCGGCCTTCCTGGTGCTTGTTGCATTGTTCCTGTGGAAGGGATGGACCCCGCTTCGCAAAGCGATGTCAGGACGGACCGAGCGCATCGCCGAGGAGCTCGACGAGGCGAGCTCAGCGAAGGAGGCAGCGCTCGCGGAGCTCGACGAGGTGCGTTCCGGTCTCACCAACGTCGACGAGGAAGCAGCTCGCATCCGCAGCGAGGCGACCGAGCGAGCTCAACGCGTCGCCGCCGAGCTGAAACAGCGCGCCGACGCCGACGTGGTCGAGGCCCGCCAGCGCGCACAGATCGAGATCGAGGCTCTCAAGGCCACCGCAATGGCCGACCTACGTGCCGAGGTCGCCGCCCGGGCGTCGAACGCGGCCGAAGCGGTCGTGCGCGAGACCCTCGACGACGCAGCACAGCAGCGTCTCATCGACCGCTACATCGAACAGGTCGGAGCGAGCCGATGAGTAGCCAGATCGTTTCGGGATATGCCGACGGACTCGTGCAGATCGCTCGCGCCGAAGGCAACGCCGACGAGGTGAGCGCCGAGCTTCACTCCGTCGCGCGAGCGGTCGAAGGCAACGACGACCTGCGCGCGACCCTCGCCGATTCGTCGCTTCCACCTGCTCGACGTCAACAGATCGTCGAAGACCTCATCGGTGGTCAGGCCTCGCCGACCACGACATCGCTCGTATCGATGATCGTCGGCGCAGGTCGTGGGAAGGACCTGGTCGACATCGCCCGTCTCGTCGGGGAGCGCGTCGCTCAAGGTGAAGGCAAGCAACTGGCCGAAGTGCGCAGCGCCGTGCCGCTCACCGGTGACCAGGTGTCTCGCCTGCGCGAAGCGCTGCGCTCTTCGACCGGAACCGACGTCGAGATACGCGTCGTCGTCGACCCGACGGTCGTCGGCGGCATCGTCACCCAGATCGGCGACACCGTCATCGACGGAAGCGTCCGCCAAAGACTCACGAAGATGCGCGAGAGCTTCGCGTAGCCCCCTGTCCAAACCCAAGAGGACGAAATGTCAGATCTAACCATCAACACCGCCGACATCACCGAAGCCCTTCGCAAGAACCTCGAGGGGTACGAGGCGACGATCGACCAGAGTCAGGTCGGTCGCGTGCTCGAGGTCGGCGACGGCATCGCACGCGTGTCGGGTCTGCCCGACGCGTCGGTGAACGAGATGCTCGAGTTCCAGAACGGCGCGACCGGTCTCGCACTCAACCTCGACGAGGAGTCGATCGGTGCTGTTGTGCTCGGCAGCGTAGAAGGCATCGAGGAAGGCCAGACCGTCGCAGCCACCGGCGACATCCTGTCGGTGCCGGTCGGCGACGGCCTTTTGGGTCGCGTCGTCAACCCGCTCGGCGAGCCTGTCGACGGCAAGGGACCGCTCACCGGTACGCAGGAACGTCGCATGGAGGTGCAGGCGCCGGGCATCATCGGCCGCAAGCCGGTTCACGAACCGATGCAGACCGGCATCAAGGCCATCGACTCGCTCGTCCCGATCGGGCGCGGTCAGCGCGAGCTCATCATCGGCGACCGCAAGACGGGCAAGACCACGATCGGCATCGACACGATCATCAACCAGCGCGGTCTGGGCGTGAAGTGCGTCTACGTCGCGATTGGCCAGAAAGCATCGACCGTTGCCCAGACCGTGGCCACGCTCGAGGAGTTCGGAGCCCTCGAGTACACCGTGGTCGTTGTCGCCCCGGCTTCAGAGCCGGCGCCCTTCAAGTACATCGCCCCATACGCCGGCTGCGCGATGGGACAGCACTGGATGGAGAACGGAGAGCACGCGCTCGCGGTCTACGACGACCTCTCCAAACAGGCCGAGGCCTACCGGCAGATGGCGCTGCTGCTTCGCCGCCCTCCCGGGCGCGAGGCCTACCCCGGCGACGTGTTCTACCTGCACAGCCGTCTTCTCGAACGCGCGGCAAAGCTCAGCGACGATCTCGGTGCCGGCTCGCTCACAGCGCTGCCGATCATCGAGACCAAGGCCGGCGACGTCTCGGCTTACATCCCGACGAACGTCATCTCGATCACCGACGGGCAGATCTTCCTCCAGGACGACCTGTTCAAGTCGGGTGTACGTCCGGCCATCGACGTCGGTATCTCGGTGTCGAGAGTCGGCTCGGCCGCTCAGATCAAGGCGATGAAGACCGCGGTCGGCAGCCTCAAGTCCGACCTCCAGCAGTTCCGTGAGCTCGAAGCGTTCTCGAGCTTCGGCTCCGACCTCGACGCGGTGTCCCAGGCTCAGCTAGACCGCGGGTATCGACTGACCGAGCTGTTCAAACAGGGCATCAACTCGCCAATGCCGGTGCAGGAGCAGGTCGTCTCGATCTATGCGGGCACCAACGGCTACCTCGACAAGATCCCGGTCGAGGACGTGCAGCGCTTCGAGTCCGAACTACTCGATCACTTCCGCGGCCGCCACGGCGGCCTGCTCGACGACATCAAGTCGAGCGGCAACATCGGCGACGAGGACGGTTTCACGAGGGCGATCGAGGAGTTCGTCGAAGGGTTCGAGACCACCGAAACCGTGGTCGAGGAACCAGACCCATCCGACCCAGGTGCGGCCGACAGCTCGCTGGTCGACTCCGACATCACCCTTCCCGAAGAGGACATCACCCGAACCGAGGGCGACGACTGACCAATGCCAGGGGCAAAAGAGCGCGAACTCAAACGCCGAATCTCGAGCGTTCAATCGACTAAGAAGATCACGCGGGCGATGGAGCTCATCGCGGCTACGCGTGTCGTCAAGGCGATGCAGCGTGCCAACGAGGCCAAGCCCTACGCACAGCACATCACTTCGGTAATCGAGAACCTCGCTGCGGGCGGCGCGAGCGCCGATCACCCGTTGCTTCGCCAGGTCGAGTCGGTCGACCGGGTCGGCATCATCGCCTTGACCTCCGACCGCGGGCTCGCCGGCGCCTACAACGCCTCGGTGATCCGGGCTGCTGAGAAGGAGCTGATGGCCGCCGAGCTCGACGGCGCCGAGTACTCGCTGATCCTCGTCGGAAAGAAGGCCGCAGACTACTTCCGATTCAGGGGGTACCGCATCGACGCCGAATACACCGGCATGAGCGATACGCCGACCTACGACGACGCCAGGCAGGTAGCCGAGTCGGTCGTCGGTCAGTTCACCGCGGGCGACATCGACCGCGTCGAACTCGTCTACACCGAGTTCGTCACGATGGGCACCCAGCGGGTGACCGTACGCCGGTACCTGCCGCTCGCGACCACCGAGACGATGGCGACCGAAGGCGGAGGCGAAGCCGAACAGCTCGCCTCGTTCGAATTCGAACCGTCACCCGACGGAGTGCTCGCATCGCTCCTTCCCCGCTACTGCGAGTCCCGACTCTTCAGCGCAATGCTCGAGGCAGCGGCTTCTGAACACGCCAGCCGTCAGCGGGCGATGAAGGCTGCGACCGACGCAGCCGAGGAAATGATCCTCACGCTGACCCGCGAGATGAATCAGGCGCGCCAGGACGCCATCACCACCGAGATCATGGAGATCGTCGGCGGTGCCGAAGCGCTGGGTGACGACGACGAAGTCGATCTAACCCAGCTGCTGCAAGCCCAGTTCGAAAACCAGGAGGCACACTCCCGATGACCGTCACCGAGACCGAACTCAAGAGTGGGCGGGTGGTCGGCATTGCCGGCCCCGTCGTCGACGTCGAGTTCCCCGCAGGCTCGTTGCCCGAGATCAACCACGAGCTGCGTTTCACCGTGACCGTGGACGGCGCCGACGTCGTCGTTCCTGCCGAAGTCGCACAACAGATCGGCGACCACCGTGTTCGTGCCATCGCGATGAAGCCGACCGACGGCCTCACGCGTGGCGCTGAGGTCCATAACACCGGCCACGGCATGCAGGTGCCGGTCGGCGACGTGACGCTCGGGCACGTCTGGAACGTGATGGGCGAGCCGCTCGACGTGCCCGCCGACGAGCTCGACATCGACACCCGCTGGGACATCCACCGGCCCGCCCCGGCGTTCGACGCACTCGAGCCGTCGACCAACATGTTCGAGACCGGCATCAAGGTCATCGACCTGCTGACCCCCTACAAGGAGGGTGGCAAGATCGGGCTGTTCGGTGGTGCCGGCGTCGGCAAGACCGTGCTCATCCAGGAGATGATCACCCGTGTGGCCACCAACCACGGTGGTGTGTCGGTGTTCGCAGGTGTGGGTGAGCGCACCCGTGAAGGCACCGACCTGTTCATCGAGATGGGCGAAGCGATGATGGGCGACGGCCAGGCTTCGGTGCTCTCCAAGGCCGCTCTCGTGTTCGGTCAGATGGACGAGCCGCCCGGCGTGCGCCTTCGCGTCGGCCTCTGCGGCGTGACGATGGCTGAGTACTTCCGCGACGTGCAGAACCAGGACGTGTTGTTGTTCATCGACAACATCTTCCGGTTCGTGCAGGCGGGTTCGGAGGTTTCGACGCTTCTCGGACGCATGCCGTCGGCGGTGGGTTACCAGCCGACACTGGCCGACGAGATGGGCGAGCTGCAGGAGCGAATCACCTCGACTCGCGGCAAGTCGATCACCTCGCTTCAGGCCGTGTACGTGCCCGCCGACGACTACACCGACCCTGCCCCGTTCACGTCGTTCACTCACTTCGACGGCACGACCGAGCTGAGCCGCGACATCGCCGCGCTCGGCATCTACCCGGCGGTCGACCCGCTGTCGTCCACGTCGACGATTCTTTCGCCGGAGGTCGTGGGTCAGCGCCACTACGACGTGGCTCGTCGCGTGCAGGAGATCCTCCAGCGTTACAAGGAGCTTCAGGACATCATCGCGATTCTCGGTCTCGATGAGCTCACCGAGGAAGACCGCGTCACGGTCGACCGGGCCCGCAAGATCGAGCGGTTCCTCTCCCAGCCGATGTTCGTGGCCGAGGTGTTCACCAGCCAGCCGGGCATCTTCACGAGCGCCGAAGAGACCATCGACAGTTTCGAGGCGCTGGTCAACGGCGACCTCGATCACCTGCCCGAGCAGGCCTTCCTCATGGTCGGTGGCGCCGAGGACGCCGAGCGCAAGGCAGCGGAGCTCGAGAAGGAATCCTGATGCTCCACGTCGAGGTCGTCTCGCCCGAACGCATCACCTATTCAGGTGACGCCGAGATGGTCGTGGCGCGCACCGTGGAGGGCGGCGACATCGCCTTCCAGGAGGGTCACATCCCGTTTCTCGGCGTGCTACAGGTGCACCAGGCGAAGGTCATCGGCGCCGACGGCGAGGACGTCTTCGCGGTGCATCGCGGTTTCGTTCAGGTGTCGGGCAGCCAGGTCACGATCCTCTCCGACGTCTCCGAACAGGCGGTCGAGATCGACGTCGCCCGGGCGCAGGAAGCCAAGCGGCGGGCCGAGGCCGCGATCGCGGCCGACCCCGACGACGAAGACGCCGCGGCAGCCCTCCAGCGCGCCGAGGTCCGACTGAGCGTCGGGGACAACTGACCGCGAAACCTGGTCTGACACCGGGGTCGCGGTAGCGCGAAACCTGGTCTGACACCGGGGTCGCGGTAGCGACGTTGCGCTAGTCGATCACGACGTCGTCGAGGCCCGGCTCGGGTGGCGGGTACTGCATGTCGAGGCCGACAAGCGTGTCGACCAGTATCTCGCTGATGGCCACGTTGCGATACCACTTCCGGTTCGCCGGAATCACATACCAGGGCGCGTCCTCGGTGCTCGTCTCGGCCAGCATGTCGGTGAACGCGGCCTGGTAGTCGTCCCACAGCTCTCGCTCGTCGAGATCGGCCTTGGCGAACTTCCAGTGTTTGTCGGGCCTGTCGAGTCGATCCTGGAAGCGCTTGCGCTGCTCGTCCTTGGAGATGTTTAGGAAGAACTTGCGGATGGTCACGCCCTCGTCGACCAGCAATTGCTCGAAGGCGCGGATGTGTTCGTATCGCCGCGACCACACGTCTTCGGGTACCAGACCATGTACCCGTACCACGAGGACTTCCTCGTAGTGGCTCCGGTTGAACACGCCGATCATGCCGTCGCCTGGCACATGGGGGTGAATCCGCCACAGATAGTCGTGCGCGAGCTCGACATCGGTCGGCTTCTTGAAGCTGGCTATGCGAACCCCCTGGGGATTGCAGCGGTCGAAAACGCGACGGATCGTGCTGTCCTTGCCGCCGGCGTCGATCGCCTGCAATACGACCAGCAGC
Organism: Acidimicrobiales bacterium; assembly: GCA_965216815.1. Classification (GTDB taxonomy): domain Bacteria; phylum Actinomycetota; class Acidimicrobiia; order Acidimicrobiales; family SHLQ01; genus JADFOM01. Next base: position 3,953,665 of record OZ244202.1, on the reverse strand, counting down.
TTGTTCTTGCCCTCGGCGTACAACAGCTCCTGAAGTACCTCGAGCTGCCGATTGAGGTGTTTGAAACGCTTCCTCGCGCTCTTCTTGTCCCAGCCGCCGACATCGTCGGGTAGGTGGTCGGACAGGTCGACCCGAGAACCGGGAACGATACGGTGACGATCGAACTCCACGCTCGCAAGTGTCCAACAATCCTATGACCTCCACCAAGCCGGTTGTCGTGCTCGTCGCCCACAACAGCAGCGACGATCTGGCGCGGGTCTGCCCTGTGCTGGCTGCCGAACCCGAACTGCACGTACTCGTCGCAGACAACGCTTCGAGCGATGACTCCGCCGACGTGGTACGTGCGACGCTGGGTGAGGGCTCGCTCGTCGAGACCGGTGGCAACCTCGGCTACGCGGCTGCGATCAATCGGGCGCTCGAGGACGCCCCTCGAGGCCCGGTGGTGGTGCTCAACCCCGATGTGGAGCTGAGGCCATGCACGATCACCGACATGGTCGACCGCCTCGGCGTGAGCGGTGCCGGAATTCTCGTCGGCCACACCGTCGACGAATCGGGCTCTCTGGCGTTCTCGCTTCGGCGCGAACCGTCGCCGTTGCGCACGCTCGGAGAGTCGTTGTTCGGCGGAGAGCGATCGGGCCGGCGGTCGTGCCTGGGCGAGATGATCGTCGACCGGTCCGAATACGTCGATCCACGCGATGTCGATTGGGCGACAGGATCGGCGATGGCGATCAGCGCCGAGTGCCGCGAGGCGGTCGGTGAGTGGAACGAGGAGTATTTCCTGTATTCCGAAGAGACCGAATACATGGCACGGGCCCGCGAAGCGGGCTTCGCCGTGCGCTACGACCCCGCGGTAGAGATCGTTCACAGGGGCGGCGAGCAGCTCACTTCGCCACCGCTTTACGCGCTCGGGCTCCGGAACAAGGTCTTGTACATGCTGCGCCGTCGCGGGCGAATGGCTGCCGTGGCAATGCGCTTGGCACTCAGCATCGGCGAGCTGTTGCGTCTACGACGAGACCCGCCGAAACACAAGCTGGCGTTGCGGACGTTGTGGAGACCGCAGGCGGAGGCTGTGCGGGCGGTCAAGGGCGACGTGTAAAGCCGGTCGTCTGTCTGCCGATGGGATCTCGTGACCGACGTTTCGACAACATGGACCTGTCCCGATCTCGGCGTCGACGAGCTGCGGAGCGAGCTGGAAGCTCTGCTCGCCACCGGGTGCCCCGATCGCGCGCTGCTCGCTGCCATCGGCAAGAGGCTCCGTGCAGCCGAGCACGACACGTCCGACGAGTACCACGAGCTCGTCGACCCCGATCGGTTCTGGTACGACGTCGCATGGCCGCGAGCCGTCGAGGTGGCGAAACGGTGCGGACAGGCAATCGACGAGTGGGCGGCCGCCGCCGCGGATCAGCTGGTACAGGAAGGTGCGATGCTCACCGATGTGGCGACCAAGCGCGCGTGGGAGACCGCCGACGCAGCCGTAGGGCGTACCGGCGTGATCGACGATGTCGTCTCGCGCTGCGAAGCGCTCCACGCTGCCATCGAGGCCGCGTCGCTCGAGGAGCTCGATCGCAGCTCGGTCGATGAGATAGCTGCCCTGCTCCACGACGAACGCCTACGTGCCGGTACCGAGCGTGAACAAGAGCTACGACTGGAGATTCCCTGGCGTCATCAGGAGCTGCTCATCGAGGCACATCGCCAGGCTCATGCACAGGTCGCCGAGGCGCTGACCGCAGCCACCGACGACCTCACCGGCCGACTGATGCCTATGGGGGAGCGGGTCATCGCCACATACGACGAGTCGGTTCGCTAGCGCCCCGGCGTGGCAGCCGCCACCCCAGCGTCGGTGCTCTATGAATAGGCGACGGCGCTGTAGGTGCTGATCTTGTCGAGCTGGTGGTGCGCATCGACTTTGCGGACGGTCCCCGAACGGCTGCGGGTCACGATCGATTGGGTCGACGCGCCGTAGCTGTCGTAGTGCACGCCACGGAGCAGATCGCCATCTGTTATTCCGGTCGCTGCGAAGAAGCAGTTGTCAGATCTGACCAGATCGTCGTCGGTCAGAACCCGATCGAGGTCGTAGCCGGCGTCGCTCGCCGCGTTGCGTTCCGACTCGTTGCGCGGCCAGAGCCGTCCGAGCATCGCGCCGTCCATACACTTGAGCGCAGCTGCGGTGATGACACCCTCTGGGGTACCGCCGATGCCGAACAGGATGTCGGCTCCCGAGTCGGGCCACGCTGTGGAGATGGCGCCCGCCACATCGCCGTCGGGTATCAGGCGAATGCGGGCGCCAGCGTCGCGAACGTCGGTGATGAGCTCGGAGTGGCGATCGCGGTCGAGGATGACCGCTGTGATGTCCTGGACCTTCTCGCCCTTGGCCTTCGCGACCGCCTCGAGGTTCGCTGCCGGCGGCGCGTTGAGGTCGATCACCTCGGCGCACTCGCGGCCTACAGCGATCTTCTCCATGTACATGCACGGCCCGGGATCGAACATCGAGCCGCGCTCGGCGACCGCGATCACCGACAGCGCATTCCCACGTCCGAGCGACGTCAACGTCGTGCCGTCGATCGGATCGACGGCGATATCGGTCGTCGGCGGCGTTCCGTCGCCGATCTGTTCACCGTTGAAGAGCATCGGAGCCTCGTCTTTCTCACCCTCACCGATGACGACGACGCCGTCCATCGGGACCGACTGGAGGACAACTCGCATCGCGTCGACCGCTGCTCCGTCGGCGCCTTCCTTGTCTCCGCGGCCCATCCAGCGCGATGCGGCCAGAGCGGCTGCCTCGGTGACCCGGACTAGCTCGAGTGCCAGGTTGCGGTCGGGGGCATGGGGGTCGATCGAGGTCATGAATGGGAGCGTAGAGGAAAGCTCCGCCATGGTGTTCACTCCGGGAACCACATGCCACGATGGTCGTCATGCGGTGGTGTTTTCAGTGTGCGCGCGACTACGACGATGTCATCGACGACTGTCCCGAGTGCGCGGTCGAATTGGTCGACACGGAGCCGATCGGGGCCGACGAGCTGGGAGCCGGCGGAGTTGACTTGGTCGCGTACGAGTTACACGAGTGGGCACCAGGGGTTCGCCATCTGATCGACGTGACTCTGACTCAGCGCGACGTGGTGCATCGCTGGGACGGCGCGAGTCTGCAAGTGCGCGAAGAGCACGAGGATCTCGTCGATGTGATGCTCGACGCGTTCGAGCGGGTCCACCTACCGACTCTCGAGCCCGATGCCGAGCGGGTGACCTACCAGTTCACCGAATGGTCTGCCGAACAGCGCGAACACCTGTCGCAACGCCTCGGCCTCGATGGGGTCACCCACGAGTTCGACCTCGAGGATCAACTCGTCGTCCACGAGGAGGACGAGGATCTGGTAGACGAGATCGTCGACCGGATCCGAGAGGAGTTCGTAGCCGAGCGCCGCTCGGATGGAACGGTGAAACTCGAGGGCGTCGAGCTCGCCGACCTCCTCGCCGACGTCTTCATCGCTGGGCAACGGCTGGCCAAGAACCCCAACGATCACAATGCGGTCATTTCGACTGCAGACTCGGTAGGGCGGCTGCTCGAAGTTCGCCGTCCGTTCGGGTTCGACGCAGTGACGTGGTTTCAGATCCGCGATGACGCAGAGGTCGTACGAGAGGCGCTCGAGAAGGAGACCGACGATTCCACACTCGTCGACCTCGCCTCGAATCTGCGCGATCGACTCCGTCCGGTCGTCTAGCCGCCTGCGACCCCGCGGTGTCGCCGGAACAAGGCGGCACTACCGTCTTGTCCAATGCTCGCGGAGCTCGTCTTCTACCATTCCCGCCCAATAGCGCCCACGCGGCGCATCGCGCTCGGCGAGTCAACGTTGCCGGGTGGTACCGGCGTTCTGTTGCTCGCCGGTGTTGCCAGTACGTTCGGGCGCGAGCTCTACATCGACGACGCGATCGCGGTCGACGCCTTCGTCGAGGCGGTGCGCGACCGCAAGCCGGTCGATCAGCCGCAGCTGCGCCACCGCTACCAAACCGACACGGTCGGGCTGACCCGCAGTCGCCACCGGCTCTACGACGCGGGCAGATTCGACTTCGCCGATCACACCGCCTCGCCTCTCCAGCACGTCCTCGCGACCGTCTACGCCGCGGATCGGCTCGGCGACAACCGAGAGCGGGCATTCAATGCTCTTCAGGCAGCTCTTCAATGGCGTGGCCCGGTCGACGGCTCGTTCCTCGATGCGATCGAGGGACACGACGGTCTGGTCGGCGACTCGGTCGTCTGGGCACACGAAGTGCTCGGTTTCGACCTCGATTGCGAGCCCGACGAGCGGGAGGTTCGGCGCAGGTTTCGCTCGCTCGTCGCTGAAGCACACCCCGACGTGGGTGGTGAGGTAGCGCAGGCGGCGGCGCGCATCCGCGAGCTCACCGAGGCCAAACGGCTGCTCGTAGCGGTCGGTGCGTCCGATGGGTGAGGCGGCGGGGCTGATCCTCACCCACGGCGCCGGTGGCGATGCCGACCATCGCGTACTCGTCGCTCTCGACACCGAGCTCGACCTGCCGGTTCGGCGCCCTACCTTTCCTTACCGGCAGCAGGGTCGACGAGCACCCGATCGGGCCAACAAACTCTTGCCTTTCATCATCGAGGAGGCTGAATCCTTCGCCGACGAGCTGGGATGTGAGACCGAAGACATCGTGCTCGGGGGACGCTCGATGGGTGGGCGCATGTGCTCGATGGCGGTCGCCGAAGGCCTCGGAGCAGCTGGGCTGCTGTTGCTCAGCTATCCGCTTCACCCTTCGGGAAAACCCGAGAAGCTCAGAATCGACCACTTCGGCGACATTGGTGTGCAGTCGCTGTTCATTTCCGGCGATCGCGATCCTTTCGGAAAACCCGACGAGTTCGCCGAACACTTCGGCTTGCTCGGCGGTCCGCACGAGGTGTGCTGGCTCGAGGGCGAAGGTCACGACCCGAAGAAGTCCGACGAACAGATCATCGATGTGACCCGCCGATGGCTGCAGGTCCTGTAAGTGAAACTTTGGTCTGACACCGGGGTCGCTTAGCCGAGGCACGTTGGTGAAACTTTGGTCTGACACCGGGGTCACTTAGGTGATGATTTCGACCGGCGTGCCTAGAGGCAGGAACCCAGCAAGAGTTGTGATGTCGTCGTTGGACAACCGCACGCATCCACTCGAGACCTGAGTGCCGATCGACGAGGGGTCATCGGTGCCGTGGATGCCGAGCTGACCGGGTCCGCCGTTGAACGATTCGAATGTCTCGGAAAACCCACTCAGCCCGTATGCGAACGGACCGTAGGGCGAGTCGTCCTCGATCGGCACGATCAGTTCGGTCAGGTAATAGCGACCGCCGGGCGTCGGAGCGTTGTCGCGCGCGACGCCGACCGTGGTTGCGAAAACGCTGTCGCCCTTGTGGAACACCTCGATGGTGAACTGGGCCAGTGTCACCTCGATGCGGTACTGGTGAAAGCTCAGATCGACTGCTTCGCGATCGATCCACCCGGTACTCCCGTTGGGCCGAACGGGGAGGAGCACCTCCAGGCGAGGGATCTCAGTTGCATCGACATCGCCGACAACCAGGAACACCAACGGTCCACCGACTGCGGTTGGGTTGTCCATGATGTGGGACGGCTCCGTGCCGTCAGCGGTCTCGAACACCTCGATCGTCGGCACGCGAGCGGTCGCCACCCAGGACACGTCGACGTCGTCGTCTTCGGGCGTGGCAGTCGCGGTGGGAGGAGGAGGTGCCGATGTGAGTGGTGTCGCGCTGAAGCTCGGCCGTTCGGCTCCACAGGCGGTTACGACGACGAGCAATGCGCACAGGATGGTTGACCGCGCCGAGGCACTCACGCTGCGCGATGGTATCCGGGGCCCACTCCGAAGATCCGTCGGGTCTCAGCCCTCGGGCGCAACGGGGTTGAGTTCCTCGAGGGTCTTGCCCGATGTCTCCGGAAGCTGCGTCAGCACGATCGCGGCGACCAGAGCGGGCGCCACGAGCATCACGGTGAACGCGTTGCCGAACCCGCCGAGGGTGTCGGACATCCAACCGACGGCCGCGACGCCGATGGCGCCGCCGGCGACGGTTACCACCTTGATGTAGCTGTTGGCCGAGGCACGACGTTCCGTTCCGAACAGCTCGGGTCCGTAGACCCCGAGTGCGGGCACGACCAGTGCCCCGACGATCGTGCCCGCCATGGTCAAGACCCAAAGCGGCGAGCCGGTCGAACGGTACGCCATCGCCATCAGCACGGCGCCGCCGATCGCCCCGATCGCGGCGACGCGACGGCGTCCCTTCACGTCGGCAGCGATGCCACCCGCAAACACGCCGATGCCGGCCGGTGTGGCTGTGATCAGCGTGAATATCGTGATGGTCAACGCGCTGAACCCACGGTCGTCCTTGAGAAACTCGTTCTGGAACTGCGAAGCCGGCGTAGCGAACATGGCCAGTAGGAAACCGATCGAAGCCAGTACGACGAGCCGGCGGCGGTCGATACGCATCGGTTCGACCTTGGTCATCGTGTCGGCGAAACGGGCCGTTTCCGGAACCCGGCGACAGATCGGGATGAGCAGCGGAAGGGCCAGTGCTGGCGCGAAATAGATCAAACGCCAGGCGCGGATGTCGAAGTCGGCGACGGGCAGCATCATGACGGCAAACCCCGCCCCCAGCGCCGCGGTGAGTGCGATGAGGCTGAATCCGTAGGCTCTGCTCCTCGGTGGCATTTCCTCGGCGGCGATGACGATGAGCAGGATGCCGAGCGCGTTCGTGAATCCCCTGGCCGCTGCCTGGGACAGGCCGAGGGAAAGAAGCGTCGGTGCAAACGCTCCGAGCACGGTGAGGACGGTTGCGCCGAGCATCGACCACATGAGGATCCGTCGCCGGCCCTTCCGGTCGGCGAGCGTGGCGAGTGCGACCGAGAACAGGACCCCTATTCGCACCCCGGCGAGCACCAGGCCCTGCTGTGTATCGCTCGAGCCGAATTCGTCGGCCGCGAACGTGAGGGTCTGGGTGATGACGGTGCCGAGGAATCCGTCGAGCAGCGACAAGGTGCAGACCAGGGCGAGGATCCGTGCCGTTCGGGCGTCGATGCGGTCGGGCGGTGCCCACCATGGCTGGCGGCCGGTGCTCGGTCGGCGAAGCGCCCGCTTGACCGGTATGGCGAACAACACGTTCCATACCCCGAGCGGCAGTGAGTACTCGAAGTGCTCGACGACCCGTCTCGATCCGTCTTCGGATGCGTCGTCGACCTCGAGCCATCTGTTGTAGCGATCGAACGGTCCATCGGTAGCGACGAAACGGTCGTCGCCGATCCGCTCCTCCAGCACCAGATCGGATCTCGGTTCCCGAAGAGCGGCCAAGCGCGAGTCATCGATGATCCGCCGCCGCGCCATTCGAGCCATGGAGCGTGAGCCTATCTCCCGCATCGCAACGCGCGGAAAGTTTGGATTGTCGCCGACTCCACAGACGGTGGGTCCAGACTTGCCATACTGTGGCGATGCCCTCAAACGCTTCGTCGGCGCTAGTCGTGCGTCCGACCGGCCCGCTCGACGGTCAGGTATCGATCAGCGGCGCCAAGAACTCGGTGCTCAAGCTCATGGCAGCCTCGTTGTTGACCCCGGGCAGGCATGTGTTGCGCAACGTTCCCGACATCACCGATGTGTCGGTCATGGCCGAGCTGTTGCATCACACAGGCGTCGTCGTCGAACGCGACGGCGACACGCTGAACGTGACCGTCGGCGACGAGATACTCCCCGAGGCCCCCTACGAGCTCGTGCAGAAGATGCGAGCTTCGACGGCGGTGCTAGGTCCGCTTCTCGCTCGGTGTGGAGAGGCCAGGGTGTCACTTCCCGGCGGCGATGACTTCGGGTCGCGTCCCATCGACATGCACCTGCGCGGTCTCGAGAAGATGGGCGCCCACTTCGAAACCGTGCGTGGCGACATCGCCGGAACCGCCGACGGCCTGGTAGGTGCCGACGTCGTTCTCGAGTTCCCCAGCGTTGGGGCGACCGAGAACCTGCTGATGGCCGCGGTGCGGGCCAAGGGAACGACGACGATCGACAACGCCGCTCGAGAACCCGAGATCGTCGACCTCGCTGCGTTCCTGGGTCAGATGGGTGCACGTGTTACCGGTGCGGGCTCGTCGACGGTGACCGTAGAAGGCGCCGACGAGCTCAGTCCGGTCGAGTTCACGGTCGTCCCCGACCGCATCGAGGCGGCGACCTATCTCGCCGCGACCGGGGTAGCCGGCGGCGAGGTGACCCTCGTCGGCGCCCGGCCCGATCACCTCGATCTGCTCTGTCAGAAGTTCGGCGACATGGGCATGCGAATCTCACCCGACCCCGATGGCATGTGGGCGATGTCCAATCGGCAACTCCGGTCTGTCGATGTGTCGACGCTGCCGTACCCGGGTATCGCAACCGATTTCAAACCGCTCATCGTCGCGATGCTCTCGGTTGCCGACGACGTCGGGATCGTCACCGAGAACATCTTCAGCGGGAGGTTCCGGTACATCGATGAGCTCGTGCGCATGGGCGCCGACATCCGTACCGAAGGGCATCACGCAGTGGTGAGGGGCGTGGCGCGCCTTTCGGGTGCGCCGGTGGTTGCACATGACATCAGGGCGGGTGCTGCGCTGGTGGTCGCAGCGCTTGCAGCCGAGGGCGAAACCGTGATCTCGGGTGCTGAGCATCTCGATCGTGGCTACGAGAATCTGGTCGAGAAGTTGAGGGGGCTCGGGGTCGACATCGAACGCGCGGAGTGAACGAGTGGAGTGAGTTAGCCGGCCCGATTCTCGGGCTCTTCGGGGTCCGGCGCGTGGTCGACCTGTTGCGCGCGGCGGTTCGCGACCCACAACAGCAGCGCCACCAGGACGATCGGGATCGCCACGAACAACGCCTCGTCCCATCCACCTTGGTGCGCGAAGACGTGTGCCATAGCAGTGGACGTTAGCCCCCGAGGGGTGAATGCCTGATAGCCGGCGTTCGCGGGCAGAATGGTCCGGTGGAACTCGTGGAAAAGGTCGAATCTGTGATCGAGGTGATCCGCCCCATCATCCAGCAGGACGAGGGGGACATCGCCCTGCGCGGTGTCGACGAGGAGACCGGAGTGGTCACCGTCGAGCTCCTCGGCGCGTGCGTGACCTGCCCGGCATCGTCACAGACGCTGAAGGCGGGGGTCGAGCGCATCCTGAAAGATCGCGTCGAGGGTGTAACCGAAGTCATCAACGTCAGCGAGCCGGTCGACGACGGCACCGCGGTTTCACTCTGACGATGGTTTCGGACACGACCACCTGCTACCGCCACGGCGACCGACCGGCCGGTGTGGTCTGCCAGCGCTGCGACCGGCCCATCTGTCCGTCTTGCATGAACCAGGCCTCGGTCGGGTTTCAGTGCCCCGAATGCGTCCGCACAGGGTCCCAGGAGGTGCGCACGATGCGATCGCTCGTGCAGCAGCCGATCGTGACTCAGGTTCTGATCGGGATCAACGTCGTCGTGTTCCTCGCCGACATCGCAACCGGCGGGACGATTCGGCGAGCGGGCGGCGATGTGTTCGCCGACGGAGCGCTCTACGGACCGAACATCGATCGACTCGGCGAGTGGTGGCGGGTGATCACCGCCGGTTTCCTCCACGACGGAATATTCCACCTGGGTCTCAACATGTTCGCGCTGTGGATCCTGGGTCGAATCGTCGAACCTGCGCTCGGGCGCCTGCCCTACGTGCTGTTGTACATGGCCAGCCTCGTCGCCGGCAGCTTCGGTGCGCTGCTCCTCGAGCCCGATGCCATAACCGTCGGCGCTTCTGGTGCCGTGTTCGGGCTAATGGGAGCGGTGGTCATGGTGCAACGGCGGATCGGACTCAGCATCTGGGACACCGGCATCGGCGCGCTCATCCTGTTGAATGTGCTGATCAGCGTCGGCGTATCGAACATTTCGCTCGGCGGTCACATGGGTGGTCTGGTCGGCGGGCTCATCACGGGCTGGGTGCTGACCGAGGGTCGGAGTCGACTCGGGGCGAAATACCTGCCCGAGGCGCTCACGCTTGCGATCGGACTCGCCTTCTTCTTCGGCGCGATCGCCATCGCCGGGCGCGGCGACTCACCGTTCGTCATCGGCTGACACCACGTCGTTCAAGTCCGCCTGTACCACGACACGATTCGTTGCGATCGCTCGTCGGCGGCCGAGCCCGTCCAGTCTGACCAGCGGCGCTGCGCGATCAGGCCGACCTCCTCGGCGAGCCCGTCGATCTCCTCGGGCCGCAGGTAGTGGAGACGCCAGGGGCGGAGTCGGACATCGCCGTCGCTCACCTCGACATGCTGACCGCGGATCACCCGGTCGTCACGATGATGGTGCGAGACGGTGAGGACCGGAGCGTCGGCCTGCACGGCTGCGGTGCCGACCTTGGGGGGTAGGTCGGCATCGGTCGGGACGACCGTGTCGACCACGAACACACCCCCGGGAGCCAGGTGGGCGGCTACGCCGGCGAAACAGCGGCGCTTGCTCTCCAGGTCGGGAAGATTGAACAACACGTTGAAGGCGGCCAGCACGACGCCGAACCGTGTGTCGCCGAGGTCTAGGTCCGCCATGTCCTGGCGTACGGCTCGGATGCGGTGTTCGGGGTCCTTCCGGCGGAGCGCCTCCAGCATCGCAGCCGAGGCGTCGACGCCCCAAACCTCGTGACCGAGCTCAGCGAGCGGGAGCGCGATCAGGCCGGTTCCGACGCCGAGCTCGAGGATCGGGTCGCCGGCCCCGGCCACCGCTTCGACGATTTCGTCGATCGGCTGATCGACATACCAGGCGTCGTAGACGTCTGCGAACGAATCGCCGTAGCTGGCGGGATCCGCACCCCGAGTGCTGTCCGTCCCGTTCATGTGACCATTGTGCCCGCCGCCGTCGGAACGGCTGCAGAGCGGCAGACCTAGGCTGAAGGCGATGGGTACGACAGCGACGCCGAGCGGCGAGATCTATCTCGACCATGCCGCGACGACCCCGATGCGCTCAGAAGCGATCGAGGCGATGTTGCCCTGGATGACCGACAACACCGGCAATCCATCGGGTGCTCATCGCGCCGCCCGCGCCGCCCGTCGGGCCGTCGACGACGCACGCGATCAGCTCGGCTCACTGATGGGTGCCGATGGTGCCGACATCGTCTTCACGAGCGGTGGGACCGAGGCCGATAACCTGGCGATCTTCGGCAGCGTCGACGACGGCCGGGGAGCGGTGTGCACCACGATCGAACACCCGGCGGTCCTCGCATGCGTCGAATCGACGGGCGGCACCCTCGTCTCGGTCGACCGACATGGTGTCGTCGACCTCGACGAGCTCGCAGCGACACTTGAAGCCGACCCCGAGACCGCTGTCGTATCAGTCATGCTCGCGAACAACGAAACGGGAGTCGTGCAGCCAATCGACGAGGTCGCAGGCGTTGTCGCCAGCGTCGGGTCGCCTGCAGCGCTGCACACCGACGCGGTTCAGGGATTCGGGTGGCTCGACCCAGCGTCGTATGCCCGAGCCGATCTGGTCTCGATCAGCGCCCACAAGTTCGGCGGACCCCAGGGTGTCGGGTGCCTACTGGCTCGCCGCAGCGTGCGTGCCCGCCAAATCGGTGGTGGCCAGGAGCGAGAGCTTCGCAGCGGAACACACAATGTCGCCGGCATAGTCGCCATGGCGGCGGCTGCGCAGGCATGTGCCGACGAACGCGCCTCGGCTGTCAGACGGGTCGCTGATCTGCGCGACCGGTTCCTCGGCCGCGCGCTGGCGCTGGACGATCGAGTCGCACGCACCGTCGCGCACGAGCTGGCGGCTCGCACCCTGCCGGGTCACGCCCACCTGTGCGTCGCCGGCGCCGACAGCGAGCTCCTGTTGCTGCTGCTCGAACGGGAAGGTGTGCTCGCTGCAGCGGCGTCGTCGTGCGCGAGCGGTGCGCAACAGGTCTCACACGTGTTGAGGGCGATGGGCGTGGCAGAGTCGAGAGCCAAGGGATCGCTCCGCTTCTCGCTCGGTTGGAACACGACCAGCGACGACATCGACATCGCGATCGACGCGTTGGGCAGGGTGCTCGAACGCGTCGGTGCCGACGTGTCGTCATGAGCCGAGGCGAGGTGCTCGTCGCGATGTCGGGTGGTGTCGACTCGTCGGTAGCGGCCGAACGACTCGTCGAAGCCGGCTACGACGTCACGGGTGTGACCATGCGCCTGTGGGGCGGAGAGGCCGATCGCGGATGCTGTTCGATCTCCGATGTTCACGACGCGCGCCGGGTCGCCGATCAGCTCGGCATCGAACACCATGTGTTCAACTTCTCCGACGACTTCGACCGGCATGTCGTCGAACCGTTCGCTCGCGACCACGCCCGGGGCCGCACTCCGAATCCGTGCATCGAATGCAATCGACACCTCAAGTTCGATCTCTTGTTGCGCCGGGCCGACGTCCTAGGGTTCGAGCGGGTCGCGACGGGCCACCATGCGCGCATCGTCGACGACGACGGCGTGTTGCGGCTCCGCCGGGGGGCCGATCCTGTGAAGGACCAGTCGTACGTCTTGCACATGCTCGACCAGGCGGCACTCGCCCGATGTCTGTTCCCGATCGGGCACCTCGACAAGTCGGAGGTGCGCGCGATCGCAGAGCGCGCCGGGCTGCGGACGGCTTCGAAGGCCGAGAGCCAGGACGTGTGCTTCATCCGGTCCGACGAAGGGCGCGCCGGCTTCCTGTCGTCGCGAATCGACTACACACCTGCAGACGTGGTCGATCGTGACGGCGCTGTCGTCGGGTCGGTCGACGCAGTCCAGCTCGTCACGATCGGGCAGCGCAAGGGCCTGGGCACAGCCGGCGGGACGTCACCGAGGTACATCGTCGATGTCGATGTCGAGGCGGCGCGGGTGACCATCGGTGAACGCGGCGAGCTCGATAGCGAGTACACGCCGGTTACCGGTGTCGCGTGGTCCCACGCCCCGATCGAAGAGCCCGTGCTCGTGCAGTGCTCCGCGCACGGCGACGTCGCCCGGGCGCGAGTGAGCGATGGTCGGGTCGCGTGGGATGAGCCTCATCGGCGGGTCGCACCCGGCCAGAGCGTCGTGTTCTATCTCGGCGATCTCGTCGTCGGCGGCGCCACCGCGGCGTGAATCCTCACCCGGCTACTTGGTGTCTGCCCGGTCGATGGGCGCACCACCGCCGTCTTGCGAATCCCGGTCGCGGCGATCGCGTTCACCGGCGGGAGCGTATCCCTGAGCGTGCCCTAAGCGGTCTGGAACTGGCGATCCTCGGCGGTGCGGATGGTGGCCGACGCGAGGTTCGGTACCACCAGCGCCTTGTTGACCTCGACGATGCCGCCAGGTGGCACGCGCAGTGACATGGCCACCGGTGGATCGAGGCTCAGTTCGAGCGCCAGTCCCGCCGCGCCAGCCGTCAGATCGACGGCGGTCGTGTCGGATGGGGCTGGACCGATAGACCGTACGATCGCTCGGCGGATGAGAACCGGCTCATGCAATGTGAGGTGGTCGTGAACCACGATCCCTGCGGGCACGAAGACGAGCCACCGGCGGGTGAGCGCGTCGAGCGAGCGGTATGCGACCAACGCTACGCCCGCACCGATAGCGGTGGCGATCGCACCGGCGATCCATTGTTTCGACGCGATGAGCAGAGGGCCAATGGCGATGCCGGCGAGCAGCGCAGCGCAAGACACGGGCACGAAGACGGCTGTGTAGAGAGTCGGGGCGCGCAGCGCCAGGCGCCGCTCGTTTCCGTACGACGAGCCGTCGATGTAGCGATCGCCGACCAGCGATGTGGCTGCGATCACTGCGCAGAGGGTCGCCAGAGCAGTTCCGGCCAGCGCTGCTGCAGTGAGCTCGTCGATGGCCGATACGACTATCCCGACGGCGGCAGCGCCGGTCGTGCCCAGTCGCAGCGGAGTGAGCGACCAGCGGCGAGGTGCGAGCATCGTGAACAGGACACCCAACCAGAGCGTCCACAGAGCGACGGTGACGAGGAGTTGCACCGGCCTGCTGCGCCCGTCGAGCGCGCTGGCGACCGCCTCGCCAAGGGTGAAAGGCAATATGAGCCACAGGGCTCGCATCGCCCATGTCGCCGCCTGAGTCATCGAACCAATGCTAGAAGCCAGCGCCGGGCTCGCGTCATCGGGGGCGTGAGGGTGTCACCGGGCGCGAATAGGATGCCGCACCATGTCTGACCAGGCCGAGGTCGCCGCACGAATCGTCGAGCTGCGACGTGTCATCGACGAGCACGACGCGGCCTACTTCGAGCGCGACGCGCCGACGATCTCCGATGCCGACTACGACGACCTGACGCGCGAGCTCGCCCAACTGGAGACCGAACACCCGGAGCTCGCCGGGTCCGAGGTCGAGGGCGACGCGGGTCATCGGGTCGGCGGTCAGGCGACCTTCGCTCCCGTTGCCCACCGGGTGCCGATGATGTCGCTCGACAAGGCGTTCGAACCCGATGAGCTGACCGCGTGGCACGATCGAGTGCTGCGGCGGCTCGACGGTTCGGCGCCGGGCGCATTTGCCTGCGAGCTGAAGTTCGATGGCTTGGCGGTGTCGGTTCGATACGAGAAGGGTCGGATGACACAAGCTGCGACGAGGGGCGACGGCCGCATCGGTGAGGATGTCACCGCCAATGTCGCAACGATCGCCGACCTGCCAAACGAGCTGACCGATGCGTCCCCGGACGTCATCGAGGTCCGCGGCGAGGTGTATCTTCGGCTTTCGGATTTCACCGAGCTGAACGAACGGGTGACAGCGCTCGGGCAACCCGCTTATGTGAACCCGCGCAATGCCGCTGCCGGGAGTCTGCGCCAGAAGGACTCGGCCGTCACGGCTACCCGCAGCCTCTCGTTCTTCAGCTATCAGATGGGTGAGGTCGTCGGCGCACCTGCCTTCGAATCGCATTTCGACAGCCTGACCTACCTGGCCGATCTGGGGTTCCCTGTCAACGAACACGTCGAGAAGGTCGGTGACCTGGACGAGATTCGCGCATACATCGACCGGTGTCTCGAACGTCGCCACGACTTCGATTACGAGTTCGACGGGGTCGTCGTGAAGGTCGACGATCTGGCGGTGCAGCGAACGTTGGGGTCGACCGCCCGCGCCCCCAGATGGGCGGTGGCCTACAAGCTGCCGCCGGAGGAGCGAACGACGAAGCTGCTCGACATCGAGGTCTCGATCGGTCCCTCGGGTCAGGCGACGCCCTTTGCGAGGCTCGAGCCGGTATTCGTCGGTGGCGTGACCGTCGCCACCGCAACCCTGCACAACGAGGACCAGGTCGCTGCCAAGGACGTCAGGCCCGGCGACACCGTTGTGGTCCGGCGGGCGGGCGACGTTATACCCGAAGTCGTCGGACCGGTGCTCGCCGAGCGCGACCCGAAGTCGAAGCCGTGGAGGTTCCCCCGTGACTGCCCGGTGTGTGGCGAGGCGCTGCGCCGCCCGGAGGGCGAGGCTGCAACAGCTTGTGTGAATCGCATGTGCCCCCGCCAGGTGAGAGGGCGGATCGAGCACTTCGTGTCGCGTGGGGCGATGGACATCGAAGGCTTCGGCGAGCAGAGGGTCGACCTGTTCGTGTCGAACGGGCTGCTTTCCGATGCTGCCGACATCTACACGCTCGACCTCGACGCAGTGCGGTCGATGGAGGGCTTCGGCGACCTGTCGGTCGACAACCTCCGTGCCGCGATCGACGGGTCGCTCGATCGTCCCCTCGGCAACCTGTTGTTCGCGCTTCGGATTCCCCACGTCGGCTCGACCGTCGGAGATCTGCTGGCGTCGTCGTTCGGCTCGATGGATGCGTTGCTCGAAGCCGATGCCGAGGCGATCGCGTCGGTCGACGGTGTTGGACCGACGATCGCCGAGAGCGTTGCCGCTTGGTTCGCCGACGAAGCCAACCGTGGTCTCGTCGACAGACTCCGCGACGCGGGACTCAATTTCACCGGTCCCGAGCGGAGCGCGCTCGAGCCGGTGCTCGACGGCATGTCGATCGTCGTCACGGGAACCCTCGACGGATACAGCCGCGACGGAGCTGCCGAGGCGATCACCGACCGGGGCGGGAAGTCGCCCGGCTCGGTGTCGAAGAAGACGACGGCGCTCGTGGTGGGCGATTCGCCTGGCGCGAGCAAGTTGAACAAGGCGACCGATCTCGGCGTGCCTGTGCTCGACGAGGAAGGGTTCCGGCATCTGCTCGACACCGGTGAGTTGCCGGCGGGAGCATCGGACCCGCAGGAGGAATAGTCATGGGTGAGTCGATCGAGGTCGTTCTATGGGATCTGGGCGGCGTGTTCACAAGGTCGCCGTTTCACGCGGTGTCCGCGAATGCTCCCGCGCTCGGGCTCGAGGCGGGCAGGCTGGTCGAGATGGTGTTCGGCCCGTACCACTCCGACACCGATCACGCGTGGCATCGGCTCGAGCGCGGCGAGATCTCCCTTGAAACGGCCATCGTCGAGATAGCCGAGGGGTTCGAGGAGCAGGGTCACGTCTTCGATTCGGGCACGTTCTTCACTTGGCTGGGCGCCACCAGCGACGACGAACGCCGCGAAAAGGTGGTCGGGTCGCTCCGCCGGCTCGCCGACGGCGGAGTCCGCCACGGACTGGTGACCAACAACATCGCAGAGGTCAGGGACGCCTGGCGGTCATGGGGTATTCAGGACTACGTCGAGGTCGTGGTCGACTCATCGGAGGTCGGGGTGCGCAAACCGGATCGGCGCATCTTCGAGCTGGCGCTCGAGCGGATGGGCGTAGCCGACGCCACCTGCGTTGCGTTCATCGATGATTATGCTGCGAACGTCGAGGCGGCCCGTGACCTCGGGATGATCGGCGTTCATGTAGCCGACGACGACATCGACACGGCACTCGCCGAGCTCCACGCGCTGTTCTAGGTGACCTCGAAGCACCACTGGACGTCCTCGGATCGCTCCGGGCCGACCTCGGTGCGCCAATAGGTGGCGGTGACGCAGTTGCGTCCGTCCTCGAGCGCCTCGAAAACCTTGTCCGGGCCGGGGCGGAACACGATGAGGTTGAGTGCCTCGGTGACCGTCGTGTCGCCGACCGGGATCGCCACGCCGTTGATGCTCAGCCGTCCGGTGTAGCCGGGCGCCAGGTCGATGGCGACTTGGTCCTGGCGTAGAACCTCGGCTTCGCGCTGGGGGATGATCGCCTCGAGAGCGGAGTTCGAGGTGACCGCGAGATCGGAAGTGTCTTCGCTGCGCAACCAGTAGGCGACGACGAACAACGACAACGCCACGAGGATGACCACGGTCACAGCAACCCTTTGCTTCGCACTCATGGCCGCATTCTCGCAGTAATCTTCTGGCGTGGTGAACCCGTCCATGGCCGAGCAAGTCGGTCGCGTCCTCGGAGATCGATACCGAATCATCGCGCCGATAGGCGCCGGATCATCCGCGCAGGTGTTTCTCGCCGACGATACGACTCTGCGCCGCAGGGTCGCCGTCAAGATCCTCCACGATGCCCTCGCCGACGACCAGGTGTTTCTGCGGCGCTTCCGTGCCGAGGCCCAGGCTGCCGCGGCGCTCAACAACCCGCACATCATGGCGGTCTACGACTGGGGCCAGGACGGTGTTCCCTTCATCGTTTCGGAGTACCTCGGTGGCGGCAGTCTCAGGGCGATTCTCGACCGAAACGAACGTCTCAGCCCCTCCCAGGCGCTGCTGATCGGTCTCGACACCGCCCGCGGACTCGACTACGCCCACAAGCGCGGGCTGGTACATCGGGACATCAAGCCTGGGAATCTGCTGTTCGACGAGGACTCCCGGTTGCGAATCGCCGACTTCGGCCTCGCCCGCGCGCTCGCCGAGGCAGCGACGACCGAGCCCAACGGCGCCATGGTCGGCACCGCTCGCTATGCGTCGCCCGAGCAGGCGAAGGGTCAGAACGTCGACCAACGGGCCGACATATACGCCCTGTCTTTGGTGCTGTGCGAGACGGTCACGGGCGAGGTGCCGTTCGTGTCCGACACGACGATCACAACGCTCATGGCTCGGGTCGACACACCGCTCGAGGCTCCTGACGAGCTCGGACCGCTCCGCGAGATCGTCGCGAGGGGCGGCAGCCCCGATCCCGACGACCGACCCAACGCCGAGGAGTTCGCCCGGTCGCTCATGGCGGCGGCCCAGCAGCTGCCCCGCCCCGAATCCTTGCCTCTGGTCGGCGCGATAGCTCACGAAGGGGGTATCGCCTCCGAGCGCGAGCCGACGCTGCATGAGCCGGAGCGAACCGAAGGCGGCTCCAAGGCGAACAAGTCGGGAAAGGGCTCAGACGATTCGAGGTACTCGCTCGACGAGCCGGCCGTGGTCGACCCCGGCGCAGAGCTCGGCAGCCAGCGGCGCTGGCCTTGGATCGCGCTCGGCTTGCTCCTGCTGGCGGGGCTGGCCGGTTTCATCGCATACCAGGTGCTCTTCTCGGGCGAGCCCGAACACGAGATCCCGCAACTGCGTGGCGCCGAGACCGACGCCGCGGTGGCCCAGCTCAACGACCTCGGCTTCGTCGTCGTTCCTCGCGACGGCCGCGACGACGAGATCGATCCAGGCTTCGTGATCGGCACAGAACCCGAGGCGGGTAGCAAGCTCGAAGAGGGTTCCGAGGTCGTGGTCATCAACTCGCTCGGACCGACCACTGTCGCCCGGCCCGATGACCTCATCGGTCAACCTGTGGGGGCGGTGCGCGCCGAACTGGAGGCGCGCGAGCTCGTGCCGGGGACCGAGACCGAACAGTTCGACGAGGAGCTCGAGGCAGGGCTGGTGATCGGGTTCGACTTGCCGTCGACCCAGGTCGAGGTGCCGAAGGGCACGACGATCGACATGTTCGTGTCGAAGGGCCCCGAGCCGCGCACGATTCCCGCGGATCTCGTCGGCATGACACCTGAGGACGCGAAGGCGGCACTCGAGGAACTGGGGCTCGTTGTCGACATGGCGACCGAGTACAGCGACGATGTGGACCAGGGTCTGGTCGCCGGTACGAGGCCACCGGCGGGCGAGATGATCGACTTCGGCGGCACGGTGACGATCATCGTTTCCGACGGACCCGAACCGGTCACGATCCCCAGCAGCATCATCGGAGTGTCGTTCGACGAGGCCGAGGGGACCCTCCAGGGTCTCGGCTTCCGCGTCAGTCTGAGCGCTGGTACGACCGACCAGGTCGTCTGCGGCAGCGATCCGGCCCCGGGCCAGGCGTTGCCCCGTGGCTCTACGGTCAGCTTGCTCACCGACTGCTCGTAGCCGCTACCGCCTAGTCGTCGATTCCGTGGGTGAAGGACCGCACCTCGGCGTAGATCGCCGAGAGGGCTCCAATCGTCTCGCCGTCGGGAGGGCTCGACTGCAGCGCGAGGAGCATCGCGACATCGCCTTCCGCACGGATCTTGCCGCCGAGGAACGCCTGCATCATCGCCGCAGGATCACGCAATGTGAACAGCTCGAAGGCGGTGGCGTGGTCGACGGTGAGGTCGATGTGTGCCTCGGCGTGGCGACCGCGCTCGATAGCGACTCCACCGACGGTGTCGACGAACCCCTCGACGTCCTCACCGAAGGGGGTCTCGACGATGCGTACGTTGATGCGAACCTCGATGTCGGGTGCCTCGATGCGATCGGCGTGGTGATCGCGCAGTGCCTCGGCGGCTTCGAGCCACTCTTCGGAGAGGAATACGTATCTGCTCACGGTCAGCGAAGCTAGTCGACGAAGCGGCCGGTCAGCCGGCCGGCATCGCCAAATCGTGCCTTGTCGGTTGACGCGCTGCCTACGATGCATGGCCATGTCCGACCGCATCACCCGCGACGAAGTCGCACACGTGGCGAGGCTTGCCCGACTCGAGCTCACCGAGGCCGAACTCGACCGATTCACCGATCAGCTCGGCGACGTGCTCGACCACGCAGCCGACGTCGAGGCGCTCGATCTCCAAGATGTCGAACCGATGGCACACCCGCTTCCCCTCGTCAACGTGATGCGACCAGACGTGATCGTCCCGTCGATCGATCGCGAAGAGGTGCTCGCCGAAGCACCAGCTGTCGAGGACGAGCGTTTCCGAGTGCCGTCGATTCTCGGCGACAGCTCGTGAGGGCGGTCGAGGTCGCTGCGTCGGTGCGTGCCGGCGAGCGGTCGGCACTCGATGTGGTCGACGACTACATCGGTGCAATCGAGGAGCGCAACGGCGAGCTGAATGCCGTGCTACACGTCATGGCCGACGAAGCTCGCCGAGATGCCGCCGACGTCGACGCCGCTGTCGCCCGGGGCGAGGATCCGGGTCCACTCGCCGGCGTCCCGGTCGCGCTGAAGGACAACATGTGCACGCGCGGCACGCCGACGAGATGTGGATCCGCGATCCTCGGCGATTGGCGCCCTCCCTACGACGCAACCGTCACTCGGCGGCTGCGAGGCGCCGGAGCAATCCCGGTCGCCAAGACGAACATGGATGAATTCGCGATGGGGTCTTCGACCGAGAATTCGGCGTTTGGGCCGACTCGCAATCCCCACGACACCGACCGTGTGCCGGGGGGATCCTCGGGCGGTTCAGCAGCGGCGGTAGCCGCCGATCTGGTGCCGCTCGCGCTCGGCAGCGACACCGGCGGCTCGATCAGGC
Source organism: Acidimicrobiales bacterium (assembly GCA_965216815.1). GTDB lineage: Bacteria > Actinomycetota > Acidimicrobiia > Acidimicrobiales > SHLQ01 > JADFOM01. The sequence goes on along the minus strand of OZ244202.1, from coordinate 3,933,106 downwards.
AGCCTGCAGCCTTCTGCGGCGTGGTCGGAGTGAAACCGACCTATGGGGGCGTGTCCCGCTACGGCCTGGTTGCGTTCGCATCGTCGCTCGATCAGATAGGCCCGTTCGCTCACACCGTCGGCGACGCAGCCGCTTGTCTCGACGCGGTGTCAGGGCATGATTCGCTCGACTCGACGTCGATTCCCGAGGGCATCCCGAAGGTGCTCGACGCCGTCGGCGCGGGTGTCGACGGCATGCGGGTCGGCGTCGTATCCCAACTCGCGGGAGGCGACGGCGGGCTGGATGGCATCGATCTGGCCGTCATTGCTCGTACCGAGCAGGCGGCGGAAGCTCTGGCTGCCGCTGGCGCATCGGTGGGAGAGGCCTCGGTGCCCGCGTCGGTGTTCGGTCTGTCGGCCTACTACCTCATCGCGCCGGCGGAGGCGTCGAGCAACCTCGCTCGCTACGACGGCGTTCGCTACGGGCTGCGGGTCGATGCGGACACGGCGGCCGAAATGAACGTCGCGACCCGTACGGCCGGGTTCGGAGACGAGGTGAAGCGACGCATCATGCTCGGCACCTACGCGTTGTCCGCCGGCTACTACGACGCCTACTACGGCAAGGCGCAGCGCGTCCGCACACTCATGGCCAACGAGTTCGCGGCCGCCTACGAGGAGTTCGATGTTCTGCTGTCGCCCACTGCGCCGACCGAGGCGTTTCCCCTCGGCGAACGCACCACAGACCCCATGACCATGTACGTGAACGATGTGTGCACGATCCCTGCAAACCTCACGGGCGATCCGGCGATGTCGGTGCCGTTCGGCGTCGGAGACCAGGGAATGCCGGTCGGGGTGCAGGTCATCGCCCCTGCTGGTGGAGAGTTTGAGATGTTCCGCGCTGCAGCTGTCGTCGAGGACGCCGCGCCATGAGCCCGACCGACCCGAAATTGAGAGGATCAGCCTCGAATAGCGATGCTCAGGCTCTCAATTTCGGCGAGTGGGAGGTCGTCATCGGGCTCGAGGTGCACTGTGAGCTGAACACTGCCACCAAGCTGTTCTGTGGCTGTGCCAACGAGTTCGGCGCCGAGCCCAACACCAACGTGTGTCCGACCTGTCTGGGGCTGCCCGGCTCGCTGCCCGTCCTCAACGAGTCGGCCATCACCAAGGCGATGACCCTGGGCCGTGCGATGGGCTGCGACGTCCAGCCGTCTGTCTTCGCCCGCAAGAACTACTTCTACCCGGACATGCCGAAGGACTATCAGGTCACGCAATACGAAGAACCGACCAACACCGACGGCGCGATCGAACTGCCTGATGGAACGATCGTCGGTGTCGAACGAGCCCACATCGAAGAGGACACCGGCAAGACCGCCCATGTGGGCGGCGACGGTCGCATCCACGGTTCGGGTCACTCCCTCGTCGATTACAACCGTGCGGGAGTTCCGCTTGTCGAGATCGTGTCGCTGCCCGAGATCCGCAGCTCAGATCAAGCGCGCGCCTATGTCGAGGAGCTCCGCTCGATCGTCGAGTCGATCGGAGTGTCCGATGCGCGCATGGATCAGGGGTCGATGCGTGTCGACGCGAACGTGTCGGTGCGTCCGATCGGATCCGATGAACTGAGGACCAGGTGCGAGATCAAGAACATCAACAGCGTCCGGTCGCTGGGCCGAGCGATCGACTACGAGGCGCGCCGTCACGTCGATCTCTATGAAGCCGGTGAGACTCCGCAACAACAGACCCGCCACTGGGATGAGGCGGCGGGTCGCACCCGTGAGGGCCGGTCGAAAGAGGACGCGGACGACTATCGTTATTTTGCCGAGCCCGACTTGGTGCCGCTCGAGCCGACCGTGGCCGAGATTTCGTCCATCGATGCTGGGTTGCCCGACTCACCGCGACTCCGGCGCGAGCGACTCGCTCACGTAGCTGGGCTCGATGCCTCCGAGGTCGCGATCGTCGTTCAGCGCGGACAGGACGGGTTGGCACTCGATGCGATCGACCGAGGCGCCGACGCGGTGAAGGTCATGGCTCGCATCGAGAACGAGTTGTCGGTCGAAGACTGGTCGGCGATGACGGGTGAGTCGCTGGCCGACGTGATTGCCCGCGAGGCCCAAGGTGAGTTGAGCGCCACCCAAGCGAAGCAGGTCATTGCGACGATGCTGGAGCAGGGCGGCACGCCCGAAGAGGTCATCGCGTCGCTCGGCATCGATTCGGTCGATGGTGGTGAACTGGCGACGATGCTCGACGATCTGATCGCGGCCAACCCCGAGGAGTGGGAACGGCTGCTCGGTGGTGACCGAAAGCTCCAGGGGTTCTTCGTGGGTCAGATCATGAGGGCTACAGAGGGTCAGGCCGACGGCAAGGTCGTGCAGCAGCTGCTCGGTGAACGGCTCGGCACGGCGGGCTAGACGTTCGTCCGCCCAACGGTTTTCATCGAGGGGTTGGGCGCGCGGACAGAAGTATCACGTAGAGTGGTGCGTTCTGACCACGGAAAGTGGTCACGGTGGCCGAAGGGACCAAACGCTTTGAACCGAACTCGGGCATGCCTATCCGCCGCATGTTTGGCCGCGGTACTCGCGCTTGGCGCCTGTGCGGACAGCGATTCGTCGGCGGGCGAACCCGACGACGCTTCCGCAACCCTCGGCTCACCGGACGGGTCGAGCTCGTCGAGCGCAGCGGTGGCCGAACCGAAAGCTGAACCGGCGACCGCTTCGGTCAGCTCGACGACGCTTCCGACGACCAGTGTGGCACCGACGACGACCGCAGCTCTCCGGCTTAGCGGCGATGACTTCTGTGCCATGGCCGGCGACTACGACGATGCGATCGGCCTTCTCTCACTGTTCGACGACGCGGACGCGGTCCCATCCTCAGACGAGCTGGAAGCCGAGTGGATCGAATACCTGACGCTGTCGGACCAGCTCCTCGCAAACGCCCCGGCCGACATAGCGGCCGACCTGGCGCTCTCACAGCGGCCGAACAGAGCTCTCGCCGATGCTTACGCTGCGGCCGGATGGAACTACTCAGCGCTGTCGCAATCCCCGGGATCGCTCGGCGCACTGGGCCGGCTCGGCGATGCCGACGTGGCGGCTGCGACCGAGCGGGTTGGGGCCTGGGTGGACGAGCACTGCGCTCCTGGTGGGTCGGGCTGAGCCAACGGGAGCTCTCCATGCCGGGCGGGGTACGGCAACGACCAGCCGTTGCGTGCCTCGCGACGGCTACGCCGCGGCAGCCCCGACCCTTAGCCAGGCATCGGACCGGTATCGCCAGACGAGCTCGGCGGCCCTCGTCAGCATGAGAACCCAAAGCGATCCCCAAACCCAACCGATGCCGCCGCCCAGCACGGGCACCGCGACGACGAGCGGGATGAACAGCGCCACCGAAGCGGTCATGGCGATTGCGAGGAATCGCATGTCGCCTGCCCCGATGAGAATGCCGTCGAGGGCGAACACGACGCCATTGATCGGCTGCATCGGCACCAGATGGACGAATAGGAACGTCGTCAATGCGACGACCTCGGGATCGGAACTGAACAGTTCGGGAAGGACCGGGGCACCTGCCGCCAACAAGAGAGCGAGTGCACAGCCGGTGAGCAGCCCCCACAACACAGAGCGGTCGGCTACTGCTCGTGCTTCGCGGCGGTTGCCCGACCCGAGCGACAGTCCGATCATGCTCTGGCCCGCGATCGCCACTGCGTCGAGGGCGAGCGCACTGAAGTACCAAAGCTGGAAGGCGATCTCGTGGCTCGCGAGAGGCACCTCTCCGAGACGGGCCGCCGATGCGGTGGCCACCGTGAACGAGCCTCGAAGGGCGGCGGTGCGAACGAACAGGTCGCCGGCGACCCGAAGGAGGTCTCGTAGCACCGAAGGGTCGGGGGCGAGACTCACGTCGTGTCCGGCGACGGCTCGAGCCACCCAGTAGACGTAGGCGCCGCCGCCGAGGTATTGCGCGACGACGGTGGCGAAGGCCGAAGCGCCGATGTCGAGATCGAAACCGTAGATGAGGACCAGCTCGAGCACGAGGTTGACAACAGCTGTGGCGACCGCGACGACGAGGGGGCGAACGGTGTCCTGGAGTCCCCGTAGATATCCGACGCCGGCGAGCATGATCAGCATGGCCGGGAGCCCGAAGAGGCTGATGCGGAGGTAGATCCGGGCAGCTTCGAGGACCTCGTTTTCACCGCCGAGGAGGCGCAACACCGGGTCGGTTGTAGCCCAGAGCGCCGCAGCCCCGATGATGCCGATGGCTGCGCCGAGCCAGAGACCCTGTACTCCGTGGCGCGCAGCTTCGACCGGACGGTCTGCACCGATCAGTCGGGAGACGGTGGCCGTAGTGCCGTAGGCGAGGAAGATCGTCACGGCGTGGATGGTCAGGAGGGCCTGCGATGCGAGCGATAACCCGGCGAGCTGGCTCGTTCCGAGATGCCCGACCACCGCCGTGTCGGCGAGGACGTAGAGCGGTTCGGCGATGAGGGATCCGAACGCGGGTACCGCCAGCGCCCACAGACGCCGGTCGGTTTGCGTGAATCCAACGATCGTCACGTCGTCGAGTCTGCCGGTTTTCGAGATTTCTGAACCCTCCGGTGCGGTATGTGACACCCCAGGGTTCAGAAATCTCCACGGTTGGGATTTCTGAACCTCAGAGCGCGCCTGGGCGTCGTGAAGGGTTCAGAAATCTCGTGGGGCACGGACGTACGGTCGATCGGACCTAACGTGGGAGGGTCACCGAACCCAAGACGAGAAGGCCCCGATGTCGAGCGCGATCTCGATGAGAAACGTTACGAAGACCTTCGGGTCGACGGTGGCGCTGGACCAGCTCGACCTCGACGTCACCACCGGCGAGGTGCACGGCTACCTCGGCCCCAACGGTGCCGGCAAGTCGGTCACGATCCGCACCCTCCTCGGCCTACTGCGTCACGACAGCGGGGACGTCGAAGTCCTCGGCGCCGACCCATGGCGCGACGCGGTCCGGCTTCACCATCACCTCGCGTACGTGCCCGGCGATGTGAGCCTGTGGCCAAACCTGTCGGGCGGCGAGATCATCGACTACTTCGCCAGATTGCGCGGCGACGTCGACATCGATCGACGCGACGAGCTCGTCGAACGCTTCGAACTCGATCCGACCAAGAAGGCCAGCACCTATTCGAAAGGAAACCGCCAGAAGGTCGCGCTGGTCACAGCGCTCTCCTCCGATGCCGAACTGCTCCTGCTCGACGAGCCGACCTCCGGGCTCGATCCACTCATGGAGACCGTGTTCCAGGACACGGTCGGTGAGCTGAAATCGGAGGGGCGAACCATCTTGTTGTCGAGTCACATTCTCGCCGAGGTCGAAAAGCTCTGCGATCGGGTCACCATCATCCGCCACGGAACCGCTGTACAACACGGGACTCTCGAGGACCTGCGGACCACGACGCGCACCAGCGTCAGCGTGTCCACGCAGCGTCCGATCGGAGGCCTCACCACTCTCGACGGAGTGCACGCCGTGCGCACCGACTCTGAGGGCCATGTTCACTTCGAGGTCGACAGTACGGGGATCGACCGGGTCATGAGCCACGTTGCCGACTTCGGAATCTTGTCCTTGGTCAGCCAGCCACCGACGCTCGAAGAGCTGTTCCTCCGCGAATACGGCGACGACCTGGCCAGGCGCGATGACCGCGACGAGGTCGAGGCGTGACCACCCTCGCCCCGGCGACGCGGTCAGCGACCGCACGCGCTCGAGATCGTTCGCAGCCCAAACCGTTGGCCGGTCTCCCCAAGCTGCTCCGATTCATGGTGCGGCGCGACCGGGTGCGCATGACAGTCTGGGTAGTCGGGATCATCGCCGTGGTCATCTTCGGGTCGGATGCAGCGATATCGCTATACAGCACTCCTACCGAGCTGGCCAACTATGCCGAGCTCGCCCAGGCCGACAAGGCCCTCCATGCGATAAGCGGCCCCGGATACGGCCTCGACGAACCGACCCAGGGTGCGGTCGCCATGAACGAGATGTCGATGTTCACGTTTATTGCAGTCGCGCTCATGGCGATCTTCATAATGATCCGCCACACTCGCGCCGAGGAAGACACCGACCGTGCCGAGTTGGTTCGAGCGGCACCCGTCGGCCGCGACGCGGCTCTCGTCAGTTCGAGCATCTGGACCTCGGCGGCTTGTGCGTTGATCGGTGTCGGAATCGCCATCGGCATGACGTTCGTGGGACTCGAAGGCACGGGATCGGCCGCGTTTGGTGCGGCGACAGCGATGACCGGCATCCTCTTCGTCGGCATCTCAGCCGCAGCGGCACAGGTGGCGAGCACTGCCAGGGCGGCCAGAACGTTGGCCGGGTCGACGCTTGGCGCCTTCTTCGTCATCCGAGCCGTGGGCGACTTGGGCAACGGGTGGATGACCTGGCTCTCGCCCCTCGGGTGGGCGCAAGCGATCCGCGCGTACGCCGACGAGCGTTGGTGGGTGCTGGTACTCCTTCTGGCCGCGACGCTCGTGGCATTCGCCGCAGCCTTCGCGCTGTCGGCACGACGCGATGTGGGCCACGGCATCCTGGCTCAGCGCCCAGGCCCCGAGCGTGCACACGCTTGGCTGTCGAGCCCGACCGCTCTCGCCTTCCGGTTGCAACGCGCCTCGATCATCGGGTGGGCGACCGGCATCGGCATCATGGCCTTCTTCTTCGGCATCGTCGCAGATCAAGCCGACGCACTGGCCGAGAATGAAGCCATAGCGGAGATGTTCGCACTCGTGGGCGGGGGGTCGATAACGGACGCGTTCCTCGCCACGATCGTGACCATGACCGGATTGATGGCCACCGGCTTCACCGCTTCGGCTGTCCTACGCCTTCGTAGCGAGGAGGTTGCGCGACGGGTCGAGCCGATGCTCGCCACACCCGTCGGGCGGCCGAAGTGGATGATGAGTCATCTGTTGATGTCGCTCGTGGGCACCGTTGTGGTGATGTTCGTCGCCGGTCTGTTGGTCGGACTCGGCTACGCGGTACAGGTTGGCGATGGCGACAAGATCCTGCCCGTCCTCGGCGCTGCGATCGCGACCGTCCCGGCGATGTGGGTGATCGCCGGTCTCGGCGCGGCGCTCGTCGGCATTGTGCCCAGATTGTCGATCCTGGTCTGGGCAGCCGTTGCCTGGGTTCTACTGGTCGGGATGCTGGGCGAGTCGCTCAACCTGCCGCAATGGGCACGCAACCTGTCGCCATTCGAGCACGTGCCAGCGCTGCCGGCAGCCGACTGCGATGCCGCACCGGTTCTCGTGCTTCTCGCCATCTCGGCCTTCTTGACCATCATCGGCCTCGTCGGTATCCGCATCCGAGATTTCTGACCGGCCTTACCAGCAGTCTTCTAGCCTTGAGTCATGCCTGCCTACCGTTCGAAGACGACGACCGAGGGTCGGAACATGGCGGGAGCGCGCGCTCTTTGGCGCGCAACCGGCATGACCGACGATGACTTCGACAAGCCGATCGTGGCGATCGCGAATTCGTTCACGCAGTTCGTTCCCGGCCACGTTCATCTGAAGGATCTCGGCCAGATGGTCGCGGGCGATGTCGCAGCCGCCGGCGGGGTGGCCAAGGAGTTCAACACCATCGCCGTCGACGACGGCATCGCCATGGGCCACGCCGGAATGCTCTACAGCCTTCCGAGCAGAGACCTGATCGCCGATTCTGTCGAGTACATGGTCAATGCCCACTGCGCCGACGCGCTGGTGTGTATATCGAACTGCGACAAGATCACGCCTGGCATGCTCATGGCCGCGATGCGCCTCAACGTTCCGTGCGTGTTCGTGTCCGGCGGTCCGATGGAGGCCGGCAAGACCAAGCTCGCCGGTACCGAGGTGAAGCTCGACCTAATCGACGCGATGATTCAGGCGGGCGATGAGTCGGTGAGCGACGACGACCTGGCCGAGGTCGAACGTTCGGCGTGTCCGACCTGTGGATCCTGTTCGGGGATGTTCACCGCCAACTCGATGAATTGCCTCACCGAGGCGCTCGGACTATCGCTGCCCGGCAATGGGACGGTTGTCGCCACCCACGCAGATCGCGAAAGGCTGTTTCGCCAAGCCGGGCACCTGGTCGTCGACCTCGCCCGTCGCTACTACGACAAGGACGAGGCCGACGTGCTTCCCCGCGCGATCGCATCTCAGGCTGCCTTCGCGAATGCGATGACGCTCGACATCGCCATGGGCGGATCGACCAACACGGTCCTGCACCTGCTCGCAGCCGCGCAGGAGGCCGCTGTCGATTTCGACATGTCCCACATCGATGCCCTCTCCCGGCGTGTTCCGAACATTTGCAAGGTCGCCCCTTCGACGAGTGAGTATCACGTCGAGGACGTGCATCGGGCCGGTGGGATCATGGGAATTCTCGGCGAGCTCGACAGAGGCGGGCTGATCGACACGTCGGTTTCGACCGTGCACAGCGACACGCTCGGTGCAGCGCTCGATCATTGGGACATCATGCGCGACTCGTGCCCAGCCGAGGTGCACGAGTTCTACCGGGCGGGCCCCGCTGGCATACCCACGCAGACGGCGTTCAGCCAGGAGACCCGTTGGGAGACGCTCGACACCGACCGCACGCACGGCTGTGTTCGAGCGGTCGACGCCGCGTATTCGGCCGACGGTGGGCTCGCCGTGCTGTACGGCAACATCGCGGCCGACGGTTGCATCGTGAAGACCGCTGGAGTCGACGAGTCGATTCATCGGTTCGCGGGCCCGGCGCGCGTCTTTGAGTCACAAGACGCCGCGGTCGACGCCATCCTCGGCGACGAGGTCGTTGCCGGCGATGTAGTGATCGTTCGCTACGAGGGACCCAAGGGCGGGCCGGGTATGCAGGAGATGCTCTACCCGACGAGCTACATCAAGTCCAAGGGCCTCGGAGCTCAGTGCGCGTTACTCACCGACGGCCGCTTCTCCGGCGGCACATCGGGGCTCTCGATCGGCCATGTTTCCCCCGAGGCTGCCGAAGGTGGCGCTATCGGTTTGGTGGAGGAGGGCGACAAGATCGAGATCGACATCCCCGCTCGCTCCATCCACTTGGCGGTCGACGACGATGAGCTCGAGCGTCGCCGCAAGGCCCGCGACGCATCGCCCGAGGGTTGGGCCCCGGTCGGTCGCGATCGGGTGGTCTCGTCGGCACTTGCCGCGTATGCGGCACTGACCACTTCGGCCGCACGCGGGGCTGTTCGCGATCTCAGCCAGCTCGACTGACGATCGTGAGTACCGAGCGCGTCGATCTGCGGGACTACGGCCTCGACGATCGCACGGCGGTGGCTTTCGACGAATCCGCACCGCCCGGTGCCAGGCTCGGGCGAGTGGTCCGCGTGGAACGCGGCGAGTGCGATCTGATCACTGCGGAAGGTGATTGGAGAGTGGTCTCCGATTCGGCCCGTTCGCAGTCGGAGCTCGCTCCGGCGACCGGTGATTGGGTCAGCGCCATCGACGCCGAGGACTTCGGGCCCGTCATCGAACGAATCCTCGAACGAGGGCCGACGTTGCTGCGCCGAGATCCGTCCGAGGAAATCGTGCCGCAGGTTCTGGTCGCCAACGTCGACCACGTGGCGGTCGTTCACGGCCTCGACCGTCCGTTGCCGCCGGGCAGACTCGAGCGCTTCCTGGTGCTCATCTGGGCAAGCGGCGCCGAGGCAACGATCATTCTCACCAAGGCCGACCTGGGAGACGACGCCGATGCGGTGGCGACCGTCTCGTCTGTCGCGCCGGACACCGACATCATCACGGTGTCGTCGACGACGAAGGTGGGAATCGATGCGGTCGTCGAATTGACCTCGCCACGTTCGACGACGGTGTTCGTGGGCGAATCGGGATCCGGCAAGTCCACCTTGGTCAATGCTCTGGCAGAGGGCGATGTGCAGGAAACCGGCGCCGTGCGGTCTGGTGACGCCAAGGGTCGGCACACGACGATCACCCGCGATCTGGTTCTGTTGCCCCATGGTGGACTGGTCGTCGACACGCCCGGGGTGCGCGCCGTCGGTCTGTGGGAGGGCCACGATGCGCTCAGGCGCGTGTTCGGTGACCTGATCGAGCTCAGCCGAGGGTGTCGTTTCAACGATTGCGCCCACGACGCGGAGCCGGGGTGTGCGGTGCGCGCGGCGGTCGATGAGGGGTCGGTTCCTCAGCGACGTCTCGATCGCTACCGCGCGATGGCGGCCGAGATCGATGCGGTCACCGAACGGACCCGGACTCGCCGCGGCGGCCGTCGGCGTCGGTGAGCGCACGACGGTCGACTTTCGACAGCGAGTTGAGGGGCAGCGAGTCGGTGGTCCATAGGTCCTCTGGCAGCTTGTGGTGCGCGAGCAAGCCTCCAGCGTGGGCTCGCAACGAGTCGAGGGTCGGGGGCGAGGACGGGTCGGCAGGAACGACCACGGCAACGCCGATCTCGCCCATCACATCGTCGGGTCGAGCGATCACGGCGATCTCGGCGACCGCCGGGTGCGACGAAAGCACTGCTTCCACTTCGAGCGGATAGACGTTGTAACCACCCCTGATGAACATCTCAGAGCGGCGCCCGGTGAGCCTGAAGAGACCACGCTCGTCCCGACGGGCGAGATCACCGGTGTGCAGCCAGCCGTCGACGAGCGTCTCCGCGGTGAGGTCCGGTCGCCCCCAATAGCCCTCCATCACGGCGGGGGAGCGAAGCCACAGTTCGCCGATCTCACCATCGGCGACCGGTTCGCTGTCGTCATCGAACACGCCGGCATCGACTCCGGGGCGTGGACGGCCGATGGTGTGCAGTGCCTCATCATCATCGGCGTCCAGCGCCGTCGCGAGGCCCACGCCACCCGACTCGGTGGAGGAGTAGCGGACGGAATATGGCGCCCCGAAACGCTCCCGGGCTTCGGTGATGAGCGCCGGCGACGACGCCCCGCCACCGGCGACGATCGCGCGGACGCACGAGAAGTCGAACTCGTCGAACCGCTCGTAGCGCAGCATCAAGGCGAGCTGGGGCGGTACGGCGTTGACAGCCGGCATGCGATACCGGTCGATGAGCTCGAGCACATCGCCGGCTCGCCACCGATCGAGCAAACGGGTCGTCGCACCAGAGGCGAGCATCCAGGGGATCTTGGTCATGAACCCAACGTGGGCGAACTGGGTCGATGCGATCATGTTTCCGCCACCGCCCCAGGCGCCCCCTGTGTCGAGGTCGGCGATCGCGTGCAGCTGCGCGTTGGTGTACCAGGCTCCCTTCGGAGCCCCGGTCGACCCGGATGTGAAGCAAATGCACACCGGACGTGTCGGCTCGTCCGGGAGGGGAGCGGGGCTCTCACCGGCGGCGCGGATATCGGCGAGGATCGCCTCGGGTCGGTCGGCGAGGTCGACCGCGATCGTCTCCGCATCGCTTGGCACGACCTCGCCTCGGTCGGCTGTGGCGAAGGCCGCGTCGGCCCCGATCGACTCGATGATCGTGCGCTGCTCGGGCTCTGTGAGCCTCGGGTTGACACCGGCTGTGATGGCTCCGATCTTCGCCAACGCGAGGTAGGCGATCACGTAGTCGATCGTCGAGGGCAGCGCGAGCGCGACGACGTCGCCGGTGGCGATGCCTCGCCTCGCCATACCGACCGCCGCCTCGTCCGAAGTGCGATCGAGGTCGACGTAGCTGATCTCCCATCCCTCGGGTGATACATATGCGGGAGTCGCGCCGTACTCGGCGCCGGCACGGGTGACTGATTCGGGCAGCACGGGCGTCGATTCTGCCACGCCGGGGGCTTGGCCAGTACCCTCCCAGACGTGGATTTTGCGCTTTCGACCGCCGAGCAGGACCTGCGCGACGAGTTCCGGACCTGGCTCGAGGAGCATCTCGTCGGCGATTTTGCCGCGCTCCGCGGCAAGGGCGGGATGGGTCAGGAGGACATTGCCCTCGAAGACCAGCTCGGCTGGGAGCGCGAGTTGGCTTCGGGAGGGTGGCTCGGGATGGGCTACCCAGAGGAGCTCGGTGGTCGTCCGGTTGGACTCTTCGAGCAAGTCGTCTTCTTCACCACCTACGTCGAAGCCCGCGCCCCCGGGCGGGTCCCGAACGTTGGCCAGACGCTGCTCGGACCCACCGTTGTGGCGTTCGGCAGCGACGAGCAGAAGCAGAGGTTCGTTCCACCGATCCTCGAGGCCACCGAGTGGTGGTGCCAGGGATACTCCGAGCCAAATGCCGGCTCCGATCTGGCGAACGTCGCCACCCGCGCGACGCTCGAGGGCGGCGAGTGGTTGGTCAATGGCCAGAAGGTCTGGACCTCGCTTGCTCAGATCGCCGACTGGTGTTTCGCCGTATGCCGGACCGACCCCGACACCGACCGCCATGCGGGCCTGTCGTATCTACTCGTGCCGATGGACCAGCCCGGCATCGAGGTGCGTCCGATCGTGCAGATCACAGGTGGCGACGAGTTCAACGAGGTGTTCTTCGACGACGCACGAACCGCAGCCGACAATGTGGTCGGCGGTGAGGGAAACGGCTGGAAGGTGGCGATGGGCACGCTCGGGTTCGAGCGCGGCGCCTCCACGTTGGGACAGCAGATGTCCTTCCGCCAGGAGTTCGACGAGCTGATCGACTACGCGAGGGCACACGACCTGACGGCCGATCCGGTGCTGCGACAGGAACTGTCCGAGGCCTACGCGACGCTCGAGGTACTGCGGTTCAACCAGCTGCGGATGCTGTCGAATGTCGGAGCCGACGGGGTTCCCGGCCCCGAGATGTCGATAGGAAAGCTCTACTGGGCCTCGTGGCACCGGGCCTTCGGTGAACTACAGATGCGTGTGCGAGGCGCGTCGGCGCTCGCCTCGACCGACGACGGCGACCGGCTCGACTCCATGCAGCGGACATTCCTCTACAGCCGGGCGCACACGATCTACGGCGGGTCGAACCAGGTTCAGCGCAACGTGATCGGAGAGCGCGTCCTCGGTCTTCCGCGAGAGCCCCGGTAGGACCATTTCGCCCTAGCGCGATCAGGCGGTGAAGTAGCCGGCGACGTCGGTGAGGAGGTGTGCGCCGGACTGACTGAAGAAGTCGAGGCGGCCGGCAGAACCGACCCTCACGAGCGCTGCGTTGGGCCGAACTTCGCCGAATTTGGTGAGGTTCAGGTTCGAGGACAGTGGCCGGGCCGTGCCCGACGGCGACACGGTGACGAAGCCGGGGGAAGCGGCCTCCGCCGCGGTGAGATTGATGATGACCGCGGCGACGCCTGTTTCGGGAACGCCCGCGACACCGGTGTGATCGACCGTGACTGAGCCCTTGGCGGGCAGCGGTCCGGTCGGTGACGGGGCGATCCGCGTATCGAACGCCCTGTGGGGATCGAGCGGTCTGAAGAGACCCGCCGACGAAGGGGACGCTGAGTCGTCGGTGAAGTAGCCGAACACATCCGCGAGCAGGTGTGCCCCGGCATGCGAGTAGAACGTGATCTCGCCGCTGGGGCTGACGGGAACGATCGCCATGTTGGCGACCGTGTGGCCCGGTCCATCGAGGTTGAGGGTCGAGGCGACCGGTCGAGCGACGTTCGACGGGTAGGCGGTGACATATCCCTCCATCGCCCCGGCATCAGCGGTGAGATTGAGAGCCACTGCCGATACGCCCGACGATGGGAGGCCGGCGCGTCCGTCGACGTCGACGGTGATGGCGGCTCCGCTGGCGACGAACCCGGTGGGTGCAGCAGTTGTCCGAGTGTCGAAGAGCCGTTTCGGGGTCAACGCCACGAAGCGACCATCGCGTGAGGACCCGGCGGTCGTGAAATATCCGGCGACGTCCGCGAGCAAATGGGTTCCGTTCTGAGAGTAGAAGTTCACGCGCCCGCCGACGCCGAGTGGAACCGTGACGAGGTTCGGCGCGGTCTGATCGGCCCTGATGAGGTTGAGGTTCGATGCGAGGGGCCGGTTGCCTCCGCTCGGGTAGACGGTGACGAAGCCCTCCTTGGTCGATTCGGTAGCCGTGACGTTGAGCACTACGGCGGTCACATCGGTCGAGTCGGGAATGCCGGCGACTCCGCGCATCGTCACGCCGATCGTCTCCCCGGCCGACAGCTTCCCGCTCGGCCCGCCCGCGCGCGTGTCGAACACCCGCTTCGGGGGCAGCGGTACGAACTTCGACGTGTCCTCGCGGGGAGGGGGTGGCTGCTTGGTGGTCGGCGTCGGCGCGGTGGTCGTCGTCGAACCGGTGGTCGTCGACGGCGGCTCGGTGAACCCGAAGCCCTCGACCGAACCTATGTCGCACTTCGGAGATGTGCCGTCGGGTCGGGCCGAGCCCCGCTGGTCGGTGCCTCCACAGATTGACGCTCCGCCTGAGATGCGGTCTATGAGAGGGCTGCCGATGCCGGGAAGGGCGGTGAGCGTTGGCCCGCCGTTGTCGGCAACGGCGCCGAGGTCGGGGTCGTCGCCGGCGGACTGGGACATCGTGTCGGTGCTGTGGACGAACCCGCAGAAGTCATGGCCGTCGCGGCCAGCACCCAGATCGGTGAAGGGTCCGTCTTGCCAGCTGTAGTTGTTCCGTGTCAACACCGGGTCGACGGCATTGCCGGAGAACGTCGAAACGCCGGCGCAGTGCGGTGAGCCGATCGGGTCGGAGAAGACGTTGCCCTCGAACGTGTTCGCCGCGCGTGCGCCACCGCCGTAGATCGATGCACCGACCCCGCGGGTTGCGTTGGCCCATGGCGGCGTCTTGTTGCGATCGAAGGTCGACCGGCGGATGAACGTCGGCACGACCGGATCGGGTGAGCTCGGCAGGAGCAGACGGATTGCACCGCCCCAACCGTCAGCGTTGCCCGCGCCGGCTTCGTTGGAAACGAACGTCGAGTTGTCGATGTCGACCGCCGCAGCGTGAATCGCACCGCCATCGTGCTCAGCGCTGTTCAGGAGGAACGAACTGCGATCGACCGATACCTCGTCGCCATCGGCGAAGACGCCGCCACCGTTGCGCTGCGCAATGTTGCTCTGCACCGTCGTGTCGGTGAAGGACACCTCGCCGCCGTTGAACCACACCGCGCCGCCGTTCCAGGCGGCGTCGTTCTGGAGGAACGTGCTGTCGGTGATCGTCAGGTCGCCACCGTCGAAGTAGACGCCGCCACCTTCGCCTGATCCAGCGGCGCTGTTGTCGCGGATCGTCACCTCGTCGAGGGTGAGGTCGTCTCCGGTGAAGCGGATCGCACCGCCTTGCGCTCCCGGTGCCCCTCCGAAGACCGTGAGCTCCTCGAGCGTTGCGTCCAGTGGCCCACCGCTCGAGGAGAGCGTGAACCCGCGGTCGCTGCCGTTGGCATCGATGTCGATGCCGTTGCCGTCGATGTTCAAGGAGCCGGAGCCCGCGTACGTGAGGGCTCCTGTTGTGAGGGTGATCGTGCCCGCTACCTGCACGTCGATGGTATGGCTGCCGGCTCCGGATGCAGCCGCGTTGGCAAGCGCCTGACGCAGCGATCCAGGGCCGGCGTCGTCGAGGGTCGATACCGACAGATCAGCGGCACCGGCGGGCACAGCACTCAGCTGAGTCAGGGCGATCACGGCTACGAACAGCACCGAGATCATCCTCTGCATATCGGGCTCCTGGGAAGGGAAGGTCGGGTGCGCACACTGCAGCTGAGGTCGAGAGTACCGATCGCCGAGGTCCGCAAGTGAGACCGCCGGACGCGAAGAGCCAAACGACCCATCAGGTGGTCCGATCGACGAATAGGCGGCCGAACTGGTTTCGGAGCGACGATACGCTGGCGGCTGTCCACACGCTCTTGGAGGCTGGTTGTGCCGCTGTTTCGTGCGAACTCACGCTCGCTCCTGTTCGTGCACATCCCAAAGACCGGCGGTTCGAGTCTCGTCAAAGCTCTGAGCGATCTATGCACGACGTGGTTCAGTACGGGCGTGCTACCGGAAAGCATGGCCGTGAGCCCGCAGCACATGCCGATCGACGATCTGCGAGCAGTGTTGCCCGATGCCCCGTGGGACATAGCCGTGGCTGTGGTTCGCAACCCATACGACCGATTGGAGAGCGAATACCGGTACCGCACGAAGGCCCAGAGGAACCGCTTCGGCGAGACACCAACATTCGCAGTATGGGTGGACCGCCATCTGAGCAGGGCCGCGCAGGATCCCACCCATCTTGACAACCACCTGAGACCACAGGTCTCGTTCGTCGACGAGGATGTGCAGCTCCATCGCTACGAAGACGGCCTTCGCGATCTCGCCGACGACATAGCCGGACATCTGGACATCGCTTGTCCAATTGAACTCCCCCGGTTGAACGAAGGCGGCGACCACGTCGTCGAGTGGACCGCCAGGGCCCGCCTCGCTTGTAACAACTTCTTCGCAGACGATTTCGCCCTGCTCGGATACGAACGCACCGAGCCGAGCTATGACATCGCGACCGGTCCCGAAAGCGACGATCTCGGCGCGGGGTCCTAGCCTGGTTGAGATGGGGGATGTCCCCCCGGTTGGTGCAAGCCCAAGGAGCCGAAGTGGCCGAGGCCTACATCGTCGACGCAGTCCGTACACCCGTTGGTCGCCGTGGCGGCGGCCTTGCCGGCGTGCATCCGGCCGATCTCGGAGCGCATGCCATCTCGGCGCTCATCGACCGCACCGGAGTCGATCCCGAAGCCGTCGAAGACGTCATGTTCGGCTGTGTCGATAATCTCGGGCCCCAAGCAGGAGACATCGCGCGCACGAGCTGGCTTGCGGCCGGCTTGCCCGAGGCCGTGCCGGGCGTCACTCTCGACCGTCAATGCGGCTCGGGTCAACAGGCGGTGCACTTTGCTGCGACGGGCGTGATGAGCGGCGTCAACGACCTCGTCGTTGCGGGTGGTGTACAGAACATGAGCCTGATACCGATCGGTTCGGCGCTCACCGCCGCAGAGGCGATCGGGGTCGATGTCCCAGATCCCTTCTCGACCTCCGAAGGCTGGGTCGGTCGATACGGCACCCAGGAGGTGTCACAGTTCCGGGGCGCAGAGCTGATCGCGGAGAAGTGGGACATCGGGCGCGATGCGATGGAGGAGTTCGCCTACGAGAGTCACCAGCGAGCGATCCGTGCGACCGACGAGGGTCGATTCGAAGCCGAGATCGTTCCCATGAACGGCGTCTCGGTCGACGAAGGACCTCGCCGTGACACGACGCTCGAGAAGATGCAGTCGCTGTCGCCGCTGATCGAGGGTGGGCGACTCACAGCCGCCGTGGCCAGTCAGATCTCCGATGGAGCCGCCGCTCTGCTGGTCGCGTCCGAGCGGGCGGTCGAGACCCACGGGTTGACGCCGCGCGCGCGCGTCCATCACCTTTCGGTCAGGGGCGACGATCCGATCTTCATGCTCACCGGCCCCATCCCGGCCACCGCTTACGCACTCGACAAGACCGGGTTGGGGATCGACGACATCGATCTGTTCGAATGCAACGAGGCGTTCGCGCCGGTCGTGCTCGCCTGGATGGGCGAACACGGAATTCCTCATGAGAAGGTCAACGTCAACGGTGGCGCCATCGCCCTAGGCCACCCTCTCGGCTGTACCGGTGCCAGGCTGATGACGACGCTGCTGAACGAGCTCGAGCGCACAGAGGGCCGCTACGGGCTCCAGACGATGTGTGAAGGTGGCGGCCAGGCCAACGTGACGGTTCTCGAGAGACTGTGAAGCGTCCGGGCCTTCACGGTGTGACGGCCCGGCAGCCTAGAGCGCTGGTGGGCCACTGGCCGCCCTTGACGTCGCGTGCGGTGACGCAGACTCGATGCTCGACCTGTTTAGGCGCCTCGATTGCGATGAGGAAGCCGCTCGGCGTGCCGCGTCCGTACGCTGCCTCGACATCGCGTCTGATCCGGTCGGCGCGGAGCCTGATCGGGGCTCGGTCGGAGATCTCGATCTCTATGTATGTAGAGCTCGCGGAGTCCGGATCGAATGCCCATCCGGCGACGATGATGTAGCCATCCGAGCGGACCGACACCGAGTCGAGATGGCCGAGCACGTTCGACTCGGGAATGGCAGGAGGCCGCGGCTGCCTCTTCCCGAACGACTTGCAATCGACTGGACGGTTCACCCCTGGTCCGACGTTGATGACCCACGCGCACACTCGCCCGGCCTCACCGATGTTCACATCGGAAGTTGGGATGTCGACGAAGAAGCCATGCTCGTCCCCGAGTCCATAGCGTCGAGTGAGCTCGGGTCGGGGACGGTCGGCGAGTGTCGCGCCGATGAAGTGTGGTGTGGTTCCGTCCCCGAGATCGGCGTAGAAATGGACCGGGATCGGTCCGGGGGTGTCGGGGTCGAGCGCCCATCCACCCATCGTGAGGTGATCCGGTCCCCGGCGGATCGTGACGACCTCGCCGATGCTCCGACCTGGGTGATCTGCGGCGTAGGAGTGGCACGCGATTGGTGTGTTGTGTCCGGGACCGATATTGATGCCCCAGACACACAAGGTTCCGGCCGGTGGCGCAGGGAACGCTGCTCCGTACACGTTTTGCAGGCCGAACAGGCTGCTGCTCGCGGCGGCGAGCAGCTCTCCGTCTACATAGAAATGAACGACACCCCCGAGCATGCTGGGGGTGTCAGGGTCACCAACCCGGCCATCCACGCGGAGGTTGCCGGCAACATACTCGACAGAATCGATGGTCCCGAACGGCAGGTGGTCGCCCTCATCGGCCTCGGCGGGTGTCGCGAGCGCAGCAATAGTCGAGACGATGACTGCGAACGCCAAGATTGGACGAGCCATGATGATCCCCCAACCGATTGAGTGCAGGCAACTATACCCACGCCTTCTGGGTCGCGCTAGAGGACACGTCGTCGACGAGGCCCCATGCAAGCGCCGTCGACGCGTCTATGGTGGTGTCGCTGAGTGCGAGCCACAGCGTGCGCTGACGGCCGATGCGGCGTGGGATGCTGACCGTTCCACCCGCGCCCGGGATGAGTCCCATCGAGACCTCGGGGAGCCGAAACGTTGCGTCGGGCGACGCCTCCACGTGTCCCGCGAAAGCTGCGAGCTCGACGCCTGCACCGATCGAGGCGCCGTGCACTCGCACGGTCAAGCGATCGGCGAGGCGGGCGAGCAGAGGCGCCACGTTGCCTGCCATGCGGAGCTGGTGCGCGCTCGACGGGTCGCTCGCCATCCCGAACTCGGCGAGGTCACCGCCGATGCAGAACGACCGTCCCCGACCTGCCAGCTCGACAGCCCGCTCGTCGACGCACAGAGCCGCGAGCGTCTCGCGCAGCTCGTTGCGCATCCGGGCGTCGAAGGCGTTCTGGAGCCTCGGCCGGTTGAGCTCGACGAGCACGGAGTGCTCACGCTCGGTAACGACGACGGCAGGTTCAGCCTCGGCCGGTCTCGACCGTCGGCCTCTTCCGGCTAGCCACGTCGCGAACTCGCCTCCGGCCTGGAGGGTGGCGTAGGCGAGCGATTCGGCGACCAGTGCCTCCTCGGTGCCGAGCATCGCCACGGACCGCAACAACTGAGCGAGCGTCGTCGCAGCCTGCGGGTTCGATTCAACCACCGCCACCAGCTCGCCAGGTTCGCCTGACGCATCCACGCTGCGCCCGAGCGGCGATGCCGGGTCGGCCTCGGCGACGACGATGCCGCGAAAGGTCGCTGGGATGGCCACCGCGCTGGTCTCTTCTCCCGTGATGTGGACGAGACCGGTGATGTCGTCGTGCAGTGCCGGCGACCCGAGGCGGCGAACCGCCTCGTCGGTCGACCAGCTTGTGATCAAGTCGTCGAACCGTCGCCGAGATGTGCGAGCCGTTGGCGTACCTCGCGGCGCAACAGCTTGCCGGTCTCGTTGTAGGGCAGCTCGTCGAATACGTCGATGTGTTCGGGGACACGAGACGATCGAAGCTGCGACTTCACGAGCTCTTGCAACTCAGCGGCATCTACGCTCGAGGCGTCGACTCCGGGGTTCGGCACCACGGCGGCGACGATGCGTTCCCCCCATTGCTTGTCCGGTACGCCGATCGCGCACGAGTCGGTGATGAGATCGTGGCTCTCGAGGACGTCCTCGATCTCGCCGGGCGAGATGTTCTCGGCCCCTCGGATGATGATGTCGTCTATGCGGCCGGTCACGAACAAGTAACCATCGGCGTCGATCCATCCACCGTCGTTGGTCGGGAACCATCCGTCGTCGGTCAGACGCGCACTCTTGCCCAGGTACTCACCGGACACCTGCTCGCCGCGGACCCAGACCTCGCCTTCGTTGGCGGGCGGGAGCTCGGCACCGTCGGCGTCGCGGATCGACACTTCCGTCGCGGGGAGCGGCTTGCCGACCGATCCGAGCCGCTTTCTGACGTCGGGGTCGTCGCTCGCGAGGGCTTCGCGGTGCTCCTCGGGCCCCAGCAGAGCGATGGTCGACGAGGTCTCGGTCAGGCCGTAAGCGTTAACGAAGTTCGTTTCGGGCAGAAGCTCTAGCGCATGCTCGATGACCGGTGTCGGCATCTTGCCGCCGCCGTAGCTGAGCGCGCGGATCGACGGGATCGTGTCGCCGCGTTCGGCTAATCGTTCGACGATGCGCGCGAGCATGGTCGGTACGACCATCGCGTGGGTGATGCCCTGGCTGAGCGCCAGGTCGATCCACTCATCGGCGTCGAAGTTGGGGAGCTGCACGATGCGGCGGCCGGCGTACACCGAACTGAGGATCGCAGCTAGACCAGCGATGTGATACGGCGGCGCACTGATGAGGGTGGCCTCGTCTTCGCCGGCGCCCATGAACTCGACCGAACCGAGAATGTAGGACACGAGGTGTCGATGGCGAAGGACGGCTGCCTTGGGTTCACCCGTCGTGCCGCTGGTGAACAACAGGACCGCTATCTCCTCGCCATCCATAGACCAGTCGTTGTCGGCGATGTCGTGGCCCGACGAGACGACGTCGGCCGGTGACACGGGTGTGAGCGTTTCCGACGACGGGAGGCGGGAACGGTGACCGTCGCCGACCACGACCGCAGCTGGATCGAGTCGCTGGGCGAGAGCGCCGAGCCCGGCGTCGTCGAGGCGGTAGTTGAGCGGTGCGAAGGGCTTGCCGGCCCAAGCGCTGGCGAAGAGCGCGGTCGGTAGCGCGGGTGACGCCTCGTCGAGGAGACCGACGTTTTCGGCGTCGGTCGCGCGCAACATAGTGGCTGTCGAACCAGCGGCGTCGAAGAGCTGTTGGTAGGTGAGGTTGTCCTCGAGCGTGCCGATCGCGGCGCGGTCGCCGAAACCGCTTGCTGCCATCTCGAGCAGCATCATCAGGTTCATAGCGGGGGGTCAGTCCGAGGCGGGGAGCGGCTTGGCTTCTTTGAGCGAAAGAAGGGCATCGCCCACGCCGAGCGAGCCCTCGCCGGCCTTGGTGCACAGAAGCTCGAGCGACTCGTCCTCGTTGACATAGCGTTTGCCCAGCAGCGTTCCTTCGGCGGCGGCGCCGTCGGGGGTTCCTCCACGAGCGTCGTCGGCCGGGTCGACCATCGCCGCTCCGCCACAACGCACGTCGACCTCGCCGTCCGGGGCCTTCACGACGATGACCTCGGTGTCGCACACGGCGCTCTTCAAACGCCCACCCGCTTTCAGCTCTGCCATGGGAACCCTCCTGTCAATGCCGGTCTCCGCCCGGCGCGGCACCGTATGTTATGCCAACCCGTCGCTCGGTCGATACTCGAGCACGAGCCGGATCGGTTGTCGTCAGCCGACGTTCGATGCGATGAGTTGCACGTAGCCCGCCTGGCCGGTGCGGGTGAGATGAACGCCGTCGTCGACGAACCAATCGGCCTGAGCGGCCGAGCGGAAGTCGATCACGTGCACGCTGGGATCGGCCGCTACGACATCGTCGATCGCGTCGTTGACCCTTCCCTCCCACGGTTGGGACGAGGAGGTGTTGATCAGGAAGACCTGCACCGAATCGTCGAGTGTTGTCAGGGCTTCGCGCAGCGTCGATGCCTTGAAGGCTCCGTTGGTGCCGAGGTGCACGACGACGGTGTCGATGGTGTCGCCGAGCAGTGCGAAGCGCTCCGCGAGCTGTGTCATCTGCCGGGACTCGAGTGCGTCGACCACGACCCGTGGGCCGAAGTACTCCTGGATCTCGACCGAGGCGCCGAGGGTCACGCTGTCGCCGATAACGGCGATGCGCGGCCCGGTTGTCTGTGCGGCCTGTGGCGGCGCGCCGGTGTCGGGCCCCGCGGCCACACCGGGCTCATCGCCTCCGGCTGCAGCCGGCGGAGCTGCGGTCTGGGCAACCCCGGCGACCGTGGCAGCGGGCGAGCCGTCTGCGTCGCGAGTCGCCACCCCGGTTTGTTGAGCGGCTGCCGCTGTGGTTGTGGTCGCGGTCGGGTCGAGCGACGCCGACAGCGCGGCGGCCTGACCGAGGTTCGGGCTCTCGGTGGGTGTGCCGATGACGACGACCGCGGCGATCACGACCGCGCTCAGAACGCCGATCGTTCCTGCGAGTGGGCGGGAGAGTACGACCTTCAGCGGCACCCTCAGGCGATACGGGTTCTCGATGAGCCGGTAGCTGGTCTCTGCGAGGGCGACGGTGAGAGCCAGACGGAAGACGAACAGCGTGATCCCGTCGAACGGCACGTCGATGCCCGGGCGGGTGAACACGACGACGGGCCAGTTCCAGAGGTAGAGCGCATAGCTGCGCCGGCCGATCGCCTGCAGCCGCGGGTTGGCGAGCAGCTGCGCAATCTGGGTCTGAGGCGTCGTGGAGGCCGCAATCGCGAGCGCAGAGGAAACCGACACCACGACCATGCCGCCCTGGTATACCCATGGCTCCCAGTCGGACCCTGCGATGGTCAACAGCGCCAGCGCCGCGAGGCCCGCGATGCCTGCCGAGTTGACGACCGCCACGCCACGCTCGGGCAGGGGGCGCCGCTCCCACGGCCGCCAGCTACAGGCGAGCGCGGCGCCGAGCAGAATGCCGAACAGGCGGGTGTCGGTTCCGTAGTAGACGCGGGAGGGGTCGGTCCACGGCTCGTAGAGCAAGATCATCCAGACCGCCGACAGCGTGCCGATGCCGAGCGCCGCGTAGCGGAGCCGACGAATTCCGCCGTGTTTGAGACAAAGCCCGACCACGACGGGCCAGACGATGTAGAACTGCTCTTCGATCGCGAGCGACCACAGATGGCGCAGCGGCGACGGGCGTCCGAACGACTCGAAATACGATTCGTTGTTGAATATGAAGAACCAGTTCGCAACGTATGCAGCCGATGCCGCGACCTCGGCACGCAGCTGATCGAGTAGGTCGGGCGCTGCGATGGCGGACCACAGCGTGACGCTGGCGAGGAGCACGAGTACCGAGGGGAGCAGTCGCCTGAAGCGTCGCCCCCAGAACTGGCGGGCATTCAGGTAACCCTCGTTGCGGAACTCGTTGAGGAGCAGCGTGGTTATCAGATAGCCACTGACCACGAAAAACAGTTCTACGCCGAAGAAGCCGCCGGGGATGGTGTCGGGAGCGCCGTGGTAGGCGATCACGGCGATGACCGCCAGGGCGCGCAGACCATCGAGCGCCCCGAGATGCGGGAGCGACAGACGCGAGGCATCCGGGCGCGCTTCGGTTGATTTCGTTGTTCGAGGTGTCGGTTGGTCGGTCATGCAGTCCAGGCAGAGTCGTCGCTCTCCGCCCGCGCTCTCCGGCCGAAAGTCTAGTCGCCGACCGTTGCCGGATCTTGGGCTTTCGACGCAGATTGTGGCCGGCCCGTCGACCTGTGAGATACCACACGTTGAGTTTCATGTCATTTGGACATCGTTGCTAGCCTCGGTGTTTCCGGTGGGGATTCAGGCGGCGACGATCACGGCGACGGAATGGAGGCGACGATGAGCACAACGGTCGATGTTGCACGCGCGTTCGCCTACGTCGACCGACGGAGTCGCCTTCTGCTCGCCTCGCTACTGCTGTTCAACATCGTCGACGTGATCACGACCCGAGTCGGACTCGACCGAGGCGCGGTCGAACAGAACCCCCTCATGGAGATGGCGGTGGGCACGCTCGCGGGAGCGATCGCAGCAAAGGTCGTGCTGATGGGAATCGCAACCGTTGTCCTCCTCAAGGCAGCTCGATCGGGACGGCGGATCGCCGGGGTGCTCGTCTTCGCCAACGTGTGGTACATCGCAGTTATCGTCTGGAACCTGCGAATCATCTCCCTACAGGGCTGAAGAGCCTCCGAGTAACGCCGCCAGGCGAGCGGTCAATAGGATGGCCGCAACGTCGGGCGCTCCCGCTATCCCGACCCGAGAAGCGGAGGAATCGATGAGAGGCATCGTCTGGGATGGCAACGAGCTGAACGTCACAGACGCGCTGGAGGTCCGCGACCCCACCGAGCACGAGGTGCGCGTCCGCATCGCGAACTCGGGCGTCTGTCACAGCGACGTGAGCGTGATCGATGGCACGATTCCTTTCCCGGCCCCAGCGGTGCTCGGGCACGAAGGTGCTGGCGTGGTCGAGGAGGTCGGCTCCGCCGTGAGCGGGGTAGAAGTCGGCGATCACGTAGTTCTCTCCACCCTCGGCCAATGTGGCCACTGTCCGGCGTGCGATACCGGGCGACCGACGATGTGCAAGTCGACGTTCGGCGCCCTTAATCAGAACTTCACCTGCGAGGGCACCGATCACTGGGCCTTCGCCAACGTGTCGTCGTTCAGCGAGTACACGATCGTCAAGGGCATTCAGGCCGTACCGATTCCCAAGGAGGTGCCCCTTGCGTCGGCGTCGCTCATCGGATGCGGGGTTCTCACCGGCGCCGGCGCCGTCCTCAACCGCGCGCGTGTGCGACCGAACGAGAGCGCAGCGGTCATCGGCGTGGGAGGAATCGGGCTCAACGCGATTCAGGCACTGGCTCTGTCCGGGGCCTATCCGATCGTGGCGATCGACACCAACCCTGCGAAGGAGCCGACCGCCACCGAGTTCGGGGCGACGCACTTCGTCAATCCGAAGGAGAACGATCCGCTCGAGGCGGTCAAGGATCTCACCGGCGACGGACTCGACTACGTATTCGAGTGCGTGGGAGCGAAGGCGCTCATGGAACAAGCGATAACGTTGCTCGACTGGAATGGCTCGCTGGTCATTCTGGGCGTCACGCCGTTCGGGACGATGGTCGAGTTCGCGCCCGAGATGCTCTACCACGACAAGAGCATCCTCGGCTGCCGCTACGGATCCTCCAAGCCCCGCAACGACATCCCCATGTACGCGGACCTCTATCTCGCCGGCAAATTCAAGCTCGACGAGCTCGTGACCAAGGTCTATCCACTCGACGAGATCCAAACCGTGCTCGACGACATGCACAAAGGGCGTCTGGCGCGGGGAGTGCTCGAGGTGAACCCCGGTTGAACTGCCGGGAGGCCGGGCGATGAACGCCGACGATTCGTTCGAGGATCTGCCGAACGGGTGGGGTCCGGTGCTCGAAGACCTGGCGGGTCGCAAGGAGAGCGTCCGCCGGATGGGTGGACCCGACAAGGTCGCGAAGCGTGCGGCCGACGGACGCCTCGATGCTCGTGGTCGCATAGCTGCGCTCGTCGACGCCGGAAGCTTCGACGAGATCGGCATGCTCGTCGGGAGCGAGCCCGCCGATGCACTGGTGGCGGGGGTCGGTCGCGTCGACGGTCGAAGGGTCTTCGTGGGGGCGGAGGACTTCACGGTGCTCGGTGGGTCGATCGGTGGGGGCGCCTCGGCCAAGCGTGCTCGGCTTGCAGATCTGGCTGTGCAGGAGCGCGCACCGCTCGTGATGCTGCTCGAAGGCGCCGGTCACCGTCCGCCGACCCCCGGCGAGGCCCCACACCCCCGTGGGCCGGGTGATCTGCAACTCCAGGCCAGGCTTTCGGGCTTGGTTCCGCTCGTCACCGGCGTGCTGGGGCCCTCTGCCGGCCATGGCGCGTTGACCGCTCCGCTGTCCGACTTCACCGTGATGACGGCCGACGCTTCCATTTTCACCGCAGGGCCGCCGGTCGTGAAGGCGTCGCTCGGCGAGGATGTGAGCAAGGAGGAGCTGGGCGGACCGGAGGTCGCGATCGCGAGCGGCGTGATCCACAACGTCGCCGCCGACGACTCTGATGCGATCGACGTCATCCGGCGCTACCTCTCCTACATGCCGCAGAGCAGCTGGGCCTATCCCGCCCGACACGACGGACCCGACACCGATGCGCGCCGCCTCGACGGAATCCTCGATGTCGTGCCATTCGACCGCGTGTCCGACTACGACATGCGCCACGTCGTGTCCATGCTCGTCGACGATGGCGCGTTCTTCCAGGTTCAGCCCGACTTCGGCACATCTCTGGTCTGCGCGCTCGCACGGCTCGGCGGTGAGGTGGTGGCGCTCGTTGCGAACCAGCCGGCCGTCATCTCGGGCTCGATCGACCCAGACGCCGCCGACAAGGGCGCCCACTTCATCGGCGTCGCGGACTCGTTCCACCTGCCGCTCGTGTTCCTGGCCGACAATCCCGGGGTGCTCGCGGGGTCTGTCTCGGAGCGGGAGGGCATCCTTCGCGCTGGAGCTCGTATGTTCGCCGCGCAAACGCGCTCGTCGACGATCAAGCTCCACGTGACACTGCGCAAGGCGTTCGGGTTCGGGTCGTCGATAATGGCGATGAACGGCTTCGACAACCAGACGGTGTCGTACGCCTTCCCTGGAGCGACTCTCGGGGCGATGGGATCTTCGGGCGCGGCCGACGCGACCGGCGCCGACGACGACGAGCGAGCCGATCTCGCCCGCGCCGAGCTCGAGTCGTCGTACCGTTCGGCATCCGGACTCGCCTACGACGACCTCATCGACCCCAGGGACCTGCGCGACGTGTTGCTCGCAGGGCTCCGGCGCGCACTTCCTCGGCGTCCTGCACAACCGGCTCCCGTGACCCGCACCGGGGTCACTCCCTAGTAGCTAGACCCGTTGCCCGGTCGGAGCAGGTAACGCCTTGCTAGCCGAGCTGGTCGAGGACGTAGTCGATGCAGGCGGTTAGGGCGGCGACGTCTTCGGGGTCGATCATCGGGTACATGGCGATCCTCAGTTGATTGCGTCCGAGTTTGCGGTACGGCTCGGTGTCGACGATTCCGTTCGAGCGCAAAACCGCCGCCACCTCCAGCGCATCGATGCCGTCTATGAAATCGATCGTCGCGACCGTGTTCGAGCGTTTGGACGGATCGGTGACGAACGCGGTCGTCGCAGGGTTCGCTTCAGCCCAGCCGTACAGCGTCTCGGCTGAGCGTTCACACCGGCTCGCCGACCAGTGGAGGCCGCCTTGCTCACAAATCGTGTGGGCGGTGTGCAAGGTGAGGTGAAGGGTCGCCAGCGCAGGAGTGTTGTAGGTCTGGTCCTTGCGCGAGTTGTCGATCGCGACCTTGAGGTCGAGAGTCGGCGGAACCCACCGGGCGGCGGTCAGACGTTCGACGCGCTCGATCGCTGTGGGCGACATGAGGGCAATCCAGAGCCCACCATCGGACGCGAGGCATTTCTGTGGTGCGAAGTAGTAGACGTCGCACTCGGCGGGGTCGAATCTGAGGCCGGCGGCGCCGGACGTTGCGTCGACGAGTACGAGCTGCTGATCGGTGGCGCCCTCGGGTCGAGCGATCGGCATCATGACACCCGTGGACGTCTCGTTGTGGGTGAGCGCGTAGGCGTCGACACCGGCGTCTGCGGTTGCGACCGGGTGATCGCCGGGTTCGGTGGTGATTCGATCGGCGTCGAGGTCGGGTGCGGAGTCGACGACCGCTGCGAACTTGGAGGAGAACTCGCCGAAGCACAGGTGTTGGCTGCGCCGATCGAGCAGCGAGAAGGCTGCCGCGTCCCAAAAAGATGTGGTGCCGCCGTTGCCCAGGACCACCTCGTAGCCGTCGGGCAACGCGAACAGCTCGGCCATCGTGTTACGGAGATCGGCCACCGTGAATTGCACGGTCGGCTGGCGGTGGCTCGTACCCAGGAAGGTGGGCGCGTCCTCTTCCAGGGCTGCGATGGCCTCGGCGGGTACCTTGGACGGCCCCGATCCAAACCGACCATCGCCGGGTCTGAGGGCCGTGGGGATCACGATGTCGTTCATGGCCTCAGTCTGGCGGCTGCAGCGGTAATCCGCCGCACTATCTCGCTCGACCCCGGTGTCAGACCAAAGTTTCACTTAGCGCGACCTATTTGGTGACCCCGGTGTCAGACCAAAGTTTCACTTAGCGCGGAATTGGGGTGCCGTTCGCCGGGGCAGCGGTGAGAATGGCGCGCATGGGACGAATCTCGACCGCAGTGGGAAACATCACCGAGTCGGCCACGCTCGCAGTGGACGCGAAGGCAAAGGCGATGCGGGCTGCGGGGGAGCCGGTCATCGGCTTCGGCGCCGGTGAGCCCGACTTCGCCACACCTGCGCACATCGCAGAAGCGGCGGCCGCCGCATGCCTCGACCCTGTCAACCATCGCTATTCCCCGGCCGGAGGGCTTCCCGAGTTGAAAGAGGCGATCGTCGACAAGACGATTCGTGACTCCGGGTACTCGGCCGATCCGTCGATGGTCGTGGTGACCAACGGCGGCAAGCACGCTGTGTACAACACGATGCTCACGCTGCTCGACCCTGGCGATGAGGTCATTCTCCCAGCGCCCTATTGGACGACATATCCAGAGCCGATTCGGCTCGCGGGGGCCACGCCGGTCGTGGTTCGTGCGGGTGCGAGCGCCGGGTTCCGTGTGACCGTCGACCAGCTCGAGAAGGCGCGGACCGACAAGACAAAGGCGCTGATGTTCGTTTCGCCTTCTAACCCGACCGGTGCGGTGTATCCGAGGGAGGAGATCGAGGCCATCGGTCGGTGGGCCGCCGACAACGAGATCTGGGTCATCACCGACGAGATCTACGAGCACCTGACATATGACGACAACGAACACCACTCGTTGCCGGTCGTCGTGCCCGAGGCGGCCGAGCGCTGCGTCGTGCTGAACGGAGTCGCCAAGACCTACGCGATGACGGGGTGGCGTGCCGGTTGGATGATCGCCCCGGCCGACGTCGCCAAAGCTGCGACGTCGTTGCAATCACACAGCACTTCAAATGTCGCGAACGTTTCTCAGCGAGCAGCGATCGCTGCTCTGACAGGCGGCCTCGACGACGTCGCCACTATGCGCGCCGCGTTCGACCGTCGGCGCCGGACGATTCATCGGCTGCTCAACGAGATCCCGGGCGTTGCCTGTCTCGAGCCCGAGGGGGCGTTCTACGCGTTCCCCTTGCTGACGCCGCTGCTGGGAACCGAGATCGCAGGGTCGGTGCCCGACAACACCGTCGAGCTTGCCGCTCTCATCCTCGAGAAGGCGAAGGTGGCGATCGTGCCAGGCGAGGCCTTCGATGCTCCCGGCTATGCACGGATGTCGTTCGCTCTCTCTGACGACGATCTGAGCGAGGGCGTCGGCCGTATCGCCGAGCTGCTCGCCAACGCCGCATGAGCTCGGGCTTCGGTACTTGGCCGTCGCCACTGTCGGCAGCCGATCTCGTCGCAGACACGTCTGTGCCGAACGCGCTCGTCGAGGATGGCGATTGCGTCTGGTGGAGTGAGTCCCGCCCGGCCGAGGCCGGCCGAAGCGCGATAATGCGCCTCGACGAGGCCGGCGACACCGTCGAAGTGCTCGGTCCCGACGCGAACGTCCGCACCCGCGTTCACGAGTACGGCGGTGGAGCTTGGACCGTAGATCGGGGCGTGTTGTACTACTGCGACTTCGCCGATCAGCGTATGCGTCGCATCGATCCCGACGGATCGTGTGTGGTCTTGACCGGCGAACCGGCGACGCAGTGCGGGGTGCGGTATGCCGACCTGACCGCAAGCCCCGACGGTTCGTGGATCTACTGCGTGCGCGAAGACCACGATGTGGCGGACGTCGAGCCGCGCAACGATCTTGTCGCGGTCGCGGCGGACGGGTCGGGAAGCGTGCGTGTGCTCGCCGAGAGGGCCGACTTCTACTCCTCGCCGCGCCCCTCACCCGACGGAACCCGCCTCGCTTGGATCGCCTGGAACCACCCGAACATGCCCTGGGACGACACCGAGCTCTGGGTCGCGAACCTCGATGGTGGCGAAGTGTCATCTCGTTCGCGGGTGGCCGATGGGTCCTCTCTCCAACAGCCGCGGTGGTCGCCGACTGGACGCTTGCACGTCATCGCCGATGTCACGGGGGCCTGGCAGATTCACACCATCGACGAGAGTGCGGAGCTGAGCCTGGTAGTCGAGCCGGTCCGCGCCGGACGGGGTGAGATCGGTGCGCCGCCCTGGGTGTTCGGTGAAGCGTCGTATCGCTTCGCCGGCGATGCTCTGCGCGTCGTCGACACGCGGCCCGGCGAAGGCGATCGCCTCGTCGAGCCGGACGGCACCATCGGCCCCCACACCGAGGTGGCCACGATCGGGGTCCGAAGCGAGATTGCGGCCAGCTGGACGCGCGAGCACGCCGTGTACGTCGACGGCAGGCTCGCCACTCAGGCCAAGAAGCCGCAGCTGCCCGACGAATTCCTGCCCGCCCCGACCCACATCGAGGCGAGCGGGGCCGGCGGGCCCGTTCACGCCTGGTACTACGCGCCCGCCAACCCCGACGTCGTCGCACCGGACAGCAAGCCGCCATTGCTGGTCATGGCCCACGGCGGACCCACCGGTGCCGCCCGAACGGGCCTCCAGCTCGGCTTGCGTTACTGGACGAGCCGCGGATTCGCCGTCGTCGATGTCGACTATCGGGGCAGTACCGGCTACGGCACCGAGTACCGCAACAAACTCGCCGGGCTGTGGGGTGTCGCCGATGTCGAGGACTGCATTGCGGCTACACAGCATCTTGTCGATCGCGGTCTGGCCGATGCTGACCGGCTGGGCATCCGCGGTGGCAGCGCTGGCGGGCTCACAGTGCTCGGAGCGCTCGTTGCGTCGGACCTGTTCACGGCGGGAGTGTCCCGCTACGGCGTAGCCGACCTCGAAGCTCTCGTCGCCGATACCCACAAGTTCGAAGCTCGCTATCTCGACGGTCTCGTCGGTCGACTACCCGAGGCGGTCGACGTCTATCGCGAACGATCGCCGATCCATCACGTCGAACAGATCGCTGCGCCGATGCTCGTGCTCCAGGGCCTCGACGACCCGATCGTTCCACCGAATCAGTCGGAGGCGATCGTCGATGCGCTGCGGGCCAATGATGTGCCTGTCGAATATCTTGCGTTCGAAGGTGAAGCGCACGGATTTCGCAAGGCCGAGACGATCATCGCGTCGCTCGAAGCCGAGCTCGCCTTCTACACCCGTACCTGGGACCTGGGTTGAGGACGCGAAGCGTCCGAACTCGCAGCAAGTAGCAGATAGCATCCCGCGCATGGCTCGGATACTCGTCACCGAACGGATCGCCCAAGCAGGCCTCGACCGGCTGCGCGCGGTCGGCCACGAGGTGGACGAACAGCTCGATCTCGCCGCCGAACAGCTTGTCGAGGCGGTGCACGGCGCGCACGCTCTGATCGTTCGCAGCGCGACGACGGTTACGGCGGATGTCATCGGTGCCGGCGTGGGCTTGGTCGTCATCGGGCGGGCCGGCATCGGTCTCGACAATGTCGACGTCGAAGCAGCAACGCGTCAGGGCGTGATGGTAGTCAACGCTCCCGACTCGAATGTGTTGTCGGCGGCCGAGCACACGATGGCGCTGCTGCTCGCCCAGGCGCGAAATGTGCCTCAGGCTCACGCGGCGCTGACCGCAGGGCGGTGGGAGCGCAGCCAGTGGCAGGGCGTCGAGCTCGCCGATAAGACCCTTGGGGTCGTCGGTCTCGGACGCATCGGTGGCCTGGTCGCGCAGCGGGCGCAGGGATTCGGCATGCGGGTCATAGCCCACGATCCTTTCGTGTCGGAGGAGCGGGCACGCCAGGACGACATCGAGCTCTACGATCTCCAGGACCTCTTTGCCGAGGCCGACTTCGTCACGCTTCACGTGGCGAAGACCCCGGACACGATGGGTCTGATCGACGCCGACCTGCTCGCCAAGGCGAATCCTGGGCTTCGCCTGATCAACGTCGCGCGGGGAGGAATCGTCGACGAGGCAGCTCTGGCCGATGCGATCGTCGATGGCAGCATCGGCGGCGCTGCCATCGACGTGTTCGCCGAGGAGCCGACGACCGAGTCGCCGCTGTTCGGGTTGAGTTCGGTCGTGGTCACACCGCATCTGGGCGCGAGCACGCGCGAGGCTCAGGACAAGGCGGGCATGACGATCGCCGAGCAGGTGTTGCTCGCGCTCGAAGGCCAGTTCGTGCCCTTCGCCGTCAACCTCGCGGGCGGCGAGGTATCCGAGACCGTGCGTCCGTTCATCAGCCTTGCCGAGCAGCTGGGAGGCATGTTCGCCTCGCTCGTCGGCGAGCTGCCCGACACGATCGAAATCGAGTTCCGCGGCGAGATCGGGGGGTATGACAACACATTGACCGAGCTCGGCTTCCTCAAGGGCGTCCTGGCTCGCATCAGCGATGACCCGGTTTCGTTTGTCAACGCCGCCGACCTCGCCGCCAAGCGCGGGTGCGAGGTTCGTTCGGTTCGTACGACCGTGTCGCGTGACTACGTCAACGTGATAGCGGTGTCGGGCGGTGGTCGGTCGTTGGCTGCGACGCTCATCGGTGTGGCGGGTGAGCCAAGGATCGTCACGGTCGACGATCACGCGGTCGAGGTTCCGCCGGCGCGGTATATGCTCGTGATCCGCAACGAGGATCGTCCCGGCATGATCGGCCAGGTCGGCGAGGTGATCGGTCAGAGCGGCGTCAACATCGACTTTATGCACATCGGACGTTCACCCGAGGGCAAGGGAGCGATGATGGTCGTCACCACGACCGCTCCGGTCAGTTCCGATGTGATCGCTGCACTCGAGACGATCGACGGCGTAACCGCAGTGTCCTCGGTCGAGGGCTCCGCCTAGCAGGTTCTTGGGATTTCTGAACCTTCTGGTGTCATATAACGCACCGGAGGGTCCAGAAAAACCTGAACTAGCGCTTGGCTTGGCGGAGGCCGTCGGCGATCGCAGCCTCGGAGCTGACATAACAACGCTCGGCCGAGGTGCGCTCGTAGCTCATGCCGCCAGGTACGTGGAAGATGCCGCTGTCGAGGTTGCCCTTGATCGGGTGGGTCGCGGGACACGATCCGTCGACGCTGTCGACCGATTCCGGCTGAGGTGCGGCGTCAGCGGAGGGCCGCTCTGGTCGGTTGGCTGCGGGGTTCGGCGCGAGGGGCTGCCACTGCGCGGTTCCCGTGGCGGGCGAGGACCGCGGGCGCAATCGAGCAACGGCTACCGCGGCGCCCGCGGCCACGAGAGTCGCAGCGATGATCTTGCCGGCCATGCGTTGTGCCATGCGCGCAAGGGTACGCGGTTTCCCGAATTTTCTGCATCTGCGCGCGCATGCGCGACGTATTGCAGAAAGATGGCGGGCGCTGGCGTTCTGGCTGCGGTTGGTCGCGCATGCGCGACCTACTGCAGAAATTTCGGTGGGAGCGGGAAGCTCAGGTTGTCGGAAGAAACGGGGCGCGGGAGGACTCGAAGGCATCGATGTCGCCCGTGCGCTGCAGCGTGAGGGCGATGTCGTCGAGGCCGTTCAGCAGTCGGTGCTGCACATCGTCGCTGAGCGGAAACGAAGCCTCGAGCCCGATCGCCGGCGCTTCGATGGTCTTTCGCTCGACATCGATGGTCAGCTCGAGGCCCGGATCGGCCTGCACCGCGTCGAGTAGCCGCGTGGAAACCGATCCATCTATCTCGACGGGCACAAGACCGTTCTTCGTAGCGTTGTTACGAAAGATCGGCCCGAACCGTTCCGACACGACTGCGTCGAACCCGTACTGTTGGATAGCCCACACCGCGTGTTCACGCGACGATCCGGTGCCGAAGTTCGGCCCGGCGACGAGGATCGTCGCGCCGCTGAAACGTTCATCGTTGAGCACGAAGTCGGGGGCGTCGCGCCACTCCCCGAAGAGGCCCTTGTCGAAGCCGGTCCGCTCGACGCGTTTGAGCCAGTCGCTTGGGATGATCTGGTCGGTGTCGACGTCTGATCTGTCCAGCGGCACCGCTGTTCCTTGCACGATGTGAACTGCGTCCATGGTGTTCGCTCCTGGTCCCGGCTCAGTCGAGCGAGGCCGGGTCGGTGAGATGTCCTGTTATCGCCGAAGCGGCGGCGACCGGCGGGGACACGAGGTGGGTGCGACCACCCCGGCCCTGGCGACCTTCGAAGTTGCGGTTGCTCGTGCTGGCGCAGCGCTCGCCCTCGCTGAGTTTGTCGGGGTTCATCGCCAGGCACATAGAGCACCCAGGCTCGCGCCAATCGAAACCGGCCGCGGTGAATATCCTGTCGAGGCCCTCGCGCTCGGCCTGGGCCCTGACCTGTCCTGAACCCGGTACGACGAGCGTGCGGACTCCGTCCTTGACCCTGCGCCCTTCGACGATTGCGGCGGCGGCACGGAGGTCCTCGATGCGGCTGTTGGTGCAGCTGCCGATGAAGACAGTGTCGATCGCAACCTCGGCGACAGCGGTGCCGGCCTCGAGGTCCATGTAGTCGAGGGCCCGGGCCGCCGCATCCCTAGTGGCGGCGTCGTCGAACTCGTCGGGGTCGGGAATCGTGCCCGCAAGCGGCACGACCTGCCCCGGATTCGTTCCCCAGGTGACGTGCGGGCCGATCGCCGCGGCGTCGAGCT
Organism: Acidimicrobiales bacterium; assembly: GCA_965216815.1. Taxonomy (GTDB): domain Bacteria; phylum Actinomycetota; class Acidimicrobiia; order Acidimicrobiales; family SHLQ01; genus JADFOM01. The sequence goes on along the minus strand of OZ244202.1, from coordinate 3,898,643 downwards.
CGACGGTGCGGTCGAACCGGGCGTCGACGACGGTGCGGAGTCCCCGCCAGTGATCGAGCGCCTGCTCCCATGCCTTGCCCGTTGGCGCGTGGCGTCGCCTTTCGAGGTATTCGAACGTTGTGTCGTCGGGGCCGATCATGCCGGCCTTGGCGCCGAACTCGATCGCCATGTTGCAGACCGTCATTCGGCCCTCCATCGACAGGGCCTCGATGGTCGAGCCGCGGAACTCGGCGATCGCTCCGATGCCTCCGCCGGTACCCACGGCTCCGAGGATGGCCAGCACGACGTCCTTGGCTGTCGAACCGGTCGGCAGCTCGCCGTCGACGATGATCGACATGGTCTCGAGAGGGGGCTGGGGCAGGGTTTGGCTGGCGAGGACGTGTTCGACCTCGCTCGTGCCGATGCCGAAAGCGAGCGCACCGAACGCTCCGTGTGTGGCGGTGTGGCTGTCGCCGCAAACGACGGTCATCCCAGGCTGGGTGAGGCCGAGCTCGGGCCCGATCACGTGCACGATGCCCTGGTTCTCGTGGCCCATCGGATAGAGGGTGATGTCGAACTCGTCGCAGTTGGCCCGCAGCGTCTCGACCTGTGTGCGGCTGACCTCGTCGGCGATCGGCTTGTCGATGTCGGCGGTCGGGACGTTGTGGTCTTCGGTGGCGACGGTGAGCTCGGGGCGTCGCACGCGGCGTCCATTCATGCGCAGACCATCGAAGGCCTGCGGTGAGGTGACCTCGTGAACGAGGTGCAGATCGATGTAGAGCAGGTCGGTGCCACCGGTTCCGCCAGGAACGCGATGAGCGTCCCAGACCTTCTCGCTGAGTGTGCGCGCTGAGCTCACCGTGTCAGGCTAACCAGAGCCGGGTCCAAGAGGAGCCGACGATTCACAACGCAGCGAGGAAGCGTTCGATGAGGCTGCGATCGGTGGCGTCGAGCTCCATGAACCTGTCACGCGCCGCCTCAGCCTCGCCTCCGTGCCACAGGATCGCCTCGGTCGGGTTGCGGGCACGGCCGTCGTGCATCAAGGAGGTGTTGCCGTTGACGACCTCGTGCATCCCCAACCCCCAAAGTGGGGGAGTGCGCCACTCACTCGACGAGAACTCGACCTCGTCCAGGCCGTCGGCGAGATCCGGTCCCATGTCGTGCAACAAGAGGTCGGTGTAAGGGTAGATCGTCTGGTTGACCAGGCCGCTGCTGTCGGCCGGGCCGGTCACGAAGGTAGGTGAATGGCAGCTGGCGCAGCCGATCTCGTCGAACAGAGCACGCCCAGCCAACACCTCGAACTGGTCGGTGTCGCGCATGACCGGAAATGCGAGGGTGCGCGTGTAGAACTCGGTGGAGTAGAGGTCGTCCTCGGTGATGTCTGGTTCATCGTCACCGGGCGCCAAGCGGTCGGGCGATGAAATGCCCATGTCCTCGGCAAACGCCGCAGCAGTCTGGGCACGCACGGTCGGTTGGCTGGCCCGCCAACCGAAGCGGCCGATCGAACCGTCGCCGAGGTCGCGGACCCGACCCGAAATGCGGTCGCCGTCGTCATCGTCAGGGTCCGCGAGGGCTGCGATGTCCTCGGAGGGGATCGCCTCGAGTAGCCCGGTGCCGGCGACGTGCGGGGCGCTTCGGACCGAGATCGCTGCACCGTCGGGAAGACCGTCGACGGTCCAGGTTGGCCGGCGCAACGAATAGGGGGTGCCGTCGAGGAACTCGCCAGGTTCCTCGGTCCAGGTCACTTCGAGGATGCCCTCGGCCGCCGATCCGTCGGTCTGTAGCTGAACGCCGAAGCCAGGCACCTCGTCGTCGCTGCCCGGAAATCCGACCTTCGCGACCGTACCCGCCTCGATGACCGGGCCGTCGTCGTCGGGGATCGCGCCGCGGCCGTTGTTGACATGACAGCTCGTGCAACCCGGCGCGTTGAAGCCAGGTCCCAGCCCATCGTTGGTTCCGAACGTGTGCTCGAACACGACGTCGCCGACACCGAACAGGATGCGGTCGTCAAGCCCGATGTTGCGCGCCGACAGGTTGAAGGCATCGCTCTCATCGGTGAACGCCGAGGTCCACCCGCCCAGCCGAGGGTCGAGCGGCGTTAGCGCGGCGCTGCCCGAGCCGCCGGCCGGGGGAGTGTCGTCGCCGGCCGTGTCGTTGCCGAGGGCCCAGGCGACCAGCGCGACGAGCACGACGGCACCCAGGCCGGCGATCGCCGCTGCGATAGCGAAGCCGGTGCGTGTCGAGCGTTCGCTCAGGAGCTCTCCGGCACCGTGATCGCGTCGACGTCCGGGAACTCGGGGGTAGTAGCAGGCACCGGGGGAGCGGTCTCTGCGTCGGGCATCGACTCCTGGGGTCCCGGCGTCACGATGTCCTCGTAGGGCGTTGTCGGACGGTTGACCAGCTCCGGAATCGCGCCCGGGGTGAAGGCCTCGGTTACATCGCAGGCTGCGACCGTCTCGATGTCGGCTGGGTCCGTCGCAGTGAACGTGTTGCCCTCGAAGCAGTTGCCCAGGGGGCCTTCGGAACCATCGGCCATGATCAGCAACAGGTCGGGCGTGTTGCCAGTCGCCGTGTTCTCTCGCACCTCGTTGCCCTCGATAGTCCAAATCGTGTCGCCATCGGGGAATATCGACACGGCGATGCCTGCGGTCAGGTTGTTCTCGACCAGGTTCTTGGTCACCAGGTTGTCGTTGCCGCCGGCGATGACGAGCCCGACACCGAACGCGAGGTCCCAGTCCTCGCCGCGGCGGGGCGTGACCTCGTTGCCGTTGTCGTGGACGTAGTTGCCTGCGAACACGGCCTCGTGCTGCGGGGCCAGCGCCTCGCTGTTGAGACTGTTGGGCACGACTCCGACACGGTTCTGGCGCCATTCGCTGTTGATGACGTACAGGTCGCCGCCGGCGTTGGTGCCGCTGTAGCCGAGCGCGTTGTGTTCGGCGAGCACGTTGTCGATGACCGAGTTACACGGGAAGCACTGGCCGATGTAGAACGCCGAATCGGGGTGGCCCGAGCCGTAGCTGTGCTCGATGAGGCCGCCTTGGGCGTTGAACCCGTAGACGCCGTAGAGACCGTTGTTGTAGGTGGTCACATACGAGGCACGCCAGTCCTGGAGAAACGATCCGTCGCCGTCGTACTCGCCGCCGGTGAAGAACACACCGTTCGACTTGTAGGAGTGGGCGGTGAGGTTCTCGACTGCGACGCCGTTGGAGAACACGATGATGCCGTTCTCGAACCCCTCTTCGTGCTCGCCGTCGAGGATGACCTCGTTGCGGTCGGTGCCGCGGATCACGATGTTGTCGGTTTGGACGATTACGGCCTCGTGGTAGGTGCCTGGGCCGATCAGAACCAGGTCGCCTTCGACAGCTGCATCGACGGCGTCTTGGATGGTGGCGTAGTCGTCGGGCACCTTGTGCGTCGTAAAGTCGCCCGCTGCGCCTTCGTCGTCGCCTTCGGAGTCTTCGGCTTCGTCGTCCGAGGCGCCGCTGTCAGCGGCCTCGTCACTGTCTTCGCCGTCCTCCGCGTCTTCGCCCTCGCCGCCGATCGCGATCGAGCTGCTCGACGAACTCGTCGTCGAGTCGGTGTTTCCATCGTCGTCGTTGCCGCACGCGGCGGCTACGAGTGTGAAGGCGGTGAATACGGCGAGAAGCAGGAGGAAACGGCGCATGGCGGAGAACGCTAGCAACTCCGCTGGTCGATCGCGATTCGGGATGTTGTTCGGCCGTGGATCAGTCGTTGAGCGGCGGTGGAGGTCCCTCGTAGACGAGCCGGCGACTCGAGCCGTGGCCTACATAGAGATTGACGCTGAGGTGGTTGCGTTGCGCATACGGCTTGTGAAGCGCCGGCTGGTTCGGTCCGCCCTCGTGAAACACCTTCTTCAGGAACGCGGTCGAATAGAGGTTGGTGAGCCTAAGCGCTTCGTCTATGTCCATGAGCTCGGGAGCGCAGCCCTCCTCGGCGTTGCTGATGAGGGCCTGTAGCAGCACAGGAGGCAGGCCCGCGTCGAGCAGCACGTCGACGAGGTCGCATATGTTGGTGAAGCTCGAGTGGCCGCCGTTGATGAGGTCGACGCGGTAGGCCTGGTACGAGGAGATCAGCGCCCACGGACGTGTCGTTCCGGGGTCGAGGGCAACCGTCTCGTCGTCGGTGGCGGACAGGAACAAGGTCGGGATCTCGATCGACGCAAGGTTCTCGTCGGACATCCCGCCGGACGCACCGGCGAGCGGAATGATCGCGTCGACGCGATCGTCGGCGGGAATGTCGGCGACGCCGCCCGCAACCGCGAGGGCCGTGTAGCCCCCGAAGGAGTGCCCGGCCACGGCGATTCGGTCAGCGTCGACTAGCCCGGCGTAGCGATGGGTTGGATCGGAGTTGTAGGCGAGCATCTCGTCGATCACGAAGCTGACATCGAGTGGCCGGTATCGGACCATCACGGAGCCAGGAAGCGTCGTGCCGAACAACCCATCGAGCGCCGTGTTGCCGACGTGATCGGGAGCGACGACGACGAACCCGTGGCTCGCGAGGTGTTCCATCAGGTCCCAGGACTGTGCGCGAATGCCCCCCGACCCGTGTGAGAAGACGACGAGCGGGAACCCGCCAACCGAAGCGGGCGTTGGAGCGTCGAGTGCGACTTCGAGCGGCAAGGAGGTTACGAGCAGATCGAGCTCGGCTGGTGGTACCCCAACTGCATCGACGGCATCGACCGGATACCAGACGTCGATTGGCAGCGTTCGATCGTCGCGGCTGGCGTCGGTGATCTCGAAGGTCTCGTAGCCGACCGCCCAGGGGCCGAGCTCGTCGATCGCGGCGCTCTGGGACTTGCCGGCGCCGGCCGGCTGCGCCGCCGCGCCTGCGAAGGCGAGCATGAGAGCCAGTAGTGCGGCGATGACCTTCGTGGTCGCTGTTCGTTTCATCGGTCCCCGGAGCGTGTTGACTGTGCGCGGCAAACTAGCCCACGCAACGTGGTCGTGCCTAGGTGACCCCGGTGTCTGAGAACCCTTCGGGTTCCTTCGAGTTGCTCGCTGCGCTCACAACATCGCGGACCAAAGTTTCACCAAAATCGGTGAATTAGGTGACCCCGGTGTCAGGGAACCCTTCGGGTTCCTTCGAGTTGCTCGCTGCGCTCACAACATCGCGGACCAAAGTTTCACCAGAGGCGGTTGGCGGGCTAGGCGACGATGATGGTTCCGATCTGGCCGACGCCGGGGGCGCCGTGGATCGAGCAGTAGTAGGTGATCGAACCGGCGGCTTCGAATGTTCGGCCCTGGGGTCCCGCCGTCATGTCCTCGGTCGTGATCGGCTCGAACGCCTCGCCGTCGTCGGCGAAGACGTTGTGTGTGTTGCGACCTTCGTTGACCCAAACGACCTCCGTCCCGGGGCTGACAACGACCTCCATCGGTTCGTAGACGTTGTCGAGCACGATGATCTCGACGGTCGCTTCGCCGCGCATGTCGACCGCATCGTCGGGAATCTCGACGCGCGATTCAGCGCCACCGTCGTCGCCATCACCGGCCTCGCCGGACTCGGCACCGTCGCCACCCCCGGTGCTGGCGATACCATCGCCGCCGTCGTCGTCGTTGCCGATCGCAACGATCGCGATCGCTATCGCCACGAGCAACGCGCCCAGCGCGAGCGCGGCTTTCATGCTGGTCGACAGGCCTTCGTTCATCGATCACCTTCCGCGGGTGTTGTTGGTGGCGTGTTCTATCGCATCGAGTAGGACCGGCACGAAGCGGTCGGCATGCCGTACGCAAACATCGTGGCCACCGTCGACGCTGAACAACGCCGCACCTGGGATCGCGGCGGCGACTTCACGTTGGCGTTCGAACGGAACGACCTCGTCGCGCTCGGTTGCGACCACCGACGTCCGAACAGGTGCATCGGTCATGAACGAGCGTCCGTCGAACCCGCCGAGCGCGGCTCCGGCTTCGAGGAGCGCGACCGGGTCGGCCATCCGTATCTCGTTGCGCATCCAGTCGGTGAGTCCAGCCCGACGGCCGGCGACTTGGCGGTACGCGGCCTGGGCCGGCCACCGTATGGCCCGCGTCCCGGCACCCAGCGTCGCGAACATTGCCCGGCGCCGGGGCAGCATTCCGAAGCGAAGTGCGGTGGCCGACAGCACGAGTGCATCGACCCGTTCGGGGTGGTCGCGCCAAACCGTCATGGCGATCGCGCCGCCCATCGAATAGCCGACCGGAACGAATCGCTCGACACCGAGCGCATCGGCGACCGCGACCGTGTCTGCGGCGCACGTGGCGAAATCGAATCGCTCGCTCGATCGAATGCCTCGGCCATGCCCCCGATGGTCGAACCACACGACGCCATAGCGCTCGGCGAGAGCTTCGATGCTCGGGAACCAGTTCACGTTTCCGCTCGCCAACCACCCGTGTAGCAACGCGACGGTCGGCGCGCCGCCTTCAGCGGGGCGGTGGTGAACCGACAGCTCGCCGCGCGCCGGCAGGTACAGCCGCCGCATTGGCCATGCCAGGCTGGCGTCGACGGGAACCATCTCAGTCGACTTCGACGACCTCGATCCTCAACACGCCTCCTGGCGCCTCGTATGACACGGTGTCGCCGCCGCAGGCGCCGATGAGCGCCTCGCCGAGGGGGGATCCCGGGGAGATCACGTCCAGATCGCCGTGGCGTTCTTCGATCGAACCTATGAGGTACTTCTCGGTGTCGTCATCGCCTTCGTGGCGGATCGTGACCACCGAACCGGTCGTGACGGCGCCGCCGTCGGAGGTCGACTCGACGATGACCGAGTTCTCGATGATGCGCTGGAGGTGCATGATGCGCCCCTCCATCTTGCCCTGTTCCTCCTTAGCGGCGTGGTAGTCGCCGTTCTCGGAGAGGTCGCCCAGCTCCCGTGCGACCTCGATCTTCTTGGCGATGTCGATGCGGCCGCGCGTCGTGAGATCGTCGAGTTCTGACTTCAGGCGGTCGTATGCCTGCTGCGACAGTTCCTGGGTTTCTGGCATCCGGTCACGATAGCGATAGCATGCGGAGATGGATCGCACGCACGCACACCACAGCGTCGTAATCATTCGCTAGCGCACGCCCGACTGGGTGTGCGCTCGAAACCGTCCACTTGTGTGGGCGGTTTCTCGCTTTTCCGGTTCGACCACACATCAGCAAGCAGACACATCACAGCGAGGAGCCAGAGAGTTGAGCGGTCACAGAGTGGGGATCATCGGCGGGGACGGCATAGGTCCCGACGTCGTCGCCGAGGGGCTCAAGGTCATCGGCGCGGCCGGCGTCGATCTCGACACGGTCGACTACGACCTCGGGGGCGAGCGGTACCTGCGTGACGGCGTCGTGCTCACCGACGAGATCGTCGACGAGTGGCGGACGCTCGACGCGCTCTACCTCGGGGCGGTGGGCACGCCCGACGTTCCACCCGGGGTCATCGAGCGAGGTCTGCTGTTGAAGATGCGGTTTGAACTCGACCTCTACATCAACCAGCGCCCGTTCGTGCGGCCTGAGGATCAGGCTGACGGCGAGCCTTTCGACTTCGTCGTCATCAGAGAGAACACCGAGGGGACCTATGCCGGCGAAGGCGGTTTCCTACGCAAGGACACGCCCCAGGAGGTCGCGACCCAGGGGTCGGTCAACACACGCCACGGCGTCGAGCGCTGCGTGCGCTACGCCTTCGAGCTCGCCCGGTCGCGGCGAGGCCACCTCACCCTCGTGCACAAGACCAACGTGTTGACCTTCAGCGGCGATCTCTGGCAGCGCACGTTCGACCAGATCGCAGCCGAATACTCCGACGTGGATACCGCGTACAACCACGTCGACGCCGCCTGCATCTACTTCGTCGACGACCCGAACCGCTACGACGTCATAGTGACCGACAACCTCTTCGGCGACATCCTCACCGACCTCGGCGGCGCCGTGGCGGGCGGCATCGGCTACGCGGCCTCTGCCAACCTCCATCCCGGGCGGGTGTCGATGTTCGAGCCCGTGCACGGCTCGGCTCCCGATATCGCCGGGACCAACTCTGCCAACCCGATCGCAGCCGTGCTGTCCGGCGCGTTGATGCTCGACCACCTCGGCGAGACCGGGGCGGCGTCGCGCGTACGCCAGGCCTGCGATGATGCGAAGGCGATGTCGGGCACCACGACCGCCATCGGCGATGCGATCGCCGCGGCGCTGAGTTGACCGCCATCGTGGAATACGCCACCAGACAAGCACCTGACTAGACCCTCAACGAAGACCAGACCGAGCAAAGGGGAAGCAATGCCGATCGAAACGACAGAGAAGATCTGGCTCAACGGCAACATGGTCGACTGGGAAGACGCAAAGATCCACGTGTTGACCCACACGCTGCACTACGGCACCGGCGTGTTCGAGGGCATTCGCGCTTACGAGACCGCCGACGGTCCCGCCGTGTTCCGGCTCACCGAACACATCCAGAGGCTCGAGAACTCGGCGAAGATCCTCATGATGGAGATGCCCTACAGCGTCGATGAGCTGGTCAGTGCCACCAAGCAGGTGGTCGCCGCGTCCGGTCTTCCGTCTTGCTACATCCGTCCGATCGCGTACTACGGCTACGGCGAGATGGGCCTGGCGACGACCGACTGCGAGGTCGACGTCGCGATCGCGTGTTGGCCGTGGGGTGCCTACCTCGGCGACGACGCGGTGAGCAAGGGTGTGGCGATGAAGGTCAGCTCGTGGACCCGCCACGAGCACAACACCATGCCGCCGGCTTCGAAGACGACCGGCAACTACGCGAACTCGACGTTGGCCAAGATGGAGGCCCTGCGCGCCGGCTACGACGAGGCCGTCATGTTGAACCCCCAAGGTCTGGTCAGCGAGTGCACCGGCGAGAACATCTTCGTCGCTCGAGACGGACGCCTTCTTACTCCACCGCTGGTTGCCGGCGCACTCGAAGGCATCACACAGGATGCGGTCATGACGATCGCTCGCGACGAGGGGTTCGACGTTTCGATCGACAGCATCGCCCGCAGCGACCTCTACATCGCCGAGGAGATGTTCGTGTGCGGCACCGCCGCCGAGGTGTCCGCTGTCAACTCGGTCGACGATCGGCCGATTCCCTGCCCCGGCCCTATGACCTCGCGCATCGCCGAGGTCTATGCCGACGCGGTCCGCGGGCGCATCGACAAGTACAAGGATTGGAACGAACATGTTGGGTGATATGCCCGCGGTAGGCGCGGTCCCAGGCCTGCCGAACGCGGTCGAGATCTACGACACGACGCTTCGAGACGGCAGCCAGCTCGAGGGCATCTCGCTAACGGTCAACGACAAGCTCCGCATCGCGGAGCAGCTCGATCGACTCGGCGTCCACTACATCGAGGGTGGTTGGCCGGGCGCGAACCCCAAGGACGAGGAGTTCTTCGCCCGTGCCCGCGACGAGCTGACGCTGAAGACCAGCCGGTTCGTGGCGTTCGGTTCGACGCGCCGTGCAAAGGGCAGGGTCGACGAGGACCAGACCCTGGCGAACCTCGTCGGCGCAGGAACGTCCACCGTTTGCATCGTCGGCAAGGCATGGGACTACCACGTCACCGAGGCGATACAGACCAGCCTCGACGAAGGCGTGGCGATGGTGGCCGACTCGATCGAGTACCTCAAGGCGCAGGGCCTCGAGGTGTTCTTCGACGCCGAGCACTTCTTCGACGGCTACCGCAACAACCCCGAGTTCAGCCTGCGCGTCGTCGAAGCCGCGGCCACCGCGGGAGCCGACTGCCTCGTGCTCTGCGACACCAATGGCGGCTCGCTTCCGCATCAGGTCGAACAGGTCGTCGCCGAGGTGGCGTCCTACGTCGACACGAAGGTCGGCGTGCACCTGCACAACGACACCGGGTGCGGGGTTGCGAATGCGATCGCCGGTGTCCGCGGTGGCGCTACGCACGTACAGGGCACGATCAACGGGTACGGCGAACGAGTCGGCAACTGCGATCTGGTGCCGATCATCGCGAACCTGTCGCTGAAGATGGGTGTCGATACCATCCCCCAGGAGAACCTCGGCAACCTCACTTCGGTCGCCCATCACGTGGCCGAGTTGGTGAACTTCACGGTCGATTCGCAACAGCCCTATGTGGGCTCATCCGCCTTCGCTCACAAGGCCGGCCTCCACACAAGTGCCATCGCGCGGCGTCCCGATGCCTACGAGCACGTGAGCCCCGACGCGGTAGGCAACGGCACGCGGTTTGTCGTCAGCGAGATGGCCGGGCGTTCGACGATCGAACTGAAGGTCGCCGAGCTCGGACTCGATATCGAAGGAGCTGCCATCGGCGAGATCGTCGACACTCTCAAGCGTCTGGAGCATCAGGGCTACCACTTCGAAGCCGCCGACGCTTCGCTCGAGCTCTTGATGCGCGAAGCGTCGGGTTGGCGTCACGATCTCTTCGAAGTCGAGTCGTTCAGCGTCAACATGGCTCATCGAGGCAGCGGAAGCCGGGCGTGGAATGACAAGGCCGTCCTCGTCGACACCGATGCGGTCGTGCGACTCAAGGTGAGCGACGAACGCCAGGTCGGATTCGGCGAAGGCAACGGTCCGGTGAACGCGCTCGACACGGCCCTCCGCCAGGTTCTGTCACCGCACTACCCCGAGCTCGAGTCGATCTCGCTGACCGACTACAAGGTGCGCGTTCTCGACACCGAGCTCGGCACTGGTGCGATGACGAGGGTGCTGCTCGATTCGACCAACGGCACGCGCGACTGGACCACCATCGGCGTGTCCCAGAACATCATCGAGGCCTCCTGGCAGGCCCTCGTCGACTCACTGGTTTACGGGATAGTCCACAGCTAGGTGTCAGCGGTGGGTTTCGCGTCACAAACCGATTCGTTGGGCGAGGAGCTCGCGGTGGTAGGTGGGGTCGCCGAAGAGCAGCTCGGAGCTCTTCGCTCGCTTGAAGTACAGGTGCGCGGGATGCTCCCAGGTGAATCCGATGCCGCCGTGTATCTGAATGTTCTCGGCCGACGCGTGGAAGTAGGCCTCAGAGCAGTAGGCCTTGGCGAGGCTCGCCACCGAGGGTAGCTCGTCGTTGAGCTCGGCTGCGCACCAGCCGGCGTAGTAGGCGGCCGACTTGGCCGACTCGACCTCGAGGAGCATGTCGGCGCACTTGTGCTTGATCGCCTGGAACGATCCGATCGGGCGACCGAACTGCACGCGCACCTTGGCGTATTCGACCGACATGTCGAGGCACATCTGAGCGCCGCCGACCTGCTCGGCCGCGAGGCCGACCGCCGCGAGGTCGAGCACACGCTCGAGCACCGTCCAGCCGTCGCCCTCGGTGCCGATGAGCGTCGCCGGCGTGTTCGCGAACTCGAGCTTGGCCTGCTTGCGGGTCTGATCCATCGTCGACAGAGCGGTCCGTGTGAGGCCGTCGGCGTCTCCGGCGACGGTGAACAGCGAAACGCCGTTGCCGGTTCTCGCGGCGACGATGATGAGGTCGGCCGTGTGACCATCGAGGACGTACATCTTCGTACCCGAGAGCTTCCAGTTGTCGCCGTCGCCGGTCGCGGTCATTTCGATGCCCGACTCGTCCCAGCGGCCTGACTCCTCGGTGAATGCGAGCGTGGCGATCGTCTCACCGGCAGCGATTCCCGGGAGGTGTTCGGCCTGCGCAGCGTCGTCGCCGGAATGAACCAGCGTGTTGACGCCGAGCACGACGGTCGAGAAGTAGGGGGCACAGAGCAGAGAACGGCCCATCTCTTCGAGCACCACGATGAGCTCGACGTAGCTGAAGCCCTGCCCACCGTGTTCCTCGGGAACGATGAGGCTCTGGAGTCCGAGCTGTTCGGCCATCTGGGCCCACACCGCTGTGTCGTAGCCCGGTTCTGTGTCCATCTGCTCGCGCACGGCAGCCTCGGGTGACTTCTCCTCGAGGAATTGGCGGACGAACTGACGAAGCTGTTCCTGCTCCTCGCTGAAGGCGAAATTCATGGCTGGTCTCCCGGGTCGATGACTCGCTGGAAGCTACGGGGCAACGGCCATCGCCACAAATCGGATGTGTACACGCGTGCTACACATCCTAGGGTGCGTGTATGAGCGACCGAGTCGGTGTTCGTGAGCTCCGCAACCAGGTAGCAGCGGTATTGCGCCGTGCCGGATCGGGAGAGCGCATCGTCGTCACGGTCGACGGTCGCCCGGTGGCGCAAATCGGGCCCGTCACGCCCGGCGGAAGCCCGACCCTCGACGACCTCGTGGCGGCAGGCCTGGTCGAGCCGCCGCGCGTCAAAGCGCCGATGCCCGAGCCGGTCGCCGACGAAGTCCCCGTCGACGCCGGACTCGACAAGGTCATCGACGAGATACGCGGAGGATGAACCGACCGTTGTTCGTCGACGCTTCGGCCCTCGTATATCGATACGCGCGAGGGCGCCACACCGACACGGTTTCCCGAGCGATGGCGGCAACCGACTCCTGGGTCATCTCGGCCATGTCGGTGCCAGAGGTTCTCAGCGCGTTGCACAGGGTCGCGCTCGATCCGGGCCAGCACGCATCCATGACAGCGTCCGCTCGCGCGGACCTCGACCGCTTTCACCGCGTTCCCGTCGACGGCCGGTGTCTGGCAGAGGTGACCGACATCGCAGAGCGATACCGAATGGCGACCCCTGACGCAGTTCAGCTGGCGGCGGCCACACGGCTCGGCCGCGGCACGGCGTTTCTCACGTTGTCCGCGCGGCAAGTCCCTGCCGCCGAGCACCTCGGTCTCGATGTCCTCGTCAGGCCGCGGGCTTCGGGTCACTCGACCCGACGGGCGACGGCGTAGAATCCGCAGCGTGTCAGCGCCCAAGTTCGTTCCCGCCAAGGCCGTGCGCGCAACTCCGGCGGTCTATGCATCCCCTCCGAGTCGACCGGGTGGTTGGCGCGCCGACCGCCCAGGCGACGGCGGGCTGCGCAAAGGGACGCGGCTCGGAGCACAAGGTCCCGATCAGGGCTACGCCTTGACCCTCGCCGATTTCGTGCGTGACGAGCTGACCCTTACCGGGGACGAGAAATGGGAGGATGTGCGAACGCTCATAGCCGCGGTAGGCATGCGGAGGGCATCGATCTTCGGCCGAGCACCGGTCATTCACGACCTGCGCCTCGCTGCTGGCTTGTTCGGGTACGACCTCGCCGATGCTCCCGGCGAGCTCGTCGACTATCGCCGAGACGCCGCCTCGGACACAGCGCATGTGCATCACTACGACCACCTGCGTGACGTCGTCGACCGCATCGACGACGACACGCTTCGCCTCACACCGCACAGCGCGGCCGAATTGCGCGAGAGCGACTGGCGCAGCGCGGTCGGCGCCGAATGAGCAACCTTCCTCCGCCCGGGCCGACGCCGCCGCCTCCTCCGCCGCCGCCCGAGGGCTACGTGCCCCCGCCGGGCCACTCGCAGATCCTCCCTTCGGAGCGAGCGACTGTCGGCCAGCGTCTGGGCGCACTCCTCCTCGATGGGCTGATCGTCGCCGTGCCGATCGGCCTGATTCTGATCGCGCTTGTGTTGACGCTTCCGCGCAAGAGCCCGGAGCTCTGCGAGTTCGACGGTGAGCTCGCGGTCTGTGAGCCGCTCACGGCCTTTTCGACGGCGGTACTCGTGTCCGCGATGGTCGCGTCTTTCGTGGTTGTCGTCGGCTGGTACTACGGCCACAACGAAGGCCGGAAGGGCCAGACGATCGGCAAACGAATCGTCGGCATCGAGGTCGTCGGCAAGTACACCCGGGAGCCGATCGGCTTCGGTAGGGGAATCGGTCGCTACTTCGCACGCATTCTCTCGAACCTGTGCTTCGGTCTCGGCTACCTGTGGGCCATATGGGACAAGGAGTCGGAGGCCTGGCACGACAAGATGGTCAACTCGGCAGTGATCGACCGACGCATGATGGTCGGGCAGCGGTGAGCAACGGCACGCGTGCGCGCTTCGCCCCTTCACCGACCGGCTATCTCCACGTCGGGGGGGCCCGGACGGCGCTTTTCAACTGGCTCTTCGCTCGACACACGGGCGGTGAGTTCGTGTTGCGCATCGAAGACACCGACGCCGATCGAAATCGGCCTGAGCTCCTCGAGGTCATCTTCGATCTCATGGAGTGGCTCGGACTCGACTGGGACGACGAACCGGTGCTTCAGTCGTCGCGGCTCGATCGCCACCGGGAGGTAGTCGAGGCGCTCTTGGGCTCGGGCGCCGCCTACCTGTGCGATGCCGACAATGAGCGCGTCGAAGGCACCGATCTCGTCGACGGGCTGGCGGTGCGCTTTGCTGTCGATCAGGGCGTCGCGTTCGACGATCTTGTGCGTGGCCCGATGGCCTTCGATGCCGATGCGCTCGAGGACTTCGTCGTCTGGCGTTCGAACGGCTCACCGACCTTCATCTTGGCCAACGCAGTCGACGATGCCGACATGGGCATCACCCACGCGATTCGCGGTGAAGATCTGTTGTCGAGTGCTCCCAAGGCGCGGCTGGTTGCCGATGCCGCCGCGCTGTCGTCGCCGACCTATGCGCACCTGCCGTTGCTCGTGAACGAACAGCGAAAGAAGTTGTCCAAGCGCCGCGACGATGTTTCGGTCGGTGACTTCCACAGCCGGGGCTACCTGGCCGACGCGCTGGTCAACTATCTGGCGTTGCTCGGATGGGGACCTCCGGATGAGGTCGAAATCCGTCCGCTGAGCGAGATCGTCGAGCTCTTCGACATCGCCGACGTGAACGCTGCGCCGGCGCTGTTCGACTCGAAGAAGCTCGACCATTTCAACGAGCACTACATCCGCGCGCTCGATGCCACCGACTTCGTCGAGGCTGCGCAACCGTTCGTCACCGGCACCGAGGTTCCATGGAATGCCGGCGACTACGACCCGGCCGTGCTCGAGGCGCTGGCCCCCGAGGTAGCACAGCGAGTCACGACGCTCGGCGAGATTCCCGAGGTCATCGACTGGTTGTTCGGGCCCGATGCTCCAGAAGACGAGAAGAGCTGGAAGAAGGGACTGATCAAGGCCAAGCGTGCTCCCGAGATCCTCGAGGCGGTTGCGGTTCGGTTGGCCGATTGCGATTGGGATGCCGACACGATCAAGGAAGTCGTGCTCGGCGTCGGCGACGAGCTCGATGTGCGCTCCCAGGTGCCGGTGCGGGTGGCGACGACCGGACGCAACCACGGCGTTCCGCTGTTCGAAGCTCTCGTGCTATTGGGGCGCGAGCGCACCCTTTCCCGCATCGATGCCGCCCGAGCCCGCCTCGACCTCAACGCTTGAGGATTTCTGAACCCCACGGTGCGGTATATGACACCGGAGGGTTCAGAAATCCTCAAAACTGTCCGGCTGGAATTGAACGGCGCGGTCGGCGGGTTGTGAAGACATGCGGATCCCTCCCACCGTCAGAGCCGTCGCCGCGACCATCGCCCTCACGATGGTTGCGGCGGCGTGCGCTGGCGACGATGCCCCGTCGGCATCGAGCGACGACGGCAGGTCGGGCGTCGACGGCGACGCGGCGGCGGGAGCCGGATCCGCACCAATAGACACCTCGGGCAATGCCGAGCCTCCAGGGCACATCGCACAGGCGGTCGGTCCCTGGAACACCGACTGGTCGAAGACGACGATCGATGTCGAAGAACTGGCCCTCGGACTTCGGGGCGTAGATCCACGCGACGGCATCCCCCCGATCGACGACCCCGCGTTTCAGTCCCTCGACGAAGCGGCCGAGTGGCTCTCACCCAACCAACCGGGTTCAGCGGTCGAGATCGACGGCGAGGCCCGCTTCTACCCGCTAGCCATACTGACGGCTCACGAGATAGTCAACGACCGCTTCGCGGACCGTCCCGTCGCAGTCACCTACTGCCCTCTCTGCAACACCGCTTTGACCTTCGACCGGGTCGTCGACGGCGAGGAGCTTCGATTCGGCGTGTCCGGGCTGTTGCGCAAGAGCGATCTAGTCATGTGGGACGACGCGACCGACTCGCTGTGGCAACAGATCACCGGCGAGGGCATCGTCGGCACTTACGCGGGAACGCAGCTCGACATCATCCCGAGCGGAATCGTGTCGTTCGAGCAGTTCGGCGAGCGATACCCCGACGGAGTGTCGCTCGACCCCGAGTCCGCCCGTGGCGACGGAGCCTACGGATCGAACCCATACGTCGGTTACTCGTCGCAGTCCGCCCCGATCAGCGGGTTCTTCTCCGACGAGGTGGACGACCGATTCCCGGCGCTCGACCGTGTGGTCGGCGTGTCGATCGGCGACGAGCACAAGGCCTTCCCGTTCGAGACCCTCGCTGCAGAGTATGTGGTCAACGACACGGTAGGGGGCCGCGACATCGCTGTGTTCTGGGGCGGTGACACCGCCGATGCGCTCGACGCAGCTTCGATTGCCGACAGCATGGCGATCGGCAGCGCGGTCGCATACGACGCCACCGTCGACGGGGCGCCGTTGACGTTCGACTGGGTCGACGGCGAGATCGTCGACGACCAGACCGGATCGACCTGGACGGTGCTCGGAGAGGCCGTGGCCGGCGAGCTGGCCGGTTCTTCGCTCGAACCGGTGGTGCATCGAAACGAGTTCTGGTTCGCCTGGTCTGGGTTCTTCCCCGACGGCTCCGTGTATGGGCGCTAGCGGTGCTCAGTTGCCAGGCGTGAAAGTGAGATGCAGCGCGTTTAGCGCGCGGAGCACGAAGCCAGGATGGTGCGTGTAGTCGTTGGCGGTGTCGTCCAGAGCGAGGTCACCGAGGCGGTCGAGTAGCGCCTCGATGGCCATCGTCTGTTCGAGTCGGGAGAGCCCGGATCCCGGACAGGAGTGTTCACCCAGCGAGAACGCCATGTGCCGGCGCAGGTTCGGTCGATCGAGGTGGACGTCGTCGGGATCGTCGAACATCGCTTCGTCGCGGTTGGCCGCTGCATAGCGAATGTGCACGGTCGAGCCCGCTGGGATCGTGACACCGTGCCGCTCGACGTCGCGAGCGACGCTGCGATAGAGGCCCTGCGTCGGCGATTCGAGCCGCAGAGCCTCTTCGACGAGGGGAGCGACCTTGCTGCGATCGGCGTACAGCTCGTCGAGCAACCCGGGTGTGCGCAGGATGATCCACATCGCCGAGGTAACCGCGAACGTCGTCGTCTCGTTGCCGCCTATGTACAGGTGGTCGGTCATCGTGATGATCTCGTGGTCGGTCAGCGGCCGAGATCCGTCGAAGGTTGCATGGACCAACGACGACAGCACGTCGTCGCCCGGGTTCTTGCGCTTGTCGGCGATGTGGTCGGCAATGTAGTGCTGGAACTCGACGACGTTTTCGGCAACCCACACCTCCTGGTCTTCGGTCAACGGCCCGGAGAACGGCAACACCCAGGCCGCGGACCACTCGGCCAGACGATCGACATCGGACTGCGGGAAACCGAGCAGGTGGTTGATGATTCTCATGGGCAGCGGCCCGGCGAACTGCTCGACGAGCTCGACTCGACCTTCGCCCACGAAGCCGTCGATGAGCGACTCGATCGTCGAGGCGATGAAGGGGGTGATCGGCTTCAGCCCGTCGCCGTTGAAGAACCCATCAACCAGGCTGCGGTACGCGCGGTGCTCGGGAGGGTTCACCGACAAGGGGTTCATCCGCTCCCAGCCTCGCTCGCGGTAGACCGCACGAGCAGCTTCACTTCGGACGAATGTCGAACCGGTGGGAAAGATGTCCTGATGGCGCAGCACCCACATCACGTCGTCGTAGCGGGAGATGACGAACATGTTGGCGCCCGGAACCTTGAACACCGGTGCGTCGTCTCGCAGACGCCGGTAGGTGGGATACCAGTCTTCCTCTACCGCCGGGTCGTACAGGTCGATGGCATCCGGTTCGGTCATGGGGCTCATCCCTTCGACACTACTAACGGGGTCAAGTCTCACTTCTCATCAACTACAACTAACGGGCCCAGACCCCGTTAGTTTGTCGCGATGGCGACGATCCTGGCCCACATCACGGTTCGCGAGGGAAGGGTCGAGCGATTCGAACAGGCCGCGGCTCTGCTGTTCGCGGCGACCCACGGCGAGGAATCCGGCGTGGTTCGCTACGAGTACTGGCGAGCGCAGGAGCCTCGCCGCTACTACGCGCTCTTGGCGTTCACCGACTACCGCGAGTTCCTCGCGCACCAGGCGAGCCCCCACCACGAGTCGGTAGCCGCCGAGCTGGGCGAGCTCATCGACGAGATGCGTCTCGAGTGGGTCGATCCGGTGCCCTCGGCCTCCGAGCTGGGTCCGACCCTTGCTCAGGCGCCGGCCGAGGACGCGACCGATGTCGAACTTCGCTACGACAAGATGATGGCGCCCAAAATCGCGGCGTGGTGGGGTCGATAGAGGTCGCCGCGTCGTTCAGGGTCGCGGTCCGAACTGCGGGCCTTCGGTGCGTGTGCGCTTGGCTTCCCAGAACCCTGGAACGGTTGCCATTGTCATGAACCCGTCCCATAGTCGCAGCCGATCGTCGCCTTCGGGCATGCGCGAGATCACCGGACCGAACAGGGCGACTCGTTCGCCGTCGTTGTCGTCGAAGGCGATGAGCGGCGTCCCGATGTCGTCGCCTGCCAGGGCGAGGCCCTCGTCCATGTCGGCCCGCACGATCGGATCCCACCGGTCGGCGTCGTCGGCGGCATCGGCATATGAACGGTCGATCCCCGCCGCCTCGAGTGCGTCGCCGATGTCGAAGAACAGGTCCTGGTCGTGGTGGATGCGGCGCCCGAGCTCCGTGTAGAGCTCTTCGAGGGGCTCGTCACCTTCGCCGGCCCGCACCGCCTCGAACACCCGCAGCTGTTGGTGGGTTCGATAGACCGGTTCGTAGTGCTCAGCGCCTTCGGTGACCTCGTTCTTGAACGAAAGGCTTATCGAGCGCCACCGAATGGCGAGGTCACGCTCGGGTGCTATGTCGACGATCCACCTGGACGTCAGCCAGCACCACGGTCAAATGGGGTCGACCCAGAAATCGATTTGCATCCCACGAGCTTACGGCGCGCTGCGACTTTGCACGAGAGGCCATTGAATTGGACCATGGAGCATGCACCGAATTGAGATCGCGGAACGCATCGTCGAGGTCGCGCAGCTCGAGGGTGACTTCCTGTTGCGCTCCGGTCAGCGCTCCGACACCTATTTCGACAAGTACCGCATCGAATCCGACCCTCAACTCCTCGCCTCTGTCACCCAGCTCATGGTGTCGCTGGTGCCCGACGACGCCGAGGTGCTCGCCGGCCTGGAGCTGGGCGGTGTGCCGATGGCGACAGCACTGTCTGCCGCGACCGGTCTACCGGCGGCGTTTGTCCGCAAGGAGGCGAAGACCTACGGCACCTGCAACCTCGCCGAGGGCTGCGACATCGATGGTCGCCGTGTGTTGGTCGTGGAGGATGTCGTCACCTCGGGAGGCCAACTCGTGCAGTCGGTCGACGACCTTCGCCAGCGCGGTGCGGTCATCGAGGCGGCGGTATGCATCATCGACCGCCAGCAAGGGGGGGTAGACGCTCTGGCAGAGGTCGACGTCGACCTCGTGTCGGTGTTCACACGACGGGAACTCGAATCATGAGTCTCACCATACGGGTGTGGCAGTGGGCCGGTCTCGCCGCTGTCGTCGCAGCGGCCGCCCTCAGCGTAACCCGCGGTGTCGACTCTTACCTCAACGCTGTCGTGGTCGCACGACGTTTGGAGGAAACGCCGAAGTGAAGGTCTTCTGCATCGGTTTGAACAAGACGGGGACGATCTCGTTGCACGAGGCACTCGAGACCCTGGGGTTCACGAGCCTCCACTGGGGCGGAATGGACTCGCGGCGGGCGGTCGAGCGTGCCATCGCCGAGGACAAGCCGCTGCTGCATTATCTGCCGGAGGCTGACGCGTACTCCGACATCCAGCGTTTGAGCGTGAACTTCGAACGGCTCGATCACGAGTATCCGGACAGCAAGTTCATCCTTAGCACGCGCGACCTCGACGGCTGGCTCGACAGTCGTCGCCGCCACGTCGAACGAAACGTCGAGCACAAGGCGCTCGGCAACTACGACGGCACGTTCCTCGAGGTCGAATACGACCGCTGGACCAAGCTCTACGAGGATCATCACGAGGCTGTGCGTGAGTACTTCGCCGACCGTCCCGACGACATGCTGGAGTTCAACATCATCGGCGGCGACGGCTACCACACCCTGTGCCCGTTTCTGGGCGTCGACGTGCCCGCTACCCCGTTCCCCTGGAGAAATCGCGACAAGTCCGTCGGCTGACCCGTGATGTTGGTCCGACCAATATTGCGGTTTGCACACCTATGAAGTCTGACGGGGGGACAAAGCCGCGGCGATGGACGCGACGCGGTCGTCGTCGAGGGTGAACCACGCCCACTTGCCTCGCTGCTCGCGCCGCAACACGCCGGCGGACACCAGCTGGGAGAGGTGATGGCTCACGGTCGGCTGTGAGCGACCGAGCGGCTCGGCGAGGTCACAAGCGCAGGCCTCGGACCCCGGCGAGCTGGCGATGAGACTCACCAGGCGGAGTCTCACCGGGTCGGCGAGCGCCTTGAGCACCTTGGCGAGCTCGACAGCGTCGCCCTCATCGAGGGGAGCGGCGAAGAGCTCCGGGCAGCAGGCCGGTGTGCAGTCGATGGTGTCGTCGATCGTCATCAAATACATATTGACAGGCATCGATACGTATGTCTATCATATCGACATTCATCTATATGAGGAGCTAGTCGAAATGCGCCTACAACTCGCCATCAACGTGACCGACCTCGACGAATCGATGGACTTCTACACCAAGATGTTCGACACCGCCCCGCAGAAGGTCCGGCCCGGGTACGCGAACTTCACCATCGAGAACCCGCCCCTCAAGTTCATCCTCTTCGAGGGCCCCGAGGGCGGCACGATCAACCATCTCGGCGTCGAAGTCGAGACCGCCACCGACGTCGTGGCAGCCGAAAGTCGCCTCCGCGAGAGCGGCCTCACGACCACAGGCATCGACGAGACCGAATGCTGCTACGCCGAGAAGACCGAGACCTGGCTCGATGGCCCCGACGCCACGCGCTGGGAGTGGTACGTGAAGAAGGGTGACGTCGAGCAGTTCGAGAACGTTGTGGTCGGTGCCGGTGCCTGCGGCACCGGCTGCTGCTGCTGAGCTGCTAGGCCATGCTCATCGCATCGGCGACGAACTCGGGGATTTCCTCGTCTAGCCGTGCCCGATGAAGTGCCGTGCTCTTCATCACCGTTGCGCCGTGCCGCTCGAGGAGCGACGTCAGTTTGTCGGCGACCTTGCCCGGGTTGACCGCATAAGTCGCGAATGCGGCGACCCGCTTATTCCAGAGCTTGGGTAATTCCTTGATCTTCGCTGTCCCGCCCGGTCGGTGTCCGAAGAGAATCAGACCGTCGGTCCACGTGCCGACGTAGACCAGGTCGGCCTCGGCCAGCTCGTGGTAGAACTCATGAGCACGCTCGACGGGAAACACGGTTACGTCGGCGGCACCCGCCATCGATGCCGCACCTGCGATGAGCTCGGCTGCACGCTGGGTGTTCCCAGTGCGCGAGTGGTATGTCACAACGACGTTCACAGCACCAGAACCTAGCCGCGGGTGAGTCCCCATCGGCCAACCCGCACCCGAACGAGTAGGACACGGGGTCTGTCCCCCTGTCCTACTCGTGCGCGAAGGAGAATGGGTCGGATGGACGATCATGTCGCCGCGAACCGGCGTTACTGGGACGCGCAGGCCGACTGGTACGCAGAGGTCGCAGCTCAAAACTGGAACTCTGAGCCACATTGGGGCCTGTGGCGTGTGCCGGATACCGCGGTCGGGCTACTTCCCGAGCCGGGACCCGTCGACGTCGTCGAGCTCGGCTGTGGCACAGGTTATGTGGGGGCATGGATAGCCGAACGAGGCGGTCGAGTCGTCGGCCTCGACAACTCGCGCAATCAATTGACGACCGCGGTCGCGATGCAGGCGCAGTTCGATCGGCCGTTCCCGCTGCTTTGGGGCGACGCCGAGGAGCTGCCGTTTGCCGACTCGAGCTTCGATGCAGCCATCTCGGAGTACGGGGCAGCGATCTGGTGTGATCCGCACCGATGGATCCCCGAGGCCGCACGCGTTCTGCGGCCCGGAGGCTCGCTCACTTTCCTCGCGAACTCACTGCTGTTCATGCTCACGATTCCGTGGCTCGAAGCCGATGGTCCCGCCGGCGACCGACTGGTGCGCCCTCAGAAGTCGATGAAGCGGTTCGACTGGGACGATTCCGACGGCGTCGAGTTCCACCTCTCCCACGGTGACTGGATCGAGCTCTTCACCAGCGAGGGTCTCGTGGTCGAGCGCCTCGTCGAGCTGTATCGCCCGGCAGGAGCGACGACACGATACGGTCATCTGGTCACCGAGGAGTGGTCGGAGAGATGGCCGACCGAGGAGGTTTGGGTCGTGCGCAAGCACTGACGCGTCGGTCAACCGGTGCTGATCCGCCTGAAGGCCTCGATCATCGTGCCTTCGGGAAAGCCGTGCAGAGCGGCCGCGCCGGCCGCCCATTCGCGCAACAGGCCGTCGATGTCCTCGATCCACTCGACCTGACTGCTGTGCGACGACAGCGCCTGGATCTTGCGATCGATCACCGCAGAAATGTCGATGAACACGTCGACCGGCTCGAGCATTCCGACCCAGACTTCGGACACTGCGTGCGGTTCGAGGCCCTCGGCGAGCAGTGACGTGTGGGCGTGCGGGTTGCGGGCATCGGGGTAGACGGCGGCCAGTGTTGCCTCGGCGACCGCGAGATGGTCGGGGTGGCTGGCAAAGATGCGATCCCATCGCCGTTCCGGCGACTGGGTGAGAACCAGATTCGGTCGGACGCGCCGGATCGCGCCGGAGATGACACGCCGCAACTCGAGGTTGGCCTCGAGCGCGCCGTCGGGTTGCCCCAGCCACAGTAGGTCCTCGACTCCGACCGCCGCTGCCGCCGCGGTCTGCTCAGCGACCCGGGTCGCCTTCAGATCGTCACGATCCATGTCCTCGGGAATTCCTGCTTCTCCCGACGTGACGAGGCAGTAGGTCACCTCGGTGCCGGCGTCGACCAACGCTCCGGCGGTTCCCGCCATCCCGAAGTCGATGTCGTCGGGATGGGCGACGATGACCATCGCGCGCTCCGGCGGGTCGGAGAGATCCTCTAGTTCGGCCATCAGTACCGTGAGATCACAGTGTCAACTCGTCACGACGCCATTTGGCCCAATGCCATCGCTACATGCAACGCGATTCCGCTTGCCATGGCTTCTTCGTCGAGTCGCATGCGGTTCGAGTGGTTCGGCGGAGCGGTGAGGCAATCGTCGATGTCGCTCGGACAGGCGCCGAGGAACGCCATCGCGCCGGGGACGCCGTGGAGCACGAAGCTGAAGTCTTCGGCTCCCATTATCGGCGTCGGAAGCTCGAAGAATCGATCGTCGCCCACCGAGGACTTACAGGCCTGTTCGATGGCCCGGATCGCCTCGGCATGGTTCACCGTGACGGGGTACCCCTCGGCGATCTCGACTTCGGCGGTGCAACCATGGCTCGCACACGCACCAGCAGCTACCCGAGCCAGGCTCTCGTGAATGCGTGCGCGGTTAGGTTCGCTGACCGCACGAATCGTCCCGGTGAGCGTTGCGGTTTCGGGAATGACGTTGGTGGTCGTGCCTGCGTTGATAGTCGCCACGGTGAGCAGTGCGGGGTCGAACGCGTTGAGCTCGCGCGTGATCATCGTCTGCAGCGCCGGCACGACAGCGCAGGCCGCCGGAATAGGGTCGACACAGAAGTGGGGTGACGAGGCGTGGCCGCCCTCGCCGCGCACAACGATCTCGAACGTGTCGGCGCTCGCGAGCATCGGACCGGGCCTAGAGCTGATGAACCCGGACGGGATGTTGGGTGTGACATGGATGGCAAAGGCGTGATCGACGCCTTCGAGCACGCCCTCGTCGATCATCACTTTGGCTCCCGCGTACCCCTCTTCGCCGGGCTGGAACATGAACCGAACCCGTCCGGGGATCTCGCTACGGTGCTCGGCGAGGATCTTTATCGCTCCGACGAGCATGGCGGTGTGGGCATCGTGGCCGCAGGCGTGCGCCCTGTCGGGGTGTGTCGATCGGTAGTCGAGCTCGGTGTCCTCGGGCATGGGAAGCGCGTCGGTGTCGGCGCGCAGCAGCAGCGTGGGACCGTCGCCTCCACCATCGAGGTCGGCGACTATCGACGTGATGGCGTCGCCGGTCGTGATGTCGAGGCCGAGCCCTTCGAGAGCGTCGAGGATCCGACGCTGGGTGTCCGGGTTGTCGAGGCCGATTTCGGGGTGGGCGTGGATGTCGCGCCGCAAGTCGATCGCCTCGTCGAGCACACCTGCGGCCGCGTCAAGAAGCTCGGTTTCACCACTCATCGACACATCATCTCACAGAGCGTCGGTCGCGTGGTCTTGAAGGCAGACTGAGCGGCGTGAACAGTGGCCGATATGCGCCGAGCCCGACCGGCGATCTACACATCGGGAACCTGCGGACTGCGCTCGTGGCCTGGTTGTTCGCCCGCTCGACAGGGCGCCGGTTCTTGTTGCGGTTCGAGGATCTCGACGCGAACGCAGTGCGCCAGGAGGCATATGCCGGTCAGGAGCGCGATCTTGCCGCTCTGGGAGTGCACTTCGACGGCGCGCCGGTGCGCCAGAGCGACCGACTCGATGTCTACCGAGACGTCATCGCCGACCTCCAGCGCCGCGACCGAACCTATCCGTGCTGGTGTTCGAGGCGCGAGATACGTGAGGCGGTCGCCGCACCCAACTCGCCTGTGTTCCCCGGCGCATACCCCGGGACGTGCAGGGACATCAGCTCGAAGGAACGCCGCGACAAGGAAGCTGCCGGTCGCCCGCCGGCGCTGCGACTACGGACACAGGGAGAAGCGCTGCGCTTCGACGATCTGCTCGTCGGGACGGTGGGGGGTCGCGTCGACGACTTCGTGATCCGTCGCGGCGACGGCACGCCCGCCTACAACCTCGTCGTCGTGATCGACGACTTCTACCAGGCGGTCGACCAGGTTGTCCGGGGCGACGACCTGGTTCCGTCGACCCCGCGCCACCTCTACACAGCGGCGCTGCTCGGCGCTGAGGCACCGACCTACGCACACGTCGGATTGGTGCACGGACCGGGCGGGGAGCGGCTCGCGAAGCGCGATGGCGCGGTGACGATGGGAGAGCGGTTGGCGATGGGAGAATCGGTCGATGACATCCGAGGCCTGCTCGCCGAGAGCCTCGGGTTGGCTGCGCCGGGCGAGCGGCCGTCGATCGACGAGATCCTGCGGCGTTTCGACTGCGACGAGTTGCCTCGAGGGCCGTGGGTCTACGACCCGACCGATCCGAACAGCTCGTCGTAGCCGGCTCGGTCGGCCGGCATGACGGAGAGATCGGTGCGAAAGCGTTCTTCGTAGTCGACGTCGATGAGGTCGGACACCAGCTCGTCGAACCTCGTGCCGAGCAGGTCGGAACCCGGGTCGACAGAGCGAACGACACCTAGGCCCGTCGGCTGGGCGTCAAGGGTCGTAAGCGACAGGTCGGGCCGGTGCCGAGCGAGGGTCACCATCACCTTCCAAACGTCTCCGCTCCATATCATCGTCGTTCGTTCTCGCGCTGCGGTCACGGCGTCGATGGGTAGGCAATCGTGGATGAGTATCACCGTCGCCGAATGTGAGTGGCGTTCGACGTTGACCACGTCGCGCAGAGCCTGCTCGAACAAGTGCAGCCCGTCGATGAACACCAGGTCGAGAGGGGCGCCGAGGTCGGCGACCGGGTCGTGGTTGGCGAAGTAGTCATCGCTGGTCATGGCTCTGATGGTGGAGTGGGTTTCGAACGCGACATTCGGCGAGGGGTCGATGCCGAGACACCTGGTGGTCGGTTGCGCGAGCTGAAGCGAATGGCCTTCGTGGACGCCGATCTCGAGGTAACCGCGCGGCCGCAACCTGCGATGCGCCTCGGCGAGCGCCTCGTAGTAGGTCGGACGATCGTCGGTCACGCTTCGCGTCTCCAGTAGGCACCGCTCCAGTCGATCGTCTGGATCTCGTCGTCGATGTCGTGCGCCGATCGGTAGTCGTCGACAGCAGCCTTGCAAGAGTCCCAGGAGTGGTAGTCGTCGACGATGCAATAGCCACCGACCGAGAGCTTCGGGTAGAGCGCTTCGAGGGCGTCGATCGTCGATTCATAGAGGTCGCCGTCGAGGCGTAGGAGGGCCAGCGACTCGATGGGTGCTTCGGGGAGAGTGTCGCGGAACCAACCTTCGAGGAAGACGACCTGATCGTCGAGCAGGTCATAGCGCGCGAAGTTCTTCCCTACTTCGTCGGCGCTCACCGCCAGCTCGGGCACCGATGACAGGTCCTTGCCGTCGTCGGCGGGGAATCGGACGGTGTCCGGTGTGGGAAGACCGCTGAAGGAGTCGGCCACGAACACGCGCCGTTTCGTGTCGCCGTGGGCTGCGAGGACGCCACGCAACAGGATCGTGACCCCTCCGCGCCACACGCCGGTCTCGATGAAGTCTCCGGGTACGTCTCGGCGCAACACGTCGACCGCACAATCTGCAGCGTTGCGGAGTCGCAACTCGCCGACCATCGTTTCGGCGAATGGCGGCCAGTCGTTGCCGTCGGCTCGCCGCTCGTCTGCGCCGCCACGGCGGGTCAGGCGCCAGCCTTTGTCCCTTAGGATTCCGATCAGTTCGTCTCGATCGCCGGGCCAGTTTGACAGGTTGACATCACGATGCTCTTCATCAAGATACAGCGACCGCGTGAGGCTGCCGAGAAGGAGCTGGATATAGCGGTCAGCGAGATCCACTAGGCCACGATACGGACGCGCGTCCTTCTTCGACGCCATCATGGGGGAGATGAACGACGAGCACACTGGCCGACGTTGGCTCAGGATTGCGCTGCGGGCGCTGTTCGCGCTCGGCGCCTTGGTCTTGCTCTACGTCGTCGTGACATTCGTGCAGGTGTGGACCTCGGCCGACGGCGACCAGCCGATGAGTGCCGACGCGATCGTGGTGCTCGGTGCGGCGCAATACGATGGTCGCCCGTCGCCGGTGCTCCAGCGTCGGCTCGATCTCGCTGCGACGCTTTGGTCCGAGGGCTACGCCGACCACGTGGTCACGACCGGTTCAAGCCAGGCCGGCGATCGCTTCACCGAGGGCTACGCCGGCTTCGAGTACCTGCTCAGCGAAGGCATCCCAGAGGACCAGCTGCAGGTCGTGGTCGACGGTGCCGACACCTACGAGCAGCTCGCCGCAACCCGACGACTCCTCGGCGACATCGACGATCCCTCGGTGTTGATCGTCACCGATCCGTATCACGCGCTCAGGTCGAGGCAGATTGCATCGGAGGTCGGGCTCGATGCACGGGTCGTGACGACGGATGGATCGTCGAGCGTGACGTCGCTGGCACGTGAGACAGCGGCGGTATCGATCGGTCGCCTTCTCGGCTACAGACGCCTCAGCAACCTCGGCGACTAGGAGGCGGGTCCGGGTCCCGACTTGGTGCTCGCGCTACCGGCTGGTATAAGCCACGCTACGTGGTGACTTCCGTCACTCAACCGTGACAATCCGTCATGAATCCGTAACATCGCTCCCTGCGGCGATCGAGCCCGAAGCCAAGGCATCCCAGACCGAACCGGTGAGTAGCCGGATCTGGGTCGGCTCGATCGGGGAGGACGGCAGACGACTGCTGCTGTCAGTAGGAGGCTTTCCAGTCATGAAGTCGTGCGTGAGCACATTGGTGGCGCGTCTTGTCGCGCTGTTCGTTTCGATGGCCATCGCGGTCGGCGCGTTGGTAGTCGTCGCTCCCCAGGCACAGGCCCACGGAGAGGGAACCGAGATCAGCGAAGTCGGACTCGAAGCTCTGCGTTGGTGCGAGTCGGGAGGCAACTACGGAATCACCGGCAAGTTCCACGGGGCCTATCAGTTCACCCAGCGCACCTGGAACTTCTCCACGATCGAAGCGGGTGTTCCTGAGTGGTCGGGCCATCGACCCAACGTCGCCCCGCCCGAGGTGCAGGACGCGGTGACCCGCTGGCTCTGGCAGGCGGACCCGGCGAAATACAACGGGCCGCACGCATGGCCGGTGTGCCACAAGCGGGCGCTCGAAGCGATGTGGTCGGAGCCGACCGAGAAGGTGTTGTTGCTCGGTGACGCTGCTGTGGTTCCCGGTCGGATGCAACTGCTCTGGTGGTTCCAGCAGGTCGACATTCCGTTGGCGATCGAGGCATCGCCGCACGCTGCTCCATGTCACTGGGTCGACCGACTCCCCGAGTTGGTCGCCAAACATCGGCCGACCCGCATCATCGTCGCATCGTCGATGCAGCCACCGACCAGCACCAACGGCTGCGCCTGGGACGTCGAGCATTGGGGCACGCCCGAGTGGCAGGAAGCGATCGTCTCCGACGCCCAGAACCTGACGAACCATGCGCTGAACCTCGGCGTCGAACACGTCCACTGGCTCGACGCGCTCGCCTATCCCGAGATCGACTCGGTGGGCCTCGGTGTCGACCGAAACGATCTCGTGGAGTCCCTCGAGGATCGCATCAACAACGAGGTCGGAGGTCTGACTCCCATCGTCTCGTTGGATGACGTTCTCGGGGTGAGCGCAGTCGGACAGGCTGAGAAGCTCTACGACTGGGAGTCGGCGACCGTACCGATGCGCAGCGGCGACACGTTCGACGAGCAGTTCGTGGGCACCGACTATCTTCAGGCCCGCATGGCTGCGAACCTCGCGAAGTTCGTCGTATTCACGTCCTGACAGATGGCCGCCCAGCGACGGGGCTCAGGGGGCGAACGGGATCGCCTTCCACACGTAGAAGTCGATCGTGAACGGGTCGGTGGTTGTACCGTTGGAGCGAACCCCTCGGACCTCGACGACGTGGGGTCCGGGTGAAGGATCGGCGAACGAAGTGCTCATCGATTGATCCGGGCCGGCCGCCACGCGCTGAGCCGCACCACCATCGACGCGGAACTCGACCTCGGTCGTCGCGGGATCGTAGGGCCGTCCGTATACACGGAGTTCGTCGGTTCTGTAGAGGTAGCTAGCGCTGCCGGACACCGGCGGCCCGCCGACGGTCAAGATCGCATGTGCGGGACCCGACTCGGTGCCGTTAGCGGCGACGGCCGTGACCTCGTAATGCTGGGTTCCATCGGGTTCGTCGTCGATGAACACGGCGCCATCGGTCACCTCGGCTAGGAGTAGCCCGTCGCGGTAGTACCGCTAGCTTTCGGACGTCGACGCTCGTTCGGTTGGCGATCACCTGCATGCGGCGGAACGGCGTGGCCACCTCATACATGAAGACGCCGTCGCCTGGGTCGGCTGGATTCCACGAGACCCGCCGTCGCGGTAGACCTCGTAGCCGACGACGAAGCCGGTGTAGTCGATCGACTCGGTCCACGTGATGTAATTGAACTCGCCTGCTCCGGTGTTGCCCCTGAGGTCGCGGACCGCTTCGGGTCGACACGCGGCTGTGAGCAACACCGCCGCCATGACGGCGGTGAGCCATCGTCCCCCATTTTGCGTATGCGCGACGATAACGCAGAGTGGTCGCCGGGTGCCCATCGAGCATGGTTGGCCGAGCCACGGGGCCGGTCCTGCCCTGTTCGGCCTCGGGCTGACCTACGATCCCAGCAGGGCTGAGTGAGCGGAGGGGCAAGCATGCGCATCGGAATCCTGACGAGCGGTGGAGACGCGCCGGGCATGAACGCCGCGATCCGGGCCGCGACCGTCGTTGCTTTGGCCAAGGGTCACGAACCGATCGGCATCCGACACGGCTACCGCGGTCTGCTCGACGGTGAGCTCACTCCTCTCGCACTCACCGATGTCGCCGACGCGCTTCGTCGGGGCGGCACCTTCCTCCAGTCGGCCCGCTGCCTCGACTTCCACGAGGCCGACGTGCGCCAACGGGCCCGAGAGATTCTCACCGACCATGGGGTCGAGGGTCTGATCGTCATCGGCGGCAACGGTTCGCTAACCGGGGCGCTGGCGATGAGCGACGACCCTGGTGCCGCCGGCTGGCCGGTTCGAGTCGTCGGAATCCCGGCTTCGATCGACAACGACATCGCGCTCACCAGCCTGTCGATCGGCGTCGACACGGCGATGAACACGATCGTCGAGGCTTGTGACAAGATCGCCGACACGGCCAGCGCGCACGATCGCGTGTTCCTCGTCGAGGTCATGGGCCGCGACTGCGGATACCTGGCCATGACCGCGGCCGTGGCCAGCGGCGCCGACATGGTGCTGTTTCCCGAATCCGACCGCACCGAGCAACAGCTGGTCGAGTCCGTCGTCAATTCGGTGATGGCGGTGCGGTCCCGCCCCGGCGCCCAGAAGGTGGTCGCGATCATGGCCGAGGGCATCGAAACCCCTTCAGCCCGCCTCAAGGAGCTGGTCGATGCTCGGCTCTCCCAGGAGACCGGTTCCCCGGTCGTCGACATCGAGACGCGCGTGACCGTGTTGGGCCATGTGGTCCGGGGTGGTCGGCCGAGCGCGTTCGATCGCCTGCTCGGGAGCCGGATGGCCAATGTGGCTGTGCGCTCTCTCCTCGACGGCGCGCATCGAGAAATGGTGGCGTGGCAGCCGCCTCTCGATGCCAGCGGTCGCGCCGGTGAGCGCTCGCAGCACGATCCGTACTGCCACCTCATGCCCCTCGACCAGGTCCTCGATGCAACTCGCCTTCTGCTCGAGGGCCAGAGCCCCCTTGCCCGCTGGCGCGCCACCATCTTCGACGATCTCGAGGACGTCTTCCTCTTGTGACCGAGATCGCGAGCCGCGGGGCGCGAGGCGGCCGACGCCGCGGCAGCGGCGGACGGAGATGACAAGGCCGGCGCCGAGTACCTCCTGATCGCAGCCTTGGATCTCGATTCCGGGTCGGCTCGCCGGGCGTTCGAACGGGCCGGAGCAGACCCGATGAGCTCCGCGCGGTGGTTCGAGCCCAACACGCGGACGCGCTGCGCTCGGTAGGCATTCGGCCGATCGACGACGACGTCCTCGATCGTCACAGCGCACCCCCGGTGGTCGACAACCGGCCCAAAGCGGCGCTCCGTCAGCCCACCGAGATGTTCCGCAAGGTCGTGAAGGTGGTGCGCAAGGATCGCTCCCAACTCTACGGTGCCTACTTCGTCCTGGTCGCCGCCCAGACCGAGCACGGCACCATCGCACGTGCCCTGGACCACATGGGCGTCGATCCCGCGGACCTCGCATCTGCGGCCCGAACCGAACTCGATCTCCTCAAAAAGGCCGCCCTCGACGGTTGAGGCCTGCGGCCGCGCGGCAACGGCGCCGCCGTGGCCTTTTCCGGGCGGCTCTGCGCTCTCGTGTGCGATCATCGAGCGGTGCTCGACCTCCACACCCACGTCTGGCAGCATCGCCCAGGCGCGGTGACCCCGACCCTCGATGAGGTCGCCGCCTACTGCGACGGGGCAGGGTCAAAAGGCATCACCGAAATCGCGATCACCGAGCACTCGCATCGCTTCGATCGCATCCTCGATCAGGTGTTGCCCTTCTGGAAGCGGCCGCGATCCGGCGACGTTGCCGATGCAACCGACCATGTCCTCGAGGCCGAAGGAGGTGGCGACCTCGACGCTTATGTCGAGGTGCTCGTCGAGGCACAGAACGCCGGGTTACCAGTCCTGATCGGCCTCGAAGTCGACTACCTGCCGGGAACGCTCGACGCGATGAGCGCTGCGCTCGACGATTATCCCTTCGACGTGCTGTTGGGATCGGTCCACTGGCTCGATGAGTGGCTCTTCGATGCCTACGACAACGAGGCGTTCGCTCGGCGTTGGGAGGAGCGGGACCCCGCTGACGTCTTCGGGCAGTATGTCGACCACGTCCTCGACCTCGCTGCTAGCGGACTCGTCGATGTGCTCGCTCACCTCGACGTGATCAAGGTGGCTGGTCATCGCCCATCCGGACTTGCCGGGATCGAGGCCCGTCTCGTCGACGGACTCACAGCGACGACGTCACCGGTAATCGAGCTGTCCTCGGCCGGACTCCGCAAACCTGTCGCCGACATCTATCCGAGTGGGAGCCTTCTCGACGATCTCCTCGACGCAGGAGCGCGGATAACGACCGCCAGCGATGCGCACACCGTCGAACAGATCGGCTACCGCTTCGACGTTCTCGAAAGGGAACTGGACACCCGCCGGGTCGGTGAACTCACCACCTTCCGCAGGCGACGAGCGATCACTCACCCCCGCACCATCGCCACGCCCTGACCAACGAGTGTTCTGGGGAGGAAAACCCACGTCTACGGTGGGTTACCCGCCAAATTTCGGGCATTGGCCGTTGGTACCCCGTACGGGATTTGAACCCGTGCTACCACCTTGAGAGGGTGGCGTCCTAGGCCGCTAGACGAACGGGGCGCGACCGGCGTTTGGTTTGCTCGGGGGGGAGGACTTGAACCCCCAACGACTGGACCAGAACCAGCTGTGTTGCCAATTACACCACCCCCGAAGGTGGGCCCGCGAGGGCACGCATATCGTAGCGCCACCGCTTGGGGCCGACACCCCGCACTACACTCGGCTGGAGTCACCGGGATGTGGCGCAGTTTGGCAGCGCACCTGCTTTGGGAGCAGGGGGTCGGAGGTTCAAATCCTCTCATCCCGACCGGCGCCTTCACAGGTATTCGATGCACGTCAGGTCGATGTGAGAAAGCTGAGACGGACCGTTCGGTCTGGGTTGTCGCCGTTGGTGTCGACGAGGGCGATCGACTGCCACACGCCCAGCGTCAGACGCCCGCCGACCACCGGAATGCTCAGCGACGGGCTCACGATGGCCGGCAACAGGTGGTCGGCGCCGTGGCCGGGGCTGCCGTGCGCATGGCGATAGCGACCGTCGCGAGGCAGCAGGTGATCCCGGAGGTGAGCGACGAGATCGTCGTCGGAGCCGGCACCGGTCTCGATCAGCGCTAGGCCCGCCGTGGCGTGTGGGACGAACACGTTCAACAAGCCGTCGCCTCGACCGTCGACGAATTCGGCCGCGGCGTCGGTGAGGTCGGTGATGACGGTCCTGCCGGTATGAATTTGGAGCGACTCGGTGATCACCGCCACAGGTTGTCAGCTCACGGGCCTGTGGTCGACGCGCAGCCACGACCAATCCGGGGCGCCGGGGACTGTTACACCCCCCTGTCATGATGAACATATGTTCGACAAAGGCGATTCGGGGGGACCTGGTTCGCAGCCACTCGATGAGTGTTTCGCTGTGTTGCGGCGGCTCGATCCGCAGCGCTGCGACGCCGCCGAGGTCCGCGCCCGCATGGGAGACCTCGGCCGGCTGCGGTCGCTGGTCGATTCGGTCGAGGCTGCGTTGACGCGACGTGCCGATGAGCTGAATCGGCAAGGCGCTAGCCCCGACGGTGAGGATGTGGCCGCGGCCGAGCAGCGCTGTGGGGGTCGTGCCGCGGCGAAGAAGAAGCGCCGGGCCGCCGCACTCGAGGCCGCTCCGGCGTTCGACAAGGCGCTGGCGGCGGGTGAGATCTCAGTCGGTCACGCCGACGCGCTCGCAGGGGTCACCGAGAGACTCGAACGCCCAGCGCGACAAGCTGATGGAGCAAGCCGACAGCCTCGTCGACGCCGCCAAAGCAATGACCCCCGAGTCGTTCCAGCGTCACGCCAAACGCCGCGCCGACCGGCTCGGCGGCGACGACGGCATCGACCGGTTCGAACGCCAGCGCCGAGCAACACGCTTGGGCAAATGGGTCGACAACAAGACCGGCATGTACCACTTCCGCGGGCAATTCGACCCCGAACTGGGCGCCCGGCTGTTCGAAGCGCTCGAAGCCGAAATCGAAGCCCGCTATCACACCGGCAAAGCCCGGCCCCTCAGCGAGCGGCCCAGCAACGACAGACTTGCCGCCGAATCACTCGTCGACTTGGTCAGCTCGGCTGGCCGCGACCGGCGCCCCAACCGACCCGAGCTGTCGCTGCTAGTCGACTACCAGACCCTACGCGACGGTCTACACGACCACAGCACCTGCGAAACCGCGCAAGGGGCCGATCTGGCACCCGAAACGGCCCGTCGACTGTGCTGTGACGCCGGAATCGTCCCCATCGTCATGGGCGGCCCTTCACAGCCACTCGACGTCGGACGCACCAGCCGCACCGCCACACCCGCTCAACGCAGGGCTGTGCGCGCAGCGCACCCCACGTGCGCGATCGACGGCTGTGAAGTCCGCTTCGCCTACTGCGCCATCCACCACATCATCCATTGGATCCACGGCGGCCACACCGACCTCGACAACCTCGTCCCCCTCTGCAACAAGCACCATCACCAAGTTCACGAAGGTCGCTGGACGATCACCCTCAACCCCGACCGCACAACCACTCTCACCGCGCCGGCCACCCATAGCCATCGAGAACCCGAACCACCAGCTCCGACCAGCGATGCGGCCCCGCCGAGCCCGCCGGCGCCGCCAACCCCGCGATCAAAGAACGAGCCGATCCCCGGGCTCGACCCGACCCAAACACCCATCACCACCAACGCCCCATGAACATTCGCGCTTGGCCGCCCGCGAGCAATCGCGACACCATGGTTCCATGGCAAAGCAAACCACCGTCCGGCTCCCGCCGGACCTGGCCGACGACGCCGAAGCAGCCGCGCGCGTGCTCGACATCAGCCTCAACCAGCTGATCATCGACGCGCTGTCCTCGGAGATCGACCGGCTGCGCACCGACGAGGCCTTCACGACCAAGCTCAAGAAGCTCCTCAAGCGAGACAAGCAAATGCTCAAACGTCTTACCCGCTAGTCCGCCACAACCTCGACGTTGGTCAGAGTGCCCGCGTCAGGATCCCAGAGCCCGAGCTCGAAGTCGACGGGAGGTTCGGCCCCCAACGGCACGAGTGTGCCGAACCAGCCTTCCCGCCCATCGCGTGGCTCGATCTCCGAAATCGCCAGGACCCTGTCGGCCACCGACACGACCACCAGGTGATCGTCCCGAGAACCCCCCGCGGCGTCCACCCATCCGGTGAGCACACCGATCGGGAACTCGTCCTCTGGCAGCGGCCGGGTCAGTTCCTCGAGCCCGACCACCTCGATGATCACGGCGTTCTCGGAGCCGTCCACCAGGTCCGAGAACCTCGAGCCGATCAACTCCGGGGCCCCGTCGACCGTTTGCCAGAGACCCGCCCGCAGGTCGGTGCTCGACGAGACTGGCGCAAAGATGCCCTCGACAAGGCGTGCATATTCGACGTCGTCGTCGAACTCGATCGTGTCGTCCAGGCGGTCGCTGCTCGATGTCTCGTCGAGCGTCTTGGTCGGTCCTCGACTCGAAGCGGCGCCCGAATTCATGTCGAGGCCAGCGGTCGGCCACGGCACTTCGACGCCGAGATGTGCAGCGACGGTTGGAACGAGATCGACCGACGAGACGTTCGCGTCGACGACGAGGCCACGCTCCTGGCCGGGTGCTTTGATCAGCATCGGTGTATACGCGATAGACGGAATCGTCTGGCGCGATAATGCCCGCATGTGCTGGCCCTCTTCGAATGCAACGCCGTGGTCCGCCGTGACAATGATCAAAGCCTCGTCGTAGATGCCCGCCGACTTGGCCTCCTCGAGCAGGTTCCCCAGGAGCTGGTCGGTGTAGGTGACCTGGAGCAGGTGACGCTGCCGTGTCAGACGCGCGAGCCAATCACCCTGCAAGGTCGGCGGTGCCGGCGCCGCTTCAACGGGTTCGCGATATCGGTCGCCCAATTCGTCGAAGAGCCAGGGCTGATGTGGAAAGACGGTGTGAAGGAAGTGAAGATCGGGTCGACCCGTCGGCGCTTCGGCCAACGTCTGAACGAAACGGGTGTATCGAAACGGCTGATTGTTGAGCCTGCGCCCCTCGACCCGCTCAGACTCGGTTGCGCTCTCGAACGCCTCCTCGAAGTCCTCCAGCCCCGCACGCGGAGGAGCTTCGGGGTCGAGCCGGTCGCCGAACAGCTCGACGCTCAGGTCGAGCAGACTCCGATAGTCGGCGCCGCGCACCTGCCCCGCATCGGGATTCGAAGGATCGCCATTCGCCTTCGTGTCAGCTGGATCGATGCAACCCTCGACATTGCAGATCGATGTCACCGCCTCGGACACGAACAAGTCGTGCGAATCGCCCATGAACCGGAACAGGTTGTTGCGATAGACAGGATGGCCCGACCCTTCCGTTGGACCCAGTCCAGTGAGAAACACCGGAATCGACGAAGTCGTTCGGACGGCACGCGATGTGAAGTGGCGGTACCAGGTCGCCTGGTCGGCGAACTCGGCGAGATTCGGGAACCTCAGCGGGTCGATGTTCTGATCGGCGTTCATCAGCGACTGGGTCGGGAGCTCGTCGAGCATCACGAAGATGATCGGCGGAGGATTGCCGATGTTTTCTAGGACGTAGGGAGGAGCTGTTTCCCGAGCGCGCACGAGATCGGACACAGGCGAGGCAAAAAGGAACATCCCGCCAGCCACGAACGGCATGACAGAGGTGAACATGAGCCACGTCGAAACATCGTTGAACTTCTTGAAAGCGGCTACGAAACCGAGGGTCAGCGCCCCGGTCAGGATCCATGCCAGAACGCGGACATCGAGGCCAACACGCACCAGGACCTGCAAGACGAACACCGCAAACAGCATCGCCAGGAAGACGATGTGAGCGATCTCGCCCGCCCTATGGTCCGTCAGGTCGACGATCACCTCGACCGCCCACAGCAGCAGCGGTGGTCCGAACGCTACGACCAGGGCAAATAGCACCAGGTCTCTCGGAGAGAAGCGCAGGAAGGTGAACGTGTCGGGGCTGGACGACAGAGTCTCCAGCAGCGGTTGGGCGATTGCCATTCCTGCCAACCCCATCAGCATCGCGAGCCGGCCGCCCAGCCGCCGCGCCGTGCCTGAGAATCGCTCACCTCGTGAAGTCACTCGAACCGATCCTCGGCCAATTAATGGTTTACATCGGGCTGCGATAGTATGACGCGGGACTGAAGGAGTTCACGTGTCGCTTCTTGCCTATCTCGATGCCGCGTCCGGCAGCATGATCGTCTCGGCTGTCGTAGCCGGCGGTGCCGGAATAGCGCTGTTCGCAAAGCGTGGCTGGTGGCGCTTCAGCGCCCTCTTCTCGAAGTCCCAGCGTGAGAAGCTCGAGGCCATGGAAGCAGCGGTCACCGACGATGAAGCCACCGGAGAGCTCGAGGAAGAGCCGGCCGAAACGCTGAGCACCGACCTCTAGACCGAATGGCCGACAACCCGGACCTGGGGTCGTTCCGCGACCCCCACAGCTCGGTCTTCTATCGCGACGACCGGGTTTTGCGTGGCCTGGTCGGCAAAGGCGCGTCCGAGTGGAACGCGGTGGTCGAGACCGGGTTGATCGATGAGCTCGTGGCCGACGGCCTGCTCGTCGGCACCGAGGTCGCCGACGGAGACGACTTCGGGCTGAGCCCCAGGGGCGACGCCTTCGACATGGTGCTCGAACACGAACGTGTCCCGTTCGTGTCATACCCCTACGAGTGGTCGTTCTCGATGATGCGCGACGCAGCGCTCGGCCAGCTCGCCGTGCTCAGCTCGGCCCTCGACCACAACCTCACGCTCAAAGACGGCACGAGCTTCAACATGCAGTTCATCGGCGCTCGCCCGACATTCATCGACGTCGGGTCGTTCGAGCCAGCCAAGGGACCCTGGCCGGGGTACCGGCAGTTCTGCATGACGAGCCTCTACCCGCTGCTGCTCCAAGCTCACCTCGGCATCGACTTCCAGCCGCTGCTTCGGGGCACCCTCGACGGCCTCACCCCCGAGACCGTGTCGGCGATGTTTCGTGGACGTCGCAAGCTCAAACGCGGCGTGTTCCGCAACGTGACGCTTCACGCCCTCGCCGATCGCCGGCTCGCGAACAACCCCGAACAGATGAAGAAGCAGCTCACCGCTACAGGCTTCGACGTCGATGTCGCCAAGAAGGTCGCCTCGAAGCTGTCCAAGACGGTCGAAGGACTGACGGTGAAGCGGTCGACGACCACATGGAGCGACTACCGCCAGACCTGCAGCTACGACGAAGCCGACACCGAAGCCAAGGAGAAGATCGTTCGCGGCGCGGTCAGCACCGGCGATGCGGTGCTCGACCTCGGCGCGAACGACGGCGCCTTCACACGACTCATCGCAGACGATGCCAGCTACGTCGTCGCGGCGGATTTCGACGAGTCGGTGATCGACGGGCTCTACCTCGGCCTCAAACGCGATGGGGTCACGAACGTGCTGCCGTTGGTGATGAACCTCGTCGACCCCTCACCGGGTCTCGGTTGGCGCAACGCCGAGCGCGCCCGTTTCGACGATCGTGGCGACTTCGATGTCGTGATGGCACTTGCTCTCGTCCATCACCTCATCATCGGAGCGAACGTGGCCTTACCGTCGGTTGTCGAGTGGCTTGCTGCGAGACAGTGCCGCGTTGTCGTCGAGTACGTGCACCGCAACGACCCGATGGTCAAGACCCTGCTGTCGCATAAGCCCAAAGGGCTGTTCGACGACTACACGCTCGACAACTTCGCCAGCGAGCTGAAGCGCCATTTCGCGAGCATCGAGGCGACAACATTGCCCGGCGGCACCCGCACGATGTTCGTCGTCGACGTCTCCTAGGAAACGGTCATGGGGGCGATCGATCCGGTCGTCGGCTCATAGACGAACAGTCCGAAATCGACCGGCGGCCGATGATCGGACGGAACAGGAGCAGCGAACCATCCCGGCTGGCCGTTGCGCTGTTCGATCTCGGAGAGTGAGATCACCGATCCGTCGACGGCCACGATCACCAGCGCATCATCGCCGATGAGCTCCCGGCCGTCGCCTAGGAACCCCGCGATGACCCCCGGTGCCGGCTGCTCGTCGCCCGGGTTTCGGAGGCGTTCCGTCAGCGACACGTCGGCTGTGATCGGCGTGTCGAGATCGAGGCTATAGTCGCGGATGCTCGAACCTATGATCCGGCGTCCGTCGGGCACCGACTTCCAGAGCCCAACCAGTCGATCGTCGTCGGCGGCGATCGATGGGAAGAGGTCTGCGAGAAGCTCGTCGAACACCTCGTCGTCGTCGTATTCGACTTCGCCTCGCAGCTCGGCGTCGAGCGCATCGGTCCAGTCGTAGTAACGCTTGGTGGTTCCGCGCGCGTCGATCGCATTGGAGGCCATGTCGTTGCCGTCGATGTCCCAGGGCACTTCGACACCTACGGCACGGGCGATGGTCGGGAGGATGTCGATCGACGACACGTTGGCGTCGTCGATCTCGCCTTCGTGCTGTCCCGGCAGCTTGATCAACAGCGGTGCGTACGCGATCGACTCGACGGTCGAATCGGAGAACTCTCGGAGGTGTGCGCCCGGCTCGAACGCGACACCATGATCGGCAGCGACGACGATGATGGCGTCGTCGTAGATCCCCTCGCTCTGGGCCTGATGGAGAAGCCCTCCCAGCAGACCGTCGGTGTAGCTCGCCTGGTTCAGGTGTCGCTGGCGGTTCAGCTTCGCCAGCCACTCGCCCCTCATGAACGGATCGACCGGCGCCGAGCTACCGTCGGGAACCACGTAGGCGACGCCGTCGGCATCGATTCGCCACGGGTGGTGGGGAAGCACCAGATGTAGGAAATAGAGGGTCGGATCGTTGGAGGCTGTGAATGCCTCGAGGAAGTCGGCGTATCGCTCGGGCTGTGCCGAGAACTGGTTGGCCGTGAACCGCCGCAGTAGAAGGTCGTCGCTCGAGCTGGGATCGATCGTGTCGGAGGGCGCGATGGTCGTCATCGACGGCACATCGACCGACTCGGTCGCCTCTTCGAAGTCGTCGAGGATCGACGCCGTCGAGCGAGTCGGGTCGAGCCGGTCACGCAGTATTGTCCGCACGGTCGCCCACAGCCCCGCGCGGTCGGTCGAGGGGGCATCGGGTTCGGGCGGGGCGTCGGTAGATGGGGCTTGGTCAGAGTCAGTTCGGGGCGGGGCCGTCGGGGTGAGCGTGCAGCCCTCGATGCCGCAGAGCCGGGTGAAGGCCTCGGCAACGGTCATGTGGTGGCTCGCGCCGAGAAGTCGGAAAAGGTTGTCGGGATAGTTGGTCCAGAGCGGGTCGTCGCCCTCGTCGGGATCGACTCCGGTGAGCATCGACGGCACGGCCGACTCGGTGAAGGGGGAGAGGGTTGTGAAGTGCCGATACCACGTCGCGTCTTCGGCGAACCCGGCGAGGTTGGGGAAACGAACCTCGTCGATCTCGCCGTCGGCGCCGACTATCGACTGTGTCGGAAGCTCGTCGAGCACGATCATCACGACCGAAGGCGGGGGGTCGTCGCCCTCGGCGAGTTCTGTGACGACGGGTTGGGCGGCCGACGGCGGGTTGACGAGGTCGGACACCGGTGACGCGAACAAGAACAGCGCCAGCGCGACAAGGGGCAGGACACCCGTCAGCGCCAGCCAGGTCGCAACAGCGTCGACGCGAACCAGTAGAAACGCGAGGATGCCGCCGGCGACGGTCGACAACAGGGCGGCCGCCAGGAAGGATCCGAGCCCGGCCTGGACGAGGACCTGCTGGACGAAGACGGCGAACAGCACCGCAACCGAGGCGGTGTGGATCCACAGGCCGAGCCGGCGGTCGATCGCGTGTCCCAACGCGCCCAGTCCCCAGAGCAGCAGGGGTGGGACGAATGTGATCACGAGCGCGAAGGCCACGATGTCGGAGCCCTCGAAGCGGTAGCGCAGGAACGTTGCCGGACTGGTCGAGAGTACCGAGAGCAGGGGTTGGGATATGGCCATCGCCGTGAGGCCGGCCAGCATCGCGAAGCGGCGCCACAACCCAGTTGTTTCGCTGGAGCTCACCCAGCTTCGGAGTGGGTGACGGGTTCCTCGTCCATCCACTCCCGCAGCGTGTTCTTGAGCTTGGTCTGCTGGATGAACAGGTCGTGTTCGGGGTCGAGTCCGTCGGCGGCTGCCGCGGGTGCCTTGAAGTAGAAGCTGAGCCATTCCTGTACGCCGGACTGACCGGCCCGGGCGGCGAGGTCCATGAACAACGCGAGGTCGAGAACGATCGGCGCCGCGAGGATGGAGTCTCGGCACAGGAAGTCGATCTTGATCTGCATCGGGTATCCGAGCCACCCGAAGATGTCGACCGCGTCCCAGCCCTCCTTGTTGTCGCCCCTCGGCGGGTAGTAGTTGATGCGCACGACATGGTCGATGTTGCCGTACAGGTCCGGGTATACGTCTGGCTGGAGAATCGTGCCGAGCACACCGAGCTTCGACTCCTCCTTCGTCTTGAAGTTCTCGGGGGCGTCGAGGACCTCGCCGTCGCGGTTGCCGAGAATGTTGGTGCTGTACCAGCCGCGGAGGCCGAGCATTCTGGCCTTGAGGCCGGGTGCGAGAAGCGTCTTCATGAGGGTTTGGCCGGTCTTGAAATCCTTGCCGGCTATGGGCACACCGTTGCGAGCTGCGAGCTCGATCATGCAGGGCAGGTCGACGCTGAGGTTCGGAGCCCCGTTGGCGAACGGGACTCCGGACACGAGTGCGGCGTAGGCGTAGATCTGGCTGGGTGAGATGTTGTCGTCGTCGGCTTTCAGACCCGCTTCGAACGAGGCGACGTCCGAATGGACTTCAGTCGGTTCTTGGAACGCCTCGGTCGATCCGCACCACACCATGACGAGACGGTCGCATTCGTTTTCGCTGCGGAAGTGCTCGATGTCGGCGATCAGCGCTTCGGCCTGCTCCCATTTCGAGTCGATGTCCTTCACCCGGGTTCCCTCGAGCCGCGAAACCCATTTCTGGTCGAATACAGCTTCCATCGGCACGACACCTTCGAGTGCCGAGGAAATGGCTCCGAGGTCTCTGTCGTCGAGGACTCCAGCGGTTCGAGCCGCTTCGAACGCATTGGGTGAGATCGGGTCCCACCCACCGAAGACGAGGTCGTCGAGCGACGCCAGAGGTGCGAAGTCGCGGATCAGCGGATTGCGATCTTCCTCGCGTGAGCCGAGCCGGATGTGGGCGAGCTGGCTGACGGAGCCGATCGGTTCCGATATACCTTCGCGCGCGGCGAGGACGCCTGCGATGAAGGTAGAGGCGACGGCCCCGACGCCGGGAGTGAGCACTCCGAGGCGGCCGCTTGCAGGTGCGATGTTCGTCATGGGAGGCATCGTATGCGGTTCGTCACCGACCGGTGCTCAGCATCGAGCGACGACGTGATTCTGAGGCTCAACCAACTCGGAGTTGTTGCCGATGGTTGTGGGAAGTCCGCAGATGGTCGTCGCTAGGAGAACCCCAATGGTCGAGTACAGACGCGAACGCAAGGTCGATGCGCCGGTCGAGGCAGTGATGGGTCTCGTCGGCAAGCCCCAGAGCGTGACCGATTGGCATCAACTGATCCGCTCGGTGCATGACGTAGATGCCGATGGGTTCGACTGCACGATGTCGATGCTCGCAACCGAGATCGGTTTCGAGACCGAGTTTGGGTTGAACGACGGGGTGGTGACGATGTCGCACCGTTCTCGCAAGCTCGACATCGAAGAGGAGATCGTAGTCACCGGCGCCGCGGACGACGGTTCCCTCATCACCTACACGGTGACTACGAGCGGCAGAGGACTGTTCCGGTTGTTCGGTCGCGGACTGGTTCCCGTCGTGGAACGCGCAGTCGATCGTGGCCTCGACTCGATTGTCGCCGGGGTGGCTCAGTCGGCGTCGGCCTGAT
The DNA here is from genome assembly GCA_965216815.1 of Acidimicrobiales bacterium. Classification (GTDB taxonomy): domain Bacteria; phylum Actinomycetota; class Acidimicrobiia; order Acidimicrobiales; family SHLQ01; genus JADFOM01. The sequence goes on along the minus strand of OZ244202.1, from coordinate 3,856,135 downwards.
CGTCGAGGTCCTGGCGGACGATCACGACCGGACACTTCGCGTGGTGCGAGACCTGCGCTGACACCGATCCGAGCAGTAGTCCACGAAATCCGCCTCGCCCCCGATCGCCTACGACGAGCATCTCGGCTTCTGAGGAGGCTTCGATGAGCATGTCGGCCGGTCGACCTTTCATGAGCGATCGTCGGATCTCCACTCCGGGGTCGCCGAGATCGTGGGTCACCGACCCGATGACGTTCTCCTGAAGCCGCTCGACCTCCTTGGTGAGATCGATCGGGTCGAGTGGGACGAAACCGAAGTCGGGAGCGGCCGGCACATAGGTCGGCAGGAACGCGGTGACGACTTCGATGACAGCGTCGCGATAGCCCGCCTCGGTGATGGCCCAGCGAAGCGCAGCGCGGGCACCGCCCGACCCCTCGACCCCCACGACGATCCGTTGCTTAGGCATCAAATGGCGATTGTAGTTGGCTGATGTGTGAGCAATCGACCGGCTACGCCGGCGATTGCGGACGGATGGATACTCTGCGCATGAGAACGCCTGCGCAGGACGTTTCGGCGAAGCCGAAACTCCGAGGAGGCCGAAGGGCTCCCTCGAACCTTGCAGCAAGTCTTAGACCAACGCGCCTTCGACCTTGTCCATCGCCTGTTCTTCGGGAACGTCGAGGGCGAAGCTCAGCTCGGACACGAGGACGTTGCGAGCCTTGTTGAACAGCGTCTTCTCGCCGGCGGACAGGCCCTTGTCGCGGTCTCGCAACGCGAGGTTACGTACGACCTCGGCCACCTGGTAGACGTCGCCGGACTTGAGCTTCTCCTGGTGGTTCTTGAACCGTCGGCTCCAGTTAGCGGGTTCGCGGATGTCGCGTCGTTGCAGGACCTCGAACAGATCTTCGACGTCCTCGGTGCTGATCGGCCAGCGCATGCCGACCTCCTCGGCCTTGTCGACCGGGACAGAGAGGGTCATCTCGCCGTGCGCCATGCGGAGCACGAGGTACTCGTTCACCTCGCCGAACGCCTCGCGCTTTTCCTTCTTTTCGACTACGGCCGCGCCATGGTGGGGATACACGACTCGGTCACCGACTTCGAACGACATGGATCTCCCTGGCTACGGAACCGACGAGCGGAGGACTCCACCCGTTGCTGCGCTTCTCAGGATGCCACCGGTCGTCGGCAAACGACAATGCAACCGACGTGACAACTGCGACATTTCCTCGACTTGAACCATGAGTCCAGAACCGACGATGGGCCCCGCCGGAGAGGGATCCACCGTGTGTTGAACCTGCTCGACCCGTTACAGGACGTTGAGCCCCTGGTTCATGAGCTTCGGCGAATCGGAGTCGAAGCGGGGCATGTAAATGCCGGTGCCGTACCAGAGACAGGCCCGAATGTCGTTGGGGTCGACATTGCAGCCGGGCGTGTCGACGAACGAGTCGCCCGGTAGTGCCTCAGAGTTGAATCGCGGGTCGGCTCCGTGAGACACCACTGACACGACGGCCCACTTCGTCTTGTTGCCGACCTTCACCCAGCCGAAGATCGGGCCACCGCTCGCTCCACCGGCGACGTAGGCGGGCATGCGCATGAGCTTCGAACCGCTGTTGCGGGTGACGAACTTGTTGTCGGCCGGCTTCGAGAGGTTCGAGTAGGGCTTGCAGAAGTTGTTCGGTGAATCTCCACACTTGCCCTGCCCTGAGTTGTCCGGCCCGGTTCCGTCCTGGAACCAGCCCTCAGCCGGGTAGCCCATCTGCCACATCCACGGCGGCGACGCCAGACTGTGAACGAACGGAATCGTTGGAACCTCGTCGCCGATGTAAGAACCGTTCCGTGGGCCCATCTCGACGAAGGCGTAGTCGTACTGGAAACCCTGGGCGCCGAGGTAGGCGGTCCAGTAGGCCCAATCAACGGCCGCGTGTTCAGGCCCGCTCGGGCGCTCGCCGTTCTGGTTTGGTACGAACCTGACGTCCCTGACTCTGAGTCCCGTACCCGTAAAGTCCAAACAGTGGGCGGCGGTGATGAGGATGTTGCGACGCACAACGGTTGCTGAACACGTCGCACCGAAGTTGCTATTGCCGTCGGTGATGACTATGTAGAGCCGCCCGACCGACCTGTTGAAGTTCTTCGGTAGGTATCCGGCCCACAGTGGGTCGCGCTGGCTTGCGCTGTCGACGTTGCCGCTGTCCGCGAAGTTCGCGTTGCCGTCGCCGATCGGCGTGTTGTCGGCCCACGAGGTCTCGATCTTCGGCAACGCCTGGATCTCTTCGAGGGTGAGGTCGGTGCCTTCGAGCTCGTGGCCGCCGATCGCGCCGGGGGCCGTTGCACTCAGGTCGACTTCTTGATCGTCGGCGAATGCGGCAACCGCCTCGTCGGGTAGGGCCGCAGTCGTTCCGTTTCCGCCCGTGTAATAGCCGGCTACGTCGAACAACACGTCGGCGTTGCCGTCGTGGTTGTACATGTTGACAGCGCCGCCATCGCCGAGCGTGACGATCACGAGGTTCGGCACGGTCAGGCCCGGGATGTAGTTGAGGTTCGATGCGTTCGGTCGAGGCTTACCGGCCGGGGAGACCGTGAGGAAGCTGTTGCCGGTCGTGTTGGTGGCGGTGACGTTCATTACCACGGCCGATGCGCCGTTCGGGACGCCGCCCTTGCCGCTCACCTGGACCTTGCGTGTGCCCTGCTTGCCGAGGGGGCCGCCGCTGGTGCGGGTGTCGAGGATGCGTGCCGGGTTCACCGCTACATAGCCCGCTCCGTTGCCACCGGTCGTGTAGTACCCGGCGACATCGAACAGAACGTGGGCGGTGCCCGCCAGGTTGTAGATGTCGACCTGGCCTCCGTTGCCGAGCGTCACGATCACCTGGTTGGGGACCGTCTGGCCTGGGATGTAGTTGAGGTTCGAGGCGTTGGGCCGTGGCGATCCGGTCGGCGAGACCGTAAGGAAGCTCGGGGCGGTGGGTTGTGTGACCGTGACGTTCATCACGACCGCCGAGGCGCCGGTGGGAACCCCACCTCTACCCCCGACCTTGATCGTGCGGCTGCCCTTGGGGCCCAGCGGTCCACCCGTGGTGCGGGTGTCGAGGATGCGTGTGGGCGGCAAGGGAGAGTACTGCGAGGCGTTGGCCCCGCCACCGGTCGTGTAATAGCCGGCGACGTCGAAGATGACGTCGGCGGACCCCTCGTGGTTGTAGATGTTGACCCTGCCGTCGGATGACAGTCGCACCTTGACGAGGTTCGGCACGCTCTGGCCCGCCACGTAGTTGAGGTTCGAGGCGTTGGGCCGCGATTCCTTGTCGGGCCAGACGGTGAGGAAGCTGGCAGCCGTCGTGTTGGTCGCCGTGACGTTCATGACGACCGCGGTTGCGCCGTTGGGAACGCCGCCCTTGCCGGTCACCTTCACAGTGCGGACGCCCTGCTTGCCGAGCGGTCCCCCGTCGGTGCGGGTGTCGAGGATGCGTGCCGGAGCCAGTGGCACGTAGTCCGCGGGCGTTGCCTTGGTCAGCTTGTTCGGGTTCTCTCCCCACTTGATCGGCGGATTGGTCTTCGATGGGGGCGGCGGACCGGTTGCGGCCATCGCTTCGAGGTTCGTTGCGAGCAGTGAAAGCAAAGCAGCGAACACGACCGCGATTATCAATCTCGAACGCGACGATGTACCGATGGTGGCCATGCGGCTCCCCTGAGAGTCAGACCGGCGCGGCATCTCCACCCGGCTATCGCCAGAATGGCGCGAGATCGACTGGGTTTCAAACAACGTCGGTCAGCCGAGCGTGCCGTTCGCGTCGAGAACGCTGCGCGTGCGGTTTCCCGAGGCCGCCGCCTCGGCCTCGCCGAACCGGTCGATGGCGGCTTCGGAACCGGTCGGGATGATCGCGTGATCGTCGAGGTCGACGTGGGTTGTGATCGCTTCTACGGCGACAACCCCGAGTGGTCCGTCACCTGTCGGTTGGACGGTCACGGTCACGATCGCGCCGTCTTGGACGCTCGCGGGGCAGACATCGCAGGTCGTTTCCGATTGGTTCGACAAGAAGTTGCCCAGCCCGTACAGGACGAATTCGTCGCCGATCGGTTCGATCGGCTGGACCACGTGGGCGTGGTGTCCGACGATCAGATCGATGTCGGGTGACGACAGAAGGCGCAGAGCCAGGTTCTTTTGATCGGAGGTCGGTTCGGTCTGGTACTCGACACCCCACTGAAGGCTCACGACGACGAAATTGGCGCCGGCCGATCGCAGCGCTGCCGCCTCGCCCGCGATCGCCTGCGCGTCGACGATGTCGACCAGGTACTCCTGGCCCGCGGGCAGCGATTCGGGGGCGTTGAGGCCGTACGTGTACGACAGTTGTCCCACCGTGTAGTCGTCGACCTCGTAGGTCGCGGCGCTGCTGTCGGTTGCGGTTGCCGACGCGCCCGCGACCTCGAGCCCAGCTGCGCGCATCGCGTCGAGGGTCGAGGCCACACCGTCGGGCCCGGCGTCGAGCGTGTGGTTGGAGGCGAAGCTGCACCCGTCGAAGCCCGCCTCGGCAAGAGCGGGGGCCAGCTGGTTGGGCACCCGGAACGCCGGGTAGTAGGACAGATCGTCGTTCGTTGCAGACAACGGCGTCTCGAGATGACAGATCGCAACATCGGCGTCGCGCAGCGCCGGAGCGACCTCGGCGAACATCGGCGCGAAGTCGAACCCGTCACCGTCAGCGTTCTTGGCGTTCTCGGCCACCGATTCGTGGACGAGCACGTCGCCGACGAAGGCCATTGTGAAACGCCCGAGATCGTCGCTCGCGTCGTCACCTGATTCGCCTTCGCTCGCAGCCTCGTCTTCGGGGGCACCGTCCGAGCCGTTGTCGTTACCGGGGAAACCGGTGCCGAGACCGAACGTTTCGTCTTCGGCAGGGGTCGCCATCGCGAACAGGGGTAGACACACGGCGACGAGCGCGCCGCACAACAGCCATGCCGCCGTTCGCTGGTTCATGCAAGCTCCGACCGGATGGCGGTACCGGCGCTCGCGGACTCGACAGAGCCGTTGGGGTCGCGAGTGAGGGTGCCGTTCACGAAGACGTGCTCGACACCGACCGACTCAGGGCTGGGATCGACGATGGTTGACCGGTCGGCGATGACGTTCGGGTCGAAAACCGTGATGTCGGCGTCTGCTCCGACCTGGAGCCGGCCCTTTCGGCGCATCGCCGGAGCCGCCCCCTCGATGAGCTTCGCCGGCAAGATCGTCATCTTGGCGATGGCCTCCATCAGCCCGATCAGTCGGCGTTCCCTCACGTATTGGGCGATGGTTCGGGAGAAGCATCCGGTCGCGCGGGGGTGGTTGTCGTGGCTCGTCTCGAGAATCGCGTCGCTACCGACCATGACGAAGTCGGCAGCCACAGCGGTTTCGTTGTCGGCTTCGCTGATGGCGTAGGCAGCCGTGAGGGCGCTCTCCTCGAATGCCTGCTGATAGGTGGTCGCGTTGAGCCGATCGGGCTGACCCGCGACCTGGAGGTCGGAATAGGAGAGGTCGTACTTCTCCTGCCAGTCGTTGTAGCGGGGTGTCTGGAGCCCGGTTGCCCAGAACGTGTAGGGGTACATACAGGCGGTCATCGACAAACCTTCGGCTCGAGCGCCTTCGATCATGTCGATCGCCTCGGCCATGACGCCGGTTCCGCCGGTCGAGTTGATGTGTTCGACGTGCACGTGTGCGCCTGTGTCGCTTGCGACCTGGATGCACTCGGTGACAGCTTCGAGGTTGGTGCCGGGTTGGTGATTGTCGCTGAACCTGGCGTGCACGGTCAGTGGCACGCCGAGCTCGCCGGCCACCTTGCCATAGCGCGTCAGTTCTGCGTTGGTCATGCCCGGCGTGTATTCGGGCTGTGCATGGATCCCGAAGTAGCCGGCCTCGATCTGGGCCCTCACAGCGTCGGCCGCCTGGCCCAGCGATCCCGTCGGGATCTCTTCACCTATCCCGTAGCCGAGGTCGCCTCTGGTCGTGTCGGTGTGCACGGAGCCGCCGAAATGTACGGGCGCACCTTCGCCGACCCAGCGGTTGTAGTAGTCGTCGGCGGGGAATCTGAGACCGTGCATTCCGAGGTTGCTCGTCACGCCGTCGGCGACCTTGAACCACTCGCCATAGCCGTTCAGTTGGTAGGACAGGATGTCGATGAATCCGGGGCTCACCACCTTGCCGGTGGCGTCGACCGCGGTGGTCCCATCGAGCTCGGCTTCACCGATGAAGGCGATCTGATCACCGGTGATACCGACGTTCGCGATGCGGTCGAAACCGGTCTCGGGGTCCATGACGCGCCCGTTCGCGATGACCGTGTCGAAGACTGTGTCGGGTGCGGCTGGGGGAGTCGTGTCGACCGCTGGGGCTGCCGAGGGTCCGCCCCCCGAGGGTGCTGCGAGATCGGCGGTCTCGTTGGGAACTTGGGATGTCGAGGTCGTCGGAGTCGACCCGGCGCTCGAGGCGCCCGTGCCCTCGCTGACCGCGAGCTGGCGGAGAACCGCAGCGTTGGTGAGGCCGAATCCGATGCCGAGGAGGAGTTTTCGTCGGTCGATGGCGGCCGGGGCGCGCTCGGCCCTGGGGTCCTCCATGCCGTGAGGCTAGTCCCCGGCCGGGATGCAACGGCGTAGCCCCCGCCCCCTGGGAGTACGTTGTCTCGGTGGACGAGCCAGACGAGTCGCCGATGCGCCACCGTGTGCGCTTCGTGGCAGGAGCATTCGGGGTGCTCGTATCGGTGGTCGCGGTGGTGTTCGCAATCGATGCATATCGCACGAGGGACCGAATACTCACGTTCGAAACGGCGGCGCGCGAGTTCGAGAAGCCGGTTCTCGTCATAGCGGAGCCCACCGAGCGTCGCCTTCGGTCCTACCGCGGACAGGGTGCGTGGGTCGATGTCTTCGACTCGGTCGAGGCGTACGCCGGACCCAACCCTCCGATCGGTCCGGCTGTCGTCGACGACATGGCGGCACACGGGGTGACGACGCTCTACCTGCAGGCCGCCCGCATCGATGATCGATCACCCGAGGGCCTCGTCGACCCGTGGCTTCTGGCCGAGTTCCTCCAGCGAGCTCATGCAGCCGACATCGACGTGGTCGGCTGGTACCTACCCAAATGGGATGTCGAAGCCGACCTGGCGCGTCTGGAGGCGATCGACGAATTCGCTGTGCTCGGCCATCGATTCGACGGAGTGGCGATCGACATCGAATGGGTCTCCGACGACCTCCCGGCCGAGGAGAGGTCTGCGAGACTCGTCGATCTCAGCGCGCGGGCGGCGGCGGATACCGAAGGACCATTGGGGGCGATCGTGGTGCCGCCATCGCTCATGGAGGTCGTCAACGAGGACTTCTGGCCGGGGTTTCCTTGGCGCGCGATCGAGCCTCACTATGAGGCCTGGCTGCCGATGAGCTACTGGTCTGTCCGCTCCGAAGAGTTCGGCGACGGCTACACCTACCATGTCGACAGCACAGCTCGATTGCGGGCCAACATCGGCAACCCCGACGCACTCGTGCACGGGATCGGCGGGATCGGTGCAAACGGGAGGCCGCCGCCGGATGCCGAAGAGCCTCTCGCCTCGCTCGACGAGCTTGCGCGTTTCGAACAAGCGCTCGTCGACTCCCGCTCGGTCGGCGGCTCGGTCTATGACTGGAACACGATGACGCCTCGCGCACGCGAGCAGTGGGCGGCGGCGTTCGCCACCGGCCCTCTCGCCGGCCTGGCGCGCTGAGCCAGGCGAACGCCGACAGCCGTTTTCATCGCCCCTCCGGAGGGCCGTTCGAGCCACGGAGGCTCTTGGCATCTCGCAGCGAGTGGTGTTCCCGTTGGTGCCGCGAGCGAGGGGTGTCACACCCGGCGTGCATCATGGACACAAGGTCGGTGTTGCCTTCACAGCGCCTCCACGGACGCGAACGGACTCGACGAGAAGGGTCCGCCAACGGAGGTGCAAGATGAAACCGAACACCCAAGCGCTGCTCGCCGCCCTGCTCGACGTCGGTGAGCCGCTCGTGGCCGGGGTGGTCGAGCGCGAAGGGGGAGCGGAGTTGCACCTGCTCCCGCTCGACGATCACCCCATGCTCGTACTCGCGGGGTTCCGCGCCCCGGCCGACTGGACGATGGTGGTCATAGTGGCCGACGGGCACGACAAGACCGACGGTGACCGATGTCGAGTCGCTGTCGCCGTGTGCGAGAACGGTCGGACCGAGAGCGCCATCATGCGCGCCGATGCCACCGTTCAACCGATGGCCGAACCTCCGGTCGGTCTCGTCGTCGACGCGTGTCGGCTGGTCCTGCGCCTTCCAACCCATCCGCCGAACGATCTTTCGATGCCCCGACCGGCGTGGACCGAGCTGCGGCTCGCCGTCGCGAACGGTGATCTCTCCCTCGGCGGCGTGGCAGCGGAGCAAGCGGCGTGGTGCGACGACGGCGCGTTCTCGCGCTGGGTGCTTCGCTGTGAAGGCGCATCGATCTCGACTGTCGCACCCCGGTCGTAGCATCGCGGCATCATCGACTCGCCCAAACAGCTCTCTCCTTCCCACCAGGTCCCTTTCGGCCCCGCGCTCGTCGCCGCGCTCGCCGACGAGATCAACGCCAACCGGGCGACGGCTCTCGCGCCGGTGCGTGTCGTCGTCGCGAGCAATGCTGTCGGCCTACGGCTCCGCCGCAGTGTCGCGAGGCATTCGGGTGGGTTGGCCAACGTCGTGTTCGAGACACCCGTGGCGAATGCTCGGGCGCGCCTCGGTCGGTCGGTGTGCCCGCAGCCCCCCGCCGAGATCCTCTACTCCGCGGCGCGCAGTGCCCTCGCCGCGGCGCCGTCCAAACAGGTCGACCACGCCTCGCTGCACCGCGCGCTGGTTCGCAATTACCGAACGTTGCGGACGCTCGGTTCCGACCGTCGTCGCCGACTCGCCGATGACGGCTCCGAGCACGTTCGCGAGAGCCTCGCCCTCACCGACCACATGGCGGCGCTCCTCGACGGCTACGACGACGATGCCGACGTTCTCTGGCAGGGAGTTGAGCGGATGGCATCGGACGCCGGGGCCGTGGCGACGATCATCGTCGTCACCCAGCGTCTCGACGCCGCCGAGGCCGCGTACCTGCAGACGTTGGTCGAGGGCGGTGCCGTCGCGTTGGTCGCCGTAGCCGATGTCGAGGACGCGACCGGTTTCATCGATGCGCTCGACCCTGCCGCCGAGGTGTCGGGGGTTCTGCGGCGAGTCGCGCGACTGATGCGCAAAGGTGTTCCACCCGAGCGCATCGGGCTCGTCTACCCGGGCACAGGACCGTACCGTCGAATGCTCGGAGAGTCGCTCGAGGCCCGTCGGTGGCCCTGGTCGGCACCGCCCGACCGGACGTTGGCATCGTCGGCGTCGGGCCGTGTGCTGGCCCGGCTTCTCGCCTTCGTCTCCGGGCAGGTCACGGCGCTCGAACGCGATGCGGTCGTCGATCTCCTCTCCACGGCGCCGAGTCTGCTCACATCGCTTTCGGCGTCACGCATCGACGAGATCTCCCGTCGCGCCGGGGTGCTCGCCGGCATCGACGATTGGAACGACAAGCTCGACGCACGGCGGTTCGCACTCGCTCAGACCACCTCGGCCGATCGATCGGTCGACCTCGGCGATGGCGAGCGTGCTGCGTTGCGCCGCGAGATCGACGACATCGACGCGATTGGCGGAATAGTCGAGTTGATCGCCGACCTCACCGATCCGGCGTCGATCCCACAGAGCTGGAGCTCGAGAAGTCGGTGGGTGCGCGACAGGCTCGCTGCGCTGGTCGGAAGTCCACATCCAGGTGACGGCTGGCCGGAGAACGAGATCGAGAGCCATCGCCGCATCGATGCAGCGTTGGCGCGCCTGGCCTCGAACGATGCGATCGAGCCTTTCGCTTCCCAAGACGCGTTCGTGTTCGCGATCGAGGCCATCCTGGCGGCACCGGCGCCGGCGAAGGGCACAGCCGGGCGGGGCATCACGGTCGTTCCGATCGCGGCGGCCGCAGCGTTGGACGTCGACGCCGTATTCGTCCTCGGATGCAACGATGGCATGCTCCCTGCACCGACGGGCGAACACGCGTTGTTCGAGGAACGCGACCGCGAGCTCGTCGGGGAAGACGTGTTGGAGGGGCGCCGAGAACAGGTCGCTGCGCAACGCCAAGCGTTCGGCGCCGCGTTGGCGGGATCTCGTCGACAACGCTGGCTCAGCGCATCGCGAGTCGATCCGCGGCGCGGTCGCCAACTCGGACCGTCGCCCTGGTTGCTCGATGCCCTGTCCCGCTGCGTGGGCCGCACGGTTCTCGCGTCGGAGTGGTCCACGCTCGACCGCGTCGAGATCGAGCGCGTCGGGCAGCGAGAGCTCGCGCCTCCCGCCCCGCTTGGTCTTGACGACCTCGACCACCACCTCGCGGCGGCCGCCGCAGGGGCTCGGGTCCCGTTGACCGACATCGATGGATTCCGGGGTCCGATCGGCGATGCCGCGATGCTGATCGGTGCCAGAAGGTCGGAGAGACTCGGCGAGTACGACGGTGTCGTCGGTCCCGATCTGGCGTCGGTGCCCGACGTCGTTTCGGCGACCCGGCTCGAAACGTGGGCGCGCTGTCCGATGCGCTACTTCCTCACGTACGAGCTCGGTGTCGGCGAGGTCGAACGCCCCGAACAAGTCATCGAGCTCTCCGCCCTCGACCGGGGGAGCTTGCTACACGAGATCCTGGAGAAGTTCGTCTCCGAGCGCATCTCGGGCAATGGGCGCTCCTCGGACGGCCGATCTCGTACCGAAGAGATCCAGCGCATCGAAGCGCTGGCGGTCGAGAGGTTCGAGTCGATCGGCCGAACAGGAGTCGGCGGGCGAGCGCTGCTCTGGGAGCTGACCCAGGAGGAGCTTCTCGGCCACCTGCACGCTTGGTTGAGCGTCGACGCCGAGTTACGTGCCAGGTTCGGGTCAGAGACGCACGCCGTCGAACTCCCAATCGGCGTCGGCGAGGCGGCACCGCTGGCGGTCGAGTTGCCATCGGGACGCAGGATCGGGCTGAGAGGGTTCGCCGACCGCGTCGACCGCGATCGACACGGTCGCCCGATCGTGTTCGACTACAAATCGGGTCGAGTCGTATCCAACAAAGCCCTCGAAGCCGACCCGACCGACGGTGGCACGCACCTGCAGCTCGGCGTGTACGCGCTGGCGGTCGCACCCGACCCCGAGGATGGCATCGCCAGCGCCTACTACTGGGGGCTGCGCGAGACCGACGCCGGCAAGGCGCTCACCGGCTACGAATTCGGCGACTCGCAGCGGCGACGGTTCATCGAAGTGGTCGATCACATCGTCACGCGTATCGATCTCGGTGAGTTCCCGATGCACCCTGGCGCGTACAACGACTACTTCGCCACCTACGACAACTGCCGGACCTGCCCGTTCGACCGTTTGTGCCCGATCGAGCGAGGCCACCAGATCGACTTGAAACAGCCGGGTCCGCCGGTCCCGCAGCCCGACCCCGACCACATCGATGCATGAGCTAGCCGACGCCGACGCGCGGTCGCTCATAGTCGACCGCGGTCTCACCGACACCCTCTTTGTCGAAGCGGGTGCAGGTTCGGGCAAGACCTCCCAGTTGGTCGAGCGGGTCGTCAACCTCGTGTGCCGGCGCGGAGCCGACATGGGCAGCATCGCCGCGATCACCTTCACCGAAGCAGCAGCGGCCGAACTGCGGGTCCGCGTTCGCGAGGAGTTCCAGGCGCAGCTGCACGACCCCGAGGCGGAGCCACGCGCGCGCGAAGCGCTCGAAGACATCGACGCCATGGTCGTCTCCACCCTGCACTCGTTCGCGCAACGCGTACTGCGCCTCCACGGCGGCGCCATCGGACTGCCCCCGGATATCGAAGTCATGGACGAGGTCGAGTCCCAGCTCGCGTTCGACGCGCGCTGGCGACGGTTCCTCGACTCCCTCTACGCCCGCAGCGACCGACGGTCGCTGCTGATCCGATCGCTGCTGCTCGACGTGCCCATCGATTCACGGACGCGAGTCGGGCTTCGCGACGTGGCGCTCCAGTTCAACGACAACTGGGATCAGCTCGACGGGTTCGTCCGCGCCGACCGCGCTCTTCGGCCGATCGCCTGGTCTCGGCTGCGGGACCATCTCGACGCGCTCGAATCCGCGCTCGAGCGCTGCACCGACGACGAGGACCGCCTGTTCACCTATGTCCGAGACACGCTGCTGCCGACCTTGCTCGCTCTCACCGGCGACCGGTCGGAGACCCATCGCCTTCGCGTCCTCGCCGCGTTCGCCCCCAGGAAGTTGTCGAGAACGGGTAGGGCTGCGAGTTGGACCTGCGAGATCGGCGAGATCCGTGAACTCGCTACCGACGCGATCGAGGCCATAAGCCACCTGAGGGAGACGGCAACCGACGGTGTTCTGCCGCTGCTGGCCGCCGAACTGGCCGACTTCACGCAGGCGATGGCCAACGAGCGGGCCGAGTCCGGGCGGCTCGAATTCCACGACCTGCTGGTTCTGGCTCGTCGAGTGGTCTGCGAACACGCAGCCTCGAGGCGCTCGCTTCACGAGCGCTACCGCCACATATTCCTCGACGAGTTTCAGGACACCGATCCACTCCAGATCGAGATAGCGGTAGCCATAGCGTCGGGAGATGCGTTCACGGGGAGATGGGAGACCAGCCCGACTCCGCCCGGCTCCCTCTTCTTCGTCGGCGACCCCAAGCAGTCCATCTACCGTTTTCGACGGGCCGACATCGGTCTCTTCTTGGAAGCACGCGACAGGTTCGGAGGCGACTCGACCGTCCGTCTCACACAGAACTTCAGAACGGTGGGACCGATAGTCGCGTTCGTCAACGCAACCTTCGCGCACCTCATGCCCGAGGAGGTGGCGGGGGCCCAGCCGAAATACGAGCCGCTCGTAGCCGTCCGCGCGGGAGGAGGCGTCGATCACCGTCCGACGATCTTCGGTGGGCAGCACCCCAAAGGCACGATGGCTGCGCACGCGCGCTCCTGTGAAGCCACCGACGCCGCCGCCCTAATAGCAGCGATGCTGCAGGACCCTTCTTCTCGGCCCGTACACGACCGCCGTAGCGACAGATGGCGGCCGATGCGAGCGAACGACATTGCCATCATCGTGCCGACCCGTGCGTCCTTGCCGTTTCTGACCGCAGCATTGAGCGAAGCGGGCATCGATCATCACAGCGAGACCGGTGCGCTGCTCTACAGCTCCGACGCCGTGCGCGAGGTGCTCGGGGTTCTGCACGCGGTCGACGACCCGAGTGACCACGTCGCGGTCGTCGGGGCGCTCCGGTCGTCTGCGCTAGCCGTGCCGGACACGGAACTGGCGCGTTGGGCCGCAGCCGGACATGGCTTCGACTACCTGAGCTCGCCAGCCGCATCCACGGGAGGTGGACGGGTCGGCGCAGCGCTTCGCTACATAGCAGATCTGCACGCGGCTCGCTGGTGGTGCACGCCGTCGGAGATGATCGAGCGGGTCGTCTCCGAGCGCGGGATGCTCGCCGCTGCGTATGCGAGCGATCGGCCGACCGAACGCGTCGGCGCGCTGAGGTTCCTGGTCGACCAGGCTCGCGCCTTTTGCGATGCCGAGCAGGGTGACCTCCGACGATTCCTCCAGTGGGCTCGCCGCCAGGAGGTAGACGGGGCCCGGGTGCAAGAGCCGATCGAGAACGAGACTGAGAATTCGGTCCGAATAGTCACGGCTCATGGTGCAAAAGGACTCGAGTACCCGATCGTCGTGCTCTCTGGCCTCACGACGAAGCTCGGCCGGCGGTCAGGAGGCGTGTCGGTCCACTACGGCGACGAGCACAGCCCGCCACAGCTGAGCCTCACACGAGCGGTCGAGAGCGTCGGGTTCGATCGCCGGCGGGAGCTCGAGGCGCAGATGGACGCGCACGAGGCGCTGCGCCTCCTGTACGTAGCGACCACTCGAGCGTGCGATCACCTCTTTGTGAGCGCGCATCACATCGAGTCGATCGACTCGCACGGCGCGACCTTCGACAGAGCTGCTACCGAAGCCCCCGACCTGGTCGTGCGGGCGGACCGTCCGGCTCGGGTGGCGGTGGAGCCCCCGCCGATCGATTCGGCTGCGTGCGAGCGGCTCGGTCACCTCCTCGACGAGCGGCAACGCTTGGTAGCCGAGCAACCGTCGCCGACTCCCGAAGCCGGTGCGGTCATCGCCGCGTCTTCCCTCGCCGACTCTTCCCTCGTCGATGACTCGGTCGCCGAGCACTCGACCGAAACGGTCCGAGATGGCACCTCGGGTACATCGGTCGGCCTCGCCTACCACGCGGTCATGGAGGCGATCTCGTTCGACGACCGGTCGCTCGTCGCGACGCTGTGCCGGGAGACATCCGAACGCTTCGGTGTTGCGGAAGCCTCCGCAGACATCGCAGCCATGGTTCATCGAACGCTCGATACGCACGTGATCGCATTGGCGCGATCGAATCCTCATCATCGTGAGGTCCTGGTATCGGCACCGCTCGAGGACCGCCTCGTCGAAGGCTATGTCGACCTCGTCGTCGAGACCGACGGGGGCCTTGTGATCGTCGACTACAAATCCGATGCCGTCTCGGTCCACCGCACCCTCGAGGCCGTCTACCGGCGACAGCTGGCTGCATACGCACACGCACTGGAGCGCTCGACCGGTTCGAAGGTCGCCCGCGCGGTGCTCGTCGGCGCCGCAGCCGACCCGGCGGCCGAGATCACGATCGACCTCGTGAGTGCCATGCGCGACGTAGCCAAACACATACGCGACTTCGAGACCGGGCCGCGGTAGGGGTAGCCTCTTTTCCCACTACGGAGGGCACAGCGTGAAGTTCAACCGCCGGGGACGGCTCGACACATCCGAGGTTTCGGACAAGCGGGGGATGCCGAGCGGCGGCACTCTCGCCGCCGGCGGCGGGATCATGGGCATCATCGTCGTCGTACTGATGATGCTGATGGGCGGCAACGCCGGCGGAGGGCTGCCCGCTGCGCTCGACGACCTGAACCAGCAATCGGTCGGACCGTCAGGGCCCGCACCGGAGAGCGATCTCGGCGAGACCTGCCAGACAGGCGCCGATGCGAACGAGCACCGCGAATGCGCGTTGGTCGCAGCGATCAACAGCATCCAGGACTACTGGACCGAGGCAGCACCGAATTACGGCTTTTCGTATCGTCCGGCGACCACGACCTTCTTCACCGGTCAGGTCTCGACCGGCTGCGGCACGGCGAGCTCCGCTGTTGGGCCCTTCTACTGCCCGGCGGGCGAAGGCGTCTACGTCGATCTCGGATTCTTCGACGAGCTCGAGTCGCGCTTCGGGGCCGAGGGCGGCTTGTTCGCCGAGGCATACGTTCTGGGACACGAATACGGACATCACGTCCAGAACATCGTTGGCGCGAGCCAGCGAGCACACCAGCGAGGCGACAATCGTTCGCTCATCGCGCTCGAGCTTCAGGCGGACTGCTATGCCGGTGTCTGGACCCATCACGCCACGACCGTCGACGACCCAACGCTCGGTGAACCGCTCATCGTCGAGCTCAGCGAGCGCGATATCGCCCTTGCACTCGACGCAGCCGCTGCTGTCGGCGACGACCGAATCCAAGAGCGCACGACCGGTCGCGTGAACCCTGAGCAATGGACCCACGGATCCTCCGAACAGAGGCAACGTTGGTTCATGGTCGGCTACGACTCGGGACGTCCCGAAGACTGCGACACGGGCGCCTAGTGTCCCGTCTCGCAGCCGGGGTTGCCGCGGCGCTCGTCCTGGCAACGTTGACTGTCTCGCCCGACTCTGGTTCGGGTGCTGAACCCGATAGCGCCGCGGCCGTCTACACAGCGCTGAAGCCCCACCGCGTGCTCGACACGCGGTCTTCGCTGGGCGCCAACCGCCCTGGGGACCGGGGCACCGTCGAGGTCGTCGTCGCGGGGAAGGCAGGGGTTCCGCCCGACGCGACGGCGGTCGTGGCGAACCTGACCGTCACCAACACGAGCGACGCCGGGTTCGTCACCGCATGGCCGACGGGTGGGCCGCGTCCGCTTGCATCGACGATCAACCCCGAAGGTGGAGACCAGACGCTGGCAAACCTCGTGACCGTCCCGGTCGGAGCCGGCGGAGCGGTGTCGTTGTACGCGCAGAAGAGCGCCGATCTCATCCTCGACGTGCAGGGCTACTACGCGCCGTCCGCACCCGACTCAGCCGGTCGGCTGGTCCCTACGGCCCCGACCCGGGTGCTCGACACGCGCGAGGCGGGCGGTCGACTCGGTGTTCGCGAATCGCGCACCATCGACCTCGCCGGAACAGCCGGCGTCACACGCAAGACTTCTGCGGCTGTGCTGAAGGTGACCGTCGACGACGCGAACGAGCCCGGGTTCTGGACGGTGCATCCTGCCGGACAAGAGCGGCCCAACGCGAGCAACCTCAACGTCGAGTTCGGCGGTCAGACCATCGCCAACCAGGTCATCGTGGGGCTGGTCGATGGTCGGTTCGAGGTGTACGCACAGCGCGGCGGCCATCTCGTCGTCGACGTAGTCGGTTCCTTCACGGGTCCCGATGCGCCGGTCTCCGGGGACGGCAGGTTCGTCGCGGTGACCCCGTCGCGCCTCGTCGATACCCGTTCAGGGCCCCGGCCCGGTCGAAGCACCACGATCGGGGTCCCCGTGCGAGGGCGCGCCGGTCTGCCCGATGGGGGAGTAGCCGCCGCAGTGGTCAACCTCACCGCCACCCAGACCGCCTCCGAAGGCTATTTCGCGGCCTGGGCCAGCCGTCGCTATCGGCCGCTCTCGTCGAGCCTCAACGCATCGGCACAGGGGCAGACGATCGCCAACCACGTCGTGACTCCGGTGAGCCCACACGGCTTCGCCCTCTTCACGCAGAAGGGGTCGCACGTCGTCGCCGACATCTCGGGATACTTCACCGGCAAGCCGCAGCCCGCTCAGCTACCGCCGCACGTGCCGCTGGCGAACCCTGGAGCACCACCTCCTTCGAATGACTATCTCTTCTCGCTGGCGCACGAGGGCCCGGTCATTCGCTCGGACTCGCGGGCGGGCACCCCGGTGCGCTGGGATCCGTGCCGGGCGATCCGCTACTCGGTGAACTACAACGGGCAACGCGGACGGTATGTCGAGATCGTTCGAGAGGCGCTCGATCGCCTGTCAGCAGCAACGGGCCTCGTGTTCACCCCGGTCGGCGATAGCGCGTTCATGCCGACCTCGGCGTCACCTCACGACAACTCGCCGCAGCAGGGCTTCGATCGCTCGGGTACGAACGAGTTGATAATCGCCTTCGGATCCGACGCCGACACCGACCTCGTCGGCGGCACGATCGTCGGCCGCGCGAACGTCGCGTGGGTTCGTCCGGGAGGTGGCTTTGCCGAGTGGGTGCTGGCATCGGTCGTGGTCGACACCTTCGACACCTCGGGCACACCCGATTGGGAGTCGGGAGGCGCAGGTCCTGTCCTGTTGCACGAGCTGGGCCACGCGGTCGGACTCGCACACGCCGGACCGACTCAGTTGATGGCACCGATTGCGACGACGGGCGGCGCCGACACCTACCAGGTGGGCGACCGCGCCGGGTTGTGGCGTGAAGGGGTCCTCGGTGGAGGATGCATCCAACGTCCCGCCGTAGCGGCACGATTCGATGCAGCCGACCCGCCCCACGCGAACGGCTGGGTCGAAATCGACTGACCTATTGCTGTGTCCGATGGAGCACGGCTCGGTCGGGTTCGATCACCAGCACGAGTCCGTCGATCGCGTCAATTCGGCCGTCGGCGATGAGCGCGAGGCCTTTGTCGTCGGGCACACCCCACAGCAGAGTGACCCGATCGCCTGGCTTCGCAGCGCCGGCGGTTCCCGAGCCGACGGTGCATCGTATGGCCCCGCCGAACTCGGGATCGACGCTGAGAGCGCGCGGGGACTCGTCTCTGACCGTCAGGAGGTATACGGGGCCGGGTCGGGCCCCTGCGACCGCCTCGATCTCCTCGGGCGCAACCGGAACGCTCATCTCGGATCGACCCGCGAGATGATCTCCTCGCCGTACCAGCCGAGCGCATCGATCTTCTCCTGAAGTGACTGCGTGTCGGGCCCCGGTTGGTAGCTGTCTCGGAACCCGACGATCACGTCGGTTACGCCGAGGTCCTCGAGTTTCTCGATGCCATCGAGGCTGTAGGCGTCGAGGCTGATGACGTGTACCTCGAACGGGAGGTCGCTTCTGCCGTGTTCAGCCCGCAGATCGCGCAGCGTTGCTAGGTAGTCACCCAGAGACTCGGCGTCGCCACCAGCGTGCATCCAACCGTCGCCGACGCGAGCGGCGCGGTCGAGAGCACGGGGGCCGTGGCCGCCGATGAGGATCGGGATCGGCTCGGTGGGCGTCGGTGTGATCTTGATCGACGGCACGTCGAAGATCTCGCCGTCGTAGGAGAAGTAGTCGCCCTGGCCGAGGCCCCTGATTATTTCGATCATCTCATCCATTCTCTTGCCGCGCCGCTGCCAGGGCACGTCGCAGATCTCGTAGTCGTCGGGCCACGGGCTCGAGCCGACACCGAAACCGAACCGGTTGCCCGACATCACCGCCACCGAAATGGCTTGCTTCGCGACGAGAACCGGATGGCGGATCGGGAGTTTCACGACGAAGGTGTTGAAGCGGATGCGCTCGGTGCCCGCGGCCATCGCCGGGATGAGAGTGAACGGATCGATGAACGGGCGGTCCTCGAGAAACTCACGGTTGCCATCGGGCGTGTAGGGATACGTCGAGTCCGAGACCTCCGGATAGCAGATGCTGTCGGGAACGACGAAGCCGTCGAACCCGGCCTCTTCGACAGCCTGTGCGAGCGGGATGTAGAAGGTCGGGTCGATCATCGACTCCGCATAGTTGAATCTCATCGGCGCTTCCTTCGTCATAGCCGGAGCATTCGATCGTAGATCGGCTGAGGCAACTAGACCCTGCCTTCGACTTGGCATGGCCGGGGCCGTAGTGTCGCCGACCATGGGTTCTCTGCTCTCCGGGCTGCGGGTGCTGGATCTATGCGACCTGCGGGGGGCGATGGCGGGTCGCATTCTCGCGGATCTGGGCGCGGACGTGTTGCGCATCGAAGTCGGCGAACGCACCACGCTCGGGCGCGACGGTGTCGCGTCTGCGGTCAGAAACCGAAACAAGCGTCTCGCGATGACCACCGCAAGCCTGGAGGAGTGGCTCGAACAAGCCGATGTCGTGATCGACAACCGGCCCGAGACACGGAACGAGCTCGGCCTTCCGTCGATCGACGAGTCGGCGGAGCGACATCGATCGCTCGTGCAGGTGTGCATACGCGATCTCGGACTCTCCGGACCGCGGGCAACGTGGACCCTCGATCCGCTTCCGGCCCTCGCCGCATCGGGAGCCCTGTTCGCCACCGGGTTTCCCGACCGGCCACCGTGTTGGTTACCGGTGCACCTCGCACACGACTGTGCATCGGTGCATGGCGCGGTGGGCGCCATCGTTGCGGTGACCGACCGTCGGCGCCATGGCCACGGTGACCTTGTCGAGGTGTCGGTCCAGGAGGCAGCGCTTGCTGGACTCATCCCGTGGTCCGTGTGCATCGAGGACTACTTGCACATCAACCCGTTCTTTCCCGCCGAGGGAACCCGCAACGCCGACGGGAGCTACTGGGTGCTCCCGGCCAAGGATGGGTATGTTCGTGCCGTCATCGGAAGCGAGAAGCAGTGGCGCGGGTTCGTCGAGCTGTGCGGCTCGCCCGACGCGTTCGACTCCGACGAGTGGAACGACAACGTGTTCCGTCTCATGAACGCAGACGTGATTCGCGTCGTCGCCCAGGGCGCGCTCGTCGATCGAACTCGCGCCGAGCTGTTCGAGCAGGCACTGGAATTGGAGACGACTATCGGTGTGCTGCACCACCCCGCCGAGTTCGTCCGACATCCCCAGGTCGTCGAGCGCGAGTACTTCACCCACGACCCCGATCTCGGGCCCATAGCGGGTGCTCCGTGGCGGTTCAGCGAGACACCAGCCCGCCTGCCTGAACCGGAGGTGGAGACCCGCAGCGGCTGGGTGGGTGAGGGGTGGAGCTCTGGGCACGAGGCGTCGGACGATTCCGGTCGTGCGCTACCGCTGTCGGGCGTGCGTGTGGTCGAGTTCGGCGTAGCAGCCGTGGTGCCCGAGCTCTCGTGGATGCTCTATGAGCTCGGCGCCGACGTGATCAAGATCGAGTCGTCGACCCACCCCGACGTGCTCCGCCAGGCAGGTGGCGATCGCCCGAACTGCGCCTTTGCATTCAACGCTGAGTGCCGTGGTAGGCGCAGCGTTGCCATCGACCTCAGCACCGAGCTGGGACGCGATTTGGCGCTCCGGTTGTGTTTGGCGGCCGACGTCGTAGCGGAGAACCAGCGGGGCGGTTCTCTCGCATCGCTCGGCCTCGATCACCATCACGTGGCCGCGGGCAACCCCGATGTCATCTACGTGTCATCCCAGGGATACGGGAGGACGGGCCCGATGGCCGAGATGCCGGCCTTCGGTCCGTTGAACTCGGGTTTCGCCGGGCTTCACCTGCTGTGGAACCATGACGACGCGCCGTACCCCTGTGGCACATCGATGAACCACCCCGACCACATTGCGGGAAAGCTGCTCGCATGCGCTGTCGTGGCAGCGCTCGATCATCGAGCCCGCAGTGGCGAGGGGCAGCTGATCGACATGGCGCAAACCGAGGCCGCTGCATATCTGGTTGCGGAGCTCTACACCGACGCGCTCTCCGGTCTCGAGGCGACCGGCAACCGCCTCGGCGACGTCTGTCCGCACGACGTCTATCCCGCAGCGGGTGAAGATCGCTGGCTCGCGATCTCGGTCGGTGAGCAGTCCGCGTGGGAGGGTCTGTGCAGGTTGCTCGGACGCATCGATCTGGCCGATCTCGACGGTCGGCAGCGAGTCGCTCGACGTGACGAGGTCGATGGTTTGGTGGCCGCCTGGAGTGCTCGGCTCGATCCGGAGTCTGCAGCTGCGGCGTTGCAAGAGGTCGGCGTGTCGGCAATGGCGGTTCAGGGCCCGAAGGCGCATCGGAGCGATCCTCATCTCGCCGAACGTGGGTTTCTCGTCGACTTGGAGCACATCGAAGTCGGTCCTGAGCGCCACGTCGGGAACGCGACGCGTTTCGAGCGCACCGTGACCCGCGTCGCCCCGTCGGCGCGTCCGCTCGGTGCGGACACTGCGGACGTGCTCGCCGAGGTCCTTGGCATCGGACCCACCGACTACGCCGAGCTCGTCGACTCCGGGGTCTGTCGCTGATCCGGTTTCGGGAGGCGCTGCCACGGTGTGACCGACTTCACGTAGGCGCAGTATGCAGCAAGCGAATCGCTTGCTATAGTTAGCGCAGTGAGTTGTCGGAATCCCGACAACCATGAGACTCGAACGGAGCCACAATGCCCAACCCAACGATCCAGGACTCGGCCTACACCGCGGTCGGAATCAACCTTTTGGTCGCCGACAAGGCGATCGAAACCGCCAGCGACATCAGCTCACAGATGGTCGACCGCCTCGGCCCGATCGGTGAGAACGTGCAGGACGTGATCGATCGCGCAGAGGAGATCGTCCGCAAGGCCGGCGACGAGCTCGACGAGCTCGTGTCGCTCAGCGCTGAAATGAACAAGGCCCGCAAGCAGGCCCGCAAGCAGGCGACAGCATGGCGCAAGAGCGTTGACCCGATGGCCGAGCAGTTCGAATCGCGTCTGCCCGAGGACGTTGCTGCGTTCCTCGCTGACCAGCGCAGCGCAGCCTGGTCGGTCGTCGGTGCAACCAAGCCCGCCGTGAAGAAGACAACCGCCAAGAAGACCACAGCCAAGAAGACGACGGCGCGCAAGACCACCGCCAGGAAGCCCACCGCGAAGAAGAGCTGAACGCTCGAAGCCACGATCGAGGTGCGCAGCGTTTCCGACGCTGCGCACGCCGTCTGGTTTTGTGACAATAGAACCCCATGACCGATGAGAACTCACACAGGGCGCTCGGCGAGTTCATCCGAGAGCAGCGGCGGCAGGCAGAGCTGTCGATCCGACGGCTGGCCGATCTCGCCGGTGTGTCGAACCCGTACCTCAGCCAGATCGAGCGGGGCCTCAAGAAGCCGTCAGCGGAGATCCTGCAGCAACTCGCGCGTGCGCTGGAGATTTCCTCGGAGACGCTGTACGTCCAGGCCGGGCTGCTCGACGACGACAAGTCGCAGGACGGGAGCACGGGCGACGTGGTCAGTGCGATCGAGGCCGACCCGGCGCTCAACGACGCTCAACGCACGTCCCTTATCGAGATCTACAACTCCTTCACCCAAGGCTGAAGAATCCAGGCCTAAGGATTTCTGAACCGTGGAGTGCACTCTGGCGTACCCCTAGGGTTCAGAAATCTCAGGTCTCGGGATTTCTGAACCGTGGGGTGCACTCTGGCGTACCCCTAGGGTTCAGAAATCTCAGGTTAGGGCTCGAGGGTTGGGGGGACGAGGGTCTCGTCGAGCAGCATCGATACGACATCGCGCAGCGCTTCGACGTGAGATGCCCCGTCGCCGATCGATTCGTCGTAGCGGGCGAGCTGTCGGTCGGCGCTCGTGCCGCGTTCGACGATCGTGCGCATGTGGGTGAGCCCCGGCACGCAGTCGAGCTCCTCGGCGTCCGGCATCAACATCTCGATGAGCTCCTCGACCAGGTCGCCGTAGTCGACCAGCTCACCTCGTCCGAAATCGACGAGAGACCCGGTTACGCCGTAGCGCTGCGCACGCCAACGGTTCTCGAGGATGAGCATCGTCTCATAGTTGCGCCAGCGCTGATTGCGTTTCCGCAGCCTCCACAACATGTGGCACCAACACCGAAAAACAGTAGCGATGCACTCGGCGTCGTCGATCGAAGTGCACAGGTCGCTGATCCGCATCTCGAGCGTCGGATACCGGGCACTCGGGCGTAGGTCCCACCACAGCATCGTCGCCTCGGCGATGACGCCGGCTCCCACGAGCACATCGACGTGACGCTCGTACTCGGAGTAGCTGTCGAACGAGGGCGGAAGACCGGTGCGCGGCAGCTCGTCCCACACCGCGAGCCGATAGCTCTTGAGTCCGGTCAGCGACCCTTCGAAGAACGGCGACGAGGTGCTGAGCGCAAGAAGGTGGGGGAGGATGTAGGTCGTCTGGTTGAGGAAGTCGACGCGCAGATCGGAGTCCTCGATGCCGAGATGCACGTGCATGCCCGAGATGAGCAAACGGCGCACAACCGCCTGTAGATCGTCGTCGAGGTGACGGTATCGCTCGCGCTCGGTCCGCTTGGTCTCCTCGTGGGTCGACGACGGGTGAGTCGACGCCGCGACGATGCCGCACCCGTGATCGCGGGCATGGCCGCTGATCACCCTGCGAAGCTCGGCCAGCTCCGCGATCGCCGACCTCACGTCCGTGTGTGGGCGGGTGCCGACCTCGATCTGACACTGGAGGAACTCCGGCGCCACCTGCTCGCCCAGCTCCTCTGCACAAGCACTCAGCAACCTGTCGGGCGTTTCGCGCACGAGCTCAAGGGAATCGAGGTCAACGAGCAGGTATTCCTCTTCGATGCCCACCGTCAAAGACGGCGCCGAGATCATGCGGCCGCCGCCGGAGCGACCAGTGGCCATGGGTTGGCCGCCTCCCAGGCCAGAGCTACGTCGAGCAGTAGGTCTTCTCGATGGTGCGGGGCCATCACCTGCATAGCGACCGGTAAGCCCTCCGACGACAGGCCGATCGGAAGGCTGACCGACGGATTGCCGTAGATGTTCGCAGGGATTGTCAGCGCTCCGTTGTTGCCCGGAGTCGCC
The DNA here is from genome assembly GCA_965216815.1 of Acidimicrobiales bacterium. Classification (GTDB taxonomy): domain Bacteria; phylum Actinomycetota; class Acidimicrobiia; order Acidimicrobiales; family SHLQ01; genus JADFOM01. The sequence goes on along the minus strand of OZ244202.1, from coordinate 3,832,415 downwards.
TCACGATCACCGAAGACGTGTGGCAGATGGCCCTCTGCGCCAAATGCCGTGTGGGGGTTTGTCGGAGCGATGACGAGATCGGCTTCGTCGAACAGCCCAGCCATCGCCTCGTTGCATTCGGTACGACGCATCTCAGCATAGGTGAGCGCGTCGAGGTCGAGGCGCTCCTCGCCGGCTCGCACCCCGGAGCGCATCATGCCGGTCAGTTCATCGGCGCAGTCGGGCCACCGGTCGCCGAGGCTGATTCGCAAACCGACCGCGCCGGTCAGGCCCCACGCTCCTGCCATGGAGGGAACGCGCGATGAGGCTTCGACCCTAGCGCTGCCGATCTCGGCGATGAGAGCCGAGCCCGCCGCTTCGACCATCTCGGACACCTCGGTCGATACGACTGCCCCCCCGAGATCGATAACGATCGCAGCGGTCCCGACATCGCTCAGGTCACCGCTGCCGAGCGCGGACTCGTATCCTTCGACCCTCGGCAGGCTGAGAGGATCGTGAGCATCGAATCCGTTGGCAACATCGAGCCACCGGGCCGTGTCACGAACCGACCTGGTGACGCAAAGCTCGACCGAAGTGAGGTTGCCGATCGTGAGGCGGGGACCCCTCGGAACGCGACCGTAGGTCGTCTTGAGCCCGACGAGGCCGCAGAAGCCGGCCGGGATTCGGATCGATCCACCGCCGTCGCTCGCCGTCGCCAGCGCGAAAAGACCACCCGCCACGCCGGCGGCCGATCCTCCCGAGGATCCTCCCGGTGTCCGATCCTCCAGCCACGGGTTTCGCGTCGCGCCGTGAATCTTCGTAGTGGTCTGGTTGGTGCCGCCGAACTCGCTCGAGGTCGTCTGCACGGCAGGGATTGCTCCGGCGTCGCGCAGACGGGTGACGGCTGTGGCGTCGTATTCGAAGACCTCGCCGGCAAGCGCCGCCGACCCGAGCGAGGCCGGCCAACCCTGCACCGCCAGGAGTTCCTTGACCGCCAACGGGACCCCTCCGAAGGGAAGCGAGACGTCGGCGTTGTCGGCGGCGTCGAGGGCGCGTTCCGCGTCGACGTGACAGACGGCGTTCAGGCTGCTGCGTTCAACTGCGGCCAGTGTCGCCTCGAGCTCTTCGCGCGGGCTTCGTTCGCCTTTGCGGAAGGCCTCGACCATCGAAACTACGTCGCCCTGCCATGGTTCTTCGGTCATCGTGTCTCTCCTCGATCATCGGCGAACGTTAGCCCGACCGGTGGGCGGAACACCGAAGAGAGGTGCCCGCGCACTACCTTGTGGGGGGTGAGCAGACCCCGTCGCAACAACGATCTGGTCGTGGTTGCCAACCGACTTCCGGTAAGGCGGGTGCGGGGCAAAAGGCGCGACGAGTGGGCGACCAGCCCGGGTGGCCTCGTAGCAGCGCTGCGGCCTGTGTTGCAGACCCGTCAGAAGGCAGCCTGGGTGGGGTGGTCGGGCTCCACTGCCGATCCGCCCGAACCCTGGACCCACGACGGCATGTACCTCAAGCCGGTCGCGCTCTCGCGCTCCGACCTCGCCCTCTACTACGAGGGCTTCGCCAACGGAACGTTGTGGCCGCTCTATCACGACGCCGTGCGAACGCCCGAGTACCACCGAACCTGGTGGGATTCCTACGCATCGGTCAACCGTCGTTTTGCCCACGCAGCCGCGGCGGTCGCCGCGAAGAATGCAACGGTCTGGGTGCACGACTATCAGCTGCAACTCGTCCCGGCGCTCCTGCGTGAGCAGCGCCCCGACCTTCGCATCGGCTTCTTTCTCCATATTCCTTTCCCTCCGAGCGAGCTGTTCGTGCGCATGCCCTGGCGGCGCCAGATCGTCGAGGCGCTGTTGGCCGCGGACTTCGTCGGTTTCCAGACCTCGCTCGGAGCTCACAACTTCCGGAGGGCGGCGGCCCAAGTCACCGACTGCACGTCGCGTGGCAGCGTTATCACATTCCGCGACCACACCACACGCGTGGCGTCGTTTCCGGTGGGCATCGACGTCGATCGGGTCGGTGAGCTCCTCGCCGACCCATACACGGAAAAGCGCGCCGCCGAGATCAGGGAATCGCTCGGTTCTCCGGAGACGGTCATGCTCGGTGTCGATCGGCTCGACTACACGAAGGGCATCGAAGCGCGGCTTCGTGCATACCGCGAGTTGCTCGCCGAGCATCGACTGTCGGCCGAAGACGTCGTGATGATGCAGATCGCCGAGCCGTCGCGGAGCAATGTCACGGGCTACGCCGAGATCCGAGCCGATGTCGAACAGCTCGTCGGCGACATCAACGGCAACTTCGCGACGATGGGCCGTCCCGCCGTGCACTATCTCCACCAGGGTCAGCCGCTGGAGGAGCTAGTGGCGCTCTACCAGGTCGCCGACGTCATGCTCGTCACGCCGCTTCGCGACGGCATGAACCTCGTCGCCAAGGAGTATGTCGCGAGCAGGGTCAGCAACGACGGAGTGCTCGTCCTCAGCGAGTTCGCAGGCGCCGCGCTCGAGCTACGCCAGGCACTGCTCGTCAATCCCCACGATGTCGAGGGGCTCAAGACTGTCATCGAGAAGGCGACCCGCCTCGACCCCGAGGAGGAAACGACGCGCATGAAGCGCATGCGTCGAGTGGTTCGCCGCAACGATGCTCACCGTTGGGCCACCGCGTTCATCGAGGCGCTCGAGTCGGTATGAGCGTGACCACTCGGCCGCATGCGGTCGACCCCGAGGTCCGCGACGCCGTCGCGGAGATAGCGACCGAGCCCGTCCTGCTCGTCGCCTGCGATTACGACGGAACGCTCGCACCCATCGTCGACGACCCTGCTGCCGCGGTACCCGAGCGCGAGTCGGTTGCCGCGCTGCGACAGCTAGCGGCCATGCCGGACACAGCGGTGGCGGTCATCTCCGGACGTTCCCTTCGCGACCTCGCGACGCTGAGTCGGCTGCCCCACGAGATCCATCTCGTCGGGTCGCACGGCTCGGAGTTCGACATCGGCTTCTCCCATGCTCTCGACGACGACCTCATCGAACTGCGCAACGAGCTCACGGGCGCGTTGGAGAAGATCGCCGGCGGTCATCCGGGGGTCATCATCGAGTTGAAACCAGCGAGCGTGGCTTTCCACTACCGCCAGGTTGCCGGCAACGCCGCCGACGAGATGGTGCGCGAGGTGCTCGATGGTCCCGCCTCGCAGCCCGGCGTAACCGTCAAACGGGGCAAGAAGGTCATCGAGCTCACCGTCGTGGAGACCGACAAGGGAACGGCGCTGGAGCGGCTCCGCTCCGACGTGGGCGCAGGGGCTGTTGTGTTCCTCGGCGACGACGTGACCGATGAAGACGCGTTCGGCAGGTTGTCCGGACCCGATCTCGGCATCAAGGTCGGCTCCGGCGAATCCCTCGCTCGATTTCGTGTCGATGACACCACCGATGTCGCTCGGGTGTTGGCCGATCTCACGGAGCACCGACGCGGTTGGCTCGAGGGCGCTGTGTCGCAGCCCATCGAGAGGCACTCGTTGCTGAGTGACGGCAACACGGTGGCGCTGGTGACACCCGATGCTCGAATCAACTGGATGTGCTTGCCGACCGCCGATGCCTCGTCGGTGTTCGCCGAGCTGCTTGGCGGGGCACGCGCCGGGTACTTCGCGGTCGGTCTCGACAACGATGCCGAGCCCATCTCACAGCGGTACATCGACGACACGCTCATGATCGAGACCCGGTGGGCCGACCTCACCGTTGTCGACTATCTGACGTTCGACGAGACCACAGGGGCGTCGCTGCTCGTTCGGGCGCTGCACGGCGACCACCCGGCGCGGGTCGAGTTCGCTCCGCGCGGCGACTACGGCCGGGCCGTGACGGGGTTCCAGCCAACACCTGACGGACTCGCTGTGACCGGCATGGCCGAGCTGCTCGAGCTGCGTGCGCCAGGTGTGCAGTGGGACATCGTCGAGGAGACGGGTGGGGCCAAGGCGACAGCCATCATCGACCTCTCGATCGGCAACCCGGTCGTGATGGTGTTCGGCGCTTCGCCGCTCGGTGAGATCGATGACATCGAGATCCGGCGTGCGGCGGTCGATCGGTGGTGGGGTTGGACGGAATCGCTCGAGCTTCCTTCGGCACACGCGCGGTATGTGAGGCGAAGCGCCGTGACGCTCAAGGCTCTGTGTCACGAACCTTCTGGCGCGATTCTAGCCGCTGCCACGACCAGCCTTCCCGAGCACGTCGGGGGCGTGCGCAACTGGGACTATCGATTCTGCTGGCCCCGTGACGCGGCGATGGCCGCAACGACGCTTGCGAACCTCGGTTCGACCACGGAAGGCGAGCGGTTTCTCGACTGGCTGATCCGAAGGGTCGGGGCCGCCAGTGCTCCCGAGCAGCTCCGACCGGTCTACCCGCTGCGCGGCGATGGGTCGATTCCCGAGGCGATCATTCCTTCGTTCGCCGGCTACCGGGGCAGTCGACCGGTGCGCATCGGCAACGCGGCCGAGCACCAGGTTCAGCTCGACGTCTTCGGTCCGATCGTCGAGTGCATCGCGGTGTTGGCCCGCCGTGGCGTTCCGGTGGAAGGTGATCGTTGGCGTTTGGTCGAAGACATGGTGCGTGCGGTAGAGCGCCGTTGGCACGAGCCCGATCACGGCATGTGGGAGGAGCGCCGACCGCAGCGGCACCACGTGCATTCAAAGGTCATGTGCTGGCAGGCGGTCGACCGTGCGATAGCGATAGCCGACCTGGTCGGCCGTCCCGTTCCGGAGTCCTGGCCGGCACTTCGCGACGAGATCGCCGAAGACGTCACAACCAACGGGTGGCACGCGGGACGTGAGGCCTTCACGATCGCGTACGGCGATCCCGAGCTCGACGCGGCCGTTCTGTGGATCGGCCTGTCCGGTCTGCTCGATGCGAACGACGAACGGTTCCTCGCGACGATCAAGGCGATCGAGCGCGACCTGCGAGACGGACCGATCGTCTATCGCTACCGCCTCGACGACGGGCTCCCCGGTTCAGAGGGTGGCTTTCTGATCTGTTCGTCCTGGCTCATCCGGGCCTACGTGATGACCGGTCAGATCGACGAGGCCAGGGTCATGATGCGCGACTACATCGACCTCACGGGCCCGACCGGCCTCTTGCCCGAGCAGTTCGATCCACAAGCCGAGGTCATGCTCGGAAACCACCCGCAGGCCTACTCGCACCTCGGACTGATCGATGCGGCCCTCGCGCTCGACCTCTAGCAGGTCCTACGCGCGGGGTCGTCGAGCGAGACGCGTCCATGTGACCGGATCGTCGCGTCGAGGAAGCACGCCCTGATTCCTCCTCGGGGATCGATCTCGGCGCGTCCGACTGCGGTGTCGGCGCTGCCGACGCTGAGGCGCGGCCACACGAAGTTGCCGAGGCTGTAGAAGATCACGCCGCCGTTGTAGTGCTCGAGAGGCTGTAGGCGGTGCGGATGGTGGCCGAACACTATGTCCGCGCCCGCGTCGATGAGGGTTCGCCCGCGCTCGGTTTGGGAGGTGTTGTGGACCGTGACGCCTTCTCGCCCCCAGTGGATCGCGACGACGACCACATCGGCGACCGCGCTAGCTCGACGGGTCGCCTCGGCCATCGCTGCGGGGTTGTATCCGTCGGCGAGGCCCGGTCGGTTGGGCCCCGCGAGGTTCCAGCCGAATTCGACGAATCCCGCCATGCCCAAGACGGCGATGCGCGTACCGTTGACCTCGGTCAGGTAAGGCTCATATGCGTCGCGGTCGTCGAGGCCGGCGCCGACCTCGTGTAATCCCGAGGCCTCCACGTTGGCGATGCCATCGACCATCGCTGCCGTGCCGTAGTCGAGCGCGTGGTTGTTGGCCATGCTCGCGACATCGACTCCCGAGGCGCGGAAGTTCGCGAGCGAACCGGGATCGCAACGGAAGTTGAAGTTCTTTGCGACGGCCGCACCGATGAGCGACGGGGCACACTCGAGGTTGATGACCGTGAGGTCATCGTCGTGGAACAACCCGTTCAGACCCGCCAGCGCCGGCCGGTAGTCGGGCGGCGAGCCATACCAGTGCGGATCGGCTCGCACGTCTCCGGTGCCGTTGATGCTCACCGGCGACCTCGGCGTCGCACGTGGGCGGGAGTCGGTGACGTTGACTTGTCTGCATCCGATCCTCACGTTCGGGCCTGCCGGTTGGTTGATGGCCCAGACGCAGACGTCGTGGGTGCCGTAGCCGGCGTCGATTCGGCTGCGGAACCCCTGGCGCGGTCCCACGCCGTGCACGCGGGCGACATCGTCGCGCCGTAGGCCTGTCGTAGCGGTGCCGGCCAGCGCACCGTCGACGTAGAAGTGAAGTGGGGTCGACCGTCTCGAGTCGCGATCGAAGACCCAGCCGCTGACCTCGAGGGCGCCCCGGCCAGTGTCCGTGAAGCGATCGACGACTCCAACCGGGTTGCTCGGCTCCGGCCCGACGCGAACTCGTCGGCATCCGATGCGCTGGTTGTTGCCCGGGCCGGGCAGGTTGATCGCCCAGACGCACACGTCGTGTTCGCCGTGGGGGGTGCCGGCGATCGCTGTGTGAAACCCGTGCCGTGGATCGACCCCGAACCTCTGCGCGACGTCAGGCCGTGGTCCCGAAGCGCGTGCGGCCTTCGTGAGGTGGTCGTCGACGTAGATGTGAATGAACAGAGAGCGGTCCTCGTCGGGATCGAGGACCCAGCCGCCGACGGTGATCGTGTCGGCTGCGTCGACCCGCACCCAGTCGAGCGATCCGATCGGTGCGGTGTCATCGAGACCGGTAGCCGGGGCTGCGCCCACGGATCCGAGGATGATCAGGAAGCTGATGATGCCCAACGCCCGTCGCCGCATCCGGCGAAGCTATTGCACGTTCTGCGCAGCGATCGAACCGACGAGTCCGACGACCCATATCGACCCAGGGTCGGCGATGGCACAATCGGAGGTGATGAGGAGTGGATCAGTAGCGCCACGACGGTCGACGCCGAGGCCGATCTGGGTGTCGCGGCGTTTCGTGTTGTTCACGATGCTGGTCGCTCTCAACCTCTTCGACGTCTACGTGACCAGGCTGGGCATCGTGCACGGCGTGTTGGCGGAGGCGAACCCGCTCATGCAACGCGCGGTCGAGGACTTCTGGTTCGCAACCGGAGTGAAACTCGCCGTTCTTGCGCTCGTCGCCCTGATGCTCGTGGCGATCCGACCTCGATGGAGGACGATGGAAACCGTGCTCGCGACCGGCATTGGATGGTACGTGGCGGTCGTCGGCTGGAACGTCGGAATCGTCCTGGGCGCTGGATCGGGTTAGTCGCTCCCGTCGAGTGCAGCGATCAGCTGCGGGCCGAGCCGGACTGCCAGGGCGTCGGACCCATCTTCGCTGAAGTGCACACCGTCGGGTCGTATGGGCTCCACATCGCCGAGCCTCTGGAGACCCCGTCCGTCGGGACAGATCTGTTCGTGGAAGTCGATCGATTGCACCCTTGGATTGCGGGACAAGGCGCTCGGCACGATGGTGTCGTTGAGGTGTCGCACACGATCGAGGTCGAAACTGCCTCCCGGGATGGTGATTTCACCATTTGCGTCGAACTTCTCGTAGCAAGGAGAGCTGAGCCAGATCACTTCGGCTCCGGTCGCGCCGAGCACACCGAAGGCCTGATCGAACTCCGATGCGAGCCAGCGATCGAAGACGTCGTCTCCGGGTGCCTGCCAGCCCTCGGGCCAGAGCGGGAAGGTGCGGTCGTTGATGTCCCATACACCGGTCAGGAGCACGACGGCGTCGGGATCGGTTGTCGAGAGCAGCTTCGGCCAATATTCGGCCCACCTGTCGCAGTCCGAGGGCGAGTCGTACTCGTTGCCCTCGACGAGAACCTGCCCTCCACGGGCCACGGCGCAGCCGAGGCCGCCGGCATTGATGAATGTGGCAGCGCCCGTGAGCTGCCCCCAGCGTTCGAGTCCCCGCCCGACCGTGATCATGACCGAGTCGCCGACGAGGAGAATTCGGGGTGGTTCGGATCCGGTTGCGCCCGGCGTCGCTTGCGCTGCCGGCTCGACACGTTCGGCGGCGGCTTGTTCGGCCGCCGAGGTCGGAGCAATCGTGGTCGAGATAGTCGGCGCTTCATCAGTCACCGGACCTGCTGCGGAGGCGACGTCGCGTTCGGCGACTGCGCTGAACACGATGACGTTGCCACTGGGCGCCGGGACCGCCACCAGCAAGGCGACGACCACCGCCACCGCTGCGGCGGGTGCGAGAGCCACCGACGGAAGCCTCAAATCTCCCCTGCGAATCGGGCTCTCGACGAGGTGGTATGACGCTACGGCGACGGCGAGTGTTGCGCCGACCTCGACTGCGAGCTCGGTCGCCAGTGGCCAACCCTGGCGCTGAACGAACACGAAGATCGGCCAGTGGAAGAGGTAGACGCCGTAGCTGATGAGTCCAAGCGAGCGCAGCGGTCGTCTGTCGAAAACCCAATCCGTGAGCCTGCTGCCCCAAACCGCCGAGGCGAGGAGGATCGCCGAGGCGGCGCCGAAGATGGCTAGGCCTCCGTCGTAGACGATCGGGTTGTCGATGTCCCAGGTCGCAGCGGCGATGATCATGGCACCCAACGCCGAGGCTCCGGTCACGGACAGGGAGCGCACCGATCGAGCGGGGAGTCGCGGGCGCTCGACGTAGACGTAGGCGAGTGCTGCGCCGATCAGGATCTCGAATGCCCGGGTGTCGGTGCCGTAGTAGATCCGCTCGGCCGCGGCGCCGCTGGTTGCGAGCAACGTCGTCGCCAGCACCGATGCGACCAGAAGCGCGCCGAGTGCGAGAGCGAACGCCCTGCGCCCGAACCGCAGCACGGCTGCAGCGATGAGCGGGAAGAGAAGATAGAACTGCTCTTCGATCGCGAGCGACCACAGATGGATGAGCGGGTTGGCGTCGCCGACGAATTGTTCGGCGTATGCGCCCGAGCTCTCGATGAATCGCCAGTTCGCCACATAAAGCAGTCCGGCGAGGCCATCGACACGGAGAGACGACAGCTGCTGGTCGTCCACGATCCAGGTGCTGAGCAGAGCGACTACGAAGAGCGCGAGGAAGATCGCCGGCAGAAGTCGTTTCGCACGCCTGAGCCAGAAACCTCGAAGCGAGATGTGAGCGGATCGTTCGCGTTCGTAGAGGAGCTGTGCGGTGATGAGAAAGCCCGACAGCGTGAAGAACAGGCTGACGCCGAGATACCCACCCGGCAGCGCGCTCGCGTATGAGTGAAAAACGAGCACGGCCCCGACGGCTACCCCACGTATCCCATCGAGCGCGGGAATGTGCGGGAGGCGGTGCTGGCTCATCCGGCGAGCAATGACGCGGTTGGCACCCTTGAACGGTGCCACGGGGAGCAGTTTGCGGCAACGGGCCGAATTACCCAGGGCGATCCGTCACAGCGCGGTCGAAACCCCATCAAATGACCACGTTGGGTGAGTTGTAGGTTGGAAAATGTTGCGGTAGCGTTACGAACGTCTTCATTTCGTTGCTTGGTGCGCCGAAGATGAAGCGAACGCATCGGTTACCCCTTTCCGGCAGGAGCTCTTCCAAGCCGGAACAACCCTCTTCGAGGACATCCCCCGTTTCCTACCCGGTGCACTCATCGAATGCCAAGAAAGACTTCGGGCCGCCGAACCTCAACGCTCCGTCACGCCCTCGTTGCGCTGGCCACCACGCTGGCCGTCCTCGTCGGGATGACGACAAGTGCGTTCGCACAAGACCCGCAAGCGGGAACGCCTCGAGACCCGGCCGGCGTCGAGGGGCAACCGCCCGGAGACCGAGCCGAGGACAAGGAATCGGCCGAACACCCGCACCCGATGACGGTGAGGTTGTTCGAACGCTCTGTTCTCGAGGCCGAGCACGAAAACGTCGCAGCTGCCATCGGTGCTTTCGCTCCGGCAGACCAGCGCGTCGAGTTCCTGCTGGGCGCAGAGTTGTTCGGCGACCTGCCTGGTGTAATGCCGGTGGAGCGCAACCGATTGAACCGCGACGAAGAGACGCTCGAGGTTCCCGCCTACATCGCACCGCTGTTCGCCCAGCTACGGGCCCTCGAGTCGGACATCGAGGCGATCGATGCCGAGCTCGAGCTGTTCAATGACGGACCCTCGATGGGTATCGGCATCGCCGCGTTTCCGGTCCAGTCCGGATACGAGTTCGTGAACTCGTGGGGCGCGGCTCGCTCGGGTGGCCGGGGTCACAAGGGAACCGACATCCTCGCTCCCCGCGGCGTTCCGATCTTGGCGATCGAATCGGGCGTGATCGAACGGTTCTCGAACCACTCGCTCGGCGGGCTAGCCATCTACCTGCGCGGCGACTCGGGCTCGCTCTACTACTACGCACATCTCGATTCGTTCGGTCCCCAGGCCGAGGGCCAGCGGGTCGAGGTCGGCGAAGTCATCGGCTTCAACGGCGACACCGGCAATGCACGCGGTACGCCGCACCTGCACTTCCAGTGGTCGCCGAGCGGAAGTCAGGGTGGATGGGTCAATCCGTACGCTCTTCTCACCGAGCTGAGCGATCAGCGTTGGGATCCGGGAGCAGCGACCTCGGTCGAGTAACGCCGACGATCAGCCGCCGGAAACAAGCGATTCTGCGGCTCGTTCGAGCGGAGCGACTGAATCGGCGTGTTCGTAGTGGTGTTCGGGCAAGGTGACCTGCTTGGGGCCGGCGGTGTGCCCCCGAGGTTGACGCAAGACCTCGTCGGGGAACTCGGCATCGCCCGGCAGAGTCTTCAGCAGCGCAACCAGATCGTCGAGCGATCGAACCTGGTTCAATCGGCGGCGTGTGGCCCCGCCGACGGGGAATCCCTGGAGGTACCAGCCGGGATGTTTGCGGAAGTCGCGGATCCCGCGATGCTCGTCGAACCAGTCGACCAGCAGGGTCGCGTGCCTGATCATCGTGTCGACCACTTCGCCCATCGTTGGTGGGGGAGGGATCGCAGCGCCGTCGAAGGCCGCACCGAGCTGCGCGAACAGCCACGGGCGGCCCAAGCACCCTCGACCGATCACCACGCCGTCGCAGCCGGTCTCGGCCATCATCCTCAACGCGTCGCTTGGCTCCCAGATGTCGCCGTTCCCCAGTACCGGCAGCTCCGGAACCGCAGACTTCAGCTCACCGATCGCTTCCCAGCGCGCAGCGCCCGAGTAGAGCTGCTCGGCGGTGCGGGCGTGCAGAGCGAGCGCGGCGCATCCCGCGTCGGCGCCGATACGCCCCGTCTCGAGGAAGGTCATGTGGTCGTCGTCGACGCCCATTCGGAACTTGATCGTCACCGGTACATCGCCGGCTGCTCGCACGGCATGCTCGACGATCTCGGCGAGCAACCTGCGTCGAACCGGCAATGCGGCTCCGCCCCCATGGCGGGTGACCTTCTTCATCGGACAACCGAAGTTCATGTCGATGTGGTCGACCTTCCCTTCGCCGACGAGCATGCGGGTCGCCTCGGCCACCGACCGTGCGTCGGTGCCGTAGAGCTGGAGGCTGCGCGGTGATTCGTCTTCTGCGAAGCGAGCCAGTTCGAGCGTGCGCGGGTGCCGCTCGACGACCGCGCGGGCGGTGAGCATCTGATTGACATACAGACCGGCGCCCTCGCTGCGGCACAAGGCGCGGAACGGCGCGTTTGTGACACCAGCCATCGGAGCGAGCACGACCGGCGGCCACACCGACAGCGGGCCGATGCGGAGAGGTTGGTGTTTCGTCACGTCGCGGATGCGCAGCTGGGTCTCGCTGAACAAAGTGTGAGCATCGGCCGCATCACGGGTTGAAAGTCGGGTCGCCCTCGTCGGCCTCTTCGATGTGTTCGCGTCGAATACCGATGAGAAACAACAGCGCGTCCAGATACGGAAGGGACAGCGCCGTGTCTGCGATGTCCTGCACCACTGGTCTGGCACAGAACGCGACGCCGAGGCCCGCGGCGGCGAGCATGTCGAGATCGTTCGCACCGTCGCCGACGGCAATCGTCTGATCGAGCGGTACGCCGGCCGATTCCGCTGCCTCGACCAACAACTCGGCCTTGGCCTCGCGGTCGACGATCCGCCCGATGAGCCGTCCGGTCAGCCGGCCCTGGTCGTCGAGTTCGAGCTGGTTGGCATGGGCGGAATCGACGCCGAGCTCCGCGACGAGACGGTCGGTGTAGGCCGTGAAGCCCCCGCTGACCAGGACGACGGTCATGCCGAGTCGGCCGAGCGTTCGTACGACCGTTCTGGCGCCGGGGGTGAGCGCGACGCGTTCCCACGCGCGCTCCATCGCAGCCTGGTCGAGACCCTCGAGAAGCGCCACGCGCCGACGCAGCGATTCCTCGAAATCGAGCTCGCCCGCCATCGCAGCATCGGTTATCGCCGCCACCTGGTCGACCGTTCCGGCCTCGGCCGCGAGCAGATCGATCATCTCGTTCTGGATGAGGGTCGAGTCGACGTCGAAGACGATGAGACGGTTGGCGCGCCGATAGAGGCCCTCGTCTTGGACCGCTACGTCGACGTCGCCCGCCGACGAGAGCAAGTGTTTGCGAAGTTCGCCGCCATTGCTGTCGGTGACCCGGAACTCGTATGACCAGAGCGGATACCGCGACAAACGTTCGATTCGGTGGATGTTCCCGCCGGCGTCGGCGATCGCGCCGGTGACCCGCTCGAGCTGGCCGGCGGTGAGCTCGGGCCCGAGAACCGTGACCACCTGAGCCTTACGATGGGGGCTCGGGAGTGCGGGAGCAGCCTCGAACTCGATGTTCAGATCGTGCTCCCAGCCGAACAGCAACAGGTCCTTCAGCAGGTCCTTGCCCTCCGGTACGCCGATTAGGAAGCCCAACGTGAGGCGCCCGCGGATGACAACCTGCTCGATGTCCTCGACCGTTGCGGAGGCGCGGCGGAGGATCTCGAGGACACCGGTTGTGATGCCGGGACGGTCGCGGCCCGAAACCTCGACGAGGACCGGGCGCGTATCGGCGATGTGTTGCTGCTCGTCGATGATTCGAGCGTAGCGCGGACGAAGAGTTCCACCCGATCCGCGAGAATTGCGGAAATCTCACGTGGTGTGGCCCTTTTCGGCTCTGTGGGTGACAGAGTGGGGGAGTGAGAGGGTTGGCGGGCAAAACCGCGTTGATAACTGGTGCCGCGAACGGCATCGGGCTCGCGCTGGCCGAGCGGTGCCTTCGGGAGACCATGAGCGTTGTCATGGTCGACATCGAAGAGAACGCGCTCGCACGCGAGTCGGCTCGACTCCGGGAGACCGGTGGGGCCGTGGAAGCGTTCGTGGGCGATGTTGCTGACCCGTCGGCGGTCGACGAAGCAGCCGAGGTCGCCGTGACCGAATTCGGCGGTATTCACCTGTTGTGCAACAACGCTGGAGTCGCACCAGGAGGGTCGCTCCTCGACACGACCGCGTCCGAGTGGCGGTGGGCGATCGACGTCAACGTTCTCGGTGTGGCCAACGGCATACGCGCGGTTGCGCCACGACTGGTCGGCCAGGGCGAGGGCCACATCGTAAATGTCGCGTCCGAGGCCGGGCTCGTGTCGCGCGAGGGCCTCGGACTCTACTCGGCTACCGAACACGCAGTCGTCGGGCTCAGCGAGGTACTGCACCACGAATTGGTACCCCACGGCGTCGGTGTCAGCTGTGTATGTCCTGCGCTCGTGCGCACCCAGCTGTTTCGTTCCGAGCGCAACAGCCCGGCGCGCGTCGAGTTCCCCGACGACCACGGCGCGACGATGGCGCCTCTACGCGAGATAGCGGAAACGGCTGGGATCGACCCGGCGGCTGTTGCCGATGCGGCGATCGAGGCCACCCGTGAAAACCGCTTCTGGGTCTTCACCCACCCCGAAACGATCGCACGCGTCGAGCGACGATTCCGTGGTGTCGCGAACGAACAGAACCCCGACCTGGGGATCTGAACAACCCGCCGGGACGGCGAACCGTCAGCTCTTCGGCTTGGGGATTCCGTCGAACCAGGTTGCTTCCTCCACCAGACGCCTGCTCCGCCAGCCGTCTGGTGTGCGGACGAGGTCGTGGTGGTAGTAGCCGCCGCAGCTGAATCCGTTGGAATCGTCGAACCTCATCGGGTTGTACAACGCCGCGGTGACGTTCGCTACGTCGCCGTCGATGTCACAGGACACGTTGGTGATGTAGTGCTGGGTTTCGGTGAACAGCGCCATGGAGCGGGTCAAGAAGCCGATCATCTCGTCGACGCCCCCGGCCTCGCCGCCCGACGACGTGTAGTCGATGTGAGCGTCTGGTGTGAACACCTCGCGGTAGAGGTCCCAGTCCTGGCGGTCGATGGCGGTTGCATAGCGCACCAGCAGGTCTTCGATGGCAAACCGGTCGGCAATCGTCTGGGGGTCCATGCGCCTGAGACTAGACGTGCGATGATCGGTCATGGCCAAGATCACCCCGCAGCTCGTCGCATTCGACCTCGCCGATGTGGCGGCGGTCGTCGACGAGCTCTCGAAGCTCCTCTCCGAGCGTGCGGGTGGGTGGGTGAACCTTGGACCCGATCTCGACGAAGAGGTGGCAGCGGCGTTGTCGCCGTCGCCCGTCGGTCGCCTCTTCTCGGCCCGAGGTCCCGCTGTGCCGCTGGCGACGATCCTGGCGGCCGACCATTCTCGGCGCCGAAGCTCCCCTGGATCGGTCGGCCTGGAACACCACGGAGGCCCCAAGGCCGCACAGAGGCTTGCGCGGGCCGGCATTGAAGCGCCCGAGGGACTGATCAAGCGTCAGGACCATTCTCGGCGCGGCCTGGTCTACGAGTTCACAGTCGCTCCCGACGGTGCGGCGCTCCTCGAGTTCATCGTGGATGCAGCGCGCGAGCTGACGGCGTTCGAGCTGGGCGCGTCGTGGGTTGCCGGCTTTCACCGTCCGAGATCCGGTCGGTAACAGATCGAGCGCGCCGGCGCGGCTCTCAGGCTTCGGCGTCGTCGCTCTCGTTCACCAATTCCGCAGGATCCGATTCTGGCTCGGAGCTGTGGCCGTTGCTCGAGGGCTCCTCGAGAGGGTCGCTGCGCAGCGCTTCTATGTAGTCGAAGTCGAGTTCGCCCGTGGCGTCGTCGGTGGATTCTCTTCCGTAGCTTCGTCGCAGCGTCGGGGTTCCGAACGAGGCGGAGAGGGTTTCACGCACCTCCTCTTCTTCGGTCACAGCTCTGACCTCACGCCAAGCCCGTCGACGCGACCGGCGCTTGGGAATGGCCTCGCCTCGTGGCCGGAAAGGTCTGTCGCGAAACCGCGGCAACCAGTCGAGCAGCATCCAGATGGACACCGCGGCGACCGAGACGCCAACGAAGAGGAGGAACAGACTTGTCGAGCTCACGTGATCGCTGACCGAGGTGGTTGTCGTGTGCGGGTACGTTCAGGGTACTTCGCCAGGGTTCGTTCCTGGCGCCGCTAGAGGTCGGCGATCGGAGCGATCGTCGCTTCGATGATGAGGTCGACCAGCGCTTCGACGTCGGCTCGCTCTGCGACCTTTGTGGAGTTGTGTCCGTGGTCGTCTCGGAAGGTGCGACCCAACCGCTCGGCCTCGGATGTCTCGACGCCGATCGACATGGTCGTCATCTCGAACAACGAGGGGTGGGTGAGCGCGAGCACGGCGCAAGGATCATGCACGGGTGCTGGGCGGATAGAGCGTTGTTCGATCTGCTGCACAACGTGCCGGATCCCAGGGTCGTACTCGATGGTCCGGTGGAACGCCAGGTATGCGTCGAGCAGCCCAGCGCCTGCCTTGGCGGTCGGCGTGGTCGCACCACCGAGTCTGTCCAGCTCCCGTCGACCGAACCTGACCGTGTGGGTCAGGTCGAGCCCTACCATCGTTCGGCGGACCGGTGCTGCGAACACGAGCTCTGCTGCAGCTGGGTCCGCCCAAATGTTGAACTCGGCGTGCGGTGTTGCGTTTCCCCCTGACAGCGATCCACCCATCAGGTAGAGGCCGGCGATGCGATCGGCTGTTTCGGGGTTGTCGCGCAGCAGGATTGCGATGTTGGTCAGCGGGCCCATGGCGACGATGTAGACGCCGTCGAATGCGCTTAGCGTCCTGGTGAGGAACGCGGTTGCGTCGCGGCCATCGGGACCCTTCGATGGACCGGGCAGCCCCGACCCGGCCAAACCGTCGTCGCCGTGTACGTGTGCAGCGTCGTAGGTCTGCCCCTCTATGGCCGATTCGGCACCGGCGTGGACCGGAACCTCGTCTGCCGCGGCCGAGTCCAACACTCGCCGAGCGTTTGCGGTGGTGTGGTCGAGGCCGACGTTGCCGGCGACCGATGTGACACCGAGCACTTCGCAGTGTCGCAGTGCGGTCCAAAGCGCGAAGGCGTCGTCGATGCCGGGGTCGCAGTCGACGACGACGCGTGGCCTATCGCTCACAGCGAGCGGGTGAGGTGGTCGGCGTGTTCGAGCATCGAGTCGGCTCGGCGTGCGATCGCGTGAACGTCACCGGAGCCAGCCATGCCGCCGACGCTGCCAGCGAGTCGACGCGCATAGGCTCCTTCGACGATCGCCGCCTGCTTCCACCAGCTGAAGGCAACGTAGAAGTCGAAGTCGGACATGTCGAGAGCGAGGGTTTCCGCGTAGAGCGCGATCACGTCGGCTCGTCGGGGAAAGACCGCAGCGGCGGTGGGGGCATCGGGCAGGAAGGTGAGCGCATCGTCGGGATCGGCCCAGTATTGGAGCGACCAGGCGATGTCGGCGAGCGGATCCCCGATCGTTGCCAGTTCCCAATCGAGGACCGCTCCGATCTCGTGTCGCGGGTCTAGCACCGTGTTGTCGAAGCGATAGTCGCCGTGCACGAGGCCGGAGGGGAGGCGCTGATCGGGAACGGATTCGATGAGCCGGTCGTGTACCTCGGCGAGACGGGGCAGCGGTCGCACGCCGGCTTCGTCGACCTGGCGCATCCAGCGACGGAGCTGGCGCTGGACATAGTGCTCGTGGCGCCCCAGATCTGTGAGACCGACGCGATCGAGGTCGAGTGAATGGATCGCGCAGTGGGTTGCCACAAGTGACCGCGTCGCTCTCTCAGCGTCGTCGCTCCGAACCGATGCGGTGTCGGCGCTCGAACGCCACACCGGTCCCTCGACGAACTCCATGGCGTAGAATGGTGCCCCGGTCACCGACTCGTCGTCGCAGCGGGCGATCGGCGTGGGCACCGGGACCGAGGGCGACTCGGCCAGGGCGCTGAGAATTCGCCACTCTCGGTCGATGTCGTGGGCACTGGCGAGGCGCGCTCCGACGGGCGGCCGCCTGAGAGCAACCGTGAGTCCCTCGGCGTCGGTGACCCGGAAGGTGACGTTCGATCCTCCGGCCGCGATCAGATCGATCGTGAGCGGGGGGCGCAGCGGGCTGTTGGCGGTGAGCCAATCGGTGACCCGCCCCTCATCGATCGGTGCGCCGCCTGTCACCGGGAAACCGAATCGATCTCTGGCCGTTGCGAACGATCAGTGAAGGGACTTCGTATCGAGGTCGTGAAGTCGTTTGACCGCGCCGATGAGGATCTTCTTCGCCAACTTGGGGTTCTCGTCGAGAAGGGTGGAGAACTCGCGGCGATTGAGTGCTTCGAGATGCATGTCGGTCTCGGCGGTGACGGTCGCGGTACGGGGCACACCTGCGAGGACGGCGAGCTCGCCGAAGAAACTGCCCGGACCCAGGGTTGCGACATCCTCGCCGCCACGTTCGACCTTTGCGGTGCCTTCGATGATGATCATGAATTCGCGTCCGACCTCGCCCTCGGTCGTCAGCACCCGGCCGGCTTTGACGTGGACCGGGGTTATCAGCCGGGAGATCGACCTCAATTCCTTCTTGGAACACTCCGAGAAGATGTCGACCGAGGCGATCTGTTCGTCGAGGCTTTGATTTCGCGCCATTTTGCGGGTCCCCCCTTTTTCACACGATGACCCGACTGGGTTCTAGCAGGTTGTGGCCGAGTGTGCCGCTTCACCATGTGCGCTACGGCTTCGATCCGGGCCTCGCAGGGGCGATAATGTGCGCCGCGTCAGCGACGAAGAGGACGACATGGCCAACACAGACGCGATGGGTTTCTGGAAGATTGCAGAGGCCGACCCTGGCCACCTAGCGGTGGTCGACCCCGACTGTGAAGAAGTGACCTACGGCGAGCTGGCCGCGCTGACGAATCAGATCGTGCACGGGTTGCGTGCGTTGGGCCTGGAACGGGGGGACCAGGTCACGACCGTTCTACCGAACTGCATCGAACAGGTAGCGATCTGTCTGGCGGCGTTCCAGGCCGGGCTGTATGTCACGACGGTCAACTGGCATCTGGTCGGTCCGGAGATCGCCTACATCGTCAACGACAGCGAGACGAAGGCGCTCGTTGCTCACGAGCGGTTCGGTGATGAGGTGAGGCGTGCGCTGGACGAGACCGACGTCGCGAGCGACAACCGCTTCGCGATAGGCGACGTCGATGGATACCGGCCGTTCGCCGAACTGATCGAGGGACGGTCGGCCACACGGCCCGATGACCTCTCGACCGGTTCGTACATGTTCTACACGTCTGGTACCACGGGCCGTCCGAAGGGTGTGCGGCGTCCGCTCGCCGACACCCACCCGGATGAGGCAGGGGCGAGCAGCGGCGGGCTGTTCTTGCTGTTCGGGATGATGCCCCACGACGACAACGTCCACATCACGCAGGCGCCGCTCTATCACACGGCGGTGAACAACTGGACCACTACGTCATTGCAGATGGGCCACTCGGTGGTGCTCATGGATCGATGGACACCCGAGGGAGCGCTCGAACGGATCGAGAGGTACAAGGTCACCCAATCGCACATGGTTCCGACCATGTTCAACCGACTGCTCCAGCTCCCAGAGGAGGTGCGCAACCGCTACGACGTGTCTTCGTTGCGCCGGATGATCCATGCCGCGGCTCCTTGCCCGATCGAGACGAAACGAAAGATGATCGAGTGGTGGGGAGACACGATCTGGGAGTACTACGCCGCGACCGAGGGGGGCGGTACGTACGTGTCGCCACAGGAGTGGATGGACCACCCGGGCACGGTCGGCAGGCCGTGGCCGGGTTCGGAGGTGATCGTCGTCGACGACGACGGCAACGAGCTGCCGACCGGCCAGAGCGGGACCATATACATGAAGATGGGCGGCGGCACTTTCGAGTACTACAAGGACGACGAGAAGACGAAGAAGTCTCGTCTGCGCGACTTCTTCACCGTGGGCGACGTCGGATACTTCGATGACGACGGGTACCTGTACCTGAACGATCGGGCGAACGACATGATCATCGCCGGTGGCGTGAACATCTACCCGGCCGAGATCGAGGGCGCTTTGTACGAGCACGAGGCGGTGCGCGATGTGGCTGTGTTCGGCGTTCCGAATGAGGATCTCGGCGAGGAGATCAAGGCGGTCGTCGAGCTGCGCGATGGTTGGGACCCGACCGACGAGACAACCGAGTCGATCATGGGTTTCGTTCGTGGCCGGCTGGCCAAGCAGAAGTGGCCGCGGAGCATCGACTACACGACCGACATGCCGCGCGATCCCAACGGCAAGCTCTACAAGCGGAAGCTGCGTGACCCGTACTGGGAAGGCAGAGAGAAGGCGATCTGAGTCGGGAAGCGTGACTTGCTCCGGGCAGGTAACGGTTTGGAAGGGCCTATTTGATGGCGACGGGGCTGGTTGGTGCGCCGCAGGCGTGCTTGAACGGTTCGGGGTTGGCGACGAGCATGCACTCGTAGCGTCCGTCGGAAGCGCAGTCGTCGGCGAGCGCCTCTAGGTCGAAGTTCTGTCCCTGTGTCAACCCCATGTACACGATCGAAGCCAGGTGTACGCCGAGGGGCACGTTGTCGTCCTCGCTGGGATAGACCTCGTAGGTCATCGTGTCGATGGCCACCGCAGCTACTTCGTGGCGGTGGAACCAGCGAACAGCGTCGAGGCTCGGTCCGGGCGAGGCACCGTCCATGTCGGGACCGAAGCAGTAGGCGACAGCGTTTCGGTCGCGGGTCCACAGCGGCATACGTCCTGTGCGGATCAACAACACGTCGCCCGGCTCGACGTCAACTCCGCCGAGCGCCAGAGCCTCGTCGATGTCGTCGCCGGCGATCACTCCCTCGAAGCGCTCGACACCGGTCGCCCGAGCGACGTCGGCGAGCACCCCGCGCGTTGCGATCACTCCGACCCGCTCGATGCCGAGCTCGGCGGCACCCTGGTCGGTCACCGTGTCGGCGCTGAAACCGTTGTAGAGGCGCCCCTCGAAGCTGACATGGGCGAGCCCGTCCCAGTGCGTCGCCGATTGGAGCCCGAGCGTCGCTCTGTCGTCACTGGTCCGAAACGGCCCACCGACTGCGGCCTCTTCGTTGACTGCGATCATTTCGAGCATCGCGTTGTCGCGGCCTGGAACTGCTCCAGCCTGAGGCCCGTCGGATTCGATGTCGATCGACAAGCGGAACCAGCGGCCGTCGACGATGGCATCGCGACCGCGCTTGACCGCGGCGTCGTCGATGAAGTTGAGCGTGCCGATGCGGTCGTCGTCGCCCCATCGGCCCGTGTTGTCGACCTCTCGGCAGGTGTCGATGAACTTGTCGGGGTACGCCATCGGGTCCTCCTGGTGGGGTCTTCGCGTCGTCGGTGCGCGACCGTACACTTGCCTCGCAACACGCACCGCAACCCTGGAGTACCGATGCCGAATCCCGTGATCGTCGCAGCTGCCCGGACACCGATCGGGCGGCGTGGTGGCTGGCTGTCGGGCCTCATCGCGCCCAAGCTTCTAGCGGAAGCACAGCGCGCCGTCGTCGAGCGCGCTGGCATCGATGCCGCATCGGTCGATCAGATCATCGGCGGGTGCGTCACCCAGGCCGGCCAGCAGGCCTCGAACGTCGCGCGGAACGCGTGGCTCAGCGTCGGAGATGACTACACCGCCGCTGCGACGACCATCGACTGCCAGTGCGGATCCGGTCAGCAGGCCAACAACTTCATGACAGGCCTGATCGCCACCGGTGGAGCGAAGATCGGCATCGCCTGCGGGGTGGAGCAGATGAGCCAAGTCCCCCTTGGCACCGCCGCGCGCGGCGGTGGCGGCTACTACAAGGACGACACGTGGCCGTGGGACGAGGCGGAGAACGGCCAGTTCGGTGCTGCCGACCGGGTGGCGGAACGGCGTGGCATCACCCGTGCCGACCTCGACGCGTTCGGCGCGGCATCGCAGCAAAAGGCAGCCGTGGCTTGGAGCGAGGGCCGTTTCGACACCGAGATCGTTCCGGTCGATGCGCCGGTGATGACCAAGGAAGGCGAGCCGACCGGCGACGTCGAGACGATCTCCCGTGACCAGGGCCTGCGGGAGACGACCGTCGAGGCGTTGTCGAACCTCAAGCCGGTCATCGAGGGCTACCTGCACACCGCCGGTACCTCGTCGCAGATCAGCGACGGGGCGGCCGCCGTGTTGTGGATGGACGAAGACGTCGCGAGGGCCGAGGGGATCGCGCCACGAGCTCGCATCGCTTATCACACCATGGTCGGGACCGACCCGTACTACCTGCTCGATGGGCCCGTCGACGCGACCGCGAAACTCCTCGCCGAAACCGACTACACGATCGACGACTTCGATCTGATCGAGTGCAACGAGGCGTTCGCGGCCGTCGTGTTGTCGTGGGCGCAAGTGCACGACGTCGACCTCGGCAAGGTCAACGTAAACGGCGGCGCGATCGCGCTCGGGCATCCGGTTGGGTGTACGGGCAGTCGCCTCATCACAACCGCGCTGCACGAGCTGGAGCGCACCGATGGCGAACGCGCCCTCGTCACGATGTGTCAGGGTGGCGCGCTCGGTATAGCAACCGTCATAGAACGAATGTAAGGCGCTCTGGGCTAAGCCTCGAAGACGAGGATCAGCACGAACATTCCTATTCCTAGCCCCACAGCCCACCAAGGCACTCCGAGGGCGAGGGTGAGCGCTGCGATGAGCGCGAGAGCCACCGCGACAGCGACTCCGACCTTGATTCGGAATCCGCGGTCGACCGCGTCAGGGTCGTCGGTCGGATCGCTCGTCGGGTCGGTCACGTCTCTAGTATGGCCGGTGTGACAGCAACGTTTTGACAGCCACGCGCCCCCGTCGCCCATGATGGCGAGATGGCTGGGGTGCCTTTGGAGTCCGAACAACAACGCGAGCGTCGACGGCGCGTGGTCGAGGCCGCGATGAAGCTTGCCGCGGAGGGCGGATACGAGGCGGTGCAGATGCGCCGGGTGGCCGAGTCGTCGGGCGTCGCCCTCGGCACCATCTACCGCTATTTCAACTCGAAGGACGAGATGCTCCTTGCCGGCCTGGCGGGCTGGACCGCCCAGGTCACCGATGAGCTCACCGCCGAGCCGGCCGAGGGGTCGACATCAGCCGAGCGGCTGGCCGGCTTACTCTGCGCGGCGAGCGCTCGACTCGACGCGGCTCCGGTGCTCATGGGTGCTCTCGTGACAGCCATGTCATCGACTGGCGCCGACGTCGCGCGGTTTCGGGAGCGCATACAGGGCGGCCTGCGCGCGATCATCGTCCACGCCATCGGAGACGACGTCGATGCGAAACGGCTCGAGGCAGCGCAGCGCATCGTCGGCCACGTCTGGTTCTCGGCCATCAACCAGTGGGTCAGCGGACAAGCACCCCACGGCTCGGTCTGCGAAGAGCTCCGCTTCACCGCCCACGCCCTGCTGGACTAGAACTCGCTGGTGTCAGCGGCCGCCCTATGGGCGGCCGCTGCGCGTCCGCATGCGCAGAACGCAAGCGCAGTTCGAAATCGCCGGCGGAGCCGGACGATTTCTCCGGTCTCACAAGACGATGGTGGGTGAGGAGTGAAGGTCGAGCGCGTCGGCCGGCATGGGTTCGGAGAACAAGAAGCCGAGGGCCTGGTCACATTCGAGGCGTCGCAGTTCGGCCAGCTGGGTGGGCGTCTCGACGCCCTCGGCGATGACGCACAGCCCGAGCGCGTGTGCGAGATCGATTATCGCCGCGACGATCGTCGTGCTGTCCTGGCTGATACCGAGACCCGACACAAAGCTGCGATCGATCTTGAGCACGTCGAGCGGCAGTCGGGTCAGGTAAGCGAGCGATGAGTAACCGGTCCCGAAGTCGTCGGCACCGAGGCTGATGCCCAGTTCGCGCAACCGATCGAGCTGTTCGATCGCTGTCTCGGCGTCGGCCATCAGTGCCGATTCGGTGATCTCGATGCTGATGCTCGACGGGTCGATGCCAGCGTCGTCGATCGCTGTCTCGACCATGTCGACGAGGTCTGGGTGACCGAGCTGGCGGGCGGAAAGGTTGACCCACACCGGAGGCGTGTCGAGACCGACGTCGCGCCAATCGCGAACTTGTCGACAGGCCTCGCGCAGTACCCACTCGCCGATCGGGACGATCAGCTCTGACTCTTCGGCCAGCGGGATGAACTCGGCAGGGCTGACCAAAACGTCGTCGCGCTGCCAGCGGATGAGTGCTTCGAGCCCGACCATCTCGTTCGTGCGGAGGTCGATCTCCGGTTGGTAGTGCAGCCGAAGCTCATCGCGTTCGACCGCTTTTCGCAGCGAGTGTTCGGTGCCGATGCGGCTCAGCCGCGCGGTTCTGGCGTCGTTGTCGACGACGACGTTCCCGTGGTCGCGCGACTGGTACATGGCGGCGTCAGCTCGCGCGATGAGATCGATCGGCCGGTCGTCGCCGACCGAGGTCGTGACGCCCACACGAACGTTCAACTCGACCTCGGCGTCGTCGACCACGATCGGATCGGCGAACGCCGACTGGATCTCGTGTGCCCGCTCGGTTGCGGCCGCGGCGTCGGCTCCGGGACTGAGCACGATGAACTCATCACCTCCGAACCTGGCCACGATGTCGGAGGTTCCAGCCACGTCTACGAATCGACGAGCGACCTCGACCAAAACATGGTCGCCGGTCTCCTCACCATGTCGTGCGTTGACGTCGGCGAAACGCTCGAGGTCGCAGAACAGAAGGCCGACCGATGCGAGAGAGTTTCTGGCGCGATCGAGTTCGGCCTCGAGTCGGTCGATGAGCTGGCTGCGTCCGGCGAGTCCGGTGAGCGGGTCCTCGCCGCGGTCCACGGGCAGGGGGGAGGGCTCGGAGGAACTCGCGGGCACGATTCGCCAGATGACATGGCCGGACGCGGCGGGCTCGTCAAGAGCGACCAGCACGTCGGGAACGCAGTCGCGGTAGCTGCCGTCGACGTGTCGAACCCGGATCAGCTCAGGGTCGCCCGAGCCGCTGAGAATCTCGGTGAACACTTCGGCGTCGCTCGGATGAACGATGTCGATCAGGTTTGTCCCCACGAGGTCGCGTGGCAGGTAGCCGAGGCGCGACGTCGTCGCGTCGTTGATGGCGACGATCATCCCGGTTTGCGAGTGGGTCGTCGCTGCATCAGAGCCGTGTCGTGCGTAGAAGTCGGCGACGCCGCTGAGAGCTGCGACCTCGTTGTTGCGCTGCTCGAGTTCACGAATCGCTGTGGCGCGGTTGTTGAGGGGCGCCACCCGGAGGAGGAACAGCACGAGCTCGCCGGTACGGCTGCGAAGTGGCTCGAGGGAGAACTCGGTCGGTGTGGGCCGGCCATCGGCCTCGGCGGTGACGATGAGGCGGGTCCGTCGTCCCGCCTCGGCCGCCCCGACGAGCATCTCGGCTGCGCGGCGGCGCCCACCATCGCTCTGCCAAACCTCGAGCGATCCCAGGGCGCGACCGGCGAGCTCTCCGACTCCGACCCCCCAAACCGAGCACAACGCCTGATTGGCGTCGAGCATCGTGCCGTCGAGGTCGATCAAGGCGGCTGGGTAGGCGAGTTGCTCGAGCGAGCGGTGCCCTCGTTCGGTGCGCTCGGTGTCGGCGAGGTCCGACGCAGCGAGGTCGGCGAGGGCCGGAGGATGATGGCCCTCACTGCTCGATTCTCGAAGATCGATGTCGGTCACGGGTACTTCCTGGCAGACGCGTCGAATACAACTGCCCGGCGCCCGTGAAGCCCCTACGACGGCAGGGTCAGGTTATCCGATCCCTCCGGCCGGGGGAACGACCCCTCATCGGGGCGCCGGGTCGCGATGCGCGGGAGCCGGCAACTATCGTGACCAGTCGTTCTCGACAGCGTGTGACAGGAGTGCACCGGTGGCTTACCTCGACGGCAAGACGATCGCGATTACGGGGGGTGGCGGAGGGATCGGCAAGGCGACCGCGTTGCTGTGCGCGTCGGAGGGCGCCAGCGTCGTCGTCGCCGACTACGGCGTTTCGATGGATGGCTCGGATCCCACGAGCGAGGTAGCAGAGAGCGTGGTCTCAGAGATCGAGGCGGCTGGTGGTCGGGCCACCGCTATCGCCGGCGACGTGTCGCAGATGGATGTCGGCGAGGAGATCGTGACCGCGGCGGTCGATACCTACGGATCGATCGACGGTGTGGTCTGTGTTGCGGGCAATCTGCGCGAGCGGATGCTGTTCAACATGAGCGAGGAGGAGTGGGACGCCGTCATCGCCGTCCACCTGAAGGGCCACTTCACGTTGTATCGCCATGCGTTGAACGTGATGCGCAAGCAGGAGACGGGGGGCTCGCTCGTCGGGTTCACCTCGGGTGCCTTTGTCGCGTCGACCGCGCAGGCGAACTACTCCGCTGCCAAAGGCGGCATCATCAGCCTCACCCGTTCAGCCGCGCTTACAGCCGCGAGCCTCGCGATGCGGGGAGGTCCCGCTATCAACGCGAACTGCATCGCGCCGACCGCACGGACGAGGATGAGCGAGAACGTTCCGTTCGAGATCGAGACAGGGTCGGCCGAGGCGATCTCGCCGATGGTCGCCTATCTGCTCTCCGACGCCGGCCGGGAGATCAACTCGCAGGTGTATTCGGTGGTCGGCGGGCGCATATCGGTGTGGAATCAGCCGACCGAGGTCCGATCGATGTTCGCTTCCGACGGCGAGTGGTCGATCGCCGAGATCGAAGAGCGCCTGCCGGGTTCGATCGGCCAAGAGCCGAACCCGTTCATCACCGATCTCGAACGGCGCATGGCCGAATCGCAGAAAGAGTAGAAGGACTGAGCACGATCGAGCCGAATTGGTGCAACCGATGACAAACACACCCGACTACGTGCCCGGACATGGTCTGCTGGGCGGTCGCAACGTAGTTGTCACCGCGGCGGCAGGGACCGGAATCGGGTTTGCGGTGGCGAAGCGCTGCATCGAAGAAGGCGCCACCGTGTTGATCAGCGACCTTCATGAGCGGCGGCTGGCCGAGGCTGCGGAGACTCTGGGCGAACTGGCCGACGAACCTGTCCGGTCGGTGCTGTGTAACGTCACCGACGAGACGCAGGTTCAGGCGCTCATCGCTGATGCGATCGAGCAACTCGGCCACATCGACGTGCTCGTCAACAATGCCGGCCTGGGCGGCACCGAGAACCTGGTCGACATGAGCGACGAGCAATGGATGCCGGTGATCGACGTGACCTTGAACGGCACGATGCGGGTGACCCGGGCTGTGCTCGGTCACATGTACGAGCGTGGCCGAGGCGTGATCGTCAACAATGCCTCGGTGGTCGGGTGGCGTGCCCAGGCGGGCCAGGCGCACTACGCGGCTGCCAAAGCCGGTGTGATGGGGCTCACTCGATGTGTCGCCATGGAGGCCGCCGAGCACGGGGTGCGGGTCAATGCCGTGGCCCCCTCGCTGGCGATGCACCCCTTTCTCGCGAAGGTGTCCGATCAGGACTTTCTCGACTCGCTGGCTGCCCAGGAGGCGTTCGGTCGCGCCGCGGAGGTGTGGGAGGTCGCGAACGTCATGGTGTTCCTCGCGAGCGACTACTCGACCTACATGACAGGTGAGATCGTCTCGGTCTCGAGCCAACATCCCTAGCCACCGCGACCCCGGTGTCTGGGAATCCGCCGGGTTCCGGGGTTCGCGGTGGCGATTGCTCGAGGCCGTGGTTTGGGCTACGCACATGGTGGGAACACACCGTTGCCCTGAAGCGAACGATCGGATGATGTCATGCAGGTACTAAACAGCCGTCTCGGAACGGTGCTCGTCGCAATGTCGATGGTGATGGCGGCTGCGATCGGCGGCGCACTGATCGGCCAGGTCACCGGCGCCGATGCCGTGGTCTCCTCGGGCGATCGGTCGGTGCTCGTGCCGATCGACCCCGTACGCGTGCTCGACACTCGCCCGGCGCCGAACGGGCCGATCGGTGTGGATGCTCCGGCCAAGCTCGGCGCACAGCAGACGATGTCGTTGGGGATCGCCGGCACGAAGGGCATCCCGGTCGACGCCACGGCGGCACAGTTGAACGTGACGACGATCAACGCGTCCGACGAGTCGTTCCTGACCGTCTATCCCCAGGGTTCGCCCAGGCCGTTGGCGTCGACGATGAACCCCGACCTCGACGTCACCTCCTACAACGGCGCGGTCATCGCGCTGGGTGCGGCCGGCGGCATTTCGATCTACAACCATGTCGGGTCGGTCGATGTGATCATCGACGTGACCGGCTACTACGTCGACCACACCCACGACGACCGCTACTACACCAAGTCGCAGGGTGATGCCCGCTACGTGGTCGATCCCGGTCTCGAAATCGTCGCAGCTGGTCAGGTAGGCGGACCGGGCAACCTGATCGATTCGATCGGACCCGTGAAGGCCGTGGATCGCATCGGGGATGGGGACTACCGCCTCGACTTCACCCGAAACGTGTTGCGCTCGAGCACCGATCCGGGCTTGGTCGTGCAGGTCGACGCGATCACCGCAGACCAAATCAACTGCCATTGGTTCTTCAACCAGCCGTCGCGCGACTCGATCGGAATCCGATGCGCCGAAGGCAGCGCGAACGAGGACTCGCACTTCAACTTCATCATCTATCAGCTCGACCAGAGCTGACCTGTGGTGAGCGAGAACGGTCTCAGGATCGGCTGGCCGCGTCGGCCCAGGTTGCTGGCGGACGTGTTCGACGTCGACGAAATGCGAGCGCTGGTTCGCGCAAACGCTCCCTACGCGCCTATTCAGCGGTACTTCGCGAGCGCCGAGGAGCAGGGCGCTTCAGGCGGCGAGTCCTCGACCTTCGTCGCGCCGTGGTTCCGGGGTGACTGGGTTCTGCGAGGCGACGAGCTGGTCGCCGGGGCGCGAGCGGTGCTCGACCACGAGCCGTTCATCGATGCAGCGAAGCAGGTGTTCGGTGCCGAGGTAGTGCGTCCTACCGATGTCTATTTGAACCTCAACCCACCGTTGCCGTTCGCGGGTCCGCCCCATATCGATGTCCCAGCGTTCCGTGGCATCACCCGGGTCGACTACCCCGTGTCGTTGTTGCATCGAATGGCGGCGTCGGGGCTGTTCGAGGCAGAGCGCATCGAGATCGCAACCGGGGTTTGGTGGTTCTACGACGGCCCCGGTGGCGGCTTCGACTACTGGCGCGACGGGGTCGACGAGCCACCGGCGACCGTGTCGAGCCCGTTTCACAACGTGGCGGTCGTCGGCGACAACGACCGCATGTTCCATCGAGTCGGCATCATCGGCGATCCCGACCGTCCGATCGTCAAGGGCCTCACTCTCGACGCCGAGCTGCGATGGGATGGCGAAGCTTGGTCGATCGTCGACGGCGGTAGGACGATCGAGAGCTACGACCCCGGCGAGGTGCGGGTGAGCGTTTCGTGGAAGGCCGAGGTCTTCACCTCCGAGGCCGAGCGTCAACGAGTCGACGCACACAAAGACGATCTGACGCTCGCGGCCGTCGTCGACCGACTGTCGGGTGACCTTCGCACGCGTGGCATCGAGGTGACCGAGGCGGCTGATCCTCTTCGCGACCCGAAGTGGATCGCGACGCTGAACGACGCATACCCCTGGCCTGAGGCCGCAGAGGGTTAGCCAGGCAAGACCTCACCCATCCGGCTAGCGATGTGACCGGTGTCTCTGCGGGAGTGTTGCCGCGGACACACAGGCGCGCCCGCCTGTCTGGCTGTATGGCCATCGTGTTGTTCGTACGTCTTCGGAGGTGTTCGCAATGAGTAGTGTTCGTTCGCGTATTGGAATGGTCTTCATCGCGATGGCGATGGTGGTCGGTGCCGCTGTCGGCGGTGCGCTCGTCGGTGAGGTGACCGGTGCCGATGCATCGGTGGGCAAGGGATCGAAGGCGGTGCTCGTGCCGATGTCGCCGACCCGCTTCCTCGACACACGTGGCACGCCTCACGGCCCGATCGGTGTGCCTGTGGCAGGCAAGCTCGGGGCACGCCAGACGATGGATCTCCTCGTCGCCGGCGCTAGAGGATTGCCGTCCGATGCATCGGCGGTGCAGCTGAACGTCACAACTGTGAATGCCTCGGCCGAGTCGTTCCTGACCCTGTACGGCTCGGGAACGACTCGCCCGCTGGCCTCGACGATGAACCCCGACGTCGGCCAGACGTCGTTCAACGGTGCGGTGATCCCCGTCGGGTCGAACGGAGCGATATCGATCTACAACCACGTCGGATCGGTCGACGTGATCATCGACGTCACCGGCTACTACGTCGACCACCACCACCACCACCACCACGACGACCGCTACTACAACAAGGAAGCCTCGAACGCGAAGTATCTCGAGGGACCACCGAGCCTGCGTGTCCTAGGTACGGCGCTGGTCATCATCGGTGGCTACTACTCGAAGGTCGGTGAGCTCGGCGACATGCGTACCGTCGAGATTGGCGTGCACCGCATCGACCTCGTTGATCCCGTCCCGCTCAACGGTCTCACGGCGCATGTCAACGCCATAGGTCCGGGCTACTGCTCGTGGGCGCCCGAGGAGGAGCTGACCGTCGACTACCTGCTCGTCCTGTGCGAGGACGACACGGGGGCACGCGACAGCGAAATTGCGTTCTCGCTGACCGTGTTCGACTTCGACAGCGAGATCCCGGCTCCACCGCTGCCGTAGGGCTGTCGCCAGCGTTCTGGTCGGCATGGCGTCTTTCAACGCGGACGGCGACTACCTGCTCGCCGACCCACCCGAAATCAGCCCTGGTGCTTTCGACCTGGACGTTCTACCCTCGGCCCCGACGGCGGTATCCGGTCGTCGTCGGGGCCGAAGGGGGCTTGTGATGGTTGTGTTGCGTTCTCGTGTTGGGACGATTCTGTTGGCGTTGGCGATGGTGGCTTCGGCTGCTGTTGCCGGAGCATTGATCGGTGAGGTGACCGGCGCCGACGCCGTGGTCGATTCCGGTGAGAAGCCGGTGATGATCGACATGAACCCGACGCGTGCACTTGACACGCGTCCGGCTCCGTTCGGTCCGATCGGTGTGGCTACGGCGGCGCCCATCGGCGCCAAGGGCGTGCTCGACCTGACCCTCGGCGGCGTCCATGGCATCCCTGCCGATGCGACAGCCGTTCAGTTGAATATCACGACGATCAACGCGACCGCCGAGACGTTCCTGACGTTGTACCCGGCGGGTTCAGCTCGCCCGAATGCGTCGACGATGAACCCCGACGTTGGAACGACGCAGTTCAACGGTGCTGTGATCCCATTGGGTGCCGGCGGTGCTCTGTCGATCTACAACCACCTCGGGTCCGTTGACGTGATCATCGACGTCACCGGCTACTTCGTCGACCACAACCACGACGATCGTTACTACATGAAGGACGCGTCGGACGCGAAATACCTCGAGTCGACGCCCGGCGTGCAACTGTGGTCAATGCACTATTCGAATGGCTCCGGCACGGCCCAGTCAGCGGTGGGAACCTTTGAGTCGGTTTCAAGGCTTGCGGCTGGTCGGTATCGGGTGACGTTTTCCGAGCCGCTCGGTGAAGACAACAACGACCGCAACCACATCGTCCACGTGACGCCCATCGCCACGGCCGACAGATCTTGCCAGTGGCACTATCTGGGACAGATCGGATTGCAGATTGATGTGGATTGCTACGACTTGGCTGGGAACGCAGCCGATGCATTCCATTCGGTGTCGGTGTACAAGATCAGCAGTTCGACGGTGGCGGCCGTGGAGGCCCCACTCACCTCGGACGTGAGCGACTAGCCTCCCGCGGCCACCCCAGCCCGCGGCGTTTGACCTCGCGCTGGGCGTAGACGATCTGTCCTGACAACTCGACGGCCCCGGGGTCGGAGGCCAGCCATGCAACGGCTGTGCCGATGACCTCGGGGCCGGCGGGCGTGAATCGCTCAGCGTGTCCATGGTCGGCTGCGCTGACCCTCGCTCGCTCGGTCAGCACATAGCCGGGGTCGATGCTGTAGGCGACGATGCCGTCGTCGCCGTGTTCAACCTTCAGTAGCGGCGCGACACGTTCGAGCGCGGCCTTGGTCATCGCGTACGCCATGCCCCAGCCGCCGTCGCCGATCTTGCCCGGCGGGTCCATGTGGGCGGTTGCCGAGATCATGTTCATGATCGTGCCCGACCCTCGCTCGATCATCTGTGGCAGCACCCGTTCGATCAGGCGGAGCTGCGCGAACACGTTGCCCTCGAACATGCGCCGCAGCTCGACGTCGTCGAGCTCGAGGAAAGGCGTCATCGAGCCGCCGCCCTGGTAGATGGCGTTGTTGAGCAGAAGGTCGATGCGGCCGAAGCGGTCGAGGGTCGAAGCGACGGCGTTGTCGATGGAATCGGAGTCGAGCAGGTCGAGCCGCACAGCGAGTCCCACGGCGCCGGAGGCTCGGATCGCCTCGACCGTCGTGTCGAGACCGCCGGGCACAGGCGTCCCGTCGTCGAGTGTGGCGTCACCGTCGGTGAGGGTTCGAGCCGCTACAGCGACGTCGTAACCGACCCCCGCCAAGGCGATCGCGCAGGCGCGACCGATGCCCCTACTCGCTCCGGTCACCAGCGCCACCGGCCGGTCGGTCATGGCTCGTTCCTCCGATACAGGTCGTCGTGGCCTTCGATCTCGACACGGTCGACCGCGCCGCGCTCGACCATCGACACGAGGTGCGCCTCGACCGAACGCGCCGCAGGCTTGTGCAGCTCCTCGGCAACGTCGGCGTAGAGGATCTGCACGATCTCACCGATGGTCGAAGGCCCGCGTGCGAGCACGTCGGCGATCTGCTCCTCGCGTTCTCGGCGATGGGCGATCAGCGCTTCGACGTAAGTGCGGGGCTTGGTGATCGGTGGACCGTGGGTCGGATAGAGAACAGCATCGTCTCGGGAAAGGAACCGCTCGAGGCTCGCGACGTAGTCGGCCATGTTCCCATCGGGGGGCGGGATGATCGTCGTCGACCAGCCCATGATGTGATCGCCGGTGAACACTGCCGACTCGCTCGGATAGGCGAAACAGAGATGGTTCGAGATGTGCCCCGGCGTGTGCAGGCATACGAACTCGAACGGCCCGACGACAATCTTGTAGCCGTCGTCGACGAGGTGATCGGGGTGGAAGTCGGTGTCGCTGCCACCCTTGGTGCCATTCGAATCGTCGTCGGCTACAGCGCTGTCGTCGCCGCTCTCGGACGTGGCCGCGGCCGGGTGTGGGCCGTATCCCCAGGTGTCCGCGTCGAAGCTGGCCGCGAGCGGGGAATGGTCGCCATGGGTGTGGGTGATCAGCACGCCGTTGAGCGAGCGGTCGCCGATCGCGCGGCGCAGCGCCGCCTCGTGGTCGTCGTCGCGCGGGCCGGGGTCTACCAAGACGACCGTCTCGGCGTCGCCGACCAGGTAGGTGCCGGTGCCGCGGAACGTGAACTTCGATGGGTTGTTCGCCGTGACCCGCTCGATCGTCGGCGAGAGCCGATCGACGGTGCCGTAGGTGACGTCGTGGTCGAGATCGAAAGCCGGTGAACCCACCGCGGCACCGTAGCCGAACGCTCACTGCTGGACCGCCGGTGCCGACGGGGAACGATCGGCCGCGGACGAGCTGCGGTCCCGGCAATCTAGGCTGTCTCTTTGATCTACTCGAAGCTTCCCGCTCCACCGCCACCCCCTGTTCGTTGGGGACTTGGCCAGGCGTTCATGACGGTGCCCCTCGTATTCGGCGCATCGATCGTTGCCGTGATGGTTCTGGCGCTCTTCGGCGACCTCGAGGATGAAACAGCACTATTGGCGCTCGCGACGATCGGCCAGACCGCCGTATTCATCATTTGGCCGCTCGTGGTCAGCCGAATCTACGGCACCGGCAAGCCCTCGCTCGACTACGGCGTTCGCGTCCAATTGCCGGTCGACGTCGGATACGGCGTCGCAGCCGCCCTGGTGGGACTCATCGGCGGGGGAGCGGTGGCGCAGTTCGTAGCGGTGTTGTTGGACGTCGACTCTGGCGAGGCCGGCAACACCGGCGTGCTCGACGACGTCGAGGGGTCCGCCTGGGCGCCGGTCATGTTCGTACTCATCGCCTTTCTGATCCCGATCGCCGAGGAGCTCATGTTCCGGGGCCTGGTGATGGGCGGCCTGCGTCGGCGGTGGGGGCCGACCGTGGCCATCTGGGGATCAGCGGCCGTGTTCACCCTGCCGCACTTCGTCGGCGGGTCGCTGGCCGAAACCGCCGTGCTCTACACACAGATCTTCATCTACGGCGTCGTTCTCGCATGGCTGGTTCACAAGACCGGCCGGCTAGGTCCGTCGATCGTTGCCCACATTTGCGTCAACTCGTTGGTTGTCATCCTTGCGACGTAGCAGCGGACCCATGGATATGTGCTAATGTAGGCACATGCGTATACACATAGCGCTGGACGATGAGCTGCTTGCAGAGCTCGACGCTCGTGCGGGCAAGCGTCGGCGTAGTGCATTCATCGCCGAGCTGATCCGGCGCGGGCTCGAAGATGAGCGTCGGTGGGACGACATCGAGTCGGCACTCGGCTCGTTCGCGGGCATCGATCACGACTGGGACGACGACCCGGCGCAGTGGGTGCGCGATCAGCGCGGCGCCGACGCCCGGAGAGTCGGCTGAGTGGCGAGGCTCCTTCTCGACTCGACAGTGCTCATCGATGCGCTACGAGGTCGACCAGCTGCGGACCGCATCTCGGGGTTGAGGCGCGCCGGGGTCGAGCCGTGGGTGTGTGCCGTCTCCGTCGAGGAGATCTGGCGGGGAATCGCTGCGGATGAAGCGGGTGTCGTTCGACGTCTGTTTCGGGGCCTTCGGTTGGCTCCGCTCGGTGTCGCCGAAGGCGAGCGAGCGGGAACATGGCGCCGCCAGTTCTCCAACGAACGCGTCACCCTCCATCAGGCCGACTGCCTGATTGCCGCAGCTGCTGTGGGCGTGGGCGCCGGGTTGGCAACCGCGAACGTGGGCGACTTTCCAATGGCCGAGCTCTCCGTCGACCACTGGCCGATCGGGGAGTAGAAGCCTTTCGATCTACTTGGTGACCTCACCGGTCGAGGCGGCGAGGTAGGCAGGGCCTTCGCCACCACCGTGCACCTCGACCTCGGTCCCGGTCATGTATCGGGCCAGCGGCGAAGCGCAGAAGAGGCACACGTCGGCGATCTCCGGCGGCGTCGCCATTCGATTCAGTGCCAGAGTCTCACCGACGGCTGCGATGCCGGCTTCGTCGCCGTAGAACAGCTCCGCCTCCTCGGTCAACAGCAGGCCGACGGTGACGGTGAGCACGCGAATGCTTGGACCCCACTCGTGGGCGAGGGTCTCGGTCATGTTCACGAGCCCGGCCTTCGCGGCGCCGTAGGCGACTCCCATCGGGTTGGGTCTCGAGCCGCTCACCGACGAGATGTTGATGATCACACCGCCTTCGTCCTGGGTGGACATCTGGCCGTGCGCAGCCTGGGCGAAGTGCAGTGGACCAAGAAGATTGAGCGCGATGATCTTCTCGTTGAACCGAGGCGAAACTGTGGCGCTGTCGGCGGGAGGAGCACCACCGGCGTTGTTCACCAACACGTCGAGACGGCCGTGCCGATCGATCGCGGCGGACACGACGGCGCTGCACTGGTCGGGGTCGCGCACGTCGGCCGCCACGAAGCTGGCTTCGCGGTCCCCGGCACTCGGCAGGTCGGACGGCTCGTTTCGGGCACAGATGACCACATCGGCACCAGCGGCGAGGAAACGCTCGGCGATGCCACGACCGAGCCCTTTGGTGCCTCCGGTCACGATCGCGACTTTGCCGGTGAAATCGAGTGGGTTCTCGCTCATCGCGCCGGACTCTACACCACGCCATTTCGGGTCACGGTGGCTTCGGACACGAGGCCCACTTGGTTGGGCGAGGGCGATGATGGTCGCGTAGCGTGCCGCCGTGGCTGACAACCGACGAGACAAACGGGTGACCCACGACGACGTCGTCGGCGAGCTCGAGAGCGGCATGACCATCGGCATCGGTGGCTGGGGTTCGCGGCGCAAGCCCATGTCGCTCGTGCGCGCCATACTGCAATCCGATCTGACCGACCTGCACATCGTGACCTACGGCGGTCCGGACGTCGGCCTGCTGTGCGCCTACGGCAACGCCCGCAAGGTCTCGTACGGCTTCGTGTCGCTCGACTCGATCCCGCTCGAGCCGCATTTCCGTGCGGCGCGCCAGTCGGGAGCCATCGATTTCGGCGAGTTCGACGAGGGCGCGTTCTACCTCGGACTCCTCGCCGCGGCTCACCGCGTGCCGTTCTATCCAACGCGTGCGGGACTTGGCTCGGACATGCTCACCATGAACCCCGACCTCGAGACCATCAAGTCCCCATATGGGGACGGTGAAGAGCTCGTCGCCATCCCCGCATTCGATCTCGATGCGTCGCTGATTCACATGAACCGCGCCGACTCGGCCGGCAACGGTCAGTTCCTCGGACCCGACCTCTACTTCGACGATCTGTTCGCGATGGCGGCCGACAAGACCTACATGAGCGTCGAGAAGGTCGTACCCACCGAGAGGCTGCTCGACGACGCGAGCGTGCATACGCTGAAGATCCCGCGCATCTTCGTCGACGGTGTCGTCGAAGCACCTCGCGGCGCGCACTTCACCGAGTGCCCGCCCGACTACGACCGAGACGAGAGCTTCCAGCGAACCTACGCCGCGACCGCGCGCGACGAAGATGGCTGGGCCGCATTTAGGGCCACCTACCTCGACGTCGACAGCCACGACGCCTATCTGGCGGCGGTCGATTCGAACGACGGGAGCGACAGATGACCGACGCGACGCTCGACGAAATCTGCGTGGTCAACCTCGCCGACGCCTTCGTTGGCGACGGTGAGATCCTCTGCAACCCCATCGGCAACCTGCCGGTCATCGCCGGGCGGCTGGCGCGTGCCACGACCGAGCCCGACCTCGTGTACACCGACACCGTCTCGGTGCTCCCGGCGGGTGACTATCCCGTCGGCGTGCCCGAGGCGGAGAAGGTCGTCGAGTCGTGGGTGCCCTACCGGACGATCTTCGACATCGTGTGGTCGGGCAAACGCCATGTCGTCATGGGCGCCAGCCAGATCGATCGCTACGGCAACCAGAACCTCGCCGCCATCGGCGACTGGCGCAAACCCAAGGCTCAGCTGCTCGGCCTGCGCGGTGCGCCGGGCAACCTCATCAATCACCCCACCTCGTACTGGATCCCCAACCACACGACCCGATCCTTCGTGGAAAAGGTCGATGTCGTGTCGGGTCCGGGCTACGACAAGATGCGCGATGTCGGGGCACCAGGGAACCGGTTTCACGAGATCAGGCGCGTCGTGTCGAACCTCGGCGTGTTCGACTTCGAGACGGCCGACAACTCCATGAGGGTTCGTTCGGTGCACCCTGGTGTCGGACTCGAGGACATTGTCGAGAACACGAGCTTCGAGATGGCCGTCGCCGACGACGTGTCCGAATCGCGTCTGCCGACCGATGAGGAGCTGGTGCTCATCCGCGAGGTGCTCGACCCGAACGACCTACGGAAGGCCGAGTTCCGCACGTGAGCCTCGATTCGCGCCTGCGCACAAGCCTGCACGATCTGATCGACGTCGAGTTTCCGATAGTGCAGACCGGGATGGGATGGGTTGCGGGGTCGCGGCTCACCGCCGCGACCGCGAACGCCGGCGGGCTCGGCATCATCGCCGCGGCGCCGATGACATTCGACCAGATGGCCACCGCGATCGCCGAGGTCCGCGACGCCACCGACAAGCCCTTTGGGGTCAACGTGCGAACCGACGTGGCCGACATCGACGATCGCGTGAGGCACCTCATCGAAACCGATGTTGCCGTCGCTTCGTTCGCTCAGGCTCCCGGCGAGCGAACGGTCAAGACGCTCACCGATGCCGGGGTCGTGGTCATCCCGACCATCGGTGCGCCCCGGCACGCCGAGAAGGTGGCCGAATGGGGCGTGTCAGCAGTGATCGCCCAGGGCGGCGAGGGCGGCGGTCACACCGGCGTCATCCCCACTTCGCTGCTGATCCCCTCGGTCGTCGATGCGGTCGACATACCGGTCATAGCCGCCGGAGGCATCTACGACGGGCGCGGCCTGGCCGCGGCGCTCGCCTTCGGCGCGGCGGGTGTTGCGATGGGCACGCGGTTCCTGCTAACGACCGACAGCGACGTGCCCGACGAGGTGAAGCAGATCTACCTCGACACGAAACTCAATGGCACGGTCGTTACGACTGCCCTCGACGGCGTCCCGCAGCGGGTCATCAGCACCGAGCTGGTGCAGCGACTCGAGCGGGCCAAAGTTCTGTCACTACCGGCTGCGGCCCGCAACGCGTTGAAGTTCGCCCGCGCAACGGGCACCTCGCCGATCGCCCTTCTCAGGGAGGGCCTGGCGATGCGAAAGAGCCAGGAGCTCACGTGGGCGCAGATGGCCATGGCCGCCAACGCCCCGATGATGACCAAGGCGACGATGGTCGACGGACGTCCCGAGGTAGGGGTGCTTCCGACCGGCCAGAACACCGGGGTCATCGAGGAACTGCCATCCTGCGCCGAGCTCATCGACCGAGTAGTGGCCGAAGCGACGGCGACCCTCGATCGATTGTGTGGAGGCGGACAACCTTGATGGACCTCGAGCTCACCGCTGACGAGACTGCATTTCGCGACGAGATCAGAGACTGGTTGGCCGAGAACAAGCCTGCGGAGCCCTACGCGAACATGGACACGGCCCAGGGCTTCGAGCAACACCGTGGCTGGGAACACGAGCTCTTCGCGGCCGGGTGGTCGGTGCCCCACTGGCCCGAGCGCTACGGCGGCCGCGACTGCTCGCTCGTCGAGTGGCTTCTCTACGAGGAGGAGTACTACGCGTCGGGTGCGCCGGGCCGGGTCAACACGAACGGCATCTCGCTCCTCGGACCGACCTTGTTCGAGTTCGGCACCCCGGCACAGCAGGATCGCTTCTTCCCGAAGATGGCGTCGGGCGAGGAGATCTGGGCTCAGGGCTGGTCCGAGCCCAACTCGGGGTCCGATCTGGCCAGCCTCGCGACCAAGGCGATCCGAGACGGCGACGATTTCGTGTTGAACGGCCAGAAGACATGGTGCTCGCGCGGCGCGTGGGCCGACTGGTTGTTCTGCATCGTGCGCACCGATCCCGACTCTGAGCGCCACAAAGGCCTCAGCTACCTGCTGGTTCCCGCCGACGCCGACGGATGCACCCGTCGACCTGTCGGTCGCCTCGACGGTATGCCGGCGTTCGCCGAGGTCTTCTTCGAGGACTGCCGCGTGTCGGCCGACAACCTCCTCGGCGGAGAAGGGGAGGGTTGGTCGGTGGCGATGGCAACCGCCAGCTCCGAGCGCGGACTCAATCTCAGGGCGCCGGGCAGGTTTCTCGCTTCCGCCGATCGGCTGCGCGAGCTCTATGTCGAACTGGCCGCAACCAATGCCGATCCGCTGCTGCGCGACGAAGTGCTGCGCACATGGATCGGTGCGCAGGCGTACCGCTGGATCACCTATCGACACGCCACCCGTCTCTCCGGAGGTGCGACGATGGGAAGCGAAGCGAGCTTCCTGAAGGTTTTCTGGTCCGAGCTCGATGTCGAGCTCCACGCCACCGCCCTTCGGTTGCTGCGCGAGCGCGGCGAGCTCGTCCACGGTGCTCCCGATGTCGAAGCCGACGGAGCCTGGATGGAGGGCTACCTCTTCGCTCTGTCGGGACCGATCTACGCGGGCACCAACGAGATTCAACGCAACATCATCGCCGAGCGAGTACTCGGCCTGCCGAGGAAGTAGCGCGATGCACTTCGCCTTCAGCGACGACCAGGCGCTCTTCGCCGAAACGATCCGTGGGATTCTCGAGAACGAGTGCCCGCCCGCATCGGTTCGCGACGCGTGGACGAACGAAACCGGTCGCGTCCCTGGCCTGTGGGAGACCCTGGCCGAGACCGGCGTTGTCGGCATAACGGCTCCCGAGTCGGCGGGAGGGCTCGGCATGGACGAGCTCGACTTCGTGTTGCTCGCAGAGGAGTCGGGGCGTGCGGCTTGCCCCGAGCCGCTCGTCGAGCACGTCGCTGTTGCGATGCCCCTCCTCGTCGACGCCGGGGGAGACGTCGCGCAACGCTGGCTCGCCCCCGGCGCAACCGGAGAGGCGACGCTAACGGTGGGGTTCGAAGCGTCCGGATATGTCGTTGCGGCCGATCAGGCCGACCTGCTCCTCGTCGAACGCGCCGGCGAGTTCCACGCGATCGAGCCTTCCGCGGCGGCGATGAGCAGGCAACGCTCTGTCGACGACGCGCGTCGACTGTTTCGGGTCGACTGGGAACCGACCGCCGGATCGCTGCTCACCGACGACACCTCGGTCGTGGGTCGCGCATTCGACCGCGGCGTCATCGCAACAGCGTCCCAGTGCGTAGGGGTGGCACAGCAGCTGCTCGATCTGACCGTCGAGTACGTCGCCGAGCGCGAGCAGTTCGGCAAGCCGGTCGGCGTCAACCAGGCGGTGAAGCATCATCTGTCCAACACTGCCCTGGCCGTCGAGTTTGCCCGACCGATGGTCGCGGTCGGCGCCTACCGCCTGGCTCACGAAGATCCCATCGCGTCGCTCGACGTGTCGATGGCGAAGTCACTGGCCTCCGACGCTGTCGATCTCGCCTGCCGTACTGCGCTCCAGTGCCACGGCGCCATCGGCTACACGGTCGAATACGACCTTCAGCTCTGGCTCAAGCGAGGGTGGGCGCTCGCCGCGGCCTGGGGCGATGCGGCATGGCACCGCGACCGCGTCGGTGAGTCGATCTTCAACGAAGGCGTTTGAGCAGCTCGCGGGTGCGGGCCACGTCGTCGTCGTTGGTCGCGATCTCCGAGGCGGCGAATTCGGTCGCGCCGGCGTCGGCGATGGCTTCCAGGCGCGCGGACACCTCGTCCTCGTTTCCGATGATGGCCAGGTCGGCGGGACCCTCCGCTCCCTCTCGGTCCATCATGGCTCGGTACGACGGCAGTTCGCCGTAGCCGGCGAACGCAGTAGCGGCGAAGCTGCGCAGCCCGTCGACATCGTCGGTGACACCGATGGGAAGACTCGCGACGATGCGCGGCTCGCCACGATCGGCTTCCGCAGCGGCCTCTCCGATGATCGGAGCGATGTGCTCGGCGATCGTGCGTGGGCCGGTCATCCACAGAATCGTGCCGTCGGTTCGGCGGCCGGCGAGTCGCAGCATCTGTGGACCCATGGCGGCCACCATGATCGAGGGCGGCCGGTCGGTGATGCGCGGAGACGGCCCCATGCTTCGCAGCGTGAACAGCTCGCCTTCGACGTTGGCCTGGCCCTCGTTGAAGAGTCCGTCGAGGATGTCGAGGTACTCGCGTAGGTGACGAACCGGTCTGTCGAACGCCATACCCCACACGCCCTCGACGATCGGCTTGTGGTTGAGGCCCATACCGAGGGTCAATCGACCGTCACAGAAAGCCTGGGCGGTCATCGCCGACTGCGCGAGCGCGACCGGGTGTTGGGTGAAGGTGGGAACGACCGCTGTGCCCAGCTCGACTCCGGGCAGATGGGGCGCGGCCTGCGTCAACATCGCAAGGGCGTCGGCGAGCCCGATCTGGGCGAGCCAATAGCCGTCGAAGCCGTCGTCGGCGACCTTCTTTGCGTCGTCGACGAGCCCATCGGCCGATGGGAACATCATTCGCGCGGAGCCGTTGATCGTGATTCGCATGTCGTGGAACCTAGTGCCCGCGCGGCGTCAACGTCACCGGCGTCAGGCGACGAGGCGGATGACAATCGCGGCTGCGGCTCCGGTCAGGATCACGAGCACGAGGCCCTGGAAGCGGTCGGTGCTCATCGAGGAGCGCAGGCGACCGCCGAGCGGAATGAAGCCCAGCGCAGGAACGAGCGCCAGCATCGAAGCCGCGAACAGCGTCCACGTGAACAACCCCGATGCGACCAACACGACGAGTTGCCCGATTCCCGCGATCGCGAAGAGCGCGGTGACCGAAAGCACGTAGGCGTCCTGTTCGACGCGCAGGGCATGGACGTAAGTGCCGTAGACGGGTCCCGAGATGCCGGTTGCGCCCTGCAGCAGACCGGCGGCCGTTCCGACCGTCGGTGAAAGCCAGCGCCGGGAACCGGCCGAGACGGTGAAATGCGGATGAGCCAGGGTGAGGGCGACATACGCGAACACCGTTGCAGCCAGTGCGGCGAGCAGAACTTGCTCCGGAAGGACGACCAGCAGCGCACCTCCGACGAGCGCGGAGAGGGCGCCGGTCACGGCGAGCACTGGAACGTCGACCGTGCCGTGCCAGGCCCGCCGCGTCGACCACGCCAACGTGACGTTCGACGCGACGGCCGGAATTGCCATGATGACAACGGCGTCCTCTAGCGGGATGAACAGTGCCATGACCGGGATCGCCACGATCGGCAACCCCAGGCCGGTCACGCTTTTGACAAAGGCGCCCAGGCATACCGCCGCCACGGCAATGGCGAATTCAGCCCCCGACATACGGGAGTTCGAACTGATCGGTCCCTACTTCGGTCACGGCGGGCGACGCTACCGTCTCGGGGGTGGATCTCGGAATCGACGACGTGCGAGACGCCGCGCAGCGCCTGCGCGGGGTAGCTCGAAGGACCCCGATTCTGACCTCCAGAACCCTCGACCACCGCACCGACCGGCAGGTCGTTGCGAAGGCGGAGTGTTTTCAGAACACCGGCTCGTTCAAGTTCCGCGGCGCTTTCAATGCCATCGCGCAGCTGAGCGACGTCCAACTCGCGCACGGTGTCGTAACCAACAGCTCGGGAAACCACGCCCAGGCCGTCGCGCGGGCAGCACGTCTCTGCAACACGCGGGCCTGTATCGTCATGCCACACGATGCCCCCGGCTCGAAGGTGGCTGCGACCGAGGCCGATGGAGCCGAGATCATCGGCTACGACCGCTATTCCGAGGACCGAGCAGCCATCGCACGTCGGGTGGCCGGCGAGCGCGGGTGGGTCGAGATACCTCCTTTCGATCACCCAGATGTGATTGCGGGCCAAGGAACGGTCGCGCTCGAACTGATCGACGACGTCGACCACATCGATGTGCTCGTCGTCCCTGTCGGAGGCGGAGGTCTGATCGCAGGATGTTCTACGGTCGCTCGGGCCGACGACCCGTCGGTTCGCGTCGTCGGTGTGGAACCCGAGGCCGGCGACGATCACGTGCGATCGCATTCATCGGGCCGCCGCGTCGCCATCCCGGTTCCGCGCACGATCGCCGACGGCCAGCAGGTGGAGGCGCCCGGGGTTCTCACCTGGCCGATCAATCGCCGCAACGTCGACCTGTTCGTCACCGTCAGCGATGAGGAGATCGTGGAGGCGATGGTGTTCGCTTTCGAATACCTCAAGATTGTCCTCGAACCATCAGGAGCGACGGCCCTGGCGGCGGTGCTGTCGCGAAGCGTCGAGTCCGAACCCGATGCGGTGGTCGGCGTCGTGTTGTCGGGCGGCAACATCGCCTTCGATCGGTTCGTCGAGCTGACCGCGACGGCCCGGCGATGACGTCGGATCCGAGGGCCGAGTTGATCGAGTCGTTGCGCGCGCTCATGGCGAAACTCGACCGCCACGACATCGATCGCGAAACGCTTTGCGCGCTCGCCGACCAAGTCGACGCTGTGCGCGACTCTGTCGACGGACCGCCCCGGCCGCGCTTCTACGACCTGGCCGATGCCGAGCTGTCGGCTCGGTTGCGTGCCGTGCACCATCGCGATCACTCGTTGTTCGCCGGGTCGCACAACCCGCTGGCCCCACCGATGCGCTTCTCGATCGACCGCCTCGACGACGACCGCGAGATGCTCGTCGGCGAGGTCACGCTCGACCGTCGCTATGAGGGTCCGCCTCGTGCGGTGCACGGCGGATACGTCGCTGCGTTGTTCGACGAGATGCTCGGGGGGACAATGCGGTTTGCCGATGGGTTCTTCGGGGTGACGGGTCGTCTAACCATTCGTTACCGCAAGCCGACGCCGATCGATACGCCGCTTCGGTTCACCGCTTGGGTCGAGCTCGTGCGCGGTCGTCGCTGCGAGGCGCGCGCCGAACTGCACGTCGACGACACCCGACATGCAGAGGCCACGGGGCTCTTCGTCAAGGTCCCGCCTGGTTCGGTGGCGCGGTGAGCCGAATCGTCGCGCTGTGTACCGGAAATGCCGCGAGGTCGGTGATGGCTCGTCTCATGTTGCTCCGGGAGCGGCCCGACCTCGAGGTCGATTCCGCTGGCACGTTCGTACTCGAGGGCCAGCCGATGAGCGTCCGGACTCGTCGCGCCCTCGAACGCCACGACCTCGTCGATCTGTCACACCGCAGCCGCCAGTTCGGTGCCGACCATGCCGAGGCCGATCTGATCGTTGCGATGGAACCCCAGCACGTCGAGTGGATGGGCCACCATTTCCCCGGGGCGTTGCCACGAATCGGGCTGCTTCCGGCGCTGGTGCGGGAGTGGCCGGTCGACGCGCTGACGCTGCCCGATGCGCTCGATCGCCTTCGGCTCGCCGAGGCTACGCCCGACCCCGGCGACACGGTCGTCGACCCGGCCGGCGGTGAACAACCCGACTTCGACAGGTGTGCCGATGAGCTGGCCGTGCTCATCACCCGACTCGCAGCGTTGCTGCCCGGTCCATAGCTAGGGGACTGCTCTCATCGCCGGAGCCGACTCCTCACGGTTCGGTGTCGAGAGACCGATAGTAAAGACGTGAACCAGATGTCTCGCTCGACGATTCGGGCTCTCGGCCTGCGCATCGCCGCGCCCTTCGTGCTGGCGGCTGGATTGGCCTCGATCGTATGGCCCCTGTGGCACGTCCACACGGCGGTCGCTGTCATGCTGCTCGCGCTCGCCCTGGTGATCGGTGGATCGCTGTGGATCGGCCGCGATCGACCGATCGATCCGGGCATCGGCGAGGTATTGGCACGCGACGACCAGGCGCTGTTGTGGC
Organism: Acidimicrobiales bacterium; assembly: GCA_965216815.1. Lineage (GTDB taxonomy): Bacteria > Actinomycetota > Acidimicrobiia > Acidimicrobiales > SHLQ01 > JADFOM01. The sequence continues at coordinate 3,788,398 of OZ244202.1, read as the reverse complement.
GAATGATCGACGGCACAGCCGAAGCGACTGGATCGAAGGCGCCGCGGGAGATCTACCTCACCGATGGGGTGCGAGCGGCGCTCGCAGCAAGGACGGTCTGTTCGGGTCTCGTCAACCGCGGATCTCGCCTCGAAATTGGGGCGGGGTTGTTCGGTTCACTCGACACCGAGGAGCTACGAGCCCTTGTAGTGGCGCTACTCGAACAACACTCAGGCGCCGGAGGGCGCCTGGTGCGCTGTCGCGTTGCGCTGGCCGAGACCGCGTTGCGGCTCGAGGGGAACCGGCTCGGTGCGCTCTGGCTTCGGTACTACCACCCGATCATCGAGTCGCTCGACGCGGTGGTCAACCAGCAGGTTCTCGACGGCGATCGCAAGGCCGCGGAGCTCACCTCGCGCGCAGCGATCATCGGGGGGTTGTCGAGGCTGTACATGGGCGGTGCGGCACACGACCTCTACGTTCGGGAGTACCTCACGCCGCTGTGGGCGACCGGCTGCACGGCGGAGAACATGTTCGAGGGCCTGCGCCACTTCGGCGCCGAACCCTCGCGAGCCGACTTCTTCGAGGAGATCCATCTAGCGCTTCGCGACATGGAGCCTATGACCGAGGGCGTGGTCGGAATCGCTGACCGTTTGCGTGTGCTCGAGTCGCTTCCGGCAGACGAGACCGAGGCCGTGTTCGCCGAGCCGTCCGAGGACCTTCTCAGCGACAGGGTCGGCCTCGAAGTCGCGTTGAGCGCGAAGGTCGCCGAGCGCATGACAGGTGTCGATTCGCTCGAATTGGTCGGTTGGGACGAGTACGCATCTCGGCTGGCCGACATCGAGGTCGTTCGAGCCGTGCAGTTCAGCCGCGCGTGCTCGGATGTGAGTCCGATGGACGACGATGCGGGTTCGTTGCGGCACTCGTTGAGAACGGCGAGCAGTGTCGCGCGCGAAGACATCGCTTCCAGGTTGATGCCGCTCGCGAAGACACTGCTTCCCCCGGAGCGTCAGCCCGTGTATCAGCGGGCCCTTCGATCGCACATCAAAGCGGCGATCGGGTCGGCGCTCGTCGATCACGCGGATCACCGATGGGAGCTGCGTTGGTCTGGTGACGCCGCACTTGTCGGTCCCGGCGGCGCCGAGGTCGACCTCGAGATGTGGGTCGACGGTGTGCTCAACGGCGGTGTTGGCATACCGGCGCTGTTCGACTGGTTCGAGACCGTGGGCGTGCCTGTTGCCGCCTGACCGCTGGTCGGCCGAGCGGTGTTGACCCCGGTACGCTCTGGCCGTGGATCTGCGACTCACCCCGTCAGAACAAGAGTTTCGGGACGAGCTGTGCGAATGGCTCGACGAGGTACTCCCCGATGTCGGCGAGCTACCACCGGCTATGGACTTCTCGGCCAGACGCGAGTTCGACACGGCTTGGCAGCGCAAGCTCCATGACGCGGGCTATGCCGGCATCAATTGGCCCAAGGAGTTCGGGGGCAGGGGATCGACCCCGACCGAGCACCTGATCTTCCTCGAGGAGACCGAGCGGCGCGGTGCGCCGTATGTCGGCACGAACTTCGTCGGTTTGCTTCACGCCGGACCGACCCTCATCGCCGAGGCGAACCCGGAGCAGCAGGCAGCGCACCTCCCGGCGATCCTGCGGGGAGATCAGATCTGGTGCCAGGGGTTTTCCGAACCCAACGCAGGATCCGACCTGGCCTCGCTCCAGTGCCGTGCGGTGCGCGACGGTGACCACTACGTCGTAACCGGCCAGAAGATCTGGACCTCCAATGCTCAGGTAGCCGACTTCTGCGAGTTGTTGGTGCGCACCGACCCCGACGCGCCCAAGCACCGTGGCATCACGTGGCTGATCTGCCCCATGGATCTTTCCGGCATGGAGATTCGCGAGATCGAGACCGCGCTCGGTCCATCGGAGTTCAGCGAGGTCTTCTTCGACGAGGTGCGCATCCCGGTCTCAAATCGGGTCGGCGAGGAGAACGACGGGTGGCGGGTGGCCATGGTCACGTTCAGTTTCGAGCGAGGCACCGCTTTCATCTCCGAGCTGCTCGGGAGCATGCGTCAGCTCAAGGAGCTCGCGGAGCTTGCCCGCTCGACGCCGAGAGGCCGCGCTACAGCGTGGGACGACGATGAGATCCGCCGCTCGTTCGGCCGGCTACAAGCGGGCTACGAGGCGCTGTGGGCGTTGACGAAACGCAACGTCTCCCAGGCCGCCCGTGATGGTGTGCCGGGGCCAGGCGGGTCGGTCTTCAAGCTCTACTACGCGACGGTTCGCAAGGAGGCCGACGCTCTCGGCTACCGGCTGCTCGATCGTTCGGCGTTGTGGATGGGTTCGGCCGACGGGCACCACGACCCGGTTGCGGCGCGGCTTTACTCGCTGACGCTGAGCATCGCGGCTGGAACGTCGCAGATCCAGAAGAACATCGTCGGGGAACGCATCCTCGGTCTGCCGAAGGAGCGCTGAGATGGACTTCGAGCTCTCGGAGGATCAGGCGGCGCTCGCAGAGGGCGTGGAGTCGCTGCTGCGGGGAAGGTTCGACTTCGCGTTCGTGCGCGAGCTCCGGCACGTACCGGGGGCCGTCGACCGCGACCGTTGGTCGGAACTGGCCGATACGGGTGTGTTCTCTCTGGCTGTCAGCGAGGAAGCCGGCGGACTCGGACTCGGCTGGGCTGATGCCGCTGTCGTGTTCGAGCAGCTCGGACGCTTCGCCGTGCCGGGCCCGCTCGTCGCCAACGCGCTGTGTGCCGAACTGGTCGATGGCTGTGCGAGTGGCGCTTCGATGGTCGGCGTGGTCGACCGCACCGGAGATGCCTCCGGTGCCGTCGTGGTCGAGCATGCGAGCGTTCTCGACGGTCTGGTCAGCCTTGCCGACGACGGTGTGCGAGTGCACGATCTTTCGGCACTCGACCTGGTCGACAAGCCGATTCCACTCGATTGGCTGACCCCGGTAGCGACGACCGAGGTGCTCGACGACGGCGAGGTGATCGCCGACGCTGCGACCGCGGTGCGGCTGCGAACGATCGGATCGGTGCTAACCGGCGCTCTCCAGCTCGGGCTTGCTGCCGGAGCGACCGAGCTGGCGGTGGCCTATGCCAAAGAACGCGAGCAGTTCGGCAAGGTCATCGGCCAGTTCCAGGCAGTCAAGCACTTGTGTGCCGACATGGCGAGCCGGGTCGAGGTGGCGAGGGCGGCCGTGTACTTCGCTGCCGTCTCTCTCGACGATCCCGAGATCGGTGATGCGGCCCATGCCGCGGCAGTGGCCCGAATCGTTGCGGGCGAGGCGGCCTCGGCCAATGGCAAGGACGGCATCCAGGTCCACGGCGGCATGGGCTACACAGCCGAAGTCGACGCTCACCTGTTCCTGAAGCGTGCCTGGGTGCACGACACACAGTTCGGCGACCACGACAGCCATGCCGAACTGGTCGCGGCCTCGCTGTAGCTGTCCTTCTCAGAGCTCGAAGAGTGAGGGCACAGCGTCGGGTCGGATGGCTGTGTCGGATCCCCCGTCGATGTAGACGATCGATCCGCACATGAAGTCCGAACCCTCGCCGGTGAGCAGGTAGTCGATGCACCCTGCGATCTGTTCGGGCCGCGCATAGCCACCGGTCGGGATCGGCAATGTGCGCATCGCCTCGCCAACCTCGTCACTGTCGAGGCCCGACTGGGCGAGCGGCGTCATCGTGGCACCGGGAGCGACGGCGTTCAGCCGGATGCCCGAACCGGCCCAGGCATCGGTGGCCGCGTTGCGGCGCACGTAGCGCGCAAGAGCGATTTTGCTGGCCGCATAGGCGTAAGCGCTCACACTGGTCGATGCCAGGTCTCTGGCTCGGGCCTCGTCGCCGTCGACGCAGGCGTCGATGATCTCGGCCGGGACGTTCGGGGTGATCGACATCGAGTTCGAGCAGAGGGCGACGACCTGCGCGGCCCCGGACGCGGCGAGCGCAGGGCGCAGGCCGGTCAGGAGCGCCTCGGCGCCGAAGTAGTTGACCGAAACGGTCAGGGAGGGATCGGCGGGCGGACCGACGCCGGCGGCTGGCACCAGGCCGTCGAGCCTGCCGTCGTAGGCTCCCTCGATCTCGCCGATGGCATGCACCCGACCCTCTTCGCTGCTGAGATCTGCCTCGATCTCCTGGCCGGCGAGGTCTACGCCGATAACTGTGTGACCGGCCTGTTCGAGCCTTGACCTGGTCGCGGCCCCGATACCCGAGGCGGATCCTGTAATCGCAAAAGTCCCCATCGGGTCACCCTACGCGCCCGTCTTCAGGATTTCTGAACCCGAAAGCGCGCCTGGGCGTCGGGAAGGGTTCAGAAAAGTCTGGACGGTGGAGATTTCTGAACCGTCCGGTGCGGTATATGACACCGCAGGGTTCAGAAATCCTGAAACGCCTCCAGACTGTCGACATGCAGATGCCGGGCGATCGCGAACGGCGGGCCGGCGGGCCCGACTCCGATCAGGCTGGATTCGAAGCGCTCAACACATTCGGGGCCGTCGACGCCGGCCTGTCGGTTCTGCTCTTCATCGGCGTCAACAGCGCGTTCGGTCTCCCATGGGCGATAGCAGCCGCGACGGCCTGGTCGCTCATCGCCACCCTGCGCCGTCGTAGTCGCGGATTGCAGGTCGGCTGGTACCTCCCGGTCGTCACCACCTACCTGATCGTCCGCGGCGTCGTCGGCATCGCATTCGATTCCGAGGCCGTCTATTTCGGCATTGGAATCGCGACGAAGGCTCTCATCGGTGTCGGTCTCATCGTGTCGGTCATCGCAGGACGACCGATCGTCGGCGAGTTCATCCACTTCGTGATCCCGTTCCCACCTGACGTGCGTGCACACCCGATCTATCACAAGACGATGGGTCAGCTGACGCTGGTAGCGGCGGCCTACGAACTGTTGTCATCGGTGTGGGACGTATGGCTCTACAACAACGCATCCCTCAACGGCTTCCTCATCGTCCGTCTCCTCGCAGGATGGCTGAGCGCGTTCGTGACGATCAGCGCGTGCATCGTCTACGCCAACCGGCAGCTGTCGAGAATTCCCTCCTTCGACGGTCTTCTGGCACTCTTCGAACCCAGCCACACCGATCCCGAGGAGAAGGCATGAGCGCAACGAACCCCGAACGTCAGGCTCTCACCGGAAAGGCGGTCGTCGTCACCGGCGGTGGAACCGGAATCGGCCACGCATGTGCCAAGTCGTTGGCCGAGCTCGGCGCGAAGGTGACGATCTGTGGCCGGACCGAGTCGAGCCTCGAGGCCTCCGCTGCAAAGGTCACCCCCGCTTTCGGAGGGTCGATCGACTACCGGGTTGCCGACGTCACTAGCGAGAACGACGTCGCAGCTGTGTGCGAGGCCGCTGCCGACGCCGGTGGACATCTGCACGGGTTCGTCGCCAACGCCGGCGGCGGCGGAGGTATGGGACCCTTTCAGGTCCAGGAGGTCGAGGAGTTCCGCCGGGTGCTCGACCTCAACGTGGTCGGAACGATGCTGTCGGTCAAACACTCCGTGCCGCGCATGGTCGCTGCCGGCGGTGGCTCGTTCGTCGGGATGTCGTCGATCGCCGGCATCGTGACACACCCGTATTTCGGTGCATATACCGCCGGCAAGGCAGGCATCGAGGCGATCATGCGAAACGCAGCCGACGAGTTCGGTCCGTCGAATCTACGTTTCAACGCGGTACGCCCAGGGTTCATCAGCACCGAGATCATGGAAGGTGTGCCGCGCGACTCCGACGTGTACCGCAGCTACATAGAGAACACGCCGCTGGGTGGCGTCGGCGAACCCGTCGATGTCGCCAACCTCGTCAGCTTCCTCATCAGCGATGAAGCCCGCTGGATCACCGGCCAGGCGATCAACGTCGATGGCGGTCATGGCCTTCGACGCGGTCCGAACTTCGGCGAGTTCGTCGAGCCGGCGATCGGTCCGGATGCGATGATCGGCCATTTTCCGGGCTGACGACCTCGACCGGCCTAGATCGACCGTGACTCGAAAGGGCCGAATGGCCCACGTTGTTGGCCCTGCCGCCCCTTGAGCAGGCGTCGCGCCGATTGGGACCATGGTGCACGGAGAGATAGGCGGCGATCGGGCACCTACCCGGCGTCCGCCGCCGAGGGAGAAGTCATGGACCTGGTCCTTGTGGTGTTGGCTGCTTCGACGATCGCCGCATTGGTGGTCGTCCTGCTCGTCGCTTGGCGCAAGCAGGACAACGAGGTGATCGATCTCGTCGCGTTCGAGTCGGAGTCGGTCGAGCAGAGCTATGAGGATCTGTCGCGACGGTCCCTCACCAGGCTGCTGCACACTCTCGACGTCGCCTTCGACCGCTGCGATCCACCCTCCGATGCAACAGCGGTCCTCACCGTGGTCACCACGATTGCCGGCCGAGCCGTCGGCCCCGACGTGCTCACCGCTCCGGTTCTGAGGTCGGGCAACGATCGCCGGCCGTGGAGCGTCGTGGAAGCGGGTGGTCTCGAGCGGCTTCGCGACGTCGCTGAAGAGTCACCCGCCGACATCGAACGCACGCACGCCGAACTCGTCTCGCGATGGGTGCTCGAGAGCTACAACACCAAGAACCCCCTCGATCAGGCGACGCGCGAGGACAGCCTCCGGGCGATTCGGGCGGTCGGCGACAGCGCTTACGAAGCGCTCGACGGTGGCCTGTCGGTCGAGGATGTGCTCGGCGCCAACGGCATCGTCGCATCGCTCATTCTCGTCGCGACCACCCGCGAGCCCGGACAGGCCGACGTCGAGGCAGCGATGGTCAAGGTGCTGGGGTCACAGACCATCGATCCGGTCGGTCGACCGATCTTGTGGCGCGAAGAAGTACGCACCGCCGGTCTCGAAGTGCCGATCCTGCTCTGAGCAAAGCCGACACCCGCTGCCGCAGGGTCACGGCATCGCCCGCGCGAGTGAGCTGAAGAAAAGGATCGCTGCGGTCAACGCCACCGGACCGGCAAACGCGATCAACAACAGCAACGTTGTGCGCCGGATCCAGGGCGGCCTGTACCGAAACCCCTGCACGTAGAATTGAGCGTCGAGCTCGTCCGCGGTCGGAGTCCCGGCCCTGCCGATCGTGTCGGGCTGATCGAGCACTCGTCGCGCTTCTTCGGCGGTGTCGGCCGTCACGACAATGGAGAACACACGGTCGGTGACGAGGTGGGGTGCGATCGAGGCCGCCGGATCGTTGCGGGTCATCGCCGCTATGCCAGCGCTCTTCAGCTTGGCTACGGCGAGGTCCGCGTCGAAGCGGCTCCCGAATTCGGCAACGGTCATCGTGACTGGGTGAGACATGGGTGAGCCCTCAGAGTATTCTGCGCGACGCATCGATGCGCTCCGGGCGGAGCCCCGTCCGGCCGGCGAGCTCACTGGAGGCTCCAATGGCGATGACCCTGACGATCGACGGGTTCGGCGACGGCGACCCAATTCCCGAGACGTTTGCGTTCTGCGCGGCTGAAGGAATGGGCGACAACCGAAATCCGGCATTGACCTGGAACGGCGCTCCCGAGGGCACGCGGTCCTTCGCCGTGCTCTGCGTCGACGGCGATGCGCCGACCGATCCGACCAACGTCAACAAGCCCGGTGTCACCGTGCCCGCCGACCTGCCGCGCGCCGAGTTCGCCCACTGGGTGCTAGTCGACGTCGATGCCGCCACCACGGCGATCGCGGAGGGATCGCTGAGCGATGGCATCACCGCGCACGGAAAGCCGACCGGCGCCGATGGGGTCGGGGTTGCGGGCGCCAACGACTACACGTCCTGGTTCGCCGGCGATGCCGATATGGAGGGCACCTACGGCGGCTACGACGGGCCATGTCCACCGAGCAACGACGAACTCGTGCACCACTACCGGTTCGAGGTCGTCGCGCTCGACGTCGAGTCCCTTGACCTCGAAGGTGACTTCGGCCTCGCCGAGGCCCGTGCCGCGATGGAAGGCCACGTCCTCGACTCCGTGGCCGTCGTCGGCACATACACGCTCAACCCCGGGCTCAGATGACGTTGCGAACGTGAGTCGCCTCGCCTCGGCGGTTGAGGTCGCGGGTCTCACGAAACGTTATGGCGACCTCCTCGCGGTCGACGGCATCGACTTCTCGATCGCGCCCGGCGAGGTCGTTGCGATCCTCGGCCCCAACGGTGCAGGCAAGTCGACGACCATCGAGGTCCTCGAGGGCTACCGAACCCGCGACGCGGGGCGTGTCAGCGTGCTCGGGGAGGACCCCTCCGATGCGAGTCCTGAACTGCGCAATCGCATCGGGATAGTGCTGCAGAGCTCTGGCTTCGACCGGGAGCTCACCGTGCGCGAGACCCTCGATCTCTATGCGCTGAGCTATAGCGATCCCAGGCCGGTCGAGGAGGTGATGGAGTTGGTCGACATTGCCCACAAGGCCGACGAGAGGATGAGGACCCTCTCGGGGGGCCAGCAGCGCCGAGTCGACCTCGGTCTCGGGTTGATCGGCAACCCCGAGCTCTTGTTCCTCGACGAACCGACGACCGGATTCGATCCGGCTGCTCGTCGCGCCTCGTGGGAGATCCTGCGTCGACTTACCGACAGCGGCACGACGATCGTGCTGACGACGCACTACATGGACGAAGCCGACCACCTCGCCGACCGCATCATCGTGCTGGCCGATGGAAGGATCGTGGTCGATGACACGCCCGACGCGATCATCGGCACAGCACCGAGAAATCCGGTAATGACGTTGAGCGTCGATGTCCGGCTCGTCGATTCGCTGTCAGAGCGGTTCGGCGCCCGGATGGAAGCAGATGCCGGCATCGTTCGAATCGAGACCGTCGACCCCGCGCGCGATCTGTACGAGCTCGCCGACTGGGCGATCGGACACGGGTTCCAGCTCGACTCTCTCGAGATCGCCAAGCCGTCGCTGGAGGACGTTTACCTCGATCTGCTCGGTCGCTCGTCGATGCCGGGCGAGGAGGTCGAGAAGCAGTGAATCGGCCCGGCTTCTGGCGACTCACCGCGGCGCACGTTTCGTACCAGAACAAGCTGTTCCGCCGGACTCCGGTCGCTGCCTTCTTCTCCACCGTGTTGCCCCTCGTCATGCTCGTCTTGCTCGAGGCTGTACTCGGCGACGACACCTTCGAGACCGACTATGGGGTCTTGAGCGCGGCTCAGTTCTATGCCCCCGCGCTCGCGGTGTTCGCCGTGGCGTCGGCGACCTACACGAACATCGGGATATTCCTGTCGACACAGCGCGACGACGGCATTCTCAAGCGGCATCGTGGCACCCCGCTGCCAACCGGCGCTCTCATCGGCGGGGTGATCGGCTCGGCGATCCTGATAGCGACCGCTTCTGCCGTTCTCATGATCGGCGTCGGCGTCGTCTTCTACGACCTGAGCGTCGACGGGTCGAGGGTTCCTGCGATCGTGCTGACCTTCCTCGTTGGGGTCACATGTTTCGCGGCGCTGGGTGTTGCGTTGGCGGTGTTCGCGCCGAGCGCGGCTTCGGCACCGGCTGTCGCGAACGCGACGATCCTCCCGCTGGCGACCATCTCGGGCGTGTTCGTCAGTCTCGAGGACGAGAGCGCGTCTTGGCTGACCTTCGTCGGCGACCTGTTCCCCATGCGCCATTTCATTCAGGCGTTCGGTGCAGGTTTCAGTCCCGATCCCGATGCCGGAGCGGTGCAGTGGGATCGGCTCGCCGTCATGGCGGTTTGGGGGGTCGCTGCTGCGGCATTCGCCCACCGTCGGTTCAGCTGGGAGGTGCGGGGTGCCAGTGCGCGTCGTCGCGGCCGGGCGCACTCCGTCGCCGGCGAATAGCGCAAGCTGAAGCGGCGGCCCGTGGATGATAGAGAGAGCACCATGACCTACGACGAATTCTCGATGTTCGCCGACAATGCAGCCGATGCGGGTCTGGACTGGTCGGGTCCCCCGACCGTCGCGCGAGTCGACACGACGGTCGACGGCCTCGGGGTCTCGGCGCTGGTTTGGGGTGACGAACCCGCTGAGCTCGTGCTTCTCCACGGCGGCGCGCAGAACGCGCACACGTGGGACACGGTCGCCCTCGCGCTCGATCGGCCGTTGGTGGCGATCGATCTGCCCGGCCACGGCCATTCCGACTGGCGCCCCGACAAGGACTACGTACCTCAGGTGATGGCCGGTGTAGTCGCTCGGGTGGTAGATCAGATCGCCCCGAACACCTCGGCGGTAATCGGCATGTCGATGGGAGGACTCACCGCAGTCTGCCTCGCCGCCGACAGGCCCGATCTCGTTCGCCGTCTCGGCATCGTCGACGTCACCCCGGGCACCGATCACGCCAAGGCCGAACCGATCGTCTCGTTCGTCGACGGACCCGAGTACTTCGAGTCCTTCGAACAAATTCTCGAACGCACGATCGAGCACAACCCCACTCGTTCTGAGTCGTCGTTGCGTCGCGGTATTCTGCACAACGCGTGCGAGCTCGAGGACGGCCGGTGGTCGTGGCGCTACGACCCGATGCGAGGATGGAAGGCCGAGGGCAAAGAGATGCCCGACTTCGCGCCCCTGTGGGACAAGGTCGCGGAGGTGCAGGCCGCCATCGATCTGTGGCAGGGGGGTGCGTGGAGCGTCGTGTCCGATGAGGACATCGCCAAGTTCCTCGAGCTGCAGCCGCAGACTCGCCATACCGTCGTCGCTGACGCCGGCCACAGCATCCAGGGCGACCAGCCGGTGCGTCTCGCGGAGCTGATCGAGGACCTCCTCGCTCGCCCTCAACGAAATTGAGAGTCTCAGCATCGCTTGGCGATGCTGAGACTCTCAATTTCGCTCAAACGGGGAGTCGGCGGAAGGGTTCGGCGTAGCGCAGGCCTACGCGGCGACCGTGCGAGCGTGCCTCGGCCCTGATCCGGTCTTCGAATCGACGTACCTGCTCCTCGTCGCTCGGGTCGTCAATGTCCATCGTCGTCTCGAATTGCGAGCGGTGCTCGAGCAGGGCGTCCACCTTGTTCCCGATGGCACCGTCGACGCACTCGTAGTGGTCGGGCTCCTCACACTCGAACAACAACAACGCGTCTGGTCTGTGGTGTGGGTGGTCGTGGTGGGTCATGAAGTGCGGGTCGCGCGCGGCGACCACCGCGTTGCAGGTGAGCCATCCCGCGGCTCGGTGATCGGGGTGCAGACGCCATCTCCGCCACGGGTCGTGTCCGAGCACGACATCGGGCCTCAGCCGTCGAATGTGCCCGGCGATCTCGTCGGTTGTGTCCGCATCGGCGTCGAGCTCGCCGTCGACACGATCGAGCATGATCACCTCGCCGGTGGCGCCGAGAGCTCGCGCCGCCGCTCGCTGCTCGGCGATGCGAGTCGCTATCAACGCATCCTGGTCTCGATCGGGATCCCAGGTGCCCTTCGAGCCGTCGGTGCAGATCAGATGGTGCACCTCACAACCCTCTGAAGCCCATTTCGCCAATGTCGCACCGCACTGGAACTCCACGTCGTCGGGATGCGCCGCGATGGCAAGAGCGGTGCGCGGCGTGGCCATGTCGAGCCTCACCGCTCGAGCTCGGCGAGGAGTTCGGCGACCTCGGGGTGATCGAGGTCGGCGGGGTGGTCGATGTCCCATGCGAGCGCTGGGCAGGTGAGCACCCGAACGTCTGCCCCAATGCGACGGGACTCGACGATGTGTCGATGAAACGATCGGGGGCCGTACGAGAACCGGAAGCCCGAACCGGTGGCGACCACCACGACGTTTGTGCCGTCACGATGGCGATCGGGGACGAGCGTCACCTTGTCGTGGCCATCGAGAAGTCGGGGGAGATCGCGTGCGAGCGGCAGATCGCCGTGGCTGACGATCAGGGTGGACAGCTCGCTGAGCTGGCTGACGGCGTCGGTGATCGACTGGTTCAGGTCGCGGCCAGGTCTGAGGAGCGCCTGGGTGCCGACGCTGGGCGCCCAGTCGGCGACCCCGTCGTCGTCGGTCACCAACCAGACCGGTAGCGGGGATGCTGCGGCGACAACTCTCTCGACACAGCTGCGGGCGAGGCGACGACGCTGGTCGGTCGACAGGGCCGACGCCAGGCGCCGCTTGGCCTCGCCGAAAGACTTCACTGGAATGATCACCCCGGCGGTCATCGTCGCAACGGTAGCGGGTTGGCCCCGGCGAGCTTCGCCGATGCTCTTTTCCGCTAACGTCCCACAGATGACGATGAGGGTCGCAGTGATCGGGGCGGGTTCGTGGGGCACGACGGTTGCCCATCTGGCCGCGCACAACGAGCCCACGACGATCTGGGCGCGCCGCGCTGAGGTGGCGAAACAGATCAACGAGACCCACGTCAACGACACCTACCTGCCCGACTACGACCTGCACCCCGACCTGACCGCTACCGACGACCTGGGTGCACTGGTCTCCGAGGCCGACCTCGTAGTGATGGGGGTACCGTCACAGGGCTTTCGTGAGACCGCAAAGCTCGTTTCGGAGCACATACGGCCTTGGGTTCCGATCGTCAGCCTCACGAAGGGGCTCGAACCGGGCACGAAGTTACGGATGAGCGAAGTCGCCGCCGAGGAGATTCCGGGTCATCCCGTCGGTGTTCTGACCGGGCCGAATCTGGCGAAGGAGATTCTCGCCGGCCACGCCGCGGCTGCCGTGATCGCCATGACCGACCCCTCCATCGCCGAGCGACTTCAGAGCGTCTTCGCAACCGATCTGTTTCGCGTGTACCTCAACGACGATGTCGTCGGGTGCGAGCTCGGTGGCGCTCTCAAGAACGTCGTCGCCGTCGCCGCGGGAATGGCCGTCGGGCTCGGAACCGGCGACAACACCAGGGCGGCTGTGATCACGCGAGGCCTCGCCGAGCTGACACGACTCGGCGTCGCCATGGGAGGCCGACCCGAGACCTTCGCGGGGCTCGCGGGCATGGGCGATCTCGTCGCCACCTGCGTGAGCACCCAGAGCCGCAACCGCCACGTCGGCGAGCGGCTCGGTCGCGGCGACACCCTCGAACAGATCATCGAGGAGATGGACCAGGTCGCGGAGGGAGTCAAGAGTGCCCCGGTCGTCGTCGAGCTGGCGCGAGAACACGGCGTTGAGGCGCCGATCGCCGAAGAGATGAGCGGCGTGGTACGAGACGGGCGCTCTGCACAGGACGCCTACCGCGGGTTGCTTCGGCGTAAGACCGGTCACGAGCAGACATGAAGGACTCATCCGAGCCCCCAGCGGGCGTTCTGGTCGGGACCGTGTCTGCGGGGCCGATCGCGCGCGTCGATGTCGATGGCTCGGTGGTGCACCTCGCCGACGGCACGTCGATGTCGCCACTCGTCCATCAGGGCGACGGTTGGATGACGATCGACGACGCGGTCGACGGCCAGACCCTGCTCGACGGTGGCGCGATCGTCGAGACCTCGTACTTCCAAGGTGCGATTCGAGTCCGCTGTTTCGCCGAATACCTTGCGGGCGGCACGGTTGTCGTCGCCGAGGTTCACAACGATGGCGACGCACCAATCGGGTTCGGTTGGGCGCTCGAAGGTGACGCTTCGGCGATTGCGGTCGATGGCACAGTGCATCTCGACAGCGCCCGCCTGCGTTGCGAGCGAGACGCCGCTGTGTGCGCTGCCGGACGCGGGGCGATCGACCCAGCCGGCCTCGAGCCACAGGGTCAGGATCGGTATCCGTGGTCGTTGCCGCACTGGTGGCCCAGTCGATCCGGGTGGGGGTTCGTTGCCCGCCCCGTGTCGCATCGTCTGGCGGTGCGGTGGATCCTCGATCGTGCTGCGGCCAGCATGCCGCCGTCGAACGGCAGCGAAGCCGTGTCTGCAGGGTGGAGGCGGTTTCTCTCCGCGGGCGGACCGCAGGTCGATGTCGACGAGGATGGAATCGCAGCTCTGCACGAGGCGGCGAGCGTACGCGCCGCACTCGGTGCCGCCGAGCACGGATCGACCGGGATGCTGCTGCGTGCCCTTTCGGGCGATCTCACCAATGCGCTGCAGAATGGCTACGGAATGCGCCAGAGCGATCTCGGATCGATAGCGGGCGCCCGGAGCGTGCTCGCCGCAGTCGGCCTGTGGGCTGCCAGCCCGCGCGACGAAGAAGCACCGGAGGCCGCCGATGCCGCAGTCGAGCTGGGTGCACAAGCTCTGGCGACGCTCGACGGCACCGGCAGCGCCATCGATCCTCACGATGTTGCTTGGCTGGCTCATCTCGCTTCGACGCGGGGTCAGCCGCGCGAGGCGGTGCGGGCCATCGTCGAGAGGGTTCGGGGCGCGGCCGACGATGTCGGAAGAGACGACGACCTCGCCGATCTTGCTCTTCGCGGCTGGGACGATCACCTCGTCGAGCGACTCGACCGCAATCTACGCCTCGGCGTGCGCATGCCAGGTGCATTCCGGCCCGGCACCGCGCGCACTGCGGGCACCGCTGACGATGCCGCGACCGCAGCAGCGATTCGCGTCATGATCGAGCGGATGCTGGCCCGCGAACGTCCCGACGGCAGGGTCGATGTGTTGTCGCCGTACCCGAAGGCGTGGGCGAACCGCTCGGTCGAGGTATGGCGCGTCCAACTGTCTTTCGGCAAGCTCGCCTACGGGCTGCGCTGGCACGGCGATCACCCCGCATTGCTGTGGGAGCTGACGCGTACCGCCGGTGAAACCGACTCACTGCGAATCTCTGCGCCCTGTCTTTCGTCGGCGTGGCAGGGCAAGGCCGACCGAGGAGAGGCGCTGGTCACGTGACCGGCGCGCGTCGCGCCTCGGGTACGGGCACGATGCGGCGGGCCCTCACCGGCAAGAGCCCAGGCCTCGACACCGAACGCGGCCTCTGGGCCGACGGGCACGTAGTGGCCGGGATGGACGAGGTCGGCAGGGGAGCGTGGGCTGGACCCCTGACCTTGGGAGCCGTGATCGTCCCGCGCGATCGACGCCTTTACAAAGTACGCGATTCCAAAATGCTCACCCATGATGAGCGCGAGATCATGTTCGATCGCATCACGGCTTGGGCCGAGCGCTGGTCGGTCGGGCACGCGACCCAAGTCGAGTGCGATCGACTCGGGATGTCTGCGGCACAGAGGCTCGCGGCCGAACGGGCACTTGCCGGGCTCGGCGTCGAACCGACACGCGTTCTCGTCGACGGCAAGTGGGATTTCATCGGCGATGGCCGCGCTGTGACGATGGTCAAAGGCGATGCCCGGTCGCTGTCGATCGCTGCCGCTTCGATAGTCGCGAAGGTCGCGCGCGATCGCATCATGATCGAACTGGCCGATTCCTATCCCGGGTTCGACTTCGACCGGAACAAGGGCTACCCGTGCCCTCGCCACCGCGCCGCGCTCCAGCGCTGGGGTCCGAGTGCGATCCACCGTCGCAGCTGGGCATTCATGGATGATCTCGTGGCCGACGTAGCTCGGACCTCGCGGCCGATCCGGGCTTGACGCAGACCGGGCGATAGCATCATCGCCCATGGGACAACCGGTCACCGTCGTCGAGAAACCATCGTCACGTTTCGGCGTGGTCCGCTACGAGCTCAACCGAGTGCTCTCGGGAATGGGTCACGAACGTTACGAGTCGATCGACGACGTCGTCGACGACCGACCGGTCGATGTGTTGGCGCGACGCATCTTCGAGCGCGGCGGCATCTCATCGGTGCACATCAACTCCAACGTCGTGACAGTAACCCTCGAGCGTGACGACACGAGCGGCATCATCGACATCATCGAAGGGCTCTACACCTACTATGTGCCGGGTGTGGAGCCGCCGAGCGATGAAGAGTTGCTCGCCGGCATGGAGGAATAGCGAGGCACATCATGGCCGATGACCGTGAGCGAAGCATCGAAGAGGCCGACGGTCCGCCGATCACCCTCATCGTCATGGGTGTGGTCGCCGCTTTGTTCGTCGTATTCATGCTCCAGAACACGAGCTCACTAGAGATCCAGTTCCTGTTGTTCGAACGCGAGTCTCCCATGTGGCTCGCGTTGCTCATCGCATTCGTGGCGGGGGCCGTCGTCGGACAGCTCGGCCTCTGGTGGTTCCGACGCGACCGCGACTGAACCGGCGAGGGGCCAACCGCTAAAGATCTGCTGATTGCGCCGACAGAAGGCGCATGACGATGCAAACGGAAGCCACCGCCGCCGGCTCCCTGTCCGGGGTCGAGGTCGTCGACATTCAGCCGTGTGCAGCATTCGGTCTGGTCGAGCCGCTGATCGACGTGCTCGCACAACATGCCGAGAGCGGGCGGCTGGTCGAGCTAGGTGACGTCGCGTGCCACGAAACCGGCATAGGACGGTCGACTCTGATCGCCGACAATGCCGACGTGTCGTTTCTCTGCGACGCGCTCCCGTTGATCGTGGAGTTCCAGGTGCCGGTGACGGCATTCGTCTCGACGAGCGCGGTGGAGTCGGGCACTTGGATTGACCACGATCGCGCCCCCATGTCGTGGCGCATGCTCGAGGAGGCGACCGCTACGGGTCTCGTGACGGTCGGGACCTGTGGCTACGGCATCGACCCGTGGCGCAGCATCGATGTCGCCCATCGCTCGGTGGAGATGTCCTCTGCGCTGATCGAGGTTCGTCTCGAACAGGCCATGGCCGGGGTGCGCTGTCCTGGTGCGCCCGGTGAGGTACTCGAAGCGCTCCGGTCCTACATCCCGGTCGTCATCGCGGACGGATAGGTTCCGACGGCTTCACATGCCGCACCGGGCAAGACCAGGCCAGATAGGTGGTCGTGGGGCTGGTGGGGAGTCAGCGGCGTTGGCGGCGGCGGGAGCGGCGATCGGTGTCTGCGTGGTCCAGCGCCTCGCGTTCGGCGTCACGGGCGCCTCGGCGCAGGGCCTTCTCGCGGTATTGCGCCTCGTCGGCTGCGCGCAACAGGTCGCTCGGCGTCTCCATCTCGACACCGGCAACGGCGACGCCGCAACTGAACGAACGATCGTTGCCGGCACGCTCGAACAGTTCCGCCGCTCGGCGAGCGATCGCAGGTCCCGACAGCAGACCGCCGTGTTCGACCAGGACGCAGAACTCGTCACCGCCGATGCGGCAAACCGATGTGCCGTCGATGTCAGCGACGGCATCGCGCAGCGCCGCTGCTGCCTCGACGAGCACGACGTCGCCGACCTCGTGGCCCATCGTGTCGTTTATGGTCTTGAGGCCATCGACGTCGCACATGATGACGGCAACATCCTGGCGATCGAGAGGGCTGCCGTCGAAGATCTCGCGCAGTCTGCCCTCGAGGACCCTCCGGTTGCCGAGGCCCGTCAGCGGGTCACGTAGCGCGAGCTCCTCGAGCTCGGCGAACCTTCTTGCCTGAGTGACCCCGGTTCCGACCTGTTCGGCAGCCAGGCGCAGGGTTGCGACGTCGGCCGGTGCGAGCTCGTCGCGCCCGATGGTATTCGTTGCGAGCATCAGTCCCCAGGGGTCGCCGGCGACTTCGATCGGAGCGAGGATTTCGCTGCAGATGCCTCGGCGCTCGAGCTCGTCGGCGTCGGTGTGGTCGCTCACCGACAGCGCGCGACGAACGGTTCGCGAGGCGATGCCCGACGCCAGGTAAGGATGGTCGTCGAGGCGGTATGTCTCCCCGGCCGGGTAGCGCTCGCTGCCGGGCGCTAGGTCGCCGACGTTGACGAGCACGTCGATCACGCGGCGCTCGCGGTCGTAGCGGGCAATCGAGACCGTCGACGCATCGAGCGCACGCCGAGCGTGCTCGGCCATCAGCACGAGAACCTCGTCCATCCGGTCGGCGGCTTCGATGGCCGCTCCGATGGATTCGAGTGCCTCGGTCGGACTCGCGGTGCGGCGCTCGGATCGGACGAGGCGATCGATGATGGCGAGCGCCGCGTTCATCGTGTACTGGTCGGCGAGTGCGCCGAACCCGACGAGCATGGCGTCGGCTACCTGCGGGTCGAGCGCGGATCCCGAAGCGTCGCGCACGACCGCTGCGGCGGTCGGAGCATCGTCGAGCAGGTGGGCGGTCAGGCGCGTCGCTGCGACCAGCCTCGCGGCTATCGAGATCTGTTCGCCTTTGAGAGCGAAGGGGACGCCGTTGCCGTCCCAGCGCTCGCAGCACTCGCGAAGCACGGTTGTTGCATCGCCGATGCCCGACAGACGGTCGGCGACCTGGGCCATGAGCAGAGCGTCGGAGCGCTCGAGCTCGCCTGCCGGTGATCTCGTCAGCAGCGGGCTCATCGAGAGCAGGAGGGTTGCGATAGCGGCGTCGGCGCGGGTCCTGTCGTCGACGTGCATCGCTTCGGCAGTGGTGTCGAGGACTACCAGCAGGGCCGCGGCGCGCGAGGCTGCGTCGGGGTCGAACGCCTCGAAGCCGCGGGCAAGAGCCGTGATCGCTCCACGACCTTCGAACGAGAGCACCGTCGTCGTAGGAGACTCGAGGGCTGTTGGGCTCGTGCGGTGACCGGTCATTTCGTCAGCCCGCGACTCATGGTCGCTCAGCGGGCGACGAGGTCGTCGATGGCACTCTCGAGCCCCTCGGCTCCGAGCGCGCCGAACAGCGTTTCATAGGTGCCGTCGTCGTTGAAGAACACCCAGGAAGGCTGGCTCGTGATGCCGAAGCGCGACCAGATGTCACCCGACTCGTCGCTCACGTTGGTGATGTCGAGTTCGTAGTCGGCAACGAAACCCGCCATGGCGTCCGGATCGTCGCGACCGGCGACGCCGATGATCTCGACGTCGCTCGTGCTGCTCACCGCTGCGACCGCAGGGGCTTCTGCTCGACAGGTCGGTCACCACGGTGCCCAGAACCAGAGCACGAGGTCGGAGTTCTTGTGTTGACCGAGCTGGTAGTCGCCGCCGCCGACCAGCGGTACGGAGATGTCGAGCAGTTCTTCCGATGAGCCACCGCCGTCGGAAGGGCTCGACGCGGCGCTGGTGTCGTCGTCCCCTCCACAGGCCGCCAGCGCAAGAGATACGAACAGGAGGATTGCGGCTGCCCGCGCGTTGGGGAACTTCATGACTTCCGATGATACTGGGCCGGCAACCCCGGCGACCGATACGGAGCATTGTGAGCACTCGAGCCCTGATCATCGCTGCGCTTCTCTGCGGAGCTGCGATCCTCGTCGCCTTCACCGTGCAGGTTCTCATCGCCTGACGCCCATAGGCTGTTGCCAATTCGTGGAGGTGGTTCCGACGGCAACGCAACATGATCTGGTGGTGGTCGGGGGTGGTCCCGGCGGCTATGCGGCCGCCCTCTATGGCGCGGCTGCCGGTCTCGACGTCGGCCTCGTAGAGATGCACAAGGTGGGCGGCACCTGTCTGCACGTCGGCTGTATCCCTGCGAAGGAATTGCTCGAGTCGGCGGCCGCGTTCCGGTCGATCGGCCATGCCGAGGAGTTCGGCATCGATGTTGCCGCACCGACGATCGATCTGGCGCGGAACCAATCGCGAAAGCAAAAGGTCATCGACCAGCTGCACCAGGGTGTCGCCGGGTTGTTGAAGGGCCGCAATGTCACCGTCTACGACGGCGTCGGCAAGCTCGACCAAGCCGGCGTCGTGTCTGTGTCGGGCGGCGAGTCCGGCGACGAGACCCTGACCGGCGACGCCGTCATCCTCGCTTCGGGATCGAAGCCGCGGACCATCCCCGGACTCGACATCGACGGCGAGATCATCATGACCTCCGACGAGTTCCTGTCGATCGACCGCGTGCCGAGCTCCGCGGTCGTGGTCGGCGGCGGGGCTATCGGTTGCGAGTTCGCTTCGGTGCTCGGCGACCTCGGCACCGACGTGACGATCGTCGAAGCGCTGCCGAAGATCCTTCCCGGAGTCGACGCCGACGCCGCCAAGGTCGTCGAGCGATCGTTCGCAAAGCGTGGGATCAAGGTCCTGACCGACGCAAAGGTGTCCGGCAACACGCCGCGTGAGGACCGATCGGGAACCGTCGTCGAGCTGGAAGATCAACAGCTCGATGTCGATGTAGTCGTCGTGTCCGTCGGACGTCGCCCCTTCCCCGACCTGCTCGGTCTCGATGCGGTTGGCGTAGCGGTCGACGAACGAGGCTTCGTCGAGGTCGATCAGTGGTGTCGCACAAACGTCGACGGCATATGGGCCATCGGCGACCTCGTCGCCACGCCGCAGCTCGCCCACGTCGCGTTCGCGGAAGCGATCATGGTCATCAAGGACATCCTCGGTGAGAGCCCACCCCCGATCGACCACGGCAAGGTGCCGTGGTGTATCTATTGCCATCCCGAGGTCGCCTTCGTCGGGCACACCGAGCAGAGCGCCCTCGAAGCGGGATACGAGGTAGAGGTGTCGAAGCACCGGTTCGCCGGCAACAGCCGGGCGATGATCCTCGGCCAGCCCGAAGGTCTGGTCAAGGTCATCGCCGAGCGCCGTCCCGACGGAACAGCCGGGACGATTTTGGGCGTCCACATGGTTGGACCGTGGGTGACAGAACAGCTCGGCCAGGGGTATCTGGCGGTGAACTGGGAGGCGACGGTCGATGAAACCGCCGCATTCATACAGCCGCACCCGACGCTGAGCGAGCTGTTCGGCGAGACCGTCCTCGCGATGACGGGCCGCTCGTTGCACGGCTGAACGAACCACGTAGGCAAGAGAGGGCCCAATGGCAGACATCACGCTTCCCCAGCTCGGCGAAACCGTCACCGAGGGCACGATCACGCGCTGGTTCAAACAGGTCGGCGACGCGGTGGCCGAGGACGAGGTTCTGTTCGAGGTGTCGACCGACAAGGTCGACAGTGAAGTGCCGTCTCCGGTCGCTGGAGTCGTCACCGAGATCCTCGTCGCGGAGGGCGACACGGTCGACGTGGGAGCCGTGTTGGCACGAGTAGGTGACGGCGATGGTTCTGCCGGTGAGGCGGCGGCCCCAGCTGCTGCTGCGCCTGTCGAACCCGAACCGGGATCCGAGCCCGCCACGCAACCCGAACCGCCCGCCAGTGCTCCCGCAGAGCCGGCGCCGCCGGCAGCCCCGCCGGCGGCACAACCCACCGGCGACGGTCTGGTGCTGTCGCCGGTCGTCCGCCGGCTCATCGCGGAGAACGGACTCGACGCGGGCGCTATCGCCGGTAGCGGCGACGGCGGTCGTATCACCCGCAGTGACGTCGAGGCGGCGATTCAGGCACGCGGATCATCTGGTGCACCTGCCCCAGTGGCTGGACCTGCGCCAGCGCCTGTGGCTCCGCGTTCGAGCGCCCGCCCCCCACAGGCACGCGGTGAGCGAGTGTCGTTCAGCAACATCCGCCGGTTGACCGGCGAGCACATGGTCGGATCGAAACAGACTTCGCCTCACGTGCTCACCGCGGTCGAGGTCGACTATGAACGAGTCGATCGCGTCCGCGCTGCGCACAAGGTTGCTTTCAAGGCCGAAGAGGGATTCAGCCTCACGTATCTGCCGTTCATCGCTCGCGCTCTTGTCGACGCTCTCGAGGAATACCCGCACCTCAACGCGAGTGTTGACGGCGATGCGCTCGAGGTGCATGCCGACATCAACCTCGCGATCGCTGTCGATCTCGATTTCCAGGGGTTGCTCGCCCCGGTTGTGAAGAACGCCGACGCGAAGCGCCTCCGAGCGATCGCACGCGAGGTCCGCGACCTTGCCGACCGGGCCCACGCGAAACAGCTTTCGCCCGACGAACTCTCCGACGGCACGTTCACCATCACCAACGCCGGTTCGTTCGGCACGATGATGCAGTTCCCGGTCATCAACCAGCCTCAGGTGGCGATCCTCTCGACCGATGGCATCAGTCGCAAGCCGGTGGTCGTCGTCGACGACACCGGAGCGGAGTCGATCGCCATCCATTCGGTCGGTGTCCTGGCCCTCGCCTGGGACCATCGCGCGTTCGACGGGGCCTACGCGGCTGCGTTCCTCAACCGTCTTCGCGAGATCATCGAGACCCACGAATGGGAAGCCGAGCTCTGACATGAACGGACTGTCGCCGGTGTCAGGGGGCCGAGCGGACAAGGGGTGTCAGGCACCGAGCTCAGAATGCGATTTGAACTTGTCCACTTGGAGCTCGGTGCCTGACACCGTTGCGATGCGACCGACACGGGCGGCGCCAAGTGCGCTCAGGATCCGCTGGCTGGGAACCGTGCCGTATGCCGAGGCCTACTCGCTGCAGCGCGCTCTGTTCGGTCGTGGCACCGACGACTACCTGCTGTTGCTCGAGCACCCCCCGACCTTCACGCTCGGTCGAAGCGGGAACCGAGCACACATCGTCGGCGATCCCGATTCGATCAACGCGGAAGTGATAGACGTCGACCGCGGCGGCGACGTGACATACCACGGTCCGGGTCAGCTCGTCGGTTACCCGATCGTGTGGGCTCCAGGACGACGCGGCGGCGGGATGGCCGACACGGCGGCGTACGTGGAACTCGTCGAGCAGGTCCTCATCGACGCGCTCGGCGATCTGGGGATGGGAGACGTCGGACGAATACCGCGCTGCCCGGGAGTGTGGGTTGCTCCGGACTCTGCGGCGCCACGCAAGATTGCAGCCATCGGGACGCGCATCAGTCGAGGCCGCACTATGCACGGGTTCGCCCTCAACGTCGAACCCGACATGTCGCATTTCGAGCTCATCATTCCGTGCGGAATCGCCGACAAGGGGGTCACCTCCCTGGCCGCCGAAGGAGTCGACGTCGAAATGGCGACGGTCGTCGACGCCGTCGCAGCGCGAGCGTCGGCGTTGAGCGAGACGTCGACGATTGACCGTGCCGACGTCACTCGTCGCGGTACGACCAGCCCCCTCGCCGTGTTCACCGCAGAGCACGACCCGGCTGCGGGCGAGGCGATCTCTGCGCGGCTGCTGGCGCGCCTCGACGAAGCTGGCGTGGGCGTCGGCGTGTCGATCTCCGAGCGCAAGCCATCGTGGATGAGGGTGAAGCTCGATATCGGGCCCGACTACCTGCGACTGAAGAGTGTCACCCGCCACAGCGAACTGCACACCGTCTGTGAAGAAGCCGGGTGCCCCAACATCTACGAGTGCTGGAACGACGGAACCGCCACATTCATGATCAATGGGTCGCGCTGCACCCGCGCCTGCGGGTTCTGCCAGGTCGACACACGCCGACCCGAGGCGCTCGATCCGGACGAGCCTTCCCGGATCGCAGATGCGGTTGTGTCGATGGACCTCGACTATGTCGTCGTGACGACGGTCGCGCGCGACGACCTTCCCGATGGAGGCGCCGAGGCGTTCGCCCGCACGATCGAAGC
Organism: Acidimicrobiales bacterium; assembly: GCA_965216815.1. Classification (GTDB taxonomy): domain Bacteria; phylum Actinomycetota; class Acidimicrobiia; order Acidimicrobiales; family SHLQ01; genus JADFOM01. The sequence continues at coordinate 3,765,348 of OZ244202.1, read as the reverse complement.
AATCCGGACGCGCAGACCGGACACGCTCGTAGAGGTGCTCATTTCCGACTGCAGGGGCGAGGCTTCCTCGCTCGACACGGTGTTCGCCGCGCGGTCCGACGTGTTGAACCACAACCTCGAGACGGTTGCCCGCCTCCAGCGGGCGGTGCGTCCGTCGGCCGGCTATGCGCGCAGCCTTGCCGTGCTCGCCCGGGCCAAGGAGGCCGATCTGGTAACCAAGTCCTCGTTGATCGTCGGCATGGGTGAGACATTCGACGAGGTGATCGGAGCCATGGCCGACCTCGCGGCCGTCGGCACCGACATCGTCACCATCGGCCAGTACCTGCGACCGAGTCGTCGCCACATCCCGGTCGATCGATGGTGGACACCCGAGGAGTTCGAATCGCTCGCGCGCATCGGTGAGACCGAGCTGGGCATCGCCCACGTAGAGTCGGGACCGCTAACGCGTTCTAGCTACCACGCCAAAGAGGCTGCCGCAGCGACACCGGTCCAGCTTTCGGCGACACGCTGACCTAGGTCGATCATTCAGTGCCTGGCACCGCAACGCGGTGCCAGGCACTGCTCTTGGCACATCCGCGGTGTGTCACATCACAGTGGCATGATGGCCGGCGTGCAGGTGATCGACGGCCAGGTGGTCTTCAGCCCGACCGACCTCGTCGGATTCCTCGAGTGCGAACACCTCGCAATGCTCGACTACCGCGCGGTCACAGTCGAGGGGGCCACCTTGCGTCCGGCCGCCGACGCCGACCCGGGGTTGGCCTTGCTGCAGAAGCTCGGACTCGACCACGAAGCCGCGTATCTCGAATCACTTCGAAGTGGCGGCGCCGAAGTCGTCGAGATCGACGACTCGGATCTGCACGCTGCCGTCGAGGCGACGGTCGGTGCGATGCGGTGCGGCACCGAGGTCGTGTTTCAGGCAGCCATGCTCACAGGGCGCTGGCGTGGGCACGCCGACTTCCTTTGCCGCGTCGAGACGCCTAGCGACCTTGGCGAGTGGAGCTACGAACCCTACGACACGAAGCTGGCACGGCGAAGCAAGGTGGGAGCGGTCGTGCAACTCGCCGTGTACGCGCTTCAGATAGCCGAGATTCAGGGTCGTGCGCCCGAACACGTGCACATCGTGCTCGGCGACGGATATATCGAATCGTTCGCCACGAGCGAAGTGGCGCCGTACGTTCGCCGCGCCCGCCGACGCCTGGTCGACCACGTCGAAGCGGGTGCCCCTACGCGTGCCGAACGCTGTGGCCACTGTCAGCACTGCGCTTGGTACGAGCATTGCGAACAGGAGTGGGTCGAGCGTGACGACCTTCGCCTGGTGGCACGCCTCGGCAGACCTCAGGCGGACCGACTCCGCGAGGTCGGCATCGTCACCGCAGCCGAGCTCGCCACGGCCTCCGAGGACGATCGGCCCCCGCGCATGGGCGAGGCTGCCTTCGATTCTGCCAGACGTCAGGCCCGACTTCAGGTCGAAGCGCGCTCTGGGCCGGACGTGGTGGAGATCCTCGACCCGGCCGACAACGTCGGCGGTGGGTTCGCGTTGTTGCCCGAGCCCGACGAGACCGATCTCTTCTTCGATCTCGAAGGCGATCCGCATCACCAGCCCAGGGGGCTCGAGTACCTGTGGGGCGTGACCGACACCGACGACCGCTATCGATCATGGTGGGGTCACGACCATGCCGACGAGCGCGCGGCTTTCGAAGCGGTAGTCGACTATTTCGGTGCCCATTGCGACGCACATCCCGAAGCGCACATCTACCACTACGCCAACTACGAGATCGCGGTTCTGAAACGGCTGTCAGCGCTTCACACGTCGCGAGAGGCAGAGCTCGATCGGCTGCTGCGCGAGCGTCGCTTCGTCGACCTCTACGCAGTGGTGAGAGGTGCCGTTGCTACTTCGCGGCCGGGCTATTCGATCAAGGAACTCGAGAACTTCTATCGCCCAGCTCGTGGAACGGGCGTCGTTTCGGGTCTGGAGAGCGTGGTCGAATATCACCGCTGGATGGCCGAGGGAGACCAGGCCATTCTCGACGACATCGAGGCGTACAACACCGACGACTGCGTCTCGACGCGCCAGCTGCGCGATTGGCTCGAGGAGCACCGACGCAGCGCGATCGAGACCCATGGCGAGATTCCGAGGCCGAGTGCGGCGACGTTCGACGCCGAGGACCGGGCCAGCAGCTCCAAGGCGGCCGAAGCCGTCGAGTCGCTCTATCGGGAGCTGGTGGGCGACTGTCCCGATTCCCTGTCCGAGTCCGAGAGGCTCATGGCCGGTCTCGTGGGGTTCCATCGGCGCGAGCACAGGGCGGCGTGGTGGCAGCACTTCGATCGTCTGGCCATGACGATGGAGCAGCTGCACGAGAACACCGAATCGATCGCAGGTCTGGCTCCCATCGGTGAGGTCGGCACGATCGCGAAGTCGAGCGTCTGGCGCTACCGGTTCGATCCCGATCAGCCCTACAAGCTGCGGGTCGGTCAAGAAGCCCTGCAACCCTTGGGTGGAGACGAGTCTCGCAGCGCGGGCACGATCGTTGCCATCGACCCAAGAGCTGGTGCCGTCGACATCAAGCGCGGCCGGGCCTCGGTGGAAGCCGGTCACCCCGAGGCGCTCGTGCCGGCGGGGCCGCCCGGGATCGACGGTTTGGAAGAGGCCGTCGCGGCGGTCGCGCGCGAGGAGACCGATCGGCGGGCCATCGACGCTCTCATCGAGCGCCGGCCGCCATCGCTTCTAGTCGGCGTCGACCTCGTTGTCGCCAACGAGTCGAGCGGCGAGAGACTGGTGCGGCTCGGTCGCGGGCTCGACGCCGGCACGCTCGCTGTTCAGGGGCCGCCAGGGACCGGTAAGACCCGTGGTGTGGCACGTCTCATCGTCGATCTCGTCTCCGACGGCAAGCGAGTGGGCGTGACCGCCAACAGTCACGCCGTCGTGTTGAATCTTCTCGAAGCGGTGTGTGGGGCGTCGGGGACTCTGAACCCGACTGAAGTCGTCAAGGTCGGGGGCGACGGCTTCGATCTCGGAACCCACATCTCCGGTTCGAAGGAAGCCGCCGAGCGCTGGACCGGCGGCGAGGGCAGCGTAATCGGCGGCACGGCCTGGCTGTTCTGTCGAGACGACATGCGCGATTCGGTCGACGTTCTCGTCATCGAGGAGGCCGGACAGTTCAGCTTGGCCAACGCAGTCGCGGTCTCGCCGGCTGCGACGAGTCTCGTGTTGATCGGCGACCCGGCTCAGCTCGACCAGCCCATGCAGGCTGTGCACCCCCCAGGCTCGAGCGCGTCGGCGCTCGGCCATTTCCAAGGCGACGATGCGACCCTGCCGCCCGAGCGCGGGGTCTTCTTGGACACGACGTTCCGCATGCACTCGAGCATCTGCAGCTTCGTCTCGAGACTCAGCTACCGCGGTGGTCTCACCAGCGACCAAATCACCGACGCCAGGTCGATCGAGGGAATCGAGGCGGGACTGCGATGGATGCCGGTCGAACACAGCGGAAACGCCAGCGCGAGCCCCGAGGAAGCCAGCGTTGTCGCTGAGCTCGTCGAAGACCTGTTGGGTCGCCGCTTCGTCGACGGGCCGAGCTCCGCGCCGATCGGAACCGACGACATCCTCGTCATCACACCGTTCAACGCGCAGATACGTGAGCTGGAGAACGTTCTTACAGAGGGCGTCGCTGTCGGAACCGTCGACCGATTCCAGGGCCGCGAAGCGCCAGCGGTCATCTACTCCATGGCTGCCTCGACCGCCGACGATGCGCCGCGGGGTCCTGGGTTTCTGTTCCATCGCAACCGGCTAAACGTGGCTCTGTCGAGGGCTCAGTGCTTGGCGGTCGTCGTCGCCAGCCCCGCCCTCCTCGACGCCGGTTGCCGCACGCCCGAACAACTCATCGCCGCATCGTCGCTCTGCGACCTCGTCGAGTCAGCTGGCTGACCAGCTGTATTCGCGGGCTCACCGGATACCTTTGCGTTCAAGGCCGACGGTGAGGAGATTCGGTGGCGACGGCAGATCTGGAGGGCAAACGCATTCTGATCACCGGAGGCAACGCGGGCATTGGCCTCGCGACCGCCACCGCACTGGCGTCGCGAGGAGCGACCGTGACGATCGCCTGCCGAGATCCGCACCGTGGCGCCACGGCGGCGGCCAAGATTTCCGAGGCGAGTGGGCGTGACGACGTCGCGGTCGCGGACCTCGACCTGGCGTCGTTGCCCAGCGTCAATGCTCTCTCGACACGCCTGCACGAATCCGGCGATCCGATAGATGTGCTCATCAACAATGCGGGCGTCGTCACGAACAAGCGCACGCTCACCGGGCATGGTTTCGAAACCATGTTCGCAGTCAACCATTTGGGGCACTTCCATCTCACCAATCAGCTGCTCGACCTCGTCGCTGCAGCGGCGCCCGCACGAGTCGTCGTCGTGGCATCTCACGCACACCGCTTCGCGAAAGGTGGTCTCGTTCTCGACGACCTCCAGAGCGAGCGGGATTTCGGGGCCATGAAGACCTACGGGCGATCGAAGCTGGCGAATCTGTTGTTCGCCCGCACTCTGTCACAGCGGCTCGATCCATCGGAGGTGACGGTCAACTCGGTTCACCCCGGAGGTGTACGCACGCGCTTGGCTCGCGACGGTGACGGCGGCCGGATCGGCGAGATCGCCATGAGACTCGCGTCGCCCTTCTTCCGGTCGCCAGAGAAGGGTGCGACGGGGTCGGTCTACGCCGCCGCCTCAGACGAGGTCGCGGGGTTGACCGGACGCTACTTCTTCGACACCAAGCAGGTAGAGCCCGCTGCTACCGCCACCGATGACGCCGTGGCCGAAGGGCTCTGGAGCGCCAGCGAGGCGCTCGTCGCCGAGGCACTGGCCCACTGATTTCGATGAGCGACGTCTTCGCCGATCGCCTGGACCGCACCCGCGCGGCGATGGAGACCAACGGGGTCGACGCGCTCCTGTTGTCGGTCGGAGCCGACCTGCCGTGGCTTTGTGGCTACGAGGCGACTCCGCTCGAACGTCTCACGATGCTGGTGATTCCGCACGATGGGCAGGCCCAACTCGTTGTCCCCGGACTCGAGGCCGCACGCGTTGTCGACCGACCGGAGGTGTTCACGATCCGCCCGTGGGGTGAGACCGAGGACCCTTGCGACATCGTCGCCGCCATCATCGGTGACAGCGAGTCGGTCGCCATCTCGAACCAGACGTGGGCGCAGTTCGTGCTGGCGCTCCAACGGCTCACCCCGAGCACCAACTACCAGACGGCGAGCGAGATAGTCGGTCCACTCCGGGCCCGAAAAGACCCGACGGAGATCGAGGCGTTGGCCAGGGCCTCAGCGGCCGTCGACCGCATCGCGGCGCGGCTTCAAGCCGGCGAGATCCGATTGGTCGGACGGCGCGAACGCGAGGTCGCCTCCGACCTCGCACGCCAGATACGCGAGGAGGGCCACCAGCGCGTCAACTTCATCATTGTGGCGTCGGGACCCAACGCTTCGAGCCCACACCACGATGCCGGTGATCGTGTCATCGAGCGCGACGAGGTCGTCCTGTGCGACTTCGGCGGCACGATGGTCGACGGAAACGGCGTCGGCTATTGCTCCGATATCACTCGATGCGTCTACACCGGCGAGGTGCCAGAGGAGTTCGCCGACCTGTACGGAGTGCTGGCGCGGGCCCAGGCCGCAGGTGTCGCTGCAGCGGAGGTGGGAGCGACGTGCGAGTCGGTGGACCGCGCCGGGCGCTCGATCATCGCGGAGGCCGGATACGGGGAGTATTTCATCCATCGAACCGGGCACGGCATCGGTGTCGAGGCGCACGAGGACCCATACATCGTCGAAGGAAACCGCGATGCACTCGAGGTTGGGCACGCGTTCTCGATCGAACCGGGCATCTACGTGCCGGGGCGCTGGGGGGCGAGACTCGAGGACATTGTCGTCGCGACCGACGCCGGACCCCGACCGCTCAACGTGGTCGACCATTCGCTCGCCTCCGTCGACGCCTGAGTCCGGAGCGTCGCCTTGATCAACCTCGATGCAGCGACCGTGCTCGCCCAATGGGCCTATGGCGCGCTGTTCTTCACCTGGGTGACGACCCGTCGCCGCGAGGTCGGACTCGGCTACGGCTGGCTTCAGCGCGGTCTCTTCGGTGCCATGCTGATCGGCTCGATAGTCGTTGCATCGTTCGTCACCTGGGTGCCGGCACGAGAGGCCACATCGATGCTTGCTGTTGTGGCGGTCGCGGTTGCACAAACCCAGTCGATAGCTCGCCGTCGAGCCGGAGTTGCCGGTCAGCGGCGAATCGAGGAACGGCGATCGGCTCGTGTCGCGGAGATGACCGGCATCGATCGCGATGAGCAGCGCTTCGACGAGAATGCGCCCGAGTTCGATCCGCGCCTCGACCTGGTCGCTCCTTGCCTCGGTGTCGTCGGTCTCGTCGCAGCCGGCATCGATGCCGGCGACCCCGCCGTGTTGTCGGTTGCCCGGGTCCTTGTCGGTGCGGCGTTCATGGGTGCGATAACCGACGCGATGTCGCTTGGACACTGGTATCTGGTGCAGCCGGGTCTCGCCCGAGGACCGCTCCTCGAGCTGGTTCGCGCAACGATGTGGATCTGGCCGTTCGAGCTGGCGGTGATGCTCTGGCCGACCGGTATGGCGTCGGTGCTCAATGGGAGCATCGACGATGGATACAACGGGCTGCTCGGTTGGTTCTGGTTGGCGTGCACGGTCGGCACCATCGCGCTCTTGTTCGTGACGCGAGCCGCTCTGCGCGAACGTGAGTACTCCGCGGTGATGGCAGCAACCGGTCTCGTCTACCTCGCGATCCTGACCGCGTTTGGCATGGATCTGGTCGCTCGCGCCGTGCTCGCCTGATCTCCCGCCCGTGCCAGCTGACACCGGTCGGGACTGCGGGTGGGGTTGGCACTACACTCTGTGGCCATGCCGCGTGCGATTTGGAGTGGATCGATCAGCTTCGGACTGGTCAACATCCCCGTCAAGCTCTACAGCGCCGTGTCGCGCAAGACCGTGCGGTTCAACCAGATCGATGCCGAGACCGGCAGCCGCGTTCGTCAGAAGAGAGTGAATGCCGAGGGCCAAGAAGTGCCCTACGAGCGCATCGTCAAGGGCTATGAGCTGGCCTCGGGCGACTACGTCACCATCACCGAGGACGAGATGGCCCAGCTCGACCCGAAGGCCTCGCGAATGATCGACATCGCCGAGTTCGTCGACCTCGCCGATATCGACCCGATCTTCTACGACTCGGCCTACTACCTGGTCCCCGATCAAACGACCGCCAAGCCATACCGGTTGCTCACCGAGGCGCTCGAGCGTGCCAACAAGGTCGGCATCGCTCGATTCGTCATGCGAACCAAGCAGTACCTCGCCGCGGTCCGACCGTCCGATGGTCGGCTGATGCTGTCGACCATGGTCTATGCCGACGAGGTCGTCGCGCCGGGCGAAATCGACGGGTTCCACTCCCTCGACGACATCGAGCTCGACGAGAAGGAGCTCGAGATGGCCGAGCAGCTCATAGCGTCGCTCACCGAGGATTTCGACGCCGAACGTCACCATGACACCTACCGCGAGTCGGTCCTGGACCTCATCGAACGCAAAGCGTCGGGAGACGTGGAGGCCGTCGTGCCTGCGGAAGCTCCCGACGAAGACACGGTCGTCGATCTCATGGCTGCGCTCGAGGCTTCGGTCGAAGCGGCGAAGAAGGCCCGAGGGCGTCACCCGGCGACCCCGAAGAAGAAGGCGACCAAGAAGAAGGCGGCGAAGAAGACCGCCAAGCGCAAGAGTGCCTGAACCGACCTTCGTCGATCACGAAGGCCGCCGCCTCAAGCTCACGAACCTCGACAAGGTCATGTACCCGCTGGTCGGGTTCACCAAAGCCGATGTCATCCGCTACTACAGCTCGATCGCGCCGGTCATGCTCACACACGTGGCGCACCGTGGTGTGACGCTGCGACGCTGGCCCGACGGGGTGACCGGCAAGAGCTTCTTCGAGAAGCGCTGCCCAGGTCACCGGCCCGAGTGGGTCGCCACGTGCGCCGGCCCCGGCGATCGTGGGGGAGCTATCCACTATTGCTCGCTCGACGAACCCGCAGCTCTCGTCTGGACGGCCAATCTCGCAGCGCTGGAGATCCATGCGCCCATGGCACGCTGCGAGGACATCGGATCGCCCACGATGGTCGTCTTCGATCTGGACCCGGGTAGCCCAGCGACGATCGTCGAATGCGCACAGGTGGCGATGATGATCCGCGAGGTCCTCGACACGGTCGAGCTGCGAGCTTTCGCGAAGACGAGCGGGTCGAAGGGCATGCAGCTCTACATTCCCTTGAACACGCCGCATTCCCACGAGCACGCGTCCTCGTTCGCGCACGCGTTGGCGCAGCTGCTCGAGAAGCGTGAGCCGGCGAGGGTCACGAGCGTCATGAAGAAGTCCGTGCGACCGGGCAAGGTCTTCATCGACTGGAGCCAGAACAGCCGACACAAGACGACCATCGCGCCCTACAGTCTTCGAGCCAAGGATCACCCGACGGTGTCGACTCCGATCGACTGGGACGAGGTCTCCGACGGCGCCGACGCAGAACCGCTCGAGTTCACCGCCGATGAGGTCCTCGACCGCGTAGAACGACGCGGCGATCTCTTCGCCGAGACCGCGACGTTGGAACAGGAACTGCCCGCCGGTCGCGGCTGAAAGCGTCAATGCTTCGGTGTCAGGCACCGAGCTCAAGGTGAACTTGGTCTAAGCGCGTTTTGAGCTCGGTGCCTGACACCCCGCCTACGAAGGCTATCGCGCGACGAAGTATTTCGCCTGGGGGTGGTGGCAGATCAGCGCCGAGGTGGTTTGTTCGGGTTGATACTGAAACCCGGTGTTCTCGTTGCACTCGATGCCGAGCCTGTCAGCGTCGAGCAATCGCGCGACGGTGACGTTGTCGGCGAGGTCGGGGCACGCGGGATAGCCCCACGAGTAGCGACCGCCACGGTATTTCTGTCGGAACAGTCCGGCCAGGCTGGGTCCGTCTTCCTCGACGAACCCCCATTCGCTACGGATTCGCTTGTGCCAGAACTCAGCAAGTGCCTCGGCCATCTCGACGCCGATCCCGTGGAGGAAGAGGTAATCCTGGTATTTGTCGTCGGCAAAGAGCTTCGCCGTTTCCTCCGAGACACGAGCTCCCATCGTCACGATGTGGAACGCTGCGTAGTCGATCTCGTCGCTGTCGATCGGCCGGAAGAAGTCGGCGATGCAGAGGTGCGGCTCGGAAGACTGACGTGGGTAGGAGAAGCGCGCGAGTTCATCGGAGCGCTCGTCGTCCGACCAGATGACGAGGTCGTCGCCATCGGCATTGGCCGGGTAGTAGCCGTACACGACCTGGGGTACCAGCAAGTCGTCGGCCTTCGCTGCCGCGAGCTGCTCGCGCAACATGGGGCGCAGTCGTTCCTTGAACTCGTCGTCTGATTCACCGGCTTCGGGCCTGAACTGCCACTGGTTGCGGAAGATGGCCGTCTCGTTGATGAAGCCCGCGATCTCGTCGATGGCGATTCCCTTGACGATCTCCGAGCCGATGAACGGCGGGGTGAAAACGGGGTTGTCGGGGACGACCTGGGGTGACCGGGCGGGGAGGGGCCCGTCGGGCTCGTGGCGCGCACGGCGTTCTCCGAGGTCCCGACCGGTGGGCACGGTTCCGTAGTCGGGGTCGTCGTCGCCCCGGCGGATCTCGCCGAGTCGCTCCATCACATGTAGTCCCTCGAAGGCATCCTTGCCGTAGAAGAGCCGACCGTTGTAGACCTCGCGCAGGTCTCGTTCGACGTAGCTGCGGGTGAGCGCGGCACCGCCGAGTAGGATCGGGATGCGTTCGAGGCTGCGGTCGTTGAGCTCCTCGAGGTTGTCCTTCATGATGAGCGTGCTCTTCACCAGGAGGCCACTCATGCCGATCGCGTCCGCGTCGACCTCGAGTGCCTTGTCGATCATCTCGTTGATCGAGATCTTGATTCCGAGGTTGTGGGTCTCGTAGCCGTTGTTGGTGAGGATTATGTCGACGAGGTTCTTGCCGATGTCGTGCACGTCACCCTTGACCGTTGCGAGGACGATCTTGCCCTTTGCGCTGGCGTCGTCGAGACGGTCCATGTGGGGCTCGAGATGAGCGACCGCAGCCTTCATCGTCTCCGCGGACTGCAACACGAAGGGCAGCTGCATTTCGCCGGAGGCGAACAGCTCGCCGACAACCTTCATGCCGGCGAGGAGGATGTCGTTGATGATGTCGAGGGCACCGATGCCGTCGCCCAGAGCCTCGTCGAGGTCGTCGGTGAGCCCCGTCCGGTCGCCGTCGATGATCCGCTGGGACAGCCGCTTCTCGACGGGCCAGTCGGTGCGGTCCTCGGTGACGGTCTTGACCGACTCGACGTCTTCAAACAGGGCCAGCAATGCCTGGAGCGGGTCGTAGCCCTCGTCGGTTCTGTCGCCGCCCTCGGTGCCGCGGCGATCCCACACGAGGTCGAGGCACACTTCTCGCTGCGCATCGTCCATCCGGCTGAGCGGCATGATCTTGCCGGCGTGAACGATGGCGCTGTCCAGGCCTGCTTCGACGCACTCGTGGAGAAACACGCTGTTGAGCACGTGCCGCGCGGCGGGTTTCAAGCCGAACGAGACGTTCGAGATACCGAGCGTCGTGTAGACGCCGGGCAGCTCGGCCTTGATACGGCCGATCGCCTCGATCGTCGCGATGCCGTCGCGGCGTAGGTCGTCGTCTCCGGTCGTCAGAGGGAACGTCAACGCGTCGAAGATCAGATCGGACGGAGAGAGTCCGTACTCGTCGACGGCGAGGTCGTGGATGCGATGCGCGACACGCATCTTCCACTCGAGGTCACGGGCCTGTCCGTCCTCGTCGATGAGCAGGCAGATGACCGCGCATCCGAATTCCTTCGCGAGTTTCAACACCTTGTCGACGCGGGAGCCCTCGCCGTCGCCGTCCTCGAGATTGGCGCTGTTGAGAACGGCACGGCCGCCGATGTGGTGCAGCCCGGCTTCGAGCACGTTCGGCTCGGTCGAATCGAGCACCAGGGGAGCGGCGACCTGTGTGGCGAATCGGCTCGCGAGCTCGTGCATGTCGGCTTCGCCGTCGCGGCCCACGTAGTCGGCACAGACGTCGAGTATGTGTGCACCCTCCTTGACCTGCTCGTTCGCCATCTGAAGACAGGTGTCCCAATCACCGGAGAGCATCGCCTCTCGGAACTTCTTCGATCCGTTCGCGTTCGTTCGTTCTCCGATCATCAAGAACGCCGTGTCCTGTTCGAAAGGGACGAGGCTGTAGATCGACGTGGCACCGGGTTCGGGCCTCGGGTCGCGTGTGGCTGGGGTGAGGTCGGAGCAGCGGTCGACGACAGCCCGTAGGTGGTCGACGGTCGTGCCGCAACACCCACCGACGACGGTGACACCGAGCTCGGTGATGAAACGCTCGAGATGGTCAGCGATCTGGTCCGGGGTGAGGTCGTAGTGCATGGCGCCGTCGACGACCGAAGGGAGCCCGGCGTTCGGAACGCAGCTGATCGGAACCGTCGACTGGTGGGAGAGGACGCGGAGATGCTCGCTCATCTCCTGGGGTCCGGTGGCGCAGTTGAGGCCGAGCACCGCCGGGCCGAGCGGCTCGATGGCCGCGATCGCTGCTCCGATCTCGGTGCCGGGCAGCATGCGTCCGGTCATCTCGATCGTGACCTGTGTCTGGATGGGAACCTCGCGGCCCGCCTTTGCCATGGCCGCGCGACATCCGTTCATCGCGGCCTTCACTCCGAGGAGATCGAACATCGTTTCGACGAGCAGCAGGTCGACTCCGCCTTCGAGCAGGGCGAGGGTCTGAGCCTCGTAGCCGTCACGGAGTTCGGCGTATGTGATCTGGCCGAGCGACGCGAACTTGGTGCCCGGTCCGATCGATCCTGCGACCCATCGAGGTCGGTCCGGGGTGGAATGGTCGTCTGCGACGCTGCGGGCTATTCGAGCGGCGGCGAGGTTGATCTCCTCGACCCGGTCGGCGATGTCGTACTCGCCGAGTGGGACCGAGAACGCCCCGAAGGTCGCGGTTTCGATGATGTCGACACCGATCGACAGGTAGTCGTCGTGCATCTGGGCGATGACATCTGGTCGTGTCACGGCCAGGAGCTCGTTGCAGCCCTCGAGTTTCGGTCCGCCGAAGTCGTCGGCCGATAGCTCGAGCGCCTGGACGTAGGTGCCGAAGGCGCCGTCGTACACGACGACGCGCTCGGCTACCGCATCGAGGTAGGCCTGCGTGCTGCTCATGCTCGCTCTCCACCGGTCACGCAGATGTGACCCAACCAGGGCGTCGATTGGCGATCAAGCAGTCGCCGACGCGTGTGTCCGTGGGTCGCGACCCTTCAGGGTCGAGGCCGATCGACCAAGGATAGCACTCAGTTCCCCCGAAATTGAGAGGATTAGCCGCGCATAGCGATGCTCATCCTCTCAATTTCGCTCAGCTTCGCAATTTCCCGAGGAGACGGAGGAGTTCGAGGTACAGCCAGATGAGGGTGACGAGCAGTCCCAGGGCAGCTGTCCATTCCATCGCCTTGGGCGCGCCTTGCTGTTCGGCCTGCTCGATGAGTTCGAAGTCGACCAGCAGGTTGAACGACGCGAGCCCGACGATGGCGAGGCTAAGGAGGATTCCGACCGGTCCGGTGTCGTGGAGGAAGGGCACTTCGAAGTCGGTGCCGACGAGGCGCATGATCACCTGGAACAGGTAGACGAGCATCACGCCGCCGGTTGCGATCATCACGCCTCGACGGATCTTGGGCGTGATTCGAAAGGCGCGGCTGAGATGCAGTCCGAGCATGGCGACGAACACACCGATCGTGGCGAGGACGGCTTGGAGCACGATGCCGTCGAACTCGATCTCGTAGACGTGGGAGATCGCACCGACGATGAGTCCTTGCACCACCGCGTAGGCGGGAGCGAGGAACTTCGCCAGATTCGGCTTGAAATAGGCGGCAAAAACCAGTGCGACGCCGCCGAGCACAGCGAACAAGATCCATCCGGGCATGGTGACCGGCTCGAATTCGACCGGATCGTCGACGGTGTTCCAACCGACGAAGCCGGCCGCCAACACGATGGCTATGAGCACCAGTGATTTGGTGACCACGCCCTCGATCGTGAGTCGTTGGTCGCCGACGATCGGTCCGGCCGGCGCACGACCTTCGACAGGAGGCGGTGGCAGTGTCGACACCGCGGCCTGCGGGGTCAGGTGCTTGCTTTGAAGTACTGGGTTCGAACTCACACCCCCATTATCGCACCTCCCATGAATTCGAGTGGGACGCGGGGACAGACCCCCTGTCCTACTCTCTCTCAATTTCGGGGGAGGGGCCCTGGTCGGCTTATCATTGCCGACCTTGCATCGTGCCCTCTTGTTCGTGCTGGCGGTCGTCGGCGTCATCGGCCTGGCCGGCTCTCCGGCCCACGCGCAAGGAGAGACGGTCGGCGGCACCCTCGTCGCCATCGAGGGCGACGAGCGCACCCCGGTTTCGGGTGTTCAGATCTCCATCACTCTGGAAGGCGACGAGATCGGCGTCGGCGAGTCTAACGACGAGGGTGTGTGGCAGGTCGATGTTCCCGGGCCCGGTACCTACGAGGCGACGCTGATCGTCGAATCGCTCCCCGACGGTGTCGCACCGCGGAACCCCGACCGCACCACGCTCGACTCGGTCGTCGTGAGGGCAGGGCAGAACAAGGTGATCGGCTTCCCCCTCGGCGAGGGCTCGGTCGTAGAGACGAGTCGCTACGACCGGCTAGGCGATCTATTCGTCCTCGGGCTCAAGCTCGGAGCGATCATCGCGCTCTCGGCCGTAGGGCTGTCGCTGATCTACGGGGTCACCGGTCTGGTGAACTTCGCGCACGGCGAGCTCGTGACCTTCGGTGCGCTCGTGCTCTACTTCTTCCACGTCTCAGCCGGGGGCCCCGGTTGGCCGCTATTGGTCGGCGCCGTCCCCGCGGTGATCCTAGGCGGGTTGTTCGGGGGAGCGCAGGATCGGCTCTTGTGGCGGCCCCTGCGGCGCCGGCGTACGGGCAACATCGCGGCGATGGTGGTATCGATCGGCCTCGCTTTCGCGTTGCGGAACATCTTTCTCATCATCTTCGAGGGCCAGCCCCGTTCGCTGCGAGATTTCGCTGTGCAGGACACCGTCGACGTGCTCGGCATCCCCGTCGTTCCCAAGACGCTCGTCATCATCGGAGCGTCGTTGGTGCTGTTGACAGGTGTCGGCCTCTTCCTGCAGAAGACCCGCATCGGCATCGCCGTGCGTGCGATCGCCGACAACAAGGACCTCGCCGAGTCGTCGGGCATCGATGTACAGAAGGTCATCCTCGCCACATGGGTTCTCGGCGGTGCCCTCGCCGCTCTCAGTGGGATCTTCTTCGGTGTGTCCGAAGGCGTTCAGTACAACATGGGCTTTCGGCTTCTTCTCCTGACCTTCGCCGCGACCGTGCTCGGCGGTCTCGGTACCGCTTACGGCGCAATGCTCGGTGGGTTCGTCATCGGCATCGCGGTCGAGATGAGCACCTATTGGATCGACACCGAGCTGAAGAACGCCGTCGCGCTGGCACTGCTGATCGTGATGCTGTTGTTCAGGCCACAGGGTCTGCTCGGCAGAAGGGAGCGTCTGGGCTGATGGATTGGGCAGAGATCCTCATCGACTCGGCAACCGCATCGATCGGGCCGGTCGCCGCTGCGTACGCACTCGCCGCGATCGGCCTCAACCTTCAGTTCGGGTTCTCCGGCTTGTTGAATTTCGGACACGCCGGGTTCATGCTCGTCGGTGGGTATGGGGCAGCGATAACGGTTGAACACGGCGGGTCGTTTTGGCTGGGCATCCCGGTCGGTATCGCCGCCGCGGTCCTTCTCGGAGCGATTCTCGGTGCGCCGACCCTGCGGCTTCGCGCCGACTACCTGGCCATCGTCACCATTTCAGCCGCGGAGATCCTCCGACTCCTCGTGCGTTCCTCGTGGGCCGAGCCGCTCACCAATGGGGTCTTCGGCATCCAGGGTTTCGCCGACCCCTTCTTCGATCTGAATCCTCTCGATACGGCTACGCGATACGGGTGGGGGGACTTCAACTTCCAGGGTCGGCAACTCTGGGTGATGATCGTCGGCTGGGGGCTTGTTGCCCTCGCCACGCTTCTGTTGTGGAAACTCATCAAGGCGCCGTGGGGTAGGGCGATTCGCGCGATTCGCGAGGATGAGGACGCGGCGCGCGCACTCGGCAAGAACGTGTTCCTGTACAAACTCCAGTCGTTGATGGTCGGCGGTGCGCTCGGAGGGCTGGCCGGCATGTTGCTCGCGATCGAGCAGCAGAACATCGTGTCGGACAGTTTCCTGCCACAGCTCACGTTCTTCCTGTATGTGATCGTCATCCTCGGCGGTGCGGGCACGATCCTCGGCCCGATCTTCGGCGCGATCGTGTTCAGGTTCCTGTTTCAGTTCTTCGACGGGTTCATGGCGCAGTCGCAGGCCGAGGGCTGGTACGGCGATCTGCTCGACGCGACCGATGCCCAGCAGGTAAAGCTCGTGCTCGTCGGCGTCGGGCTGATGGCCCTCATGGCGCTGCGTCCCCAGGGCGCATTCGGCAAGCGAGAGGAGTTGTTGGTCGGTGAGTCCTGACACGATCGCTGCCGAACCCGGGGTCGCGAAACCCGATCCGATCATCGTCGCCGATGGCCTGCGTCGGACCTTCGGCGGCCTGCACGCGGTCGACGTCGGCCATCTCGAGATCCAGCGCAACACGATCACGTCGCTGATCGGTCCGAACGGGGCGGGCAAGACCACCTTGTTCAATCTTCTGACCGGGTTCGACGAGATCGATGCCGGCACGTTCTCGCTGAACGGCGAGGGGCTGGTTGGCATCCCGGCCCACCGGGTCGCCCGGCGGCGCATGGTGCGCACTTTCCAGCTGACCAAGTCGCTCGGCCGGCTGACAGTGCTCGAGAACATGATGTTCGGTGCTCCCGACAATCCCGGTGAGGGGTTGTTCGGGTCGTTGTTCGTGCCCTGGCACGCCAAGGAGCGCGAGATCGAGCAGAAGGCGAGAGGTCTTCTCGAGCGCTATGAGATGGATCACATGACCGATGAGTTTGCCGGCTCGCTGTCGGGTGGGCAGAGGAAACTGCTCGAGATGGCGCGCTCGCTGATGGTCGACCCCGAGGTCGTGATGCTCGACGAGCCCATGGCCGGTGTGAACCCGGCGCTGACCCAATCGTTGCTCGAGCACATCACCTCGCTTCGTGACGACGACGGGCGAACCGTCGTGTTCGTCGAACACGACATGGACGTCGTTCAGGAGATCAGTGACTGGGTGGTCGTGTTGGCCGAGGGTCGAGTGATCGCCGAAGGGCGCCCTGAACAGATCGCCGCGAACGACGTCGTCATCGACGCCTACCTTGGGACGCGCCACGGTGACTGATCTGTTGTTCACCGAGCGGCTCACGGCCGGATATCTGCCGGGCATCGACATCGTGCACGACGTCGACATCACCGTTGCCGACGGTGAGCTGGTCGGCATCATCGGACCCAATGGCGCTGGCAAATCGACGGTGCTCAAGTCGCTCTTCGGGTTGGTCGAGGTCCGTTCGGGTTCGGTCACATTGCGCGGCGGCGACATCACCGGCCTGAGCGCACACGAATTGGTCGCCCATGGGGTCGGCTATGTGCCCCAACGTGAGAACGTCTTCCCTTCGTTGACCGTCGAGGAGAACTTGCGGATGGGCCTCTACCTCCAGCCGGGCGAGTGGGCCGATCGTTCGTCGGCGGTCACAGAGATGTTCCCTCGGCTCGCCGAGCGCATGCACCAGCGCGCTGGGTTCTTCTCCGGTGGCGAACGACAGATGCTCGCCATGGGTAGAGCGCTCATGATGAATCCGACCGTGCTGCTCCTCGACGAGCCGTCGGCCGGTTTGTCGCCAGATCTACAGGACTTCGTCTTCGAACAGGTCCGCAGCATCTGCAATCGCGGTGTATCGATCGTGATGGTCGAACAGAACGCCCGACGCTGCCTGCAGATCTGCGATCGCGCCTACGTCCTCGATCAGGGCCGCAACGCATACACCGGCACCGGCGCCGACCTGCTCGAAGACCCTCGCGTCATCGAGCTCTACCTCGGCACCCTCGGGCGTTAGTTTCGTTTCTGAACGGGAACCGTTACTTGCCCGTACCAGTAACGGTCGGGTGTCAGGCACCGAGCTCAGAACGTGCTTGGACCCAGATCAACTTGGAGCTCGGTGCCTGACACCGGCTGCGTTGGCGCTCTCGCGCGTTGAGCGAGAAGGCACTGATGTAACTCTCGGGCCGTTAGGCCGGCTGATTACTCTTCGCCGATGACGACCTGGTTGTCGGTCTGTGCTGCGCCTTCGGCGTCGTAGGTGAAGACGTCATAGGTGCCCACGGCAGGTTCGCCGACATCGGTGAACTCGAGCGGCCCGGAGGCGCCGTCGTAGTCGATGTCGGTGCCCTCGTCGATGAGCGCCATGCATTCCTCGAAGCTGGTGCACTTTTCGCCACCGGAGGTGACGCCGTTCATCTCGGCCACGAACTCAGCGGGATCGGTGCTGCCAGCGATCGCCGAAGCGAGGCCGATTATGATCGTGCAGTCGTAGAACTGTGCCGAGAAGATGGTGGGCGTGTCGGGGCCGACGAACTCTGCGTAGCGGTCGGGGAAGCTGGCTTCCCCGTTCTCGGGAGAAGCCGACGGAGCGGTGCCGCGGATGCCTTCGAGCACTGCAGGATCGTCAGGGTTGACGTCTTCGGCCGAAACAGTGTCCTTGAACCCGTCGGCGACGAACACCGGCAGGTCGGATGGGCCGGCTCCGGCTTCGATCATTGCCTGCAGCAGTTGGCCGCCCTCGGCGAAGGTGATGATGGCGACGGCATCGGCGCCGGAGTCGGCGACCTGGCTCACCTCGGCGTCGAACGACGAGGCCTCGGGGTCGTAGGCGATGCTCGCCGCGACGCTGAGACCGAGGTCTTCGATGCCCTGGCTGAGTACGTCGTTGAAACCCGAGCCGTAGTCGTCGTTTCGGTAGACGATGGCCACGTTGGTGGCGCCGCTCTCGGCGATGACGTCTGCGAGCGCTGGGCCCTGCAGGATGTCGGACGGCGCGGTTCGGAAGAAGAACCCGTTGTCCTCGGCGGTTGTGAGCGCGGCTGCGGTTGCCGAACCTGAACACTCGACGATGCTCGAGCCGGTGACCTTGTCGATGATCGAGCCGGTGACACCCGAAGCTGCTGCGCCGAGCACTGCGTTGACGTCGTCGTTGAGCAACTGGTCGACGTTGGCCGAGGCCGTGTCGGGGTTGGTGCCACTATCGGCGGGAATTAGTTCTATCTCGGTGCCTGCAGCTTCGATGTCCTCGACGGCAAGCTCGATGCCGCCGACGAGTGAGTCGACGATCGACGCGAGGTCGCCGGTCTGGGGCAGGATGTATCCGAGCTTGAGCGAGCCGTCGTCGTCATCGCTGCCACACGCTGCAGCGATGAGACCGAAGGCGAGCAACAACGCCATCAGACTCAATAGTCGATTCTTCTTCACTTGATTCCCTCCACAGGATCACTTCCAGCGGGCAACACTAGCGCCAATTCGTGTCCAACTCGTGTCGGGCACGGCGAAGACACCTCTGTGCCGTAGGGGGTCGGTGTCCGCGGCCGCGACTATCGTGCTCGGCGCACCGCGGCGTCGCCGGGTGCGAGGTCAACCATCGGGAGTTCGCTCATGCGTCGTGTTTCGGTTCGCAAGATGCCCAAGACCGTCGAGGTCGCAGCCACCGGCGTGGTCGAGGAGGGCCTCGATGCCACAGGCGACGCAGCGCAGGCGCTCGAGCGTCTGGGCTTCGCTGCGAAGGCGTCGGAGGTCGCCGTCATCGCCGACGACGATGTGTTGCGCGCCTACGTCGGCCTCGGCAAGGCCGACGAACTCGATAGCGCTGTCGTGCGGGAAGCGGCCGCAGCTCTGCTTCGGCGGGTCGCCGACAACAAAACGGTAGGGCTCGATCTCGGTGCAGCTGCCGATCACGGCCTCGATGTAGCGGAATTGGCGAAAGCCGTGGGCGAAGCAATTCCGCTCAGTTTGTACGCTTTCGACGACTACAAGAGCGACGCAAACGGTTCGAAGGTGCAGCGGGTCAGCGTCGTGCTTCCGGGGCGTGCGGCGGTGACCGAGGCGTTCGAGGCCGGTTTGGCGATCGGCGACGCGGTCTGTTTCGCGCGGGATCTCGTCAACGAGCCCGGCGGTTCGCTCACGCCGGTGCAGTTCGCACGGAAGAGCGCGGCGATGGCACGCAAGACCGGACTGAGGGCAAAGGTGTGGGACCTCGCGGCGATCCGCAAGGGCAAGCTCGGCGGTGTCCTCGGTGTGAACCGTGGTTCGGACAACGACCCGAGGCTCGTCGAGCTCACCTACGACCCGGGCACGAAGAACCCCAAGACCCTCGCGTTGGTCGGCAAGGGGATCACGTTCGATGCCGGAGGACTGTCGATCAAGACCGCGCAGGGCATGTCGACGATGAAGTGCGACATGGGTGGTGCCGCGGCGGTCATCGGTGCGATTTCGGCGCTTCCCGCCGTCGCCCCTCGATGTCGGGTGAAGGCGTGGGTGCCGATGACCGACAACATGCTCGGTGGTGACGCGACCCGTCCCGGCGACGTGCTGACGATTCGCAATGGCAAGACGATCGAGGTTCTCAACACCGATGCCGAGGGGCGACTGATCCTGGCCGACGGTCTGTCGCTCGCCAGTGAGGCCGAACCCGACGCCATCGTCGACCTAGCGACGCTCACGGGGGCGTGCATGGTGGCACTCGGCCGCGGGTTCGCCGGCGTCATGGGCAACGACGACGATCTTCGTGCGAAGGTCGAGGCCGCGGCCGACACGACGGGTGAGAAGGTGTGGCCGCTGCCGCTGCCGAGCGAGTACCGCCCCATGATCGACTCGACGGTCGCCGACATGAAGAACACCGGGGGCAGCTACGGCGGGGCGATAACTGCGGGCTTGTTGCTCCAGGAATTCGTGGGCGACGGCATCCCATGGGCACACATCGACGTCGCAGGTCCGGCCTGGACCGACGAAGAGGATTCGCTGACCCGGCGGGGAGGTACCGGCTACGGCGTCCGCTTACTCGTCGAGCTCGCCACCAACTTCGCCTGACCCCCCGCCTGTGCCCGAATTTTCTGCAGCTGGTCGCGCATGCGCGACCTACTGCAGAAAATTCGGGCGATTAGGCGGTCGCGTGGGCCTCGCGCAGCCGTTCGGGCAGTCTGCGGACATGGTGGTGAGCCAGATTGGGTACCCGCCGTCGCACGAGCAGGGTCACGCCATCGGAGCGGCCGAGACCGAACTGGCAGAGCCGCCTCAGCGTGCGTGTGAGTCCGCTGTTCTTAGAACGGTGCCGCCCGAGGCCGAGCGAGCGCGACATGATGTCGAGGTCGACAGCGGTGCCGTGCGGTTCCTCTTCGAGAACGCGAGCGAGATATCGGAGGGCGAGCACGGTCGACGGGCCGACGATCGGCAGCCAGAAGGTCTCGACGTATGTCGAGCGCGGGTCGTGACCGCGCGCATCGAGTCGTGGGTCGACCAGCGGACGCACGGTCAACGGATCGACGAAGACGATCGTGGATGCTTCGGTCGGTGTGAACGCGGCGGGCCGGCCGCGGGCGAGATCGGTGTCGGACATTGATCCTCCCGAGAGGAGCTGTGGAGCAGGGGAGGGGAAGTCGCGCCATCGGCGGCGGCGCCGAGCCTAGTGAACTTTCATGTCATGTCAAAGGGTGCTCGTCCGCCGGCGGCTCGACCGCGCTCGGGTAGGGTGGCGACGATGGACCGCATAGCTTCTGCCCGCGGGTTGCTCGGCCAGGCGAGCGCCATCGCCGTGCTCACCGGGGCTGGCATCTCGACCGACAGCGGCATCCCCGATTTCCGCGGACCGAACGGGCTCTGGACCAAGGATCCCGCGGCCGAGAAGGCCTCGAACATCGAGTACTACGTTTCCGATCCCGAGGTGCGCAGGCGCAACTGGGAGCGGCGAGCCGCGGGCGAGCTGTGGGTGAACGTCGAGCCGAACCCCGGTCACCGGGCACTCGTTGAGCTCGAGTCGGGCGATCGACTCCACACGCTGATCACCCAGAACGTCGACGAGCTCCATCAGCGGGCGGGCACCGATCCCGACCGCGTCGTCGAGATCCACGGCACGACCCGCAAGGCCGCCTGTCTCTCGTGCCGGTACAGGGTCGACATCGAGGTGGTGCTCGACCGTGTCCGCGCCGGCGAGGACGACCCCGATTGTCCGGACTGCGGGGGAATGCTCAAGTCGGCGACGATCTCGTTCGGTCAGTCGCTGGTGACCGAAGACCTCGAGCGCTCCGAGCGCGCGGCACTCGAATCCGATGTCCTCCTCGCGGTCGGGTCGTCTTTGTCGGTCTACCCGATCGCAGGTGTTGTCCCCCTCGCCGTGCGCAGCGGGTCGCGCCTTGTCATCGTCAACGCCGAACCGACGCCGTTCGACGACATCGCCGACGTCGTGCTCCACGAGTCGATCAGCGACGTACTTCCACGAATCTGCACACCCCTTTGAATCGCTATCTGGTGGATGTGAGCTGACGATTGTTTGGCCGGGCGAGCACCAGAAACGCGACTCATTATTCGCGGTGCGTGGCTGTAGAACCATCCCGAATGAGCCTATTCGCCGCGGCGTGACGAAATCGCGTGTGCCAGTGTGCGGTTGTTGTGGGTGTCTAGTTGGGTTCGGTGAGGGATCCGCCGACCCAGTTTCCTATGCCTGGGGCGGTGCGGCCTCGACGCGTTCCTCCAACGTTGGTTGCGCCGACGCGGACGGTGCGGCATAGAGCCACCACACACAAACCGCCACCACACAGCAAGCGAAAGCCGCGACGACACGGCCGATACGACTACCCAACATGGCTCCCCCAAAGAATCATGAGTTGACACACACGAGAACAAACCCCGCGTCACCGCCACTGCTAGGTGAGATGACAAGCCATTGGCCAACAGCTGTGAGCGAGCCGGTCGCTTCTGTGACGCGGGGAGCGCCCGCTGGCTTGTCGAGCGGCTGGCCGCCCGGTTCAGGTTGCGGCGTCGACGGCAGCGGCGGCGATTGCTTCGAGGCGTTCGCGGTCGTCGGCGGACGTGCCCGTGAGCTTCACTACGATGATGTTGTTGTCGATGGCTGTGTATGACCACAGTTCGGTGAAGTCACCGCGCTCGACTGACAGGCCTTCGACCACTACTGCGTAGGTTGGTGCGCCGGTGTCGACGGCAAGAACCGCGGTCAGCTCATAGACGGTGTCGTCGGGTTCGCCTCGCCACAAACACCCGATCGCTGCCGCGGTGATGTTCTCGAAGCTCGCGGTTGCGTCTTTGGTGGTCTCGAACGTGATCAGTGCTTCTGCAACTTTGTCGCCCGAGATCGAGGTGTCCGCAGCGACCCCGGCGACCGATTGGCATGGCGCCAGCACATCGATAGGGGTTTGGTCGACGGTGGCGGTCGCATCCCCGAGCATTTCGGCTGAAGCCAGCTTGGCCGCCGAAGGTGCACTAGTCGTCGTTGTCTGGGGCACGCCCGGCGGTGTCGGGTTGGTGGTGGTCGGCTCGGGCATCGAAACCGGCGCGACTCCTAGTTCTGCTGCGCGTGCTTCGGCCGTTTCGGCTTCGTCGATCCGGTCGAGCGCCCGCAGCGCGACGGCGAGTTGTTGATGCCCAAGCCCGGCGTCAGGAGCTAACTCGATAGCGCGTGCGAGCGGATCGAGCGCCTCTTGGTGCCGCTCGAGGTCGTTGAGCGAAACCCCCTTGTTGACCAAAGCGTTGACCGAATCGGGATCGATCGCGAGTGCAGCATCGAACCACTCGAGCGCTTCTTCGGGCCGGCCCTGTTGGCCGATCGCAAGACCGAGACTGAACGCGACCAACGCATCATCGCCAGCGAGCTCCCACGCTGTGCGAAGAGGCGCCTCGGCCTCGGTCGGGCGACCCGCCTCGAGATGCGCCCCGCCGAGCGCGAGGAAATACG
The DNA here is from genome assembly GCA_965216815.1 of Acidimicrobiales bacterium. GTDB lineage: Bacteria > Actinomycetota > Acidimicrobiia > Acidimicrobiales > SHLQ01 > JADFOM01. Next base: position 3,742,308 of record OZ244202.1, on the reverse strand, counting down.
GCGCGCACGTGTTGTCGAGCTCGGTCGCGGACCCAAACGACAACACAGCCGACTCGACATCACCCGACCCGAACTGGGCGAGCCCGAGCCGATAACGCGCAGCCGCGTCTCGGTCATCGTCGTCGACCGCAGCTTGTTCGAGCTCGACCGCCGCGGACGGAACAGTCGGAATGTCCTCAGACCGACAAGTCCCGGGCACGTCGGGACCCAACGCCGGGCCGTCATCGTCACCACCACACGAAACGACCACCAACAACACCGCGACCACAACGACCAACACCCGATCTCGCATGAACCTCCAAATTAGCCTGGGTCCACCGAAATCGGCCCAGGCGCGTGCTCCAGGCTTCGCATCACTGCCTTCCAGGCGGGCAATTATTCCTCGCCTGACTGTGCCCACACCCGCAATGCCGGCATAGGCACAGAAAAGACCGCTATCCCGGTGGGGTCAGTTGGGTTCGGTGAGGGATCCGCCGACCCAGTTTCCTATGCCTGGGGCGGTGCGGGTTAGGCCTCCTGAGACTGTGGCTGCGGTGTTGGAGGCGGTGTTTGCTGATCCGCCGGTGACTACTGAGTCGAGGCCAGATGCGGTGTTGCCGTTGCCGCCAACGACAACTGACCGGTTACCCGATGCGGTGTTGAACCCGCCGTGGCCGCCGCCGACCACGACCGCGTGACAGCCTGAGGCGATGTTGCCCAAACCGCCAACCACAACCGTCGCATCGATGGGCAAACCGCAGTCCTGGGCCTGGTTGTTCTCACCACCGGTAACACTCGAACTGTTTCCGCTGGCGGTGTTGGTTTGGCCGCCGGTGACACTCGAATTCGGGCCGCTGGCGGTGTTGGCAGCGCCGCCGGTGACACTCGAATAGTTGTCGTTGGCGGTGTTGTTGAAGCCGCCGGTCACACTGGCCCAGGCTGCCTCGGCGTCGTTGCTTTGGCCGCCGGTCACACTCGAGGTCCCTCCGCTGGCGTTGTTGTTGTGGCCGCCGGTGACACTCGAGCCGTTGCCGCTGGCGGTGTTGCCGTGGCCGCCGGTGACACTCGAAAGCACGCCGCTGGCGGTGTTGAAGATGCCGCCGGTGACACTCGAGCCGTCGCCGCTGGCGTTGTTGCTTTGACCGCCGGTTACACTCGAGCCGTCGCCGCTGGCGGTGTTGTCTACGCCGCCGGTGATGCTGGCCCAGTTTCCGGTTGCGTTGTTGGCGTTGGCGGGATCGTTCCAGCCGCCGCCTGCGATGGTGGCTTTGCAGCCTGAGGCGTGGTTGTACTGTCCGCCCAATACGGCGGTGGCGGCGACGTCGCCTGCGCCTTGGCAGTTGTTGTTTGAGGCGGTGTTGTTGGTGCCGCCTACGACTTTGGAGTAGTCGCCTGACGCGGTGTTGGCTTGGCCGCCCATGACTCCGGCTGCTTGGCCGCTGGCTTGGTTGGTGATGCCTGACACGACCGCAGAGGCGCCGCCTGAGGCCACGTTGAATGCGCCTGAGAACACCACCGAATAGGCGCCGGTGGCTGCGTTGAGTTGCCCTCCGAGCACCGACGCCGAGGGCCCCGCGGCGCTGTTTTGGTTGCCTGCCACGATCCCGGCATAGGCCGTGTAGGTGTGGTTGTCGCCCACCACCAGATAATGCGATCCGGTGCGGGTCTGGCCCCCGGCGTTGTATCCGAGTATCAAATTGCCCAACCCGTTGGCACTGTATGTGGTGCCGTTGCCGTTGGTGACCTGAACATTCATCCCCCCAAAGGTCAACAAATCACCTGATCTGGTGACACCGGCGAGGAGGTCTTCGAGAGCCTCGACGCGTTCCTCCAACGTTGGTTGCGCCGACGCGGACGGTGCGGCATAGAGCCACCACACACAAACCGCCATCACACAAGCAACAGTTGCCGCGACGACACGGCCGATACGAACACACAACATGGCTCCCCCAAAGAATCATGAGTCGACACACACGAGAACAAACCCCGCGTCACCGCCACGCTACGTGAGATGACAAGCCATCGGCCACATCCAGGGGGCCGCGCGGTAGCAATACCTGACCAAACAGGTAGGCTTTCGCTCATGGCGACCTTCAGGGACATGTTGGCAAGGACCAAGGAACAGATCCGGGAAACCGACACGACCGGCGGCGAGGCGTTGTTGGCCGACGGTGCGGTGCTGCTCGACGTCCGCGAGCCCGACGAGTTCGAACAGGGAGCGATCCCCGGATCGATCCACATCCCGCGTGGGCAACTCGAGAGCGCGATCGAGAACCGCGTAACCGATCGCGATACCCCGATCGTCGTCATGTGCGCCGGAGGGGTGCGGTCGGCCTTCGCCGCCAAGACGCTCGAGGAGCTCGGCTACACCGACGTGATCTCGATGGACGGCGGGTTCAACAAGTGGAAGGACGAAGGCCGTGAGTGGTCGCGGCCCAAGACGCTCTCGCCCGATCAGCGCAACCGCTACCAACGCCACCTGCTTCTGCCTGAGGTAGGCGAGGAAGGCCAGCTGAAGCTGCTCGACTCGAAGGTGCTACTGCTCGGCGCCGGCGGACTCGGATCGCCGGCCGCCCTCTACCTCGCCGCCGCCGGGGTAGGCACGCTTGGCATCATCGACATGGACGTCGTCGACGAGTCGAACCTGCAACGCCAGATCCTCCACAACCTCGACCGGGTCGGCGAGCGGAAGGTCGACTCGGCGAAGAAGACCTTGACCGCGCTCAACCCCGACGTCGACGTGGTCACCTACGACGTGCGCCTCGGCGCCGACAACATCGAACAGATCCTGTCGCAGTACGACGTGGTCGTCGACGGCGCCGACAACTTCCCCAGTCGCTACATCCTCAACGATGCTTCGGTGAAGCTCGGCATCCCGGTCGTTCACGGCTCGATCTTCCGGTTCGAGGGCCAGATCACGGTGTTCGATCCGCGCAGCGGCCCGACGTACCGGGACATGATCCCCGAGCCTCCACCGGCCGAGTTCGCTCCCAGCTGCGCCGAAGCCGGCGTACTCGGTGTGCTCCCCGGCATCGTCGGTTCGGTCCAGGCTCTCGAGGCCCTCAAGCTCATCCTCGGCCTCGGCGAACCACTCGTCGGCCGACTCGTAGCCTTCGATGCGCTCGAGATGACCTTCCGTGAGTATCGCCTCCAGCGCGACCCGTCGAACGAGGTCACCTGGGAAGAGCGCGAGCGCATCGAAATCGTCGAACACGACGGGCTCTGTATGCCGGCGTTCACCGCCGGTTGAAGCGGGCCCGGTTTGGGTCGACCTGGGAGCTCTGTATGCCGGCGTTCACCGCCGGTTGAAGCGGGCCCGGTTTGGGTCGACCTGGGAGTTCTGTATGCCGGCGTTCACCACCGGCTGAACCAGGCCCTCAATCGAGGAAGTACGAGCGCACTTCCTCGAAGTTCTCGGGCCGCTCGCCCTCGGAGATGGCTTCCTCGAGCGAAGCGCGCTGGTCGGCGGGCCAGCGCGCACTATCGGAGCTGTTGGACTTCCTTTTGATCTCACGCTGAGCGGCTTCCCGATCACCGCCCGTGATGCCGAGCTGCCCCAGGAAGTCCTGCGCAGACCAACTCGCGCTGACCATGTCTTGGTACCGCAGTGTCACGACCAGGTTGCTGGTCGATTCGATGAAGCGGCGGTACGAATCGTGCCTACGTGTCCAGGTGATGTAGTTGCTCCGGATAGCCGCGTCGAGCTTTGCTCGGTTCCGTTCCGGGTGCAGCTTCTGGCGCCAGGGTGCCCTGAGCGCGGAGCTGATCTGCTCGCCGGGTTCTCGGGCAAGGATGACGAACCGGGAGCCGGGGAACAGAGTCGCGAAGAACTCGAGGTCGTCGCCGTCGTAGCGGATTTCTTTGAACCCCCAGGCCGTGCGAGGAGGCAGACCGGATGCAAACAGGTCGACGATCGTCTGTCGCAGCTGGTCTTCGAACCCGGCCAAGTCGAAGGGATTGACGTGCTCGCTGATGTTCACATCCGCGAAAGCCCCGACCAGCGCATCGCGCGAGTCGAAGCCCCGGCTCAGCTGGTCCGCACTCGCTGCGAGGCGATCTCGGGCGCTGCGCAGGTCTTTCAGGAAGCCAAGGTGTTCTCCCCATACCGTGACTTCGGGGTGACTGCACAGCACCCGTTGCAGCAGGGTCGACCCCGATCTGCCCAGCGATGAGACCACGATCGGGCGCTCCTCGATGTCGACGTCGCGGGTGCTGACATGGTCCGTCCAGCCATTTCGACGGCGGTCGTTCGAGGTCATGGCGCTCAGCAAAGCGGAGGTACGAGGCGAAACCAACACTACGGCCATGAGCCCAATGGTGGGGAACGGGCGATATTCTTCCCAAGCCTCGGAATTCAGGTTGAGATGTTGCCGAACACACGACAAGCCAGAAATTCCGCGTTGCTCGACGCCTTGCCCAGCGGATCTCTGCCGATCGGGGCGGGCCTCGTGTTGAACGGCCTGACGACCTACGGTTTCCTCACGGTCGCCAAAAACGCGCTCGGCGACGCAGCGTACGATCCGCTTGCTGCGCTCTGGGGACTGGTCTTCATTCTTGGCGCCGGTGTGTTCCAACCGCTCGAACAGGAGGTTTCCAGAGCAACAGCTCATCGAGCCACGAAGGGCATGGGCAGTGCCCCGGTCTTGCGCAAAGCCATGCAGGTAGGCGGAGGGTTCCTCGTCGTCGTCTGTATTGGGGTTCTCGCCGCGTGGCCGATTGGTCTCGACGAGATTCTCGACGACAACATCCTCTTGCTCGTCTCATTGCTGATCGCCTTGGCGGCGTTCTGGTTGACTTTCCCGCTGCGCGGGCTGCTCGCCGGACGAGGAGAGTTTGGTCGCTACGGCATCTACTTCGGATTCGAGGGAGGAATGCGTGTCGCGGGAGCGATCGTTCTGTCGATCATCGCCGCCAGCGTGGGCCCCTACGGCCTCGCCGTCGCGTGCGCGCCGGCTCTCGGCATCGGTATCGCGACTCTCGGGAAGTGGCCACTCGCCAAACCAGGCCCCGAGGCGCCCTTAGCCGAGGTCAGTGAGTCGCTCGGCTGGCTGCTGGCGGCGTCGGTCTTCACGAACGGGCTGCTCAACGTAGGGCCCGTCGTGGTCAAGGCGCTCTCTGAGGTTGAAGGCGACGCTGGACGCTTCCTGAACGGCTTGATCATTGCTCGGGTGCCGCTGTTCTTCTATCAGGCGGTGCAGGCGTCGCTGCTCCCGGCGTTGTCGGCTTTGGTCGGCGAGGAGCGCCACGACGAGTTCCGCCGGGTCCTGTTTCGGCTTCTGTCAGCGGTCGCAGCGATCTCGGTCATCGGGATCGCGTTTGCCGTCGTCGCCGGACCCACGATCGTCGAAATCGTCTTCGACGACGAACTGAGCGGCGGCGACATGGCGCTCATGGCCGGCGCAAGCGGAGCATTCATGCTCGCGATGACCTTCGCGCAGGCGCTCATCGCGATTCATCGCATGCGGCGCGTTGTCATCGCATGGTTCGCCGGTGTGGTCGTCTTCTCCGTCGTCGTGCTGCTCGGCTCGGACGCCTTTCTACGGGTTGAACTCGGCCTGCTGTCGGGAGCAGCGGCTGCCGCCATAGCGATGGCGCTGCTCATCCCGCGCAAGTACCTCAGCCGACATTGAGCGGGGATCGTTGATCCTGATGCTCCCGGCCCATGCCCGACCTACAACGACGGGATAACCTCGGAGACCGTGTGCCCTGCCCGTGGCGGCCATCCGCGCCCGGTAACCGCGGTGTACATGCACGACCCTGGAGGCCACCGCTCATGCCAGAAGTAACCGAGTCCGACACGATCGCGGGGGCATATCACGTCGTACCGGACATCCACGGCGACGACCGCGGGATATTCGTCGAGACCTACCGGCGCGAGTGGTTCCCGAACGGCCGTGAGATGATTCAGGGAAACCGTGGCGATCGTCAGCAGGGCTGCATCGTCGGGCTCCACTACCACCTTCACCAGGCCGACTACTGGTACGTACCCAACGGTCGCGCTCGTGTCGTCCTTCACGATCTTCGGACTGGCTCTCCCACCGACGGGGCCACACTTGAAGTCGACCTGGGCGTCGACGAGGACGGGAACAACGAGCACCACGGACTTTTCATCCCGCCCGGCGTCGCCCACGGGTTCGCGTCGCTGACCGACATGACGATCACCTATCTCGTCGATGGCTACTACAACCCAGCCGACGAACTCGGTGTCGCCTGGGATGATCCAGACATCGATGCCGATTGGGGCCTGGACGATCCGATCCTGTCCGAGCGCGACGCCCAGAACCCCCTGCGAGGCGGCATCGACCCGCAGTGGCAGCCGCACTACTCACTCCGCACGTGAACACCTGGGAGAAGACCTGAACATGAAGCTATTCGTAACCGGCGCAGCCGGGTTCATCGGTTCGAACTACGTGCGACACGTGCTCGCCGACACCGACGACGAGGTCACGGTGTTCGACGCTCTGACCTACGCCGGGACCACCGCGAACTTCCACGACATGGAAGACAACCCGAGGTTCTCGTTCGTCAAGGGCGACATCTGCGATCGAGATGCCGTGTCAGGGGCCATGGCCGGCCACGACGTAGTCGTGCACTTCGCAGCTGAGAGCCACGTCGACCGTTCCATCGTCAACCCAGATGAGTTCGTCCGCACGAACTGCGACGGCACCAACGTCGTTTGCGACGTCGCACGGCAATTTGAAGTCGAGCGGTTGCTGCACATCTCCACCGACGAGGTGTACGGCTCGATCGAGGAAGGATCGTTCCGCGAGACCGACGCGCTCGGCCCCCGTTCCCCGTATTCGGCGTCCAAGGCTGGATCCGACCTGATAGCGCTGTCTTACTACACGACCCACGGCCTGCCGGTGGTCGTCACTCGATCATCGAACAACTTCGGCCCCTATCAATTTCCCGAGAAGGTCATCCCGCTCTTCGTGACCAACCTGCTCGACGACAAGAAGGTGCCCCTGTACGGCGACGGTCTCAACGTGCGCGACTGGTGTCACGTCGGTGACAACTGCGCCGGCGTCGATCTCGTGTTGCGACGTGGACAGATCGGGGAGATCTACAACATCGGTGCCGGCAACGAGGTCACCAACAAGGAGCTCACGATGAGAATCCTCGAGCTCTGCGGCAAGGACGAGTCGATGATCGAGCAAGTCGACGACCGTCTGGGTCACGATCGGCGCTACTCGATCGATACGTCGAAGGTTCAGGCCCTCGGATGGGCGCCGCAGCAAGGCTTCGAGGCCGCGCTCGAAGACACCGTGTCCTGGTATCGCGACAATCGCGGCTGGTGGGAACCGCTGAAACAGGCATGAGAGCGCTGCCATGAAGCCGGCTGTTCTCGTAACCGGAGCAGGCGGACAGTTGGGACTCGACGTCGTGGCCGCCTTTGACGATGGCGCGACGGTGACCCCTGCCAGCCGGCGCGATCTCGATGTCGGCGACCGCGACTCCGTGCTCGGAGCGATCGGTTCGTTGCGTCCCGACATCATCGTCAACTGCGCGGCGTGGACGGCCGTCGACGCGTGCGAAACAGACGAGACGCGGGCCTATCGCGACAACGCGATGGCGGTCCGGCACCTCGCAGATGCCGCCGACCGATTCGGCGCGCATCTGCTCCACGTCTCAACCGACTACGTGTTCGACGGCACGAAGTCCGAGCCCTATCACGAATGGGATCGACCGAATCCCCAGTCCGTCTACGGAGCCTCGAAGCTGGCCGGCGAGCACGAGATGCCCGACCAGGGCTGCGTAGTGCGCACCGCGTGGGTAATGGGTCCTCACGGCAACAACATGGCCAAGACAGCGCTGCGGCTCCTCGCCGAGCACGATGAGCTGCGCTTCGTCGACGACCAGGTCGGCTGCCCATCGTTCACAGGCGACCTGGCCGCCGGCATCGTTCGACTCGCGTCTGAGCGCCAGCGCGGCATGTTTCATCTCACCAACACCGGTTCGGTTTCCTGGTGCGGGTTCGTGAAGGAAGTAGCGAAGATAGCGGGCCACGACCCCGGAAAGGTGCTGCCGATCTCGACGGCCGAGCTCGATCCTCCTCGTCCTGCAGCGAGGCCGGCTAACTCGGTGCTCGAGAACCGAGCATGCAGCCTTCTCGGATATCCTGCTTCTCGCGACTTCCGCGAACCGCTCGCCGAGACGATCAGAGCTGTGACGGGGAGCGCCTGAGCGCTACACGGTCACGTTGCGACAACCGAGACCTGAGTTGCCCTTGCCCGGTCCGGCATTGATCGCATACGTGCATACCGTGTGCCGGCCCGGTGTGAGGTCGAGCCACTTGGCGAAGCCGTGGTAGCTGCCCATCTTGTGGACACGTCCGACGTCGGGCCGGTAGCGATACGCGGTGCCCTTGCCGAGGTATCGGCCGTCGGCGTACACGTGGATGTCGACGGCGGTCCTCTGGCGATCGGGATCGATAGCCCAGCCGCTCACCTTTATGCGACCCGCCCTCGCTTCGACGCGATCGAAGTTCCCGATCGGCCTCGAGTCGCTGATCGTGACGGTGCGACAACCCAGTCCGGAGTTCCCCCTTCCCGGTCCAGCGTTGATCGCGTAGGTACAGATCTGATGTCTTCCAAGTGCGAGGCGGCTGGTCTCGACTTTGAACCCATGGTTGTTGCCGAGTCCGTGCACCCGGCCGACATCGGGCCGCGAGAGCCTCGCTGTCGTCTTGGTATCGAAACGACCGTCAACATACACGTGAATCCCGACCGAGCTTCCGGGCCGGTCGCGGTCGATGGCCCAACCGCTGACACTGGCCCGCTCGCCGTTGCGAGCGACCTTGTCGATGTTGCCGAACGGGCGGGTGTCGGTGACCCTGACCGTCTCGCAGCCGAGTCCGGTGTTGCCCTTGCCTGGTCCGGCGTTGATCGCATAGGCACAAACTCGATGTGTTCCAGCCTCGAGATCGACCAGGAAGCTGAAACCGTGTTGGTTGCCCAGTCCGAATCGCCGGTCGATGTCGTTGCGCCGACGGTTTGCCCACGCTTTGCCGACGAACCTGTCGCCGACGTAGGCATGGATGTTGACCGATTTGCCCGGCCGGTCGCGGTCGATCGCCCAGCCGACGAGACGCACCCCGTTTTGCTCGATGATCGTGCGGTCGAAATTGCCGAATGGACGGGTATCGGGCTCGACACCACCCGAGATCGTGAACTTGGTCGACAGCAATTGCGCAGACCCTGCCCGAGCGTTGATCGCACTGCGGAGGCGGGCGCCGCTGACGGTGACCGTTCGGTCGCTACCTACGATGCGAACGTCGGCCTTGTCGACGCGACCGGATGCTCCGCGACCTGACACGACGGTGATGGAGCGCACTTCACCAACCCTCGTGTCCGACGAAGCGCCCAGCCACGAGCTGAGCTGGTCGACGGAGTATTCGCGTTTCCACTCGTGATTAGGATTGCTCGGAGTGTCGTCGAACGGATCGGGCGCCGCTTTGAGGAACGGAAGCGACGTGACGAACACATAGCCGGAGTCTTCGCTGTGGCCGCCGTTGGAGGATGAATAGAGGGCGTTGATCGGCGCACCCTGATAGGTCACCATCCGGTTGTCGGTGGCGTTCACGGCATCGAACCACCTGTCGACCGACGCCGACACCTCGTTTTCATAGCCGGTGTAGTTCTGATCACTGGTCGTGGCGTAGAGATCGAACGAAGCGCCCGATGCGCGCCTCGAGCGAATGCGGTCCTCTGCGTACGTGCGGGCGGCGATCGCCTGTGCCCGAAGCGCAGCTCCCGGCCACGACTTCGGTACCTCCGCGATGCCATAGAGGTAGCCCTGCATCGGGAGGCCGGCGACGGTGAGCTGCATGGTCGAGCCCGCTGGGAGGAACTGGAGCCGCCCTCGGTGGTAGCGATGCTGGGTGGTCGACACGCCCACGGGGTTCCCGGCGCTCAGCGGCACCCTGACGTCGGACCCGACGCAGCTCCCCGGATTGCAGCCGATCGAAGGTGCGACGACGCTGATGAGGCTGCCGGTGTAGTTCACCGTGAATGGTACGCCGACCGGGCCGGTGCCGACTTGAGTGCCGTCGACGAGCACCTTGACAGGGGCCGCGGGTGTGAGTCCAACGGTGTTGGCGTTGGCGAGCTGGACTCGGATGTTGGTGCTCGCACCGACGGTTTCGAGCTTGGTCCCTGCGTAGTACGCAGCGAGCATCTGCGCCGCGGTGTGGCCCGCGTTGGCGCGACCCAAGAGGCCGTACTGGCTGATACCCACCCCGTGGCCCCAACCACCGCCCGAGAAGACGAACGTGCCGCCTGTCGGCGACGCGAGCTGGTCAGCGGATTCCGCTCGAGCGGTTTGGTGCCCGGTCAGTAGCGTCGCGAGCAATACGACAAGCGCCGAGAGGGCTGCGATTCGCCGTCGGTTGCTGCGCGCCTCATCGGCGTGGTCACTCCGGCCCATCGACCTCAGACTAACCCGAGGTCACGGCCGAGCATGTCACCGGAGCCCACTGAATCTCGGTGAGTTCGGCTCTCAGTTGCCCACTAGGTCGAGGAGCTCTGTGAGAGTGGTGTCGATGCCGGCGGTGAAGTACTCGCCGTAGGGGGTGGAGCCGACGTCGATAGCAGCTGCGAAACGGAGTGCTGCGCGCTCGGCGCCGGCGGTGCCGTGGTCGATGACGGGCACACCGAGTGAGCTGAGCATCGAGGTCGGTCCGGTGTCGATTCGACTGTCGAGAATCAGCAGCGGCGCGCCCGCCGCGATTGTGAGGAAGGCCTCGTCACTGCAAGCCACGATAACTCCGCGGCTGCGCGCCAACTCAGCGACGCCGACCACCTCGATCGGGTGGGTGAGGGAGCGGCCCGCCACCCGCGAGCTGAGCGAAACGACCCTCGCTGTGTAGCTGAGGTCGAGGGTCGCGTACAGTGCGAGGGCCTCGCCGATCCAGTTGTCGAGTTCGTCGCCGACGCCATCGTGGCAGACGATGAGTATCTCCTCGGAGATACCGGCGGAGCGGAGTGTCCGCATCCTCTCGACGATCGGCGAGCCAGACACGACCGGCTCCCGGTCCGCGAGCGCTGCCGCCTCGACCGGACCTTGTACGAGCACTGGCCGGCCAGTGCGAAAGCGCTTGGCCGCATACCGAGGAGTCCACTCGAGACCCCGAAGACCGCACGGGCGTAGCGCGAGTCGATCCGGTTGTCCGTCGAGCCGCTTGGGTTCGGGATCGAGCATGCTCCAGTCGCGATAGCGCAACATCGGACCGGTCGGGGCGTCATCGGTGACCGGTTGGATGTCGAACCACACATCGCCTTCGCCCAGGGCTGGGGCCAGCCCCAACGAGGCCTCGGGAGCCAGCCGTAGCGTGGCGGCGACACCGGAGCGCTCCAAGCCTTCCGCCAGGAGGGTGGCTTCGTACGCCTCGATCCAGCTGTGCGCCTCGATCGTCAGCGCATCAGCGCCGCCGGTTCTTCGTCGCCGAATCGCCAGCTCTCCGAATCCATGGTTCGTGTGGAGGCCATCGCTCGATTCGAGGAATTGCCTCGCCCGAAGAGCCTCTGGTCCAGGTTCCCCGGCGACAGGCGACGCCGAATCTCGCGGCGCAACGACCGGCGCACCGTGTTGGTCGAATTTGGCCCTGGCAGGCGCGACCGCACCCGCGTCGAGCCTGCGGGTGCCCGACCTGAGCGACAGCGCCATCGAACGGTGCGGCTCCTCGTAGTCGGAAGGATCGACGACTTCGACGTCGTCGATCACCGAGATGAACCACTGCTGGATCTCGGTCGTGATCTCGGCGACGGCGCGAGCGGTCGTCCGCAGCATCGAGTTGGGCTTTTGACGGTAATAGGAGACGACCCCGTCGACGGGCACGATGATGTGGCCTGCGGCCAGGAGCTTCATCCACGCCAGATAGTCCTCGGCCGCCGGCAGTCCCTCCGCGAACCCGCCCGTTTGCCGTAGCGAGTCGGTTCGAAGTAGCGGTGCGCTGACGATGAACTGGTTGGCGGCCTGGGTCGCAGGCAGATCGATGATCTCGAGCTCACGGGAGTTGCCCGGAGCCTGATCGCGATTGGCTGAAGCGATCGTGTGTCGCCAGCTCCCGTAGGAGCCGACGACCTTGTCGGCTATCGCAGGGTGAGAGGCGACGAACGTGTTGAGCGCATCGAGTCGGATCGTCAGCGAGTCGGCGGTCAAGAAATCGTCGCCATCGACAAACGTGACCAGCGATCCGCTGGCTTCACCAAGAGCGATGTTTCTGACGGCGCCCAGGCCGACGTTGTGGTCGCTTCGAAGAATCCGGATGCGATCGTCGGACAGCGCGTGATCGCAGGCGATCGCAAGCGAATCGTCGGTGCCGCCGTCGTCGATCACAATGATCTCGACTTCTCGATGGGTCTGATCGCGCACCGACAATAAGCAATCGTCGAGGTAGCGGCCTTCCCGGAAGCAGGTCACGATGACGCTGATCAGGTCGTTCCTCGTCTCCGTACTCATCGAAACCTCACCGAGCGGGTGGCGATGCCGATTCGGGCCAGGCTGTACTCGAGATGCTGAGCGGCTGCTCGGGCACGGTCGGGGTAGTGGGGGTCTGTGTACCGGTTTCTGTCGAGCCCGCTCAGGGCGACCCTGAGCGCATCGACGTGCCAAGAAAACGCTGGGTGCCAGAGCCCGTCGATCTCCTGAAGGAGGTATTCGGCATCTTCGCTCTCGAGATCTATGTAGGACGCAACGCCCACCTGTGCGAGCAGAGTCTCACAGGCGGTGAGGCGGGTCAGCCAACTCGATTTGGTGCCTTCGAACACTCGAGGCTCTGGACAATCGAGTCCGACTGAGGGCCGATCTTCGACGCTGATTGTCGTGGCCGCCGTGATCACGATCCCGCCCCCGCGAAGGTATCGGTGCAGGTCGTCAGCTTCGATGGGTGAACACGACTTCAGATTGAGCACCGACCGGGCATCGATTGAGTCGGGCGCGATCAGAAAATCGAGGAATCCGACCGCTGACTCGACTCCGTTCGAGCGTGCCGACCAGGCGTCGGACATGAACAGGTCGATCGGTCGGGTCGATCCGTCCGGCCAGTCGCGCCAGCCGCCAAAGACCGAGTCGGCTTCTGCGATGTAGTCGAGCAATCCTCGGCCGATCACCTCAGCACGCATCTCGGGCCTCCTCGAGTTGATGATCGACCACGCCTGCTAGGGAATTCCACATCTGCTGCGCACTGGGAATGTGGTCATCGGCCGTCTGCTCGGCGCCGAGGATCGTGTCGATGGCGTCAGCGAGTTCGGTCGGTGTCGCTCGCTCCGAAACCAGTTGATCGTTGGGGCCGAGCGCCTCGCGACTCCCGCCTGCGTCGGTGGCGATGACGGGCACTCCGACCGCTCGAGCCTCGAGGCAGACTGTTGGGAAGTTCTCGGCCCGGCTGGTGTGCATCACCACGTCCGAATCCGCGTAGATCGACGCCATCGCCGTTGGGCTTGTTACCCGTCCGGCCAACCGAAGCGAGCGCGCTAGTTCGACGCTGACGCCTTGGGAAGCTAGGCCTCCGATTCCTGTGCCGTTCAACGTGCGCTGACCTCGTGCCACCATGGTGTCGGGTACGGCTCCTGCGATGGTTACCTCGACGCGAGGAGCTCCGCTGCGCCGCGCGAGGTGATCGACGCCTGCGAGAGCGGCAGGCATGTTCTTGCGCGGATCGATCAGACTTCCGACCAGCAGAATCCGAATCCGGGCGTCGGATCCTGTGGCCGCGCTCGGAGCGAAGGTCTCGAGGTCGATCCCGTTTGCAATGTGCATCACGGGCGGACCGGCGATGCCGACCACCTCGCGCATGCGGTCGGCGAGCCAACGCGATGGTCCGATCAACGCCGTCCGTTCGAGCCGCCGCAACAGTCCGATGTGGTCGGTGGCCGATACCGCTCCCAGATCCCAGGGTTCGAATGACCGGTGAATGGCGCCGCTTGGAGCGCGATACTCGAAGTGGTACCCGCGGTAGGGGTACTCGTCGTGGCACCACACGATGAGGGGGTGCCGCTGCTCCAACCGCCTCAACGCGTAGTTCCCACCAAATCTGCCGTAATTGTGGACGACCACGCAGTCGGGATCGGTGGCAGTGACGGCGTCGACGGTCGCGGAGGCGATCCGCTCGATCTCTTTGTCGACACGGCTGATTCGAGTGGGCCAGGTGGATGTTAGAAAGGTGACCGGACAGTTGAGATCTGCCGGAGGTGAGGAATCCAGCGTGGTCACCAGGCTGACCTCGTGCCCTTCTTGGACCGCGCTGCGGAGTTGGGTGAGTCCGATCGCCGCGGCACCGATCGGAAGCACTCGGTCGATCAGGAAGGTCAACCTCGTCATCGAAGCAGACGGCCGGGTAGACGCTTGAGCTTTCCCGCCATCCGCCGCGCGGTTGTCACCGCGGGTTGGGCCGCGGTCGATGAGTCGACGTCGACCGTCTCCGGTAGGGCGACGGCGTCGAGGGTTCCGGAGAACCGATTTGCGGGGTTGTTGAGGTCCTCTCCGAGCACCAGATCGATGGGCCCGTCGCCGGTCCATTCGCCCTCGACGAGTGGACCGGCGGCGGGTCTGACAGACCAGCCGGCCGAATCGATCGAGACGATGAAATCGATGGCTGATCCGAAGCCGATCATTCGCGCTGTAGCGGCATCGGCCCCATGGGAAACACTGATGGTCTGTTCTGGGTCCTTTGTTCGAAGCCCGACGATGCTCAGGGACTCGCCGGCGGCATCGCGTACTGACATCAGCATGCTTGGAGAGTCGACCGGGGCGCTACATATCGCGTGGACTGCAATGTTGATCTTTCCGTATTGGTCGGCGCACCGGCTGCGGTAGACGACTTGACGATCGAGCCGGATCCCTTCGCTGCCTGCGGCCCGGATTCCGACACTCAACCGCGCGGTGTGAACGCTGGAGCGGTCCCAGCCGAGGCGGGTGTGACCCGCTTCGTACGGCGCGGTTTGGGAAATCGGCGCCGGCACCCCGAGAACACGCGGCTCGACGGCGTTGATCGTGGGTGGGTCGGCCCCGTCGGATCGAGTTACCAGCGAAGGGCCTGGTCTGTCCCTGAGCTGTCCCCAGAACCCGTCGCGCAGCGCGGCTTTGATCGAGTCGAGTCTCCCGCGGCCCGAGGCTGAATCCGCAGGCACGAGGAGGTAGTCGTAACACTTGCTCGCTCGCATGAATTCGGCCGCAGCGACACCTTCGGTCGGAAGTCGGTTTCCCAAAATGTCGATGACCGTCCAGCGTTCTACGACGAACTCGACCAGGTCCTCGATACTCGACCCTGTAGCCTCCAGCGCTGCTTCGGAGACCTCCACATGGATAACCGGCTCGCCTCGTTCGATCACTTGTTGGGCACCGGATAGGACCGCGACCTCCGCGCCCTCGCAATCGATTTTCATGAACGAGACCCGCTCGTAGTCAGCGGGTTCGACGGCAGCGTCCAACGTCGTCTGAGGGCAGGTGACCTCCTCGACGCCTGTGACTCCGGGCCGGGGGTGGAGCGCGCTCCAGCCCGGTCGGTCGGGTATCACGCTGAATGTGACCGACTCGGCCTCCTCGGCGGCGACACAGACCTCGCGTATGTCGACGTTGCCGGCGTTGCACCTGCGAAGGTTCTCAGCCGCACTACGCAGTATCGGGGTGATGTTCGGATTCGGTTCGAAGGCGATGACGGCGCCGTCGGATCCGGTCGCCAGCGCGAGGGGAACCGAGTGCTTGCCGGAGTGCGCCCCGACGTCGATTGCGATATCGCCCGATCGAACTACAGCGTTGTACGCCCTCCGGAGCTGTCGTTCGTACTCCTCGCCCGCATCGGGCTGAGCGGCCAACGCTGTGATCCTGGCGATGTCGCTCAATCGGATACCCCTGCGGCCTGTCGGAGCGATGGAGTATAGCGAGCCCCAGGCGGCCGCCTAGGCTTGCTGCCGTGTCGAGAATACTCATAGTCGGGCAGTCGAAGAGCGGGACCACAGCATTGACCGATGCCCTCTCCCTGCGCGGCGAGATCGAGGTGGTCTTCGAGCCTTGGGACCTCTGCAAGGTTCGACTCGGCAATCGACCCGACCTGGTCGTCAAGAAGCTCCTCGACGGACTCCGCCCGCGCGAGTTCCAGACGTTCTCCGACTACGAGCGCACGATTCTCATCGTGCGCGACCCTCGAGACCGGCTGCTCAGCTGGATGCTGTACGACATTTACGGACGAGCAGACTCGGCTGATTACTCGCGCATCTCGAACCAATGGGTCGAACTGATCCGAGCCAAGGAATCCGATCCGGCATCGATGTCGATGTGCGGACTGCTGCACAAATACTGGGAGCTGACCGGAGTCAACCTGGCCACGGGCGCCCACACGTCCAACGTGCGCCTGTCGAAGTTCGTCGAGCACGACGACACGGCAGGATTCGAGTTGATCCGCTACGAGGACATGATCGCCGGAGATCTCGATTCCCTGGCCGGCTACGTCGGGGCCGACATCGAGATCGGCTCGGTGCAAGAGCGATGGAAGCGGGTCATGCGCAGCGCTCGCAGCGACGAATGGCGGCACTGGTTTCACCCTTGCGACATCGATGTGTTCAGGCCGATGTTCGGCGCGAACCTTGAGCGATTCGGCTACGGCGACGACTGGTGCCTCGCGGCTGAACCGCGCATCGATCCGGCTCACGCCAGTGGCTACGTCGACAGGATCATCCAGGAGGGCCTGGAGGCCCAGGCTCCGGCCTGATTCGATCGCTGTGAGCACACATCGAGCCAGGACCGATGTCGATCCCAGCGTCGTCGCGCGGGCACGAAGACTGGTCGACTCCGGCGCGCTGCCGCCGGGCATGGGCGTCGATGAGGCGTTGGACGGCTACTTCTCGGTGCCGTTCCCCACCTTCGACCTGTCGCCGCTATTCGACTCCGCCTACTACCTGCGGTGCAACCCGGACCTCGTGGCATCGCGCACCAATCCGCTTCACCACTTCCTCCTCTTCGGAGCAGCCGAGGGTCGTGACCCGCACCCGGGGTTCTCGTCGGCCCTCTACTGGGAACGCCTCGCCGATGCTGGTTTCGGCGCGGTCGAGTCCGAATCGGCGCTGGAGGACTTCTTGTCTCAGGGATGGGCCAGAGGGGTCTCCGCGCTGAGCGACACCGAACTGCCTTCGCGACCGCGTGTGAGCGCAGCGTTGTCGCGTGCGACCGGCGGGCGGTTCGGGAGAAGATGGTCCGAACGGCTCGCAGTCGCTCTTGCTCAGTCCGCCGAAGCCGTCAGGGGACGCGGGCAAGCCGAGCTGACCGGCCTTCCCCAACCGTCCATCGGCGAGGCGCCGTCGCCTCCCGCCCGAGGCCCTCGACGATCCGAGCCGAAGGCGATCGAACGATGGGGGAGCGGTGGCCTCGACTGGTTGCGTCCCCAAATCGAATCGTGCGCGCGATTCGAGCCGCACCTGCATCGCTTGGGCCGCCTCGACGATCTGTCGGTCGTCGAATTCCCCCGGGGCTCGAACATGTCCGCTCTCATCGACGTCGACGACCTCTTCTCGGTGTCCCCGTTCTCGGCGCTGGTCATGGTCGAGGAGATCGATGGGTCGTCGCCGGTGGCCATGGCGTTGGACAGCGCGCGTGGCCACGGAGGGAATCTCGGGCTGATCAGCGCCAAACCGATTCCCGACTACGCGCGACCACAGGGCTTCGTCTGCGCTGAACTCGCCGCGGTGGGGACGAAGGAGGAGAGGGGTGAGGCGCTGGCGCGCATAGCGTGTCTCGTCGGTGCCGACCGCCTCATCGTTGCGGCAGGTGAGACCACCGATGCGATGGCGACAACGTACTCGCGCCAGCTCGGTGACCTGGGTGCTCTGGAGTTCGTCGTCGAGCGACCGACAGCAGCTGATCCCGCCACGAGTCCAGTTCGCTTCGCTCAGACGGTCACCGACGCCGCCTCGCTGGTCGGACTCGTGCCAGACCCGCGTTGGGTGCCCGCAGCTCGAGGCGTCGGCTGGCTCGGCCCGAACGACCGGTTACCGACCACGGACGATCTGGACGAAGCGTCTCGGCTGGTCGAGGCCGGTGGTTTCGAGAGGCTCGACATCCTCGGCATGTGGTCCAAGCCCGAGGGTTGGCACACCGCGGTGAATCGTTCGCTCCGATTTCTCGGACCCTATGGCCCGCAGGTGCCGCCGGAGACCCCGCCCATGCTTCTCGCGACAGATTGGAGCGATGGCCGCGCGTTCCGCGCTGCGATGTTTGCGCGCGCCGGATTCGACGTGGTTGCCGTCGACGTCGAGATCCCAAAAGCTTTGCGCGGAGAGAACATTCGCGTTGTGACGACCGAAGAGCTCGCCGCCGGAGCAGATCGCCGACCCCCAGCTAGATCCGACTCGCCGCTCGAACAGATCACACCGGCCGAGATCGTTCACCCCGGGGCCGACCCGATCAGCGCAGAACCGCTTCAACCCGAACGTGCGCACCTTGACCTCAGCGTCGTCGTGAATCTCCATGACGAATCGGAGCTGTGCCGACCCACGCTCGCGTCGGTCTCGGCAGCGGTTCATGCTGCCGGGGAGATCCGCGGCGAGGTGATCGTTGTGCTCGACTCCGCGGATGACGAGACCGTCGAGATAGCGCTGGAATTCGCACACGCACTGACCCGCTGGGAGACGCGCGTTGTGGAAGTCGACGTCGGAGAGCTCGCCGCCGCCCGCAATGCCGGTGTCGACCACGCGCGCGGTCGCTTCGTCTGCTTCGTCGACGGTGATGATCTGATCTCGCCG
The DNA here is from genome assembly GCA_965216815.1 of Acidimicrobiales bacterium. Classification (GTDB taxonomy): domain Bacteria; phylum Actinomycetota; class Acidimicrobiia; order Acidimicrobiales; family SHLQ01; genus JADFOM01. The sequence continues at coordinate 3,723,598 of OZ244202.1, read as the reverse complement.
AACTGGCTGTCCAAGGCTTACAAAGCGGCGGACGCCGAGCCGAGAACTCTATGGCATCCGGCGCTGAACGTAGTGTTCGGTGGACCTACTCCATATCTCTTTGTACATGCGGACAGTCGCGCCGATGCTTTCGATCCTCTGTTCCTTTTGGTCGAGAACTATTGGAGCGCATTGGTGTTCGGAGCTCGCGACGACTTCCGCCGGTATCGGTTTCAGTCGAATTCGGCGGAGCACGGGTGGGGATATGAGGACTGGTCGTTCAACGCTGCAACACTCGCGGTAGGGATCGAACACGGTGTGGTGGAGGGAACCGCCCACTTCGTGCGCCTGCGGCCCGAATCGATGGCCCGATCCATGCGGGACACCGATGCGCTGCCGCGGCTCAGAGGACTTGGAGCACCCATGTGGCGTGCGCGCCTCGAGCGTCGGTCGGGGCTAATCTCCTAACCCCAGCGGCGTCGCGGCGAGGTTGAGAAAGGAGACCTGCGGTGCGGATTTCAATCGTGATTCGTGCCCTTAACGAGGGTCCACACATGCACCGGCTCTTCGACGGCATCGACGCACAGGTGATGTCTCCCGACGAAGTAATCCTCGTCGACTCGGGCTCGACCGACGACACGGTTCGGATCGCAGAGACACGCGGAGCCGAAATCGTCCACGTTCCACCAGGCGAGTTCACCTTCGGACACGCGTTGAACCTTGGTTGTGCACACGCCAAAGGCGACATCTTCGTATTCGTGAGCGCCCACACGTACCCCTGCGATGCGTACTGGCTCCAGCGGCTGATCGAACCGTTCGGCGATCCGAACGTTGGGCTCTGTTACGGCGGCCAAACCGGCGGTTCCTCCACCGCATTCAGCGAACAACAGGTATTCGAACACTGGTTCCCCGATTTGGTCGAGCTCGATCAACGCGACCCGTTCTGCAACAACGCCAACTGTGCTGTTCGTGCCGAGCAGTGGGAAGCACATCCATATGACGAGGCGTTGCCGGGACTCGAAGACATTGCCTGGGCCAAGGAGTTGCTTACACGCGGTGGTCGCATCGCCTATGTCGGCAACGCACGGGTACATCACATCCACGACGAGCACTTCCGCCAGGTGCTCAACCGATATCGCCGCGAAGCGATGGCCTACGTGCGGATCTTCGGCAGCGGCGAGATGTCGCTGGCCAAGTCCGTCGAGCTGTTGGTCCGCAACCTCAGGAACGACCTCTCGACGGCCAGAGCCCAGCGCCGGCTGCTTCGACACGCTCCGGGAATCCTCAAGTTCCGAACCGCCCAGTTCGTCGGCGCGTATCGCGGGCACCACGAACCCAGCGGTGCGTCAGCCGACGTCGTTCGTCGGATGTACTATCCACGCGCATCGGCCGAGAAGAGATGAAGCTCGTCGCACTCGTGCCGATGCGCCATCACAGCGAACGCGTGCCCGGCAAGAACTACCGCATGTTTGGCGATGCTCCGCTGTTCCACCACATCGTCCGCACGCTGCTCTCCGTCGATCGAATCGACGAGATCATCATCGACACCGACAGCCCGGTCGTGGCCGAGCAGTGCTCGGATGCCTTCCCCGAGGTTCGTCTGCTCGAGCGGCCAGAGCATCTGCGCGATGGTTCCATTCCGATGACTGAAATCATCCTCCACGATCTCGCCCAAACCGACGCCGACGTGATTCTGCAGACCCACTCCACGAACCCACTGCTCGAAGGCAAGACCATCGAAGCGGCGATCAACGCATACGGCGACGGGTCGGTCTTCGACAGCGTGTTCACTGTCACAGCCCTCCAAGCGCGCCTCTGGACGGGTGCGCCAGCGCCCGTCAACCATGATCCGGGCGAGTTGAAGCGCACTCAGGATCTCGAGCCGCTGTACATAGAGAACTCCTGCGCCTTCGTCTTCGGCCGCTCTCTGATCGAATCCACCGGCCGGCGCATCGGCGAGCGCCCAACACTGGTCGAGATGGACCCGGCTGAGGCGCAGGACATCGATGTCGAGGCAGACTTCCTCGTTGCGGAGGCGATCTGGACATCGCGGCAAGGAACGATCGCGTGAAAGTTGCGGTGACCTGCAAGCATCTTCAAAGAGATGTCGCCGACTATCGAGATCGAATCGGTACCGCCGATGTCGAACTGGTCTTGCCGCCCATCCCGGGACAACAGCTGGAGGGCGATGCGCTGGTCGCGGCCATGGAGGGTGTCACCGGTGTGATCGCCGGCGACGATTTGTTCACCGCTGACGTGCTCGACCGTTGCGCCGGCCTGCGCGCCATTTCCAAGTGGGGGATCGGCCTCGACGGGATCGACCTGGATGCGGCCGAGGCCTTGTCGATCACTGTCACCAACACGCCGCAGATGTTCGGCAACGAAGTAGCCGAGCTGGCCCTCGCCTACCTTCTCAACCTTGTGCGCAACGTGGCGTTCATAGACCGGAGCGTACGATCGGGCGACTGGCCCAACCCCGTCGGACGCTCGCTCTCCGCTCTAGAGGTCGCTGTCATAGGGCTCGGAGACATCGGGTCAAATCTGGCTAAGAAGCTCCTTGGACTCGGAGTCACCGTGCGCGGGTTCGATCCCACACCGACCGCCGAGGCGTGGGCGGCCGAGAACCGAATCGGCCCTTACTCATTGGGCGAGGCGTGCGACGGGGCCGATGCGATCATCGTCACCTGTCCGCTGAACGACTCGACCCACGGGATGATCGATGCCGAGACGATCGGCCTGCTCGCTCGCGGTGGATGGTTGGTCAATGTGGGTCGCGGACCGGTCGTGGTGGGCGACGCGGTTCTGGACGCGCTCGAGACGGGCCGGTTGGGCGGCGCTGCCCTCGACGTGTACGAGGTCGAGCCGCTCGAGGATGAGCGGATCAGATCGCACCCACAGATCCTGTTGGGCTCCCACAACGCCTCTAACACGTTCGAGGCCTGTCACCGCACCCACGATGCGTCCATCACGAATCTCTTTCGTTCGCTCGGGCTCACATGAAGCGAGTGGTGGTCACCGGTTCATCCGGCGGAATCGGACAGGCCACCGCAGCAGCGTTCGTGGAAGCTGGCTGGCGGGTGGTCGGCATCGATCGCGCAGCAGCCCCCGAGACGATCCGATCCGAAATCGAGGCGCACACGTGTGATCTCGCCGATTTCGATTCCCTCACCGCGACGCTTTCGGGGATCGCACAGGCCGGCGAGGTCGACGCGTTGGTGAACAACGCAGCGATCCAGCTCAACAGTCTCCTGGTCGATACATCGGACGCCGAATGGGACTTGGTCATGCGGACGAATGCCGGAGCGGCATTCGTGACCACTCGTGAGCTCGTCGGCGCGCTCGAAAGACGTCGCGGAGCGGTGGTCAATGTTGCGTCGGTGCATGCGGTGGCGACTTCGGGCTCGGTTACTGCGTACGCGTCTTCCAAAGGTGCTCTCGTCGCTTTCACTCGGGCGGCAGCAGTCGAGCTGGCCGACAGAGGCGTTCGCTGCAACGCAGTGCTACCAGGGGCTGTCGACACCGCGATGCTGCGGGAGGGCCTCGGTAGGCGCCCCCACCCCGACGGCGACGAAGGAAACCTGGCTGAGCTGATCGACAGAACGCCTCTCAGAACGGTCGCCGACCCAAGGCAAATAGCAGAGACCATCGTCTTTCTGGCAGATCCTGCCCGTTCGTCGTATATCACCGGTCAGTCGATTGTGGTCGACGGTGGTGCAACGGCACGGTTGTCGACCGAATGAGCGAGCTGCGTTCCATCGCGGAGTTCTATTCCGGTCGCCGCGGCGGCATAGTGGCTGCGACTCTTGTCGCAGTGTGGTTACTCGGCTTCGAGTCACCGCGGATGGCCTCGGCGGTGACGATCGCCGTGGTGGGCTTGTCCGTCGTCGTCGCCGCCGTCGCTCTCGAGGCCGATCGTCAACGCCAGCACCTCACCACTGCGGTGGAGGATGCGACCTCACCACGCAAAGACGCGGCACCACCCCGGAAGTTCTTCCCGGCGGCGTCTGCGGGGGCGGTCGCGGTCGAGCTCCAGCGCGGCGGGTCCGGCGAGCGGATCGAGGCACTGGCCGGATCCGTCGTCTTGAACCCGACCGCCGACTACCACATGGAAGAACTCGGACCGCTCGCCTACGAGCTGGCGCGTAGGGGCCTGCGGCCGGTCTTTGCAGTTTCGACAGAGACCTGGCCCAAGGTCGAGTCGAGTGCACAACAGCACCGCTTCCCGTACGTCGAGGCGCCCGAGGCAGGCCCGTGGCTCGAACGCATCACGGCTTTCGTCACCCTCAACGACTGGGGCGCCGAGGGTCGCGAGTACGTCGAGGTGTGCAATGCGCTCGGAGTCACCACATTCGGCAAGGTCGAGGGTGCCCAGGATTTCGAGGACGACGACATCACGAGGGAACGTCACGCCTACCGCCGCGTTCGGCACTTGCTCTGTCAGGGGCAGAACGACGTCGACGCGACTCCCGGTCAACACCACCTGATGGTGGGCAGTACTCGCCTCGAGCGAATATGGAACGAACCTGCTGTGCGCGAGCCGACCAGGCGCGTGGTTGCGAACGTCAACTTCACCTATGGCGTACTCACCGAGGCTCGTGACGCATGGATCGGCGATGTTGCCGACGGTTGCGCCCGTGTCGGCGTCCCACTTGTCGCCTCCATGCATCCGGCTGAGCGGCCTCTCGGACAAGACATCGAAGTCGCATCGATTCGCATGGTCGAGCTGCTGAAGGACAGCTCGGTTCTGATCAGCAGATTCTCCACAGTGCCGTTCGAGGCCATGGCGCGTGGAGTGCCGTTCATCTACCACAATCCGCACGGTGAAACGGTGCCGACCTTCAAGACGTCAGACGGTGCGTTCTGGGTATCGACCACCGCCGATGAGCTGGCCGACGCTCTCGTCGAGGCCGACACGCATATGCCTGGATATCGAGCGATGGCTGAGCCGTTCTTGATGCGCCAGATCTCAATCGACAACTCGGTTCCTTCCGAGGTCCGCGCCGCTGACGCCATCGCGTCGATCCTCGGCGGCGGATCTAGACAGTGAGCTCGGAAGGGCCCTCGCCCAGAGGCGCTCTCGATCGCTCGCGAGCGTCGACGCGTGACAGCGTCGGTCGTTGGGCCACGGCACATGTGCGACGAAACCTCGTGCTCGTCGTCGGACTGGGACGATCGGGCACAACGGCCCTCGAGCGTGCCCTCGGCGAGCATCCGTTGCTGCGAGCGTCACCGGCTGAGGCACCGGCTCTGCGCGCAGTCGGGGTGCTCGCCCATTCGATGCGGGATGGCGCTAATGCGGAATATGTAAGGCGACAGACCCGTCTGTCGTGGCACTCTGCGAGGTCGCAGCTTCAGCGTCTGGGCTTCGAGACTGTCTTCGGGGACTCCTTCGGCCTGGACGGGAGGCTGCTGGTGTCAAACTGGCGAAGCCCCGGTGACTTGCTAGACCTTCGGTCTGCGCACGGGTTCGTGGCCAAGGTCGGTGGCATAGGCCGACCCGCCCTCGACGGTCTCGGACGGATCTTCGATTCGGTTCGGGTCGTCTATCTACACCGCAACGGGATTGCCAACGTCGAGTCGCGCTGCCAGTTCCGGTCGTTTCGTGACCGACCATTCGACGAGCACTGCCAAACCTGGGTCGATCACGCTCGTTCGCACGACTACCTTCGCGAGAGGTCCGACGCGACCGTCGCATCTCACGACGAGTTGGTCGATGAACCAGAGGCGCTATTCGACCGGTTGTTCGATTTCATCGGCGTCGGCGCGTCCGAGGCCGCGGCGAGCTACACAGCAGGAACGCTTGTTCACCCGCAGAACGAACGCACCCGCGATCGCATCGACGCCCGTCGAGAACTCACGCAGCGAGAGTCTCCGTACCTCGGGTGGAGCGACGATCAGCGCCGCACGTTCGTGGGGATCTGCGGACCGACTATGTCCAGACTCGGCTACGAGATCCCCGAGGCCTGAGCCGCGTTAGCTGCCATTTGTCCAGGTCGCCTCTATCGGCGCGCGGCTCAACAGATGGTCTTCGGGTTGTGGACGCATGCGCAAGACCGTCGATTCATCCGCAAGAAGCTCGTGGCCACCGGCACTTCTGGCGATCGCCCGTATGCCGTAGTGCCCCGGCGCGAGCGGGAGCGAGTCGATCTCGCACGTGACAGCGTTGCCGTTGTTCGCGATGTCTGCCGCAGCGACCGTGGTAGCTGTGACGAACGGCAGATCGCCGTACTGATGGCGGAAGCTCAGCTCTACTTCGACGGAATCACAGCCACGAGGGACCACGAGCGGCAACGAGACGGTGAGTGGTCCGTCGGTGTAGCTGAACGCCAGCCCTTCGGGTCCGACCACTGCCAGGCCGGCCTCGGCTTCGTCGTCGATCTCCTCGGCGCCGGAGAGCATGAAGTCGCGATAGTGGCCGACCACCGACTTTGGGTCGCCCAGCGCCTTCACCTCACCCTGGTTCAACCAGAGAACCTGATCGCTCAGCTTCTGAACGAGGTTGAGATTGTGGCTCACGAGCACGACGGTCGCGCCGCTGAACCGAACTTCTTCGAAGTGTTGGGTGCAGCGTTGCGAGAACTCGACGTCGCCGACCGAGGTGATCTCGTCCGCGATGAGCACGTCGGGCTCGAGGAACACTGTTACGGCGAACCCGAGGCGCGCGCGCATACCACTCGAGTACGTCTCGAGCGGGCTGTCGATGAATCGGCCGATGCCAGCAAGGGCTTCGATCTCGCCGAACACTTCATCGATACGCTCGGTCGGGATTCCGTGGACCGAGGCATTGAAGTAGACGTTCTCGCGTCCCGACAGATGCTGGTGAAAGCCCGCTCCCAGCTCGACGAGTGAGGCGACGCGGCCGCGGACGTCGACCCTTCCCTCGGACGGGCGGTAAATGCCCGAGAGCGTGCGCAGGAAGGTGGACTTGCCCGACCCATTGCGTCCGATGATGCCGAGCATCGAACCGCGCGGAACGTCGACGCTGACATCTCGGACAGCCCAGAAGTCTTCGCGACGCTTGTCGCCGAAGCCGAAGATCCTCGAGGAGACACCACCGCCGCGCTTCTGCAGTCTGAACCGCTTGCCAACCTTCTCGGCGCGGAGTGCCAGTCGATGAGGGAGCTCGCTCACAAACCCTCCGCGATGTCGTCCGCCTTCTTGGCGAACACCGTCCAGCCGATCGCGAGCGCGCCGAGCGAGATGGCGAAAAGAACGATCCACTCGTCGGCCGGTATCCAGGCCAGCTCGTAGGTGGCCGTGCGGGAGGCGTCGACGAATTGGGTGATCGGGTTCAGCGAGATGATCCGGCGGAGTGGAATGCCGGCCCATGTCTCCGGCACGTTGTCGAGCAGATAGATGATCGGCGTGCAGAAGAACATGAGCCGCAGGATGATCGAATAGGCGAGGCCGACATCGCGGTATCGGGCATTCCCTATTGCCATGAACATGCCGACACCGAGGCCGAACAGCGCCATCAGCGGCCATATGAGCAACAGCTGGACGAACGTGAATCGCACGCCACCGACCACGGCGTATGCGCCGACCAGAACCACCAGCTCGAGCGACTTCTCCACCTGGAGCGAGAACATCCTCGCAACGGCGGGCGCGGCCGCCGGCACATAGAGGCGCTTGCGGACATTCACCGTCGTCAGGAACTCGCTCATCGTTCGGTTGGTCAACTCGCTGAAGAGCTGCCAGAACACGAGCGCCGAGAATAGGTAGTGGGGGAACGAGTCGAGGCCGGCGGGACTGAATGGCAGGCTACGGTTCCCGCCCAAGATCGTGCCAAATACGACCGAGTAGATCAGCAGCGTTGCGAGCGGGGTGATTATCGCCCAGCTCCATCCGAGCAGACTGCGCAGATACTCGGTTCGCAGCGATCGTCGGACTTGGTACGCGATGTAGGCGCGGTACTGCCAGACCTCGCCGATCTGCTCGCGCAGGGTGCGGGTTCGTGTCGGCGTGAATGTGGAGACGGCCTCCGATGAGATCAAGTCCAACTCCAGGGCCGGGGCACGCGGGGAACATCGGCGATGAGGAATCTCTCGTGGTCGAGGCTCAGATTGGGCGACATCGACGGATCCGACAGCAGTTCGGGTCCCCAGCGGTCACGCATGGTCTCGACCTCGCGCTGGAACCGCGCCTTCTTCTGCGGCGTGTCCTCGTCGCCCCTGCTCTTGGACTCGTGGTGGTACAGCTCAGCCCAGGGCGACCAGACCACCTTCATGCCGGTTTGGGCGATCTTCAGACAGTAGTCGATGTCGTTGAACGCAACCGCGAGGTTGACCTCGTCGAGCCCGCCGACGTGGTTCCACAGCGCTCGGGTCGTCGCAAGACACGCCCCGGTGACGGCACCGATCTCGTGCCTGAGGCACAGCCGTGAGAAGTAGCCGGGACTATCGGTTGGGGAGCCCTTGTGCGAATGGCCGGCGACGCCGCCCACGCCGAGAATGGCGCCACCGTGTTGGATCGTGCCATCGGTGTAGCGCAGCTTGGCTCCGACCACGCCGACGTCGTCGAGAGCGAGCACGCTGACCATCTCGGTTAGCCAGTCCGAAGCGATGACCTCGGTGTCGTTGTTGAGCAGAACAACGACTTCACCTGTCGAGTTGGCCACCGCGAAGTTGTTGATCGCTGCGTAGTTGAACGGCTCGTCATAGGTCAGCACGGTCACCGAGTCGAGCTGTCGCAGGGACTCGAGGTAGTCGATGGCATCCGGTTCGGACGACTGGTTGTCGACGATCACGAGCTCGTGGTTGTCATAGTCGGTTCGGCCGCGAACGGTCTCGACACAGCGTCTCAGCAGATCGGCCTGATCGCGGGTCGGGACGATGATCGACACGGTCGGTCTTCGCTGTAGCTCGTAGTCGATGCGATAGGTGGTCGGTAAGGTGCCGATCTTGACGCTGCCGGAGATGCTGCGGCGTGCCAGATGTTCGCTCAGCGCCTTCATGGCCGCGGTCTCGACGTAGGATTTCTCGTGGGTCGCGCGGGCGGTGCTGCCCTCGATGGCCCGCCAGTGATAGAGGATGTGAGGCACGTGGACGATCTGCGACGGGGGTACGGCATCGACGAGGCGCAGCACGAGATCGTAGTCCTGGCTGCCCTCGAACCCTTCCCTGAAGCCACCGACCTCGTGAACGAGTGATCGTTTCGCGCAGAGGATGTGGCCGAAGTAGTTCTGCGCCCGAAGAAGCTCGAGGTTGAACGGCGGCTTGAAATGGGGGTCGTAGTGGCGTCCCTCGACGTCGATCTTGTCCTCGTCGGTGTAGAGCACCTGCGCGTCTGGATGCTCGTCGATGGCGAGGGCGAGCGTGGCGAGCGCGAAGGGCACCAACTCGTCGTCGTGATCGAGCAACACGACCCAGTCCTCGGTGGCTTCGTCAAGTGCAGTTTGTGACGCTGCGGAGATGTGTCCGTTGGTTCTGCGCCAGTGAAGGTCGATCCGCACATCTCGGCCCCCGGCCCTGCGCACGGCCGCGATCGATTCATCATCGGTCGAAGCGTCGTCTACGAGATGCAGCCTCCAGTAAGGGTATGACTGGCCCAGCACGGAGTCGATACAGCGGTTGAGCCATTCGGGATCGGTGTTGTAGGTCGGGACGAGAACCGAAAACGAAGGTGGGTCTCCGACATCTTGGAGCTTGGCGGTCAGGGATTCGAGGTGGTGTTCGCGGGGCTCGCTGTACGCGCGCCGCCACTCGTCGTAGCCGATCGTGTGATCGGCCACGATGGCACCCCGCTCGTCGGTGACCGCTCGATAGCGCGCAACGAACTGGCGCCGCAGCTCGGAGAGTCCGCCGTTTCGGACATGCTTCCAGGCTCGGCGGGCGGTGTCGCGTAGATCGGACGTGGATCGGAACAAGCCGCGCAACTGCGTCAGCGCCATTTGCGCCATGGCGCGCGATCGCCCGATGTGTGCCATCGAGAACTCGATTATTTCGATCTCGCCGGTTGGGCCGGGGAGCTCGAGCGAGAGCTCGATGAGGTCGTCGGGCAGATAGAGCACCCGGTGAAAGCCCCGCGAGTCGCGAGAGTAGCGCTCCTTCCCGGGGTTGACCGGGTTCGATTCGGTGCGTGTGTGCAGCAGTGGCGGAGGACGTTCGTCTGCTCCTTTGCGGAGTCTGAGAGTGGTCAGCGCCCATCCGCGTGGCGCATCAGCGAGCGGAATGTCGAACACGGGCGCGTGGTCCTCGAGCACATGACGGCCGCCGCCGAGTGTCCGGGCGCCGAGACTGGCGCTCAGCGCTATCTGTTTGGAGCGCCGGGCGCGGGAATTTGCGAGGCGCGCAGCAAGATTGGGCACCGCCCGATCCTAGTGCCACAGTCGGGCCACGGGATGCCGCCCTGAACCGTCCGGACCTGAGCTGGTTTCGAGTCCCTGGGTAGCGATCATCTGCCGTTCGAGGGAGCGAGAGCCATGGCTTCCGAGCCATTCTCGTGGTCCGGCCTCGACCAGCGCCTGATACAGCGCACGGAGTCTCAACTCGGCGGACGCGTGATCTCGACTCGGCCGGTGAACGAGTGACTTCAGAGCGCCTCCGCAATGTGTTGCTACCGCCCGGGCTCGCATCGAACGTGTTCCACGGCGGGCGACGGTCGTCAACCGGTTGCGTAACTGAAGAAGGGTTGCATTCGGCGAGTTGAGACCCGTCGACGCGCCGTGCCGGTGTCGCGCCACGGCAGCGGGAATATAGCGGAACCGCCAGCCGTGCTGTTGCGCCCGCCAGGACAGCTCGGTGTCCTCGTAGTAGAGGAAATGGCTCTCGTCGAACCCGCCGACCTCCTCGAGCATTTTGGTTCGCAACACTGCTGCGGCTCCACAGAACGCGAATACATCGCGAACCTGATCGAACTTCGGTCCATCGGGTTGGCCGTAGCCGATGTCGCCAGCGTTTCCGTCGGCGAGCACGTAGCAACCTGCATTCTGAACGATCCGCTGGCGTGCTTCATCCGAGCCCTGGTCGAGCAGGATCTTGGGGCAGACGCCACCGAGCCGTGCGTCTTCGGCGAGCGCATCGATGAGGGGCCGGAGGAAGCCTGGTTCGATGGTGGCATCTGGGTTTACGAGGGAGATGTGGTCAATCCCTGCGAGGTCCTCGAACGCCTGGTTGTTCGCACCGAAGCCACGGTTCGTGCTGTTGCGAACGATGGTGATGTCGTCACGAGAGTCGGCGAGATCCTCGGCGACCTCGATCGAGCCATCGGTCGAGGCGTTGTCGATGACCCAGATCTCGCGCCGGTGGGATGCCCAGTCCACTGAGAGGATCGACTCTAGACATCTCGCCAGGAGGTCGCCGGCGTTGTAGTTGACGACGACGAAGCGTACGAAGGGTGTGGGATCGGCCAAGGTCATCGAGGATAGGAGCGGAGCGGCACACTAGCCTTCGCGCCCATGAGCCAGAAGCGCTTCGTGATCATCGGGGGAGGCCCTGCGGGCAACACGGCCGCAACACAGGCGGCACGAATGGGCGCCGAGGTCACGATGATCGAGCGCGACATCGTTGGGGGTGCCGCACACCTGCTCGACTGCATTCCGTCGAAGGCAATGATCGCCACGGGCGGGGCCATGACGTTCCTGGGCCGCTCCGAGGGCATGGGACTCAACAACGTCGAGGCGCAGATCGACGCCGACAACCTCAGAGACCGGTTGGCGTCGATCGAGGCGAGGCTCGAGAACTCCACACGGGATCTTCTGATGTCACAGGGAGTCCGTCTCCTCGAGGGCACGGGCCGTCTGCTCGACTCCCACACCGTCGGCTACGAGTCGATCGACGGCGACACCGAAGAGGTCGAGGCCGACTTCATAGTGCTTTGCACAGGATCGCGCCCCCGGGTTCCAGACTGGGCCAGCATAGACGGCGAACGCGTGCTGACGACCCGCGACGCCTACCCGCCGCCGGAGCTACCGGAGCACCTGATCGTGATCGGTTCGGGTGTCACCGGCGTCGAGTTCGTGCACATGTTCGCCTCGTTGGGCTCGACGGTGACCCTGATCGTCAGCCGTCAGCAGGTGCTCCCCAACAAGGACCCGGAGGTCGCCGCGGCGCTCGAGGAGGACTTCCTCGAGCGCGGGGTCAACCTGTTCATCGGTGCGAGGGCGACGGCGATCGAGCGCGACGCCGAGTCGGTGAAGGTCAAGTGCAACGACGGTCGCGTCGCCGAGGGTTCCCACGCGTTGTTCGCGGTCGGATCGCTACCGAATTCCGAGGAGCTCGGGCTCGAAGCGGTCGGTGTCGACACCGAGGAGGGATACGTCAGGATCGACCACAACTGCAGATCGTCGATCTCGCACATCTACGCGGCGGGCGACCTGTCGGGCAAACTGCCCCTTTCGTCGGTTGCGGCGATGCAGGGCCGCAAGATCGTCGAGCACGCGATGGGCGTGCACGACACTCGCTCGCATCGTCACCTCGACTACGACAAGGCAGCGTCGGCGATCTTCACCGACCCTGAGATCGCCGACGTCGGGTTGGCAGAGGCCGATGCGTTCGCCGAGGGACGCAAGATCAGGGTCACGAAGGTGCCGTTCTCGGTGTCGGCCAAGGCCCTCATCAACGACGATCCGCGAGGGTTCGTGAAGATCGTGTCCGATCCTGCGACCGGTGTCGTGCTGGGAGGGTCGATCGTCGGCGGTCACGCCGCCGAGCTGATCTCGATCCTCGCGATCGCGGTCACCAACGGCCTGACCGTTTCTGACATCCACGAGAGCCTTCTCGTACACCCGACGCTTTCCGAAGCACTCACCGAAGCCGCCGAGTAGCTACGAGTGGTGGCCGGCCCCTCTCGGTTGCCACCTGCAATCGGCCGGCGTCGGAACTCGCAGCGAGTATCAGGCGATGACGGCGATCACGTCGCCTCCGCCGACCGAGTCACCCTCGGATACGTTCAGCGACGTCACGGTGCCGTCGGTCTCGGCGGTCAGGTTGTTTTCCATCTTCATCGCTTCGAGCACGCAGATCGTGTCGCCAGCGCTGACCGTGTCGCCCTCGGAGACGTTGACCTTGACGATGGTGCCCTGCATCGGTGCCGTGATCTCTCCGTCGCCACCGCCGCCGCCACCGGAGGCGGACTTGCGGCGTCGCGGTGCTGCCGCCGCTCCGGCAGGGGCGGCAGCACCGATTTGGGACTCGGGCACCCACATCGTGACCGAGAATCGCTTGCCGTTGACCTCGACATCGACGTCGCGCTTGACCTTGGGTTCGTCTTCTTCGTCGCCGGTTCCCTCGGCCGTTGCGCCGCCACCAACCCCGGTCAGGTCGAGAACCTCCTCGACCCACTTCGTCGAGTGTTCGATCGCGGCGAAGTCGGGGTGTTCGAGAATGGCGAGGTCGGCGGGAATGGTCGTAGCGACGCCATCGATCTCCATCTCGTTGAGTGCGCGTACAGCGCGGCCGATGGCGGTGGGACGGTCATGGCCCCACACGATCAGTTTGCCGACCAGGTTGTCGTAAAACTGGCTTATCTCGTCGCCGCTGCGATAGCCGGTGTCGAAACGCGTTCCGTAGCCGTCGGCAGTGACGAGTCGCTCGATGCGGCCCGGTGACGGCAAGAACGCTCCGCCGGCTGGGTCCTCGGCGTTGATCCGGATCTCGATGGCGTGGCCCGAGAGCTCGACGTCGTCCTGTCCGAACCCGAGCTCCTCGCCGGCTGCAACGCGGAGCTGGAGCTCGACGAGGTCGTGTCCGCAGATGAGCTCTGTCGCGGGGTGTTCGACCTGGAGGCGCGTGTTCATCTCGAGGTAGTAGAACTCGCCGTCCTCGTAGAGGAACTCGACGGTGCCAGCGTTGACATAGTCGCAACCCTTCGCAACGGCGACGGCGGCCTCACCCATGGCGGTGAGGATCGCGGGGTCGATGCCCGGTGCCGGCGCCTCCTCGATGAGTTTCTGGTGGCGGCGCTGCGCGCTGCAGTCGCGTGTGCCGAGGTAGACGTGGTTGCCGTGGGTGTCGGCGATCACCTGCACCTCGACGTGGCGTGGCTTGGTGAGGTAACGCTCCATGTAGATCTCGTCGCGGGCGAAGTATGCGAGTGCCTCGCGCTGGGCCGATTCGATCGACGCCTCGATCGAAGCCTCGTCTTCGACCACCTTCATGCCGCGTCCACCGCCTCCGTAGGCGGCCTTGATCGCTATCGGATAGCCGTGCTCGGCGCCGAAGCTTCGAACCTGTTCGGGGTCGGTGATGAGGTCGGTCGTGCCCGGAACGCCTGCGACGCCGACCTTCTCGGCAGCCTCGCGGGCCGAGATCTTGTCTCCCATGACCTCGATCGCCTCGGGTTTCGGGCCGATGAAAGCGACACCTTGATCGCCGATCGCCCGCGCGAAGTCGGCGTTTTCGGAGAAGAACCCGTAGCCGGGATGCACCGCCTCGGCCCCGCTGCGATCGATGATGTCGAGGATGGCTTCGGTGTTCAGGTAGCTCTCGGCCGCGGTCTCCCCGCCCAGCGCGAATGCCTCGTCGGCGAGTCGCACGTGCAGCGAGCCGCGGTCGAGATCGCTGTACACCGCGACGGTGGGAATGCCGAGGTCGCGACACGCGCGAATAACGCGTACGGCGATTTCACCTCGATTTGCGATGAGGACCTTGGAAAACACTGCGACAACCTACCCTGTGGCTGATCCGCCGAGGGAATTCGACGGCGCGAGATCACCGGAGGCTGCGATCACGACCGACCGATTCGATATCGAGGCGGCCCGCAGGGCGCTCTCGGGCACCCGCTTCGCAGATCTGGCCTGGGTTGAATCGACCGGTTCGACGAACTCTGACCTGCTCGCATCCGGAGAGGGTGAGAGAGCGCTCGTCGCCGATGTGCAAACATCCGGTCGGGGTCGCCGAGGCCGACGATGGGTCGCCGATGAAGGCACTTCGCTGCTGATGTCGGTGCGCGTCCAAGGTGTCGCAGAAGCGCCGATGAACGCCCAGATTGCACTTGCCCTCGCGCTGGTCGACCACTGCTCCAGCCGTGGCGCCTCGGTCGCGCTGAAGTGGCCGAACGATGTCATCACACCGAACGGGAAACTCGCCGGGCTCCTGGCGGAGTCCAGCTCGGTCGGCGGTAGAGCCGAAGCGGTCGTCGTCGGCATCGGAGTCAACGTCGACTGGGGCGGTGCACCGCCGGAGGGAGCCGTCGATCTCGCTTCGATAGGCGTCGACACCACCCGACACGAGCTTGCGGTCGCCCTGCTGACACGGATGGAACGGCACCTGGCACGCGATCCGGCCGAGCTGCGCCGTCTCTATGAGGCTGCGTGTTCCACGCTGGGCTCTGAGGTGCGGGTCGAACAAACCGACCGGACCATCGTGGGCACCGCGGTTCGCCTCGGCCGCGATGGGTCGCTCGTCGTTCGGGCCGACGACGGCGAGCACACCCTTCACGTCGGCGAGGTGATTCACCTGAGGTGACGACGCGAACCGAAAGGTCAGCCGATCGGCGCTACCGTTTCGTGTCGTGAGCACGACCGAGCCCGAACCGCACGACCTCCCGCTGCGGCGAAGCTGGCCGCAGCGGCTGTTGATGCTCGCGTCGATCGGCCTCATCGGTGGCCTGGTGTTCGCGGCGCTGTCACTGAAGGAGATCGACGAGACGGCTGCTTCCATCCCGCGGGTCGACTTCTCCATCGAGACGCCCGATGGCGAGGCGGTCGACGTGCAACCCGGCGAGCCGCTCAACTTCTTGATCGTCGGCACCGACAACGCCGAGGGGCTCGATCCCGACGACCCGGTGCACAAAGGCCGTCAGACCGGCTCGTTGTTGACCGATGTCCTCATCGTCTTGCGTCTCGACCCTGCTACCGGACGGGCCGCGGTGATGTCGATCCCGCGCGATCTTCGCGTCGAATACGCGTCGACTGGGTCGGGCAAGGTCAACGCTGCGTACTACTACGGCACGGCGCGAGGTGAAGGACACGCCGAGCTGGGCCAGACGATCGTCGACAACCTCGACATTCCCATTCACAAGTATGTCGAGATCGACTTCGCGGGGTTCGCCGAGCTCGTCGACGCCATCGACGGTGTGCCGGTGTACTTCGCCAACCCCGCCAAGGACGAGGGGTCGTTTCTCGACGTGAAAGCGCCGGGTTGCTGGATCCTTGACGGCGACGAGGCCCTGTCATATGTGCGCGGACGTTTCTACGAAGAGTTCATCGACGATCAGTGGGTGTTCACCGGTCGCAACGACTTCGACCGAAACGAGCGCCAGCAGGACTTCCTGATCCTCGCCGCCGAGCGCGCCGTCGATCGCATCGGACGCAGCCCCGTGTCGATTCGCCAGTTTCTCAACGGCGTCAAGGATGCTGAGGCGGTGACCCTCGACGACACGACCAGCATCCAGGAGCTCATCGACCTCGCGCAGGCATTCGCCGACTTCAACCCCGAGACCCTCGAGCGCTACGAGCTGCCCGTCGGCCTGATCACCGGAACCACCGACTATGCGTTGATCGAGGGACAGGCCAAACAGGTGCTCGACGTCTTTCGCGGCTATGCGGGGCTCGAGGGTGCAAGCACGGTCGAGATGACCGCCACCGGGGACGAGGAGGAGATCGGCTACATCGCCGACCGCGGGTTCAGCGTGTCCGAGATCGACGAGGACCTGCTGCCGTTCGACTTCGATTTCGACGAGACGGTGCTCGTCGTCTCCCCCGACCAACTCGAGGCCGCGCGCGTCGTCGGCTCCTGGCTCATCGAGCTGCCCCCGGTGGAGACCGTCGCCGGCGAAGAGATCGTGCACCTTCACCTCGGCGACGACTACGCGGGCGTCGGGATCGTGCCGTGGGCCGCCGACGCCGACGAGTTCGTTGAATGGCAGGCCGACCTTCCCGTCGAGACCACGATCACGACCCCCGATGACGACGATCCCGAAGAATCCTCGACCAGCGCGCAAGCTGGGGCCGGATCTGCCGATGGAGATGTCGATGACTCCGCTGACGCAGATGATGGTTCGACAACGACGACCGAGCCCGACGTGCTCGGGAGACCACCCGAGGGTCTCGACTGCGAGCCGCTTCCATAGCGTCTGCCTCAGCGTGGTAACAGTGGAGCGGTCGATGGATTTTCACACGGATCGGAATTTGAAGCGATGAGTTCAATCGCGGTGATCGGCACCGGCTACGTCGGGTTGACGACGGGGGTGTGCTTCGCCCACCTTGGGCACGACGTCGTCTGCGTCGATGTCGACGAGGACAAGATCCGTCAGCTCGAGAACGGTCATGTCCCGATTCACGAGGCCGACCTCGACCTGTTGCTCCGAGAGGGCCTCGACGCGGGACGCTTGCGTTTCACGCTCGACCATGCCGACGCCGTCGCTGATGCCGAGTTCGTGTACCTGTGCGTGCCGACACCGCAGGGCGACGATGGATCAGCAGATCTCACCTATCTCGAGGACGCGGTCCACACGATGTCGGACGCGCTCGCGCCCGGCACGGTCGTCGTGAACAAGTCGACGGTGCCGGTCGGCTCGACCGTTCTGGTCGAACAGGCGCTCGAGAGGGACGACATACCGGTCGTGTCGAATCCCGAGTTCCTGCGTGAGGGTTCTGCGGTCGCGGACTTCCTGAACCCCGACCGCGTCGTCGTCGGCTCCGACGACCAACAGGCTGCCCAGAGCGTCGCCCGCCTCTACCTCGGCGTCCAAGCTCCGGTTCTCATCACCGACCCGGCGTCGGCCGAGACTGCGAAGTACGTCTCCAACGCGTTCCTGGCTACCAAGCTCAGCTTCGTCAACGCCGTAGCTGCGGTGTGCGAAGCGCTGGGTGCAAACGTGGCCGATGTGCTCCTCGCCATGGGATACGACCAACGCATCGGCCACTCGTTCATGCAGCCCGGGCCAGGCTGGGGCGGATCCTGTTTCCCCAAGGACACCGCGGCGCTCATCAAGACCTCGTCGGATCGTGGCTACGACTTCAGCCTGCTGCGCGGCGTCATCTCGGTGAACGAAGAGCAGTTCAACCGGGTCATCGACAAGATCTCCGAAGCGGTCGGCGGCGGGTTGAGCGGTCGCCGGATCGGTGTGCTCGGCCTCGCCTTCAAGGCGGGTACCGACGACACCCGCAACTCGCCCGCCATCGAGATCGTCGAGCGGCTCGTCGAGCGGGGAGGCAGGGTCGTCGCGTACGACCCGGCCGTTCGCGGGCTCCCCGGACATCTCTCGTCGGTCGAGGTCGCCGCCGATCCATATGCGGTCGCGGAGGAAGCCGACGTGATCGCAGTCCTCACCGAGTGGACCGAGTTCCGCACGCTTGATCTGGCGAAGCTCTACTCGTCGATGACCAACCCGTCGATTGTCGATGCTCGCAACCTCCTCGACCCCGCAGGGGTGAAGCGAGCCGGGTTCAGCTATCAAGGGATCGGCCTCGAATGAGCCGATTCGTGGTCACCGGAGGCGCTGGCTTTCTCGGCTCGCACCTCTGCGAGCGCTTGCTCGCGCGGGGCGATTCCGTCGTCTGCGTCGACAACTTTTCGAGCGGACGCCAGGACAACATCGAGTCGTTCGCGGACGACGACGGCTTCGACCTCGTGACCGCCGACGTCTCGGTCGATGTCCCCGTCGAAGGTCCGATCGACGGTGTTTTCCACCTCGCGAGCCCGGCGTCTCCCCCCGACTACATGGAACGCCCGCTCGAGACCCTCATCGTCGGTAGCGAGGGAACACGCCATGCGCTCGAGCTCGCCCGCGAGAACGATGCGCGCTTACTGCTGACGTCGACCTCGGAGGTCTACGGCGACCCGGAGGTGCACCCTCAACCAGAGACCTATTGGGGGAACGTGAATTCGATCGGGCTCCGTTCGGTCTACGACGAAGCCAAGCGGTTCGCAGAGGCACTGACGATGGCCTACAAGCGAACATACGACGCCGACGTCGCCATCGCTCGGATCTTCAACACCTATGGACCACGGATGCGCCTCGACGACGGACGGGTCGTGTCGAACTTCATCGGCCAGGCGCTCCAGGGACACGACCTCACCGTCTACGGCGATGGTGAACAGACACGGTGCTTCCTGTACGTCGACGACCAGATCGACGGGCTCTTGGCGCTCTACGAGTCGGGTCTGTTGGGTCCGGTGAACATCGGCTCACCCGAGGAGATCACGATGCGTGAATTCGCCGACCTCGTGTTGAAGCTCACCGGGTCGTCGAGTGGCATCGCCACAGAGGAGTTGCCGGCGGACGACCCGAAACGCCGCAGGCCCGACATTACCCGAGCTCGCGAACAGTTGGGTTGGTCGCCGACCATCCCACTCGAAGTGGGTCTGGCCAAGACCGTCGACTACTTCCGCGAAGCACTGACTTAGCCTGGATCCACCGTTTCTAGCCGTTTACATCGCCCCTCCGGAAGGCCGTTCAAGCCACGGAGGCTCTTGGCAACAGGTACGCCTCGTGACCGTCGATGAAAGCGCCTCCGTGGCGCTAGAACGGCCCGCCTGGAAGGCAGTGATGCGAAGCCTGGACTACGGGGCATCAACTCATTTCGGTGGATCCAGGCTTAGGTTCGGAAACGAGTTCTGGTCGGGCGACCTTCGGTCGCGCCTTCCGAACCCCCTTCCGGGCGTCGCTTCGCTCGCCCGGCGGCCTCCGAACCCCCTTCCGGGCGTGGCTTCGCTCGCCCGGCGTGCAGAGGTGTCAGGCACCGAGCTCAAATTGAGCTGGGTCCAAGTGCGTTGCGAGCTCGGTGCCTGACACCGGTTGATTAGCGGTGCCTGACGCTGCTGACAGCGGACCGTAGGATGCGCGACATGGGCGGAGAGCTGCACGTGGCAGCGGTGGTCGAGCAGTGCTGGCACAAGGTGCCGGGCGGGACAGCCGTAGCGACGGTGAAGTCGCTCAGCGCCGTGGTCGGCGCCGGCGTCGTCAGGGTCACCGGCTTGGCAGCTCGCCATCGTGACAGCCCCGGCCTCGAGCCGCCGCCGGTTCCGTTGGTCACTTCAAGGCTGCCGCGTCCGCTGCTCTATGAGTCCTGGCATCGCCTCGGGTGGCCAAGGGTCGAGTCGCTGGTGTCCGACGACGTCGACGTGGTCCATGCCACCGGCGGCGCGGTGCCGGCAACAAGACGTCCACTGGTCGTGACCGTGCACGACCTCGCATTCCTCGACGACCCGACCGACTTCACGCCCCGTGGCCGCACGTTCATGACCCGCGCCTGGAACGAGGCGCTCCAGCGGGCCGACCGCATCGTGTGTCCGACTCTCGACGCAGCCGACCGGTGTGTTGCTCATGGCGCCGACGCGCGATCGGTTGAAGTCGTCCATTGGGGCGTCGACGGTTCACCCGAGGGTGCTCGCCACGAGCACCGCGCCGGTCCTTATGTCCTGCACGTCGGCACCCTCGAGCCGCGCAAGAACTTGCCTCGTCTTCTGCGCGCGATGCTCAAAGTCGACCCGGCTCTCACGCTGATCTGCGTCGGCCCGACCGGGTGGTCGAGCGATGTCGACGATGATGTCGCAGCTCTCGGTCAACGGTGCGTGCGGCTCGGCGCCGTCGACGACGCGACCCGTGACGCGCTCTATCGTGGCGCGGTCATGCTCTGCTACCCGAGCATCCGGGAGGGATTCGGTCTGCCCGTCGCCGAGGCGATGGCTCGCGGCTGCGCGGTCGTGACCTCCCGTGGAACCGCCACCGAAGAGGTTGCCCGAGGCGCGGCGGCGCTCGTCGACCCGACCTCGGTCGAAGACATCGCTACCACGATCGACCGGGTGTGGCACGATGCAGCGCTGCGCTCCGACATGGTCGAGCGCGGCCTCTCGCGTGCTGCGGATCTGACCTGGCGCCGGACCGCCGACGACTTGGTCGGCGTATACGAACAGGTGCGGTCGGGCGGCTCGTCGTGACAGGCGTCGTCGGAATCAACCTGTTGTGGATCGCCCCCGGAGCCGTTGGAGGAAGCGAGGAGTACTCGGTGCGCACCGTCGCCGCGCTCGCCCGAGCACAGCACGACTGGACCCCGGTTGTGTTCTGCCGTCCTGATCTTGCCGAGGCCCACCCGGACCGCTTCGAACAAGTCCGGCTGGTCACCCGACCGCTACCGGGGCGGTCGAGAATCGCGAGGATCATCGCCGAGAACTCGTGGCTCCCTTCGGCCGCGAAGTCTGCCGGTGTCGACGTTATGCACCATGTCGGTGGCCGGATGCCGGCGCGGCGTGGCCCGTACCGCAACGTGCTGACCATCCACGATCTGCAACCGATCGAAGTGAGCGCCAACTTCTCGGCGATCAAGGCGGCGTACCTGCGGCGGGCGATCCCGCGGTCGGTTCAGCGGGCCGACGCCGTCGTCGGAGTGTCCGAGCACGTCGCCGACCAGCTCCGAGAGCGTTTCGGTCGCGCCGACGCAGCTGCGGTTCCCAGCCCTTTCGAACCGATCGAGCTGAGCCCCGCGCACCATCTACCCGATGAAGTAGCGGCGGCGGGTGGGGCTCCGTTCGTTCTCTATCCGGCGGTGACGCACCCTCACAAGAACCACCGCACACTCCTCGAGGCCATTCGCCTCCTTAGCGATAGGGGGGTGAAGGTGATGCTCGTCTCGACGGGAGGTGAAGGCGATGCCGAGCGTGGGTTCCACGACGCCGTCGACGAGCTCGATCTCGGCGATCGGGTCGTTCGACTCGGCCGGGTCGAACGACCGATTCTGGACGCGCTTCTCCAGAAAACAGCGATACTCGCGTTCCCGAGTACATACGAGGGGTTCGGTATTCCACTCCTCGAGGCGATGGCCGCCAACTGCCCGATCGTGGCATCCGATGCGTCGGCAGTGCCCGAGGTGGTTGGCGATGCCGCTCTGTTGGTGCCGCCACACGACCCGCAGGCCTGGGCGGACGCGATCACCTCGATCATCGACCGCGACGTCGACCCCGAAGCGATGGTCCGCCGCGGGCAGAGCCAGGTTCGGCGCTACACCCGTGCACGCTCCGCCGAGGCACTCGTGGCGGCCTACGACCGCGCCATGTCGAGGACGTCGACATGAGCAACATGAGCATCGAGGTCTTGTGTCCCCACTTCGCGCCCGACACGGCGCCGACGGGGACCGTGATGACCTCGATCGTCGAGCAGTGGGTCGACCTCGGTCACCGCGTCGACATCGTGACTTCGATTCCGTGGTATTCAGACCACGCGATCGACGAGGGCTGGTCGCGCCGTCCCGTGCAACGCGAGCACACCGAGTGGGGATCGATCACGCGGGTGTTCCCCTTTCCCTCCGACAAGAACAACCTGTTCGCTCGCGCTCTCGGATTCGGCGGGTTCACCGGGCTTTCCACCGTCGCCGGTCTGGCGTCGAGCCGAGACATTGACGTGGTCATGGCGATGAGTCCGCCGCTCACGCTCGGCATGGCCGGCTGGAGCCTCGCGAAGCGTCGTCGCGCGCCGCTGGTGTTCAACGTTCAGGACGTGTTCCCCGACGTTGCGGTAGAGCTCGGAGCGCTGACCGGCCGACGCACGATACGCGCCCTCGAGAGGCTGGAGCGCCGCACCTACCTGATGGCTGACGCGGTCACCGTGTTGTCCGAGGACCTGCGGGTCAACGTCGCAACCAAGATCGCAGCGAGCGAGGGGCGCGGTGCCGACCCGGCGAAGGTGCAGGTGATACCGAACTTCGTCGACGTCGGTCGCTTCGACGTTTCGGTTCGATCGTCCGGCTATCGCGAGGAGTTCGGTCTCGATGACCGAACCGTCGTTATGTACGCAGGAAACGTCGGGCATTCGCAGTCGCTCGACATGGTCGTCGAGACTGCGCGCCGCATGCGTCGGCGGCAAGAGGTCGTCTTCGTGATCAACGGCAACGGCGTGGCCCGTGCCGGTCTCGAGCGGGCCGCTACCGATCTCGACAACCTGGTGTTCATAGATTTCCAGGCACCGGAACGGCTGCCCGAGGTTCTCGCCGCGGGTGACGTTCACCTCGTGCCGCTCAAGGCGGGTTTGGCGAGGTCGAGCGTTCCCTCGAAGTTCTATTCGATCCTCGCGGCGGCGCGACCAGTGGTCGTTGCCGTCGACAAAGGCAGCGAATTGGCCGACGTCGTCGAGCAGCACGATCTCGGTGAAGCCGTCGAACCCGATGACGTCGACGCGTTTGTGGCTGCTATCGAAACCCTCGTCGACTCCCCGAGCGCCCGATCGAAGTCCGGTCACAACGGACGGAAGTTCGTCGAATCCTGGCTGTCTCCTGCCGGAGTTGCCGACGCATACATAGAGCTGTTCACTCGACTGCGGGAACAGCGATCGAGCACCGGGTCGCGAGGGTTCGAGCCGGCTAGGGGGCGTTCGTGACACAGACCGTGTTGGTCACCGGTGGTCTCGGCTACATCGGTAGCCACACCGTCGTGCAGCTTGCAGAAGCAGGCCGTCGGGTGGTCATAGTCGATGACCTGTCGAACTCATCGATCGGTGCGTACGACGCGCTGTGCGGACTGGTCGACGAGCGACCGCTGTTCGTCGAGGCCGACGTCGCCGACACCAAGACCCTCGACGGTGTGTTCGCGGCAAACGACATCGACGCCGTGATCCACTTCGCGGGATGCAAGGCGGTGGCCGAGTCGGTAGAGCAACCGCTGCGCTACTACACGGTCAACTACGGCACGACGCTCGGGCTCCTCAACGTCATGGACGCCCACGACGTGCGCGATCTAGTGTTCTCCTCGTCGGCGACGGTGTACGGCATCCCCGAGACCGTCCCGGTGACGGAGGATGCTCCGGTTGCGACGATCAATCCCTACGGCGCCACGAAGTTGGGGATCGAGGGCATCCTGACCGATGTCGCCTCCACCGGAGGTTGGCGCGTCGCTCTCCTGCGCTACTTCAACCCAGTGGGCGCCCACGAGAGCGGCATGATCGGCGAGGACCCCCGGGGCATACCGAACAACCTCATGCCGTTCATCATGCAGGTCGCGGTCGGTCGGCGCGACCGGCTGTTGGTCTTCGGCGACGACTACGAAACCCCCGACGGCAGCGGCATCCGGGACTACATCCACGTCGTCGACCTCGCCGACGGGCACCTGGCGGCACTGGATCGCCTTCCTGATGGTTGTCGGGCCTACAACCTCGGATCGGGAACGGGCTCGTCGGTGTTCGAAGTCGTCGCCGAGGCGGGTGAGGCCGTCGGCAGCCCCATCCCGTACGAGGTCGTCGGTCGACGTGCCGGCGACGCCGCGTGCGTGTTCGCCGACCCGTCGCGCGCCGCCGAGGAACTGGGCTGGCGTACGACCCGCACACTCGCCGACATGTGCGCCGACCACTGGCGCTGGCAATCGCAGCACCCGGAGGGTTTCGGTTCCGAACCGTAGGTTCGGAACCGAGTTCTGGTCGGGCGACGGTGTTTCGTTTCCGAACCTCTGGTTCGGGAACGAAACTAGAGCTTTTCGAGGATCTCGCGGAGCTTGGTGCTCGAGGTGGTCTCGGTGTACGGGAAGAAGCGCAGCGATGCGCCGAGCGGGGCCAGGTCGGCATCGAGCTTGCGGGCCCGCTCCGTGCCCTCCCAGTCCGAACCCTTGAAGAGAACGTCGTAGCGCACGTCCTCCCAGCTGTCGCGCTTGTCGACGTGCCTATCGACCACCGCCTCGTCGACGATCGTCAATGACGAGACGATCTCGAGTCGTTCTTCGAGGGGCACGAGCGGCATGCGGCCCTTGGCTTCGAACGCGACCTCGTCGGTGACGACCCCGGCGACGAGCACGTCGCACCTTCCCCTGGCGCGCTGAAGGATGCGGAGGTGCCCGATGTGGAAGAGGTCGAATACGCCCGGGACGTAGCCACGCACGCTCATGGGCCCCCCTCCGGAGCGTTGGCGGCGATCGTTCGGAACCGCTTGGGGATCGCCACGACGAACATGAAGGCGCTCCATGCGAACAGCGTCGTGTAGAGCGCCAGGAAGACACCGGTCGCCGGGAGAGCCAGGAGCACGAACATCAGCACCCCGTAGTCCTCGAGTACACGCGACAGGGACGCGACCACAGAGCTCGACCGACCGTCGTCGCGACGGTTGGTCGAGAACTCGGTACCTGCGAGCAGGAGATCGCGCAGGATCCACGAGAAGAACAGCACCGACGATGTGACAGCGAACGCCATCGGTAGCAGAAGCCAGGCTTCCGAGTCGAGGTCACCGAAGCGGTAGAGCGAGATGAGCAATGCGAGATGAAGCGACACGATCTTCGTGGCGTCGACAGTGTGGTCGAGCCATTCCCCGGCCTTGGATCCCGTTCCGGTCAACCGGGCGAGCTGTCCGTCAGCCGAGTCGAGCCCGTAGCCGATCACGAGCAGAGCTACCGAGACGACCGCCGAGACCGGAGAGGGATCGACGATCGCGATAACTGCGATACCTGCGGCGCTGCAGGCGGCGCTCAGCATCGTGACCTGATTGGGTCCGAGTCCGAGCACGTATCCGCCGGCAGCGAACACGCGGCCCATCCTCCGATTGACGAATCGGGAATACGGAGGCGCGCCTCGCGCCGTCTTCTGGTGGCTCGCCAGCTCTCGTCTGGCAGCGGTGAAGTTCAAGGGTGCATCCGGGTATGTGTCAACGGTCCGTGTGTCTGTCGAAGGTACCGCTCGACCGGCCACCACGAGGACTCCTCCGCCGAAGAAGGGCCATACGAATCAGTCCATTCGGTCGAGCACGATCTCCAACTCCTCGTCGATGAATTCGCCCAAGCGCGACCGGTACCGCTCGACGGTGAAAGCGCCCGTCATACGCCGATGACCGGCTTCGCCCATTCGGCGACGCAGCTCCGGGTCGACCGCCAGCGCGCGGAGAGCCGAAGCGAGCGCGTCCCTGTCGCCGGCTGGTACGACCAAACCTGTCTCGCCGTCGGCTACGACCTCGCTCACGCCGCCGGGACCGGTGACGACCGCGGCCAGACCGCGCATCTGCCCCTCGGCAGCGACCAGCGAGAACTCCTCCGGCGCGACCGACGACACGACGACGACATCGTTGGACCGGTAGTGAGCGTCGGGGTCGTCGACGTAGCCGTGGAGCTCGACGCGATCGGTCAGGCCGCGCCGAGCCACGGTCTCCCGCAGGTTCTCCTCGACCTCGCCATGCTCGGGGAGTGCGTCGCCGAGCAGGTCGAGGCTGATGTCGATGCCGGCGTCGACGAGGTCGGCGACAGCCTCGACCAGCACGGCTTGGCCCTTCTTCGGATGCAGGCGACCCACGCAGATGACCCGCATCGTCGAATCATCCGAGTCGAGGCGGCGGGAGTCGGTTGCTGCCACACCGTTGTGGATCACGGTCGTGCGGCTGCGGGTTCGGTCCGACAGCGTCGTGGCGGTGAATTCGGAGTTGGCGATGACCGCGGTGGCCCCCACCTGTACACCCATTCGGATCATTGCCGATTCGAGTCGGCCCCCGAGGGCGCGCTCGTGGACGTGCACAACCACGGGGCGCCGCCCCACGAATCGAAGCAGCGGGATCGTCGGCACCGCGACCGTGTTGACGAGCACGAGGTCGATCGAGCGCTCGTGCACCAGCGAGCGAACCTGTCGCAGCAGGGTGAGCGATCGTCTCAGCGAGGCGGGCAGGGCGGTCGGGTGCAGAAATCGGCGACGTGCGGCGAAGTCGACCGTCTCGATCACTTCGGCGCCGAGGGAGCGGGCCGCGTCGACGAAGGGTCCGGGCGATGCGACCAGGACCGTGACCCGAGCTCGCTCGAGCAGGGTCGGCAGACCGTCGAGGAGCACCTGGTCCGAACCGTACATGTCCGCCGATGGCGACAGGACGAGCAGTCCGGGCTTCATCGGTCTGATGCCGTCGTCGGAGATCCGACGAGTCCGGCGACGAGGTCGTCGACCATGACCGTCCGTCTCGACCGGAACAGGAGCGAGAACATAGCAATTCCGCCGACGACCGCGGTGACCGCCGCTCCGAGAATCGTGTCACCTGTGAACGTGCGGACCACGAGGCCCACGCCCCCGATCGACGCGGCGGCGATTCCCGCGGCCACGAGGAGCGGCCGGTCGAAGGCGCTGAGCGAATACCGCTGCTGGAGGGGCCAGAGGGACAAGAGCCGTGCCAACAGGAGGCTTGCCGCCCAGGCGACGGCTGCTCCGGTCGGGCCGTGCTCGGGAATGAGCCAGAGATTGAGCCCAATGTTCAACGTGAGGGCGGCGGCGTTGTTGAGCATCACCCGGAGGCTCGATCCGCTCATCAACAGCATGCTCTCGACAGGTCCGATCAACAGCGCTGCGAGCACCGCCAGAGCGAGTATGCGCAGCGAGCTCGCGCCGGGTTCGTACTCGGCACCGACCACGCCGAGGATCGCCTCGGGGAACACGACGAAGGCCCAAAGGACGGGTGCGCACAACATCGCGGTCCACGTCGCGACCTTGACCGCGAGCGAGTGGACCTTGTGCAGGTCGCCCTGCTCGAATCCGCTCGCCAGGTCGGCGGCCTGCGAGACGTTCAGGGCGTATCGGGCGAGCACGACGACGTGCACGAACCGGTTGGCCACCGAATAGACCGCGGTCGCGTCAGCACCGCTCATGCGACCGAGCATGATGATGTCGGCCTTCTCGAGGCCGCCCTGCACGGCAGCGTTGCTGGCCTGGGGGGTCGTGTACCGCCAGAAGTCCGCCCATGGCACCGTCGCATTGGACGTACCCATGTCGGTGAGCGCGCGGTGTAGCCACCAAGCGGGGTAGATAACGGTGAGCAGGTAGGGGAGAGCCCACGCGAGCGCGAGGGTCTGTATGCCAGCGTCCGCTGCGGCAGCGATCGCCACAGCTACCAGTTGGCCGACCTGACGGCCGAAATTGTTGGCGATCACAGTCGGGCGCATGCTCGCAAAGCCACGCGTTGCCCCGAGGAGAACTTCGCCGACGCTGGCGAAGGGAAGGGCAAAGGCAATTACCCGAAGCATCGAGCGGTACTCGGCGGTGTCGGCCGGTTCGGTCAGCGCCCGAGAGATCGGGTCGGCAGCGACGAAGGCGACGAGCGCGACGGCCGTCGAGAGCACGGCGACCGGGACCACCGCCGCGACGAGCACGCGCCGAGCGTCGGGCGCCGCGTCGAGAGCGCGCAACCGGGCCACAGCGTAGGTGCCACCGACGTCGGCGCCGAGTCGAAACAGCACGGCGCTCAACGCGAAAGCCGCTGTCACAGCAGCGAACACGCCGAACAGCGTCTGTCCGTAGGCCGCGATGACGACAAGCAGAAGGGCGAAGTTGGCCGCAGCTCCGACGGCTGTGCCGATCAGAGCCCATGCCGAACTACGTCCCTGGCGTCGGGACTCGACGGTCTCGGTCACCGATGCAGTATGCGCTCTTCGCGCGCAGCGCGGGTCTCCCGGACCATCACCGCAGCCCAGGCGTAGACCAACATGAACCACAGGCTCGTGCCCGTGCCGCCCTGAGCCCAGAACTGGGCGGTCAAACCGTTGGCGAGCAACGCTGCGAACAGGCCGCCCACCAGAGCTCGCTGCGGGTGCGGGCCGGCCTCGCGCAGCGTGGTCACGCCGCGGTAGAGCGCCCACAGCAGCGCCGCGCAACCGAGGAGGCCAGCGCTCACAGCGATTTCGATATAGGTGTTGTGGGCGCCGCCGAGGCCAATCGTGTCGAGGAAGATCTCCCGCGCCGAGAAGTAGCCGCGGCCGATCAGCGGTGTCTCCGATATCTCGCGCCAGGCTTCGGTCCACAGATCGACGCGCGAGTTGAGCGTGCGGAGCTGTTCGGTCGACTCGCCGCGCAGCAGCAACGATGAGAACGCACCTGAGCCCGCAACGACGAGAATCGGCAAAAGGAGGACGGTGATCAAGACGAGGTCGCGGCGGCGCCTGACCGCGAGCCACGTCCAGACGAGAAAGCCGAGCGCAGCGGCGAAGATGGCACCACGCGTCTGGGTGGCGAGCAGTGCGCCGGTGTGCACGGCGAGAAGCGTCCACACCGCCCAGGCGGGAAGAAACCGCGGCCCGGCGTCGGATCGGGTCCACGCGATAAGGATGACGACCGACACGACCAGCAGCGACGAGACGGCAACCGGGTGGGTGAACGCCCAGTTGAACCTGCGTGCGACCTGGTCGTTGGGCGGAACGCGCCATAGGAGCCCCAGGCCGATGAGCGCGCTGACCAGGAGCACGTACACATGGGCGAGCGCGGCGAGATCACGTCGGTCGGCGCGACGCGCCAGGGTCGTGGCGAAGCCGGCAGCGACGAGCAGCTGTCCGGCGCGAACGATCGCCAGCGGCTTCGACGGTGCCCACAGCCCACTGAGTGCGAGAACGGCGACGAGGCCCCAGAGAGCGGCCATGCCGACCGGAAGCCTGCGACCCCTCGGAGCAACCGCACCGAGAAAAAAAACGCCGGCGACGGCGAGGTAGGCCACCATCTCGGCCATGATCGCGATGTCGACGCTGCCGTCGATGGTGCGGGTGACGTCGCGAACGCGCACTTCGAGCTCACCCGCGACGATCATGACGACCATCAGCGTGGCGGGGACACGGCTGACCGGCGGCGGGGACGGACTCACCGATGACCGGACCGGAAGTTCGAACAGGGTGGTCACCTCAGGTCACCACCGGGTCGCCATCGTCGGAGCGCGGCGGCGTCCGGCGCCAGCCGCGCTGACCAGCAGTGCCTCGTACGCGTCGGTGACCGATTCGACCGAGTACTGCGAGCCCACGCGTGCAGCAGCGGCCTCCCGGGCGCCGGCACGGTCGTCGGCCGACTCGGCGAGTACCGCAGCGATGCTCTCGATGAGCGTTGGGGGAGTGAGCGTGAAGAGGTTTGCGGCCGGGCCGAGAACCTCGCGATTGAATGTCGTGTCGAGCGCAACGATGCGGGCTCCGGCCGACATCGCCTCGATGATCGACGGGTTGATGCCCCCGACCGAGTGGCCGTGGAGGTACAGCGCAGCATGGTGCAGAAGGTCGAGGAACTCGTCGCGATCGTCGACGTGTCCGATGAGGCGGATGCGGTCGTCGCGGGCCGCGAGGTCGCGGAGACGTACCGTGACCGGCGAATCGTAGTTCGCCGTGCCGAGAACGAGCAGGGGTGTGGGCAGCTCGCTGGTCGAGACGATCTCGGCGATGCGATGAATGTTGTTCTCGGGATTGTGTCGACCCGCGATGACGAGGTATCGGCCGGGTTTGACGCAATGCTTCGCCGGCGTGGCCGGGCTCGGTCGCCAGTCGAGCGTCGGAGCGCAATAGGGAATGATCGTCGAGTGAGCGCCGAACTCGTCGCGATACACGTCGTGCATGCCCCGGCAGTCGGCGATCAGCCCGGTGGCGCAACGATCGGCGATCCTCGCCGAACCGCGAAAGACGCGCCGAGCAATTGAACCCCACTTGTCCCGGTTCCACTCCTGACCATCGGTGTTGAGAATCACCGGTTGTCCCGTGTATCGGCCGATAGCTGTGTAGGCGGCGTTCGCAACGTTGACCACCAGTACCGCATCGTGGCCGGCACGACGCGCAGCCAGCGCGGCTACGAACCCGTGGCTCAGCGTGTTGAAGTTCTTCCCACCGATTGCGGGCAGGACACTTCGATGCACGCCCTTCCAGGGTGTCGATTCCAAGCCCTCGCCCGTTCGGCAATACATGGTGACGCGGTGACCGCGTTCGACCAGCTGCGGCAGCAGCGTCGAGAGGAACGTCTCGTAGCCCGAATACGTGGAGGGGATTCCACGCGCACCGTACACCCCGATGTCGAGAGGCATCAGTGCAGCCAGGCGCTCTCCTCGCGCCTGCTCACGGGCTCGTCGGTCGCGATGTATCCACCGAGCTCGATGTTGGTCTGTTGCAGGGCGTAGACCGTGTTGTCGACCAGGCTCATCGAAACCCCAGTGGGCACGATCAACAGCGCACCCTCGCAGAATCGCGCCATCTTTAGCGCTGCCGCGCTCATCGTCAACGATGGGCAGTCGACGAAGATTGCGTCGTAGCGTCGGCGGAGGCCGTCGACGAAGTCGACGAAGCGAGGGTCGCGCACGAACTCGGGAAGCGTCCGGTCGTCGGACGCAGCGCGGATCGCGTCGACGCTGCCACCGTTTTGGGACGTGTAGATCTGCAGCTCCGCAACCGTCGAAAGATCGAAGCGCTCGGTCGGGGTACCTTCGTCGGGGTCCTTACCGTCGGCGGAACCGTCGAGGATGCACAGCCTCATGCCCGAGTCGGCCATGGCGCGGCTCATCTCTGTGATTGTCCTAGCCGCCTCGTCGCGGTCGTTGTCGACGCCGACCATGAGAATCGTCGCGGCCTGGTCGGCGGTAGGGCCGCTTCGGCGTGTCATCGCGCCCTCGAGGTCTGCCGCCAGGCGATCGAACGCCTGTCGTCGCTGTTCGAGCCGGGTGGGGATCGCGCCGCGGATCGGCAGACCGTGGCGTTCGGCGAGGCTCCGTGAGCCTCGCACGAGCGGTCGCTTGTCATCGGCTATCGAGGCGAGAGCCAACGCCAGAGCGGTCGCGACGAGCGCTCCTCCGAGTGCGGGCACGGCGAGTCGCCGAACCGCTCCGCTCTGGGTGACCTTGACCGTGTCGGCGAAGGACACGCCGTTCCCGTAGATCTCGGTAGCGACCTGCAACTCGACCGCGGCGACCGACAGCTCCGAACGGGCGTTCTCGTCGACGCCCTCCCCAGCCGAGTCGTATACCTCGCCTGCTCGAGCCGTGTCGCCGGCGATGAGCCTCTTGCGAGCCTGCTGGTAGGCCTTCACGTGACGTTCGAGCAGGTCGCGCGACGTTGCCTCGCTCTCGGTGGTCGCTGCGAAGCGGACCGAGCGCCCTCCGCCCGTCGCGATCGCGTCGACATCGGCGCGAACATCTGCGATGTCGCGATCTAGCGCGCCGGCGACAACGTTGAGTACCTCGTCGGACTTGGCGAACAGCGCCTGAGCGCTCACGAACCGTTCGTAGGCCCCCGACTGCTCGCGGGCCGCGACCGAGCCATCGACTTCGGCGGCATCACGCAGGACGAGGTTGGTCGTGGCCGTCACGGTGTCGGGTCGGGTGATTCCGAACGCCAGGCCTGCGGCCAGTCCGATGAGCGCCGCGAGCACCACCCAGCGGCGATATCGCATGCCCGCGCGCAGCACGTTCGAGGACTCGTTTGATGAAAAAGGTGATTGGTACATGAGAAAAGTTGGCCGCCGCGGATGTGACCACAGTCGGTGAGGTTCAGGGTACGACCATGCCCACCTTGAGCACGAGGGGCCGTTCGACTCTGAATTCCAGTCGGTCCGACCTATGCAGAACCACCGAGAGTGGTCTATCTTTACACGGCTGTGGGAGTGGAGGAGAGCGTGGTGGAACAAGCTGTGCGTGCGGACCTAGACGTGGTCGACGTTCGCGATCGTCTCGAAATCGTGTCGGATTCAGACCCGACCGAGGCTCGACGCGAGGTACCTGTGGCTGGCGGCCCGTACCTGCGTGCAAAGTACCTGATCGATAGAACCCTCGGCGCCGTGCTGCTCGTGGTGTTCGCTCCACTGATGGCCGTTGTCGCGCTGGGGATCCGAGTGAAGCTCGGGCGTGGTGTCATCTTCAGCCAGCGACGGGTGGGCCTCGGGAGCAAGGTCTTCGTCATGTACAAGTTTCGGACGATGCGTCACGACCGTCGCGAACGCGCTGTCGCAGTCGACGTCGATCGACGCAAGACCCACAAGACCAGCGACGATCCGCGTCACACGCGATTCGGCAGGTTCCTGCGCAAGACGTCACTCGACGAGCTCCCGCAGCTCGTCAACGTCGTGCGAGGCGAGATGTCGCTCGTCGGACCACGTCCCGAGCTCGAGGTGATTGTCGCCGAGCACGACCTGTGGGAACACCGCCGCCACTCGGTCAAGCCCGGTATCACCGGATTGTGGCAGGTATCGGAGCACCGCAAAGATCTCCTGCACGAGAACCTCCACGTCGATCTCGATTACCTTGACGAGGTTTCACTCACGACCGATCTCAAGATCATCGCCCGTACGGCTGGAGCGCTGTTTCTTTCGACCGGCCGATGACTAGTCCGAACAACAACTGCCCCCAATCATCACGGCGACAAGCGCCGAGAACACAGAATTGAGTAATCGATGCATACGTTGACCTCACCTTCGTCTAGACGGCGATCGATACCGGCGCTCGTCGCGCTCGCCGCGCTAGTCGCTGCGCTCGTCGTCATGGTTGGCGCGAGCAGCCAGGCCGACGCCGACGAGGACATAGCCCTTGCACCGGACGATCTGGTCGTCGACCCGCTGGTCGGCGGCGGGGTGACCGGGTTCGTCCAACCGTCGGTGAGCTCGCAGCACTGGCGTGCGCACGCGTTTGCCCAGATCGACGATCGCCTGTTCGTCGGCGGCGCGTTCACGACGGTGACCGAGACCCCGTTCGCGGGTGCTCCGACCCATGCGCAGCCCTTCATCGCTGCGTTCGACCTCGACACCAACGAATACATCGAGACGTGGACACCGACGCTCGACGACGCGGTGTGGGCGCTCGAGGTCTACAACGGCAACCTCATCGTCGGCGGCGAATTCGACACGGTCAATGGTGTCGCGCGAGAGGGCCTGGTCGCCCTCGACCCGATCAGCGGCGCGATCGTCTCGCAGTTCGATGCGACCGTTGCCAACGACGGGTCCAACTACGAGGCGTCGGTGCGCACGCTCCAGGTCGTCGGCGACGACCTCTACGTGGCCGGCGACTACAACCGTCTCGTCGAGGGTCCGTGGCGCCACGGCCGCTACCGGTTGGCGCGGGTCAACGCCACCACAGGCAAGATCGACAACAGCTGGATACCCAGGATCTCCGGCGGCGGCATCTACGACCTCGAGGTCGACACCGTGCACGGGAAGGTCTACGTGGTCGGATCGTTCACCTCGGCCGACGCTCAGCCGAGCACCCGCTCGAGCGCGGTCATCGACCCCGTCACCGGCTCGGTGATTCCCGGACACCCGTTCAGCTTCAACGGCAACTACTCGCACACCTATGGCGTAGCGCTGGCCGGTGACCGTGTGTTCATCGGTGGCGAACAGCACTACCTCCAAGCGCGCAGCCGCACCGACTGGACCTACTACGGCTGCACGTTCACCGGGTACACGTCGCTCAACGATCCGGCCAACTGCCAGGGCGGAGTCGCCGGCGGCGCCGGTGCCGGCGGCGACTTCCAGGTTGTTGAGTCCTTCGACGGGCTCGTCATCGCGGGCTGCCACTGCCGCGGAAACCACTGGAACTCGGTCCTCCAGGTGAATACCGATCTCGACGATCGCGGATTTCGCATCTATGACGCCGATCTCAACGAGTTCGACTTCCTGCCGAACGCAACGCATTGGAACGAAGGACCGTACGCGGCCTTCAAGGACACGAACGGCTGCCTGTACATCGGCGGTGACTTCACCGGTGAGGTCGACGGGTTCGCCCGCTATTGCGGCGAGGTCTCCGAACCGCTGAACGTGACCGGTGCTCCGGTCGGCCAGAACATCTCGTTGTCTTGGAACGAGCCGGCGATGTCGGGATCGGGCATCGACCACTACCGCGTGCTCCGCGACGGCGCGCAGATTGCGACGACCACCGAGACGACCTACGTCGACACGTCGGTGGTCCCGAACACGACCTACACGTACACGGTTACAGCGCACTCGACTACTGAGGTCGCCGGACCGGCTTCGACGCCGGTCGTGGTCACCTCGGGTGGGGCGGACGTGACGCCGCCTTCGGTGCCGGGCAATGTGGTGTTGAGCACCGATGGCGTGTCTCAGGTCGACATCTCCTGGGATGCCTCCACCGACGACTCGGGCGTCGCCGGGTACCTGGTGCATCGCGACTGGCAGTTCATCGGCTGGACGGCTGGTGATCTGTCGTTCGTCGACAACAACGTGGTGCAGAACGAGGAGTACCGCTACGAGATCCGTGCCTTCGACGCCGCCGGGAACATCTCCGACCCGTCGCCGGCTCAGTACATCACGATCGAACAAGGACCGGATGTGACGCCACCTTCGGTGCCGGGCAATGTGGTGTTGAGCACCGATGGTGTGTCGCAGGTCGACATCTCGTGGGACGCCTCCACCGACGACCGGGGCGTCTACGGCTATCTCGTGCATCGTGACTGGCAGTACCTGGGTTGGACGACCGATCTGTCGTTCGTCGACAACAACGTCGTTCAGAACCAGGAGTACCGCTACGAGATCCGCGCCTTCGACGCCGCCTTCAACATCTCCAATCCGTCGCCGGCGCAGTACATCACGGTCGAACAGGGCCCCGATGTCACACCGCCGTCGACTCCGCCGAACCCGACCGCCGTCGTCGATGCGAACGGTGACGTCCAGCTGAACTGGGATGCTGCGACCGACGATCGGGGCGTGACGGGGTACCTGGTGCATCGCGACTGGCAGTACCTCGGATACACGACCTCGCTCGACTTCCTCGATGACACCGCCGTGTCGGGTCAGACCCACAGGTATCGCATCCGGGCTCAGGACGCCGCCGGCAACAACTCGGCGCCGACCGAGTTCCTGTTCGTCACCGTGCCGTGAGAGTTGGCGGAGTAGTGCGCCGCAGCTCTGTCACCGTTGTCGTAGTTGCTCTGCTCGCCGTCTCCTCGGCGTGCGCGAGCGACGATGACGGTGGCGACGGAGCGACGACGACTTCGAGCTCGACCTCGGTGGCCGAGACCGAGACGTCGACGACCGAGTCGGTGCCAACGACGAGCACGGTGGTCGAGGCGACGACCACCGAGGGCGCCGCTCCCGGCACCGAGCTGGCGCAGTCGACGACGGCTGCACCGGACGATCCCGCGACGACGTCGACCCCTCCCGACCAGACCACGCTCCCGCCTGCCGAGTCGACGCTGCCGCCGGGTGGAACCAACGGCGAGAACGAACAGGGGGAGCCGGTCACGCTCGACGAGACCGCGACGCTGGCGTGCGCCCTGGCGGTGTTCGCACGAGACGCCATCGCGGCCGACGACGAGCCCGCGGCCCGGGGATTTCTCGCCGACGCGGTCGTTCGCGCCCGCGCCTCGTCGGTCGACGAGATCGCCGAGCTGGCCCCGTCGCTCGAGGCTGAATCGATGCAAGATGCCTCGACTGCCGTCGACGAGTTCCTCGACGTGTGCGTCGCCCACGGCCACATCATCTGACCCGCCTGATCTGCCCGAATTTTCTGCGGTTCGTCGCGCATGCGAGCTCGGTTGCAGAGAGAACGGCTGACCGGCCGAACTTTCCGCGGTTGGTCGCGCATGTGAGCTCGGTTGCAGAGAGAACCAGCCGCCACCGGTTCAGCAGGGCTTGCCAGTAACGTGATGCGCCATGGGTAAGGCCTCTTCATCCAAGAAAGTTGCCCGCGCTGCGCGCGCCGGACGCACGACCTCGTCGACCGAACGTCGCGACTGGGGCTTCCCGTTGGCGGTGCTGCTCGTCGTCGTCCTCGGAGTGGGCCTGGTCATCTACTCACGGGCGAGTCGCGATGCCACAGCCGCCCCGCGAGTCGATCCACAAGACCACTGGCACTCGGCCTACGGCATCTACGACTGCCGCACCGATTCCTGGGTGCCCGACCTTCAGGGCACCGACGACCCCGATGGCATTCACTCCCATCAGGACGGACTGATTCACGTACACCCATTCAATAGTTCCGCGAGCGGCGCCGACGCTCAGATCCATGTATTCGCCGAGGCGATGGGCATCGAGATAAACACCGAGGGCATCACCCTCGACGACGGCACGGGCATGGAAGCTGGTGCCGAATGTGAAGGCGAGGAGGCGATCATCCAGATCCACCGCTGGGACGCCGACAACCTCGAACTCGAACCCGATGTGTTCACCGAAGATCTCGGCGACGTGCGATTCCGCAAAGACCGCGAGGCATTCGTAATCGCGCTCGCACCCGAAGGCGCCGAGCTCGAGCTTCCACCATCGATGCCCGAGCTCGACCGAGCGTCGCCGACCATCATCGATCCGACCCAGCCCGAGGGTGGTGCTACGCCAGCGGGCGATGCACCAACGGAGGGCGATGCGCCCACCGGGTCAGATGTTCCCGCCGGCTCCGACGCTCCCACCGAGAGCGATCCACCCGCCGAGGAAGCGCCATCGGAGAGCGCGGGCTCCGAGGGTGACGAACCGGTCGAGAGTTCAAACGACGAAGGATGATCGCGGTAGTCCTCGTCGGTGGGTTCGGCACTCGCCTGCGACCCCTGACGCTCACGACTCCGAAACAGATGCTGCCAGTCGTCGATCGACCGATGATCGAACACGTCGCGCAATGGCTCGGCGACGCCGGGGTCACCGATGCGGTGCTGGCGCTCGGGTACCGGCCCGAGGCTTTCACCGAGCGGTACCGCGATGGGGTTTGTGCTGGAGTTCGGCTTCACTACGCGGTCGAGGATCATCCGCTCGACACGGCCGGCGCCATTCGGTTCGCCGCCCACGAAGCCGGGTTCGCCGACCAGCGCATCCTCGTGATCAACGGCGACGTGCTCACCGATCTCGACATCACGGCATTGTGGGATCTCCACGACACGGCTGGAGCCGAGGCGACGATCGCGCTGACGCCGGTCGAGGACCCGTCGCGTTACGGGGTCGTGCCCACCGACGAAGACCATCGAGTGCTCGGCTTCATCGAGAAGCCTCCCGCAGACGAGGCGCCGACCAACTGGATCAACGCCGGGAGCTACGTATTCGAGCCAATGGTCGTCGCGCGGATTCCACCCGACATCCCCGTGTCGGTGGAGCGCGAGACGTTCCCGGGTCTGGCGCGCGACCGATCCCTGTTCGCGCTCCAGAGCGACTCCTACTGGATAGATACCGGAACCCCCCTGACCTACATAAGGGCTCAGCTCGACCTAATCGACGGAACCCGATCATCTCTCCCGCCGGTTCATCTGACGGCCGACGTGCACGACGACGCCTACGTTCGGCGCTCGGTCGTCATGGAGGGCGCAGTCGTAGCGGCGGGTGCTCGCATCGAGAACTCCATCATCTCGCCCAACGCTCGCATCGAGGCCGACGCAGCGGTGCGGGACTCGGTCATCGGATCTGGAGCCGTCGTACAGGCTGGTGCCCAGATTGCTGACTACAGCGTGATCGGCAGCGAGGTGCGGGTGACCCCCCGAGCAGCGCTAGGCGGCGTTCGCCTGCCGGACATGGACTAGGGGAGTTTCTGAGAGGGCTCCCTTCGGTCGCGCTGACCGATCCCCTTCCCGGACTTCGCTTCGCTCGTCCGGCGTTTCGCTAGAGGGCGAGCCGGCTTTGCGTTACCTGCTCCGGGCAGGTGTCGCTTCGTTCAGTCGATTCCGTAGGCGATGATGGCGTCGTGGAAGGCGTCGGGGTCTTCCAGGAAGCGGATGCGGTTGAGTGCCTGGTCCTGACCAGGGGTCTCCACGCGGAGCTCCGCGTAGTCGGCCAGTTCACCGACGACGCTGCGTATCAACGTCACGTCCGTTATGCGGCCGAGCGAGATCGATGCGATCCTCGATCCGAACAGGCCGCTCGTCTCGATGATGCGGCGGTCGGTGACGAGTCGTTCCTCGTAGAACGCCCACCTCGTCAGGCGTAGAAGCAGGCGGCCGAGGAACAACATGACGGCGATCAGGATGATCGACTCGATCTCGGGCTTGACGCTGACGATGAACAAGATCGCCGTGCCGGCGATCGCGTAGTCGCTCCAGGTCCACTCTCGTTCGAGAAACCAGCGCAGCAGGAACAGCGCGCCCAGCAGGAACGCGACGGTGACGATGAAGCTCAGGGCCGGGGGAGTGCGGGTCACTGCGAGCCCGATGGATGCCAGAGCCGCTGCGGTTTCGGCGAATGGCTCAATCATGCTGACCCAGTGCTTCGGGCGTCGGTAGAGGACCCTCTCACCCGGCACGAGCACGTGCTCCGGTTCGAGAGGGAGCAACACCGAGCCGATCGATTCGCCCGGGCGCGAATCCCCGCGCTGGGTCGTGGTGACGTTAATGCGGCCCACTACGTCAGGCGTTGTTGTCGCTGGCGAGTCCGTCGAGGAAGTCTCCGGCCGACGCGATGACGTCGCCGACCCACCCGAAGAACGCGTTCGCGTGCGTGCCGGCGGTGCCCGGATCGAGCGTCACCAGATACACGAGGAATGCCAGCATCAGGAAAAGAACCGGCTTTGGCATGTCGAGTGCTCACTTCTGCGTCGCTCGTCGCGACGCGTTGCACTCCTCCCGCAATGCGCCAGCGATTCTAGCCCGACGAGGCGCTGTCGAACAGGGACCGTGCATGCAGCCGATATTTCGCGTTCGGTCCTTGATCGAACAGTTGTTCGGAATTACGCTCCTGTCGTTCGTGTCACACCCCTTCTCTAGGGTGGTCACCAACCGTTCGAACCAATCCGATCGAACGAATCACGACAGGAGAAGACGCCCGTGGAGCGCGAAAAAGCACTGGACATGGCCCTCGGCCAAATCGAGAAGCAGTTCGGCCAGGGAGCCATCATGAAAATGGGTGAACGCACCCAGATGGCGATCGAGACCGTTTCGACCGGGGCACTGGCCCTCGACCTGGCGCTCGGTGTGGGCGGCGTGCCTCGCGGTCGTGTCGTCGAGATCTTCGGCCCCGAGTCCTCGGGCAAGACAACGCTGGCGATGCACATCGTGGCCGAGGCTCAGCGCAACGGTGGCAAGTGCGCCTTCATCGACGCCGAGCACGCGATGGATCCGACCTACGCCAAGGCGATCGGTGTCGACGTCGACGAGCTGTTGATCTCCCAGCCCGACACCGGCGAGCAGGCGCTCGAAATCACCGACATGTTGGTGCGTTCAGGAGCTCTCGACGTCGTCGTGGTCGACTCGGTAGCGGCGCTCACGCCTCGCGCCGAGATCGAGGGCGATATGGGCGACAGCCATGTCGGTCTCCAGGCCCGCCTCATGTCCCAGGCGCTGCGCAAGCTCACGAGCAACCTCAACAAGACCAAGACCATCTGCGTTTTCATCAACCAGCTGCGTGAGAAGATCGGCGTGATGTTCGGATCCCCCGAAACGACGCCGGGTGGACGGGCACTCAAGTTCTACTCGTCGGTTCGTCTCGACATCCGCCGCATCGAGGCAATCAAGGACGGCGTCGAAGTGGTCGGCAACCGCACGCGGGTCAAGGTCGTCAAGAACAAGGTGGCGGCGCCGTTCCGACAAGCGGAGTTCGACATCATGTACGGGGAGGGCATCAGCCGTGAGGGCTCGACGCTCGATCTGGCCGTCGAAGAGAGCGTCGTCAAGAAGTCGGGTGCCTGGTACACGTACGAAGGCGAACAGCTCGGACAGGGGCGGGAGAACGCGAAGATGTTCTTGCGGGAGAACCCAGAGCTCATGGTCGAGATCACCGACCGTGTCTGGCAGGCGGTCAAGCCCGCCGATGAAGCCGATGAAGCCAACGACGAGTTCAGCGAGGCCGACGACGAGCCCATCACGCTCGACGACTGATATTCGCTGCTAGTTCGCGGCTGGCCGCGGGCCAGCTTGGAGTTCCGACTTCGTCGGAACGTCCCACGCCCGGGCTCTCAGGCGCAGAGCGCAGGCGCCCTTCGCATTCGGCGGCAAAGCCGCACGAATGCTCCGCTGATATTCGCTGCGAGTTCGCGGCTGGCCGCAGGCCAGCTTGGAGTTCCGACTTCGTCGGAACGTCCCACGCCCGGGCTCTCATGCGCAGAGCACGGCTGCCCTACGGGCACAGGTGTCAGGCACCGAGCTCACAGCGCGCTGAGTTCAAGATTGCTTGGAGCTCGGTGCCTGACACCTTCGCAGGCTGCCTGGCACCGATTTCGACTTCGGGAGCACGCTCTCGGGTGTCGGCGCGCGAAGATGGCGGTGTGACCGCAACGTCCTCGCTCGATCCATCCAATACCGACGAGCCGACACGTTCGAGTCGTGACCGCGAAGCGATGCGCGCGCGGCTCGAACAGTGGCTCAGCACCAAGACCGACGACGCGTCCGGAGTGTCGGTCGGACCGGTGTCGGCTCCCGGCGGCTCGGGGATGTCGAGCGAAACGCTGTTGTTCGATGCGAGCTGGACCGAAGACGGCGTCGGGCGCGACGCCAGCTTGGTGGCGAGGATCGAACCCGACGCCGACGACGTGCCTGTGTTTCCCACCTACGACCTGGACAAGCAATTCGCCGTCATGCAATGTGCCTCGCTCCACAGCTCGGTGCCTGTGCCCAACGTCCGTTGGCTCGAGCTCGACCCGTCTGTCATTGGAGCGCCGTTCTTCGTCATGGACAGGGTCGACGGTCGAGTTCCCTCCGACATCCCGCCGTATTGCATGGAGGGCTGGATGGTCGACGCGACACCTGCCGAGCGTCGCGAGCTCCAGGACGGGTCGGTCGGCGTGCTGGCTGCTTTGCACGAGATCGACGCGGCGACCCACGACCTCGGCTTCCTGGAGTACGAGTCCGGTGGCGAGACACCGATGACCCGGCACCTGAGTCACTTGCGCGGCTACTACGAATGGGTGCGCGAGGACCGAGAGCACCACGTCATCGAGCAGGCGTTTTCGTGGCTGGAGGACAATCGGCCCACCGAAGGGCCCGCCGTGTTGTCGTGGGGCGACAGCCGCATTGGCAACATCATGTACGACGGTTTCACCCCTGTGGCAGTGCTCGACTGGGAGATGGCAGCGGTAGCGCCCGCCGAGCTCGACGTCGGGTGGATGATCTTCATGCAT
This sequence comes from Acidimicrobiales bacterium, assembly GCA_965216815.1. GTDB lineage: Bacteria > Actinomycetota > Acidimicrobiia > Acidimicrobiales > SHLQ01 > JADFOM01. Next base: position 3,682,062 of record OZ244202.1, on the reverse strand, counting down.
CGGTTTTTCCAGGACATCTGCGAGGTGCTCGAACTCCCCGGCCTGCCCGGTTTCATGGAGTCCGACGACGTAGTCGCAACATACGAGGCGCTCTCGGGCCGCACCTTGTCAGACATGGGCTGGTACGAGACATACGCGGCGACGCGCCACGGCGTGATCATGACCAGGGTCACCGCTCGCTCGGTGCACTTCGGCGAGGCCGAGTGGCCAGAGGACGTGGACGCGGTCATCCCTCACCGAAACCGCCTCAGCGAGATGATCGGCGAGTAAGGGGGAGACGTGCCCAACGAAATCGGACCGCTGACGGCGGCCGACGAGAACTTCACGCATCAAGTCGCGGAGACGTTCGCGCATGTGGGCTCGACCGATCCGTCGTGGGCCGAGAAGGTCTGTGCCATGGCGATGGCCGCCGACGGGTCGGTTCAGATCGGCTTCGGGCTCGGCAAATACACGAATCGCAACGTCATCGACGGCTACGCCGCATTCAGCAGGGGTGTCGAGCAGTCGACGGTGCGCGCTAGCCGGCGGCTCGGCGACGACCCCGAGCGCACGGTCATCGGGCCGATCAACTACGAGGTGCTCGAACCAATGCGGGTGGTGCGATTCTGGCTCGAGCCGAACGACGCGCAGCCGCTGAGTTTCGACTGGCGCTTCGAGGCCGAGATCCCACCGCACACCGAAGAGCGCACTTGGAGGCGGACCGGCTACCGGCTGAGTTCGGAGCTGGTTCGCTATCACCAGATCGGTGTGGCCGACGGCTGGATCGAATACGACGGGCAGCGCTATGAGATGGACCCCGACGGCTGGGTCTCCACCCGAGATCACTCGTGGGGTGTGCGCTACGACGTCGGTGTCGAACCTGACGACGTCGAGCCCTCAGGCATCCCGGAAGGTGTCGGGTTCCAGATGATCTGGTGTCCGGCGCTCATGACGCTCGGCGACGGCGGTCACTACGGGATACACCTGCACTACGTCTGGCACCGGCTCGGCGATCACGGCCAGAAGGAGGTCACCGCCCAGATCGAGCACGCCGACGGGTCGGTCGACCAGATCGTCGACATCGTGCCCCGGCTCGAATTCGATCGCGACAACCGTCGGCTGCTCGGGGGTCTGCTCGAATGCCGCATGGCTGACGGATCCGAGCGACCCATCGAGGTCGAGGTGCTCTCCGACACCGGTGTTCAGCTGGGCGCCGGGCTGTATTTCGGACTCGACGGCCAACACCACGGGTCGTGGCGCGGCCCGATGCACACCGAGGGCGAGTACATCGCCGACTGTTCGACGCCCGAGCAGGCTCGACGTCTTCACCAGATCCGCGACACCGCCGTTCGACTGCACGATCCCGTCGGCGGAGGAGTGGGCGTCGGCAACTGTCAGCCGATCGCAAGTGGTCCCTGGCCCGAGCTCGGGCTTGCCGACGACAGTTGGATGTAACAGTCAGTCGGCCAGGGCCCCTGAATCGATCAGTCGCTGCGCGACTTCATCGGCCAACGACAAAGCGAACGATTTCGTGAGGTGACTCGTGTCCCACCTGACGACAGTCCCGTCGATGACGGCGTCACACGTTGGCAGAGCGGGGCACACGGCGTCGTCGAGATCGATGGTCCAGACACCCGGGTCGTTGTCAGCGATCGTCTGCAATCCGGTGGTGAGCTCGGTGGGCTGCGACGTCGATTCGAAGCGACAGTCCTCTACGTATTCAGCCTCGGACAGGCACCGCAGCGGGTTCTCCGCGTCGGAGGACTTCGGCAATGGTTCGATCAGGACGACCTTGTGGCCTTGTTGCCTGAGATCCGAGACGGTGGCCTCGGCCAACTCGGCGACGCGTAGACCCAGCTCAGGAGGGCGGAGCTCGGTGCCCTCCGCGTCGAGGATGCGGACTATGCGGGCGGGGTCGTCGAGCCCGGGCAAGATGAGGAGAACCAGGTCGGGGGCGAGAGCGGGGAGGGCTTCGGAGTACCAGCCATCGCGCTCCCGGTCACACTCTTCGGTCTTGCTCGGAACCTGGTGCGCGTACTCGATGCCCCTTGGCCACGAGCATCCGTTGCTGGTGAGAGCCGAGAACGTCCAATTGTTCTCCTGGGCCGCCACCTCGAAGGCTGGAGCGAGCATGATTGCATGGCTGTCACCAACCAGCGTCACATGCGGGCCATCCCCTTCAACGAGAACGCAGTCGGCGATGTCGTTCTTGCAGACTGTGGGCGTGGCGTTGTCTTCTGACGCGAACTGCCAATCGATCAGACCAGCGTCGGTGAGGGGAGCGGAGGCAGTCCCCTCGGGGTCCGTTGGGTCTGGCTCTTGTGGCGTTGCCGAGGAATCGGTTGGGGCCTCGGCAACGGATCGAGCATCCGGTTCGGTGATCGCGGGAATGACAAGGAAGGCACCGACAACGCTGAGACCGATTCCAGCGGCGATGACAGGAACAGGCACGCGTCCGAGCTCGCGCGAAGAACGAATCGGTTGCTCGAGAAGCTCACTGCTGAGAGCTGCCACGCCGGTAGCGACGACTGCCGCGAGTATGGCGAGAGAGGTGGCGGAAATGTCGAGGACTCGGTCCGCCGCCAGGATTACCGGCCAATGCCAAAGATATGTCCCATACGAGATACCCCCTAGATAGGTCATGGGTCGGATCGACATCGCAGAGCGCGCCCAGCTGTCGCCTGCTTCGATGGAGATCAGTAGGCCAACCGTCAGCACCGTCGCGATGGCTCCTCGGGTGATGGGCCCGACATCGATGGCTCGAGTTCCGGCGACGATCAACATGACCAACAGAGGTCCTGTTGCATACCTGACCCAACGCGAATCCCGAGCGCGCTCGATGACCACCGGACTGAGCGCGAGCAGTGCGCCGGCGAGCAACTGGTACGCGCGGGTGTCGGTTCCGTAGTAGGCCCTATTCAGGTTTCCTCCGCGAAGGTGGAGGGCCCACGCAAACGAGGCGAGCACAGCAACGCCGACCAGCACGCGAACCACCGGCATCCCGAGCTTTGGTCGGCGTGCCAGGGTCAACAGCCCGAGCAGCATCAGTGGCCAGAGCAGATAGAACTGCTCTTCGATCGACAGCGACCAGTAGTGAAGCACAGGGCTCGGACTCAGCTCGGTCGCGAAGTAGTCGGTCGACTGGCTGATGAAATGCCAGTTGGAGACGTACACGAGCGCCGCGCGGAATCCGTCGGCGAATTCTCTCAGCTCGGCTGGCGACACAAGTATGGACCACAGAGCCGCGGTCGCGATGACCGTGACGATCGCCGCCGGAAGCAGCCGTCGAACGCGTCGGGCGTAGAACTCCCGGAGGCTGAACCGGGCACCGGACATGGACGAAATGATCACATGTGTCACGAGGAAGCCGGAGAGGACGAAGAACACGTCCACGCCGATGAACCCTCCGTCGAGAGGTCCTATGCTCGCATGAAAGGCCAACACGAGATAGACGGCGACTGCACGCATCCCGTCAAGATGAGGGCGGTGGCCTTGCAACACTGTACGCACAGGGTCCGCTCTGTCGGTGGTCACCACCATACGGAGAGTAGTTGTCTGTGCTGCATCCAGGCGACTTGGCCCTACTGTGGCGGGTAGCGCAACCTAGGCTGGAGTGCATGGCGCGCCGGTATCTCATCCGCACCTACGGGTGCCAGATGAACGAACACGACAGCGAGCGCATCGCCGGTCTTCTCGAGGACGACGGCATGGTGCCGACCGACGACGAGGCCGACGCCGACGTCATCGTGCTCAATACGTGCTGTATCCGCGAAAACGCCGACAATCGGCTCTACGGCACTCTCGGCAACCTCAAGCCGCTCAAGGACGACAACCCAAACCTGCAGATCGTCGTCGGGGGCTGTCTTGCGCAGAAGGACGCAGAAGACATCCAGGAGCGCGCCGAACATGTCGACGTCGTTTTTGGCACACATAACGTGGGTCGTGCCGCCGAGCTGTTGGAGCAGGCTCGCAACGAAGGGCCTGTCATCGAGGTGCTCGACGCGGCGACCCGAGACGATCTCACCGCATTCCCGTCGGCGCTCGGCACGGCACGCCAGGTCGATCACGCCGCCTGGGTCACCATCCAGATCGGGTGCGACAACAACTGTGCGTTCTGCATCGTCCCGTCGGTCCGCGGTCCCGAGGTGTCACGACCGTTCGGTCAGCTCATCGACGAGATCACCCAGCTGGCCCACCAAGGCGTGTTCGAGGTGACCCTTCTCGGCCAGAACGTCAACTCCTACGGCCGCGACATCACCGTTTCACTCCGTTCCACCGAAATTGAGAGGATGAGCATCGCTCAGCGCGGCTCATCCTCTCAATTTCGGGAGATGGCGGGGCAGCGCTGGGCGGAGGACGCGGCCAGACGGGCTCGTCCCCTATTCGCCGACCTGCTCCGCGCGGTGGGGGCGATCGATGGCATCGAACGAGTGCGTTATACCAGCCCGCACCCAAAGGACCTGCGCGACGACACGATCGACGCGATGGCCGAGACCCCCGAGGTCTGCGAACACCTGCACCTCCCGCTTCAGTCGGGAAGCGACCGGGTTCTGTCGGCGATGCACCGCGGCTACACATCGGAGCGCTACCTGCGGCGGCTATCCGATGCCCGGGCGACGATCGACGACCTGGCCGTCACAACCGACATCATCGTCGGCTTCCCGGGCGAGACCGACGCCGATTTTTCCGAAACACTCGAGGTCGTGGCCGAGGCGGAGTACGACAGCGCCTACACGTTCATCTATTCGCCCCGCGAGGGAACCGAAGCTGCCGAAAAGACCGGTTCTTTCGTTCCGCCCGCGGTGAGCGCCGAGCGGTTCGAGAGGCTCATGGAAGTCGTCAACCGCTCGAGCGCGCGGCGCCACGCAGCGCGAGTCGGACGAGTCGAGGAGGTGGTGGTCGAAGGCCTCAACAAGCGGCGGACGGGCCAGCTCGACGGGCGTACGCGGCAAAACAAGCTCGTTCATTTCCCGAGCGAACCCTTGCGCGACGGAACCCGTGCACTGGTAGCGGTCACCGGTTCGGGCGCGCACCATCTCAAGGGCGAGCTTCGCGAGGTCGTTGGCAAGCCTCGCCGTCGCCGGTCGATTCCCGTGGCCGCTCTTTGAGCAGCCCGCCGGCAATTGTGCTCGTCGGGTCGACCGCCACCGGCAAGTCGCGCCTGGCCATCGACCTCGTTCGCGGCGGACTCGTCGACGAGATCGTGTCGGCCGACTCGATGCAGGTCTATGTCGGGATGGACATCGGCACCGCGAAGCCGACCGGCGAAGAACGCGCCGAAGTGCCCCACCACCTACTAGACGTTGCAGCCCCGAGCGAGGAGTACAGCGTTTCACGTTTCGTCGCCGATGCCGACCGAGCCCTCGCCGACATTGGCGAGAGACACGCCCGACCGGTCGTCGCAGGCGGCACCGGCCTCTACGTCCAAGCACTCATCGATCGCTTCGACATACCCGGGAGGTTCGCCGTCACGAGAGAAGCGCTCGAACGTGAACCCAATACCCGCACCTTGTACGAGCGCTTGGTCGAGCACGACCCGATCGCAGCTTCGCGCATCGAGCCCGACAATCGACGGCGCATCGTGCGCGCACTCGAGGTCACCTTGGGCAGCGGTAGGCCGTTTTCGTCGTTCGGCCCTGGCGTCGATCGGTTTCCGGCGACCGACCACCTCATCGTTGGCCTCGATGCCGAGCGCGACGCCCTCGATCGTCGCATCGACGAGCGCTTCGACCGACAGATGGAGGCCGGTCTGCTCACCGAGGTCGCGGCTCTCGCCGAACGAGGATTGGGTCGGACCGCGGCTCAGGCGCTCGGCTACAAGGAGCTTCTCGAGCACCTGCACGGCTCGGTAGGTCTCGACGAGGCTGTCGAAGAGGCCAAGCGACGCATTCGACGGTTCGCTCGGCGCCAGCAGCGGTGGTTCCGGCGCGATCCAAGGATCGAGTGGATCGATGTCACCAACTCGACTCCCGCCAAATCGGTGGAGGAGACGGCGAAGCGCCTGAAACACTGGAGCGCCCGCAACAGAGCAATATCGGACACCCGATGCACCTGACCAAACACCATGGCCTCGGCAACGACTTCCTCGTCACTTTCGGACCAGTCGACGAGGACTCCGCCTGGCGCGCACGCGCCCTGTGCGACCGGCGGACCGGCATCGGCGCCGACGGTCTGATCTTCGGGACGATCACAGACATCACCTCTGCCGACTTTCGCCTGTTCAACTGCGACGGAAGCGAGGCGGAGGTCAGCGGCAACGGGCTGCGCTGTTTCGGTCAGGCGCTGCGCCGCATCGTCGGGGGTGACGACTACACCGTCGACACCCCGGCAGGGTCGCGCGAGGTCTGTTGGGTTGGCGAGGAACCGCCGGGCACCGACCGGTTTCGGGTCACCATGGGGCCGATAACGGTGCTCGACCCGCCGCCGACTCAGGCGATCGACGAGCTGGGACACGTGCTCGGAGTCGATGTCGGACGCGTCGGCTACGCGTCGATCGGCAACCCGCATCTCGTCGTCGAAGTCAATGTGCTCGGTGGGCTCGACGACGAGCGCATCGACACGGCCGGAGAGCTGGCTCAGGAGATGTTCGACGGCATCAACCTTCACCTCATCGAAGTCGACGCCGATGCAGTGATCATGACCCCTTTCGAGCGCGGAGCCGGGCGCACCGAGGCGTGCGGTTCGGGTGCCTGTGTGGCGGCGACCTTCGCACGCTCGTGGGATGGCGGAGAGGGTCCCGTCCGCGTGCAAATGCCCGGCGGAACGGTGCTCGTGACTCCCGGCGCCGACGTCGTGTTGGAAGGCCCGACGACCTTCGTCGCCGAGATAATCGTCGAGGACGGTGCCGGTTGAGCACGCATTCCAACGGATCGGGTGACGAGCGCAAGGGTGAGGAGGCGGTCGACCACCGCGGAGGTTTCGGCGCGTACGGCGGCGAGTCGGGCGGCCTCATCGAGCGGTCGTTTCGCGAGCGGATCGTCCTCGTCGGGTTGACGGTTCCACCTCGAACCGACGAGGAGACCGAGGCATCGCTCGACGAGCTCGCGCTGCTGATCGACACCGCCGGCGCCGACGAGGTCGCACGGGTGGTGCAACGGCGGCACCGACCGGAGCCGGCAACCTTCGTCGGGAGCGGCAAGGTGGCTGAGATCAAGGCCATCGCCGAGGCCACCGACTGCGACACCGTCGTGTTCGACGACGAGCTGAGCCCGGCACAACAGTTCAACCTCGAGCGTCAGCTCAAACGCTCGGCGCTCGACCGCACAGCAGTGATTCTCGACATCTTCGCCCAGAACGCGTCGACGCCCGAGGGACGCGCCCAGGTGGAGCTGGCGCAGCTCCACTATCGCCTACCCCGACTGCGCGGTCGGGGCAAGGTGCTCAGCCAGCAGGGCGCCGGCATCGGTACACGCGGCCCCGGGGAGACACAGCTCGAGGTCGACCGGCGCCGGCTCGTTCGACGCATCCACAAGCTCGAGTCCGATCTGGCTCGGATCGGACGCAGCCGCCGAACCCAGTCGAAGCGTCGGCGGAGATCGGCGAACCTCCGTGTGGCGATCGTCGGCTACACGAACGCCGGCAAATCGACCGCGCTGAATCGCCTGACCGAAGCCGGGGTATTGGTGGAGAACCGGTTGTTCGCGACGCTCGACGCGACCACCCGGCGCCTGCAGCTGCCCGGTGGTGAGATGGTCTTTCTCACCGACACGGTTGGGTTCGTGCGCAAGCTGCCGCACGAGTTGGTGGAGGCGTTCAAGACGACTCTCGACGTGGTCGTCGACGCCGACATGCTGGTGCACGTCGTCGACGGGTCGAGCCCCGACGTCGACGGCAACATCGCAGCTGTGCAGATCGTGCTCGACGAGATCGGCGCCGGCCATATCGAACAACTCGTCGTGTTCAACAAGGCGGACCTCGGAAGTGGTGCGGCTCGGGCTGCGTCGGACCATCCGGGATCGGTCGCCGTCTCTGCGCGCACCGGTGAGGGCATAGACGACTTCCTCGAACACCTGGCTACACGCCTGCGCAAGACGACGTCGACCTACGAGCTGCTGGTCGGACACGCCAGGGGTGACATCGTGGCGCAGGTTCACCGCGAGGGGCAGGTGCTGGCCGAGTGCGCCGACGAAACGGGCGTGAAGCTCACCGCCCGGCTCGACGATGCGTCGGCGGATCGACTGGCGCCCTGGATCGTCGAGGTAGCGTCGTGACCTCGACGACAGACGGCTTTGCGCCTCCGCCCTACCCCTACGACCGGCTCGACCAGCTTCGTGCGATCGCCGCCGAGCACCCCCTGGGTTGCCTCGACCTATCGATCGGCACGCCGGTCGACCCTGCGCCGGAGGTTGTGACCAGCGTGCTCGCGGACGCGACGGCGCTTCCCGGGTACCCACCATCGATCGGCACGCCCGAGCTGCGGGCCGCCGCGTCCGATTGGTTGAAGCGAGTCGCCGGCGCCGTTGTCGGCGTCGATCAGGTCGCGGCGTGCATCGGAACCAAGGAGTTCGTCGTCGGTCTTCCACGGTGGCTGTCGCTACGCGACCCGTCGCGTGACACGGTTCTGTATCCGGCGGTCAGCTACCCGTCCTACGCCATGGGAGCGACCCTCGCTGGGTGCCGCGCCGTTGCGGTACCGATGACAGCCGATTGGTCGCTCGACGTCGGTCAGATCGATTCCGGCGACGCAGCTCGTGCTCTTTGCCTCTGGGTCAACACGCCCGGCAATCCCGCTGGTGGACTCGACGACCTCGATGCCGCTGTCGCTTGGGGCAGGGACAACGACGTGTTGGTCGTCTCCGACGAGTGTTACATCGAGTTCACCTGGAGCGGCCCGCCGCGGACGGTGCTGACCAGTGGCACCGAAGGTCTGCTGGCGGTTCACTCACTGTCCAAACGCAGCAACCTCGCCGGTGGGAGGCTTGGGTTCTATGCCGGCGACGCGGGACTCGTCGAGTACCTGCGAGAGGTGCGCAAACACGCCGGATTCATGGTTCCTGGTCCGCTGCAGGCCGCCGGCGTCGCCGCTTTCGGTGACGATGCTCACGTCGAGGTCCAGAGGGATCGGTATCGCAGCCGGCTGAGCAACCTGGCCTCAGGGCTCCGCTCGGCCGGGGTACCCGTCGAGATGCCGCGAGGCGGCTTCTATCTCTGGGTCGCCTCGCCGGACGGTGACGGCTGGGATTTCGCCCAACAGCTCGCATCCGACTCCGGCATCGTCGCCAGCCCCGGTGAGTTCTACGGCGTTGCAGGCGCCGGTCACGTGCGTCTTGCTGTCGTCGCACCCGATGAGGAGTTTGCTGTCATCGGCGACCGCCTCGCGGCGGGGTGAAGCCAATTGCAAGGTCAGGAGCGTTGGCGGATAGGTGACCACCTGTCGCCTGACTGAAAGCGCCAATGCAGCGGTGTCAGGCACCGAGCTCAAAGTGATCTTGTTCCAACAGCGTTGTGAGCTCGGTGCCTGACATCGGTTGGCACGAGTAGCCTTCGCTGATGCTCGAAGAACAGATCCTCGACCTGTGGGAACGTCGTGGCGACATCGGCGCCGACGATGCCGGCGCTCGCGAGGTCATCCACTCCGTGATCGACGCGATCGACAGGGGTGAGGCCCGTGTCGCCGAGGTCGGCGACGACGGTTCGGTGACGGTGAACGAGTGGCTGAAGTACGCGATCCTCCTGTTGTTCAGCACGTCGGACATGAAGACGATCGAGGCGGGGCCCTTCGAGTACGTCGACAAGATCCCGCTCAAGACCGACTACGCATCTCGTGGCGTACGAGTCGTGCCCGGTGCGTCTGCGCGTTGGGGGAGCTATCAGGCCCCCGGAGTGGTGATGATGCCGAGCTATATCAACATCGGCGCCTACGTCGGCGAGAACACGATGGTCGACACCTGGGCGACGGTCGGCTCATGTGCCCAGATCGGCCGAAACGTGCATCTCTCCGGCGGCGTCGGAATCGGTGGCGTTCTCGAGCCGGCCAATGCCGTGCCTGTGGTCGTTGGCGACGAGGCGTTCATCGGTAGTCGCTGCGTCGTAGCGTCCGGCGCCAGGGTCGGCGACGGAGCTGTGCTCGGCACCGGTTGCGTGCTCACCGACTCGGTCCCGGTGATCGATGTCGAGACCGGTGACGAGATCTCGCGCGGCGAGGTGCCGGCATGGTGTGTAGCTGTCGGTGGCACCCGTCCACGCACGTTCGGTGGCGGCGAGTTCGGACTCAACGCTGTGTTGGTCATCAAGCGGCTGCCGGAGGGCGAACGCCACGACAAGGCTCTGCTCAACGACGTGTTGCGCGACCACGGCGCGACGCTCTAGGACGCTCGAGATGGTGCCGTGCGGATGACCACCGACCTGCTCGCACTCACCGCGACGTTGGTCGACATCGACTCCGAGAGTTTTGCCGAGGATCGGATCGCTTCATGGCTCATCGACAGGCTCGAGGTGTGCGAACACCTTCAGGTGGACCGGATCGGCGACAACGTTGTCGCTCGAACGGATCTCGGACGCGCGCGCCGTGTCGTGCTCGGCGGACACTCCGACACCGTGCCGGCCAACGGCAACCGTGGAGCCCGGGTCGAGGGCGACCGGCTGTACGGGCTCGGAGCCTGCGACATGAAGGGCGGTCTGGCGGTGATGGTCGACCTCGCCGAGTCGATCACGACGCCGAGCGTCGATGCGACCTACGTCATCTACGCGCGGGAGGAGGTTGCGCTCGAGCACAATGGCTTGCGGGAGTTGTTCGAGCAGCGGCCCGATCTGCTGATCGGCGACTTCGCCATTCTGGGTGAACCCACGGGCGGCGCGATCGAAGCCGGATGCCAGGGCACGATGCGATTGAGGTTGGATCTCGCGGGTGAGCGGGCCCACACCGCTCGTGCGTGGATGGGGACCAATGCGATCCATCGCGCGGGAGCCGTTCTCAGTGCGCTCGACGGGTACGTGCCACGCGAGCCGACGATCGAGGGTTGCAGGTACCACGAGGCTCTGCTCGCGGTGGACGTCCACGGTGGGGTAGCCGGCAACGTGGTGCCGGACGAGGCCTCGTTGGTGATCAACCACCGGTTCGCACCGGATCGCGATGTCGCCGAAGCCGAGGCGCATGTGCGCGAATTCCTCGCGCCCTTCCTCGCCGAACGCGACCGGGTCACCCTTGTCGAGGCCGCTCCGTCGGCGATGCCGGGGACCGACCATCCGTTGCTGGCAGCGATGGCGGCCGACGCTGGACTCGAGGTGAGAGCCAAGCTCGGCTGGACCGATGTTGCGTTCTTCTCCGAGCACGGTGTGCCAGCGATCAACTTCGGACCCGGCGATCCGATCCTCGCCCACACCCGTGACGAATACGTCGAGCGCGACGCGCTCGAACGTTGTCGCTCAGCGCTAGCAGGGTTGTTGACGCGCTGACACCGCTCGGTGCCTACAGCTTGCGCAGAACGGTGACCACGCGGCCGAAGATGGAAACGTCGGCAGCGTCGAAGCGCATCGGCTCGAGGGTCTCGTTGGCCGGCTGGAGTACCACCTCGGGTCCGGTCGAAGCCAGGGTCTTGACCGTCGCCTCTTCGCCGGGAATGCCGGCGATGATGATGTCGCCGATCTCGGCGGTGTTCTGAGAGCGGGCGACGACGAAGTCCCCATCGAGGATGCCGGCCTCGATCATCGACTCGCCTCGGACGCGCAGCATGAAGAGCTCGCCGTCGCCGGTGAGGTCAGCCGGTAGTGGCATGACCTCGTCGACGTTTTGTTGAGCGAGGACGTCGGTGCCGGCGGCCACATCGCCGACCAGCGGCACGTGGCGTACGGGGCGACGGTCGGCGACCGCTCCGGACGTGGGGTCGTAGTGCACCTCGAGCGCCCTGGGCTTGGTGGGGTCACGCCGGATGAACCCGAGTTTCTGGAGGGTCGACAAGTGCGAGTGGACCGTCGACGGAGACGTGAGCCCGACCTCCTTGCCGATTTCGCGCACCGATGGGGGATAGCCGCGCTCGCGTTGTTCGGAGTCGATGAACTCGAGGATCTCGCGTTGGCGGCTGGTGAGCTTGACCTCGGCTTGGGCTTCGGTCGCCTGGGTGGGGTCCGGGCTTGTCTTGGACATCGTCAGCATCTCCTGGTTGACATCGAACGAACGTTCGGTACACTGCTTGTATCGAACACGAGTTCGATGATACCACGACGGTGTGTCGGCGGCAGACATATGTTCGTCGAACATTCGTTCCGGGTCAAGGACCGCTGTGAAATCAACATCGTCCGCGGCGACCGGAAGCACTGTCACACCCCTTCGGGAGAATGATCACCATGACAGCAACGACCCCCTCCCTCGAACATCGCCTCTTCGGGATCGACTCGACTCGTCCCCCGATGCGAGACGGATCGGCGGCCGCGTCGTCCACCCCTGGGCGCGGTCGCCGATCACCCCAAGACCCCGCCACCCGGTGCAGGTCCGACGCGACCTACCTGCGCCGCCGGGTGGTGCTGGGTCTGGTGGTCGCTTCGCTGCTCCTCGGGTCCTTCGCCCTCATCGGTTCCGCTACGTCGGCCCAGGCTCGACGCGACGGCGTCGGCGCACCACCTGCCCAAGAGCGAGCTACACACGTCGTAGAGCCGGGGGACACCTTGTGGTCGATCGCCGGAGACCTCGCGCCGGGTAGCGACCGACGGGCGACGGTCGCGGCGCTCTCCGAGGTCGCCGGAGGGGCCGCGCTCGTGCCCGGGCAGCGCATCTATCTGCCCGCGGCGCTCATCGACTGATGGGCACCGCCGAGCGTTCAGCCGCGGCGAAGGTAGCGGAGAAACAGCTCGCCGTCCTCCTCGAACACGCGGACGAGCTCGAGGTCGCGCAATGTCGATCCGACACCGTCGACGATGCGTTTGGACTCGCCATCGGTCAGCCGCGGCGCGAGGGTCAGACAGATCTCGTCGACGAGGTTGTCGCCGACCAACTGAGCGTTGAGGCGAGGCCCGCCCTCGCACAGAATGGTGCGGTGGCCGCGTTCGAACAACGCATCGCGCACCTGATGCATTTCGACGCGGGCTTCCCCGACCACGACTGGCTCGATGCGCTCGGCGAGCTCGTCGAGCCGGTGGGTCGGGGCGGACTCGGTCGTGAGAATCAGCGGCACATGTCCGTCATCGAACAACCGGTCATCGCGGCCGAAATCCACGCTTCCGCTGATCACGGCCAGCGTCGGCAGGGGGGATTGACCGCGTGCCACACGGGCCTCGATCGAGCGATCGTCGAGGCGCGGAGCACCGTAGCGTTCGGCTCTCGCTGTGCCTCCCGCGACGACGATCACGTCGGCGGTCGCGCGCAGCGCGCGAAAGATGCGGCGATCCCCAGCTCCACCGATGGGACCCGACACCCCTCCGATCTGAATCGCTCCGTCGACAGTCGAGGCCATGTTGACAGCGATCCACGGCCGCTTCTCGACAGTGCGCGCCTCCGCCGCGATCTCGACCATCGGGTCGATCGGATCGGCGCGGAAGGGAAGGAGGCTCTGCATCGCCACAGACCGTAGCGAAGCGATCGGACCGAGGTGTGCGACCGTCCAGAGGGGTGTGCATATGTCGGCGCGAGATCCAGAGGAAACCCACAGGGTTTTCCTCTTTTGATCAACAGCTCGACGCCGTAGCGTGTCGCCCCGGTGTCCCTCAGCCGGTCGTCCGGCATGGTGGCGGGGTCGACAACTTTCTTCGTCTGACGACGCCTTGGATGGGCTGGGAAAGACAACTCGTCTGAACCTGGTCGATCGGCTGCGGGCACACCAGCCGCCGAGAGGCGGCATCGAACCCCTGGGAGACAAACGAATGTCGATGACCACCCGCGACCACGAACCAGCGATCGCGCGCAGGTTCACCGCCGACGGCACCCCGCCCGAGAGCCAGGTGGAGTGGACGCGACGGGATGCGAGGCTCGTCGACCACCGAGATGGCAGCGTCGCCTTCGAACAGGTCGGCGTCGAAGTGCCCGCAGGTTGGTCTCAGAACGCGACGAACATCCTCGCCCAGAAATACTTTCGCGGCAGCGGCGCCGAGCGCGAGTCGTCTCTGATGGACGTGGTGAGCCGAATCGTCGACCGCATCACTTCCTGGGGAGTCGCCGACGGCTATTTCGCCGACGACGACGAGGCGTCGGCCTTCTCCGACGAGCTGCGATATCTGCTCTACACCCAGCGGGCTGCGTTCAACTCACCCGTGTGGTTCAACATCGGCGTCGACGACGTTCCCCAGCAGGCGTCGGCGTGCTTCATCCTCTCGGTCGAGGACGACATGGCGTCGATCCTCAACTGGTATCGAGAGGAAGGCGTCATATTCAAAGGTGGGTCAGGCGCGGGGGTCAACCTCAGCGCGGTACGAGGTTCGGTCGAACCTCTCAACGGCGGCGGATCGGCGAGCGGCCCGGTCAGTTTCATGCGCGGTGCCGACGCATCGGCCGGCACGATCAAGAGCGGCGGCAAGACGAGGCGTGCGGCAAAGATGGTCATCCTCGACGTCGATCACCCCGACATCGAGGAATTCGTCTGGTGCAAGGCTCACGAGGAACGCAAAGCGCGTGCGCTCGCCGCGGCAGGGTTCGACATGAGCCTCGACGGCGGCGACATTCGCTCGATCCAATACCAGAACGCCAACAACTCCGTGCGGGTGACCGACGACTTCATGCAAGCCGTCGTCGACGATGCCGACTGGGACCTCGTCGGGCGCGTCGACGGCAACGTTGTCCGCACCGTGCGTGCGAGAGACCTCATGGCCCAGATCGCCCATGCGTCATGGCAATGCGCCGATCCCGGTATCCAGTTCGACACGACGATCAATCGCTGGCACACCGCAGCGGCGACCGGTCGAATCAACGGCTCCAACCCATGCTCGGAGTACATGCATCTCGACAACTCTGCATGCAACCTCGCAAGCCTCAACCTCATGCGATTCGTCGGTGACGACGGCGAATTCGACACCGATGCGTTCGGCCATGCGGTCGATGTCGTTTTCACCGCACAAGACATCCTCGTCGGCAACGCCGACTATCCGACCGAGTCGATCGCCCGGACATCGCGCGACTTCCGCCAGCTCGGACTCGGCTATGCCAACCTCGGTGCGCTGTTGATGGCGCAGGGGCTCGCCTACGACTCCGCCGGCGGACGAGCGATGGCCGGAGCGCTCACAGCGCTCATGACAGGTCGCGCTTACGCGTGCTCGACCCGACTCGCAGCGCGTCTGGGCGGTTTCGCTGGATACGACGAAAACCGCGAACACATGCTCGGCGTGCTCAACCAACACCGCCAGGCGGTGGAGGGAATCGATTCGGCTCTCGTTCCGCCTGCCCTGTTCCGTGCCGCCTCCGACACATGGCATGAGGTGTGTACCGATGCTCCGGTGACCGGGGTTCGAAATTCGCAGGCCACCGTGCTCGCTCCCACCGGAACGATCGGGCTGTTGATGGACTGTGACACGACAGGCATCGAACCCGACCTGGGGCTCGTCAAGACCAAACAGCTCGTCGGCGGCGGCACGATGTCGATCGTCAACGCCACGGTGCCCCAGGCGCTCCGAACTCTCGGATACGACGCCGATCAGGTCAGCGCAATATGCGGCTACATCGACGAACACGGCACGGTCGTCGGAGCACCCGAGCTCAGGGCCGACGATCTCGCCGTGTTCGCAACCTCGATGGGCGACAACACGATCCACTATCGCGGTCATCTGGGCATGATGGCGGCGGTGCAGCCTTTCCTGAGCGGCGCAATCTCCAAGACGGTGAATCTGCCCGAATCGGCGACGGTGCAGGAAGTCGAGGAGCTCCTCGTCGAGTCGTGGAAGCTCGGGCTCAAGGCGGTTGCGATCTATCGAGACAACTGCAAGGTCGACCAGCCGCTGAGCGCAGCCTCGAGCGACGAACCGGTCGAACCGGCGACCGACGAGGTCGAGGTGAAGCGGGCTGCGCCGGTTCGAAAACGTCTCCCACGCCATCGCAGCTCGCACACATTCGAGTTCCGAGTCGCCGATTGCAAAGGTTTCGCGACGATCGGCGAGTACGACGACGGCACCCCGGGTGAGCTGTTCATCAGCGTCTCCAAGCAGGGTTCGACCCTCGCAGGGATCATGGACGCCTTTGCCATATCGGTGAGCCACGGTCTCCAGTACGGCGTGCCGCTCAAGGCGTTCGTCAAGGCCTACGTCGGCATGCGATTCGAACCGGCCGGCATGACCGACGACCCAGAGCTGCGGATCGCATCGAGTCTCATGGACTATCTGTTCAGACGGCTGGCCGTTCGCTACCTGAGTTTCGAGGAGCGTGAGGCGCTGCACATTCTGACCACCGATGAGCGCACTCAGCCGACCCTTCCCGGTGTCGAAGAGACCGTCACCGAATCGCGGCAAGGAACCGACATCCCGCCCGATCCCGTCGACGAGGTCGAAGACACTATCGACCTGACCGAGCCCGGAGCAGCGATCGGCCAATCGGCGGCGCCGACACGGGACGCACCGATGTGCATGCAGTGCGGCGTCGTCATGCAACGGGCCGGATCGTGCTTCGTGTGCACCAGCTGCGGCTCGACGAGCGGATGCTCCTAGCTCCGCGACCTGGGCATAGTGTGACGCTCCATGGCTGAGCTGAGCTTCTCGTTCGGGACGATGGGCGCCGGGAAGTCGACCATGGCGCTCCAGATACATCACAACCTGCGAACGGCGGGGCGGCGGGGTCTGCTCTGCACCCAGCTCGACCGGCAGGGCGCCAAGGTCTCGTCCCAACTCGGTGTCACCGCCGACGCCATCGTCGTCGAACCGACCATCGACCTGAGACACGAAGCCGAGATTCTCCGGAACGAACACGGCTCTCTCGACTTTCTGGTATGCGACGAGGCGCAGTTCTACACGCCACGCCAGATCGAGCAGCTCGCGACCGTCGTCGACGATCTCGGCGCCGATGTCTACGCGTTTGGTCTGCTGACCGACTTTCGGGGCCGTCTGTTCGACGGTACCCAGCGCCTTCTCGAGCTCGCCGACCGCTGTGAGATGCTCCAGGTCGAGTCGCGCTGCTGGTGCGGGCGGCGAGCAACACACAACGCGCGCCTGGTCGACGGCGTGCAGGTATACGACGGTGAACTGCTCGTCGTCGACGACCCCGACGTCGCCCCGGACGTCAGCTACGAGCTGCGCTGTCGTCTTCACTGGCACACTGGGCAAGGTGCCCCTGAAGACCATTCTCCGCTCGAGGAGCTCTTCGACCGCTCGGCTCGCTGATGCCGCTTCGACTCGGCGTGGGTCGCGATGAGCACCGAACGCGCTGATCTGCTCGACCAGCTCTACCCGGGGGCTGGACGTCGAGTCGCCGATGAGCTCGAACGTGTGGCGTCGCTCGAGGTCGGCGCTCGCCCAAGGCCGCGGCCCATCGATCAGAGTGACGTCTGGGCGATCGCTTACCCCGATCACGTGACCTCTCCGGCGGTGCCGCCGCTTCGCTCACTCGACGAGGCTCTGCGCTCGCACCTCACCTGGGTCACCGGGGTGCACGTGCTACCGCTTCACCCAGCGACCGGCGACGGTGGCTTCGCCGTCGCCGACTATGACACCGTCGACGCCGCCTACGGTTCATGGGACGACGTGGCTCGCCTCGGCGGTCGACGGCGACTCATGCTCGACCTGGTCTGCAATCACACGTCGAGCGCTCACCGCTGGTTCGAGGAGTTCTGCAACGGTTCGCGTCCTGGTTGGTATCGAACGCGCGAGGATTCCGAGCGGGTCGACGAGGTCGCACGTCCACGGCCCGGAACCCCGACCACCTCCTTCGATGTCGACGGATCCGTCAGGGATGTGTGGACGACGTTTTCGCCCGACCAGGTCGACCTCGACTATCGAAACCCCGAGGTCCTCATCGAGATGACACGGGTACTTGCAGCGCTCGTGGCGCGAGGCGCCAGCGTTGTTCGACTCGACGCGATCGCGTATCTGTGGAAGTCGACCTCGGGAACGCGGCTGAACGAGTCGGCGACCCATCAAATCGTGAGTGTGTGGCGATCGTTGCTCGACGACCACGCACCGGGGACCTTGCTCATCGCCGAGGTGAACTTGCCTGAGGCTCAGAATGTCGCATACCTCGGGACGACGGACCGACCCGAAGCCCACGGCGTCTACCAGTTCACGTTGCCGCCGCTAGTACTCGACGCGCTAGCCCACGGAGACCCTTCGATGCTCGCTCAATGGGTCACCGAGTCGGGCTCGAACGACCCACCCGGTCTTCGCCTCAACTTCTTGTCCTCCCATGACGGAGTCGGCATCCGTCCGATCGAGGACCGGATCGGCGAAGCGCGCAGGGCGAATCTGATCGATCGCATCGAAGCCGCCGGGCTTGCGGTCAACCACTACGCGGCCGCCGATGGGACCTCGGTTCCCTACGAGCTCACCGGCACATGGTTCGATCTCGTCAAGGCTCTCGTCGGTCGAGCCCAGGCCCAGCGCGCGGCGATTGGCACCTACGCAGTGGCTTTCGCTCTCAGCGGGGTGCCCCTCGTCTACCTCAACGCCCTGTTCGCACGGCGCTCCGACACGGCCGCCGCACGACGCAGCGGGTCATCACGAGACCTGAACCGGGGGCGCCTGGCGGCGACGACCCTGCGAGCGGATCGCCGTGCGGCTCTCAGCGCAGCAGCGTTTGAGCAGCTCGCCCGGCACCGTGCGTCGAGCCTCGCCTTTGCTCCCGAGGCTGCGCAGCGCGCATGGGCCAACCGCGGCGTCCTGCACATCGAGCGCGAACACCCCGACGGGCACTCCGCGGCGGTCGCGGTCAACTTCTCTGCCGAGGTCGTCGACTCGCTACCGCCCTACGGGCACCGCTGGCGAACCTGAACCCGGTACCAGGGGTGTCAGGCACCGAGCTCACAACCGACTTGGCCCAAGATCACATTGAGCTCGGTGCCTGACACCGCTGCATTGGAGCTCTCAGTCACAGCAGGTGGACGCCGGCCCGCGCCCGGATTCGGTTCCGATGACCCATTTGGAAACAGGGCGAAACGGCCGATGTGCAATGTGTGATCACTCGCGCACGCGCTTGGCTACTGCTCATATTCGCGTTCGTCCTCATGTCGTCGAGCTGCGGCAATGGCGGCGTCGACGAAACCGGGGAGGCGACCGGCGCGCTCGCTCTCGCCCCGACGATTACCGCACAGTCCACAACCACGATCCCGCCTACGACCACCGAGGCCCCCGACCCCCATCTCGTGTGGGTCGCGATGGCGAAGGAACGCGTGAAGGTACTCGAGACCTTCGATGTCCCGCGCGGTGAACGGGTGTACCACGAGTTCGCCGTCACCAACCCCACCTACTTCGATACGCCTCTCGCACTGATGGTGACCAAGGGCGATGACGACTCGAAGTGGCTGAAGGTGCAACTGCCGGTTCGTCCCAACGGAACGCAGGCATGGATCCGTGCACGGGATGTCGTTCTGTTCGCGCACCGTTTCCGCGCCGAGGTGAACGTGACGACCCGTGAGGTGAGCGTGTTCAACGCTGGCGAGCTGATCGCCCACACTCCGGCGGTCGTCGGCAAGGAGGAGACGCCGACACCGTTGGGTCGGTTCTACGTCAACATCTTGTTGCCAAAAGACAACCCCTACGGGGCCTACGGTCCATGGATCCTCGGACTGTCGGGCTTCAGCGAAGTCCTCGACTCGTTCGACGGTGGGCTGCCCGCGATCGCCATCCACGGCACCAACCATCCCGAGCTGGTCGGACAGCAGGCTTCGAACGGCTGCGTTCGCGTTCCGAACGAAGCGATCTCGTTGCTGGCCGAGACCGTGCCGCTGGGCACGCCGGTCGACATCGTCGCCTGATCGTCCCTGCGGGAGGTCGTCGACCGAGCAGGCGGTAGCTTCCGTGGGGTGAGTGTCTACAACGCACCGATCGACGAAACGCTGTTCGCCCTCGACGCCGTCGGTGACCTCGACGATGTCCTCGCCCTCGATGCTTTCGACCACGTCGATCGCGATCTAGTCGACTCGTTGATCGCCGAGTCGGGTCGCTTCGTCAACGAGGTTCTCGCGCCGCTACACCGCGTCGGCGACACCGAAGGTGTGGGGTTCGACGGTGAGACGGTGACTACCGCTCCAGGCTGGCGTGATGCCTACGAGCGTTACCGAGAAGCGGGCTGGGCGGTTCTCAGCGTCGTTCCCGAACACGGTGGCGGGGGCATTCCGCGGGTCGTTGCGAACTGCACCGATATCTTCACGAACGGTGCGAACATGGCGTTCGCACAGTGCCCGACCCTCGGCAACGGCGCCATCGAGTCGGTGCTTCACCATGGTTCTGCCGAGTTGCAGGAGGCTTTCCTGCCGAACCTTCTCGACGGCTCTTGGACCGGCACGATGAACCTGACCGAACCCGAAGCAGGTTCGGACGTGGGCGCTCTTCGCTGTCGAGCGGAGCGACAGCCGGATGGGACTTACCGCATCCACGGTTCGAAGATCTTCATCACCTACGGCGACCACGACCTGGCGGAGAACATCGTCCATCTCGTGCTCGCGCGTACACCGGACGCGCCCCCCGGCACCAAGGGCATCTCGTGTTTCATCGTCCCCAAGCTCCTCGATGTCGGGAAGCCCGAGCAGCGGCTCAACGATGTCCGAACCGTCTCGATCGAACACAAATTGGGAACTCATGCCAGTCCGACATGTGTGCTCTCGTTCGGGGAGCAGGACGGTGCCGTCGGCTACCTGATCGGTGAAGAGAACCACGGGATGCGCTACATGTTCACGATGATGAACAACGCGCGCGTCGCCGTCGGCTCCCAAGCTGTCGGAATCGCTGATCGCGCCTACCAGGGCGCGGTCGACTATGCCCGCGAACGTCACCAAGGGCGTGCATTCGGCGCTGCGCCCGGCGAGTCGTCGCCGATCATCGACCACGCCGACGTCCGCCGCATGCTGCTCGACATGCGCGTGCGCCTCGACGCCATGCGGGGTCTCATCGCTCTCAACAGTGCAGCACTCGATTTTGCCGCGGCCGGCGCCGACGACGAGCAGCGCAACCGCGGAGACGACCGCGCTGCCATCTTGACGCCCGTCTCGAAGGGCTGGTGCACCGACCGAGCGGTCGAGTTGACCTCGATCGCGATGCAGATCTTCGGCGGCATGGGCTACATCGAGGAAAGCGGCATTCCCCAGCTGTACCGGGATGCTCGCATCACGCCGATCTATGAGGGCACCAACGGCATTCAGGCGCTCGATCTGCTCAGCCGCAAGCTGCCCCTGCGTGGCGGCGAGGCCTTTGCCGAGTTGCTCGCCGAGGTGGAAGCCGATGCGACGCGCCTCGGAGACACCGACGACCTCGTCGGGCTTTCGAACGCCATGATCGATGGCGTCTCCCAGGTTCGTTCAGCGGCGCAATGGCTGCTCGGCTCGCTGGCGGATAACCCCGTCGAAGCGATGGCCGGCGCAACGCCGTTCCTGACCGGTGTCGGAACTCTGCTCGGCGGCCACGTTCACGTCCGTCTCGCATCGGAGGCGATGAAGCGTCTGGAGAGCGATCCCGACGACCGTCTGGCCGCGACTAAGCTCGTCGGTGCCCGCTACTACGGTGAGCAGGTGCTGCCTACCGTGAGTGGAATCATGCCGTCGGTGAAGGCCGGATCCGAGACGCTGTTCGCCATCGATGCCATGGACTGGTGAGCCGTGACGCGACGGAATCGCCAGGAAACCGAGAGGGTTTGATTCGGCGATGATCGCGTTCCTCGCTTCGATCCCGAGCCCGAGCTCGAACCAGCTCGAGCTCGGGCCGTTGAACGTCCGCTTCTACGGACTCATGATCGCGCTCGGCGTGCTCGCGGCAGTGTGGCTTACGCAGAAGCGCTATGCCGCACGCAGTGGCGATCCCGACGACATCGCGTCGATCGCTTTCGTAGCGGTTCCGGCAGGCCTCGTCGGAGCGCGGCTGTACCACGTCATCACTGACTGGAAGTCGTTTCAGGGGCATTGGCTCGATGCCTTCAAGATCTGGGAGGGTGGCCTGGGCATCCCGGGTGGGATGTTGCTCGGAGTGCTCGCCGGTATCTGGGTCGTGAAACGCCGCGGGCTTCCGCTCGACGTCCTGCTCGATTGTGCCGCTCCTGCGCTGCCTCTCGCACAGGCGATCGGTCGGCTCGGCAACTGGTTCAACCAGGAGCTGTTCGGGCGGCCGACCGAGCTGCCCTGGGGACTCGAGATCGATGCCGATCATCGCCCGATCGAGCACATCGAAGTCGAGACCTTTCACCCTACGTTCCTCTATGAAGCCACCTGGAATCTGGCGCTGTGCGGGTTCTTGATCTGGCTCGATCGGCGCAAGATCGTTCCGTCGGGCTACCTGATCTTCGTCTATGTGCTCGGCTACGGCGTCGGGCGGCTGTGGGTCGAGCTGCTCCGGGTCGACCCCGCCTCTCTGATCCTCGGGGTGAGAGTGAACGTCTGGGTGTCGCTGTTCGCGATCGTGGCTTCTCTCGTGGCGCTTGCCGTCGGTGTGCGCCGCAGCCAGGTGGCGGAGGACTTCGCCGATCTCGACGCGATCACCGAAGAAGAGACCTGACTCCGTCGATCTGAGCTACAGCGAACGGATCCAGTGCAGGTGGCTGCGGCCGCTGATGATCGATGCGATGCGATCTCGGCACAGCTGTTGGGATTGCTCGTCGAGGGTGTCGTCGAGGAGCAGGCGCAGCTCGAAGCCCATCGCGTAAACGCACAGGCGTTCGAAGACCAGGTCGCCGTCGAACAGCTCGGGGTAGTAGGTGGCGATCAGCCGAGGGACGTCTCGAAACTGCGACGGTGTCAGGCCGTTCGAGACGCCCGGTGGCGAATGGAGCTGGGGGTAGCCGCAGTAGCGGAGGACCACGTCGAGTTCGAGAGTCGGCGGTGCGGCGCGGCTGAACTCGAAGTCGAGCAGCGACAGAACTTTGCCGTCCCACATGATGTTCTCGAACACGAGGTCGCCGTGGATGAGGTTGTCGCTGGTCGGATGTGCGTCGAGTGATGGGACGAACGAATCGAGGAACAGATCGATCTCGGCTGACTCGGCAGGCGAAAGCCGGTTCGTGGCCCTCGCATGTCGCGCAGCCTCGCGGAGTCTGTTCGATCCCTGTCCGACGAGCTGAAGAGCGTTGCCGCGGTCGAGCCCGGCCGGCGCCGGAGTGTTGTGGAGCGCTCGGAGGCTACGGGCGAGCGACGCCATCGCTCGCTCACGGTCAGCGTCGCTCATCGAAGGCCACGACCGACTCAGAGGTTGCCCGGCGACTCGTCGGGCCACGTACCACTCGTATTCGTTGCCGCTGATGCCGCTGCCCAGGTATTCGGCGTGGGGAACCTCCGGCGGAAGTTTGGGCACGATCGATGCCTCGCGACCGAGCCGGAGAGACCCGGTCGTGTTGACTCGCACGACGAACTCGTCGGTGATCCATACGCGGTTGTTGACCGAGGCGATCGGCGTCAGCGGCGCGGCAGGGTCGGCCCCGACGCGTTCAAGGGCTCGTCGAGCTTGAAGCTCAGCTAGCGAGCTCAAGGCCTGATGGAAGGTAGCGGTTCGATACAGCCCCATCGGCACCAGCGCCTCGCTTCGTTAGAAAGGATCCACGGTTTCCAGCCGTGGATATCGCCCCGCCGGAAGGCCGTTGGAGCCACGCAGGCTCTTCGCATCTGTCAAAGCGTCTTGCCCGTCGATGAAGGCACTTCTGTCGGTCCTGGTAGCGTCGGAAATCGCAATGAGCGACGAGGGCTTGTTCGATCGAGTCGGCGGGGGAGCACGGGTGAACCGCGCATTCGCTTTCGTCGACCTGAGTGGGTTCACCTCCTTCACCGATGCCGAGGGCGACGCCGAGGCGGTCGAGGTGCTCGGCCTGTTCCGCGGTGCGGTCAGGGAGATCTCTGGCGCCCACGCCGTGAGGGTCGCGAAGTGGCTCGGCGACGGCGCGATGATCGTTGGGCTCGACGAGGCGAGGCTCATCCGTGCGATCGTCGACCTCGAGACCGCCATCGATCGTGTGAAGTCGCCTCTTCCGGTTCGTGGTGGGCTCGCCTCGGGCCGGGTCTTGTTATTCGAGGGCGACGACTACATCGGCAGCGCCGTCAACCTCGCCGCCCGGCTCTGCGATCTCGCTGCACCCCACGAGGTGCTCGCCACCGAGTCGATCGCAGCACAGGCGGTTGATGGCGTGCGGATCAGCCATCTGGGCGACTACGAGATCCCGGGTATCTCGCAGCCGGTGCCGATCGTTCGCCTCGAACTGATCGGACCGCGAGGCACGAGCCACAGCCGCTACGCATGACCGATGCGGACTTCGTCGCAGAGGTCGAGCGCGTCGTGCGCTCGGTCGGAAGCGGTGAGGTGATGACCTACGGCGAGGTCGCCGCCGAGGCGGGGTTCGCCGGCGCCGCGAGAGCGGTGGGCAACGTGTTGCGAACCTCGGAAGGCTTGCCGTGGTGGCGCATCGTTGCCGCCAATGGGCGGCTGGTTCCAGGAAAGGAACACGTGCAGGGACCGTTGTTGACCGGGGAGGGCGTCGACGTCGCCGATGGGCGGGTCCGCATGGGTCGAGCGCGCTAGGGGTACCCTTCGTGCCAAGCCAGGACGCACAGCCTCGCGGACCTGCTCGACGATTGGCCCTACGACCAAAGGGCCGTTAGGGCCGACATGACAGAAGCAAAGACGTTCCGCGAACTGGGCGTGTCGCCCGAGTTCGTCTCAGTTCTCGAAGAGCGCGGCATCAGCGAAGCGTTCCCGATCCAGGACCAGACGATTCCTCCTGCGCTCGAAGGGCGTGACGTTTGTGGCAAGGCAAAGACCGGGTCGGGCAAGACACTTGCATTCGGCCTGCCGATTCTTCAGCGACTCGACCCTGATGCAAGCGGGGTTCGTGCCCTCGTGCTCGTGCCGACACGTGAGCTGGCCGTTCAGGTCAACGATGAGCTTGCACCGATCGCCAAGGCCGGAAACCTCGATGTACTCGCCGTTTACGGCGGTGCGCCGATGGAGAAGCAGATCGATCGGATCAAACGCGGAGTCGACGTCATAGTCGCGACTCCAGGTCGTCTCATCGATCTCATCGACCGCAACGCGGTGTCGGTCGCCGGCATCGAACACGTCGTGGTCGACGAAGCCGACCGCATGGCCGATATGGGGTTCCTGCCCCAGGTCGAGTGGGTGTTGCGCCATATCGATGGCGAGCATCAGACCTTGCTTTTCTCCGCGACGCTCGACGGCGTTGTCGACACCCTGATCAAGCGCTATCAGACCGATCCGTCGATGCACCATGTCGACTCGGGACAGGTAACCGTCGAGCAGATGAAGCACCGGTTCATCGCCGTCCACCAGATGGACAAGGTCAAGGTGACGGCGCGTATCGCCGAAGCTGCCGACAAGACGCTGGTGTTCACTGCGACCAAGCACATGGCTGATCGGCTGGCCAAGTCACTTCAAAAGGAGGGGGTCGAGGCGGCGCCGATCCACGGTGATCTCCGTCAAGCCATGCGAGAGAAGTCGCTGAGGAGATTCGCCGACGGCAAGCTGTCGGTGCTGGTTGCGACCGATGTCGCTGCCCGCGGCATCCACGTCGACGACGTCGATACCGTCGTGCACTACGACCCGCCACAGGATCACAAGACCTATCTGCATCGCTCGGGACGGACGGCACGTGCCGGGGCGAAGGGCCTCGCCGTCACGTTGTCGCTCTGGGATCAGGAGCTCGTGATTCGCCAGCTCCAACGCCGACTGGGCATCGAGATGCCGATAGTCGAGATGTTCTCCAATGACGAGCGTCTGTCGAGCCTCTCTGAAGAACTGGTCGAATCGAACTGACGCTGCGATGAAGCAGTCGTCGGCCCCGTCGCAGACGTCGGTGAGAGAGCTTGCGGCTGTGTGCGCCGAAAAGGATCCCCGGCTGGAGCTGTTGTGCACGACGTTGTTGCATCGGGCCGCGATCGACGAGAAGCGGTCGGCACCGATCTTCGACGGCGTCGATCTCGGTGATCCTCAGAGTTGGCCGGACATGGTCATGCGGGTGCGTGAGCTGACCGTCGAGCCCGACCAGCGTCGGCGAACAGGGATTCATCACACGTCGCAGGGGGTTGCCGAGCACCTGGCGCGGCTTGCGATCGGCGACGACGTGCCCGAGATGGTCTGGGACCCGGCCTGTGGTGGGGGAGCCTTCCTGCTCGCCGCTGCCCGGCATCTGGCCCCGGCCATCGGTCGGGCCGAGGCGGCATCGCGGATGGCGGGGTGCGATGTCGACGAAACCGCCTGCGCTGTCACCCGAACAGCGCTCGCTCTCTGGGCTGCAGAGCGCATCGAGTCGACCGTGCGGGTAGGGGACTCACTGCTCCTCGAGCACCCGCGCCCCAAAGTCGGCAGAGCCGTGGCCCTGACCAATCCACCGTTTCGTTCACCCCTGCTAGAGCGAACCCGGTCGGACAGGGCGCGCGAATCCGCGCTGGCCGAGCGCTTCGGTGCCGATCAAGGCGCCTATGCGAATGAAGCAGCGCTCTTCGTGATGCTCATCGTCGGTTGGCTGCGCACCGGCGACCGCGCCGGGGTTGTCATCCCGCGATCGCAATTCGCCAACCGCGACTCACACTCGATGCGAGAGATGCTCGTTTCGCGATGTTCGATCGATCACGTCTGGAGCGATGCCAAAGACGAGTTCGACGCGGCGGTTGCGGTCTGTGGCATCGTCCTCACCTGTGGCGGCACCCAGCGTGCGGTCGTCCGCTCGGCCGGCACCCCGGCCAAGACCGCGGAGCCAGTCCCGCTCGGCGACTGGGGTCGCCTCCTCGTCGGTCAGTCTGACGTGCCCGACGTCGATCTCGGCAGTGGCCCGCCGCTGGCTGCGGTGGCGAAGACTACGGCCGGGTTCCGCGACGAGTACTACGCGCTCACCGACCTCGTCGACGAGCAGGGCGAGCAGGGTGAGCCGGGGTATCGTCTTGTCACGACCGGCACGATCGACGTCATGACCCATCGCTGGGGTGAGCGGGCGCAGCGATACGCGAAGCGCAAGTGGGATCGTCCCATCGTGCCGGTTGGGCAGATCACGAAGCGTGCCGACGACGGCGACCGAAGCGCGCGATGGTTTCTCGACTTGGCCTGCCCCAAGGTGCTCGTCGCAACCCAGAGCAAGCTCATAGAGGCGACCGTCGATGTCGACGGAACCCTTTTGGCCGTCACACCGGTCGTTGCGGTGGTTCCGGTCGATGAATCCGTCAGCGTGTGGCACCTTGCGGCGGCGCTATCGGCGCCTCCGGTTGCGGCGCATTGCCGGCTCGGGCTCGCCGGATCGGGACTCGCACGCGACTCGATTCGTGTTTCCGCGCGCTCGCTGTCGGAGATCCCGCTGCCCGTCGACACGGCAGCATGGGATCGTTCCGCAGTGCTGGCCGAGGCGATCGCCGACTCCTCGGATGCGTCGTCGCTGCTCGGCGAGTTCTCCGAGGTTGCAACCGACGCATACGGTGCCGATCGAGCGGTTGCCCGATGGTGGCTGGAGCTGGCGCTCCAAAATCGCGCCAAGCGGTAGAGACAGGAAGAAGAACTGGTTCGTCAGCGACCGGAAGTGTCGCTACACTCTGCGGTCACAACATCATCGAGTGGCTCGGAAGATTCCGAGTCCGGCAACCTGGGACGGACACCCAAGGTGCCTTCCCTCCGGCAAGCGACTTGACGGAGGGGATGTGGCAGCAACCGGCGGAGACGCTGGTTCGGTGCAACCAAGTGTCCTGTCGGCAACATGTCGGCGATGTCCCGTAGGAGGAATCATGGCAGCCCCTGAGGGTGAGCCGACATCGCCAGAGCCGTCGGAACCTCCGATAGGCCGTCGCTACGCAGCCGACATCCCGGTCTCGGGAGCTTGGCGGCCCGGAGACCCCGTCGGAGACCGCAGATTCCACTGCGTCTCGGGGGGCCGACCGTTCGTCTGCGAAAGCGGTGAGGCGCTTGACGGTGTCGCGATCGCCTACGAAACGTGGGGAACGCTCGACGCCGACCGCAACAACGCCATCCTTGTGTGCCACGCGCTGACGGGTGATTCGCACGCCTACGGCAGGGCAGGGGCGGGGCACCCCGAAGGCGGGTGGTGGAACGGCATCGTCGGGCCAGGCGACGCCATAGACACCGACCGCTATTTTGTCGTGTGCGCCAATGTCGTCGGCGGCTGCCAGGGCTCGACGGGGCCTTCGTCGATCGATCCCGCTACATCGAGACCCTACGGTGCCCGTTTCCCAACGGTCACGATTCGAGACATGGTTCGCACGCAGGCCAGCCTGGCGAGCGCGCTCGACATAGATCGCTGGCATTGCGTCACCGGAGGGTCGATGGGCGGAATGCAGGTTCTCGAATGGGCCGCCATGTTCCCAGATCGGGTCGGTTCGATCGCCTGCCTTGCGTCGAGCGCCCAAGCGACCGCCGAACAGATCGCCTGGAGCGCGGCCGGACGTACAGCACTCGTTCTCGACCCGGCCTTCAACGGCGGCGACTACTACGACGCTGCCCCGGGTGAAGGACCCCACGGGGGCCTCGCCGTCGCTCGGTCGATCGCACAGATCACCTACCGTTCCGAACCGGTCTACGCACAGAAGTTCGGCCGCGAGCTTCTCGATCCCCACAGCGAGTTCGGTGCCTGGGATCGCTTTCAGGTCGAGAGCTACCTCGACTACCACGGCCAGAAGCTCGCCCACCGCTTCGATGCCAACTCCTACCTGGTGTTGAACAAGGCGATGGACCTGCACGACCTCGCCCGGCGTCGGCGCGGCGTGGACACAGCGCTGGCGAGATTCACGGGTCCAGCGCTCATCGCCAGTATCTCCTCGGACCGCTTGTATCCGCCTTATCTGCAACGCGAGATCAGCGATGTGTTCAAGGCAAACGGAAACCGGGTCACCTACGAGATGATCGACAGTCCAGACGGACACGACGGCTTCCTTCTGGCCACCGCCGAGCTCGGCCCGGTGCTCACTGACTTCCTGGGTTCGCTGGAGGGGTCGTGAGCAACGAAGACGACTGGGATCCGGCCACGAAGCTGATTCGTGCCGGGCGAGCCGACAACGACACAGCGCTGGCGCCCGTGCTGTGGACCTCGACGACATTCGTCACCCCGACGGTCGAGGATGGCCGGGCGATGGCAACCTCGAGCACCGCACGGCGTTTCTACACCCGCTACGGCAACCCGACGGTTAACCAGTTCGAGGATGCGATCGCCGAGCTCGAGAGAGCCGAGTGCGCCAGGGCATTTGCGTCGGGTATGGGAGCGATCTCGGCCGTGTTGCTCGGCCTGTGCTCGAAGGGCGACCACGTCGTGGCGCAAAAGCAGCTCTACGCCGGCACCCAACTGCTGTTGCAGAGCGCAGCGCCGCGTTTCGGTATCGATGTGACCTGGGTCGACGCGACCGAGCCGGGAGCGTTCACCGATGCGGTCATCCCGGGTCGCACGATGGTTGTGTTCGCTGAGACTCCGGCCAATCCAAGGTTGGCTCTCGCCGATCTCGCCGAGCTGGGCTCGATCGCCGGGCCGATCACGGTTGTCGACTCGACGTTTGCAACGCCCCTCGGACAACGGCCCCTCGAACACGATGTAGATCTCGTCGTGCATTCGGCGACGAAGGCGATAGCCGGGCACAACGACGCGACGTTGGGTGTCGTCGCCGGCTCGCGCGAACTCATCGACTGGCTCTGGCAGTTCGCTGTGCTGCAGGGCGCCAACGCGGCACCGTTCGACGCCATGAACGGGCTCCGGGGTCTCAGGACGCTCGGAGTCCGCCTCGAGCGGCAGACCTGCTCGGCGCTCGCGATCGCACGCCGACTCGAGGATCACTCGGCGGTTGCCGGCGTGGTTCATCCGGGCCTCGACTCGCACCCGCAACGCGCCTTGGCGGAGGCCCAGATGGATCTCACGGGTGGGCTCGTGACCTTCGAGCTGGTCGGCGGGCTCGAGGCGGGCGAGCGGCTTGTCGAATCGACCCGCATCGCCCAGCTCGCGACTTCGCTCGGTGGTCCCGAGACGCTCGTAACCCACCCCGCCTCGACGACCCACGTGGGGCTCACTCCCGAGGAGATGACAGAAGCCGGCATCGGGCCCGGCACCGTTCGTCTGTCGGTCGGACTCGAGGACGCCGACGACCTCTACGACGACCTTGCCGCCGGCCTGGGCCGCTGAGCGCCACAAGCCGGTCGACAGTATCCTCCTGCGTTGATGAGGCTGCTCTTCACATGGTGGGTAAAAGCCATCGCCGTCGTGGTCCTCGCCCTGGGTGCATGGGCGCTCTGGCCCGCCGACTCGGCCGACACGCCGGGTGACTTGGTGTCGGGCGACGGCGGCACGGTCGGCACCCAGGTAGCAGGGACACAGCTCGAGCGATTCGTCGACCCCGGATCGGCCGGTGGGCCGGAGGCCGGAGGCGAGACCGCCTCCGAGCTGGTGGAGGTAGATGGCTCGCAATCCGGCAGCGAGACCCAGACGGACACGATCCGGTTGTTGCTGTGGCTGCTCGCCGGTCTCACAGCGGCGTTCCTGGTCGCGTTCGGCGTGATCACCTCGCCTCGCCGACGGGAGCGGGAGCTGTCCCGCAGCCGGTAGGACCACCTCGTTCGTTTCCACTAACGTCGTTTCTCACCATGGCCGATTTCGATGTTGATGCAATGCTCGAGCGATTCCGGGAACGCGCGCACGCGGTCAGGAAACGCCCGCTCCCCCCGATCGCGGGAGAGGAGCGAACGCAGTTCATCGAACAGGCTCAGCTCGACTACCAGGACTTCGCGATCGTCGGTGACGCCGAGGCGTCGCTCGACGACGGGATCCTCGTATTGAAGGTGGATCTCCGCCCGTCGGAGTGACGAATCGCTGCGAACCATCGTGTCACGATCGGCCAGCTGCGATGGCCTACTGTGTCGAAAGACCAAGCCGAAGGGGAAGTCGTGTCGAGTCAGGATCCCGCATCAAGCGAGCAGCCACCGGCGGAAGATCCTCCGCCCCCTCCGCCCCCTCCGTCTGCCGGAACCCCTGCACCGCCACCGCCTTCGTCGCCGGCTGCGGGTGATCCGCCTCCGCCGCCTCCGCCTTCGTCGCCGGCTGCGGGTGATCCGCCTCCGCCGCCTCCGCCTTCGTCGCCGGCTGCGGGTGATCCGCCTCCGCCGCCTCCGCCTTCGTCGCCGGCTGCGGGTGATCCGCCTCCGCCGCCTCCGCCTTCGTCGCCGGCTGCGGGTGATCCGCCTCCGCCGCCTCCGCCTTCGTCGCCGGCTGCGGGTGATCCGCCTCCGCCGCCTCCGCCTTCGTCGCCGGCGCCTCCGCCCGCACCGCCGCCGCAGCAGCCTGCAATGCCGAGCGCCGCAGTGTCTTCGGGCCCGACCGACCCTCACGCCATCGGAACCCATGTCGCGGGCCTGGGCATGTTCACCCGGCGCAATGGGCGCCTCGCGTTGGGCATCCTCAGCGCCGTGCTCGAACCCGACGAGCGGGTCGAGCTCATGGTTGTCGGTAGGTACCGCGGTCACCCTGGCGTCGCGGCGCTGACCGACAGTCGCATCGTGTTCGTGAACGATCGCGAGTGGGAACCGGACGTGAAGTCGGTTCCGGTCGCTCCCGGCCTCAACGTGCAGGGATGGCAGGACGATCGCAATGCGGTGCTCGTGTTCGAATCGGGAGGCGAGTCCGAGACGATCGACCAGATAGCCGAAACCGAGGGAGCCAGAGCGATCGCCGAGCGAACCCGCAGCCGAATCGGCGGGTAGGCGCTACCCCGCGAACCTGTTTCGGCGGTGTCGGTTCGGTCTTGGCTGAGGTAGATTGCGGTGCTACTGCGGAAGTAGCTCAGTTGGTAGAGCATCACCTTGCCAAGGTGAGGGTCGCGAGTTCAAATCTCGTCTTCCGCTCTCGTCTCAGGCTCGAAGCACGCTCCGACGAACGCGCGCGTGCGCTCGGCGAGTTCGTCTGCGCACTCGACCAGGCCGTGAGACGCTCCCTCTAGAAACTCGAGATCGCCGTACCCGGCGAGTTCGCGAACCATCGCGCTCGATTGGGGTGGCAGGATCACATCGTTGGTGCCATGTAGCAGCAACAGCGGCGTGGGGTTGAGCTCGGAGGCGTTCTCACAGCCGGCGCTCTGGGTCGACAGCCCGAGCATCCCGACACACGACGGGCCCGTGGCGATCGCGCACTGCAACGCGACCGCACCACCGAATGAATGGCCGCAGAACACGAACCGCGACGCGCCTCTCGTCATCGCCCGCTCGACGGTCGCGAGAGCGTCAACAAGGCAGAGGTTCTCGTCGTTCGGCTGGCGATAGTCGACGACTATCAGGCTTCGGTCCTCGACGGCGAGTGCCCGACCCAGATCGTGCCACAACCCACGTGCGGGTCCGATGAGTCCTCCCATCGCACCCGGGCAGCAGAGCACCACATCGACGGCGGCCTCCGGCCCGAACCGCAGAGTTCGCAACAGGCCACCCATCGTGTAGGTCTCGGCGAGAGCGGCGTCTCCGAGTTGTTGACGGTCGGTGCCGAGGGGTTGAAGAAGCTGGGATGGGGAGCGGGGCTCGTTCACTGCACGAGACTCTTCCAGAAACCGCCCACCCGCGAAAGTCACCGAATTCCCGGTTGCCCAGGCGAATCTCACGGCGGCGCTCGAAGCGCTTCACACCGTGCTCGATGCCGACCCCGACGGTGAGCACCGTGTCGTCTTGATGAGTCCACCGTCGCCGGCGCCGCGCGGCGACACCATTCGCTACAACCGCTGGCAGCGCATCAACATCGGCAAATGCCCACGTCTACAACGACGACGCCACATGGGTGCGCGACGAAGTGGTTCCCGGCATCGGCGATGCATGGGCCGCGGCCGCCGCACCGGCTGATCGCCAGTGGGGCGAATCGGTGCGCGCGCCGGTTCGCCCCACGGTACGATTCTCCGCGTCCGCGGTCGACCATCGCGGGAGCACGCGTCGGTGCCCGAGCGGCCCAAGGGAACGGCCTGCAAAGCCGTAAAGTCGCGGGTTCAAATCCCGCCCGGCGCTCCACCTTCTGTTCGGCGCCCGACTGATGCACCGTGGGCGCCCCGAGCCTGCATGGCCGGGGCGTTACGCTTGGGTGCGATGAGTGACATCTCCGCAGGCCCCGGTTGGTGGGTCGCCTCCGACGGCAAGTGGTATCCGCCCGAACAACACGCCGATCCGGCATACCGTCAGCGCTACGCTCCGGCGCCCGAACCCGCGGCGACGGTGCCCGACCAGCCCGCTGTCGCCCGCGCTGGTCAGCCGATGCCCGACGCGCCTCCTACCACCGACGTGTTGGACATACCCGACACTCCGGCGGTGCCGCAGTACCCCGTCACCCCTCCCGTCGTGCCCGGCGCAGTTCCCCCGACCACGTGGGGTGCGCCGGCGGCCCAAGCGGTCACCGACACCGATCGGGGCTCGAATCGGTTCGCGGCGGGCATCGCGTTCGCCATGGGCCTGTTGTTGATCGTCGGTTCCTTCGCTCCGTGGCTGTCCTTCGGCGGCAGCTTCGATGGATCGCAGAACGGATGGAATCGCACCGACGGAATCGTCACGATCGTGTGCGGCGTCGTCGCTTGCGGGGTAGCGGGCGTGTTGTGGGCAGGCGTGCGGAACCTTGTGTGCAAGCTGATCCTGCTCCTGAGCGGCGTCGTGGCTTTCGCGGTCTTCCTGATCGAGTGGCTCGACATCGTCGATGAAATCGACACGGCCGAGGAGGCCTTCACCGGTCTCGATGTCACGCTCGCGTGGGGGTTCTGGGCCGTTGGCGCGGCGGCGTTGATCCTGGTGATAACTGCGTTTCTCGAGCGGTCGCGTTGGTCGATCGAGCAGTGACCAACCGGCCACGGTTTCATCTAGGGGGTGTCAGGAGGCCGCGCGGTTAGGTGCCTCTGCCCGAACCACATGGGTGTCAGGCACCGAGCTCAAGGCGCGCTGAGCCCAAGATTGCTACGAGCTCGGTGCCTGACACCGCTGCATTGGCGCTTTCAGTCAGGCGACAGGTGGTCACCTACCCGCTAGCGCTCCTGACCGCTGCGTTGGCGCTCGCAGAGTCCGGCTCAGCGTTCTGCGAGATAGGTACCGTGGGCCATGTTGCCGAAGTCGAGGCCGAGCCAGATCTTCATCTGAGGGGACAGTGTCGCCAAGGTCTCCTCGGACAAGCTGCGCCACCAGTTGTTCTGAAGGCGAATGAACGAGCGGGTGTAGAACGCGAACAGCATTGCCCGCTCACGGTCGACAGACGTGTTGGCTCCAGAGGTGTGCCAGATGCGGCCGTCCATAAGGACTACAGAGCCCGCCTTGGCGATGAACGGCACCATGTCGGCCTTCGGGTCGTCGGGGACCTCGTCGAAGCACGTGAACCTCTGGCTACCGGGCAGGTAGCGGGTCGCTCCGTTCTCCTCGTCGACATCATCGAGACACCAGATCGCGTTCATCGTCAAGCACTCGTTCCACGGCTCGGGCATGACCGTCGACTGGTCGTTGTGGGCGTTCATCGACTGGCTGCCCGGAAGGGCGGTGTTCGCGGTGAAGTTCGATATCACGAAGTCGTCGCCGAGTAGAGCACGGCAGTATTCGACGATGAGCGGATGGCCGACGAGCTCGATGAACACAGGGTCGTGCGCGAGCAGGTCGTAGACGCGCACGTTTCGTCCACCGGGATCGAGCGCCTCCATACGCGTCGGCATGCCGTTGCGTTCCGATGCGTCGGCTGCGTCGACGAGGGCGCCCCGCGCTTGTGCGACCATGTTCTCGTCGATCACACCTGAGACAATCGCGAAGCCCTCGGCCTCGAACGCATCGACAATCGCCGAGTCGATCATGCCGCGTGGATCACGACAGCGAGAGCGGCAGATGTTTGAGGCCGCGGAGGTTCAATCGCCCGTTCCAGGTGACGTCGGCGTCGATGGTCGCGTTCGGAAACCGGCGAACGAAAGAACCGATCGCGATCTCTGCTTCGAGTTTGGCCAGGGAAGCGCCGAGGCAATAGTGCACGCCGCTGCCGAACGAAAGATGCTGGCCGGCCTCGGGCCGATCGAGCCGGAGGTCGTCGGCGTCATCGCCGAAGTGCCTCGGATCGCGATTCGCCGAGGCGAGACATGCGAGTACGAACGAACCCTTTGGGATCTCCTCGTCGCCGTAGTGGAGGTCGGCGGTGGCGACTCGGCGCGAGAACTGCACCGGAGCGACGATCCTCAGCAGCTCCTCGACGGCGTTGCGCGCAATCGCAGGATCGTCGCGAAGCTGTTCGAGAGCCTCGGGGTTGCGGAGTAGCTCGTAGGTTCCGGTGCCGATGAGGTTGACCGTCGTCTCGTGCCCAGCGATGAACAGGAGCGACACCTGGTCGCGCAGCTCCATGGCCGAAAGGCGGTCGCCGTCCTCCTCCGCGTCTATGAGCGCGGTCAGAAGGTCGTCGGCTGGGTTCTCCCGCTTCCACGCAATGACCTCGTCGACGTGGGCGTCCATCTTGCGTGCGGCGATGAAAGCGGCACGGGCCTCGTCTTCGCTGATGATCGGATCGAGCGTCTTGACCATCGCCTCGGACCAACCCCGCAGAGCGAGCGTGTCGCCCTCGGGCATTCCGAGCATCTCGGTGATGACATCGAACGGCAGCGGAAACGCGAGGTCGTCGACGAGGTCGGGCTGACCCGATGTGGCCATGGCTTCGAGAGCCTCGTCGACCAGTTGCTGGATGCGCGGCCTCATGCCCTCGATCACGCGTGGCGTGAAGGCCTTGGAGACCAGCTTGCGCAAACGGGTGTGGTCGGGTGGGTCCGAGTTGAGGATCGACGTGTCGGCACGGGGACCCACGTCGTCGCCGAACTCGGCGACGAGCGCATCGAAGATCTCGTTTCGCTCCGAGACCTCATGGTCGGCGTTGGCGTCGTCGACGCTCAGACTGGGATCGCGTAGCAGTCGGAAGACGTCGTCGTATCGGAACAGCGCCCACGGACCCGCGATCGTCTTCTGCACCGGCGTCGCTTCACGGACCTCTCCGAGATGGGGGTAGGGGTCGGCGACATAGGCCGGGTCGAGCGGGTTGAACATGACCGAAGCGTCGGCGGTTGCCATACGGGCAACACTACCCGAGCCTCTACGATCGTCGAGATGGACTACTCCTATTGGGCGACTTCGGCACAACCGTTCGACGACATCGTCGCCGGGGCCCGATGGGCTGAAAGTGATGGTTGGCGCGGGGTCTGGGTGCCCGATCACTTCATGCCCAATGTCGATCCCGAAGCCGAGGGATCCGACGCGGAGCTCGAACCTGTTCTCGAGGCGTGGACGCTCCAAGCTGCGTTGGCGGCCCTCGTGCCAAGACTTCGAATCGGTGCGATGGTTACCGGCAACACGTACAGGCACCCCGCTGTGCTCGCGAACATGGCTACGACCGTCGATCACATCTCCGGCGGCCGCGCGGTTCTGGGCATCGGGGCAGGGTGGCAGCGCAACGAACACCGGCACTACGGCATCGATCTCGGCACACCTCGCGAGCGGTCCGATCGCCTCGAGGAGGCATGTGAGGTCATCGTGGGTCTGTTGCGCTCACCTCGCACCGACTTCGACGGCGCTCACTACGCGCTCATCGACGCCCCGGCCGAGCCCAAACCGGTCTCTTCACACCTGCCGTTGCTGGTCGCGGGCCGAGGCCCCCAGCGCACGTTGCGCACCGTGGCCCGCTACGCCGACGAGTGGAATGCCTGGGCGCTGCCCGAAGAAGTCCCGGGACTGCGAAGCGTCATCGAGCGCCACGCCGAGGCGTGCGATCGCGATCCGTCGACCATCCGGGTCACGGTGGCAGCGATGGCGCACTTTTGTACCGACGAATCGAAGGCGGAGGAGCTGCGTTCGCTGTATGAACACCGAGGCGGTCTCGTAGGAACTATCGATCAGTTGTGCGGTCAGGTCGAGGCTTACGTGCGCGCTGGTGTCGACGAGCTCGTGGTCCCGGACTTCAACATGCCGCGTGACCGTCGCGAAGAACTCCTCGGCACTTTGCGCAGCGACGTGTTCGACGCCGTCGCCTGACGGTTGCGGAGCGGCGTCGGTCAGAGGTTGACGGTGAACGTCTGGACGATCGTGTCCAGGGCCGCGATGTCGGCTTCGGTGGCCATCTGAACCAACAGGAGCGCAGTGAACCGTGCGTCGGGCGGCTGGGCCGCGATCGAAACGACGACCGCATCGGTGCCGCCGCATCCGCTGAAGAAGTGGATGAGCCCCGTGTAGGCAGGGTCTTCGTAGTCCTCGCGTCCGGCATCCTCACACGCCTGCGAGGCGCTGGAGCTGATCGCGTCGAGCAACGCGCCGACGTCGCCGCTGAACTCGGGTCCGACCGCTGCGAACTCAACGCCGGATGCATTCCATTGTTCGCTGTAGGCAGCGAGGTCGGGTGCCGCCATGACGCTCGGGAGTTCTGTGCCATCGTCGAGAACCTGCGGGGCCCCCGAAACGTCGGTCCAGGTTGCCGGTACGTGAACGGTGAGCTCGCCGGTGTCGTTGGAGACCTGGATCGTCTCGGTCACCGCTTCACCGGCTTCAGCCCGTGCCCCCGTCTGTTCCTCGACCGCCGAAGCGAGCGACTCGGCGACGGCGAGCTCCTCTCCGCTGAACTCGCCCTCGAGTCGAGCGTTCTCCTCGAATCGCAGAACCTGCACCGAGAGCTTGTCGTCGGGATCGTGTGAACGCAGGATGTTGCAGTAGTCGGCCATGGTGCCGTCGGTGCCGACGGCGAGCCCCTCGATGCGCTCGATGATGTCGCCGCCCTGAAGTCCGAGTGCGCCTGCGGGACTGTCGGTGTCGACCGATGCTGTCCAGATGCCTTGTATTCCGGTCTCCTCATCTACGAACGCTTGGCCGTTGACACCCAGCGAGAGCACGTCGCCCTCTCGGAGCTCTTCGACCAGATCACGAGCGAGGTCGGACGAGATGGCGAAGAACTGCGCTGTGCCGGTCCCGGGGTCGCCTCCGGCGTAGTTGACCGCGACGACCTGACCGGTCTCCACGTCGACGAGCGGTCCGCCCGAATTGCCAGGCTGGATGTTCGCATCGTGCTCGATGACCGCATCGACCGATGCCCAGTTCGTGTCGCCGGCAGCGCTCGCCTTCGAGATGATGCCGCTGGTCAACGTGTACTCGGGGTCGCCGAGCGGGAAGCCGGCGGCACGAATCTCGAGACCCGTGTCGATCTCGCCCTCGTACCAGTTGAGGTAGGGATATCCATCGCCGTCGAGATCGATGACCGCAAGGTCGCTGCATTCGGAGACGCCCAGCACCTTGGCATTGACGGGTTCGTCTGCGCCGCCGACGAATACCTCGAGGGTGGCAGCGCCCGTGACGACGTGGTTGTTCGTGACGGCAATGCCTTCTGGATCGATGATGAACCCGCTGCCGGACCCCGCTGTGTTCACCTCCTCGAACACGGTCAGGCTCCCCGCCGGCTGCGCGAAGTTGCCCTTGGCCAGGATCTGCACAACAGCCGATTCGACGCCGTCGAGATCTATGACTGCACCGGCGGCGGTTGCCGAGCCATCGCCGCTCGTAGTGGTGGCGTCGGAACCCTCCTGCTGCCCGGAGGTCGTCGAGGTGCCCTCACCGTCACCGCTGCCACTGTCGTCGCCTCCGCCGCAAGCGGCGGCTAGAAGCGCCAGCACGACCATCGCTGCGAGGAGTGGTCGTCGAAGGGGGGTCATGCTGGGTCCTCTCGGTGGCATTCACCGCAGATTACTTCAGGCCAATAGTGCTGCGGCGCAGTCAGTCGAATATGGCGACGGTCTGTCGACCGACCATGATCGGGTGACCGCCCTCGTCCCACAAGGTCATCGCCTGGCTCGAGTAGCCGTCGTGTGCGGTCTCGGCGATGGCGCGGGCGAAGAACCACCCCGTACCGTCGTCGATGCCGTCGCCGAGGAACTCGGTCATCCATGTCACAGAGCTCAGCGGCACACGTTCGGGAAGCATCGATATGGCGGCGGGGGGCGGGCCGTCGGCCAAGGCGAGAAGCGTCGCCGCTGTTGCAGGCGTGTCTTCACCTCGGATCCGTAGCCAACCACCGACGTCGGCCTTGTTCCCCGCAGTCTCGCTGCCACCGAATGCAGATCGCATGTCGAAGTGGTTCAAGAACGTCGGTCCGCCCGGCGTCGGATCTCGTCGGGGCAGATCGTCAGGTGCAGGCACCTCGGGCATCGGTATGGCGGCGAAGTCGAGCTGTGATGGGCGAGCGGCTCCGAAGGTGAAGACGCAGCGGGAGACCGTCTCGTCGCCGGCGATCGCGTCGACGCCCACGAACGCTGCCGAGCGACCGCGCCGAATCAGTTCGGCCCGAAACGTCGTGTCGGCGGCGACCGGACCGATGAAGCTGATCTGCGCGGCTCGAACCGGTAGATCGTCTACGACGACCGATGCGGCTTCGAAGCAAAGCGCCGCTGTCAGCCCCCCGTATGCGGTTCGACCCTGCATCCAGTCGTCGTCGATGTGGGCGACTACGCCGTCGACGGTTCGAGTGAGACTGGCGATCAGCTCGCCGAAAGTCGCCAAGTCGTCGAGACTACCGCCGCGGCGGCTGGGTGCCGAGGGACCAACAACCGTCATCCCTCGACACCTCGAGTGAGACCTGCGCGGTCAAGCGTTACAGTCGGGCCCGTCGCCGCCGTTGTTGTGTCCTCCGCTGTTTCCAGGGTCCACATCAGCGGGATCACACAGCGGTCCGGCCCGGAACTCGCTGGCCTCACCTCGCCCAGAGTTGCTGCACCGAGAGCGGGCCGCGACTTCATTGGGTGCCCCAATGCCCCGTTCGCAGGTCTTGTCAGGCGGTGGCTCCGGCTTCTTGTCGTCCGCCGCAGCCGG
The DNA here is from genome assembly GCA_965216815.1 of Acidimicrobiales bacterium. Classification (GTDB taxonomy): domain Bacteria; phylum Actinomycetota; class Acidimicrobiia; order Acidimicrobiales; family SHLQ01; genus JADFOM01. The sequence goes on along the minus strand of OZ244202.1, from coordinate 3,642,273 downwards.
TGCTGCAAAAAGGACAGATACTGCAAATAGAGCAGCGCATAGGCGTGCAATCACCGATGTCTTCAGCATGGTTCCCCCTGTAGTTTGCTGATCTAGTGACTATGGTCAAGTCACCACAACTATGGACATATTTCATGCCGTGTTGATGTTGCCTGTCAACTTTGCGTGGGAGGGTGGCGACCCTGTCGACCCGTCCTCTAACGCGCTTGGATGAGCTCGAGAAGCTGCCCATCGGGATCGCGGATCATAATGGCGATGCCCGCTAGCTCGGTGTCTTCGAGAACGGTGCCACCGCTCGCTCTCACCACATCGCAGGATGCAGAGAGGTCGACGACGTTGAACGACAGATGCGTGAGACCGGGCTCGGTGAACGAACGACTCCGCGCAGGGTCGTTGCCGTCGCGCTCGAAGTGCAAGAGCTCTAGCACGAAGTGGCCGAGCGTGAGGTAGGTCACCGAGATCCCTACGGGCTTCGGGATGCCGAGCAGGATGGAGGACGAATCCTCATCGACTTCGAGGTCGTTTCGGTGTTCGAAGCCGAACACGGTCTCATAGAAGGCGCGAGATCTGGTGATGTCGGTTACGCAAAGCCCGACGTGGTTGACCACCGCGGCGGAGTCTTGATCCTCGCTCATTCGTCGGCTCCATCCTTCGACGTGCGCTGTGACAAGGTTGTAGCCGGAATTCCTATCCCACCGCGAGGACGATGGTCGAGTTCGCGTTGCTCATCGACGATCGGGCGGGACGAAAAGCGATGGAAGAGACGATGAACGGCACTGACGACCGAAACTCCGGGTTCGACGCCGAAGCGGTGCGGGCGCGCTACCTGGCCGAACGCGACAAGCGCCTGGTGCCGGGACGTGCCGACATACGGGACCTGCTGTCCGACGATCGCTTCGCTAGGTACCGCGCCGACCCTTTCACGCCTTTCGTCGAACGCGACGCGATCGATGAGGACCTCGACGTCGTGATCATCGGCGCAGGCCTCGCCGGGCTTTGCGTGGGAGCGCAGCTGCGCATGGCAGGCGTCGACCGCATCCGCCTCATCGACGAGGCCGGCGGCATCGGCGGAACGTGGTATTGGAATCGCTACCCGGGAATCATGTGCGACGTCGAGTCGTACATCTATCTGCCGATGCTCGAGGAGATGGGGTACACGCCGGTCGACCGGTATTCGAAGGGTGAAGAGATCCTTCGCCACCTCATCGCGATCGGCGAGAAGTACGACCTGGCCGACGACGCGTTGTTGCACACGCGCAACGAATCGAGCACCTGGGACGAGAATCTCGGTCGCTGGATCGTTCGCACCGACCGCGGCGACACCCTGCGAACGAGCTATTTGGTGCTTGCGACCGGCATTCTCAACCTGATGAAGCTGCCTCAGATCGAAGGCATGGAGGACTTCGGGGGCGCATCGTTCCACACCGCAAGATGGGACTACGACTACACCGGCGGCGACGCCGACGGCGGGCTGGAGGGGCTCGCGGGGAAGTCGGTGGCGCTCATCGGTACCGGAGCTTCGGGCATCCAGGTGCTGCCGCACCTCGCAGAGGCGGCCGAGAAGGTGTACGTGCTCCAGCGGACACCTTCGGCGGTCGGAGTCCGAGGCAATCGTCCGACACCCGCTGGTCTGATCGAAACCCTCGAGCCGGGCTGGCAACGCGCCCGCATGGACAACTTCCAGGCGATCATGCTGGGCCTGCCCGTCGACGAGGATCTCGTCGACGATGGTTGGACCCACGACTTCGCTCGTACGCGCAACATGCGCCGCGATCCCACATGGTCGGCAGCGGAGTACGCGGCTCGGGTCGAGGAGATGGACTACCAGATCATGCAGGAGCATCGCAGCCGTGTCGCCGAACTGGTCGATGACCCCGAAACGGCCGAGAAGCTCAAGCCGTTCTACCGGTACATGTGTCGACGACCCTGCTTCCACGACGAGTATCTGGGCGCTTTCAACAGCCCGAACGTGGCACTCATCGACTGCCCGGCAGGCATCGAGCGGATCACCGAAACCGGTCTGGTGGTCAACGGTGAGGAGATCGACCTCGATTGCATCGTCTATGCGACGGGCTTCGAGGCCGAGGCAACTCCGTTGCCTCGTCGGGTCGGCCACGACGTCAGAGGGCGCGGGGGCGTGACCCTCGAGGAGAAGTGGGCCGAAGGCGCTTCGAGCCTCTGGGGAATCACGAGTCGCGGGTTCCCCAACATGTTCATCATGCCGGCGCCGGCGCAGCAGGCCGTGGTCACCGTCAACTACACCCAGCTTGCGGTCGAGGGCGCCGAACACGTCGCCGAGACGGTCCGTGCTCTAGAAGACGCCGACGTCGAGTGGTTCGACGTGTCCGCCGAGGCCGAGGAAGCTTGGTGTCAGGGCGTCATCGACAGCTACGTCGACGCCAGCCAGCTGATGGCACTGTGCACGCCTTCGCGCATCAACAACGAGGGTCACCCCGAAGACGTGCGCGCGGTCGACGGCAATTACGGCGGCGGTCTCGGCGACTTTTTCGGGTATCGCCGACTGCTCGCAGACTGGCGCGAGGCGGGCGAGTTCGAGGGCTTCGAGCTGCATCCGCGTCCCCAATCGGCATGACGCCAGCGTCGACGCGGCGTGTCGTCGTAGTGACCGGCGGCGGCGCGGGTATCGGCGCGGGCATCGCCGAGGAACTGGGCCGTCGCGGCGACTTCGTGGTGACCCTCGACGCCAACGTGTCTCTCGACGGAGCATCGAGTGCGTCGGCCACCGGGCCGTCGACGGCCGATCGGATCGTGGCGGGGGGCGGCGAGGCCATGGCGGCGGAGCTTTCGGTCACCGATGCTGAAGCCGTTCGGGGTCTTTTCGACCGACTGGTGCGCGAGCAAGGCTCGCTCGACGTGGTCGTGAACGTCGCGGGGATCTCGCGGCCCACCAGCTTCTCGCGCGGTTCCGAGGACGACTGGCGAGCCGTCCTCGACGTGCATCTCGAGGGCTATCTGATGGTCCTTCGAGCCGCGCTGCCGATCATGGCTCGGGCGGGTCGCGGTCGCATCGTCGGGGTCACGTCCGGTTCTGGTTGGCGAGCTGCCGATGCCGGTGCCTACAGCTGCGCCAAGAGAGCGGTGGCCGCTCTCACGTGGCAACTCGGCCGAAACCCACCTCCGGGAGTCACGGTGAATGCGCTGTCTCCGATCGCGGCGACGCGCATGGTGACCGAGAGCCTTCGGCGCGCCCAGCCAGGCTCCGATTCGGCGAGCGCCGCGTCGGGCGGAATCGTGCTCACCGGGTTCCCACCCTCGGAGGCGTTGGGGCCGGTGGGGGCCTATGTCGCAAGTGAACAGTTCGCCTGGTGCAGCGGCAGGATCCTATTCACCGGCGCCGCCGAGTTGACTCTGATCGACGAGCCACGCCTACTCGAAGCGGTGCGAAGTCGCCCGGTCGCATCGTTGCCCGAAACGTTGGAGGCAACGATCCCCGACGCGCTCGTGCCGGCCGAGAAGACACAGGCGACCGGGGGAGGGGCGACCGCTCGGTTCAGCGAGCTCTACGACGCGCCGTCGGGCGACCCTACGCAGGGCAGCGCGAGGTGCCTGGTCGTATCCGACGAACCTTCCCGGGGCGCCAGCGTGGTTGCCGCGCTCGCGAGTCGCGGCGCGACGGCGGTCGTAGCGCAGCTGCCGCCTGGTTCGTCGACGTTCGATGTTCTGAGCGGCATCGTCGGCGATGCCGCGGCAGAGCTCGAGGGGCTCGACGCCGTCGTGTCGGTAGTCGACGGGCGTTCGCCCTACCCGACAGGAGACGCCGAGCCGGCCTGGTCGAGCATCCTCGCCGACCACGACGGACTGCCGGGTCGGATCTACGCCGACGCTGCGCTGATGCGCGCCGTCGCCGACTACAGCGCGACCTCACAACGAGCGACGCGCTTCGTCGGCTTGATCGACGCGACATCACCAGGAGGTCGGACTCGAGCTCAGTCTGCGGCGCAGCTGTCGCGGGCGTCGATCGGGGCGTCCGACGGCAGAGTGTGTGCCACGGTGGTCGGATGCGAGTCCGACATCGAAGCCGACTTCACCGCAGCTGCCGATCTCGCCGCACACCTCGTCGTCTCGGACGATGCCACCGAGCTGTCGGGCGCAGAGCTGTGCGTGGGGGTCGGATGGATCGGCCTGCGCTCGCACCCTGCGCCGGCGGGAACGGTCAACTTCGGAGGTCCGGAGCTTCCGGATTGGGTCGATGCGGCGATGCGGAGACTCCTCGAGAGACCGACCGGCTGATTGGAGAAACGGAACATGTCGCATTTCGATGAGCTGCTCGAGCGGCTGACGAACTGGGGAAAGTGGGGCGCCGACGACGAGCTCGGCGCGCTCAACTACATCACGCCGGCGAAGCGCGCGGCGGCGGCGGGTCTGGTGAAACGCGGCGAGCTGTTTTCGCTAGCGGTGCCGCTCACCGGCGGACAGGGCCCCCAGTCGGGCGCAGGCAATCGGACCAATCCGCTGCACTTCATGACCGCGACCGGCTCCGAACCGAGCCCCGTTCGGCTCGGAGGCGACGCCGGATACACCGACGACTTCATCGGCCTGTCGGTGCAGGGCGGCACCCAGTGGGACGCCCTGTGCCACATCTTCTACGGCGGGCGTATGTACAACGGCTTCGCGGCGTCGGAGGTGTCATCGCGAGGTGCGGCACGCAATGGCATCGAGAAGGTGCATTCGGAATTCGTGACTCGCGGAGTGTTGCTCGATGTCGCGGCGCTAAAGGGCGCCGACTGTCTCGAGCCCGCCTATGCGATCACGACCGACGATCTCCTCGCAGCGGAGAAGCGACAGAGCATCGAATTCGGAGAGGGCGACATCGCGGTCGTGCGAACCGGGCAGATGGGCACGACGAACGGCTTCACCGACTGGTCCAGGTTTCATGGTGCCGAGGCCGGCCTGCACTACGAAACCGCAGAGCTGTTCGACGAGCGTCGAGTCGCCGCAGTCGCCGCCGACAACATGATGGTCGAGGCGACCGGCCACCTCGACGGTTACTTCGTGCCCTTCCACATGTTGGCCCTCGTCAACCTTGGCATTCACCTGGGCGAGTTCTGGTATCTCGAGGAGCTGGCCGCCGATTGCGCCCAAGACGGCATCTATGAATTCATGCTCGTCGCTCAGGCTCTCCCGATAACAGGCGGCACCGGTTCACCGCTGAACCCGCTCGGCATCAAGTAGGAGCGCCATCATCTAGCCGAGTGGTTGGCCTTCCGTGGCATCTGTACTCTCGGCCCTATGGCGACAGCGGAAAAGCCCGCCCGCAGGGCGATGTCGCCGAGCGCGGGTGCTAGGTGGCGTGACTGGCTCAGGCGGTTTCTCGAACTGTTCGCCTTCAGCGGTCTAGCTGTCGCTCAGCCGGTACTCGATTCGTTCGGCAATGCTCCCGAGCACTTCGTTTTCCGTGGCGCGAGCTCCACGGACATCGTTCTCTTCGCCCTCGTTGTGGCATTGGGGCCGCCAGCCGCGCTCTTTCTCGCGACTCAGTTGGTCAGGACACTCTCCGGTCGAGTCGGTCAAGTGGCCCACGTGTCGGTGTTGGCGATCTTGGGCGGGTTCGCGGGCGTGCAACTCGGCTGGCGCGTATTCGACTTGAAGTCCGTGCCGCTCGCGATGGTCGGCCTGGCGATAGCCGCACTTGTCACAGCGCTCTATTTTCGAACCCAATCGTTCGCCGTGTGGGCCCGCTACCTGGCGGTGCTGCCGGTCGTCGCTGTCGCTTCTTTTCTGGTGGCATCGCCGGTGTCAGACTTAGTCGGGTCCGGGTCGGCCGATGTAGGGACCGTCGCCTTCGACGAGACGCCGCCGATCGTCGTTCTGATGTTCGACGAGCTGCCCACAGCGACGCTCATGGACACCGACGGCACGATCGACGCGCAGCTGTTCCCGAACTTCGCCCGGTTGGGCGAGGTGGCCACGTGGTATAGAAACAACTCGACGAACAGCAACAACACGATCCTCGCCCTGCCGGCATTCTTGACCGGACGAGTGCCCGAGAAACCGGGTGCGACGCTCGCCAACTACCCCGAGAACCTGTTCACGATGTTGGGCGGGACCTATCGGATCCGCGCCGACGAGGCACCGATCCAGCTTTGTCCCGATGCGCTGTGCGAATCTGTATCGACTGCTGGAGGCGGGCTTGAACGCCTTCTGCAGGACGCGCGGCGTCTCTGGCGAGCACAGGTGTCGCTCGCCGACCCTGGTGGCACCGTGTTTGACCTGCTCGAAGAGACCGTTTCAGTCGCACCCGTCGAGGGAGCCAGCGACGACACGTCGAGCGAGGAATTCGCCGAAGCCTTCCGCGAGGCAGATCGATTGATGACAACTTCCCCTGCTCGACTGGCATCGTTTCTGGACGCAATCCGTCCATCCGACGTGCCGACCCTGAACTACCTGCACTTGCAGATACCTCACGGTCCGTTCCGCTTCTACCCGAACGGAGTGGAATACGTCAGGCCGGATGCCATCCATGACTCCTTCACGCGCTATTCCGAACGCTTGGAGAGCGAGGCTCCGGCCCGAGTCGATCGACAGAGACACATTCTCCAGACGCAGTACGCGGACGCGTTGCTAGGCCAGCTCCTCGACCGACTCGAGGACCAGGCTCTTCTCGACGAGTCGGTGCTGGTCGTGGCCGCCGACCACGGCATCGGGTTCGAGCCGCTTCAGACACCGCGACTCTCGTCGGAAGAACCGCTTCCGCCTACTGGTGTCGACGACGTGTTCTGGTCGCCGCTGTTCATGAAGGCTGCCGGCCAGGACATCGGGGAGCTGTCGGATGTCCCGACGCAGCTCTTCGACGTACTTCCAACTCTCGCCGGCTGGCTAGGGGCCGATCCCGGCTGGGAGTTCGACGGTCGGCCGGTGGACAGCCTCGCGGCCGACGCGCAGCGCACGCTGTGTCGACCACTCGGTGCTGAGACAGAGGCGGGCCTTGATGACGTTGGCAGCGCGACCATCGGGTGCGCCAAGGTGGATGATGGCGATGTGTTGTCCGAGTTGCTCGACTCGGCAGTCGGCCTATTTCTGCCCGATGACGACTCGGAGCTCAGGGTGTATCGGGCCGGGCGGTTCGGCGGCCTCGTCGGGCAATCGACCGCTGATGTCGAAATGGGAGACCCGGCCAGCGTGGAGCTGAACGTCACTGGTTCCGAGGGCTTCGCCGATGTTCGAGTGCAGGGTCCACTGACAGGGATGTTAAGCGGCGCGATCGCTCCCGCCGCCGACGAGATTGTCGTCGCGATCGCACTCAACGGCACGGTAGCCGGGATAGCCGAGACGTTCTCACGCGACGGCCAATCGGGATTGCTAGAAGCGATGCTTCCTCATTCTCTGTACGTCGCCGGTTCGAATAGGCTCGAGGCGTTCATCGTGGCGGGCGACGAAGATGCTCCGGTCCTTCATCCCGCCATCGTTGGCGAGGGCTGAGGGAACTCCCCGACGACGGAGGCCAGTTGGTGAGCCGTCACCAGACCGGTCGCGACTACTCCGAGATCGCAGCTGACGGGCCGAAGGCTCGTGCATCGGATGGCACGTCCTTGGTCCCCGTTGCGCTGGCGGCGGCTACAGAACGCTCGTCCAAGCGGCTCATCGACCGATCGCCGATGAAAGGATGGCCGAGCAGGTCGCTGCCGGCCAGTTCGGGGTCGTCGTCTATGAATCCGACGATGTCCCAGGTGGCTTGCCCGGCGTTGATCGCGTGGATCGTCCGGAGCGCGAAGCCGCGCGCGGCGCCGAACAACACGAGTCGGTTCATGCCGGCGTCAGCGCCTTCGCCCGTGGTGATGCCATGCTATCCAATCGGCAGCGCCGCACCTGCTTTGACGCTCCGACATCTCTCGGTTGGGGGCCAAGCGAGCTCAGCCCGGTGCCGATCTGGTTCCCTCGAGGAGGTGTCTCGCCCTGGCCGTCGGGTCGGCGAACGCCGCCCTGAGCCGACTGGATCGAACCTCGAGTGAGAACGGCACCGACTCGCTGAACAGGGCCTCGAATCCGGCCGCGTCGAGCGCCCCGTCTCCCGGAATGGTGCGATCGTCGAGTGCGTCGACGACGACCTCGTCGGTCGACCATCCCCGTGGCTCCGCTGCACCGTCGCACCACTGGGCGTAGGGGAACAGGGCCGGGTCTGTGTTGGCTATTTCCTCGAAGGTTGTGCTGCTCCTGACGACGTGCAACAGGTCGGGGAGGATGCCCACGTTTGGTTCATCGACGAGACCGACGACATACAGAGCGTCGGCGAGGGTCTTGACTGTCGTGAACCGCATGAACTCGAGGCACACGGAAATGCCTGCAGGCGCTGCTCGCCGGCACAGCTCGCCGAGCCGGTCGGCGGTGGCGGCGTGATCGTCCAGCGATGAGATCGCCAATACGTTTCTCGCGCCGAGCTCCGCGGCGACATCCACGAGGCGGTCGCCGAAGTCGCCACCTGTGCTGATTTGGACCACTTCGACATCGAGTGCGATAAGCCCGCTGTCGTCGAGGCGGTCGCGGACGGCGCGTGTAGTCGCGTCGCTCCAGCTGTCCGGCTCGAACCACACGCCCGTGGCGGGCCATCCGGCCTCGGCTGCCGATTCGACGAACCGCGCCGGGTCGTCGGCGAGCTCCGGCGTCACACCGGCGGCGATCGAGAGGAGTCGTGGAGCCATCGACCTACGGCTCGCGGGCTGTCGCCAGAAGATGTGGGCCCAGCCCGAGGAGCTCGGGCACCGACTCGAGAGCTCGCAGGGTGCCGAGAAGCAGCTCGCGCTCGTCGGGGTCATCGAGTCGTTGATCGAGGTCGGACAAGGCGAAGGAGATCCCTTCGAGCGATACGAACGACTCGAGATCGAGGCCCGAGCCTTCCAACTCAGCGCGAAACTCGTCGGGAGTGTGCGCATACCCCGTGAAGTCGGCGTGATGTATGGGTCGCATCTCGCCGGTTGCCTCCATCCCGTCAATCATCTCGACGACCACAGGATTCTCCACGTGGATGTGCTCGACCAGCATGCCGTGGAGTCTCGGCGCCCACCTCGAGATCGCAGCGACGTACACCACCCCTAGGCTTCGCACGACCCTCCGGGCCTCGCTGAGGGCTGTCATCCGGTCGGCCGCGTTCTCCAGGTGGTAGAGGGGTCCCAGCAGGAGGACGGCATCGACGGTGTCGTCAGGAATATCGAGTGCCCGTGCATCGCCGACCCGGGCATCGACCCGTTCGCTGTGACGAGACGCGACCTGGTCGACATGGTTGGCGACGAGATCGCGGTGGATGACCGTGTACCCGGCATCCACCAACCAGTCCGTGTAGCGACCCGGGCCGCCACCAATGTCCGCGATCACGGCAGGTGCCTCGGGGAGGCTCCGGGAAATGACCTCAATCGTCCGGAGAAACTCGACGCGGCCGACACCAGCCGATAGCCGGTCCCTTTCCTCATCGCGGGCGTAGTACGCGTGCAGGTCGCTGTCGGCCACACGACATCGTGCACGCCGCCGAGATGCTCGTCCACCGGTTTACCGGCCGACCACCTTTCGGCTTTGGGACGTCCCCGCCGAATGACCATCCGCCGCGACCGACGGCGTCAAATGCAGTGGTGTCAGGAGACTCAGCGGATTGCTCACGGCCTGCAGTTCGCCGGGTTCCAATGAAACGGTGTCAGGCACCCGGCGCCCTGCAATCCTGGGCCAAGTTCGTCCTGCGCCGGGTGCCTGACACCATGCCGTTTGGACCCGCAGGGGTAATCCGCGCGATCTCCTGACACCTCGGCGCTCGCGCGCTCGGGCTATGCCGCGTCGGTGTTGGGCCGGTCGTGGTGGTTGTGTTTCCAGCGGTTGTGGTAGCCGCAGAGGCTGCTACTTGCTGCGAGATCGCGCCCTTTGGGCGCTCTTGCGCAGAGTGTGCAGCTGGCCGTTCGGCCGGCATAGCCGGACCGAACTCGGTTGTGCCGGCGGGATGTTTCGGCGTAGCCGAAACTCCAAGCCGCCCGGAGGGCGGCCGTCTTCACACACCCGAGTTTCGGGGTCGCAGTCGTCGTAGGCGCGATCGTTGCCGGGCCCTCTTCGGCCCTTGCGGGCCTCGGGAGTGCCTTGGAGTTTCTCGCTATCGCTCGAAACGTCCCAGTTGAGCCAGTCGATGGTGGCTTCTAAGGTTTCGTGGTCGATGTGCAGGCTCACGAGCGGCAGCACCGACGTGAGCGAGTCGGACACGTCGACGCCGCGGCGGACCAGTTCAGAACTCCTTGCCTCCCTACCTGCGTCTCACTGACCAGCTCGTTGCCTTGGAAGGTCGGCCGGCGAGATCACGAAGCAGCAGGGCGGGGTGTGGCGCGGATCCACTCGACGATGTCGGCGGCCAGCTCGGGACCGGCGTCTTCTTGAATGAAGTGGCCTGCGTCGGGGAAGTCCTTGTGGGGCTGGCCCGCCGCCCCGACGATCGCGACCCGGGTGGCATTGCGCGTGTCTTCGTCGCCGAAGATGACGTCGCGAAGACCGAACATGCCGAGGACCGGCCGGTCGAAGGCGTCGAGCGCGGCTCGGGCCGCTTCGTTCGTGGGTGCGTGGCCCACAGTGTTGATGAGCGACGGGAACCTGCGGACACCAGCCATGTAGATGCGGGCGGGGAACGGAGCGTCGTACGCGGCGAGCTCGGCTTCGGTGATCTCACGTTCTAGACCGTTGGCCATGGCCACCGATGGCATGAAGTCGCGTCCGATGAGTGCGTAGTGAACCCATCTCTCGAACAGGGCCACCCCGTTTCCACCCACGGCCTCGAGGCTCTCGGGAGTGAAGGGCCAGTCCAGGTCTTGGGTCTCGAGGGAGTCGGGCAATCGAACCGGCTCGATCCCTTTGGGAATCACCGGCAGGTTCCCGTTGGCCACGACGACGCGGGCAAACCGGTCCGGCCGGTTTCCAACACACCGCAGCCCGATGAGCGATCCCCAGTCCTGCACGATCGGGGTGATGTCCTGCAAGTCGAGGCTGTCGATGAACTCCTCGATCCACGCGACGTGTTGGAGGTAGGTGTAGTCGTCGAGCTGGACGGGCTTGTCCGAGCGGCCGAAGCCGATGTGGTCCGGTGCGATCACGCGCAGGCCGGCGTCGCCGAAGACTGGGATCATGCGCCGGTAGAGGTAGCACCAGTCGGGCTGGCCGTGAAGGCACAGCACGATCTCGCCGTCGGGGTCGCCGGCCTCGACGTAGTGCATCCTCATCCCGTCGACTTCGACATACCGGGGCTGCCATGGGTAGTCGTGCAAGTCGTCGAACCGATCGTCGGGGGTGCGCACGTAGGGGCGGCCGCTGTCGGTCCAGCGGAGCTCGGCGTCAGTTGGCGTGACGTCCGGCGGCAGATTGGGCGTGTGATCGGGCATTCGAATCGCTCCATACGGGATCGGTGCTGCGGTCACGGTGTAGCCGAAACTCGGTTGGTGAGCGAAGCGAACGACGTAGCTGTTATGGGACAGCTTTGACACCCTGCGGAACTTGCAGGTGGGGACGTTTCGCCGAAGGCGAAACTCCAAGCTCCTCGGCGAAGTCGAGGAGCCGTGGGTTTGGTGGGGTGGCTTTGGTAACCGGCGGTGCTTGTAGGCGGGGACGTTTCGCCGAAGGCGAAACTCCGTGAGTGAGAGTTGCGAAGCAACTCTCACGACGTGGAGCTAAGCCGACGATTCTTGAACCACCAGATCCCCGATTCGGAAGAGCGTTTTCGGCGAAGCCGAAAAGGCGGTTAGTGAGCCGTCGGCGAACGGCGTGGGCCGTGAGGGACTTGAACCCCCGACCCCCTGCGCGTCATGCAGGTGCTCTAGCCAACTGAGCTAACGGCCCCGGAGCGGTGAAGCGTAGCAGGCGGCCAGAAGTACTCATACAGGTTCGGCGATGCGCCGGCGGTTGACACGGGCCGAGAGCTGTTCCCGGATACTCACCGGTTGTTCGGCCTCACGGGCGCCCCAGTCGTAGACCACCACGGTGCCGGCGAAGACGTCGTGGAGCGCTCTTCGTTCCCTGCCCGCGACGATGCCGATGAGACCGATGAGAGCGAGCGCGAGCGAGATCGGGGTCGTGATGGCGCGAATGAATGCCCGCCCCGAGTGCGCGATGCTGCCGTCGCGACGCACCACAGCGATCCCGACGATCGCCATCGCGAGTGTGCGGCCGAACAGCGCGACCGGCACCCAGAACCAGAGCAGCATCCAGGCGACGAAGAGCACAACCGGGAGGACGCCGCCGGAGTCGAGGTCGACGTCCCAACCCGTGAGAATGCCGAGGAAGTACACGGTGATGGCGCCGAACACGCCGAAGCTCGTGATCGATCCGAGGAGGTCGCCTGCGAGGGCCAGTAGCCGCGACACCGGGCCGGCGTAGTTGCCGCTGACCTTGCGCCTCTCGAGGCTCTCGCCGCCAAGGGGTACAGCCTCTTCAGGCATCGCGGCGATGGCGGTGGGAGCGTCCGGCCGCTCCGCTCGTTGGCGACGCAGAATCTTGTCGACCGTGCTATCGACCGTCGCATCCATGCGCACCAGTTGGCGTCGCACAAGGTCGAGACCGGACAATGCGACGTCCTGGGTCGCTCCGGCGGTGAGCTCGGCCATGTTGATCCTCGTCATGAGGGCGTCGAGGTCGAGTTGTTCGGCGATGGCGTTGACGTCGAGTCGGTGGACGAGTTGGTCGAGGTCGAGTCGTGTCATGAGGGCGTCGAGGTCGAGTTGTTCGGCGATGGCGTTGACGTCGAGTCGGTGGACGAGTTGGTCGAGGTCGAGTCGTGCCATGAGGGCGTCGAGGTCGAGTTGTTCGGCGATGGCGTTGACGTCGAGTCGGTGGACGAGTTGGTCGAGGTCGAGTCGTGCCATGAGGGCGTCGAGGTCGAGTTGTTCGGCGATGGCGTTGACGTCGAGCTGGTGGACGAGTTGGTCGAGGTCGAGTCGTGCCATGAGGGCGTCGAGGTCGAGTTGTTCAGCGATCGCATCGACGTCCAGCTCCTGGACGAGCGCGTCCATGTCGACCTGTCGGATGACCGTCGGGGCAACCCGACCGATCACACCCCCGATGAGTCCGCGTCGCCGCGTCTCCTCGGATCCGCCGTCGACGTTCTCAGCCACGCGTTGTACCCAGCCTACGATCCGCCACCATCTGCCAATCCTACTGCTCGGTAGTTCTGCCGGTTGGCGATGCCTGAAGTCCGCGCTGCTGGGTCTCCTCGCCCGAACTGAACGGGGTGTCAGGCACCGAGCTCACACCGCACTTGGACCAAGATCACTTTGAGCTCGGTGCCTGACACCGTTGCGTTGGCGCTCTCGGTCGCGGCGTCGCCGCGGTCATACTTGGGCTGTGAGCAACCGATCGCTGACCGTGCTCGGATCGGCCAGCCAGTCGCCGACTCGGCACCGCAACCACAACGGGTATCTCCTGCGCTTCGACGACCAGCTCGTCTTGTTCGACCCGGGAGAAGGCACGCAGAGGCAGGCGACCATCGCCGGCACGTCGCTCGCTCGGCTCACGGCGGTGTGCATCACCCACTTCCACGGCGATCACTGCCTCGGCCTGCCGGGCGTCATCCAGACGCTCAATGGGCACGGCGTCGAGCGTACGATCGACATCTTCTATCCGCGGCTGGGTCAGGTCTATTTCGATCGCCTGCGCCACGCGTCTATCTACAACGAACGAACACCGATCCACCCCGTGCCCATCGACTCCGCTGGGCCCGTCGGAACGCTGGGCGAGTTCGTGTTGTCGGTCGCCGAGCTCGATCACCGCACAACAGCGTTCGGCTACCGCATCGATGAACCGGACCGCATGGGTTTCGACCGCGAACGCCTCCGCGAGCTCGGATTGACCGGGGCCGCGGTCGGGCACCTCGCCGAGGAGGGCACCATCGAGCTCGACGGCCGCACGATTTCGGTCGACGAGGTGGCCGAGCCGAGGATGGGTCAAAGCGTTGCGGTGGTGCTCGACACCCGACCATGTCCCGGAGCGTCGACGCTGGCACGCGGCGTCGATCTGCTCATTGCCGAGTCGACCTTTCTCGACCGCGACGACGACCTGGCCGAGAAGTACGGCCACATGACCGCTCGCCAAGCCGGGCGACTCGCGGCTGAAGCCGGTGCCTGCAAGCTGGTGTTGACGCACTTCTCGCAGCGCTACGACAACGCTGACGAGTTCGTCGCTGAGGCCGCTGCTGAATTCGACGGCCCGATCATTGGCGCTAGCGATTTCGATGTGATCGATGTGCCACCGCGCGAGCGGTAAACGATGATTGCGGAGTGACACCGACAGGAATCATCTTCGCCTGCGTCGATTGTGACGCCGACACCATTGAGGAGTGGAACCGCTGGTACGACCTCGAACACCTGCCGCCGAACATCGCGCTCGACGGCATCATGACCGGGCGTCGTTATTTCGCGGGACCGGCCCACCACGCGGCGCGACTACCCGAGTCACCCGCCGATGGGTTCGCTGGGGGGCAGGGCGTTCACGTCACGATCTACACGCTGTGCGGCGATCCGACCTCGGTCATCGCCGAGATGACGACCGAACGAGACCGGCTCGAAGAAGCGGGGCGAATGTTCGCCGCTGAGAAGAAGACGGTTCGTGCCGGCGACGCGATGGAACTGGCCTGGAGCGCTGCGGCCCCGGCTTTGAAGGCGGAGGCGCCCGACATTCCTCATATCGCGCACAGTGGCATCAGGGTCGTGCTCCGCCGCCGCGACGACGAGAACGAGCGGGAGCTGGCCGAAGCGATCGTTGCAGGCGCGGTCACAACAGAAGGCGTCCACGCGGTCATGTCCCACAGCGCGGTGTTTCAACGGGGGGTGTCGTGTGAGCTCTACCTGGTCGAAGGAGATGTCATCGAGGTCACCGAGCGGTGCCGCGAGCGCGCTCCCTACCCGAGCGAATCCGACGTGCTTCTCGACGCACCGTTCCAGCTGATCGTGCCGTTCGACTACTCGTTCGCCGACTCGATCCGCTCGAGCGACATGCCCCAGACCATCGCCGCCGGATAGGTGACCATTCGCCGCGACCGAGGGCGTCATGGGGACTTGCCTGACACCTCTGGTCGACTCAGCGGATGTGGACGGTGGCGGCTTGGTGGTCTTGGTAGATGTACTGGTAGTAGCCGTTCTCGTCGATCTCGTACGCGTAGGCAAAGACGACAGCGTCGGCCTTGCCGTTGCGCAAGCCGTCGGTGAACAGCATTGCTTCGAAGGGCTGTTCCTCACCGGTGCATACGAGACCGTAGGTGTAGCCGTACCCGGTGTCGGTGGTCCTACCGCGCCTCTGGGTCAGCGAGGCGTCGACCTCGGCCACAGCACCCAACGGGCATGTTAGTTTGCCGGTGACGGCTCCATCGACGATCGAGTCGATCGTGATCGTCGAGTCGGGGCTCGGTTCGACCACCATCGTCGGTTCGGGTCGAACGTGCCCACGAAGCGACACTGCGCCCATCGCATTCGCAGAATCGTAGAAGTACGGCTCTTCGTCGGAGTACGAATCGACATAGACCGATGCGATCGCGGGGCCGCCGACAAGCAGACCGCTCGAGTTCATGATCGGAACCTCGACGCTGATCGCACCGTCGCAAGGAACACTCGGAAGGTACCCGTACCCGTTGATCACATCGAACCCGGCGAATTGACTGACGTTTGCGTTCACCGAGATGGGGATCGGCATGTCGCACACGACCTCGACCGCGATCACCGCCTGTCCATCGGTTCTCGTGCCGCTGAAGTCGGTGATCGTGATATGGGTGCCTGGACTGTTCGACTCGATCGCTTTCGGCTTGGCCGAATTCTGCACCGCCAGTTCGCCCTCGACGTAGTCATCCGCGCCGTCAACACCGTCGTAGGCGTATGCGCCCGCGAAGTACTGGGCAACGCCCCGGTGAAACCGGCCGCCGGATTGGATCGCCACGCTGAACGGGGATGGTGTGGGACCGCACTCGTGCTCCGCAATGTAACCCCAGGCATAGGCGGAGGATCCCCGAGTGTTCTGCTGGATCGATACGTCGACGGTTGCCCTCGCGTCGCGGTTGCAGGTGACCGTGCCGGTCGCCTCGGTCGACGAGACGGACTCGACTGTGAGGCTCACCTCGAGCGGTGGAAGAGCCGGCACATCCGGGTCGAAGTGGAGCGGAACAACGGCGACGTTTTCGAGGTCGAGAGGCGTTACAAGGTCGGCACCGAGGTTGGCTCCGGCAAGTACGCATTGATCGACGACCCCGCAGTCGATGACGTCGCCGCCGACGACGATGTAGCGACGCACCGACATGGTGGCGTCGATGTCTCCGTTGGTGTCGGTGGAGGAGAGAATCGTGTTGGATAGGTCACAGCCACCGATGTCGGCCACATCGGTCATACAAACAGCGGCACCCCAGGTGGTTTCGGGCACGAAGCCGGTAGCCGATACCTGAACCGACTGTCCGTCGACCAGATCGGTTGACGGCGTGACCGTCATCTGAGCGACCGCGGACGCCGGGCTCGCCGAGACGACCAACAGCGACCCGAACAACGCCAGCACAGCCGCCAGCATGATCGTCCGCTTGCCTTGTGAGCTACCGGTGTTGTCCCCCATGGTGCTGCCTCCCTTGTCGCTCCGCTCCGACCGTAGCTCACTCCAGTGAAATAATCAGATCGCCTGATACCTGACTTGGTCAGCCGGCGCTCGACAGGACTTCAGTGAAGTGGCGGTTCCAGACGGTCGTGTGGGGCCATCGGGCCTGGGCCTCGGCGGTGGCGTCGGGCTCGCCGAGGGCTTCGTGGCGCATCAGCCACCCTCGCAGCACGAGACCTGTTCGTGAGCGGCCGTACCGGCAGTGCACCAGAACCTCGCGACCTTCGGCATGGAACGTGTCGATGGTGTCGAG
The DNA here is from genome assembly GCA_965216815.1 of Acidimicrobiales bacterium. GTDB lineage: Bacteria > Actinomycetota > Acidimicrobiia > Acidimicrobiales > SHLQ01 > JADFOM01. The sequence continues at coordinate 3,625,433 of OZ244202.1, read as the reverse complement.
TACCTCGGCGAGAACGGCGCGCAGCGTCGGATTCTCGGTGCGGGCGGAGGAGTCGACGATGGTGAACTCGCGGCGGCAACGATGTTCGGTGTGCGAGGTCATCGGGCACAACGAGATGAGCGCCGAGTCGGGATGTTCTTCGAGGAAACGCCCTACTCCCCAGAGGTTGGTCAACCAGAGCTGCGGTGCAACCTCGCGAGCGCTGACCCGCCGGTTGGGGTCGCGCATCGGGACTCGATCCAAGCCGAGCAACCGCTCCGCGAGGCGTCGGCATTGGTGCAACGCATAACGGTTGGTTCCCACCGGGCCCGTCACCGACGAAGCCCAACGGGCAGGGATACCGGCCAGTCCGACGCGGCCGCCTTCGAGCGCCCCGACCAGGACGACCTCGTCGAGAGGAGCGGCACTGTCTACAGCTGCGCGTACTGCTGTCACATAGCTGCCCGCCGGGTCGTTGCCGCAATCGAGCATGTCGGCGACGGCGTCGAACACCGGCGAAGCAGCAGGGTCCGCGAGCAGCGGGGCACGTCCGTCGAGCGCCGCGTGAATTGCAGCTGCCGTTGCCGAGCTGGGCGTCAAGTCGATGGGCAGCGGCGCGCCACGCAACAGCTCCTCCGCCACCGACAGACAGGAGTCGGTCACTCCCGCCCAGTCACACGCCAGTTCCCCGCCGGTGCCGAGCTCATCGGGATCGAAGTCGCCGGCCTGTTGGACCGAATGCCAAAACGCGTCGGCGACCGCACCGCCGACGACGATTCCCGCTGCGGTCGCAGCGGTCGGACCGCGGCCGCGCGCGAGCGCCGTCGCCACCTGATCAGCCGAGCAGCTCGAGGCTGTCGAGGTCGAGGATCTGGTCGCAGCTGCGTTCAGCCATGGCGACGAACATGTCGTCGCCGCGATCGGTGCGCGTCGCGGCATATGCGCCAAGCATCGTGATCATCGGCCCCTGAAAGGCTCCATACCGGACGTCGGCGAGGCATTCTTCGAGACCGTAGCCGTCGATATCGAGCTCGTCGACGTACGCCTCCATGACCTCCTGGTCGATCGTGCGCCGAACCTCGGTCGGAACGCTGTTGCCCAGCAGGTAGGCGAGATCGCATCCGGCGACGCCCACCGTCATCGTCTGCCAGTCGACGACCGTGACCGATCCGTCGGCTCCGAACAGCAGATTGTCCAAGCGGAAGTCCCCGTGAACGACCGCGGTGTGCTTCGTTCCCGCGCCGATCCAGTCGACGGCATTTGGAGCGAACGTCGTGAGCACCTCCTTGTGGGCATCGCCGAGACGGTCGCCGAGGTTGTCGATGAACTGCTCGTGCGCGATCGGCATGAACATGCCGAGCATCGAGGGGTCGTCGGTGCCCATCCAAGAGAGATCAACCGGATCGGCTTCGATCCAGGTCGGGCGGTGCAGGCGCGCCAGTTCGATTGAGGCCCTTGTGACTTGATCGGGGCTACAACCGGCGATTTGATCACCCTGGGTGGCTGGGGCCATATCTTCGAGGACCAGCACGAAATCGCGGTCGTCGTCGCTGATCTCGCTGTGCCAGCAGTGGGGAACTGCGATGTCGACGTGAGGGGCGAGCTTCTCGTAGAACGACACCTCCTTGCGGTAGCCGCTCGAACCGAGCTCGCGAACCGACGGCTCGGTCGCCGGGAGCTTGCACACGACGCTGGTCGGGATGCCCCCAGACGCCGATAACGAGACTCGGTAGCTGCGGGCCATCTGTCCGGTTCCCACGGGCGAAGTCGTGGCTGCGGACACTTCGCCGCTGAGACCGGCGGCCTCGAACACTCCGGTGAGCCACTCGGCGCTGAGAGCTTCGGGTTCTGTCGGGATCGTCACGCCGGCGAGCGTAATGCCTGGTGGCTACTGGAAGTGACTGACGATCGGGGCGTCGGAGGGGTTGAGGTCCTCGAGCTCCCGGTCGGCGGTCTCGGGAAACAGCGTCAACACGATGACGATCACCACTATCGGCGCGACGCCGAGCACGGCGATGGCCTCACCGAGATCGCCCCACCTGTCGCTGAGCCTGCCCGCCGTGACCAGACCGATCACAGCGCCGCACACACCGGCCACGGTTATGGCCGCGTTGGCACGTCCACGCAGTGCTGTCGGGAACATCTCGGGTCCGTAAACGCCCATCGCAGGGATCGTCGCCGAGTATCCGAGAATCCCGAGAACGCTGAAGATCCACATCGGCGCTCCCGAGGTGAGATACATACCGACCATGGCTCCGACACCGAGGGTGATCGCGGTCGCGGCGACGACGCGTCTACCGACTAGCTCGGATGCCCGGCCACCGACCACCATGCCGACGATGCCCGGGGTTGTAGTCACGATCCGAAACAGCGAGATCTCACCGGCGGCGAACCCGCGGTCGTCGCGGAGGTAGTCGTTGAGCAGCTGGAAGGCAGGCGAGCTGAAGATGCCGAAGATCAGCGACGCGGACGAGAACAGCAACAAGCGTCCCAGCAGCGAACGACGGGTCTCGGTGGTGTGGCGGAGCTCATCGTCCTCGTCGGTCGCCTCCGCAGCTACGAAACGCTTCGACTCGGGCAGTGCACTGCCGATGGCCAGCCAGAGCGGGACGAAAGCGATTGGGACGAGGAACAGGATGCGCCAGGAACCGGTCGAGATGTCTGCGAGGGGAAGCAACAGAACCCCGATGAGAGCGCCGATTCCGCTGCTCAGAGCCAGCACGCTGACAGCGAATGCACGGCTCCGTCGACCCATCTCCTCCGCGGCAACGACGACCAGGAGCACGGCCGCAGCGGTGGTCAGGATGCGGGTCGCGGACTGTGTTGCTGTGAACCACGCCATCGAGGGTGCGGCGGCTCCGGCCACCGCTGACACACAGCTCGCACCGACGGCGGCGAGCAGCACCCCACGGCGGCCTCGTCGATCGGCGAGCGCCACGACGAAGAGCGAGATCACCACCCCGGCGCGGATCACTGCGAACGCGTCGGATTGCGCCGAATCGGACGCGCCGAACTCGTCGGCCGCGAAGGTCATCGTCTGGGTGAGCACGCCCGTTGCGTAGCCGACGATGAGCGACAGCCCCGACAACAGTCCGAGCGTGTGGGCCGTCCGTGTCGTCAGCCGCTCTGGCGGTGACCACCATGGAAGGCGGTCGTCAGGCGACGGCAACCTGGCGAGCTGCTTTCGCATCGGAGCGGCGAACAGGAACCCGAATACAGGGATCGCAAGGCGATAGCGCACCGTTTGGGTGACCTCCACAGACCCGTCGTCGAGCTCGGAACTCGTCACCGTGCGTTCGTATTCGTGGAACGGGCCCTCGGTCGCCTCGAAGTGCCCGTCACCGATCTCGCGTTCGAGAATCGCTGCGTCCATCGGCTTCCTGGCGAACGCGGCCACTTCGGCGTCGACGATCTCGGTGATGGTCACCTGGGTCGGCTTGGCTTCGCCGACGTCTCGGGTGTCGCCAGATCGCCTCAGCCGCAGCGGCCTCACGCCCAGGTCGCCACAACATCAGCGGTGTCGGTGATCGTCGCGACCAACGACAGCGTGTGGTCGAGTACCGATTTCGCGTAGTCGGCGGGCACTCCGGCCACGGCATCGACGGGGATGACGACCTCGTAGCCGGCGTTCACCGCATCGAATGTGAGGTTCGCGATGGCGATGTTCACCGACACGCCGCATGCGACGATCGTGCGCACGCCTTCGTTGCGCAGCAGCGAATCGAGTTCTGTCCCCTGGAACGGCGACAGGCCGTGCAGCCGAGGGACGACGACGTCTTCGGGTTCGAACATCTCGGCGACCGGGGCGACAGCCGAGGTGCCCGGTGTCAGTCGAACGGGTGAGTCCGCGAGGGCAGCGAAGAGCCGCGCGTTCGTGTTGGCGCCCCAACCGTCCTCGCGCCGATGCGCAGTTGTGTGGACTATACGCACGCCAGCGCCGCGGGCAGCGTCGGCGATTGCCGCGCCGTTCGGGATCACCGAGTGTTGGCAGGCTTGTGCGAGCTCGGGCAACAGGGAGTCCGGGCCGATGACGCCGTTCTGGCACTCCTGGAGGACGACGACCGTGCATTTCGGATCGAGTAGTTCGTCAAGTCCAGGGCGCATCGGGCCGATCGTACTCACGAGTACTTTCATGCGCCTGTCGACGCCGATCGGACGGCAATGAGGCGGGTACGATCTCCTACCGGAGGGACCGATGCCCACAAAACCGACGCGACGGGACCACCACATCCCGTCGACGCCCGCAGAGTTGTCGCCGGGCTGGATCACCGAGGCGATGCGGACCAGTGGCACCCTTCCACCCGATCGGTCGGTCGTCGGTCTCGATGTCGAGGCGCTCGACGGCGGGGGAATAGGTTTCGCGGGCGACACGGTTCGTGTGCGGCTTCGCTATGACAGCCCTTTCGATGGCCAGCGCGAGTCTCTGGTCGCCAAGTTCGCCACGACGATTCCGGCCAATCGCGGGATGCTCGAGGCACTCGATGCATATGGGCGCGAGATCGCGTTCTACCAGAAGCTCTCCGAACGGGTGCCGGTGAGGGTGCCAGAGCACCTCGGGTCCGACTGCGATCCCGGGCGAGGCGACCGCGTCACCTCGGTTGGGGCGCGGGTCGTCGACCAACTCGGTGCACGAGCCCATTTGGCGCTGACCAAGGACATCACCAAGTTCCTGAGGGCTTCCAACCGCCGTTATGCGCTTCTGCTCGAGGACGTTGCCGGAGGAGACATCCATGGGTTGCTGGACCCGCCGTCGGTCGATCAGCTCGCCGCTGCGCTCGAGCACCTAGCGGCGCTGCATGCCGGCTTCTGGGGCGACGAGATGCTCGTCGAGTGTACGGCACTGCGGCCGGTGCTCACGCTGATCCCCAATGCGTTCGTCAGCGTGTTCCGCCACCGCGCGGCCGATGTTGCTCGACAGCGCTGGTCGGGCTGGCTCACGTCGGCGCATCTGCGTCGTTTCGACGAGATCGCAGATCGATTCTGTGACGACATCGAGCTCGTCAACACGCCGGTCACCCTCTGCCACGGTGATCCCCGTAGCGACAACCTGATCTTCATGGCCGACGGCGAGGTTGTGCTCCTCGACTGGTCGCTCGCTGCTTATGCACATCCCGGCTACGACGTCGGCTATCTCTTGTCGTCGGCGGTCGAACCCGAAGACGCATCGACGGTCGGTGTCAAGCTCATTGCGCACTATCTGGCCGCACTGGGAACGCTCGGCTGTGACATGCCCGAAGACGAGCTCGACGCCGTGGTCGACGCTGCGTGTCGCGCGATCTTTCTCCAGGAGGTCAACGGGCTGACCGTGCTCCAAGGGGACTATGGCGATGCGATCAAGCTCGCCGATGTTCGCGGGCCGCGACTGCTGGGCCTCCTCGACCGTTTCGTCTGAGTAGGGCCGCAGGAGAGCGTTGCGCGCGCTACGGGCGGTTGGTCGTTCCGTCGGGGTGTCGCGCAAACCGGTCTTGCCGCCCGTGCACCGGGTCGGGTCGCGGCCACGGCCAGCCACCGAAACCCGTTCGGTTGTAGTCGACCATCGCCTGTTGCACCCCTGCACGGTCGTTGAGGACGAACGGTCCGTACTGCGCGACCGGCTCGGCGATCGGTCGGCCCTGGAGCACGAGCAGGTCGACGTCCTCCTCCCCGGCAGCGAGTGTGAGTGCACGTCCGGCGACCCGGGCACCTGTTCGTGCCTCGAGAGTATCGCCGGCGATGTCGAGTCGGCCGCCTTCGAAGGCGTAGATCACGCGCTCGGTGTCGTCGTGGGCGGGTGCGGGCAGGTCGATTGATGCTCGAGCGTCGAGGTGCACGTGCCAGATGGCCACGTCGGAATCGGGCTCGGCCGCCCGCGAATCGGGCGGCGGCGACGGGGGAGTGAGGTCCCGGTACGTGCCGGCGATCACGGTCACCGATGCCTCGCGACCGAACTCGTCGACGCTGCGATCGACGGGGATGTCGTCGGACCAGAACATCTTGAACGCGGGGTCGGCCATCTTGCGCGCGGCGGGCAGGTTGAGCCAGATCTGGAACAGCTCGGCGGGGTTTTCGGCGTCGCCTTGAATAAGCGGGAACATCTCCGAGTGCACGATGCCCGCGCCAGCGGTCATCCACTGGGTGTCCCCGTTGCCGTATCGGGCGGCCGCACCGAGCGAGTCAGCATGGTCCACGAGCCCTTGGCGTACGTAGGTGATGGTCTCGAAACCACGGTGAGGGTGCTGGGGGAAGCCGGGGACGCGGTGTCCGTGGTACATGTTCCAGCCGTCGTGATCGGCGAAGTCCTGGCCGATTTCGCGCCCAGCGAGCGACGCATCGGGACCGAGATCGTCACGCCCGCGCGGGTAGCGGTCGCGGTGGTGTGCGATGAACAAGAACGGGTCGATGGTCGGCCACTGAGCACCCAGTTCGAACCGCTCGAGGATCACGCTGCTGGTTTCGGTCTTCGCTGTCACACACTGAACAGCACGTCAGCGACGTCCGGTATTCCCGCCGACGCGACCCCGGTGTCAGGGAACCCTCCGGGTTCCTTCGAGTTGCTCGCTGCGCTCACAACGTCGCGGACCGAAGTTTCACTTGTAGTCGACACGGAAGTGAAACTTGTGCCAGACCAAAGTTTCACTTGTAGTCGACACGGAAGTGAAACTTGTGTCAGACCAAAGTTTCACTTGGCGGATGTGTCCAGCTCGTCGATGCGGGTGAGCGCGGCGAGGAGGAGCAGGGGTCCGGCGATGAGAGAGGCGAGGTAGGGGTCGAGTGTGCCGGAGGTGTCGGCGCTGATGCCGATGAGGAAGCCGCCCGCCAGGAAGCCCATCTGCATCGCCGTCGAGCCGACGACGTCTAGCAGGGTCAGCAGTCGAACCGAGGTAGCCGCTGTGACACGGCGATGGGCCATCTCGATGAGCGAGATTCGCACGATCGTGGCGCCACCAGCCGCAGCGCCCACGACGACCAACAAGAGGATTGCCCCAGCACCTCCCGTGACAGGCCGGTCGAGAGCGACTACGGCCAGCGCACATGCGAGCAACACCACAGCTCCGATTCGCGCACGCAAGAGAAGGCCTTCATCGACCGCTCTCCACGCTGCATTAACGGCCAGCGGTCCGATTGTCAACGCGGCGCCGAGCGCACCCAGATTGGCGTCGGGTTGGACCACATCGGCCGCGTAGGTCAAGAAGAGCGCCCACGCCGGAACCGCCGAGCACGCGAGAGCCACGTAGAGAGCGGGCAGGTCCGAAAGTTGGTCTCGTTTCCCATCGCGGCTGGGGCCTCGGTTGGACGGATCGTTCTCATCCACACCATGGCGAGGCTGTTGGATGCGATCGACCGCGAGCCCCAGCGATGCCGCGACCAGGGCGATAGCAATCACTACGAACGTTCTGCCGGTGGCGTCGACGACGCCGACCAGCGCAACGATGCCGATCAACAACACCCTGCCGGCGGCCGTCGCCTGCGCATTCAGGCGCTGGCGGAAGGCGTGACCCACGTTCACCGACAACAGTGGTTGCCACGACGTCGCATAGAGCACCGAAACGCTCAGCTCGGCGGTCATCGCGATCGCGATGGTCGCCGCTACGACTGCGCCATGCGACAGCGGAGCGTGGATCAGCCACGCGACGAGTCCGCAGAGAAGTGCCATCGAGGCGAAGAACATCCTCAGGTTTCGGCGTGCGAGGCGCAACGGGATACGCGCCGCCCACAGTTGGACGGGAATCGATACGGCCCCGAGACCGATCGCGAGCCCGATCTGACCGGGCTCGAGGCCGAGCTCTTCCAGTGCCACGATCTGGAAGATGGCAGCGCCGCCGTCGACAGCGAGCACCGATCCCGAGAGCCCGCCCAGGACTGCGATGGCGACGTAGCTGCGGCGTTCACCGCTCTCGGGCTGCACCACGCAAACCTAGTTGAGTCCAATTGGGGTCTGGGCCAGTTCAAGTGGTGACGGCTACACGGTGATGTAGCTGGGTCCACCGGTCAGGGCGATCTGCCGAGCAGGCTGCTCGGTGTGAATCGAAAGACCACTGACCGGTGGAGGAGCCCACAATGCCATCTAATCCGTTGACTGAGATTGATCGCGCCCAGATTTTTGTGGGGATCAAGTTGGGGATGAACGATTCGGAGATCGCTGAGGTTGTTGGGCGGTGTCGCTCGACAGTGAATCGGGAGATCGACCGAAACGGGGGCCGGAACCAGTATTGCCCTGAGCGTGCGCAGCGTCGGGCTGATCGGTGCCGTCGACGCCCGAAAGTCTCCAAGCTCGAAGCTGACCCTGTGTTGTGTGCTCATGTGCGTGGGCGGCTCGAGGCCCTGGATTCGCCGAAGCGGATCTCCATTGAGATCTCCCAGGGCCTATACCCGGGGGTGGCCACGATCAGCCATGAAACGATCTACAAGTCGATCCAGACCCGCGGTGCGGGGCCGTTGGGCAAAGGGGCGCACAAGTTCTTGCACCGGCGACGGCGGAGCCGCAAACGCCGCACCAACCCACCAGATACGAACCCGTTGGGGATCTACTGCTCGATCCGGGACCTGCCACAACAAGCTGTTGAGCGCAGCGAGGTCGGCCACCTCGAAGGAGATCTGATCGTGGGCGCCCACAACAAGTCAGCGCTCATCACCCTATTTGACCGCATGACCCGCTACCTGTGGCTCCTCACGGTGGCGTCCAAGTCCGCCGACGCGGTCTATCACTCCCTCAGCTCGTTCTTGGCGACGGTTCCCCCAGGTGTGATCAAGACCCTCAGCTGGGACCAAGGAGCCGAGATCGCCCGCCACCGCGAGCTCGCACTCGCAACCCGGATCGGGATCCACATCGCCGACCCCAAATCCCCCTGGCAACGACCCACCAACGAAGCCGGCAACGCACTTGTACGCCGCTATGTCGGCAAAGGCACCGACCTAAACGCCTTCGGCCCCACCGACCTCGAATACATCGCAGGCCGCATCAACACCATCCCCCGCCCAACACTCAACTGGAACACCGCCCACAACGCCTACCATCAGGAGCTGTCGCGTTGACCGGCTGAACTGGCCCAGACCCCATTGGACTCAACTAGGTTCGCCGCATGGAAGAACAACCAGGTGCGTTTGCGCGAACGCGGTCGAAGCTCGGATTGGTCGCCGCGCTTCTCGTAGGTCTCGTGGTCGGAACCGTTCCGGCGACAGCGGAGATCGGCAGCGGTGACCGCCCCGTGACCGTGACCGTCACCCCGAAACGGATTCTCGACACTCGTGGAACGCCCAATGGGCCGATTGGCGTCGGGGTGGCAGGCCCGCTCGGCCCCCAGCAGGTCCTGAACCTGAAGGTCGCTGGTGTCGCTCCGGTTCCCGACGATGCGGTGGGTGCGGTTCTCAACGTGACGACGGTCAACAGCAGCGCCGCCTCCTTTGTCACCCTGTACCCGGCCGACAAGCCGCGGCCAAACGCATCGACGGTCAACCCTGCGCCGGGGGACATCGCGTTCAACGCGGCGGTTGTCGATCTCTCGCCGTCCGGTGAGATCGGCATCTACAACAACAGTGGATCCACCGATGTGGTCGTCGACGTCACCGGCTACACCGTGTCGCACAACCACGACGACCGCTACTTGAAGAAGACCGATCCTCACGTCTCGGAGATCGAGGTCATCGAGACGGTCGAAACACGGGACGCCCTAGCCACGGGCAACGAAATGTCCGTCGTGATGACATGTCCTGACGGCACCGAACCAATCGCCGGGGGAGTCGACTATTTCCCAACGAGGCATGTTCGAGTAACCGACAGTTTCCCGACGACGGTCACGGTTCCAGGTCCTTCCTGGGTCGTCCGTCTCTACAACGGTTCGGGGGCAACGCACGATGTGACGGCGACTGGCTACGCGACCTGCGCCGGCTGACATGCTCGATCTTCACCAGCTCCGACGCGAGGTCGCCGAGGACCGCATCGACACGGTCATTCTCGCATTCACCGACCTCTACGGCCGCCTGATGGGGAAACGACTCGACGCCGAGTTCTTTCTCGCCGACCCGTCGGGAACTCACGTCTGTGACTACCTGTTTGGCGTCGACATGGAGATGGAACCCGTCGACGGCTACGACTTCACGAGCTGGCAGCGGGGCTATGGGGACATGCACCTCGCGCCGGACCTCGACACGATGCGCGTCGCCTCCTGGCTCGACCGGACAGTGCTTGTGTTGTGCGACGTCGAGGACCACGTGGGTGACCCGGTCGACATCGCCCCGCGCTCCATCTTGTACCGCCAGATCGAGCGTGCCGCCGAACAAGGCCTCGAGGTCAAGGCGGCATCGGAGCTCGAGTACTTCACCTTCCGCACCGGCTACCGGCAAGCTCATGAGCAGGGCTATCGCGATCTCGACCCGACCGGGTGGTACATCGAGGACTACCACTTGCTCCAGGGTGCTCGCAGCGAGGACCTGCACGGCGCTTTCCGGCGTCACCTCAGCGAATCGGGCATCCCGGTGGAGTCGACCAAGGGCGAGTGGGGGCGGGGTCAACACGAACTCAACATCGGATACACCGATGTGCTCACGATGGCCGATCGCCACGTGTTGATGAAGCAGATCTGCAAGGAGGTGGCCGACCAGCTCGGAGCGAGCGTCACGTTCATGGCCAAGCCGAACGAGGTCGATGCCGGGTCGAGCTCGCACCTTCACCTCAGCCTGTGGGAGGGCGACGACAACGTCTTCGCGGATCCCGAGGGTGACCGGTTCCGGCATTTCCTCGGGGGCTGGATGCACCACGCCACCGACCTGGCGGTCTGCGTCGCTCCTACCGTCAACTCGTACAAGCGCTTCGTGGCCCAGAGCTTTGCGCCGACGGCGATCGCATGGTCTACCGACAATCGCACCGCTGGCTTCCGCATCGTGGGCGAGGGGGCCTCGCGGCGCATCGAGTGTCGCCTCCCGGGCGCCGACGTGAACCCGTACCTGGCCTATGCTGCGGCGATCGCCGCTGGTCTCGACGGCATCGATCACGCGATCGAGCCACCAGCCGAGTTCAACGGCGACGCGTACGACGCCGATGACGCACAGCGCCTCCCTAGCTCGTTGCGCGCAGCACAGCAACTGTTCGACGGCAGCGACTTCGCGCGGCGGGCCTTCGGAGACAACGTCGTCGACCACTACGCACACTTCTTCGACACCGAGGCCGGCGCCTACGAGGCCGCCGTGACCGACTGGGAACACCGCCGCTACTTCGAGCGAATCTGATGGTGGCACAGCCCAGCATCGCGCTCACCACGTATCCCGCGAACGAAGCCGGCGCGGTGGAGTTGCCGGAGCCCTATGTCGACGCTGTGCGCCGCGGCGGCGGTCGGGCCTTGCTCGTGCCGCCGGGCGAATGCGATCCGGCAGGGCTGCTCGACGAGGTCGACGGCATCGTGCTGTGCGGCGGAGGAGACCTCGATCCGGGGTGCTATGGCGGTGAACCCCACGACACGATCTACAACCTCGACGAGACCCGGGACCGCAGCGAGCTGGCGCTCGCCGCGGCGGCGCTCGAGCGGGGTCTACCGACTCTTGCGATCTGTCGCGGTCAACAGGTCGTCAACACCGCGCTCGGCGGCACATTGCACATCCATCTGCCCGATGTCGTCGGCGAGGAGACGCTGCATCGAGCCCCGCCTCGCGAGCCGATCCCACACGACGTCAGGGTCGAGCCGGGTTCGTTGTTGGCCAAGGTAATTGGAGCGGATGTGGTCACCCCGATGTCGTGGCATCACCAGGCGATCGATCGACTGGGTGACGGACTGCGCACCGTGGCATGGGCGCCCGACGGCACCATCGAGGCGATCGAGCACGAAGAGCATCCCTGGTTGGTGGCGGTGCAGTGGCACCCCGAGCTGACGGCGGCCGGCGACCGGACCCAGCAGAGGTTGTTCGATGCTCTCGTCAGCGCTGCAGGATCGATCCGGTGAAGCGGCTCGACGGCAAGTCTGCCCTCATCACCGGCGCCGCATCGGGCATCGGCACCCAAACGGCCGCGTTGTTCGCGACCGAAGGTGCCAAGGTGACCCTCGTCGATCTCGACGCATCGGGCGTGGCAGCGGTCGCCGATCAGCTCACCGCCGACGGCCACGACGTGCTGGCGGTGGTCGCCGATGTGTCCAGCGCAGAGGACGCCGAGCGCATGGTCGGCGAAGCCGAGGCGGCCTTTGGTGGGCTGCACGTGCTGTTCAACAACGCCGGCATCATGCACGCCGAGGACGGCGACGCCGAAACCACCCCCGAGGCGATCTGGGATCTGACGATGAACGTCAACCTGAAGGGCGTCTGGCTGGGCTGTCGGTACGGCATCCCGGCGCTGCGGCGGACGGGCGGAGGATCGATCATCAACACCGGCAGCTTCGTCGCGCTGATGGGCGCTGCGACGCCCCAGATCGCCTACACCGCGTCGAAAGGTGGCGTGGTCGCCATGTCGAGGGAGCTCGCGGTCATTCATGCGCGCGAGAACATTCGCGTCAACGCCCTCTGCCCCGGTCCGCTGCGAACCGAGCTGTTGATGAAGGTCCTCGACACCGAAGCGAAGCGCGAGAGGCGACGCGTTCACATCCCGATGGGTCGGTTCGGGGAGGCCGGCGAGATCGCCAAGGCCGCGCTGTGGCTCGCCTCGGACGATGCGAGCTTCACAACCGGTGCCGAGTTCGTCGTCGACGGAGGCATAACCGCCGCATATGTGACCCCGGAGGATCCGTGAGCGCTGCGATCGGTATCGACCTGGGTACGACGAACCTCAAGGTCGTCGCAGTCGATGGCGACGGCAACACCGCGGCGTCGACCCGACGCCGAGTTCAAACGCACGAGCACAGCGGCTCGGTCGAACAGGACGGTGAGGCGATCTGGGCTGCCGTGCTCGACGCGGTAGCTGAAGTAACGAGCTCGATGGGGGCCGGTGCCGGCGACATCGGCGCCGTGGGCGTGTGTTCGCAATACTCGTCGATCGTGCCCGTCGACGGAAACCTCGAGCCCACGGGCCCGATGGTGCTGTGGCGAGACCACCGGGGCACACCACACGCTTCCGACATCATGGCGCGCGACGACGATGCGTTCATGATCTTCGTCGAACGCCACGGCATACCGCCGATCGGCAGTGGGCTTTCCCTCGGCCACCTCTTGGCGCTCCAGCACGACTCGCCCGCACAGCACGAGGCCACTCGTTGGTATCTCGAACCGATGGACTATCTCGTAGCGCGGTTGACCGGCGAGGTAGCTGCCACGCAGCACTCGATGTTCATGGCCCAGCTCTGCGACAACCGCTCGACCGGTGCTACTGCCTACGACGAGACCCTCGTCGATCTCGCGCGAGTCGACCCCGACCGGCTTCCACCGCTGGTCGAGGGACTCGAACCCGTCGGTTCGGTTCGCCCCGAATTAGCAAACCGGCTGGGCCTCGAACCCGGCGTTGCCGTCATGGCCGGAACCAACGACACCGCCGCTGCGGGGGTGGCGGCCGGCGTTGCGCGTCCGGGGATCGCTGGCCTGGCCATCGGGACCACCAGCGTCGTCGTCGACGCGGTCGCCGAACACGCTGTCGATCTCGATCACGAGATTCTCGCTATGCCGGGCCCCGACCTCGGATATCTCGTGTTCGCAGAGAACGGGCTGGGTGGGCACGTGCTCGACCACGTGCTGCGAGAGTTCGTACATGCCGATGACGTACTTGCCCCCGCACCCGGCCGAGATGCCTTTGCCCATTTCGACGCAGCGCTCGAATCGGTCGAACCCGGTTGCGGAGGGCTTCTGTTCCTGCCCTGGCTCGGCGGCTCGCTGGCGCCGTCCGCCAGTACCGAGATGAGAGGTGGCTACGTCAACATGTCGCTCGACACCTCGCGCACCCATCTGGTGAGGGCCGCTGCCGAGGGAATCGCGCACAACCTCGCATGGCTGTTGCGTCACGTCGACGCGTTCGTCGACCAGCCGCCGAGCGAGCTCATCTTCATCGGCGGAGCGGCACGCTCGGACTCGATGTGCTCGATCGTCGCTAGCGTCTGCGACCGGGTGGTCGCACGGGTCGCCGAACCCGAGGTGGCCGCTGCGAGGGCGATGGCCCGACGTGCGGCGTCCGGCGCCGGTGGTGTCCGGGCGGTCGACCCCGAGCCGATCACCGTTCGCTTCCGGCCCGACCCAGCGCTCAGAGGCTGTTACGACGAAGCCCAGCAGCGCTTCGTGCGAGCCCACGATGCCATGGCGGCGATTTTGGCCCCGATCGACGACACCGGAGACACCGACACATGAGCAGCACCTACCCCTACGCAGAGCGATTGCCGGTGAACGCGACGATGCCCGCGCACGGGCGTGATCGCGAGGAGTTGCTCGAGGAGCTGCGTGCCCTGGCCAAGGAGGAGGATGCGACGTGGGAGCAGGGCACCTGCTCGGGCACGATGTACTGCGGCGATCACGATCACTACGACTTCCTCGGTGAGGCGTTCGGGTTGTTCGCCCACGTCAACGTGCTCCAGCGCGACATGTGTCCGAGTGCGACCCGATTCGAGGGCGAGATCATCGCGATGACCCTCGACATGCTCGGTGCAGCGAAGATCGATGGCGGCGACCCGGTCGGCATGGTCACCAGCGGTGGTTCGGGCAGCATTCTCCACGCTGTGCTCGCGTATCGGGAACAGGCCGGCGTAGACAAGCCGAACTTCATCAAGCCCGAGACGGGACATCCCGCTTTCGACAAGGCCTGCCATCTACTCGGAATCGAGCTTCGCAGGGTTCCGGTCGACCCCGACTCGACCTGTGTGCTGCCCGAGGTCGTGGCCGACGCGATCGACGAGAACACGATCGCAATCGTCGGCTCTGCGTGCAACTACGGGTATGGCACTATCGACCCGATTCCGGAGTTGTCCGAGCTGGCGCTCAGCAGAGGCGTCGGCCTCCACGTCGATGGTTGCCTGGGTGGCTTCATTCTTCCCTGGGGACGGGAGCTGGGCTACCCCATTCCCGAGTTCGACTTCGGCCTCGAGGGTGTGACGTCGATATCCGCGGACACACACAAGTACGGCTACGGCTTCAAGGGCACGTCTGTGCTCGCGTTCAGAGACCGGGCGCTTCGCAACGCCCAGTATTTCTTCCAGACCGACTGGACCGGTGGTAAGTACTGCTCACCGGGCATCGACGGATCCCGGTCAGGCGGTCTGCTCGCATCGACTTGGGCGTCGATGGTGTCGCTCGGGCGCGAGGGCTACCGGGAGTACGCACGGCAGATCTTCGAAACGGCCGACGCCATGAAAGACATCGTCCGATCCCACGACGCCCTTCGCATCATCGGTGGACCGACATTCTGTTTCAGCTTCACGAGCGACGAGTTCGACATCTATCACGTCAACGATCACATGCGGACCAAGGGGTGGCGGTTCAACGGCCAGCAGTACCCGAACGCGATTCACATGGCGGTTACGCGGCCACAAACCCAACGCGGCGTGGTCGAGCGCTTTGCAGACGATCTCGCCGAGGCTGTGGCCTATGCGTCGACCGCCGAGGGGTCCGCTGCTTCCGGTGCGATCTATGGCGGGGTGGATGGAGGATGGACAGACGAAGCCGACGAGTTCATTCGCGGGGTCATGACCGAGATGATGGACAAACAGCAGGGCGTGCCGATCCAGGGTGGACGACCGTGACGAACCGAGGTGCCCCTACGCCACCTATCGACATCGTCGGCGGGGCTGGCGATGCGAGCCCGCGGATCGACGCGACCTGGGTGGCGCTGCCCGAGGATCTCTTGGCGAAGCTGGTCGCGACCGGTGCCGAGGTCGCTGTCGGTGGCACAGAGCTAGTCGAGGCCAGTCGCGACTGGTGGCCGCTGGCACAGATATGGGCGACCGAGGGGCGGGTCGCAGCGATCGCAGCAGCGCTCGTCACCCCGACCTCGACCGACCAGGTCCAACAGATCGTGCGTGCCTGCAACGAAGCGGTGGTGCCGGTCACCGTCGCCGCCGGCCGTTCGGGCGTGTGCGGGTCGAGCGTGCCGGTCCACGGCGGGCTCGTCCTTGATCTCTGTGCGATGACGGGCATTCGATCCATCGACGAGACCTCGATGCTGCTCGACGTTGCTCCCGGGATGTTCGGCGATGTGCTCGAGGACGAGCTCGCTGAACGCGGGCTCACGGTCGGCCACTGGCCGCAGTCGATCCAGCTCTCGACCGTCGGAGGCTGGATCGCCTGCCGAGGCGCCGGACAGCTCTCGAACCGCTACGGCAAGATCGAAGACATGGTCGTCGGTCTCGACGTCGTTCTCGCCGACGGGCGGCTCATCTCCACCGGCGGAAACGCGAGAGCCGCCGTCGGTCCCGACCTCAACCAGCTATTCATCGGTTCCGAAGGCACTCTCGGCGTGATCGTCGGGGCCAGGCTCCGCCTCCACCCCCAGCCGGGCGACCCGCTCGACCGAGCGTACGCGTTCGACACATTTGCCGAAGCCAACGACGCGTGTCGTCGCATCATGCAGAGCGGCGTGTCGCCCGCGGTGCTCCGCGTCTACGACGGCTTCGAGGCGGGGTCTTCCTTCGACACCGGCGAGAGCTCGGTTCTGCTGGTGCGCGAGCTCGGCGAGCCGACCGTGGCGGCTGCGGTGGTTGATGTCGTCGAAGAAGTATGCGCGGCCGCCGAGAAGCTCGACGATGGGTTCGTCGAGCAGTGGTGGGGGCATCGCAACGACGTCGCGGCGCTCGAGGCGCTCACCAACAAGGGATACGCCGTCGACACGATGGAGATCACCGTTCCCTGGGCTGTGGTGGGCGACACCTACGATGCGGTTTGTGGCGCGATCGCCGCGGTCGATGGGACGATGGTCGTGTCGGCACACCAATCGCATGCCTATGTCGACGGCGCGTGTCTGTACTTCACGTTCGTCGCCAAGCCCGACGATCCCTCCGACCGCGAGGCGTGGTACGTCGCGGCGTGGAACGCGGGCACCGCAGCGGCGCTGAACCAGGGCGCGTCATTGAGCCACCACCATGGTGTTGGTCTCAATCGCAGTCGCTTCGTGAACGAGGCGCTCGACGCCGCGTTCGAGGTACTGGTCGAGCTCAAGCGTGCTCTCGATCCGAACGGCATCCTCAACCCTGGCAAACTCGGTCTGCCCGACCCCTTCGACGGCCCAGCCTGGCCGTGAAGTCCCTCGCAATCGACGTCGGCAGCACGACGGTTCGTGCGGTCGTGTTCGACGACGATGGGAAGCCGGTCGACGAGTCGGTCGGTCGCCTGAACGGTCGCGTTCCCGAACCCGGGTGGGTCGAGTACGACCCGCTGGAGGTCGCTCGGAGCGCGCTCGGGGCGGCCACGGAGGTCTGCTCGCGACATCGCGTCGACTGCGTCGGCATCGCCAACCAGCGTGGGTCGACTGTGCTGTGGGACCGTGAAACCGGTGAGCCCGCGGGGCCGATCATCGGCTGGCAGGACACCCGCACCGCTGAGCGATGTGCCGAGCTCAGCGCAGACGGACTCCTCGCGCTACCCAATCAGGCCCCGACCAAGGCCGAGTGGTTGTGGGACCGGGTCGATCCCAGCCGGGCCCGCGACCTCTGCGTCGGCACTATCGACAGCTGGATCGCATGGCGGCTCAGCAACGGATCCATCCACATCAGCGACCACACCAACCTGTCGGCCAGCGGGTTGCATGTCGTCGATGGTTCGGAGCCGGCGACAGATCTGCTGACCGCCCTGTCTATTCCGCTAGAGGCTCTACCTCGCGCTGTTTCGTCGGGTGGCGAGCACGGCGAAGCCGCGGAGTTGCCCGGCGCGCCAACGATCGGCGCGCTCATCGGTGACCAGCAGGCGTCGTTGGTCGGCCACGGCTGCCGGTCTGCGGGTCACGCCAAGCTGACTTTCGGCAGCGGCCTGAGCCTCAACGCCGTGGTCGCGGACGATCACGAGCCGTCTCCCGTCTCGGGGTGTTTCCCCATCGTCGCTTGGACGATCGGCGACGATCTCACCGCCGGGATCGAGGCGATCGACCTGTCGGGTGGCTCGACCCTCGAATGGGCCTGCGAGCTCGGCCTCTTCGATCGACCGAGCGATCTCGTCGCGGCGGCTACTGCCTGCAACGATGCTGCCGGCGTTGTCGCGGTGCCGACCCTGAGCGGATTCGGCACGCCCTACTGGGACCTGCGCGCGACCGGCGCCATCTATGGCCTTACCCGCGGTTCGACGAAGGAGCATGTCGCTCACGCGCTGGTCCGAGGAGTCGCCTTCCGCGCTGCTGATCTACTCGACGCCGCGAGCGTGGAGCTCGGCGGTCGCCTCGAACGTCCTCTACTCGTCGACGGTGGCCTAGCGCACGATGCGACCTTTGTGCGCTGGGTCGCCGACGCCTGCGGTGAGCCGGTCGCTGTTGCCACCGACCCCGAGGTGACCGCAGGCGGCGCCGCGATGCTCGCCGTGGCGGCGAGCGGCACGGGCGAGCTGCCGGAACGGTCTGCGACCACGCACCGGCTGGTCGAGCCGGATGCCGACGTTGGACAAGAGAAGTGGGCCGAAGCGGTCAGCCGCACGCGTTCGTGATCGGGACCCGGCCGCAACCACGGTCTCCGGGTCCCCATCCTCTAGGCTGAAGTGGTTGTGATTGATGAGATCGATTCCTCGCTCGACGAGGACCTCCAAGCGTTCGCCGACCAGGAAGAACTGACACCCGCATCGCCGGTAAAGGAGATCTGCGCTCTCGGCGAGATGGCCGCGTTCGCTGCCGGGGCGCCGCTCGCGGCGTTCCTCGCGCCGGTCGGGGCCCCTCGTCCGGTGCTCGTGCTGCCGGGTTTCGTCACCGGCGACTCGTCCACCGTCGGGTTGCGGTTCGCGCTGCGGGCGATGGGTCACCGGCCGCACGGTTGGGGTCTGGGTCTAAACGTCGGGCCGGCCACCCACGTCGCTGGCGGCATCGCGGATCTCGTCGAGGAGCTGGTCGACAAATACCAACACCCGATCGACGTAGTGGGATGGAGCCTCGGAGGCATCTACGGTCGGATCTTGGCCATCAACAAGCCTGAGTCCGTGCGCCAGGTCATCAGTCTCGGGTCACCGGTGAGAGTCGCCAGCCACGAGAGCAACGTGAGCGGCTTGCTCAAACAGCTCGGACGGGTCTGGAACTACTCCGGCGGGAATCGCCGCATCGATCTCGACGAGATCCCCGTGCCTTCGACCACCATATGGACGCGTGACGACGGCATCGTGCCAGGGTTCAGGTGCCGCCAGACCCCCAGGCCCCAAGCCGAGTCGATTGAGATCTGGGGTACGCACTGCGGGCTGGGTCACAATGCGTCAGCGTTGTACGTGATCGCCGACCGGCTCGCCCAGCCCCACGGCACCTGGAAGCCATTCGAACCGCCCGCGCGACTGAAGCGGGCCTATCGCCACGTTGAATGTGGATAGAAGACCCTAGGAGCACTGCTGACCGATGCATCAGTTGACCGCCCGCGAAGCGACCCTTCTCAACTCTGAGAGTCGGACCAACCTGGGCCACACGTCGTTCTACGTGGTGCTCGAGCCCGGCAAGGACGGTCCGCTGGTGCTCGACCAGCTCCGCGATGCGCTCCAATCGAGGATGGGTCTCGCACCGGGTTTTCGCCGTCGAGTGTGGCAAGTGCCGCTCGGTCTCGATCATCCCTGGTGGATCGAGGATCCTCGATTCGACATCGACTACCACCTCCGACACATCGCGGTGCCCGATTCGGGTTCGGAGTCTGACCTCACCGCCATGCTTGCGCGCCTGCACGAACGCCAGCTCGACCGACGCCGGCCGCTGTGGGAGATGTATCTCATCGACCAGCACGACGGCATGCAGGGCATATTCACCAAGATCCACTTCGCGCTCATCGACGGCGTAACCGGCATCGACGTGCTCGCTCCGCTCACCGACGAGGGCCCGGTCGATTCCGACCCCACATGGCAGCCCGACCTACCGCCGTCCGACACCGACCTGTTGATTCGTGCGGGCTGGTCGACCGCGCGCAGCCCGCTTCGTTGGCTCGACCTGATTCTCTCGACGACCCGACTGGTGCCGGGTCTGCAGCGTCACGCCCTGCCCGCGCTCCAGGCGCGTTGGGCGGCACCGCAGGGCACGATCGATATCGACGAAGGCGAGCTCACCCCGCCGCGGGTGTCGTTCAACCGGGCGATCGGCACGCATCGCCGCATCGAATTCGCGTCGCTGCCGATCAGCAAGATCCGCTCGGTCAGAAAGCGACACGGCGTGCGGTTCCACGACGTCATCCTGGCGCTGGTCGCCGGGTCGCTGCGGCATTGGCTCGTCCTCCACGACGAGCTCCCGACCGAGCCGCTGGTCGCGCTGTCGCCGATTCTGGTCGACTCGGTCGACGAACCGCTCGGCACGGCGCTCATCAGCCTCGCCACGCACCGACACAACCGGGCTGAGCGACTGCTCGAGATCGCCGAGTGGACCCAGCGCATCGGCGAGGCTCTCGAGGACGAGCCGGTCAACGCCGTCAGACGTATCGAGGCCGCGTCCCCGGCGGTCGCATCGCTCGCCTCGCGGCTGGTCGTCCGAACGGGAGCCGCCACCCGCTTCCACCCGCCGTTCAACGTCTACCTGGTGAACGTGCCGGGCAAC
Source organism: Acidimicrobiales bacterium (assembly GCA_965216815.1). Lineage (GTDB taxonomy): Bacteria > Actinomycetota > Acidimicrobiia > Acidimicrobiales > SHLQ01 > JADFOM01. The sequence continues at coordinate 3,604,903 of OZ244202.1, read as the reverse complement.
ATGGACGAGGAACGGAAGGTCCTCGGCTCCGAAATCCAGCATCAATACCCGCTCGCGACGATCGTCGACGGCACCGGGCTGTCGATCAGCGCGATGTCGCATCGCGATCGAGTCGACGTCAGCTTCGTCGCCGACCGCGACCTCGTCCCCGATCTCGAAATCATGGCCGATCAGCTCGAGGTCGAGCTCAGAGCGCTCCAGAGGGCCAAGACCAGCAAGGCGGCCTGAGGCCTTGTCACGGTGAAGGTGCTCGTAGCCGACCGGCTGGAGTTCCCGGACGAGGGACCGCTAGAACGCGCCGGTCTCGAGCTCGAGATCCGACCCGACCTCGACGCGGCAGCACTCGAGACCGCTCTCGACGGGGTGCACGTTCTCGTCGTGAGATCGACCAAGGTCACCGAGGCTGCTCTGACCGCCGGCGAGGAGCTGTCCCTCGTCGTGCGTGCAGGCGCCGGTACCGACAACATCGACTGCGACTCTGCGTCGGCTCGCGGTGTGTTCGTCTCGAACGTCCCAGGGCGGAACGCGTCAGCGGTGGCAGAGCTCACGATCGGCTTGCTCCTCGCCATCGATCGGCGCATCGTCGATGCCACCAACGACCTCCGCTCCGGCCGTTGGGAGAAGAAGAGATATTCTGCGGCCGACGGAATCCGCGGTAAGAAGATCGGGCTGTACGGGTTGGGAAGCATCGGCCTCGAGGTCGCTTCCCGCGCCTTTGCTCTCGGCATGCATATCCACGTCGTCGACAGGCCACGCTCAGCTCGAGTCGACGAAGTGCTCGACGAGATGAATTGCGCGCGGGTATCCGATCTCGTGGCTCTCGCAACCACCGTCGACGTGCTGTCGCTGCATTGCCCGCTGACCGACGACACGGACGGAGCCGTCGACGACGTGGTGCTCCGCGCCCTGGGCGACGATGGGATTCTCATCAACACGGCCCGCGGTGAGCTGGTCGACCATGTTGCGCTAACCGCAGCGCTCGATCGCGGATTGCGGGTCGGGCTCGATGTTCTCGCGGGGGAACCACGGGCGGGACAAGCCGATTTCAACGACCCGATTCTGCAAAACCCGAACGTGGTCGCGACTCCCCACATCGGCGCCTCGACCGAACAGGCGCAACGGGCGATCGCCTCGGGCGTCGCTTCGACGCTCGTCCGGTTCGCCGCAGGCGAGGTCGACAACTGCATCAACCTACGCGATGCCAGAGAACGATCGGCGACGGTCAACGTTCGCCACTTCGACCGGCCGGGTGTTCTCGCCGCTGTGTTGGCCGTGCTGCGAGAACACCAGCTGAACGTGGAACACATGGACAATCGGATATTCAGCGGTGGCACGGCTGCGATTGCACTCATCGACGTGACGGGAGACGCCCGGGCAGCCGACATCTGCCGAGACCTCGACCGGCTCGACGGCGTGATCGGCTCGCGTGTGCAGCCGGCTCGGTGACGTGAGCACGGTTCTGCACCCCGCACTCATCAGCCTGGTGTCGCGTGGCGCTGCAGACGAGGTCATCGCTCCCGCCTACGACGCGTCGTCGCCGGCCTATCGCTCGGCTGTGCTCGCCGAGCATCCGCTCAGCTATCTGGGTGTGACGCGTTCACCCGAGGACTTCCCGACAGCGACCGCGCCGTCTACCGACGCGCTGATCGCCCAGAACCGGGCTGCTCTCGAACGCCTGCTCGCGGCCGGCGTATTCGACGAACCGACCGAGCCGACGATGTACCTCTACCGGCTGATCGAAGGCGATCACGCACAGACCGGCATCGTGTGCGAGGTCGACGTCGACGACTATCGCTCGGGCAGAATACGGACCCACGAGGGCATCCGGCCGAGTCGAGCGGCGTTGCTCGAGCGCCACCTCGATGAAGTCCGTGCGAGCTCGAGTCCCGTCGCTCTGACGCTGCCAATGGGGTCTTCTCTAGGCGAGCTGTTCGACTCTCTGACCGTCGACCGGCCAGCGCTCGACAACACTGCGCAGGATGGGATCCGTCAGGTGGTCTGGCGTCTCGACCGCGAGGCGGTCGCCGAGATCGGACAGCTAGTTCGGCCCGACTCGCTCGTCGTAGTCGATGGTCATCACAGGCTCGCGGCGGCAGCGTCGCTGTCAGCCCGCCGACTGGAGCCCTCCTTCCATCGCGTATTGGTCGTCGTGTATCCGCCCGAGCAGCTACAGGTGTTCGCGTTCCACAGACACGTCGCCGATCCGACGCCGAACGAGATCGAACGTCTCGAACGGCTGGCGGTCGTCGAGACCCTGGACGAGGACCGCCCACCGCTCGAACGAGGGTCGTTCGGCCTCTACCGCGACGGCGTTTGGAGCAGGATGACGCCGGTCGATCGGCCCGAGCCGACCGCTCCGGTGGAGCGCCTCGACGTCGTGTCGTTGCATCGCGACCTTCTCGACCCGGCGTTCGGTCTGGGGGTGGCGTCGAACGATCCGCGACTCGAGACCGTGGCCGGTCCAACCGGACGAGCCGAGCTCGAGGAACGCGTCGACCAGATCGGCGGGCTCGGGTTCGGGTTGGCGCCGATAACGATCGAGGAGCTCTTCGCGGTAGCAGAGCAGGACGCACCCATGCCAGCGAAGTCGTCGTTCTTCTGGCCCAAGGCACGCTCCGGCGTCTTCCTCCGCATGCGCTGACACCTCGCGCGCGCGGCCTCCTGACACCTTGTGTACTGCGTTCCCTGCACTGTTCGCTGTAATACTGCGCAGCGCAGGCTCGAAGAGGAGACGACATGGCCGGATCGGTGCATCTCGAGATCGAAGGCGTGATCGCCACCCTCACCAACGACAACCCCGACAAGCACAACGCATTCGACGACGACATGGACGCACAGCTATTCGCACATCTCGACACGCTCGCGTCCAACCCGGACGTACGCGCTGTCGTGTGGCGCGGGGTGGGCAAGTCCTGGTCGTCGGGTCGCGACGTCGCGTCGATCGGCACGAACCAGACCGACATGACCCACCATGAGCTGATGACGCGCGGCATCCGCGGCATTCAGCGACTTTGGGACATCGAGGCACCGGTCATCGTCGCCATCCAAGGCTGGGCACTCGGCGGGTCATTCCAGCGAGCATTGCTCTGCGACATCCGCATCGCGGCGTCCGACGCGAAGTTCATGCTCCCCGAAGTCGGCCATGGCGTAATACCCGACACCGGCGGCGTCGGCGTGCTCCATGCGATGTGCGGCCACGGACTGGTCGCCGACATGGTGCTCACCGGTCGGCGACTCGACGCGGCTGAGGCGCTCCAACACGGGATCGTCAGCCGGGTCGTCGAGCCCGATGCGCTGTCGGACACCGCCCTGGAGATGGCCGAGAAGATCGCTGCGTCGCCGGCGGTGACCGTCAAGATGGCGCGCCGGGTCATCGGCCATCTGTCGCGCCCGCAGGTCAGGGCGTCGATGGAAGATGAGTTGATATACCAGACGTTCATCAACAAGTCCGACGACTTCGCCGAGTTCCGCTCGGCGCGACTAGACGACCGAATGCCCAATTACCGAGGAAGCTGACGATCAGATGGCCGACACACCGCAGGGACTGCCGTACCCACCACCGATCGGCGCCACGGCGTTGCCGCCGGGTACCTATGACGGTGCCGTCGTGTTCGTGACAGGCGCCGGCACTGGGTTGGGCAAGGCAATTGCAATCGAGTTCGCCAGGCTCGGTGCCTCGATCGTCATCGCCAGCCGCAAGCCGGAACACCTCGAGGCGGGTCGCGACGCGATCGAGTCGGTCGGAGCCGCCGTGTTGACGGTTCAGTGCGACATCAGGGATCCCGAATCGATCGGGGGAGCATTCGATGCCGCACAGTCGCAGTTCGGATTGCCCGAGGTTCTGGTGAACAATGCGGCGGCGAACTTTCCCGTTCCTGCCGAGGACATGTCACCGAACGCCTGGCGCACGGTGGTCGACATCACACTGAACGGCACGTTCTTCTGTGCGCGGGAGTTCGGCCGACGCCACCTCGCCGCAGGAACGCCCGCCAACATCATCAACGTCGGCGCCTCCTATGCCTGGACCGGAGGTCCCGGGTTTGCGCATTCAGCTGCGGCCAAGGCGGGGGTCAAGAACATGGTCGAAACGCTCGCAGTCGAGTGGGGTCCCTACGGCATTCAGGTCAACGGACTCGTTCCCGGGCTGTTCCCCCACGAGGACATGACCGACGACATCTCGGGGAGTCTCGACCGGACACACGACAAGGACATCTGCCAGCCTGCGCTGCGCGTCGGGCAGCGTCACGAGCTCGGTTGGGCGGCGACGTTCCTCGCCTCGCCGTACGCGCGGTTCATCTCGGGTCACACTTTGGTGGTCGACGGCGCCAACTGGCAGCGGCGGTCCCTCACCAACCCCGCCGTAACCACGGTGCGCGAGCAGATGCAGCTGGGCGCGTTCGAACCCGAAGGCGGTCGGTAGCTAGTGGAACGGTGCGCGTTCGTCGGGCTGGGGACCATGGGATACCCGATGGCCGGTCATCTCGTCGGTGCCGGCCACGAGGTCACGGTCTACAACCGCACGGCGGAGACGGCCGAACGATGGGTCGACGAGTACGGGGGCGTCGCTGTGCCGACACCGGGGTCTGCGGCGGCCGGCGCTGCCTTCGTGTTCGTTTGCGTCGGCGACGATGACGATCTTCGCTCGGTGGTCGGCGGCGGCGACGGTGTCCTCGCAGCGATGTCGGCGGGAACGGTGCTCGTCGACCACACGACCGCGTCGGCAACCGTCGCGCGAGAGCTCCACGCCGAGGCGTCGGCACGTGGCGTCGGCTTCATCGATGCACCTGTGTCGGGAGGCGAAGCCGGAGCCATCAATGGTCAGCTGACGGTCATGTGCGGCGGCGACGCGGCGGTATTCGGTTCGACCGAACCGCTCATGCGCGCTTACGGCAAGGCCGTCACGCATATCGGTCCGCCGGGTGCGGGTCAGCTCACGAAGATGGTCAACCAGATCTGCATCGCGGGTCTGATCCAGGGCTTGAGCGAGGGACTCGAGTTCGGGCGCAGAGCCGGCCTTGACCTCGATCTCGTCGTCGACGTGATCAGCCAGGGCGCTGCAGGTTCGTGGCAGATGGAGAACCGTGCCAAGACGATGTGGCGGGGCGAATTCGACTTCGGTTTCGCTCTCGACTGGATGCGCAAGGATCTCGACATCTGCCTGACGCAAGGCGATGAGCTCGGCGCTCCGCTGGAGGTCACGGCGCTCGTGAAGCGGTTCTACGACGAGCTCTCGTCAGAGGGCATGGGGAGATCCGACAGCTCTGCGTTGATCCAACGCCTTTCCGGGGCCTGATCGACCGCTGCTAGGTTCGCCGCCGTGAACGGTACCAGCGACCCCGGACCGACCTCAGCGCCTCGCGCGTACGAAGGATTCGACGGCGAGGTCGGACGCATCTTCTCGACCTCGAAGCCGTCGTGGCCGCGCCCGCCGACCGCACCGCCCGGCGCTCCCAACATCCTCGTCATGTTGGTCGACGACCTCGGGTTCGCAGACGTCGGTTGCTATGGAAGCGAGATCGAGACACCGAACATCGATCGGCTGGCCGACGAGGGGGTCCGCTATGCGAACTTCCATGTGAACCCCATGTGTTCGCCGACGAGGGCATCGCTGCTGACCGGTCTCAACCACCACCTGGCGGGCGTGGGCCACGTCGCTCATTTCGATCCGGGTTTCCCCGGCTATGCGATGGAGTTGCGCGACGACGCGATCACGATGGGGGACGTCCTGCGCGACAATGGCTGGGCGACCTACATGGTGGGGAAGTGGCATCTGTGCAAGGACGCGAACCTCTCCGAAGCCGGCCCGCGTCACAGCTGGCCGCTGCAGAAAGGCTTCGAGCGGTACTACGGCATCCTCGACGGGTTCACCAACTTCCATCAGCCGCACAGGCTCTACGAGGACAACCACGCGGTCGACATCGACGAGTTTCCCGACGACTACTACTTCACCGACGATCTGACCGATCGCGCCATCGACATGATCCGCCAGGGACGAGCCGCGCATCCAGACAAACCGTGGTTCATGTATTTCGCCCACGGTGCGGTGCATGCCCCTTTGCAGGCCAAGCGCGCCGACATAGAGAAGTACCGAGGCGCCTACGAGGCGGGCTGGGACACGATTCGACAACAGCGATTCTCACGCCAAAAGGAGCTCGGTCTCGTGCCGGACGATGCGGTGCTGCCGGCTCGCAACAGCGAGCCGGGCCACGCCGTCAAGGCTTGGGACGAGCTGTCGGACAAGGAGAAGGAGCTGTTTGCCCGGTATCAGGAGATCTTTGCCGGCATGGTCGACAACGTCGACCAGAACTTCGGCCGGTTACGGGCTGAGCTCGAGGCGATGGGGGAGTGGGAGAACACGATCGTCGTGTTCACCTCGGACAATGGCGGATCTCGAGAGGGCCAGGACAACGGCACGTCGGCCTACTTCCGAACCCTGCTCGCGCAGGCGCGCAACAGCGACCTCGAAGATCTCGACGTCGACTATGAACGAATCGACGAGATGGGTGGTCCCGAAACCCTGCCGCACTACCCGATGGGTTGGGCGATGGTGTCGTCGACGCCGTTCCGGCTCTACAAGATCAACACCCATCAGGGTGGGCACCAGGTGCCGTTCATCGTCTCGTGGCCGAACGGTTTGAGTGACGGCGCGGGGGAGATCCGTACCCAATATCAACACATCACCGACCTGTTGCCGACGCTGTGTTCGCTCGCCGATGTCGAAATTCCGACGACCAAGGACGGAACGCCAGTGCCTGAACCGGCAGGAGCGAGCTTTGTTTCGACGTTGACCGACGGTGCCGCCGATTCGACTCATCGCGAGCAGTACTACGAGATGATCGGCCATCGCGGCTACTACCGCGACGGCTGGTCGGCGGTGACCTGCCGTCAGCCTCGAACGCCGTTCAGCGACGAGCGCTGGGAGCTACATCACCTCGATGCCGACCCGACCGAGACCGTCGACCTTGCCTCGCAACACCCCGACCGACTCGCCGAGCTGACCGAAGAATGGGAACGAGCGGCTTGGGCGAATCAGGTGTTCCCCCTCGACGAGGGCAATCAGCTGAAGGCTCTTCTGCGCCCTCCCTGGGCCGACGACATCGTGGTGCCGTTGACCATCGCCCCCGGAACACCGACCCTCGAGCGGTGGCGGTGCCTCCAGCTGATCGTTTTCCGATCGTTTGCCATCGATGTCGACCTCGATCACCGCCCCGGCAAGGCCGGAACGCTCTTCGCCCACGGCGACCAGGGTGGGGGCTACGGGCTCTATGTCGAAAACGACTCGCTGTTGTTCGTGTACAACGCGTACGGGACAACCCACGAGCTCGAAGCAGGGCCCGCGCCCTCCGACGGAGCGCCGGTGCGCGTCGGGGTCGAGTCACCCGGTGGCGGCGTGTGTCACGTTTCGGTGAAGGTCGGCGAGGATCTGCGCGCTGAGCTGCGCGACATGCCGGTCTTCCTGGCCATCGCACCGTTCCAGGGCATCGACGTCGGTATCGACCGCAAATCGCCGGTGTCGTGGCGATTGCGCGAGGAGCACGGCACCTTCCCCTATTCGGGCGACCTGCGTTCGGTCACCTTCACGCCTGGCGAATACGCGCCCGACGCAGGGCCGCTGTGGGTCGAGACCGTGGCCGAGATGGGCACCAAGTTCGAGTAGGTGCCCCACTCAGGATGACATTGCGGCGGCGACGTCGGCCCACCTGTCGTAAATGTCGGGGTCGTTGGCGTACTGGGTCGAGGCGGTGTAGGTCATGACACGCACCGATGGGGCGAGGTCGCGGTAGCGGTCGAGGAGTTTGGCTCCGAGCTCGGACCACGTGGCGGTCACGATGTAGTGGTCGAGCACGTCGTCGGTGACTAGGGCGGTCATGCCCGCGAAGTCGCCCTCGCGTTGTTTCGCGTGGAGCTTGTCGCTCAAACCGTCGAATCCGTGCTGTTCGAATACCGGCGAATAGGTTCGCGTCGACCCGTAGAACGCGATCATCGTTCGAGCGTGCTCACGTGTCCGGGCCATCTCCTCGTCGGTGTCGCCGACCGCGGTCATGACTGGGCACTCGAGCGTGACGTCTCCGAGCGAACGGCCGGCTCGCTCGGCGCCATCGGCGATGTGGGGAATCTGGCTCTCGACGAGATAGTCAGGAGAATGGAACGGGTGAATGTGTACCCCGTCGCAGACCTCGCCCGCCATATGAGACATCCACGGGAGCACAGCTGACACGTAGATCGGCGGGTCGGGCGCATCGATGGGCCCCGGCGACCACTGCGCAGGAAGCAGACTGAAGTCGTAGAAGTCGCCGTGGTAGTCGAGCTTCTCGTCGCGCCGGAAAGCAGCGAAGATCGCGCGCATCGCCTCGACGTACTCCTTCATGCGAGGGCCCGGCGGGGAGTATTCAGACGAGTACCGCCGCTCGATGTGGGCTTTGACCTGGGTTCCGAGACCGACGATGAACCGTCCGTCGGTTGCGTCGGCGAGCTCCCAGGCGATCGACGCTGTCACCATGGGGCTGCGGGGAAAAGCGACGGCAACGGCGGTTCCGATCGTCATGCGTTCACTCGCCAGGGCGGCTGCGGCGCAGGACAGGTAGGCGGTGCGGCCCGATTCTGTGAACCAGAGCGCACCGAAACCGGCGGCCTCGGCTCTGCGGGTCAGCACCTGCACGTCGTCGAGCGCCTGCGCGTTGGACATCACGTCGAGCTTCATCGGTCTCCTCGGGTCACGGCGCAGGACACTAGATGGGCAGTTCGTCGGGTGGTAGCGGCGTGTTGGAGTCGAGCCAAGTCCGCAGCTTCACGGGGTCGCAGTCGGGGCACAGGTAGACGACCCGCATCGACTGGATCGACAGCTGCGTTCCGCGCGACTTGTCGACGATCGCCTGAAACGCACGGCGGACGTCCTCGCGGCCGCAGCTCGGACAGACCGGGGTGAGGTCGCGATCCCAAACACAACCACACCGCTGACAGGTGATCGTGATCGTGTCGCCATCGCGCTCGCCGAGAAGCTCCTCGGCCTCCGAACAGTGCGGGCATGTGAGGTCGTCGGGCATCGATCAATCGGGGGCGAGCGCCTCGAGCGCGTTCCAGTCGGGGTCGACGCTGCCCTCCTGCGGGTTCACGGGCTGAACGCACACCTGTGTGGCGCCGGCGGAGTAGTGCTCGTCGATGCGGGCGCGAATCGATGGTTCATCGCCCCAGGCGACGACCGCGTCGACGAACCGGTCGTCGCGGTTCTCGATCTCGTCTTCGCTGAACCCCAAGCGCTTCCAATTGTTCCGGTAGTTGGGGAGGTCGGCGTACATGCCGAGCGCGCCTATCGCAGCGGTGCGAGCGACGGTCGGTTCGGTGCTCCACACGATCTTCTGTTCCACACACAACAGCTTGTCCGGGCCCAGGATTTCGCGGGCGCGGGCGGTGTGTTCCGGCGTCGTCCAGTAGGGGTGCGCACCGTCGGCGAGCTCGCCGCTCAGCTCGAGCATCTTGGGTCCGAGCGCGGCGAGTACCACCGGCGCCGGCTCGTCGGGTTTCACCGCGGAGTAGGGCGAAGCCGCCATGGCTTCCAGGTACTTGCGCATGCCGCTCAGCGGCTTCTCGTAGGGGATTCCTCGGAGGCCCTCGACGATCGGTTGATGGCTGACGCCGAGTCCCAATACGAAACGCCCGCCCGATTGCTCAGCGAGCGTCGCTGCAGCCTGGGCCGCCAATCCGGGGTGGCGGTGATGGATGTTGGCGATGCCGGTTGCGAGGTTGAGCGTTGTCGTCGCGTCGAGCAGGTGACCCGCGTGGACGATGGCGTCTCGTCCGAGGGTCTCGGGAATCCAGAGGGTGGAGTAGCCGAGCGACTCGACCCTGCGCGCGAAGTCTGCCGCACCGTCGGCTGTCATCGCCTCTGTGAAGTACCACACGCCAGTCTTGTTGAGTTGCATTCCCACTCCGTTCTCAGCCTTTACCGCGACCCCGGTGTCAGACCAGGTTTCGCGGTAGCGGTTCTCAGCCTTTACCGCGACCCCGGTGTCAGACCAGGTTTCGCCGACCGGGAGTCGCGGTAGCGCCATTCTTCCCGATTCCTTCACTTCGGGGAAGCCGTGCCGACGGATTGGCACGAGAACTCTTACGACGGGAATCCACACTCATGAAGAACCTGCTGCTCATCACCACGCTGGCTGCGCTCCTCGCCGGCGCGTGCGGATCGGATGACGGTGGAGGTGACTCGGCTCTGCGCGATGCGATCGCGGAGTCGATTCTCGATGACTCCCGGGACTCCGGACCCAGCGAGGACGAAGCCAAGTGCATCGCCGACGCGGCGCTCGACACGCTCGGGACCGATCGACTGGTCGACCTGGGTGTTACCGTCGAAGCCGTCGAAGAGGGAATGGAGTTCCCCGAGGACGAGCTCTCCGATGAAGAGACCGAGGCCTACGTCAACGCGTCGCTCGACTGCGTCGACACCTCGAGCCTGATCGTCGACGAGATGGTCGCCGACGGCGTGAGCGAGGAAGACGCGAAGTGCATCGCCGAGAACCTCGATGAGGACCTCTTCGCCAAGTTCGCGACCGCGGGTAGCCCGGACGAGGACCCCGAGCTCATGGGCGCGATGATCGACGTCATGTCCGAGTGCAACGTGACCGACTTTGGCTGACAAGACCGACTTCGGCTGAAACGCCGAGGGTAGGAAAAGGGGAGATGAGGTCCGCCCGATTGGGCGGGCCTCATCACGTTCTGGGTTCAGGTCGGTTGCGGGTGAGCGACCCTGAGCCCGCCCTTGATGACCTCCAGCATGCTCGGCGTGTCCGAGACCGGCTCGCCGTCAGCCCACACCGGCCAAACACGGCCGGCGGTTTCGATGCGGATCTCGGCTCCGCGCAGCGTGGTGACGCGTGGGTCGTCGACGTGGCGTCCCGAGTAGACCCTGGGGAAGGTCCTCAGCAGCTTGAACCGGCTCACAGCGCCGATGACGGTGATGTCGAGCTGACCGTCGGTGGGGTCGGCATCGGGGCATATCGCCATCCCGCCGCCGAAGTGCGACGTGTTGCCCGCCGCGATGAGATTGGCTTCTAGCTCGTGCACCTCGCCGTCGACGGAGATGGTCGCGTCGACCGGTCGCAGTCGCGGGAGCTCCAGCACGGTGGCGGCCGAGTATGCCGCGGAGCCGCGCGGCCAGCGCAGGCGGTTCGCGCGGTCGTTGACGGTCGCGGAGAACCCGAGCGTCGCCACGGACACGAACGGGTGGTGGTTCACCAAACCGACGTCGATGTCGATCGGATCGCCGAGTGCGATGTCGAGCGCAGTCCGCATCGATGCGGGGTTGCGCTCGGGCATTGGTATCCCGAGGGCCCTCACGGTGTCGTTGCCGGTGCCGGCAGGGACGATGCCCAGCACCGTGTTCGAACCGGTGAGAGCCCCTGCGGCGAGATGAACCATGCCGTCGCCGCCTACGACCACCACCCGGGCAACCTCGTTGGCGGCGGCCGAAAGCAGTGCCGTAGCGTCCTCGGCAGAGCCGGGGGTGAGGATCTGTGCATCGATGTGGCGCGGAACGGCGTCATCGAGCATCGAGTCGGTGATCGGCTTGTCGAGGGTTGGGTTGAGGACGATCAACACGTCGCAGTCGGGCCCGCGCATGCGATCAGACTCTCACATCGAGTCGCTTCTCACGGATCTGATCGCATCGGCTAGCTCGGTCGGCTCGGTGTAGACGCCGAGACCGTCGCGATCGCGCAGCCATTCGAGGTTCGCGACGTGGAGATCGTCGGACGGTTCGAACCGGTTGAGGAAGATGAAGAGATCGCCGGGGTGGGCACGCAAGCCGGCGACGGCACCGCGCACGGCGTTGATGGCCCCCAGGCGGGAGTCGCCGACGAGCACGATGGCGTCTGGTTCGAGAGCCAGAGCGAACTCTACGTTGTCGGCGTCGTCGGCGATGGGGGAGAACACTCCGCCTACGCCTTCGACCACACCGACGTCGCTGTTCGTCGTGAACTCCCCGGCGTCGAGCAGCTCGTGGAGGTGAAGAGGCGGCTGTCCGAGCGCGACAGCCGCCATCGGCGGGGCCATCGGTACGGCCAACGAGTGGATGCACACCGCTGACACGGGCTCACCGCTGGCGACCGAGAGAACCTCGGCGTCGGTGGGGTGATCGTCGGCGGGGTCGAAGCTCTGCACCGGCTTGCGGGCAGAGACGGTGAGCCCGGCTTCGGACCAGGCACGCAGCAGTGCAGCCGACAGCCAGGTCTTGCCGACCTCGGTATCGGTGCCCAGCACGGTGACGAGTTGGCTAGGACGGATCAATTCCCAACTCCTCGAACGCGCACAGCAGCCTGTCGATCTCTTCGTGTTCGTGCGCGGCTGACACGGTGACGCGTAGGCGCGACGTACCCCGCGGCACGGTCGGAGGTCGGATCGCGGGCACGATGAGCCCGCGTGACTCGAGTTCGGATGCTGCGTCGACCGCATCGGCCTCATCACCCAGCACGACAGGAATTATCGGGCTCGTGTGTCCCGGACGCAGCCGGTCGATGTGGTCCCTCAGCTTCGCCCGAAGCGTCTCGCCTTCGGTGGACTGGATCACGGAGATCGCGGCTGACGACGCCGCCATGTCGGCCGGGGTTCCAGCGGTCGTGAAAATGTAGGAACGCGCGCGGTTGACCAGGAGGTCACACATCGGCTCTGGGCCAGCGACATACCCGCCGAGCGATCCGGTCGTCTTGGACAACGTTCCGACACGCAATACCTCGGCCCCCGTCGCGGATAGGTCCTCCAGTTCGAACACTGCGTGGGCATCGTCGAGCACCAAAAGGGCGCCGTGGGTCGCGCAGCATTGGGCCAGCTCGACGATGGGGGCGAGATCGCCATCCATCGAGAACACGCTGTCGGTCACGACCATGCCTGGTCCGACCGCCTGTTCGAGAGAGCGATCGACCGCGTCGACGTCGCAGTGCGGATATACCTCGGTCCGCGCCTTCGCCTGCCGACAGCCATCGATGATCGAAGCATGGTTTAGGGCGTCGGAGCAGATGACCGCCGCGTGCGCGCCGAAGGTGGTGACGACGCCTAGATTCGCAGCGAAGCCGGTGCTGAACAGCACCGACGACTCGGTGCCTCTCCATTGAGCGATGGTGGCTTCGAGCTCGCTGTGGAGTCGTCGGGAGCCCACGATGAGCCTCGCCGACCCGCTGCCGGAGCCCCAGCACAGCGCGGCCTGCGCCGCGGCAGACTTGACCGCCTCGTGCTGGGTCAGTCCGAGGTAGTCGTTCGACGCGAACGTGACGATCGGGGCGTCGGTCGCCGCCACCGATCCACGGGGGCCTTGCAACCGCAGGTCGCGAGGCGAACGCCGCTGGTTGGCGTCGTCGACGAGGCAGAGCTCGCGCATGGCGATGTCGAGCCAGGTCATGTGAGGACGGCGTCGAGAGACTCGGCCAACGTGTCGACGACCGTATCGATCTCGCCGGTTGTGAACGTCAGCGGGGGCATGATGACGATCACGGGTCCGAGGGGACGAAGCAGGACTCCTCTTTCGACCGACGCGGCGCACACCCGTCGCGCCGCGAGCCCTGCGTCGAGTGAGACGTCGGCGGGATCGGTCAGCTCGATGCCGACCATGAGGCCCTGCTGTCGCACTGCGCCGACACCCGCCTGCGGTTCGATCGTTTCGGCGAGCCGACGACCGAGGTGGTCGGCGGTTGTGGCTGCATGGGCGATGAGGTCGCGCTCCTCGAGCAGTTCGAGGTGGCGCAGGGCGATCGCACATGCGAGAGCGTTCCCGCTGAAGGAGTGGCCGTGGTAGAAGGTCTTCTCGCTGAGGTCGGGTCCGAGAAACGAATCGTAGATCGACCTGGTCACGACCGTTGCCGAGAGGGGGGCGTAGCCGGCGGCGATGCCTTTGCCCAAACAGACGACGTCAGCCCGTATGTCGCAGTGCTCGGAGGCGAACAGCAGACCCGTGCGACCGAAGCCCGTTGCCACTTCGTCACAGATGACCGGGACGCGGGCCTCTTGAGCGGCCGCCACTACACGCCCCACGTCGCCCGGGTCGGCGATGAGGATTCCCGAGGCGCCTTGTACCAACGGCTCGAGGACGACGGCGGCGAGGTTTTCGTGTTGCGACTCGATGGTGTCGATCGCCTTGTGGCACCAATCAGCGTCGCCGTAGCCGGGCGTGCGCGTGACCGGGAATCGAAGCGCGTCGAACATGTCGGTGCCGAAGCCGCCGGCTCCGAGCGCCAGTGACCCCACGGTGTCGCCGTGATACGCGTCCTCGAGCGCCAAATAGCTGGTGCGAGATCGATCACCGAGGTTCCACCAGTACTGAAAGGCGATCTTGAGCGCCTGTTCGACCGCCGCGGCTCCGTCGGAGGCGAACAGGACGTGAGGTTCATCGACGGGGACCAGCTGGGCGAGGCGCTCGGCGAGCTCGATCGTGACCCGGTTCCCGTTGCCGAGCATTGTCGAGTGAGCAATGCGATCGAGCTGGTCCTTCGCGGCGGCGTTGAGATCGGGGTTGGAGTGGCCGATCGTGTTGACCCACAGAGACGAGATCGCGTCGAGGTAGCGCCGCCCGTCGACGTCGATCAGATGGTGCCCCTCACCGCGTTCGACGATGACCGGCCGGTTCTGCGCGTAACACTCCATCTGCGTGAACCCGTGCCACACCACCGCTGCGTCGCGTGCGATCCAGTCGTTCAACGGTCGTTTTTCGGCTCGGGCCAGACCGGATCGCGCTTGTCGAGGAATGCCGCTACGCCTTCGGCTGCGACCTCGTCGGCGGCGTTGGCGGCCATAACCACTCTCGTGTGCTCGTAAGCTCCCGCTTCGTCGAGCTCGATCTGCTCGTAGAACGCGCGCTTGCCGATCGCGATGGTGTGCGGGCTGAACCGTGTGAGAGAGGCGACGAGGTCGTCGATGGTCGAGTCGAGCACTTCCGGCGCGACGACACGGTTGACGAGGCCCCAATCGGCCGCGGTGGCGGCGTCGATCGGTTCCCCGGTCAGCAGCATCTCCAAGGCACGCTTTCGGCCGACCGCGCGGCTGAGCGCGACCATCGGTGTCGAACAAAACAGTCCGATCCGTACTCCCGGGGTTGCAAAGGTCGAGCGGTCGGTCGCAACGACGAGATCGCACGACGCCACGAGCTGGCAGCCCGCTGCGGTCGCCACTCCGTCGACCTTGGCGATGACCGGCTGTCCGATGTCGTGGATCGACAGCATCAGGCGGGCGCACTCGTCGAACAACTCGGTGTAGTAATCGTGATCCCGATCGCGCATCTCGGCCAGATCGTGACCCGCCGAGAAGGCGGGGCCCTCGCCTGAAACGACTACGACAGCGATCGATGGATCGACGCCGGCGTCGGTGATGAATCCACGTAGGGTGCGCAGGGTTTCCAGCCCCAGGCTGTTGCGACGGCGCTCATTGGACAGCGCGATGGTCGCGACACCACCGGCGGCGCGGTAGGTGACTGAGTCGTCTGTGGCGCTGGCCATGGCGGACAGTATTGCGCAGGTCTCGCTTGGCGCCACCTGTGGCTCAGGGCTGGGCTGAGCCGTACAGTTGTATCCGCCCTACGATTGCCGCCGTGAATCGCTCCATTCTCAGCGCCGCCGAAAACGCACTTCTCGACGAACGCCGCATGCTCACTGCGGCCGAGCTGGCCGATCTCTCGAGGATCGACGATGGAGCGGTGCCTGCTCTCGCAGCCCTCGCTCACGAGGTGCGGCTCTCCTGGGCGGGAGAGACCGTCGAGGTCGAGGGCATCCTCTCGGCCAAGACCGGCGGCTGCCCAGAGGACTGCCACTTCTGTTCACAGTCGGCGTCGTTCGACACCGAGGTGAAGGCAACTCCGTGGCTCGACACCGACGAGGTCATCGCGGCAGCGAAGGAAACCGCCGAGCTCGGGGCCTCGGAGTTCTGCATCGTCCTCGCGATCAAAGGGCCAGACGAAAAGGTGATGGACCGCCTCGTCGAGCTCGTTCCGATCGTTCGCGAGGAGGCGGGCATCAACGTCGCCGTCAGCGCCGGCATATTGACCGCCGAGCAGGCGAGGCGTCTCGCCGATGGCGGTGTTCATCGGTACAACCACAATCTGGAGACAGCGCGATCGTTCTTCGGTGAGGTCGTCACGACTCATACGTGGGAGGAGCGGTTCGCAACCTGTGAGCTCGTGCGCGAGAACGGCATGGAGCTCTGCTGCGGTGCACTGCTGGGTATGGGCGAGAGCGACGAGCAGCGACTCGAGCTCATCGAGCAACTGCGAGCTGTGAGGCCACACGAGGTCCCGATCAACTTCCTCAACCCGCGCCCGGGGACGCCGCTTCAGATCCGCAAGCCGGTGCAGCCGATCGAGGCGATCCGGTGGATTGCGCTGTTCCGTCTCGGGCTGCCGTCGGTCATCCTGCGCTATGCCGGTGGACGCGAGATCACGCTGCGCGACCTACAGGCGATGGGTATGACCGCTGGCATCAACGCTTTGATCGTCGGCAACTATCTGACGACGCTCGGACGAACACCCGAGGAGGATCTGCGCATGCTCGACGATCTCGCCATGCCGATCGGATCGCTCTCGGCCGCGCTCTGAGTTGCCGGTGTCTTCATCGTGGTGTCCCGGTTGCGGGTCGCCAGATTGTGAAGGATGCCTCCCCGTGCTCGACCCGCCGCGCTATTGCGAACGGTGCGGCTCGTGGCTCGCGGTGCGGGTCACCCCGCAAGGTTGGCGGGCCACGTGCCGGTTCCACGGCCCCGTTTCCTCGTGAACATGTGGAATGCTCGCGCGATGAGCCGCACATCGTCCCTCTGCTTCGTCACCGTGTTGGTTCTGTCGGCGGCGGCTTGCGCTGGTGACGACGACGAGGCGGGCACGGAGGTGAGCACGACCGCCGTTGTGCCGACGACGACGCCGGCGCAGCCCACGACGAGCGCAGCTCCGGTCTCGACCACGCCCCGTACGACATCTTGTGGAGACCCCCTCGAGCTCACCGACGATGAGGTCGTCGGCTTCGAACACGACGGGATCGAACGCGAGTACATCGTCGATCTCCCAGCTGGGTTCGACAACGGCGAGCCCGCGCCGTTGCTCTTCGACTTTCACGGTTTTGGCGGAAGCCATGAGACACAGCGGGTCACATCCAACTTCGGCGAGCTTGCCACCGCACGTGGTTACGTTGTCATCGCGCCTCAGGGTGAGCCATTGAGGGTCGCTTCGGAGACTGCTGGGGGCGTCGACACCGCGAACATCGACGGTCTCGCGTTCTGGAACATATTCGGTTCCGGGGGTGTAAGTCTCGGTTCCGACCTCGAAGACCTCGACGACATCGACGCCGACGAGATCGGGGCGGACGACATCGGTTTCGTCGACGCATTGCTCGATTCAACCCTCGCGTCGGTGTGCATCGATGAACAGCGGGTTTATGCGAGCGGGATGTCGAACGGGGCGGGCATGTCAACGGCGCTTGCGTGCGAGCTCGGGGATCGCTTTGCGGCCGTGGCGCCGGTCTCGGGTGTCAATCTCACGGGTGACTGCGCCGGAACCGGGCCGACGTCGGTGCTGGCGATCCACGGCGATGCCGATCAGGTCGCGTCCTACGAAGGTAACTACCTGCTCGGCTTCGAGCTCGGTAATCCGTCGGTGCCCGACCGATTGGATCAGCTGGCCACGGTGATGGGATGCGGGTCCGAGCCCGAGGTGGACGCGGCGGCGGGTCAAACCGAGACACGATGGACGGCTTGCGAAGGCGACGCGCAGGTGGTGCTGGTGACCGTGCACGGGGGCGGGCACAGCTGGGGCGATGGCAAGGACACCTCTAGGATGATCCTCGACTTCTTCGACGCAGCCTGACCTCGGAGCAATCGAGTGGCTTTGCCGCCGATTGCGACCTGCGCTTGCGTTCTGCGCATGAGGACGCGAAGCGCGGGACGTTTCGGCGAAGCCGAAACTCCGAGGAGCCCGAAGGGCTCCCCCGAACTCGCAGCAACGATCAGTCCAGGGTATGTCGGACGTGGCCGGTCTCGTTGGTGCTGCGAAGTGTGCGGATGCCCGTCGACGATGCTTGGACGCGCATGATTCCGCAGTAGTCGACCGGGAACCGGAACGGGTCGTCGGTTCCGAGAAGTGTCATGGCGTAGACGCCCATGACCATGCCGTGGCAGAACACGGCGACGGTTCTGCCTTTGTTGACCTCGATCAGGTGGTCGAAGGCCGATACGACTCTGCTCCTGAAGCCTTCGAAGTTGCCGTTGAAGAGCGACCAGGGATCGTCGCGTAGGTCGGTGACGATGGGGTCGTCGTCGAGGAGGTCTTCCATCGGCACGTAGCGGTTGGACTGATCGTCGACTTCGCGGAGCTCGTCGTGGAGCGAAAGCTCAATGCCCAGGCGGTCGACGAGCGGCTTGGCGGTCTGGTGCGCGCGTAGCATCGTGCTCGATGCCACGTGTTGAATCGACTCACACTCGAGGAAGTCTGCGGTCAGCTTTGCCTGTCTGTGACCGAGGGGGGAGAGCTCGGGATCTGCGGGTTCGCCCACGCAGCGCTCGTCACGTTCCGGCCGCCCATGCCGGACGATGATCAAATCCACCGCCGCAACATAGCGATGTGATATAGCCGTGGCGACCGCGGAAGCGGAGTTTTCCGCGAGGTGGAGCGCGGGTTGCCATGAAGCGAAGGGGAATTGCATGAAAGCAGTCGTGCTCGACGCGCACGGTGGTCCGGAAGTGCTGGGGGTGAGCGAGGTTCCCGACCCCGTGATCGGGCCGGAAGAGGTGCTGGTCGAGGTTGTGTCCTCCGCTCTCAACCGTGCCGACATCCTCCAGCGCATGGGTTTGTACCCGGGTCCGGACACCGAATTCGAGATCCCGGGTCTCGAATTCGCAGGGCGAGTCGCTGCAATCGGCGAGCGTGTGGTCGACCGGTCGGTGGGCGACGAGGTCATGGGTATCGTCGGCGGCGGCGCGCACGCAGAGCATGTCGCGGTACACGAGCGCCAGGTCGTTCCCGTGCCACCTGCGCTTTCTCTCGGCGATGCGGGCGCGGTGCCCGAAGTGTTCATCACCGCGTTCGATGCCCTCATCGTCCAAGGTGGTCTGACCGCCGGACGGACAGCACTCGTCCACGCCGGCGCCTCCGGTGTGGGAACGGCGGCGATTCAGATCGCGCAGGCCATTGGAGCGAGTGCAATCGTGACCGCCAGCAAGGGGAAGGTCGAGGCCTGCCGGTCCCTCGGTGCCGAGGCCATCGACTACGAGGAGTACGACTTCGTCGGCGCGTGTCGAGAGATCACCGATGGCACGGGGGTCGATGTGGTGCTCGATGTCGTCGGTGGGGACTATCTGCCGCGCAACGTCGAGGTGCTGCGGGTCGGCGGCCGAATTGTCCAGGTCGGGGTCATGAGCGGAGCTCCGGTCAGCTTTTCGCCGGGTTCGCTGATGCCAAAGCGTGCGTCGTTGATCGGCACCGTGCTGCGATCGCGGCCCATCGAGGAGAAGATCGCGATCACTCAGCGTTTCGAGGCCGAGATGCTGCCCCTCATCGCCGACGGAACCATGCGTCCAATCATCGACTCGCGCTATTCCCTCGACGACATCGCCGCAGCGCATGCTCGAATGGAGAGCAACGCCAACATCGGCAAGATCGCCTTGTCGATCGCCGACTGACCGGCGCTACCGCGACCCCGGTGTCAGACCAAAGTTTCACTTCGCGACCCTGGTGTCGCGACCCCGGTGTCAGACCAAAGTTTCACTTCGGGGCTAGCGCGATAGGTGAGGGTCGGTTTGGGTGGCTCGGGTGCGCAGGGTGTAGACCGAGTCGCCGCTCAGGACGCCGCTGCGGGATAACAGTCGGCCGTGCTGCCAGTTCGACAACCCGAGCTCGGGACGTCCCAGCGCGTACTGACCGTCGACCCAGCGGGTGAACCCGTTGCCCACGAAAGGAGCGTCGACCATCGCAAAGAACCTGTCGTGCGTCTCGCGGTCGGGAGAGATGAGCGTCGCTACGAGGCGGGGGCTGAAGCGGTTGAACAAGTCGACCGCCTCGTCGAGATCGTCGGTGACGACAAGCGATACCTCCGGGCTGTTCTCCCACTCCCACTCGGTTCCGAGGTCTTCGATGTCTATCGGTGCAGCCGCAGGCTCCTCGACGGTCCCCTCGGCGCGTTCGATCGAAACCCGGCGGTCGAACTCGCCGGAATCGATGTAGCTCTCCGAACCCCGCGCGACGTGAAGTCGCGCGTTGGTAGAGCGAGCCTCGGCGGCAGCTTCGATCGCTTCGATGACGACCGGTACCAGGTCTTCGGCGCGAGCCCGCGGGATGCAGCAGGTGTTGAGCGTGTTGCACACCTTGCGGTCGAGCGATGAGCGAACCGCCGCGGCGAGATCTTCGGCTGATGCATCGTCGCCCGCTATCAGCCACGCACCCCCGGTGCCGTGGAGGCTCACCGGTGTGCCCGCCTGGGCCGCTACTCCGCCGAGTTGTTCGACCGCGGCACCTGAGCCACGGGCGACGGCGAGCGCTAGCCGACCATCTGCGAACATCGCCCAGCCCGCGGCGTGGCTCGGGTCGTCGACGAGCGCGGCTGAGCCAGCGGGGAGTCCCGCATCGGCCAACGATGGATCGAGGGCGTGTTCGACGATCGCCCGAGCCGTGCCGAGTGCGTCACGTCCGATCCTGAACACCACCGTGTTGCCGCCGCGCAGCACTCCGGTTGCATCGGCGAAGACGTTGGGCCGGCCCTCGAAGACGAAACCGACAACGCCGAGTCCAGCTGTTACGAGCTCTACCGACCAGCCGGTGTGTTCGACTCTCTCGACGACCGAGCCGCGAGTCGAGGGAACCGAGGCCCACTTGCGTAGTCCTTCGACCATGCCCGAGCGCATCGATTCGGTGAGCTCGAGACGGGTCGTCGATCGGCCGCGCCGTCTTGCGTCGGCGACGTCGGCCTGGTTGGCTTCGAGAATCGGGGCAAATGTGTCGTCGTCGTCGATCCGAGCGGCGAACCCCTTGTAGAAGTCGTCGATCTGGTCGTCGGTGACCGCGCCCATCGCGGCGAACGCCCGCGTCGCATCTTCGACCGCCGTCCGCGCCGCGCTGGAGGATGCGGCGGGGATGTGCAAGAGGTCGCCCGTACGCTCGACCACGATGAGTCGGTCGCCGGGTCGGAAGGCATCGGCCAGCTCGGCACCGACACGGACGACCCGATCGCCGCCGTAGACGATCGGCATTCCGGCTTCGAGAGACGTGAGCGCTTCGGCCGGGCGTTCGGCTTCGGTCATCGCCCGAGTCAGCTCTGTCAGCGCTTGTCGATCGGCACGAAGTCGCGCACCGCCTCACCGGTGTACACCTGGCGAGGCCTGGCGATTCGAGAGTTCTGCTCGAGCATCTCGTCCCAGTGCGCGAGCCAGCCCGACGTGCGCGCCAGCGCAAACAGCACCGTGAACATGTTGGTCGGGAATCCCATCGACTGGTAGATGAGTCCCGAGTAGAAATCGACGTTCGGGTAGAGCTTGCGGCTGATGAAGTAGTCGTCGGCGAGAGCGACCTCTTCGAGCTTCAGGGCGATGTCGAGCAGGGGATTGCGACCGATCACGTCGAACACGTCGTGCGCCGCCGCTTTGATGATGGTCGCGCGTGGATCGTGGTTCTTGTAGACCCGGTGTCCGAACCCCATGAGCCGACCTTCGCCGGCTTTGACCGAGTCGATGAACGCGTCGACCTGGTCGTAGCTGCCGATCTCGTTCAGCATCCTGAGCACCGCCTCGTTGGCGCCGCCGTGGCGTGGTCCGTACAGACCGGCACAAGCCGCCGCAACGGTGGAGTAGGGGTCGGCGTGTGAGCTGCCCACGACTCGAGCCGTTGTGGTCGAGCAATTCTGCTCGTGGTCGGCGTGGAGGATGAACAACACGTCGAGGGCACGCTGGAGCGCGGGGTCGGTGATGTAGTCGTCCTCGGCCATCTTGAACATCATCGACAAGAAGTTGGTGCTGTAGTCGAGGTCGTTGTCGGGGTAGATGAAGGGCAGGCCCTTGCTGTACCGGAACGATGCCGCTGCCAAGGTCGGGATCTTCGCTATGAGGCGCACGACCTGAGCCCGTCGGATGTCTGGGTCCTCTATGTCCTTGGCCTCGGGGTAGAACGTCGACAATCCGGCAACGCACGAGATGAGCATGCCCATCGGGTGCGAGTCGTAGTGGAACGCGTCGAAGATGCGCTTGCGGAAGTTCTCGTGCACGTAGGTGTGGTGGGTGATCTCGTGGACCCAGCTCTCGAACTCGGTCGGTGTCGGCAGCTCGCCGTGAATGAGCAGGTACGCCACATCGAGATACGTCGACTTCTCGGCGAGCTGCTCGATCGGGTAACCGCGGTGGCGAAGGATGCCGGCTTCTCCGTCGAGCTCGGTTATGGCGCTTTCGCTCGCCGCGGTGTTGCCCAGCGCCGGATCGAGGAACCACACGGGGCCGAGCTTCTCGCGCCATTGCGCACCGTCGACCGCCCCGTCGGTGATCGGGAGCTCGAACGTCTCGCCGTTGCGGTTGTCGGTGATGGTGATGCTGTCCGTCACAGCGCTGTGCCCTCTTTCGTCGATGCGACCCCGGGGGATCGTAACGGGTTTCGCTTCCCGTGTTCGATTCCGCCTCTGGCCGACGGGCAGCCGCTACAGAGGGTGGTTGTCATGGCGGCGTTCGGGCAGCGCCTCTCGCTTGGTCGACAGGGCATCGAGGGCGGCCGCTATGCAACGGCGGGTGTCGGCTGGGTCGATGACGGCGTCGACCGATCCTCGCGAGGCTGCGATGTAGGGATTGAGGAGCCGTTCCTCGTACTCGGCTGCCAGAGCAGCCCTTTCGTCCTCGTCGGCGCGGCGGTGCAGGATCTCGACCGCACCGCGCGCTCCCATGACCGCGATCTCGGCGGACGGCCAGGCGAAGGCCATGTCGTTGCCCATGTGTTTGGAGTCCATCACGATGTAGGCGCCTCCGTAGGACTTGCGCAGGGTCACGCTGACCCGGGGGACGGTTGCCCTTGCGTAGGCGAAGGCGAGCTGAGCGCCGTAGCGGATCATGCCCCGCCACTCGAGATCCTTACCCGGATAAAAGCCCGACGTGTCGATGAGCGTGAGTAGGGAGATGTTGAACGCATCGCACATGCTGACGAACCTCGCGCCTTTGCGGCTCGCGGCGATATCGAGTGTTCCGGCGACGGTCTGGGGTTGGTTCGCGACGATGCCGACGGCATGGCCATCGACGTGGGCCAGCGCTGTGACCAGGTTTGCCGCCCACCAGGGGCGGAGCTCGACCATGTAGCCATCGTCGACGATTGCCGCCGCTATTTCCCGCACGTCGTAGCTGCCGGTAGGTGCGGCCGGCAAGACCTCGTAGGCCTCGGAAACGACCCGGTCGGCCGGGTCGACGCCGAGCCGGCGGTCGGGCAGCGTGTCCGTGCTGGTGGGCAGATATCCCAGCAGTTCGTCGACCAGTTCTTCGGCGGCAGCTATGTCGTCGACGACGGCGTCGGCGACCCCGGTGTTGCGCGAGTGAGCGCCGGCGCCGCCGAGGTCCTCCTTGCGAACCGACTGGCCTGTGAACTGTCGAACCATCGCCGGTCCGGAGACGAACGCATAGGAGTCCCTGGTCATGACGACAATGTCGGCGAGGCCAATGAGCAGCGCCGGCCCCGAAACGGCCGGCCCGTTCACGATGACGATCACTGGCACGATGCCACTGCACCGAACGATTTCGCGCGCAGCCAGGCCCCAGCCGTGAACCGCCGCGATGCCTGCCTCGATGTCGGCGCCACTCGAGGCGAGGCGAATCACGAGCGGGATGCGCTCGTCGAGTGCCCTGCGCGCAGCGTCGGCGATCGTCAGACCGTCGTCGAGCTCGATCGCCCCTCGTTTCGAGCTGGCGTCGAAGTCGACAATCACCCTCGGGCTGTCGCCGACGGTCGCCGAGGCTGACGTGGAACCCCTCACTCTCGAGCGCAGGTCGACTCGGGCCGTCGATCCGGCGTCGGGGGCATGCGTCACAGGGCTCCGCCGTTGTCCTTCTACGCCGACATCCACTGCGTCACACTACTACCGAGGGGCCGGGCGAAGACCTGCCGGTCGCTCAGGAAGCGACGACGCCGCTTTGATCGGGAGCCGCGTCGTCGATGACGTCGATGAGGAGCTGGCGTACAGCGAGCGCGGGAGCGCTGAGAGTGGTGCGGCGGGAGCTCGCGAGTCCGACCTTGCGGCGATCGATGCCGGAGATGCGAACGCTCTTTGCCCGCTCGTCACCCGTGGCTGGTGCCGCAGTCGTGGGTACGATCGCCGGGGCGAAACCCTGGTGGGCCAGCGACGCGAGCAGCCGGATGCCGTCGACCTCCGCGCGTATTCGCAGCTCGACGCCGGCACGTTCGGCTGCCTCGTCGATGACGGATCGGAACGAGATGCCCGTCGGCGGAACGACGACCGAGTATCGGGCGACCATCTCCATGTCGATGATGTCGTGGGCCTCGAGGGAATGGCCCTGCGGCGCGAGGAGGATCGCCTCCTCCTCGAACAACGGCAAGGTCTCGATGTCGGGGTGATCGATCGGTGTCTGCACGAGCGCCAGATCGAGGTGACGCTCGGCCACTAGCGGCACGAGTGAGGTTGTCGTCGCATCGACGGTGATCAGCCGCAGGTCGGGGTATCGCTCCGCGAGCAACTCCAGCAAGCGCGGCACCAGCCAGCGCGCTGTTGTGCCGATCATGCCGCAACGCACCTCACCGCTCACCTCGTCGCGCAGCGCTGACACATCGGCATCGATCGATTGGAGCTCGGACTGGATCATGCGTGCTCGACGGACGACAGCGTCGCCCTCGGCCGTCAGTTCACCGTTTTTTCGGTCGACGAGTGTGACATCCAGTTCCTTTTCCAGGCGTGCGACGTGTGTCGAGATGTTGGATTGAACCGTGTGTAGCGCCCGGGCGGCGGCCGAGAAACTCTTGTGGTCGGCCACCGCGACGAGGGCCGAGAGCTGTCTGAAATCCATCGCCACTAGTGATACCACGTATCTGGCCAATCTGTTGGATAGGGTGCAAGTGCTTGCTATGATGAGCACCACGGCAACGGTACCGATCCCCCTTCGATGCCCGATGCCGGTCAAAGACCGATCGATCCCCCCATACGACGGTCGACTGAGAAGAGGCCAGCGCCCCCCGCTGGTCTCTTCTTCATTTTGCCGGTCTTGCTTCCTCGAGCCCGCGATAGCGCCTCTCCTCGTGCGGTCCGAATAGTGTTGCGGCGTGGCTGGAGCTGCGATCTTCGACCTCGATCGCACGGTGGTCGCGGGGTCCCTCGGCCTCGATGCCATCGATCGCGCGACGCGATCCGCCTCCAGCACAGATGAGAGACCAACCCTCGCTGGGCTCGTCACTCGCACAGCGACACATTGGATACGAACCAGGGGCGAGACACGCACGACCGCAGTGCTCGCACGCAACTCGTTGCGGCTCTACGACGGCTTGCTTGGCGAAGGCGCTCTGGCCGACGCGAACAGATCGGTCGAGCCACTCAGCTGGTTCGAAGCAACGCTACGTCGCCACAAGACGGAGGGCCGGCCGGTTGTGCTCGTGTCCTCCACGCCCCGAAGGCTCGTCGAGCCCTTTGCCGAGGAACACGGCTTCGACGACGTCATCGCCACCGATGTCTCCGACGGTGAGCTCGTCGGCCACTACATATGGGGCAAAGGCAAACTCGCAGCCGTGCACCACTGGATGATCGACAACGACCTGCGGCTCGCCGACAGCGCCGCTTATGCCGACAGTATCTTCGATCTCGCTTTGTTGGACGCGGTCGGCGATCCGGTTGCAGTGAATCCGGACGCTGGCCTGGCGGACGCGGCGGCGCGCCGGGAGTGGCCGGTCATCGTCGACCAGGCGCCGGGCATTCCACCTGCATCGACCGACCTGCAACGCCTCGTGGCACCCTGGATCCGCAACGAATTCAACCCCTTCTGTGTCGTCGACACCGACTCGATCGATGTTCCCGGCGATGGTCCGGTAGTGCTCGACCTCGTCGTCGACTCACCCCGCGAGCTCGTCGAAGCTGTCAGCGTCGTCGCCGACCTGACCTGCGCGGCCGATCGCGGAGCCTTCTTCGCTCTGCCGCGCTGGGTTATGGCGACGCCGATGATCGGGGGGATCGCAGCTCTCGTCGGCGCCGTGGTGGCCGAGCCCGACACCCTGAGCCGACTGATGGAAGGCGGCCACATCGTTGCTCGAATCGATTCGAGCCCCGCCGAAGAGCGCGAGGAAATCGGCGGTGTCGAGTCGATCGGCATCGCTCTCGACAGGTGCCCGCCAGTCGGTGAGGCACTGCGTCCGAAGGTGAACGCCCGGCCGGTTTCGCAATCCGGCCTCCAGCGACGACAATGATTCCAACTGACGGTCGACGAGGTCGTCGACCGATCGGTGGAGGATGACGTGAGTGACGATCTGCGCGACGAGGTCCGCGGCTGGCTGAACGACAACTGGGACGCCGAGCTCAGTGTGCGAGAGTGGTGGGAGCGCCTGGCCGAGTCCGGCTGGGGGTTCCCGACGTGGCCCACCGACTGGTTCGGAAAAGGTCTTGGGCGCGCCGACGCTCGCATCGTGGGCGAGGAGTTCAAACAAGCCGGTGCTCTCGGTGCCCCCGGCGGCCTCGGTAGCTTGCTGGCGGCGCCGACGATCATGACCCACGGCAGCGAGGAGCAGAAGGAACGGTTTCTCCCCGACATAGCGACCGGGCGCGCCGGATGGTGTCAGCTCTTCTCGGAGCCGGAGGCCGGGTCGGATCTCGCCGGATTGAGGACCTCCGCGGTCCAAGACGGTGACGAGTGGATCGTGTCGGGCCAGAAGGTCTGGACTTCGGGCGGCCACCAGTCGAACCTCGGCATGCTCATCGCCCGAACCGATCCGACCGTAGCGAAGCACGCCGGGATCACCTATTTCGCGATCGAAATGGACCAGCCGGGCATAGACGTGAGGCCGCTGAAGGAGATGACCGGCAAGGCGCTGTTCAACGAGGTCTTCCTCGACGAAGCGCGTGTCGCCGACGCCGACATGATCGGCGGGCTCGGCAATGGCTGGGCGGTCGCAAACACGACACTCGCAGCCGAACGAGCGGGTCTTGGCGCCGGCGGCGGGGGCGGCACGTCCGCTGCGATCGCTGGATCGAAGGTAGGGCATCTCGACCGGCCCGCCGGCGAGTTCGTCAAGAAATCTGCGAGCGGTACGTCCGGAGGTTTGTCGGGTCAAGGCTTCGGCATGTTGACGAAAATGGCTCAGGAGAACGGTTCTATCGACGACCCCAACATCAGGCAGAGCCTGATGCGGCTCTACACCCTCGAACAGCTAGGGCGCATGGGCAATGTGAGGATGAAGGCGATGCGAAAGGCAAACATGGAGATTCATCCCTCGATGCCGAACATCGCAAAACTCTCCCAGAGCGACATCGTGCGTCAGACCCGCGAGATCGGCCTCCAGATCATGGGCGCGGCCGGCACCCTCTGGGGCGACAGTGCCCCCGACGGTGGGGTGATGGCTGAGCTCGCCGTCTTCTCGCCGGGACCGTCGATCTACGGTGGCACCGACCAGGTGCAGCGGAACATCATCGGCGAACGCGGACTCGGCCTGCCCCAGGAGCCCCGCCCCGACAAAGGCGTTCCGTTCAACGAGATTTAGGTTTCGGTTCCGAACCAGAGGTTCGGAACCGAGCCAACGGTGCCGCCTTCGGCGGCGCTCAGCGTTCCGGCCGGCAAAGCCGGACCGGAACGCGTCTTGTGGGGGCAGAGCCCCCACACCCCACCAGCGGCATCGCTTCGCTCGCCCCCTAGCGACCTCGCTGCGACGGACCCTGTCGCCGGATCTGCTGGTGGTGGCGACGTCGTGGGTGGCGGCCGACCCGATTCGCACCGGAGCGATCGTCCGGCTCTGCCGGCGATTGCGAACTGCGCTTGCGTTCTGTGCATGAGAGCCCGAAGGGCTCGAACTCGCAGCTACGAACCAGCGGTCTGTTGGCGGATGAGGTTGAGGGCGCTGCCGGCCTTGAACCAGTCGATCTGGTCGGCGCTCATCGTCTGGTTGGCCGAGAACGTGTGGCTCGACCCGTCGGGTGAGGTGACCGTTACCTGCACCGATGACTCGGGCTGCATATCGGCCAGTCCGTGGACAGCGATGCGATCGTCCTCGCCGATGCGGTCGTAGTCGGCAGGGTCGGCGAACGTCAGGGGCAGAATGCCCTGCTTCTTGAGGTTGGTCTCGTGAATGCGGGCGAACGAGCGGGCGATGATCACCTTTGCTCCGCGAAAGCGAGGTTCCATGGCGGCGTGCTCGCGAGACGAGCCTTCACCCATGTTCTCGTCGCCGATGGCGGCCCACGGCTGCCCTGCCTCGTGGTAGTGCTTGGCGATCTCGGGAAACGGCTTGGTCTGACCGTCGAGCTGGTCCTTGCCCTCGCCGACGGCATCGGTGAACGCGTTGACCGCTCCCAGGTAGAGGTTGCCCGAGATGTTCTCGAGGTGGCCCCTGTACTTGAGCCATGGTCCGGCCATCGAGATGTGGTCGGTCGTGCACTTGCCCTTCGCCTTCAACAGCACGGGTAGGTCTGTGAAGTCGTTCCCGTCCCACGGCTCGAACGGAGTGAGCAATTGAAGTCGATCGCTGGCCGGTGACACGGCGACGGCGACTGCTGCGCCGCTCGGGGCGATGAATCCACTGTCGCCTTCGTCGAAGCCACCCGGCGGGAGCTCGACGCCGACCGGTTCGGCGAGACCGACCTGCTCACCTCTGTCGTTGGTGAGCGTGCCTTCTATCGGATCGAAGTCGACGGTGCCGGCCAGAGCGAGGGCCACGACGGTTTCTGGGGAGGTCACGAACGCGAGCGTGGATGCGTAGCCGTCGTTGCGCTTCGGGAAATTGCGGTTGTAGGAGGTGACGATCACGTTCGGCGTGCCGTCCTCCATGTCGACGCGGTCCCATTGACCGATGCATGGTCCACATGCGTTCGCGAGAACCGTCGCGCCGACCTTTTCGAATTCGGCGAGCAGCCCGTCTCGCTCGATGGTGGCTCTGACCTGCTCAGAACCGGGTGTGATCATGAGCGGCGCCTTGACCTCGAGCCCCTTGTCGGCAGCGTCGCGAAGAATCGAGGCCGCTCGAGTGATGTCCTCGTAGCTGGAGTTGGTGCACGAGCCGACGAGTGCCGAAGACACCTCGAGCGGCCAACCGTTCTCGCGGGCTTCTGCCCCGAGCGCTCGCACCTCGCGGGCGAGATCGGGTGTGTGGGGCCCGTTGATGTGAGGGGTCAGAGTCGACAGGTCGATCTCGATCACCTCGTCGAAATGGGCCGCTGGGTCGGCGAGCACCTCGTCGTCCGCGCGCAGGTGATGGGCGACCTTGTTCGCTACATCGACGATCTCTTCGCGGCCGGTGGCCTTCAGATAGCGAGCGGTTGCGTCGTCGTACGCGAACAGAGATGTGGTTGCCCCAATCTCTGCACCCATGTTGCACACGGTCGCCTTGCCGGTGGCGCTGATCGAGTTGGCTCCTTCGCCGAAATACTCGACGATGGCGCCGGTGCCACCCTTGACGGTGAGGATCTCGGCAACCTTCAAGATGATGTCCTTGGGCGCCGACCACCCGTTGAGCTCGCCCGTGAGGTGCACGCCGATCAGTTTCGGCCAGCGCACGTTCCAGGCGAAGCCGGTCATGACGTCGACCGCGTCGGCTCCGCCCACTCCGATGGCGATCATGCCGAGCCCACCGGCATTGGGGGTGTGGCTGTCGGTGCCGATCATCATCCCGCCGGGGAACGCGTAGTTCTCCAGAACGACCTGGTGGATGATGCCCGATCCGGGCTTCCAGAAGCCGGCACCGTACTTGTCACAAACCGATTCGAGGAAGTCGTAGACCTCCTCATTGCGGTCAAGCGCCGCGAGCAGGTCTTTCTTTCCGTCGTCGCGCGCCTGGATGAGGTGATCGCAGTGGGTGGTGGTCGGGACTTGGACTTCGTCCAGGCCTGCGGTCATGAACTGGAGCCAAGCCATCTGGGCGGTGGCGTCCTGCATGGCGACTCGGTCGGGACGCAGGTCTTCGTATGACTCGCCGCGCTCGAGCTCTGCTCCACCAGGGTCGTTGAGGTGGTTGATGAGGATCTTTTCCGCCAAGGTGAGGGAGCGACCGAGACGCGACCGAGCGTCGCCGACCCGTGCGTCGAGGGTTCCGTAGACACTCTCGATCAACTCGCTGGGGGTGTTCGCGTAGACGGCCATGGTGGCTCCTCGGGTCGGGGCGTAGGCGGATGCTTGCCTCGACAAGCACTATACAAGTATCCTATGAACGATACAAGTTCTATACAGGTAGGCCTGCCGTGCGTTCGTACCGCTATCAGGAAATCGCTGACACTCTACGAAGCCGCATCGACGCGGGCGACCTCGTGCCGGGCGCGATGCTCGAGAGCGAGACCGAGCTCTCGTCCGAATACGGGGTGAGCCGCATGACGTTGCGGCGGGCGCTCGATGTCCTACGCGACGAAGGACTGGTCGACAGCCGCCAGGGCATGGGCTGGTTCGTTGCATCGGCACCGGTCACGCAGCCCCTCGCGCGGCTCGACACGATCGAAGACCAGCTGACCCGTCTCGGGATCGAGTCCCAGCGCCGGATTCTCGAGTTCGCCTTCGTCGACGCCCCTGATCAGGTCCGAACGGTATTGGACACCGACCGGGTTCTGGAGGTGCGCCGGGTCAACCTCGCCGACGATCAGCCGTTCGCCAGGGTCACCGTGTGGTGCTCAGAGGATCTCGGCTCGTCGCTATCGCGCGACGACGTCGAGGCAAGCCCGTTCTACGAGCTCGTACCGGTCGAGATCGGAGGAGCCCACCAAGACATCGGAGCCGATGCGTGCACAGTTGGCGATGCCGAGGTGCTCGGAGTACCGGCCGAATCGCCCGTGCTCATCTGTCACAGGACGACCCATGACACAGCGGGCGTGGCGGTGTTGTTCAGCGAGCACGTGTTCCCGGCACATCGCACCGAGTTCCGGGTCGACCTTCCGCACGCGCCCGCATCGATAGCCCCATCGGGCCTGCACCTCGTCCGAGAGGCCTGACTTCGCCGTCGACTCGTTCAGCGAGGTCCACCAGGTGGTGGAGTCCACGATTCGAACGAAGTGACGATCTCAGACGTGTCGCCGGTGGCGAGTACGAGGTGGGCCAACAGCGCGATCGTCAGCACAGCCATCGCCGAGAGGAGCAGGATCAGGTTGCGCAACGGACGGGTGTCGATCCGGTGGTAGGTGACGCTGGTCATGAGGGCCTCCCCGCTTCGCTGATGCCTCCATCCAACCCGTCGAGGGGGCCACGAACCGTCGGCTGGGCGACACACGTAGGGAGACGACGGTCACAATCGGTTGTCGGCGGGGCGTCAGATCGCGGGCCAGGTTCGGCGCCGGGTGCGTCCCCGGCGATCACCCCGGGCCCACGCGCGGCGCCACGCGCCGGCCAGCGGGCCGCCGAGCGACGGGGTTGTGCCCTCGTGTGCACGCCTGCGCGCCGACCACCAATCGGTCGTGGACTCATCGGCGAGAATGGCAACCGCGTTCTCGAGACGCGCTGCGAACGCACGGGACCTCTCGTCGTCGACAGCCGCGATCGGGCGACCGAACGTGACCGTCGTCGACCCGGGTCTCAGCCGCGACGCACCCTTTGGCAACAGGCGGTCGGTCCCGACGATGTGCACCGGAACGACCGGCACGTTGCATCGGACAGCGAGGTATCCGGCACCGCCGCGAAACGGCTGACCCCATCCGTCGGGCGAGCGTCCGCCCTCCGGGAACAGGAGCAGGCTCCAGCCGTCGTCGATGAGCTCTCGCGCCTGGTCTGCCGAGCGGCGCCCCACCTTTGCCCGCTCGATCGGGAACGCGCCGATCGCGAGCGCCGAGATCGCACCGGTGACGACCGAGCCGAAGAAGTAGTCGGCGGCGGCCCCCACGACGAGCCGGTGTCGCCAGGGGTCGGGAATCGATGACAGCATCAGCGGTGTGTCGAGATGGCTGTGGTGGTTGGCGATGAATATGAGAGGGCCGTCCAGACCATCGAGTCGATCGAGACCCTCGCGTCGGGGTGACGCGACCGCCCGCATCGCGGGGCGCATCACGCCCTCGACGAGGGCTGCTCGTCCGATGCGGGCCGGGTAGCGGCGGGCCCAGTCGGTGTCGAAGTCGGCGCCGGTGCGCCGGCGCGGGGGTGCGGGCTCGACGCCGTTGGGTGTAGGTGCGGCCCGTAGCGGGAAAGTCGAACGAGCGATGATCCGCCGAGGGAAACCGATGAGGGTTCGTGACGGGCTCATTTGACGTCTGCCATGAGAATGGGCGGGTTGTGAATGTGTGTGATGGTCGGCCGTGGGCCGACGACGTCGTCGGCCATCTCGAGAGCGTCGTCGAGGGTCGATGCGGGCTTGAACCCGAGTCTGCGCACCGCCTTCGGGTCCCCGCCGACGATGATCACCCCACCGAGGTGGGACAGGGCATGGCTGCCCCAGTACCACATGTAGAACGGATGGACTCCGTGGTACGCGTACGAGGTGCGGTAAAGGTGCCTGTACCACTCGTCCTCGGCGAACTGCTTCTCGTACCTGCGTTCGATCTCGTGCGGATCGGTGGTGTCGGCGAGCACCTGCTCGAAGAAATCGATGTAGCTCGGATGATGCACCGGGTGGAACTCCAACGGCGTGGGATGCGACATGATCACGACGCCTCCCTCGCGCACAGGAGGGCGGCCCTTGTACAGGTTGAAGAAGTAGCCGAGGCCAAGGCACATCACGAGGATCGGGTTCATTATCGAGTTGACGTTGTAGGGGCAGATGTAGGGCAGTCCCATCGTGAGGATGTCGGTCTGGCCCTCGATCGGTACGAGTTGTTGGCGGTAGACGTTCTCGGTCGTCACTCGGTGTACCGCCTCGACCTCTCCGGCCTGCACGGAAGTGAGTTCATAGGGTGCGAGCCATCGCTGAAAGGCGCTGCGACGCAGTCGACCGCTCATCGGTTTGAGACCCGCCTGCATGGCTGCGAACGACGCGCGGTCGCGCATGGTCCACTCCCACTCGCGTTTCTGAAGCATCGAGAGTGGACCGTCGGCACCGAAGGTGTTGTTGTTCAACGTCGTCTCGATCTGGAAGATCTCGATGCCCGCTTCGCGCAGCACGTGGCCCTGGCGCCAGTTCGATGCGTGCAGCGCCGACTTCTCCTGGTCCATGAACGACTTCGACCGCTGCATCGTGTCGACGTTGTGGTGATGCCGGAGCGCGTGGTAGCCCGACAGACCGGTGGCGGTGCTCTTCCAACCACCGTCCATCGCCACGAGGTTGATGTTGACGTAGACGATCAGATCGCTTTCGGCCGCGCGTTTGTTGATCTGCACGACTTCGCCATCGTCGGTGTGGCCGACGACGACCATGCCGTCGGGGTCCTCGGCGTCGTGGTTGTAGAGCAGTCCGTCGGGAGCAAACGAGTCATATACCCGATCGCCGACGGCGTGGCGGAGCTCGTCCTCGGTCATTCGGCGATGAAGGGCGAGGGCGGCGATGATGTGCACGTCGTCGACTCCAGCCTCGGCCGCTAGATCGAGAACCGCTTCGATGATGCGCTGGCGTACGTCGGGTCGGCGCATGGGCGGAAGCGGTAGTGAGATGTCGTCGAATGCGATCGTCAGGACCATGTCTGACCGGAGTAGATCGCGCAGCGGCTTGGAGTCGCCCAGCGGATTGTCGAGCGCATCGGCGATGGCGAGGTCGGGATCGTCGAGCCCAGCGATCGGCTCGGCGGGGTAGATCACACGCGACCGGCCGGCCGGCAGCGTTTCGACTCGAAACCCCTCACCGTGATGGAACACGATGGGCGGCGACGACCGATCGACATCGAGCACGAAGCCGGGGCGTGGGGCGCGTTCGGATCTGGGCATCAGGTTTCAGTCCTGTGGGTCGGGCTTCGTCGGGGATCGAAAGCGATCTTGATCGCACCGCGATCACCGGCATTGGCTGCGTGTTCGAGGGCGTCGACGTACCGACTCAGCGGGTATGTCGCGCTGACGAGGGCGCCGAGACCAGCGGAGGCGACGAGATCGAACGCCATCGAGAAGGTGTGCTCGACCCGTTCTCCGCTGAGTCGTTCGGCCCCGTAGGTATAGGCGCCGGTGAGAGAGATCTCGCGCTGCCAGAGCCCCGCAAGGTCGACGCGCACCTGGCCCGGCATGCCGACGAGAGTGATGCGCCCTCGGGGTCGAGTGACATCGATGGCGTCGCCGATCGACGAGGCGCTGCCCACGCAGTCGATGACCACGTCGGCACCCCCGGCAACCCGGGTGATCTCCCCGCCGCCGACGGCATTGCTACCGGTGATGCGCCTCACCGCTCGGCGGACCTCGTCGGGAGCGATGACGACATGCGCGCCGAGGTCGTCGGCGCGTCGCCGTTGTTCGGGATACTTGGCAACAGCGACGATCTGCGCGTCGGTGAAGCGATCGAGCGCCGCGATGCAGGTGAGGCCGAGTGTTCCCGCACCAATGACGATCACCGTCTCGCCGTCGGCGACCGCTGACGCCAATACAGCGTGTATCGCGCAGGCCGTGGGTTCAACCATCACCGCTGCGCGGTCGTCGAGGTCGTCGGGCACCGGATGCAGCTGAGTCGGATGCGCCCAGAACGTCTCGGACCATCCTCCTCCGGTGTCGCAGCACGACCCGGTTTGGATGCCGGGCTCGAGCGACCCGAAGCCGACGTTCTCACAGTTGCCGACGAGGCCCTCGGAGCACGGTCGACAGGGCGGGTCGATGTCACGCGTCGCACAGCTGAGCACGGGCTGCAGGACGACTCGTTCGCCGGACTCGATCGTGCCGACGACCTCGTGGCCGGGCACGAACGGAAACGACACGACCGGTTCGAACCACCTCGATGTTCGACCGTCGATGGTTGCCAGGTCGGAGCCGCAGATGCCGCTCAGATGGGTGTGGACGAGCTGCCAATCGTCGCCGGGTCGATCGGGAATGTCCATGTCTCGAAGTCGGATCGGGCCTATCGACGCCCCCAAGCCGGGGATGAGCTCGCCCGCTGCTCGTGCGGCGGCGAAGCGAGCGGGCCGTCGGGCGAACTCGAGTGCCTTCATCGTGCAGGGATCTTGGTCGTGGGAGCGATCGGCACGATCCGACGAGGGGCTCCGGGCGCCTTTGCAAAGTGCTCTACCAGCCAGCCGCGCTTGCGCGCGATCGAAGCGAGCTTCGTTTCGGGATTGACAGCAACGGGGAAGCCGACAGCCTCGAGCATTGGTAGGTCGCTGCTCGAGTCAGCGTAGGCGACCGACTCTCGTAGATCGATTTCGTGTGTCGAGGCGTAGTCGGCGAGGGCCTGGTATCGCGCCTCGCCCGTCGGCGCGACGGTTCGCAGACGACCGTCGAGCGTCGTGCGTCCCGAGCGCGAGGACCGTTCGCCCAGGCTTGCGCACACGACGTCGTCGAACAGAGGCGCCATCGGACCGACGACGACGTCGAGCGCTCCTGTGATGAGGACGGTCCGGTGACCGGCGGCTCGGTGTTCGCGGACTCGTCGTATGGCGGCCGGAAACGACTTGGTGAGCAGCAAGTCGCTGAACATCTCGAGCGAGTCCTTGTCGATCTGGTCGACGGGTGCGTGTTCGTAACGGCGGTAGAACGAACGAAGGAAATCGCTTCGGTCGCGACGATCGGTGGCCAGCATGGCCGGCGCCTCGAGCAGTGTCTTCACCGCGAAGCGAACGCGGTCTCTGCCGTTGAGGTGGCGCGTCGCCAACCACGCGAACGAGGCGACGACGTTCGACGCGATCAGCGTGTTCTCGAGGTCGAAGGCCGCCATCTGGCGCTCCGGTGCGAGTACCCGGGCGCGAAGTCGTTCGGCACGGGTCGTCGATCGACCGGCCGCGGGGGTTGTGCGGCCACGGCCTGCGCGCACGACCGACGGCAGGTGAACGTCGTGTGTGTAGCGCTCCCAGTCGATGACTCTCGGGTCGAATGCGAACCTCGTTCGATCGGTGTCGTCGAGAGAATCCCACAGGGCGAGCAGACGCTCGACGCCGTACAGCGCTTCGCATTCCGCGTATGCGCCGTACAGTTCGACGTAGCCGCCTGCGCGATCGAGCTGTTCGCGCGTGTCCTCGAGCCGAATCGACACCTCGGTCTGGCGGCCGCGCAACGGAAGAGCATGGAGCACCTTTTCCGAGTAGCCGACGAGGATCTTGCCTCGGGTCAGCTGGCGTTGCACGCGACCGCGTCCAGGGAAGCGCCACTCGGGCACGCCGATCGGTTGGCCGCGATCGTCGTAGAGCGGGTGCCGGGAGAAGTACGCCTCGGCGAGGTCGACGAGTCGGCCATAGCGGAGGGGATTGACCGTGCCCGAAGCCACCTGCACGATGTCGGCCCCGCTTTCGGGGTCGGGCGCGTGTCCTCTGGCGGCCACCGCGCAGATCGCGGCGACCACGAGATCGACCGGGATGACGTCGACCACGCCCTCGGGGACCCCGGGAAACTCGCCGAGCAAGCCCCGGGCGTACGAGAGGATGACGGGCTCCGCCATGCGAAAGCCGCGAATCCAGCCCGGATTGGGTTCGAGAAGCGCCGATTCGATGATCGACGGTCGCACCACCGACACAGGGATGTCGCCGGACTCGTCGGCGAGAGCGCCTTCGCCGAGAGCCTTGGTGTACGCGTACGCGTCGGGGAATCCGAGCGAGCCCGCTCTCGCCCGACCGGCTTCGGCCATCTGCCCGTCGACCCAGCGTTGCCGGAGGGTCTCGGTCTTGTCGGCCAGGGCCGGGGTTCCGGCCGCTCCGAGTTCTTTGCGTGCGTCGTCGCGGAACTCGGCCAGTTGGTCGGGGCGTCGCGAACGCGCCTCGGTCTCATCGCGGATGCGCCGCGCCGCATCGACCTCGGCCCGCCAGTCGACGTCGACGAAGAACGGGGAATCGGCGATCGGCTGCTCTGGGGCGCTTCCGCGTCTGCTTCCGGCCACGTAGCAGGTCGACACCGCGACCAGATGGGGTGCCACGTCGAGGTCGTGGAGGGTGCGTGCCACCCGGACCGGTCCGACCAGGTTGACCTCGACCGCCTGGTCGAGCGGGCTGTCGAAGGACACCGTGGCTGCTGAGTGGATCACGATGTCGCATCGGGCTAGCTGCGCGCGTCCCTCGTCGTCGAGGCCGAGCCCGTCGGCCCCGACGTCCCCGGACACGGCATGGATCCGGTCGGACAGCGCATCGAATTCATCGCCGAGCTCGTCGCGCAGGCGATCGAAAGCATCGTTTCTGAGGATGTCGCGTTCGACGCGCTTGGTGGCTCCGCGCCGACCAGGTCTAACGATGAGGACCAACTCGCAGTCGGGAATGGTGCGCAGCAGACGCTCCACGAGCGCGGTTCCGAGAAACCCCGTCGATCCGGTGATCGCTATACGTTTGCCGGCGAGTCGTTCCTCGATCACGTCCTTCTCTCTACCATTTGGTAGAGAGAAGGACCACCCCCCGGGCTGGATGACGCAATGGCTGCCATGAATACGAGAGACCGAGTGCTCGATGCGGCGCTGATGTCGTTCGGCACGCGCGGTGTCAATGCCACGTCGCTAGATGCGCTCGCGACCGAAGTCGGCGTGGCGAAACAGACGATTCTGTACCACTTCGACTCGAAGGACGGGCTCGTGTCGGCGGTCGTGTCCGGTGCGGCTGTTTCGGTCCGCGCTCAACTCGAAGATGCGCTCGAGGGTGCACCGGAAGGGTGGGGGAGGGTCGAGGCGCTCGTGCGCTCGGTGTTTCGCCTCGCGTTGCGCCAACCCGAGCTGCTAGGCCTGGTTCGCGAGCTCTCACGACCCGGAACGATGCTGGCGGCGCCGTTCCTCGAGGCGTTCGACCCCCTCGTGCAACGCGCCAGAGAATTCCTCGAGGCCGAGATGCTCGCGGGGCGCTTCGTGCTGTGCGATCCGAACCTGTTGTTGTTGAGCGCCTACAGCACGGTCATCGGGGTTGCCACCGAGGTCGAGGTACTGAGGGCGCTGGGAATCGAGCCGACGCTGCGCTCACTCGTGCTGCGGCGGCGAGAGCTATTGCGCTTCCTCCGAATAGCTCTCATCGGCGCTCCGCGCTGAGCGAAATTGAGAGGATGAGCATCGCTGGGCGCGGCTAATCCTCTCAATTTCGGTTCAATCTCGGTGAACACGGTGTTTTGCGCGCGCATGGCGCTCCAACGCGAGGTCGACGAGTCGGTCGATCAGGTCGCTGTACGGCAAACCGGAGGCAGCCCACAGTCGTGGATACTGAGAAATCGGCGTGAACCCCGGGATCGTGTTGACCTCGTTGAGCAGTACCCGTCCGTCGCCGCCATCGGCAGCCGTCTCGACGAGGAAATCGACCCTTGCCATCCCCTCGACGCGAAGCGTTCGGAGCGCGGTGTCGGCGATGTCGTGGATCTCAGCGAGCGTTTCGTCGGCGAGATCGGCCGGGATGATGATCTCGGCGTTGCCGTCGATGTACTTGTCCTCGTAGTCGTAGAACTCCTTGCCCGGCCGTACCTCGCCCGGCACCGAGTACTCGATCGTGTCGTTGCCCAGAGCTGCGATCTCGATCTCGCGCCCGACGATCGCTTCCTCGAGAACGACGTAGCGGTCGTAGCTGGTGGCGACCTCGATGGCGCTGGTCAGCTCCGCGTGGTCGTGTGCCTTTGTGACGCCGATGGACGATCCCATGTTGGCGGGCTTCACGAAGATCGGGAACCCGAGGGCCTCGGTGGCGTCGAGGAGCGCGCCGTCATCGATCTGGTCGTCGCGAAGGGCAACGAACGCCGCCTGCGGGACGCCGAGCAGGCCGAGGAGCTCCTTCGACTTCGCCTTGTCCATGGCCAACGCCGAACCGAGAACGCCCGCGCCGACGTAGGGCACGCCGGCCATCTCGAACAACCCCTGCGCAGCGCCGTCCTCGCCGAGCGGCCCATGGAGCAGCGGCAACACCACAGCGGTCGCATTGTTGGCGAGCGATCGCGTGGTCGCCATGAGCTCGAGCCCGGGACCTTCCGGCGTCAGCTGATCGGGTAGGGCATCGGCACCGCGTGCGAGTGCTTGCTCTGCAGCCTCGGCATGGACGAAGTCACCGTCGCGGGTGATGCCGACCGGGACCACGGTGTAACGGCTCTGGTCGACAGCGGCGAGCACGTGGCGGGCCGTCACACAACTCACGTCGTGCTCGGCGCTTCGTCCGCCGAACAGGACGTACAGCTGTATCCGTTCTTCGCCGGCCACAGCCCGAACCTATCCGGTTGAGTCCAGCCCCGCCCGGACTCAACTAGGTTGGCGGGGTGGAGCTGACGGTCGATGAAATCGCCGCTGCGGTCGGTGGAACGGCGGTGTGCCCTCCCGACGCCGACGGGTCGACGGTCATCGACGGCGCGACCCAGGACAGCCGGAGGGTCACCACCGGTCAGCTCTTCGTTCCCCTGTTGGCCGAACGCGACGGCCACGACTTCGTCGATGCTGCCATCGCCGCCGGGGCGGGTGCATACCTGTCGAGCAGGGGAGCGGCGGCGAAGTCGGAGACGGTGCCTCGCATCGAAGTCGACGACACGGCCGAGGCGCTGACCCGCCTGGGCGCGGCCTGCCGATGGCGAAGCAGCGCAACGGTCGTGGGGATCACCGGCTCGGTCGGAAAGACGACCACCAAGGACCTCGCCCTCGCGGCGTGTAGCGCCGACCGGAGGGTGTACGCCAACCCGAGCTCGTTCAACAACGAGATCGGTGTCCCGCTCACGTTGATCAACGCGCCTTCGGACAGCGATGTGCTGATCGTCGAGATGGGAGCGCGCGATGTCGGCCACATAGCGAGGCTCTGTGACACCGCGAGACCGATGATCGGCGTGGTTACCCGGGTCGGGGCCGCGCACACCGAGGTGTTCGGTTCGATCGCCCAGATCGTCGAGGCCAAAGGCGAGCTCATCGAAGCGCTCCCTCCTGACGGCATTGCGATCCTCAATGCGACTCAGCCGGAGGTCGTCGGCATGGAGCGTAGGACCACCGCCGCGTCGATTCGGTTCGGCGAGGGTGGCGACGTCACAGCCAACGACATCGAGGTGGACGACGGCCTCCACGCAGCTTTCACGGCCGACACCCCGTGGGGATCCGTCGCTGTGCGGCTTGCCGCGAGCGGAGCGCACAACATCGACAACGCACTCGCTGCGCTGGCGATCGCTGGATCGGTCGGGGTTCCGATAGCTCTGGCAGCCGAGCGGCTCGAAACGGCGGCGTCCAGCCCGCACCGGATGGCGGTTCGTCGTCACGATTCGGGAGCGACGATCATCGACGACACCTACAACGCCAATCCGATGTCGATGCGCGCTGCACTCGACTCGCTGGCCGCAGTGCCGATCGGTGGCACCCCTCGACGGGTCGCCGTACTCGGCACCATGGCTGAGCTCGCGGACGGCGGCACCGACGAACATCGGGTCGTCGCCGAATACGCTGCCGCTCTTGGAGTCGAGCTCATCGCCTACGACACGTCGGCGTTCGGGCCACAACCGGTCACGACACCCGAAGAGGCCGTTGTGCGCATCGGTCGACTCGATGAGAACGTTGCCGTTCTCGTCAAAGCCAGCCGGGCCGTCGAGCTAGAACGCGTCGTCGCGCTGCTGGTCGATCCCGAGGACTAGTGGCAACCCGCGACTACTACGCGACTTTGGGTGTGGCTGCGAACGCCGACCACGAAGCGATCCGAGCCGCCTACATCGAGCGCGCCCGGAGGCTCCACCCCGACGCAGGTTCGAGTGGCACGATCGAGGCCGCGCGCAATGAGCGCGACCTCCAGCTGCTCAACGAGGCATGGAACGTGCTCAAGGACCCGGACCGGCGCGCCGCCTACGACCACGAGCGAGCTCCGCCTGACGAACCTGCGCCGTTTGACGAACACTCCGATGTCGAACCCGAGTCCCAGGACATGGAGGTCACGCCGGCGGTGGCGATGCTGTTGCGGTTCGGGCCGGCCCTCGCACTCGGGTTCGTTCTCTTCGTCCTGCTGGTTTTCACCGCAGTCGCAAGAAGTGGCAACTCCGACGACGACACCGAAGCAACCGAGCGCTGCGCCTTGGTCACAGGCGACCGCGCCGCCAGGGTCCCCTGTGGTGAGGCGAACGCGACGATCGTCGCAGAGGCGACCCGTGCCGACGCATGCCCGGAGTCCGCGGAGGCCTTCGCCGGCGACATACCCGGCGTACTCTGGTGTGTCGAGGTCGCGAGGTGACGTGCCGCCAAAACGCGGGTGAGAGCCGGCTCTACCGGGAAGAAGGGCCAGCTCCACAGCACAAAGAAACCTGTTGAATCACCCGCCCTGGGCACGAACCGACGGCCGAAATTGGGCCGATCGCCTCGACGGTTCGTATTGCCTCACAGGACTGCGCGGGAATCACCCCGCTTTGTTCTCCCTCGCTTACCTCTCCGTGGTCTTCGGCACCCGTACGTGCGGTGCGTCGTTGCTACGCAGAGTACGAGCGCGGGGTCGGCCGTTCCTGAGGCAATCGGATCATTGGTCATGGGTCGACATCGTCGATGTCGTCGCGCGACCACTAGCATCGTCAACCCAAACGGACCGTTAGCTCAGCTGGCTAGAGCGTTCGCTTCACACGCGAGAGGTCACTGGTTCAAGTCCAGTACGGTCCACAGATCGTTGTGGAATTCGCAACAACCTCCAGCTCAGCAGCGGTCTTCGATGTCGCATCGTGCATCGTGCACACACTCCCTCTGTCAACGTGGTGTGAGACAGCTGATTGCTGAGAATCAACGAGCCCCGGGGGCGGGAAAGGACGACCACGATGATGGTTGCGTCGCATGGCCAGTTCGAGTCCGCTGGCGTGATGGATGACAAGGAAGATCCCGGAGTCGGAGGTGCCGCCGAAGACGTCCCGGCGCAAGGTTCGACGCCGGACTACAAGGCGAGGATCCGATCCACACCAACGTCATCCGCCGACCGCTCACGGGTAGGTCCAGGATCTTGCGGCGGCGCGCCGGTCATGCGCCGAGCGGCACCTGAACTCGCACTGCGGGCACCGCGACGACGACCTCGTCGAGGCAACCTCCACAACGAGACGGTTCGGCGTGTCAACCAGCACAGCCAACACAGATGAGACGCAGGTGCAGCCGCACCCGAATAGAGTCAGAAGCCATCGAGGCCTCGCTTCAGGATCGGCGTTGTAACAATCACCGATTACAGCGG
This sequence comes from Acidimicrobiales bacterium, assembly GCA_965216815.1. Lineage (GTDB taxonomy): Bacteria > Actinomycetota > Acidimicrobiia > Acidimicrobiales > SHLQ01 > JADFOM01. The sequence continues at coordinate 3,562,679 of OZ244202.1, read as the reverse complement.
GGCCTCGACCCCTACACAGTGACCCTCAACCGCCCCACGTCTTCGCGCGGGCTCCTTATTGATGGCACTACGTTGACAGGTAGCCCTTGTTTGTGCTATGGGTGACCCATGAAGGTTCTCAGATTGCTAGCCGCCGTTGTGCTCATTGGGGGGCTCGCCAGCTGCAATGATCAGAACGAGGAGGTGAGCGACTTCGAACATCACCCGATCTACTATTGCCTCGAGTACCACAATCAGATCGAACACGTTCACAATGCCGTAACAGACGCCAACGTCTTTTACGGATTCACGGCGGGACAGCAGACCGGTGTCTGCGGTTCGGCGGCAGTCCCCGGCATCGTACAGACCGAGATGCTAGCCGGCTATACGGATCTAGAGTTCACGTTCAACTGTTTCGGCTTTTCCGCTCCCCAAGACACGAACAACGGAACCCAGGCTGCCTTCAGTTGGTACTTCCTGACGTTCGACGCGATTTTGGAGGACGACGGCCCCCTGCCGTGTGGCAACGGCTGGTACAGATCCCTAGTTCAACATCGTGGTCTCCTGTTCCCAGCAGGCCAAGAAGCCACAGCGACGCTCACAGAATACAACGGTTTACATCCATCCTCGATCTAGCAACTCGACGCCTCTCGCGAAATGAGAACCATCAAGATGTCTACTAAACATAGAATCGCAATAGGCGGGTTGGCAGCCTTCCTGGCTGCTGGCCTAGCCGTTGCCGTTGTAGCCTCTAATTCGTCATCTGCTACCGATTCAGATGCAGAGGAAGCTCAACTAGCTGCCCCAGACGAGCCGGTTGCGAGGGCTGAGCCGACTATGGAACCGGGCGTCGCGGGCGAAACCACTAACGTCTCAGACGACACTCAGCTCAGGGCGATCATCAAAGAGGCTCTTCTCACAGGACGGCCCCCATCCACGCCCATGCCCCAGGGGGACGAGCAGGTACTAGTAGGCGATGGGCACGGCCAGGTTGTCGAGATGACGCCCAACGAGTGGGATGTGGAAAGCCAGCGAATCAACGAGGAGTATGCCGCTAGCGGCGGGGAGGGCCTGCCGATGGTAGGGCTCCTTCCCTCCGGCGAGCTCGGTGTGATCGGAATCTGCCTTCCGTCGGAGTCAAGAACAGGCTTGCCTGAGGAGTACGCCGCGGAACTACCGGACAACGTAGATCGAAACGGCATCGTCCCGATGTCCTGCGGACCGGCCCCCGGAGTCGAGTGGCCCAAGAGCGACCCAGACTGGGACTGGCGAACCGAGATTCCACCGGAGATGCAGGACCTGGTCAAAGAGATCGAAGCCGAGATCGAGGCTGAGCAAGCTGCCGGGGGCGACTAGCACCAACTAGACCTCCCCAGTCATATCCGTCTCCGAGGGCACGGGCTCACCCACCATCCACGAAGGTGCTCAGCAGCCTTAGGTGGTTCAAGAACTGTCGATCTAGGTCCACGTCGTTCGCTTCGCTCACTAGCCGAGTTTCGAGCTTCGCTCGAAACGTCGCTGCCTACACGTCCGCTGAATGTGAAAGCTGTTCGGTTAGGTCCACGGCTCCTCGGGTGACCCCAGGGGGTCACCCGAGGAGCTTGGAGTTTCGCCTACGGCGAAACGTCCCGGCTTGCGAGTTTCGAGCCTCGCTCGAAACGTCGCTGTCTACACGCGCGACACGGTCGGTGTCAGGCACCGAGTTCCGAGTGAGCTGGGTCCAAGTGCGCTTTGAGCTCGGTGCCTGACACCTGCTGGTTCGCGGCCGCGGTGGGCGAAATCGGCTCAGCCGCATGCCTGCCGAGGCCTGCATTCGTAGCGCTGACGTGCAAAGGTACGGGGATGATCTCCGAACCGATGCAGCGCGCGCTCCTCGCGCAGCTCACGCACGAGTTCTCCTCGGCATACCTGTATCTGGCGATGTCGGCTTACTGCAGTTACTCGGACTTCAGCGGCGCGGCGAGATGGCTCGAGGTGCAATACGAAGAGGAACACCAGCACGCGACGAGGATCTACCGCTATCTCATCGAACAGGGCGTCAAGGTCGAGCTGGCATCCATCGACCAGCCACCGGCCGACTTCGGGTCGCTCCTCGATGTCTTCGAGGCATCCCTAGCCCACGAGCAGGAGATGACGTCGAGACTCAACGAGCTGAGCGACCAGGCGCTCGGCGAGAAGGATCACGCCTCCTACAACCTGCTCCAGTGGTTCGTGAACGAACAGGTCGAAGAAGAGGCGACGGTGAGCGAGATCATCGCCAAACTACGGCTGGTCAGCGGCGACGGCTATGGCCTCTTGATGATCGACAACGAGCTCGGAAACCGCGCCACTCTGCCCGCCGAGTGAGTCACGCCAAGAACTCGGGCTCCTCGCGCATCAACTCGTCCCACCAGGGTTGAAACTGAAACCAGCCGGCGGAGTCAGACCCCTGCTGCTCGTAGCCCGCCTTGCACAGCTCGTCGGGAATCTCGATTGGCGTGCCAGCGGCTTCGGCCAGGAGCTGGCTCTGGCAACAACGCTCGAGCGCGACGAACCACCACACCGCGGCGTCGACGCTTCCGCCGCAGGTGATGAGACCGTGGTTTTGGTGGATCAACGCCTTTCGCTCACCGAGCGCTTCGGCCATCTGGCGGCCGATCTCGAGATCCAACACGACGGCGCCGCTGCCGGCGCTGCACAACGCAACGTCGTCGTAGAACATCGTCGAATCCTGCGTGATCATCTTGATCGGAACGCCCAGAGCCGAGAAGGTCTTGCCGTACATCGAATGGGAATGTGCCGCGGCCACTACGTCGGGTCGGGCGCGATGTAGCTGGGAGTGGATCGCGAAGGCGGCCTGGTTGACCGGCCGGTCGCCCTCGACGACCTCGCCCTGGTGGTTGACGAGAATCAGGTCGCTGACCGTCATGTGCTTGAAGTTGAGCCCGAACGGGTTCACCCAGAAGTGGTCGGTCAACTCGGGGTCGCGGGCGGTGACATGCCCGGCGACGCCCTCGGCCAGACGAAGCCTGCCCATGATGCGCAGCCCGGCGGCCAGGCGTTGCTTGCGGTGAAGTCGTTCCTGCTCGACGTCGCTCATGCTGCGAGTATTGCACGGGTCGACATAGCTCAGTCACCCCTCGCGACAGGCACTTCGATGCCCGCCTCGGCGGCACGTCCGAGTACGACCAGGTAGCTCTCGTAGGTCGCGAGCAGCTCGGCCTCGTCGGGGCTGGTGGCCTGAACGTGCGGGTCGGCCAGCAGAGTGTCGCGCCACGCGCGGACGCGGCCGAGCTCGGCCGGCACATCGATGCCGTAGAAGTGCCGGAGACCCGCGAATCGGACCCACATCGGCGCCGCCGTCGCGTCGACTACGCCGAGCGCCGGCCCGGCCCAATAGGCTCCGTCGTAGTCGCGGTCGGCCAGCCTTCTTTCCATGTCGGCGAGGTGGCCCATCAACGCTTCGGTGAGCCGCTCGTCGCGATCGGGGCGCACGTTCATGAGTCGCCGCTCGTAGGCCGGGCAGGGCGCTTCGTTCCACCACTCGATCCAGGTTCGGGCTTCCGCTCGTACGAAAGGGTCGCTCGGAAACAGCGCAGGGCTGGGCCAGCGGTCCTCCACGAATTCGTTGATGACCGTCGACGGATGGATCTCTCGACCCTCGAACTCCATCAGCGGAACCGGGCCGCCGGACGCCTTGGTGACGAACCAGTCCGGGCGGTCGACGAGGTCGATGTCAACGGTGTCGAACTCTACACCCTTGGCGCTCAGAGCGATCTCGCTTCGATGACAGAAATTGCAGGTGATCGCTCGGTAGATGATGGGCCGCTGCTCGTCCATCGACCCATCTTTCCCGAAATTGCTGTGAGTTGACCACAAGGATTGTGGTCAACTCACAGCAATTTCGCCGAGGATGGAGGCGATGGACGCCGATCTGTTCGACTACCTGCGATCGCACGGGTTTACCGAAGCCGAGATCGAAGAGGCGAAAGCCGACGGCTCGATCGTGCGCCTCACACTCGAGTGCAAGGTGCTCGGCAGCAACCCCGGTGTGTTCACGGTCGAAGAAATCGTCGAACGGTCGGGGATCGACCGACCGACGACGGAGGCGTTGTGGCGATCGCTCGGCTTTCCCGTGCTCGACAACGAGGACGCGGGCTACGGCGAGCTCGATCTGGCTGCGCTCGAGTCGGCCAAGTTGTTCTTCGAGCTACCCGAGGAGCTGCCGCTGCTGTTACATCAGACCCGGGTCATGTCCGCGTCGTTGAGCCGGGTTGCCGAAACGATGAGCGACCGGTTGATCGAAGGCATTCGTCTGGCGGAAAGCGCTGCTGCGTCACCGATCGACGTCGCCCGCATCTCTCATGAGAACCTCGACGTCGACGCGCTGCTCGGAGTGATCGATCATCTGTTTCGCCGCCAGCTCATGGCGGTCCTCGAGCGGAGGCTCGACAGTTCCGTCGGAGCTGACAATGCGGTGCCGACGGTCGTCGGGTTCGCCGATCTCGCCGGGTTCACCAGGTTGTCGCAGCGGCTATCAGCCGAAGAGCTGACCGCTCTGGTCGATCTGTTCGAGTCCGAGACGATCGACACCGTTGCACAGCACGGCGGAAGGGTGGTCAAGACGATAGGCGACGAGGTGATGTTCGTCGCCGAGAGTCCTGCGACCGCAGTAGATCTCGGTCTGCGGCTCACCGAGATCGCCAGGGAGAACGAGCTGTTGCCTGACCTGCGAATCGGCATTGCAGCCGGCGATCTCGTCCTTCGCAGGGGCGACTACTTCGGTGACGCGGTCAACCGTGCGAGCCGGCTCACGAACTTCGCCAGGCCCGGAACGGTGCTCACGTCGAACGAGGTGCGCACCGCCATCGACGACGACTCATTCGCGTGGCGCTCGCTAGGCCGGGTACGTCTGAAAGACCTCGGCCCGACCCGGGTGTTCGTCGCACGACGGCCCGCTGGCAGCTAACGCGACCCCGGTGTCAGACCAGGTTTCGCGATGGGTGACGCTGGCGGTTAAGACACGGCGGTCGCCGAGACCAGCACGGCGGCGATGAGGCGGTTCTCGTGGCCTTGATCGCGCACCTCGACTCGAGCCTGGCCGCCATCGATGGGTCCGATGGGGGCGGCGGTGGTAGTTATCGGGCCGACGTTTCCCATTGCGAGGTAGCGAACGTCGACTCCGGTAACGATGTGCTCGCGTTCGCCCACGTGGTCGAGCATGGCTATCGACGACATTTCGGCCACGAGCGCGGTCATCGCGCCCTGAAGCGCATTCATGGGATTGACGAGCGCGTCGGTGAGCTCGGTCGAAGTGGCGCCCGTGGCGGCATCGAGCACCTCGATTCCGGCAGCTCGATGCAAGGGCTCGGTGAGTAGCGGTGGGGCCAACGCCTGGTTGCGGCCGTCGAGCTCGTCGATTCGGATCCGCGGTCCATCGCCGGGACGGCGGGGCACGCGGGCGAAAGCGGTGTACCCGTGCGCGATGCTCGAACGGGTCTCGTCGGTGATCTCGACCTGAGAGGAGATGATGCGCCGACCTGTGCGCAGCGGCGAGGCCTGTGCTCGGATCTCGTCGGCGGTGCGGTGGGTAGGCATGCGTACGCTCAGGTCGCTGGTGGTGACCCAGTCGTCGACCGACTCGCGATCGGCCACCCAGCCGCCGATCGAGTCGACCATGAACGCGTAAACGGCTGCGTAGGGGGCACCTCTGAAGCAGATCTCGGGGTAGGGCTCGAGGGTTCCGGTGGGGGTGCCGTCGATCGAGCGCATGGCGACGCCGATGCGGCCGGGGATCATCGTGCGGTCCGGTGTGTCGATCGGTTGAACCTAGCGTGACGCGCAGGACGCCCCGACCATGAGTCGAGGCGTCCGACGTGATTGCCTTCGTTTCAGCGTCGACGCAGGCCGACGGCTGCAAGAACTGCGGTCGTAAGAAGAACGACGGCGATGATGGACTTGCGAGCACTCATGTCAGCACCTCCCTCTGTACGGCGGATGGGTCCACGGCATTCCCATCGGCGCTCGATGGCCTGCTGTGAGCGCCGAAGGGACCTTTGACATTTCTGACGCGCACGTCATCGGGGTTACGATCGCTTCGATCGACTCAACCGAGGAGCCCGCATGCCGCTTCAGGCCGACGACCACTACACGATCATTTCCGCCGACTGCCACGCAGGTGGGAGCCACAAGGCGTATCGCGAGTACCTCGAGGAGAAGTACCTCGACGACTTCGACGCGTGGAGAGGCGAGTACCGCAATCCGTACCGGGACCTCGGAGACAAGCGCCGGCTCCGCAACTGGGACAACGAATACAGAAACAGCCAGCAGGAGGAGGACGGTGTAGTCGCCGAGGTGGTGTTTCCGAACACGGTGCCGCCGTTCTTTCCGAGCTTCGTGTTGTTCGCAAAGCCGGCCAAGCCCGATGAGTACGAGCATCGTCTCGCCGGAGTGCGGGCCCACAATCGTTGGTTGCTCGACTGGTGCAACGAGTTCCCCGAACGCAGGGCCGGGGTTGGCCAGATCTTCGTCAACGACCTCGACGATGCCATCGAGGACGTGAAGTGGATCAAGGAGAATGGTCTGCGTGGCGGAATCATGTTGCCGATCGTGCCGCCCGGATGTGACTGGGTTCGACCGCTCTATGACCCCTACTACGACCCGCTCTGGGAGCTCCTCGAAGATCTCGAGATGCCGGTCAACGTGCACGGCGGGAGCGGCAACCCGGATTACGGGAACTATGACACGTCGATGTTGCTCTACATCAACGAGGTGCTGTTCTATTCGCAGCGGCCACTGGTGCAGTTCATATGCTCGGGTGTCTTCGAGCGCTTCCCGAAGCTGAAGTTCATCATGACCGAGACCGGGTGTGCTTGGGTTCCTCCGCTGCTCGCTCAGCTCGACGAGACCCTGGGACGCATCGCGAAGACAGGCGCGACCGGCGAGATTCGCTATGGCGATGAGCATGTCGTCAAACGATCGGCGACCGAGTATTTCAAACAGAACTGCTGGATGGGAGTGTCACAGCCTCGTCGAGCCGACGCTCTCACCCGGGAAGAGATTGGTCTCGACCGGTTCATGTGGGGAAGTGACTACCCCCACGACGAGGGCACGCACCCCTACACCAGGGAGCATCTGCGCAACCGGTTCCACGACGTCGACCCGGACACGCTCCAGGATCTGCTGGGTGGAAACGCCGCCAAGATGTACGACTTCGACATGAAAGCGCTCGCACCGCTCGCGAAGAAGCACGGCCCGACCGTCGCCGAAATCGCCGAGCCGCTCGACGAGGTCCCCGATGATTTCGTCGAGGACATGTCCGCCGACATGGACTCCGACGCCCTCTGACCCATCGGTTTTTGGGATTTCTGAACCGTGCGGTGTCATATACCGCACCGGAGGGTTCAGAAATCCTCAGACGGGCGGGCGCGCGATGGGTGAGGGGGTGACCTCGAGCGGGCCGTGGTCGAGATCGGCGAGGACGTACTGCGCGAAGCGGTTGCACTCGTTGATGTGCGGGTAGCCCGAAAGGATGAACGCCGAGATACCCAGCTCGGCGAGCTCGAGGATTTTGGCGCGCACCTGATCGGGGTCGCCCACGATCGCTGCCCCGGCACCGGATCGGGCGCGGCCGACCCCGGTCCAGAGGTGGCGTTCCACGTACCCGTCCTCGTCTGCCTCGTCGCGAAGCGCCGCCTGGCGCGCGACGCCGACGCTCGTTGCATCGAGCGAGCGGCCTCGAATCGAATCGCCTTCGGCATCGTCGAGCAGTGAGACGAGATGTCGCGCCGCGGCGCGTGCTTCGTGTTCGGTCTCGCGCACGATCACGTGCGACCGCCAGCCGTGCAGCATCGCTCGGCCCTGACGCTCGGCCCTGGCATCGACGTCGGCCATCGTCTCCGCGACCCGAGCGCTGACATCTGGCCACGTGAGGAACACGTCGGCTGCGCTCGCTGCACAATCGCGGGCTGCATCGGACAGCCCGCCGAAGTAGAAGGCAGGGCAGATCGGAGACCGCTCGGAGATCCGATCGACGATGCTCGGCGGGTCGATGGCCAGCTCGACGAACTCACCCGAAAAGTCGACCGGTCGTCCTTCGAGGAGCTCGCGCAGAACGTACATGTGCTCGACCGAACGTCGATAGCGCGCTTCGGAGTCGAGTGCCTCGCCAGGCAGGTCCGAGCTGATGATGTTGACGGTCAGACGTCCCCCGGCGATCTGTTGCAGCGAGGCGACCTGCCGCGCGGTCTGTGCTGGCACCGTCTCGCCCATGCGTATCGCCAACAACAGGCGGATCGCCTCGGTGCGCGTGGCGACAGCTGCGGCGAACGTGAGGTTGTCGATGCCGAGGTCGTAGCCCGACGGCAACAGCAGGTTGTCGAAGCCGAGCCGATCGGCAGCGATGGCGATGTCGGCGCAGTGTTCCCACGACGACCGCAGCGCGGGGTCGGGTACGCCGAGGAACTCGTAGTCGTCATCGCACAGCGCGCCGAACCAAGAGACCTCGATCATTGCGGTGTTCGGCCGATCACGGCAGCGGTTTGCCGTCGGAGGCTTCGACGATGTCGTAGACATCGTTGCGGTCCAAGGTGATGCCGAGGGCAGCGGTCGCCGTGTCGAGACGTTCGACCTTCTGTGTGCCGAGGATGCAGACCGGTCGCGCCGGGTGCGCCAGCACGAACCCGAAGGCGACGGTTGCCCGGTCGACGTTCTCGCGCTCGGCCAAACGGTCGAGCACAGCGAGCAGATCGGGATCGACTCCGTCGCCGGTGGCCAGGGATCCGCCCGCGAGCGGACTCCAAGCAAGCGGCACCATGTCGTGTCGCATGCACTGGTCGAGTGTGCCGTCGCGCACCGGTTCGAGACGCGCTGCGGAGAACTCCGGTTGATTGCTCACGATCGGGAACGGAAGATGCTCGGCAAGCGCATCGATCTGGTGGATAGTCATGTTCGACACGCCGACCGCGCGGATTTTGCCCTCGTCGACCAACCGTGTGAGCGTCACCGCCAACGCTGCCGGATGTGTGAACAGGTCGGGCCGATGGATCTGATACAGGTCGATGACGTCGACGCCGAGTCGTTGCAGCGACCCTTCGACAGCCCCTCGGAGATACTCGGCGCTCTGGTCGTAGGGCACCCCGGGATCGATACCGCCCTTCGTCGCGAGGACCATGCGATCACGCAAGGACGGGTCGGCCGCGAGCACCGAGCCGAGGATCTCTTCGGCCATGCCGAACCCGGTTCCGCCCCAATCGAACCCGTATACATCGGCGGTGTCGATGAGGTTCATACCTCGTTCGAGGGCAGCCTCGATGAGCGCGCGCGAGCGGGCGACGTCGGGATCGACGAAGCGCCAGCAGCCGAACGCCATCGGTCCGACCTCGTCCAGGTCGGCGCCGATGAACCGAGGCGACGGGTCGATCAGCGATTCGGGCATCGACGTACAATACCGGCGACGTCGAACCAGGGGGGAGGAAACGATGGGGGCCCCGTTCCGGTATGGAGTAGTCGGCACCGGGCTGATGGGGGTCGAACACATCGAGAACCTCGCAGTGATCGACGGCACCGAGGTGAGCGCGATCTGTGACCCAAATGACGCATCTCTCGAAGCCGCACGTCAAGCCGTCGGCGACGAGGTCGAGGAGTTCGTCGACCATCGCGACCTGCTCGAGGCGGAGGTGTGCGATGCCCTCGTGATCGCTACCCCGAACCACACCCACATCGACGTGCTCGAAGATGCCCTTTGTACGGACGTGCACGTGCTTGTCGAGAAGCCGTTGTGCACGACCGTCGCCGACTGTCGACGGGTGGTCGATCTGGCAGAGGGGCGCGACGCAGTCACCTGGGTAGGACTCGAGTACCGCTACATGCCTCCGGTCGCTCGGCTGATCGACGAGGTCGGTGGCGGCATGATCGGTCGCCTCCACATGCTTGCGATCCGGGAGCACCGCTTTCCGTTCCTCCCCAAGGTCGACGATTGGAACCGCCTGAATCGCAACACGGGTGGAACGCTCGTCGAGAAGTGCTGCCATTTCTTCGACCTGATGAACCTCATCGTCGGAGACCGACCCGTCTCGGTCATGGCATCGGGTGGCCAGGACGTCAACCATCTCGACGAGCGCTACGGCGGTGAGCGCGCCGACATATTGGACAACGCATACGTCATCGTTGAATACCCCGGCGGTGAACGGGCGATGCTCGACCTCTGCATGTTCGCAGAAGCGACCAAGCACTCCGAGGAGGTCGTCGCCGTCGGCGACCAGGGAAAGATCGAAGCGCTTCTACCTCAGAGCGTGATACGCATCGGGCGACGAGGCGAGCACTTCGTGGGCAACGTCCGCGACATCCCGGTGCAGGCAGACGATGTTGGGCACGAGGGCTATCACCATGGCGCTTCCTACCTCGAACACGTTGCGTTCCTCGACGCGGTTCGGTCCGAAGCTCCGCCGGCCGTGACGGTAGAGGACGGTCTGTGGTCGGTCGCAATCGGTGTCGCAGCGCACCGTTCGATCGACGAAGGTCGATCCGTCGAGCTCGCCGAGGTTATCGAAGGTTGAAGCTGCGCTATTGCTGAGCGGTATGGTCGGCCCACGACACGAGAGGCGACGCCATGAGCAATCGACGCGAACGAATCCGCATGAACGAAGACGAGATGTGGGCCTTCATCGAAGAGCAGAAGAGCCTGCAGGTCGGCACGATCGAAAGGGACGGATCGGTCCACCTCTCGACGCTTTGGTTCGCGATCGTCGAAGGCAAGGTCGTGTTCGAGACCTACACGAAATCTCAGAAGATCAAGAACCTCGAACGCGACCGGCGTATCACGCTGCTGTGGGAGGACGGCACCGAGTACGAGCAGCTTCGAGGTGTCATGGTGAAGGCGGAGTGCGAGCTGGTGACCGAGCCCGACGAGGTTCATGGCCTCGCGCTCGAGGTCATGGCCCGCAACACCCCCGGCGTTGACCGCGAGATGCTGTCGGCGGCCGCCGAGCACATGGCGCTCAAGCGGACCGCCGTCGTCGTTCCGATGAGCAAGATCATCTCCTGGGACCACAACAAGCTCGGCGGGGCCTACTAGTAGTTGCTATTTCGCGACCTACGGTCGCTCATACGCAGAAGGCCGCTGCCCTTCGGGCAGCTTGGAGTTTCGACTCCGTCGAAACATCCCGCGCGCCGGGTGCGGCCGACACCGGAGGCGGCAATGGGCGCGCTACCGTTTGTGGTCTGTGAACGCCGTGTTTTCCTGGGGCTTTCGGCTCTTGCGTTTCGTCATCGTGATCGTCACCGCCGCCTGCCTTCTGGCCATGTCGGTGGCGGCGTTGTCGCCGCGCGCGGTCGATCTCGTGCAGGCGAACGAGTCGACGCACCTCGACTTCAGCCTTTGCCAGTTGGCTCAGCGGTCGGCGGTCTATGACCGAAACGGCAACCTGCTCGGCGAACTCGCCGGCGACGAGAACCGGGTGCTCATCGAGTCGCTAGACGAGGTCTCCGAAGAGGCCGTCCAGACCGTACTCGCCGTCGAGGATGCCAACTTCTACGAGCACAGCGGAATCAACGCTCGGGCACTAGGGCGCGCTTTCATCCGCAACGTCAACGTCGGTGGTGTCGAACAGGGCGGGTCGACCATCACCCAGCAGCTCATCAAGAACTGCGTACTCGGCGACGACCGCGACCTGGTCGATCGCAAGATCCCCGAGGCGATCATGGCCATGCGTCTCGAAGACGACATGGAGAAGGACGAGATCCTCATCCGCTACCTCAACACCGTGTACTTCGGTGGTGGGGCGTACGGAATCAAGGCGGCCGCCGAGCTCTACTACGGCATCGACGCATCCGAGCTCGACTGGGCGCAGAGCGCAATGCTCGCCTCGCTCATCTCCAAGCCAGTCGGCGGTGACCCGACCCTGCATCCCGAAGAAGCGACCGACCGAAGAAACCGGGCGCTCGAACGGCTCGAAGCCGACGGGCACATCACCGAAGACGAGCTGCAGGATCTTCGCTCGGTGCCCGTGCCCCGCGAGCGCAACCGCCTGTTCACCATCGACGGACTCGAGGAGGACTACTTCCTCGAAGAGGTGAAGCAGGCGTTGCTCGACGGCGGCCACGACCTGGGCGAAACACGACAAGATCGCATCGAAGCCGTCTTCTCCGGCGGTCTGCGCGTCTACACGACACTCGACCCCGAGGCGCAGGCCGAGGCCGAGAAGGCCGTGGCCGAGATCGTGCCCTTCGACTTCCGTAACTTCACCGCTGCGCTTGCCGGGGTCGAGCCCGGCACCGGCGCGGTGCGCGCGCTCGTCGGCGGCCCCGGCTTCGAGGAATACAGCAAGTACAACCTCGCAACCCAGAAGGGGCGGCCGACCGGGTCGTCGTTCAAGACCTTCGTTCTAGCCGCTGCGATGGAACAGGGTTACGTTCCGAACGACACGGTCGACGGTTCTGGCAAGTGCACGTTCGAGATTCCCAACGCCGAGGACTACGAGGCCGAGAACTTCGACAACAGCAGAGGCGGAACCACGACAATCCGGTCGCAGACGTTGAAGTCGTCGAACTGCGCCTACCTTCGTTTGGGTCAGATCGTGGGGCTCGGGACGGTCATCGACACGGCACACGCGCTCGGCGTCAACAGCGAGCTGCCCAAGGTGCTGTCGCTTCCGTTGGGCCCGGCCGACATCACGCCGCTCGACATGGCGAACTCCTACGCCACGCTCGCCAACGACGGTGTGCGCCACGAGCCGCACTACGTCGAGCGCATCGAGACCGCGGGCGGCGATGTGATCTGGGAGCACGAGGATCTCGGGTCGCGGGCCATCTCGGTTCAGTCGGCTCGGCTCACGACGAGTGTGCTCGAGGACAACGTGCGCAGCGGAACCGGGACAGCGGCCCGCCTGAGCCAGCAGCCTGCAGCCGGCAAGACCGGAACCGCACAGGACTTCGGCGATGCATGGTTCGTCGGCTATACGCCGCACTTGGCGACAGCGGTCTGGATGGGCAACCCCGATGCGCGTATTCCGATGCGTGGCGTCGGCAATCGATCGACGGTGACCGGTGGGTCGTATCCGGCGCAGATATGGCGCCAGTTCATGGAGGCGTACCACTTTCTCGGCGCGTTGCCGGTCGTCGAGTTCGAGGATCCGGATTCGACAAGGTCGGGAACAAAGCTGCTCATGCCGGGTGAGAAGGAAAAGAAGGAGAAGGTCTCCTACAGCCCGTGCGGCTCGTCTATCTACGAGGTCGACGAGGACGGTGACGGCGTGACCGACAGCTGCAAGGAGAGGCCGTACAACGGCTGGTGTCCGTCGTCGCAGACACCCGTGGATGACGACGGGGATGGCAACCCCGACCGCTGCGTACCGAAGACCGACACGACCGAGCCACCGCCGCCGAGCACCCCGAAGACCCAGCCTCCGAACACGAACAAGCCGCGCCCGAAGCCCCCCGCGACGACCACTTCTCAGCCGCCTGCGACGACCACTTCCCAGCCGCCTGCGACCACTACTTCACAACCCCCTGCGACGACGACCTCTCAGCCGCCTGCGACGACTACCACCCAGGCTCAGCCGCCGCCTCCATGAGCGAGCATCCACTCCTCGAGATCCAGCGTCTCGACAACGAGATCGACTCACACCGCCACGCGATCGACGTTCTCCCCGAGCGCGCCGAGATCACCGAACTTCTTGTAGAGCGGACGCGGTTGGAGGCCGAACGAGACGCGGCACAGGCATTGCTCGTCGACGGCGACAAGACCAGCCGACGCCTCGAGGGTGAGCTCAGTGTGCTCGATCAGCGTCGCGACGAGGCAACACAGCAGCTCGCCGGGCTGACCTCGCCCAAGCAGGCGCAGGCGATGCAGGTCGAGATCGACTCGCTCGCGGCAAAGATCAGCGACCTCGAGGACGAGGAGCTCGCTCTTCTCGAGAGCCTCGAACCCCACGAGTCGGTCGTCGCCAGGGTCGCGCTGGAAATCACGGCCCTCGACGGCCGCATCGAAGCGCTCGAGAAGGCGGCTGCGGATTCTCAGGCTGTGCACGAGCAGGAGATAACGCAGCGCGAGACCGAGCGCGACGCTCTCGTCGCGACGGTCGACGCGGATTTCATCGACACGTACCGGCGAATCAGGCCCGGCCTGGGTGCACGCGCCGTGGTCGGGTTCGACGGCAAGAACTGCTCGGGCTGCCCGTTGTCGATGCCAGCGGTCGAGGCCGATCGTGTTCGGCGTCTCGCGGAGGGCACGGTCGACACGTGCTCGGAGTGCAATCGGCTGGTCTGTCGCTGAGGCGACGATGTTCGTCTACTTCATCGCCGTAGCGGTGCTGATCGTCGCCGTCGTGTTCGAGAGCGCAGCGGTCGACTATCGCTTCGTCGCTGCGGGCGCCGTGTTGCCGCTTATCGAGGTGCCAACCGGCAACGCGTACGTGTTGCATTCGCTCGCTGCTCCACTCGTGGCGTTCGCGGCGGTGGCCCTGTTGGCACGGAACCGGCGACTCGTGCAACGCAAATGGATCGGTCTTCCGATCGGCATGTTCATGCATCTCGTGCTTGACCGCACCTGGGCGAACCCCGGGGTGTTCTGGTGGCCGTTGGCCGGCGGTCTCGGCGAAGCGACCGTGCCCGAGCTCGACCCGCTGTGGCTCAGCGTCGTCCTCGAGATGATCGGTGTCGTCGTCGCTGTCTGGATCTGGCGGACGGCTGATCTCGCCGACCCGGGCGCTCGCCGGAGTTTGATCGAAAACGGACGTTTGACTCTGGCGCGGTGACCGCGGGCGTCAGGCGTTGGGCGCTTCGCCGGCACGTGGGCTGAGATCTACCCGTTTGACCTTGACTTGGCCGTCGCTCACCTCGACCTGAACAGGCTGGTCGCGCAACAGCGCTCCGTGCGCGCCGTTCCGGATGATGGACGGCACCACCACCTCGTCTCGGTGCTTGGGGTTACGGTTCGTCTCGACGCGCGAAGCCATGTGGAATCGTTCGGCGAATCGGCCGATTCGGTTTAGTCGGATGCGGGCGTTTCGGGCCTTTCGGACTACGCAAACGGGTCGATCATCCCTATATGTTCACGGCAGGGAACAAGACTTCCGCCGGTCGAGCCCGGTTAGTGTCGGCCCGATGGCCGCCGACCAGAGCATCCGGGCAGTCTCGCAGTCGTTCGTCGAACGACGCGCCGAGCTCGACCCCGACTGGGCGACCTTCACCGGGGTCACTGGACACGAGCACCGTGCGACGGTTCACTCGCCGGACCAGCGCGAGGAGCGGCTCGCGCACCTGCGACACACCCTGTGGGAGGTCGACCAACTCGAGGCGGCGAATCGAGACGACGCGATTGCGATCGATTTCCACCGTGAGCGGATCGCCACCTCGCTGGAGCTGTCGGATCGAGGTGAGGACCTTCGTGCGCTCGGCACGCTCGGGTCGCCCGTTCAGCGATTGCGTCAAGTGTTCGATCTGCTGCCAAAGGACAACGCTGAAGACTGGGAGGTCATCGCCGCCCGGCTCGCCGCTGTGCCTGCGGCCGTCGAGGGTCTGAAGGCCCTGCTCGAGGTTGGCCGTAGCCAGGGGACGATGTCGCCTCGCCGACAGGCGCTCGTGTGTGTGGAGCAGTGCCGCGTCTGGTCGGGAGGGGCAGGGGAAACCGACTTCTTCACCGCTCTTGTGTCTGGTGCCGACGTGCCGGCCCCGCTTTCGGCGGAGCTCACGTCGGCTGCTTCGGCAGCAGCCGCAGCGTACGGCCGGCTGGCAGACTACATCGACAGCTACTACCTCGACGATGCTCCGATCGTCGACGCGGTGGGCGCAGACCGGTACGCGGCGCTGGCCCAGGCGTACCTCGGCACGACGGTCGACCCGCTCGAAACGTATGAGTGGGGATGGGAAGAGTTCCGTCGGATCGAAGCGGACATGGCCGAAACCGCAGAGCGAATCGAAGCCGGCGCTTCGATTGCTGAGGTGATCGAGCTCCTCGAATCCTCCGACGACCACTGCATCGAAGGCGAGGAGGATCTTCGTCGGTGGCTGCAGGAACTGATGGACTCGACCATCGCCGAGCTCGACGGCACCCACTTCGACATCCCAGATCCGGTCAGGACCGTCGAGGCGATGATCGCCCCGCCGGGCGGCGCGGCGGCCATGTACTACACGGGGCCATCCGAGGACTTCACACGGCCGGGCCGGACTTGGTATCCAACCCAGGGGCGTTCCCAGTTCCCCTTGTGGGGCGAGGTGTCGATCTGCTACCACGAGGGTGTCCCTGGTCATCATCTCCAGGTCGGGCAGGTGACCTATCTCGGCGACCGGCTCACGCGATTCCAAAGGCTGTCTTTCGTTCCCGGCCATGGCGAGGGTTGGGCGCTGTACTCCGAGCGGTTGATGGACGAGCTCGGCTACCTGGACGATCCGGTGTATCGGCTCGGCTATCTGCGCGCACAGGTGTTGCGAGCGTTGCGCGTCATCGTCGACATCGGCATGCATCTCGAGTTGTCGATTCCCGCCGACAGCGATTTCGCACCCGGGCTCACGTGGAACGCGGAGCTCGGCCAGCAGTTCGCGAACGAGCGGTCACGGTTTCCGGCAGACTTCATGGCCAGCGAGGTCGATCGCTACCTCGGCCTGGCCGGACAGGCCATCAGCTACAAGGTGGGGGAGAGGGTCTGGCTCGATGGCCGTGCAGAAGTCGAGCGGAGGATGGGTCAGGACTTTGATCTCAAGGCGTTTCACGGCGCCGCGCTCGATCTAGGTCACCTGGGCCTCGATCAGCTCGAACGGGAGCTCGCCCAGCTCGGATGAGGGTGGTGAGTCGGCCTGTAGGCGGGGTTCTGTTCCCCGGCTCCTTGCGGAGGTCCGGTTCGGTGACCATCCATCTGTGCGGCCTACCTGGAGGTGTCCCGGTCTCCCGGGACGGGCGGGAAACCCGTCCTCACGCTTGGCCTTGCTCCCGGTGGGGTTTACCCAGCTGATCGTGTTGCCACGGTCACTGGTGCGCTCTTACCGCACCCTTTCACCCTTGCCTGTTCCCGGTTGCCCGGGCCATCGGCGGTCTGCTCTCTGTTGCACTTGCCTGCGGGTCGCCCCGACCGGCCGTTAGCCGGCACCGTTCCCTGCGGAGCCCCGACCTTCCTCGACGTCGACCGAAGTCGCCGCCGCGGTCACCCGGCCGACTCACCACACAGCCATCATGACAGCGACTCTGTGGTCAGCCAACCGCGTTGCGCGTTCGACCCCTCGAAATTTCTGCGGCCGCGCGCGTATGCGCGTTCATATGCAGAAATTACGGTCGGCGGTCGGCGGTGCGGAGGGCGATGAGGCCGCCGAGGAGGCCCGAGGACAGAGCGAGGAAGGCGGCGAACACGATCGTGGCGACCGCTATGTCGTCGCCTGCGATCAGTCGCCGAACGACGCCGACGAGTTGGACCACGAAGAAGGCAGAGAACGCAGCTGCCGCCGCGTGGGTGAGCGGCAGATGCCTCGCGGCGCGGGCTGCGAGCGCGCCCCCGAGAGCGAACCCGACCAGGATGGCGATGAAGAAGACCGGCATCCAGGCCGAATCTTCGTCGCTGCCGATCCCACGGCTGATCAGCGCTGCGGGCACGGCTATGGCTGCAGCCAGCAGCGCTCCGGCGGCAACGACGTGCCGATCGAGGGAGCCGAGCATGCAACGATCCTACGCTTCGACCAAGCCCCGCAAGCGCGATTCAGCTAGACAACATTCGTTGTTGATAAGTGGGAGGCTCCTGGATAGGGTCTGGCACGTGAAGTCGGTTGCGGAGTTGAGCGAGCGATTCAGGGCGCAAGGATTGCGGGTCACCCCGCAACGGAAAGCCGTGTTTTTCTACCTCAACCGGTCAGCCGATCACCCGACTGCCGAGGCCGTCCACGCCGCGATCACCGAGGATCTCCCGAACGTGTCACTGCGCACGGTCTACCAGACCCTCAACGATCTCGCGTCGATGGGCGAGCTGGTCCCCGTCAACGTCGGGCGTGACTCCACCCGGTTCGACACGAACGTGTCGCCGCACCACCACGTCATGTGTGGGGGGTGTGGCGAGGTCGTCGACATCGCCCTCGACTTCACGCCGTTGCACATCCCAGATGGACTGCCGGAGGGGTTCTCGGTGTCACACACCGAGGTCGTTCTTCACGGCACTTGCGGCGAGTGCAGCGACCCAAGCGGCGCGCCGGCGTCGCGGACAACAACCCATGGCTGAGGAGGCCGACCATGCCTGACCTGAATGGCACACAGACCCACGACAACCTTAAGGCTGCTTTTGCGGGCGAGAGCCAGGCGAACCGCCGCTACCTGTATTTTGCGCAGAAGGCCGACGTCGAGGGATACCCCGACATCGCTGCGCTGTTCCGTTCGGTCGCGGAAGGTGAGACGGGTCACGCGTTCGGTCACTTCGACTTCCTCGCCGAGGTCGGCGATCCGGCTACCGACGAGCCGGTCGGGTCGACAGCCGACAATCTCAAGTCGGCCATCGCCGGCGAGACGTACGAGTACACCGAGATGTACCCCGGCTTCTCGAAGACCGCCCGCGAGGAGGGGTTCGAGGAGATCGCAGAGTGGCTCGAGACGCTCGCACGCGCTGAGAAGAGCCACGCCGGTCGCTTCGGAGAAGGCCTCGAGGGCATTTCCTGAATTCGCCTTCACAGCCATGGCCGCCGCGGTCCATTCGGGCCGCGGCGGGCCCTGGCCGACGGGTAGCTACATGACACGTCTCACCCTCGAAGACATCGCCGACCTGCGGGCTTACGAGCGCGAACGCGATGAGTTCCGTACTTCCGTCGTGGCGCTCAAGAAGCGCCGTCGCGTGGCGGTGGGTCCCTTCGTCACGTTTGTGTTCGAGAACGCGGACACGATCAGGTTTCAGATACAGGAGATGGCGCGGGTTGAGAAGATCTTCACCGACGAAGGGATTCAGGCGGAACTCGACGTCTACAACCCGCTGATTCCAGAGCCCGGGACGCTCTCGGCGACGATGTTTCTCGAGCTCACTACCGACGAGCAGTTGCGCGAGTGGCTCCCAAAGCTCGTCGGCATCGAGACGATGGTCGAGTTCCGCCTCGACTCGGGTGTCGCGGTGCCCTGCCGTGTCGACGATGCGCACGCACAACAGCTCACCCGCGAGGAAACGACCGCGTCGGTGCACTACATCCATTTCGACTTCACCTCCGAACAGGTCGATGCATTCGAATCGGGCGGAGCACAGCTGGCGGTAACCCACCCCGACTACGCGCACGCGGCGCGTCTCGGGCAAGACACCGTCGCCGAACTCCTCGGCGATCTCCGCTCCGGCGGCTAGCCACCGCTGCTGCCGAAATTTCTGCGGTTGGTCGCGCATGCGCGACATCTCACAGCCGGTTCGCTGCTGCTGCCGAAATTTCTGCGGTTGGTCGCGCATGCGCGATTTTCCGCAGCCAGAACGGCCGGCACGGCGGGGGTACGCTGCGGCGCATGACTCTCGACGCTCACGGCGGTTGGCCCGCCATCCTCGGTCGTCTCATCGCAGCGGAGGACCTCAGCTCAGAGGTCACCCACGCGGTGCTCGGGAGCGTTCTTGAAGGCGAGGCTACCGATGCTCAGATCGCGGCGTTCATAGTCGGTCTCAGACTGAAGGGCGAGACCGTCGAGGAACTGATCGGGATGGTCAATGCGATGCTCGAGGCCGCCGAACCGCTCGAGCTGCCGCCCGGGACGATCGACATCGTCGGTGCCGGTGGCGCGCCGAGTCGCCAGGCACATGCGCTCAACGTCTCCACGCTGGCATCGATCGTGGCCTCCGCAGCTGGTGCGACCGTTTGCAAGCACGGAAACCGCAAGGCGTCTTCCACTTCGGGGAGCTTCGACCTGCTCGACGCGCTCGGCATCGGAATCGACCTCGCGCCCGCCGAGGTCTCCGAGTGTGTGAGCGAGACAGGCATTGGGTTCGCATTTGCCCGGACGTTTCACCCGGCGATGCGCCACGTCGGTCCAGTGCGGGCCGAACTCGGTGTGAAGACGGTGTTCAACGTTCTCGGACCGCTGTCGCACCCGGGTCGAGTGAGTCGACAGGTAGTCGGCGTCGCCGACGCATCGCTTGCCGATCGCATGATCGAGGTTCTGAGGGCGACCGGCTCGACCGATGCGATGGTTGTGACCGGTGACGATCAACTCGACGAGATCACAACCACTGGACCGACGACGATTCGCAGGCTTCACGGCGGGTCTATCGCAACCGAGACCGTCTCTCCCGCCGACATCGGACTGACTACCGTCGCCCCTGCCGACCTTGCCGGGGGTGACGCCACAGCAAACGCCGAGATCGCCGGGCGAATCTTCGCCGGCGAGTCGATCCCTGCCCGCGAGATCGTTGCCGCCAACGCCGGGGCCGGCATGGTTGTCGCCGGGCTGGCGGACGATCTATCGGCGGGCACCGCCAGAGCTCTCATCGCGCTCGATGACGGATCTGCTGCCGCCAAGCTCGACGAACTGCGCGCTTTCACCTCGCGCTAGCAGCCGTGCAGAAATTGCTGCGGAGTGTCGCGCATGCGCGACCGACTGCAGAATATTCAGCTGCGGCGGTGAATCGGCTGCGGAGTGTCGCGCATGCGCGACCGACTGCAGAAATTTGCGAAATGCGCAAGGCGTGGTCATTCGGTTGCTGGGCTGAAGTCGGGCAAGCGCGGCAGCAGGCTCGCATACGAACCGGACACCTCGAGCAGCTCAATGTCATCGATACGACGTTCCAGCTCGGCGGCGACGCACAGGCTCTCCTCGGCAGCGGCGGCTGGTTCACCCGAACCCGGCAGCAGGTCGTCGATCAGCCGCGACGGATCGCTCGCCAACACGCCATCGACGATGTGTACGAGCGCGCCGTCGAGGCGCAGAGTTATCGACCCGGCTCGCTGAAGCACCGCGATGCGACGCAGCCTCTCGACCGAGCGAACCAACGCCGCAGCGCGATCTCTCAGACGCGCAGCATCTTCGAAACGCTCCTCGGCGGCGCACCGTTGCATTCGCGCCTCGAGCCGTTCGACGAGAACGCTCGGATCGGATTCGATCGCACGGCGAACCACCGCAACATGTTGGTCGTATCGCGCCGGATCGCAACCGTCGGCGCACGGACACATCGCGGTGCCGATCTGGGCGGCGGCGCACGGACCGGAACGTGTTGCGGTGCGTGGATTGTCGGTGCAACGACGCAGCGGGACGACGCTGTGGATCGCGTCGACGATGTCCTGAGCGGCACGGCGTGACCGAAGCGGCCCCAGGTAGGTGCCTCCGTCGTCCTTGTGCGTGCGTGCGATGGACAACCGCGGAAATGCCTCGTTGGTGACCTTCACCCAGCACGGCTTCGGCGCTCGCTTGCCCTGCCGGTTGAACCGCGGCTGATGCGACTGGATCAGTCGCAGCTCGCGCACCGCCGCCTCGAGCGTCGACTCGCACTCCCGATGATCGATGTCGTGTGCCTCGGCGAGCAACTGCTGCACCTTCCGGCGCCGATCCGCGTTGAAGTACGAACGCACACGACTTCGGAGATTGGTCGCCTTCCCCACATAGAGCGGTTCACCGCGCCGGTCGCGAAACACGTAGACGCCGGGTGCTCGTGGAAGATCGTCGGTCAGCGCGAGCTTGGAGGCATGCCGGCTCTGGGTGATCGTCGGCAAGCCGAGCAGATCATCGAGGCCGGTCACTCCAAGCGCGGTCGCGCGCTCGATCAGGATGTGGAGAAGGTCGGTCGTGGCCAGCGCATCGTCGAGCGCCCGATGGCTTGGTCGATGATCGAGCCGCAGGCGCTCCGCCAGAGTTGACAGCTTGTGGTTTGGCACCTCACCGGCGAGAAGCCGGCGAGCCAAAGCGCATGTGTCGAGCCGGCGGTTCGTGAGTCCCGGCCGCTGGTCACGGCGCAGAGCGGCCTGGATGAACCCGATGTCGAAGCGCACATTGTGCCCCACGATGACGGCGTCGCTCATGAACTCGACGAGGGAAGGCAGAACAGCCTCGATTCTCGGCGCACGGGCCGTCATCGCCTGGGTTATGCCTGTCAGGACCGTGATGCTCGGCGGAATCGCACAACCCGGGTCGACGAGCGTCTGGAACGTACCGAGACACTCGCCGCCTCGTACCTTCACCGCCCCGACCTCGGTGATGAGATCTGTCTTCGGTGCGCCACCCGTGGTCTCGAGATCTAAGACGCAGAACGTCACATCGCACAGCGCGGTTCCCAGTGAATCGAAGCTTCGTTGCATATGACGCATCATGAAGAAGGGCTGTGACAATCCCTTGCAGCGAGTTCGCGGCTGGCCTCTGGCCAGCTTGGAGTTTCGACTTCGTCGAAACATCCCCCGCTGCGAGTTCGCGGCTGGCTTGCGGCCAGCTTGGAGTTTCGACTTCGTCGAAACATCCCCCGCTGCGAGTCCGCGGCTGGCCTCCGGCCAGCTTCGAGTTTCGACTGCCCTGCTGGCGCAACACGGGTGGTGCCTATCCTGACCGCGTGGATGACCCAGCCGAATTCGCGGCACTCGACGCCGATCGGGTGATGGCGATCGGGGCCGAGGCAGGCCTCGACGCAGTCGGCATCACCACTGCCGAGCCGTTCGAGGCGACGAGGGTCGAGATCGAGCGGCGCAAACAGGCCGGCCTCGCCGACACGATGCAATTCACCTTCCGGAATCCGCCACGGTCGACCGATCCCGCCCGGACAATGGACACGGTCGAGCGCCTCGTCGTCGGCGCAATTGCCTACTCCCACGTCGGGACGATTGAGCCATCGCCCACCAACTCTGCGCCGGCTCGCGTCGCTGACTATGCCACCGCCGACTACTACGGCACGCTTCGTGCCGCCTTGGGCGAGATTGCCGCAGCGTTGGCCCGGTGCGGACATCGAGCCCGGGTGCTAGCCGACGACAATGCCTTGGTCGATCGTGCGGCGGCGTACCGCGCCGGCCTCGGATGGTTCGGCAAGAACGCCAACCTCCTCCTGCCGGGCCGCGGCAGTCGATTCGTGCTGGGTGCGGTCTTGACCGACGCGCTGCTCGCCCCGAGGGGTGATGTCTGCGAGGACGGGTGCGGACCGTGTCGGAGCTGCATCGGCGCTTGTCCGACGGACGCGATCGTCGAACCCGGTGTCGTCGACGCAGGTCGCTGTCTCGCCTGGCTCGTGCAACGCACCGGTGCCTTGCCACGGCAATACCGCGTCGCCCTCGGCGAACGGATATACGGCTGCGACGAGTGTCAGACGACCTGTCCTGTCAACCGGGCCGACAGCACCGACCGATCGGCACCCGACCCGTACATCGACGCCGCTGCCCTGCTCGAGCTGACCGACGCAGAGCTTCTCGAGACCTACGGGCGCTGGTACATACCCGCACGCGAAGCCCGCTATCTGCGGCGCAACGCGCTGGTCGTCATCGGCAACGTCGCCTCGCCGCAAGACCCAGCCGTCGAGGGGGTGCTGCGCGAATCGTTGGCCAGTCGCGACGACATCGTTGCCGCGCACGCCGTCTGGGCGGTTCGTCGGCTCGGGCGTGACGACCTGCTGGCGGGGCTAGATTGCGCTGGTTCTGCGCTCGTCGCCGAGGAGCTCGAGGCTCCTGTGCCCGTACGAATCGAGCCGAACCACACCGCATCCGAACCATGACCCGCCATCTGCTCGTAACCAACGACTTCCCACCAAAGGTCGGTGGAATTCAGAGCTACCTCTGGGAGCTCTGGCGTCGACTTCCCGCCGATTCGTTCGCCGTGTACACGACTCCCTACACCGGCGCGGCCGAGTTCGACGAACGCCAGGACTACCGCATAGAGCGCTCGCCCGAACCCGTGCTGTTGCCATACCCGTGGCTCGTCAAGCGGATCAACCGCAAGGCTGCGGAGGTCGATGCCGACCTCGTCGTGCTCGACCCGGCCGTCCCTCTCGGTCTCATCGGGCCCCAGCTCGACCGCCCCTACGCGGTTGTACTCCATGGTTCCGAGGTCACGGTTCCCGGACGGCTCCCCGGTTCGCGGCAGCTTCTCAACCGCGTGCTCGCCGGGGCCGAGCTCTCGATCGCCGCCGGCGGGTACCCGGCGGCCGAAGCCGAGCGGTCCCTAGGCCGACCCCCTCCGGTCGTCATCGTTCCCCCGGGCGTCGACCCCGAGCGCTTTCGGCCACTCGCTCCTGCCGATCGTGTCGAGGCTCGCGCCCGCTTTGGTCTCGACCCCGACGCACGCCTCGTGCTCAGTGTCAGCCGGCTCGTGCCGCGCAAGGGCATGGATACGTTGATCCGGGCGACCGAGCTCCTCGCTGACCGGGTCGACAACGTTCAGACCGCCATAGCGGGATCGGGGCGCGACACTCGCCGCCTGAGTGGAATCATCGACCACGGCGGGGCGCCCGCGAAGCTGCTGGGCCGTGTCGACGACGATGACCTCCCGTCTCTCTATGGCAGCGCAGACCTCTTCGCCATGTTGTGCCGCTCGCGATGGGGCGGACTCGAACAGGAAGGCTTCGGCATCGTCTTCCTCGAAGCGGCCGCCGCCGGCGTAGCCCAGATCGCGCGCCGGTCGGGCGGCGCAGCCGAAGCGGTCGAAAACGACGTCACCGGCCTGGTCCTGGACGAGCGGGTCGACGAGCACGGCGTCGCCGCGGCGTTGGAGGCCTTGCTCACCGACGACGACCGGCGCAAGGCGATGGGAGAGGCGGCACGTCGCCGGGCGGTCGACGAGTTCAGCTACGACTTGCTCGCAGGGCGCCTCGACGAAGCGCTGCAGGGTCTCGCGCTGTGACCGCCGCTGTCGAGGGCGAGGTCGATCCTCGCTTCCTCCTTCGGCTCGATTGGTGCGCGACCGGGCTGTTCGCGCTCAGCGCAACCGTCGGGACGGTCTTCGAGGGCCCGCTCCGAACGTTCTCGGTCGTCGTCGCGCTGGCGCTGTTCGCGGCGGGCTGTGTCGCGTTCCTGGTGGCATACGCCCAAGCGCTGCAACGGAGCAGGGCCGAGTTGATCGGCATCGGCGGCCTCTACTTCCTGGCCGGGACCGCGCCCGATGACATAGCGCGGTCGTTCAGGCTCGCGCTGATCGCCCAGGTCGCAATCGGATTGGTGAGCTCGTCGATCCGGATCTACACAGCTGTCGCGTTCGGACTGCTCGTGCCGGTTCTGGGACTCGGTCTGATGGGCCTCTGGGCAGCTCGCTACGGCACGTTCGCACCGCGACCCGACGATCCCTGAGTTTTTCTGAACCCTGCGGTGTCGCATAGCGCACCGCAGGGTTCAGAAATCTCGCTTACCGGCTCGGGGAAACGACCGATAGTGTCGGTAGGAAGAGGCGTCCCGACGAGACACGACGAGACACAGGACGAACAGCATGTCCGAATCGACGAAGAACTCGATCCTGATCGATGCGACACCGGAAGAGTGTTTCGCCGTCGTCCTCGACTTCGAGCGTTATCCCGAGTGGGCGGCCGACGTGAAACAGACGACGGTCATCGCAACCGACGACGAGGGCCGCGGCGGTGACGTCGAGTATCGCGTCGCTGCGATGGGACGTAGCACCACCTACGTCCTGCGCTACCTCTACGGCTCGAATCCGTTGCGACTGTCATGGCGGCTCGTCAGCGGCGACCTCATGCGCCGTCTCGATGGTGAATACGAGTTCCTCGCCGACCCGAACGGCGGCACGATCGTCCACTACTGGCTGAGCGTCGATCTTCAAGTCCCACTGCCGGGGTTCGTGAAACGACGCGCCGAGGCCAAGATCGTCCGCACAGCGCTCGACGAGCTGAAGGCCAGGGTCGAGGGCCTGACCGTGTCCTGACCCAGCTGAGCGGCGATCTTGGCGTTCGCCGAACTCGCCAAAATCATCGCTTGAGCTGCGGTCAAAATCAGCCGATGGTTGCTGTGATGATCTTTCGTAGCATGCGACTCCCCGGCGACGCCGTCGCGATCCCGCTCGGCTCGGCGACACTCCTCACCGGCGTGTCAGCCGATTCGGCCGACATGCTCGCTCGGTTGCTCGCGGACGGTCTCGTCGAGATCAAACCCGACGGCGACGGCGGCGACGACCGCGTTGTGTTCGCGGGCGACCGTACTTCGCCCCATCCGGTCCTCATCGACGGGGCAGTCCTGAGCGCTGCCGATGGCGCGATCGACCGCAACGACGTCGCCGATCGTTTGGCGGCATCGGCCGAGGTCGAGCGTGAGGCGCGGGTCGAGGTCGATCGAATCCGTCGTGCCCTGAAGCGGGCCATCGTCGAGCAGCGGGGCTTGTTGCACCGGCTCGATGTTCTGCGGCGTCAGCTCGACCCGGCCTCTGCGGCTGCGCGTCGTCGTGCGCGCGAAGCGATCGAAGGTGACCACGGCATCGTCGACCACGTTGTCGCCGAGGGATCGCTCGACGCGTACGGCGCAAACGGCGAACCGGACTTCGAAGAGTTCGAGCGCACGACGGTCACACCGATCGCCGATGCACTCGCGGCCCTCCGAGCATTCGACGAGGGGGCCGAGCAGGCGAGGATCCCGTCGCCAGAAGCCAACGATCTTGCAGATGAGCTCGAGGAGATCAGCCGCCAGATCCAGGCGCGGGATGCGGCGCTCGTGGACGAAGGTGTCGACGTCGAAGCCGCGGAGGAGGTCCTCACCGCAGCGAGGCAGAGGCTCGAGGATCTCGAGCGGGCTGCGGCTCCCGAACAGCTCTCGGCGGCCGACATCGCTCAACTCGAAGCCGCGCACGAGGCAGTTCTCCAGGCAGAGGAAAGGGTCGCCGGGCGATTTCGTGCGGGCAAGGCGCTCAAACAGCTGGAGGCTGCGACCAAGGACGAACAGGCGGTGTTGGATCGGCTCGGCTTCGCGACTTGGTCGGCCTACATCATGGGAACCACCGTCTTCGGCTCCGATGAGGCATCTCCCGAGGCGATCGCCGAGGCGAAGTCCGAGGTCGAGGCGCTGACCGCCGCGGTCGAGGAGACCCGCCAACGGTTCATGGCTGACAGCACGCGCCGAGAGCTGCTCGAGCAGCTGGCCGAAGCCGAGCGCAGAGCGGTTGCTCTTGTCGGGCAGAGCGACGATCTCTGTGTGTCGCTCCGAGCGATGCGCGTCGTCGCGGAAGGCGACGACGGCACTTCCGATCGGAGTACGAAGCTCCGCCAACGCCTCGCTGCCGCAAAGGTCATCGAGGACGATTCCGATATGGACGACAGCGCCATGATGGCTGCGGCCGATCGCTGGCTGACCGAGATCCGGTCTCTGCGGAGAGCCCGGCGTCGGCTGAACGAGGCCGATCGTTCGACGGTGCGGAAGCCGCCGGTCACAGCTCGCGGCGACGATCGGGGCGGCGATGACGATGAGCGCCTGGCCCGCGAGCTCGCCGATGCCGAGATGCGTGTAGGGCGGCATCGGGCGGTGCTTCATCGAATCGCCGAGGTGGTCGACGACGAGAGCGACGGCCGTGAGCGGGTGTCGGAGGCTCGCCGCCGGTTGGCCGAAGCGACCGCCGCCGCGGAGGAGGCGCGCCGCGAGCTCTGGGACTTGGCGGTGCTGGCCACGATCGAGGATGGCCACGATGTCGCACGGCCCGCGGCGGTCGATGCGCTTCCACCGACCGCCGTCGTCGTGGTCGATCCTCTTGGTTCCGAAGGGACCGACGGCGAGGTCAGCGCATCGCTACTCGAGCGATTGTGTCGACGCCACCAAGTTGTTCTGATCGGCGACGGTGCGGAGAGCCGCTACTGGGCCGAACGCGTGGGTGCGGAAATCGCCGAGGTCGGAGCTCGCGTCTGAGTCTGTCCGACGTCGGGTCTCGTAGGCTTCAGCGTCGTGATCGTCGGATTCGACATCGGGGGAACCAACGTCCGCGCAGGCGTGGTCGGCGACGACGGAACCGTCGTCGCCGGCAGCTGGCGTGAGGAGCGCAATCCGCATGCCCCCGAGGCTCTGTCCGACCTGGTCGCTTCGATGGTCCAGGACCTCGAGCGCGACACCGATGATCGGGTCGAGAGGTTGGGGGCTGCCATCGCCGGTCTCGTCACACTCGATGGACGAGTTCGCTACTCGCCGAACATTCCCGAGCTCGTCGAGTTCGAGTTCGCGTCGGCTCTCGAGTCTCGCTGCGGATGCGAGGTGCACGTCGAGAACGACGCGAACGCCGCGGCGTGGGCCGAGTACCGGTCGGGCGTCGCCGTCGGGGTCGACCACTTCGTGACAGCTGCACTTGGTACCGGCATCGGAACCGGGCTCATCCTCGACGGTCGGCTCTACAGAGGTGTCAATGGGTTCGCCGGGGAGTCGGGACACATGGTCGTCGACCAGACCGGGCCGCTCCATCACACCGGCGCGCGGGGCCCCTGGGAGTACTTCGGAAGCGGGACATCTCTGGGCTCACTGCTCGCCGACACGCGGTTCGCCGCGATGAGCGACTCGGACTTCAATTCTGCGGTGGTCGACGGCGACGGGGAAGCGATCGCCCAGCTCGACCGGTTCGCCGCGGCGGTGGCCGTCGGGGTCGTGAACCTCGTGTACCTGTTCGATCCGGCTCTCGTCGTTCTCTGCGGGGGCGTGTCCGAGATCGGGGAACCCCTCGCAGCGGCAGTCGAACGTCACATCGATGGTCGTCTGGTCGGCGGCGACCACCGTCCCCGCGTCCCCGTCGTCATCGCGCACCATCGCGAGATCGGCGGAGTCGTCGGTGCAGCCCTCCTGGCCAATCAATCCGAGCGATAGGGCTACGGCTGCGGCGGCGTGGAAGATCGTCGGGACCCCGGTGGCGGCTTCCAGGTCGGAAACGTCACCATGTAGCCAGCGGTGCGGGAATACACTCGGGCTCGTGGAGTTCCGCCGCATCACCTCGTTGCCGCCGTACGTGTTCACGATCATCGACACGCTCAAGACCGAGGCGCGCCGCAACGGGGAGGACGTCATCGATCTCGGGTTCGGCAACCCCGACCTGCCGTCGCCCGACCTGACCGTCAAGAAGCTGGCGGAGGCTGCGCACAACCCCAGGAACCACCGCTATTCCGCGAGCCGGGGCATCCCGAAGCTGCGCCAGGCCGTCGTCGACCTCTACGAACGCAGGTTCGGCGTGTCGCTCGACCCCGACAGCGAGGTCATCAATACCATCGGCGCCAAGGAGGGCTTCTCCCACCTGATGTGGACCCTCCTTCAGCCCGGCGACGCGTGCCTGGTGCCATCGCCGTCCTATCCGATTCACCTCTACGCACCGCTCTTCGCAGGCGCCGAGGTCCGCGAGGTTCCGCTCAGCACCGAGGCCGACTTCTTCGACTCCCTCGCAGAGCGCTTCGAGTACTCGTGGCCCCGACCGCGAGCGATCGTCCTGTCGTTTCCGCACAATCCGACGACGACCTGCGTCGACCTCGACTTCATGCAGCGGGTCGTCGATTTCGCCCGCGAACACGAGGTGATTCTCGTTCACGATTTCGCCTACGCCGAGCTTGGATTCGACGGCTATGACCCGCCGTCGATCCTCCAGGCCGAGGGAGCACGCGAAGTTGCCGTCGAGTTCTACTCCATGACCAAGACGTTCTCTATGGCCGGCTGGCGAGTTGCCTTCATGGTCGGAAATGCCGAGGTCGTCGCTGCGCTCGGCAAGCTCAAGTCCTACCTCGACTACGGCACCTTTCAACCGATCCAGATCGCTGCGACCGTCACCCTCAACGAAGAACCCGAGCATCCCAAGCTGGTCCGCGAGATCTACGAATCTCGGCGCAACACGCTCTGCGACGGCCTCGAGCGCATCGGCTGGCAGATCGAACCCCCGCAGGGCACGATGTTCGCTTGGGCGCCGATACCCGAGCCCTACCGCGACATGGGTTCGGTCCAATTCGCTTCGATGCTCGTCTCGGAGGCCAACGTCGCGACCTCACCTGGCGTCGGATTCGGGCCCGGCGGTGAAGGCCACGTGCGGTTCGCCCTCATCGAGAACGAGCAGCGCATCAACCAGGCGATTCGACACCTCAAGGCGGCACTGACGCGCCTCTAGGAGAAGTCGGCGAGACCGCGGGCCAAGCTAGGTCTCGCAGCTCGAAACCACATGGGTGTCAGGCACCGAGCTCACAACCCACTTGGTCCAAGATCACTATGAGCTCGGTGCCTGACACCGCTGCGTTGGCGCACCGCGGTCAGTCGGCGGCCCAGTTGCGAGAGCGGTCCACGGCGTCGTGCCAGCGCGCCCGCTCGGGAGCCAGCTCGGCGGAATCGCGTTGTGGTTCGAAGCGGCCGGTCGAGCGCCACAGGTCCGCGATCTCGTCGGTCGACGACCAAACCCCTTCGGCGAGTCCAGCGAGGAAAGCCGACCCCAGCGCCGTCGATTCCGCGTGCTCTGAGCGCAAGACCGGTGAGCCGAAGAGGTCTGCCTGGAGCTGGAGCAACCCATCCATGACGCTCGCGCCGCCGTCGACGCGGACCTCCCTCAGCGGTGCACCCGTGGCAGAGACCATTGCGTCGGCGATGTCTGCACACTGGTGCGCGATCGAGTCGACTACCGCTCTGGCCAGCTCGGCGCGTCCGGTGCCACGGGTCAGTCCGACGATCGTGCCGCGGGCATGAGGATCCCACCACGGACTTCCCAGGCCGGTGAACGCAGGCACGATGACCACACCGCCGGAGTCGCTGACCGATTCGGCGAGTGGTCCGACTTCGGCGGCGTCTTCGATGATGCCGAGACCGTCGCGCAGCCACTGGATGGCCGAGCCGGTCACGAAAGCGGCTCCCTCGAGCGCGTAGATCAGCGGCCCATCTCCGAGCTGCCAGGCGATCGTGGTCAGCAACCCGTCGGGTGACGCCGGACGCTCGGCACCGACGTTGAACAGCAGGAAAGAGCCGGTCCCGTAGGTGTTCTTCGCCGTGCCGGGCTCGAAGCACGCTTGGCCGAACAAAGCGGCCTGTTGATCGCCTGCGATACCGCTGATCGGCGTTCCGGCGGCTACGGGCATGTCGGCGGCGACCGTGGCGATGCGTCCCGAGCTGGGCACGACTTCGGCCAGAGCGCTCGGCGGCACGTCGAACAGCTCGGTGAGCTCGTCGGACCACTCGCCGGAGCCGATGTCATAGAGCATCGTGCGGCTGGCGTTGGTCACATCGGTGGCGTGTGTGGAGTGGCGACTGAGTTTGTGGACGAGCCAGCTGTCGATCGTGCCGAGCCGGACATCGGAGCCTCGACCGACGGGTCCGTCGAGCAACCAGCGCATCTTCGAGGCGCTGAAGTACGGGTCGAGGACGAGGCCGGTCTTCTCCCGGATGAGGGGAAGATGCCCGGCTGCCTCGAGCTGCTCGCAGGCTTCGGCGGTTCGACGGTCCTGCCACACGATGGCCCGATGCAAGGGATCACCCGACCGTTGACTCCAAGCCACGACGGTCTCTCGCTGGTCGGTGATGCCGATAGCGGCAACCGGCTGGTCGATCGCGGCTGAGACCTCCCCGAGCACGCCGAGGGTGGTCGACCAGATCTCGTCGGCATCGTGTTCGACCCAACCCGGTTGGGGGAAGTGCTGGGTGAACTCCGAGTAGCTTGATGCGATGATTGCGCCGGATTCGTCCACCCCGACGGCGCGCACACCGGTCGTCCCGGCATCGATTGCGATCACTACGCTCATGGCCAGCGACGCTAGCGGAACACGAATCAGAGCGATGCTCTGCACCGGCCCCGACCGTGAGAGGCAAACATGAAGATCGGAATTCTGACCGGTGGTGGCGACTGCCCAGGCCTCAATGCCGTCATTCGTGGTGCCGTCCGCGCGTCGGAGCGGCGATACGACGACACCGTCATCGGCTTCCTCGACGGGTGGTCCGGGGTGCTCGACGACCGCTACATGCCCCTCGACGTCGAGGCCTGCCGCGGCATCCTTCCGCGCGGCGGCACGATCATTGGCACCAGTCGTATCACGCCTTTCATGTTCGACGACGGGGTCGATCGATGCCGGGAGACGATGGAGCGAAACGACATCGAGGCGCTCATCTGCATTGGAGGCGAGGGGACGCTAACGGTCACCAATCTCATGTTCGAGCAGGGATTTCCAGTCGTCGGGGTGCCAAAGACGATCGACAACGACGTCGGGCTGACCGAGATGACCTTCGGCTTCGAGACCGCGGTCGAGATCGCGACCGACGCGATCGATCGACTGCACACCACCGCCGAATCGCACAACCGCGTCATGGTGGTGGAGGTAATGGGGCGCCACGCCGGCCACATAGCGACGTGGGCAGGCATCGGTGGCGGCGCCACGGTCACGCTCGTGCCCGAGGAACCCTTCGATATCGGTGAGGTGTGTCAGTCGCTGGTGCGTCGACACAGTCGGGGCCCCTATGCCTCGGTGGTCGTCGTAGCCGAAGGCGCGGTTCCAGTTCCGGGAACGTTGGAGCTAGCCGATCGCGGAACCGACGAGTTCGGTCACAAACGCCTCGAGGGGATCTCGACCGTTGTCGCCGAGGAGATCGAACGCCAGACCGGCTTCGAGACCCGGGTCACCATCCTCGGTCACGTCCAGCGAGGCGGAACTCCGAGTGCGTTCGACCGCGTGCTGTCCACCTGGTACGGGGTCGAGTCGGTCAAGGCGGTTCACGACGAGGCATTCGGTCAGATGATCGCGTTCCAGAACGCCGACATGACCCGTGTGTCGCTCGCCGAAGCAACCGCCGAGCTCAAGCTCGTCAACCCGTCGCTCCACGACGTAGCGAAGATCTTTCAGGCCTGACCCGCGCCGTCCGACCCTCAGCCGCCGCCGGCCCCACCGTCGCCGCTGCCGCTTCCTGGAGCCGCGCCCGAGCTCGGTGGTCGTGACGGTGGTGCAGTAGTCGCGGGCGCCGCCGGCCGGGGTGCTTCGGTCGTCGTCGAGTCGGGTGGCGCACCAGCGGGGAAGTTGGGAAAGTCCCCACGCCCGACGAAGTCGGCCGGGCGCGTATCGGGGAGCATTCGCTGAGGCTCCCCATCGACCAGTATGCGAACTCGCCGGACTCCGAATCTACTCTGCGTTGCGGTCCACACGAGTTGCGCGTAGGTCGCGCGTTCCAGCGTCCCCTCCGCGGCCGGGGGCAGCTTTGTGAGGTCGATCACCAGCCCGTCCTGGTCGTCTGGCTCGAGAGTGCCGATCAGACGAATCGGCGGATCGTCCACCCACTGGTTGGAGAGCCCTTGGGGCGTGTCGGCGGCTTCCGGCTCGAAGAGCGATTCGACTGCGACGCGCAGTGTTGCACGCTCCACGACACGTCGGATCCCTTCGATCCCACCCTCATCGGTCTGATACCAGATCGTCACAATGTCCTCGCCGGCGCTGGTCGTGGTCGTCGTCGACTCGGCGATCGTGGGCTTGAGGTTCTCGGGCAGTTGGTCGACCGCCAGGTCGCGCGGCTCGGAGTCGGTTGGTATGCCGCATGTCGCGACCGCGGCAGCGAGACAACCGAGGAGGGCGCATATCTGCCACGGGGCGAAGCGACGATTGCTCATGGCACGGTCTCGGTCTCGGTCACGTCGCCGATCGGGAGGGTCACCGAGAACTGTGCACCCGGACGGCCATCGTCGCGACCGGTGACATCGACGCTGCCGCCGTGGAGGTTCGCGTCCTCGCTGACCATCGCGAGCCCGAGTCCCATGCCGGTGTCCATGCCTCGGCTCCCCGCCGCGCCTCCGCGCGAGAATCGCTCGAAGATCGACTCGCGTTCGTCGTCGTCGACGCCAGGACCCTCGTCGACGACGTGCACGGTGAACGTGCCGTTCGGTCGATCGGTTTCGAGGACCACTTCGGTCGCGCCTCCTGCGTATGTCTTCGCATTGGTGAGCAGGTTCGACATGATGCGCGCGAAACGCCGCTTGTCCGCGGTCACCATCAACGTGTGGTCGTCGGGTCCGATGGTCACGGCGGTATTCGGGGAGTGGCGGGCGACCGACTGGTCCAGGAACTCGGCGGCGTTGAAGACCGACAGCTCGAGGGCTGCGGCGCCGACGTCGATGCGCGAGATCTCGAGCAGGTCCTCGATCAGGTCGCGAAATCGGTCTATGTCGCTCGACAGCAGATCGAGTGCGGTGGCCGCGCGCGGCGAGAGGTCTTCGCGGCTGTTCTGGAGGACCTCGACCGAAGCGGTGAGAGTCATCAGCGGCGACCGGAGCTCGTGGGAGACCTCCGAAGCGAAGCGGGCGTCTCTGTCGACGCGGCTCTCGAGGGCCACGGCCATGGCGTTGAACCTGTTCACCAGCAATGTGAGGTCTCGGTCGGCCGGTGCCTCGAGCCGCGTGTCGAGCTGCCCTTCGGCGATTGCCTCGGTCGCCTCGGTGACCGCGCTCAATGGTCGAAGCGCCTGGCGACTCACCCAATAGCCCAAGAGCGCTGCGAGCACCGTCGCGCCGATGACCGACGCCGCCAGAATGTAGGTGAGCGTGTTGAGCGTGTTGCTGATCTCGTCGAGGGATACGGATTCGAAGTAGTTCGCGAACACGTTCGGGACGGGAATGCCGATGAGCAGCACCGGTTCGCCGCGGATCTCGCTGCGCATGCGTGCTGGCTGGTCGGACGCGGTCACCCGCTCGAGGAGGCTGGTCGGCAGGTCGGTTTCGCCGAACTCGCCGGAGTTGCTCGCCTCCCATGCGTTGTCGACGTTGAGCAGCGCGCGAGCTCCCTCGGTGGTGTTCAACCCGGCGACGAGCGGCGCGAGTGCGTCGGGATTGGAATCGGGGGAAAGCCCGTTGGTGACGATCTGCGCGTTCGAGATCGCCACCCGGAGCGCTCCTTCTTCACGCTGGTTCAACAGAACTTGTCTGGTGGTCAACACGGTGGCGATCGCGACGATGATCGTGATCAGAAAAGCGCCTAGAGAGAATGCGATGGTCATGCGCGCGCGCAGACCGAGGCGTCCACGCCGGAGCACCCCCCGGCCGAAACGGCGGGGTTGGGGGTCCACGTCAGCTCTGGAGCTTGTAGCCGAGGCCGCGCACCGTCACGACGTGGGCCGGATGGGCCGGGTCGGCCTCGATCTTGGTGCGGAGTCTCCGGATGTGGACGTCGACGAGCCGACCGTCGCCGAAGTACCCGTATCCCCAGACCCGTTCGAGGAGCACCTCGCGGCTGAACACTCGACCGGGGTTCGAGGCGAGCTCGACCAGAAGCCTGAACTCGGTCTTGGTCAGGTGCACCTCCTCGCCCTTCACCTTGACGAGGCCCTCGTCGGGCACGATCTCGAGGTCGCCGAACTCCATGTGGGTCGACCCGTGATCGGTGGAGCGCGAACGACGGAGCAGAGCGCGGATTCGGGCGGAGAGCTCCTTGGGCGCGAACGGCTTGGTGAGATAGTCGTCGGCGCCGGCCTCGAGTCCCGCGACGACGTCGTGGGTGTCGTCGCGTGCGGTCACCATGACGATCGGGACATCGGAGTCGTGTCTAATCGCCCGGCACACCTCGAATCCGTCGATGCCGGGCAGCATTATGTCGATCAGGACCACG
This sequence comes from Acidimicrobiales bacterium, assembly GCA_965216815.1. Lineage (GTDB taxonomy): Bacteria > Actinomycetota > Acidimicrobiia > Acidimicrobiales > SHLQ01 > JADFOM01. The sequence goes on along the minus strand of OZ244202.1, from coordinate 3,527,340 downwards.
TCGGTTGCCTGTTGCGCGAACGCCTTCAAGGCGTCTTCACCGTTGTCGGCCTCGGTGACCGTCCAGCCCTCGTCCTCGAGCGCGAGGCGAACTGCGGTGCGGATGCGCTCATCGTCCTCGACGGTCAGTATGCGTGTTCCCACGGATCAATCGTGCCTCATGTTCGGCTGCCGGTGGTGGCATGGCTGCGCACATGCCAAACGCACCGGCCCCTACTGTGGCGCATCGTCGAGTGCGCGCGCCATCTCCAGCAACGCGACCAGAGATTCGAAGATGGAGCTGGAGGCCGCCACGACTGCGTAGCGATCACCCTCTCGCTCGTCGAGCAGCATCCGCCCACCGGCCTCGCGTACGAGCAGTTCGCCCGCAGCGATGTCCCATCGATTGAGTCCCACCTCGTAAAACCCGTCCAGGGCGCCTGAGGCGGTAAGGCACAGATCGAGCGCTGCGCTGCCGGAGCGGCGGATGTCGCGGACCTCACCGATCACGCGAGACATCGCCTCGGCCTGAGACCGGCGCTGCACACCCGAATAGCCGAATCCGGTCGCGACGAGGGCATCGGCGAGGTCGGCCGGTTGGGAGGCGGCTATCGGATCACTGCCCTGGAAGGCTCCACCGCCTCGGCATGCGTGGAACACCTCCGGGGCACCGATGACCGCTACCGCACCCGCGACCGCGCCGTCGGCGTCGACCGCCGCGATCGACACTGCCGAGGCGGGGTAGCCGTAAACGAAGTTGGTCGTGCCGTCGATCGGGTCGATGACCCACGTGACGCCGGTGGTCGACCCGCGGCGAGCGCCCTCTTCGCCCACGAGGCCATCGCCGGGTCGTACTTCGTCGATCTGGGAGACGATGTTGTGTTCGGCCCACCGGTCGAGGTCGGTCACCAGGTCGGTAGTCGACGACTTGGTCTCGACGCTCAGTGGACGTCGACGTCGTTCGGAGATCCCCGCCGCTGTCGACGAAGCGATCGCCAGCGCGAGCTCGTGTAGCTCCTGGTCGCTCAACGAGGAGGTGATTGGTCGAGATCTTGTGGTGGAGGGTGCTGGGCTTGCGCTCGTTCACGAGCTTCGATGGCCCGCCACTCCGCCGTCGCGCGAATTGTCAGCGTGACGATGATTGCAACGCCGACAGAGGCGCCCACCGCGCCGACGAGAGCTCCGACCGCGCTCCAGGTCGCACAGTCCTCGCACTGGAGATCGGTCACCGCGTAGCCGATCAGCCCTCCACACGCGCCGCTGATGACGACGGCAAGGACAGCGCCGACACGTGCCAGCGTGCTGGGTCCTGCGTTGGGCAGTTTCTGGTCGCTCATCGACCACGACGCTATCGGCTACGCGTTGCGTCGCAGGAGGCGGTCGCGGATGGCCCAGCCCGTGACCAAGAAGAGCGCTTCGGCGATGATTCGCGACGACATCTTCGATTCGCCTTCGGTGCGGTCGGTGAACTCGATCGGTGTTTCGACGATCGACCCTCCGCCGCGGTGAATGCGATACGCCATCTCGATCTGGAACCCGTAGCCGTCGGCTCGGATGGCGTCGAGGTCGAGGCCGGCCACGATCGGAGCCCTGTAGGCACGGAAGCCCGAGGTGGAGTCCTTCACGGTGAAGCCGAGCGCGGCGCTGGCGTAACGGTTGCCCCACTCGGACAACTGTCGGCGAAACCAGGGCCAATCGGGGATCGAGCCCCCGTGAACGTACCTGCTGCCAACGACGAGCGACACCGATGGATTCAGCTCGAGAGGTCGCAGCAAGCCGGGCAGCGCGGCCGGGTCGTGGGACAGGTCTGCATCCATCTCGACGAGAACGTCGTAGTCGCGGTCGATGCCGTAGCGGAAACCGTCGCGATACGCGCTGCCCAGTCCCGACTTGGCCGGGCGCTCGAGCAGGTCGATGCTCCCGTGTTCTTCGGCGATCTCGCGCACACGGGCGGCGGTTCCGTCGGGGCTTGCGTCGTCGACGACGAGGATGTCGACAGATGGGGCGGAACGCCGGATGGCGGGAAGAACGCGGGCGACGTTGTCGACCTCGCAGTAGGTGGGAATGATCACCAGCGTCCGCACGTGGCGAAGTCTTCCATCCTGGACCGGCGTGTCCACCGATGGTTGTGCTGCGGTGCTCACCATGTTGTCCTATCGGCAGGTTCGGGGCTCCACCAAAGCGATAGGCGTGTCTATAGGTCAAGCTGCCCATTCAGTTCGGGCCCGGTCGCACCGATAGAAACGTTGTGAACAGTACCCAAACCCTCGTCGACGTGCCGCCGCTACGGCTCGGCCGCCTTCTTCGCAGTGCGCGTCTCGATGCTGAGGTGACGCTCGAGGACCTCGTCGCGCGCGGCGCCGGCACCTTCACCCTCACCGATCTCATGGACATCGAGGCCGGCCGCCGGGGTGTGGACCGCGATGAGCTCGACGAGCTCATCGCCAGCTACGGCGTCGAGGAGACGTCGTTCGTGCCGGAACGCACCCGGCTCGTGATCGACCTCGACGAGAACGTAATGCGGACCGATGGAGCCACGGTCGACTTCGAGGCCGCCGATGAGCCCCAGCGGGTACTGGCGCGCTATCTGGGTCTCGTCTACAGCCTGCGTGACATCGAGCCGGGGACGCCGATCCCGCTGCGCGATGTAGATGTGACCGTGCTGTCGAAGGCCCTGCTCCAGCCACCGGACTCGGTCGAGTCGTCGCTGCGGTCGATGATGGCTGAGCCCCACGAGGATGTGGTCGCAGCGGCGAAGGGGTTCCGGGCCCGCAAGTTGCTACCGATGGCCGGTGTCGTGATCGGTGCCGCAGCGTTCGGTGCGATCATCGCAGTGGCCAATGGCACCGAGGCCGAAGATCCCGCCGTAGACCCACCTATCGCGGGCGAGGTCGACACCACAGAGTCAGCGCGCGTCGACATAGGCCCCGCGCCGGCGGTCGTGACCCGCGATGCCGAGTACGGCACTGCGCCCAGACCCGACGCCTCAGCGGCGCCAGATGCCGACATCGCACCCGCACGCGCTGAAGGACCGATCGAGGTAGGCCCCGCCGCCGCACCCGCGGTGGCTCCCGTGACAGCGCCCGAGCCCCAGGTCCCGCCGGCTGCCTCGGAAACCCCGCCGGCCGATGATGAAGTCGGTCTGATCCCGCCGGCGGTCGTCGAGCGCGACGCCGACGGCAACCCGGTGACCGTCGAACGCTGAGAACTGCGACACCTGCCCGTACCAGGTAACGCAACGGTGCCTGGGTCTGGTCCCAGCGCCGGTCGTGACAAACTGGGCTCGTGGCCGAGGTCAGACACTGGCGCGTTAGCGGAGGCATCGTTCGATCCGCGGGCCAGTTGTTGCTCGTCGCCAACCGGCGCCGCAACAATGAGGTCGACTGGAGTCCGCCCGGCGGTGTGATCGATCCCGGCGAAACACCCATCGACGCGCTCACCAGGGAGGTCAATGAGGAGACAGGACTCGCCGTGTCCCGTTGGAGCCCCGTTCGATACGAGGTCGAAGTCGATTTCGTCGACATGGCCATGGTTCTCTGGGTCGGTGTGTTCGAAGCGCACGCCTGGGACGGTGAGATCAAGTCGGGGGACGATCCAGACGGCATAGTCATCGACGCCGCTTTCGTTCCGGAGCCGTCGGTGGCCGAATCGCTCGACGGAGCGCCCCCGTGGGTGCGAGAGCCGCTGCTGTCTTGGCTCGATGACCCGGGCGAGAGCACCGGAGGCTCGTCGCGGGTCTTCAGATACGACGTGATCGGTCGAACACCCGACGAGATCGACGTGCGCGCGAGATGATCGACGATCCGGCCACGATCGTTCACGTCGACATGGACGCCTTCTACGCGTCGGTCGAGTTGCTTCGCCACCCGGAGCTGCGAGGACGGCCGGTCGTCGTCGGTGGCGACGGCCGCCGAGGGGTGGTGGCCGCGGCCAGCTACGAAGCGAGGTCGTACGGGGTCCACTCGGCGATGCCGTCGGTGACGGCGAGACGTGTGTGCCCCGATGCGGTGTTCCTGAGCGGTGACCACTCGCACTACGCCGAGGTGTCGGACCGGATCATGGCGCTGTTCCGGTCGGTGACCCCGCTCGTCGAACCGCTCAGCCTCGATGAGGCGTTTCTCGACGTCAGCGGTGCGCGTCGGCGGCTCGGAACACCGCTCGAAGTGGCGTCGACGTTGCGCGAACGGATCCTCGATGAGGAGTCGTTGTACTGCTCGGTGGGTGTGGCTCGTACCAAGTTCCTCGCGAAACTCGCCTCCGAAGAAGCAAAGCCGACGCCGTCGCGCACGGGGCCGATACCAGGCAAGGGTGTTGTGCGCGTCGATCCGAGTGAGGAGGAGCGGTTCCTCCATCCTCTCGACGTCTCTGCGCTGTGGGGCGTAGGCAAGGCGACTCGGGCGCGTCTCGACCGTCTCGGCATCCGAACCGTCGGCGATCTGGCGAAGTTCGATGCCCGCACCTTGTGCGGGGTACTCGGTGATGCGGCCGGCAATCACCTCCACGATCTGGCAAACGGCCGAGACGAACGACGAGTCGAACCCGACAGGCAGGTCAAATCGATCAGCGCCGAGCAGACGTACGCGCACGACCTGTACGACCCCGGCCGCATCGATGTTGAGCTGGCCCGCATGAGCGACTCGGTCGCGACGCGCCTGCGAAACACGGGGCTGTTCGCACGGACGGTCACGTTGAAAGCGCGGTTCAGCGATTTCGCCACGTTCACGCGTTCGTGTACTCCGGCGGCTCCGGTCAGCACCGCAAACGAGATCACCGCCCTCGCCCGCGAGTTGTACGCCGCGATGCCCGAACGCAGCGACGGTGTGAGACTTCTCGGTGTTGGCGGATCGGGCCTTGTCGACGAGTCGGTCGAGCAGCTCAGCTTCGAAACGCTCGACGGAACCGGGGCACCCCCCGGCGTCGAGGCAGCAGCCGCCGATGCGATCGACGCGATTCGCGACCGGTTCGGCACATCGGCGATCGCGAGCGCCGCGACCCTGCGCGATGGCCGCGTCGACCCGAAGAACCCGGGCGACCAGCAGTGGGGTCCCGGCGAGTGACCTCAAGGCTCGCCACCTAGCGGCCGAAGGAGTTGTCGTATAGTGCTGACGGTGTCGGCGGGCGCGTTGTCGTCACCGGTACGCTGTGCGACAATGAGCACAGCGCGGCGAACCCAGTGACGTTGGTCGTCGCGTAGGGCCAAGGACCAGACCCGGAGGACGTAGGGGCGTGCCGCTATCAGAGGATGAGCAACGGATCCTCAGCGAGATCGAACAGAAGCTGTACGAGTCCGATCCCGATCTCGCGCACGAGGTCGGTTCGACGACCGTGTACACCGCCTCCGCACGGCGTCTGAAGTGGTCGGTGCTCCTGTTCGTCATCGGCGTGGCTGTGATGGTGCTCACCCTGTCGGTCCATTTCCTGTTGAGCTTCGCCGGATTCGTGGTGATGCTCATCGCCGCGTTGATGTTCAGCCAGAATCTCCGCGCGCTCGGCCGCGCCGGCGTGCAGCAAGTCACCCAGCGTCTCGCAGGCTCGGGCGTTCGCGACTATGTCGGTGGGGCGGGGGCGCGCATGCGCGAGCGATTCAATCGCGAGGACGAAACCGACGACGAGTAGCGCGGCTCGCAGGCCTCAGTCGATCGGAGCTCGGACGGTTCGCGGGTCGAACAGCCAACGCAGGCGTAGCGCGGGTCGGGCGTCGCCGAGGGCGGTGGTCGTGATCTGTTCTGCCAGCTCGGTGGCCCTGCCGGTTCCGTCGGCCAACCGAGCTCGCGAGTAGCGGTCCTCGGTGACCATCGAAGCGAGCTCGACCAGATCGCCCTCACCGGTTCGTCTGGCGAACTGCGTCGGAGTCTCGACCGATCGCTGGCGGACCCCCCGCAACGCCAGAGCGCTCGTTGCGCGGCGCCAAGCGGCGGTGACCGGCGAGCTCGAAACCGGGTCGAGGTGGCGCGCTCGTCGTCGGCGCACGAACAACCAGAGGGCCGCCATGGTGATCATCGCCAAGGCGTAGGCACCGAGGATCCACAACAGCGGTCCCGACGCGCCGCCCGAGTTGTCGCCTCCACCGGAGGCCTGAGCGCCGCCCGCAGCAGCGCGGGGCTGCAGTGTCGAAGGCGTCGCAGGGTCGGGCGGGCGGCTGTCGGGTGCTCCCGGAACCGTCGATGGAGGAACGGTTGGAGTCGTCTCGTTGTCGCCGGCCTGGGCGGCTGGAATACCGGTGTAGTCCTCGTCGTCGGCGTTGGCTCTGTCCGGGGTCGGATCGAACCTCGTCCAGCCCAGCCCGCCGAGGTAGACCTCATTCCAGGCGTGCGCGTGCTCGCCTCTGACCTCGTACACGCCCGTGACAGGGTTCCATTCACCCGGTGAGTAACCGACCGCGACTCGGGTCGGCAGCCCGACGGCGCGGGCCATCGCGCCGTATGTGGTCGCGAACTGCTCGCAGTAGCCCTCCTTGATCTCGATGAACGTTTCCATGCGGTCGATGCCGTGTCCGGCATCGACCGCGATGTTGTACCGGTAGTTGTCATCGAAGTACTCGAGGAGCGCCAAGGCCTTCTCGCCGGGCGCGTCGGAATCGGCGGTGATCTCCTCGGCGAGCGCGCGAATGGTCGGACTGAAGTCGTCCGGGAGATTCAGGAAGTTGTCCTCGATGTCGCCGGGGATCTCGTCGGTCGCGGCGGCGAGGGTTGCGGCGTCGCGAGCTGGTACGGCCGACTCGACCGTGTACTGCATCGACTCCTCGGTTCGCCCTTCGGCCAGCAGAATCGCTCCGGCGTCCTCCCGATATGTGAGGGCGACCCCTTCGGCGTCGACGCTGATCGGCTCGTAGGCGGCGGGGAGCCAGCTCGATCTCAGCGCGGCGATCGTGAAGGTGTGCTCCTCGACGTCAGCGGCTTGTGACTCGGGAAGCGTTGAGCCGAGGGTGCCGCCCGTCTTGCCGTAGCTGCCACCGTCTTCCCACCTCCCCTCGTCGAACTTGTCCAGCGCGCTGAGCCGCCAGTAGTCGCTGTCTTCGGCCTCGACGGTGAACACCACCTCGTCGGAGAGGTCGACGAGTTGGCTCCGCACCTCGACGAGCGGCGACTCGGCCGGTCTCTTGCCTGCGCCCGGGCTGTCGCCTATGTCGCGCCACGCGACCGCTGCGGTCTCTTCGTCGCCTCCCGGAACCCCTGGGGCTATCAGCATCGCGAGGAGAGCGATGGCGAGTGCACAGCCGGCGCCACCGGCCAGCAGAGCGGCGCGTCCGACGCGTGCCGATCCACCTAGCCAGCTTCCGCCGGCGTCGACGCGGGCGACTCGTTCAGCAAGGAGATATGCGAGGACCGCAAGGAGGTAGAGGATGCTGAACACGGCCTGGTGTTGTGAGGCAAACAGCGCCGGTACAAACCACAGCAGAGCGCTCGGGGCCACGGCTTCGGCGGGGGAGCGCAACCGAAACGCCGCCCAGTCGGCCAGGAAGGCAGTGATCCAGGCGCCCACCGCCACCGACACGATGAAACCGGGAAGCGCCTCGGTCGGAGCGGTGATCGTCGAGAACAGCGACCACGATTCGTCGATGTCGCTGCCGAGGGCCCGCGCCGTGTCTCCTGTCGGCACGACCCCGAGGGACAGCGTTGTGGAATAGCGGGCCACGCCGGCGACGAGAACGAGCGCGATGAGCGACACGACGGCGTTGACGGCCAGCGGCCAGCGGAGTCGCCGGCCGAGGATGCAAAGTCCGTGGGATGCGAGCGAGAACACGACGGCTGTCGCCAGGAACGACCAGTCGTCGAAGACCCGCCCGTACGACACGACGGCGGCGAGCGACATCGCCACAACCGTCGACTCGCGCAGAGCGTTCACGCGACAGCCTTCGCCGACAGCACGTCGTGCACCGCTGCACCGACGTCGGCCGGGCCGGTGAGTACGTGTGAGAACGGCGACACCTGGTGAGCTGCGGGCGTCGCGTCGGGCTGCCACAGGGTCTGGTCGACCGCAAGGTGGATCATCGTCGAGCGCATGCCGAAGTGCGTGAGGGCCTCGACATCGACCGAGCCGAGAAGCGATGTGACCACGACCAGCGTGGTGCTCGCGTGGCTGAGGGCAGCGGCGTTGGCCAGAGCCTCGGTGAGGCTTCCGGTGCGCGGCTGCATGACCGCCAGCCGCCGAAGGCATTCGTCGCCGAAGGGGTCGCCCGAACCCCAGTCGGTGTCGTTTCCTGCAGTGTCGAGCATGCGCACCTCGTCAGTGCGATCGAGCGCGGCGAGGATCATGCCCGCCGCGATCTCGACTGCGACATCGAGACCGCGTGGCGGCATCGCGTTGGTGCGGTTGTCGATGACGACGACGATGCGCCCGTGCCAAGCGAGCTCGTCCTGGCGCACGACGAGTTGATCGCGGCGCGCCGATGCGGGCCAGTGGACGCGGCGGAGGTCGTCGCCCGGCGTGTAGTTGCGCAGGGTGTAGAAGTCATCGCCGGCCGTGAGCACGGGCGCACTTCGCTCGCTTCGTACACGCGGGTCGAGCGAAAGCGTGCGGGGCGGCGGGCCCGTGTCGGCGGGTTTGGGGTGCACGACGAGCGTCGCCGTAATCGGCAGCACCCAACGTCGCTCGGAGAGGCCGAACGGATCGGTGCGGCGCACCTCGAGCGGACCGATCGTGACCTCTCCGCGCCGGTCGGTCGGCAGCTCGTAGCGGGCCCGATGCGAAGCGTTTCTGCGCGTGGAGGGAACGAGCAGCCGTGCGCCGTTCGTGTTGGTGACAGCGTCGAGAAGGTCGAGAACCGGTGTGCGAAACCGGCCGGTGTTGTCGACGCGCAGGAACACCGACGACGGCGAACCTGCGGCTACCCGGTCGGGTTCGACGGTGCGCGTGACCGCGATCGTGACCGGCCGCAGCCACACGAGTGCGGCGGCGAGGCCGACGAGCGCCGCGATGCCGGCTGCGAGGTAGTACAGGTCGGCGACACCGAGGATCCAACCGGCGCCGAGCAACACCGAAGCAAGGCACAGTGCTCCGAAGCCGCTGCGGGTCAGCATCTCAAGCCGGAGAGGGAACCGGCACCGAGCGCAGCACCTCGTCGAGCGCCGTCTTCGAGTCGACGCCGCGGGCCCTCGCCTCGGGGGTGATGACGAGCCGATGGGGGAGAGCGGCCGGAGCCAACAGCTGCACATCGTCGGGTGTGGCGTAGTTGCGACCGACCGATGCCGCATGGGTCTGACAGAGACGTTGGAGGCTGAGGAGCGCTCGCGGAGATGCGCCGAGAGCCAGCGCCGGGTGCGCCCGCGTGGCCGCGGCGATCGACACGAGGTACTGGCGCAGGGCCTCGGCGACATGGACCTGGTCGATCGTCGACCGCAGCCGATCGAGTCCTTCGGCGTCGATCACCGGGGTGAGCGAGTCGGCGGGCTCATCGATGCCGTGTTGTTCGAGGATCTCGACCTCGGTGGCCCCGTCGGGGTAACCGATCGTCGTCTTCAGGAGGAAACGGTCGAGTTGGCTCTCGGGGAGCGGGTACGTGCCCTCGTATTCGAACGGGTTCTGAGTCGCGATCACCATGAAAGGGCTCGACAGGTGCTTGGTGTCGCCGTCGACGGTCACCTGTCGTTCGGCCATTGCTTCCAGTAGTGCCGACTGCGTCTTCGGCGACGCTCGGTTTATCTCATCGGCGAGGACGATGTTCGAGAACACAGGGCCGGCCCTGAACTCGAACCCTGCGGTGTTGCGATTCCAGATGTTCACGCCGACGACGTCGGCCGGCAAGAGATCGGGCGTGAACTGCAGGCGGCCGAAGGTGACGGAGATCGATCGGGCCAACGACTTCGCCAGCGTTGTCTTTCCGACCCCGGGAGCGTCCTCGAGCAGCACGTGACCGTCGCTGAGAAGCGCCATGACCACGAGCTCGACAACCGATCGCTTGCCTCTGATCGCTCGCTCGACGTTGTCGCAGATCTGGTTGAACTGGTCGGAGAATTCACTGTCGGAGCGGCGCTGCTCGCCGTTCGGACCGCTTTGGTTGCTGTGCACCGATGTCGTCCCTGGAGTCGTCGGATCCCGCCCGGTCTCATCGATGGTAACCGCAGCGACCCGAACGACCGCCTCGGCCGAACGACGATGAGTGTCCTGGAGGCCGCGCGGATTACTCCAGTCTGCGCTCTGAGACCTTTTTCTCGGCTCCTTCGTCGCCGAGAACGGTGCTCTATTCTTGGGTCGACTCAACGGATTGTCCTCCTTCGTCGGAGCAATCCGCTGAGTCTCCCTGTCACGCAAGTTCGGCGCGTATTGGACGGCTCTCCACTTCATCAACGAACCCACGGCACTAGGCTCCACACAATGTCCGGGGGCGTGCTGGCGGTCGACATCGGCGGGACCAAGATCGAGGCGGCCGCCGTCACCAGGTCGGGTCGGATCAACACCCGGGCCCGCCGCCGAACCGAGGCGGACGATGCCGAGTCGCTGTTCGACACCGTCGCCGCGGCCTGTGACGAAGCCCTGGTCGGTCAACGGCCGGAGGTGTGTGGCGTCGGCTGTGGGGGACCCATGACGGCGCGGGGAACCACGGTGTCGCCGCTCAATATTCCCCAATGGCGCGAATTCCCGCTTCACGCGCGCCTCGAGGAGCACCTCGGCTGTGATGTGCATATCGACAACGACGCGAAAGCGCTGGCCCTGGGCGAGGGATGGTTGGGCGCCGCGACCGGATGCGCCCACTACCTGGCGATGGTCGTTTCGACCGGTGTGGGCGGAGGCGTCGTCGTCGACGGTCGACTCGTCGACGGTGCTGGTTCCAACGCTGGACACATCGGACACATCGTCGTCGTGCCGGATGGTCGACGATGCGCCTGTGGCGCACGCGGGTGTCTCGAGGCCGAAGCCTCGGGAACGGCGATCGAAGAGATGATCGGTGCGCCTGCCAAGGACGCGGATCGAGAGGTGAGACAACGAACGGGAACGCTCGTGGGTCGAGCGATCGCCGCTGCCGCCAACCTCCTCGCCCTGAGAAAGGCGGTGGTTGCCGGTTCGGTCGCGTTGGGCTTCGGCGACGACTTCTTCGACGCTGCGCAGGCCGAGATCGATCGATGCTGCACGATCGGGTTTTCGCGAGGGATGTCGGTCGAACCGGCGGGCCTCGGCGCCGACGGTCCACTCGTCGGTGCCGCGGCCGTCGGGTTGCGCGGTAGCGGAACGGGCTCGGGTCGACGGTGAGCGCGCTAGCTGGATTGTCGGGCGTCGGCGCGCTGATCGCCCGTCCCTCGCTGTGGCCAACAGCGGCGCGCACGTGGGTGCAGCTGGTGCCGCGAAGGTGGTGGACCCGTCGGCCGTTCCTGCCCGTGCCCGATCGGGCGTACCTGCGTTTCAGGCACGAAGCCATGTACGGCGACCCCGAACGGAGCATCGACGGGGACGACCTCGTGCAGTACCTCGAGTGGTGTCGACGACACCGGAAAACGACCTGACACCCGGCCCGGGCCAGGCGAAATTTCGAACCGCCGGCCTCGATGGATCTACGCTTCAAGGCGATGCGCCGAGCACTGGTTCTCAACGCGACGTTCGAGCCGCTGTGTGTGGTTCCGGCCCTGCGCGCCCTCGTCCTCGTGCTCGACGACAAGGCGGAGACCGTGCGTGAGCGAAGCACGGTGGTGAGGAGTGAGCACCGGGAGTTCAACGAACCCGCGGTCGTGCGGTTGTCGCGCTACATCCATGTGCCTCGCCGCCACGGCCGGCCGAGCCGGCGCGTGATCTTCGCCCGCGATGGTCACGCTTGTCAGTACTGCGGCAGGACCGCGGACAGCGTCGACCACGTGGTGCCCCGCAGCCGCGGGGGAGGGCACCACTGGGACAATCTCGTCGCGGCGTGCCGCAGGTGCAACGGACGAAAGCGGGATCGATTGCCGCGCGAGGCCGGTATGACCCTGCGGCGATCACCAGGACGGCCGGCAGAGCTCGACTGGTTTCGCGCGCAGGCTGGGTCGCTTCCCGACGAATGGCTGGAGTACCTCTCGGTCGCGCAGTCCGCGTGAGCGAGGTGGTGACGCGTCGCGCTAGCGCGGCCGTGCTCCACACCGATCATGGTGTCCCGGGCCCGCCCGCGATCGTCGTGTGCGAGGTGACCGAACCGGCGCTGGTAATCGGCAGCGCACAGCGCGAAGACGCGGTCGACCACGATTCGGCGCGGGCTGCGGGAATCGGCGTGGTGAAGCGACGTTCGGGTGGTGGCGCGGTGCTTCTCGTTCCGGGCGAACACCTGTGGGTCGACGTCGTGTTGCCCGGAGCGAGGCTGGGCGATGGCATAGAGTCGACGTTCGATTCGGTGGGCTCGGCTTGGCGTGGCGCGCTCGACGACCACGGCCTCGGCGCGGAGATTCATCGAGGTGCGGTCGATCGCGACGCCATCGCGACACAGGTGTGTTTCGCTGGCTTGGGCCACGGCGAGGTGGTCGTCGACGGTGCAAAGGTCGTCGGCCTTTCCCAAAGACGCACTCGCGATGCCGTTCGTGTCCAGTGCCTGTGTCTTCTCGTCTGGAACCACGAGGCCCTCGTCGACCTGCTGAGCGCCCCGGTCGATGGTCTGGTCGACCGGTTGCCGGCACCGGGCCGCCTCGACGTCGCCCCCGCCGCCCTCCTCGACTCGGTCATTCAGCATCTGACCTGACCAGCAGCGTGATGTAAGTCGGACCAAAGTCACGGTTTGCACACCCATGAAAACCGTGATGTTGGTCCGACCAACATCACGGGTCGGTGGGGAGGTTCGCCCATGGGTGTGGGGGAGGTCGCGCGGACCTGGCTGCGCAGTTTCGCCGGATTCCCGCTGTCTCAGGGAGTCGAACGAACGTTCGTTTTGCATGAAAAGTGGTAGAAAGTGTTGACGAGTGGGAGAGATTCCCATATTGTGGCACCTCATGGAAGCGCAGAGGGGCAGTGGCCCGCAAGTCCGGGGTGACCGAAACCTCCGCGTGACGAGACGACGAACGGAAGTGGGTCACGGTGTTCCTCGGACACCACGAGCGCAGCTTGGATGCGAAGGGTCGGCTGGTCCTACCCGCCGAGTACCGCAACGAGCTCCCCGACAGTGCGGTCCTGGCGCAGGGTCAGGGATGCCTCACGCTTCAACGTGCCGAGCACTTCGACGGCATGGTCGAGCGGCTGCGCGAACGGGTTCGTTCGGGCGAGGTCTCCCAGCTGGTACCCGAAACGCTGATGGCCAACGCCGCAAACGTGAAGATCGACTCCGCCGGACGCATCAACATCCCCGACCGGCTCGCAGACTTCGCCGGCTTCGAGGAGAGCCTCGTTGTCGCCGGCCAGGGGGACCTGCTCAACATCTGGGACGCGCGCCGCTACTTCTCCCGACGGCCCAGCGGCGACGAGGCGCTCGCCGAGGCGTTCAATCAGGGGCTGCACATGTGACCCCTGCCCGATCCGCCGCCACTGCACCGACCGCTACCTGGAACGAAAGGATGGCAACCATCGAGATCGCGTGACGTACAACCGAGCCGACTTTCGATAGTCCTCCGATCAGCACACCTGGAAGGCCCCTACTCCGCCCGCTTTGCCATCCAATTGCTTGTTCGGGGAGAAATCCCGACGGCGCCCGTTGATCGGGGGACTATCGAGAGCCGGACACGGACCCGCACGCTTGTCGATCCGCCGGAGCCGAGCCATGGAACACGAAGACGACTTCCTGGCCGGCGGAGAACCGGACGACGACAAGACGCGTTCTGCGTTCGAGCATGTTCCGGTCTTGACGTCCGAGGTGGTCGACACGCTCGGTGCGGTGCCCGCCGGCGTCGTGCTCGATGCGACCCTCGGCGGCGGCGGTCACAGCGAAGCCCTATTGCGAGCGCACGACCACATCGACGTGATCGCGATCGATCAGGATCCAACCGCGGTCGAGGCTGCATCCGAACGCCTCTCGCCGTTCGGGTCGCGTATCGAGATCGTGAGCGGGCGTTTCGACCGGCTCACCGAACTCCTCGCCGGTCGATCGGTTTCGGAGCTCTCGGGCTTTCTGTTCGACCTCGGGATCAGCTCGCCTCAGGTCGATCGCGCAGGCCGCGGCTTCAGCTATCACAACGACGGGCCGCTCGACATGCGGATGAACCCGTCGGAAGGGCGCACCGCCGCGGAGATCATCAACTCCTCGAGCGAGCGCGAGCTCACGTCGCTCCTGAGGCGTTTCGGCGACGAGCGATTCGCGGTCCGAATCGCCGCTGCGATCGTCGCCCGCCGGCCGATCGACTCGACCGCTGAACTCGCCGCCGTCGTCGTCGACGCCGTGCCGGCATCGACACGCGGCGGCAGGCACCCCGCCCGTCGCACGTTCCAGGCGCTGCGCATCGCTGTCAACGACGAGCTCGCGGTGCTCGAGCGCGGCCTCACCGACGCAGTCGCCTTGCTCCGAGCAGGGGGGCGCGGACTGGTGATCGCCTATCACTCCGGCGAGGACCGCATCGTCAAGCGGATCTTCGCCGGCATCTGTGCCGATGGGCGCGACGAGCTTCCGAATGTCGCAGAGCCGCCTCCACCGGACTTCGAGCTCCTTTGGCGCGGTGCGATTGCGCCGACCGAGGCCGATGTCGCCGACAACCCACGCGCCGCGAGTGCTCGCATGCGTGGCATCGAGCGACGGGCGGCTGCGTGATGCTGGGCGCAACGGCGCTTCGCCGCGGACACCGCCACGATCGGGGCACCGAGCGCGACGACGCCGAGGCGACCCCCGACCTGACCGTCGTTGCCCATCAGCGGCGGCAGATGTCGACCTATGCGCTCGGCGGGATCTCCTTGCTCATCATCGTGACCGCATTCGTTGCGACGGTCTTCGTGCGCGTTCGACTCGCCGAAGGCCAGCGCCGAATCGACGACCTCGGCGAGCTGATCATCGAGGCCGAAGCGGTCGAGGAAGACCTTCAGCTCGAGATCGCACAGCTCGAGGCTCCCGAGCGGATCTGGGCCGCTGCATCGCGCCTACTGATGATCGCCCCCAACGACGTCGTATATCTCGCGCCCGTTCTCGCCGACGATCCCAAGACCAGGCTTCCGGCCCCGGTAGGTGACCCGTTCGCACCCGCACCCGACGAAGGTGAGGGCGACGCCGGCTCCGATCCGGCCCAGTCGACCGAGGAGGGCGGATGAAGGTCCGTCCCGCATGGCGTTTGCTGGCGATGATGACCCTCGCCGTGGTCGTCTCCGTCGCGCTGGTCACCAAGCTCGCCTCCGTCCAGCTCGTCGAGCCCGATCGCTACATCGAGTGGGGCGAGCAGCAGCGCATTCGCGGCTACGAGATCGCTGCACACCGAGGCTCGATCCTCGATCGCAGCGGCATTCCACTGGCGCTCTCCCATCCGCAGACGACGATCTGGGCCGACCCTCGCGTCGTCGACGACCCGCGAGCGACAGCGGCAGCGATCACGTCGGTGCTCGACCTCGACATGGAACAGCTCGAGGCTCGATTGGGGAGCGACGCCCATTTCACCTACGTCGCCCGGCAACAACCGGACGCGGTGGCGGAGGCGATCGTCGCGCTCGAGCTCCCTGGTATCTACACCTACTCGGAGCACTCGAGGTTCAACCCGAGTGGCGATCGGCTCGCACGCGCCGTTCTCGGCCGAGCCGGTCTCGACCAGGAAGGCATCAGCGGCCTCGAGGAGCAATACAGCGATGAGCTCATCGGCTCGGCGGGGCGTATCAACGCCGAGCGGGCGAACGACGGATCGACCATTCCCGGCGGTGTCTACGAATACGTCTCGCCGGTTCCGGGCTCCACGCTCACGTTGACCATCGACCGCGCGCTGCAGTTCGAGACCGAGCGACAACTGATCCGTCACACGGTCGAACGAAACGCCGACGGTGGCACGGCGGTGATCGCAGATCCGCGAAACGGTGAGATCCTCGCCATGGCGTCTGTTGTTCGGACCGAGGAAGGTGCGGTCGTGCCCGCCAGCTCGAACATGGCGGTGACCTGGGTGTTCGAGCCCGGCTCGTTGTTCAAGCCGGTCACGATCGCAGGCCTCGTCGACAGCGGTAAGGTGTCGCCCGATCGCTGGTTCGAGCTGCCGCCCGAGTTGTGGATGTATGACCATGCGTTCACCGACGAGCACCGCGTCGGCGACAGCCTCCAGCTCAAGCACATCCTGGCGAACTCGTCGAACATCGGCACGATCATGGCCGCCCGCATCGGCAGCCGCGAACTGCTGCACGACACGATCCTCGATTTCGGGTTCGGCGAGAAGTCGGCGCTCGACTTCCCGGGGGAGAGCCCGGGCATCGTGCCCGACGTCGAGGACTGGAACGGCCTCAGCCTCCCGACGATGGCCATCGGCCAGGGCATCGCCACCACGGCCGTGCAGATACTCGACGCGTACGTCACCCTCGCCAACGATGGCGTTCGCCAGGACCTCCAGCTGGTTAAGTCGGTGACCCCCGAAGGGTCCGAGCCTCAGGAGGCCGATGCCGGGGAGGGCGACGAGATGGACGCCGACGAGGCCGAAGCGCGTCGAGTCGTGTCTTCACAGACCGCGCATGAGCTGACCGAGATGCTCACCGAGGTCGTCCAGACCGACTATGGAACCGGCGCGCTGGCAAAGATCCCGGGATACACGACAGCGGGCAAGACCGGGACTGCGTGGCAGGTCATGGAGGACGGAACCTACGGCGCCCCGGGCGTGCGTCACTATGTAACGAACTTCGCCGGTTTCGCTCCCGCCGAGGACCCCGCTCTCGTAGCGTTCGTGGCACTCGACGACCCGGGCCGCATGCCCGACGGCACCGAGCCGTCGGCCAGCCTCGTTGCGGCGCCCCTGTTTGCCGACATCATGCAGTTCGCGCTTCGGCACCAGCACATTCCGCCGGTTGCCACCGAAAAGGCTCTCATCCCCATAGAGGACGAGCGCGTGCGAGCGGCTCCCGCCGAGGGTGCGATCGCCACGCAGGGCATGGACGAAGCGCCCCCGCCCGACTCCGATGATCCGGCCGAGCTGGCCGCCTCGGAGGGGGTCTGATGAAGAGCACCGACGCACTCGTCGCCGCCCTGTACGACGCCGATATCGGTGCTGTGGTGCACGGTCCGGCCTCGGAGGTGTCAGAGGTCGGTTTCGACAGCCGAGAGGTCCGCACAGGCGAGCTCTTCAGTTGCATCGTGGGGGCCGACCACGACGGCCACGACCACGCCGCGGAAGCGCTCGACTCAGGCGCAGCGGCCCTGCTGGTCCAGCGCAGACTCGATCTCGAAGTCGCGCAGATCGTGGTCGACGACGTGCGCCGCGCCATCGGCATATGCGCCGCAGAAGTGCACGGTTGGCCTTCACGCGAGCTCGATGTCATCGGTGTCACGGGCACCAATGGCAAGACGACCACGGTTCACCTCATCGACGCTGTCTGCGATGCCGCGTCGAGGCGATCGATCACGATCGGGACGTTGACCGGCACGCGCACAACGCCCGAAGCCCCCGAGCTCCAGCGCATCCTGCGTCGGGCTGTCGACGACGGCGTCGAAGTAGTGGCGATGGAGGTCTCGTCGCATGCGATCGACCAGCACCGCATCGGCGGCCTCGAAGCGAAGATCGGCGTGTTCACGAACCTCGGCCAGGATCACCTGGACTATCACGGAACGATGGAGGCCTACTTTCGAGCGAAGGCAGCCTTCTTCGTTCCGAGCTACATGGAACGTGCCGTCGTCGACGTGGATCAGCCCTACGGTCGCCTCCTCGCCGACGTCGCCGAGGTCGAAGTGTTCGCCATATCCAACCGGGACCTCGAGATCATCGAGCACCGAATCGATGGCAATCGATTCGTGTGGCAGGGCCGCGACATCGACCTTCCCCTCGGTGGTCCGGTCAACGTACGAAACGCCCACGCTGCCGCCGAAGCCTGCAGGCTTCTCGGCATCGACCCCGATGCGGTCGTGCGTGGCCTGAACGCGGCCGAGACGCTCCCAGGCCGGTTTCAGCCGGTACCCAACGACGCCGGACTCGACGTGGTCGTCGATTACGCGCACACACCCGATGCACTCGACTCGCTGCTCGACGCCGCGCGCCAACTCACCGGCGGCAGGGTGATAGTCGTGTTCGGGTGTGGAGGGGACCGCGACAGCGAGAAGCGACCGGTGATGGGGAGCATCGCCGAGCGGGGTGCCGACGTGGTGATCGTCACCTCTGACAACCCGCGAGGTGAAGATGCGCGGACGATCATCGATGACATCGTTGCGGGCATGACCAACGCGCCACACGCGGCGATCACCGATCGTCGCGAGGCCATCGCCGCCGCGCTAGGCGAGGGCCGGCCGGGCGACCTCATCCTGCTCGCCGGGAAGGGCCACGAGACCACCCAGACGATCGGCGACGATGTGTTGCCCTTCGACGACGCGAAGATCGCGGGCGAGCTGTCGGCGGTTCGGTCGTGATCAGGCTTTTGCTCGCTGCGGGCATCGCGTTCGTCGTCTCGGTCAGCGGCACCTGGTATCTCGTCTACTGGATGACCCAGCGCCACGTCGGACAACCGATTCGCGAAGACGGCCCCCAGGGTCATGTCACCAAGGCCGGTACGCCGACGATGGGCGGCATCGCCATCGTCGGCGGGGCCGTGATCGGCTACGTGCTCAGCGACCTCTACCGCGGCATCTACACGAGGACCGGATTGATCGTCATGGCCGCGATCATCGGCGGCGGCGCAGTCGGGCTCATGGACGATTGGATCAGCGTCGTGCAGGAGCGGAACCTCGGGCTGACCAAGCGCGCCAAGCTTCTCGGACTTCTCATCGTCGGCTTCGGCTTCGCAGCGCTGCTCGTGCAGTTCACGAGCGTCCACACGACGCTGTCGTTCACGCGGTGGGACTCGATCGGGCTGGACCTCGGGCGGGTCGGCTGGACCATATGGGCTGTGTTGTTGATCCTGGCCGCCAGCAACGCCGTCAACCTCACCGACGGCCTCGACGGGCTCGCGGCGGGAGCGGCCATGTTCAGCTTCCTCGCATTCATCGTGCTCGCGTTCTGGCAGTTCCGCCATCAGAACATCTACGGGCTTCCACACGCGCTCGACACGGCGGTCGTCGCTGCTGCGATGGTCGGCGCACTCGCCGGGTTCCTCTGGTGGAACGCGGCTCCCGCTCAGATCTTCATGGGCGACACCGGATCGCTCGCGATCGGCTGTGGTCTGGCGGCGCTGTCCCTTGCCACCAGCTCGCAGCTGCTGCTACCGATCATCGGCGGGCTCTTCGTCATCGAGACCGTCTCGGTGATCCTCCAAATCATCTCGTTCCGCACGACCGGCAAGCGGATCTTCCGCATGGCGCCGGTTCATCACCACTTCGAGATCGGCGGCTGGCCCGAGACGACCGTGATCGTCCGGTTCTGGATGATGCACGGACTCTGCGTGGCCGTCGGTCTCGGTCTGTTCTACGCCGACTCGATCTCGGCCGGGGCCACCTGATGGCGTTGGTCGTCATGGGTCTGGGACGAACCGGACTCGCGGTTGCGCGCGCTGCGCGCAGTCGCGACGTGGCGGTGGTCGGCATCGACGACGCGCTGACCTCTCACCAATCCGCGGCGCTGGCAGAGATCGGCGCTGAGTCGGTCGAGCCCGCTCGGCTGGCCGAGGCTCTGGCCGATGCGTGTGCGGTCATCGCCGCGCCCGGACTGCCCGATCGCCATCCGCTGTTCGAGCTGGCGCGACGAGCTGCCGTCGATGTCATCGACGAGTTCGATCTCGCCCAGGCCTGGGACGATCGACCGATCGCGGCCATCACGGGCACCAACGGCAAAACGACGGTGACCGCCCTCGTCACCGAGATGCTGTGCAGGCAAGGCATTGCAGCGGTCGATGCGGGGAACACGGAGGTGCCGCTGGTCGAGGCGATCGCCGATCCGACCGTCGAGTGGTTCGTAGTCGAAGCCTCGAGCTTCCGACTCGGCCACGCTCGGCGATTCCGTCCCGATGTCGCTACGTGGCTCAACTTCGCGCCCGACCATCTCGACATCCACCGAGATCTGGACGCCTACCTGGCGGCGAAGGCAGCGATCTGGGCTGGTGTCGACGCATCGACGACAGTTGTCGCCAACGCCAACGACCCGATCGTGATGGCGCATCTGCCAGCGCACGGTCGCATCGAGACCTTCGGCGGTTCCTCGAGCGCCCATCGAGTCGAAGGATCGACGCTGTTGATCGCGGATCGCCCCGTGGTCGATGTCGGCGACCTGCCGAGATCGCTGCCCCAGGACATAGCGAACGCGCTCGCCGCTGGAGCGACCGCACATGCGGCGGGAGCCGAGCGCGAGGCGATCGCTGCGACCTTGCTCGACCCCCCGAGATTGCCGCATCGAGTCGCCGAGGTGGGCGAGTACGAAGGCGTCGAGTACTACGACGACTCGAAGGCGACTGTGCCTCAGGCGACGATCGCAGCGGTGTCCGGGTTCTCGTCGGCGGTGTTGATCGCAGGCGGGCGCAACAAGGGACTCGACCTCGCCACCTTGGCCGAGGTCGCCGATCGCCTACGCGCCGTGGTCGCTATCGGTGACAGCGTCGCCGAGGTCGTCGAGGCGTTCGCTGCCACCGATGTGCCGGTCGTGACCGCTCACGACATGGCAGCGGCGGTGCGAGCCGCTGCGGAAGCTGCAGAACCGGGCGATGCGGTCTTGTTGAGCCCGGCGTGCGCCTCGTTCGATTGGTACGAGAACTACAAGGAACGGGGCGACGACTTCGCCAGAGAGGTCGCCCGCTTGAGCGACGAAGGAGGCAAGCGGCAATGACCCTCATCATCGACGGCGTCGATTCCGCCGCGGAGCGGGGCACGGCGCGCCGCCGACACCCTGCGAGTCGTCAGACGACAGCGCCGGTCGGGCGCAGGTCGGGGCCGTTCATCCTCCTCGGGGTCACCGTCATCTTCCTTCTGCTCCTCGGCTTGTTGATGGTGCTGTCGGCGTCGTCGGTTTCGCTGCTCGGGGAGGGTCAATCGGCGTGGAGAATCTTCTTCAAGCAGATGATCTGGCTCATCATCGGGACCGCCTGTCTCATCGCGGCGATGCGGTTCGACTACCACCATCTCCGTCGGCTCGCGTTTCCCGGCCTCTGGGCTTCGGTGGCACTCCTCGTCGCAGTCCAGCTACCGGGCATCGGCATCGAAGTCAACGGGTCGAGTCGCTGGATCGGGTTCGGCGAGGTCACGTTCCAGCCCTCCGAGCTTGCGAAGCTGTGCCTCATCCTCGTCGCGGCCGATCTGTTCACGCGGCCGGGCCGCTCATTGCACGACGAGCGGGCCACGCTTAGGCCTGTCGTCGTGCTCTACCTCACCGTCGCCTGTCTGCTCTATCTGCAACCGGACCTCGGCACGATCCTGATCACCGGCATGATCGTCGGCGGCACCGTTTTCGCATCCGGCATCCGGATTCGGACTCTTTGCGGGTACGGGCTGGTGGGCGGTGTCATCGCCGGATTCCTCGCGACCTCGGCCGGTTACCGGCGCGATCGACTGTTCGCCGCACGTGACCCCTGGGAGGACCAGCTCGACAGCGGCTACCAGATCCTTCAGGGACTGACTGCGGTGGCAAACGGTGGAGCGACCGGGCTCGGGCTCGGAGCCGGCCGCGGCAAGTGGGGATACCTACCGTTCGCCCACTCGGATTTCATCTACGCGGTCATCGCCGAGGAGCTCGGGTTTCTCGGAGCATGCGCAATACTCGCCATGTTCCTGCTGATCGGCGTGCTCGCGTTCGCCGCCGCTGTCCGGGCCCCCGACCTGTTCGGACGCATGATCGCCGCAGGCATAGGAACCTGGATCCTTGTCCAGGCCTTCGTGAACGTCGGCGGGGTGCTGAACGTCATTCCCGTGACCGGTGTGCCGCTGCCCTTCGTGTCCTATGGAGGTAGCTCGCTCATCGTTCTCATGGCTGCGATGGGCATCCTGCTCAACATCGCCCGACAAGGGCGGCCTCGCGTGCGATCCGAGCGTGGCCTCACCAATGCCTGAGGACTCGTCGGTCCGGGGTTCCTCCGACACCGAGACCTTCGCCGTCATCAGCGGTGGGGGGACCGCGGGCCACGTGAACCCTGCGATCGCCATAGCGAACGCGCTCGTGGCCGCCGGTCATCGGTCGGAGTCGCTGCACTTCGTCGGCAGCGAGCGCGGTGTCGACGCGACACTCGTCCCGGCCGCCGGCTACGAGCTAACGGTTCTGCCCGGGCGGGGCATCGAACGTTCCCTCACGCTTCGCAACCTGGGTGCAGCGATCGGCCTGGTGCGCGCGGTCATGGCCGCCGCCGGGCTCTTGCGCCGACTGCGACCGGCGGTCGTCGTGGCCATGGGCGGCTATGCGAGCGTTCCCTGCGCGCTCTGGGCCCGGTTGTTGCGCATTCCGATAGTCGTGGCGGAACAGAACGCGGCGCCCGGGCTGGCCAATCGGCTGGTGGCTCGCTTCGCCGCAGTGAGCGCGGTGAGCTTCCCTGACACCCCTCTCCCCAAAGCCGAGTTCACCGGAAACCCGACCGACGTCGCCAGGCTGGAGGCGCAACCGGCCGCGGCCCGAACGAAGCGGAACCTGAAGCCGGGTCAGCGCCTCGTCGGCATCTTCGGAGGTTCGCTCGGCGCGCGCCACGTCAACGAAGCGACCTTCGACGCTGTCAAAGACTTGCTCGAGAACCCTCACGTCGTCATCGACCACGTGGTCGGTCGGCGCGACTGGATCGACTTCGCCGAGCGGATCGACACGTACGGGAGGTACGAGCGATACCGGCCGCTCGAGTACGAAGACGACATGGCGTCGCTCTACGCGGCTGCCGAGCTCGTGGTCTGCCGCGCTGGCGCCTCGACGGTTGCCGAGCTGACCCTCACATCTACAGCCTCGGTGCTGATCCCCCTTCCGGGAGCTCCGGCGGATCACCAAACCGCCAACGCCCGAAGCCTCGTCGAAGCCGGAGCAGCCGAGCTGATCGTCGATGGCGACCTCGACGGAGAGACCCTCGCACGAACCGTCGACCGGTTACTCGGTGAATCGGCCACACTGGAACGAATGCGGGCCGGGGCGGCGACGCTGGCGCGCCCAGACGCGGCGAGCGCCGTCGCTGCATTGTGTATGGAGCACGGAAGCCGATGAACGACTCGATGAACCACAGCCCGATCGACCTCGGCACGCCGCGCCGAATCCACATCGTCGGCGTAGGGGGTGCGGGCATGAGTGCGATCGCCGCCGTGCTCGCTTGGATGGGCCACGAGGTGTCGGGCAGTGATCTCAAGCACTCGCCTGGCCTCGAGCGGCTGGAGCTACTCGGCGTGTCGGTGCAGACCGGCCACGACGCCGCGAATGTGGACGGAGCCGAATTCATAGCTGTGTCGACGGCGATCCCCGACGACAACGTCGAGGTTCTGGCCGCGACGGAGCGCTCGATTCCCGTCTACCGGAGGTCGGAGGTGCTCTCGGCGATCAGCGGGCAGCGCCGCACGATCGCAGTGGCAGGCACCCACGGCAAGACGACGACCGCATCGATGCTCTCGCTGGTACTCGTGGGTGCCGGCCTCGAGCCCTCGTTCATCATCGGTGGCGACGTGAACGAGATCGGTAGCGGTGCCGTCTGGGGCGACGGCGAATGGTTCGTGGTCGAGGCCGACGAGTCCGACGGCACGTTCATCACCCTCGGACACGAAGCGGGGATCGTCACGAGTCTCGAGCCCGATCACCTCGAACACTATGGTGGCTTCGAAGGGCTCCGTGCCGCTTTCGACCGGTTCGTCGACGACGCGTCTGGCCCGGTCGTGGTGTGCCTCGACGACGATGGGGCAGCTGAACTGGCTTTGCGCCCTGGCGTCGTCACCTACGGCGTCGACCCTGCCGCGGATTATCGAGTCGTCGATGTCGAACCCGCCCGTGACGGTATAGCGCTCGGCCTCGTCGCCCGCGGACAGCCGGTCGGAACGATCGATCTTCCCGTTCCAGGCCTGCACAACGCTTTGAACGCAGCGGCCGCAGCGACGATGGCGCTCGAGCTCGGAGCACCATCCGATCCCGTCATCGAGGCGCTGGGTCGCTTCGGCGGGGTCGCCCGCCGGTTCGAGAACCGCGGCAGCGCTCGGGGTGTCGTGTTCATCGACGACTACGCGCATCTGCCGACCGAGGTTGCAGCGATGGTCTCGGCGGCAGGGGACGGGGAATGGAACCGGGTCGTTTGCGTGTTCCAGCCGCACCGCTACAGCCGCACCGAGGCGCTCTGGGAGGAGTTCGCCCACAGCTTCGACGGTGCCGATCACGTGCTGGTCACCGACATCTACTCAGCGGGCGAACCGATCCGCCCCGGCGTCACCGGCGAACTCGTCGTCGATGCCGTGTCTGCGGTCGATCCGAACCGTCCCGTCGAGTTCATCGCTCACCGCGCCGACCTGATCGACCGACTCGTCGGGTTGCTCGAGGAAGGCGACCTCTGCCTGACACTGGGAGCAGGCGATCTGACAACCGTGCCATCGGACGTGATCGGCGAGCTCGAATGATCGACGAGCTCTACTCGCGGGTGCATCAGCTTCATCCCGACCTCGTCGCGACCCTCGACGCTCCGCTCGGCGTGCGAACGACATATCGCGTGGGAGGGCCCGCCGCTCTCGAATTGTCAGTAGGCAGTCGCGACGCTCTGGAGTCGCTGACACCCCATCTGTCCGGGATCTCGCTTCCAGTACTGGTCGTGGGCAAAGGGTCGAACCTTCTCGTCGCCGACTCAGGATTCGACGGCGTGGTGATCCGCTTGGGGCAGGGGTTCACCGAGGTCGAGATCGTCGGCGAGGCGGTCGCCGTGGGCGGCGCCGCAGCGATGCCGGTTGTGGCTCGCAAGGTCACCCGAGCTGGTCTGATCGGCTTCGAGTGGGCCGTCGGCGTGCCAGGCTCGATCGGCGGCGCGGTGAGAATGAACGCAGGCGGTCATGGATCCGACATGGCCGAGGTGCTCGTCGCCGCCGATGTGCTCGACGTAGCCGAAGGTGAGCTGAGTCGGCGTGACATCGACGATCTCGAGCTGTCGTATCGCCATTCGGCCCTGGGCGAGCACGAGGTCGTGGTCGGTGCCGAACTGGTGCTGGCGGAGGGCGATCCGGACGCCGGGATGGCCAAGATCGACGAGATCGTGCAGTGGCGTCGGGCGCACCAACCCGGAGGCCAGAACGCAGGCTCGGTCTTCATGAACCCGCCCGACGATTCGGCAGGGCGGCTCATCGACGAGGCTGGCCTTCGAGGCGAGCGGGTCGGAACCGCGCAGGTGTCGACCAAGCATGCAAACTTCATCCAGGTCGACCCGGGGGGTCGCGCCGACGACGTCGTCGAGTTGATGGAACGGATCAGTGCCACCGTGTCGGAGCGTTTCGGTGTCGACCTGGTCGTGGAAACGCATCTCGTCGGTTTCGGCCCGGTGGGCGGCGACGCCGACCGACCGGTCCCCGAACGCCCCGTAGACGAAAGCTAGTGTCCAGTGGCCGTGCGTGAGGATCCTCGATTCAGGCGACGTCGCATCGACGTCAAACGCTCCGAGGGGCGCCGCCGCCTCAAACGCGTGCTTGTCATCGCCGGTGTAGGCATGGTTGCGGTCCTCGCAGTCTTGGCGCTGCGATCGCCGATGTTCGATGTCGACCACATCGAGGTCGACGGCGAGCAGCGCACCGACGAGGAGGACGTGCTCGCAGCCGCCGGCATCACCAAGGGCACCCCACTCATGGACGTAGACACGTCGTCGGCGTCGGACGCGATCGAGGAGCTGCCCTACGTCGTGTCGGCTTCGGTGCGCCACGATTGGCCCAACACCGTGTCGATCAGCATCGAGGAGCGCACACCGTTGCTCGAGCTCGTCGGAGGCGGAAGCCACATCGTCGTCGCGGACGACGGTGTCGTCGTCGACGTGGTCGACCATACGGTCGGTCTCGTTCCGGTTCTCGCATCCGGCGACGCACTGACCCTCGGTGTGGGCGACACCTACCCGGCCGCCGACGCGACCGCTTTGGCCGCCCAGGTCGGTCGCAACATGCGCCCGTGGATCGATCGCATCGAGATCGACCCCCAGCGTGGACTCGTCGTCAATCTGGTCGGCACCGCCGAAGCGACGGTCGGCTCGGCCGAGGCGGTCGACGAGAAGCTGATCAGCCTCGCGACGGTGCTGGGACGCGTCGATCTCGCTTGCGTGCGCGAGATCGACGTCACGGTTGCGGACTCGCCCATCGTGCGTCGCGCCTGCACCTGAACCCGCGCGTCGATGGGCGCGATTGCGAACGACCGCGCTAGCGTGGTGAGCTTCTGCCGTCCAGCGGCCGCGCGCGGCCTCGACCCGATTTCGACAGCGGGCCCAGTTTCAACGGCGAATGGAGGGATCCGAGCGCAATGACCGGCAATCCACAGAACTATCTCGCGGTCATCAAGGTGGTCGGGATCGGCGGCGGCGGCGTCAATGCCGTCAACCGGATGATCGATGCCGGTCTCAAAGGAGTCGAGTTCCTGGCGGTCAACACCGACGCGCAGGCATTGCTCATGAGCGACGCCGACGTGAAACTCGACATCGGCCGCGAACTGACCCGAGGTCTCGGTGCGGGGTCCGACCCCGAGGTCGGCCAGGCCGCCGCCGAGGAACACCGAGACGAGATCGAAGACGCCTTGACCGGTGCCGACATGGTCTTCATCACCGCGGGCAAGGGTGGTGGCACCGGCACGGGCGCAGCGCCGGTCATCGCCGAGGTCGCGAAGGGGCTGGGGGCGCTCACGATCGGCGTGGTCACCCGTCCATTCACCTTCGAAGGCCGCCGTCGGTCGGTTCAGGCCGAGAACGGAATCCAGCGGCTGAAAGAAAAGGTCGACACCCAGATCGTCATACCCAACGACCGTCTGCTCTCGGTCTCCGACGAGCAGACCTCGGTGCTCAATGCATTCAAGATGGCCGACGAGGTGCTTCTCCAAGGCGTTCAGGGCATCACCGACCTCATCACTACGCCCGGCCTGATCAACACCGACTTCGCCGACGTCAAGATGATCATGAGCGATGCCGGCTCCGCGCTGATGGGAATCGGGTATTCGTCGGGTGAAGGGCGTGCCCTCAACGCGGCGCGCGCAGCGATTTCTTCTCCGCTGCTCGAAGCGTCGATCGAGGGAGCTCGCGGAATTCTCCTCAACATCTCCGGCGGCAGCGACCTCGGTCTGTTCGAAGTCAACGAAGCAGCGGAGATAATCCACGGTGTCGCACACCCCGAGGCAAACATCATCTTCGGTGCTGTCATCGACGACGAGATGGGCGACGAGGTCCGGGTCACCGTCATCGCGGCCGGATTCGACACCTGGGAGGATGGGGCCCGACCCAAGACCGGCCAGACCGCGAAGGTCACTGAACGAACCGACCCGAAGCGCCGGCACGAGACGGGCGAGGAACCGATCGCCGATGTGTTCGCCGACGCTCCCGAGCATGCCGATGATTCGTCGGACGACGACGGCGACGACGACGAGGGCTTCGACGTCCCGACCTTTCTGCAGTAGCCGGTGGCGGATCATCGGGTTTTCGAGCTCGACGGTCGTACGCAACTGAACATAGTTACGACCGATCGTGGCGACGGCGATTTCTCGATCGACGCCGATCGCGGCACGCTGGAACTCGCGCGACGTTGCATCATCGACTGTCGGTGGAGCTGGATGCGCCAGGTGCACGGCGCGACCGTCGAGGTCGTTCGGCAGGATCCCGTCACCGGTGTCGACGCCGACGGGCTCGTGACTCGCCAACGCGAGCGGCCCCTGGCCGTCCAAACCGCCGACTGCGCTGCGGTAGTTCTCTACGATCACGAGGGAACGCTCGGCGTGTGTCATGCCGGATGGCGCGGGCTGCTCGGCGGCATCGTGGCCGAGACCGCGCGGATGATGCGAAATGTCGGTGGATCACCCGTCGGTGCCTTTGTCGGTCCATGCATCGGGTCCGAGTGCTACACCTTCGGTGAAGGAGAGCTCGGGGTGCTCTCCGACCGATTCGGTGTCGAGGTCGAGGCCACGGACGCGACAGGTCGGCCGGCCCTCGACCTGCGCGCAGGTGTCACCGTGGCGCTCAGGGAGTTGGGCATCGACGACCCGGCGATCGACCAGCGCTGCACTTCGTGCAGTCGCGATCATTGGTCGTACCGAGGTGGAGGCGATGCCCACCGGCACACGACCGTCGCTTGGACTTCGGCTTCGGGCGCAGGCCAGTGATGTCGCCGACCCGCGACGAGGTCGCTGAACGGCTCGGCGAAGTCCGCGAGCGAATCGGCGACGCGTTGCTCGTTGCGGTCACGAAGGGCTTCGGGCCCGAGGTCTCGCACCTTGCGGTCGAAGCTGGATGCGCCGACATCGGGGAGAGCTACGCACAGGATCTGCTGGAGAAAGTGGCTTCGTTCGAGACTCAGCCTCGGTGGCATTTCATCGGACGGCTCCAACGGAACAAGGTCGCCAAGATCGCCCCCTACGTGACCATGTGGCAGTCGGTCGATCGATCACGCCTGATCGATTCCATCGCCGGCCACGCACCGGGAGCTACGGTCCTTTTGCAGGTCAACACCACGCGCGAACCCGAAAAAGGTGGGTGTGGTGTCGAGGACTTCCCCGCCCTGGTCGAGCACGCTCGCGGCGCCGGCCTGGCGGTGGCGGGTGTCATGGCCGTAGGGCCGACCGACGGCAACGTCGATCCCGGCCCGGCCTTCGCGACCGCGCGTCGTCTGCGTGAGGAGGCGGGTTTGGAGCATCTCTCGATCGGCATGAGCCGCGACCTCGATCGAGCCGTCGACGAGGGTGCCACGATCGTCAGGGTGGGGACGGCGATTTTCGGGCCCCGCCCCCGATAGACGCACGCTCCTGCAGTCGAGCACCGCCGCGGGGTAGATTGATGGATCGGACCCTGCTCGATCGTCGTGGTTGGGCACGGTTGCTGTGAGGAGGACCCCAATGCCAGGGGCGTGGAAGAAAACGCTGCTCTATCTCGGACTAGGGCCCGACGAAGAATACGACGAACACTTTCAGCCACCCGCGGAGGAGGCTGAACTCCAACGAGCTCCGGCGAGAGAACCCGCGCGTCAGGTCCGACCCACGTCCCAACGCCCATCGGCGCGACCAGCTGGTCGGCCCGACCCCGTCGAGCCGTCGCCGCAGGCGACATCGCCGGCTGGGGGCGACAGCGGTGTCGTGCGGGTCATCCCTGCCGACAACCCGGTAGTCAAGGCGGTGCCGGCCCCGCGCACGGCGAACCCGAGCATCGTCTCGCCGTCGAGCTTCAACGACGCGCAGGAGATCGGCGACTCGTTCAAGGGCGATCAACCGGTGATCATCAACCTCCAGGGGGCTGAAAAGGACTTGGCTCGCAGGCTCATCGATTTCGCCAGCGGGCTCTGCTACGCCCTCGGCGGAAAGATGGAAAAGGTCGCGAACCACGTATACCTGCTCACGCCGGAGGCGGTGGAGGTCACAGCGGAGGACCGCAAACGCTTCTCCGAGGGTGAACTCAGCAGGTAGGGGGCGTTCGTGGGGATCATCTGCCTCGCCCTGTGGGCGTACTTCATCGCGATCGTCGCGCGTGTCCTCTTGTCGTGGATCCCGATCGCCCGCGACGGGACGCTGGCGACGGTCGCCGGGTTCCTCCACATGATCACCGACCCGGTGCTCGGTCCGATACGGCGCATCGTGCCGCCGGTGCGGGCGGGAAACATGGCGATCGACCTGTCGGCGATGATCGTGCTGTTCGGCGGTTCGATTCTCATGAGCGCCATTTGTGGCTGACACCGAAGCGTCGGCAACGACGCTGGGGGCCACGCGGAAACTCGATGTTGCGCCAGGGTGCCCCTACGGCTTAGCGGTGACGAGCTTCGCCGTTGCCTTTTCCGCTAACCCTCTGGACTGAGGGGCTAAGATTGGGAAAATGGACTTGACGACGCAGCGACTCGCAAACGTGGCATTCGAAGAGAGGCGACGCGGATACGACCCCGAACAGGTCGATCAGTTCCTCGCCGAGGTCGAGACCGGCGTCGCCGAGCTCCAGGATCAGGTGAGCCGGCTTCAACAGCGTGTTCGGGAGGCCGAAGCCGAGGCCGACACCGATGGGACCAAGACCGAGATCGAAGAGACCCTCACCCGCACCCTCGTGCTGGCCCAGCGAACCGCCGACACCGCCGTGGAAGAGGCCCACAGGGAGGCCGAACAGATCGTCGTCGACGCGCAGGAGGAAGCGGCCAAGATGGTGGCCGTCTCCGAGGCAAAGGCTCAGACGATCCGCGACGCCGCCGAGTCCGAGGCGCGCAGGCTCGCCGAGTCGACCCGGGCACCCATGCTCGAGGAGATTCGCGAGCTGGAACAGATTCGCAACTTCCTGATGGACGACGTCGAATTGCTCGAGTTCCACCTCGAACAACACCGTGGCAGGCTCCGCGACACGGTCGACAGCTTGCGTGAGGTCCTCGACGATCCCGAGTCGCTGCGGCTCACACCCGCACCAGAGCTGTCGGGTGTCTCGCTCGAGCGGGGGCTTGGCTCCGATGACGAGTCTGGCGACGACGGTGATATCGATGACGATGATTCGGTCGAGTTCACCAGCGACAGCGATTTCGACGACGACGAGTGGACGGCCGCCGAAGACGCAGACGTCGACGATCTAGATGACGCAGACGATGCTGAGCTCGAGAGCTACGAGCTTCCGACCGAGGCCGTGCCCGAAGTCAGCGGTGATGCCTTCCTCGATGAGCTCCGCCGCGCTGTGAGCGACGGCGACGAGTACGAGGACGCCGAGATCGTGTTCGAGGACGACGAAGAGCCGAGCCGCCAGGCCTGATCTCCACGCTGGAGGGCCGGCGCGCCGTGGGTTGCCGCGTTCAGCGGCCTTCCGGGGTATCCCAAGTGAGAACGGATCTGGGCGTTACAATGCGCCGACTTCCACGTGATCGTGCGTAGTTGTTCACCGCACAGAGGAAACATGGCAACCAAGAAGGCGTCGAAGAAACCGGCAGCAAAGAAGAAGGCTGCGGCCAAGAAGAAGGCCCCTGCCAAGAAAGCCCCCGCCAAGAAGGCCCCTGCCAAGAAGAAGGCCGCGACGAAGAAGAAGGCTGCGGCCAAGAAGAAGGCCCCTGCCAAGAAGAAGGCCCCTGCCAAGAAGAAGGCCCCTGCCAAGAAGAAGGCCCCTGCCAAGAAAGCCCCCGCCAAGAAGGCCCCTGCCAAGAAGAAGGCCGCGACGAAGAAGAAGGCTGCGGCCAAGAAGAAGGCCGCGTCGAAAGACCCCAAACGGCTGACCAAGTCACCGTTCGGAAAGCGTTTCCTCCGCAAGCAGGAGGCGCTCTTGTTAGAAGAGCGGGAGAAATACGTGCGGTCGGCGACGACATTCAAGGCCGAGGCGGACTCGTTGGTCAACGACAGGGAACCGGGCGACGTCCAGTTCGACGAGGAGTCAGGTGAGGGCGACACGATCGCTGTAGAACGTGAGAGAGATCTGGCGCTGAGTGCCCAGGCTCGGGCGGCGGTTGCCGAGATAGACGCTGCGCTGGCCCGTATCGCGGACAACACCTACGGCATCTGTGCCGTTTCGGGACTGGCGATTCCAGAGGAGCGCCTCGAGGCCATTCCGTGGGCAACGGAGCGAGTCGAGTACAAGGCCGGCGGCCTTGGGCGGCGCTGACGCGCTTAGGGGTCGCTACGCCACTACGCTGTCGGTCGCCGCGCTGACGTTCGCCGCGGATCAACTGACCAAGCACTGGGCGGTAAACGCGCTCGACGACGAGATCATCGAGGTCTTCTGGACGCTGCGCCTCAATCTGGTCTTCAACGAGGGCGTTGCCTTCAGCGTCGGCGACGGCAGCAGCCTTGGACCGTTCGTCACCGTTGCTGCTTTGGTGGTTGTCACGACGGTAGTGGTGATCGGTCTACGGATGCCCGGGCGGCTCGCCCAGGTGGCGGTCGGTCTCGTCGCGGGCGGGGCGCTCGGTAACCTCGCCGATCGAGTGTTTCGGGCCGGCGACGGCTTTCTCGGGGGACGGGTCGTCGATTTCATCGACTTCCAATGGTGGCCGGTATGGAACGTAGCCGATGCAGGTGTGGTCGTCGGCGGGCTCCTGCTCTTCGTCGCGTCCTGGCGGGCGGAGGTTTGAACGACGCTGCGAAGCCCGATCGGCCTGTCGAGGTATCGATACCCGGAGCCTTCGATGGCGAGCGCGTCGATCGGGTTCTGTCGGCATTGTTCGACACCAGTCGTGCTCGGGCACGGCGAGCGGTGGAGTCGGGTGATGTCTCGATCGATGGCGTCGAGGTGACCCGCGCCTCGGAGCGTGTCTCGGTCGATGCGAAGCTCACGATTTGGCAAGGGGCACTCGACGAACCCGGGGATGCATCGATCGAGCCGGACGACTCGGTCGATTTCGAAGTCGTGCACGAAGACGCCGACCTCATCGTCATCGAGAAACCAGCGGGGTTGGTGGTGCATCCGGGAGCGGGGAATCGAACCGGAACCCTTGCCAACGGACTCGTAGCGAGGTTTCCAGGCATCGAGCGAGTAGGCGCCATCGACCGACCCGGCATCGTGCATCGGCTCGACGCCGACACATCGGGCTTGTTGGCGGTAGCGCGGTCCGAGGCCGCCTACGCCGCTTTGGTCGACGCGATCGCAGCGCGCCAGGTGTCGCGTCGCTACCTCGCGCTCGGCGATGGTGTGTTCGAACACGATCAGGGCACGATCGAAGCGGCCCTAGGGAGGGCCAGGCGTGACCCGACGAGGATGACGATCCGCAACGACAGCAAGCCCGCTGTGACCCACTACGAAGTGCAACAGCGGTACAAGGCCCACACGCTGGTCGAGTGCCGGCTTGTAACCGGACGTACGCATCAGATTCGCGTACACCTCTCGTCGATCGGCCACGCACTGGCGTCCGATCGTCGCTACGGCGGGCGACAGCTCGGCGACCTGGATCGCCATTTCCTCCACGCAGCTCGCCTCGGCTTTGCCCACCCGGTATCCGGCAAACGACTCGAGTTCTCCTCGCCTCTTCCTTCCGACCTGACAGCCGCACTCACCGCCGCCGCTGCACTCGAGTAGAACCGCGGTGCGTCCCGCTGTCCTCCTAGGCCGCGTCAGTCGGGCCAGGGCGTGTCGCCGCTAGCCATGCTGGCGATGTCTGCGAGCGAAAACGACTCGAGGAAGGTGCGCATGTGGTCGCCGGCGCTCGCCCAGATCGCCAACAGCACGCATTGACCCTCGTGGTCGCAGGCCCCGTCGGTATGGGGCTCACCGAAATCGCCGGCGACGATCGGTCCGTCGACCGCACGCACGATGTCGCTCAGAAGGATCTCTTTGGGCGGCCTCGCGAGCACGTAGCCGCCACCCACGCCTCGCTTGGATCTAACGAGCCCGGCACCCTTGAGGGCCAACAGGATCTGTTCGAGATAGGGCTGAGGGAGCGCCGTCCGCTCGGCGATGTCACGCACCGATGTCGGCGTCTGGCCCTCGGCGTGCAGTGCCAGCGAGAGAAGAGCCCGGCTTGCATAGTCACCGCGGGTCGACACCTTCACCCGATCAGCCTACCCATCCGCCATCGCTCGAATGTTGCTCGGGGAGTAGCTTGACGCGATGGCCGGCCGGGTTGTGATCGTCGGAGCGGGATTCGGCGGGATGGCGGCTGCGCGTGGTCTGGCCGACTGCGACGTCGAGGTCACACTCGTCGACCGACGCAATCACCACCTGTTCCAGCCGCTCCTGTATCAGGTGGCGACCGGCGGTCTGAGCCCGGCCGATATCGCACAGCCGATCAGGCGCATGGTCAGGGATCAGAAGAACTGCCGGGTGCTGCTGGCCGAGTGCAAGAGCATCGACCCCGATGCGCGCTTGGTGCACACAACCGCCGGCGACCTGCTGTACGACTGGTGCGTGTTGGCAACCGGAACGACGCACGGGTACTTCGGAAACGACCAGTGGGCCGAGCACGCGCCCGGGCTGAAGTCGATCGAAGACGCGCTCGATATTCGGCGCCGGGTTCTGCTCGCGTTCGAACGGGCCGAGGTCGAGGCCGATCCGCGGCGACGGGCCGACCTGCTGTCGTTTGTGGTCGTAGGGGGAGGACCGACCGGGGTCGAGATGGCCGGGGCCATCCGCGAGATCGCTCTGCATGACCTGCGAGCCGATTTCCGCCGCTTCGATCCTCGCGAGGCCAGGGTAGTGCTCGTCGAGGCTGGCCCCGAGATACTCCCGACCTTTCCCGCCAAGCTGCGCCGCGCCGGCCGCAAACAGCTCCAACGCATCGGCGTCGAAGTACGCACCAACTGTCCGGTGACCGATATCGGCCCGCGCGGGGTGGAGACGGCTGAGGGAAGCATTGCCAGTGAGACGGTCGTCTGGGCGGCCGGCGTGTCAGCGTCGCCCGTCGGCGCCGCGACGGGCTCGGAGACCGACCGTGCCGGTCGTGTGCTGGTCGACCACGATCTGTCGCTGTCCGGCTCGGCGCGTTTGTTCGTGATCGGGGACCTAGCTTCGATCGAGAGCGAAGGGGAGCCCGTGCCCGGTGTTGCCCCGGCCGCGATACAGGGGGGCGAACACGTAGCCGCGTCGATCCGTGGCGATCTCGCGGGCGAGCCCAGGCGACCGTTCCGCTACCGCGACAAGGGTTCGATGGCGACGGTGGGGCGGTCGGCTGCAGTGGTCGACTTGTCGCCTCGGCTTCGTTTCAGCGGGTTTCCGGCATGGGTGCTGTGGTGGGCGGTTCACATCATGTCGCTGGTCGATTTCAGGTCCAAGGTTTCGGTGGTGCTCGGATGGATGTGGCAGTACGTGACTTTCGGGCGGGCCGCGAGGCTGATCACCAACCATCCCGCCGATGTCACCTGAATCGTTGACCGACGCGGAACAGACGCTGGTCGTCGTGTCCGGGTGGACGGGCGCGGGCAAATCGACGCTGGCCGACGCTCTCGCCGAGGCGATCGGCGCGACGGTCGCCAGCTTTGACTGGGTGATGTCAGGGCTTCGTGCCATCCCTGCGGTCTGGGACGCTGTTGAGCTACCGGTCGAGACCCAGCGTCGGGTTGGGTGGAACCTCTTGTCGCGGATCGCCGAGCAACAGCTCCGACGCGGATCGTCGTGTGTGCTCGATCTGGTTGGACGCGAGGAGCCGCGGCGCGAGTGGGAGGCGCTCGCGGGTCGCTACAACGCCCGGTTCCGTGTGATCGAGTGCGTGTGCAGCGACGTCGACCTGCACCGCTCACGCGTGAAGGGGCGCGAACGTGAGATACCCGGCTGGTACGAGCTCGAGTGGGCGCGCGTCGAGCGTGGGAGGGATCGATACGAACCGCTCGCAGAGCCGAAGCTGGTGCTCGATTCGGTCGAGCCCTTCGATACCAACCTCGCCGCGGCCCTCAACTGGTTGTGGGATGCATGACATGGTCCGACCAGGTCACCGTTTGCAGACCTGTGAAAGCCGTAATGTTGGTCGGGGCAATGTCACGGTTTGCAGACCTGTGAAAGCCGTGATGTTGGTCGGGGCAATATTGCGGCCGAGACAATCCGCGCGATGCTTGGCCCGTGAGGATCTCATTCGCCGTGCAGGGTCATCCGACGACCAGGGCCGAGTGGGTCGCATTGGCCAAGAAGGTCGAGCACCTCGGCTTCGAAACGCTCTCGATCGCCGATCACCCCGGCACGACAGCTTCGCCGTTCGTGGCGCTTGCCGCGGCCGGTCAGGTGACCGAACGACTGAAGCTGGCGACTGCGGTCGCTAATGCTGGCGCCTGGGAACCATTGGCCCTGGCCGCGGAGATCGCCACCCTCGATGTGCTCGCCGATGGCCGTGCGGTATTGGGCATCGGAGCCGGACACACACCCGCTGAGTGGCTCCAGGTTGGAAAGGCGTATCCGAGTCCGAGCGAACGCCTCGCCCACCTTGAAGCCATGGTTGTCACCGTAGGTCGCCTCCTCGCCGGGGAGACCGTAACGGTCGACTCGGATACGTTCATGCTGCGCGACGCCGTGTTGAACTGGCCCGCCCGGCCCCGTGGGGACATTCCGGTGCTCATCGGCGGCAATGCGCTCGAGCTGGTGCGGATCGCTGTTCGCCATGCCGACACGGTCGAGATCACGGGGCTCGGCCGCACGCTGGCCGACGGGCACACCCACAAGCCCGAATGGTCAGCGGCGGCCGTCGACGCACGTGCAGGGATCCTTCCGGCCGGGGATGGGCGACCGAGCCTTGGCGCCCTGGTTCAACGGGTCGAGATCACCGACGATCGGACCGGCGTAGCTGAGGCCTTCCGCAGCAGACTGAGCGAAGCGATGGACGAGTCGGATCTACCGTCGATCGGCGAGATCCTCGAGACACCGTTCCTACTGGTCGGGACCGAGGACGAGATCGTGGCCCAGCTCGAGACCAACCGGCGGCGGTGGGGCTTCAGCCGGTACACCGTGCGTGCCGACACGATCGACTACGTTGCCCGCATCATCGAACGCCTCGGGCCGTGACGTGATGTTGGTCGGGGCAATGTCACGGTTTGCAGACCTGTGAAAGCCGTGATGTTGGTCGGGGCAATGTCACGCCGCGGATCCGGACGCGGTGACCGTCACGACACGATCTCGGTCGCGCCTCGGGCAACGTTGAACACCGTGCCGTCCATGCGCAGTGAGTCATCTCGCTCGTAGCGGGCACACAGCTCGTCGAGGCTGGCGTCGGGGTCGACGGTCAGTGCCGCCACCGAGTCGAACAGGTCGAGGAGGTCTTCCGACGGCGTGTCGCCCGGTTCCCAGCCGGCTCCCCAGACGTCCCACGGGAGCATCTCCACCTTGTTCAGCGACGCTAAGTCGAGGCGCAGGTTGCCGGCGATCCAGTGGGGTCCGTGCTCCTCGATCGTCGTCAGGCCACACGTTCCTGCGTCGAGCTCGCCGCGCCGCCATGCCTGCCATGCGTGCCCAGCGGTGACGAACTGGGAGGGCGTGATGGCGAGCTCGTCACCCTCGAACTCGATCGCCTCCTTCCAGGTGGCGTCGAGCTGTGCATCGACCA
Organism: Acidimicrobiales bacterium; assembly: GCA_965216815.1. Classification (GTDB taxonomy): domain Bacteria; phylum Actinomycetota; class Acidimicrobiia; order Acidimicrobiales; family SHLQ01; genus JADFOM01. The sequence continues at coordinate 3,490,422 of OZ244202.1, read as the reverse complement.
TCTGCCACTGGCCCGTCACCGAATTCCAGTACTCGGCCACCCAGTGGTCCTCCAGGTGACCGGCTACGAAGTAGGCGCCGAACCCGCAGCGAGCACGGGCCGGGACACCCGCCGAGCGCAGAAGCGCCACCGTCATGCGGCTGAAGGTGTGGCAACGCGCGCCGACCCGGTTGGCCGGAGGTCGTGGCTCACCGAGCGGACTGTCGTCGATCGAGCGAATCAGCTCGACGAGTCGACCCGAGTCGCGTTCGTGAATCGCGTCGGCCTGTTCCGACGACAGCTCGACTCCGTAGAACGGCTCTGCGAACAGGTCGTACACAAGGAGACCCTGAACGATGTCCACCACCTCGGTGATTCGCGTCGGCAGTGACTCGTCCGAGTCGAGAATGGTGAAGCGCCCAGGCGATGCGTAGTAGTCGAGCGGAGTCTGCTCCATTGGGCAATGCTCGCACACCGAGCCCTGCCATTCCCCCGAGGAGATGGGGGACGAGCGGCGAGCCCCGCGGAGCCGTGGGTGTGGCAGAGTTGCGCATGGACCCCGACAGCAACGACCCGGAAAACGAGTGGGACAGCTACGCCGCGGGTTGGGACGACGACGAGGCGGCCCGAGCGTACGCGGGCGCCGCGTATGGCTCGTTGTCGGAGGTGGCGGAGAACGCCGGCATTCTGCTCAGGGGCGCTCGGGTGATCGACTTCGGATGCGGCACCGGATTGTTGACCGAACACCTCGTCGACGCACACATCTCGGTCGTCGCGGTCGACACGTCGCCGGCCATGCTCGGGGTGTTGTTAGCAAAGATCGAGGAGCGCGGTTGGGCCGAAGTGGATGCTCGCACCGAACTCCCACCGCAGACGCGGTCGTATGACGTGATCGTTTGCTCGTCGGTCTGCGGGTTTCTCGACGACTACCCCGCGACCGTGAGAGACCTGGTCGAGCGGCTGAAGCCCGGCGGACTCTTCGTCCAGTGGGACTGGGAGCGCACCGAGGAGGATCCGCATGGGCTCAGCAGAGACGAGATACTCGAGACGCTGGCGTCGGCGGAATTGGAGGAGATCACAGTCGACACCGCGTTCGAAATCCCGATCGACGGGTACACGATGAGCCCCCTGATCGGTCACGGCAGGGCACCGGTCGCGTGAGTCTCAACACGGTATTGCTAGACCTCGACGGTGTCGTGCGGCACTTCGATCAGAGCTATGTAGCCGAGGTCGAGAATCGACACGGACTGGCGGAGGGGAGCCTCAACGACGTAGCGTTCGAACCGGAGCTGCTCGACCGGGTGGTCACCGGTCGTATCTCACGGTCGGATTGGATCGGCGAGGTAGGCGGGCGCGTGGGCTCCAGCGACGCAGCGGTCGAGCGGTTTGCGGATGTCGGGACGGTCGACGAAGCCATGCTCGAGGTGGTCGACGGGTTGCGGTCGGCAGGAACCACCGTTGCGGTCCTCACCAACGGGACCGACACGATCCGAGCCGAGATGCAAGAGCTCGGGCTCGATTGTCGCTTCGATGGGATTTTCAACAGCGCCGAGATCGGCTACGCGAAACCCGATCGGCGAGCCTTCGAGTACGTCTGTCGCGCTCTCGACGTCGCGCCCTCCGAGGTGTTCTTCACTGACGATTCACCCGCGAAGCTCTCCGGAGCGACGGAACTCGGCATGGCCGCACGGGTCTTCGTAGGCGTCGAGCAATTCCGCGAGCACCTCGTGGAGTTCGGCTTCAGAGCGAGCTGATCCGCCCAATCGAACGACCGGACCGACAGTTTTCGTTACCTGCCCGTACCAGGTGTCGCTTGGATCAAGTGATCGGACCGACAGTGATGGTCGCGGCCCGGAAGTCGTCATCGCCGAGCTGTGTGAGGATCGCGATGATCACCCCGTCGTCAGCATCCGACGTTTTCTGCCAACTAATGCCACCCTCAGCGCTCTCGGTGCGTTGCCACTCGCCGGAACCCGACCCGGTCCATCCGTCGTAGAACTCGATCGCCTCATCGATCCGGTCGAGCGGGATGATGAACTGGGCGATCCTCACGTCGGGGCCGGCATCGGTCTCGAGGGCGGCATCGGCCCCCGGTGGCAGCGGCACCGGGAAGTCGCCAAGGTCGCTGTCGCCCTCGACGCCCACCACTGTGCTGACCGTGCCCGCATCGTCGGAACCGTCGTCGGTTGATGCACCGTCGCCCGAGTCGTCATCGCTACAACCGGCCAGAGCGATGATCAGGGCGGCTACGGCGAACAGGACTAGGCGGGGTCTCATGTAAACAGAGTGTCGCCTGAACGCCTCGACTACAAGGATCCCACGGCTACCGCGTGGTAGCTTCGCCGGTCATGGGCGGAGTCCTGCTTTGCATCGCCGGCCTCGTCCTGTTCGTCGCGGCTTGCGGCGATGATGACGGGTCCTGGCAGGAGTGCGGCAAGACCGACGGCGTGGATGTCGACCGGTGACCGAGACGACCTCGGGCAGTGGCTCGTCCGATCCGGTGTGGCCCGACTACGGCGGCGCGTGTCTGAGCAACGTCGTGCCGGCCCTGGTCGGGGTTTCGCCGTGGCCCGAATGGATGCCGGGGGAGCGACCCGACAACGCGGTGGTCGTACTCCTCGATGGGCTCGGCCAACGGCTGCTCGAGCGCCACTCGCAACATGCGCCCACGCTCGAGGCAATGACCGGCACCACCCTGACCACCGTGTCGCCTTCGACGACGGCAGCGGCGCTCACATCTTTCACGACGGGCACGAGCCCCGGGGAGCACGGCGTCATCGGATACCGAATCGCGACCGCACAGGGCGTCATGAACAGCTTGCGATGGACAATCGCCGGAGTCGATGCCAGAGACAAGGTCGCCAGCGATGCGATACAGAAGATCCCGCCGTTCGCTGGGGCGGCCGCGGCGGTGGTGAGCCCAGCAGCACACGGGGGTAGCGGCTTCACGCTCGCCCATCTCCGCGGTGCCGACTACGTCGGCTACGACTCGATCGACCAGATCGCTGGTTTGGTGGCCAATCAGGTCGATGCAGGTGACCCGCTCGTTTACGTCTATTACGACGGCCTCGATGTCACCGCACACCTGAGCGGTCTCGGTCGCCCGTTCGCCGACGAGCTGGCCTGCTGCGATGCGCTCGTCGCGCAGGTGTGCGCCGCAATCGGCGACACAGCTCTATTCGTCACCGCCGACCACGGTTTGATCGAGTGCGGTCGGCCCCAACCCCTGGCCTCCGAGGTCATCGAACACATTGATCATCAATCCGGCGAGGCGCGTTTTCGGTGGCTACACGCTCGTAAAGGGCGAGCGCAGCAATTGCTTGCGGCGACCGTCGAGCACCATGGCGAATGCGCGTATGTGATGACACGCGATGAGGTCATCGAACGCGAGCTGTTGGGTCCGCTCAGCGATTCGGCCTCGGAGAGACTCGGCGATGTCGCTCTCGTCGGGCGCAACGACGTTTGTTTCGCCGACCCCAACGACGCGACGCCGGCAGATCTCGTCGGCCGCCACGGCGGTCTCACGGCCGACGAGATGCTCGTGCCACTTCTGCGTCGGCGAGCTCTCCGGGTCGGCGGTAGCGTGACCCCGTGAGCGATCCTGAGACCACCGAGCCGACGCCAGATGAAGGAGACGCACCGCCAACGCTTCAGCCGAGCGAGGTCATCTCCGCCGCTGCCGGCGACGCCAACGGTTCGGGCGACGGTGGTGAGGACTCGGATGAGGGCGAGTCGATCGAGCACCCGGCCAAGGTGATGCGGCTCGGCACCATGATGCGACAACTTCTCGACGAGGTGCGCGACGCAACCCTCGACGACGCGAGCCGTGACCGGTTGCGCGACATCTACGAAACGTCGGTGCGAGAGCTCGGGTCCGCGCTGTCGCCCGAGCTCAGTGACGAGCTTCATCGTCTCGCGCTGCCTTTCGCAGACGACGACTCCCCTTCCTCGTCCGAGCTGCGAATTGCGAAAGCGCAGCTCGTCGGTTGGCTCGAGGGCCTCGTGCAGGGCATCCAGGCTACGTTGTTCGCCCAACAGATGGCGGCGCAGCAACAGCTCGCCAACATCCGAGGCCAGCTCCCGACCCCCGGCCCCGGCGAGGATCCGCAAGACCGACAAACCCCAGGCGGGGGCACTTACCTCTGAACGCGTTTCGGTCGAGAGGGAGACCCTCTCGACCGAGCCTGACGGCCGGGTGGCGACGGCCACGACACTTGTGTGGGGTGCAGACGCGCACAAGAAACGATAGAAGGGTTGAGTGAATCACACGTTTGTGATTCGATGAGGCAGGGCCATGGCGTCACGGAGTTCGTTCACTCACCTTCACGTGCACACCGAGTACTCGATGCTCGACGGTGCAGCACGTCTGGACGAGCTGGTCGAGGCCGCGGCCGCCGACGGGCAGCCGGCTCTGGGCATCACCGATCACGGGAACATGTACGGCATCCTCGACTTCTACAGGGCGTGTCGTTCACACGACATCAAGCCGGTGCTCGGGACCGAGGCCTACATGGCACACGACAGTCGCCACGAACGGCCTTCGCGGCGTGGTCGAGTAGACGACTCTGGTGGCGACACCGGTGAGGGCAAGAAGCTCTACTACCACCTGACGCTGCTGGCCGAGGACAACACCGGCTACAAGAACCTCATCCAGCTCGCCAGCCGCGCGTTCATGGAGGGCTACTACTACAAGCCCCGCGTCGACTGGGAGACGTTGTCCGACCACGCCGAGGGGCTCATCGCCACGACGGGCTGTCTGGGTGGCCACGTGCTCCAGAGCCTGCTCAACGGCGATCTCGCCGGGGCGACCGAGAAGGCGGCTCGCCTGCAGGACATCTTCGGTCGCGACAATCTCTTCGTCGAGCTACAGGACCAGGGACTGCCCGAGCAGAAGCAAACCAATCCTCAGCTGCTCGAGATAGCCAAGACCATCGGCGCGCCGCTGCTCGCGACCAACGACAGTCACTACACCCACCGCGAAGATGCGAAAGCCCACGACGCGCTCCTCTGTGTCCAGACGGGCTCGCTCATGTCAGACCCCGACCGGTTCAAGTTCACCGGCGAGGAGCACTATCTGAAGACATCTGCAGAGATGCGGCACGTGTTCGCCGACATCGAATCGGCTTGCGACAACACTCTGTGGATCGCCGAGCGAGCCAACGTTGAGATCGAGTTCGGCAAGCCGCAGCTACCGAGTTTCCCCATCCCGGAAGGGTTCGAGAACGACGACGAATACCTTCGTCATCTCACGATGGAGGGCGCGAAGAAACGGTGGCGTGACTCTCTCACCGACGACATCGTCGAGCGGCTCGCATACGAGCTCCAGACCATTCGCGACATGGGGTTCTCGTCGTACTTCATCATCACGTGGGACCTAATCCGCCATGCCCGTGAGAACAACATCCGCGTCGGACCCGGACGCGGCTCGGCGGCGGGCTGCGCCGTGGCGTATTGCCTCTGGATCACCGATCTCGACCCGATCCGCTACGACCTGCTGTTCGAGCGGTTCCTCAACCCGTCGCGCATCTCGATGCCCGACATCGACATGGACTTCGACTCCCGCTACCGCGACGAGATGATCCGCTATGCGTCGGAGATGTACGGGCGCGATCACGTCGCCCAGATCGTGACCTTCAGCCAGATCAAGGCCAGGGCCGCAGTTCGCGACGCAGCGCGCGTGTTGGGGTACGACTACGCGATGGGCGACCGCATCGCCAAGGCGATGCCGCCACTCATAATGGGACGTGACACCCCGCTGCACGCCTGCCTCGAAAAGAAGCCGAAGTTCGAGGACGGCTACGCGATGGCCGGCGAGCTGCGCGACATGGTAAGTGCCGATCGCGATGTCGAAAAGATCGTCACCGTGGCGAAGGGGCTAGAGGGTCTTCGTCGACAGGACGGCATTCATGCCGCGGCGGTGGTGATCACCAAGGATCCGCTTACCGACTATCTGCCGATCCAGCGCAAGCCCGAATCGGGAGTCGATCCCGAGGACGCTCCGGTGGTCACGCAATACGAGATGCACGGCGTCGAGGACCTCGGCCTGTTGAAGATGGACTTCCTCGGTCTGCGCAATCTCGACGTCATCTCCGACGCACTCGAGCTAATCCGCATTAGCAGTGGGATCGACGTCGACATCGACAACGTGCCGCTCGACGACGACAAGACCTACGAGCTGCTCTCGGCCGGTGACAGCATTGGCGTTTTCCAGCTCGAGTCGAGCCCCATGCGGTCGCTGATGCGGTCGCTGCGACCCGAGACCTTCGACGACGTTGCCGCCCTCGTGGCGCTCTATCGGCCGGGCCCGATGGAAGCGAACATGCACAACGACTACGCCGACCGCAAGAACGGTCGGAAACCGGTCGAGTACCTCCACCCCGACGCCGAGCAGATCCTCGGCGACACCTATGGCCTGATGATTTATCAGGAGTCGATGATGCGTATCGCGCAGCGCTTCGCCGGCTACTCGCTCGCCGACGCCGACAGCCTGCGAAAGGCCTGCGGCAAGAAGATCCGTGAGGTGATGGCCAAGGAGAAACAAAAGTTCATCGACGGCTGCGAATCCACCGGCTACGGCGAGAAGCTGGGTGAAGAGTGGTGGAAGATCATCGAGCCGTTCGCCGACTATGCGTTCAACAAGAGCCACAGCTACGGGTACGGCTACATCGCCTATCAGATCGCATACCTGAAGGCGCACTTCCCGGTCGAGTACATGGCGGCCTTGCTGTCGAGTGTCAAAGGCAGCCTCGAGAAGGCCGCCGTGTATCTCAACGAGTGTCGAGTGATGGGTATCGACGTCGTCGTTCCCGATGTCAACCGGGCGCGCGTCGACTTCCACGCGATTCCTGACGTCGATGCTGAGTCCGAAGGGCTCGGCACGATCGTGTTTGGCATGTCGGCGGTGAGAAACGTCGGTTCAGCTCTCACCGAGGCCTTGGTCGCCGAACGCGACGAAAACGGTCCCTTCCACGACTTCTACGACTTCTGTGAGCGGGTCGACCTGTCGGTGCTCAACAAGCGCACCGTCGAGTCGCTCATCAAGGCCGGCGCGTTCGACTCGATGGGTCATCCACGCCAGGCTCTACTCGCTGTGCACGAGCAGATCATCGACCACACGGCGGCGCGGCGGAAGGAGCACGACATGGGTGTCATGTCGCTGTTCGGCGAGAGCGATGACACGATCGAGTTCGACGAGCGGTTGCCGATCGGCGACAACGAGTTCGACAAAAAGACTCGCCTCGCGTTCGAAAAGGAGATGCTAGGCCTCTACATCTCCGATCATCCCCTGAAGGGCATGGAGGCAGCACTCGCCCGGCGCACCGATTGCACGATCAACACACTCCTCGAGAACACCGAGGAATCGTCGAAGCGGGTCGGTGGCGTCATCACCAACCTCCAGAAGAAGTGGACCCGCAAGGGTGACCTCATGGCGGTGTTCGAGCTCGAGGACCTCGAATCGTCGATCGAGGTCATGGTCTTTCCCCGCACGATGACCGAACACGGCCACAAGCTCGAAGACGACGCGGTCATCTCGTTGTTCGCAAAGCTCGACGTGCGGGAGGATCGACCGAAGTTGATCGCCCGGGATCTCGACGTCATCCAGCTAGAGGAGGTCGGTTCCGCACCCCCCGTCCGCGTGCGGGTGAGCCCGGCATCGGTCACCGAGGACGCGATCGACCGGCTCCACGAGCTTCTGGGCGCTCACCCTGGCGACGCGCAGGTCTACATTCACATGGACGGTGGTCAGGTGGTGCGGCTGCCCGACGAGTTTCGCGTCGATGCCCGAAACGGGCTCGTCGCCGAGCTCCGCGTTCTGCTCGGACCCGAGTCGGTCCTGGTCTGACCCGGCGCCATCAGTTTGCACTTCGGCCGTGGAGGCGCTGGACTATAGAGCCGGGCGAAGGGCACGACAAGGGGCAAATGAACCGATGGCAATCGAAGTCGAAACGAAGGACTGCACGGCTCTCAGCGACAGCGAGATCGAGGAGATGGCCGACATGTGTGTCGGTCAGCCGCTTTGCTTCGAGGTCGGCGCACTGTCCAAACAGACCGAGGAGTGGGTGCTCGTCACCACAGCGCGCATCGGGGCGAAGGTCAAGGGATTCTCGTTCTGCACGCTTGAACGAATCGGTGGCACGCCGAGCGTCTTGATAGGGCTGGGGTCGGTGGCCCGCGGCAGCCGCTCAGACAGCGTGCTCAAGTCGATGATCACCGACCAACTGCGACGAGCGGTCCTCGCGTTTCCCGACGAGGACGTGCTCATCGGCACTCAGATCGTGGCTGCCGACGGGTTTTGTGCACTGAAAGGGCTCGATGGGATCGTGCCCCGCCCCGACCACAAGGCCTCCGGCGAGGAGCGGGCATGGGGCCGTCGCCTCGCCAAGCGTTTCGGTATCGGATCTTTGTCCTATGACGATCGCGCGTTTCGTGTGGCTGGCAAGGGGTCGCTCGCAAACGCTCTCGATTTCGAGACGGCCAAAGAGGGATCGGTGCCCGACGGTGTCGTCGGTTTCCTCGACGGAGTCGACGGCGAGACCGGCGATGCTTTGATCGTGTTCGGGTGGGCGATGGCCGAGGATCTCGAGAAGCTCGCGCCCTGAATTTCCACGACGCCGTCCGTTCTCGGCGGATGGTGCGCAGCTTTCTGCGCGACCCGGTCGATCCCGAGAGCCTCGGGCTGATACTCGAAGCGGGTCGTCGTGCCCCGACCGCGGGCAACGTGCAGGCCCGCGACTTCCTCGTGCTGGAGGGTGTCGAGACCGCCGGATACTGGGATATCACGCTGCCCGAGCCGAAGCGGAGCGGGTTTGTCTGGCCTGGCCTCTTGGACGCGCCGGTGTTGGTCGTGGTCGTGGTCGACCCCGACGGCTACGTCGACCGGTACGCCGAGCCGGACAAGGTCCACAAGGGGCTCGGTGAGGGCATCGGTGAGTGGTCGGTTCCGTTCTGGTTCGTCGACGGGGGAGCGGCCGCTCAGTCGATGTTGCTGGCAGCGGTTGCCGAGAACCTCGGGGCATGTCTGTTCGGATTGTTCGACAACGAGGTGGATGTGCTCACACACTATGGCGTTCCTGCCGGGCGCCGGGGGGTCTGCACGGTTGCGATCGGACATGCCTCCGGAGACGAGAAAAAGTCGAACTCGCTGCGCCGTCCCGTGCGCGGGGTCGATGCGGTAGTGCATCGGGGCCGTTGGTAGGTTGACCGGCTGGTATCGCCGAACGGGAGTCTCGATGGCCACGAAGAAGAAGTCCGCAGCGAAGAAGAAGGCACCGGCGAAGAAGCGGGCTGCGGCCAAGAAGCAGGTGCCGATCGTGGATTATCTCGTGCTCGGATCGCGTCCCTACCTGCGAGCCCACGAGTGCCGCAGCTGTGGTGCACGCTTCTTCGACCGACGCAATGCCTGCGCGAGCTGCGGAAAGACCGAATTCAAGAACGCGCGGGTCAAGTCGTCGGGTGAGCTGGTGGCGTTCACGATCGTAAGCTTCGCGGCGCCGGGCATCGATGTTCCGTTCGTTTCGGGCATCGTCGACTGCGACGGGACGAGCGTTCGAGCCAACGTCATAAACGTCGATCCGACCCCCGACAACATCGACGTTGGGATGAAGCTCAAGCTCGCGACCTATTCTCTTGGCAAGGACTCAAACGGTGTCGAGGCGGTCGGGTTCGGCTACGAGCCCGCCTGAGCAACGCACCTTCGACCCACTCGGACCGACGACAGGCAACCAGCGAAAGGCCCAACACCATGGCTTCAGACGATGTTTGGATTCTCGGCGCTCACATGACCAAGTTCGGGAAGTATCCCGATCGCGACACCGTCGACCTCGCGGCCGATGCGACGCTCAACGCTCTCGGAGACGGTGGCGTAGGTATAAAGGACATCGGGGTGCTCGCTGCCGGTTGTCTCATGCAGGCATCGGCGGGCCTCGGCCAACAGCTTCAGAAGCAGATCGGGCAGACCGGAATACCGGTGTACAACGTCGCCAATGCTTGCGCGACCGGCGCCACCGCTTTGCGTGTGGCGATCATGGCCGTGAAGTCCGGCGAGGCCGACATGGGTCTCGCGGTCGGCGTCGAGAAGCTGGCTGGAGCAGGCCTACTCGCCGGCGGCTCGATGGGCTCGAGCGACGACGACGGATGGACCCCGAAGGGTCGATTCGGAGCTGTAGCGCCCGTCGATGGCCGCATAGGGACGAACACGATGCCCGGCGTCTTCGCGCAGGTCGGCATGGAATATGGGCACAAGTACGGCGGTACCAGCTTCGAACTGTTCGCCCGGATATCCGAGAAGAATCACGCACATTCGACGCTCAACCCGTTGGCTGCGTACCAGAAGCGGTTCACGGTCGACGAGATCATGAACGACTTCATGATCTCATACCCCAACACGCGGCCGATGTGCTCGGCGAACTGCGACGGAGCGGCCGCGATGATCGTCGTCAGCGACAACAAGCTCAAGACTCTGTCGAAGCGTCAGCAGAAGCGGGCGGTGAAGATCTCGGCGTCGGTGCTCACGAGCGACCCCTATCAGGAGCGCTGCCAGGTGTTGCCCGATGTCAATACGCTCACGCGTCAGGCCGCGCATACGGCGTACGAGCAGGCCGGCGTCGGACCTGAGGACCTCGACCTCGTCGAGTTGCACGACTGCTTCGCTACAGCGGAGCTCGTCCATTACGACAACCTGATGCTGTGCGAGGAAGGCGGCGCTGCTGACTTCTTCGAGTCGGGCGCACCGCATCGCGATGGGACGATGCCGGTCAACGTTTCCGGCGGCCTGCAATCGAAGGGCCATCCGATCGGCGCAACGGGTGTCGCCAACGTGTATGAGATCGCGACGCACCTGCGCGGAGAGGCCGGCGACCGTCAGATCAAGGGCGCCAAGGTCGGTCTCGCTCACGTCATCGGTCTCGGCTCCGCATGTGGCGTGCACATCCTCGAAAAGGCTGCCTGATCGGTTTTTCTGAACCCTGGGGTGCGGTATATGACACCGTAGGGTTCAGAAATCCCAGGACGCTCGGTTTTTCTGAACCTTGGGGTGCGGTATATGACACCGTAGGGTTCAGAAATCCTCGATGGTTCAGAAATCCTCGACGGTTCAGAAATCCTGAGGGTCGGCGGGGTTGGTGAACGTCTGGATCACGGGTGCGCGGCTGCGCACCCTTCCGGCGGCGATCGTGCCCGTCGCGGTCGGCACCGCCGCGGCAGGCACGGGAGAGGCCGGAAGCGGCATCGTCTGGTGGCGCGCCGGGGCTGCGCTCGTCGTGTCTCTCGCTCTCCAAGTCGGAACCAACTACGCGAACGACTACAGCGACGGTGTCCGAGGAACCGACGACGTCAGAACGGGGCCAGTCCGATTGGTCGGGGGCGGTCTGGCGTCACCGCGGGTTGTCAAGCGCGCTGCGATCGCGTCGTTCCTCGTCGCCGCCGCGGCCGGTACGGCGCTCGCGGTTGCCGTCGGGCCAGAGCTGTTCGTCATCGGCGCGCTTTCGATCGCGGCCGGATGGCTCTACACCGGAGGGCCGCGACCCTACGGCTACTACGGCCTGGGAGAGTTGTTCGTGTTCGTCTTCTTCGGCCTGGTTGCGACCATTGGATCGGCGTATATCCATCAACGACAGATCGTCGCCGTTGCGGTCGCAGCGTCGATTCCGGTCGGTCTGTTGGCAACGGCGCTGCTGGTCATCAACAACCTCAGGGACATCCCGACCGACCGCGAATCGGGCAAGCGAACGCTGGCTGTACTCCTCGGCGACCAACCGACGCGCTACCTGTACGTCGCAATGGTCGTTGCGGTGTTCCCCGGCGTGGTCGCCACCGCATCGTTCGATCGGCCATGGGCGCTACTGGCCCTCGGTGCGATTCCGCTGGCAATGACGCCGATACAGGTCGTAGCGTCCGGTGTCTCTGGAGCCCGACTGATCTCGGTACTCGCCGGAACAGGCCGACTCCAACTCGTCACCGGCCTTCTGTTGGCTCTCGGCCTCGCGTTGTCAGCATGACGGGAGGGGTCAAACGCGAGTCGCGACGAACAGCTGGGCGGCGCCGGTGAACAGCATGCGATGGTCGACTTCGCCGAAACCGCCGTCCTCCAGCATGGCCGTCAACTCGGTTTCCGCGGGCAAGTACGCGACCGACTCGGGTAGGTACCGGTAGGCAGCTTTGTCCGAGAGCATCCCACCTATTCGGGGAACGACTCGATCGAAATAGAAGCTGTGCCCGGCCCTGACGAACCGGCTTCGAGGCTCGGCGACCTCCAGCAGCGCGACGCGTCCACCGCTTCGCGTGATTCTGGCGAACTCGCCAATCGCCGGTGGGATCTCGACGAAGTTCCGCAGTGCGAAGCCGCAGGTGATCCCGTCGACCGAGGCATCGGCAAACGGTAGGGCAAAGGTGTCAGCCTGCGCGAGAGGTGAGCTCGTGCGGGCCGACTTCAACATGCCGAGGGACAGGTCGACGCCGATCGACTCGATTCCGGCGCGATCGAGGTCGCGGCAGAAATCGCCGGTTCCGCAGGCGATGTCGACGACTCGCGTGCGTGGTTCCAGACCGAGCGCTGCCGTCGCCTTGCGTCGCCAGCGGGTGTCGAGCCCGAAGGTCATGACGCGGTTCACGAGGTCGTAGCGCGGAGCTATGCGGTCGAACATCGAGCGCACGTGGTCGGCTTTGTCCTCCGGTGCCGGCAGCGACAGTGACGGCTCGGCCCGCTCCGACCGGTTCATGAGAACCAGATGCGCGTGTACGTGCGGCTAGAAGGGTGAAGCAGCATCGACAGCAAGGCGATATCGAACATGAGCGAGATGATCGCGAAGCCGGTCGCGTTGCCGAAGTACCGGAGGTCGATGAGGGTTAGCAGGTTCGCCAGGCCGAGCAGGCTTATCAAACCGGCGATCGCAACGCCGAGGCGGTAGCCCCACTTTTTCTCGTTCGCGATGCCGAAACCGGCGGCGCCGTAGGCCACTGAGAAGAGCAGCCCGTACAACGTGGTCAGTCCGAACAGCACCCCGAAGACCGCACGTATGTAGAGCCAGATCGTGCCCATGACGAGCATCTGTGGTTGGGACTGATTCACCCAGCGGGCTGATTCCATCGGGTCAGTCTGGCGGGGTCTGCTCCGGCTTCCTCGGCGTGAGCGTCAGCTCGACCTCGGCCGAACCGAGTTCGTGGTCGTGGTCGTGGCGGAGCTGACCGCACGCGGCGTCGATCTCGCGTCCGCGCGTCTGGCGGACGGTTACGTTGACGCCGAGCTCACGCAGTAGCGAGCAGAATGCACCGACCCGGGCCGGCGAACTGCCGACCGCACCGTATCCAGATGTGGGGTTGAGGGGTATCACGTTCACGTGGGCTCGGACTTCTCGAGCGAGCACCGCTAGCTCGGCGGCGTCGGCGTCGGTGTCGTTGATGCCGTCGATGAGGGCCCACTCGAAGGTGACCCTTCGGTGTGGGCGGTCGTGGTAGCGCAGGCATGCGTCGACGAGATCGTCGATTCCGTAGGTGCGGTTGAGAGGGACGAGGCGGCGTCGCTTCTCGTCGGACGCTGCGTGCAGCGACAACGCGAGGCCAACCGGCAGGCCAGCCTCGGCGAGCGCGTCTATGCCGGGTACCACGCCGACGGTCGAGATGGTGATACGGCGCGCGGAGATGCCGAGGTCACCGTGGATGCGTTCGACCGCAGGCCACACAGCGTCGAGATTCGCGAGCGGCTCTCCCATGCCCATGAACACGACGTGGCTCACGCGACGATCGCTGCTGTCGTGCTGGGCGTGGAGTACCTGCTCGACGATCTCGACCGAATCGAGGTGCCTATCGAATCCGGCCTGACCGGTTGCGCAGAAGTCGCAGCCCATGGCGCAACCGGCCTGGGAGCTTACGCAGACCGTCGAGCGGTCTTCGTAATGCATGAGGACGGTCTCGATGCGGTGGTCGTCGCGTAGCCGATACAACCACTTCACCGTTCTGCCTTGGTCGGCGCGATGTTGTGCGACGGGATCGAGGGCGAGTGGGTGGCGTTCGGCGATCGTCTCCCGAAGCGCTTTGGGCAGGTTGGTGATGTCGGCGAGAGGCCGACGATCGGTCCAGAGTCCGTCCCAGAGCTGATCGACACGATAGGAAGGCTGGTCGCCGAGCTCCTCGCCCCAGTCCTGTCTGCTCATCGCATAGAGGTTCGTTGCAGATCGCCCGGGAGCGTTCATTCGTCGACGATGAGCGCCTCGTACGCCCGATTGGTCGAGTGATGCGTAAAGCCGATTCGGGCGTAGACGGCATTGGCGGCGGCGTTGTCGCTCTCGACGAACAACATTCCCACCGTGAGGTCTTGTTCGACGAGCCACTGCAAGCCGGCGAGGGCCATGGCGGTGCCCAGCCCCGACCCGGCCAGTGATGGATCGACGGCGATGGCGTAGATCTCACCCAGAGCCGGGTCGACGTCGCCATGTATTTTGGTCCAGCAGAATGCGGCCAATTCCCCATCGCGGTGATGGAGCAGGAATCCGTTGGGGTCATACCAAGGCTCGGCGAGCCGCTCATTCAGGCCGTCGATGGTCATGTTGCCTTGTTCGGGATGCCAATCGAATGCAGCGTTGTTGACGCGAAGGAAGTCCTTCGCGTCGCTTGGTCTGAATGACCGAACCTCGAGATCGGTCGGCTCGGCCGGTAGCGGGCAACGTAGCTGCCAGAGATCGCGATAGGGCTCGAACCCGGCGCCGGCCAGCGCATGATCGTCTGAGTCGTCGGCGTCCTCGACCCAGACCTGGAGCCGGCCCCCGCCTCGCTCAGCGACCTGCGACGCGGCGAGCTGCACAGCGTAGGTGAGCTCGGCGCCGTCGGGTCGGTCGCCCTCGAAGGCGACGGACCACCGGTGGTGGCCCTGCTCGGGGCCGGTCAGATCGACCTGCATGCGGCGAACCTACCCGCTTGGTCGCGGCTGCAGAGCCCAGCGCATAGATTCTCCGAACCGATCAACGCAAGGAGTGTCGTGCGTCCGATTCTGCATCTCGTTTCCTTGACCAGTTGGGACGACGCGCTCGCGGCCGGCCGTTACGCGCCCACGTCGTTGCACGAGGAGGGGTTCGTTCACTTCTCGACGGCCGACCAAGTGGCTGCTACGGCAAAGCGCTACTACTCGGCAGTAGACGATCTCGCCCTGGTTCTATATGACGCCGGAGAGCTCGATGTCCGGTTCGAGGCCCCGGCGCACCCGATCGAGGGCGGTTGGGACGAGCGGTTCCCGCACGTCTACGAGCAGTTGGATCCTGCGCGGGCGGTAGCGGTCGGGTCGTACGAGCCCGGCCTACCGTGGGACATCCCAGCAGATTTTCCGCGACCTCCGACGCTCGACGAGCGAAGGTTCGCGCTCGGTGCTGGGGGTGGCGACGGCGAGGTCGATACCGAGACGGTCTTCGTCTATCGAGAACCAGGCGATGGCACGGTTCGGGCCGACTATGCCGGCGGGGCGGTCGAGGTCGGCCGCCTCGTCGGCTGGCGGGCCCTCGATCGCTTGCGGTTCCGCTATGTCCAGATCGATCGAGCGGGCGGAGTGTCGGTAGGCGAGTGTCAGAGCACGATCGTTGCGCGGCCCGATGGGCGGCTCGAGCTCGACGAGCGCTGGCGCTGGCTCAGCCGCGACGGGTCTGGCACATCGACGATGGTCGAGCTCTGAGCGCTACGCCGGTGGCAAATGGTCGTTGCGACGGGCCCAGAAGTACCTTCCACCCATGAGCGGCGCGTTCCTCTGCATCACAACCGCCCCGTGGCGCCGCCTCGATGACGACGAACGCGCCGCGGTCGACCGCATCGAACCCGCATTCCCATTGGAGGAGGTGGTCCTCGAAGGCGAGCTCGCGCCCGGAAGCGTTTTCGCGCGCGCGTGGGCGCGACCATCCGGCCTCGGAAGTCGAATCGCTTCGAGCCAGGACGGCGTTGCGTTCGAGCTCGGAGTTCTCCGAGGCCGAGATCGAGACACGGGCTCTGCGATGCGGAGCGACGGCAGGCGAGCGCAGGTCTGGGCCGACGATCGCGGCTATCGCACGGTCTATGTTTGGCAGGGCGACGGCATCGCAGCAGCGAGCACAAGGCCCGAGTTGCTCGCCGAGGTCGCGCGCGCCACAAACCACCGACTGAGCAGGGATCCTCTGATCGCCGTCGAGCTCAGCTACATCGGATGGCTCGGTCCGGAGCGCACCGGGTGGAGCGAGGTCAGGGCCCTTCGGTCAGCGACGCACGCGCTGCTCACCAAGGGCGTGGTTTCGGTCGAATCCGATCCTGACGCCGCCGGATGGGTGGATCCGCCGAGAGTGACCCGCGAGATCGGCGACGTAGTTGCCGACGCGTCCGATGCTCTCTGCCAGATTGTCGAAACGGTTCTGGCCACCGATGCCGAACTGTATGTAGATCTCACCGCCGGACGCGACTCGCGGATGCTCCTCGCGGCGCTGTCGAATCTCGGGGCCCTCGGCGATGTGACGTTTCAAACCATCGGCGGCCCTGCGATCCACGATGTGAGGGTGGCAGCCAGTACCGCTTCGTCTATCGGAGCGGATCACCGATCGGGCTTCTTCTACCCGATCTCCGACGACGAGCTCGGAGTCCGATTCAAACGTCACGTTGGCCTGACGGCGGGAGTGTCGAACGTGTGGCTGGGCATTCGAGAACACCTGCCGTGGGTCGACGGGATCAGGGTGCAGGGGCAGATGGGCGAGCTGGCCCGAGGTTGGCCGACGCCGGTTCGGCGCGACTCGACAGCGCGCGATCTTCTGGATCTATTCCTCGAAAGCCATCACGCGGGCGGACTCGATCTTCTCCATCCCGCAGCCGCAGCTGCGGCGCGCGAGCTGGTCTCCAACGAGATGCTCTTCGGCAGCTTTGGGGAGATGGCCGGCCGATTCGCGGTTCACCGCTACCACTCCGATGTGAGACTTCGGGCCAGGCTGACGAGCGTCGACGACTTCACGCCGGAGGTGCGCAGCTATCCGCTCTACGCACGCGACTTCGTTGCGTTCGGGTTGGAGCTGATGTGGTCGCACCCAGGCGCTGACTTTGCCGAGCTGTTGACCGAGCGCCTTGCTCCGGGCCTCGATGATGTGGTCGCGCTAGCTGAGGCGTCGGCGACGCCGCCCGAGCCCTCACAGTCGTCGGGTGTGCCCACCGACGTGCCCGACAAGGCGAGCTTCATGACCGTGGCCACATCGCGTCAGACCGTCGACAGGCAGAGCATCATCGAGGCGCTGGTCGATGTCGACAGCGCGGCGTGGGAGTCGATCGATCGCGAGAAGTTGCAAGAAGCTGTCGCCGGCTACTCGATTCTGACCCGACCTCAGTTGCGACTCCTGCACGGCGCCGCCGGAGCAGTGCTTTGGCTCGCAGGAGGAAACGACGAGTAGGGGGTGCGACCTACATAGCCCGCCGGATGAGCTTCTCTTTGCGGGGGCTGTAGGGCGGGTAGACGAAGCTCGGGTCGGGCTTCGTCCCCTTACGCATGACCGACTTCAGGTTCGAGAACGTGTCGAAGCCGCTGCGCCCGTGGTACCTGCCCATGCCGCTGTCGCCAACGCCACCGAACGGAAGGTTGTGGGGGGTGATATGCATCAGAACCTGGTTGACGCACACGCCTCCCGAACTGGTCTGTTCGATGACCTGGTCGGCTATCTCCTTGTCCTCCGCGAACACGTAGAGCGCCAATGGCTTGGGCCGTGAGCGAACGAACTCGATGGCGGAATTGAGCGACTCGATCGTGATGATGGGCAGAATCGGTCCGAAGATCTCCTCGGTCATCAGCGGGGATTCGTGTGGGGGATCGACGACGACGGTGGGGCTCAGGAACCGCATCTCGCGATCTCGCTCGCCGCCGAAGGCCAGGTCGTGTCCATCGAGGAGCGACACGAGTCGATCGAAATGGCGGTAGCTGATGATGCGGCTGAAGTCGTCGCTCGCGGCGATGTCGCCCCCACCGAACGCGGTGAAGGAGTCGGCGAGGCCGTCGACCAATGCATCGCGCGATGCCTGGCTGACCAGCACGTAGTCGGGTGCAACACAGGTCTGGCCGGCGTTGAGCCACTTGCCCCACGCGATGCGGCGGGCTGCCACGTCGAGGTTCGCCGAGTCGTCGACGATCGCAGGGCTCTTGCCCCCGAGCTCGAGCGTTACCGGTGTCAGCGACGAAGCCGCGGCCTCGGCGACCACGCGACCGATCTTGGTCGAGCCGGTGAAGAAGATGTGGTCGAAGTCCTGTTCGAGCAGGGCTCCGGCCAGCTCCGGGCCACCGTCGAAGATCGCCGTCGCGTCGGCATCGAGGAACTCGGGAAGTCGCTCGACGAGGACACGTGTCGTCTCGGGGGAGAGCTCCGATGGCTTGAGCGCCACGGCGTTGCCGGCCGCCAGCGCGGCGCCGAGCGGCTCGAGGGTGAGCTGCACGGGGTAGTTCCAAGGGGCGATGATCAGCGCTGTGCCGAGCGGCTCGGCGACGATCGCTCCAGTGCCCGGCTGCGCGGTGACAGGGAGCAACTTGCGCGACGGCTTCATCCATTTGCCGACGTGCTTGCGGATGTGCTTGATCTCAGCTGCGGTCGCGCCGATGTCGGCAGCCCAAGCTTCCATCGGGGGACGGCCGAGGTCGGCGTTGAGAGCGGCCTCGAGCGCGGGGCCGTGCTCGTCGAGGAACGCGATGAGGCCGTCGAGTTGGAGTTGGCGCCACTCGAGCGGGCGAGTGCGGCCGGAGTCGAATGTCTTGTGAAGCTTCTCGACGACCGGTGCAATGTCGCCGGGCGGGGTTTCGGTGCTCATATGCCGAGCCTACGCCGTGACCGGCGCTGATGTCGCCGGTCGCGTCGGCAACGAATTGAGAGAAGTACTCGCTTGGTGCATCCTCGCATCGTGTGGAGCGGGCGACGAGAATCGAACTCGCATCATCAGCTTGGAAGGCTGAGGTTCTAGCCGTTGAACTACACCCGCGATTCGCACGAGCCTACTGGGCGGTTCGGTCACTCGCGTTCGTCGGCGGGGCCACGGTGAACGCCGCAACCGGCGTCGCGCAGCGGCTGCGCGGCCCGGCGCTGACGCTCGGAGCGCAGGCGCTGTCGAGCCTCACGAACTTCCTCGTCGGCGCGTTCGCTCTGGCGGCCGACGACCTCGGTTCGTTCGGCCGTTTCTCGATCGCCTACCAGCTGTGTCTCATCGTCATAGCCATCGGACACGGATCGACGGGCAATTCGGTGCTCATTCATGCGGTGCGCGGTGGCGATGAGCGTTCCGACGCTGTGCGTGCGGGCGCCTCGACAGCAGCGGTGCTGGTCGGGCTCGCCGCCGGCATCGTCCTCGTCGTCGCCGGCGTCGCAGTCGGGGGTGATATGCGCACCCCGTTGCTACTCGCCGGCGCCGGTTCGGTCGGTCTCGTGTGCCAGTACACGCTGCGAGCCGCTCGCTTCGCGCTCTCCGATCCAGCAGGAGTCATTCGCGCCGACGGCATCTGGCTTGCCGTCCTCTTGGGGTTCGCTGCGTTCGACCTCGCGACCGACGTGTCGCCGGGCGCGAACGGCTACCTCGCGGCCTGGCTCGTCGGTGCGGCTGTCAGTGCCCTACCGGTGATCGCCGTCGGCGTCGGAAACGGCCGGCAACACATCGGCGAGTATTGGGAAGCGACCGGCCCGCAAGCGGTACGAACAGGCATCGACAGCTTGCTGGCGCGCAGTGTCTTCGTCGTTACACTCATAGCCGCCGAGGTGATAGTTGACGACACCGCCAGCGGCGCGCTCGCCGCGGCCGTGCTCGTGTTCTCGCCGATGGGTGTGGTGACTGCGTCTGCGTCGGCCTTGGTCGTGCCCAGCGAGGTGCGTGCATATGGGGTGCACGCTGCACCCTTCTGGGTGCCCATGCGGGCGGCGGCTGTGATCTGTTCGATCATGGCGGCGTGGGCGGTTGCTCTCGTAGCGTTCGATGCCTCGGCCTTGGCCTTCGGTCCCTTCGAGCTCGAGGTCAATGGTGTGACCACCGGGCTGTTCGTCGCCACATTCCTGCGGTTCCTCGCGATGGGCACCTGGATGGGAGCGGTCGTCGGTCTTCGCATCGCCGACGCAGCTTCGTTGAGCCTGCGCGCCAGGATCATCGGGACCATCGCCCAGTGGTCGGTCCCGGTCATCGCGCTAGCGCGCTGGGGCGTCGAAGGCGGGGCGTTCGGACTTGCGGCGGCGACCTGGTTCGGTGCGTCGGTCGCCTGGCTGTTGCTCGTGTCCCTCGGCGGCTACCGCCCCCGCCATGCCTGAGGAGTCAGCGGTGGTCCTCGTGTCCCTCGGCGGCTAGGGCAGCCGTGCTCTGCGCATGAGCACCCGCAGGGTGGGACCTCGCAGCAACTACGGAGAAGCGGTCCGGCTTTGCCGGTCGCTTCGAAAGGCGCTTGCGCTCTGCGCATGAGCGCCCGTAGGGCGCGAACTCGCAGCAAGTAGAACTCGCAGCAACTACGGAGAAGCGGTCCGGCTTTGCCGGTCGCTTCGAAAGGCGCTTGCGCTCTGCGCATGAGCGCCCGTAGGGCGCGAACTCGCAGCAAGTAGAACTCGCAGCAACTACGGAGAAGCGGTCCGGCTTTGCCGGTCGCTTCGAAAGGCGCTTGCGCTCTGCGCATGAGCGCCCGTAGGGCGCGAACTCGCAGCAAGTAGAACTCGCAGCAACTACGGAGAAGCGGTCCGGCTTTGCCGGTCGCTTCGAAAGGCGCTTGCGCTCTGCGCATGAGCGCCCGTAGGGCGCGAACTCGCAGCAAGTAGAACTCGCAGCAACTACGGAGAAGCGGTCCGGCTTTGCCGGTCGCTTCGAAAGGCGCTTGCGCTCTGCGCATGAGCGCCCGTAGGGCGCGAACTCGCAGCAAGTAGCAGCGGGACTCTACGGGTTTCGTTCCGAAACCCGTAGAGTCTGGTTCGTGAACGGTCCTGTCGTTACGAGCGTCACGGAGCTCGAGGAGAACAAGGTCAAGCTGACCATCGATGTCAACGAGGCGGTGATCGATGACGCGGTTGCTGACGCCTTCAGGGAGCTTGCCCGGGAGGTTCGCATCCCGGGCTTTCGACCGGGCAAGGTGCCTCGAAAGGTGCTGGAGGCGAAGATCGGTACCGAAATAGCGAGGGATGAGGCCCTCCGCAATGCCCTTCCCGAGCAGTACGCGCTTGCGGTCATCGAGAGCGACGTCGATGCGATCGCCTCACCTGAAATCGACATCACGTCGGGTGCCGACGGTGGGCCGGTGTCGTTCGATGCGGTTGTGGAGACCCGGCCCGAGATCCAGCTCACCGACTACATGGGGCTTTCGGTCGAGGTCCCGTCGCCAGCGGTGAGCGACGACGACGTCGCAGAGCAGCTCGATCGCATGCGCGGGCAGTTCGCCGAGCTCGAGGTCGTCGATCGTCCGGCGGTCGATGACGACCATGTCACGATCGACATCGAGGGCACGATCGATGGCGAGGAGGTGCCGGGGTTGACCGCGACGGACTACGACTACAAGGTCGGTTCGGGGGCGGTCGTCGCGGAAATCGACGAGAACCTTCGCGGAGCCAAAGCCGGCGACATCCTCTCGTTCGATGCCGATCACCCGGACCACGACGAAGAGGACGTGCTCGATTTCAGGGTCCTCGTCAAGGCGGTCAAGGCCGAGGTGCTTCCTGACCTCGACGACGATTTCGCAAAGGAAGCGAGTGAGTACGAGAGTCTCGATGAGCTGCGCGACAACATCGTCGAGCAGTTCGCCTCGATGCGCCGCCGGCAGGCGCTCAGCGCCTGTCGCGAGTCGGTCGTCGAGAAGATCTCCGCTCTCGTCGAGGTCGACCCTCCACAGGCGATGGTTTCGGCGGAGATGCATGGTCGCATCGAGGACATGGCGATGCGACTCCAAGCTCAGGGCATGAGCCTCGACGAGTACCTCGAGATGTCGGGGACCGAACCCGAGCAGTTCTCCGCCGATCTCGCCGAAACCGCCGCCCAGGCGGTAAAGGTCGACCTCGCGCTCCGTGCGATCGTCCGCAACGAGCAGGTCGAGGTCACCGAGGACGACTGGCAGGCCGAAATCGATGAGATGGCAACTCGAACGGGTCAGGACGCCGACGACATCGCCGAGCAGGTTAGAGCCGGCGGGTTCGAGAAGAACATGCGCGCCGACATTGCCAAACGTAAGGCTCTCGATCTGGTCATCGAGGCTGCCGAGATCGCCGACGCCGACGGCAACGCGATCGACTGGGAAGACCTCCAGCGGGAAGACGAGGAAGACGTCGACGACGTGGCCGACGCAACGGTGACCGCGAAGTCGGAGACCAAGACCGATGAGGTGCCCGACGAGGACGCCTCGACCGAGGAGACCGTGTAGTGATCCGAGCCCAGAACCATCTCGTCCCGACAGTCGTCGAACAGACCAACCGGGGGGAGCGCGCGTTCGATCTGTTCTCGAGGCTGTTGAAGGAGAACATCATCTTCCTCGGCACGCTGATCGATGACACGATCGCGAACCTGATTTGCGCGCAGCTGCTCCACCTCGAGTCGGAGAACCCCGACAAGGACATCAACCTGTACATCAACTCGCCCGGCGGCGATATCAGCGCTTGCTTCGCGATCTACGACACGATGCAGTACGTGCGCCCCGACATCACGACGATCTGCTTCGGTCAGGCAGCCTCGGCGGCAGCCGTGTTGCTGGCCGCCGGCACGGCGGGCAAACGCTTGGCGCTCCCACATTCGCGGGTGCTGATCCACCAGCCTTATGCCGGTGCAGAGGGGCAGGTCTCCGACCTCGAGATCGCGTCGCGTGAGATTCAGCGAATGAAGCACGACCTCGAGGAGCTCCTCGCTTCCCACACCGGACAGACGAACGAGAAGATCGCCGAGGACACCGATCGCGACTACGTGATGACTGCCGATGAGGCCAAGGAGTACGGCATCATCGACGAGGTGATCCGCGGACGGGGTGGCAGCGAAGAGTCCGGACCGATCCGCGCTGTCGACTAGGATCAGCGGTCCAGATCTAGAAACGGGGGATTTGCGTTGGCGAAATTCGGTGAAGGAGGCGAGCTTCTGAAGTGCTCCTTCTGTGGCAAGTCGCAGAAGCAGGTCAAGAAGCTCATCGCCGGTCCCGGCGTCTACATCTGCGACGAGTGCATCGATCTCTGCAACGAGATCATCGAAGAGGAGCTCTCCGAGCAGTCCGACGTCGACTTCGGAGAGCTGCCCGCGCCCCGCGAGATCCGTGAGTTCCTCGACGAGTACGTGATCGGGCAGGACACCGCGAAGATCATGGTGTCGGTGGCTGTGTACAACCACTACAAGCGGCTGAAGCTCGGCGCGTCGAACGACACCGATGTCGAGCTCGCCAAGTCGAACATCATGCTCATCGGGCCGACCGGCTGCGGCAAGACGCTCATAGCGCAGACGCTGGCGCGCATGCTCGACGTGCCGTTCGCCATCGCCGACGCAACAGCGCTGACCGAGGCCGGCTATGTCGGCGAAGATGTCGAGAACATCCTGCTGCGACTGATCCAGTCCGCCGACTACGACATCGCCAAGGCCGAGACGGGCATCATCTACATCGACGAAATCGACAAGATCGCCCGCAAGAGCGAGAACCCGTCGATCACTCGCGATGTCTCGGGCGAGGGCGTCCAGCAGGCACTGCTCAAGATCCTCGAGGGCACAACGGCCGCAGTGCCGCCGCAGGGCGGTCGAAAGCACCCTCATCAGGAGTTCATCCAGATCGACACGACGAACATCCTGTTCATCTGTGGCGGGGCGTTCGCGGGGCTCGACGACATCGTCGAGGAACGGGTCGGTCGGTCGGGTGCCGGATTCACCGCCGACGTGCGGCCGCGCGAAGAGCGTGAGCTGAGCGAGATCTACACCAATCTCCAGCCCGAAGATCTGATGAACTACGGCCTGATCCCCGAGTTCATCGGTCGCCTTCCGGTCATCGGTTGGCTCGACAACCTCGACATCGACGATCTTGTTCGCGTTCTCGTCGAACCGAAGAACGCGCTCGTCAAGCAGTACACGAAGTCGTTCGATCTCGAGAACGTAGACCTCGAGTTCACCGACGAGGCGTTGCGCGCGGTCGCCGAGGAGGCCCTGCGTCGTCGAATCGGAGCGCGCGGCTTGCGCTCGCTGCTCGAAGAGGTTCTGTTGCGCGTCATGTACGAGATCCCGAGCCGCGACGACGTGGCGCGTTGTGTCATCGACGAGAACGTCGTGCTCGACGGCACCGAGCCCGAGCTTGTGCTCGGATCCCGCCCCGAAAGGCAGATGCCGCGCAGAGCCGCGTCCTGACCGCAGCGGCGCATCGCATGGACTACCGCGAGGCGCTGGCCTATCTCGACCGCCACACCAACCACGAGGCACGCGCAGGCCATATCGAGGGCCTGTCGCTCGAGCCGATGCGAGCGTTGCTCGACGTGCTCGCCCAGCCTCAACGCGCTTATCGGGTGATCCATCTCACCGGCACAAACGGCAAGGGCACAGTTGCGCACTTTGCATCCGGTCTGCTCGCCGCGTCCGGCCTTCACGCCGGCACCTACACCA
Source organism: Acidimicrobiales bacterium (assembly GCA_965216815.1). Lineage (GTDB taxonomy): Bacteria > Actinomycetota > Acidimicrobiia > Acidimicrobiales > SHLQ01 > JADFOM01. The sequence continues at coordinate 3,465,921 of OZ244202.1, read as the reverse complement.
GCCCGCACCTGATAGATGTCACCGAGCGCCTTCGCAGCAACGGCGACCCGATTGGTGAGGACGAGTTCGGCCGCGTCATCGGTGACATCGCGGCGCTGGCGCCACTATCGGACACCGAGCCGACCTACTTCGAGATCTTGACCGCTGCGGCGTTCGGCTGGTTCGCGGAGATCGCGGTCGACGTGGCGGTTGTCGAGGTAGGTCTGCTCGGACGGTTCGACGCGACCAACACCGTCGATGGAGATGTCAGCGTCGTCACCTCGATCGGTCGCGATCACACCGACGGCCACACTGGCTGGCAGCTCGACATAGCGAGCGAAAAGGCTGGCATCGTGCGCCCGGGCCGTCCGCTCGTGGTCGGTGAGCTCGACGACGTGCTGCTTGCGCCGTTCCTGGCCGAATCTCCCGATCCGGTCGTGAGGGTCGGTGAGAACCTGCTCGTGGGCGCATGTCTGCAGGCCGTCGGCGGTCAAATCGCCGACCTGAGCACGCCGCGAGCCGGACACGAGGAGGTGTTCGTGCCGTTGTTCGGCGACCATCAGGTCGTCAACGCGGCGTTGGCGGTTGCTGCGGTCGAGGAGCTCATCGATGCGCCGCTGGACGACGAACTGATCACCGAGGGTCTCGCGAATGCGCCGGTGCGCGGTCGCTTCGAGGTCGTCCATCGTCAGCCCACCGTCGTTGTCGACGGCGCGCACAACCCACCTGCCGCCGAGGCGCTGTGCGACACCCTCACCGACGTACTCGGCGAGGGTCGTAGGCGCTTCTTCGTCCTCGGCATGCTGGCGCCACGTGAGGTCGATGAGATGCTCGGGGCACTGCGCATCGGCGACGGCGATGTCGTAATCGCGACACGAGCTCCCTCCGAGCGCGCCATCGAACCCGCCGCCATCGGCGAGGCCGCCGGCGCGCTCGGCGCCGACACCGAGACGATCGCCGATCCCGAAGAGGCGACTGTGCGCGCCATCACCATCGCGGGCCCCGACGATGTCGTAGTCGTGTGCGGAACGTTCTACCTCTACGCCGCCGCTACCGACATCACCAGCCAGCTCGCCCCAGAGTACTGATAATCGCTGCGAGTTCACGGCTGGCCTCCGGCCAGCTTGGAGTTTCGACTACGTCGAAACATCCCGCGCTGCGCGTCCTCATGCGCAGAACCCGGCTGCCCTGCGGGCAGCTTGGAGTTTCGGCTCCGCCGAAACGTCCCGATCGCAACCCGCAACCGCCGGCTGAGCCGGACGGTTGCTCCTGGAACGCCTAGGCTCAGCGGGGTGAATCGAACACTCGTCATATGCAAACCCGACTCGGTCGAACGGGGCCTAGTGGGGGAGATCATCGGTCGCTTCGAACGGAAGGGCCTGCGCATGGTGGCGGGCCGCCTCGAGGCGCTCGGAGGCGATCTCCTCGCTCGTCACTACGAGGAGCACCAGGGCAAACCGTTCTATGACGATCTCGTCGCGTTCATGTCGCGCAGTGCAGCGTTCGTGTTCGTGCTCGAAGGCCCGGACGACGCGTATTCGGTGGTGCGGGCAATGATGGGTGCGACGAACCCGCTCGAAGCCGAACCGGGCACGATCAGGGGCGATCTAGGGACTCTGTTCACCGAAAACCTTGTTCACGGAAGCGACTCGAACGAGTCGGCCGCGCGCGAGATCGGGATCTTCTTCCCCGAGCTCGGCGACTGAACAACCACCGCTCTGAGGGGTTCTGAGCGGTCGGTACATCACTTTGTGCGCGAATTTCGGGTGCGTTGCGGTTTGGTTACGGATCTGATCTAGACTGCCCGCCGGAGTAGGGGCGGTGTGCGCAAGCGCATCACCTGGTGATTGCAGCGCACAACTGGAAAGGGCAAGGATGTCCGACAACGTGCTCAGCTCGTTGGGGGCCATCGTGGGTCGAGACATGGCGGTCGACCTCGGCACGGCCAACACTTTGGTCTACGTCCGTGGCGAAGGGATCGTGCTCGACGAACCATCGGTGGTCGCCGTCAACGCCCACGACGGTCGCGCGCTCGCCGTGGGCTCCGAGGCAAAGCGAATGATCGGGCGTACGCCCAGCCACATCCAGGCCATTCGGCCGCTCAAGGACGGCGTGATCGCGGACTTCGACATCTGCGAGAAGATGCTGCGCTATTTCATCCAGAAGGTCCACCAACGGCGCTGGGCCAAGCCGCGGATGGTCATCTGCGTGCCATCGGGCATCACAGGGGTGGAACAGCGGGCGGTCCAAGAGGCGGCCGAGTTCGCCGGTGCACGCAAACCGGCCTACATCATCGAAGAACCGATGGCAGCGGCGATCGGTTCGGGACTCCCCGTGCAGGATCCGACCGGGAGCATGATCGTCGACATCGGCGGTGGCACGACCGAGGTCGCGGTCATCTCACTCGGCGGAGTCGTGGCGAGCCAGTCCGCACGCGTCGGTGGCGACGAGTTCGACGACGCCATCGTGCAGTACATCAAGAAGGAGTACAGCGTCGCCCTCGGGGAGCGCACCGCGGAGGAAGTGAAGATCACTCTCGGATCCGCCTGGCCGCTGGTCGATGAACTGCGTGCCGAGCTTCGAGGCCGCGACCTCGTCACCGGCCTTCCAAAGACGGTCGGCGTGAGTACCAACGAGATCCGTGAAGCGATCGAAGAGCCGGTGCAGGCGGTGTGCGATGCGGTCAAGATGACCCTCGATAAGACACCCCCCGAGCTCGCCGCCGACATCATGGAGCACGGCATCACCCTCGCAGGCGGAGGCTCGATGCTCACCGGCTTCGAGCAGCGGGTCCAGAACGAGACGGGAATGCCCGTGAGGATCTCGCCCGACCCGCTGCGCGCTGTCGCCCTCGGATCAGGTCAATCCCTCGAGGAGTTCGAGGTCCTCAAGGGCGTGCTCTTCTCCTCCAACCAGATCTGAGGCATCGGTGCGGACGTAGGTCCGCACCGAACCGTCGAACGTGGATCGCCCTCGACCAGGCCGCCGTATCCGAATCATCGGTCTATTGGTGCTCACCGGGATCGTCTTGCTCACCCTCGACTTCAGAGGTGTCGAGCCGATCGACAGAGCGCAGGAACAGGTTCGCGATCTGCTCAACCCGCTGCGAGGCGCTGCCGAGTCGGTCACCGAACCGTTCCGCGACGCCTGGCGAGGCATTTTCGAGTACGACGACATCGAAGCTGAGAACCACGCCCTGCGCGAGCGCGTCGCCGAGCTCGAGGCGGCCGAGCTGGCCACCGAGGCCGAGGAACAAACCCTCGAGCGGCTGCTCGCACAGGTAGAGCTCCCGTATGCAGGAGACCTCCCGAAGACCGTCGCGCGGGTGGCGCGCGGGCCGACCGGGAACTTCGGATCCGACGTGATAGAAATCAACAAGGGGCAAGCCGCGGGCGTTGCGGAGAACATGGCTGTGGTCACCAGTGCCGGACTCGTCGGCAGCGTCATTCAGGCCGATCGATCGGCGTCACTCGTCCGACTGATCCACGATCCGACCTTCGAGGTCGGTGTCCGGGTCGCGTCATCGGGCGACCCCGGCTTGGCGTCGGGCACCGGCGAACCCTCGCTGATGAAGTTGCGGTTCGTCGATGAAGACGTCGAGTTGACCGAAGGCGACCCGGTGGTAACGGTCGGTCCGGAGGGACAGAGCCGGTTTCCCGCCGACATCCCCGTCGGGCGGGTTTCGCTGGGAGACGACGTCGAGGGCGCACCGTTGCTCGGCGTCGCACCGGCAGCTGACCCGACGCGCCTCGACTTCGTGAGCGTCATCTTGTTCTTGCCCGAGGTCGATGCCGACGCGCAGGCGCCGTCGTCGGGTGCATCGACGTCGACTACCGAGGAGTCGGGGTCGTGACGGCAGCTGCTCGCATCGCGATGGTGGTCGTCGCAACGGTGGTACTCCAGACGAGCGTGCTCGGCGATGTACGCATCGCCGGTGTCGCCCCGGAGCTGGTCCTGCTGGTCGCCGTGTTGACCGCGCTCGTCGCAGGTCCCGATGTCGGGTCGGTGGTTGGGTTCGCCGGTGGACTACTCTATGACGTCTTCCTAGAGACGCCACTGGGGCTCGCAGCGATCAGCTATGCCTTGACTGCGCAGGCGATCGGGTCGATGCGTGAGTCGTTGCCCGACGGCGACCGTCGAGTGACGTTCTTCGTCGGAGCGGCGGGCATGGCTACAGGGGTTGCCGTGTTCGCGGCTCTTGGGGAAATCCTCGGCCAGGCCACGATGTCCGCACACGATGCCGGCAAGATAATCGTCGTCGCCACTGCGATGTCCAGCGTGCTGATCCCAGTCATGTTCCCGATCGTCGAGTGGATGGTCGAACCCCTGACCCGGCGTCGCCACTCCCCGGTAGGTGCTTGATGGCCTCGCTCGAGGAACCGCGGGATCGGTTGCGGCTAATTGCGATCGTCGCCTTCTCGATGTTTGCGGCACTCGGTGCCCGGCTGTGGTTCGTGCAGGTGCTCAACGCCGAGGAATACCAAGAGGTCGCGGTTGCCAACGTGACGCGGACCGTGCACGAGGAGGCTCCACGAGGACGCATCTTCGACCGCAACGGCCGATTGCTGGTGACCAACAGGGTCACCACCGCAGTCTTCGCCGACCGCGAGGTGATCGAGTCGACGCTCGACGGCGACGAGATCGATGACATGCTGCGCGTGCTCGCGGTGCAGGTCAATCGGTCGGCGCGATCGGAACTGGTGAAGGTCGCCGATCTTCGTGCGCACCTCGAGGACCCGTCGCAGAGCAGTTTCGACGACATCATCCTCGCGCTCGATGTCGACCCGTCGCTGCTCGTGTATTTGGGTGAGCGTGACGCCGAGTTCCCGGGGATCTACGTAGACCGTACGTCGGTGCGCGACTACCCCTACGGGGAGACAGCCGCTCACCTCCTCGGCTACGTCGGTGCGATCACCGAAGGAGAGCTCGAAGCGAAGGCCGCCCGCTGGGACCCCGACGATCCGGAGGGCAAGGCCTACCAATCGAACGACGAGATTGGCAAGACCGGCATCGAGGCCATCTACGAGGACGAGCTAAGAGGCACCCCGGGTCGGCGGGTGCTCGAAGTCGACAACACCGAGCGCGTGATCGGTGAGGTGCTGTCCCAGCGTCGCGAGCCGATTCCGGGCAATGACGTGCACCTCACCATCGACATCGATCTCCAGGTGCTAGCCGAGCGCGAGCTGGCCGAGTCGCTCGCCGACGCACGCGAGCAGCCCAAGGAGTCGCCCGACGACAAACCCTTCAACGCTCCCGCCGGTGCAACAGTGGGACTTGACCCGCGGGACGGGTCGGTGCTGTTCATGGCGTCGTTTCCGACCTTCGACCCTGCCGATTTCGTCGGAGGCATAAGCCAGGCCGATTTCGATCTGTTGCGTAGTGAGCAGGCGCACTCACCCGTTCTAAACCGGGCGATTCAGGGTCTCTATGAACCAGGGTCGACCTTCAAGCTCATCACCGCGATGGCCGCGTTCGAGTTCAACGTGTGGGGCACCGGCAGCATCGTCGACTGGGACGAGATCTATCCCGACCAGGGGTTTTTTGAGGTCCAGGACTGCGAAGGCGATACCTGTATCTTCTACAACGCTGGCAAGACTGCGCACGGAGGAGTAGATCTCGCACAGGCGATGACCGTGTCGAGCGACGCGTTTTTCTACCGCCTCGGCGAGGCGTTCTGGATCCGCAGCGACATCCCCGACGACGGTATCCAGCAGACCGCTCGGCGCTACGGGTTTGGCTCGGCCAGCGGCATCGCGTTGCCAAACGAATCGCCTGGCCTTGTGCCCGACGAGGCACTGTTCGAGGCCCGCCACGAGGAGAATCCCGAGGCGTTCCCGCGCGATTTCTGGCTGACCGGCGACAACGTGAACATTGCAATCGGGCAGGGCGACGTGCGCGCGACCCCGCTTCAGATCGCGAACGCCTACGCCACGTTCGCGAACGGTGGCACGTTGCACCAGCCGAACATAGCGACTCGCGTCGAGACGACGGCCGGCGAGTCGGTGCTCGATTTCGCCCCGCGGGTGTTGCGCGACGTCCAGATACCAGACGAGACCCGCTCGCCGTTGCTCGAAGGGCTCCTCGGTGTCACCTTCAACGAGTTGGGCACCGCGTACAAGCCATTCCATGGCTTGAAGGGCGGCTCCGACTTCCCACTGTTCGCCTGGCCGGTTGCGGGCAAGACCGGTACAGCCGAGGTCGACGGCAAGGCCGACTTCGCGCTCTTCGCGGCCTTCGGTCCGACGTCGATCGAGACCATCGTCGATTCGGGCGCTCCTGATAAAGATGCACCGGTCGCTGACCCCGACCTGTCGTCGTCGACCACTACTGCACCCGACGTGTCTTCGGTCCAGCCAGGGATCGTGATGGTGACCGTGCTCGAGGAGGCGGGTTTTGGCAGCGACACCGCCGCTCCTATGGTCGCGCGCGTGCTCGAGCGGGTCGCCGAGGACACCGTGCCGCGTGCACCGGTGGCCGAGGAACTCGCTTTGTGTGCATCGGCTGAGGACGACGGCGAGCTCGACCTCGAGGCGCTCGGGGTCGAGGACCCGGCGACGCAGACCTCGACGCCTGAGGCGTCGAGCACCACCGCGGTGGAGAGCACGGCGTCGACCTCGACCGCGATCCAGCACGTCGACGTTGCCGACGACATCGTCGACGTCTGCGCCGAGATCTACGGCATCGAAACGCGATGACGCCGCCGACCAAGTCCCGCACATCCGCACCGGGCGATGGTCCGGCGTGGTGGCACAACTTCGATTTCTTGCTCGTCGTCGCAGCGCTCGGCATCGCCGCCTACGGGGTGGTCATGGTCTATTCGGCAACCCGCGGGGCCGAATTGGGAGAGGCGACGGACACATCGTTCCTCATCCGCCAGGCCGGCTTCGTAGTCATCGGAGCGGTGCTCATGGTGGTGGTCGCATCGATCGACTATCGACGCCTGCAGCAGTACACATCGCTGGCCTACGTAGGCCTGGTCACGCTGCTCGTGGCGGTGCTCGCTATCGGGGTCGAGGTCAACGGCGCCAAGGCGTGGTTTTCGGTCGGCTCGTTTCAGTTGCAGCCGTCGGAGTTCGGCAAGGTTGTCGTGATCGTCGTGCTCGCCGCGCTGTTCGGCAATGCCCCGACGCCTTCGCTCAAGCGCCTGATCGCCGGTCTCGTTATCGTCGGCGTTCCGATCGGTCTGATCCTGCTCCAGCCCGACGTTGGAACCGTCTTGATCTACTCGGCGATCGTCGCGGCCGTGCTGGTCTCTGCGGCGGTCAAGCCCGCACACCTGTTGCTGCTCGGCGTCGGTGCGATAATCACCGTGGCCGCCCTTCTAGGATCGGGCCGCCTCGAGACCTATCAGGTGAGCCGCCTCACGGTGTTTCTCACCGAGGAGTCCGACAGCGATTCCGATCAGATCAAGCGGGTTCGCTACCAAGTCGACCAAGCCCAGGTGGCGATCGGCAATGGCGGGATGACGGGCCGAGGCCTGTTCAACGGAACCCAGACCCGCAGCGACCAGGTACCCGAACAGCAGACCGACTTCATCTTCACGGTGGTGGGGGAGGAGCTCGGGTTCGCCGGGGCTGCGGCGCTGCTGTCGTTGTACGCGTTGCTCATCTGGCGGATATGGCGTGTCGCCGCGCTATCACCCGAGTTCATCGGCACGCTCGTGTGCATCGGCGTGTTTGCGATGATCCTGTTTCAGATCTTCCAGAGCGTCGGCATGAACCTCGGGATGATGCCGGTGACCGGCATCCCTCTGCCCCTGTTCTCCTACGGCGGCTCGTCGGTGCTCACCGCCTTCGTCGCTCTCGGCCTCGTCCTCAACGTCCACCTCCGCCGCTTCAGCTAGCGGTGATGTTGGTCGGGGCAATGTCACGGTTTGCAGACCCATGAAACCCGTGATGTTGGTCGGGGCAATGTCACGGGTAGTGGTCCGGTAGGGACGGAAAGACTGTCATAGGTCGTCCATACCATTGAAGGCATGGGAAATTTCGTAAGAAACGAAGAGCCGGGTGCTCTTCATCATGTGACGAACCGGGGAGCGCGCCGGTGGGTGACGTTTATCGACGATGCAGACAGGCAACGGTTTGTCGACGAGATCGTCCATGCGTGCGACCGCTACGAAGTGGATGTGGTGGCGTACGCGTTGATGACCAACCACTTCCACCTGATGCTGCACTCGCAGGCCGGGCAACTGCCGAATGCGTTGCAGCGGGCGTTCAGTGTGTATGTCCGCGCCTTCAACCGGCGCCATGGATTCGATGGGCCGCTCTGCAAGGATCGATTTCACTCAACTCGCGTATGGGCTGATTCACAACTCCTGGAGACCTCCCGCTACGTGCATCGGAATCCGCTCGGCCTACGGCCACGGGTGCAGCTGGACCAGTATCGATGGTCTAGCTACGGCCAATACGTCGGCGCTGTCGCACGGCATGGCTGGCTGAAACCTGACATCGTTCTCGATCAGCTCGGCGGTGATGGCCGTCGCTATCGGGACTACGTGGAACACCAGCGGGTGATCGACGAGACGCCTGAGCCCGAGCTTGCGGCACCCATGCCCGAGCCGCACATTCTTACGCTGGAAGCCATCGACGAAGTCGTTGCAGTCAAACTCGCCGAACACGATCAGCTTCGCGGACGACCCCACGACTTGGCCCGGGCAGCGTCGACGCTGATCGGCTTCGAGGTCGCAGGGATGCCATACCGGAGCCTCGCCGCTCACCACGGGTACCCCTCAGTCGGAGCTGTAGGTTCAGCTCTCTGGAGAGCACGAGGTCGGGCTGAGGCTGACGCGGAGTTCGCCTCGCTCGTCGGGGCGGTTCGCCGCAGCGTGTGCTAGCCATGCCCGTGATGTTGGTCGGGGCAATGTCACGGTTTACAGAGCTGTGAAACCCGTGATGTTGGTCGGGGCAATGTCACGGGTACGGGCAGGTGTAGTTGGTGTCGTTTCGAGCGAGACAGGCCTACTTCTGGGCGACGTGGTCGGCGAGCTTGTCGAGCGCCATGTTCCAGCCGGCTGCGCCCGGAGAATCCTCGGGTACCCCGACGTGGGTCATGGTGACGACCGTGCCGCTGCCGCTGCTCGCCAGCTCGACGACGATCTCTGTCGGCGACATGTGGGCCTCCGGCATGCCGGTTTGCTCTGCAGTGAGGGGGTTGCCTTGCTCGTCAGCCATCAACTCCGTGTAGACGAGGCGCGTCTGCGGCTCGACCACCGTGTATTCACCGGCGAAGAACATCTGCATCGGCCCATCGGGAGTCTGCATCTCCATGCAGATGAAGCGCCTGCCGCCGACCCGCACGTCCATCTCCGCACGGGGGATCGCAGCTCCGCTCGGGCCGTACCAGGCCGCGAAGTGCACCGGGTCTGTCCACATCTGCCACATCAGCTCGATCGGCGCGTCGAACGTTCGCTCGATCACCACTGCGTCGGCGGGGTTCTCACTCATGTCGGATTCTCCTCTAGTCGGTCGGTCTGTACGGCTCGGACATACGCGTCGAGCTGGTCGAAACGGTTCTCCCACAGATGGCTGTAGTAGTCCGCCCAAGCTGACACCGCTTCGAGCGGCGCCGTCTCGATGCGACAGGGGCGGAACTCCGCGCTGTGACCGCTCGATGAGCCCGGCACGCTCCAGCACCTTGAGACGGCGCGACACGGCAAGCAGACAAATGCAACGAAGGGAGGGTTTTCGCCAACCCGTAGACTCCGATCATGAGCGAGACGATGTGGCCACAGCTCGAGGCGTTCCTCGACCAGGTGCAGAAGCCCGCACGCTACATCGGGTGCGAACAAGGTGCCCGCGATCCTCAGCACGGCCCCGGCAAGGTGGCCTGGCTTCTGATGTATCCCGACACCTATGAGATCGGGCTACCCAACCAGGGCCTTCAGATCCTCTACGAGATCCTCAACGAGCGCAGCGACGCGGTGGCAGAACGCGCCTATGCCCCTTGGATCGACATGGAAGCCGAACTCCGTGCCAGAGGGCTCCAGCTGTTCTCGGTCGACAGTCATCGGCCAGCGACGCAGTTCGACGTCATCGCCTTCAATCTCTCGGCCGAGCTCGTCTACACGAATGTGCTGAACTGCATCGACCTCGCCGGCGCACCCATCCGCACCGAGCAGCGCACGCGAGAGCACCCCATCGTCATCGCTGGTGGCCACTGTGCGTACAACCCCGAGCCACTCGCCGACTTCATCGACGTGTTCGTGCTCGGCGACGGTGAGGAGATCGTCGGCGAGCTGAACGCGGTCATCGCGGAGACCGCTGCCGAGGGCGCCGACCGGTACGACCAGTTGCGAGCCTTGAGCGCGATAGAAGGCGCATACGTGCCATCGATGTACGAGGTCGTCTACGACGGGTCAGATCTCGTCGAGGTCAGCCCGCGCCATCCGGATGTGCCCGAACGGGTCGAGAAGCGGACGATCGCCGATCTGGCCGAGTGGCCCTATCCGAAGAGCCAACTCGTGCCGCTCACCGAGGTGGTTCACGACCGCCTCAATGTCGAGGTGTTCCGAGGCTGCACGCGCGGTTGCCGGTTCTGCCAAGCGGGCATGATCACGCGCCCGGTGAGGGAGCGGCCCGCAGATCAGGTTCGAACCATGGTCACCGATGGGCTCCGGCGCACCGGCTACGACGAGGTCGCACTGACCTCGCTGTCGACGGCGGACTTCTCGGGCATCGAGTCCGTCGTTTCCGACACGATCGCCGACACGTCCGACTGCGGGCAGGTCTCCGTCTCGCTGCCAAGCCTCCGTGTCGACGCATTCACGGTCGGGATCGCAGCCGAGATCCAGAACGCCCGCCGCACCGGCCTGACGTTTGCCCCAGAAGCCGGCTCGTGGCGCATGCGGCGGATCATCAACAAGTTGATCCAGCCCGACGACCTCTACGGCGCCGTCGAATCGGCCTACTCGCAGGGTTGGCGCCGCATGAAGCTCTACTTCCTAACAGGTCTTCCGAGCGAGACCGACGAGGACACACTCGGCATCGCCGAGTTGGCCGATCGCTGTGTCGAAATCGGGTCGACCTACAACAATCGGGCCTCGGTGACGGTGTCGGTAGGCGGCTTCGTGCCGAAGCCGTTCACGCCGTTCCAGTGGTTCGGCCAGAACACGGCGTCCGAGCTCCAACGAAAGGTCGGCCTGTTGCGCGACGCGACCAAGCGCAGGCGGGGAGTGAACCTGAAGTGGCATGACCCGAAGGCCTCGATCATCGAAGGGTTGTGCAGCCGCGGCGATCGACGTCTCGGCGCCGTGATCGAACACGTTTGGCGAGCCGGCGGCACGTTCCAGGAGTGGAGCGAGCACTTCGACCTCGACCGCTGGCTCGATGCCATGGCAGCCCACGGGCTCGACATCGACTGGTACGTACACCGCCACCGCTCTGAGCACGAGGTCTTGCCTTGGGACCACCTGTCGGCCGGACTGCACAAAGACTTCCTCTGGCAGGACTGGCGTGACGCACTCGAGGAGGTCGGACTCGAGGACTGTCGCTGGACTCCGTGCTACGATTGCGGTGCATGCACCGGCTATGGCGTCGAACACGTCGTGGCCTCGGCCACACCTCCTGCCGGCGGTTCGCAGGGGACCGGACAGGCGATCGACATAGCGCAACCCGTTGCGATTCGTGGCGGCCGGTGAACGCACCCCCAAAGCGCATACGCCGAATCCGCTACTCCAAGACGGGCAAGATTCGTTTCACCAGCCACCGCGATGTCGCCCGGTTGTGGGAACGCACGTTCCGCCGGGCCGGTATCGCCGTCGCCTATTCCGAGGGCTTCTCACCGCGCCCGCGAATCTCGTTCGGCCTCGCCCTCCCCACCGGCTACGAGAGTCGCGCCGAATACCTGGATGTCGAGCTGACACCTGATGCAGCGTCCGCGCCTCTCGAAGCATTCGCCGGTATGGTGAACACGGTTCTTCCGAGCGGCATGACCGCCATGGCGGTGGGAGACGTCCGCAACGGTGCGGCGTCGCTGCAGGAAGCGGTGACCAGCTGCATCTGGGAGATCAGACTGGCCGAAGGTGATCCGGTTGCGATCGATGAATCGATCGAAGCGGTACTCGAGGCCGAAGAACTCCTCGTGGAGCGAGAACGCAAGGGGAAGACGGTGGTCGACGACATTCGGCCGCTCATCACCAGGATCGAGAGGCAGGCCGAACCGGGAATCATGCTCCGCGCAGAACTCGGCACCAAGCCCCGTGCACTTCGCCCCGATGAACTATTGACGACCATGGGGATCCCCCTGGTCGGCCGCGCGGTGACCCGCATCGCGCAGATGATCGTAACCCCGGACGCCCGCAACGAGCCGCTCACGGCCGAAGCGTCCGCGGTGGTGCACTGCAACGGCGGTGCAACATGAAAGGAACGCAATGTCGAACGCCGAGAAGGCGCCACGGGACGACGCCGGCGGTGACCCACCGGCTCGCAAGGCTCCGAAGGGGTCCGCTGACCGGAATCGGGTAACAGGCGAGAACAGGGGTGAGGCGCCACCGCGCAAGCCCAAGATCGGCGACAGCCGGCCGGCACCCCCAAGTCCCAAACGCGAACGACAGCAGTCATCGAAGCCCTCGGGCCGGCGTAGGAGGCGCGGAGGGCGTCGCCGCGGCGGCGGGAGCAAGGGAAAGGGGGCACCTGCGCCCAATCCAGTAGAGGCGGTGACGGCCGATACCCCCGTCGAGCTCGACGAGGAGGATCTGCGTCGGCGCCGCGGCCGGGCTCGGAAAGGCAGGCCGGTCGGGCGCTACACCATGTGTGTCAGCGTCGGCGAGGACGCGACCCAGATCGCAATGCTCGAGGGGCGCCGGCTGATCGAACACTACGTGTCACGTCCGGCAGACGACGCGACCCAGATTCACGGGAACATCTATCTCGGCAAGGTCCAGAACGTGCTTCCCGGCATGGAGGCGGCGTTCGTCGATATCGGAACCCCCAAGAACGCCGTGCTCTACCGAGGCGACGTGCAGTACGACCCCGATGACATCGAGACCAAGGGGAACAACCCGCGCATCGAGGAGCTGCTGAAGAATCGTCAGACGATCCTCTGCCAGGTGACCAAGAACCCGATCGCGCACAAAGGGGCCAGACTCACCCAGGAGGTGTCGCTGCCCGGCCGCTTCGTCGTTCTGGTTCCGAACTCGGCGACCTTCGGCATCTCTAAACGTCTACCTGAGGGTGAACGCAAGCGGTTGCGGAAGATCCTCGACCGGGCCAAGCCGAAGGAGCACGGCATCATCGTGCGCACTGCCGCAGAGGACATCACTGCTGAGGAGATCGAAAAGGACGTGCTGCGACTGGTTTCGCAGTGGGACGAGATCGAAAAGCTGGCTAACTCGACCAAGGCCCCGGCGTTGCTCTACCGAGAGCCCGACATGGCTGTGCGGGTGATCCGCGAGGAGTTCACCAAGGACTACCGAGCCGTGATAATCGACGACCCGAAGCTCTACGAAGAGGTCAACGAGTACGTCACGAGCATCACCCCGGCGCTGTCCGATCGTGTGCAGTTCTACGACCGCTCGATCGAGCCACTGCCGCTCATGCCCCGATATCACGTCACCGAACAGGTTCGGAAGGCGCTCGACGCCAAGGTTTGGCTTCCCTCGGGCGGATCGCTCATCATCGAACACACCGAGGCGCTGACCGTCATCGATGTCAACACCGGCAAGAACGTGGGTTCGTCGAGCCTCGAGGAGACGGTTTTTCGCAACAACCTTGAAGCGGCAGAGGAAATCGCTCGACAGCTTCGTCTCAGGGATATCGGCGGCATCATCGTCATCGACTTCGTCGACATGGAGATCAGGGCCAATCGCGACAAGGTGGTCAAGGTGTTCCGCGAGGCTCTTGCCCAGGACAAGACCCGCACGCAGGTCTTCGACATTTCCGACCTCGGGCTGGTCGAGATGACCCGCAAACGCATCGGCGAGGGCCTCATCGAGTCCTTGAGCGAGCGCTGCGAGGTCTGTGACGCCCGCGGCCTCACCCTCCAAGAAGACCTCCTAGACCTGTAGGCCTTCTGCCTGGGGAAAGGGGCTCTCCGGCTCATGTCCGGAGCCGACCCGGTGGTGTCTCATTGGGAGCACGTGAGGTGGAAGGGCCGTCCGCCTCGCTACCGGAGGCAACGCCATGCGAGATCCCCACCGCACAACAACCCAAGACCGAGGCGCCGCAGCCGTCGAGTACATCTTGATGCTCATGGTGCTCGTGCTCGGTGTCACCGTCGGACTGAACGAGTTCGAACACGGTGTCGAATCAGAGGCCGCAGAGACAGCGGCGGACATCTCAGGCGATCCCGCTGGCTCGTCGTCGACCACGACCAGCGAGCCTCCAGGATCGACCTCCTCGACAACGACCGGCACCGTTCCGGTCAACCAGCCGCCGATCGTCGATGTCCCGGACCTCACCCAGGTCCCGGTCGATCCCGGCGAGCTGAACCCCTTCACGCTACGCACGACGGTCACCGACGACTTCACGCCTCTGGACGTGATGGGGATCGCTATCACCATCACGAGCGGCCTCGGCGGTGACGGCAGCTACATCATCGATCCGGCCTCGCCAGGTGCGTGGATCGAACACGACCACACCGCACCCAACCCTGGGGTGTACTACGTCACCGTCTGTGCCCACGACGGGTTGGTGGAGACTTGTGACACCGGCACGGTCAAGGTGTCGACCGGCACCGTGCACGTCGACACCGATCTCAATTTCTCCGGCTACAGCTGGAACGGGTCCTACTGGTACTGGCAGACATATTCGGACTTCTGGGTCCGAGACGTCGGGGGCGGACTCGTTGGCTTCGACGACGTGAGCGTCGACTTCACCGTCGAGATGGTCTACGACGAAGGCGCCGGAGAACAGACGGTCGCGTACAACCAGACCTGCAGCACCGGCACCGACGGCCATTGTCGTTGGTGGTCGCCGACCGCACCCGCCGACGCAGTGCGCGCACGGGTATGGGTAACCGACGTGCGAGGGGTCTGCGTCGACGGCTGGGACGGCGACCCCTCCGAGATCTCGCTCGAGTCCGACCTCGGGGAGGGCCCCGGCTCGCCCCCAACGACCACGTCGTCGACGACGACGATCCCGTCGAGCTCGACCACCGGTCCGACAACCACCACGATGTCGTCGTCGACCACCAACTCGACTACGACGCCGCCGACGACCACGACGGTCATCACCACGACGACCTTCGACGACGACACCTGAGCCTGGGTCGGCCGGCCCGCCCAACCAGCCTGCGGATGGGTCGGGCGGCTCAACCTCAGCCTTTTCGCTCAGCATTTCCCCGATATCTGCCGATATGTCACGGGAGAGCCCAATCGAGTGAGAAGGCGTCATGTCCGAGCGGATTTCGAGAGGTCGAGGTGATCGAGGCGCAGCCGCGGTCGAGTACGTCTTGATGCTGACGGTTCTGGTGCTCGGTATCGGCATCGGGTTCAGCGAATTCGAAGACGGCGTCGAATCCGATGCCCAAGACACGGCCGCTGGCATTGCAGGCGATCCGTCTGGGCCCACAGACTCCACGTCGAGCTCGTCCACCAGCTCGACGCCGGGTTCGAGCAGTTCGACGACCCAGGACACGGTTCCGACGAACCAGGCACCGATCGTAGACGTGCCCGATTACACCCGGGTCAGCGTCGACCCTTCGGAAAGCAACCCGTTCACGCTCCAGACTTCGATCGTCGACGACTTCACACCGCTCGACGTGATGGGAATCACGATCAGCTGGACGACCGGTCTCAACGGCGACGGCACCTATGTCGAAGACCCAGGTGACCCGTCTGTGTGGATCGAGCACGACCACACGGCGCCCACGCCGGGCGTCTACTACGTGACGGTCTGCGCACACGACGGCCTCGACGAAGCCTGCGACACCGGGACCGTGAAGGTCTCGGCCGGAACGGTGAGCGTGGACACCGAGATCCAGTTCCACGGATACTGGTGGGATCCATGGGACTACCGCTGGGAGTGGCGACCTCACGTCATCTTCACGGTTCTCGATGAGCTCGGCGGTCAGGTGATGTACGACTACGTCACGATCGACTATGAGCTGACATCGCACTACGACCAGGGCAGCGGTATCGAGGAACACACGCTGGTCGGGAGCTGCACGACCGATCCCTATGTGAACGGGAGTGCGACATGCTCGCCCGACAACCACGGCCTCCCAGCCGACGCGGTCGATGCGACCGTCACCATTCTCGGAGTCACGGGCCTGTGCATCGACGCCTGGGACGGTGGCAACTCAGTCGTGTTCGATGTCTCGCCGTTGGGCGGAGGACCGACAGACCCGCCGACGACTACCACGGGCGGAGGCAGCAGCACGACGGTGTCCAACTCCTCGTCCTCGTCGAGTTCTACGCCGCCGACGACCACGACCAGCACGCCGCCGACGACCACGACGGTCATCACGACGACGACCTTCGACGACAACACCTGACCGTTTCTTCAGGCGCGCCTGCGGAGTGAACGACTCCGGGGCGCTCTAGACTCGTCGGTCTATGTATGCAGTGATCGCCACCGGCGGAAAGCAATATCGCGTCGAGGAGGGCTCGATCATCGACGTCGAACGCCTCGGCGAAGTCGGTGAGTCGATCACCCTGCCGGCGGTGATGCTCGTCGACGGCGACACCGTCGTGTCTAAGCGCTCCGATGTCGCCTCGGTGAAGGTGACCGTGGACATCGTCGCTGAGGGTCGCGGCGCGAAGATCGACGGGTTCAACTACAAGAACAAGTCGCGGCAGTACCGACGTTGGGGACACCGACAGGCGTTCTCGACCATTCAGATCACCAAGATCGCAGGAGTCTGACCGATGTCGAAGACCAAGGGTGGAGGGTCGACCCGCAACGGACGCGATTCGCAGTCGAAGCGGCTCGGAGTCAAGGCCTACGATGGCACCGAGGTCAGCGCGGGGTCGATCATCGTGCGCCAGCGGGGCACGCGCATTCACCCCGGCGACAATGTCGGCAAGGGCGGCGACGACACGCTGTTCGCCACCGCCGACGGCGTGGTGAAATTTGGTCGCCGTAACGGGCGCAGGCACGTCTCGATCCTCACCGACTAATCGGGTCGATCAGCCCACCGAGATGGGCGAGATGGCACTAGTGGCCGTGCCGCGGTCGCTGCCACGCTGATTCACAACTTAATCACCAATTCTCTCCACTTGGGCCAGGGCCGGCCGATGTGAAACGTGAGCAGGTGTACTTGTGAATCAGAACCGGGAACGACATTTCAGCCATGGGCGGCTCCTCGGCGATCGAGGAGCCTCGATGACCGAAGGCGCAATCGTCGCGCCGGTGTTCTTCCTGCTTCTCTTCGGAGTCGTCGAATTCGGCGTCGTCTTCCGCGACAAGCTCTCTTTCGAGGCGGCATCGCAGCGCGGCGCACGTATGGGCGCGATCCAGGGCGATTCGCTCGGCGCCGACCAGGAGATCCTCGAAGACGTCGTTCACTTCCTCGAGATCGGCGACACCGTCTACGACGTCCAAATCGTCGTGTACAAAGCTGAGGGCCCCGACGATCTGCCGTCGGCCGACTGCCTAGCAGGCACACCGCAGCCCGGTGAGTGCAATGTTTATGAACCCGGCGATGAGCTCGACTCGGACAACTTCGGCTGCAATGGCTCGACTCTCGATGACGCGTACTGCCCCGGCAGTCGCAGCACGCGGGCGAGCGAGCAGGAGTGCATCGGCATCCATCTCTCGGGCTACCACCCGTTCTTCACAGGGTTCTTCGGCGACGGGATGGATTTCACCACCAAGACGGTCGCTCGCATCGAGCCGCAGGATTTCGGTTCGTCGGGCGCCAGCTCAGAACCCTGTGGGACTGCGCCATGAACCGTCATCGCACGAGACCCGATTCCGGACAACGACTCGGCGGCGACGCCGGCGCGATTCTCATCGAGTTCACGATGGTGTTCCCGTTCATGCTCGTGCTCACGCTCGGCATCGCTGAGTTCGGCTACGCCTACCGCTCGAGCATCATCGTCTCCGACACGGCCTCTGCCGGTATTCGGAGTCTTGCGAACACAGGGCCCGAGCGGTCAGCCGACTACAACGCCCTTCTCAGCGTGCGGGCAGGCCTCGATGGCCTCCCACCCGACAGCACCCCGAAGCGAGTCGTGATCTTCGACGCCGATGCTGCTCCTGGTGTGATCGACAACTGCAAGACGATGGTGGCGCCTCCCAACACCTCGACCGGCATTCCGGGCGTGTGCAACGTGTACTCGTGGGAAGCGGTGCAGCTCGCCACACCTCTCAACTTCACGGGCCCTGACGACTGCGATTCGGGTGACTGGGACTACAGGTTCTGCCCGACCGATCGCGAGGACGACCCGGCGGTCGGCCTGACCGCCGTCGGGATCTGGGTCGACGTCGAACACGAGACCGTTACGAACATGTTCCCGTTCGTGACGCTTCAGCTCGACGAGCAGCGGATCATGCATCTAGAGCCGGGTGAACACGAGGTGGCGCCATGAACATCCGACGGAGTTCCGAGGACACGAACGACGGACGTGAGGCCGGTTACGCCATCGTGTTGGTGGCGCTTCTCGCGGTTCCACTGCTGACCGCTGTGGGTCTGGCGGTCGACGTCGGGTCCTGGTACCTGCGCGCCTCGCGAATGCAGGCTGCAGCCGATGCCGCAGCGCTGGCGGGTGTCGTCTACCAACCCGACTTCGCGATCGCGAAGTCCCATGCGCTCGACGAGGCCAAATCGAACGGCTTCGAGCACGGTGTCGACGGAGTGACCGTGACGGTCAGCGACGTCGCCGGTGAGCGACTCCAGGTGATCATCCACGACCCCGAGGTGTCGATGTTCTTCTCCCATCTCGTCCTCGACGAGATGACCCTCACCCGATCAGCCGTGGCCGAGTATCTCAAGCCGATCCCGCTCGGCAGCGAATCGAACGTGTTGGGCAATACGGGCAACAGCAACCCCGGTGACCCCAACTTCTGGGTTGCGATCAACGGTCCCTTTTCGAAGTACGAGTCAGGCGACCCGTTCTCGACCCAGTGCCTCACAGTTCCCGACCCACCGGCCGGACAGATGGCGGTCGGAGACGACTGCGACGGCACGACCAACCCGCAGTACCGCACCGACGGCTACTGGTTCGCTGTCGACGTGCACCCCGACGACGTCGGCAATGAGATAAGGCTGTGGGCCTACGACATCGCCTTCTACGAACGCAACAACCCGATCACCGAGACCGGCGACCACTACAAGAGGTTCAATCCGTCGTCGCATTCGCCGATCGACATTCCCTACCCGCTCGCTACCGAAGTTATCGTGCACACCCAGGACGGCACCCCACTCGACTACCAGGACAACCCTGTCGTGTGTACCAACGTCGACACGCTCTTCGAAGGCGAGGATGCACTTCCCGGCACCGGTCCAGGCACATTCGAAAACGCCTGGGCTCTACTCAACGCCGGGTGTACCTTCACCGCGGACAACCCTGGCATCTATCCGATCCAGGTCATTTCACACAACGACCTCGGCAACGGTTTCGCCGGCGACGGCACCAATGCGTTCAGCCTCGCGGCCACTCTCGGAAGCTGTCCGAACCCTCTGGTCAGCACCTGCTCCCATCCGCGTGTGTATGCGCTCGGCGACATGTCGCTCTACTTCAACAGCACCGGCAACTCGACGTTCCAGCTCGCGGAGATTCGCAACGATCGGGCTGGTGAGACATTCATCTTCCGGGCATTCGATCTCGGCGATGGCAACAGCGGCTCGCAGACGTTCAACATCACCATCGAACCGCCGCCCGGCGAGTCCCTGCCGTCGTGTGACTACCGCGTCATCGACGAAAGCAGCGGAACGCCGGTCGTGACGAGCACGGGCACCGCCGTCAACTGCACGATCGAGACCAACCCGGCAAACGGCGATCCGCATTTCAACGGGCTGTGGCTCGAGATCGAGGTCCCCATCGATCCGAACTACGACTGTGAGAACGCACCTGCGAACTGCTGGTGGGCGGTCGACTACGACACTGGCGGTGAGGTCCGAGACTTCGCCACGTTCCAGATCTTCTCCGAACAGGACCCCGTCCACCTCGTCGGCTAGCGGCTGGCCGCAGGCCAGCTTGGAGTTTCGGCTTCGCCGAAACGTCCCGGCCGCATCGGGTGTACTGGGTATCCTCGCCTACATGTCGGAGTTCGTCGATCAGACGGGCCTGCACGTGAAGGCGGGCGACGGCGGCGCGGGCTGCGTTTCGTTCCGGCGCGAAGCCCACGTCGACCGCGGCGGACCCGACGGCGGCGATGGTGGCGACGGGGGAGATGTGTGGCTGGTCACCGACCACAACGTCGCTTCGCTCATCGCGTTCCGCGACTTCCCACATCGGCGGGCGACCGACGGCGCTCATGGAATGGGCCGCAAGCGCCACGGACACAGGGGTGAGACGATCGAGGTCCCCGTGCCCGAGGGTACGATCGTGACCGACGGTGACGGCGTTCCTCTCGCCGATCTAGCCGGGCCCAACGACCGATTCCTGGCCGCCCTCGGTGGTGTCGGCGGGAAGGGCAACGCGAGGTTCCTGTCCAACAAGCGCAGGGCGCCCGCCTTCGCCGAGCAGGGTGAGCTAGGCGAAGAGAAATGGCTTCGCCTCGAGCTCAAGCTCAACGCGGACGTCGCCATCGTCGGATTTCCCAACGTCGGCAAGTCAACCCTCATTTCGGTCATCAGTGCGGCGAAGCCCAAGATCGCCGACTACCCGTTCACCACCCTTCAGCCGAACCTGGGTGTCGTACGTGTCGACGACGGTTTCGAGATGGTCGTCGCCGACGTGCCAGGACTCATCGAGGGCGCCGCAGAAGGGCGCGGGCTGGGCCATCGATTCCTCCGTCACATCGAGCGCGCAAAGGTGCTGCTCGTGCTCCTCGACCTCGCGCCATACGACCAGACGCCGCCCGAGAGACAACTCGAAGTGCTGTTGAGAGAGCTCGGAGACTACCGACCCGAGCTGGTCGAGCGTCCACGAATGGTCGTCGGCTCGAAGGCAGATGTCGCCCAGTTCGACTGGGACGGCGAGAAGGTCTCAGCGGTGACCCGTACCGGCACGACCGAGCTGGTCGGAAGGCTGGCCGACCTCGTCCGTTCAGCGCGCGCGGAGACCATCGTCGAAGCACCCCCGGTGATACACCGGCCGGGTTCTGACAGCTTCGAGGTATTGCGTCACGACGACGGCTCGTGGGAGATAGACGGTCGCACGGCCGTGCGAGCGGTGCGGGTAAGCGATCTGGCCAACCCCGAGGCCCTTGACTACGTCCAGGGACGTCTGCGTTCGCTCGGCGTCGATCGAGCGTTGGCGCGAGCCGGAGCCAAGGTGGGGGACACCGTCCGCATCGGGGACCTCGAGTTCGAGTACGAAGAGGAACGATGAACGCACCGATCGTCGTCAAAATCGGCACCAGTTCGGTCACCGACGACAACGGCGCCCTCTCGTTCGCGGCGATCGACAAGTTGTGCGACGAAGTCGCCGAATTGCGCTCGGCTGCCACGCCGGTCGTCGTCGTCAGCTCGGGTGCGGTCGGGGCGGGGTTGGAGCAGCTCGATCTCGGCGGAAGCCGACGACCCGCCGACGCTCTGACCCTTCAGGCGGCCTCAGCGGTAGGTCAAGCCGACCTCGTCGGTATCTACAAGCGCTCGTTCGCGCGCCACGCCCTGGTCGCCGGCCAGGTGCTCCTCTCGCCCTACGACTTCTGGAACCGTCGCCAGTACGTTCACGCTCGTGGCACCCTCAACAAGCTCCTCGACCTCGGCGTGGTACCGATCGTCAACGAGAACGACGCGGTCGCCGACGACGAGATCCGGTTCGGCGACAACGACCGCATCGCAGCGCTGGTCGCATCGCTGATCGACGCCGATCGGCTCGTCCTCCTCACCGACACCGAAGGGCTCTTCACCGGCGACCCCCGTCTCGATCCCGAGGCGTCGCTGATCGAGGAAATCGTCGAGATCGACCACCAGCACCGTGCAGCTGCCGGTCACTCGCAGAACGTTGTCGGCTCGGGCGGCATGGCGGCAAAACTCAGTGCTGCGGCCATGGCCTCCTGGTCCGGAATAGAAACCGTCATTGCCGACGCTGCCCGCGAGGGCGTGCTCGGCGACGCTGCTGCCGAAGCCGGGGGCGTGGGAACCGTGGTGCGCGCCAGGCCCGAACGACTCAACGCGCGTCGGTTGTGGATCGCGTTCGCGTTGGTATCGGCAGGCACGATCGTCGTCGACGATGGTGCCCGGCGAGCGCTCGAGGATGCCGGACGGTCTTTGCTCGCTGCCGGTGTGCGAGAGGTCCGTGGGACCTTCGCAGAAGGCGACGCTGTCAACGTCGAGACCGAGGACGGAGAGATGTTTGCGAAGGGGCTATCGGGCTACGGACACGCCGAACTCGCCGCGATCGCGGGGACACGTCCCGACGAAGGCGCGCCCAAGCGTCCCGAAACGATCCATCGCGACGACCTCGTGCTTCTCCGGAACCGTTAGCGTCGCCACAGCGTCCGCCGCACCGGGCCCAGCACCAGGCTCGACTCGTCGATGCCGATCCGGAACGCGGTGACGACGTAGACGAAGCCGGCGAGCCCGACCACGAGCGGCATCGCCAGCACGAGTGGCAGAGATGTCGTCAGAGCCTTGCCGACGGCAGCCACGAGGAAGGCAGCGGAGCCGGGTAGCACGAGGCGGCGGAGCGAGGCGAGCGGTGATCCGATGCCATCGAGGCGTCTGGCAAGGAACCGGCGAAGGGCGAACAGCTCGTACCAGCTGGCGATGGCCGAGCCGAGAGCGAGGCCGGCCGCGCCCAGAAACATCGCCGAGTTGCCCTCGGTCGCGTCGGTGGCCTCTGGCTTGGCGATCGCGGCTGGATCGTCGGGGATCGACAGTTCCCCGCCGAACACGGCCACCTGGTCGAGGGGCCACATCAGCGCGACGCCGAGTGCAGCGGCGAGCAGGACACGGATGAACGCGATGCGCGCAGGCCCTTTGGTGTCGCCGATCGCGAACGACAGGTTCTGGAGCAGCCGCGAGTTGCCCGATGCAGGTAGCCCGATCGAATAGGCGGCGAGGATGACCCACACGCCGAGGGTGTCGTCGGGTGAGAAGCGGCCACGTTCGAACAGCGCTCCGACGATCAGGTCACCGGCAGCGATGTATGCGACGGCGACGAAGACGACGAAGAACGAGATCCGTCTCAACGACGCCTCGGCACGTTGAAGGAGATCGGGCGTCGAGTCGATGGTCGACATGGTCGGGAGCTCTGCCGCGGCGACGCTCATCGCAAACACGCTGATCGGCAGCACGTAGAGCACTTGGGCGGCGAACAAGCCCGACAGCGCCCCTACGGCGAGAAGTGATGCGAGCATCGTGTCGACGAATGCCGAGATCTGAACGGCGCCGCGGCCGAGCACAGCCGGGCCGAACCGCGAGAGCACATCGGCGACCTCGCTTCGTGCCGCTGACCATGCGACACGGATCGGTGGCGCGCTGCGCAGGACCGGACGAACCTGGACGGCGAACTGAAGGAAGCCGCCGAGCAGAACCGCCCAGCCGAGGGCTCGGGCGATCTCCGATGGAGACCATTGGCGGAGCCCGACGATGATCACGACCACGATCTGGGTGACGTTCCACACGACCGGCGCGACATATGAGATGAAGAAACGCCGGTGGCTGTTGAGCACCCCGAGACACCAGGCGGAGAGAACGAGGAAGGCGGTGCCGGGCGCCATGATGCGGATGAGCTCGATGGTCAGGTCGCGCGCGTCGCCGTCGAGGCCGGGCGCGAGAAGAGAAGTCAGTAGCCCGGCGGTAGCCCAAACGATGAGCGAGAGAGCACCTGCAGCCGCTGCGAGCAGCGCCATGACGGTTCCGGCGACGCGACCGGCCTGCTCGGGAGAGCGATCACCGAGCAACCTGCTGTAGACGGGAATGAACGATGCGGACAGAACGCCTTCGCCGAGCAGGTTCTGGATGACGTTCGGAATGCGCAGAGCGGCCTTGAACGCGTCGGCGGACGCTCCGATGCCCAGGTATCCCGATACGGCGATCTCGCGTACGAGGCCCGACAGTCGCGAGAGCACTATGCCGATCGCAACGGCGACCGAGCCCGACCGGCCTGACTGTGTAGTCGCTGTCTCGGTCACGTCGCGACAATAGATCGGCCCCGTCGCAACACCGTGGTTTCTCCCGGCGCAGGATGTCGGGGCCAAACGAAATCGATACCGCGTCCGATCGGTGCCCCGGATACCGTGGTTCTCTATGACTGAGCGATTCTCCGACGTTGACCAGGTGCGCGAACAGCTGCGGGCGGTCGACTACCTCGCCGACGACGGCATCTCAGGTGTCGTCTACCTCGCAGATCGGCTCGACAAGCCAGTGCTGGTCGAGGGGCCCGCTGGAACCGGCAAGACCCAGCTGGCCAAGAGCGTTGCCGAGATGAGCGGTGCTCGGTTGATCAGGCTGCAGTGCTACGAGGGTCTAGACGAATCGAAGGCTCTGTACGAGTGGAACTACAAGAAGCAGCTTCTGCGGATCCAGGCCGAACGTAACGCCGACGGCACATGGTCGGACCTCGAGGAGGACATCTTCTCCGAGGAGTTCCTGCTCACGCGGCCGCTGCTCGAGGCCATCCGAGCAACCGAACCGGTAGTTCTGCTCATCGATGAGGTCGATCGTGTCGAAATCGAGACCGAGGCGTTGCTGTTGGAGATCCTCTCGGAATATCAGGTCAGTGTCCCAGAGCTGGGAACCGTGGCCGCCGAGCAGATCCCGCTGGTGTTCCTCACGTCGAACAACACGCGCGAGCTTTCCGAGGCGCTCAAGCGGCGCTGCCTCTACCTGCACATCGACTATCCCGACCTCGAACGCGAGAAGGAGATCGTCCTCACCAAGGTGCCCGACATCAACGAGAGCCTCGCGGACCAGGTGGCTCGCATCGTTCGCTCGATCCGTCAGCTCGAGTTGAAGAAGGCACCGTCGGTGTCCGAGACCATCGACTGGGCCCGCACGTTGGTTCTGCTCGGTATCGACCAGATCGACGCTGAGACTGCAGGGGACACCGTGAACATCCTGCTCAAGTACCGCACCGACATCGAGAAGGCCCTCAAGGAGTTCTCGAACAACCCCGACAACATCTCGGGCGACTGACGCCGTGTCGGTAACCGCCCCGACGGGCGACCACCCGATGCTCGAGCTGCTCGGCGGCTTCATCGGCGAGCTCCGCGCTGCGGGGCTTCCGGTGAGTCTCACCGAGAACCTCGACGCAATGGAAGCAGTTCGCCACATTCCGCTCGAGGACCGCGACGCTTTCAAGTACGCGTTGGGCGCCACGCTGGTGAAGAACAACTCCCACTGGCGAGCGTTTGAGGTCGTGTTCGAGGTCTACTTCTCGCTCCGGGGCGACGAATACGTGATCGGCGACGAAGAACCCGACGGAGAGCCGGGTGAGGATGACGGCGAGGCCGGACAGCCCGGAGACGGCGAAGGAGCCGAGGGCGGCGGCGGTGGCGAGGCGATGTCGCCAGAGCAGCTTGCCGAGATGCTCTATCAGTCGTTGATGCGCGGCGATGAGGGGATGATGCGGGCCGTGGCGCGTCAAGCAGTACGCCGATACGCCGGGATGGAACCCGGCCGACCCGTTGGCGGCACCTACTACCTCTACCGCACGCTGCGAAACCTCGACCTCGATGCCGTGATGGAGCGCCTGATGGAGGCCGCGCGCGAAGATGCCGTCGGGGGCATGACACCGCTCGAAGAGCGGCTCGAATCCGACGAGTTCGAACATCGAATCGACCAGTTCAAAAAGGAGATCGAGGCGGAGATCCGGCGTCGCCTGGTGGCTGACCGCGGGGTCGAGGCGATGGCCAAAACGTTGCGCAAGCCGCTGCCGGAGGACGTCGACTTCATGCATGCGAGTCGCGAGGAGATGGCCGCGCTGCGAAAGGCGATATATCCGCTCACCCGCCGCCTCGCCGTGCGGCTGGCCCGGAAACGGCGCCATGGCCGCAAGGGGCCGCTCGACTTCCGCAACACCGTGCGGCACTCGCTCTCCTACGGAGGCGTGCCTGCCGATCCAAAGTTCCGGTTTCCGAAACCGTCGAAACCCGAGATCATGGTCGTCGCCGACATCTCCGGTTCGGTCGCCGCGTTCGCCCGCTTCACCCTGCATCTCGTCTATGCGATCTCGAGCCAGTTCTCCAAGGTCCGCTCGTTTGTCTTCATCGATGGGCTCGACGAGGTCACCGAGTACTTCGAGGGCGTCGAGGACATCGCCGAGGCGGTGCATCGGGTCAACACCGAAGCCGACGTGGTCTGGGTCGACGGCCACTCCGACTACGGCCACGCGTTCGGTGTGTTCTGGGAGCGGTATGGC
Source organism: Acidimicrobiales bacterium (assembly GCA_965216815.1). Taxonomy (GTDB): domain Bacteria; phylum Actinomycetota; class Acidimicrobiia; order Acidimicrobiales; family SHLQ01; genus JADFOM01. The sequence goes on along the minus strand of OZ244202.1, from coordinate 3,439,586 downwards.
AAAGAGGTGGGTCCGAAGACGACGATCATGATCCTCGGCGATGCGCGCAACAACTATCACGCCTCGCAGTCGTGGATCGTCAAGGAGATGGAGGCGAAGGCCCGCAATGTCTTCTGGCTGAATCCGGAGCCGAAGTCCTACTGGGACACAGGCGACTCAATCGTCGGCGACTACGCAGCTCATTGCGACGGAGTCTTCGAGGTGCGCAACCTCCGCCAGCTCGAGTCCTTCGTCGACAACCTGGTGTGATACTTCGTTCTCGAAGGAAACCGAACCTCTGGTTCGGAAACGAACCCTAGAAGTGCAGACCGCATTCGGTCTTGGCGCGTCCGTTCCAGCGCCCCGAGCGTGGGTCGTTGCTGTCGGGGAGCTGAGTGCAGGGCTGGCACCCGATGCTCGTGTAGCCCCTCTCGATGAGAGGATTGACCGGTACGTCGTGCTCCTCCACATAGGCGGCGACGTCGTCGTCGGTCCAGGTGGCCAGCGGGTTGATCTTCACCAGTCCACGGAGGTCGCGCGAAAGGATGGGAGCGTTTGCCCGCGTCACTGCCTCGGTTCGGCGCAGCCCGCTCATCCAGGCCTCCTGGGTGGCGAGGGCTCGGTCGAGCTGACCGACCTTGACCGCCGAGCAGCAGTTCTCGGGGTCGGCCTCCCACAGCGCTTCGTCATGCGGCGCCACGGTCATGATCCTGAGATTGAGGCCGTACCGTCGTCGCACCTCCTCGACTGTTTCGAGCGTCTCCGGGAAGTGGTAGCCCGTGTCGATGAACACGACCTCGATGGCCGGGTTGATCTTCGTGGTGATGTCGATCAGAACGGCGTCGGTCATCGATGCGGCGATGCTCAGGCGAGGACCGTACCGATCGGTCGCCCATTGCACGATCTTCGACGCCGGCAGCAGCTCGAACTCGAGGCTGAGAGCGGCGAGCTCGTCGTCGCTGAGTGCGTGGGCGGTCTCCTCGAGCGCACTCATGTCGCGCACTCCGAGTCGCCGACCTCGGCTACGTAAGGTCCGGTCTCGCCGAAGTCGGTGTAGAACTCCGGTGCGTCGTCGGGGGTGGGGAAGTGGTCGAGTTCTTTCAGCGACGCCGCGATCTCGCTGGCACCGCCGATGCGTTCCATCCAGCCGCGGAACGCTTCGCCTTGTTCTCTCTCGGCTGCGAACCGCTCGATGACTCGCGCTGCGGCTTCGGGGGCGTTGCGGGCAGGAAGCCGCAACGCCTTGTCGCCGAAGTGGATTTTCTCCTGACCCAGATAGCCACCTAGGAGCATCTGATAGCCGGGTGCGCTGTTTCCGTGAGCTCTCCGCTCGGCGCCGAAGAACCCGATGTCGGCGATGTGATGCTGTCCACACGAGTTGGGACAACCCGAAATGTTGATTCGCACGCCGCCGACCTCGGCGAGTCCACGTTCTTCCAGCTCGCTCCCGATGGCATCGGCGAGACCGCGGGACTGGGTGACCGCGAGGTTGCATGTGTCGGCGCCTGGGCAGGCGACGACGTCGCGGGACAGCTCGGCACCGGCATCGGCCATGCCGATCCGGTCGAGCCCGTCGAAGAGGGCATCGAGTTGGTCTTCGGTGAGTCCTCGGAAGACCAGGTTCTGGCGGTTCGTGACGCGCACGTCCGCGCCCAGTTGCCGCTGCAGCTCTGCGAGTGCATGGAACTGCTCGGCGGTTATGTCGCCGAGCTGAGCCGAGGCGTACGCCGAGACGGTCGAATTGGCGGCGCCCCTCACGACATTGGCGCTCTTCCAGCGACCGAAGGGGGCGGAGGGGACCAGGGTGACGGGTGCGCCATGGCCGATGGGGGAGACCCGGTCGCCGCCGAGGCTTCCAGCGGGCTCGTCGCCGGCCTTCTCCACCGCCTCGGGGATCCCGCCCGGCCAGGTCGCCGAAGCCACGAGGAAGCGTCGTTCCTGGAAGACCGCCGCGGTGAGCTCTTCCCATCCGAGCTGCTCGACGAGCCATTTCATCCTGGCCCGCAACTTGTTGTCGCGGTTGCCGAACCGGTCGAAGACGCGCAGCAGGGATTCGATCGTCGGGAGAAGGTCCTCGCGTGAGGTGAACGGCTCGAGGGCGAGTGCCGGATGTGGTGTCGTGCCGAGTCCACCGGCCACATACACACGGAATCCGCTCTCGCCGGTGTCGGGATGTCGTACTGCGATGACGCCCACGTCGTTGAACATCGCCTGACCGCAGTCGGTGTCGCAGCCGCTGAAATTGATCTTGAACTTTCGCGGCATTCGTTGGCAGATCGGACTACGCAGGAAATGTCGAAACGTGGCCTCGGCCCACGGCGTGATGTCGAGCACTTCGAGCGGGCAGGCTCCGGCGAGATGACACCCCTGAACGTTGCGCACCGTGTCGCCGCATGCCTCTCGGGTGCTGAGTCCGACCGAAGCCAACAACCGCATGACATCGGGTACGTCGGTTAGCTCGACGAAGTGGAACTGGATGTTCTGCCGGGTCGTGATATGGCCCCAGCCTCGGGAGAACTGCGATGCGAGCGTGCCCATCGCGTCGAGCTGAGCCGGCGTCATCTGGCCGTACGGGATCTTCACTCGAACCATTTGGTTGGTGCCGCCTTGGCGCTGACCGTAGATGCCGTTGGTCAGGCGGAACACCCTGAAGACGTCGTCGTCGATTTCGCCCGACATGAACCGTTCGAGCTGTTCTTCGAACTTCTCGATGTCGGCAAGCTGATCGGGGTCGACGAGAGGTTGGTCGTCGATCGTCACTTCCAGCATGTCCCGTTCCTCGCGATCGAAGATTGAGCTAACAAAAGTTGACTGATCCGCTCGGGATTCTATGGACTCGACAGAAAGATGACAATGCCGATCGGGAATTAAGGGAATTGTCTCGGGCTGATCAGACCGAACGCAGGAGCTCCGAGACCCTGAATGCCAGATCGACCGATTGGCGGCCGTTGAGGCGAGGATCACACATGGTCTCGTACCTCTCGCCGAGGTCGCTGTCGAGGATCTCCTCGGCGCCTCCGAGACACTCGGTGACCTGGTCGCCGGTCAGCTCGATGTGGATGCCGCCGGGCACGGTTCCGGCCGAGCGATGCGCTGCAAAGAACCCCTTGATCTCGCGGAGAATGTCTTCGAAGTGCCGAGTCTTGCGTCCATCGGGGGCGGTGAAGGTGTTGCCGTGCATCGGGTCGCATGCCCACACGACGGGATGTTCGGCGTCGCGCACGGCCTCGAGGATCGGACCGAGATGATCGGTGACCGCGTCGGCCCCCAACCGGGTGATGAGGGTGAGACGGCCAGGAATACGGTCGGGATTGAGCGTGTCGCAAAGGGCGACAACATCATCGGGACTCGCCTGGGGGCCGACCTTGCACCCGATCGGGTTGTTGACACCCCGTAGGAACTCGACATGGGCACCGTCGAGCTGGCGGGTCCTCTCACCGATCCAGAGCATGTGGGCGGAGCAGTCATACCAGCGACCTGTCAGCGAGTCCTGGCGTGTCAGCGCCTCTTCGTAGGGGAGGATCAGCGCTTCATGGCTGGTGTAGAAGTCGACCTGGTGCATCTCGGGCAGCGTTGTCGCTGTGACGCCGCAGGCTTCCATGAACCGCATCGCGCGCTCGATCTCGGCGGCGAGCTGTTCGTACTGCTGCCCAGCGCGCGACTCTGCGACGAACTCCCGATTCCAAGCATGCACACGACGTAGATCGGCGAACCCGCCCTTCGTGAACGCACGCAGGAGGTTGAGCGTCGACGCCGACTGGTGGTAGGCGGCGAGAAGTCGCTCGGCATCGGCGGTGCGTGACGACTCGTCGAAGCTGTGGTCGTTGACGATGTGGCCGCGAAAGGACGGAAGCTCGACATCGTCGACGGTCTCGGTTGGAGCCGAGCGTGGCTTGGCGAACTGGCCTGCGATACGTCCCACCTTCAAGACCGGAACGCCGGCCGAATAGGTCATTACCACGGCCATCTGGAGGATGACGCGCAGCTTGTCGCGGGTGGCGTCGGCCCCGGCGTCGAAGGATTCGGCACAATCGCCTGCTTGCAGCAAGAAAGCGTCGCCGGCGCCAACGGCAGCGAGGCTCTCGGTCAGATCCCGCGCCTCGCCGGCGAATACGAGCGGCGGCTGAGTTCCCAGCCGTTTCACAACCGCGTCGAGCGAGTCGTGATCGGGCCACTCGGGCTGCTGAAGAGCGTCGCGCTGGCGCCAAGAAGCCGGCGACCATGTGTCGGTTTTGTTCACGGCATCAGCCTGCGTGCAATCGGCCCTGACCGCAACCGAATACCCTTGCGTCTCAGGCCGCTCAGGCGGCGTCGACCTTGCTCGCGGCGTGATCGCGAACGGTGTTGACCGCACGCTTGACGAGGCGGCGAGCTGCTTCGGCGGTGACGCCGAGCTCTTCGCCGACCTCGCGGTAGCTGCGCTTGCGGCCATCGTGGAGCCCGAATCGCTGCTCGACGGCGTAGCGAGCGCGGGCGTCGAGAACATCGAGGAGGTCGGTGACCATCTGTTCCTCGGCGCGAGCCATTACCTCGGTTTCGGGGCCGGGGTTGGAATCGGGGAGCAGGTCGACCAGCTCGTTGCTGTCGTCATCGCCGATCGTACGGTCGAGCGACGTCGGTGTGGTGAGACGATGAAGGCGTGCATGCTCGTCATCGAGTTCGTCGCCGTCGCCCGAGACTTGCCGCAGGGCCGCACGCAGGCTCGCCGAGCGATCGCCAGGGAGTCGCACGAGGCTGGCCTTCTGATCGAGGGCACGGCCGATCGCCTGGCGGATCCAGAACGTCGCGTAGGTCGAGAACTTGAACCCCTTGCGCCAATCGAACTTGTCGACGGCGTGTTCGAGGCCGAGGTTGCCCTCCTGGATGAGGTCGAGAAGTTCCATTCCCGGCGGGAGCGGATAGCGGCGTGCGACGCTCACGACGAGCCGCAGGTTGGCCCGGATGAAGCGGTCCTTGGCCATCGCGGCATCGGAGATCGCGCGGCGGATCTCGCGACCGGATTCTCCGGCTTCCTTGCGGGCCAGGGCTTCTTGGCCCTTTTCGATGATCTGCGCGAGCTCGCGCTCCTCCTCGGCATTGAGGAGGGGAACCATCCCGATCTCGTTGAGATACTGGCCTACTGAATCACTCATGTCTTCCATTCCAAGCGACAGTCGCTGCACGTATGTCGCTCACGTGTGGGTCCGCCGATTTTCCCGACGCGAACCTGTACAAACTAGAACAACCCCAGTGGGGTTTGTCTTCCCGGATTGCTATGACCTTGGTCACGTCCGATCGTCGGGCGAGACCTCCATGTTCGGGGCGATAGGGCTCCCGGTCACGGCTGTGTCATCGTTTCACCTCGGTTCGGACGCCCGTCGATGTGTCTATACACCGCGGTATCGGCCAGCCCCAGGCGAAACTGTAACAATAGGTCTACTCGCGCCTGCTTCTCACATCCTCTTTCTGCGGTCACGCACGCGCCAGCGCACGGGTGAAATCTGCCCGCGCAGCGAACAGCTTAGACTACCGAGCCGTGCAGGGCGAGTCACTAAGCGGCGGGCGCCGCATCGGTCTCCTGGGGGGAACATTCGACCCGCCCCACATCGGCCATCTCTTCGCCGCTCGGGCGGCAGCACACGCACATGAGCTCGACGAGGTGCGGTTTCTGGTCGCCGGCGATCCCTGGCAGAAGACCACCGACGGGACGGTGACCGAAGCTCGACACCGGCTGGCGATGATGCGTCTCGCCGTCGACGGCGCTGCGGATCTGCAGGTCAGCGCCATCGAGGTCGATCGAGCGGGTCCGACCTACACGGCTGACACCGTGACGTCGCTCGACCGGGCCGAACCCGGCGTCGACTGGTTCTTCATCATGGGAACCGACACGGCAGCAGGTCTCGACACGTGGGAGCGACCGGAGACCGTCCGCGATCTCGTCATCCTGTTGATACTCGCCCGCCCGCCCCGTATTGAAGTCGACGTACCTGACGGCTGGTCATACGAGCTCGTCGATGTCCCGTTGATCGATCTCTCCTCGACAGAGCTGCGATCCCGGCTGGCGCGAGGCGAGCCCGTCGAGTGGCTCGTCCCGACCGCGGTGATCGACTACGCGCACGCCAATTCGCTCTACGGTGTCGAGCGATGATCGATACGGGCGGTGAGACCGACTACGCAGCCCGACACGCCGCCGATGACTCGGACCCAGGCTCGATCGTTCCACGGTTCACGCCGAAGAAGCCTGTTTCCACCTCGCTCGTCTGGATGATCCTCTTCCCGCTCGCAATGGTCGCGATCGGCATCGCTGGGTTTCTTCTGTTCGAATCTGGTACCCGCGACGTGCTCGACGACACCGGCGGGGCCAAGGTCGTCGAAGCGATCGAAGACCCGGCCGCGCCCGGCTATGTGGCGGTGGCGGTGCCCACACCCACCGCGCTGGTCGCTCACACAGACGACGACGAGACGCTCGTCGGAGTCACGGTTCTCATCGGCGATGCCGACGAGAACGGCGGCGGGTCGTTCGTCGTGCTCCCCAGCAACACCGCGCTCGTTCCGCCCGACGGCGAGCAGGCCCTCACCCTCGACACGATCTTCGCGGAGCAGGGTGTCGACGCGCTGGCGACGACTGTCGGGGCGGCGTTCGGGTTCGGCTTCACCGAGTCGCCGACCGTGCTCGACAGCGAGGCGTTCGCATCGCTCATCGACGAGGTGGCCCCGCTCGAGCTCGTCGTCCTCGATCCACTCGCAGACGACGACGGGGAGCCGTCTCTCGCACCGGGTGCACAGGAGCTCGATGCTGAAGCGCTTGCTTTCTACTTCGAGGCTCTCGACGGCGATGAGGCGGTGATCAATCGCACCGAGCGTCAACGAAGGGTCTGGGATGCCTGGTTCGAAAGTCTGGGTGCGTCGGTCGACGGTGAGGTGCCGCTTCCCGACTTCGACGAAGGCATCACGGCGATGATCGCCGACATGGCTGTGGCTCCGGTCGGCGACGTGACGTTCCCGGTGCGCGCCTACGCTCCGGGTGGTGGTCCAGGCGTCTACGTGGTCGTCGAGGACGAGGCCGACGAGCTCGCTGCGTTAGCGGCTTCCTTGGTGCCCCTGCCGACATCTCCTTATCCGGGCGGGCGAGCGAAGGTCGAGCTGCGCGATGGTGCCGGCAACGTCGTCAACCGCGACGGCGCGGTCGCTCCGCTCGTGGCCGCGGGTGCCGAGATCGTGCTGATCCGAAACAATGAGACCTTCGACACCGAGTCGACCGAGGTCGTCTACTACGACGAGGCGTTCGCGGAGTTGGCCGACTCGATGGCCGACGTGTTGGGTGCGGGCGGGGCAACTCTGCTCGAGACGGCAGCCGGCGGTGCCGTCGACGTCGTCGTGACCCTAGGCCCCGACTGGGACATCAGTGGCTAGTTCGTCCCGCGACACCGATCCCTCTCTCGAGCGTGTGCAGGCCGGAGCGCGTGGTGCCGATCGCAAGCTGGCGGCTGACCCGGTGATCATCGACGTCGGTGACGTCATCGGAATCACCGAGTGGTTTCTCGTCGTGTCTGGCCGCAACGCTCGCCAGGTTCGAGCGATCGTCGACGAGGTCGAGTTGGAGGTAGCCCTCGATGATGGACCCCGTCCCCTGCGCGTCGAAGGCCGCGACACGTGTGAGTGGGTGCTGATGGACTACGGCGACTTCGTTGTTCATGTCTTCGACAGCGCTACTCGCGAGGTCTACGACCTCGAGCGCCTGTGGTCCGATCGTCCTCGAGTCGAGGTCGAGCTCGACGAGGTCGGCACAGGCACGTAGGCCGCCGGCCGGCAGGACCTACCGGCCGTAGTCATCCTCGAGGCGTTCGATGTCGTCCTCGCCGAAATACGTGCCGAGTTGCACCTCGACGAAGACGAGGTCCTCGTCGCCGTAGTTTGCGATGCGGTGCGCAGCCCCCGTCGGAATGTCGATGCTCTCACCGGGTCCGCGGACGTGGTCGAGTCCCTCGATGGTCACCGTCGCCGTGCCCGCCGTCACCACCCAATGCTCCTGACGGAACTGGTGCCGCTGGTAGCTGAGCCGCTGTCCCACGTGGACCGTGATTCGCTTGATCTTGTGGTCGGCCTCGTCCGCGAGCACCTGGTAGTTGCCCCACGGTCGTTGGTCGTATTCGAGTTCGCCCGCCATCGGGACAGTCTCGCCTCTCCGCGAGCGGGTCGCCGCATCCGGAGTATCGCGCTCTCGCGACCCCGTGGTCTGACACCGGGGTCGCGCTAGCATCCGTGTTCCCAGGGGCTATAGCTCAGTTGGAAGAGCGCTTCCATGGCATGGAAGAGGTCAGGGGTTCAATTCCCCTTAGCTCCACGCCGCAACACCTTCGGTGTTGCTAACGGAGTTTCGGCGACGCCGAAACGTCCCTGCCCCGTAGCGAGGCGATGACGCGATACTGGGCGGATGGTGACGGTCCGTGAACTGGAACCCTCCGATACGCCCTGGAAGCTGGCGACGCTCGAAGCGGGTTGGGGTTCGACCGATGTCGCTCGTCTCGGTGAGCTGATCGAAGCCTGCGATCTTGCCGGCTTCGTGGCCGATCACCGTGACGCACGAGCCGGGCTGGCCACCTACGCGGTTCGCTCTGACGGGCTGGAGGTTGTGACGATCCAGGCTCTGATCGAGGGGGTTGGGGTGGGCCGCGCCCTCATGGACGGACTTCGGGACCACGGGCTAGAGGTAGGGGCCCGGCGACTGTGGCTGACGACGACCAACGACAACGTTCGGGCGTTCCGGTTCTACCAGCGATGGGGTATGGACCTTGTCAGCGTCATCCGGGACGGTGTGGCGGCGTCGCGGCGCGTCAAGCCATCGATTCCGGAGTTCGGCAACGAGGGGATCCCGATACGTCACGAGCTCGAGTTCGAGCTACAATTTTCTCCTTGAAATGAATAGAGTAATACTCTAGAGTGTTGCTCTAGTGGGGTCGACGCGGGAACGGATAGTCGAAGAAGCGACCGAACAGCTTCTCGGTTGTGGCTACGACGCATTCACGATGGCGTCGGTGCGCGATGCCCTCGAGTTGTCGAGCGGCAGCATGTTTCACGCCTTCGGATCGAAGCCGGAGCTGGTCGCCGAGGTGTTCGTGCGCGGGATGCAGGACTACCAGCGGACCGCGATCGAGGCGATCGATTCCAACGACCAGGCAGTTCGAGCGGTTGAGGCTTGGATCGATGCCCATCTGCGGTGGGTGACGAAGAACCCTGACCTCGCCCGCTTTCTCTTCTCGACTCAACCCGACGCTGTCCGCGAGAGTGCTGCGATGCCGCTCGAGGAAGCCAACAACGCGTTCTACGCGTCGGTTGACGCTCTGTTCGAACTGGCCGTGGACCAGGGAGTCATGGCTCCGACGCCGGTCGCGATCGGCTATGCGCTCGTCATGGGTCCCGCTCAGGACTACTGCCGCCGATGGACGCGCGGTGAAGCCGACGTTGAGCCCGCGGGGATTGCTGACGCATTCGCCGTCGCTGCGATCGCTGCTCTGGAGACGACCAAGAAGGGGAGATGACCATGGGCGACCTCGTCACCTACGAGAAGCGCGACGGCATCGCGACAATCACTATGGACGACGGCAAGGCCAACGTGATGACGCTGCCGATGATCGACGCGCTCGGTCGCGCTCTCGACAGAGCCCTCGACGATGGTGCGGTCGCCATCCTGACGGGGCGCAGCAACGTGTTCTCCGCCGGTTACGACCTCGCGGTGTTCAACGAACCGGGTGAAGTCATCGTCGCGACCATGCGCGCCGGCGGTGAGCTGGTCGAGCGTCTGTTGTCGCATCCGATGCCAGTGGTCGCAGCGTGCAACGGGCATGCCATCGCACAGGGTGCGTTCACGCTTCTTGCGTGCGATGTGCGGATCGGTGTCGGGGGTGACTGCAGGATCGGACTGAACGAGGTCGCGATCGGGCTCACCATTCCCCACTACGGCGTCGAGATCGCGCGCCACCAGCTCAATTCGGCCTGGTTCGACCATGCGACGCTCACCGGCACATTCTACGGCCCAGCCGATGCCGTGCGGGCCGGCTTCCTCCACGATGTTGTCGAACCTGCCGAGCTTGCATCGGTCGCCTACAACCAGGCGGAACAGCTGACTCAGATCGACTTCGCGGCGCACAGTGGGACGCTGGAGCGGGTGCGTAAAGATGCGCTGGCCTCGATCGCCCACGGCGTTCGCTCGGAGTTCGGCAAACTACCTTCCGCACCGGAGGGGTAACGATGAACACAGGCGAAGTGCCCGACCAGACAGAGATCAAGGAGCTGGAAAGCGAGCTGCTCGGCGCTCCGGTGGTTCCGCCGAGTCGAGCGGCGGTTTGGGCGAATGCGCTCCGCAGACGTGTGTTAGGGCTGCACCGCCGCAGTGCCCCTGCACCTCTCCGGGTGCTCGAAACGCTGTTCGCGGCGTTCGATGCGCATGTGCTGAGGGCTCTCGTCGAGCTCGGCGTGCCCGACATGCTCGACGGGCCGATGTCGGTCGACGCGCTCGCCCGAGCAACCGGGACCGATGCAGTGAAGCTCGACCGACTGCTTCGTTTCGCGGCGGCCCGAGGTTTCATCGGATACAGCCGTACCGGGAGCGTCGCTCCAACCGGGGTCTCCAACGCACTTCGCAGCGACTCACGTGCCCAGTGGCGAAGCTGGGTGCGCTTCGCCACGAGCGAGTGGTTGGACGCGGCTTGGCGAAAGGTCGTCCCGGCCCTCGCCCCGGATGCGAGGCCGCCCTTCGAGCTCGCTCACGGAGTCGACTTCTTCGAGTACACGACCTCGATCGAGCCGAGTACGGGGGAGGACTTCGACGAAGCGATGGCAGCCGGTGCGACGCTTCAGGCGATGCACCTCGCCCGCGTGCTCGACTGGTCCGATATCCACACTGTGTGCGATGTCGGCGGAGGCAACGGAGCCGCGCTCGACGCACTCCTGCTCTACGAGCCACACCTCGAGACCACGCTGTTCGACCTACCGGAGGTCATCGATCGGGCACGGCAGCGAGCGGGTTCGCACCGCCTCGCACTGGGATCGTTCTTCGACGGAGTACCCGACGGCCACGACCGCTACCTCCTCCTGGCGATCGTCCACGACTGGAGCGACGACGAGGACGCGGCGATTCTGTCGAACGTCACCGCCGCGATGGGAGCGGGTGGGGAGGCGGTCGTGGTTGAGTCGATCGCATCCGAACGAATCCGCGACGACTTCGCGGCAGCATCCGACATCTTGATGTTCGTCAGCGCGACCGGCAGAGAACGGACCCAGGAGCAATTCGAACACCTCTTCGACTCAGCCGGCCTTCGCATCGCCGACCAGAACCTTCTCGTCTCCGGCGCGACCGCTTTCACGCTGCGACGTAATAGCGGGTAGCGATGTGAAACTTTGGTCCGCGATGTTGTGAGCGAAGCGAGCAACTCGAAGGAACCCGGAGGATTCCCTGACACCGGGGTCGCGGGTGGCTATGTGAAACTTTGGTCTGACACCGGGGTCGCGTCAGGTCGAGGCGAGGGGGCCTCGAAGGATCGAACGGCCCGAATGCGTCGGGTCGCCGTCGCGTGGCTCGACGCTGATGTCGACGACGAAGAACACGTCGGGGTCGCGGTCGGAGGGAACCTCGAGGTCGCCGGGCTCGTCAGGGTCGATCGTGCCGAGCGATACCAGATCGGCCGGATTCCCGTCGGCGTCGGGCTCGATGAGCCACACCTCGAGGTCGGCGTCGTCCGGGGTTGGAAGCGCTGAGTCGGCGATCTCGACGTGGAGCGCGCCGTCACGGTCGACGAGGGTTGCGGTTGCGCTGGCGTCGGCCCCAAGGGGGTCGAATGCGTCGGGGTCGTAGGCGAGCTCGGCTTGCGCGATCGGGTCGATGTCGTCGCTGCTGTTCAGGAGGGCGTACCCGGCACCCAAGATCACGACGATCGCTGCCGCTGCAGCGAGAAGAGCCAATGCCTTGGGCTTGCGGCGATCCTCGAGAGACACCGCCGACACCTCGCTCGAGATCCGGTCCCAGAGCTCAGCCGGCGGCTCCATGAGCTGCTGGTCTTGCTCGGACAGCGACCGCAGCGCATCCTCGATTCGGTCGTCGCTCGACGTCGGATCGTCGTTCATGGTTCACCCCCGACGTAGCTCCTGATCTGTTCCATTCCCCTGCGAATATCGCTCTTCACCGTGCCGAGTGGGATATCGGTCTTGGTGGCGATCTCTGTGTGGGTGAGCCCCCCGAGGTAAGCGAGCTCTATCGCTGTTCGCTGGCGGGCCGGAAGGCGGCCGAGCGCCTGGGCCACGAGCATCCGATCGGCAGCACCCTCGACGTCGGATTCGACAGGCAGGTTGCTCATCGGTGTGTCGGATCGCCTCGTCTCGTGGCGCTGCTCCGACCGTACGTTGTCGACGATGCGGTTCTTTGCGATGCCGATGAGCCAGGCTGCAAGACTCCCTTTGTCAGGGTCGAAGCGGGTTCGTGCCCGCCAAGCACTCACGAAGACCTCCTGGGTCACATCGGCGGCTCGGTCCTCGGGCAGTGTCTTGCGGCAGAGCGTGTAGACGAGTGAGCCGTAGGTCTTGTAGGCGGTCTCGAGTGCCGCCTCGTCGCCGCGGACGAACGCCACCTGAACCAGGTCGGTGATGTCCTCATCCAACTCCGCCACACCGAAAGCGTATAGCCGTGGACCATCTTTCTAGGGGTCGACACGGGAGCGCCGGGCAGGGAGGGGTCGCCCGGCGCTCCCGGTCAGGCCTTGCTCAGCTCGGCGGGAGGAGAACCGCGTCGATGACGTGGATGACCCCGTTGGAGGCATCGACGTCGACGGCGGTCACCGTCGCTTCGTTGACCATGACGGTTTCGCCATCGACCGAGATCGTGACTTCAGCGCCATTGAGGGTCGCCGCACTCTGGCCGTCCATCGTGGTGACCTGGCTGGCTGGAACCTGACCGTCGATCACGTGGTAGGTGAGCACCGATGTGAGCAGTTCGGTGTCTGCCAGCAGTTCCTCGGCGGTGAGGTCGAGCGACTCGAGCGCTGCAGCAAACGCAGCGTCGGTCGGTGCAAACACGGTGAACGGGCCGTCGCCGCTCAGCGTCTCGACGAGCCCGGCCGCTTCGACCGCGGCGACGAGTGTCGTGAAATCGCCGCTGGCTATAGCGACGTCGACGATCGTGCCATTTTCCGAGGCAGCTCCGTCCTCCTCCATGGCGTCGTCTTCGGCCATGGAGTCCTCCTCCATCGCAGTGGTCGACTCGGCCACGGTTGTCTCGCTCGCTCCGCCGTCGCCATCGTCGTCGTCGCCACACGCTGCGGCGAGCAGGGTCAGCGCTACGAGAGCAGCGAACATGCGAATTGATCGGGTCTTCATCGTTGTATCTCCTCGAAGGGGTGTGATTTGCCTGCTCTACGAGCCGACCCCCACGGGCGGATGCAACCAATTCACATTTCTTCTTCGACGAGCCAATCGTTCATCGCCTGCCATTGACGATCGACGAGACGGAGCCTGTCATCGTCGGCGGTGGGCACCTCGGTTGCTTGCACACGCCAGATCCGGACCTTCACGGGCCCGGTGAACGGCACGTTTTCAGCGATTGCGCGAAGCGAGCCGAACGGCTCGAAGCCCGAATGGGCGACGAAGACGAGGTTGCTCACCGGTCGGCCGCGCAGCAGCGCGGAGATTCCCCCGGGCCGCGGCGGCAGGAGCCGGGTGAGGCGTAGCCGCGCGTGTCGTTCGGGGTCTTCGGTGGCAAGCCGGGAATCCACCCTCGCAGCCAGGGCCTCGCTGAAGAACGTTCCCTCGGGGAAGATCACCAGCGCCTCGTCGCCCGCGGTTGCTGCAAGCGATTCAATCGCTTCGAGCTCTGCTTCGCGCTCTCCACCGCCGCGGGCGACGAAATGGTTGGGATGACGGTGGCCAAAGGTGCCGAGGCACGGATCCCACGCCAGCTCGCGCTTTAGAACGTGGCGCGCCGGGCGGCTGCTGCGCATGTCGAGGATGGCGGTCGGGAGGAGCGCATCGAAGAAGCTGACGTGTTGCGACGCGACGATGAGCGGCGAGGAGTCGACGAGCTCGAGGCCTTGAATCTCGATCCGCAGGCGCAGCCACCGTTTCGCGGCGCTGAGCAGAGAGCGACCCCACCAACGCTGAACGCGATAGTGGACACGTCTCGACCAGGGTCGTGCCATAGCCACACCGAATCCGGCGGCGATCCACAACGAAGCTGCGATGACGAGGCCAACCCACTCGAGCGCCATGTAGTTCGCCGCCATGGCAACGACGCGCGCGTAGCGAAGACGTCGTCGGGTGAGGAGGTCGACGAGCAGTGCGCAAAATAGCGCCACGGCCGCGATGACCAGGAGAACGGGACCGGCGACGACGAAGACGACGGCGATGACTCGGCGCGTTAGTGAAGAAGGTGTGCCCACTGCTACGACTACGTCGGTGGGGGTCTCATCGGATGCGAACGTAATGCCAAGACCGGCATCGAGCGACACCAACCGTGGCCGGGGCGTCGTCTGGTTTCGGAGAGATCTGCGCCTCGACGACAATCCGGCTTGGGCTGCTGCAACCGCCGCGCCGCGACCGTGGCGTTGATATGCAGGTCAGTCGTTCCGGATGAGGTGGGCGACGAGTTCAGCCGTGAGGTATCTCTAGAGGGAGATCGCATGAATCGTCCAGGCCGATCCGGCGTCGAAGCCCTGTACCGCGATGGAGCGGCGGCCATCGCGGACATCACTTCGTCTTTCAGCGCCGACGATTGGCTGACTCCAGCATGTGGCGAGTGGAGTGCGGCCGACACCGTTCGGCATCTCGTCGGTGTGGTCGACTGGTACCACGACTGGCTCGATCGAGCGCTCGACGGCGACTCGGCTCGGCCGTTTCCGGAGAGCGAGTTCGATGTGCGCAACGCAGCGGTCGTCGATGAACTACAAGGTCTCGCTGGGCCGGCGGCCACCGCCCGGTTCGGTGAACGGGCTGCCGCCTACATTGACCGAGCCTCGAAGGCGTGGGACGTTCCATACGGATTCCCAGCGGGCACCATCACCGTAGGTCTCCACGTTGGAATCGCAGCGACCGAATGGCATCTCCATGCTTGGGACCTCACCGCAGGGCGAGTCGAACGCCATCGACCAGAGTCGCCGGCTGAACTGCATAAGGCCGCCGGTGAAGCAATGGCCGCATCGAAAGGCGGGCTTCTGGGCCGGTTCCTCGGTCTCGCCGTTCCGCTCGCAGCGAAACGGTCACCATGGCAGACGATCCTGAAACAATCCGGCCGGAGCTGACTCCAGCCGCCAGACCGTTACCTGGTACGGGCAGGTGTCGCTGATGGGTTCGGTCAGGTCTCAATCCGGGCCTTGAGCTGCTCGAGGTTGCGATTCCAGACCCGCCGCAAGATGGGTGACGCGACAGCGGCAGCGAAGCGTCCACCGAGGTACCACGGAAACTCGAGCACCTCCACCCAACGAAACGCAGTTCGCGTCGGCGTGAGCTCCTCGAGGGAAAAGTCGCCCTCACCGGTGATCAGGCCGACATGACGAACACCGATGCGGTGCTCATCCTCCCAAGCGGTGACCTCCATGACATCGGTGAGCGAGAACGGGCCGATCTTCGTGTCGCACTCGAATCGAGTGCCGACACCCGCACGCTGATCGTCGAGGAACCTGATCGCGACCGCGTCGTGCATCCAGTCGACGTGGGTGGCGATGTCGCGCACGTAGGCCCAAACCTCGGTGCGGCTCGCGTCAATAGCCGTCTCGACCCGCAGCGATGACCCTGATGCCATGAGCTAACCCTAGGGTCGTCAGACGAGCGTGTAGCCGTGTCGCTTCACGCTGCGGAGGTATGCCGCGAAGGCCGCGACGAACAAGACGTCGCCACCGATGACGACCAGCGCGAAGTCCGATGTCCAGCCCTTCAGGTACATGTAGAGCAGGTGCAGCGCGAAGAATGCCTTGCCGAAGCCGCCCATGAGTACGACGCCGGTGTGTCGCACCGGGTTGCGGGCGACCATCAGAAAGCCGAAGCCGTACAGCAGTGCGGTGCCCCACGCTCCCCGGTAGACGACCACCATCACCGGGTCCGCGAGCTCTCGTCCGAACTCGCGGGCGAATATGCCTTTGCTATCGATGAATCCTGGGAGCGCTCCGGCGAAGTTCCACAAGGCGGCGATCACGAACAGCCATGCAAAGAGCTTCCGTTCGCGGTCGGTGAGGCGTTCGCTGTCTAGCGTGGGCGCTGTTGCTGTCATGTATTATGTATAACGCGTTATACGAAACTAGTTCAAGTGGGGAGTTCACGAGGTGGCCGAACGCACAGCGGACAGAGGCGATAGGGCTCGAAGCGTTCGGGGTCGTCCTGCACACACCGAAGAACAGATCGCCGAGATGCGTGCGCACATCGCCTCGAATGCGCTCGAGCTGTTTCGTGAGGAGGGTTACGTCGCGATCTCGATGCGTCGGCTGGCGAGCGAGGCCGGCTGCACACCGATGACGCTCTACAAGTACTTCGAGAACAAGTTCGAGATCCTTAGCATGGTGTGGACCCACGTGCTCGGCGAGCTGTTCGACCAACTCGACCGCGTTGCCGCGGCTGAACCTGATCCCGAGCGGAGACTCGGAGTCGTAGCGGACGGCTATGTCGAGTACTGGCTCGAGAATCGCGACAGCTACTACCTCGTGTTCATGTCGGGTGGCATAACCCAGGAGGATGTGACCCGCTTCATGGGCGACGAGTCATTGATCGGTCGGTTCGATCTCTTCCGATCGTGCATCGCCGAGGTGCTCGGCGAGCGAGCCGGGCCCGATGACATTCAGGTGAGGTCAGAGGTCCTCGTGTGCGCGCTCAACGGCATAGCCCAAGGGCTGGTGACGATGAGCGGGTACCCCTGGGCTGACCCCGAAACGCTGGTGCGGAGAGTGACAACGAGTGCTCTCGACCGCTAGACGCGCCGGCCCACGCGTGCTGCGAATCGGTCGACCAGATCGCTCGGTCCATCGACGAGAGAGGCCACCTCGGCGGCGGTATGGCCGAGCGTGAGGATGTCGGCGGCCTGCTGGCGTGCGCCGAGGACGAGCGGACCGATGCTCCAGGGCTGGTCCGGGTCATCGCCCGCCGCTTGGGCGTCGCCGGTGGGAGCGCCGGCGACGGTGGCGACGATGTCGCGCCCGATGTCGAGAAAAGGAGAGGCGGCCAGCGAACCCATCCCGAGCGCGCGACGAATCTGCGAGTGGTGTGCCCAGCGCTCCAGGTACTCACGCGCGATCGCGTGCCAGAAGGGCGATGAGTCGCCGAAGTCGACGCCGAACAGCGGCACAGGCTCGCCAGGCGACTTCGGATCGACGTCGCGGTAGTAGCTGTGCGTCCATTCACCCACGAGGTCGAGCAACTCGATCAGCAAGGAAGGGCTGAAGAAGCGGACAGCCTCGACCCACTCGTCGTTGAACCCATCGAGCAGGTCTCTGAACTCGGCGCCCGGCATCTTCTCCGCGACCAGGATCAGGCCCTGCACGGCTCCATCTCGCTGACGGCTGAGAAGGCTGAGATCGTCACCGAGGATGTGGCTTGCGATGCCCTTCACCGAGTATTTGGGGCACTCCGTCGGCAAGTCCCACTGCTCATCGTCGAGGTCGCGCAACAGCTCGATCAACTGGGCGCGCTCGGGAAGGTAGACGTCGAGAACGGTCGAGATGGTGGAATCGTCGATCTGAGGCATGGCGACACTGTTGCCGATCGGCGACCGCGGTGCACCCGCCCGAACAACCGCCCTTGCAACTACACGCCTCGGTAGGATCGCTGCCCATGGTCGAGCCCTACCGCCCAACCGAGTTCGAGCCCGCGTGGCAAGAGTATTGGGTCGACGAGCAAACCTACGAGGTCGACAACGACGGCGATGCCGAGACGGCCTATGTGCTGTCGATGTACCCCTATCCGAGCGGCCCGGCGCACATCGGCCACGCACGCAACTACACCTTCGGCGACCTACTCGTTCGCTACCACACCATGAACGGCCGGCAGGTGCTGTCGCCGATCGGGTTCGACAGCTTCGGACTGCCAGCGGAGAACGCCGCGATCAAGTCCGGAGTGCACCCGCGGCCGTTCACCGACGAGCGCATCGAGGAGCTGTCGTCGTCGTTGCGCAGACTCGGTGCGGTCTACGACTGGCGCCGCAAGGTGTGCAGTCACGATCCCGATTTCATGCGTTGGACGCAGTGGATCTTCAAGCGGTTTCTCGACGCTGGCCTGGCATACCGTGCCGAGGCGCCGGTGAATTGGTGCCCTGGTTGTCAGACCGTCCTGGCCAACGAACAGGTACTGGCCGATGGCACCTGCGAGCGCTCGGGTGATCTCGTCGAACCCCGCCAGATGGCGCAGTGGTTCTACCGCATCACCGACTACGCCGAGGAGCTGCTGGTCGACCTCGACGACCTCGAGTGGCCCGAACGCGTCAAGCTGATGCAGCGCAATTGGATCGGTCGGAGCGAAGGCGCCGAGTTCGTGCTTCCGGTGGCCGACGATGACGGCAGCCCTCGCGGCGACGTCGAGGGCATCTCGGTGTTCACCACCAGGCCCGACACAAGCTTCGGCATGACCTTCGCGGTCATGTCGCCCGAACACCCGCGAGTCGCCGAGCTGACCTCCGATGATCAGCGAGCCGCGGTCGAGGCATTTGTAGCCGAGGTCGCAGAGCGGTCGGACATCGATCGTCAGGCGTCTGGCGGTCCGCTCGACAAGCGGGGCATCGACACCGGGACGCGTCTCATCAACCCGTTCACCGACAAGCCCATCCCGCTCTACCTCGCGGACTACGTCCTCATGACCTACGGCACGGGCGCCATCATGGCCGTGCCTGGCCAAGACCAACGCGATTGGGATTTCGCCAAGGCGTACGGCATCGACATCGTCCGCACGGTTCAGCCACCCGACGACATCGATGACGATGCCCCCTATTTGGGCGACGGGCCTGCCATCAACAGCGAATGGTTGAACGGGCTCAACGTGGAAGACGCCAAGGCAAAGGCGATCGAGTGGCTCGAGGAGCAGGGCATCGGCTCGTCGACCGTCAACTACCGGCTGCGCGACTGGTTGCTGTCGAGGCAGCGCTACTGGGGGTGTCCGATCCCCGTCGTCTACTGCGACGCCTGCGGGGTGGTTCCGGTACCCGACGACGAGTTGCCGGTCGAGCTCCCCGACGACGTCGAGTTCATGCCGACCGGTCAGTCGCCGCTCCAGTTCCACGAGGGATTCCTCAAAGCCACATGTCCGTCATGTGGAGGCCATGCTCGTCGCGAGACCGACACCATGGACACGTTTGTCGACTCGTCCTGGTACTTCCTGCGCTTCGCCGACCCGGCCAACGACGGCGCGCCGTTCTCCAAGGCGGCGATCGAACGCTGGCTTCCCGTCGACCAGTACATCGGTGGCATCGAGCACGCGATCCTGCACCTGATGTACGCCAGGTTCTTCACCAAGGCTCTGGCCGACCTGGGTGTGGCGCCAAAGGAGCTGCGTGAGCCGTTCCAGCGGCTCTTCACGCAGGGCATGGTTCGCATGGGTGGCGGGAAAATGTCGAAGTCGAAGGGCAACACGGTGAGTCCCGACGAAACGGTCGAGCAGCACGGCGCCGACACGCTTCGACTCGCGATCCTCCAGGTGAAACCGCCGGCCGAGGACGTCGACTACGAGGAATTCCAAGTCGAGGGCTGCGGACGGTTTCTCGGCAGGGTGTGGCGGCTGGCCGAGCCAGATTCCGGCCTTGGCGCGGATGCTCGAACCGGCGACCCAACCGAAGCCGACGAGACGGTCGACGCGGCGGCACATCGGCTGATCGCTCGTATCGATCGCGACTACGGCCGCTGGTCATACAACACCGCCGTCGCGGCGTTCATGGAGTTCACGAACGACCTCTACCGCTACGCGCAGAGCGACGAAGGCCCTCACGCAGACACGCTCGCTTTCGCGATCGACACGCTGCTGTTGTTGATGGCACCAGCGGTGCCCCACATCACCGCCGAGCTGTGGAAGCGCCGCCGCGGTGGGCACATCCACGAAGAGCCGTGGCCCGTCGCAGACGAAGTAAAGCTCGTGGTGGACACGGTGACCATGATCGTTCAGGTCAACGGCAAGCTGCGCGACAAGATCGAGGTCGATGCCGGCATCGACGAGGATCAGGCTGTCGCAACGGCCATGGCTTCGGAGAAGGTGAAGGCGCTGGTCGAGGGCGAGCCGAAGCGCATCATCGCCAAGCCTCCCAAGTTGGTCAACATCGTCGCCTGAGTTCTCGTCAGTCCTCTTCCTGATCGCGCAGGAATTCCTCGAACTCGCGAGCGATCGCGTCTCCTGCGGAGTCGTCGATCGAGGCCAGGCTGTCGTAGGTGCGTTCGAGCTCGGCGAGCAGACCCGCATGCTCGGGGTTCTCGGCCACCCGCTCGTCGATCTCGTTACGGAGACGCAACCCATCGGCATCGAGCTCGGACGTGTCGAGGCGCGCGCCGGTGACGCGGGCAACATCGCGGAGGAGTTCGGACGCCGCTGCCGGATAGAACGACGCCGCAACGTAGTGGGGTACCTGTGCCCATATGCCGATCGCGTCGATGCCGGCCTCGGCCGCTGCGGTCTCGATCACGGCATGAACGCCCGCGGGAGCATCGATGCTCGCCCGCACATATCCCTCGGCGAGAGCGTCGGTCGTTGCCGTCGCTGACAACCGAACCGGGCGGGTGTGAGGCGTAGGCGCCGGATAGGCGCCGAGACCGACGACCCTTTCGGCGCCGAGCTGCCCGAATATCTCGACGACCGCTTCGCTGAACCGTCGCCACCGCGTATCGGGTTCCTGACCCATGAGCATGACGACGTCGGCGCCGTCGATGTGGCCCGCGATCACCTCGATTCTCGGCCATGTGAGTGTGGTAACGACGCCATCGGCGAGGTGGAGTACGGGCCGGCGGGCTCTGTAGTCGACGAACTCATCGGGATCGAACGACGCGACGACCACTTCGTCCTCGAGCGCATCGTGCACTCTGCTGGCTGCTACGGCGGCGGCATTGCCTGCATCGATCCACCCCTCGAGGAACATGATCGCAGTCGGGTGTTCGAGCTTCGGTTTGGCCAGGATGGTGTAGAGGTCGTCGCTCATGGTGTGGTCATCTCAGTTGTCGAGGATGTCCGCGGCTGACTGGGCGAGCAGCTCGACCTGGTGCTTGAAGACGTCGAGAGCACCGGGGTCCTTGTCGCCCATGGCACCGTGAAGGTAGCGGGCGTACACACCTTCGATGATGCAGGCGCCGCGCCAGGTGGCAAAGGCCACGTAGAAGTTGAGTTCGTCGAGGTCGCGACCGCTGGCCTCGGCATACCAGGCGGCGATCTCGTCGCGCTCGGGGAAGCCCTCGGCGAGCGTCGGTGCATTCGACAGCGCACCGTGTTCGTCTTCGGGGCGGGTCCAGTACATCGACAGCGCGCCGACATCGGCCAGCACATCGCCAAGAGTGCACAGTTCCCAATCGAGCACCGCAGCGACCGCGTTGTCGTCGCCGATGATGCAGTTGTCGAGGCGGTAGTCGCCGTGCACGATGCCGGCGCGGCCCTGGTCGGGCACGGCTGCGAGCAGTCGATCGTGAACCTCGTCGACGAGGTCGAGGTCGCGTGTCTTGGACTTCTCCCATTGTCCGTGCCAGCGCCGCAGCTGTCGCTCGATATAGCCGTCCTTGCGGCCGAGGTCGCCGATGCCGACCTCGTCGGGGTCGACTCGATGGAGAGCAGCGAGCGTCTCGATGAGAGACCGCGCCATCACCCGGTGGTCGTGGGCGCTGAACTCGGCGGCGATGTTGGCGTCGCGAACGACGGTTCCTTCGACGAAGTCCATTACGTAGAACGGTGCTCCGTTGACCTCTATGTCTTCACACAGACCGACCGTTGCCGGCACCGGCACATCGGACGAGGCAAGGGCCGATATCACCCTGTGCTCCCGGCTCATGTCGTGGGCTGACTCGAGGACGTGACCCATCGGCGGGCGGCGCAACGCCCAGCTGTGACCGTCGGCGTCGGTCACTCGGAAGGTCAGGTTCGAGTGGCCGCCCGCGATGAGCTCGAACGCGAGAGGCGGGGTCAGTTCGGCATGTTCTTGCATCCAGCCTGTAACCGGCTCGGCGTCGATTCCGGTGATGGTGGTCATGGCGGCTCACGTTATCGCCGAGGGTCACCCCTACGCTTGACGAGATGGCGGCGCGGCAATACCTCGCCGGCGCGAGATGTTGGAGAAGTCATGACCGATGTAACGGATGCAACCTTCGAGAACGATGTCATCGAGCGGTCCAAGACCGTTCCCGTCGTCGTCGACCTCTGGGCCCCCTGGTGCGGGCCGTGCAAGCAGCTCGGCCCCATCCTCGAGCGCGCTGTCGCGGCGACCGCGGGTCGGGTCGAGCTCGTGAAGATCAACGTCGACGACAACCCCCAGGCCGCGCAGGCATTTCGGGTCCAGTCGATCCCGGCGGTCTATGCCATGGCCGACGGTGCTGTCGTCGACGGCTTCGTCGGCGCTCAGGGTGAGGCCGAGGTGACCGATTTCGTACAGCGGCTGCTGCCGACTGAGGAAGAGAGTCAGATCGACGCTCTCATCGAGCGTGGCGACGAGGCTTCTCTCGAGGCCGCTCTCGAGATCGAACCCGACAACGAAGCAGCGATCCTGGCCTTGGCCCGGCTCCGCATCGAACAGGGACGCAGTGACGAGGTCGGAGACCTCCTGGCGAAGATCCCGGAGTCGACTCAGTCCCGGCACCTCGCGGCGCTCGCTCGGACCGGGGGCGAGGGTGCAGGCGACGATGTCGAGCAGAAGCTCGACGCGTTGCTCGAGCGGATCCCCGGCGACGACGAAGCCCGCCAGGACTTCGTCGATCTGCTCGAGGTGCTCGGCCCCGACGACCCTCGTACCGCGACCTATCGCAAGCGTCTCACGTCCAAGCTGTACTGATCGTCTCGTTCCAACCCGGCCGCTGACGTGGTGGCGGTCGCAGACGGCGGCTAGCTTTCCACTCAGCCACTTCCCCTCTTCGATGTACGAACACGAGAGGGAATCACGTGGACGATCCGCTGGCCGATCTGCGCGATCGATCGAGTCGATCTTCGAGCGCAATGCGCAAGACAGCCGGCGCCGACTGGTTCATTTCCGGTCGTCGTCGCCGTCGTGGCGACATCGATCGTTGCCTTCGCCGCTGCTTACCTGCTCTTGCCCGCGGCTGCGCCGCTGCCCGAGACCTATTTGCCGTCGGTCGATGACCTCGATCTCGGTTCGGCTACCCGGTCGGCTGCCGAAGCGGGTCCGAGTTCGATATTCGTGCACGTTGCCGGCGCCGTGGCAACCCCGGGTGTGATCCGAGCTCCCAGCCGGGTCGAGGGTTGGTGATGCACTCGGTAGGGCCGGTGGGGCCGCGGCGGACGCCGAACCGGATCGCTTGAACCTCGCCGCCGAGCTTTCCGACGGCGAACGCGTATACGTGCCGACCGTCGGTGAGGAGGTGCTTCCCGAGACACTGTCGTCGCACCCCGACACCCAATCCACCGTCGTCGATCTGAACCGTGCCGACGTTGGGCAACTCGAGACACTGCCGGGCATAGGGCCGGTGACCGCCGCGGCGATCGTTGCCTACCGGGACGAGCATGGCGACTTCGGTTCTGTCGCGGATCTCGAGCCTCGTCGCCCGGGAATCGGGCCCAAGACACTCTCGATGCCGTGCTCGACTTCATCGTCGGTGTCGTGGACTGCAGCCGCATGGGTGTTGCTCGCGGCCCGCGGACCTGGTTGGGAGCAGCTGTCGGTCCGGCGCTCGCCCTCCCGGTGCTCACGATCGCAGCCGCGTCCGCGGCCCTTCTGAGCCGGACCAGGGCGGCAGCGGGTCGCGACTGCGGTGGCGCTTCTCCTGCTGTCGGCAGTTCTCGCCCATCGAGCACGTGAGCCTCTCGTCGTCGAAGACGGACAGTTGGTGTCGGGAGTGGCGACCGTAGTCGTCGACCCCCGAATGGTCCGGGCCGTCGCTGCGCGTCGTCGTCGAGCTCGACGGTCGTCGTCTCGTGGTATTCGCGCGTGGTCCCGCGGCGACTGCGTTGGCGCCGAGCGAGGTCGGGCATCGGATCGAGGTCGAGGGGGTCACGCGAGCCTTGAGCGAGTCGCTCGAGTGGATGCGCGCCCAGCACGTAGCTGGCCGACTCGATGTCGATGCCGCTCGACCGGTCGATGACGGCGAGCTCCTCTGGCGGGCCGCCAACGGCGTCCGGGGCGCGATCGCCCGCGGCGGTGATGTACTCGACCGCGACCAGCGGGCCCTGTACCTCGGGATGGTGTACGGAGACGACCGCGGTCAATCGCCGGTGGTCGAAAGCGATGTGCGACGCACGGGTCTCGGACACCTCGTTGCAGTGTCCGGCCAGAACGTCGCATACGTGTTGTTGTTGCTCTCGCCGCTTCTTCGACGCCTCGACCACCGTCTGCGCGCCATCGTCGCGATCTCGGGGCTTGTGTTCTTCGGGTTCATTACACGGTTCGAGCCGTCGGTGTTGCGCGCCGTCACCATGGCCGGCGGCGCAACGGTGGCGACTCTGCTGGGGCGTTTCGCTGAGGGTCTGCAACTGCTCGCGATGTCGGTCGTCGCGTTGATCCTCGTCGATCCGCTGCTGGTTCAGCGCGTCGGATTTCGGCTTTCGGTTGCTGCAGCAGCCGGGATTCTGGTCGCGGCCGAGCCGTTAGCGCGCCGGATGAGCTGGGCGGGTCCGGCCCGGAATGCCCTCGCGGTCACGCTGGCGGCGCAGTGCGCGGTCGCTCCGCTCGTCGCGGCCGAGTTCGGGGGAGTGTCGACGGTGAGCATTCCCGCCAACGTCCTGGCAGCGCCCGTCGCCGGTCCGGTGATGCTGTGGGGCGCCGTGGTCGGACCCGTGGCCGGGTTGGCCGGCGACGGTGTTGCCTCGTTCGTTCTGGCGCCGGTGCGGCCGCTGCTGTGGTGGGTGCTCGCCGTTGCTCGGATGGGTGCATCGCTTCCGTTCGATCCGCTCGGTCCCTGGTCGGTGGCCGGTGTCGCTGCGTCCATCATCGCCGCGACGCGAAAGCCCCTTCTCGGCGTCGGCCTCGTGTCGTTGGTCGCGTTGTCGGCGTGGGGTGGTCCGCCAGTCGGCAGCGACGAGCCGGTGCCGGGGGCATTGCTTCATGTCGACGGTGCCGTGGTGCTCGTTCTCGATTCACCCAACTCGCCGGTGGCGCTCCTCGATGCGCTGAGGCAAGCGAACGTCGACGCGATCGACCTCGTCGTCGCCCGGCGTGGGGGAGCGCGCGACTCCGCCGCGTTAGAGGTCGTCATCCGGCGGATAGACGTGACGCGGATCCTCGCCCCGGCCGACCACAGGATTCTCGGGGCACGAGATGTGACGACCGACCGCACCGAGTCCGTCGGCTCGCTGCGCGTTCACATCACCGTCAGTCCCGACGGTCACCTCGATGTCGACGTCGCCCAGGATTTCTGAACCCTGGGGTGTCATATACCGCACCGTAGGGTTCAGAAATCTCGAAAACGGGGGTCAAGCCTCGAGCGAGTCGTCGTCGAAGCGGCGCGAAACGACCACCGTCGTTCCCACGATTAGGACTCCCGCCGACAGGCCGGCGACCGCCCAGCCGACCGTCGGCGGATCGGGCGGAGCGTCGTCGTCGGCGATGAGCGGCGCCGCAACCGATTCCCCTGAATCCGTTTGTTCCGTCGTCGTGGTCCCCAACACCGTCGTGGGCGGTGAGGCAGCCACCGGCAGGTCGGCGGTGACCTGGATCGGCGGTGAGACGGCCAGCGGCCCTTCGAGATCCTCGTTGGGGAATTGGGCCACGGTGAGCGTCGAGTCCTCGGTCAGGGCAACCATGCGCGATCCGTCGACCGCCACAACCGCCTCCTCGGTCACGACGTAAGGCCCATCGGTTGAAGGTGCGGCGACCCGTCTGCCGACGTCGTCCACCACGGGTTCGCCACCGACAGCGCCGACGACGGTTCGCGTCGATCCGGCATCGGATCGAACCGTCTTGACTAGCTCGTCTTCGCCGTACCACTGCATCTCGGGTTCGGTCCTCCAACCCTGCCGATAGGCCGCGATTTGGCGTCCAGGGGAGATTTCCCACACGAAGGTGTCGAGTCGACCGTTCGAACCGCTTATCGAACGGAAGATCGTGAAAACCACCCGCTCGCCCGACGGTGATACCGAATAGGCATCGATGGTCGGTGGATAGTCGACAGGCTGCTCGATGTCGCGTGCCTCGTCGAGAAGGCGCGTCCCTCCATTGCGAAGGTTGAGCACCTCCAGGCGAGTGTTTGTGGGATTGACCGTGACGAGCGCACTGTTGGCATTGACGATCGTGAGCGAGCGGAAGTTCCCAGTGATGACGGGCGTCCTCGGAGCTGCAATGTCGACAAGGTCGGGAATAATCGTCGTGATTGGCGATTCGATGAATTCCCGACCCACGAGAACTTCGCTACCGGCCTCGTTTCGGCAGGCAACGCCCGTGTAGTTGCGCTGGTTGGCAGCCAGTGGCAGCGGGACCGCACGAATGATCTCGAGAGTTGCCAGGTCGCGAACGATCGCCCGGTCGGTCCAGAGTTCGGCGACGCGTTTGCCGCCCGGGCACAGCGAGAGCTCGTGCAGATTGCCGCTCGGAAGGTCAGGCTCGGTCACGAATCCGCTCACACGACCGGCGGCATCGACGAGCCAGTAGTGCGGTGGTCCGCGCCCTGGGCCGATCAGATATCGGGCCGGGCCAGCGGAGGGGTGGACGGCCGGGGGTTCGGTCCCTGCGAGGGCAGCATCGGGATCGCCGATGGAGCAAGCGTCGGCGACCGGGAAACCCACTTCGTTGAGCCTCGCATACAGCGCGACCCGATCTCCGGGCGTGAGTCTCAGAGCGCACGAGCCGTCGCCGGAGGACAGGACGCCCGTCGCCGATGCGCTGCCCTCGCTCAACCACCGCTCGACCTCGAATTGCCAGACGGTGTCGTCGATGCCCACGTGGGTGCCGACGAAAGCGAAGTCGCCGTTTGCTGCATCGGTGCCGCGTGGGGCATCGGTGCAGGTGCAGGCGTGCGCCGGGCTCACGCCGACGGCGACGAGCCCGAGCGTGGACATCAGAAACAGAACCAGCAGTCGCAGCGCACGCATTCGTCACCATCTTGGCAGCACACGCGTCGGATCGGTGGTCATGGTGTCTCTTGACGATGACAGCGTTGCGGATAGGGTCGCTGCGATGTCGGGCGAAGTCGGGCTGCGACCCGAGGCACCGGTGGTGACGGGTGGGGCTCGCACCCTCGCTCTCGGCTCGCGCGTCTACGACATCACCCATCGCGCCCTGGTGATGGGGATCCTCAATCGCACGCCCGATTCGTTCTTCGACCAGGGCGCGTATTTCGACTTCGACGACTTCCTGCGCAAGGCCGAGACGCTCGCAGCGGAGGGTGCCGATTTCCTCGACGTCGGCGGCGTCAAGGCCGGCCCGGGCCCCGAGGTCTCGCCCGAGGAAGAGCTGGAACGCGTTGTTCCTGCGGTCGATGCGTTGACCGATCGATTCGACCTACCCGTCTCGGTCGACACCTTCAGGGCGTCGGTGGCCGACGAGTGTTTTCGCGCTGGTGCGGTCGTGGGCAACGACATCAGCGGGTTCGCCGACCCGGAATATCTGTCGGTCGCCGCCCGCCATGGTGCTTCGGTCGTCGCGTGTCACGTGCGTCTCGCGCCCCGGGTTCCCGACCCCGAGCCGTTCTACGGTGATCTAGCAGGGGAGGTGCGGCGGTTTCTCGAGACCCGAGCCCGCTGGGCGCTCGACGCCGGAATCGCTCCCGAAGCGATCATGCTCGATGCGGGGCTCGATCTCGGCAAGACCGAGTCCATGTCCGCGGAATTGCTCGGGCTGTCCGACGATTTGGTGGCGTTGGGCTTCCCGGTGTTCCTTTCCGCGTCGAACAAGCCCTTTCTCGGGGCGCTGACCGGCGCCGAGACGACCGATCGCGGCGACGCCTCGCACGCCGCCCACGTGGTCGGGATAGCGAGAGGATGCCGTGTGCTTCGTGCCCACGATGTCGCGGGCACTCGCCGGATAGCCGACACGGTGGCCGAGATCCTGGCAGCTCGATGAGCGGGACCGCCCCGATCACCGTCGTGCGCGGCGATGACGAGACGCTGGTTCGCGAGGCGATCGACGGGCTGGTCGCCGACCTGGTGGGCGACGACGATCGGACGCTCGCCGTCGCCGAACTACACGAGGACGACTATCGGGACGGTGATCTGCTGTCGCTCGGCCCCGTCGTCGACGCGGCATCGACCCCGCCCATGTTCACGGCGCGCCGGGTCGTGGTCGCCCGCCACCTGGGCAGGTTCTCGAAGGCCGCTGACGTGGCACCGCTCGTCGGCTACCTGGAAGATCCGGTCGAATCCGCGGCGATCGTCGCCGTGTGGGAACGCGGGGTCAACCCTCGCCAGGATCGACTCCCCGCGATCCCCAAGTCGCTGCTCGCTGCCATCGATGCTGCCGGCGGAGCGGTCGTCGACTCGTCGACCGGAACGGGCAAAGCCGCCGGAAAGTGGTTGACGTCGCGGCTCGACGCGTCTGTGGTCGACTTCACCTCACGGGCGAAGAGTCTCGTGGCCGGGACGTTCGGCGAGGAGCGGTCTCGGGTGATCGGGCTACTCGACGTTCTCGAGGTCGCTTTCGACGAAGGTGCGACGCTCGACGTCGACGACGTCGCTCCTTACCTCGGTACCGATGGGCAGGTGCCGCCGTGGGAGCTGACCGACGCGATCGCCGCAGCGGACGCGGCTGGGGCCCTCGATCGGCTCCATCGGATGATCGGACCGGGGGGTCGGCACCCACTCCAGATCCTTGCGACCTTGCACGGGCACTACGGCAGGCTGCTGCGCCTCGACGGCGAAGAGGTCGCCAACGAGAAGGCTGCCGCTCAGTTGCTGGGCATGAAGGGATCGACGTTTCCGGCGAAGAAGGCCTTGCAACAGACCCGTGCGTTGGGGAGCGAGCGCATAGCGCGGGCGATTCGGCTACTGGCCGAAGCCGACCGCGACCTCCGAGGTGCGACGGGCATCGGCGACGACGTCGTCCTCGACGTCCTGGTCGCCCGCCTGGCCCAACTACATCGTCAGTAGGTGCGCCGTTCGGGCTAGGCGTTGAGGCGCTTGGTGAGGCGAGACTTGCGGCGGGCGGCCTCGTTGCTGTGGATGACACCCTTGTGAACCGCGGTGTCGATGCGCCGGTAGGCCTGATCGACCTTCTCGGCCGCGTCATCGTCGCCGGCGTCGATGGCGTCGTTCGCCGACTTCACCAGCGTGCGCATCTCGTTGCGGACCGCCTTGTTGCGCAGGCGGCGCTTCTCGTTCTGGCGGTTGCGTTTGATCTGGCTCTTGATGTTGGCCACTGCGTCTCACTTCGTCGTTCGAACGACCGAACACGATACCAGTGCCGCCACGGCTTTCGGCGGTAGCTTCGGAGTCGACATGCAGGATCGAATCCGCAACACCTCGATCATCGCGCACATCGATCACGGCAAGTCCACGCTGGCGGACCGCATGCTCGAGATGTGCGGTGCCGTCGACCCCCGCGAGATGCGGGAGCAGTATCTCGACTCGATGGACCTCGAGCGCGAGCGGGGCATCACGATCAAGCTCCAGAGCGTCAAGCTCGACTGGCGCGGCCACACCCTCAACCTCATCGATACCCCGGGACACGTCGACTTCGGCTACGAGGTGTCGCGGTCGCTCGCGGCTTGTGAGGGCGTCATCCTCGTCGTCGACGCGGCACAGGGCATCGAGGCCCAGACGCTGGCCAATTGCTACTTGGCGCTCGAGAACGACCTCGAGATCGTGGCAGCCCTCAACAAGATCGATCTCCCGGCCGCCGACCCCGAACGGTACGCCGCTGAAATCGAGAACGTGCTCGGCATCCCCGGCGACGAAATCTGTCGGATCAGTGCCAAGACCGGCGAAGGAGTCGAGCAGCTTCTCGACGCTGTAGTCGACCGGACACCACCACCGGGGGGCGATCCCGACGCGGCTCTCCAGGCACTGATCTTCGACAGCCACTTCGACCAGTACCGCGGGGTCGTGAGCTCGATTCGGGTGGTCAACGGCACGATGCGGACCGGCGCCGACCTGAAGTTCATGCAGGCTGCAGCCAGCCACTCCGCAGACGAGATCGGTGTGCGGACACCGGAGAACATGCCGGTCGACGCGCTGTCCGCGGGCGAGGTCGGCTACCTGATCGCGGGCATCAAGGACGTCGGAGAAGCCCGATCGGGCGAGACGGTCACCGAGGCGACCGCGCCGGCGGATTCGCCGCTCGACGGATACCGCGAGCCGAAACCGATGGTGTTCTCCGGCCTTTACCCGATCGACGGCGACGAGTTCTCGTCGCTGCGCGAGGCCCTCGACCGCCTGCGGCTGAACGATTCGAGCTACACGTTCCAGCCCGAAACCTCGGGGGCGCTGGGTCACGGGTTCCGTTGTGGGTTTCTCGGTCTTCTGCACATGGAGATCGTGCGCGAGCGCCTCGAACGGGAATTCGATCTCTCGCTGATCAGCACCGCACCTTCCGTCGAATACCGCGTGACGACCACCGCCGGCGACACCCTTGTCGTCGACAACCCATCCGACATGCCCGACGGCGCCAGCCTGGCGTCGATCGAGGAGCCGATGCTCGAGGTCACGGTGATTACGCCTGCCGAATACACCGGCACGGTGATGGATCTGTGCCAAAGCCGCCGTGGCGAGCTGGGCGAGATGGAGTACCTGTCGCCCGAACGCCTCGAGCTTTCCTACAGGATTCCGCTCGCAGAGGTGGTGATCGACTTCTTCGACCAGCTCAAGAGTCGAACCCAGGGGTACGCGTCGCTCGACTACGAACCCGCCGGCCATCAGGTCGCAGACCTCGTCAAGGTTGACATTCTGCTCCAGGGCGAGCAGGTCGATGCGTTTTCGGCGATCGTGCACAAGGACAACGCCTACGACTACGGCCGCCGTATGTCACAGAAGCTGCGTGAGCTGATCCCGCGACAGCAATTCGATGTGCCGATTCAGGCTGCGATCGGTGGGCGGATCATCGCGCGAGAGACGGTGAAGGCGTTCCGCAAGGACGTGACCGCAAAGCTCTACGGCGGCGATGTCACCCGAAAACGCAAGCTTCTGGAGAAACAGCGCGAGGGCAAGAAACGTATGAAATCGATCGGACGCGTCGACGTTCCCCAGGAGGCCTTCGTCTCCGCCCTCACACTCGACGACACCTGACCGCCGTGGGCAGACGCTAACGTCGAAATCACCATGCTGGATGATCGGAAGACGGCGATCCTTAGCGCGGTCGTCAGTGAGTACATAGAGACGGCAACACCGGTGGGTTCGGGTCGCGTCAGTTCTGCTCCTGGCGTCGATGTGTCGTCGGCGACCGTACGCAACGAGATGGCAGCGCTGGAGAGCGAAGGGTTCTTGTACCAGCCCCACACCAGCGCCGGAAGGGTCCCGACCGAGAAGGGCTATCGCGAGTTCGTCGACGGGCTGATCGACAGCGGAGCGCCGGAGCGGCAGGTGACCGCGCAGGTCCAGGACTTCTTCTCCGAGACCCACGGAAGGCTCGAGGACCTTCTCGCCCACACCTCGCACCTGTTGTCCGACCTGACCGATTGCGCCGCGGTGGTCGTCGCACCCGACATCGACCAGGAGACCGTGCTGTCGTGTCGTGTGGTCCGGCTCTCGTCGACGACAGCGATGATCGTCGTTGTGCTCAGCGGGGGAGCGGTCGAGAAGAGGACATGCGATATCGCTGAGACGGTCGACGACGAGATGATCGACACCGCCTCGGCTCTTCTCGACGACGCCGCGCGTGGAACGCGTTGGGTCGATGTGGGGAACCTGCGATTCGACGGGGACGGCTCCGACGCTGCTGTGACCCAATTGCTCGACGCTTGCGTCGTTTCGCTCGCGTCCGAGGCCGGCGACGACACGGCGGTTTATGTCGACGGGGCGAGTCGGGTCGCGAACGCGTTCGATGCGGTCGCGACCGTGTCGGAGGTGCTGGTGATCCTCGAGAAGCAGTTGGTCGTCGTGTCGCTGCTGCGCGACGTTCTCGACCGTGGATTGACCGTTGCCATCGGATCTGAAACCGGCGTCGAGCCCCTCGCCGAATGCTCGCTCGTCGTCGCCCCGTACGGTCCCGACGGCACCGAGGTGGGCACGGTCGGCGTACTCGGTCCGACGCGGATGAACTACCCGCAGGCGCTCGCCGCTGTTGCCGTCGTGTCGAACACGTTGGGCCGCAAGCTCGCCGACGACTGAGTCGCCGAGGGCCGTCGTTGAATGCTGCGGCCTCTACGATCATGTGGATGCGATCGATGCGGGAACGTCGTTGAGCGACAACAGCGATCTCTACGAACTGCTCGGCGTGGGACGCGATGCCTCCGATGCCGACATCAAGCGCGCCTACAGACGCCTGGCCCGCGACCTGCACCCCGATCGCAACCCGGACGACCCAGCGGCCGAGGAGCGATTCCGCGAAATAGCGGTGGCGTACGAGACGCTGAGCGATCCCGAGAAGCGTCAGATGTACGACCGGTTCGGAACTACCGCGCCTCAGCCAGAGGACCTCTTCGGCGGTGGCCTGGGTGGCCTCTTCGATGCGTTCATGGGTGGCGGTGCGGGACCTTTCGGCGGCGCCACTGTCAGCCGCGAGGGCGAGCAGATCGAGGCGCGCCTCGACCTCGATCTCGAGGACGTGGTCGCTGGCGGCGAGCAGACGGTCGCCGTGCGCACGGCGGTCGCTTGCGATCATTGCGAGGCGACCGGCGCCGAGCCGGGCACGTCTGCTATCACCTGCGGTGAGTGCGGGGGTGCCGGCCAGGTCCGTCATGTTCGCCAGACGTTCCTGGGTCAGATGGTGTCGGCCACGACGTGTCCGACTTGTCGCGGTCTCGGCGAGATCCTCACGTCGCCGTGTGGCGTATGTGGAGGCGAGGGTCGCACGATTGCCGATCGCGAGTACGTGGTCGACGTGCCGCCGGGCATCGAGGACGGTTCGACTCTTCGCGTCACCGGTCGGGGCGCGGTCGGGTTCAGGGGTGGAGCCACCGGCGACCTGTTCGTTCATGTGCGGGTGCGACCCCACGACCGTTTCGAGCGTCACGGCAGCGATCTGGTGGCTGTGCAGCGCGTGGCGTTCACCCAGGCCGCGCTCGGTGCCGAAATTTCAATCGACACGCTCGACGGACCCGAGCTGATTTCGGTCGCCCCGGGCGCCCAGACCGGCGACGTGATGAGGTTTCGTGGTCTCGGTGTGCCCGAGCTGCGCCGCAACCGACGCGGCGACCTGCTCGTGCAGCTGGAGGTCGAAACGCCGACCGATCTCGACGATGAGCAGCGGGAGCTGCTGCACCAGTTGGCTGACGCCCGCGGCGAGGAAGTAGCGCCACCCGAAGCCGGGCTCTTCGACAAGATCAGGTCTGCATTTCGATGACCCTCCTCACCAGCGCTGGCCCGCACGCGCTGGTCGACGACATCGACGATCCCCAACTCGACGACGACACCCAACACCATCTTCGCCGGGTTCTGCGTCTCCGCAGTGGCGCGCCATTCACCGTCGGGGACGGCGCCGGGTCGTGGCGGGCGATGAGGTTCGGCGACCCGCCTGAACCGACCGGTGACCCAGCCTTCGAAGAACGCCGGTCGCCGACACTGACGGTGTTCTTCGCGCCGATGAAGGGGGGTCGCACCGAGCTCGTGGTTCAGAAGCTGACCGAGATCGGCGTCGACGTGATCGCCCCGATCGTGACCGGGCGGAGCGTCGTGCGTTGGGACGAGGCCAAGGCTGCCGACCAGATCGCCCGGTTGCGCCGAGTGGCCCGCGAGGCTTCGATGCAGTCGCGGCGGGCTTGGCTGCCGACGGTCGAGCCGGTCGGCACCCTCGACGACGCGCTGGCGCACGACGGTGTGGTGCTAGCCGACGTCGGTGCACCGTCGGGGCCGATCGGCTCGTCGATCGTGGTGGGTCCCGAGGGTGGCTGGGAGCCCGATGAAGCCGCTGCGGCACCTCGGCGGGTAGGGCTGGGAGAGACGGTGTTGCGGGCCGAGACCGCCTGTATCGTCGCTGGGTCGTTGATGGTCGCACAGCGCGCGGCGGGAAGTCTTCCGGGCTGAGCGCGGCCGTCTTGCACGGCTCTCGACTGCCGCCCTACGCTCGCCGGGCGTCGTCGGGGAGATGCTCCAGTGACCGTTGGGGAGCAGATGAGGCGGACTTGCACGCGGTGAGGGACGAGGTGTCGGAGCGGTGACATGGTAGGGGAAGACAACGACGTGGTGACCGATCCGTACAGCCACAAAGTGGGCGAGCGTCTACGGGCAATCCGCCGACAGAAGCGACTGTCGTTGCAAGAGGTGGAGGTCACCTCCGACCAGGAATTCAAAGCCTCGGTGCTCGGCGCGTACGAACGAGGCGAGCGGGCGATTTCGGTGCCGCGGTTGCAGCGGTTGGCCCGTTTCTACAACGTGCCGGTCGATCAGCTGCTGCCGCTCGACGCCGCGCCGGACTTCGGGATAGAGCCCGACGTGACGATCGATCTCACCACTCAGCCGGCGCCGCGCGTCGGACCGATGACCATCGACCTGGCTCGTCTCGAGAAGCTCTCGGGTCCCGAGGCGGCGATGCTGTCGCGCTATCTCACGATGATCCAGGTGCAGCGTCAGGACTTCAACGGTCGGGTGCTCACGATTCGCCGCGACGACCTTCAGGCTCTCGCGGCGATCCTCGGCACGAGCATCGAGGGTGCGGCGCCTCGTCTCGATGCACTGGGTCTCAGCTTCCGCGCGGACCGCGTCGAGGCTGAGTAGCGCGCCGCGCGCGGGTCTATTCGATGTCGGTTCCGTCGGGGCGGGTGGTGTGCCAGGTGCCGTCGGGGTCGCGGCGGGTGCGGTAGCCCTTTTGTTTCCATCGGTTGTGGCGGCCACAGAGTGGTGCCCCGTCGCCGGGGTTGGTTCTTCCGCCTTCGCCGTAGGGGTGTAGGTGATCGGCTTCACAGGCTGAGGCGCGTAGCCAACATCCTGGCCAGATGCAGCGGGTCGATTGGATGATCGCGGCGTCGCGTGCGCTGCCGCTGAACAGGCGTACTCGCCGAGACAGGTCGATGACTGTGCCGGCTGCGTCGATGACGACTCGGCGGACGTGCCCGGTGAGCGCGTGGGCGACCGCCTGGGAGGCGTTCAGTTGTATCCCGTTGGCGCTGCGACAGACCCGGGTGGTGTCGAAGGGGTCGACGTCGGGCACACGGGCGCCGGCTGCTTTGGCGCATTCGCGTTCGAAGGTGTCGAGGTCGATGACGATGTTGGTCGTCGTGTCGGGGTCACGACTCGACCTCGACGCGGCCAATTGCTGCGACTTCGCACCCTGCGGGTGCTCATGCGCAGAGATGTGCATCTGCCCGCTCGGCCGGCGAAGCCGGACCGAGCTCGTCCGCCACGGCTGGGGCCGGGACGTTTCGGCGTGAGCCGAAACTCCACGCAACCCGAAGGGTTGCCGTCGTCCTGGTCGACGAGTTGTTCCCACTCGGTGACGAAAGCGTCGAAGTTTCGGTAGTCCATCTCGAGTGCGGCTTCGAGAAACTGGGTCTCACATAGCCCCATGTATCCCCGCACCCGCCGATTCGAATACGTGCGTGCCAAACGCCGTATCTGAGGAGTACCCAACAGGCCCTGCCGATAAGCGTCGGCGATCTCAGGCAGAGCGCCCATGGTCTTGGCGACACGATCACGAGCCAACGCCTCGCCACCGGAGAGCTGAGCGACATGGCGCATCATCACCTTCGGCGATGCGTGACCGTCATCGACGAAAGCCAGCTCACGGCTGATCTGATCCAACAGATCACACTTTTGTGCCTCGATACGACGAGATTCGACCTCGAGCTCGGCGATGCGCGCCCGGGCAGCCGCCGCATCCAGAACCATCAGGTCCCGGTCCACAGCGGCCGCCACAGCAGGCCCCACATCCGCAATCGAACTCATGTTCCCATCATGACAGAGGGGTGTGACAGTCGGATTCCAACCCGATATCGATGCGTGCCAGCGCGAGTGATCCGGCGGGCGTGACGGAAGCTTCCGGACGTCAGGCGTCGGGTGGTTGAGGATTCGCCGGGCGACGATCGACACCGGGCACTTTCAGGCGTAACTGTGGAGAACAGCTCAGCTCTGCTGCGGGCCAACCGGCGGTAGCTCGATGATCTGGCCCGGCACGATGAGGTCGGGGTTGTCGGGGTCGGGAAGCCGGCTGCGGTTGTGTGCGATCAGCGCGACCCAGTATTCGACGATCTCGCCGTCGCTGGGCTGTCGGCCCCAAGCATCGATGACGGTTTCCTCCGCGATCGCCCAGAGGTGATCGCCGGCTTCGACCGTCCAGGTCGGCGTGAGCTCGGGGGTCGGGGATGGTGCGGGGAGTCCCGTCTCGATCCTCGGAGCGGTCGTCGACGTGGCGGGTTCCGTTGTCGTCGACGGTGGTTGCACGGTCGTGGCCGGTGCGGTGATCGGCGGTGCTGCCGGTGACCGGTCGATCGACGTGGTCAGCGCGGTCGGCAGGCCCTGGCTGTCGGGATCGTCGACAAACGGGGCGAGGATGCTCGCCAGCACCCCGGCGCCGATTGCTGCCCGTGCAGCGAATTCGACCCGGTCGGGGACCATGCGTCTCATCGACGCCCTGTGGCGGGCCGCGTCGATGACGGCGATGCAGGTGACCGACAGCAGGTAATAGCCGAGGCCCAGCGCTACAAATCTGGCAGCGGTGAAGGCGATCGTCGGCGCGGTGGCGCTGTCGATCCACGACCCGAGGTCGTCGAGGGGAGGCGTTGGCAAGTGGTGAGCGCCGACCGTGTGCAATAAAGCGAGCGAGCCCACCAATGCGGCGATCCAGCCGACGAGCGCTGCGCGCGCCCTGTCGATGCGCGGCCGCCTGGGCGTGGTGGCCGTCGTCCGCTCGGTGGCGAGGCCGGCCATGGCGTCGGCGATGGCTCGAGCGTCCGGAGAGCGCTCGAGCAGCGAGCGAACCCGTATCGCGTCCGAATCGCTCGGCTCGAACAGCGCTGCGATCGTCTCGCGCAATCCTTCGACGTCGTTTTCGATGTCATCGCGGGTTGCGCCGAGCTTGCCTTCAGCGAAACCGCAGAGGATCGGCCTCGATCGTGGGCCCCATACGACGTGTTGGGAAGCGATTGCGCCGTGTGTGACCCCTACTGCGTGGAGATCGGCGATTGTCGTTGCGAGCTGTGCCGCGGCCGTGGCGGCGGCCTCGGTCGACGGAGCGCGTCGATCGGCCCACGTCTGCGTTCCTGCGAGCCGCGTGCGGAGCCGGTCCGGGCTCGCATCGATGACCTCGATCACGCCCGGATGTGCGGCGGCGGCCAGAACGGCCGCTTCGCGCGCGATTCGCTCTCGACCGGCAGGAGTGAGCGCCCGCTTGTCGATGGCAGGGCCGTCGGAGGTGGTGACCACCGTCGATGTCGTGTCAGCGTCCGTTCCCGCGTTCATCCCAAGACCTGAAACTACATGAAAAGCATCGACGGTAGACAATCGGGGCGATCGATGGTGAATGCGCTGGTCACGGTGTGTCGACGAGCAACGACGCCCGTCCTTCGCCACTCAGCGTCCTCGATGCCGCATCGCCGAGTAGCGCTCGGCCGAAGACGACCTCTACCTCGCGTCGCACCCGCACCACTACGCGGTCGTCGAGGATCGCCACGTCGGCGAGCTCGAGACCCTCGAGGCCACGCGCGCGAAGCGATTCGGCAGCGATCTCGCGCGCGTCGCTTTCCGATGCCTCGATGACCCCCGACTCATAGAGGCGGGCATCGAGAAGGTAAGCGGCAGCGTCGTTGGCTGCCGCCGTCGCTGCGTTATCGAGCTCGTGTGCGCGCACGCGAAGAACCGCCGAGTCGACGACAATGGCGCCGAGTATCACCATCACCAGTACGGCTGCGGGCATAAGCATCAGCACCGACCCTCGTTCGGTGCAGCGAAGTCGAGCGGAGTTCAGCACCGGCTCGTCTCCACGTCGAGGCCACCCCGAAACCCGTCGACGAGCTCGGAATGAGTCGATCGCATCGTCAGGCCGCTGCCGCCCGACCCGATGAGCGGGAGGGCGATCGCGGGAGTGCTGTACTCAACGGTGACCGAGATTCGGCCACATCTGCGATAGTCGCTCACGTCGACCGAGGTCTTCAGCCGGTCGGGTTCGCCCCGACCCTGGGCGACCATCGCTGCCTGCGCCTCGGCCGCTCCAGCCCGCGCTGCATCGTCGGCGCCGGACACTGTTTCGGCCGCGGCGCGCGCACCCTCGCGAGACGCGGCGACGACTGCGAGCTTCGCGTCGATGGCGGCCCATGCGTTGAACAACAACAGGCTGCCAACGACCAACACCAGGAACCCGAACGGCAGGACCTCGATGCCGGCCACCTGTCCGCGGTCGCCTCGAAGCCGTTCACCGCGATCGCTAGCCGGCATCTTGGAGCTCTTCGATCCGCACTGTGACGCTTCGCTCGACGACGCCGAGCAGACCCGAGTCGCCGAAGAACCGGGGTAGTGCGGTCGGCGGATCGACCTCGACGCGCACCGTGAGGTGGCTCGCAGCGCAATCGACCTCGACGGTCGCATCCGAACCCATCGACCCGAAGCGGCGGGGGAGGGCATCGTGGACGTCGGCGGTGGCGGCGGCGCATCCATCGCTGGCGACGAAGCCCGCCGCATCGGTGGCCGCGGCATAGGTCTCGCTGCGTATGACCGAGCGTGCATAGAGATGGAACATGAACTGCACGGTGAAGCCGAGTAACAGGAGAAAGACCAGGACGCCGAACATCGTCGCCATTACGCCTGCTCCGCGTTCGTCGGACACCCGTCGGTGGTTCTGCACGACCGGTGGTCAGCCGCCGATTTGTCCGACTTGTTCCTGGGTCTTCTGTTCGGTGTCTTCCCAGATGCCCTTGAATGCAACCCACATGAGCGCGCCGAGGAACGCGATGATCAGCACGGCGATCGCTGCTGAGATCACACCCTCGCCGCGGTCGTCGCGCATGCGTTGACGCAGCGTCGGGTCTGTAAGTGTCAGCCAGCCGAGTCCGACGGCGAGCGCCGGCCGGCTCAGATGGGGGGCGGGTGGTCGGTTCATGGTGTT
This sequence comes from Acidimicrobiales bacterium, assembly GCA_965216815.1. Taxonomy (GTDB): domain Bacteria; phylum Actinomycetota; class Acidimicrobiia; order Acidimicrobiales; family SHLQ01; genus JADFOM01. Next base: position 3,400,435 of record OZ244202.1, on the reverse strand, counting down.
GTCCTCTCCGGTTTCATCGCGATTGTCGGGTGGTCGAGTCAGGTGTCGGCAAACAGCGACAGCGCGTCCAGAAATGGAATCGCCATCAGGATGACGCCGGGGACGAGGGCGGCGACCGTGACGGGTATCCACACCTGCTGGGTGCGCGTTTCGATCTGTTCCATTACTTCTCGTTGTACATCACGTCGGGTGGCGCGCGCCTCGTCGGCGATCAGACGACCGAGATCGGCGGCTTCGTGGTTCAGGGCGAGTACCGAGACGAGCCGATCGAGCGCGTCGACGTCCGCGGTCGTGGCCCACTCGCGCAGCGCCTCGATGTCGGTGAGACCCTGACGTGTTCGCTGCACCACATAGCCGAGGTCCGTGCTGCAGCATCCGCTTCCCCGCTCGGCTATTCGCGAAAGAGCGCCGTTGAGCGAGAAACCCGCCGAAAGAAGCATCGCGAGCTGCTCGCTGACCACGGGCAACTCGAGGAAGATCCTCCTCTGCCAGCGTTGCGACTCGATCGCGAGACGCTGTTCGACGACGAGAAACGCCAGGACGGGCGATCCGACGACGAACAGCGCGGCGGCGGGACCGGGGAGGCCGACCGACGCCGCCATCGCGATCGCTGCGAAACCTGCGAGCGCACTGGTTCCGACTTGCCGGACCCGGAAATCCGAAACGCTCGTCGAGGCGTGTATCCGGGCCAGGCGGGTCGACAGCTCCTCGCTAACCCCGAACAACCGAGCAAGACGAGCCCCCAGTGCCCCCGACAGCGGGCCGATGACCTCGCGGAACGACTCGACCGACATGAGGCCGAGGCGCGTCCCGTTGGCACCGACGCTCATGGCATAGGGCCTCAGGCGTTCGGCGAGAGGCACTCGTGCGAACCAGCGGAACTCCGCGAGCACCAGGGTCAGCCCGAGAAGGGCGGCGCCGACTGAAGCGAGCACGATGAGACTCATTCGAACACGCGCCCTTCGTCCGGCAGCGACATGATCCGGCTCGCCCACACCCAACAGCCGATTACCAGGCCGATCGCGATCGCGACAAACACCTGACCCGAAGGACTCTGGTACGAGGCTCGCCCTTCACCGATCGACATGCCCGCCAGAGCCATGCCGATCGGGACAGCCAGAACGAACCAGCGCGCAAAGCGTGCGCCGGCCTGGCGCGCCCGAGCGTCTTTGCGCCCCTGGAGGTCCTGCATTCGGTCTTCCGCCAGAGCGGTCAGCTTCGCATCTAGATCGGACCCACCCAGTTCGTGCGCGACGAGCAACGTCTCGAGCACAGCGTCGGCGGTCGGGTCCGCGAGCCGACTCTTGAGGACGCGCACCGTTCTCGCGAAGTCGGTGGACAGGAGCCACTCGCGATGAGCCGCGTCGAACGACGAGGCCATCTCGTGGGGTCCGTGTCGGCCCGCCTCGAACAGCGCCTGGGGAACCGAGCGACCGACCGACCCGGTCAGAACCCTTATCTCCTCGATCAAGCGCGGCCACGCCTCCTGGGCGCGGGCACGTCGCTCGATGCGGCGGTGACGGTAGGTGGCCACCGGGAACGATGCGGCAAACAAACCTGCAAGGACGCTCGGGAGCAGGCCACCGAACAGCGCAAAGGCGAACACAGCTCCGATTAGGAACAACGCCGAGACGACGGCGGCGAACTCCCGTCGGTCCACGCCCTCGAGCCCCGCCTGAGCGAGCCATTGATCGATGTCGACGCGCGACCGCAAGGTGTTCACCTGCGGTCGTGGACCCGGACCGACACCCGTCCAGCGCAACACAGCTGCGGTATAGACGAGAAAGACGCCGTATCCGGCGAGGCCGGCGAGCACGACCGCTGTCACGTCGCGCCCACGAGCTCTCGGATCGAACCACCGGCGCCGTCGATCGCGGACCCGACTCGTTGCGGCAGGTTGCCGGTCCAGCAAAGGGCGCCGCCGGTCTCCTCGAACAACTCGGTGACCGTGAACTGGTTGGCGCCTGGCCCTGCTGCGAGATCCTCTACGCACACGACCTCGGCGACGCGAGGTCCCTGCGACGTCCGGCGCACGTGCACGACGACGTCGATCGACTCTGACACGAGGTGGTTGAGTGCCGTCATGGGTAGTTCGTTCGAGGTGTCGGCGAGTTGGCAGATGAACCGGAGACGCGTCAGGGCCTGGCGCGCACTGCCGGCGTGAATCGTGGTGAAGCCCTTGACCCCGCTCGACAACGTCAACATGAGGGGGAGCGCTTCGCGGTCGCGCACCTCGCCGACGATGGCTATGTCGGGGGCCATGCGGAGAAACCCTGCGACCAGTCGCCTCAGATCGACCGCGGGCCGATCGGGTCGTGCAGGTCGCGTCTGCATGCTTGCAACGTTCGGCAGCGGGATGTCGGCTTCGAATACCTCCTCGGCGACGACGACTCGCAACGACGGGTCGAGCTCGGCTGCACAGCACGAGAGCAGCGTCGTCTTTCCCGCGCCTGGCGCACCGGCGAACAGGATCGTCTGGCGGGCGCCGACGCACGCGGCGAGGAAGTCCGCCACCTGTCGGGTGAGCATCGATCGTTCGACAAGCTCGTCCAGGCGCTTGAAAGCGACACCGGTGAACTTGCGAATGTTCACCATGACGTGGCCGCCGCTGGAAACGTCGCCATGAACGATGTGCACCCGCGCGCCGGTGTCGAGCTGTGCGTCCTGGAGACCCTCGGTTGGGTCGAGCTTGCGGTGCGCCGCTGACGCGTCGTCGAGGATCTTGGTCAGAGTGCGGACGACATGTTCGTCGTCGTGGAATACCTCGTCGTGGTAGCCGGAGCCGCCCGAGTGGCGTTTGACGAATATCTCCTCCGGCGCATTGATCATCACCTCCCAAACGTCGTCATCGTCGAGAAGTGGACCGAGCGGCCCGTAGCCGGCGAGGTTGCGGTATGCGCGCTCTGCGACGAGTGCCGGATCGCCCAGCTCGTACGGCCTCAGACCTCGCCTGTGATCGTCGTCCCAGCGATCGATCTCCTCGTCGATCATGGTGCGCAGCACGCGGTCGGAGTCAGTCTCGCTCAGATCGAGCGAGATCTCCTTGGCTCTTCGGCGCACGGCGACCTCGACGGTCTGTAGCGGAGCCACAGCCTTCGCGGCCTCAGTGTTCCGCAGGCTCACGACACGAGGTCCTGTTCTGGCCATGAGCCAAGCGAGCCTGGATGCACGGCCGGCGCGTCTTGCACAGGCGCTCGCCGCTGCTGGTCCCCACACATGGCGGCGACTGCGACGGCGAGCTCACGGCACATGCCTGGAGGCAGCGGCGCCCCGTCACGAAGCAGCTCGGACAGTCGGCGTCGCTCGGGCACGAAGACGGTCGGAGCACCGGTTGTCGTGTCGTCTCCCTGCGTCGTGTCCGCGATCGTCCTGGTGATCTCGGCTCGAATTCTCGGCGATCGTGGAGCTCGATTCACGATGGTGAGGCGGTCGGCTCGGGGGACACCGACGTCGTCGAGGTCGCGTGTGAGTCGCGTGAGGCGATGCAGGCCACGCAGATCCGCCGAAGCGACTGTGACGACGAGAGCCGCATGTCGGATCGTCGTGCGCGCGAGAACGTTGCGTTCCTCGACCTCGACCGACCCGGTGGCCTCCTCGCCCTCGAAGTCCGAGTCGACGTCGGCGATCACGTACCTGTAATTGGTTAACAGGGTGTCGACAGCGCTGTCGACAGCGCGCGGTCGTAGGGCCGTCCAATCTCGGTGGCGCCTGAGGCCCAGCAACAGGTCATAGCCACGATCATCGACGGCGAAGAGCAACCGCCGCAGCTCGGTCGTCCCGAGCGAGCCGGTTCGGTGCGCTTCGACCAGCTCCTGGAGTCCCGGCACGACGTCGCGTGCATCGTGGTACAGCGCCATGTCAGCGTCGAGGCGTAGATCCGCCAAGGCGACGAGGGTGCGGTTACGAGGGTCTGCTGCGAGGCCCTGAGCGATAGCCATGGCGATCACCGAGGCACCCGCACCGGGCGGCCCGCAGATCGCCACCAACGATCCGCGCCAGCCCTCCGACGGCGATACCTGAGGGCTGGGAGCAGAGGACCGAGGCGCGATGCGAGGCGCGTGGAGATCGAGCGCAGCGAGAAGGTCGTCGCGATCGAAGTCGTGCGGCAGGACCGCGGCCGCTCCGAGGTCGATCCAGTTGCGCTGGGTCGAACCATCGTGGACGACGAGCGCGGCTGCACCGGATTCGCGTGCTGCGTCGACCAGGTCGCGGTCGAGTCCAGGAAGTGCCGCGTCGACCAGAACAGCGCTGTAGGTCGGGCCGGCCGCCAGCCGGGCGTTGAGCTCGGTGATCGACACGCACTTGACGAAATCGATCGGCACGACCGCGGTCGTCGCCCAACGCGAGAGCTCGCGAAACCATCGGCTCCCGACCGTTGCGAGTCCGAGAACGACGTAGCGTTCAGTTACCACCGAGGCCCTCCTCGATGCCGAGCCGGTCGACGGAGTAGGTCCCGGGGAGCTCATCGTCGGCCTGCGTGGCGCGGATGACCGTGATGTCGGCCACGTGGGCCACATGGGCCAGCGCGATCGCTTCGGCTGGATCGGAGACCGAGACCGTCAACCGCCCCCGATTCGAGCCGAGGGAATCCTCGTCGGCCGAGAATGCCAACACGATCGCGTCAGCCGCGACGACTCTTGTCGCAGTTTCTGCCGAGCCGTCGAAGGTTGCGAGCACCGCCACCGTCTCTCCCGGATCGAGCTCGGGGGGAGCGTGGGCGCGATCGAAAGGGAACGTCACCTCGTGGGCGGGTGGGAGCTGCCCGGAGCCGGTCGTGTTGGCCGGATCGACCAGGCCCCTCTGGATCAACTCTCCGGCTCGACGGCGCTCAGCAGCACTGCGTCGAGGAGCGTGTCACTGTCGGTGAACGCCTGCCGCGCGACCGGTTCGGTAAGCGAGAGTCTGTGCCACTCGAGATCCGACGCCGATAGCCGTTCTCCGATCGTGAGATCTCGTGCCGCGACCAGATACTCGACACCTTGGTCGTCGTCGCCGCTCGTCGCGGCCACGAATGCGCCGAGCGCCGCCAACACGACCAGCAGGGCGCCGGTGACCGCACGCCCGGACGGAAGGCGCTGGCGCCGCACGATTCGCGGTCGATCGGATCCGGTCGAGGAGCGATCGCCGCCACCGTTGAACTGCGGCTGTGAGATTTCTTGATCAAGAAGCATCGAGGGGGTCCGAGATGTGGCCTATAGTTCGGGCATGGTGAGTGACGAAGTCGAGTGGATGAGCACGGCGGCCGCTGCTGAGTACCTGGGAATCACCCCGCGGACGCTCTACCGGTTCATCGACGAGGGACAGCTGCCGGCCTACCGGTTCGGCCGCGTGATCAGGCTCAAAGCCACCGAGGTCGAGTCGTTCGTCGAGTCGTGCCGCATCGAACCCGGCACGCTCGAACACCTCTATCCCGAAGGCGTCGCCGGCCGCGAAGACTGATCTCGCCTGGGAGAGCGGGGCCCGGTCAGCGGTCAACGGTCACCCCGTCGATCGAATCCGAACGGATCAACGCCGACATCGGCGGTCGGTCGCCGACCGCCAACTCGACCACATCGTCACCGACGTGACAGAGCTCACCGACGACCTCGTCGAGCCCGATGTGAAGCGTCACCGTCGGACGGTCGACGACGAGTGTGCGGAGCACCTCTGCGAGCGATGTGGTCGGCGTAGCTGACGAGGGGACCGCTGCGAAGGGAAAGCGTCGTGTACGCAGCGCGGCGATCGCATCGAATCTGATCCAGCGTCGCCGTGCGGGTCCGTCGATGACCACATGGTCCGAACCGACCGCTGCCATGGACCCGTTGTGGGCTTGGCCGGCCCTGGTGCGTACGACGACGATGGCGGCGCTGGCGGCCAGCTCGCCACAGAGTCCAGCAAAGGTCGCCTCGTCGCGCAGCTGGCGGGCGAGCGATTGAGACAACGACCGCTCACGAATCGACTCGTCGACGCGGGCCTCGGCGAGCCACCGCTCCTCGCGGCCGCTCCTCGACCGACCCTTGCCGTCGGGGACCGCTGACCGAATCGTCGGAGCGCGGCCGGGTTTCGCATTGTCCTGTTGTCGCATGTATCGCCTCGGACCGACTCCCACCGGCCGCCGTGGTCGAGGGTGGCAGAACCCAGGTCGCTTTTCATGGGCCGTACGGATCAGAAATTTCGTTCGTCCGGCGTCCGAGCACGCGCCTCGGGCGCGATTGGCGCGTAGGCTGGCGCCCGGCAAGAGGGAGGACCGGCTGACGTGCACGGTCCGCGAGGCAAGAGGTGTTGTGGAATGCGCAAGGGACTCGGGTTCGGAGTCGTGGCGGCAGCGGTCGCGATCTGGTTGCTTCTCGCCGGCAGTGCGAGCGCAGCCGGCGAGATCGTGATCACGATCGACGACAACAGCCGGGGCGAAACCGGTTCGATCATCAACCTCGTCGACTACGAGGTTCCCGCCGAGTACGTCGGGCGCACGTGCAGTGCCTCGTTGCTCGTGGAGAACAACGGTTCGGTACATCCGAAGAACGACCTGATCATCACCACCGCCGGCAACGAGTACGTGTTCGAGAACTTCGAAACCGAACCGGGCCAGACGACCATCGGTGGCGGCGAGGTCCCGATCGGCGATCGCATCGTCGTCGACCTGCGCTTCGGCGACGACGGCCGGTCGAGCAGCGAGCTCGTCCTCACCTTCGACTGCGAGGAACCGCCGCCGGAAACGACGACGACGGTGACCGAGACCACGACCACCGCGCCGCCGGAGACGACGGTCGTTCCGCCCACCTCGGTTTCGCCCGAGACCACTGTTCCGGCGCCGAGCACGACTGTGCCGACGTCGGTGGCACCTCAGACCACTGTCCCGCCGAGCACAACCGTGCCGGGCACAGCGCCGGCACCTCAGCCGCCTTCCTACACGGGCTGAGCCCGACAGCGTAGGGACCCGACGATCGGGGCGCCGGGTTGCGCGCCCGGCGTTTCCCGACCCCGACTCGACCGAGTACCGTTGGGTCAGCACATGGAAGACACACTCGTTCGGGTTCGGGTTCCCGGCCACCAGCACATGTCAGAGCTGCTCGGTGAGCGCGATCGATATCTCCGTCAGATCGATGCGGCCTTCCCCGACCACGACATTCATGTGCGCGGAAATGTGATCACTGTCGACGGGCCCGATTCGACCCGGGTCGCATCGCTGTTCGATGAGCTGGTCTCCTTGCTCGACCAGGGACGTGCTCTCGACGAATCCCTCGTGAGCGGATCGATCGACATGGTTCGGGCATCCGAGTCGCCTTCGGAGCTCTCGGCCCAGCCGATACTGCACGGGCCCGGCAGGGTCATTCACCCCCGTTCGGCGGGCCAGAAGCGCTATGTCGATGCGATCGCATCGAAGGTGATCACGTTCGGAATCGGACCCGCCGGTACCGGGAAGAGCTGGCTGGCGGTGGCGATGGCGGTCCGCGCGCTTCAGAACCACGATGTGGAACGCATCCTCCTCACGCGGCCTGCTGTCGAGGCCGGTGAACGGCTCGGCTTTCTTCCGGGCGACCTGATGGCGAAGGTCGACCCCTACCTGCGACCGCTCTACGACGCGCTCTACGACATGCTCGACCCGGACACAGTGCAGGGTCACCTCGACCGTGGCATCGTCGAGATCGCCCCGCTCGCGTTCATGCGCGGCCGAACCCTCAACAAGAGCTTCATCATTCTCGACGAGGCGCAAAACACGACGCCCGAGCAGATGAAGATGTTCCTCACCCGGATCGGATTCGGGTCCAAGGCTGTCGTAACCGGCGACACGACCCAGGTCGATGTGCCGGGCGGCCGCTCGGGCCTGGGCGGCCTCGCCGATGTGCTGGGCGGCATCGACGGGCTCGACTTCGTCCACCTCACACGACGAGATGTGGTGCGTCACCCCATCGTGGCCGACATCGTCGCGGCCTATGAGCGTTCCGACGCCGGTCAGGGCAGCGACGACTGATGGACGACCCGGTGGGCGATCAGCGATCGGTCATTTCGACAAGTCGTCCGGGCGTGCGCGGCTTCGATGCGATCGGACTCGGCCCGATACTGGCCGAGTTGGTCGAGCTGGTCGCCTTCGTTCTGAGTGTCCGCGGTGTGGGCGATGGCGACGTCGATCTCCACGTCGTAGATGCTGGCGAGATGGCAGCGCTGAACGCCGAACACTTGGGTGGCGAGGGCCCCACCGACGTCCTCGCGTTCCCGCTCGATGAGCCCGGTGAGCGGGCGGAGGGCGCGGATTGTGCACCGATGATCGGAGACATCGTGCTGTGTCCGGCTGTCGCCGCCGAACGGCGATGCGAAAACGGCATCGACGACGAGTACCGCCTCCTCGTCGTGCACGCGACACTGCACCTGCTCGGGTTGGACCACTCCGGCGATCACGATCGAATCGAAATGCAGAGCACCCAACACGAACTGCTCGAGGCCTGGGCCGACCGCAACGACCGGCAGCGACCACGGTTGGTCGAGCTACCGGGAGGGCGGACCCGATGAGCGGGTTGGCGGTTCTGGGGCTCGTGGTTGCCGGGACGCTCATCATCGGCAGCGCAGTGCTCGCGATCGCCGAGACGAGCCTCACACATCTCACGCGCGCCCGAGCCGAGGTGATGTTCGCCGACGACCCGCGCCAGACGATGGTTCTCGATCTGCTCGACCGCCGCGCCGAGGTGCTCAACCCGGTGCTGTTGTTCCGCCTTGCGTGCCAGTTGGGGGCTGCCACGATCGTCGGTGCCGTCGTAGGGCGCCGGACCGACAACGTCGGGTTGGTTCTGACCTTCCTCGGGCTGCTCGTCATCACGTATGTGATCGGCGAGGCGCTGCCCAAGGCGTACGCACTGCGATACCCGGCTGTGTCGGCGGGTCGTGTTGCGCCTCTGGTCGGTGGCTTGATGAAGACGCGACCGGTGCGGTGGGTGAGCGGTTCCCTGTCGTGGCTGTCGAATCGATTCGTGCGCGCCGACGTGCGCAGGGCAGGTCCAGCGATCACCGAGGACGAGCTGCTGGCCTTCGCTGCAGCCGCTACCGAGGCGGCGGCGATCGAACCGGCCGAGGGCGAGCTCATCCAGTCGGTGATCGAATTCGGAGACACGGTCGTGCGAGAGGTCATGGTGGCCAGACCCGACATGGTGACCATCGACGGGACGACCGCTATCTCCGACGCCCTCGATCTGGCTCTCGCTCACGGGTTCAGTCGATTGCCGGTGTGTGGCGAGGACATCGACGACGTCATCGGTGTGGCCCTGACCAAGGAGCTGACGCGTGCCGAGCGCGACGGCCGCGGGCGCCAACCGGCTCGGCTCGTGGCCAAGAAGGTGCCGTTCGTGCCCGAGACCAAGTCGGCTGATGCGCTGCTGCGGGAGATGCAGGCGAACGCTGCCCACCAGGCGGTCGTGATCGACGAGTACGGCAGCACGGCGGGGCTGGTGACGCTCGAGGATCTCATCGAGGAACTCATCGGTGAGATAGTCGACGAGTACGACATCGATGACTCCGACGTGGTCGAGACCCTCGCCGGGGGTTCGGTGCGCGTGCACGGACGCATGCCGGTCGACGAGCTGAACGAGATGGTCGGAACCGATCTGCCCGATGGCGACTGGGACACGATCGGGGGGCTGATATTCAACACGCTCGGTCACGTGCCCGCGGTAGGGGAGTTCGTCGCTTGCGCCGGAGCCGAGTTGTTCGTCGAGCGGGTCGAAGGACGGCGTATCACCCAGGTGCGCGTGCGTCCGGTCTCCGACTCGGAAACCGTGTGAGCGAACCGTTCCGCAGCGGCATGGTTGCGCTCGTCGGGCGGCCAAATGCCGGCAAGTCGACCCTGCTCAACCGAATTCTCGGTGAGAAGGTGTCGATCGTTTCCGACAAGCCACAGACGACCAGGTTCGCGATCAGGGGCGTGCTCACACGAGGCGACGCGCAGATGGTGTTCATCGATACACCTGGGATCCACAAGCCGCGCACCGCTTTCGGAACGCGCATGAACAGGGTCGCCCGCGACTCCCGCGAGGGGGTCGACTTGGTCGTGCTCGTCGTCGATGCATGCCAGAAGATCGGAAGTGGTGACCGCATGCTCGCCGATGAGCTCGGCGCGGCGACGATTGTTGCAGTCAACAAGTCGGATCGTGCGGCGAGGAAGGTCATGGTGGCGCAGCTCGCCTCGGCGGGCGAATGGGGGTTTGCCGAGTACTTTCCCATTTCGGCGAAAACGGGCGACGGGGTCGATGCGCTCCTCGAAGGGATAGCGCGGCGGCTACCGGAGGGTCCGCCGCTCTACCCGACAGATCAGGTGTCGGATCTGCCGGAGGCGATCTGGATCGCCGAGCTCGTACGGGAACAGCTGCTCGAGGTCACCCGTCAGGAGCTCCCGCACTCGATCCACACACGGGTCACCGAGTGGGAGGACAATCGAATCCGTTGCGAGATCCTCGTCGAGCGCGAGTCACAGAAACCGATGGTCATCGGCAAGGGCGGTCGGGTGCTGAAGGAAGTCGGAACGAGGGCGCGCGAACAGTTGCCAGACGGCACCTTCCTCGAGCTCCATGTCAAGGTCGAGCCTCGCTGGCAACGCCGCCCCGAGATCTTCGACACCATCGGCCTCGACGGCTGACGCGACCCCGGTGTCAGGGAACCCTCCGGGTTCCTTCGAGTTGCTCGCTTCGCTCACAACATCGCGGACCAAAGTTTCGCGACCCCGGTGTCAGACCAAAGTTTCACTTGAAGCGGCCTCGGACGCGACCCCGGTGTCAGACCAAAGTTTCACATACGGAGTTGCTGGAGGAAGGCGACGGCATCGGCCTGGTTGGCGGTGCGCGGCATGGGCGGGAGCGCGTTGATCAGCTCCCAGCGGTAGCTCTTGGACTTCGCAAGGCGTCGGTCGAGAACGGCCACTACGCCTCGATCGGTCGACGAGCGGATGAGTCGACCGGCACCTTGGGCGAGAAGCATCGCAGCGCGCGGCAGATCGATCGCCCCAAACGCCCCCCTTCCCGCACGGTCGCGTTGAGCCTGCAAAAGCGGATCGTCCGGCCTCGGAAACGGGATCCGGTCGATCGTCACGAGCGACAGCGTTTCACCCGGCAGATCGACACCCTGCCAGAACCCCATCGTGGCGAACAGCGACGTGTGCTCATCGGTGAGAAACGAGTCGATCAGCGCCGGCTTGGGCGCCTGGTCCTGGCTGAGCAACGGCCATGGAAGCCTGGGCTCGAGATAGTCGTGCGCGGCGCGCATCGCCCGATAGCTCGTGAACAAGCCGAGCGTGCGCCCCTCGGCCGCCACGATGAGCGTCTCGAGCTCCCTGTGCGTCGCTTCCTGGTAATCCTCGTCACGTGGGTCGGGGATCGACGTCGCGCAATAGAGCAGGGCGTTGTTCTCGTAGTCGAAAGGGCTCCCGACATCGATCTCGGTGACCTGGCTCGCTTCGAATCCGAGCGTCTCGGCCGCACGAGGTGGAATGGTGGCACTCGTCAACACCGCGATGCGTTGCGACCAAACCTCCTCCTGTAGGCGGGCGCTCACGTCGATAGGTGCAACCTGGAGGCTTGCCGGCCCGTTGCTGTACGGCACCCAAGCCACTTCGTCGTCGGTGCGATAGCTGACAGCGTCGATGTCGGTCATCAGCGCTGCGCAAGCTTGGCGGGCCCTGATCATCTGGCTCGAGGCGTCGAGCGGCATGTCGTCTGGCAGCGCAGCGAGCAACGAGTCGACCCGCTCGACCGCTTGGCGCAGCACGGCAAGTGCCGAGGCGAGCGAGTCGTCGACCTCGACGCGTTCGCCTCGCCGACCGGACAACACATCGATGAGCTGATCGGCGGCATCTTCGATGGCTTCGAGCTTGTCGTCGGATTCGGCAAGAACCGCACCCGCGGCCCTCATGACCGACCGGCAGCGACCGAGGCTCAGCTCGAAGCCCGCAGCCCGCACGACCGTGTCGTGAAAGCTGTGGGCCTCATCTATGACGACGATGTCGTGTTCGGGCAATATCTGGCCGGCGTTGGCGATGTCGAGTCCGTAGAGGTGGTGGTTCACGACACAGATCGACGCTTCCGCAGCATGATCGCGGGCCTTCTCGGCGAAGCAGTCACCTCCACTCGGGCACCGTGAACGCCCTGGGCACTCGCGAGGGCCGACGCTCACCGCCCCCCACGCGGCAGACGACGGTTCCACCTCCAGTTCCGAGCGGTCGCCAGTCTCGGAGTCGCCGCCCCATTCGATCAGGGCCTCGATCTCACCCCGGAGGTCGTCGTCATCGACCCCGGCGAGCGTGAGCTGATCGGCCGCTTGACGGTGTTCATGCGCTCGCTGGAGGCAAAGGTAGTTCCCCCGGCCTTTCAGCACCGCCCAGTCGAGCGAGGGGTCGAGCGCTTCTGCGATCTGCGGGATGTCCTGGGACGCAAGCTGGTCTTGCAGCGCCTTCGTGGCCGTAGCCACGAGGGCCTTCTTGCCCGATCGCACGATCGGCACGAGATACGCCAGCGACTTGCCCGTCCCGGTGCCCGCGGCGGCGATCAGGTGTCCGCCCGAGTCGACGACCGCCTCGACCGCGTGGGCCATGGTCACCTGACCCTCGCGTGCCTCGCCTGGGCGCGGCAAAGCGGCGATGACAGTCGCGAGGTCGTCGACGAGGTCCACCGAGCGACCCTAACGCCAACTCTCACCCGGGTGAACCGCGGCGCGCCCGCTGTCTCGTAGCCTCGGAGGTGCATGAGTTGGAGCGACATCGACCCCGACCGGGTGCCGAAGCACATCGGCTGCATCATGGACGGCAACGGGCGTTGGGCCGCCAGCCGCGGACTTCCCCGCACCGAAGGGCACCGAGCGGGCGAGCATGCCTTGTTCGACACGATCGAAGGCTGCCTCGAGCTCGGGGTCGAGTGGTTCACCGTCTATGCGTTCTCCACCGAGAACTGGAAACGACCCCAGGACGAGGTGCGCTTTCTCATCAACTTCAACGAGGAGATCCTCGATCGTCGTGCCCACGAGCTCGATGAGCGGGGCGTGAGGATCCGGTTCATCGGACGACGCAATTGGCGGGTTCCGAAGCGCCTGATTCGTCGCATGGACGAGTCGGCCGAGCGCACTCGGCGCAACCGCAAGATGACCTTCACGATCGCGTTCAACTACGGAGGTCGCGCTGAGATAGTCGATGCCGTCAAAGCGATTGCCGCCGAGGGCCTCGATCAGCGAAAGGTGACCGAGTCGGCAATATCCAAGCGGATGTACGACGCCGACATGCCCGACCCCGACCTGTTGATTCGCACGTCGGGCGAGAACCGGCTCTCGAACTTCTTGCTCTGGCAGACCGCCTACTCCGAGCTCTACTTCACCGACGTGCTCTGGCCCGACTTCGGGCGGAACGAACTGGCCGACGCGATCCGAGACTTCCAGGCCCGGAACCGTCGGTTTGGCGGCGTATAGCCGTGGCGCACAGTCCGTCCAAGTACTACCGGGCCAATGCGGTCGTCTTGCGGACCTGGAAGCTGGGCGAGGCCGATCGGATCCTCAGCCTGCTCACCGACACGCGTGGGCACGTGCGCGCCGTCGCCAAGGGTGTCAGGCGGACGAAGAGCCGCTTCGGGTCCCGACTCGAACCCACCACGTGTGTATCGCTCCAGCTGTACGAAGGGCGCGGCGATCTCGACACGGTGACCCAGGCCGAGACCATCGAGCGCTACCTGTCTCTGCGCGAGGATCTAGACCGCTATGCCCGTGCGAGCGCGATGCTCGAGGCGGTGGACCAGATGTCGCGCGACAGCCATGACGTCGCCCACCTCTACCCGATGCTGGTGCGAGCGCTACGGACCCTCGACTCGAGCGGATCGGCCATGGTTGTGCCCGGGTTCTTCCTCAAGCTTCTGGCGTCCGAGGGATTTGCGCCGATCGTCGACGGCTGTGTCGAATGCGGAGTCGACGAGGATCTGGTAGCGATCGACGCCGAGTCCGGCGGCCTATTGTGCTCGACCCACCGTCGCGGCCGGGCCCTGATGGCTTCGACGGTCGAAGGCATCGGCGATGTGCTCGGCGGTCGGCTTGGTCAGGCGCTGGCCATCGACGACCAAGCCACGGTTCACGAGATCGAGATCGTCGCGACAGAACTGATGGAGCATCACCTCGAGAGACGGATCCGCTCTACCCGCGTGGTGGACTAGCAGACAGCGTCAGCGCGAGATCGGTACCCATCGGTTGGAGGTGGAATCCCACTCCATCCACTCGGTCAACTCGGGGTCCCATTGGATGTAGGTGTTGCGGGCCTCGTCCCAGGTCGGCGCACCGATTCCAGGCTGGTCGCCACCCACGGTTGCGTCCGGGGCGCCGACCGAACCAGCGTCGGCGGATGGTGCCTCTGCGGACGGCGCGTCCGCGGACGGCGCGTCTGCGACGGGAGGTTCGGACGGTGCCTCAGCGGTGGGTGGCTCGGTAGGAACGCCGACCGGTGGAGCAAAGGTCGGCTGGCTCGGAGGCGAAGCCTGTGCCGTCGCCTGGGGTGGCGGCATCGACTCGGTCGGTGGTGCACTCTGGGGTGCAGGCATCGGGGCGGCGGGCATCGGTGCAGCTGGGGCCGCCGCGGCCGCTCCGGCCGTCAACCCAGCTACCTGTGGCGGAATGCCGACCTGGCTCTTGTCGACCACGAGCGTGGAAGCGGCCATGTCGCCCACCCTGCGGTGACCGTTGGAGGCGAGCGAGGTTATGAGCCCCACGAGGGGGAAGAAGAACCCGCCGGGTATCCCGTCGACGATCCACAGGATCCATCGCAGGATCGCCGCGCCGAAGCCGTGGAGCGATCCGTCTGATTGCTTCACGACCCGGAGACCGGTCATGTGCTTGCCGATAGACGCCCCCGTCGCACCAGCGAGTACAACGAAATTGGCGATCGCGTAGAGGAGCGGCGCGGCGATGAGCCACGTGACGTCCGATCCCTCGAGGAAGAACGCGTCGTCACCGCTGGCGATGCATACCGTGCTTCCCTCGAGCTTGTTGAACGTGTCGCAGAAGTCGGTTGCGTCCTCTCCGGGTCCGAGCAACAGATCTTCCGCCGACGCGGTCTCCGCCATCGAAACGAAGAGGATGATCATGATCGCGATGGCGATCACAGCGTCGATCAGCGCCGCTCCGACGCGTCGACCCATCACCGCCGTCGGATCCGCAGGCACTGGATTCGCCGATGTCATGGCCCCCTTTGTAGCCGATCGACGCGCGCGCTTCTGGGATCATCCCGCGCCATATTGGCCGCACTCCCGAGATGCCCGCCGTTACCATCGACGGTTCCACGGTGGCCGCTGGCAAAGGAAGGTATCGATGAGCGACCTGTTCGACGACATCGTCAACCTCTCGAAGCGTCGCGGCTTCGTCTTCCAGTCGGCCGAGATCTACGGCGGGTTCCGTTCGGCCTACGACTACGGCCCGATCGGTGTTCTGATGCTCCGCAACGTCAAGGCGCAGTGGTGGCGCTCGATGGTGCAGCTCCGCCACGACGTCGTCGGCATCGACGCCTCGATACTGTCGCCTCCGTCCATGTGGGAAGCGTCTGGACATCTCGCGAGCTTCACCGATCCACTCGTCGATTGTCGGCACTGTGGTGCCCGGCACCGCCTCGACAAGCTCGAGGACCCCGAGCAGTGCCCCAACTGTGGCACCCGCGGCGAGCTGACCGAGGCGCGCGACTTCAACCTCATGTTCAAGACCCAGGCGGGTCCTGTCAGCGACACCGCCGCCGACGTGTACCTTCGGCCCGAGACCGCACAGGGGATCTTCGTCAACTTCGCGAACGTCATGACGACCAGCCGCAAGCGCCCCCCGTTCGGCATCGCTCAGGTCGGCAAGTCGTTCCGCAACGAGATAACCCCCGGCAACTTCGTTTTCCGTACCCGTGAGTTCGAACAGATGGAGATGGAGTACTTCGTTCCTCCCGAGGATGCGGAGAAGTGGTATGAGTACTGGTGCGCCGAGCGGCTCGCCTGGTACCGCGATCTGGGCATAGCCGAAACCGAGTTGAGACTTCGGGCTCACGACGACGATGAGTTGTCGCACTACTCGAGCGGCACGAGCGACGTCGAGTACAGGTTCCCGTGGGGCTGGGATGAGCTCGAGGGCATCGCCAACAGAGGCGACTTCGACCTGACCCAGCACGCGGAGCACTCGGGCGCCCGGCTCGAGTACCTCGACCAGAACGAGGACAGGAAGTACGTGCCCCACGTCATCGAGCCAGCCGCAGGTGCGACGCGAGCGATGATGGCGTTTCTCATGGCGGCCTACGACACCGACACGGTGGGCGGCGAGGAACGAACCGTTCTCCGGCTCGACTCGCGGCTGGCCCCGTACAGCCTCGCGGTGCTGCCCTTGTCGCGCAAGGACACACTGCTGCCGACTGCCCGCGAGGTGTTCGATCTCGTCTCGCCACACCACATGACCGACTACGACGAGACCCAAGCGATTGGCCGTCGCTACAGACGTCAGGACGAAATCGGCACCCCGTTGTGCGTGACCGTGGATTTCAACACCCTCGACGATCGGGCGGTCACAGTGCGCGACCGCGACACCACCGACCAGGTGCGCGTGCCCATCGACGGCCTCCTCGAGCATCTCGCCGACCGCTTACCCGCCTGAGTAGGACGGGCCAGGTCACCTTCTCCGCTCGCGCGGGCCGGACGGCTAGTCGAGGCGGGCTGTCGGCGCCGTCGGATAGGTTCGAGGCATGGGAATCGCAGTCGACGACATCGGGAAGGTCCGCGAGGCCACCGACATCGTCGAGCTGATAACCAAACACGTCGCGCTCAGGCGGGTAGGTCGGCGGTGGCAGGGCCTGTGTCCGTTCCACGACGAGAAGACCCCGTCGTTCTCGGTGAACGCCGAAGAGGGTCTGTACCACTGTTTCGGGTGCAAACGCAGCGGCGACGCAATCACGTTCGTCCAGGAGATGGATCATCTCGACTTTCCCGACGCAGTGGCGCTGCTGGCCGATCGCGCCGGTATTGCGATCACGTTCACATCGGTCGACGAGGGCCGTCGCCGGTCTCGTCACGCCGAGCTGAGCGAGATCGTGGGCCGAGCGGTCGACTTCTATCACGAACGTCTACTCGACATGAGCGACAGCGGCGCAAGGCCGGCCCGAGAATACCTCCGCAGCCGGGGCTACGGCGGCGAAGTGGCGCGAGACTACCTTCTGGGTTGGGCGCCCGATGACTGGGATGCGCTCGTAACCTCGCTCGACATCGCCGAATCAGATCTGGTCGATTCGGGCCTCGGTTTCATCAACAGGCGCGGACGGCGACAGGACTTCTTCAGGGCCCGCGTGATGTTCCCGATTCACGACGAGCGAGGCAACGCGGTCGGGTTCGGCGGTCGCCAGCTGCCCGAGGGGCAGCCGCCCAAATACAAGAACACTTCGGGCGATGCGGTCGTATACGACAAGTCGCGTGTCCTCTACGGGCTCAGCTTCCACAAGGCCGAGATCACGCGAAGTGCCGAGGCGATCGTGTGCGAGGGCTACACCGATGCGATCGGCTTCGCGCAGGCTCATCTGCCCAGAGCCGTGGCGACTTGTGGAACCGCTCTCACCGAACAGCACGTCAAACTCCTTCGCCGGTTCGGTGTCGAACGGCTCGTGCTCGCCTTCGATGCCGACGCTGCGGGCCAGGCGGCCGCGTCGAGGGTCTACGAATGGGAACAGGAGCACGGGATCGATGTCACCGTGGCTCGGTTCCCCGACGGTCGCGATCCCGGCGAGCTCGCCCAGGAAGATCCGGGGCTGCTCGCCGCCGCTGTGGAACGGGCCGTACCGCTGATGGAGTTTCGTCTGGAGCGGGTGTTCGCCGAGGCCGATCTCGACACGCCCGAGCAGCGGGCGCGCACCGCCGAGCTCGCAACCTCGATGATCGCCGAGCACCCCAGCGACCTCGTACGGGACCAGTATCTGCGAGAGGTCGCCGACCGCTGCCGAGTGAGCCCCGATCAGCTCCGGCACAGGCTCGCCAACCCGCTTCCACCGGCCGAGACCAGGCGGCGGCGAGAGCGCGAGACGACCTATGTCGATCGCGACGGTGCCCCGCTGCCGACCGAGCCGGCAGCCACGGAGACACACGATGCTGCGGTCGCCGTGTCGCGCACCGAAGAGGAGGCGCTGCGTCTATTCGTTCTCGAACCCGCTGCCCTCATGCCGTACCTGCGTGGCTACATGTTCAGCTCGCCGCTCCATCGTCGGGCAGTCGAGCTGTTGTTGGAGAACGGAGACCTGCACTCGTCGATCGGTGCGGCCGATCCGGCCACGGCCGAGCTGTTGAGTCGTGCCTCGGTGAGTGAGCCCATGTCCGATCCGCTCGACACGGTGGCGATGCTGGCCGACCGGGCGAGTGCCCGGGTCCTCGAGAGCCTCAGGCGTGACGCTGTGGGCGAGTACGCCTCGGATTATGTCGAATCGATCGCCTGGCTGAAGCACCGCATCGAGGACTTGCGAGAAGCGACTACTCGGAAGAAGGCGATCGAGCAGATTCTGCCGTGGCTCGACGAGCACGGATCAGGGAGACTCGACGATGGCTGAGCTCGAAGCCACGTCGGCTGTCGCTTCGGGCACTTCGGTGTCCGAGGCTGAGATCGACGCACTCGTCGAAATGAGCGCTGGAACCGGCCGGATCTCGATAGGGCGCATCGTGCACCTGTTGAAGGACACCGAGCTGTCGTCCGATGTGATCGTGACGGTGACCGAGGCACTCGCGGGGCGTGGGGTCGAGGTCATCGACGAGTCGCACCTTTCCGCCGAGGCCGACGACGACGATTCGAACGAGGGTGACGCCGGCGCTTCCGGTGAGTCTCAACTCGACCACGATGAGGCGGTCGAGCGTGTGACGGCTCTGTTGTCCGAGCTCGATGCGCTGGGCGACGACGAACCGGCTCGCAGACGCCGCCGCCGTGTCACCACCGGACCGATCGAATCGTCGACCGCCGACCCGGTGCGGATGTATCTGCGCGAGATCGGCCGCGTTCCGCTGCTCACCGCGGAGGGTGAGGTAGCGCTGGCGAAGCGAATCCAGGCCGGCGTCGAGGCACGGGCCATGCTCGAACGACTCGCCGAGGAGGGTCGGCTCGACTCGGTCGATCGGGGTGAACTGCGCAGATGCCGGCGGCTCATTCGCGATGGCCAACGAGCCCACGGCGAGCTGACGCAGGCCAACCTACGCCTGGTGGTATCGATCGCGAAGCGCCACGTTGGTCGCGGCATGGGGCTGCTCGATCTGGTGCAGGAGGGCAACCTCGGTCTCATGCGAGCGGTCGAGAAGTTCGACCACACGAGGGGCTTCAAGTTCTCGACGTATGCGACCTGGTGGATTCGCCAGGCGATCATCCGGTCTATCGCGGATCAGTCACGCACGATCAGGATCCCGGTGCACATGGTCGAGTCGATGAATCGCGTCACCAGAACCCAGCGGCAGATGGTGATGGAGCTCAAACGCGATCCAACGATCGCGGAGCTCGCCGACCGGTGCGACCTGCCCGAGGAACGGGTCGAGGAGCTGCTCCGAATCGGACAAGATCCGCTGTCTCTCGACTCCCCGGTCGGTGACGAGGAGGACTCGTTCCTCGGAGATTTCATCGAGGACGACAGAGCCGAAGGGCCGGCCGATGCAGCGGCGAGGCGGCTTCTCGGCAAGGCGGTCATCGAGGTCCTCGACGACTTGTCCGAGCGCGAACAGGAGGTGGTGCGCCTTCGTTTCGGTCTCGACGACGGACGGCCCCGTACGCTCGAGGAGGTCGGCAGGGAGTTCGGCGTCACCCGTGAACGGATACGTCAGATCGAGTCCAAGACGATCGCCAAGCTGCGGCATCCACAGCGGTCCGACCGCCTCCGCGGCTACCTCGACGGATGATGGCCATTCCGCTCCGGATTCCAACCTTGTCCCGGGCACGCCGCGGTATCCTGCGTCGGACGATCCGGGGTAGCTCAGCTGGCAGAGCAACTGACTGTTAATCAGTGGGTCGTGGGTTCGAGCCCCACCCCCGGAGCAACCAGGCGCGAATCCGCGGCGCTAGTCGGCGGATTCAGCCCCTGGCAGGTCCCACTCGTGGAAGGTGACGCCCCCGATCGTCTCGCCCGGTTCCGACGGCGGCCGTGGCGGATCCTGTCCGACCGGCACCGGAGTCCGCAGCGTGAGCACGACGGTGTCGGGTCCGACGACGGTCGCGAAACCGATCGTCGTCGCTGACGCGTCGATGTTCCACAGAAACTGAAGGCCCTTGACCGACTGTGGATCGGCGAGGGCGCTGTCGACGGCATGAATGATCGCCTGTTCGAGCACGTCGTGGAGCGCATCGCCCGATTCGGGATCGAACTCGAACATGTGGTCTTCGCCGTCGCGCCGCAACACGTCCTCGTTGTAGTGCGACCACTGTTCGCCGAACTGCCGTCCGAACAGCTCGGCGGCCCCACCGTCGTGGAGCTGCTCTTGGAATTCGCGCAGCCTGTCGATCAGTTCGTCGCCGGCATCGGCGCGGCTGAAATAGACGCTCAGGCCCTCGAGTTGGCCGGGATAGGAGAGCTGCGAAGGCAGCTCGTCGGCGGGAAGTATGTAGACCATCGTTACCTCCGGTGTAGCAGCCGTGATTCGGCTTGCCCTCAGTCTTGCCCGATCTTGACCAGTTCGGCGAGTTCGTGAGGTTTGTCCAGTCCCTTCATCTCGACCGTGCCGATGTCGCGCAAAGCCGCGTCGCCCGTGGAGCGCAACCTCTGGGCCATGGCCTGAGTCATGACGGTCTTGCCCGGCTCGGCGGCATCGCAAACCCGCGCCGTGAGGTTCACGTTGTGGCCGAACACGTTGCCCGATTCGGCGATGACCTCGCCGAGGTGCATGCCCACTCGAAACTGGAGACCTGCCTCGCCGGCAGCTCGATGCACGCCGGCCGACGCTCTCGCCGCCGAGAACGCGCTCGGAAACGTGGCGAGCAGCCCATCGCCGGCGTTCAGGCCCAGCACCACCCGACCACCCTGGTCGACGATCGCCCGCCGGGCGTTGCCGAGCGCCTGTCGTTGGCGCTCGAGATAGGCGGAGTCGCCGAGCTCGGCGGTGAGTCGGGTCGAGTCGAACACGTCGAGAAACATCACGACGGTCTCGACGGCGACACGGTCCTTCGGGCCGGGGTCGCGGGTCGTGGCCGGTGCCGACCAGCCATCGAGCGCCGTGATCGTGCCTTGTGCGACCGCGGATTCGAACCGTTCGTGCAGCTCGTCGGATGAACGCTCCGTGAGCGAAGGGACTTCGAGCAGCGCCAGCGCTGCGCGCGCCACGTCGACCCGCACACCGAGATCGATGGCCTGATCGAGAGCCCGCTCCATCTCCTCGATCCACGATTCCTGCCCGGTCGCACGAAGCGCCGCCGCGTGCAGTCGGGCCGTTGTGGCGAGGGCGCCGGGGCAGTACAACATGCCCGCCTCTTCGAGTCTGACGAGTGGTTCGAGCGCCGCCTGAGCGGGTCGGGGGTCGTCGACCAGCTCGCTGACACGCACCAACTCGGCGAGCGTCGGCCCGCAAGTGACGTTGTGCAGCTCCATCTCATCGGTCGTCTCGACGACGTCGACCGCCTCCCTCGTCGCCCCCTCCGTGTCACCGGCCAGGGCCATCGTGGTGCACCGCACGAGACGGGGGAGCGGAGCGTTGCCGAGCAGGCGATTGCGGCCGCTGAGCGCTTCGGCGACCTCGTCGCGACTGCCGCTGAGAGCCGTGAGCGAGGCATACAGCGGGCGGGAGAACGCGTGGCTGAACGGGTTCCGGCGCTCGTCGAGTGCGACCGAGCGCCTCACCTGTTCGAGCGCTTCGCTGATGTGACCTTGTGCGGCCGTCACCCCGGCCAGAACCGCGAGTAGGAACCCCTCGTGCCAGACAAGGTCGTGCCTGCGGGTAACTTCGAGGCCGTGCTCGACCAGGCGCTGTGCCTCGTCGAGCTCGCCGAACCAGCTCTTCATCAGGGCGAGCGTGCGCAGCACTCCGACGCGATGGTGGGGATCGGCACCAGCTTCGTCGAGGGTTTCGAAGGTCGCCGAGTTGACGTCGGCTGCGCCTATGAGATCCATGCGCCACCAGTTCGCTGCCACGAGCGTGGTGGTCGCGTAGCCCATCGCTGCGTGCGCTCCCATTTCGCGAGCTCGCGTGATCGCTCGGTCGGCCATTTCCTGGGCCTCTGCGAACAGTGGACCAACGCTTGCGGGCCTTTCGACCTGACCAACGTTCCAGAGCGCCTGAGCGATCGTCGCGTCGGCTTCGCACGCGAGCTCGGGGTCGACGAGATAGAGGTCGTCGACGAGCTCTCGGGCCCGGTCGACGTGTTCGGGCGCGATCCTCGAGTGCTCGCGAGCCGCGATGTTGATGACCGTGGCCAGGATTCGCAACTCGGTCGATGGGTCGATTTCGACGTGGGCTTCGAGGGCGTCGAGAAGGTAACGCGACGCATCCTCGGTATCGCCCGTGTTACTGCGAGCGATGCCAGCGAGCGTGGCGATCTCGACTCGATCGGCAGCCTCGGCATCGTTTGCCGCACCCATTGCCAGCTCGGCGAAACGGGCGGCGCTCACCCAGTCGCCGCGGTTGGCGTGGAGCCGAGCTGACTCCATGGCGTAGTGAACCAGCTCGGAGGGGTCGAGGCGCGGCGCCGCATACTCGAGGTGATGCGAGCGGCGTTCGGCTTCGTGCTCGCGGTCGCGGATCGAATGGAAGATCGACAGGTGGATCCGCTCGAGTCGGTTGGGCGGAATGGAGGCCTGCAACGCGTCGCGGAACAGCTCATGGGCGAACTCGAACTCGCGGCGCCGGTGCGTGAGCACGTCGGCCTCACAGAGTGCGTCGAGCTGTGCGTCGATTTCGTCCTCACCGAACTTGCCGATGCCGAGCAGGTGATCGCGCGTGAAGTGATGCTCGAGGCAGGCGATGGTTTCGATCAGGTCGGTGTTGCGCTCGCCGATCGTTGCGAGGCGGTTCTCGATGTCGAGCTCGATGCTCTTCGGGAGTATCGGATGTCCCGAGAATGCGTTTTCGTCGGTCAGCTCGCTCGCCTCGCGGCCACCGATGATCGTCGTCACGAACAACGGGTTGCCGCGCGTAACCCGATGAATCTCGTCGCGCACCCTCCCCGAAAGGCTTCCCCCGGCGAGCCGCTCGGCGAGAATGCCGGTGTCGCGCCGATCGAGGCCACCGAGGTCGATGATCGAAGTAATCGGGTCTCGTACGATCGTGAAGACCTCGGCCGGGTACTCGGATTCGTCGCCCTCCCGCTGGGTGAGAACGATCATCAGGTTGGGCGATCGCCATTCCAGATCGTCGCTGATGCGAGCGATGAGGTGGCCGAGGAATCCGATCGTCAAGTCGTCGGACCACTGGATGTCGTCGATGAACAACAGCACCGGCTGCGCGTAGCTCTCGAGAATCAGCCCTGAGGACATGGCTTGGGCGACGCGAGCCTCGACGTTCGACTCGGCGATCTTCAGCGCCTCGGTGTCTGCCTCGGCGATGCGTTGGAGCAGCTCGACGTGGGTCGTGAGCTGGGTGTCGGCCTCGAGGCGCCGCCGCGCGATTTCGAGCACCGAATCGATGAGCGGAAGCAATGGGCCGCGCAGGCGTCGGCTGCAGCGTCCGCCGACGACGGTGTAACCGAGCCGGCGCGCATCGTCGCGTGCGGAGCGTGCCAGAGCGGTCTTGCCGATGCCGGCTTCGCCGCGCAGCAACACGACGGAAGGCTCGCCTCCCTGCGCGCGCAGGATCGAGCGGTGGAGCGCCGCAATTTCGGTGCTGCGGCCAACAAGTGGTTGTTCCGCCGTGTCGTCGGCCACGTTCGTTTCCCGTCGGGTTCCTGCTCCGACAGTACCCGCGCTCTCGACCGCGGCGGAATCCATTGGGTGTCAGTCGGCCCAACGGCGTCAGGGGGCTCAGCGGATAGGTGACACCCATGTGGCTTGAAGGGCGGGATGTTTCGGCGGAGCCGAAACTCCAAGGAACTCGGCGCAAGCCGAGGTCCCGTGGGCCTGGCGGGGATCGAACCCGCGACCAGGCGATTATGAGTCGCATGCTCTGACCACTGAGCTACAGGCCCGCTGCGACGATAGCGGGCCCGAGACGTCAGGGCGTCAGGAGATCGTGGCCGTGATCGAGATGTCGTAGGTGGCGCCGTCACCCGAGAGCCGAAGCGTCTCGTTTTTCGGGTCCTGCGTGTTCCACCAGACACCGCCGACCGCACCTGCCGGGAGGGCAGCGTCGAGGTTTGCTTCGACCAGCTGTCCGAGTGCACCGACCGCTGGTGTCCACACGGTGAACCCGATCCCGATGAGATCGTCGGGATCGCCTAGTGAGCCGAGCCAGATCAGTATCGCGTCGAGCACGCTCGGGGTAACGGCGGCCTCGACGTCGGCTGCGGCGTCGCTGAGGGCCTGACCGATGACCTGGGGGTCGAGGAGGCTCGCTATCGGTAGCGGCTCGATTTCGTCCTGGAGCTCGGTCAGCAGCGCCGACTCGACATCCTCCATCATGTTGTTGATTGTTCCCCAGCTGGTGAGGTCGGATTCCATGCCGATGACGACGGTGCCCACCAGTTCGGGCACGGTGCCGTCGTTGAGGAGAGCCGACAGCGAGGATGGCTGCACATTGTCGAAGCTCACAGCTCCCATGGCAGGAGGGATCGGCGCCGTGTCGCCGTCGTACATGTGGTCGTCGATTTCCTGGAGGTTGCCGATGAACTCGGTCGCCGCGGATCCAGCGGTGCCAGGGATGACTCGCCACTTGATGACGGCGATGTAGGGCTCGTCGCCGTTGGAGTACCACGCCTCCTCTTGGGCGTCGACGACGGTGATGGTGTGCGCCGACACGCCCACCTGACAGGCCGCCGCGATGAGACCGAGCAACGCGACCAACCCGACGAGCGCGAACCGACGATTCCGAGGCTTTCGAGATATTTGCATTGCCCTCAGCCTCTCACGCCAGGACCGTCGGCGACAAGCCTTCGGTGCGTCAGGACTCGCCTAGCCAGGCCGGAGCCCGATCGATGAGGAACTCGGAGACGTCGCGGCAGCGGTCGAGGATGTCGCACAGCGATTCCTGGCCCAGAAAGATGGTCGATAGAGCGATCTCGACCCGAGCGACGAGCGTGAGCGTGCGCACGGGCTCGTCGGTGACAGCGCCGTATGAATCGACGGCCGACACCTCGAGGGGCAGATCGGGGCCACCGATTCCGGCGAGTTCGGTGGCCAGCACCAACAGATCGGGCCCCTGAGGGAGTGGGGGCAGCGCCCAGGTGAAGAGCAGCGGGGCCACGTAGGTCTGGCTCGGTTCCTGTTCGTCGCCGAGCGTCATCAACTCGTCTTCGAACGCGAGCATCGAGCGTGGATCGAGCTCTAGGGCCAGGTGGAGGTCGAGCGGACCGCCGCATGCATCCTCGGGATGAAGATCGACTTCGAACGCCTGACGCATAGAGTATGTTTCAACGAAATGGCGCTCGTCGTGCACGTGGAAACCATGGTCGACGGCATGGTCTTTGAGGTCGGCTATGAAGCCGGCAACATCGATTACGGCCACCTGTGGTCCATCCCCAGCTCGCTTTCAACACCCACGATAGCGGTCGTTGATGACATCGCCGAAAGGTACTGGTAGACAGGCGGCTCCATGACGCCGATCGAGGTGAGCGAGCTGCTCGACCGTACCGCCGATGCTGTCGTGGCCGCGCTCGACGGGCTCGACGACTGGGGTCTGGCGGGTACCGAGAAGGCCTCGCAGTACCGCAGCGACCTGGTCGCCGATGCGGCTGCGCTCGCCGTGCTGAGCGAAGCAGGTGTCGATGTCGTCAGCGAGGAATCGGCACTCACACACACCGGCGCAGGACATCTCGTCGTGGTGATCGACCCGCTCGACGGCTCGACGAACGCGTCCCGTCGACTGCCGGCAAGCGCGGTGTCGATGTGCGCTCTCGATCGGCATGGACCTCAGGCATCGTTGGTCGTGGAGCTGCCGACCGATACTCGCTGGAGCGCCGTTCGAGACCACGGAGCAAAGCGCGACGGCGAACCGTTCGGCTGTCCCGACCCCGAACCCCTGGAGCGAGCGGTCATAACTCTGAACGGCCACGCGCCAGTCGAGCTGGGCGCATGGCAGTATCGAGCCTTCGGCGCAGCTGCTGTCGAGCTGTGCCACGTGGCGTCCGGCGGTCTCGACGGATACGTGTCGTGTGACCGAGATGGCCACGGGCCATGGGACTACCTCGGCGCGCTGCTCATCTGCACCGAGGCCGGCGCTGCCATGGCCGACGCGTTCGGACGTGATCTCGTCGTCGTCGACCACGAAGCGAGGCGAACGGTGATGGCTGCGGGGTCGACCGAGCTACTCGACGAGCTGATCGCAGCTCGTCGCGGCTGGACCTGATGCCACGCCGCTACGAGAAGCTGTTCTTCCGGCTCGTGCGAATCGTGCCCGACACCGTGCGGCAATGGGTCGTGAGGCTCGTCAAGCCGTCGTTCACGCTCGGCGCATCGTGTCTGTTCCACCGAGATGGCCGAGTGCTCATGGTGTCGCACAGCTACCGCGATGGCTGGGGGCTGCCCGGCGGTCTCGTCAATCGAGGCGAGAGCCCCGACGAGACGATCATCCGCGAAGTCCGCGAGGAGATCGGCTTCGAGTTCGCGCCGCTCGGTGACCCGATAAGTGATGTCGAATGGAAGTACCGGCGTGTCAGCTTTCGCTTTGTTGAGCCTCTTCCGGCACACGTCGCCGTCGACGAGGTCGCCTCGACGACCGCAGAGATAGACGAGGTGGGATGGTTCAGCCCCGACGCCCTTCCGCCGATGCACAGCGAGGTCGCCCGCTCGATGTCACAGCTGCTCCCCAGGCTTCCGTCGTCCTGAGCCGATCCGGTCCCGCTACGCTGACCCGCCCGGGCGCTTAGCTCAGTTGGCTAGAGCATCTCGTTTACACCGAGAGGGTCGGCGGTTCGAGTCCGTCAGTGCCCACGTCGTTCGCTTCGTTCATTAACCGAGTTTCGGCTTCGCCGAAACGTCGCACGCCGATCCGCGGTGCCTGGTTGCTTTGCAACTCTCACTCACAGAGTTTCTCGCTCAGCCCGAATCATCCGTTTCAGCACGCTAGCGCCCCTCATCCATCCGGTTGAGGGACGCTGGCGCGTCGGATTCGTCCGCGCGGTTGATGTCCCATCTCGGTTTAGCCTCGATGCTGTGGTCGAAGACTGAGGCGACATCGGGAGTCAACACGATGGGTGAAATCGGACCACGGTGCGCGATCAATGGTGAACCGCGTCGCCGACTTCGGCGCTTGTTCTCTCTGTCGCCGGTCGAGGTCCGGGCGTGACCGCCGCGACCGGTAGTGCGGACAGCGACTCCATGGGGCAGGCTGAGGGCGTGGGATTGCCAGTGGGACTGGTCACGTTCTTGTTGACCGACGTCGAGGCGTCGACCGAGCTGTGGCGAAGCGATGCCGATCGGGCCAGCGAGCTGATGAAGCAGGTCTCGGGGGTGATTGCGTCGGCGGTTGGCGACCACGGCGGATCCATGCCGGTGGAGCAGGGCGAGGGCGACTCGGCGGTGGCGGCGTTCGAACGACCTGACCGGGCGCTCTCGGCGGCGCTCGCCATCCAGAGGAGTTTCGGGGACGCGGATTGTCGCGTTCGAATCGGGGTGCACACCGGGTTGGCGGAGCTGGTGGATGAATCGACCTACGGCGGTGCGGGGATCATTCGGGCCGCGCGAATCCGCGACCTGTGCCGAGGCGGCGAGATCCTGGTGTCACAAGCGACTTTCGCCGTGGCGGGCGATCTACTCCCGGCTGGTGCACACCTCAAGGAGGTCGGCAGCGCAGACCTGAAGGGGTTCGAAGGCTCCGAAACCCTTTACCGCATGGAACACCCAGACCTCGCCGACCTCGGGCCGATTCGCCTGGGCGCCGGCTCGGGGCTACCCCACTACCCGACAAGGCTTGTGGGTCGCGATGCCGAACTCGACGAGCTCATCGGACTCCTCGAGACTTCCGCCGTCCTGACGATCACGGGTGCGGGCGGGTCGGGCAAGACCCGAATGGCTCACGCAGTCGCACAGGCCGCCGACGGCGGCCCCGGCGGGCGGGCCGTGTGGGTCGAGCTCACGGCGGTTTCGGATCCCTCTGACGTCGTGCCACGGACCCTCGAGGCGCTGGGTCAGATCGAAGCGACAGAAAAGGCGCCGATCGACCAGCTGATTGGCTACCTCGCCGAACACGCCGTGCTCGTGGTGGTGGACAACTGCGAGCACCTTCTCGATGCCGTCGCCGAGTTGGCGTCGGCGGTGGTGTCAGCGGGGAAGGGGCGGCTGTTGGCGACATCGCGTGAGCCATTGGGGGTATCCGGCGAGGTGACATGGCGAATCCCTTCGCTCGATGTCCCATCCGAGGCCGACACCAGCGCCGAGACCATCGAAGCCTGTAGCAGCGTGGTGCTGTTCGTCGATCACGCCCGCTCTACCGGTGAATTCGAGCTCGATGACGAGGTGGCGCCGGCGGTAGCCCGGATTTGTCGACGACTAGACGGCATTCCTCTTGCCCTCGAGCTCGCCGCAGCCCGGGTGCGGTCGATGTCGGTCGCCGATCTTGCCGATCGTCTCGACGACCGCTTCGCGGTGCTGACCAGCGGGACTCGCGGTGTGCTGGAGCGGCAGCGGACGTTGTTGGCGTCGGTTCAGTGGAGCTACGACCTTCTCGATGACTCGGACCGCCTGCTGTTGCGCCGGCTGTGTGTCTTTCGGGCTCCGTTCACCCTCCAGGCGGCGGAGATGGTCGGGACAGAGCCGGGCCAGTCACCCATCGCGACGCTCGATGGCATCACCCGCCTGGTCGACAAGAGCCTCGTGCAACATCTGGGGGGCCGATACTCGATGCTGGAGACGATCCGCGCTTACGCGGCGGATCGTGCCACCGAGGCGGACGAGTTGGCCGACACACGAGACCGTCACCTCGAATGGGCGATCAGGCGCACCACCGGCTGGGGCTTCCCTCGCGACCCTTCAGCAGGCGCCGACGTCGAATCACTCATGGCGGAGCACTCCGACCTGGCCGCAGCAATGGACTGGGCCTGGCGGCGCCGACCCGATCAGGCACATCTCCTGGCCCAGCCGATGTCGATCCGGTGGACCGAGACCGGCAGTTTCGGTGAGGCCCGACGTCTCATCGCCCGTGCCACCAGCGAGTTCGGACCGGGAACCGCAGAGTGGGTCGAGTTCCTCGCTGCGATCTCACTGATCGTGGTGGCGGGCGGAGTCATCGACTGGCTTGGCCCGGCCCACGAAGCGCTGGGCAGACTCCCCGATGTCGATGCGGCCGCACGGGCCCGAGTCGAACAGGCCACCGCGGTGCTGTCCATCTTCGGGGGAAACGTCGCCGCGCTTGATGACCTTCGCCGAGCGGGGGCTGCCAGCCGCGAAGCCGGCGACGAGCTCGGCGCGGTCTCCGCGCTGGCGTTCGATGCCTTCGCGTTGGCCTCCCTCGCCAAGATCGACCAGGTGCGACCGATCATCGAGTGGCTCGACGCGCATGGCCAACCGACCGGGAACTGGTGGGTGTTCGATCTGGTCCGTGCAGTCGTGGCCTCCGGCGACGGAGACCTAGCCACCGCGAGGGAATACGTCGACCCCCTCGTCGCGAAGGGACTGCCCATCCCGTGTATTTCGGCTGCCTACATCGCGTGGAGCTATCGCGACGCGGAGCTCGCCACCATGATCTCGACCGCGATCGCTGAACGATCTCTTGATGGCTGGTACGCCGAGGCGCGCCCGCTCGCGACCGCGGTGGTCGCGACACTGCAGGGTGACTACGACACAGCCCGCGATGCGTTCGTGGGAACCGATCGCGGCCTGTTGGATCACTGGGCCTTCTGCACGCTCCAAGCTGCCGACATGGACCTCTACCTCGGCGACACCGACTCGGCCCGTCAGCGAATGGCCGAGGTCGCGGACGTCGTTCAAGGTGCCGAGCTGACCGACACCCGAGCCACACTGGCCATCCTCCAGGCGATGGTCGCCATCGCCGACGGAGAACCGTCGACTGCGGTTGATCGAGCAGCGATTGCGGTGACGCTGACCAGCAGCGTCGGCTATCGAATCGCCCTTGCGTCGAGCCTCCAAGCTTTCGCGATTGCGCTGGACGCGGCTTCGCCGAGAAGTCCGGAAGCCGCCCGCATCCTCGGCGCCGCCGACGCGTTCGCCGACGCGGCCGGCAGCCACTGGCACGGGCCATCCCTCGACGAGCATCTCGAGGAACTCCACGAACGCATCGATCTCGACAACTACCACGCCGGCCGTGAACTCGACCTGACCGAAGCCATCGAACTCGCCCGACGAGTCGACTCCAATTAGCACCGGCCCCTTACCGGCTGGGACTCGCTCACACCGGCGGAGCAACGCGTCGTGGAGCTCGTCGGCCATGGCCTGAGCAACCCGCAGATCGCCGAGAAGCTCTACGTCAGCGTCTCGACGGTCAAGACCCACCTCGTGCACTCCTACCAGAAGCTCCAGATCGACACCCGCTCGGCACTCGCTGCCGCAGCTGCCGCCAGGGCCGCCGCCCAGTGACCCCAGCTTCTGAGAGGTAGACGACGAGCCACCCCCGACTCGCCAACCCTGGCCTGGCTTGGGCCCAAGGAGCTGATCCTGCGCCCATTCAACCGACTGTATGGTCGTGCTCAGGCGTTGGGGTCGTCGGCGGCGAGACGCTCGAAGTACTCGCGCAGCGTCGTCGTACCGAGCGGCGGGCCGACGCCGTCGATTTCGCCGGCGACCACGATGAACTCGGCCAGGTCGCCGAACTGTGTCGACAACAGGCCGATCCCCTTCACGAGTCCTCTGGCCAGCCGCATCGGCACGACGGTGATCTTCGGTTCCTTGCCGAGCACATCGAACGCAAGCTCTGCAGCCTCGCGCTGGGTCATGATCTCCGGTCCCCCGGCCTCGATCTCGATCTCGTCACCTTCGGCAGCGTCTACGCAAATGCCCGCTAGGTCGCGGCCGTGAATCGGGCTCATCCGGTTCGACCCGTCGCCCACCAGGAGGACGCGCCCCCGTTTTGCCATGGACAGCAGAGCTCCCATGTCGGAGAAGTACCCACACGGTCGGACGATCCGGTACTCGATTCCCGAGGCCTTCAACTCCTCGACAACTCTCTCGTGTGCGTCGGTGATGGCCAGGTCGGCGAGTTCCGGCTTCTCAGCACCCTGCATCGACACATAGACGAACCGCTCAACGCCGACATCGACGGCCATCTCGATCAGGGTGTGGTTGCATGCGTAGTCGACCTGCTCGAAGGTCAGCCCGTCGCGCTGGCGTGAGATGCCGACCGAAGAGAACACAATGTCGATGCCGTCCATGAGGCCATCGAGCGTCGTCGGGTCGGTGAGTTCTCCGACGAACACCTCGTCGACGTCGTCGGCATCGATGCCAGGGGCGGTGAAAGGCCCCGGCTCGCGGAGACGTTCTTCGTCGCGTGTGAGCGCCCGCACCCAGTAGCCACGGTCTTTGAAGGCCCGAACGGTGAACTTGCCGAGGTAACCGGTCGCACCGGCGATGAGCACCCTCTTTGCCTCGTCGGTCATCGTTACCTCTCTCATGCCGGATCTGCCGGCCGCAGGCTAGTCCCTCGACGCCACCCCGCTTCGGCCGCGCTCGCCTTGCGCTTGGTCTGCACTGGGGTCAAGGTCGCGGGGTGATCGGTCGACAGGAATGCATGGTCGAAGCACCAACGCGACTCCGGTCCCCATGGACCATCATCGTCCTGCTCTTGTCGCTCGCGTTGATTGTTGCTTCCTGTGGTGGCGAGTACGACGACGAAGACGCTTTCGCTCGCACACGGTCGCTGATCAACGTGATCGAGCAAGACCGCGCGCTCTCGACCGAGTGGGACATCGAGGCCGAGCTCACATCCGACCAGAAGCGCTGCCTGATCGGCAAGGAGGTCGATATCGCGGGGCTTGTGGATACGGAGGATCAACAAGCTGCTGTGCCGTTCTTCCGGGCGCTGCTCGATTGTGTGCCTCGACTCGACGACGTGGAGGGCCTCGTCGGATCCGTTGTCACCGGCCTTGCGGCTTCCTTCCCCGGCGACATGCGCATTTCGATGGACGAAGGCCGATGCCTGATAGGAGCTGTGCTCGACGACAGCAACGACCCGGCGCGGCTTCTCGCCGGTCTCAATGACACCGGTGACGCCGATGTCTGGCCGGCGGCGATGTCCGAATGCCTCTCCGAGGAGAACTTCGCCATCGTGATGGGCGAGCAGGGACCGGAGAGGTACGGCGACGACGACAGGCTCGACGATATGTACGACGAGTGCGAGGCAGGCGACGCCCGTGTCTGTGACCTGCTGGCTCGCCACGCGGTGGAGGGATCCGAGTACTTCGACCTGGCGATCGAATGTGCCGGCCGCGAACCGTCGACCGCGACCTCGTGTTCGGTCGACGGCGAGGTGAACCTCGTCACCGGGTTCGCGGACCCGGCGGGCGCGGGACTACGGACCCTCGGCGACGACTGTCAGGGTGGCGACAACACAGCGTGCGATCTGTTGTATTCGATCGCCCCGATCGGCAGTGGGTATGAGCAGATCGGCTTCACCTGTGGTGGACGGATAGCGGTCGGCGCAATCCCCGACTGCCGCACCCGACTCGGCTGATCGGCTTGGCTGCGCTAGACCGAAGAGATGGCCGACGAGAGCGCTAGGCACGCCGAGCTGGGCGAGCGATTCGCAACGCTTCACCAAACCGGCACGTTTGTGCTGGTCAACGTAGGGGACGCCGCGACAGCCGAAGCGGCGAGCCAGGCTGGGGTTGCAGCGATCGCAACATCGAGCAGCGCGCATGCTGCGTCGATCGGACGCGAGGACGCCGCCGGTGACGTCTCGCTCGACGAGCATGCCGAACACACCGCCGCCCTGGTGGCAGCTGCCGACGTGCCGCTGAACGTGGATGCGGAGAATGGGTATGGCCACGAGCCCGAGGAAATGGCTATCGCCGTCGAGAAATTCGCGGCAACCGGCGCTGCGGGGATGGGAATCGAAGACTGGTCGGGCGATCCCGAAGACGGCATCTACGACAGGGCGTTGGCGGTGGCCCGCATCGAGGCGGCAGTCGAGGCCGCGAGCGCTCTCGACAGGCCTTTCGTAATTACCGGGCGTACCGAAGTGCTCCTCTACGGAGCCGACGGCGGCATGGACGAAACCCTCGCACGGCTCCAGGGCTTCGCCGACGTCGGAGCGCACTGTCTCTACGCGCCCGGAACCCGAGACATCGAGACGATCCGAACGATCGCCGACAACGCAGGCGGGCCGGTGAACGTGCTGGTGCCCATCGGCTCGTCGTTGACGTTCGACGAGGTCGCCGCCGCGGGTGTGCGGCGAGTCAGCCTGGGAGGCTCCCTGTACAGGTTCCAGGTGCAGGCGGGTGTGAAGCGCATCGAGCACCTACTGGCTACCGGTCGCTTCTCGGACTGACCCGGCCGAGATGCGATCGATGAGCACCCGCAGCCAGGCACTGCTGGCCGTCGCCTTTGCCGTGGCGATCGCTGGCGCGGTCATCGCGGTGGTTGCAGCCGGCGACGACGGGCCTTCCGAACGGGCGTTGTCGACGACCACGCAGTCGGTAGCGGCCGCCGTAGAGAACGAGACATCGACGAGCGTCGCGCCCGCCGCCACGGGCTCGAGTTCGACGACCACGTCTGCCGCGCCGGCGACATCGACCACGTCGATCCCCGCCACTACGACCGTCGTTCCGACGAACCCTGCGCCCCCGAGCGGGTCGTCGGTGACTGCGCCGGCGACCACTGTCGTGCCGACTACTGCGCCGCCAAATGTGCCCCCACCGAGCACCGTGGCTCCACCTGCAACCGGTCGAGCAGTCGGGTTCGGAAGGGCGGCGACCGGTGGCACCGAGCCCTGCATCGTCACCAGCCTCGGCGACCAGGGGCCCGGCACCCTCCGCGATTGTGCTGGAGCGGGCAACCGGCTCGTCACCTTCGCAGTCTCCGGTCGAATCGAGGTGCCCGATGGGCAGATCGACATCGCATCGCATACGACGGTCGATGGCGCCGGCCAGGCTGTGACGGTCGCGGGCATGCTCGACGTGAAGGAGGTCGAGAACGTGATCGTGCGCAATCTCACGATCACCGGCGCCGACCCCGATGCGATTCGTGTGCTTCGAAGCCACACGGCGTGGTTCGACCACCTCGACCTTTCGAGTTCGGCCGACGGTCTGATCGACATCACCGACGGCTCGACCGACGTGACGATTTCGTGGTCTCACTTCCACGATCACGACAAGATGGTCCTCGTCAACCCCAATTCCGATACGGGAGTGCGGGCACGGGTCACCCTGCACCACAACTGGTTCGAAAACGGGGGTCGGAGGTACCCGAGTTCGGAGGTCTCCGACATCCACGGCTTCAACAACTACATGGACGGCTGGAGTAACTACGCCGTGCTGGCGACCGAGGGCTCGCGGTACCGCTCCGAACACAACGTGTTCCGATCCTCGGGCGACGACAACGCTCTGCTCACGACTTTCGGGGACGAGGCACCCGGCGAAGCCGTGTCGATCGACGATCGGTTCATCGGCGAGGTCGACGTGCAGGTACGCG
This sequence comes from Acidimicrobiales bacterium, assembly GCA_965216815.1. Classification (GTDB taxonomy): domain Bacteria; phylum Actinomycetota; class Acidimicrobiia; order Acidimicrobiales; family SHLQ01; genus JADFOM01. Next base: position 3,365,832 of record OZ244202.1, on the reverse strand, counting down.
GAGAGGCCTTTGCGCCCAATTACCCGTATCAGCTCGATCCCACCGACAACGTCGTCAGCCTCGTCACGAGCAGAACGGGTCCAAACCGCTGAATTGGCATAGAGTGCCGCATGGCCGCCGACAACTACACCAAGGTGCTGCTCGACGAGTCGGAGATGCCGACGCAGTGGTACAACGTCATCCCCGACCTTCCCGAACCGCCACCGCCGCCGCTGCACCCCGGCACCCGCGAACCGGCCGGGCCCGACGATCTGGCGCCGCTGTTTCCGATGGCGCTCATCGAACAGGAAGTGTCGGGCGATTCTTACATCGACATCCCTGGCGGTGTGCTCGATGTCTTGAGGCTGTGGAGGCCGAGTCCGCTGTTCAGGGCTCGTCGACTGGAAGCTGCGCTCGATACACCGGCGAAGATCTTCTACAAGTACGAGGGTGTCAGCCCAGCCGGGTCGCACAAGCCCAACACGTCGGTGCCCCAGGCGTTCTACAACCAGGCCGAGGGCATCACGAAACTCACGACCGAAACGGGTGCCGGGCAGTGGGGTAGCGCGCTCGCCTTCGCCACCGCCCAGTACAGCATCGAGTGCGAGGTTTGGCAGGTCGCCGCCTCTTACAGGCAGAAACCGTATCGCAAGACGATGATGGAGATCTGGGGCGCTACGGTCCACCCGAGCCCTTCCGACGCCACGCCCTTCGGTCGCGACCTTCTCGCCGAGGACTCCGACCATCCGGGCTCGCTCGGCATCGCCATCTCCGAAGCTGTCGCGATGGCCGTCGACGACCCCAAAACGCGGTACGCGCTCGGAAGCGTGCTCAACCACGTTCTCCTGCACCAGACGATCATCGGCGAGGAGGCGCTGCTCCAGCTCGCGAAGGTCGGCGAAACCCCCGACCTGCTCGTCGGCTGCACCGGGGGAGGCTCGAATTTCGGTGGCCTTGCCTTCCCGTTCCTGAGGGAGAAGCTGGCCGGCAACATGAACCCGACGATCCGCTGTGTCGAACCCGCAGCGTGTCCAACGCTCACAAAGGGCGAATACCGGTACGACTTCGGCGACACCGGCCAGATGACCCCGCTGTTGAAGATGCACACGCTCGGCCACGAGTTCATTCCCCAGCCGATCCATGCCGGTGGTCTGCGTTATCACGGCATGTCACCGCTCGTGTCGCACATCTACGAGCTCGGGTTGGCCGAAGGATTGGCGATACCTCAGACCGAGTGTTTCGCCGCCGCAGTGCAGTTTGCGCGCAGCGAGGGAATCGTGCCCGCTCCCGAGCCGACCCACGCGTTGGCTGCTGCCGTTCGTGAGGCGGTCGCGTGTCGAGAGGCAGGTGAGTCGAAGACGATCCTCACAGCTCTCTGCGGCCATGGCCACCTCGATCTCGGTGCGTACGAGAGCTATCTGGGCGGCGAGATCGTCGACCTCGACCTGGCCGATGCTACGATCGCCGATGCGCTGGCGACAGTGCCAGCGGTCTGAGACGCTTCGTGCCCGCCGGCTACTCGGGTACTCCGCTGCCCAAGAAGCTCGGAATCAAGCCCGGCCACACGGTGGCTATCCACGACGAGCCCGAGGAGTTCCGAGATCTGTTGGTCGAGCTTCCCGACGACGTCAAATTCGTCGAAGGCATCCCGGACGCCGCGGATATCGTGGTTGTGTTCGTCACCGAGCGATCGGTGTTCGAGGCCGCCGTGCCGAGCGCCGCCGACGCGATCTTTCCTGACGGCGCGGTGTGGATCGCCTGGCCGAAGAAGGCATCAAAGGTGCCGACCGACATGACCGAAGACGTCGTGCGCGAGGTCGCGTTGCCGATCAATCTCGTCGACAACAAGGTGTGCGCGATCAGCGAGGTGTGGTCGGGACTCCGAATCGTCTGGCGCAAGGAGCACCGCGGGTAGCTGGCCCCGAGCGGTCGATCGTCGTGGCGCCTGTCGTGTCCGGTGTGTAAGTCTGGATCTCACGTGAGTCGGTGGCGATCGCCACCAGAAGGGGGCCTACCTTGCAACTCGAGGACATGATCCTGGTGAGCGTCGACGACCACGTCGTCGAGCCACCGCACATCTTCGAGGGACGGCTCTCGGGCAAGGCAGCAGAGGCTGCACCGAAGATGACCAAGCTCGACAACGGCATGGATGCCTGGGTTTTCAACGGATCGCCGTTGCCGACCGTCGGTCTCAACGCGGTGGTCGGACGCGTACCCGAAGAGTACGGGCTCGACCCGCTCAGTTTCGATGAGATGCGACCGGGCTGTTTCGACATCCACGAACGCATCCGCGACATGAACGTCAACGGAGTGCTCGGGTCTCTCAACTTCCCCAGCATCACCGGCTTCGCCGGCACGCTGTTCATGACGCTCGACGACAAGGACACCGCACTCGAGCTGATGCGGGCATACAACGACTGGCACATCGACGAGTGGTGTGGCACATACCCGGGTCGCATGATTCCGCTGGCGATCACCTGTCCGTGGGATCCCGACGCCATGGCCGCTGAGGTTCGGCGCGTCGGCGAGAAGGGATGCAGGGCGGTCACCTTCTCGGAAAACCCCGAAAAGATCGGCCTGCCCTCGTTGCACAGCGATCATTGGGACCCGTTCTGGGGGGCATGTGAGGAGGTCGGCACCGTCGTCTGCATGCACATAGGGTCGTCTTCACAGACCGTGATCACCGCCATGGATGCCCCGATCGACACGATGATCACCCTCCAGCCGATGAACATCGTGCAATGTGCGGCCGACCTCGTGTGGTCGCCGATCTTCCGCAAGTTCCCGAAGCTCAAGTTCGCGCTGAGCGAGGGCGGTATCGGTTGGATCCCGTATTTCCTCGAACGGATCGACTACACGTATCAACACCATCATCGTTGGACGAACCAGGACTTCGGCGACAAGCTGCCCAGCCAGGTCTTCAACGAGAACATCATCACGTGCTTCATCGATGATGCGGTCGGCATGGAGGTACGCCATCACCTCAACCTCGACCACATCACCTGGGAGTGCGACTACCCCCACAGCGACTCGACGTGGCCCGACGCGCCCGAGCTCGCGTGGAAGTACCTCCAGGACCTGCCCGACGACGAGATCGACAAGATCACGCACCTCAATGCGATGCGCGAGTTCTCCTACGACCCGTTTGCGCACATCGCTCGAGAGGAGTGCACAGTCGCAGCGCTGCGGTCGCAGGCGACCGACGTCGACACGACGCCGGTGAGCCACGGCAAAGAGCCGTTCCAGGCCGAGGGTATCGTCACCGCGATCACGCTGTCCGAGCGGCTCGCGGCGGCGACCAAGACCGACTGACCACTCGGGCGGCACCTGCGATACTGGGGACCGATGCGTCGACCGGCTGGTCGACGGGAACGACCAGGAGGTCCACGATCGCAGCGGCTAATTCCTACGAGCTGACCGACCGGTATCTCGCCGAGCAGGGCTCGGTCTTCCTCACCGGCATCCAAGCGCTCGCCAGGCTGCCGCTCGATCAACTCCGAGCCGACCGGCGCGCCGGGTGGTCGACCGCAGCACTGGTCACCGGCTATCCGGGTTCGCCGCTCGGTGGCTACGACAGCGCGATAGCAGCTGCGGCGGCTCTCGCGCCCGACCTCGAGATCGTTTGCCGACCGGGGTTGAACGAGGAATTGGCGGCCACGGCGGTCATGGGATCACAGCTGGCGTCGCTGCAACCCGATGTGCGCTACGACGGGGTGGTCGGGATCTGGTACGGCAAGGCACCTGGCGTTGACAGGGCGTCGGATGCGCTTCGCCACGCGATGTTCGCTGGCACCTCGACCCGTGGCGGCGCGGTCGCCCTCGTCGGCGACGATCCTTCTGCCAAGAGCTCCACGGTTCCCTCGTCGTCGGCTGGAGTCGTCGGCGACATGCACATGCCCATGCTCTACCCCGGCGATCCCGCGGAGGCCCTCGATCTCGGTCGCCACGCGATCGCGTTGTCTCGAACCACCGGGTTGTGGGTCGCTCTGAAGATCGTCGCCGACGTCGCCGACGCAACCGCCGATGTCGACCTCCGCCCGGACCGTGTCGAGCCGGTGATACCGACCATTGATGGTGAGCGCTACCGACACAGCCCCGATGGACGTCTGCTGACACCGCACACGATCGAACTCGAACAGGAGATCGTCGAGGTACGCAACGCTCTTGCGACGCGATACGCGTCCGACAACCAGCTCAACCGTGTCACCGCAGGCTCCGACGATGCCTGGATCGGTGTGGTTGCATCGGGCATCACCTACCGCGAGGTGCGCGAGGCGTTTGCTCGGCTCGGGTTCCCGACCGAACGCGAGATCGGTGACGCCGGCATCCGCCTTCTCAAGATGGGGATGCCCTTTCCGTTCGATCCGAGAACGATCCGCCGATTCGCCGACGGCCTCGAGCGCATCGTCGTCATCGAGGAGAAGCGACCGACGATCGAGTCTCTGATCAAGGACACTCTTTATGATCTCGCCGAACGGCCGTCGGTCATCGGGAAGCTCGATGCCGAGGGCAACCGTCTGGTGGCTGAGTATGGAGCACTCGACGCCGACGCGATAGCGCCGGTGCTTCGCACGCTGCTCTCGGAGAAATTGGCCGGCCGGCTGGCCCCGCCTCCGCCGCAACAGCGTGAGCCCATACCGTTGACGGTGGACCGCACGCCGTTCTACTGCTCGGGTTGTCCGCACAACCGGTCGACGGTCGCGCCCGACGGCACGCTCGTCGGTGCCGGTATCGGTTGCCACACGATGACCTTGTTGATGGAGCCCGATCGGGTCGGCGACATCGTCGGCGTGACCTGCATGGGATCTGAGGGCGCGCAGTGGGTGGGCATGTCCGAGTTCATCGAGCGTGACCACTTCGTGCAGAACGTAGGCGACGGCACCTACTTCCACTCGGCTCAGCTGGCGATCCAGTTCGCGGTGGCCTCGGGTGTGAACATCACATACAAGCTCCTGCACAACGGCGCGATAGCGATGACGGGCGGACAGTTGCCGCAGGGCCGGCTGGAAGTGCCGGACATCGCGAGGGTGTTGCTGGCCCAGGGAGTTAACCGAGTCCTGATAACGGCTGAGGACACGGATCGATACGGGTCGATCGACTTACCCGACGGAGTCGATGTCTGGGACCGGGGGCGCCTCGAGGAGGCTCACGAAACGCTTGCCGGGGTCGACGGCGTCACGGTGCTCATTCACGACCAAGCGTGCGCGGCCGAGAACCGCCGGGCCCGCAAGCGCGGTCTGGTCGAGACCCCCAACACTCGCGTCGTGATCAACCATCGCGTCTGTGAAGGCTGCGGCGACTGCGGCGAGGTCTCGAACTGTCTCTCGGTGCAGCCGCTCGCGACTCGTTTCGGAACCAAGACGACGATCGATCAGACGACCTGCAACTACGACTACTCGTGCATCGAGGGCGACTGTCCGGCGTTCGTCACGGTCACCTTGGCCGACGATTCCTCCGCGGCCTCTAGTGGCCCGCAGAGCGCTCCGGATCCCCCGCAGGTTCCGGCACCGGAGCACCAGGTTTCGACCGACGACTTCGCAATGCGGATCTGCGGGGTCGGTGGCACGGGAGTAGTGACCGTCGCACAGGTGCTCGGCACCGCCGCCATGCTCGACGGGTTCGATGTCCGCGGGCTCGACCAGACAGGCCTGTCGCAGAAGGCGGGTCCGGTCGTCTCCGATGTGCGGCTGTCGAAGACTGGCCCTACGGCCACGAATCGGCTCGGGCGGGCTCAGGCCGACCTGCTGTTGGCGTTCGATCAACTCGTGGCGGCCTCACCGTCCGGAATGTTGACGGCCGATCCAGAACACACCGCCGTCGTCGGCTCGACCAGCCAGACGCCGACCGGGTCGATGATCGGACATCACGACATCGTCGCCCCCAGCCCCGAGGAGCTGGTGGAGCGAATCGCCGAGCGGACGCTGCCCGGCTCACAGCACTGGGCCGACGCGCAGGCGATTACAGAGGCGCTGTTCGGACGCTCGACCACGGCCAACTTCTTCGTCGTCGGCATGGCGGTTCAAGCTGGGCTGCTGCCCATCGACCCTGCTCGTATCGACGAGGCGATCGGGCTCAACGGCGTGGCGACAGACGCGAATCGAACCGCCTTTGCGTGGGGGCGCGTGCAGGTTGCTGCACCCGACGCTGTCGCCGCGCAGGTCGGCGATCGTTCAGCCGAGGCGCCTGTTGAACCTCCGGAAGCCATCGCGGATCGGATCGATGCGATGATGTCGGGAGACGAGGCCGACGCGCTCGGGCTGTTCGCCAATGAGCTGATCGAGTGGGGCGATGAGTCGACCGCAGCCGAATGGCTCGACGTAGTCGAGCGCGTGTCGTTCGCAGAAACCGCAGTCGGCGTCGGTTCGAGCGCTCTCACGACGACCGTGGCAGCGAACCTGTTCAAGCTCGTGGCGTACAAGGACGAGTACGAGGTTGCCCGTCTGATGCTCGACGACGACGGCATGGCCCCAGCACACGATGTGGCGGGTGAAGGCGATCGGATCGCCTGGAAGCTGCACCCGCCGATGCTGAGGGCGCTGGGGATGAAGAACAAGGTCGGTGTCGACGTACTGGCCGCGCCGGCGATCCGTGCGCTCGCGCGTGGGAAGCGGCTGCGTGGAACTCGTCTGGACCCCTTCGGCTACACCGAGGTACGTCGCCTCGAGCGCGCATTGCCGGGGGAGTACGTTGCGGCCGTCGATCGGGTGCTCGAATCGCTCGACGCCGACAACCTCGACGACGCCGTCGCGCTGGCGGGGCTGCCCGACCTCGTCCGCGGCTATGAGGACATCAAGCTCCGCCGCGCCGCCGACTACCGAACCCGACTTTCCGCCGCGTTACAGGATTTCTGAACCGTGCGGTGCGGTATATGTACCCGGAGGGTTCAGAAATCCCGAAACGTTGGGGTTTTCTGAACCGTGCGGTGCGATATATGTACCCGGAGGGTTCAGAAATCTTCAGGCTGGCCAGACGAGGGGGTTGAGGGGCGAGTCGACGAGGTCACCTGGTTGATTTCCTCCCAGCCAAACGAGGTCGAGCTTCTGTTGGTCGGTCGGTTCTGTGATGCGGGTTCCATCGGCGACGTAGATGATCGTCATCACCTCGCGATCGACGTCGGTCGGATTGTCGCCCGCGCTGTGCAGGGTCCAGCCGGCGTGAAACGTCGCGTCCCCTGCCGACATCGCTCCGTAGGTCATCGTCTCGACACCCCGTTCCGCCAGAAGAGCATCGATCGCAGCATGAGATGCGTCGGAGATCGCACCCGCCGCCACGTCGCCGGCGAGGTGTGAACCCGAGGCGAACGTCATCGACCCGACGGCTGCGGGAACGTCGACGAGCGGTATCCACATCGTGATCGTGTCGGTCGTGTCGAGTGGCCAATATCCCTGATCCTGGTGCCACGGCGTGTACCCACCTCCGGCCTCCTTGAACAGCGCCTGGTCGTGGTAGATCCGCACGCCGTCGACTCCCATCAGCCCGGCGGCCACGCGAGCAAATCGAGGGGCGAGAACGAACTCGGCCGCCCGCGGGTCTGCCTGCCAGAGGTTGAACATCTGTAGGAACGCCCGTCCGTAGGTGTCGCGCTCGGCGAGCGGCCGGTTCTCGAACCGCTGCGACTCGGCGACCTCGCGCAGCAGGGGACGGAAGTCGTCGAGCTCCTCGCCCGACGCTAGGCCGCGGATGCAGGCGTGCCCATCGCGACCGTAGGCCGCCTGCTCCGCGGCCGTCACCGACCGCCATGCATCAAGTGTCGATAGTGGCATCGTCGGTCAGCTTGCGCCTCGAGTCGACGGCAACGGCTCGTAGTCGGGTGCCGCCTCCTCGGGTGGACGTTCGTCGTAGATCACGACCGATCCCTCCTCAACGAATGCCTTCGGTGGCCCTTCCGGGATCTCTCCGGGCAGGTACCGGGCCCCGCCGTCGACGTAACGCCACATACCGACACCTTGATCGTCGATCTCGTCGGGACCTGCCGCTGTCGGATCCCACCAGATCTCGGCGATGTCGTCGACCCCGCGGTAGTCGGGCTCCATCTCGTCGGGCCAGATGCCGGTGATGCCCCAAGAGACCTGCGGCGCGGTCACGGCATAGGGCGATGGCGGGAGAGAGAAACGTGCCTCGGCCCAGTTCTCGATCGTCAGGTCGGGCCCGACAACCGTCAGCACGCTGTAGAAGGTCGATGGAAGCGGATCGATCACCCCTATGTTGTCGTCGGCAGCCGCTCGTTCGCCGTTGAACCAGATATAGGTCTGCATAGCGCTTCCGTTCTCGCGAACGACGCGGGCGCTGAGATTCGAAACGCCAAACGCGTTCGACCACTGCTCCTGGTCGTACGAGCGCGAGAAGGCGGTTGTGTCGATCAAAGCGGAGCCGGTCACCACCCATTCCGGGAAGTAATTCTGCGCTGTTGCCTCCTTCGTGAAGTCGCGAGTCGAAGTCGGGTCGCCGTTGACGATCACCGATGTCACCCCGGCCTCCTTGAGGCGGGTGATGATGTTCGCCGCCGACTCCTGGATCGTTGCCGGGTCGAGAACGAACGAAACCGACTCTGTGATCGCCACCCCGAATTCGCCGATCGCCTCCTCGAACTGCTGATTGAGCGTCGCCGAAGCCTCGGATGCTTCGATCCAAATGCGCCCGAATTTGCGCTCCTGATCGTGCATCGACTCGTCACCTGCGTGGATCGCCAGATCGCCGTTCAAGCGCTTGCCCAGGTACTCGGCGACGAGCAGGTTGAGCTGTTCGGGTCCCTTCGAAATGGCCCAGCTGTATGGGTGATTCTCGATGTAGTACTCGTTGGTCTGCCCGGGCCCACAGCTGATGCAAGGGATCCCGCGCGCGGCCAGCTCGTCGGCAAACGCGTTTGTGAGCACTGGCCCGCCCCACACCATGAACGGCTCGATCTCCTCGGCGATCTTCACAGCATCGGCGCGTGCGGAAACCTCGTCGACCACCGTGCCGGACCCGACTACCTGGACGATCTCGACCGAGCGCCCGTAGGTCTCGTAGTAGGTCTCGTAGTAGCTCAGCAGGCCCTGCATCGTGTCGAGGTCGTCGGCGTTGGTGTCGTCGTTGACGATCGCGTCGGTGATGTACTGCATGATCGGATCGTTGTCCTGGGAGACCCACCACGCGATCTTGATCGTGTCAGCGGTGACGCCCCGGTCGGTCGCTGCGCCATTGTCGCCCTCGAACGGCTGCCAGCACTCGGGCCTGAAGAACGCCGGGGTTTTCACCCGCCCGGTCTCGGGATCGCAGCGTTCGCCGAAGTCGATGTCGAGCCCGAGTTCTTCCGCGACCGAGAAGCTCATCGCTCCTTCGGGCAGCGGGTTCTCGGTAATCGGCGCCTCGTCGTCACCGCCATCTCCATCGTCGCTCGCCGCCTCGTCCTCGCCGCCCCCTTCGGTGGACGATGGGGATTCCGATCCGGCGGTGGTCTCGTTCGCCGAGTCGTCGGTTTCGACCGCGACCTCGCCGTCATCGTCATCGCCGCCGCTTGTGGCGATGATCACACCGGCGATGATCGCGATCAACGCGATGAGACCGATGGGTCCGTAGCGCTTGATCTGGCGCATGCCGTCGCTCTGTTCCTCGTTACCGCTGCTCGGTTCCATCGGTGTGCCTTTCTGCTGGCTGTTGGAGAACTTCGGTAGTCATCGACTGCCCGATCGCTCGATCGCGGCCGCGTCGGTGCCGAGGTAGGAGGCGATGACCCTCGGGTCGGTGAGCACCGCGTCGGGTGCGCCGTCGACGACGAGAGCCCCCTGGTCGAGCGCAACGATGCGGTCGGCGATCTCGCGCAGGAGATTCATGTCGTGTTCGATGATCATCAGGGCCGCGCCCATCTCGGATCGCATTCGCTTCAGGAGAGGCGCGAGCGCTTCTACCTCACGCTGGGCGATGCCGCTCGACGGTTCGTCGAGGAGCACGACGGTCGGTCGGTGGGCGATGACGCACGCCAGGTCGACTATGCGGCGTGTGCCGGTCGACAATTCGCGGATCTGTTTGTCGCGGAACACCTCGAGGCTCATCAGCTCGATCAGCTCATCGACACGCTCGGCAATCTTCTGTTCGGCGTCGTGCACCATCGGCAGGAAGAGCGCGGCCGAGACCGGATCACCCCACTTCGTCCACCGTTCGAGCGAAACGGCGATCGTCTCGGCAACCGAGAGCGACGGGAACAGCAGCGCGTCCTGGAACGAACGGCCCAGACCAGCCTGAGAGCGGGCGCTCGCTGGAAAGCGCGTGATCTCCCGTTCGCCGAGCCACACCCGCCCGCCGTCGGCGGGCAACGCGCCGCCGATCAGGTCGAACAACGTGGTCTTGCCGGCCCCGTTGGGTCCGATGAACCCGACGATCTCGTGCTCGTGCACTTCGAAGCTGACGTCGTCGACAGCGGTCACGCCACCAAAATGGCGATCGAGTCCGCTGACGCGGAGGGCCACCGCTTCGTCGATGTGCGCCGTGGCCTCGGTGACGACGGCGGCATCGTCGGAGGGTTGGCTCTGGTCGCCGAGGAAGACCGACCGGAGAAGATCGTGTCGCTCCATGAGCTCCGCGGTCGGCCCGTTGAACCGGATGCGACCGCGCTCCATGAAATAGGCCGTCTCGGCGAGCTCGAGAGCCACGTTGACCGACTGCTCGACCAAAACGACGCTCACCCCGGTCGCCGCGATCTGGCGGACCATCTCGAGCAGTCGCTCCACGACGATGGGGGCGAGGCCGAGGGACAACTCGTCGATCATCAGCAACTGCGGCCGCATCAGGTAGGTCATGCCCAACGCGAGCATCTGTTGTTGTCCGCCCGACAGGTTCGCCGCTCGATGGCCGAGGCGTGCCTCGAGCTCGGGGAAGAGGTCGAGCACTCTGGCTCGCCCCTCGGCGAGACCCGCATGGTCGCTGTGGCGTAGCCAACCCGCGGCGTCGAGGTTCTCGCCGACGGTCAGGGTGCCGAACACGCCATGGCCTCCAGGGATCATGACCACGCCATGGCCGGCGATCTCGTTCGGAGGCGCGTGGGTGATGTCTCGGCCGTCGAATATCACCGCTCCGCGGTTCGCCTGAACGACGCCGGAGATAGCGCGCAGCAGAGTCGACTTACCGGCGCCGTTCGTGCCGAGCAGCGCGACGACCTCGCCTTCGTCGATCTCGAACGTGACGTCGTGGAGGACCTGCACGTTGCCATAGGCCACCTGGAGGTCCTGGCAGAGCAGCAGCTTGGCTCGACCTTCTCGCCGCGCGTTGATGACCTCGGCACGCGCCCTTGCGCCGGTGCGCACCTGGTCGATGTCGCCGCCTATCACGCCGCTGACCGAGGAGATCACCAGACCCCCGACGGTGAACACGGGCACCATCATCAGCATGCCCTGCCGGATGCCCCATGTATCGGCGATCCACCCGATGAGCGGAAGCATGATCAGGCCGGGAAGGATCCAAAGCGAAGCCATCGAGAACCCCATCGCGCGCGCCCGCGGCGGTATAGCGAGCGAAAGCGAGGCGAGAATCCCCGGGCCGACGATGGCGAGGCTCAACGCGATCAGGATGTTCGCAGCGATGGCGACGCCCAAAACGGGGACGACGGCGAAGACCCCGGCGAGCACACCGCACACGACAGACACGACGGCGAGGAACTTGAGGATCAGCCCCGGGTCCCTCCGGCCGAGACGTGTAGCGACGACAGCGCCGATGGCGAGTCCGATGAGCTGTCCAGGTTCGGTCGACGCCGCAACGACACCACGCGCCCGCTCGTCGAGGCCGTATGCCTCCTCGTACAACAGCGCGGCGAGCGACCCGAACCCGATGAGCGACGCGGCGAGGAACGGCATGGCGGTGAAGATCCGCCGGAGCGATGCGATCTTCCAGCACATCCGCCACGCCTCGGCGTACGACGGTGGGTCTTCGGCGGTTTCGATGGTGACCTCGTCGGCGCCGGCGGCTCGCCGTTCCTGCGCTCCCCGCACGGGTTCGCGAAGCCGCAGGCCGAGGAACACGATTATGAGTGTCGGGATGGCGAAGACGAGGAAGGGTGCGCGCCACCCGAACGAGAACGCGAGCAGGCCGGCGACTATCGGCCCGACCGTCGCACCGACCGCGTTCGCAGCGCGATGGAAGCTGTAGACCTTTGGCCGGTGGTCCGGGTCGAACCAGTCGGCCAGCAGCGAGTTGTGGGTTGGGTCGTTGACAGCCTTGCCGATTCCCGAACCCGCTCGGGTGACGCCGAGGAACAGGATGCCGGTAGCGAGACCGGTCGCGAACGAGAAGATCGCCCACAGCGTCGCGCCGGCCAACGCGATTCGAACACGGTTGTATCGGTCGGCGAGGCCCGCGATCGGCACCTGAAGAGCAAGGGCGATGGCGAGCACGAAAGCGATGAAGGTCAGCAGGCCCGTGAAGCCGAGATTGAACTCGTCGCGGATCTCCGGAGCGAGGATCGCGAAAGCTGTGCGGTCGAGCTCGTCGACAGCGTTGAGGCCGAAGAGGATCAACAGCGCGTAGACCGGTCCGTCGCCTGTGATGTTGTTCAGCCACTTCCTCATTGGACCGGCTCCGGAATGTCGTCGCCACGGAGATGGGCCAGCACCTCATCGGGGTCCTGGCCATCGTGGTGTTCGGGATCGCCAGCATCGGTATCGTCTTCGATCCAGTCGATCGGCGTCGCGTCGGGTTGGCCGTAGACCTGCCGCAACACGAGGTCGCGCAACGACTGGAGCAACCCGGCCAGCCCGGCGGGGGCGACGATGAGCACGAACAGAATGCCGATGCCGCTGGCGAACAGCCGCCAGGTCCCCTGAAGCCAGAAGAACGTGCCCGACCAGTAGGCGACACCGAGTACGGCGCCGAAGAGCGACCCCATGCCGCCGACGACGGCAGCGGTGAATATGCCGATGCTGAAGTTGGCGTCGTACGCGCCGACGTTGAACGACTGCTGGTGGTGCACGAGCAGAGCCCCGCCGGCAGCTGCGAGGAAGCCTGAGATCGCGAACGCTGTGAGCTTCGCTCGCACGGGGCTGACGCCGTAGGCCTCGACCCCGGCCTCGTTGTCGCGCAGAGCGATGAGCACGCGTCCAGTGCGTGAGTTGCGCACGCCTCGCACGCACGCGAGTGCGATCAGCAAGGCGACGAACGTCACGTAATAGACGCCCGTCGAGGTGGTCCACTCGACACGTCCGAGGATGGGTAGCCGCTCGATTCGACCGTCGGGTATCCAGTCGAAAAAGCGCGGGTTCAACAAGTAGCTCGATGTGATGAACACGAATGCGAGGCTGGTGACTGCCAGGTACGTGCCCCGGAGACGAAGGGCAGGTACGCCGATGATCAGCGATACGGCGGCGCCGACGACGCCCGCGATGAGGACCGCGAGCACGAGGTCGACGTTGTGGTCGTTGGTGAGGATCGCCCCGACGACGGCTCCGACTCCGGCGAAGGCCATCTGTCCCAGCGAAAGCTGTCCGGCCCAGCCGGTGAGCACTACCAGCGACAAGATGATGATCGCGGTGATGAACATGTGGGAGATGCGCAGCACGTCCTCGGTGCCGAGAAAGTCCAAGCCCGGGGCGAACAGACCCAAGGCCAGTACGGCGACCAACGCGCCGGTTCGGAGATAGCGAACGAGGGGGATGCGCAAGTAGAAGCGGTCGATGGCCGATGAGTCACCGACAGCCTGCCAGCTCGATGTGTCGAGTGATTCGCGGATGCCACGGCTGTTCTGGGTCAGCAGGGCAACGACGATCACGATTCCGGTTATCCCCGCCATCTGTGCCTCGGCCGCGGCGGGACCTTCGGCGTTCCACAGCAACCCTTCTTGAAGGACGCCGAGCGCGATGGCGCTGCCGAGCATGGTTGGGAGATGCACCATGCGGCCGAGCATCAACGCGGCCAGGGCTCGCAACAGCAACAACAGCCCGAGCTGGCCACCGATGGGTATGCCGAAGACTCCCGCTCGCAGGAATACGGCGAGGAACGCCAGAGCGGTCGCCATTCCCCATACCAAACTCTGGAGCGCTTTGACCGGGATGCCGAGCAGGTTGGCGCGTGTGGGGATCTCGGCCGATGCGCGAATGGCGATGCCGACACGCGTGTAGCGCAGGATCGCGCCGATGATCGCCATGGCAAGCGGGGCCAGCACCAGAACGAGAATGTGGTTCGCGTTGAACACGCGGCTGCCGAGTGTGAACTCGGCATCGAACGGCGGTGCGAGCCGCTGGGACTGCACCGAGGTGTCCCACCACGCAGGCATGAAGATCGCCGCGACGCCGAGCAACTGAGCGAGGCCGATGGTTGCGACGGTGACGACGAGGCGTGGAGAGTCGAAGAAGCGACGCATGATGATGAACTCGGCTGCGATGCCGACCAGCACTGATCCGATGAGTCCGACGCTGAACCCGAGATACCAATTGATGCCCGACTCCATGATGATGAGGACGGCGAAGACGCCGGGCAGAAGGCCGAGCTCGCCTGCGGCGAAGTTGAGAACGCGGTTGGCGCGGTAGACGAGGAACATCCCCAACGTGACCAGCGCCGTGATGAGACCGAGCACGACCCCGCCGAGCACGGCTCCCTTGGGGGCACCGAAGAAGATCTGTTGCACTGCGATGATCACCGCAGGCCACAGGATCCACCGCCATTGCTGCATCAGTGTCGAACGCTCGTCACGTGGCCCCCCGGAAACGTCGAAACCGTAGTGGCATTCGTCACATCACAGGAAATGCAGTGTGCGATCAAAGCCCTCCAGGCGGCTCAGATCTCCACGATCCGCTCGAGGACGAACTCGTAGTCGAGGTAGCTGTTGCGGTGACGGTCGTCGGCGGCGCGGGGGACGAGCTGCGCCGACTGGATGAGCCGCCAACCGTCCTCCATCGCCGCGACGCCGTTTGGGTAGGGCGGCTCCTCGTCGGGGAGCTGAGTCCCGCTCCCTCCGGCGCCGTCGTGAAACGCCCACCCGATGACCGACGAGTCGAGCGAGGAACCCTCCGCCCAGAGATACAACACCTGCTGGCGCTCGGTCATGGTGCGATCGACGCCCGTCGCTCGAGCCGGGTGAGGTAGTGGTCGACGTCGTAGGTGTTGTCGCCGGTGAGGTACCGCCACAGCAGCGCTCGCTGGGTCTGCTCATGGCGGTATTCGCTGACGCCGTGCCAGGGGTGCATCTTCCGGAATGTGTGGGCGACGCTGCCCGGTTGAGTCGTGGCGAAGACATGATCGGTCGGGTCGTTGTGCACGGCGTCGAGGTCGTCGGTGTTCCAGAGCCTGACCTGGGGACGGGTGGGGTTGAGACGGGTCTTGTGCATCCACCGGTCGTCGGTGCCGGGGTTGGGCTGGCCCGCATGCCACAAGCCGTGGTGGAAGACGAGCAAAGTTCCCGCCGGTCCTGCGAACTGCTCTTCGCCGACGATGTGTTGGTATCGATCGAGGCCCGCCGCGCACACTCGACGCAGGTGACTTCCGGGAACGAAGCGTGTGCCACCTTCTCCGGCGCGAACCTCGCGCGGATACCAGAAGAGCTGCACGTCGAACGTCGGATCGTCGCTGTCGGTGATGGCGTCGATGTGCAGCGGCTGGATGTACTCCGATCCCGCCGCTATGTGGTGGATTGCGTCATGGTCGTAGACGGCGTCGAGTCCCACCAGCGACTCGATGATCCCGCGCACGCGGGGGAGGCGGAGGTACTCGCCGATCGCCGACGGCGGCGGGTAGCACTCGTCGAGAGGAGTGCCCGTCGTCGGCGGGGTGAGACCTCCTTGCTCCCAACGTTCGACCTGTAGACGGGCCATCTCCTCGACGCCGCGCTCGTTGATGTCGTCGGGAACGAGTGAGTCGAAGCGGATGTAGCCGTCGGTCACGAAGCGAGCCATTTCGACCGACGACAGACGCTGGTCGGGAGCTGGATCTGCCATCGCTTCGGTCTACAGGCTCATGAACCAATCGCGCCAGGCTGAGTCCGAGCTCGTGTTCATGCCGCTGAATCCGACTCTCTTTGTGCTCAAATGGAGGGGTCGGTACGCCGAAGAGGAAGGTGTCCGGCCATCGTATGGAGGCGGCTATGCGGAAGCTCGTATCGATTCTTGTTATCACCGGTGCCCTGATTCTCGGGGCTGTCGCGTGTGGCGATGACGACTCCGCTGGGGGTGCCGATACCGAAGCCGAAGAGACGGCCGATTCCGCCGACACCGAGCCGGGTGCGGAAGACGAGGCCGCGCCGAACACGACCGCCGAACCGATCGACCCCGATGAACTGGATGTCGAGGTCTTCGGCGAGGGCACCGCGACCATCACGCTCGACAACGGTGAGGTGTTCGAGTCCGGTGTCGCCTGCACGCTTCAGCCTCAGGTAGCTGCGGGTCAGGAGATCCTGTTCACCGCGACGGCGTTCGACGGTTCGCTCGATGTCACCCAGTTCGGTGAGGAAGGACCGACTCCCGGCCTCGCGGCGGCAGGCGTGTACGACGCGCAGACCTACGACGTGCTGTGGGCTTCGGAATCGCGCACCGGTGAGCTGACCCTCACGCTCGAGGATTCCACGATCACAGGGTCGGGACAGTTCCTGGCCGGCGGAGAGCTCGAGGGCGAGACCGTCGCCGGAACCATCGAGGTGAGCTGCTGAGCGTGGGTCACGACCACCACGCTCACTCACACAGAACCGATGCGACCGACCGGCGGTCGCTGCTCGTGGCGTTCTGCCTTGTCGGCGGGTTCGCCATCGTCGAGATCGTCTTCGGGATGATCACGAACTCGCTGACGCTTCTCTCCGACGCGTTCCACATGGTCACCGACACGCTTGGCCTCGGCATGGCGCTCGCAGCTCAACACGCCGCGGCGCGCTTCGATCACGACTCCGACGATTCGCCACATACGTTCGGCCTCTACAGGCTGGAGATCCTCGCGGCGCTGTTCAACGCAGTCCTGCTCGGCGGGGTTGCGATCTACGTGCTCGTCGAGGCGGTACGGCGTCTCTTCGACGAGGCCGAGGTGCTGACCGGACCGATGCTGGTGGTCGCAATCGTGGGACTGCTCGTCAACATCTCGGCCTTCCTGGTGTTGCGCCGTAGCGCCGATGCCAACCTCAACATGGAAGGCGCGTACCTCGAGGTCCTCGCCGACACGGTCGGCAGCGTCGGGGTCATCATCGCGGCACTTCTCGTGCGGTTCGCCGGCTGGAGCTGGGCCGATCCGGCCATCGCCATTGCGATCGGATTGTGGGTCCTGCCCCGGGCGTTCCGGCTGGGACAAAGGGCGTGCAGGGTTCTCATGCAGTCCGCACCCAAGCACATCGACATCGCCGAACTCGGCGCCGACCTACGTGGGGTCGACGGAGTAATCGACGTCCATGACCTCCACGTATGGAGCCTCACTACCACGATGGAAAGCGCGTCGGCGCACCTGACGGTGGCCGACGATGCGGACATGCATCCTGTTCTCGACCGAGCCCGCGACCTGATGCGCGAAGTGGGAATCGACCACGCGACCCTCCAGGTCGAACCGGCGTCACATACCGGTTGCGAGGAACTGCGCTGGTGACCCCTAGGAGGCTGCTGAGCAATGCCGGTGAGTGGCACGGCGGCCAGTCACCCGCCACGCAAGGACGCAGCCTTCGCCACTACTCGTGAGCGTAATGGCGAAGGTGAGGACGCCGAGTGGCGGGATGAATGGTCGTCGTGACGCCGGCATGTATTGTTCAGCAGTTTCCTAGCTCATCACGACGGTCTGGCCAACGATCTTGCCGTCGCGGACGATCAGCGTGTCGCTACCGAGTGACATCATCGAGCTCTTCCACACGATGTAGGCGATCTCGCCGACGCATTCTTGAGTCGTGACCTCGAACCCGTCCCAGAACCCCTCCGGGATGGCGCCGAACACACCTCGCAAACCCTCGTGGCCTGTCGCGACGCCCATCGGCGACATCATTGACGCGTCCTCCGCGTAATCGCTGATGATCGCGTCGAGGTCGTTCTTCTTGAGTGCCTCGAGGTGGTGAGCGAGCACCTCTTCGGTTGACTTGGTCGACATCGAGACTCCGGTCGTCAGTTCGTGGTCGAGGGGAGCATAGGCTCACCACCACCGCTACGCCATGGACGGAGCGAACGATGAAGATCGGCGTCACGATCCACGGGACTGACCTCAGCATGGACCCCGTCGACGTCGGCGTCGAAGCCGACACACGAGGGTTCGCGTCCTTCTATGTGCCCGAGCACACCCATATACCGACAAGTCGCGAGACACCGGCGCCCACCGGTGATGACGAGCTGGCCGAGGAATACTCGCGAACGCCCGACCCCTATGTCGTGCTCGCGGCCGTAGCTGCGCAAACTGAACGCATCCGTGTCGGTACCGGAATCGCGCTCGTGGCTCAACACGATCCGATCGCCCTCGCGAAGACCGTCGCGTCGCTCGATGTCGTGAGTCGCGGCCGGTTCACGTTCGGCATCGGCTACGGCTGGAACCGCGAGGAGATGGCGGACCACGGAGTTTCGTTCCGCGAACGGCGCGCCATCGTGCGGGACTACATGCTGCTCATGCAGTCGTTGTGGACCGAGGAAGAAGCGTCGTATGAAGGGGAGCACGCATCGCTGTCACCGAGCTGGGCATGGCCCAAACCCGTCCAGACACCGCGACCGCCCGTCCTCATCGGCGGGGGCGCAGGGCCGAAGCTGTTCGGGGCCATCGTCGAGTACGCCGACGGCTGGATACCGATCGGCGGGGCTGGACTCACCGACTCGGTGGGCGAGCTGCGTGAAGTGGCCGAGAATGCCGGCCGCGACCCCGACGACATCCAGATCGTGCCGTTCGGGACACTTCCCACAGAAGGCAAGCTCGATTACTACCGCTCGCTCGGAGTCAGCGAAGTGGTCCTGAGGGTGCCTCACGCCGGTCGCGGCCGTGTGCTCGCAACGCTCGACGAGTACGCGCCCTACGTCGACCGGTTCGGGGACTGAGCATGTCGCGCCCGCGGTCGCTCATGGCGACAATGCTCGTGCCGATGGATCGGCATGGCGATGCTCGGCACAACCCATCCCACCGTTCGGCTGCGCTGCATGCCGTGCGAAGTCGCATGGAGCGGACCCGCGGAGTCGACCTGCTGGGTGTGCGGCGGTGAAGGCGAAGGCCTTCGTACCGCCGTCCGCCTGTACGAAGCCGACGAGCTCGACTTCGACTTCGATCTGATCTAATCCTCGCTGCTAGTTCGGGGCCGCCCTGCGGGCAGCTTGGAGTTTCGGCTTCGCCGAGACGTCCCGTCCACTGGTACTACTGGCTATGTGCGGCGGAAGGCGAGCGGACTCGAGGCGGTGCCGGCGCGGGCGTTCTGGCCTGGGCGGCGAGTCCGAACGCTGCAGGTGGTTCTGGCGGCCGTGTCGATCGTTCTGGTCGTCGTTGCGATGACTCGTAGCTCGGGCGCTGGAAACAGCCAAGTCGACATCGGCCGGGCGATATCCATCGATGGACCATCGGCAATTGACGATCCTCCGTTTGCGTCGGTAGTCATGGTCGTTTCGGGTCGCTGTGGCGAACCGACGGCGGGAACCGGATTCATGCTCGGAGACCAGAGCGTGGTGACCGCTGCGCACGTCGCCGGCCCCGGTGACTCGATGCAGATTCAGGGTGACGCATCCTTCGCCTCCGCAACGGCGGTAGCCGACCCGGGCCTTGCCGATGTTGCCTATGCGAGACCCGATCATCCGGTGTCCGAGAGTGGGCTACGGCTCGCCGGAGGCGACCCCGCTCTCGACACAGAAGTCGTGCTTCTCGGCGTGGAGCGCTCGGGCAGGGTGGCAGCGACGCCGGCGCGCATTACCGCTCGGGGCAGCGCCGCTGACTATGGCCTGTCCGGCACCGAGCTGCTTGTCGTCGATGCCCAGGTGCCTCCTGGCCACAGCGGTGGACCGGTCGTCGATGGCTCGGGCGCTGTAGTTGGCGTCATCGCAGCAGGGGAGTCCCGCACCGAAACGACTCTCGTCACCCCGGTCAGCGAATTGCGGCTCCTCCTTGGTACCGAAGACACCAGTATCACCAGTCGCGCTTGTTGATCGATCGCTACCCGTGACATTGCCCCGACCAACATTACGGTTTGCAGGGGTATGAAACCCGTGACGTTGCCCCGACCAATATTACGGTTTGCAGAGGTGTGAAGCAGGTGGCAGTGCGGTGAGTAGTGTGTGCGGTGTGACGACAGCCATCGTCTTCGCGAGCGGGCCTCCGCTCGACCTGCCGGCGCTGCGGTGGATCGAGCGGCTCGCCGAGCCGATCGTCGTCGCCGCCGACAGCGGCTACGACAGGGCCCGGTGCCATGGCATCGAGGTCGATGTGCTGATAGGCGACCTCGACTCGATCACCAGCGACGGGCTCTCCCATGCACACGAGATGGGTGTCGAGGTCTTCCGTCTGCCCCGCCAGAAGAACCAGACCGACCTCGAGGCGGCCATCTCACATGCCTGCGGTCTTCCGGTAACCGAGTTGGTGATCGTCGCGAGCCTCACGGGCAGAGCCGACCATGCGCTAGGTGTCGTCGCCGCTATCGGTGCCGATTGGGGGTTGCCCGTCCGTGCGGTCATCGATGAGGCGCTCGGCTGGGTGGTCCGTTCACGGCTCGACCTCACGTTGCCCATCGGCACGACCGTGTCGCTCATCCCCCTGGGTGGAAGCGCCCTACGTGTCACCACGAGCGGTCTCGCCTATCGGCTCGACCACGAGACACTGCGCTGGGACCGCGCCCGCGGGGTCAGCAACGAGGTCCTGAACCCAAAGGTGTCGGTCGAGGTCGGCTACGGCGTCGTCCTCCTGCTCTACGAGGGCTTCGGCTGAACCCGGTCAGCGCGATCGAGTTCGGGCGGTCCAGCGTCCGGTGTCGTGCACGACCTCGACGTCGATGTCGAAGGTCGCGGAGAGAGTGTCGGAGCGCAGCGTGGAGTCGAGCGGGCCAGCCGCGACTTCGCCGCCCTCGCGCAACAGCAGCAGGCGATCGAAGCCCGGAGCGATCTCTTCGACGTGGTGGGTGACCAGGACCACCGCAGGACTCGACGGGTCGGCGATGATTGTCGCGATCGTGTCGACGAGGCCTTCCCTGCCGGCGAGATCGAGGCCGGCCGCCGGCTCGTCCAACAACAGCAGCTCCGGGTCGGGCATCAGCGCACGCGCCAAGAGCGTGCGCTGACGTTCACCCTCCGACAACGTTCCGAAAGGCTGATCGATGTGGTCCGCGCAGCCGACGAGCGCGAGGAGCTCGTCGGCGCGCCGGTGGTCGGCTTCGCTGTAGGAGTGCCACCATGGCTCGAGCGCTCCGTGCCTCGCGGTCACGACGACGTCGTGGGCCGCCAGACCGGATCGAAGCTGATCGGCCATGGCGGAGCTCACGAGCCCGATGCGCTCGCGCAAGCGTCGCACGTCGGTTCGCCCGAGCTCCTCGCCAAGGATCGCAACGTGACCTGCCGACGGGTGCAGGTACAGAGACAGCAGCTGCATCAGGGTGGACTTGCCCGAGCCGTTGGGTCCCAGTACGACCCAGTGTTCACCCCTGCGGATCAAGAGGTTGAGAGGTCCGAGGATGAGGGTCGAATCGGCCAACCGGACGCTGACTCGGCGCAGGTCCGCTATCGGGTCCACCTCAAAGACCTCTGACGATCAGGCCGATGCCTCCGGCTGCGGCCAGCAACAGGAGCGTCGGGCGCACCCAGCCTCGGTCGAGGACGTGGCGAAACCGACCGCCGCCGACAAAGCCGACGATGGTCGGCACGACGAGCAACGCGGCCAGGTCGAGATCCTTCGCGGGGAACGAGCCGGTTATCGCCAGGCCTGTCAACGAGAACACCACCCCGATGAGGAAGAACGTCGACAGCGTCCCGCGGACCTCCGGGCCGGCTTGACGCTGGAGCACCAGTGCCATCGGGGGGCCACCGATGCCCGTCGTGGTGCCCGACAATCCCGACCCGAAGCCGGCGAGGACCAGGTTGTGTCGGTTCTTCACAACCGTTACCGGCGCCACGCTCACGAGAACAGCGGCAACGATCAGGATGCCGAAGAAGACCCGCAGGTCCTCCTTTGCGAACACGATGAGGATCGCGAGCCCAACGATCGCGCCGGGTAGGCGTCCGGCGAGAGCCCAACCGACGTCGTGCATCTCCGCATGAGCGTGCTCGCGGCGCGCCATGAGAGAGGTGAGGACCAGCGCCATGACCAGCATTGGACCGGGAAGGAAGTCGGTGTCGATCACGGCGGCGACCGGCGCCGCGATCGTGCCGGCGCCGATGCCGGCAGCGCTCTGGACTGCGGAGCCGAGCGCAACGACTGCGACCACGATCGCGACCTCGACTGGGCTCATACCGGGGCTCCGCCCTGCTCGATCCAGGTGCGGTACATACCGGCATAGGTCCCACCCGAGGCTACGAGCTCATCGTGCGACGCGAACTCGGTCACGCGTCCGTCCTCGATGACGGCGATGCGGTCGGCTCGCTGCGCCGTGGCGAGGCGGTGGGCGATGATGACGGCCGTGCGTCCCGCGGACAGTGTGTCGAGCGCATGCTCGATCGCCGACTCAGACTGGAGGTCGAGGCTGGAAGTGGCCTCGTCGAGTAGGAGCACCCGCGGCTTGGCGAGGAAGGCGCGTGCCAGCGCCAGGAGCTGGCGTTCGCCGGCGGACAGCGACGATCCGCGTTCGTGCACCGGGGTGTCGAGGCCGTCGGGCAATCGGTCGACGAGTCGGTCGAGGCCCACAGCGGCGCAAGCTCGCTCTATGTCGTCGTCGGTAGCGGACGGGTCGGCGAAGGCGAGGTTGTCGCGCATGGTGCCGTGGAACAGGAACGGCTCCTGGGGAACGACGCCGAGCTGTGTGCGCAGCGACTCGAAGGTCACCGTCGAGACGTCGATGCCATCGAGCAGTACACGGCCTTCATCGGGGTCGTGGAACCGGGCGATCAGCTTGGCGATCGTCGACTTCCCGGCCCCCGTCGGCCCGACGATGGCGATGGTCTCGCCCGCTGCGATGTCGAGCGTCACTCCGTGCAGCACCGGCGTGTCGGCGTCGTATCCGAAGGTGACCTCGTCGAGGACGATCGCGCCCTCGAGAGGTGGGAGCACGATTGCGTCGGGCGCCTCGGGAACCGATGGTTCGGTGGCCAGGAGCATGTTGAGCTTGAGCACGGCGGCCTGACCCTGGCGGTAGGTGTTGTAGAGCTGCACCAGGGTTTGGATCGGTGCGAAGAACTGGGCGAGATAGAGCACGAACGCGGCCAGTTCTCCGATCTCGAGGCTGCCATCGCGCACCATGCCCGCGCCGACGAACAGCAACACGGCGCGTCCGAGAATCCCGATCGCCTCGGTCGCCGGCGCGTAGATCGACGTGGCCCGGCTCGTGTAGAGGTTGGCGTCGAGGTGTTCGCCCACGACGTTCGTGTGATGGATGGTGTTGTGTCGACCACGGTTGTGAGCCGCGATCACACGGATGCCGGCCAGGCTCTCCTGGAGGTCGGCGAGGATGTCGGCGATGCGATCGCGAACGCGGTTGTAGCCGACCTCAGCGCGAGAGCGGAACCACAACGTGAGCACCAGCGTGCCTGGAACGATGAACGCGACGGTGATCAGCGCTAGCTTCGCGTTCATCGCGAAGAGGATCGCGGTGATGACGATGAGCGTGAGGCCCTGCACGGCCACGTTCACGAGCGATTCCTGGAACAGGATGCTCAGCGCCTCGATGTCACTGGTCATACGCGTCATCAGCACACCGGTCTTGCCCCCGGTGAAGAAGTCGAGCGACAGCCGTTGCAGGTGTGAGAACACGCGAACGCGCAGCGACTTCATCAGGCGTTCGCCGAGATGGCCGGTGAACCGGATGCGTGCCCAGGTGACGCACGACCCGACCACGACTGCGATGAGGTAGGCGGCGGCAACTGCGAACAACACGTCGGTGTTCGACTTGCGCACGCCCTCGTCGATACCGATCTGGGTGAGCAGCGGCCCCGCCTGAAGCGACACGGTTTCGGTGACGACGAGCAGGAAAGCGACAGCCATCGCACCGACGTGGGGCCGGAGGAATGTCCGCAGTCCGAACGGCGCAGCGTCGGGTTCGCGCTGGGTGAAGACCGCCGTCGGTGGGTCGTGTACGGGCTCGTTCTCGAGGACCTCATCGATGCGGCGACCGAGGTCGCCCGGAACGCCGGCGTGGGGCAGACCGGCCGCCTGGTTGGCCTGAGTGCTGGTCTGGCCGCCCCAGGAACCGGGGCCGGTGAACATCGCCATCAGCGCCGACCTCCGGTCGGTGCGTCATCCATGGCATCCTCGTCGGCGAGCACAGCTGTGTAGCGCGGCTCGGTCGCGAGCAGCTCCTCGTGCGTGCCGTCAGCGGCAACGCGTCCGTCGACCACGAGTACCACTCGGTCGGCAAGCGCGATCGTCGAGAGCCGATGCGCGATCAGCACGGTCGTCGTCTGGCTCAGTTGATCGTGCAGCGCCCGGTGGATCTCGGCCTCGACGTGAACATCGATGGCGCTCGTAGCGTCGTCGAGCACGAGGATCGATGGCCGTTCGAGCATGGTGCGAGCGATCGCGATGCGCTGACGTTGGCCACCCGACAAAGTGAACCCGCGTTCTCCGGTGACGGTGTCGTAGCCGTCGTCGAGTTTGGTGATGAACTCGTGGGCGTTGGCGTCTCGCGCGGCGCGCTCGACTTCTTCTCGGGTGGCGTGCGGTCGGCCGAACGCGATGTTGTCGTGGATCGACGCCGAGAAGAGGAACGCCTCGTCGGGAATGAGCCCGACGTGATGGCGAATGCTGCGGAGCGTGGCGTCGCGGACGTCTATGCCGTCGAGGCCCACAGCGCCGTCGGTCACGTCGTAGAAGCGAGGGATGAGGCGCGCGATCGTCGACTTGCCGCTACCGGTGCGTCCGACGATGGCGACCGTCTCGCCCGGCTCGATCGACAGGTCGAACCCACGCAGGACGTCGTCGCTGTCGTTGTAGCCGAAGGTCGCCTCGCTGAACTCGATGCGGCGGGGAGGGACTTCGAAGTCGATCGCATCGGGTGCGTCGACGATTGTCAAGGGCTCGTCGAGGATCTCGTAGATCCGCTGTGCGCTCGCCGACGCCCTCTCGTATTGCAAGACCATGAAGCCGACCAGACGAAACGGCACCTGCATCATGATGACGTAGCTGTTGAAGGCGACGAGGGTGCCGATCGTGACCTCGCCCTCGATCGCCAGCCATCCGCCGTACAGCAGAACCAGCGCCATCCCGATTCGTGGCAGGGCCTCGATGAGCGGATTGAAGCGAGCCCTCGCATCGACCGCTGCCACCTGCGACCAGCGGAGCCGTTCGGCAGCCTCTTCGAGTCGGGTCACCTCGCGCTGCTCGGCGGCGAACGATCGCACGACCCGTACGCCGTTGAGGTTTTCGTCGACGATCGTCGCGACCTCGGCCTGACGTGCCTGGCTGAGCCAGGACAGCGGGAAGACGATATGGCGCATTCGCTGCCCGAACACGTACACGCCCGGCAACAGCGCGATCGCAACCAACGTGAGCGGAACGTGGATCGTGAGCATGAACACGAACGCGACGAGAAACATGAGCCCCGACGTGATGACGAGCGGCCCGAACGACAACAACACCTGGATCGAACGGATGTCGCTGTTCGCACGCGAGATGACCTGCCCGGACTGCGTGCGGTCGTAGTACTCGAACGACAGCCGTGTCAGGTGGGTGTAGATGAGAGTACGCAGGTCGTTCTCGACGCCGAGCGCCACCTGGAACAGCCGGTATCGGCTCAGATACGCCAACACGAAACGCACAACTGCGAGCACAGCCAGCACGGCGACGTAGGGTCCGATGCCCTCGGATATGCCGACGTCGATCGCGCTGCGTACGACCGCGGGTACTGCGACCTGAACGCACAGGCCGATGAGGCTTGCAGCCATGGCGACGACGAAACGCCCGCGCCGCGCCATCAGAAGCGGCCACAGTCTCCGCAGCCAGTGGTGGTCGCGATCGGGGTCGATCGAGTGGCGCGGCGGCTCGTACTTGGCCTCGACCGCGACCGGCTCGTAGTCGTGGTCGCCTCGGTCGAGGCGGCTTGTCGGCGCGGCCATGAGGCCGTCAGCGTAATGGTCGGGCGGGCAGTCTACGATTGCCGCCGTCGTGAGCCGCACGCCTCAGCCAGCTCCAACCCGACCGCCCAAGCTTGCGAAGGCGTTGTGAATACCGCGTTGGGGTTCATCGCCGTTGCGATGCTCATCGGAGCCAACGCGCTCTTCGTCGCGATCGAGTTCAGCCTCGTCACTGTCAACCGTGCCCATGTCGACAGGCGCGCCGATGAGGGGCGTCGCTCTGCGCAGTTGGTGCGTTCTCTGCTCGATCGGCTCTCGTACCATCTGAGCGGTGCCCAGGTCGGAATCACGGCAACGTCGATCCTGCTCGGCTTCGTCGCCGAGCCGACGATCGCGAGCGTTCTCGAAGGGCCGATCGAGTCGGTCTTCGGAGAGGGGACGAGCCACGGGGTCGCCATCGTCCTCGCACTCCTGATAGCGACCATGGTGCAGGTCGTGCTCGGAGAGCTCGTACCCAAATCGATCTCCATCGGCAGCCCGAACCGCGTGTCCGAGCTCTTCTCGCGGCCGGCGCACATATGGGGGATCGTCGCCAAGCCGATCATCGCGGCGCTCGACGGGGTCGCCAACGGAATCGTGCGAATCTTCGGCATGGAACCTGCGGGCCACCTCGATCACACCCCGACCCGAGACGAGTTCGAGGGTCTCATTGAGTCGGCCGCCGAGATCGGCAGCCTCGACCCCGAGGATGTCGACCTGTTGACCCGTTCGATGCGCTTTGGCGAGAAACGGGTCGCCGAGGTTCTCGTGCCTCGACCCGATGTGATTGCAATCGACAGCACGGCGACGGTGCGCGAGCTCATCGAGCTATCGGGAAGAACGGGGAAGTCGCGGTTCCCGGTGTCGGGAGAAGACGTCGACGACATCGTCGGTGTCGTGCACGTCAAGGCGATCTACACGCTCGAGGGCGAGGAGCGTGTAGACACGTTGGTGTCGGCGATCATGTCCGA
Organism: Acidimicrobiales bacterium; assembly: GCA_965216815.1. Classification (GTDB taxonomy): domain Bacteria; phylum Actinomycetota; class Acidimicrobiia; order Acidimicrobiales; family SHLQ01; genus JADFOM01. Next base: position 3,338,825 of record OZ244202.1, on the reverse strand, counting down.
GCCGATGGCCGTGCCCGAGACGCGAGAGCTCGAGGAGCTCTTCGGCGACTTCAGGCGGACGCGGGAGCATCTCGCCGTCGTCATCGACGAGCACGGCGGATTCGAAGGCATCGTCACCATCGAAGACCTGTTGGAGGAGATCGTCGGCGAGATCGATGACGAGCACGATGCGATCGAACCAGCGCTGACACGGGTCGAGGAGCCGGGTTCGACGATCATGTCCGGCTCGCTGCACGGCGACGAGGTGCGCGATGCCTGTGGTTTCGAGCTCCCCGACGGTGAGTACGAGACGATCGCCGGGTTCCTCCTCGATCGTCTGGGACACATCCCGAGCCCCGGCGAGCTCGTCGTCCACGACGGGTGGCGCGTCGAGGTCGTTGCGATGGATCGCCGCAGGGTGGCGACGGTGCGGGTTGCCGCTCCACTGGAGCAGGGATCGTGACAGCGGCCGCTTTGCTCTTCGCTCTCGTTTTGATCCTCGCCAACGGCTGGTTTGTTGGATCGGAGTTCGCCCTCGTCGCCACGCGAGCCTCGAGCCTCGAGCTCGAGGCAGCGCAGGGCTCGAGAGCAGCTGCGATGACGCTCGAAGCGCTCGGCGATCTCGGCAATCAGTTCGCCGGTACGCAGCTGGGGGTGACGATGGCGTCGCTGGCGCTCGGCTGGGTGGGTGAATCTACGGTGGCGGGTCTGCTCGAGGGGCCGCTCGACGAGTGGTTCGGACTTCCCTCCGGGGCCGTGCACACCCTCGCCTTTTTCATCGCCTTGATCATCGTGGTCTTTCTCCACATCGTGCTCGGCGAGATGGTGCCCAAGACGGTCGCGATCACCACCCCCGAGCGTGTGGCCAAGTTGGTGACCCCGGTCAACCGGGTCGTCTTCACGTTTTTTAGGCCGGCGATCTGGCTGCTCACCTCGGCGGGTCGTGCGATCGTGCGGTTGCTCGGGTTCGAACCCACGTCGGAGGTCGCGCGCGCCCGCACGGCGGCGGAGTTCGCGGTCATGTTCGAGTCGTCGTTGGCGGTCGGAGAGATCGACGAGTTCGAACACGCTCTGTTGGCGGGTGCGCTCGATTTCGGCGAGCGGAGCGCGGGTTCGGTGATGGTCCCTCGCGATCGCATCGCCAGCGTCGACCGTCGCATGACATTGGCGGAGGTCGAGGCTGTCATCGTCGAAACCGGTCACTCCAGACTTCCGGTTGTCGGCTCGATGGGCGTCGACGAGGTGATCGGATATGTGCACGCGAAGGACCTGTTGCTGTTGCCCCTCGAGGCACGCTCGGAGCCGGTGCCGCTCGAGGCGATTCGTCGCATGCCGCGCATACCTGTCGACGACTCTCTCGAAAACGTCTTGTTGCGTCTGAAACACAGCCGTCAGCATCTCGGGGTGGTGATCGGGGGCAGTTCGGTCACCGTCGGGATACTCAGCCTCGAAGACGTCGTCGAGGAACTGGTGGGTGAGATCGCCGACGAGACAGACCGTTCCCACAACTGATCGCGCGTATGGTGAGGATCGTTCGAAGCGATGACGCCGATCGCGCGTAACCATGGAAAACGCCCAGATTTCGGCCGTCACCGAACTGCAACAATGGGGTCGCGCGTCTAGGGTGTCGCCGTGTGGAAGTTGGGCCTCGCCTTCGCGGCGATCATCTTGGGTGCCACGACACTGCCGGCGCAGGCGCAGAGCGATCTCGACCAGGCGCGCGCCGACGTCGAGGACATCGTCGAGCGGATGGACGAAGCACAGGAGCGGGCCGATCGGGCCGCAGCTCGGGTCGCCGACGCCGAGACCGATATCGGACGCACACAGCTCGCGATCGATTCACTCTTGGCCGACCTCGAGCTGTCGGAGCAGGAGCTCGAGGTGCTTCGCGAGGAGCTCAAGGAATTCGCGGTTCAGCGTTACATCGGTGAGACGCTGTCGGCCAAGGCATTCGAAACCGACGAAATCAACGACTACACAGTCGCAGCTTCGCTTGCGCGCTTCGCCGGCCTCGACAACCGTGATGTGATCGACGAGTACAGGTTCACCAACGATCAGATCGATGCCGTCGGCGACGCGCTCGTCGAACAGCAAACCGAGCAGGAGCGGGCGCTAGACGAGCTGACGGCGGCACGTGAGGAGATCGACGAAGAGCTCGAGGTTCTTTCCGCCGAACGCGAGCAGCTCGAGACGGTTCTCGGTCGCCTGGAGGCCGAAGAGCGGGCTCGTATCGAGGCTGAGATCGAGGAGGCTCGCAGGGCGGCCGAAGAGGCGGCACGTGAAGCGGCCGAAGACGAGGCTGACGATCCGACCACGACGACTGAGCCCAGCTCGGACGGGTCCGAGAGCGACGACGATGGTTCGGGCGAGGATGACGATGAGGGCGAGGAGCCCGAGCCGGAGGCACCGGCAGAGCCGATCGCAACCGGCTCGTGGATTTGTCCGGTTCAAGGTCCAGTGAGCTTCGTCGACAGCTGGGGAGCTCCACGCTCGGGAGGGCGCCGTCACGAAGGCGTCGACATGATGGCCGCCTCGGGCACGCCTGTGGTGGCACCGGTTTCGGGCACGGTCTCACACCGCGGCAACAGCATCGGCGGCATGTCGTTTCACCTGTCGGGCAGCGACGGCAACTACTACTACGGAACGCACCTCAGTGGATACGCCAACGGCGGTTCGGTGCAGGCAGGAGTGGTCATCGGCTACGTCGGTGCGACGGGCAATGCCACGACGCCGCACCTGCACTTCGAGATCCACCCCGGCGGCGGAGCCGCGGTCAACCCCTATCCCACCGTGGCCAAGTACTGCTGACGAGTTTTCGGGATTTCTGAACCCTTGACGACGCTGGGGCGCGCTTTGAGGTTCAGAAAAGTCCAGGGTCGGGATTTCTGAACCTTCGGGTGCGGTATGTGGCACCGCAGGGTTCAGAAAAGTCCGGGGTCGGGAGGGTCCGGGGTTCGGAAGTCAGACGCCGACGGCGTGGAAGCCTCCGTCGACGTGGATGATCTCGCCTGTCGTCGCCGGGAACCAGTCCGACAGGAGGGCTACACACGCCTGCGCGACCGCCGTCGAGTCCTTCACATCCCACCCCAGCGGAGCACGAGGCGCCCATGCATCCTCGAACTCGGCGAACCCAGGGATCGACTTGGCAGCCATCGTCTTGATCGGTCCGGCGGCGACCAGATTGGTGCGAACCCCACGAGGACCGAGCGCGCGTGCGAGATAGCGGTTGGTCGACTCGAGGGCCGCCTTCGCCACACCCATCCAGTTGTAGGCCGGCCAGGCGACGCTTGCGTCGAAATCGAGCCCGACGATCGAACCACCATCGGACATGAGTGGGACGACCGACTCTGCGAGGGCTTTGAGGCTGAACGCGCTGATCTCCATCGCGACCGACACGTCCTCGTAGCCGGCACCCATGAAGTCCTCACCCAGGCAGCTCTCGGGTGCGAAGGCGATCGCGTGTAGAGCACCGTCGACCCGGCCGAGCGACCCTCGCAGCGCGTCGGTGAGCTCGGATACATGGCCGGCATCGGTGGCATCGAACTCGAACACGTCGACTTCGGCGGACAGCTTGCGAGCAGTGCGAGCGGTCAATCGCAGCCCCCGCCCCGCGCCGGTGAGCACCACCTGGGCGCCTTCGTCGAGGGCCAGCCGGGCGACCCCGAACGCGAGCGATGAGTCGGTGAGGACACCGGTCACGACAACCTTCTTGCCTTCGAGCAATCCCACCGTTGCATCCTCTCGGTTCGTCAGCGCGCGACTCTAGACGTCCCGGTCCGGGCGGGTGGGACGGCGCGCGGTACGGTCGTGGGATGCACATCGGATTGTTGGGGGCCACCGGTCCCGCCGGAAGCGCCCTTGCCACCCGCCTCGCGTCGGTCGACTGCGATGTCACGATCGGTTCGCGCTCCAAGTACCGAGCGATGGAGGTCCGCGACAAGATCGCGTCAGGGTGGCCCGACCACGATCTGCGTCTTCACGCCGGGGACAACGGCGAGGCGGCCGAAGCCGAGGTTGTAATCATCGCGACCCCATGGGACGCTGCCGCAGGCGCGGCCTCCTCGGTTGCCGAGCACCTCGGCGGCAAGGTCGTGATCTGCATGTCGAACGCGCTCCAAAAGGTTGGCCACGAGTTCCTTCCACTCGTGCCGCCGCGTGGCTCGGTCGCAGCATCGGTCCAGGCCGAGGTGCGCAGCGCCTACGTTGCCGCGGGGCTGCACCACGTACCGGCCAACGAGTTGGCCAACATCGCCGAGCCGGTCGACTCCGACGTGCTGGTGTGCAGCGACCATCCCAAAGCAACCGACGTAACGATGGATCTCGTCGATCGCATACCAGGCCTCCGCGCCCTCGACGCTGGCCATCTCTCCAACGCGACCGCGATCGAGGCCTTCACTGCGGTGCTACTGCAGCTCAACGTGCGATACAAGACCCGAGCCGCCGTCAAGTTCACCGGAATAGATGTCTGAGACAGGTCCCGTCGGGACCGCGTAGTCGTGCAGCTCTACGACACGGCTCGGGGTGCCGTCGCGCCACTCGAACTCGACCGAGACGACTCGACGACGGTCCGCATGTACGTGTGCGGTCTCACGCCCTATGATGCGACCCACCTCGGCCACGCGGCGACCTATCTGACCTTCGATCTTCTCGCGCGCCGGCTCGTCGACATGGGCCACAACGTCGACGGTGTGCGCAACATCACCGATGTCGACGACGACATCCTCACCCGGGCGGCCGAGCTGGGCGTTCACTATCTCGACCTGGCGACCGAGCAGCTACACATCTTCGACGCCGACATGGAGGCGCTCGAGGTCATAGACGTCTGGCGCGAGCCCCGCGCAACCGGAGCGATTCCCGACATCCGCGGGTTCATCGCCAGGCTCGACGACGCCGGTTTGTGTTACTCGATCGACGGCACCGTGCTGTTCGACGTCGCCGCCTACGAGCGGAGCTACGGTCCGTTCGGCGCCCTGAGCGGGCTCGATGCCACCGAGCTCGGACGGCTCGTGAAGGAGGCGGAATCGGTGGGCGACGACGCGGTCGCGTCGCGTCGGGGCGAACTCGACTTCGCCCTTTGGAAGCAGTCGCGGCTCGCGGAGCCCGCGTGGGATTCGCGCTGGGGTGCCGGTCGGCCCGGATGGCACATCGAGTGCAGCGCTCTCGCCCGACGCGAATTGGGCGACTTCGTTCATGTCCACGGCGGCGGACGAGATCTGCTGGCCCCACATCACGAATGCGCACTCGCGCAGGCCAGGGCTGGCGATGGCGTCGAGGTCGGCCATTGGGTCCACCGAGGCCTGGTGCATCTGGATGGACAGAAGATGTCCAAGTCGCTGGGCAATCTCGTGTTCGTCGGAGACCTCCGACGGGAGCACTCGGTCGCCGCGATCCGACTCGCACTGATCGCACAGCACTACCGCGAGGACTGGGAGTGGCACCCTGCGCGCCTCGTCGACGCCGCCGAAATGGCCGATCGATGGTGCGGCGCCGGCGATGGCACAGCGGCTCTCGCCGAGACGCGCGCCGCGCTCGACGACGACCTCGACATACCGGCGGCGATCGAGGTGATCGATGCGGCAGCGCGGGCCGGACACGGGGTTCGAGCGGCTTCGGCGCTGCTCGGCGTCTGTCCACGCGGTGACTGATCTTCTGCCATGATGAGGCGATGGAACCGCGCGAGGGACGAATACAGGGTGTTGCCAAGGCGATGCTCACCCCCGTCTTCTCCGCGTTGTGGCGGTTCCACGTAGAAGGCAAGGAGCACCTGCCGGCAACGGGGCCTGCGATCATGTGCCCCAACCACGTGTCGGTCATCGACTCGTTCGTGCTCCCTCACGTGCTCGACCGGCGGATCACCTACGTGGGCAAAGCCGAGTATCTCGACGACTGGAAGACCCGAAGGCTGTTTCCTGCGCTCGGCATGATCCCCATCGACCGCAGTGGCGGCGACGCCGCACAGGCAGCCCTCGATACAGCAGCTCGAGTTCTCGAAAAGGGTGAGCTGTTCGGCATCTATCCCGAGGGCACTCGCAGTCGTGACGGCCTGCTTCACAAGGGCAAGACCGGCCCCGCGCGCCTGGCATTGCGCACGGGCGCGCCGATCGTGCCGGTCGGGATCATCGGGACCCGCGAGATGCAGCCACCCGACCAACCGATCCCTACGCCTTTTCGGCCGGTCGCTGTGCGTTTCGGTCGGCCGATCGATGTTGCATCGCGCACCAACGGACCCGACGATCATGTCGGCATCCGCAGCGTCACCGACGAGTTGATGTTCGCGATTTCCCAACTCTCCGGCCAGACCTACGTTCACACCTACGCCACCAAGCCGGCCGAAACCGAGGAGCGCTCGAGTCGCGAGGTGCTTTCGGCTGCGGCCTGACCTTTGAACCGCCGAAATCGTCACCGGTCGGGCATTCGGGTCTCGTAACCTGGCCCTCTATGTCGAACATCGAGATCACCCTTCCCGACGGATCAGCACGGTCGCTTCCCGCCGGCTCGACGGGTGCCGACCTCGCCGCCGACATCGGACCCGGCCTGGCAAAGGCTGCGCTGGCGGTCACCGTCGACGGCGAGCAGGTCGACCTCGCCGAGCCGCTTCCCGACGGAGCTTCGGTCGCCGTGATCGCCGCCGACAGTGATGAGGGGCTCGAGATTCTGCGGCACTCGACAGCACACGTTCTCGCGCAGGCCGTGCTCGACCTCTACCCGGGCTCGACCTTCGCCATCGGTCCTCCGATCGAAAACGGCTTCTACTACGACTTCGAGCTGGCCGAAGGCGCGACGCTCGGCGACGAAGACCTCGAGCGCATCGCGCAACGAATGCGCGAGATCGTCGACGAGGACCAGCCGTTCGAACGCACAGAAGTCGATGTCGAAGCTGCCCTGGACTTGATGTCCGACCATCCCTTCAAGCGCGAGATCATCGAGACCGTTGCCGATCGCGACGCGGCAGCCGACATGGCCGGCGAGGTCGGGTCGACCGACGCCATCAGCTTCTACCGGAACTCACCTTCGTTCGTCGACATGTGTCGTGGTCCGCACGTTCCCTCGACCGGCCGGCTCGGCCATTTTGCCCTGCGCAGCGTCGCCGGCGCCTACTGGCGCGGCGACGAGAAGCGACCGATGCTCCAGCGCGTCTACGGCACAGCCTGGGCCTCCAAGAAGGACCTTGCTGCACATCTCGAGCGGCTTGTCGAGGCCGAAAAGCGCGACCACCGTCGTCTGGGCGCCGAGCTCGATCTCGTGTCGTGGCCCGACGAGCTCGGCCCCGGCCTGGCGGTTTGGCACCCGAAGGGCGCCACGATCCGTCGAATCATGGAGGACTACAGCCGAGACCGTCATGTCGAGGCCGGCTACGAGTTCGTCTACAGCCCACACATCGCCAAGTCGGTGCTCTGGGAGACGAGCGGTCACCTCGACTTCTACGCCGACGGCATGTACCCCCCGATGGAGATGGACGGGGCAACCTACTACCCGAAGCCGATGAACTGTCCGTTCCACGTCATGGTGTATCGGTCTCAACAGCGCTCCTATCGCGACCTGCCGATTCGCTTGTTCGAGTTGGGCACCGTGTATCGGTACGAGCTGTCGGGCGCCGTCCACGGCTTGTTGAGAAGCCGGGGCTTCACCCAGGACGACAGCCACATCTTCTGCACCGAAGAGATGCTCCCCGACGAGCTCGCGTCACTGCTCGACTTCGTGCTCTCGGTGCTGCGCGCCTTCGGTTTCGACGACTTCGAAGCGCGCCTGTCGACCCGCCCCCTGGAGAAATCCGTAGGCAGCGATGAGATCTGGGATGCGGCGACCGAAGGGCTACGGAGTGCTCTCGAGGTGGCCGGTCTCGACTACGGGGTCGATGACGGCGACGGTGCGTTCTATGGTCCGAAGATCGACATCGACGTCCGCGATGCGATCGGGCGGACATGGCAGCTGTCGACGCTGCAGCTCGACTTCAACCTGCCGGAGCGGTTCGGACTGACCTACATCGGATCGGACGGTCAACGCCACCGGCCGGTGATGGTGCATCGGGCGCTGATGGGATCTCTGGAGCGGTTCTTCGGTGTGCTGATCGAGCACTTCGCCGGAGCCTTCCCTGCGTGGCTGGCGCCAGTACAGGCGCGGGTGCTGCCGGTCGCCGATACCCATGACGACTACGCCGATGAGGTCGCCGCGGAGCTTCGCAGCCGAGGAGTGCGCGTCGACCTCGAGCGCGATGAACCTCTCGGCAAGCGGGTTCGCAACGGGAAGGTGGCCAAGATCCCGTATGTCCTGGTGGTCGGTGACGACGACGTCGCAGCGCGCACCGTCGGTGTCAACGAGCGGGGTGTAGCCGATGTCGAGCGCGATGTCCCGCTCGGCGACTTCGCTGATCGGCTCGCGGAAGAGGTCGCCGAGAGAGTATGAGCGGCCTCGACCACCTATGGGCGGGCTGGCGCATGCCCTACATCGCCGACGAGGCCAATCGACGCCCTCGCGCGGAGGGGCTGTCGCTCTTCGAGGGCATTGAACAGTCGGGGTTGCCCGACCAGGAAACCTTCATCGTCCACAGGGGCGAGGCCTGCTTCGTGATCCTGAACGCCTATCCCTACACCAGCGGCCATCTCATGGTGCTGCCGATGAGGGCAGTGCCCAAGCTCGACGGACTCACCGAAGCGGAGCATCGCGAGCTCTGGGACATGGTGCGCACGGGTGTCGGCGTGCTCGAGTCGGTCTACCGACCGGAGGGTGTCAACGTCGGACTGAATCTCGGGCCCGGTGCCGGAGCCGGTGTGCCGGACCATCTGCACGTCCATTGCGTCCCGCGCTGGGGTGGCGACACGAACTTCATGACCACCGTCGCCGAGGCGCGCGTGCTCCCGGAGTCCCTCGGCGATACCTGGAACCGCCTCCGCGCGGCCTGGCCCACCTGACATCGACCGAAATTTCTGCAGGTGGTCGCGAATGTGAATCTGGCCGCAGCCAGAACTGGACCCTGGCCGAAATTTCTGCAGGTGGTCGCGCATGTGAATCTGGTCGCAGCCAGAAGGGGAGGTGCGGGCCGCGGTGGGCGTTAGCGTGAGGCCGTGGTCGAGGAGCAAGCCGCGCGAGATGGCGAACCCAACGGTGACGACGACGTGCGCGACACGCTCCCCGACGATCTCGACGCCAGCGGCTACGTAGGGCCCTATCTCTTTCCCAACAACAACCGGCGCCGCATACCGGGCATTCTCTACCTGCTGATCGCTGCCGGATGCGCAGCGCTCTGGCTCGCATCCGACGACCAATCGGTGCTCGTGAACAACGGATTCCTCGCAGCCGCGATCGGCCTCGCGCTCTTGGGCCTCTACCACCTCCAGGCGGGTTGGAACCTCGCCTTCGACGAGCGCGACGCCCTGGTGGCCGCCTCCGGAGCCGTCGGATTCCCCGTCGGCCATGCCTCGGCAGCTCTCGCATGGCGAGGTCTGCGTAGCCGCCCCACGTGGCGGGTTCTCGTCTACAGCAACGACGATCTACCCGAGCAACGTGGCCTCGTGCTCGTCGACGGCGTCGACGGCAGCGTCGTCGCCCAGTTCGTCGAAGAGAACCCAGAAGACTGGTACTAGCTGCGAGTTCGTGGCTGCCCTGCGGGCAGCTTGGAGTTTCGACTCCGTCGAAACATCCCACCCCGCGGTCTCTCATGCGCAGAACGCAAGCGCCGTTCGCGATCGGCGGCGAAGCCGCACGATTGCTCCGTTGGTACTCGCATCACTCAAGTGAGGGGCTCGAATTGCCGATTCAAGATAGGTGAGAATCCTCAAGCGTTCCCTGCTCGCAGCGACCCTGCTCGTCGGACTACTCGCGCCGCTGAACGCCCCCGCGCTGGCTGCGCAGACCGAAGAGACCAACGGCGGCGAGTTCGTGCCACTCGAGCCGACGCGAATCGTCGACACCCGTAGCGGCCTCGGCGCCCCAGCTGCACCGCTTGGCAAAGGGACCGCGATGACATTCCAGGTGGCAGGACGAGGAGGTGTACCCGCCGACGCGGTGCACGCCGTCGTCTTGAACGTGACGGTGGTCGGAGTCGGATCCCCGGGCTACGCCGTCGTGTACCCGTGCTGCTGGAAGCCTCCGACGGCGTCCTCGCACAACTTCGGACCCCACGAGGTGGCGCCCAACCAGGTCGTGACGGCCGTGGGGCCGAAGGGTCGTGCACGGGTGTACGTGTCGGCGCCGGCGCACGTGCTCGTCGACGTTGCGGGCTACTACACCGACTACGACAGCGACATCGTCGGAGCACGGCTGCGACCCACTCCACCCACCCGCATCCTCGACACCAGGGAGGGGCGGGGAGCCCCCCGGGCAAAGGTTGGCAAGCACGGCGAGATCACACTCGGCGTGAGCACCACCCAGGCCGTTCCCGCCTCGGCAACAGCGGTCGTGATGAACGTCACCGCTACGAACCCGACCGACTCGACCTTCGTGACCGTCTACCCCGATGGCGTGAAGCGACCCGTGGCCAGCAACCTCAACCTCGTCGCAGGTGAAACCCGCCCGAACCTCGTCACCGTCAAGCTCGGGGACAAAGGCGCTGTTCGGCTCTACAACCACAGCGGTTCGGTCGATCTGATCGCCGACGTCGTCGGCTACTACGAGAACGACGCGAACCGTGCCAGCACCGACGGGCGGGTCGTCGCATTCCACCCATACCGGATACTCGACACCCGCTCCTCCGGCGTCCCCGTCGGAGCCGGCGCCACGGTTTCGGTCAACGCGGGCATGTTGCTTCCGATCATCGGCGAGGTGCCGTCGGGGGCGATCATCAACGTCACTGCGACCCAACCGACGAGCGAGACGTTCGCGACGCTCTACCCGAAGCATCTGCCGCATCGGCCGAACGCATCGACGCTCAACGCCAGCGCAGGCCAGACCATTCCGAACCTGTCGCTCGTGTCGATCAGCAATGGCGGCACCCTCACCGGGTTCACGCTCTACAACCACCAGGGCTCTTCGCACCTCATCGCCGACATCGTGGCAATCGTGCTGTGAAGACGGGCGCCGGTCGCAGAGGGGAGACACGGGCAGCGACAGGGGAGCGGGTAGCATGGTCAGGTTCCCGGTTCTGGAGGCCCTCACAAGATGTTCGACGGAAATTGGCGTACGACGGTTGATCGTGCGCTCGTCCCGATCGGAGCGAGCCTGCGACGCACGGGTATCAGCGCCGATGTCGTCACGATCACCGGCATCGCCATGTCGGCGGTCGCCGCCGTTGCGATCGGTCTCGGCCACCTCCATGTAGGCCTACTGTTCCTGATCCTCACCGGAATCCCCGACGCTCTCGACGGAGCTGTCGCTAAAGCCTCGGGCACCGCCTCGGTGCGAGGCGCGTTCTTCGACTCGGTCTCCGATCGGTTTACCGACGCCCTGTTGTTCGGTGGCGTCGCTTGGTATTTCGCCGACACACGCAGCGATCAGACGGTGATGCTGCCGGTAGCGATCATGGCGCTAGCGATGCTCATCTCCTATCAGCGGGCCAAAGCCGAGTCGCTCGGCTTCGATGCCAAGGGCGGCATCATGGAACGCGCAGAGCGGTTCATAGTCTTGGGCTTCGGGCTGTTGTTCTCCGACATCCTCGTCGGGGTGCTGTGGGTGATGCTCATCCTCACCGCAATCACTGCGGTACAGAGGTTCGTGAAGGTGTGGAAGCAGGCCTCGCAGGATCGGCCGCCGTCGGTGCGCACAAGCCGCCGTCGTCAACGCCGCACCCGTCGCGCCGACCGAGGGCCGCTCAGCACCCGCATAGCCGCCCGGCGCGCCACGCGCCAGCGCTGACCTCGCCGACCGATGGAGGTCGGTGCAGGGGCGTACAAACTCGGGGTAGCCCTGACGCGGCGGATGCCGCGACGCGTCGCGCTGGCAGCCAGCCGGGGGCTCTCGGCCGGAGCACTTCAGGCATCTCGCAGCCGGCGCAAGGTGGTCGAGCGCAACCTGCGCCGCATCTACGGCGACACGCTCCATCCGTTGACGATGCGGCGGAAGGTCCAGGAGACCTTCGACAGCTACGCCCGCTACTACGTCGACAGCTTTCGCCTACCGGACATGTCGGTTCGGGAGGTCGACGCCGGCATGACCCACGAGGGCTTCGAGTATCTCGAGGCCGCTCACGACCGGGGCGAAGGCGTCGTGCTGGCGCTTCCGCACCTCGGCGGGTGGGAGTGGGCCGCGTTCTGGCTTGCTCTCGTTCCGAAATACCAGGTGACCGCTGTCGTCGAGCCACTCGAACCGCCCGAGTTGTTCGACTGGTTCCTCGAGTTCCGCCGATCGCTGGGCATGAACATCATTCCGCTCGGCCCCGACGCCGGTCACCAGGTGCTCAACGCCGCCCGTGACGGCGACGTCGTTTGTCTGCTGTGCGACCGTGACATCGTGGGCGATGGCATTCCGGTCGAGTTCTTCGGCGAGACGACGACCCTGCCCGGCGGCCCGGCCATGGTCGCGATGCGCGCCGGCGTCCAGCTGCTGCCGACCGCGGTCTACTTCACTCGTCGCGGCGTCCACGGCATCGCCAGGCCACCCATCGACACCACTCGTCGCGAGGGGTTCCGCAAGGACGCGGCGCGGGTGACCGCAGATGTCGCGAAGGAGCTCGAGCTGTTGATCCGCCGCGCTCCCGAACAGTGGCATCTGATGCAGCCAAACTGGCCCAGCGACTACGAAGCGCTCGGTATTCCCAGACCGGGGGAGTAGCGCAGGTCAGTCTTCTCACTGCGTGCTCCCAGACGGGATGTGGTCGAACCAGGTCATGCGTCTCAATCGCCGGGCAGTAGTCTCAATCCGATGGACGAGTCCGGTGCTTCCGTGGGTCCGCGGCGCACGAGGTCGCGGACCTGGGTGCTATTGCTTGCGGGCCTCGGCGGATGGGCCGCGGCACGGGTGCTCGGCGCCATCTGGGGACCGGTCGGGCAAGCGTTGTTTCTCGGAGCTGTTGCGCTAGTCACGCTGGTGGCGATGTTTGCGTACAGCGCGATGAGAGCGCGGCCGCAGAATCGGTCCGACTGAATCCAAATCGGCCGCTACTTCACGCGCGAGCTCCCCGCGGGAAGCGGACCGACACCTGCCCGTACCAGGTAACGCTACGGACCGACACCTGCCCGTACCAGGTAACGCAAGGTAACGCTCGAGTACCGTCGGTGGCGTGAAGTTCCTGTTCCTCCATGCGCTGCCATTCGACGGGCGCATGTGGGACGCAACACGCGAGGCGCTTCCGTACGAATCGGTCGCACCAGACCTCTACGGTGCCGGAGACTCGATCCAGGCATGGGCCAGCGCCGCCCTTGCACAAGCCGGATCGGACGACCTCATCGTCGTCGGCTGCTCGGTAGGCGGATCCTGTGCTCTCGCCGTCGCCGAAGCGGCGCCCGATCAGGTCACAGCGCTGGTTCTCGTCGGCGCGAAGGCCGGCGTCAATCGAGACCCCGATTTGCGTGACGAGGCTATTCGGCTACTCGAAGTCGAGGGAGTGCAGGCCGCCTGGGAGCGATACTGGCTGTCTCTGTTCGCGCCCAACACTCCTCGTTCAACGATCGAGCTCGCCCGCGGATGGGCAACCGACCAGGGCACTTCGCACCTCGTCAACGGCGTCCGTGCATTCCACGACCGACGCGACTGCACAGCGTTCGCTCAGCGTTGGGACCGGCCGCTCATAGGTATAAGCGGCGACCACGATCGAACACCTCCAGCGGCCATACTGCGGGACCTGACCCGCCGACCCGCACGGGCGTTCCACCTCGTCGAGCGCTGCGGTCACTACGTCAACCTCGAGCGGCCCGAGGTGTTCAACTCACTGCTCGACGACGTGATGACTAGCTAGTTGCCTTGGCGTGACATTGCCCCCGTGACATTGCCCCGACCAACATCACGGGTTTCAGAGGTCTGTAAACCGTGACATTGCCCCGACCAATATCACGGGGCGTGAACAGCGCGGCAGTAGCGTGAGGCTGTGCGTATCGGAATGGTGTGCCCATACAGCCTGACCCAGCCCGGCGGGGTGCAGGGTCAAGTGCTCGACCTGGCTCGCGTCATACGTGGTCGTGGACACATGGTGCGGGTGCTCGGGCCGTGCGACGGACCACCACCCGACCCAGGTGTCACACCGCTCGGAAACAGCATCCCGACCGGCGCCAACGGGTCGATGGCGCCCATCGCCCCCGATCCCTCGGCTCAGCTCCGGCTGCTCCGCGCCCTGCGCGACGAGCAGTTCGATGTCCTCCACGTGCACGAACCGATGGCGCCCGGTCCGACCATGACCGCCATCGTGTTGAAGCCGGCACCGCTCGTGGGCACTTACCACGCCGCCGGGGGGAGTCGCGCGTACGACATGCTCGGCCTGCTCGTTCGCCGAATCGCGCGCCGCATCGACCGGAACTTCGCCGTGTCCGCCGATGCCGAAGCGATGGCTAAGTCGACGCTCGGCGGAACTTACGAGCGGGTCTTCAATGCGGTGTCTCTCAGGTTGTTCGATTCGGTCGAACCGATCACCGCCGACCGGCCGACCATCTTCTTCGTCGGCCGTCACGAACCTCGCAAAGGCCTCGAGGTGCTCATCGACGCGATGGCGAAGCTCCCCGCCGACCATCAGCTCTGGGTCGGTGGCGAGGGACCCCAGACCGACGAGCTGATCGACCGGTCGGCCGGTGACGGGCGAATTCACTGGCTCGGTCGGATCAGCGAAACAGAGAAGGTTGCCCGTATGAAAGGTGCGTCGGTGTTCTGCGCTCCCTCTCTTCACGGTGAGTCGTTCGGCATCGTGCTCATCGAGGCGATGGCAGCGCGGGTGCCGGTCGTCGCGTCCGCCATCGACGGCTATATGCAGGTCGCGCAGGACGGTCGAAGTGCCGAGCTCGTGCCCCCGGGCGACCCGAGCGCGCTCGCGGCCGCGATCGAAGAGATGACAACCGACAGAGAACGATCGGAAGAGTTCGTTCGAGCCGGCCGGCGAAGGGCGGGCGAGTTCTCGATGTCGGCTCTCGCGGACCGCTACTTGGCCGCCTACGAGGAACTGTGCGTCGGGGTCCCGCACAGCGGATCCTCTGCGCGCAGCGATCGAGGGACCTAGACTGACGATCTGCGCGCAGGTCGCGCATCAGCGAGCACCTCGGCGGCGACAACCGCCCAGGGCTCCGAACAGGAAGGCAGTCGCTTGATCATCGCGTTGATCGTCATCGGAATCATCGTTCTACTGGTTCTCTTCGTCATCGGTCTGTACAACGGCCTGGTCCGATTGCATAATCGGACCGACAACGCATGGGCGCAAATCGACGTGCAGCTCAAGCGGCGTTACGACCTCATTCCCAACCTGATCGAGACGGTCAAGGGTTACGCCAGCCACGAAAAGGAGACCCTCGAAGCCGTCATCGCCGCCCGCAGCGGAGCGGTCTCGGCCCAAGGGCCCGAACAGCAGGCCCAGTCGGAGAACATCCTCACCGGGGCTCTGCGACAGCTCTTCGCAGTCGCGGAGGATTACCCCGATCTCAAAGCCAATGAGAACTTCCTCGAGCTCCAAGAGGAGCTCACCGCCACCGAGGGTCGCATCGCGTTCGCTCGCCAGCACTACAACGACTCCGTCCTCGCCTACAACACCAAGACCGAGACGTTCCCTTCGGTTATCTTCGCCAACATGTTCGGCTTCGACCAGCGCGAGTACTTCGAGACCGACGACGAGACGCGCGACACCGTTCCCGAGGTCGAGTTCTAGAAGGTTCGCTTTCCGAGAATCGCGGCCTAGGTTGCCCGGGTCGTCGAGTCCTCGAGCACAATCCGGTAGCTGATGTCCGATCCACGCAGGCCCATTCTCGCCCTAGCCGCAGCGGCGGTCGCGCTACCGATAGTCGTCGTGCTCTCCGCCCTCGGGCTCTGGTGGTTGGGCCTGATCTTCGCGGTGGCTGCGACGGCGGGCGTTGTGTTGTGGTTGCTCAAACGCGCAGGAGCCCACGTCGACCGCACACTCGATTTCGACGACCAGGTCGACCTTTCTTCGCTCGCGAACGTCGTCGACGGGATCTGCCTTGCGAACGGCATCGAGGAGCCGGCGCTGGCAGCCGTCGATAGCGACGCCCACAACGCCGCGCTGCTTTGGCGAGGTGGCGACGACTACGTTCTCGTCTCCACGAGAGGTCTGCTCGACTCTGCCGACCTGATGGGCCTCGAAGCCGTGGCCGGGCACCTTCTCGCCCAGCCGTTCGGCGAGGTCGAGGCCCGGACATTCCTCGCGTCGTTGCCGGGCATCTTTCCGCCTGCACTTCTCGAACGCTTCGCCCCCGACGACGGCTCGCGGATCGAGGCCGACCTTCGCGGGCTCGAAGTCACCCGGTATCCTCCGGGCCTCGCCGCGACGCTCGAATCGATGCTCGACGGTTCGACCACCATCGCTGGTGTCGGACGCTACGACGACGCATTGTGGCTCGCACCCGCGGCGAACAACACTGGCGGAACCGCCCAACAGGAACGAATCGAGGACCGCATCGAGGTCCTTCGGGAGCTGTGAGTCGAACATGACAGACGACCAGACCACTTGGACGAGAGTGCGGCGCGGGCGGGTGCTGCTAGCGATTCTGCTTTTCGGGGCCTTCGCCTTGATCGCTGCAGCCTGTGGGGGCGACGACGACAGCGAGGGGCCCACCGGAGACACGACCACCACCTCCGAATCGGCCGATGGATCGACCACGACCACCGACGAAGAGGTAGAGCCCACCGAGCCCTTCACCGGCGAGCCGCTAGAGAACGACCTGTTGATGGCGCTACGCCCGATCGTCACCAAGTACGGCAACAACGAGGCGGAGAGCCAGCCCCACGAGTCCCTCGATCGTGCCGACATCGTGTTCGAGGAACAGATCGAGGACCAAGCGACAAGGTTCGCGGTGCTGTTCCACTCCGACATCCCCGACCAACTCGGGCCGCCGATCCGGTCGGCGCGTTCGAGCGACGTCGACATCCTCGCGAACCTTGGCCACCCGATCCTCGTCGACAGCGGAAGCAACGCCGGCGTTCGGGCCGAGTTCCAACAGGCCGAGGCCGAGGGGCTGCTGACCCGAGTCACCGACCGCAGCGTCGATCCCTTCTTCCGCGTCGACGGACGGCGGGCTCCTGTTGATCTCGCCGCCGATACCGGCGGCGTGTTCGAAGCAGCGGGTGAGCAAACCGTCGAACCGACCGCGATCTTCGACTACGGCGACACCTTCGACGGCGTCGACTCCCCTGGAGTTCGGTTGAACGCGCGCGACGTAGTCGAAATGGTCTGGGACGACGGACTGGGCCAGTACCGGAGGTTCCAGGCCGGCGCGCCGAGCATGGTCTCCGACGATGCCCAGATGACGACCGACAACATCGTCGTCCTCGAGACCAACTACCAAGCCTCGACGATCGACCGGGACTCGGTCGAAGCGCTCACCGTCGGATCGGGCATCGCCTGGGTGTTGCGCGACGGCGAGATCACCACGGGAACATGGACACGCGATTTGCCGTCTTCGCCCTACGCGCTCGTCGACGAGGCAGACGACCCGATCGAGCTCGAGGCCGGCCGTACGTGGGTGATGTTCGCGTGGCTCGGCTCCTATGAAGAGATCGCTGCCGATGCGGCCAACCTCTTGCTGCTGAACAGCGCAGGCTGAGACGCCCCGCGAAACCGAGAAGCCCTCGCACGAGCGACGACGGTACGATTGCAGCCATGAGTACCGAACCGACCGCTGGTGACACCACGGGATCAACCCGCGTGAAGCGCGGGCTCGCAGAGATGCTCAAGGGCGGCGTCATCATGGACGTCGTCGACCCCGAGCAGGCGAAGATCGCCGAGGACGCCGGTGCCGTTGCCGTCATGGCGCTCGAGCGCGTCCCGTCCGACATCCGCCGCGACGGGGGAGTAGCCCGCATGAGCGATCCCGAGATGATCGTCGGCATCCAGGAGGCGGTCACGATCCCGGTCATGGCCAAAGCACGCATCGGTCACTTCGCCGAGGCTCAGATCCTCGAGTCGCTTGCCGTCGACTACATCGATGAGAGCGAAGTCCTCACACCTGCCGACGAGACCCACCACATCGACAAGTGGGCGTTCACCGTTCCGTTCGTGTGCGGCGCAACCAATCTCGGCGAGGCGCTGCGGCGCATCTCCGAGGGGGCGGCCATGATCAGGTCGAAAGGCGAGGCCGGCACGGGCAACATCGTCGAAGCGGTGCGTCACCTTCGGTCGATCATCGGTGACATGGGCAAGATCACACAAGCCGACTCCGCAGAACAGTTCGACTGGGCCAAGCGGCTCCAGGCTCCGTTGCCATTGGTGCAAGAGGTCGCCGAGACCGGCCGTCTCCCCGTGCCGATGTTCTGCGCCGGCGGCATCGCCACCCCAGCCGACGCGGCCCTCGTTCTGCAGCTCGGCGCCGAAGCCGTGTTCGTCGGCTCGGGCATCTTCAAGAGCGAAGACCCAGCTGTGCGGGCCAAGGCCATAGTCGAGGCGACCACCAACTACGAGGATCCCCACATCCTCGCGAAGGTCAGCCGAGGGCTTGGTTCGGCGATGCCCGGCCTCGAGATCGACGAGCTCGAAACCCACCTCGCCGACCGGGGTTGGTGAGCTCACCGCGCGTCGGCGTCCTCGCCGTCCAAGGGGCGGTGGAGGCTCATCGCGATGCGCTCGAACGCAGCGGCGCCGTTGCCGCCCTGGTACGTACGGCATCCGAGCTCGATGGACTCGACGGGCTCGTGTTGCCCGGTGGTGAATCGACCACGATGTCGATGCAGATCGAACGCAACGGTCTGGCGGCGCCACTCGCGACCGCGATCGAAGCGGGCCTCCCGGTGTTCGGAACCTGCGCAGGGCTCATCCTGTTGTCTCGTGAGGTCCGTGACGGGCGCGACGACCAGATTGCGTTCGGAGCGATCGACGTGGCGGTGCGGCGAAACGGCTATGGCCGGCAGATCGCGTCGTTCGAACACGAGCTGGTGGTCGAGGGTCTCGACGGCCTGTTTGAAGGCGTGTTCATCCGCGCGCCGCGAGTCGTCGAGGTCGGGCCCGACGTTCGAGTGTTGGCCGAATTCGACGGCGACGCGGTCCTGGTCTGCGACGGAGCGGCGATGGGTTGCGTGTTCCATCCCGAACTGAGCGGCGACGATCGGCTGCATGACATATTTGTCGACATGTGTCGGTCGCCGGAGGGCGCAACGGAAGCCGAAATCGAACGAGCGAGGTGTTGAGTCGTGTCGGGACATTCCAAATGGGCCACGATCAAGCACAAGAAGGGCGCGGCCGACAAGAAGCGGGGCAAGCTCTTCGCGAAGCTCATCAAGCAGGTCGAGGTCGCCGCGCGCCAGGGCGGCGGTGATGTCGAGTCGAACTCCACGCTGCGCACCATGTACCAGAAGGCCCGCGACAACTCGGTGCCACTCGACACGATCGAACGGGCCATCAAACGAGGTACCGGCGAGCTCGAAGGCGTCGACTATGAATCGATCAGCTACGAGGGGTACGCACCGCACGGTGTCGCCCTCTACCTCGAGATCCTGACCGACAACCGCAACCGCACTGCCGCAGAGGTGCGCAGCCTTTTCTCCAAGAACGGTGGTTCGATGGCAGAGCCAGGTGCGGTCGCGTGGCAGTTCGAACGCAAGGGGGTCGTGCATGTGCCGTCGAGCATCGACGAAGAGGAGCTCATGGTCGTCGCTCTCGATGCCGGAGCCGAGGATCTCGTCGACGAAGGCGACACTTGGCGAGTCACCTGCGAGCCCACCGAACTGCCCGGCCTGCGTGATGCACTCGACGCAGCATCGATACCGGTAGAGAACTCCGACCTCTCGATGATCCCGACATCCACGGTTGCGCTCGACAGTCCAGAAGCGGCCAAGGCGGTGCTGCGCCTCGTCGATCTGCTCGACGACCACGACGATGTGCAGGACGTCCACGCCAACTTCGACATCCCAGATCAGGTCATGCAGGACGCGCTCACGTAACAGTTTGGGTCTTCGGCAGGGGCGAGAGCAATCGGGTGGCTTTGCCACCGATTGCGGTGTGATGGACATTCTGCGTATGAGGGACCGAAGGTCCCGAACTAGCAGCGAGCAGCAGTCAGTCGATTGTAGCAATCGGGTGGCTTTGCCACCGATTGCGGTGTGATGGACATTCTGCGTATGAGGGACCGAAGGTCCCGAACTAGCAGCGAGCAGCAGTCAGTCGATTGTAGCAATCGGGTGGCTTTGCCACCGATTGCGGTGTGATGGACATTCTGCGTATGAGGGACCGAAGGTCCCGAACTAGCAGCGAGTAGCAGTCAGTCGATACCGACGCCGAGGAGGCGGCTGCGGTTGATGCTGCGCATGCCGCGCAGGAGGCTGAACGCGGCGATGACCCACACGATCGCGCCGATTGTGATGGTCACCATGTTCGATCCGAAGATCGCCCCGGTCGACTGGCTGTAGGCGATCATGATGAGCGGCAGCGTGACCAGGCCCGATGCCTGCTGCGCGGCCGCGGTCGAACTGACCCGAGCCGAGAGTCGGAGTACCAGTGACAGCGCAAGCGCTATGAACGGCGGCACTATCCAGGTCACGAGCAGCCACCACTGGGTGGTGGGGAAGAACCACGAGCCGATCTCACGTCCGACGGTCAGGTTGACCAGCAGCGAGTATGCGCCGAATCCGACCACTGTGGTGAGGTAGCCGGGTATGGCGGATGCGATCAGCTTGCCGAGGTAGATCTCTCGGGTAGCTGCGGGGGAGTGAGCGAGGAACTCGCCGGTGCCCCGCTCGCGCTCGCCGACGATCGTCGATGCGGCGACTGCGGTTGAGATCGTCAACGGCACGACGATGGCGACCGGTGCCAGGAGAAACACGGCGAGCGCGTAACCCGAACGTGCCGACGGCGTGTCGCCTCGGATCTGTTCCTGGGCGGTGGCGGGAAGGACTTCGAGCGTGTCGGCTATGCGTTCAACGGCGCCGACGTCGCCCATGTTCGTGATGATCATGAGGAGCACGCCAGGGATGAAGAGGAAGAAGATGGAACCGAGAATGGTCATCGGAACCCAGAAGTCGCGCGCCTGGCGCAGCTGGCGCAGGTCGGTGCGGGCGATGACACCGACGCGGCGCCAGTCGAGCTTCGTGTCGTCGCTCACGACGCCTCCCCGGGAGTGCCTCGATCGGCGCGGATTCGGAAGTAGAGGTCTTGAAGGGTGGGTCTCCAAGGATCGACTCGGCGGAGCTCGACGCCGCGCCGTACGCACGTCGCGATCAGGGCGGGGATCCGGTCGTGGTCGTCGACGTACACCCGCATGGGTAGACCGCGCTCGACACGGATAACGCCCGGTTCGTGTCCGATGAACTCGAGCTCGGCGGGGTCGGCGGCTTCGAGCTGAACGAGGGGGTCGGGCCAGAACGACTCGGTGAGCTCATCGGGTGGACCCGCGATGAGCGAGCGACCGAACTCCATCATCACGACGTGATCGGCGAGTCCTTCGGCTTCGACCAGGTGGTGCGTGCACATGACGACGGTCGTGCCCTCGGCTGTCATCTCGCGGATCAGGGCGAGCACTGTGGCTGAGGACTCCGGATCGAGGCCCGACGTAGGCTCGTCGAGAAGGAGCAGCTCGGGTCGGTGCAGAACCGAGCGGGCTAGCGCCAGACGAGTTTTCATTCCGGTCGAGTACCCGCCCACCCTCGCGTCCAGGGCATGGTCGATTCCGAAGCGGGCGGCTTCGCCGCGGATCCGGGAGTCGGCATCGTCGCCCATTTCGTAAAGCTCGGCTGCAAACCGCATGTTGTCGTAGCCGCTCAGACGGTCGTAGAGGGCGGGTTTGGCGGCCACGACACCGCAGCGGCTGCGCAGGTCCCTCGTCGACTCGCCAGGACGCTCGCCGAGAACTTCGATCTCTCCCGCGGTCGGTTCGAGCGCGCCGGTGACGACCCGGGCGGCCGTGGTCTTGCCCGCACCGTTGGGTCCTAGAAGCACGCTGATGCGACCCCGGGGGAGGTTGAGGTCGAGGTCGTCGAGCGCTGCGACCTCGCCGAAGCGCTTCGTCACGCCGCGCATCGTTACCGCGGCATCCGTCGGAGTGCCTTCGGATTCCGGGGCTTCGGTTGCGATCGTATGGGTTGGTGCGTCGATCATCATCGCTCTATCGACCGATGCGGCACCCAACATGAGCGCGACCCAACGACACAGGTCGGCGGTCCATCCACCGTAGGAACCGACCATTCCCGTACCATCGTACGGATGTTCGTGTGGTTTGACCGGTCTAGCCTGGATCCAGAGATACGGGTCCATGAATGGTCCTGGTTTAGCGTCACCGTCTTCCAGGCGGGCCGTTCCAACGCCGGGGAGGGGCGTTTACCGACAGGCACAGACGGTGAAAGATGCCAAGAGCCTCCGTGGCTCGAACGGCCTTCCGGAGGGGCGATGTACACGGCTGGAAACGGTGGAACCAGTCTTGGTCACCGTCGCGGAGTGCCGCAATGATCGTGTTGGGCATCGACCCGGGCCTCTCGCGATGCGGCTACGGAGTGCTTCGCTCGGCGCGTCCACACGGTGCGGCTGTGGCTGCCGGCGTCGTGCGAACCGACACATCCGAGCCGGTTCCGGCGCGGTTGGCTCGTCTACAACGCGAGATCGAGGCGTTGATCGACGAGTATGGTCCAGATGCAGTAGCCATCGAACGGGTGCTCTTCCAGGTCAACGTGAGGACCGCGATGGGCGTGGGTCAGGCGAGCGGCGTCGTCATGGCCACGGCTGCGACGGCGGGATGCGCAGTAGCCGAGTACTCGCCAAACGAGGTCAAGCTGGCAGTGACCGGTTGGGGTCGAGCCGACAAGGAGCAGATGATGGAGATGGTGCGAACCCAGTTGCGCATCGGGGAGCTCAACTCGCCCGATGCCGCCGACGCGCTCGCCGTGGCGATGTGTCATTTGGCGATGTCACCGCTCACGACGGCGGTGCAGCGATGATCGGTTCGATCCGGGGTGTGCTCGCCGACCGTGACCCCACCGGCGAACTGTTGGTCGAGGTTGCCGGAGTCGGCTATCGAGTCACGGTCGCTCCGGCGACGGCGGTGTCCGCCGGCGATGTCGGCGACGAGGTGCACCTGCACATCCACCACCACATCCGCGAAGACGCCCAGACCCTCTATGGCTTCATCGAGCGGGTCGAACGCATCACTTTCGAGACGCTCATCGGAGCCCACGGAGTCGGCCCTGCTCTGGCCCTGGCCATCCTCTCGGTGCATTCCCCGGCCGATCTCTCGCGGTTGGTTGCATCCGAAGACGTCGGTGCGCTCTGCCTCGTCCCGGGCGTAGGCAAGAAGACCGCCGAGCGGTTGCTCATCGAGCTGCGGTCCAGCCTCGACCTGCCCGACGTCGATCTGCGGTCGAAAGAACAGCGCTCGTCGGCGCCGGCGAGCGCGCTCGACGACGTGCGTGCGGCATTGGCCGAGCTCGGCTATGGAGACGACGAAATCTCTGCCGTCACGCACCGCCTACCCGAAACCGACGACGTCGGTGAGCTGATACGCGTGGCCCTGGTGGAGCTCGCATCATGAGAGACGAGTTGCTGTCCGCCGAGGCGCAGCCCGACGACATCGACCTCGAGGGCGGGGCCGGTGGTGAGCCCGCTCTTCGTCCCAACCGGCTCGATGACTTCGTCGGCCAGAGCGAGCTCAAGGGTCATTTGCGCGTCGTGCTGGGCGCCGCGCGGGCACGTGGCGATGCCGCCGACCATCTGTTGTTCGCGGGACCTCCGGGACTCGGCAAGACGACCCTCGCCCACATCGTCGCCAACGAGATGGACGCGGCTCTGCACATCACGTCTGGCCCAGCACTCGAGCGTGCCGGCGACCTGGCGGCCATCCTCACCAAGCTCGCTCCGGGCGACGTGTTGTTCATCGACGAGATCCACCGTCTGCCACGGGTGGTAGAAGAGGTGCTGTACCCGGCGATGGAGGACTTCGAGCTCGACATCGTGTTGGGCAAGGGCCCGGCCGCGCGTTCGATCCGCCTCGAGCTGCCGGCGTTCACGCTCATCGGTGCGACCACACGGGTTGGGCTCATAACCGGTCCACTACGAGACCGCTTCGGCATGGAGGCCCGCCTCGATTTCTACGAAACCGACGAGCTGCGCGCGATCGTCGAACGAGCTGCCGACATCCTCTCGGTGTCGATCGACGCTGCCGGTGCGACCGAGCTGGCGCAGCGGTCGCGCGGTACGCCCCGAATCGCCAACCGCCTTCTGCGCCAAATACGCGACTTCGCTCAGGTCGAGCGCGACGGCAGCGTCGATGCCGACGTCGCCCGCGACGGTCTGGCATTCTTCGGCGTCGACGACCTCGGTCTCGACAAGCCCTCACGGGCCGTCATCAGTGCACTGTGTGAGCGGTTCGGCGGCGGACCGGTCGGGTTGTCCACTCTGGCGGTGGCCGTCAGCGAACCGACCGAGACGGTCGAGGATGTGTACGAGCCCTACCTCATTCAGCAGGGTCTGCTGATGCGGACCCCACGGGGAAGGGTCGCGACCCCGCTGACCTGGAGCCATCTGGGTCTCACGCCGCCGCGTGACGCACCGTCTCTGTTCAACGATTGATCGACGCCGTTGAGCGAACTCGACGCGTTCGACTATCCGCTCCCCGAAGAGGCGATCGCCCAACGGCCGCTCGGCCGACGCGACGCGTCCCGACTTCTCGTCGACGGCGACCCGGTCCGCCACATGCGCACCCGCGACTTTCCCGAGCTCGTCGGACCAGGAGACGTCGTGGTGTTCAATCGCTCGAAGGTCGTGCCCGCGCGCCTGCACGGAACCCGCCCGACCGGCGGCCGATGCGAGGTACTGCTTCTCGAGGAGCTCACCGAAGAACCCGGCGATCGGTGGATCGGTCTCGTTCGCCCGAGCCGAAAGCTGCGGCCCGGAACACCGATCGAGGTCGCGGACGACCTCACGGTCGTGGTCGAGGACGACCAGGGCGACGGTGTTCGCACGCTTCGTCTCGAGTCGGTCGATGCCCCCGCTGCCATTCGCCGTCACGGCTCGCCACCGCTTCCGCCTTACATCCATGAACACCTGGACGATCCCGACCGATACCAGACCGTGTACGCGGTGAACGAAGGTTCGGCGGCGGCCCCCACCGCAGGTCTGCATTTCACCGGGGGGACCATCGAATCGATCCAACGAGCCGGAGCAACCGTGGCATATGTCGACCTGCACGTGGGGCTCGATACGTTTCGTCCCGTCGGCGTCGACCGTCTCGCCGACCACGAGATGCACAGCGAGCGCTACTCGATGTCCGAGGACACGTGGGCAGAGGTTCGGAGTGCCGATCGGGTCATCGCTGTCGGCACGACCGTCGTCCGCGCCCTCGAGAGTGTCGCCGCCACCGGTGCAACGGCTGGACGGACCGATCTCTTCATCAAGGCACCGTTCGACTTCCAAGTTGTCGACGCGCTGATGACCAACTTCCATCTCCCGCGCTCCACACTGCTGGTCATGATCGACGCATTCACCCTCGGACGGTGGCGCCACCTCTACGACATCGCCCTGCAGGAGGGCTACAGGTTTCTCTCCTTCGGCGACGCGATGTTTGTCGACCGGTCGTCATGAAGGCGCGTTTCGACGAGCTCGCACGCGATGGCGATGCGCGGGTCGGCGACGTCCACACAGCGCGAGGTTCGTTCCGGACCCCTTGTTTCATGCCGGTCGGTACCCGTGGAGCGGTCAAGTATCTGGCTGCCGACGATCTGGCGCGCCTCGGCGCCGAGGTCGTGCTCGGCAATACGTACCACCTCATGCTGAGGCCCGGCGCCGATGTCGTCGCCGAGCTCGGGGGGCTACACGGCTTCACCGGCTGGAACGGGCACGTCCTTACCGACAGCGGCGGCTACCAGATCTTCTCGCTCGACCCCGAAGTCGATGACGACGGGGCACTGTTTCGCTCGACCTACGACGGCAGCATGCATCGGCTGACGCCCGAAGATGCCGTCGACGTTCAGGCGAGGCTCGGTTCCGACATCCAAATGGTGCTCGACGTGTGCCCGGCATTGCCGGCAGAGCGACCGACCGTCGAGCTCTCCTGCGATCGGACCGCCGCCTGGGCCGAGCGTGCGCGAGCAGCGTTCCTGGCCGACGACGAGCTCGCCGAGCGCTCCTCGCAGTTCGGAATCGTGCAGGGCGGCACCGATCCGCAGCTGCGGAAGCGCAGCGCGCATCAGATCACGGCGCTCGACTTCGACGGGTACGCGGTCGGGGGGCTTTCGGTTGGCGAGGCCGTGCCGGACATGTTGGACGCGCTCGAGGTCACGATGGCGCAGCTTCCTCGTGACCACCCGCGCTATTTCATGGGACTCGGCGATGCCGTGGGCATCGTCGAATCGGTGCGTCTGGGTGTCGACATGTTCGACTGCGTCCTGCCGACTCGGCTCGCTCGCCACGGCACGGTGCTGACCAGCGGCGGACGGCTGAACATCAAGCGTCTGGAGTTCGCGCGGGACGACCGTCCGCTCGACCCGGAGCGTCCGGGCGGTCCCTGCGAGGGCCTCGTTCGCGGCTACCTGCGCCATCTCGTGCAGGTCAACGAGCCGACGGCCGCACGTTTGTTGACCTTGCACAACCTCTGGTGGATGTTCGAGCTGATGTCGGACATCCGCGAAGCGATCGTCGACGGTTCGTTCTCCACGCTTCGAGCCGAGATCGTCGAACGTTGGAGCTGACGCCGCTCCACCTCAAACGCCGGCTGCGACAGTAGGATTCCGGTCTCGATAATCCGATGAGGTGAGCACCGATGGCGTTGTTGCTTCCTGTGGTGCTGCTAGGCGCCCTGTACTTCTTTGCAATCCGGCCCCAGCAGCAGCAGATGCGTGAGCATCGTGAACTGATCGCAAGTCTCGAGGCCGGCGACGAGGTGGTTACGACCGCCGGCATCTACGGCACGATCAGCGAGATCGAGGGCGACATCGTGTGGCTCGAGGTCGCGCAGGACCTCGAGTTGAAGCTTGCTCGTGAGGCGGTCCAGCGCCTCGCCATCGACGATCTCGACGAGGACGAACTCGATCTCGACGCCGACGAGGTCGTAGCGATGGAAGACGACGAGGCGTGATCGCTTCCGGCACCCGCCGCGGCCGGTCGACGGCGGTGCTCGACTCTAAATGAGACGCGACGTTCTCTCGATCTTGGCGATCGTCTCGGTCGCGCTCGCGGGTGTAGTCGCGACGATCGTGTCGGGCAACGAACCACTGTTGGGCATCGACCTCCAGGGCGGTGTGAGCGTGGTTCTCGAGCCCGATGGAGAGGCGACCGATCAACAGCTCGACGACGCCATCGAGATCATCCGCTCTCGTGTCGACAGCTTCGGTGTCGCAGAGCCCGACATCATCCGCAACGGTCAGACCATCGAGGTTGCACTTCCCGGTACGACCGAGGATCAACAGGATGCGATCGCCCTGGTCGAACAGACCGCCGAGCTGCGGTTCCGGCCGTTGCTCGGGGTCGCTCCCTCGCTCGACTCGGAACTTGCCCTGTCGTCGAGCAGCGCTGTTGGCGACGCGTCGTCGAGCACGGCGACGAGCGACGCTTCCTCGACCAGCGCAGCCGAGCCTGGCTCATCGACCTCGGCAACGAACGCAACGACGACGACGCTGCCCGAGTCGGCGGGGCAGGTGCCGACCACGACGGCCGGCCCTGTGCCGAGTTCTGCACGCGAGGCCTCGACCACAGCCGCGCCAGACAGTTCGACGACAATCGCCCCACTTCCCGACCCGGTCGCCGCCGATCCCGATCCCGCGGCGACCCTTGGAAGCCAGGCTCGATGTCTCGCCGAGTTCGAAGCGCGCGCCGACGACGAGACGCTGGTCTCCGAGAGCGGAATCGCGCCAGTCGAGGAGGAGAGCGGGGCGACGCTTCCCGAAGACGATCTCCTGTGCGACGTCGTGACGGTCGCTGCCGAAGACCCGCAGTTCGGCCCCACCCTCAAGACCCTCGGTCCGACCGCGTTCACTGGCGTCAAACTCAGCGGAGCCGATGCGAGGTTCCAAGACCTGCAATGGGTGATCGAAGTGCGGTTCACCGGGGGCAGCGATCCCGGCGATGGCGCCGTGCCGGCCGGGGGGTCGTCGCTGTTCGACGAGATGGCAACTGTGTGCGTCGCTCAGTCGCCGGAGTGTCCGACCAACCAGCTCGCTTTCGTGCTCGACGGCGAGGTGTTGTCCGACCCGACCTTCAACACGACCGCATTCGGTGGCACGGCCGTCATCTCGGGCAGCTTCACCGAGGAAGAGGCCAAGAGCATCGCAATCGCTTTGCGGTTCGGTGCGCTGCCGGTGACCTTCGAGAACCAGGGCGTCCAGACCGTGTCGGCGTCGATCGGCGAGGACGCGCTCAACGCCGGCATCATCTCCGGCCTCGTCGGCCTGGCGCTGGTCGCGTTGTTCATCATCAGCTACTACCGCTGGTTCGGCGTGGTCGCCATCGCAAGTCTCGTCCTGTCCGCATCGATGCTGTGGACGATCATCGCCTGGCTGGGGTCCAGTCGCGGGCTGGCTCTCACGCTCGCCGGTATCACCGGCATCGTCGTGTCGATCGGCGTGTCGCTCGACTCCAACATCGTGTACTTCGAGCACCTCAAAGAGGATGTGCGCAACGGGCGGACACCGCGGAGCTCGGTCGATCGAGCGTTTCCGATCGCGTTCAGCACGATCGTCAAGGCCGACGTCGCGTCGCTCATCGGGTCGGGCCTGCTCTACTGGCTGACCACCGGTGCGGTGCGCGGGTTTGCTCTCTATCTGGGTGTCGCCACGATTCTCGACCTCGTTGCGACCTACTTCTTTCTCGGGCCAGCGATTCGCCTGCTGGCTCGCCGCAAGAGCTTCGAGACTGCGCCGTCTCGTTACGGCATCCCTACCGAGGTCGTCTCGGAGGTCGGGGCATGATCGCGGCACTCCGACGCCTCTATCGCGGCGAGACCAATGTCGACTTCCCGAAACTCTGGCGTAGATGGTTGGTCGTGTCGGCGGTGGTTCTCATCGCGTCGGTGATCTCGTTGTTCGTTCGTGGACTCAACCTCGGCGTGCAGTTCGAGGGCGGATCCTCGTGGGAGGTCTCGGCTCCGGGGGTGTCGGTCGGCGAAGCCCGCGACGCGCTGCGACCGGTCGGAGCCGGCGACGCCACCATCCAGTTCATTGGCTCTGACACGCTCAGGGTCCGTTCCGATATCACCGATCCCGAAGACGTCGCAGACGTGCAACAGGCGCTCGCCGATCTCGCTGGTGCGACGGTCGACGATGTCGCCCTCGAGAGCATCAGCGCCTCCTGGTCGTCGCAGGTCACCGAGAAGGCGGTGCGCGCTCTCGTGTGGTTCTTCATCGTCGTCGCGCTCTACATCACGGTTCGGCTCGAATGGAAGATGGCCATCGGTGCGCTTGTCGCCGTCGCACACGACATCATCGTGTCGGTGGGCATCTACTCGATCTTCCACTTCGAAGTGACACCTGCGACGGTCATCGCCTTCTTGACGATCATGGGCTATTCCCTCTACGACACGATCGTCGTCTACGACAAGGTGCGCGAGGTGTCCGGCCGTGTCGGTGCGACCGGCAAGTACACCTACACCGAGATGATGAACCTGAGCCTCAACCAGGTTCTCATGCGCTCGATCAACACGACGATCACCTCGGTTCTTCCGGTTCTGGCGATGCTCATCATCGGATCGTTCGTGCTCGGAGCCTCGACCCTGCAGGAGTTCTCGATCGCTCTGCTCATCGGTTTGCTCGTGGGTGGCTACTCGTCGCTGTTCGTTGCGAGCTGGGTCGTGGTGAAGCTGAAGGAACGCGAACCTAGCTACCGCGAGCTCGCCGAGCGGCTGGGCGCCTCCGGCGACGGAGCCACGCGTGTCGTCGATCGGGACGATGCAGCGCTCGGCACCGCCGCCAGGGCTCGCCGGGCACCGACGGCCGCGCCGGCCAAGACCGACCGACCGGCACCCACTGGCGCAATTCCGCCGAGACCGAGGAAGAAAAAGAGACGCTGAAGGGCACACTGGGGTACAGCCTCTTACAGGAGCTGGTCGATGACCGCACAGGTGGAGACATTGTTGTGGGGCCGAGACCCCGCCGATCCGCTGAGCGAGGCCGCGAGCCTGTGGAACCGCATCGCCGAGCGCGACTCGGCCCACGACGTCGACCTGATCAAGCTCGCACTCGATGTGGCGGCCGAAGCCCACGACGGTGTGCAACGCACCTCGGGGGAGCCATACATCGTTCACCCGATCGCCGTAGCCGAAATCGTTGCTGCCCAGGGGCTCGACGATGTCTGCATCGTTAGCGCTTTGCTCCACGACGTGGTCGAGGACACCGACATCGAGCTGAGCGAGATCGAGACCCAGTTCGGCGTGGAGGTCGGCCGCGTGGTCGACGGCGTGACCAAGCTCGACGGCCTGCGTTTCAAGAACAAGGAGGCGCAAACCGCCGCGACGATACGCAAGATGCTGGTAGCGATCGCGCAGGACGTGCGCGTGCTCATCATCAAGCTTGCCGATCGCATGCACAACATGTCGACCCTGGCCGCGCTGCGACCCGACAAGCAGGAACGGATCGCGCAGGAGACGATCGACGTGTACGCGCCGCTCGCTCACCGCCTGGGCATGCAGGAGCTGCGCACTCGCCTCGAGGACCTGGCCTTTGCGGCGCTGCACCCGAAGTGGTTCGCCGAGATCGAAGACATGGTGTCGTCGCGGGCGCCCGAGCGCGACGTCTATCTAACGCAGGTCGTAGGCTCGGTCGAGGAGCGTCTCGACGAGTTAGCGATCGATGCGGAGGTGCTAGGGCGGCCGAAGCACCTCTGGAGCATCTACGAGAAGATGGTGGTCAAGGGCCGCAGCTTCGAAGAGATCTTCGACCTGGTCGGCATGCGGATCCTCGTCGACAACGTGCGCGACTGCTACGCAGCTCTCGGATCCATCCACTCGGCATACCGGCCCGTGCAGGGTCGTTTCAAGGACTACATCGCCATGCCGAAGTTCAACTTGTACCAGTCGTTGCACACGACGGTCGTGGGTCCCCAGGGCAAGCACCTCGAGGTACAGATCCGTACGCGCGAGATGGACATGCGAGCCGAGTACGGCGTCGCCGCCCACTGGGACTACAAGGGTCGCGGCGTGGGCGACGACGTGGCGTGGATGAACCGGATCGTCGAGTGGGAGCAGGAGACGAGCGACCCGACTCAGTTCATGTCGAATCTCAAGTCGGATCTCGAACAAGACGAGGTCTATGTCTTCACGCCGAAGGGTGACGCTGTCACTTTGCCGGTCGGGGTCACGCCGGTGGACTTCGCATATCAAGTGCACACCGAGATCGGGCACAGGTGCATCGGCGCCCGCGTCAACGGCAGGCTCGTCAACCTCGACTCGCGCTTGGCCAGCGGCGACACGGTCGAGATCGTGACCTCGAACGCGGCCGACGCGGGACCTTCCAAGGAATGGTTGAACTCGGTCGTCACGCACAGGGCCGAGAACAACATCAAGCAGTGGTTCAGTCGCGAGCGTCGTGAGGACGCGATCGAATTGGGGCGCGAGACCCTCGAGCGAACCCTGCTGCGCGAGGGAGTCCCGCCCCACATAGGGGCTGAGAGCGACCTCGTGCGACAGGAAGCGCGGTCGATGAACTATGGCGACATGGAAGCGCTGTTCGAGGCGATCGGCGACGGCAACGTGGCCGCGGAGGCCCTCGTCGCCCGCGTAACCGCCTCCTTGCGGACCGGCCACAACGAGGCGCGTGAACATCTCGCAACGCGAGCGACCGCCGCGTCGACCAAGCGCAAACGCGGTGTCGGTGTACACGTCGAGGGCCTCGACGATGTCAAGGTTCGACTGAGTCGCTGCTGCAATCCGGTTCCACCCGACGACATCATCGGTTTCGTCACCCGCGGACGTGGAACCTCGGTGCATCGCACCGACTGCGCCAACGCCGTGCAGTTGAGCGGCGGCCGGCCCGACCGCCTGATCGACGTGGAGTGGGACGAGGATCCCGACGCCGCCTTCATCACATCTGTCGAGGTGAAGGCCCTCGATCGGAGCCTGTTGTTGCGCGATGTGTCAGCGGTGCTCGCAGACCATCAGCTCAACTGCGTCAGCGCCACGATGAACACAGGCGAGAACCGCGTCGCAACGATGCGCTTCGACCTCGAACTGGCCGACGCGGCGCATCTCGATGCGCTGCTGTTCGTGCTTCGAAGCATCGACGGCGTCTACGACGCGTATCGAGTTCTGCCCGAGTAGCCCCGAGCGAATTCGCACAGCTTGGGGTGCCCCAAGGGATAGTCTTTGGCGCCGTGGCCGGTCCCGACAAGATCCGTGCACCGAAAGGCACCCGCGACATCCTCGCCCCCGAGTCGACCCGGCAACGGCGTCTCGTCGATGTTTTCGCGCGCACGGTCGAACCTGCCGGGTACGACCAGGTCATCTCGCCGATGTTCGAAGACGTGGCAGTGTTCACCCGGGTCGGCGAGTCGACCGACATCGTCACCAAGGAGATGTTCGCGTTCAACGACCGCGATGACCCTCCTCAGAGTCTCGCCCTTCGCCCCGAGTTAACTGCCTCGATAGCGCGGGCTTTCGTTCAGCACCGGCCCACGACGCCGTGGAAGATCTGGTACGAGGGGCCGCAGTTCCGCTACGAACGACCCCAGGCCGGTCGGTATCGACAGTTCAGCCAGGTCGGCGTGGAGGTTCTGGGCGGCGCAGACCCGCTGATCGACGTCGAGACCATCTCGATCGCAACCGACTTCTTCGGAGCCGTGGGGCTCGCCGGCGTCGATCTGTTGTTGAACTCGATGGGCGACGAACGCTGCCGACCTGCCTACATCGACTTGGTTCGGGCGCACTTCGAGACCAACAGCGCCGAGCTGACAGAGCAGAGCCGTGCGACGCTCACCAAGAACCCGCTACGTGTCTTCGACTCGAAACGAGCGCCCGATCAGCCGGTGATCGAATCGGCACCGCACATACTCGATCATCTCTGCGACGAGTGCGCTGAGCACTTCGATGTGGTCGGTCGAGCCCTCGACCGGCTCGGCATCTCCTACGAGATCGAACCTCGCCTCGTCAGGGGTCTCGACTACTACCGGCGCACGACATTCGAGTTCGTGGCGACCTCGCTCGAGTCCGCACAGAACGCGGTGGGTGGCGGCGGCCGCTATGACGGTCTCGTCGAGCACCTCGGCGGCTCGCCGACGCCGGGGGTGGGCTTCGCGCTGGGCGTCGATCGCATCCTGCTCGCTTGTGACTCAGCTGGCGTCTTCGAGGTTGAGGCGGCGAGGCCCGACGTCTTCATCGTCGACGTCGTCGGCGGCCAAGAAGCGACGGTTTTGGTCGCGGACCTGCGCCGGCATGGCCTCAGTGTGCAGCGGGCGTTCGATCAGCGCTCGATGAAGGCACAGATGAAGGTAGCCGACCGCTCCGGCGCATCGGTCGCCATCATCGTCGGCAGCCAAGAGGTCGACGACGGAACGGTATCGGTCCGCCCTCTACGGGTCGAGGGCGAGCAGCGGGCGGTCGCCCGTAGCGAAGTCGTCGCGGCGATCACGTCAATCCTGGGACAATCGTGAGTCCAGCCTTGCTCGAGGAGCACCATTGACCTCTCAAACACCCGATGCGACCGCTTTGCGCACCGATCTCTGCGGCACCCTGACCATCGCCGACGTGGGTCGGACGATCTCGGTGTGTGGCTGGGTCGATCGACGACGTGAACATGGCGAACACCTTGCGTTCGTCGACCTTCGCGACCACTCGGGCGTCTTGCAGTGCGTCGTCGACGGCGCCGCCGATCTGCGATCCGAATACGTGTTGCGGGTCACCGGAACGGTCACCGCCCGCCCGCAGGACACGGCCAACCCGACGCTCGCGACCGGCGAGGTGGAGGTCACCGAATGCGAGGTCGAGGTGTTGAACACCGCGCAGACCCCGCCATTCCCGCTCGACGAACGCCAAGATGTCGACGAGACGCTCCGTTTGCGATACCGCTATCTCGATCTACGCCAGCCGCGCATGCAGCGCAACCTGCGGGTGCGGTCGACGGTCAACGCGGCGCTGCGGTCTTCGATGTTCGAGCAAGGATTCGTCGAAGTCGAGACGCCGATGCTCATTGCGTCGACGCCCGAGGGAGCTCGCGACTTCGTCGTCCCCTCACGCCAGGCCCCGGGGACGTTCTACGCTCTTCCGCAGAGTCCACAGCTCTTCAAGCAGCTCTGCATGGTCGGCGGTGTCGACCGCTACTTCCAGATTGCCCGCTGTCTACGCGACGAAGATCTGCGCGCCGACCGTCAGTACGAGTTCATGCAGCTCGATGCCGAAGCCAGCTTCGTAAGCCAGGACGATGTCATCGAGTTCATCAGCGAGGCTGTGGCAGCCGCGACCGAAGCGGTCACCGGCGAACGTCCCGACGCGTTCGATGTCATGACGTGGCACGACGCGATGGAGCGCTATGGGTCCGACAAGCCCGACGTCCGCTTCGGAATGGAGCTCGTCGAGCTGAGTCCGATTTTCGAAGGTACCGAGGCAAAGGTGTTCCAGGTGCCGTGCGTCAAGGGGATCTGCATGCGCGGCGGGGCTGAGTCTCTCGGTCGCAACCAGATCGACGAGTTGACCAAGCGTTGCCAACAGTGGGGAGCCAAGGGCCTCGCATGGTTCCGGGTGGGTGAGGACCGATCGCTCGACGGTGCGCTCACCAAGTTCATGGCCGATGACGAGATCGTCGCCATGACCGAGGCCCTCGACGGTCAGCCGGGCGACCTCCTGATGGTGATCGCAGCAGAGCGCTCGGTGGTCAACCACGTGCTGGGAAACCTGCGCATCGAGCTGGGTAGGCCACCGGTCAACGAGGGGGGCCTGCACTTTCTCTGGGTGATCGATTTCCCGCTCTTCGAGCCGGCCGCCGACGGCGAGACCCCTACGCCGATGCATCACGCCTTCACGATGCCCCACGACGAGGATCTGGCACTGTTGGGCACCGACGAGGTGTTGTCGATTCGCGCGCAGGCCTACGACCTCGTACTGAACGGGTGGGAGCTCGGCTCCGGTTCGGTGCGAATTCACCGGTCGGACACACAGCAGTCGGTGCTCGACGCGATCGGAGTCGGTGAGGAGGAGGCGCGTCGCAAGTTCGGGTTCATGCTCGACGCGTTCTCGTACGGGGCTCCGCCCCACGCCGGGTTCGCGTTCGGGATCGATCGGTTGGTCGCGATTCTGGCGGGGGAGGAGAATATCCGTGAGGTGATCGCCTTCCCCAAGACTCAGTCGGGCTCCGATCCGTTGACCGATGCACCGACGCCGATCGACCAGTCGCACCTCGACGAGCTCGGCCTTCGAGTCCTTCCTCCAGCCGAATAGGAGATTTCTGAACCTTCGGGTGCGGTATATGACACCGCAGGGTTCAGAAAAGCCGAATGGGAGATTTCTGAACCTTCGGGTGCGGTATATGACACCGCAGGGTTCAGAAAAACCGAAGGTTGGGATCAGCTGCTGGTCAGCTCGACCATGACGGCGCCGGCGGTGGCATCGGGATAGCGCTCATGGATCCCTCCGGACGGAGGTGGCGTGATGCGGACCCCTATCTCGCCATCGTCGGAGATAGCCCGTGCTCGGTCGTTGTGGGCGGGCTCCAGCTGGAATCCGAGTCGTTCCAGCTCCTCCTCGATACCGCTGCACACGGCGTCGAAACCATGGGTCGTGGTCGAAAAGACGACTCGGTCGAACACGATCGTGTCGTTGACGATCGCACCCATGTAGGGCATCAGGTCACACGGCATCTGGATGCCTGTGACGAGTGACACGACCGTCGGCGGGGGAGTGACGCCCGTGTCGACAACGTCGACCGGCATCGAATCCAGGGACTCCTCGTCGCTCGCTTCGGTGGCGATCTGGGCGGAGGCCGATGTGACAGGCGTGGTGTCGTCGACCGGGTTGAGCGGAGGCATCCGAGTCGAGTCGGCGACCAGGGCGACGGGCTCGATCGACTGGTTCTTCTTCGCCGACCGAATCGGCACGCCCTTGATGCGCCGGTGGATGAACACCGCGGTTCCGATGATCAACCACGCATAGAACAAGACGACGAAGACGGTTGGCACGCATTGCCCATCGGCAGGTCGGTCGACATATTTACCTTCGCGGCGCCAGGAGTGGTCGAGACGAGCATTTTGGGCGAGGGTGGAGGACGTGTCGGGAAGCGACGACCTCTTCACGGCCTCGGCCGCCGACCAGATCGCCAAGCGGGCCCCGCTGGCGGTCCGGCTGAGGCCGCGCGACATCGATGACGTCATCGGACAGCAACACCTACTCGGCGAGGGTCGCCCACTACGCGCGCTCATCGAGGCCGATCAATTGACTAGCATCATCCTCTGGGGACCGCCGGGTACCGGTAAGACAACCATTGCCCGGGTCATCGCCTCGTCTACATCGAAGGCGTTCGAGGAGCTGTCGGCCACCTCGGCGAAGGTCTCCGACGTCAGGGCGCTGATCGCTGCCGCCGAACAGCGACTCGGCGAACGCGGACGATCGACGATCCTGTTCCTCGACGAAGTGCATCGTTTCAACAAGGCGCAACAGGACGCCTTGTTGCCGGTCGTCGAGTCGGGCCTGCTGACGCTGATCGGTGCGACGACCGAGAACCCCTTCTTCGAGGTCAATGCGCCGCTGATGTCGAGATCGACGTTGTTCCGCCTCGAGCCACTCGCCGAGGAAGACTGCCGAACTCTGCTGCAGCGCGGCCTCTCGATGGAGGGGATCGACGCGACCGACGAAGCGCTCAATCATCTCGTCGCCGATGCTTCCGGCGATGCCCGTCATGCCCTGACCACGCTCGAGGTCGCAGGCGTGATCGCACGCGAGAACGGCGCCGACAGGGTGACGCTCGACCATGCAACCGCCGCGTCGGGCACCAAGGCGCTGCGCTACGGGCGCGACGAGCACTACGACATCGTCAGTGCCTTCATCAAGAGCATCAGGGGAAGCGACCCGGACGCGACGCTCTACTGGATGGCACGCATGCTCGAGGCAGGTGACGACGCACGTTTCATAGCGCGACGCATGGTCATCGCGGCCAGCGAGGACATCGGTCTAGCCGACTCGAACGCGCTGTTGGTCGCTGATGCGGCTGCACGAGCGGTCGAATTCGTCGGGCTTCCGGAGGCACGCATCAACCTCGCCCATGCAGCGGTGTACCTCGCAACCGCGCCCAAATCGAACAGCGCCTATAAGGCGATCGGCGCTGCCCTCGAATCGGTTCAGGGGCCCGGAGCCGCCGAGGTGCCGGCACACCTGCGCGACGCAAGCCATCCGGGTGCGCGCAAGATCGGGCACGGGAAGGGCTATGCCTATCCACACGATCACATCGACGGGTTCGTCGAACAGGAGTACCGCCCGACCGAGGTCGCCGACGAGGTCTACTATCAACCGGCCTCGCATGGCGATGAGGGTCCACGGGTAGCGGCGTGGCGGGCGCGCACCGAACGGACCGCCGAGGCGAGCGCGGCCACGGATGAGACGAGAGAGCCCTCGCAGGGTCGAGCGAACAAGTAACGTGTGGGCGTGCTCACCCGGTCCTCGTCGATAGCCGAGATTCGCGTATGAACGCAGGCGACCTCGCCGCGGTGCTAGTCGCGATCGTCGTGCTCGGCGCTGTAGCCGCTCTCACCGTGGCCGGAGTCTCTCTGTGGCACACGATGCGCGAGCTGCGCACCGTGGTCGACGAGCTGCGCACCGAGGCCGTTCCGACGGTGACAGCGCTGCGCGAGACCGTCGAGTCCGCGAACCACGAGCTCGATCGAGTCGACGGGCTGCTCGACTCCGCCGAGCGCATCTCGACGACTGTCGACTCGGCGAGTCGATTGACGTTCCGGGCACTGTCACCGCCGATCATGAAGACGATGTCGTTCGTGGCGGGAACCCGTCGAGCCGGCGCTCGCCTCCGTCGTCGACGGAACACCTCGATGATCGACACACATGGCCGGCATGCCGGGGCCGGGCTCGAACAGTCCGATCCTGTTGCCGCCCGGCCGTCGATCGAAACACCGAAACGCCGCGCCGGCCGGCCATAGAGGAGACGCATGTTCAAGCGAACGTTCTGGGCAACTGTCGGCTACGGCGCCGGCATCGGCTCTTCGATCTATGTACAACGTCGGGTTCGCCGCGCGGTCGAGCGCTACACGCCCGATCACATCCGCCGCGAGGTGACCGCCACCACCCGGCGAACAATGTCGAATGCAGCCCAGGCGGGACGCACCGTGCTCGACGCGGTCCGCGAGGGTCGGGTTGCGATGCTCGAGACCGAGACGGAGCTGCGACGCGAGTTCCCGAGCGCTCCTGCGCCGCGTCGCTCGCGCATTTCGATCGAGCGAGCCCGCCGCCACGCTTCGTAGCACTCGGCGAGTTGAGTCACGTCGGCCCTGACCCCATTGTGACTCAACTCGTCCCACTACCATGACCCGGGTGATGAACGCGAGCGAGCTCCGACGGCGATTCACCGATTTCTTCGTCGGCAGGGGCCACACCCTCGTTCCGTCGGCGAGTCTCATTCCGCACGACGAGACCCTGTTGTTCACCAACGCGGGCATGGTGCCGTTCAAGCCCTACTTCCAGGGTCTCGAGACCCCGCCGTGGCCGCGTGCGACCACCGTGCAGAAATGCGTTCGGGCAGGCGGCAAGCACAACGACCTCGACGAGGTCGGGCGTACCTCCCGGCACCTCACGTTCTTCGAGATGCTCGGCAACTTCAGCTTTGGCGACTACTTCAAAGCCGAGGCGATCCCATATGCCTGGACGTTCTTCACCGACGAGCTCGGTCTCGACGCCGACCGGCTGTGGGTCACCGTGCATCTCAGCGACGACGAGGCCGCCGAGCTGTGGCACGACCTCGTCGGCGTGCCGAGCGAGCGAATCCAACGGCTAGACGCTGACAACTGGTGGCGCATGGCAGACACGGGTCCGAACGGCCCGTGTTCGGAGATCTTCTTCGACAAAGGTGCCCAGCACGGCGCCGACGGTGGTCCGGCAGAGGGCGGCGAGGAGCGATTCGTCGAGATCTGGAACCTCGTGTTCATGCAGTTCGACGATCGGCCCGATGGGACCAAAGTGCCGCTGCCGGCTCCGAGCATCGACACCGGCGCAGGTCTCGAACGCGTCACTTCGGTGCTGCAAGGCGTGTCGTCGGTGTGGGAGATCGACGAGTTCGTCCGACTCCTCGACCACGTGGCGCAAGCGACCGGCCTGTCGAGCGATCGCGACGATCGAGCCGAGGTGTCGCTACGGATACTCGCCGACCACGCCCGATCGTCGACGTTTCTCGTCAGCGACGGGGTCTTCCCGTCGAACGAGGAGCGCGGCTACGCCCTGCGTCGCATCATTCGGCGAGCGATTCGCCACGCCTACCTGCTCGGCGTCGACACGCAGGTGATGGCCAGCCTGGTCGACGGCGTCATCGACGTGATGGGCGACGACTACGCCGATGTCGTCGAAAACCGCGACTACATCTGCGATGTTCTCGATCGCGAGGAGGGCCGCTTTCGTCAAACGCTCGCATCGGGTAGCCAGATCCTCGACGATGAGCTCGACACGGTCAGCCAAGGCGGGCGGTTGGCCGGCTCTGTGGCCTTCATGCTCCACGACACGTATGGATTTCCGCTCGAGGTAACCGAGGAGATCGCCATCGAGCGGGGCGTCACAGTCGACCTCGATGGCTTCGACCGCGAGATGGCGGCACAACGCGATCGTGCCAAAGCCGACCATGCTGCGAAACAGACAACGGCCGGTGGCGACGAGCGGTTCCTCGAGTTGCAGTTGCACCACGGCGACACCGATTTCGTCGGTCGCGACCTCGAAGAGGCCGAAGCGACCGTGCTCGCCGTCGTCGGTGATTCGGTCGTGCTCGACCGCACTCCGTTCTACGCGGAGTCGGGAGGACAGATCGGCGATACCGGCACAATCCGTCAGGGTGAAACGGCGGTGCCGGTCGTCGATACCCAGAACGTGGCCGGTGGCCTGATCCGACACATGGTCGGCGACGACGCAGAGCGGCTCGTTGAGGGTCAAGAGGTCGTCGCAGCGATCGACCGCGATCGACGGGCCGCGATCAAGAGACATCACACCGCAACCCACATCCTCCATTGGGCGCTGAGGGAAGTGCTCGGCGACCACGTGAAACAGCAGGGCTCTTGGGTTGGGCCCGATCGGCTGCGCTTCGACTTCAGCCACTACGAAGCGGTGTCCGAAGAGCAACTCGCAGCTATCGAAGACCTCGCGAACTCGGAGATTCTCACCA
Organism: Acidimicrobiales bacterium; assembly: GCA_965216815.1. Taxonomy (GTDB): domain Bacteria; phylum Actinomycetota; class Acidimicrobiia; order Acidimicrobiales; family SHLQ01; genus JADFOM01. The sequence continues at coordinate 3,298,583 of OZ244202.1, read as the reverse complement.
ACGCGCCGGTCCATCACTACGAGACCACGATGGATGATGCGCGCGAGCGCGGGGCGATCGCCTTCTTCGGCGACAAGTACGGCGACCGCGTTCGCGTGCTCGAGGCCGGTGAACACAGCATCGAGTTGTGCGGCGGTACCCATGTGGGAGCACTCGGCGACATCGGTCTCGTCAAGATCATCGCCGAGGGGTCGATCGGGTCGAATCTGAGGCGTATCGAGGCGGTCGCCGGAGCGGCTCCGGTCGAGCGCTTGCGCGAGGAAACCGCGACGCTCGAGGCAGCCGCAGATCTGCTCGGCGTTGCCCGCGACGACATCGTCGACGCGATCGGACGTCAATCAGACGAGCTCAAGGCCATGCGCGCCGAGCTGACCCGTCTCAGCTCCGCCGCGGCGGTAGGGCGGGCGGGCGAGCTTGCGGCCACGGCGATCGATGGTGTCGTGGTCGCTCAGGTCGACGACGTCGATCGCAACGGGTTGCGCGACCTGGCTGCTGCCGTGCGCGACAAGGGTGTCGATCTCGTCGTGCTGGGTGCGGTCATGGATTCAGGTGGCGCGGCGCTGGTCAGCGCGGCGAACACCGAGGCCGGGTTCGACGCCGGCAAGGCGCTCGGCGACGCGGCCAAACTGGTGAAGGGGGGTGGTCGACCCGACCCGGCGATGACGGTCATCGGCGGCAAGCAAGGAGATCGCATCGGCGAAGCCCTCGACCACGTGCGGTCGCAGCTCTCGGTTTGACGTGCGTGCACTCGGCCTCGACCTCGGCGAGGTGCGCATAGGTGTTGCGGTCAGCGACGCCGCCGGGACCGTGGCGACACCAGTCGAGGTCCTTGCCCGCAGCGGGGACCGTTGGGGTGATCACCAGGCGATAGCCGCTCTCATCAGGGAGTGGGAGGCCGAAGTGCTCGTCGTGGGACTTCCCTACTCGCTCGACGGCAGTATCGGGCCTGCTGCCCGACGGGTCCTGGCCGAGATCGACGAGATGGGTGCCACCATCAGGATCCCCATCACGACCTACGATGAACGGCTGACGACGGTTTCGGCCGAGCGCGCTCTTTCGGAACAAGACCTCGATGCGCGCAAACGCCGGAACCTTGTCGACATGGTCGCCGCCTCGGTTTTGCTTCAGGGGTGGCTCGACGCCCGATCGGAAGACAAGTACCCATGACAGACGAGCTGACGAGGCCCGACAACCCGAAGGTCGACCCCGCTATCGCACGGCAGCCGCCAGCGGGCCCGTACTACAGCCCCGACGACTACGTGCGTATTCCCAAGAGTGGACGCGGATGGCTGCGAATCATGGTCGTACTCGGGATCATCACCGTCGGTATCGTGCTTGCCTACGGCATGCTCAACCGCTGGGTCGACAACCAGGTCAATCCGTCGGGCGGTGCCGGCGAGGCGGTCGAGTTCACGATCGAGGACGGCTGGTCGACCAACCGCGTCGCCGAGGAGCTCGCCAGCGAAGACGTGATCTCGAACTCGACCATCTTCCGGTACTGGCTTCGATGTCCTAGCTTCGCGAAACCCACCCTCGGTTGTGACCGCACCATTGACGCGAGCTTCCAGTCCGGTGACTACGAGTTGACGCGAAACATGGCCTTCGGCGATGTCTTGGAGGTCCTCGAGGCCGGGCCCGAGCCCGAGCGGTTCCTCGAGGTGCTCATTCCGGAAGGACTGGTTCTCGAAGAACTCCAGGAGCGCATGGTCTCGGAGAACCCGCAGTTCTCGTCCGAGGATTGGGACGAAGCGTTCTCCGATGGGCTCATCGTCTCCAGCTTCGACCCACCCCAGTTGTATGGCGTCGACTTCATGGAGGGCCTGTTCTTCCCGGCCAAGTACGACGTTGCAGAAGACGACGCAGCCGACGAGTTGAAGCTGTTGACCCGCATGGCCGAGACGATGACGGCACGCTTCGCCGAGGCGGAAGAAAAGGTCGGCCGCGCTCAGGAGGCGATCGACCTCGGATTGACCGATTACGAGATCCTTATCATCGCCTCGATGATCGAGGCCGAGGCCAAGGTCGACGCCGACCGGCCGAAGATCTCTCGGGTCATCTACAACCGCTTGCAGGCCGGCGAGCCGCTCGGCATCGACGCGACCGCGCGCTACGCCGGTTTCGACCCCGCCGACTCGGAGTTCGAGAGCGACTACAACACGAGACTCAACGTGGGGCTGCCCCCGACACCGATCGGCGCCCCCGGCAGTCTCGCCATCGAGGCTGCTCTGGCCCCCGAGCCTGGTCCGTGGTTCTACTACGTGCTCACCAACGAGGGTGGCGTCGACGGCGCTCACCGCTTCGTCGAGACCGCAGCGGAATTCGAGGAAGCCAAGCAGGTCTGCATCGACCTCGATCTCGGATGCGGTTAGGGGCGGGCACGAAGCTCGCCGGGGTGGTAGGTCACCCGGTCGGTCACTCGTTGTCCCCGGCGATGCACAACGCCGCCTATGCCGAACACGGTCTCGATTGGGTCTACTTGGCCTTTGACGTCAACGAGGCCGAGATGGCCGACGCGATTGCAGCTATGCGGACTCTGGACATTGCAGGGTTGTCGGTCACGATGCCCGACAAACAGGAGGCGGCCCGGCTCGCCGACGAGGCCACGCCAATCGTCGAGGCTCTCGGGGCCGCCAACTGCCTGACGAACGACGACGGTACGATCCGCGCCGACAACACCGACGGCGCTGGATTCCTCGAGGGCCTCGCCGACGATGCGGGCATCTCGCCCGCCGGAGCACACGTCGCCGTGATCGGAGCGGGAGGAGCAGCTCGAGCGGTCGCATTCGCCTGCGCTTCCGCAGGCGCCGACCGCGTGTCGATCCTCAATCGCAGCTCCGATCGTGCCCATGCGTGCGCAGCGATCGCCGCGCCCGCCGGCGTGGTCGCTGATGAATCGGTGCTGCCTGACGTCGACATCGTCGTCCAGGCGACGCCGGTCGGCATGCTCGACGACGACGCCGTCCCCTTCGACGTAGATGCGCTCAGCGCGAAAGCGGTCGTCGTCGACCTCGTCTATGAGCCTCCGCAGACGCCCTTGCTGACGGCCGCCGCTGACCGCGAGATGTCCGCACACAACGGCCTGTCGATGCTCGTGCACCAGGCCGCCGTCCAATTCACGACCTGGACCGGGCTCGAAGCTCCGATCGACGTCATGCGCGCAGCCGTCGCAGATCCGTTCGATCGACCCGGTTCACATCGCGGCTGATCTTCATTATCCGGTCCGATCTGCCGATACGACAAACGAGTCGATTCGAGAGGTCAACGTGGCGCTACAAGGCACTGTCGATACGTTTCCGCTGCCCGAGGTGATGGGCCTGCTGTCCGGTTCGGAGAAATCGGGCCGGCTCACCGTGACCGGCGACCGAATCGAGGGCGTCGTCTGGTTCGACGAGGGCCGCGTCCTGCGCGCCGATCTCGCAGGTCGACAAGACTGCGACCTCGCCGAGGTGCTGGTCGCTCTCCTTCGTCTACAAAGCGGCTCGTTCCGGTTCGACGCCGGTCAGCCGACCGGCGACGGGGATGGCGGTTTGATAGTCGAGGATCTGCTCACGGGAGTCGAAGAGCTCCTGGGCGAGTACGAGCGGCTCGAAGAGGTCGTGCCCAATCTCGATGTCGCGGTCTGTCTGGTCGACGAGCTCGACGTCGACGAGGTGACGATCACCGCTTCGCAATGGCGCGCGGTTGCTCTTCTCCGAGAGCCCCGGAGGGCCGGTCAGATCGGAACGATGCTCGGGCTGGGCGAGCTCGAGACGATGCGCTGTGTTGTCGAGCTGAACGAGAAGAAGCTCGTGAGCGTCGGTGGCGAGATCGAGGCTTCACCTGCAGAAGTGGCCCCGGTCGGTCTTCGCGAGGACGAGACCACGGCATCGTTCAGCGACCTTGCGGCGGTCGTCGATCGGCTCGACCCCGTTGCGACGACGGCTGGTCCCAGCGATGACAATGCCGATGCCGAAGACCTCGATGACACCGCGTTCTACGACCGAGACTCGGACCTAGACGACGAGCGGGCGAGCAAGGCCGTTGGCGACATCGCCAACCAGCTCCACCGCCTGAGTCCGGAAGCCGCCCAGGCTGTCGCCCGCGCGGCGCGAGCAACGACACCCGAGGAACGCGAAGAGGCGCTCGAGGAGGTCGAGGCCGACGGCAGCATCGACCGCGACGTGCTGTTGCGCTTCCTCGACACGATCGAATGACCGCGATCGCCTACGTAGCCCTGGCGGGCCTCGGTCTGATCGTCGGATCGTTTCTCACCATGGTCATCGACCGTGTGCCCGATCGACTCTCGGTAACGCATCCGGGGCCCCGCTGCCCCTACTGCGAGCACGACCTGGCCGCAGCCGACCTCGTCCCGGTCGTGAGCTGGCTGGCATTGCGTGGGCGATGCCGCTATTGCGACCATGCGATCACGCCTGCCTATCCCGCCGTCGAGATCGTCACGGCGGCCGCCTTCGTCCTCGCCGCGGTACGGATTGGCTTCCAGGCAGCCCTCGTTCCCGTACTCGTGTTCTTCGCCACGCTCATAGCTCTGTCGGTGGTCGACCTCTACCGGTACCGCATTCCCGATCGAATCCTATTCCCAGGCCTCGGACTCTCGATCATCGGCATCGTCGTCGTATCGGTCAGCCGGGACCAGGCAGGTCTGGTCAGTGGCGCCCTCGTGGGCGCCGTTCTCTACTTCGTGATCCTCCTGATCCCGCACCTCGCCTATCCGAAGGGCATGGGGTTCGGCGATGTGAAGCTCGCACTCCTGCTGGGCCTCTTTCTCGGCTGGGCCCACGACGATCTCATCTACAGCCTGCGGCTGATCTTGTTCGCTCTTCTCATCGGCGCAGTTCTCGCGAGCGTCGGCGGTGCCATCCTGGTGGTTGTTCGCAAGATGTCCCAGCGTGCGGTTCTTCCCGATCCCGAGACCGACGATGCCGATCAGATGACGATGTTCGGAGCTTCAATGCCTTTCGGTCCGGCGCTCGCTCTATCAGCCGCGTTCGCGTTCCTCTTCAGCAATGAGCTGCTCGGTCTCTAGCTCTCCGCGAAAGGTTGTCCGCGACGTTGCCGGGATCGCGACACAACGAGCAGCGGTACTCTGATCGTCATGCCCACCGCCGTATCGACCTCGTCGCTTCGATGATCGAGGTTCCGGTCGCGCTCGGTGACGGGCGTGCATACAAGGCGCTCGTCGGGCCGGGCGCCTCCGAGGCACTGTCGCGACATCTCCCAGAACGCGCCCGACGCGCGGCTGTTATCACCCAGCCCGGCATCGACTTCGAGGTCGATCCGGGAATCGAGGCGGAGGTGTTCGAGATTCCGGTGGGGGAGGAGCACAAGTCGCTCGCGACGGTGGAGGATCTGTGCCGACGACTGGTGAAGTGGGGTCTCACCCGTTCCGACGTCGTCATCGCCGTCGGTGGAGGCGGCGTCACAGATCTGGCCGGGTTTGTCGCTTCCGTCTATCACCGGGGCCTGCCCTACCTGTCGGTTCCCACCTCTCTCCTCGCACAGGTTGATGCGGCTATCGGCGGCAAGACCGGCGTCAACCTCGAGGAGGGGAAGAACCTCGTCGGCATCTACTGGCAGCCTGCAGCGGTGTTCTGCGACACCAAGGCCCTCGACACGCTGCCGCCCGAGGAATACCGCAGCGGTCTGGGGGAGATCGCGAAGTACCACTTCCTGGGTGGCTCCGACCTCTCCGACCTGCCGCTCGAGCGTCAGATCGCGCGATGCATAGAAATCAAGGCGGCGGTGGTCGCGGCCGACGAGCGCGAGTCGGGGTTGCGAGCGACGCTCAACTACGGGCACACGCTCGCTCATGCACTCGAGACGGCAGGAGGCTTCGATCTCCGCCACGGCGAAGCCGTCGCGATCGGGTTGGTGTATGCAGCCGAGGTCGCATTTCGGCTGGGTCGTATCGACAACGATCGGGTCGCTGAGCACCGGCGGGTCGTAGGGTCGTACGATCTGCCGACGAGGGTTCCGGCGGGCCAAGATCCAACGGTGCTCGTCGAGTTGTTCGGACGCGACAAGAAGGCGCTCGACGGTGTAACGCTGATGCTCGACGGGCCCAACGGAGTCGAACCGGTCAGCGACATCGATCCCGCGTTGCTGGTCGAGGCCCTGCGAGAATGTGGAGAGGATTGACCATGTCCACCGACCCTCGAATCCTGGTTCTCTCGGGGCCCAACCTGGGCCTTCTCGGCGAGCGTGAACCCGAAGTGTATGGGGCAGAGACACTCGAACAGGTTGTCTCGCACGCACGCGAGGTTGCTCCCTCGCTCGGCCTGTCGATCGTGCACCATCAAACCGACCACGAAGGCGAGATGGTCGAGTTCATCCACGCGGCACGTCACGATGCCGATGGGATAATCATCAATCCGGGAGCTTTCACCCACTACGCATGGGCGGTGCACGACGCGCTCGCGGCAGTCGACGTCCCAATCATCGAACTCCACCTGTCGAACCCGCACTCGCGCGAGGCGTGGAGGCACCGCTCGGTTGTGGCGCCGGTGGCGTCAGCGGTCATCGCAGGCCTGGGCGCTGCCGGCTACCGACTTGCGGTCGAGGCGATGGCCATGCTGATTCGCGATCGATGACCGATCTCCCGCCGCTCGATGTGGGGCCGCGGGTCGACTCTGTCTGCTACGAGATGGAGAACCGCGGGCTCGACACGCTGGTGGTGTCGAGCCCGGCGAACATCCGCTACCTCTCGGGCTTCGTCGGCTCACACGGGACCCTGGTGGTGCGACGTTCGGCCGAGGCGGTGCTCATAACCGACGCCCGCTACACCGACCGTGCGGTTGAGGAGGGACGGGCCGTCGGCGCAGCGCATCGCGTCGAGACTCTCGAAGGCGACACGATGGCGGAGGCGACCGTCGCCCAGTGTGCTGGCTCGGTCGGTCTCGACACAGCTCATCTCTGCTATGACGACTACGAGGCCCTCTATCGTCTGCTCGAACGTGAGCCGATCCACACGACGGGATTGGTCGAGACAATCAGAGCGGTCAAGACAGATGCCGAGGTCGCACGCATCAGCCGAGCGGCTTCGTTCGCCGACGCCGCTCTGGAAGAGGTCGCGCCGATGCTCGTCGACGAGCCACTCGAGCGAGATGTAGCGCTCGAGCTCGACTATCTCATGCGCAGGCTCGGTGCTGACGATGTCGGCTACGAACCGATCGTCGCGTCGGGGCCCAACGCGGCTATCCCTCATCACGAGCCCGGCAGGCGACCGATTCGCGACGCCGACATGGTGATCATCGACACTGGCGCGCAGGTCGAGGGCTACAGATCGGACATGACGCGCTGCTTCCCGGTCGGCGATCCGGGTGATCGAGCGCGCGAGATCTACGAGGTTGTCTCCGCTGCCCAGGCCGCAGGTGTCGCGGCCGTCGCCGAGGGTGTCGACGCACGCGAGGTCGACGACGCCTGTCGCGGACTGATCGCAGATGCGGGTTTCGGCGACGCGTTCGTTCACGGTGCAGGCCACGGTGTCGGTCTCGATATACACGAGGAACCAGCGGTTTCGGCTCGCTCCGAGACCTCTCTGATCGCCGGTCACGTGCTGACGGTGGAGCCCGGCATTTACATCCCCGGATTTGGGGGCGCCCGAGTTGAGGATACGGTCCTCGTGACCGCCGACGGAGCCGAGGCACTGACCCTCGCGCCCAAGCTTCCCGCCACCTTCTGACGCGCGCTGACCAACAGGAGACCAAGTTGCCACCCGTATCCACCAACGACCTCAAGACAGGGATGACTCTCGAGATCAGCGAGGGGCTCGTGCAGGTGGTCGACTTCCAACACGTCAAGCCGGGCAAGGGCCACGCGTTCGTACGCTCGACGCTCAAGAACGTGCGAACAGGGGCGGTCATCGACAAGACGTTCCGTGCCGATGAGAAGGTCGAGCGTGCGATCATCGACAAACGCGAGATGCAGTATCTCTACGCCGAGTCCGACGGTCTCGTCGTCATGGACAACGAGACCTACGAACAGATAACGGTCGACCTGGCGACGCTCGGCGACGCGACCAAGTACATGGTCGAGGGTAATCCGGTGGTGCTGTTGATGTACGGCGACGAGGTGGTCGGCACCGATCTTCCCGCCTCGGTCGTGCTTTCGGTCACCCAGACCGATCCGGGTGTCCAGGGCGATCGCGTGTCGGGCGCTCGCAAGCCCGCGACCCTCGAGACCGGGCTCGTCATCCAGGTGCCGTTGTTCATCGAGCCCGGCGAACGGGTGAAGGTCGACACACGCACGGGTGAGTACATCACCCGTGCCTGAGCGTCCCCCGGCGGTTGCTGGGTCTCGACGTGAGGCCCGCGAGGTTGCGCTGACGGTCATATACGAGGCCGACGTCCGCGGTGAGGAGCTCGCAGCGCCGCTCGAACGGCTCGTTTTGGCCCCCGAGCCCTACGCTCGAACGCTCGTCAAGGGCGTCGAGGCAGATCTGGATTCGATCGACAGGCGCATTGGCGGCTGTCTGCACGACTGGACCGTCGAGCGCCTTCCCGCTCTCGATCGCACCGTGCTCCGCATCGCCACCTACGAACTGCGCTCTTGCCCCGAGGTGCCGACGTCGGCGATCCTCAACGAAGCGGTCGAGCTCGCGAGCGAGTATTCCACGGCTGAGTCGGGCCGCTTCGTGAACGGGGTGCTGGCCTCGGTCTCCGAGCTAGAGCGAGGGTGACACACCGAGTACGGACTTAGTCCTCGAGGCACACGCGTAGAGCCGAATGACCCAGGGCGAGCTGTTCAGTTCGAGGGGCCGAAGGGCCCTCGCTGCTAAGGCATGACGCGATTCTGCCGATGCAATCACTTGATGAACATCTCTCGGACCCCGCGCTATTCGACCGACGCTGAGAGAGGCGCGGCCATGATGGAAATGGCGCTGGCGATGCCTGTGCTCGTGCTGCTTCTCTGCGGCATTCTCGACTTCGGTCTCGTGCTCGCCGACGTTCATGCCGTGCGTCAGGGAACCGGGAACTCGGCCCGCCAAATCTCGGTCGACGGCTTTGGTGACGACTCTTCGTGTATCTACCCACCGGGACACGAGGGGCCGTCGCAGAGCCAGTTCGCCGCGGCCGCGGCCACGTGTCACGTGAGGCAACAGGTCGGCCTCGAAGGAGATCTGCTCGTCAAGATCGTCGCTCCCGACCCATACGTTGTCGGTGAGCCTGTAGCGCTTTGCGTTCAGTACCCGATGCGGAGCGTCACCGGCCTTTTCAGCAACCTGCTCGATGATCACTGGATCGAGGTCGAGGTGGATGTCCGCGTCGAGTTCTTCGAGGAACCGATCGAGTCCTACGAGGATGATCTCGTCGGCACAGCGAGCTGGGACTTCTGCTCATGAGGCTGCATCGAACTTCAACGCGCCCACGCGAGCGGGGAGCGATACTCGTGTTGGCTTCGCTGTTGATGAGTAGCCTGATTCTCGTTTCGGCGCTGGTCATCGACGTGGCGAACGCCTACCAGAAGCGGACTCAACTTCAACACGCCGCCGATGCGGCAGCATTGGCTGCCGCTCAGGATCTGCCCGATCTCGACACAGCGGTTGCCACGGTCAAACGCTATGTGGCCGAGAACTATGGAATTGCCGTCTCGGCGTGGGTCGGGTGCCTCGACGGGAACGCGCTAGAGTTGACACCCGACGCCAACAACGAGTGCATCTCCTTCAACGCCGACAAGACCAAGATTCGGGTGAACATGCCCAAGGTCGACGTAGATGCATTCTTTGCGACAATCGCAGGCCACGAGCGCTTCCGCATCGGGGCCGACGCGGTGGCGGCGAGCTTTGCACCCGGTGCGAATGCACGAATTCTTCCCGCGACTGTGTCGGGTTCGATGGGGACAGGGCTCCTGTGCATCGAGAACGCCGGCAACAACCAGGACTGTGCAAACCGCTCATCGGGCAACTTCGGAAGTCTCAATTCGCCGCGCCTCGAGATTCTCAGGCCGGAGTCGGGGACGCTGTTCGACGAGCTGGCTATCAACTACGCGATGAACGTCGATCACGACCTCGCGATATGGGACGGCGTCGCGTCGGCAGTTTGTGATGGGAAGCAGGTCGCGCCGTGCGTCGCGAACAACGAGTCCGGTGCGACGGCTAATCACCTCGTTCTCAGCACGGGTAACGACGTCAGGCCGGTCACCGAAGGGTATGTCAGCGGCTTCACCACAAACATCACCGACCTCGGCAAGCAGGCGTTCTGCGGCCGGCTGACGCGTCCGGATGCAACAGCCGCGAATGCGCTCGACCCGTATCCCGAAGAGTGCACGCCGGGCGCGCCGACGATCAACGTGCTCGGCGAGAGCGTGAACGGCCGCCACATCTACTACTGGATGACCGACAAGGCGCGTGAGAGCTTCTACCCCGAGGTGTACAAGCAGGGCTACGCGGACACAGACCTCGCCATGGCCAATACAAACCCCGATTTCGCCAGGGGTGATGAACGCCTCGAGTGCTACCTGGCCGGATATCGCTACGACTCGGCGACGGGCGCCGAGACCATCCCCGACTGCACTCACGTAGGTTTGCCCAACCTTGGCACGGTAAGCCGAAGGACAACGTTGGACCTTTTCGGGGTCAACGGGGACTATGGGAACAACGATGGTGATGTCAACTTCAGCAGCCCCTGGGTCGAGACCGGCGATGACGGCCTCACGATGAACGGCAACATCCAGGTGATCTCCGGCAACATGTGGTTTAGCCTCGACTCCACGCTCGGTCTTTCCATGGAGCGCTACGCAGACCTCAGCCAAGCGAACCTGCCCGACCGAGTCAGCGGAACCGGGTATTGGACCGTGCGGATGAATAACCAGATGCGCGATCCGGATTCCGCCGTCGCTCTTCAATTGACCTACGACGGCGGCAAGAGCTGGCAGACCGTGTTCACGTTCACTTCGGCGAACACGAGCACGGTTGGTGTCGGAGGTTCGATCGGCGCTGCCAGGGAGGTCCCGGAGTTCGGCTTTCGGTTGCTCCAGACGGGCGCTCCGCAGACAAAGAACGAGAGGATCACATTTAGCGAGGTACGGATCGAGTGGGACGAGGGTTCAGCCACGGCGAGCTACGGACCACTCTTCCGCTCGGAGATGAAGTATGACCCCCGATACGGCGTGATCCCGCAGGTCTTCGACTGGCCGGCCACCGGGGAGAAGGCCGCTCCTCTCGAGGGCTACTGGGCCTCGTACAGCTACCACTTGTACACGACGTCGACGAAGCTACAAGGATTCGATGCCTGGGTACTCGACCCTGCCCTCGTCGAGAACCACGATCCGAATCAGTCGATGACCTACGGCTTCGCTCCCGAGCCGCGCATCAGTCTAGTCGAATAGTGGCTTGGCTCCAGCGAGGGTGACACCCCGGTTCGTGTAGCGAACACTTCGGCTCGCGAGGTCGTAGCCAACGATGCCTAGCTAGCCCTCGTCCGGCCAGGACTCGCCGACGGTTTGTGTCGTGGCTACGTTCTCGGCATGACGCAGCGTGCTTACGACCCCGACTTCGACGAGATCCTTCCCCTGCTCCCGACCGAGATCGAATGGGGCGAGCCCGAGGACATGGAGCAGATGAGGGCTGAGATGGCCGGGTTCTTCCCGAATGTCGAGCCGAGGGCCGACGTGACGAGGGAGGACCGCCTGGTACCGGGACCCGAGGGTGCTCCGGACGTGGCAGTTCGAATCTACCGTCCCACCGACGTAGGCGATCGACCCCTCCCTGGTGTCTTTGAGATCCACGGCGGTGGGTTCATAACGGGAAACCTCGAGATGATGAACGGGTGGTGCGACCAGGTAGCGGCGGAGTTTCCCGCTGTCGTCGTGTCGGTCGACTATCGGCTCGCACCGGAGAACCCGTTCCCCGCTGGGGTCGAGGACTGCTACGCAGCGCTGTCTTGGTTTGCTGGGGAGGCCGAGGCCCTCGGTGCGGATCCGGGGCGGATCGCGATCGCCGGTCAGAGCGCTGGTGGCGGACTGGCGGCTGCGACCGCCCTGTTGGCACGCGACCGCGGCGGGCCGGCGCTTTGCTTTCAGTTGCTCGAGATCCCCGAGCTCGACGACCGGCTCGACACGCCTTCGATGCAGCAGTTCACCGACACGCCAATGTGGAATCGACCCAACGCCGTCGTTAGTTGGAGCTGGTACCTGGGTGACGGAGGCCCCGCCCCGGGTGCCGCCGATGTGTCTCCCTACGCCGCACCGGCGCGGGCCGAGGACCTGTCGGGCCTGCCGCCCGTCTACATCTCGGTGATGGAATTCGACCCTCTGCGAGACGAGGGGATCATCTACGCGATGCGGCTACTCGAGGCCGGAGTCTCCACCGAGTTGCACGCTTTCCCCGGGACCTTCCACGGCTCGGCCCTGGTCGCGGATGCCGGCGTCTCCCAACGCAGCTCCAAAGAAGTTCTCCGCGCCCTCCGCGACGCAGTGAGGTGACATACAACCAACGGGGTCAAGTCTCACATCTGACGAACTACAACTAACGGGGTCAGACCCCGTGAGTCTGCTACGGTCAGCGGCGGCCGTGAAATGGGTCCGGTGAGGCCCATACGGACAGGAGTAGGGAAACTCGTGGCAGAGCGAGAACGACGGATGGCGCCGCCATACGGTGGGGTCTTCGTTTCGACGAACCAGGTCATGGATCGAGAGCAGCTCGATCGGGCGATTCGTCGCATGGCTCACGAGATCGTCGAACGCAACGGCGGTACCGACCGGTTGATTCTCATCGGTCTCCAGACCGGAGGCGTTCCACTCGCGCGCAGCATCGCAAACGCGCTCGAGACGCTCGACAACGTCGAGGTGCCGGTCGGAACTCTCGATGTAGCCCTTTACCGCGACGACATCGGTTTGCGGCCGGTGATGCCCGAAGCCGTTACCGAAATACCGGTCGACCTCGACGCCATGACAGTCGTGCTCGTCGACGACGTTCTGTTCACCGGGCGCACCATCCGCGCCGCGCTCGACGCCCTCACCGACTTCGGTCGACCGAGGGTGGTCCAGCTCGCCGTCATGGTCGATCGTGGACATCGCGAGCTGCCGATTCGGCCGGACTTCATCGGGAAGAACCTGCCGACCCGGCGCAACGAGGTGGTCGACGTCAACGAGAACGGCGTCGACATCGGCTACATGGACAAGCACGCATGAAGCACCTCCTGGCCATCGACGATCTCTCCGCCGAGGAGCTCGACGACCTCGTCTCTCTCATCGACACGTTCGAAGAAGTGTCCGAGCGGACGATCCCCAAGGTCCCGGCTCTGCGAGGCCGCACCGTCGCAATGCTCTTCTATGAGAACTCGACCCGCACGCGGCTCTCGTTCGAGACTGCGGCGAAACGCCTGTCGGCCGACACGATGAACTTCTCGGTCAGTACATCGTCGGTGAACAAGGGCGAGTCGCTGCGCGACACCGTGCACACGATCGATGCACTCGGCGCCGACGCGATCGTCGTGCGCCACCGCAGTGCAGGAGTGCCTCGACAGATAACACGCTGGACCGATGCCTCTGTGATCAACGCAGGTGATGGATGGCATGCCCATCCGACCCAAGCGTTGCTCGACGTGTTCACCATGCGCAAGGCGCTCGGCTCTCTCGCAGGGCGTCGCGTCGGCATCGTCGGCGACATCAAACACTCCCGAGTCGCCCGATCGAACGTCGCCGCGCTGGCCAAGCTCGGCGCGGAGGTCGTCCTCATTGCGCCGGCAACGCTCCTGCCTCCCGGCGTTGGAAGCTGGCCGGTAAAGGTCACCCACGACATCGATTCATCCCTCGAATCGCTCGACGTCGTGTATCTGCTGCGCATGCAGAACGAGCGTCAGGCAGCGAACGTCGTGCCGACGCTGCGCGAGTATCGACACGACTTCGGGCTCACCGACGAGCGCGCTGCCCGACTCGACCCGTCCACCCTGGTCATGCATCCCGGCCCCATGAATCGTGGCGTCGAGATCGACGACGCTCCCGCGCAGCGGGCGAACGAAGTCATCACCGCCCAGGTCAGCAACGGCGTCGCGGCTCGCATGGCGGTGCTGTTCATGATGCTCGGCTCCGGAGCCAACCTTCCAACGATAGACAGCGAAGCATCATCGAAAAGCGAGGGCGATAGATGAGCATTGCGATCGTCGGCGGCGATGTCGTCGACCAACAGGGACGTCGACGCGCCGACGTCGTCATCGACGGGGGCGAGATCCTCGCGGTCGAGGTCGGGGTCCGTGGCGACAGGGAACTCGACGCGTCCGGCTGCGTGGTCGCGCCTGCCTTCGTCGACCTCCACACCCACCTCCGGCAGCCTGGTGGCGAGGACGCCGAGACGATCGAGACAGGGTCGAGGTCGGCTGTTCTCGGCGGGTTCGGTGCCGTGGTCGCCATGCCCAACACCGACCCGACGATGGATTGTGCCGAAGTTGTTCGCGACGTGGTCGCGTGGGGCCGCGAATCGCTATGCGAGGTCGTGCCCTCGGCAGCGATAACGCTCGGGCGCCTCGGCGAGAGTCTCAGCCCGATGTCCGAACTGGCGGCGCTGGGCGTGCGTATGTTCACCGACGACGGAACCGGGGTGCAAGACGCTGACATCATGCGCAAGGCTCTCGAGTACTCGACGGGACTCAGAGCCGCGACCGGTGGTGCCCCGGTCACCCTCGCCCAGCACTGTGAAGTGAATGCTCTGAGCCGGAACACCTTCATGCACGAAGGGGAATGGTCGGGCAAGCTCGGCATCCCTGGTCAGCCTTCGGAGGCAGAGGAGTTGATGGTGATGCGCGACATCGCATTGGCTCGCAGCACGGGCGCCAGGGTGCATTTCCAACACCTGTCGACGGCCGGTTCGGTGGGCATGGTGCGCGCCGCGAAGGCCGGCGGACTGCCGGTGACCGCCGAGGCGACCCCACACCACTTCACACTGACCGATGCCGAATGCGCTTCCTACGATGCTGTGTTCAAGGTGCACCCGCCACTGCGAACCGGCGCCGACGCGGAAGCGATCCGCGAGGGCCTGCGCGAAGGAACGATCGACGCGATCGCCACCGACCACGCGCCGCACACCGCCGAACGCAAGGACGAGCCGTTCGATACCGCTCCGCCGGGAATGCTCGGGCTCGAGACCGCGCTGCCGCTCGCGCTCGGCGAACTGGATCTCCCCATCGAAGCGGTCGTTGCGCTCCTGAGCTGGCGTCCTGCGAAGATAGCTTGCCTGGACGATCGCTTCGGTGGCCCGATCGAAGCCGGCCGGTCTGCGAACCTCACCGTCATCGACCCATCGCTAGCGTGGACGGTTTCGGGCGAATCGCTGGCGTCGCGCAGCTCGAACACGCCCTTCGACGGCCGCGAGGTCACCGGTAGAGCGCGGCACACGATCGTCGACGGAGAGATCGTCGTACAGGACGCCGAGGCGACGCGATGACCGTCGAGATCCGAAAAGGTGCACTGGTGCTGGCCGACGGCAGCGTGTTCAATGGCGACTTGATCGGCCCCGACCTCGGCGGCGATCCGGCGGTCGGCGAGGTCGTGTTCAACACGGTCATGGCGGGATACCAGGAAGTTCTGACCGACCCCTCCTACGCCGGGCAGATCATCACGTTCACCTATCCCCACATCGGCAACTACGGCGTGAACGCTGCCGACGACGAGGCGAAAGCCCCAGCGTGTCGGGGGGTCGTCGTCAGAGACCTCGCTCGTCGGCACAGCAACTGGCGAAGCGACGACAGCCTCGACGGGTTCTTGCGCCTCCAATCGATGCCCGGCATAGCGGGCATCGACACCCGTCGCCTGACCCGACACATCCGCGAAGCGGGGGCGATGCCTGGTGCGTTCGGCGCGGGCCCGGTCGCCGAGCTCGCCGAGCTGGCCAAGTCGGCCGAGGGGACAGACGGCCGCGATCTGGTCGCCGAGGTGACCTGCGCCGAGCCCTACATCGTCGACGGTGAGGGCCCACGGCGCATCGTCGCCTATGACTTCGGCATCAAACACACGATGGTTCGCCACCTGGCTCGGCTTGGCACCGTCGAGGTCGTGCCGGCCTCGACACCGGCCGATGAGGTGCTGGCGCGTGACCCGAACGGGGTTTTCCTCTCCAACGGTCCCGGCGACCCGTCGGCGGTGACATACGCGTCGGAAGCGATCGCGGTCCTGTTGGGCCGAGTGCCAGTGTTCGGGATCTGCCTAGGCCACCAGCTCATGTGTACGGCGCTCGGTGGTGACACCTACAAACTGCCCTTCGGGCATCACGGGGGAAATCACCCGGTGCAACATCTCGAGAACGGCGAGATCGAGATCACCAGCCAGAACCACAACTACGCGGTTGCCGACGGCACGCTGGAGAGCGCCGACGTGTCGCACCGCAACCTCAACGATGGTGTGATCGAGGGCGTGCGCTGTCGCGACGTACAGGCGTTCAGCGTGCAGTACCACCCAGAATCCGCGCCCGGACCGCACGACAGCACCTACCTATTCGGCCGCTTCGCCGAACTCATGGACGCAGGATCATGAGCGGATCGACGGGTGGCCCGGCCGTCGGGAAGCGCACCGACATCGAGTCGATCCTCATCATGGGATCGGGGCCGATAGTCATAGGCCAGGCGTGCGAGTTCGACTACTCGGGTACCCAGGCTTGTCGCGTGCTGCGCGAAGAGGGCTACAGGGTCATCCTCGCCAACAGCAACCCGGCGACGATCATGACCGATCCCGAATTCGCCGACGCCACTTACGTCGAGCCGCTCGATGCCAGGGTGCTCGAGCGCATCATCGACAAGGAGCAGCCCGACTCTGCCCTCGTCACGCTCGGTGGACAGACCGCGTTGAACCTCGCGATGGAGCTCGCCGAGGCCGGAACGCTCGAGCGTCACGGTGTCGAGCTAATCGGGGCGTCGCCCGAGGCGATCAAAACCGCTGAAGATCGGGCCGAGTTCAAGAAGGCGATGACCGGCATCGGTCTGGGTGTTCCTGCCTCCGGCGTGGCCCACGGCGAGGGTGCCACCAAGGCCGAGCAGGTCGAGTCGGGCATGGTCGAGGCTCACCAGGTGATCGAAGAGATCGGACTGCCGGTCATCATCCGTCCCGCGTACATCCTCGGCGGCAAGGGAACCGGCATAGCCAACACGCCAGAGGAGTTCGACCGGATCTGTCGTTTCGGCCTCGAGTCGAGTCCGATCAGTGAGATCCTCATCGAGCAGTCGATCGTCGGCTGGAAGGAGTACGAGCTCGAGGTCATGCGCGACCGCGCCGACAATTGCGTCGTCGTTTGCTCGATTGAGAACTTCGATCCCATGGGCGTCCACACCGGCGATTCGATCACGGTGGCGCCCGCCCAGACCCTGACCGACGTCGAGTACCAACAGATGCGCGATGCCGCCTTCGCCTGCATCAGGCGCGTCGGAGTCGAAACAGGTGGGTCCAACGTTCAGTTCGCCGTGAACCCGACGAACGGCGAGCAGGTCATCATCGAGATGAACCCACGTGTCAGTCGATCGTCCGCGCTCGCATCGAAGGCGACCGGTTTCCCGATCGCGAAGATCGCGGCACGTCTCGCGGTCGGCTACACGCTCGACCAGATCGACAACGACATCACCAAGAAGACCCCGGCGAGCTTCGAGCCGACCATCGACTACGTCGTCACCAAGGTGCCGCGCTGGGCATTCGAGAAGTTCCCCGGGACCGCGCCTGTGCTCGGCACTCAGATGCAGTCGGTCGGTGAGGCGATGGCCATCGGGCGCACGTTTCCCGAATCGCTACAGAAGGGCCTGCGATCGCTGGAGCTCGGCCGACATGGCCTCAACGCCGATCCGGGTGAGGCCGCGTACGACTCTCTCGACGACGACGCGCTGGTCGCCGCCGCATCGGTACCGACACCGGAACGGATCTGGCACGTAGAGGCGCTGCTGCGGCGCGGATACGGCATCGAGGATGTCCACGGTCACACCGGCATCGATCCGTGGTTCCTCGACCAGATGTCGATCATCACCGAGGAGCGCGCGGCGCTCGAGTCGCTCGACCTCGCATCCATCGACGAAGCTGCGATGCGTCGAGCGAAGCGTCTCGGCTTCAGCGACGCCCAGATCGCATACCTCCTCGGCGCCGACGAGTCTGAGGTTCGGAAGCGTCGCCGGGCCCTGGGCGTGTTGCCGACCTTCAAGACAGTCGATACCTGCGCAGCTGAGTTCCAGGCCGAGACCCCCTACCACTACTCGACCTACGAGGACGAGGACGAGGTACGGCCATGCGACCGCGAGAAGATCATGATTCTCGGGTCGGGTCCGAATCGCATCGGACAGGGCATCGAGTTCGACTATTGCTGCGTTCACGCCAGCTTCTCGCTGTCCGACGCGGGCTACGAGACGATCATGGTCAACTGCAACCCGGAGACCGTGTCGACCGACTACGACACGTCCGATCGCCTCTACTTCGAGCCGCTCACGATCGAAGACGTGACGAACATCATCGACGCCGAACAACCCAAGGGCATCGTCGTCGCGCTCGGCGGACAGACGCCGCTGAGACTCGCCAACGACCTGCCGCCCGAGCTGGTGCTCGGTACGCCTCCCGAGTCGATCGACGCTGCTGAAGACCGCGATCTCTGGAACCGCATGTGTGCGCGACTCGAGATTCCGCAGCCGCCTGGAGGAACTGCAACCGATCTCGACGGAGCGCTCGAAGTGGTCGACCGGGTCGGGTATCCGGTGCTGATTCGGCCGTCCTACGTTCTCGGTGGCCGCGCCATGGAGATCGTGTATGACGATGAGGCACTGAGCGCCGCGATGCAGTCCCTCGCCGGCCTCGACCGCGAAGGCACGCTTTCGACCGACCGACCGGTGCTCATCGATCGATTCCTCGAAGAAGCGATCGAGGTCGACGTCGACGCCATCCGCGACCGCGACGGCGATGTGATCATCGGTGCGGTGATGGAGCACGTCGAGGAGGCGGGGGTTCACAGCGGCGACAGCGCATGCGTCATCCCGCCACAAACGCTGACAGACGAGACCGTCGACGTGATCGAGCGTTACACCGCCCGAATTGCCGAAGCGCTTTCGGTGGTCGGGCTGATCAACGTCCAGTATGCGGTGAAGGCCAACCAGGTGTTCGTCATCGAAGCGAACCCCCGCGCAAGCCGCACGGTTCCGTTCGTGGCGAAGGCGACCGGCTTGCCGCTGGCGAAGATCGCCACGCGAGTCATGGTCGGCGACACCCTCGAGGCTCTGCGCGAGGAGGGCCTGGTCGCACAGCCGGCCAAGATCGAGCACATCGCCGTGAAGGAGGCGGTGCTGCCGTTCAATCGATTCCCTGACGCCGACGCTGTGCTCGGGCCCGAGATGCGTTCGACCGGCGAGGTGATGGGCATCGACCGCACCGCCGGGCTGGCGTTCGCAAAGAGCCAGATCGCTGCTTCGGCCGGACTCCCCGAGGACGGAACCGTCTTCATGTCGTTGGCCGATCGCGACAAGCCAACAGGCGTCGAGGCGGCTCGATTGTTGACATCGTTGGGCCTACGGGTCGTGGCGACCGCAGGTACGGCGGCGGCGCTCGCGGCCGAAGGCGTTCAGGTCGAACGCATCGTCGCCAAGCTGGGCGAGAAGAACGAGGATGGCCTCGTGACGTCGGTGACGCTCATCGAACAAGGTGGAATCGATCTCGTCGTCAACTCTCCCCAGGGACGCGGCTCGCGGGCCGATGGTTCGGAAATCCGCGCGGCCGCCGGTCGCGCCGGCGTGCCGCTGCTCACCACAGCTGCCGCTGGTCTCGCCGCGGCGCGAGGCATCGAAGACTGGGCCAGCCATCGGTTGACCGTGCGCTCGCTGCAGGAGTTCCATCGGCGCATCGACCGCATTCAGCTCACTCTCGACCTCGTCGAGGAGTGATCGAGATGGGACTCGGCGATGGTTGACCTCGCCGTCTCGATCGGCGGTATTCGCCTGGCCAACCCCGTGATGACCGCTTCGGGAACCGGGGGCCACGGCGCAGAGCTCGACGCGTATTTCTCGCTGAGCGACCTCGGCGCGGTAGTGGTCAAGTCACTCCTGTGTGAGCCGTGGCCCGGAAACCCCGCGCCCCGCATTCACCCGGTCGGCGCGAGCATGATCAACAGCGTGGGGCTCCAGGGACCGGGAGTCGATGCGTGGCGCGAGACCGAACTGCCGGAGCTCATTCGGGTCGGTGCCACGGTCGTCGCGAGCATCTGGGGCCGAACCGTCGAGGACTATCGGCGGGCGGCCGATGCCCTCCGAGGTTGTGGAATCAGCGCTCTAGAGGTGAACGTGAGCTGTCCGAACACGCATCGCGGAGGGGAGATGTTCGCACATTCGCCAGAGGCCACCGCCGAGGTGATCGAGGCGACCGAAGGTGCCGGTGTTCCGCGTTGGGCCAAGCTCAGCCCCAACACCGACCGAGTCACCGACGTAGCTCGCGCCGCGGTCGACGCCGGCGCCGCTGCTCTCACGCTGGTCAACACTTTGTCGGGAATGGTCATCGACACCGACAGGCGCCGACCGGTGCTCGGGGGTGCGACCGGGGGAGTATCGGGACCCGCCCTTCACCCGGTCGCCGTCCGAATCGTCCACCAATGCCACGCCGAGCTTCCAAATACCCCGATCGTGGGCGTAGGCGGTGTAGCGTCGGCAGACGACGCGGCCGAGTTGATGCTCGCTGGTGCGAGCGCCGTCCAGGTCGGAACCGCAACCTTTGCCGACCCGCGTGCCCCGCATCTCGTGTTGACCCAACTCGAGCGCTGGTGCTCCACCCACGGGGTGAAACGGGTGGAAGAACTGACCGGAGGAGCCCATGGCTGACAGAGACGAAGCACAGACCGCCACCGCGGAAACCGAAGATGCGCCCCTGATCGACGATGACATCCGTTCGAAGCTCGCCCTGGTGCTCGACGTCGACGACCTTGTGGCCGCCCAGCGGCTCGCACGAACGCTCCGGCCCTATTTCGGTGTGGCCAAGGTCGGCCTCGAGCTCTTCTCCGCAGCTGGGCTCGACGCCATCGGCATGCTGCGCACGATGGGCTTCGACGTCTTCTGTGACCTCAAGCTGCACGACATCCCCACGACGGTCAACCGTGCCTCGCGGGTGCTCGGCGCCCTGGGTGTCTCCTATCTGACCATGCATGCCCACGGTGGTAAGGCGATGCTCCAGGCGGGCGTGCAGGGGCTGGGTGAGGGTTCGGCCGACAGCGACGTCGAGTTCTCCCATGCACTCGCGGTCACCGTGTTGACCTCCGACAACGACGCACCGCCGCACATCATGCCTCAGCGGGTGATGCTCGCGGCCGAATCCGGCTGTGCTGGGATCGTGTGCTCGGTGGCCGACCTCCAGGACGCTCACAGCTACGCGCCGCGCTTGCTTCGGGTGACCCCGGGCATTCGCCTCCCCGGCAGTGACAAGGATGATCATGCAAAGCCGTCGACCCCTGGCGAGGCACTGGCCAACGGCAGCGATCTGTTGGTGGTCGGTCGAACGGTCACCCACGCCGACGACCCGGTTGCTGCCAGCGAGGCGCTCTACGAGGACATCCTCGGGTGATTTCGCTTCGGAACCGGAGGTTCCGAAGCGCGCTTTCTGTGGGGCAGAGCCCCCACACCCCAGGGCGGACTTCGCTGCGCTCGTCCGCGGACATCGCCGAAGCGACACCTGCCCGGAGCAGGTAACGAAGTGCGGTGAGGTGCGAGCGCAGCGAAGCACCTGAAGGGGATCGGAAGGGGAACGAGTCCCATCGTTCCCCTTGCCCCGTTTCGGACCGGCTCTGCCGGCCGAAACGGCAAAGAGTCCCGCGACCGAAGGGAGCCCGACCAGCAACTCGTTTCCGAACCTGCGGTTCGGAAACGAAACCGAGAGTCCTGGCGTGAGCAACCGTGCGGCTTCGCCGTCGGTTGCGGTGTGATGGAGATTCTGCGTATGAGAGGACGAGAGTCCTCGAACTAGCAGCGAGTACTAGTATTTCCCAATGGCCGGAATTGCAGATATGTCCGACGAGGAGCGCGCTGCAGCGCTGAAGAAGGCCGGTGAGGTGCGCACCGCACGTGCCGAGCTGAAGAGTCTCCTCAAGATGGGTTCGCTCGACCTGCGAGAGGTGCTCGATCGAGCCGAGGACGACGAGATGGTGGCGAAGACCAAGGTGCTGAGCATCATCGAGTCGTTGCCTGGCGTGGGCAAGGTCCGAGCCCGACGGGTGATGGAGGACATCGGGATCGCCGAGAACCGGCGAGTCCGTGGACTCGGTGAGCGCCAGCGCGAAGCCCTGCTCGGCGAATTTGGCTGACACTGGTCGTAGCGTGCTTGTGGTGCTGTCCGGCCCGGGAGGGGTCGGTAAGGGAACGGTGGTCGAACGGTTGCTCGCACTCGAGCCCGATCTGGAGTTGAGCCGTTCGTGGACGACGCGGCCGCGCCGGCCCGGTGAGCCGGATGATGCCTACGTGTTCGTCGACCGAGACGAGTTCATCGAGCATGCCGAAGCGGGCGGCTTCCTCGAGACCAACGAGCTCGGCGAATGGCTCTACGGAACGCCGATCCCCGAAGGAGATCTAGACGGACGCGACATCTTGCTCGAAATCGAGGTGAACGGCGGTCGTCAGGTCGTCGAAGTCGTCCCCGATGCGCTGTTGGTGTTCGTCGACGCTCCGAGCCGGGACGAACAACGGTCACGACTTCGGGGGCGCGGTGACGACGATCAACACATCGACATGCGGATGAGGATCGGCGACCTCGAGCGCCGAGAGGCGGTTCGACTCGGCTATTGCACCGTCGTCAACGACGACGTCGAGCGCTGTGTCGACGAGATCCGCAGCCTGCTCCAAGCGCGTCGTCGGGGTGGTCCAGCAGTAGACTGTTAGATCCCCGTGCCAGAGCTGGTCCTCGACCGTGCTTGTGGCCACACGAGTCGAAGCGGAGCGTGCGATGTCAGAGAACACGATGATGGAGCCCCAGGTCGAGGAGCTGCTCGGCCGGGCGGAGTCGAAGTTCCGCCTCGTAACGCTCAGCGCAAAGCGCGCTCGCCAGATCAACCAGTACTTCGGAGAGCTCGGCGCGCCGATGGGTCAGGCGGTACCGCCGCAGGTGACCTCCAGTGCGCGCAAACCGCTGTCGATCGCCTTCGAGGAGATTGCCGCGGACAAGATCGTCGCCGTCGAGGCAGTCGATCCGCCGCCCGGTGTCGAGGACGAAGCCGAAGTCGACGACGGTGCCGACGACGACACCGCCTGACCGACCGCCGGGCACGATGAGAGCACTGGACGGTCGCCGCATCGTTCTCGGCATCTCCGGCGGCATCGCCGCGTACAAGTCCGTCGAGGTGTGCCGTCGGCTCGTCGACGCCGGAGCCATCGTGCTTCCCGTCATGACCCGAGGGGCCAAGCGCTTCATCGGCGAGACAACGCTGTCTGCTCTTGCCTCGGAACCGGTCAAGATATCGTTGTTCGACGATGACGACCCGATTCCGCACACTCGGCTCGGCCAGTCGGCTGACGCTGTCGTGATCTGCCCCGCAACAGCGCGGGTCATCAGCGACTACTGCACCGGCCGGTCGGCCGATCTGTTGACGGCGACCCTTCTGGCCACCGAGGCGCCGGTGGTGCTGGCCCCGGCGATGCACACCGAGATGTGGGATCACCCGGCGACCAGGGACAACATCGAGACTCTACGAGCACGAGGTGTGTCGATCGTGGGTCCAGGTGAAGGGCGGCTCGCCGGTGGCGATGTCGGTGCCGGCAGACTGAGCGACCCCGAGAGCATCGTCGAGGCCGTGTGCGCCGCTGTCACACCACAGGACCTCGCCGACACCAAGGTGCTGATAACCGCTGGAGGCACCCGCGAACCGATCGATCCCGTGCGTTACGTGGGCAACCGGTCATCGGGCAAACAGGG
The DNA here is from genome assembly GCA_965216815.1 of Acidimicrobiales bacterium. Classification (GTDB taxonomy): domain Bacteria; phylum Actinomycetota; class Acidimicrobiia; order Acidimicrobiales; family SHLQ01; genus JADFOM01. The sequence continues at coordinate 3,274,763 of OZ244202.1, read as the reverse complement.
CATCGCTCTTGCCCGCGAGGCGATCAGCCGTGGTGCCACGGTCACGGTGGTCGCTACCGTTCCGTTCGAACTGAGCGCACCCCACCGTGTCGTTCATGTCGATACGGCCGAAGAGATGCTGCATGCGGTCGAAGGCGAATACGAGACGGCCGATGTCGTCGTCATGGCCGCGGCGGTCGCGGACTTCCGACCCAAACTCGAGCACGTGGAGAAGATGAAGAAGCGCGACGGCGTCCCCGACGTGACGCTCGAACCCACCGTCGATATCCTTGCCCGCATCGGCGCCTCGAAGCTCCCCGGTCAGATGATCGTCGGCTTCGCGGCGGAAACCACGGAACTCCGGCGTAATGCGGCCGAAAAGCTATCCAAGAAGGGCGCCGATCTCATCGTTGCCAACGACGTGTCCGCGCCCCAGGTCGGGTTCGGGCACACGACCAACTCGGTGCTGATTCTCGGTCCTGACGGTTTCGAGACCGAAGTACCACTCACCCACAAGCGCCGCGTTGCGGCGGCGATTTTCGACGAGGTCGCCACGAGACGCACCCGCTGAGGGTCGGCCGAGTTCCAAGGGCCGCCCCCGACGACAGGAAACAGGAGAAAACCTTGAGCCGCTGGACCTTCACCTCCGAATCGGTGACCGAGGGCCATCCCGACAAGATGGCAGATCAGATTTCAGATTCGATTCTCGACGCGATGCTCGAGCAGGACCCTATGAGTCGGGTCGCCTGCGAAACCATGGTTACGACGGGGCTCGCCGTCGTCGCCGGCGAGATCACGACCGAGGCATACGTCGACATCCAGGGGATCGTACGCAAGACCATTTGCGACATCGGATACGACCGCGAGGATTTCGGCTACGACGGAAATACCTGCGGAGTCATGGTTGCAATCGATGAGCAATCACCCGACATCGCACAGGGCGTTGACGATTCCGAAGAAGTCCGTAGCGGGTCGGCCGGAGAGGAAGATCAACTCGACAAGCAGGGAGCCGGCGATCAGGGCATGATGTTCGGCTACGCCTGCGACGAGACCGATGTTTTGATGCCGCTGCCGATCCACGTTGCGCACCGGATGGCCGAACGCCACGCCGAGGTGCGTCGAGCCGGCACGATCCCGTACCTGCGCCCCGACGCCAAGACGCAGGTGACCTTCGAGTACGAGGACAACAGGCCGGTGAAGTTGACCGCCGTGCTCGTCTCCACCCAGCACAACGACGGCATCGACCGTGATCGAATGATCCGGCCCGATCTGATCGAACAGGTCATCCAGCCCGTGATTCCCGAGCAGTTCGCCGACGACGACTACGAGGTGTTCGTCAACCCGACCGGCCGGTTCGTGATTGGCGGCCCGGTGGGGGACGCCGGGCTGACCGGACGCAAGATCATCGTCGACACCTACGGCGGCATGGCGCGCCACGGAGGCGGGGCGTTCAGCGGAAAGGACCCGTCCAAGGTCGACCGATCGGCGGCATACGCAGCCCGGTGGGTCGCCAAGAACGTGGTTGCTGCTGGTGCAGCAAGCCGCTGTGAGGTCCAAGTCGCGTATGCGATCGGCATGGCGCGGCCGATCTCGCTGCTGGTCGAGACCTTCGGAACAGCCAAGGTCGACCCGGCGGCGATCGAAAAAGCGGTCGACGAAGTGTTCGATCTTCGGCCGGCAGCGATCCTGCGCGATCTCGAGCTCCGACGACCGATGTTCCGACCCACCGCGGCATACGGCCACTTCGGTCGCGAGTCAGGCGATGGGTTCACGTGGGAGCGCACCGATCGTGTCGACGCTCTCAAGTCAGCGCTCGGACTCTGAGCTCCCAGACAGGGCGACCGCTCCCGGTGGTGGAGAGGCCGCCCCGACCCTGAAGCTGCGATGATTGGCTCGTGAACTCGGCCGAGCCGCGCGTGGTGCGCGTCCTGCCAGACGTGGCAGCGATCACCAAGACTTTCGACTACCGCGTCCCGAAGGAATGGTCAGGCGACGAGCGCGGCGTACTTGTGCGCCTTGGCACGATGGTCCGAGTCGATCTGCACGGCCGCCGGGTCGCGGGCTGGATCGTCGACACCGACGTCGAGGCGCCAGAAGGCGTGGCGTTGAAGCCCTTGGCGAAACTGAGCGGGCTGGGACCTCCCGCAGAGGTAATCGACCTCGCTCGCTGGGCCGGCTGGCGTTGGGCCGGGCGTTGGTCGAAAGTCCTCGGCATCGCGTCGCCGCCCCGTATGGTGCACGCCGACGAGAAACCCGGCGAGAGCGGCGCGGCGTCCGGCCCGCCGACCGGGCTCGAGATGGCATTCGAGCGTCCCGTCGTGGTGGTGCGGCATCCGCCGAACGCTCCGCGTTCGGAGCCGGCGCTCGAGGCCGCTCGTCGTGGACCTGCGCTCGTGGTGTGTCCGAGCGTCGACGCAGCGCGTTGGGTGGCGCGCGACCTGCGCCGGGCCGGCGTCGATGTAGCGTTGTTGCCGCGCGACTGGGCGCTCGCAGCGGCAGGGGGCAGGGTCGTCGTGGGTGCTCGCAACGCCGTGTGGGCGCCCATTCCGGATGCGACCTCGATCGTCGTGCTCGATGAACAAGACGAGTCGCTCAAGGACGAACGGAATCCGACCTGGCATGCACGCGATGTAGCGCTCGAACGCGCTCGTCGAGCAGGGGTCCCGTGTGTGTTGGTTTCGCCATCGCCGAGCATCGAGGCCCTGCGTACGGGTCCGCTGATGAAGCCGTCGCGCGATACCGAACGGCGAAGCTGGCCAGCGCTGACCATCGTCGATCGTCGTGATGACGATCCGGTCAAGTCATCGATGCTGACCGACGCGATCGTGCCCGTTGTGCGCGATGGCGCAGATGTGGTGTGCGTGCTCAACCGGCGCGGGCGTTCCCGTCTGCTGGCCTGTTCGGCATGCGGCGAGCTCGCCCGGTGCGAGGAGCACGACGTCCCGCTCCGGATCGATGATTCGGCTTTGCTTTGTCCGGTCGACGACTCCGAGCGTCCGGTGGTCTGCTCGCATTGCGGTTCGAGTGCCCTGAAAACCGTCCGCGATGGTGTCACCAAGGTCGCCGCCGACCTCGAGGTGCTGGCGAAGCGGCCGGTGACGCTGCTCGATGGTCCTGGCGCTGGGGTCAAGGAGGGTGGGTCTCGCGGTTCGTTGCGGTCATCGGGTCTGTTCGTCGGCACCGAGGCCGCGTTGCACCGCGTCGACTCGGCCGACGCCGTTGTCTTCTTGGACTTCGACCAGGAGCTTCTTGCTCAGCGGTATCGGGCGAACGAGCAGGCGTTTGGTTTGCTAGTACGAGCTGTGCGGCTTCTCGGGGGTCGTGAGCGAGATGGCCGGTTGATCGTTCAGACACGCATGCCCGATCATGCTGTGCTCGACGCGGCGTTGCATGCGGACCCGTCACGCTTGGCGCGAAGCGAGGCTGAGCGGCGTAGAACCTTGAATCGCCCGCCGTTCTGCGCCGAGGCACTCGTCAGCGGTTCAGCCGGGGCAGATGTAGTCGATCAACTGCGGGGACGCTGGGACCTCGAGGTGCGCGGGCCGCTCGATTCGGCGTGGTTGATCCGTGCCGACACCCACGAAGTCCTGTGCGATGCCCTGGCGGCCATCGAAGAGCCACGAGGGCGCTACCGCATCGAGGTCGACCCCCTCCGCGTCTGACCCACCGCGGGTTTTCTGAACCCCAAAGCGCGCCTCAGCGTCGTGAACGGTTCAGAAATCTCTCGACCGGGGTTTTCTGAACCGTAGGGTGTCATATACCGCACCGGAGGGTTCAGAAATCTCCTGGCGGGTAGCCTTGGGGTATGGCTCCGTTCGAGATTCGGCTGGTCGGCGATCCGGTATTGCGTTGTACCGCGATGCCCGTAACCGACATCGACGCGGCTCTCGTCAAAATGTCCGAAGACATGATCACGACCATGTACGAGGCGCCGGGCGTTGGCCTCGCGGCTCCCCAGGTCGGTATCCAGAAACGGCTGTTCGTCTACGACATCGGCGAAGGCCCCCGGGTGATCGTCAACCCCGAGATCGTCGAAGGTGACGGCGAGTTCACCTTCGAGGAAGGCTGCCTTTCCGTTCCCGGTTTGGCCTGGGAGATCACCCGGCCCCGCGAGGTGCACCTCACCGGACGAGATCTCGACGGCAACGAGATCTCGATCGAAGCCGACGAGTACGAGGCGCGCGTCTTTCAACACGAGCTCGATCACCTCGATGGCATTCTCCTGCTCGAACACCTCGACGAGGATCAGCGAAAGGAAGCGAACCGCATACTTCGCCAGCGAACCCAGCAAGAGCCAACCACGACCGGAGGCGGGCTTCGGCTGCCGTGAGCACCGAGCCGCCGGTGCCGGCGCGTCCACGCATCGCATACCTCGGCACCCCCGAGGTCGCAGTGCCACCGCTCGAAGCCCTTGTCGAGGCGGGTTTCGACATCGACATCGTCCTTACCGGGCCGGACAAGCGCCGCGGCCGTGGGAAGTCGACCAGTCCAACACCGGTCAAGACAGCGGCCCTCGACGCCGGCCTGGAGGTTTCGCATGAGGTCGACGACGTTGTGGGACGTGGCATCGGCCTCGGTGTGGTCGTGGCGTTCGGCCAGATCATTCGACCGCACGTCCTCGCCGAAGTGCCGATGATCAACCTGCACTTCTCGTTGCTTCCCCGTTGGCGAGGGGCTGCTCCGGTCGAGCGGGCGATTCTCGCCGGAGACACCACGACCGGTGTGTGCGTGATGGACGTCGGCGAAGGTCTCGACGAGGGTGGGGTTCACACGAAGGTCGAGGTCGACATCGATCCCGACGAAACGGCCGATGAGCTCCGGTCGAGGCTGGTCGCAATCGGCGCTTCGGCCATAGTCGATGCGATCGACTCGGGATTGAGCGACCCCACACCTCAGGTCGGTGATCCGGTCTACGCGCACAAGCTCGATGCCGAGACCTTGCGGATCGATTGGAACAGGCCGGCGATCGAGGCCCACCGTCAGGTGCGCGTCGGAGGAGCGTGGACGACCCTCGCGGGCGAGCGTTTCAAGATCTGGCGCGCGCGAACGGCCGAGGGCGATATTTCGCCGGGCCGCATCGACGGCGTTCGCGTCGGCACGAGCGATGGGCTCTTGGTTCTCGAAGAGGTCCAGCCGGCCGGCAAGCCGCGAACCGCGGCCGCCGCATGGTTCAACGGTGCGCGCCTCGACGACGATGCCGGATTTTCGTGAGCGACACGCCGAGCGCGAGGCAGATCGCGCACCGTGCTCTCATGCGAATCGAACAGGATGGGGCGTATGCCAACATCGTGCTGCCGCAGTTGATGTCGGGGAGCGACCTCGACGCCCGCGACCGGAGATTCGCAACCGAGCTGGTGTACGGGACGACCCGGATGCGTCGAGCATGTGATCACCTTCTTCGAGCCCACTACCGCAATGAACCACCGGCGGAGGCGATGACAGCTCTGAGGCTCGGCGTCCACCAGCTGCATTTCATGGACGTCGACGACTATGCGGCGGTGTCCGAGACGGTCGACCTCGTCCCGAAGCGGCTCAAGGGATTCGTCAACGGCGTTCTCCGATCGGTGACAAGGTCCGAAGTCCGGTGGCCCGACCGAGCGACGCGGCTCTCCTATCCGGACTGGATCGATGCGTGGGCGACCCGAGCATTCGGCGACGATGCCGAGAGGGTGCTCAGCGTGATGAACCAGCCGGCGATCGTTGCCCGGCGCGACGATGGCTACGTCCAGGACCCCGCATCCCAAGCCGTCGTGGCGCTCGTCGATGCGCGACCCGAACATCGTGTCGTCGATCTATGCGCTGCACCCGGCGGTAAGACGACAGCTCTCGCAGGGGACGTCATCGCGGTCGAGGAGAACGAGGCCCGCCTAGGTCTGCTTCAGCGGAACCTCGCCCGCCTCGACTCGAGCGCCCTGCCGGTTCGCGCTGACGCGGCGCGGCTACCGGTGCGGCAGCGCTCATTCGATCGGGTCTTGCTCGACGCCCCCTGCTCGGGACTCGGTGTTCTCCGTCGGCGGCCAGATGCACGCTGGAGGATCATGCCCGACGACATCGGCCGGTTGGCATCCCAGCAGACGGCGATGCTCACGGCTGCGGCTGAGCTCGTGGCAGACGGCGGCAGGCTCGTCTACAGCGTCTGCACCCTCACCGAGGCCGAAACGGTCGAGGTCGCGGCTTCGGTCGGGGGCGAGTTCCGCGAGGCGTCCCTGCCCAAAGGATGGGACCGGTGCCGCATCGGCGGGCGTCTCGTCCCCGACTCGGCCCGCGACGGCATGTACGCCGCGATCTGGGAACGACAGCGGTAGTCGGTGCCGTCGCGCGTAGTCTGAGCGAGGTGGAAGAGCCCCTCGCAGTGAAGATCCTCACCGTGTCCGACGGTGTCGTACACGGATCGCGTGAGGACAAGAGCGGGGCCGCGCTCGAGAAATATCTCTCCGATCAGGGCTGCACGGTCGTCGAGCGCAGCGTCGTGGAGGACGGAACGGAGTCGGTCTCACACGAGCTCGCACGGCTCGCAAACGACTTCCACGGGCTGGTGATCACGACCGGAGGAACCGGGTTCGGGCCACGGGACCTCACCCCGGAAGGAACTCGGGCGGTCATCGAACGAGACGCCCCAGGCCTCGCCGAGGCGCTGCGCTTGGTCAACCCGCTAGGCAGGTTGTCGCGAGGGATCGCCGGCACAGTCGGCACGACGTTGATCCTCAACGTCCCCGGCTCGACCAAAGGCTCCGTGGAGTGCGTCGATGCGGTCATCGACGTGGTCGGCCATGCGGTGCGGCTCATGGTCGACAACCAGGACACCCATCCGCACGAGCAAGACCGAAGTGGGGAACACCGACATCGCTGAGCCAGCTTCGAACGCGCGCGACGAGTCGCTGATGCGGCGCGCCATCGCCGTCGCGGCGGAGGTCCGCACAGCGACCAGTCCCAACCCCTGGGTCGGGGCGGTCGTCAGCGACACCGAAGGTCGGGTCGTGGGCATCGGTGCGACACAGCCGCCAGGAGGTTCGCACGCCGAGGTCGACGCTCTCGCACAAGCGGGCGATCGTTCCGCCGGCGGCACGATCCACGTGACGCTCGAGCCATGCGCTCACAAGGGGCGAACAGGACCCTGTGTCGACGCGATCGTCGAGGCTGGCATCGACAGGGTCGTGTTCGCCATCGACGATCCCGACTCCGCGTCTGGTGCCGGGGCTGCGGGGCTGAGCAATCAGGGTGTCGAGGTCGTATCGGGTGTGCTCGCAGCGGAGGTCGAGGAGCAACTCGCCGCATACCTGCACCATCGGCGTACAGGGCGCCCATTCGTCATCGTCAAGCTGGCCGCGACACTCGACGGGCGCCTGGCGTTGGCGGACGGTGCGAGCAACTGGATCACCGGTGAGGCCGCCCGTGCCGATGCTCATCGCCTGCGCGCCGAATCCGACGCGATTCTCGTTGGTGCCCGGACCGTGCGAACCGACGACCCTTCGCTCACGGTGCGCGACTATCGCCCGTCGGTGGACGGTTCTTCCAGCGGCGATCCGAGGCGTTTTGTATTGGGCCACCAGCCGCTCGATGGGGCGCAGGTGGCGCCTGCCGAGCTCGTATCGGGTGACTTGAACCCGATACTCGACCGGATGGGAGCCGACGGCGTGCTCCAACTGCTCGTCGAGGGTGGCGGCGACGTGGTCGGCCAGTTCGTCAGGGCCGGTCTTGTCGACCGGTTCATCCTTTACTACGCGCCCGTACTTGCCGGCGGGTCCGATGCCGTGCCGATGCTGCGTGGTCCAGCTGTGCCGACGATGTCGGATCTCACACGGGGGCGTTTCGCGTCGGTCGACCGCCTCGGCGACGATATTCGTGTCGTGGTGGTGCCTGGCGGGCGGTAGCTTGCGTGCGACTGCGTCACCGCTGTTTCGAGGACACCCGATGCTAAGGCTCGTACTCCCCAAAGGATCGCTCGAGAAGGCGACCATGGCGGTCTTCGACGACGCCGACCTGTCTGTGTCGCGTAGTTCGGGGGTCGACTACAAGGCGACGATCGCCGACCCGCGGATCGATTCGGTGCGCATCCTGCGGCCCCAGGAGATTCCGGTCTATGTCGCCGACGGCATGTTCGATCTGGGTATCACCGGTCGCGACTGGATCGAGGAGACCGGCGCCGCTGTCGAGTCGCTCGGCCAACTCCACTATTCGAAGGCCACCGCCAGACCCGTCAGATTGGTGGTAGCGGTCGCAGGCGACAGTGAGTGGAATGCGATCGAGGATCTGCCCGACAACGTGCGAGTGTCGAGCGAGTACCCACGTCTCACCGAACGCTTCTTCGCCGACAGGGGCGTCGACGCCGATGTGCGCCTCTCCTACGGTGCCACCGAGGCGAAGGTGCCCGACATCTGCGATGTCGTCGTCGACCTCACCGAGACCGGACGAGCCCTTCGTGCGGCCGGGCTGAAGGTGATCGACACCATCGTCGAGTCTTACACCGAGCTCATTGCCCATCCAGCTGCCTACGCCGATCCGGATAAGCGTCATGCGATGGAGCAGATCATGACGTTGCTTCGCGGGGTGCTGGAGGCGAGGGGCAGGGTGTTGGTCAAGATGAACGTCGCGGAGGACGCGCTCGCAGCGGTCATCGAGCTGTTGCCATCTCTCAAGCTGCCGACCGTGAACGAGCTGTTCGGCGGGGGTGGCTATGCCGTCGAGACCGTTGTGCCCAAGACCGAGATAAACGTCCTCATCCCAGCTCTCAAAGACGCTGGGGCGTCGGATCTGATCGAGTTGCCCCTCTCGAAGATCGTGCACTGACCGACCGTCGACCGATTCCTGTCGGTGTGATAGTCCGGCTCCTCCCAGCTCGGGAGTTCCCACCCTAAGTGTGGCCGTCGTGTTGAATACCACTACCGGTGACCTCTATCGTCACTCGACGGGAGGGTAGTGGGCATGGAGAGCACAGACCGTGAGATGTCGCGTCCGCGGCCCGGCCGGCTTCGGATCGCGATGGTGACCAGCGCATCCCGGCGCGGAGAATCGGTCCTCTTCGCCCTGGGGCGAGAGGGCATCGTCGTCGACGAGCTGATCATCGATCGGCTGCGGCTCAAGGGGACACGGCAGGTTCTGCGCAACAACGGCCCGGCCGAGGTATTTCGCCGGATCTCGCGCCGCGCCCGTGCGCGCGGCGACACCCAGACCCGACACCCCTCGAGCTGGCACCGCTACGGTGTCTTCGCACGCTCGGTCAGCTTCGTCGACGACATCAACGGCACACAGGGTCGAGTGTTGCTCGAACGCACCGAGCCCGACCTGATCGTTCTCGGGCCCTCGCGCATACTCACGCCGGAGACGCTCTCGATCGCGAAAGTCGCGACTCTCAACCCGCATCCCGGGCTGCTTCCGGACTATCGCGGAGTCGACGTCGTGCGCTGGGCCATTCGCAACGGAGACCCGGTCGGGGTGAGCGTTCACCTCGTCGACGAGGGCATCGATACCGGAGCCGTGTTGGTGCAGCGAGAGGTGCCGCTTCGCGACGGCGACACCATCGGCGACATCAACCGACGTGTGAACGCATTGTCGGGCCATCTGATGGCGGGCGTTGTCGCACGCTACGTGCGCGGTGAGACACCCGAACCGATCGCGCCCGCCCGTGTGAAGGGGTCCGAGAAGGGGAAGCTGTGGCCCCGCATGAGCCCAGGCGAACGCGAGGAGGTCGACAGGATCTTGGCCGATAGCAGCACTGTTTCGGCCTGAGCTGTTCGGGCCTACTCGGCTTCCTCAGCGGCATCGGAGAGTTGCACATACGCCATCTGAATCTGGGTGAGCGCATCGCGCACCGTGGCCTCCTCGTCGCCGAGGCGACCTTCGAGCCCGCTCACGACCGATGCCATGGCATCGATGGCAACCTTTGCCTCTACTAGGTTCGGCGGCTCCGTGCTCAGGTGGATCGCACCGAGCTCATAGAAGCCCATCACATGGTTCAACACCACGACCGCTGCCGGCGCCTCGGCGATGCGTTTTCGTGCCTCGGCCATCTCCTCGGCGATCTCGGCGGCTTGTTGCTTCTGCTCGTCGCTGAGATCGTCGAACGTGGGCTCGGTTCCGCCGGAGGGCTGATCGGGCGGTACCTCGTGCTCTCCGTCCGGTGTCCAGATGCTCATTTCTGCTCCCTTCCGGGGCCGTGCCGTTCGCGCAACCGCACGAGTGGGCTGGTACTCTAGGCGGCCGACAACTACACGCAAGCGGGGTTCGTCCCCCACCCGGCCGCCGAGGGGTGTGCCGGTGTCGCTCTCGCCTCTCGTGTCGATGCGCCTCAGCGCATCGCCTCTGGGTTTCGGTGCGTTCGGACGTACCCCCGATGAGGAGAACACTTATGGGGAGTGAGCGGCGATAGCACCGCCGAAGGACAACGAGCCTCGTATCAACGATCGGATCCGCGCCCGCGAGGTGCGACTTGTCTCCGCCGATGGCGAACAGGTGGGAATCCGGCCGCTGCCCGAGGCACTACAAGCCGCACGTGAGCAGGGTCTCGATCTCGTCGAGGTCGCCGACAAGGCGAATCCGCCCGTGTGTCGCATCATGGACTACGGAAAGTTCAAGTATGAGGCGGCACAGCGCGAGAAGGAATCTCGCAAGAAGTCCTCGCATGTCACGGTGAAGGAGATGAAGTACAGGCCGAAGATCGGTCAGGGAGACTTCGACACCAAGACCCGCAAGGTCGAGAAGTTCCTGTCCGAGGGCCACAAGGTCAAGGTCACGATCATGTTTAGAGGTCGGGAGATGCAGCATCCCGAGCTCGGCCGCAAGATCCTCGACGACGTAGCCGACGTCGTAGCCGAGGTCGGACAGGTCGAGGTCTATCCGAAACAGGACGGTCGCAACATGATCATGGTGCTCGCACCCGGCAAGGCCAAGCCGAAGGAACAGTCCTCCGACAACGGGCCGGCCGAGGCTCCGGCGCCGACGGAGGGTGTGAAGGCCGACGACGCGCCCAGCGAAGCGGTCGAAGCCGAGACCGAACCGGTAGCTCCAGCCGACAGCTGACCACCAACGAATGTTCGATGTACACAGGGCGCCAGGCGCCCCAGGAGACGACAATGCCGAAGATGAAGTCACACTCGGGCGCGCGCAAGCGCTTCAAGGTCACGGGCAGCGGCAAGATCCGCCGACGCAACTCGAACCTCAATCACATACTCGAGAAGAAGTCCCCGAAACGTAAGCGACGCCTACGTGGAACCTCCGAGGTGTCCGAGGCCGACGCGCCGCGCATCAAGCATCTGCTCGGCTGAGCACCGACGCGCTCCGACGAGGCGCACGACAACGATCACATCCATCCGACCGGCGCCGCTCCACGTGCTGGTCGTCATCGGGAACAGGAGTCATCCCATGGCACGCGTCAAGCGATCCGTTCACAGCAAGAAGCACCGCAAAGCCACCCTGAAGAAGGCGAAGGGGTACTACGGCAACAAGAGCCGCTCCTACCGCGCCGCCAACGAGCAGCTCATGCACAGCGGGGCGTACGCCTTCCGCGATCGTCGTGCCAAGAAGGGCCAGTTCCGGCGGCTGTGGATCCAGAGAATCAATGCTGCCTGCCGTCAGAACGGAACGAGCTACAGTCGCTTCATCAGCGGGCTCAAGCAAGCCGAAGTCGATCTCGACCGCAAAGTGCTTGCCGATCTCGCGGTCTCCGACCCTGGCGCGTTCGCGAAGCTCGTCGAGGTCGCCAACAGCGCTGTGGCCGAGGAGTCGTAGCCGCTGGCCGCCGAGGGCGAACCTACTGTGGCCGAGTTCGGCGATCTGGAGCGAGTCGGACCCGGACATCGGCACCTGAAGACCATTCGCGCGCTGTCCCGGCAATCGCGCTCGCGCGCCGAGGCCGAAGCGCTCGTCGTCGAGGGCACCACGGCGGTACTCGAAGCACTGAACCACGGCGTACCGGTTCGACATGTCGTCTGCGCCGACACCTCGCAGGGCCAAGACGCGTTCGAGGCGCTGCGCAGCTTCACCGTGCCTTTCAGCGTCGCGAGCCACGACGTGCTCGGTCAGGTCGCATCGACCGCCGGCACTCCTCCGGTCGTCGCGGTCGCCGGCATCCCCACCGCTGTCATACCCGTCGATGCGAAGCTCGTCGTCGCGGCGGACGCGCTCGCCGACCCCGGCAACGCAGGAACGCTACTTCGCATCACCGAGGCGAGCGGAGCCGACGCGGTGATGTTCGGCGAGGGATCGGTCGATCCCTGGTCTCCCAAGGTGGTCCGAGCCAGCGCCGGGGCATGGGCGCGCCTCCCGGTTGCGCGCGCCGATCTGCCGACCGTGCTCGCCGAGGCGAGGGCTGAAGGTGTGCGAGTCGTCGGATTGGATGCGGGCGCGGGCCCCGACTACCGCGATGTCGAGCCCGCTATACCCGCGATCGTCGTCGTCGGCAATGAGTCACACGGCATCTCCGATCCGGTCCGGGCTCAAATCGACGAGTACGTGTCGATACCGATGGAGTCGAGCGTCGAGTCGCTCAACGCCGCGGTCGCCGTCGCTGTCGTCCTCTTCGCGTGGCGGGCGTGACGGGCCAATAAAATCACGGCTGGTCGGGCCGCGAGGCCGTAGCCTGAGCAGCTATGTCGCCGGGAATCGATGAGTCGCTCGACGCGCTAGTGGCCGATGCCGAGATCAAGGTCGCATCGGTGGATTTCGACGCGCTCGCGGGGCTGCGTTCGGAGCTGCTCGGCAAGAAGTCCGTGTTGACGGGGCTCAAGAAGCAGCTCGGATCGCTCGACGAGAGCGAGCGCAAGCACGCTGGTCGACGGCTGAACGAGGCCCGCCAGAAGTTGACTGCGCTACTCGATGAACGCGTCGAAGCGCTCGAATCAGAAGTGCGGGCTGAACGCGCGGAGGAGGAACGGCTCGATCTCACCGAACACCTCGCCGCGGAACCCCGAGGTCATCTGCATCTCGTCACCCAGGCTCGCGACCGGCTCGAGGATGTGTTCGTCGGCATGGGATACAAGGTTGCCGAAGGCCCCGAGGTGGAGACGGCCTGGTACAACTTCGAGGCGCTGAACATTCCCGAATGGCATCCCGCCCGAGGGAGCTTCGACACGATCTTCGTCAACCTCGGTGAGCCCGAGGAGATCATGTTGCGGTCGCACACATCGCCGGTGCAGATCCGCGTCATGGAGTCGACCGAGCCGCCGATCTACATCGTCGCGCCCGGCCGAACGTTCCGCTCGGACACCGCCGACGCCACACATCTGCCCGCCTTCAATCAGATCGAGGGGCTCGTAATCGACAAAGGCATCACGATGGGCGACCTGGCCGGAACGATCGACGAGTTCGTCCGGGCGTTTTTCGGCGCCGACGTCGAGTCGCGGCTGCGCCCCTCGTACTTCCCGTTCACCGAGCCATCGGCCGAGTTCGACATATCGCGTCCCGACGGCTCGTGGCTCGAGCTCGGCGGGTGCGGGATGGTGCACCCGAACGTGCTGCGCAATTGCGGCATCGACCCCGAGGTCTGGCAGGGCTTCGCGTTCGGGTTCGGCATCGATCGACTCGCCGTCATGCGCTACCAGCTCGACGACATCCGCGAGCTGGTGAACAACGACGTCCGCTTCCTGCGGCAGTTCTGAGGGGTCGGGTTTGACATGAAGGTCCTGCTTTCGTGGTTGAAGGAGTTCGTCCCCGAGCTCGATGACTCGCCCGAATCGATCGGCGACCGGTTGAGTGCTCTTGGTTTGGCTGTGGAGTCCACCGAGGTGCTCGGGGAGGGCATCGACTCGATCGTCGTCGCGAGAGTGCTCGACTTGAGGCCGCACCCCGACGCCGACCGCATCCAGCTCGTCGACGTCGATGCCGGCGACGGCGAGGCGCTCCAGGTCTGTTGCGGGGCGTTCAACATGTCCGTCGGCGATCTAATCCCATTCGCTCCGATCGGAACGACCATGCCCAATGGCATCGAGATAGCTCGGCGCAAGATGCGCGGCGAGATGTCGAACGGAATGTGCTGTTCTGCTGTCGAGATCGGTATGGGCGACGACAGCGACGGCATCATGATCCTGTCCGACGCGCTCGACGAGTCGACCGTCGGCACCCCGCTCACCGAGGCGCTCGGCCTCGAGCGCGACGTGTTGTGGGACCTCGAGGTAAACGCGAACCGGCCCGACTGCATGTCGGTCCTCGGCGTCGCGCGAGACCTCGCGGGTTCGATCGGTATCGCCCTGGAGCTCCCGAGCTTCGAGTACCCGGCAACCGGGGGAGACGCGTCGGAGGCGGTGTCGGTCTCCATCGACGACCCGGGTTTGTGCGGGCGGTTCGTCGTCCGGGTGCTCACCGACGTCGAGCTCGGCTCATCCCCGCAGTGGATCCAGCAGCGCCTGATCGCACTCGGGATGCGACCGATCAACCGCATCGTCGATATATCCAACTACGTCATGCTCGAACTCGGTCAGCCCAACCACACCTACGATCTCGACCTTCTGCCGGGCGGAGCGCTCGCAACCCGACGTGCGAGGGCAGGCGAAACCCTCGTCACTCTCGACGGAGCTGACAGGGTGCTCGTCGAGACTGACGGTGTCATAGTAGATCGCGACGACAAGGTCATCGGCTTGGCCGGAGTCATGGGTGGACAATCCACCGAGATATCCGACGCCACGACCAACGTCGCACTCGAGATGGCGTGGTGGGACCCGCCGAGCATCTCGCGAACCGTCAAGCGGCTCAATTTGCCGTCTGAGGCCTCGACCCGTTTCCGACGGGGCGCCGACTGGGGCGACACGGTCGAACTGGCGCTCGACCGGTTCTGTCAACTGGCGACGGCCGACGGTGGCGCACGGGTTGCCGGAGGGACAGTCGACGTCGGAGGGCAAACACCCGATCGGGCTCCGGTGGTGTTGAGAGCCGCGCGGCTCAACGGACTGCTCGGAACCGAACTGACAGCCGAGGAGATCGGCGGTCACCTGACGTCGATCGGTTTCGACGTGTCGAATCGCGACGACGCAAACCTCGACGTCACGATTCCCACCTGGCGATGGGACTGCGAGGCCGAGGTCGACCTGGTGGAGGAGGTGGCCAGGCTGCACGGATACGAGAAGCTCGACCGCACGGTGCCCAAGGGTGAGGGCGCGGGTGGTTTGTCCGACCTCCAGACCAACCGCCGAGCGGTCCGGCAGGTTCTCGTCGGTCTGGGGATCGACGAGGCGCAGCCGATGCCGTTCCTCGCTCCGGGCGATCTCAGTGCGGCGGGTCTCGACGAGAACGGCGTCACGCTAACCAACCCGCTCGTCGCTGAGGAGTCGGTGCTTCGCACCTCGCTGCTACCTGGCCTACTCAAGGCGATCGCGTACAACCAGTCGCATCGCACAGACGACGCGCGGCTCTTCGAGATCGGCCATGTCTTCTTACCGTCGCCCGAGGGGCAGCTTCTGCCCGACGAGCGCGAATACCTCGCTGTCGCCTTAGCCGACGAGCAGGCGCCGGCCGCTGTGCGAGTCGTCGCCACCCTTGCCGACGCACTCGCTCTACCGAACCTCGATCTGCGAAACGGGCCCCGAGCCGGACTGCATCCGACTCGAACGGCCGAGGTCTTCATCGCAGGAAAGGCGAGGGGAGAGGTCGGTCAGGTCGATCCTGCCGTCGCCGACGCGTTCGGCGTCGCAGGCCCGGTCGCATGGGTTCAGCTCGACCTCGGCGCGCTGCTCGAGGGGCCACACGGAAAGCGCACCTATCGTCGCGTTTCGAAGTTCCCTTCGAGCGATGTCGACCTTGCATTCGAAGTGCAAGACGACGTGCCGGCCTCACGGGTGGCAGGGGCTGTGCGCGCCGGTGGGGGAGCGCTGCTGGTTGAGTCGGAGCTCTTCGACGTGCACCGCGGAGCCGGGGTATCCGAAGGAGGGAGGGGGCTGGCGTTTCGGCTCCGCTTCCAGGCCGACGACAGGACGCTGACCGATGACGAAGTCGGGGCGGCGCGTCAGGCCTGTATCGACAAGGTCGAGGCAATCGAAGGAGTTACCCTCCGCCAGTAGCGAAAATTTGGTGGCTAACCCACGCTGCACGTGGGTTAGCCACCCCAGAACGGGGGTTGGAGGTAGTGTCAAGCGCCATGCGTGCATGGCAGCTCCAGTCAATCGGTGATCCGCTCGAGGAGCTCGAGCTGGTGGATATTCCCGAGCCCGAGCCCAGGGCCGAGCAGCTGACGGTCGAGGTCGGCGCGGCCGGGCTCGCGTTTCCCGACGTCTTGTTGTGTCGCGGCGAATACCAGATGCCCACGCCCGACGGGTTCATTCCCGGTGGTGAGTGTGCCGGCACCGTGGTCGAGGTCGGGGCGGCGGTCGACGGCGACTTCGAGCCCGGCGATCGCGTGGTGGTACTCGGCGGGCCCGGTTTGACCGAGCGGATCGCCGTGATGCCGACTTCCGCGTGGAAGATCCCCGAGAAGTTGTCGTTCGAGAAGGCCGCGGCGATCCCGGTGAACTACGGCACGACATGGTTCGCTCTTCACGACCGCGCCGAGATCGCCGAGGGTGAGAGCCTGCTGGTGGTCGGCGCAGCCGGCGGAACTGGTTCGGCTGCCATTCAGCTCGGCAAAGCTGCGGGGGCCACCGTCATCGCCGTCGCCGGTGGTGCGGAGAAGTGCGCCCAGGCATCGACAGCTGGCGCAGATCACGTCATCGATCACCACGAGACGCCGCAGTTCGTCGACGCGGTGCGAGATCTCTCCGGGGGTGGCGTCGACGTCGCTTACGACCCGGTCGGTGGCGATACCACCCACCAGATCCGTCGCTGCATGGGCTGGGACGGTCGGCTGCTGATCATCGGCTTCGTAGCGGGCATTCCCGACCTGCCGGCCAATCACGCGCTGTTGAAGAACTACTCCATCGTCGGCGTCCACTGGGGTGCGTCGGTCGCCCGCGACCCGAGCTCGGTCGACCGGCAGCTGCGATCGGTGCTCGACCTCGTCCCTGCCGGTGCGGTCGACCCGCTGGTGTTCCCGCCATACGGGTTTGACGACGGTGCGAGGGCGCTTCAGGACCTGGCCGATCGCAAGACCTGGGGCAAGGCGGTAGTGACGATCTAAAGGGTGGATAGATATGCGACATCGTGTATGGTTACACGATGTCGTCAAACCTGCGAGTGGGAATTGTCGGGGGATCGGGCTTCACCGGAGCTGAACTGATGCGCCTTCTCGCGTCACACGACCGTTTCGAACTCACGATTGCAACCGGCGATTCGCAGGCCGGCAACGCTATCGCCACTCTCTATCCCAGCCTTGCGGCCGCCTACGGCGACATGACCTATGACCCCTACGACCCCGAATCACTCGATGGTCTCGACGTCGTGTTCTGTGCGCTGCCCCATGGGGCTTCGGAAGCCGTCGTGGCCGCGATTCGCGGCAGGGTCGGTCACATCGTCGACCTCGGGTCGGACTTCCGGCTCCACGACCCCGATCTCTACCCGCAGTGGTACGGCTCGGTTCACGAGCATCCGGATCTGTTGGCCGAGTTCGCCTACGGGCTCCCCGAACTGTTCCGTGACGAAATACGTGACGCCGAGCTCATCGCAGCTACCGGCTGCAACGTCGCCGCCAGCGTCTTTGCGCTCGCTCCTCTCGTCAAGGCGGGGTTGGTCGACCCGTCGGGCCTCGTAGCCAACGTCGTCGCGGGGGTGAGCGGAGCGGGTCGGCCGCCGAAGGAGCACACCACGTTCTGTTCGGTCGACGAGGATGTCAGCGCGTACGGAATCCTCACCCATCGTCATACGCCGGAGATCGAGCAGGCGCTCGAGGACTACACCGGAGACCCGTCGAGCGTGACCTTCACGCCGCATCTGGCGCCGTTGAGCCGTGGGATTCTGGCGACGTGCACCGGGAGGGCCGACGATTCTGCGACGACCGCTGACGCGATCGACGCTCTGAAGGACGCGTACGCCAACGAGCCCTTCATGGTTGTCAGCGACGCGAGTCCTTCGACGAAGGCCACGTTGGGGGCCAATACGGTTCACGTCACCGCTCGCGTCGACGACCGAACGGGAACGGCACTGGCCATCGCGGCGCTGGACAACCTGGTCAAGGGGGCGTCGGGCATGGCTGTCCAGTGCGCCAACCTCGCATGCGGTCTCTCCGAGGGCATGGGACTGCCGGTCGTAGGCGTCTACCCATGAGCTCTCCGTTGGCACCCGAGTCGTTTCCCGCAATGCCCGAGGTGGCCGGCGTGCAGCTGTCGAGCCTCGCTGCCGGACTGCGCTACCACGGGCGAGCCGATCTCATGCTCGCCCTCGTCCCCGAGAATGCCGCCGTCGCCGGGGTGTTCACCCGCTCTCGGTGCCCGTCGGCGCCGGTCGACTGGTGCAAGGAGGTGCTCGCCGTCGGGCGGCCCCGGGCGATCGTCTGCAACGCAGGCAACGCGAACGCCTTCACCGGCACGGCTGGAGAGACCGCGGCAAGGCGGACGGCCGAGACCATCGCGGCTGTACTCGGACTCGCGCCAGAAGATGTGCTCCTCGCCTCGACCGGCGTGATCGGTGAGAACCTGCCCACCGACGCTCTCACCGATGCTCTGGGCCCGCTCGTCGCTGGTCTCGGCCCGTCGACGGTCACAGCATGGGAGTCGGCGGCGAACGCGATGAGAACCACCGACACCTTCGCGAAGGGTGCGTGCTCTTCGGTCGAGGGCGGGGGAGTGGTCGCCGGCATCGCCAAGGGCAGCGGCATGATCGCTCCCGACATGGCGACGATGCTCTCGTTCGTCTTCACCGATGTGGCGGTCGACGAGACGCTCCTGCACGAACTGCTCGTCGAATCGACCGAACGGAGCTTCAACAGCATCACAGTCGATTCGGATACATCGACAAGCGACTCCGTGATCCTGTTCGCCACGGGTCGGGCCGACCGCCAACCGATCGGATCGATGGATGAGGCAGCGGGTCTTGCCAGCGCGATCGACTCGGTGATGATCGACCTTGCGCATCAAATCGTGCGCGACGGCGAGGGCGCCACGAAGTTCGTGGAGATCACGGTGGCCGGCGCAATCGACGAATCATCGGCCAAGACGATCGCACTGGCGATCGCCAACTCGCCGCTCGTGAAGACAGCGCTCGCTGCGTCGGACGCCAACTGGGGTCGGGTCGTCATGGCGGTTGGCAAGGCGGGTGAACCCGCCGATCGCGACCGCCTCGCCATCTGGATCGGCGACGAACAGTGCGCCGAAGCAGGAGTCGTCGCAGCCGACTACGACGAGGTCGAGGCCACGAAGCACCTCATGGGCGATGAGGTCTCACTCACCGTCGATGTCGGTGTCGGATCCGCATCGGCAACCGTGTGGACCTGCGACCTGACCCACGGCTACATCGAGATCAACGCGGGGTACCGGACATGAGCGACACGACTCGGGGATATGAACCAGAGCGGCGAGCACGCGCCCTGGTCGAGGCCCTGCCGTACCTGCGCCGATTCCGTGACGCTGTGGTGGTGGTGAAGTTCGGCGGTCACGCGATGGTCGACCCCGAGCTGTCGGCGACGTTCGCGAAGGACATCGTGTTGTTGCACTCGGTCGGCCTGCGGCCGGTCGTCGTGCATGGCGGTGGCCCTCAGATCGGCGACCTGCTCGCCAGGCTCGGCAAAGACACCGAGTTCGTCGATGGGTTGCGTGTCACCGACCGCGAAACCCTCGACGTTGCCCGGATGGTCCTCGTCGGCAAGGTCGGACGTGACATCGTCGGTGCCATCAACACCCAGGGCGGCGACGCCGTCGGGATGTCGGGCGAGGACGGCCGAATGATCGAGGCCTCCGCAGCGTCGGCCGACCTCGGATTCGTGGGGGCGATCGAAAGAGTGAACCCCGGAATCGTCGAGCGCCTTCTCGCCGAGGACATGATCCCTGTCGTTTCCAGCATCGGCACGGACGGCGACGGACAGGCTTACAACATCAACGCGGACACGGTCGCAGCTGCTCTCGCTGGTGCGCTTGAGGCCGAGAAGGTCATCTACCTCACCGACGTTCCCGGGCTGCTCTCCGCGCCCGACGACACGAGCTCGGTGATCGCCCGCGCGACGGTATCGGAGCTAGCCGCCCACGTTGCCGACGGCGCCATCGGCGGTGGAATGATCCCCAAGATCGAGGCCTGCGTCGCCGCGGTGACCGCTGGCGCCGCTAGCGCCCACCTGCTCGACGGTCGAGTGCCGCACGTGCTCTTGCTCGAGCTGTTCACCGACGCCGGAATCGGCACGATGGTCACGATGGACGGAGATGTGCCATGACGAGCTTCGACGAGATCATCATGTCGAACTACGCGACGCCGCCGATCACGCTCGTGCGCGGCCAAGGGAGCGAGGTCTGGGACGATGCGGGGAAGCGCTACATCGACATGCTCGGTGGGCTCGCGGTAACCAGCCTCGGACACAGCCACCCCCGCGTAGCGCAAGCGGTTGCGGAACAGGCGAGAACGCTGCTGCACGTCTCGAACCTGTTCGGAACCGAGCCGCACCTCGAGGTCGCCGAGCGGCTCGACAGACTCATCGACGCCGGCGCGGGACGGGTTCTGTTCCAGAACTCGGGCGCCGAGGCCAATGAAGGGGCGATCAAGCTCGCCCGCAAGTACAACGGTCGCGGTCGCCATGGCGTGGTCACGGCGTTCCGCTCGTTTCACGGTCGCACGATGGCGACGCTGGCCGCCACCGGACAGCCCGAGAAGCACGAGCCTTTCGAGCCTCTGCCCGAAGGCTTCAGGCATGCGCAGTGGAACGACGTCGACGCGTTCGCCGCGGCAGTCGACGACACGGTCGGCGCCATCATGGTCGAACCGCTCCAGGGTGAGGGTGGTGTGAACGTCGCTGACAGCGACTTCATCCGAGGTCTACGAGAACTCTGCGACGACCGTTCGATGCTTCTCGTATTCGACGAGGTTCAGGCCGGGTTGGCGCGAACCGGCGAGTGGTTCGGATTCCAACATCACGAAGTGCGACCCGACATCGTCACCGTTGCCAAAGCGCTCGGCAACGGTATGCCGATCGGTGCGGTGTGGGCCCGCTCCGAGGTGGCAGCGGCGTTCAAGCCAGGAGATCACGGATCGACGTTCGGCGGACAGCCGCTCGCAGCATCCGCTGCGCGCGAGGTGCTGCGGATAATGGAAGAGATGGATGCGCCCTCGGTCGTGCGCGAGCGCGGCGAGGCGCTGCGCTCGCGCCTGGAGGCGATGAGTGGCATCTCGGAGGTGCGGGGCCAGGGACTGCTGCTCGCGGCGACGCTGGGGGCCGAGGTTCTCGACCACAAGGACGCACCGGCGATCAACTCAGCGCTTCTCGAGAGGGGTGTCATCGCGAACGCCGTCAACGCGAGCAGCCTTCGATTCGCTCCTGCATTCACCATCGGAGATACCGAGCTCGACGAGGCGTCTGCGGCGCTCGCCGCCGTCATCGAGGAGGCAGCATGAGGCACCTCCTCGAAGTCGACGATCTGTCGGTGTCCGAGCTCGAAGCGGTGCTCGATTCGGCAGTGCTGGTAGACCCACCACCGGTTCTCAAAGGAAAGGGCATGGCGCTGGTGTTCGAGAAGCCCTCCGCCCGCACTCGCAACTCGATGGAGATGGCGGTGGTTCAGCTCGGCGGCCACCCGGTCTACATCCAGGGCACCGAAGTCGAAATGGGCGTGCGCGAGACAGTCGCCGACGTCGCGCTGACCCTCGCGTGCTATCACACGGCGATCGGTGCGCGCGTGTATGCCCACGACACGGTCGAAGCGCTCGCCGCAGCCGAGGCGGCTCCGGTCGTGAACCTGCTGTCCGATGCCGCACACCCGATGCAGGCGCTGGCCGATGCGCTCACGATTCGACAATGCCTGGGCACCGTCGAAGAAAAGGTCGTGTCGTACATCGGTGATGCCAACAACGTTGCGCGTTCGCTCGCAATCGCGGTCAACATGCTCGGTGGGACCTTTCGCATCGCCAGCCCTGCGGGATACGGATTCTCCGATGTCGACCGCGACCGGATAGCGCTGACCGGCACCATCACCGAATGCACGCGCCCCGAGGAAGCTGCCGAGGGAGCCGACGTGGTCTACACCGATGTGTGGACCTCGATGGGTCAGGAGTCGGAGCGAAGCGAACGCCAGAAGGCATTCGAGGGCTTCGGTGTGTCGAACGCGATGGTCGAGACGATGAAGCGTGACGGCATCGTGATGCACTGCCTTCCGGCGCATCGTGGCGAAGAGATCGACGCCGACGTGATCGACGGCCCTCGCAATCGTGTCTGGCTACAGGCCGAGAACCGTATGCATGCGGCGAGAGGGCTTCTCTCGTGGCTGCTGACAGAGGGCGCAAAGTGAGTCCGAGGGCGCGTCAACAGGCGATCGCCCGGTTGCTCACCGACAATCGAGTCTCTAGCCAGACCCAGATCGTCGAGCTGCTCGCCACGGAGGGCATCGAAGCCACCCAGGCGACGGTGTCGCGGGATCTCGAAGCGCTCGGCGCCGTCAAGGTGCGTACCGGGGGCAACGAGCTCGTGTACGCGATTCCGGAACTGCCGGCCGAACAGATTGCGCCTCGCGAGCACCTGACGAGGGTGCTCAGCGAATGGGTGGCTCAGGTGCGCTACTCAGGTGACATGGTCGTCGTGCGCACGCCGCCCGGATCGGCCCACGTCGTAGCCTCGGCTATCGACCGATCTGGCCTCGACGAGATCGCCGGCACGGTGGCAGGCGACGACACGATCTTCGTGCTCGCCGACGAGGCAACCGGCGGTGAGGCGCTGGCGCGGCTCATCGGCGAGCTAGCGGGTTTGTGACAGTTAGAGGATGACAAGAGAGAGCAGGGCACCGTCGTGGCAGATGTGAACAAGGTCGTTCTCGCATACAGCGGGGGTCTGGACACCTCGGTGATTCTGCGCTGGTTGCAGGAGACCTACGAGTGCGAGGTGGTGACGTTCACCGCTGACATCGGGCAGGGTGAGGAGGTCGAACCCGCGCGCGCCAAGGCCGAGGCGATGGGCGTAGAGCAGATCTACATCGATGACCTGACCGAGGAATTCGTCGCCGACTACGTGTTTCCGATGTTCCGGGCGAACACGGTGTACGAGGGTGAGTACCTGCTCGGGACTTCGATCGCCCGTCCGCTCATCGCGAAACGCCTCATCGAGATCGCAAGGAAGGTCGGTGCCGACGCGATCTCACACGGCGCTACCGGCAAGGGCAACGACCAGGTGCGCTTCGAGCTGGGCGCCTACGCGCTCGAGCCCGGTATCAAGGTGATCGCCCCGTGGCGGGATTGGGACCTCACCAGCCGCGAGACGTTGATGGCCTACGCCGAAGAACGTGACATACCCGTCGAGATGAAACGCGGTAAGGCGTCACCCTTTTCCATGGACGCGAACCTGCTGCACATCTCATACGAAGGTGGCCCCCTCGAGGATCCCTGGACCGAGCCTCCATCGGAGATGTGGCGGTGGTCGGTGAGCCCGGAGCAGGCTCCGAACGAGGCCACCTACATCGATTTGAGCTACGAGGGTGGAGACATCGTGGCGATCGATGGTGAGCCCATGACCCCGGCGGCAGTTCTCGCGGAGCTGAACCGCGTGGGTGGTGAAAACGGAATCGGCCGTGTCGACATCGTCGAGAACCGCTACGTCGGGATGAAGAGCCGGGGTGCCTACGAGACGCCGGGTGGCACGATCATGTTGCGCGCCCACCGGGCGATCGAGTCGCTGACACTCGACCGCGAGGTGGCGCACCTCAAAGACGAGCTGATGCCGCGCTACGCCGAACTGATATACAACGGCTATTGGTGGAGCCCCGAGCGGCGCATGCTCCAAGAGGCGATCGACTGGTCCCAACAGCCAGTCAGCGGGGACGTGAGACTGAAGCTATACAAGGGCAACGTCGACGTCGTCGGGCGGCGCAGTGAGAACTCGCTGTTCGATGAGCGGATCGCGACGTTCGAAGAAGACGAGGGTGCCTACGACCAAGCCGACGCCGAGGGCTTCATCAAGTTGAATGCCCTGCGGCTGCGCACGATCGCGGCACGGCAGGGATCGGCGTGAACGACCGGGGCCAACTGTGGCATGGTCGCTTCGCCGGCGGGCCATCGGATGCGCTCCAGGCCCTCAACGACAGCCTGGGGTTCGACCGCCGCCTGTACCGCCAGGACATCGCCGGGTCACGCTCCCACGTCGCGATGCTGGCCCAGGTCGGCCTGATCACCGATCCCGAGCGTGACGTCGTGTTGGAGGCGCTCGACACCGTCGAGGCCGAGATGTCAGATGGCACCTTCTCCTTCGAGCCCAGCGACGAGGACATTCACACGGCGGTCGAACGGAGGGTGACCGAGATCGCGGGTGGTGCGGGCGCCAAGCTCCACACCGGTAGAAGCCGAAATGACCAAGTGGCGACCGATCTGCGTCTATGGATCCGCGACGAGCTTCGCGTCATCGCCGATCTGGTCATGGACCTCCAACAGGTGCTGCTCGATCGGGCGGTGGCTGCCGGCGGCGCATACCTGCCCGGCTACACCCATCTCCAGCAGGCGCAGCCGGTGCTGTTTTCGCATCACCTCCTGGCGCACGGCTGGGCCCTCTGTCGCGATGTCGATCGGCTGTTCGAGGCCCGGGACCGCGCCAACGTCTCACCGCTCGGGGCCGGAGCGCTCGCCGGGTCATCGCTTCCACTCGCCCCGAACGTGACCGCAGAAGCGCTGGGCTTTGGAGCGGTGTTCGACAACAGCCTCGATGCGGTGAGCGATCGAGACTTCGTCGCCGACGCCCTCTATGCGATCTCGATGCTCGGCGTTCACCTGTCGCGGCTCGGCGAGGAGCTGGTCTTGTGGGCGAGCGAAGAGTTCGGTTTCATCGAGCTCGACGATGCCTACTCGACCGGCTCGTCGATGCTTCCGCAGAAGAAGAACCCCGACGTCGCCGAGCTGGCAAGAGGCAAGTCGGGGCGTCTGATCGGCAACCTCGTCGGCCTGCTCACCACCCTCAAGGGCCTGCCCCTCGCATACAACAAGGACCTACAGGAGGACAAGGAGCCCCTGTTCGACTCCTGCGATACCGTCGCTCTCGTGCTCTCGGCGTTGGGGGGAATGGTCGACACGATGACGATCCGCGCCGATCGAATGCGAGCTGCCGCGGACTCGCCCTACGCGGCGGCGATCGATCTCGCCGAGTACCTCGTCGCGAACGGAACGCCCTTCAGGGACGCCCACGCTGTTGTCGGCGATCTCGTACGCAGGGCTCTCGCGGGTGAGGCGGATCTCAACCAGCTGGTCGAACAACACGACGGTCTGGGGTCGGCGGCTGCGGCGCTGCTGCAACCGGGCGCTGCGGTCGCCAACCGGCGGACTCGAGGAGGAGCCGGTCCCGACGCTGTCGGCGAGCAGCTCGAGCAGTTCGCAGAGCAGCTCGCACTCGATCGAGCGCGTGCGTGAGCTCGGGCGTTCGTTCTTCGCGGAGCGTTCGCTGAAGGTGGCGCCGAGGCTGCTCGGCAAACACATCGTGGTCGACGGACGCGTTTCCGGCCGGATAGTCGAGGTCGAGGCATACGAGGGCGCCGACGATCCCGCCAGCCACGGTCATCGCGGCCGTACCGCACGCACAGAGGTCATGTACGGTCCGCCGGGTCACCTCTACGTCTACTTCATCTACGGGATGCACTGGTGCGCGAACGTGGTGTGCGGGCCGAGCGGAGTGTGCTCGGCAGTGCTGCTGCGAGCGGTAGAGCCGGTCGACGGAATTCCCATCATGCGCAAACGCCGTGTGGGGAGACCCGACCTGGAGCTTGCGAACGGCCCGGCGAAGCTCTGCGCGGCGTTCGGGATCGACGGCGAAGACAACGGTGCCGATCTGACGGCCGGCCGGGTGCGTCTCTATGACGACGGTTCGCCCGCACCAGTATTCGAGGCCACAGCTCGAATTGGTATCTCCCGGGCCAAGGAGCGGCCGTGGCGGTTCGTGGCGGCTGTCCGGTGACGGCTCTGCGCCGGGACGAGGACCCGAAGCCATCACCTGGGTCGGTGGACACCGCCCGCGCACAGGTCGTCGCGACCCCGGTGTCAGACCAAGGGGTCGCGAAGCGATTCCTCGAGCTGCTGAGCGACGGTGCCGTGGCGCTGGAGCGCGAGCATCGGCCGGGCCATGTCACCGGGTCGGCCATGGTGCTCCACTCCGATCGCAAGAGGTGTCTGCTCTTGTTTCACACAAAACTCCGGCGATGGTTGCAGCCGGGTGGGCACGCTGACGGCGACGGCGACCTGGCACATGTCGCATGGCGAGAGGCGAGCGAGG
This sequence comes from Acidimicrobiales bacterium, assembly GCA_965216815.1. Lineage (GTDB taxonomy): Bacteria > Actinomycetota > Acidimicrobiia > Acidimicrobiales > SHLQ01 > JADFOM01. The sequence continues at coordinate 3,248,563 of OZ244202.1, read as the reverse complement.
AGACCGGCATTGTGGGCCTCACCGTGTTCCAACCGGCCATCGATCTCGACATCCACGAGGTGGCCCCGCGCGGCGAGGATGCACATCTCCATTTCGACGTGAGATTCGTCGTGCTGGCACCGCGCGATGCTGTCCTTGACGGTAATCACGAATCCGAGGACATGCGCTGGGTCGCGTTCGACGATCTCGCACGATACGGAGTCGACGAGGGCTTGAAGCGGCTTGCCGCTGTGGCCGCCGAAATCGTTAGCGGGCGAACCGCGACTTGAGGGCCAAGAAGCGCGATTCGAAGTGCGTGAAGCTCAGTTGCGCGACGATGAAGACGCCGATTGACGCGAGCACGAACATCACCCTCGGGTCCAGGTCTTCCCCGACGATCTTCTCGATTCCCTGGATGACCAGACCGTGCAGCAGGTAGATGCCGTAGCTGACCGCACCGATCCGGATGAGGACCCGTGAGGAAGTGAGATGACGTAGTCCATGGTGTTCGGTGATGGTCGTAGCAATTACGATGGCGCCGAACCCGAGCGACACCCAGACCCCTGCGAGATCATCTGACACGAGCAGCGCGAGCGTGGCGACAACCGATGCGGGCGCGGCCAGCGGATGGGAGAAGATCCCCCAGAGCCGTCGGTAGGTCGATGGGGCATGCAGAGCGAAGGCGATTACGACGCCGAGGAGGATCGCAAACGGTATCGACCGGAGCATCCGCTCGGCGAGCGGAGAGTCGTAGCCGGAGTCACGCCAGATCGTGAGGTGGGCTACGAAGACGGCGCCGGTCAGTGCGATGACACCGTTGCGGGCCCCGCGCACCCCGGAGCGTTTCAGGACCTGTGGCCATACGAGGTAGAACTGTTCCTCAGCTGACAGTGACCATGCGAAGTAGAAGATGACGCGTTCCTTCTCAGGGTCGGTGTCGAGGAACCAGTTGAACGTGTAGGTGGCAAACGCGGGCAGGTTCTGCCAGAACCCGTCAGCGGCCGCCTGATCGGTCTCGAAGAAGGCCACCGCGAGGGCGTAGATGAGTAGGGTCGTGTAGTAGAGCGGGAAGATGCGCAGGACACGACGCATCGTGAAGTCCTTCAGGCTTATGTCGCCGTGACGATCGCGTTCGCGCAGCAGAAGAGTGGTTATGAGCATGCCGCTAATGACGAAGAAGAACTCGACACCGAGATAGCCGCGCTTGAGGATGCCACTCGTGTACGCCTGGGCGCCGGTGTGGTGCCACACGACGGCGAGCACCGCGAGGGCGCGCAGAGAATCGAGCGAGCCGAAATGGCGTTGCTGAACAAACCGCTCATGCGGCTCATGGGTGGTCTGCGCGGTCATTTCACTATCCGTCGGAAAGATCGCGCCCGCTGTAAGGAGAACCCTACTGAAGGTGGCTTCTGCGCCAAGTGTTCTAGCGAATAGCGAGTGTCACGCATCTCCGGGGATCTCGCACGCGTCCATGTCGTTGACGCGGGCGAAGTTGCCGATGCGATCGTCGACGGGGACATCGTCGACGAGCGTCAACAGGAACCTGAGGTCGTCGTCGGGGTCGTTGTCGACGAGGCGCTGTTCGTAGGACATCCGGTCTTCGACGTATTGTTGCCAGTCGGTGAACCAGAGCTCGACGATCCGGGCATCGTCTCCGGTCGGGCGGGGAATCGATTCGAGCTCGGCGATCATCTGTCGAGTCAGCTCGGTGCCTGCTGCAACGTCGACCGCACGTTCGGCCGGGGATTCGACCTCGAATGCGCGAGGGAGCGCATCGATCTCGGCTTGGTAGCGCTCACAGATCTCGTCGGCGGCTTCGGGGAACGCGCGATCGTCGAGGCGGTCTGCGTTCCCCGAGGGCGCGAGCGGGCTCAGCGCCCAGATCCAGAACAACGCCGAGCAGAGGATGAAAGCCACCACCGCTACGCGAGCGAGGCTGAACCGGCGGTACCACTGCGGGCGGGGACGGTCGTCACCGTTGCGGCGCACGTGGGCCTCGGTCACGTCAGTTTCCGGGGTTCGCAGGCGGCTTCGGTGCCTTGGTCGTCGACGGCGGCGGTTCTGTTCCGGTCGTCGAGGGCGGTTTGGGCGTTGACGTCGTCGTCGAGGGTGGGGGTTCGGATCCGTCCGGGTTGTACTTGAGTCGCACGGTCGATCCGACGTCGACCTCGTCGCCTTCGTTCGGCGTTTGTTGCCAGACCCGGCCTGGTTTCGAGCCCTTGGGTGTGCCGGGCTCCTGTTCTGGGATCGCCTTGACGCGAAGGCCGAGGCTGCGGGCCTCCGATCGTGCTTTGCCGATCGTCAGGCCGGACAGGCGTGGGATCTCGACGGTGTCGTCGGATGACACCGCCACCTCGAGGGTGACGGTCGATCCGCCGGGAACGCTCGCTCCGCCCGATGGCGACTGTGTCACGACCGTGCCGGGCTTGAACTCGGGGTTGTCGACCTCATAGACGACCGTCCGTAGCGACTTCGATGCGATCGCGTCCCTGGCTTCGTCGAAGGGGAGCCCCTCGACGTCGGGCACCTTCACCGCCGACGGCGGGACGTACTCGGTGGTCGATGTCGAGCTGGACGGGGGAGGGGGGAAGTCCTCGACCGGCACGTTCTGGTGGGCGGCGATCATTATCCGCTGCCAGATGTCGGCTGGGTATGTGCCACCGGCGACCGAGATCGGAGTCGTTCCCTCGGCCGCAGTCATTGGTATCACGCCCTCGGGAAACCCGACCCAGACAGCGGTCGTGTACTGCGGCGTGTACCCGACAAAGGTTGCGTCGCCGAAGTTCTGTGCAGTGCCGGTCTTGCCTGCGGCTGGACGTCCATCCGGAAGGCCTTTGCCCTTCGCGGTCCCTTCGGTGAGTACCCCTTCGAGCACCCAACTGAGCTGGTAGGCGTCGTCTCGTTCCATGACCGGGTCCGGTTGGGTCACGTGCTCGTAGAGGATCGTGCCGTCTGCGTTCTTGATCTCTGTGACCAGAGTCGGGTCGATTCGGAAACCCTCGTTCGCGAACGTCGAGTACACGGTCGCCATCTCGAGCATGTTGACGTTCTCGGTGCCGAGTACAGCGGCGTGGACCGGCCGTAGCTCACGGTCGAGGCCGAGGCGCGAGGCGTATTCGACGAAGCGCTCGGGACCAATGTCGTCCATGAGTTGCGCGTAGACGGTGTTGTACGAGCTGCGAGTCGCCTTGATGAGCGACACGCTCGCTCCACTGCCGCCACCCTTTACCTTCCATGTGGGTCCGTCGCCGGTGTCGATCGAGATGCGCGATGGCGCCCTGTAGATGTCGGTGACCGAGCCCCCGTCGGCTATGTAGGCAGCGAGTGCGATCGGTTTCATCGACGATCCCGCCTGGCGACCATCGGATGTTGCGAGATTTACGCGTGCGTGTTCGGAGTCGCCGAAGAAGTCCCGCCCGCCCACCATCGCGACGACCTCGCCGGTGGCTTGCTCGATGGTGACCGCTGCGCCGTCTGGGCCGTCGGGGTTGGCGAGCACGCCGTCGGATCCATAGATGGCGTTCTGTGCCGAGATCTGGAGCGCCGGATCGATCGTGGTCGTGATCTTGAGACCTCCCTGGAACAAGAGGCGTTCGCGATCCTCGACGGTCTCGCCGAACTCGGGGTTGTCGAGAAACCAAGCCTTGACGTCCTCGACGAAATGGGCGAGGTAGGCGGGTGCGCCGAAGAAGTCGTTCTCCTCCTCCTCGCGAGGCTGGACCAATGCGCGCACCGTCGTGGCTCGTGCCTCGTCGTATTCGGCCTGCGTGATGAACTCGTTGGCGAGCATGCGGTCGAGAACGAGACGGCGCCGCTCTTCGGAATCGTCGGGGAAGCGGTAGGGGTCGAACCCGCTCGGGCGCTGAATCAGCCCTGCGATCAGTGCTGCCTCGGGCAACGTGACGTCGTCGACGTCCTTGTCGAAATACTCCTGGGCAGCCGCCTGAACGCCGTATGCGTTGTTCCCGAAGAAGATCGTGTTGAGGTAATGCTCGAGGATGAAGTCCTTGCTGAACTGGTCCTCGAATTGCCGTGCGAAGTTGATCTCCTGCACCTTGCACCAAACCGTGCGGGTCTCGGCACCCTCGTCGTCGAAGCACTCCGTGAGGTCTTCGCCGAAGCTGTTCTTGATGAGCTGTTGGGTAATCGTCGAGCCGCCCTGTTCGACGCCGCCGGAGGAAACGTTGGTGCGGGCGGCACGGACGATTCCCCGGAAGTCCCAGCCGTTGTGGAGATAGAAGCGCTCGTCCTCGATGGCTACGACCGCGTGCTCCAGAACCTCGGGGATCTCCTCGATCGTCTTGTTGATGCGGTTCTCACCGGCCTCGAGCTCGGTGATGAGGTTGCCGTCACGGTCGTAGACGAACGACGTCTGCGCCTGCTCGGGCAGCGCGTCGGGCACCAGGTCCTTTTGTTCGTACGACCAGCAACTCGTCGCGAAGACGACGAGCGCGCAGATCGGGGCCAACACTCTGGGCATCCGCACATTCTCTCCTATTTCAGGCCAAAAGGGGCGGCGCAGCGGCCGACGGGTGTCACAATGTGCGCGACAAGTTGCCGGTTGCGTGGGCGCGACAGGGTTGCCTACGCCGTGGCCCATCTTCGGCCGCGGAAGCGAAAGCAGAGGGAAAGATGGCGACGAGCGCTGTTCTCGACGAGCTCAAGGCGCGGAACCTGTGGCAGGACAGCACCGATGCGGATTCGCTGCGCAGCCATCTCGACGCCGGGCCCGTCACCCTCTATCACGGCATCGACCCGACCGCAGACAGCCTCCACATCGGCCATCTGATCGGGGTGTTGGTTCTGCGACGATTCCAAGACCATGGCCACGTTCCCCTTGCCCTGGTCGGTGGGGCGACGGGAATGGTCGGCGACCCGGGCGGTCGCTCCGAGGAACGCAACCTGCTCGACGACGAGGCGCTCGCCGCCAACATCGCCGGAATCCGGGCGCAGCTCGAGCGGCTGCTCGATTTCAGCGACGACCTGATGGTGAACAACATCGATTGGACGGGCTCGCTCGGACTTATCGAGTTTCTCCGCGACGTGGGCAAGCACGCCACGGTCAATCAGATGATGGCGAAAGAGTCCGTGCGCGCTCGGATCGAGGGAGAGGGCGGCATCTCGTTCACCGAGTTCTCATACATGCTCCTCCAGGCGAACGATTTCCATTGGCTTCACGAAAACCGCGGCTGCACCCTGCAGATCGGGGGATCCGACCAGTGGGGCAACATCACCATGGGAATCGACATGATCAGGCGTCGATCCGGCAACGAAGCCCACGGCCTGACCTGGCCGCTTGTCACCCGGGCCGACGGACGCAAGTTCGGAAAGAGCGTTGCCCGAAGCGTGTGGTTGTCGGCCGAACGGACGTCGCCCTACGCCTTCTACCAGCATTGGATGCAGGTCCCCGACGGTGACGTCGAGCGCTATCTTTTGCAGCTCACGTTGCTTCCCGTCGACGACGCGCTCGATGTTTCCGGCGGCCACGCCGCCGACCCGGCAAGCCGGACCGGGCAACTTCGGTTGGCCCGTGAATTGACCACGCTGATACACGGGCCCGCAGCGGCCGACGCCGCCGCCGAGGCTTCCGCGGTCGTGTTCGCGAAGGATGCCGACCGGCCCAGCGAAGCCGCTCTCGAGCTCCTCGCGGCCGAGCTGCCGACCTCGCGGTTCGACTCCGGTCGGCTCGGCGATGCCGCCCTGGTGCACGACCTCATGGCTGAGGGCGAGGTTACCGCGTCCAAAGGCGAGGCTCGCAGGGCCATCAAGGGCGGAGCGGTCTCGGTTAACGGCGCGCGAGCTTCAGAGGACGCAAAGCTGGGGGCCGACGACCTCTGGTACGGACGGTACGCGTTGGTGCGAAATGGCAAGAAGTTCCATCTCCTGATGTTTGGGCGCTGAGGTCCACCCGGCGGGCCCAGAATTTCGCGAACATTGTGGGCGTATTCGGTTGACGAACGGTGGGCACACCGGTAGGTTGGCTCTTCGCCCGAACGGACCTGCCCAACAGGTGCGAGGGGCGAACCGGGGTCGTGCGTCGGTCATTCCGGCCGGTTCAGCGGATCCCAGCGCAGCCCGCGTGGCTGTCACGTGCACCTTGAAAACGGAAGAGAGAACACAAAAGCCAGTGCGGGAGTTCGCGCCGCGATGCGAGTCGCGTCGCGAACGACCAAACCAAATCAATTCCGTCTGCCGCCGGTGTACCGGTGGTGGACGCGTCCGATGTCGACTCCGGTCGGCTGACGACACCAAACTCGCCAGGACCTGACAAGCCTCGGGTCCTGCCATGACTTCGAGGCCGCACCTCCGGGTGTGGCCGGCGATTTCGACGGAGAGTTTGATCCTGGCTCAGGACGAACGCTGGCGGCGTGCCTTATACATGCAAGTCGAACGCTCTCGGGACTTCGGTCCCACATGGGAGAGTGGCGAACGGGTGAGTAACACGTGAGAAACCTGCCCCGAAGACTGGGATAACCCAAGGAAACTTGGGCTAATACCGGATGTCCCCAATGGACCGCATGGTCCGCTGAGGAAATGCTCCGGCGCTTTGGGAGGGTCTCGCGGCCTATCAGTTTGTTGGTGGGGTAACGGCCCACCAAGACATCGACGGGTAGCTGGTCTGAGAGGACGATCAGCCACACTGGGACTGAGACACGGCCCAGACTTCTACGGAAGGCAGCAGTAAGGAATCTTGCGCAATGGGCGAAAGCCTGACGCAGCGACGCCGCGTGGGGGATGAAGGCTCTCGGGTCGTAAACCCCTTTCAGCAGGGACGAAAATGACGGTACCTGCAGAAGAAGCCCCGGCCAACTACGTGCCAGCAGCCGCGGTAACACGTAGGGGGCAAGCGTTGTCCGGATTTATTGGGCGTAAAGAGCTCGTAGGCGGTTGGGTAAGTCAGATGTGAAACCTCCAGGCTCAACCTGGAGACGCCATCTGATACTGCCCTGACTGGAGTTCGGTAGAGGAGTGTGGAATTTCTAGTGTAGCGGTGAAATGCGCAGATATTAGAAGGAACACCGACGGCGAAGGCAGCACTCTGGGCCGATACTGACGCTGAGGAGCGAAAGCATGGGGAGCAAACAGGATTAGATACCCTGGTAGTCCATGCCGTAAACGTTGGGCACTAGGTGTGGGACCCTGTCAACGGGTTCCGTGCCGTAGCTAACGCATTAAGTGCCCCGCCTGGGGAGTACGGCCGCAAGGCTAAAACTCAAAGGAATTGACGGGGGCCCGCACAAGCGGCGGAGCATGTTGCTTAATTCGAGGCAACGCGAAGAACCTTACCTGGGTTTGACATGCAGGGAAAAGCCATAGAGATATGGTGTCCTTCGGGGCCTTGCACAGGTGGTGCATGGCTGTCGTCAGCTCGTGTCGTGAGATGTTGGGTTAAGTCCCGCAACGAGCGCAACCCTTGTCCTATGTTGCCAGCACGTAATGGTGGGGACTCGTAGGAGACTGCCGGGGTCAACTCGGAGGAAGGTGGGGACGACGTCAAGTCATCATGCCCCTTATATCCAGGGCTGCAAACATGCTACAATGGCTGGTACAACGGGCAGCGACACCGCGAGGTGAAGCGAATCCCTCAAAGCCAGTCTCAGTTCGGATTGGAGTCTGCAACTCGACTCCATGAAGCCGGAGTCGCTAGTAATCCCGGATCAGCAACGCCGGGGTGAATACGTTCCCGGGCCTTGTACACACCGCCCGTCACACCACGAAAGTTGGCAACACCCGAAGTCAGTGGCCCAACTCTTTGAGAGGGAGCTGCCGAAGGTGGGGTTAGCGATTGGGGTGAAGTCGTAACAAGGTAGCCGTACCGGAAGGTGCGGCTGGATCACCTCCTTTCTAAGGAGTCTCGCTCGAACGAGCAGGATTCCCAGTTGACACACTGGTTACTCACGTTCTCCCACGCCTCGAGGGACGAAGACTTCGGTCTCCTCTCGGTGCAACGGAGCCCGTGGCGTTCTCTCTTCCGTTTTGAGGGTGCACGAACACCGACCGCGGGTCGGCGACTTCATCGCCGGCCCACCTGTCGTTGTAGTGAACCCTGGTGGCCGATCGGTCACGGATTCGACGTCGGCTCTGCGAACGCATCCGGCGGCTGTCGCATTCGGCAGAGGCTCCTTGAGAATTGCATAGCGAACACGAGCATCTTTTGCCGAATATCAAATCGATTCAAGATATTCCAAGCTACAAAGAGCCAACGGTGGATGCCTAGGCGTCTACTACCGAAGAAGGACGTGGGTGACTGCGATAAGCCACGGTGAGCTGTCGACCGAGCTTCGACCCGTGGATGTCCGAATGGGGAAACCCGGCACTCGTGATTGAGTGTCACTCCGGCGCGAATACATAGCGCCGGTAGAGGGAACTGGGTGAACTGAAACATCTAAGTAACCCGAGGAAAGGAAAGCAACAGCGACTCCCGTAGTAGCGGCGAGCGAACTGGGAAGAGCCTAAACCGAGATGGTGGAAAGCCTGACGGCGTTGCCATCTTGGGGTTGTGGGACTCGATCGAGAGAGCGTCAGATCTCTCACAGAGTTACAAAGTTGCTGGTTAGCGGAAGCGTTCTGGAAAGGCGCGCCACAGCGGGTAACAGCCCCGTAGGCGAAAACCATGCAGCCTCTGTTCGATGTTCCCGAGTAGCGCCGGATCCGGGAAAGCCGGCGTGAATCTACGAGGACCACCTCGTAAGGCTGAGCATACGTAGACGACCGATAGTGAACTAGTACCGTGAGGGAAAGGTGAAAAGCACCCCGGGAGGGGAGTGAAATAGTACCTGAAACCGTTGGTTTACAAGCAGTCAGAGCGTCGTGCACGACTCCGGTCGTGCGCCGCGATGGCGTGCCTTTTGAAGAATGAGCCAACGAGTTGCGGTACGTGGCAAGGTTAACCAGTGATGGGAAGCCGGAGCGAAAGCGAGTCTTAATAGGGCGTACAGTCGCGTGCTGCAGACCCGAAGCCGAGTGATCTATCCATGGACAGTGTGAAGCGAGGGTAAGACCTCGTGGAGGCGCGAACCGACCTAGGTTGAAAACTGGGCGGATGATCTGTGGATAGGGGTGAAAGGCCAAGCAAACTCGGTGATAGCTGGTTCTCCGCGAAATGCATTTAGGTGCAGCGTCGCATGTTCAGTCATGGAGGTAGAGCACTGGATGGGCTAGGGGCCCTACAAGGTTACTGACCCCAACCAAACTCCGAATGCCATGACTCCACAGTGCGGCAGTGAGTCCTCGGGGGATGAGCTTCGATGGACGAAAGGGAAACAGCCCAGACCGCCGGCTAAGGCCCCAAATTCTGGACTAAGTGGTAAACGATGTGAGATTGCATAGACAGCCAGGAGGTTGGCTTAGAAGCAGCCACCCTTGAAAGAGTGCGTAACAGCTCACTGGTCGAGTGATCTCGCGCGGACAATGTAACGGGGCTCAAGTCCAGAGCCGAAGCCGCGGGTTCCTACACTTGTAGGAGCGGTAGCGGAGCGTCGATCTCGGAGTGAAGCGGGCGTGAAAACGTCCGTGGACCGTGGTCGAGTGAGAATGTTGGCATGAGTAGCGAAAGAGGGGTGAGAAGCCCCTCCGCCGAATGTCCAAGGGTTCCTGGGGAAGGCTAATCCTCCCAGGGTGAGTCGGGAGCTAAGACGAGGCCGACAGGCGTAGTCGATGCACAACCGGTTGATATTCCGGTACCACTGTGAGCGCGTCCATGCCAAGACCTGGTTGCTAAGGGGATGTCCTTTCCTTCGGGAGAGGAACGAACCGACCCACCAGGTGGCGGCAAGCAAAGCGGGGACGCAGGAGGGTAGATGAACCCAGGCGATGGTTGTCCTGGGGTAAGCGTGTAGGACGGGGCGTAGGCAAGTCCGCTCCCCACCAAGTCCGAGACGCGACGCCGAACCGCAACAGGTGAAGTCATCAATCCCATGCTGCCGAGAAAAGCCGCTAGCGAGTTCTCTCAGTGCCCGTACCCCAAACCAACACAGGTGGACAAGTAGAGAATACTAAGGCGATTGGGTGAACTATGGTTAAGGAACTCGGCAAATTACATCTGTAACTTCGGGATAAAGATGACCTTTGTACGGTAATGGCACTTGCTGCCGGCGCCGGAAGAGGTGGCACAAACCAGGGGGTGGCGACTGTTTACTAAAAACACAGCAGCGTGCGAAGCCGCAAGGCGCTGTATACGCTGTGACGCCTGCCCGGTGCCAGAAGGTTACGGGGATCGGTTAGTCCTTCGGGACGAAGCTGTGAACCTAAGCCCTGGTAAACGGCGGCCGTAACTATAACGGTTAACATCATGGCCGTTACAAAACCTGGCTATATGCTGGAACCTCCCAGTATCTGACGGTACTCGGCTCGCTGTCACTCCCAATGAATAGTGTGACGGCATGACCAGTGAAAATCCGTTCAGTGGGGACGATCAGCAGGAAACCGAAAGTGCCAAGCTCGAGCTCGATGCAAGGTACGTCGCGGGCTTCGTAGACGGAGAGGGTTGCTTCTCCGTCTCGATTCATCGGAGCCCACATACGCGACGGACTAGGGGCTGGCAGATCCAAGCGGTCTTCCAGATCTCCCAGCACACCGACCATCGAGCGCTGCTCGAAGCGTTCGCCGGCTTCTTCGGCTGTGGCACCGTCCGCTCGAAGGGCCCACGCAGCTCGGTCGACGTGTACGTCGTCGAGCGGCTCGGCGAACTGGAGGACACGATCCTTCCCTTCTTCGAACAGCATTCGCTCCTCGTCAAGGGTGACGACTTCCAGCGATTCGCATCGATCGTCAGATCGATGCGACGGAAGGATCACCTGAGCGAAGAGGGATTCGAACGCGTTGTCCGCCTTGCCTTTGCGAAGAACCGCAGGGGCAAGCAGCGACAGCGCAGCTTGGAACAAATACTCGAGGGATCCCCAGAGACTGCACGCCAGGCATCGGCTCACTCGTGAGCCGAGGAAGGTACAGTCCGAGCCTCATGGCGACATGAGGAGTCAGACAGAAATGATCTGACCACGTCGATGGAATCGCACCGTCGTCGGCGTAACAAAACTGCCTAAGGTAGCGAAATTCCTTGTCGGGTAAGTTCCGACCTGCACGAATGGCGTAACGACCTCCCCACTGTCTCAACCATAGACCCAGCGAAATTGAAGTACGAGTAAAGATGCTCGTTAGCTGCAGAAGGACGGAAAGACCCCGTGGACCTTTACTACAGCTTGATATTGGTGTTTAGTCTATGTTGTGTAGGATAGGTGGGAGACTAGGAAGCAGCGGCGCCAGTCGTTGTGGAGTCATCCTTGAAATACCACCCCTCATATGCCGAACATCTAACCTAGATCCGTAATCCGGACCGGGAACAGTGTCAGGTGGGTAGTTTGACTGGGGCGGTCGCCTCCCAAATGGTAACGGAGGCGCCCAAAGGTTCCCTCAGACTGGTCGGCCATCAGTCGTCGAGTGCAATGGCACAAGGGAGCTTGACTGCGAGACCTACAAGTCGAGCAGGTGCGAAAGCAGGGCATAGTGATCCGGCGGTTGCGTGTGGAAGCGCCGTCGCTCAACGGATAAAAGGTACCCCGGGGATAACAGGCTCATCTTCCCCAAGAGTCCATATCGACGGGAAGGTTTGGCACCTCGATGTCGGCTCATCGCATCCTGGGGCTGAAGCACGTCCCAAGGGTTGGGCTGTTCGCCCATTAAAGCGGTACGCGAGCTGGGTTTAGAACGTCGTGAGACAGTTCGGTCCCTATCCTCTGCAGCCGTAGGAGAATTGAAGAAGGCTATCCCTAGTACGAGAGGACCGGGATGGACGCAGCTCTCGTGTGCCAGTTGTTCCGCCAGGAGCATGGCTGGTTAGCGACCTGCGGAAGGGATAACCGCTGAAAGCATCTAAGCGGGAAGCCTGTTCTGAGATGAGTTCTCCCACCGGGTCAACCGGGTAAGGCCCGTGGTAGACCACCACGTTGATAGGCCGGAAGTGTACGCACAGCAATGTGTTCAGCTGACCGGTACTAATCGGCCGAGGGCTTGGTTATCTGGATTTGGTATTCGGTATCGATGCTCGTGTTCGCTATGGAATCCTTGGGGAGCTATGTGCTCGGCAGCCGCCTCGCACGTCAGCTTCGGATTCCGATATCGCCACTCCGTAAGGCCGCCTGTGTCCTCGCAGCGCAAGCGCTGTGCCACGGAGGCCCTTGGCATCTCTCCGCTTCGCTTCGCTCGCTCGCTCGATGCGTTGCAAAGGATGGACGGCGGTATCGGAGCCGGCCCTCATTGACAACAAGGTTTCGGTGGCGTTAGCGGAAGGGTCACACCCGTTCCCATTCCGAACACGGAAGTTAAGCCTTCCAGCGCCGATGGTACTTGGGACGTCAGTCCCTGGGAGAGTAGGACGCCGCCGGATTTCGCCGGGAAGAGCCGCCTCAGGGCGGCTCTTCCGCTTTTTCATTCCGAACACGACTAGCTACATCGTTCCAGCGCCGATGGTACTTGGGACGTCAGTCCCTGGGAGAGTAGGACGCCGCCGGATTTCGCCGGGAAGAGCCGCCTCAGGGCGGCTCTTCCGCTTTTTCATTCCGAACACGACTAGCTACATCGTTCCAGCGCCGATGGTACTTGGGACGTCAGTCCCTGGGAGAGTAGGACGCCGCCGGATTTCGAGTTGAGCAGGCCTGCATTCGCAGGCCTGCTCACGCGTTTTGGCCCGTGACGTCGCCACTCCGTAAGGCCGTTCAGGCCACGGAGGCCCTTCGCATCGCTTCGCTTCGCTCGCTCGAGCCGCCGGATTTCGAGTTGAGTAGGCCTGCGTTCGCAGGCCTACTCACGCGTTTTGGCCCGTGACGTCGCCACTCCGTAAGGCCGCTGTGTCCTGGCAGCGCGAGCGTGTGCTACGGAGGTCCTTGGCAGTCGATCGCTTCGCTGCGCTCGCTCGAGCCGCCGCGGACCAATTGACCATGACCCGGGGCCGGCACCGGCGCGGCCCATACACTCGACCCATGCCCGATCGACGCCGGCCTGACTCGAAGCGCGAGCATCAACCCGCCCCGTCGGAGTCCGAGCGCAGCAAGGAATGGGGCGGACTGGCCAGGCACGCTGCGCGGCGAGGGACCGAGGACATCGCTGCAGCCGAGAGGGACGGCGGAGCAACCGCCGACGAAGCCAGATCCCGAGACCGATCCGATAGCGAGGACGACCCGGACCTCATTGCCGCACATGCCGAGCGGCGTGCCCGACGCCAAGCCCGCCGCGAGCAACTCCAGAAGGAGGCCCGTGCGGCAATCGAGCGCAGCGAACGCTCCGGCGCGAAGGCCGCTCCCGATGCGCGCCAACGCGCTCCTTTGCGCCGAACGCGCCGACGCGACCCGGAGGACGCGTTCATCGCCGCGCTCGGGCGACGTCAGGGAGCCAAGGCGTTCGCGACCTTGGTCGACGCATCGCAGGCCATCGACGAGGAGAGGTACCACGATGCGCGCAACGCGCTCGACGCGCTGTCGAAGAAGGCGCGCGAAGTGCCCGAGACACACGAGCTTCTCGGCATTTCGTACTACCGCCTGAAACGCTGGAACGAAGCGATCCGGCATCTCGAGCTGTTCCGAGAGCTGGCCGGCAGCGCCGAGGAGCACCCTGTCTTGGCTGACAGCTATCGCGCCGTCGGACGGTTCGCAGACGTCGAAGCGCTCTGGGACGAGCTGCGCGAAGCATCGCCGTCGGGCGACATCGTGACCGAGGGCCGCATAGTCACCGCGTCCGCGCGCGCCGATGCCGGCGATCTGTCCGGTGCGATCTCACTTCTCGAGAAGGGCTGGAAACGTCCGAAGCGCCCGCGCGACCACCACCTGCGCCGGGCCTACGCGCTGGCGGACCTCTACGAACGCTCCGGCGCGGTCGGGCGCGCACGAGAGCTGTTCGGGTGGGTGGCTTCCGGCGCGCCCGACTTCGGTGACGCCGCGCAGCGCGCCGGCCCCTGAGATCGAACCGGCGGTCCAGACGGCCTGCCGCGCACCTCCGAGGAGAGGTAGGCAGGGTCGAACCGAGGCGATAGAAACAGTTCATCACTAACGATGCACCGATGGTCGGTCGACAGGAATCGCAGACATGGGTGACCATTTCGTATTCCACGGCATCCACCGGCAATATTCGACAGTCTCCTAATGTGCGAGCGGTCTCGGACGAGGCCGAAGAACGAGGTGCCAACCAGTGACCGACATCGCCGAACCGACCGACGTGAAGGAAATCGAGCGGGTCATCATCCGCTTCGCGGGTGACTCCGGCGATGGCATCCAACTCACCGGCGACCGGTTCACCAATGCCAGCGCCGTGTTCGGCAACGACCTGTCGACGCTTCCCGAGTTCCCCGCCGAGATAAGGGCGCCCGCCGGAACGCTCGCGGGCGTTTCCGCTTTCCAGGTTCACATTTCCGACCACGACATCTCCACTCCCGGCGACGCCCCACACGTGCTCGTCGCGATGAACCCGGCGGCACTCCACAGCGATCTCCGACGTCTCATCAGCGGCGGCACGATAATCGTCAACGAGGACACCTTCGAGGACCGCAACCTCACCAAGGCCGGCTACGACGCAAACCCGCTCGAGGACAACTCGCTGGCCGACTACACGGTGATCAGGGTGCCGATGAGCACCCTCACCAAGGAGGCGTGTGCACCGCTCGGTGTCAAGCCACGCGACGCCGAACGCTCCAAGAACTTCTTCGCTCTCGGTCTCGTCTCGTGGATGTACTCACGCCCGACCGAGCCGACGTTGGCGTGGATCGACCAGAAGTTCGCCGGCAAGGAAAAGGTCATCGAGGCGAACAAGGCTGCATTTCGGGCGGGTCACGCCTATGGCGAGACCGCCGAGCTCGGAGCTCACCACGTCGTCGTTCGCGCAGCAGCACTCGAGCCGGGCGAGTACCGCAACATCACCGGCAACCTCGCGCTCAGCTACGGGCTGCTCGGTGCCAGCCAGCTCGCCAAGCTTCCGCTCTTCCTCGGTTCCTACCCGATCACGCCCGCGTCGGACATCCTCCACGAACTCGCCGACCACAAGGAGTTCGGCGTGCGCACGTTCCAGGCCGAGGACGAGATCGCCGCGATCGGGGCCGCGCTCGGGGCCTCCTTCGGCGGCCATCTGGGTGTCACGACCACATCCGGACCCGGCATTGCCCTCAAGGGCGAGACGATGGGCCTGGCCGTTTCACTCGAGCTGCCACTCGTCATCGTCGACGTCCAGCGCGGTGGGCCCTCGACCGGCCTGCCGACCAAGACCGAGGCCGCCGACCTCATGATGGCCATGTACGGCCGCCATGGCGAGGCACCGCTGCCGATCGTCGCCGCGTATAGCCCTTCTCATTGCTTCGACGCGGCGATCGAGGCTGCCCGGCTCGCGATCGAGTACATGACCCCGGTCCTTCTTCTCTCCGACGGCTATTTGGCCAACGGCTCCGAACCGTGGAAGCTGCCCGACCTCGAAGCGCTCGCGCCCATCGAGGCTCGGTTCGCGACTGAAACGAACGCCACCGACGACGACGATGCGCCCATCTTCCTTCCCTACCTCCGCGACGATCGCCTCGTGCGACCGTGGGCGGTGCCGGGTACCGAGGGTCTGATCCATCGCATCGGCGGCCTCGAAAAAGAGGATGGCAGCGGCAACGTCTCGTACAACCCAGAGAACCACGCCCACATGATCGAGCTGCGCGAGAGACGTATTGCACGTATCGCCGAGGACCTGCCACCGCTCGAGGTCGAAGGCGACGCCGACGCCGACGTATTGGTCCTCGGTTGGGGTTCGACGTGGGGAGCGATCTCGGGTGCGGTACGCCGGGTGAGGGCGGCTGGCCACAAGGTCGCTCACGCCCACATCGTTCACCTACACCCGTTCCCGACCAATCTCGGTGACGTGCTCGCACGCCACGACCGCGTACTGGTACCAGAGATGAACCGCGGACAAATGGTTCGTCTGATCCGCGCCGAGTTCCTCACCGACGCCCGTTCGATCACCAAGGTCACGGGACGACCGTTCACAGCAGGCGAGCTCGAACGCGAGATCCTGGGGGAGTTCTGACATGAGTGCACCGACCACGACCAAGAAGGACTGGAGCAGCGACCAGGACGTTCGCTGGTGCCCGGGGTGCGGTGACTACTCGATCCTCACCGCCATGCAGCTGATGATGCCCGAGCTCGGTGTCAGCCGTGAGGACACGGTTTTCATCTCGGGCATCGGCTGTGCAGCGCGGTTCCCGTACTACATGAACACCTATGGAATGCACAGCATCCATGGTCGTTCTCCAGCGATTGCGACGGGTCTGGCAATGGCCCGACCCGATCTGCACGTCTTCGTCGTCGGAGGCGACGGCGACATGTTGTCGATCGGCGGCAACCACCTCATCCACGCACTTCGCAGAAACGTGAACATCAAGATCTTGATGTTCAACAACATGATCTATGGGCTGACCAAGGGCCAGTTCTCGCCGACCAGCGAGGTCGGAAAGGTCACCAAGTCGTCGCCGATGGGGTCGCTCGACCACCCCTTCAACCCTCTGAGCGTGGCCATCGGAGCCGAGGCGAGCTTCGTGGCCCGAACCCACGACATGGACCGCAAACACATGCAGGAGACCTTCGCCCGGGCGCACGCGCACGACGGCGCCGCCTTCGTCGAAGTGCTGCAGAACTGCAACGTGTTCAACGACGGTGCCTACGACCAGATCCTCAAGAAGGACGCCCGGACCGAGATGCTCATCGATCTCGAGCACGGACAACCGATCCGGTTCGGCGAGAACGGAGCGCGTGGGGTCGTCCGCACCGACACCGGTGTCGAAGTCGTCGACGTAGCCGACGTGGGCGAGGAAGCGCTGCTCGTTCACGACGAGGCTGCCGCCGACCCGACCAGCGCGTTCGCGTTGTCACGGCTCGCAACCTCGCCCGATATGCCAACCCCTGTCGGAGTGCTGCGAGCCTTCGACCGCGACGAGTACGCCGCCTCCTCATCGCAGCAACTCGTCGTCGCCAACGAACGGAAGGGCCCCGGAGACCTCGATGCGCTGATTCGCTCGGGAGCGACCTGGGAGGTCAGCTGAGCGGCTGGGCGATCGATCTCGACGGCGTTGTCTGGCTGTCGGGACGTGTGCTCGACGGTGCCGCTGAGGCGGTGGCCGATCTGCGGGAGCGCGGTGACGATGTCGTGTTCGTCACGAACAGTTCCTACTTCCCGGTCGATGCGGTAGAGGACAAGCTCGCAGCCGTCGGCATCCCGGCCGAGGGTGATGCGATCACGTCGGCGATCGCGACCGCGTCGATGGTCTCGCCGGGCCAGACCGTTCTCGTCAGCGGCGGACCTGGCCTGCACGCCGCCTTCGGTGAGCGTGGAGCGAACGTCGTCGAGTCCGCCTCACCCACGCCCGACGCAGTGGCGATCGGTATCGACCCGACGTTCGACTACGAACGCCTCGCCGTCGTCGCGGACGCTGCGCGCGATGGAGCCCGGCTGCTGGCGACGAACCGGGACTCGACATATCCCACTCCGAGCGGATTGCGTCCGGGCTGTGGATCGATCGTCGTCGCGGTCGAGGCGGCGTCGGGGGCAAGAGCCGAATTCGGAGGCAAACCCGAGGCTCCGACCATGGACCTCGTGGCCGAGCGCCTCGGGTCCGAGGGCTGGGTCGCTGGAGACCGCCCGGACACCGACGGCCTGTTGGCGCAACGTCTCGGATACGGATTCGCCCTGATTTCCTCCGGTGTCAACGACGGGGTCGGCGCCCACGATGGACTGTTGGACGCCGTGCGCGCGCACCGTGGCCGAAAGACCCAAAAATAGGCCATCCTCCTGATGTCATCGGGCACGGAGGGTGCGGTACCATCGGGTTTCTGCCGAGCGATGTGATCCACGAGGAGGAGTGTGGAGCGGGCGACGCGCGAGCGATGGCAGCGCATTTTGGCGGCATTCATGATCATGGCCCTCGTGGTCGTCGCGGTCCGAGTCGGATCGAGCGATTCCGCGACGGTCGAGTTCAGCGAGTCCGGAGAGTGGCTGGAAACGGGAACCAACGGTTCCCTCGTGTTGGCGAGCGCCGCTACCGGCGAGGTGGTGTCGCGCGCGCCGGTCGGTGACGCCGAGGACTCCCTCGAGAGCGTGACCTTCGACGGATCTGCCATTGTGCTCAACCGCAACGCGAGCAAGGTGTCGCTCCTGAGCGGCTCGTCACAGGAGATCACCCGCTCGATCGATACCGACGTCGGGGGTCGAGAGCTCGACCTCCTCGCCACCGACGACGAGGCCTATCTTCTCGAACCAACCCGCGTTCGTGTGCTCGACCCGGCCACGCTCGCTGTGCTTCGCACCGTCGAGCTCGACGCCTTCCCCGATCAGCATCTGGTCGATGACGACGGCGATCTCTGGATGTTCGAGACCGAACGCAGGCTCCTGCATCGCCTCGACGACGGCAACCTCTCGACCCGCCGGCTCGACGACGAATCGACGATCATCAAGAGCGGCGCCGAAGTAGTTCTCGTTTCGATCGACAA
This sequence comes from Acidimicrobiales bacterium, assembly GCA_965216815.1. Classification (GTDB taxonomy): domain Bacteria; phylum Actinomycetota; class Acidimicrobiia; order Acidimicrobiales; family SHLQ01; genus JADFOM01. Next base: position 3,230,090 of record OZ244202.1, on the reverse strand, counting down.
CGACCAAGTGATTCTCGCCGAGCCAAACGGGGCCGTGATCGCGTCCTGTGAGCTTGACGGTCTCGAAGCGCCATTGCGAGCGGCGAGCGACGGATCGCGAAGCATCGTCGTGTCGGCCGCGGGCGGAACCGTGCTCGCGCTCGAACACGTCGCTCCCGATTGCGGTTTGCGCAGCGACATCGACGGCGAACGCGAAATCGATGCCCTCGCGGGCGACGACGGCGTGGCATACATCGGCGACAACGCGAAAGGAACCGTCGTCACCTTCGACATGGCGCGAGGCGAGACGATACGAGAGGTCACGATCGGCGCCGGAACGACCGATTTCGATCTCTTCGATGTGAACGGCGTCATATGGGCGAACGAACCGATGGGAGTGAGGGCGGCGGTGCTCGATGGCGGCTCTCTGCTGCACTCGATCAACAAGCTCGAGTTCCGACCGGCGGTCTTGGGAGCGACCGCCGAGGCCGGAGACGACGCCGCTGTCACAGCCGCTGAGGACGCCGTGGTCGGTTTGGTCAACTCCCTCGACGAAGCCGCCGGTCAGGGCGATGTGCCGGAGAACGCGGGGGAGGAGATCAGCGATCCGGATTCGGGCGAGGTCGAGCCTGCGGTTCCCGACGGCGAGCTGCGCGCCGACTTCGCGTTCAGCGCATCGGTCGTTCAAGTAGGCGAGTCGGTGACGTTCAGCGACCGGTCATCCGGCGCCCCTGTGACCTTCGCGTGGGACTTCGGCGATGGCGAGCTGGGAAGCGGTCGCGAGGTCACCCATTCGTGGGCTGACGAGGGCGAGTTCACGGTCACGCTCACCGTCGACGACGGAAATGCGTCGGACAGCGCCGAGACGACGATCTCGGTCGTGAACGATCAGTCATCGGCACCTCCGGTCGCCGATTTCAGCGTTTCTTCGTCTCGGGTCGAGATCGGTGAGCGGGTCACGCTCACCGACCGTTCATCGGGTTCACCGTCGACGTTCGCGTGGGACTTCGACGATGGCTCTACCGGGAGCGGATCGGTGGTGACCAAGGCATGGAACGCACCGGGCATCTATTCGGTCTCGCTCACCGTGGCCAACGTCTACGGCAGCCATACGACGAGTCGCTCGGTCGAGGTCGTAGCTGGTGCCGCGCCGCCCGGCGTGACGATCGTGCACGCTCCCAGGTCCCTGTCGGCCGCCGAGCCTGGAGTGTTCCGAGCCACGACGTCGGGTAACCCGACCAACGTCACGTGGCAGTTCGGTGACGGCACGTCCGCTGAAGGCGAATCGGTGTCGCACGCCTGGCTTCGAACCGGCACCTTCACGGTGACCGTCACCGCATCGAACAGTCGCGGCAGCGCATCGGATTCGACGACGGTCACGGTCGGAACGGTTCAGAGTCCAGTCGCGCGTATGGAGGTCTCGGCGACAAACGTCGATCTCGGCGAGACGGTCACGATGTTCAGTACCTCCCTCAACAGCCCGACATCGCTCACCTGGGACTTCGGCGACGGGACGACCGCGTCGGGCCCGAACGCGTCACACGCCTACCAGTCGGACGGTCAGTTCGTCATCACGCTCACTGTGCAGAACTCGTCTGGGGTCAGCAGCGCTGACACCCTCATCACGGTCAACCCTGCGCCCGACCCGCCGGTCGCCAACTTCGGGTTCACCCCTACTAACCCTCGCGTCGGCGTGCCGGTGGTGTTCCAGGATCGGTCGCTCAACTCGCCAACCGAATGGGCCTGGGACTTCGGCAACGGTGCAACTTCCGGCGTGCAGAACCCGACTACCACCTACGATTCGCCCGGGACCTATCAGGTCATTCTCGTCGCCTCGAACGCGTCCGGCAGCCACCAGGTGACGGTCCCGTTGACGGTGGCCGAGCCCGCGCCAGAGGCGAATTTCGATTACGCACCGAAGCCGGTGATCGCGGGCCAGCTGGTCACCTTCACAGATCTCAGCGGTGGTGCTCCGACAGCGTGGGCCTGGGACTTCGGTGACGGTGCCACCAGTGGGGTGCAGAATCCGACCCACACCTTCGGATCGGCAGGCACCTATCAGGTGACACTGACCGCATCGACGGTGGGCGGCTCCGACTCGAGGACGATCTCGGTTCTTGTAAGACCACGGGCCCCCGTCGCCGACTTCAATTTCAGCCCGAACAACGCGCAGAGCCCGGTGACCGTCAACTTCGTCGACGCATCGACCGGAACCGTCAATGGCCGAACATGGACCTTCCACGACGGCACGACGGCCACCGGCGTCAACGCGTCCAAGAACTACGCGACAGCGGGCGAGTATCCGGTCACGCTGACCGTGCGGAACGGAACCGGTGAGAACTCGAAGACCAAGATCGTGAAGGTGCTGGGCCCACCGGCTCCGACCGCCTCGTTCACGATCAGCCCTTCGGCACCGCACTACGTGGGCCAGCCGGTGACGTTCACGAGTACGTCGAGCGGCGACATCACAGCGCTGCAGTGGACCCTCAACCCCGGGGGGCAGAGATCCGGTCAGTCGGTGACACGCACCTACAACGCGCCGGGCACGAAGTCGATCACCCTGGTTGCGGTCGGCCCAGGCGGTGCTTCCCAGCCGTACACCCAGACGATCAATGTCGTTCACTTCCCGCCGGATGTGACGCTCAGCGTGAGCCCGCTTCAGCCCCAGGTGAACCAGCAGGTGACGATCACTGCGACCTCGATCGGCGGCCCGATCACCTCGTGGGCGTGGAATCTCGGCAACGGCGGTTCTTCGAACAACCCGTCCAGTGTTGTAACGAGCTACGCAAACTCGGGCCAGAAGACGGTGACGGTGACCGTGAGCGGGCCGGGCGGGGGACCGGTGTCCCGTGCGATCACGTTCAACGTCGTCGACCCGCCACCTCCGCCTCCTACTGCATCGTTCACGTTCGCTCCAGCCAGCCCGCAGGTGGGTCAGCAGGTGCAGTTCACCAACCAGTCGACCAACGCCGACACCTACCTGTGGGACTTCGGTGACGGGTTCACATCGAACGCGGCCAACCCGGTGCATCCGTTCGCGACGGCCACGACCTACACGGTTCGCCTCACGGTGTGGGGCCCGGGCGGCGGTCCGGTGAGCACGACGAGACAGATCACCGTCTCCCCACCACCGCCCTAACTTCAAAACACGACCCCGCACGCGCGGTGCTGGCGATCGCCGGCGCTGAACCCAGGGTCAACGCTGGGGTGGCAACCGGCACGACGCCCGAACGGAAGGACGAGACGAGCACTCAGAGCGTGCGGGGATCGCAGCGCCTCCAGAGGCGCCGCCACCGCGGTCCGACCGAGGCCGTCTCGGTGCGGAACCGGTCCTCGATCTCGGTCGCACGATCGGCGACCGATTCGTCGACGGGCTCACGGCCGTACATGGTCCGTTGCACCGGCGTGACCATGAGCTCGAGGGTGTCGTTCACCTCGGCGGAGAGCTGACCGGAGGCGCCGACGACCTCGCGCACAGTCATCGACGGATGAAGCTGCACGCCGGTCTCGGTGAGCCGGTCGGTCACCTCGGCCCACACCCCAAGCACGCGTTTCCTCGGGTCGGTCGTTTGCAGGCGGCGGCGCCGACGGAGCCACTTGACCAGGAGCACACCGAGCAGGACCGCCAGCCCGAGAAGCGCGGCTCCGAGCGCGAGAAGCAGGGTCACGGCGACCCGGGAACGCCTTCCGTCACTGTCATCGATGGCCTCGTCGGTCTGTTCGGCCTCGGGTGGTTCGGGCGAAGGTTGATCGATGAGGTTGCCCTCGGTCGGCGCAGCGATCGTCGGTTGGGGCAGATCGCTCTCATCGAGTGAAGGATCCGGTGTTGGTTCGAAGCCCACCCAGCCGAGACCTTCGAACTTGACCTCGGGCCAGACGTGGTACTCGGCGCTGGTCACGCGTTCGACCGGCACGCCGACGCCGTCCTCGGAGGTGACGAGTCGGTAGCCGACCATCAACCGTGTGGGAAAGCCCTGAGCGCGGGCGAGGAGGGCAAACGTGGTGGCGTGCTGCTCGGCGTAGCCACGCCGGTCTTCGAATACGAACTTCTCGATGCGTGCCAGTGAGGATCCGGCGGTGGTGTTGACGTCGTAGGGAATAGCAGAGATCGCCGCATCGAGGTTCTCCAGTCGCTCGATGGGCGATCCCTCCGACATCAAGTCGGCGCTGAGCGCCGTGAGGGTGTCGGGCATGTCGGGCGGAATCTGGGTGTATCGAACGGCATCGGACGACTGGTCGGGTTCGGCGGCTTCGAGTTGTTCAGCCGACGGGCGCATCACCTCGGACGTCGCCATGTAGTCGGAGAACCGTGCGAATGGTGAACGGATGAGGGTGCCGGAGTCGTCGGCGATCAGCACGTCGTCGGTCGAGATCTCGACCGGGAGAGGAGAGGTCGGAACCCACGGGTCGACATCTTCGGTGAGACGGACCGAGTAGGTGAATCGCTCGCTGGCGATGTCGTCGGGCACACCGCTGGTGAGCTTTCCGTCGGGCGCGGAGAACTCGGCCGAAGACTGCCAGGTCGCTCCGTCGTAGACGTCGAGTACCGCCATGGCGAGGTGCTCGAGCTCGAGAGCATCCTCTGGATCGTCGTAGGTGACGTTGAGATGGGTCTGTGGAGGGTCGGTTTGGAGGTGCGGCTTCAAGATGTCGAGCGGGTGCACTGCGAAGGTCTCCGACGCCGTGTTGCCGCGATGCTCGCGTGGGTCGAACGGCTCGTTGTCCATCGGGACTACGACGGCGGCAGCGATCAACCCTCCGAGCCCGACGCTGAGGATCGACAGCGGGATGCCGGGCCGCAGCCGAGATCGCAACACGGGCAGGTTCTGAGAGCGGTCGTCGGCTCGGCCGATGCGCGGAGTTGCTCTCGTGACCAAGAGCAGCAACGCAAACAGTGCGAAGGCGAGCGCGCTGACAACCGCGTTGTCTTCTGTCGGGGCTATGAGAGGTTGAGCCAGAACAAGAACGACGAGCGGCGGGAGGACGGGCAGGATCGAGTGGCGTGAGCGGTAGGCGAGCCAGATCGAGGAAGCGAGCGAGATCCAGAACGCCGCGAGCATCATCGTGGTGGTCGAGCTCGAGCGCGGAACCGGAAGGATCGCGTCGAGGGTTCGACCGAACCCGCGCGTCACCTGTTCTGCGAACTCGCTGAACGTCTCGCCGCTCGGCACGCCCGACGGCATCGTGTAACCGAGCGCTATGTATGCGACCACGATGGTACCGACGACCGCGTGGATGCCGATCGCAACCGGGAGGCTCGCGCGGCGGCCCTCGAGCAGCAGTGAGACCGACGTGCAGGCGAGGGCGGCCAGGCCGACCCACACTGCGACACTCCATCCGTCGTAGAGCGGCTTGAACGACGACACCGCTGCGAGGCTGAGTGCCACGAGAAGCCCGACCTCGATGACGCGCCGGCGTGAAAGGATGGGCTGCGACGCGGCCATCAGGTGCGCATCCTTCGGTTCCAGGCACGCGAGAAGCGCTCGGCGTCACGCGCGTTGATCACGATGGCGCCTGCCAGGTCGATGACTGCGCCTCGTCCGGGCACACCGAGTCGTCCGATCGTGATCGACCGGTACCGGTTGCGAAGCAGACCTAGCGCTGAGAGGTCTTCGGCGGGAGCGGTTCCGGTGACCACCGCGAGGGAGTATCCGCTGCCGCGGCGGCGCGAGAGCCTGGCGGTCTCTCCGATATCGCCTTCACGGGCGGGTTCGAGGCGCGCGAGCTCGTCGAGGAGGACACCGCGGGTGATCGTGCTGTCCCATTCCTTTCCGCAGGTCGTGCGAAGTCGCCACGGGTAACCGCTGATACTTGCAGCGTTCACGATCGAGCCGGCGGCTGAGACAGCTTCCTCGAACGAGTTGGGTCCGTGGACGGCAAAGCGTGTGTCGAGGATGACGAGCGATCGGGGCTGATAGTTGTCGACGTTGTGGCGCACCATGAGGGTGCCGAGCTTCGCCGAGCTACGCCAATGAACCAGCCTGAGGTCGTCGCCGACGACGTAGTCGCGAATGTTCTGGAAAGCGATGCCGCCCTCGGGCGCCTCACCCGAGCTGGGTCCGTCGAGATCGCGCGTGAGACCGAACGGGAAGGTCTCCATGGCGTAGATGCGCGGGTGGACGATGAGCTCGGATTGGAGCCGGTCGGTGGCACCTCGGCTGACGAGTCCGAACGGGTCCGCCCTGTTGAACAGGAGAGGGCCAACCGGGAACACCCCTCGTCGAGGTGCCGGGATGTCGAGCTCGACGGTGGTGGAATGGCCGGGTTCGAGCTCTGGCACCATCACCGGAACGAAGCTGTCGGCGACGGTCTCGAGCGCAACTCCGCTGGTGACGCGACGGCGACCCTCGTTGGTGATAGTTAGCACCGACAACACCCCGTTGCCGGCAGTGGTTCGGTCGGGGCGCAGCTCCCGGTGCGTCCGAACTCGACGTTCACGGCTCGCGTAGAGCGCGCCGATGAGGATGGCGACGATGAGCACTGCCGCGATCGCGGTTACCGCGGGGTATCGGAACACAAACCCGGCGGCGCCGACGACGATCGCGAGGATCGCGGTCCAGGTGCCGGCACGAGTGAGTCTCATCGTGCGCGCGCTGTCATTCGGCCTTGCGGGGCGCCGGAATCTGTTCGAGCACTTCGTCGAGCAGGGTGTCGATCTCGATGCCTTGGAGCTCGGCAGCCGGTGTGAGGAGGAGCCGGTGGCTCAACACGGGCTTGATGAGCCCCTTGATGTCGTCGGGCACGACGAAGGTCCGCCCTTCCGAAGCTGCGAGGGTGCGAGCGGCACGAATCAGCGCGACGCTTCCGCGCGGACTCGACCCGAGGCGAAGTTGCGGGAGCTCGCGCGTGCGTGCGTTCACGGCGACGATGTAGCTGCGGACCGCCGGGGCGACATAGATGCTGTCGGCGATCGAAACGAGAAGCGCGTACTCCTCGGTCGTCATGGCCGGTTCGATCGACGGCTTGGCCGCGCGGCTGTAGAGCTCGTCGATGATCTCGAGCTCGGCGTTGAGGTCGGGGTAGCCGATGTTGACCCGCATCATGAAACGGTCGAGCTGTGCTTCGGGAAGGGGATACGTGCCCTCCTGCTCGATCGGGTTCTGGGTTGCGATGACCATGAACGGGTCGGGCACACGGTGGGCCACGCCGTCGATCGTCACCTGCTGTTCCTCCATCACCTCGAGCAGGGCCGACTGGGTCTTGGGAGATGCCCGGTTGATCTCGTCGCCGAGCACGATGTTGGCGAACACGCTTCCCGGATGGAACTCGAACTTGTTGGCGGCACGGTTGAAGATCTGCACGCCGGTGACGTCGGTAGGGAGGAGGTCGGGCGTGAACTGAATGCGTCCGAGCGACCCGTCGATCGAGTCGGCGATCGCCTTCGCAAGCGACGTCTTGCCGACGCCGGGCACGTCCTCGATGAGTAGGTGGCCCTCACTCAGCAGGCAGATGAGAGCGAGTCGGACCGCGCCGGTCTTGCCTCGGATTATCCGCTCGACGTTGGTCTCGACGCGCTCGAAGTGCTCAGCGAACTCGTCGGCCTTCGACTGACCGGATTGGGCTTGACTTGCTACTGCCACCACGTCTCCTCGTGCTGATGGTACGGACCGGTTGGCGCTGAGGCCACGTTCGCGAACCGGGCCGTCCTACCAGTCTGCCTCGCGGGACGCCCGATCGGGGTCCATACCGGCTAGTAATGCACAGATGGCTCGGGTTCGCCTCGACTCGGAGATGGTTCGGCGCGGTCTGGCCGAATCGCGGTCCGCGGCAGCGGATCTAATCGCGACCGGCGCGGTACTCGTCGGAGGCTCGGTCGCGAGGAAGGCCGCCAGGCAGGTGGCCACTTCGGATTCGATACACGTGCTCGAGCCGCCCGCATACGTCAGCCGTGGCGGTCACAAGCTCGCGGCGGCTCTCGATGCGTTCGAGATCGATGTCGACGGGGTGCGCGCGATCGACGTCGGCGCGAGTACCGGGGGGTTCAGCGACTGTCTGTTGCAGCGGGGAGCGTCCGAAATCGTCGCGGTCGACGTAGGGCGCGCTCAGCTGCACGAACGCCTGCTCGCCGATGAGCGGGTCGTGTCGCTCGAGTCGACCGACGTGCGGGGCCTTGCCCCCGGCGACTTAGGCGGGCCGGCGATGCTGGTGGTCGTCGACGTCTCGTTCATCAGTGTGTGCTCCATAGCCACCGATCTGCGACGCCTGGTACACGACGACGGGCAGGTGATCGTCCTCGTCAAACCGCAGTTCGAGCTCGGCAAGAAGCTCGTTTCGCGGACCCGAGGCGTCGTACGCGATCCGGATCGGTGGAGCGAAGCCTGCGTGAAGGTATTCGCCTGCACCGAGGAATCGGGTCTCGATCTGGTCGGGCTGAAAGCCTCTCCTACACGCGGCCGGGCCGGTAACGTCGAGTTCTTGGCACACCTGCGACCACGCACCAACGAAAGCTCCGCGCAGTCGACTTCACGGGCGACCGAGCTCGTGAGCGAGGCGATCGCGGCTGCCCGAGCAGAGGCGACTACGTGAGTGTCATCGGCCTAGTCGTACACGAGCGGCGCGAGGAGGCTGCCGCACAGGCGCTCGACCTAACCGAGTGGCTGCTGGAGGAGGGCCACGAGGTGCGCGTGCCGTCGGGTGACGAGCTCGACGGCGAACTCGAAGCGTTCTCGATCACCGACGACGGTTTTGCCGACGGCCTCGACGCCGCCATCAGCCTCGGTGGCGATGGCTCGATGCTTCGCGCAGCCCAGCTCATCAGAGGCAGAGACGTGCCGATTCTCGGCGTCGACTTCGGCCAGCTCGGCTACCTGACCACCGTCGAGCCCTCCGAGATGCACACAGCTGTCCGACGAACGCTTGCAGGGGACTGTGAGATCGAAGACCGCATGCTGCTCGGCGTCACTGTCAGTTCTTCTGGGGTCGACGGCGACGACGCACTGGCTCTCAACGAAGCGGTTGTGGAGCGCACGCACCAGTCGAACACGATTCGCATCGCGGTGTCGATCGACGGCTTGTTCTTCACCAGCTACGCGGCCGACGGCCTCATCGTGGCAACACCGACCGGATCGACCGCCTATGCGCTTTCTGCGCGTGGCCCGATCGTCGCTCCGACCCATCGGTCGTTTCAGCTCACACCGGTCTCGCCGCACATGCTCTTCGACCGCACGCTCGTGCTCGATCCCGAGCAGAAGCTCCGTCTCACCGTCGACGGCGGACGACCGGCGGCTCTATCGATCGATGGCAGCACCCGTGGTGTGATGGGCGACGGCGATTGGATCGAGTGCACCGCGGCCCCCGAGACTGTCCGTTTGGTGCGTCTCGATGACGATCACTTCCATTCGGTCCTCAAGTCCAAATTCGGCCTCAACGACCGATGAGCTCGCTCGGTTGCTTCAGGAACTCGGTTTGCCCGGTTGACGGGTGCTGGTCCCCACCCACCGGTGGTCCGGTACGTCCTCGCTGCGCTGCGGGCGTGGGCTGGACTTGCGTGAGGTGTCAGGCACCGAGCTCACAACGCGGTTGGGCCGAGATCACTTGGAGCTCGGTGCCTGACACCGCTGCATTGGCGTTTTCGGTCGTGGCGCATGGTCGCCGATCGGCTGCATTGGCGCCCTCGGTCGCAACCGCAGGAGCACACCAGTGATCGACGAGCTGGCGGTCTCCAACCTCGGCGTGATCGAATCGGCCAACATCGTCTTTGGTCCAGGTATGACGGCGCTCACCGGCGAGACCGGTGCGGGCAAGACGATGCTCGTACAGGCGATCGAAATCCTGCTCGGAGGTCGTGCCGACGGGGCTCTCGTCCGCGAGGGCGCGCAGGAGGCTGTCGTCGAGGGCCGGTTCAGCGCCGACGACGACGACGAGATCGTTCTGCGACGAGTGGTACCTCGCAAGGGCCGAACCCGCGCCTACATCGATGGTCACCTGGCGACCGTCGCGGAGCTGTCAGCAATCGGCGACGGCCTGATCGCCATCCACGGACAGCACACCCATCGGCTCCTGACCGAGGTGGCCGAACAGCGAGGTGCTCTCGACCGGTTCGGCGCGATCGACCTCACCGAGCTGACAGAGGCCGAGGCAGCGCTGCGGGCGATCGACGCGCGGTTGGCCGACGTCGGCGGAGACCTTCACGAGCGGGCCCGGGAGATCGATCTGTTGACTTACCAGACCGACGAGCTCGCCGCGGCAGCGATCGCCGGTCCCTACGAGGATGCACAGCTCGAGGCCGAGGAGGACTTGCTCGCGGCAGCCAACGATCATCGAGAGGCCGCGGCAGCGTTCGTCGAGTCGCTGGTCTCCGAGGGCGGCGTGCTCGACCGCATTCGGATAGCCAGGGCCGGCCTCGGTGAACGAGCGCCGTTTCGTGACGAGATGGCGCGCCTCGACTCGGCGCTCGTGGAAGTCGACGATGTGGTGTCGCTCGTTCGCGAACGCGCAGAAGTAATCGTCGAAGACAGCGAGCGGTTGTCGGAGGTGCGCGAGCGTCGTCGGCTTCTGTTCGAGCTACGTCGTAAGTACGGAGACACCCTCGCAGAGGTGATCGCTTTCGAACAGCAAGCCCGCGGTCGACTCGATGAGCTTCGCTCCCACGATGTGCTGGCTGAGCAGCTCCAGAGCGATCGAGCCCGCGCGTTGGAGTCGTTGTCGGCTGTCCAGGCATCGGTGCGTTCGGCCAGAGAGGCCGCAGCGCCACGGCTGTGCAGGGCGATCGAGGCGAGGCTCGCTTCTCTCGCGATGGGCAGAGCGAAGCTCGACGTTGCTCTCGATGGTGCCGACGGCGGCGAGCTGGCATTCTTGCTCGCCGCGAACTCAGGAGCGACGCCGAAGCCGATCGCCAAGGTGGCTTCAGGGGGCGAGCTGGCCCGCACGATGCTGGCGGTCGAGCTCGAGGTCAACGCCGGTCCCGAGACTCTGATTTTCGACGAAGTCGACGCAGGCGTCGGCGGTGAAACTGGCCTTGCGGTCGGCGCGGCGTTGGCGGAGGTCGCGGTTGACAAACAGGTACTCGTCGTCACGCATCTGGCGCAGGTAGCCGCCCATGCCGACCACCAGGTCGCGATCCGTAAGTCGGACGACGGCAAGCGCGCGATCGCAGAGATCGCGTCGCTGAGCCTCGACGACCGGGTTGGGGAGCTGTCTCGGATGCTCGGGGGCGACGTTGCGTCGGATTCGGGTCGCCGGCACGCGAAGGAGCTGCTCGAGCTCTCGGGTGGGCGGTAGTCGACGATGCTGAAGTTCGCCGTGGCCTTCGCCGTCGGGTTCGGTTTGTGCGCGGTTGCGCTCTTCGTTCTCAATGCGCTCGGAGCCGACCGCCACTGGGTTAGGGGCCGAATCGGGTTCCGGGCCGGGCTTCCACTGGTGGGCATCTTGATAGGGGTCGCTCAGGTGGGTGGGGAGTTCTTGTCGCGGCTAATCGATCGCTCGGTCGACGGTCTCGACCTGAGCGGTGTCACCGAGCTGTCGCGCGAAGTGGTAGTGCTCGCGGTCGTTGGCGCGGCTGCGGTCGGGTTGTTCGAGGATGTCATCTCGCCCAGGGTTCCATCCTTGGTCAGGGCGCCGGGCCACCCGTTGGTCACTCTCCGCCGAGCGGCATTGTTGATCGTGGCGGCCTTCGTGGCTTCGGCCCACGCTTGGGACGGCGGGTTCTTCGATGCCGAGGTGACCGGTCGGGCGGTGTTGATCTTCCTGAGCGCAACGCTCTTCAGCGAATTCGATACAGGACGCGGACGCTGCGCAAAGCTCGGGATAATCGCCTCGGCGGCGATGATGGTCGTCTCGGTCCGTGATCCGAACCTCGCGGGCCTCGCGATGGTGATGGGGTCTGCCATCGTCCTGTTGGTGCCCGAGATGCGTCGCCGCAGCGCTCTTGGTCTCGGCGGATCACTGGCGATGGGAGCGTCGTTCGGAGCGGCGCTCTCGATGTGGCTCGACCCTGACCAGCACATGCTTGTTGTGTGGGTGATGCTCGCACTCGTCTTGGTGATCCGCTACGCGCTGAGTGAACGTAGCTGGGGGCGCGAGCCGCTACGGACCCTCGACCGGCTCGGCACCGGAGAAGCGGCGCGCTGATCGACCCGAGCGGGCTCGGCGGAAGGTAGGGTGAGATCCCGTGACGAAACACATATTCGTAACCGGTGGCGTCGCGAGTGCTCTCGGCAAGGGTCTGACTGCTTCCTCGCTGGGTCGGCTGCTCAAGCAGCGTGGTCTGCGGGTGACCATGCAGAAGCTCGACCCCTACATCAACGTCGACCCCGGCACCATGAACCCGTTCGAACACGGCGAGGTCTTCGTGACCGACGACGGGGGAGAGACCGACCTCGACCTCGGCCACTATGAGAGGTTCATCGACGAGAACCTCGGCCGTGCATCGAACGCGACAACAGGATCGATCTACTCGGCCGTGCTCGCAGCCGAGCGCCGCGGCGACTACCTGGGCAAGACGGTGCAGGTGATCCCGCACGTCACCGACGAGATCAAGCGGCGCATTTCGGTTCTCGCCGCCGACGACGTCGACGTGGTCATCACCGAGGTCGGCGGAACGGTGGGTGACATCGAGATCCTCCCCTTTCTCGAGGCCATTCGGCAGTTCCGCCTCGACGTTGGTCGCAACAACGTCTGCTATGTCCACGTCACGCTGGTGCCGTTCATCGGTCCTTCGGGTGAGCAGAAGACCAAGCCGACCCAGCACAGCGTCACCGAGCTACGAAGCCGGGGAATCCAGCCCGACGCGATCGTGTGCCGCAGCGAGGAACCGATCTCGGGCGACCTCAAGAGAAAGATCTCTCAGCTGTGCGATGTGCCGCTCGAAGCGGTCGTGAACGCGGCCGACGCGGAGAGCCTATACGAGATCCCCCTCGTACTTCACGAGGAAGGCCTCGACGAAGCATGTTGCGAACTACTCGGTTATGACGACCGGCCTGTCGATCTCGCCGAGTGGACCGAACTGACGCGCAGGGTGGCCGAGGCGTCGCACACGGTCAGCGTCGGCATCATCGGCAAGTACGTCAGCCTTCCCGACGCATACCTCTCGGTGGTCGAGGCGCTCAACCATGCAGGCATGCATCACGATGCACGCATCGAGATCGAGTGGATACAGGCAGAGGATGTCGAAGGTCTGCTCGCCGACGGTCGTCTGCGAGATCTCGACGCCATCGTGATTCCGGGCGGGTTCGGCGAACGTGGAATCGAAGGGAAGGTCGCCGCAGCGGGCTACGCCCGTGAGCACAACATTCCCTGCCTCGGTCTTTGCCTGGGTATGCAGGTCATGACGATCGAGTACGGTCGCTCCGTCCTCGGGCTGACCGGGGCGAACTCGAGCGAAGTCGATCCGCAGACCCCGCATCCGGTGATCGATCTGATGGACGAACAACGCGAGCTGGAGGAGATGGGCGGCACCATGCGCCTCGGTGCCTACGTGGCCCAGCTCCAGCCCGGCACGTCGGTCGCTGCCGCATATGGCGAAGAGGTCGTGTCGGAGCGTCATCGCCACCGCTACGAGTTCAACCCCCGCTACCGCAGCCGATACGACGACGGCGACTTCGTTTGCAGCGGCACGTCGCCCGACGGCAGGTTGGTGGAGTTCATCGAGCTCCGCTCGCATCCCTGCTGGATCGGAACTCAAGCTCACCCCGAGTTCAAGAGCCGTCCGAACCGACCCGCACCGTTGTTCAACACGTTGCTCGTCGCGGCGCTCGACCGGGCAGCGGGACGCAACCCGCAGCTCATCCCGCTCCCCGACGATGAGGGCGACCGCTCAACATCGGCGGAGTCCAAGCCGATCTGGACTTGATGGTCGACGGTTTTCGACATGTCGGTGACAAGGTGCGCTACCGCGGGGCATTCCTGCGTGTCGACGAAGCTCATTTCACCGCGCCCGACGGTACCGAGCACGCACGCGACGTGGTCCGCCACCCCGGAGCGGTCGGTGTCGTCGTGCTCGATGGGGACGACGTAGTCCTGGTCCGTCAGTACCGTGCGCCGATCGATGACTTCGTCGTCGAAATCGTCGCGGGCAAGATCGACGAGACCGACACCGATCCCGCCGAGACCGCGCGCCGCGAGGTGGTCGAGGAGGTCGGGCTGCGCGCCGGCGAGCTCGAACACGTTCGCTCCGTTCTGATGACACCCGGTTACTGCGACGAGTACCTCGAGTTGTATGTAGCCAGCTCGCTCGAACCGGTCGAGCGCACCCCCGATGGCATCGAGGAGCATCACATGCAGACGGTGCGGATATCGCTCGATGAAGCACTCACGATGGTGGACGACGGACGCATCGACGACGCCAAAACGGTCTTGGGGCTGTGGGCGGTCGCCGGAAGGGGCCGGCCGCAGCGGTCATGACCGATCAGCTTCCGATCTCGGCCGAGGAGTACCTGTCGTGGCTGCGGGTCGAGCGAGGTCGGGCCGCCTCGACCGGCGAGGCGTATCGCCGAGATCTCAGCCGATTCATCGGTTGGCTCGACGATGGTGGGGAGACGGCCGAGGGCGTGACGACCGAGCGTCTCGGCGCCTATGTGAAGGACCTTCAGGATTTGGGATTGTCGGCCAAGACGGTCGCCCGGGCGTTCGTCGTCGTAAGGAACTACTACCGGTTCCTGGTCGCCGAAGATCTGATCGACAGCGACCCGTCGGCGTCGGTCGAGATGCCACCCGTCCCGCGTGGTCTTCCCAAGCCGCTTTCGGTGGACGAGGTCACACAGCTCATCGAGTCGATCGACACAACCACTCCTTCGGGTCTGCGCGACAGCGCCATCGTCGAAGTGCTCTACGGCACCGGCATGCGGATCTCGGAGTTGGTCGGGCTGTCGCTTTCGGCACTCGATCTGACAGCGCGACTGGCCAGGGTGATCGGCAAGGGCGACAAGGAGCGGATCGTCCCAATCGGCAACCACGCCGCGCTGGCGCTCGAACGGTGGCTGACGATCGACGGGCGAGAGACGATGGTGCCGGCCGACTGGCGTAGGCGCGACGACTCCGACGCGGTCTTCCTCAACCGACGGGGCGGCCGTCTCACGCGCCAGGGCGCCTGGGGTGTCGTACGCAAGGCTGGTCGCGCGGTTGGTCTCGACGAGCGTCTGAGTCCGCACGTGTTGCGGCACTCGTGCGCCACCCACATGCTCGACAACGGCGCGGACATCCGCACCGTGCAGGAGTTGCTCGGACATGCATCGATTTCGACGACGCAGTTGTACACGAAGGTCTCGACCGAACGTCTTCTGGCCATCTATGACCAGGCACATCCGCGCGCGAAGGGGGTGTCATGGCAGGCATCGGTCACCTGACTCGCCGCTTCTTCGGCTCCCTGTCGCCCTTCGGTCCGAGCGATGACGATGTGACCTGGGCGCACGAGCACCTACTCGATGCCGAGTCGGAGTTGTGGGATCAGATGTCACGACAGGATCGTCGGCATTCCGCCGGCGTTGCGCGCGCCGTGGCGGGTGAGCTCGGAGTCGACTGCCCGCGCGAGGTGATCGCGGCAGCGTTGTTGCACGATGTCGGCAAGCTCGACAGCGGACTCGGCACATACGGCCGTGTTGTCGCGACCGTGTGCGGAGCCGTGGCTGACCGCGACACCGCCTACGACTGGAGCCGCTCGCGTGGCATCACGCGTCGTATCGGCCTCTACCTGCGTCACGCCGAGATCGGAGCTGGCCGCTTGGAGCTGGCGGGGAGCGATCCGCTGACGGTCGCGTGGGCGCGAGAGCACCACATGCCGGCCGACGAGTGCACGATCGATCCCGCCTATGCAGAGGTTCTGCGTTCGTGCGACGACGACTGATTTATTCGTCGCCTGTGTTGCCGGGTTCTCAGCCTTGGCCGGTAGCGATCGAGGCCGAGTGAACGCGCATGCTGGTGTGGCGCGCGATCGTGGTGAAGTCGGTGTCGCTGTGCAAGATCTCCGCCCCGGAACGGATCGCAACCGAGGCGATGAGGCAGTCGATGAGCTTGCGAACGGTCCGGCCGCGGGTTCTGCACAGTCGGTACATCGATGCTGCTTCCTCGTAGTCTGCGGGAGTCGTGGGCAGCAGCGTTGCTCGGGCCAGCAGTCCGCGAAGTTGCAGAAGGTGCCGCTCGTCGCGGGCACCAGCGAGGATCTCCGTGGACACGGCGTCGCACGTCGCGAGGTCGTCATCGAGCAGCTGATCGACCGCCGTGCAGACCTCGGACTCCGTGTCGCGCAGGAATTCGATCCACGCCGAGGAGTCGACGAGGATCACACTCTGGCCGTTCGCATTTCATCCAGGTCGCCGTGCCAGCCTGACCCACGCATAGACCGGGCCTCTTCCAGGCCCAGGGGTTCGCCGGCTGCGTGACGCAAGGCCAGGTTGACCGCCTCACGTTTCGTGCTGAGGTGGTAGCGCTCCATCACCCGCCGGCAGAGGTCTTCGTCGATGTCGATGTTTGTGCGGGCCATACACCAATCATACACCACTTCTATGTGTCCGATCTGATGGCAGCGAGTCATACTCCCCACTTGAGGACCATCGCGGTGATGGTTGCGATGATGATCACCGTGTCGATGGCTCCGGCGATGAAGATCACGCGCTCGTCCGGAGCGGCGCCGGCGCGGTCGTTGGCGTCCAGGCGTTCTGCGACCCGGAGTGCCTTCGGTCGAAACAGGAGCCAACCAGAGGCGAACCCGTAGAGAACCACCAAAAGGCCAAGCGAGACGAACGGGTCGGCGAACGTGTACACGCTCGAATCGACGACCAGTGCGATGCCGGTCGCGAGAATGAACGCCCCCGCGGGGTAGTAGAGGGCCGTCGCCATTCGGGCCGTAGCGCGGGCCCAGGCGGCAGAGCTTGCTGCATCGGCATCGCGAAACGATGCCCCGACGACCGCCTGGGTGAGATTGGCGCCCACCCAGGCTCCGGCCCCGACGATGTGCACAATCAACAGAAAGTCTCGCATGGGCGTCGACTCTAAGCGCCGAGCTTGATCGAATCGAAACTCCGTAGGTCCACGCCGACGTGTCCGAGTGGCTGTGCGACGATGGCTAGGAGTGGCGCTGGGCGCGCCAAGAGACCGGAAAGGAATCGCCGATGAGTACCTTCGGCCAGATCAACCTCCTCGTGCGAGACATGGACGCAACGGTGGCGTTCTATCGTCTGCTCGAGCTCGACTTCACCGATGCTTTCGAGTGGCCGGAAGGCTCGGGTGCCGAGCACATCGACGACATCCACGCCGACAACGCCTACATGGCGTTCGACAACCCACCGATGGCGCGAATCTGGAGCGGCGGCTTCGATGCGGAGCGGCGCGGCGGAAACGTCGTCGTCGGTCTGATGGTTCCGACTCGCGACGATGTCGACCGACTGGTTGACAAGGTGCGCGGGGCCGGTCACCCGATCGGTCGAGAACCGTTCGACGCGTTCTTCGGTTCCCGCTACGCCATCGTGATCGACCCGGACGGGAACCAAGTGGGCCTGAAGAGCCCGATCGAAGACGACCGGTGCTACGTGCCCGACATCGACGGCACCCGATCGCCAGCTCGCCGGACGTCCGGACCGACACCTGCCCGTACCAGGTAGCGCCCGACGGGCGAGCACCGATCTGGCTTCGAATCTGATAATATGATTCCATGTCCGAAGTTACTGCGACCGAAGCGGCCCGCAAGTTCGCTGACCTCCTCGACGCCGTCGAGCATGGTGGCGAGCGGTACACGATCACGCGTCGCGGCCGAGCCGTCGCTCACATCGAACCGATCACGCGAGGCCGCGGCTCCGATGCCAAGGAACTGCTTCGCCGGAACCGTCCCGATGCTCGATGGGGCGACGACCTCGGAGAGGTGCGGGATCTGCTCGAGGTCGAGAATCGTCCGTGACACTCCTCCTGCTCGACACCGCCTTCATCATCGACACCGAGCGAGGTTCGTCCGAGCTCGACGACCTAATTGACGATGACGACGATGTCGCCATCGCAGCGGTCACCCTTGCCGAGCTCGCCGTCGGGGTGGAACTGGCAGGGGCGCGCCGGCGCGCCCGGCGCCAGTCGTTTGTCGACGAGATTGCCGTCTCGATCCCGATCTTGCCGTACGACGAGGGCGTCGCGATACGACACGCGAGCCTGCTCGTCGCTGTGCGGAGGGCGGGCCGGCCTCGTGGCGCCCACGACTTGATCATCGCCGCAACCGCCATAGCTGCGGGGCGCACCGTCGTGAGCGCTGACCGCCGCGCCTTCGATGGCCTGCCAGGTGTGATTGCCATCGACCATCGACCGTCAGCAGACTGAACGATATCGAGCGTTGCCGACAGCAAGAGCGCTCTGCAATGGTGCGACCGACACCTGCCCGTACCAGGTAACGCCACGTGGGTGATGCATGACACCCGATTACGCCCATGTTAAGAAATCCATCGACACCATTACCCACATAAGTGCCGATCTCGCGCAGCAAGTCCCGTGAGGAACGAGCGCTCTACGACGATCGGACATACTCATGTCGATGTACCCGACAAACGACGAGGCCGGAACGTCTGATCCGCCCAAGAAGCGGCGGAACCCTCTGACGGCCTCGAGCCTCGGTGGACGGGTCTTGTCCTCCTCGCAGCTCCCATGGTTCCTCGTCCGACCGCCTCGCGACTACGGCGTTCTCGAAACCGTTGGTCGGAAGTCCGGCCGTCGGCGCCGATGCTGCGTTCGGGTCGTCGAGCACGACGACCAGGCCGGCATCGTCGCCATCGGTGGCCCAGGAGTCGGTTGGCTTGCCAATCTCGAAGCAGAGCCCCAGGTCAGGATCCGCACCCGACCCGGCTGGCGCTCTGCCACGGCGCAGATCGTGACGGACTTTCCGGAGGTTCTGCGATCCAAATACCAGGAATCGAACGGGCTCTTCTGCTACGGAGAATACCTGATGTGGCGATCGGGCCGCCCGACTATCGAGGGCATGAGGGACCTCCACCGCACATGGCTCGACAACGGAGTCCTCGTCCTCCTCAGTCTCAAACCGTAGGCCGCCCAGAACCGGCAGCTGCGGGCTATGCCGCGTCGGTGTTGGGTCGGTCGTGGTGGTTGTATTTCCAGCGGTTGTGGTAGCCGCAGAGGGTTTGGGCGTTGTTCTGGTCTGATCGCCCGTGGTTCTCCCAGGCTTGGATGTGGTCGATTTGGCACCATCGTGCGGGTCTTCGACATCCGGGGTGTTGACACCACCGCCCTGTCAACAATGCTGCTTCGCGGGCTTTGCCTGTGAAGAGGCGTTTGGCTCGCCCGTAGTCGATCGTTTCGGACTCTGCTCCGTACACGATGCGGTGAATACGACCTCGCAGCGTCGCTTCGAACACCTCGGTCGGGGCCACGGGGTTGCCGGCGAGGTCTTCACACACCCTGGTTTCGGGGTCACAGCCCTCGTAGGCGTGTTCGTTGCCGTTTAGCCAGTCGATGGTGGCTTCGAAGGTTTCGTGGTCGATGTGCAGGCTCACCAGTGGCAGCACCGATGTGAGTGAGTCGGACACGTCGGCGCCGCGGCGGACCAGTTCGACGAATGCGTCGGCGCAGCGTTGTTTGTGGCTACGTGCTAGTTCGTCGAGAGCGGGTTCATATCCGAGCCGCTCACGCGCCTCGGCCAGATCACTCTGGAAGAATTCGTCTGCGAGGCGTGCGACGGCTTCGGAGACCATGGCTCCGTCGAGATTGCCCAACTCGATGACACCCGCATAACCGCCACCGAACAGCGCGGTGAGCGAGAACCTGCGGTCTTGGTGGGCCTGTGCGGCTTTTTCTTCGACACCGTCAGGGTCGGTGACCGATTGCCAGTGAGCGACGAGTTTGCGCCAATCAACAAACTCGTATCGGTCCGCATACCCCAACAGTTGCTCTTGGGTGGCGGGGTCGGCCATCGACTCGACTTGGGGACCGCTACGCGTAGCACGTGCCAACAAATCAACATGCGCGGCGGAGGTTTCACCTGTGACCGCTGCGTTTGAGATGACGGGATGGTCGGCTAGGAACCGGCCCGTAGCCAACACCTTCGAGACCCTGGGCTTAGATGTGCCGGCACGGTGGGCGACATATGCGGCCAGCGACGTGGACCCGTCGATCTCGGCTACACCAGCAACCTCTGCCTTGCGGCAGACGGTTGCATGCAGAGCGTTCAACCGGTCAGCAACGCCTACGAGGCCGACTGAGAGCTCGGCGAGATCATCGATAGTCGGGTCTTCGACAGCGCCTAGCGCAGTAAGGAAGGCTTGTGCGCTCTCGAGGATTTCCGCTGCTTCCGACATGGTCGTCAGCCTATCAAACGTATGTTCGATCAACAACCTGTTTCGACTGAAATGACAGGGTTTCTTCTTCCGCGAGTGGAGTGCAGTGCCAGGCACCGCACAGCGGTGCCTGGCACAGGGTTCGCGACATCTGCCCGTACCAGGTAACGCTTGCCAGCAGCAGGTAGCGCTGACTCGGGGCTTGAGATACAGACTGCCGCTGTCGAGCGGCATCGACCATTGGCTAGGACTGCTACCGTTCGTCCTCGGCTCGCTCTGACATTTCGCCTCCGTCGTAAGCTGGCCGACGTCCGTCGAGGTCGGTGAAACCGTACTCGACGGCAAGGTCTCCGCAGTAGAGCGTCTGGCCGGTCTTGTTGTGGACCTGTTCGTCTGCGACGAGTTCCGCGACTGCCCGGCCGATGAAGGCTGGCGACTGAGTCACGGCGGCCAACTCCGCGTGTGACATCCCCGAGTGGTTGAGATCGAAACCCATGCCCATGTTCACGGTCCTCACCCAGCCGAGATAGACGAGAACAGCGGTGATCTGCTCGTCATCGAGTTCCCGGGCGAGGTAGCGGATCATGCGTTGCACTGTGACAGCTGCGGAATCGACTACCACGTTGTGCCCGAAGCGCTCCTCGTCTCCGGGTCGTTCCTGGGTGGAGACGATCACTCCTCCTCGCTCGGCCAGGAGAGGGATCGCGTGTTGCGTCGCGAGGAGGTGGCCCCGAACTCCAACGGTGAACATTGCGTCCCACCGCTCTATGGGTTGCTCCCAGGTCGGTGCCCAGTAGCTCTCGTAGGGGCGGCCCCACTGCCACACGTTGTTGACCAGGAGCCTTAGGGATTGCTGTTCGTCTCGGATGCGCTCGAATAGAAGCCGCACCTCAACTTCGACCGTGTGGTCGACGGAAACCGGGATGGCCCTTCCGCCTGCTTCGTCCACGAGTTCGGCCGTGGCCTCTATGGTCCAGCTTGGCGAGGACGTGTACCTCTCGCGGGTGCTGCGTCCGGTCAGATAGACCGTGGCGCCGCATTGGCCCAGGACCTCGCAGATCCCTCGCCCGACTCCGTAGCTGGCCCCCGTAACACACGCCACCAACCCAGATAGATCCGGAGGGTTCCACCCGCCGAGCAATTCGCGATCCAACCTCACAGTTGCCATCCTGGCACGCAGCCAGCAGACGCCCCTGACACCACCTCGCGGCGAGTAGCTACACCGTGCGGGCGGAGTCGAGGAGCAGGTCCAGATGACCGACGTGACGTGCTGTTTCGTCGATCATGTGAACCAGGATCCAACGCAGGTTGACGCGTCCCCTACCGAACGACGCAACAACCGCCACACGATCGAGCGATTCGCTCGCGGCTACGACGGACCGGCTGCGATCGCAGGCCGAGGAGTAGAGCTCGAGAATCGACTCGACCGAATCGTCTGGCGCCAGGCGCATCGAGCTATCGGGGTCGTCGGCGCCCGGAGCGTCCCACGGCGGCGGCATGTCGGATCCGAGCAGTCGTCCTTGAAACCAACGATCTTCGACCCAGGCCAAGTGCTTGACGATGCCTGCGATGGTCATGTCGGTCGCCGGCAGGAGGTGAGCGGAAGCCCCCTCCCAGGACGGGTCGGCGAGCGATTCTGCGGCCAGTGAGCGGTAGTGGTCGAGTCGCTGAGTCAGCGCGGTTCTCTCATCCGCTGGCTGTAGGTCCGGATGTTTGGCCTGCCCGAGCGTCATGTCGTCATTGTCGCGCACGCCTGACACGCAGCTTGTTGACGCCGCGAGCGAGCCGATGCATGGCAGTAGGGTCCAGGCGATGCAGCCGACCGACCGAAGGGCACACGGCCAGGCCCTTGCTGCGGCGGTGTTCGTCACCGTCCTCTGGAGCTCGTCGTGGATCTTGATCAGGACCGGCCTCGACGACGAATCGCTCCCTCCGATCGTCTTCGCCGGACTGCGTTACAGCGCAGCGGCCGTCGTGCTGCTGGGAGTCGCGCTGGCCCGAGAACCGTCGCGGCGAGCGATCGTCGACCTGTCGAGAAGCGACGTGTGGTGGCTCATCATTCTCGGCATCGGCTTCTACGCGCTGACCCAAGGAGCCCAGTTCGTCGCCATCGACGAGCAGCCGGCCGCCACCACCAGTTTGGTGTTGTCGTTCACGCCACTGCAGGTCGCTGCAGCGGGCGCGCCGACCCTGCGCGAGCGCCCGACCCCAGGACAGGTCGTCGGGGCGATCCTCGTCGTTGTCGGCGCAGCGACCTACTTCTCAGGAGACCTGGGCGCAACGCGCGTGGGGATGATCGCAGCGCTCGTCGCGCTCGCCGCAAACGTGACCAGTTCGCTGCTCGGGCGTCACGTCAATCGGCAACGAACCCTCACGCCCCTCGTCGTCACCGCGGTCAGCATGTCGATCGGCGCCGCGATCCTCGTCACCGTCGGTCTGGCAACCGAAAGCATGCCGAGCATAAGCGCCACTGCGATCCTCTTGGTGCTGTGGCTGGCTGTCGTCAACACGGCCCTCGCTTTCACGCTGTGGAACCGAGCGCTGCGTCACCTTTCGGCGCTCGAATCGGCCGGTATCAACAACCTGATGCTCATCCAGATCGCAGCTCTCGCCTGGGTCTTTCTCGACGAGCCACCGGGTCCAGCGGGGATCATCGGAATCGTTGCAGTGACCCTCGGTGTCTTCATGACGCAACGGCTGTGATGCCGAACCCCGCCGGTCTCCTGGGTCAGGCCGGGAGCAGGTCGAGGTTGGCTTTGGCTCGGGCAAGCGTCGCCGAGGCGACCGTGCGAGCCTTTTCGGCTCCGGCGGCGAGCAGGCGGGTCGTCTCGGCCGGGTCGTCCGCCAGCTCGGCGAAGCGGTGCTGGGCCGGTTCGAGCAGCGCGACGACAGCATCTGCGGTGTCTTGTTTCAACGGCCCGTATTGCTCGTAGTCGTCGGCGAGCTCCTCTGGCGCACGTTCGGTAGCGGCGCCGAGGATGCCGAGGAGATTCGAGACCCCCGGTTTGGCTTCGACGTCGTAGCGAACGGTGTTCTCAGAGTCGGTGACAGCGCGCTTGAACTTCTTCACGATCGCGGCCGGCCCGTCGTCGAGCGAGATCGTGCCCGCGTCGGAAGCGGCCGACTTCGACATCTTCGCGCTTGGATTCTGCAGATCCATCACCCTCGCCGCGGCCTTCGGCGTGACCGTTGCCGGAAGCACGAACGTATCGCCGTAGCGCGAGTTGAAACGCTCGGCGATCGTTCGAGTCAACTCGAGGTGTTGACGCTGATCCTCACCGACCGGGACCTCCTCGGTGTCGTACAGCAAGATGTCGGCTGCCTGCAGTGCCGGGTAGGTGAACAGACCTGCCGAGACGAACTCTGCCCGATCGGACTTGTCCTTGAACTGCACCATGCGGCGGAGCTCGCCGAAACTCACCGTGCATTCCAGCAGCCAGGTCATCTCGGCGTGTTCGCGCACGTGGCTCTGGACGAACAGCGTCGCCGCGTCCGGGTCGATGCCAAGGGCGTAGAGCCACCGTGCGACGTCGAGGGTCGCTGCTCGCACCTCGCCGGGCTCCTTGGGGATAGTGAGCGCGTGAAGGTCGACGATGCAATAGGTCGACTCGGCGGTCTCCTGCATCGACACCCACTGGCGGATCGCACCCAGGTAGTTGCCGAGGTGTAGGCCGCCGGTCGGCTGAACGCCTGAGAAGATGCGGGTCATGGCCCGCAAATCTAGCCCGTCCCGGGGTCCTGGCCGGCGGGTTTGAGCCGCGGGAGCCATCCACCCGGCCGGCACGGGCCTCTCGTAGAGTTTCGCGGTGACGTTCGAAGTCCAGACGCCTGTCTATGCGGGCCCGTTCGACCTGTTGCTCCACCTGATCCTCTCCGAGGAGGTCGAGCTCTACGAGCTTCGCCTTTCGACCATCGTCGACGCTTACCTCGCCGAGCTCGAACGTCTCGAGGACTGCAATCTCGAAGTCGCCACCGAGTTCCTGCTGATCGCCTCGACACTCGTCGATTTGAAGGCCAGCCGCCTACTGCCGAGCGACGGCGAGTACGACCTCGACGAGGAGCTGGCTCTGTGGGAGGAGCGCGACCTGCTGCTAGCTCGGCTCCTCGAGTGCAAGACGTTCAAGGACGCTGCCACCGTGTTCCGCCAACGCGAGATCGACGCGGCCCTGAGCGTCGCCCGCACCGTCGGCCTCGACGAACAGTTCGTCGGACTGGCCCCCGATCTGCTCGAGGGCATCTCGCCACGCCAGGTCAGAGACGCGTTCGTGCGGGTCGCATCGCCGCGCCCCGATCTTCGAGTGACACTCGATCACATCGCTCCGATCAACGCCACGGTTTCCGATGCGGTGGTCGAGCTCGTCGACGAACTTCCCCGCGTGGGACGGATCTCGTTCAGGCGACTCACCGAAGGGTTGGCCGACCGCATCGAGGTCGTCGTGCGGTTCCTGGCCGTCCTCGAATTGTTCAAACAGGGAGCGATCGCAATCACCCAGGCCGAGACATTCGGCGAGATCGATATCCGATGGCTGTCAGCCGATACGGTCATCGATCTCGTCGACGACTACGACGGATAGCTGGAGGAACCGAGCATGGCCGACGACGGCGACGAAAGCCGCCTCTCCGATGAACGGGCCGGCGAATACCGCCGGGCGATCGAGTCGCTCCTGCTGGTCGCCGAAGAGCCGGTCAGCCCCAATCTGATCGCCCAGCTCCTCGAGATACCGGTGCGCGATGCAACCGATCTGTGCGAGGGTCTCCGCGCGGCTGTCGAGGCCGAGAACCGCGGGTTCGTCATCCAGCGAGTTGCGGGCGGCTACAGATTCGCGACTCATCCTGCGATGAGTGGTTATGTCGAGCGGTTCGCGCTCGACGGACAATCGTCGCGTCTGTCGGCTGCGGCCCTCGAGACGCTAGCGATCGTTGCCTACAAGCAGCCGATAACGCGGGGCCAGATCGCAGCTATTCGGGGAGTCAACGTCGATGCGGTGGTCCGAACGCTCGCTCATCGCGGCTACATCGCCGAGGTGGCCAAGGACTCCGGTCCGGGCCAGGCGTCGCTCTATGCGACAACGCCGTTGTTCCTCGAACGTCTTGGCCTCGACTCTCTCGAAGAGCTGACACCGCTCGGCGAATTCGTGCCCGGCTCCCACGTGGTCGAGGCTCTCGAAGCCGGTCTCCATGTCGATGCGGCTGTCGTCGATGTAACCGAGGAGCCGGCCGAGCAGACCGGCTGACGTGGCCGACGACTCGGCGGTGCGCCTCCAGAAGGTCCTAGCACGCCATGGGTTCGGGTCGCGTCGGGCATGCGAGCAGCTCATCGCCGAAGGTCGTGTCTCGGTCGATGGCACGGTCGCCGAGCTGGGGAGTCGTATCGACCCGTCCTCTGCCAAGGTGACCGTAGACGACGTACCGGTCGGCGTGCTTCCCGACGGCGTCTACTACTTGTTGAACAAGCCGCGGGGCGTGGTGACGACCATGCACGACCCCCAAGGCCGGCCGACGGTGGCGGACCTCGTCCCCGCCGACCCGCAAGTACACAATGTCGGCCGTCTCGACGAGGACACCGAGGGCCTGTTGATCCTCACCAACGACGGCGACCTCACACACCGTCTAACGCATCCGAGCTTCGGAGTCGAAAAGGAGTACGTCGCCGAGCTCGACCGCGACATCCGACCCAACGAACTGCGCAGGCTCAGAGAAGGCATCGATCTCGACGACGGACCGACCGCACCGGCAAGGGCGACGCGCATCGACGAACGCGTCGTGAGAATCGTGATTCACGAGGGACGCAACCGCCAGGTGCGGAGGATGTTCACCCATGTCGGCGCCGATGTTCTACGGCTGGTGCGAACTCGAATCGGGCCGATCCGAGACCAGCGGCTGGCTCCCGGGGAGTGGCGGCATCTGCGCGCCGATGAGGTGCGGGCGCTCGAGATCGCTCACCACGAGGCGGCCGCGCCCGACTGATCGCTCGGGCCGCCGTCGCCGAATGTGGGCCAGGCCCCGACCGCCGCCCCTACACTTTGGGGCTCATGCCGGTGAGAGCAATACGTGGCGCGACGACGCTCGATGAAGACACCCCCGACGAGATGTCGACGAGGGTCGTCGAAATGCTCGAGCAGATCTTCGAGACAAACGACGTCGGCCACGACGACCTGATCTCGATCCTCTTCACGGCAACGCCCGATCTGACAGCGATGTTTCCCGCGGAGGCGGCGCGCGCTCTTTCGCTTGGCGATGTCCCTCTCATGTGCGCTACCGAGATCGACGTGCAAGGCGCGACTCGGCGGTGCGTACGAGTGCTTATTCACCTCGAATCCGACCGAACCGTCACCCAGCTACGCCATGTCTATCTGCATGGCGCAATGGGTCTGCGAGACGATCTGCCCTGATGAACAAGCACGCGAACATCGTCGGCTGCGGGCTGATGGGGGGCTCGCTCGCGCTGGCTCTGGGCGAACGGGAGTGGTCGGTTTCGATCGACGATCGAGACGCCACCCGAGTCGAGTCCGCTCTCCAACGCGGCATTGGCGACCGACAGGGGATCGAGCGCGACGCTGCGGTGACCTTCGTCGCGACCCCAGTTGGAGCGGTGGCGGATGCGGCACGGGAAGCTCTGGCCGCAACCGATGGGCCTGTGACCGACGTCGGCTCGGTCAAACACTCGATCGTGGCCGAAGTCGGAGACCCGCGCTTCGTCGGTGGCCACCCCATGGCCGGATCACACCAGGACGGTCTCGACGGTGCAGACCCGGCGATGTTCGAGGGCGCCGCGTGGGTGTTGACCCCCGACGACCTGACCGCCGACGATACGTTCGCCACGGTCAGCTCGGTCGTGCGGGCGCTCGGTGCCGATCTCATCACGATGGAGGCAGCGCGCCACGACGAGTTGGTGGCGATGGTGTCTCACGTCCCGCACCTTACGGCGGCGACGCTGATGCGGGTCGCCGATGAGCGCGCAACAAACCATGCCGCCCTCCTCCGCATGGCGGCTGGAGGGTTCCGGGACATGACCCGAATCGCCGGCGGTCACCCGGGAATCTGGCCCGACATCTGCACCGAGAATCGCGAGGCCATCTCCGCAACGCTCGACAGGGTCATCGACTCGCTGACCTCTCTCAGGCACGTCATCTACGACTCGGATACCACATCGCTGATCGAGCTGCTCGAGACGGCCCGAGAGGCCCGGCTGAGCCTGCCGAGCTCCGCTCCAGCGAACGCCGAACTGATCGAGATGCGCGTCCCGGTCCTCGACCGACGTGGAGAAATGGCAGCGGTCGCGAGCCGGGCCACCGAGCTGGGCGTCAACCTGTACGACGTGGAGATCGCACACACGACCGAGGGCGAGCGCGGTGTCATCACCGTCGTGATCGAGCGGGCGATGGCCGCGTCGTTCGCCGATGCGCTTCGCGACGACGGCTACCGACCGTCGACCAGGGACCTCTGAGCCATGGCTTCTCCGAGCCGCGCAATCGACCCGATCGGGGTGACACCCAATGGCATCGTCGAGGTTCCCGGCTCGAAGAGTCACACCAACAGAGCGTTACTGATAGCGGCGCTCGCCGACGGAAAGTCGCGCCTGCGCGGAGCTTTGGTGGCCGACGACACCAAAGCGATGGCGGCCTGTCTCGAGCAGCTCGGCGCCAAGGTCAAGCTCGACGAGTCGACCAAGGTCAAAGGACTCGGAGGCAGACTCCCTGAGGGCGAAGTCGAGCTGGATGCTGGGCAGAGCGGAACGACGGCGAGGTTTCTTCTTCCGGTCCTCGCTGTGGGCCCGGGTCGTTACCTTCTCGATGGCGACAAACAACTGAGGGCCCGCCCGATCGGAGATCTCGTCGAAGCGTTGCGTTCGCGTGGCGCGCGTATCGAGGAACTGGGCGAGCCGGGGTGCCTTCCGCTGGGAATCGAGGGCAGGCCACTCGCGTTCGGCGCGCTCGAGGTCGAATCCGGGGCCTCGAGCCAGTTCGCGTCCGGATTGATGATCGCAGCACCCCTGGCCGAAGGTCTCGACCTGTCGCTGTTGGGGCGGTCGGTATCGCGCCCCTACATCGAGATGACCGCAGCCACGATGCGCAGCTTTGGAGTCGACGCCACCGTCGACGGTGACTCGGCGACCGTTGCAGAGGGCAGCTACGAGTCGGCCAAGCTCGATATCGAGCCGGACGCATCGGCGGCGACCTATTTCTGGGCGCTAGCAGCGGCGACCCGTGGCGACGTGACCGTCCCCGGCTTGGGGCTCAGCTCGACGCAGGGCGATGTTCGATTTGCCCGCGTGCTCGAAGAGATGGGAGCACATGTCGAGGTGACAGAAGATCATGTTCGGGTGCGCGGCGGCGAGCTGCACGGCATCGAGGTGAATCTGGCCGACATCTCCGACACGGTCCCGACCCTGGCCGCAATAGCGCCGTTCTGCGATCGGGCGACGACCATCGACGGTGTCGGTTTCATCCGTGCGAAGGAGTCCGATCGCATCGGACGGATGGTCGAGGGACTGCACACGGTGGGAATCGGTGCCGAACCGCTCGAGGACGGAATGCGGATCGAGCCCGGCGCGCCCCGGCGCGCGACGATTGAGACCCATGATGACCATCGGCTCGCAATGGCGTTCTCGATACTCGGGCTGTGCGGATCGGGTGTCGACCTCGATGACGCCGCCTGCGTCGCGAAGACCTACCCCGGGTTCTTCGACGACCTCGTGCGCCTGCGACGAGATAGCGCAGCCGCTGTGATTCCCATCGAGGGAACGGTTGTCGCCATCGACGGCCCTGCGGGATCGGGCAAATCGACCGTGGCCCGCCAGGTTGCCGATCGGCTGGGCCTGGCGTACCTCGACACCGGCGCGATGTACCGAGCGGTCGCGTTCGCTGCCCTTCGGGCGCGTCTGGATCCCGACGATGCCGACGGAGTGGGCGCGCTCGTCGACACGATGGAGCTGGTGCTCGAGGAAGGTGCGGTGGTCGTGAACGGGGTCGATGCGACGGTGGAGATTCGCGGTCCCGAAGTCACCCAGGCGGTCAGTGCGGTCGCTGCCATTCCCGCCGTGCGCAGCGAACTGCGTTCGCGCCAACGCGAATGGGTGCGCCAACACGACGGCGGTGTGCTCGAAGGACGCGACATCGGCACCGTGGTCATTCCCGACGCGACGTGCAAGGTCTACCTGACCGCACGCGAGTCGGTGCGGGCGGCGCGCAGGGCGGCGGAGGTCGAAGCGCTCGACTACGACAAGGTCGCTGCCGATATCGCAGCACGCGACGCCGCCGATGCCGAACGGCGGGACAGTCCACTTCCAACCCCCGACGACCTCGGCTCCGACGTGTGGGTCATAGACACCTCCTACATGTCGATCGACGATGTCGTGACGGCGATCACCGAGGCGGTGGCAGATGAGCGGTGACAACAGCGAGCCGATCAAGGGCGCGGCGATGAGTCGCTTGCAACGGCTCGTCTATCGAGGGATACGAGCATTTCTAATCGGCGTCGGGAAGATCGTGTTCCGCTACGAGGTGCACGGAGCCGATCACATCCCTGCCTCCGGGCCGTTCATCCTCGCGCCGGTGCACCGTTCGAATCTCGACACTCCGATGAGCGCAGTCGTGACACGCCGCATCATGCGCTACATGGGCAAGGACTCACTCTGGAATACGGGCAAGGCGGCAGCGTGGTTCCTGACAGCGATCGGCGGATTTCCCGTCGACCGATCGAGCGCCGACCGCAGCGCCATTCGGGCAGCTGAAGCCGTTCTCGCGCGCGGCGAGCCACTGGTCATGTTTCCCGAGGGCACCCGCCAGACCGGCCCACTCGTCCAAGAGGTGCGCGACGGCACGGCGTTTCTCGCCGGCCGGTCCCAGGTTCCCATCGTGCCCGTAGGTATCGGCGGCAGCGAGAGGATCATGCCGGTCGGGTCCAAGCTCATCTTCCCACGCAAGCTCGTGTTCGTCGTCGGCGAACCGATCGCACCTCCCGAAAAGGTGAAGGGGAGGGTCCCGAGAAGTGTCCTGCGGGAGCTCTCTTCAGAACTCCACGACACGCTCCAGGTGCTCTTCGACGAGGCGCAGTCCCGGGTCTGACAGGCCTGGTTGTCAGAGCGCGGCGAGAACCTGCGATGCGCTGATCCGTCGATCGTGCAGCGGCTCGATGTCGACCACATCGGCCCCGAGTCCGCCTGCGATCGCGCTTCCGAGCGCGGAGAGGAGATCGCGCAGGGCCCGCGGGGGCGGGAAGTACTCGTCTTCCTCCGTGATGCGAACCTCCTCCACGCCGAGCTCGGGTGACAGACGCTCGATGACCTGGGTGACCAGCTCCTCCGGTGCCGACGCCCCGGCGGTGACGCCGACCGTCCCTTCGAGATCGTCGGGCAGCTCATCGGGTCGGTTGACCCGGTGCACCCGTGCGCAACCGGAGTCGGCGGCCAGCGAAGCGAGAGCGTTCGTGTTGGAGCTGTTCGCCGACCCGAGCACGACCATCGCGTCGCAACGGGAGGCGATCTCGGTGAGCGCCGACTGGCGATTGGTCGTGGCGAAGCAGAGATCGGATCGGCCGGGCTTCCACAGATCGGGGTATCGCGCCTCGGTAGCGCGTTGCACGTCTTCCCACTCCCGGTGGCTCAACGTGGTCTGTGCGAGGAGCGCGACCGGCTCGTCGAAGTCCTCGAGCGCCTCGACATCGGCCGCCGACTCGACTCGCGAGATCGCCGAGGGGGCGACGGCCATCGTGCCGACCGCTTCTTCGTGGCCTTCGTGGCCGACGTAGACGATGCGGTACCCCTTGCCGGCCCTCACCTTCACCTCGTGGTGGACCTTGGTGACCAGCGGACACACCGCATCGACCATGAGGCCGGCGGTCCTGGTCGCCGCCGTCACCACTTCCGGTGCCGACCCGTGCGCGCTGAGCATGAGCGGGGCACCCTTGGGCACCTCGGTGATGTCGTCGACGAACACAACACCTCGGTCTTCGAAGCGGCGCACGACGACCTGGTTGTGCACGATCTCGTGGTAGCAGTACACCGGCGGCTGATGCGTTCGCACGAGCCAAGCCAGGGCCTTGATCGCCATCTCGACGCCGGCACAGAAGCCCCTGGGCGACGCCAGCAACACCCGTTCGACGGCCATGCGAGCGAGGCTAACGGTTCAGAAGAAATCCGGGCAGGTTGGTTGGCCGGGCGGAAAGATCGAGTCGAGCGCGTCGAGTGAGGAATCGGTCGCGTCGACGATGAGACCCTGATGTGCGGCGACGCGAGGAGCTAGCGCACCGGTATAGATCGATGCCAGGATCCGCTGGTCGATGACCATCGCCGCGTTGGAATCGCCGTCGCTCACCTCGGCCGAACCGCCGTCGACGGCGATGCGAATCGTCCGATTGTTCGCGTCGATGACATCGTCGGTCACCGTGACGTCGACCGCGGTCGGCCCGATCCGTGGGTAGCCGCGTGCGGTGATCGCGCCGGCGACGTCGATGAGACGGGTCATGAACGGCCAATGACGGATCGGTGGAATGCGCTGCGGGTGCGCGAGGTGGTGGGCCCACTCTCGCCGCGGGAGGCTCGTGACCAACGAATCGCCCATGGTGGAGTAGCCACCTAGGTAGCCGAGGAGTTCTCGCCACGCGGCGGTGTCGGTGGCCACCATCTCGCGTGCGCGCAGGTCGTAGGCACCGGTCGGTCCCGCTGCAGGTCCGGGCGCGACGTACTCGTAAGCGACCGCCCACAGGAGTCGATCGCCGTCGTGCGCGCAACGGTTGAAGGCGCGCTTCGCCTTCCCGTGGCTGTAGGCGTTGTACTTCCAGACGAGCTCGGAGCGGTCGCGCCAGCCATCGTGGTGCGGGGCCGCAGCGTCGTAGAGATGGCGAATGGCAGAAAAGTCGTCGAGGGGTAGATCTTGCACCGGATGGTGCGTGCCGCGGCGACCGAGAAGCGTCAGCGGTAACCGCACCTCCGACCAGTCGCCGGCGATCTCGTAGCCCAGGCTTCGGTACAGGGTGGCGGTGCTCGGGTAGAGGGTCGAGATGACCTCGCGGCGTTCTGCCATTCGACGGAACGCTTCCTCCATCATTGAGCGCGCCAGCCCCGCTCCTCGAGCATCAGCGCGTACTGCGACGCTCGCTACACCACCCATGGGAACGGCCGAACCACCGAACCACTGGGCACCATCGAGAGTCGTGACCGCACCGAGCAGCCGTTCGCCGTCGTAGGCGCAGACCTCTCGTTCGTGGGGAAGCGATGGAACATCGGCGTCGAACGGTGCCGTCGAACCGAACGCCTCGACGTCGAGCTCGCGTCGGCGTTGTTCATCGCCCGGCCGAAGTGATGTGATCTCGATTGCCACGGCCAGCGACCCTAGCCTGCATCCGCCGCTTCTAGCCGTTTACATCGCCCCTCCGGAAGGCCGTTCAAGCCACGGAGGCTCTTGGCAACTGTCACGCTCTGTGACTGTCGATGAAAGCGCCTCCGTGGCGCCCAACGCGGGACGTTTCGAGCGAGGCGAGAAACTTCGAGGCCCCGAAAGGGCCCGCCCCGCCTGGAAGGCAGTGAAGCGAAGCCTGGAGCGTGCGGCTGGGCCGATTTCGGCGGATCCAGGCTCAGTGCCGTAGTTCCGCCGGCTCTCGTCGCCGCGCCCGATCGGTACCCTGACCCGGTGTCCTTGCCGCGTGTGGTCGGTGTTGCCGACGATTCCGTTGCGGCCCGTGTGGGCTTGCACGTCGGCGACGAGCTCGTCGCGATCGACGGCCGCGTTCCGGCCGATGTCATCGAGTACCAACGCATGGTCGACGAGGCTCACCTCGCGCTCGAGGTGCGGCGCAACGGTCTGGCCTTCGATCTCGAGGTCGAAAAGCGACCCGGCGAGCCACTGGGAGCGATGATCGATGCGTCGATCTTCGATGAGGTGCAGACCTGTGACAACCACTGCGAGTTCTGCTTCATCTACCAGCTGCCAAAGGGTCTCCGGCAGAGTCTCTACCTTAAAGACGACGACTATCGACTCTCGTTTCTCTACGGCAACTACACGACGCTGACGCGGTTCACCGAAGCCGACCTCGAACGCGTCGTCACCGAACGACTGTCGCCGCTCAACGTGAGTATCCACGCGACCGATCCCGAGGTGCGCTCGACGATGCTGCGCAACCGGCGTGGCGCACTCAGCCTTCGATGGCTCGAGGCGCTACTCGACAACGACATCGAGGTTCATGGTCAGATCGTGGTCTGCCCGGGGGTCAACGACGGCGACGTGCTCGACGCGACGCTCGCCGACATCGCCGATCGCTACAACCGGCTCGCGACCGTCTGCGTGGTACCGCTGGGGGTCAGCCGCTTCACCTCCGAACCGAGATTGCGTGCGCACACGGTCGGCGAAGCCACAAGGGTGCTCGACACGGTCGACCACTACCAGTCGCTGTTCGAGGAGCTGTTCGGTTGCCGAATCGTGTTCGCCGCCGACGAGTACTACCTGCTCTCGGGCCGGCCGTTCCCGCCCTTGGAGCACTACGGCGACGTGGCGATGCACGAGGACGGCGTCGGCATGGCCGCGACCTTCGCTGCGGAGTTCGCCGCACCCGGCGCCGCCAAGGCTGCACCGCGTCCGGGCTTCTTCGCCTCGGTCGAAGGAGCCCCCGCGGAGGGCTACCGCTCTGTCCGCTCCACCGCGTGTGGTCCAGAAGCAACCCGTGTGTCGATCGTCGACCGCGGCACGTCGACGGTGGTGCTGACCTCGACCTTGGGCGCATCGGTCATAGCCCCACTCGTCGCTGAGCTCGGACGGGGCGACGTGCGGATCGCGAGCGTGCAGAACCGGTTCTTCGGGGGCAACACCGCGGTTGCCGGGCTCATGGTGGGCGAGGACATCGACCGCGTCCTTCGAACCGTCGACGATCGCGACCGGGTTCTCTTGCCGGACGTCTGTCTCAGCGGCGATCGATTCCTCGACGGGCGAACCGTCGGCGAGCTGTGTCGCTCGGTCGACGTCGTGGCGTCCGACGGTGCAAGCCTCCGCAGGGCGCTGGGTCGATGACAGCGCCAGAACATCGGCCGACCGTGGCGATCGTCGGTAGGCCGAACGTCGGCAAGTCGACGCTGCTCAATCGCATCCTCGGACGCCGCGAAGCGATAGTTGAAGAGCGGCCCGGTGTGACTCGAGATCGCAAAGAGGTCGGGGCCGAGTGGCTCGGAAGGCGCTTCGGTCTCGTCGACACCGGAGGCTGGATTGCAGACGGTGATTCGCTCGACGACAAGGTGTCCGAACAGGCATTGCGGGCCATATCCGACGCAGACCTGGTGTTGATGGTGGTCGACGGACCTACCGGCCCGACCGCCGCCGACGTCGAGGTCGCTCGGCAGGTGCAGCGCAGCGGGACATCGGCCCTGGTCGTCGTGAACAAGTGCGACGATTCGTCCCACGACGGCACCGCTTGGGAGTTCCTGTCTCTCGGACTCGGCGACCCGGTGCCCGTGTCGGCTCTGCACGGCCGCTCGACCGGTGATCTGCTCGACCTCGTCGTAGAGCGACTGGAGCTATCCGGCAGCGCCGTGCCTGTCGTCGAGTCGAACGACGCGGCGGCGACGGAGGAGAGCGAACCGTTTCGCATCGCGCTGGTCGGTAGGCCGAACGTCGGCAAGTCGACCTTGTTCAATCGACTGATAGGTGACGACCGTTCGGTCGTCCACGACCGTCCGGGCACCACCCGAGACGCGATCGACACGGTGGTCGAGACCGAGATCGGCGAGGTCTGCTTCATCGACACAGCCGGCATGCGCCGAAGGGCTCGCATCGACGAGGACACCGAGTACTACTCGCTGGTGCGTGCGTTGGCCGCGGTCGATTCGGCAGATGTCGCTTTGTTGATCATCGACGCGTCGCTCGGAGTGACCCATCAGGACCAACGCCTGGCAGAGCGGGTCGACGCTGCGGGGTGCCCGATCGTCATCGTTCTCAACAAGTGGGATCTGCTCGATTCCGAAGAGCGACTCGCGATTCCGGATCAGATCGAGCGTCGCTTGCACTTCCTCGGGGAGGCGCCGGTCATCCGCATGTCGGCGACCTCTGGCAAGGGCGTGTCGCGGCTTCTTCCGGCACTGGGAGACGCTGCGGCCGCGTACCGAACCAGGGTGCCGACCGCGAAGGTCAACAGGGTGTTGCGTGAGGCGCAGTCCGAGCAGCCCGCACCGGCGGGAGCTCGGGTTCTCTACGCGACACAAGGCGCCACCGATCCGCCGACGTTCGTACTCTTCGTCAACAAGCCGCTGCCGCGTACGTACGTGCGCTACCTCGAAAGACGAATCCGCGAGGCGTTCGGGCTCGGTGCGACGCCGATCAAGATCCGCATCCGAAATCGCGCTGAATAGCACCGAGATGGTGCTTGTCTCACCCTGACCCACTCATATTCATCTAGGTGAAAATATTCTTTTCACCTGCAAACAAAGGGCAGTAGTCGGCCGCAAGGAAGTTGTAACGTCGCGAGTCTGTCGGCGGTGTACGGCCCGCGGGTACGATCGTGGACGCAATGAAGACCGGGATTCTCCTCGCGCTGGGCATTGTGAGTCTGGCAGCGGCGGTTGTGTGGGGCAGGTCCGCGCGTCAACGACTCAAGCTCGTTCGGCGTGTCGAATCGGAGCACTCAGATGCCGCCTCTCGCACCCTCGCGCGCTCCAGTTTCAACAAGGAGATCCACGCGGCGATCGTCTACGCGCTCGTGTCGCTCGGTGCCGTTCTCTCCGGCATATCCGACGACCATCGTGTCGCCGCGCTGTTCGGCTTCATCATCGTCCCGGCTGTGATTTCGATCGCGTGGGCGCGCAACAGCACTCGTGAGTCGCGCCTGTTCGCTCAGCGCCTCGAGATCGAGCGTCGCGCAGAGGAAGCGCTGGCACAGGAGGAGCTGGCCCCGAAGGCTTGGGCGAGTCGTTTGGCTCCCGACGACCTTCCCGACCTTCACGGATTCGAGGTAGGGCGCGTCTACCAGGCCGGTTCCGGTCTGATGGCGGGCGACTTCTTCGACGTGTTCCGTGTCGGACCGACCCGTGTAGCCGCGATCATCGGAGACGTCGCCGGCCACGGCATCGAGTCGTCGATCACCGCGTTCCAGGCCAAGTATCTGTTGCGCGTGTTCCTTCGCCAGTTCCGTGACCCGGCACAGGCGCTCGAGGAGCTCAACAGTCAGATGTCGGCGATGGACCGTGGCGAGGAGTTCATCTCGCTCTGCGTGATCGTGTTCGACACCGATGCCGAGGCGCTCCGCTATGCCTCGGCTGGACACCCTGCGGCCTTCCTGTGGCACGAACGCGAGGTGCGCCCGCTGCGTTCGACCGGACCGCTGCTCATGCTGTCACCCGACGCCAACTACTTCAGCCGCGAAGTCGCGCTCGAAGTCGGCGACTTGGCTCTGCTCTACACAGACGGTCTGGCCGAAGCGCGAAGCGGTACCGACTTCTTCGGCGAGGACCGCATAGCCCAGGCGATCAGGCGCGATCCCGGCGTCGCCCCCGATGTGCTCTGCAAGGCGCTCCTCGACACCGCCCGCGATTTCGCAGACGGCACGATCAACGACGACGTCGCCATCCTCGCCGTTCGTCGCAGCTGACTGTTATTTGCTGCGATTTCGCGCCCTTCGGGCGCTCATGCGCAGAACGCAAGCGCCGGTCGCAATCGGTGGCAAAGCCACACGATTGCTCCGCCCTCGCGCCCTTCGGGCGCTCATGCGCAGAACGCAAGCGCCGGTCGCAATCGGTGGCAAAGCCACACGATTGCTCCGCCCTCGCGGCTGGCCGCGGGCCAGCTTGGAGTTTCGACTTCGTCGAAACGTCCCGCGCCCGGGCGCTCATGCGGATTAGGTGACCATCCGCCGCGACTGAGTGCGCCAACGCAGTGGTCTCAGGAGGCTCAGCGGATTACTCAGGATCTGTTGTTCGCCGGGTTCAATGCAACGGTGTCAGGCACCCGGCGCCCCGCGATCTTGGTCCAAGTTCGTCTTGCGCCGGGTGCCTGACACCTCACGTGGTTCGCGCCAGGAGACCAAGCCCGCAGGGCAAAGGTTTTCGCGGTGGCATTTTCGCTGGTTTCCCTAGCATCACGGGAATGCCCTGGTGTGATCCGTGTGAGCGGTTCTACAACCCCACGACGCTCACCTCGGACGGTGAATGCCCGAGCTGTGGCGAGCCGATCGCCGAACGCTCGAAGGTGCCTTGGCATTTCTGGCTCATCCTTGTCGCCGCCGGCGTATATCTGCTCTGGCGTGCGGTGCAGGGCGTTCTGTTGCTGTTCTAGATTCGGCGCTACTCGGTACGGGTGACCTCGACCAGACGTCGCATCGCTTCATCGGCGCTGATGTCGAGTCCAGTCGACGCTGCCTCGACAGCCTGGCCCAGGTCGGCCGAACATGCATTCGCGGCGAGGGCGAAACGCGTCGAAACCGCCGTCCTCGAGCTCCTAGCGGCAGCGCTCCAGTCATCCGGGTCGACGTAGTCACTACACGACTCGACCGACGCGAAGGCGAACTCGTTGGGAGCTTCGGGCGCGTCGGAAGTGTCAGGCGCCACCCCGACACCCGAAATCGAGGCCGAGACGACGATCAGAGCCGCTCCCAGGAAAAGCCATCGCACAAACAAGACATCGGCAGCAGACCGAGGGAACTTGAGGGCGGTTCGGGTGGCTGCCCTGAACCGCGGTCGCCTCGCCGCCTGGTAGACATGGCCCGTGCTGGGAAGAGGTGCACGCATCGTCGGTGTGACCATCCTGTTCGTGGCCGCGGCGATGACGATCCTGCTCTGGAAGGATCGGGAGCTCCGCTACACGCTGTGGGCCGAGCTGACACACGACATCGGCGCACCCGACGAGACCTGGACAGCCGAGCCGGTCAACACCTCTGGCCTCACCGCCAGGTTCGCGGTCGCAGGCGACATCGGTACCGGCGAGCCGCCGGCCAAGCGTACCGGTGAGGTGATGGGGGAGTTCTCGCTCGATCGGCCCTT
The DNA here is from genome assembly GCA_965216815.1 of Acidimicrobiales bacterium. GTDB lineage: Bacteria > Actinomycetota > Acidimicrobiia > Acidimicrobiales > SHLQ01 > JADFOM01. The sequence goes on along the minus strand of OZ244202.1, from coordinate 3,191,963 downwards.
CGATGCGGTGCTGTTGTTGGGTGACAACTCCTATCCCGACGGGGATGCCGAACAGATCAACCGGACGGTGTTCGAGCCGCTCGCGCCCGTCCTTGGAGCCGACACCGAGCTGCACGCTGTGCTCGGCAACCACGATGTCCGCAACAGCAACGGTCCGGCGCAGGTAGCGGCGCTCGGTATGCCCGGATCGTGGTACACGGTGGAGGTGGCGAACGTGCAGCTCATCGCCCTCGATTCGACACGTCCCGACGATCCCGAACAGCTCGCATTCCTCCGGGAGCAGCTCGAGCTCCCGAATCCGGGCTGGCGGGTGGCGATGATGCATCACCCGCCCTATTCAGGCGGCTACCACGGCTGGGAACGTGAGACGAGGGATGCGTTCGTGCCGTTGTTCGAGCAGTACGGGGTCGATCTCGTGCTCTCGGGACACGACCACGACTACCAGCGCAGCGAGGAGATCGGGGGAGTCACCTATGTGGTCAGTGGGGGAGCCGCGCACCTGCGCCCGGCAAACAAGGCCGACTTCACCGAGGTCGCATGGTCGACGCTGCACTTCGTCGATCTGTGGGTCTACGACGACCGAATCGAGGGTCGAGCGATCGATCAGGAAGGCCGCGTCTTCGACCAATTCGTTCTGATGTCGGCGTGATATTGGTCGGGGCAATGTCACGGTTTGCACACCTCTGAAAGCCGTGATGTTGGTCGGGGCAATGTCACGGTTTGCACACCTCTGAAAGCATTGATGTTGGTCGGGGCAATGTCACGGGGTCACAGACGTGCCGCCGAGGGCCGCCGACTCGTAGATCGCATCGACGAGGTCGTGAGCAACGAGAGCCTCTCGGAAGGGCACCGGTGACGGCGATGCGTCGCTTACCGCAGCCAGAAACTGGTTGGCGGGGTTGAACATGGCCATCGAGTCGGTGCTGATGAGGTCGTCGGGTGCGGCCAGCCCGGCCTCGCAGCACGCGGCTGCGAGCTCAGCGCCCTGCAACTCGTGCAAGTCCTCTCCGGCAAACTGCCAACGGATCGGCCCCCGTTCTGTGCCATCCATTTCCACGAACAGCTCTTCGCAGAAGACCTCGATGTGACGCATGCTCGGCCGTTCGAGCAGATCGTGCCAGACCGAGGTCAAAGAGGCGACGGCTCCGTCCGAGAACTCGAGACGCGCAGCTGCGACATCGTCGATGCGGTCGTAGCCGTGCATCTCACGCACCACGCCACCTACCCGCTCGACCGGTCCGCAGAGCCAGGCGAGGATGTCGACGTCGTGAATCGAATGCTCGAGCAGTGCCCCGCGTCCGCACCTCGAAGCGTCGACCCGCCAGTCCGACTCGTAGAGACCCTGGTTGGGGATGAACTGGTCGTCTCGGAAGGAAACGGCCATCGTCCGTCCCGCTCTCCGGTCGGCGAGCAGGCTCCTGGCGAAGATGAACTGGGGAAGGAAACGCAGCACCAGACCCACTTGGTTCACGATCCCCGAGCGCTCGACGACGTCGGTCATCGCTCTCGCTTCCACTGCATTCATGGCGAGCGGCTTCTCACAGAACACCGCGACACCGCGATCGGCCGCGGCGGTCACGAGCCGGTGGTGCTCGGACGTCCAGCTGGCGACGTAGACGGCATCGACCGAATCCAAGAGCTCGTCCTCGCCCATCGCCTCGGCACCGTGGCGCTCGGCAAAGGCGGCAGCGCGGGAGTGGTCGGGATCGTGAACCGCACGGATCTCGTGCTCGACAGCCGCCTTGTGCAGCATCCACGTGTGCACGCCGCTGATGAACCCGGCACCGAGAAACCCAACCCGTATGGTCACGAGCACCAGCTTGGGTCGACTTGCAGCCCGGGAGCAACCAGCTGGCTAGCCGCAGTAGGTTCGACCCGCGCGGTTGACGAGGTAGAGTCTTCGGCTTGCGAAGGAGCAATCGTCCGGCTTCGCCGGCGATTGAGGTGGGATGGATACTCTGCGTATGAGGGACCGCGCGGAGGGACGTTTCGACGAAGTCGAAACTCCAAGCTGGCCTGCGGCCAGCCGCGAACTAGCAGCGATGAACAGTCGGGCTGAGAGGATTTGAACCTCCGACCTTCGGTCCCCCAGACCGACGCGCTAACCAAGCTGCGCCACAGCCCGTGAGAGCGACAGCGTAGCGGGTGAGGTTGAAGTCGCGCCGGAGGAACATGACACCAACGCGCGGTTCGAGCGCCGTACCCTTTGACGATCGACGAACAGCCGAAATCGCAGCAGCGAAAGGGGCCCGAGGCCTTCGAGCAGCGCTCGGGGTTCTTCCGAACCCGTCGCAACCGTGGCCGCGACGCCCGCTTCGAGGGGTGGTCGGTCGACCCTGGACCGCGCTGGTCGACCGACGAGGCGAACCGCCAGATACGGGCGTTTCTCGATCGGCTCACCGAGGATCGAGAGGTCGAGGATCATGACGACCCTGCCGAGTTCGCCCGCGAGAACGGTCTACTGCTGCTGTTCGGCCCCGAGGAACAGCTGCGATTCCAGGCGGTCCTGAACCGACTGCCAGAGGAGCTCGAGAACGAGTGGCGAGAGCTACTGAGCGGCGGCAGTGCGTCGGAGGCCTTCGGCCCACTCACGCTCGACGAGCAGCTCGACGAGGCGCAGATGGCTACGTCGCTCGACCGGGCTCGCAAGACAAGGCGGCTGGGGGTGGTCCTCGGGGCGGTTGCGGCCGTCGCTGTTGTGGTTGGCGTCGTCGCGCTGTTCACCGTGCTACGAGACGACCCGCCCAAGCCGGGCGCGATCGTGTTCGAAGAAGTCGCCGCCGGACCCCTGGCCCAGGTCGACAGGGCCGGACCGCCGCCCGCAGCGAACGACCGTCTCACCAGCGCCCTGCGCTTCCCGCTTGTCGTCGAACCCGGCGACGGCGAGGAGATCGATCGCGTTGTCGAGGATCCGGGCCCAGGGGTGCTCCCGGCGCCGACTGGCTCGGTCTGGGCGAGCATCATGCAATACGGCGGTCGACCCCAGATCGTCCTCGTCGGCGAGCAGTCGGGCTGGCAGGAGGACCTGTGCATCTTGCTCACCGCGACCACCGAGGATCTCCGCCCGATCGATGTCGCATTCCACGAGGGCGCCGAAGGGGCTTGTGGCGATCAGGCGCTCGGTCGCCCCGCTCAAATGTGGTGCGAGGGTGAAACCGCGGTGATGTTCGACCTCGCCGTGCCGGCTGGCGAGATCGACCTCATCGAAGGCGGAACCGGGACGTGGAGCGCCGTGCGGATCCAGCTGCGCAAGTCGGTTGCCGACTACGAGCTGTCGAGCTTGCGCGGAGCCATCGAGGTCGGTGAGGGCCAGACCCTCGAGGTTCCGGTCTTCGGTGGCGACGAGGGATCCGAGGTGACCTTCGAGCTCGGCGAGGTCAGTGGCTCTTGCACCCTCCTGTAGGTTGGTGCTCACCAAAGGGGGCGACATGTGTGGCCGATATGTCTCGACTTCGACCGCCGAGGAGATCGCGGCCTATTTCGGCGTCGAGGCGGTGCCCGACGAAGACGATCACCTAGAGGCCAACTACAACGTTGCTCCCTCCGTCGGGGTCTATGCCATACGCGAGCGCGAGCAGATCCGGTCACTCGACATCTTTCGGTGGGGTCTCGTGCCGAGCTGGGCGAAAGACCCGGGCATCGGCAACAAGATGATCAACGCGAGAGCCGAAACGGTCCGGACGAAGAACGCCTACCGCGCTGCGTTCAAACGCAAACGCTGCCTGTTGCCGGTCGACGGGTTCTACGAGTGGGTGGCTGTCGAAGGGCAGAAGAAGAAACAGCCGATGTACATCCATCGACCCGACGGGGAGCCGATGGGATTCGCCGGCCTCTACGAAACATGGCGGGCGAAGGACGACGACGGTGAATACACCGGAGACACGTTGCTGTCGTGCACGATCATCACCGGCTCACCGAACGAGAAGATGGCCGAGGTTCACCATCGCATGCCCGTGATGTTGCCTCCCGACAGCTGGTCGTTCTGGCTCGATCCGGCGAACGACGATGTCGAGGCGCTCCAGGCGCTCATGGTCCCGGCTCCGAACGAGCTCATCGACATGCATCCGGTGTCGACCGAGGTCAACAATGTGCGCAACCGCGGCCCCCACCTGCTCGACCCCATCGAACCCGACGCCCAACTGCCGTTGTGAAGGAGTCCCAGCCTCAGTCGACCACGTGGTTGCCGTGGCCGTGCTCGCGCAGCGCGTTGCGCAACAGGTCGGCGACGGTGTCCAGGTCCTCCTGATCGGGATCGGTGTCGGCCTGGGAGAAGTCGAGATTTCGCATCGATTCGGCCGGGACCACGTGGAGATGGGTGTGTGGTACTTCGAACCCGGCGATGATCAGCCCGATTCGTGCAGGCGATAGAGCGAGGCTCTGAGCGCGGGCGACCCTGTGTGCGATGAGGAGCAGATGCGCTGCAAGGTCTTCGTCGAGGTCGTCCCACCGATCGACCTCGGCCAGCGGGATGACGAGCGCGTGGCCCCGGCCGAGCGGTCGGATGTCGAGCATTGCGAAGCAGCGGTCGTCGCGCCAGATGGTGCGCGAGGGGATCTCGCCGTCGGCAATGCGGGTGAAGATCGAAGCCATCACACAATCCTATGCTCGTGTGGTGGACAGATCCGAGACCGATGCGCCGGCATCGTGGCTGCGCGACGCATTGACCTGGGCCAACCTGGTCACCGTCATCCGACTACTGTTGATCCCAGTCTTCTTGTACCTGTTGTTTGGGCGCGAGCTGCGCTGGCAGGCCGCAGCGGTGCTCGGTTTCATCGGCGCCACCGACTGGGTCGACGGCTACCTCGCTCGCAGGCTCGATCAGGTGTCCGAGGTCGGCAAGGTTCTCGACCCGGCCGCCGACCGCCTTGTGCTCATCGTGGCGGTCATCGCGATCATCGTCGATGGGTCCGTGCCGATGTGGTTCGGTCTGGCGACGGTCGTTCGCGAGGTGCTCGTCGGCGCCGCCGCGCTGGTGCTGGCCGCCGCAGGTGCGGCCCGAATCGACGTCACCTGGTGGGGCAAATGCGGCACCTTCGGGCTCCTGTTCGCTTTTCCGATGTTCCTCGCTGGCAACTCGACCTTGTGGATCGCCGACTGGTTCACGGCAGGGGCGTGGCTGTTCGGCATCCCCGGGCTGTTCTTCAGCTATCTGGCCGCTGCACAGTATGTTCCAATCGCTCTCGGAGCACTGCACGACGGTAGGGCTTCGCGTGTCAACGAGCCCGGCCGATGACACGATCGCGCACGGCGTGGCGGTCGGCTTAGACGAATCGGCCGCTCCGTGAGACGAATCCGAGCTATTCGGATAGTTTCTTCGAGATGAACGTGCCTGACGATCTCCGCTACTCGACCGATCACGAGTGGGCGCGTGTCGAAGGAGACAACGTGCGGATCGGCATCACCGACTACGCGCAGGACGCGCTCGGCGACATCGTCTTCATCGAGCTGCCCTCCACCGGAACCGATGTGACCGCGGGCGACAGCTTTGGAGAGGTCGAGTCGACGAAATCTGTGTCCGATCTGTTCGCGCCGATCGGAGGAACGATCGTCGCGGTCAACGACGAACTCACCCAGGCGCCCGAGAGGCTCAACGAAGACCCGTACGGCGACGGCTGGATCTGTGTGATCGAGCCCAGCGAGAACGAGGCGGTCGACTCGCTACTCGACGCCGATGGTTACCGCGATCTCACGGAAGCCTGACGGTGAGCTCTCGCACCTGTCCCCGCTGCGGTCACGACAACGAGCGGTCCGCGAACTACTGCTCTTCGTGTGGCACGTTGCTCGGCGATCCGGCCAACGAGGAGACCTCGCAGTACGACGTGGTCACGCATGCCGATGCGGGCGTGGATAGAGGAGAGGTCAGCTACTACCTCGAGGTCGACGAGGGAACGAAACGCGGGTCCCGCTACAGCCTCGACGCCGATCGTCTGACCGCCGGTCGACATCCCGACAGCGCGATCTTTCTCGACGATGTCACCGTCTCGCGCCGACACGCCGAGTTGCATCGGCTCGGCGACGGGTTCGAGGTTCGCGACGTTGGTTCGCTCAACGGAACCTACCTCAATGGCACATCGGTCGATCGGGCATCGTTGCGCGACGGAGATGTCGTCCAGGTGGGCAAGTTCAAGCTTCGATACGTGGAGCAGAAGGCCTGATGGGTAACGACCAACACCACTCGATCGGCGAGGTGCTGGCGCTTCTCCAGGACGACTTCCCCGACATAACGATCTCCAAAATCCGTTTCCTCGAGACCCAGGGGTTGATCCGGCCCGAACGCACGTCGTCGGGTTATCGCAAGTTCTACGAACACGATCTCGATCGCTTGCGATGGATCCTCACCCAGCAGAAGGAGAATTTCCTTCCGTTGAAGGTCATCAAGCACCGTCTCGACTCGGGCGAACACGACCTCGCCGCAGCGGACCCCGCAGAGGCCGATCGGGAAGGTGCTGCGGAGAACTCGACAGAGAGCGCTGGCGTCGAGCAGGGCTCGCTCGATCTGACCGATTCCGCCACGGACGTGGGCGAACCAGCCGCTGTGTCTACCACTGCGGCGACGCTCGAAGCACCGTCGATCGCCGACGGCGCAGTTACGACCCTCCCTCCGTCGGTCCCGCCTACCGCATCCGCTGTCGACACCGCATCGTCGGCGGAAGCGGCGGTGACCGCCGCCGACGCGGATGACGATGAGGCGGCTCCCTCGGGCGAGGGGCCCGGAGTTGCCGACCCGTCCCGGTTTCTCGACGCGGGAAGCGGAGTGAGTCTGGCCGCCGCCGAGCTGGCCGCGGCAGCAGGCCTGTCAATGGATCAAGTCGAACAGCTCGATGAATACGGGCTCATCCAGGCACGTGCCGGTGGCCGCGACAAGATCTATGGCGAGGACGCGCTGGTCGTGTGTCGCTTGGCTGCGTCGTTCGCGCAACACGGCGTCGAGGCTCGTCACCTTCGCATGTACAAGGTCGCCGCCGAGCGCGAGGCAGGCGTGTTCGAGCAGGTCCTGATGCCGCTGGCTCGTCAGCAGGCGGCAGGCCGTTCCGTCGCCGCGACGCGGCTCGCCGAGTTGGCGGCGCTCGGCGACGGAATGCGAGAGGCGATGCTCCGTCGGTCGCTGGCCCAGCACCTTCTTTGAAACGCTTTCACCGGTGAGCGGCGACGACGGATCGGTAACCGAGGTCTTCAGTCGCGAAGAACTGGCTTCGATCGTGGATCGGCTGGCTTCGGAAATCAGCGAGACCCACGACGATGGTGCCCTCCTGGTCGGCGTGTTGCGCGGATCGGTCGTGTTCATGGCCGACTTGATCCGACAACTGGGCATCGAGGTGGGCATCGATTTCTTGTCGGTGTCTGCGTTTCAACCCGGCGGCGAGCGCATTCGGATCCTCAAGGACCTCGATGGATCGATCGACGGGCGCGATGTCGTGCTGGTCACCGATCTCGTCGACACAGGTCTCACCACGTCGTTCCTGGTGTCGCAGCTCGAGAGCCGCGGCGCTCGAGCGGTTTCGGTATGCGCGCTCTTCAGTCGTGAGCGCAGGAGGGTCGTCTCGGTCGACATCGCCTACCGCGGAGCCGATATCGGCGACCGCTATGTCGTCGGATACGGGCTCGACCACGGCGGGCGCTATCGGAATCTCTGCTCGGTGTACGCCGTCGGCCGTTCCACCTTCGAGCTCCCGCGCTCGCAATGGCCCGAGCTCGAGTGAGGCGTGCGACCTCGACCGTTTGACCGCCACGAGGCGACGTGGCTGGCTATTGTCGGGGTGGTGAAGGAGATGGACGTCGTCGGAGTTCGGGTAGAGCTGCCGAACAACACACCGATCGTTCTCCTGAAGGAGACGAACGGACGCGGCCGCGTTCTTCCGATCTTCATCGGAGGACCCGAGGCGACAGCGATCGCGCTGGCCCTCGATGAAGTCGAGACGCCGCGGCCGATGACCCACGACCTGGCGACCGCCATGCTCGATTCGCTCGGCGCCGAGCTCGTAAAGGTTGTGATCACCGACCTGCGCGACCGTACGTTCTTCGCCGAGCTCACGCTGCGCTCGGGGGATGATGAGCTCGTGCTTTCGTCGCGTCCGTCCGATGCCATCGCGCTCGCCGTCCGCACTGGTTCGCCCGTGTTCGCGGTCGACGGTGTCCTGGACGAAGCCGCTCAGGAGGTAGCAGAGGATGCACCCGAGGAGCAGGTCGTCGAGGAGTTTCGAGAGTTCATCGACAGCGTCAATCCGGAGGACTTCGAGAGCTGATCTCGACCGTCGGCGCGGCCACGGTGCTCGCCGGACTGGTCACGCTCCGCGCGAGGTCGTTGACGCGACGCGCGCGGTTTCGTATGGTGACATCATCGTAATTTCGAGACTGTGATCCTGGAGGTCACGATGTCGACAGTGCTCGACGAAGGATTCACCGGCAAGCGCACAGCAGAGATCGTCGGGATCACATACCGGCAACTCGACTATTGGGCGCGCACCGACTTGATTCGACCCTCGCTCGAGGACGCCGCCGGCTCGGGCTCGCGAAGGCGCTACTCCTATGGCGACCTACTCGAACTCAAGGTCGTGAAGAACCTGCTCGACGCCGGCATCCGGCTCGAGCTCGTGCGCGACGTGTTCTCCTATCTGCGCGAGAAGCTCGACGAGGACATCGCGTCGGTCAACCTGGTCATCAGCGGCTCGAAGTCCGTGCTGGTCCGCTCCGGCGACGAACTCGTCGACCTGCTCCGCGACGGCCAGGGAGTCCTGAACATCCTGCCGCTCGGCGGTGTGAAGGACGAGGTCGATGCCGCGATCATCGAGATGTATCCGGACGAAGAATCACTCGACATCGCAGCGGAGGCCTGAGTTGGGCGATTTCGCCCATGCTTCCGAGCAGGCATTCGCGGATCTGCTCGACTTCTACGGAATCGCGTGGCAGTACGAGCCGACGACCTTTGTTCTCGAACACGGCCCCGACGGTGCGCCTGCGGCGGCGATGACGCCCGACTTCTTCCTGCCCGATCACGATGTCTACGTCGAGTTGACGACAATGCAGCAGCGGCTGGTCACGCGCAAGAATCGCAAGATTCGGCTGCTGCGTGAGCGCTATGACGACGTCGACGTGCGAATCCTCTACGCCGACGACCTCGACGCGCTGCTGGGTCGCCACGGTCTCCACGGCGCGGCCGCCTGAGGATAGTCGACTCACTAGAGTGTGCGGGTGCAGCTGAAACGATCGCCACTCGACGCAGCCCATCGCGTCCTCGACGCGAAGATGGTTCCCTTCGGCGGCTGGGAGATGCCTCTGTCCTACCCCGACGGCACTCTCGACGAACACCGCCGGTGTCGTTCCGGTGCCGTCGCGTTCGATGTCAGCCATCTCGGCACTGTGCGGGTCAGCGGTAACGAAGCGTTCGACCTCTTGCAATACGCGCTCACCAACGATCTGCGAAGGATCGAGCCGGGTCGAGCTCAATACACACATCTCCTCGACGACGACGGCTATGTGCTCGACGACATCATCGTGTGGTGGACCGACGATGGGTCCTTCGACGTGATGCCCAACGCCTCCAACACAGATCGCGTCATCGATTCGCTCAGCGGCGGGTCGACCGAGGCGGCTGACGTAACCGCCGATCGTGCGGTGATCGCGATTCAGGGCCCAACTGCGCGCGACGCGCTCGCTTCGGTCTCGGCCGAAGCTGCAGCCATCGGCCGCTTCCGCGTCGGGACTTTCGACTTCGGTGGCAGCCAGTGCCGCGTAGCGGGTACGGGCTACACCGGAGAGGACGGTGTCGAATGTGCTGTCCCGACCGATGTGGCCGCCGACTTCTGGCAGGCGGTTCTCGAAGCCGGCATTGCCCCGGCGGGCCTCGGGGCACGTGACACGCTGCGACTCGAAGCCGGCCTACCCCTCCACGGTCACGAGCTTGGTCCGGGCATCACTCCGCTCCAGGCAGGGCTCGGTTGGGTGATCGGCTGGGACAAGGAGGACTTCCGCGGCCGAGCTGCACTCGAAGCCGAACGCGAGGCCGGCGTCAGTCGTGTGTTGAGGGGCGTCGTCGTGGGGGGTCGCCGCCCGCCCCGGGCCGACCAGACGCTGTACCTGGGCGATCGCCAGGTCGGGATCGTGTCGAGCGGCAACTTCTCGCCGATGCTCGAGCGCGGCATCGGACTCGCGTTCGTCGAACCCGACATCGACATCGGCGACAACCTCGAGATCGACATGCGCGGCGAGCGCCAACCCGCCGAGGTCGTGAAGCCACCGTTCGTCTGAACGTTCTTCTCAGGCGACTTGCTCGAGGATCTGCCCCTCGTCGAAGCCGAAGAAGCGGTCGCCGATCAGCGTGCCGTCGCGGTCGACGAGCCATGCCTCGGAGTTGCGTTGAACCCCGAAATGGCGCCACGACTCGAACGTCGGATCCCAGTACATCTCGAAGGACTCGATGCCGGTGCGATCAATGAACTGCTGCGCCAGGTCGAGGTCGTCCTGCGCCCCGACGCCGACGATACGTACCTTGTCACCGTGTTCCCGAGCGAACTGCTCGAGTCCTGGGCCCTCGCCCAGGCAGGTCGGTCAATGCGGCGCCCAGAACCACAGAAGCAGTGGCCGATTGCTCGGAGCCAACGACTGGAGGTTGATCTGTTCGCCGGTCGTGACGTCGACAACGTCGACAGCCGGCAACGCGGTCTCGGCCTGGTCGACCAGGAGCGGGCCCTCCGCTGGCGTGTCGGCACGAGCGGAGCCGGCGCCGGTCTCGGTTGCTGCGCTGTCGTCGTCACCACCGCACGCAGCGGCGAAAAGTAGGACCGGGACAACAGCGAAGAGGAGAGATCTGCGTGCGCGCAACGAAACGACCTTTCTGCGGGGCACCGAGGGTAACCCGCCCGGGCCGGACATCATTCCACTCATGTGACGCTGCTCCGTTCGAGCAGTTCGGCGACCACGTCGTCATAGCTCCCGACGGCGATGAGCGCTCCGAGGACAGCCGCGATCGCAACGCCGACACGGCCCGACCACCGCGATGAGAGGGTCCGTCTGACCGGCTCGAACAAGACCGTGAGTGCAGCGACGAGCCCGAGTATCAGCACCGTGCCGCCGACGTATGCGAGCGTGGCCGGGAGCTGGCCGATCGGACGCTCGGGAGCGTTGTTTACGATCGCAGCGAGCTCTTGGCCGACGCAGGGCGTCCACAGCCAAGCCGACACGGCGCCGGTGACTGCCGCGGCTCCGAATGCCGTTTCGCTCCGCGCGAAGGCAGCGACGGCACAGGCGACCACGGCCCCACCGGTCATGAGCAGCCAAATACCTGTTGGAAGATCGGGCCAGTGGCCGGAGAAGCGAGCCCAGGCGACGACCCCGGCCGCTGCGGAGAATCCGCCGACCGCGTAGGGAAGGTGTGCACGGGACGCGAGGGCGATGCCGAGACACGGAAGTGCGAGCGCCAGCGTGCAGGGCTGCGCAGATGCCTCGATCCCCTCGAGAAATGCGCCCGAGATACTTGCGCCGCTCACCCGAGCAGATACTCGACCGTGGCACGCAGTTCGTCGTAGCTGCCTTCGCCGATGTGGTCGTAGCGGATGTTGCCGTCGCGGTCGACGACGTATGTGCGCGGCCAGAACCGGGGCCGTTCCTGCCAGGCGTGGAAGCTGTCGCGTTCGGTGTCGAGTGCGATCGGCCAGGTCACGCCGTGATCGACGGCGGCTTCGGCGATGGCTTCCGGGTCGCGCTCGTAGTCGAACTCGGGCGAGTGCACGCCGACGATCTCCAACCCGGCATCGCCGTAGTCGTCATGGAGGTCCTGAAGGTGGGGAATCGTGTTCTTGCAGTTGACGCAGCCAAAAGTCCAGAACTGGAGGACATAGACCCTTCCGGCGAGGTCGTCGAGCGAACCGATGTCGGACTGCAGCCAACCGTCGAGCCCGACGAGGGGGGTCGCCTTGCCGAGCAGTTCGGGTTCGCCCAAGTCCCGACCGGGGGTCCGCGCGGACGAGTCTTCGCCGGTCGGGTCGGCGCTGTCACCGCTGCCAGAGTCACTGAGGGTCACGTAGGTCAACGAGGCAAGGCCGACCAACACGATCAAGCCCGCTGCGACGCGCGAGAGCTTCATGTCACCTACAACGTCATAGAGACCCCACTGGTTCCTGTAGCGCCGAATCAGTCGAGAGAGCTACCCGAGGGTAGCTCTCTGGCGCAGCCACAGATCGGCGAGCACCAGAAGTGTCATAGCTTCGACCATCGGAACCGCCCGTGGCAGAACGCAGGGGTCGTGTCGGCCGCGGGCGGCGAGCTCGACGGCGTTGCCATCGGTGTCGACTGTTCGCTGTGGGGAATTGATGGTGGCCGTCGGCTTGAATGCGACGCGAAACTCCAGCGGCGCGCCGTTCGTGATGCCGCCGAGGACGCCTCCGGCGTTGTTGGTGACCGACACGGGGCCGCTGTCGCTCGGAACCAACTCGTCGTTGTGTGTGCGGCCGGTCATGGTCGCCGCTGCGAACCCAGCGCCGATCTCGAACCCCTTGGTCGCCGGCAGCGACAGCATCGCCTTTGCCAGTTCAGCCTCGACACGGTCGAAAACCGGCTCTCCGAGACCGGCCGGAATACCGCGTGCCACACACCTGATCGTGCCGCCGAGGCTGTCACCGTCTGCGCGGGCAGCCTCGATCGCTTCGGCGATCTCACCGTTCACCTCAGGGTCGGGGCAGCGGGTGGGGTGGGCCTCGACCGTGCCGGTGTCGATGGTCGCCGAGTCGACGTCGGCGCTGAGCGCGCCGACCGAATCGACCCAGGCGACGACTTCGGCGCCACATCGGGCATCGAGCAGTACGCGGGCAACCGCTCCGGCTGCGACGCGTCCGATCGTCTCCCTCGCAGAAGACCTGCCGCCTCCTTCGTGGTTGCGAAACCCGTATTTGGCGTCGTATGTGAGGTCGGCGTGGCCTGGCCGGTAGACGTCGCGCAGGTGATCGTAGGCACCGGGTCGAGCGTCGGTGTTTCTGACGAGCATCGCGATCGGTGTCCCGGTCGTCCGGCCCTGGTAAACGCCGGAGAGGATCTCTACGGTGTCGTCTTCGTCGCGTTGTGTGACCAGTGTCGATTGGCCGGGTCGGCGTCGGTCGAGATCGCGCTGGACGACTGCCGCGTCGAGGGAAAGCCTCGGCGGACACCCGTCGACCACGACACCGATGCCGCCACCGTGTGACTCGCCGAAGGTCGTCGCCCGAAAGATCGTGCCGAAGCTGTTTCCCATCGTCAGTCGAGGATAGGGGAGTGGCGCCACCCCTCCGGCCTTTTCGAGCCGCGGCCTACATGTAGTTCGACAGGAGCGTGTCGGAGGTCAGGGGCGGCCTCCCTGCGGCGATCGCATCGAGACGCGCACGCACCTGCGGATCGAAGTCTCCGTCGGTGAATACCCAGAAGGTGTTCGACAGCACCGCGTCGTGGATGAGATCGGCGACGTGCTCGGGAGGCTTCGCGACCGAAGCGATCACTTCGATCGCTGCAGCCATTTCCTCCTCGTCCATCGAGGGCTCGTCGGGAATGCCCGGTGCGACGTACTTCTCCGGCCGGTTTCGCTCGCTCTGGAAGATCCCTGTGAGGACCAGCCCAGGGCACAGGCAGGTGACACCGAGGTTGCTCTGCTCGTCGTGGAGTTCGTTGAGCAGGGTCTCGGCGATCGAAACCGCGCCGTGTTTGGTCAGGTTGTACGGCCCCATGCTCGGAAACGACGTGAGTCCTGCGATCGAGGCGGTGATCACGATGTGTCCCTCGTCGCGGGCCTTCATCGGCCCGAGAAACTCGCGCAGGCCGTTGATGATGCCGTAGAGGTTGACCCCGATGACCCACTGCCAGTCTGCGAGCGTCAGCTTGTCCATGGGCCCGGTACCTCCGGCTACGCCGGCGTTGAGACACAAGACGTCGGCAGGTCCAAAGCGGTCTTCGGCCGCCGCGTGGAACGCTCTCATCGACGCGTCGTCGCTCACGTCGGTGGCGACGCCGAGCACCCTGTCGGAGCCGCCGAGCTCCTCGACGGCCTCGTCGAGAACTGGCTCCTCGATGTCGCCGATGGTTACTCGCATTCCCGCATCGAGAAAGCGCTTGGCGAACGCTTTGCCCATACCGCTCGCCCCACCAGTGATTACAGCGTGCTTTCCGTTCAGGGAGTCCATCGAGCCTGTCTACTTCGCGAACAGCCGGCAACCAAAAGGCGACCGCGCTCAGCCCATGGCGTCGCGAAGCTCGAGCAGGGCCTGTTCGACGACCTCCGGCAGGGCTGGGTGGATGTAGAGATGGCCAGTCGCCATCTGTTCGACGGTCAGTTCGAGCGCCATGCCTTGTATCAGCTGCTGCACGAGAGTCGACGCTTGGGGGCCGACGAGGTGTGCAGCGAGGAGACGGCCCGTCTCGGGGTTTCCGATGAGTTTGCAGACGCTGGTCGTGTCTTCCATCGCCCAGCCGTACGCCGCGTCGGCGTAGTGCCGAACGATGCAACGGTAGGGAAGCGCCGAATCGCGGATTTCACGCTCGGTAGGGCCGACAGCGGCCACTTGGGGAGAGCCGAAAACCGCATGCGGGATGAAACGCAAGTCGGCTGCTACCAAGTCGTCTGGATGCGCCAGGTTGTGCGCGACGGCTCGGGCCTCTGCGTTTGCCGTGTGCTTGAGCTGTGCAGGGTTGCAGATGTCGCCGAGCGCCCAGATCCCCTCGACAGCGGTGCGGCCCAACTCGTCGACCTCGACGTATCCCTCGTGGTCCAGTCCGACACCGGTCGCCGAGACATCGAGGTGGTCGCCGTTTGGAACGCGGCCGATGGCGACGAGGATCTCGTCTCCGCGCAGCTCGCTGTGTTCGCCGTTGGTCGAGATGTCGAGTACCACGTCGGCACCCTCGCGCCTGGCAGCGAGCACTTGTGTGTGCAGCCTCACGTCGAAGCGGCGCTGCATCGCTTCGGTGAAACGACGGCGGATCTCGTCGTCCTCGGCCCGCAGGAGACTGTCGCTTCGATTGACGATCGTGAGCTGCGAGCCGAGCGAGCCGAACACGTGACCCATCTCCGAGGCGATGTAGCCACCGCCGAGGACGATGAGACGTTCGGGAATCTCGTCGATTCTCATGATGGTGTCCGACGTCTGATAACCGACGTCGCCGAGTCCGGGTATGTCGGGGACACGTACGCGTGCTCCGGCGGCCAGGACGAAGCGATCGGCGGTGATCAGCTCGTCGTCGACCGCCAGCTTCTTCTCGTCGACGAATCGGCCCTCGCACTCATAGACGGTGACGTTGGCGCACTCGTCGGCGCGGTAGCGGCGGCCGGCTTCGGAAATCGGGTCGATCCGGCCGAACACCCGGTCGCGGATCGACGGCCAGTCGGCTCGCTCGAAGCGCGTGTCGACACCGAGCTCGGGACCCCGCCGGGCGAGCTCGGCGATGTCGGCCGCATACACCAGCATCTTCGACGGGATGCACCCGCGGTTGAGGCAGGTGCCGCCGAACGCTCCCGACTCGACCATTGCGATGTCCCAGTCGTCGAGGTCGGGGTTGATGATCGAGTTCCCCGAACCCGACCCGACGATCACCAGATCGAAATGCCGCACGGCCGACCTCCCGAACTCCCTGCAGGTGGGCCCAGCTGCAGCTGAAGCCCGAATTCAGCGGGCAAAGGAAGCGCCGAGGTCACGTAGCTGTTGTGTTCCGGCTCCCAACGACGTCGTCAGATGCTTGTTCCAGAGCGTGTAGCGGTGCAGCGGGTAGTCGACGCTCACCCCCATTCCGCCGTGGCAGTGCTGAGTAGCGTTGGCGACCTCGGTTGCACGATCCGACGCCCAGTACTTCGCGACCCGCAGGTCTTGTTCGGCGTCATGGCCGGTGGCCAGGCGCCATAGCGCGTTGGCCGTCGTCAGCCGAATGCCCTCGACGTTGATGTATTGGTCGGCGAGTCGCTGGGTGACGGCCTGGAACGTGGCGATCGGACGACCGAACTGCTCACGTTCGCTGGTGTAGGCGGCGGTGAGCTTCAGCGCCGCCTCTGTGACCCCGAGCTGGGCGGCGCAGATGCCGGCGATCAGGTGGTCGTGCAGCCAGCGGATCGCCTCGGGTCCCTCGGCGATCGAGTGCGCGGGCGAGTTGTCGAACTCGACCTCCCACACGGGTTGAAGACGTGTCGACGTGCCAGCGGTCAAAGTCGCGGAAGCGGAGGGCGATTCGATCAGTACGAGAGCCGGGGTGGAGTCGGCGTCGACAGCGGCCACCAGCAACGCGTCGGCGACATCGGCGAACTCGACGACGATCTTGGTGCCCGACACCGTGGAGCCATCGAAGACCGTCGACGGCTCGAGCAGCCGATCGTTCATGTATTCCTGGATGGCGATTGACACGTTGGCCGAGCCGTCACAGATCCCGCCGAGCAGATCACGATGCGCGCCCTCGGTGTCGAATCGATCGAGCGCCATCGCGGCCACCGTGTTGTCGAGCAGAGGCATCGGAGCGACCGCAGAGCCCTGGGCACGCAACACCTGGCCCGCGGCGACCAAGTCGAGGCCGCCTCCACCGTTGGCTTCACCGACGGCGATCGCCACCAGCCCCGCCTTGGCGATCTCGGCGTAGGCCGCTCGATCGAACCACTCGCCGTCGCCTTCCTCGATCGCTTCATCGAGAGCGAGGAGCGACTCTGGCGTGACTTTGTCGGTGAGGATCTGGGTGGCCAGGTCGGCCACCGCCTGTTCGTTTTCGTCGAGACCGAAGTCCATCGTCTATTTTCTCCGCTTCTCGCGTGGTAGGCCGAGCCCGGCCATGCCGATGATGTCGCGCTGGATCTCGTTGGTCCCTCCGCCGAAGGTGAGTACCCAGACTGTTCGATAGCTCGACTCGATCTGGGCGGCGAACTCAGCTCCTGGCGAGCCCTCCCTCAGGTGGCCGGTGGCGCCGACGACCTCGGTGAGGTTGACATAGATGTTGTGCATCGACTCGCTGCCGTGCACCTTGGTCGCAGAAGCGTCAGCGGGATTCACGGTGCCGTGGGTTGAGTTGTATGCAACTTTCCAGTTGAGCAGGTCGAGGAACTGCACCCACGCGTGACACTCGGCGAGTTTGACCTGCACCCATTCCTGGTCGATGACCCGCCGCCCGTCGGCGAGCTTTGTGTCGCGAGCCCATTGCACGGCGTCGTCGATCAGCCGGAGCAACCTTCCCGACGCACACAGCGAGACCCGCTCGTTGTTGAGCTGGTTGGTGATGAGACCCCAACCGCCGTTCACCTCGCCGACGACGGCGGAGTCTGGTACGCGGACGTCGTCGTAGAAGGTTGCGGTCGTGTGAGCCTGGCCGAACGTCTTGAACGGCTGAATGGAAAAGCCAGGGTCGTCGGTCGGCACGAGGAAGATGGTGATGCCCTTGTGGCCGGGGGCATCGGGGTCGGTGCGAGCTGCCAGCCAGACGTAGTCCGCGTTGTAGGCGAGACTCGTGTAGAGCTTTTGGCCGTTGATCACCCACTCGTCGCCGTCCTTGACCGCTCTGGTCTTGAGGCTCGCCAGATCGGTACCCGCCTCGGGTTCGCTGTAGCCGATCGAGAAATGCATGTCGCCGGCGAGGATCTTGCTGAGGAAGAAGTCCTTTTGTTCGGGAGTCCCGAACTCGCGGATGGTCGGCCCGACCGTGTTCGTGGTCAAGAAGGGGATCGGGCACCCGGCGGCCTGGGACTCGTTGAAGAAGATGTATTGCTCGATGGCGGTGAAACCTTTGCCCCCGTATTCCTTGGGCCATCCGACCCCGAGCCAGTTGTCGGCGCCGATCTTGCGGATCAGATCCTTGTAGGCCGTGTTCTCCTCGAACTCGGCGCTCGACGTTGTCGCGCGCACCTCTGGTGTCATCAGGTTGGTGAAGTACTCGCGCAGTTCGTCACGAAGGTCGATTTGGTCTGGGCTGAGTGAGATCTCCATCGTCTACCTTTTCGAGAACGTGTTCTCGCACGCTACTGCGCGCGGCATTCCCCACACACCCCGCCGCGTGGAACAGACTGGCGACGATGTCAGTTCTCAAGTCGATGGCGGTTCTAGGGGTACTCGCAGTCGTGGTGGCGACGGGCGCATGTGGGGCGGACGACGAGGGTTCCTCGACCCCACTCGAGGCGGTCGCGTCGAGTCCTCCGGCCAAGTCGAGTACGACGACAGTGCTCGCAGCAGAGTCGACGAGCACCGCCGTCCCGGCGACGACCGTTGCCGACCCGGGACCGATCGCGGTACTCGATCTCGAAGTCGGCGATTGCTTCGACGACGGCGCCGGCCAGGATGAAGCAGAGACCGTGCTGGGCGTTGCGTGCGAGAACCCCCACCTTCACGAGGTGTACGCGGTGTACTCACTGCGCGAGGGCACGTATCCCGGTGACGGTGAGGTCGAGGATGCAGCCCGATCGATCTGTCGAGACGGGTTCGCCCCGTTCGTGGGTGAGGAGCCCGAGGAGTCAGACCTCGATTACTTGGCGCTCTTCCCGAGTCGGGATTCGTGGCAGCGCCTCGGCGACCGCGACGTGGTGTGCGCGGTCTATCGAGTCGACGGCGACACGGTGACGGGATCCCGCGGAGGTTGACCGTCGGCTATCGATCCTCGAACGCGGATACGTCAGGACAGCTGCACATCAGATTTTTGTCGCCATAGGCGCCGTCGATGCGTCCGACGGGCGACCAGTACTTCTGTTCTCGTAGTGAAGCCACCGGAAACGCGGCAACTTCGCGTCCGTAGGCGTGCTTCCAGTCGTCGGCGCACACGACCCGGTCGGTATGCGGAGCGTTGACCAGTGGATTGTCGTCTGCGGGCCACTTGCCTTCGCGCACCGATTCGATCTCGGCGTGGATCGCGAGCATCGCGTCACAGAACCGATCGAGCTCAGCGAGGTCCTCGGACTCGGTCGGTTCGACCATGAGCGTGCCCGCGACCGGAAAGGACATCGTCGGTGCGTGGAACCCATAGTCGATGAGGCGTTTAGCTATGTCATCGACGGTGATCGCTGCGTCGGACTTGAACGGCCGAGTGTCGAGGATGCACTCGTGGGCGACGCGGCCTGCGCGGCCGGTGTAAAGCACCGGGTACTCATCGGCGAGTCGAGTGGCGATGTAGTTCGCGCTGAGTATGGCCGCGCCTGTTGCCCGCCGCAGCCCTTCGGCTCCCATGAGTCTCACGTACGCCCACGAGATCGGAAGGATCCCCGCCGAACCCCAGGGCGCTCCGCTGATCGGTCCGACGCCGGAGGCGGGTCCTGCTTCGTCGACCAGCGGGTGGTTGGGAAGAAAGGGAGCGAGGTGCTCGGCGACCGCCACCGGGCCGACGCCGGGTCCGCCGCCGCCATGGGGGATGCAAAAGGTCTTGTGAAGGTTGAGGTGGGAGACGTCGGCGCCGAAGCTGCCTGGCTTCGCGTAGCCGATCATGGCGTTCAGGTTCGCCCCGTCGAGGTAAACCTGCCCCCCGGCTTCGTGCACGAGTTCGCAGATGTGGGTGATCTCGGTCTCGAATACGCCGTGGGTCGACGGGTAGGTGACCATGATGGCGGCGAGATCGTCGGCGTGAGCCTCGATCTTCGCGTTGAGGTCGTCGATGTCGACGTTGCCGTCGTCGTCACACTCGACGACCTTGACGCTCATGCCCGCCATGACCGCCGACGCCGCGTTGGTGCCGTGGGCCGACGAAGGGATGAGGCAGATCGTGCGATCGTCGCCATTCGCCCGGTGGTATGCCCTGATCGCCAGCAGCCCGGCCAGCTCTCCTTGAGAGCCGGCGTTCGGCTGGAGAGACACCGCGTGGTAGCCGGTGATCTCGACGAGAGCGGATTCGAGCTCGACGATCATCTCGAGGTACCCGTCCGCCTGTTCGAGAGGGGCGAACGGGTGAACGTCGGCGAACTCCGGCCAGGTGATCGCCTCCATCTCGACGGCGGCATTCAGCTTCATCGTGCATGACCCGAGCGGGATCATGGTTCGGTCGAGCGCGAGGTCCTTGTCGGACAGGCGCCGGAGATATCGCATCATCGCTGTCTCGGAGCGGTGTTCCGAAAAGACCGGGTGCTCGCAGAACGGAGTGGATCTCCGCTGCGATTCGCGGAGGCGCGGCTCCGCGGTCGACGGGCCAGGCGATGCCCCGAAGGCATCGAGCAGGGCGACCAGAACCGATTCGTCGACGGTCTCGTCGAAAGCGACCGAGATCGTGTCGTCGTCGAAGCGCCTGATGTTGATGCCGCGAGCCAGCGACGCAGCGACCAGTGCGTCGGCCTTGCCGTCGGTTTCCACCGTGACCGTGTCGAAGAAGCTGGCGTGTCGAACTCGATGACCCTGAGCCTCGACGGCGTCGGCGAACCGGCATGCGGTCAGGTGCACTTCGTTCGCTATCGCACGCAGGCCCTCGGGACCGTGCCAGCATGCGTACAGGCCCGCAATGTTGGCGAGCAGGACTTGCGCCGTGCAGATGTTGCTCGTCGCCTTCTCGCGTCGGATGTGTTGTTCGCGCGTCTGGAGAGCCAACCGGTGCGCAGGATCGCCGTTGGAGTCGACCGACACCCCGACCAGGCGACCCGGCAGTGAGCGGCGAGACGACTCGCGGACGGCCATGAAACCAGCGTGCGGACCGCCGAAACCCATCGGGACACCGAATCGCTGCGCCGAGCCTACGACGACGTCGGCGCCCAGAGTGCCCGGTGCCTCCAGGGCGACCAGGGCGAGCGGGTCTGCGGCGACCGCGACCGGCAGTTCGGCCGCGTGCATCGCCTCGACGATCGGTGAGAGGTCACGAACGGCACCGTCGGTCGTCGTGTATTGCCACAATCCGCCGAACGCGCCGTCCGGTACCGGGTCGGCCTCGAAATGGCCGTCGTGGGAGACGAGCTCGATGCCCAGAGGTTCGGCACGGGTCGCGATGACCTCGCGAGTGTGTGGATGGATCCCGGCATCGAGAAGGAAAACAGCGCCTTCGGCCTTGGCGATGCGGCGTAGAAGGGTCATGGCCTCGGCGGCTGCGGTCGGCTCGTCGAGCAATGAAGCGTTGGCTATGTCGAGGCCGGCGAGGTCACAGATCATCGTCTGGAAGTTGAGCAGTGCCTCGAGTCGCCCCTGGGAGATCTCGGGCTGGTACGGCGTGTAGGCGGTGTACCAGGCTGGGTTCTCGAGCACGTTTCGCGTGATGACGGGCGGCGTGACGGTTCCTTGGTAGCCGAGGCCGATGAGAGAGCGGACTCGGGTGTTTCTCGATGCGAGTCGTCGGAGCTCGGCCAGCACCTCGGCCTCGCTCAGCGGTGGGGGAAGCTCGAGCGAGTCGTCGCGGATCGAGCGCGGGACCGTCTGGTCCATCAGCGCATCGATGGACGCGACACCGACCGTCTCGAGCATGACACGTTCGGCCTCGGCCGACGGCCCGATGTGGCGGTTGGGGAACGGGACGGCATTCACGGGTCGCGCACGATACCAGTCGTCGGCAACGAACTGGACGACGAGCGCCGCCCCTCAGTCGAACATCGACCCGGGCTCGGAGAGCCCCATCTTGTCGAATTGCCCGAAGAAGCCGTGTTCGTAGAGCCCGTAGCCGATGTGGTCGCCGTACTCGAAGCGCCCGACGTGATCGACAACCCCGAACTGGCCGATCGGGCGAACCTCGTCGACCGGAAGCTGGAGACCCTGCACGACCTCGGGTCCCTGGTACATGCCGTGGCGCCAGTCGGCGTCGATTCCATAGCCCGTTCCGACCGAGATCCAGTTGGTCAGCAGCGGCGAACACCGCACGTCGATCGGTCCTTCGGGTGCATCAGGAAACCGTATGACCGAGCCCTCGAGCACTCGGGTGCCGCTGACGGGGGAGTGGTTCCACTCGGGCGTTCCGAGCCACTCAATTCTGCCGTCGGCGTGCCAGATGCGATTGGCTTCCTCCAGCGGGCGCGATCCGTCGTTCTCCTCGTTGCAGATGTAGAGGATCGTGTGGTCCTCGAACTGCATCGGGAAGTAGTTCCACATTCCCGACATCGAGTGCTCATCGGCCCGGATGCCGTCGGGTTCCTCCTCACCGACGGGCCTGACGCCCCACGACCGGTCCCGCGTGCCCCACCAGCGGTCGGGGGTCACCCCGAAGTCGGTTCCGTCGACATCGATCGAACCGCTCCAGCAACCCGTCTGGGCAAAGCGCTGCGTGTCGAAGACGACCTTGCCCTTGCTGCGTAGGTATTGGCGCGGCTCCTCATGGGCCGGCATCGCACCTTCCCAGGTGACGTCCATGGCAACCGAGTGCTCGCTCGGTTCGACAACCACGCGCACCTTGTGCAGAGGCTCGAGCACTTCGACCCTGATCGGTCCGACCTGCGTCTTCATGCGGTCTTCGAGCTCCGCCGACGCGCGCACGATGTGTTGAGTGTCCTCGTGGCGCACCGCGATGAATGCGTCGGTGACCCCGAGATTCGGGTATTGGCCGAGCCCGAAGATGGCGAACAGCTCGTCGCTCGACGGATGCATGTTGAAGTAGTACCGGTCGTAGAAGTTGCGGTCGCTGGTGGCGACGTGGCGGATGAACTCCGACGTTTGATGGACCGGAAAGTCGTCCCATGAGGTGAGTGACATGGGGGTCACCATATGACTGCATCCCAAACCGGTGCCAGAGAATCCTTTCGCCGAAGGCGCCACCCAGAGGTGTCAGGCACCGAGCTCAGAACGCGCTGGGACCAGAGCACTTTGAGCTCGGTGCCTGACACCCCATGTAGTTCGGGCTCATGCAAACAGAACGCGGTGGAGTTGGGACCAGCCGCCGGATCCGGGAGGGTCGATGACGATGTCGGCGCGGTCGAGAGCGGGCGAGGTGGCGTCCGACGGAACGAACGCGATCGCCGCGTTTTCCAACATCTCGAGGTCGTTGTGGCCGTCGCCGACAGCCGCCACCCTCGAGGGGTCGAGCCCCGACCTCGCACAGAAGGCCTCGATGCCCTCCCACTTCGAGATGCCGGGTGGTTGCACGAAAATGCTGTGATCGCCGTAGAGGTGGTCGGCGGCGACGATGACGTTGCCGGCGCCCGCCGCGTTGATGGTCGACTCGATCTCGTCGAGCCCGTCCGGTGAAACACCGAGCACGCTGAAGCCGATCACCTCGTGTTCGTCGATGAGGGTCCCCGAGTCACCTCGTGTGATCTTCTGATCGAGCAGCCGTTGATGATGTGCTGACGTCGTCGGTTCGCCAGCGCAGAAGACGTCTACCGAGTGGTGTTCGACATAGGCGCACGGAACGTGGCGGTGTTCGGCGAAGGCATCGACGATCGTCGCTACCTGCTCACGCTCGAAAGCCACCTTGTGGAACACGTCGTCACGATGGACACCCAGCGCGCCGTTGAGCAGCACCTGTGGCAGATGGTCGAGGCCGAGCACCCCGAGCGGGCGGCCCGCACTGGCGCGTCGGCGTCCGGTCGCGACCAGGACCGGCAGCTGTCGGGAGTGGGCCGCGTCGAGGGCGGCTCGCGTATGGGCGTGCAGCTCCAGGGAGGAATCCCACAGTGACCCGTCGAGGTCGGTCACAAGCAGTTCGATCGATGCGCGGGCCAAGGCGCCAGAGTAGGCGATGGGCGCGGCGCCGGCGGGCGAGTTCGCGTCGAGCCACGACTATCCTGACCGACCATGACCCGCAAGAAGAGGGTGCCCGCCGTCGAAGGTCTGTTCACCCTCGACGAGGACGAACCGTGTCTCATCGGTGGCAAGACCGTCGGTCGCGACAGTTATTGCTTCCCAAAAGACCTCGGTGGAACCGATCCGGCCGCCGCCGGTGAGATCGAAGAGGTGCTGCTCAGCCGGCACGGCACGATCTGGTCGTTCAGCGACAGCCAGTATCCGCCGCCGCCACCGTTCCCGGTCACGGAGCCATACGAGGCGGTGACCGTGGCCGCGGTCGAACTGGAACGGGAGAAGATGGTCGTGCTGGGCCAGGTGGCCGACGGCTACACGGCCGACGACCTCGAGGTCGGCATGGAGGTCGAGCTCACCCTCGGCACGTTGTACGAGGACGACGAGAACGAGTACGTGGTCTGGAAATGGAAGCCGGTCGCGGCGGAGAGCGAGACCTGACAATGGACGACATCGCAATCCTGGGAGTCGGCATGCACCCCTGGGGCAAGTGGGGACGCAACTTCGTCGACTACGGCGTTGTCGCCGGACGAGCGGCACTCGACGACGCCGGCGTTCGTTGGGACGACGTGGGCTTCGTCTCCGGTGCTATCACCGTTCGCTGTGGCTACGGCGGGTATGTGGCAGGTTCGACGTTCGCGCGAGCGTTGGGGTTCACGGGCGCGCAGGTGGCCTCGTCGTATGCAGCGTGTGCTTCGGGGGCGACCGCGTTGGCAGTGGCCCGGGGACAGATCCTGTCCGGCGCAGCCGACGTCGCGCTGGTGATCGGTGCCGACACGACTCCGAAGGGCTTCTTGGCGCCGAATGAGGGTGACCGACCCGACGATCCCGATTGGCTGCGCTTCCGACTGGTGGGAGCCACCAACCCGGTCTACTTCGGCATGCACGCACGGCGACGCATCGCCGTGCACGGCGCGACCACCGACGACTTCGCCGCGGTCAAGGTGAAGAACAGCAAGCACGGCGCGGTGAACCCGAACGCCCGCTACACCAAGGAGTACTCGATCGCCGACATCGAGAACTCGCCAGTCGTGTCGGACCCGCTTCGTCTGCTCGAGATATGCGCCACCTCCGACGGCGGCGCGGCGCTGGTCGTTTCGAGCATGGAGTACGCGCGAGCGCACGGGCACAGCGATCCGGTGCGGGTCAAGGGCATCTCCACGGTCACGCCCACGTATCCCGATGTGGTCATCGATCTGCCATACCTCGCCACAGACTCGGCGGCGGCTACACCGCCGCCCGAGCTCACGTTCAAGGAGTCGATCGGCGCGAAGGTATACGAAGAGGCGGGCATCGGGCCTGAAGACGTCGACGTCGCCGAGGTGTACGACTTGTCGTCGGCGATGGAGCTCGACTGGTACGAGCAGCTCGGGTTCTGCGAGACGGGCGGTGCGGAGGAACTGCTGCGTTCGGGAGCCACGACGATCGGCGGTCGGCTGCCGGTGAACCCCTCGGGTGGGCTCGGAGCATTCGGCGAAGCGGTCCCCGCCCAGGCGATAGCGCAGATTTGCGAGCTCACCTGGCAACTGCGCGGCGAAGCCACCGGGCGCCAGGTCGATGGAGCCAAGGTCGGGGTCACGGCCAACCAGGGCCTGTTCGGGCACGGCTCGTCGGTATTGGTGACCACCTGATACGCAAGTCGTTCGACATCAACATCGAGAGGTAATGACGTGAGCTACACGTTGCTGATCATGGCCGCAGGACTCGGAAGCCGGTTCGGAGGCGACAAACAGCTCGCCTCGGTCGGTCCGAACGGAGAGGCGTTCTTCGACTACGCGATCCGCGACGCCACGGCGAGCGGCGCCGACAAGGTCCTGATGATCGTCCGTTCGGAGATCGAGGATGCTGTGGCATCCCACGTCGAGGAGATCCACGGCGACAGCGTCGAGGTTTCCTACGTGCGACAGGACACCTTCGGTCCGTCGCGGGCGAAGCCTTGGGGAACCGCCCACGCCGTTCTCGCCGCCGCGGAAGCGGTCGATCAGCCGTTTCTGGTCGTGAACGCCGACGACTACTACGGCCAACGGTCGTACGCTCTCGCAGCAGAGTCGATAGCACAGCTCGCCGATGGCGAGTGCGTCGTTGTCGCGTTCGAGCTCGGAAGGACGCTGCCCGAAGCCGGCGCGGTTTCGCGTGGCGTCTGCGAGATAGATGCGGGGGCATTGGTCGAAATCACAGAGACCCACGGCATCGCGCGCAAGGCCGACGGCACGATCGCGTCCGAAGATCCTCCTGGAGTGCTCACCGACGAGACACCGGTCTCGATGAACATGTGGGGGTTCCGCACCGACTTGTTCGATCACCTCTCGCGCATGTGGAAGATGTTTCACTCCGAGCGCGGCGACGAGGAGAAGAGCGAGTTCCTTCTTCCCGAGGCTGTCGGCGAGCTCATGATCGCGGGCGAGATGAGCGTCACTGCCGCGACCACCGACGACGACTGGATCGGTGTGACCAACCCCGACGACCTAGAGCCGGCGCGGGCGATTCTTGCCTCGCGGACCTGAGACGCGCAACGATTCGACGACCCAGCCCGCCGACCCGGAGACCAAGATGCCCGATCTGATGACCGAACGCGACGGCAAGGTTCTCGTCGTCACCCTCAATCGGCCCGAACGCATGAACGCGATGACGCTCCAGATGTTTGCTCGCATGGACGACGCCTGGCGCGAGGCGTCGGAGAACGACGACATCCACTGCATCGTGCTGACCGGGGCCGACGGCAACTTCTCGTCGGGTATGGACCTACGTGCCATGGCCGGCGATGCCGCGGACACCGACGACTATGACCTCGAGGCCAAGCAGGCCGACAACCCGAACTACATCTACGACGGTCTGCTCAAGACCGCTCGACCGACCAAGCCGATCGTCGCAGCCGTGGAAGGCAACGCGATCGCCGGCGGAACCGAGATCCTTCAGGGAACCGACATTCGCGTTGCGGGTCGCAGCGCCAAATTCGGAGTGTCGGAGGTTCGTTGGTCGTTGTACCCCATGGGAGGCTCGGCGGTGCGACTCGCACGTCAGATCCCCTATACCGAAGCGGCCGACATACTGCTGACCGGCAAGCACGTGTCGGCCGACGAGGCGAAGTCGCTGGGACTCATCGGTCACGTTGTCGACGACGGCGCGGCGCTCGACAAGGCTCTCGACATCGCAGGCACCATCGCCGCGAACGGGCCTCTCGCGGTCGAGGCCGTTCTCAAGACGCTCCATGAGACCCAAGGAATGACCGAGGCAGAGGCTTGGGAGTTCGAAGGTCCGCTCGGCATGGAGGTCTTCGGCTCCAGCGACTCGAAAGAGGGCCCCAAGGCCTTCGCCGAGAAACGCGAACCGAACTATACTCGCAGCTAGTTCGCGGCTGGCCGCAGGCCAGCTTGGAGTTTCGACTCCGTCGAAACATCCCCCAGGGGAGCCCTTCGGGCTCCTTGGAGTTTCGACTCCGTCGAAACATCCCCCAGGGGAGCCCTTCGGGCTGAAATCCACCGCTTCTAGCCGTTTACATCGTCCCTCCGGAAGGCCGTTCAAGCCACGGAGGCTCTTGGCAATGGTCACGCCTCCTGACCATCGACGAAAGCGCCCCCGTGGCGCCCGCGAAGTCAGTCGCCGAGGCGTTCGGAGAGGCGGGAGGCGCCGGCGTCGACTCCGGGGAGTTGTTCCTGGTAGCCGTCGTCGCGGTCTGAAAGGCGTTGCGCGACGATGCTTTCGACCTCCAGCCACGAGTGCGCCCTGAGGCCGGGCACGTCTCGGTTGTATGGCTGGTCGAACGTGATGACCTCGTTGCCCGATCCTCGCAGCGCCTCGATGTTGTGCTCACCGTCGTCGACATAGAGGTCGGCCTCGACCTGTGGCTTGTCGCCCAGAAAGCAGATGTCGCGGTATGGGATGCGGGTGGCGTCGAGCCATTCGACCGTGTCGGACACCGCGATCGCGTGGCTCCAATTGACATAGAGCCTGTGGGTGATGACCCGAATCCAGACGCCGGCGTCGCTGAGACGCCAGAGCACGTCGGCGCAGTTCTCGATCATCGGGAGGTCGCGCAAGATCCTGTGCTCGATGACCGCCAGGCGGTGTAGGCGGGAGAAGTCGTCAGCGTCGATGCCCCATTCGCGAAAGTCCCACGATCGCTCCAGTGGGAGCTTCTCGGGTGGAATCCCCAGCTCGCTGGACACGACCGTTCGAAAAGCGGCCGTATAGTCGCCGCACACGCCGTCGAGGTCGACGCCGAAGATGAACGCTGGAGGTTCGCCCATGCTCAGCCGGCAGTCGATCCGAGGTCGGCTGCGACGATAGCTCCGTGGACGGCTCGGGCATCGGGAGAGGCGAGGAACTCGAACACCGCGGCGATGTCGTCGGGGTCGGCCATGCCCCGATAGCCCATGTACGGCTTCATCAGCGAGAAGTCGGGATCCTCGATCATCTCGAAGTTCTGCGTCATCGGTGTGTCGACGCCGGCGGGAGCGATCGCGTTTATGCGCACAGATTCCTTCGCGTACTCCATCGCGCACGACCGTGTTATGGCGACGACCGCCGCCTTTGTGGCCGTGTAGGCAACGTTGTAAGCCTGGCCCATCAAGCCGGCGTTGGAGGCGAGGTTGATGAGAGCGCCGTTGCGTTCGATGAGCCGGGGAATGGCCGCCTGCGCGCACCAGAGCACACCATCGATGTTCACCGATCGGAACAAGTCCCAACCAGCTTCATCGAGGTCGGTGAAGTGCTGGCTGCGGTGAACGCCGGCGATCGCGCCGAACACGTCGATGCCGCCGAACCTCTCGACCGATTCGTCGACGAGCCCGTGGCACTCGTCGCGGCTCGTGATGTCGCCGATGCGAGCGACGAATTCGGCACCGGAGTCGGCGACCAGCTTGCCGGTTTGTTCGAGCGCATCGCCGTCTCGGTCGTGGCCCACGATTGCGACGCCTTCTCTCGCCAGCCGGAGTGCGCATGCTCGGCCTATGCCTCCGCCTGCGCCGGTGAGCACGACTACGCGGTCGGCCATCAGGCGAGTTCGCCGTTCGAGCTGGCCAACAGCGCTGCGGCGCGGTGCTCTTTGACCTTGCTGTTGGCTTTGGCGAACCTGCGCAGAACCATGATGATCGACACGATTCCCATGATCAGACCGATGATCTCGGCGGCTTCGTTCGATTCCCGAAGGTCGTTGAGGTATTGGCGCATGGGCGATCTCCGCAGTCGGTGTTCCTGGGCCGAAGCCTACTGTCGCAGATGCCTGACGGGCCCGACCGGGTTGGTGCACCGCCGATCGACCGGCAAGTCTTGAGCGATTCGTTCGCCACTCCACTCGAAGGGTCGACAGCGATGCAGCGTCTCGACGGAAAGGTCGCAATCATCACCGGCGCAGCGCGTGGTCAGGGGGCTGCCGAAGCGCGGCTGTTCGTCGAAGAAGGGGCTCGCGTGGTGATCGGCGACGTGCTGGCGGCCGAGCTCGCCGAGTTCGCCGACGAGCTCGGAGAAGCTGCGACCGCCCTCGAATGGGATGTTGCGGACGAGGCCGGCTGGTCATCCGCGGTCGAAGTGGCCGAGCAGCTCGGTGGCTGTGACGTGCTGGTCAACAACGCCGCGATCGTCCATTTCAGTGCCATCGACGACACGACCTTGGAGGACTACCGTCGGGTCGTCGACATCAACCAGATCGGGTGCTTTCTCGGCATGAAGTCGGTGATCCCGATGATGAAGCGGAGAGGTCGCGGATCGATCGTGAACATCAGCTCCATCGATGGGCTGCAGTCCAAGAACAGCCTCTGCGCCTATTCGGCTTCGAAGTGGGCCATTCGCGGGATGACCAAAACCGCCGCCATCGAGCTCGGCCCCCACGGCATCCGGGTCAACTCGGTTCACCCCGGTGGGGTCAACACGATCATGGGCAACCCGCTGGAGAGCAAGGACCTCGAAACGGCGCCGTACAAGGCCCAGGCGATCCCTCGCATCGGCGAGGTCGACGAGGTGGCAGCGGCGGTGCTCTTCCTCGCGTCGGACGAAGCCAGCTACGTCACCGGCGCCGAGTTGTCGGTCGACGGGGGCTGGGCAGCGGGCACGCGAAACCCCTTGCTGCCGGGCGGCTCGCTGAAATGAAGCTCGGACGCTTCGACACAGCGCGCGTCGTCGACCTCGCGCGGCAACTGAACGAGCGCCTCAAATCGCACAACGCTTCGGTAGCCGCGGCCGGCGTGGCGTTCTTCGGTCTCATTGCCCTCGTGCCGGCGTTGGTCGCAACGATCTCGCTCTATGGGCTCATCTCCGACCCCGAGGAGATCGAACAGCAGATTCTCGACGCCACCGAGACGTTGCCCGAGGAGGCATCGGCGCTGATCGCCCAGCAGATGACGGCGATAACCAACTCGTCGGGGACCGGGCTCGGAGTCGGCGTCGTCGTGGGTGTCGTGCTCGCCCTGTGGAGCTCGTCGGCGGCGGTGAAGAACCTGATCCTGACACTCGAACAGGCCTACGACGTGCGCGAGCCGCGCCAGTTCATCGGCCAGCGGGCGACCGCGCTGGCCTTCACGTTCGGTGCCATATCGATCGTCGTGGTGGGGGTATTCATCCTCACCCTGGTGCCATCGTTGCTCGCAGAGACGGGTCTGGGCTCCGGTCAGCGCAACCTCATCAACCTCGCACGATTCCCCGTTCTCGCGCTGGCGGTAATCGTCGGCTTGATGGTCCTGTACCGCTACGGCCCCAACCACGCGAGCCGCGACGTCACGGTATGGCCCGGCGCGCTGCTCGCTGCTGCGATCTGGATGCTCGCGTCGATCGCGTTCAGTATCTACGCCTCGAAGTTCGCCGACTTCAACGAAACCTACGGGTCTCTCGGCGCGATAGTGGGACTCATGTTGTGGCTCTACCTCGGCGCCTACGCCGTCGTCGTGGGCGCTACCTACAACGGCCTGTTCACCAGCGAATCCTGACGGCGTGCGCAAGCCTGGTGCGATGGCGACCAGGCTGGGTCGCCCGACTGCAAATCGTGGGCCGGAAGGGCGTACCCTCGATGACTGTCGCCACGCGCAAGTGGGGACATACGGCCCATGACCACACATCGTCGTCGTTACTACGCTCTGTGGTGCTGCCACCGTTCCGAGTGATGCCGGAGCGAGAGGCCGGCCGGTGAAACCCCCCGGCAGGTCGGGCGAACAACTTCGAGGAAAGGCAACACACCCAATGAGACGATTCGTCGGACTCCTCGCTCTCACTGCGATGTTCGCGGTCGGCCTAGCGACGATGGCTGCCACAGCCAGCGCGGCGACGTTCACCGTGACGAACCTCAACAACTCGGGGCCGGGGTCGCTGCGCAGCGCACTCAACGGCGCGACGGGTGGAGGAAACCACACGATCAACGTGACCGTGTCGGGCACCGTGAACGTCGGTGGTCAGCTCGTACACGGCGGGACAGGAAAGCTGACGATCAACGGCAACGGCCTCGTCCTCGATGGAGGCGACAACGGTCGCGTGTTCAGCTCACCGAACATCGCTGCAGGCAAGCTGACGACGATCAACAACATGGTGTTCCAGAACGGCAACTCCAACGCGGCAGGCGGGGCGATCAACCATGCGGGCAACTTGATACTCAACAAGGTGAAGGTGCGCGACAACGTGGCCGTCGGCAACGGTGGGGGCATCAACCACAGCGGTGGGGTGCTCACCGTCAACAACAGCACCGTCATCCGCAACGTGAGCACCGATCCTCGGCCACCTGAGGAGCCACCGGATCCGTTGCCCGACCCGCCGCCGGTCCTCCAGCAATACAACCCGAGTGGTGGTGGTGTGCACTCCGACAAGCGAGTCGTGGCGAGCGGCAGTCTGTTCGCCAACAACCGCGCCGACAAGGACGGCGGTGGCATCCGAGCCGATCGGGTCGACGTGACGAACTCGACATTCGTCGGCAACGAGGCCGGCTATGGCAACGACGGCGCCGGTGGAGATGGCTGGGGCGGCGGCATTCGCCTCTCCAAGCAGGTCGCCCCCGGGTCTTCGGTCCGCTTCAGCACCTTCAGCGGAAACAAGACGCAGGCCTGGGGCCCAGGAGCCGGAGCGAGCATCTACGGCGGCGGCAACGGCACCATCCTGACATTCGAGGGCAACGTCCTCGAAAAGCCGATCGGTACGCCGAACTGCGCGGGCATGTCGCCCAACTCTGGAACGACAAACGCGAACGTCACCAGTCGTTACAACTACTCGGTTCAGGACGGAAACATGGGCGCTGGCGGCAACGGTGCGCGATTCTGCGTTCAAGCTGCCGACGGGACCGACTTCTGGAGCGCAAACCCCGCAGACGATCCCGGACTCGGCGACCTCGACACGAACGGTGGTCCTACTCGGACCATGTTGCCCGATCTCGACAGCCCTCTTGTCGACGAAGCGGTGCCGGGTGGACCGTTCTCCTGCCCGGCGAACGACCAGCGAGGTGGCCAATACACCCGTCCTTGGAGCAACTCACCAAGGTGCGACATCGGAGCGGTCGAGGTTCGACTGCCGATAGTGGGAACGGTCCCGGCTTTCACCCAGAAGAACAAGTCGGTGACCGTCGACGTCGGGCCGTCGTTCCTCGACCCGGCGGGATATCTCGTCAACTCGACACTGTCGGTCGGCAATCCGTCGAAGGGCACCGCATCTCTCGGCGGAGGAACCAAGGTCACCTACAAGCCGAACCAGAACTTCCTCGGCAGCGATTCGTTCACCTACACGATCTGCACCGCCGGGAACGTCTATTGCGCCACCGGTTTGGTCAACGTGACCGTTTCCGACGGCCCTCCACCCCCTCCGCCTCCGCCGAACGCGGGCGAGGCCAAGTTCGTGCCATTGCCCCCCAAGCGTGTATTCGACACGCGCTCGAACAACCCCTCGGGCAAGCTCGGACCGAAGGGGACGATCGATGTTCAGATGCTAGGCGTCGCGGGGATACCGAACAGCCCCTCGGTCAACGCCGTCGTGTTGAACGTGACCGCCACCGAGGCGACCAATGGCGGGTTCGTAACCGTGTGGCCGTCAGGCATTCCCCGGCCGAATTCGTCGAACCTCAACCTGATCCGCCCGGGACAGACAGCACCGAACCTGGTGACCGTGCCGGTCGGAGCGAATGGCAAGGTCAGCTTCTATTCTCAGAACGGCACCCACCTGCTCGGTGATGTCGCGGGCTACTTCACGCGGACGCCGGTCAGCTCTGACGGGCGGTTCGTCTCGCTGTCGCCGAAGCGGCTGTTCGACACTCGCACCGCGGCCGCGCCCTCGGGCTTCGTGGGTCAGGGTCAATCGATCACGGTCGACGTGCACGGCAAGGCCGGTCTTCCCAACAAGGGCATCAGCGCCGTGGCGCTGAACCTCACCGCCGACCAGGCGGCCACGACAGGGTTCATCACCGCCTATCCGTCCAACGTTGCGCGGCCGCTCGCGTCGAATCTCAACATGGACGGTGCGGGACACACCGCTGCGAACATGGCGATCGTTCCGGTCAGCCCCGACGGCAAGATCACCTTCTTCTCCCATGCAGGAGCGCACCTGATCGCCGACGTCTTCGGATATTTCACCGACGACACGGCGCCGAGCAAGACTTCCGGGCTATTCACGCCGGTCTCTCCGGCACGAGTATTCGATACGCGTGTACCACCTCCTCCGAACGGGTTCGTCAACGCCAAGGCATCGGTGTCGGTGGCGACGACCGGCGTGGCCGGTATCCCCGGCGCGGGTGTCGGCGGAGTGTTCCTGAACGTGACCGCCACCGAGGCGGCGCGACCGGGCTTCATCACGGTTTACCCGACGGGCCAGCAGCGGCCGGATTCGTCAAACCTCAACCTGACCCAGGTGGGGGAGACTCGACCGAACGCTGCCATGCTCCAGATCGCTCCGGGCGGCAAGCTGACCTACTACTCCCAACAGGGAGCGCACCTGCTCGCCGACGCGTTCGGCTACTTCTCGAACTAGGCGGGGCGCCGGCCTCGTCGGTCTGCATTGCCGGCCCCCTTGGCTCGAAAGGTCACGCTGATGCGCGGGTAGGCGGACGCTCGCTTGGGAACCGCGTGTTCGAAGTGCGATTGCATGCGGCCTCCCATGACCAGCAAATCTCCTGAGTGAAGCAGATATGACCGCCCGTTACCTCCACCGGTGGGGCGGATGCGAAACGTGCGCGTTCCGCCGAGGCTCAGGACCGCTACGTGGTCGACCGGACGGGATCGGTCGATGCGATCGCCGTGCCACGCGACGCTGTCGCGTCCGTCGCGATACAGGTTGCACCAGATTGCGCCGAAGTCGACGCCATAGCTCTGCTCGAGCTGGAGCCGTGACGCGCGGAGCCGAGCCGGATGATGCTGAACCGACGCGCCGAGGCGCGGGTCGCGGACCATGCGGTCGTACATCCACCGTTCGGTCTCGTGCCAGTCGAGCGTCGCGAGGAGGTCATCGAAGAGGTGATCGGGATCCGCATACCAACCACGATGGAGATCGAACCAGCAGCAGGTGTCCAGGTGGACACGCTCGGCCGAGCCGCCTTCGAGACCGGCCCCGGCCTCGTGGAACAGAGAACCCTGGCGGGGGAGAGTAGCGCTGAGCATCGCCTCAGACTAGTCGAACGTGCGTTCGAATCAAGGGGAATGGGTGTTCCAGTAGTGGGGGTGGGGAGATTCCTCGGCAAGCTGGCGCCGACGTGCTCTTTCCGACATTCACCTTCGCGGTGTTCTTCGCCATCGTCTTGCCCGTCAGCTGGGCGCTCCGGCCGCGCAAGACCGCATGGAAGCTGTTTCTGCTCGGTGCGAGTTACCTGTTCTATGGGTATTGGGATTGGCGTTTCGTCCCGCTGATCGTCGCGGTCACCCTCGTCAACGAGTTTCTCGGGGTGGCGATCGGCCGGGCCGACCCGCGCCGAAAGCGGTTCCTGACAGCGCTGGCTGTGGCCGTCGACCTCGTCGTATTGGGCTTCTTCAAGTACTACGGATTTTTCGTCACGAGCATCGAAGACCGGATCGGTGCCGATCTTCCGACACTCGACGTCATCCTCCCGGTAGGGATCTCGTTCTTCACGTTCCAGGCGATCAGCTATGTCGTCGACATCCACAGAGGTGATGCACGACCGGTCGGCCTACTCGACTTCGCGGTGTATCTGGCGTTCTTTCCCCAGCTCGTCGCGGGCCCGATCGTGCGCGCGACCGAGTTCCTGCCGATGCTGCGCGAGGGTGCACCGCCGAGTTCGATCGAGGCGAGCCGCGCCGCAACTCTGATCGCCCGCGGCTTGTTCAAGAAGGTGGTGATCTCGGCGTACCTAGCAGACACGCTGGTCGACGACGCGTTCGCGACGCCGGGGGAGTACAGCTCTGTAGAGCTGCTGTTCGCCGTGTACGGGTACGCGATCCAGATCTATGCCGACTTCAGCGGCTACACCGACATCGCGATCGGTGTGGCGCTTCTGCTCGGCTTCCGATTCCCCCTCAACTTCGACCGGCCGTATTCGGCGGTCACGATTCAGGACTTCTGGCGTAGATGGCACATGACCCTGTCGCGCTGGCTTCGCGACTACCTCTACTTCCCACTCGGAGGAAACCGCAAAGGGATCTCGAAGACGTACCGCAACCTGTTCATCACGATGAGCCTCGGTGGCCTCTGGCACGGCGCGGCTTGGACGTTCGTAGTTTGGGGCATGCTCCAAGGCATTGGACTAGCCATCGAACGCCTCGTCTCCGATGTACGAGGCCAGATCGACAACCCACTCGATGCTCGCGATGTTCGCATGCGTGAGATCGCCCTACTGCACACCGGGGCGAAGGTGCAGCCGTGGCACCTCGACCCGACGAGTCCCGCCCCGTTCGCACCGATGCAGATCCGGCGGCTGTGGGTTGGCCGCATTGTCACCTTCCACTTCGTGTGCTTTGGATGGATCTTCTTCCGCTCCGACTCGCTCGCCGTCGCCGGCGAAGTGATCGGTCGCATCGCCACCGCCTGGGGGAGTATCGACTCGATCCCACCCCTATACGTAGCGGTTATCGCCGCAGCGCTAGCGATGCAGTTCCTTCCCGAGATCCTGTCGCGCCAGGCCGAAGCCGCCTTCTCCCGTCTCGGGACGATGACCCAGGGCGTCGCGCTGGGTGCCTGGATAGGGCTCGTCGTAGCACTCGCTCCGAGCGGCGTGTCGCCGTTCATCTACTTCCAGTTCTGATGGGCATGACGTCATGAAGTACACCGAGGCGTTGACTCGAGCGACACAGGGGCGGCGCGACCGCGACCGGTCCTGGTCCGATGAGGACTTCCGTGCCCAGCGCGACCGCGACCTCGCCCCTTCGGCGATGTCGATCGGTCAGGTTGTGCGCGCCACGCTCGTGTGTCTGCTGGTCGCCGCGCTGTTGTCGTCGGCTCGCCTGGTCGAGATCGCGCAACGCCAGCCGTTCGGTGGTTGGCGGGACTTCTGGCTCGATGCTGCAACCGCTGTGGATCGAGTCGCGAATGCCCTCGCTCTGAACCGCCCCGCGGACTTCGTCGCCGATCTGCGTGACGATGCCGAGCCAGGTCGCGGAACCGACGACCTCGACAGATTCCTCGACAGGAACCAACCGGCATCCCCAGCCACTTCACCGCCCGTCTCCGTAGGGAGCGCCGACCCGCTCGTCGAGTCGACCACGACGGCACCACCCGCCGAGCCCGTCGAACCCGCCGAACCGGAGCCGGTCGAGACCCTCGGTCCTACCGACCGCCTCGCGATCCTGACGATCGGCGACTCCCAGGCTGAGCCCCTCGGCTACGAGATCATCAACCAGGCTCGGGAGAACTGGGACGTCGCTCTCGACACGCGCATCTCGACGGGACTGAGCCGACCGGATGTGTTCAACTGGCCGGCGCAGATCGAGGCGATCATGGGCTCGGACGATCCGCCGCGCGTCGTCGTGATGTTCTTGGGTGGGAACGACGCCCAGGACATGAGACGCGGCGGGAAGTACTTCGCGCTCGGCTCGCCGGAGTGGGCCGACGAGTATCGCGTGCGCGTCGAGATCGCGATGGACGTGATGCGTGACGCACAAGTTCTCTGGGTCGACCAGCCACCGGTCGCCGACGCAACCGTCACCGCAACGGCGCGGGTCATGAACGAGATCTACACCTCTGAGGCGGCGGCTCGCCACTGGGTCGACCTGGTCGACGCTTCGACTCTGTTCGGAGGTCCCGAGGAGGAGTTCGACCCCTTTCTCGAGCTCCTGGACGGCTCGACCATCAAGGCGCGCCAGGACGATGGAGTCCATCTGACCAGCGACGGCGCCACCGTGCTGGCCGGCGAGGTCGCAGCCGTGATCGATGCGCGTTTCCCCAGCGCGGGCGACGGCGGGCCCTAGCTCCAGGCCTAGGAGACTGCTGAGCGCCGCCGCGACGCCGCCATGTATTGTTCAGCAGTCTCCTAGTTGAGCCAGGGCTGTGGCACCGCGGTCGCCAGCGACTCGAGCGCTCCGTCGGTACGAGCCATCACGTCGCCCCAGAGGTGCTCGGGCGAGTTGGTGAACGGGTCGCCCGAGTGCCGGTCGCACACGAGCCAGGCACCGGCGACGATCTCTTGGTCGAGCTGCCCTGCACTCCAGCCCGAATAGCCACTGAAGAGGCGCAGCTGCCCGATCGCTGCGATCAACGCCGGCGATTCGACCGCGATGTCGACCGTCGCCAACTCGGCGTCGATCGGCACGATTCCTTCGGTCGACGGATGAGGTGTGCAGCGGCCGAGCGCCAGCATGGCCGTTGGGTCGACCGGCCCCCCGCTGAAGAGAACGGCTGGGGAAGCGAGCGCCGCCGCCCATGCGGGCACGGCGTGTGCGACCGTTTGGTCCGTCGGTCGGGTGAGCACCACGCCGAGCGCTCCCGATGCGGTGTGCTCGAGGACTAGTACGACGGTCCGATCGAAGTTGCCGTCGTGGAGACCCGGTGTTGCGACCAGGAGGCGTCCGGTGCAGTCGTCGGGCATGTCCCATCTTGGCCCACCGAGCGAGAGACTTCACCTCGACTCACAGATCGCCCGGCGCTGCTCAGCGGCCTATCGTGGCTCGATGGTCGACTGGGTCGTCGAGGGTCCCGACGGTCGCCGACGTTGTTGGTGGCCGGGGGAGGAGCTTGACTACGTCGCCTACCACGACGAGGAGTGGGGGCGCCCGGAGAGCGAGGACTCGAGGCTGTTCGAGAAGATATGCCTGGAGGGATTTCAGTCGGGTCTGTCGTGGCTCACGATTCTCCGCAAGCGCGACAACTTCCGACAGGCGTTCGCCGGGTTCGATTTCGAACGCGTTGCAGAGTTCGGCGAGGCCGAGGTGGAGTCGCTACTCAATGATGAAGGCATCGTCAGGCACCGACGAAAGATCGAGTCGACCATCAACAACGCCCGCCGTGCCATCGAGCTCGTCGATGAGGAGGGTTCGCTCGCCGCGTACTTCTGGTCCTATTCGCCCGAGCCGACCGAGTCCTCGGCGGCCGATGACGCCGAGTGGCCGGTGCCGTCGACGACACCGACGTCGACAAGACTCGCAAAGGACCTGAAGCGCAGAGGGTGGAGCTTCATCGGGCCGACCACGGCGTATGCGTTCATGCAGGCGATGGGCCTGGTGAACGACCACGTCGATGGGTGTGAGTGGCAATCGATCTGCGCCGCCGAGCAAGCCGAGCACCGTCGTGGTCTCCACTCCCCGGAGTAGGGTCGGCCGCATGTGTCGAAACATCACAACGCTGCGCGGTCTGGAGCCCGAGGCGACGCCCGAGGAGATCGAGGCAGCTGCGCGCCAATATGTGCGCAAGGTGTCGGGCGTGCAAAAGACCAGCGCTGCAACCGAGGAAGCCTTTGAACGCGCTGTCGCAGAGATCGCTGAGTCGACGGCGGCTCTTCTCGCAGCACTGCCACCGCGTCGCAACCCTCCGCCTACGTTGCCCCCGCTCCGTCGCATCGCTGCGAGGGCCTGACGTATGCGGCTGATCGCGTACGCCCAGGATGGCGCGGCGAAGATGGGTTTGGTCGACGACTCGGGCGAATCGGTTCGTTCGTTTGGCGATCTCGCTGAGTTCTATCGCGATGTCGACGGGGCGCTCGCGCTCGGTCCCGCCGAAGACGCAACACCACTCGCCGACGTGGAGCTGGTTCCCTTCGTCCCCGACACCGCCAGGATCTTCTGCCTCGGCCTCAACTACCAGGCGCACATCGACGAGGTGCCAGTGGAGGGTCGCGAGCGGCCGGCGGCACCGAACGTGTTCGCGCGTTGGGCATCGACACTGGACGTCGACGGGGGAGCGGTGGCTGTCCCCGACGGCGAATCGGGTCTCGACTGGGAAGGAGAGCTAGCTGTGGTCGTCGGTGGATCGATCGAGCCCGGTGGCGATCCGATGGATGTCGTCGTCGGGTACGCCTGCTACAACGACATCAGCGCGCGCACCTACCAGACGCGGGTGAGCCAGTTCACGCTCGGAAAGAACGTCGACGGCTCGGGTCCCCTCGGTCCGGTGCTCGTGACCGCCGATGAGTTCGGCGACCCCTACGGGAGATCGCTGGTCACCCGAATGAACGGGGAAGTGATGCAGGCGGGTTCGACCGACATGATGATCTTCGACATCGCCGAGTCGCTGGCGTACATCAGCGAGGTCACCCCGCTGCGAGCGGGCGACGTCTTGGCGACGGGTACGCCCGATGGTGTCGGAATCGGACGCGACCCCATCGTGTTGATGCAGCCGGGCGACACGGTCGAGGTGGAGATCGAGGGGATAGGAACGCTGCACACTCACATCGTGTGAGCGAGAATTGGCGGCGTCCGGACGGTGCGCGCGCAATACTGGCGGCCATGGAGCATCTCAGCACCGCACAGCTAGACGCTGCGGTCGATCACATCAGATCATCGCCTGCCGACGAAGGCGAGGTCGGACTCATCGTTCGACGCCCCGGGGTGGGGGAACGCGAGGTCCTCTCGACCGGTCAGCTCGACACGACGGTCGGACTGGTGGGCGACACGTGGTCACAGCGATCTTCCAAGCGCACCGAGGACGGTTCTCCGCATCCCGACATGCAGCTCAACATCATGAACTGTCGCGTGATCGACCTCCTCGCACAATCTCCAGATCGCTGGGCGCTGGCGGGCGATCAGCTCTTCATCGACCTCGACCTGAGCGCTGACAACCTGCCGCCGGAGACGCGACTGGCGCTGGGTACGGCGGTCATCGAGGTAACAGATCAGCCACACACCGGTTGCGCGAAATTCTCCGAGCGGTTCGGGGTCGACGCCCTCCGGTGGGTCAACTCACCTGTGGGCCGCGAGCTCAACCTGCGCGGCATCAATGCGAAGGTTGTCGGCGAGGGTTCAGTCGGCGTCGGGGATCTGGTCACGAAGCTCGTTTCCGCTCAGCTCTGAGCGGCGCTACGGTCCCCGGATGCCGTCACGCCACATCACCCGCGACACGAAGTCCGCCGCGGTCGATTTCCTGGCCGACGCGTTCGTCGATGACCCGCTCCAGCAGTGGATCTTCTCCGACGAAGAGATGAGGGCTAGCCACATCAGACAGTGGATGGCGGCCGAGGTCGAGCTGGGCTTGCGTCACGGACACGCCTACATTGACCTCGAGGGGTGTGGTGTCGCGCTGTGGGGCCCGCCCGAAGGGAGCTTCTACGACGACGCCGAGTTCACAACGGCCATGCTCGACATCCTGCAGAGGGCCGAGCCCGAGCGTAGGGACACGGTGCTCGAGGGCTTGATGATGATCGGCGAGCACTTCCCTCAGGACACGCACTTCTACCTCGGTGTCATCGGCGTCGCGCCGCAGGGCCGGGGAGCCGGAGTGGGGGAGCGGCTGATCCGTCGGGTCCTCGACACATGCGACGACGAGGGACTCGACGCCTACCTCGAATCGAGCAACCCCCGGAACGTGAGCCTCTACGAGCGGGTCGGGTTCGAGGTGACCGCTGAGATCACGATGCCCGCGGACGGCCCGACCCTGAGGCCGATGTTCCGTGCCGCCCGCCGGTAGCAGCGATCCGGGCGCGGTGAACCGCCAGCTACTGCTGCGCCGACGCCCCGCCGGGCTCCTGTCGATCGACGACGTCGAGTATAGCGAGAGCTCGGTTCCTGAGATCGAGGTCGGCCAGGCCCTCGTCCGCACCGCCTACCTCGGGTTCGATGCAGCGGTGCGAGGCTGGCTGGAGGCCTCCGACGGCTACCTGCCGGCCGTCGAGATCGGCGAGGTGGTGCGGGGGAGTGGTGTCGGTCGCGTGATCGAATCACGGTGTCCAGCCAGGCCGGTCGGCGCGATGGTCACGACGCTTACCGGCTGGCAGGACTACGCGGTCATCGCCGACGACTTCTTCTCGACGGTGTTCGAGGCCGACGCGGATCCGCTCGCGCTGTTGGCGCTACACGGAAGCCCGGGACCGACGGCGTACTTCGGGCTGCTCGAGATCGGTCGCCCGAAGGAGGGCGAGACGGTGCTGGTCTCGGCCGCGGCCGGCTCAACCGGGTCGCTGGTCGGCCAGATTGCAAAGATCCACGGCTGCCGCGTGATCGGTATCGCAGGCTCGGATGAGAAGTGTCGATGGCTCGTCGACGACCTGGGCTTCGACGGCGCAATCAACAGGCGCAGCGAGGATCTGTACGAGCGGCTGAAGGAGTTGTGCCCCGACCGCATCGACATCTACTTCGACAACGTCGGCGGGGAGGTGCTCGACCTTGCGCTGCGTCGTCTCGGCGACCGCGGTCGCGTAGTGTTGTGCGGTGCGATCGCAAGCTACAACGACGAGCACCGGCCGCCAGGGCCGGCCAACTACCAGAACCTGATCACTCGACGGGGTCGGATGGAGGGCTTCTTGTCGGTCGACTACATCGGCCGGTACCCGGAGGCGATGGGACCGTTGCTCGAATGGATAAACGAGGGGCGCATCAAGTGGCGCGCCGACGTACTCGACGGCCTCCACCGGGCGGTCGACGGCCTCAACGCCCTCTTCACAGGCAACAACACCGGCAAGAGCTGTGTTCGCCTCTACGACGAAGCCACCGACACGACCTTCTGACCAGGACACGGGGACAGACCCCCCGTCCTACTCAACGACTGTCACAGGGGGTGCGTACTGTGCTCACATGGCACGAACTGCACGGAGGCATGCCGAGGGCCACTGGTATCACGTCTACAACAGAGCAGCGCGTCGACTCCCGATCTTCAACGATGACGCTGATCGGCGTGAGTTCC
Source organism: Acidimicrobiales bacterium (assembly GCA_965216815.1). Taxonomy (GTDB): domain Bacteria; phylum Actinomycetota; class Acidimicrobiia; order Acidimicrobiales; family SHLQ01; genus JADFOM01. The sequence continues at coordinate 3,150,207 of OZ244202.1, read as the reverse complement.
TGGCGCTGGTCGGAACCGCAACGTCGCGCTTCGAGGCCGAAGTGCACGCGTACTGCCTGCTCGGCAACCACTATCACCTGAGTGTCCACTGTCCCGAGTCGAACGTCGACGAGGTGATGCACTACATCGGCACGGTCTACACACAGCGCTTCAATAGGAGGTACGGCCTCGATGGTCCACTCTTCAGGGGGCGTTTCGGGTCGCGTCCGATCCAGGGGGACGCCGACTTCTTGAGCGTGCTCCGCTACATCGTTCGCAACCCGGTCGCGCACGGTCTTGTCGGTACAGTCGGCGAGCATCGCTGGTCGAGCCACCCCGCATACCTGAGCACTCGGCCGTTACCGAATTGGTTGGTAAGCGAAACCGGGTTGGCGCTGTGCGGCGGAAGAGACCGGTATCGACGGCTCGTCGAGGGTAGCTCACAACCAGACGTGCTCGACGAACACGACAAAGGCCACGAAGGCGCGCACATGTCACTCGACTGCATCGAGCGCGCCGTCCTCAACTTGTACGGCACGACGCCTGCCGACCTTCGCAGGACGGGCCCCGGGATGAGGAGTCCTGCACGGATTCTGTTGTTCCTTCTTGCGGCCGAGCTAACCGACGCGACCTCAGAAGAACTAGCATGGGAATACGGGGCCGCTTCTGCTTCGAGCGTGCGATCCGCAATCGCACGGGGCCGTGAGCGCCTAACGAACGACCCGCAGTTCGCATCCTTGCACCAAGCGGCGCAATCGCATCTCTCTTCGTGAGTGGGACAGAGGGTCTGTCCCCGCGTCCCGTCGAACTTTACAGAACGTAGATTTCCGGCGGGGTGTGTGAACTGGAGGGTCACCGGAAGGGGCTGTCCCCTCTGCGACACTGGACTGCATGAGCGAACAGGCTCCCGCCGGCTGGTATCCCGACCCCAGCAATGCCGCCTAGCTCAGGTATTGGGACGGCTTTCGCTGGACCGACAACGTGTCGCCGGGCGTTTCACGAACTCCAGATCCACCGCCGGCGCCTTGGGCGACGTCAGCTCGTTCATGCGGTCGATCTTCGACACGATCGGTTCGAATCTGCGAGCACTTGTTCTACTCGGCGTGCTCTGGCTGCTCTCATTCGCACTGCCGGGAGTGGTTGGTGTGTGGGTGGCCGACGGCGTCAGCTGGGTCGAGGGCGAGTGGGTCGGTCTCGACGCGTCCAAGGTGTTGTTGTTGGGAGTGGTCGTCCTCATCTCCTCGCTCGCGACGATGGCTCTGTCACTGGCATCGATCAATGTGGCCCTTACTCACCCTGCGGGTCGATTCTCTAACACCGCATCCACGGCATCTCCGATGAAACTCCCCCGTGTCCTGAACAGCTCGCCTGCTCGTGTGAGTCGTCCGCGTGTGCGTTAGCGTTTCGGGCTATGTCCCGCCGACTTGCCATCGAGCTCACAAGCCAACGCGATGATGGGACATGGACCTGGCGCGCAGTAGGCGCGCGCCAGCCCAAGGGAGATCTCGACGGCGTGATTCTCCCAGACGGGGCATCGATCGGCGATGAGCTCAAGGTCGAGGTGGAAGACGCTCTCGACGGCATCGACGTGATATCGGTCGTACAGGGCCGCCAGCGCTCGAGGGGATTCGAAACCCTCGAACTGCTCGGGTCTGGCGGCGACTCCCCTGGCGTCACGACTCAGCTCCAGCCAAAGGGCAAGCGCCGCCGGGGCGAGGGCCGGGGCCGCGGCGACAAGCGTGGTCGCGGCGACGGCCGACGCAAGGGCCGCGAAGGTGGCGGGAAGGGCCGTGGTGGTGGCGACCGGGGTCGCAGCGAGCGCGAGCGCCCCAGACGCCAGGCACCCGACAGGCCGAAGCCCAAGCGCCTGAAGCCGAAACGCACCCACCGCAAAGCTGCGGTCGCCGAGTTCGCACCCGAGCTGAGACCCCTTGCCGATGTTCTCAGCCGAGGCGGCGTGCCGGCGGTGCGTACCGCCGTAGAGCAGCAAAACGAGCTGAACAAGGTGGAGGGACGGGCTCCCGTTCCTGCCGAACCCCTGGTAGCGCTTGCCGAACGCCTACTCCCCGACATCCGCACCGCTGAGTGGCACGACCGCGCCGACGCTGCGCTCGCAGGCATCGATGAGATCGATCTGCGCGACCTTCGTTCGGTCGTGGTCGCCGCGGACAACGCTGCCAAGACAGACGAGACCCGAGCGCTCGCCGAACAGATCCGCGAAGGGTTGACCGCGCGGGTCGAGAACGAGCAACGCAAGTGGCTGAGTGAGCTCGCAGAGACGCTCGACGAGGGCCGCACCGTCCGCGCTCTGCGAATGAGCTCGCGACCCCCGAAGGCGGGTTCACCGATTCCTCCCGACCTCACCGAGAGGCTGATCGCCGCCGCTTCTGCCGGACTCACGAGCGAGGACTCACCGGACCGCTGGGCGACGGTGCTCGATGCCCTCGCCTACTCCCCCGTCCGAGGCAAGGTCACGCCGACCGGGATGCCCTCGTCGGTGAGCAAAGAACTCACCTCTACCCTCAAGAAGGTCCGCGACCGGGTCCCGCACATCGCCGAGATGTTCGAAGCGGCCAAAAACACCTGACGCTCAGCTCCGGCGTTCGACGAACTCCCCCAGCAAGACGCTACCGGCTATCGGTGTACGCATAGCGAGGAAGTGCTCCTTGTACGTGCTGAAGGCTCCCCCGAGTTGTCGGTCGATGTCCTCCTGGGAGTAGTCGAGGCTGTAGTAGGACTCGTGGCCGAGCTCGGCAGCGGCGTCGCGAGCCGCGTCGGCGTCCTCGACGGCGAACACGACGCCAACGATGCCCTCGCCATCGGCCTCCAGCGCAGATCGCAGTGCGGATTCGGCGCCCTCGAGAGGGCTGGTGAGCTCGATGCCGGCGTCGAAGGCCATCGATACTCGCAGTCCGAACGCCTCGGTGTCGGCCAGTGGAACGTCGACGAAGGTCGCTCCTAGTAGGTGTTCGAAGAACTGCTTCCGCCCGTCGTGATCCCATGTGCCGATGACGATTCGATTGATCCCCCGCTGTTTCATGGCGGCCACGGTAGTCCCCTGATGCGGGGGTCATGAACCGTCAGGTAAGAGCCGGGCGCGTTAGCGTCATTGCTCATGGCAGCGTTCGTCGTGGACAGCACCAACACCCGTGACCTCGGAGGCCACGCGACCGCCGACGGCGCGACGATTCGTCCTCGGCGCCTGTTCAGGTCTGGCAGGCTGACCGAACTCCGTCCATCGGAGGTGGCCCTGATCGAGGAGCTCGAGCTGAAAACGGTCCTCGACCTTCGGCGGCCGTCGGAGGTGGCAGCCAATCCCCCGCCGGCACCTTTTGTCGATCGAGTGAGGAACATCTCCACTTCTCGCGACGACAACGAGTTCTCGGTCGTCGCCAACCGACTGGCCTCGGATGACCCGATGTCCAACCCGGAGGCACGTGCGCGCGCCTACTTCGTGAGCGTCGTCACCGAGAACCTGCCCCGCTACAAACCCGTGTTCGAACTCGTAGTCGACCCGTCCAGCCATCCGCTCCTGTTCCACTGCACGGCAGGCAAGGACCGAGCCGGATTCGTCGCTGCGGCGATTCTGGGGATGCTCGGTGTCGACGACGATGCGATCCTCGCCGACTATGAGCTGACCAACGAGTCTCGGCCGGGATTCATCGAGGCGCGGAGGGCCGAGATCAGCAAGGGCGACCCGTCGCTGGTCCAAGCGCGGCTTCGGATGCTCGACACGTTGCTGCTCGCGCAGCGGCCCTTTATGCAGGCGTTGCTGGACGCGGTGCGTGAGCGGTTCGACGGCTGGGACGGCTTGCGTCGCGACGGCCTCGGCATCGGCGACGACCGCTTCGCAGAGTTCCGCGACAGCATCGTTGATCCTCCACCTCGCTCCACTACAATTACAAACTAGAACACGTTCTAGATTTCGCGACGAAGGGTCTCCGATGGAATTCGGATTGTTTCTGAACGGCTACCTACCCGGTCCGGCAGCGCACAACGCCGACTGCGAGCACACGATGCTCATGCGGGAGGCCGAGTACGCAATCCACGCCGACGCCTTCAACTGGAAGTTCGCGTGGTTCGGCGAGCATCACGCTCTCACCGAGTACAGCCACCTGTCGGCGCCCGCCCCGATGATGGGCTACGTCGCGGCGAAGACCGAACGCATCCACCTCGGTACAGCCATCACGTCGCTGCCTACAACCAAGGAACATCCCGTCCGTATCGCCGAGCGCGCTGCGATGCTCGATCACTTCTGTGAGGGGCGGTTCGAGTTCGGGACCGGGCGCGGCGCCGGTAGCCACGAGGTCGCGTCGTTTGACGGCCTGAAGACGAGTGAGACCAAGGCGATGTGGGATGAGGTGTGTCGTGAGATACCGCGCATGTGGGAAGAGCGCGACTACTCGTTCGACGGCGAGTTCTTCTCCGTGCCAACGCCTCACAACGTTCTCCCGAAGCCCTACGGCCACGGTCACCCGCCGATCTGGCTCGCCTGCGGCAATCCCTCGTCGTTCGCCAAGGCGGGGTCGTTGGGCTTAGGCGCCATCGCGTTCAACTTCAAGCCGCTCTACGAGATGAAGCCGGTTCTCGATGCCTACGAGGAGGCGGCGGAGAACCCGGTCGAGGTCCTGGGTCAGTTCCAGAACCGCAACATCATGATGACCAACTCGGTCATCTGCCTCGAGGACCGCGATCGTGCGCGCGAGATCGCCATGGGTACCGGACGCGGCTACCTCTACTCGATGGTCTGCCTCTACCACGACACCATGCCGAAGGCCGAGGGCGCACCGACGTGGCCTGACGCTCCGATGCGCATACCCGACGAGGAAACGCTCGACTACGCCATCGACAATGGCCACATGCTCTGCGGGAATCCGGAGGAGGTCAGCGAGCAACTCGCGAGGTTCAAGGAGTTCTACGACAGACAGCTCGTGTTCAATTTCCCAAACGAGGGGTTCTCCCACGAGGAGACGATCGAACAAATCGAGGTCTTCGGCAGCCAGGTGATTCCCGAGTTCGACACCGATCCGGTGCACACGACGAGTCGCGCAAGGGAATCGGCACTGCCCAAGTACAAGGCCTGGAACCATCCCATTCCCGACGACCTGAAGGTGAGCGAGATCCCCGAGTCGGCGATGATCCCACTGCCGGACTGACCGGCGCTCACGCGAGAGTCGACAAGTATCCGCCGCGGTGGAGGAACTCGGCCAAACCGTCGACGAGATCGAGTTCGGCGACAGCGTGGAGCGGAATCCACGCAGCCTCGGCTGCGTCCGATCCCGCGACGACGTCGAGGGTTCCGAGAGGCGTCGCTTCGAACTCGAAGATCACGAAGTGGTGCCCACCGCTGATCAACTCGACCCAGTCGACAAAGCGCCCGCAGACGACCTCGATGCCGGTCTCCTCGGCGACTTCGCGCACGACAGCGGCCGCCATCGGCTCACCGAATTCGACCCGACCTCCTGGTATCGACCACTCCCCCGCCGCCGGGCCGTGGCCGCGTCGAATCATGAGGATTCGGTTAGCGTCGACGACGACGGCGCCGACGGCGATTACAGGTGAGCCGCTCACCTGGCCGCAGCGAGAGACCGATGAACGATCAGCCGGTGTGCAACGAGGCCGAATGTCTCGAAGAAGTTCTTCGTCATCCGGTCTCCGGGCAACGCCTCAGCCGTGATGCCTTCTAGTCGCCGGTCGATGGCCCACGCCTCGATGGCATCGAGAAGCGCCTCACCGATGCCGACCTCGCGCGCTTCGGGATGCACGAAAAGGCCGTGCACTTCGGCAATTCCCTCCTTGTCGATACACGTAGCGAATCCGACGGCGACACCGTCGAACGTTCCCATGTAAACGGTCGAGCGGTCGTCACCGAGGAGGTTCTCGAACGCGGAGCGCAGGTCGGTGTCAGACCACCGGCGGGCAGCAAGCTCTCCGCCTCTGTATTTGTCGAGACCGGCTATGGCGCTCTCTGCGAGCGTGGCCAGCACCTCGACGTCGTGCTTGCCAGCCGGTCTTGCTCCCTCGCCTCCCGGGCCCAAGTCGCGCGCCGGCACCTTGCTCAGGACCGGTCGAGGAGCTCGTCGACCCGTCGAAGAACCGTGATGCGGTTCTTCCCTGAACGTTCACGCGCGGAGACGGCGCGCAGCTGTGCCGGGCTACAACCATCGAGCGCGGCAACTACCTCGGCAGCGGTCATGTCGTCGTATCCGGCGGGCACCGACGCGTTGCTCCCTGCCGGGCCAGCGTTGGTGGTCGGTTCCTCGTCGAGCAGACCGCCGATCACCGAAAAGGCCGTGCCGGCCAGCTTGTGCAGCTCGGACTGGCCACGGTTCGCGGCCGCGTTTCCGACCAGCCTCGCCAGGCCGACCTGGCCCCGTCCGCGCCGTGCGAGGCGAGGAATCGCGTCGGCGACTTCGTAGGCGATGCCGACGGGAACGTACAGGAATAGGTCGAGCGCCTTGTCGGCTAGTTCCTTCTCATCGCTCACGACGGGATCTTGTCGATGGGCGAGCCGCAGTGCGGACACTCGTGGGTCTCGCTCGCGACCTCGACGTCGACCAACAAGAAGCAGGACGGGCACGGGAACTCGTTCGCCTGTTTGGTAGTGGGCGCCGGCTTGTCGGTCTTGGTCGCTCCCTCTTCTTCCTCGTCCTCTTCCTCGTCGTCGCCCGATGTCAGGCGGTCCTTGAGAATCGTGTCGAGGTCGGCCTCAACGTCGTCGGGGTCTAGTTCGTCGTCCTCGTCGTCGTCGCCACGGGTGGTCTTGGCCGCCGGTTCGGCGTCTTCGTCCTCGTCGTCGTCATCGTCATCATCGAGATCCCCGTCGAGGTCAGCGAGATCGACGACCTCGTCGACGAGCTCGTCCTCGTCGAGACCCTCGGCGTCAGGGCCCTGCTCGTCGTCGAGTGCTACTTCGTCGTCGAGGTCGACTTCATCGTCGATGTCTGGGGCTTGGTCAGCGGCCATGTTTCTCCGGCATTGGTACGTACGGTGATGTTGCCACCGTCAGTCGCCGGATCATAGAGCTATCGCCGCCATTCATCCACGTTCTAGATGAGATTCGTGCGGACCGGTCGCAATGACCGCCTCCGGTAGCTCAGCCGTCGCAGGCGGCCATTCGTGCGCTTGTGCGGTTCTCGGCATCGAGTCGGCCGAGCGCGGGTTCCGCAGAGTGGTCGACGAACGACATCATCGCGGCGATAGCCCGGTGCCCTGCCTTTTCTGCTACCTGTCGGTGCATTTCCTGACAAACCGCGCGGTAGGCGGGGTGGCCTTGGGGAGTTGTCCTCAGCTCGAGCATGTGCATGGCCGATCGCGCATTGAGGTTCATCGAGTAGCGAATCCGGAACGCCAACGAAACAGCGTAAGAGGCCTCCTCGGGAAAGGACTCCTCCATGAGGTCATACAGCGACGACGACCGTTCCATCGCTTGATCGAATGCAGCTCGATGCCCCGCGACATCGACGGCTTCCGGTCGAACGTATCCGTGGCGCGGCGTGAGTCGTTGCCAATCGATCGTGAGCATGCGGTGGCGTTGCAGATCACGGAACGCGCCATAGTCGGACACGATGTCGAATCGGTAGAACGACCGCTCGAGTGCGCGTCCCGGCCGGTGCCGGCGATTCTCACGCTCGCCGACATATGCCTTGACGACCGCGAGCCGCTCGTGGGCGTTCATCGACCGGACGTGTCGCTCGATAGCAGCCTCACCAACGGTGACGTAGGGATACAACATCGACGCCACCATCTTGACCTCGGCATCGGGGTCGAAGTCGACGAGGTCGACGTCGGCGACAGCGGAGGCGGTGTCTTCCTCGATGGTCAGCCCGGCGGCCATGTCGCTCATCGCCGCGTGGTTTTCGGCGAGGTAGCGGCTTGTGACGACTCCGCGATCGTCGAGGTCGACACGTTTGAGGAACGAGGGGATGACCTTGCGCAGCTCGCTCAGCATCATGTCGGCGTAGGAGCGGACCTCGGGCAGGCTGCTCGCCCGCATACGAAGGAGAAGGTTCTCGTATCCCTGGCCCGTGCCATAGATGCCGACGTTCGACAACGATGCAGCGGGGAGAATGCCGCGTACCGAGTCGAGCGCGCTCGCCTTGATGGCCTGGCGGTAGGCCAGATCGCTGTCGCCATCGCACTGGGGCTGGTTCTCGAGGAAGAACGCCTGCATCTTGGGAACGAGGGACGAATAGGAGTCGAACAGTCGATCCATGTCGCCGACGTAGCGGGTCCCCAGCGCGGAGCGAAGTACCTCGGGGTCTCGGTAGTAGCGGTACCGCCCGCCGAGACGCCTGTCGTATTCGATGTAGCGGGTCGACTGCTCGAGGTAGGACATGAGCCTGCCCCACTCGAGCACCTTGGTGAGCAGATTCGAAGCCTGTTCACATGCGAGGTGCACGCCGCCCAGCTGGGCCACGCTGTCGTCGCCGTACTGGAAGAAGACGCGATCGTAGAGCTCTTCTGCGCGCCGTAGGCCGGCGGTCGCATCGATCGATTCGTCGCCACGCACATCGAGGTCGTCGACGAACTCGTCAATGAAGAGGCGTCGGAGGCTCTTGGCCGATCTCGAGTAGCGGGCGAACAGCGCACCCTTCACGACCTCGGGGAGGTTGACCAGCGCGAACACCGGTTGGTCGAGGTTGGTGAAGTAGCGGCGCAGAACGTCGGCTTCGTCGCTCGTGAACTCTTCGGCAACGTAGGGCGTCACGCAGCGAGCCTACTTGGCGGTGGCAGGTGAATGGTGAAAGGTGCGAGGGCCCCGGTCAGTGCGTCGCGTTCGTTCGCCAGAGGTCGATGACGGTCATCGCAATCGCTTTGGCACCGTCGAGCACCGCGTCGTCGCCGATGGCGGAAGCGGCTGCTTCGGCGAAGGCCGGTGTGTGGATCGGAGTTCCTTCAGGGGCCGCCTTGATCATCGGATGGATAGAGGGCACGACGTGTGAAATGTTGCCCATGTCGGTGCTGCCGGTGACCGAGGTCGCCTGGTCCGGGACCTCGACCACGCGCCCGATCTTCGAGGCGTTCTCAACGTATGCGGCGAGGATTGACTCGTCGTCGATCATGTCGGCGTAGGCGGGTTCCTTCCAGGCGTGCTCCATTACGCAGCCCGTCGCGTCCGAGGCGCCTCTCAACGCCGTCACAACCCGCTCCTTGAGGGCCTCGAGGCCATCGATGGTCGGCGATCGCACGTACCAGCTCGTCGCCGCGTGTGCCGGGACGACGTTGGCCTTGCCACCGCCGTCGGTGAACACACCGTGGATCCGCTCGTCGGGCTTTATGTGCTGACGAAGCGCCGCGACAGCGTTGTAGCCGAGAACCGCAGCGTCGAGAGCGTTGCGTCCCTCGTGTGGCGCCGCGGCGGCGTGGGCGGCCTTTCCCGTGTACAGAACGTTGAGCTCCTGCATGGCGATCGTCTGCATTTTGGTCAGGTCATGGTCGGCGGGATGGATCATCAGCGCGGCGTCGACATCGTCGAGTGCGCCGCGATCACACATGAATACCTTCCCGCCACCTCCCTCCTCGGCCGGGGTTCCGAGAACCCGCAGACGTCCCCCGGCCTCGTTTGCGATCGGGGCAACCGCCAAGGCAGCGCCAAGGCCTGCCGCGGCGATGATGTTGTGGCCGCATGCGTGTCCGATATCGGGAAGGGCGTCGTATTCGCAGCAGATAGCGACCGTCGGACCGCTCTTGCCCGCCGTTGCCTCGAACGCCGTTTCGAGCCGGTACGCGTGGGGCGTGACGTCGAGGCCCTCATCTCGCAGGACGCCGACGAGTAGGTCGTGGGCTGCGCGCTCTTCGAAGCAGAGCTCCGGCTCGGCGTGAATGTCGTGAGACACAGCCAGCAGCGTCTCGCAGCGTTCGTCGACGGCAGCGCAGACCCGCCGCTTGAGTTCCGCCGTCTCATCGTCGGTCATCGTCGTCTCCTCGCAATCAGAACACGAGGCGGAGTGGCCGGGGATCGCGTTCGATCTCGATCGAGTCGATCGTACCGAAAGCAACGCCGTCGAGCCTGAGGACCGCGCGGGGAGGTGACTCTGCCCGCAGGTGCGACATGCGGCGCATGTCGATGTCGGGGTGAGGGACATGCGTACCGGCTCTGGCCCGTCGGCGCGCCAGCAGGCGTTGTTGCCAGGGCATGGACACGAAGAGCACGTCGAGGGTTCCGTCGCCAGGGTGAGCTCGAGGGGCGAGGTTCGCGTCACCCAAGAAGGCGGAGTTCATCGCGACCAGGCTATGTCCGCGCCACAACCGGCGACGCAGCACGGCGTGAGACACGAACCGACGTGTCTCCTCGCCGAATCTTACGATCCAAACGTCGACCTCGGCCTCGATGCAGCCGCGGTCGCTGTCTCTGATCCGCCTCGGCGAACCCAGGGTTCTCCAGAGGTCGCCTCCGTTCAGCGCGACGCGTGCGAAGGGCATGTCGGCGCGCTCGTTCACGACCTCGAAGAGCGCTGCGTCCGAGTCGACGCGACGGTCACCGGGTTGCCGTTCCGTGGGTCGCCCCCAATCGCGGCCCTTCTCGATATTCACTCCCCACCACCACTGCCGCCGGACTCCCCGACCGTTGCGGCGACGACGCTGCGGCGGATGCGCTGTGACGCAGCCGCGGCGGTTGTCGCCAGAGCACCCCGTTCGGCCAGGCGGGCGATCTGGTCGAGAGCGTCGCCGACCTGGCGTGTGTTGCGTACGAACTCCCCCGCCACGACATCGTCGTCGAGAAGGTCGTCGAGACCCAATCCGATCGTCCAGCCCTGCGCGTATGCGTAGAACCCGGCGTCGGGCGCTGCTCGTCCGCCAACCCGATGGCGACGCTCGGAACGCTCGATCTCACGATGCAGCTCGGCGATTCGGTGCACTCGCGCGCGAACCTCGCCCTCGGGCAGCCACGCCGGGTCGGCCGCGTCGTTTCGCGGCTGGTAGGTGAGCACCGACACGACGCCGGCGAGCTCGGGCTCGTCGAGCCCGTCGAGCAAGCCGTCGTCGATCGAGGCTGCCATGAGTATCCCGTGCTCGCCGTGGAGCCTGCGCAACAACTCCCCTCGTTCGGTCAACTCCCAACCGTCGACGAAATCGTGTTCGGAGAGCACCTCCAGCACGCGGTCCAGGGTGTTGATCAGGGCCCCGTCGTGCTGGTCCGCGCGGCGTTCGAGCCGTCGGAGCTGCTTTCGGGCACGTTTGGCGCGATGGTCGGTGCCGCCTTCGGTGGTGTGGGCCGGGCTCTCGTGTTCGATATCCGCGCGCAGCTCGGCGATGCGGCGATTGAGATCGACCATGGTGCGGTCGATCTGGAACTGCGCGAACGACTGGCCGAGCAGCCGTTCGGTTTCGGCCCGATCATGGCGCCCGATGAGGTTTGCAACCATGTTGTAGGTGGGGCTGAAGGCCGACTCGAGTGGGAATTCGTTGGTCGACACAATTCGACCGACTTCGTCGGCCGCTACGAACGGCGACCATTGAACGATCGACACACCCGTGTCGTCGAGTCCTCGCCGACCGGCGCGTCCCGACAGCTGTGCGTACTGACCTGGAGTCAAGAGCTCGTGTGTCTCGCCGTTGTACTTGGACAGATTCTCGACGACGACCGAGCGTGCCGGCATGTTGATACCGAGGGCGAGCGTCTCGGTGGCGAACACGACCGGAACGAGACCGGCGGCGAACGTCGTTTCGACCGTCTCCTTCATGGCGGGCACCATCCCCGCATGGTGAGCTGCTATCCCCGCCCGGAGTCGAGTGAGCCAGCCCTCGACCCCTAGAGCCTCTTGCTCGGTCTGGTCGAGCACGGCGCAATGGCGCCGCGCGATCTCTTCGATGGCGTTCGCCTCATCTCGCGTGGTGAGTCGAGCGCCGTCCGCGTAGAGCCGGTCGGCGGCCTCGTCGCATCGAGCGCGACTGAATATGAAGAAGATGGTGGGCAGGAGGTCTCGTCGCTGCAACTCGAAGAGCAGGTCGTCGCGACGCGGTGTCCGCCAACGCGGCCCCTTGCGCCGATGCCGAGACCTGCCGGCGACGGGATCGAATCGCCGGTTGCGGCGGTCGAAGCGTCCGTTCTTCAGCAAAGGCACGATCTTCGGCGGGGAGTGCCTCCCCGCGGACACCGCGTACTCGTGGAGCAACGGAACCGGCCGGTGAGTCTCGACGACACAATCGGTGGGTCCACGCACAGAGCGGATCCACTCCGCCAGCTCCACGTGGTTCGACACCGTTGCAGAGAGGCACACGAGACGGATGTGCTCGGGGAGATGGACGATCACTTCCTCCCACACAGGGCCCCGGACCGGATCGGAGAGGTAGTGGATCTCGTCGAGGACCACCCAGGTGAGCTCGCTCAGATCTGGATCGCTGTAGGCCATGTTGCGGAGCACCTCGGTGGTCATCACGACCACGGGTGCATCTCGGCGGATGGAGACATCTCCGGTGAGCAGCCCAACGGCGAGGGACCCGTGTTTGTCGACCAGATCGCGAAACTTCTGATTCGACAACGCTTTGATCGGCGTCGTGTAGAACAAGCGTCCGCCCTCGCGCAGGACGAGATCGACGGCATGTTCTGCAACTGCGGTCTTGCCGGCCCCGGTGGGCGCGACGACGAGCACCGATTCGCCGCGGTCGATCGCCGCATTTCCATCTCGTTGGAAGCGGTCGAGCGTGAACTCCGATTGCGTCGACGCCGGGCCGCTCACGCCTGCTTCTTCGCCTGGCGGCGCTTGTGGAGACGACCGATGACGATCGCGCCCTCGTACAGAACGTAGAGAGGTATCGACATCGCGAGCAGCGTGAATGGGTCTCCGCTGGGCGTGAGCACGGCGGCCAGGACCACGATTGCGACGATCGCGAACCGCCGTCCCTTGCGCAGGGTCTGGTTGTCGAGCACGCCGATCAACTGCAGGAACACGAGTATGAGTGGGAATTCGAACCCGATTCCGAACCCGACGATCATCTTCACGATGAAGCTGAGGTAGGACCCCGGGCTGAACACGGCCACCAGTTGTGGTCCGCCGATTTCGGCGAGGAAGTTGAGCGCCCGAGGAAGCGACCAGTAGGCCAGCGCTCCGCCGAGAGCGAAGAGCGCAGCACCGGTCAACACGAATGGGATCGCGTAGCGCTTCTCGTGCGGGTACAGCCCGGGCGTGATGAAGCGCCAGAGCTGCCAGAGCACGACCGGGATGGCGAGGGCGAGCCCCCCGTATCCTGCGACGCTCAAGCGAGTCGAGAAGCCCTCGAGCGGGTCGGTTTGGAGCAGGCGGCACTCTCCGCCGGTCAGGTCGGATGATGCCTTGCGCACATCTTCCGGGAGCATCTCGCAGTAGGGACGCACGAGAGCGTCGAGGATGTCGAAGTAGAAGAACCAGCACACGAGGGCACCGATCACCACGGCGACAGCGCAAACGATGAGCCGTCGACGCAGCTCGGTGAGATGCTCGATCAACGTCATTCGACTCTCGTCGAGAGCTTCGTCGTTCATCTCTCGATCAGCTGGCCGTCTCGGCTTCGTCGGGCTCTTCTAGATCGTCGCCGCCGTCTTCGTCGACTTCGTCGAGACCAGCCAGGTCTTCGTCGTCTTCGAACTCCTCGAGGTCTTCGTCCTCGTCGACTTCGTCGAGACCAGCGAGGTCTTCGCCGTCCCCGCTGCCTCCCGGGTCGTTCGGGGGCTTACGCGTCGATGCTTCGCCGCGGGAGCGCGCCTCCTCCTCGGTGGACACGTCGAGTACTTCCTGGATCTCGGCTTGGAAACCGGCGCTCAGTTTGCGTAGCTCACCTATCGCCCGGCTGACCTGTCGCACGGCTTCGGGCAGCTTGGTCGGGCCGAGCACGACGAGCGCGACCAACAAGATGACGATGACCTCGCCACCGCCGACGTTCAGCATGTATCGAGTCTACGGCTTGGGGGCTTGCTCGGCGGGCGGCGGCACCGGCTCGCCGGCCGTTACCTGCTGTGGGTGCGTTCGGTGACCGCCGAGACCGACCGTCGGGCATGAGCCGCCTCGCGGGAGAGCTCGTCGGCGGCGACGGCGAGACGTTGGAGCCGACGCATGCTGAGCTGCAGTCGCACGGCCTCGGCTGCGACAACCGCGACCATGATGCTTAGAACGATGACGGCGATCACACTCGCACCTGCCGGTAACAGCCACCACGGGGACATGTGTCAAACGTTAGTGCGACCGTCACCGCAATGACTCGAGCGCTGCAGTCCAGGAAGCCTCGTCCTGGACCATCGTGTGAAAGTCGAGGAGTTCGTCGTGGGTTATCGGAGGCAGCCCGGTCGGCCGCTCGGCGAGCTCGAGCGGTAGCGACCACGTCTCCATGTGGACTCCGGATGCGACCAGTAGGTCGATCGTGCGCGGCTCGGCCGGTTTGACGACCGTCAGGGCACAGTGGGTGCAACGAAACGAGTAGTTCCCGCTGTCGTCGTCGGAACACACCCTCACGCGGACGTCGGAAGTGGTGAGCTCGACATCTCCACAGGTTGGGCAGCTTGCTCGAATCGTGGCCATTGCCATCTACTCCGCTGATACTGGGCTTGGTTACTTGATCGGCAGCGGGTCCCGGGCCCTAAACGGGCCAAATGGCCTGATTTTGCTACTTCTGGCTCTCGGTACCGGGTTGTGGGCGATGGTCGACGGCGCGAGCATGCGGGCCCATGGCAGCGCCGATCCGTCTCGCGTTCCGAGGCGCAAGCTCAACCGAACCTCCGAATTCGATGGCTGCGTTCGAACTGGCGGTTCGCCTGGGAGCGGACGGGATCCATACCGAGGTCCGAGCCACGGGCGACGGCAAGTTCGTGCTGTGGCATGAACAAACAATTGGCAGCCGATTCCGTCGGCGCGAACTGACCGAGCACAGCTACCACGATCTGTCCACCGAGCTCGTCACCCTCGACGAGCTGCTCGAGCTGTCCGACCCGAGCCTGCACCTGTCGATCGAGGTCGTGGACTCGGACATCCTCGGAGGGGTCATCGAGCGGTGTCTGGCCCGGCACGACGGCATGAAGCTCTGGATCGGCCATCGGGACCTAGGTGTTCTCACCGACATCGGCGGCGCCTATCCCTCCGCGACCCTCGTTCACCGGACGTCGGTGGGCGACATGCACCCGACACCCGAACGCCATGCCGCCGACCTGCGGGCGCGTCGAATCGATGCGGTCAGGGTCGCTCACGCCGACTGGAGCGCTGGTCTCACCGCCCTGTTCGACCGATTCTCGATCCGCGCCATGACGTCGGGTCTCGAACACGTTCGCCACGTACGCGAATCGGTCTCGTACGGAGTCGCAGCCCTGGCGAGCCGCCACGTCGACCGCATGATCGAGGGCACCCGTTAGCAATCGCGCGGGCACCCCGCCCCGCTGCCGATTGTTATAGAAAGCCGATCTGGCTCAGCGGCCAAACACGCAGGAACGCTCGGCCCACGATGAGGTCCTCGGGGATGGGGCCGAACACGCGCCCATCATCCGAGCCGGTTCGGTTGTCGCCCATCACGAAGACATGGCCGTCGGGGATGTGACACCCATCGTTCGTATCGCCTGGGGAGTTCACACAGCCCGGCGGCAGACCGGCGGTCCACGTCGACGGCACGCCTGTGTCGATGTACGGCTCGTTCAACAGCCGACCGTCGATGACGACCTGACCATCGCTGAAGTTGATCGTCTCGTCGCCGAGGCCGATCACGCGCTTGATCAGGTGATCGACGTCGCCACGGGGGAAGTTCTCGGGCGTGTTGAAGACGACGATGTCGCCCCGGTTGACGTTGTGGAGGTTGTAGCTCTGTTTGTTGACGAGAATTCGATCGTCCTGGTTGAGAGTCGGGCTCATCGAGCCCGACGGGATGTAGAACGGCTGGACCAGGAACGTTTTGATGAGCAGCGCCACGACCAAGGCGCCGACGATGACCGCGACCCACTCGATGAGCTGGCGGAATTGGCGCTTCGAAGCGCCCGCGTCATCGGGAGCCTGGTGGGTGGGAGCGACGCCATCTTCGGACAGCCCGGCATCGGTGAGCAGTTGATCGTCGAGGACGAGTCCGCCGGCGGCCTCCTCGGTCATCGTCGACGGCCCTGAGCCTGTCGATGCCACCCGCTGGGATTCCTGGCGCTGTGGCACCTGCCGCGTGGCCGCCGCGACGCCCGGTTCCGGAGCGGGGTCGCGACGTGGGGCGGTCGCCGGTTGACGTTGCGGCGCAGGACGTGGATCAGGACGGAGGTTGGTCGCCGTGCTCGACGCAGGATCGGTGGCTCGACGGGGCTGGGGACGCGATGGGGTCTGCTCTGGTGTGGGAGCTTCGTCGTCGGGTGACGCACCGTCGGCCGCGGCCTTCTCGAGGGCACGCGCGACGACGTTGTCGACCCAGTCCGGATCGTCGATGTTCGGGGAGTCGTCGTCTGGGCCGCTCACGTCATGGGCACCCTAATCCACCACCCGCCGCCTTCAACGGCATCGAGTCGCGGAATGTCACCCTCCGTAGCGTTGGCGAATACGCCTGGCGGCTTCGATTCCCGCGTCAGCATCGAAGGGTGGTTCGATCTCGACGACGCTCGAGCCTGGTCCGAGTCGTAGAAGCAGGCGTTCGAGCCATCCTTGCGCTGAGATCGGCAACACGATCACGTCGGGGTCGTCGGTGACCTCATGCGGGTGGGCGGTTGCGATCCAGCGGTCCTCTGCTCCCAGCCGCAGCCGCAGGGTCGGCAAGGGCACAGCCTCTATGGGCAGGCTGGTCGAGGGCTCTTGGTCGACGGGAATCTCGAACGAGGCACCGCTCGGATCGATGCGGTCTATCCGGTCCACGCGGAACAGCCGCTGACTCTCGGCGGAGTGGCAGTAGCCCGACAAATACCAATGACCCTCTCGTGCGAATACCCGGTGTGGCTCGACGCGCCGGTCGGTCCGGTCGTCGCGGTTGAACGAGTAGTAGCTGATATCGACGGCCTTTCGGGTCTCGATCGCCTGCCTCAGCAACGACAGCGTGGGCGTTGCCTCGTCGCTGAGACGAACGTCGAGTGCCGACGCGCTCCTTCCCGCAGCCAGTTTCGCCAGCGCTCGCAATAGCGGGCCATCCTCCTCGGGCATCAGCTCGAGCATGCTGCGTCCGGCACTGATGAGAGCCACGACCTGCTCGGAATCGAGCCGCATCGGTTCGGCGAAATAGTCGGCGTAGTTGATCCACACGCGCCCGTCGTTGACGACCACCTCGATCAGCGTGTCGGGCGTATATGGATATACACCGACGAATAGCAAGACATCATTGAGGTCGGCGAGGAGTGCGTCCATCGGATACGAGAACCGCTCGGACACCTCCTCGAGCGGCACCCCATCTCGGGCCGCTACCCACGGAATTACAGCCAGAAGGCGAGCCAGGCGCTCCGCCGCGGGAAGGGCCATCAGCTGCGCTCCCCGCTCGCGATGATTGCGTCGAGGCGTTCGATCATGGTAGCCCGCACCTCGTCGGGACCGAGGATCTCCGCATTGTCGAGCATCGTCAACACAAACGACACGACCGCGGGCACGTTGTGTACTTCGAGGGTGACGACGACCGAGCCGTCGTCGGTCTCTTCGGTGACGGTGTTCTCGCCGACCTCGTTGAGCACCCACCCGCGCTGTGATTCGTCGACGAGGATCGAGACCGCCACCGGATCGCCGTCGCCGACCTCCCATCCGCGCAAGCGCAATGGCATGTCGGGTGGCTCACCGACGTAGTTGTCGCCGACCTCGACGACCGAGCCGATTCGGTCGACGCGGAATTGCCGGTGGTCGTCACGAGTGTGGTCGAACCCGGAGAGGTACCAGTGCCCGCGAGCGAAGCTGAGGCGCCACGCGTCGACGATGCGCTCGGTGCCGTTGTAGTCGAACGTGACGGTCCGCCGCTCCGAGGCCGCGGTGAACAGCGGCCCGAGGTTCTGGTCGGCTGGCAGCTCGGCGACGATACCAGCGTGGTCGTCGCTGACCGTCTCACGTCCCCCGAGTCGCCAGAAGGCATCCTCACCGAGCCCTTCGATTCGTACCAGCGACGCGGCGAGATGGAGAGCAGCGAGCTCGTCGGCATCGAGCTCGGTCCCGTTCCCGTAGCGCTTCGGATCGATGCGATACCCCGCGATCGGCGGGTTGGTTCCCGGCACGTTCGCCGTGTCGAGAGGAACGCCCATTCGTCGTAGCTCGTCCTTGTCCCGCTCGAAGGTCCGGCGCCAACTGTCGGCGGCTTCGGGATAGCCCTCGAGCCGCTCGCGCAGCTCATCGGCGGAAAGATGCCGCTCGGTTGCGAGCAGCGCCGCCAGGAGGTTCAGCAGCCGTTCGAGTTTGGTCACCGGCGCAACTGTAGTGGCGCGCTCGATGCCTGAGCGTGAGATCATCGGCACCACCACGACCCTGCGAAAGGAACAGGCGATGGCTCGCTACTTCGTCACCGGCGCGACAGGTTTCCTCGGCGGCCACCTCATCGCGCGGCTACTCCGCGATCCCGAAGCCGAAGTGATCGCGCTCGTGCGCCGCGGCTCACTCGGCCGCCTCGAGACGATGCGGCACCGGTGGGACGGCGCCGACCGAGTAAACGTCGAGGTCGGCGATCTGCTCGCCGAACACGCGGGTCTCGACGAGGGCCGCATCTCGGCGTTGTCGGGAACCGTCGATCACATCGTTCATCTCGCAGCGCTGTACGACATGACGACCAGTGATGAGATCAACCACGCGATCAACGTGGAGGGCACCGAGCGGATGGTGCGGCTGGCGAATCGTCTCGAAGTCGGATGCTTCCATCACGTCTCGTCGGTCGCGGTGGCCGGCGAATTCGAAGGCGTGTTCACCGAGTACATGTTCGACGAGGGCCAGGAGCTCGCATCGCCCTACCACCGCACGAAGTTCGAGGCCGAGAAGGCTGTACGGGACCATGCATCGGTTCCGTTTCGTGTCTACAGGCCCGCGATCGTCGTCGGCGACTCCCGCACCGGTGAGATCGACAAGGTCGACGGTCCGTACTACCTGTTCGAGTCGATCCGACGGCTCGCAAGCCTTCCGTCACCGCTGCGCATAGCCGCTCTCGATCTCGGCGACACCAACGTCGTGCCGGTCGATTTCGTCGTCGACGCGATGGCGCACCTGATCGATAGCGAGGGGCTCGACGGCCAGGCATTCCACCTGGCGTCGCCCCGACCCGATTCGGTCGTGTCGGTGTTCAACACCTTCGCGAAGGCCGCCGGTGCGCCACGTTTGCTGCCGGTTCTGCCAAAGTCGACCCTGCGACCCGTTTCGACCGCAGCGGGCCTGCTCGGGCGGATCCCCGGCGCTCACCTCACGCGTGACGTCGCTCTGAACCAGCTACAGATCCCTCCCGAGGTCCTTCCCCACGTCGCGTTCGGTGCGACCTTCGACACCGCGCGAACCGACGAAGCGCTGGCCGACACCGACATCCGCGTGCCACCGCTCGAGCGGTACGCCGACACGCTGTGGCAGTACTGGAGCGAGCACCTCGATCGGGATCGCTCTCGTCGGCCACGGCCGGGAGGGCCGCTCGCGGGGCGTCGGGTGGTCATCACCGGGGCCTCATCGGGCATCGGCGCGGCTGCTGCACATCACATCGCCGAAGCCGGCGGTGTGCCGATCCTCGTCGCACGACGCACCGAGGCCCTCGAGGGCGTCAAAGCTGAGGTCGAACGCCAGGGCGGCCAGGCCTGGGTCTACTCGTGCGACATCACCGATGAATCCTCCGTACACGATCTCGTCGACTCACTGCTCGCCGACCATGAGGGCATCGACATGCTGGTCAACAACGCCGGCCGGTCGATCCGCCGATCGATCAAGTTGAGCTACGACCGCTTCCATGACTTCGAGCGCACGATGGCCATCAACTACTTCGGCGCTGTCCGCATGATCATGGGCCTGCTGCCTCACATGACCGAGCGGCGCTTCGGCCACATCGTGAACATCTCGTCGATCGGGGTTCAGGCGCACCCGCCGCGCTTCGCAGCGTACGTCGCGTCGAAGGCAGCTCTCGACGGTTTCAGCCGCATCTGCGCTACCGAGACGTTCGGCGACGGTGTGACCTTCACGACGATCCACATGCCCCTCGTCCGTACCCCGATGATCGCCCCGACCCGGATCTATCGAGCGTTTCCGACGATCTCACCGGACGAGGCAGCCGAGCTGGTCATCGAGGCGCTCGTCGATCGCCCGAAGGAGATCAACACGCGCCTCGGAAGCACCGGGGAGGTACTCGGCACCATCGCTCCGGACGCCATGGACCAACTGCTCCACGTCGCTTACCGTGTGTTCCCTGACTCCGCCGCAGCGCGAGGCGACGGCGAAGGTGAGACCGACGGCGACGAAGAGATCACGCTCAGCCGTACCGCCGAAGCCCTCGTGCGCCTCCTCCCCGGCGTTCACTGGTGAGGCTGAATCGCGAGGTCCTGGGCACCGCGAACCCGTCGGTGTCAGGCACCGAGCTCAAAACGCACTGGACCCAGTTCACTTGGAGCTCGGTGCCTGACACCTGGTGGAAAGAGCGGCCTAGAGCGAGGCGATGAGCTTGTCGACGCGTTCGTCGGTGGAGCGGAAGGGGTCCTTGCACAACACGGTGCGCTGGGCCTGATCGTTGAGCTTCAGGTGCACCCAGTCGACGGTGTAGTCGCGCTTGCGGTCCTTTGCCCGACGGATGAACTCGCCACGCAGCCTGGCGCGAGTGGTCCTCGGCGCCTCTTCGACAGCGGTGCGGATCTCGTCCTCGGTGCAGCGGCGCTCGACCATGTTGCGGCGTTGCATGCGGTAGAAGAGGCCTCGCTGACGGTTCACGTCGTGGTACTGGAGGTCGACCAGGGCCAATCTCGGGCTGGCGAGCTCCAGGTCGTGGCGGGCCCGGTAGGCCTCCATGAGCTTGTACTTCGTCACCCAGTCACATTCCCGGTCGAGCCCGAGCGGATCGTCTTCGATGGTGGTGAGGACGTGCTCCCACATGGCGAGGGCCATCTCCTCTTCCTCGGACATGGCGTGGTGCTCGGCGAACTTCTGTGTCCGCGTCAGGTACTCGGACTGGATGTCCAGTGCGGAGACCTCGCGGCCGTTCGCCAGACGCACCCTGCGCCGACATGTCATGTCGTGGCTGATCTCCCGGATCGCCCGGATCGGATTCTCGAGGGTCATGTCTCGCAGGACCACGCGCGGGTCCTCGAGCATGCGCAGCATCAGGCTCGCCGCGCCGACCTTCAGGAACGACGCGTACTCGTTCATGTTCGAGTCGCCGACGATCACATGCAGGCGGCGGTAGCGCTCGGCATCGGCATGTGGCTCGTCGCGAGTGTTGATGATCGGCCGAGATCGGGTCGTGGCCGACGAGACTCCCTCCCAGATGTGCTCGGCTCTCTGGCTGATGCAATAGCGCGCACCGCGAGCGGTCTGGAGGACCTTGCCCGCACCGGCGTAGATCTGGCGCGAGACGAGGAAGGGGATGAGTACCTCCGAATAGGAGGTGAGGTCATCATCGCGACTGGTGAGGTAATTCTCGTGGCAGCCGTAGGAGTTGCCAGCCGAATCGGTGTTGTTCTTGAAGAGGTATATCTCGCCGCGGATGCCTTCCTCGGCCAGTCGTTCCTCGGCGCCGTTGACGAGCTGATCGAGGATCCGCTCCCCCGCCTTGTCGTGGGCCACGACCTCACGCACCGAGTCGCACTCGGGGGTCGCGTATTCGGGGTGCGATCCGACATCGAGATAGAGCCGAGCACCATTCGCGAGGAACACGTTTGAGCTTCGTCCCCAGCTGACCACTCGACGAAACAGATACCTCGCGACCTCGTCGGGGCTGAGACGGCGTTGTCCCTCGAGGGTGCATGTGACGCCGTACTCGTTCTCGATGCCGAAGATGCGCCGGTCCACCAGGTATCAGCGCCAGTAGTCGCTGTGGAGCGGTCCGACAGGTGTCGGCCTCATGTCGCGAGCATCGTCGCTGTCTCTTCGTCGGCGACGCGTCGAAAGGCCCGGCGACCGTTTGCCGCTGACAACACCGCTACCTCGAGGTCGGGAGCATCGAGTGTGCGTTCCTCCCCGGCCAACGTCTCTGCGAGCAGGGTCACGGCTTGAGCGACGTCCATCGATTCGGACCAGTCCGCATCGAGCGCGGCTGCGAGGTCTTCGTCGGCGCCTCCGAGCACGACATAACGCGACTCGTCCATCACCGTGCCGTCGTAGAGGATGTGAAACAGCTGCGGGGAGTCGTCGACGATCGACAGCTCCGCCACGAGGATCTCGACCTCGAGCGGTTTGGGTTCGTGCGTGAAGACCTGACCGAGCATCTGTGCGTACTGGTTTGCGAGGCTGCGACCATCGACGTCTTCGCGGCTGAACGAGTATCCCTTGAGATCGGCATGGCGGATGCCGGCGATGCGAAGCTGGTCGAATTCGTTGTACTTGCCGACGCCCGCGAAGGCGATGCGGTCGTGTATCTCACCGATCTTGCGGAGCGACGTCGATGGGTTCTCCGCGACGATCACCACTCCCTCGGTGCAGGTGCTAGCGATGAGTGACCGGCCCCGTGCGATGCCCTTGCGGGCGAAGTCGGCCTTGTCGGCCATCACCTGACCCGGTGGGGCCCACCCCATCATGCTCATTGCCGCTCCCTCTCGGACTCGAGTCGATCGATGAACGCTTCGGTGCGCGCGCGGATGTCGTCCTCGTGGACTTCCGTGAAGCCGTCGGCGTCGATGGTCGCGATGATCGGAAAGATGCCGCGCACCAGGTCGGGGCCGCCGGTTGCGGAGTCCTCGTCGGCGGCCTGAAACAGCGCCTCGATGACCAGGTCGATGGCTTCCTCAGCGCTCATGTTGGGATGAAACATCAGCTTGAGGACGGTCGATGCATGCAGCGAGCCTGACCCTGATTCGACGTGGTTCTCCTCTTCGTAGCGGCCGCCGGTCACGTCGTAGCGGAACAGCCGACCCAGCTCACGTTTGTGGTCGTAGCCGGCGAAGATCGGTACTACAGCGAGCCCCTGCATCGCCGCGGGAAGGTTCTGGCGAAGCATTTGCGCCAGCTGATTCGCCTTGCCGTCGAGGCTCAACGCGCGACCCTCGACCTTCTCGTAGTGCTCGAGCTGGAGCTGGAACAGCCGGACCATTTCCGACGCGGGCCCCGCTGCACCGGCGATGGCGACGGCGGAGTGGCGGTCGGCCGGAAACACCTTTTCGATCCGGCGATGCGAGATGAGGTTGCCGGCGGTGGCACGACGGTCTCCGGCGATGACGACACCGCCCGCGTAGCGAAGGCCGAGTACCGTGGTTGCGTGTGTGGGCGTGAACACGTCGTCGAAGTTGAGCGGAAGCTCAGGGGTGCCGAGACCGGCCCGGCGAGCGAGCCCGACAAAATCTGGGCCAGGGTCGTCGTCGGGGGCGAACCGAGGTAGTGAGACGTGGCTCACTGGCCACCCTTTTGGATGTAGCTCTTCACGAATTCCTCGGCGTTGGTCTCGAGCACTTCGTCGATCTCGTCGAGAAGATCGTCGAGCTCCTCGTCCTGCTCGGACTTTGTGTCGGCAGACGACGCCTCGTCGGTCGTCTCGGTCTGCTCTTCCTCGCGGCGGGTGCCCGGCCGCTGCACCTGCTCCCGGTCTGGCATTGCGCCTCCTTTGTTCGAGATCGAGCGTATCCGCTAATTGCTGCTAGTTCGGGACCTTCGGTCCCTCATACGCAGAATGTCCATCTGAACGCAACCGCCGGCGGAGCCGGACGGTTGCTTGCGCACTTGCTGCTAGTTCGGGACCTTCGGTCCCTCATACGCAGAATGTTCATCTGAACGCAACCGCCGGCGGAGCCGGACGGTTGCTTGCGCACTTGCTGCTAGTTCCAACGCCCCCACCGCTGACACCGGTTGGTTCGCGGTCGGGTGCAGCTAATGAGCGAGGCGGTCCAGGAGCGTTGCGGGGTCGGGTGATTCGTCGAGGAGCTCGCCGATGAGCTCACGAGTACCCCGGTGGGGGTCCATCATGGGCACTCGCTGGAGCGGATCGGTGCCGACGTCGAACACCAGTGAGTCCCAGTTGGCGGCGACGATGCTCTCCGGCCAGCGGCGGAGACACTCGCCCCTGAAGTACGCCCGCGTATTCGGTGGCGGCTCGTGCATGGCTCGCTGCGCATCCGCTTCGTCGACGAGCACCTCGCTGTGGAGCCTGGTGAACAATGACTTCTCGGGTCGCATGTCGTGGTATTGGAGAGCGACCGCCTCGAGCCGGGGGTGATCCCATTCGAGGTCGTTGCGAGACCGATACGAGTCGAGGAGCTCGAACTTCGTGACCCAATCGAGCTGCCCGGCGAGCCGGGAGGGATCCGCTTCGAGGTCTCCGAGCACCTGCTCCCAGCGGTCGAGCGCCAGGCCGCCCGAGACACCGATCGTCTCGGCTCCGTACTCGTCCGCGAATTTGCGGGCCTCCTCGTAGTACGTCCACTGGACGTCGAGCGCCGAGACCGTCGTGCCGTCGGCGAGCTCGAGCGGCTCGCGCATCGTCAGATCGGCGCTCACTTCCCGCATCGTCGCGACCGGGTCGGCGAACTGGAATTCGCTGCGGAGGACATCGGCTTCGACGAGCGTGAGAACCCAACCGGTAGTAGCCACCTTGAGGAAGGTCGCGACCTGGCACAGGTTGGCATCACCGGCGATGACGTGCAGTCTGCGGAACCGCTGTGGGTCGGCGTGGGGCTCGTCGCGCGTATTGACGATCGGTCTCTTCAGCGTTGTCTCGAGTCCGACCTGTTCTTCGAAGAAGTCGGCGCGCTGAGTTATCTGGAAGGGCGCAGCGGCCGCGACGCGGCCGTGCGCCTCGGCGCCGATCTTGCCCGAGCCGGTGAAGATCTGGCGAGTGATGAAATGTGCGATGGCGTGGGGCACGATGCGCCCGAACGGCGTCGAGCGCGACATCAAGTAGTTCTCGTGACAGCCGTAGGTGTTGCCCTTGCCGTCGCTGTTGTTCTTGTGGGCAATCAGCTCTTCGTCGGCGCCGAGCAGAGAGCGCGACGCGACGAGCGATTCTGTGACTATCAGCTCGCCGGCGCGGTCGTAGAGCACGGCTTCGAGTGGATCGGCGCACTCGGGCGTGGAGACCTCGGGGTGGGCATGATCGACGTAGTAGCGCGCGCCGTTGGTGAGCACCGCGTTGACGAGGTGCGTTTCGATCTCGGGGGGCATCGCGTCGACGTCGGCGGCTCCGCGCGCATCGATCGCCGGCGACTCGTCCTCGAAGTCCCAGCCAACCGGTGGCACATCGGCTTGTGTAGTGAGGTGGGCCAGGTAAGCGTTGATCAGCAGCGACGACGCGGTGATCGGATTCGCCTCGTTGGGACCACGATGCACGATCCCGTACTCGGTCTCGAGGCCGTAGATCACCGTCGCAACCCGCGCTGGCAACAGATCGAATCGGCCATGTCAGAGATACTGTCCGGTCTGCACCTTTTCGACCGAACGTCCTCCGGCTTCGCCTTCGTCGATGAGAGTGCGAATGAAAGTTATGCGGTCGCCGCGCTGGCCCTGGATCTTTGCCCAGTCATCGGAGTTGCCGGCGTTCGGCAGCTCCTCGTTCTCGCCGAACTCGGCGCGTATCGCCGTAGTGAGGTCTTCGAGGCGGAGGCCCAGACGATCGCCGGCGAGGCTGCGCTTGACCGCATTCTTCTTTGCCCGTCGGACGATGTGTTCGATCATCGCTCCCGACGCGAAGTCCTTGAAATACAACACCTGACGGTCGCCGCGCTCGTATTGGACCTCGAGAAAGGCATTGCGATCGTTCTCGGTGTACATCTCCTCGACCGTCTGCTCGATCATCGCCAGCACGGTCTTGTGCTCGTCGCCACCACCGAGGCTCTCGACCTCGGTGGGATCGAGAGGTATCGAAGTGTCGAGATAGCGACCGAAGATCGACTCGGCCTCGGGCGCGCCCGGGCGGTTGATGCGGATCTTCACGTCGAGGCGACCCGGACGCAGGATGGCCGGATCGATCAGATCCTCGCGGTTCGACGCACCGATGACGATGACGTTGCTGAGCTGTTCGACGCCATCGATCTCCGCGAGAAGCTGAGGGACGATCGTCGAGTTGACGTCGGAGCTGATGCCCGATCCGCGCACGCGGAACATCGCTTCCATCTCGTCGAAGAAGATGACGACAGGGAACCCTTCGGAGGCCTTCTGTCGAGCTCGCTCGAATATGCGTCGAATGTGGCGCTCGGTTTCCCCGACATACTTGTTGAGCAGTTCGGGGCCCTTGATGTTGATGAAGTAGCTCTTGGCGTTGCCCTGATCGCCACGCTCGGCCGCCCGACGAGCCAGCGAGTTCGCGACTGCCTTGGCGATCATTGTCTTGCCGCAGCCGGGCGGACCGAACAAGAGCACGCCCTTCGGCGGCGACAGGCGGAATTTCGCGAAGAGCTCGGGGTGGAGATACGGCAGCTCGAAGGTCTCGATGATCTTTTCGATCTGTTCGTCGAGTCCGCCGATATCGGAGTACGAGACGTCGGGCACCTCTTCGAGCAGAAGGTCCTCGACCTCCGACTGCGGCAGATACTCGATGACCATGCCCGACTGCGGATCCATGAGCACGGCGTCGCCGCTGCGGAGCACGCTCTCGTCGATGTGTTCGGCGAGAGCACACACGCGCGACTCGTCGGCCCGGGCGGCCACTATCACCCGTCGTTCGTCAGCCAGCACGTCCACGACCGAGACGACCTCTCCATTGCGCTCGCCTGTGCGGGCCAGGACCACCGACGATGCCTCGTTGAGCGCGACCTCGTGGCCGACCTCGATGCGGTCGACGCACTCGGGATGAACGGAAACCCTGAGTTTTCGGCCCGCTGAGCGAACGTCGATCGTCTCGTCGTCGTCGTTGACCCCGACGACTGTTCCATACGAATGTGGTGGCTGGGTGAGCTTCTCCACCTCGTCGCGCAACCCTGCGATGTGATCGCGAGCGTCGCTGAGCGTCGTTGCGAGCCGCTCGTTCTGAGCGGCAGCCTGAGCCAGCTTTCCCTTCGCCTCTAGCAACCGTTCCTCGAGGGTACGAATGCGTTTGGCCGCTTCGGGCAACCGGCCCCGCAGCACGGCGAGCTCTTGTTCGAGCTCCGCGACCGTCTCGCTCGGCTCCTGGTCGTCTGCCCGACGATCTGTGGTCACGCCCTGCTCCTCCTCGTGCTTCGCAGGTGCCGCGCGCACCCTACTACCCTGCGCGTCGGCACCGGCGCCGCCCGATCAAGGCATCGCGGTCAACCTGAGCACTCGAATCAAGTCGTCACGGGCTTCGGCCTCACGGCTCAAGCGCGTCAGGCCACTCGCCGCCATCAGCAGAAGCCGTCCCAGCCCGGTTCGACCAGCTCGAGCCACGCGACCACGGCAGCGTCGTCGGCAGAGAAGCATCCGTTCGGCGTGAGACGCACCAGACGATCGAGACTGTCTTCGGGCACGTTCGCCATGATCCCGGCCATCGCTGCTGATAGCTCGCCCGACAGTTGATTGTCATCGAGCCAGAGCGTCGTGAGCGCTGTGAGGTTGCCGAAACTGGCAGGAATGGGTCCCGACAACTGGTTCTGGCTCAGATAGAGGGTCTCGAGGTTGGTGAGTTTGCCGAGCCGCCCGGGAATGGGTCCCGACAGCCTGTTGAATCCCAGGTCGAGTGTGACGAGGTTGGTGAGTTTGCCGAGCCGCCCGGGAATGGGTCCCGACAACTGATTGCGATTCAGCCCGAGGCCCTTGAGGTTGGTGAGTTTGCCGAGCCGCCCGGGAATGGGTCCCGACAACTGGTTCTGGCTCAGCTCGAGGCCCTTGAGGTTGGTGAGTTTGCCGAGCCGCCCGGGAATGGGTCCCGACAACTGATTGTCGCTCAGGTCCACACGCTCGACGTTGGTGAGGTTGCCGAGCTCGGGCGGGATCGGCCCCGAAAGCTCATTGAAGTAGAGGCTCAGGTTGGTGACGTTGGTGAGGTTGCCGAGCTCGGGCGGAATTGGCCCCGAAAGCTCATTGAGGCTCAGGTTCATGCGCTCGAGGTTGGTGAGGTTGCCGAGCTCGGGCGGAATCGGCCCCGAAAGACCGTTGAAGATGACCGACACGGTTGTGAGGTTGGTGAGGTTGCCGAGCTCGGACGGAATCGAGCCTGTCAGAAGATTGCCGGCGAGATGGAGCGACACGAGGTTGGTGAGGTTGCCGAGCTCGGACGGAACCGACCCCGAGTAGCTGCTGTATCCCAGATCGAGGGTCTCGAGGTTGGTGAGGTTGCCGAGCTCGGGCGGAATCGACCCCGACAGCCCGGTGGCCAGCAGGTCGAGTGTGACGAGGTTGGTGAGGTTGCCGAGCTCGGGCGGGATCGGCCCCGACAGCCTGTTGAATCCCAGGTCGAGTGTGACGAGGTTGGTGAGGTTGGCGAGCTCGGGCGGGATCGGCCCCGACAGCCTGTTGTCCCTCAGGTCGAGGGTCTCGAGGTTGGTGAGGTTGGCGAGCTCGGACGGAATCGACCCCGCCAGATTGTTGGAAGGCAACGTGAGGGCTGCGACGCCATCGGCATCGCAAACGATGCCATGCCACGTGCAGGGGTCGGAGGCGATGGCCCAACTCTCGCTTTCTGACCATTCCGGTCCACCGGTCGCGTGGAAGAGGACGAGGAGGGCTTCACATTCGAGCTGAGCGGCCGCTGTTTCCACGAACGTGTCGCCGATGGTGCATCCGTCGCCGTCAGGTGTTGCAGACGCGTACCCGGTCGGGGCCTGTATGACGGCCGCAATCACGGTCAAAGCGACGATGACTACCAGCGCGCGAGACTTCGGTGAAGAGGACAACACGGAATTCCCTCGGATTTATTGACAGCTATTGAATGTTCTGAAGCGGCTCGACGGTAACGGCGACGGGCGGGTAAGAACAAATCTGCATCGGCCGCAGTCTTGGAAATCGGCACCGGTGGACCTTGATCCCGAGGACCTAGTTCCGATGGGACATTCGTCACGTGACGTACAAGCCGAGAGTTTCTCCGGTAGGGTCCGTGGCAATTCGGCGTAGCCGGATAGAATATGCACCGCTCGACGGAACACTCGGGCCACACGAGACGATGGTGAGGCGCAAACGACATGAAGGTCTGGATCGATCAGGACCTCTGCACCGGTGACGGGCTCTGCGAAGAGATCGCACCAGACGTGTTCACGCTGCTCGACGACGGGCTCGCGTACGTCAAGGAAGGCGACAAGATCTTTTCGGATCCAGGCGGGCCCGAGGGCCTGGCCGCCATTCCCGCTGGCCAGGAAGAAGCCGTCATCGAATCCGCCGAGGAATGCCCCGGCGAATGCATCTTCATCGAGGTCTGATCTTCGCTGCTAGTTCGTGGCTGCCCTTCGGGCAGCTTGGAGTTCCGACTTCGTCGGATCGTCCCGAGCCCGCGCGGGGCTGTCATACGCAGAGTGTGCATTTGATCGCAATCGCCGGCGAAGCCGGTCGATTGCTCGCGCGAATGAGCCTGACACCCCGCGTTGCCGGATGACTGCTCGCGCTCAGTCGGCGAGGCGGCGGGCGGAGGTCAAGAAGCCGGTGTGTGCGACCATGCGATGGTCAGGACGGACCGCCTGGCCCTCGACGTGCCAGCCGCGGTTGAGCACCTCGACGGTGTTCTCGAGGCCGAATCCGTGCGACGGCAGGACCTCGCGCAGCTTCACGACTTGGGTCACCGAAGGGGTGTAAGCGACGACGATTCCGCCCGAGCGCAGCGCCGGTCGGACGTGTTCGATCGCCCGCCACGGCTCGGGAAGATCGAGTAGTACCCGATCGAATTGTTCTGTGGCGTCGATGCCTTCGTAGATGTCTCGGATTTCTATGCGATACCGCGCGAGCGCTTCCTCGCCGAGAAGGCGACGCACGTTGTTCTTCGCCCGGTCGGCGAAGTCCTCGCGCAGCTCGTAGCCGACGATGTCGGCGCCGGCGCGCAGCATCGTCATCGACAATGCACCCGATCCGATCCCCGATTCGAGCACACGCATGCCGGGTGCGATGTCGGCCAGCAGAAGCATCGGACCCAGATCCTTCGGATATATGACCTGAGCTCCGCGCGGCATCTTGAGGATGTACTCGCTCAACGTTGGGCGCAGCGCCAGAAAGCTCGCGCCACGGCTCGACGTGTACATCGCGCCCTCGGCGCCGCCGATGATCGCGGCGTGGCCGAGCACTCCGGCGTGTGAGTGGAACTCGCCATCGGCCTCGAGCTCGAAGAGGTAGCGACGGTTCTTCTTGTCGATGAGCAACACCATTTCACCGACTGCGAACGCGCCCTTCGGGCGATCGCTCAACGTTCGATCATCGCACACGCCGCGACCGCCGCTCCGCACGCGCAGCGCGGCGGCGCTGGCGACGGGTCGGCGACGGCGGAACGTGGACGATCTCGAAGGTGCCGCCCAGCGACAGGTCCTCGGAGAACAACACCGGCGCATCGCCGGACTTGGTGACTTTGCCGACGCCGCGCAACACCATGCCTGCACCGAGGATGGCCAGCCAGGGTTTGGAACGTCCGAGTACACCACGCTGGATCGCGTTCATGCGTAGGTAGCGGCGCACCATGCTCTTCGAGACGAGCTTCATCAGATGCGGCGAATCTCGACGACGGAGGAGCGCTTCTTCCCGACGCGCTTTCCGATCAGATACACCAGGATCACGAAGAGGATGCCGCCGGCGATCGCTACCGGAACCGCCTTCGACTTTGCATCGTCGGTGCGTTCGTCGATGTCGGACTTCACCTCGCGAAACCGGTTCTCGAGGTCGTCGCGCGTGATTTTCGAGGTCGAGTCGTCGCTCATTCGTCGAGACCTTTCTTGATTCGTGAGCCGATGATCGCGAGCACGATGATGCCGACGACACTGACGATGATGTAGGGCACGACCGACCAGTTCCCGTCGAAGGTGTCGGCTGCTTCCACCTGCATGGCTCGCAGGCCCGCGAAACCGAGCATCAACAGCCCCATGCCGATCGCCAGGGCGCCCGACAGTCCGAACCCCAGATAGCGTCCGAGCGACTTGAGAGGGTCGACGAGCTCTTGGGTGGCGTAGTCCCTGACCAGTTGGGGGATATCGGAGAAATCCGATTTGGAATCGTTTGCCACGGCCTACCTCGGGTCGGTGATCGGCGCCGAAACTAGTCGACGCGGCCACCCTATTCGAGTTGTAGCTCGAGGCGGAAGGTCTCGATCGAATCGGCGAGCAATTCGCTCAGCTTTGCAGCTCGGCGTCCGAGGTCCGCGGTTTCGAGAAGCAGCTGCGCGTCGAGGGGCAAAATCGGCGCGGCTGCCGCCATCAGGTCGATGGCGTCCCCGGGCTCGGAGGGCAACTGCAGGGTTGCCGGCGCGGCGGAACGGCCGAGCTCGGCCGCCAACGCAAGCGATCGGCGGAGCTGCTTTTCGACCCCGGAAACCACATCGGTCGAGACGTTGCCGGCGTCGGAAATCGGTCGCACACTCGCCAGCGGGTACGGGTCGTCCTCGAGCCATCCGTCGATGCCGATTCGTTCGACACCCTCGGCGAGTACGGCGAACCGCCCGTCGTCGAACCGGTGTGACTCGGCAATGCGGCAGCGAGTGCCGACCTCGAATCGTTCGTCGCCCCCACCGACCTCGCTTCCCCGCCGAATCAGCACGATGCCGAACGTCGCCGAGTCGCGAAGGCAGGTCTCGACGAGTGCCCGGTAGCGGCCCTCGAATACGTGGAGAGGTGCGACAGCACCGGGAAACACGGTTGTGCCGAGCGGGAACATCGGCAGTTGTTCCGACATCGCGTTCTCTACAGCGGTCCGATGGCCTGCATGTCGACCCCCGAGGGGTATGCCGACAGCGTCTCGATGAGGGTGTTCTGAAGGGCCAGGGCCTCGAGGTTGAGGTCGGGCTTGTTGACGATGAAGGCGAACGTGAGCTGGTCGCCGGATTCGGTGTCGACGAATCCCGCCAACGCTGTGACGTCGTTTAGGGTGCCGGTTTTCGCACGAAGGCGGCCCTCGATGGGCGTGCCGACGAACCGATCGCGCAACGTGCCCGACTCACCAGCGACCGGAAGCCCGGCCGTCAGATCGCTGTCGGTTCCTTCCCGTTCGAGTAGACCGACCAGAAACGCGCAGGTCACGCGATTTTCCGGTGAGAGACCGGAACCGTCGGTGATGACGACGCCGTCGCTCGGCAACCCGCTCGATGACACGACTTGTTGTGCGACCGTGACTCCACCGTTGGTGCTGCCTACGGGCTGACCATCGGCGGTGCGGCCGATCTCCTTCAACAGCAGCTCGGCCGTGGCGTTGTCGCTCGCCGAGATCATGTCGGCGACGATGTCGGCGAGCGGCGGTGACTCGATCGCCCCGAGCGAGGTGAGGCCGTCAGGAGCAGGCTGGTTGCTCTGTCCTCCCCCGATCGAGACTCCTCTCGCCTCGAGCAGGTCGTCGAAATCCGCAGCCGCTTCGACCGCGGGGTCGTCAGCGGCGATCGCTTCACCACGGATGAAGTTCTCGGCCGGATAGCTCGAGAACGCATCGTTGATCGTGAGCGCGCCCAGAGGGCCCGTCTGGTTCTGTTCGATGAACCTGTCGGGCCACACGCTCAGATAGCGCTCGGCGTCGTAGCGAGTCTCGTCGGCGTTGACCCCTCCGGTGACCGTCGTGAGCCCTGAAGCCGCGATCTGATCGGCGAGTGCCTCGATGTCGGTCGATATCGGCGGCTCCATGTAGGCGCCGACGTAGTCGTCGGTGGCGATTATCGGATCGCCACCTCCGACGATCCAAAGGTCGCCCTCGACGATGCCGTCGTCGGCGCTCTCGGTCGCGAGCACCTCGGTTCGGAACTTCATGTCGGCTCCGAGTCGGTCGAGCGCAACCATGCCGGTGACCAGCTTCTGTGTCGATGCCCCGACGAGCGGGAGAGCCGGCCGATACTCGAACACGGTGCGTTCGTCGTGGGTCACGACCAGACACGATTCGCCTGGGACCGTCTCTACAAAGGTCGTCAGCTGCTGGGACAGCGCTTGTTCGGCGGCGGGCACGGCGACGAGGCTCGGCGCTCGGCGAGCGGACAGCACCGGCGTTGCCGGCGACGGTGCGGGCTCGGCGATCGATAGCTCGACCGGTTTCGCGTCGGCGTCGGCGTTGCGGGCGAGTACCGCCGCAACGAGCGCGATGACGACGAGGAACAACGGCAGGGCCAGGCGACGCACGCGCAGATCTTACTGCCGATCCCTTGTTCCGGTGTCGCGCTCGCGGAGCACATGGACCAGAACTGCGGATCCAGGCGTAGACTCGCAGCCGTGCTGTTCGATCCGGGATCGGTATGGGCCACCGTCGCCGTCGGGCTCCTTGTGGGTTTTGTCGTCACGCAGCTGGCAAACCTGGCCACGACCGTCTACCTGCACCGTGCGCTGTCGCACCGTGCACTCAACCTCTCGCCGGTGCTCGAGACGATCTTCCGGTTCATCCTCTGGTTGAGCACCGGCATCCGGCCTCGCCAGTGGGTGGCCGTCCATCGCAAGCATCACGCTTTCACCGATACCGACCAGGACCCCCATTCGCCGGCGATCCTCGGGTGGAAGCGGGTTCAGCTCACCAACGTCGCGCTCTATCGAAAGGTTGCGAACGACCCGACCGACGTCGCGAAGTTCGCCCGCGATCTTCCACAGACCAAGCTCGACCGCTACTTGCTCGATCATGCCCTCGTCGGCTTGGGCATGGGGGTCCTGTTGCTCGTCGTCGTGTTCGGTTGGCCGGTAGCCGTCATCGCCTCGTTGTTCCACTTTGCGCTGTACATCAACCTGTCGGCGGCGGTGAATGCGATCGCTCACACCTTCGGCAAGCGGCCCTACAACAATTCCGCGACCAACCTTCAGTGGCTCGCGCTGCTCACCGCAGGCGAAGGGTTGCACAACAACCACCACGCAGCGCCCACCTCGGCGAAGTTCTCCCTCGATCGGGGTCAATGGGACCCGGCCTGGCTGTTCATCGCGACCAGCGAGCGTCTCGGTCTGGCGTCGGTACGTCACCGTCAGCCGGTGTTCGTCTCCGACCGGATCTCCTGACGTGCAGATACTCTCCGCGTTGTTCGTCGACGGAATCGAGCTGCGCGAGGTTCCCGGTCCATCCACACACATCGAACTGACCGGCATCCAGTTCTCCGCTGCTGCCCCTCAGCCGGTGCCGCTCGTGTGGTCACCGCACCTCTGTGTCATCGTGCGATGCGGGACCGACGAGCCGGGGACGGGAGCCCTCGAGGTGCGGTTCGTGCGCGACGATGACCAGATTGCCCGCAATGTCCAGCCCCTGGCGGTCGAGCCGGGTAAGTTCACCTACCGCCTCGTGAGGGCCGAGATGGAGTTCGAGGAGTACGGGACCGTCGAAGCCCACTGCCGCATCGACATGGGCGAGGCGACGATCGTGCCCTACACGCTGCTGCCACCCATCGACTGAGAGCGACCATGAGTGCCACAGACACAGACCCCGAGCTCGAACGGCGCGCTGTCAGCATCGTGCGCGGCCTCAGCATGGATGCGCCGCACGCGGCGGCCTCGGGCCACCAGGGAACCGCGATGGCGCTGGCTCCCCTGGCCCACGTGCTCTACACGCGCGTGCTGCGCTACGACGCTTCGGACCCTTCGTGGCACGACCGAGACCGGCTCATTCTCTCCGCGGGCCACGCCTCGATCCTGCTCTACTCGATGCTGTACCTGACCGGGCACGGTCTCGAGCTCGATGACATCAAGGCGTTCAGGCAATGGGGATCGGCGACGCCCGGCCACCCCGAGGTCGGCCACACGGCGGGTGTCGAGGTGACGACCGGGCCACTCGGCCAGGGTCTCGCCAACGCGGTCGGCATGGCGATGGCCGAGCAATCCCTGCGTAGCCGCTTCGGCGCCGATGTGTGTGACCATCGGATCTTCGCCATCTGTGGCGACGGCGACCTGTCCGAGGGGGTGAGTCACGAGGCCGCCTCCCTTGCAGGTCATCTCGGGCTGTCTCGTCTGGTCGCCGTCTACGACGACAACCGAGTCACGATCGACGGAACCACCGACCTCGCGCTGTCGGACGACCCGGTCGGGCGATTCGGCTCGTACGGATGGAACGTGCTCGACATCGGCGACGTGGGTGAAGACCTCGACGCCCTCGAAAGGGCGCTCGAGCAGGCGATCGCTTGCGACGACCGGCCGACGCTGGTCGTCCTGCGCACGCACATCGCGACGCCTTCGCCCGACGCGATCGACTCCCCCGCCGCCCACGGTTACGCGTTGCTCGACGAGGAGATCGCAGCCACCAAGGCCGTGATGGGACTTCCCGACGAGCCCTTCCACGTACCGGACGACGTCCTCGATTTCTATCGCCGGGCCGGCCGGCGCCAGCACGAAAATCGCGAAGCGTGGCAAGCGACGCTCGACGCGTCTGGCATCGACCCCGAGGAATACACCGCAGCTATGGCGGGCCGCGGTGTTCCCGGTTGGGAGACGAAGCTCCCGAGCTGGGAAACCGGGGGTTCGGTCGCTACTCGCAAGGCGAGCGCTGCCTGTATCGATGCAGTGCTCGACGTGGTGCCGGGGCTCAGCGGCGGCGGCGCCGATCTCACCGGCAATACCGGTACGACGATCGCCGACCACGGCGTCATGTCGACCACCGAGGAGGGCGGCCGACAGATCTTCTTCGGCATTCGAGAGCACGCGATGGGCGCAACGATGGTCGGCGCTGCCCTCCATGGCGGGCTGCTCCCGGTCGGCGGCACGTTCCTCGTATTCAGCGACTACATGCGCCCGGCTCTTCGGCTCGCCGCTCTGTCGAATGCTCACGTCGTGTTCGTGTACAGCCACGACTCGGTCGGAGTCGGCGAGGACGGCCCGACCCATCAGCCCGTCGAGCACGTTGCGTCGCTTCGGGCTGTTCCCAACCTGCGGGTCATTCGGCCCGCAGACGCCAACGAGACCGCTGCGGCTTGGCGCATCGCGGTCGACGAACCGGGACCCACGGTGCTGGTGCTCACCCGCCAGGACGTTCCTGTTCTCGATGGCCCGACCACCTACGACAACGTCCGTTCGGGCGCGTACGTGTTTCACGACCCGGGGTCGACCGACGTCGTACTCATCGGTACCGGAAGCGAGGTGAGCGTCTGTGTCGAAGCAGGCGAACTGCTCGCGACCGAAGGGATCGGCGCTCGAATCGTGTCGATGCCGTGTTGGGAACTGTTCGGATCACTCGACGTGCGAGCGCGCGAACAGGTCCTGCCACCTGGCGTTCCCACCCTGTCGGTGGAGGCGGGGGCCACTCTGGGATGGGAGCGATATGCCGACGATGCGATCGGTATCGATCGGTTCGGCGCATCGGCGCCGGGAGCCGAGGTCATGAGTCGCCTCGGCATCAACTCCGAGAACGTTGCGCTGCGAGCCAGACGGTTGCTCGAGAGCTGACGCGGCCGGCGCAGGAGACGACATGGGACGTTTGCATGAACTGTTCGACACGCAGGGTCAGAGCCCATGGCTAGACAACCTGCGGAGGGGATGGATCACGTCGGGCGAGCTCGCGCGGTGGGTCGATGAGGGGGTGCGCGGCCTCACCTCGAATCCGGCGATATTCCAGAACGCGATAGCGGGCAGCGACGACTACGACGAGCAATTCCGTTCGCTGATCAGGGCAGGCGAAAATGGCAAAGAAGCGCATGACATAGAAGCCGCCTACTGGGATCTGGTTACGACCGACATCGTCGGCGCCCTCGAGGTTCTCGAGCCCGTGTACCGAACGAGCGATGGCGTGGACGGCTACGTGTCGGTCGAAGTCGATCCGGCGCTGGCACGCGACACCGAAGGCACGATCAGCGCTGCTCGCGATCTCCACGAAGCCATCGACGCGCCAAATCTCTACGTGAAGATCCCTGGAACCGTGGCCGGGCTCGGAGCTATCGAGCAGATGATCGCGGAGGGACGGAGCATCAACGTCACGCTGCTGTTCTCGCTCGAACGCTACGACGAGGTCATAGAGGCCTACCTGAGCGGGCTCGAGCGATGCGACGGAGATCTCTCGCGGGTGTCGAGCGTCGCCTCGTTCTTCATCAGCAGGGTCGACACCGAGGTCGACCGTGAGCTCGATCGGATCGGCACCGACGAGGCTCTCGCGCTGAAGGGGCGGGCAGCCATCGCACAGGGGCGGCTCGCCTACGCTCTGTTCCGGGAGCGATTCAGCGGCCCGCGTTGGGAATCGCTGGCCGGCCGAGGAGCGCGAGTTCAACGACCGCTATGGGCGTCTACGTCGACCAAGAACCCCGATTACCCCGACACCAG
Source organism: Acidimicrobiales bacterium (assembly GCA_965216815.1). Classification (GTDB taxonomy): domain Bacteria; phylum Actinomycetota; class Acidimicrobiia; order Acidimicrobiales; family SHLQ01; genus JADFOM01. The sequence continues at coordinate 3,112,991 of OZ244202.1, read as the reverse complement.
CTATGTCGATTCGCTCATCGGCCCCGACACGGTCAACACGATCCCGGACGCGACCCTCGAGGCTTTCGTCGACCACGGGAGCGTGGCACGCACCGTCGACATCGAACCGGAGCAGGACCGCGCTGTAATCGCCGGTCTCGAAGCGGTTGGCGTCGACATGGCAGCGGTGGCTCGTCGGCTCGAAGACGAGGGTGTCTCAGCGTTCGTCAAGTCCTTCGACGACCTGATCGAGACCCTGCGAAGCAAGGCCGAGGCACTCCACTGATACCTTCGATGGCCCGGCGATACCGTCGGCGAGACCTTCGACCCAGGGAGAAACGGCGATGAGTGACACCGCGCAGCTCGATGCGCCGCTCGAGGATCTGCTCGCCGCAGCCGCCACGCGCCGCGATCGGCTGTTCGGCACCCGGGTCACGTTTTCGCCGAAGGTCTTCATACCGCTCACCAAGCTCTGTCGCGACCGCTGCGGCTACTGCACGTTCGCCCAGCCTCCGGCCCGACTCGATGCTCCGTACATGAGCATCGACGAGGTCGTCGCCATCGCTCGCAGCGGCGCATCGGCGGGCTGCCACGAGGCGTTGTTCACGCTCGGCGAGCGACCTGAGCTGCGGTATCCAGCAGCCGCCGACTGGCTTTCCGAGCATGGGTACGCGTCCACCGTCGACTATGTGGCGGCCGCGGCACAGGCGGTGCTCGCCGAAACGGGCCTTCTACCGCACGCGAACGCCGGTGCCCTTCACGAGGACGAGCTGGCATCGCTGCGCAGCGTGGCTCCGTCCCAGGGCATGATGGTCGAGACGCTTCGACCGGACCTCGGCGCCCACGACCGCGCCCCCGACAAGGAGCCTGCCCGCCGCCTGGAGACCCTCGACGCGGCCGGCCGTCTGGCGATCCCGTTCACGACCGGCATTCTCGTCGGCATCGGTGAGACACGAGCCGATCGCATCGACGCGCTCGAGGCGATCGCAGCCGCCCACCGCCGCCACGGTCACGTGCAGGAGGTGATCGTGCAGAATTTCGTGCCCAAGCCCGGCACCGGCATGCAGAACGAGCCGGCCTGTCCGCACGAGGTCTTCCTCGAGGCGATTGCTCTCGCTCGGCTGATCCTGCCCGACGACGTGCACCTCCAAGCACCACCGAACCTCTCCGATGACTTCGGCGACCTGCTGTCGGCCGGTATCGACGACTGGGGCGGCGTTTCGCCCGTCACCGACGATCACGTCAACCCCGAACGCCCCTGGCCGGCCCTCGATCGGTTGCGCGCCGTGACCGAGTCGCTCGGGTTCTCGCTCGCGCCGAGGCTCACCGTGTACCCGGAGTTCGCGGGCGATCCGGGCCGGTGGCTCGACGAAGCGTTGCACTTTTCTGTCCTCGACCGCAGCGATGCCGAGCACCTCGGGCGTGACGATCCGGGAGCCGTCTTCCCCGAGCGGACGATGGAGAATGCAAAGGTCGCCGATGGCGCCGAGGTGATGGTCGTCGGCGACGCTTCGACGCAGTGGTACTCGGGATCGAGCGTCGAGCCACCGGTCATACTCTCCGGGCCAGGGCGTCGCTGCGGCAGAATCGACGAGGTGCTCGCAGGAGCGTCGGCGGGCCAAGAACTGGGTGAGGACGAGATCTGCGCTTTGTTCGCGGCTAGGGGCTCCGAGGTCGTCGCCGTCGCCGAGTTCGCCGACCAGCTACGCGCCGACCGTGTGGGCGATGCCGTGACGTGGGTGGCCAATCGCAACATCAACTACACCAACGTCTGCACCTACAAGTGCCGTTTCTGTGGGTTCTCGAAGGGTCCGCTTTCTCTGAACCTCCGCGGAACGCCATACCTGTTGACGACCGAAGAGATCGTCGAGCGCGCTCGACAAGCCGCGGCAGGCGGAGCGACCGAAGTCTGCCTCCAGGGCGGCATTCACCCCGAGTTCACCGGCGAGACCTACATCCACATAACGAGAGCTGTCACCAGGGCCATTGCGGGGATGCACGTGCACGGGTTCACTGCGCTCGAGGTGACCGAAGGAGCTCGACGGCTTAGCGAACCTCTCGACTCCTACCTCCGCCGCCTCGCGGACGCAGGGCTGAAGTCGCTGCCGGGCACCGCTGCAGAGATCCTCGACGACGAGGTCCGAGCCGTTCTGTGTCCCGACAAGATCACCACCGACGAGTGGCTCGAGGCGCACCACACAGCCCACGGCGTAGGACTTCGTTCGAACGTGACGATGATGTTCGGATCGATCGAGCAGCCGATCCACTGGGCGCGCCACTTCATCGCGACGCGCGAGCTTCAAAAGGAGACCGGCGGTTTCACCGAATTCGTCGGGTTGCCCTTCGTGCACATGGCGTCGCCGATCTACCTGCAACGAAGAGCTCGGCGAGGCCCGACGTTCCGAGAGACACTCCTCGTGCACTCGGTCGCCCGCATCGTCTACGACGGCCTCATCGACAACATCCAGGCGTCTTGGGTCAAGATCGGCTTCGCCGGCGTCCGCCAGCTGCTACGTGCTGGTGTGAACGACCTGGGAGGAACTCTCATGAACGAGAACATCAGTCGAGCGGCCGGCGCTGAGCACGGCGAAGGCGTCGAACGGGCCGACTTCGAACAGCTGGTCGCGTCGATCGGCCGGACGCTCCGGCAACGCTCGACGTTGTACGAGCACCTCGACGGAGGGGCGACCGCTGCCTCGCGAGAGCCCGGCACCGAGGTGACGATCGGTGGCTGAGCGACGATCGCGCTATCGCACGGGACGCGGTGAACTCGACGATGCGATCGCTGGACTGCTCGACGAGGCCAAGATCGACGAGGACCGCGATCAGCTGTTCGAGATGATCGTCTCGGCGTTGCGCATGGGCTTCGAGGACGTCGGTCGCGGCGATCGCAAGCTGGTCAACGCTGCATTGAAGGAGCTCCGATACGCGTTCCACGTGTTCGCCCCATACCGCGACATACCAAAGGCGACGATCTTCGGTTCGGCGAGGATAGAGGTTGAGGATCCCGGCTATCGGGCAGCGCGCGACTTCGGCGCAGCGATGGCGGCGCGCGACTGGATGGTCATGACCGGCGCCGGACCAGGAATCATGGCTGCGGGGCTCGAGGGGGCCGGCTCGGAGAACTCGTTCGGCATCAACATCCGGCTGCCGTTCGAGGCGAACGCGAACGAGTTCATCGCCGACGACCCGAAGCTCATCAACTTCCGCTACTTCTTCACCCGGAAGCTGACATTCATGAAGGAGTCCGCCGCTTTCACGCTGCTTCCCGGCGGTTTCGGCACGATGGACGAGGCGTTCGAGCTCCTGACGCTGATGCAGACCGGCAAGAGCGAGCTGGTGCCGGTGGTGATGCTCGAACCCGAGGGCAGCACCTATTGGCACAACTGGCGAGAGTTCGTTCAGCGCGAGCTACAAGACGAGGGCCTGATCTCCGCCCACGATCTGTCGTTGGTGAAGATCACCTCCGACGTCGAGGAGGCGACCGAGGAGATCTGCAGGTTCTACGAGAACTACCACTCGTCGCGCTACGTCGGACAGAGGCTGGTGCTCCGCATGAGACGCCAGCCTTCCGACGACCTGCTCGCCTCGCTGAACGCCGAGTTCGGCGACATCGTCGCCCAGGGAGCGATCGAGCGCACCGAGGCGAGCCGAGCCGAGCTAGAGGACCGCGATGTCGTCGACCTGGCCCGCCTCACGCTGCATTTCGACCGCGCTTCACACGCCCGGCTACGTCAGCTCATCGACATCCTGAACTCGAACTAGCCGCGGGGAGGCACGGGTGTCAGGAGACTCAGCGGATTGCTCCGGCGGGTCGCCGAGCGACGGCGGGATCGTCGCCGCGAGTACCGACTCGGCCGACTCGTCGTCGAGCCGTGAGCGCAATTGGCCGAGGATCCACCGGTATGTGGCCTGCATGCCGTCCTCGAGTGAGATCGAAGGAGCCCACCCGAGGCGTTCCATGATCAGCGTGTTGTCGCTGTTGCGGCCCCGAACGCCCTGTGGAGCATCGAGGTCGTGGACGCGTTCGAGCTCGACGCCGGCGATCGCTTCGGTCATCGACACGAGCTCGTTGATCGACACCATCCGATCGCTGCCGATGTTGATCGGCTCGGTCGCGTCGGAGTACATGAGGCGTAGCGTGCCCTCGACGCAGTCGTCGATGTACATGAAGCTGCGGGTCTGCTCGCCGTCGCCCCAGATCTCGATCTCGTCGACGCCGTAGACGACCGACTCGGCGACCTTGCGTGAGATGGCGGCAGGCGCCTTCTCACGCCCGCCCTCGAACGTACCGTTGGGCCCGTACACGTTGTGGTAGCGACCGACCCGGGTCTCGAGGCCGAAATCTTCGCGGAAGTGTCGACACATACGCTCCGAGAACAGCTTCTCCCATCCGTAGCCGTCCTCGGGGTCGGCCGGGTAGGCGTCGGATTCGCGCAGCGGCGTGAGCTCTGGGGTCTCTTGGTGACCGGCGGCATAGACGCACGCGGACGATGCGAAGAAGTACCGCTTGAGCTCGTGGGCGACGGAGGCTTCGAGCAGATGGGTGTTGATGAGCACCGAGAGCATGCAGGCGGCCTTGTTGTTCTCGATGAACCCCATGCCCCCCATATCGGCGGCGAGGTTGAACACCTCGTCGACGCCTTCGATCACGTCGAACGCGTGCTCACGACGAGACAGGTCGAGCACCTTGCTCTCTGCGAGGTCGTGCACTTGGTACCACCGATCGAGCGGCTTGATGTCGGCGGCGACCACGTCAGCACCCCGTTCGAGGAGTGCCTTGGTCAGGTGACCGCCGATGAAACCGCCGCCACCGGCGACGAGGACTCGCGTGGGACTCATTGCTTCTATTCCCTCCATGGATGTTTCAGAGATCTGGGTGGCGGCCCGTCGGCGCTCAGTCGTCGCCGGCGGGATGGGCGCTGCGTCGACCGAGGCCGAGCACGGTGACACCGGCGGCTAACGCGAGCGCCGCGAGCGTGAGGAGTAGCTCGGGGCTCGAGCCGGTGAAGGCGAGTGGGCCGCTCGGGCCGCCGTCGCCGGTTCCGTTCCCCGCGCCAGCAGAGGCGGGCACGACGGCGCCTTGTGCAACGTCGGTCGAGTTGCGTGACGCTGTCACGCCGAGGACGAACACGTTGTTCACATCGACGCCCGCGGGGAAGTCGAGCCCCGGAGCCGATCCCGAGACCTGCTGACAAGTGTCTCCGACGATGAGCGCAATGCGATAGCTTCCCTCGGCCATACCGCTGAAGGTGGCCGTGCCGTTCCCATCGGTTGTCGTCGTGAATGGAGCTGCGGGGTTGGTGGGGTTGGGTACGGGGTTTCCGGCCGTATCGAACAGGTAGGCGGTGAGTCCGGCGAGAGGCTTCTCGCCCGAGTCGCGCACTCCGTTTGCGTTCGCGTCGCACCAGAACGACGCCGTCGCGCGGACGGAGGGGTCGACCGGTTCGGGTTCATACGGGTCTTGGGCAGAGGCCGGTGTTGCGGTGAGCATCAGGGCAGCGGCGGCGAGGAGCAGCAGGTTTCGCATGTTGCGGAGATCGGCACCGCAGAGCTTGATCTTTAGACACTCGTCAGGTCTTTTTCGCACGCCTGATTTTTCATGGTTCGCCCGAATCATGGCCGCAGCTCCTGCCGTTTCGATGCTTCATCAGTTGCCTCAAGCGACTGGAGTCTCAGCCGATCGTGACCCTGTGAGCCTTCGATCTCATTCGTATGCGTTCGGCGCTGCCGCGGTCGCGCTCGCCGCCGCGGTGCTCGGTGTCATCGCTTCGCCTCTCTCCTGGGCGGCTCTCGGATTGCCGGTCGCCTGGTCGATCGCGTTGGCTGCCGGCGTTCGCACTGTGGACGTGGGCGGACGGTTGCTTCCACCGGTCGTCATCGTCGCCGGTGCCCTATGGCTCGCATACGGTCACTCGACCGGTGAGAGTGGTTACCTGGCCCTCGGGCTCGTGGCGTCGACCCTGCTTCTCGTGCGCTCTGTCGACCACATGGCGATCGCCTGTGCTGCGGTGGGCGCCGCCGCCTACCTCGGATCATGGGCGCCAGAGGCGACCTACCTGCTGATACCGGTCGTCGTCGCGACGATCTTGTGGTCGAGCACGCGCATTCGAACCGCATGCGTGGGAGCCGTGATGGTCGCCGCTTCGGCCCTGGCATCGCTCGGGTCGGCCGGAGCTGTTTCAAATGTCGGCGATGGTCGCAGCCTCTTGATCGAGCTGGGCGAGTCGGCATGGTTCGGGTCGGGCGCCGATGTCGGCATGCCCACGGTCGGCCTGTCGGTCGTTGGTGCGGTCGGTGTGGTCGGCGCGGGGATCGTGATCGCCGCAGTGTTCGCTTCGGTTCGGCTGACACTCCCACCGGCCGGTAGGCGCGGCCGGGCGCTGCGAGTCGCCACCCCGCTTGCCGTGGTCATCGGCTACCTGGTCGCCGATTCATGGTCGCCGCCGTTGTTGGCTGCGATCGTTCTTGGAGGGTGGGCGGTCGGTCGTGCCGCGGGTGAACGAGTACAGGTCGAGGTCGCCGGGGGTTTGCATGCACGCGTCGAGCTGCTCGGGCTAGAGATCGACGCGCTGGGCTATCGCGACGCGATCGATCGGGTGCTCACGTTGATCGCCCGACCGGGCACCGCTCAGGTGGGAGTGGCGAACGTACACGGGCTGACTCTTCGTCGCGGCGACGCCGCCTTGTCGAAGGCCTACTCCGACGCCGAACTGGTGTTGCCCGACGGGATGCCGCTCGTGTGGTCGGCTCGGCGGGCCGGAGCGACCTGGACCGAACGGGTCGACGGAACGTCGCTGGTCGACGGCGTAGCGGAACAGGGTGTCGAGCGAGGAGTTGCGCACTACTTTGTCGGCGGTGAGGAAGGGGTCGCACGAAAGGTCGCGGACCGCCTCGCGGCCCGGTATCCCGGTTTCCGTTGCGTAGGGACCGAGTCGCCGCCGTTCAGGGAGCCCACGCCACAGGAGGACGCAGCGTTGTTCGAGCGCATTCGCGCGAGCGGCGCCGACGTTGTGTGGGTAGCCCTCGGGGCGCCCCGCCAGGAGATTTGGGCGCGGCGGGCACGCGAGCAACTCGACGACGTCGTGCTCATCGGAGTCGGCGCAGCATTCGGGTTCCTCTCCGGTGATGTGCCTCGCGCTCCCGTCGCAATGCAGGCGATGGGCCTCGAATGGTTGTTCAGGCTCGCGATGGAGCCGAGACGGCTGTGGCGCCGTTGCTTCGTGGAGTACCCACCGATGCTGCCGGCGCTGCTCTGGAAGCGACCGCGGCTCATCACTCTCCCCTCCACCGCACCGGGCAATACCACACACGAAGCTCCTGAGGCAGCCGAACCGCTTCCTGCGCCGCCTCCGAGAGCGTCGACTTGGTGGGCGACACCGGCGATCGCGCTGCTGTCGGGAGCTGTGTCGGCGGGATTCGCGTCGAGCAGGGGTCTCTCGCCGACCGACGCCTTGTGGATCGGCTTGTGCGGTGCCTTGGTGAGCCTCGCGGGAGCGGTAGCTGCTCCTGCGAGCGTCGCATGGTTCGCCGTCGCGACACTCGCGGTTGCGGGTCATCCGGTTCTCGCGCTGGTCGGTGTCGCCACAGCAGTCGTCAACAGAAGGCGGAATCTCGGCGACCTCACGAAGATGACCATCGTCGCCGTGACGTTCCCGTGGTGGATAGTCGACTCGGGCGCGCCGACGGCCCGCGTGGTCGGCCTCGTTGTCGCAATGCTCCCGATTCTGGTCGATGCGACGCGCAGCGCTGCGATGAGTGCGCCGGCGCGCCGGATCGGCCGCGCTGCAGCGATCGCGGCGTTTCTGGTCGTCGTCGTCGCTTCGGGCACGCTTCTTTCGGTCGGCGGCTCGGTCGCAGCATCCGCCGCGGCGCTCGACGAAGCCAGAGCGGGCCAACAGCGTGTCGACGCACTCGGCCGTGCGGTCGACGAACTGAAGGCCGCGCAAAACGCCTTGGGTGGGCTGGGACCCCAGCTCTTGTCGGTGCTACCCGGCGGCGGCCACGTGGAATGGATGGAGACGGTCACCGAGTCCCTGACGTCGGTCGGCGAGGCAGCGGTCACTCTCACCGATGACCTCCAGGCCAGCGGCCCGGTCGACGAGAGGGGCCACATCGACTTCGAATCGACCGAACGGATCCGTGCCAAGCTCGCGGACCTTCGGCAGAAGACCGCCGCCGTGAGAACTCAGATTGGCGATGCGCTCGAGACGCCCACACCTGGCTATCTCCGCAGCATCGCCGGCGACGTCGACGACATTCTCATCGAGCTCGAGGATCCGCTTGAACGCATGGATGCGCTACTCGAAGCGGTGCCTGCCCTCGGTGGAGAGGACGTAGCTCAGCGATATCTCTTCCTCATCGGCACGCCCAGCGAGGCCCGCGAGCTGGGTGGCTTCGTCGGGGCCTACGCAATCGTCGAGGTACGTGGGGGCGAGATCGTCGCGACCGAGGTTGGTACGAACGAAGACGCAAACTCACTTATCGAGGCATCGTCTCCCATACCGGTCGATGTCGCCGAAGTCGGAGAGCGCTACGCCCACTACAAGCCGCACGTGTTCTTCCAGAACGTGACCGGATCACCCGATTTTCCGACCGTCGCACGCACGGCGAAGCGGCTCTTCGACGAGGCCGGCGAGCCCGTCGACGGTGTCGTCTACGTCGACCCCGAGGCGATCGGGACGCTTCTCGCTCCGTACGGCCCCATCGTGGTGGACGAGCTCGGCGTCGAGATCGAAGCCGAGGACCTCGCAAATTGGATCTACCTCGACCAGTACTGGGAGTACCCCGACGAAGAGATACGCAACGAGGTTGTCGAAGGAGTCCTCGGCTCGGTGCTCGGCGGCATGGAACGCTTTGCCGATGGTGATCCCCTGGCGATGATCGACTCGCTGGCGTCGCTCTCGGTGGGCAGGAACCTGCTGCTGTTCCACTCGGACCCGGAGATACAGGACCTGATCGACGAAGCCGGACTGGCAGGCGAGTATGCCGGCGACGGCACACCTCGGCTCGGCGTGTTCACCTCGAACGCGGGGGCGAACAAGCTCGACGCATTTCTGGAACAGGACATCGAGTACCGCATCGAGCATGCGGGTGCGGGGGCAGCGACGGCAGCGACATCGATCACCCTCGCCAACACCGTCGACGAGGAGCGCAGCCTCCCCTCCGTCGTCGAACACGATCGTGACGGGTTTCCCGGGCGCAACACTGCGATGGTCTCGGTCTACTCCTGGCAGCCGATCGACGAGGTGCTCGTCGACTCCGAGCCGGTCGAGTTCGAGTCCTATGCCGAAAACGGGATGTTCCGCGCGGTCGTGTTCACCACGATCGAGCCGGGCGAACAGCGTTTGGTCGAGGCTGTGACCCAGCCGTTTGCACTCGGCGACGAGGCATTCTCGTTGACCATCGACGCCCAGCCCCGCGTGGCACCCGCCCGAATATCGGTGGGAATCGACGCTGTGCTCGGACGCAGAGACATCAGCGTCGACGGCGATCTCTTCCGGCCACGTTCCATCGAGACCGATGAGTCGATCGAACTCGACCGCGGCCTGACGTTCACCTTCGAATAGAGCGGTACGGCCTACTCGAATCGAGGGCGATCGTCGAGGATGCTCGCGGCCTTCTCGACCGCTCTGCGGGCGCGCATCAGGCGCTTCTCGTCGACGGGTAGCTCGGTGCCGCCGGCGTCGATCGAGTCGCGCAGTCGCGACATGGCGAGGTCGCTCAGCTCCTCGCCGATCGCCTCCAACCGCTGCCGGATGTCGTCGAACTCTCCTGCCATTTCCGAGACGTTATCCAAACGCTGGCACATGCCCATCGGGTGGTCCCGCCGCCGCTACGCTCGGCGACGATGAGCCCGCCCTCCGCACACGTCGCCGACGATCGCGAGTGGGTCTCCTTCGACGACCAGGAGGGCAACTCGTGGATGTTCGACGCCACGATGCTCAACAGCAACTGGCGCTGCATATGGAACGACGGCTGCCCGGGCATCGAGGCCGAGCCTGCACCCGAGTTGTTGCACGGTTGCTGCTCACACGGCGCCCACTTCACAGGAGACGACGACCGCGAGCGCGTGCTCGCCCAAGCCGCCCGACTGAGCCAACGAACCTGGGCGCGCCACGGGGAGTTCGACAGCCCCCTCATCGTCGACGACGAGGGCGAAACGACGACACGTGTGGTCGATGGCGCGTGTGTGTTCCACAACCCGGTCGGGTTCGATGCCGGGCCCGGGTGTGCGCTCCACATCGGTGCGGTCGACGCTGCTCAATCGCCGATCGACTGGAAACCTGAGGTCTGCTGGCAGTTGCCGCTTCGTTTGGAGCACCACGTCGACGACAACGAACACAACACCTATTTCGTACGCGAGTGGCACCGGCGTCACTGGGGCGAAGGAGGCGCCGACCTCGGATGGTGGTGTACCGAGGCCAGCGAGGCGTTCGCGGGTCACGAGCCGATGTACGTCACTCTCGAGGCTGAACTGCGAGCCCTTGTCGGCGACGCCGTCTACGACAAGCTCTGCGATCGATTCGAGCAGGCGCCGCCGGCGCCGCTCCCCCATCCCGCGGTTCGGAATCGGCGATGAGCTTCGACCGAGTGCGCGCCCTCGCTCGAAAGGTATTCACGACCGGCCATTTCGCGCGGGTCACGGCGTTCGCGATCGGTACCGGGGTGGTAGTCGCGTTCATCGTTGCCGGGTTCGAACAACTCACCGTCGAGGTGGTCCAGCATCAGGTGAACGAGTGGCCGCTCGCCGTGCTCGCCAGCGCGCCGATGATCGGGCTGATCGTCTCCGCTCTCATCTTGAGATACCTGACCCGCGATCATTCCGCCGCGACGAGCGACCTGTTCATCCGCGCGTATCACGAGCGCCACCCTCGCCTTCCTCTCGTCGATCTCCCCGGCAAGCTCCTGGCAGGTGTTGCGACCATCGGGATGGGTGGCGCGGTCGGCCTCGAGGGTCCCTCGATCTACACCGGGTCGGTAACCGGGCTCACCCTGCACGATCGATTGGCCTCGTTCATGCGTCGCGGCGACGCGCAGATTCTGTTGACGGCAGGCGCGGCGGCCGGTGTCGCCGCCGTTTTCAAGGCTCCCGCGACCGGCGTTTTGTTCGCTCTCGAGGTGCCCTACCGGGTCGATCTCGCTCGGCGTTCGCTGCTCCCTGCACTGCTGGCGTCGGCTGCGAGCTATACGACATACGTGGCTCTGGTCGGTTCCGAGACCGTAGTGCCGTTTCTCGGCGATCCGGCCGCGCGTCTCGGCCTGGGCATCGACGACGCGGATCGCACTTTCGTGTTCAGCGAACTGGCCGAGACGCTCGAGCGTCTCGCCGAAGTGCCCGTCGTGTCGCTCGAGGATCTCTTCGGTGCAACGATCCTCGGTGTTCTCGCGGGTCTCGGCGGTCGGATGTTCGCCTGGCTCATCCACCGAAGCAAGACCATCGCATCGCGCGCGTCGGTGTGGCTTCGCGTCGGGTGCGCCGGTGTGATTCTCGGTGGCTTGGCCCTTCTCGCCGACCTCGCGTTCGAGGAGCCGCTCACCCTCGGCGGGGGCGTCGACGCCATGAGTTGGGTCGTCGATCCCGAGCGCACGCTCCCGTTGATCGCGCTCCTCTTCGGCATGCGCATCGCTGCAACGGTCGTCACGATCGGCGGCGGTGGCGCCGGCGGGCTGTTCATCCCCCTCGCGTCACTCGGTGTCGTGCTCGGTCAGTTCGTCGGTGCCCTGCTCGACAACCACAGCGGTCTGTATCCGACGCTCGGTCTCGCAGCGTTCCTCGGAGCCGGCTACCGAACTCCGATCGCAGCGGTGGTGTTCGTGGCGGAGGCGACGGTGGGTGGCTTCGTAGTTCCTGCGCTCGTCGCCGCTGCTGTCAGCCAGCTCGTCGCCGGGCCGACTTCGGTGTCGGACTATCAGCGCGACGAGCGCCTCGGCCACGTCGAGCATCGGTTCACCCTGCCGCTCACGTCGATCCTCGAGACCGACGTTCTGACCGTTCCGCCCGACGCCCTCGTGAGCGAGTTCGTGTACGGCCATGTGTTGGGTCGTCGCGAACGTGCAGTTCCTGTCGTCGACGGCAACGAGTACCAGGGCATCATCACTCTCGACGACATCAAGGAGATCGACCGGGCTGATTGGGAGCAAGTCTCGGTGGCCGATGTGATGTCCGAGCGCGACGCAGCGCGGCCGTCGTGGACGATTCGCGACGCCGTCGCCACGATGGATCTGTACGACGCCGACATTCTGGCCGTGACAGATCAGTCGGACACGTTCATCGGCGTCGTCGCGCAAGCAGACATCGTTCTGCTCGACGAGATTCTGGACGAGACCGGCGGCTGAGCCGCAACCGACGGGTCAGTCGGCGTCGGCGGTTTCGTCGTCCTCGTCCGCGGCGTCATCGTATTCTTCGGCGAGATCTGCCCACGCAGCGTGTTCAGGCTTCTCTTCGCCTTCGTCGGTTGATGGAAGCGAATCGATCAGATCGTCGTAGTCGACGGTCTGCGAGCGCTTGAGTGCCCGCGCTTCCTCGAACCTGCGGTGTCGCCCCTTTTTCACGGGTGATCGCTCCAAAATCGATGTGACTCGACCCTCAAGCCTACCGCGCCGAGCCTGCCATGCCTCGACCGGTTTCAGACCGGACACTAGAGGTCGGGCACCAGCGGCTTGCCGGACCGTTGCTCGAGCGAGAGGGAGTCGCCGTCGAACGCGATGGACGCGTGGCCTGAGAGGAGCTGTTCGATCGCCTCCCCTACCAGGTCGCGTCGCCACCCGTCGGCGAGACGCGAGCCGTCGACGCCGCCGAGCAGGCGCTCGACGTCGGTTCGCGTCCCTAACATTGCCGGGTCGAGCTCGAGCTCACGGCCTCGTTGCGCGAGCCAGGCTGCGAGCAGGCTCGCGGCGGGCTTCAACTGGTCGAGTTGTGGCGTGGGATCGGGAAGCTCTGTCGGGTCGCCCGCTGCGGCCTCGGTGATCAGGCGGCAGAGGTCGCCGCGCATCGATTTCTTCACCGACCTCGGGTCGAATCCTCGTACGGTGCTCATTTCTTGCTCATCGCGAGGCTGCACCTGGGCCAGTGACACGACCGCCATGTCGGACATCACCTGGCGCACAGGAATGTCGATCTGGGCTGCGCGCTCTTCGCGCCATGCCGCTATGGCCTGCGCTGCGGCCAACGCCCCACCGCGCAACCGCCTGACCTCTTTTATGCGTCGCCATGCGTCGCCAGGCTCCCTCAGCGCGCAGCCGCGCTCGATCAGCAGCGCACACTCGTCGGCCACCCAGCGCGTTCGACCGCGGGACGCGACCTGCTCGGAGAGGATGTCGGTCAACTCGAGCAACCTCTCCACGTCCGAGGCCGCGTAGTCGAGTTGGCTGCGGCGCAGAGGCCGCTCCAACCAGTTGGTCATCCGATCGCCCTTGGGCAGCTTCACGCCCAGGAAGCGCTGGTGCAAAGAGGCGAGCGAGGGCGTGGACATGCCCACGAAGGCGGCTGCGATTTGAGTGTCGAATACCTCCTTTGGGTGTGTGCCGCACACGTGGCAGAGAACCTCGATGTCCTGTGTCGCTGCGTGCATGACGACCGTGGCCCCCGATTCGAGGGCACGTGCCAGTGGGGCGACGTCGACAGCGAGAGGGTCGATCAGCACCAGCTCGTCAGCCCAAGCGATCTGGACGAGCGCGATCTGCGGGAAGTAGGTCCGCTCGCGGTGGAACTCGGTGTCGAGTGCGAACCTCGGCTGGCGGCACAAGGCGTCGACGACTTCGCCGAGGTCCGATTCGCCTTCGACTATGCGATACGAACTTCCTCGCCGAGCTCTCACGTTCAGCCCTGCTCGTGCGGCTTTCCCGCCTCGAGCCAGGCGTCGGTGCCGCCGGCGACGTTCACCGCCTCGATGCCGAGTCGAGCCGCGGCGAACTCAGCGGCTTTGAGACTGCGGCCACCCTTGGCGCACACGAAGTAGGTCGTCGGGTGGCCTTTGAGCTCGTCCACCCGTTCCTCGAACTCGCTCAGAGGAATCGGGCGAACTCCTGGAATGCGGGCCGTCTCGTACTCGTCGGGCTCGCGGACGTCGACGACGGGTGCTCCGGCCGAAAGCTTTGCCTCGAGTTCGTCGATATCGATCTCTGGTATGTCCACGTTGTTGCCCAGTCTCCTAGTGTTCTGTCACGCAGGATACGTCGTGGCCGGGCGGGGGCGTTCCACCGGCAGCGGAGAGCTGTTCAGGGGTGTCGACATCGCGGAGCTGGTCTTCGGCGATGCTGTCGACCCTCACGACATGGAGCTCGTTGGCGGCGTCGCGTATCGCCCGAGACCCATTGTCGAAGAGGCCTTGGGCCATTTGCAGTCCGGGGTCCCGCCGCCAGGCCGTGCAGTGCCACTGGTCGATGCCTCCTGCGGCCGCAACTGCGAGGTCGGCGTCGTGTAATCCGGCCGCCATCTCGTCGATCGAACGGGGTTGCAGGAACGGGAGATCGCAAGACACGACGACGGCCACGTCGGACTCGGTGTGTTCGAGTGCGGTTACCACCCCGCCGAGAGGTCCCTCACCGGGGAAACTGTCGCTTACGTGTGCGACACCAGCACTCGCCGCGAGCAAAGGATCGCCGCCCACGACGATGGTCGAGGATGCGGCCGAGGCGTCAGCAGTGGCGACCAACCGTTCGAGGAGCGATGTTTGGCCGAATCGAGCGAGGGCTTTGTCGAACCCCATGCGCCGGCTCGCACCGCCGGCGAGTATCGCTACCGAGAAGGAAGGCGGGGGCTGCTCGGTCAGGCTGTGTTGTCGTCGGTCCATGCCGGATCGAGCTGGCGCAGGAAGAGGGCGCAACGTTCGGCTTCGTCGGATTCGCCGATCTCGCCGGCGACTCTTGCCAGCCCAGCTAGCGCTCTGAGGAACCCTCGGTTGGAGCGATGTTCCCAGCGGACGTAGCCGGTGCCCCGCCAGCCGCTCTGGCGGAGCGTGTCGAGGCCACGGTGGTAACCGACTCGATATGCGGCGTACGCCTCGATGTCGTCGCGGGCGTTGTCTCCCAGCGACGCCCAACCCGCCAGCATCCGCGGGTGTGCTGACACCACTGCTGCGACTGCAGCGCGGCGATCGGCCTCGGGTGACTCGAGCGCGTCGGCCAGCGCTTCGCGTTGGTCGGGCGGATCGGGCGCGATGATCGTCTCGGGAGGTCCTGATCCGCTGAGCCCGATCGGCTGACTGCTCATGGGGTGAGGTTACCCCTCCCCATCCCGAACCGACTTCGCTCAACAAAACGACACCTGCCCGTACCAGGTGTCGCAAACCTAAATGTCGAGAGCTCAGCTGACCCGCTCGATGCGAAGCATGTTGGTGACCCGCGCGCTGCTGCCTGCACCGGCCAACACGGCGACGAGCTCTCCTGTCGCGATGTGGCCGGCATCCTTCGCTCGTTCCATCGCGTCGGCGACGAGCGCCTCATGGTCGCCGGAGCGATCGGACAACATCGGGGTCGTGCCCCAGCTCATCGAGAGCTGCTGCACCGTTCGCTCGTTGCTGGAGACGCCGATGATCTTGGCGGTCGGACGGAAGCGGGCCATGGAACGCACCGTGAAACCGCTCCCGGAGATGCACAGGATCGTGCGCACTCCGAGCTCGGTCACGGCGCGAAACGCGGCGTTGGTCATTGCGTCGGTAACCGACGGTTCGGCTGTCGCGCTCGGCGTCATGTGGAGCTCTTTGAGGCGTCTTGCCCAGCCTTCGTGGTCGAACTCCTCGTCGGCGCGTCGGGCGATCCTCGACATGGTGCGCACGACGTTCACCGGGTCGACGCCAATCGCAGTTTCGGCCGAGAGCATGACCCCGCTCGAACCGTCCCAAACAGCGTTGGCGACGTCGCTCGCCTCGGCGCGGGTCGGCGACGTGTTGGTCACCATCGATTCGAGCATCTGCGTCGCCGTGATCACGGGAAGTCCGCCGGCGATGCACTCGCGGATGATCGTCTTCTGTAGGGTAGGGAGATCCTCGATTGCGCACTCGTTGCCGAGGTCGCCGCGGGCCACCATGATCGCCCCGGCAGCGTCGATGATGCCCGCCAGGTTCTCGACCGCGGCTCGTGTCTCGATCTTCGCGATGACGAGTGGACCGCGTGGATGTGGTTCGGTACCGACCCGTCGCACGTCATGTGCCGATCGGACGAACGAAACCGCGAGCATGTCCACGCCGGCCTCGACGAACGCGTCGATGAATCGGAAGTCTGCAGGGGTCGGTGTGGGCAGGCTCAGCCGATCGGCAGGCACGAAAAGCCCGGGACGGCCGCGCAGCACTCCACCGGAAACCACCTGAGTCGTCGCAACGTCGCCGTCGACGCCGAGGACATCGACCACGACCCCACCGTCGCCGACCATGAGCCGATCACCGCGCTGTATGTCGCGGATCAGCTTGTCGTAGTCGACCGATATTCGAGTTGCGCTGCTGGAGCGTTCGCCGACGGTGATCTCGACCTCGGCACCGGGATGTATCTCGATGCCCTCGTCGGGAAACGCGGCACACCGCACCTTTGGTCCCGGCAGGTCGGCGACCACGCCGACCTGCCGACCTATGTCGTCAGCCGCGGCCCGTATGCGCTTGTAGCGCTGGAGGGAGTCCTCGAGCGGACCGTGGGCCAAGGCAAGGCGGGCAACGTCCATGCCCGCTTCGATCATGTCGCGCAGCGTCGACTCGTCGTCGGACGCCGGTCCGATGGTCGCAACGATCTTCGTTCTTCGTGACATCTGCACCCGAGCCTAGCCTCGGTGCACCCATCGGCTCGGCGTGGCCTGGCTAAAGGCGATGGTGTCGTCTGGACTGGCGGGAGGGCCGCCTAGGAGACTGCTGGCCGCCGTGCCATTCACCGGCATTGCTCACGAGTCTCCTAGTCTGGATCCACCGTTTCCAGCCGTGTACATCGCTCCTCCGGAAGGCCGTTCGAGCCACGAGGCTCTTGGCATCTGTCACGGTCTGTGCCTGTCGGTGAAAGCGCCTCCGTGGCGCTGGAACGGCCGCGTGGAAGGCAGTGACGCTAAGCCTGCACCACGCGCATGGACCCGTGTCGGTGCATCCAGGCTTAGTTGAGGTTGGCCAGCCAGCGATCGATCGATCGGGCGATGCGGTCGTCGAGGTCGCGGAACGGGCCGACGGCATCAACCGCCTGGGAGTAGCGACCCGCATCGGCCAGCGCGCAGGCGTAGTCGTATGCGTCTGAGGCGCCGGCGGTCGGAGCGCGCGACAAGACGCAGAGGACCTCGAGCTCGCTCGCAGGGTCACCGGCCCGACGGTGGGCGTAGCGAAGGTTGTTCAGCACTCGGGTCACGATCGCAGCGGTGTCGCTGCTCCTCAGATAGGCCGGGTCGAAGGCCGCGAGCGAGCCGTGGAGGCGCTCGAACAACGTCCGGCACTCGCTGCGCGTCATCGGCCTTCCGGGGTTGAATGGATCGTAGAATTGGTCTGGGTCGTCGGACGCCCGCAGAAGGAAATGGCCTGGAAACCCAACCCCCTCGATACCGACACCGCGCCTACGCCCGATCTCGATCACCACCGCCGCCAGGGTGATCGGGATGCCGACGCGCCGTTCGAGCACCTGGTCGATTCGCGAGTTGGACGCGGCGTAGTAGTCGACGCTGTCGCCGGAGAACCCATGCGTGCCGAAGACGTGTTCGATGACCCCCATGGGGCAGTTCGCGTGAGAGGCGTCGTCGGCAAGCTCGTCGAGTCGACCGACGACCGCGTCGACATCGAGGTGCGGTCGTCCGATGCCCGCCACGCATGCGAGCGACTCGTCCAGCCTTTCGATTCGACCGTTGTGCCACAGCTCGAGCAGGCGATCGCCGTGCGACATGGATCAGAAGCGTATCGAGTTCCGCGGAATCCGCTCTCCTACGCTGTTGCACGTGATCGAGCCGCACCCGTTCGTCGACGTGGAGCATCCGGTCGGGTTCGCCCACCGCGGTGGCACCGAACGCGCGGGTGAGAACACCTTCGAAGCGTTCGAGCACGCAGCCGAGCTCGGCTTTCGCTATCTCGAGACCGACGTGCACCTCAGCGCCGACGGCGCGATCGTCGCGTTCCACGACGAATCGCTCGATCGCGTCACCGACCGAGCGGGTCGGATCGACGCCGTCGAATGGTCCGAGATCGCCCAGGCAACGGTTGTCGGTGGCGGCAGGATCCCGCTCCTGGGCGAGCTGCTCGCCGCCTTTCCAGACCACCGGTTCAACATCGATGCCAAATCCGACGCGGTCGTCGATCCGCTCGTCGCCGCTCTGGTCGAAGCAGACGCGTTGGACCGAGTGTGTCTCGCAAGCTTCAGCGCCCGGCGCCTCCGCGATCTTCGAGCTCGGCTCGGTCCGGCGGCCTGCACCGCTTTGTCGCGTTCGGAGATAGCGCGGGTACGTGCGGGCACGGTTCGCGGCGTGGCCGGTCAGTGCGTCCAGGTGCCCGTTCGCAGCCGCGGCATCCGTCTCGTCACGCGACGCGTCGTCGATCGAGCCCACGGCGCCGGCCTTGCCGTTCATGTGTGGACCATCGACGACCCGGAGGAGATGCACGAGCTCCTCGACCTCGGGGTCGACGGTATCATGACCGACCGGCCGACGGTTTTGCGCGACGTGCTGCGCCAGAGGGGCGACTGGCGGGGCTGACTACTCCCCCAGGCCCTCAGATCGCGCTTCGACTTACCGATGGACCGGCATGATGTCTTTGCGCGCCGCGGCGTCGCTCCTGGCGCTCGCGCTCGCGATAGCAGGTGCCGACCCCGTCGGCGCGCAAGACCAGGACGCGGTTGACGGGATCGACGACGAAGCGGAACCGACGATTCCCACCGTCAACCAGCTCGTCGGACTCGGCGAGCTGTCCCCCGGGGTCGAGCGGGTGATCATCACCGGCAACGGCTACGAGGCTGCAGCGGCGGACTATCTCAACACGCTCAGTCTGCTCGGGACGACCGGTGAGCGCATCGAGCAAGCCCGCACCGAACGCACCTCGCGCGTTCGCGACAGGGGTCGACTGCGCATGCGAGAGGTGCGGCTGGAGGCTGAGCGGCGAGCCGTGGCGATCGAGCGTGCCCATCTCGACGCAGCCGTCCGTGAGCTCGCCATCGCTACGTTCGTCGCCGCCGGCACCGATGCCGACGCGACGGTTGCCCCATTCGATCACGCCAACATCGCGGACGGCTTCACGCGAGCCGGACTGCACGAAGAAGCCGAGGAGAGCCTGCTCGAGCGGCTAGAGGCCCGCGACGTCGAGCTCGTCGATCTGCGCGATGAGATCGACGAGACGGCGGTTGACATCGACAGCAACGCAGGCGCGATCGCCGAGCTCGACGCGTTGGTGACTTCGCTTCGCATCGAGCACCTCACCCTCGGGCAGACGCTCAACGAGAAGGCGCAATCCGTTCGAGACACCCGCATGCTCGCCCGTGTTCGCGGTGCCGATTTCCCGGTCGTCGCGCTCGATGCATACGTGGCGGCAGCGGCAAGGGCGCAGGAGGACACCGGCTGCCAGATCCAATGGTGGATGCTCGCCGGTGTAGGCAAGACCGAATCCGGTCACGGCATCGCACAGGGCGCCCAGCTCGAAGCCGATGGGTCGACGAGCGTCAAGATAATCGGCATTCCACTCGACGGAACGAACGGCACCGCACACATCGCCGACACCGACGGGGGCGAGCTCGACGGTGACCCGGTCGTCGACCGCGCCGTCGGGCCTATGCAGTTCATCCCGGAGGCCTGGAAGAACCTCGGAATCGATGGCAACGACGACGGCGAGATCGATCCCCACAACCTCTACGACGCCGCGGCCAGCGCGGCCCGTTACCTGTGCCGGGGCCGATCGATGGCGACCGAAGAGGAACTGCGCGCCGCCTACTTCTCCTACAACCGCCACCAGGAGTACGTCGAGCTCGTCTTGCAACGGGCATACGGCTACCAGCAGCTCAACCTTGGGATCTGAGCTGAATCCACCTGGGGACGGCGGGTGGGAAAATGTGTGGACAACGCCACGCAGCCTGTTCGTAACTCGGTGCTGCGTGGGATTTCCTGGGGATATCGCGGTTTCGCTTGACGTTCGCGTTGGCGGCCGATTGAATCGCTGTTGTCACGTCGAAGCGACCCGGACACGTCCGGAACGGCCGTCGGCGACGAGAAGCGGGGGCAACCTCGATGATCGGAACTGCGGAGCGCCTGGGCGATCGAAGGGCGACGGAGATGTGACGAGATCGAAGCAGATCCGAACAGAACCGGAGAGCCGCAAGGCAACACGGCGAGTTTGGTGAAGCGGGAACACGAGACCACACGAAGAGTCGGGTTCGGAACGGAACGACATTGCGCTGACGGGCGGAGTGCCGAGCCGACCGGAACCGAAGCAACATCCCACGAAGCCCGCAGCGGTGCGAAGGCGATTCGACGGAATCGGCGGACCCGAGGTGAGGTGAGAGGGAGTGGGCCCGAAACGGGGAACACCGCATCGACCGCCGGGTCGAAGTGTGATCCTCGAAGAGGGTGTCACGGCTGACGGGTCGGAACTCGAGACGTGTTCTCAGTGCCAAATCCACCGCACGGAGCGATGGAGGAGACACAGATCGGGCGAAGGTACACGAGCCCGGTCCCATAGGGTCACAGCGTGACGGCGAGGTGACCGGTATCGATCGACGAGGGCCCCGAGAAGCCGAGCGGTTCGCCGCAGAGTTACTCGGGGTCCTCACCCATTTTGGACCGCCGTGACCCCTCACACCGACCACCCCGAAACGGCCGTCAGTGCCGATCACGAGACGACCATCGAGTTCGACGGTCCGATCGATGTCGCAGGCACCCTCGGAACGCTGGGCCACGGTGGGCGCGACCTTCTTCAACGCCGTGACGCAACGACGGTCCGGCGGGCGCTTCGCCTCGGTGCAGCAAAGGCCACGATCGAGCTCACACCGCTATCGGCGGACCTGGTTCGCGTACGCTGGTGGGGCTCGGCCGACCATGACCCGGCGACGGTTGCCAGCAGTCTGCTCGGTGCCCACGACGACCCCCGCCGGTTCGAGCCCGAATCCGAGCCGCTCCGTGGTCTCGTCAGGCGCAACCGTGGGCTGCGCTTCCCGCGAGACACAAGCGTCGTTCCCACCGTGGCTCCGGCCGTCTTCGGCCAGAGGGTCACCTCGGTCGAAGCCAAACGCGGCTGGCGCCGGCTGGTGGCCGACCACGGCGAAGCCGCGCCAGGGCCGTTCGGTCTGATGTGCGCCCCATCGGCCGAACGAATTGCGAGCCTCCCGTACTTCGGCCTCCATCCCTATGGCCTCGATCGGCGACGAGCCGAAACGCTCATACGCGTATGCCGGTTGCTCGCCCGACACGGCGACGATGCGTCGACCGTCGAGCGTTTACGGCGCGAACGGGGGGTCGGGCCCTGGACGATGTCGCTCGTAGATCGCTCTGTCCTCGGCGATCCGGATGCCCCGATCGTCGGCGACTACCACATCCCTCACAGCGTCGTGTTCGCCCTCACCGGTCGGCCGCGCGGCGACGACGCGGAGATGCTCGAGTTGCTCGAGCCCTTCGGTGGACACCGAGGACGTGCTCAACGGCTTCTCGCTCGGTCGACGAGCGCACCGAGGTACGGCCCCAAGACACGCATCCAACGGATAGAGCATCTGTAGCGACGCCGGCCAGTCAGTCCTTGGTGGCCACGGCGTTGGGGGTGACGTTCATCTTGGGTTCGAACTCGGCGTGGGTGATCTTTCTCGCGTCTCCACCGAGCAATGCACGCAGCTCGTCGCGACAGCTCTCGCACGGCCCGTAGAACTCTGCGTCGAAGGTTCCCTGGCATCGTGGACAGGTCATGGCATCACCCATCGGCAAAGACTCTCACAGGGGCCGGTCAGACTGTGGACAACAGCGGAGATTTCCCCCGCGAAATCCCACACTCGTCCACTCGATTCCCACAAGACGCGTCGGTCACACTCCTATACGAGAGCGAGCGGCGCACCAACCAACCGCCGGACGGCAGCCAGGCCCGGCGGAGAAAGGCCCTCATGTCCAACTTCGATGTGTTCCTCAGCGACGGAAGCCGCCAGACGGTGGCGTCCTGTGACGGTTACGCCCTCGAAGGTCCGCTCACGACCTTCTTCGCATCCGATGGTGGTCGAGCGGTTCTCGACTCGTGGAGTACCAGGCTCGCGAGCTTCCGCACGTCCGATGTGGTGCGCATCGAGCGCTGCGCGTCGGTCGCCACTGCCGCAGCCTGAAAGGACACTAGGGAACGTACGAGTTCCACCACGCGAGCGACGTGAGACCTACCAGCAGCGCACCCCCGCCCGCGAGCGCGGGTGGTCGTAGCCGCGGATAGCGCCATATGAGCAACCCGGCACCGATCGCCAACGGAAACGCGTTCAACCCATACCGTTCCAACGAGTTGAGGTTGTCGGCACCGAGAGCGACCAGAAGCGTCGCACCAGCGAACAGCGAATAGGACGCCGGCAACCATTTGGCTGCCAGAACCGCGAGCACGACGAAACCGAGCGCGAACGGTAGGTGCAGCCCGTCACCGCCGGGATCACTGAACAGCTCTCCGATTCCCTCGAGGATCCGCTCTGGCGGAAGGCTCGTTTCCCCGCGGAGCTCGCTCTGGATGGTCAGGGGGATCAGCCAGTCGTCGTAGTGCGAGCTGGCCCAGAGCACATACGACAATGAACCGAGTGGGCCAGCGACGACGGCGGCCGCCATCGAAACCGTAGGGCGCCCTCCGACCTTCATCGTTCGCCATGCTTCGACCGCTGCGGGCAGCGCCAGGAGAGCACCCAGCGGCCGGGTGAGCCCCGCGAGGAACGCGAGTGGTGCCGATGCGAGGAAGCGCCCGCGTCGCAGCATCAAGAACGCAAACACAGCGCACGCCAACATGAGCGGTTCCGAATAGGCCCATGCCATGACAAAGCCAGCGGGAAAGAGCGCCGTAGTCCATACCGCCCAGCGCGCCGCCTCCGGGTCGTCGAACTCGAAGCGGACGAGCTTGTATACACCGACCAGGAACAGCAGCGAAGCGCCGTTCGCGACGGCCACCAAAGCAGCGGTCTCGCTGCCACCGAACAGTGGAGCGAGATAGCGACCGGCGAATGCGAAGCCGGGAAAGAACCGAACTCCCTCCAGCGGCACACCGTCGTAGCCCCAAGTCGCGATGTTTCGGTACCAACCGCCGTCCCATGCGAGGAGCTCCTCGCCAAGCTGCCGAGGCAGCGACCCGTCGCCCATGTCTTCGGCCGCAATCCTCACCGAAGCATACGCACCTATGACGATCAAGCGCACGGTGACCCACGCCGACAGGACCGGAACCAGCCACTCGGGCCACGCGATGCTGCGAAGACCGCCGATCACGTGACGCTCAAGACGATGAGATTGCCGTGCTCGAAGAACCCGATCGCGTCGGCACGAACCGACAGCTCGCTTGTGGTCGAAGGCGCCATCGCCGCGGCAACAGCACTGCACTGCTCGCCGACGGCGCGGTAGGAGTCGCTGGAGACGAACCAGACCCGGCTTCCCGGAGCGACCCGGTCGAGAAGGCCGGATGCGAAGGCCGCAGGATCGGCTTGCGCGTGGCGATCGACATAGTCGGCCCAATCGACGCGGGTGCTCGATGAGAAGGTCGGATAGGTGACGTGTTCGACGTCGTCGTCGAGATACCTCACCGCCGCCGGTGCGAGCTGATCGGGGCAAAAGACGACCAGGTCACCGTCGGTCCAGCCCTCGTTGATCTCGTTGGCGAACGTGAGCGATTGCGAACGGTCGTCGTCGATGTCGTGCGCGACACCGAGAAACCCGAGCCCGACGATCGCCGCGACGCCGAGCGTCTTTAGCCAATCTTCGACCAGGCGATCGAGTCCGACGGCCACGATGAACATGACGAATGGCGCGACCCACGCGGCGTATCGGCCCTGAAAAGCGGAGCCGGCCGCGATCGAAACAACAGCTCCCAGCAGCACAGTCGACACAGCGATGGCTCCAGCCACCCGCACGTCGCCTTCGGCGCGAAGGCCGATCGAGGTGCCGACGACGGCCACGAATGCGAGCACGCCCGCCGCAGCCAGCAGTGTCAGTAGCAGGTACGGCTCGGCAGCCGCCTGGCCGGCAAACACCAGAAGTGTCTCAGCCGCGACAACGGTTGGACGGGCAGCCGGAGCCCAAGGAGTCCCCGTGTGGGCTCGCTGATAAAGAAACGCAGACACCCAGGGCAGAAAGGTCAGGCCGCCGACCGCCATCGCCATCAACACTCGCCGGGCTGGGTCGGAGCGATCGCCTCGAATCACGCGCCAAACGAGTGCGATGCCGACGACTGCGAGCAAGAAGAACGCCCAGTAGTGGGTCCACGCCGCAGCGGCGACGACTGCGGTCACGCCCGCAAGCCGCCGCAGCCGCGGGTCATCGAGAGCCATGTCGAACAACCACCAACCAAGCGTGACCAAGAACATGATGAGGGCGTACATTCGCGCCTCGGTTGCGTATCGGACATAGAACGGCGATGAGGCGACGACCGCCACAGCAATGACCGCCACGCCTGTGTCGCGCAACCTGCGGGCAACCACAAAGGTCATGGCAAGCGTCGCCACCCCGAACACCCCGGACAGGGCCCGCAGCGCGAAGTCGGAGTCGCCGAACACCTGCTGCCAACCGTGCAGCACCATGTAGTAGAGCGGGGGGTGGCCGTCGTGGCGTAGCGCGTCGCCGATGTCGCCGACCGGCAGCGCAGAGATGTCCGCCGACAGAGCCTCGTCGAGCCACATCGGCGAGGCCGCCACGAAGCGCGCTGCGACACCGACTACGACAGCGGCGAACGCGACCAACCAGCGCACGGTTCGGGACTCCCAGACCACGGCGCGACGCTACCGTCAACCCAACCCGTACCCGTCGATGCAGGCCCTGGTCGATGAGCCGATGCGTACGGGTCCGTCGCGAGTATCCTGCCCAGCCACGCGACCGCGTCCGCCCCACCGGAACCCCATGACCGAGCCCTCCTTTCAGAGCGACATGCGACCCGTGATCATCGGAGCCGGGCCGGCCGGGCTGACCGCGGCCTACGAGCTCTCCAAACACGGGGTCGCGTCGACCGTGCTCGAAGCGACCGACGCCGTCGGCGGGATCAGCCAAACCGCCACGCGCGAGGGCTGGCGCTTCGACATCGGCGGTCATCGCTTCTTCACCAAGGTCAAGCCCGTCCAGGAGCTGTGGCACGAGATCCTCGACGACGACGAGTTCCTCATCCGACCGCGGATGAGCCGCATCTACTACGACGGTCAGTTCTATGACTACCCGCTCAAACCGTTCGATGCGCTCCGCAAGCTCGGTCCGATCGAGGCGTTCCGGTGCGGTTTGTCCTACTTGTGGGCACGGGTACGTCCGCCGAAGGACCAGACGACTTTCGAGGGGTTCATGGTCCCGCGTTTCGGTTGGCGCCTGTACCAGATCTTCTTCAAGACCTACACCGAGAAGGTCTGGGGTGTGCCCGCCGACGAGCTCGAAGCCGACTTCGCCGCGCAGCGCATCAAGGATCTGAGCCTGTTCAAAGCCGTCTGGAACGGCATCATGCCAAGGCGCAACCAAAAGGACATCACCTCGCTCATCGAGGAGTTCGAGTACCCCAAGTACGGCCCCGGCATGATGTGGGAGCGGTGCCGCGATCTCGTCGTCGCAACCGGGTCCTCGGTCGAGATGAATTCGACGGCGGTCGAGCTCCAACACAGCGACGGCATCGTTACCAAGGTCGTGACCGAGGAGGCCGGGCAGCGACGAACCTTCGACGCGACCCATGTTGTCAGTTCGATGCCCTTGCCTCTCCTGGTCAAGTCGATGCGGCCAGAGCCCCCTGCCGACGTGTCGGCCGCCGCCGACGGCCTCGAGTTCCGCGACTTCCTGACCGTCGCACTGGTCGTACCCGAAGAGGACGGATTCCCCGACAACTGGATATACGTGCACTATCCCGATGTCGAGGTCGGTCGCATCCAGAACTTCGGCCGCTGGTCGCCGTACATGGTTAAAGAAGGCCGAACGTGCCTCGGTCTCGAGTACTTCGTCAACGAAGGAGACCATCTCTGGACGATGGACGACGACGACCTCGTCGCGCTGGGTACGCGTGAGCTCGAGGCGCTGAGTTTGCTCGAGGGCGGACGCGTCGAACGGGGCTACGTGGTGCGCATGCCGAAGGCGTATCCGATGTACGACGCCACCTACAAGGAGAACGTCGCGACGCTACGAGGTTGGCTCGAGGAGAACGCCACCAACGTCTATCCGGTCGGCCGCAACGGCATGCACCGCTACAACAACCAGGACCATTCGATGTACACCGCCATGCTCTCGGTCGAGAACATGTTCGGCGCACGCCACGACATCTGGTCGGTCAACGTCGAAGCCGAGTATCACGAGGAGCAACGCACCGACGGTGATCGCGCCAGTTGAAACCGAAGTCAACGCCTCGGTGCATCTGCGATGCGTCGACGGGCTGCGGGCGATCGCCGCGGGAGCGGTGTTCGTCCACCACCTCGGCTTCTACACCGGTGCCAATCACAACAGCGCCGTCGGCCCCGTGCTCGCCCGACTCGATGTCGGCGTGCCGGTGTTCTTCGCTCTCTCGGCCTACCTGCTGTTCAGGCCCTACATAGCGTCGATTCTCGACGACACCTCGATGCCTGACCTGAGATCGTTCTACACGAAGAGGTTTTTTCGGATCTTCCCCGCCTACTGGGTGATCCTTACCGTCGTCTTGTTGGTGCTTCGCCCCGACGCGTCACAGGAGTCCTCGGTGGTGCAGTATCCGCTTCACTACCTGTTGATTCAGATCTACCCGAACGACACGTTCTTCACCGGCATCTCTCAGGCATGGAGCCTGGCGGTCGAGATCAGCTTCTACCTGCTTCTCCCCTTCTTCGCTGTGGCCCTGCGTCGGCTGGTCTCTGGCCGCACGGTGAACCAGCGGGCACTGCTGGTGCTCGGTGCATGCGCATTCCTCTTCGCTGCGAGCGTCGCGTGGCGGGCGCTCGTCCTCGGCCTCGACTGGTCTTACAACATGGTCTTCTGGCTGCCGGGAATGGCCGACTACTTCGCGATCGGGTTGGCGCTGGCGACAATCGCCGCGTGGGGTGCGCGGCGCTCACTCGCTCGGCCGCTCGTCGACGCGCTCGGTGCCCACGATCTCCTGTGGTGGGCGATCGCCGGCGGCACGCTCCTCTTCGTCGGGACACAGCTCGAGCTCGAAGTCGGGCTGGAGCGAGCAACCTGGCACAAGGAGCTCTACCGACAGGCCGCCTACGCGGTGATCGCCGCGGCGATGCTCATTCCGGCGGTGTTCGGCAACCCCGACCGCGGTGTTGCGCGGGCCGTCATGCAGCTACGCCCGATCGCCTGGCTCGGGACGATTTCGTACAGCTTCTACCTCTGGCACACGGCCATGATCGAGACCACGTTCGATCTCTTCGACGAGCAGCTGTTTCTCAACTGGAACGATCTCGAAGTGTACGACTGGCGCGTAGTCAAGCTCGGAGTCGTTTCGTTCGTCCTCACCGTCGCCGCGTCCTGGGCCACGTACGCGTTCGTTGAGTTGCCGTCACTGCGCAAGGGAGCAGATCTCGCGCGCGCGTCCAAGCGATGACATTGACGGTCCAACGCGCAGCCACGCGACGCTGGTGGTATTGGGTGGCCGCGCTGACGCTGGCCGGACTGGTCGTGCGCGTGGCGTACATATTGCTGTTTCGCACCGACTGGATGTTCCTGGAACTCAACGACGGCAGCTTCCTGCAAACCAAGGTCGGTGGCGACGGCTATGTGTTCCACCAGCAGGCCAACCTCATTGCCGACGGCGAGGGGATGATCTCGCCGATCAACTTGCTTCGCAATGGCGAGGCACAAGAGTCGGCGGACCACCCGCCGCTCTACACGCTCTACCTGACGCTCTGGTCGATGCTCGGAGTGCGAGGCACGGTAAGTCACATGCTGGTCTCGGCACCGCTCGGGGCGCTCACGGCCACGACATTCGCTCTTCTCGGACGCAGGGTCGGCGGAATGAGTGTCGGATTGGTTGCGGCGGCGTTCGGCGCGTTCGCACCGAGCATCATCCACTACCCCGGCTTCATCTTGTCGGAGACCGTGACGGTTCCTCTCGCTGCGCTTGCGGCGTGGACTCTGATCCGCGTGGTCGACGTGCCCACCTTCGGGCGTGCTGCCGCGCTCGGCTTCAGCATCGGCGCGGCGATCATGGCGCGCGCCGAAATGGGTATCTATGTGATCGTCGCGATCATTCCGGTTGTGATGTTGATTGGCTCGCTGCGGCCGATCGATCGCTTCGTTCGACTCTCGGTTGCAGGGATCTGCTGCCTCGTTCTGGTCGGTCCGTGGGTTGCCTACAACCTCGCGAGGTTCGAAGAGCCGGTGTTCTTGTCGATCGGACTCGACTATTCATTGGTGCAAGGCAACTGCGACGAGTCATACAGCGACGATCTACTCGGCTACTACTGGCTTCAGTGCATGGGCGAAGCGCTCGAAGGGGAATTCGCCGATGACGGGACACCGCTGGCGCAGGCCGACCAGGGGCTGCACAGTCGGTTTCTCCGCACGAAGGCGTTCGACTACATGAAGGAGCGGCCGGGCCGCGCGACCCAAGCTGCGTTTGCTCGCATGGGCAGAATCACTGGCGTGTTCCACCCCATCCAGCAGGCGCGTCTCAATGCGTTCATCGGCGGCCGCGAGAACCTGCTCGCGAACGTGAGCGTGCTCGCGTTCTATCCGACCGCCGTGCTCGCCGCCGCCGGGGCGGTGCTGATCGCCCGGCGCAGGGGTCCCCTGTGGCCACTTCTCGGGCTCATCGCCACGGCGATCATCGCGGTCGCCATGACGCTCGCAGTGCTGCGCTATCGAGCGACCGCCGAACCAGCGCTCGCGGTGCTGGCGGCGGTGGCTCTAGTCGCCACTGCCCGTTTCGTCCGCGACGCCTGGCTCGGCGATGACTAGGATCCCTTGCATGGCGGGTCCGATCGCGGTGGTCATCCCCGCGTGGAACGAGGAGGCGTCCCTTCCCGCCGTGCTCGGCGATCTGGCCGCCAATGTTCCTGAGCACGCCGTAGTGGTCGTCGACGACGGATCGAGCGATTCGACAGCTTCTGTCGCCGTCGAAAACGGCGTCACGTGCCTCTGTTTGCCTTTCAACCTCGGCATCGGTGGGGCGCTCCGTGTCGGGTTTCGCTGGGCGGTCCGCAACGGCTTCGACACGGTCGTCCAATTCGATGGAGACGGACAACACGACGCCACTCAGATCGGTCGCCTCGTCGCCGAGCTCGACAACGGTGCCGACATGGTGATCGGGAGCCGGTTTTCCGAGGCGAGCGGGTCCTATGAGGTAGGCCGTGCTCGGCGCGCGGCGATGGCCTTGCTGCGATGGAGCACGCGTCGGCTGACGGGGCAGAGTTTCACCGACACGTCGTCGGGGTTTCGCGCCATCCGCCGTCCCCTACTCGACGAGTTTGCGCGCACCTACCCTGTCGACTACATGGATTCGGTCGAAACGCTTATCACCTCGGCTCGGTCGGGCTACGACGTGCGCGAGGTGCCGGTGGAAATGCAACAGCGCACGGGCGGGGTTCCCTCGACGAGAAACGTGCGGCTCGTTTATCACTACGCCAGGCTGCTCGTCGTTCTGGCCAGTTCGCGGCGCCGCACGCGACCCACCGCCACCATCGGAGACCCATGAGCACGAAGGCGCACGTTCTGCTCGTCCTCATGACGCTCGGCTCGCTGCTCTTCATCCTCAGGCTCGTAGGTCGACGGGTGCTCAGGGCCAAGTACGCACTGCTGTGGCTCACAGTCGGGATGGTGCTCGTCGTAATGGCCGCCGTACCCGGAGCGCTCGACGCCGCGGCCGAGTGGATGGGCGTCAACTACGAGCCCGCGCTGTTCTTGATGCTCGCGTTGGCGTTTCTGTTCGTTCTCGCCGTCCATTTCTCCTGGGAGTTGTCCCGGCTCGAGGAACGGGTTCGCCGGCTTGCCGAGGAGATAGCGCTGTTGCGCCAAACGGTCGACTCCCAACCAGACCGGGCAGGCGACGCGCGCGTTGCAGAGGTCGAACCCGAGGACTGATGTTCCGAACCTGGCTGGGTCTCATCGTTTTCGCCGTGCTAGTCGCAGCGTGCAGCACGACGGCTGACGACGCCGCCCCCTCGTCGACCGGGGATGCCACGAGCACGAGTCCGGCATCTTCGTCGAGCCCCACGGCGCCCACTACAGCGGAGCCGACCACCGAGGTGCCCGCCTCCACATCGGTGCCGAGCAGCACTGTGGACACCGAAAGCACCCACGCACCCTCGACATCGACGACGTATCCGCTTCAGGACGATGCTCGCCGAGCGGGGGTCCCCAACACGTCCGCCGGCTTCGACGTGCGCCTGGTCGGCGACCGCTTGCTCGGCGAGGTCGCGCCGTCTCTTCTGCGCCAGCTCGAGCTTGGCGGAGAACTCGTGCCCCGACTCACCCGGTCGACCTGCGAACCGGTTCGTGGCGAAGAGTGGGCCACGGTCTTCGTGTTCGGCGGCGACATACTCGAGGACTGCGAGGTCGCACCATTCATAGAGGCGCTCGAGGCCGCTGCGCTGGGCGATCGAGTCTTCGTAGCGACACCGCCGTCGGGCACGACATCGCGAGCGAACCGCCTGCGTCAGGCGCTCGCTGCTTCGGAGACACTCGCCCCGCTGTTGATCGACAACGCTGAAGCGACGATCGTCGATGGCGACCGCAGCCAACCATGCGCAGCTCACGAACCGTGTGTTGCGCGGCCGGTGGGAGCTTCAGCGTCGACCGTCGTCGGGGGCGATCCATACTTCTGTCCCAAACCGACGCTCGACGGATCCTGTCAGTCCTTCAACGCGGGAGCCTTTCGCTACGGCCTCTCGGTGTCAGCGCCTGTCGTTGCTGCCGCGTACCGTGAGGTCACCGGTCTCCAGACGACGACGGCAGCGGCCGATCCCCCATCGCCGGAGCTCGAGCCTTACGCGGATCCGTTGGCGTTGGGGCCTTCCGGCATTGCGGTTCTGGGCGACAGCGTCGCAGATTCGTCGATCGACTGGCTCGAGGCGCTGCTCGAGCTCTCGGGGCCCGTCGACGTCGACCGAGCTGTGGTCAACGGTGGCACCGTGTGCGGCTACGGCAACCTGGTTCGCAGTGTTCTGCGGACCCCACCAGATGTCGCGATCTTCATCTTCAGCGGGAACACCTTTCACCCCTGCATGCAGGACGAGAACGGCGACCCGCTCGAAGGTCTGGCCTACTACGCCAAACACGAAACCGACCTGCGCGACATGGTCACGACCTTCACCGAGCTGGGAATTCCGGTGATACTCGGCGACGTTCCCCGATCTCGGCTCGAAACCCAGAAGCGCCTCGATGGAAGCGAGCGGCTGAACGACATAGCGCGACGCGTCGCCGACCAGGATCCCCTCGCCCACTTCGTCGCCGCGTCCGCCGGAGTTCTGGACGAGCGGGGGAACTACCGAGAGTTCCTCCCTTGCCTGGCGAACGAGCCTTGTCTTCACGGCGTGGACGATGACGGAAACGGCGTCAACGTCGTCCGCGAGACCGACGGTGTACATTTCTGCCCGGGAGGCTTCGCTGAATATCAAGCGCCCCACGACGTGTGCCCGACGTGGTCCTCGGGTGCGCTTCGATACGCCGGACGGCTGGCGAGCACGGCGGTCGATCTCGTCTACGAGGGCCAGAGCGTCATCGATACCCCCGCCGATTAGGCTTCCTGCGATGGCGCCACGCGAAGACGGCCACGGCCGTCCCGACCACCCTTCCAAGTTGGGTGACCTCGCTGCCGAAGCCGGGCTGGAACGCGTTCACGTGCTCGCATGGCGAGATCTTGCCGATGTCGAAGCGGGAGGGTCTGAGCTTCATGCCGCGGAGATCATGCGTCGTTGGGTCGCAGCTGGCATCGAGGTAACCATCCGCACGTCGTACGCGCAGGGCTCGCCCCCGGAATCGGTTCGCGACGGATACCGGGTGATCCGCAAGGCCGGGCGCTACATGGTCTTTCCCCGAGCCGCGATATCCGAGATGGTCGGCCGCCACGGCCCCCGCGACGGCATCGTCGAGATCTGGAACGGTATGCCCTTCCTGACCCCTCTCTGGACACGCAAGCCGCGGATGATCTTTCTGCATCACCTCCACGAGGACATGTGGCCGCTCGTCCTGTCGCCCAACCTCGCGAAGGCGGGACAGACATTCGAGCGCAGCGTCGCGCCCTGGGCCTATCGCAACAGCCCGGTTGTGACGCTGTCGACTTCGTCCAAACAGCACCTCGTCGACCGAACGCCGTTGCGCGCCGAGCAGATCTCGGTTGTGACACCCGGCATAGACGATCGTTTCACGCCTGCCGAGGGAGCGGAATCGAAAGCACCCCTCATCGTCGCCGTCGGCCGTCTGATGCCGTCCAAGCACTTCGATCAGCTCATCGAGATCGTTGTCGAACTCCGACGGTCGGTTCCCGACCTGCGGCTGACGATCGTCGGTGAGGGATACGAACAGGATGCCCTTGCGCGCCAGATAGCAGACAACGACGCAGAGGGCTACGTCGAGCTCGCCGGGCGGCTGAGCGATGCCGAACTGGTCGAGCTGTACCAGCGGGCTTGGGTCGCGACGAGCGTCTCCTCGAGCGAGGGATGGGGCATGACCCTCACCGAGGCCGCGGCGTGCGCCACGCCTGCGGTGGCTACCGACATCCCCGGCCACGCCGATGCCGTCGATGCCGGCAACAGCGGCCTGTTGACCTCTCGCGAGGGCGTTGCTGACGCACTACGCCGGGTGCTCACCGACGACTCACTGCGCGGTCGACTCGGCGCTGGCGCGCTGGCCCACGCCGAGCGCTTCCGTTGGGATCGGACGGCTTACGAAACCCTCGCCGTCCTGGCAGAGGACGCCCACCGACGCCGACGGTGATTCCTCTGGCTCGATGGTGCAGGAGACACGCCGGTGTGATCGTCGCGGCCTTCGTCGCGTACGTGCCTCTGCTCGCGACCTCTCCAGGCGTGGTCGGTGCCGACACGAAGTCGTACCTGACGATCGATCCCGATCGGCTGTTGTCCGCCGCCGCCTGGATGTGGCAGCCCGACACGGGCCTGGGCACGGTCACCCACCAGAACATCGGCTACCTCTGGCCGATGGGCCCCTGGTTCTGGGTGTTCGAGCATCTCGGGGTGCCCGACTGGGTGGCACAAAGACTCTGGCTCGGAACGATGCTGTTCGTGGCTGCGACGGGTGTGCGCCATCTGTTGCGCACCCTTGGTTGGCGGGGCTCGGGTGTCGCAGCCGCATCAATGGGGTACATGCTCAGCCCGTACGTGCTCCACTATTCGGCACGCATCTCGGTGCTTCTGTTGCCCTGGGCAGGGCTCGGTTGGCTGATCGCTCTGACCATCAAGTCGATACGTCACCGTGGTTGGCGCTATCCGGCGTTGTTCGCGCTCGGCGTGACGACCGTCGGTTCGATAAATGCGACGTCCCTGCTGCTCATCGGCCTGGGGCCGCTGCTGTGGCTCGTCCACGAGCGGATCATCCTTCACCGGCCGGTGCGAGAGATCGTGCCTCCGGCGCTGCGGATCGGCGCGGCGAGCCTCGCGGTGTCGCTCTGGTGGATCGCTGGCCTGGTCATCCAGTCCGGCTACAGCCTGCCGGTGACCCGCTACACCGAGACCTACGAGGTCGTCTCCAACGCATCCACCTCGACCGAGGTGTTCAGGGGCCTGGGCTACTGGTTCTTCTACGGTCTCGACAAACTCGGGCCATGGGTGGCACCGAGTGTCGACTACACGAACCGAACATGGCTCCTGGCGCTCAGCTTCGCTATCCCGCTGCTGGGCGTCGCCGGCGTCGTCATGACCCGTTGGCGGCACCGGGCGTATTTCGTGTCGATGATCGTCGTCGGTGGGTTGGCCTCGATCGCCGCTCACCCCTTCGACGACCCGTCGTTCTTGGGCAACATCTTCAAGGATTTCACCGAAACCGATGCCGGGCTCGCGATGCGAAGCACCCCGCGGGCGGAGCCGCTGATGGTCCTCGGGCTCGCAGTGATGCTCGGCGCGCTGGTTCGTGCCGGCTCAGAGTGGATGGCTGTCCGTAAGCCGGTTCTCAAGGTAGGCATGATCGAAGCTGTCGTCTGCCTCTTGCTCGTGGTCAACCTGCAACCGCTCTGGAGTCTCGGAATGGTCGAGGAGCACCTTCAGCGTGACGAGGATCTGCCCGACTACTGGCTCGAAGCCGCGAGCCACGTCGACGAGGCAGACGACGACACCCGTGTCTTCGAAATCCCGGGCAGCGATTTCGCGAGCTACCGATGGGGCAATACCGTCGACCCGATCCTCCCTGGGCTCATCGATCGGCCATCGATCGCCCGCGAGCTCGTACCGTTCGGCTCTGCCGCGTCGGCTGCGCTGGTCAGCGCGCTCGACGTACGCATGCAGGAGGACACGCTCGAACCCGAAGCGATGCAACCAATCCTCGACCTGATGGCGATCGGCGATGTCCTCTATCGCGCAGATCTCAAGTACGAGCGCTTCCGGACACCACGTCCCGAGCCCTTCTGGGCCTACCTGCGAGAGGTCGACGGACTCGGCGAGCCGGTCCTCTTCGGCGAGGGTGTCGATCACACGGCCGGACCCGAACAACCGCTGCGCGACGAAGTGGCCCTCGGTCTCGACCCCGAGCTCGAATCACCGTCTGGCGTCGCCGTGTTCCCGGTTGAAGACACCCAGTCGATCACCCGGACGCTTCCAGCCGACCGATCGACGATCGTCGTCGGCGACGCCGACGGCCTGATCGACGCGGCCGCTTCCGGTCTCGTCGACACATCGCAACCCTCCTTCTTCGCCGCAACGCTCAACCACGATCCCGACCTAGCTGAGGTCGTGCTCGACGGCGCCACGTCTGTGGTCCTCACCGACAGCAACCGGCGGCGTGCACAGAAGTGGGGAGGCATCCGCGAAGTGATGGGCTACACCGAGCCCTCGCGCGTCGAAGCCCTTCGCCGTGACGCGGGTGACGCTCGGCTTCCCGTGTTCCCCGATGCAGAAGACGATGAGTTCACCATCGCCGAACACGATGGACCACTGGTCGCAAACGCGACCGCCTACGGCAACCCCGTCTCCTACACGGCCAATGATCGCCCGGTGCTCGCCTTCGACGGCGACCCGACCACCGCCTGGCGGGTCGCAGCCTTCGACGACCCTCGCGGAGATCGAATCGAAGCGACCCTCGATGAACCGACCAACATCTCGTCGGTCACCCTGCTCCAGCCGACCACCGGGTTCGTCAACCGGCTCATCACCCGCGTCCGGATCCACTTCGACGACGGCTCGCACTTCGACGCCGACATCGACCCGGACAGCTCGCGCCGAGACGAAGGGCAGCGTGTTGAGTTCCCCGAACGCACCACATCGCTAGTGGGGATCGAGATCCTCGACACCAACGTCGGCCCGCGACCCGTCTACTACGGGATAAGCGCTGTCGGGTTCGCCGAGATACTCCTCGGCGATTCGCCCACACCAACGGTCGAGCAAACGCGGCTTCCCATCAGGTTCGTCGCCGAAAACGCTGACCGGCTGAGCGATTCGCCAATCGACATCACGCTCAGGCGACTTCGATCGAACCCCGCCGAGCCGGTCCGGGGTGAACCCGAGCTCGCCATGCGCCGCACCCTCGAGCTCCCGTTCACTCGCGCCTATTCGGTAGAGGGAACTGCGCGCCTGTCGGCTGCCGCGCCCGAGCAAGTCGTCGATCGCATCGTCGGACTCGAGCGAACGCGCGCCGGCGACATCCTGTCGACGAGCTCGAGCGAACATCTCCCGGGGTCATTGCGTTCGCGAGCGTCGTCCGCGTTCGACGCCGACCCTGCTACGAGCTGGATCAGCGGGTTCGACGCCCCGGAAGGAACGACCCTTCGCGCAGTGCGCGAGGACAGCACTGCGGCCGACCGCGTGACGATCACCTTCGACGAAGGTCCCGAACGCTCTCGCGTCGTCGCCGTGTCCGCACGGATCGACGGTGTTGCGATCGACGAACCGGTACCGGTCGTCGACGGCGCGGCGACCATAGAGCTGGCGCGTGCGAGCGGTACCCAACTCGAGATTGAGATCGCCGAGATCGAACCGTTTACCACGAAGGACTGGTACAGCGGAGAGGACACGGCGTTTCCGGTCGCCGTGTCCTCGATCGATGCCGGTCCTGGGTTCACCCTCGGACCGCCCTCAGATTCGATCGACCGTTCGTGTCGTAACGACCTGCTCACCGTCGACGACCGCCGGATACCCATCCGGATCACCGGCTCGGTCGACGACGCCGTCGCCCGGCGACCGCTCGACATCGAGGAGTGCGATGCGGTGCCGATGACCGAGGGTCGTACCGACATCGAGACCGCGCAGGGTCGGC
This sequence comes from Acidimicrobiales bacterium, assembly GCA_965216815.1. GTDB lineage: Bacteria > Actinomycetota > Acidimicrobiia > Acidimicrobiales > SHLQ01 > JADFOM01. The sequence continues at coordinate 3,076,585 of OZ244202.1, read as the reverse complement.
TGACCGGAGTCGATATCGATCAGCTCGCGTTTCTCGACACACTGCGCCGGCCGGACCGGACCTCGACCGCGCCGGCTGCGATGGCGGAAGACCGGCGCCGCGACGCCATCGACGTCGAAGTCGAAGCCGGCGAACAGCCCTACTGGCTGGTTCTCGGACAGAGCTTCAACGACGGCTGGGAGGCCTCGGGTGATCCGGCGATCGTGCGTAGCTCGCCGGTGTTGATCAACGGGTACGCGAACGGGTGGCTCGTGGAACCCGCCGGCAACTCCGTGAGCGCATCGCTGGTCTGGACGCCCCAGCGCCTGGTCTGGATCGCCGGCGGGGTCTCGTTGCTCTCCGCCGCCTTCCTCGTGCTGGTCGTCGTTCGACGCAGGGAGCGCGACGCCGAGCCTGTGCTGACGCCTCCCACCCTCGGAGGCCCCTCGGCCAGCGAGCGACCCGGCGATCTGATCGCGCTGGCAGCGACCGTGGGTGCCTTCCTGCTCGGCCTCCTGTTGGTAGCCGACATGGCGCTCATCGCCGGAGCGGTCGCGGCAGCGACGTTGCTTGCCGCTCTCCGTCGCTCTTGGCCCGTGCGGCTACCGGCCCTAGCAGCCATGGCGCTGTTCTGCGTCGGTGCCGGATTCACCGTGCTGCAACAGTTCCGCCACCGCTATCCACCCGATTTCACATGGCCGGTTCAGTTCGAAGCTGTGCACGCGTTGGGAATGCTCGCATTTGTTCTCCTTGCGATCGAGTGGCTGCGTATCGCGATCCGTCGGCGATGACCGCCAGGCGGGCGCTGGTATTGTCTCGACACCATGTCAGACGATGTCGCCCTCATACACGGCTACGCGACCGACGCACGCCGAACATGGCACGAGACGGGTTGGGTCGATTTGCTGCGCGACGCAGGACGGACGCCGCACGCGCTCGACCTGCTCGGCCACGGTGAGGCGCCGAAGCCCCACGATCCTGTCGAGTACGCACAACTCGACCGGTGGTTGGCCGCACGACTGCCGGACGGTCCGATCGACGCAATCGGGTTCTCTCTGGGTGCTCAGCTTCTCCTGACGATCGCGATCGATGGGCCCGACCGGTTCGAGCGGCTCGTGCTTCTCGGCGTCGGCGACAACGTCTTCGACAACGACTCGGGTTCGACCCAGATGCTCGAGGCGATCCGCGGGACCGGCGACGCGGAAGACCGAGTTACCGACCATTTCCACGCTCTCGCGAACGCCGAGGGCAGCGACCCGGAAGCCTTGGCGGCCTGCCTCCAGCGGGAGCGTCGACCGCTGAGACCGGACGAACTCGCCAAAGTCGAGGCCGACTCCCTCATCGTCCTTGGCGAAGACGACTTCATCGATTCGTGCGATCGACTCGCCGAAGCTCTACCCAACGCGACCGTGATCCGCCCGCGTGGCCTCGACCACTTCGCCACACCGAAGTCGTTCGATTGTCTGAGCGAGGCCCTCGACTTCCTAGACGCCCGCATGTGATCGGTCCGGCGGTGAGACCGTGAGCGACCTGGTGATGGCTGTGGTGTTCGTCACCGTCGCAGCACTCCCCCTGATCTGGTCGGTCATCGCTCTTCTCGACGCCGCGCGTCGACCCGGGTGGGTGTGGGCACTGGCCGGCAAGTCCCAAGCACTCTGGATGGCGCTGATCCTCATGGGGATCCTGTCGCTCGTCGGTGGGCTCATCATTGCGACGATCTACATGCGCAGGATTCGACCGATCCTCATCGACGCGGAGAACGGGATACTGCGCAATTGATGTCGTCGTTAGTCGGGGCAGTTGACCGCCTTGATGGCCAGCACGAGCGCCTCGTGGGGAGCGAGTGGGGTGGGAGTGGTTGTGGTGGCGTGGCCGTCGCTGGTCGGCAAGGTCCAGCTGGATGTGACGAGCAGATCCGTCACCGGGGCGTCACCTACAAAGCGACACCTGCCCGGAACGGGTAACGGGTAACGGGAACGATCGGCACGTGCCGATCAAGAGCGGGCCGGGGTGCTGAGGCGAGCGAACGTCCTTGCCGGGTTTCCCGTGCAGCATAATCGTGGCATAATTATGGCATGACCCGTGCTCGGATCAGTACAACCGTTGACAGCGCCCTCCTCGACGACGCTCGCCGACTCCACGCTGGATCCACCGATGCCGAACTCGTCGATGAGGCACTGGCGGCCCTCCTCGCTCGCTACCGGTCTGCCGAGATCGATGCCGCCTATGCAACTGCGTACGAAGCTCACCCCATCGACGGCGAAGACGAGTGGGGAGACCTCGCTTCATTTCGAAGGGCAGCTTCCGCCACGTGAGCAATCTGCCGTCACGCGGTGAGCTCTGGTGGTGCGAACCTCCCGAGATCGGTCGACGACCAGTCGTGGTCCTGTCGCGCGACGCAGCCATCCCGCGTCTCGGTCGTGCGCTCGTTGGACCGTGCACGACCACGATCCGAGGTCTGCTGAGCGAGGTCGTTCTGGATCCAGGCGAGGATCCGATAGGTCGCCGCTGTGCGGTCAACCTGGACTCGATCGAGTCGGTCTCAACCGCCGCGCTGGTCGAACGGATCGGTGTACTAAGCGGCATGCGGATGCAAGAAATCTGCCAAGCACTTGAGGTCGCTGTCGACTGCCGATAGCACGAGAGGGATGGCCATGACCATCGTAGAGACCTCACCCTGCCGGTCAGCGGTGCGGTCGACACCCACCTTGGCTTCCATGTCGCAGCTGCCGTCGACCACCGACACCTGCCCGGAGCAAGTAACGCTTACGGATGAACACATATGTTCAGCCTCGGGAGTCTGGCGGCATGGTTCCAGCGCCCAAGCAGAACTCGTTTCCTTCGACATCTCGGAGCACCACGTTGCGATAGTGCGAGGCGACCTCGTCTAAGAATTGTTCCTCCCAGGCAACGCTTGCTCCGAGACCGACCAGTCGCTCAATCTCAGCGTCGAGATCCTCAACAGCGTCCACTCCACAGCCGAGGTGTAGCCGATTCTTGCCAACCTTCGGCTCGGGTACGCGAACAAACTCAAGATACATGCCGCCGGTTGGGGGCCCGCACACAGCTCCGTGACCATCCTCGACTACGGCTGCCCCTCCCCAGCCCAGCGCTTCATTCCAGAACCGAGCGACAGCGAGCGGATCCTCGCAGTCAACGGTGATACAGGAGATCTTCATCACTCGATTCTATGCTTCGAACAGCGAGCGACCGGGCGGCATCCACCTGTCGCCGACGCCCGGAACTGCGGCGCGGCCGTCGGTTGGCGGAGCCTTCAATGGCCAGGACCGCTCAGATGTGCCGATCCTGAGCGGGTCGACGGCGCCCAGGGCGCGAGCGATATGTGGCGTCGAGGCCAAGTCGGTGAAGGGCGCCGACGCTGACACCAATCCGAGAACCCGTGCGGGCGAGTTCCACTGGCGGACGCGACACTGTCAGGGTGACGATTTCAACCGACGCGCCTTGGGACTTCTCGCAGCTGGTCCGAGTCGAGCGCGCTCGGCTACTCGACATGCTCCGCTCGTTGTCGGCTGAGGACTGGCAGCGAGACACACCCTGCCCGAGCTGGGATGTCCTCGGACTGGTCAACCATCTGATCGGCGATGACCTCAGCGTCATCTCGTGGCAACGTGACCATCACCATGGCACGCCTGCGCCTGACACGGCGGACGAGGCGACGTTCATCGACTGGCTCGACGACCTTCAGCTGGAGTGGGTGCACGCTGCGCGGCGCATCAGCCCTCGCCTCGCCATCGATCTCCTCGACTGGCTGGGCAATCAGGTCGCGGACACCTTCGCCGCTCAGGACCAGCGATCGTGGACAGCGCACGTCTCGTGGGCGAGCGACTCGCCAGTCCCGATCTGGCTCGACCAAGCCAGGGAGCTGACAGAGCGATGGATTCATCGCCAACAGCTCCGCGAGGCAATGGGTCGCACGACCGACCTGGACGAGGAACTCGCCGGCCCCGTGCTCGACGCCCTCCGCTGGGCGTACCCGTACCGTCTCGAAACTGCAGATGTCGCCGACGGTCATGTCGAGATCGAGATAGCGGGCCCCTTTCACCGGAGCTGGCGGCTCGCCAATCGCGACGGCGAATGGGTGTTCATCGACCGAGCCGATGGGCCAGCGTGTGCTGCGCTCTCGATGACCGCAGAGCAGGCGTGGCGGCTACTGACAAACAACTACGGCGTCGAGGAACACGGCCCGATTCGGTCATCCGGCGACAGCGCCGTCATCGAGGTTCTGCTCAACACACGAGCGATCATCGGCGCGCCCAAGGTCCGGTCACCACGAGCAACTTCCTGAACGCGCTGTCCGAAACGACTGCGCATATTGGCAGCCGCCGATCGTGCGCCCAACCCACTCAGGATCCGGCAGAGAGGATGGGGGTAGCTGGCCTGAGGGCTGGTGGCCCCAGGGTCTCGTTTGGCTCTTGAACCGGCTGACGTGCTCGTTTCGGGTGCTGTCTTTTGAATGACGCGCCGGCGAGTCTTGGGGCGGCACACCCACCGGTCGGGTGGGGGCCCTCGGTCGTCTGATACCGGCAGGCGACGCAGCCCTGGTCCACCGTCCCGGCAGGTGTTGTGCCATCCACAACACTTCAGCGAAAGGGATGGCCATGACCATCGTAGAGAACCCAACGAACCTGATCATCGGGGGTGTCGATACCCACCTCGACTTCCACGTCGCAGCGGCGGTCGACGTCAACGGCGGCACGCTCGGCATCGAAACCTTTGGTGTCGGCGCCGCTCACTATGAGCAGCTGCAGCGCTGGCTTGTCGGCTTCGGTCCCATCGCCAAGGTCGGGGTTGAAGGGACCGGCTCCTACGGGGCGGGGCTGGCCCGTCATCTCCGCTTGGGCGGGATCGAGGTGGTCGAGGTCGATCGCCCGAACCGCCAGATGCGCAGCCGCCAGGGCAAGTCCGACCATGTCGACGCAGTCGCAGCGGCGAGGGCTGCTCTATCGGGCACGGCCGCTGGCTTGCCAAAGCATCGAGACGGCAACGTCGAAGCGATCCGGGTGCTGATGATCGCTCGCCGATCAGCGGTTGACGAACGGATCCAGATCCTCAACCAGATGCGCCACATCTGCTTCTGCGCTCCCGACGAGATCCGGGCCCGGTTCACCGGCACTACACCGAACGCCCTGATCAGCCAGACCGCCGCCCTGCGGCCTCGTAACGACGGCGACGTCGTGCGTTGCACCACCCTGTTGACCCTGCGTGAGCTCGGCCGCCGGGCCCAGAACCTGCGCGAGGAGAACAAGCGCCACGCCCGGCTCCTGCGGCCCTTGATTCGTGCCACGGCGCCGAGCCTGCTCGAGGTCAACGGCGTCGGCTTCGACACCGCCGCCAAGCTCCTCGTCGCGGCCGGCGACAACCCCGAACGGCTCCACTCCGAAGCCGCCTGGGCCCACCTCTGCGGGGTCGCCCCGATCCAGGCCTCGTCAGGCAAGACGCAGCGGCACCGGCTCCACCGAGGCGGCAACCGACAAGCCAACTCGGCGCTCTACACCATCATGCTGTCACGGATGCGCTACGACGCCCGCACCCGCGCCTACGTCGAGCGGCGACAAGCTGAAGGCAAGACCACAGGCGAGATCTGTCGCATGCTGCGCCGCTACATCGCCCGCGAGGTCTACAAACACCTCCCGCGACCGGTGAGCTGACCGGCGACGGGTCGAGGCGTCTGGCCCGCCCGAACCGGCTCACACCCCTCAGAGGTTGTGCACGAAATGACCTGCCGACCCTCGACCCGCACCACACCCCCTCCTTCGGCGAAAAGCGCCGCCGGCGTGACCGAAAACGCGCCTGCCCAACACCACGTGGCTCATCTCTGTCTTGTCCGCCCCGCCGCGCCCAACCGCCCATAGACGCCCTTGACATCCATACGCGCATCAATATGCGGCTGCGGGCTATGCCGCGTCGGTGTTGGGTCGGTCGTGGTGGTTGTATTTCCAGCGGTTGTGGTAGCCGCAGAGGGTTTGGGCGTTGTTTTGGTCTGATCGCCCGTGGTTCTCCCAGGCTTGGATGTGGTCGATTTGGCACCATCGTGCGGGTCTTCGACATCCGGGGTGTTGGCACCACCGCCCTGTCAACAATGCTGCTTCGCGGGCTTTGCCTGTGAATAGGCGTTTGGCTCGCCCGTAGTCGATCGTTTCGGACTCTGCTCCGTAGACGATGCGGTGGATACGTCCTCGCAGTGTCGCTTCGAACACTTCGGTCGGGGCTACTGGGTTGCCGGCGAGGTCTTCACACACCCTGGTTTCGGGGTCACAGTCCTTGTAGGCGTCGGGGTTGCCGGGCCCTCTTCGGCCCTTGCGGGCCTCGGGAGTGCCTTGGAGTTTCTCGCTATCGCTCGAAACGTCCCAGTTGAGCCAGTCGATGGTGGCTTCGAACGTTTCGTGGTCGATGTGCAGGCTCACCAACGGCAGCACCGATGTCAACGAGTCGGACACGTCGGCGCCGCGGCGGATCAGTTCGACGAATGCGTCGGCGCAGCGCTGTTTGTGGCTACGTGCTAGTTCGTCGAGAGCGGGTTCATATCCGAGCCGCTCACGCGCCTCCGCGAGGTCTTGTTGGAAGAACTCATCAGCCAACCGTGCGACGGCTTCGGAGACCATGGCTCCGTCGAGATTGCCCAACTCGATGACACCCGCATAACCGCCACCGAACAGCGCGGTGAGCGAGAACCTGCGATCCTCATGAGCCTGTGCGGCTTTTTCTTCGACACCGTCAGGGTCGGTGACCGATTGCCAGTGAGCGACGAGTTTGCGCCAATCAACAAACTCATGTCGGTCCGCATACCCCAACAGCTGCTCTTGGGTGGCGGGGTCGGCCATCGACTCGACCTGGGGACCGCTACGGGCAGCACGTGCCAACAAATCAACATGCGCCGCAGAGGTCGAACCTGAGGTGGCTGCGTTTGAGATGACGGGATGGTCGGCTAGGAACCGGCCCGTAGCCACAACCTTCGAGACCCTGGGCTTAGATGTGCCAGCGCGGTGGGCGACATACGCGGTGAGCGATGTGGATCCGTCGATCTCGGCTACACCGGCAGCCTCAGCACGACGACACACCGTCGCATGCAAAGCGTTCAACCGGTCAGCAACGCCAACAAGCCCCACCGATAGTTCGGCCAGGTCGTCGAGGCAGGGGTCTTCGACAGCACCTAGCGCAGCGAGGAAGGCTTCTGCGCACTCGAGGACTTCCGCTGCTTCCGACATGGTCGTCAGCCTATCAAACGTATGTTCGATCAACAACCCGTTTCGGCTGATATTCCAGGGTTTTCTTACGCTAGTGGAGTGCTGTGCCAGGCACCGCGTCGCGGTGCCTGGCACAGGGTTCGTCTTCAGGAATCGAGCTGCCAGAGCTGGCGGTAATGGCGGATCCGAGCGGGGTCGGGTTCGATCTCGTAGGAGTCGAACAGTTGCTGTTGGTGGCCCTCGCCATAGTTCCAGTCGAGGCTCATCGAAGCGATTGCAAGGTCGGCCCACCGATCCCCGACCCCGAGGTCGCCGAAGTCGACGTTGCCGACCCACTCCCCCGACGCTGAGATGATCGTGTTCGGCGCGCATGCGTCGCCATGGACAACAACAGGATCGTCCACGAGCGGGCGCGGGCCAATCTTCGGCGACACCCGATCGAACCAGGCCCCGGTGGTCCACTCCGACGGCATGTCGTCGATCGCGATTGCGTGGATCGCACGAAGCCCGGCAGCGATGGCCCGAATGGCTTCTGAGGGACGAGCCTTCCACTCATCGGTAACGGCATGGGTGCCGGGTAGCGCACTGGTCACGATCCATTGAGCGCTGTCGTCGAAGCCAGCCTCGATAACCTGCGGCGCCGGATGACGAGCCGAGATCCATTCGAGCCGGACCCGTTCCCGTGTCAGGTCGACCCCGCTCGTGTACGGGTTCCACTTCACGAATCGATCGCCGATGCGGAAGGTCAAGCCACCCAAGGCGTTGCGCCAGACGAACTCCGGCTCTGACCCTGCGGCAAGATCGAACACGACGGCCGGGATCGGCTGGTCGCCGAGGGCTTGTTGCGAGCCGAGGTCGGGCCCGGTAGTGCTACCCATTTCGTGACGAACTTACGCGCCGACACCTGCCCGGACCAGGTAACGCTTCTGACCCGGATGCAACGGTGTCAGGCACCGAGCTCAAAGTGACCTCGATCCCAGCGCGTTGTGAGCTCGGTGCCTGGAGATTCAGCGGATTGCTCACGGCCTGCAGTTCGCCGGGTTCCAATGAAACGGTGTCAGGCACCCGGCGCCCTGCAATCCTGGGCCAAGTTCGTCCCGCGCCGGGTGCCTGACACCGTGCCGTTTGGACCCGCAGGGGTAATCCGCGCGGTCTCCTGACACCAGTACGCGACGCGTTCGAGCGCGAGCGGGGCGACGACACCACTGCGTGGATCGCTCAACGCCAGAGCGACTCCGGTGGCGCGCCGTAGCGGCCGCGTAGGTGGTCGGCTAGGGCCAGGAGGCGTGCGCGAGCTGAGAAGAACGGGTCGCGACCGCCTGGTCGGATCACGCCGGCGGCAAGCTCCCAGAGGGCCACGGCGATGCGGAATCCGGATTGGCGCCGACCGAAATGGCTGCGCAGCAACAGAAGTGTGTTTCGCAGTTGGAGGTAGTCGATGACGGCAGCGTTCGATGCCATCTGGGGATTGAACACCGGTACGTCGCGCGCGATTCCGACCACCCATCCGCCTGCCGCGGCACGAAGACCGAGGTCGGCCTCCTCGCAGTAGGCGAAGTATCGAGGGTCGAACAGCCCGACATCGTCGACAAACGCCCTCGACACCATGAGCAGGGTGCCGTGCGGGTACACGGTCTCTTCGAAGCCGTCGGTCTCGGTGGTGGGCACCGAGATGGCTCCGAGGAACGGATCAACCGTGGGTGTCATCCCGTCGCCAACATCCGCGCTGACGGCTCCTCGTCTCTGCGGCGAGTCGAAATGTGCCAACAGCCCAGCGACGGCCCCTGTACTGAAATCGGCGTCGTGTGGCGCGATGACTACATGCGTCGCAGAGGTTGCCTCGAACGCCAACTCGACGCCCAGGTTGGCTCCGGGGCCGAATCCGAGATTCTCGCCCGTCTCGTGAAGCGAGACCTGCTCGGGTATCCCCGCGGCCAGCTGCTCGATCGCCGACGCGCTCGAGTTGTTGTCGATGACGATGCAGGTGCCCACGGCGGGGTCGGCTACCAGCCGGTCGATCACGGCAATTGCACGGCTCGGCTGGTTGCGATGGACCACGACAGCCGCCACACTCGAGCCGCGCTCGTCGTCCACTCGATCCCGATGCACCCAGGGAAACTAGCCGGAGTTCACCATCTCGGCTTCGGCGAGGCTCATGGCGTGCTGAACGAGCGCAAGAAGAACCCGACGCGTCGCTTCCCGATCGCGTGCGTCGGTGACGAGCATCGGAACCGAGCGATCGACCGAGAGCGCCGACAGAACCTCGCGCGGATCGTGCGCCACCTCTCCATCGAACGCGTTGATAGCGATGAGAAACGGCATTCCCAGGTGCTCGAAGTAGTCGATGGCACTGAATGAGTCCTCGAGCCGCGTCGTGTCGACGAGCACCACCGCTCCGATGGCCCCTCGCGAGACGTCGTCCCACATGAACCTGAAGCGGTCCTGGCCGGGGGTGCCGAACAGGTACAGAATCAGATCATCGCCGAGCCCGATGCGTCCGAAGTCCATGGCGACGGTCGTGTCGGTCTTTCCTCGCGCTGCGCCCAGTTGATCGACGCCTTCGCTCACCGCGGTCATCGCGGCCTCGGTGGTGAGCGGCTCGATCTCCGAGATCGAGCCGACCATCGTCGTCTTGCCCACTGCGAACCCGCCGGCGACGACGATCTTCACCGGGATCGGGACGGGGCTAGAGGGACTGGAGGCCATCGAGCACCCTTTCGAGGAGCTTGAGATCCGGACGGGTCGGGTTCGACGCGCTGGGCATCGGTGAAGTCACTTCGACGAAACCGTCCTCGATCAGATCTGCGACGAGAACACGAACCACACCGAGCGGGAGATCGAGATGAGCGGAGATCTCGGCTATCGCCTGAGGAACGGTGCAGAGCATCACGATGTTCTTGGGCTCCAACGTGAGCCGCGACAATGCGCCGAGGCCGGCGACCGTCGAGCGCGCAATGCTCTCCACGGCCAGATCGGTTCCAGGTCGTGTACGTCCGCCGGTCAGAGCGTAGGGGCGAACTCGGAGGCCCGAGTCTTCCCGAGCGGGCTCCGTAGCGTCGGTCATCGCGGCAGAGCGCTCTGGAGTTCGTCGCGAAGCTCAGGCGTGAGCACGGCGCCGGCCTTTTCCACGAGCACGGCCATCTCGTATCCGACCAGGCCGACGTCGCAGGACGAATCGGCTACGACCGCGAGACACGATCCATCCGATACTCCGGTCACGAAGAGGAAGACATGCTCCATTTCGATGATGACCTCGTGCACGGCGCCTCCGCCGAAGCGGCCCGCGGCTCCATATGCGAGCCCGATGAGGCCGGACGCAACCGCCGAGAACCGGTCGGCAGCGTCGCGGTCGATTCCCGACGAAACCGCGATCGGCAGCCCATCGGCGGACACGACGATCGCGTCCTGTACGCCCGAGACGCGGTCGGCGAAGCTCGTGATGAGCCAGTTGAGGTTGTTCGCTTGTGCGCTGAGTGCCATTGCGGTCTACCGTCCCTCGTCGTCAGTTGTTCCCCGACCCTTTTCGAGGCCCGACCGGTACCGCGAGAGGAGTCGTCGAACCTCTTCGGGTGAACGCTTCGTGGGTGTCAGCGGATTCTCGACCTTGGGCGTCTCGCGCTTGGGCGCCGACCGGACACGCGTCGGCAGCCGCGCAGCGTCGTTGGCGCGTGACCTGTCGACCTCGGCAAGGTCGCGGAACGCAGTCGGCCTGACCGGTGGTGCCGAACCGGCCGCAGACGAGCTCGGAGCTTGCTGTGCGGGCGCTGGAGCGGGAGATCGCGGTGCTTCGACATCGCCGGCATTCGAAGACGGAACGTGTGCGAGATCCTCGGCGAGCACCTTGCGCCAATCGACCGGGTCTGGTTCTTGCCGATCGGGCACCGCAACCGGAGGCCGGTGCTCGGTCACAGGGGATGCTGGAGAGACAGGTGTCGTCGGAGGCGTGGGCGTGGCTACCGGTACTGCGATGACCGGCGCTGGAAGTGCGATCGCGGCGACGACACCGTGGTCGCTGGAGCGAAGTCGCACCTGTGCCCCAGAACGCTCGGAGAGCCGCGAGACGACGGTCAATCCCAGGGTGCGCGACATCGACAGGCCGAGCAGGGGCGGAGTCGAGAGGATCGTGTTCGCTTCGCCGAGCTGCTCTTCGGTCATGCCGATTCCGCTGTCGTGCACCTCGATGCCGTATGAGCCGTCGGGCTGCAGGCGACCCCACACCTCGACGTCGGTCTCCGGCGGTGAGAACTGGGTTGCATTCTCGAACAGCTCGGACAGCAGGTGAGCCACATCCACCGCGACTGTTGCGCTCAGAACGGCGTCGTCGATCTCTCGCAACCTCAACCGCTGGAAGTGCTCGACCTCGCCCGCGGCGACGCGCACGACATCGACGATCGAGATGTCCCGGCCCTGTCGCCTTGACGAATCACTACCTGATAGCACGAGTAGCGAATCGGCGTTGCGGCGCATGCGAGTCGCCAGGTGGTCGAGTCGGAAGAGGCTCTCGAGCTGCTCCGGGTCTTCCTCGGTTCGTTCGAGCTCGTCGATGAAGGCGATCTGCTTCTCGAGCAGCGACTGGTTGCGTCGTGCGAGGTTGACGAACATATCGCCTATCCCCCGCCGCAGAAGGTCCGCCTGCTCTTCGGCTACCGAGACGGTCACATCGGCGATTGAGTTGATCGATCTCGACAGACGACCGATCTCGTCGTCGCTGTCGATCGCCATCGATTCGATTTCGGGTGCCTCACCGTCCGCGCTCGGGTCGCGCATGCGCTCGACGAGCGACGGCAGCCGTCGGGTGGCGAGATCGTCGGCGCGATCACCAAGTGTGCGCAGCGGCCGGATGATCGAGCGCAGGACGAGAAACGTTGCGATCGCCGCCAGGCCGAGCGCCAGGACCGCCCCGATGATGAAGTTGCGCGCTACCGCACGAGCGTCGTCGGCTTCGGTCGCGAGCACGTCGGCTGCTGTGGTGAACGTCTCGGCTTCGGGTTGGCCCTCTACGACGTGCACCAGCGCGTCTGCGGCCGCAGGGTTCTCTGCGTTCGCAAGCATCGCTGTCTCGGTCTCGTCGAGAACAGCCCCGAGATCCCTGTATCCCTCCGAAACGGTGGCTGCGGCTGCTGTACCGTCGGCAACGTCGCTTCGCAGCTCCACGACCTCTGTGAACGCCTCGTTGAGGTTGCTGAGCGAGTCGTCCAGTCTGCCATCGTTGCCAGCGACGAGGGTGCTCGCCTCGCGAAGGTGATCCCAGCGGTCGTTCGTCTCCGTTGCTGACTTGGAGAACGAATCGAACGCGCTCTCGTCGTCGGTCGCTGCCTCGGCTCGCTCGGCTTCTTCCGCGGCAGCGGCCGCGAAGAGAGATTCCGCGCGTGCCAGCTCGAGGAGGTCGCCCGCACCATCGAGCCGGTCGGCGCGAGCAAGCCTGTCGTTCACCTCGAACCCCACTCCAGCCACAATCAGCGCTCCCAGCGGCACGAGAACGACGAGGAGTCTTGTACGAACCTTCAGGTTCCTCAGCATGCGACGGCCTCGCAGGGGCGATACGAATGACCCATTGGTGATTTCTTCGACATCGCGTGGGGGAACTTGAGCGCGGCGGGTTCGTGCCGACAGGACCGCATGAGCACGCGCAGCGAAACGGGTCTCTCGGGCCAGATCGGTGACCTCGGGTTCGCCACCCTGCTCGATCTACTGGCGGCCATGAACGCAACGGGATCTCTCGACATCGAGGGCCCTACAGCTGGGTCGATCGAGTTCGTCGACGGCGCCATCCGGTTCGCCACGTCGGCGTCCTCGGTGACCGAGCGCGAGCTCGTCGAGAGCATCGCCGACTTCGACGACGACACATGGGAGAGGTTGGCGGGAACCGGCGACCCACTAGGCGCAGCGCGCGAGTCGCTAAGTGCGCCTCGCGCCGCCTTGGCGATGTTGGCCAAAGAAGTCATCGTCGATGCGCTGTTCGAACTACAACTCGCAGGCGATCAGGCGTTTGCCTTCAAGCCTTGCGCGCCAAGATCATCGGCGATCACGGTGCCGACCGCCGAGCTCGTCGACACGCTCGCGCAGCGCATCGAGGCCTGGCACGGGACTGCCGCACGGATCGGATCGATCACCGACGTCGTGCGAATCAGCCCGCACCTCGACCTCGGGGACGAGTCGGTGACGATCGACGCGGCCGACTGGTCACTACTGGCAGCCGTCGATGGCAAGCGAACTCTGGCAACGATCGTGAACCGATCGGGTCGTGGAGCGTTTCGTGCTGTGACTTCGCTCGAGCGCCTGATCGAGGCCGGGGTGCTCGAGCGCGTCGAGTAGCCGAGCTTGTCAGCCGATGGGCCGATCGGTCGGCGCAACCGGCGACGGAAGCAAGGTGTCACCCATCAGCGCGACATCGACCGCCGAAGCGCAGGCCCGACCCTCGGCGATCGCCCAGACGATGAGCGACTGTCCCCGACCCATGTCTCCGCAAACATAGACACCGTCGGCGTTGGTCCGATAGTCGCCGTCGCGGGCGACGTTGGTCCGTTCGTCGAGCTCAACACCGAGTTGCGCGACGAGGTTGTTCGACTCCGGACCCGTGAAACCCAACGCGAGGAACACCAGATCGGCGTCGAATCGTTCCCCGGTGCCTTCGATGGGCTCGAAACTCATGCGACCTTCTTCGAAGGTCTGTTCCACCCTGTGGGTCACCAACGCCGCGACGTTGCCGTCGCCGTCGCCCTCGAATCGGTCGGTGCTTATCGCGAACACCCGGTCGCCCCCTTCCTCGTGCGCCGAGGACACCCGGTAGATAATCGGCCAAGTCGGCCAGGGGTTTCCTGGTGCCCGTTCATCGGGCGGTCGCGGCATGATCTCGAACTGGTGAATCGAAGCTGCACCTTGGCGGTGCGCTGTGCCGAGGCAATCGGCTCCCGTGTCGCCGCCACCGATGATCACGACGCGCTTGCCTGCCGCATCGATCGGTGGTGCATCGAGATCCCCGAGCTGAACCCGGTTGGCCGGCGGCAGGTACTCCATCGCTTGATGGATGCCGGCCAGCTCGCGCCCGGGAATCGGCAGGTCCCTCCATTGTGTCGCGCCTCCGGCGAGCACGAGGGCGTCGTGGCGGCTCCGAAGCTGGTCGGCGGCCACATCGACACCGACTTCCACCCCGGTCTGGAACTTTGTGCCCTCGGCCTCCATCTGTGCGAGACGCCGATCGAGGTGACGCTTCTCCATCTTGAACTCAGGGATGCCGTATCGCAACAGACCGCCGGCACGGTCGGCGCGCTCGTAGACGGTGACGTCGTGGCCCGCTCGTGTCAGCTGTTGGGCACACGCGAGGCCTGCAGGGCCGGAACCGACGATGCCGACGGTTCGACCTGACTCGATCGGCGAGGGCTGCGGCGAGATCCATCCTTCCTCCCACGCCCGGTCGACGATCTCGACCTCGACCTGTTTGATCGTGACCGGAGGTTCGTGGATGCCGAGCACGCACGAACCCTCACACGGTGCCGGACAGAGGCGGCCGGTGAACTCGGGGAAGTTGTTGGTGGCATGCAGCCGTTCGGAGGCCTCCCGCCACCGGTCTCGGTACACGAGATCGTTCCAATCCGGAATGAGGTTTCCGAGCGGGCACCCGCTGTTGCAGAACGGGATGCCGCAGTCCATGCAGCGCGAGGCCTGTTGTTGGAGCTTCTCGGCCGGCCACGGCTCGTAGACCTCTTTCCAGTCGCGCAGACGCACCGGCACGGGGCGCCTCGAGGGCAGTTGGCGGTCGAACTTCATGAATCCGCGCGTGTCACCCACGGGATGCCTCCATGATCGCCTCGGTCTCGTCGGCGCCGGTGCGCCGTGCCTCCTCGGCTGCCTCGATGACACGCTTGAAATCGGTCGGCATCACCTTGACGAACTCACCGGCACTGCGCTGCCAGTGTTCGAGCATCCGTGTGGCCACCGCAGATCCGGTCTCGGCTCGGTGCCGGTCGACGATCTCTCCCAGCCACCTGCGGTCGTCGTCGTCGATCTCTTCGAGCTCGACCATCTCCATGTTCACCCGTGTGTCGAAGTCGCCGGCGGGGTCGTGGACGAACGCCATGCCGCCCGACATGCCGGCGGCGAAGTTGCGCCCTGTCGGACCGAGGATGACGGCTCGGCCACCGGTCATGTACTCGCACGCGTGGTCACCGACGCCCTCGACCACCGCCAGTGCCCCCGAATTCCGAACACAGAATCGCTCACCGACGACGCCGCGCAAGAACAGCTCGCCCGCGGTGGCGCCATAGAGGATGACGTTGCCTGCGATGATGTTCTCCTCAGCCACGAACGGCACGTCATCGGCCGGTCTCACGACCATGCGGCCGCCGGAGAGACCTTTGCCCACATAGTCGTTGGCGTCGCCGACCAGTCGCATCGTGATGCCCTTGGGAACGAATGCGCCGAAGCTGTTGCCGGCGGAGCCCTCGAAATCGATCTGAATGGTGTCGTCGGGCAGTCCGTCGGCGCCATAGCGGCGCGTGAGCTGTTCGCCGAGCATCGTGCCGACTGTGCGGTTGACGTTGCTGATCGGGCTGGAGAACCTCACCGGCTCTCTCCGCTCGAGACTTGGCAGGGCCTGTTCGATCAGCTCGTTGTCGAGCGCATTGTCGAGTCCGTGGTCTTGGCCCGTCACCTGTGAGAGGGGTCGATCCTCCGGGATCTCGGGCATGTAGAGGATCGGCGAGAGGTCGAGGCCGTCGGCCTTCCAGTGCTCGACCGCGTGCCTGACGTCGAGCGCATCGACTCGGCCGATCGCCTCCTCGAGGGTTCGAAATCCGAGCGATGCGAGGATCTCGCGAACCTCCTCCGCGATGAACTCGAAGAAGTTGACGACGAAATCGGGTGAGCCGCTGAACTTCTTGCGCAGCTCGGGATTCTGGGTAGCGATGCCGACCGGGCAGGTGTCGAGGTGGCACACGCGCATCATGATGCAGCCCATCACCACGAGTGGGGCCGTCGCGAAGCCGAACTCGTCGGCTCCGAGCAAGGCTGCGATGACCACGTCTCGCCCGGTCTTGATCTGCCCGTCAACCTGAACGACGATGCGGTCGCGGAGGTCGTTGAGCAACAACGTCTGCTGCGTCTCCGCCAGCCCCAGCTCCCACGGAGCGCCGGCGTGTTTGATCGACGTGAGAGGCGACGCTCCCGTGCCTCCGTCGTGGCCCGAGATCAACACGACGTCCGCGTGAGCCTTCGATACGCCCGCAGCGACGGTTCCGACACCGACTTCGGCGACGAGTTTCACGTGGATTCGCGCTTGGGGGTTTGCGTTCTTGAGGTCGTGGATGAGCTGGGCGAGATCCTCGATCGAGTAGATGTCGTGGTGTGGTGGCGGACTGATGAGCCCCACACCCGGGGTCGAATGCCTCGTCTCGGCGATCCATGGGTACACCTTGTGACCCGGAAGTTGGCCACCTTCGCCCGGCTTGGCCCCTTGGGCCATCTTGATCTGAATGTCGTCGCTGTTGACCAGGTACTCGCTCGTGACGCCGAATCGCCCAGAGGCGACCTGTTTGATCGCGCTACGTCGAAGGTCGCCGTTCTCGTCGGGCACGAAACGCTCGCGATCCTCGCCGCCCTCGCCGGTATTCGATTTGCCGCCGATTCGATTCATCGCGATGGCGAGCGTCTCGTGCGATTCGGCCGAGATCGAACCGTACGACATGGCTCCGGTGGCAAACCGCTTGATGATCTCGGACGCGGGTTCGACCTCTTCGAGCGGGATGGGCTCGCGGTCGGTGAACGTGAAGAGACCGCGCAGAGTCGCGAGGTGCTCGGACTGCTGGTCGACCATGGCCGTGTACTCGCGAAAGAGGTCGAAGCGCCTGGCACGCGTCGCGTGCTGCAGCTTGAACACCGTCTCGGGATTGAAGAGGTGGTACTCGCCCTCGCGGCGCCACTGATACTCCCCGCCCACCTCGAGGGTGCGATGTACCCGTAGACCCGGGTTGCGCGGGTACGCGACGCTGTGCCGTCGGCGTACCTCTTCTGCTATCTCGTCGAGGCCGATCCCACCGAGACGGCTGGTGACACCTGTGAAGTACTCGTCGACGAGCTCGGTGCCGAGACCGATCGCTTCGAAGATCTGCGCCCCCGTGTACGACGCGACGGTCGAGATCCCCATCTTCGACATGACCTTGAGGATGCCTTTGTCGGTCGCATGGATGAAGTTGTCGTGCGCCGTTGTCGTGTCGAGATCGAGCACGCCCTCCTCGACGAGCGAATCGAGCGTCTCGAGCGCGAGATACGGGTTGACCGCTGCCGCGCCGAACCCGATGAGGAGCGACAGCTGATGGACCTCTCGCATGTCGCCGCATTCGACCACGAGCCCGACCTGGGTCCGTGTCTTGCGGCGAATGAGGTGGTGATGCACCGCAGCCGTCGCCAGCAGCGACGGGATGGGCGCCAGCTGCTCGTTCGAACCGCGATCGGAGAGCACCACGATGCTCGCGCCGTGCGCGATCGCATCGTCGACTTCCGCACGAAGCTCCTCGAGTCGTTTCGCCAGACCTGCGCCGCCCTCTCGTACCGGGTAGAGGCACGAGACGACAGCGGTTTCGAAGTCACCGGGGCCATCGGCACCGCCAACCCCGATGAGGCGGCTCAGCTGCTCGTTGGTGATGACCGGGTGTTCGAGAAAGATCTGCCGACAGCTCTGCTCGTCGGGCTCCAAGAGATTGCCTTCGGGTCCCAGCGTGCCGCACACGGCGGTGATCAGCTCTTCACGGATCGCATCGAGTGGCGGGTTCGTGACCTGTGCGAACAGCTGCTGGAAATAGTCCGAGAGCTGGCGTGAACGAGACGACAACACGGCGACCGGAGTGTCGGTGCCCATCGACCCGATCGCCTCCTTGCCGGTCTCGGCCATCGGAGCGAGCAGAACCTTCAGTTCTTCGTGGGTGTAGCCGAAGGTCTGCTGGCGCTGAAGAAGGCTGGTCTCTTCGTGAGTGGGCGACTCTGCCGGGGTCAGGTCGTCGATGTGGATTACCGTTCTGTCGAGCCATTCGCGGTAAGGGCGGGCAGATGCCAGGCCGGCCTTGATCTCGTCGTCGCGGATGATGCGACCCTCGTCGGTGTCGATGAGGAACATCCGCCCGGGTTGCAGCCTCCCCTTCTCGATGACCTTCGACTGGTCAACCTCGACCACACCGACCTCACTGGCCATGACGACGAGGTCGTCATCGGTGACCCAGTACCGGCTGGGGCGCAGGCCGTTGCGATCGAGCACAGCACCGATGACCGTGCCGTCGGTAAACGCGATCGATGCCGGTCCGTCCCACGGCTCCATGAGCGAGGCGTGGTACCGGTAGAAGGCCGCACGCTCTGGATCCATCGACTCGTGGTTCTCCCACGGCTCGGGGATCATCATCAGCACTGCCTCGGGCAGGCTGTAGCCACCGAGTGCGAGTAGTTCGAGCGCCTCATCGAATCCGGCGGTGTCGGACGCTCCCGGTGTGCAGATCGGGAAGAGCCGCTCGAGGTCACCCGCGATCAAGTCGGAATCGAGCATCGCCTCTCGCGCTCGCATCCAGTTGCGGTTGCCCTCGATCGTATTGATTTCGCCGTTGTGCGCAACGAAGCGGTAGGGATGCGCCAGGGGCCATGACGGGAACGTGTTGGTGGAAAAGCGCGAGTGAACGAGTACCAGTGCCGACTCGCAACGCTCGTCGACGAGGTCGGGATAGAACTCCGCGAGCTGCGGTGTGGTGAGCATGCCCTTGTAGACGAACGTGCGACACGACAGCGAGGGGAAGTAGACGCCGTCGTGGGTTTCGCTGGCGCCGCCCATCGCCTGGCTGGTCGTACCCGGCTCGATGTCCATGAGAACCTCGTGCTCCACCCGCTTGCGCACCGGGTAGACCAGGCGGTCGAGCTCGAGACCCGAAGGCCGAGTGCCGTCGGATCGCTCGGCAGCGGCGATGAAGATCTGGCCGAACTGCGGAGCGGTTGCAGCTGCGGCGGTGCCCAACATCGATCCGTCGACCGGCACCTCGCGCCAACCGAGCGTTTCGAGTCCCTCGTCGACGACGATTCGCTCGATCTCGTCGCGCGCGTGGTCGGCCTCGGCATCGTGTTGGGGGAGGAACGCGATGCCAGTCGCGTAGCAACCCGCCTCCGGGAGCTCGAAGTCGACGTCCTCACGGAACAGCCGATCGGGGATCTGCATGAGAATGCCAGCGCCGTCACCGGTGTTGGGATCGGCACCGAGCGCGCCCCTGTGCTGAAGGCGACACAAAGCACCGATGCCGTGGGCCACTATCTCATGGGAGCGACGGCCCCGCAGATCGCAGACGAAGTTGACCCCGCACGAGTCGTGCTCGTGCGCGCGGTCGTAGAGGCCCTGGCGTGGGGGCAGGCCGAGGTTCTCTGTGGAGGTCATGCGTCTCCTCGTAGTGCCGGAATGCAGGGGACGTCGTTGGCCCGATGACATGGCGGCGATTGCCGCCCCGGACCGAACGCCTCACCGGCTTCGTTGCCGTGAAAGAAGCGAACCGGCGCGATGTGCGCAACAGCGGTCCTGAATTCGAGCATAGTAGAGCCATGCCCGAATCGGACCTCGAATTCGCCCGCGACCTATGTGCCTTCATCAACGCTGCGCCCTCGCCATACCACGCAGTCGAACAAGCGATCAAGCGCCTGGAGCGTGCAGGTTTCGCTCCCGCCGAACAGGGCGGGGACCCCGCCGGCGACCAATACCGGGCCATGGGAGGCTCTTTGCTCGCATGGCGCCTCGACGATTCGACCCTACGCGGTTTCGATATCGTTGGAGCGCACACCGACAGTCCCAATCTGCGCATCAAGCCTCAACCCGACCGAATGTCGGCGGGGATGGCACAGGTCGGCGTCGAGGTTTACGGCGGTGCACTCCTGAATTCGTGGCTCGACCGTGACCTCGGCATCTCGGGCCGCGTGTCGGTGCGCGACGGCGACTCCGCCGACACCGTGCTGTTGTGCATCGACGAACCGGTTGCTCGCGTCCCCCAGCTCGCAATCCACCTCGATCGCGACATCAACGAAGCGGGCCTGAAGCTCAACCGCCAGAGCCACGTTGTGCCGGCGACTGGCATCGGTTCGGGTCCGGCTTTGCGCGACAGGATTGCCGCAGAGCTCGGTCTGGCGGGCGACGACGTGCTCGCTTGGGATCTCATGCTGCACGAAGTGTACGGCAGCCGCATCGTCGGCTTCGACGGGGACATGATCGCAGGCCCGCGCATCGACAACCTGCTGTCATGCCACACAGCCGTCGAAACACTGCGCTCGAGCAACGTGACGCCTGGAAGAGCACAGGTGATCGTGCTCTTCGACCACGAGGAGATCGGCAGCACTACCGCTCACGGGGCGTCCTCGTCTTGGCTGCGTCGCGAGCTCGATGCACTGATCACAGCCGCCGGCGAATCGCCGAGCGATGTCTATTCGGGCTCGCGCGTGCTGTCGCTGGACAACGCGCACGCGACCCATCCCAACTATCCCGAGCGCCATGAACCCGAGCACAACATCGTGCTCAACGGTGGTCCGGTGCTGAAGGTCAACGCGAACGCCCGCTACGCGACCGATGCCGAAACCGGCGCCGACTTCGTGCTCGCCGCCGAGCGCGCCGGCGTGCCCCTCCAGCGATTCGTCAACCGCACCGACCTCGCGTGTGGGTCGACCATCGGCCCACTCAGCTCGGCCGCCCTCGGTGTACCCGCAGTCGATGTCGGCGCTCCGCAGCTGGCGATGCACTCGGCGCGCGAAACCACGGGGGCCTCCGACCCGGCTATGTTGGCCGCGGCCACAGCAGCATGGCTCGACCCATCGCCGAGGCAGTCCTAGCGATCATGCACGCAGCATGACGATCATGGATTGAATTCTCACGTTCAGCGGGTGCGAGTGACCGATAACCGCGAACGACGGTGTTTCTCCGGTTTCGGCAGGCTTTCTCCCCCGCTTGTGATAATCCTCGAAGATCGCTGTGTGATCTCACCGTGGGTGCGCCGACGCCCGGTACTCTGACGCGTAGCAGACCTCCTCTCCGGCTTGTTCCTGACGATGGAGAGAAGTCGACAGGAGACTCCGGATGCCAATCCATCTCAGCGCCGCCTCGCCCTTCGGGAGCGAGATCACACGGGTTGCCGGTGAGCTGATCGACGAGTCCCTGTCCGCTCTCGACCAATGGGAGGGGGAAACGGCGCCTGACCGTGACATCCGAACGGCGCTTCGAGCAGCCGATCGCGCCCGCTCCGTTGTGGCGATGGTGAGGGCCGAAGGCACAAAGGAGGGTCGCAAGCGAGTCGACCGGCCGCTGAGGGCGGCCGGCGACGAGCTGTCAGCGCTGTCCAAGGAAGTTCTGGCAACCGAGGCTTTCGAACGGCTCGTCGCGGCGGGAGAGGTCCGCGATGACGACGCTCTGGCCGTCGGTGCGGCGCTGGCCGACGAGGCCCACCGGGCCCGCTCGGACGGTGAAGCCGTTGCCGAGCACTTGACGGCGGCTCGATCGAAGCTGACCAAGGCACGCCGGCGACTCGACAAGTGGGACCTCTCCGCCATCGACGAATGGAGCCACGAAGGCATGACCCGTGCGTACCGCAAGGGTCGACGGTGGCTCGCACAGGAGCTTCGCGAGCCGAACAAGACCGCCTCGGCAAAGTGGGCGAGCTCGGCCACGCGACTCGGCGCCCAGCTGGAGTTGCTCAGCGGGCAGATCGAGTTCCTTCAACCGGTTGTCGACGACCTCGACACCCTGGGCGAAATGGCCCGACAGGTCCACGACGCGGGCGTGCTGGTCGAGCGAATTCGATCCGACCACAGCACCTACGGCGGCAAGAAGACCGTGAAACGGGTCGCTCGACTTGCACGTGCAGTTCAACGAGCACATCGCGCCAAAGCCATCGCGCTAGCAGCGTCGGTTTACGCCGAAGAACCGCAGGCGTTCGCTAAGCGCATCGAGGCGGCGCGTGAGACCGGTTGCCTCCAACCGCTCGTGGGAACCGGCTCGGCGACCGTTTCGCCGTGCGCGCGAAAGCCGGTCGCAAGCAGGCGCGACATCGAGGAGGTCGGTTCGACAGCGCGCCGCTTCTTGGTCCCCGAGCTACCCGACCTGCCACTTCGCCGCGACGACATCACGATCGGCTATCTGTCGGTCGACGATCGGTCGACAACTCGCATCGAGGATGCGGGGCCCGATCACCGCACCCTCGTGATGACGACCGGAACTCAACCGCAGAGTGTCGAGTTCCGAGCATCGTTGAATGACCCGCAGTTCGATGCGGCCTGGCCCGGGACAAACGGACGTCGCGTACACAAGACGCGCTACGTTCTCGCCGACCACGAACAGGTCATCGACCTTTCGGTCTACCTGGACGAGCTCGACGGACTCGTACTCGCGTGCGCGGCCTTCGACAGCCCCGAACACGCAGATGAGTGGAGACCGCCTGCGTGGCTCGGTGACGAGGTGACCGGCGACCCTCGGTTCCTCGACCTCTCCCTCGCCGTCGACGGCCTCGACCCCGAACTACTGGCCTGAGGCACCGAGCTCTGCGCAAGGTGTCTGGAGACTCAACGGATAGGTGACCATCCGCCGCTACTGAGGGCGCCAACGCAGTGGTGTCAGGCACCGAGCTCAAAGTGATCTCGGACCAAGCGCGTGGTGAGCTCGGTGCCTGACAGCGGCTAGTTCGCGCTTCCTGGAAACCGGAGTGCCAGACTTGATCGATGCGAAGTGGGTCGGTCTCCTACTCGAGAATCGCGCACCAGTACGAAGCGATACGGGGAGGCGACCAACGTGCTGATGAGCTGGCTGATGCGCTCCTGCCATGGCTACCCGAGCGAGGGTTGGTCTGTGATGTCGGAGCGGGAACCGGTGTCGTCACACGACGACTGCTCGCACCCGGCCGGGATGTTATCGGGTGTGACTTGTCGATCGACATGCTCTCCCAGGCGTCCCGACGACTTCCAGGGCGGCTCTCGATGGCCGATGCCGAATCACTACCGTTCGCAGACGATTCGGTAGATGCCATCACGTACGTCTGGGAAGAGAAACTGACCGAACCGTCCCCAATGCAACGGTGCCTGCTACCGGTTGGTTCGCGGTCCACGACACCGGCTGGTTTGCGGTGTCTCAGAGCCGTCGCTGAACGCTGCGGAGAGGTGCGACGAACATCAACAGCACGGGGAAGACCTCGAGGCGCCCCGCGACCATGAGGAACATCAATACTCCGCGTGCCGGGCGCGTGAAGCCCTCGACGAACGAGTTGACCGGTCCCACGTCACCGAGAGCCGGCCCCATGTTGCCCAAAGCGCTGAACGAGCCGCCGAGAGCGGTGGTCGGCTCGGTGTCGAGGAACGCCAGCACCATCCATCCGCCGAGAGCGAGCGCGGTGTACAAGAACATGAACCCGACGACCCTGCCCGCGACGCCATCGGGCACGACCGTGTCGCCGATCTTCATCGGGAGCACGGCTCGGGGGTGACGAGCCTTGCGGATCGTTCGACGGATGTGGGAAATCCCTATGTGGAAACGGAAGACCTTTGCGCCACCCGACGTCGAGCCGGTCATTCCACCGAAGGCCATCAAGAACAGCAATACGACGTGTGTTGCAGCCATCCAGCCAAGGAAATCGCCGGGTGACCCCGCTTCGGTCGCGTTGCCGAAGCCGGTGCTGGTCCCCAGCGTCGTTGCATTGAACACGCCCGCGCGAAATGCGGTGTCGAAGGGCAGATCGTCGAAGATCCACAGCAACAAGACGAGCGCGGCCATCGCACCTGCGAGCACCTTGATGTACGTGTGGAACTCCCCCGTGCGTCGGTAGACGCCGAGGTCGCCGCGGATTGCGTTCCAGTGCAGCGTGAAGCTCGCGCCTCCGATGATCATTCCTACGATCAGCACGCCCTCGACCCAGATCGAGTCGAAGTTGCCCGCCGAGGCATCGTGGGGTGCGAAACCACCGGTCGAAGCGGTCGTGAAGCCATAGTTGATCGCGTCATAGAGGGTTGGGCCGGGCACGATCCACAGCACGAGCGCTATCGCGCCGGTCACACCGGCATACAGCAGCCACAGCTTCCGAGCCGTCTCCGACACCCGAGGTGCCAGTCGATCCGATCCAGGGCCGGGCGCTTCGGCGCTGATGAGGCTCAAGCCACCCACACCCAGGAACGGGAGGACCGCGACGGCCAGGACGACGATGCCCATCCCCCCGAACCACTGCGTCATGCTTCGATACAGCAGAAGGCCCGGGCCTTGTGCCTCGATGGTCGGGTTGTCGCCTCCGAAGACGGTCGAACCCGTACACGAAAACCCCGAGATGCTCTCGAAGAGAGCGTCGTCCCATCGCAAGAACGTGTCGGCCAAGAGATACGGGGCAGCACCGACTATCGAGACGAACAGCCAAGTCCATGCGACGGTCGCGAAAATGGTCGCAGAGTCGGTCCGCCCCGGTGCCGTCGGCGCCCATAGGAAGAATCCCAGCGCAGCCATGAGCGCGGTCGACCCGAGCAGCGGAGCGACGTCGTCGCCGTCCCCCAGGAACTCGACGACGGCAGAGATCGCTACACCTGCGCTGACCCACAGCAATGCGAGACCCGCAACGTGAGCGACGGTCGAAGGGACGCGGCGTCGCTCGACGACCTCGAGGCTGAGGTCGGACAGCCTGTCCTTGTTCATCGCCTGTGCCTCTGCACGAGGTTGAAGCGGGCGGTGAACACCGCTACGAGCACCGGCAGGATTGCGAGCCGGCCGATGAACATGAGCACCATCGACACCGCGTCACCGAGGCCCGAGTGGCCGGTGACGCCGGTCGCCGAGAGCAGCGGGCCGCCGGTGGTCGTCACGTAGCCGACGGCGGCGGCGAGCGCTCCCAGGAGGTCGAAATCGAAGATCGCGAGCCCGAACGCACCGACCATGACCAGCACCGCCACGAGGATCTCGAGACCGACCAAGAAGTCGACCGTGCGGTTGCGGTAGACGCGGCCGTCCCCCTTGAGCGCTACGACGGCGTGTGGATTCAGTTCGAGGGTGAGCTCTCGTCGCGCGATCTGGACGATGGCGATCACACGGTTGAGACCGAGCCCGCCACTGGGCGACCCACCCATTGCCCCACAGACGGCCAGGAGAAGTAGCAGGACGATCGCACCCGACGACACGAGAATCCCGGCCTCGGGCACGAATCCGGTGGTCGTCACCAACGAGGCCACCGTGAAGAGCGAGTCTCGAAACTCGAGCTCGTCGGCGGTGCTGAACACCAGCAGAGAACCCACGAGGAGTACCAGCGCGTAGACCCGCAGCTCTACGGAGCGAAGCAAAGGCTCGACGGCGCCCCGGGCGAGCCAGAAGAGCATCGATGTGCTCAGCCCCGCGATGATCATTCCGACGATGCTGACCCAGATGACCGTGTCGCTCTCGAAGCCCGGAATGGACGCAGCTCGGGTCGAGAAGCCACCGGTCGAGACGGTGGTCATCGCGTGGGCGATCGCGTCGAACGATCCGAGACCACCGAACTCGTACAGCAGATACTCGACGGCGGTAACGGTGCTGTACACGAGGCCGAAGTTGCGAAGACCGGCCCCGGTCGAAGGTGCGATCGACTGCCGGAGTCCGGTCCGTTCGACGAATTCGCGCGTACCGGTCACACGAGGCAGCACCGCCGCCATCACTATCAGCGCCCCCAGACCGCCCATCCACTGCGTCGCTGCTCGCCAGAAAAGCACACCGCGTCCGAGCGACTCCAGCTCTGGCAGAACCGAGCTGTTCGTGGTCGTGAACCCCGCCACCGACTCGTGTAGCGCTTGGTCGAACGTGTCGGCGGCGCCGGCAGCGAGGTAGGCGACGGTCGAAACCGCAATCATCGTCAGCCAGGTGAGCGGTATGACGTTGAACCCATCGCGGTCCCGCAATGTCCGGTGACCGCGATACAGCGAGAAGCTCGCCCCGGCGAGCGCTGCCGTCGCTACACCACAAAGCGCAAACGCAACGACGTGCTCGGAGCCGTCGGTTTCATCGATGGCTGCCGAGAGGAAGAGGAACATCGAACACGCGGCGAACGCATCGCCGGCAGCACGGCCGTGTGCCCAGGACACAAGCCTCGCTTTGGCCGGTGCGAGCTCGGACTCGACCTCGGTCACGGAGCTGTTTCCCTGCCGGGATCAGCCGAAGAAGTCATGGACGCCGTGGACCGCGTCGGACATTGCGAAGACGACGAGATGATCGTTCGAACGCAGCTCGGAGTGACCGCGGGCGATCCGAGACTTTCCGTCGCGCACGATTGCACCGATCAGCACGCCCTTGGGCAGACCGAGCTCCTGCACGACGGCCCCATCGGCGGGCGACCCCGGCTTGACCGTTATCTCGATGACCTCGCAGTCGCCGCGCAAGAACGTCGCCACCGCGGTGATGTCGCCGTGGACGTAGCGCAAGACGCCGTTGGCGCTAGCCGTCCGAGGCGAGAGGGCGACGTCGATGCCGACATCCCTCAACAGATCGAGCAAGGCGAGCCGGTGAACGACAGCGATCGTCTCGCCGGCTCCAGCGGCCTTCGCGAACAGGCAGGCGAGGATATTGGCGTCATCCTCGCCGGTTAGCGCCACGACGACGTCGAAGGAGCCGACATCGGCTTCCTCGAGAAGGTCGCTGTCGGTTATCTCTCCCTCGAGCACGAGCGTGCGGTCGAGAGTCTCGGCAAGCTCACGGGCGCGGTCGGGGTTGCGCTCGACGAGCACAACGTGAGCGCCCCGCTCACCGAGGCGATCGGCGACGACCCGTGCGGTTCGCCCGCCACCGAGGAGCATGACCCTGCGCGGCGCCTTCGGCGTGAAACCCATCAGCTCCGCCACGAGACGTCGAGACCGCTTGTTGACAGCGATCCGGAGAAGATCATCGGCTTCCAAGCGATGGTCGCTGCGAGGGATCACCGTCTTGCCCGCCCGCGTGATCGCACCGACCATGAACTCCCATTCGGGCTCGAACTCCGCCGCGATGTCGGCGAGGCGGCGACCGACCAGAGGGGCGTCGGCAGGCAAGTGAGCCCCGATCACAACCACCTCGCCATCGGCCATCTTCGCGACCTCGGACGCACCGGGGTACTGCACCAAGTCGAGGATCTCCTGCGCGGTCTCGTCGTCGGGGTCGATGACGAGGTCGACTCCGCACGCGTCGCGAATCGGCTGGGCGTCCTTGCTGCGAAGACGCGCCGACTCGATGCGTACGATCGTGTGGGCGACGTCGTAGGTCTTCGCGGCAAGCGACACGACGAGGTTCACCTCGTCGTTGCTCGTGACCGCCAGTACGAGGTCGGCCTTGTCGATGCCTGCGTCGCTGAGCGTCTCGGGGTGGGCGCCGTTTCCGTTCACGGTCAGGACGTCCAGCGCGCTGTCGATCGAGCGACAGCGTTCCGGGTCTCGTTCGATGACGACGATGTCGTGCGACTGGCGGCTCAGACGCTCGGCGACATAGGAGCCGACCTCGCCGGCTCCGACCACGATGATGTGCATTCCCCAATGTGTAGTCGCTGATGGCTCCCCGATGCGGTACCGAGCGTCCGAGATCGGGGCCAGGTTGTACCACAGGGCGCGAATCAGTAGCGTTGCGCCGGTTCTGGTGGTGAGAAGCGGCCAACTCGTCGCGCAGCACCGGAGCCGAATCCAAACCTGGAACGGTGGACGGCTCCACCGACTTCGACGCACAGGAGACGTGCAGTGGACGCCCTCCCCTATCTGGCATTGGCCTCTGCAGTCGCCGGGCTACTGTTGGCCGGCTACTACTTCAGCGCAGTGAAGGCCGCGAGCCCCGGCAACGACCGCATGGTCTTCCTGATGACCGAGATCTCGAAGGGGGCGAAAGCCTTCCTGCGCCAGGAATACACCTGGGTCTCGGTCTTCGCCGTCGCGATGATGGTATTGCTGGCTGTCGCGATCGATCCGCTCGCTGCGGTCACATATCTCATCGGAGCGGTGCTCTCCGCGACAGCGGGGTACGTCGGAATGACGGTTGCGACGATGGCCAACGCTCGAACGACCGAGGCCGCCAAGGACGGGCCCGGCAAAGCGCTACCGATCGCATTCCGTGGCGGCGCCGTGATGGGATTCGCGGTCGCAGGACTCGCACTCGCAGGCCTCATGGTCGTCTATATCGTCTTCGTGACCGTGCTCGAAGTCGACAAGGCGTTCGAGGTCGTCACCGCATACGGCCTAGGCGCATCTTCGATTGCGCTCTTCTCCCGTGTCGGCGGGGGCATCTACACCAAGGCAGCCGACGTCGGCGCCGACCTCGTCGGAAAGGTCGAGGCAGGAATCCCCGAGGACGACCCGCGCAACCCGGCCACGATCGCCGACAACGTCGGCGACAACGTCGGCGACGTCGCCGGCATGGGCGCCGACCTGTTCGAGTCCTATGCCGGGTCGATCATCGCACCCATTTCACTGACCGCGTTCTCCTTCGCCATCACCGCCGAACAAGCGGGCGACGACGGGATCGTGTCCTACCTCGTCTTCCCGATCGCGATCGCCTTCTTCGGCATGCTCGCCTCGATCATCGGCTCGTTCTTCGTCAAAGGCGGCGACTCCACCGACTCCAAGGCCCTCAGCCGTGCCCTGCACATGGGCACCAACATCGCGATGGGATTGACCGTGGTCGCGTCGGTCGCTGCGGCCTATTGGCTGTTCGGTGACAGCAAGGTATTCGGACAAGAGGCACCCTACGGGCTGGCGATCTCGGTCATCGGAGGCCTCCTCGTCGGTTGGGCGCTCGGTAAGACCGCGGAGTACTACACCTCCGACCACTACGGTCCCGTGAAGAAGATCGCTGCGCAGACCGAGACCGGCCCTGCGACGACGATCCTCAGTGGCATCAGCGCCGGCATGGTGTCGGTCGCCGCTTCGGTCGGTCTGATCTTACTCGGGGTCGGCATCGCGTACTGGGGCGGCGAGCAGACCCTCGGCGACGGCGGCGGCATCTACGGCATCGCCGTCGCGGCCATCGGCATGCTAGCCACTACCGGAGTGGTCGTATCGGTCGACGCGTACGGCCCGATCGCGGACAACGCCGGCGGTATCGCTGAAATGGCCGAGCTCGACCCGAGCGTCCGGGAGGTCACCGACGCTCTCGACTCTCTAGGCAACACGACCGCTGCTATCGCCAAGGGGTTCGCAGTCGGATCGGCGGCCCTCACCGCCCTCGCCTTGTTCAAGAGTTTCGAGTTCGCTGTTCGTGAGGAAGGCGGCGACTTGATCCTCAACGTGGGCGAGGTCGACGTCTTCGTCGGGCTCTTCATCGGCGCCGGTCTGCCGTTCCTGTTCGCAGCACTGACGATCGATGCCGTGGGACGCGCCGCCTACCAGATGATCGAGGAAGTGCGCCGACAGTTCCGCGAGATCCCGGGCCTACGCGAGGGCAAGGAAGGTGCAGTCCCCGACTCGGCGCGTTGCGTCGCGATCTCGACGCAGGCCTCGCTCAAGGAGATGGTCGTTCCCGGCGCCCTCGCAGTCGTCGTGCCACTGGTAGTCGGATTCATAGACGTCGATGCCCTCGGCGGGCTACTCGCCGGCGCCCTCGTGACCGGCTTCGCGTTGGCGATTTTCATGGCCAACGCGGGCGGAGCATGGGACAACGCCAAGAAGTACATCGAGGCCGGTGCCCACGGCGGCAAGGGCTCTGACAACCACAAGGCTGCCGTCGTGGGCGACACCGTCGGAGATCCCTTCAAGGACACCTCCGGTCCGGCGATGAACATTCTCCTCAAGGTGATGACGATCGTGTCGCTGGTATTCGCCTCGGCCTTCGTCTGACGCCGAATTCACACCCCGACCGGGTGAGCGTGGCGCCGCCGACCGGCCTCGTCGAGGCCACCGGAGACGATCAGCGGTGCGATCACCTCTGAGAAGGGCTCGACGCGTTCGAGCCGGCCAGCAGATTCGAGCGCGTGCAGAAGCGCCCACAGTGCCTCGGCGACATCCGCCGGGACGGGAAGGCCCTCCTGGCCGCAGAACCCGTGAACGTCGACCCACAGGGTGCTGTCGACGTCGACATTCGTCCATCGAGTCACCCCGCATCCCGTCCAAGAGCGGGCTGCCACGATGATCGCGAGTGTTTCGGGGCGGATCGGCCGGCCGACCCCGAGAGCTGATTCGAGTGCCTCGGTGCGGATGCGGCGGGTCCGGGCGTCGTCGAGTGGATCGAGCCAATCGGGACGGCGCCGTCGAGCACGACGTCGGCTCGTGCGGGTTCGGGACTGAAACGGGGAAGCCATGCCCCCACTATGGAGACGGGGTGTGACAGCGTGCTCGGAGCTCCTCCCGGCCGGATGCCCACGCGAGGTCGATCCACGCGCAACAATGGAGAAGTCTCGAAGTGAGGATTGACCTATGGACGACGACCGCACCACCGCAGCGGCACCCGATTCGGCGACCTCGGGTCCGCTCGTCGAACGACGTTCATGGCGTGCGTTGCTAGCCGAAGAAGACCGTCGCTGCGATGACCACGGCATTCAGGCGGGTGTGCTCACCGTCGACTTCGGTGTAGCGGTGCCTCACGGCTCTCCCCGCCTTCGCCAGGTCCTACAAGCTGAGCTCGCTCCCACCGATCGAGCCGCCTTCGTCAGCGCGTCGGAAATGCAGATCCTCGTCACACCTTTGAGCGACGCCAATGAGCTCGAACGGCGCGCTGCCTCGCTCGACTCGGAGTTGCACAGCGAAGGCCTCGCCGCAGGTGTCGGATGGGCGCCCCGTCGCAGCGCGGGTTTCGTCGACGCCTGCGCACGCGCCGACGCTGCAGCTGCAGCTCGGCGTCCACGCGAACCGGTGATAGACGTCCGTGATGACGCCTGAACGCAGTCGTGCGGGCGCGGTGCTCGGAGTCCCACCCGATGCCGACGACGGCACGCTCCGGCGCGCGTTCCGTCGGCACCTTCGATCGGCGCATCCCGACAGCGGCGGATCCCGGAGCGAAACCGAGCGGATCGTCGCGGCGTATGCCCTGCTCCGACAAAAAGCCCAGGACAGAACCCCGACCGACACCTCCACGTCCCCCGACACGGAGTCGCCTGAGACTTCGCTCAGAGACGCGTCGATGCGAATGGAGGATGCACACGAGGACGTGTTCGTGATGTTGCTCGAGCGGCTCCACGACGTAGGAGACGTCGACTACGTCGATGCCGAGACCGGGCTCGTCGAGGCCACCATCGCTCGACACCATCGGCTCACGGCGACGCTTCAGGGGCGGCTCGATCACGTCGAGGTCATGTTCACGCTCGAATCGCCCGACGCAGCGAGTGCTCCCGACCTCAACGATCTGGCTCGACTCCTGACCATGCCCTGAGCGCCCAGGGGTGGCAGACCCGCGGTCCGCTTCCGTACTCGACAGATGTCGGCAGTATCGTTGTTTTGCATGGTTATGAGCAGAGACGAGATCGACCGCCTCATGGGCGAGGAACGCTATCTCGACGCCATCGATGCGATCGGCGAGGCGCTCGACGAGAACGACGATCACGATCTGGCGCGTCTCATGGTCGATGCGCGCCATCGCGCCTTCGCCGCCCTCGACAAGGCCTCTGCCCTCGAGGACTGGCCCCGAACGTTCCCCGACCCCTTCCCTGGCGAAACCGGCGTCCCGATCGCCGCGGCCACCGATCTGAGCAGCGAGCTGGTCGGCGGCGCGGTGACCCATCACGGTTGCCTCCAGGTCAAGGGACTCCTTCCGCTCGACGACGTCGAGTGGTTCGTCGAAACGACCGATCGCGCATTCGAGGCGCGCCAACGTGCGCGCGACTGGGAGAACCAGCAGATCAAGAAAGAGCTCGACGGAACCGAAAACACCTTGGACCGGCCCTCCTCGCCATGGTTCGACCCGATCGTCAGCGGCACCAAGAAGGCCAGATGGTTCGGAGGGAACAAGTTCGTTCGCGTGGCAGACGTTCCGAGCGCCATGCATCGACTGGTCAGGTGCTTCGAGCAGGCGGGCCTGACCTCACTGGTCTCTGAGTATCTGGGCGAACGACCTGCCATGATTGCCAACAAGTGGATTTTGCGTCGAAGCCCGAGTGGGGTGGAGGGCACCGACTACCACCAGGACGGACGTTTCCTCGGTGAGGGTATACGCACCATCGACTGCTGGATCGCGCTATCGCCATGCGGTCCGGGCACCGGCCGCCCCGGCATCGACGTCGTAGCCCGCCGGTACCCGTTGCTCGAGTCCGACGAGCTGGCGACATTCGACTGGTCGCTCAGCGAGCATGCGGTTCTCGATTCGATGCCCGACATCGAGATCTCGCAGCCTGTTTTCGAACCGGGCGATGCCCTGTTCTTCGATGAGCTCCTCCCCCATCGAACCGCCTACGGCCCCGAACTGGGCTCGCGGTATGCGATCGAGTCATGGTTCGTAGCCCCATCCTCGTACCCCGACATCCACGTGCCGCTCGTCCTCTAGCGGTCGCCTCCTAGCGCACTTCGACGACGGTTCGCACCCCGACTCGGTTGCGAAGGTTGTCCAGGCCGTCGTTGATGTCGTCGAGCATCAGCCGGTGGGTGATCATCGACTCGAGATCGAGGATGCCTGCTCTCCACAACGACAGCAGCCGCGGCACCTCTAGGTGCGAATCCCCCGATCCGAGCATCGTGCCGATCAGCCGTTTCTCGTGGAGCATGAACATGAGAGCGGGGTCGATGGTCAATGCCTGCTCGATGGGTGCGGCACCAACCATCACCGTCGTGCCGCCGATCCTGGTCGCAGCGATTCCGTCAGCGACCACCGCGGTGGATCCAGCGGTGTCGAAGGCATAGTCGGCACCGATCCCGCCGGTGAGCTCGGCAACCGGCTCGGCGACGCCGCCGTCGGTCGGGTCGATGACATCGGTTGCGCCTAGGCGTTCCGCTATGGTTCTGCGCTCCGAGACCGGGTCCGACGCGATGATGCGCGATGCACCGGCGATTCGGGCTCCCTGCACGGCCGATATACCAATGCCACCGAGCCCCATGATGAGAACGGTCGCCCCGGGCTCGACCGCAGCGGCGTTCAACACCGACCCCACGCCGGTCTGGACCGCACACCCGATCACGCAGGCGACCGACATGGGCACGTCGTCGTCGATCTTGACCGCGTTTCGCTCAGGCACGACGGTCACCGAGCTGAAACCGGCGACACCTAGCCCCTGCAGTACCGACTCACCGCCACGGCTCAGCGGCGTCGTGCCGTCGGGCAACAGCCCGGTGACGAAGCTCTGGGCGTCCTGGCAGACGGTGGGTTGACCGCGCACGCAGTAGTAGCAGCGCCCGCACGGTCCGAGAGGAGTCAGCATGACCTGATCGCCGGGCTCGAGCCGATCGACACCCGCACCGACGGCCTCGACGACACCCGCTGCCTCGTGCCCGGCAACGACGGGGACGCCCCCTCCCGACTGCTCGATGAGCGTCAGATCAGAATGGCAGACTCCACAATGCGACACAGCCACCTGAACCTGACCCGGTGCCGGTTCGGCCACCACCAAATCGTCGACGACGCCGAGCACCTTCTCGCCACCGATCAACAGCGCTGCTCGCACGGTCCGTTCGCTCATCACTTCCACCCCGATCCTGCACCCTTGGTCATGCCGAACGGTCCACTGGGCCAACGAAAGCAATCGACCATCAGCTGGTCGACTTGCTGGTGTGTAGCGATACCGTCGGCGACCACTCTTGCAGCCTCCCGGACCATGGCGAAATACACGCGGTTGGCAACGTAGCCCCACGCGTGGTCGGTGTCCGCCACGACGACCGGATTCTTACCTGCGGCCGAGGCCAGGTCTACCACGGTCTCGACGGTCTCGTCGCTCGTCTCAGGGCCACGGATTATCTCCGCGAGCTTCATGACCGGTGCCGGCGAGGCCCAGTGCCATCCGATGAACCGGTCGGGCCTGTCGGTGGCTGCGGCCATCGCTGCTACGGGAAACCCGCTCGAATTCGACGCGAAGATGACCGCCGGCGCACACATTCGGTCGAGCTCACGCCAAAACTTGATCTTCAAGCCCAGATCCTCGGGAATCGCCTCGATCACCAGGTCGGTCCCGGCGGCGGCATCGAGGTCCTCGGTGAAAGTGACCCTCGAGGCGGCTGCATCGGCGGTCTCCTGGTCGAGCAAACCTCGCTCGACCGCGCCGGCAAGACCGAATCGTCCTCCGACCAGGTCGCGGCTCGCCTGGTCGATCACCTCCGGGTCGAGATCGCGACAAACCACCCGATGTCCGGCTATGGCGAGCACCTGCGCTATGCCCGAGCCCATGACACCCGCTCCCATGACCCCTATTGCGATCGGATCGTCGCTCATTGTGCTCTCCAGTCATTCGTCGTCAGAGAGCCGGACACTACCCGGATCACTGCGCTCGGGCCCTTAGCCTGGATCCACCGTTTCTAGCCGTTTACATCGCCCCTCCGGAAGGCCGTTCAAGCCACGGAGGCTCTTGGCAACAGGTACGCCTCGTGACCGTCGATGAAAGCGCCTCCGTGGCGCTAGAACGGCCCGCCTGGAAGGCAGTGATGCGAAGCCTGGACTACGGGGCATCAACTCATTTCGGTGGATCCAGGCTTAGTGCTCAACGTCGGATCTCGGAGAGAGCGACCGCTATCTCCGCTGCCACGCGGGCGTTGTTCTCGGCGAGCACTAGATTCGCCGACACGCTTTCGCCGCCGGTCAGCTCGGCGATTCGCTCGAGGACGAAGGGGGTCACGTCGGCGCCGGTGACACCAAGTTCGTTGAGATCTGCGAGCGCTCGGTCGCGCGCCGAGATCATCACCTCGGCCGGAATCGCTCGGTCTGCGGGAAGCGGCACAGCAACGAGCATGCCGCCACCGGTGAGGCTTCGATGCACGGTGAACGCCTCGGCGATCTCTTCGACGGTGTCCAGCCGTTGAGGCACCGGCAGGCCGGAGGAAGCCGCAGTGAACATGGGGAACTCGTCGGTGCGGAACCCGACCACCGGCACGCTTCGACTCTCGAGATCTTCGAGAGTTCCAGACAGGTCGAGAAACGCTTTCGCTCCTGCGCAGACCGTGATCGCCGGTGTGGTCGCCAGCGCTGCGAGGTCGGCGCTTCGGTCGCCGGTGCTCGCTGCATGCAAGTGGACGCCACCGATGCCTCCCGTCGCGAACACCTCGATGCCCAGATGCCCGCAGAGGGCCAGCGACGCACTCACCGTCGTGGCCCCGAAGCCGCTCTTTCGTGCGACCGCTACACCAAGGTCACGCGCCGCAACCTTGTCTGCCTTACCGAGAAGCCGGTCGTGCTCGGTGGCCCCGATCCCGACGCGGATCTCTCCGTCCAGCACCGCCGTGACCGCCGGTACAGCGCCCGCCTCGCGCACGGCGGCGAGGTTGCGCGCCAAGGACTCGGCATTGGCGGGGGCGGGCAGCCCGAGCGTGGAGGTGATCGTGCTCTCCAGCGCCACGACGGGCTCGCCTCGCGACAGGGCTGTTGCGACTTCATCGTCGACGATCGGTTCCATGTGCGCTCAGTTCGACGGTTCGGTCGACAGACTCGCCCCGGGACGAGCGATAACTTCAGCAGCGAGTCGATGAGCGCGTTCGATCGCCTGTTTGGCGCCGCACCGGTCGCAGAGCGCTGATAGAAACCCCGCGGCGAATGCATCGC
The DNA here is from genome assembly GCA_965216815.1 of Acidimicrobiales bacterium. Taxonomy (GTDB): domain Bacteria; phylum Actinomycetota; class Acidimicrobiia; order Acidimicrobiales; family SHLQ01; genus JADFOM01. The sequence goes on along the minus strand of OZ244202.1, from coordinate 3,040,804 downwards.
CGGCGCCCGTCGTGTCGACGACCTCATCGGCGGGCTCGACCGGAACGGAGAACGAACGTCCATCCGCGCGCACAGCGACCGTTGGACGGGCCCCAGCCTTGATGATCGTCACATGGGCGCCCGGCAGCGACCCCCGACGCCCGATACCGAGCGCAATCGCCTCTTGGCGATTGCAGAACAGCACCGATGGCCTGACACGCTCGAGCAGCTCGCGAAACTCGACCACGCCGAACTCGTCTATCAGCGCGACGGAGGAAGCGTCGACGGTCACCGGGATACTCCGGCTAACAGCTTCGCCGATGAGCTCGAGTGTCGCCGTCGCAAGCGGGTCGACGACCAACGAGTACGCGGGCACGTGCAAGACGAGCAAGTCGTCGAGCACGTCGTGCTCGACGCCGAGAAGCTGCGTCGCCGATCCCCGATCGGTCAGCATCGAACGCTCGCCGCCGCTTTCTACCAAGACCACGATCGTGCCGGTTCGACCGCGATGGACGAGCCGGGTGTCGACTCCGGAATCGCGCATGCGCTCCTCCAGCGCGTACCCGATCGTGTCGCTGCCGACCTGGCCGATGAATCGGGCTGGAGTACCCGACATGGCAGCCAGGGCAGCGACGTTTGCCGCGCTGCCGCCTCGACGCCTGAGCACCTCGGCGTCGGTGTCCGTCGCACGTCGAAGGGGCCCGTCGAGGATGACGACGACGTCTTCGAGCAGATCTCCGATGGTCCCGATCACACGACGAGAGTATCGGTTGGACGAACGGTGTCTCAGCGCACGACGATCACCGGCATCGAAGCGTGGGTTATCGCGTGCTCCGCGAACGAGCCCAGGACTCGACCGGCGATACCGGTATGGCCTTGAGCACCGACGATGAGCACGTCGCTGCCCTCGGCGGCATCGAGAAGCACTTCGCGGGGATCCCCTGCGACGACCACGCGCTGCACGGCGCGAGTGTCGACTCCGGAGTCGGCGGCCGTGGTGACCACAGATTCGAGCAGTTGTTCGGCCTGCTGCTGCAGCTGGAGTCGAAGCTCATCGTCGAAAGCGATGCGGTCGAGCACGGCTTCGTCGTGTGCGTATCCCGCGGTGAGAGCATCGGGCGAACCGACCTGACCGAGCGCCCAGCGAAGACCTGCAACCGATGGAGCCGACCCGTCGACGGCGACGAACGCCCGCAGCTGGTCGCTCCATTCCGAACCCGCAGGAACCACGGCCACCGGGCACTCCGCATGGCGGGCGCATTGCGCCGCAGTGGAGCCGAGCAAGAGCCGTGCGATGCCGCTGCGTCCGGTGCGGGCGACGACGACCAGGTCGGCGTTTCTCGACTCGGCCACGAGTACCGATGCCGCGTCGCCCTGCACGGCCTCGACAGGGACTTCTACGGGCAACTCGATCTCCGACAGGGCCTCGTCGATACCGCTCGCGGCGCCGGCCGCCATCATCTCGGCGGGCGGAACCGGCCCCGAGAACCCGGGAATCGTAGCGAGATACGGGTAGTGCCACGCGACGACCGCTCGGACACGGCCTCCGCGACGGTCGGCGAGCCCGGCAGCCCAACGAAGGGCATCGACCGAGTCCTTCGACCCGTCGACACCCACGACGATGTTCAACTCATTCGCCACGACAACCCTCTCGACCGCTTCTGCCAGTGAACAACAGAGGGCAGCCTACGAGGTGTGGGGGACGGGCGCGGATCGGTTGTTTCGAACGCCTGTGGCGTTGGGTCAGGCCTCGTCGCCAGGTGTGGGTGCGACCGGCTCAGCGTCGCTGTGGCCGTTCAGATCGCCCACGTCGGCGTCGCTGGTGAGATCGACGACCGGCGATGCTCCGTCGACGTCGACGTTTTCGGCGACCCCGTGAAGATCATCGGCCAGTTCACGGATACGCATCTGTCGAACCTTCATCTCCGCACCGAGATCGTCGAGCTGGCGGGTTCGCTCGGCAACGCTGCGCTCGATTTCCTCGAGCTCGGCCTTTGCGCTTGTTGCTGCCTCGAACGCCTTCTTGTCGGCTTCTCGCCCAATCTGCGCGGCTTGGAACCGCGCCTCGGCGAGAATCTCGTCGGATCGCTCGTTGGCCTCGGCGATCGCCTCCTCGGCGGTCTTTTGGGCCATTCGCAGGACCAGCTCGACCGATTCGCTCTCGGCGGGCGAACTCGCCTCGGAGGACGTCGCGACCGGTTCTGGCGCGGGCTCGGGAGGCGGTGGCGGCTCGGCCTCGACCTTGACGGGCTCGGCGGGTGGCGCCGGAGGAGCGAGAGAGGACCCTCGTGCCTCGAGCTGAAGCTCGAGGGTTGCGATCTGGTCGTGGAGCATGTCGAGCGACATGGCGACGTCGTCGAGGAACGTGTCCACCTCGCGGGGGTCGTATCCACGGCGGGACTTCGTTGCGAAGGATCGCGATACGACATCCTTGCCGGTCAGTGGTTTCGTCAGCTCCATAGCGTCTCCCTCATTCGACGGTCGCTGCTACGCGACCATCCGCGTACGACACTCTGGCCAGTGTGGATCACTTCGCCTCCGAACGCCATACCCCACGAACAGGACTAGCCAAAATACCCAGACCCATTGACCCGGTCAAGAAGAATCGCGCGTTTCGTGGGCGGACGACCACGAAACGCAACCGCTGCACCCCATGAGCTGCGCCGAAGTGCGCTGATCTGGTTGGATTGGGCCCGATGACGACCTCGACGACCTCGATCCCCGGCGCCGGAGCGGAGACGAACGACGCTTTGTCCGCTCGCTCGAGGGCCGTCATGCCGGACTGGCTCCCGCCTCTCTACGACAATCCACTGGCGATAGATCGAGGCGACGGAAGCTGGGTCTGGGATGTCGAGGGAAATCGATACCTCGACTGCTTCGGGGGCGTGTTGACAACCATGGTGGGTCATGCGAATCCGGCGGTTGCCGAAGCCATCTCGGACCAGGCTGCCCGCCTGACCCATACGTCGAGCCTCTACGTCAACCGTCCCACCGTCGAGCTCGCCGAAGAGATCGCCCGTCTATCCGGCATCCCCGACGCCCGCGTGTTCTTCACGACCTCGGGTTCGGAGGCCAACGAAACCGCGCTCCTCCTGGCGACGGCACTGCGAGGCAACAACGAGGTGCTGGCACTGCGCAACGGCTATCACGGTCGATCTTTCACCACGCAGGCGGTCACCGGTCAACGCGGGTGGACTTCGACCACCAACTCCGGTCTGGCAGTCAGCTTCGTGCACGGGGGCGATCGGAGCCGTGGTACCTTTCGCGACCTCGACGACGATGCCTACGTGGCTGCATGCGCGGCAGACCTCCGACATGTCATCGACACCGCGACCAGCGGTTCGCCAGCGTGCCTCATCTTCGAGCCGATCCAGGGAGTCGGCGGGTTCGCGACACCGCCCAAGGGCCTCTTCGCCGCGTACGCCAAGGTGCTCGGAGAATCCGGCGCCCTCTTGATCAGCGACGAGGTTCAGACGGGCTGGGGTCGGACCGGGGAGCATTTCTGGGGCTACGAGGCCCACGGGATCGTTCCCGACCTCGTGACCTTCGCCAAGGGCACCGGAAACGGCGTCGCTCTTGCCGGCGTCGTCGGTCGCGCCGAGGTGATGAATGCCATCGCGGCCAAGTCGTTCTCCACGTTCGGGGGCAACCCGCTCGTCGCGGCGGCCGGCCTAGCGACGATCAGGTACGTGATCGACAATGACCTACAGAGCAACGCTGCTGCGCAGGGAAGCGCCCTGAGAGAGGGGCTCGAGACCCTGACCGCGGGCAGGGAGTGGGTTGCAGAGGTTCGAGGAAGAGGCCTCATGCAGGCCATCGAGGTAGTTGCCCCGGTCGGCGGTGATCCCGCTCCGACTCTCGCTACGGCCTTCATCGAGGAGTGCCGAGATCGCGGCCTTCTCGTGGGAGGCGGGGGTTTGCACGGCAACGTCGTTCGTATCGCACCGATGATGACGGTCACGCCCGAAGAGATCGACGTGGCGCTGCACGCGATGTCGGGTGCTGTGGAGGCGGTCGACTCGAACCAACTCGGGGAGGGCCGATGACCACCTTCATCAAGAACGGTACGCTCATCACCACTACCGGCGCGGCACCGACCGACGTGTTGATCGAGGGCGAGACGATCGCAGCTCTCTTCGCACCCGACTCCCCGGCTGGTACGAGCGCAGCCGATGGGGCAGGCGAGGTCCTCGACGCCGACGGGCTTTACGTGGTCCCCGGTGGCGTCGACGGACACACCCACATGGATCTCCCGTTCGGCGACACCGTCTCATCGGACGACTTCGCGTCGGGGACCCGGGCGGCCGCTCACGGGGGAACGACCACAATCGTCGACTTCGCCGTGCAACGGGCCGGCGAAGATGTGAGGGAGGGCCTCGAAGCTTGGTTCGCGAAAGCCGACGGCAAGTGCGCTGTCGACTACGGATTCCACCAGATCATCGGGGACGTGAACGAGGTGTCGCTCGAGGCGATGGACGCCCTCGTCGCCGAGGGTGTGACCAGCATGAAGCTCTTCATGGCTTACCCGGGCGTCTACCTCTCCGACGACGGACAGATCCTGCGTGCAATGCAACGCGCCGCCGACAACGGCGCGTTGATCATGATGCACGCCGAGAACGGGCTCGCTATTGACGTACTCGCCGAACAGGCCGTGGCGCGTGGCGCCACCTCGCCGGTGAACCATGGCCGCGTCCGGCGCGTCGAGCTCGAAGCGGAGGCCACCCACCGTGCAATCCAACTCGCAAGAGTCGCCGGGGCACCCCTCTACATCGTCCATCTCTCTTGTTCGGAGGCCCTCGACGAGGTCGTAGCGGCTCGAGACCGAGGGGCCAACGTCTTTGCCGAGACCTGCCCCCACTACCTGTATCTCAACCTCGAGGACCATCTCGACAGGCCGGGCTTCGAGGGCGCGGCGTTCGTGTGCTCGACGCCTCTGCGCACACGAACCGAGAGCCACCACGAGGATCTGTGGCGGGGGCTTCGCACCAACGACCTGTCGGTGGTGGCGACCGATCACTGTCCGTTCTGCATGAAGGAACAGAAGGAGGCCGGGATCGACGATTTCCGGAGGATTCCCAACGGCATCGGCGGCGTCGAACACCGGCTCGACCTCTTGCACCAGGGAGTGGTGACCGGCGAGATCTCGCTGCCTCGCTGGGTCGAGCTGTGCGCGACCACGCCCGCTCGGATGTTCGGCCTCTACCCACGCAAGGGAGTGCTTCAACCTGGTTCGGATGCCGACGTCGTCTTGTACGACCCCGAAGAACGCTGGACGATCGGCGTCGACACCCATCACATGAACATCGACCACTCGGCCTTCGAAGGTATGGAGGTGCAGGGACGTGTCCGGACGGTTCTTCTGCGCGGTGAGGTCATAGTCGACGACGGCGAATACGTCGGCCGCCAAGGCGACGGCCGCTACCAACCACGCGGCCTCAGTGACTACCTGTTGTGAGCTTCGCTCGAAACCAACGTTCAGGGCAGGAAGAGAACGGGGTCGACGGGGTCGCCGTTGACGCGCACCTCGAAGTGCAGGTGTGGTCCAGTCGAGAGCCCGGTCGAGCCGACCGCACCGATCGTCTCGCCCTGCGAAACCGAATCGCCGGTCGACACGAACAGCTCGGATTGGTGCGCATACAGCGTCGCGATGCCGTCGCCGTGATCGATGACGACAGCGTTGCCGTAGCCGCCGTTCCAACCAGCGTCGATCACAACTCCATCCTTCGACGCCCAGATGGGATCGCCCATCGCCCCACCCATGTCGACCCCGTTGTGCATTCGCGTTGTGCCGTAGATCGGGTGGACGCGCGGGCCGAAGCCGGAACCGACCGCACCCGCCACCGGCTTGATGAAGCCCTCGAGCGAAGCGGCGCCGGGCGTGTGTTCAGTGCTCCCGAGCGCCTTGCGCTGCTCTTCTTTGATGAACTCGGTCAGCTCGGCCTCTTCGGCCTCGAAGGCCGCAACCTGCGCCTCCCACTCACCGATCCGGACCTGTAGCTCGGCCTGAACACCGATCTGAATGTCGAGTCGGCGCTGCTGTTCCTCCAGCTCGTCCTCGAGCGCCCTCTTGGCTTCGGTTGCTTCGCGGGCGGCCTCCGCAGCGGCTTCGATCAAGACATCCTGTCTGAGCTCGAGCGCCCTCAGGCTGTCGATCGCATCGTACTGGTCGTGTCCGGTGACCCGGAGCATTTCGAGCATCCGCGCAGCGCGGCTCGGATCGGCGTCGGTCAGCCAGTAGTCGGCGCCGGGGGCACCGACCCCGATGAACGCCTCGATCGCCTGCGCTCTGGCGACGTCGCGCGACAGCTCGACTTCGATCTCGATCGCTTCGAGCTCTTCGCGTAGTCGCTTTGCCTCCCGGCGCGTCGACTGCAGGTAGCTCCGAGCCGCTTCGACTCGCGCAGTCTGGTTGTCGACAGCGAGCTGCATGTCCCCGAGTGCAGCCGCGACTGCGTCGTCCTCGGCCTCGAGTAGCTCGAGGCGCTCCGCGGCAGCGGCCTGTTCGGCACGGGCACGGTCGCGCTTCTCACGCGCATCGCTGATGTCTTCTTGCGCCGAGGCCGGCATGGTGAGGCCTCCGGCGACGAGCGCGAGCAGTCCAGCGAGCGTCCACCGGATGCCGCGACCCTTCGTCGCCGGGTTGCCGCTAGTCTGTTTCACTCCTTGGGTACCTCACATCGAGTACCCCCACTACCGCCCGGCGAGAACGATAGCCGACCGGCCCCGAGAATGTGCGACGTCCTCACATTCTGCGTTCGACATCCCACTTTGAGCGCGCACCGGGCCGGGAGGAGACGACGGATCCATGACCGACCGACCAACAGACGAACTCCCAGCCGATCCACGGTCGTTCGACGTGCCGGCGCCAACCGGGGTGGTGTCGCCACCAGCGACCCCGGCCGAGCCGGCGGCAACGCCTCCGGCACAGCAGGAACCCGCACCGACACCGCCGGCCCGCCGGCGTCGCCGCTGGCCAAAAGTGATTGCGGCGACACTCGCGGCGCTCGTGTTCTTGACCATCCTCGGCTTCTTCTACGCGCAGTGGGCCTGGGGACGCATCGAACGAGTCGACACCCCTTCGCTGGCCGATACGACCGGTGCCGGGACGAACTACCTGATCATCGGCAGCGACAGCCGCGAAGGGGTCGATGAGGACAACCCGAACGCCGGCGTGATCTTCGGGGAAGGAGACGGTGGCACACGCACCGACACGGTCGTCCTGCTCCACATCGGCGAGCAGAACGCGATGATGGCCATCCCACGGGATCTCCTGGTGACCAACGCGGCGACCGGTGAGGAGGGCCGCATCAACGCCGCGATACAAAGCAGCCCCGACGCCTTGATCCAGACGGTGCAACAGACGCTAGGGGTGCCCGTGCACCACTTCATGGAGGTCGACTTCGCCGGCTTTCTCGAGCTCGTCGACGCGGTCGGCGGGGTCGACATCGAATTCGAGTTCCCCGCATTCGACGAGAAGTCGGGGCTGTCCATTCCCGAACCCGGAGTACACCGGCTCGATTCGGACGAAGCGCTCGCCTATGTGCGCTCGCGCACCTACACCGAGGTGCGCGACGGTGAGGAGATCGTCGACGGCACGGCGGACCTCGGACGGGTCGAGCGTCAACAGGAGTTCCTACGCTCGCTGTTCGGGAGCATGGGCTCGACACGAAACCCGCTCAAGCTCAACCGAATGATGCTCGCTCTCACCGACCACATGACGGTCGACGAGTCGATGTCGTTCTGGGACGCATTCGGGCTGGCTCGAAAGCTCGGTGGGCTGACCCCCGAGACCCTCGTGTTGCCGACTTCCGCACATCGAACCGGCGGTGGCGCGTCGGTGCTGTTGCTGCAAGAGTCGGCGGCACAACCGGTGCTCGATCGTTTCAGGTAGAGCGACCCGCGCATCACGCCACCGCACCGTCGAGGCCGCGAGACTAACGAACAGCTCGCACCGACCGACCCAGTAGGCACATGGTCTTTTCGTCCATCGAGTTCCTGTTCTATTTCCTGCCCATCGTGCTCGGCGCCTACTTCCTCGCCGACCGGTACGGACCTCCACGCGCGCGCAACATCGTGCTCCTCGTCGCAAGCCTTCTCTTCTACACGTGGGGCAGCGGCGTCCTCGTGTCGCTCCTGCTCGTTTCGACCTGCGTCGACTACTTCCTCGGCCGGGTGGTCGACGATGCGCGCGAGGCGGGTGACGATCGAAAGCGACGACTGGCGGTGGCAGCGTCGGTGGCCGTCAACCTGTCGCTTCTCGGCTACTTCAAATACGCGAATTTCATGGTCGAGCAGCTGAACGAGCTCGGGTTCGGCGAGATCGCCTGGGAAGGCGTGACGCTGCCGATCGGCATCTCGTTCTTCACCTTCCAGTCGATGAGCTACACGATCGACGTGTCGCGCGGACGCTGCCGCCACCTCGACAACCCTCTCGATTTCGCGCTTTATGTCGCGTTGTTCCCGCAGTTGATTGCCGGCCCCATCGTCCGCTACCACGAGATAGCAGAGGAACTCGAAACACGGAAGATACGGATCGAGGACTTCGCGCAGGGTTCCATTCGGTTTGCGCACGGTCTGGCCAAGAAGGTGATCGTCGCCGACGCGGTAGCCGAAGTAGCCGACGCCGCCTTCGCCACACCCAGCGGAGACCTCACCTTCGCCGCAGCGTGGGCAGGAATTGCGGCCTACACAGTGCAGATCTACTTCGACTTCTCAGGTTACTCCGACATGGCGATCGGGCTCGGGCGAATGTTCGGGTTCCACTTCCCCGAAAACTTCAACCGGCCATATTCGGCGTACTCGATCACAGATTTCTGGCGTCGCTGGCACATCACTCTGTCCAACTGGTTCCGGGACTACGTGTACATCCCCCTCGGCGGGTCGCAGGGAACCACGTTCCAGACCTATCGCAACCTCGTCGCCATCTTCGTACTCACGGGCATCTGGCACGGCGCCAACTGGACGTTTCTCGTGTGGGGCATCTACCACGGTGCCTGGATGCTTATCGAGCGCGTCACCAACACGCGTTACATCGACTCGGCCCCACACCCCATCCTGTCCCGCTCCTGGACTCTGCTCCTGGTGATGGTCGGCTGGGTCTTCTTCAGGGCGGCGTCGGTCGCAGACGCGTTCTCGTATCTCGAGACGATGTTCTCGCCGGCCGGCCTCGCGCTCAACGAGGTCGTCGAGCTGACGCTGGACACCCGTACCCAACTGGTACTCGCACTAGCCGCTCTCGTCGTGTTCATCCCACGTGACTTCGTGATGGGAATGAGGCTCGAGTCGTCGCAGAGCCGAGGCATGGCTGGGTTCCGCTACGCCGTCGCAGGCATCGCCCTTCCGTACAGCGCGGTTCTCATCGCCGCTGGCACGTTCAGTCCGTTCCTCTACTTCCAATTCTGATCGGACCTGACATGAGCTCACTCCAGGCAAGGATCATCGCCGCCTTCTTCGCTCTGTTCGTCGCCGTACCTCTCGTTGCGCACGTGGTCGGCGTGCGACCCGGCGAGGTCGACAACCGTCGCCTCGCCGAGGCACCGGCGGTCGAACCCTCCGAGGTTCTCGACGAGAACTACTACGCCGATTGGACCTCGTACCTGAACGACACATTCCCGTTCCGCAGCGCAGCGATCCGATTCAATCTACGCACCGAGGAAGCGGTGTTCGGCTCGACTTCGACCGACGTCGTCCAGGGCGACGACGGATGGCTCTACCTCGCCAGATCCTTCACCCGACCCTGTGAAGCAGAGCTGACGCCCGACGAGGCGATCGCGGTGTTCGCCGGCTTCCTCGACACGATCGAGCAGTCAGGTATCTCCAGCGTGTCGGTGGTCTCACCCTCGAAGTTCCGCATACACCCCGAGCACCTCGGCGACGACGGCGAGCGTCGCAGCGAATGTGCGACCGAGGAGGGGGAGCGGCTCGAGGAGGGCCTCGCCTCGGCCCAGCTTCCCGGCTACACGGATCTCTGGTCTCCGCTTCGTTCAGCCGCCGACGAGGCCGATCAGTACTTCCGAACCGACACCCACTGGAACGACTCCGGCGCCATGTTGATGCTCGAGGCTCTGACCGAGGGAAGCGGCATCGGATGGGAGCCGGACTCGATCGTCGATGGCGGAATCATCGAATGGGAGGGAGACCTGACTCGCCTCAAGGGCACACCCTCGTCGGAGAGCGCACAACGACTCACCGTCGAGCGGGCGATGGGTAGTGATGTTCTCGAAGGCCGAACCCTCCTGATTCACGATTCCTTCTTCGAACCAGGGCTTTTGCTGCACATTCGCGACTCCTTCGCCGAATACACGGAAGACGTGGTGTTCGTCCATTGGGACGATCTCGACTCAATCGACCTGCCGGCCGAAATCGAACAGGCCGACCGCGTCGTCATCCAGGTCGCCGAGCGGTTGTTCGGCCTTCGCATGGCTGAGATCGCCGAGATGGGTCTCGTCGAAGCGCAGTAAGGGATCACCTGGCCGTGCGCCTCGGCTGAAGCACCGGACACGGTGACCAGTAGGTTGCCAAGATGAAGAGCCCTGCTCCCAAATCCAGCTTCGCGAGCGACAATGCCAGCGGCGTCCACCCGCGGGTCATGGAAGCGCTCGGTTCAGCCAACGCCGGACACGTGCTCGCCTACGGCGACGACCGCTACACCCGTGAGTCCGATGACGCGTTCAGGATGCTGTTCGACAGGCCGGTAGAGGTCCGCTACTGCTGGGGTGGTACTGGCGCCAACGTCGTCGGTCTGCAATCCCTCCTCCGCTCCTACCAGGCGGTGATCTGCACCACGGCAGCGCACGTGAACGTCGACGAGTGCGGCGCTGCGGAGTGGATTCTCGGCACGAAGCTGCTCGACGTCGACGCCGACGACGCAAAGCTGACGCCGGAGATGATCGAGGCGAAGCTGTGGATGCTCGGCGACGAGCATCACGTCCAACCCTCCGTGGTGTCGATCACCCAGTCGACCGAGCACGGAACCCTCTACTCGCTCGAAGAGATCGCAGCGCTGGTCGAGGTCACCCACCGCCATGGGATGCGGTTCCACCTCGACGGCGCACGTATCGCCAACGCGTGTGTGGCTCTGGGCATCGGCGGCAGCGATCTCGCCGAGGTCGGCATCGACGTGATGACCTTCGGCGGAACCAAGAACGGAGCGATGTACGGCGAGGCTGTCGTGTACCTCGATCCGACCCTTGCGGCCGATTCACGCTTCCTGCGCAAACAGAACGCCCAGTTACCGTCGAAGATGCGATTCATCGCCGCGCAGTTCAGCGCGCTGCTCGACGAAGATCTGTGGTTGCGCAACGCATCACACGCGAACGCGATGGCCGCTCGCTTGGCCGCTGCGGTCGAAGACATAGAGGGCGTGACCATTACCGACAAGCCTGCGGTCAACGCCGTATTCGCGACGCTGTCTCGGCCTGCCATCGAGCGACTCCAAGAATGGTCGTTCTTCTACGACTGGGACGTCGCACGAGACCAGGTGCGGTGGATGTGCAGCTTCGACACCACACCCGACGACGTCGACAGATTCGTCGAAGGCATCTCCGAGGCGGTCTGCTAGGAGACTGCTGAGCAATGCCGGTGAATGGCACGGCGGCCAGTCGCTCACCACGCAAGGACGCAGCCTTTGCCACTACTCGTGAGCGTAATGGCGAAGCTGAGGACGCCGGGTGGTGGGATGAACGGTCGTCGTGGCAACGCCATGTATTGTTCAGCAGTCTCCTAGGACGTCGGAGATGCCAATCCTGCCTGCGGAGATCGTAGGAGCCGATCGCCCACCGGGTCGCGAGCGGCGAGCGCCTCGAGCGAACAGATACCCCACACGTTGGCGAGGCTTTGGCACACCGCCGAATCCTCGTAGCGCCCGGTGAGGGTCATGTGCACATGGAAGAAGTAGCGGGTGAGCTGGCACTCGTAGTCACACGACGGCGTCGAATCGGTGAACCAGGCGTCATCGGGATACGCGTCCGGAGGACTGTCGAAAGACCCGCCTCGAGCGCGATCCATGCCGAAGGCAAGTTCCGAACCTCTGCGTGCTCCGAAGTCCTCGTCGAAAACCTCTGCCCAGCCGTATCGATACAGCAGCGCATGGACGGGTTGTAGAGCCGTCAACTCGTCGACGACGCCCGGGGCGGAGAGGCGAAGGGTCGCCGCTCTCTCGTCGTGTTCGAAAGCGAATTCCTCACCGGTACCGATGATGATCCTTGCACCACTGCGCTCGAGCTCTTCGGCTACCGCCGCTGAGTCCGGTTGCCCGTCCGACGTGCGATCGAGCACCATCGACAGGAGGTCCTCGACCAGTTCGACATCGGCCGCACGCGCGCCGTCGTCTACTACGGCAACACCGAACAGACCCGAAGCGCCGGCCTCATTCTCGGCAGCCTCTGCGTCGCCGGCAGCTTGTCCCCCGGCGTCGTCATCCCCGCATGAACCGAGGAGGAGGGCGCAGGCGATCAGAAGCGGGAATCCTCTCGACCACACGACGACGAGGGTAGACGACCGCTCGGATGTCGAAGCATCAGCCCCAAGTAGGATGTCGCGCCGACGATGAGCATCGACACGCGCTACCTTCCGAACACAGGTCTCGAGCATCGAGGACGATCAGGACTCTTCACGCCGAGAAGGTTCCTTCTCCTCGCGATCGTGCTCATTCTCGTCGCGGTCGCGTACTTCGGGTCCAGGGGTGACGACGCGCCCACCCAGGGCAGCCACGTCGAAGCGGTCTCGATCGCGTTGACACGGTCGGGGTTCACCGATGTAGAGGTAAGTGCCGACGAGGGTGTCATCGTGCTGTCGGGTTCAGCGAGCAGCGAACAGGACCAATACGCCATCGGGCGCGTCGCTCGATCGGTCGACGATGTGATCGAAATCGACAACCGTGTGACGACCGCAGAGGTGGTCGAAGAGGCGGCACCGGTCGGGGCGGCGACGGCTCCAGCGATCGAGCTCCAGGCGCGGCTGTCCGAAGCCGTAGCTCGCGATCCGATCGTGTTCGCTAGCGCGAGTCCGGACATCGTTGCCGAGTCGCTACCCGGCCTCGACACGATCGCGACGATCCTCAACGAGATGCCCGATCACGCCGTTCAAGTCGGTGGTCACACCGACGCGGACGGTGAGGAAGCCGAGAACCTCACCCTCAGCGAGCAGCGCGCCCAGGCCGTCGTGTCCTACCTCGAGGAACAGGGCGTCGAACCGGGACGACTCACGGCGGTGGGTTTCGGCGAGTCGGTTCCGATCGCGGACAACGAGACCGGCGAGGGCAAGGAACGAAACCGCCGCATCGAGTTCCGCATCGTCACCTGAGCCTGGTTCCGCCGAATTTGGCCCAGGCGCGTGCTCCAAGCTTCGCATCACTGCCCTCCAGGCAGACGGCCCCTTGCGGGCCCTTTGAGCTACTTGCTTCGCTCGAAACGTCACACGTTGGTCGCCACGGAGGCGCCTTCATCGCGAATCACAAGCGTGACAGTTGCCAAGAGCCTCCGTGGCTCGAACGGCCCTCCGGAGGGGCGATGCAAACGGCTAGAAAACTCGACCCAGGCTAGGACAACCCGCACCTGGAGAACAGCGCGTCTCGGTGCTCCAGGGCCTTGTCGACGATTTGTTCGAAGTCGATGTCGACCAGCTCACCATCGAGTACACGAAGAGCGCCACCGACGATCACCGTGTGTGCGCTCTGGGGAGACATCACCAGTGCATTGAGCAGGTCGTCGGCCATTCTCATCTCGGGCCGGTCCGCGCCCCACGCGACCAGATCGGCGGGTGCGCCGACTCTCAAGGATCCGAGCAGCGGCTCACCGGCGGCGCCAGCCAATGCCGATGTCGCCGCGGCGAGGGCCTGGCGGGGGCTGAAGGAATCGCCGGCCTGATGCTGTCCTACAACGGCGGTTCGGGCCTCGTCGAGCATCGAGAAGTTGTCGTTCGGTGGTGCGTCGGTGCCGATCGCAATCCTGCCACCAGCTGCGAGCAGGGCAGCTGCGGGCTGCACTTGGCCATCCATCGAATGAACCGTGGGACAGTAGACGGCGACCGCAGTGGAGCCGGAGGCGAGACGTTCGAGGTCGCCGTCGTCGAGGTAGCTGCAATGCGCCAGAAGGGCGGGTCGGTCGAGGTACCCGAGCGTGTCGGCCAACTCGACCGAGGTACACGAATCGCGGCTGGCGACGACCTGGCGTTCTCGCTCCGACTGCGCCAGGTGGAGGTGCAGCGGAACGCCCGCGGCGTCGGCGAGCTCGCCGAGCCGGCGAAGATCCGGCACATCGATCGTGTCGAGCGCATGCGGTGCCACGACCGCCGCTGTCAGGCTCGATGCCGCTCTCGGTAGGCCTACGTGGGACTCGGCGCGGGCCAGCGATCCGTCGACGAACGGCCCCGCTGTAGTCATGACCGTCTCGCCGATCCAACCGCGCAGGCCGACCGATGCGACCGCGGCCTCAGCGCGAACCGCATGAACGTAGTGATCGAACACCGAGGTGACTCCGGCCAGCAGCGACTCGCACGCGGCAACCAACGCGAAGGCGGCTACGTCGTCGGGGCGGATGTGTCGCTCGATGGGCCAGAAGATGTCGTAGATCGGCTCTCCGCCTCGATGGGTCAGTCCGCGAGTAGCGCAGAGACCGAGATGGGTGTGGCCGTTGACGAGTCCAGGTGTGACGAGCTGCTCGCGAGCGTCGACGACGCGGCCGGCGCTCCAATCGTCTTGTTCGGTCACGATGTCGGCGACCCGACCCTCGTCGATCAGGACGACCCGCGATTCGACGATCGTGGCGTCGGCCGACTCGACCATCCAGCCTGCGCGCACCGCCAGGTCGACCGAGTGCTCGGGATCTGACATACCGACCACGCTATCGATCCTGTCGCAGCTGGATCGCGCTCGGGGGTCCCGAAGTAGTGTGGCGGCGTTCAAGATGAGGAGAGCGACGATGACAGAACCGATCCTCGACGCGACCGGCATGTGGGACCTCTTCGCACGCCGAACCGAAGAGTCACCCGACCACCCGATGCTGCTCGACGCCGACGGGCGGTTGGTCACCTTCGCCGAAGCACGCAATTGGGCCGAGCGTGTCGCCGCCGGCTTCGCCTCGATGGGGGTCGGCGAGGGAACCGCTGTCACCTGGGTCCTCCCTACCCGCATCGAGACCGTCATCGCGTCGTTCGCCTTGTCGCGGTTGGGAGCGGTGCAGAACCCCATCATCCACATCTACCGAGACCGCGAGGTCGGCTTCTGTATCGACCAAACCGGAGCTGAGCTCGTGTTGGTACCCGGAACGTGGAGTGATTTCGACTACACGGCAATGGTCGAGCGCGTGACCGAGGGTGCGGAACGTCCGCCGACGATTCTCGAGGCCTACGACACGCTGCCCGAGGGTGACCCCGCGGAACTGGGCCCTCCGGCTGTCGCGGGCGAAGACACTATTCGGTGGCTCTACTACACCTCCGGAACGACCGCCGACCCCAAGGGCGTCCAGCACACCGATCAGACGCTGATCGCAGGTGGTGTCGGTCTCGCCAAGGCGCTCGAGATGAGCTCCGACGACGTCGGATCGATCGCCTTTCCCTACGCCCACATCGGCGGGCCGGACTACATGGTCACCATGTTGATCAATGGCTTTCCGGCGGTTCTCATGGAACGGTTCGTGCCGTCGGCCGCTGTCGACGTGTACCGCGAGGCGGGCGTGACGATGGCCGGCGGCTCGACGGCGTTCTACACGATGTTCCTCAACGAGCAGAGAGCTCAGCCCGACGAACCGATCATCCCGACTTTGCGTCTCCTCTCCGGCGGGGGCGCGCCGAAGCCACCCGAGGTGTTCTTCGAGGTGAAGGCCGAGATGAACATTCCTGTGGCCCACGGCTACGGCATGACCGAATGCCCCATGATCGCCCAAGGTTCCCCCCACGACACCGACGACCAGCTCGCCCACACGGAGGGCAAGCCGGTCTACGGATGCACCGTCGACATAGTGCGAGAAGACGGCACCAGCGCTGACGCCGACGAGGAGGGCGAGGTTCGGGTCAGCGGGCCGATGGTGTTCAAGGGCTACACCAACTCGGCGCTCGACACCGATGCGTTCGACGACCAGGGCCGGTTCCGCACCGGGGACCTCGCGGTGAAGCGGGCCGATGGCCACGTCACCCTCACAGGTCGCCTGAAGGACGTCATCATCCGCAAGGGTGAAAACGTGAGTGCGAAGGAGATCGAGGACGTTCTGTATGCGCATCCGAAGGTAGCCGCGGTCGCGGTCATAGGTCTCCCCGACGCGGAGCGCGGTGAACGCGTCTGCGCCGTCGTCGAGACCAGCCCCGAAAACGATCCGCTCACGCTCGACGAGATGGCTGCGGCATGCGCCGACGCCGGGCTCATGCGGCAGAAGACCCCTGAACAGCTCGAACACGTCGACACCCTCCCGCGAAACGCGACGATGAAGATCCTGAAGTACCAGCTCGTCGACGAGCTGAAGGACAAGCCGTGGCCGGGATAGCGCAGCCGTGACGGTCTCGGAGACCTTCGATCCCGACCGCTGGGAAGCGGTGGAGGGATTCGACGACCTCGCCGATATCACCTATCACCGCGCGGTCGATCACGGAATCGTGCGCATCGCTTTCGATCGCCCGGAGGTCCGCAACGCTTTTCGTCCCCAGACCGTCGACGAGCTCTACCGAACGCTGGACCATGCCCGCATGACCACCGACGTGGGTTGCGTGCTCGTCACCGGTAACGGACCATCGCCCAAGGACGGCGTTTGGGCCTTCTGCAGTGGAGGAGACCAGCGAATCCGCGGTAAGGACGGCTACCGCTATGCGGATGGAGACACAGCGGAGTCGATCGATCCTGGTCGAACGGGCCGTCTGCATATTCTCGAGGTCCAACGGCTGATCAGGACCATGCCGAAGGTCGTTGTCGCCGTCGTGGGTGGCTGGGCTGTCGGAGGCGGTCACAGCCTCCACGTCGTCTGCGACCTCACGCTCGCAAGCGCCGAGCACGCCGTGTTCAAGCAGACCGACACGAACGTAGCGAGCTTCGACGGAGGCTTCGGGTCGGCCTATCTCGCGCGTCAGGTCGGCCAGAAGCGTGCGCGGGAGATCTTCTTCGTCGGTCTCGACTACTCGGCCGAAGAGGCGATGGCGATGGGCATGGTGAATTCGGTCGTCCCACACGCCGAGCTGGAGGCAACCGCTCTCGAGTGGGGGCGAGAGATCGTCGGCCGCAGCCCGACCGCGCAGCGCATGGCCAAGTTCGCCTTCAACCTGATCGATGACGGCCTGATGGGACAACAGGTCTTCGCCGGCGAAGCGACACGTCTCGCATACATGACCGATGAGGCTCAGGAGGGACGCGATGCCTTCCTCGAGAAGCGCGAGCGCGACTTCACCGACTTCCCCTGGCACTACTGACCCCCACTTCCCAAAATTTGGTGGGTAACCCACGCGTGACGTGGGTTTTCCTCCCTAGAACGCCAGGTCGGGGGTTCCGAGGAGTCGGTGCACCTCGGCGACGTCGCCGCGACTTCCGATGTAGAGCGGCGTGCGCTGATGTAACTCGGTCGGGGTGATGTCGAGGATCCGCTCCCGGCCGTCGGTCGCACCACCCCCGGCCCTCTCCATCACCAAGGAGAGCGGTGCGTTCTCATACAGGAGCCTCAGCTTGCCGTTCGGCCTCTCCGCGGTCGGCGGGTAGAGGAACACGCCGCCCTTGAGCAGGGTCCGATGCAGATCTGCGACCAGCGCGCCCGAATAGCGTGCCTGTCTCGGTCCCGTCTCGGAGCGCTGCTGCCGGAATGCGGCCACCATCGCCTTGGTCGACTCGTCCCACCCACACTCGTTCGCCTCGTTCACCGAGTACGTTCCTGCACCCTCGGGGATCTTGATGTCCGGGTGGGTCAGGAAGAAGGTGCCGATCGATCGATCGAGCGTGAACCCGTGGACGGGACCGCCGACCGTATAGACGAACATCGTCGAGGGCCCGTAAAGGACGTACCCGGCAGCAACCAGATCGCGCCCAGGCTTGAGGAAGTCGACAAGGTCGGCCGGTTGTCCGATACGGTCCGGATCGCGCCGATAGATACCGAAGATCGTTCCCATCGCACCGTCGACATCGACGTTGCCAGAACCGTCGAGCGGATCGATCGTCAGGACGTATCGCCCGTCCTCGGACCCCTCCATCGCGTAGACGTCGGTCATCTCCTCGCTGCCGATTCCCGCGATCATCGGTGCGCGGTCCATCACCTGATTGACGATGTCGTTGCTGATCACATCGAGCTCACGGACCTGTTCGTCCTGCACGTTGGTTCCGCCGGTGAGCCCGAGCTTGCCGACGAAGCCCGCTCGCATGATCTCGGAGGCCAACATTCGTGCCGCAAGGGTCACGCGGTTGAGGATGGTCGACAGCTCTCCACTGGCACCCGACTCGGCCTGGTCGAGGAAGAACTGTTCGCTGAGTGTCAATCCTGAAGCCACGGCGGCCAGCCTACGTTCGTCCGGGCCCCGGCCCCGAACCCGGGACCCAGGTGTCGGGCACCGAGCTCAAAACACAAAACGACACCTAGTCCGGGCAGGTGTCGCTAGCAGGCACCTATGCGATGCGAGCGAACGCGAAGGGAGCGTTTTCACCGATGTGTCTGAGGATCCGGTCGGCGCACTCCCCCGGCGATGACGACGACGTGTCGACCTCTAGGTCATAGACGCCCGGGTCGTGTACCGCCTCCTGCCAGCACACCACGGGTGCTGGAATCGTGCCGTCCAGGGCAGTCGACAGGTAGATCGAATCCGGATCGGAATCGCGCCTGGCCATGATCGTCGCGATCGGGCACCGAACGCCGACGAGCCACGCGGGCCGGTCGCGCAGCAGCACTGCGGCCGCACGCAGAGTGCCCAGTGAGACCGAGTAGAAGTCGTGGTGTCCGACGTCGACCACGACAGACCGACCCTCGTCGTGTTGGTCAACCACGCGTTGGTAAAGCGCAGCGAAACGATCACGGACGACCGGCTCCAGATCCGGCCGCTCGCCACCGGGCCGCAGACCGATGCCGGGAAGCAGGTCGGGTGGCGTTTTCGCCATGTCGGCGTCCACACCGTCGGCAACCCAATCGGGGCTGCGCCGCAGGATCTCCCCGGCGATCGACGACTTCCCCGAGCGCGGAGCGCCGTTGAGGACGACGATCACGCGGTCAGGAACCAGCGTCGGATCGTTGGATCGCCCGCTCGTCGGTGCCGAGATAACTCGCGACGACCAGCGGGTCGTGGCGCACCTCATCGGGCTCACCCTCGGCGATGACCGCACCGGCCTCCAGGCAATACACGCGATCACTGATCGACATGATCAGCGGCATGTCGTGTTCGATGACGATCATCGTCGCACCGAGCTGTTCGCGGATGTTCACGATCAGGGGACCGAAGGCCTCGGTCTCGCGTTGGGCGACGCCGGCTGTCGGTTCGTCGAGACACAAGACACGGGCGTCGAGCGCCAGCAGGCCGGCGAGCTCGACGATCCGCCGCGTACCCGTCGACAGATCGGAGATGTATGCGTCCGCGTAGCGTCCCAGCCCGAGGAAGTCGATGAGATCGACGGCCTCGGATCGCTTTGCCTTCTCGGAGGCGTTGGAGCTCGGGAGAAAGAGCGCGGAGGACAACAGCCCTGTGCGGTGCCGGGCCTCGAGAGCGACCTGAACCGTCTCGCGTACCGTCAGCTCCGGAAACAGCGAAGCCGCTTGGAAGGTTCGGCCGAGGCCACGGCGCGCCCGCTGAGCCGACGACAGCCCATCGAGCGGCTTGCCGAGCAGCTCCACCTTGCCCGTCGAGCGCACAAAACCACCGATCGCGTTCATCGTCGTCGATTTGCCCGCGCCATTCGTGCCGATCAGGCCGACGATCTCGTTGGGCCGGGCTTCGATCGACACCGAGTCGACCGCGGCAATTCCTCCGAAGCTCACCGAGAGGTCGACGGTACGGAGTGCAGGAACGCCCTCGGGCAGCTCTTCCTCGGTGGCGGCTATGTGCAACGAGGCCGGCGCCGTGGTGGTCGACGTACTCTCCTCCGGGCCGAGTCGTCGGTCGAGCCAGCTGAGCAGTGCGTCGCGCGCGGCGTAGCCGACCTGCACCAGCCCTCCCGGGAAGTACAACAACAGGACGAGCAGGCCGATGCTCGACGTGAACAGCGGTACGAGATCGTTGCCGCCCCAGAAAGCGGGAAGGCCACGCACCCAGAGCGAGCCCAGGATTGCGCCGCTGATGGAACCGAGACCGCCAATGACCGCCATCGAGACGACCGCGAGGGAATCAGAGGTCTGGAAGAAGCGCTCCGACAAAGGCACGCTCTTGACGAGGCCCCCGAGGAGCGCCCCGCCGATGCCCGCGATGGCTCCGGCGAGCGCGAACGATCGCAGCTTCACACCGGTCGCCGACACGGTGTAGGCCGCAGCGGTGTCCGGGTTGTCCCGCACGGCGATGGTCGTGCGCCCAACACCCGTGCGGCGCAGTCTCGCTGCGATGATCACGACGACGACGAGAATCGCGAGACAGAAGTAATAGTACGTGCGCTGTTCGCTCCCGAGGTCGATCGGGCCGAGCTTGCCCCGCGGGAACGGAACCGACGAGGTCTGCCCGTCGCTGAAGAACGGCCGCCGGTAGAGGTACTGCTCGCAGGCCACCGCGAATGCGAACGTCGAGACGGCGAGCAGCAGACCTCGAACTCGGAGCGCGCCGATACCGATGAGGGCTGCGAGCCCTGCAGTTATCATCGCCGCTACGAACAAGGACACTACGAACGGCAGCGATGGCAGCGTCACATCGAGAAACCGTGTCTCCCGCCAACCGATGTCGAGCTCGGCACCGCGAGAAAGCGCTGCCGCCGTCAGCGCGCCGATGCCGGCGAACGCCATTTGGCTCAGCGACAGCTGCCCCGACCATCCGGTGACGATCACCACAGAGATCGCACATATCGCAAAGGTGATGATCGTCGCGTAGAGAAGGTGTCGTGACGGAAGGGTGACGATCAGCGGAATCACGATCGCGATGACGAGCGCGAAGACACCGACGAGGGCCGTCATGTTGCGCACCCACCAAATCTGTCGGAGACGCTCTGGGACGGGCTTGACCTTGGGAGCGAACGAGAACGAGCCGACGTCGCCCACCTGTTCACGATGTTGGAGGAAGATCGCGACCACGATCGCTATGAACAGAATGAAGTCGATCGGTGTGTCGCCCGCGAAGTTGAACTGCAAGACGAACTGACCGAGCCCGATGATGAGCCCGAAGGCGATCGCCCGCGGGAACGAGCGCATGCCGGCGAGAACGGACGCTGCCAGGGCCCGGACCATCGTCGACGGTCCGAGGCTGATCAGGCCGTTCGGAGAGCTGCCCGACGACAGGAGCATCATCGACAGCGTCGACAACACGCCGGCGATGATCCACACCATCCGCGACACGTTCCTCGGACTGATTCCGGAAAGCTTCGCGAGGTCGGGATTGTCCGCCGATGCCTGGACGGTCTTGCCCACCGTCGTGCGGTTGAGCCAGATGCTGAGAGCGATCGCGAGAAGCGGCACCAGTATCAGGATCTGCAGGTCTGTTCCGTTGAAGACACGGAGGGGAAAGATGTCGGTTCCCGGTATGGGGCTCACCTCGGTCCAGCGTCGCCCAATCGCGGCCGGGAACCGTGCTGCCTCACCGCTCGGCGATTCGATATCCGGATAGGCGTTGACGATCGCGATGCACAGCTGAGCGATACCGATCGTCGCGACGAGCAGGATGACCCGAGGTGCCTGGAACAGACGCCGTATCACGGCGAGCTCGACCAGACCGCCGAATATCGCGCCGACGAGCAGGGCCAGCACGACAGCACCCCAGAACGGGAAGTCGTAGTTGATCGACATCAGCGCCAGGAGTGATGCGCCGGGAAGGCCCATGTTGCCGACGGCGAAGTTGATCACCCCCGTCGAACGGTAGATGAGGATGATCCCCATCGAGAGAAGACCGATCACGAGGCCGTACACGAACCCGCCCACGAGCAGGTCGTTGGTGTACCAGGCAGCGAACACCATCAACCGCCCTCGGCTCCGAGGAACACCGCCCGCGCGAGGTCGTCGCGCTCCATCAGCTCCTGCGCGTCGCCTTCGAAGCGCACCTGTCCCTTCTCCAGGAAGATCGCCTTGTCGGCTACCGCGAGAGCGACGTTGAGCGACTGCTCGACGATGATCATCGTCATGCCCTCATCCTTGAGTCGCTCGACGGTCTCGAGCAGTTGCTGAACTACCGTCGGCGCGAGACCGAGAGACAGTTCGTCGATGATAAGCAGCTCCGGGTCGTGAAGCAGCGTTCGAGCGAGCGCGAGCATCTGCTGTTGGCCGCCCGATAGCTGAGAGGCTCGGTCCTTTCTCCGGGTGGCGAGGTCGGGGAACATGTCATAGACGCGCTCGATCCGTTCGGCGACGTCATCGCTGTCTCGGCGATACTCATACGCGCCCATGATGAGGTTGTCGTTGATCGTCATCGACGGGAACGTGCCCTTGCCCCCGGGTAGTTGGTGAATGCCGAGCCGGGCCCGCATCTCGGCAGATGTGAAGGTGATGTTGCGACCGTTGAGACGCACGACTCCGCGCTGAGGCACCCCGAGGCCGCTGATCACTCGCAGAATCGTCGACTTGCCGGCGCCGTTGGTACCCAAGAGCGCGAGGGTCTCGCCCCGGTTCACCTCGAATGCAACGTCGAAGAGCACCTGCACCTGACCGTAGGAGAAGTCGATCTCGTTCACCTGGGCGACCGGGAGCTCAGTCGACTCATCTTCGCGGCGGTCCTTCTCCTCCTGTTCCTCACGAAGCTCCGCCACGATCAACGACAGGTCGTTGCGAATGAACTTGGCGCCGCTCATGATGATCGCCCCGCCGATCATCGTCGTCGGCACCGTGAGCACGATCACGGCGACCCGTGGGCTGTAAGCGTTCGTGAACAACGCTGCCAGGAGCCCGCCACCGGTAGCCCCGACGAAGAAGATGTACACCAGCGCGAGCGATCCTCCCAGGCCTCTCAGGCGGTACGGCAGAACCGACTGAAGCGTCGGCGATACCAGCGCGAAAGCCGTCCCCATCAAGATGTTGCGGGGAATGTCGAGCGCCACGAATAGCGGGGCGTTGGGCATGAAGTACTGAACCGGTATGAGCAACGCCGAAGGAAAGATCAACGCCCCGATGAGATACAGGGCCCGGGTCGGATTGGCCCGATAGAGACGATCGAAGTACTTGCCGATGAAGGGCAGGGTGACGAGAGTGCCGATGCCGGCGATCGTCGTGGCCGCACCACGCTCGAAGGTGTCGAGTCCGTACTCCTGTTCGAGATGAAGGCTCGACAGCACCGACACGGTGAAGAGACCGAACCCCAGTGCAGCGAATCCGACGATGACCCGCCGCAGCGTGTTGATCCGCCACAATCGTTCGAAGCCTGCCTCCATCGATACCGGGAGCGGGTCCTCTTCCTCGAACACCTGGCCGAGAACATCTTCCTTCTCGTTCTGTCCGCGAATCGGTTCGCGTTGGAAGAAGGCGAGGATCGCGACGAACGCGACCGGTAGGCCGAGAAGGTAGTAGGCCCACCGCCACCCCTCGGTTCCGTCCGGGTCGGCAACGGTGGCGACGGCACCGACGAGGATCGGGCTGAGCACAGCCATCGACCGACCGCCGAACTCGCGCAGCGCGTAGAGGCGGCCGCGCACCGGGATCGGGTAGGCGTCCGCGATGAGCGATCCGTGCACCGGCAACGCGTTCGACTTCGCGACTCCGGCTCCGAAGCGAGCCCAAAAGAGGCTGAAGGCGTTGACTGCCATGCCGCTCAAGAACACGAACAGCGAGAAGAACATGCTCGCGATACCGACGACTGTCGTGCGGCGGTAACGGTCGGCGAGATACCCCATCGGGATCGCGCCGAGGGTCAAGAACGCCGAGCTCGCGGCGGCGATAAAGACGATCGTGCCATCGCTGACACCGAAGGTGTCACGGATGTCAGGAGCGAGCACCGTGATCGCTGCATTCTCTAGCTCGTCGAGCGAAGCCAGTGCAAACAACACGGCGAAGAGCGGGACCCCACCCTTGGTCAGACCCTCCTTGAGGGTCATCTCCTCGGACTGAACCCCCGGTAGCAGTTCGTCCGCGAAGAGCACCTCCCGCTTCTCGCGCGCTTCCTCCGCGCGCCTGGCCTCCTCGTCGAGCACGGTCGCGGTCAGGCTCGCGGCGCTCGTCGGTTGCTCCCCCTGGTCAGGCATCGCCGTGCATTCTGTCAGCCTCCCAACACCGGGTCGAACTGGTGACGCAGGTCACACCTCGGGGCCCCAGTTGGGTGGTCTGTTCGACGGCTTTGCGATGTCGAGTACCGGAGAGACCGGCGCCGAGGTGGTTCGCTCGTAGCGATCGAGCTCACCTAGCCTGCCGAAGCCGGTCGTGACGGTGTCGAGGTAGTGGCGCGAGATCGCGTCCACACCCGCAGCGACGCCATCGCTGTGCAGCCTCCTGAACGCCGGCGACGGCAGGTAGGTGATGATGCGTCCTGGCCCCGGCGCCCCATCGACCGCTGCGGTCACCTCGACGCGTTCATACATCGCCTCGCGACGGTCGAGCTTGAGCAAGTCCTCCTGCGTGACGCCAATGAACACTCCGTTGATCCATGCTTCGCCGGCCGCTTCTATCCCCAGCACGGTCACGGTTCCTTCGTGGCGGCGGCCATCCCGATGGCGATAGCTCTCGCTGTGACCACTGCGACGGTTGTCGCGCGCCACATTCCATGCCCGTCGGTAGCCGCGCAGCGAACCGACACCGAACAAATCGCCGTCGAGCTCGTGACCGAGGAAGCTCTCGAGTGCTTCGCGGTGCACAAGACTCCCGTACCCGAACACCCAGCTCACGTCCACCGACAAGATCGTAGTGTCGCGACAATGTGCGCCATACTTCGACAATGCCTGCCTCCATCGCCAGCGTGGCGACCCGTATTCTCGAGGACGCACACAACCCGCAACTTCTCGTCATCGTCACGACCGAGGACGGCATCTCCGGCATCGGAGAGTGCTGGCGCGGGGCCCTCCTCGTCGACGCGAAACCCGGCACGCCACTTCGACCGATCGCCTCGCTCATCGACGACGTACTCGGCCCGGCCTGCGTAGGACGCAATTCGGGGCGAATCGAGTCGCTGTGGCAGGAGTTGTGGCAGCTCGTCTTCGATTATGGAGCCGGCGGCATCGCTTCCTCAGCCATCAGCGGCATCGACCTCGCGCTCTGGGACTGCCTGGGCAAGCGCCTCGAAACGCCGGTCGCGCAGCTGCTCGGAGGTCCAATTCATCGCCAGATTCCGGTCTATGCCCGACTCGCCGAACTCGACGACGCGGAGCAGTCGCTCCACGAGACCCAGCGGGCAGTCGACGCCGGCATCGGCGCGGTGCTGTTACCCACCAACGACATCGAGCTCGTGCGCGAAGTCCGAGACCAGGTGGGATCCGACATCACAGTGATGGTCGACGTCGACGGCAGGCTCTCGCCGCGGGACACGCACCGCTTTGCTACCCAGCTCGACGAGCACGACGTCTCGGTGCTTGCGATCTCGGCCGCGGCAGCGCGCGTGTCGCGCCAACTGGGCACACCCGGCACCGCGCGCTTGGCGGCCGGTGCGAACACCTTCGTGCTCGACGAGTTCGTGCAGCTGGCCGACGGCGGGGCCGTCGACATCCTCCAGCCTGCGATCACCAAAGTCGGGGGGCTCACGGCCGCGAGGCGTCTGTCCACCCTCGCCGAACTCGAGGAGATCGACCTGCATCCGCGCAATGCCTCGATCGGTCCGTCGCTGTTCGCCAACATGCAGTGGGGGTTCGCTTCACGCCAGACGACCTGGTTGGAGATTCCGTGGCTACCCGACGGTCAGTCCTTCCCCACCGGCCTCGGCGTGCCGCCTCTGGTCGATGGGCAGGCGACGCTGCCGCCAGGGGCGGGTCTCGGCCTCCCGTCCATGCGACGCTGAGCGCTGAGCGCCGAACGATGCGCGTTCTGCACGTCCTCGAACCGGCGATAGCCGGCGTACCCGCCTACGTCGATCTCCTTGGACTCGAGCTCGACCGCCGGGGCGTCGAACAGCACGTCTTAACGTCGAACGAGCAGGAATGGAGCTTCGACGACTGGACCACAACCTCGATACGTCGAGAGTGGAGTCGGTCTATGCCCTCGACCATCGGAGCCGGCCGAGCGATCCGGTCGCTTGTCGCGGCCCGAGAAATCGACGTAGTGCATGCGCATGCGTCTTGGGCCGGGCTCGCCGCCCGCCTCGTGCCGGCCGGAGCGCCGGTCGTCTACCAGCCACATGGATGGGGTGCCGATTCGGTCGGGTCTTCCGCGGCCAAACGAGTCGCTTCTCGGGTCGAGGCCGCCCTCGCGCGGCGCACCGCAAGGCTGCTCTTGCTCTCCGAGGCCGAGGTCGCCGCAGCTCCCACTGGCGTGACCCATCGCAAGGTCGATCCGCTCGTCGACCTGCGACGGTTTGAAGCGATGGGCGTCGAGGAGCGAGCAGCGACTCGCTCGAGGCTCGGCATCGACTCCGACGGCCCGCTGCTCGTGTGCGTAGGAGAGCTGACCGAACGGAAACGCCAGGCCAGCCTCGCCGCCGCATGGCGGGATCGACCGGGTGACAAAGGACGTCTCGTGTTCGTAGGAGACGGCCAAGCTCGCGCTGATGTCGAATCTCACCTCGACCACTCCTCGACGGTGCTGGGATGGCGCGACGACGTCCCCTCCATCGTGGCAGCCGCCGACGGGGTCATCGTCGCGTCGCAAGGAGAGGGGTTCAGCCTCGTCATCGTCGAGGCGCTCGCTTCCGGCACGCCGGTGCACTCGACGCCGGTCGGGGGTAGCGAGTCGATCGGGGAAGACGGCACGGTAGTCCAGGATCTGCCGAAGCTGATCGCCGCAGCTTTGGCGTTCCCGCCCGAGTCGCTGAGCGACGAGGCTCGGCGTGGGCGCTCCGATCGCGCCAAGGCGCGGTTTGCGCTCCGGCCGGCGATCGACGCGATCGCAGCTGTCTACGACGAGGTGACGCGAGCTCCCAGAGAATGACGGACGTGCGTCGACGGGTCGGCGCACGCGCACAACAACGTCAGGTCTGCGCGCAGCGTTGCACCGCGTACCCCCGCCCGTCGGAGCGCAAAGTAGTCCCTCACCCTCAGTTGCGAGGCGTCGACCGCGGCCATCGCTTCGAGGGGACCGCGAGTCCTAGGGCTCATAGGCAGTCCGTCAGCCAGCAGCGTCCGAGCCATTGTGGCGGCATCGGCTACATACGCCCGCCGTCGCGCAAGGCGCCCGCGTAGAGACCGGGGTGCAGCCGCGGTCACCGCAGCGGGATGTCGTCGCCAACGCATCGTCGGGACCGGGTCGACCAAGAGCCACCCGTGCGCCGAGGCGGTGAGAGCGCACCACCAGTCGTGCATAGCCACGGCCGGATCGATTAGGTCGCGCGCCGTTTCGGCAAGCCGGCGACTGCCGACCATCGTCGCGCCGATCGCCACGTTGTTCACCAGCAGGTTTCCGATCGTCGGGCTCGAGGTCATCCCGTCGGAGGTCATCGCCGAAGCCGAGATCGGCGTCAGGTCGGCATCGACCACTTCCGCGTCGCTCACATATGCGACGAGATCGGTTTCCGGTGCCGTGCCGTCCAGCGCCTCGACGGCCCACGACAGTTTGTGAGGAGCCCACACGTCGTCCTGGTCGCAGAATGCAAAGAACTCGGTCTCGACCTGACCGAGAAGCTCCGTGAACGAACCCGATGGTCCCAGACGATCGGAACTCTGCATGCGACGAACGCGTCCACTTCGATCCGCCCAGTCGTCGAGCAGAGCAACGGTCGCATCTCGTGAACCATCGTCGCGGGCGACCACGGTCCAGTCCACATGTCGCTGTGACTCGATGCTGTCGATCAGCGCAGGCAGATGCCGGGCACCATCGAAGGTCGAGAGGAGAATCGTGACCGGCGAGCTCATCTCGGTGCAGTGTGCACCCGCTACGCCAGGCGCCCCAACACGCAGACTCCTGCGGCGATGCCGGGCTGGTCACCCTCTGTGGGCGGTTCTACAGTGGGGATTCCCCATGGCTTTTGTACGACAGGGCGAGCGCGAAGCGCCCACGACGAACCTGACCGAGCGCTCCTCGCGCCGGACCGCGGCCGTCGGTGACGACGAACGTAACGCGTCCGAAACGATCGGTGACGACGAGAGTGTCGCGCCCGTCACGGTTGGCGACACGCTCGACATCGACGGGCTGGGGCCACTGCTCGTTCGATCGACCACGCAGCGCAATTGGTCGCGCGTGGGCGTCGCCGAGGGGGGCGATCAACGCTTCTTCATCAAGCAGTTCATCGATCGCGTCGGACGAGCTCATCGCAAGGGTTACCTCGGCGATATCGCTACCGTCGACGCATCGGGCCCAGAGGTGCCGGGTGGTGTTCGGGTAGTCCCCATCGTGGGAACAGACCGCGGTCGCCTCGTCAACGTGTCACCATTCATCGAGATGTCGACGGTCGACGAGATCGTCCACGACGACCACGAGGCATTCGAGCTCACCGCGGCGGTCGGCCAGGCTCTCGCCACGATTCTCACCGAACGACTCGACACTCAGCGCGAATCGGTCACCATCTGGAAGGGCCTCGACCCCAAGAACATTGGCATGGACGCCGATCGACAGTTGTGGGTCTTCGACTTCGGCCCGGCGACAACCCATCCACTCGCCGATGCAGCCGCTCGTGTCGCTGCAGCCGGCCTCCTCTCGCGATGGGTCGCACGGCCCGGCCTCCATCTCATCCGCCCGGAACGAGACATCCTCCAGAACCTGTGTCGCCCGCTCAGCCCGCTCACCGACCTGGGACGCGTCGAGCGCGAGCTCGAGCTCCACGCGAAACTCCGCCTTCGTGAGCCGCAGCGGCACGGCGTCGCGGCTATCGCCACGCGCGCTGGGCTTCTCACGCTTGGCCGGTTCCATTGGCGCCGCCTCGAACACGAAGCCAGCCTCATCTTTCCAGCGGCGTGACCGGCTCGACTCTCGTCGACATCGTCGTGTTGAACTGGAACAGCGCCGACCTCGGTGAGCGTGCCGTACGATCCGCCATCGCCCAGACGTTTCCAGACGTGAGGGTCGTCGTGGTCGACAACGCCAGCACCGACGACTCCCTCGAACGGATCATGGCAGCGGCTCCCGACATCGAAGTGATCCGCTCACCAACCAATGCGCTGTTTGCGGGTGGAATGAACCTCGGCATCGCAGCCACGGACGGGGCGTATGTGTTGCCGCTCAACTGCGACGCAGAACTCGACCCGACCTATGTCGAATCGCTGGTGGGTGTCCTCGAGGCCCAACCGAGGCTCGCAGCGGTCGGGGGACTCATCAGCTCCGAGCGCGCCGGAACGACAGGCCCGATCGCCATCACGCGCCGGATGCGCACCAAGAGCCTTCCCACCGACGTTCCGATCATCTGTGACAAGGTCAACGGAGCCTGCCCGCTGTTTCGCCGGGTAGCGCTCGACGAGGTCGTTCGGCGTTTCGGTGGCCCTTACGACGAGTCTTACGGTATGTACGGCGAGGACGTCGACCTGGCGCTGTCGCTTCGCCGCCTCGGGTGGCAGTACCGCTTCGAGCCATCCGCAACCGCGCGCCATGTCAGATCGTTCTCCTCGGCGATGCGGCTCGCCGACCGCAGCGGGCCGTTGCGCGTGTCGACCCTTGCCAACCGTCACCGCAACATCAGCCGCCACGGCGGCCGCAGGCGACACCTCGACAACGCGGTCGCTGTGGTCGAAGACGTCGGATTCGCCCTGCTTCGAAGTGCGCGCGGCGACCGGCGTGCCACACACGATGTTCTTCGATCGTGGCAGCGCGTTGCGAGATGTCGCCGACGCGATGCCGAGCGGCGCAACCGATTGCCGTGAGGTCGCCGTGAGTGCCCCTACGCGCAGCATCAGCGTCGTTGTCGTCGCCTACGAAATGGCGAGAGAGTTGCCACGCACCTTGTTCACCCTGGGACCCAGTTTCCAGGTCGGCGCTGTCGACGCTGAGATCGTCGTGATCGACAACGGCTCGCCCACGCCTGTGAGCGCAGCGGTTCTCGGAGAACTCCCCTCGGCTCGGCTTCATCGGATCCCACCCGAACGAGCACACCCCTCACCGGCTTCCGCGTGCAATGAGGGCCTGGCGCTCGCGTCCCACGACCTGATCGGCCTGATGATCGACGGCGCGCGCATGGTGTCGCCCGGAATGCTCGAGCTGGCGGCTCGTGCCGCTTCGCTCTCGCCGAGGGCCGTGGTCGCGACCACGGCCTATCACTTGGGACACGAGGTGCAGATGAAGGCCTCGGCGACCGGATACGACCAGCGGGTCGAGGACGAGCTCCTCGCGAGCGTGCCGTGGCGTGACAACGGTTATGAGCTCTTCACCATAAGCACGCTCGCCGGCTCGTCCCATCGCGGCTGGTTCGGTCCAATGGGCGAGTCGAATGCGCTGTTCATGCATCGAGAGTTGTGGGCCGAGCTCGGCGGCCTGGACGAGGAGTTCGATCGACCCGGAGGTGGTCTCGCCAACCACGATCTCTACCGGCGGGCCTGCGAACTACCCGATACCCAACACGTTCTCTTGCTGGGAGAGGGCACCTTCCACCAGTACCACCATGGTGCGGCGACCGGACAAGGCGACACCCACGACGAGCTGTGGGCCGAGTACGAACGGATCCGAGGTCGACCGTTCCGACCTCCCGACACCGAACCTACACTGATTGGGACGGTGCCCACCGAGGCCATCGCCCATCTCCGCCGCTCGCTGTCGTGGATCGAGAAGGGTTCCTGACCGGGCAGGAGGGCAGCGGCGTTGGTCAGCCTCGACAAAGGCCACGTACACTCGCTGTCGTTGTGGAGGAGATGTCTGACGAGGCGACGGCCGCGTCACAGATGAGCGAGTCCGAAGTCCTACGCTCGGAGGTTGCGCGCCTCAACA
This sequence comes from Acidimicrobiales bacterium, assembly GCA_965216815.1. Taxonomy (GTDB): domain Bacteria; phylum Actinomycetota; class Acidimicrobiia; order Acidimicrobiales; family SHLQ01; genus JADFOM01. The sequence continues at coordinate 3,009,845 of OZ244202.1, read as the reverse complement.
GCCTCATCGCCGACCAAGCCCGCGAACAAGAGTCGAGCGCTCGCATCATCGCCGACCTCAAGCTCCAGATGGCCCTCCTCTCCGACCCGAAGCCGATCTGGGAGCGGGCTATCGCGCGCGCCAGGCGAGTCCCGGCCTCTCTCCGGCGCAGGTATCACCTACGCGAGCTCCGCCGAACGGTCAACGCCGAGAGACCGGAGGTCTCCGAGGCCGAGCTCGAACGACGCCGCCTCATCATCGATCGATTCCTGGCCGAGAGCGAGGCGGCCACGACTCTCACGCCCCAACAGCACGGTGGACTCGATCGGTCATTGCTGATCGCCACATCGATCGATCCGATCGTCTCGGTCATCATCCCCGTGCACAACGCGATCGACGAATTGCTCGACTGCCTGACGTCTTTCCAGAACCACCCACCGGCGACTCCCTTCGAGATCCTGATAGCCAACGACTGTTCCGACGAGGAAAAATTCGCGCCGGTTCGTGCAGTCCACGGAGTCCGCGTGTTGGACAACTCGACCAACCTCGGATTCCTCATGAACTGCAACGCGGCGGTCGATCACGCGCGTGGAGACCTGCTCTGGTTCCTCAACAGCGACACCGAGATCATCCCCAACTCGATGGATGCGCTCGTACGAACGCTCGAGGACCCGCAGACAGCTATCGCAGGGTCGAGGCTGATGTACGCCGACGGCTCGCTCCAGGAGGCCGGCGGGATCGTCTGGCAGGACGGCTCGGCCTGGAACTATGGACGTGGCACACACCCGAACGACCCGCGCGTCAACTATGCACGCCGCGTCGACTACGTCTCAGGTGCCTCTTTGATGGTGAGGCGATCGGTGTTCGAGCTACTCGGACGCTTCGACACCGCCTTCTCACCCGCCTACTACGAGGACACCGACCTGTGCATGGCGGCCACAGAGGCCGGCTACCGGGTGATGTATCAACCGGCATCGGTCGTCATCCACCACGAGGGCGCATCGCACGGCACAGACACTGCCGACACCGGTTCGATGAAGCACCACCAAGTGCTCAACCACGAGACGTTCTACCGCAAGTGGCACCTCGAGCTCGCCTCGCATCGACCGAACGGTGTCGAGCCCGAACTCGAGAAGGAACGAGACCGGCGACACCGCGTGCTCGTCCTCGACGCCAGGATGCTGACTCCCGATCAGGACTCGGGATCTCTGCGGATGCTCAACATGATGCGCGCACTCCAGCCGCTCGGCTGCAAGGTCACCTTCGTCCCTCAGAATCTCATCGCCGAAGAGCCGTACGCGTCCGAGCTCCAGCAGATCGGGATCGAGGTCATCGGGTCGCCGCACGCGCGAGGCGTGCGCGAGTTCCTCCAGGCCAGGGGCAGCGAGTTCGACGCCGTCATCCTGTCTCGGCTCGAAGTCGCCGCCCCGCTGATGTCGACCGTCCGGGCGATGTGTCCCAACTCACGGATCATCTACGACACGGTAGACCTGCACTTCTTGAGGCAGGTTCGCGAGTTCCGGCTGAACGGGGAGGTCAGCGGCGGGTTCGATCACGAGGAAACCCAAGAGCTCGAGATCATGTGTACGCAGCAGGCGCAGGCAACGTTCGTGTGCAGCACGAGCGAGAGGGACCTCCTGTCCGAACTCGTCCCCGAGGCCTCGATCCACATCCTGGGCAACATTCACCACGTGACACCGACGACGACGCCGGCCAACGACCGCAGCGGCCTTCTCTTCGTCGGGGGTTTCGAACACCCGCCCAACATCGATGCCATGGAGTGGTTCGTGAGGGAGGTGCTGCCGCTGATCACCGCCAAATCACCCGAAACGGTCCTGCACATGATCGGATCGAAGATGCCGCCGGAGATCCACGAGCTGGCCGGCCACAACGTGCGCGTTCACGGCTACGTTCCCGATCTCGAGCCGTTCTATGAGACCGCTCGCATCGTCATCGCCCCGCTCAGGTTCGGGGCAGGGGTCAAGGGCAAGGTCACCCAGGCGCTGTCCAACGGCGTGCCCTGTGTCGGTACAACCATCGCATTCGAGGGTTCCGACCTCGTCGACGGCAAGGACGTCATCGTTGCCGACGACGCTGCGACGTTCGCTGCTGAGTGCCTCCGGCTACAGAACGACGATCAGCTCTGGAAAGAGCTGCGCGAGCACGGTCTCATGGCACTCGAGGAGAACTTCGGTCTCGCTCGCGCGACCGCTCAGCTGGCAGAAGGGCTCGGACTCAGCGTTCCAGACTGATCGAGCTCAGCGGGTGGAGTCCGCGCGCCGGAGAAGGAACCCGCCCGGGTTGAACGTCGCTCCGAAGCGCTCCATCTTCGGGTCTGCGAGGAAGTCACCGTTGGTGCGCAGCATCGCCTTGACCGCCTCCATCGGGCCGGGCCCGAACTCGGGATCGACGGGATTCCCGTTGAGAACTGTGTCCTCGACGATCACATAGCTGCCGACCGGGACGAGACCCTGGTATGCCGCGAATGCCTGAAGCATCTCGTGTCGGCGTCCTCGACCGATGACCACCAACGTGGGGGCGTCGCGGACGACCTCGTGCACGGCGTCGACGGCGGCAGGCTCATAGCTGCGACAGCTCCGGACGAGCCAGTCGATCCGATCGTCGTCCCCCGTTGAGAAATCGGTCGTGCCGATGCTCACGACGCGCCCGTGTTCGATCGAATCGCATACCGCCGCCAGATAATGGGCGAGGCCCGGTTCCTCGCGCTGGTGACGGACATCGAGGATCCGCTCGGGTCGAACGGCGCTGACGATCTCCTGATAGATCCACAGATCGGCGGGGTTGCGGGCGACCTCCGATCCGCGCCACGACGAGCTGCGCCATCCTTCCGAGTTCCACTGAGCCTCGATGAATCCGGTCCGGAGTTCATCTGGGATCGGCAGCGTCTCTGTCGAAGCGGCGGCTCTTGCCTCAGCGAAAAGCGGAGATGTGAGGCGACGGGCTTTGGTTCTCCTGGCCGCCCCGTAAAGGTTGCCGACGTAGTGGATCGGTTTACCGGGTCCCTTGAACGGCCGGCCTCGCATCTCGGCGTACCTGTCGCGATAGCTGGTGAGCCGACGGCCCCGTTCCATGATCTCCGCCTGGTTCGTCGTGGTCCCACCGTGTGTCTGATGGAAGCTGCCCTCCCCGAGGATCGACACGACCGTCGTGTCGGGATGCGATCCGAGACGCTCGTAGAGCTCGAGGTTCGCGTAGCCTCCGCCTGGCTCGTCGAAGCTCTCGTCGAATCCGCCCACCTGTTCGACGAGGCTGCGGGGAGCGAAGATGCAGTTGCTCTCCCACATGCCGTCGAACCAATCGCGGTCGCCGACGAAGCTACCGATCTCGAAGAGTCGGTAGCCGTCGGACGGCCATGAGATGCGAGAGAAGAGCTCGTCCTCGTAGCCCTCGTCGTAGCCTTCGAGCATGAGGTCGTTCTGTTGCCCGGGACCGACATACCATTGCTGGGTCATCACGATCGCCGGCCCATAGGTCGACAGACCGCGCATCCCGTTCGCGAGCACCCTCGGTGTGAGAACGTGCGCACCGTCGATCATCAAGGCGAGCGCCTCCCCCCGGGAGCGCTTCGTGGCCTCTATCAGTGCCGGCACCGGCGACGTGGTCGCCGAGTCACCCATCTCGATCAGCCTGAACTCGGGTCCGAACGCTCGAACCTGTGCGTCGCTCAGTCGCTGATCGGGTGCCGAGCCATTGTCGACGACGAGCACTTCGTAGTCGAGATCGTCGACGTCGAGCTGGTACTCCCTCGACATCGAGTGCAGGCTGCGTTGCGCCTCGCGAGCCATGTTGTAGAGCACGACGACGATCGACAGGTCGATCGCACCATCCTTGACGGCCGGCACCAGGGGGACCCGGTGGTGAGCGTCCACGAGGGCGGCCGAAGGGCTATCGATTCGGCCATCTGCGGTCTTTCGCCACACCAGTCCGTTCTGATCATCGACGTCGACCTTTCCTAGATGTGAAGCTTCCTCGAGTACCTCGCGTGCTGGGTCGGCCGAAGCGGGTTCGGCGACGACGACGCCACCGACACTCAGTCGGTTGACCATCTCGGGCATGATTGCGCTCACCGTACCGGCATCGGTGATCGCGATCCTCGCGAGGGCCACAGCCTCGATCTCCGCGTCGAGCAGGCTCGCGACCGGGTCGCCCTGGCAGAACTTGACTTGATCGTCGAGGAGATCGAACCGCGCGAACACGTCGCGAACGGTATTCAGGTCGGGACCATGACCATCGCCGTGTTCCGCGTCGGCGCGAAACGCATCGACCACCCACACCGTCGCTGTGCGTTTCTCCAGCGCTTCGAGGTACGCACGCATGAAGATAGACGCACCCCCGCGCCCAACCCCGACGTCGACGAGATCGCCTCGAGCACGGGTTTCATCGAGCGAGTCGAGGGCGCTGCGAAGGCGGTCGAGTGCGATGGCGCTGGGCGCGAACGGGTACCAGCCGGATCGCGACTTGCGGTCGCGTGCTGCTCCGGAGCGTCGCGCCGCGATGAGGGCGCGCTTTTTTCCCTGCAGGTGCCTCGCCGGGTCGCGAAGATAGGCCTCGTCGGTCGCGAGGCCCGTCTCGATCCGGCTCTCGAGATAGTCGAGCCGAAGCTCGTGTTCGAGGTAGTGCTCGTTCAACAGAGCGCCCCGGACAACGCCGAGGTAGCGATCGGCTGCGCGTCGGTCCTTCTCTTCCTGACCGAAGACCACCTGGTGCTGGTACAGCATCGCTTTGATGCGGACTTCCTCGGCCAATTCGAGTAGTTCAGCTCGCCCTTCGGCTCCTTGGAGGTGTTCGAGAACCGCTTGCAGTTCCCGATTGGTTTCGAGCAGCGACTCCTCGATGACGAGCGACAGTCCGAAGTAGATCGGGATGTCGAGGCGACGAACCGGTCGGTCGAGCTCGGCGAGGAAGTCCTCGAGGCCGGTCATCACGCCATTTCTGGGACCACCCTCGATCTCCGCATTCGCCATGCGGGGATTGAGGCCACCTCGGGGCACGAGCTTGCGCCGGCCGGGGCGCATGCCCTTGTAGGCGTATGGCTGGCGATGCTCTGCGGGGATCTGGTCGGGGTCGTAGTAGAGGTCGCGGCGCCCGTACGGCCAGTATGTGTCGTGCAATAACAGCACCGGCAAAGGCGCTCCGGCCGCGTCGGATACCTCAGCGAGCTGCCGGAGCTCGTTGTAGACGGTGTACCAATTGTGATCGCCGTCGACCAGGGCGGCATCCATCGGAGGAAGCGTCGGCAATACGTTGTGGCTGATGTCGCGGTGGAACACATAACGGCCACCGAAGCGCTCGCGGTGCTCGTCGGGGTCGAACTGCGGCAGCGGATCGATGACATGGAGCTCGGCATCCGGGCCCAGGGTGTCGAGCAAGAGTTCCGTGTGTTCACCGGCCAGCGCGCCGATCTCGACGATGCGATTCGCCTTGACCGCGCGCAGAATCGGTTCGATGGCTACTTCCCAGAAAGGAAACACGGTTACAGGCTACGCCACGCCGAGCGGGCGGAAGAACGCCAGGAGTGACCGGGGGCCACACGGAAAGCCCCCATCGTGTTCGATGCGTCCGCGGTCACTGGACGAGTTCGGTTGTCAGGCGCGCTCGATCGCGCCACGCCGGTAGAGACCGTCCCTGCAGTTCCTCGACATAGGCGATGTCCTCGGCGTAGAGCGCCAGCAGACTCTCGACCGTGGACGGCGAAACGCGAAGTCGCCGGTCGGTCGGTACGCCGTGCCGCGCGCGTAGCTCGTCAGAGGTGTTCGACCGGTTCTCCAGCAGCTGCAGGTGCTCGGCCTCGTATTGAGCGATGTCGAGGCCGAGAGTTGTGAGCACGGCCGCCAACAGGCCGTGGGGATCATCGCGAATGTCGTCGAAGAGAAAGGTCCGGATCTGGCCGGGATCGAGGCACGAGCGCCAGTGCTCGAGGTGTCGTCGGTAGAACCCGAGGTCGATGATGCCGAGCTCGGCGTCAGCCTCGAAAATGTCAACGTCGGGCTCGAGTCGGCCCATGATCATCTGATGCCTCGCGCCGGCGATGGCACGCGACACCGGATCGCGAAGGAGAACGACGACGAGCACCTCGTCTCCGAGTGTCGCCACCACCTCCTCTGCAGGGTCGACGACCACGTCACTCGACGGCGAGAACGGCGAGGAAGCGTCACGGTGCCACAGGTAGCTCGGGGTCGACTCGCCGTAGAACCAGACGCCTCGTTCGACGCGGAAGTGTGATCTGTATCGGTCGCGCTCCCGCTGGGAGCTCGCCTCGCCTCGGCCGAAGAAAAAGAGCTCCTTGGGTTCCGACATGGAGATCCGCGGGTGGCGTGCCAGCCGGTAGTGCAGCCAAGTCGTTCCGGCCTTCTGAGCACCGGCGATGATCAGATTGGGCCAACGGCACTGGCTTCTGTGGTCCGCGATCACGGTGCGGACAGCGGTCGCGGTGCCTTGAGTCCGTCGATCAGCGCGAACATGGTGTCGACTCGCGTGTCCCAGCTGAACTCGGAGGCATCAATCTGGTTCGCGCCTCGCTCTTCGCGAAGGGCGAACTCGATCGCAGCACAGAATTCGTCAGGCTCGTTGGCGACGAGGACCCCCTGGGCGAACGCCATCGCCGACGGGTGCGCCGTCGAGACGATCGGAATCCCGAGTGCGGCGAAGTTGTAAAGCTTCAGTGGGTCCATCCGCATGCTCTGATCGGATATCGCGTGAGGGATCAGACCCACATCGAACGCTGCCATCAGGCGCCGACCCGTGTCGTAGGGGACGACCCCGAGTAGGTGGAGGTTCGCCAACCGGTGATCGAGGGCGAAAGCCGGCGAATCCTGGGCCACCTCGCCTGCTAGAACTATGTTCCAATTCGGGTTGTGCAGAGCGACTGCTTCGAGCAGATCCCAATCGACTCGATCGCGCATGTTGCCCACATAGCCGAGAAGGGGCCCGTCGACGAGCGCAGAGTGATCGAGCACCGATCGATCGGCCACGACACCGTCGACACGCTCGGCGGCGTTGGGAACCACGACCGAGGGTTTGCCGAACTCGACGAAGGCGTCGGCGTTCGCCGGCGAGTTGGTGAACACGATGTCGGCAGCATCGATCGCCGCCTCGTACTCGCTCCTAAGGAACTCGAGTCTCGCTTCGCCCTGGCCTGGCCACTGGCGCTGATCATCGACCAGGTCACATACGACGGCTCCGAAGTCGATGGCCTCGCTCAGCAGAGAGAAGCCCTGAGCGACAGGCCACACCCAGGCGACGGTGCGATGAGGCTCCATCCTGGCCTCGGCCAGCTCGGCGAGCACGTAGTCGGGGTATTCGTCGAGTGTCGGAAGCGGCGAGCCGAACAGCCGTCGCTCCACCCCATCGTCGGGGCGGTACAGGAAGGTTCGTCGGCGAAGACGATCATGGTCCGCCGTTCGCAGGTGCCTGTCGAGGATGTTGGCAAATATGTGATCGGCCTCCGAGTGAACACGATGATTGGGTGGCGGAAGCCGGTCCGCCATCTCAGCGGGCGTTGTCGGCGAATCGAAGTGCAAAACCCTTCGAGCCCGGCCCTGGGACATGATGTGCTTGACGATCATGTCGCTCCGTCGGCCGTAGAGACCGCTGTCGTTCTGTTTCCAGAAGAAGACGAAGTCGTAGGACGGCGATGAGGACGCTCCGATGCTCCAGCTCGGCTGGGTTGTCTCCTCCGAGCGCACCCTGTTGTAGAACTCAACGACTCCTTCGTGGAGCTCCGAGCAGTCGCGCTTCTGTCCGTCGTTGGCAGCCTCGTACAGCTGCTGTGCCTCGTCGACGGCAGATGCGAGGCGGGCGCTGTTAACCGTTTCGGAGAGCTCCCCAGCGAAGCGCTGTTGGAGGCGGCGCGCGGCGATGGCCGAGCGGGCACCACACGCCGCCTTGATCGCCTCGACCAAGCCGCCCGGCTGGTAAGTGGTGACGAGGCCGAGCCCTGCGAGGTCGTCGAATACGGGTGCGTCGGGCACCAGTACCGGACACCCGACGGCGGTGGCGTCGGAGATCTTGGCAGGGACCTGCACTTCGCCTATTGGCGAATCCTGAGCCTGGGCGAGGACGACGAGGTCGGCGGCGAGCATGAGGTCTTCGATCTCGTCCATGCGACACGGCCCGTGAAGCAGGAATCGACCCGACGCTTCTCCGATTCGGTCCGAGACGAGCTTTTCGACATGAGCGGGTGGCGTGTTCGTGAACACGTGCAGCCGGGCGTCGACGTCGGGAAGTTCTTCGAGGGCCGCGACGATCTCCTGCACGCCCTTGTGGGGCCGCACGGTGCCGACGAAGAACAGAGCATGCTCATCGTCCCTGATGCCGTACCGGGCCCGGGTGTCAGCTCGGCGGCGTAGCGCCTCGGGGGTGTCGACCGGCACTCCGCTCGGACGTGCGTGCCTCACCATCGTTCCGCCCCACCTTTCGAGCAGCGGGTCGCTCACAACGGTCAGGGCTTCGGCCGATGACGTCGCGCGCATGGCGAGACCAGTAGCGTTGATATCGAGCGGGTCGGTGATCTCACCGGGCGCGGCGCCTTGCGCGACAGGATCGGCGAAGGCCATCTCGTCGTCGTCAAGGTCGACTATGAGCGGCGCGTCACTCCATTCCGCGATCAGCGTGGCTAGAAAGATCCCCGGGAGCCGGTTCTTGCTACACACGACAACGTCGTAGTCATCGCGCCCGGCGGCAGCGACTGCGCGTGGCACGAAGTCGCTGGCGGTCCAAGCGCTGAACGCCTTCACGCTCAACGACTCGGCAGCGATCGGCTCCCAGAGAGACGTCCCGAATCGATCCCATAACGGTCCGACCAGATCAACCTGGAAACGTTCCTGCAGCAGTCGGTACAAAACGAGTGCCCGACCGACCGGATTGTGTGCGAGATCCCACCCGACAACCGCCGCTCGCAGCGGCGATTTGGACTCTGCGTTCGACTCAACGACCGCCGTCAATTCGTCAACTAGCCGCACGATGTTGTGCTGAAGCCTGATCTCGCGCGCAGCGTTGCTCACCGCGCGAGCCTCCGGTTCGAGACCTTCCGCACCGTACCGAGCAGCACGGCACCGAGCCTGCGCATCTCACCCGGACGCGCCGGCTCGGGAAAGGCGAGATGCACGTCGAATGTCGCGATCTCGTCGCTGAGGTCTCGATCGATCACGATCGGTGTCCGCCTTCCCCGCTCGAGAGTTCCCTGGGAGACGATCTCGCGCCGGTGGCTGACCACGTAGTCCTTGCCTGGAAGGTCGGCGGCCGGCACCAGCGCTTCGATCTCGAGGTGCGAGACGTTCTCGACCACCACTTTGAACGCAGTCGGCACCCACCGGTCGTGCCACGGTTGCGGGTTGACCGTCACAGGTGCGACCAAGTCGACGGCGTTCGTGCTGAGCGCGACGACACGCTCCTCACCGGACCCGGTCAGCCTCGCCGCGAGCGCTCCGTCGATTCTACCGAGTCCCGCCGAACCGTCGAGCGACACTGCGCCAAACCCATCGAGCACCTCGACGGGCAGAACCGACAGTAGCTCCGTTCGGTCGGAAGCCGAGAGCTCATACGAGCGTAGCCCATGGCGCAGCACCCAGATCCCGTCGCCGGCGTACACACCGAGTCGAACATCGACGAAGTCGGCAGACACCGTCGTCGTCCCCGCAACGTTCACCGCCGCGATGACGGTCTGGGAGAGGTTGACGGCTCGCTTTGCGGCGCTTCTGGTTCGCTTGGCCATGGCCAGCGTCGCATCCGACCGAGCGGCCAGGCGTTTAGCTGCGTCGACGCCGTCGGCGGCACGGGGGATCATCACGCCAGAGTACGAGACGACACAGTGCACGCAAACGGGGCCGACAAAGCCGCCGCCCGCCACGTGTCGTACATTCGGAGGTAGGCGATCCCCCGACGCCGGAGCAACTATTGATCTGGACCGACGACATCCTCTTCCTCCACGTCCCCAAGACAGGCGGCATAAGCACGACGCGGTTCCTTCTGACGAACCTCGAAGGACGCGTTCAGTACACGGCCAACCACCCGGTGGACGAGGCCCCCGACGCGGAGTACCACGAAGGACCCCGACACGAGACGCTCGTCCAGGCCGAAGCATTCCACAGTCCGCGTGGTCGGTCCGTGGGCGACTTCGCCGCCGTGTTCGCAGTCATGCGAAACCCGTATGACCTCGAGGTCTCCCGCTATCACTACCTGCGCAAGGGTCACGACGTCGATCGCGGCCGAGCGCAGGATCTGGCGATCGACGACGACTTCGAGAAGTACCTGGCCGAGGCCCCCTTCTTCGGCTCCTTTCCGCCGCGCCTCGACCGGTATTTCCGCATCGGCGACTACCTCCCGAAGAACCTCCACGTTCTCCGCTTCGAGCGTCTGAGCACCGACCTCGCGGAAAAGCTGTCGGACTTCTTGGTCGAAGAGCCGGTCCCGCTTCCACATCTCAACAAGTCGGACCACGACGACTATTGGCGGTACTACGACAAACGCTGCGAGCAGCTTTGCTATCAGCGTCACCGGTGGTTCTTCGACATGTCCTTCTACCAGCGTCGCTACGACTTCGCCGGCAAAGACCCCGTTGTGGCCGAATGATCCTGTCGTTTCTGTCGCCAACCGCGCGGGTGCCGATCGGCGGAGTCACGGTCATCACCGAGCTCGCGAATGTGATGGCGGCGCGAGGTCACGAAGTGCACGTGCTCCACGTCCGATTCGAACCCGAAGAGAGCGTCTTCACCTACCCGAGCTCGCCGGACGACATCTCGGACAAGTACCACCCGGACGTCGTCCACCACTTCTACGGTGCCGGGGCCAACGACGATTCACCGCTTCCCGACGCCGACGTGTTCTTTGGCTACGGAGAGATCAGTGACCGCAATCCGAGTATGGGCCATCCGGTCCAGCTCGTGCAGGGCTGGGAGATGCTCGACCGCGAGATCGAGGTCGCCACCTACCGTTCGCCGTGCCCGAAGATGTGCGTGGCTCGCTGGCTCATCGATGTAGGGGTCGACTTGGGGGTACCCAGCTCGGAGCTCCTCCACCTCCCGATTGCTCTCCACCACGATCGATTTCGCATCGATCGCGCGATAGCAGAGCGTCGGCCGGCGTTGGCGTTTCTCTACAACCAGCACCCGCGCAAGGGCATGCCGACGATGCTGGCGGCTTTGGAGAAGGTTCGTGCCGAACTCAGCGATGTCAGCGTCAGCTGTTTCGGGTCCCGTCGGCCCGACATCCCACTCCCCGACTGGATCGAGTTCGAACGCGATCCTGAGCCCGATCGAATCGTCGAGCTCTACAACGACAGCGCTGTGTTCTTGTGTACGAGCATCGTTGAAGGTTTCGGCCTTGCCAATCTCGAGGCGATGGCCTGCGGAGCCGCTCTCGTAACCACTGACAACGGTGGATCGAGCGAGTACGCCGAGCACGACTCGACTGCGATCGTCGCCCCGGTCGACGATGCCGACGCGATAGCACGGGGGGCGATCGATCTCTTGCGCGACCGCTCGAGGCGAACGCGAATCGCTACCGCTGGATCCGAGCGAGCCCGGACGTTCACCTGGGATCGATCAGCGCGGATCCTCGAAGGGCACCTCGAGCGCTACGTAGCCGATCCCGCTGCGATGGGGCGGCCGGTCTGACCACCGACGGAGCTGTCAACCAGCTTGTTGTCTCGCAATGATTTCGCGCCGTTTGTCGGCGGCCTTGCGGGCCACTGCCGCCCGGTACTCATCAACGATCTCTTCCGGATCGCCGATCCGACGAATCTCGCCTTCGTCCAGCCATACGGCGCGGTCGCAGTTCTCGGCCAGATCATTCAGGTTGTGCGTCACGAGAACCACAGAACCGGCGTTCTCCACAATCTGACTCACCTTTTCCTGACTGCGCTGTTTGAACGCTTCGTCACCGGTTACAAGCGCTTCGTCGATCAACAGGATCTCGGGCGGTGACAGGGTGGCTATCGCGAAGCCGAGGCGGCTCTTCATGCCGGCCGAGTAGGACTTCATGGGCCGATCGATCGCCTCGCCGATGTCGACGAAGTCGATGACGTCCTGCATCATCTCGTTCATCTCCGCATGGGAGAACCCGAGGGCGAGGCCTCCGATGAGTATGTTGCGCCTGCCGGACACCGCAGGCCTGAGAACGGCGTTGACCCCGAGCATGCGAGGCCGCGAGCGCACGAGTATGCGGCCGGAGTCCAACGGGATCAGCCCGGTCAGCGCGCTTAGCAGCGTTGACTTACCCGAGCCATTGGCACCGACGAATCCGAGGGTCTCACCCTCGTAGAGCACCAGGGAAGCGTTCTTGACCGCATGGACCGCGCGGACTCGTCGTTCTGTTTGTTCGCGGGCGAGTCGCTGGCGGATACCAGGCGCCTTATCGGTAAATGTTCGATACGACACCGAGACCTCGTCGATGATCGCCGCTGGCTTGCCCCGCACCGGATCGACGAGATCGTTGACAGTACCGGCACCGTTCGACGGAGCATGCTCGCGCTGCGTCGCACCCGCGAGGAGCTGTTCGTAGGCGCGCCGTTCCTTGCGCTCTCGCCTCCGACTCACGCTGCCCCGTACCGGTGCTCAGCCCGCAGGAACACGGGAAAACCGATGCTGGGCAGCACGACCGCCCATGCGACCAGCCCAATCCACGCCTCCATGCGCAGCCCGTCGTTCATCAGGGCCCAGCGAGCCGTGTGAATGATGTCGTAGAACGGGTTGAGGGCGAAGAGCTTCAAGAGCCGATCACTATCGACGAATCTGCTGACATCGAACAGCACGCCGGAGGCGTAGAACATGAGACGCATGAAGTGCTGGGTGACCTGACTGAGGTCACGTACACGGTGCCCGGCCCTCGCAGCCAATAGGGCCAGGCCCGAGTTGAGACTGAACTGCAGAATCAGGACAACCGGGAAAAACAACCAGCGCCAGGTGGGCTGCTCGCCCGTTATGGGCATCGCTACCATGAGCACGACTGCGCTCGGGATGAATGCCATCGTGTGTTCGATCACCGTGCTTATCGGCATCAGGGCGCGCGGGTAGTCGATCGTGCGGATCAGTCCCTGGTAACGCTCGATCGTGCGAACCGAGTCAGTTACGACCCTCGATGAAAGGCTGAAGAGAAACACACCGATCAGCAGGAAGCCGATGAAGTTGTCTGTGCCGCGATCGAGCTTTGCGATCACCCCGAACACGAGCCAGTACACACTCACCTGCATGATCGGGTTGAGGATGTGCCAGAACTGCCCAAACATCGTGTCGATGTTCTGGACCCTGATGTCGTTGTATGGCACGAAGACCATGAACTCGCGACGGGCCCAAAGCTCCGCGATGTACGGCCGGAGCTGAGGGCGCGTGCCGAGCTCGATCAGCTCGCTGTCCGCCGTCGACATAGTGGCCATCGCGCCAACGGTAGCAACCACATTCCCGGTGCCTCTAGTCAGCGAGCGGGCGAATGGTCACAGGAACACACCGATTGGTAGCTTCACAAATGTGGCCCCCCATCGACGCAAGGCACGCACGCTCACGTGATCTGGAACGCCGAGGTCCTATTCCTCCACGTACCGAAGACCGGCGGAATGAGCATTTCGGACTACCTGATCCGTCGGCTCAGGGGCCCCGTGCACTACACCGCACCCGAGCCGGATCCTTCGCTCCCGCGCGGGATACACCATCGAGGCCGTCGACACGAGACCCTTGCGGACGCTGCCGCGTATCTGAGCTCGAGCGGCATCGACATCGAGGACTTCAAACTGATCCTCGCGACCATGCGCAACCCATACGAGCTCGAGGTCTCCCGCTACCACTACCTGCGCCTCGCAAACGAGTGGGATCAAGGCACGCCACAGCGCATAGCGCTCGAGAACAGCTTTCCCGAGTACCTCGCGCAAGCCGGGTTCTTTGGTAGCGGACCTCCGCGGTTCGAGCGGTATTACGAGCTGGCTGGAAGAATCCCTCCGAACATGCGGATACTCCGGTTCGAGAATCTGGAGACGGACTTCTTGCGACACGTCAACCCGTTCCTACGCCACAGCAACCGTGAGCACAGGCTCCCGGAGACGAATACGACCGATCACGGCGACTACCGCGACTACTATGACGAATCGGCAGAGGCGATCTGCCACGATCGGCACCGCTGGATCTTCGACCGGGGCTACTTTCCGCGCCTCGGCCGATCGGGAAGCGTGTCGAGGTGTAGGAATGCAGCCACCGGTGGGCCACGAGGTACCGGCTTGGCGACGCCCGCCGTCAGGGTTCCGATAGAGATCGGTCTGCGCTCACGTCGCTGGCCACGTGAGGCGGCTCGCTTCGACGACTACATAGCAACCTTTCTCCAGCGGCGCGACTTGTCCGGTATGCGTGTCCTCAACATCGAAGCCTTGCTCGACCTCGCGCTCCCGGCGGCACAAGACCTCCTCGGACTCGCCGACTTCGTGGGTATTGAGCCGGACGAACTCGTCTACGACTGGCTCGAATCGACGTTGTCAGGGGACAAGATGTCCTTCATTAACGGGTCGGTCGGCGACACAGACAAATCCGTTCAGGCTGCCGATGTCCGGCCGGCGGGCACCCCTGGGTTCGACCTCGTTTTGGCCCGCACTCCGCCGCACTTGCAGACTCTCCCGCGATTGGAAGAACTGCTGCGCCTTGCTCACGAAGTGACCGCCGAAGGGGGCCGGCTGATCTTCTCGGCAACCGTTGCGAGCCCTACGGTCAAGCCGAGCTCAGTGAACATCCTTCTCGAGCGAGGTCTGTCCTGTGGAGCCGACGAAACGGCCGAGTTCGACTGGGAGCTCGGCACGATCACCGTGTACGGAGCCGACTTCCTCTCGAGCATGCTCGAACGGTACGGATGGCGGGTCGACGCTGCGCGCGAGCCCGAACACTCCTTCTCACACCACTTTGCGTGCACCAGGCTCATCGACCGATCGATCTGACGAGGGCCTCCAAGACGCGATCAGCGTCGCTGGCACTCAGCGTTGTGTAGAAGGGCAGCCGCAGAAGGCGGCCGCTGATGTCGTCGGTTCGCGGACACTCCGTTGGTTTTGCAGCCACCGCCCGTCCCCCGGCCGAACTGTGCAAAGGGACGTAGTGGAAGGTCGCACGTATTCCGCACTCGTTGAGCTCGCCCAGAACCCGATTGCGTTCAGCCTCGTCAGGTAGAAGTACGAAGAACATGTGGTAGCCGGGCCGACAACCGTCGGGCACATGGGGAAGATCGAGGACTCCTTCCGACGCGAGGGACTTCAGTCCGTCGCGGTATCGCTCGAAGACCGAGCGGCGGCGAGCGAGAATCGACTCGCGTTCGCAGAGCTGGCCATAGAGGTACGCGGCCAGCACGTCGGAAAGACCGAACGATGATCCCAGGTCCTGCCACGAGTACTTGTCGACCTGGCCGTGAAGGAACGCGCGGCGATTGGTCCCCTTGTCATAGATCACGTGCGCACGTTCGACGTCAGCCGCGTCGTTGACTATCAGCGCGC
This sequence comes from Acidimicrobiales bacterium, assembly GCA_965216815.1. Taxonomy (GTDB): domain Bacteria; phylum Actinomycetota; class Acidimicrobiia; order Acidimicrobiales; family SHLQ01; genus JADFOM01. The sequence continues at coordinate 2,994,394 of OZ244202.1, read as the reverse complement.
CACCTTCGCCGCAGATGAAATTCTTCGTCTCGTGGAAGCTCAGGGCCGAGAAACGACCGAAGCCACCAAGCGGCCTTTCGCTGCGCGTCGCGAAGAGACCGTGTGCGTTGTCCTCGACGAGTTCGGCACGCGGCCACCGCTCGAGAACTCCGAGAATCCCCTCGATGTCGCACCCGATTCCTGCATAGTGGATCGGCACGACCGCTCGAACGGTGTCGTCCATGATTTGATCGAGATGCCCTGGGTCGAGGCCCAAGGTGTCACGCTCGATGTCGCAGAAGACGACGCGTGCCCCCTGGCGCACGAAGGCCAGCGCGGTCGTGACGAATCCGAAGGACGGGACGACCACCGTGTCCCCGGGCCCGAGGTCGAGAAGGATCGCGCTCATCTCGAGCGCGGCAGTACAGGAGGTCGTCAGGAGTACGTCTTCGGATTCCAGCGCCTCACCGATGATCTCCGCAGCTTTCGCTGAGAAAGGACCGTCGGCCGACGTGTGTCCGTGCTCGACGGCCGAGCGCATGAGCTCGATCTCGGCGCCTTCGATGCTCGGCCGATTGAATGGGATCTGGCGTGGTTCGTTCATGTTCTCGCGATGCTGACGTCATCGAGCCAACGGTGGAACAAATAGGTGCTCTGAGCTGCCTTGAACCCACAACGTTCGACATAGCGAAGAACGGCGATGTTTCGCGCTGCACAAGGGCCCGCCTCGGTAGGCGCTTCCTCTCCCGCCCACTCGAAAAGGCCACCCATCAGCGCGTCCGCGGCTCCGGTGCCTCCCTGAAGGACGCCGAGCAGATCGACACGGTGAACTCCATCGAGAACGTTGGTCGACACCCCGGTGAACCCCGACCGATCCTCGGACACGAGCAACAGTCTCTCGTCGGGCTCGCGAGCAGCTCGCGCCAACCATGCGCCGAACATGCGCCGCGCTGCGCCGATCCCAAATCGGGGATCGACTGCGAAACGACTCCATGGGGCGAGCGGATCGAGCAATTCGGTCAGGCCATCGAGGTCGGCGGCTGTTCCGCGCCTTATGCGGGACCTGGTCGGTGGTGGCTCGAATCGCTGGGGTCGTCGGTCGAATTTGATCGCGATCTCGACGAGAACGTGGCCATGGTGCTGGATCAGCGTCGACGGATCGCCTGGCGCGGGCGCCATCGTTCCGAACAGGCAGCACAGTCCCATGTCTCGCGCCTCGACATCGATGCTCTCGAGGTCGTCCTGATCGACGCCGTCGAGGGCAACTCGACCGATCGGAACTCCGAAGAAGTCGCTGTCCCACTCGAGAACTTCGACCCGCTGCGCCATGGATCACCCCCCCTGGAAGGAAACGCGCCCTTCCAATTTGTACCAGCACCTCCTGAGCACTCATACACTCGGCGACCATGGGCCAACGGCGACCGCTGTTGCTGATAGCGGGTATGCACCGCAGCGGAACGTCTCTGCTCGCCTCCCGCCTCGTCGAGTCCGGGCTGCATGTCGGCGACGCCGACGACCTGATGCCTGCAAACGACAAGAGCAACGCCAGAGGTCATTGGGAGCTTCGATCGGTCGCGCGGCTCAACGACGACCTGCTCGCCGAGGTCGGCGCTCATTGGTCGGCCCCCATTGCGTTCGAACCATCGACGATGGCCGGGCTCGCAGACGGCCCGCTCGGCGATCGGGCACGCGAGCTGCTCGAGACCGAGCTCGCGGGAGTGGACTTCGTCAAGGATCCTCGCCTTTGCCTGACTCTGCCGTTCTGGGGCGAAGTCCTCGGCCCTTCTCCGGCGCTGATCGTCCCCTGGCGTCACCCGTTCGAAGTCGCTGCGTCGCTTCGCGAGCGCAACAGCTTTCCAGAAGCGTTCGGGCTGGAGTTGTGGCGCGAATACCACCGGCGGCTTTGTGACTCGGCCCGTGGCCTCGACCGGCTGGTCGTGGCTCACGCAGATCATCTCGCTGAACCCGAATCTACCTTGACAGCGGTCTGCGGGTTCATCGAAGAGACTGCTGGACTCGAGACCACTCTCCCCCGTTCGACACCGGACATGTCGATCGTTCACCATCGCGAGGGGGCCGAAGTCCCGGGCTGGGCGACCGATTTGATCGAGGCGATTCGCGCCGATGGGCAACCCGAGTCGGTTCCCGACAACGACCCACGATGGCTCGCATTCGGCGCCCTCGCGCCTGTCGCGATCGATCGGGACCGCGTCCGGTCGCGCCTTCACGCACTGCGCGCCTCGCGCACGGCACCCCCTGAGCGGTGAAGAGCTCGAGAGCCCTTGGAGGCTTCCGCTTCACCGAGGGCCCACTGTGGGTGGATGAACCGACGGCTCGCTCCCACTCGCTGAGCGACCACCCCGGACTGTTCTTCAGCGACATCGAGGCCGATCGTCAGTACTTCTACTGCGACGGAGTCGTGCGTGTCGTGCGCGAACCCAGCGGCCGAGCCAACGGAACGGCGCTGTCTCCCGAAGGCGACATCCTCTCGTGCGAGCACGCAACCAGGCGGGTCTCTCGGCGCCGGCCCGCCGGCTCGGTCGAGACGGTCATCGAGCGGTTCGGTAGCGCCCGGCTGAATAGCCCTAACGACCTCTGCGTCATGCCAGACGGCGCCGTCGTGTTCACCGACCCTCCATATGGGGTCGAGCCCGGCCAGCGAGAGATCTCGTTCTCTGGGGTCTACAGGCTCGAGCCGAACGGTGAAGTGACTGTCGTCGACGATCGGCTGATCAAACCGAACGGCCTCGCGGTGCACCCCGACGGAGAAGCGCTCGTCGTCGCAGATACCGCGACCGGCGGGATATACGTATACCGGCCGGGCGGGGAGACCCCTTGGGTTCGTGAATTGCTCACGCGTTCCGAACGCCCGGATGGAATCGCCTACGACGAAAAGGGAGCTCTTCTCATCGCAGCGCTCGACGGAATCGCTGTGTTCGACGAGGCGAACGGGTCGATGCACACGTTGCAATTGTCCGAACGTCCCGCCAATCTCTGTTTCGGAGGCGAATCTCGGCGTGATCTATACGTGTGCGCCCGGACATCCGTCATCCAGATCGAATGGCCGCACCCTGGACTGACGCTCCATTGAGCTGCCCAACCGACGTCGAGGAAACACATGCGCATCGCTATCACCGGGGGCCTTGGTTTCATCGGGAAACGTCTGGCCAGCGCCTTCGTCCAAAGGGGAGACGAGGTTCTGTTGCTCGACCTCCCGCGGTTCGGGGCCGTCGAGGTCGACGATGAGATCGGCGACAGCGTCGATGTCGAGCTATTCGACATCGTCGAGGACGACGGTCTGGGCGAGGCGTTCGAGGGAGCTGACGCTGTCGTCCATGCAGCGGCGCTGCACCAAGTCGACGACGTCCGCGAGAACCCGATTCGCGCGCTGGAGGTCAACGTATCCGGCACGCGGATCGCGTTGAACGCCGCTGCTGAGGCCAAGGTTGGACGCGTCGTCAACCTATCGAGCGCCAAGGTCTACGGAGAGCTCGACGGAGGGCCGTCGCGCGAGTCGGATATCGTCCGCCCCGCAGAGCAGTACGGAGTGGCCAAGGTCGTCGGTGAAGGGTATTGCGGGACCATTCGTGAGATGACCGACATGGAGCTGATCTCGCTTCGGCCCTTCTCGGTGTACGGACCGGGGCAGTCGCTCAACACGGGCTACATCGGAGCGCTGCTGCGGACCCTGTCGGGCAAACCCCAGGTCGCCCTCCCCGGCAGGCCCGACTTCACGCGCGACTTCGTCCACGTGGATGCGGTCGTCGACGCGTGCCTGTATGCGTGCGACAGCGACGCCGAGCTCCCCCGCCTGTTGAACGTCGGATCCGGTTCGGCAACGTCGTTGGCCGATCTGGTCACGACGTTCGAGAAGGTGACCGAACGGCCCCTCGAAGTCACATACGTCGAGCCGCGGGCTGGCACGATCAGCGACACACTCGCCGACACGACATTGCTGCAGCAACTGGTCGACCCGAAACCGATCGATCTCGACGAGGGCCTCGCCGAGACGGTCGCTGCCACGCTGGCCCATGCCGAGCGATAGCGACCGGGCGATCGCCCTGGTTCTTGCAGCAGGAAGCGGCTCGCGATTCGGAGCAACGCTACCCAAACAGCTGCTGATGCTCCGCGACAGACCAGTGTTCTGCTACTCGATCGATCGACATCATGCACTCGGCCACCGAGTGATCATCGCGACGAGCGCCGAGACCGCCGGCCCGATCCGCGATCACGTCTCCCGTTTGGACGGCGCCATCGAGGTCGTACGTGGAGGCGCAACCCGGCGCGCTTCATTGCTCGCTTCGATCGACGCTATCGGAGAGGGTGTCGCTCCCGACACGCCCGTCGTGTTGCAGAACGCGGCGTCGCCGAACACACCTGCCGCCGTCACAGAAGCCGCAATCGCGGGTCTCGAGGATCACGACGGGATGGTCGCCTACACGCCCTCGGAGAAGACGGCCTTCGCTCACTCGGACGGCCTCGTCACCGAGGTCCACCAGCGATCGTCGATGGGGTTCACAACCGACCCGACCGCCTATCGGCTCTCCTACCTGCGACGCATCGAGGAGGTTCTGCGGTCGCGCCTTTCTGGCGACATGTCGCTCGACATAGCCTGCGAACTCGGTGGCCGTATCGGCGTGGTCGAGAGCCCGCCTTCGAACATCAAGCTCACGACGCCCGGTGATCTCGAGCGGCTCGAAGATGTGCTGGTACCTCTGGAACTCTGAGCTCGGGTGAGTATCCGGTCCCGGTGGTCAGCGCGACGATCGCGTCGACAACGCGCTGAGAGGCACCACCGATCGGCACCTGGTGGAATCGCTCCTTGCGCATGCGGCGTAGAGGTGCGTCGGCGGACGGGTTGGCGACAGCCCGCTTCACCGCCTGGGCCAGCGAGCTCTCGTCGCTGCAGATCGGCCCGGCCGCGACATCGCCGAGGCGGTACACGAGCGGCCTGCTGTCCATGAAGTCATCGAGATCGGGCACGAAGTAGATGATCGGCCGGTCGACCAGCAAGTAGTCGAAGGCGACGCTCGAGAAGTCGGTGATGAGACCGTCGGAGTTCGGGTAGAGGTCGATCGGATCCGCCGATGGGTCGAGTAGACAGATGCGATCGGAAGACTCGATCACGTCGAGCCCGCGGACCCCGCGCGTCGCATCGACAAGATGCAGCTTCACGGCGACCGTCACATCCGCGACCTCAGCGGCCACCTCGAGTGTCCGCCAGTCGAATCTCTGCGGAAGAATGCTCTCACGAAACGTCGGCAAGTACAGGAACACGGGTCGATCCCCCGGCACCGGTTTGCCTTTGGTCGGAAGCTCGCCGCGGCGACGAGGGCCGGGCGACGCGAGCCGGTCGTGGCGTGGGAAACCGGTCATCCTGATCGCAAAACGGTCGACTCCGAAGTACTCGATCGCTTGGTCGGCGTGCTCGCTCGAGCATGCGGTGACCATGTCGGGCACGTCGCGGTGCCACGGCAGCACTGCGCCGTAGACGATCCGCTGGAACCGGCTGCCGTGAAACAGCTTGAAGAGACGATGGTCCGGTGCATCGATCGCCCGTTCGACCTTCTTCACACCGATGCCATGCCTGAGCAGGACGAGCTTCGCGCGGTTGCTCAGCCAATAGTTGACGTCGCTCGGCAGCGAGTCGTAGACGAACACGCCTGATCTCAAGCACCACAGAACACCCGAGGGCGACCACCGTGTCATCGAACGATAACCCTGGTCCCTCAGGTCGTTGCGGATCGTGCGACGGGCAGTAATCCAGGCGATCTCGACATCGGGAGGCGCTTGCTCCTGGCAGTGGAGGAATACGGCTGCCGTGTTGTCGGCGAACCGCTGCCCGCTCCAGGTTCCGGCGGCCCAACGCGACGGGTTGCGCGGAACCAGACCCGCCAACCCGTAGATCAGGAATTGGAAGGGTCGGAGAATCAGGGTGGCGAGCAGACGCAGGAGCCTCACGTCGAAGGCCCTGCTCGCACCACATCGCTCGCCGCTGCGGCCTTGTTCGAATCGATGTAAACGAAGCTCGTGAGTCCCACGATCAGCCACCAGTGCCTCTGATACAGAGCTTCGATCCCGACCGAGGCGACGACCACAACGACGTGCGCGCCAAGGAGTCCGAGCGCCAACCTTCTGTCGATGCTCAGACCTGCAAACGCCGTTCTCGCCGGAAGGGCGCACATAGCGACGAAGAACAGCACGCCCACCAACGACATCTCGACGAGCAGCCACAAGGCTGTGTTGTGGATGATCTCGTCGACCTGGAGTCGGTAGGTTCCCAGGCCGATCCCGGCTCCGTTGGACTCGACATAGCGCTCGAGGCCGCCCTGCGCGAGCTCGCCGCGACTCTCGACATTGTCGGGCCGACTGTTGAAGTCCTCTATCGCATCATCGATCGCGCCGGTCAGGAACAACGCCGACAAGGCGACAAACGCAACCACTCCGAGGCGCACTACGTGCCGGGCGCGCAGCCGTGTGAGTGCCGCAACCGCAACCGTCCCAGCAGCGAATGCGATCCACCCACCACGGCTGTAGGTGAGGACCAGAGAAAACGCGCTCACGAGAACGACGCTCACATGAGTCGATGCGTGACGGAACACTTTTGGTCCTACGTGCCAGGCGAGCATCAACGACACGCCGAACAGCGCGCCCGCGTTGTTCGGGTCATAGACCATGCCACCGAACCGGGAATCGATCTTCGCATCAACGAACGGGAGCAAGTTCACGAGCTTCCAGTCGACCCATGCCAGCAGCGCCGAAATCGTGACGCCGATAAGGAATGCCCGCACGATTCGTAGCCCAAAGCCGGTGCGGACATAGGCCATCGTGACAATGCAGAACAGAGCGAGAACTATCGCACCGAGGAACTTCACGAAGATCGTGTGCTCGGTGACGGTGCCTTCGACCACCAAAGCTACGAGGGCCCCGTAACTGAGCGTCACGACAAGCGCATAGGGCAACAGCTCGCTGGCATGACGGTAGAACCGAATAGACGTCGGTGCGACGAGCAGGGAGAGCGCGAGCAGGAGGTCGCTCGGCGAAAGGCGGGAGTCGACGAGGTCCTCGATTCCCGACAGCTCGAGCTGCACAGGCAGGAAAAACACTGCCGCCATGTAGCACCGATAGCTCCACGGTCGCGACCAGCTCGGGAGGCGCTCGGTGCGGTGTTCCCAAGGGCGCGCTGCGGCGGGCGCGATCCCGTCGTCGGGAGCCTCCACGTCCGTCATGATCCCGCGGACTCATTCCTGATGGCGGCGACCTCCCGATGACAGATGCCAGCGTGCGGGCATCCTGTCCCAGCGCTGAGGGTCCAGATTAGCGTGACGACCCGCGGCCTACGATGCCGCAACCACCATCCGCCCACATTCCGTAGTCGCGTCGCTACTGGTAGCGTGGAACTTCGCGTTGCAGCTGCACTGAACATAGCGAGGGTACGTGCCAGAACCGAATGATGAGCTTCAGCTCAGCGACTATCTGAGCCTTCTGAAGCGTCGCAAGTTCATCCTGCTCACCGTTCCCCTAATCGTGTTCGGGCTCGTCGCTCTCTACACGTTCATTCAGGACGAGGAGTACACCTCGCGCTCGAGCGTGATGATCCGCACTCAGGACACCGACGCACTCTTTCCCGGCATCAGAGGCGGAACGCAGGACCTGAACTCCGAACTCCAACGTGCGACCACCGGTGAGCTCCAGTTCACAACAGCGCGTTCCTATCGCGACGCTGTCGACTCGGCAGCAGGGCGGGCGGTCGACGTCGACGTGAGCATTCAACAACTCGAGGAGAACGACAACCGCAACTTTGGCAACAGTGGCGTCCTCATCTTCGAGGCGACCGCGGCCGCGCCCGAGGACGCACAGAACGGCGCGAACACCGCTGCAGACGTCTACATAACGTCGCGGATCGACCAGGACAGGGCCGAGTTCGAAGCCCGCCAAGAAGTTCTGCGGGATCGCCGCGCCGACCTCCAGGCGGAGCGCAGTGACCTGACGGCGGACGCCGACCTGCTGCTCGAGCGGATTCTCGCCTCGAACAACCCTCAGGAAATCGCGGAGCTGAACGAGACCCGCCAACAGAACCTCGCCGAGATCAGCTCTCCTCTGGCCATCATCGATCAGCAGCTTCAAGTGACCGCAGTCGAGCTTCAGGACAACGCCGATGTAATCGCCTTCCTCGATGTGCCCAACTCGACCGTGCGGGTCCTTCGGCCCGCGTACCTTCCGGAGAACCCCGTCACGCCCAACATTCCCCGCAACCTCCTGTTGGGAGCGATCGCAGGCATCGTCGTCGGACTGGGTGTCGCGGTGACACGTGACGTTCTCGACGATCGCGTCGGCGGGGAGAAGCTCACGACCGATGAGCTCGGACCGCCGCTTCTCGCCACCATTCCGATCCTGCGTTCGTCGCGGTCGTACCCCGGCGGAGTCGTTCCGTACCACCTGCTCGACCACGGCATGACCGACGCCTACCGGACCTTGCGTAATCAGCTGCGGATTCTCCGCCAGGATCGGCCGATCACCTCGGTGGCGATCACTTCTGAAACCCCGGGGGCAGGCAAGACGCAGACCGCCGTGAACTTCGCCTGGGCACTGTCCGATCTCGACGAGCGGGTACTCATCATCGGAGGTGACGTTCACGAGCCGAGCCTCGCGGGCCGGCTCGACTGCGAGTGGGAGTACGGCCTCGCCGACGTACTCCTCGGAGTGGTCGATGTCGATCGTGCCCTTGCGTCGACTCGCAATCGAAACGTCACCATGCTGTCGGCGGGCAACCTGCCGGAGAACCCCTCCGACCTGATCGTCGGAAAGGGCTTCGTCCGCCTCCTCGACGACGTCTCCCAACAGTTCGACACCGTCATCATCGACCTTCCACCCGCAATCGGTCTTGCAGCGACGCCGGTGGCTGCCGCTGCCGCCGATGCCGTCGTGCTCGTTTTTGACGCACAGCACGCGAAGCGTGCCTCGATCCAGCAGGCGATCGACGTGCTCAACAATGCCCGCTGCAACATCATTGGTCTGGTGGCGAACCGGTCTCGCGAAGTTGCGAAAGGCTACGGCAACCTGTGATCTGACGTCGCGCACGACCGCGCTCAGACCAACTCGACGTGCGCCTCCGGGAATACCATCTTCAGCTCGCCGGCGCGGCCGCCGTTGGCAGGACTGATGTCGACGAACGGCGTCGGCGGGTCGTGGGAAGCCTCGACCGTCGACAGTACGAAGTCGCGAAGCGAAGAGCGGCGCTGTGCCGCCGACACGCGGCGGCTGCCGAACACGTCGAGCAGGAGACCCACCTCCGCCTCGTACCCGAGCGACGGCGCTGGCTCGGTCAGCAGCATCGCCCGGAATCGCTTCAGCGCACCCGCGCCGGACTTCTCGATCAGATCGAGCGCGCCGCCCGGTTCGGTCAGATAGCGCAGCGATGGGTCGAGGAGACGCGCTCCCCGATCGACTGCCAGCTGCTCGCCGCGCGACCGCACCAGCGAAGCGTCGCGGCCACCTACGAAACACATCGAAACTCCGGACCGAGGACCGACGCCGACCGCGACGCGTCGAGCGGGGCGAAACCTGCCGTCGACCGTGTTGACGAACTCAGGCGCTAAAGGTGTGTCCGTGGCATCGAGCGTCGCCACGAACGCCGACTCGTCGCCGTCGGCCGCACCCGTGAACCGGCCGTAGTGGCCATCCTGCCATCGGCTCTCCGCCCGCTGCCGCGCCCGCGCGAGAACCTGGCCCGGGGTTCGCTCGTTGTATTGAACGACGGTGAACCCGTCGACTAGAGGCCCGGCACGCAGCGACGACGGCACGACCTTCGAGTGACGGCCGACCTCGTAGTCACGGTCGCCGCGGTCAAAAAAGAAGCGCGCCTCGGGCACTCCGGGCCACATGCAGTGACTCAGACGTTCCCGCACCGGTAGGCGACTTCGCTCGTCCCAGTCCTCCTTGTCGTCGACGTGCAGAAACGTATGGACCAAACGGATACGGATCGACGGATCCAATGAAGGATGTCGACTCGCCAATAGCGGCCGTGGATCGCGTTCGATCAACTCGTCGCCGTGGAGCACACCGATCCAATTGTCGACTCCGAACCGATGTCGAGCCTCGTCGAGGAGGTGCTGCCTGGCACCGTCGCGCACCGGCTGGGGCACTTGATCGTCGCGCACGACGAAGACGACTTCCGGGGTCGCCGCGAGGATCGCGTCCGTTTCCGTGCGTTGAACCGTCGTGCCGTCGAGGACGAGGATTCGGTCGAACCACCTGGTCGCCTCTGCCAGCATCTCGGGCAGAACATCGGCTTCGTCGCGGATCATCAAGAGACCGATCAGCCGCTCGTCGTCGCCGATATGGCCAAGTCCCCGAAACCGCCGCGGATCGAACTTGCGCATCCAGCGGACTGGATCGGAAGCGACCTCGCGAAGGCGTGATCGACCCGGCAAGCGGGCACGGCGCCGCGGCCAACGCCACCTGGCGGTGCGTGGCAACGTCATCGATGGCCGATCGACGGCAAAGTAGTGTGTACTGACAAGCCCTGGACCTCGTGCAGCAGCGTCCCGGCATGATAGGCATTTGCGCCATGGAGCCCCCCGTCTTCGATTTCAAGCGCACACGGGTACTCGTCACCGGAGCGACGAGTGGGATCGGTCACGCGGTCGCTCGGGCGTTTGTCGCGGCCGGAGCCACGGTCGTAGGAACGGGCACGTGCGAGGACCCCAGCGACTATGACGTGGACCTCGACGGTGTTGGCTACCGACGTCTCGATGCGACGGAGGCAGCCGACATCGACGATTTCGCCGCCTCGATCGAGGCGCTGGACGTGTTGGTGAACAACGCAGGAGCGACCCTCGGCAACGAAGCTGACCCCGATGGGTTCGAGTCCTCGGTGCGGCTGAACCTCTTTGCGGCACAGCGCCTTTCGAGTCGACTGCGTCCGGTGCTCGCCGCGAGCGACCACGACGGCGGAGCTGCCATCGTCAATGTCTCGAGCATGAGTGCGACACGACCGGTGTCGTTCGTGCCCGGATATGGAGCCGCGAAAGCGGCGATCATCCAGATGACCCGCCAACTCGCCCTCGACTGGATCGACGACCGGATCCGAGTCAACGCGGTCGCGCCTGGACTGATCCTGACCGGCATGACCGCCGTGATGAACGAGATGCCCGAGCTGGCAGAAGCCGAGCTGGTCAAGGTGCCGATGGCGCGCTGGGGGACGCCAGACGACGTCGTGCCCGCCTTCCTGTTCCTCGCCGGAGCCGGTGCGAGGTTCATCACGGGCCAAACCCTGAACGTCGACGGCGGCTATTCGATCACATGACCGACAGGAGCCAAACATGAGCGATGCACCACTCGCCGAGATCGATCTACCACCGATCGATCAGGTCGCCTACATGGTAGAGGACCTAGACGAGGCGATTCAGCGGTTCGGAACCGTGTTCGGTCCCTTCACCGTGATGGAGGCCGACAACAAGGGCGCTGTGTACAAGGGGGAGCAACACGATGTCGACATGCGGGTCGCGTTCGGTCGCTCCGGCGACATGGAGATAGAGCTCATCGAGCACGTCCGTGGCGAGTCACCGCACAAGGACTGGATCGAGGAACACGGCGAGAGCATCTTCCATGTGCGCTTCAAGGTCGACGACGTCGACGCCAAGCTGGCGGAGATGTCGGACATCGGCTACGAAATGATCTGGTACTGCGCCGGGCTCGCCGAGTACGGCATCAAGTATGGCTATACGCAGGCTCCCGAGGACCAGGGTGGCCACATCTTCGAGTTCGTCCAGGGGTTCTGACGCGACATCTGGTCCGAGCAAGTGTCGCTAGTACCGTATCTCGGGTCACGCTTCAGCCGACGTAGGCCGCCCCACCGTCTATCGGAACCGTGATGCCGGTGAGATAGCCGGCGGCATCGGAGACCAGGAACGCTACTACAGCGCCAATATCGCGCTCGGGATCACCGAATCGTCGCATCGGGATCGAAGCCAGCGCTCGCTCGAACGCGTCCCGGTCGTCTCGCTCCAGGTCCTCGAGCGCTGGCGACGTCGCGAGGGGCAACACGCAAACGGCCCTGATGCCGTCGCCCGCCCACTCGTGCGCCGCGGATCGCGTCAGCGTGCGGATCGCCTCCTTGACCGCCGCGTACCCGCCGCAATCGACCGGATCTGGCTTGACCCCGGCCCGGCTGCCGAGGTTGACGATCACCCCTCCATCGCGCAGATGACGGTGCGCGCCTTGCATGAACCGAAGAGTCGCCAGCGGGCCCGAATCCCATTGCCGTGCGAAGTCATCGTCGGTCAGTTCGAGAAGCGGGCCGCGCGCAACCTCCTGGGCGTTGTTGACCAAGATGTCGAGACCGCCGAATCTGTCGACGATCTCACCGATGCAGTCGTCGATTTGTCGTCGGTCTTTCACATCGCACCGCACCGCAACGGCCTTGGCGCCTCGCTCTCGTAGCTCTTCGGCTACCGTTTCGCACTTCGACAGCGTCCGTCCCACAGCCGCAACCGACGCGCCGGCATCGGCGAGGGCGTGTGCTATTCCTCGCCCCACCCCTTGGCCAGCACCGGTGACGAGAGCGACGCGGCCCTCCAGTGACAAGCGTGACGAGCCCGTTCCCGTCATCATCGACGCACCGGCGCGCTGGAGACTGCGAAGCGCTCCATCGAGTAGTTGTCCACACATGCAAGTTACCCGTCGCCACCCTCCCATTGCCTAAGGTTCGGACTTCGCACGCGATCCGGAGATCAGCACATGGCACTCGTGGAAACCAGCCTCGCCGACGGGCGGTTCACGATCACACTCAAGGACGAGGAGAACCGCAACTCGCTCAGCGGGGCACTCACAGCCGAGCTCGCGCCGGCTCTCGAGCACGCCGACGAGGACCCCGAAGTTCGCGTCGTGGTACTCACCAACACCGGCACCGTTTTTTGCGCCGGCGCCAACCTTCGCGAACAGTCCGGAGACGGACCGAGCATCAAGGGAGTCGGCCTCGTCGAAATCCTCACCCGAATCCGCACGTCGCCAAAGCCATTCGTCGGCCGCCTCGCCGGCCACTGCGTTGCCGGCGGCATGGGTCTCGCCGCTGCGATGGACCTGTCGGTTGCCATCGACAGTGCGAAGTTCGGGTTCACCGAGGTCCGAATCGGGGTCGCTCCTGCGATCATTTCGGTCGTTTGCCTGCCGAAGATGCGACGCGCCGAAGGTGCGGCCGCATTCCTGCGGGGCAACCGGTTCGACGGCACCGAGGCCGCACGGTTGGGCCTCGTCACGACCGCCGTCGGTCGCGACCGCCTCGACGACGAGGTCGACGCCATCGTCGAAGATCTCATGCTCGCAAGCCCGAGCGCGCTCGCCGCAGCGAAGCAGCTCACGACGCGCGTTCCGGCCCTGGACGCCGACGAGGCGTTCCGTTGGACCGAACAGCTCTCCGCGGAGCTGTTCGCTTCTCCCGACGCCCAGGAAGGCATGCGCGCGTATCTCGAGAAGCGTTCCCCACCGTGGGTGCCCGCCAACCGGCGGGCGACGCCGTGACCACCGAGTCGCCGTTGTCGCTCGCCGACGCAACCTCTCAACAGCCCGAGCCTGCGTTTCCTGCCGACGCCCCGAACGTGGTCGTGATCGTGCTCGACGATCTCGGTTTCGCGCAGCTCGGCTGCTACGGATCGGACATCGAAACCCCGAACCTCGACCGCGTGGCAGAGCGAGGCGTTCGGTTCAGCAATTTTCACACGACCGCCGTCTGCTCACCCACGCGCGCCTGCCTGCTCACCGGACGCAACCACCACCGCGTCGGGATGGGGATGCTGCCCGACCTGCCGCTGAACTTCCCCGGCTATACCGGCGAGTTCCCGCCCTCGGCGGGCACACTGCCGGCGATACTGCGCGACAACGGCTGGGCGACATACGCCATCGGCAAATGGCACCTCGTCGGCCGCGACCAACGGGCGGTCGGCCCGTACGACATGTGGCCGACCGGTGTCGGCTTCGAACGTTACTACGGCTTCCTCAACGGCGAGACCAACCAGTGGACTCCGAACCTGATCCGTGACCAGGCTCACGTCGAACCGCCCTCCAAACCCGAAGACGGCTATCACCTCGATGCGGATCTCGCCGACGAGGCGATAGCCCACATCGACCAATTGCGCCTCGCTCAGCCGAGCCGACCCTTTCTGTTGTGGTACGCGACGGCGGCACCACACGCCCCTCATCAGGCACCGCCTGAATGGATCGACCGCTACGCCGGAAGATTCGACGCCGGATGGGACCACTGGCGCGCAGACGTCCTCACCCGCCAGAAGGAGGCTGGAGTCGTCCCCGCCAATACCGAGCTCTCCGCGCGGCCAGACTGGGTAGAGGCGTGGGACGACCTCGACGACGAGCGACGTCGCCTCTATTCGCGGATGATGGAGGTATTCGCAGGATTCGTCAGCCACGCCGACCATCACATTGGTCGCGTGATCGAACACATCGAGTCGATCGGCGAGCTCGACAACACGATCGTCATGGTCACCTCCGACAACGGATGTTCGGCAGAAGGTGGGCCCAACGGCAGCTGGAACCAGATCCGCCACTACATCAGCGACGATCCCGACGACATCGATCTCGAGCTCGAACACTTCGACGACCTCGGCGGTTTCCGATCGAGCGGCCACTATCCCTGGGGGTGGGCGCTCGCGGGCAACACACCGTTCCGTCGCTGGAAGCGCTATACCTACGAGGGCGGCGTGCGGGACCCACTCATCATCTCGTGGCCCCAAGGCATCGGCGGCGACGGCGGGGTTCGTGACCAGTACTGCCACGTGACCGATTTGATGCCGACACTCCTCGACCTCGTGGGCATCGAACCGCCCGCCACGCTGCGCGGAGTAGCCCAGATGTCACTCGACGGCACGACGATCCGCCCGGCTATCGACGACCCTCACGCGCCAGCGACCCGCACGAAGCAGTACTACGAGTGCTGGGGCAGCCGGGCGATGTACGCGGACGGCTGGAAGGCCGTTACCGACCACGTCAATCAGCTGACCGCAGCCGAACGCGCGCACATCAAAGGCAGCTCCGACTTCGCCCACGATCGCTGGGCCCTGTTCGACACGTCCAAGGACTTCACCGAGTCACACGACCTCGCCGAAGCCGAACCCGAGCGCCTGGCCCGGCTGGTCGAGCTGTGGCACGAGGAGGCCGAGCGTAACCACGTACTCCCGATCGACGACGGCCAGGAGAACCGGCTCGCTCACATGCGAATGCGCTGGGCCGAGTTCTCGACTCGGTATCAGTACCGCCCCGGCGACAAGGTCCATGAATCTCACAGCCCGGTGCTCTCGGGCGGATTCGCTCTCACCGCCGCCTTCGATCCTCCGACGACACCGAACGATGCCGGCGTCCTGTGCGAACAAGGAGACTGGATCAGCGGCTGGGCCGTGTGGCTCGGCGGCGGAGGGTTGCATTTCGCAACCGTCATCAGCGGACGCGAGTACAGCGTCGTAGCGCAGCTGCCCGAGGAATGGACGACGCTCGGAGTGCGTTTGCGACCGATCGACACCGGCATGGTCGTCGAGTTGCGCGCCGACGGAACCCGGCTGATCGATAGCCGATTCGGGACTTCCCAGCCGAACGCCTGGGCCCCAGATGGAGCCTTTCTCACCGTCGGCTACGGCCGCCCGTTTCCTGTCAGCGACCGCTACGACCCAACTGTGGAAGCCCCATCATCGTTCCGTGGCATCGCGATCGAACCCGGCGCGCCCGCCGAAATCGACGCCGAGGAAGAGTTCTCACGGATAATGCGCCACCAATAGGGCTCGAGCCAGGACTAGGAGGCTGCTGAACAATACATGGCGGCGTCACGACGACCATTCATCCCGCCACTCGGCGTCCTCACCTTCGCCATTACGCTCACGAGTAGTGGCGAAGGCTGCGTCCTTGCGTGGCGGGTGACTGGCCGCCGTGCCACTCACCGGCATTGCTCAGCAGCCTCCTAGACACCGTCGAGGCGCTCGACGACTCCGGCGAAGTCGTCCATGACATCGTCGCCGATGGTCACGTACGAGATCCCGTACTGCTCCCTCCGGCCGATGAGCACTTCGGCGATCTCCTCGACCGACCCGACCAACGCGTGCGGGTGTGCTGCGAACGCCTCGGGTTCCATGGCGAACGCACCCGCCATCGCCTCGGTCGTCGCCTCGCCGGCATCGGTCACCGTCGTGAAGTACGCAGCGATCTCGAGCTCGAGATCATCGAACCGGTCGCCCGCCCCCTCGCGGATCCAGCCGATCTTTGCATCGGTGCCTTCGGCGGTACCCGACCCGATCGCCCGGCCACCGAGCTTGCCCGCCGAGTTGTCGAAATTCACCGAAACGATGTCGGCGATGGCACCCGCCGTGCGCAGAATGCGAGGCGACCCTCCTCCGACCATGATTCGCGGCCCGCCTTCCTGCACCGCAGCGGGAATCGCACGCATGTCTGTGGCCCGCACGTGTTCTCCGTCGATCTCCAGGTCTTCGCCGGCGAAGAAGCTCCGGGCGAGACCAACCACCTCGACCAGCCGGTCGATCCTTGTGCCGGCTCGATCCATGACGATTCCCATCGCCTCGTATTCGGATGCGGTCCATCCCGCTCCGAAGCCCGGCTCCAAGCGCCCGTCGGACAACAGGTCGATCGTCGAGAGCTCCTTCGCCAGCACCACGGGCTGGTGATAGTCGACACACAGCACTCTGCATCCCACCTTGAGCGTCGATGTGGCATCGGCAGCGCTCATCATCGCCGGGATCGCCGCCACGGTTTGCGGCGGATGCGAAGCCGCATCGAGCGCCGCCCCCGGGCCGAAATAGTGATCGGCGAGATGAAGCGTCGAATAGCCGAGATCCTCTGCCCTTCGCGCCGTGTCGATCCAAGCTTGGCGGTCGGATGGGGCAAAGGCCTGAACGGCGAAACGAAACGGTCTCGTCACAGCGTCTCCTGTAGGTGTGTGGTGAGCACGCGGCTTGCGAACAGCCACCTGTCGCCGACTCGGCGATAAGTGTCGTCGTAGTGGCCGATCATGTGGGACGAGGAGCCGTCGAGGTTCGCCAGGCGTTCTTCGATGTACCAGCGACCGTCGCCGGACCCGGTCGACTCGTCGAGGAATGCACAGCCGTTGTGGACGAGTTGGATGACCGACTCGAAGCCGTCCATTGCCTTCGACCACAACGAAACCACGGCTTCGATGCCCTCGACCGGAAAGCCGCCGAGGTCCCAATAAGCATCGTCGGACCAGGTTGCTCGCCACGCGGCTTCGTCGCGATGCACGACCGCGTCGGCGTAGCGGTGCACGAGATCCGCGATCGGGTCGCGCACTTCAGCCGGAGGAGTCATGCTCGGTGAAGAAGTCGGCGCGCGGCGTGAACGAATCGTCATAGACGGGCTCCTCTAGGTCGCAGCGGTACTTCTTGGTGTCTGCGCCGACAAGCCCGAAGCTGCCCAGTAAATCACGCATGCTCAGATAGTTCGGGTGTTCGAAATGTGCCGCGAGGGAGGCTTCGTCGGTCCAAAGCTCGTGTACGTGCATCCTCACATCGACGCAGGGATCGGCGGCGAAACAGTAGGCCAGGCAGCCGCCCTCGTCCTCCCGCGTTGCGAGCTGGAGCGACCGACTGGCTTCGACTGCGCCATCGCGCGACTCGCGGTCGGCGAAGTCGATCGTTCCGGCAACGACGATCATCCGATGTCCTCCTGGTTCTGGGCCCGCCGACGCGAACTCAGTTGACCCCCCGCTCATGACCTTCCCAATAGGGAGCCCGAAGCTCGCGCTTGAGCACTTTCATAGCACCCGATAGGGGCAACGGTTCGGATCGGAACTCGATCGACTTCGGCACCTTGTACCCGGCGATCGACTCCCGGGCGAATTCCTGAAGCTGGTCCTCGGTCGCTTCGGCGTCGGGCTGGAGAACCACGATCGCGTGAACCTGCTCGCCCCACGTGTCGTGGGGGATGCCGATGACTGCAACCTGCTGAACCGCTTCGTGCTGCGACAGTGCGCTCTCGACCTCGGCGGAGTAAACGTTCTCGCCGCCGGTGACAATCATGTCCTTAACCCTGTCGACGAGGAAGAGGTAGCCGCCGTCGTCGAGGTAGCCGGCGTCGCCCGTGTGGTACCACCCACCTCGGAAGACCTCGGCGGTCGCCTCGGGTTTGTTCCAGTACTCGGTCATGAAGTTGCCTGCTCGCGCGCACACTTCGCCGGGCTCGCCACGCGGCATCTCGTTGCCGTCGTCGTCTTGGATCGACAGCGCCACACCGGGAACCGGGCGGCCTGCCGATCTCAGCCGGGGACCACCGGCACGGTGGTCGGCCGCATTGAGGAACGTCAGAACCGCAGACGACTCGGTCATGCCGTAGCCCTGCGAGATCTCGAGATCGGGATACAGCGAGAGCAGCTTGTCGAGGATCGCGGATGGCATCGGTGATGCCCCATAGGTGAGTTGCTCGAGCGAAGCCAGCTTCGACGCCTCGAATTCGGGGTGGGCCAGCATCATTCCGATCATCGTCGGCACCATCACCGTCTGGGTGACCTTGTGGGCATCGACGAGATCGAGCACCGCACCCGGGTCGAACATCGGCATGAACACGCTCGTGGCACTCGAGCCGGGCGTTCCGAGAATGCCGCCCATCGATGCGGCGTGGAACATCGGCGTCTGGTGGAGGAACACCGAGGTCGGATCGAACTGGATGACGCTAGCGACGTGATAGAGGTTGAGCATCTGCGCTCGGCTGTCGAGCACGACGCCCTTCGGGAGCCCGGTGGTTCCTCCCGTGTACATCAACACGATGGCGTCGCTCTCATCGGGTTCGTCGAGCACGAGAGGTTCGGCTCCGTCGAGCAGATCCTCGTAGCGCACGTCGTGGGGTCCATCGCCGTCGCCGATGAGGACCACGTGCTTGATCGGGCTGGGCCCTTCGCCCACTTCGATCGCCTGGGCCAGCGCTGGAGCGAACACCTCGTCAACGAAGATGACCTCGGTCCCACTGTCTCGCAGTATGTAGTCGAGCTCCTTACCCGCGAGCCGCAAGTTGAGTGGATTGATGACACCGGCACCGAGGAAAGCTGCGTGCCACAGCTCGAGGTACTGGTGAGAATTGAGCGCCATGACCGCGAAACGGTCGCCCGGTTCGACGCCGAGTGAGTTTCGCAACGCATGACAGAGCCGGAACACCCGGTCTCCGTGCTGGGAGTACGTGCCTTCGTAGCCCTGATCGATGAAGCCGACCATGTCGGGGTTGTTGTCGATCGCCGGCAACAGCAAACGGTGGTAGACGAGTTCCTTCATTCCCCGACAGTACAACGACGGAGCGGTCATCTCGAAAAGGCACGTAGAGCCGGGTCGATCTAGTGTCGAAAACAGGATCCCACCGCCTAGGAGCACCGTGGAACAGCTGACCGGGCTCGACTCGACCTTCCTGAACATGGAGACGCCGACGACCTACGGCCACATCTGTGGTCTGGCCATCTACGATCCATCGACGGCGCAGCATCCGATCACCCGCGACGACGTGATGCACCTCATCTCCGAGCGTCTCCACCTGCTCCCTCCGTACCGTCGGCGGCTGATCGAAGTACCGCTCGGGCTCGACCACCCCTACTGGATCGAAGACCCCGACTTCGACATCGACTTCCACGTCCGCCACATCGGCCTCCCAGCTCCCGGAGACCACCACCAGCTCGCCGAACAGGTCGCACGCATCGCTGCGCGACACCTCGATCGCAGCAAGCCGCTGTGGGAGCTCTACATCATCGACGGCCTCGAAGGTGGGCTGTCGGCACAGCTGACGAAGATCCATCACTGCACGATCGACGGAGTCTCGGGAGCCGAGATCCTCGCCACGCTCCTCGACCTAGCGCCCGAACCAGAGCCGGTCGAGCCACCTGCCAAACCGTGGAGGCCCGACCCGGTTCCCACCCAGGTCGAGATGCTGGCGCGGAGCGCCTGGACGCTCGCCGGTACACCGGTGCGGGGAATCCGTCTCGGACGAGAGGCCTTCAGCAACCTGCCCGAACTCACGCGCAGCCTCGGTCTCGGTGAGATGCCCGGCAGCTCGATCATCAACCGCCTCACGGGGCACAAACCCGACCCACTCCTTTCGGAGGCGACAACCCCCGCACCGCGCACGGTGTTCAACGACCGCATCAGCCGACACCGCCGGTTCGCGTTCGGATCGCTTTCGCTCGATCGGGTCAAGGCGATCAAGACCCACTTCGACGTAACCGTCAACGACGTCGTGATGGCGATCAGCTCGGCGGCGCTGCGACGCTACTTGAGCGATCGGGGCGAGCTGCCGAAGACGAGCCTCGTCGCCATGGTGCCGGTGTCGGTGCGTACCGCCGAACAGCAAGGAACGATGGGGAACCACGTTGCCGCGATGTCGGCATCGCTGCACACCGACATCGCCGACCCGGGTGAACGACTGCGGGCGGTCCACGAGACGATGCACATCGCCAAGGAGCAACACGCTGCCCTGCCCGCAACGATTCAGCAGGACTTCGCGCAGTTCGCTCCACCGGCGGTTGCAGGTCTGGCTGCACGTGTGGCCGCGCGCGCAGCCGTGGCCCACATCGTCGACGTCCCGTTCAACGTGGTCATCTCCAACGTACCGGGACCGCAGTTTCCTCTGTATTGCGTAGGAGCACAGCTCGTAGCCCACTACCCGGTGTCCGCGATCAACGACGGCGTGGGACTCAACATGACCGTGCAGAGCTACAACGGCCGACTCGACTTCGGTTTGATCGGCTGCCGCGAGATGGTGCCCGATCTGTGGGACCTCATCGATCACCTCGGCGACGCCCTCGACGAACTCGACGCGGCCACGAAGGCCGCAACCAAGACCAAGAAGACGAAGTCCGCCAAATCCAAGAAAGCGAAGAACGCGAGGAAAGCAAGGGCTCGGGGATGAGCCTGAACGGGTAGCGAATGCGAAGAGCCTCCGTGGCACAGCGCTTGTCGCTGCGAGGACGCAGTGGCCCTCCGGAGGGGCGACGAAAACGGCTGTCGAGGTGCTGATCGGTAGATCTATACGCTGGAGCCATGTACCAGTGGTCCGACGAACACCTGATGCTTCGGGACGCGCTCCGCGATTTCGTCGAGCGCGAAATAGTGCCCCACAAGGAGCAACTCGAGCACGGCGATCTTGCGCCCTACGACCTGCTCCGCAAGCTCTACGCCACATTCGGCATGGACGAGATGGCCAAGGCTTCGTTCGCCAAGCACATCGAGCGCGAGGAAGCGGTCGCTGCCGGGGAGAACGTCGAGGAGCATGCCACCGGCGGGATCGATGCAGGCATGACGCTCATACCGATTATCGAGCTCTGTCGCCACTGTCCCGGCATGGTGACCGCTCTTGGCGTCTCGATGGGTCTCACTGCGTCGGCCATCTCGTCGAAGGGAACGATTGCCCAGAAGAAGCGGTGGGTGCCGCAGCTCCTCAGCCTCGAGACGATCGGTGCATGGGCGATAACCGAACCCGGATCCGGCTCGGACGCGTTCGGCTCGATGCTGTCGACCGCGCGCCGCGACGGCGACGAGTACTTGCTCAACGGCTCGAAGACCTTCATAACGAACGGGCCATACGCCGACAGGATCGTGTTCATCTGCAAGCTCGACGAAGGCAACGACCCCGGCGAGCGGAAAATCCTGAGCTTCGTGCTCGACGCCGGTATGCCGGGGCTCGAACAGTCGAAGCCGCTCCGGAAGATGGGTCTGCACTCGTCGCCTACGGGAGAGCTCTTTCTCGACGACGTCCGGGTCGCACGCGACCGGCTCATCGGTGAGACCGAGGATCCACCCGGCGGCGGACGCGAAGGGGCGAAGGCGACGTTCCAACAAGAGCGAGCTGGCGTAGCAGCAATGGCGCTGGGCATCATCGAGCAATGCCTCGAGAAGTCGATCGCGTATGCGTCCGAACGGGTGCAGTTCGGTCAACCGATCGGGGAATTCCAGCTGATTCAACAGAAGCTCGCGCTGATGGAGGTTGCCCGGATGAACGTGCAGAACCTCGTCTTCCGGACGATCGAAATGGGCGCCGCTGGCGAATCGATGACGTTTGCGGAAGCATCGGCGATGAAGCTCTACTCTGCACAAGCTGCGACCGCCGTGGCGCTCGAGGCGGTGCAACTGCACGGCGGCAATGGATACATGGCTGAATTCGAGGTCGAACAGCTCGCGCGTGACGCGAAGGTTCTGCAGATCTACGCCGGCACCGACGAGATACAGACTGTGGCTATTGCGAGAGGACTCCTAGAAACATCATGACCGACACACCCCGTGCACCCGTCACCGACTGGGCGACCGACTTCGACCACACGCACCCCGAGTATGCACAGAGGGCGCCCGAGATCTGGAACGAGTTGCGGACGACGTGCCCCGTCGCGCACACCGACCGATTTGGCGGAGCGTGGCTTCCGACCCGCCACGCCGACGTCAGCGAGATAGCCAAGGATCCGAAGCGTTTCAGCTCACAGGGGATCATCGTCACCGATTGGCGGCCCGATGTGCCGGCTCCCGTCGGCTACGCGCCCCCGATCACATCGGACCCACCGTTCCACGAGCACGCCAGGGGCATTCTCCTCACGGCGTTCTCACCGAAATCGATCGCCCGGTGGGAGCCCACCGCTCGCAGCACGTGCCGCGAGCTACTCGACACGATCCTCGAGCGCTCCGACGACATCACCGATGCAGCGGCCCACTACGCGCAACACATACCGGTGCGCGTGATAGCCGACATGCTAGGTGTCTCTCGCGAAGACGGCGACCGGTTTCGAGTGTTCATCCATCGCATCCTCGAGGCACCTGGCCAGTCGGGACCGATCCCATACGAGGACACGCTGGAGTACTACCTCGACGAGATCATCGCTCAACGGCGACGCGACCCCAGAGAAGACCTGATCTCGGCGCTGATCGATCAGCAGATCGAGGGGGAGCCTCTCGGCGACGACCACATCCGGGGCACGATTGCGCTGCTGCTCATCGCCGGGATCGATACGACGTGGTCGGCCATCGGGGCAAGCCTGTGGCATCTGGCCCAGCACCCCGATGATCGTCGGCGCTGGATCGATGAACCTGCGATCCGACCGCTGGCGATCGAGGAATTCCTCCGCTTCTACGCGCCGGTCACCATGGCTCGCCTCGTCGCCGAGAACACGATGATCGGCGAGTGTCCGGTTGCGGCGGGTGACTGGACGCTGGTGTCGTTTCCCGCGGCCAATCGTGATCCTGCGGCATTCGAGCGCGCTGATGAATTCGTCATCGACCGCGCCCGGAACCGACACGCTGCGTTCGGCCTCGGAATCCATCGCTGCGTTGGTTCCAATCTCGCTCGAATGGAACTGACCGTCGCTGTCGAGGAGTGGATGGCACGCATCGGGAACTTCGAGCTTGTCGACCCGGCAGCGGTTCGATGGTCGACCGGACAGGTGCGCGGTCCGCGCTCGCTGCCGGTCAGGCTTCTCCGCTCTCCCATGGGGGCCTCATGAAGATCCGATACGACCGCAGGCTCTGCCAGGGCCACAACCGCTGCTACATGCTCGCTCCCGAACTGTTCGACACCGACGACGAGGGCTATGCGATTCTGCTCCTCGCCGGCGACGTGCCGCGCGAGCTCGAAGAGAAGGCCCGACTCGCAGCCGACAACTGCCCCGAATTCGCGATCGAAATCGACGAATAGGCCGCGATTTCGCGAGATTGCAGCCGATAGGCACTAGAGTAGAGATGTCTTCGTGGCCGGTTGGCCGCTACGGAGACGCTGGCGAGGTCCTCGCCAAGGCGCTTCGCAATACCGAATCCGCTGCGATACAGGTGGCGGGCTCCCATGTATGGCGAAGGCCTTGCGGCCCAGGACCTCGGGGGAACGGCGCCGCCTCGGCGCGAGAACCCACGGGTCGACACCGACCGAGCCGTGTCCGATCCGCGACCGGTTCGTCACAGGAGAACGTCGCAATCACCGAGACCACATTCACGGTTCTGAGCCCGGACGAGATCGACCGTCTCGCCCAGAAGCACCTCGACGACCGGGCGACCGCGGAGGAAATCGCCCTCCTCGAATCCGATCGAGACGCCTGGATCGCCAGCCTCTGGCGATTGCTCGATGAGGCCGAAGCAGCGCTGCGCCGCGCGCAGCACAACGTCAGAGGACACGAGCGAGCCGCCGTGCTCGCCGACCTCGACAACGAGTGCTACCGCATCGACGACGTGCTGAACATCCTCGAGGGACCGCTCCCCGACCCAGAGCCCGAGCCGGTGCTCGTCGAGACGACACAACTGCAGCTGTCATGGACGCAGGGACGCCTGGTCGCCTGGGCGGCCGGCTTTGGGTGCGAGCCCGAGGACGAGGACTCGATCCGCAAGCGACTCGAACAAAACGATGGCGGAGCAATCGCATGGGAGTCACACGAGCCAGTGAAGATCCCTGGCGTCGGTTCCGCCCCGGCGGTCTCGGCCCCGATCGGCGAGACGCTCGGTTGGGTCGTAGCTCTGGGAGCGGCGCGATCGATCGAGACTCTCGGCGTAAGCGTCGTCTGGATGGGGCTCGCGGCCGCTGCCGCGGTAGAGCTCGTCGCGCACGGGTCGGTGGTGCCTCAGGTCGAACAGATCAAGAACAAGGAACCCGCCGAGAACAAGGACGACAGGGGGGATCAGGGCGACAAGCGGGGAATCTTCCAAGTCACCTGGGCGCCGGCGTTGGTCGACGCGTCGACCGTCGACGGGCTGGTCGAGTCGATCCCCGGAGCGGTTCGCGTATGCAACCGGGGCCAACAGGTGAAGAAGTTCGTGAGCCTCGTGCTCGCGGACTTCACGAGTGCAATCGTCCACGCTGCGGCCGCTCAGATCGAAGTGCCCGCAGCGCCACCAGAGGCGCGCACGCGAGCAGACGTCGGCGAGACAATGCTGTGCCGGCTCGACGGCACCGAGTTCTCGGCACCTCCGACGTTCGGCGGTGAGCTCTCGCGAAAGCTCACCCAATGGGCTCGACCGATCGTCGGCACACCACCCGTCTCACTCGTCGTGACTCTCGACGAGCCCGATGACGTCGGTGCCTGGCACGCGGCAGTCCTCTCGCCGAACAGCGACGGCAACCTCGAGCCGGTCGAAGTCACGATGACAACGGCAAGCGACTCGGTCGCCAAGGCGGTCGGCCGCCAACTCTCCCGACTCGAGCGTCTCTTCCCCGAGCTCTTGAGACCGGGCGGACGTCGGCGCGGCGAGGTGATCCTCTCCCAAGACGAAGCCTGGCGACTGATGACCGAATCCGGCGAGACGCTGGTCGCAGCCGGATTCGAGCTGCGCGTTCCTCCGCTTTCGCGCAAGAAGCCGACCGCTTCCCTTCGCCTCACCGCCGGCGAGGCCGACGAGACCGTCGTCGGAGCGCAGCAGCTGGCGAACGTGCACTGGTCAGCTGTCTTCGACGACATCGAGCTGACACAAGAGGAGATATCTCGTCTCGCTGCCGAAGCCCGGCCATTGGTTCAAACCCGCGGACGCTGGGTCGAGCTCGACAAGGCTGACCTCGTCGAGGCTGCGGCAGCACTAGCCGACAGGGCAGACCAAACGCGCATGACCGGCGCCGACATGCTCCGCCATGCGCTCGGCCTCGAAGGGTCACCACTCGCCGGAGGCATCTCGCTCGCCGGTGAGGGGTGGGCAGCCGATCTCCTCGAGAGCCTCGACGAACTGCCCGAGCATCCCGAGACCTCGCCGGACGGCTTTCGAGGCGAGCTGCGCAGCTACCAGGCGGACGCTCTCGCATGGCTCGACTTCCTCGATTCCGCCGGACTCGGCGGGTGTCTTGCTCTGGACATGGGCCTCGGCAAGACCCCGGTGTCACTCGCCAACCTCGCGCTGGGCACGACCCAGGGCCCCGGCCTCGTGATCGCCCCTCCAGCCGTCGTGGGCAACTGGGCGGCCGAAGCCGAACGATTCGTGCCCGACGCCAAAGTCCTCGTTCACCACGGCCCGAACAGGACCAAGGGCATCGCTCTCAGCCGAAGGGCCAACGATGCCGACATCGTCATCACAACCTACGGCACTGCCGTGCGCGACATCGACGAGCTCGAAGAGATCGAGTGGGGCAAGGTCGTGCTAGATGAGGCCCAGGCGATCAAGAACCCAGCCGCTGAAACTTCCCAGCAGCTCCGCCGGCTGCAGGCCCAAACCAGATTGGCGCTGACCGGCACACCGATCGAGAACGGTTTGGGCGACCTCTGGGCAATCCTCGACTGGGCGAACCCCGGTCTGCTCGGACCGCGCGCCTCGTTCATCGCCCAGCTGACACCCGACTCGAAGTCGACGACCGGCGGGGAGGAGGCCCTTCGCGCGCTCAACGGAATTCTCGTCTACCGCCGCACCAAGGCCGAGCCGGCAATCGCCGAGGAGCTGCCCGACCGCATCGACGAGCTCGACCATTGCGCGATGACGCCGGAGCAGATCGGCCTCTACCAAGCGGTCATCGACGGACTGGTAGCGAAATCCGACGATGCCGTAGGCAGCACCGCACAGAGAAAGGGTGCCGTGCTCGCAGCGATCACGGCTCTCAAGCAGATCTGCAACCACCCGGTCAACTACGACGATGACGGAGGCCGGCTCGATGGGCGGTCGGGCAAGCTCGATCGTCTCAACGAGATCGTCGATGCCGTCTTCGCCGCCGACGAGCGGGTACTGATCTTCACCCACTTCGCAACCTGGGGCGAACGTCTCGCCGCCTACATGACCGAGAGAACCGGGCGCCAGATCGACTGCTATCACGGCGGCCTCGCACGTGGTGCCCGCGACCGGATGGTCGAGCGGTTCCAGGCATCGACCGAAGCCGGAGCGATGGTGCTGTCGCTGAAGGCGGGCGGTACGGGCCTGAACCTCACCGCTGCGAATCACGTCGTCTTGTACGACCGCTGGTGGAACCCCGCTGTCGAGGACCAGGCGCGAGACCGCGTCTGGCGAATCGGCCAGACGAGCACGGTGATCTGTCACCGTCTGGTTTGTCCTGGAACAGTGGACGAACGCGTCGAGGAGGTCGTCGAGGGCAAACGTCAGATCGCTAACCTGGTGCTGCCCAAATCGTCATCGATCGGTGACCTCGACGCCGATCAGCTCCAACAGGTGTTGGGAATCGATCAGGCGGCTCTGCTCAGCGCGGAGGACGAAACCGATGTCGCCGCCGGGCCGGAGGTCGACGATGGCTGATAGACGAGGTTCTCGCGGAAACCGCAAACGAAAGAAGAACAGCCCGAAGCGCAACAAAGGTGGGTCCGCCCAGAACGGTTCGAGCGCGAACGGGAACACAAAGTCTGGGGGACGGAAGCGAAGCCGCTCGAAGAAGAAGCAGAATCCGATCGTGTTCTGGGGAAACGCTGCTGCTCTTCCCCAACGAACCGAGCCCATCGTTCCGGCCGACGACGTCCACGCCATCGTGCAATCTCTGGGCCGTGCGCCGATCCCGGGCCAGGAGGCGACCAGCGAGCACTATTTCCAGCTGGTCTACGACCGCGCCGCTGGACTAGCGACCGCTCTCGCCGCAGCCGGCGGACTGGACTCAATGGAGGACACCGCCGCCGTCGACGACTAGGGCTTGGCCGTTGACTCGGCGGGAGCGCGAGGAGCAGAGCCAAACGGCCGCTTCTGCGATCTCCTCGGGTTGCACCATGCCCGCACCGGGCACCGAGGCTTCGACGATGTCGACAATTTCCTGGGGGGCGCCCTCCAGGAAGGCTCTGATCATCGGCGTGTCGGTGGTTCCGGGCAGGACCGAGTTGCATCGGATGCGGCTCTGATACTCGGCAGCCACCGACCGGGTCAGACCTACGACGCCGTGCTTGGCAGCGGTGTACTGGGGAAGACCCGGGGCCGGGACCAGGCCGGCACCAGAGGCGGTGTTGACGATCGTCCCGTGCGCACCATGGATCTGGGGCTGGGTGAGCATTTGGCGGATTTCGTGTTTGAGGCACCAGAAGACACCGGTGAGGTTGATCGCGAGCATTTCGTTCCATTGCTCGGCGCTCACCTCGTGGAAGGCGGAGGGCGAGTGGCTGATTCCGGCATTGTTGAATGCACAGTCGAGCGAACCGAAGCGTTCGACCACCGAGTCGATCAGACCCGATACTGATTGCTCATCGGCGACGTCGACCGAGAAGCTGGTCGCTTCTCCACCATCGGCGGAGATCAAGTCCACCGTCTCGGCTGCACCGTCGAGTGAGCGATCGGCGACGGCAAGGCGCGCTCCCTCGCGGGCGAACATCAGCGATGCAGCGCGCCCTATGCCGCTAGCCCCGCCCGTGACCAGTACCACGTTCCCTTCGTGCATCATGGCGAGCATCTTCGCACAGTTCGAGATTTCTGAACCCTCCGGTGCGGTATATGACACCCCAAGGTTCAGAAATCCTTACAGGCCTGGCGGTCGGTTGACGAAACGGCGCGCCGACGACGAGTAGAACCAGCCGCCGCCGGCGAGGGTGCCGCCGTCGACCGGGATGTTGTGACCGGTGACGAATGAAGACAGATCGCTTGCGAGAAACAGTGCAACGCGAGCCTGATCTTCGGGCGAGCCGCGGCGGCCCGCCGGCGCCCAGGCCTCCCACCGTGCCTCGTCGTCTCCATCGTCGGGGTAACTCACCTGTTCGGTCTGGGTCAGATCGGGGCCGATTCCGTTGACGCGCAAGCCCTTGCGCCCGAATCGGACAGCCATCGACCTGGTGAACTGGGCGACGCCGGCCTTGGCCGCCGCGTAGACAGGATCGCCCGGGTAGCCACGCATGCCCTCCACAGAGTGAATGTTGACGATCGAGCCCGACCCAGCTTCGATCATCGCGTCGAGGAAAGCGCGTGTGACCAGCAACACGTGTCCGAGGTTGACGTCGAGCATCTCCTGCCAGTCCTCGGGCGCCGAGCGCTCGTACCGAACCAGGGGCCGATAGTCGCCGACGTTGTTGACCAGAACATCCACCCTGCCGCGTTCGCGAAGAACATCTTCGGCCACCTTCTCAACCTCGTCGGAACGCCGCACGTTCGCGACGTGCATTCGCGCCGACCCACCCGCCTCGGTGATATCGAGGAGCGCGGCAGCAGCTCTATCGGCGTCGAGGTCGACGATCTCGACTAGAGCACCGTGGGCTGCGAACAGCCGGCTGATCGCGCCGCCGATCCCGCCGGCTCCGCCGGTCACGACCGCCACCCGGCCATCGAGGAGATGCACCCAATCGTCGATCGGCGGGATCGACGACGAAGCCGGGTCGCTGGGATCGGTCACGGCCGGGATGCTACTCGGGACCGCGCGGCGGCAATACTGAGGCAGCGCGAACCTACAGGAGTCCACACATGGCACAGCCCTTTGGCACGACGATTTCGCCCGACGGCGTCGCCGAGTTGGTGTTCGACAACCCGCCGGTGAATGCCTTCGACTCGGTCGCTCAGTTCGCCATCGCTGCCGAGATCGAGGCGCTCGGCAGCAACCCCGACGTCCGGGTCATCGTCATCGCGGCCGAAGGCAAGGGGTTCTGCGCAGGCATCGACGTGAAGGAGGTCGCGGCGGATGGATCGAAGATCCTCGACGTCAACTACGGCAACTACGACACGTTTGCCGCAGTGCACCTCAACCCCAAGCCGGTCATCGCCGCCGTCCACGGGTACATACTCGGAGGCGGCATCGGCATCTGCGGGTCGGCCGACATCGTGGTCGCCGCCGACGACGCGACTTTCGGCGTACCCGAGATAGATCGCGGAGGCATGGGCATGGGCGCCCACCTCGAGCGCATGTTCCCCGTGCAGAAGGTGAGGTACATGTATTTCACCGGAGAGTTCATAGACGCCGCCGAGGCCTACCGCCTGGGTGCTGTCGAACGAGTCGTGCCGCGCGGTCAGCTGCGCGATACAGCCCGCGAGATCGCTGAGAAGATCGCCGCGAAATCGCCCGACATGGTTCGTATCGCCAAACGTTCGCTGAACGGTGTCGAAAACGGCAGCCTCGAGGACAAGTACCGGTGGGAACAAGGATTCACTTTCGAGGCCTACATGCTGGCCGATTCCCAAGAGGCACGCGACGCGTTCGTCGACAAGCGCGATGCCGACTTCGCCGACTAGGAACTCACGCCGGCGGCGAGACCAGCGAGCACCCTCGTCGGCGTCAGCGGGAATTCGTCGAACCAAACGCCGGTCGCATCGTGGAGTGCTGCGGTGAGCGCCGGCGCATAGGTGATGTAGGGCATCTCCGCCATGCCCCTCGCTCCCCAAGGACCCAGAGGGTCGGAGAGCTCGAGGATCACGCTCTCGACGTGTTCGGGCACGTCGCCGATGCCCGGTATTAGATACGTACTCAACCGAGGGTTGCGGACCCGGCCCTCGGTGACGACGAGATCCTCGCTCAGCGTGTAGCCGTGAGCCTGCACGATGGCCCCCTCGACTTGTCCCTTCACGAGTGCCGGGTTGATCGCCCGGCCGACATCGTGGGTCGAGATGACCCGATCAACCCGAATGTGTCCAGTGTCGACATCGACCGACAGCTCGACGACCTGAGCCATGTATCCGTAGCAGAAGTTCGGCTGTCCGGAACCGGTTTCGGGATCGAACGCTTCGGTCGGGGGCGGCGTGTACCGGAAGGCGCCGATCGCAGGCCGGTCTCCTTCGCGCCATGCCTTCTCAGCCTCTTCGGCCGCGCCCAGTATCGAGTTCCCGGCCATGAAGGTCAGGCGAGACGCCGACGCCGACCCCGAGTCCCCCGACGTCGCCGTGTCCGAGAAGTGACAGCGGATCCGATCGAGCGGAACGCCCGTCGCTTCCGACGCCATCTGGCGAAACGCCTGGTGGGCACCTTGTCCGACCTCGGCTCCACCGTGGAACAGGTCCGCACTCGTCGGGGACCGGTCGTCGTCCCCGCCATGTAGATGGAGTTCCGCGTCACATCGCTCTGGTGCGCCGAAGCTGAACCCGACGTTCTTGAAGCCCGACGCGAAGCCCCTGCCCCTCCGCACAGCGGACGGCTTTGGGGGGAGCGTGGCGATAGCCGAAAACGGTGGAGCCGATGGAAGCGGGCCCGGGTGGCCGGCAGCGTCGGCACACGCCTCTACGACCTCGGGCAAGCTCACACCGGTTGGCATAACAGCGCCGGTGATTCCGTCGCTGCCCTCGCGCAACAGGTTGCGTCGACGAAGCTCGACCGGGTCGATGCCGAGCTCGGCGGCAAGCCTGCTCATCTGCGACTCGGCCACGAAGGTGCCCTGCGGGCCGCCGAAGCCTCGAAAAGCTCCACCCGGGACCGCGTTCGTGTACACGGCATGACTGGCGATCGCGGCTGCGGGAACCTCGTACGCTCCGGCAAGTGACAAGTGAAGGTTGCCTAGCACTTTGGTCGACGTGTAGCTGTAAGCGCCGGCATCGAGCCAGGCTTCGGCTTCGACAGCAGTGATATGACCGTCCGCGTCGGCTCCCAGTCGCGCGTGCACGGTGGCCCGATGTCGCTTGTGGTGCCCGACGATCGATTCCTCCCGCGACCAGCGACAGTGGACCGGCCTGTCAATGCCACGCTCGTGCAAGACCCGAGCGGCGAGCGCCATCACGATCTGGAGACTCATGTCCTCCTTACCCCCGAATGCGCCACCGATCGCCGCGTACCGAACGCGGACCTGATCGACGGAAACGTCCAGGGCGTGCGCGATCTGCCTCGCATCCTCGGCGGTCCACTGGCCGCCCGTCTCGACCGTCGCTCGTCCTTCGTCATCGATCCAAGCGGTCGCCGCCTCGACCTGGAGGAAGGCATGTTCCTGAAGCGGCAGCCGGTAGGTGTTCTCGACGATGACCGAAGCCTCCGCCCAGCCGGCTTCGAGATCGCCCTTGCGGATGCGGAGCGAATGATAGATGTTCGAATCTGCGCGTTCTGGATGCAGCAGCACAGAGCCCGCCCTGGCCGCGTCGACGTCGGCCACGATGGGCAGTGGTTCCCATTTAACCCTCAGATGCTGCGCCGCGGCACGCGCCTTCGAAGCGCTCTCGGCGACGATGACGGCGATGTGATCGGCCTCCCATCGACTCACGTCGTCCGCGACTTCGGCCTTGCCGTTGCCGTCGACCCCGACGAGCACCGGCTGGTCGGGCACGATCAGGCCGTACTCGTTCCGGGGCACATCGCCGGCGGTGAGGATGGCCACCACTCCAGGCGCCGATAGGGCGTCTCCGGCATCGAAGCTGACCATGCGAGCGTGTGGTTGGCTGGAGAACACGACATGGGCGTGGAGAGCGTTGGGTGGAACGGCATCGGCTGGGTACCGTGCCTCGCCCGTGACCTTGGCCGTGGAGTCTGAGCGCCGGACGCTCTCCCCGACGCTCACCGGAGCGTAGCCCCCGGCACGGCGCTCCTCACCGCATCGATGATGCTGTAGTAGCCGGTGCAACGGCAGAGGTTCCCGGCGAGCCCGAGCCGGATGTCGTCCAGATCCGGGTCGGAGCGCTCTTCGAGAAGGTGGGCACCGGCGATCAGGAAACCCGGGATGCAGTATCCGCATTGCACCGCGAACTCGTCGATGAAGGCGGCTTGGAGCGGGTGGAGGTTCTCGGCAGCGAGACCTTCCACCGTGGTGACAGCGCCACCGTCGGCTTGGGCCGCCGGAACGAGACAGCTCATCACTGCGGCTCCGTTGAGGCTCACCGTGCAAGCGCCGCACTCGCCCTCGGCGCAGCCTTCCTTCACGCCGACGAACCCTCGGTCACCTGCATCGTGCTCGGAACGGAGCCAGTCGAGCAGCGTCGACGTGCCGTGTGGTCGCGTAACCGCGGTGCCGTTCACCTCGACCTCAATCCGGGTTTCATCGTCGATGAGCTGGTGCGGAACACCCGAAGCGGCCGCGGTGGCCGCCGCAGGTGCGAGGAGCGGCGGCGCCTTTGTCGGATCGTCGCCAGCTTTTCGCAAGGCGACAAGGCCCCGCTCGACCATCGTCACGACGACACTACGTCGAAACTCGGCGCTGGCCCGCAGATCGTCGATGGGATCGATGGTCGACGCAGCGGTGCGGGCCGCCTCGGCAATCGTCTCGTCATCGAGGCGTCGGCCGACGAGCATGTCGGCGATGGCGTCGACCAACACGACGGTGGGAGCGACACTGCCCAGCGCCAGGCGCGCGTCGGCGACCGTGTCGCCGTCGGGCTCGAACCCGACGACGATCGCAGCGTGCACCACCGAGATCGCCTGCGAACGACGTAGCCCGAGCTTCATCCACAGGCCACGCTGGCTGGACGACAACCGCGGAACCGAGGTCTCGGTGATCAATTCACCTTGCGCGATAGCGGTGGAGCGGAAGCCCGTAAAGAGGTCGGTGATCCGAACGGAGCGGGTCGAAACGGCACCGTCGCGCAGCGAACCCAGGACGACGGAGCCATCGAGCGCGAGGAGCGCGGAGATCGTGTCGTTGGCAGGGCTCGCTGTCGCGAGGTTGCCGGCGATGGTCGCCCGGTTTCTCAGCTGGGGCGACCCGACCTCCGAACACGCCTGGACGAGTGGACCGACCGCCGTCTTGAGCCGCTCGTCAGCGATCACCTGGTTGTGGGTGACGCCTCCGGCCAGGCGCGCCGAGTCGCCATCGAGGGTGATCTGGTGAAATCCGTCGATCGAGTGGCAGTCGACGAGGGTCGCCGGCGGCGCCGATGAGTCGCTTGGCTGTCGTTGGAACTCGAGAAGAAGATCGGTTCCGCCGGCGATCGGGATCGCGGCGGGGTCGTCGGCCAACACCTCGAGGGCAGACACGAGCGAGCGCGGACGCACGACGCGCTCGACTCGGCGCTCTGGTCGCTGAACCTCGTGGAGATCGCTCCAAACGTTCACGGTGTGTCGGGTGCCGAGCGTTCGCGACCCGTGAATATCACCGCGGTGCTAGCGCCGATGTCAGGCGGATGATGCATGGCTCCCGCCAGACCCGCTGAACCGGTGGGGCTGACATCGGCCTCCGTGTGGGTGCGAGCGGCTTGGTAGGCGTGCAGAATCGTGCTCTCGGGCACGACCACAGGTTCGCCGTCGGTGACCCTCGTCTGTTCGAGCAGGGGAATCCAGTCGTGTGTGACATCGTCGAGAATTCCCTCTGCGATGCTCGTCGGTGTGGGTTCCCATGCCCACATGAAACGTGAGGGTTCAGCGCGGGCTCGGTCGAACTCGAACGACGGTTCGAGCAGGTCCCAGGCGCGCCGCAACGGGGCGCATCCCTCGGCTTGCACCGGATACAGGCGTGCTCCCGGAGCTCCGCGCGACACCGACGTGCCGAGAGCTCCCCCGCCGACCTGCACGTACAGTGCCTCGAGCCCCGGAACCTGTTCGTCGAGCTCCCAACCTAGCGTTCTGCCACCATCGAAGGCGCTCGGCGTGTCTACCGCCTGAACCCCGAATGCAATCGCTCCGGTACTCAGCCGCTCGCGAAATCGAAGGTACGCAGGATCGCCGCTTTCCGTTTCGCGGCGCGGACAAATCGTGACCGAAGCGTCGAGCCTGCAGAGCTCGTCGACGATGCTCTCGTCGGCCCAGTCGGGAACGAAGACCTCGAGCCGCCGATCCATTGCCTTTGCGATGACCGCTGCGGCGAGAGCGGCGTTCCCACAGCTCGCGATCGCCAGTGGTCGCTCGTCGTCGGGCTCTTCCACCAGGAGCCGGAGGGCTGTCCCGAAGAGGTGTCGAGCCTTGTGGGACCCGCTCACGTTGCCTGTCTCATCCTTGACGTAGAGCGTCACGTCGAGCCCAACCGCCTCCGCCAATTCGGGGGCTTCGAAGACGGGGGTCTGCACGAACCCGTGGCCCCATACGTTCGCTACCCGGTCGTCGAGTCGCCGGACGAGGTCGACGAAGTCCCCGTCGCTGAGTGCTCCCTCGCGTATCGGCGCGTACGAATCGAGATGCTCGCGGAAGCGAAGAAAAGGGTTGGCGTCGATCGCTGCGTGGCGGCTTTCAGCCGTGCGTCGCACCAGTCGCATTGTTGAACTCCTCGATCATGCCGTCCCACCGAGCTACGAGTGGACGGAGAGCGGTCCACCAATCCTGGTCTCTGCGCGCCTCGAAGTCGGGGATCGGAAGGTCCTGCTGCTCGACCCAGGTGAAATAGCCCAGATTGAAGACCCGATCTCGTTCGACCTGTCCCATCTCGAGTGAATGGGTGGTGTCGACCTCGACCAGGTGGCGTTCGTGCACCTCTGCGGCGACGCCGGCGTCGAATCGGTCGCCGAAGCGCTGGGCCCGAACCGTTTGCCGTTCGGAGTCGTACATCTCGCTGCCGTCGGTCGCAACTGAGACGACGACGTCGTCTGGTCCAAGATTCCAACGCTTGGCCGTGACG
This sequence comes from Acidimicrobiales bacterium, assembly GCA_965216815.1. Taxonomy (GTDB): domain Bacteria; phylum Actinomycetota; class Acidimicrobiia; order Acidimicrobiales; family SHLQ01; genus JADFOM01. The sequence goes on along the minus strand of OZ244202.1, from coordinate 2,959,122 downwards.
ATTGCGGCCAAGGCATTGCATATCGACGAATAGCCGAAGTGGACCAGTGAGGCGACGATCTCGGAATCGACCCCGATCGCCTCGAGATGGCCGCGGCCTTCGTCGCTGTTGAACAACACGTCGAGCTCATCGGTCGCTCGGTCGCTGATAGCCACGACGAGATCGGTGTTCGTGACGTTGTGGATCAGCGGGATGTGCTTGTCGCCGATCCCCTGTATGCGGTGATCGCCGAACCCGTTGTAGAGCATCGTCGGCACCTCGAGCGCCTCGACGGCCACGATGCGACTTCCGTGCTCGTCCTTGAGATAGTCACCTGCGCCGAGGGTTCCCGCCGACCCCGACGCAGCGACGAAGGCCGACAGCCGACCGGGGCGATCGGTGGTGACATGTCGATAGACCGCGTCAAGAGCTGGTCCGGTCACCGCGTAGTGGCCGAGGTGGTTCGAGAATTCGCTGAACTGGTTCAAGATGACGTTCGAGGGATCTTGTGCGAGCCGGCGGCACTCGTCGTAGATCTCCTTGACGTTGCTCTCGGTGCCATATGTCCCGATGACGTCGTCGGGATGCTCGATCCACTCGTCGAGCCAGTCGAAGCGCTCTCGGCTCATGCCCTCGGGCAGAACCGCGACGCCGCGACATCCCATGATGCGCGAGATCGCGACGCCGCCGCGTGCATAGTTCCCCGTGGAGGGCCAGATCGCCCGGTGTTCGGTCGGATCGAACCGACCTGTAACCAGCCGAGCGACGAGGGTCGAATAGGCTGCCAGGACCTTGTGTGCCCGGATCATCGGAAAGCGATTGCCGAGCGCCAACACGATTCTCGCCTCGACGCCGGTCAATTCTGGGGGTAGCTCGACGTGGTCGGGCACCGACACGAGACCGGGCGCATCGAGTTCACCGCCGTCGACGAACTCGTTGAACCAGTGGACACGGAACAGGTTGCGCGGATCGGGTGCGTCCTTGTCGACGCTTCGCAGAGCCTCGATGGTGCCGCCCGGAATCGACGTCGGATCACGCAGCTGCGCGAAGGTCGGCAACACGATGTTGTTGTCGCGGAATCTCCCGACCGCTCGGTTGTATGCCTCGCGGCCGGTCTGGTCGAAGTCGGCGAACACGGCCAGGGAGTCAGATGTCATGCTGTGTCCTCGTCGAGGCGTCTGAGCAGGCGTTGTGCTGCCTCGGATGCCTTGGCGCGAATCTCCTCCGGGTCGACCCGGGTCGGCTGGCCCGCAGCGAGTACGAACTCGCCGTCGATACGCACCTCGGTCGCACGAACGCCAGGAGTGAAGGCAAGGCACCAGGGGTCCATGGGTTCGTAGCTCCACGTCACAACGTCGTCGCGGGCCTCCGGAAACAGCCTCCACCCTTCGTCGAGCCAACCCCACGCGTCGTCGGGAGTCGCCGCGATGTCGTGTTCTCGAGCTCGGGCGTACGCGATCTGGAACTCCGAGATCATGTCCGCCCCGATGCCGTCGGTTCCGAGAGCGACCCGGTTGACGAAACGCGCCGGGGCGGCGTATCCGACTGCATTGTTCATGTTCGAGCGGGGATTGTGGACGATCGTGCCGCTGAGGCCGTGGTCGTCGGGCAGATGGACGCCGTGCACCAGAAGCCATTCGTCCCGGCTGAGACCGACGAGCCGTTCCCAGGTGTCGTCGTCGGCCTCCGCGACATGAACGTGGACGCCGACACCGTGGCGACGTGCGATGTCGGCTGCCGCATCGAGTGTCTCGTCGTCGCAGGTGAAAGCAGCGTGGACACCGACCATCCCACGGCCGCCGGCCCTCAGAAACCGCTCGTTCTCCGCGAGGCCGAGCGCTGCTCCCGTTCGGCCGTGTCGGTCGGTAACGCCGTAGGCGCAGCAAACGCGGACACCGACTTCCGCGCACGCAGCGGCGATTACGTCGAGCGAGCCCTCGATCGCGTTTGGCGACTCGTGATGATCGATGATCGCCGTGCATCCGTGCTCGAGGGCCTCGAGCGCGCCCAGCTTCGCCGACCATTCGATGATGTCGAGGTCGAGCGCTGTGTCGATCCGCCACCAGATGAGCTCGAGAACCTCCCTGAATGAGGCGGGCGCCCGCGGAGGCGCCGGCATACCGCGCGCGAGCGAGCTGTACAGATGATGGTGAGCGCAGACCAGCCCCGGGGTTCGCTTCATCGACTCCACGCGGAGGCCCGTTCGCGATTCATCTCGTTCCTGAGTGGCAGCTCGCTGCGCCAGCGACCATCGGCTGCATGCAGCGCTGCGGCGACCGCTCCGGCGGTCGGCACGAGACCGATCTCGCCGACTCCCTTGATGCCGTAGGGAGAGTCGGGTTGTGCTGCCTCGACAAGGATGACTTCGACGGCCGGCATGTCCTTCGGCCGAATGATGCCCAGGTCCCTCAGCGTCGTGTTGTGGGGAACACCGTCGGCGTCGCACGGGAACCCCTCGGACAACGCGTACCCGAGGCCCATGTGAACAGCGCCCTCGATCTGCCCTTCGCACAACAGCGGGTTGACCGCCCGACCGACGTCGTGGGCTGCGACGACCGATTCGACTTCGCCCGTCTCGCGATCGACCACCACCAGCTGGGCGGCGTAACCGAACGTCGAGTGGATTACTGGGTGTTCGGCGCCTTCTTCGAGCGAGTTGGTCCAATCGACACGGTAACGGCCTGCGTAGTCGACGTTGGGACGACATCCGTCGGCGAGCGCTGCGCGACAGGCGTCGGCAACAGCTCCTGCTCCCATGAGCGTGCCTCTGCTGCCGGTGGTTTGTCCGGCACCGAGCTCTCGTGTCGAATCGACGATGACGACGACATGTTCGGGTTGGACTCCGAGTTCCTCCACCGCAACCTGCTGGGCAACGGTGTGCACGCCCTGACCCATTTCGGTCCAACAGTGTCGCACTTCCACCCTGCCGTCGTCGCGAAACCTCACTACGGCTCGCGCGAGCTCGTCGAAGCCGTTTCCCAGGCCGGAATTCTTCAGGCCGAGGCCGACTCCGACGGCGCGACCATCTGCGACTGCGCGATCGTGTGCCTCACTCACAGCCTCCAGGCACTCAGCTGCGCCCAGGCTTCCGTCGTCCATGATTTGCCCCGGACCCCAAACGCTGCCCGGGGCGACGACGTTGCGCCGCCGCATCTCCCAGCCGCTTAGTCCGGCGAGTTCGGCCAGGCGGTCGATGATTCCCTCCATGGCGAACTGTGCCTGGTTGGCACCGAATCCACGGAACGCCCCGCACACCGAGTTGTTGGTCCGCACGGCGGTCGCCTCGACATCGATCGCGTCGAACACGTACGGACCCGAGGCGTGGCCCGCGGCGCGTTCGAGCACCTTCATTCCCACCGACGCGTACGGTCCCGAATCGCCGATCATCCGGACGCGCAGCCCCGTCAGCGAGCCGTCGGAATCACAGCCCGCCTCGTACTCCATGCGGATTGGATGGCGTTTGGTGTGCACGAGAAACGACTCTTCGCGCGAGAACGTCGTGCGGACCGGACGACCGGTGACCCAGCAGGCCAGAGCTGTCTGGGCCTGGTTGGACATGTCCTCCTTGCCGCCGAAGGCTCCGCCGTTGCTGACCAGCTCGGTCACCACGACGTCGGAGCCGACGCCGAGCACGCGGGCGATGTCGTCGCGGTCGTCCCAGATCCCCTGCCCACCCGAGTAGAGCATCACCCGCTCGAAATCGACGCTGCTGTCGGTGGCGTCGCCGTGGGTCAACGGCAGCGGCGCCCCCGCGGGAACCGGCACGGCCAGACTCGATTCCGGCTCCACGAACGCGTGGTCTATTCGTTGGGTCTGGAAGGTCTCGGTCACGGTGTGCGCCGACTTAGACAGCGCCGCGTCGACGTCGCCCCGCCTGTAGGACGACACCGACAGTACATTTCCGTCGAGCTGCCACACTGCGTCGGCTTCGTCGGCCGCGGTGACGGGGTCGGTGACCGGCTCGAGTACCTCGTAGCCGACCTCGACGAGCGCTGCTGCCCGTCGAGCAGTCGGTCGGTCCTCCGCAACGACCATCGCTATCACATCGCCGAGATAGCTGGTCCGCCCCCCGACCGGTATGAAGACCGGCCAGTCCTTGTGAATCAATCCGACGCGTAGCTCGCCGGGAACATCGGCCGCGGTCAGAACGGCCTCGACGCCATCGACCGCCTGCGCCGCGCTGGTGTCGATCGCGACGACATCGGCTCGTGCGTGGGCGGCGAGGTGAAAGGCACCGTGGAGCAGGCCCGGCGGGTTCATGTCGTCGATGAATGGACGGGATCCGAGCGACAGCGATTCCGCCTCGTATTTGATGCCGCGACTTCCGACACCCTTCGGCTGCACCGGGACAGGCGTTTCACCGCGCGCGATCGACTCGATCGCATCGAGGATCTTGGTATATCCGGTGCAGCGGCAGAGGTGTCCTCCCAGGAGCCGCGCGGCGCGCTCCCGGGTGAGATCATCGCCCGCCTTCTCGACCATCGCCTTCGTGCGAACCATGATTCCGGGTGTACAGAAGCCGCATTGCAGCGCGCCGTGGGCAGCGAACACGGCCGACATGTGCTGCCGCTCCTCGGGATCGAAGCCCTCGAGGGTCGTGACAGCTGCCCCCTCCACCTTCGTGAGATCGGTTTGGCAGCTGACTCGAGCCTTGCCGTCGACGAGAACGGTGCAACATCCACACTGACCGCTCGGCGAACATCCGTCCTTGGGTGAGATGAGACCCAACTCGTCGCGCAGCGCGGCGAGCAGATGTTCGTGATCGCTTCGCACCTCGACCTCGCGTCCGTTGCAGGAGAACCCGGTCATCGGCAGCCGCCCGGTCCCGAAACTCGGACCGAACCTGGTTGCGCGGTGCTATGGGAGGCGATGTGTCGATAGGCCTCGGGTCGGCGATATCGGTCGAAGTCGAACAGAGTCTCCTTGTAGGCGGCGCATCGGTCGAGGTCTATCTCCGCGACGACGAGCTCGTCGCCCGTGGTCGCCGCCTGGGCCACGATCTCCCCAGAGGGCGCGATGATGGCCGATTCAGCGAGCAGCTCGACCCCTTCCTCGACCCCTGCCTTTGCCACGCCGACAACCCACGTGCCGTTCTGGTAGGCACCGGCCTGCATCACGAGGTGGTTGTGGAAGCCGGCGAGCGCATCTTGTGAGGGGTCGGGTGCGTAGTGGATGGGCGTGTTGTACCCGATCAGGATCAACTCGACACCTTGGAGCCCCATCTCCCTATAGGTCTCCGGCCAGCGCCGATCGTTGCAGGTGGCTGCGCCGACACGACCTCCGAACGCCTCCCATACCCCGAAACCGTCGGGTGATGGCTCGAAGTAGCGGCGCTCGAGGTGCTGGAAGTCGCGCCAGGGTTCGTGCTCCTCGTGGCCTGGGATGTGTACCTTGCGGAATCGGGCGACCTCCGAGCCGTCACGTTCGACGATGATGGTGGTGTTGTAGCGGTGGCCGTCGGAGGTGAGCTCGGCATAGCCGAGGCTGATGCCGATGCCTCGAGCGGCCGCATCGTCGAACAGCGGTCGGGTCGCCTCACTGGGCATCTCGGTCTCGAAATAGTGGTCGTGTCCGGCCACATCGTCGGTGTAGGTGCGGGGGAAGAAGGTTGTGAGTGCGAGCTCGGGGTAGGCGACCAGATCGCACCCCTGCTCGTCGGCTGCGAAAAGGAGCTCGCGGAGCCGTTCGACAACCGCCGGCTTGGGCTCGTCGGCCGCGATCGGGCCGAGCTGGGCGGCGCCGACCGTGAGAGCTCGGCTCATGGGCGCGACCCGAGCGGAAGTCCAGCATCGGAGTCCACGAGCGCCGACACGGTCTCGATCTGCGACGCTTCCGCTCTGGCTCGACCGACGTCGGTGCCCTCGAGCAGGAACCCCTGACCTTGCCGGCCAGCGAAGACAGCTTCGTCGAGGAACAGCCTCGGCTTGATCTGCGCCGGGTCTCCGTTCTCCGGACAGAAGGTCATGCAGTTTCCGCATTCGTTGCACAGCTCGGCAAACAGCAGGTACTGCTGTCGGCTCTCCATTCCGTCGAGGCTCGGTATCGAGAAGAATGCGTCGTTGGGACACACGGTCACGCAGAAGTTGCAGGCGACGCACTCGAACATCGCGAGGTCGTTGTCGACCGCTCTCGGCAGCTTGCTGTGCGAATGGTACCCATAGTCCTGTGTGCCGGCCTCGCTGCTCAACGATTGGGCGTAGCGGGCGATGACGCTCTCGTACCCCTCAGCAATGGCCGCGTCGTGGTTGACCGACCGCCATGTGGCGAGCGATCGGCAACCGGCATCGGCGATGGTCCGCTCGAGCGAGCGAAGCATCGGCGTCAGTCGACCGTATCCGCCGGGCTTGAGCAGATCGGAACACACCGTTGTGGGGTTCACGCCAGTCGCGAGCGCATCGGCCAGGTTCCCTCGGTCGATGCCGGCCGAGAAGCTGACCATCACGTCGCCGTCATGGCCGGGGAGGTCGAATGTGCCGGGCAGAGCACGGGCGAGCTCGTCGAGCAGCGTCATCGAGACGACGTGGAGCGGTGGCCCCGACAGATACATCGGGTCGTCGGGCATGTATCCCTTGTGGTTGTCGACGACGAGGGTGTTGGTGAGCTTGATTCCGAACCGGCGGCCGCGCTCGTTGGCATAGTTGCGAAGCGAACCGATCAGCTCGATGCCACGATCGAACTGGAGATCGTTCGCGAAAGCGGATTCGTTGACGCGCACGTCGGTGTACGCGAGCTGCTCGTTGACGATCTCGGACACACGGGGATAGCCAAGAAGCGTCGGATTGAGCTTGACGATGACGTCGAGGTCGTGCTCGTCGATGAGGTGCCGCGTGATCGCGTCGATCTCTTCGGGCGGGCAGCCGTGGAACGTCGAGAGCGTCAGTGTGTTCGCGATGGACGACTCGATCTCGATGTCGGCCAGGTGACCGAAAGTACCCACGATCTCGGGGCGCAGCGCGTCGATGTGTGCGGTCGCGTCTCGCATCGCCTGGATGAACCCGGCGACCTTGGGCGACGAGATCCCGGCGAGGTCGTAGCCGACCGACATGTCGAACACGAAGTCCCCCGGGTCTTCGCCCAAGTGTTCGTGTAGCGGGTCCCAGTTGGACAGAACGGCGATGAGCATCCAGGCCTTGACGTACTCCTCGAGGCTCTGCGCGACGGTGAGCTCTTGGCTCCACTCGATGTTGTAGCCGATGGTCTGCATGTCGATACAGGGGCGGCCGATCTCGAGGTCGTCGAGGACTTGTATGGTCTTGAGCTCGAAGAGCCTCGAGCCACCGAGCCAGGCGAGGACGATGTTCTGTGCAAGCTGGCTGTGCGGGCCCGCCGCGGGACCCACCGGGGTGGCACACCAACGGCCGAGAAACGAGAACCCCAGATCTACGGATTCGTCGGCGCTCCAGAAGCGGGCTGTTGGCAGGTCGAAGATCCGGTTTCGCGTATCCCACTCGTGGGCGATGCGTCCGAGGAGGACGCCCAGGGACATAGGGGTGAGCGGCGGAACCGCGGACTGATTCGACGCACCGTGTGTCGTCGCGTTCTCCGCTTCGGCCATGCGCCCCGAGCGTACCACCCGCCACGTTTTCGGATTTCTGAACCCTGCGGTGTCATATACCGCACCGAAAGGTTCAGAAAAGTCCAATGTGGCCGGTCCTCTGGGCTAGGCCGCGCGGTCAGGCGCGCGGTTCAAGGTCCGATGAAGCAGACGAGCGACCTGAGACGGCCGCTCCGTCAGATCGCGGTAGATGAACCGCAGCGGCGTCCAGCCGGCTGCGACGAGTGCGTTCTGGCGGCCCCCGTCGGCCGCGATCTGGGACATGCCCGTGTGGTATTCGACGCCATCGAACTCGCAGAACACCCGCTCATCCGGAAAGCCGAGGTCGACTCTGAAATCCCTGCCTTCCACACGAACGACGAACTGCACCGCCGGCGCAGGAAGGCCGTATCGCTCGCAGATCCGAGCGAGAAGCACCTCAGGACCTGACTCCGCTACCTCGGCCGACTCGGGCATGGATTCGAGAACCCGCTCGAGTACTCCGCATCCGTTCCGACCTTGACGACCGACACGCCGACGAAAGCGCCAGAGATCCTGACTGGTCACCAGCTCGACCGCGACCGCATGGTCGACCATTCGTCGTACCTCGTCGTCGGGAAAGATCAGTCCCGCATCGCAGAGCGACCGCACCGGCGATGTTACGGGTACTCCGTCTATCCAGGTGACGTCGGCGCCGACTAGATCGACCATGCGGTGGACGATGCCGGTTGGACAGGCCATGCGGCGGGGGTACCGCACCGATACCTCGATCTCATCGTCGACCGTGCGCAGCCCCCATAGCCGCAGCGCGCTCCGATGAGAGGCTATGGCCGGTGGCTCACCGAAGAGGCACGCTGCGGCCAGGTCCTGTTCCCAACTGGGCGGTGCTCCACCCAGGCGCAGAACTCGATTCGACATGCGCTCGAGTTGGCCACGGCTCAACATGTCGTGAATCTGCCTCTTGGTCAGTCCACATTCGAGCAGCTGCCTCCGCGAAAGGAGTCCATGTTGGCTGGCGGCCTTCGGTGCAAGGTTCTTGAAATCGAACGGCATGCATCCAGAATGCCCAAAGGGTGTGACAGTTCTCGGTGCCTCTCAATCTGTTCCCGCTTTTTCTGAACCTTCCGGTGTCATATACCGCGCCGGAAGGTTCAGAAATCTCCGGTGCCGGTGTCGGCGTCGATGGCGACCCGGAAGCCGATGTTGCCGGCCGATGAGTCTGTCGTGTTGCCGGTCCGCGCGGAGACGCGGTAGCGCCGGCAATACGACTCGTGACAGAGATACGAGCCCCCGCGCATCACGACCATCTCGCCTTCAGCGGGACCCGTCGGGTCCACCTTCGGCGACACCGCGTAGTACCCCGGATCGAAACGGTCCGCGCACCACTCCCACACGTTGCCGCACATGTTGTAGAGCCCGTACCCGTTCGGCAGGAACGCGGTCACCGGGGCCGTTCCCGCGAAGCCGTCCTCGGCGGTGTTCGAGACCGGGAACTCGCCCTGCCACACGTTCATGCGGTGCTCGCCGCTCGACTCCAACTCATCGCCCCACGGGAACACCGCCCCGTCGAGTCCACCACGCGCGGCATGCTCCCACTCCGCCTCCGTCGGCAAGCGAGCGCCTGCCCAGTCGCAATAGGCCGAGGCGTCGTTGTGCGACACGTGCACGACGGGATGGTCGGATCGGCCGTCGAGATCGGACTGTGGTCCCTCCGGGTGCCGCCACTGGGCACCGAAGACCTGCCGCCACCAAGGCGCCGCCGCCACGCCAGCGGTGTCCTCGAAGTCGTCCGGGAGCAATCCGCCGAACACGAACGACCATCCGAAGCGCTCGGCGTCGGTTCGATACCCGGTCGCAGCTACGAACGCAGCAAACCGCTCGTTGGAAACCGCAACGGCATCGATGCCATAAGGAGACAGCGTGACCTCGTGAACGGGACCCTCGCCGTCGTCTCGGTACGCCAGCGGATCGTCAGCACCCATCGCAAACGAGACACGGCCGAACTCAACCATGCCGCCTTGGTCGCTCGGTGCGTCGGCACCCATCGAGCGCTTAAGACGGAATGGTTGTATCTACAGGCTCGACCGCGCCCTCGACCGTATCTGTGAGATCGATCTCGGACGGTAGCGAGTCGAGATCGATCACGCCCGCAGAACGGCGGTCGCGATAGATCTTCCAACCGATCGCGCCCACGGCCAGAGCCGCAACCAAGATGATGAACCTCCGCATGTTCGCACCGTACCATGACCGACCTCGGAGCGGACCGACCTCCAAGAGTCCACATGGACACGGGCTGGTTCGGATAACATCGCGCACCCCAAAGGCAAGAGGCGAATGCCTCAGCCGTTCGGCGGATCACCGGAGGTAGTTGTGTTGCTCGCAGAGTTTCAAGTAGGCCAGGTTCTCTGGTCGTTGATCTGGTTCTTCCTGTTCTTCATGTGGATCTGGTTGGTCATATCGATCTTCGCCGACATCATCCGCAGCAGCGACCTCAGCGGCTGGGGCAAAGCCCTGTGGTCGATCGCAATCATCCTGGTTCCGTTCCTCGGCGTCTTCATGTACCTCATCGTGCGCGGCGGATCTATGGGTGAGCGCACCGTCGAACAGATCAAGGCGCAGGAACAAGCCGCCCAGCAGTACATCCGCGACGTCGCAACCGGAGGCTCTGCGGACGAGCTCGCGAAGCTTGCGGACCTCCACGCTGCCGGCAAGCTGAGCGACGACGAGTACGCGACGATGAAGGCAAAGGTCATCCAGGGCTGAAAGTCAGCTCGCGGCGATTATCGGTCCGGCCTCACCGTTGCGTGGAGCCGGACCGCTTCGCGTCCGGGCCAGGCGGGATCAGCGCCTCGCCGCGTCGATCGCTCGCTGGAGCTCGCCGCGATGTCGATTGACGACAGAGACCGTCTCGGCTGCGACCTCGGGGTCGACCCCAGCCTGTGAGCGAACACGACACGAGGTGTCGATGGCCTGGCCGAGTGCGGAGATCCCCGCGGCGACCTCCCGGAAAGCGGGACCACCGGACCCGGCAGCATGACGCTGCGCGGCCATCGCCATCTCGTCGAGCCTCGGACGTTCGGACTGCCATCGTCGCAATGCATCCGCGCCCGGGAGGCCGACGAGCTCGAGTGACAGCTGGTCGTGCAGCCACTGAGCGTTGCCGAGTAGATCCCGGCCCGGCGTCGCAGGTGCCGCCCGGGTGACCTCGCTCCGTCGGCGAGCGCGCGATGAGCTCAGGGCCACCAACAACGCGAGCAGCGCAACCAGCCCCAGCCCGGCCAGCAGGATCAGCCTGAGGTTCGAGTCGTCAGAATCCTCGCCGGACGCCCCTCCATCGCTGCCACCATCACCGTTGCCGGGAGCGGTCTCGGGCGGTGACGTTTCGGGCGGAGCCGTGTCGGCCGGTGCGCCATCGGAGCCATCCGAACCAGGAGACTGCGCAGACGCTGGTCCGGGAGCCGCCATCACCAAAACGGAGGCAATCGCGAATAGGGCTAGGCAGCAGGCTGCGCGACGGTTCGTGGTCAACATGTCGTCATAATGTCGCCGACCCCGATGCCGCGCAACGACCGACCTGTCGTCGGGCAATGCTCTCGTCGCAGTAGTGTTGCGACGTCGTGGAGTGGATGAAGCGAGTCGGGCGGATCTTTCGCGTGCGCGGAGGCGCCTCGGTCGCGACGCGCCTCGCTGCGGCTGCTATCGCATTGTCGATGGCGGCACTGCTGGTCGCCACCATCGTCGGATTGCGTTCGGGCTCCGAGCTGGGCAACGACATCGTCGACGATCAGGTAGCCGCTCTTGAAGGATCGACCTCCCTCCAGGTGCAGAATCGCGTGCGCTCCGTCGTGAGATCGACCGGCGCGTTCGCCGCCAGCCCAATGACCCCGACCGCCATCGAACGATTCGACACCGCGCTCTCCGAACTCGACGAGATCCCAGGCCAGGAGATCACACGGGAAGCCAGCGTCGTCGCGGACGCCCTGCGTGAGCGTTACGTCGATCCTCTCCGAGCCAGCGTCGACAGCGACGCCGTGTTGAGCGACGTTGCGCCAACGGGGTCCGCTGGCGCATACCTTCAGTTCCACTACGCGGCCGACGTCGACGTCGAACTGCTCGACCCCGCCGACCGCGACGACGCCCTCGACGGCAGCGCTTGGAGCGAGGCCCACCGCGAGCTTCATCCGATCTATCGCGAGATTGCGGGGCGCTCGAACTTCTTCGACCTGCTTCTGGTCGAACCCGATGAGGCCCGTGTCGTCTATTCGGTCGAAAAGCGGCCCGATCTCGGGACGAGCCTGCGCTCGGGACCCTTCTCCGGCTCTGCCCTTGCCGCTCAGGTGCGCCAGGTCATCGGCGACCCGAGGGGTGGTCCGGTGCTCGGCGACTTCGCCTTCTACGACCCCGCCATCGCGACATCCGTAGCGGTCGTGGCAGCCCCTGTGGTCGCCGCCGGCCGCCTCGCTGGTGTCATGGTCGCCGAATTCAGCATCGACAGCATCAACGCTTTGGTCACCGCGGGCGGCGACTGGGAGGGGGCGGGGTTCCCGGACAGTGCGCAGACCTATCTGCTCGGATCCGACGGACGCATGCGTAGTGACGACCGCGCGTTCGTCGAGGATCCGGAAAGCTATGTCTCGTCGCTCCGTGAAGCCGGACTGATCACACCTGACGACGAGCGGGTCATCGCGGCCAGCGGCACTACCGCGCTCGTGGTTCCGGTCGACGACACGACTCGCACCGCTGCACTCGAAGCCACCCCGGGACCGGTCTCGGGACCCAACATCATCAACCTCGATGCGATTCGCTCCGTGCGCAAGCTCGACCTCGACGGCGTCGATTGGTGGCTCGTGTCCGAGATCCAGACCGCGCCCGCCGAATCGAACGTCGACGACTTCCGCAAGACGCTCTTGGTCGGGGCGGCTCTGTTCATTACAGCTATGGCGTTTCTTGCCATGGCTTGGGCCCGTGGGCTCATGCGACCGGTCCGCGCCATCAGCGATCGGCTCGGGTCGGACATGCGCGAGGAGGCGGCAACGGCGGCGCTGCCGACACGAACACCGGTCGAGTTTCGTGAGCTCGACCTCCGGTTCGAGAAGATGACCCAGGCGATCGAGAGCGAGGAGGCGGCGCTGGCACGCGCCCGAAGCGAACGCCTCGATCTTCTCCGTCACATGTTGCCGACTACGGTCGCGTCGCGCATCGCGGCAGGTGACCTCGAGTCGGTACAGGAGGTCCCGGATGCGACGGTCGGAGTCCTCACCGTCACCGGCTTGGGCGACGCTGTACGCGCCGACGACTCCGCTTCCTCGCGCCCGCTCGTCGAAGAGATCCACCGAGTTCTCGACGCGCTGGCCGCCGAACAGGGCCTCGAGCGCGTCAAGATTCTCGGCGACGCCTACTTCACCGCGTGTGGACACGACCGCCCCTACCTCGACCACGCCCCGCGCACCGCGGCGTTCGCCCTGGGCGCGAGGACTGAGGTCAGACGTCTCGGCATGACACACGGCGCCGACCTCGACATCTCCGGCGGAATCGCCACCGGACCTGTCACCGTCGGCATGGCAGGTGGGCAGCGTCTCCTGTACGACGTGTGGGGTGACACCGCGTCGGAGGCCCACCTTCTCGCGAGGCGAGCGAGTAGCGGCCGGGTCGCCCTGTCGACCGCGACGCGCGATCGACTCACTGAAGATCTCGCCGAACGGCTCCAACCCGACGGCGACCACTGGCTACTTCCGGAAGAGAGCGACGGGGCGGTCTCATGAGTACTTCCGACGTGAACGACGGCTGGGCCATCGCGATCATCGTTCTCATACCAGCGATCGTCATCATCGCTGCAGAGCTCGACGAGCGTCTTCGCCAACGCGAGTCGCCGCTGCGCCCCGCGGTCGCCACACTCCGCACGTGGGGGCTGCCATTCTTCGCCGTGTGGGCATTGCTGGTTCCCGTGTTCGGCCTGGACGACGACCATTCGGCGGTCCGTATCGCCGGCACCGGTCTCGTCATCGTCCTCGGCCTCGTCGGGATGTCCGTGTTGCGCGTCGTCATCGAAGGCATACGAAGCGCGGAGCGTGCCGGCACTCGGCGCGCCACCCCACAGCTTCTGTTGGCTCTTCCACGCATAGCGTTCGCATTGCTGGTGTTCTGGCTGCTCGTCGCCGGTGTCTGGGGCGTCGACCTTTCCGCCGCCCTGACGGCGCTGGGCGTCACGTCTCTGGTGATCTCCTTCGCTCTCCAGGACACGCTGAGCGGCCTGGCGTCAGGGGTGCTCCTCCTCAGCGACCAGCCGTTCAAGACGGGCGACTGGATCCGGGTCGGCGACACCGAAGGCCGTGTCACCGACATCAACTGGCGGACATCACGCATAGAGGCCCGCGACGGGTCGCTCATCGTAGTGCCCAACAGCGAGCTGGCCGGGGCGAGCCTCGTCAACTTCTCCGCTCCGTCGACGCTACATCGCATCACCGTTCCGGTGTCGGTCGCATACATCAACCCGCCCACGCGCGCTCGCGAGATGCTCCTCGATGCCGCCCGAGCGACGCCTGGGGTGCTCCTCGATCCCGAACCGGTCGCGCGGGTCACGCTCATCGACGATCCGCTGATGGGGTACGAGGTGCAGATGTGGGTCGACGACTACACGATCGTGCCCCGCGTCGAGAGCGAGTTCGGGGCGCTCGTGTGGTACCAGTCGCACCGCCACAACGTGCCGTTGCCGAGCCCTGCGCAGGACCTCTACCTCTACGACGGCAACGCCGAGGCGGCCGCGTCCGGTACGCCGATCGAAGAGCTCCAGCACCGCCTCCGATGCTCGCCTCTCCTGGCGACCCTGCATGCCGACCGGCTCGACGAACTGGCAGCTGCATCGACCGCGGAGCGATTCAAATCGGGCGAGTCGATCGTGCGCTCCGACGCCGTTCGACGCGACCCGATCGTCCTCGTGGAGGGTTCGGCGCAGCTGATGGTCGACGACGGCATCGAACGGACCGTGGCCGCCGAGATCGCTCGCGGCGATCTCATCGGTGTCATCAAGCCTGAGGCCGAAGGTGTTCTCGTCGTCGTCGAGGCATTGACCGACTGCGAGACGGTGCGACTCCAAGCCGATGTTGCAACCCGGGTGATCAGCCAGGACGCCGCCCTCTCCGACGCGGTGAACCAGGTGCTCGAGACGAGAATGAGACGTGTCGATCGTGTTCTCGAGCAACGATCGATCGAAGTCACCCGACGAGACGCCGACCGATGAACGCTCCCGAGTCGATTCCGTGGTGGCGGCGACCTCGCCGACTCCGTCGCCAGCTCGCGGCGACGCTCGTGCTCGTCGCCCTGGCGTCGGTCGCGCTCGCCGGCTTGCTCAACTTCTTCTCTGCGCGCTCACTGCTCGACACCGGTACCGAAGACAAGTTGTCCAGCGTCGCGTTCTCCCGTGCCAGGGCGATCGAGTCGGGACTCGATGCCTTTCTGGGGCGCGTCGCTGCGCACGCTGCCGATCTCGGCACCGTCGAGGCTCTCGAGGACCTCGAGACGGAGTACGACGCTCTCGCCGACGAGACCGAGCTCACCCGGGCCCAGCGGGAGGAGTTGACCGCCTCGTACACCGAACAGATCGTCGAACCGGCCGACGCGCTCGACATCGGCTCGATCAGCGTCGAGGACGTGTCACCCGAGTCCAGTTCAGGGCAGTACGTCCAGTATCACTACGGCACAGCTAACCCCTTCGCCGGCGATGAACGATCCGAGCTCGACGATGCCGGTGACGGCACCGCCTACAGCCGAGCGCACGCCCGCCACCACCCTCACCTCCGCTCCCTCGCGACAGATCTCGGAGTCAACGACCTGCTTCTCGTGGCAGCCGACAACCAAGAGATCGTCTACACCGTCGACAAGCGAACCGATCTCGGCTTGGCGCTCGGGTCGGAGTCCCAGATCGATGGACCGATCGCGCAGGCGTTGTTCGCCGAGCTCCCGCGGGTTCGAATCGGCGACGCCGTGTTCGTCGACTTCCACCGCTACATCCATGCCGGTGGCCAGCCGGTCCTGTTCGCAGCAGTCGCTGTCCGTAACGGCACGAGTCTCACGGGCGCCCTGGTCGTCGAGCTACCGATCGATGCTCTCAACAACCTCACCACGGCGGACCAGGACTGGCCTTCGGTCGGTCTCGGCGACACCGGCGAGACCTATGTGGTCGGCGACGATCACCTCTTGCGATCGGAGAGCCGCACCTGGATCGAGGACCCGGACCGCTACCTCGAGCGCTCAGCGTCCGAACGCGCCGACCTCATCGCCGCGCTCGGCTCGCCGGTTCTCATCCAAGAGGTCGAGACTCGCGCTGTCGACAAGGCGCTCGACGGCAACCGTTTCAGCGGTCGTTCCGACAATTACCTCGGTGACTCGCGGCTGAGCGTCTCGACGCCGATCGACATCGCCGGTGTCAACTGGGTTGCTGTGTCCGACATCGCCCTCGACGAGGCACGCTCGCCGCTCACCGACTTCTTGCGCAATCTCATCGTCGTTCTCGTCGTGCTCTTGCCGGCCGCGGCGTTGGTCGGTTATCTGATGGCCCGCCAGCTAACCGTGCCCGTCCAACCGATCGTCGATGCTGCCGCTGCGGTCGAACAGGGTGAGCGGAATCCAGATGTCCCCGATGGCAGGTCCGATGAATTCGGCGACTTGGCGCG
This sequence comes from Acidimicrobiales bacterium, assembly GCA_965216815.1. GTDB lineage: Bacteria > Actinomycetota > Acidimicrobiia > Acidimicrobiales > SHLQ01 > JADFOM01. The sequence goes on along the minus strand of OZ244202.1, from coordinate 2,942,940 downwards.
GCGCCTCAAGCACATGGCCACGAACCTCGAGGAGCGAGAGAGCGACCGCGCCGAGGAGTACAAACGCAAGCGGACGCTATTGCTCGCGGTCCTGCCCCCACGCCTCGTCGACGAGGGCGACGGCGAGATACGTGACGAAGACATCGTCGACATCGCCACGGCAGTGGCCGTCACGGTGCGATTCGACGACTTGACGGCCGGCGACGACGACGAGCGGGCCGATCTACGGGCCGAGGTGGCGACGTTGGCGGACACCATCGCTGAATCGAGCGGGGTCGATCGCATCCGCTCGTCGGCCAACGACCACCTCTTCCTCGTCGGCGTCGGAACCGAGAGCGACGGCGCCGACGACGCACTCGGGTTTGCCCGCGATCTGGTTTCAGGCGTCGATGACCTCGCTCGTAAGCATGGGCTGCCGATCGCGACCCGCGTCGGAGTGTCGACCGGGCCGGTCGGATCGGGCGTTCTACACGAGGGAAGTCTGAGCTTCGGCGCATGGGGAGTACCGATCCGCAGAGCGCTGGCAATCGATGCCCTTGCGAGCGCCCACGAGATCCTCGTCGATGCGTCGACCGAGGCCGCCCTGGTCAAAGATTGGCCTCTCGAGGAGAACTCCGAGGTCCTCGGGCTCGACGGCGATCCGATGCCGGTCACGTCGCTTCGGGTCTGAGCGAATCCGCGTCACGCCGGCGACGGCTGCGCTCCCCTTATCAGCTTTCCGCGCATCTCCCCGGTCGCTTCCCCAGAGCGGAACGCGACAGCTCCCGCGACGATCGTCGCGACGTATCCCGACGCCTTCTGTATCAACCGACGTCCGCCCGCGGGGAGGTCCTCGACGACGGTCGGCTCATGTAGCGCGAGCGCGTCGAAGTCGATGAGGTTGATGTCGGCTTTGTAGCCGCTGGCCAATATCCCTCGGTCGTGCAACCCCACTAACGATGCCGTCTCGCTCGTCTGCTTCGCGACCAGCTCTTCGAGTGCGATACGCGGACCTCGGCTGCGGTCGCGACCCCAGTGCTGTATCAGCGTCGTCGGAAAGCTCGCGTCGGCGATCAACCCGCAATGCGCTCCCCCGTCGCTGAGCCCCATGACGGTATGGGGATGCTCGATCATCTCCTCGACGAGCGACAGGTCACCAGGCTGGTAGTTGAACAAGGGATGGTAGATGACGGCTCTTCCATCCTTGTCGAGCAACATGTCGTACGCGATCTCCTGGGGGGTGACCCCCGCCCGAGCGGCTTGACCGGCGATCGAATCGGCAGGGTCGGGCTCGTACTCGGCTGGCTCTCCCAATCTGTACATCTTGTCGAACCGGGTTGTTATCTCGCCGACGAGACCCTCGGTCACCGCCGGCGACTCGGCGAGCAGCCTGGCTCGAAACTCGGGATCTCTCAGTCGCTCGACCTTCGATTCGAGATCGAGAATGCCGATCTCGCCGAACGACGGGTAGAAGCTGAACGGGTTGAGCGAGGTGGTCAGACCCAACAACAGACCCGTGGCACGGGGAGGGACCTGACCCCGCATGTCGAGCCCGTCCTTCTGGGCGGCATCGATGCCGTCGAGGAGTTGCCGCCACCATTCCGGACGAGCGTCCTGTTGTTCAACGGTGACCGAGGTCGTCCGTCCGGAAGCTTCGGCCATCGCCCTGAACAACGCGAACTCGGCGTCGAAGTCGTAGAAGTCGGATATGCCCTGGACGACACCCTTGCCGGCTCGAGAGAGCGCGGACGCGAGGCCCACGAGCTCTTCGCGATGGGCGGTGATCGTCGGCGTCAACACACCGCTCGAATCCCGGTGCTTCTCCGTGCGCGAGGTGGAGAAGCCGAGCGCACCGGCTGCAATCGCCTCCTCGACGAGTGCGGACATCGCGTCGATCTCCTCGGATGTTGCGACCTCGTGAGCCGGGCCCCGCTCACCCATCACGTATGCCCGGACCGCGCCATGCGGCACCTGGGTTCCTACGTCGACCGCCAGTGGTCGCCGTTCGAGAGCGTCAAGGTATTCGGGAAAGGTTTCCCAGTCCCACCTGATTCCCTCGTGCAGCGCTGTACCCGGGATGTCCTCAACTCCCTCCATCAATGAGATGAGCCAGTCGCGTTGGTCTGGACGACACGGAGCGAAGCCGACACCGCAGTTGCCGGTGACGATCGTGGTGACACCGTGGTAGGTCGACGGAGTCACGTAAGGGTCCCATGTGACCTGACCGTCGTAGTGGGTGTGGATGTCGACGAAGCCGGGTGTCACGATAAGACCGTCAGCGTCGAGCACCTCGGTCGACGAGTCGATGCTCGCTTCGGCGACGGTGCCCACCTCGACGATCGTCTCGCCCTTCACTGCGATGTCGGCTGTGCGCGCCGCACCGCCTGTGCCGTCGTAGATGGTTCCGTTGCGGATCACCAGATCGAACATCAGAACACCGCCGGCATGTGCTTGATGCCGTGGATGAAACTCGACGCGAGCACATCTGGTGGACCGGAAGCTTCGATGTCGGGAAGTCGCTCGAACAACGCCTTGAACATGACCCCGATCTCGCGCCGCGCCAGGTGCGCGCCGAGACAGAAGTGCGGACCGGGCCCTCCGAAACCAACATGCGGGTTCGGGTCGCGTCGCACGTCGAAGCGGTGCGGGTCGTCGAACACCCGCTCGTCGCGGTTCGCCGCGAGGTAGAACATCAGCACCTTTTCGCCCTCGGAGATCTTCTGCCCGCCGAGCTCGGTGTCGGCCAAAGCGGTACGGCGCATGTAGGTGACCGGGCTGGCCAGACGCACGATCTCCTCGACAGCCGTCGACGTCACCCCGTCGACGTCCTCGGTCCAGATCCGCCGCTGATCGGGGTTGTCCGTCAGGAATCGGAGGCCCCAACTGATCGCGTTGCGGGTGGTCTCGTTCCCGGCGACGACGAGGAGGATGAAGAAGCTGGCGATCTCGGCGTGGGTGAGCGATTCTCCGTCGACCTCGGAGTTCACGAGCAACGACGTCAGGTCGTCGTCGTCCGATCCCCGCTTCGACTCGGCGAGCTCGTCCATGAGTGCGGCGAGCTCCTGGCCCGCCATGAAGATCTGGACCAGCGGGTCGCCCGCATCGTCGGAGAGGTACTCGGGATCGCTGACCCCGAGTACCTGGTTCGATTTCTCGAATACAAAGTCGAGCTGGCTGTCGGGGATGCCCATGAGGTCACAGACGATCTTCAAGGGCAGGCGGGCGGCAACATCGACGACGAAGTCGCACTCGCCACGGTCGGCGATCTCGTCGATGATGAGGTGCGCCTGGGCGATGACGCCATCGGTGAGACGGTCGAGCATCTTCGGTGTGAAGCCCGCCGAGATCAGCTTGCGAAGCCTTGCGTGGCGTGGATCGTCCATCGAAATCATCGATCCGAAGAACTCGTTGAATTCGGGCGGTGAGTCGAGCATCGTCATGCCCTGCGCAGACGAGTACACCGTCGGGTTCTTCGAAACTTGGAGGATGTGCTGGTGTCGGGTCAGCACCCATGCTCCGGTGCCCATCAGCTGTTCGAGGATCGTTTCATCGACTTCGAGATCCTCGTCGGGATCGACAGGCGGCAGAAACGCCGGCGGATCGGCCCGCAGCACGGCGAGGTCTGCATCGATCTCTTCCTGAGGACGCACCCAGAAAGTATTCAGAATCGGATTCGGCAGGGTTGCGGTACTCATGGCCCCTTATTAGCAGCTGGAGCGCGGTTATCGCAGAAGCGCGGTAGCGAATACCCTGCGAGCCGATGACTCGTGCACTCCTTGCCCCTCCACTTCCGTCGGTCGTCGATACCACATCGCCCGAATTCGCGCAGAACCGTGCCGACATGCTCGATCAGCTCGGAGTGATCGACGAGCTCTTGGATCAGGCCGAGGCAGGCGGTGGACCCGAACGCATGGCGAGACTCCGCAGCCGCGGGAAGCTCCCGATTCGGGAACGCATTGCAAACGTGTTGGACCCCGACAGCCCGTTCATGGAGATCAGCGCCCTCGCCGGATACGGATCGGACTACACGATGGGCGGCGGAATGGTGGTCGGCATCGGGGTGATAGCCGGCACCGAATGCGTGATCATGGGCAACGACCCGACCGTGCTCGCCGGCGCGCTCACGCCCTACGCCGGCAAGAAGTGGATGCGGGCACTCCAGATCGCTCGCGACAACCGAATGCCCTATGTGAGCTTCGTCGAGTCCGCGGGAGGTGACCTGCGCGTTCAGACCAGCGGCGACGAGAACCGCCGTCGCATCCAGACCGACCACTTCGCCGAGACAGGACGCTTCTTCTACGAGCTCATCGAGCTGTCACAGTTGGGCGTGCCGACCGTGTGCGTCGTTTTCGGTTCGTCGACCGCAGGTGGCGCCTACCAGCCGGGGTTGTCCGACTACACGATCGTCGTCAAGGAGCAATCGAAGGTGTTCCTGGCGGGGCCACCGCTCGTGAAGATGGCGACCGGTGAGGAATCCGACGACGAGACGCTCGGAGGCGCACGGATGCACGCCGAGGTGTCCGGCACGGGCGACTACTTCGCCGAGGACGAGATGGACGCCCTGCGCTTGTGCCGAGAGGTCGTGTCACACCTCAACTGGCGCAAGCCGGGGCCTCCCCCATCGCTCGCCGCAGACGACCCGGTCCACGACCCGGAGGATCTGTTGGGCATCGTCAGCCGTGACCTCCGACAACCCGTCGAGATCCGCGACATCATCGGCCGCGTCGTAGACGGGTCGCGATTCGAGGATTTGAAGCCGAGGTACGGCCCGACCATGGTCTGTGGATGGGCGTCGATCCACGGCTACCCGGTCGGCGTCCTGGGGAACAACGGTGTCATCTACCCCGATGCTGCCCAGAAGGCGGCGCATTTCATCCAGCTCTGCAACCAGATCGACGTACCCCTGCTCTTCCTGCAGAACATCACGGGGTACATGGTCGGAAAGGACTTCGAGGCCGATGGGATCATCAAGAAGGGAAGCCAGATGATCAATGCCGTGTCGAACTCGACGGTCCCCCACCTCACCGTGATCGTCGGATCGAGCTACGGCGCCGGAACCTACGGCATGTCCGGACGTTCCTTCGGAAACCGCTTCACGTTCCTCTGGCCGACCGCAAAGATCGCGGTGATGGGGCCGAAACAGATCGCAGGAGTCATGTCGCAAGTGCGGCGGGGGCAGGCCGCGCGCGCGGGCATCGAGTTCGACGAGGAGGAAGATGAACGGACCGTCGCGGCTGTCGAAGCGATCCAGGAAGAGGGCTCGCTCGCCCTGCGCGCCACCGGTGCGATCAGCGACGATGGCATCATCGACCCACGGGAGACACGAAACACCCTCGGCATGTGCCTGTCGGTCGTGCGAAACAAACCGATCGAGGGCGCCGAAGGCTTCGGGGTGTTCAGGCTTTGAGCGCAGACTTCGACACAATCCTCGTCGCAAACCGAGGCGAGATCGCTAGCAGGGTCTTCAGAACTGCCCGTGAGATGGGTCTCCACACCGTCGCGGTGTTCGTCGATTCCGACACCGATTCGCCATTCGTTCGCGAAGCGCTCGAGGCGGTTCGAATCGACTCTTACCTCGATGCCGACGCGATCGTGGCGGCGGCTCGCAACAAGGGTTCCGGCGCTATCCATCCCGGATACGGATTTCTAGCCGAGAACGCCGAGTTCGCTGAATCGGTCATCGAAGCGGGAATTGCCTGGATTGGCCCGTCGCCGGAATCGATAGCGGCGATGGGCGACAAGATCGAGGCAAAGAAGCGAGCGATCGACGCGGACGTACCGGTCCTCGCGTCCACCGACGCGACCGACGCGTTCGGTTCGATCGGCTTCCCCCTGCTCGTCAAGGCAGCCGCAGGCGGAGGAGGCAAGGGCATGCGGATCGTCGAGTCCGAAGATGCCCTCGACGAGGCGGTCTCGGCGGCCCGGCGCGAAGCTCTGTCGGGGTTCGGAGACGATCGCGTGTTCGCAGAGCGGTACATCCCGAGGTCGCGCCACATCGAGATCCAGGTCCTCGGCGACGGGCACGGCAACCTCGTCCATCTCGGTGAACGCGAGTGCAGCATTCAGCGCCGCCACCAGAAGATCATCGAGGAGTCGCCGTCGCCCTTCGTCGACCCGAAGACCCGCCAGGCGATGGGCGCCGCAGCGCTCCGGCTCGCATCGGCAATCGGCTACCGTTCGGCCGGTACGGTCGAATTCCTCGTCGACGACGAGACCGGCGAGTTCTTCTTTCTCGAGGTCAACACCCGACTTCAGGTCGAGCACCCCGTCACCGAGGAGGTAACGGGCATCGACCTGGTGCGCGAACAGATCCGGGTCGCGATGGGAGAGCCGCTGAGCTTCGACCAGGCGTCGATCACTGCGACCGGTCACGCGATCGAGGCTCGGCTCTACGCCGAGGACCCGCAGAACGACTTCCTCCCTGCGACCGGGACCGTGGACGCCTTCGACTACGTGGATACCCCGTCGATCCGCTGGGACTGCGGCATCGAACAGGGCTCGCTGATCGGCGTCGAGTTCGATCCCATGATCGCGAAGGTCACCGCGACCGCACCGACACGTCGTGAGGCCACCAGCGCGCTGGCGCACGCGCTCGAAACCCTCGTTCTCGGGGGCGTCACCACCAACCGTGACTTTCTGGCGAACGTGCTTCGTTCACGGGCGTTCGTCGACGGCGACACCACCACCGACTTCATCGAACGGCACGCTCCGGCGCTGTCGCTCGACCTCGACGCGAGGGTCGAGCGCCGATTCGCTGTCGCTGCCGCAATGTGGCTCCAACACTCCAACCGCGTCGACGCTGACACGCTGCCTTCCATGCCGAGCGGGTGGCGGCTCGGCCGCCTCCCGGCAGAACGGGTCGACCTCCGCACCGCGGATCGGGAGATCAGTGTGCACTATCGCCCGCGGCGCGATGGATCGTTTGCGCTCGGCGTCGACGCCGAGGAAGAGGTCGCTCTGGTGCACGGCTGGTCGCCGTACGATCTCGACTTCGAGATCGATGGCCATCGGAACCTGGTCTGGGTGAATCGCACCGACGACCGAATCCATCTCACCGGGCCGGGCGGCCACGTCTCGTTCACGCTGCCCCCTCGGTTCTCCCCACCACGAAGCGAACTGCCGGGTGGAACGGTTGCGGCACCAATGCCCGGCAAGGTCATCGAGCTCCGGGTGAACGAAGGCGACACCGTCGAGGCCGGCGACGTCGTAGCCGTTCTCGAGGCGATGAAGATGGAGAACCACCTCAGAGCACCCGAGGCGGGCATGGTGGCAGATCTGTCGGTCGCCGTCGGCGACCAGATCGAAAAGGACGCCCGCCTCATGACCATTGACAGCGGATCCCCAAGCCCCGACCAGGACTCATCTGATGACTGACCCAATCCGCATCGCGAACTGCTCCGGCTTCTACGGCGATCGTGTCTCGGCCGCTGCGGAGATGGTCGAAGGAGGTCCGATAGATGTGCTCACCGGCGACTGGCTCGCCGAACTGACGATGCTCATCCTCGCCCGAACCCAGGCCAAGCGACCCGGCGGCGGATACGCCCGGACGTTCGTCACACAGATGGAACAGGTCATGGGCACCTGCCTCGACAAGGGCATCAAGGTGGTGACCAACGCCGGTGGGCTCGACCCCGACGGGTGCGCCGACGCCGTCGCCGAAGTCGCAGACACACTCGGACTGGCACCGAGCATCGCCTACATCGAGGGAGACGATCTGTTGGGACGTCTCGACGAGCTGCTCGAGGCCGGCGTGACACTCGACCATTTCGAGACCGGCGAACCGCTCGGCGACGCGAGTCGGTTCATCAGCGCCAACGCCTACCTCGGCTGCTTCGGCATCGTCGAAGCACTCGACCGCGGCGCCGACATCGTCATCACCGGCCGCACCACCGATGCCGCGGTCGTGTGCGGTCCCGCTGCGTGGCACCACGGTTGGCAACGCGACGACTGGGACCAGCTCGCCGGCGCAGTCGTCGCCGGACACGTCATCGAGTGCGGCACTCAGGCGACCGGCGGAAACTACTCGTTCTTCACCGAACTACCCGGTATGGAGCGAACGGGCTTTCCCTGGGCCGATATCGCGGCCGACGGCTCATCGGTTATCGGCAAACACGAGGACACAGGGGGCGCTGTCACTGTAGGAACCGTCACGTCACAGCTTCTCTACGAGATAGACGCGCCTCGCTACCTCGGCCCGGACGTCACCGCCCGGTTCGACACCATTCGACTCGAGCAGCTCGAGCGGGATCGAGTCGAGATCACCGGCGTGAAAGGTGAACCGCCACCGCACACCCTGAAGGTCTCGATGAACGAGCTCGGGGGTTTTCGCGCGGACGTGTCGATCGCGCTCACAGGACTCGACATCGAGGCGAAGGCAGATCTCGTCGAAGCCGGTTTCTGGGTCGCCTGTCCATACGACGTCGAAGACTTCGAGAGTGTCACGACCACACTCGTACGCACCGACAAGGAAGATCCCGCCTCCAACGAAGAGGCCGCCGCCTCATGGCGCCTGACCGTCAAGGACCCCGACGAGGCGAAGGTGCGAGCAATACCGCGGCTTGTCAACGAGCTCGCCCTCGCAACGATCCCCGGCATGTACGGCATGGGAGGTGGATCGGGCGCCCGAGCGTTCGGCGTTTATCGTCCCGCTCTCGTACCCGCCGACCTCGTGCCGCAGCACGTCGTTCTGGTCGATGGCGACCGCACGGTGATCGAATCGGTCGCACCCGAAGGCGAAGTGACCGTCGCGACCCCAACCGAAGCCGCAGGCACCGTTCCCGAAGGCGCCACGCGCCGCGCGCCCCTCGGCCTCGTGGCCGGAACGCGATCGGGCGACAAGGGTGGTAATGCCAACCTTGGTGTCTTCGCTCGCACAGACTCCGCGTTCGCGTGGCTCGACAGTTACTTGACCACCGATCGACTACGCCAACTGCTCCCCGAAGCCGAACCGCTCGACATAGACAGGCACCGCCTCCCCAACATCCGGTCGATCAACTTCCTCATCCGCGGACTGCTCCAAGAAGGAGTCGCCGCGTCCACACGCCAGGACGGTCAGGCCAAGAGCCTGGGGGAATGGCTTCGTGCTCGCTACGCCGACATACCGATTTCGTTGCTCGATGCGCCCGTCGACTAGCCCGTTCCTTGCGGTCGGACTCTCCCCTCGCCCCCACCCGACGGCATTGGGGATTCTCCGACCTCGCCGTCGACCACTGACCGACGTGCGCATCGCCCACCCAGCCGCGACGTCTGCGTGCTCGCTGTCCTGGGGTGTCAGGCACCGAGCTCACAACGCACTTGGACCACGATCGCTTGGAGCTCGGTGCCTGACACCGCTGCGTTTGCGCCCTCAGGCACACGACATGGTCACCTGTCCTCGGCGGTTTGACCATGGACTTTGACTTCCCAGACGAGGACGACCGCCGACGGGTCACTATTCGGGAGTGGCTCGCAGCAAACCCTGCACCGTCGGGACGCGCGCTCGCCGAGGCTGGCTACGTCGTGCCTCACTGGCCCGAGCCGTGGGGACTCGGCGCCGATCCGATGCACCAGATCATCATCGACGACGAGCTCCGCCGGGCCAGCGTCAGGCGCCCGGCGAACCCGATTGGGATCGGCTGGGCGGGACCGACGATCCTCGAAGCGGGAACCGACGAACAGAAGCGGCGGTTCCTGCCGGGTCTGCTCTCCGGCGAGGACATCTACTGCCAGATGTTTTCCGAACCCGACGCTGGCTCCGACCTCGCCTCGCTGTCCACGCGAGCCGAACGCGACGGCGACGAGTACATCGTGAACGGCTCGAAGACCTGGACCAGCGGAGGACACTACGCGAAGTACGGCATCCTGATCGCCCGCACCGACCCCAACGTTGCGAAACACAAAGGGATCACGTATTTCGTCTGCCCGACCGACCTTCCCGGTCTGTCGATGTCACCGATCATCGACATGACGACCGCGCACAGCTTCAACGAGACGTTCTTCGACGACGTCCGTATCCCCGCCGAATACCGAATCGGTGAGGAAGGCGACGGTTGGCGGCTCGCGAAGGTGACCCTTGCCAACGAACGGGTATCTCTGTCCTCGGCCGGTTCGCTCTGGGGCGCCGGACCGTCGGCCGACAAACTCCTCGAGCTGGTCCGAGCCGGAAACCGCCTCGAAAACCACTCGTTTCGTCAGCGCGCCGCCGCGCTCCATATCGAAGCCGAGGTGCTCCGCCTGAATCGGCTCCGCACGCTGAGCGCCCGGCTCAACGGACGAACACCTGGCGCCGAGGCGTCGATCCAGAAGATCATGGCCGACGAGCACGGCCAGCACACGATGGAGTTCGCCAAGGACATCTGTGGCGCGAGCGGAATGCTCGCGGGGTCTGGGCCCATCGGCGAGCTACCTGCGTCGATGCAGACCGGGGCGACCGAGGTCAACTTCCAACGCGAGCTCCACCCCGGCGTAGACCCGATCTGGCACTACGGCTATCTCTTCTCCCCTGCGTTGACCCTCGGCGGTGGAACTTTTGCTGTGCAACGCAACATCATCGCCGAGATGGTGCTGGGACTCCCCCGCGAGCCGAACGTGGAACAGGGACAGACGTGGGCCGAAACTCGAAGCGCCACCCGACCGAATGGGAGACGAGATGAACCTCGATGACGTGAAGGCCGATCTGTTCGCCGAACAGGGCGCCCTCGACGAGATCGTGGCCGCGATGAGCGACGACGACTGGTCGACCGACACAGCCAGTCCGCGTTGGGACGTAACCGACCAGATCGCGCACCTCACCTACTTCGACCGTCGCGCCGCCCAAGCGATCGTCGATCCCGCTGGGTTCAGCGAAGCCGCGAACGACCTGTTCACAGAAGCGGCTCGGTCCGATCAAGCAGGGGACGCGTTCACCCTCAACGCTGTGCGCACGCTGCCGGTTGGCGAACGGATCCAGGCCTGGCGCTCCGGACGCGCCGAGCTCGCCGCGGCGGCCGACACCCTTGCCGAAGACGATCGCGTCGAGTGGTACGGCCCCTCTATGGGTGCCAAGTCGTTCCTGACAGCCCGACTGATGGAGGTGTGGGCGCACGGCCAGGACATCGTCGACGCAATCGGAGCGACGCGCGTTGCAACGGACCGACTTCGCCACATCGCGCAACTCGGGTTCATCACGCGCGGGTGGGCATACATCAACCGGCGACTCGAGGTGCCGGACACGACGGTGCGCGTGGAGCTCGAAGCTCCGTCGGGTGCGCTGTGGGCCTGGGGACCCGAAGATGCCGATGGTTTCGTACGTGGTGCAGCCGAGGACTTCTGTCTAGTGGTCACCCAACGCCGTAACCTCGCCGACACCGGCCTGGAGGTGTCGGGACACCCGGCCACGGAATGGATCGACATCGCCCAGGCATTCGCCGGCCCTCCCTCGTCAGGCCCGAGGCCATCACCGGCCTAGTTCCCCACCGCTCCAAACCGCGGTCATCGCCGCCGCCAGGACGGCGGCCTGGTCCCTGCCTGCGTCGAGGACGATCGCACCTGTCCCGGCCCATGACCGCTCGAACACCTCGGCGGCGCGGCGCCGCACGAACTCGCCGTCCTGGTCGTACCGTCGGCGCACAGCGATGTCGGGCGATACGCGTAACACGAGCAATACGTCGGGAGTGCCGATGCGCTGGTAGTAGAGACTCTCGAGTCGGCTCAGCAGGGCGAGCGAGCGACGATGAGCTACCCCGGAAGCGGCGTCGAGGCGCGGCCCATCCATCGACCGCAGCTCCGGAAGCGGGAAGCGGTCACAGATCACGAGCCAGCCGTCGTCGGCTGCTCGCCGCGCCTGGCGCGCCGCACGAGCCCGGTCGCGCGCGTTGAGTACGTGGAAGAGCGCCCAGCGGTATCCGGGGAATCCGACTTGTGAGAAGTCGGTCCAAGCGGGCAGCGAAGTCACGGTGAAGCCGTCGATCTCTGATCGATGCCGCAACGCTCGTCGAAGCAGACGAGACGACATCGACCGCGGTGGTTTGCCGAGATGAACCGTTTGCGTCGGGAAATAGCGCCCGAACGTTGACGCCAAAGCGGCGACCGTCGACGATTTGCCCGAACCGTCGCCACCGACAACCGCTATCAGGCTTCCCCCGGCATCGAGTCGCCGCAGTCCAGCGGCACTTCCGGCCTGGCGAGCCCACCGCATTCTCCGGAGGATCCTGCGTCGTCTGTCGACCGACGTCCGCTCCCGACCCAGTGGCGCCAGCGCACGGATCAGCCGCTCCCCTGCCCAGGCCCTACGCAAGTGGCCGGCATCAGCTTCGATCGCTCGAAGGCAGTCGGCGAACAGAGTCTTCGAGACGATCGGGACATGAGCTTGCCGTGCACCTTCGACCGTCGACGCGTCAGCTCGCTCCACCAAGTCGGCGAGCTCCCTTCGCTCCGAAGGGGTCAGCCGGCCCTTGCGCGCAGCCTGCGCATCGACTGGACAATGCTTGAGCACCATCCGGAGCACGAATACGAGCAACTCCAGGCTCGCGTCGGCGATGTAGATCGGTCCGATACGACAGCGTCGGTCGAGATACTCCTCCTCGATTGGAAGGCGAAAGTTCTTGGTCATGTCGTCGCCGAATACGAGCTGATAGTGGGCCTGCACGTGGACGATGCGGCCAGTCTCGGGGTCCACCCCGAAGTGGTCGACCAGTCCGGGCACCAGCCGTTCACTACCCGGCCGCGCGGCTCGAAAGCCCAAGTCGTCGAGCACCGCATTGAACTGCGACTCGTCGGCACGGGCGACCAGGAGATCGAGGTCATTGTCACCCGAAAGACTCCGCTCGATGGCCTCGTTGCTCTTCCAATGGCAATAACGCACGCCCTCGGCGTCGAGGCCGTGCAGCATCCGGTCGATCAAACCGAGCACCGAAGGTCGCTCTGTAGATGCTGGCATCGCGGTCACCGTGAATCACCGCCAATGTCCACATACAGCGCCTCATACGCGCTCGCGACGGAATCGAGCGAATAGGAGTCCCCGACCGTGCGTTTGGCAGCCGCTCCGAGCCGCCGACGTTGAGGAGCGTCGGATTGGAGCTCGAGGAGGCAGGAGGCGAGTGTCTCAGCATCGCCGAGCGGGAAGTGCCGGCCGTCGAGGCTATCGGTCACCACCGAGGTGTTGGCAGCGATGTCGGAGACGACTGCGGGCAAACCGCGTGCCATCGCCTCGAGCAGAGCGTTGGACAGACCCTCGACGGATGACGGAAGCACGAAGACGTCCGATTCGTCGAGCACCGACGCTACATCGTCGGTCTGACCCGTGAACTCGACGAGAGCATCGACGCCGAGGTCGCAGGTCTGGCGCTCCAGTTCGACACGCGCCGGCCCGTCGCCGACCAGAACGGCCTTGACCTGTCGCGGCGACCGCTGCTCGCACCGTGCGACGGCCTCGACGAGAGTATGGAGGCACTTTTGAGCGTGTAGGCGGCCGACGTAGACGACGCTCAGGCGGGCCGGATCACATGGCCGGCAGCGGATCGACCTCGGCAGGTCGACGCCGTTCGGAATCGACACGATTCGGTCCTCACCGACCCCCTCGTCGCGAAGGTCGCTGGCTACGAGTTCGTTGAGTGCGACGAATCGGTCGCTGCGCAAAGCCTGACCGACCATGTGGCGGGCGCCGCGGAGCTGTCGGCTGCCCCGCATCTTGTTGAGGTCGCTCGCCTCGGCGCTGTTGGCGATCTTCGTGACGGTCGGTTTCCCAAGGCGATGCGCCACCCACACCGCTGTGGCGCTGTGGTAGTTCATGCCGTGAATGTGCACAACGTCGTAGCGGTGTCGATTGCGAACCATCCAGAGAGCGAGCGACGCCATGAACAGGTACCCGCCCAGAGTGCGGAGTCCCTTGATGCCGAAGAACTCCCACAGGGTCTGTGTTCGGTTCACCTCGACGTTCCCGATGATCTCTCGGCGGGGAGTTCCGCGAAACCACCGGCCCGTGACCACGAGCACTTCGGTACCTCGTCGGTGAAGGGCGGTGGCGAGTGACTCGGCTTGACGTTCGGTGCCGCCTACCCAGGGTCGATAGAGGCGGACGACCATTGCAACGCGTGGTCGCGCGGCCCTGTTCACAGCGTCGTTCCCGTTCCGGCGAACGCACGCTCCACGCGCCGCCGCGCTGTCGCGAGGCGTTCGCGTCCTCCCAAGACGGCGTAGCGCTCGAGAGATCGCAGAGCGCCGCCTAGCAGGTAATAGGTGGTGAGCGCAGCGTGAAGTTGGCGCTCGCCCGACGACAGGTCGATCACACTCGTATACCCCTCGACGAGCGCTGAGCGCAGGGCTCGCGGGACACGTTGCGCGGCGATGACGAGATCGGTGAATCGAAAGTCGTAATGGGCCAGCTCGAAGTCGTGGACGACGGGCACACCATCGGTGCGCACGATGAGGTTGTGGCTGCCGAAGTCCCCATGGATCACGGTCCTGGGCAGATCGGCGGCCGAGATCTCCGCAGCCGCGATCGCAAGGTCTTCCTCCCAACGCGCCCGGACCCGCCTCAGCCAGGCCAGAGCTCGCTCTTCGCCTGCGTCGCGTGCGTCGAGGTCCAAGGCGGCGTAGCCGCGTTCCCATTCGGCGATGGCTCGGCCCGGATGGGCGGCCACGCTCAGATGGTGTGCACCCAGTGGTTCGACTCCTTCGACCGCAAGGTGGTAGCGCGCCAACGATCGACCGACGCCCTCGAGCAGCCGCAGGTGGCGACCTCGAGTCATCCAACGAGCCGAGTATCCGCGACCCGCCTGGAAAACGAACAGTGCGTAGAGCCCGCCATCCTTCATCGTCAGCGTCTCCCCCGCACAGCCCCGGACGACACGTACCGCGGGGAAGCCACGATCCTGCAGGTGCTCGAGTATCGAGTGTTCGTGGATGACGGTGTCGGGCGAGCTCGTGTCGCGATAACGCTTCACGACCATCGGTCCGAGGGATGTCTCGACGTGGACGAGAGCGTTTCGCCAACGCATCGACAGGGTCGTCGGCGCTGCGGTGGGTCGCAACGCGTACCCGGTGAGAACGCGCTCGACCTCCTCTCGTGAAATCGAGGGCTCGTGCCGACGACTCCGAAGCCAGTCGATGGCAAGGCTGCGCGTGGGGATTGTGAGCCGCGGCAGGCGTTCGCCGACCGTGGTGGCGCTGCGTCCGGCAAGTCGGCGCGCCACGACCTCCCGAGACTCGCCGGCCCCCGTCGTCGAGTTGTCGATCGTGGCCACCGGCCAGTCGAGGACCTTCGCGTCGCGAACCGCCCGATCGACTGCCTTCCAGGCGTGTCCCACGAAGGCTTCGACCTCCTCGACAGCTTGGCGTTCGGGCTTGTGGTCGAAGCGCTCCCAGAGCCCCCGATCGACCACGCGACGCTTGCACAATGCTTGAGGGGCGCTGACGAACACCAGCAGATCCGGTACCGGCAGGCGGGCGATGTAACCGGCGACGGCATCGTCGTCGGCTGACTCGACCGCAGACGTGAACAGCTGCACGACCCGGTGGGTCAGTCCCTCGTCGAATATCACGGCCTCATCGTCGTTGGTGTAGACGTCGGCCAGACGCCTCGCCCCCATCGCCCGCACGTACCAGTGGAGCACCCGCCGTTCGCGCACTTCGGCCCGTGCGGGTCGGCCCCGTTGAGATCGCGCCACCGCGCCGACCAGGGATCGGTTCGAAATGGCGAACCGCACCGCGTGCCAGAGCCGCAGAGCACGATAGACGGCCCACAACCCGCGCCGCCGCAAGCCGGCGGCCGGCACGACCGTTGCGACGACCTTGCCGAGCGCCGTCCGCGAAGCGAGCACCGGCGCCAGCTCCTCGATCGTCGAAGCATGAAAGCCGGCGTCGCCGACGCCGGCCGCCACCTCGGGCAGCAGCGTCGTCTTTCCCGAGCCCGGCGCGCCTGCGAGCTCGACGATCATCGGTAGTCCTCTAGGAACGGGGTCTCGGCGACGAGCTGGTCGACGGTGTCGATCGCCGAGTTGCTCCATTCGACGCGGTCGCGTTCACGTTCGCGGTCGCCTACTACGACCTTCGCAGCTGCATCGATGTGAGCGCGAGCGAGATCGAGACCCAGCGCCGCGCAGAGCCGACTGAGTTCCGCAGCCGGCTCTGCAACGAGGTTCTCGTAACGGACGACCTCGACGTTGTCCGGCCCGATTACCGAACGCAGGAGGCAGAGCCGCCGGCATTGTCCGGCGAAGTCTTCGATCGCATCGGCTTCGGTCCTACGACCGCGCATACGCATCGCTGCGATCGGATCGAACGGGTTCCTGACGACCTGAACGAACGAGAGCGGGACGGGTGCCAGGGTGCGCGCGAGCAGGTCGAGCAACGAGGGATCATCACCGAGTCGGCGGGTGGTGGGACCGGCTCGTGTGTCACCCATGAGACGAACCGTCGTCGCTCTTCCCTGTGACCCACCGGGCACCGCGAGCGAATAGCCACCGAGGCGGCGGGCCGTGACCCGCCCCTTGTCGGCTTCGCGCTGTGACCCACGTGCCACGAGATCGAGGATCTGGTCGCGCTCGAAACCGCATTCGGCGTATCTCAGAACGTCCACCTCGTCTGAAACCAGCGCCGATGGGTGGGCGTCCAGAAGGGCTCCGGTGAGAGATCCACCGCTCTTGACCGGCCCCAGGAACACCACGAACCTTTCGACCGTGTCGAACCGCCCAGGGCGACGGACCAGACGATAGCGCGTAGCGGCCGAGCGCCTTGCGAGATCGGCACGGCGATAGGCCGAGCTCGCGAGCAACGCTCTACCGAACTTGGAAGCGCCGACCCGTCGAAGCGATCTCGAATCGAGCAGACGAACCCAATGAGACGCACCCACAGAGCTCACTTGCCGACCACCGAGCTCACGAGCGCGTCCGACCCACGCCCCCCAGCGGCTCTGTCGTCTACGACCACGGCGATGAGTGCGAGGGTCATCCACCACAACCCGAGTCCGTAGACGACGCGCATGTTGGAGAACATGTTGACCATCCCGTGAGCGCCGAGGATGCCCCACAGAACGATCAGCAGTCGACGATCGACGATGCGACCGCCGGCGGGGAACCGCTTCCAGCGCCGCACACTCAGCACCGCCCACCACACGACCGGAGCGAGGTAGAACGTGAGTCCGACTATCCCCTGCTCGGCGAGAAGCGTGAGGTAGAGGTTGTGAGAGGAGTGATCCTTTTCCGGAACGAACCCGGCGACCTCGCGCTGGAACTGCCGGTCGAACCGGTCGAAGTTGTCGAAGCCCCACCCTGCAACCGGCTTCGCTCGGAACATGTCTATAGACGCCAAGGCCAGCGGTAGACGATCGAGAGCGGTCTCCTCGGAACCAAAACGCTCCTGGATGGTGTCGATCTGACCGCCGATGACCCCTGTCGCTCCGAGCACGACGAGGATGGGGAGGGCGGCGACCATGACCCGTCGGCTCAAGGTTCGATGCACCATCGCCGCGAGCAACACGACCCCGAGGGCCAGCCAAACACCTCGCGAGAATGTCACGGTGGCCATCACCAGAGCGATCGCGTAGAGCACGACGTAGGCGGTTCGTCTCGATCGACGGCGCTCGGTGGCCGCGAGATGCAGGAGAAGGACACCAGCTGTGAGTACTGCGACTCCGTAGACGCTCGGCGACTGCAGCGACCCGGTCGTGCGAGACCCGACCCGACCGAGCCAGTCGGACGGCAGGATGCCCGGAATCGCCCAGGACAGCGCGCCGATGACAGTCTGGGTGACCAGCAGGAATGCCAGCAGCGGCGCTGCACGACGGATGCTCGATCCATCGGGACCCACGAGGCGAACGATCACGTAGAGCAGCATCGGTATGGCGACGCGGTCGTAGAGGTCGATCAGCGAAGCCGATACGTCGGCCGAGGTGTAGATCACAGAGATGACAGAGGCTGCTACGTACGCCGCCATGAACGACTCGGGCCAACCGAGGCGTCCCAGGCGTCGCGTGCGGGTGCCGACGACGTGCGACAGCGCGAGCGCGAGGAGGATCGCCACCGGCAGCAGTCGGTGCACGACCTGGTACGCGTAGCGGACGGAGCCGCCGGTCTGGAGCACGAAGGGAGCAACGAGCAACCAGACGCCGAGCGACGCCAGCGGTGCCCGATGCACGAGCACGAAGCCCGGCACTGCAAAGGCGAGCGCGATGACCCCGAACCAGAGCCCGCGATCGACCAGCACGGCGACCATGAGCCCCACGACCACCGCCGCTCCCGGCAGCACCCACCGAGACCCGACGGCACGGAGCACGTCGGCCGAGTCGGACAAACGCTGGGTCGTGTGCAGGGCTGTCATGCGCGTTCGACGATCATGCGTGGTCGGGGCCTCCGCCTGAACCGACGCGGAAACCGCTGTTGCGCCTCCTCGACGCCTCGCCAAGCGAGCAGGCGAGCCGTCTGGTTCGGCCAGTCGACTCCGACGAATCGAGCTCGATCGCGCATGTCTAGCTCGAGCTCGGTCGGTGCATAGCCGTGCCTGCGCATGCACTTGCCGGCGTGCAGCTGCATGTAAGCGAGCTCCGCTTCGGGAACCGCGTCCTCATAGAGACCGATGTGACCCTCATCTAGAAGCGGGCCCTCCTCGCCCAGCCCGATACGAGCTGCGAGCTTGGGCGCTGCCGACATCGACATCATCGACGGGTCGAAATCCTCGCCGATGGCAGTGCACACCGTCCGCACGGTTTCCTCGGGGGCGACGACGAGATCCTCGAACCTCACGATCAGATACCGACCCGGATAGCGCTGCACGTGTTGCTCGGCCAGCCGGGTCGAGTAGAGCCACCGGGCCGTGGCGCCCCCAGCACGCCCCTTGCCGTCAGGCCACTTCCGCAGCGATTCCGCATAGCGGTCGCGAGGGTCTCGAAGCATGTGGACGATCGTCAGACCCTCGTAGGCGTCGAAGAGGAGGTCGGCATATCGTTCGATGAGGCCGGTCTGTGCGCCCCAGCGCGCCTTGTGTGCTGTCTGGGCGTGGTGTCGAAGGAACAGCGAGAACAGCCGGGCATAGCTGCGGTCTCCTTGCGCGAACTCGCACCTGATGCGGTTCTCGTCGGGGTCGAGGAACCGGACGTGCTTGTAGGTGAGCATCGCGTTCAGGCATCGGTCCAGGTTGGAGTCGTCGGCCAGGTCCCCGAATCCGTTGTAGAAGTAGGTCCACATGTTCGAGCCGACATTGGGAATGTTGATGCGTGGATGCGAGCTTAGGAACGCGCTCAGCGTTGTCTTCCCCGAGCGATCGAGTCCGCCGACGTAGACAGGGCCTTCACCGGCTTCAATCTCAGATCGCATCGGCGACCCGCACGGTCTCGTCGTCACCGATTAGCCCGGCTGCGCTGCATTCACAAACCGATACCTTCGTGCGCAGTCCGAGGCGTGACCCGGTAGTGGAATCGGCGACACCACGGCTCCAGGAGTCGAGGACCTTTGTCGCCTTGTCGAGCGGCATGTCGGGGAACATCACCGCGAACCGGTCGTCACCCAGGTACGCGAGCACATCGTGGTCGCGCAATCGAGGCATCATGGCGTTCGCAGCGTCGCGCAGATCTATCGGACGCGGTCCACGATCCTGGCCATTGGAACCCCGCCGACTCCCTCCGACGGTCATTACCCCGATCGACACGATCCCCTTCGAGCTCTGGCGTCGGCCCCTACCTGTTTCCTCGCGACAGCGGCGATCGTCGGGGATGTTGCATCGGCTCAACTCCTGGTGGTAGCGCATGCGGAAGAAGTCCCCGGAATAGGCACCGGTCACCGTGTCGCGGATGTTCATCTCGTTGGGCGCTGCGTCCTCTCGCAGATACTCGGCCACGAACACCAGCCCGCTGCCCGCCAGTGCCCCCATCACCGCTGCGAGGGCGACCGTTAACGCCGTGCGCGTGGGCCTGGCGTCGTCGGGGACCTCGGGCGGATCGACTTCCTGAAGGGTGTACACCTCTTCGAGCTCGTCGAGGTAGGCACTCGTCTCCGCGCCGACCGCCGCAGCGTATGCGGCCACCGACTCGGGATCGGGACCGGTCGCGCCGATTTCGAGCAGGTTCGTTCCCGGAAGGACGCGCGCGCGAATTCGAAGTTGTGAGGTGGGAAGCCCGGCCGAGCGTACGATCTCTTTGGCGCGAGATTCGACAACGTCGCTACGGGCGATGCGAGCGTAGGTCGAGTTGATCTCCACGCCCCGGTTGAGTGCGTCGGTCGCGCGCACGGCCTCGCCCGGCTCATCGGCTCGGGGCTTGATCAGGTAGGTGCCGGCCGAGTCGTACTCGGCCGACTGTCCACCGGTCAGGAACAGGCTGGCGACGACCGCCACCAGCGCGACCAGAAGCACGAGCCTCCACCGTCGCTTGATCAACCCAAAGTAGTTCTTCAGCTCCATGCGCGCCTGAGCGGCACCTCCCCCATCTCAGATGTGACGGAACAACCCTCGCCTCGAGCGAGCCTAGCGCCAACCTCACTCTCCGTCATCGTCGGAGTGTGGAATCACTCTGCATTGCCCTGACAACATCTTCATGTTGTGGAAGGCAATGCGGGCAAGCCTCGAGTTCTGGTTGAGGGTTGTGCTCGGTTCATACGCACTCCGTGTAGAGAAGGCAACCAAAGTTCACTTGACGCGTTTGCGCCGCTCCCCTAAGTTCCCCCACCAGCAAATAGGTGGATCGTGGGGAATCTGCTTCGGCGGACTTGATGCCATGTTCGTAATCCCCCGATTCAACGATGGGCCGGCGCTGAGTCGGTTGGGGGTGGTTGTGATGGGCGAGCACGGGCCGACAGAACGTCCGGTGCACATGACACGAATGGGTCGCCGCGAAGCGATCGAGCGGGTGGAGCACAAGCGCAAGGCCGAAGGCACCCGCATGGGGCGGCGCCTCGCCATGCTGCGAAAGCGCCGACAGCGACGTGCGACCATCGGTGGCGTCGCTGCGTCGGTCGTCGGCGCCGCGATCGTGTTCACGGTTGCATTCGCAGGCGCGGACAACCACGAGGTCAACATTGAGGTCGCCGACAGGACAGGGTTTGCCGAGCAGACTCTCGACGACGGGTCAATCGTGCAGTACATCGGCGACGACAACGCGAGCTTCGGGTCCGCTGGATCGGGCGTATTCGACTCCTTTGTTCGTGTCGACGGTTCCCCGACCGAGTCGGGCTACAACACCGACGGCACGCGTGAGTTCGATACCAAAGGAGGCAACTTCACCCATTCGATCCTGCTCTCGGACATACCCATGGTCACGATCGACGGGCAAACCTACTGGGAGTTCTTCGCTGACATAAATGACAGCGACAACACTTCCAAGATCTCACTCGATGAATTTGAACTGTATGTAACCGACGATCCGAACCTCAGTGGTTACGACTTCGGCACGAACGCGACACTTGTCTACGACTTCGAGGGCGCAATTCTGATCAACGACGTGAATCAGGGATCCGGCCGCGGCGACCTCAGGTACCTAGTGGCCGTCGACGAAGATCTTGCAGGTGATTGCTTCTACGGATCGACCGCCTGCGATGAGTATCTCGTGCTCTATTCAGCTTGGGGTGGTTACGAGGATTCCGCCTATCAGACCGACGGCGGTTTCGAAGAGTGGAAGGTGAAAAAATACCCCGTCCTGGGTGTGTCAAAGGACATCGAAGGAACGTTCCAGCAGAACATCGAGTGGGATCTGACAAAGACCGAAGATGGCACCTACGAGGCTTGGGCCGGCGAAACCATCCAGGATCATCCATTTTCGGTCGACGCCGACCCGACCCTCGGCCCACCGAGCAGCGTAACCGTGAGCGGAACCATCACGCTCACAGGCGATCCAGCCGAGGATCTGACCGTCTCACTCAGCGACGTCTTCGATGGCCAGGAGGCAACCCTCATCGACTGCGACCCCACCGTGATCGTCGAGGCGGGTACGACGACCACGTGCGACTACCAGCTCGACCTCGACGAGGTGCAAGCGGGAACAAACCTCGCGGTCGGCGAGATCACGATCGACAGCCTGACCACGGTCGTTTACCGCGGGACCGCCGACATCGCAGTCGACGATTACACGGCGGCGACCACTGGCCCCGACACCGTCACCGTCACCGACGACTATGGCGACCCGGGTAACGATCAGGACCTCGGCATGGTGACGTTCGACCAACACGATGCATTCGAGTACACGACCGATTTCACCTGCCCGTCCGACCTCGACGAATACACCGACGGTGTTCACACCATCGACGTCACGAACACGGCGAAGATCACCGAGACCGGCGATGAGGCCACCGCGAACGTCGAGGTGACCTGCTACATCCTGGACGTCGCGAAAACCGCGATACCTGCATTCGATCGAGACTTCAACTGGCAGGTGTCGAAGCTCGTTTCGATCGACGATGGAGACTTCGTCGAAGAGGGTTCGGTCGATGTAATCGACGGGGCACCCGTACATCTCGAGTGGAAGATCTCGGTCACCAAGTCAGACCCGATCGACACCGGTCACCGAGTCTCAGGAACGATCACGGTCAGCAACCCAGCGCCGATGGACGCAGAGGATGTGGTGGTCACCGACCAGATCACCGCTGGCATCGACGCGACCGTCGACTGCGACGGTGACAACATCGTCACGATACCGGCCGAGAGTCAAGTCCAATGCAGCTATGAGACCGACCTTCCCGATAACGCTTCGCGCATCAACACGGCCACCGCAGCCTTCGCGGATCTGACGTTTACGGGCATCGCGGACGTTAACTTCGGCCGAGTCGCTCCAACCAATGTCACCGACAACTCAGCCGTTGTGAGCGACCGGCTCTTCGAAACGTTCACCATCACCGAGAATTGGGAAAGCGGCGTGGGATCTTTGCCGGAGCCTGCAAGTTGCGGGGAGAACGTCAACACTGTCACGGTGACACCGTCGGATTCATCCGCCATTACCGACACAGCCACCGCCACTGTCAACTGCCTGGCACCGACGGTCGACAAGACCGTCGCAACGAGCTTCACACGCAAGTACCTGTGGGCGTTGACCAAGACCGGCGTAGACGCCGACGGCGTCCCGATCGGTCCCGATGGCCTGCGCCTCGCCCAGGGGCAACACTACGATCTCGTGTGGAAGATCACGGCGACACTCGCCGACCCGGCGTACGTTGACTCAAATTGGGCAGTATCCGGTGTCATCACGGTCAACAACCCGGCGCCAGACGCGCTGGACTTCACCGTCACCGATTCGCTCACGCTCGGCGGCGCCGACGTCGCGGTCGCGATCGACTGCGGTGACGGACCAGGCGACACGCAGATTACGGTCGCCGCACAGTCGAGCGGCGAGTGCACCTACGTGGCCGCTGCCACCTCGGATGCTGCGGGGAACAACACTGCAACCGCTACGTACAAACCCGATCCCTCGGGTCAAGACAGGTCGGTGAGCAGCGACGCCAAGGCCGTTGACTTCGCATCGGCACACGTCACCTTCGTCGACGCGACGGTCGACGTCTACGACGTAGCGCCAGATCCCGACGTACACCTCGGGTCGGCATCGGTCGGGGCGCTTCCTGCAATGTTCACGCACACGACACCGCTCGGTGCTCACAACCTGGTGTGCGGCGCGAACCTCATCTACAACAAGGCCGTCATCGTCAACGACCAACAGGTAGAGCTGACGTACGCAGAAGACACTGTCACCGTGAACGTCGAGTGCGGTAAGGGTTGCACGCTTACCCAGGGCTACTGGAAGACACACAATCCTCAATTCTGGGCCGCGCACAACGGCAACGGTCCACCCGAGGACGACACCTGGTACGAACTGGGACCAGGGGGCGCAGGAGAGCTGTTCCCCTACGGCGACACCGGCCTGACCTACTACCAGATCATGGCTACGCCGACCGGTGGCGATCCCTGGATGCAGCTGGCCCACCAATACATCGCAGCCAAGCTGAACATTCTGAACGGCGCCGACCCGTCGGCGCTCGCCTATCCCGGCTCGTATCCGACATACATCGAGTACGCCGAATACCTGCTCGATACCTACGATCCGGGTTCGCGTGGACGCACCGCACGTGACGTGCGCCGCTTACTCGGCCCTGTTGCCAGCCTGTTTGCGAACTACAACGAGGGGCTCATAGGGCCCGGTCACTGCGACGAGGACGCAAACTCGAAGCTGTAATCGCGCATCGTCACCGTCGGCGTTCCGTTTGGGGCGCCGGCGGTGCGGCGTGCGTTTCGGTTCCCACAGCTGGTCTCATCATCTAATGTTCCAAGTCTCAGATGACAGGACGAACCGAACACGCTGAACCTGAGCATTGGGACGCCGTCGTGGTCGGCTCTGGTGCCGGAGGTCTGACGTCTGCGGCATGCCTAGCAGGCGCTGGTAAGCGTGTGCTCGTGCTCGAACGCCACGATGTCGCGGGCGGCAACACGCAGGTCTTTCGGCGCCACCACGGCGACGACTGGTACGAGTTCGACGTCGGCGTTCACTACATCGGTGAATGCGGACCTGGCGAGCTGTTCACCCAGGTGTTGGACGGTCTGGGCATCGGCGAACGGCTCGAGTTCCTGCCCATGGATCGCGACGGGTTCGACACGCTGGTATTTCCGGATTTCACGTTTCGGGTTCCCGCGAGCTGGGAAGAGTATGAGGAGCGGCTCGCCGAGCTGTTCCCGAACGACCGTGCCGGCATCGGCCGCTGCCTCGGCGTTCTGCGCACGGTCGCCGACGAGAGCCGCCTGATGTTCGGCGAGGATCGCCCCACGTTCGACCGCTGGGCGGTGCGGCCCCTCGCGGAGCTGTTCGCGGAATGCGAGCTATCGCCGAAAGCGACCGCGGTACTCGACCATTGGTCGGGCCTCTACGCGGGGGCACCGTCTGAGACAGCCGTCGTCGTGCACGCCGGTCTCGTCGGGCACTACATGGGGGGCGCGTACTATCCCTCTGGTGGTGGCCAGATGATCGCGGCTCGCCTCATTCAGGTGATCGAGGCATGCGGGGGCGAGGTGCGTGCGCTGGCGCCGGTCGAACGGATCACGATCGACGATGGCATCGCAACCGGCGTCGTTCTCGACAACGGTCACTCGATCGAGGCTCCGATCGTCGTGAGCAACGCCGACTACCGCCGCACGATCACAGATCTGGTCGGCTCCGACGAGATCGCGCCCGGCACGCTTCGATGGGCCAACGAAGCAAAGATGACCCTTGGCCTGATCTGCACCTACCTCGTCGTCGACAAGGTTCTCGACGGCCCGAACACCAACTACTTCGTGTTCCCCGACTACAGCACCGACGCGCTGTACGAGGCACTCGACGACGGCCGCCTGCCCGACGATCAGCTCCCGTTCGCCTACATCGCCCTCGCATCCCGCAAGGACCCCGAAAACGCTGCTCTTTGCCCGGCCGGACAGACGAACCTCCAGATCATGACCCTCGCACCGCGGGGCCACGAGTACTGGGGAGTGGAAGCCGGCCCCGCCGATGGCGGCTCATACCGGCGCAATGACACCTATCGCCAGAAGAAGCAGGAGATCACAGAAGCGTTGGTCGATGCCGCCGAGTCGGTCCTCGGCCCGTTGCGTGACCACATCGTCCACGTCGAGACCGCAACGACGCTCTCACACGAGCGGTACACGCACAGCTCCGGGGGCACCAGCTACGGCTACCAGCACAGTCCCGATCAGATAGGAGAGAACCGACCCCGGTATCGAACCGAGATCGACGGGCTCTGGGTGGTCGGTGCGAACACCGTCGGTGGCCACGGTGTCGCAGGGGCGGTCAGCGGCGGTGTGTTCTGCGCGAGCGACATACTCGACCGTCCACTCATCGCCGAGTTCTACCTCGGCCAGAAGCTGGTCGAGCCCGTCTCCATCCCCGCGGACCCACCGGACTTCGATCCGCTCGAATACAGCCGCGGACTCCGCCTCCGCGAACGCCGCGCCGCAGGCGCCGACGCACGCCGCGGCTGACCAGGCTCTGGGCCTCAACCTCGAGTTGAGGGTTATGACAGTGCGTTCCTACTTCCGGCGGATTCTCCGCAGCAGGCGGTCGGCGATGAGCCGATCGTCGGATTCGAGGCCGATCATGAGGACGACCGCTGCGAACACAACTGCGACGCCGAGCCCGAACAACGCCAGTGCACCGAGCCCGAGCCGGGCCGGCAGCTGAGTCACCGCAACCGCGGCAACAGCGCCGGTGACCATCGCCGCGAAGATCGGCTTCGCGGTGCTTCGGTCCCACGGAACAACCCGCATCAGCCACCAGATCTCCGCGACGCGCAGAAGGTTGATGGCAGCGGTCGAGATCACCCCGGCGATCGCAGCCCCTGTCACACCCCATATCGGGATCAGTACCACGCTCGCGATCAGCGAGACCGCCATCCAAACGAACGCATTGACCAGTTTGATGCGGTTGTGCTTCGACATGGCGAGGATCGGCCCACACATTCCGGTGAAAGCGTTGATCGCCTCGCCACCGGCGGCGATTACCAGCGGCGTCGCCCCGTCGGAGAAGCCCGATCCGAACAGTTCCAACAGAGACTCGGGCACCGCGACCATGCCGATCAACACCGGCAGGCTGACCATCAACGTCCAACGCGTGGTCGTGGCGTAGAGCCGCCCGACCTCGTCGCTGTCTCCCACGTCGTGCAGCTCGGCCAGTGTCGGTCGAAGTGCCACTCGGATTGCCTGGTTCGCGACTCGGCCGAGCATGTTCGCACTTGTGACGACGCTGAACACGCCGACGTCGACAGTGGCCCCGAAGATCCCCAGCAGCAGCGGTTGCAGACGAGTTCTGATGATCCGCAGAATCCCCGTGAACCAGAAGGGGAAGGCGAAACTGGCGATGTCCGCGATGTCCCGTCGTGCAGCCGCGACGCCGACACGGCCGCGCATCCGACGGATGACCACGAGCAGACCTACAACGACGACGAGATATGAGCCGGTCAGCGCCACGCCTGCACGCATCGCGGTCATTCCGCCGGCTGCCAGGCCGAGGAGGAGGGCGAGTCGGACCAGCGGCTGGGCGACGTCGTCGGCGAGTGCGGCAACGTCCATCCGCTTGAAACCCCGAGTCATCGCGAGAAGCAGCGTGTGGAGCGCCAGCAGCGGTGTGAGGGCCGCCGAGACGTGCAGCAGCGCGCCGAGGTCGGACTCGTCGAACAGGGAGTCGGCAATGGGGTCTCCCCACACGACCAGGGCGAGCGAAAGGCCGGCGCTGGTCAGGAGGGTCCCGACGAACGCGACCTGCATGGCCCCGTGCAAGCCCGCCACGTCGTCGCGCCTGACGCTCACCGCAACGAATCTCTCCATGGCTGTGTGAAGGCCCAGCGACGACAAGCCCGAGGCGGCGAATGCGATGCTCACCGCGAGGATGTACAGCCCGTAGTCCGACGGTCCGAGCCAGCGCGCCAACAACACCGCCATTGCGAATCGCACGATGTAGGAGAAGATGCGGCCGGCGCCGATGAACCCGGCACCCTTGGCTATGGAGAGCATCTCCGCCGAGCCGGCTGCGACCTGCTCCTGGGGGCCCACGCCTATCCCATCTCGCCGACGAGGTTCTCTGCCTCGGGGTCGCCGACACAGTCGAGTGCGTCGCACTCACAGACGCCACCGCGCACGATGACCTCGCCCGGGTACTGGCGGCGGCGCAGCCGGCTGGCGGTGGTCGACCGCCAGCGTCCGAGCATCGATCGGGCCTCGACGGTGTTGCTGTAGGGCAGTATGGCAGCGAACCTGGAGTCGCCGAGGTACGCAAGCACATCGTGGGGTGCAGCCGTCTCTCGTAGGTCGCTGTGCAGCGACGCGAGATCGGCATTGCTGAGTGTGGCCGGCTCGACGAGATCGGGGCTGCCCACCCGGTCGACGTGGAGAACGGCAACACAGAATTGGCGGCCCTCGAATCGGCTACGGGCGCGTTCCTCGCGCAGGCGATGCACGAAGTACCGGCGGTTGAATGCACCCGACCCGCTGTCGATGATGCGATGCGGCCTCGGAGGCCCGTTTTCACCGCGACTGCGTTGGAACACGGTCCACCCCGCCCATGTCAACGAAGCCGCGATGACCGCACCCAACATGCCGCCGACGACGGGGGGTGTCGAAGACAACGACCGGGCATCGCCCGGTTCGTCGAGGGTCACCAGCTCGAACACGTCGTCGAGTCCCTCGACATACGCATTCGTGCTGAACACGGCCGCATCTGCCATCGCCTCGACCCGGGTCGGATCGCCTCCGCGGGCCCCGACCTCGATGATGTTGGTCCCTGGCCGGATCTCACCGACCAACTCGATGCCGCGTGCTGTCTCGTCGCCCAGGATCGACCTGGTTGCCGTTGCGATCGTCTCGCTACGCGCTATTCCCGCGTAGGTTGCGATGACCTCGTCGGTCGCCACGAGCGCCGACGTCGCCCGCACCTGGTCGGACTCGGTGGCGGGCGACGCCTGAACGAGGTAGGCGCCCACCGAGCGGTAGGTCGGATCGGACGACGCGACCACGAAACCGACCAGCGAGCCCACGAGTGCACCGACCAGGATGATGAGCCGCCCCAATCGGCGCCGCGCTCGGCTCCGCTCCTCGTTCATCGACCTCGACCATACCGTTGAGCCGACACAAGAAGTAGCGTGATGCTATGGAAATACGGGATGCGCCATCGATATTTCTCGCCGGCATCGACCGTTCCGGCATCGGCCTTCTCGGAGAGATCCTCGAGTGCCACCCAGCCGTATCGCTGACCCGCAGAACTGACTTCTGGACATACTACGATGGGCGTTTCGGCGACCTCGGCGACCGGCAGAGTCTCCTGCGCTGCCTCGAGGCGATGTCGATCGATCGCCGCATGCGCGTCTTCGACATCGACCCGCCCGCCATAGCCGAGCAGTTTCGCGGGAACGCGACCTACGACATGCTCTTTGCGCATCTTCAACATGATCTGATGCTTCGACGGTCCGCGCACCATTGGGGCGACAAGTCCCTAGGCGCCGAGGCTCACGCCACCCGAATCCTCACCGCCTACCCGGCTGCCAGGATGGTCCATGTCGTGCGAGATCCGCGCGACCGTTTCGCGTCGGTGCGGTCCCACCGACGATCGAGCCGGCGCGACGTCGGAACCTCCGTCGCTCAATGGCGGCGTTCGACACGCTGGGCCCGGAAGAACGGCCTCGGCTTCGTTGGCCGCTACCTCGTCGTCAGGTACGAGGACCTCGTCGCCGACACGGCCGAGACGTTGGCAGAGGTCTCGGCCTTTCTCGGACTCGACCCGCATCCGGCCTCCGGTCCACCGCTATTGACCACCTCTGTCGGCAGACATCGATCCGATCTCTCAACGTCGGACGCATGGTTTGTCCAGTCTGCGTGTGGCCGAGGCATGAGCGAGCTCGGCTACGAAGCCATGCCGATCGACCGTTCCCCGCTGCCGTCAGCGTCTCGCTGGGCGCGGGTCCCCGGCCACCTCGTCAGCGCGACCGGCTACTCGGCGGCCCAGGCTCTACGGCGACGCTTCGGCGAAACGCCTTCGGCCCGCCGTGTCGTCGTAGCCGACCGAGGAAGCCCATGAACGACGCTCGGTTCGACGGCCGGCCGGGAGCGTGCGTCTGGCTCACGGGACGCAGTGGGGCCGGCAAATCGACGGCGACGGCGCTGGTCGTCGACCGACTCGGCGAGTTGGGACGTGTGGTGACGGTGCTCGACACTGTGCCGGAGCTGGCGAAGGCCGCCGGTGAGCGATCGAGCGAGCCGAAGCTGATGCGCAAGGCCTTCGTCGCCGCCGAGATCGTACGCCACGGCGGGATCGTCATCTGCGTGACCGTCAGCGCACGCCGCGAAGTCCGCCAGCGCGCGCGTGAACGGGTCGGAGACGGGTTCATCGAGGTCTGGTTCGACCTCCCGCTCGAGATCGCGGAACAACGCCGGCGACGCCGCGGCAGCCGTCGCCCCCTGCGCAAGCGTCTACGCCGCGGTGTCGGTCGGCTCGCCAAGCGCTTGTCGGGTCGGCACGCAGGCGGTGGGTTCGAATCACCTCGCGATACCGAGGTGCACCTCGACGCGGCCACCGCGTCACCCGAGGAAATGGCCGGTGCCATCCTGCAAGCACTCTCCGCGCGAGGCGTGGTCGACTGACCGCTTTTCGCGGTTTTTCCAATAGTTGACTTAATGTTGGGTAAATTTCGTATTTCCCCACACGACATACGCGTGTAGGGTTTCGCCAGGATGTCACGGTCGGTCACCATGCGGCCTGCTGAGACCACGCCGGGTCACCGTAGATCGAAGCTGGGGAGTCTGATGCTGGGGAGGAAGGCGGAGCTGTGACGAGCGCGGGCAGGCTCGAGGCGGACGTGGCGTCGATCGATTGCTTCGACACGGACGCGCACACGAAATCGGCGCGCATGGGCAACCCACCGCACCGATCGCCCTTGCGTAAGGGGCTCGGCTACTACCGGGCAAAACGAACGCTCGACGTCGTCGTCGTACTCGCCCTCTCGCCGATACTGCTTCCCCTCACCGGTCTGCTCGTACTTCTGGTCCGGCTCGACTCGAGCGGCCCCGGCCTGTTCGCACAGGAGCGGGTCGGGACACGTCTGGTCAAACGCGACCGGGTTTGGGAGCTTCGTCGCTTCACTCTCTACAAGATCCGCACGATGCACGACGGGGCTGCGACCGACGTGCACGAGAAGTACCTGGCCGCCTACATCGGTGGCGACGAGGAAGCGATCACCAAGCTCCATCCCTCTGCAGGCGACTCGTACAAGCTCACAAGCGACGCGCGCATAACGAGACTCGGCCGCCTTCTCAGGAAGTACAGCCTCGACGAGATCCCCCAGCTCTGGAATGTGCTCCGCGGCGACATGAGCCTCGTCGGACCCCGGCCCCCACTCGAGTACGAGGTCGAGAAGTACCGAGACGACGATCTGCGCCGCTTGGCCGGCCCGGTCGGGCTGACCGGTTGGTGGCAGGTGAACGGTCGAAGCTCGCTCACGTTTCAACAGATGGTCGATCTCGACGTCGCCTACCTCGAGCAGCAAACGATGTGGTTCGACCTGAAGATCCTTCTTCGGACCTTGCCGATAGTCGCTTCGAGCGAAGGAGCAGGTTGATCATGGCACGTGTCCGCATCGGTGCGATCGGCTCGGGCTACTGGGGACCGAACGTCATCCGCAACTTCGTCGAGATACCGGACAGCGAGGTCGTCGCCGTCGCCGACATCAACCCCGCCGAGCTCGACAGGATCCGAACGCGCCACCCACAGATAGAGTTGGCAACCGACGACTACACCGACCTCTTCTCGCTCGACCTCGACGCCGTCGTCATCTGCACCCCGCCGCACACCCATTGCACGATCGCCACCGAATGCATGCGACAGGGACTCGACGTGCTCATCGAGAAGCCGATGACCACCTCGGCCATCGACGCACGAAACCTGATCGCCGTAGCGGAGAGCCACGAGCGTGTGCTCATGGTCGGGCACACGTTCGAGTACAACCCTGCGGTTCGTGCGCTCAAGTCGATGATGGACGAGGGGATACTCGGAGACGTCCACTACATCGACGCCGTGCGCGTCGGACTCGGCAAGTACCAGAAGCTGAACGTCGTGTGGGACCTCGCTCCCCACGACATATCGATCCTCCTGTATCTGCTCGAGCAGATGCCCGAACAGGTGGCCGGTGAGGCTGTCGCCTGTGTCCACAGCGACGTCGAAGATGTCGCGTACCTCACGCTGAGGTTCGCCGAGAGGACCCTAGCCCACGTCCGGCTCAGCTGGCTCGACCCCTCCAAGACCCGCCGGTTGACCGTCGTCGGCAGCGAGAAGATGGTGATCTACGACGACGTCGAGCCCAACGAGAAGCTGAAGGTGTTCGACAAGGGAGTCGAAGCGTTGAAGACCCCCGACACCTTCGGCGAATTCCAGTTCAACTACCGCTATGGCGACATCGTCGCTCCTTTCATCGACTACCACGAGCCGCTGCGAGTACAGGCCGAGCATTTCCTCGACTGCGTTCGCGACCGCACGACGCCGCTGACCGACGGAAACAGCGGTCTCCGGATCGTCGCGATCATCGAAGCGTTGCAGCGATCGCTTCGCAGCGGGGGAAGGCCCCAACAGATGGTCGATCCGTCCGTAGATCCCATGCCCGAGCCATCCAACGGGCACCGCGATCTAGAACCTTTCGCACGAGCATCGGCGCGGCGATGAGCACACCTCATTCGAGCGCCGAGGTCGTCGTCGACGAAGGTGTGATCGATCTTCGCGAGCGGGTCGGCGAACACCGCGACACCCGCCTGCCACTGGTCGACCTGGCTGCGGACTACGAGCACCACAAGGCCGACATCGACGCGGCGGTCGGCAAGGTCCTCGAACGCGGGGACTTCATCCTCGGTGAGGACGTCGAACGCTTCGAGGAGGAGTTCGCCGCGTTGTGCGGAACGACCCACGCTGTCGGTGTCGACTCCGGGTTCTCCGCACTCGAACTGATGCTGCGGGCCTTCGACATCGGACCGGGTGACGAAGTCATCGTGCCCGCCAACACGTTCTATTCGACCGTTCGGCCCATCGAAGTCTGCGGCGCGACGCCGGTGCTCGTCGACGTCGACCCCGACACCCGTACCCTCGACCCCGCGCTAGCCGAGCAAGCCATCACGCCCGACACGAGCGCCATCATGGCCGTCCACCTCTACGGTCATCCCGCCGACATGACGGCGCTGAAGGAGCTGTGCACGCGGCGGTCCCTCTTGCTCTTCGAAGACGCGTGCCAGGCCCACGGTGGGGCGGTCGACGCATCACCGGTGGGTTCCCTCGGCGATTGCGCCGCTTTCAGCTTCTATCCGAGCAAGAACCTGGGCGGAATCGGCGACGGGGGCATCGTCGTCACCGGCGACGATCAGGCCGCCGACAGCGTTCGCAGGTCCAGAAACCTCGCATCCACCGAGAAGTACCACCATGATCGCGGCGGGTTCAACAGGCGCCTGGACACGATCAACGCAGGCGCGCTCCGCGTGAAACTGCGAACGCTGCACGAGATGACACGACGTCGTGACGTTGCGGCCGTTCGATACATCGAGCGCCTTCACGACGCGTCGATCGGCCTTCCGACGACTGCGCCTTGGGCCACACACGTCTGGCACCTCTTCGTCGTCGAGCTACCAAATCGCGACGCTGTATCCACGGCGCTCGACCAACACGGTGTCCAGAACGGCATCCACTATCCCATCCCGATTCACCTGCAGGACGCGTTCGCTCCACTCGGACACTCGCGGGGCGACTTCCCGGTCACCGAGCGGCTCTGCGACCGCATCCTTTCGCTGCCCATGCACCCGTTTCTTCACCTCGACGACGTCGCAAACATCAGCGGCATCGTGCGGTCGGTGGTGGACGGGCCACGATGACGACGCAGAATCGGCAACGGGCGTCGGTCGTCGTGGCTCTCGTCGCCCTCGCCGGCGCTCTGCTGGGTGGTTGGATCGCCGGACTGATCGACGGTGGCGCCCACGTCGCCACGGCTTCGTTCGTGGTAGGTACCCGAGACCTCGATCCCACCGATCGCGCCCGGGCGTCGTCCAACCTCAGCGACGAAGCGAAGATTCCCGCCACATATGCCGCGGTCGCCGAGAGCGAACGCATCGAACGGCTTGCCATCGCACAGCTCGAGGCCAGCGACAGCGCCTCGGATGTCACGATCGAGTCGGAGGTCGCGACCGGGTCGAACATAGTGGCGATCACAGCGAGAGCGTCCGACCCGGCGATGGCGCAGCAGCTGGCACTCACCGTCGGCGAGCTCACGACCGCCTACATCGATGATCTCGGCGACGTATACACACTCACTCTGCTCGACGCACCGACCGGATCGAACCGCACGTCGACGAGTCGAATCCTCGGTGCTCTGGTCGGCGGGATCGTGGGAATCCTCATCGGGATCGCGCTGATCGCGATCAAGCACCGACAGCGCGATGAGGCCGAATTCGACCACGACGCCGAATCCGCCCTCGACGATGCGGAATACGGACGTCTCCGCCTCCGAGAAGAAACCGCCCGATCCGACCGGTCGGGCGTACCGTTCTGGCTCGCGACCGTACGGGTCACGTTCCCGTGGCGGGCGTCGGGTAACAAGAGCGATGAGCTCGCATCGCCGAATTCCCAGGACCGGCAACACATCATCGAAGAGATCATCCCCACCCTTCGGCCGTTCGATCAGCTGCTCGACGTCGACAGGCTCGAAGCCGACACGCTGGCAGCGATTCTCCCGGCCCTCGACGACGACGAGATCGCGCGGCTCACGAGGCACTGGCGCGACGACATCAGGTCTCGTCTCGCACGAACGCACGGCCACGGCGCAATCGTCTCGGTCTCGTCCTGCCGCTACACAGACCACGAGTTCGTCGGAGACGCGCACGCGACGCGACTCGCCGAGGCGCTGTGATGGACCACGTCGCGGACCACGACGCCGGATCGGTCCACGACCCGATTCTTCTCGGCGGAGTCGCCGGGTCGGGCAAGACCGAGGTCGGCTCCATGCTCGGCCGGCACCCCGAGGTCGAGAGAACCAGAAAGCTCTACCTGTGGCGTTCGATCTACGGGCGTTTCGGAAAACTGGCGGAACCGGCGAACCTGAGCGCTTGCATCGAGGCGGTCTGCTCGCTTCCCACGTTCGAGATCGCCGGCGTCACCCACCAAGCGCTAGCGCACGAGCTCCGAGGAGCCGAGGCCACCTACGGTGCGGTATTCGACGCGGCCCTGCGCATCAACGGTGCCCGGAAGGGTGCGCAGCGGTGGTGCGATCAACTCGGATTCGCGGAAGCGCACGCCGACCAGGCCTTCGCCGAGGTACCCGGCCTGCGAATGATCCACATGATTCGAGACCCGCGATCCTCGCTCGGTCGACAGCGAGCCGGTCGGCTCGGATGGGTTCTTGGACGGTGGATCAGCTCGACCGACCTCGCGCGAAGAAATGCAAGGCTGCACGGCGAGCGGTACCTCGTCGTGCGCTACGAAGACTTGGTCGCCTCGCCAGGCGAGGTCAGCTCAGCCATCTGGGCCTTCTTGGGCCTCGATGCGGTGGCCGAAGCAGAGGTCGATCCGCACCCCGAATCGGCCACCACTTCCCGCAGCGCTCGCTTCATCGAGGAGTGGGCTGGCTCGTCCCTCGTCGACCTCGGCTACGGGGTCACTCCTCCGGGAAGCCCAACCGCCCGCTACCGACTCCTCGAGAGACCGGCCAACCGCATAGGCCTCGACGCCTGGCGGCACATGCGTGCGCCCGACACCCGATCTCCGGAACCGGCGACACCATGAGCGACGGACCCGTTCTCGTCGCAGGCCTCGAGCGAATAGGCCTCGACGCCTGGCGGCACATGCGTGCGCCCGACACCCGATCTCCGGAACCGGCGACACCATGAGCGACGGACCCGTTCTCGTCGCAGGCCTCGAGCGAAGCGGAACGAGCCTCATGTATGCGCTTCTGGCGTCGCATTCCGCGATCGCCATGACCCGGCGCACGAACTACTGGCGCTATTTCGCTGACCAGTTCGGCGACCTTGCAGACGACGAGAACCTCGAAAACTGCTTGAGCCGGATGCGGGTATACAAGCGGCTCGTCCCTCTCGACATCGACTACGACCGACTCCGCAGCGAGTTCGTGGAAGGTCCGCGTACCTACGCCCGCCTCTACGAGCTGTTGCATGGTCAGTTGGTCGAGCGAAAGGGAGCACGCCGCTGGGGTGACAAGTCGCTGAACATCGAGGGCTACGCGGAACGGATTCTGCACGATCATCCCGAGGCGCAGATCCTCCACATGGTCCGCGACCCCCGTGACCGACTCGCGTCGGTAATGACCCGATGGCAAGACCGCCGCGGAGCAGTAGGGGCCGGCACGGCCGCCTGGGTGTGGTCGGCGCGACGAGCACGACGCTTCAGCGCTCGCCATCCCCGCAACTACCGCATCGTGCACTACGAGTACCTCGTCGGCGATCCGGAAGGAGAGCTTCGCGACATCTGCGAGTTCCTCGGCGAGGTGTACGAACCGACGATGCTCGAGATGGCCGGCGCCTCGACCTTCCGCGACCGCGGTGCGAACAGCAGCTACGAACCACGCCCGGCAGGGGCGATCAACCGCACCTCCATCGAACGGTTCAACTCGGTCCTCACCTCCCGACAGATCGCTCTGGTGGAATCGGTCGCGGGCGCAGAGATGTCGGCACACGGTTATCAGCGCTCACCGAAGGCCCTCACGCCCGGCGAACGAGCGCGGTTCAACCTCGTCGACCGTCCGAGAAACGCCGGCATCGTCGCCGCGTGGAGAGTGCGCGAGGCCATCAAGTCCAGGCGCCCTCAGCCGCTTCCCGAGTATCGAGTTGTGGGGGCCACGCCATGACCGCTACCGCCTCTCAGCTGGCCGGCCGTCGCATGCACATGCGTTTCGAACGCCTCCGATCAGGTCGCGGTGAGTCCGAGACAAGGCGAACGCGCGAAATCCACACGCTGTGTCTCGTCGTCGGTACGAGCAACGCCGACACCTACTTCCTGTCCGACCTTCTCAACTCCCATCCGGATTTCCATTTCATCG
This sequence comes from Acidimicrobiales bacterium, assembly GCA_965216815.1. Lineage (GTDB taxonomy): Bacteria > Actinomycetota > Acidimicrobiia > Acidimicrobiales > SHLQ01 > JADFOM01. The sequence goes on along the minus strand of OZ244202.1, from coordinate 2,906,494 downwards.
ACGGGTTCGACGTCCTCGATCACGCGCTCGCCGGTTTCGGCGCCGGCCAGATCCTCCGGCTGATGACGCCGCGCGGATCTCGGCGTTCACCCCAGACCGAAGCGGTGGTCGGCGAGATGAGCGCTGGATCGACGGCACGGCAGCTCTCGTGTGCCCCGCATCTGCTCGACGAGCTCACCGAGACCATGTCCCCACGAGCGGTGAAGCTGATCCACGTCGAACGCAACCCATTCGACTCGATCGCGGCCCTGCGCCTGCACAACGAGCTCGGCGCCACCGCAGCGATGCACCACCATTTCACGACCAAGGAGATGCTCGCCGACCTCAGGGACAGGGTCGGACCGTCGCGTTTTCGCACCGTCAAGGAAGATCGCACGCTCGCCGACGCAGCTCGCGAGCTCAGTCGTATCCAGAGCTTTCTCGGCTGTCACGTCGATCGGCCAGTGCTCGAGGAATGTGCGGGCGCCGTCCCATCCGAAGCACGGTCCGAGCGGGACCTCGTCACCTGGAGCGACGACGAAATCCGCGCGGTCAACGACCGGCGGCGAACACCGACCCGACAAAACGCCGAGGCGGTCAGGCGATGACCCGAAGTGACTCGCCGATCTTCGTCTGCGGTGCCGATCGGAGCGGCACGAGCCTCACCTACGCGCTGCTCGCGTCCCACCCCAACATCTCGATGGTGCGTCGCACCAACATCTGGCGGTGGTTTCACGGCAAGTTCGGTGATCTGGCCGACCCGGAGAATTTACGGCGGGCAATCGACACCATGCGCCGCTACGAACGGATGGACGTCCTCGAGCCCGACTGGGATCGCGTCCGGGCCGAGTTCACGGACGGACCCGCCACCTACGGGCACCTGTTCTCGGTACTGCACGGTCAGCGCGCAGAAAGGGTCGGGCGGACACGGTGGGGCGACAAGTCGCTCCACGCCGAGCACCAGGCGGCTGCGATATTCACCGAGTTCCCGCGAGCTCGCGTCATCCACATGATCCGCGATCCCCGCGATCGGCACGCATCGATCGCCAACCGCTACGAGGACCGTGAGAAGCGGCTCGCATCGACCACCGGCCGGTGGCTCGAATCGGTGGCAGCCGCCGACTCGAACCAGCGTCGGTACGGCGACCGGTACCGAGTCGTCCGCTACGAGGACCTTGCTCGTCACCCCGAACAGATCACGCGCGAGTTGTGCAGGTTCGTCGATGAACCGTTCGTCCCATCCATGCTCGACATGGACGGCGCTCCCGAACACACCCAGGGCAACAGTTCGTTCGACGACCTGACACCGGGCACTATTTCAACTGCGCCGATCGGCCGCTATACGACGCTCTTGGACGCCGATGATCTCGCGTTCATACAGCTGACCTGCGGTCGACCCATGCGCCGTCTGGGCTACGAGGTCGATGAAATCGAACCCCGGCCACTCCGCGCGCGCGTGTCGACGCCTCTGAACCTCGGCCGGCTCACCGCATGGTCGCTCAAACAGCGCATCGGGCGCCCCCGCGAACGGGTGCCCGAGCACCGGCTGAGCGGAGCGAGCCGATGACCGCCACCGCCTTCGCCCCCTCGAGCAACGGCCATGCCGAGCTCGCCCGTCCGAGGGTCATCTACATCATCGGCACCTACCCGCTGCTGACCACGACGTTCATCGATCGCGAGATCGACGCGATCGACGACTGCCACATCGACGTCGTGTCACTGCGTCGACCGAGCGAACCCCTCTCGGACGATCAAAGCGCCCTTCGGGATCGCACCACCTATGCCAGACCGGTGGCGACCCTGAAGCTCCTACTCGCCAACCTCAGGTTCTTGCGGCGTACCCCGCGGCGCTACCTGCGAACCCTGGTCGACGTCGCAACCGAGCGCGGCTCGTCGATTCGCACCCGCGTGCGTGCAGTTGGCCACTTCGTACTCGCGGCGCACGTCGCATCGCTGATCGAGGCGATCGCTCCCGAAGGTGGCACCGCCTGCGATCACGTACATGCCCACTTCGTCGATCGCGCTGCAACAGTCGCTTTCGTCGTCGCGCAGCTGCTCGACGTGTCGTACAGCGCGACCGCGCATGCCAACGACATCTACGTCGATCCCGAGCTACTCGATTTGAAGCTCCGTCGCGCGGCCTTCGTGACGACATGCACCGAGGCGAACCACGCACACCTCGCTCAACAGTGCCCGTCTCGCCGTGCCGGTCCAGCCATCGACATCGACCTCGTCACAATTCATCATGGGCTCGATCTGGATCACTACACCCCGGTACCCGCCCCCAGCGGATCTCCGGGTCGGATCCTGGCGATCGGCCAGCTGAAGGCGAAGAAGGGATTCGCCGACCTGCTCGAAGCGTGTGGACAGCTCCGCGGCGACGGCATCGACGTCGTCTGCGACATCATCGGCGAGGGTCCGCTGAGAGGTGATCTCGAACGACGGCGGACGACCCTGGGACTCGACGACCATGTCACGTTCCACGGTGCCTGCGACCACAACGACGTCATCGATTCGCTCGCCGCCTGCGACGTATTCGCTCTCCCGTGCACCGTTGCAGCGAACGGAGACCGCGACGGGATTCCGAACGTCATTCTCGAAGCGATGGCAATGCAACGTCCCGTCGTCTCGACGGGGATCTCGGGCATCCCGGAAGCGGTCGTCGATGGAACGACAGGACTACTAGTGGAACCCGGCCGAGCCGACCGACTCGCCGCCGCGTTGGCACGGGTACTCGAGGACCCGGACATGGCGAGGCGCATGGGCATCGCTGGCCGCACCTTGGTCGAGCGCGACTTCGACGCCTCGGTCAACGCAGCCGCTCTGGCGTGGCGCTTCGAGCGATCGGCGGCGAGGATATGACGCGTCCCACCGAAGAAGTCGTCTTCCTGGTCTGGGGTCCACCCTCCTACGCCAACCGTACGCGTCTGCTCGCCGCCGAGCTCGACATCGAGGTCGAGCACGTCTACGCAACGCGCAGGAGAGGCGCGCTGGCAGCCCCTTTCAAGTACACCCACCAGCTCGCGGCGACGATCCGATACCTCTGGCGCCACCGACCAGAGCTGGTCTTCGTCCAGAACCCGCCCAGTCCGGCCGCAGTGGTCGTCGCCGTCTACAGCCTTCTCACCGGCGCATCCTTCGTCGTCGACTCCCATACCGACGCCTTCTTGTGTCGATGGTGGAGCCGTCCGGAGTGGCTCTACCGCCTCGTGGCGCGTCGGGCCCTCGCAACGGTTGTCACGAACGAGCACTTCGCCGGGCTCATCGAGCGCTGGGGCGCAACCCCTCTCGTGGTGCGCGACATCCCGACCAGTTTCGATCACACGCCCTACCGGGTAGGCGACGACTTCAACATCGCGGTCGTTGCAACCTTTGCGTTCGACGAGCCGATCGACGAGATCGTCGAGGCCGCCGAGTCTCTACCGGGGGTTCAGTTCCGCATCACCGGGGACACCAGGCGCGAGAACGCCACCATTCCGACCCACCTCGGCCCGAACGTAGAGCTGACCGGCTTTCTCGAATCGGGCGCCTACTACGGCCTCCTACGAGCGAGCGACGCTGTGATGGCGCTGACGACCCGAGACCACACCATGCAGCGGGGCGCTTGCGAAGCGCTGTCGGTCGGCACACCGATAATCACCTCCGACTGGTCCTTGCTACGGGACTACTTCCACCGGGGGACGGTGCACGTCGACAACACCGCAGGAGGCATCGCAGCTGGCGTCGACGAAATTTGGGCAGATATCGACCGACACCGCACCGAAATCGTCGAGCTCCGAACGGAAGTAGAGCTCGAATGGAAGCGGGCACGCGAACGTTTACTCACGCTCGTCGAGTCCGGGACGAACAACCACGACCGGGAAGGTGAGCGATGAGCCCTCGACACTGCATGGTCGTTCACGCCGCCTACCCCATTGGCGAAACGCGTGTACAGCGAGAGGCGCTCGCTCTCGTCGACGCGGGTGTCGAGGTCGACGTTCTCTGTCTCCGCTCACCGGGCGAGCCACCGCACGAAACCCTCGACGGAGTCAGCATCCGGCGCCTGCCGGTCCAACGCGACCGATCCCGCGGTCTGGCCGGACAGATGATCGAGTACCTGCGCTTCTTCGTTCTCGCAGGCGCCGTCTTGTCGTACCGCCACCTCAGGCGGCGATATGACACAGTGCAAGTGCACAACCTGCCGGACTTCCTCGTGTTCTGCGCATTGGTCCCGCGCCTCACCGGAAGCGCTGTACTTCTCGACCTCCACGACCTCATGCCCGAGTTCTTCGCATCCAAGACCGGCCACGGTCTCGGCCACCCGATCGTCCGTCTCGTCGCGCTCCAGGAGAGGCTCTCGTGCCGATTTGCGACTCGCGTGATCACCGTCACCGACGAATGGCGGCGCACGCTGGGGCAGCGAGCGGTTCCGATCGAGCGAGTCGAGGTCGTCATGAACCTCGCCGACCCTCGCGTCTTCCGGGGCTGTCCACGCGACTTCCGCGACGGCGACGGTCTTCGCGTGCTCTACCACGGAACCTTCACGCACCGATACGGCGTCGATCTGATCATCCGCGCGGTCGGTGACATCGTGGCACGCGTACCCGGAATCCACCTCGAGCTCATAGGCGACGGCGATGCCCGCGCCGAACTGGTCCGTCTCGTCGATGAACTCGACCTCGGCTCACATGTGACGCTGAGCCAGGGCATGATCGACGCTTCAGAGCTCCCTCGGTCGATCTCGCGCGCGGATGTAGGCGTAGTCGCCAACCGAAGCGACATCTTCACCGATGGGCTGCTTCCGACCAAGCTCCTTGAATACGTTGCGATGGGAACGCCGGTGCTAACCGCGCGCACGCCAGGGATCAGCGCGTACTTCGACGATTCGATGGTCGAGTTCTTCGAACCGGGCGACGCTGCGTCACTCGCGGAGCACCTCGAAGCACTTCAAACCAATCGGCTGCGGCTCAACGATCTCGCCGTACGCGCAGCTCGGTTCAACCACGAACACGATTGGGACCGCAGCGCCGAGAGCTACACCTCGCTCGTCAAGGAGCTGGCCGGCCGATGACCCAGACGCTTTCGATCGCCCCCACCCTCACGACCACGATCGGCGACACCGACAACGCATGGGACGACTTCCTTCGCGGCAGGCCGGGAGGCCACCACGTCCAAACCTCGATGTGGGCCGAGGTCAAGGCAACGGTCGGATGGGAGCCGTTCCGGGTGGTCGCGCACGCCGACGGATCCATCGTCGGCGGCGCGCAGATCCTCACCCGCCGTATCGGTTCGGTGGGGCGCATCGGGTATGTGGCGAACGGTCCGGTTGCGCTAACGGCCTCGGTTCACGACTTGGTGCTCGATGAGATCGAGAAGCTCGCAAGAGCGAAGCGCATCCGCCATCTCACCATCCAGCCTCCGCTGGTCGGAGCGATAGCGTTCGACCCGGTTCGACGCGGGTATTTGCCCTCGTCCACTCACGTCGTCCCGGCAGCGACCGCGATCGTCGACCTCGACCAGGACACCGAGTCGATGCTTGCCTCGTTCCACCGCAAGACCCGATACAACGTGCGCGTCTCGGGTCGCAAGGGCATCAGCGTGCGCCAGGGGTCGCGCGACGATCTCACCATCTACCACTCGATGCTTCGCGAGACCGCGACGCGTCAGGGATTCAACCCGTTCCCTCTGCGCTACTACGAGGCGATGTGGGATCGGCTCCACCCCCACGGTCATTTGCGACTCGCTGTCGCCGAACACGACGAAGCCCCCGTCTCGGCACAAATCGCCGTCGGCTTCGGCGACACGGTCGTCAACAAGATGAGCGTCTGGTCCGGCCGGGAGGGCAGCCGCCGACCCAACGAAGCCATTCAGTGGTCGGCGATGCGCTGGGCCGCCCACCAGGGCTACCGGTTCTACGACCTCGAGGGCATCTCCCCCGTCGCTGCCGAGGCTCTGCTCACCGGATCCCCTCTACCGGACTCACTCGACCAAACGGTGACGTCTTTCAAGCTCGGCTTCAACGGACGGCCGCTCGTGGCGCCCAATGCCCACGACTTCATATACAGCACACCCGTCCGGTGGGCGTTCGGTGAGATCTATCCCAGAGTCCGGGGCTCGCGGGCTGCGAAACGGGCGATCAAGAAGATCAGGACTGCGACATGAACGCAAAGCTGACCGACCATCCGACACGCCCACCAGAGGTCGAAGACGACGCCGGCCGTCAGGTGCAACGACCGGCGACTCGAGTAAGGGTGCTCTTCATCGCCGGCAACGGCCGTAGCGGCAGCACGATGCTCCACAACGTCCTCGGACAGATCGAGGGCTTTACCGCCGTCGGGGAGCTGCGATACATCTGGCAGAAGGGTTTGGTCAAGGGTGGGCTGTGCGGATGCGGGCAGCCGATCGACCGCTGCGAGTTCTGGTCGACGGTCCTCGACGATGTCGGCGGCGTCGATCGTGACCTGGCGGAAGAACTCGCGCTCTCGACGGAGCGATTCCGCACGAAGCATCTGGTGCTCGGTTCGGTTCCCGGCATGCGACGGCTACAGCTGCGCGCCGTGGCTGAGCTGCGCGACACGCTCGACGCCGTGTACCGCTCGATCGCAGATCAAAGTGGGGCCTCGGTCATCGTCGATTCCTCCAAGAACCCGTCCTTCGGCTACCTCGTGCGCGAGCTTCCCTCGGTCGACATGTACACCCTTCAGTTCGTTCGGGACTCCCCGGCGGTGGCGTACTCGTGGGGCAAGCCGAAGGAGTTCGAGCCCGGCGTGATGATGGCTCGCAAATCACCGTCTGAATCCGCTCTCCAGTGGGCCTCTCGAAACAGCCTGACGGAGGCCTTCCTGCGCAGCAGAGGCCGTTACCGACTCATGCGGTACGAGGATTTCGCATCTGCTCCACGATCCTCGACCCGCTCGGTGCTCGAGTGGCTCGGCGAAGGCTCGCGGCCGCTTCCATTCGATGGCGAACACGACGTCGCGCTCGACAGGCCGAACCACTCCGTGTTCGGCAACGAGGTGCGTTTCGAACGTGGGTCGGTCAGCGTCCGAGCCGATCGCCGCTGGCGCGAAGACCTGCCTGCAGGAGACGCTCGAATGGTCAAGGCCATCACGGCGCCTCTGCGCCTCCGCTACGGGTACATCGGGCCGAGGGCCCGAAACGGACTCACAATCGGGGGTTCGGTGCGATGATGCTCGACTCCGAATCGTCGCGGGGCAATGGCCGGACCGGCACATTCACCCCGACGGTCAAGACCGTCGACCCTCGCTCAGACCCGGTCTGGGCCGAGCTGCTCGGCTCCGGTCGGTCCCAGGTCTTTCACTCCCCCGGGTGGCTGTCGGTTCTGTCCGACACCTACGGCTTCGACCTTACGGCGGCGATCTGTCTTGATCCTGCCGATCGACCCACGGCCGGAGTCGTCTACGCTCGCCTCGAGGACGAACGCGGTCCACGCCTGGCCAGCCTTCCTTTCAGCGACTTCTGCGACCCCCTTATCCAAACGCGGGCCGAGTGGCGGCTGCTCGCGGACCACTTGTTGGAACAAGGTGCGCCGGTCACGCTGCGGTGTCTGCACAGCGCGGCTCCTCGCGAAGACGGGCGCTTCTCCGGCATCGACCGCGCCCGGTGGCACGCAACCGACGTCTCGCGGGAGCCCGACGAGATCTGGGACGCGATCGACCCTTCGGCGCGTCGGTCGATCCGCAAGGCGCGAAAGACGGGTGTGGAAATCCGCGTAGGCGATTCGCTCGCCGACGTCAGGACCTTCTTCGATCTCCATCTCGGCGTACGGAAGTACAAGTACGGGCTGCTCGCCCAGCCCTGGTCTTTCTTCGAGAACATCTGGCACACCTTGCTCTCCGATGGGCGAGGCGCTCTCGTGCTCGCATCGCTCGAAGGGGAACCGGCAGGCGGAGTCCTGTTCCTCGAATGGGACGACACGCTCTACTACAAGTTCAACGCGTCCAGCGCCGCCGACCTAGGGGTTCGCCCCAACGATCTCATCATCTGGCGTGGGATCGAGCTGGCGCACGAACGCGGGCTGGCCAAGCTCGACTTCGGGCTGAGCGATTGGGACCAGGAAGGCCTTCTTCGATTCAAACGAAAGTACGCGACCGAGGAAGGCACCATCGACACCCTCCGTTGCGGCCAGCCCGCTCGCGCGGGAGGTCCGCGTGAATCGCTCAGCCAGATCACCGAGTTGTTCACTCGACCCGACGTGCCCGACGAGGTCACCGAGTCGGCCGGCGACCTGTTGTACCGGTATTTCGCATGACCTCCGCGACCCCCACCCACCTCGAATTCGAAATGAGGAAACCACCATGCGCATAGCGGTGTTCGGACTTGGCTACGTCGGTGCCGTCTCCATGGCCGCTCTGGCAGACAGGGGACATCAGGTGTTCGGCGTCGACCCGAACACCGACAAGGTCGCGACCGTCAACGACGGCCGCTCCCCCGTCGTCGAGAACGGCCTGGGAGAGCTGATCCGATCCGGAGTCGCTGGTGGGCGAATAGGTGCCGTAGCCGACCCGGCCGCGCTGCCGGACGACCTCGACCTCTCGATCATCTGCGTCGGCACGCCCAGCCGGGAGAACGGCAGCCTCGACCTTCGCCAGGTCGAAGCCGTGTCCGAACAGATCGGCTCCGTCGTGCTCTCCGAACACAACCGGCACACCGTCGTGGTTCGAAGCACGATGGTTCCAGGCAGCACCGCCGGGACTGTGATCCCGGCACTCGAACGCTCCAGCGGACTCATCGCCGGGCGAGACTTCGGCGTATGCACCAATCCCGAGTTCCTGCGCGAGGGCAGCTCGATCCGCGACTACTTCAGTCCACCCTTCACCGTCGTAGGCACCGACGACGACGAAACCGCTTCAGCGCTGCGCGAGCTATACGCCGGTATCGACGCCGATTTCATCGTTGTTCCGAGCCCGGTCGCCGAGATGCTCAAGTACGCCAGCAATTCGTTCCACGCGCTCAAGGTCACCTTCGCAAACGAGATCGGTGCCGTGTGCGACGAGCACGGCGTCGACGGCCGGGAACTGATGGATCTCTTCGCGCGCGATACCAAGCTGAACATCTCGGCGGCCTATCTACAGCCAGGGTTCGCCTACGGCGGGTCCTGTCTTCCAAAGGACCTGCGAGCCCTCGTGCACCATGCCCGCAGCCTAGATCTCGAGGCTCCGGTGCTCGAAGCGATCGATCGGAGCAACCGCCTCCACATCGAGCGTGCATTGCGCCGGATCATCAGACTGGGACGGCCGCGGGTGGGCGTACTGGGTCTCAGCTTCAAAGCCGGCACCGACGACCTTCGCGAAAGCCCCTCGGTCGAGCTCACCGAACGGCTGATCGGCAAGGGACTCGAGGTCTCGGTATACGACCACAACGTGTCCCTCGCCCGGCTACACGGCTCCAACCGCGCCTTCATCAGCCAGGAGATCCCGCACATAGCGTCCTTGCTGAAGCCGAACCTGTGGGAAGTCATCGACCAGAGCGATGTCCTCGTGCTCGCCAACTCCGCCGACGAATTCCGAGACCTCCCGAAGATGATCCGCAACGGGCAAGAACTGATCGACCTCGTCGGTTTGCTCGACGAGGACCACCCGGGCACGACCTATTCGGAGAATGCGAGCGACGAGATCCGTCGCAGTAACCGCCAACAAACAGGGGAATCGACATGACACCGATCCGACCAACAGCACACCGTCGAGTAACGCAAACGCTGCTGCTCCTGCTGGCAGTAATTGCCGCACTGGCGGTTCCGATCGACGACGTCGGCGCCGCGGCCGACACCCCGGCGCCGCCGGTCGAGGTCGAGACCCTCGAACAGCGAACGATCGATCTTTCCGACTTCGGTGTCGCGTCGGCAGACGGAATCCTCGCCGGCGACGGGGTCGTCTACCTCGTCGGTGACGACCACAGCTCTCTCGTGGCAGTCGACATCGGTGACGATCCGGCGGGATCGTTCGCCCTCTCGACCCCGATCGATCCCGAGAACAGCGATCTCAGCGCCGACGGAACCGCGGTCGTCTCCCTCGTCGACGGCGACATTGTTTCGGTTCCGATCGACGGCTCGCCGTCGACGATCATCGCGAGCGACGCCGCTGTGTCCGAACCAGCGGGACTCGCGGTCGAATCGGCATCCTCGGTGGCCATACTCGACGCCTCCGGTCCCTCGATCGTGCGCGTCGAGGGCGACGACAGCACTACCACGGACCTCGATCTGCCCGCCTCCACTGCCGTCGAAGGGATGACGATCGACGAGGCTTCCGGCAACGTCATCGTCGGGGTGCCTGGCGAGGACGCTGCGGTCGAGTTTGCTCCCGACGGAACGACGGTTCGGTCGCTCGACCTGGCCGAGACCGACGTCGTCGATGCCGGACCGATCGTGTCGGCGCCCAGCTCGGACCCGACGGACGAGACGGGGTCGACCAGCCTGTTCGTGCTCGACGAAGGCAATGCTGCGGTGGTCGAGCTGGCCCCTCAGGCTGCACCCCTGGCAGCCCCGACGGTCAACGCGAACCTGGTTGCGACCCGGGAGCTCTGGCAGCTCAACCCGCCGAGCCCCGACAGCGCCGGTGTCGCCTACGTCTCGCATCGCGACAACCTTCTCGTCAGCGATTCAGAGGTGAACGAGATGCCGATCTTCCAGAACGTGAACCTCTATGAGATGACCAGGAGCGCCAACCTTCAGCGGACCGGTCAGACGCTGCCCTGGAGCGGCGAGCCGACCGGCACGTCCTACAATCCGGGGAACCAGCACCTCCTGGTGTCCTCGGACGCCGGCGGCGACTGGATATTCGACGTCACAGCCGGTGCCGACGGCACCTACGGAACCCCCGACGACACGATCGGTGAGGCGAACATCACCGGACTCGGCATAACCGACGCCGAGGGGGTCGGGTTCGACCCGGTCAGCGGAAACGCCTTCGTCAGCGATGGTGTAGCGAAGGAGATCTACCAGGTCAGTCCCGGTCCCGACGGTTTGTTCAATGGGGTTGGTGAATCGTTGGTCGGAAACTTCGACGTCGGAGCGTTCGGCGCCGGCGACCCAGAGGGTGTTACCCACAACCTCTTCGACGACACGCTTCTGGTTGTCGACGACAATTCCGAAGCTGTGTACGAGGTGACCAAGACCGGCACTCTGGTGCGCACGATCCTCATTCCCGACGGGTTGTTCACCCGCGCTGCCGGCATCGCACTCGCACCGGCCAGCGACGGATCTGCCGGCTGGAACATGTACATCGTCGATCGGGGCGTTGACAATGGCGCCGACCCGAACGAGAACGATGGTCGCATGTACGAGCTGAGCGTCGACTTCGGCAACGCCGGCGCGCCGCCGACAGCAGTCGACGACGTGATCGGCACCCCTGTCGACACCGCAGTCGTCATCGACGTCGCAGCCAACGATTTCGATCTCGACGGAAACCTCGACCCGACTACCGCAGCGGCGACCAGCGCACCTGCGTTCGGGTCGACCGTCGACAACGGCGACGGCACAATCACCTACACGCCGACCGGGGCACAGGAAGGCGTGGTGACGTTCACCTATCAGATCTGTGACACAGCGGCGCTCTGCGACACCGGCAACGTCACGGTGACCGTCGGCGGACAAGACGCGATCGTCTATATGTCGTTCGCATCGACCACACAGGTGCCCGGACTCGGTGCCGTGCCCGATGAAGACATCGTGGTCTACAACAACGTGACGGGAACCTGGTCAATGTTTTTCGACGCATCCGACGTCGGGATCACAGGCACCGACCTCAACGCTATGCACATTCTCGGGAACGGAACCGTTGTGATGTCCTTTGGCACGATCACAGAAATCCCGGGTCTGATCAATGGTCCTTCGGGTACGACAGTGGAACCTGCCGACACGGTGATATTCAACCCCGTCTCCACTGGGGCGAACACCGCTGGTACGTTCACGTTCCTGCTCGACGGGTCCGACGTCGGACTCGATACATCAGGCGAGAACATCGACGGCATCTTTATAGGTCCCTGGACGCTCACGGCGCTGTCGACAAGCGGAGGGCTTTCGATCCCGGGTGGTCCGACAGCCAGCGACGAGGACTTGACGCTGATGATCCAGTTGCCTGCGAGTTACGGCCCAGACTCCGAAGTGGTTTGGGGCCCTCGCTTCTTTGATGGGTCCGATCTCGGCTTGACAACATCCGGCGACGACATCAATGCCTTCTCGCTTGCCCCGGGCAGTGTCTATCACTCGACTTCGGGCCCTAACTCGAACCCCGGGAGCACCGCGGCCGATGTGAATCTGTTCGCTGGTGCTTTGGTCGATCCGACGGTTGGCACGATGACCCTTGCGTTCGACCTCTCGACCTACGGCGTCGACCCCGGCAACGTCGATGCACTTCACGTTTTCGAGCTCTGATCGTCCACTCGTTCGGTGCAGGTACCGATTCGCGGTGCCTGCACCGAACGAACCACCGAGCTGTACTCTCCAAGGATGACGACGATCGACGGATGGACCGAACCGGGCTTCCAAGGCGTGCGTGCCGCGTTCGAGTCGAACTTCGAGTCCGGCGAAGTAGGCGCCGCCTTCAGCGCCTACCACCGCGGCAAGCTGGTCGCTGATCTCTGGGGTGGCATAGCCGATGAGACGACCGGTCGTCCCTGGAGCGAGGACTCGCTGATGCCAGTGTTTTCGACCACGAAGGCCTGGACCGCGATGGCCGCCAACCGTCTGATCGAGGCCGGAGAGCTCGACCCTGCCGAGAGGGTCGTCGAGTATTGGCCCGAGTTCGCGCCCGATTCGAATTCGACGAAGGCAACGACGACCGTCGAACACCTTCTCACCCACCAGGCTGGACTCGCGTGGTGCGACACAGAGCTGACGATCGAGGAGGTCGCAGCGTGGGATCCCGTGATCGAAGCGCTCGAGGCACAACAGCCGAGCTGGGAGCCGGGAACCAGGCACGGCTATCACGCGCTCACCTACGGCTGGTTGGTCGGCGAGATCATCAAGCGGGTGAGCGGACGAACGGTCGGCACCTACGTCGCCGACCAGATCGCGAAACCCCTGGAGCTCGATCTCTGGATCGGCGCTCCCGAGTCGGTGGAAGCCCGAATTGGCCGCTTCGCCGGCGAGGGTGGTGTGCTCGATGCGACATCGCTCGACCCCGCCATCGCAGAGATGCTGTCGCCGTTTCTCGGAGACGATGGGGTGCTGGTCAAGGCCCTCGGCGCCGGTGTCGGCGCTTTCGAAGACCCCGGAGTATGGGACAGCCGCCTAGTACACGGTGCGGAGATACCCGCCGCCAACGGTGTCTGCGACGCAAGGTCGCTTGCACGGATCTATGCAGCAACAATCGATGAGGTCGACGGCTTCAGAGTCCTGGGACATGCGCAGCTCGGCGACGCGACGACTCAGCGGACGAGCGGACCGAACTCGATACTGCTCGACATGGACATCCAGTTCGGCCTCGGCTTCATGGTTCGGTCGAGCATCATCCCAATCGGCGGACCGCGTTCGTTCGGGCACTTCGGTGCTGGAGGATCGATGGGATGGGCCGATCCAGACGCGCAGCTCGCATTCGGATACGTGATGAACAAGATGGAGCTCGGCCTCGCCGGGGACGAGCGCACCAACCGACTCACAGGGGCCTGCTACGAGGCGATCGCCTGAGCGAGCGTCGTGAAGAACTCCGTGATGGCCGTCCTCGTCGTGATTTCGGTCGGACTGGCTTTCGCGGATGCGTCGGTCGTCGCGCTCGCGCTGCCCGACCTCTACTCGGAGTTCGAGACAACGATCGTCGCGGTGTCGTGGGTCCTCACCATCTATGCGCTCGCGGTGGCTGCCGCCGGCCTGATCGGCCTCGGGGTCATCCGCCGCGTCGATCCGTCACACCTTTGTGCGGGCGGCGCGTTCGTGTTCGCGGTCGCGTCGGTCGTCGCAGGAATCGCTCCGTCGCTGGCATTGCTGCTCGCTGCGCGGGCGGTGCAGGGTGTCGGAGCGGCAGCGCTGGTGATGGGTGCCCTGTCGGTGTTGAGGGCTCTGCTCGGCGACCGCAGCCGCGCCGGCGTGTGGTGGGCGACCGCCGGTTCACTCGGAGCGGTGTTCGGCCCTGCCCTCGGCGGCCTCGTCACCCAGGTGCTCGACTGGCGAGCGGTGTTCCTGGTGCAAGCGCCGGTCGCGCTCGGAGCGATCGCCGTCGCGGGAGTCGCAACCGAACGTGAGACCTCGACTTCGCGGCGTCCCCGCGGGGCGGTAACCGCCGACGGGGCGCTCGCGCTGGTCTTCGGGGCGCTCGTGGGCGCCCTGTTCCTGGCCGTGATCCTGCTCGTGGTCGTTTGGGGCTACGAGCCGATCGCCGGCGCCTTGGTCGTCACCGCTCTGCCGGTCGGCTCGGTGTCGACCAGGCTTCTACGGCCTCACCTGAGTTTGCGCGACGGTGGCATCATCGGAGGGCTCTGCCTCGCCGGTGGACTCGCGACTCTGGCCTTCGTGCCCGGGATACGCCCCGGGTGGGCAGCCGCCGCTCTGACGTTGTGCGGCGTCGGCTACGGAGCTGCGCTTGAGGTACTCGGCCCCCTGGCCGTGCCGCCCGACGGTGGCACTCGCGCGGCCACCCTATCTTCGACCGCACGCCATCTCGGCCTGGTCGTGGGCCTCGCTCTCATCGCGCCGGTGTTGTCCAACGATGTCAACACGGCGGTCGACGAGGCCCCGCTCCCCGCTACAGCTTCAGTGCTCGACGCACCGATTAAGACTGCCACCAAGGTGCGCATTGCGCTCGACATCGCCTCGTTGCTCGAAGAAGCCAACAAGGGCGAGATCCCGGAAGTCGAGTCGATTTTCGCGCGCCACGCCGACGGCGACGACGGCGTGTTCACATTGCACGACGAGGTCAACACCGACGTTCGAGAGGTGATCACCGGTGCCTTCCGGAACGCGTTCGGCGTCGCCGCGATCCTCGGCCTTGCAGCGGGAATGGCTGCGTTCGTGGCCATCGGGCAATCATCGGCCTCCAACCGCGTCACACCTCTGCTCGTCGGTGCCGCGGCCTGCCTCAGCGTCGCCCTTCCGGTAGCCGCGTACGCTGCTGGTGGACGCGACGCCGGCGAGTTCGAGTTGATCGAACCATGCGATGCCAGCCCGAACCCCGTCGAGTGGTCTGGGTTCGACGCGATGCTGCAGCGCTCCGTCCTGTCAGGCCTCAACGGCGCCGCGTGCGAGCTCGGCGTCGGCCGAGAGGAAATGGTGCTGTCGATCGATCCCTCGAGCGGCTTCCACGTCGTCGACTGGGACGGCGACACGATCGAGGACGCGCTGCGCGCGGGCGTCGGTCGGGCGATCGACGATGCCGATGAGCGCAACACCCTGCCCGGCTGGGCTGCGACCGCCCTGCATTGGGTAGTCGACCGTGCGCCGGTGTCTTGGTTTCTCGATCGACTGGGCGTCGACTGACGCGATCGCCGTCGTCAGTTCTGCGAAGCGTCCACGGCTATGTAGCGGCGGCTTTCGGCGAGCTGCTTCGCTGTTGCCTCGTCGATGGGAGAATTGGCGCTGTCGACGTGGACGACGTTGGGCTCGTAGCCGACCATTTGCTCATCGGAGACCGAGGTGTAGGTGATGAGAATCACCTTGTCGCCCGGTTCGACGAGATGTGCTGCGGCTCCGTTGAGGCAGATCTCGCCAGGCCCGCCCTCGATCGCGTACGTGACAAGGCGCGAGCCGTTGTCGACGTCGACCACATGCACCTGCTCGTGCTCGAGGATTCCAGCCGCTGCCATCAATACAGGGTCGATCGAAATCGACCCGACGTAGTCGACGTCAGCGCCGGTCACGGTCGCCCGATGGATCTTCGAGCGCAGCATGGTACGCGTCATTGGTGTCGCCACCTTTCCGAATCCCGCGCCCCTGTTGGCTGCAGGTTCGATCCCCAGCATAGCCGATGCCGAGGAACCAAGGCGAGTAGCCTTGAGCGGCTGACACCATGGGAGCTGAGCGGCGATGAGACACTGGCGGGCTTTGATCGTTCTGTCGATGGCGCAGTTTCTCATGGTGCTCGACCAAGCCGTGATGAACGTGTCGATCAGCCAGCTCGTCGAGGATTTCGACACCTCGGTCACCGTCATCCAGGGGGTCATCACCGCCTATGCGCTCGTGATGGCGATGTTCATGGTGACCGGCGGCAAGCTGGGCGACCGGTTCGGACGGCGGCGCATATTCACGGTCGGCCACATCATCTACGGCGTCGGATCCGCACTGACGGCGATCGCCTGGGATGTCCCCGTCCTCCTCCTCGGATGGTCGATTCTCGAAGGAGTCGGAGCAGCCCTCGTCCTTCCGGCGCTCGTCGGTCTGATCGCCGCCAACTACGAGGGGAAGGACAGGGTTGCGGCCTTCGGAGTGATCGGCGGCGTTTCCGGGGTCGGCATCGCCGCCGGCCCGATCATCGGCGGCTATTTCACCGCCAACCTGTCTTGGCGTTGGGTCTTCGTCGGCGAAGTCGCCTTGGTGCTGATCATCGTTGCAACCGTGCGTCTCATTCGCGACGCTCCCCTCGAAGGTCGGCGCCCGACGATCGACGTGGTCGGCGCCACATTGTCGGCCCTAGGGCTCGGCACGGTCGTCTTCAGCGTGCTCCAGGCGAGTTCTTGGGGCTGGGTCAACCCCAAGAACTCGCCCGTCGCGCCGTTCGGGTTCTCACCGACGCCATTCCTGTTCGCCGCCGGGCTCCTGCTGCTAGCCCTCTTCGTATCGTGGCAGAGGCATCGAGAGCGGGTTGGGGCGGATCCGCTGGTCCGCCTCTCGCTGTTCTCCATCCCGCCGCTCCGGTCAGGGGTGGAGTCGTTCCTGCTCCAGAACACCGTGCTTCTCGGCGTGTTCTTCACGCTTCCGCTCTACCTCCAGATCGTGCTCGGGTTCGACGCGCTCGAAACCGGAATACGCATGCTCCCGATCTCGATAGCGATGTTCATAACCTCTTCCTGTGGGCCGGCGCTGACGATGCGCTTCAGCATCCGTACCGTCGTGCGCGCCGGCTTCGTGCTCCTTGCCGTCGCATCGTTTCTGATGCTCGAGACGATTCGTCCGCAACTCGACGGGCCTGCCTTCGTCGTCGCGCTGACCATCCTCGGTGTAGGCATGGGGCTCATCGCCTCACAGCTCGGGAACGCGATCCAGTCGGCGGTCGGGACCGCCGATCGAGGCGAAGCCGGAGGGCTTCAGTACACGGCCCAACAGCTCGGCTCGGCGCTGGGAACCGCGTTGATTGGGGCGATCGTCATCAGTTCCCTCGTCGGCGTGTTCGTCGATCGGTTGGAGGACGACGAGCGTCTCGACCCGGATCTCGTCGAAGCGCTAGGCGTCGAGATCGACTCCGGTCTCAGCTTCGTGGCATCCGACGATCTCGCCGCAGCGCTGGCGACAGGCGGCCTCGAGGCAGACGAAACAGCGGTCGTTGTCGACAACTACGAGGACGCCCAGATCGGCTCGCTGAAGGCGGGACTCCTGCTGACCGCGTTGATCTCTCTGCTGGCGATCGTGTTCACCGGCGGGCTCCCGTCGCGTCCGCCGGACAGTCAGCTCAACGCGAAGTCGTGAACTTCCACACACCCAGACAGGCAAGACCGGTCGGGATGAGCAGGATCCAAGTCAACAGGCGGAACAACAGCACCCCGGCCGCCACCTCGTTGACGAACTCATCGCCGGCGAGAGGTGTCAGCATGCCGACGTAGCCGAATTCTGCCACGCCGGCGCTTCCGGGCGTGATCGGCACGACGGTGAGGCCCGCAACGAGAGCGAACACGGCGAAGATCGCCGACCAGGTGAGATCTGATTCGGGGATTCCGACAAACCGCAGCGCCATCACGAGCAGCGAGCTCTTCATCGCGATCGTGAGAACGGTCGCGGCCGTGGTCTTCAACCACTTGTCCTGGAGGTGGTCGAGGGACAGCGTGCGCTGATCGACGACGACCTCTGCCAGGGAGCGATCGGGAGTTCCCTTCCGCAACAGCCGGTGACCCCTCGCCCACAGAGGCTCGAGCCACGATGCGACCCGTCGGACGCGCGATTCTGATCCAAGGATGAACACTATGCCAACGATCGCCACCGCCAGACCGAGTGTCGCGCCGACGACGACGTTCATGAACCCCTTCAGCTCTATGTCTCCGAAGAAGATCAGCACGCCCGCAAGCGCCGGTAGAGCCAGCTGGGATCCGACCGAGAAAACGCCACTCGCCGCCACCGCGGTGCCCGCCTCGTTCGAGGGAACACCCCATGACTGGTACATCGAATACCGCACGGGCAGGTCGCTCGGTCCCGGAATCACCGATGCCACGGCGCTCGGGCCGAGGTAGGCGAGCACGCCTCTGCGCGCGGGCATCGCGTGCACAAGCGAGGCCGTCTGCAAGCCCTGCGCACCGACCCAGAGCACCCAGCCGAACACGAGCGCGAGCCACTCGGCATCGGAGAGGCGACCTAGAGCGTCTTTGATCTCGCCGAGGTCGAGATCGTTGAAGATGCTCGATAGCGCGAAGGTCGAGATCGCGATCGCTCCGACCGCGACCCCGATCCGCAGCGCGACCTTCGCCACCGTCTTGCGATCGAAAGACGTCGCGGGGGAGATCTCATCGGTCAGCCCGTCCGGCGGCTCGGTCTTGAGCGCCGTGTCGTCCTCAGAGGCCATCCCTCGGAGGCTACGAGCCCCTTGCCGGATCCGGGTGGACTCAAGCGCTGCGGCGACGGACGATTTCTGCGCCCGCGGTGAGCAGGACTGCTCCCACGATGCTCCCGATGATGCCGCTCGGTCTGAAGTCGAGTCCGTCGCCGAAGATCGCGCTCGCCAGAATCCCACCGACGAGCGAGCCTCCGAGACCGAAGGCGAGGATCCGTCCCCAATTCTGAGATATCGACCCGTTCACGATCAGTTCGGCCAACACCCCGACCAGGATGCCGAAACAGAGAATTCCCAGGATGAGCACGTGCTGTACCGCCTTTGTCTGCAAGCGCACTGGTATCAAAGCACACGCGGCCTCGCCAACCGCGCATACGAGCACCTCTTCCAGGCTAAGGTCGGCCGCCAACGACGGCCGGTCATGCGGGTGGACGAAGTGGCGGGTAACAGCGCATCTGAGGCGATCGATGAGCTCGAGCGTGAAAACGCCGAGCTACGGGCCTCGCTCCGGCGAAGCCGGGCATCGAGCGGGCGTGCGGCCGGGGCGATCGTTCTCGTGGTCATCGGCTCGCTCGTGCTTCCGCTGGCTGCCGGAGCGCTGTGGCTGCGAACCTCGGTTCTCAGCCCAAGCGATTACGTCGAGACGGTCGGTCCCCTCGCTTCGGACCCGGCGGTGCAACAGGCTGCCGGCAGCAGGGTGTCCGAAACGGTCATCGAGACGATCGGTCTCGAGGAGTTGGCACGCGACGCATTGCCCGACGATGCCGCATTCCTGTCGTCGGCCATAGCGCGCGGGGGTGAGGTACTCGTCGAGGGGGTCGCAACCGACCTCATCGCCAGTGATCGGTTCCGCACGCTGTGGGACGAGGCGAACCGAACCGCTTTCACAGCCGTCGCCGAACTCCTCGCTGGACGCGACGAGGGCGCGCTACAGACCGCGGACGGCCGAGTCGTCGTGTCGCTCGAGGGCGCCGCCCAACAGGTGCTCGACACAGTCGCAGGCGATTTCGACCTCGACGCCGACGCGCTCATGGGCGACGAACCG
This sequence comes from Acidimicrobiales bacterium, assembly GCA_965216815.1. Classification (GTDB taxonomy): domain Bacteria; phylum Actinomycetota; class Acidimicrobiia; order Acidimicrobiales; family SHLQ01; genus JADFOM01. The sequence goes on along the minus strand of OZ244202.1, from coordinate 2,886,850 downwards.
CTCGACGCCGAGATCGTGTTGTTCGAATCCGAGGAGCTCGCCGACCTGCAAGGGCTCGCCAGATTGGTCGATCGAGCCTCGTGGATGACAGTTCTGGTTGCCCTGGTGGCCTTCGCCGGCGCAATCGCGCTCGCTCCACGCCGGCCGCGCGCCCTGGTATGGGTCGGGGTCGGAATGAGCGTCTCGATGCTCCTGTGCCTGATCGGCTTCTCGTGGGCTCGGGAGATATACGAGGCGGGGTTGGTCGACGCAGCGGTCGATCGAGACGCAGCCCTTGCGGCCTTCGATGTGCTCAGTCGCTTCCTCCACCGAATCCTCAGGGCTTTGTTCGTCCTCGGACTCGTGTTCGTCTTCATAGGTTGGATCACCGGCGATGGCGCTCGAGCCGAGCGCGCCCGGGCCGCGGGTGAGCGGCTGTTTGGGCGTGCTGTCGAGGCGACCGACGAGCGTTTCGCTCTCGGTCCGATTCCGGGATGGATCGCATCGAACGCCGGCGTGCTCCAGGTCGCCACGGTCGGCATCGCCGGTCTCGTCATAGTCTGGTGGCACCGGCCGACCGGGCTGGTCGTGCTGACGATCTTCGTTCTGTGCGTTGCAAGCCTGGGTGCGATCCGGGCCTTCGGCCGCCTCGCCTCCGAGTAGCCGCGGTGTGTTTGCGGTTCAGAGATATTGGTTGCGCTGGAGCCAACGCATCGCGAACCAGCCCCAGATCGGAGGCAGGTAGAACGTGCAGAGCCTTGCGGTGATCGCCGTCGCGAAGGCTGCGCCCTCGGGCATGCCGATCGCGATCAGTCCGGCGGTGGTCGCCGCCTCGGTCACGCCGATCCCGCCGGGAACGGGCATCAGACCGGCAAACAGCGCCACCAGCGTGTTCACCACGATGAGGCTCGTGAGCGGAGCTGACTCACCGTAGGCGGAAAGCGACAGCAACAACACCATCGAAAATGTGACCTCTGCCATCAGGTTGCCGCCGAGCAGGCGAAGCAGGCGACCCGGCGAACGAAGAACCCTCAGCCCATGTGCGAACTCCCTAATGTGAGGGAGCACACGATCACGAATCGACGCGACCGTAAAGGTGATCAACACACCGGCGGCGATGACGATAGCCACTGCGGCGAGAAGCTTCGTCGCCCGCTCGGGGTTGATGTCGACATCGAACTCCACACCCCCGATACCGAATACGAGCGCACCTACGACGATTGTCAGCTGGGCCACGAACCCCCCGAGGCTGTCGATCGCTCCCATCGCGGTCGCGGAGGTGAGCGACATGCCCTGCTTCTGGAAGAACCGCATCTTCGTCGCGATCCGACCAGCCGAGCTCGGGACCGCAAGGTTCACAAAAGTGATCGCGAACTCGAGCACGATCGTCGGGCCGAGTCTCAAAGGATGGTCGGTTGCACCCGTGGTCCCGATCGCATTGAAGAACCGTGCGAACTGGGCGACCGCGAGCGCGGCGACCACCCACGACCAATTCGCCTCCGAAAGCTGATCGGCGATGGTGTCGAACCCGATGTCGCTGAGTCCCGAGATGAGCAGCGACGCCGCGACCAACAACAACGCGACGGTGAGAACCGACCCGACTGTCACCCGGCGGAGCCGCACCAGCTCCACTTGGTCCACCTCTGCTCTGGTGACGACGTGGTCGCGCAGCGCGTCCAGGTCGAGGTCGGCATCTCGCAGATCGCGACGAAGACCCGGAGTCAGCGCCGGGCCCTGGAGATAGGGCACGAGCTCACCGACGGCATCGGTGCCGAGGACCTTCAACGCCAAGCCCACCGCAGAGTCGATGCCGATGAGCAGGGCACTCAGAGCGAGAAGCTGAGCTCGTTCGGCCAGGACACTGGGATGCGACGCCGTGGAGCTCGCTGACGACCAGTCCTCGAGAACGAGCGAACCGTCGACCCATGTGATCCGGTGTCGTTCGACCGCACCATGGACGATGCCGTGGCGATGCATCGTGTCGGCGGTCGCCCACAGCTCCTCGAGCGCTGTACGGGTCACGGTGCCAGGAGTGGCCATCTCGAGCGGCGTTCCGGCGCGCTCTGTGACCACCACGGCATCGCCGCCGAGGGTTGCGCCCGCCGACACGATCTCCGGGACCCGAACGCCAACGCGACCTGCGAGCGTTGTGAGCAGTGCTTCGTGCTCGACCTGGTGCAGTCGTGTCCACAGAACCGGCTGCTCGGCCTCGCGATACCACAGCAACCGCCAGACCTTCGTCAGCAGCTGACCGTCCCAGGCGTCGCGACCGAACAGCTTGACCGTCAGCGACCGGCCCGACTCGTCCACCGCGTCCATGACCGACTCGCCGGCCTGCCCGAAACTCGCCGGTTCGATCGACTCGAGCCTCACGCCCAGCTCCAGAACCGCATCGCGAGCCATTTGCAGCGTCGGTCGACCGCCTGGGGACCCGAAGGCGAGATGAGCACAGGAAGCACCGACCGCTCCGACCGCCAGTCCCGCTACGGCGCCGGACACGCTCGTCACCTCGACGCCGACACCGCCCACAACAGCAAGTAGGAGGACGGTTCGACCGAAGAAGCGCAGCGGTCGCGTGACGGCCGGTGAGACGACCATCACGATCGCCGTACCGAGAGCGAGTCGCACTGCGGGGAAGTCGGCCGGCTCGCCACTGCGTGTGATCGATTTCGCGAAATCACCGAGATCCGACGGTTGTTCCAAGCCGACTCGATGACATGCCCACGCTGCGACAAAGGCGACCGCGACCGCGACAAGAGCCATCGCCACCAGGACGAAGCGCCGCCGGAACAGCGCGGCGACGGCGAGGACGGCCACCCACACGGGCAACAGGTCGTGGCAAAGCTGCCAGACCGAGCGCAGTACATCGGGCGAATCGGTTAGAAGCCGTGTTAGGTCTGCGTTCAGACGCGAAGGAGGCTCGATCGTCCCAGTCGTGAGGCCGAGCAACGCGAGCGCAACCACTAGCAGGACGACGTCGGTGGGTCGCCGAGCTCGAGGAGAGCGTGGTTCAGCGGCGAAGAGGCGCAGGGACGCTGGGCTTCGATCAGCCATGATCGGGCCCAAACTATGTTCCCATGACCCCTCAGCCGTCGATGGTCGCGACCCCGGTGTCAGACCAAAGTTTCACTTACGGCAGCGGATTTGGTGACCCCGGTGTCAGACCAAAGTTTCGCGACCGATGTCACACCGACGACGGGACCTTGGTCCCTACCAGACCCCTAAACCGGCCTGGAACCTGTTCTCACGGCCAAGGAGGCGACAATGCCCGACTTTCTTTCCCAGTATTCGATTCAGCGCTGGATCGAGATGTGTCCACAGGGATACCTGGAGGACACCGTCTACGGGCACGAGCCCGGCGAAACCGAGCCCGAAGAGCTGCTCGACAGCGAGATGTTGCGAGAGGACGCCATCCGCACGACCGTGCAGCTGGTCGTGGGCGAAAGATGCGCGCTCGCCGCCTCCTCGGGCTTGATCAACTCCGCTCCCGACTTCCCGAGCAAGCGCTTTCTCGCGACCCAGACGCTCGACGAAGCACGCCACGTCGAGATCTTCACCCAACGGTTGTACGACCTGGGGGTGAAGAAGGACGACCTCGAGAGCACGATCGACCAGTTCGCCAACCCGAACCTCGTGCGATTCGCTGAGGTGCTGCTCGAGAAGGTCGACGCAGGCGACTTCGTAGCCGGTGTCGTCGGACAGAACATCGTGCTGGAAGGCATGGCCTTTTCGGTATTCGAGATGCTCGAGTCGATGTCGGCGCAGTCGAACCCCAAGTTCGCCCATACTCTGTCCGGCACCATCGCCGACGAGCGGCGCCACGTCGGGTTTGGCGAGAACCGGATCGGATCGTTGATCCGCGAGCACCCCGAGAAGAAGCCAGAGGTCGAACAAATGCAGAAGGACATGACCTACTTCATGCTCGCCACCTTCTCGGACACATTCACACGGGCGGCGGAGAACTTCGAGGAGACGAAAGCCGAGATCGACTCCGTGATCGCGTCTCGCGGCGAGACCGTCGCGAGCGCCGAGTATCACGGCACCGACCTCTCCTCGGCGTCACCCGAGGAGATGGAAGCCGTCCTGGCCGACACCGTCCTCGCGGAGTTCAAGAACCGGCTCGGGCGGGTCGGCATCGAATACCAGACGCCGTCGGTTCCTGCCTGATGGCCGGACCGGTCGTCGATGACGATCCACACGCGCTCGAAGCCGGCGCATTCTTCGATGAGGTCCACTCGTTCGAATTCTGGTTCGACGCTGTCGAGGGCTACCTGAGCGGGCGCGAATACGGTCACGATCCGAGCGTCGAGGAAGCCGAGCTCGACGAGACGAGCACCGATCGCCTCATCACGATTCTCTCGAGCTACTGCATCGGAGAGACCGCCGCGCTCGAAGGCGCTGCAGGTCTCGTCCAGATTGCGCCAAACCGGAACGCGAAGATCTTCATGGCAACCCAGGTAGCCGACGAGGCGCGTCACCTCGAAGTCTTTCTGCACCGGCTCAGCGAGCTAGGTGTGGAGGATCCGGAGACCGAGATCCAACGGCGAGGCAACCCCGGCCTGCAGCAGTTCCGCGAGAAGCTGTTGGGACTCGTAGCCGACGGCGACTGGGATGCAGCGGTGTTCGCGCAGAATGTCATCCTCGAGACGATGGAGTACACGGTCTTCAGGGCGCACGCGGCGACCGCAGATCCCGTTACCGCCGACCTGCTGCGGGGCGTGGTTTCCGACGAGCGGCGTCACATGGGTTTCGGCGAGAACAACCTCGGCCGCCGCCTCGCACACGAACCCTCGACACGGGCGAAACTCCAGGAAGTGAAACACGATCTCGACTCGCTCGTGCTCTCGGTGTTCGAATCGGCGTTCGAGGAGGCTGCTATCCCCCGCGACCAACGCCCCGACCTCGGCAGGGAATACCTCGCGACCGTCGAACGGCTCGGCCTCGGATAGCCCGGCGTGAGCGAACAGGTCGAGCCACTCGAGACAACCGACGCGACGCTACGGCGCACCTTCGAGCTCGACGACCGTGGATTTCGCGAGGTGCCCAAGAGGTGGCGCCGCTTCTATCGCCACTGGCAGGGACCCGGCGACACCCTCGAACCAAACGAGGTGATCTGCCCGGTCTGTAAGGTCGTGATCCGTTCCCGACACGAGCTGCGGCCCGGCGACAAGGTCTATTGCATGCCGTGCATGTCGCGCATGGTCGTCATCGGCGGCGAGGGTGGCCGGCTGGAAGCCGAGGTCATCTACTGACGCGGCCTACGCTGAGGTCGATTCCACGAAGAGGAGTGCGTTGACCGGGATGCCAACAAGTACCGAACACTTCGATGTCGTCGTCGTCGGAGCTGGGATCTCCGGAATCGGCGCCGGCTACCACCTCCAGTCGATGTGTCCCGACCGCAGCTACGTCATCCTCGAGGGCAGACCCGACCTCGGCGGAACGTGGGACCTGTTCCGCTACCCGGGCATCCGGTCGGACAGCGACATGCACACGCTCGGGTACAGCTTTCGACCATGGAAGGCCAAGAAGGCGATCGCCGATGGCCCCGCCATCCTCGAGTACCTCCGCGAGACCGCGGCCGAATACGGCATCGATCGAAACATCCGCTTCGGCCACCACGTAGGACGCGCCGAGTGGTCGAGCGACGACGCCACATGGAAGGTTCACGCAACCGACAAGAACAGCGGTCGAGCACAGACTTTCACATGCAACTACTTGTTCATGTGCTCGGGCTACTACAGCTACAAGCACGGGCATGATCCGGAGTTCCCCGGCCGCGAGCGGTTCCGCGGTCTCGTCGTCCACCCGCAGGACTGGCCCGACGACCTCGACTACGAAGGGAAGCGGGTTGTCGTGATCGGCTCCGGCGCGACGGCAATGACGCTGGTGCCCGCTATGGCTGCGACCGTCGAGCACATCACCATGCTTCAGCGTTCCCCGACCTACGTCGTGTCTCGGCCCGACCACGATGCGATCGCCAACGCGTTGCAGAAGGTGCTGCCCGACAAGGTCGCCTACGGCATCACGCGCTGGAAGAACGTCGCGCTCGGCGAGCTGCTGTACGGGCGCACCCGTACACATCCAGAGAAGGTAAAAGCAAAGCTGCTCGACATGGTCCGCGAGGAGCTCGGGCCGGATTTCGACGTCGACACACACTTCACGCCGACCTACAACCCGTGGGACCAAAGGCTGTGCCTGGTCCCCAACAGCGATCTCTTCCAGGCGATCCGGAGCGGAAAGGCGTCGGTCGTGACCGACCGCATCGCGACCTTCACCGAGACCGGGATCGATCTCGAGTCGGGCGAATCGCTCGACGCCGACATCATCGTCACGGCTACAGGCCTCGAGCTCGTCACAGCAGGTGAGATGGAGTTCGTGATCGACGGGAGGGACCTCGACTTCTCCGAGACCTGGTCATACAAGGGCATGTGCTATTCCGATGTACCCAACCTCGCTTCGTCGTTCGGTTACATCAACGCTTCGTGGACACTGCGCTCCGATCTGGTCTGCCGGTACGTCTGCCGGTTGCTCAACCACATGGCCGACACCGGTACCGACACCTGCGTGCCGAAGCTTCGCCCCTCCGATGCCGACATGCCGGCGCGCCCCTACATCGATGACTTCTCGGCCGGCTACATGCAAAGGGTCATGCACCGCCTCCCCAAGCAGGGAGACCGCGAGCCATGGCTGAACACGCAGCGCTACAAGCGTGACCGCAAGCTGTTCGCCGGAGCCGTCGACGACGGGGTCATGACCTTCACGTCGTCCCGAGACCGCGCACCTCTCAGCCCAGTCGGCTCGTGAGGCGCGCCGAAAAGGCCGAGCGGATCGGCGAGATCCTCGACGACCTGTACCCCGCACCTCCGGTACCGCTGGACCACACCGACCCATACACGCTGCTGGTGGCGGTGGCTCTGTCGGCACAGACGACCGACAAGAAGGTAAACGAGGTCACACCCGCGTTGTTCGCCGTCGCCGACACGCCCGACAAGATGGCGGCGTTGTCCCCAGACGAAATCCATGGATACATCAAAGAGATCGGACTCGCCCCCACAAAGGCGCGCAACTTGTCGGCGATGGCCCATCAGATCCTCGATGGGGGCGGCGAGGTAGTCCCCGACTGGGAGTTCCTCGAGTCGCTCGCCGGAGTGGGCCACAAGACCGCCAGCGTCGTCATGGCCCAGGCCTTCGGAGTGCCGGCCTTTCCTGTCGATACCCACATCCACAGACTCGCCGCCCGGTGGGGCCTGTCGAACGGCACGACGGTGGAGCGAACCGAGAAGGACCTGAAGGCTGTGTTTCCAAAGGACACCTGGAATCGGCGACATCTTCAGGTGATCTACTTCGGGCGCGAGTACTGTCCCGCGCGCAACCACGACCTCACAGCGTGCATGATCTGCGCATGGGCCGCGACCAAGAAGCGAATCGCCGCGGAGGCGCGTGGGTGAAGTGGCTGCTGTGCGCCGCTGTGCTCATCGCGGCGGCTTGCTCGGACGATTCCCCATCGACGGCATCGACCGCTGACACGACCTCGATCGCGGTGGATGACACTCTTGGCCCGGTGACGACCACGGTGGCGGGCGTCACCACGACTGCGCCACCCACGCCGGCCTCGCCAACGACGACCACGATCGACGCCCACGCGAGGCCCGAGTGGCTCGGGACTCGGGTGCTCACACCCGATGAGTCCGGCTTTGCCCCCGCACAGCCGACGCCACCTGAACTACTCGACCGACGGCTATCACCACCCGATGCGTTTTCTGCTCCTGATGGCGATGGGTTCGCGGCCACCATCGAGCCGCTCTCCGGTGAACCGCTCGAACGCTCGACGTGGCATGAGGGCTGTCCGGTGCCGGTCGAGGAGCTGCGCTACGCCACGGTCATCTTCCGCGGGTTCGACGGTCTCGCGCACACGGGCGAATTGATCGTGCACGAGCAGGTTGCCAACGACGTGGTGGGCGTGTTCGAGCAGCTCTACGCGATCGACTTCCCGATAGAGGAGATGCGAATCGTCACCCCTGCCGACCTCGACGCTCCGCCGACCGGTGACGGCAACAACACGACGGCCTTCGCCTGCAGGTCGGTCACAGGGGGAACCCGCTTTTCAGAACACGCATACGGCCTCGCGATCGACATCAACCCGTTCCACAACCCGTACGTAAAGGGCGACATCGTGCTTCCCGAGCTCGCCAGCGCTTACGTGGACCGCGACCGCGTGCTGCCTGGCATGATCCTCGATGGTGACCCAGTCGTCGAGGCCTTCGACGCGATCGACTGGGGGTGGGGCGGGCGCTGGAACACTTTGAAAGACTACCAGCACTTCGCGGCCAACGACCGATGAGCAATTCAAGCCGCCCCGGCGGAGCGATTAGTCTTCGGGCATGATTCTCGCAGAGATCGGCGACACGCCGTACAACATTGTCCTGTTCCTCCACATCCTCGCCGTCATCGTCGGTCTCGCTCCCGTCGTGGTCGACCCGCTGGTCGCGATGCAGTGGGCTGACGACCGCGCATCGCTGCAGAAGTTCGCCGGCACCATGGCGCGCAACAACATGTCGATCCACGGCAACGCGCTCATCCTGGCGGGGCTCCTCGGCTTCGGTCTGTCGGGCATGAGCGACCAGGTGATCGAGATGAGCTCGACGTGGATGATCCTCAGCATCATCGTGTGGATCGCCATGCTCGGTTTGCTCCACGGCGTGCTGATCCCCGCCGGAAAGGCGATCGCGGACGGCGACGAGTCGGCTCAGGACAAGATCCAGCGATTCGGACCCCTGCTCACCCTGCTCACGCTCGTGATGCTCTACCTGATGATCTTCAAGCCCGGCCAATGACGCGGTTCCTCATCGGGGGTCGATGAGGAGGGATTTGATCGAGCGGCCTAGGGTGCCCGTTTGGTCGTAGAGCTCGGCATCGGTGCGCCCGAACCCGTCTGGCGAAACGTGGACGACTGCGACGTGTCCTACCCAATCCCCTTCCGGTAGGCGATGAAGGTTGATCGTCAGATCGGGGTTGACGGAGACATGCGTCTCGTAGTCGACGTGCGAGCCGGCGCTGGGAATCATGTCTGCGCACATCGCCACCCGCTGAAGGGCAGTGGCCTCCTCGCCGGCTACGAACGGACGCTCGAGGCGAAGCCACGTTACCGCCCGGCGGTCAGCGCGCTCCTCGCGGCGCATCGTGAAGTTGTGGACGAAGTCGATCTGATCGGTCCTGATGAAGTCGGCTTCGGCGAAATCGTCGGGTCGACCAGGTGGATGGCTCTCGGGCGGGTCTTCGAAGACGGCCGGATCGGCCGACAGCCCTCCATCGGGTTCGGAGAACACCGTGTCGTCGATGCGAATTCGAGTCGCGGTCGCTCGCGCTACCACATCGTCCTCGACGACGTAGCGGCACTCGATCGCCTGCACGCGTCGTCCTTCCCTGACGAGATCGGTTTCCACCCGGGCCGGCCCCATCGGCACCTTGCGGGTCATGTCGACGCTCATGCGGGTGACGAACATCGGTCTATCGGTCGGGACGGCCTCGATGGATCGAGCGAAGACTCCGCAGATCGCTCCCCCGTGCTGAACTCCGGGGAACCACGGACCAGCCGCCGATGGCTGCGGTATCAGCAGATCTCCGTCGGGAACGAATATGGCGTCGGACATGCCGCCGAACCCTAGCTAGATGAGGGTGTTGGCGAAGATCTGCCAGGCGAGAACGCTCTTGGCCACCAGACTCAACGCGATGTAGACCGTCTCGCCGAAAATGTAGTCGGACCATCGACCCACCTTGCGGTATTGCAGCCACTGGTTGAGCGCGAACGCATTGAAGAACACGAAGATGCTGAAGATGATGCCGTAGACGAAACCCGGTGGCCCATGCCCGCCTTCGGCGTTCACGTTGACCGTTATGTAGGTGGCGATCGCGATCCATGGACCGATTCCGGCGACGCAACCGAACCAGAACGGCGTCCACCATGTCCGCTTGTCGGTGGCGTTGGTCATCTCCATCAGCCAGCCGAAGAGAATCATGGACGCGTTGACGAACCCGATCGCGATGAGCGCGGCGAGGTCGGTGATGCCGGTCACGAGGGCGATGAGGACGATCATCAGCGTTGACGACAGCGCGTACTCCACCCATCGGAAGCGGTTGCGGCCGCGGCGCAGCTCGCTCACATAGGAGGGGACCGCTCCGGTGGCGATGAGCAGGTGGAAGAACGCCGAGAGGAACAGGAAGCACGCTGTAGCCCATGCGATCGGCACCGAGAAAACGTCGTTCAGCGTTCCTTCCGCCAGCGGTGTGCCCGGCGGCCCGTTGAGCCCGAACGTCGACACATCGAGCGAGAAGTCGTTGCCGAGCAGGACCATCAGGACGCCTTGTGCGAGATGCATCAGGCCCATGACGAAGTTGAACCTCCGCAGCCTGCGCGCGCGGCCGCTGTCCAGTGGCACGGTTTCACGCGAAAATTCGATCATCGGTTCTGCCTCCATGCCGAACCCTACGGAGCGCGACCGCCACGCGGATGCAAGGAACCCGGAGGGTTGCCAGCGACCGGTTTCGCGGTGGGCTCATATGCGCGAGTCTTGAGGGAGCGAAGAGGGGGATTCGACATGTTGAGACGGTGCGGATTGGCAGCGTTCGTGGCGTTGGCGCTCTTCGGAGCGTCGTGCGGCGACGACTCCGACTCGAGCGCCGACAGCGGCCCATCGACCGCCGCCGGAGCCGGGGATTCGACAACCTCGGTCGCGGTCTCTACGTCGGCCCCGGTCGACACGTCTTCGACTTCGGCTGCCACCTCGAGCACGCTCGGACCGCTCACAGCGTCACATCGCGGTGTCACCGAGGACACGATCACGATCGGCTATCCACCGATCGACTTTCAAGGACTGCGGGATCAGTTCGGATTGACTCTCACCTACGCGAACTTCGAACCCGCCATGCGAGCGCTGGTCGGCGACCTCAACCAGCGCGGCGGGATCAACGGTCGCACCATCGAGCTGATCACTGCGCCGTTCGTGCCCTCCGGCCCCGCCGCCGCAGACGGCTCATGTCTGAAGCTCACCGAGGACAACGAGGTGTTTGCGGTACTCGGTGGCTACGCAGGACCCTCCGAGCCGGTCAACACTTGCATCACGGCAGACCACGAGACGATTCTAATTGGGACACCACCGAACGCGGAACAGCGCGCACAGGCCAAGGCACCGTGGATCACCACGATCATGAGCCCGCTGCGCTCGGCCGCCGGATACGTCGCCGGACTCGACGGGCAGGGCCTGCTCGAGGAACTGGGCGACTTCGCAATCTACGACACATCCGGTGACAACGCCGAGGTCGTCGAAGTGTTCAAACAGGCGCTGGCCGACGCAGGAACGAGGGTGGCGTTCGACGACGTCGTCTCTGACGTCGCCGACGAGGTGCAGAGCCGCAGCGAGACCGACGTGTTCGTCGAGCGTGCGCGTTCGGAGGGTGTCGGCACGATCTTGATCGTCGGCGAATCCCCCTTCATCGACCAACAGATGGTCGAGGTGGCCGGTCCAGAGTTCAACCTCCTGTGGCAGAACCACGGGCCGCTCAGCGGTTGGATCTCCGACCCCCCGCCAGGACTCGAGAACACGAAGCTCGTCCTAGGACCGAACACCGTCGAATCGACCGTGGACGACCCCTTCTGGGACGGCTGTCGCGAGATCGTCGAGGAAGCGTACGGAGCGCCCGTCGTGCACGTGAACGACCTTGCCGAGGACGAGACCAACTATTGGGCGGCTCTCTTCGGGACCTGCCAGCAGATTCGCCTGTTCGAGACGATAACCACGGCTGCTGGCGCCGAGCTCAATCACGAAACCTTCCTCGCCGCGGCCGAACAACTGGAGGACTACCCGATGCCCGGCGGAGTCACGGGATCGTTGGGACCCGGCAAGTACGACCTCAACGACACGCTGCTTCTGCGGAAGTGGGATCACGCAACGCAGAATTGGGTCACCGAGGGAGAGCCGTTCACCGTCGAGTAGACGGGTGCGTCCAGGCACCTTCGCCGAGAAAGCGCCGCGCCATCGCCCATGCCAAGCCGAGACCGCGCCGTTTGGCCCGTTCCGCAACCGGCCCCGTCCAACCGTCATCGACGGTGGTCTCGAGGATCTCGAGCCAGCGGTCGAACAGGGCCGCACCGAAGGGGGTTGCATCGTGGAGCCACCGGTGCTTCTCGATCATCATGTCGGGGTCGCGATCGGGTTCGGTGAGCAACAACCCGACCCAGAAGTCGGTCAGATCGCGTGTGTGAGCGTGCCAGTCGACGCCCGCGAGGTCTTCGAAGTAGTGGGAGAACCGCGCATCCTGAGCGATGTCGAGATAGAAGCGCCTGACGAACTCGCGCACCTCGGCCTCGTCGTCGAGATCGCGTCCTCGGTGCTCGGGAGGAGGTGTCTGCATCGCTCGTCAGCCAACCGGGTGCAGCGATGCCGCGTCGAAGCCGACGTGGTAGGCGACCGGAGCGTCCTCGGTATGCCACCCACCGTCGAAGCGCACGTCGAGCAGTCTCACGTCCGGAACGATCTCTACCGTCTCAGACTCGCCTGCGTCGAGGGACACTTTGGCGAACCCGACAAGTCGGTGAGGTGGCCGGTCGTAGACCGAATCCGGCACCGAGCCGTACAGGAACACGACGCTCGACCCCGCCCGGTCGCCGCCGTTGGCAACCTCGACGCGAACAACCTCGTCGTCGCCCACGGCCTCACCGAGCGACATGGTCGCGTAGCTGAGGCCGTGGCCGAACGGCAGGTGGGCAGGGGTGTCGTTGGCGTCGAGATACCACTGGCCGTGCAACAGCTCGTAGGTCTCGGCCGTGGCATCGCGGTCGAAGCGCACGAGATCGGACTCGTCGCGAGGCACAGCGAACGGCAACCGGCCACCCGGCTCGGCGCCACACAGGACATCGGCGAGCGCCGCTCCACCTTCTACACCCGCATACCAGAGCATCAAGGCAGCCGGCACCCGATCGAGCCAGGGCATCACCACCGCACTCCCGGCAACTATCGCGACCACAACCCGCTCGCTGAGCTCTGCGGCAGCGGCGATCAGCGCCTCGTCCGCGTCGTGTAGCCGCAGCGTCGTACGGTCGCCGCCTTCGGCGCTGCCGTCGCCGCCTGCCCCGATGCCATCGGACAAGCCCGACAGGTCGGCGTCGCCGAAGCCGAGAACCGGATGGTCCATGGGAGGCGCGACCGTCATCAACGTGTTGCTCATCGCGTCGCCGAGATACTCGCCTTCATCGTGTTTCGTGTAACCGACGACGACGATGGTCAGATCGGCATCGGCCGCGATCGTCGCGTCGTCGGAGTGCACAACCGTCGCTACGCCGAACGCTTGCTCGATCCCCGCGAGCGGCGTCACCGGATTCCGAGCGTTCGCCGCATTGCTCGACCCCGCGTCGCCGAGGTTGCTCATCGCCGCCAGACGGCCGAGCACCGCGACGTGATTCAGCGACTCCCGGTCGATCGGCAACAGACCCTCGTTGCGCAGCAGGACGATCGACGAGGTCGCAGTTTCCCTGGCTAGCGATCGATGTTCAGCCGAGCCGACGACTCCCGCGTCAGGTTTTGCGTCGTACACGGAAGCGAAACGGAGCAATGTCACGATGGTCTCGGTGACCCGCTCACCTATGTCCCGCTCGGTCACCTCGCCCCGCTCGATGGCTGCAGGCAGCTCGGCAGCGCGTTGCATAGCGAATGGCATCTCGACGCCGAGGCCCGCATGTACAGACTTGACCGGATCGCGCAGGCCGAGGATGAAGTCGGTGATGATGAGACCTCGCCACCTCCACTCGTCGCGCAGAATGTCGATCATCAGCGTGCGGTTCTCTCCACACCACTCGCCGTTGACCGAGTTGTACGCCGTCATGACCGCCGCGACTCCCTCCTCGGCAACACGACGGAAGTGCGGTAGGTAGACCTCGTGGAGGGCCCGCTCGTCGACCGTCACATCGACGCTGAAGCGGGCGTTTTCCATCGAGTTCAGGGCGAAGTGCTTCATGCACGCCATCACGTGTTCCTGCAGCCCGCGGGTGAACGCCGCGGCGAGCTCGCCGACGTGGTGAGGGTCCTCGCCGTAGGTTTCCTGGGCACGGCCCCATGCCGGGTGGCGCAGGAGGTTCATGCACACGGCGCCGGTGAAGGTGGCGCCGTTCGCGCGCAGTTCGGCGCCGATGGCGCGTCCGACGCGCTCTTCGAGTTCGGGGTCGAACGATGCGCCTCTGGCCATCGGGACCGGGAACGTGGTCGAGGGGCCGATGACACAGCCTCTTGGTCCATCGGCGAACTCCAGACCGGGGATGCCGAGCCGCTCGCACTTCGCAGCGGGCCAGGTGCGGCTTCCGTAGCCACCCGCCATCTGTGTGACCCCTGGCCAGAAGGGAAGGTCGCCATCGAGACATGACAGCTTCTCGTCGAGGGTCATGCGTTCGACGAGAGCGCGTGCCTCGGCCAGTGGATCGGCACCAGCGTCGACTCGGTCGGCGGCCTCTTTGAATTCGGTCATGGGCTCATACTCGGCGCCGCCGCGCCGGGTGACAAACCGAGCGAATGCCGGATCCTAGGCCTGGATGGTGACCAGAGTGCCGAGCGGTGTGCGTTCGGCGAGGGCGCCGATGTCGTCGTTGTGGATGCGGACGCAACCGTTGGAGATTTGTTGGCCGATGTCACCAGCGTTGGTTGTGCCGTGAAGGGCGATGGCGGGTCGTCCGCCGTTGAAGGTGTCGAGCACCTCCGAGTGCTGATTGAGCCCGAGCGTCCAAGCCCCGTACGTGCCCGCGGGGTCCGCGTTCTCGCCGACGTGATCGACCATCGCAGTCATCTCCGGAGTGGGCGTGTTGTCTGTGCCGATGCCCACATCGACCTCGATGAGTGCCTCGCCGGCGTCATAGAGCGTCGCGGTTCGCTCCGACAGGTCGACGACGATGCTCGTCGATGCCACGACCGGCTCGACTTCGTCGCGTCGCACCCACGCCGTCGTGCCGTTGGGCTTGACCGGAACGACGATCTCGACGTACTCCTCGGTCAATTGCCCTGTCGTCTGGAGGGTAAGGCGCCCGTCGAACGGACCCGGATTCGGGAGACTCCAGATCGGCTCGCCGCCGGGTTCGTCGAGGGCATCGAGCACCGTCCCGCTCGCCTGCACGCCGGTCGCATCTTCGAACCGGTCGTCGGAGGAGGCAACGCGAGCTTCGTCGCCGTCACCAGCTCCCGGTTCGCCTGCGAGCTGAGGGCGCTCCCCGCCACAAGCGGTCGCAAACACGACCAGTGCCATCGCGATTGGACCGAGGCGCCAACGTCGTTGAACCACGAGGTGGGAGCGTAGACGAGCTTGACACCGACACCTCGTCGGCAAGAGTGGTGGCCCGGGTCGACAAGGGGGTTTCGTGACCAACGTTCTCGTCATCATGTCCGACCAACAGGATCCTGGGTCGATGGCCTACGCGGGCAACGAGATCGTCCACACACCGGCATTCGACGCCTTCGCCGATCGAGCCACCCGGTTTCGAGCCGCCTACACCAACAGTCCCATTTGCGTGCCCGCTCGCGCAGCCTGGGCGACCGGCCGCTTCGTCCACGAGATCGGCTATTGGGACAACGCCATGGCATACGACGGCCGGGCGCAGGGGTGGGGCCATGTGCTCCAGGAGGCCAGAATCACCGTGGAGTCGATCGGCAAGCTGCACTACGCGAACGAACAAGCCCCAACGGGGTTCGACCGCCAGATCGACCCGATGCACATCATGGACGGCATCGGACAGGTATGGGGGTCGATTCGCGACCCGCTGCCTCGCAAGCAGTTCGCCGAGTACCTCGTCGAGCTTGCGGGTCCGGGCGAGAGCACCTACACCGAGTACGACCGTCGATCGACCGCCACGGCGTGCGAGTGGCTCGGGTCTCGGCGCGACACGACCGAGCCCTGGGTGCTGTACGTCGGGTTGGTTGCGCCGCACCATCCATATGTCGCTCCCGATGAGTTCTTCGCCCTCTATGACCCCGAAGCAATGCCAAGGGCGAAGCTTCACCCACTCGACGGCCACGAGCGCCATCCGTGGGTCGCGGAGTATGGCGACATGATGGTTGGCCTCGACATGGCTGCGAGCGAAGAGGGCCGTCGCCGTTGCACGGCCGCCTACTACGGGCTCGTCAGCTTCCTCGACCACAACGTCGGCCTCATCCTCGGCGCCCTCGACGAGGCGGGGCTCGCCGACGACACGCTGGTCATCTACACCAGCGATCACGGCGACATGGTCGGTAGTCGTGGGCTATGGGGAAAGTCGGTCATGTACGAGGAGAGCGCTGGCATCCCGCTTCTGGTCGCCGGTCCCGGGGTGCCCGCGGGACACGTCTGCGACACGCCCGTCTCTTTGATTGACGGCTATCGCACCATCGTCGAGACTGCCGGTCTGGCGATGCCCGACGACGGTCCTGATCGTTCCGGGAACTTGGTAGCGCTGGCCAATGCCGACGACGACGACATGCGGGTCGCCTTCTCGGAATACCACGCAATGGGGGCGCCGACCGCCGCTTTTCTCGTCCGCCGAGGCAGGTACAAACTGCACTACTACGTCGACTACCCACCTGAGTTGTTCGACCTCGAGGCCGATCCGGACGAGACCACGAACCTCGCCGAAGATCCGGCGCACCAAAACACGCGCATCTCGCTCACGCAGGCTCTGCGGGACATCTGTGACCCTGAGGCCGTAGACAGCGCGGCCAAGGCGGCCCAGGCCGCGCTCGTGGAGCACTACGGCGGCGTCGAGATCGCCGAGAAACTCGGGACTCCCGGGGAGACACCGGTCCCCGGCGTCGAGCCTTACGACTGGGGCATCCCCCGCGACCGCTGAGCGAAAGGTACGTTCTGGTCACCGATGCCCGACGACTCGCTCATCCCGACACGCCCCCGGTCGCTGAAATCTGTCCCGGCGATCGGTTGGCTTCCGCGATACCGCTGGGCGAAGGACTTCCCAGCCGAGTTGGCTGCAGGCGTGGCGCTCGCCGCCCTGTAGATCCCCGAATCGATTGGCTACCCAGGCGTGGCGGGTGTCCCAACCGAGGTCGGCCTGTACGCAGCGATCGCAGCGGTACTCGCCTACGCGCTGCGTCGGCGACGTTCCGACTCGTGCTTGCATGGGAGACGCTACCCGGCCTTCTCGTCGGCGTCGGCCTCTCGCTCGCGCTTGGTGAGACGGGCCAGCTTCCCCGACCTCGTCGAGCTTCGCGCCGACTCCGACGGCATCTACCAATGAACTCGCTGCCGCCAGTTTGAAACTACACCCTGCGACCGTGCATGCGCGTGCCCTTCAGAAGCGGGGACGGTCACAGCTCACGAACCGGTCGAGGGACCGCTTTCGACGCAAGAACCGAGGGTGCGCGGGCCATCGCCCGCGCACCCTCGGTTCAGATTCAGGCCTGCTCGTCCTCGCCGTCGATCTTGTCGACGGCCTTCTTCACGGAATCGGGGACCTTACCGCCGGTAGCGTCGTCGATCTTTTCGGTCGCGGACTCTGCCGCGTTTCCGACCGCGTCGCGTGCGTCCTCGGCGAAGTCCTTCGCCTTCTCGCCGACATCACCTGCGATGTCCTTTGCCTTCTCGCCGACGTCCTTTGCCTTCTCGCCGACGTCGCCGGCAATGTCTTTGGCTTTCTCGCTCACGTCGCCGAGCGCGTCCTTGGCCTTGTCGGCCATGTCCTTGATACCCATTTTCTCACTCCTGTGATGGTGAACCGAGCGTGAACATAGCAGCCTGTAACGGCGTCGGTGCGTCAGCGCTAGCCGCTTTGACCTTCGAGTTCTCGTAGTCGGGCTGTCGCGATGTCGCCGAGGCTGACAATTCCGCACAGCGATCCATCGTCTGCGACCACCGGCATGTGCCGGAAATGCCCATCGGTCATGACCGTCATCGCAGACCCGGCATCGTCGTCGAGCCCGCAGGTTGAGACGTTCTCGGTCATCAGCTCCTCTACCCGCAAGCGCAGGGTGCCCTCCTGTTCGCGGGCGAGGTGGCGCACGACGTCGCGTTCGGAGATGATCCCGGCAATCGAGCTACCGTCGTCGGTTACCACGACCGCCCCAATCGAGTACTCCTTGAGCAGATCGACGACGTCCGCGATCGTGTCGCGGCGCTGGACCGTGACCACCTTGCGGTTCGTCGCACCCGTGATATCCGAGATTTTCATGTCGGCACACTAGCAGAGGACTGCAAAATGCTCGGAAGAGCCGGACTGGCGGTCCCTCGGTCAGCGGGTGAGGAGGTGCAGCCAGATCGGGTCTCGAACGCCTTTGACAGCAGCAGGGCCGATCGCCTGAAGGCCGAGATCGGACGGCAAGCGGCCTGCGACGTCGAGCGCGTCCTCCGACACCAGGAGCTCCCCGGGTCCGGCGAGATCGGCCACGCGTGCAGCGATATTGACGGTTCGACCGACCAGATCGTCGCCGCGAGCGATCGCTTCGCCGTGGTGGAGCCCCATTCGCACAGCCAGCGGGAACAGGCCTTCATCGCGTGCGGCTTCTATTGCCACAAGGAGGTCGATCGCGCCCGCTAAACCATCGGCGGCAGAACCGAACCACAACATGAGTCCGTCGCCCATGTCTTTCACGATTCGAGCATCGGGAGTGCTGTCGAGGACAGAGCCCACCAGACGCAACTGGGTCTCGAGCACTTCGAGCGCAGCCACGTCGCCGACCGCGTCGGTGAATTCGGTGAACCCGACGAGATCGGTGAACAGCACCGCTCCCACTCGCGTCTCGCGCGCAGTGGCGCCAGGCTTGAGCTTCATCGCGAGGACACGTCGACTCTGCCGCTGACCGTGCGCGTACGGATGATGCAGTCGTAGTCGCCCGCTGGATCGTCAGCCTCGGCTTGACCGTCGACTCGCAACACCCTGGTGCCTCCCGGCACCGTGACGTTGATACGACCCGAGACGGTTTCGGCATCGACGTCACCGGCCGTCGCCAGGCCGATATCAATCCGTCCGCTGATGCAATGGGCGCTTGCCGATCCCGCTACAGCCTCGAGTGTCACCCGTCCGCTGACGGTGGAGACGTCGACGTCGAGACAATTCCCGACCTCCACCCGCCCACTGGACGTTCGAACGCGACAAGTCCCATCGGAACGAGCCACCTGCACCCGACCGCTCTCGGTTCGGATGTCGACCGATCCCGACCGTTCGGCGGTCACGCGGCCGGACACGGTCGTGACTGCGATGTCACCGAGGCGTCCCTCGATCGACACTCTCGCCGAGGTGGTCCCGATGACCAGATCGATACCCTCGGGCACTCGTACGACAACCGGACTACGAACGTCGGCAATGGTCACGCGGCTTCCGTCGGTGTCGACTCGGGCCTGCCCCTCAACCCCGACGTCGGAGCGCTCCTCGCCCACGATGCGAACACGTTTGCCCATTGATGACACCCGCAGCGATGTGACATCGGTACGGTTTGCGTTGTCGGTCACTCCGAGAACGTAAGGCGGGTTCCAGCTGATGGGCAAGGAAGTGTGCCCACTGTCTCAGCGCTCAGCTGAAGCGGTAGCGGGTGGCATCCTCGCCGCCGAGAGTGCGCCGGCGCTGCTCGAGCCACGCCGAGAGCCAGAAGTTCTGCGAGCTCTCGAGCAGATCGTCGTGCACGTCGGCAGCGACCGCTCGGGCCCGTGCATTGTCGGGGTCGGCTTCGAGTATGACATCGAGCAGGTGCAGGGCTCTCTCGTGCTCGCCGGCGCCCCGGTGTTCTCGCGCTCGCTCGACAAGCCGGTCGGCGCCCGCCAACTCGACGAGATCCTCCGAAACCGCCGACGGTGGAACCGAATAGAGCTCGGTCGTGGACGTGTGGTGGAACCAACCGGCGTAGTTCTCCCAGATGGCGCGCACGCCCCACGACACCTTCCCGTAGCCCTGGCCGACCTCGACCTCGTCGGGAAGTGCTATCTCGGCCATGAGTGTGTGAACATCCTTGCCTTCGTTCATCCCCCGGACGGTTTCGTCGTGGACGTGGTGGATGGCGTCGCGATAGGCGACGAGCTCTTCCCGTATCACCCCCTGGCCGGCTACAGGTTCGTGGTGGCCGTAGAGGATCATGTCGGGCTCGAGATCGATCACGGTCTGTGCCGCCCGAGCACAGACCAGCGCGTCTCGATAGCGATCACCTCTGATCGTGACCAGGTTGGGAAAGTGTCCGAACGGACATCCGAAAAGGTTGCCGGTGAAGCAGATGCGTTGCTCGGGAAGCCACACGACGAGTGAATCATTGGTCTCGGCGCCAGGACACGCGATCAGCTCGATCGCCGTGTCTCCGCGTGTGAGGTCGAAACGATCGTCGAATGTGACGTCGGGAGTCGGTTCGTCCTGAGCGTTGATGTCGGTGTAGCCGGCGTCGGCGTATCGGGCGAAGACTTCGATGAAGCGCTCTGCGAAGGCAAACGCCGAGCGATCGCGGCGAAAGCGAGCAAGGCGCCGATCGTAGGCCTGGTGTTCGAGGTTGTTGGCCTGTGCGACGTAGCGCAGCCCGGGGTTGCGGTCGCGGAAGAACTGCACACCGCCTACGTGATCGGTATGACCCTGCGTGGTCACGACGTCGCCGAGCGCTATGCCTGAGTGGGCCCGTAGGTTCGCCTCGTGCACGGGCGCCTCGAACCCCATGCCGGTGTTGACCAGCACTCCCCCGTCACTCGTCTCGATCAGGTAGACGTTCGAGTTGCCCTCCGACATGACGATGAAGTCGTTGACCCGCTCGGCGAGGCCGAACTCGGCCGGGTTCGGCGCCACCGGTCGGTGTTTGTAGATCGGGTCCCGTGGCGTGTTCGTCGCTTCGTCCATGCTGTCTCGCTATCACATCGCCGGCGTACCTATGGTGGCGACGATGACCGACAATGCACGCCAGATCGAGAACCTGCTCTACACCTACGCCGAACGGATCGACGCCGGCGACCTCGAAGGCGTCGCCTCGCTGTTCGAACACGGTCGCATCCAGGCCGCACCCGACTCACCCAACGCCGTGTTCGAAGGGCAAGAGGCAGTGCTCGGCATGTACGAGGCGGCCACTCGGATCTACGACGACGGCACGCCGCGCACCAAGCACACAACGACGAACGCGATCATCGAGCTCGACGATGCCGCTGGCACCGCCGCCAGTCGCGCGAACTTCACCGTCACACAGGCGACCGACCAGCTACCGCTCCAAGTCATCATCACCGGTCGCTACCACGACACGTTTCGTCTCGTCGACGGTCAATGGTGGTTCGACACACGCATCATGTTGATCGACCAGACCGGCGACCTGTCGCACCACCTGTTGTACGAGCTGTAGATCTGGTCAATCCTCAGCGAGGATTTCGCGGAGCCCACCCTCATCGGTGGGCACTTTGGTTGAGGTGTCAGACGGCGCCGAGCTAGCTCGCTCACCCGTGTCGGTTCTCGACGTGGACATTGGAACGTCGCGGTGCGCGATAGTTTCGCATGGCCCTGCGGCAGCTTCCGGCGATCCATCGGTTGGAGCTCGCCACGCTCACGCCGCCCGACTGGCACCCGGGGGCGGCGCAGTCACCCCAGTGCGTGGTGTACGGCTACGCGATCGACCACCCCGATGGCGTGATTCTCTTCGACACCGGCGTGGGCATCGATAGCGATCTGATCGATGAGCTATATCAGCCCAGCTGCCTGCTGCTCGACCGGGCGCTGGGCGACTGCGGCATGGAGCTCGAGTCGGTTACATCTGTCGTAAACAGCCATCTGCACTTCGACCACTGTGGGCAGAACCCGTTGCTGTACGGGACCGCGTTGCCGTTCCACATCGGTCGCGCCGAGATCGATGCAGTTGCCGACGATCCGACGTACACCGTCGCCGAGTGGGCCCTTCCTCCCGACCGGCAGCGGAGTCTCGTCGACGCCGATACCGAGATCGCCGAAGGCGTCAGCGTCCTCACCGCACCGGGCCACACGGCTGGGCACTTGGCGCTACTCGTCGAGAGCCGGAACGAACGAGTCATCATCGGTGGCCAAGTGGTGTGGGATGTGAGCGAGTTCGTCGAGGAGTTGGCGACGCCCTCCAACGTTGCGGACGAGTCGCTGCGGCAGCCAACCGTGGAGTCCATCCGTCGGCTGAAGGCACTCGAGCCTGATGCGGTCTACTTCTCACACTGCGATCACTACAGCCCGGATTGAGCCAGCGCCTGGCGGAACCGCGCCTCGTCTAGGCGCAGTCGCGGCCTGGCGCGAATGTGAGTCACCTCTAGAAGGTCGATCGCGTGCTCGCACCTTGCGGTGTAGCAGAGCGTCCACAGAGCAGCCGCCAGTGCGGCGGTCCGGTCCCGGGTCGTGAGACGGTGTGGATACCGGTCGAGCCAGTCCTCGATCTCGTCGACATCGGGAGCGATCGGCTCGCCGGGCTCGCCGAGCGCCCTCCAGGTCGAAGCCGCCTGTCCGAGTGCGGTCGGAACACTGACCGATGCGAGACTGTCCATGTCGTAAACGGCGATGACGCCCTCGGCTCGGAGCCGAACGTTTCGTGCCGACCAGTCGGTGTGCGCGACGACCTTCGGCGCTTCGACCATGTTTGCCCTCGCGAGCCTCGCCAGCTCGTCGATCCACTCAGCGCCGCTCTCTGTGGATTCGAAGTCGAACAAGGGGCTGTGCGGAATCGGGTAGAGGTCCGCTCGGGGCTCGACGTGCAGTGGGTGCGAGTCGAGGCGGCGGTCGGTCCCCGCGTGATCGATCACTCGGGCCAGACCCTCGGCCGACGCCGACCGCTCTTCGTCTCCGAGCACGGACGGACTGCCTGGATCGGCGACGCAGGTCTCGACAGTCGCGTGTCCGGGTCCACATTCGACCGGGCCTCCGACCGGCCTGCCGCATGGAACTCCGTTGTTCCAGAGTCGTTCCTGCACGTCGAGCACCCCGCGCAAGAAGTCCGCGTGCCATCGCTCTTGATAGAACTTCACGACGACCTCAGAGCCGTCCGCCAGGACGACGCCGGTCACCGTTCCGACCGAGGCCGTGTGGAAGGTGCACTCGGTCACGGGCAGGTTGAGGCCTATCGAGACGAGTGCCCGCTCGACGTTGGCCGCGATCTCCGTCGGTGCGACCGTTCCGTGGATCTGTTGCGTCACCGCGACGGCTAGTGGGTCGCGACGGAGGTGCTCCTCGACGGCCGACGCGATCGTGCTGCTTCCACCCACGTCGCGAGTATGACCGGTGCCCAGCGGTGTGTGCGCACCACAACACCTGGTACAGGCAGGTGTCCGGTGCCCAGCCGAGCGGCCCCCAGGTACCCAGCTCACGAGCCAGGACGTTCGGTCCTGTCTCCGATGGCAACGTTACATGTAACATAGTTTCATGACCCACGCGCCCGGTGAATCGACGGCCAAGGAGCGAGTCCGCGAACACCGTCGCCGGCTCCGCGCCCAAGGACTACGACCGGTACAGATCTGGGTGCCTGATGTACGTTCGCCCGAGTTCGAACGCGAGGCTCATCGCCAGTCCGGAGCTGTCGCCGCAAGCGACCACGCCGACGATGACCAAGCCTTCATCGACGCGGTCAGCCTGGACAAAGATTGAGACGCGGCGAGATCTGGACGGCGGCTGCGGGCACCGGATACGTCGGCAAGCCTCGCCCGGTGGCCATCATCCAAGATGATCGATTCGACGCAACCGACTCCATCACCGTGTGTGCCTTCACCACAGACCCGACCGAGGCGCCCCTGTTCCGTCCTCGGCTCGAACCCGACGAGGTCAACGGGCTTCGGGAGCCCTGCAGCCTCATGGTCGACAAGATCACCACCGTTCCTCGATCGAAACTCGGACATCGGGTCGGCCGGCTGAGCGACGAGGAGGTCGTCAGACTCGGCCGTGCAGTCCTCGTCTTCCTTGGTCTCGCAGGCTGAGTCGCCAACTCTGGTGGCATGCGAGCGGCACGGTTTAGGAGCGGTGAACGCCGGTGGCACATGCTCCCGTTACCTGCTCCGGGCAGGTGTCGGTTTAGGGAAACCGCGTTACCTGCCCCGGGCAGGTAACGGTTTAGGGAAACCGAGCTAGCGGTCTGGTGATTGCCAGCGTCGGCGTCGGGCGAGCCATTGCAGCGTGACGGCGCCTTGCGCGGCTTGAAAGGCACGCACGGTGGGGAGCCCCGGTGGGGCGGGCTGCAGCGACATCCCGACGAAGTACCCGGCGAGTGCGGCGACGAATGCGTCGACATTCTCGCTTGGCGCAGCCTTCCCCAGGGGGTGCTGCTCGAACACCTCGTGTGGGCTAGGGCCGCCGTCGAGTTCCAACGATGGCAGCAATCCCACGAGATCGACCCAGGGAGCGGCCGCTGCTGCGCCAGGCCAGTCCACGACGACATCGTGTTGTTCGCCTCGCTCACTGAACAGCACGTTGTCTGCTCGGAGATCGAAATGGGCGAGACGATCGCCCGCGACCGCGTCGGGTGCTGACGTTTCAAGGGCCACCAGATGCTCGAGGTTTGCGAGCGTCCACCGATCAATGCCGTCTGGCTCGTCGCTGAGGCGATGCCAGTGTCCGAACAATCCCGGATGGACCTCGGCGGCCGCCTCCAGCGACGGGTCGGCCTCGACACGTCCCAGACGATCAACCAACCCCAACAGTCGCCGAACGTCGCCGCGATCCAGCGGCGCCGTCGGCATCCGGCCCTCGAACCATTCCACAACCAAGGCGACCCAGCCATGGTGATCGACTACGCCGATCAGCCGCGGCGAGGGAGCCGCTTCTGGCAATGCGCCAAGGACCTGACCCTCGCGGCGATGCATTATCGGCGACATCGGGTTGAGCTCGGTGCCAGCAGCCTTGACGAACACCACCCGACGATCGGCAAGCTCACAACGCGCCGCTGGCCCAGGCGAGAAACCACCCTCGATGTTGGTCGCGGACACGATCCTGGCGCCGATCAACGCCTCGACGTCGGCCCGGACCGGAGCCGGCACGGCATCCCATCGTGCTCGCACACCCTGTCGACCCATCACGGGATGATGCCATAGCCACCGCCTCGCTCCAGCCGATTTCAGGCGGCTGTTCAAACCCAGTGCTAGGCACTGCACTTCACTTCGGTGACGACAGCGACACCTGCCCGTACCAGGTAGCGAATACGGCCCGAGACGACCTTGGATCCATCGGCCAGCAGGACCCCGGTCACAACCGTTACCTGCCCCGGGCAGGTGTCGGTCCAGGTCTACCTACTGATCGATTCTGGAGGCGGCAACGACGCACTCCGTGAGGTGAAACGCGACAGACGACTCGTCACCGCCCTGGCCCAGTTCAGGCCGCAGGAACTCGACTGCTGATTCGGGGGCGGCACGGAGATCAGCCAAGAGCGCAGGGCGCGCATCCCGTTGGACGTCCATGTTGTCGGCCCACGCCGAGAACACGATCCGCTTCGCCAGCAACTCGCTGTGGAAGATCCTGAAACCAGCAGTGGAGAGCAATTCGAGCCACTCGTTGAGCGACAAGCACCGAAGGTGGCTCGGATCGCGGAGCCTTTCCCAGTCGTTGGCGAAACCGGCGGCAACCGGATCGTCGGGAACGACATTGTCGACGAGACCGAACCTCCCCTCCGGTCGGAGAACTCGTGCCGCCTCCGACACGAACCGATCGGGATGGGGGAAGTGGTGGGGGGCGATACGGCAGGTGACCAGATCGAACGAGGCATCGGGGTAAGGCAGCGACTCAGCATCGGCTCGTTCGAAGGTCACGTTTCGCAGTCAGCGCTGCTCCGCGCCGGCCTTTCCGACATCGAGCATCTCGGGGGTCACGTCGGTGGCGACGACTTCGTCGACATGTGGGGCGAGCGCGAACGCCGTGTGACCGGCCGCGGTCGCGATGTCGAGCGCACGCCATGCTGGTCGGGGTTCGAGAACGTCGAGGAGTCGCTGCAAGCTCGCGCCCTTTGCGTGAACGGAGCTCGTGGCGTAGTTGGCGGCGTTGGCGCCGAACTGACTCCGGACGAGATCGAGATGGTCCACGCCACAGTCTGCCGGCAGCACATCGCCCACCGCGAATACGGACGAGGGGCCATGGTGAAGCACCCCTGCCCGTACCCGACCCCACTCGGATCCGGTATTACCGCTAGCTCTGGCAGCTCTATTCCTAGGCACAAACCCAGTACCAGGCACCGCGAAGCGGTGCCTGGCACTGCACATCGAGCACCCGGTGTCAGGCACCGAGCTCACGGCGCGCTTGGACCCAGTTCACTTTGAGCTCGGTGCCTGACCTCCTCACACAAGCGTGAGAAAACCCTGTCATTTCAGTCGAAAGAGGTTGTTGATCGAACATACGTTTGATAGGCTGACGACCATGTCGGAAGCAGCGGAAGTCCTCGAGAGCGCACAAGCCTTCCTTACTGCGCTAGGCGCTGTCGAAGACCCGACTATCGATGATCTCGCCGAGCTCTCAGTCGGCCTCGTAGGCGTTGCTGACCGGTTGAACGCTCTGCATGCAACCGTCTGCCGCAAGGCAGAGGTTGCTGGAGTAGCCGAGATCGACGGGTCCACATCGCTGACCGCATATGTCGCCCACCGTGCCGGCACATCTAAGCCCAGGGTCTCGAAGGTGTTGGCTACGGGCCGGTTCCTAGCCGACCATCCCGTCATCTCAAACGCAGCGGTCACAGGTGAAACCTCCGCCGCGCATGTTGATTTGTTGGCACGTGCTACGCGTAGCGGTCCCCAAGTCGAGTCGATGGCCGACCCCGCCACCCAAGAGCAACTGTTGGGGTATGCGGACCGATACGAGTTTGTTGATTGGCGCAAACTCGTCGCTCACTGGCAATCGGTCACCGACCCTGACGGTGTCGAAGAAAAAGCCGCACAGGCCCACCAAGACCGCAGGTTCTCGCTCACCGCGCTGTTCGGTGGCGGTTATGCGGGTGTCATCGAGTTGGGCAATCTCGACGGAGCCATGGTCTCCGAAGCCGTCGCACGCCTCGCAGACGAATTCTTCCAGAGTGATCTGGCCGAGGCGCGTGAGCGGCTCGGATATGAACCCGCTCTCGACGAACTAGCACGTAGCCACAAACAACGCTGCGCCGACGCATTCGTCGAACTGATCCGCCGCGGCGCCGACGTGTCCGACTCGTTGACATCGGTGCTGCCGTTGGTGAGCCTGCACATCGACCACGAAACGTTCGAAGCCACCATCGACTGGCTCAACTGGGACGTTTCGAGCGATAGCGAGAAACTCCAAGGCACTCCCGAGGCCCGCAAGGGCCGAAGAGGGCCCGGCAACCCCGACGCCTACAAGGACTGTGACCCCGAAACCAGGGTGTGTGAAGACCTCGCCGGCAACCCAGTAGCCCCGACCGAAGTGTTCGAAGCGACACTGCGAGGACGTATCCACCGCATCGTCTACGGAGCAGAGTCCGAAACGATCGACTACGGGCGAGCCAAACGCCTATTCACAGGCAAAGCCCGCGAAGCAGCATTGTTGACAGGGCGGTGGTGCCAACACCCCGGATGTCG
Source organism: Acidimicrobiales bacterium (assembly GCA_965216815.1). GTDB lineage: Bacteria > Actinomycetota > Acidimicrobiia > Acidimicrobiales > SHLQ01 > JADFOM01. Next base: position 2,859,406 of record OZ244202.1, on the reverse strand, counting down.
AAGACCCGCACGATGGTGCCAAATCGACCACATCCAAGCCTGGGAGAACCACGGGCGATCAGACCAAAACAACGCCCAAACCCTCTGCGGCTACCACAACCGCTGGAAATACAACCACCACGACCGACCCAACACCGACGCGGCATAGCCCGCAGCTGCCTCTCTGCCGGTTATGCTTGGGTGCGAGAAGTGTCGGCAGCTGTCGATATATCCGCCCCTGACCCGGCGTTAGGGGATGACTCTGTTCGTCGAGAGGTGGCACGTTGGGGACACCGATGGGGATCCAGGCGTCGGTCCGAACCGTAACGTGCGTCCATGGCAGGTCGGCCGGCTCCGCTCCGAGCTCGTTACATCCGCCATCGACCGCCCTCTTGCCGAGTAGCAGGGGAACGTATCGTCTACGTCCCTCGAGACTGATCCCGGCTTCTACACGGTCGGCTCTCGCAGCGTTGCTCGGGTGGAGCGGTTCCCTGACGTGAGACCGCGACCCCACAAAGTCAAGAAGATCGTGAGCAGGACAGCGATGGTCACCGCGGAGTGGAGCAGGGGAGGAAGCAGATCGCCGGTTGAGTCCCAGGCGATGACGACGAGTCTTGTCGGACCGTAGAACGGCAGGACCGGCGTGATCGTGGCGTCGGTCGGGATGCTGGTCTGCACTCCGATGACTGCTATCAGAGCGAGTAGGCCTTCGAGTTCTCGGTGCACGATGGCTGCGAGGCTCAGGCCGAGGCCCACTGCAATGACTCCTGTGGCGGCAATGGCGAGCACAACCGTGAGATCATCTCCACCCGAGAGCATGGTGATGAGAGTGCTGTAGGCCGCAATCACGGGGAGGGTGATAGCGGCGAGGAACAGGAGCCGTCCGGCAGCGAGTTCGCTCCGCCGATAGCCGGCGAGTAAGAGCCGTTCATCGACGTGTCGGGACGACAGGCTGAGGAAGAACGCTGAGCCAGCAAGAGTCCACGCCACGCCGATGATGCCGACCCGGAGAGTGAAGGGGTTCTCGCCCGGCCGGATACTGGCTTCTTCGCCAAGGACGGTCAAGTACATGGTGGCGGGCAGCACGAGGAGCATGCCGAGGGCTAGGCGACGCCGTAGCAGTTCTCGTGCGTGGGCGGCGGCGAGTGCAGCAAGGCGTCCTCGCGTCATCGGGCTACGTCACCCGGTGTCGCTGCGAGCTCAAAGACCCGGTCGACGCGGGGCCGTTCGGCGAGCATGTGCGTGACGATCGCTACGCCCCGGCCTTCTTGGCGCCATTGGTCGACGAACTCCCAGAAGTCGATGTAGGTACCGTGATCGAATCCTTGGTAGGGCTCGTCCAGGAGCAACAACTCGGGGTCGCCGAGGAGCGCCAGAGCGAGGTTCAGCTTCTGGCGGTTCCCTCCTGAGAGGTTCTTCCCCAGGGTGTGCTCGCTGGATGAGAAGTGGAGTTGTTCGAGAACTTGTCGACCTCGGGTGATCGCATCGCGGGAGTCGAGCCCGAGTCCGCGGCCGAACAGCACCAAGTGCTCGTGCGGCATCAACAGGTCAAGCACGCCGGGCTCCTGCGGGCAGTAGCCGATACGGCCATTGACCTCCACCCGACCAGCGTCGGCCTGGAGAACCCCTGCGCAGATCCGCACCAGAGTCGACTTGCCGGCCCCGTTTTCACCGACGACGGCTACGGCCTCACCGGCGGCGACGTAGAAGTCGACGCAATCGAGCACGGTTCGGCCCCCGTATCGCTTCACCAGCCCGGACGCACGCAGAACACACCGCTGGTCGACCTCGTGGCGAGCCTCGGACTGCGCAGCATCGCCGGTTGACATACGTGGAGTATGCTAGATACTTAGAGTATGGTCAAGATGGCTCGTCGCTCTGATCACGCCGAGGACACCCGCACTGCGGTGCTCGATGCCGCTGAACGACGGTTCGCCGAGCACGGGTTCGCATCCGCGACGATCGACGAGATTGCCGACGATGCGCGAGTGACCAAGGGCGCCGTCTACCACCACTTCAGCGGCAAGACCGAGCTCTTTCGCGCCGTTGTCGAACGGCTGTATGACGGCATCCTTACGGATCTCGCTGACACTGGCGTCGATGCACGAGCGAGTGGCGACAACGACCTCTGGGACCTTGTGTGCACGTCGTACCAAGCTCGGCTCGACTACGTAGCCGCCCACCCCACGTTCGGTCGCATAGTGGACCAAGACGCCGTGGCTGTGCTCGGCCACGACACCATGAATACGATCGTTCAACCGACGATCAGCTCGGCTCTCATCCCCGCGCTGAAACAAGCGATCGACACAGGGCTCATCAGACCCGTGCAGGCCGAACCACTCGCAACGCTGCTCAGCGCGCTCATCACGACCGCCGGTCGAGAAATCGCAGCCGCGAAAGACCAGCAGCTCGCTCATCTCGAGTTCGGCGAAACCCTGGACGCCTTTCTCCGCGGCCTCCGTCAGTAGGCGGTGAACCCGGTCGACTATTTCCTAAGCCAACCAGCACTACCCTCCCTGAACGCGCGCTCAAATCGCCACCCGCCCAATGCGCACAAGGTGCCGTTCGGGGACACGCATATTGTGCGTCGTCGGAGACTGCCGGACCCGCTCAGGTACGGCACGTCCTGCGCGTTCTTGCCGCCGTCGACGAGGCCGAGTCCCCCCGGGTTCGTACTTCTGTAGCGCCTGGCCGGGATGGACGGGGCGGGTTGTATCTCGGCGTGCGACAATCGGGGGCCGATGGCACCAGACGACTTTCCTCAGGGGATAGGGGAGACCGCTATAGGAGCGGCGATGATGCGCGCCAGAGAGAGCGACCGTGAGGATCGACTGTTCGCCGACCCTCTTGCTGCCGCAATGGTCGCCGCGTCACCGCCGATCTTCGAGGCTGGTCCCGATGCTGAGGAGGACCCCACGATCACCGCACTCGAAGTGGCCTTCGGGGATGTTGTCGCGGTACGGACTCGGTTCTTCGACGACTTCGCAACGAGCGCCGTTGCCGATGGATGCGGCCAGGTAGTGCTGGTCGGAGCCGGACTCGACACGAGGGCATTCCGGCTTGACTGGCCAAGTGGTGTGCGGCTCTTCGAGCTCGATCGTGCCGAGGTGCTGCGATTCAAGGAGCGCGTGCTGGCGGAGAGCAACGCAGAACCGCGCTGCGAGCGGATCACAGTGGGGCTCGATCTCCAACGGTCCGACTGGCCGGCGATTGCGGCCGACGTCGGCTTGGAACCGAATAGAAGCACCGCCTGGATTGCTGAGGGACTCCTGCCCTATCTCGGCAACTCGGCTGCTGAGAGCCTTCTCGTTCTCATAGGAGAACTCTCCGGGACCGGAAGCCGGCTCGGGCTCGACTATGGCGGCGGAGCCGACGACGACGCGCTTAGCGAGGCGCGCTCGATGGACTCGATGGGCGACATCGTGTCGATGTGGAAAGGAGGCCTAGCCGAGGGCGCGGCTCGATGGCTTGCTCGGCACGGGTGGCATGCCCGTGCCACTGTCGGGAGTACCGTCAGCGCCGGCTACGACAGAGATATCGGCTCGATGGCCCGAGACCTGATGGGCACGTTCGTTACCGCTTCTCGGCGGATCTGACGCGCCAGTCAGTCACGATCTCTCGCGGTCCGTGGATCTGCCCCGGGAACGACCCACGAACTGCTCCGCGTCGACGATCAACCTGCTGGACAGCCCATAACGGGATCTTCGCGGAACTCGACCGGCGCCCTGTATCGGCACATCCCGGATAGAGGTCGTGGCGGATGTCGATCTTGCGCGCGTAGGTCTGGTAGACAGCTTCTAACTGGCCCGCCGGGCCAGTAGAAGGTGATGAGGTGGTGGTGATGGGTGACAGATGAGAGTCGTCGGGGCGGGTCTGGGGCGAACGGGCACGAATTCGCTGAAAGTCGCGCTCGAGCGCTTGCTCGACAGGCCCTGCTACCACATGTTCGAGGTCTTCGATCGGCCCGACGATGTCCTGGGCTGGCAGGCTGCGATCGACGGAGCACCCCCGGACTGGGTTGACTTCTTCGATGGATGGGGTGCGGTGGTCGACTGGCCAGCCAGCGCCTTCTACGACCAGCTCGCCGAAGCATTCCCAGACGCGCTCGTCCTGCTCAGCACGAGATCAACGGACTCTTGGTATCGCAGCGCCGACACCACGATCTTCGCCGCCCAGCGAAAGACGCGGGACTCTTCCGACGCAACCTTACGCATGGTGCGCTCGCTGATGGAGAAGACGTTCGTTCCTGCGACATCGGACAAAGCGACCATGACAGCCGCATTCGAACTGCACAACGAGCGTGTTCGGGCTTCGATCCCGGCCGACCGGCTTCTGGAATGGCAGCCCGGGGACGGATGGGCACCCATTTGTGACCGACTCGGGATCGCCATCCCCAACGAACCCTTTCCCCACGTCAACTCCTCAGACGACTTCCAGCGCCGTCTCGACGAAGCCTGGGGCGAATCCTGACGAAGGCCCCATGGGCCATCGTGTCGGCTGTAAGTCTTCGAGTCGGCGCGTACGCCGTCTGCCGTCGAGCGTTGCTGGTCTCGGATGGCCTGACAGCTGTAGCGGAGTGGGAAGCCGAACACGGCGCGTTCAGCGACGCAGAGCTGGCCGAAGCTCGTGATCGCATACTCGGCAAGGCCTCGTGAAAGTCGTCTATGACGCTGGCGCACTGGTGGCAGCTGACCGAAACGATCGGGCGATGTGGGCACAACACCGGATCCGGCTCGAGCTGGGACTCATTCCTGTTGTAACCGCGCCGGTTGTCGCTCAGGTCAGCCGTTCGGGCCAACAAGCCCAGTTGCGACGTCTCCTACGTGGTTGCCAAGTCGTACCGTTTCAGGACGCTGACGCCCACACCGTTGGTTCGCTCTTGGCTGCAGCCGAAATGTCTGACGTGGTCGATGCCCATGTCGTTGTGGCAGGCGCTGATGGTGAAATCGTGACCTCTGATCCCGACGACATCGCCAGGCTGGCTAAGCACGCAGCGCAACCCGTTCGAATACACACGATCTAAGCCGTGCCCTGACCCACAGCCCCCGAGCAACCTCAAGAAGATGTGCGATGCTGGGCTCGATGTATCCGAAGGCACTGGCAGAAGCTCTGGATGCGCAGGTTGTATTGGGCGAGGCAATCGAGGAGGCAGACCTCACGCTCGCTTCGCGATGCGAAGGATGGCGGGTTCGAGATGTCCTGAACCATTCGATCGCTGTGACGCTGAAGTTCACAGCATTTGCTCGCGGCGAGACCGATACGCCCCGAACGCCGGAAGGGGACCACCTCGGAGACGACCATCGATCAACGCTTCGAAGTGTTGCGATGGCCGCCCAGGATGCATGGCACAACGTTGATCTCGACAGCGTCTGTAACCTGCCCTTCGGTTCGTATCCGGCGCCCACCGCAGCCGGGATCAACCTGTTTTACGTGCTCGCTCACAGCTGGGACATCGCTGGGCCAACCGGGAATCCGTTCTCGGTTCCCGATCACCTCTGGCAGGCAGGTCTAAGAGCCGCCCGTTTTGTCATCGGCGCCGATCGCAACTCCGATCCATATGGCTCTCCACTAGTCGTTGACGCCGCATCACCGGTCGAGGCGTTCCTTGCGTTCCTCGGTCGCGCAGATCCGCCCCTTGATCGCACCCACACAGCGGCACATCTGAGCGGTCCTGGCGATTGAAGGCTCCGCCAACGCTGAGGCGCGCCCTAACGCCGGTTCTGTGAGGCTTGATTGGCCGGCGTGACCAGATCTGTCCGTCTCTAGGCGGCGCGGCCTCACGTGTCGTTTTCAGGTTGCACCTTCGGCACGTTGTGCAATCGATGTCGCGTGTGTGATCTGACGCTCTCCCCGTTCAGGCCGGCGCAGTAGCCAGAGCTCCTCCTCAAGCCCGTGGCGTGCCCCGTCCACTGCCAGCGGTACCTGGTCCGGGCAGGTGCCGGTTACGAGGTCTGTTCTGGCAGCCACAGCACCGGCTCCGGATCTCCGCCGCGCCCGGCGATCAACGCCACTCGGAGGTTCGGGTCGAGGGCACGCCAGATGGCGCCAGCCAGCTCGGCGAGCGGTCGATGCTCGGCAGCGCGCCTGATTGGAGCGGTACCGAGCGGCCGCTCTGGCGTCCCCGAATATGTACTCACGACCCTGAGCGCCGACGGCCTGGATTCAATATCCACCACAACACGTTCGGTCGTAGAGCCGATGCGGCGGATCGCAACCAGCCAATCGGTCACACCGAGCACGAGCGCGATTCTCGGCGTTAAAAGCGGGTCATCGGGCTCTGGTTCAAGTAGCTGGGTGCCAACAACGCTACTGTGCTAGCATCCTTGCATGCCTGAGCGGCGCGACGTCAAACAGTTCAACGTCTACCTGCCACCCGATCTGATCCGCGCGGTGAAGCACCTCGCGGTTGACACCGAGCAATCGCTCTCGGCGATCGTCGAACAGGCCCTGAAGGAGCACCTCGCACGCGAGGTCGGCCAACGAGGGGGAACCAAACATGGCAACTGAAGGTTTCGAGGGCTTCTACGTGGAGACCAGGAACTATGGAGCGACGGCGTCGTTCTGGTCGTCGATGGGCTTCGAGAACGTGTTCGAGACCGATCATTGCTCCGGACAGTGGCAACATCCGGCGGGAGGACCGTACGTGTTCATCAACGAGCAGCACGATGCCGACCTGACGTTGCATCCGATCCTGCGTGTCTCGGACTCGACGAGCTTCGACCCCGACCGACCAGTCGAATTCGCCCAGCAGTTCACGCCGCAGCACTGGGGAGTTGTCGAGGCGCACGTGCACGATCCAGACGGGCGGATCGTCAGTCTCCAGGCGCCGGTTCCAGCCGGGGTCGAGGCTCCGGACGCAGACTCCCACCACGCCGAGAAGTACGGCTGACCGCGTCGGTCAACCGCCTCGCTACTGGAATCCCGTGGCGATCACAGCCGAACCGTTGGTCGTCGTTTCGAATCTCAGCCGGCGCAGATCTGCGTACTCGTCACTCTCGTACCAGCTTCGAAACGCTGCATCGGTGGGAAACCGGAGCACCACCGTGTGGCCTGCAGCGTCGCCCTCCAGCTGAGTAGCACTGCCCGTCGCGACGATCACCTCTCCCCCGGCGGCGGTTAGCGTCGCTGCTGCGCCCGGCACGTAGTCCTGCTCGTACCTGTCGGGGTCGGCGATGTCGTAGCTGGCGATGAAGTACACGGCGGTCATCGCTGCAACCTACGCGCGCGGCCAACCCGAGTGTCAACGACAAACTCCGGTGCCGGACGTTCAACTGCGGCGAAGCGCATACAGGACGCGGCTCTGGTCGTCGGAGGGCTGCGGCAGCATGCCACACGAACGCATCACCGCTTCCGACGCTGTGTTGGAGGCGTCACATGTGGCGATCACTTCGCATCCCCCGAGGTCGAAGACCAGCTCGATCACCATCCGCGCTGCCTCGCGCCCGTAGTCGCTGCCCCAATGCGCTGGCTCGAGGAAGTAGCCGATCTCGGCGAGGCCGTCGCCGACCTAGGTAAAGCCTGCGTCGCCGATCGTTACTTCGAGTGAATCGAGGCCCTCGATAGCGAGGAAGAACTCGGTCCGCGGCCGCGCTCGCTGCGCGGCAAGTATCGCTAGGAGATGCGCGTCCGACTCCTCCAGCGTGCTCGTACCCCACGACAAGAACCGATTGACGAGCGGGTTTCCGAGCCAGCGATGCACTCCTTCGGCCTCGCCGACAGTCCACTCGCGCAGACGCAACCGCTCACCATTGCGCTCGACCGGAAACACACTCGCGACGCTACTGTGCTCCCGCTGACACCTGTGCCCGGGAAACATCGTCGTAGACGGCGTGACCCAGCAGCTCAGCCCGCGACGGGTGCAAAGACGGCCTCGACCTCACTGAGACCGCCATCGCCCACGCGGAATCGTTCGGCGATGCGCACGAGCATGGTGTCGTCGCCCACGCTTGCGTGCAGGTCGTAGAACACAACAGCGTTGTCCCCTGCGGTAAACCAGTGTTCGTTGTCGATCGACTCGACCGTCTCCATGATCTCCGACTCGAGCGCGGCGGCGAGTCCCTCGGCGCCCTCTCCGGTTGCTTGCCCGTTCTCGATGCGCTTCGCCTCGGGGCCGATCGGTACCGCCGACGCGTCGTGACTCACGAGCGCAGCGACATATGAACGGGCGGCATCGACAACAGATTCACCGACCTCACCGGACGCCACGCCTGCGCCAAACGGCACAGATTCGACGTCGGTCATCGCGTACACGACCTCGATTTCACAAAGCGCCCCGTCGCGCACGATGAACCGTTCGCCTACACAGGTCGGGTAGGTCTCCTCACCGATGGTCGCCTCGAGCCGGTAGAACACCGCGGCCTCATCACCGGCGTCGACCCAGCGTAGATCGCCCATCGAGAGCTCGGGCTCGCGCGAGATGCCATCTCGCAGCTCGTCGTCGCCGCGGGTCGAAGCGGCGCCGTTGATGGTACGGGTGACATCGGGCGCGAGAACCAGCTCCGACGCGTCGCTGCGCACGAGCGCGTCGAGATATCTGGACCCGGCCTGCATCGCGTTCATCACCACATCCTGTCAGAGGGCGTTCGAAGCAAGCCAGGTCAGGAGAAGGGCGCTCCGGGTTCGATCTTGCCGGCGGTGAACGCGCCGTCGACGGTTAGATCGGTTCCTGACACGTATGAGCTCTGGTCGCCGGCGAGCCACACGATCGCATTGGCGTAATCATCGACTTCGCCCGAGCGGTTGAACGGGTGCTGGGGACGGTCGGGCAGCCGCTCGGTGCGGTTGCTGAGCCGCTCGATCGCTTCTTCGACGAAAGGCTGCACCATCTCTTCGCTTCCGCCTCCGGGACAGATCGTGTTGACCCGAATGCCGTACATTCCGAGCTCCACCGCAGCGGCCTTCGTGAGGCCGCGCACCCCCCACTTGGTCGAGGTGTAGGCGGCGACGCCGTTCGATCCCTCGATGGCGTCGATGGAGGCGACGTTGACGATCGACCCGCCTCCCCGAGCTCGCATGGGCTCGATTGCTGCCTGGATGCCGAGGAAAGGCCCCACCTGGTTTATCTGCACGAGTCTCGTGACAACTTCGGGGTCCTGATCGGCGATCGCACGCACGTCGAGGATCGCTGCGTTGTTGACGAGAATGTCGAGGCCGCCGTGGCGGTCGGCGATGTCGGCCATCGCGGCGGCCCACTCGTCGGGGTTTGTCACGTCGAGGTGACGGTACGACGCAGCGTCGCCGAGCTTGTCCGCCTGCTCCGCACCGAGATCGTCGAGAACGTCGGTCAGCATCACCGACGCCCCCTCCTCCACCATGCGACGCGCCGTCGCGGCACCGGTCCCTCGTGCGGCACCGGTGATCAGCGCCACCTTGTCGTCGAGTGTTCCCATCTCGCTCGCTCCTCGCTCGATCCGTTCAGGCGTTGGCTTTCTTCATCTCCGAAAGGTTCACCAGCACCGGATAGCCGTTCACGCTCAGAGCGTTGCCGTGCCCGAGCGAGTGCACGTCGAAGCAGGCCTGGAGCGCCGAGTAGAAGCCCTGAATGTCCATGGTCTGGTTTACGACCCGCTTGGCCTGTCGCAGCGCGTACGGGTGCATCTCCGCTATCTCGCGCGCCAACGCCATCGTCTCGTCGAGCAGGTCGTCGAGTGGCACGACTCGGTTGACCATGCCGAGCTCTTCGGCTTCCTCGGCGGAGAACCTGCGGGCGGTGAAGAGCATTTCCTTCGCCTTGCGCGGCCCCATCTCCCAGGTGTGACCGTGATACTCCACGCCACCGATGCCCATCCGAAGCACCGGGTCGGAGAACTTGGCGTTGTCGGCGGCAATGATCAGGTCGCACGGCCAACACAGCATCAACCCGCCGGCGATGCACTGACCCTGCACTGCGGCGATCGTCGGCTTCGGGATGTCGCGCCATTTGCGGCTGTAGCCGATGTAGTGCACCGCCTCCCACTCGTAGATCGCCTCGAGGCCGCGCTCGTCCCAATCGAGGCCCGCTGCCTTCTCCGGTTTGTCGACCTTCGCGGTGTCGCCGATCGCGTCATCGCTGCCCGACATGTCGTGGCCCGCCGAGAAGTGCTTGCCCTCGCCGCGCAGCACGATGACGCGCACGTCTCGATCTTCCGATGCCGTCGTGAAACAGGCGTCCATCTCGTCGAGGGTCTGTTCGTTCACCGCATTGGCCTTGTCGGCGCGGTCGATAGTGATGATGGCGACCGGACCGTCGACCTCGTAGCTCGTGTGACCCAGGTTGTTCATGTCGACCATCGATCGTCCCCTTCGGTTTCGGCTCTCCCGGTCGGCGACACGGGGTTTCGCGCACCATACCCGCGCTTGCCGAGCGGCTCAGAATGGGTAGGACATGCCGTAGAACTGACTCGCGCCATCGGATGCCGGCTGGTGCTTCTCCCAACGGAGCTCACCGGCAGGCATCGGCTTGTCTCCGAGCACGGTGATGCGTTGCACGATTCGACCTTCGTTCCAATCGTTGACAACAGCATGGAGCGTGCACCGGTTGTCCCACATCGCAACCGAATTCGGCTGCCAACGGAACCTCACGGCGAAGCTGGGCTGCTCGCACCATCGGTAGAGAAACGGCAACAGGGTGTCGGATTCAGGACGCGAGAGCTGGCGGATGTGGCTCGTGAAGATCCGGTTGACGTACAAGCTCTTGCGGCCGGTTTCGGGATGGACCCGAACGACTGGGTGTTCTGCCACTGCGCCGGTGCCGTAGCGGTTGACGTGGATCGCCGTTAGTCCGTCGAGCATCTCCTTCATCGGTGCAGACAGCGTCTCGTAGGCCTCGTACAGGTTGATCCACATCGTGTCGCCGCCTACCGGTGGGCATTCGATCATGTGGAGAATCGCTGTGATCGGTGGCTCCTCCGCGAAGGTGACATCGGTGTGCCAAACGTCGGCGGCGGGAGTGTCGGCGTCGTCGAGCACGACGATCTCGGGGTACTCGTCGCTGTATTTCGGAAGCTCGGGTACGACTTCGAGCTCACCGAACCCCGACGCGAACTCTCGATGCCCATCGGGGGTCAGCTCCTGATCGCGGAAGAACAGCACGAGATGGTCGGCGAATGCATCGTGGATCTGTGAGCGCTGTTCGTCGCTGAGTTCGTTGAGGTCGACGCCGTGGATCTCGGCGCCGAGTGCTCCTGCTACTGGTCGGATGTCGAGGGTCGTGGCCATGGACCGAAACTATCCTTCTCCCGAAATTTCTGCAGCTGAGCGCGTATGCGCGCAATGCTGCAGAAAAGACAGCCAGACCGGCCACCTCCCGCCGAAATTTCCGCAGCTGAGCGCGAATGCGCGCAATGCTGCAGAAAAAAGGCAGATGGCGCCGGTGCGTGAGAAACTCGCCGGAGAACACAAGGAGCCGGTGATGAGCGAGCTGAAATACGACCCCTACGACTACGACATCGACCAACGCGCCCAGGACATCTGGCGTCGCCTCCGGGATGAAGCGCCGCTCTACCGCGACGACGAGTACGACTTCTGGGCGCTCAGCCGTTACGACGACGTGCTCGCCGGGCTGCTCGACATCGACACCTTCCGGTCGGGCTACGGCACCGTGCTCGAGATGATCACCGACGAACCGGTGTCGATGCCAATGTTCATCTTCCGCGACCCGCCCGATCACACGCTCCTGCGCAAGCTGGTCAGCCGAGCGTTCACCCCGAAGTCGATCGGCGGGCTCGAAGACCGCATCGAACAAATCTGCGCATCGCTGCTCGACCCCTTCGACGGTGCCTCCGGCTTCGACTACGTCGACCAGTTCGGCGCGCTGTTGCCCCCGACGGTGATTCTCGCGCTGTTGGGCTTTCCCGAGGGTCTCGAGGAGAAGCTCCGCGACTCGATGGACGCGGGGCTACATCTCGAAGAAGGCGAGTCCACGGCGGCCGCCGCGACTGCCGTACGCCCCGAAGAGGGCGTCATCGACGAGGCCGGAAACATCGGCGCGGGTGTCTACTCACTGATCCCCGAGCTGTGTGCGCAACGGCGTTCGCACCCCGAAGACGATCTGTTGACCGTCCTCGCCACCCACGATCTCGAACAGCCAGACGGATCTACCCGCAAGCTCACCAGCGCGGAGATAAACGCCTACGTTGCCCTCATCGCCGGAGCCGGCGCCGAGACCGTAGCCCGCATGCTCGGCTGGGCCGTTGTTCTGCTCGCCCGTCACCCCGACCAGCGGGCGGAGCTGCGCGCCGACCCGGCACTCATCCCGAACGCCATCGAGGAGATCCTGCGATACGAGGCGCCCTCACCGGTGCAGGCGCGTCGAGTGGAACGTGACGTCGAGGTGCGCGGTACAACAATCCCCGCCGGCTCGAAGATGTTGCTCCTCAACGGCAGCGGCGACCGCGACGACCGCCACTTCGACGACGCCGACCGATTCGACATTCACCGAACGATCGACCGACACCTGGCCTTCGGCTATGGAACCCATTTCTGCATCGGCTCCGCTCTCGCCCGGCTCGAGGGTCGCATCGCGCTCGAACAGACCCTCGCCCGATTCGGCGACTGGGACGTCGACGAATCGAAGATCGACTGGGTCCACACCAGCACGGTCCGCGGATATCACCGGGTACCGATCACGCTCTGAACAGCTTCAACCCGCTGACTCCCCTGGCACTGAACTAGGCGCGTTCGAGCGCAGCCCAGAGCTGAGATTTCAGCGCGGCGAGCACGACCGGGTCGTGGCGAGCTATCGTCTCCGCGATCTCTTGTGCACGGTCGCGCAGGGCATCGTCGGCGACGACCTCGGACACGATGCCGAGCTGTCTCGCTCGCTCAGCATCGACTCGCTCGTGTCGCCCGGCGAGTGCCATCCGCGTTAAAGCCACCATCGGCGACTTCTTCAGCAAGCCGATCGTCTCGAACGCCGACACCTGACCCAGCGATGTGTGCGGATCGAGAAACGCCGCATCCTGACCGGCGATGACAACGTCGGCGTCTGCCACGAAGTGGAGCCCCCCGCCGGCGCACGTGCCGTTGACCGCAGCCACCACTGGTTTCGACACCCCGCAATGCCAACCGGTCATCCTCAACGTGAAGTCGCGGGTCTGGCGCGAGCTGACGCGCAACGCCCCGGGTTCGCGGGCGAGCTGGACAACGTCGAGCCCGGTCTGAAATGCCGAACCGTTGCCGGTGTTGACGATCACCCGGACGGAATCGTCGCGCTCGAGCTCTTCCCAGGCGTCCTCGAGGTCGACGAACATGGCCGCATCGATGGCGTTGCCCTGCCGAGGACGGTCGAAGACGAGCCAGCCGACCGGTCCCTGCCGTAGGACTTCGAGCGTCTCGAAGGTACGCACCGGCGATCAGCCGGGCCGCTGCGAGTAGGTGCCGTGCCAACTCGCCGATTCGGTCACCGAGTCCGGTAGCGGTTCAGCGCGGTCACGATGAAACAGCACTGCGGTTCGGCGCTGCGGCGTGGGCGGCCACTGCTCGTCGAGAGTCGAAGGCATCACAGCCGAGACCGGCTCGAGTAGCAGGCTCGACAACAGTCCGTCGTCATCGGTTGCAGCGGCGGCCCGAGACTCCGCGGCGTCGCCGTCGTATACGACGACACTTACCGCAGCACAAGCGCGGTCGAGAACGACCGATGGAGGCACCTGAGGCTTCGGCCCGGCTGCGAGCCGACATGGGACATAGGTCCAGGTGTGCAGATGAGTGCGCGCACTGAACAGCCGGTCTTCTGTGGCGGCGCGTTCGACCTGCTCGGTGGCAAAGGCAACGCGTTCGTCCTCGAACCCGGGCAATACGAAGTAGAGGGCCAGGTGCGAATTCGATTCGTGATCGACGAAGTGCTCAGCGGCGAACACACCCGGTGCGGCGGTGCCGGCTGTGTAGAAGTGATCGTCGCCATACCAGTGGTCGAAGGCGATCTCGTCGCCTGCATGTGGCGCCAGCACGGCGAGCACGACGCTGCCGATCCGCACGATGCCCTCATCGTCGACCAACTCGCTTCGATGGGTCACCGGCGATCCGTCTCCTGCAGCACCCGCTTCAGCACCTTCCCGGCCGGGTTGCGTGGAAGAGCTTCGACAAGATCGACTCGCTCTGGAAGCGCCTGGGAGCGAAGTCCCTTTGCGCGCAGGAACGTTCCGACCGACTCGACGGTCGGCGACGCTCCCTCGACCGCGACGATCGCCGCCACCACACGCTCCCCAGTGACGTCGTCAGGGACGCCGAACACAGCCACATCTTCGATGTCGTCGGCAGCGAACAACAGATCCTCGACTTCCTTTGCCGAGATGTTCTCACCCTTGCGGATGATGATGTCCTTCAACCGGCCGGTAACGGTCACGAAGCCCTCGTCGTCGATGACGCCGAGATCACCGGTACGGAAGTAGCCGTCGTCATCGAACGCGTCGGCGTCGAGCGCCTCATCCACGTATCCGGCCATGACCTGGGGACCTTTGGCTCGCAGCTCGCCTTCCTCCCCCGCGCGGCAGCGTCGGCCGCTTTGGTCCACCGCTATCAGGTCGACTCCTGGCATCGCCCGGCCCTCGGTCGTGGCCAACTTCTCGTCAGGATCGGTCACGTCGCCGTTGGTCAACACCGGCGCCTCGGTCAGGCCCCAGCCCGAAGCGACACCGACCCCACCGAGCTCATCGACGACGCGCCGGTGGATGGCGGGCGGAGTCGGAGCCCCACCTCCGGGGCAGACCTTCAAGTCAGGAAACAGCGAGCCGCCGCCCTCGCCGCACAAGCGTTCCTGTGCGGCCAGGTACATCAGATAGAAGGGCGTCCCCGTGCCGGCGTGGGTGCAGCGGTTCTTCGACAAGAACTCGACCGTGGCGACGGGGTCGACAGCCTCGTCCAAAAGGTGCGTGCACCCTGTCTGCAAAGCCATGAACAGAAGACCTATGCCACCTATGTGCGGGAATGGAAACGTCAGCGCGTACCGGTCGCCCGCCTGGACATCGAGACGCTGCGACATCGCGAACGGGAAAGCCCCGACGCTGCGGTCGGTGTGGCGGGCACCTTTCGGATCGGCGGTGGTCCCCGAGGTGAAGGCGAGCCAACGAACGGCACCGGCGGCGTCGTCGGGGACCGGGGGCAACGCCGACGGATCGCCGGCCGGGAACGAACCCGGGGCGACGACGAGGTGAGTCGTGCCGGATGCAGCGGCCACGCGCTCACCCAATGCCGCGTAGTCGTAGCCACCAAAAACGCCCGGCGTGATCAGCACCGTCGTTCCGGCCTGATCGCAGCAGAAGCCGACCTCCCGGTCGCGATAGATCGAGATGATCGGGTTCTGGACAGCCCCGAGGCGAGACAGCGCAGCGGCGAGGACCACGGTGTCGACCCATGTCGGGAGAATCCACGACACGACCTCCCCTTCGCCGACCCCCGCCTCAGCCAGCCCCGCTGCCATCACCTGCGACCTACGTCGGAACTCTCCGAACGTCGCCTCGTCGCCTTGACGCGACCTCAACATCGCCGCGTCAGGCCATTTGTCGGCGGCGTGTTCGACCAACCCCCACAGCGTGTCGGGCAGTGCATCGCCGGTCATCGCACTTCCTCCATCTCCGCAAAGCGGTCGACGAGTGCTTCGAGGGTCACCGCGCAGCCGGTTGCGCCGCCGGGAGGCTCGGGGAGACGGACATCGCCGTGCTCTCGACTCGGGAGCAGGATCGTCGCCTTGCCCGGACAGGTCACCTCGCCTCTCTGGTTGGTGCCTTCGATCTCGACGTCGACGGCCGGTCGATCTCCCTCGGTGAGATAGCGGCGCGTGACTCGACCCCGCATCCAGTGGGTGTCACCCACGTAGTTGAACTTCCGGAACTCGACCTCGAGCTTCCAGAGCCAGGCCGCGTCGCCCATCCAGTCGGTGCACAGATGCACCAGCCATGTCTCGCGCATTCGGCCGTAGTCGTAGATCGCCGGGTTGCCGGCCCGTCGAGCCCACTCCGGGTCCCAGTGCACACGCTGATGGACGTCGGGGATGTTCAGCTCATCGAGGCGGAAGAACCCGGGAACGCGTTGGCGCTGATCGTGAGCGAGCCGAAGCGCCTTGACCCCGTAGAGACCCATGCCCATGCCCGCATGCCACACAACGATGTCGGTCACCCGCAGCGGCCCCTTCACGAGCGGACCGAGCTCGTCGCCCACATCCACATCCTCGAACCAGCGCGGCTGTGGCCCTCTGCGCCGATCTCTCTCCGACGCGTAGAGCTCGTCGATCTCGGCGATTTGTTCGGCGGTGTACGGCGCGATCTCGATGTCGCCATACTTGCCGTCCCCACCCTTCGCCTCGACCGAGCGACGGTCCGTGCGGATCATCAGCCGATACTGACCCGACAACATGTGGTCTGGAGCGGCGAACACCTCGCCGGTCCATTCGTGCACGGTCCGGTCGGCGAACTCGCTCGACTTGTCGTGTACGCCGACCAGAGCATTCCGCCTGGTCACCCGTGTGTGTGGCCGCAGCGGCGCCCACCACTCCCGAAAGCTGCCCGCGTAGTACGCATGTGCGCCCTTCAGTGGATCACCCTTGAGCAGTGTCCGGGTAGCGGCGTCGAGATCGGTCACCTCGTTCTCCCCTATCAGGGTGTCGCCGCCGTTGAGATTCGGCGAGGCGATCGGACCTCCCCAGACCGTCGATGCCCCGTAGTCGGGGTCACACCAAAGGGGGTTGTCGTCACCGCATGCCTCGGATACCTGGCGAAACGCATCGGTGCCCGGGTCGCGATACCAGGGAGGCTGCGGGTGCGGCTGGGTGACGCCGATCCGGGCCCGCAAGCGCGACAGGCGCTCTTCTGTGATTGCCGCCGACTCGCTCACTGCGCTGGCATCTCCCACGTTCGCACCGGCCGATAATGTACCCGCGGTGCCGCACCGGCCGAAGACGCAACCCCCGAGCAACCGACTCCGCGTCGACCGAGAGACACCTCCCGACGAACTCGTCGAGGCTGTCCGCGACTGGGTCGACGCGTGTGTGCCCGAGACCTGGCGCGTCGCTTCGCATGGCGGGAGCGCGGCGATCCGGCGCGTTCGCAGCCGGGCATCCTACGAGGCGTGGTACCCGGCTTTCGCCGACGCCGGGCTCGCGGTCGCCACCTGGCCGGTCGAGTACGGCGGCCTCGATCTCACGTATGAACAGGCCCAGCTGATCGAGTCCATGCTCGAACCGTTCAACCTCGGACGACTCAACCCCCTCGGGCTGAACAACACGGCGTCGGCGCTGTTCGCTCACGGCACCGAAGAGCAACGGCTTCGCTTCCTTCCGCCGATGGTCCGAAACGAGGAACGCTGGTGCCAGATGTTCTCCGAGCCCGGCGCTGGGTCGGATCTCGCATCGCTGGCGATGCGCGCCGACCGCGACGGCGACGAATGGGTGCTGACCGGCCAGAAGGTATGGAGCACCTGGGCCCACCGCAGCGAGTTCGCGATATGCCTCGCCCGCACCCATCCCGATAGGCCCAAACGCAAGGGCATCACCTACTTCCTGGTCGACCTGCGCGAACCCGGCGTCGACGTTCGACCCCTTCGACACATGGGCGGCGGGATCGACTTCAACGAGGTATGGCTCGACGAGGTACGGGTACCCGATTTCAACCGTGTCGGCGAGGCCGGCGATGGTTGGCGCGTCGCCGGTGCGACGCTGTCGAGCGAACGCCAGATGGTCGCGGGTTCGGGTTCCGGCGGCGTCGACCGGCTCGGTGGTGCCGGCGTCGACACCCTGATGGCGGCACACGGGGCCGAGGCGTCGGCGACCGAACGCGATGCACTGATGCAACTTCTGTCCGAAGAGCGAGTGCGCAGGACAACCAACCTGCGGGTGCGCGCGAACGTGGATGCTGGTGGCACGCCGGGTCCAGCGGCCTCGATCGGCAAGGTCCACCAGGCCGACACGAACCAGCGGCTGCAGCTCGCCGCGACCGACCTTCTCGGACCGGCAGCGATGGCATGGGAGGGATCCGACACCCCTCGTGAGGTCGCGGGCATGATCCGCAGCCGGGCGAACTCGATCGAGGGCGGAACCACCGAGATAAACAAGAACGTGCTCGCCGAACGGGTACTCGGTCTCCCTAGGGAGCCCGACCCGTGGCACGGTGCCAGCTGGCAGGAGACTCCCCGATCATGACGTACTCGACATTCGATCACCTCGAGGTGTACCGCGACGGACCCGTCGGCTGGCTCGTGAACGACCGGCCCGATGTCAGAAACTCGATGAACAGCGCCATGCGCGACGAGTTCGCCGTGGCGTGGGGCGAGCTCGATGCCGACCCCGAAGTGCGCGCGATCGTCCACACCGGCAACGGGCGTGACTTCCAGACCGGTGTCGACGTCGCCGAGATCGCGTCCGACGGAATCGGCATGGAGCGCTACCGCAAGTCGATGGAGGACTTCGACGTGCACTTCACCTCGTGGCACGAAGGTGTCTGGAAGCCGGTCATCACTGCTGTCAACGGCATCTGCTGCGGAGGGGGGTTCCACTGGGTCGCAGATGCCGACGTCGTCATCGCCGCCAGCGACGCGCAGTTCTTCGATCCTCACACGTCGGTCGGCCAGGTGGTCGCCATCGAGGCGATCGGCCTCATGAAGAAGATGCCCGTCGAGGCAGTCATGCGAATGGCGTTCATGGGCAAGTACGAACGGCTCGGACCCGAACGTGCCCACGAGTTGGGAATGATCTCCGAGATCGTCGACCCGCCGGAGCGACTGCGCGAACGAGCCCAGGAGATCGGCGAGACGATCGCCCGCAACTCGCCAGCGGCTCTGGCCGCGACGAAGAAGGCTCTGTGGGGCGCGCTCGAGCTCGGGCTGACCGATGCCTGCCGTGCCGGTGCCGAGCACCTGGTCGGCATGTGGGGTCATCCAGACCAGGACGAGGGCCCGAAGGCGTTCGCCGAGAAGCGAGACCCCGAGTGGCAGCCGCCGGAGCCCGGCTAATACATGAATCTCGCTTCCCTTCTCGTCGATCATCCCTTGGGCGACGACGAGCCGCTCCTCCAAGGGCACCTACGATCCTGGACCGGCCGAGAGGTGCGCACCGAGGTCGACCGCGTCGCCGGCAAGCTCCAAGCGGCAGGCGTCGGCGCCGGTGAGGCCGTCGCCGTGCGCCGAACCGGCTGCGAGGCGGTCATTTCGATGGCCGCCGTGTGGCGCATCAACGGCGTGTTCGTTCCTGTCAACGACCGCTTGCCCGAAGCGGCGGCGACCGCTCTGATCGCAGACGTAGGCGCTGCCGTGGTCATCGATCCCGCGGGAGTCTTGCCGGGTCCGGGAGGCGTTTCGTACGACGAAGGCGCCGCGTTCGTGCTGTTCACCAGCGGCACGACCGGGGCCACCAAGCCGATCGTGCACCACCACGACGCCTATCTCGAGATCATCGATCGGGTGCTCGGACCGCTGGCCAAGGATCGCGATGCGACGAGACGACCGTCGCCCAACCTGATACCGGTCCCGATGGCGCTCAACGCGGGCATCTTCAACGCGCTGTTCGGCCTTCGCGCCGGTGCTCCGCTGGTGATCATGGACCGCTTCACGACCGACGCGTTCTGTGCGCTGATCAAGGCGCACGGCATCCGTTCGACCGTTCTTCCTCCTGGCGCCATCGCGATGCTCAACGACGATCCACACATCGCCGACCTCGGTCCACTGAAGTATGTGCGCTCGATCACGGCGCCGCTCTCTCCGTTTCATGCTCGACGTTTCACCGAGCGATTCGGGGTCACAGTTCTGAACGGCTATGGCCAGGCCGAGCTGGGAGAGGTGATCGGCTGGACCGCCGCCGAGGCGCGCGCCCATCCCGACAAGATCGGTGCGGCGGGACGGCCGCATCCGGGCGTGAACATCCGAATCGATCATGTCGACGACGACGGCGTGGGCGAACTGCTCGTGCGGCCTCCCGAACCGCCGTCGGCGTCGGTGGCAACGACACTCGGCGATCGCCTCGACGATCGGGGGTTCGTTCGAACCGGGGACCTGGCTCGAATCGACAAAGCCGGTTTCGTGTGGATCGAAGGACGTACCGGCGATGTCATCAACCGCGGTGGAAACAAGGTGTTCCCGGCCGAAGTGGAAGAAGTTCTCGGCTCGGTCCCGGGCGTCTCCGAGGTCGCCGTCGCTGCAGTCCCCGACGAGCGGCTCGGCGAGGTGCCGATCGCGTTCGTGGTGGGCGATGCCACGGACGCGGCCCTCGAGGCAGCCTGCCGCGCACACCTCGCGCCGTACAAGGTTCCTGTCGCCTACGCGCGACCGGAATCACTCCCTCGTAACGACGCCGGCAAGCTGATCCGCCGCGAGCTGCCCGAATTACGCGACCCCGGTGTCAGACCAAAGTTTCACCACGACCCCGGTGTCAGACCAAAGTTTCACCAAGAGGACGACACGTGAACGAGAAGGCCTATATCCACGAGTTCATCGACATTCGGGGCGCCCACCGGGGCGACTACATGCACCACATGACCGCCAACTGGAGCCCGAATGCGCAGGAGGACCGCGACCAGTTCTGCTTCGGCGTCTGGGCGGTGCTGGGCAGCACCGGTCGTTGGCCACAGGTCTGCAACATCTGGGAGGAGCCGGGGCTTGACGGACTCGCCCGATCCTTCGAGACGGAGACGGTGGGACGAGATCTTCAGGATCCGAAGCTCGCGAAGTGGTGGGCAGCTGCAGCGGAGTTTCGGCGCGGTGGGTTCGATCGCATCCTGTTGCCCGCACCCTGGATGCCGACGATCACCGAAACCCTCGATACCGGGCTCAGAGCCACCGTCGCCGCTCACGAGATCATCCGCGTCGAGCCAGGCACCGCGCACGACGCGGTCGAGCTCGTTCGCACCCGTGCGATCGATGCGTATGCACCGTTCCGCTGGACCAACGTCGGCACGTTCACCACGGCGATGCGCGACGACGACGAGATCGTCGTCATCTGGGCGATCGACGGCTACGGATCATGGGCGGCAGCCGAACAGGCGCAGCGGAGCGACGCCGCTCTCCGAGAGTGGAGAAGCGCGATGCGCAGCCATGCGACCGACTGGCAGCGGATCCTCCTCGCAGCTGCGCCACTGTGCCCGCTACGAACGGGACGCCAGCCCAATCGTGACGATCGAGTCGACTGGGACGAGTAGCCGTCGGAGCGTGGCTACTGCCAGCCCGATCCCGACCAGGATCCACCCGACCAGCTGCCGCCCGACCACGAACCCCCGGACCAGCTTCCGCCCGACCAGGATCCGCCAGACCAGCTCCCACCCGACCAGCTGCCGCCGGACCAGGACGCACCCGACCAAGACGCACCCGACCAGGACCCGCCCGACCAGGATCCACCCGACCAGGCTGTTCCAGACCACGAGGCACCCGACCAAGATCCGCCAGACCAGCTCCCACCCGACCACGTAGCGCCCTTGGGCCAGTCGATGCCTGTCCCGGGACCGGCAGCTCTCGGGTGGTTCTGTTTGGCCCCTTTCACCTCGGCGGTGAGAGCAACGTTGCCCCTGAGGACTCCGTGTCCGTCTCGGTCAGCCGGCGCAGCAAGGTCGAATGCAGTCCCCGACATCATCGCCTTCAGCTCATCGGGGGTCAGCTTGGGTCGCTTCTGGAGGATCACAGCAGCCATACCCGAGGTCACTGCAGCGGCCTGGCTCGTTCCTGATCCCAAGAAGAGGTCGTCACCGAACCGTGCTTCGGGCGCAGCCTCGTCCGCGGTCGAGCCGGGCACTCGGTACGAGGCGATCGACTTGCCGGCTGCGATCATGTCGGGGTTGCGGCTTCCGTCGCCCTGGGCCGACCAGGACGGCACGCCACCAGGTCCGACGGTGAGCTCGACTTCTCCGGCAAGAACGGGCTCTGCGATTTCGACGCTGTTCATCTTCACGGCATCGTCGTCGCCGAGCATCGTCTCACCGGCGGTCTTTGGCGGCTCGACCATGGTCACCGGATCGACCTCGGTGGTCGTCTTGTCCAGCTGCTCGACCTCGATCGGAGCATCGGCAAACAGATCGTGGGCGCCGACGGCGAGAACGTATGGGTCTACGGCTGGCGAATCGAGGTGCTTCTGGGTCTCGCCTCGGTTACCGGCAGCGACGACGACGAAGATGCCGGCATCCCAGGCGCGTTCGACGGCGGCCGAGAGGTAGTCGCCGACGTGATCGTCGACGTCGGCCTGGCCGAGCGAGAGGTTGAGAACCCGGATGTCGAGGCCATCGGTGTTGCGGTGCTCGACGACCCAGTCGATGGCTGCCACCACCTGGGCGACGCTCGTGGCGCCGTCACGGCCTGCAGCCTTGATGCTGATGATCCGCGCGCCGGGGGCGATGCCGGCGTGGCCGACGCGCTCGCCGGCGATGATTCCGGCCATGTGGGTTCCGTGGCCGTACGTGTCGAGGTAGGCGGCCTCCGGGTACTTGCCTTCGACGGAGAGGTCAGGGCCGTGGAGTACCTTGCCTTTCCCATCCAGCCCCTCTACCGGAGCGACACCCGTGTCGATCAGGGCGACATCGACTCCCGAACCGTCGAGCCCAGGGTCGAGGAAGGCAGCGATCGCTGAGCGCACCTGACCGAGCGTCATCGGCGTCGAGACGGTGCCTCCGGCGAGCATGTCGACCATCGCGGTCTCGGCCGTCGAGTGCGCTGCCGACGGTGCCCCCTCGTCGGCAGGCGTAGCAACGATCGACGTTGCCAGGAGGCCGAGCGTTGCAACCACCGTCGCCACGACCGCGCCGGCCCTGCGCGGTCGGGAGACGGGGTGAGGGAGGGAGGGGGAGGTCATCGGGTCTCTTTCGCAAGTGTTCATGGGGGTGCCGATGTCTGCCTTTACGTCCCCTTTCGCGCATCGACTTAGCCCGCGGATGCGTACGGCCCAGCCGAATGATCCGGCGGGCTCACCGCACCGGGCCATCCGGTCCAACGGGTAGATCCCGGTAGCGTGTCGAGGTGCGTTTCGCCTCGTACATGACCCCCGGCTTCCCCGAAGATCTGTTCAGGCTGATCGCCGGCGCCATCGACGCGGAGCTCCACCTGGAAACCGAACTCTCGGGTCCCGCCCTGCCCGACGACCCCTTTGCCGACGGTCGCTATGACCTCGGCTGGGTGTGTTCCACAAGCTTCGTCGATCTCGCGCTCTCGGCCGACCCTCCCAGCGTCGAGCTCGTCGGCGTAGCGTGGGTGCCCGACGACCCCGATGTCGGGGGAAGACCCGAGTACTTCGGTGATGTCGTCGTGCCGGAAGGGTCGCCGATAGCTGGGGTGGGTGACCTGGCGGGACTCCGCGTCGGGTGCAACGACATAGTGAGCCTCAGCGGTCACCATGCACTACGTCTCGCTGTGCAAGAGCTCGGCGAAGACCCGGGTTCGTTCGCCGACCTCGTGTTCACGGGCGGTCACCACGCGTCGCTCGATGCGGTGATCGCCGGCGAGCTCGACGCGGCCGTCGTCGATTCGGTCGTGCGCATGGGACGAAGCCGACACGACAACGCCGTCGCTGACCTGAAGGTTGTCGAGCGCCTCGGCCCATGGCCGGTCCAACCTCTGGTGGCCCGACGAGGTCTGCCGTCGGCCGTCATCGATCGCGTTCGTAGCACTCTTCTCGCTGCGAACGACGACGAGTCGATCCGCAGGGCCCTTCATGCAGCTGCGCTCGAACGGATCGTCACGATCGACGAAAGTCACTACCGCGGCGTCCACGACGCGCTGGCTTGACGCGATCGGCGATCGGATTGCTACGCCACGATCGGCACCGACCGATCGCTCTGACCGTTCGCATCCCGCACAACCAACTGATCGCGGCCGAGTGCAACAGCCTCACTGGCGGAACGCCCTCAGCCGATGGTGTCGCCGATTGCGTGCGCACCGACCAGATCGCGCGGTCCGCATACGTGCGCACGGGTCTCGACGTGATCACGCGCGCGCGGACCGCCGCCGGTTTGGTCGAAGGCGTGACATCTGCGGACTTCGATGCAACACGGTTCCGAATCGACGTGCACGACCCGAACGGGAGGCTCACATCGCCCTCGCGGGACCTGATCGTCGCCCTCGCCGACGGCTTGCGATACCACCCGGACCTCGAGAACCCGCTGCACCGGTTCGTGGTGGTCTCAGCGCAAACCGACCTGTGCTTCGGCGAGGTTGTGGCCGAGGCCCGGTCGGACTACCGCCGCCACGACAAGAAGCCGTGGACCACCTCGTCGTCGCTCAGTTCTCGGTTTGCTCGCGCCCTCGTGAACCTCGTACCGGATGCAGTGTCCATACTCGACCCCTGTTGTGGGGCAGGCGCAATCGTGCTCGAGGCGGCGTCGCTCGGCATAGAGGTGCGCGGCGTCGACTGGAAGCCGGCTATGGCAGGAATGACGGCGAAGAACCTGGAGCATTTCGGCTATGTCGCATCGGTCGAGCGAGCCGACGCTCGCGAGATCGACCACACCGCCGAAGCGGTCGTCACCGACCTGCCCTACGGAAACGCGATCGTCTCCGACGCCGAGGTGATCCGAGCCGTCCTTGCTCGCGCCTCGAGGCTCGCTCCCGTCGGAGTGTTCGTCTCGGGGACCGACATCTGCGAGTGGTTGCACGACGCCGGCTACAGCGACATCGAGGTGTTCACGGTCCACAAGCGGGCAGGGTTCACCCGCTACGTGCACAGAGCTCACGTGTAGCCGGGTGCGGCGGAGTCGACGGCGACGGTAGTGTGCCCAGGGCCGGAAACGAGTGCGGAGTCGTCCCGTGATTGTTGCAATGCACGCCCCAGACGGCTTTCTCGAACCGCCGGTCGCCCTGGTCACGGCCTTGCTGAGTTCCGCGGTTGTCGGCGGTGCGCTCCGGGCGACGTCAAAGGACCTCGGCGACCGACACGTACCGGTCGCGGGTGTTACCGCTGCTTTCGTGTTTGCTGCACAGATGGTCAACTTTCCGGTCGCTTCGGGCACGACGGGCCACCTGCTCGGCGGGGCGCTCGCCGCTATCCTCCTCGGCCCCTGGGCCGGGGCGGCGGTCGTCACCGTGGTCGTCGTCGCCCAAGGGCTGCTCTTCGCGGACGGCGGCGTTACGGCCCTCGGCTACAACACTTTGAACATGGCGGTCGTGCCGGCGTTCGGAGGGTGGGCGCTGTTTCGCGTCTTCAGAACACTGCTCCCTACCCATGCAGGTGGCGTGGTTGGCGCGGCAGGGCTTGCTGCAGGCGCTTCGGTCGTGCTCTCGGCGATGGCGTTCTCACTCGAGTGGCTGTTCGGAGCGAGCGCGCCGGTTGCGTTCGACACGGTCTTCAGCGCCGTCGTGGGTGTACACGTCTTCATTGGCATCGGCGAGGGCGTGATCACCGCAGCTGTCGTGTCTGCCGTGCTCGTCTCGCGTCCCGACCTCGTGGAAGGGGCACGCGATCTCGAAACGCGGGTCGCTAGCGGGCGAGACACGGTGGGCTTGCGACCCTTTGCGATCGCCGCGGTTCTCGTCGCTCTGGTGCTCGCCGTTGTGGTCGGTCAGTTCTCGGCCGAAGGACCCGACGGCCTCGAATCGGCCGCTGAAGACGCCGGTTTCGAGGAGTCCGCGAGCGAGCACGCTCTGTCGGGAAGCGTGTTCGCCGACTACGCCGTGCGCGGGATCTCGAACGAACCGCTGAGCTTGGCGATCGCCGGTGCGACCGGTGTCGCAGTGACCCTCATAGTCTCATCCGGGATCGTGCACGCCGCCAGGCGTGGTCGCGGTCACGCGACAGCGACGGGGTGACGGTGTTTCAGCCGCAGGCGCACTCACACCTGCACCTGCACGGTTCGGGCCCGATGCACAACCTTCCTCCCGAGGCGAAGTTGGTCGGGCTCGTCGCTTTTGTCGTCGCGGTAGCCTTGACCCCTCGTGATGCTCCGGCGGGCTTTGCCGTCGATGCCGTTGTTCTCGCTGCGGTCGTCGCCTGGGCAGGGATCAGGCCGTTTGTCGTCATGTCCCGCCTGACCGTCATCGCTCCGTTCGTAGCCTTCGCGCTGGCACTTCCATTTGTCGGCGATGGCGACACCGTCGATGTACTGGGAATCGAGCTCTCGACCGACGGGCTGCGCGCAATGGGCTCGATCATCGCGAAGGCGACGCTCGGCGCCGCCGCAGCGATCGTCGTTGCATCGACTACGCCGGTCTCGGCTCTCGTCGTCGGGCTGTCGAGGCTGCGCGTGCCATCGCTCTTCGTCGGCATCGTGGCCTTCATGTTCCGCTATCTCGATCTGGTCACCGAGGACCTCGGGCGGATGCGGCGTGCGATGGTCGCACGTGGACACGATCCACGCTGGCTGTGGCAGGCCCGCCCGATAGCGAACTCGGCCGGAACGCTGTTCGTGCGAACCTACGAGCGCGGCGAGCGAATTCACGGAGCGATGCTGGCCCGCGGATTCAGCGGCGAGATGCCGGTGCTCGACCAGTCCCGGGCCTCACCGGCGGAGTGGCTGGGGGCGCTGGTTCCGGCGATCGTGGCCTGGGCGGGCCTGAGCGCCGTGGTGCTCTCGTGACCGCCGGCATCTCGATAGCCATCGACGACCTGCACTTCACTTACCCTGGGGAGGACCGTCCCGTGTTGGCGGGGCTGAAGATGCATGTTTCGGCCGGCGAACGTGTAGCTGTCCTGGGGCCAAACGGATCGGGCAAGACGACGTTCGTGCTACACATCAACGGTCTCCTCAGAGCGAGGCGGGGCACGATCACGATCGGGGATCTGGTGGTCGACGATGCGAACCTCGCCGAGATCCGCCGTCGAGTCGGAATCGTGTTCCAAGACCCGAACGACCAGCTGTTCATGCACAGCGTCGCCGACGACGTGGCTTTCGGTCCCGCCAACCTCGCGCTCGACAAGACCGAGCGGCAGCGACGGGTCGACGACTCGCTCGCGTCCGTCGGTGCTTCCGATCTGGCCGACCGGACTCCACACCACCTCAGCGGTGGCGAGAAGCGTCGAGCGGCTCTGGCGACAGCTCTGGCGATGAAGCCCGACGTGCTCGTGTTCGACGAGCCGACCTCAGGGCTCGACCCAATGGGCCGCCACGAGTTGGCCGAGCTCGTGGCATCGCTTCCGCAGACCCAGCTGATCGTCACCCACGACCTGCCTTTCGTCGAGGCGACATGTGAGCGTGCGATCATCCTCGACGGTGGCAGAGTCGCCGCTGACTTGGAGACCGATGCTCTCCTGGCCGACAACGACCTGTTGGCGTCGCACCGCCTCGCTCCACCGAACGCGTATTCTGGCGGGTCTGGGCAGAGACCTGACGGCCAACGGCGGTGAACGGGTGAACGAGGATTCGGACGCGGCATCATCGGGCTCCGCCGGAGCGACCGTTCATCCAGCCGACCTCGACCCGGCCGCTCGGTCCCGCGTGCTGCGCGCCGCCGCTGTGCAAAGCGCGCTCAGCGCGACCGCCGTGCTCATCGCGTATTTCCTGGTGCCGTTCAGCGCGGGATCGAGCGTATCTATTCTGATTCGTAGCGCGCTCGGAGTGGTCATGGTGACTGCCGTCGTGATCTTTCAGCTGCGATCGATCACGAACGCCCGATACCCGATACGCCGTGTGATTGAGGGATTCTCGCTCGCCATACCGATGCTGCTGTGTGTCTTTGCCGGCATCTATCTCCTGCTCTCCAGGAGCGACGCGGGAGCCTTCTCGGAGCAACTCACCCACGTCGACGCCCTGTACACCTCGATGATGACGACGACGACGGTGGGCTTCGGTGATGTCGCTCCGGTCAGTGAGAGCGCTCGGATCGCTGTGATGGTGCACATGGCCGCAAGCGCCGTACTGTTGGGAGTAGCGGCACGAATCGCCATCACCGCAGCCCGCCGGAACCTCGAATCCCCCCGAAATTGAGAGGATGAGCATCGCCATGCGCGGCTGATCCTCTCAATTTCGCCGCTAGCGTGCGCGGATGGCGCGGGTGAGGCGCGGATTGCGCTGGATATTTCTTCGCGGGCTCTGTTTTGGCGGGCTGGTCGGCGGTTTGGCCTTCTTCGTCGTCTCGGTCAGCCCTTCATTGCTGCCCCGCGGGTGGCTGTTTCAGGGCCTTGTCAGCGGCATCTCCGTGGCGATCGGCTATGGGCTCGGAAGCGCTGTCTCGTCGGTGATACGTCGCTTCGGCGTGCCCGAACCGAGCCCTGTCGTGAAACGGCGAGTGTGGTGGGGCCTGGCGTCGGTCGCTGTGGTGGCGGTGCTCGCGGCGCTGTGGTGGGGCAACGAGTGGAACCAGGCGACCCGCGCGGTCATGGGGATGGAGGGACTCGAAACCTGGGCGTGGCTGCCGGTGCTGTTGATAGCCGCAGTGGTTTTCGTACTCATCCTGATAGTCGCACGCGGCGTCCGCCTCCTCGCCCGCCAATTGATCGGTTTTGCGGAACGTTGGCTTCCCAGACGTGTGAGCATCGTGATCGGCGCGGCGATCGCCGCTGTGGTCTTCGTCGGGTTCCTCCAGGGCTTCTTGCTCGACCCCACCTTCGATGCGATCGGCGCCGCCTACTCCCTCGGCGACCGCGACACCACGCCGGGCATCGTGCAGCCGACATCGCCGCTTCGATCTGGTTCTCCCGACTCGCTCGTCGCCTGGGATAGCCTCGGAACGAAGGGACGCGACTTCACCGGCGCCGGCGGCGGGGGCGAGAAGGAACCGGGTCCCTCCGCTGAGCAAATCGAGCGGTTCAACGGCGCCCCGGCGATGGAACCGATCCGGGCCTACGTCGGGCTGCGTTCTGCCGACACGCTCGACGAGCGGGTCGAATTGGCCATCGACGAACTCGAACGCACCGACGCTTTCAACCGATCGGTGTTGGCCGTCTATGCCACAACCGGCACGGGTTGGGTCGACGAACGCGTCGCCGACTCGCTCGAGTACATCTGGAAAGGCGACACCGCGGCGGTCGCTATGCAGTATTCGTTCCTGCCGAGCTGGGTGTCGGTCCTGGTCGATGCCGAGACAGCAGCCGACACTTCGATCGCGCTGCTCGAAGCCGTCAACGAACGGGTCGAATCGATGCCCGAGGCCGAGCGGCCACGCGTCTTCGTGTTCGGCGAGAGCCTTGGATCGTACGCAACCGAGGAGGCGCTGGGCGGGCTCGATGAGGCGATCGAACGAGTCGATGGCGCGCTCTTGGTGGGCCCGACGTTCTTCAACGAGATGCGTGGCGAGTTCACCGACAACCGCGACGAAGCCAGCCCGGCGTGGCGACCCGTCTACGAAGGCGGCGAGCGGGTGCGGTTTGCGGTGGAACCGGCCGACTTCGAGAACCCGGCAGGACCGTGGGACGAGCCGCGCATCGCCTACCTCCAGAACAGCTCCGACCCAATCAGCTTCTTCAGCGTCGACCTGCTCTGGTCGAGTCCCGAGTGGCTCGACCAACCCCGCGCACCCGACTCGAACCCCGACATGGAATGGTTCCCGCTGGTGACGTTCTGGCAGGTCGCTACCGACCTGGTGTACTCGTTCGGCGCCCCGGCAGGGCACGGTCATCGATACGGCGCCAACGTGGTCGAGGGCTGGCTGACACTCCATACACCAGATGGGTGGACCGACTCCGACACTCAGCTCCTACGCGACATCGTCGGCCACGAGTGATCTGACCTCTGCGCGGAACGTGTCGTCGTCGATCTCTCCCTGGCGACGCGATTCGGCCATCTCGACGAACCGCCTCGCCCTGTCGGCACCGGTGTTGTCCGACATCGACGGGAAGCCCCGCGGTGGTCGAACCAAAACGTAGAAGGCGAGGCCAACAAGGGGAACAAGCACCAAGAGGCCGATCCATCCGAGCCGTTTCGGCGCCGCCAAGTCGGGCCGCAGGAAGAGGATCTCTAACCCGGAGGCGATCCAGACGACGAACAGCGGAATCGACGCGACTAGCAACAGCACCCATTCGCTCATGCGCCGAACACCTCCGCGACCACCGCAGCGCGCTCGGCCGCCAGGGTTTCACCAAGACCCGCTGCCCATGCGGCACCGCGTCTGCGTCGCAACGCACGCAGAGCCGCTATGGCGCGATCGGTGAAAAAAACGACCGTCGCGAAATAGAACGGTAGCAACACGATCGACGCGAGCGCACCGGCGATACCGAAGGCTCGCGACGCCCACCACACCACCGCCCCCCACACCAATCCGAAGCTCACGAGAGCCACCGCCGGCTTGAGAGACGAGAGCACCGAGGGCGCCACGCGAAGTCGCCCAACCGCCTTCACGATCAGAAACGGGACGAAGTTGACGAGCGCTCCGACCAGTGCGAACGGCAGAAGCAGCAGACCGAGAACGATCTGCCCCAGGATCCATGGCGTGAAGCCGCCGGACCCAACCCGGCGCTGAGCGCCGGTGGCATCGAGCCCCACCCCGTCGAGATCATCTCGATATGTCGAAGCGGCTGAGGCGATAGCAGCGCGGCGCTCCGGCGACTCATCCGCCAGCACGTTGGCGAGCCGATCGCGAAGCTCGACCGGCACCGGCTGCGCAGGATCGTCGAGCAGGGACCCGAGGGTGACCTCAGCTGCGCTCGTCAAGGCGTGCGCCTCGTTCCAATCTGCGTAGTCGGGGGCGGAACGCCTCAACGCAGCATCGATGTCGTCTGTGACGTCGCGCACTACCGCACGGCTGCCGGCGGTCACGCGCTCGCCTCCGCTGCGCTCGACCGTCTCCGCGATTCTGTCGATGTCGAGCGGCACTCCACCGATGACGACGATGCGGCTTCTGAGCGCTGCCTTGTCCTCGTAGTGAATGCCTACTGGCGCGACCACTAGGCCCTCGGCACCGTTCGCTCGCGCACCCAGCGCGATCCTGGCGGCCCCAGTCTTGACCTCTGCGATACTCGGCTCGTTGCGCGTCACGCCCTCAGGGAAGATCAACAACTGGTCGCCCTCGGCGAGGGTGCTGTAGCACGACGCGAACATCTGGTCGTTCGCCGATGCAACGTGACCATCGTCGGGCTTGTGCACCGGAATCCCTCCGATCCAGCGCATCAGGCGGCCCGCTACAGGGATGTTGAATATGACGTCTCGCGCAATGATTCCGGGACGGCGAGGCATGACCGCGAGCAACACGATCGCGTCGGCGAGACCCCCGAAGTGGTTGGCCACCCACAAACGCGGGCCAGGACCCGGCGGGGACACCCAATGCACCGCTATGTCGCGGTACAGCGCGCGAGAGAACAGCGAGACCAGACGCGCGATGAATCGGTCTTTCCTGGTCGGCGCGTGAAGACTTGCATGATCCATCTCCCGAGCGAACCTATCGGTGATCGACGTGCTCGGCGCGGGGATCGCTCACTGGCTCACCATCCGAGGTGGTCGAGTATGCGAGGAGCCACCAAAGGCCGAACAGCGTCGCCGACAGGAGGTGCCAGAGCCCATGTGCTTGGAGAATGCTGTCGGGTTCGCAGACCGGGCTGTCCGTGCGACCCAACACCCACGACAGACCGGCGAACAACGCCACGCCGACGATGGCTCCGTAGAACGCTCGCTGAACGCGCTCGCTCGAGCGCCGCAGTCGACGACGGTAGATCACGACTTCGACGACGATGAGCGCGATGAGAGCGACCCCGGTCAGAGCGACACCAGCGTCGGCGCTCGCAAGGGACACCCCCAGCACGATCGCCGTAGCCACTGCCAACGTCGGCAGCAACGGCGGGAACCTGCGCACCAGCAGGCCGAGATCGTGAAGGACCATGAACATCGCTGTCACGAGAATGGGCAGGTCGTGCATCAGTCGGGATCCGGCGGGTTGCGGTCCGTGGAACGCGACACTGCCGACCCCGATCGCGGCGAGACATACCGCGTAGACGATCGACTCGATGCGACCGCTCCGCAGGCGGCGCGCGACGATAGCCACCGCGATGGCGATGCCCACGCCCACGTACGCGAGGCTCGTGATCGCGTTGACCGGCTGCGCGAACACATCGTCCACCGCCAGCGTCTCGCAGTCGCTGTCGCCGATGCGGGCCGCGTAGACACCGCCGACGATCTCATGCCCGAACACGATCATCGCGTGCAGCTCCGCCGAACGATCCACGCCATGGCTGCGACGGTAGCCGTTGAGGAATCGCCTGGCGGTGATCGGGGTTGTCACCGAGCCGGAGAAGCACCGCGATCAGCTGAGACTGGGCCATACTTGCCGCGGTGAGCGGCGGCACCGACATCGCACCATTGCTGCGAGAGGACGACCAGGAGAACTGGAGGCGGCATCCCGGCGACGTTGCGCGCCTGGTATTTCGCTCCGCCGTGCTTCTCTTTCTGCTGGCGGTGAGCGCGCTGGCGCCGGCAGCGCTTCGGGACCTGTCGGGCGACATCGTCGAGGTCGTGGCGAATCTTGCGCCGACGCTGCGCGATGCTCTGGTCGGGATCGCGCAGATCGCAACCTTCTCGGTGCCTCTCGCCGTGGTCGTCTGGCTCGGCCTGCGACGATCGTGGTCACAGGCCGCTCTCACGGTCGGAGCAGGCCTGGCCGGAGCAGTGCTGATGGCGCTGCTGGTCGACTGGCTGGACCGTGCCGCGCCGGTCGAACCGATCACCGATCTCCCATCCGACTGGATCGTCGCTTCACAGTTCCCTTCCATCAGCTTCGTCGCAGGCGTCGTCGCGGGGGCGGCCGTGAGCTCCCCCCTCCTCAACCAGAGCTGGCGCCGGGTTGCCTGGGTCGCGGTCGCGACCGCGGCCGCGGCTCGGCTGCTGACCGCCACCGAGGCGCCTGTAAACCTCGCTGTTGCCCTTGCTCTCGGCGCCACGGTGGGGTCGGCCGCTCTCGTCGCCGTCGGCGCGCCCCGCCGAAGGCCGGGCGCGACTTCTTTGCGCAACGCGTTCGCGGAAGCCGGCCTGGAGATCGATGAGATCGTCGACCAGGCCGCGGCGAACGGACGCAGGACCTATCTCGGCACTACACCGAACGGGCCGGTCGAGATCGCCTACGTCGACCGAGACGACCGTGACGCCGACCTGCTCGCCCGAGCCGTCCGCAGCCTGCTCGTACAGAGCCCCGACGAAGAGCGCCTGGCGATCATGCCGACCGGTCGCGTCGAGCACGAGGCACTGGTGACCTACACAGCGCTGGCCGGAGGCGTGTCGGTTCCCGGCATCGAGGCTATCGCGTACTCCGAACGTGACTCGGCGCTGATAGCACTCGATGCACCCACCGGCGCGGCGCTGGCCGAGCTGGCCGATTCGGACATCGACGACGCACACCTCGACGCTCTCTGGCACGAATTGGGAGCGCTCCACGACGCAGGCTTGGCCCATCGGGCACTCACGCTCGAAAACCTGCGGGTCGATTCGGGCGGCGCTCAACTAGCGGGTCTCTCGAGCGCTCGCCTGTCGCCGACCGCCGAGCAACGCGCCACCGATATCGCAGAGCTGGCTATCACAACCGCCCTCGCTGTCGGTCCGGAGCGTGCGATCGAGGCCGCTATCAGGTCCGGGCGCAGCCAAGCCCTCGAGGCAGGCCTGGCGTTCATGCAGCGTTCGGCCCTCCCCGCAACGACCCGAAAGCGTTGCCGAGCGCACAAAGGCCTCGTCGACGAGGTTCGTACCGGGCTTCAGAACCGACTCGGCATAGCGGAAGTCGAGCTTCCCGAGCTCGACCGACTCGACATCGCCCGCGTGGTCACCTGGGTCGGGTTCATGATCCTGGCGTTCTTCCTCTTGACCCTGATCACGAGCTGGAGCGAGATCTCCGAGTCGCTCAAGGGCCTCGACTGGGGCTGGATACCTGCAATCCTCGCGACCGCTCTCGTAAGTACGTTCGGCGGAGCCATGGCGCTCGCGGGTTCCGTCTTGAGGCGAGTGCCTCTCGGTGAGGCCACGCTCATCATGTTCGGCCAGTCGTTTCTCAACCGCTTCACGCCGATGAACGCCGGCGGCATGGCGATGCGGATCCGCTATCTTCAGAAGGGCGGTACGGACGTCACGGTCGCCACAGCTGCAATCGGACTCGCCTCGGCCTCCAACGGCGTGGTGCAAGGCGTATTGATCCTCTTCTTCCTACTCTGGTCCGGCACCGATCCGACCTCGGACGTCGACCTCGCGGGCAACTCGTCTCCAGACCTGGCGATCGTCGGTGTCTTCGTCGGCGCGATCGTGGTTGCGGCGGCCGTGATCGCGCTGTCACCGAAGCTGCGTCGATGGTTGGTTGACTTCATCAAGTCGACCATCGACAAGGTTCGCCACGATTTCGGCGAGCTAGCGCGGCGTCCGAGCAAGCTGGCGCTGCTGTTCGGCGGCGCCGCATTCTCGAAGCTCCTGACGATCGTCGCGTTCGCGATGAGCTGTCGCGCGTTCGGAATCGACCTCAACTTCGCCGAGATGGGTGCTCTTTACCTAGGGGCGACCACGATTGCATCGGCCGTACCTACGCCGGGCGGGGTCGGCGCCATCGAGGCGGCGCTCGTACTCGTGCTCACCAACGCCGGCGCCGCCGAACCAGACGCGTGGGCCGCTGTGTTGCTGTTCCGGCTCATGACCTACTGGCTGCCGACCGTTCCGGGATACGTGGCGCTCAAGATCAGCGAACGACGCGACCTCGTCTAGCTCGAACCGGGGTGTCAGGCACCGAGCTCAAAGTGATCTTGGTCCCAGCGCGTAGTGAGCTCGGTGCCTGACACCGGTTGGTTCAGTCGCCGTAGATGCGGGAGATGACCTCGGAGTGGCGCTCGACCACGACCGACCGCTTGACCTTCAACGTCGGTGTCAGCTCACCGGTTTCGATACTGAAATCGCGGCTGAGGATCCGAAACTCGCGGATGCTCTCGGCACGGCTCACGTGGGAGTTCGCGTGTTCGACCGCCTTGGCGATCTCTGCGCGCAGCAAGTCCCGATCGTCTTGGAGCAGTTCGCGCGCGAGCTCGGCGGGGTTGGTTGCGTGCGCGCCGGCATCCTCTGCCCATTTGGTGAGCTCCTCGACGTCGAGGGTCACCAGGGCCGCGATGAACGGCCGCTGGTCGCCGACCACGACCGCCTGGCTCACGAGTGCGTGCGATCGAAGAGCGTCTTCCATCACCGCGGGTGCGACGTTCTTGCCGGCGGCGGTAACCAGCAGGTCCTTCTTTCTCCCGGTGATGCTCAGGTAACCGTCGTCGTCGATCTCGCCGAGATCGCCGGTCGCGAACCAGCCATCGTCGTCCAGACATTCGGCGGTGGCCTCTTCGTTCTTCCAGTACCCCTCGAACACCATCCCGCCCTTCAACAGGATCTCGCCGTCCTCCGCGATGCGTGCGCTCGACCCTGGGATCGGCTGGCCGACCGTGCCGATCTTGAACGCGTCGGGGGTGTTGAGCGTCGCCGCGGCGGTCGTCTCGGTCAGGCCGTAGCCCTCTAGCACCGTCACTCCGGCTCCGTTGAAGAAGTGGCCGAGCCGCTCGCCGAGTGGCGCCCCACCCGAAATCGCGAACTCCAGTTTGCCGCCGAACGCTTCGCGCAGCTTTCCGTAGACGAGCCGGCTGTACAGCGCGTGCTCGGCGCGCGTTGCCAGACCCACCGAGCCCGCGATCGACTCCTTCGAGTACGCCACGGCAACCTCGGTCGCACGATCGAAGATGCGACGCTGGATGCCACTCGACGCGTTCCCCTGCGCCGTGTTGAACACCTTCTCGAAGACGCGTGGCACAGCGAACACCCAGTTGGGACGAAACATGCCCAGTTCGGGTACGAGCTGTGCGATTCCGCTCGAGTACCCGATCCGCACCCCTCGAGTGACACACGCAACCTGCACGACTCTCGCGAGGATGTGCGCCAGCGGGAGGAACATCAGCGTCGAGCCACCCGCGCTGAAAAGTGCGTCGACCTTTGCCGAGACCTGCCGTACCTCCCAGATGAGGTTGCCGTGGGTGAGCACGCAGCCCTTCGGCCGACCGGTCGTGCCCGACGTGTAGACGAGCGTCGCGCATTGGTCGTGAGCGATGCCGGCGATTCGTTCGTCGACGGCTTCGACGCCAACATCGGTTCCGGCAGCGCGGATCGCGTCGAGCCTGTCACCTTTCCCGACAAGGACATGCTTGCACGCCGGCAGGTTCTCACGCACCGACTCGACCCTGTCTAGTAGCTCATCGTTCCCGCATAGGACGGCTACCGCCTCGCTGTTGCCGGCGATCCACTCGACCTGTTCGGCCGAGGACGTCTCATAGATCGTCACTGTCGTCGCACCGGCGAACCAGATCGCGTAGTCGAGGTAGGTGAACTCGATTCGTGTCTTCATGAAGATGCAAACCCGGTCACCGGGCTTGACGCCGAGCCCGATCAGCCCGGCAGCGAGCTCGCGCACCGTTGAGACGAACGACGCGGTTGACACGTCGACGAAATGGTCGTCGTCCCGGTACGCCAGCGCCGGTCTGTTCGGCTGTTCTCGTTCGTTGGTCAGGAGTGCCTGTACAACGTTGTCTTGTGGATCGATGTCCACTCCACCTGGTGCCGTGAATTCCCGCATGACCGTGACCGTAGCCCGGCAGATCTAGGAAGGCGATGCTCGCATCGCGCTGTGCTGCACGGCCGCCGAAGAGCCGCTGATCTGAGGTCCGTTGCCAGTGCTAGGCCGTGATCCAGCCGATCGGGATGGGAAGAAGCCAGAGTGCAAGGCGCTGGAGCAGCACGCCTGCCGTGATCAGAGCGGCGCTATCCGAGCCGGCGAGCGCCACGAACCCTCCGACGTAGACCACTTCGGCTATGCCGACATTGCCCCGCGTAGCGGCAGCATGGTCACGATCGTCAGCCCGGGGAGCATGAGCGCGTAGATCCACCCCGACGGCAAATATCGCAGCACGCCGAGAGCGACGATGATCCCGAGCTTCGGCGGGTTCGATCGTCTCGAGCGGCGCCGAGGGCTCCGCGAGAACGCCGAATTGTGAGACGAGCCATCGGGCAGACGATTCGAACGCGCGCCCTGCCGCCGAGATCAGGGATTTCCGGTCCATATCGAGCACCGACTGTATTCTTAGGATGTTCCGGCCCAGTTGTTTCCGGGGCATGCTGGGCTCGCATGGCGGAGCCCGGACGACAAGCCGACACGGTTCGGCGGCTGGACCTGCTGTTGGCAGTCGTCCTGGTGGTGGCGGTCGCGTGGAATCTGATCGGCAACCTCGTCTTGCCCGGAGTGCTTTACGTGCCCGCAAACCTCGCGGTCGCGCTCGTCGTCGTAATGTTGGCGCGCTGCGCCGGTCTCGGATGGGACGGCCTCGGCATGGAACGCGACCAAGCCGCACGCGGGGTGTTGATCGGACTCGCTGCCGTCGCTGTCGTCGCTGCGGCGCTGGCGGCGGCACTGTTCGTCCCCCTCTTCGACAACATGTTCGACGACGCAAGCGTTCGGAGCGACGACACGTTCGATCGTTGGTTCGTGCCACTCGTCCGCATACCGCTGGGCACGGCGGTGTTCGAGGAGGTCCTGTTCCGCGCGGTCCTGCTCGGCGCGCTTCTCGAACGCTGGTCAACAAGCACCGCTCTCGCCGGATCCGCGGTGGCCTTCGGGCTTTGGCACATAGTGCCCGCTTGGGAGACAGCGGAGGGCTCGACGACTGCGATCGGCGGATCGATTCTGGCAACCGTGCTACTCACCACACTCGCCGGCGTCGCGTTCGGTCTCCTACGACTATGGTCTCGGTCGGTCGTGGCACCGATCTTGGCTCATGCGGCAACCAACAGCTTCGCCTACGCGGCCTCGGTCATCTCGCTCGAGGTGCTCTGAACGACAGCACACCATTTCGGACTACGGTCGGAGGCGATGTGTGCAGCACCTGTCATCGAGGTCGACATCTTCGACCGTGCCCGCTACACCGACGGGTTCCCCCACGAGCTCTTCGCTGAACTGCGCAGCCGTTCGCCCGTTCATCGCCAGCCTTGGCCGGCGTCGCATCAGCCCTATGGCCTAGCCGTCGAACAACCGGACACCCTCTGGCACGTGTTCAGCCACGCCGACGTGCGCGCTATCAACCGCGACTGGGAGACGTTCAGTGCGCGCGGGGGACCCACCCTCGTGCGCGGACCCGAGGGAGCTGCGGGGCTGCTGGGGCTCGACCCACCCGAGCACCACCGCCTCCGCCACGTCGTGGCGTCCGCGTTCACGCCCAGAATGATCGCTGGGCTCGAGGAACAGATCGACGGTCGCGTGCGCAGCCTCCTAAAGCCCCTCATAGGCGAGTCGTTTGACTTCGTCGAGGAGTTCGCGTACCCGCTCCCGATGCATGTGATCTCCGACATCATTGGCATACCTGAGTCGGATCGGGACTTCGTCTTCGACCGGGTTCAGACACTTCTCGACGTGCTCGACCCCGACTCGGAGCGGGACATCGACACGCACGGCGCGGAGATCTTCGCTTTCGCAGCCGATTTGGCTGACGAGAAGCGACGTCGTCCGGCCGACGATGTTTGGTCCACCATCATCGCTTCGGGGCTCCCGGATGACGATGTGAACCTGTTCTTCATCATTCTCTCCCTGGCGGGAAGCGAGACGACGAGAAACGCCCTTACCCAAGGTCTGGTGGCGCTGGTTGGCGCGGGTGCGCTCGCCGGCGGCGGGATAGACCGGGAGCTCATGTCCACGACCGGGACCGACGAGGTTCTCCGCTTCACCAGCCCCGTGCTGACGTTCGCACGCGATGTGCAGTGCGACGTCGAGGTGTGCGGCGAGACCCTGCGGGCCGGTGACCGATTGTTGATGTGGCATATCGTCGCGAACCGCGACCCCGAAGTGTTCACCGACCCTAACCGACTCGACCTCGAACGCGATCCGAACCCCCATGTTGCGTTCGGAGGCGGCGGACCCCACTACTGCCTCGGCGCCAACCTCGCGAAGCGAGAGATCGAGGCCACGTTCACACATCTCGCCGCCCATCACCCGGGGTTGGAGGTCCTCGGCGAGCCAGTTTGGACGGGTCCCGGCCCCGTCAGCAACGTCGGCTGTTCGATCTCGAAGCTGCCCGTGGCTTTGCGATGAACCAAGTCGTAGTACCCGAGGGGTCGCCGCTCGCCGAGCACGACTGGTGGAGACAGGCGGTCATCTACCAGATCTACCCACGGTCATTCGCCGACGGCAACGGGGACGGGGTCGGCGATCTCGCCGGCCTGTTGCAGCGTGTGGATCACATCGATCGATTGGGCATCGACGCCGTTTGGCTCTCCCCGATCTTTCGGTCACCGATGGCCGACTTCGGCTACGACGTCGCCGACTACTGCGAGGTCGATCCGATCTTCGGCACCAACGACGAACTCGACGATCTCATCGCTACGCTACACGAACGCGGCATTCGGCTACTGCTCGACTGGGTACCCAACCACACCTCAGACCAGCACCCCTGGTTCGTCGAGTCGCGATCGTCACGCGACAACGCCAAACGAAACTGGTACGTGTGGCGAGACCGCAAGCCCGACGGCTCGCCCCCAACCAACTGGGGAGCGGTGTTCTCGAGCGATCCGGCGTGGACCCACGATCCCACAACCGACCAGTCGTACCTCCACATGTTCCTCGCCGAGCAACCCGACCTCAACTGGTCCAATCCGGAAGTAGAGGAGGCGATGCACGACACTTTGAGGTTCTGGCTCGACCGCGGCGTCGATGGGTTTCGGGCCGACGTCGTTCATCTGATCGGCAAGGGCGACGATATCGACGACCTCCCCGGCGACATGCGCAGCCCGATCATCGACATCGACACGGCCGATGGCCATGCGAGACTTCGACGGATCCGCGGCGTGCTCGACAGCTACGACCACAACCCGATGATGGTCGGCGAGGTGTTTCTGTTCGGGCCCGGTCAAGCTGCGTCGTACCTCGGCGAGCTCGACAGCGATCGCGCCGAGCTTCACCTCTCGTTCGATTTCCGGCCGACCCACATGAGTTGGACGGCCGAGTCCGTCCATGCGGCGATCGATGAGACTCAGCGCGAGTTCGATCACCCGTTGTGGCCGACATGGGTACTTTCGAACCACGACAACCCTCGTCATCGCTCGCGCTACGGCAGCGACGAGTCGGCGCGGGCGGCGGCGGTGGTCAGCCTCACCGTGCGCGGGACCCCGTTTCTCTATGCCGGCGAGGAGCTCGGGCTCACGGATGCCGAAATACCCGAGGAGCGTGTCGTCGATCCCGGCGGACGCGACGGCTGCCGCGCACCGATCCCATGGGGTACCGACGGCGACCTGCAGAGCGGCCGTGGCTGGGGCGAGGCTCCATGGCTTCCGTTCCCGGCGAACGCTGCCGGCCGAGACGTAGCGAGCCAGACGACCGACGACGACTCGATGCTGGCGCTGTACCAAGAGCTGTTACGGATTCGTCGTGATAGCGAAGCTCTCCGCGTCGGCACTATGGAACTGGCGGCACTCGACGGTTCGGTGCTGCGCTACCGACGCCGAGCCGGCGACGAGTCGGCAACCGTCGTGGTCAACCTCGGCGATGAGCCCGTGCCGTGGCCGGAGGACCTCGGCGAGGCGACCGTGCGGTCGTTGCCGGGCACCGCGCAGTTACTCCGCGCCCACGAAGCCATCCTCGTCGACAACTGAGAGCCCGACCGCTGTCCGACCGTCCTCGGTGACGGTGAGGATCTCTGCGCCCGATTCGGTCACGACCACCGTGTGCTCGAACTGAGCCGACGGCATTGCGTCGTCGACGTGCTCGGTCCATCCGTCGCCGGCCTGGGTGTAGGACGACACTCCGCTCGTGAGCATCGGCTCGACGGTGAAGCTCATTCCGACTCGTACGATCGTTGCGTCACTTCGGTCGATGCAGTGGTTGACGTGGGGCGCCGCGTGGAAGGTCGCTCCGATGCCATGGCCGCCGTACTCGCGGACCACTCCGAAACCGCGGGAA
Source organism: Acidimicrobiales bacterium (assembly GCA_965216815.1). GTDB lineage: Bacteria > Actinomycetota > Acidimicrobiia > Acidimicrobiales > SHLQ01 > JADFOM01. Next base: position 2,818,711 of record OZ244202.1, on the reverse strand, counting down.
CGGGCGAATGGTTCTATCGCCTCTGCGATGCGCCGCATCGGTTCATCGGGCACGATCGCCTGAATGCCGAGCAAGGTCGCCTCGCGGGTGGTCTCGACCAGCCCCGCTGTCGGGGCATCGACGTCGCCGACCTGAAATGTCGCCGACGTATCACCGTGCATTCCGTCGACATAAGCCGTCACGTCGACGTTGACGATGTCACCCGACTCGAGTGGTCGGCTGTCGGGAATGCCATGGCAGATCACGCCGTTGACCGAGGTGCAGATCGACTTGTCGAATCCCTTGTAGCCGAGCGTGCTCGGATAGGCCCCGTGCTCGATGTAGCACTCATGAGCGACGACATCGAGCTCCTCGGTCGTGACCCCTGGAGCAACGTGCGCACCGGTCCGCCACAGAACCTCGGCCGCCACCCGGCACGCGTGTCGTAGTCGCCCGAGCGACTCGACATCGTGAAACTGGTAAGACGTCGGCGTACCAACCCGGCCGGTGCTGATGTAGTCGGGGCGCGCGATCGTGTCGGGAACCGGCCGTCTTGGGGTTACGTCGCCGAGGGCAACCCGAGGCCGTTGGAGGGCTCTGCGGTCGCCATGGCAGCGCTTGTATTTCTGACCGGACCCGCACCAGCACGGCCCATTGGAGCGAAGACGGCTCATCTGCGCAGTCTATGACGGCTGACGCACTCGTAGCCGACGAGGAAGCGCATCGAGCCCGAGAGCGATGATCCCGGCATATTGTTTCAGAATGCGACTTCCCGGCACGACCGATCTGATCACCGGCTCGTTCGATATCGGGTCGAGCGAGGACCAGACGCGAGTTTGGGACCTCGCCGATGCCGTTCTCGACTCGAACCCGACGGTCGATGCGATCGTCGAGGAGAGCCGCCGCTGCGACGCGATCGACATGGCTTTGGCGCTCATGCTGGCCCGATCGAAGATCGCAGTGCGTGAGCTTGGGTGGTCGGGACGAATAGGGGTCGTGTTCGCCATGTGGGGCGAGCAGCAGCGGTTGGCCCCTCGCTCTGCAGACAACCCGACAGGCGAGGCAGCCCTGACCACCAAGCTGAATCAACTCGCCTGGCTGTTCGACGGCTCGGGAATCGACTGGTTCCTCATCGCAGTCGACGACGGTGATCCGCTCGATAGCGCTTCCGTCGCATCCCGCGAGGCATCCCGTCACGAGCTGGGCGACCGGGTCACGGTGCTGCGTCTCTCGCAAACGATCCCGACCGACGAAGGACCTCTCGCTGCGCTCGAAAACGTCGACGACTCCCGCAAGGGAGGGGCGATCATCCTCGGTGCCCAGCACGCGATGAACCAGGACAGCGACGCGGTCGTCGTCACCGATGCCGATAACTCGGTGCACCTGGGACAGGTCGGACTGCTTCTGAAGCCTTTCGTTCTCGACGACGCGGCCGCTGTCATCGGCGATCGCAAGCACGAAGACTCGCGACTGGTGAAGGCCGAGGCCCGATGGGGTCCGGGAATCGTCGTGTTGCGCCACATGCAGCGCATGGCGGGCCGTGCCCTTTTCGGCAGTGGGCTCCGAGACACGCAGGCAGCCTTCAAGCTCTACGACCGACGTGCACTCGATGCCATCCTGTCGGCCCCTTCCACGTTCGGCTTCTCATTCGACTCCGACTGGCTCTACGCCACGATCGCTGCGGGCTATCGGATCGAGCGCGTTCCACTGGCGTTCATCGACTCGTTCGAGGAGTCGGCATCGATCACCCAGGGCCCGATGACGACGTGGGAGTCACTTCTCACCGGTCTCGTCGCAGCAGCTCGTGCACGCGGTGTCGACCATGACGAGGAGATGGCGGCTGTCGTCGACGACTACGCAAACGTCGAGACGCTCGAGCAGATCATCGAGGCTGTGCCCGACGCCCTCGCCGGTGTGGCCGACGCTGCGATCGGAGAGCGTGCGACCATGGAGCCAGGCGAGTTGAGAGCCTGGATCGAGGATCTCGCGAAGACTTGATCAGCCGGCTCTGCGCAGCATCAGCCGCTCGTAGAGGCGCGGGGAAACACGCGATACCCACCAGGAGAGCCGCGATTCTGCTGGGACCAGCAGCACGCGGCGGTCCTTCGCGGCGGCCTCGACGATAGCCGCAGCAACGTCGTCGGGCGACATCGGATCTTTGACGCCGGTTCGAGAGTCGACGCCGACTCTAGACCCGTCTCCACCGAGAGCGTGCTCGCCGATCGCAGTGTCGACGAAAGACGGGCACGCAAGCATCACGCGTAGACCCTCGTCGCGATATTCCGCACGCAGCGTGTTGAGGAATCCGTGGAGTGCGTGTTTGGAGGCGCAGTATCCGGTTCTGCCGTACAAGGGAGCAAAGCCGGCGACACTCGAAAGCGCGATCACTTGACCACGGCTCTCGAGCAGGGCTGGCAGGGCCGCCTTCGTGCAGTGCACGGCGCCGAAGTAGTTCACATCCATTACTCGCCGCAGGACCGCCGTGCTGGTATCTCCGAAGGTGCTCATGTGGGTCAGACCGGCGTTGTTGACCAGGACATCGATGCCGCCGAAGCTCTCGACCACCGATTCGATCGCTGAGGCGCAGGCCGTCTCATCGGTCACGTCGCACACGAGCGCCAAGCCGTCGGGCACGGGTTCGGCTGCCTCCAGGTCGAGTATCGCGACGTGCGCGCCCTGTGCCGCGTAGCGGCGGGCCAGCGCTGCCCCTATGCCCCCCGCTCCCCCGGTTATGACCACGCGTAGGCGCCCGTCGGCAGCGGTCCGAACCTGCGTCTCGTTCGTGCGTTGCCGAGCAGCCTGGAACGCTTCGAAGCACTCGACGCTCGTGCGGGAAGGCGTGAAGCCGAACTCCTCCCTGAGGCGCCGGTTGTCGAGAACCGGCCGGTAGCGAAGGAACCGCACCTGCTCGGGACCGAGTTGCGTCAGCCGCATGCGGTTTGCCACCGCCAGGGTCCCGGACAGCACCGACGCCGGCACTGTCACATACGGCTTGCCCAGTCGTTTCGCGATGTCGGACAGGGAGACGGTTCCGTCACCGGCCAGGTTGTAGATACCGCTGCGCCGCTCTCGGATGCCCTTCACGATCGCTGCCGCTACGTCGGTGTCCCAGATGATGACGAACGGCGAGTCCGAGCCTCGCACACCGGTGACCACCGGCCGATCGAAGATGGCGGTGATCGGATTCTCGACGGTCTCACCGAGAATGGTGCCGGGGCGGAAGATCAGCTGGGCGAGCTCGGGATGTTCGGCGCGAGCCCGGGCGAGCATCTCCTCGACCAGCCGCTTGTGGTCGGAGTAGGCGAATTCAGGATTGCCTCGCAGGTCGTGGTCTTCGCACAGCGGTACCGGGTTGTCCGCGTGGTATCCGTAGGCTGCCCCGCTGCTCGTGTAGACGAGTTGGGTCACCCCCGCCGCAAGGCAGGCGTCGAGCACGTTGCGCGACCCCTCGACGTCGATCGAGTACTCGAGCTCTCGCGTGCTGTCCTTGCCCGGCGTAACGATCGCGGCGAGGTGGACGACCGTGTCGATGCCATGTTCTACGAAGACGTCACCGATGGTCTCATCGCGAATGTCGCCTGTGACGTAGGTGATCCCGTCGATGCGATCTGCTGTTGGTACGTCGCGCACGTCCATCGCCACGATTGTCGAGCGCTCGGCTCGATCGTCGGCGAGCTGCGCGATCACCTGGCGCCCGATGAGGCCCGACGCGCCGGTGACGAGGACTGAGCTCACTCGCCTGGCTCAAGGTGCATGGCCTTGAAGACATCAACGCCGGGTGCCCACAGGTGGTCGGCCCGGTCGACGTCGATGTGGATGACCGCGGGGCCGCCGGCGGCCACGCACCGCTCGAGGGCGGGTTTGAGATCTGACGCTCGCGAGATCCGTTCGCCGTGGGCACCCATCGACTGTGCGAGCAGGTCGAATCGGATCTCCTCGAAGTCGGTGTTGAGGTTGCGGTCGGGCTCCAACATGCGCGTTTCGTTCATGGTGTCGGCGTCGATCGCCATCGACTGGCCGAACTTCACCATGCCCCATGCCCTGTCGCATACGACGAGAAAGACGACGGGGAGGTTGTTGCGGACGGCGGTTTCGAGCTCCTGGGGATGGAAGCCCATCGCCCCGTCGCCGATGATGCAATAGACCTGTCGGCCGGGGTGGGCGACCTGCGCGCCAAGCGCCTGACCGATGCCTGCGCCGAGCATGCCGAATTTGAAGGTCGACAGAACGCTGCCCGGAACCCGGTTCTCGTGGAACAGGTTCGTCCACACGGCTGTGTTGCCACCGTCGATGACCGCGATCGCGTCGTCGTCAAAGAACTCGCGGCACACGAGCGGGATGTTCGCCGTGTGGAGAGGCTCCGCGTCGAGCGGTGTAGGGACCGCCTGGAGGAACTCGCGAATGCCATCGCGAGTTTCTGTGTAGCCGGCGAGGAGTTCGGTCCGCACCGGCAAATGCGGCGAGTCGCCGCGGCGGTCGAGCTCGGCGAGCATCGCTTCGACGAACAGACCCGCGTCCGCGACGACCGGTAGGTCGACGGGCTTGTTCAGCCCGAGAACCTGCTCGTCGATGTCGACTTGGATCAGCTGCTGTTCGGAAGGGTCGCCCCAATAGGGCTGCTTGCCCCACCAGTCGGTCTCACCGAATCGGGTTCCGAGGGCGAGAACGACGTCGGCTGCCTTGCGGACGTCATCGATGAGCGGAGGCAGCAGCGGAACCATCTGGGGAATGCGGGCATCGATCGCCGGGCGCCCGCCCCAGCTCGTAGTGATCGGCGCGGCAAGCCGATCGGCCAGTTGCGCGACCAGATCGCCAGCCCCGGCGTGAACGACGCCGCTTCCGACCTGGATGAGCGGAGCCTCGGCTCCATCGAGCATCTCCGCAGCAGCCTCAACCTCTGCCGCTGCGGGATCGAGCAGTGCGACCCGGCGGTAGCGCTCGGGTGGCCTTACCTCGACATCACCATCGTGCTCACCGTTGATGATGTCCTCGGGCACCGTCACGTGCACGGCGCCGGGCCGACCCTGAAACGAAATTCGGAACGCCCGGCGCATCGCCTCTGGAATGCGCTCGAACGACGCGACCGCCCCGGTCCACTTCGTGATCGGTTTGGTCGCAGCGACCTGGTCGAAGTACTGGTAGGTGCCGCCCCTGTCGGGGCCGACGATCGGACCGCGGCGCCAACTGGTCAACACCAGTACCCGGTTGCCCTCGCCGTTCTCGACCGCGATGCCCGGAAGGATGTTGGCGACCCCGGGCCCGTTGCTCGCGACGCACACGCCGAGCCGACCCGTCGAGCGGGCGTAGGCACCGGCCATGTGTGCCGCCGTCGATTCGTGTCGCGGTGTGACGAGGTCAATACCGATGGCGTCGAGCGCTGAAGTCAGGCCGTAGTAGGACCCGTCGATGATGCCGAAGACGACCTCAACGCCTTCGGCGGCCAGCATCCGAGCGATCGCCTCGCCTCCGGTCACCTTCTCCATCGGCCCCTCCATGATTCGTCCTCGGAGCCGAACCTAACCGCGGCCGATATCAGCCGGTGAGTCGGCCCTCGGTTCAAGCTCTGGCGGGTCGGTCGAAATGGGCGCCACGGCCGGCCACGATAGGCAGGTCTAGAAAGGTGGTGATGCCGGGCTCGCGTTCGAGTAGGTAGGGAACGGCGTTGATCGCATGCGCCGCCGTCGAGCCGAGGATGTTGTGGTTCCAGTCGTGGGCGAGGGACAACTTCATGTTCGGTCGCCCGGTGATCGCCAGCGACCAGTCGCCGCGGGGCCAGTCGGGCGCAACGTCGTCGTGCATCCGCCACACCGTCTCCTGACGAACCAGCTCCTCCCCTGCCACGCAGGCTGCCCACCGGTAGCGCTGCCCTGCGATCGTGCCGGCGGGGACGGTGCCAGCTGCGGTCGCGAGATCGGTCGCGGCCAGCTCGGTCTCGAGCTCGGACGTCGTGCTTTCGGTGGGGACACCGAGACCGTGGGCCACCATATGGACAGCCTCGGTGAACAGAGCGTCGAGCCAGCCCCTGTGCCGGACACTGTGTATTTCGAACTCTTCCGGGGTCTTGGCGAAGTTCATCATGTCGAACATGATCTCCGGAGACGGATAGCCGACGAAGCAGCTGATCTCCTGCACATCGATTCGATCGATCCGCATCGACAAACCTGACAAGAGAAGCGGCAGGAGGTCGCCGAACCAGCCCGGGTTGACGCCGGTTCCGTGGAAGGTCGAGCCGCCACGAGCACAGGCCTCGGTCAGCGGACCCATCACATCGTCGCCATACACCTGGGGGTACATGTAGCCAACCGTCGTCACGACGTGCTTTCCGGATTCGAGCACTAGGACGAAGTTCGCCAAATCGGCCCCTGGGTCGTCGCCGTACACCAACGACGGGAGAGGCATGTGCAACACCACGTCGGCATCGAGCGCGACGACCTCTTCCACATCGCCGATGGCGGTCACCCCGATGGGATCGACGCCCGCGAGCTCGCCGGCATCGCGTCCGACCTTGTCGGGGTTGGTTACGTAGAGGCCGACCAGGTCCATGTCCGGTCGGGCCGCCACCGTGCGCATGCTGAGGCGCCCGACGTTGCCGCTCCCCCATTGCACCACCCTGATCGCCATGACGCGGACCGTAGCCGCCGGGACCGCGAGACTCGCAACGGTGTGGGCCGGGCCGGTACTTTGATGCTACGCACCTAAGGAGCCCTGACGATGACCGAGACCGCTACCGATCGCCTGCCGTGGCCAAGCGATGAATTCCGCACGCCCGAGCAGGAACAGGCCGAAAAGGGCGCCGATGTTCCGGCGGCGTCCGAGCTCTCGATCGAGGAGATCAACCCGCTCAACGCTCATCTGTTCCGCGAGAACCGATGGCAGGACCACTTCGCGCGGCTGCGCAAGGAAGACCCGGTCCACTTCAACGAGATCGAGACCGCGGGACGCTATTGGTCGATCACGAAGTACGACGATGTGCGTGCCGTCGACGGAGACTGGGAGACGTTCTCATCGGCGCGAGGCATCTCCCTCGGGCCGCCGCCCAGCCGGCCACGTCCCGAGGGGGCCGATCAGGTCATCTCGTTCATCGCCATGGATCCACCCGAACACACCGAGCAACGCAAGACGGTTCGCGCAGTCTCGGCTCCGTCGAATCTACGCAACCTCGAGCCGCTGATCCGTGAGCGGACGATCAACGTGTTGGATTCGCTACCCGAGGGCGAGACATTCGACTGGGTCGACACCGTGTCGATCGAACTGACGACGATGATGCTCGCCACGCTCTTCGACTTCCCGTTCGACGACCGCCGCAAGCTGACCCGATGGTCCGACATCGTGTTCGCCATTCCGGAGCCGGGTGGAGTGGTCGAGTCGCAGATGCAGAAGCGCGACGAACTGTTCGAATGCGTCCAGTATTTCGAACGCCTCTGGGAGGAACGCAGGGAGAACCCTGGCGACGACCTCGTGTCGATGCTCGTACATGGTGAGGCGACGAAGGACCTGCCGGCTATGGCACACCTGGGCAACCTGTTGTTGTTGATCGTCGGTGGGAACGACACGACCCGCAACACGATGTCGGGCAGCGTCTACGGCCTCAACCAGTTCCCCGACCAGTACGACAAGCTGATCGCAGATCCCGACCTGGTCCCGAAGATGGTCCCCGAGATCATCCGCTGGCAGACGCCGCTCCCCTACATGCGACGCACAGCCACCCGCGATTGTGAGATCCGCGACAAGAAGATCCGCAAAGACGACCAGATCCTCATGTGGTACATCTCGGCCAACCACGACGAAGACGTCTTCGAAGACGCCGAGTCGATCGATCTCGAGCGGCACAACGCCGACAGGCACCTGTCGTTCGGATACGGAATCCACTTCTGTATGGGCAGTCGACTCGCCGAGCTGCAGCTGCGGGTGCTCTGGGAAGAGATCTTGCAGCGCTTCGCCAGGGTCGAGGTGCAGGACGAACCCACACGGACCTTCTCGTCGTTCGTGAAGGGCTACACCGAGCTTCCGGTCAAGATCACCCGGAAGTGACCGGCGCGGGCTCAGCTCACACCGGCTCGTAGTCTCCCAGGCGGGGCTCGGCCATCTCCCGCCGAAACCGCTCGAACGGGAACGGCCAAGCGAACGGGATTCCCCGATCGTCCAGATACCAGCTGTTGCATCCGGTCGCCCACACCGTTCCCTTAGCTGCCTCGACTCGCTCCTCCTCGAAGCGCCGAGCCGCGTCCTCGGTGGGAACGGCCCTGGTGAGCTGTCCGGACCGAACACGTTCGACCAAATCCATCGCGTAGGAGAACTGGAGCTCGGCGGTCTGGATCAGCGAGAAGTTGCCGACCGGAGAGTTCGGTCCGTTGAGCATGAAGAAGTTGGGGAATCCCGGAAGGGTGACCGCCATGTATGCGCTCGGCCGTTGGGCCCAGACGTCGTCGAGGTCGATTCCGTCGACTCCCGTGATGGTCATGGGGCGCATGAATGCATCGACCTTGAACCCGGTCGCAAGAGCCAGCACGTCGAGCTCGTGGAGCCTGCCGTCGCTGGTTCTCACGCCCGCAGTCTCGATGCGGTCGATGGGCTCGGTGACGATCTCGACCGTGTCGCGCACGACGGCGTCGTACCAGTCGTGGGAGATCACGAGCCGCTTGCACCCGGCTCTGTAGTCGGGGGTTATCTTCTCTCTCAGCTCGTCGTCGGCGATCTTGGCCAATTCCTCCCGGCAACGGGCTTCGATGTCGTCCACCATCTCGGACTCGCCATCGAGAATCGAGGTACCGAACCCGTCGTTGAACTCCCGTTGGAGCTCTTCGTGGAGCCGCGCGAGCTGGTCGGCATCGGTGCGGAACTCTTCCTTTTCAGCTTCGGTGTATTCGACCTGTTCGACAGGCACGACCCACTGCGCCGTGCGTTGGAAGACACTGAGGTGTCCCGCACGCGGGGCCAGCGCCCCGGTTATCTGGACCCCGGTCGAACCGGTTCCGATCACGCCGATTCGACGGCCGTCGAGGGGAACGTCGTGGTCCCAACGGGCGCTGTGGAACATCGCTCCATCGAACGAGTCGAGGCCTTCGATGTCGGGCAGCTTCGGATGGTGGAGGATGCCGGTCGCGGCGATCACGAAATCGAAGGTCTCGACGTAGCCCAATTCGGTCTCGACTTCCCACCGGCCGTCGTCGGTCCAGGTGCAGCGCACGACCGGGTCGGAGAACCGGATCTCGTCGTCGACGCCATATCGCTGCGCCACGGTCTCGAAATACTCCTGGATCTCGGCGCCAGGCGACGCAAAGTGGCTCCACTCCGGATTGAGGGCGAACGAATAACTGTAGATGTGCGATGGCACGTCGCACGCGATCCCCGGGTAGGTGTTCTCACGCCAAGTGCCGCCCACCCGATCGGCCTTCTCGAACACCGTGTATCCGTAGCCGGCTTCCTGCAGCTTGATCGCCGCGAGGATGCCCGACATCCCCGCGCCGATGATCCCGAACTTGTACTCGCCCATGTGGTCATGCAAACCACCGGCGCGGTTCGGGTCAAGCCGGCGGCGACTCAGTTCCCGTCGAACGGGATGTCCGCCGGCTCGTCGAGCGGGTCTGCGTCGGCACGAAGGTTGCGAACCAGGACGATCGCTCCGAGGAGTAGTCCGGCGATCGCCACGGCCGCAGCGGCGAACGCTGTCGCGTCAAATCCGTCCCAGCGAAGGTCGGCGAGCATCCCTGCGCCGGCAGCGACGAAGAGCAATCCGAAGACAAGGGCTATCGGGTCGGTCGGGTGGGGTTCCATCAGGTTTCCTCGCTGAGTTGTTTCACGGGCATCGTTGGCTTTCGGGTCCGCAGACGATGACGGTCGCTTCGCCTATGCCGAGGTCGACATCGAGGTTGAGAGTCCCTCCGGCGGGGTCACCGACACTGCGGTCGAGGTCGATGTGGCCGCCATCGTTGTTCACCCGATCCTGGCCGTCTTCGATGACGACCGAGCCGAGCCTGCCGTCGATGTCGACCACCGTCTCGAAGGTCTCGGGAACCCAGATCTTGATCTCTCCGACGGTCAGCCCAACGGGCAGGTCCACGGTCTCTCCCGCCAATTCGAGGTCGGACAGATCGACGTGGAGCTCTCCGAGTCCGAGCTCGTAGCTCTCCTCGAGTTCGTCGAGCGTCGCAGCCTCGTAGCTCCGTTCACCGATCCCGCTGTGCCAGTCGATGTCTACAGCTGCGACCGACCACGCGATCGGCAACAGGATGAGCCCGAGCCAAACAAGGCCACGAGCACGACCTACGAAGGCCGATGCGACGAGCACCGAACCTACGATCACGAGGCACACGGCCAAGAAGGTCACAGGATCTGTCGTCCACCAGCCGACCTGGTCGGCGAAGACCGTGATGCCGCCGAATAGCAGTAGCGCGGCCAGCGCCAACGGGCCAAGGAACGGTGTAGGCGCTGGGGGTCGAGCCGGGTTGTCGCCGCTGAGCGTCGCGGCCTCGCTTCGCTGCTCACCTTCGACCTCGACGGCTCCCGCACGATCGGCTGTGTCGCTCGGCCATACGAGCAGAGCGACGCCGGCGGCCACGATCAGAAGGGGGAGGAACAGATCGTCGCCGGGGCCGGAGCGCCACAGTGCAGACCCGGACAGCGCCACGATGCCGGCGAAGAGGAGGGCAAGTGCGAGGAGGGATCGGCCCCCGGCGTTGTGGCCGCTACGGTTCTCGCCGCGCAGCGCCCTAACCGCCGCGCTCTCGTCCTCGGTTTCGTCCGGCATGACGAGCCATGCGATGAGATACACCACGACACCGGTTCCTCCGAGCAGGCTCGTGGCGACGAATCCGAGGCGAGGGATGATCGGGTCGACGCGAAAGTACTCAGCGATGCCGCCGGACACACCGGCGATCATGCGATCCCGCTTGCTTCGTCGGATGCGGGAGGGCGCATTGGGTCCGCCCTGCGCCGGAGGCGGCGGGAGCTGCCCGGTCGGGCTTTCGCCGGCGGGTTCGTTGGGAGGGGGCGACTGATCGCTCATGACCACATCGTGCACGCACACACGCCGCACGCCCATCGGGGACAACCCCGATCGAACCCTGAGGCCGACACCGACCGTCAGGGGCGACCCCGGAGGCTGCTGAACGAGGTTCGCGCGAACATTGAGGCGTGTCCGATGCAAGCGCTGCCCTCGTTCCGAACAGGTCGACCGACGACCGTGTCGTGGCCGGGGTGTGTGCGGGACTCGCCCGCACGGTCGCGATCGACCCACCGATCATGCGAATCGCGGCGATTCTGCTCGGAATCACCGGACTCGGCGGACCGCTCTATCTCGTCGGTTGGCTGTTGATGCCTGAGGGCCCGACGAGTACACCCGACGCAGACCACGAGCCCGAGCCGCGCCGCGCGATCGGTCTCGGCCTAGTCGTCTTGGGCACGGTTCTCACACAGGAAGCCCTCGGACTCGGCCTGCCCGAGGCGATCATGTGGCCGATCCTGCTCGTCGGGCTGGGCGTCGGCGTGGTCGTCTGGCGGGTGAAGCCTCAGCTCGAGGCCACCCGGACCGAGGCTCTACGCATCGCCGCTGGGCTCGTGGTGGTCGGCGCCGGATTCACGGCACTTGTCGCCGGAAGCGTGTCGTTCGAAGTAATCCGAAGCGGGATCCTCGCGGTCATTCTGGTCGTCGGTGGGTTGGCGCTCATCGTCGGCCCCTGGATCGCCGTGCTCTTGCGCGACCGAAGCGAGGAACGCCGCCGGCGACTTCAGGCGGACGCCCGGGCGGACATGGCGGCACACCTGCACGATTCGGTTCTTCAGACGCTCGCGCTCATTCAACGGACCGAGGACCCAGCTGCGATGGCCCAACTCGCAAGGCAGCAGGAACGCGAGCTGCGTCGCTGGCTCTACGCAGACCGCGACGACACAGGCGCGACAACGTTGAAGAGCTCGATCGATCGAATTGCCGCGACCATCGAGGACCGCTTCGACGTCAGGGTCGAGACGGTCGTTGTCGGCGATGCGCCGGTCGACGGGTCGATCGAGTCGCTCCTGGCTGCTGCGGGCGAAGCCGCGACCAACGCCGCTAGATGGTCCGGCTGTCGGCGGTTCTCGCTGTACGCCGAGGTCGAAGACGACGGGGTCCGCGCTTTCGTTCGCGATACCGGGTCCGGGTTCGATCCCGACGGGGTTGCCCCGGACCGGCTGGGCGTACGCGAGTCGATCGTCGGCCGCATGGAACGCCTCGGCGGCGAGGTCGAGATTCGCTCGACGGTTGGCGAGGGCACCGAGGTCGAGCTGTTCCTCCCAACGCCCGTTGCCGCGGGAGATACGGTCTGACCATGCCGGTCGCCCCACCACGCGTCGTGCTCGTCGACGACCACCAGATGTTTCGCAGCGGGGTGAGAGCCGAGCTCGGAGACGCTGTCGAGGTGGTAGCTGAAGCCGATGATGTCGGCGCCGCCGTAGCCGCCATCGAGCAGTGGTCGCCCGATGTCGTGCTCCTCGACGTGCATCTGCCGTCGGGCACGGGCCGCGAGGTCATCGAGGCAATCGAGTCCGCAGGCGTCGACACCCGCTTCCTCGCGCTCTCGGTCTCAGACGCGGCGGAGGATGTCATCGATGTCGTACGTGCCGGAGCCCGCGGCTACGTGACCAAATCGATCTCTGCGGACGACCTGGTGGACGCGATCATCCGTGTGAGCGAAGGCGACGCCGTCTTCTCGCCCCGCCTGGCCGGCTTTGTGCTCGATGCGTTCGCCGGCGCCACGACCGGCACACCGCCCGCCGAGGTAGACGAAGACCTCGACCAACTGACCAAGCGCGAGCGAGAGGTGCTCCGCCACCTCGCGCGGGGCTATACCTACAAGGAAATCGCAGCGCGGTTGACGATCTCGGTCAAGACGGTCGAGACCCACGCCTCGGCGGTGCTGCGCAAGCTTCAGTTGTCGAACCGCCACGAACTCAGCCGTTGGGCCGCCGCGCGCCGCATCTGGTAGCACCGGTCGCCGACATCTGGTACGGGCAGATGTCGCACTGCCACCGCCGCTCACTACAGCTAAGTATGGGCATGCTACCATAGATCTATGGCTTCAAAGACAACCATCGCTTTCGACGACGAGATGGAAGCGGCCCTGGCCGAACTGGTGAGCATGGATGGCACCAAGAAGCTTGCGATCAAGCGGTCCCTCATCGCAGAGGTGAAACGGCGGCGGCGCAGTCAGGCCATGCTCGAGATGATCGCATCCTGGGAAGCCGACGAGGGCCCGATCGACCAGGACCACCTCGACTGGGCCGACACTGTGCTCGATCGTCAGGGCGTCGACAGTTGATCATCGACGCAGGCCCGCTCATCGTCGACGGCGAGAACTTGAACTCTCGGCTCTGGGCGCTGATCAAACGGGCGGCTCAGCGCGGAGACGAGCTACACACCACGCACCCCGTGCTCGCACAGGTCTGGCGAGAACCGGCGCTGCAAGCAAATCTCGCCCGCGCACTGCGGCACTTCGACATTCACGCTCTCGATGAGTCGGTCGCCGTTGGACGAAGACTCGCTTCGGCAGGAACCTCAGACGTCGTCGATGCGCATCTCGCTGTGGAAGCGGAGAGCCTCGGGACGTTCATCCTCTCAACCGACCCAGACGGCATGTCGCGACTGAGCGCGCGATTCGAGACCTACTAGGAGACTGCTGAGTAGGTGCGTAGCGACACCTGGTGCGGGCAGGTGTCGGGCAGGATCCGGCTAGGCGGCGTCGGTCACGCCGACCGCTTGAACCAGCGATCGAGGTGACGCTGCAGACCGACCACGTCGGTGCCACACCACCCGATGTGCCCATCGGGTCGCACCAGACATGCGCCGGCGGCCCTCGCGTCGACCGAGTCGATGACGATCGGAGCCGCGTAGTCGTGGGCGGCTTCTCGAAAGCGGTCGGCGTCGCCGACGTGGGACACCAATAGGTGGTGGGCCTGGTCGGCCAGCAGGTACGGCTCGACGAGCTCGGAGCGCTCCCCGACAGATCCCCAGCCGCCGACACCACCCCCGCCGACCTGCACCGCTCCGGATTCGTACGTCGTGTCGAAGCCTGCCAGGCCGCGCAACACCGGCTCCCCTATGGCGCCAACCCGGCCGGCGAGCAGGGCCACGCCATCGCGCAAAGCGCGCGCTACCGGATTTCGCACAGCCAACGCCTCGCCGAACCGCTCGGTTCGGCCGGCGAGGGCGCTCGCCATGGGGCGACGTTCGTCGTCATAGGTCTCGAGCAACCCCGAACCGGCTTCGCCTTTGCACACCGCGGCTAGTTTCCAGCCGAGGTTGACTGCGTCGGCGATCCCGCAGTTCATACCCTGGCCGCCCGCGGGGCTGAAGGTGTGCGCGGCGTCTCCGGCCAGCAGCACGCGCCCCTCGCGAAGTCGCCTAGCGACAGCTTGGCGAACCCGATAGCGGCCGACGTCGGTCGGTCGCCCGAGGGTGATCGAGGAGGCGCGCGGGCCACGATCGGCGAGGAGCAATTGGAGCTGTTCGGCCGTGGGCTTGGACTCGGAATGCGCTGTGGTCGCCGTCAGGCGCCAACGATTCTTGGGCAACGGGCTGAGGACGAGGAACCCGTCGTTGGCCGCGAAGAAGTGCAGTGTGTCACGGTCGACTTCGCCAGCGAGCTCGACCGTTGCAGTCGCAAACGCGTCGGCGATCTCGTAGCCGGTGTCGGTGAGACCCGATTGGTCGCGGACCGTGCTGACCGCACCGTCGCAGCCGACGATGAAGCGTGCCGCAACACGGGTCCGTCGCATGCCACGGCGACCGATGAGAGCCGAGATCCCTTCTTCGGAGGCCTCGAACTCCTCGAGGCTCGCCGGCCGCTTGACGTCGCAGTCCATGGACTCGAGCTCATCGACGAGAAGCGCCTCGACCACCCCCTGAGAGATCCCAAGCGCGTTACTGACCGAGCTGTTGAGGGTCGAGAAATCGAGCTCGGAGACCCTGAGCCCGGCGTCGTAGTACGCAGCACGCTCGATGGGCGAGCCTGCAGCGCTCAAGCGGTCACCCAGGCCCAGTCCGGCGAGCAGCTCGATCGTTCGAACGTGCAAAAGCGAGGCACGCGGGTCAGCACCGAGATCGGTCGTCCCATCGATGATGCAACAGTCCACACCCGCCCGCCGCAACGCTAGGGCGAGGGACAGTCCGGTCGGACCCGCACCGACGATCAACACATCGGTCGACCGCGGAAGCTTTGCCTTTGCCTTCTTTGTGCCGGCCGCTCCGGTGGCCACTATTCAGCCGATCCGACCGCTAGGCGATCGTCGGGGTGGCGAACGCCGTCGGTGCTGCGGTACTCGATCGAAGGGGCGATGACCGGAGTGCCGTCGGACCAGACGCCGAAGTCGAACGTCGGCTGGGTCTCCCCGGCGATCATCGCGTCGAGGCCGGCCTGATAGAAGCGAGACTGAAGCAGATCCTGCGCCTGGTTGCCTCCCAGGCTCTGGCCCACCCAACGGAGCGCCTTTGCGTCGGAGCGGACGGTGGCGAGGTGACCGGCGCTGACCGCTGGCAGGCCGTGTTCGTCGAGGTGGGCGACAGCCACCATGCACGAAGACGCCCCGCTCAGGGCCCGCGCGAGATCGAGGCATTCGTCGATCGGGACCAACGTGTCCTGGTCGCCCCCAAGGATCAGCACCGGGGCCTCGTTGGCCGCGACCAGGTCGTCGAAGTCGTCGACAGTGGTGATGAACCTTCGAGCCGCCTCGGGAATCGCATCGGTACTGATCGACGGGTGGGCGAGCACGATGCCGCGCGCTGCCGGTGCGCCGTAGCCGTTCCAACAGGCACCGATCAGACCGCCGAGCGAATGACCGAAGACATAGAGCTGATCGGGTTCCACGCTCTCACCCAGAGCCTCGAGGGCCACCTCGGTGGCAGTTACCGACCGAGAGAGCATCTCGTTCTGGTCGTTGTCGGTGAACATGCCGACTGCGCCACCCTTGTTGATCCGCGGGAAGATCACAACGAGCCCCTGAGCGGTCAAGTGATGTATGTGATCCCAATACAGGTCGGGAGCCGAGGCTCTGAAGCCGTGGAGGTAGACGACCACAGGGGCGCTCTCTCCGTCACGCAGCACGTCGGGCACGAACCATGTGACCCTGGTCCCCTCCGCGGCAGAACCAGCACCGAACTCGGTGGCCCCGCCGGACACGTATCGTTCGCGCGACCCGTAGCCATCGAACGGGCGTCCAGGAGGACCGGGTGTATCGGCATCGCGGCGGCGACGGTTCGCAGCACGGTTGAGGACGAACGCCATCGAAGCGCCGACGCGCGTGGCCTCGCGCAGAAACACCCCCTTGTCTTCGCGCTGAACACGGAAGTTCTCCAACGGGTGCTCGAGCTGACTGGCGGTCAGGCGCCGCAGTGGCCCGAAGAGATCACCCACCTACCGGCTCCTGCTCTGGCGCAACGGCCTCGTGCGATGCCGCGGGACTGACCTCGTTCGGAGATATCTCGTCGAGCCATTGGCAGACGACCGACAGAACACGCCACCGCAGGTCCATCAGCGAGCCGACCTCGGCGGGGAGCTCGATGTGGTGTTCCTCGATCATGGTTCTGGCCTCTTCGCGGGACTCGACGAGACGCTCGCGAAGCGATGCGAGGCATTCGGCTCGCTCTTGGGGCGGAACGTGGCCGAGGTGGGACAACCAGACATCGAAGTCGAAATGCAGGTTCACCGGTTGGCGTGCGGCGGCCGCAATCGATTCAGCCAGCAATTCGATGCCGGCCGGCGTCAAGGCGAAGACGGTCTTTTCGGGGTTCTGACCGTCGCGGGTCGTGCGACTGCTGAGCGCTCCCGCATCGGCGAGCGATCGGAGCTTTCGGTAGACCGACGCTTCACTGATTCGCACCCAGCTGCGAATCCTGCGCTGCTTGATGACCTTGTTGATCTCGTAACCGTTGCGGGGCTGTTCCTTGAGCAGTCCGAGCAGGATGATGTCGATCGGCGAGACCTTGCCGCGCCGCCGCTTGGACTTGCCTTCGGCCGGAGACGATGATGCCTCGATCTGTCGCGCCGGTGTCACGATCGCAGCATAGCACCCTGGACTGTACGCGATAGCAATTTGTTCGAGAGTAGTCGCAGCAATAGTAGCCTTACCGCGAGCAATCGTGTATGCTCGGCCCGTTCGCGAGGCCACGGAGGGGTGTGAGCGGTGGGGATACGCACCAAACCGGCGATGGGGCGACTCGCCGCGGGCGCGCAGCGCGGCGCGCGGGTCGCCGGTGAGCGGCTGTTCTTGATTTCGACGGTCGGCCTTGTAGCCGGCTCGAGAATCGCGTTCGAAAGAGACACGGCGCGCGCCCCAGCGGTGGCCGAGGACGTACTACTGCAGATTCTCCGACGAAACGCCACGTCCGCATATGGCGAACGCCACGGCTTTGCAGGGATCGATTCCGCAGACGCGTATCGGCGCCAGGTACCACTCATCCGCTACGACGACATCGCGGAGGAGATCGACGCGATGGCGCACCGAGGCGAGACGAACATCTTGACCTCCGATGAAGTCGACTACTTCATGTTGACGTCGGGAACCAGCGGCACCCCGAAGCTGATTCCGACGACCAAGCGGGAACGTAGCAGGCGGATCCCGGCACTCGTATTCGTCCCACAGGGGATTCTGCTGCGCGAGCTCGGACCCGGAGCGGTCATGGGCAAGGGCATGAACGGCATGTCCATCGCCGCGACCGACAAGTCCACCGACGCCGGCATCTCCATCTCGTCGTCGCTGCGCATCGGCTTGGGCGAGCGCACCAGCGTGCTCCGCCAGTTGTTCACGTCACCCATCTGTGCCTATGAGGTACGCGATGTGCCCACCGCCTACTACCTGCACTGGCTCTTCGCGCTGGCGCATCGGGATCTGCGCTACATCGCCGACGAGTTCGCATCGAAAATGGCGTTCGGCCTATCGGTGCTCGTCGACCGGCACGAGTCGCTCGCCGACGATCTCGAGCGCGGCAGGCTGACCGATGAAATCGAGGTGTCCGAGTCTGTCCGCTCTGAGGTGAACGCCGGGCTCCGATCAGACCCGGCTCGAGCGGCCCAGATCAGGACCGCGTTTGCCCAGGGCCCGCGCAACGTACTCCCCCGACTGTGGCCGAATCTGCGGTACCTGGCCGCGATAACCACCGGGACCTTCGAGGTGTACGCGGCGAGCTTGCGAGAGTTCAGCGGCGATCTCCCGATCTTCAACACGACCTACGGGCTGTCCGAATGCAGCGTCGCAGTCAGCTTCGGTCCCGACGATCCGCGTTACATCGTGTCTCCGCGCGTCTCTTTCATCGAGTTCATTCCCGAGGAATCGGTGGACGACGCCGACCCCGACACCCGCCTCATCGACGAGCTCCAGGTCGGCAGACGCTACGAGGTGGTCGCCACCAACTTCGCCGGGCTCTACCGCTACCGCACGGCCGACATGGTGCGCGTCGTGGGCTACCACCGGCGGGCTCCGATCATCGAGTTCAGCCACCGCGCCAACGTGTTGATGAACTTCAACGCCGAGATGATGACCGAACCGGCCGCTCTTGCGGCTCTTCAGGCTGCCGCCGATCAGCTGGGTGTCATCGTGCGCGACTACTCGATCCGACCCGGCCTCGAGACGTTTCCACCTCACTATTGCTTCTTCGTGGAGATCCACGGAGACCTCGACGACGGACAGGCGTCGGAGCTGGCGGACGCACTCGAGCGTGAGCTCTGCAGGGAAAACCCCCGCTACGAGGACCGCGTGGCGATGGGCCGCCTGCTACCAGCTCGGCTGCGGCTCATGGGTCCGGGTGGCTTTCATGCTCTCGATCGCCAGATCGGACAGGGCGCTCAGGAGTCGGGGATCTCGGTGGTTCAGACAAAGGTCCCCCGCCTCTTGAAAAGCGACGCCCACATCGCCGTGCTCGACAGCTACACGACCGGCGAGTTCGTCGCCCGAAGCAGCGAGGACCAAAACAAAGGTGGGAGCCGGTGACCGCTGTATTCGACTTCGACGGCACGCTCGTTCCCGAGCGCAACAACCTCTATTGGCACCTGATCAATGCGCTTCCGAGTCGTCGCTGGCGCCTTGTGAAGACGGCGGCGTTCACGCAGGCGATGGGTGGACTGATACCAGGTGCTGCAGCCGGTGTCGTCGGGTTCAACCACATGTACAAGCTGTTGCTGGTCGCAACCTTCAGCGGACTTCCCGTCGACCTCGTCCGAGAAGCATCGGCCACGCTGAGCGATCGAATCGAATCGTCCCTCTATCCGGAGATGCACGAAGCCATCGAACGGCACAGCGAAGAGGATCGCTACCTCGTCAGCTGCAACACCGAGCCGATCGTCGCGGCGTGGTGCGCCAGACGAGGGATCACTCCGGTGGCAACCCGTCTCCATGTCGCCAACGGGCGCTACACCGGCCTCGTCGACGGAGAGCTGAACCGCGGGTTCGAAAAGGTGAGCCGCCTGCGCGCCGCAGGCGTCGATCTCACGAAGACCACCGCGTACGGCAACTCGCTCGACGACGAGGAGATGTTGCTGGCAGTGGACGCCCCGGTGCTCGTCGACGCCGACACCGACCTCGACGACCGATGGCCGCTTCGGAACGCGCTGCGCATCTCGATCGACGCAGAATCCGGCGACCGCGCAGGAAAACGCTGAAAGGGAGCTCCCGACATGGCACCAGCACTCGAACCGATGGAACTGATCAAGTCGAGGTGGGACGCCGCCGTGCCCGAAGACATCCGGGAGCGCATCGATGCGCTCGGCTTCGAGGTGAACGAGTGGGGCTACGACGACCTCGGACTGAGCGTCGATTGGCTGGCACGTGTCGCCACAGTCTCCCAACTTCTGTATCGGCACTACTTCCGTATGCAGGCCCACGACATCGACCTGGTCCCCGACGGCCCCGCGCTGTTGGTGGGGAACCACTCATCCCAGATGGCCTACGACGGCATGTTGATCATGACGGCGATGCTCCTCGAGTGCGACCCACCGAAGTTCGCTGCGCCCCTCGGCGCATACGTCTTCGCGAAGAACCCGCTCTACAGCGAGTTCATGCCACGAATCGGCCAGCTGATGGGGACACCTGCCAACTGCGATCTGCTGCTGGAGCGAGGTCGTCAGGTGCTCGTGTTCCCGGAGGGCGAGAACGGTGGCGGCAAGACGATCTTCAACCGGTACAAGCTGGTTCCGTTCGGTCACGGATTCATGCGCATCGCATACAAGGCCAAGGTGCCCGTGGTGCCGTTTGCCTTCATCGGCGGCGAGGAGATGGTGCCGAGCTTCTCGCGGCTGAAACCCCTGGCCAAGCGGATGGGCATGCAGTACTTCCCGCTCTCGCCAACGGGGATGCTCCCCTTGCCGACCAAGTGTTCCGTTCAGTTCGGCCCGCCGCTCGAGTTCGAGGGCGATCCCGACGACGAGGAGAGGGTTGCGGCTGACGTGACCGTGGTCGAGAACGAGGTGCGTCGCCTCAGCGACGAGGGCCTCAAGCGGCGGACGGGGGTGTTCCTGTGACCACGCTCACCTGGCTGCGAGACGACCCCGAACCGCCCTCGCCGAAGTCGATGTCCGACGCTGTCGTCGTCCACCAGCCGTCCTCCATCCACACCGCCTCCGACGTGGTCGATCGATGCCGTCGCGGCAAGGCAGCCGCACTCGTCGTCGTATCGACCGTGCGGGTCTACGGCGCCGATCCGGGCCATGACATGCACTTCGACGAGTTGACCCCGATCGCGGAGCGCTTCGACGACGCTGACCTGGCCGATCTCGCCACCGCCGACGCAGAATTCGCCGACCTGGCCGCACGCCAGACGAAGCGGACACGAATGCCGATCACGGTTCTCAGGCCGGCTCATGTGGTAGCAGGAACCCACCGATCGCCACTCGTCGCCGCCCTGAGAAAAGGGAACCTGCGCGCGAGGTTCGGCTACGACCCGATCGTCGACCTACTCCACGACGAAGACCTCGACGATGCGATCGAGTCAGCCGCGTCAGCTGGGATCCGGGGAGTGTTCAACGTCGCGGGACCGGGTTCTCTGCCCATCTCGGTGCTTGCCAGAGAGGTTGGTACGGCTCGACTCGTCGGTCCCGGAGCGCTCGTCGCCCGCCTGAAGAGCCGGCTCGGAATGGGAGAGCTGACCGACTTCGCCGAGAGCGAGCTCTGCTACCCAATCATCGTGTCCGACGGCGCCTTTCGGTCGGCGACCGGCTGGGAACCCAGCCATTCGCTCCCCGAGACTGTCGAGGCGATGCGGGAGGCCGCCGCGTGAAGACCGACGGGCTTCTCGAACCGCCCGATCCCCCCTACCGGGTCGACGAGGTGACACTGAGCGACGGCCGCCGACTGGGCTTCTGCGAGTTCGGCGACCCCGACGGCGATCCGGTGTTGTGGTTCCACGGCACGCCAGGCGCACGTCGCCAGATCCCTCCGGACGCGCCCGCCTACGCCGCCAAGAACCAGATTCGCATAGTCACTCCCGAACGAGGCGGCGTCGGCGTCTCGACCGCCGACTTCGACAGGACACTGACCAGCTGGGCCGAGGACGTCGATCAGCTCGCCGGCATCCTCGGCATCGACCGCTTCGGAGTCGCAGGGTTGTCGGGTGGCGGCCCACACGTGCTGGCCGTCGCTCACGCGCTGCCCGAGCGAGTAACCGGCGGGGCCCTCCTCGGATCGATGGTCCCCCTCGTCGGACCCGACGCACCACCTACCGTTCCCGATCTGCTGTCGGTGGGCCTGGGAACCGTGGCGAGGATGCGCAGGCCCCTGGCGAGATTGATGACCGGGATGCTCACGCGTATCGAGCGCCGGCACGTCGACATGGTGTTCCCGAGGATGATGGAGGTGCTGCCCGACAACGACGTCGAGGTCATAGACACGCCCGGATTCAAGACGATGTTCGTCGACGACCTCTTCGAGGCTTCGCGAGAGCAGTTCAACGCGCAGGTCATCGACATGGCCGCGTTGGTGACCGACTGGGGATTCTCCCCTCGACAGATCGCCGTGCCGATCCGCTCGTGGCACGGCAGCGACGATGCGCTGGTCTCGCTCGGCCAGGCCCAACACCTGATCGATCTACTGCCCAAGGCCGAGCTCGAGGTGATAGAGGGCGGCGGGCACTTCGCCGGGTATGTCCGCGCTCCGGCCGTCCTCGACTGGCTCAAGGCACAGTCCGCACAGTCGAACCGGAAGAAGGCGAAATGAGCGAAGGGGCCAAGCTCGACAAGACCGCGGCGAAAGCGCTTGGCAGATCGGCCATCCGCGCAGGGGCAGCGGTGATGGTCGACGCTTCACCCGAGGCAGTGTGGGAAGCCCTGATCGACGTCGAGTCCTGGGGCGACTGGTACCGCGGAGTGACCGACGTGCGGGGGACTTCGCCTCTCGAAGAATCGTCCGAATTCCGCTTCAAGGCTGGTCCAGCTTCAATCGACGCAAGAGTCGAGAGACTCGACGACCGACGCGAGCTACGGTTCTCGGGATCGTCGACCGGTGTACGGTCGGTGTACCTGTTCGTTCTGGAGCCGGACTCGGAGCGGGTTCGGGTCAACTCTACCCAGACGATGAGCGGCCTCGGCGCCATGGCGATGAAGCTCCTGCTCCAAGGCGTCGCAGAAAAGGCGGTGGTGCGCTGGCTCGACGCCCTCAAGGAGCACGTCGAAGACTGACCGCTACCACTAGACCTGCAGAAGCGGGTCGAGCAGATCGGACAGGACTTCGAACGAGAAGTGGCGGCGGCCGAGCTCGAAATTGTGATCGGCCATCTCTGCTTGCCGGTCGGGGTCACCCAACACGTGGGAGATCTCCTCGACGGCGGCATCGGTGAGGACCCCATCCTCGATCTGAACGGTCTTGAAGCCGAGTGAACCGATGTCGGGCCAGTACACGGGCTCGTAGTTGTTGACGAAGATCGGCACGCGAGCAGCTACCGCCTCGACGAACGCGTTGCCGAATCCCTCGTACCGGCTGAAGTAGGTGCAACCGTGGGCGTGGGCGTAGCCATCGGACAACGAGTAGACGGCCGGCGACCCGTTGGCCACGATGCGTTCGTTGCCGAACCGGTGACCCATGAACCGCACCTGTTCGGGCCGAGGCAGAGCTGCCGCGCGATCCTGGAGTTCGCTCAGGTACTCGCGATTGTGATCGTCGGTCGCATGTCCTGTGACGATCAGCTTCACGCGGGGGTCGTCGAGACGCTCGACCAGCTCGATCGCGGTCTCGATGCCCTTGCGCCGCACGATGCGGGTTACCTGGAACAACAGCACGTCGGCGGCGTCGAAGCCGAGATCGGAACGGAGATCGACATTGAATTCGTCGACGGTGCCGAAACCGTCGTTGAAATCCATGACGTTGGGCACCACGTGTGCCGCGATACCGCGCTCGACTCCGAGCGATTCGCGGCAGTGGGTGTTGATGACCACGTGAGTGAGATTCGGAAGGTTGGGCGGGAAGCACTCGTCGATGATGTTCTGCACGCCCTCGAACCTGGTCTTGTACCGGTCGCCCCGCTCCCAGTGGAAGTCGTGGTCGTGCGCGATGGTCGGGATGCCGGTGCCTTCGATGACCCGCTTGAGTGCCATTCCCATGGTCAGGTGACACGGCAGCGACGTCGAGTTCTGCGTTATCAAGAGATCGATTTGCTCTTGCTCGAGCCAGTCGAGGACGCCGCGCTCTATGTGGCCCGAGTCTCGTTGGAGACGGGCCAGCAGCTCGGACTCGTCGGCATCCTGAACGAAGAACGCGTCCTCCTGCTCCCGCAGGGTCGCCGGGTGCGAGAACGCCATTTCGGGAAGCGTTGTCGCCCCCAGGCAGGGTCCCTCGAGCTCTCCGGCGAGCACGAGGACGTCGTGGTCGAGACGCCGCAGAACCGCGATCCACTTCTCGGTCTCGAGCGCGACACCGTCGATGCCGCCTATTCGACCGATAACGATCCCTATTCTCATACGATGCCATCGGTTCGCAAGGTCGTACAGGTTAGGCGTCTCTGACCGCGGCTTGCCGGATGAGTGGCTGGGCGCCCATGATTTGCGGTCAAACCCCGGGGGGTTCCAGCACATGGACATGAGGGATCTGCACGGCCGAGACGTCGATCATGGCGACTGCATCAGCGGTGTGCTCGACGACTTGGCAAGGCATCCCGCCGATCCGTGGTCCGAGCCCTTCCGGGATCGGGTTTCGCGCGGCGTCGGCTTCGTAACCTTCGCCTTCGACATCGATGGAGTATCGATGGAGATCGCGAAGTACGCGCGGTGCTTCGAACAGATCCTGCCCGGAGTTCCTATTCACTGCATCGCCGGCGGGTTCGCGGACAAGGCCGATGCGGTCCTCGACCCGACCTGGAATCGCTTTGTTCTCCACGGTGCCGATGGGTGGGACAAGTGGGACGGTGGGAAGTGGTTCTCGAAGCTCTTCTACGAAGACCTGCCCGCGGAGAGTGAGCTGTCCAGCGAGCTCGCTCGCGAGATGTGGCATCAGGGACTCGACCTGGCCGATCGGCTGGTCGGCTACCTCGAAGACCAGCAGGTCGGTCTGGTCGTGCCGGTCAACACGAACTCGAACCCGGGCAACGTCGCGCTTGCACTGGCGCTCGTGCTCGCGACCGAATCGCTCGGCTGCGCCGTCATCAACAACAACCACGACTTCTACTGGGAGGGCGGCAAGGAAGGATGCAAACGCGGCATCGAGGAACCACGAGGCCCGCGCGACCACTTCTTCCGGAACCACGACAACGAGGAGTTCTTCTCCTTCTTCCAACGCATATTCCCCTGGAACGGCCGTCGCTGGGTGCAGGTCGACATCAACCCGGTACAGGAGCGAAAGATGATCGATCGGTATCACTTCCGACCGGACGACGTCTTCACGATCGGTACCGGACTCGAAAGCGCGTTCTTCGAGCCCGCCACGCCTCAGAGGAGGCTCGAGAGCCGACAGAAGCTGGCGATGGTGCTCGGCGGCGATCCGGTCATCGACCCGACGCCGCTCGCCGAGTTCCAAGAACGGGTCGACGTCTGGCTGAAGGAACAGACTCCGATCGTCTGTAGCGGTTCCGGAACGCGTCAGCTCGACTTGTGCGACCCGGAGACCTTGTACCTCCTACAGCCGACGCGAGTCGTCGACCGGAAGCGGATCTGGCGCGACTGGGAGCTGCTCGCGTTGCTACTGCGTCACAAGCCGTTCAGAACAGCTCTCGAGCAGCGCCCCGGCCTCACTCTGATGCTTCATGTGACCGGACCTGTTCCGATCGAGCACCGGGAATGCCTCGAGCGGGTCCTCCAGTCGTTTCAGATGGCTGTCGAGCAGGTTCCAGGCTCGATCGCGGAGCGCTTGTTCCTCGCGTTCAGTGTCGGATGTCAGACCAGTCCGGACTTCGACGGCGAGTTGGGAATCGTGGACATTTACCAGGCCGCCGACCTGGTGATGTTCCCCAGCCTCACCGAGGGCCGAGGACTACCGATCCCCGAGTCCGCAGCAGCCGGAGTGCCGATCGTCGCGAGCCCCTATGAACCTCGGGCAGTGTTCGACGAGGTCGTGGGCGCTGGGCTCGATCCCGATGACCAAGTCCATTACATCGCGTTTCCCGAAGAGGCGGTCGGGCGCCAAACGCTCGACGAGCTGACACGCGGACTGCTCGAACCCGACTCCCTCGCTGACACGATCGAACACAATCGAGCGGTGGTTCGTGACAGATTCTCGCTCGACGCCCTCACGTCGTCGTTCGACGAGATCCTCGACCGTCTCGAGGTCACGGTGAGCGGCGACTGATGCACATCTGTCTCATCGAGGACACCAAGCTCCACGGCGGCACGCAGATTTGGGTCTCGGAAGCGATGCGGGTGTTCATGGCGAACGGCGACGACGTGACGCTCCTCACAGCAGAAGATGGGTTCAACGCTCACGACGGCGCAACGACCGACGCCCACGTCGTCACGTACGACTACGACGAGATCGCAAACAACCCGTCGCGCTACAAGAGCGCCTGGACCGAGGCGTTGCGGCCGGCCGACGTTGCGGTGTGCACCGTCCATCCCCCGCGCGACGGGTTCCACTGTTCCCGGTTCGCAGCCCGCTGCATCGCAGACGCCGATCTACCGGTCGTCCTACAACCCAAGACCGGGACGATCGTGCCGGACTACGAAAGGGATTTCTACGCGCCGAACGAGGACATCCGCTATCAGGTCATCGCCATCACCGACTTCACCCGCCGCTACCTCGTGGAGTCCTACGGAATTCCCGATGAACGCGTGAGCCTGATCTACCAGGGCACCGACATCGCGACCTTCACACCGGACTCGGATCGGGCCGAGCGCGCCCGCAAGATCTACCCGGTGCCTGACAACGCCTTTCCCGTATTGGGCAACGTCGGTTCATTCGAACACCGAAAGGGGCAATCCCAACTCCTCGAGGCGATCGCTCGAATCGAGCAGACCTTGCCGACCGTCCACCTCGTTCTCGTGGGCGACGGGCCCGATGAACCGATGCTGCGAAACAAGGTGGACGGGCTCGGGATCGCCGACAACGTCACGTTCTTCCCCTTCACTCGCGAACCGGTCATGGTCTTCGAGGTGCTGGACGCCCTCGTTCTGCCGAGCCTCTACAAAGAAGGACTGCCGAACGTCCTCCTCGAAGCGATGGCCATGGGCCTGCCGGTCATCTCGAGCCGACTGGCAGGCACCCCGGAGGTCGTACACGACGGCGAGACCGGGCTTCTGATCGAACCCGGCGACGTGGCCGGTCTAGGCGAGGCGATCGGTCGCCTTGGCAGCGACCCCGACTCGGGTCGACGCATGGGCGAGGCCGGGCGAAGGTTGATGACAGAACACTTCGACAAGGAGCGTCAGTTCCAAGCCTTTCTCGACCACTTCGGCAGCCATTGACGGGCAGAGCTATTCGACTGTCCGGTAGCTCGAGATCACCTTCATGTAGTTGGCCCGCTCGAACGCGACGGGATCCGGGACCGAGGCCTGATCGAGGCTTCCTCTCGCCTGGGCGAGCGACGAGTAGTCGCGGTCGGCGAACCACGATTGCATGCCGTCGAGCACGCTGGTGAGGTGCGCTGTTCCGTGGCGTAGCAGAGCGGACGCCATCGTGACGACGTCTGCCCCGACGAGCACGAGCTTCACGACGTCCTCGGCGGTGTGCACTCCGGTGGTCGCCGCCAGATCGACGTCGATCTGACCGCTCATGATCGCTATCCAACGCAGGGCGAGGCGCATCTCTATCGACCGGCTCAACTGAAGGTTGGGCGTCACCTCGAGCGTGTCGAGGTCTATGTCGGGCTGGTAGAACCGATTGAAGAGGACCAGACCGTCGGCACCCGCTTCGCCGAGACGACGAGCCATGTTGACCGGAGAGCTGAACTGGGGTCCGATCTTGACGGTCAACGGAATGGCAACTGCCGTTCGAACGCTCTCCACGAGACGCAGGTACTGCCCTTCGACATCACCCGCGGTCGAATCGGCGTCGGCCGCAACGATGTAGACGTTCAGCTCGAGTGCATCCGCACCGCGCTCCTCGAACGACTTCGCAAGCGAGGTCCATCCACCCTCGGTTGTGCCGTTGAGGCTGGCGATGACAGGGATCGAGAGCTCGTGCTTCGCACGGCTCAGCAGCTCGAGGTGATGCTCGACGCTGTGGGCCGGATCGCCGAGATCCGGAAGATAGCCTGCGGCCGCCTCGACGTGAAGGTCCACGCCCCCACCGAACTGGCTCTCGAACGCAAGGGCCTCGCTTTCGATCTGCTCCTCGAAGAGCGACGGAAGGACCACGGCTGCGGCGCCGGCGCGTTGCAGGTCGAGCAGCGAGTCGATCGAATCGGTCAACGGCGACGACGACGCGACGACTGGATGAGCAAGGTCGAGACCCAGATATCGCGTTGCCAGATCGGTCATGACTGCCTTCCATCGGAATCGTCGTCGAGCAACCCAAATCTCGCTGTGCGCTCGACCTCCACCATCTGTTCGTAGAGATGCCAACGGTCGTCGATGTCGCGTTGAGCCTGGGCCATGAGTTCCTCTGCCACCTCGGGCCGCGATCGTGCGAGCATCGAGAACCGTGCCTCTGTCGCCGCGAAGTCCTGGAGCGGAATCGTGGGCTTTCGGCTGTCGAGGTGGAGCGGATGGTCGCCCGGTATGTCGCGGTGCGGGTCGTACCTGTACAGCGGCCAATACCCGCTCTCGACCGCCATCTTCTGGTGCCCCATCATGTCCGACATGTCAATGCCATGGGCGATGCAAGGGCTGTAGGCGATGACCAGCGACGGTCCGGGGTGTGCGGCTGCTTCGGTTAGCGCACGTACCGTCTGGGTCATGTTCGCCCCCATTGCGACACTCGCGACATAGACGTCGCCGTACGCCATGGCGATCATGCCTAGGTCCTTCTTGGCCGTCGTCTTGCCACCGGCGGAGAACTTCGCCACCGCTGCTCGAGGTGTTGCCTTCGAAGTCTGTCCACCCGTGTTGGAGTAGACCTCGGTATCGAGGACGAGGATGTTGACGTCCCGGCCCGAGGCCAACACGTGGTCGACGCCGCCGAAGCCGATGTCGTAGGCCCATCCATCACCCCCGATCAACCACACCGAGCGGTCGACCAGGTGTGACGCCAACGCAGCGAGACGGTCGGTCACGGGCGTTCGATGGTCCTCCAACCAGCTCTCGAGGTCGCTCACGAGCTCACGCTGGCGAGCGATGGCAGCCTCGTCCGCCTGCTCGTTGGCGAGGATTTCATCGGCCACCGGTCCTACCTGGTCGGCAATCTCGGTCAGCAGATGTCGCGCTGCGACAGCATGTTGATCCAAGCCGAGCCGCATCCCGAGACCGAACTCGGCGTTGTCCTCGAAGAGCGAATTGGCCCACGCGGGGCCTCTCCCCTGCTCATCGACGGTCCACGGTGTCGTCGGCAGGTTCCCGCCGTAGATCGACGAACAGCCCGTTGCATTGGCGACCACCATGCGATCGCCCATCAGCTGGGTCAGCAGCTTGAGATAGGGGGTCTCACCACAACCGGAGCAGGCGCCGGAGAACTCGAAGAGCGGCTGTGCCTGCTGGGAGCCCTTGACCGAGCTCAAGGAGAGGGCCTTGCGGTCCCTCTCGGGCAGCTCGAGGAAGTACTCGAAGTTTCGGCGTTCGGTCGCTACATGGTCGTCGGCCGGCTGCATGTTGATGGCCTTGTGCTTGACCATCTCCTTGCTCTTGGCTGGACAGACGTTGACGCAGACACCGCAGCCGGTGCAGTCGTCGGGCGCTACCTGAATGATCGAGCGCCGCCCTGGATCGCCTTTCGTTGACCACTCGCGGTGTCGGAACGATTCGGGGGAGTCGGCGACCGCTTCCTCGGGCACCACTTTGAGCCGAATCGCAGCGTGGGGGCACACGAGTGCACAACGCGCACAGTCGATACAGATCTCGGGATCCCAGATGGGAATTTCGGCTGCGATACCCCGCTTCTCCCACCGCGTGGTCGCCGTCGGAAATGTCCCGTCGACAGGCATGGCACTCACCGGCAGGAGATCGCCTTCACCCGCGATCATCCGTGCGGTGACCCGTTGGACGAAGTCGGGTGCGGTCTCGTGCACGGGAGGTGGTCGGCGGCGAGTCGCGGTCACCTGGCTGGGCACATCGAGCTGGTGCAGCTGTTCGAGCGCGCCATCGACCGCTGCGTGGTTGCGCTCGAGGATCATCGCCCCCCGCTTCGCATAGCTTCGGTCGATCGCGTCCTTTATCGACGCGATCGCTAACTCGGGTTCGAGAAGGTCTACGAGCGCGAAGAAGCAGGTCTGGAGCACGGTGTTGACTCGACCTCCCAGTCCGTTCTCGCGGGCTACCTTCCCGGCGTCGATCGCATGAACTCGAAGGTCCCTTTCGACGATCGACTGTTGAACTTCGATCGACAGCTGGTCCCAGACCTGGTCTGCGGGAAACGGGGCATTGAGGAGCACGGTCGCTCCGGGCGCGGCCACTCTTAGCACGTCTTGTCGGTCGAGGCTGGCGAAGTGATGGATACCGACGAAGTCTGCTTCCCCGATCAGGTATGCCGACCGGATCGGCTCGGGTCCGAAACGGAGATGGGAGACGGTGGTAGACCCCGACT
This sequence comes from Acidimicrobiales bacterium, assembly GCA_965216815.1. Lineage (GTDB taxonomy): Bacteria > Actinomycetota > Acidimicrobiia > Acidimicrobiales > SHLQ01 > JADFOM01. Next base: position 2,788,684 of record OZ244202.1, on the reverse strand, counting down.
TCTTCGAGTCGTAGACGAAGTAGCCCTGCGCGAACAAGGACGTGAGCTCACCGACCATCTTCACCGTGTTCTTGTTCGCGCCGACAGTGCCGTCGCTGCCGAGCCCGTAGAACACAGCGCGGGTCACGCCATCCGGCTCACTCCACGCCTCGGGATCGTGTGCAAGGCTCAGCATCGTCACGTCATCGACGATGCCGACGGTGAAACCCTGGAGCGGCGACGGCTCGTCCAATTCGGCGAACACGGCCGACGCCATGGGAGGTGTGAACTCCTTGGACGACAGGCCGTACCGACCACCGAACACCGACGGCTTCTCGGCCGCGGTCCATCCCTGGGCAAGCGCCGCGACCACATCGAGGTAGAGCGGCTCGCCTGTAGACCCAGGCTCCTTGGTGCGGTCGAGCACGGCGAGCCGCTCCACAGTTGTCGGCAAGACGTCTAAGAACGCCTCGACGTCGAAGGGCCGATAGAGCCGCACGGTCACGACGCCGACCGCCTCTCCGCTCTCGACCAGGCGATCGACCGCCTCGGTGATGGTTCCCGCTCCCGAACCCATCACGACGGCGACCCGCGTCGCTGCTGTATGACCGTGGTAATCGAACAGCCGGTATCGACGACCGGTGATGGACGCGAACCGGTCCATCTCTGCGCGCACGACGCCCGGCACCGCGTCGCGGAACGGGTTCGCCGACTCTGCGGCCTGAAAGAACACGTCGGGGTTCTGGGCCGTGCCACGCAGCACGGGCCGGTCGGGATCGAGTGCGCGCACCCGATGCCGGGTGACCAGCTCGTCGTCGATCATCGCTCGAATCGAGTCCTCGTCGATCGCCTTGATCTTGGCGACCTCGTGACTGGTGCGGAACCCGTCGAAGAAGTGGATGAACGGCACCCGACTTCGGAGGGTTGCAGCGTGGCTGATCAATGCCAGGTCCTGTGCCTCCTGCACCGACCCCGAACACAGCATGGCCATGCCGGTCTGGCGCGCAGCCATGACATCGCTGTGGTCGCCGAAGATGCTCAGAGCGTGCGTCGCCACCGACCGGGCGGCGACGTGGATCACCGCGGGATGCAGCTCACCCGCCATCCTGTACAGGTTCGGGATCATCAACAGCAGACCCTGCGACGCCGTGAACGTCGTCGTGAGTCCGCCTGCGATGAGCGATCCGTGTACCGCACCGGCTGCACCGGCCTCGCTCTGCATTTCGATGACGTCCGGGACCTCTCCCCACAGGTTCTTCACCCTGGCGTGTGACCAGGCGTCTGCGAGCTCCCCCATCGGCGACGCAGGGGTGATCGGATAGATGGCGATGACCTCACTGAGCCGATGAGCGATTGCGGCGGCGGCCTCGTTGCCGTCGACGGTGATGTAGATCGGATCGGACGAACCCATAGTTTCTGTCTACCGCGAAACCTGGTCCGCGATGTTGTGAGCGCAGGGAACAACTCGAAGGGACCCGAAGGGTTCCCAGACACCGGGGTCGCGTAGGATTCGGATGTGGCCACCGACGCCGGGCAGCCCGGCCATTCCCACAGCCACGACCATGGCCTGGTCGGTGGCTGGAGTGAGTGGGCTCGCCACCCGACATTGCGCGCTGTGCTCGTCGCGGTGGCGCTCGCTGGAGTAGCCACGATCATCGGAGTGGGCGCACTCTGGCCAAGCGGGGAGGGTCGACGAAGCGCCATAGCCAACGCTGACGAGATCGGATTGGTCACCGACCGGTTCAGCGCGACGGTCGAGGAAGTTCTCGATCGCCGGTGCAGCTACTCGACCGGTGACGACATCCAGGAGTGCCGGACGGTGTCGGTTGCTGTCGATGAGGGCCCCGATGCCGGCACAGTCGTGTCTCTGCCGGAGATCAACCTCAGTTTCGATCGGTCGGTCCCCGATCTTGCGATCGGTGATCGGATAGTCGTCGGCTACGAGGAGTCGACCGACTACTACTTCTATGCCGACCTCGACAGGCGTCCGTCACTCATGTGGTTGGCAGGTCTGTTCGCCGTCGTCGTCATCGCTCTCGGCCGTCTGAGAGGCGTGTTCGCACTGTTTGCGATGGCTGCCACCTTGATCGTGTTGGTGGCCTTCGTGGCGCCCTCGGTGCTCGACGGGAACGATCCGCTGCTCGTCGCCGTCGTGGCGGCGTCGGCGATCGCGTTCATAAGCCTCTACTTGACGCACGGATTCACGCCGACGACAACCGTCGCTCTCGCAGGCACACTCGGCGCGCTCGGGTTGACGCTCGGCCTGTCGTGGCTCTTCTTCCACCTCGCCCAGTTCACCGGCCTCGCGACCGAGGAGGCCCTCATCCTGCCCGCGATCGCAGAGCAGCTCGATGTGAGCGCACTTCTGCTCGGCGGCGCCGTGATCGGAGCTCTCGGGGCGCTCGACGACGTGACGGTCACCCAGGTAGCGACCGTCGCCGAGCTCCGTCACCGAAGTCCGGATCTGCCGACCACAGAATTGGTGGCATCGGGGATCCGCGTCGGTCGCGATCACATCGCCTCGACCGTCAATACGCTGCTGTTGGCCTACGCGGGTGCGAGCATGCCCCTCATCCTGCTCTTCGCGATCTCCGACCAGTCACTCGACATGGTCGCCAACTCCGAGCTCATCGCGGTCGAGATCGTCCGGACGCTGTGCGGTTCGATCGGACTGGTCGCGGCCGTGCCGATCACAACCGCACTCGCGGCTGCGGTTCTTCGCCCCTCGACAGCGATCCCGGGCGAAGCCACCGAGCCGCCGCCCGTCGGGCGGCCACGCTGGGAAGACTTCGGCCCCGCCGACCCCGAGTGACGAGTCAGGGCCACGGCCGGATCTCTGCTATGTGTCGTATATGACGGACTCGTACGCCGACCAGCTCATCCTCATCGACAAGCCCCGTCCGCACACGACGGTGATCACCCTCAACCGTCCCGAACGTATGAACTCGATGGCGTTCGAGCTAATGGTCCCACTGCACGAAGCGTTCGAACAGGTTGCCGCCGACAACGACACGACCTGTGTTGTGCTCACCGGGACCGGCCGCGGTTTCTGCTCGGGCGCTGACACATCCAACGACGCAGGGCCGCCGCCGAACATCGACGGGATGAGCCTTACTCGTATCGCGACCAAGGCGATGTCGCTGTTGGCCGATCTCGTCCCCGCCATGCAGCGCATGCCCCAGCCGGTCATCTGTGCGATCAACGGCGCCGCCATTGGCGGAGGCATGTGCCTCACGCTCGGAGCCGACATCCGTCTCGCAGGCGAGTCCGCGTACTTCAGGGCTGCGGGAATCAACAACGGGCTCACCGCAACCGAGCTCGGGCTGAGCTTTCTGCTCCCCCGCGCGATCGGATCTTCGCGAGCGTTCGAGCTGATGCTGTCGGGCCGGGACATGGATGCTCACGAAGCCGCCGACATCGGCCTGGTCTCGCGGGTCGTGCCCGACGACGATCTCTTGACCGAAGCGCTCGATCTCGCAGATCAGATCAACGGGTGGAGCACGCAAGGAACCGCTCTCACCAAACGCACGATGTGGGCCGGGCTCGAAACGGCCAGCCTGCGAGCCGCGATCGAGCTCGAAACACATACACAGCTGTTCGTACGATTGACCACCCAGAACTTCGAAGAAGCCGTGCGGGCACGCAAGGAGAACCGCCCACCGGTGTTCGACGACTGACGAGGAGGCGATGACGATGGGTCCCCTGTCCGGAGTCAAGGTGCTCGACGTCTCGATCGCGCTGACCGGGCCCTACGCGGCTGCGCTCATGGCGGATCAAGGAGCCGAGGTGATCAAGGTCGAGCGGCCCGACATCGGTGACATCGCCCGCTACGTCGGCGTGTCGGTCAACGGCATGAGCTCGCTGTATTTCGTCTGCAACAGGGGCAAGCGATCCCTCGCCATCGACCTGAAGGACCCGACAGGAGCCGAGATCGTCGGTCGGCTCGCCGCCGACGCCGACGTCGTGATCCAGAACTACCGACCCGGAGTAATGGACCGACTCGGCCTCGGCTACGACGACGTGAAGCGAGCCAATCCCGACGTCGTCTACGTCTCGCTGTCGGGGTTCGGTCCCACGGGCCCCTACAGCGACCGCAGTGCGTACGACACGGTCATCCAGGCCTATGCCGGTCTCGCGGTCAGCCAGGCCGACCCCGCCGACGACGAGGCCCCCACCTTCCTCCGCCAAACCGCCGCCGACAAGGTCACCGCGCTGTATGCATCGCAGGCGATCGGCGCCGCGCTGTTTGCCCGAGCCCGCGGCGGAGGAGGCCAGCACATCGAGCTCTCGATGACCGACGCCGTGGTGTCGTTCCTGTGGGCCGACGCTGCAGCGAACGAGGTGCTGCTCGATTCCGACGGATCACAGCACTCGAGCTTCGTCGCAGGGTTCCAGCCGATGCGATTTCTCGACGGGTGGGGCATCGTCACACCGACGTCCGATCACGATTTCGCCGGTATGTGCCGAGCTGTCGGCGCCGAGGGCCACGACGACCCTCGCATCGCCACCGTCGCCGAGCGAATCGAGAATCGCGACGTGCTCGAACCGGTGATGGACATGGTCTACGCGTTGGCCGCGAACCTGACGATGGAGGAGGCGACGGAGCGATTCGAGGCCGAGCGGGTGCCGTTCGCGATGATCCTCAGCCCCGACCAGCTCACCCGCGACCCCCATGCGGCTGCCATGAACCTGTTCGTCGAGAACACGCATCCCGTGGTGGGCCATACCCGCCTGCCGCGCCACCCTGCCCAGTTCAGCGAGACGCCGGCCACGATCACCGCCGACTCTCCCGCTCTCGGCCAACACACCGACGAGATCCTCACCGAGCTCGGCTTGGCGGACCGGATCGCGACGCTGCGAGCCAAAGGCATCGTCGCGTGACGAGCCGGATCCATCCGGACGACTACGACGTCGATGCCGTCCGCGCCGAATGGACGGGTCAGGTCATCAGCACGTCCGAAGCCCGCTACCCCGTCGAACACGACCCCATCCGCCGCCACTGCCACATGGTCGGGGACAACAACCCGCTGTTTCTGGACCCGGAAGCCGCGGCTCGGGGACCACACGGCGCCGTCGTCGTCCCGCCGTCGATGCTGCCGGTGTAATTCGCTACGGCCGGTCCTTGGCCGAGCTCTCGCTCCCCCGCCGACGACGTGCCGACTTCGAAGTCCAAGGGGTGAGCGACAAGGTCGGCTTCTTCGCCCGCGAGGACATCTCCGCCTGGTCCGAAGCACAGATCGCCGACCGCGACTTCCGCGAGGTGCCGGCGCTGTTCATCGGCGACGACGACCCCTTCTGCGGTGGCAATCAGGCGCCGCTGGCCGAAGCCGTCGCCGAAGGACTGAGCAACTGCAACTGGCTCCACGACGGGCTGCGTCAGTCGATCGACGCCCAGGTCGACAGCCCACACGAACTCCGTGTTCTCGACGGATTCGGCCACGTGCCCACCAACTTCGAGGGCCCGGCGAACGATATCGTCGACGTCTTCATCGCCGACGTGCTCGCCACCAACCCGCCACCTTTCGGATCCGAGTAGGAGAGATCGCCCACCATGAAGAGAGATCGAACGCGACTCGTCGCCCTCCTCGTCGGGCTGGCGCTCCTCGCTGCCGCATGCTGGCGGACCGGCGTCGCGGAGACCCCGACCGGCTAGGGGACTGACCCATCTAGCAATCTGGTCAGTTGTTGGTCAAACTGCTATCGTTGCATGCGTGGGCTCCACACGAAGGATGCTTTCGCGGATCAAGCGGTCCGGCCAGGTCGACATAGTCGACCTGCTGTCGCTGGTCGGTTTCGCTGCCACCATCGCGATCGAGGCTCGGACCCTCCGACACAGCGGCGACGCGGCCGAAGACCCCCGCTCCACCAACGATCTTGTTCCGCTCGGCTACGAGCGGCGCGACACCGCGGCCAGCCTCTCCATGCTGGCCGGCAACGCAGCATCCGACCTCATCACCGGCGCGATCCTGGGCAACACACTGCGATTCCTATTCCGTCACCGCGTGGCCGACGTCAGCTCCCGCAGAGGAGCGTTCATCGTCTCACTCGTGCTCTGGGACTTCCTCTACTACTGGAATCACCGCTGGATGCACGAGGTCAGGCTGCTCTGGGCCAACCACGTCACCCACCACTCGAGCCAGCGCTACAACCTCTCGACCGCGCTCCGACAGCCATGGTCGGGCTTCCTCCTGTCGTGGGTATTCATGCCGCTGCCCCTCTTTGGCGTCAATGCCCACCACGCCCGCCGAGCCCGCCAGATCGACCTTCTCTACCAGTACTGGATCCACACGGAGACCATCGACCGGCTCCCACGCCCCGTAGAGGTGATCTTCAATACGCCTTCGCACCATCGCGTTCATCACGGCGTCAACCCCCAGTACCTCGACAAGAACCACGGCGGCATCCTCATCATCTGGGACAAACTCTTCGGCACCTTCGAACCCGAAGTCGAGCGTGTCCGGTACGGGTTGACCACCAACATCGACACCTACAACCCTGTGCGTATCGCCTACCACGAGTTCATCGACATCGGTCGCGACGTCCGAGCCTCCAAGGGATGGCGCAACAAGCTCAGCCACGTCTTTCGCCACCCCGGATGGCATCCACCGGTCACACCCGCCGAACCGATTTCACTCTCAGCATGAGCATTTCGGATCAGAACAGCCCTAGGACCCGTCTCCTCGCCGCGTCCGAGACAAGGTTTCGCCGCTTCGGCTACAAACGCACCACGGTCGACGAAATCGCCAACGAGGCCGGCACTGGCAAAGGCAGCGTCTACCTCCACTTCTCCTCCAAGCAGGAGATCTACCTCGCGGTGGTCGAAGAGTCGCTCGAGAGGTTCATCGCGAAGGCCGAGCGCGTGCTTGCCACCAAAGACCCCGTTCCCACGAGGCTGCGCGCCCTCGTCGAGCTCACCGCCGAACACTACGGCGCTGACGAGCTCCTGCACGCTTCTTTGTTCGGCGAGACCGATCTCGTTGAGGGAGACGTCGCACGCCTGGCTGAACAACGCCAGCGAAAACGCATCGGAGAGCTCCTCGAGAACGTGCTGGTCACCGGCCAAGCGGAAGGCTCGATCCGATCGTCGCTCGACCCAGCCTCTGTGGCCGGAGTGCTCTTCGAGATCGGGTGGACGATCGTGAGAGCCGGACTCGAAAGCGCCGACCCCTCCCATCTCGCCACCTCCCTCGACGTTCTCAACGACATCGTCGGCCTCGGCATAATCCCCCGACCGTCCCGGTAGGCACGGCGGCTCGTCCGCAGGCCAGCGCGCCACTTCGCCGGCGTTACGGTGTGAGGGACAACGCCCAGGGACGATGAACTGACGAGTTGAGGTAGATGGTTTCGTTGGGGGGCTGTGACGGAGAACCGCTACCAGCTGGACAACGAGTGGGACCACGCACGCGAGCGGCTGCGGAGCCTGGAGCGGATCCACGATACGTTGTCGATCGGCCGCCTTGAACAGGTTGGTGCGGGCCCCGGTTGGAACTGCCTGGAGCTCGGTCCAGGCGGCGGCTCGATGACGGAGTGGCTGCTGGATCGCGTAGGTGAAACCGGCAGTGTCTGCGCAGTCGACATCGATCCGAGATTCGTCGAGGCCATCGACCATCCAGCGCTCACGGTGAAGACCTCGAACGTCGTCGAAGAGCCAATCGACGAAGGGAGCTACGACCTGGTATTCACGCGGATGACCCTCCAACACATCGCTGAACGTGACGCGGTTCTGGTGAGCCTTGTCGATGGGTTGAAGCCTGGCGGGTGGATCGTGGTTCACGAACTCGACAGCTCGGGCCGGTGGCGAGAAGCCACGACGCGGTTCGTCAAGTCCCTGGATGACCCCGAGCGCACGGCTTTCGAGCGTGAGACTGCAGCGGCCGCTGAGCTCGGTCGACGGTCGGGACGAGATTCCACCCACGGCGGGCGGGTCTACGGACAATTGCAATCATTGGGTCTCGTCGACCTGGTGGCCGAGTCATCGAACCAGGTGATCGCTGCCGGCAGCCTCCTGCCAAGTTGTTTGCGTTGAACGCCGCCCAGCTCCGCCCTGCCCTGCTCGAGACCGGTCTCGTCTCGGCGGCAGAGCTCGATCACCGAAGGCGTGACCTGGACCAGAGTTATCGCAACCTGTCACCAGCAGCGGCGCTAGGGCATCCGACCGCCAGTCGCGCACGCCTCGATGCGGGCACATTCGTTCTCGGTGATAAAGAACGCGACGACGAACCCTCATTCCATCGCTTCCGATTCGGCAAAAAGCCGTGGCTGCGCAGCCACAAACGCCTGCTTCATGGTCCCGGCACCGGCCACCACGGCGATCTCGGCGGCGAGACCGATGGCGACATCGAGCGCGGTTCCAGGTTCGACCACTCGATGGGCGAGACCGAGGTCGACCGCCTCGCTGGCATCGAGGATTCGACCGCTCAGACATAGCTCGCGTGCTGCCGGTTCTGGCACCACGGTCTTGATGAGATCGAACGCTGCAGGGACGCCCAGCTTGATCTGGGGTTGCCCAAACTTCGCGTCGGAAGCCACAACCCGCAGGTCACACATAACAGCAAGATCCATGCCGCCCGCGACGGCGGCACCTTCGATCGCGGCAACTAGTGGCTTGGAGAATGTGTGCACGGCATGGTGGTAAGCCGTCGAGTGGGCGAAGACCTCGGAAGGGTCATCGGCAGCGTTCAATTCGTCGAGGTCGAACCCCGCGCAGAAGACCCCACCCGAGCCACTCAAGACAACGACCTTGGTGTCGACGTCGGCCTCTGCATGCCGCAGGGCACTGACGATTGCCTCGCGTAGATCACGGTTGAGGGCGTTGCGCTTGGTGGCTCGATTCATCGTGGTGACCATCACCCCGCCACGACGGGTCTCTACGCGCAGTACTCCAGTGGGCTCCCACATGTCTCGTTCCTTGTTCAGGTCTCGTCATTCCGTTGGTGGTACGCCCCCGACCACATACTCCCTGGGCTCACGCGGTGTCAGAGGCGCATTTGTCGGGCTGCCAAGTCGCGCATGATTTCTTCCGAGCCTCCACCTATCGGGAGGACGCGGGCGTCGCGATAAAGCCGCTCGACGCGTGAGCCTTTCATATAGCCGGCACCACCGAAGATCTGCATGGCTTCTCGTGCGCACAACTCGAAGGTCGTCGTGGCCTGAACCTTCGCGAGGGCGATCTCGGCGATCACATTGTCGCCGTGGTTGATTCTCCAGGCGAGCAGGTCGAGCAGCGCCTGGGATGCCAGGACGTGACGCGCCATGTCGGCGATCTTGTGCCGGATCGTCTGGTGGTCGACGAGTCGCTTTCCGAAGGTGTGGCGCTCGCGTGCATAGGCGATTGTCTCCTCGAGGCAGAGTTGGGCCGAAGTCGTGGCCAGTGCGATCGCGTCGAGTCGCTCGAGGTTGAAGTTCTCGACGATCATGGAGAAGCCGCGATTCTCCACGCCCAGCAGGTTGTCGACTGGCACCTCGCAATCGTCGAGGTGGATGGTGGCCGTGTCTGAACAATGCCACCCCATCTTGTCCATGGGCGTTCGAGACACGCCCGAGCTAGTCGCATCAATCAGGAGGAGAGAGAGACCAGACGCGCCCTCACCATCTCCGGTCCTGACGGCGACGGTTAGGTAGTCGGCACGCAGCCCGGATGTGATGAAGACCTTTGTTCCCCTGACGATGTAGTGGTCTCCATGCCGTCTCGCCCGTGTGGTGATCGCCGCCACGTCAGATCCCCCGGATGGCTCGGTGACAGCAAGCGCGGCGATCTTGTCACCGGCGAGGACCGGCGGGAGGATCTCTTGTTTGAGCCGATCGGACCCTCCACGTAGGACCGGGGGCATCGCGATGTAGGACGTGAGGAGGCTGGCGTTGACGCCGCCCGCCCCACACCGGGCCACTTCCTGTCCGATCATCGCTCTCAGGAGCGCGTCGTCGTTACCCAGGCCGCCGTAGGTCTCGGGGAAGCCGACCCCGAACATGCCGATCCCGGCAGCCTCTTTGTGTAGCTCGCGCGGCAGCTGTCGGTCTCGCTCCCAAGTATCGACATTGGGAGTGATCGCGGTGTCGACGAACGAGCGAAGCACCGCGCGAAATGCCTCGTGGTCGTCGTCGTAGAACGGCCCGGTGCCGATCACGTTGCACCCTTCGAGGCCTCCCGGCGCTCGAGTTTCACAAATGACCCGGTTGCAGAGGCGACGATCTCGCCGGCCGCGTTGGCAGCCTTGGCCTCGAGTTGAACGACACCTGTGCCCACATTGAGGACCGTGGCGGTGGCCTCGACGGGTCCCCGGAACACCGGCTTGAGGTATCGGATGTGGATCTCGGAAGTCGCACAGATCTCGTTCTGTTCGAGATTTGTGTTCGTGGCGAGCCCCATTGCGAGGTCGAGCAGCGTGAACAGGACGCCGCCGTGGAGTGACCCGTTCGGGTTGAGGTGTCTGTCATCGAGGTGGATTCGACAGCGAGCGCCTCCTGCGCCCACGTCCTGGTCGATCTCGAGGAAACCTGCGAGCGGGGAGTCGTCGAGCTGGATCGCGTCGTCTGCCTGGCTCATCGCGTCTGGGTGAGCTCGGTCAGCTGAGTGGTGTAGGTGTTGATGTCGAAGTAGTCGCGCCAGAGGCTGATTCTGCCGCCGTTCACCTCGAACACGCCGGCGATCGGGAGCTCGAGCCATCCGTGACCGATCTTGAACCGATCGAGGCGTTCGTTCATGACGAGCTCTCCGACCTCGACCTGTCGTAGGATCTGCCACTCGACCTCACCTGCGGGAGCGAGGAACCCCTCGAGGGTTTGGGCCATTGCATCTGGACCGACGATCGGGTCGAACGGCATGTTCTCGTATGACACATCAGCGGTGACGAGCGCGACCGCGGCGGCGATGTCCTTGCACTCGATGGCCTCGATGAAGGTGGTAACTGTCTCTGCTGGGGTCATGTCCGGAGTCTCCTGTCTGTCACGGTCGATAGCCTTGGGCGACGGCTTCGAAGATCATTTCTCTCTGTAGTTCGTTGGCCCCCTCGCCCCATTCGTTGATCTTGCAGTCGCGGTAGAAGCGCTGGGCGGGACTGTCGAGCATGTACCCATTGGCGCCATGGAGGTGAAGGCATCGTTCGCTCACCCAGGTAGCGGCTTCGGAGGCAACCAGTTTGGTGATGGACGCGTCCGTGTCGTAGGTCTCTCCTCGCGCCAACTTGCCAGCAGTGGTGTAGACGAGCTCGCGGACGCCGCGAAGGCGAGCCGTCATGTCGGCAATCGTCATCCGAACGGCCTGCTTGGCGGCAAGGGGTGCTCCGAACTGTTCCCGGGTTCCGACATGACGGACCGCCTCCTCCAATGCAGCTCGCCCTAGGCCGAGAGACATCGCTCCGGCGAAGACACGGCCCCGGGACAGAACGGCGAGACACTGGCGAAAGCCGGAGTCCAGGTCGCCGACCAGTCGGTCGACGGGTACGACAACTCCGTCGAAATGGAGTTCTCCGAGCTCTGAGGGCCGCATGCCCAGCTTGTCCATCGGAGTGCGGGAGAGGCCCTCGGACTCGCCGTCGACTGCCAGGACCGACAGGCCGCGGAGTTGGCCGGGCTCGCCGCTGGTGCGGACCACGACGAGGATCAGGTCCGCAAAGGTGGCGTTGGAGATGTACGTCTTCGATCCGTCAAGGACAAAGTGACCGCCGTCGCGCCGCGCCGCGAGCCGTACCTGCGTGACGTCGGCGCCAGCGTCGGGCTCGGCGTAGGCCCAGGCCCCGGTGGCCACGCCCGCGAGCAGCAGAGGCACCAACCGGCTGACCAGTTCCGGCGAGGCGACCGTGGCGAGTGCGGCGGCAGCCAGGGCGGTGTGAACGTAGATGCCGAGCGCAACGCCGGCCGATCCACGCGAAAGCTCCTCATAGAGGATGCATCGCTCGATCGGGCCACCGCCGGACCCCCCGATCGACTCGTCGAAGCCGACCCCGAGCCAGCCCAGATCGCCTAGCCGACGAAAGAGGTGCATCGGGTAGGGGTGATCAGCCTCGTACCGGTCCCACTTGGTGGCGTTGGGCGCGATCTCGGCGTCGACGAACCGGGCCACGTGCTGACGGAACTCCTCCTGTTCGGCCGTGAGCTCGGATTGCTCAAACACCTCGGAACTCCGGGCGTCGCTTCTCCTGGAAGGCACGCACCCCTTCCTGGTGGTCCTCGGTTTGAATGCAGGTGACCTGGGCGAAGATCTCGAACTCGAACTCCCCCTCCATGTCGACTCCGAGGGACCGATGGATGGCTCGCTTGGTCCAGGCGTGGGCGATGGGTGGACCGGCCGCGAGCCTGGTTGCCATCTTTGCCACCGCGGCGGCATGTTCGTCGAGGGGCACAACCTGATGGACCAGGCCGATCCGTTGGGCCTCGGCGGCGTCGACGAGTCTTCCCGTGAACATGAGGTCCTGGGCCATGCCGAGGCCGACCATGCGGGGTAGGAACCAGCCTGCCGACATGTCACAGCCGGCCAGTCCGATCTTGGTGAACGGCGCGCCCAGTCGGATCCCGTCAGCCGCGATGCGGAAGTCCGAGGCCAGCGCGAGCCCGAAGCCGCCCCCGACGCAGTTCCCGTGCAAGGACGCTACAACGGGCTTGTCCATCCCCACGATCGCCCGCACCGGTTCGAGGTACTTGCGCACGATGGGTTCCCACTCCTGTGGCTCGCGCAGCACCATCTCGGCCTGATCGGCTCCAGCACAGAATGTGTCGCCATTACCGGCAAGCACGACGACCCGCACCTCGGGCGAGTCACCCACCTCGTTGAGCGCGTCGGTGAGCTGGCCGACCGTGGGATTGGCGAGCGTGTTGAGGCGGTCGGGCCGGTTGATGGTGACAGTGCCAATGCCGTCGGCGATGTCCACCAATACGTCGCTGGGCGATGTCTCGATCATGGTGTCTCCTCAGCGTCTGGAATGATGACAGTTCGGGCCGGCCCGAACGGCTGCGTGAAGATCGGAGCGGCGTCACTGAGCGCCACCTCGCGCTGGACCGACTGAGACACGTCGAGGCGGCCTGCGGCGATGAGGGCCAGAACGGTCTCGATCTCAGCTGGGGTCGAGCCGAATGAGCCATGGACCGACAGCTCCGACGTGCTGAACATGACCATCGGGGGAAGCTGGGGACGAGCGCCGCCCACGCCGATGATCACGAGCCGTCCACCAGCGCCGAGTACACCCAGGCCTAGCTCGACCGTCTCGGCCCGACCGACACATTCGAGAGCCAGCGAAGCACCTCGGGCCAGGCGGCGAAGGGCCCGGGCCGGTTCTTCCTCGGCGCCCGGGTCGAAGACCGCGTCCGCGCCGGCGGCGCGGGCGGCTTCTCGGGCCTCGGGGGCCGGGTCGACGGCCACCACTCGAGCGGCACCGCAGAGCCGGGCCAGCTGGACCGCATGGAGGCCCAGTCCACCGGCACCGATGACCACGACTGTCTCGCCGGCATGGAGTCGACCGATTGTGGTGAGTGCATGAAATGGCGTTGCTATGGCATCAGAGGCGATGGCCCCGATCGTGTCGGAGATCGATTCGGGCAAGGCGATCAGGCCTCCGGTGGGGAGCGCGACGCGTTCGGCGAAGCCACCCTGGCGTGCCATTCCGAGAATGGCCGGCCGCCGGCAGAGGTTGAGACGACCCGACTGACACGGTGTGCACGCACCACAGGCGACCTGACCGAACGAGGCCACCCGATCGCCAACCGACCAGCCTTCGACGTCGGGACCGATGTCGATGATGGAGCCTGAGATCTCGTGGCCGGGGACCGTGCCGGGCGGGACGTCGAGCTCACCGGCGACGATGTGGCGGTCAGTGCCGCACACGCCCGCGCCGGTGACCGACAGCAGTACTTCACCGGCGGCCGGTTTCGGGTCGTCGATGTCGGTGAGAACGATCTCGCCAGGCCCTAGGTAGACGAGCGCTTTCATTCCTGCCCTTTCGGGTGACGCAAGGCCCGGCTCATCGCAGCCCCATGTAGTGGGAAATGATGTTGCGCTGGATCTGGCTGGTGCCACCACCCAGCTCACAACCCCGGACCTCGATGTTGCGGCGCAGGAAGTGGGAGTCGCGCTCCCAGCCCGCGGCCCCAGCGACCTGCAGCGCGGCGCTCGTGGCGCGGGCCGCCACGTTGTTGGCGAGCATCTTGGCCATCGACGCTTCCATGGGGCACGGCCCGTCTATGTCGCGTTTGTGAGCGGCGGCGTACACCAGCAGGCGGGCCGCGGCCACCTCGGCCTGGGCTTCGGCCAACGGGTGCGACACGGCCTGGAACCGGGAGATGGGTCCGCCGTACTGCTCCCGAGACCGGGCGTAGGCCACTCCGTCGTCGATGGCGGCCTGGGCTATCCCGATGGTCTGGGCCGCGTTGGCGAGGCGTTCGGGATCCATGAGCCTGGCGAGGTTGAGCCATCCGTCGTCGACCTCGCCGAGGACGGCCTCATCACCCACTACGACGTCGTCGTAATGGACGTTGTTGACCATGAGGGCGCGCATACCGGGGAACTTCCGCGGCTCGAAGCTGAGCCCCGCGGACGGGTTGTCGACCAGGAACAAGGTGATGCCCTTCTGGCGCGACTGGCCCGGATAGGTGGCGGTCCGGGCGGCGGTGATGATCACCTCAGCCCGCTCGGCGCCCGAGATCGGCCCCTTCAACCCATTGATCCTCCAGCCCCCGTCAACCCGTTCGGCACTAGCCTTCATACCAGCGAAGTCTGAGCCCGCGCCGGGCTCCGACATCGAAAGAGCGAACCGCTTGTGGCCTGCCACGATTGCCGGGAGATAGCGATCGGCCTGTTCCTGCGACCCGCAGATGTGCAGGGCGTGTGAACCGAAGATGGTTCCGGTGATGTACAGCGTGGAGAGCGCCACCGAGGTCTTGCCGACCTCCTCGACGAACACGCAAAGGTCGAGCACCGACCCTTCCGTGCCGCCGTGCACGACCGGCACCGGGATGCCCGTCCAGCCGCGGGCCGAGCATTCACGGTAGAAGTCGTCGGGGTACTCCTCGTCGTTCTCCATTTGGATGATCCGCTCGGGCGGGTATTCCTCATCCAGGAAGGTGCGCACGTCGGCGCGCAAGTCGAGTTGCTCAGGCGACAGGTAGACGTCCATCACACTCCTCGGAAGGTCGCGGTGCGCTTCTCACGGGTGGCAGCCAGGCCCTCGCGGAAGTCTTCGGAGCCGATCACCTCTGCCTGGATGACCGCCTCGTGGTCGAGGTGCTCCGCGAAGGTGCGGCTCTCGATTCCGAGCATGGCCCGTTTGTTGGCCCTCGTGGCGAGGGGCGCGAGGCCGGCGAGTCGATCGGTGAACTCCTCCACCGCTTCGGCAAAGGAGCTAGCAGGAGCGACTTGGGTGACGAGGCCGTGGGCCAGCGCTTCCTCGGCATCGAACACGGCACCGAGGGTGATGATCTCAAGTGCTTTGACGGGTCCGACGATGCGCGTGAGCCACCACGTGGCGCCGGTGTCGGCGCCCGACAGACCGAGGCGGGCGAACACGAAACCGAGACGAGCCGCATCGCTCATGATCCGATAGTCGGTGCTGAGCGAAACGGCGGCGCCTCCGCCGTAGGCGTCTCCGTTGATGGCGGCCACGGTGGGCACCTCTAGCTCGGCGACAGCGCGGATTCCAGCGTTGGCGTGGCGGAGCTCGGCCTCAGCGAAAGCACGGTCGCCGTCGAGCAACGCTTGGAGCGACTCGAAGTCGCCACCCGCCGAGAACGTCACTCCCTCGCCGGTGAGGACCAGTGCTCTGGCCTCGGCGTCGTCTCCGACGACGCTGCAGGCATCGGCCAAGTCGGTGAACGCCTGGGGATTGAGCGCGTTGCGAACCTCGGGCCGGCGGATCGTGAGGCTGTAGACGCCCCGATCGTGACGGTTGAGAGCAAGCAGGTCGAGATCATGCCCGGTCATCAGAGGTCTATCTTGAAGACCCGGGCCGCGTTGTCGCGCAGGATCTTTCGGGTGGCCTCCGCAGAGAAGCCACAGTCATAGATGTCGTCCACGGTGCGCTTGAACGGCAACAGCGGATAGTCGGTCGCCCAGATCATCTTGTCCTGGCCGTGGCCGCCCGAGAACTTCTTCAGCTCAGGCGACCAATGGCGGGCGGGACGCGCCGACGCCTCGACGTACACGTTGGGGTGCTTCCACGCCAGAATCATCATCTCGTCCTGCCAAGGGTCGCCCACATGCGTGCCCAGGATCCGCAGGTCGGGAAACGTGAGCGCAACCTCGTCGAGGTAGATGGGCCGCCCACATTCCGACGGCAACAGGGGCCCGGTGTGACCGACCTGTATGCAGATGGGGATGTCGTACTCGCAACAGGCCACGTAAAACGGCCAGTACATACGATCTGTTGGCGGCGGCGCGGTGGTGCGGCCGTCGCCGTACTGGTACGGCTCGAGGCGGAACGCGCGGTAGCCGAGCTCCTCGACGCAGCGGCGGAACTCCCGCATAGCCGGCATCGGGTCGCGAATGTCGACGGTGAACGCCCCGACGAAACGGTCCGGCACCTGGGATATATAGGCGGCCGTCTCGTCGTTGTCGACCACCCAGGTGTCGAGGAACTTGAACGACGACGCTACGCCGATGTCGACACCCGCCGCGTCCATCTCCTCGATGATCTCGTCGAGAGTGAACCCTTTCTTGAACCTCTCGGCCACGCCGTACTTGTTGAAGATGTGCCAGAACGAATCCGGCCACCGGTCGGCCGTCTCCGGCGACATGATCGACATCCATGCGTCGATCGCTCCCACGCGCTCCTGAGAGCCTGTGCTTCCAGACATCGTTCTCCTTCAGATCCTGGGGTTGACGAGTGAGCGAGCTATCAGCTCGCGCATGATTTCCGACGTGCCGGCGCCGACAGAGAAGCCGGCGACGTCGCGGTAGTAGCGAGGGATCGGCGACTCCTCCATCTGACCAAAACCGCCATGGAGCTGTAGCACCTGCGCGGCGACGTTCTGCACGGCGTCGGCGGCGTGGAGCTTGGCCATCGACACCGCGAGGTCGCCGCTCGGATCGTGGTCGCTCAGCAAGCGCGCGGCCTGATAGGCGAGCAAGCGGGTGGCCTCGCACGAGGTAGCCATCTCGGCGAAGCGGTGGCGCCAGGTCTGAAAACCGATCAGGGTGCGGCCGAAGGTCTCCCGCTGGGCCGCGTAGTCGAGCCCGAACTCGATGAGGCGCTCCATGATCCCCACTGCGAACGAGGCGATCACCAGCCGTTCACCGCCGAAATGGGACAGGATGTAGCGGAGGCCGTAGCCCTCCTCGCCAACCAGGTTCGAGACCGGGATTCGGCACTCGTCGAAGAAGAGTTCACCGGTGTCTGACGCCCGCGACCCGAGCTTGTCGAGCCGGCGGCCAACCTCGAAACCCTTGGTGTCGGTGGGAAATACGACGACCGACACCCCCTTGGGCCCCGGTTCGCCCGTGCGCACTGCGAGCGTGAGGAAGTCGGCCCGGGTGCCGTTGGAAATGAACGTCTTCTGACCTGAGATCACATAGTCGCCGCCATCGCGGCGAGCCCGGGTGGTGATGGCGGCGACGTCGGAACCGGCACCCGGCTCGGAAACACCGATGCCGCCGATCAACTCGCCGGCGATGGCCGGTACCATCCACTCCTGTCTGATCTTGTCGCTCGCCTCGTCGGCCAGGATCGCCAGCGCGAACTCCGACTGGGCCATGAGCGACACGGCGGTACCGATGGAGTCGCCCTTGGCCAACTCCTCGGCGAGCAAGGCTGTGGCTATGAAGTCGAGCCCACTGCCCCCGAGCGCAGGGTCGTAGCGAAGGCCGAGCAGCCCGGCCTTCCCGGCCGTGCGGTAGAGCTCCCGCGAACACTGCCCAGATGCCTCCCAGTTGTCGGCGTGGGGACGGATCTCGCGATCGACGAACGACGCGACCGTCCGCCGAAACTCGTGATGCTCATCGGTCAAGAACACCGAAGGTTGACGTGGGTACACCCGCCCTCCAGACGTACGCCTGATCATTGACCAGATTAGTCATCTGGTCAGACATCGTCAAGACTGCTATTGTGGGTGGGGTGAAGTCGCGGCGAGACATGGCCGCGCCGGATGGCATCCACCGGTCACACCCGCCGAACCGATTTCACTCTCAGCATGAGCATTTCGGATCAGAACAGCCCTAGGACCCGTCTCCTCGCCGCGTCCGAGACAAGGTTTCGCCGCTTCGGCTACAAACGCACCACGGTCGACGAAATCGCCAACGAGGCCGGCACCGGCAAAGGCAGCGTCTACCTCCACTTCTCCTCCAAGCAGGAGATCTACCTCGCGGTGGTCGAAGAGTCGCTCGAGAGGTTCATCGCGAAGGCCGAGCGCGTGCTTGCCACCAAAGACCCCGTTCCCACGAGGCTGCGCGCCCTCGTCGAGCTCACCGCCGAACACTACGGCGCTGACGAGCTCCTACACGCCTCCATGTTCGGCGAGACCGATCTCGTTGAGGGAGACGTCGCACGCCTGGCTGAACAACGCCAGCGAAAACGCATCGGAGAGCTCCTCGAGAACGTGCTGGTCACCGGCCAAGCGGAAGGCTCGATCCGATCGTCGCTCGACCCAGCCGCAGTGGCCGGAGTGCTCTTCGAGATCGGGTGGACGATCGTGAGAGCCGGACTCGAAAGCGCCGACCCCTCCCATCTCGCCACCTCCCTCGACGTTCTCAACGACATCGTCGGCCTCGGCATAATCCCCCGACCGTCCCGGTAGGGCACGGCGGCTCGTCCGGCTATGTTCGAGTGGTGCACGATCAACTTGATGCCGTGATCGAACGCGTTCGCCACGCGATGCGCCCGACGGCCGATATCCAACAGGCGCGTGCCAACTACGACGCGCTCACGGCCGATTTCGAACTCCCGACAGGGGTCGAGGCTCACGAGCGATCGATCGCCGGGGTCCCGGGGCTGTGGCTGAAGCCGGCGGGTGATGCGTCATCGGGAACGATCGTGCACTGCCACGGCGGAGGCTTCGTATCGGGTTCGCTGCGAAGCCATCGGGTCCTCGCAGCGTCCCTCGCTTCGGCGACTCGCTTCGAGGTATTCCTCGTCGACTACGGCCTGGCACCCGAGGCCAGGTTCCCGCGCCAGCGAGACCAAGTCCGCGATGTCTTCGTCGCCCTCGCAGAATCGGGCGAAACACCCGTCCTTGGAGGCGACTCGGCCGGTGGCGGTCTGATCTTTCAGATCGCATGCCAGCTTCGAGACAGCGATCTACCCATGCCCACCGCGATGTTCGCCATCGGGCCCATGGTCGACTTCGAGATGAGGGGCGCCTCGTACTCCAAGATCGGTTCGGACCCCTGGTCGACGTCGCGGGCTGCACACGAGTTCGTTGTCGACGCCTACCTCGGTCCAACCCCGCGCGACGACCCAGCGGCCAATGTCTTGCACGCGGACCTCGCTGGTCTCCCTCCAACGCTGATACAGGTGGCAGCGGACGAGTTCCTCCGCGACGACGCCAATTCCCTCGCGGAGGGCATCAGACACGCCTCGGGCGACGTCGTCCTGGAAATCGTCCCAGAGGTAGTACACGACTGGCCCCTCTTCTCACCGATCTTCGCGCCCGCTCGCGCCGCCATCGACACGATCTCCCGCTTCCTCCACCAACACGCGCGACCGAGCCTCTCGTAGCGCAGGTGTGGCGAAACGGTTCCCGACAAGCCCGGCTCGCTGCATTCCTCAAGACCATCGTTGTCCACCCACTCGATGACGGCCGCGCGGTCGGACAGCTCCTCGCGCAAACCGAGACAGCAGACGTCATCGACGCCCATTTGGTGATCACCGCAGTCCGCCTCAGCGACGAAATCCTCACCGACGACCTCACGACGCTCGGCGCTGTGCTCGGCCCGGCATCGCCCACCGTCCACGCATGGCCCTAACAGGGCACCGTGCGCCCGTTACCTGGTACGGGCAGGTGTCGCTTCTTTAGGGTTCTTTTCGGGTCGCCCTACCGTTCGGAGTCGGCCGATGTTGTCATCGTCTCTGTGTGACATCCTCGCCGGTGAGACGAGTGCGCGACCGGATATTCCGGTTGAGTCCGTTCCGCATGTTCGCTCTTGCGGGTCTGGTCGGCATGTTGGCGATCGGGGGTGGGAGCGTCTTGGCGTCGCAGCGAGCGGGCGAGGCCGAGGCGATGTCTGATGTTCGGGCGCTGACGCAGGTTGTCGCCAAGACCGTGGTGGAGCCGAATCTGTCGAGCGCGCTCGTGGAGGGAGACTCCGAGGCGATCGCTCGGCTGGATGCGGTGGTGACCAATCGCGTCTTGGACGAGACCACGGTCAGGGTGAAGTTGTGGGATGCGTCGGGGCGAATCGTGTATTCCGATGAGCCAAGCCTGATCGGAGAAATGTACGAGCTGGGACCGGAGAAGAACGAGTCGTTGTGGTCTGGCGATGTTGTCTCGGAGATCAGTTCGCTCGAGGGCACGGAGAATCGGTTCGAAGCCGCCGATGCGAACGAGCTGCTCGAGGTGTATCTCCCGATCGATGGTCCCGATGGCAACCCGCTGCTGTACGAGTCGTATTTCGCGACTTCTGAGGTGACCGATTCGGCAGCCCGCATTCGGGCGGAGTTCGTGCCGATAGTCCTTGCTGCGTTGGTGTTGATGGAGGCGATGCATCTCGGACTGGCGTGGGGTCTCAGCCGTCGGATGCGGCGGTCCCAGGACGAACGGGAGCGGCTGTTGCAGCGTGCCATCGACTCATCCGACGTAGAGCGCCGTCGAATTGCGGCTGATCTCCATGACGGTGTCGTGCAGGATCTGGTGGGCACGTCGTTCTCGGTGACCGCAGCCGCCGAATCGGCGGAGCGATTCGGTCCCGAGCTGGCGTCGGACCTGCGCGCGGCCGCAGTCGGGACCCGGCGCAGCCTTCAGTCGTTGCGGTCGCTGCTCGTCGACATCTATCCGCCGAACCTCCACGACCATGGGCTTGAAGCCGCGTTGGTGGACCTCATGGCACCGGCCGCGAGTCTGGGCATCGAGACGGATCTCTCGATCACCGGTGATCCGGACTCGTCACGCGAAGCCGTGACATTGGTGTATCGCGTTGTGCAGGAGGCGGTTCGCAACGTGTTGCGCCATGCCGAAGCCACATCGTTGGCGATCCATGTCGACGCTACTGCCGACTGGATGGCTGTGGTCGTTGCCGATGACGGGCGCGGATTCTCCGCAGCGGATGCGTCCTCGAGCGGTCATCTGGGTCTGCGTCTGCTGTCCGATCTCACAGCGGACGCTGGCGCGCGATTCCAGGTCGATTCGAAGCCGGGCACGGGTACAGAGATCCGACTGGAGGTCCCGCAGTGATCAGAGTGCTTCTCGTCGACGACCACACGCTGGTGCGGTCTGGGTTGCAGCGACTCCTCGAACAAGGCGGTGAGATCGAGGTTGCTGCCGTCGCGGGCAGAGGCGACGAGGCATTCGCGCTCGACGCCGAGCTTCGTCCAGACGTCATCTTGATGGACGTCTCGATGCCCGGCCTCAGCGGCATCGAGACAACCCGCCGCATTTGCGCCGGTCGGCCGGAAGCCTCGGTGGTGATGCTGACGGCCACCACCGACCGCACCCAGGTGCTCGATGCTCTCGATGCAGGAGCTGTCGGCTATCTCATCAAGGACACAGACCCTGCCGCCCTGGTCGACGGTGTGCGCGCCGCGGCCAATGGTGATGCACCACTCGATGCCCGAGCCGCCAAGATCGTGCTCGACAAGCGGACACGGCGGACGCCATCGCTCACCGAACGAGAAGCCGAGGTTCTCATCCTCGTCGGTGAGGGGTTGGCGAACAAGGCCATTGCTCGGCGCCTCGGCATCAGCGAGAAGACGGTCAAGGCACACCTAACCCGGGTGTTCGCGGAGCTCGGCGTTTCGGACCGGACCCAGGCCGCACTATGGGCGAAGGAGCACCTTGATGCCTGACCGGTGCACCCGGTCTCGCCCGCCATGGCAAGCGTCGCTCCGTGGTCGTAGGACCAATGTCCAGTACCGGAACCGACCCGAACTGCCTCACGCTGAATCCATGGAGCAACCCACACGACGACGCCGCCGATCCCTGCGCTCGTCGACTCCGGACCTGTTCACCGAGGGGACCTTGGTGCGCGCTGGGCCCGATGACCAGGTGACAGTCGGGATCGCGGGCGGTCCGCCCGGAGCAGTAGCCACGATCCAGATCGCCGGCATCGTTCTGCGGAGGGTTCGGCTCGATGCTTGTGGTACCGGCCGGGTCGTCGTGGACGATTGCGAGGTGAGTGGGCCAGTTGAGATCACCGTCGACGACCGGGTGCTGCTCACGGGCACTCTTCCGAGGTCCACAGCGGGGAGTGGCGCATGACCCGCTACATGCTCTACAGCCACGACACCTACGGGCTCGGCCACTTTCGCCGGAGCGCGCTGCTCGCATCGGGGCTCGTTGGCGCCGATGTGGACAACGAGGTCCTGATCGTCACCGGCTCGCCCCGAACCCAGTCGTTCAGGCTCCCCGATCGGGTCGACACGGTGAAGCTGCCGACGGCCACGAAGAACGCTGCAGGCGGCTACCAGCCGCGAAAGCTGCAGGGGGCGATCGACGAGCTCGTCGGAATGCGCAGCAGCCTCATCGCCACTGCGGTCGCGTCCTATGAGCCCGACCTGATCGTCGTCGATCACGCTCCGATCGGGATGGGCGGCGAGCTGTTGCCGATGCTCGACCTGATTGCGCGGCTCGATCGCAGACCGCGGATCGTCCTCGGCATCCGCGACATCATCGACGACCGTCTGCAGGTGGAATCGACGTGGCAACGAGATGGCGTGTGGGACGCCCTCGAACGTTACGACGACATCCTCGTCTACGGCGACCCACGAGTGACCACCACAGCCACGGAGCTCGAATTGGACCGTCGCGTCGGAGCCTCCGTCACCCACACCGGCTACGTAGCGCCCACCATGCCCGAGCCGCTGACCGCCGAACCGTTCCTGCTGGTCACCCCCGGGGGCGGCGGCGACGGTCAGCTGCTCCTGCGGCGGTTCTTCGACGCCGCTGAACGAGGCGCGACCCTTGGTCTTCGTTCCCTGGTCGTCACCGGCCCGCTGTTGTCAGCGGGCCGGCGGGCCGAGCTCTTGACGAGGGCCGAGGCTCTGGCGTCGGTGGATGTCATCGACTTCTCGGACCGCATGCGCTCGCTCATCGCGTCCGCGGTTGGAGTCATCTCGATGGCCGGCTACAACACCGTGGTCGAAGAGCTCGCGGCAGGAACACCATCGCTGCTGGTCCCGCGTTGCCACCCACGACTCGAACAACACATCCGCGCGAGTCGGCTGGCCCGCGTCTCACACCTCGACCATTGCCCACTCGAGGCACTCACAACCCGCCGCATCCGCGATTTCATCGAGACCTGCCTGCACCCGCCCAGGATGCAAACTGACCGCGTCGTCAACCTCTCCGGCGTCGCTGCCACCGTCTCCGCGATCAGCTCAGCCCTGACCCCCGCAAGAGCGCCGGCTCATGCTTGACCGTCGCTGTCCGCCGGAAGCCCTCCATGTCGGCTACGTCCTCAAGCAGTACCCGCGCTTGTCGGAAACCTTCATCCTCAACGAGATCCTCGGCCTCGAAGAACAAGGGATCGATGTCTCGATTTTCTCGCTGCGCCACGCCACCGAAGGGCGGTTTCACCCCGCCGTCGCATCGGTGAAAGGTGCTGTGCACTACGCGGCCAATCCCGACAAGGCAGCCTTTCTCGACTCCCTGCGAGCGCTCCCGGATCTAAAAGCTGAACGACTCCCCGAGGTCTTCGATTTCCTCGACCTACTCCCGGCCGACCGCCGCGCCCGCCTCGCCCTGGGCGCGATCGAAATCGCCCGGCGGACCCAAGATTCCGGCGTATCCCATCTCCACGCCCACTTCCTCACCGTCGCCGCTCACACCGCCCACCTCGTTCACCTTCTGACGGGCCTGCCCTACACCGTGACCGCCCACGCCAAAGACATCTACCGCCACACCGTCGACTGGGACCTCGCGGCCCGCGTAGCCCGGCTAACAGCGGCCGTCGTCACCGTCTGTGACGCAAACCTTCACTATCTCGCACACCGATTCGACGGATCCGATGTCAGCCTGGTTCGGATCTACAACGGCCTCGGCCCCCAGGACCCGCCGGCAGCCACCGCCGCACGCACGCCGGGCTTGGTCCTGGGGGTCGGCAGGCTTGTCGAGAAGAAGGGCTTCGACCTGCTCCTGGACACGATTGCCGCCCTCGTTCCCACCCGACCTGAGCTGCGAGGCGTGATCATCGGTGACGGAGGGGAGCACACCGCGCTGAAGACCCAGGCCAGCCGGTTGGGCATCGCCGGACGGGTGACCTTCACCGGGCCGCTGCCTCAACACGAGGTCGCTCTCTGGCTCCGGCGGGCCGCCGTGATGGTGGCACCTTGCAGGATTGGCCGCGACGGCAACCGAGATGCATTGCCAACGGTGCTCCTCGAGGCGTTGGGCGCCGGGCTTCCTGCGGTGACGACCCCGGTCGCCGGGATCCCCGAGATCATCGACCACGATGTCGAGGGGCTCATCGTGCCCAGCGACAACAGCACCGCCCTCACCTCAGCGGTCGCGTCGCTCCTCGACGACCCCGTGCGACGCGAAACGATGTCCCAAGCCGGCCCGGTCAAGCTCGCTCGCTGCTTCGACCGGAGTCACACGATCACAGAGCTGATCGACACCTTCACCAAACGGCAGCTGGTCGCATGAGCTCGCTATCGATCGTGCACGTGTGCGCCGATCGCGGCATCGCCCCCGGCTCGACCAAAGGTGCTGCCCAACACCTGCGCGGCATCGCGGCAGGTCTCTCCGCCGCCGGCCACAGGATCATGGCCTGCACGGCACGTCGTCAGGATGGCCCGTTCCCGGTCCCCGTCCGCAACCTCGGCGTGCTCAGCAACATCGATCCGACAGACGTGGACGTGATCTACGAGCGCTACTCCCTAGGACACCGCGCCGGACTGGACACCGCGCGGCGGGTCGGCGCCACATTCGTGCTCGAGATCAACGCTCCCCTCGTGAACGAAGCCAGGGTGCATCGGCCACACACCGTCGAGCCTCACCACGTGGAGGTCGAACACACCCTCTTGTCCGAGGCCGACCTGGTGATCACTGTGTCATCCGAGCTCACGCGCTGGGCCGACCTCACCAGATCAGGCCCGACGGTCACGATCCCAAATGGATTCGAACCAGGATGGTTCCCACCGAATGCGACAACGGCGACCGAACCGACCATGGCGTTCATCGGTCACCCGAAACCCTGGCACGGAGCCGACCGGCTGCCTGGGCTGTTGACAGCGCTTGGCGACCGCGGACAGTCGCCACGACTCATCATCATCGGCGGCGGACCCGGCGCCAACGAAGTGATGGAGCGGGCCCGCACGCTCGGTGTCGCGGACCAGATCACTGTCACAGGGGCCCTGCCCCCCGAGCACGCATCGGCGATACTGACGCAGGCCACGATCGGCGTGGCTCCCTATCGTCGCCAAGAGCCGTTCTATTTCTGCCCGCTCAAGATCATCGACTACCTCGCCGCCGGGCTGCCCATCGTGTCCAGCCGCCAGGGCGACATCGCCGACCTCGTCGGCGATGCGGGCATCCTCGTCGACCCCGACAGCGACCGAGCACTCGTCGACGCCACCGACCAGCTGCTCGCCAACCCCGACAGAGCCGCCCAGCTCGGCGCGAACGGACACCGCAGGGCACATGCGACGATGACCTGGAGGCACGCAGCCGCCGAGACCGCAGCTGCAATTCTCGCACTGGACACGACCTCGCTCACAGCGTGATGCGCCTTCGTCGCCGTCGCCCGATCGACCTTCCCAGCTCTGAACTCCGCCGCGCGTTCAGGACCTTCCGGCCCGCGCTGCGCGGCCAGCGCCTCCGAGTGATCGCTGCGGTCGGTCTGGCACTCTCGATCACCGCGTTCGAGCTCGTGAAGCCCTGGCCGATCACCTGGGTCGTCGATCACCTGATTGCAGCCGAAGACACGGCCACCGTGGCCTTGACCCCCATCGCGATTTACGCCGGCATTGCCTTCGCCATCCCCGTCCTTCTCGGTTTGGCCAACGAGCACCTGCAGCTCGTCGTCGCACGCGTGAGCCGGAAGGCAACCGTTCGCATCCGCTCAGACGTCTTCGAGCACCTGCAACGGCTCGAACTCACCGAACATCAGCGGCACTACACCGGCGACCTGCTGGTCCGTCTCATGGGCGATGTCAACATGATCCGAGACCTGCTGTTCCCCAGCTGGCTCAACCTCCTCCAACGCGGTTCGGTGCTCATCGGAGGCGCCATCGTGTTCGCTGTAGTCGACTGGCGGCTCTTCTGCGTCGCGTTGATTCCCCTCCCACTTCTCTGGGTGAGCGTGGAGCGGGGCTCCGCCGCGATCAAGTCCGCCGCCGGCAAACAACGCAAGAAGGAAGGCGCGATCGCCTCCGCGGCGGCCGAGTCCCTCCGACAGGTCAGCATCATCAAGGCCTTCGCAGCCGAAACACAGACCGCAGACGACTTCCGCAGCAACGCCCGAAGCGCCGAACGGGCCACGATGGCCGCGGCCAGGCACGCGGCGCGTATGGCTCGGCTGACCGAGATCCTCACAGGCGCAGGCGTCGCGCTCGTCCTGGTCCTGGGTGCGATGCGAACCCGGGCCGGAGTGCTGACCGCCGGCCAGCTCGTGCTCGCCATCTCCTACACGAGGATGATCTACAAGCCGATACGCAAGCTCACCGGGGAAGGCGCCCGTATCGCCAAGGCAACCGCATGCGCGCTGCGGGTCATGGACCTCCTCGACCGGCCCACCGAGAATGCGGACCGAGGGACACCCGTGAAGCGGCTCGTCGGTGACATCGAATTCGTCGACGTCACCCACGCCTACCCAGACGGCCGCGTCTCGCTGCAAGACTTCACTGTCAGGATTCCCTCGAGCTCCCTCGTAGCGGTGGTTGGCGAAAACGGCACCGGCAAGTCGACCCTGTTGTCGCTCCTCTTGCGGCTCCACCGGCCCATCGGTGGCCACGTTCGGATCGGCGGGGCCGACATCGCAAGTCTCCAACTCTCGTCATACCGAGAACAGATTGCGTACGTCCCCCAAGAGCTCGCCCTCTTCGGCGGCACCATTCGCGAGAACATCGCCTTCGGCCGGCCGGGCGCAACAGAAGCCGAGATCGTGTCTGCCGCCGACGCGTCCCTACTCACCCCAGTGATCCGGAGCCTCCCAGAAGGTCTCGACACCGTCCTGGACGAGAATGGGTCGTCGTTGTCGGGGGGCCAAGCTCGACGAGTCATGTTGGCCCGCGCTGCCGTGCGCGACGCGTCGATCGTTTTGCTCGACGAGCCACTCGCCGGTCTCGACCCCGATGCACGCGACACCGTCGCCCGCGCCATAACCAACATCGCCGACGGGCGCACAACCCTGGTCGTCCATCACGGCGACCTGTCCCAGCTCCAACCGCACTACAAGATCCATCTTCGACCCGACCGCGCCCGCCACCTCGTTGCAGTCAACCAATGACATTCGAGACACTCACCGAGCTGACCGACCCCACGGCGGTCACCTCCCAACTCCAGGCCACGGACTACAGGATCGACCGCGCCGAGCCCACCTACATCCGCCACAAACCGGGCGAGACGACCATCGTCGCCTACCGACTCGCGCTACCCGACCGCACCGATACGTGGAGCTACGCCCATTGGTGCGAGGACCCAGCGCGCGCCGACGAGATCCACAGCAAAGCCGCGACTCTGCGTCCGCGTCTCTCCCCAGCCGGCCCCGGGCTATCCCGGCTCGGCAACCGCACCGTCTTCTACGCCTTCCCCAACGATGCTCGGCTCCGCCGACTCCGCTGGTACACCGACCCACGCAAGATCAAACGTTCATTCGAGTCCCTCTCCGGCCCAACCGACCCAATCTCTGGATCGCGTACCGCCGTCGAGGTGCTTCGCTACAAGCCGGAACGTCGAGTCGTCGCACGCGTCGACCTCGCCACCACGAATCGGATACAACGGCTCCTGGTCCGCTACACCACACGACGCCAGGCCAGCCATCTCAGCTGTGTCGCCACACACCTACGAGCGCACGGCATCGACACGCCGGCGCCCGTCGGCCAGCTCGACGACGACCATGTCACCGTCGACGAATACATCGACGGATCCCAGGTCCGCGACGCCATCCGAGCCGACACGATCGACCCCGCCGCGCTCACCGCCGCGATCGCACACTTCCATATGGCCAGCGCTCCCCCAGCCACGCCCCGCCGAAGCGCCGCCGGCGACTTGGCCCGAGCCCTCGAGGGCCTCACCGGCCTCAGCACCTGGTACAGCTCCCTCGCCCAGCCAGCCCGTGCCACCGCGAATCTCCTGCGCGACCACCTCCCTGAACCCTCGAACGACGTGGTGCTGCTCCACGGCGACCTTCACACCAAGAACATTCTCGTGTCGAGTGACCAAATCTCGTTCATAGACCTGGAACGCGTCGCCATCGGCCCAGCGGCAATCGATCTCGGGCTCCTCAACGCCCACGCCATCGCGCTCGGCATCCGCCGACCCGGATGGTCGCCCGACGCCGCCGACCACGCCCGCTCTGTGGCAGATCACTACCAGTCCAGCGTCGGCGACCTTCCCGAAACCGAGCTCGCATGGCACACCGCACTCGGGCTCGTCGAACAAGCGCTCCTGGTCATCCGGCAGCTCGAGACCGGCTGGCGACACACCAGCACCCAACTGCTCGAATCCGCCCAACACCAACTGCAGCGACACCGAGCGCCCACCCCATGACGATCACAACACCGCAGGAGCCCGAGGCCGCAGTTTGGCCGACCGCATACCCACGGCATCGCGGAGCATGGACCCTCAAAGGCGAACACGGCAGATGGGGAACACACGACCCCGACACGGGCGTGTTCTCCCGGGTCGACCCCGCGAGAGACCCCGACCTCCCGGCACTCGGCCCCTCACTCGAGCGCGGAAATCTCGTCGGCTACCGAGTCGGCCGCCGAGCCGTCATCGCCACCCCCGCGAGCTACATCAAGGTCGTCCGACCGAAACGCCTCAACGGGCTGGTCTCAACTCACCGGTGGTTCAGCGGCCACTTCAGCCACGGCGAAACCCCCGGGATCATCCGTGTCGACCCCACTGGAGCGATCGAGCTGAAACCAGTCGGTGGGACGTCGCTGCACCAGCTCCTCCGCGACCGGGCGCCTAAGGCCGCCCTCGACGAGGCCATCTACGAGATTGCGTCGGGGATCGCCGCGTTCCACGACGTCGGAGGTCCCCGACACCTTCCCAGCCGAACCACCGACGATCCCCAGGCCTGGGTCGACACCGTCGGCCGAGCCGACCCCGAGGCTGCCGCCATGCTCTCCGCCCCTGCAGAGCGGCTCCCTCCGCTGCCCGAGTGTGTCACGAGCGTCACCCACGGCGACCTCCACGACAAGAACGTCTTCCACGCGCCTGGCGGTTTCGGTGTCATCGATCTCGACAGCGTGGCGACCGGCGTGCCAGAAGACGACATCGTCAACCTCGCAGTCCATCTGCAACTCCGCGCCCTGCAGAGTTCCAAGCCCATTGCGTTCGGCCAACGCCTGGCGTCACGCCTCCTCGAGAGCTACAGAGAGCACCGGGCCCTGAACGAGGACCGCGCCGAATCCGCCGCCGCACACACCTGGTTCCGGCTCGCGTGCATCTACCGTTTTCGCAGCCGCAGCCGAGCGCTCGTTCCCGAGCTACTCGGCCAAGCCACGATTGGCTGCTGACGAGAGTGCGCCGCTGCTGCCCCTGCTAGTTGGGCGGGCGGGCGGCAATCGGCAACGACAACACGACCATGGCTCCGCCTAGATCACTGATTCCGGTCTCGAGCGACCCTCCGGCTTGCTCGACGGTTCGCCTAGCGATGTCCAAGCCCAGACCGGTCGACCCCGCCGAAGACGCGCCTCGCGATACCGCGTCGGGCTCGATCCCATCGCCACCGTCAGCGACCCAGACCTGCGCGTTCCCATCGGCGGCGGCGAACCCGATGGTCAACGGTGTGGCTTCAGGTGTGTGCGTGAACACGTTCTCCAACAAGACATCGACCGCCGCGACCAGCTCGGGGCGGGCCACCGCCACCGGAATCTCGCCTCCGCTACGCTCGAAGCGCCATCGGCGACCCTGATCCTCGGCCAGAACACTCCAGAACTCGGCCCGCTCGACCACTACGTCGGCCAAATCACACCACGATGCGTCGGCCAGCGTTCCTCGTGCCTCACGAATGACATCGTTCACAACGTCGGTGACATCGTCGACATCCGCTCGAAGCGCTTCAGCCAACTCGGCATCCGACACCTGGTCGAGTCGCATCCGCAGCTTCGTCAAGGGCGTCCGCATCCGATGGGACAACTCGGCCACGAGCTCGCGCTCGCGAGTCAACATCGACGAAACCCTCGCCCCGAGGTCATTGAACGCCCCACCCAACTCGATGAGCTCGTCGGGACCAGCGGGATCGACGGTGGCGGCCAAGTCGCCATCGCCCAGCCGCCGCGCCGCCGACGCCAAGTCCTGGGTTGGTCGCACCACACTGCGGGCCAGCCGATCGGCAACCACGACCGAGATACCCACCAACACGAAACCCACACCGGCCAGCACCGCCCACGCCCGCCATTGCCCACTCCGTAGCTCACCATCTGCTACGAACACGCGCACCGCCGACAACTCCCCGGGTCCCGACGCTACCGCCGCCACGACCTCGACTCCCCCTGCCACGTCCCCAATTCCCGAGGCACCTGACGTCAGAGCCGCGTCGACCCGTCCAGAGGCGACGATCTCGGGTCCGATCATCCAGCCATGGCTCGTCATCACCGTCATACGGCCGTCCCGACCCGATTCGGTCGCCCCGACCGCCGACTCGATCTGCGCCCTCGACCCATCCGACACCAACGCAGGCACAACCGCCGCTGCATCGGCACGCGCTGCATCGATCGCGCGGTCCTCAGCCGTGCGGCGAACGAGAAAGCCCAGCGGCACCACGAAGGCGGTCGCCACCAATGTCGAGACCGCCAGGAACACCAGGACGAGGCGGCGTCTCATGCCGTCGGGTCGACCAGCTTCACGCCCACGCCACGAACCGTGTGGAGATACCGGGGCTCAGCGGCGCTTTCACCCAGCTTTCGTCGCAACCACGACAGATGCACATCGATCGTCTTGTCGGCACCTCCATACGGCTCCCGCCACACCTCGGCGTAAAGCTCCTCACGCGGCACAACCGCGCCGGCATGTGCCACCAAGTACGACAGAAGATCGAACTCCTTGCGGTTGAAGACCACCTCGGCCCCGTCGATCTCGACCGTTCGCGCACGCAGATCGATCCGAATGCCTCCCACCGAAAGCGTCCGTGCCTGACCGCCCATCTGAGATCGACGCAACAACGCCCGAACCCTCGCCTCCAACTCCGCTCCCGAGAAAGGCTTCACCACATACTCGTCGGCTCCGGCATCGAGTAGACGAACGATCTCCGCGTCGTCATCCCGGGCCGTCGCGATGATCACCGGCACATCCGACACCGCCCGGATCATCCGCAACAGGTCGCCGCCGTCCATGTCGGGCAGCCCGAGGTCGAGTACGACGACCTCGGGGGCCGAGTCGACGATGCCCTGAAGCGCCGGCATCGCCGCAGCCTCGGCCCGCACTACATGACCGGCGTCGGCCAACGCCCGTACCGCGAGCTCACGAATCTGGAGGTCGTCCTCGACCACGAACACCGAGGCCATACCGAACGACCGTACGTGACCTCGAGCCACCCGCGAGGCGTTTAGGAGTCTTTTAGGGCAGCGTTCAATCGCCGGAGCAAGAAGCTTGGGCACACTGGAACCCGTGATGAAGACAATCGGTTTCCTCCTGATGTGGCTGGCGGGCAGCGCCGCCGCCGTCGCAGTGGCCTGGACCGGCGTATCGGTGGTCGACGACGAACTCATCGACCCTGCACCCGCCAACGACGAGATCACCGCGGCCGGCCCGGTCAACAGGCCCACGGCCCAGAGCACGGTGACGCCTCCGAAGGCGACCCCAACGCCCAGCTCCGCCCCGGATCTCGATCCGACTGCAACTCTCACCCTCGAGGACAACAGGGCGACCGCAACGTCCACCGCGGCCCCGATCGAATCGCCCTCGCCCCAGCCGGCTCCGACCTCGCCCGCGCCTGCTCCATCACCCACGACGGCCGCACCCGGCTCGCCCGCGCCAGCACCAACGACCCCCACGACCGCTTCGCCGACGTCGACCACCGCTCCACCCACTTCAACGGCGACGTCGGCCCAGACGATCACGTTCAACCTGGTGGGCGGCAGGACCGCGATCTCGTTCACGCCAGCGGGAGTCGAGGTTCTTTGGGCAACACCAAACCCGGCGTTCGAGGTCGGCATCGAACCAGAGTCTCCCGGGTTGAAAGTGGAATTCCGAGCCGACCACCACCGATCGCGCGTTGATGCCTGGTGGGCGAGCGGCCCCCAACACGAGATCCGTGAAGAACACGACGACTGACGGGACGCATCTCGCATGGCAGCGAGAAACCCTGTATCCCTCGGGCATGCCGATCCGTCTACCTGGTGAGAGGGCCCGAAATCGGGTCCGAGACCACAGAAGAGGGAGATGTCATGGTTAACGAAGCAGGTTGGGATCGGCTGTTGCGGGTCGTGCTGGGAGTGGCCCTGCTGATCATCGGATTCGGGGTCATGGAGGGCACCGCTGGAGTGATCGTCGGCGTCGTCGCCCTCGTGCCGCTCCTGACCGGCCTGTCCGGCTGGTGCCCGCTGTACTCCCTGTTGGGCTTCTGTACCAACAAGGCGCGCGACGAGGCCCCAGCTCGGTGACGTGGACCCCGTCGCCGGTCAGCCCCACACGGCAATCGAGCCACGACACAGAGCCGTCGTCATCAAGGCCTGGGCGGCGTCGCATCCAGCGGCGCCGGTCAGGGCTTGCGGGCCCTGTTCGGCCTCGTCCGGTTGAATAGAACCGTGACGTTCCTACCCGAGGAGCTGGACCAGCACCTCGACACCCTCTACCGCTACGCCCTCGGGGTCACCAACGACCCCGACCTCGCCGCCGACACCATGCAAGACACCATCGTCCGGGCCCTCGAACGGCGCCACCAGTACCGCCACGAGGCCCCCATGGGTCACTGGCTGATCCGTATTGCACACAACCTCATCATCGACCGCGCCCGCCGCGCTCAACACGAAATGCTCGTCGACGAAGTCGAAGACAACTGGCGCGACGACTCCTACACCGTCGACGCCGAAGCGGTCGTCCAAAGCGCCGCCACCCGAGCCGAGCTCCTCGATGCCCTGGCCCGGCTCCCTTACATCTACCGCTCCGCCGTCGTACTCCACGACATCGAGGGCCTCCGCGTTGTCGACATCGCCGAGATCCACGACATCTCCCTCCCCGCCGCCAAACAACGCCTCCGGCGAGGGCGCATGACCATGGTCAACGCCCTCGCCGCCGGCCACCAACGACGGGTCGCCACGAAAGGAGTTCCCATGCCCTGCTGGGACGCCCGCGAACACGTCAGCGACTACCTCAACGGCGACCTCGACTCCCCAACCGCCGCCTTGGTCGAGACCCACCTTGCCAGCTGCCCCACCTGCCCACCCCTCTACGCCGCCCTCGTCGGCGTCCACGACGAGCTCGGCCGCCTCCGCGACCCCAACTCGGTCGTCGACCCCAACCTCGAACGCCGTATACGCACTATCACCGGCGCCTGAGCCGCCTTTCCCGCAGTGCCTACAGCTCGCAGACCGCGATGAATGGCGCATCACGACGGGCCTTGTCCGTCGCAGTCGATAGGTCGCCGAGTTGCGTGTAGTCGATCCGATTCGTGTCAACGCCGAGATCGGCGGCCGATTCGGGTGTCAGGCGTTCGATGAGCGACTTGGACGCCAGCGTCCGACCTCCAGTCGCGCACGCTTCGATGCGGGCACATTCGTTCACATCGTCTCCACGTGCGGTGACCTCGGTGCGCCCGACCGACGAGATCAGTCCGATGTACATAGTCGAACCCCAGTGGAGACCGAATCGCATCGTGAGGTCATCGGGGGTGAGATCACTTCGAAGCGCTACCTCAGACATCGCCTCGGTCAGGGCCCGAGCCGCAGAGATCGCACCTGCCGCCGCGGCGGCTTCCGAGCCGAAGTTCTCGGCGATGAAAAATGCGACGACGCCATCGCCGACGTGGCGGCCCGTGATCCCTTCGGATCGCCTGTCGAGCACTCAGCGTGTTCAGCGCTATTGCTGAAGCCGCGGGAGACAAACCTCAACAACGAGACGTTCGGCGAGGCGCTCGAGACCCTCGGCGAGGTCGCACTACCGGGCACGGGTATCGGCACACTCGGTGACGGCAAATACGACGCCCTCGACGACCTGCGCCTCTGGGTGCTCGACCCCGACGCTGCAGATGACGAGCCCAACTTCGTCGAGTTCGGCTGACACCGGCGCCTCCATCGACTCTCATGAGTCCTCCCTCACGAACGAAACAATCAGCTCGCGATCACTGATCCGCCAACCGTTCTGGGTGCGAACGAAGTCGTCGCGATATTCGCCGACCAGACTGGGCCCGCTCATACCCACGGGCCCGTCGTCGTCGGCGCCCTCGCTCCTGAACAAGGTGAGGTAGACCACCCCGGTTGCGTGATCCTCGTCGATCACGTCGCAGAGAAAAGTCGAGCACACATGACGGGAGCGGAGGTCCGACCGCTTTTGACGCGCGGTCATCCAGTCCAGAATCTCGTCGTGCCCGACCATCCGAATGCCCGGCAAGTGGCAGATCCCGCCGTCGGTAAACAGTTCGGGCATGCGTGCAGCCTCGCCCTGATCAACGAAATGGCAATACCGCATGACGAGCCGCTCGCACTCGCGCTCGATCGCCGCACACTCGTGGTCATCCATTCGGCACGGTACCACCATCACAACGCACGACGTTCGCAGTACGAGCCTGACCACGTCACGTATGTGAGTACGGTGCAATTCGACAACAAGCGTCATACACGCTAGAGTATTTGTATGACGATGCTCAGTTTCCGGGTTGACGATGGCGACGCCGAAGAAGCTCAGCGATGGGCCGAGGCGCTCGGCATCGACCGATCGGAGCTGCTGCGCGAAGCCTTACGCCGCCACCTCAACCAACTGGCATCTGAGGGTGACGCCGAACGTTGGGTTGCGTCACCGCTCGAGGCCGGCGAACAGGCCTTACATGAGATCGCTGACTGGGGCCCCGCCGAAGACTGGTCAGATTGGACGACCGATGCAAAGGGGTGAGATCTGGTTCGCCGCGACCCCAGGCGGCGATCGACCAGTGCTGGTCTTGACCCGCGATCCTGTCGCCGATCGGATTGGGTCCATCGTTGTGGCAGCGCTGACACGGACTCGGCGAGGGCTCGTTTCCGAACTCGAATTGACGCGGGCCGACGGCGTCCCGACCGACAGCGTCATCAACTTCGACAACATTCACACGATTCCCAGGAACACCTTCCGCCGCAAGGTGACAGCCCTCCCCGCTGCCCGCATGGCCGAGGCGTGCCGCACGCTTCAAGCCGCGACCGGCTGCTGAGAAAGCGGCCGCTTCGGCACTTCGGCACAATTCCGACACGGTCGTATCCGACCACTCACGAATGCAAGCCTTGCTCGCCATTCAGACAACAGCTCAGATGTGACGCACCAGTTCGGCGGTGGGACGGGTTGCCATGCGTCGTTCAGCAAGCGCTCCTGCAGCAGCCGACAGACCGATGGTCAACAACGCGACGACCGCCAGGGTTCCAACGCCGGGGATGGGCAGCCACCCTGGCCCGACCCCGACGCCGCTGCTCACCGCGTCCGCGAGAACCCGAAACGCCAACAACCCGATCGGAATGCCGATCGCGACTGCGATGACACCGAGCGCCGCGCCGGCCACGGCACCCTGGGCGATGAGCTGGCGGGGCGTGAAACCGATGGCCTTCGCCACACCGATGCGGCGTGCCGACTCGCGACTCGAAGTCAACAACGTCGAGAGCAGGTTGACCCCCGCGGTTACGAAGAGCACCAGCGCCACCGAGCGAAGGACCACCATCACGGGCTCCATGTCGTCGCGGCCGCTGTCGAGAACCTCGGCGCGAACCTCGGGACCGAGGGTGTCGGCCAGTGCCGTAGCTCCGTCGCCGACGTCGGAGCCCGGCGCCAGAGAGACCCGGTGGATTTCTGGACCGACACCGGGTTCTACGTCGAGTAGGTCATCGATCCGATAGCGAAGGACCTCGCCGCTGTCTTCGGTGTCGCGATACCAACCGACGACCTCGACGCTGATCGGTGCCGTTCCGGCCAAGAAATCGACATGGTCGCCCACATCGACGTCGAAGCGCTGCATGAACCCGTAGCCGACGATCGCCTCGCCGGGTGCTGTCAAGCCGCGCCCTTCAGCGATGTCGTAGGCTGCAGCGTCGGGATCGCCGCCCGTCGCGACCGACAGGAAAGCGCCGTCGCGATAGGTGCTGCGCCGCGGGACCTCGCTGAACCAGCTCTCGACGTCGTCGCTTGACGACAGAGCGCTGTCGACTATTTCGGGGTCTACCTCCGGTGCGATGAGCGCCACGTCCCACGGATCACCCGCCCGTTCGGTTTCGGTGGTCACCAGATCGATCCCCGAGATGAGACCGACCGACACCAGCGTTCCGATCACCGCAACGCCTATCGCGAGAGCGGCCAGTGCGCCGCGAACAGGCTGACTCGCCGCCTCCAACGCTCCGAGCATCGAGAGCCGCCCAGGCACCTGGCTGACACGGCGGTTGAACCAGCTCACCCGCCCCGGAGGCACGTCTCGCAACACGTCGGTGACAGGGCGGCGAGCTGCGGAGCGCGAAGGCACGAGCGTTGCCAGTCCCAACAGAATCGCGATGACGCCGACGCAGGCGACCAGCGCGAACAATGACCAACTCGGATCCTGCGGACCCAGGGTTCGGCCGATGCCCAGCTGGAATGTCGGCACGAGGAACCCGGCCAAGAACCAACCCAACAATGCTGCAACTGCTCCGAGCGCTAGGTTCTCGAGCACCAGCGACACCATGACTTGACGGGGAGTCGAGCCGATGGCGCCCATGAGGGCGATGTTGCGCCGCTGGCTGACGATCCGCATGG
This sequence comes from Acidimicrobiales bacterium, assembly GCA_965216815.1. Lineage (GTDB taxonomy): Bacteria > Actinomycetota > Acidimicrobiia > Acidimicrobiales > SHLQ01 > JADFOM01. The sequence continues at coordinate 2,751,571 of OZ244202.1, read as the reverse complement.
CCGTCGAGCCGGCGATGATGACTGCCGCCACCACCAATACGAACCCTCCGAAGGCGGCGACGAACGAACCGAAGACGGTGTCGAGAATGAGGAAGTCTCCCCGCGTGTCGACCCACGAATTCGTGCCTTCGATTCCGTCTGTGCCGGCCGCGGCCTGTTGCTCGACGAACGGGTCGGCCTCGGCGGCGTCGGCGAAGCGGAGGTACCCGACGGAGTAGACGCTGCTGGCGGCGTCGAATCGGTCAAGACCGGACTCGGTGACCCAGACGCGGCCCGGTTCGCATTGCGGATAGAAGCAATCGGTCAGTCCAACCGCGGTTCCGACTACCGCATAGGTGACCTGCGTCTCGGCGAGTTGCAGGGTGAGCTCGTCGCCGATGTCGATTCCGAGATCAGACGAGAGGCTGTGATCGAGCACTACCTCGTCGGGAGCCGTCGTCCACCGGCCGCCGCGCATCGGGGCTCGGTTGACCGCGATGTCGGGCGAGTCGAGCGCAGTTGCTTCGATGGGGACGACTCCACTCGACACGACCAGTTCGATCCCCGAGACCGCCGAGAACGGTCCTGACGAATCGACGACATCGGGTTCGTTGGATGCGGCGGTGACGGCGTCGGGTTCTCCGTAGAGCACGAGATGTGCCACGTCAGCATCGTCGGCCACCTCGTCGAGCAACGGCGCCCCCTGACGGGCCACGACCAGCCCGATGGCCATGGCGACCGCGGCGAGCACCAGCACGGCGAAGGTTGCGACCAACCCACCCTTGCGGCGACCGCGCAGACCGGCACCCACGAGAACCGCTATGCTCGAGCTCACCTCGCGTCTTCCTCTGTCGGCGTTTCGGTGCGGACGATCTGCCCGTCGAGAATGTTGATGATCCGGTCCGCGGCCAGCGCTACGTCACGGTCGTGGGTGACCATGAGGATGGTCTGTCCTGATCGGTGCTGGTCTCGCAGCACCTCCAACACGAGCTCCGCAGCAGCACTGTCGAGCGCGCCGGTCGGCTCGTCGGCCAGCAACAGGTCGGGCCGGTTGGCGATCGAACGAGCGATGGCCACCCGCTGTTGCTCCCCTCCCGACAGTGTCCCCGGCATGGCCCGGAGATGGTCGCCGAGCCCAAGGGTGCCGAGAAGTTCTGCGGCACGCTCCCGGGCAGTGCGCCGCCGTGTGCCGATCAGTCGCTGCGGGAGCTCGACGTTGGCCGACACGTCGAGGTGCGGAATCAGGTTGTACTGCTGGAACACGAAGCCGACCCGTCGGCGACGCAGTCGTGCCCGTCCGGCTGCGTCGAGCGCAGTCAGCTCTTCGTCGTGGATGCGAATCGAGCCTGAATCGGGAAGATCGAGACCGCCCAGCAAGTGCAGCATCGTCGACTTGCCGCAGCCGCTCGGTCCCATCGCTGCCACCCACTCGCCGTCGTCGACGTCGAGAGACAGGCTTCGAAGGACGGGCCGCTCCACATCCCCGGAACGGAACGACTTGTCGAGCGCCTCGGCTTCCAGCAACTTCGGCATTTCTCCTCCTCCATGCGGTTCACCGCCTCGAACCGAGTAGCTCCCAGCGTTACCTATCGAAGCGGCTCGGCGAACGAGAGGCAACGCGACTGGGAGGGCGCCAACGCACCGGTGGGCCGAGGAGCTCGGCATCGAACACCGGGTCGTCAACTTCGAGTACCCAGGCTCTGGGTGAACGCAACAACGCTTTTGCTGGACCGCACATCGCCGCCCGCCGGGCACCCGAGAATTCACCCTCCGCCGGCCTTAGCCTGGATCCACCGAAATAGGTTGATGCGCGTGGTCCAGGCTTCGCATCACTGCCTTCCAGGCGGGCGGGCCCGTTCCGGGGCCTTTGAGTTTCTCGCCTTGCTCGAAACGTCACACGTTGGGCGCCACCGAGGCGCTTTCATCGACGGTCAAGAGGCGTGACGGTTGCCAAGAGCCTCCGTGGCTTGAACGGCCTTCCGGAGGGGCGATGTACACGGCTAGAAACGGTGTATCCAGGCTTACACTCTGCCGCGAGCAGTTGCCGGACCAGACAGGGGAGTCCGCAGATGCGAAAGATTCTGGTGAGCGGGTGCCTCAATGGCCCGCCGATCCGGTTCAACGAGACCAACGTAACGGTGGAATCTGCGATCTGGGACCGCTGGCTGGACGGAGGGCGACTAGTGCCCTTCTGCCCCGAATTCGCGGCAGGCTTCCCGACACCTCGCGCTCCAGCGGAGCTCGTCGGCACCACTGCGCCAGTCGTGCTGCGCGGCAGGGGGCGAGTCGAGGAGGACAACGGCACCGACGTGACCGAGATGTTCGTCGAAGGTGCGCGGTTGGCCGCGCGGCGAGCCGCAAGCGAGGGGTGTGTCATGGCGGTCCTGACCGATGGGAGTCCATCGTGTGGCACGACCTACACCTATGACGGCACATTCACGGGCGGCACCGTGGCGGGCAAGGGTGTGACGGCCCAGCTGTTGCACGATGAGGGTCTGCGCGTCTTCCCTGAGCACCAGATCGAAGAGGCTGATCGATACCTTCGCTCTCTCGGCGGATGAAACCGCTCCAATCGCGACGCACTTGCACTCTGCCACGAAGTTCGCCGGCGACATAGCGAGCCGCCCGTGTAGTAACTCTCGTCTCGTGGGCCGTGGTTGGTGCAAACTTGGTTGCGTGGACGACGACCTTTTCGGCTGGGACGAAGTCGCGGAGGCCTACTCCAAACGGTTCGGCAGCGAACTGGACACCAAGCCGTTCGATCGCAAGATCCTCGACCGGTTCGCTGAGCGAGCCGCTCCGGTCGGACCGATCTGTGATCTCGGATGCGGCCCCGGCCAAGTCGCCGCCTACATCGACGACCTCGGCTATTCGGCTTCGGGGATCGACCTGTCCTCGGAGATGGTGCACCAAGCAACCGAAAGCCACCCTGACATCGACTTCCAGGTAGGAGACATGCTCAACCTCTCGAACGTCGATTCGGGCACCTTCGGCGGAGTCGCGTCGTACTACTCCATAGTCAACCTGCCACCCGCCGACCACCCCCAAGCCTTCACCGAGATGAGACGCATCCTCCGGCCCGGGGGCTGGTTGTTGATCAGCTTCCACGTCGGCGACGAAACGAGGCATGTCGAGGAGTTCCTCGGCCAACGAGTTCGCCTCGCCTTCCACTTCTTCGACCCCGAGGACATCCAGGCCCAGCTCCAGGTCGTGGGCTTCGAGGTCGTCGAAGTGATCCAACGTCGCCCTTACTCCGACTCCGTCGAAGCCCCGACCGATCGGGCCTACATCTTCGCAGGCCGACCCGAAGGTCGAAGCTGACACCAAACCCTCTTCTCCAAGCCGCCCATTGCGTCCACCCGACGCGTCAGCGGCCCGGTGAAACCGTTACCTGGTCCGGGCAGGTGTCGTTTGGTGTCGTTTCCGCCAAGTTCGACCCGACCAAGGATCTATTGCTAGTAACACTGGCATATCTGACGAACGCGGGAGTAGTCTCGACCGCCATGCTGTTCGAGGAGCCAACCCCATGAGCAATCCAGTCGACCCTCCCCTGGTCATCGGTGGCGCGTTCAGCTCGCCGTACAGCCTGAAGATGCGGGCGGTTCTGCGATACCGCCGGATCCCGCATCGTTGGGTGTTGCGAAACTCCCGATGGGATGACCTGCCCACACCGCCGGTGCCGGTCATCCCGGTGCTCGCCTGGCCCGACGGCGCCGGTGGCTACCGCGACGTCATGGTCGACTCGTCGCCCCAGATCACCCGACTCGAACACGAGCACCACGACCGCAGCCTGGTGCCGACCGACCCGGCTGTCGCGTTCATCGATTTCCTGCTCGAGGACTTCGCCGACGAGTGGGTGACCAAGGCGATGTATCACTACCGCTGGACCTATGACCCCGACATCGAGAAGGCCGGGCAGCTGCTGCCTCTCGACCAGGACCTCCAGCTTTCAGACGACGCACACGCCGCCGCGCACGATTTCATCATCGAGCGCCAGGTCGGTCGCCGAGCGCTCGTTGGCTCTACAACCGCCAACGCGCCGATCATTGAGGATTCGTATCGGAAGCTGCTCGACATCCTCCAGGCCCATCTCGCCCGACGCGACTTCTTGTTTGGTGACCGGCCGGGGCGGACCGACTTCGCGATCTACGGACAGCTCAAGCCCTTGCTGTGGTGGGATCCCACGCCCATGGCGATCGCCGTCGAACGGGCGCCGCGTGCGGTCAACTGGATCGAGCGGGTCGACGACCTGGCGTGGTGGTCCGTCGACGACAACGCGGGCTGGTCGGCGCTCGACGAGCTCGAAGAGACCGTCCGCGCGCTCCTGGTCGAGGCAGGCCGGACCTACGCCCCGTTCATGCTGGCCAACGACGAAGCCCTGATGTCTGGCGCAGACGAAGTCGTGTGCGACATCGACGGTGCCGAGTATCGCCAGGGTCCTTTCAAATACCAGGGCAAGTGCCTCCAGTGGCTCCGAGAGGCCTACGCCGACCTCGAGGCGGACGATCGCACTCGCGTCGATGCCGTTCTCGTGGGCACCGGCTGCGAGGCCCTCTTCGCATGACTGCCGACGTCGCGTTGTCGAGTCAGCTCTCGGTGTTGCGCGGAAGGGTCGGCAGCCAGTCGAACAGGTCCCGCTGCCAGAGGTGAGTGGCACCGAGCTGACAGTGCGTTCCGCCTCCGAACCGTTCGTCGTAGATGTGCGACGAGACGCTTCGGGCGTTCGTGAGTGCTTGTTCGAACTCGTTGAGCTGAGACAGCGGCACGAAGTGATCCTCCGCGCCTGCGGTCACGAAGACATCACATGTGACCTTGTTGGCCACACCCTTGAGACTGAAGTCGGGAAGGCGCCTCAGACAATCGAACGGCGTGTCGCATTCGAGTACCCAGCATCCGTGGTTCAGCGCCCACCTGACTTGTGTGACGTCACGCATGACCTCAGCCGCAAGAGCGTTCACCGCTTCACGTTCTCCTGCCTCGAGTTGTGCCCTCATGGCTGGGTCGGGGACCACAGCGTCGTAGAAGTCGAAGAAGACGTTGTGAGCAACCACAGCGTCGATTCGGGGATCGAACGCCGCGGCGCGAGGGGCGAGGAAGCCTCCAAGACTCCAGCCGATCAGCACGATCGGCCGGCCGCCGACCCGGTCGGCGATCGTGTCGAGAACCGCTGCGACGGGCTTCTCCCACTCGTAAGTCAGCGGCAGACCACGCTCGCGGATCACGGCGCCCTGGCCGGGGCCAGAGTATGTCGCGCAGTCGTACCCTCGATCGCGGGCTGCTGCTACGAACGCGAACCACAACTCCTCCTCGGTCGAGTCGTATCCGCCCCCGATCATCAGCACTGGACCTTCGTTCGACCGTGGCGCGGGATACCACGTTGCGCTCAACGGAACCGGGTCATACGCGACGTCGAGGTACTCGGCCTCGACACCCAGGGTCTCGAGGCCCGATCGAAAGCAGTCCACCGACGCGCGGAAGGTGGGAAGCAGACGCTCATCGTCCCCGTGAAGGAAGAACTCCGCCGTGCGCCAGTAGTTGCTGGCCCGAAGCTCGGCGAGCCCCCGGCTGGTCGGATCGCTGGTACCAGCGGCGAGCTCGGCCACCGCAGAGGCCGTTTCCTGCCACTCGCTGAACCAGGAATCGTCGTCGCCGGCCACGATTCTCTGCGCGACTGAAAGCACCTCGGCTGTGTCGCCACCCCCACCGGGGATATGCGACAGCGCGCGCAGGATCTCGAAGTTGTAGGTCTCGTCCTCGTTGCAGATTCCCTCGAACACTGGGCTCCCTTTCCCATGTGGCGTTGTTGGACGGTCAGGCGAGCGGGACGAAGACGCGGTGCTTCCTGCCTTCGCCAACGCGCTCGATGCTGTCGACCCTAGTGATCGATAGCTCCGGCGAATCGAGCCCCGCTGTTCGGAGGGCTGCTCCGATCTCGGTGAGGAGCTGTTCTTCATCGTAGCTGGCGCCGGCGGTCTCTGTGACGAGGATGTCGGCTCCCGAGTCCGTCTGGCGCACCTGATAGAGCTCTACGCCGGGGTCGTCGGTCAGGGGAGTGGCGAAGGCGTAGGGGTGTATCTCGATGTCGCCCCAGCGAAGCCAGTCCGACACCCTTCCACCCGGAGGATTGATGCGCGTGAACGCGAGGCCTTCGGGTGAGGGCTCGGTACAGAACGAGACACGATCGGAGAGCTCGTAGCGGATCAAGGGAAGTGCTCTCGCTTCCAGGCACGTGACGGCCACCGCCGCGCCGACGGCATCACCGGTGACCGGGTTCCCGTGCTCGTCGAGCGACTCGAGCACGTAGAGATCGTCGTTGACATAGAGCGCCGGGTCGTCGCCTCCGCTGGAGCTGGCGAACATCCCACACTCGGTGCTGCCGTAGGCATCGAAGATCCCAGCCTGGGGCCAAGCGGTTGTAATCGACGCTCGGATCGCGGAGGTCAGGCACTCCCCGGCGCTCGACACGCTGACGGGCTCGATGTCGAGGTGACCGTCGAGAGCCGCGACCGCGAGTCGGCTGAGTACCGAGGGATACCCCATCAACACCTTGGGTTGGATCGATTCGAGCATGTGACATTGAGTGTCGACCGGTAGGCCGACCGGCACCTGGTGGATCCCTTGGGTCACAGCCAATGCTCCGCCGTAGTGGCGTGGAGAGTCGCCGGTCACCGAGGCGATGACGATCTCGGGGTCGGGGGACGCGCCAAGCGCGATGGCCCGACGAATCGGCCATCGACGAAAGGCGAGGACGCCCAGATCGTGTTGTTGAGGCTCGTTCACAATTACGGCCTGGGTGCCGCTCGTTCCGCCGGTGGACTGCACCACGTGCCCTTCCAGTTCGAAATCGGAAAGGGTGGGTCGGTCGGGGAGGTCGGCTAGATGTCGTTGGCACCGATCGAGGGTGAGGCCGGGAACGGTGACGATGTCGTCCCATCGCGCCATCAGCTCGGCCTTGGTGAGTACCGGAACCTGGGTGAGATCGTCGACTGTGGCCCTCTCGAGATCGAGACCGGCTAGCCGCTGTTTCCAGAACCGCGAGTGCGCAGCAGCGTGGACAAGGGTCTCGCGGAGCCGTTCGGTGCGATGCTCGGCCAGCTGTTCGGCTGTCCAGTCGAGCCGGCCAACCAGCTCGACGAGAGTATCGATCTGTGGTGTCTTCTCGAGCATTGGCCCCCTAGTCCCTTTGGGATTTACATTAAGTCCCAAAGGGACTAATGTCAAGTGGCTATGCGTAACGATCCCTCCGACGACCAGACGTCTCGGCTCCCGACGCTCACAACGACGTCGTTCGCAATCCTCGGGCTACTCCACCGCCGCTCGATGAGCGCGTCCGAATTGGCCGCGGTCATGCAACACAGCGCCATCGCCGCGTTCTGGCCCCGCGCTCGATCCAAGCTCTACGAGGAACCCAAGAAGCTGGTAGCTCATGGCTTAGCTGAAGCCGAACCTGCACCAGCTGGCCGGCACCGCACCATCTATGCCATCACCGACGACGGCGAAGCCGCGCTGAGGGACTGGGTCCGCCGGCCGAGCGCCCCTCCAGAGCTCGAGGCAGAGATCGCACTACGGGTGTCATTCGCCGACACCGTAGAACCGTCCGATCTTCTCGCCGCGCTCGCTGCCAGCAGCGACCTGGCCATCGACAGTCTCGCCGCGCACCGCGAGGCGATCGCCGACTGGCTCGACAGCGGGTTTCGGTTCCCGGAACACGCCCATGTCTCGGCCCTGGTCGCTACTCTCCCCGTCTTCACCCGCCTCGCCGTCCGAGACTGGAGCCGCTGGGTCGCGAAACAGGTCTTGGCCTGGGAGGACATGGATGCATCCGACGACAAGCAGGCGTGGGCCAACGACGTCTACCGAGCGCTGCTCGCCGGCCTCGATTCGGCGGCGTCGGCAATCGGCCACGACCACCTCGAAGCCCCTATGGTCACCCCCGCCGACCTCCCCGACTTCAGCCCCGCCGATGACTGAGCTCCAGTCGGCCATGGTGGACCCTGTTCGTCTCGGTGACCTGGTCGCCGTAGCGGCCGTACGCCGCGGCCGGAAATCTGGCTGAGCTTCCCGACCCACACCATCCCTGGGACCCGCCCGCATCCGAGCTCGGACGTGTGCGGTGGCAGGACCTCGACCTACCGCCCGGCCATCCGGGGAGCGACGAGGCCATCGCCCGCGTGCTGGCCGATAAGCCCGCTCACTGGCTCGCGTACTGGGAGGGATTCGACAACCGTGAGGTCGGAGTGGCGCGGCTCGACCTGCAGACACTCACCCACGACATGGGCCGCGAGATCAACGCGAAGACGCACATGCCGTTCCATCTACCTGGACGGATGGCTCTGCACCGCGTACGAACCGTCGACAGGCGGCCAGCCCACCGGCCTCGAGAAGAACCCGATGATCCCCAAGGACCAGCTCGAGCAGTTCCTCACCCCCATCGAGATCCAGTACGACGGCACCGAGGGCGCGCTCTACAACGTTCACGACGACCCGCTCGCGAGTCCGGCCGAATCCCCGACAGGCGACACAAACAGTGAATCCCCGGGCTCGGGAGCCCAGGGATATCAACGAAAGTCTGCGGTGTCGGAGCTGCTTGCTGCGGTAGCGATCCTCCCCTCGCCTACAGTTCGAGCATTGCGAAAGCGTCGGTCTGGATGCAGCCGCGGTTTCAGAGCTTGTCGGTGTGTTCGGGGCAGATGGTCTCGACGGCTGCTCCGAGGACGTGGCCTACGACACCGTGGTCCGTGAACTGATCTGGCCAACCGCACCGGCGTCCGCGATCGATGAGTGCTGCCAGCGGGTCAGTGAACTCGCGAAGCTGCTGTAACCACCACCCCGACAACAGACCATTCCCAGTCGCAGCGGGGGTTAGCGATGGTGTCGGAGGGGCGTCTTGCACCGTAACTCCACACCACGAAAGCGGATGGATCAGGCTGCCTCTGGCTGCTTGACCAGGCCATACGCCGTGCCGGCCTCCACGATGAAGGCCGTGGGCGACGATCACGGCCATGTGATATCGTTAGATATCATCGGACGTGGCTATGACTGACATCCTGATTCGAGACGTCCCCGACGAGGTGCTGGCGGCAATCGATGCCAAGGCGAAGCGAGTCGGGCTCTCACGAACCGAGTACCTCCGCCGAGCACTCGAGCGCGAACGCGTCGTCGACGCCAACCCGGTCAGCGTCGACCAGCTCAGACGGATCGCAGCACTTGCCCAGGACATCGATGACCCAACTGTCATGTCCGGCGCCTGGTCGTGACGACGTGGCTCATCGACAAGTCGGCCATCGCACGGCTCCACCTGGACACAAACGCAAGCAAATGGGCCGAACGCATCGAGCGAGGCCTCGTCCGTATTTGCACTGTCACGCGACTGGAGATCGGCTACTCGGCGCGCTCGGCAGAAGATCACCGCACTCTCGTTTCCGAACCGCCAGCTGCGTCCATGCCCGTGGAGTACCTCACTCCCAAAATCGAGGACCGTGCTCTCGAAATCCAGTCGGCACTCGCCCACCGCGGCCAGCACCGGGCACCATCGATCCCCGACCTGCTGATCGCGGCAACAGCCGAGCTCGCCGATCTCACTGTGCTCCACCTCGACAAGGACTTCGAACTGATCGCAGAGATCACCGGCCAGCCAGTCGAGCGACTGAACCTCGACTGACACCCAGGTAGGCCTACCTCGGCCCCACTCGCCACCAGCGAGTCCACCCGGGCCTACCGCGTGTAGGAACACTTGTGTCGGAGGGCGGCCAGCCCCACGGCCTCGATCCCCGCTTGGGCGTCGAGGAGCAACCCGAGGTCCGACGGGATGACATCTTGGCCGTGCATTCCAACCAGCCCGTAGCCTAGGCACCCGCCCAATCCTCGGGCGCAGTCGTGTCCACGGCGAACCAGAGGGAGACCCGGTGGCGTCCGAACAGGCGGAGCGTCGTCACGCCGAGGAACACCCCCGGTGACACCTCGCGCAGTTCGTCCCAGGTGAGCCGCTCCCACCACGGATTCCGCGGCACGTCGTAGTCGATGATCACACAGGGCTCGCCGTCGATCACGGAGCTCCCAAGGCTGGTCTTGAAGGGGAAGACGGTGAGGATCGGGCCGCGGCCGGTGCGGTTGAAGCCCCAGCCCTCGGTCTCGGTCTTCATTCGGAAGCTCTTCCCGTGCCACAGGAAGCGCTCGGCCTTCGTCCGCTCTCGGAGCCAGCGATCGATCCAGCCGAGCGACCAGAAGTGCAGCCCGATGCCGACGCCTCGCGGGTCGCCCTCGATCGCGGCCAGGGAGGTCGGCGCACGGCCGTTGCGGAAGAGGTCCATGAGCTCGTCCAGGGAGAGCTCGCGGAGGTCCTCGGCTCGGAGAGGGGCCTCGGCCTCGAGGGTCGAGTTCTCGGGCTGTGCGGTCATGGAGTCCTCCCAGGAGCGCCGGGTTGGCAGCAGAAGCATTATCTAATATCGTTAGATTTCCCGCAACACGACGGAGGTCTTGTGGGGCGACCCAGAGGCTCGCTCGATCGAGCCGCGACGCGAGAACGGATCCTGGCGGCCGCGGAGCACGCCTTCGCCAATGGCGGCTACCACGCAACCTCGCTGCAACAGGTGGCCGAAGCGGCCGGCATGCGAGCCCCGTCGCTCCTCTACCACTTCGGATCGAAGGAAGTCCTCTTCGACGAGGTGATGCGTCGTGCCTACCGCCGCATCGAAGAGCCGCTCCTGCGGGTGCTCGCGCCGGAAGAGTCGCCCCGTACGCTGCTGACAAACGTCCTCGATGTGATCACAGCCTTCGAGGCGGATCACCACGATCTCCTCGGCGTGCTCAACGCCGAGGTCCTCGGCCCCGGAAGGCACGGGATCGCCGCGGTTCGCGACACAATGCTGCCCCTCGTGGAGCGGATCGAGGCCGCTGTGCGCAGTGCGAGGTGTTCGCGCATACCCGCAAAGGCCCCGCTGCGGCAAGCGCTGCTCCATATCGTCGTCTTCCATGCGGCCCGCGTGAACCTCAAGGAGATCGGGCCAGAGCTTCTCGGGAGCGTGGAGCAGGAGCGAGCGCTCGCGGGCGCTCTCCTCGAGACGATTCTCGCCTGGCCCGGGAGCGGCGCCGAATCCTGATGCTCAGCCGGGCCTGTGGGACTCACAGACTCGCGCGTGGGTGCTGACCACGACCGAACACTGCTCGGCGCGATCGCCGCGGCACTGGACACCGGCGCGACGGCTTCCAAGAACCCGTCGCCGGTCCCCCGCTGCAGCTTGCCGAGCTCGGTGGTCGGATCTGCGAGCCACTCGAAGCCCTGACGGCAGCCCTGTGCCGCCCGGAAAGTCACGCGTGGGTGCTGACCTGGGCTGATGCCGCCACCCTGGCACATCGTGTTTCGCATTCTCTATCGGCTCTTGACCAACCTCGCTCGACTCGCAGTGCGATCGGGGCGCTCCAAGGACCTCGAGCTCATCGTGCTTCGCCACCACAACGCCGTGCTGCGCCAGCTGATCGTGCGCCTCGCGAAGGAGAACCCGAGCTGGGGACCCGGCCGAGCTTCGGCCACGCCGGGCTACCACCGGTCAGGGCATGACGAGCGAAGCGATCCGGAGCATCGTCGAGCGCATGCAAGGAATCGTCACGATCCTCGATTCAGCAACCCCCGAGGACCGGCGGCGTGTCTACGAGGCGGCGCAACTCACGGTCCTGTACGACCACGAGAACCGGCGGGCCAAAATCAGAACAGCCCCCGCAGCAGTGACAGGGGCGTGGAGTTCTGAACGTGTCGGAGGGGCGACTTTACCCAAAGTACACGCGCCCCCTGGAGCGCTCAGCTGGTGGCGGCGTAGTGTTCGGCCTGGCCAGAGGGCATTGTCGAGTTCTTCAACGTACTCCTGCGGCGGCAGGCGCAACTCGGCACAGCGCACCTTCGAGGACGCGGGCGTCGCCGGCGGTAGACATACGACAGGCATACATGTATGCTCGACATATGCCTGATGTGATCTCGGACAAGCCGCGGCGCAAGTCGATGTTCCTCGGCCCGAACGCGCTCCGCAATCTGGCCGCGACCGCTGCTCGCCGTCGAACCGAACGCGAAGCTGTGGAAGACGCTCTCGAACTTCTCGCTGCGCGAGACACCCAGCAAGATGCCATGCAGGAGTTCATCGACTGGGCAACCGCAGAGTGGGGGTCACCGACCGAGGATGAACGGGCAAGGGCAGACGAAATCTGGTCCGCTCGGTGATCTTCGACGCTGGCGTGTTCATCGCGCTAGACAACCCCTCGCAACGCAGAATCGTGCTCGCCCTTGTCGAAACGATGCGGGCCGAGGGGGTCCAGCCGGCCACCAACGAGGCGGCGCTGGCGCAGGCGTGGCGTGATCCGGCGAAGCAGGTGCCCATGGCCATGTTGGTTAGGGCCACAACCGTTTACCCCTTCGGAGACCCCAGGGTCATAGGACGGCGGTGCGCTGTCGCCGGCACGAGCGACGTGATCGACGCGAGCCTCGCAGTTCTGGCCGATCAACTTGGCATGACCATCGTTACCACCGACCCAACGGACATGGCCGACCTCGACGTCGCATTCCGCAAGTTGTAGGACCAACGCCAGACCCATGAAGCGCTGACATGCCTACGCCGCCCGGAGAGTAGAGCGCGTGGGTGCCGAGAATGCGTCGTAGCAGGTGGGAGGCGGTTTTCGGTCTCTACCCTTCGGTGGGTGAAACAGCAGATGAGGGAGTCGATCTCGTGGCTGATCCGGCTGGCGTTCGACCGTGTTGGCCTGCTGCTGGTCTCTGGCGATGACCGTGTTCGCCGAGATCCTCGCTCTGCGCCATCAGATCTGCGTGCTGGAGCGCCAGATCAACCGTCCCCGCTTCACACCGGCCGATCGCGCCGTGCTCGCCGTTCTCGCCAGGGCCTTCGACCGCCGGCGTCTCGACAAGGTCCTACTGATCGTCAAGCCCGACACGGTGCTCGGCTGGCACCGACGCCTCGTCGCGCGACGGTGGACCCACCCCTACAAGACACCACGCAGCGGACGACCAGCAACGCCCGCCGAGTTCAAACGCCTCGTGCTGCGCCTCGACGCCGAGAACCCGACATGGGGATACCGACGCATCCACGGCGAAATCCTGCGCCTCGGACATCGCATCGCCGCATCGACGGTATGGACGATCCTTCGCAGCGAAGGACGAGACCCGACACCGAACCGCACCGGACCGTCCTGGTCGCAGTTCATCGCGTCCCAGGCCAAAGCAATGATCGCGACCGACTTCTTCACCGTCAACACTGTCACCCTGCGCCGCTACTACGTCATCTTCTTCATCGAGCTCGAAACCCGCAGAGCCATCTCGCCGGGATCACCACCAACCCCGACGGCCCATGGACCGCCCAAGCAGCCCGCAACCTGCTCCACGACTGGACCCACCGAACGCGGTTCGTGATCCGCGACCGCGGCGGCCAATGCACCCGCACCTTCGACAACGTGTTCGCAGCCATCGGCGCCAACGCGATCCCCACACCGCCGGGAGCCCCGAACGCGAACGCGTTCGCCGAGCGCTGGGTCCGCTCGGTCCGCCACGAACTGCTCGACCGCACCCTGATCTGGAACCAGCGACAGCTCGCCCGCCTCCTCGACGAGTACGTGGCGCACTACAACGACCATCGCCCACATCGCAGCCTCGACCAGCAAGCCCCCGACGACACCGAACCCCCAGGGCCAATCGAGCTGAACCGGCGGATCGGACGAAGCACCACGTGTGGCGGACTCATCAACGAGTACAGTCCGGCAGCCTGAATCAACCCGAGGCCGTGCCGACCACCGTCACCGTACTGCGCACCAGCCGATGCGACGGCCTCATCAACGAGTACCGAAACGCCGCACGGCGACCGCCTCGGGATACGCCAGCGCGAAGTCGATCGCCAGACCGGCACCCAACGACTGCCCACCAACCCACGCCCGCTCGACACCGAGCCCGTCGAGCAGAACCCGCACATCATCACAATGCCGATACGGACCGGCCGGCACCGTGGATCGCCCGTAGCCCCGCAGATCACACCGGATGACCGTGGCCGCCTGCGACAACCGGTCGACCTGAGGCCGCCACAACCTCACATCCAACATCCCACCTGCCAACAGAAGCAGCGGCGGCCCCTCCCCATCGGCCTCGTAGTAGAGCCGACCGTCCTCGACTTCGACGAAACCACTCTCACCCATCACGCACGGCTCCCGAGAATTCGGACTCAGGGCGTCGGGTTGTCCTCGGCCCGTTCGTCTGCGAGCAGCCATGGTAGGTGCCACCCCAGTCGGGACGGCCCTGATGCGGCCCGCGGGCGGTGACCACTCGTCCAACAAGACGAGCGCCAGAGGAGCGCCATTCGTAGACCTGAATGCGCTGTCGGTCGAACTCGGGCACGAGGACTGCGTGTTCAACCGGGGTGACTCGGCGCCCGCGTCCGCTCACCCAAGGGCGCAGCGTCGATGGAGCACCTGATCCGGCAAGGCACCTATCCTTCAGCGGTAGTGTCCGCACCAACGAGCCTGCGACTTCGCTAAGGAAGCACCAATGCCCCAACCCACCCTCGCCCCCAGCGCTGTCATCGGTGTCCTGGTCCCGTGGGGCAACACCACCAGCCAACTCGAGATCGAGCCCGTGACCCCTCCCGGTGTCATCAACGCCATCGCCCGATTCAACTTCGGTCCCGACATCGATACCGAAGCCGAGCTCGGGGCTGTGGCTGAGAAGCTGACCTACGCCGAGCCTTCAGCAATGCTGCTCGCTCTGAGCCCCGAGATGTTCGAAGGCGGCCTCGCACGGGCGCGCACCTACCAGAACGTGATCGCCGAGGCCTCGGGAGTTCCTGCGTTCACCTCGACCGACGGCACCTTCCACCAGCTGCGCCGACTCGGGATCTCCAGGGTCGGGCTCATCGCGCCACCACCACAAGACCGCATGGAACATGCCGTCGCGAACTTCGCCAGCGAAGGAATCACCGTCGTTCGGGCCCATGGCATGGACTGCGGACTGGAGAACATCAAGGCCACACCGCTGGAAGCCATCACTGAAGCGTTCCGCACCGTCGATCACCACGATGTCGAGGCCTTCGTGCAAACCGGAACCGGACTCCCCGCCTTCGCCGTCGCCGACCTCGTCCAGACCGAGCTCGGCCGACCAGTGATCACCTCCAGCGCCGCCGGCTACCGCCAGACCCTCGAAGCCCTCAACCTCACCCCGCCCACCACCACACCCGCCTGACACCGCCCGGGACCGCGACGACGCGGGCGAAGCCCGTTCGGGCTCCACGTTCATGCTGGAGATGTTGCGGTAGCCATCACGCAGCTTCTCGGCACAGCCAACGCGCCGTCGGCGCCGACCCATCCGCTGAGCTCGTGAGTCATGGTGTCGATGATCCGGTTGCGTCCGTGTGGACCGAGGGCATCGATTGCAGCTGCCGATGGCAGCGCGGCGAGCTGGCCATCGATCGCGTCGCGGATATCGGGGTGGGTGGCCGTGAGGCGAACTTCGTCGGCTTTGATGTCATCGAAGCCCGCACCGATGAGCAGTCGGCGGACCTGTGCGGGGTCGCCGAGGCCGCAGACGCTTTCACTCCCACGGCGGGCGTCGTTACCGAGCACGCCGCCGAGGGCGACGCTCATCGCTTTGGGCCATGGGTTGTGCTCGAGCGGACCCCACACGGCCAACGCCAGGCGGCCACCCGGACGCAGCACCCGGGAGATCTCCGCGAGCACGGCGATGGGCTCGGGAAAGAACTGCAGTCCCTGGTTGCAGACCACCACATCGAGGGCCGAGGCCTCGATCGGGATCCGTGTCGCATCGGCTTGATGCCATGACACCCGCCGGTCGCTGGTTGTTCGGGCGGCGTAGGCCAGCATCGACGGGTCAGCGTCGACCCCGTACACATGGGCGCTGTCGCCGAGGCGATCAAGAAGCGTTCGCACCAGCAGACCTGTGCCGCACGCGAGGTCCAGGACCTGCGCGGAGGGTGCCGGCTCAGCGATGGTGACGAGGCGCTGCGCCCAGTGCTCGAACAGCCATGGAACCAAACGCTGGTCATACGCGACAGCGATGCGCTCGGCGCCAGCATCAGCCTCGTAGAACGTCACTCCCCCATCGTGTCACGGGCGAGCCGTCTTCTATGGTGAGCCGATGTCAAACGTGGTGCGCCTGCACATGATGTCGACGGGGACCATGGAGTCAGCCCTCGGTGGGTTTCTCGAGGGGGAGGTGGGCACGCTGCGGTACCCGGTGCCGGTGTTCGTGATCGACCACCCGCGGGGACTCGTGGCCGTCGACGCCGGCCTGCACCCGGACCTTTCGACTTGCTCGGGCCGGCTGGGGCCGCTCGATGGCAGGTTCCGGGTTCAACTGCCGTCGGAGGGAAGCGGAACAGTGGGGCCGCAGTTCGCGGCGGCCGGCTTCGACCCTGCCGAGATCAGCCACGTGATCGTGACCCATCTCCACTTCGACCACGTCGGCGGCCTCATCGAGCTCCCCAACGCCCGTGTAATCGTCCAGGCCGCGGAATGGGGAGCACGCAACGACGAGCCCCTGGTGTCGAGCGGTGCCTACAACCCCGACGACATCGACCACGGCCACGACCGACTCGAAGTCGAAGGCGACCACGACCTCTTCGGCGACGGCACCATCACCTGTCTGCTCACCGACGGCCATACCGCAGGCCACCAATCGGTGCGCGTCCGCACCGAAGACGGGATCTTCGTCATCTGTGGCGACTGCTGCTACCTCCGCCGAACCCTCGTGAACGAACACCTCCCCCCATTCGGCGTCGACCGAGAGCGTCAGCTCGCGGCGGTGCGCCGCATGGCCCGCGAACGCGCCAACGGCGCTGCGCTCATCTTCGGCCACGACCCCGAACAATGGGACACCATCCAACGAAACGGCCTCACCGACACCATCTAGCACCCGACGGCCGGGCTGATGGATGGGGTTGGTGCAACACTTGGGTGGGTGGACGATCTGTTCGGCTGGGACGAAGTAGCCGAGGCCTACGCCGACCGTTTCAGCCGCGAGCTGGACACCAAACCCTTCGATCGAAAGATCCTCGACTGGTTCGCCGAGCGCGCCGGGCCAATCGGACCAGTCTGTGACCTGGGATGCGGCCCGGGCCAAGTCGCCGCCTACATCCACCACCTCGGCCACCAAACCTGCGGGATCGACCTGTCCCCGGAGATGGTGCGACACGCAGCAGCATCGAATCCCGACATCGCATTCCAGGTCGGGGACATGCGCGACCTCGCAGACATCGATGCCGGCGCCTTCGGCGGGGTCGCGTCGTTCTACTCCATCGTGAACCTCCCGGCCGCCGACCACCCCCAGACCTTCGTCGAGATGCGACGCATTCTCTGCCCCGGGGGCTGGCTATTGGTCAGCTTCCACGTCGGAGAAGGAACGAACCGCGTCGAGGACTTCCTCGGTCAACGCGTGCGGCTGGACTTCTACTTCTTCCGCCCCGAAGACGTGCAGTCACAGCTTCAGGACGCCGGCTTCGAAGTCGTCGAAACCATCCAGCGCGAACCGTACCCCGACTCCGTCGAAGCCCAGACCAACCGGGCCTACATCTTCGCCACCACGCTCGAAGGACCTGCCTGAGGGCGAGCCGCCGTCAGCGGTACCGTCGGCGACTGCATCCAGCACTGACGGACCAGTCCCCGGCCAACGTCCACCACCGTTGGCGGCCGTACTGGGCCCCGACCTGATCAACCCCGGAACGACCGCGCCGTCGAGATCTGTTGGCGCCCTGAGAGCCGTGATGGCAACACCAGCTGCCGCAGTGACATGGCTGCATGGAGCACAATGAGTTGCGCGTCGACCACCTGCACACCTCACAGGGAGCCCACTGATGCCAGATCCCATCGAGGACCTCATCGGGGACTACCGGGCATTCGCCGCCCAGCAGCGAGACCGGCTGGCCACCCGCGGCATCGACATCAGCCCCTATGAGCTCAGCCACCTCGCCTACCGGGTCCCCGAGTGGGACCAGTACCTGCACCTACGGGGGCTCCTCGAACGCCATGCAATCGCGAATCGCGAGAACGTCTGGAACGGCCGCCCGATCTCGTTGATCGTGCCCGCCGAGCCGCTTGAAGTGTTCGACGGCAAGGTCGTCCCACTCATCGAGCGCCTCGCGCCCGTGCACCAGCGCGTCTACAAGATGGGTTTGGAGCATCTTGGCATCGTGGTCGGCAACACGTTCGACGCATTCGTCGAAACCCACAAGCCCGCCCTCACAGGTCAACAGTTCCAGGGCCCCAACAGCAACCCTGACCCCGTCTACATCTTGTTCGAGGACTTCACCCACGTGAAGTTCTACCGACTCTCACCGAGGGACTCGGTCGAGCTCGAAGTGGGCCCGTTCGGCGATGAGTTCCACCACGTCGACGACTGGGTGCCCCAACGAATAGTGACCGCAACAGGTCCCAACCCCCCCTGCCCCGGTAGCGGAATCCCACCGAGGCATGTGAGGTCGGCTCGCTCCGGCACTACGCCAACGCGCGGTCTCGAACCGAACGGCTCGAGATCCAAGACCAGGATCGAACATCTGTTCGAGTATCGGAGGGGCGACTTTAACCCAAAGTACACGCGCACCCTGGAGCGCCGAGCTGGTAGCAGCGTAGGCGTTTCACCTGGCTACAGAGCATTTTGATGCGCGTATGGATGTCAAGGGCGTCTATGGGCGGTTGGGCGCGGCGGGGCGGACAAGACAGAGATGAGCCACGTGGTGTTGGGCAGGCGCGTTTTCGGTCACGCCGGCGGCGCTTTTCGCCGAAGGAGGGGGTGTGGTGCGGGTCGAGGGTCGGCAGGTCATTTCGTGCACAACCTCTGAGGGGTGTGAGCCGGTTCGGGCGGGCCAGACGCCTCGACCCGTCGCCGGTCAGCTCACCGGTCGCGGGAGGTGTTTGTAGACCTCGCGGGCGATGTAGCGGCGCAGCATGCGACAGATCTCGCCTGTGGTCTTGCCTTCAGCTTGTCGCCGCTCGACGTAGGCGCGGGTGCGGGCGTCGTAGCGCATCCGTGACAGCATGATGGTGTAGAGCGCCGAGTTGGCTTGTCGGTTGCCGCCTCGGTGGAGCCGGTGCCGCTGCGTCTTGCCTGACGAGGCCTGGATCGGGGCGACCCCGCAGAGGTGGGCCCAGGCGGCTTCGGAGTGGAGCCGTTCGGGGTTGTCGCCGGCCGCGACGAGGAGCTTGGCGGCGGTGTCGAAGCCGACGCCGTTGACCTCGAGCAGGCTCGGCGCCGTGGCACGAATCAAGGGCCGCAGGAGCCGGGCGTGGCGCTTGTTCTCCTCGCGCAGGTTCTGGGCCCGGCGGCCGAGCTCACGCAGGGTCAACAGGGTGGTGCAACGCACGACGTCGTCGTCGTTACGAGGCCGCAGGGCGGCGGTCTGGCTGATCAGGGCGTTCGGTGTAGTGCCGGTGAACCGGGCCCGGATCTCGTCGGGAGCGCAGAAGCAGATGTGGCGCATCTGGTTGAGGATCTGGATCCGTTCGTCAACCGCTGATCGGCGAGCGATCATCAGCACCCGGATCGCTTCGACGTTGCCGTCTCGATGCTTTGGCAAGCCAGCGGCCGTGCCCGATAGAGCAGCCCTCGCCGCTGCGACTGCGTCGACATGGTCGGACTTGCCCTGGCGGCTGCGCATCTGGCGGTTCGGGCGATCGACCTCGACCACCTCGATCCCGCCCAAGCGGAGATGACGGGCCAGCCCCGCCCCGTAGGAGCCGGTCCCTTCAACCCCGACCTTGGCGATGGGACCGAAGCCGACAAGCCAGCGCTGCAGCTGCTCATAGTGAGCGGCGCCGACACCAAAGGTTTCGATGCCGAGCGTGCCGCCGTTGACGTCGACCGCCGCTGCGACGTGGAAGTCGAGGTGGGTATCGACACCCCCGATGATCAGGTTCGTTGGGTTCTCTACGATGGTCATGGCCATCCCTTTCGCTGAAGTGTTGTGGATGGCACAACACCTGCCGGGACGGTGGACCAGGGCTGCGTCGCCTGCCGGTATCAGACGACCGAGGGCCCCCACCCGACCGGTGGGTGTGCCGCCCCAAGACTCGCCGGCGCGTCATTCAAAAGACAGCACCCGAAACGAGCACGTCAGCCGGTTCAAGAGCCAAACGAGACCCTGGGGCCACCAGCCCTCAGGCCAGCTACCCCCATCCTCTCTGCCGGCTATGGGCGGGTCCGAACAGTCAGCTCCCGGCGTGTTCGGGGCGGTATGACCGAGTATGATCGGGTCATGCCTGTTGAACGGGTCACCGTGTCACTCGAGGCCGATCTGGCCGAAGCTGTCCGTCAGGCAGCCGATGCCGACGCTCAGAACCTCTCAGCATGGCTCGCTGATGCGGCACGGCGTCGACTGGCCAGTCGCGGCCTCAAAGACGTGATCGCCGAGTGGGAAGCCGAGCACGGACCGTTCAGCGACGACGAGCTCACTTCGGCTCGCTCTCGTCTCGGCACTTGAGGTCCGCCGTCGTTCTCGACACCGGGGCGCTCATTGCGCTCGACCGCAACGAGCGCTCAGCTTGGGCGCTGCTGCGGCTTGCGGCCGACGAAGGTGCCGTCGTTCAGGTTCCGGCGGGCGTCATCGCACAGGCCTGGCGCGGCGGCGCGCGGCGAGCGTTGTTGTCGCGGGCTCTGCATCACTGCGACGAAGTTCCCCTCGATGGCTCGATCGCGCGAGCGGCCGGACTGCTCTGCGGTCGGACCGGTACGTCCGATGTCATCGATGCGACGGTTGCGGTCGCAGCGGCCACTCTCGACCGAGCCGACCACGTCACCGTGGTGACGTCTGACCCCGGTGACATCGGTCGCCTCACCGAAGCGCTCCGCATCGATGTACGTCTCCAGCACCCGTAGCGCACGAAGCACGAGCCGACCACGACGCAAGCGCAGACCGGAGACACGCATATCGCTCGGGCGGCCGGCGCCGAGCACCCCGCGCGGGATCGGCACGTAGGCGAGCGGCTACTTGCTCCAGAACGCGCGCCCGCCCGGATCGCAGCAGGACAGCGAGGCCGACGCGCTCCGCAGTGCCGGTTTCAGCGTGGGGTCCGCGGGGTGGTCGTGGCGTAGATGTGCGCCGCTGCGGCTACTTCTGCTTGACGCCGGGAAGATCGTGCCGAACCGGGAAGTCGGTCACGCCGACCTCGGCGGGCCCGAGGACGCGGACCGAGTGAGGCGTATTTGGCGGCACCACGGCTGCGTCGCCGGCACCGACGATGACTTCACTTCCGTCGACGGTGAGCGCGATGGAGCCTTCAACGACGTTCCAGATCTCCTCTTGCTGGTGGTGGTGTTCGTGCAGATCGTGCGCGTCGGTTGAGATGGTCCAGCGAGCGAGGTCATGTTTGCCGAGTGAAAGATCGCCCACGCCAGCCCGGTAGTGGCGACCCGTGGATCATGTCGCCTTCAGAGATGAGGGCCATCCCCATAGGGTAAGTGCCCGGCTCGGATCTGGCGTCGTGTGGTCGGCCTCGCCAGCGCCGTCGGCCGATCAGATGTCTCCTGAAGGTTGGGGCATGGCCTCGCCTCTGGGTCGTAGCCGGCGGAGTTCGCTGGCCCGTCCGCGGATCGATACTCGTGCGCTTGTGGCGGCTGCTCGGTCGATGCGTCCCAACATCATCGGCGAACGCATCCTCGGTCTGCCCAAGGAGCCCCGGCCAGCCGACGGTATCGCACCGCTCCCGGGCCGGTCGTGAAGCACGGTCAGACCCGCTTCGGCTGCTGAGCGAACTGGACCGGGCCGTCGCTCATAGGTCGGCGGCGCTGGCTTGACGCTGGTTCGCAATGGTGAGTTCTATCAAGGCTCGGCGGTCCGCCGGGTCTAGAGGCGGGGTGGTTCCTATAGGTCGACCCGCGGCCTGACATCGTTGGTCGGCTATCTGCTTTGCGACGGTGTAGTGGAACCCGGTTTGGAAGCTGCCGGTAGGGATGGCGTCGAGCAGAGCGACCGCGGTGTTGAGGTCTTGTTGTCCAAGCGAGTTGAGTGCCAGCGCAACGCATTGGCTGGCTTCCCATGATGCCTGTCGGTTCTCCCCCAGGGGCCCAAGGTTGGTCTCGAGCGCAGCGACCACTGCCTGGGGCTGATCGTCGAGCGCCAGCGCGAACGCGTGGGCGCTCATCGCTGCGCCAAGCCGTGGGCTGTTCGGGCATCCAGCGAGTAGCTGGACAGCCGCCTTCGTATGGTTGACAGCGTCGGCGCCTCTACCTTCAGACATTGCGACAACAGCAGCCACCCACCGTGATGCGTACAGGGCGGAAGTCGGATCGGTTCCGGCGGCCTCGATGGATCGGGTCGCGTAGGAGGCGGCTGCGTCAGGATCGAAGTTCAGCATGGAGTCGAGGGCCATGGCCATCGGGCCGACGAACGCGTCGGGACCAGTGTCGATCTCGAGGGAACGCATTGCATGGCGATGGGCTTGTTCGCCTCGGTTCGTGACACGGCAACAGAGCCCCTTGAAGAGATGCAGCGAAGCGGCCGCGAGGCGGTCGATGGTTCGCGTCGACCACGCTTCGCTTGGTTGTTGCGCGAGGATGTCCAATGCCTCGTCGCAGATCTCCTCGCAAAACGCAACGGGTCCGCTGAACCACGCCACGTTGGCCATGCCGCTAAGAGCAGAGATCTGGGCTCGTGTGTTTCCGGCCCTGCCATGGGCGTTCGCTATCGCCCGGAACCAAGGTAGGCCCTCATGAAGCCTGCCGGCGTCCACCCAGACCTCCGCCATGGCCAACGAGCCGATAGCCGGTTCGGTGTGGAGGTCGCCGTGCTCCTCGAGACGGCGAAGGCAACCGACTATCTCGTCCAGTTCGTTGATTCTGGCGACAGTGCGCGCCCCTGTCGTCCAATCGTCCCCGTCGTCGCACAGGGCATGGACCCACGCCGTGTGCCGTGCCTGAACGCCTGGTGTTTCTCCAGCCGCGTCGAGTAGACCTCCTGCGTACAACTTGACGGTCTCGAGCAGCCGGAAGCGGGTCGTCGGGCCGCGGTTCGCAGAAACCAGGGACTTGGCCACCAAAGCCTCGAGCAGCGGCACAGCCTCGCTCCTGGCCGAGACGACCGCCTCGACCGCGCCAACGTTGAACGAGCCGCTGAACACCGAGAGCTCACGAAGAAGCTGCCGCTCGTCAGGCATGAGCAGATCGAAGCTGGAATCCATCATGGCCTGCAGCGTTGGCTCTTCAGCGCGGCGGCTGACCAACAGCTTGAATCGATCATCAAGTCTCGTGAGCAGTTCCGATGGCGACATGATCGACGCTTTGGCGGCTGCCAGCTCGATAGCCAGTGGCAAGCCGTCGAGCCGCTCACAGATTCGCTCAACGTCCGCGACCGCCCAAGATGTCTCAGCTAGGTCGAGACCGATGGCACCAACGCGTTCGATGAACAACGCAACGCCATCACGCCCCATCGGCGGGATGCGAAACACGCGCTCCGCGGGGAGCTCCAACGGCTCCCGACTTGTTGCCAGGACCGTCAGGCCTGGCAACAATGCCTGGATCCGATGGACGAAATCTGCCACCGGTGCGACCACATGCTCGCAGTTGTCGAGAATCAGCAGCGAACCGGTCCCCCGAAAGAAGTCGACCAGTGCGTCGTAAGGCGTCACTGGCGGAGCGTTCGGTTCTGTCGCTGTTGACACACCGATCCCGGTGAGACAGGCACCCGCGACATCGTCGCCAGCGCCCATCGTGCGAAGGTCCACGAACCAGGTTCCGCCCTCAAAGCTGCCGCTCACGGTGCCGGCCACCTCCAGAGCCAACCGTGTCTTGCCCGCCCCTCCCAGCCCGACGATCGTGACTAGGCGCCGCTCACGAAGCATGACTCGCAGTCGGTCGATATCTGCCACCCGCCCTACGAGTTCGGTGGCCGAACGCGGTAGGTTCTGACGGCCGACCCGAGGGGTGCGTAGCGGCGGGTGGAGCCCGGCCCCGAGTTGCCAAATCCGGTGCTCCTCGCTCAGATCAGCCAGCAGATGTTTCCCCAGGTCAATGCCATCCGCCAGCCCCTCGGGGAGCGACTGGTGGGCAGCGCCCGTCATCAAGATCTGACCCGGATGAGCAACGCTGTTGAGACGAGCAACGCAGTTGACCGGAGGTCCGAAGAAGTCGCCGTCACGCTCGAGTGCATCGCCCGCGTGCAGCGATATTCGGAGCTGTAGCGTGCGGACCGGGCCGCAATCGAGCGCTGCGATTTCCTCGGTGAGCGTCGATGCCGCATTGACCGCATCGGTCGCCAGATCGAACACGGCAATCGTTCCATCGCCGGTGTGCTTGAACACGACCCCGTCGTGCCGCTCGACCACGCCATTCACCAACGCATCATGGTCCGCAAGCACTGAGCCCATGAGGTCACCGAAGCGTTCCCACAACCTCGTCGAACCGACGATGTCGGTCATCATGAACACCCGCAATGGCCTCAGTCCTTAACCCGCCAACTTCGATCACCCACTACTGTGGAGCCCTACTGCGACTTCGCTGAGCACACGGTACTCGGTCCCGCTCTCGAGAGAGTCGAGAACGACCGGGGCCCGGCCCGCCGAGCGCGCCGCCGTCGAGTTGCCGTTCTTGTCGCCGTTGCCGGCAGGCCGGTCCGACACTGACTACGTCGAGTCCCGCCGCGTGCACAACATCGTGCCGTTCATCTCCATCGACGAGGCCCGTTACTCGGTCCCGCCCGAAACCTTGGGCCAGCGGGTCGAGATCCGCTGCGCTGTTGACTCCAATGTCGTGGAGGTGCGTTGGGCCGGCCGCCTGATCGCGACCCACACGTTGGTCGCCGGGCGTCATGTCGAGGTGTGGGACCCCGCGCATCGCCACGCCGCCGAACCCGCCGCCATGGCCGACAAGCCCGAGCGGCCGGTGCTACGCCTGATCACCTCAAGCCCCGAGGGCGCCGAACAGCTCAACGTTGGTGACGGCTTCGATGTCGATGAACCAGATCTTGCCGAGCGTTACCCGCTCGTCGTCGCCGAGCCCGGGGAGGCCCAATCGTGAGCCTCTACGAGCAGATCAAAGCGATCTCGGCTACCTCAAACTCGACGCCGCTGCCGGAACCTTCGCCACCCTCGCCGAGCAGGCTCGGGCCGAGAACTGGACCCACATCGACTACCTCGCCCGCCTCGTCGCCATCCAAGCCACCGCGGACCGAGACCGCAGGTTGGCCGCACGGATGCGCTACGCCCGCTTCCCGTTCCACCGCCGCGTCACCGACTTCGATTTCGACTTCCAGCCCTCGATTGACCGCAAGCTCGTCGCCGACCTCGCCACCCTGCGGTTCATCGACGAACAACGACCGATCATGTTCTTGGGCCAGCCCGGCTGCGGCAAGACCCACCTCGCCGTTGCCTTGGCCATCGCCGCGGTCGAGGCCGGCTACCGCGGCTACTTCACCACCGCCGATGCCATGGTCAAGACCCTGGTCCAAGCCGACCACGACGGCACAGCGGCCACCAAGATCAAGACCTACACCGCCCCCACCGTGCTCGTCATCGATGACGTCGGCCTGATCCGACTGAAGTCCCCAGCCGAGGCAGCCTGGTCCTTCGAAGTCGTCAACACCCGCTACGAAAGGGCCACCCCACCATCGTCACCACCAACCGCGGGCTCCCCGACTGGGGCGAGATCTTCGGCGACACCGTCGTCGCTGCCGCCATCTTGGACCGGCTCATGCACAACGCCATCGTCTTCAACATCCGAGGGCCCAGCTGGCGCCTACGCGAACACGACAGCCTCCAAATCGCCACCACCGAGCCCACTGAAACGACCACCAGCTAACCTCACCCCACCAGGCCAACACCCCAGACCCCACCGCGCTTTTCGCTGAGCACAGATCGCGGTATCCCCTGAGCGCTCACACCCGAACCGCTCCGAGGTGACCTGGAGCGAGTTCTTGCACTCCCAAGCAGCGGTCGCGTGCGACTTCTTCACCGTCGACACCGCCTTCTTGCGCCGCTACTAAGTCCTGTTCTTCATCAAGGTCCAGACCCGCTAAGTGTTCTAGCCACCGCAAACCCGACGGGCACCTGGACCACCCAAGCAGCCCGCAACCTCTTCCTGTGCCACAGCGCCCAACTCGACGGTGCTGGGGCACTGGTTCGCGATCGCGGGAGCCAGTTCGTAGACGCGTTCAACGAGATCTTCCGGACCGAAGGCTTCAAGATCCTCCGCACACCCGTCCGGACCCCGGTCGCCAACACCTTCGCCGAGCGCTGGATCGGATCGATCCGCCGAGAGCTCCTCGACCGGACCATCATCTGGCACCACCGACAGCTCGAACGGCTGGTCGGCGACTACATCGAGCACTACAACCAGCATCGACCTCACCAGTCCCTGCACCAAAGACCACCGACACCGGCTCACGATCCGCCCGAGGCTCCGCCGGCGACCGTGACCGTGCTACGCACCAGCCGATGCGACGGCCTGATCCACGAATACCGAAACGCCGCATGACCAGCCACGACCGACTTTCCGGGCAGCGCAGGTGTTCTGCTGTGTCGGAGGGGGGACTTGAACTCACGCCTGCGATGCGGCACTGAGCGGCACGCAGCGGCAGGGCCCGGTATCTAGCGGTTTTCCCGACCGGCGTCGGCGCTGGGTGCCGCTCCCTGCCGCGTGGTGCCGCTGGCTGCCATTAGCAAATCATTAGCAGCCCGACACCCCTCCTAACTGAGCTGCTCAGGGTCAGGGTCGATCGTTGATCACCGACGGCGTGCGTGTCACCGATTTGACCCACTGGTGGCTGTCGGCACAGATCCAGTCGACGACGTCGAGAAGGGCGTCATGGTCATGGCCGAGGTTGCGGTGGTGGATGGGTTCGTGGTGTGCGATCCGGTTTCGGAGGAAGTGCAGACGCTGAATCCGGTCATCGACGGCGGCCCGCACCCGGCGAGGGTCACCCGCATCCGGATGACAGGGGAATGCCGCTGCGAGTACCGGAACCCACAGCGATGTCAGGTAGTTCGGTGTGCACAGGAACCGCCAGAACCCGAAGCTCAGTTCTGCCACTACTCGTCCATGTGTTTCTGCTCGCCCTCGGCGGGTGGCGCGCCGACGCGCTGCGGCAACGTCGTCCCATGCCCTGTTTCCGGCCTTACCGGGAAACAGCTTCCGGCGCCGGTACCAGTCCTGTGACCAGCCACGGCTCTGGCCGTAGGCAACGAGAGCCGTGTCGACGGTGTTGCGGAAGATGACCTCGAGTCGGCCGAGGTCTTCGTACAACGCCGCGCCAACCTGGGTGTTCCAGTCGTACAGCTCGATCGCCGAGTCGACGTTGCCGCCGGTGGCCCTCAGGTACGAGGCGAGCCGATCGAGCGACAGGCGGTCAGCGATGACCGGGTAGTTGAGCGTTGACATATCCGCCTTCGACCATATACTTGTCCTCGAAGACCCCGGAACCGTCCCTGCCTCGGCAAACGGCCGGGGTTACGCACTTTTCGGACCAGCCACGACTCCCCCCTCGCTGATCCCCCGGGTGCGTCGGCGACGCCACCCAGCCCTGCCGTTGCGCTTGGCGCTCATCCCGATGATCAGTGTCTGTCCCGACTGACTCCTTCGGGGCGCCTCTCAACTCCGCAGGTCGTCGCGTCAGCGTCCGCACTGCTGCCCGCTGGACGTTCCGGGGACGGGCCCGGTCCTCGGCTGTTGGTGGACCCTGCCATACGGGCCTGCTCGCTGCGAAGGTCGTTCCTTCTCGCTGCGCTGCGAGGGCTCCACCTTGCTCCGCTCCCCGACTCCGCACGGCTTGACGGCTCCACAGCCGAACCCCGGACCGACCGGGGACCGATCAGAGGGCGAGCCTCGTCGGGGAAGTCGGGGTTCGCCCCTCATCGGCGGAACCAATCGCCCGAGGAGCAGCCATGACCATCGACCACATCGCCACCCGATTCGACGACCACCCACACCCCCAACCCGGCCACGTCACCATCGATGACCCCTACCGGCGGCGCTGGTGGCTCCCAGTCCTCGGCCCCACGTCAACCTGTCTCCTCAACCACCTGTGCACCAAACGTCTAGATGGGGCCTGGTGCACCCATGACGCCTGCGAGCTTGCGGCAGCACTCGGGGTCGGGACCGGGACCGGGCACGGCAGTCCCCTCATGCGCACGCTCAAGCGGCTCATCCGCTTCAGGTTCGGGCACTTCGACATCGCCCCCGACCAGGGGCCCGAACCGTGTCTCACGCTCTACCGCACGGTCCCTCTCGTCCCGGAGCGCTACACCAGCCGTTGGCCGGACACGCTCCAGCTCGCCCACCACAGCGAACTCGCCGGGCTTCACCGCCAGATGAGCTGAAATCGGTACGCACACCGCAGGCGCCACCGCGCTTGCGGAGAGCTGTCACCCGTTTCGCTTCGACCACATCCCTCGGTGGTGACTTCGCGCGTTCTTGTACCGCTCCCGGGCCGCTGATCGGCGTCAAGCCCCCTCGCCTTCGCCCAGGTCGGGCTTCGCCTCCCCGGATCGGCCTGGCGGCTGAATCGGCCCTCGAACCTCGAATCGTGTGACGCAACTGAGTCGCCTGGGCGGGTTCGTGGTCCCTGGTCGGGGCGTGGACGCCGGGGCCCGGCATCGGTGACTGGGCGGCCATCGAAGCGCAGCGCAGCGCTGCGCTCCCCCAGACGGGGACCCACAGATGGAGCATCACCAATGAACTACAGCGACCTCGCCCACAACATCACCGCCCAACTCGTGGACCAGATCGAAACCGGCCCCGGCGGCACATGGTCGATGCCCTGGCATCGAGTCCCCGGCCTGTTCGATGTCCGCAACGCCTTCACCGACAAGCCCTACCGCGGCGTGAACGTGATCGCGCTCGCCTCGACCGCTACCGAACGCGACTACCCGACCAGCCTGTTCGCCACCTACCGGCAATGGTCCAGCATCGACGCCCAGGTACGCCGGGGCGAAACCGCCGCCCAGGTCATTCGCTGGGTCACACCGAAAGAGAAAGACCAGCCCGACCCCGAAGGCGCCGAGCGGCTCGGTCGGCGGCTGGTGCCGGTTGTGTTCTCGGTGTTCAACGCCGCCCAGGTCGATGGCTGGACACCGCCTCAGACCCAGGCCGCGACAGCAGTTGACCGCAATGAGCGAGTCGACGCGTGGATCGCCGCGACCGGCGCTGAGATCAGCCACGGCCACAACCACGCCGCCTATCGGCCCGACCTCGACCGCATCGAACTCCCAGCCACCAACCAGTTCCACGACACCGAAGCGCTCTACGCCACGACGCTGCATGAACTCTGCCACTGGACCGGTGCCCAGCACCGACTGAACCGTGACCTCACTGGCCGCTTCGGCGACGACGCGTACGCGGCTGAGGAACTCGTCGCGGAGCTCGGCGCCGCCATCGTGTGTGCCCACCTCGACGTCGAGGTGTCGCCGCGGGCCGATCACGCCCACTACCTCGCCCACTGGCTCCGCATCCTTGACACCGACCCCAAGGCACTGTTCACAGCAGCCACCAAGGCCCAAGCCGCCCTCGACCACCTCACCGCCCTACAACCCGACACCAGCAGCGAGCGGACCGAGGCGATGGCATGAGCGCCCACACCGCTGCTCGCACGAACGTCCGGTGGCCGCTCGACCCGCTCCTGGCCGCAACCGGGCACCCGCCCGCCAACCAGCTCGCCACCCGAATCGGCGTCAACGTCCGCACCATCTGGCGCTGGCACCACAACGGCCTCACCTGCCAACAAGCCGACCGAGCCGCAATCGCCCTCAACTACCACCCCGCCAACATCTGGCCCACCTGGCACCACGCCGACCGCACCTAGACGTCAGTGCTGCACATCCGGCCGTCGCAGCGTGACCCATCCGAGTCGCCGGCCCAGCGCGGCGCCACCCCTGACCCGGCGATCGTGCACTGCTCACCACCCGGCACCGCCACCGCACTCGCGTTGCGGCGACGAACCGCTGAGCCGACGACGACAACGCCGACACCCTCAACAGCGACGTAGCCACTACTCCGGGCCCCGACAGCATGCGAAGCTCGAGGCTCCGCACCGACCGACAACGGCTCCGGTGAATCCACCCGTGCGCTTCCGCTCTCGCCGCCCACCGGTGTGCTTGCAACGGAACGACACACTGCCCGACAGCCGCGGGCCGTCAAGGACCGCTCCGGTATTCCTGCTCCAGCATTCTCACCCCCGCCCAACCGGGTCCCCTCACTGCGTTCGGCGGGGCCTGCGAGGTCCACAGGAATCTCCTCACTCTCCCTCCGGTCGCCCGTGACACCCCGCTCGAAGCTGCCGGGCTGATGGCCGCCCCGACAAGCCCACCAACGGGCACCACCAAACCGAAAGAAGCACAGAACAATGAACCAGATCACCCTCATCGGCCGGCTCACCGCCAACCCCGAACTGTCCGCCCCCAAAGGCAACCCCGTCTGCCGGTACCGACTCGCCGTCGACCGCATCGGCACCGACGGCGCCGACTTCATCAACATCGTCACCTTCGGAACCCGAGGCGAAAACGACGCCAAATGGCTCACCAAAGGCCGACTCGTCGCCGTCTCAGGACGGCTCCACCACAACACCTGGACCGACAACGACGGCAACAACCGGGAACGCTACGAAATCATCGCAGCGACCACCGAGTGGCTCGAAAGCCCCAGGTCTGAGTGAACCTGGGTAAGGCGGCACCTAACCTGCCCTGGTTGGGTGCCGCCTTCGAGAACTTGTCTGGTCAGGCGAGCGTTCCGACATTGTTGAGTTCCTCGAACGATTGGCGAAGGCGTTCGACGAATGCCTGCTCGGCAGCTCGGAGCCAGGCCCGCGGGTCGTAGTGCTTCTTGTTCGGAGCGTCGGGGCCGTCGGGATTGCCGAGCTGCGTCTGGAGGTAGTCACGATGCTCGGACTCGTAGCGGCGAACGCCGTCCCAGAAGGCCCATTGAAGGTCGGTGTCGATGTTCATCTTGACCACGCCGTACTCGATCGCCTCGGCGATCTCGTCGGGCGTCGAGCCGGAGCCCCCATGGAAGACGAAGTTGACAGGTCGGGCAGAGGCTGTGTCAAAGGTCTGGTGCACGTAGTGCTGAGCATCCCGCAGGATCGTGGGTGTCAGCTTCACGTTCCCCGGCTTGTAGACACCGTGGACGTTGCCGAATGCGGCAGCGATGGTGAAGTTGGGAGACACGGCCTGGAGCCGCTCATACGCGTACCCGATTTCTTCTGGCTTGGAATAGAGATCTGTCTCGTCAGCGTCGGTGTTGTCGACACCGTCTTCCTCCCCGCCGGTGATCCCAAGCTCAATCTCGAGCGTCATCCCGATGTTTGCCATGCGGCCAAGGAACTCGACGCAGATATCGAGGTTCTCTTCGATGGGCTCCTCGGAGAGGTCGAGCATGTGCGAACTGAAGAGCGGTTCGCCGGTCTGATCGAAGTGCTTCTCCCCTTCGTCCAGCAGCTGAGAGATCCAGTCGAGCTTGCCCTTCGGGCAGTGGTCGGTGTGCAGAATCACGCGCGCGCCGTAGGCCTCTGCCATCGTCCATACGTGTCGGGCACCGGAGACCGCACCGAGCGCTGACGCTCGCGTCGAATCAACTGGAACGTTCTTGCCGCCGACGAAAGCAGCGCCGCTCGTGGAGAACTGAATGATGACTGGACCGTTCAGTGTGCCGGCGGTCTCCATAACGGCGTTCATTGAATTCGTCCCAACACAGTTCGCCGCTGGCAGGGCGAATCGAGCAGCCTTCGCTAGGTCGAACACCGCCGAGACAGCATCCCCTGTGACCACGCCTGGGGAGGGAACACTGCTTGCAGTCATTCGTCGAGTTTACGCCAACGTGGCGTTGTGCCGTTGCCGCCGGGGCCACCCGTGACTGAGCAGCCGAAGATCCGAGTCGTGATCCGAGCTCGACCACTTCTTCTGGTCCGGCGTTGGAATCAGCGGTGGTGTCCACCCTCTATGACAGGTTCGGGCGCGGCGAGGTAGTAGATGGCGGCGCTCGTGTTGATGCCGATGGCGGCGCTGACGGTGATGGGGTCGAGGTCGCCGACGAGAGCGCTGAGTCGGGTCGCTCGTAGCGATCGGGAGGGTGATCGCTGGTCCTTTGGACATGACGCCGGTGAGGTATCCGGCGCCGACGGGTCGCCGGTTTCGGGCGTTGGCTTTGTTGATGATCAGGTGAGGGTTCGCGGTGGCGAAGCTGTCGCGGTGCTCGAAGGCTCGGGCGATGGCATCGCTGGTGGCGGGGTCGAGCGGCACCGGCTCTGGCCGGCCCATCACCTCGATGCTCGCATGCCCGATGTGATGGACGTGGAGCCTGTTGAGGTCTCTGCGGCTGAGCGCGTGCAGCATCGCCAACAGGCCCACGGCTGGTTCGTAGGGGTGGACGTCGTCGCCGGGGTTGGTCCAGCGGGCGTAGAGCTGGCGTTGGGTTTCGAGCGACAGGACGGGCCCGGCAAAGACAGGTTTGGAGTCTCGCCACAGCCCGGCGGTCGGGTCAGTCAGGGTGAGCTTGTGTCGTCGACACCACGTGAAGAACTGGCGTAGATAGGCGAGCTGGCGTGCGGCGTCTCGGCGTGGGCGGCTCGCCAGAAAGCGCTCAACCTCTGCGACGGTGACGAGTTCGACTCGATCCACCGGCGGGGAAGCATCCTGTGAGACGCGTGCGAGATCCCGGATCGCAGTGAGGCGAGCTTCGATGGTGCGGTTGGCGTCGCCGCGTACACCGAGACGGTGTGCTCGGTCTTGACGTCGGACCATCGCTTCACAGAACCCTGCAGCCGCATCCGCGAAGCCCTCTGGGATCTCGCCGAGTCGCGCCCGGCGGCGTTGCTGAGCTCGGACTGGTTCCGGGTCATGGGCGAAGCCGAGCCCGGCATGAGCGACGAATTCGTCGAACGTGATCGAGTGCTCCGCCAACGCGGACGAGACGACGTCGGGCCGGGTTGATTGCGCCACTGCGATCGCGTTGCCGATCCATCGGAGGTGATGAACCGCTCGCGCCGGCGCGTAACGCTCGGCCAGGTAGTCGACGTAGTCGTCGAACCATCGGGTGTTTCGTCGAGACGGCCCGTCAGGCGCTCAGCGTATCTGAACGGCCAGGTCGGGTCTTTCTGGAAGCACGCGTTGCACAAATCCCGCCCTGTGATCCTGGCGACAGACCCGCAGCCGCACATTCACGGGTCCGGTCTGGGCCGGAGCGTCGCCAGTCAACGTACGCGCACTGCCCACAGTGACCGAGCTCGGGCCAGATATGGCCCAACTGCCCACAACGACTGCAACGCTGCAGCTCGAGGCGTTTGCGGGTGGCTTGATAGCAAGCGTTGCAGCGCTGCCGCGACGAGAACACGACATGGCGGCCACAATCGAGACAGTCACCCGAGGCGCTCACTCGGGAGGCATCGACCGCGCCGTCGGCTCGCCAGCCGCTGCCTTGTTGTCGGCGCTCGCGGTGGGTGCGGAGCGGGCGATCGGGGTGGTGTCGATCTCGAAGAGGTCGTTCGGTGTGCACTCCAACGCGGTGCACAAAGCGATGAGCGTCTCGAGCTTCACCTGCTTGGGCTGTTTGGTCAGCAACGCCGACACCGAAGGCTTCGACAACTCCAACCCGGCCCGCTCAGCCAGAAGGCGGCGAAGCTCGGCGCCGGTCCAAACCTCGCGTTGCGCGGCGGCCATGCGTAGCTTCCAGCGGATCTCCATCACTCAACCTCCACAGGGTCATCCCGGTCGTTGTTCAAGCTGGCCAATGTGTCTGAGATCGCTCGGCGATACGCGTCCTCGATGAACGTCGCCGACGGCGTCACGTACCGCATCGTCGTGCCGATGTGCCAGTGACCAAGCATCTGTTGGATCGCAACTAGATCCACGCCTCGCTCGTAGTTGTGGGTCGCGCACGCCCGACGCAGATCATGAGGCGAGAACCGCTCCCCGCCGATCTCGTCGAACAACACGCCCAGACGGTTCTGCAACGTGGACGAACTCATCCGAGTCCCGTTCTGGGAAAGCCACAACGCGTCATCGGGCGGTGAGAACAGCGGCCGCACATCGCTCACGTACCAGCCCAGCACCGCTGCGCAGCCGTCGAGCATCGGCACCCACCGCGGTCGCGGGCCCGAAGTTCGGGCGCCTTTGCCGAACCGGACATGGATCTTGCCGAACGGGCCCCGATCCCAATGCAGATCAGCGACATCGAGCGCGACCGCTTCGCCCGACCGCAACCCGGTCCAATACAGCACCCGGAACAGCGCGTAGTCCCGCGCCGCTGACGCGTACTTACGCGCCGTGCCTACCCGGGCACGCAACACCTCGAAGAACCCATCGAGCTGCTCAACACTCGGCGGCACCTTCGATGCGGCGGCCTCGTCGCTGACATGCAGGATCGAGTTGAACTCATCGACCGGGTCGACCATCACCACCCCGAACCGCGCTTCGACCTCGGGGGCCTTGCGGGCCCGAACGAACCGGTGGAACCCGATCAGGTCATCGAGCTGGTTGCGACGCGACGACGTCGCCAAGCCCGAACCCGTCAACTCCGCCAACAACTCATCCACGATCTGGGGTGTCAGCTCCCACACGAACACCGGACAGCGAGACAACAGCCGGTCCAGGGAGCCGACCAGACTCGACGTGGTCGCAGGCGAGAAACCCCTCGATCGCAGCGACACCAGGTACTCCTCGACCCACAGCTCCTGCAGCAGGTCCGGATCAGCGACCTCGTCGACGACCGGAAGCTCCACACCCGGAACCACACGCAGCGCCGGCGCCTCTCCCATGTTCAACACCGACACGAATCGTTAGGCATCACCTAACTCTCGCGCTCACAGGCTCACAAATCAAGCCAGAACCACAACCCACCACGCGCAGGCCCAACCCGCCGAACACCCAACCGAACCTGGGCCTACTCCAGTTGACTCCCCCAGGTCAACCGAACAACCAGCCGCCACCGCTGGGACGGAAGCCTTCTAGCGAGCCACAGGCCGGGCCGGTACAGCCGGCTCGGCCCCGGCCGCGCAATATCGAGCGCCTCCGCCGCCGACCGCGTAAGTGCCGATGAGGAGCGGGTATCTGCTCGGGATCCGACTGGCTGATATGGGCGTGTCGTGACTGAAGTCCTGTTCAGGTGAAGACCCTGTCGAGTTGGTAGTCGATCGCTGCGAGCGCGTCCTGCGTGGTCTGGGTGCCGGCGAGCACGCTGAGGCTGAGCCCATAGAAGGCGGACATGAGTATGGAGGCTTCGTGGTCCGGGTCGATTTCTGGTTTGGTTTGCCCGCTTGCTGCGGCTGCTCGGATGAGATCGGCGGCGAAGGGAATCGTCCACCCGAGGATCTGCTGGGCCTCGGCGCTGGCGAGTTCAGGGTCGGTGAGCGCGGCGACGTAGAAGCTGAAGAACAGCAAGCTGGCCTGGCGCTGGTCGGGAGTCGATGGCAGCCCGGCCTCGGTGATCACCAGGAGCATCGTTCGGGCAGACGCGCCTGGCCCGGCTGAGTCCATAGCTGCGACCCCGCGTGCGAAGACGGCCTGGCCGAGCATCTCCAGTGCGGCGGCGAGGAGGGACGCCTTCGTGCCGAAGTAGTACTGGATCCGGCGCACCGATACGTCTGCCTCGGCTGCGACCTTTCGGAAGCTGACCGCGCTGAGCCCCTCTCGGGCAGCGAGCGCCCAGAGCGCTTCGATGATCTCGCGGCGCCGTTCGTCGTGGTCGACCTGTTTGGGCACCGCAGGACCTCGTCTTTCCCGGCATTCATCGTTAGGGTACGATCGTATCCTCACGTATCCTAGCGATGAAGAGAGGCAGGCGCGTCCGATGAAGCGATCCGAGTTGAAGGAGTTGCTCATCGGCGCGCGCCGGGAACTGTCCAGCTTCCTGGAAACGCTGACGGCCGACGACTGGGAGCGGCCATCGCTGTGTGATGAGTGGAGTGTTCTCGATGTTGCCGGGCACCTCGCCAGTGCCGTCGGCCTCACCCGCCGGGGGTTGGTTGCACGCAACCTGCGGTACGGGTCTGGCACCGATGGTGCCAACGCCAGGGCGGCCGCCGCCTGGGCTTCGCGAGGACCGGACCAGATTGTCGCTGCGCTCAGTGATCCGACGCGTCCCGGGCTGGGGTTCTTCTATCCGGCCTGGGCGCTGTGCGAGACGGTGGTGCACCACCAAGACATCCGCCTCGGCCTCGGCCGCGCTCGGACCATTCCCGCCGACCGACTCGTCGTCGCTCTCGACGTGTTGGTGAAGCTCCCGTTCATCACCAAGGCCAGACGTGACACACGGAAGGTTGCGATGCGGGCCACCGATATCGAGTGGTTGCGCGGCACGGGCCCCGAGGTCCACGGACCCGCCGAATCGCTCCTACTCGCCCTCGCCGGTCGGACCGGTGCCGCGAAGGGACTCGCCGGCGACGGGACCGACACCCTCCTGGGCGTCGCAGCCAAGTGAAGGGGATCGGGTGGTCGTGCCCATGTCCGTGCCTGGTTGCGCAAAATCTTCCTGCACGGTATCCGGCAGAGAGGATGGGGGTAGCTGGCCTGAGGGCTGGTGGCCCCAGGGTCTCGTTTGGCTCTTGAACCGGCTGACGTGCTCGTTTCGGGTGCTGTCTTTTGAATGACGCGCCGGCGAGTCTTGGGGCGGCACACCCACCGGTCGGGTGGGGGCCCTCGGTCGTCTGATACCGGCAGGCGACGCAGCCCTGGTCCACCGTCCCGGCAGGTGTTGTGCCATCCACAACACTTCAGCGAAAGGGATGGCCATGACCATCGTAGAGAACCCAACGAACCTGATCATCGGGGGTGTCGATACCCACCTCGACTTCCACGTCGCAGCGGCGGTCGACGTCAACGGCGGCACGCTCGGCATCGAAACCTTTGGTGTCGGCGCCGCTCACTATGAGCAGCTGCAGCGCTGGCTTGTCGGCTTCGGTCCCATCGCCAAGGTCGGGGTTGAAGGGACCGGCTCCTACGGGGCGGGGCTGGCCCGTCATCTCCGCTTGGGCGGGATCGAGGTGGTCGAGGTCGATCGCCCGAACCGCCAGATGCGCAGCCGCCAGGGCAAGTCCGACCATGTCGACGCAGTCGCAGCGGCGAGGGCTGCTCTATCGGGCACGGCCGCTGGCTTGCCAAAGCATCGAGACGGCAACGTCGAAGCGATCCGGGTGCTGATGATCGCTCGCCGATCAGCGGTTGACGAACGGATCCAGATCCTCAACCAGATGCGCCACATCTGCTTCTGCGCTCCCGACGAGATCCGGGCCCGGTTCACCGGCACTACACCGAACGCCCTGATCAGCCAGACCGCCGCCCTGCGGCCTCGTAACGACGACGACGTCGTGCGTTGCACCACCCTGTTGACCCTGCGTGAGCTCGGCCGCCGGGCCCAGAACCTGCGCGAGGAGAACAAGCGCCACGCCCGGCTCCTGCGGCCCTTGATTCGTGCCACGGCGCCGAGCCTGCTCGAGGTCAACGGCGTCGGCTTCGACACCGCCGCCAAGCTCCTCGTCGCGGCCGGCGACAACCCCGAACGGCTCCACTCCGAAGCCGCCTGGGCCCACCTCTGCGGGGTCGCCCCGATCCAGGCCTCGTCAGGCAAGACGCAGCGGCACCGGCTCCACCGAGGCGGCAACCGACAAGCCAACTCGGC
Organism: Acidimicrobiales bacterium; assembly: GCA_965216815.1. Lineage (GTDB taxonomy): Bacteria > Actinomycetota > Acidimicrobiia > Acidimicrobiales > SHLQ01 > JADFOM01. The sequence goes on along the minus strand of OZ244202.1, from coordinate 2,714,016 downwards.
GCTCTACACCATCATGCTGTCACGGATGCGCTACGACGCCCGCACCCGCGCCTACGTCGAGCGGCGACAAGCTGAAGGCAAGACCACAGGCGAGATCTGTCGCATGCTGCGCCGCTACATCGCCCGCGAGGTCTACAAACACCTCCCGCGACCGGTGAGCTGACCGGCGACGGGTCGAGGCGTCTGGCCCGCCCGAACCGGCTCACACCCCTCAGAGGTTGTGCACGAAATGACCTGCCGACCCTCGACCCGCACCACACCCCCTCCTTCGGTGAAAAGCGCCGCCGGCGTGACCGAAAACGCGCCTGCCCAACACCACGTGGCTCATCTCTGTCTTGTCCGCCCCGCCGCGCCCAACCGCCCATAGACGCCCTTGACATCCATACGCGCATCACTATCCGAGCGGGTCGCCGGCCCCGGGCCGGTGGCGGCCGGCGACCGCTCGGTGGGGTCAGCGGCTGGCGCCAGCGACGAAGGTGGAGACGATGTAGGTGGCGTGGCGGTCGAGTGATCCTCGGCCTCGGTCATATCGCATCGTGGTTCTCGGGTCGGCGTGTGACGCCGCTTCCTGGACGTCTCGAAGCGGGACGCCGGCATCGAGCGCGGCGGTGATGAACGAGTGCCGTAGCGAGTGTGGGCTGATGCGCTTGTCGATCCCGGCGCGCTTCGCCAGCCGCCGCACGATCCGGGCCGAGGCGTGGCGGTCGAGTCGGCGGGTGCCGTCGTGGTTCATGAAGATCGGACCGGTGTCACGTTCGCCGACGTAGAGATCGAGCGCCCGAGCCGTCCGTGGCGAGAGCGGGATGGTGGCGGTCTTGCCGCCCTTGCGGCGGATGAACAAGGTGCGGTGGCCGCGATTGACATCGAGGCTCTCGATGTCGGCGCCGAGCGCTTCGGAGATCCGCAGCCCGTTGAGGGCGAGCAGGCAGGCGAGGGCGTGGTCTCGTCCGCCGGACAGGCCCGCTTGGACCAAGAACGCGCCGAGCTCGTTGCGATCCAACCCAAGGGTGGACGATTCGTAGTTCTGCTTCGGCCTCCGCACATGCGCAGCGGGGTTGCGGTCGATGAGCCGCTCTTGGGAGCAGTAGTTGTAGAACCCGCAGACCGTCGACAACCGACGTCCGATCGTCGCGGGTGCCTTGCCTTCGGACTCACACCAGCGGGCGTAGAGCTCGATGTGGGCCCGCTCGACGCCGAACACGCCGAGTCCGGCGCTGTCGAGCCAGCCGACCCACTGGCGGAGGTCGAGGCGGTAGGCCTCAAGGGTGGCGCCGGAGTAGCCGGCCAGGAACCCGGCAATGGCTCGGTTGACCTGCTGGCGGATGGGGTCGACGTCGACCAACACGAGCTGGCCGACGGTCTCGCTGCGATGAGTAGTCGTGTGCATGACGGTTCTCCTTCGTTGATGGAGAACCGAGCCGATCACCCCGACACCCCCCTCATCAAGGTAAGTTGATGGATGTGGATCCGGTGATTTTGGCCAGTGCACGAAGGCACGGGATCGACGACGAAGACATGCTTCACGCCTACCGCAACCCGATCCGAGTGTTCGACCTCGACGACCTCACCATGCTCATCGGACCCGATACCGCAACTCGCCTCCTCGAGATCGGCGTCGCGGAAGCGGAGGGTGTCGAGTTCATCGTTCACGCCATGGCGGCCCGACCCAAGTTCCTGGAGACCTGATGCCAAAGTCGATTCAAGAGATCCTCGACCACGCCGACGAACTCGCCCACCGCTTCGAGGACTACGAACCCGAACCCGGCGACGAGCGCCCCGTCGAGGAATACCTCCTCGAACGAGCCGCCCTCGCCCGAGCCCGCGGCGAACGCCAGATCGTCGACGCAGTCACCGCCGCCCGCACCAAGGGCGTCTCCTGGCAGCGCATCGGCGAACTCCTCGGCACCTCAGCCCAAGCCGCCCAACAGCGATACGGCGCCGTCATCGAGACCAGCTGATCCCGGGCACCAAGAACGCTCAGGACGTGCCGTACTGCTCGGGAGGAAGGCGGGTTCGGGCGCCGCGATTATCGATCGGGTCCTGTGTTGCGTCGTTCGGGAGTATACGGGCGTATACTTTCGGCGTGGCCTTCGACTTACCGGATCTCATACGGGCAGGGACCGAGCGAGTTCGCGTCGACGGCTGGGAACGGTTGTCTCTTCGGTCGGTCGCCGGCGAGGTTGGGGTGACGCCGATGGCGTTGTACCGACACATCGCCGATGCCGGCGAGCTCCGTGCGGTGGTTCTCGATTCGATCGTGGCGTCTGCCGCGCCGATCCCAGACAGCGGTCGACTCGACCGGGACCTGCACGCCTGGGCGAGCGCGTTCCGCTCGCATCTGTCTCAATTCGACGGCGTTGCCGGCTGGCTGCTGGCCCACTGGACCGAATCGGCGGCCACGCTGACGATCGTCGAGCAACTGTTGTCGCGGTCTGCTGACGCCGGTGTCGAGGGGTTCGATGCAGTGGCGTTGACCAACGCCGTGTTCACCTACGTGCTGATGCGCTGCGAAACGGAACGCTCGATTCGGTCCGCTGCTCAGGTTCGACGTTCGCTGCAACGAGTCACCGACCACCGTGACTTACCACGCCTGCACGCTCTGTCCCAGCACTACGCGACCGCGGAATTCGACCTCCACTTCGACTACGGACTGAACGCACTGCTCCACGGCGCGCTCGCACGCGAGCAGGTGTCGCCGTGATCGTGCGCGACGCCACCGTCGACGACATGGCAGCCGTCAACGGCCTCTACAACGCATTGATCCCCACGACCACAGTCGCCTGGACCGATACCCCCGAACCGCTGACCGATCGTCTGAAGTGGTTCGAACACCAACTCCAGGCCCAGCGGCCGGTCCTCGTTGCCGACAACGACGGATATGTCGTCGGCTACACCACCTGGGAGAGCTTCCGCGGAGCCGGCAAGTGGCCCGGCTACCGCCACACCGTCGAGCACACCATCCACGTCGAACAAGACCACTGGGGTCGCGGAGCGGGCCGGCGGCTGATCACCGAGCTGATCGACCGCGCCCGGATAGCTGGCATGCACGTCATGGTGGGCGCAGTCGACGCCGACAACACCGCATCCATCCGATTCCATGAACGACTCGGCTTTCAGCAGGTCGCCCGGATGCCCGAGGTCGGCCGCAAGTTCGACCGGTGGCTCGACCTGGTGTTCATGCAGCTGATCATCGAGTCATGATCCGTTGGCTCGTCGTCGACCTCGGCGGCGTGGCCGCCCACTACCGACCCGAGCTACGTGCGCGCACGCTGGCCGCCGCCACCGGACTCGATCCCACCGCTGTCGACGATCGCCTGTTCGCCTCGGGCCTGGACGGGAGAGCCGAACGCGGCGACATCCCACCCGCCAACATCCTCGACACAATCCGTGCAGCGCTCGACGCCGACATCACCGATGACCATCTCGTCGCTGAGTGGAGTGCCGCGTTCGAGCCGAACCCGGACGTGCTCGACGCGATCGGCGCCGCGAGCGTTCTCAGCTGCCTGTTCACCAACAACGGCCCGATCATCAACCTCTGCCTCGCCGGGCCACTCGCAAGCGTGTCGAGATCGTTCGACCGTGTCGTGTGCTCATGGGAACTGGGCGCAACGAAACCATCTGCGGTCGCCTTCGAACGAGCTCAGTCGATCCTCGGAGCGTCCGCCGACGAGATACTGCTCCTCGACGACTCCGAGGCCAATGTCCAAGCCGCGATCCGCTCTGGATGGCACGCGAAGCACGTCATCGATGTCGTGGGCGTTCGGACAGCGCTGGATACCCACGGCCTTTGACCCGGGCCACGACGAGACCGCGAGAGTCCCGCCGTAAGCATTTCCGAGCGCCTACCCGCACGCTTGACGTGCCGTTCCTGAGCGGTTCGGAGTGACTTGCTGCGGGAGGCCAAGTGCGTGGCTGATCGGTCGGCTCGCTCGACGAAACGCAAGTTCGTACCGAACGATACCGAGCTGCGGCGCGGCTTTCTCCGCCGTGGAGGCGACCGGCTCCTTCCCGCCCGGCAATGCGGACGTCATTGGACGTCGAGTAATCAGTCGATTACCGTTTCTCACATGTCCACTCGGGAGCGTCTCCTCGAACAGGGCACTCGCTTGATCGCTGATCGAGGCTTCGCGAGTGTGACGGTCGGCGAGATCGAAAGCGCCGCAGGGCTGGCACCGCGACGTGGCGGGCTCTACAAGCACTTCGAAAGCAAGACCGCCTTGGTCGAGCATGCGCTGGCCCAGCGGATCGAACGGTTGAAGCAGATGAGGGTGCTGGCCGACGAAGTGGCGGACGTTGGGACAGCGAGCGTGCTGCGAGAGACAGCCGCAGCGGTGCTCGCCGAGCTCGACGAGGAACGCGAGCTCTTCGGAATCTTCGAGTCCGATGGTGACCGTTTCGCCGAACAACGCGATCGGTTCTTCCGCGAGATCGTGCAGGTCGGGTTCAACTATGCACGAGTCGCATTCGAGACGGTGGCAGCGCGTCACCGCCGCGAGGTGGCCGCTGGCGATCTGGCGTCGGTTGCCCTCTCCGCCCTGGTGAACCATCGACGAATGCAGTGGACGTTTGGCGCAAGCGCCGATGGTCTCGACGACGACCGCTTCCTGGACGCTTGGATCACTCTCGTGTGGAGCGCGATCGGGCCCCGAGCCGACGATGCCAACGAACACGAACCGACATGAAGCGTCTGCGCGAGATCAAGCCGGTTGAGGACCTCGCGTGGTTCGACCAGGCAGAAGTGTCGCTCGTGTTCACCGACGAGATCGAGGCCACACCCGAACAGGTCTTCGACGTGCTGGCCGACCACCATGGGTGGCCGGACTGGTTCTCACCGGTGAAGGCGGTCAGCAACGTTGGACCCGGCTCTGGGGTTGGAGCGCGCCGGCGAGTCCAGGTGCCGCCACTGACTGTCGACGAGCGATTCGTCGCGTGGGACAGGCCCAACCGTTACACGTTCACGATCACCGCCATCTCAGTGCCGGTCGTGAGGCAGATGGCAGAGGACTGGCAACTCACCGAGACAGCTACCGGAACGGTCGTCACCAACGTCATCGCCGCCGACTTTCCCCGATGGGCGCGCCCGTTCCGATCGATGATCCGATTCGGGATGCGACAAACGACCTCGTCAGGTGTTCGCGAGCTCAAGGAACGGGTCGAATCCAACCAGACCAAATGAACGCGGAACCCACTCATCTGCCTGATCTGGAGCGTGTCCGGGTGCTAGATCGAACCCTTGCGCTCCACATCCAGGACCCGGCTTGGTCCTACGGGATGGGCAACGTGTTCGGTACCCAGGTCCGCGAAGAAGACGTCGCCGATGTCGAGTCGGATGATCTCCTCAGCACCATCGACGCGCACGTGCATGTCGAAGCAACCGTCCAGGACGGCGAGCACTTCCTGCCCATCATTGATGTGCCATACATACGGCTCGTCCGTCCAGTGGATCTTCACCGTGGCGCCATCGACCTCTGCAATGAGATCGGAGTCCCAGGCCTTACTGCCTTCGAATTCACTGGCACGAACGACACGCATCTCAAGAACGCTAGGTCGCGCAGCGGCGGTCCACGCATAGCCGGCAGAGAGGAGCGTCTGCGTCCGGGCGGAGACCTCTCGGTTACACGTCGTGGATGGTCAGCCGTGTCTGGGCGACGTCGGCAACTCGCTCAATGTGGGCCCGGTTCGAGGTGACCACGGCATCGCGACGACGAATCGCTCCTTCTGCCACCGCAACATCTACGGTGTCGTTGAGACCGCATCGAGCGATCAAAGTCCCGACGTGGCGAGCCTGAGACTCTCGAAGCTCCTCAATCTTGCATCCCCTGAGCAGTCGCGACAGCCGGTGCTGAGGTCCGCCCCGCCATGCCTCGGCAAGGACGCCGGCCGGCACAGTTGGCGGGAGCCCGCGGGCAATCGCAGCCCGGTGGAGCGCCCACATCAGCCGGTCGTCGCGCTCTGCTGCGATCAAGGCGCCGGTGTCATACGTGAGTCCGTCGGCACTCACCGACCCGCCTCTGGGGTGCCGAGGAGGCGGTTAAGAAGCGCTTCACCCGCCGCACGCTCCGCAGCTGTGAGTTCTCCTGCCTCCGATTCCCAAGCCCGGATGCCGCGCATGCCTTCGCGCAAGAGAAGCTTGTCTTCGGCCGCCGCGGAGAGCCATGCCGAGAAGGAGACTCCGTCCTCCTCCGCGGCGTCCTCAACCTGGCGAGCTACGCCGTCATTGAGGGACACCGATCGTTTCGTCACACTCATGAGTGATATGGTAGCACCACTGGTACTACCTCCTGCAACTGTTGTGACGTGACTCGTGAAGTCCACCCATACTTACGCCGGTCCACGCCGCCAGACCCGTTCAGGATCCGGCATTTCCGCGCGCCGCGACCCGCCCGACCATGACCCTGCCCGCGGCGGGCATTAGCGAACCATTTGCACAACGACACCCCTGCGCCAAAACAGCACCCTGACCTGGGCTTTCGTCGCTGCCCTGCCCTGGACATGGGACTTCCACCCTCACCTCCGACACGAAGCCAAAACCGCAGGTCACAGCCCTACGCCACGTCGCGGCCCGACACCCCCAAGCCCCGGTCGCGGCCGCCGCAACGCTCTGACCAGGGGAAACGCAAATGGTGTCGGAGGGGGGACTTGAACGACCGCCCACCAAGTAGAGCCCAGCGGCAACCAGCGGCAGAAACCGCCGTTTCACGGCATTCCCGACAGCCACTCACCCGCCCGCTGCCGCTCCCTGCCACTGGCTACCGGGCCCTGCCGTTAGCAATCCGTTAGCAAACCGACACACCTGTCGCCGGGTTGCCCGATCGGGATCGGACCGGACGAGAAGGCCGCGGTGAACGGCTGGGACTCGACGTTCACCGCGGGAGGCGCTGTCGGTCGTATTCGACCCAGCCGGCGCTCTCCGAACGGGACGACTCAGGACGCGACCCTATTGCGGCCATGATCTCACTTGCGGCGACCACGGAGGCGTACTCGCTGTTCAGGTTTGCGAGGGACAGTGCGTGCACGTCTTCGGCTTCCCATCGTCGGCCGCGGAGGTCGGTCATGTCGACGGTCCAGCATCCGTCGGCGACCACGAAGGACCTGAACCGACGATTCCCGGACGATCGCACTGTTGCTTCGAGCGAGTTGTTGGTCAATGCGCCTGTATAGACAACAGCATCGCAGCCGCTCACGGCGAGGAGATCCGCGAAGTGGGTACCGATGAAGGCGCTGTTGGTCTCCTTGGGGACAATGGTTTCGCCGTATGCCGGTTGGGTCTCAGCCTTGAAGTCGTTGCCGCTCTGGCCGGGACGGTAAGGAGAGTCGGGCTCGGTGCTGTCGTGACGAACATGGAAGATCGGCAGGGCCCGACTTCGCCAGAAGCGCAGTAGCTCCGCGATCACTGATTCGGCGGTGGTGTTGTTGCGCGGTCCCCATCTTGGGTCATCGATGGCGTTCTGCACATCGATGACAACGAGGGAAGGGCGGGAGATGCCGAGGTTGGTGTTCTGAGGGTAGGGATCGTGGTCGGACATGTGCGGTTCCGGACAGCTAGCGACGACGTGCCACCACGTAGCGGTGTTCGTGGAAGAGCCGGTAGGTTCCTCTGTCGTCCTTGAACGGCTGGATCGATTCGAGGAGGTCTTCGCGAAGTGCGGCCGGGTTCGCTGTCTGGAGCGCGGGGACCGCTGGGCCGGTGCTAGCGATGGCTCGCCAGGCGATGTCGTCGTCGGGCCATTCGAGCATTGCAGGGCAGCTGCCGTGGTCGACGATCTCGTATCCCGCGTTCGTGACCATGGACTCCGCGACTCCGGGGTGCGCGATGTTGTTCAGCGTCTTCATGGCGCCGAAGTGTTGCTGAGGCGCATGGCGGGCGAAGGTCTTGAATTTGGCGCGCAGGTCGCTGGGTTGTCCGTTGCCCCAGAAGGTGAGGGCGAGCATTCCGCCTGGTCGGGTCACCCGGTGGGCTTCGTGGAGCGCGGGCTCGCAGCCTCCCCATATGCCGTTGATGGCGATCGCCAGGTCGAAGTGCTGGTCGGGCCAGGGGAGGTCGAACATCGAGCCGGCAACGAAGCGCGACCCGGGCGAGCGGCGCTTGGCGATGTCGATGAGTTCCTCGCTCGCATCGATGCCGGAGACCGTGGCCCCGCGTAGTTCGAGTAAGCGGCTGACGAGTCCCGCCCCGCAGGCGATGTCGAGAACCTGGCAGCCGGTGATGTCTCCCAGCTGGGCGAACAGCACGGTTGTGACGTCTCGGGAGTACTGCTCATAGAGGCAGGACCAGTCGTCGGCGCGCAGCCCCCAGGCATGGCCCGCCTCTCGCCAGTCGTGGCGGTTGGTGTGTGTGTCGGTCATGGGTCGAAGCGTCTCCCACGGCTTCGTTGGGTGCATGGAGTTGGCGTCCAGACCGCGTCGAGAACCGTTCTGGATCAGTTCTCGACGTGGCCTCCAAGCAACGGGTCCCGACGAGGCGGATGCTCGAGGCGACGTCGTCAACGTGGCGACAAACAACCAAAGGAGAATCACAATGAACCAGGTTGCAGACCCGATCGGCTCGCTGAACGGCGTGGATGTTGCCGCGGCGCTCGCCGCCCGCGAAGCATTCGCCGCCGCGCCGGAGGCGGCGCAGTTCGAATGGGAGGCGTCCTGTGAGTGGGTTTCGGGTTCCCACTGCCGCACAACTATCCACGAGTTCACTGCCGGCGGCGAGTCCCACGCTCACCGTCAGCGGTTCGTCCTGGAGGGCGATCACCCGGAGATGTTTGCCGCCGAGGACCTGGCACCAACCCCGGTGGAGTCGGTGCTCGCTGCGCTTGCCGGTTGCTTGAGTGCCGGCGTGGCCGCGATCGCCGCGAACCGCAGCGTCGAGGTGCGATCGGTGGTGGCCCGTCTGCGGGCGCACCAGGACCTCAGGGGAATCCTTGGCGTCGATCCCGATGTTCGCAACGGCTTCAGCGGAATCGAGGTTCGCTTCGATGTCGACAGCGACGCTCCGGCAGCCGATATCGAGGCCATCGTCGCCCAGTCGCAGAAGCGTTCGGCCGTGTTCGACATGTTGACCAATCCGACCAACGTAGTGGTCGAGGTCGACTGAGAAGTCGAGAAGGAGTTCACGGTGAAGACCGACGTTGTCGTTGTCGGCGCAGGCCCGGCAGGGCTGGCCATGAGCCGGGCCCTGGTCGGGCTGGCGGTTGATCATGTCGTCTTGGAGCGTGGCGAGGTGGCCCACGCGTGGCGGACGCAGCGCTGGGACTCCCTGCGTCTGCTGAGCCCGAACTGGCTCTGTCGCCTTCCGGGCTGGCCCTATCGCGGCGCCGACCCGGATGGGTACATGACATCCGGTGAGTTGGTCCGCCACCTTCAGGACTATCAGGCATCGTTCTCGGCCCCGATCACCCTCGGGGCCGAGGTCGTTGCGCTGCGTCCAACACCAGCAGGCTTCCGAGTCGTGACGTCTCGAGGTGAGTGGCAGGCCCGGGCCGTCGTCGTCGCGACCGGGGCGTCACGTGATCCCGTGATCCCGGCCTTCGCCAAAGAACTTTCCCCCGGCATCCAACAGCTGGATGCGTTGACCTACCGAGCGCCGCGCCAGATCGGTGACGGCCCGGCGCTCGTGGTCGGCGCATCGGCATCGGGAGCCCAGATCGCCGAGGAGCTCGCTCGCAGCGGCCGTGAAGTAACCGTCGCCGTAGGTGACCATGTGCGGCTGCCGCGTTCGTATCGAGGCCGCGACATCCACTGGTGGCTCGACCGGGCCGGGGTTCTGGACGAGCGGATCGAGGACATGGCTGACCCCTTCCGGGCTCGGAGTCTGCCGTCGTTGCAGCTGGTCGGCTCGCTGGATCGGCGAGATCTCGACCTCAACACGCTCCAGGACGCAGGCGTGGAAGTGGTCGGCCGCATCGTCGGGTTCTCGAACGGTGCGCTCCAGTGCTCCGGGTCGGTCGCCAACCTCGCCAAGAGCGCCGACCTGAAGATGCATCGAATGCTCGATCGGTTCGATCGTCTTCCAGCCGCCGATCGGCTCGCCCGCACCCCGCCCACTCGCCCGGACCCGACCCGGCTGGCGACCCCGGCAACGACCATCGCAATCAGCCGGTACGCAACGGTTGTTTGGGCCACCGGCTACCGGCCGCGCTACGACTGGCTCCACCCGTCGATGCTGGACAACAAGGGCGCGATCGTCCACGACCGCGGCGTCTGTCCGACACCGGGCCTCTACGTCCTGGGGCTGCCGTTCCTTCGGCGCCGCAAGTCCGGCTTCCTCGACGGGTTCGGACCAGACTCCACAGAGATCGCTGCGCATCTTCGCGGCTTTCTCGACGACACGGCTGCCACCGCCGCATGAGTCCTGCCGGGGCCGCAGTCAGCCACGCCGAGTACTCTGAGGCCGAGCCGACAGAACCGGAACCGGGAGGGCTGATCGGAGGGCAGATGCGCTTCGCGTTCGAACAACGAGTGGTCGATATCGCGACGAGACAGGTCCTCGACACCGATGGTTCGGAGATCAATGTCGAGCCCCAGGTCTTCGACGTGCTCGCTCACCTCATCGAACACCGTGACCGGGTCGTCCCCAAGACCGAGCTGTTCGACTCGATCTGGGGCGACCAGTTCGTGTCGGAATCAGCGCTGACCTCCCGGATCCAGGCAGCGCGACGCGCGCTCGGCGATACCGGTGCCGACCAGCGCATCATCCGAACCTTCCGCGGCACCGGCTACCGGTTCGTCGCCGACACCGCCGTCCACGACGCCACAACCGCAGGCGAACCGATACGACCACGTCGACCGCCGCCGGCGCGGACACGGCTCATCGCCCGCGACCGCGAGCTCTCCGAGATCGCCGATCTTCTGGACAGATTCCGGGCCGTCACCATCACCGGCCCTGGCGGCGTCGGCAAGACCTCGGTAGCCCTCGAGGTCGCTCGACGCCGATGGGACAGCGGTGACGACGTCATCGTCGTAGAGCTCGCGCCCGTCCGCACCGAGCCGGCCCTCCAGCGGGCCATCGCCGTCGCTGCACGGATCGAAGAAGACCTCACCCATGGGCTCGACCCACTCGTGCGCGGGCTCAGCGCACGATCACCGCTCGTTGTTCTGGACAATTGCGAGCACCTCATCGAGGAGTGCTCAACCTTCGTTGACACCATCCTCGACGCCGATCCCGACACGCTCGTGCTCGCCACCAGCCGCGAGCCGATGATGGTCGACGGCGAGGCCATCGTGACACTCGCCCCCCTCGCCGATGCAGGACCCGAGCTGTTCGTCGAGCGGGCCACTGCGCTTGTGGGCAACGGGAACGCCCTGGACGTGGTCGACCCACGAATCGCCGAAGTCTGCCGCCGCCTCGATGGCCTCCCTCTCGCCATCGAGATCGCCGCCGCTCAGCTCCGCCACCTCAGTCTCGACGACGTCGTTTCTCACTTCTCCCATCGGCTCGATGGCGACACCGCCGCTCGTCCTCGCGCCGGAGCTCGCCACGAGACACTCGCCAACACGATCGCCTGGAGCTACAACCTGCTCGACAGCCCAGCCCGCGAAGTGTTCGTCTCCTGCGGCATCTTCCCGGCCTACTTCGACCTCGCCAGCGCGATCGCAGCCCACGACGGCACCGACCGGACCGATGAGGTCCAGTCGGCCATCGCAGAGCTGGTCAACAAGAACCTGCTGGTCTACGACCGGGAACGGGGCCAGTACCGGATGCTCGAGACCATCCGCCGCTTCGCTGCCGACGAACTCGACCGACACGACAAGGCCGCCAACACGGCCGGACGGCTTCGCCATCATGTGCGCAATCGTGCTGCGCCCAACGGCCGTGCCCACGCGTGGCTCTCCGCGAGGGGCGCGGCGGCGAGTCGCGACGACCTCGACACCGTCAAGTTCGCGTTCGACCTCAGCCTAAGGACCGGCAACGTCGGCGACGCCATCGACATCGCCCTCAGCATGTCATCCCTGTGGCGCAACGCACGATCCTGCGCAGAAGGCCGAGACTGGGTCGACCGCCTCCTCCAAGCGGTCCTGCCCGCCACTGACGCGATCTGGGCCATGATCCTCGACGCTGACATCGGGCTCGGGTCGGGAGAGCCGACTCGTCTCGCCTCCTCGGCTGCTGCGGCCCTGGATCTCAGCAGTCAAGCCAACGACCCCAGCGCCGAGTCGATCGCCACCATCCAGTCAGCGCTGCCCCACCTCGTTGACGGCACCGCCTCCCCGCGTCTCGGCGCCGCCATCGAAGTCGCCACCCGGGCCGCAGAACCTGCTCTCCGCCGGGTCGCAGAGAGCTTCTTGCTGGTCGCACAGCTGGCCGAGCGACCGCACCTCGAGACCACCGAACTCCTTCACAACATCGACGCCGCCTCGGCTGATGGCTACGACCGCTACATCGCGATCTGGGCGGCCTGGGTACACGCCCTCGCCAAACGCGACGGCCCAGCGCTCCGACGATTCCTCGACCTCCAACGCCAGAACCTCCTCCAAAGCGGCCTAGGAGAGAACTGGCTCGTCACCTTCAACACGGCGCTAACGCTCATCGCCGAGCAACAGCCGTTTCGCCGGCAGCTGCAACGGGCGGCCGACCATGCCCGCCTCGAAGGGCGCGACGCGACACCGGACCTCGTCCTCGCCCTCGCCTACGACGCTGCCTGCCGAAACGACACCACCGAAGCTGCAGAACTCCTCGCTGCAAGTGCACCGGCGTTGTTGGGCGACACCGCCAACCACATCCACCACTGGATCATCACGACCCTCGTCGTGCGACCCGCGCTCGACGAGACATCCTTCCAGGCAGCGAACGACCGAGGTCGCGCCCTCAATGCCGACGACATCGCAGCCCGATGGATGGCCGCGTCGTGAACAGCGACCAGCCCAGGCCAGCCAACCGCAGCTGAGGCTCACACGCCCCCCGCCCAGGCTGGCGTCCACCGCACGGTCCAGGAGATCCTGGACGCAATCTCCACGCCGTCTCCGAGACGCACGTCGCTCCCTCGCTCACACTCACAGAAGAGCCACATGCGGCTCGCCCCAGCGAGACCCGAGACCGGAGGACCGATGAACGCCCCAACACCGCTGACCGAAGAGCAAGCCGACCAGCTCGTCGCAGCCGCCGAACAGATCTACGCCCGAAGAGACCTCGAGGAGATCCTCCCACTATTCACCGACGACGCCGTCATCAACTGGAACGGTCGACAAGTCGCAAAGGGCACCGCCGAGATCCGGTCATGGCATCAACGAGCGCTCGTCGATGCCATGACCGACTTCGCACCAACCAAGAAGCTCCGAGCCGTGTCCGAGAACACAATCGCCGCCCAATGGGACGCCCGATTCACTGACCTCCACGGCCAAGCCTGGACCCAGCACGCCGCCGAGATCTGGACGATGCGTGGCCAGCAACTGGCAGTGTGGGAAGCATGGGTCATCAACCGGCCCGTCGACCCCACGCCGACCCAACCTCGGGCGGCGCGCACATGACCGACACGACGATCAATGTGACGGTCTGCGAACTACCCGACGACCTCGACCAGCTCGACAACAGCCTCGACGACCTCGCCCAACACATCCACGACGAGGCAAGCGAGCTACTGATCCTCAACGAGGTCCCATTCGACTCGTGGTTCGGGCGAACGCCCGACTTCGACCAGCTCCGCTGGAACGAGACCGTCCGACGGCATCAACACCGGCTCGAAGCCCTCGATCTGGGCTGCGCCGTCGTCGCGACGGCCCCAACGAACCAGGGCGCCAGCCGATACAACCAAGCGTTCTCGAGGACCTCCCACGGCACCACCACGTGGTGGCGGCGCAAGTCGCGAATCCCCAATGAAGCACCCGTCTACGAGGCATCCTGGTACGACGAAGCCGAAGACGCACCCGACCTCCGAACCATCAACCGAGCCAGCGTCGGAGTCCTGATCTGTACCGAACTCTGGATGATGGACTGGGCCGCCAGCCTCGGCCGCGCCGGCGCCCACATCATCGCCAGTCCGCGAGCCACAAGCACCGACTCCACACCGAACTGGCTCGCCGCCGGTCGCGTCGCAGCCATCACATCAGGTGCCTACAGCGTGTCGTCCAACCGTGCCGGCGCAGGCTTCGGCGGGTACGGATGGATCCTCGCCCCCGACGGAGAACTCCTGGCCAAGACCACCGAGGACCAACCCTTCGCCACCCGCCAACTCTCTCTCGACCTCGCGGATCGCGCCAAACACACCTATCCCCGATCCGCGACCTGGCGGCCACACCCCAGAGTCGGCCCCGCAGATCTCACCCACCAGAGCCGATCTGCCACGGGCGACACTCCGACCCCGGCCAGCTCGGAGCCGGCCAACCGAGGACCTACGGAAAGAGCACCAACATGCTCGACCTGAGACCGAACTGCGAATGCTGCGACCACGATCTTCCACCCAGCTCAGGGCAAGCGCTCATCTGCACATTCGAATGCACCTTCTGCAAGAGCTGCGCGGAAGCGATGGGCCACACCTGCAAGAACTGCGGAGGCAACCTCACCGAGCGGCCAATCAGGCCAGCGAACTACCTCGCCACGAACCCACCATTATCCGACCGATTCCTCAACCCCCACCACTGCCCAGAGACGCCAACGTGACCGTCATCGACTTTGCCCGCCTGACGAATCACGGCGGCAGACAGACCCGACTCTGGACCCAATCGAGAGCCCACCGTTAGCAAACTCGTTAGCAGGGCGACACACCCCAGCAAGAAGTACCTGCTGACCAGGCCAAACGCCAGTATCACAAAAGGACGTGGGAGTTCCGCATTCCGCCAGTTTCGCCTCCGACACACCACCCTCAGCGACGCCGGAGCGGTAGCCAGCGGCACCTACCGGCAGAGAGCGGAAGCGAATCTCACTCTGCGTGATGGTGTCGGAGGGGGGACTTGAACAAACCTCCCCACGACGGCATCTGGCGGCGTCCTGCGGTAACCAGCGTCCTACAGCGGCATCCAGCGACCACCAAAACCGCCCGCTACCGCCTGTTACCGCTCCAGGATGCTGGATGCCATTAGCAAACCATTAGCAACGCGACACCCCTCAGCAACCGTGAACCTCTTGCGTCCGCGAAGACGTCAGGCTATCCTGACCGAATGAGTTTGCTCACCCCCGACGCCCTTCCTGCGGACCCGCTCGACGCCCTGCGCGAACTCACACGTTCGGAGGCCAAGCTCGACGACATGCGCCACGAACAGGTCGCAGCCGCCCGCGACGCCGGGGCGAGCTGGGATCAGATCGGCGATGCCCTCGGAGTGAGCCGCCAGTCCGCTTGGGAGTACTTCGCGAAACGCGCCAGCGAACACCTCACAGCAATGGCCGCGAACAACTCCGATCTCTCCGAAGATGACGCCATGGCGCTCGCTGTAGAAGAGGTCAAAGCTGTTCGACGACGCAGACGTCGAGGCTGACCGATTCCGTGCGGATCGTCTTCGATGCCAACATCTTCATCTCCGCCGCAATCGCACAAGGACCCTCTCACAGGGCGGTCCAAGCCGTAACACTCTCCGAGCACCACGATGCCATCGCCTGCCCCACGCTCCTCGAAGAAGTCGAAGACGTCCTGAGCCGGCCACGACTGCTCAAACGAATCGGCCGAGACCATGCCCGCCGCTACCTCAACGACCTTCGCATCATGACCACCCGAGTACGCGACCCGATCGACATTGGAGCCCACACCCGCGACCCCTATGACGACTACCTGATCGCACTGGCCCGCGAGCACAACGCCGACTACATCGTGACAGGCGACAAAGACCTTCTCGAGTGGGCCGAACAGCGACCACCCGCCGTCACACCAGCAGAATTCGAGACGCTCCTGACAGCTCTCGGATAGCGCAAGCCCTCCGTGACGCCAGAACCGGCGACGACCCGCCGACCCTGCACCGATGCATCACATTCCCAACCGCACCAAGACGCGATGACCGACAGCGGCAAAATACGTGCGGGCGTGCACTGCTTGACACTGGGTGCACAGAAGTACCCGGACTCGACCGCTCGCAGACGATGTGACTACGAGCTACCGAATCAGCCTCGTGACCCGACCGACTTAGCCGGCAGTGCAGCGCGTGGTCGTTGGACTGAAGACGCGATTATGCGCCGGGATCTCGACGGTGAAGCACCCGAGCAGAAGTGCCGATATCGAGCGGGTTTGTGACTTGCAGCCGCGGCCTCTATGTGAGGAACTGCAGACGTGGTCGAACTGTGGCGTGAGGCTGAACGAAGGGCGCGCGAGTTCGACGCGGCAGCGCTGGCCTATCACCGATACCGCCCGAGGTATCCGGAGGCGTTGTTCGACGGACTCATGACGGCTGCGGAGATCGAACCACAGGACCGGGTCCTGGAGATCGGAGCAGGAACTGGCATTGCGACGCGGGGGTTGGTGGAGCGCGGTCTGAGCGTCACCGCCACCGAGCCATCAGTGGCGATGCTCGAGATCGGTCGTAGCGAACTGGGCGACCAGGTGGCTTGGCACTGCGCTCGCTTCGAGGACTTGCCCGACATCGATCCCGTCCGGCTTGTGCTGGCGTTCAACGCCTGGCATTGGGTCGAGCCCACGACTGCGCTTGATCAGGTGGCATCGGTGCTTCAGCCCGGCGGGAGCATCGCCCTCATCTGGACCGAGGTGGTGTCATGGGGCGAGAGTCCCTTCGAGCAACTACTCGTCGAAGCCACCGGCAGCGTCTGGCCCAAGACCATCCAATCGGTACTCGATACTCGCCGGTTCGTCGAGAACGACGGGCGCTTCGGAGCCTTCGCGGAGAGCCGGTTCCAGTTCGATAGGGCTCTCACCGCCGACGAATACGTCGCCCTGACCCGCACCTACGGAGGCAACCACACCGTGGAGCGAGACAAGGCAATTAGGGACTGCGTTCAGGGTTGCGGCGGATCGGTCACCAAGGTCGAGGACGCTGTTCTCTTCTTGGCCCCGATCCTCTGAACGACCGGGCCGCTCAGGATCCGGCAAACTGCTCGGGTCATGGCGAGACCCGACATGAGTCGGAGCCACGCATAACGCACGCTCGGAAACAGGTCCCCGAAGGACGACCAGGCGCAACACTGCAGCCCCGTTCCAGCGCTCGACAATCACGCAGCGAAAGAGCGCGTCAGCCCGCTCGAGGTCAGCGAACCGTGACCAGCCGATCGCGGACCGACGAAGCGCACGCCGGCATTAGCAATCCATTTGCACAACGACACCCCTAGGCCAGCCGCAAGCCGCTGACCAGGGGATTCACAGCGTCACCGCCGATGGACGGAATCCTGAAGGTCCACCCCTCCGACACCCCACAAAACCCCAGGTCACAGGCCTGCAACTGCATCTGCTCCGACACAACAAAGCCCCAGCCACAGCGTTAAGAACGCTCTGACCAGGGCTTATGCAAAACGTGTCGGAGGGGGGACTTGAACTCACCTCCCCCATCCGGCAACGAACGGCAATAGGCGGCAGGGAGCGGCAACCAACGGCAACTGGCGACCGGCCGAAACGCTACTTGCCGCTCCCTGCCGCTGGCTGCCGCTGGCTGCCATTAGCAAAACATTTGCAGAGCGACACACCCCTGCGGGGGCGATCAGGCGACCTCAAGGAACTTGCGGAGTGCCTCGCGGATGATCTCGCTGGTGGTCGTGTCGTCAGCCTTGGCACGGGCCTCGATCGCCGCCTTGAGCTCCGGATCGATCCGTACCGGAACGATGTCGGCCGGGCCCGAGCCCATGGCCGGCCGACCGCGGCGGCGGGTCTTGAGCTCTTCGACGTCGTAGTCGGTCGTCTCGACTTCCTCGGCCAGCGCGTCGATGTCGGCGTCGGTGAGGGTCCGTCCGGTCTTGGTCTTGTGGGTGGTCATGGTGTCGGGTCCTCTCCGGTGGGGAGCAGGTCGTAGAACTTGGGCCGCAGTTCCATGGCGTGGATCACCAACTCGGTGTCGACGAGATCGAGCCAGATGACCTCGAGCAGGTTGCTCGGGCGGGGTCGGGGCCGATGACGAGGACCTTCGGTCCACCCTGGCACATCGTGTTCCGAATCCTTTACCGATTCCTGGCAGCCCTCGCCCGGCTCTTCGTGCGCTCACAGCGACCAACTCGCCGGTTCTCGTGCTCTCGTGCGAGACCGCGGCAGCCAGTTCATCGACAGCTTCGACGAGATCTTCCGAACCGAAGGCTTCAAGATCCTCAAGACACCAGTCCGCACCCCCGTCGCGAACGCATTCGCCGAGCGATGGATCGGATCAATCCGCCGAGAACTCCTCGACCGCACCATCATCTGGAACCGTCGCCAGCTCGAACGCGTCGTCATCGACTACATCGCCCACTACAACCAGCACAGGCCGCGCCGATCGCTCCGTCAGCGTCCGCCCACCGGCACGACCGAATCACCAACGATCCCGACCATCCCGCCGCGACGAACGACCCGATGCGACGGCCTCATCAGCGAATACAGAAACGCTGCATGACCAGGCACGACCGGGTTTCGGAGCCCCACAACCATTCGTCCCCCCGACGAGGACCTACGGGCCTTCGTACGGTCCGACCTGACGGGCTTCAGAGTGCCCGAGGAATGGAACTGGCTCGACGAGTTGCCCCGCACCGCCTCTGGCAAGGTGCTCCGCCGGATGCTCTGAGTGTCCGCGTAGCGCTCGCGCCCTAGAACGGCTGGTCCAGAAGCTCACGATCGAACTTGAACACCTCGAGCGCGTTCTCACGGAAGATCCGACGGGCATCGTCGGGCGACACATACGACGCCAGCTCGTCGACGATCTTGCGCGAGTCGGGATAGGTGCCCTCCTCGTGGGGGTAGTCGTGGCCCCACATCAACGAGTAGCTACCGGTCTGAGGAACGTTGCGCATGCCCTCGTAGTCGAGCTGGAACGTTGCATGACACTGTCGCTTCACGTACGAACTGGGCGGCAGCGCGAGATCGGGGTATACGGTCGGCTTGGGTCGGTCTGCCTTGTTGATGTCGTCGTACTCGCGGAACACCTTGTCGTAGAAGTCCATGAGTTCTTCGACCCAGGCGATCCACCCCGTGTTGAACTCGACGAAGGCAACGTGCATGTCGGGATGACGCTCGAGAATGCCTGACGTGGCGAGCAGGGTTGCCACCCGTGGAGCGATGGTCTCGCTGGACACCAGGTTGGCCACGGTGGCACCGGGACCCCGATACCAGATCGTGTCGAATCCCGTCCCCTGATGCATGACAACCGGAAGGCCCGTCGCCGCGATCGCGTCCCACATGGGTGTCCACACGCTGCGATTCCACGAGATCTCCGAGTGTGAGGGCAACATGATCGACCGCAAGCCGAGCTCGGCCACCCGCTCCACCTCCGCCGCCGCGTTCTCGGGCTCTCGCGCCGGGATGAGACCAGCACAGTTGAATCGACCCGATGCGTTCTGGAGCGTGTCGGCGATCCACTCGTTGTACACATGACAGCTCTCGCGTTCGCCGTCGGGATCCTGCAGCATCCACACATACATCCCGATGGTGGGGAAGACCACCTCGCCGACGATGCCCTGAGAGCGCAACACATCAAAGCGCTTCTCGGGGTCGAGCGCCTCGAGCCGCTTCTCCTCTGCCGCCAAGTCGCGCGTGAAGACGTGCTTACCCTCGAAGACGATCTTCCAGCTGCCGTCATCGCCCGACTGGATGCCTTCCATCGCCTGTTCACGCAACGAGGGTGGAAGGTTCTCCGACCACAGATCCCGCGGCTCGTTCACGTGGGAGTCGGCCGACACGAGACCGATGTCGGACACGCGATCGGCGGGCGGCTCTGCGTTCTCTTCGACCACTGTCATTCTGGAGACCTCCGAGAGAATTGGATCAGGGGGTGGACTGCGCGGCAAGTTCGTAGCGCTCTCGCCACTCGTTTCGAGAGACGAGCGAGGTGTCGACATCCGCACCCTTCTTCTGGAGGGCACCCACCGAGACCTCGTTGCGGTCGACATCGGCAACGTCGATACCGAAGAACCGGCAACTGTTCTGCCAGCCGATCTGGTCGATGTCGGAGTCGGAGCACCCGGCGTCGGCGAACTCGGCCATGACGTCGGCCGCTGCCGTCGGCCATGTCGAATCCGAATGCGGGTAGTCACACTCCCATGCGATGTTGTCGATACCGATCTCGTTGCGCAGCTTCAGCCCCGCCGGATCAGTGATGAAACACGCCAGGATCTGGTCGCGGAATAGGTCGCTCGGCAGGCGGTTTTCCCGGGCACCGGTCCAAACCTGATTGCGGTAGTGCCGGTCCGCTCGCTCCAGGTAGAACGGGATCCAGCCGATCCCACCTTCTGACAACGCGACCCGCAGATCCGGAAATCGGCGCAGAGTCGGACCAAAGATGAGGTCGGTGAGGGCGATCGTCGACACCGACGAGGCGAGCACGATGAACGCGTCGATCTCACTGCCCTCGAAGTCCGGAATCGCGCCACCCGTGATTCCACCGCCGGGGCGCTGGACGAGGCTGATGCCAAGTCCGATGTGGAGGCACAACACGACACCCTCGTCGCAGAGCGTTCTGAACAGCGGATCCCAATAGCCACTCTGGAAGCTCGGCAGCCCCAGCGCATACGGGGTCTCCGGGAATGTGATCGCACGGCAGCCCTTCGCCGCGACACGCTTCACCTCGGCCACACAGGCCTCGACGTCCCACAGCGGCATCACCGCGAGCGGGATGAACCGGTCTGGGCGGGCACCGCACCATTCGTCGATATGCCAGTCGTTGTATGCGCTGATCACCGCGGAGGTGAGCGACTTGTCGACCGAATCCGAGAAGGCCCGGGCGCTGAATCCGCCCATTGTCGGGAAGCACATCGACTTCCAGATCCCCGCCGCATCCATGTCACGTACGCGCTGGTCGACGTCGTAGCAGCCCGGACGCATCTCGGCGAGGCCGACCGGGTCGAGCGACCACTCCTCCTTCGGCCACGACGCGACTGCGTTCAGCCCGGGCGAGCCGATCTCCATTCCTTCGAACACCCAGCGGTCGACACCATTGTCGTCGCGCACCATCTTCGGAACTCGATCGCGGAAGCTCTCGGGAATGTGGTGCTCGAAGACGCCGGCCGGTTCGATGAGATGATCATCGATGCTGACGAGGATCATGTCCTCTGTGCGCATTGGTTTGCTCTCCTCGTTCTTGGATCGGCGTTTCAGGATCGGTCGACCGAGATCAGGCCGGGACCTTCACGCCCATCAGGTCGTAGAGCGTCCCGCCCATGATCTTGCCCGCGTCCTCTTGCGAGCCAGCCGGCAACATGTCGATGAACGACACCGGGTCCTCCAGACCTTCGGGGTGCGGATAGTCGCTACCGAACAAGACGCGCTCGGCACCGATGAGGTCCACGAGGTCGACGAAGTCGTCCTCCCAGAACGGACACACGTATATGGACCGCATGAAGGTCTCACGCGGGTGCTCGGTGAAGTCGTTTCCCACCTTCTTGTAGATCCGGTCGAGCAGCTCCAGCATCGGACGAACCCATAGTCCGCCGTTCTCGACGCTCAGCAGCTTCACGTCGGGGAATCGCGTCAGCATGCCGTGACAGATCGCCGAGAGGAAGGTGTCGGTGGTGGCCCGTTTGTCCTGCACTGCCATTCCGAAAGCAGTTGGCTTGAACGCACTGAACTCAGTGGACTCCCCGGTCCAGTCGTTGACGTGCTTCTGATACCCGGAGTCGGACGCGTGCAGGGCAATCAGGATCCCGGACTCCTGCACCCGCGCCCAGAACGGATCGAACTCGGGCAGGAATGGAGACTTCGTCAGAGGGCTGCCCGCCACCGGGCCCGGACGCAAGAGTGCGACCTTGGCTCCATTGTCGAGGATGAATTCGAGCTCCTCGATCGCCCGGTCGGGAACACAGGGGTTGAGAATCGGGGTCGGGAAGATCCGGTCCTCATAGTTGTATGTCCACTCATCGAGCATCCACCGGTTGAACGCCGACAGAAGGTCGAGCGTTACGTCGGGCAGGTCGAGGAAGTTCACCTCGACGAGCGATGCCAGCGTCGGGAACATCAAAGCGGAGTGCACGCCCTGCTCATCCAGCAACTCGAGCCGGTCTTTCGGGTTCCGGAACGCGGGGATGCTCCGCATCGGCTCGCCCATCATCTCGCGGACCGTCTTGCCCTCGCCGTCTCCGGCGAAATAGGTGGACCACGCGCCCGGCCGGGCCACAACTTCGAACGTGGGGTTCGGGATGTAGTCGCTCAACATTCCACGGATGACGACCTTCGTCCGGCCGTCGACGTTCACGTACCGAAACAGGCTGCGGTGCTCCTCGGCGAGGTAGCGCGTGAACGCCTCCTCGGTCTCGTAGAGGTGGTGGTCGGCGTCAAATACCGGAAAGTCAACCTTGGTTGCCATTCGCTACTCTCTTTCGAGAATAGGGACGAGCCTCGCCCCGGACGGCTGCCCACCCGGGCTCGTGTGAACGTGCCCGCCCCAGGTCTGTAACTGTGGATTCTGGAAGACGAATGTGACACTATCACATTCCGCAAGCGTGACAAGCAGACGCTGCTCCCCATCGTGGGGCGGCACGGGAGGACCCTTCGTGGACATGACGATCACACACATCGTCCAGCCGACCTGCTCCGAACCGTGGAAGCAGGGCGACTGAGGTGCGCGGCTGGATCACCGACTCCGATAACGAGGACGGCATCGTCTGGCGTGACGACCTCGACGAGCCGATCCCCGGACCTGGCCGTGCTGTCATCCAAGTCCAAGCGAACTCGCTCAATCGCGGCGAGATTCTTCACGTCCAACGCTACCGAAGCCTCCCGCCGGGCACCGTGCCGGGATGGGACGTGGCCGGTGTCGTGGTCGAAGCTGCCACCGACAAGACGGGGCCGGGCGTCGGCACACGAGTGTTCGGGTGGAGCGACCGGCGCGGTACATGGGCGGAGCGAGTCGCTCTCTCGGTCGACAGACTGGCGGTCACCCCCGAGGGGCTGGGCGTCGAAGACGCGTCCACTCTGGGGGTTGCGGCGCTGACGGCATACGCCGCACTCGGTCGCTGTCCCGTTCCCCTCCCGGGAGCCCACGTCGTCGTCACGGCTGCGACCGGCGGTGTCGGCAGCTTCGCAGTTCAGCTCGCGCAACTTGCCGGCTCGAAGACGACTGCGGTGCTCCGGGCCGGGGCTGATCCCAATGGCGTGCAGCTCCCCGACGGCGTCGACCTGGAACTCGGCATCGACCCCGACGGTCCACCGGCCGACCTGGTGGTGGATTCCGTCGGCGGCGAGGTGCTCGCCGGTGCGCTCCGGCGCGTCGGCCTCGGCGGCACCGTCGTCACCCTCGGGCGCACTCTCGACGAGCCGAGCCCCCTGCCACCGGGCTGGTTCCAGAAGCACGCACAGCTCCACGGGCTCAGCTTCTCGCGCGACTACACGGCTCCCGGGGTCACGACCGCAGCCCTCACGAGGATCGCAAGCCTTGTCGTCGGTGGGCGCTTGACCACCAATCTCAGCCGCGTCGGCAACGCCGCAGATCTGGTGACACTGATCGATGAACTCGTTACCCGACGAGCCCGCGGCAAGGTCGTCATGCGATGGGCATAGGCGGACGGCCGCATCCCGGCCAACCGACGCGGGCCTACTATCCGACAAGATCTTCACGGCGGTAACGAGAGGACACGTGTGCAACTCGAACTGACCGAGGAGCAAGAAGCGCTACGCGACACGGTGCGCAAATTCATCGAGACCGAGGTTCCCCTCACCACCGTTCGAGACCTCCACGGCGAACCCGACGGATTCAGCAAGGACTGGTGGCGCGAGGCCGCACATCTGGGATGGACATCGCCGTTCGTCCCCGAGTCCCACGGCGGAGGCACCCTCTCCGGGCGGGCGACCTCGGACGCGGTCATCATCGCCGAGGAGATGGGCCGGCTGGTCGCGCCCGGGCCGTTCCTTCCGGTCAACGTCGTTGCCGCAGCCATTGCCCGCTTCGGAACCGAATCTCAGGCCGAAGCCGTCCTGCCCGGCCTCGCTGCCGGAGAGGCGTTCGCCAGTTGGGCGTTCGCAGAGCCAGGAGACCGATGGTCGCCGGATGCCTTCGAGACGACGATCTCGGTTTCGGGCGACAAGGTGAACGTGTCCGGCGAGAAGGCCTATGTCGAGGCAGCCGGTGTGGCCGAACATCTTCTTGTCACCGGGCGTGGCGAAGCCGGACTCACCCAGGTGCTCATCCCGGCCCGGACCCCCGGACTCACTATCGTCCCGGGCCGCAGTATCGACATGACCCGACGCTACGGGCGCGTCGTCCTCGATGGCGTCGAGCTACCCGCCACTGCACTTGTCGGTGCGGCCGGCGCCGCCCAGCCCGCGGTTGAGTACCTCCTACGGCTTGCGCTGACCCTGCAATGTGCGGAGATGGTAGGAGTGGCCGAGCGAACCCTCCAGACGACGATCGAGTACGGACGCGACCGGTTCGCGTTCGGACGCCCGATCGTCTCGTTCCAGGCGCTGAAGCACCGCATCGCCGACATGGCGCTGTGGGTCGAGGGCGCCAAAGCGGTCGGCGAGGAGTTGGTGCGTGCCGTGGATGCCGAAGCGGACGACGCCGGCATGCTCTCCAGCGTCGCCAAGGTGCACATCGGTCGACGCTGTCTCGACATCGTGGACGACTGTGTCCAGATCACGGGGGGCGTCGGCGTCACCTGGGAACACGACATCCACATGTACAACCGCCGAGCGGCCGTCGACCGAGCCATGTTCGGATCGCCCGAGGCCCATCGACGGCTTCTGTTGACGCACATCGAGCGGCAGACGCCACGAGGAGCAGTCCGATGAGCACAGATATCGAGTCGGTCGAAGCGTTCACCGAACGGGCCCGGGACTGGCTCGGGACCAACCTTCCGTCGTGGGACGACGAGCTGTTGGACGACGTCGTCCTCCAGAACACGATCTTCGACGGCGGATTCGGCGGGCTCGCGTTCCCACCGGAATACGGCGGCGCCGGACTGACCCTTGCCCATCACAAGGCGTTCTACGAAACCGCCGACGAGCTCGACCGACAGCTGCCGGGGAAGTACTGGGTCTCGATCGGCATGGTCGCTCCGATGCTCCTCGAGCGAGCATCAGAGGAGATCAAGCAGGAGTTCCTCCCCCAGATCCTGCGGGGCGACATCGTCGTCATCCAGCTGCTCTCCGAGCCGCGTGGAGGCTCAGATCTGGCCGGCGTGATGACACGCCTCACCCGCGACGGCGACCAGTACATCCTCGATGGGGCCAAGATGTGGAGCACCAACGCGTACCTGGCCGACTACGGCGTTTGCCTGGCCCGATCCGACTGGGACGTTCCCAAGCACGCCGGCCTGTCGATGATCATCGTGCCGCTCGACCGCGACGACGACGTCACCGTGAGACGCACCCGCATGGCCGACGGCCAGATGGGCGATGTGTGCGAGGAGTTCTTCGACGGCGTCGCCCTTCCCACTACCAACCTCATCGGCGCCGAGGGCGATGGGTGGTCGGTCGCCCAGACCCTCATGGCCCACGAACGGAACCAGACCGCCGGAGTGGGATTCGGCTATCTCGGTAGCGGAAACACCACGGTGATGGTTGTCGACCGGTCGGCGCTGGCCGCTTCACTCGCCGCGACGGCGCGAGCTCGCGATGCCCTGGACGATCACTCCCAGCAACTCGCAGACATCTTCGTCGACTCCATCGTCACCAAGCTCACCAGCGCAAGGATCATGCGCGGACAGATGCTCGGGACCCACGAGGGTCCTTGGGGGTCAGCCGGCAAGCTGCTGGGATCCGAGGCCGGGCATCGGGCCGCGCTCGCGTCGCTGGCGACGACGGGCGCTGACGCGGTCGTGTGGGACGGCGATGAGATCAGCGTCGAGAACGCGGGCACGGCCTGGTTGCTCGCTCGCTCGTCCACCATCGGCGGCGGTACCAGCGAGATCCAGCGCAACATCATCAGCGAGCGCCTGCTCGGCCTCCCACGCGAACCGTCGTTCGACCGCGAGCTCCCCTTCTCCGAGGTCGTGCGCAACGCCTCGAAGTTCTGACCCGTCAGTCCTCGCGGAGTAGCCGCGCGGCGACCAGCTTCCTCAGGGCCCTCTTGTCGGGCTTGCCGGAATGCAGCCGAGGCATCTCCGCCTCGTCGAGGATGAGCACGAAGCGAGGAACCTTGTAGTTGGAAAGGACCTCTCGTACCGCGTCGCGAACGCTCTCCTCTTCGAGTTCGGCGCCGGCGACCCGCTGAACAACCGCGACCACCTGCTCGCCTCGTCGCGGGTGCGCCGTCCCGAAGACCACCGGTTCCTCGACCTGTGGCATGGCCCACATCACGGCTTCGACCTCGGCCGGCGCGACGTTCGAACCCGATGTCTTGATCATCTCACTGGACCGGCTCACGAAGTGGATGATCTCGTCCTCGATCAGGCAGATGTCGCCGGTGTGGTACCAACCGTCTGCATCGAAGACCTCGGCGCGCTCGCGACCGTAGAGATTGCGCATCATGCCCGGGCCGCGCACGAGGAGCTCCCCTTCCTGGCCGTCGGCGACGTCGACGCCAGTCTCGGGGTTCACGATCCTACGCTCGAATCCGAGAATCGCTGGGCCGAGCCCCGCCACCGGATTGGCGAGGACGTCGGCGTGGGACGCCGGCTCGAACATCGAGTGGGGGCCGAACGTCTCGGTCATCCCGATGGCACGGGGTGTGACCATGTGATTCGAACCTTCACCGACCGCCATCACCCGCTTCGCGATGTCAGGAGCGAGGCGACCGGCCACCCGCGTCGGGCGCTCCCGTGCGAGAAACGCCTCGGTCGTCTCCGGATGGTGTTTCGGCACCACCAAGGTCGTGGCCCCGGCCCAGATCGCCGGCAGAAACCCATAGCCGGGACCCCCGACCCACCAGAACGCGTAGTCACAGAAGACACGGTCACCGAGCACGAACGCGTGCGAATGAGCGTTCGCCTTCGCCCTACGGGCCAGTGTGGCCTGGGTGTGAATTGCGCCCTTGGGGTCGGCGGTCGTACCCGAAGTCCAGATGATGAGGGCGTCGTCGGCCGGCCGAACTCGAGCTTGCACCGCGTCGAGGAACGCGTCGGAGATGTCCGCTGCCTCCTCGCCGTTGAACTCGTCGGCATCTGCTTCTATGGACACCGCCCCCGACCACGGCGCCTGGCGGCCCTGTCCGAACAACCAGATCGCCCGAAGGAAGGGCACGTCCTCACACCGAAGGCGCGACGATGTGGCCGCGCCGAGCTCCGGCAACGCCTCCTCCAGGAATCGGGCGTAGGGCCCTCCGTGCCAGGACTCAGTCGTACCCAGCAGCAGGTGCACGTCACCCAGTTGCAGAGCGCGACGAAGCTCCGCTGGCTTGTACGCAGCCGAGAATGACATGAAGGTCGCGCCGATCCTCGTCACCGCAAAGAAGGTGACCATCCACTCCGCCGAGTGCGGCAGGTGCGCCCCGACCCGCGTGCCCTTCCCGACGCCCGCGGCGATGAGGCGTTTGGCCAGAGAGCGAGAGGCCCGATCAACCTCGCCGAAGCTCAGCCGACCCGTCGGCGTCACGATCAGCTCCCTGTCCCCGAATTCTTCTGCTGCCCGATCGATGACCTCGACCACGCGCTGCGGGCCCGGATATTCCGCGGCCAGTTCCCGCTCATGCACCTGAGCGCCCCCCGTGTCAGTCGACCTTCGCTCGCGAATGTGACACTATCACATTCGGCAAGTCTCATATCCGGCCACAGTCTCACGCGCCGGAGCCGAGGAAGGATCAACCGATGCCCACGAGATACCTACCCCTCTCAGCAGATGCCCATGTGAACGAACCACACAACCTCTGGTACGAGCGGCTGCCGGAGGAGCTACGAGACTTTGCGCCCCGACGAATCGAGCAGGGCGCGGAAGGTGCGTGGACGTTGGTGGTCAACGGCGACCGGATGGGGTGGCAAACCATCTCGAAGGAACGCGAGCAAGAGCTCGAGGCCGAACGGATCGGCCACGCAACCCCCGCGGTGCGCTTGGAGATGATGGCCGACGATGGTATCGCCGGTGAGGTCGTCTATCCCACGATCGGGCTCTACGTTTGGGACATCGAACGGGGCGACGTCGGCCAGGCGGCGTGTCGCATCTACAACGACTGGATCCTCGAACGGCTGAGCGAGTCGGGGGGCCGGATCAAGCTCGCCGGCATGATCCCGACATGGGACATCGACGACGCCGTCAGTGAGATCCAGTACATCGCCGGTAAGGGATTCGCGGCGGCGATGATGCCTCTGGTCGGGACACCCGCGTGGAACGACCCACAGTATGAGCCCCTCTGGGATGCGATCAGCGATACCGGCATCGCCGTGGTGATGCACCAGGGCACCGGGCAGGGCGCCACGGGCGGAGGGGTCGTCTATCGAGGCCCCGGTTCCCCGGGAGCCAACATCCTCACCGCACAGACGCAGGCGCCCCGCACCACCTCGCTTCTCGCCGGGGCCGGTGTGTTCCACCGTCATCCCGAGATGCACGTTGTGCTCGTGGAGGTCAACGGCGGATGGTTGGCGTGGTGCATGGAAGTCCTCGACGAGTTCGCCCGCGCCAACCCGAGATGGACCAAGCCGAAACTCCCTGAACTGCCAAGTCACTACATATCCCGACACATCCACTGCACGTTCCAGAACGACCCGGTGGCAATCGCCAATCTGCCGCTGACGGGGCCGAGAACGCTGATGTGGGGCAACGACTACCCACACGACGAGGGCACCTACCCGCGGTCGCAGGAAGTGATCGCCAGCCTGTTCGCGAACGTCTCCGAGCAGGACCGTCGGATGATCCTGACCCAAAACACCGCAGACGTGTTCGGCTTCGACCAATCGATTCTCACGACGCCCGTCGAGGCCTCCAGCTGATGGAGACCGGCTGGGGCACCGCGCCGATCACCGAGTTCATCCCGCTGGTCGACACCGGCGACGGTGCCCTGTGCTGCACCGTGGCCCCCCACTTGGCGCGACCTGACGGTGGTCTCTACGGGGGGTCGGCCGCGGCGCTCGCGGTGACCGCAGCCGAGCGGGTGACCGGTCGGCGTTGCCTGTCATTGGGGATCCGCTACCTCGCGCCGGCGGCACTCGGCGATGAGATCCGGGTCGTCGTCACCAACTTGTCCGCGGGGCGCTCCGTCAGCCAGGTCGAGGTCAAAGGCACCCATGGTGACCGTCACATCTTCGCCGCGACCGCTGCGGCCGCCCTCGAGGGCAGTCACGACGACGACGCCCAACTCGTCCCGTTTCCCGATGCTCCCGCACCATCGACGTGTCGCTCCTACCGCGAGACGGATCTCGCCTCAGCAGGCAACATGTGGCGTTCGCTCGCGGTGAGAGTCGCTCATCACGACAGCGTCGACGTCAGCGCCCAGCCCCTCCGCCTGTGGGCGCGGATCAACGGCGTCGCGGCCACACCGGCAACGATGGCCTACGTCAGCGACTGGGTTTCGGAGGGATTCTGGCAGGGTGTGCACCGAGCGGGAACGGGCGTGACGATCGATGGCTCGATAACCGTCGCCCAGCCCGATCCGACGGAGTGGATCCTCATGGAGATACTGCCCCAGTCATCGTGGGCCGGGTATTGCGCAGGTCAGGTCCTGATGTGGTCAGAGAACGGGGTGTTTCTCGGGACTGCGACGCAGACGGTGAAGCTTCGCCGCCTGTCGACCACCTGATATGACAAACGAACGATTCGCTGTTCCGGGCAGACCGGGCGCGCAGCGACCCCCACTCGAGTGCGGGGGCCGCTGGCGCTCTTTGACGGCTTGGCGGACAGGGGCCGCTGACCTCTAGCGATCGATCACGATCGGATCACCGATCACCTCGATGGTGCCGGTCGCGTCGTCGTAGCGCTGGATCTCGAACTGATCGAGGAGATCCCACTTGTCGTCGCTGAACCGGAATGAACCCTGGCCGTACCCGAGGATCTCGATGTCGCCGAGTTCCTCCAGCGCAGCCGCAAAGGTCTCGTTCGTGAGTTCCGCGCCGGCAAGTTCCCCGGCCTGCTGGAGCAGCCGGGTCATGTTGCAGGCCGTGAGGGTGGGAAGAGCCCAATTGGGTTCGCCTCCCGCCTGAGCATCACCGTCGGGCAGGACCAGGAACTGGTCGGCGAGCTCAGGGTTCGCGGCAACGATCGGATCGATGCACTCTTCCTTGAACACCGGGTCATCGAACCAGAACGACGCGTCCGGGGTCTGGGACACGCTCAATGCGCCGTCGATGACGCTGGTGTCGGAGATGCCGCCCACCGTCGCGTCCAACGAAATGAAGGCCATCTCGGGGGTGAAGCCGGCGCGGATGAAGCCTTCCGTCGCTGTCGCTGCTCCGACGACATCGATGATGAAGTCGACGCCGCTGACGTGGAACTGCTCAGCTACCACGTCGATCTCTGCGTTGAACGCGGTCGGATCATCGGAGCCGGCCACCGTGACCACGGCAATCGCCGGAATATCCTTGTCGTCGAGGACGGCTTTCACTGCGTCGACGGGCTCGTCCACCGAGCCGATGATGCCGACGGTTTTCCCATCGAGGAAGCCTCCCTCCGCGAGGGTGGAGGCCATGATCCCGGCGATGGCGTCATCGGCCGCGTTCAGGCTCAACCACAGCGTGTCGTCGGATGCCTCGACGAAGGTTGCGGTCTGGAATCCCTCGGTGATGACCATGACGTCGTTGAGCTCTGTGAGACACAGGTTGTTCGCCCCCAACAGGCCGTAGAGCACGATAAACACTTCCTCGTCCTGGGCGAACTTGATGCAAGCTGCGTCCTGTGTCGTCGGCTCAAGGAAGTCATAGCTGACGTAGACCGGCTCGATCATGCGACCGAAGATTCCGCCGGCCTCGTTGATCGCATCGATGAAGGGCGGGAACGCGACCTCGTTCGACCCGTGGTAGTTCGGTACGTCGTACTGGGCCAGGAGCTCGAAGTCCGGCACGGCAATACCAACCTTTATCGCCGTCGACGTCACGCCAGGGGCGCTGGCGGGGAGTTCCTCGGGCACCTCATCCTCGGCCTCGTCGGTCGAAGGGTCCTCGCTGTCGTCGGCCTCGGGCTCATCCGAGTCGCCGGAATCGTCGTCCTCTGAGGGGTCGTCGTCGACGATCGTGGCGTCGCCACTGCCGTCGTCGTCAGAGCACGCGGTCGCCACCAGAGCGAACACTGTCAGCACCGCAAGAAGTGCGGCAAACGTCCGTCGTCTCACCATTTGGTTCTATCCCCCTTGTTGCGCCCCCTCGAGGCGCAGGTTCCAGCGCTGACGACCGTAGCATTCGCTTACGTAATGTGAAAGCGCTACTTACGTTCGTGAATAGCGCGGTAGTCAGGCGGTGCAACCAACGAGGGATGGAGTCACGTTCCTCCGACGGCGTCGCGCTTGGCCACCTCGACGGGCGGTGCGTCGCGCCAGTTGACGATGCCCTCGTCGAAGTCGGACGATGCGACCCAACGCTCACCGTTCGAGATGGTCGCGTAGTGGGAATGGTTGAGCTGGTGGATGGTGAAGCATGACTCGAGCGCGTTCGTGAACCCCATGGTGTCCATCGTCTGGTTCACCGACTCCTTGATGAGAAGCGCGGCAACGGTAGGCAGCTCGGCGACTCGAGCGGCGAACTCCTGCGTCCGGTCGCTCAGTTCCTCTCCCGGAAAGACCTTGCTGACCATGCCCAAGCCGTGAGCCTCGTCGGCATCGATCGCGTCCCCGGTCAGGAGAAGCTCCTTTGTCTTTCGAGGGCCGAACTCCCAGGGATGGGCGAAGTACTCGACTCCCATCATGCCGAGTCGGGTGCCGACGACGTCGGCGAAGATGGTGTCCTCCGCAGCCACGATCAGATCGCAGGCCCAGGCCAGCATGAGCCCGGCCGCGAACACTGACCCATGGACCTCGGCAATGGTGATCTTGCGGAGGTTCCGCCACCGCAAGGTGTTCTGGAAGAAGTAGTGCCACTCCTGGAGCATCAACCTCTCGCTGCCGGCCCGGGTCCCGCCATTGACAAGACGCGACGGGTGCATGTTCTCGCCGCTGTACTCCTCCATGGCCACCTTCGACCCCATGTCGTGGCCGGCCGAGAACATCTCGCCGTTCCCACCGAGGATCACGACCCTCACGTCGTCGTCGCGCTCAGCCCTGAGGAATGCCTCGTCCAGTTCGACGAGCATGCCCCGGTTCTGGGCATTGCGAGCTTCGGGCCGGTTGAGCATGATCCGAACGACGCGGCCGTCATCGCTCGAGTCGTAGGTGATGAACTGGTAGTCGGTCATAGGTCTCCGAGAATTGGACTTACGCAACTCGCGCAGTGCACTTGCCAATCTCGCATGCTATACCGTCGCCTGCGAGCGAACAAAGGGGCACCGATGGTAGATGTACGTCCGCCAGTCGAATTCGATCCGATGTCGAACACGTATTTCGACAACCCGTACGAGACCTATCGCCGGCTTCGGGACGAGGCGCCCGTCTACTACAACGAGAAGTACGGCTTCTACGCGCTCTCCCGCTATGAGGACGTCGTCCGGGCTCACCGCAGCACCGACTCCATCTCGAGCACATACGGCGTCGAGTTCTTCGACCTCATGAAGCGAACCCAGCATCCGGAAGAACTCCGGAGCATCATCACGATGGACCCACCGATGCACAACCGGGTTCGTGCGCTCGCCAGCAAGGCGTTCTCGCCACGGGCGGTCGCCGCGCTCGAGCCGATGGTCACCGAGGTCATCTCGGGGTTTCTCGACCAGCACCGTGGCAGGCGCGAGTTCGATCTTGTCGAGGAATTCTCGTCGCTGTTCCCGGTGGAGGTGATCAGCCGGATGCTCGGAATCCCCGAGGGTGAGCGCCAGGAAGTGCGCCACCGACTCGACCGCGCTCTCAGTCGGGTGGAGGGCCAGACGGGCTTGAGCGAGGAGAACGAGGCCGCCTTCGGCGAGTCCTTCATGTACTTTCTCGAACTCACACAAGAGAGACGCAAGCGGCTCGGCGACGACATGATCAGCGCTTTGATCCAGGCTGAGGTCGAGCGAGAAGACGGGTCTGTAACCAAGCTCGAGGACCAGGAGATTGCGGGCTTCGCCGGTCTGGTCGGAGCAGCGGGGGCCGAGACGGTGATCAAATTGATCGGCAATGCCGGAGTGTTGTTCGGTCGCCACCAGGATTCCTGGCATCGAGTCGTCGCGAACCGCGATCTCGTGCCCGGTGCGCTCGAGGAAGTCCTGCGCTACTACCCACCGGCACAGATCCAAGGTCGGTTCGCGACCCAGGACGTCACCTTCTCGGGAACCACCATCCCGGCGGGCAACCCGGTCCTCCTCCTCACCGGCGCGGCGACCCGTGACGAGCGTGAGTTCCCCAACCCTGATGTGTTCGACATCGACCGCCCTCCAACGGTCGGCCTCTTCTTCGGTCACGGTGTTCACTTCTGTTTGGGCGCCGCCCTCGCCCGGCTTGAAGGCAAGGTGACCCTCAACCTTCTCGCTGACCGGTACCCGTCATTCTCGGTCGACGAGTCCCGCGCCGAGCGAGTCCAGATGTCGAACGTCGCCGGCTACGCCAAGCTTCCGTTCATCACGACCGGGTGACCGTTGGCGTCCACGCGCCCCCGAGCGCCCGGATCAGGAAACGGGCGAGTTCCTCAGGAGGCGGCATGTCGACCGAAGTCTCATTGCCCAACAGAGACGAGTGGTTGTATGCGGTTCGCACCGCGAGGACGAAATAGGCGCGTTCGTCGGTGTCCCCCGGAGGAAGCCCGCCGGCGTCGACCGCGGCGTCGATGCACTCCTTGAGCAACTCGACGTGGGGCTGGAGCGCCTGGTCGAAGCCGCTTGCGTTGCTCGACTGGAGCTGTGCCGAGTAACGAAGAAGAGCGGAGCGGTAGGGCGTCAGCCTGATGCTCACCGAGCGGAGTATGTAGCCGGCCAACCGCTCGATCGGGTCATCGATGCCGGCGAGAAGACCCCGGACCTGCTCCACGGCGGTGAGCAACGCTTCCTCGAAGACGGCGCTGAGCAGATCCGCCTTGCCGTCGAAGTACTGATAGAAGAGCCGCATCGAGAACCCGGCACGATCACAGACGTCCTGGATGGTGAATGAGTCGCCTCGCTCTTCGAGGAGTTCGATGGTCGCCCCAACGAAGGCTGTCGAGCGGTCGATCGACCGTCGGGCCGCCTCATCAAGCGACCGTTGGACGACTCGCGCCCGCCAGGGGCTTGCCGCGTCGCCCGCAGGGTCGATCGAGGCCAGCAAGCCGTCGGTTGCCCCGTTTCCGGTTTCGTCGGCTCCCTCCGGGTCGGTGTGCGCAGCTCCGCTCATTCACCCTCCCTGTCACCATCGCCGAGAGCCAGCCCTTGCATGAGCAGCTCGACGAATCGGGTTTGTGACGGCGTGGCCAGCCCGAAGTTGCTCTCGAAGAGCGTCGACCAGCTGTAGGCGCGCCGAGCCGCCATCACGAGATACGCAGACCCTTCGTCCGCACCGGCGTCGTCGAGTACTCGGTGGACAACGTCGGCGACCGGAGCGTGGTAGCGCGCCACATCGGCTGAGTTCGTCTGCATGAGTCGAGCCTCGTGAACCGCTAGCCGCGTGGCCTCGCTCGTCTGAGAGACGTCGCTCAGCGAAA
Organism: Acidimicrobiales bacterium; assembly: GCA_965216815.1. Taxonomy (GTDB): domain Bacteria; phylum Actinomycetota; class Acidimicrobiia; order Acidimicrobiales; family SHLQ01; genus JADFOM01. The sequence continues at coordinate 2,679,464 of OZ244202.1, read as the reverse complement.
GCAACATCGCTCGGGCGCGGCCTTCCGGCTCTTTGTGAGCGACGACAGTGGCGTCGAGCCGCTCGGCGATCTCGTATTCGTACTGCTCGAGTGCCGCGGCGATCAGCTCATCCTTGCTCTCGAAGTAGCGGTAGAGCAGCCGCAGCGAGATGCCGGCGCGATCGGCGATCTCCTGGACGGTGACCCCTTCGGTCGACTCCTCCATGAGTTCGCGGGTCGCGGAGATGAGAGCGCCGGCGCGCTCGATCGCCTGCCGAATGGCGTCACCCATCGAACGCTCGACGACGCGCTCACGCCAGCGCGTGGCCCGGCTGCCGAGAAGGTCAGCAACCTTCTCGGTCATCGGCGGTCCGGGTACGATGACGCTCGGCCTCCATCGCCGGGTGCCCGAGCGCCTATTTCGAGCATGCGGGACACTCCTATCGGCTCATTGTTCGCATTTTCAGCGAATGTCAGTGTCATTGCCCTCTGGACTGTACCGCACTTGCGTGTTGCGCGAACGCCTAGGTCTGAGTTGTACGACGTCTACAACGTCTCTTGATCCTGTTGCCCGACCTGGTGGTACAGGGCGTGGAACTGCGCGCCCCGGCGAGCCGCTTCGAACCGCCCGCTGCTCTCGACCCATGAATTGACCGCTGCCTTGGTGACAACGAGGCGACCAGGATCGACCTCGGCCAAGCGAGCCGCCATCTCACCGGTGGCGGTTTCGAGATCATCGTCGGGCACACACTGCACCGCGAGGCCGATCTCCACCGCTTCAGGCCCGTCGACCAACCGGCCCGTCGTGATCAACTCGAATGTTCGCTGGGCACCGATCCGCTCGGGCCAGAACCCGAGGGTGGGGAACAAGCCGTGCCGGCGCACCTCCGGCATTCCGAACTGGGCGCTCTCCGCACAGACCACCAGATCACAGCAGCCCACCAACTCGTTGGCGAGACCCAGGCAGTACCCGTGTACTTGCGCGATCACGGGCTTGGGAAGCGCCTTGAGGCGGAGCCATTCCTCCACCCGCATCCTCGTGTGTGCCATGTCGACCGGCGCGTTCGCCAGCCGATCGCGGAACGAGGAGTCGTCGGCTTCCGCTCGAACGTCGGCTCCAGCACTGAATGCCCGTCCCGCTCCGGAAAGCACGACTACACGAACCTCGTCGTCGCCCATCGTCTTCTCGAGGGCCGCGGTGAGCTCCTCGATCAGTTCTGCGCTCATGGCGTTGAGCTTCTCGGGGCGATTCAGCACAGCCCGAGCGACACCGTCGCTGACTGACAACTCGACCAAGCTCATCACTTCCCCCTTTCTCACGGTGCCCACGCGGACGACACAGTCGTTCGCTGGTCAACGGCATGCCCAGCATGAACTCGTGATAACTATTCCTGCAAGTCGTATTGTCGCAATAGGCATGCATTAGTGTCCTCTGTGTGACGCTCCACCATCGAGCGCGCCGACCGGCAGTGAACCTTCGGGGGCGATTGTGACCGATAACAGTAGTGACCCAGCAGAGCCTGGGCGCCTCACAGCCGAGGTCGTCAAGTCTCTCGAACTGACCGAAGTCGGGCCCGACACCTGGCAGGCCGCCCACCTCGAGCACGGCCGCGGCGTGGCATTCGGGGGCACACTCCTCGGCCAGGCGATACTCGCCGCGACAATGGCACAGCCGGGCAAGAACGCGAAGTCCGTGCAAACCATCTTCGCCCGGCCAATCCGCGTCGACACACCCGCCGACATCTCGGCCCGCACGCTGCACTCCGGACGCAACCTCGGCAGTGTGGCCATCGACTTCAGCCAGCAAGGAAAGATCGGCGCCTCGATGCTCGTTCTTCTCGAGACTCCCGAGCCCGACCTGGTCCGCTACTAGGGCCTTCGGCGCCCGAGGTCGCCCCGCCGGATCCGGCGGCGGCAGCCAACCATGCCCTAGCCGCTCCGGAGACCATCATCGTCGGCGACGTCGACATCGTCGCCCGCGATCAGACCGGCCCCGCATCGCTCCAACTGTGGGTCCGATTCCCGCAGGCCGATACGGACGACGCCCTGCACCGAGCCCTACTGGCCCACTGCACCGACGGGTGGCTGATCGCCACGGCGATGCGCCCACACGAAGGCCTCGGACAAGCGATGGCCCACGTCGAGGTGTCAACCGGAGTCGTGAGTCATGCGCTGAGCTTCCACGGGGAAGTCGACGCCTCCGCGTGGCTGCTCATCGACCACACCACCACGTTCTCCGGTGGCGGACGGACCTACGGTCAAGGACACGTCTTCACCGAAGGGGGCGAACTCGTGGCATCCTTCGTCCAGGAGGCACTTCTGCGACACTTCCCTGAAGGACAGAACCCCGCCGGGAAAAAGGCCACCGTCTTCTGAGCGTGTCATGTATGGAGCGAGCGAACGTGACCTGACCCCCGCGGGAGATACCTGGAGTGAGCTGTATGCCGCTCACGCCGGGTCGACCATGCCCGCGCTGGTGACCCACGACGGTGTGGTCACCTTTGCCGAGCTGTCCACCCTCGCCGCCCGGATCGCCGGCTGGCTCGATGAAGCGAACGGGTCATCTGGTCTCGCAGGTCATCGACTGCGAGAACGGATGAGCCGTGGCTCTCAGATCAACTGAATCGGGCACGGGGCGCCGTGGAGGCCGTCTACGGCGGCAGTCAGCTTCCGGCCCAGCAGGGCGCCGGTCGTGATCGTCAGTTCGACAGGGAGCTTCAACAGGTCGGGGTCGAGCAGCATCTCGTGCCCGTCGACGTGGCGCTTGGTGTAGCCGTCGAGGTTGTACGGGTCAATCGCGGGATTGAGCCTGGTGCCGACGCAAGCATTGGAGACGCCCTAGCCAAGTGCGCCGTCAGCAAATCCGTTAGCAACCGACACACCTGGGAGCGTCTGCACCCGCTCTGACCAGGGTGTTCTGCTGTGTCGGAGGGGGACTTGAACAAACCTCCCCCAACACGCATCTGACGTCGTCCTGCGGTAACCAGTGTCCTACAGCGGCATCCAGCGACCCGCGAATCCGCTCCCTACCGCCGGTTACCGCCCCAGGACGCTGGATGCCATTAGCAAAGCATTAGCAGCGCGACACCCTCTCGATCAGCAGCTTGGCCCATCGAGCAGTTCCTCGAATGCAGCCGGGGGTGGGTGCTGGCGGCGTCCCCGATTGGTTCACGGTCGAAGCTGGCTGATCAAGCCGGTGATCCACAGGACGACTCGACCCGTTCCTACGAGTTCGATGAGGTCGCCGGGGCGGTGGGTGCGCTTAACGGTGACAACAGTGGCCGAGAGGTCGCGGTCGACTCCGAGTTCGACTCCCGGGGGATCTCCATCCAGAAGGTGGCGCCGCCCCCGGGCGTCTCCGAGACGCCATACGTGCCGTTGTGCGCCGCCACGATCGAAGAGACGATCGCCAGGCCGAGGCCGTTGCCGCCCGTCGTGCGGTTGCGGCTTCCGTCGACGCGATAGAAGCGCTCAAACAACCGGGCGGCGTCGGCCGGCGCAATGCCGGGTCCGTGATCCTCGATCTCGAGTCGGACGCTGCGTTCTCGAGCCGATGAGCGAAAGACCAGCGGCGTGTCGGTCGGCGTGTATCTGAGTGCGTTCGCAGTGACCGCCGTCAGCGCCTGGATGATTTGGTCGCGATCGCCCTCGACCGTCAGGCCCGCGGGGGAGTCCACCTCAACGTCGCGCTCCGGTTGGATGGCGCCGACGTCGGAGGCGAGGTCGGCGAGGATCCGCCCGACGTCGAGGGTGGTCATCTCGCGCGGGTGTAGCTCGTCGAGGTGCGCCAGGGTGAGGAGTTGTTCGACAACGCGTCGCATTCGGCCGGCCTCGTCGTTGATTCGGCGCATCGCGTCGTCGAGTTCGGCTGGCTGGGAGAGCGACCCTTGCTCGTACAGGGCGGTGTAGCCCTGCAAAGTCGTGAGGGGAGTGCGTAGTTCGTGACTGACGTCGGCGACGAAGCGCCGTTGCGTTGCCTCGGCCTCTTGCGTCGTGTCGATCATGAGGTTGAGTGCTCGCCCGAGTCGGGCTGCTTCCGTGCGTCCCGGAGGCTGCTCGACTCGACGATCGACCGCGCCCGCCGCGATGGCGTCGGCGGACTCGGTCATCTTCTTGATCGGACGGATCCCGTGTCGGATGATCCACCACGTGAACAACGCCAGCACGGCAGCCACGAGCGCTCCGGTCACGATCTGGGTGACGATGAGCGTTCGGAGCGATTCATCGGCGTCGGTGGTCGGCACCGCAACCAACAAGAGTCGATCCTGGGCTTCGAAGGTGAGGGCGCGGACGTTGGTGGCGTCTCCGGCGACCGTCCCGATGGTGGCCGGCTCGTCGTAGCGTTGACCCGCGGCATAGTCGGGGCGAAGCTCTGGGTCATTCAGCGGTTGGACCAGGGTGAACAGGGTGCCACCGGGCAGAACCGCCGCGATGAACACCGATCCGAACGAGGCGGGGCCCGAGCCGTCGCGGAGCTCGACCACCGATCGGTTCGTGGCTCGAGAGGCAGCGTCGGCGACCACTTCTAGCTGGCGGTCGAGCTGCTCGTTCAGCTGACGCGACTGCGTGATCGCTATTGCTGCACCCGAGAAGCCGAGCACGACGACGATGCCGATTACCCCGGCGAGCAACCGAGCTCGCAGCGTCACGACGGCTCTCGAATGACGTAGCCAATGCCTCGAACCGTGTGGATCAGCTTGGGGTCAACGTGGTCGACCTTCTTGCGAACGTTGCTGATGAACGACTCGATGATGGTCGATTCGCCATCGAAGTCGTAGTGCCACACATGGTCGAGGATTTGGCCGCGGCTCACGACTCGACCGGCGTTCGACATCAGACACCGAAGCAGCTTGAACTCGGTGGCCGACAACATGACCTCGTCGTCGCCCCGCCACACCCGATGCGCGGCGTCGTCGAGAACGAGATCGCCGACCTGGAACCGGGCCGCCGCACCGCGGTCCTGGGATCGGCGGAGCGCAACGTGCACTCGGGCCAACAACTCTTCGAGCGCGAACGGTTTGACGATGTAGTCGTCGCCGCCCGCGGTGAGGCCGCGGACTCGGTCCGACGTCTCGGTCCGAGCGGTGAGAAACAGGACCGGGGCGCCAACGCCGTTCGAGCGGAGTCGCCGGAGCACCTCGAAGCCGTCGATGTCGCCGAGCATCACATCGAGGACGATGACGTCGGGAGCTAACCGGGTTGCCTCGGTCAGGGCGTCGGCACCGGTGGCCGCTGTCGCGACCTCACACCCTTCGACGCGCAGCGCCGACGCGACCAGGAACGAGATGTTCTCCTCGTCGTCGACCACGAGCACCTTGGCGTCGCGCATCAAGTCGGCCATCTGGACAGGATGACACCGAAACCTCGACGTTTGCTGACTCAAAGCTGGAGATTTCCTCGAAGCCGAGCCGGTCCGGGTTCGCGATCTCCAGCAAACCTCCAGGAAACGTTGAAGCCAGTATCAGCTTGAGGGCGGAGGTTGGCGACCATGGAAGATCCCGGCATTCGTCGAACGGAACGTACACAGCCCGCCAAGGAGCGTCCGGCGATGATGGACCGGAGGCGCTTCCTGGCCGGCGGAGCGGGAGTCGCAGGCGCTGGGCTGTTGGGGGCGTGCGCCGACGGCGACCCGAGGTCGGCGGCGCCTGTATCGGAGCCCAGCCCGAGCACGACGGAGCCCCCGCCGGTGTCCGAGCCGGCCGCGACGACAACGGCCCCCACGAACGAACCAGTTCGGCCGAACATCTTGTTCCTCTATGCCGACCAGCACCGAGCGGATGTGTTGGGCGCTGCCGGCAACGACCTCGTCGTCACGCCGAACCTCGACCGGTTGGCCGCGGAGGGACTGCGATGCACTCAGGCGTGGACCGAGAGCCCGATCTGTCAGGCGGCCCGCTCATCGATGCTCACCGCCGCCTACCCGACCGACCACGGGATATTGGGCAACTTCGTCTTTGACTCATCCCCCGACTGGAACAACGTCCCCAAGGCACTGCAAGCCGCGGGCTACACGACGGCATCGATCGGCAAGACGCACTATTCCCAGTGGCCGTTCGGTCGGAGAGACCAGCCACCACCCGCTGACGAATGGATCGCGAGCTTCGGGTTCGATCACGTAGTGGAAGAGTTCGACCGCTACGTCCACACCGGGCGTTGGGACACTCCCTACACCCGGTTCCTCCGCGACCGCGAGATGTTCGAGGACTACCAGGCCGCGATCCAGTCTCGCTTCTTCAATACGCCCCAGAGTTGGGAAGGGCTCACGAGCCCGCTTCCCCAGGAACTCGATCTGACCTCGTTCCTGGCGGGAGAAGCCGAGACCTGGCTCAGCAGCCGAACCGATGACGATCCATGGTTCCTGCAGCTCTCGTTCGTGCAGCCCCACGAGCCGCTCATGGGTGACCCGATCTGGGCCGAGCACTACTCCGAGGTCGTTATCCCCCGCACGGCGCCGTCGATTCCCGACGTGGGCCATCCGGATTGGGCTGAGCACTTCAGGCAGATGCGGAGCCACTCGAACAGTGAGCTGATGACCGATGCCTTCGTGCTGGCCGGAGCCCGCCAGTACTACGCGATGGTGTCGCTCATCGACCAGAAGGTGGGCGAGCTCCTGGCCGGCCTCGAAGCTCGCGGCCAGCTGGACAACACCCTGGTGATCTATGCGTCGGACCACGGCGAGATGCTCGGTGATCACGGGCTGATGGCCAAGCTCAACTTCTACCGGTCCTCGGTCCGTGTCCCGCTCATCATCCGGCCGCCGCAGGGCATGGCTCCAGTCGTTCACGACGGACCGGTCCAGGCCTTTGACATCGCCGCCACCGTGCTCGACGCCGCCGACACCCAACTCGACAACACCCCGGCCCGTTCGCTGCTCCCTCTGCTCGACGGAGCGTCGGCGCACCGAGAGTGGGCCGCCAGCATGATCAGAATGTTCCCCGCCGCACGAACGTGGGTGGGTGTCACCGACGGCACCTGGCGGGCCACGTTCGACCACGACATTGGTGAGCTGGTCGAGCTCTTCGACCTCGAGTCGGACCCCGACGAGACAACCAACCTCTGGCAAGACGCCCCGACCGAGCACCTCGAACGCTTCCGCGCCCACGCCGCGGAGGCCACCCAGACCTGGGTCGAGCTGGCCAGACCCGAAGAGTTCGACTTATCCGCCACCGACGCTGGGAGCGGAGAATGATGAACACGTATCGAAGCCGTCCCGTGGCTGTCCTTCTCGGGCTCGCGCTCCTGGCCAGCGCCTGTTCGAGCGACGGCACTGATGGCAACGCGGACAACAACGCCGCGGTGGAGACCGAGACCACCGCGGCGATCACGATCCCACCCGCCACGACCCCACCCACCACCGACGGTGGGGTCGACGAAGCTGACGGACCAGACGAAGCCGAGGGTGGGAGCCCCGCGTCGACCAACGCTCCGACGACACAGGCACCTGGCCAGGTGGAGCCAGAGCCGACCCCGAACGTGGTCGACAGTCCCGCAATCCTCACGGCCTACCTGGGGGTACTGGACCTTCCCGCGGTGGGGGTCGGCCTTCTCGCCGGCGTCTCGGGCTGTGAGCAACAGCCACTCGACGAAGGAATGCCGGTCGTGCTGTCTCACCGCGTCGAAGAGGCCACACTCGAACCCAGCGACTTCGCTGTGACGACGGCCGGAGGCGCCGCCATGACACCCACATGCGCAACGCTGGAACCGGCAACCGACGACGACGAGCTGCAAACGGTTCTCCTGACGGGCCCGTTGGGAAGCAGTGATGATCTCCCGGCTGAAGTCGCGGTGGTCGGTGAACTGCTGGCGATCGACGGCACCGTCCTGACCGGCATCGCGACCGACACCATCAACACGTTCGAAACCGGGCCGAGATTGGTCTTGGCCCGCCTTGACCCAGCGGATGAACAGTGCGCGGCGCTCGGCTCGAGCCATGAGATCCAGATGACGTGGGAAGGCGGCGTGTCCGGGCCGAGAGGGGCCGAACCTGGCCCGGCTGAACTCGAGGGTCTGACCCTGATCGACGTCGACGGCGGCTCGCACCCGCTCCTGGGCTTCGACGATCTCGGAGACGGCGACAACTATCTGGTGGCCTGCGCCCCACCCGCCGTCGAGCCCGCCACCCTCGAAGCGCGTCAGGGCACGTTGTACGACCCGACCAACAACCCGAACCCCACGACCGCCGTCGAGGTTGAGACCCGCCGATCCGCCACCGACGCTGGGAGCGAAGAATGATGAACACGGATCGAAGCCGTCCCGTGGCTGTCCTTCTCGGGCTCGCGCTCCTCGCCAGCGCCTGTTCGAGCGACGGCACTGATGACAACGCGGACAACAACGCCGCGGTGGAGACCGAGACCACCGCGGCCATCACGACCCCACCCACCACCGACGGCGGAGTCGACGAACCCGGCGAAGCCGAGGGTGGGAGCCCCGCGTCGACCAACGCTCTCGGCCCGGACACGACCACGCAGGAGTCGGAGGAGCCGGAGCAATGGACTCAGGAGTCGGTGCGGCTGGAGGTGGGGGAATACACCTTCGACGCGATCGTTGCCGGACCAGCCAATGGGGCCGTTGTCTTCTTGCTTCATGGTTTCCCGCAGACCAACCAGAGCTGGGACGAGGTGATCCCGGTATTGGCCGAGGCCGGTTATCGGGTGGTTGCGCCGAATCTGCGTGGGTATTCACCTGGTGCCCGTCCGCTGGAGCCCGAGCTCTACACCATGGACCTGCACACCGCCGACGTCATTGGCATGGCTGATGCCCTCGGTGTTGACCAGTTCCACGTGGTCGGCCACGACTGGGGTGCCGCTGCGACCTGGAGCCTCGCCATGAGCCACCCGGATCGGGTGCTCTCGATCGTGCCGGTGTCGGGCGCTCATCCTCAGGCGGTCGGGGCGGCGCTGGCGGAGCGAGCCGCCGAGAACGATGGCCCTCAGGGCGGAAGGCCTTCTTACCTCGAGGTCTTCGCGGCGGAGAGAGCCGAGGAGATGTTCCTCGAGAACGACGCCGCCTTCCTGCGCCAGATCCTCTCTGGCCCATGGTTCACCGAAGAGGAGGTTGAGAACTACGTCGATCACTTCAACGAGCCCGGCGCCATGACGGGCGCCCTCAACTGGCTGCGGTCCGGGTCCAGGGGAGTGGAGATCGCACCGGTGACCATCCCGACGATGTCCGTGTGGAGCACCGGAGACGTCACGTTGGGCCGGATAGGCGCAGAGCTGTCAGGTGACTATGTCGAGGGGCCGTACCGAGTCGAGGCTTTGGAGGGTGTCAGTCACTGGATCCCCGACGAGGCACCCGACGAGCTGAACGCCCTCCTCTTGGAGCACCTCGAGACCTACGCGTAGAAGCGTCCAACGAAGACCACAGGAGAACCACCCATGGCCCGCCCCGACGACACCAGCGATGACGCGTTCGGTGCAACACCGATCCCCACGCAGTTTGTTTCCAACGGTGAGTTCATTCCGCTCCCGCAGAGTCGGCGTCAGCGTCAGGTGGAAGACCTGATCACCCAGATGGCCGACGAGCGGGCCGCGCAACTCGGCACCACGCGCCGGCGATTCCTGCAATCGAGTGCGGGTATGGCGGTGGCCTTCACCGCGCTCAACGCGGTCATGGGGTGCAGTTCCGGTGACGGGGGCGGGGTGGCGCCGACGACGACCACGCCCTCCTCCTCGACCACCAGCAGCAGCGTGCCGCCAACGACCACCGAAGCATTTCCCGTGCCCGAAGACGCCACGCGCGACGAGGAGGCCGCGTGCGAGCTCTTCGCCGGCGAGTACTTCATCCTTGATTCGCAGACCCACCATGTCGACTTCGAGGGACCCGCCAACCCAGAGCTGCTCAATACGATCTACGGCCGCTTCACGGGGTGCCCGCCCGAAGCACTCGACCCGAACGGACCCTGCGAGCCGGGATCGCCAAGGGAGAAGCTGGGGCGGGCCAACTATCTGAAAGAGATCTTCCTCGACAGCGAGACCACGGTGGCGATGATGAGTGGCATCCCGGCGGGGTCATCGGCCACGCAGACGATCAGCAACGACGGCATGGCCGCCACGTGCGAAATGGTCAACGAGCTCGGGTCTTCGGAGCGGTGCATTCTCCAAGGGATGCTCACGCCGAACTTGCCCGACACTGCCGATACCGGCGATCTCGGCACGCTGGTGCGAGACATGGAGCACCTGAAAGAGGATCTGGGGATCCGAGCGTTGAAGTGTTACACCGGCGCCGGCGGCCCGAACTCGTTGTATCCGTACGAGGCGTGGTGGCTCGACGACGAAGACGTGGCCTACCCGATGTACGAGGAGGCCCAACGCCTCGGCATCAATGTGGTCAACGTGCACAAGGGGTTCGAGCAGGGCATCTTCGATGCCGAACACTGCAGCCCTCGCGACTTTCCGAAGGCGGTGGCCGACTGGCCCGAGATGAACTTCGTGTGCTTCCACTCGGCGGTCGACCTGCCCCCGTATGAGCACTACTTCGATGACTTGCTGCGGATGAAACGCGAGGAGATGGCCGATGCGACCAACATCTACACCGAGCTCGGCGGCGCCTGGGCCACTCGCGTCATCCAGGGCGGCGATGCCACTGCGCACTTCCTCGGTCAGCTTCTGTTGAACTTTGGCGAGGATCACATCCTGTGGGGCACCGACGCCATCTGGAACGGTTCGCCGCAATGGCAGATCAACGCCATGAAGCTGTTCCAAATGCCTGAGCGGCTGATGGAGGAGTTCGGCTACCCCGAGGTCACCACCGAGATCAAGGCGAAGATCCTCGGCCTCAATGCCGCGAAGCTCTACGGCGTTGATCCCGAGGAGGCCCGCTGTGTGATGCCCGGTGATGTGATCGGCGAAACCCAAGTGGTCTACAAGGAGCAAGGACTCGCCAGTCCCAGCAATCGTCGCTACGGGCCAACCACGCGTCGTGAGTTCTTCTCGCTCCTGCGCTCGGAGGGTTTCTAGTGAACGCAACAATCGCCGACGTGCCCGCCAGACCCGACCCCTTACGACGAAGGAACCCGATTACCCATTGTAGCACGGCCGTGCTACAATGCCTACATGAGCACCACGACAGTCCGACTCGATGACGAGGACGAAGCCCTCCTCAACATACTTGCACCCGAATACGGTGGGCGCTCCAGCGCGATCCGCCAAGCCCTCCGCAGCCTCGCGGCCGACCGGAAACGCCAGAACGCTCTCAGCGCATTTCTCGCCGAGTGGGACGCCGAACAGGGCCCAATCGAAGAGGCAGACGTCGCGGCGATGGCCGAACGATACGGCCTGTGATTCTCGACGCCGGGTTCCTCATCTCCATCGACCGGAGTGACCAAACCGCCCACGCATTCCTGACAGCTGCAAGCAGATCCGAAACCGCCCTCCACACCACCCACCCCGTCGTCGGGCAGGTATGGCGCAACGGACCCCGACAAGCCCGACTCGCAGCATTCCTCAAGACCATCACGATCCACCCACTCGATGACGGCCGCCCAATCGGCCAACTCCTCGCTCAGACCGGATCAACAGACGTCGTCGACGCCCACTTGGTGATCACCGCCGTACGTCTGGGCGACGACATCTTGACCGGCGACCCCGACGACCTCACAACCCTTAGCGCAGCGCTCGGACCTGCCTCCCCCACGATCCACAACTGGCCGTGAAGCTCCGAGAACTGTGTACTGACGAGTGTGTCGGAGGGGGGACTTGAACTCACCTCCCCCATCCGGCAACTGGCGGCAATAGGTGGCAGGGAGCGGAAAATGGCGGCAACAGGCGACCGGCCGAAACGCTACTTGCCGCTCGTTGCCGCTGGCTGCCATTAGCAAAGCATTTGCAGAGCGACACCCCTCCCTACTCCCCCACCAGCTCGGCGAACGCAGCCGGCGCGAGTACCGGCGGACGCTGGTCGGGCCACTCGAGCAGATCCTTGTCGCCGGTCACGATGTAGTCGGCGCCGTGCTCGCGAGCGAGGGCGACGAGGTAGTCGTCGTCGACGTCACGAGTGGTCGCCTCGACCTCGGCCGGGTCCGGCACGACGTCGGCCAGGACCCGGAGCGTCTCGACGTAGCGTTCGGCGACGTCGAGGGCGATCCACTTGCGCATCCTCGGCCGCTGGGTGAGGACCTCTTCGACCTCGGCGATCAGGGCCGGGCAGATGACGACCTCGAAGCTTCCGGATGCCGAGAGCCAGGACTGCACGATCCGATGCGCCGGACCCGTGCGGATGGCGGCCGACACCCAGATGTTGGCGTCCAGCACAACCCGCACGCCGAGGCCGGTTCAGCCGGCGCGTCGACGACGCCGCACCGCTCGAACCGCTTCGACCGCGAGGTCCATGGCGTCGTCTTCGGACAACTTGGTGTTGGCTGCAGCCTTCGCTGCGAATTCAGCTCTGGTGCGGGCTGCGTAGTACTCCCACGCCGACTGACGACTCATCCCGAGCGCCTCACCGACCTGCTCCCAGGTCGCCCCAGCATCCCGCGCCGCTGCGACCTGCTGACGGCGCAGCTCGTCGAGCTCGGCTTCGGTGCGCGCCAGCGCCCGCAACGCGTCCAGCGGATCCGCTGGCAGCTCATCGGTGACGATCACACCCATTCTATCAGGATAGCCTGACAACAGGGTCCTCGGCAATCAGCGGAGAGCGGGTGCACATTCTCGAGCACGAGCACCGATCCGATGTGCCGCTATGGGCGGGTTGGTTCCGTTGTGAGACGGACGCAATACAGACTGGGTCTGTGGCTGGTTCCACTGCGCACGAGGCGCTCTACCCGAGCGTCGAGGATTGTGCACCGGCCGGCTGAGCGGTGACCATCGGCGCGGAGCGGCGCGTTCACTGCCTACGGGCGGCCGCCTGTAACCGAGCGGGTGGCGGCAGCGTCAATGGTGTCGACAAGCGCTGGCCAGTGCATGTCGAGCATCACGTCGTGTCCACCATCGACCACGACCGGGTCGGCTCCGTACGCGTTGGCGAGCTCGCGCTGTTCGTCCGACGTGAAAATGCCGTCGTGTTTGGCGGCCACGACGGTGACAGGTGTCCGCACCCGCTTGGGTCGCGGACGCCGGACGACCATCGTGTTGATGGCGATCGCCGATTCGTTCTGGAGCTGCTCGTAACATGTTGCAACCACGTCGGCCGACGTGTCGGACGTGAAGAACTGGTCTCGGACGAGTTCTTCGGTGCGCACGAAGTAGCTGTAATCCACCAGCAGCGCTGCGGCGAGCGCAGCGGTGGGTCGATGCCGGAACGCACGCAGATTCGCGCCGAGGATGCCCTTGGAGGGAACCGACGCCACCAGCACTGCATGGGCTGCGTCGTTCGATTCGAGATAACGCTGGACGACGTAGCCACCCATCGAGTGGCCCACGAGCGTCGGCGACTGCTTCGTCGACGCGACTTCAGCCAGCGCATCGACGTAGCTGCGCACGGTTGACCAGATCCGCCCACGGGTCCCCGGCCGATCGTGTTTAGGAAGACACAGCGCCTCAACGCTGTGTCCGCGAGCATCGAGTGCGCCAGCGACGTGGGTCCAGCACCACGGACCGTGCCACGCGCCGTGAACGAGTACCACATCAGCCATGCTCCCAGCATGACACGCTGCGCTGAGCGCCAGGCGGCGCGACCTCCGGCAACGGGCACGGCAGAGCCTCGGTCGCACACATCCGAACGGATCGTGCCGCCATGCGCTGACTGAAAGAGAGCGTTCCCTAGGCGACGTGGTCGACGAAACCGAGTTCGTTTCCGTCGGGATCGGCGATCGCGAACTTGCGCGTACCGTACGCAGTGTCGAACAAGGGCTCGACGACCACGACCCGGTCCCGGAGTCGCTCCCAGATCTCGTCCGGATCGTCGACGGTGAAGTTGAACCGCCCGCCTCGCCCATCGGCCTCCTGTATGGCGAACACCGCGCCCGAACCGGCGCGGAAGTGCGCATAGTCGGGCTCTTCTGGCGGCCAGGTTGCCTCGACGATGAACCCGAGCACGTCGGTGTACCACTCGATGGCCCGGCGGAGGTCAGTCACATTGGCTCGCGCATGTTCGAGGCGGGTCTCCACGACGTCAACCATACAACCTCCCCGAACGCCCAGAACCCCTCCAATGCCCGGCATTATGCCGAGGGGGTCGCACCGGCGTGCTATCGCTGGCTGGTCCGATATGTGTTGTCTGCGGGGTGGTAGCGGCCGGGGTGTCGCTGTGTGTCTCAGGTCGACGTGTGCGCTCGCAGGATCGCCTCAGCGACGAGAACTTCGGTGCCAGCGAGGCCGGTGGAGAGAAAGACGCTCCGCCCGGAACGATGAGCAGTCTGTTTGAGGCGTCCGAGGTGCTCGACTCGCGCCAGGGCCGGGGAGTCCGACAGGAAATGATCTTGGCCTTGGGCTTCGATCTGTTGAGGCGAGTCCGTGACGATTCGTGTGGCGCCCTCGGCGACGGTGGTGCTGATCTCGTGTGCGGACGTGGACTTTGGGCCGACGGTGTTGACGTGTACGTCCGGTTTCATGTCCCGATGGTCGACAACGGGTTCTGATGACGACGTGGCGATCAGAATGATGTCTGCATCGCCTACCGCAGACGGGGCGTCGGAGACCGGTTGCACGTCGAGATCGAGAGCGACGGTCATCTCGTCAGCGAATTGGCGACGCGAGTCTGCCGATCTCGAGAACACGGTGACGTGTCTCAGGGGGCGTACGGCGTTGCAGGCCGCGAGCTGCGTTCTGGCCTGTCGGCCAGTGCCGATGACTGCACACGTGGCGGCATCCGGTGGGGCGAGCCGGTCGACAGCGACCCCGCCAATCGCTCCGGTTCGCAGGGCACCGAGTTGATCGCCGATCACGATTCCGATCAGGGTCCGCGTCGACCGGTCCCAGACCGCGACGACTTGATCTTGGCGTGATCGTGGGAATGTGTCGTAGGCGCGGAAACCGACAACGTCGTCGAGGCCGCCCGTGGTGAACACCAGGCGACCGGTCGCGAAGTCGACGCTGTGGCGCGGCGGTGCGACGAGACGGTTGTCGACATCGGCATCGAGTGCGTGGGCGCAGACCTCGATGAGGTGAGCCATGTTCGTGCGGCTCGCGAGATCTGCGTTGAACAGCACTTGGATGTCGTGGCTCGCTTCCATCGTAGGTCTCCTTCGATCGCTCAGCGCAGTCCTGCCTATTGCGTTAGGCTGCTCAGCTGTTTCGTTCGGTGCCGGGGCGAGCACCTGGTTTGACTGATTGGGCTGCGTCGATCCGCATCCGAGCGGTGTGGAGCAGCTGCCGTGCTGCGTAGCGGATCATGGCAGGTCCGTATCGTGCTGTTGGTTTCGGGGGTCGTCCGTGGGCCGCCCGACGGATTTGTTCGGTGTGCCACGCAATTTCGGCAAGGCCGGCGATCATCGAGGAGCCGGAGCACCAGCGTGGCGTGCGCGTTGTTGCGGGCGCGCTGGGGCTGAACGAGTTCTGTAGGAGTGCGGCAGGCAGCTCGGGGTCGCGGGTGAGCGGCCGGGCCAGGCCGATGACGTCGACGGTTCCCGACTGGACGGCGGCGCGCATGGCGGTTTCTGTACGGAATCCACCAGTCAACATGAGCGGCGTCGATGTTTGGGATCGGATCTTCTCGGCAAAGTCCCAGAAATACGCTTCGCGTTGGCTTTGGCGACCAGCGTTCGGTCTTGTGCCGATCATCGTTGGCTCCTCGAACGTGCCGCCGGAGACTTCGAGGAGGTCGACGCCGAGACCGGCGAGCCAGTCGACCGTGTCAACCGCCTCGGACATCTCGGTGCCGTGACGCTGGAAATCGGTAGAGTTGAGCTTCACTCCAATGGGAACCTCGGGTCCGATGGCGTCGCGAATCACGCCCACGATCTCGCCGAGGAGTCGACGGCGCCGAGCCGCGTCGCCGCCCCAGGCGTCCGTTCTGTGGTTTGTTGCCGGCGAGAGGAACTGACTGATCAGGTAGCCGTGGGCCGCATGGATCTGGACCCCAGTGAATCCGGCGGCGACTGTCGACGATGCCGCTTGGCCGAATTGGCCGATCACGCGTCCGATGTCGCTTTCAGTCATCGCCCGAGGCGTCCCGAATAGGCCTCGCGGGCCCCGCACCGGCACCGCTGACGGCGCAAGTGGTTCCGGGTTCAGCGACCGAGGAGTCTGACGGCCTGCGTGGTTGAGTTGCACCCAGGCTTGCGCACCTCCGCTGGTTGCCGCTTTCGCCCACTGTTGTAGCGGCGCGGAGGGTCGCGGTGTATTGATGACGACCTGGCGGGGTTCACTCAGGGCCGCCCTGTCGATCATGATTTTCCCGGTGATCAGGAGCCCGGCGCCGCTGTTTGCCCACCGCTCGTAGAGCCGGATCAGCGGCGCAGTCGGCTGGTTCTGATTGTCGGCGAGCTGTTCGCTCATGGCTGCTTTGGCGAGGCGGTTGGAGAGCCGGATTCCGCACGGCAGCGTCAGCGGTCGTGCGAGCGGAGACGCCGGTGACGGCCCAAGGCAGGGTTTGGGTCTGGTTGTTCGGTCTGGCGGGGTCAATGCACTAGTCAGTCGAGAGGAGGTGGGCGACGAGCTCGGTTGCCCGTCGACGGATGTGGTGCTCGGCGCTCGGCTCTGGTCGGGTGAGGATGGCTCGTCGTGCCGCTGCGGCGGGGATGTCGATGGCTGCCATGGTCATGTCGATGGGGTCAACATCGTGGATCTCGGCGGCGCCGAGCAGCTGTTGGGCGAGTCTGTGGTTTGTGGCTTCGATGTCGGCGACGACTTCGGGTGGCCAGTCGCTCGGCGTGAAGTCTTCGGTTCGGAACTGCATCAACAGTGCCGCCTCGTGCGGGTGGGCTGAGACCCAGGCGAAGGTGTGGTCGACGATCTGCGCCGCAAGTTCGCGGAGCTTGGTCGCCTCCAGGGCCGTACTGAGCGATGCTGCGTAGCGGCGAGCCGTGCGGACCCACAGCCCACCGATGAGGTGCTTTTTGGACGGGAACCGGTGGTAGATCGAGCCGCTCGGAGCGCCGAGCGATCGGGCGATCGACGCTACCGATGCCGCGTCGAAGCCCGCGGTGGCGATCTCGACCGCGGTGGCGTCGAGGATCTCGGACTCGGTGTATTTCGTTGCCGCGACCATCAAGCAGAGACTACTCTCTAGATCAACTAGTGGACCATCTCTAGATGAAGTGAGTGTGAGCAACGTGGAACAGGCGAGGGTCGAGGCCCTCTACCGAGAGGGCGTCACGGCGGTTCAGGCGATCACGTCATCATTTGGCGGGCCCGAGTGGGCGTCCGCGGCGTGTGGTGACTGGGATGGGGCGGACACGGTCCGTCATTTGGTGGCGGTCGCCGACTGGTATCACCAATGGCTCGACCGCTCGATCGCCGGTGACGCATCGCCTCCGTTCTCCAAAGACGAGTTTGATGCCCGGAACCGTGAAGGTGTCGCAGCTCGGCGGACGCTCGGTGGCCCTGAAGCGGTGGCTCGCTTCGCTGAACGCGCTGGCAGCTATCTCGATCGAGCCTCACAGGCTTGGGAGCTGCCCTACGGGTTCCCGGCCGGAACGATCACGGTTGGCCTCCACGCTGGGATCGCCGCAACCGAGTGGCACCTGCACGCGTGGGACCTCACCACACCTCGACCGGCCCGTCATGAACCTGCTGATCCGGGCCAGCTGTTCACTGCTGCCGGGACGGCGATGGCCCAAGCGCAGGGCGGCATCGCGGGCCGGATGGTTCGGATGCTGGTTCCGTTGGGAGCGCGGATATCGCCTTGGCGCACGCTCTTGAAGCAATCTGGCCGAGCGTAAGGCACTGAGCGTCATGCTGCTCGAATCACCAATGCTGCTCGTCGGGAGCGATCCGGTTGACGATGTCGGGGTCTTCGTTCCAGATGGGGTCGTCGTGCCGTGGCATGTGGAACACGAGATCGGTGAACCCGATCGATTCGTAGCGTTCGACGAACGAGTCGAACTCGGCCACGCTGCGAAGGGGTCTCGCGTCGGTGTTGCCGATGAGGAAGATCCGGTCGATCTCGGCGGGGTCGCGTCCGATCGACGCACATGCTGACTCGAGGTGGGCCAGTTGGTCGGCGACGACGCGCTCGGTTCCATCGGCGCTGAGGTCCTTCAGTGATGTGTCACCCCACGTGATCCAGGCGTCGCCCATCGCGGCGGCGATCGCGAGTGTCCGGCGACCTCCGGCGGCGATCGCAAGCGGGACTCGCGGCGCTTGCACGCAGCCTGGGAGGATTCGGCCCTCGTTCACGGTGTAGAAGTCCCCAGAGTGGCTGTGGACCTCCTTGCGCAACAAGCCGTCGAGAAGGGTTGTCGCCTCCTCGAGTCGAGCAACTCGTCGTGACGGTGTGAGCGGTTCCTGGCCGAGCGCGGTCGCGTCGAACCCGGTGCCCGCAGCGCCGAGCCCGAGGGTGAATCGACCATTGGAGATGTGGTCGATGGTCATCGCATCTTTTGCGAGCACCAGCGGATGGCGGATGTTGAGGTTCGAGACCATCGTCCCCAGCCGGATGCGTGAGGTGTGGGCGGCGAGGCCGGCCAGCCACGGATAAGTCGCGTGCCACGGCCGGTCTTGGTAGCGGCGCCACGACAGGTGGTCATACACCCACACGTGGTGATAGCCCAGCTCCTCCAACCGGGCGACCAGCTCGACGGTCTCGCCCCACGGATCGGTCGGCATCAACAACACACCGATTCTCACGTTTGCTCCTCGCCGGGTCGCTCAAACAGCGCCATGGCCAGCTCAGCCCACGCTGCGGCTGCCCGCTTGTCGCTGACGCCCCCTGGTGCGGCCCCGAAGGTCCACGCGCTCCGGCGCAGGTTGACCAGACCGCCAACCAACAATACGGAGAGCGCCTTAGCGTCGAGGTCGGCGTGGAGTCCGCGCTCGGTGAGGTAGGCCGCCATGAGCGCGTAGCCGGGTTCGCTCACGCCGTCGCGCATCTGCGCTACGAGCTCCGGGTAGCGGTGTCCCTCTTTCTCGATGACCGTGCTGATGGTCTCTTCGGCGGTCATGCGACGCAGAATCCAGTTGGCGAGCACGATGAGTTCGCTGCGTAGATCTGGTAGCTCTGTGAATCCGTCGAGTCCGGTCTGTTCGGCGAGGGTGTCGACGTGGTGGGCCATGACCGCGTCGAGAAGGTCTTTCTTCGATGCGAAGTGCTTGTAGAGGGTCCCACCTCGGGGGGCGAACCCTGCGGTCGCCTCGATGTCCCCGACGGTGACATCCGCGAACCCGCGTTCGGCAATCAACCGAACGCCCGCATCCATCAACAACTGTTTCGTCGACGCTTGGGTTTCCGTGGTCATCACTCGATGACTATAGTCAGACTCCGATGACCATCTCGCACGCGACACGAGAAACCTCGCCATGAAGGTGTTTGTGACAGGCGGAACGGGCGCGGTCGGTCGCGAAGCAACTAAGGCACTCATCGATGCCGGTCA
Organism: Acidimicrobiales bacterium; assembly: GCA_965216815.1. Classification (GTDB taxonomy): domain Bacteria; phylum Actinomycetota; class Acidimicrobiia; order Acidimicrobiales; family SHLQ01; genus JADFOM01. The sequence continues at coordinate 2,660,077 of OZ244202.1, read as the reverse complement.
CTCAGTTCGTGCGCTGGCTCGCTCCGACGACAGAGCCGCCTGGCTCGCCTCCCGCCGTGCAGACCCTGTGCGGGTGTCATTGTTCGACGAAGACGCACTCGCATCAGAATTCGAGGGCTGCGACGCGGTCGCGAACCTCGCATCCGCCTTGCCGTCGACGGCGCAGTTCATCTACCCGTGGGCTTGGCGGAACAACCAGCGCGTCCGCGCCGAAGGGTCCGACACAGTGGCCAACGCAGCGATTCGGGCCGAGGCCCCGGTACTCATTCAGGAATCGGTCGCCATGATCTACCACGACCAAGGCGCGAATTGGATCGACGAGGACGCGCCCACCGACGATTTCCCAAGCGCCCAAGCCAACCATGCTGCCGAGGCCAACGCCGCACGCCTCAACACACACGGCGCGAAAGGTATCGTGTTCCGATTCGGGTGGTTCTACGGCCCCGGCGCCCGCCACGCCGAAGAGTTCTTCGCACTCGCCCGCTACGGCATCTGTGTCTCGATGGGTCCCAGCGACGGCTACGTGTCGTCTATCCACGTTGCCGACGCCGGCGCCGCCGTCGTCGCAGCGCTCCGTGCCCCCGCTGGCACCTACAACATCGTCGACAACACCCCGCTCACCAAACGACAATACGCAGACGCTCTCGCCTCCGCTGCGGGACGCCCCGCCCGAATACGGCCACCCGGACGCGCCGCACTACTTCTCGGCACCAAGACGCTCGGCCTACGTCGCTCACTACGCGTCAGCAACCAACGGTTCCGCGATGCGACGAACTGGGAACCCCAGTACCCGTCAGCCAACGAGGGCTGGACCGCCACCGCAGCCACACTCAACCAACCCAGCCCTCACGGCGCGGGGTGACGGCCGCTGGCCCGCGACTGCTCCGGTACGCCCCGAAACAGCGCATATCGACACGACGCAGCACCTTCGACCCTCCCTGGATCCGGCACTGCGGATCCGGCCCCGGGGCGAGCACAACGCCACGCGCCAGAACGCTCTGGACGTGCCGATCGGCCGCTTGTTTGTGGCGTCGTCGGTTACGTTGATATGGGCTCGTGGGGCGCGGCCTGGTCGGGTCCGGTCTTCTGGAGAATCCACAAGAGGGCAAGAGCACATTATATGCCGCGGCATATAGTAGAGACCTTGCAGACGAGTGAAGTACATCCGAAGCTGGCCATGGACGCCCTCGTGCGGGGGATCTCAGTCGTCCAGGACCGCTCTCTGCGCTCAGCTGGCATTGACTTGACGGTCCAGCAGGCGGCGGTCCTCGCGGTGCTGCAGGACCAAGGGACACAGCCCATCCAGGCCCTGAGCTCGTGCCTCGAAATCGACCAGTCAGCAATAAGTCGACTCATCGACCGGCTCGAAGACAAGGGATTCACAAGTCGCTCTGGCGCCCCTGGCGACAGACGGGTCGCCAATGTCGCGCTCACACCGCAAGGAACTGAGGTTGCCGTCGCGGCGCGGCGGGTTATCGAAGACCTCAAGGCAGCGTTGTTGGCCGACATCAGCTCTCAGGACCTCGACGCGTTCTGGCGCGTCATCAAACTGATGCGCTCGACGGTCGCCCGCCAGCTTTCGACCGCCGAAGGTGACTAGCAATGACCTCGACGGGATCAACCGTCAACGGTCCTCGGATGCCGGGTCTGCTTGCCGGACGCGACGTCATTGCGGCAACCGCGATCTGGCTGGTGATGACCGCTGTGTTCTGGTTCGGATCACACGGAACCTCCCTGCGGGTCACCTTTGTCCCGGGCGTGGCTGTGGCCTATCTGCTCACCCTCTGGCTTTGGCGAACCGGCCGCCCGCTCCCTTCAGGCCCAGTTGCGTTGCCCCTCTTCTTCGTCGCACTCGCAGTGCAGTTCACCCACTTCGCCGAGGAAAACGCAACCGACTTCGCCACCAGGTTCCCCCTCCGGTACGGCGGCGATCCCTACGACCCGGCCCTGTTTGTCACGTTCAACATGGTCTCCTACGCTACCTTCACGATCGCAGCGGTCGGACTCTGGTGCTTTGGACAACGACGGCTCATCGTCCCAGTCCTGTTCTTCTGCGTGTACGGAACATACGGCAACGCCTGCGCCCACCTCTGGTGGACGGTCCGATCGGGTCAGTATTTCCCAGGCCTCTACACGTCACTCATCTATTGGGTCCTCGGACCCCTCTTGCTCCACCAGTTTCTTGGCCGGAAGAGCGTGACCACCGCCTTCGCCTTGAGCTACCCCGCGATGACAGTCGCACTACTCACCACATTCGAGGCTCCATCACCGTTGGGCCCGTGACAACGCATATCAACTCAACGCTCCGCCAGGGCTCGGACTGTCGGGCCCCGCACAGGATCCGGCAGTGACCGAGCGGGTCGTCGGCCCTCCTGGCCAGGCCGTGGTCGACGCGCGTTATGGAGCGGGTCCCCGCTTGCCTACGTGCCGTTCTGGAGCGGTCTACTCATGTCCCAACGGCGGACAATACCGAGCGGGCCCGAACAACACCCTACGACCCCCAGACCCCTCACGCCAGGGGCCCTCCTCGTCGCGCCGGAACAGACCCCGAAATCGAGTTTTGACACAAAGAGGCTTCGAAATGGTGCAGTCTCGTCGGAGTCGTCGGGCGTCAATTCCGATCGCCCCCCGGAGACAGTGCGCGTCGACCGTCGCAGCACCATGACCTTCTGAACTGACCTACGATCGAGACGATGCAGCTCGCGCCACCAATCAAAGCCCCGCTGGGAGCGGTGACGACCGAACGAATGCACCTTCGTGCTTTCGAGTCCACCGACCTTGACGGTCTTGCTCAAGTGTTCGCAAAGCAGGAGGTCTGGCAGTTCCCATACGGACGCAGCTTCAGCCGCAACGAGACGGCCTACTTCTTGAAGGCCCAACAACGCGAGTGGGACGAGTTCGGGTTCGGATGCTGGATCGCGACCCTGCGCGACAACGAGGAGATCATCGGATACGTCGGCCTGTCCGTTCCGCAGTTCTTGCCCGAAGTCCTTCCCGCTGTCGAGGTTGGTTGGAGACTCGACCCGGACCATTGGGGAAAGGGGCTCGCAGCTGAGGGTGCGAGAGCGGGGCTTAGCGAGGGCTTCGGTCGCCTCGGCTTGAACACGATCTGCTCCCTGCCACATTCGGCAAACCCTCGGTCGTTTCGCGTGTGCGAGCGCATTGGAATGACGTTCGAGCGCACGATCCTGTGCCCGCCGACTGATCGACGCGGAGCGGTCGAAGCACGGATGTACAGCATGACCGCCGCAAGCTGGGCATCTCAAGACTGAACTGATCCGTGCCACATAGTCGCGGGTACACAAGCCCTCCTGGCCACCCAGATCCGGCAGTGCGGAGCGCGTCGGCATTGCTGTCGAGCTGCGTTCCGGGTGAGCGCGACGTTCTGGAGCGGGTAGCCGCTCGTCTACGTGCCGATCCCGGACGGGTGCTCTGTGCCGTCGGCGTGCGCGATATGCGTGTCTCCGATCGGCACTTCGGGGATACTCATGACCTCGCGCTAAGGGAAGAGCGAGTAGTCGTCGTCGTACACGAAGGGCACGAGGGGGACGGTCATGCTCATCCCGAAGTACTCCTCGAACCGCGCCCGGGTCGGACCGGGCAGATTCGACCAGAACGTTGGATTCGCAGCGAAGTTCTCCGCGTACGCCGTCAAGACGTTGGACACTGCGACCTGCTTTCGGTGATCCGGCCAGCGGCTTACTCCAACGACGGAAGCATGCTGGTTCGCATGACTCCGGTGCCACGACAGGAGCGCGAAAGTCTTCCCTGCCTGCGGGAAGATGGTCAGATAGACGGGCCACTGCTTGGCAGCCAAGTCCGCCGGGTCGTTGATGACCCCTCCGTCCGGACCGAGTTCGAGCTTGAACATCGACGAAGCTACGACCGGGATCTCTCCGGGGATCTCAATGACCTCGGTGGTGACCTTCCAGAACCGCTTCCTCGCGAAGGTAGCGTTGAAGAACTCTCTGTCTTCCTCGGCGTCCTCCAGGCCCTTCTCGAACCCACGACCGAATTCTCGGAGCAGGTCGACAACATCGTCCGAAGCGCCGGGGAGGTCTTCGGATTCGCCGGCTTCGAGATCCCGTACTAGCTGCCGGTGGTTCTCAACCATGGCCCGCCGCACGGTGTACTCGCGTGCGGATGCGCGCATTGCGAAGAGGTACTCCATCTTCTGGTCGCCGGCGGCATAGTCCTGGTTGTCAATCGGTTCGAAGACCTTGTCGTGTTTCTCGCAGAAGCCCGGGAATGCGGAGGCCTTTCGACGACCAGTTGGGACCATCGCCAGCCGACCGTCAGCGTTCATCCGTCCGGGGCTCAGGTACATCACCTCCCCGTCATCGGCGATGGTCCTCAATAGGCGGCTGTTGGCTATGGAGTGGGCGCTAATCGGGTTGTCGTCACAGCCCATGATGAAGCACTGCTGCGTGACCTCGTAGGCACGCTTGGATCTGTCATGGAAGACCTTGGCGATTCTTGAGAGATCATCCCGACCCATCGCGGCGACCACGTCACTCGACAGGCGGCGGGAGCAATGGATCCTCAACCACCGTGGATGGTTCCCAGGCCTCTGCGAGCTGACGGATCTCCCTCGCCGAGGCGTCCGAGCCCAGAGCTTGAGTCAATGCCTCCTCCGGCGCATTGCCGACGAGGTCTGGGCTCGTCAGCCCAACGTCTGCGAGAGCGATCCACTGAGCGCGGGTAAGGGTGGCATCGATATCGAGCGCGAGTTGCGCGACGTCGACTGGGATGCCGAGTTCAAGTCGGACCATCGTCCGCTCCACGATGCCGTCGTCAATGTCGGTGTCGGTCTCGCGGGCCACCGCAGCCACGGCAGGGACAAGGTCCCGCGTTCGGTCGGCGACGGAACGCACCGATCCGGCAACACGCCCTCGCTGCCGCAGGTGCTGGGTCAAGCTCACCTCGATGTCCTGGATCGGGATGCCGCTCATCCACATCGCTGCTGCACATGCACGCTTGGTTCTTGACACAGCCTGGCGGCCATCAGTGGCCGTCCCTGTGAGGTGGTTGATCAGCGCGCCGGGCACCTCCTGCTGCAACAGGACTCGAGGCCAGCGTGGCACCTCCGTATTCCGAGCACGGGCATTGACGGGGAGGTAGACGCTGTCGAGTTCGTTCGTGAGCTGGGCAGCGGCGACAAGGCTCGTCGAATTCAGCTGGTCAATGTCCCGCATGGCATGGACCAAGCGTCGGATCGAGTCGACGTGCACGCCCGATTCCCCCGTGAACCGACCAAGTGCAGTCAGGCTGTAACCCGAGCCGGCCTCAGCAATCAGGGTTGCCTCCACCAGCTGCCGGAACCCTCGCTCGAGGCGATCGAGCGTCCACTGAACGCTGCCACCCTCTCGTGCCAGGAACGCGGCGAAACTCGAATCCAGAAACCCAAGGACCTCATCTTCAGACACGGCACCGATGGGGTCCTTCGCGTACGTAGCGAATACGCGGAGCATCAAGGAACGCGGGTCACCATCAGGTATGAGCTGGGAGTCAAGTGATTCGAGCTCACCACGGACGTATGCCGACCAGGCGCGCCCGGCGTCAAGCGCACCTTCAGGTATGAGAAAGGACTCACCCAATTCCGTCATCCCGAGTCGGCCAGCTCGACCGACCATGTTCTTGTATTCGGCGACCGAGTAGGGAGTCGGCTGAGGACCCGGGTGAGTTAACCCCACGATCGCTACCGCGCTCGCCGGTGTATTCACACCCATCGCAAGCGTTGGCGTGGCAGCGACAACCCGCAGGGCCGATTCTGGGTCGCGAAACTGCTCCTCAACGACGCGACGTTCCTCACGGTCGAGATCGGTGCTGTGGAACGCAACTCCAGCATGGAGCGCCGAACGCAGAGGCCCTGAACTTGTGGAAAGGTCTTCGTTGGGCATCGCGTTGACCGCTTCGGTCGCGGCGGGAAGGCCCAGAGCCTGCGAGAGGTACGTAGCGCAAGCCGCGGCCTCACCCTTGGTCTGGCGAAACACCAGCAGCTTCTTGCCTTCGTCGACCAACCGTCGGGCGAGGGGAATCAGCAGGCGGCGGCTTCCTCCGTCATAGAGGGGTTTCACAAAGACCGGCTCTGATTGCTCAGAGCCTTCCTCATCGACGTACCGAAGGCTGCCGTCGTCTTGAAGCACACCTTCCACAAGGGGCACGGGTCGGGTGTCGGAATGGAGGTTGCTGGCGCCAAGCCACCGATCGAGCCCCCGTAGGTCGCCGACCACCGCCGAGAGGGTGACGATCTGCAGGCCACCCGTCCGACCGCGCCGATTGTTGAGCATCGTCAGGACGAACTCGAGATTCGATCCCCGCCCTCGGTCTGCCAGCATCTGGGCTTCGTCGATAACGACCGTCGCAGCGAGGTCCAGAAGGTGTGGGCGCCCGAGAGCCAAGGCGGAGTACTTCTCGTAGGTCAGAAGTGCGATGTCGAACTGGCCACGCATGAGTGCCGGAACGTCGTCGCTGTGTTCACCGGTCGCTCGAATGGTCGTCACCCCAGCAGGCCCGTACAGGCGGGTGAACTGTTCGTACTTGTCATTCACGAGTGCCCGCATCGGAAGGAGAAAGACCGCACGTCGACGGTCACGAGCACTCTTGAGCGCAGCGAGCTCTCCCACGAGTGTCTTGCCGGACGAGGTCGGCGCCGTCACGACCACGTTCTGATCATCGAGGATGCCATGGCTATTCACAGCCGCCTGTTGGAGCTTGTTGAGGCCTGGAATCTCGCCTGACCACATTTCGAGAACTGCTGGGTCGATCCCGTAGGCACCGAGATCGTGAACGTCCTCACCTACTGGCTGACGAGCGGCCTCCGGCACCAGAGCCGTGTATCGGCTGCCAGGTCGAAATACCGGCCAGCGTTGCGCTCCATCGAACTGCCCCCGGAGCGTCGGGGTCTGTTTCTGCCCCATTTGAGCTGCGTCCGCCTGGACGCTGCGCGTTACGTGGTCGACGAGCCGCAGTAGGTTCACCTGCTCGCCTTCACGTACGCCCTCGTGACCCTGCAGCGCTTCGAGCAAGCGATAGGTCAGAAGGCCGTGACCATGCAGGGATGACTCCAATGCTGGCTCATCGGCCGCGGATGCGGTGAGTGCAGCCCTGCTGCTACCCACGAACCGGCCGAGGGCATCCTCCACGGCGTCTCCACTAGCCGCGTCTCGTCGTCGGAACCCCGCTTGCAGCACACGCGCGCCAATTCCGCCCGAGAAGCAGCAGTCGAGGACACAGAGCAGCTGTTCCCCCTCGATCTCCGAGAGCAGATCTGCCAAGGCATCGAGGCTGATGCAGGAACTGGCCAAGTCCGACGCCGATCCATCAGAGGGCACTAGATGATGATCGTCGGTTCCATGGCCGGCGAAGTACACCACGACTACGTCGCCCCTTGTCGCGCTGGCCTGCAGAGTGCCAAGGCAGTCGACAATCGCGCCAAGCGTCGCCGAGCTGTCTACGAGGAGTTCTGCCCCCTCTCCCAATGTGTCGGTGAAGAGAGCGTGTGCAACTGCCGCATCGCGGCGAGCACCCGCCAGCCACGGGATGGTCGGATCGCCGTATCGATCAACACCTATGAAGAGACCGAGGAAGCTCATCAGCCGCTCCCCCCGTCGTCATCCTCGAGTGCCTTCGGTTCCAACTCGGGCCACGAAGGAGCTCGAAGCGGCGCTGGTCTTGTTGACACCGAACGGGGGGAGATCCCAGCTAGGCCGGAGGCAGGTATGAGCATCGAGGCCATGCCTCGATACTAGAGAGAGCCTGTGACATCACTACGACGCCGGTAACGGCTGGCATCGTGACGGCGCGATGTTCTGACGCCCTGCGCAGGTGTCCCCGAACGCCGGGTCTGTGCGCATATCGACGGCTGGCTGAGGCATCCGGACCACCCTGGATCCGGCAATCTGCGCGCGGCGCAGTGCTCAATAACGACGCAGCTCCGGCGGGCATTAGCAAAGCACTTGCACAACGACACCCCTGAACGCGAACAGCAGGCTGACCAGGGCTTTCGCCGCTCCCCTACGAGGGACGCAGGACATCAGCCCCCACCTCCGACATACCGGCAAAACCCCAGGTCACAGGCCTGGCACGATCGGAGGTCCGACACACCGAAGCCCGGCCGAGGAGCGCACAACGCTCTGACCAGGGCTTTCGCGAAACGTGTCGGAGGGGGGACTTGAACTCACCTCTCCCATCCGGCATCTGGAGTCATCTAGCGGTCACCAGCGCCCTACAGCGGCATCTAGCGACCGCCGAAACCGCTCCCTACCGCTAGATACCGCTCCAGGGCGCCAGATGCCATTAGCAAACCACTAGCAGCGCGACACCCCTCGACTCACTCAGCTCAACTGTCCTCTACGGTGGCGCGGTCGATGGCAGCGGCTAAGCAGTGGGCCTCCGGCCGAAGAGTCCCCACCTCCACCGATGGTCGTGAGCGGAGGCGAGGCATGGTTGCACCATACGGCAGCCCGGTGACACTTCGATATCGCGAATGGGAGACGGCTCTTGCGCCGCCTGCAAAGTGTTTGCACGTGCGTTGCCTGGCGCGGCCGCATATCGCGATGACCGGTGGGGTCGAGCAGGGGTGGCCTTTCATGATTCGGGGTCCGGGTCGAAGGGGACGTAGATCGAGTCGCCGTCGGGGTTGTTGGTTGGTCGGGGGTAGGTCGATCCTTCTGGCGGAGCGGGGTGGCCGACTCGCCAGGACTTCCCGCCGGTGTTGAGGACGTGCCATCCGCGCCGGATTGCGGCATTGCACACCCGTCCTGAGGGATGGTCTGGGTCAGCGGCGCCTGCTTGGGCGATACAGACCCGTGAGGTCTGGTCGGCGGCTGCGATCGCGGCTTCTTCGGAGCCGAGGATTGGGCCGAGGAGTTCGTCGAGGAGCGCGGCGGTGACGTTCGCATAGCTCCCGTGGTGCGGCAGCTGTACCTGCCAGAGCTGGTCGGGGTCGAACCCGTCATCGCTGGCTTCGGCTCTAGCGCTGTCGAAGGACCGGCTGCTTGCGTCGCCGGTGAAGAGCACCTGTCGGCGGCCGGGCAGTTGCAGCACGGAGATGACGCTGACGTCGTTGGACGGGCGACTTGGGTTCGAAGGCGACAGGTTGTCGGCGTCCCAGGTTTCGAGTTTGCCCGGCAGGACGAGTTCATGGGGTTGGTGTGTCTTGGTGTCGATGGCCACGCTTGCCGCTAGTACAGACAAGCCCTCGATGTCTTCTCGGGAGAAGATCTTGGGGAGAAGGCTCCGGTAGTAGTCGCGTGACGGACCAAGGATGGTGAGTACGCCGTCGGGGGTCGATCTGCCGGTGAAGGGCTCGTGCCGGACGATGCCATCGTCGGCGATTTGGTTGATCTTGTGGACGTCGGTGATGGAAGCGACCACGGCGTCGGGGGTCGCCGCTGGCTCGTAGATGTCGAGGTGGCGTCGTGGGTCGTGGACCCAGAGTTCGCCGATGCTGACGTCGTCGGTGTTGAGCAGCTTGGGGAAGTTCCCGATGTGGTCGTTGTCGGAGTGGGTGCCGATGAGGTAGTCGATGCGGGTGCGACCGATCTCGTCGCGGAGGTGTCTCAGGAGCTGATCAAGGTCATCTGCGTTTCGGCCTGCGTCGATCACGACGACGGTAGGGTCGCCGCCTGGTTCGAGGGCGTCCCAGCGCAGGATGGTGCAGTCGGCGCTGGCTCCGTTGGCGGTGGTTCCGAGCCAATAGATGTCATAGGCCCACCCATCAGGGAAATCCGGTGCTGTCACCGCTTCGACCTCTCTGCCGCGACCGCTGGGGTCGGCAGGTGGCTTGGGCGTCGCCGCCCTATGCATGCGTACGCGAGCCCGGGGTCGAAGACGTGGTTTCCGAGCGCGAGAACTAGTTCGAGACGTGTGTTGGTGAGGTGACAGCCGCGGGCGTCGGCGTGGGTGTTCGGCGTTCGGATCATGACGCTGCTGGGGTGCGCCACACCGGGCTCGTTTCGAGCAGCCAGGGGTGGTGCACGGTGAGGGTTGCGCCGGTCAGCCACCAGCTGCGCTGGACGAGGGCTAGGGCGTCAGCGCGGTCGATTCTGGCGAAGGTGGTCGGGATGGCAGCCAGCGCCTCTTGGGCGGGTGCGTCGTGTTCCTCGTTGAGGCTCCTCCAGCGGTCGAGACGTTGTCGTTGGTCAGCGGTCAGGTCGGTCGGGAAGCTAGTTGCGAGGTTGAACGTCACGAACGGGCGCCCGTCGGCCTGTGCTGATTCGTGGAACAGCCGTCTGGTGCGCAGTGCGCTGGTTTGTCGGTGCATGACGGCGTTGGCCCGCCAGAGCTTCCCGGCGATGGGGATGCGACCGAACCCTGCTCGGGTATTGGCTGGGAGGAGCGAGCCGGCGTTCAACGACACTAGGAAGCTGGATTCAAAATCGGTTCGTTCGCGTTGGATGGCCTCAAGCCCGAGGTTGTCGTAGACGCCCCCGTCGGCGAGCTGAACGGGTTGGCCGGTGTTGCATGGGAAGTCGAGATGGTCGAGTGCCAGGGTGGGGAATGGTCCCGGGACTGCGGCCGACGCGGCAACTGCGGTGGCGACTCTGAGGTCGGTTCCGGTGGTGGGGATGCTGCCGTTGACGTAGTCGCCGACGACGTCGGCGTCGAAGCGGAAGCGGATTCCTTCGGTGACGTTGGCGGCGTTGAACATGAACCAGCATCCGGCAGGCAGGTCCTCGAGCCGCTGTTTGTGCAGGAAGTGCTTGTCGAGTCGGTCGGCGAGCACCGTTGTTCGCGATGACCCGGGCCTCAGGGCGCGCCAGCTGTTGAGGAGGAGGTCGTTGCGGAATGAGCGTCCCGTGATGGCGTCGAGAACCGGGCCGAGGACATGGTCGTCGAAGCCGGGCTGGGTAGCCGCATGTCCCCAGCGCGCGGCCATGGCGGCGTTGGCCAACGAGCCGCCGGACACGCTGGAGATGATGCGTGTGTCGGCGATGAGGTCGGCATCGACGAGGAACCGCAGCACGCCGAGCCCGGCGAGGGTTGCCCGGAACCCGCCGCCGGAGAGCGCGACCAGGATGGCTGGACGATCCGGGCGCGTCGCGCGCAGCGCCCGCCGCGGTGGCATCGCGGAATCACAGCGGTGCCGCGCGGCGCGGTCGCGACCGCGTCGCGGCGCGGTCGGGAGGAGTGCGGGGGCGGGTGGCGCCGGGGCCTGGGGCGGTGCGGTGGTGTGCGTGGGGCCGGTCGTGTCGATGACGTGAGCTGCCCAGTTGACGTTGTCTGGTTCGCCGGCCCAGATGAGGATGAGCGACGCGCCGTCGTCGCGGTCGGTGGCGGCTCGTCGATCGGTGGCCGAGAGGGCGGCAACGCCTCGGGGGTGGGTGTGCCAGTCGCCTAGGTAGGTGGCTCCCCCGAGCGTGTCGTGGGTGAACGCGGCGACGGTTTCGTTGGTGCCGGCGGTGCCGCGTTCAAAGCCCGCCGGGCTGTGGGTGCTGTCAGCCGGAGGTCCGGTTGCGGCGTCGACGGTGACCGCCAGTGACGCGTCGTCTCGTTCGCCAAACAAGAGGCCGCCGGTCTCGGCGGGTTGGTCAGTCGCGAACGTTTCGCGTGCCAGTCGTTCGATGACAGCGGACGCCTCGGCACTTATGAAGACCGTGTATCCGTCGTTCGCTTCGATGCGAAGCGGATTCGTCGTCTCGACTGACACCGGGTTGGACGCAAGCGGCTTTGGGCTGTGTGCCAGCGCCGTGAACTGCGCGGTTCGTGAATCGGCGGTCGCGAACCAGTCAGCCATCTGGTTCGCAAGGGTTGAAGCGGCGTTGGCGGCGTCGGCGGCGGAGCCGTGAAAGGTCGGCGCAGAGCATCCCGGTTCGGGCTGCACGAGGTCCTCAAGCCCTGCACTCCCCCAGAAGGCGTCGAGGAGTCGCTGGTGTTGGGGGCTGCGGGCCAGACGGCGCAGCGCGGCGCGGGCGGTGTAGCCCGGACCTGCGGAGCCGCCCGGCGAGGTGAACAGCGCGGTGAGCTCGCAGCGGGCGTCGGTAGAAATTGACACGATAGGGGGATGGGCTGGGTTGACGGCTGCGTAGCGGTCGATCGCAGTGGCGACGCTCCGGTTGGCGGTTGTGTCCACGATGAGGTCAGCTTCTGCGAGCGCAGAGGCGATGGTCTCTGGTTTCGTGACGTCGGTGAAGGTCCCTTCGATGGTGAGGCCGCAGTCGTTGATGCGTCGCAGTCGGTCAGCAAGCGCGTGAGCCTTGGGTCGGGTGATGTCAGCGTCGTCGTAGGGCTGGCGCACAACGAGACCAGGCCCCACCATGGAGCGGTCGCGCAGTCGCAACATGTCGGGGCCGGCCCGGGCGACGAACTCTGCCATCCACCCGCCAAGAGTTCCGCACCCCCAGATCTCGACCGTTTTGCCGGCCAGGCTCGACATTGATGCGGTGCTGTCGCGGCGACGGGTGACCGACGGGCGAGCCTCATACAGGTGGGTCCACGCCAGCGGTTCGTTGGCCGCCCACGAGTTCGCGGCGTCGAGGGTGGCGTCGATCTCTTCCTCGGAGTCGGTCGTGACCATGCTGCGGAAGCGGTCGGCCAGCGAGGCAGGAAGTTCCCAACCAACCAGATGGTGAAACCGGTCCCTGTCGATGCGTCGGTTGAGAGTCCCAACCAGAACGATCAGCGGCGAGCCGTTCGGGTTCTTGATCGCAGTCTGGAGCAGGTGTTTGGCGATCCGGTCGGTGGTGAAGCCAAGCGGTTGGAGTTGGCCACACAACGCACCGTAGGTGGAGGCGTAGTCGCCAACCAACGGTTCGTTCGCCAAGATGACCGCGGCCCGGTGCTCGGTGGCCTTCGGTTCGAACCGATGAAAGCCGGTCACGTCGATGCGGTGGTTGGCTCGGGGTTGGAGGTTGGCCCACAACATCCGTCGGTGTTTGCCGTCGGGGATGTCAGCGGCGATAACCAGATCGGTCTTCGAGTACCCGATACCGAGTGCCACGGGCGGGTGTAGCGGGCCGCCGTCGGGGTCGAGATCGCCGGCCGCGGCCGCGATGAACCACTCCCCCATGCGATGCACGAACCCGTACATGCCATCGGACGGTGACCATTGCGTTGCGGCGTCGATGTACAGGCAGATGCTTCGACCGGTGACGTGTGGCGACGTCGCCCATCGGGCATCGGAAGCGACGAGGTGGGGTGGGTGGAGGGGCGCATCGGTCCCGACCCAGATCTCGAAGTCTTCGGTCGGTGCGAGCCGCAACCCACCCGGGTAATAGCGAGTCCCGCGTGTCGAGACTCGGATCGACACTTTCACGAACGCGTCGGACTCGGTGACCTCGCCGGTGAGCGCGAGGGCGCCGTTGCTGCGCTCGGCGAGCGCCCGCAGCTCTGCCACGGCCCGGCGTTGACCGGGATTCATCGTGGTGAGAAGCCGTAGCCCTTGCGGTCCCGAGGGCGGGGCTTCGGGCGGGCCGCGGCGGCGGCCCCGATCAACGCAGACGCTGCGAGCGCGGCGGCCGCTGCTCCCGACGGCTTCGCATAGCCGCAGTCGTCGTCACCAACAGCGAACACCACCGGGTCGGGATCGTCCTCGCTGCCATGCTCGCCGGTGCACACACGCCGGTCCGCACCGAAGATCTCCTCGTACTTGTCCCACGCTTTGCGGTGCGGTGGATCGGCGCCCTTCGAATCCGACGCCGGGATCGGGGAGGAACTCGCCACCAACCAAGCCTCGTCAGTGGCCTTGTCGCTGAGACCGTCCACGACCGAGTCAACTGCGTTGCCGTCATCGTCGAACAGCGCCCGCTTCGAACAGTGATGCGGCGCGATGAGCACGTCGAAGTCCAGCTCGTCGTCCTCGGTGCCGTCCAAGATCGAACCCAGGCTCCCATGAGCCAGGTCGCCCAAGAACAGGATCCGCTGCTCGCATCCGCCGGACTCCAGCGTCACCCGCATCACCAGGCTCGTGTCGTTGCGGTCAGTGTCTTCGTCAACATCGGGCAGTCCGTGGAACCCCGCACAGAACGCGCCCTCGAGATCCCATCCGTCAACCGACGTCGTGGTCGACTCAATCGGCGATCGCGCCTCCTCGGGGAGGTCCTTCAGCTGATCGAGCTCGAACAGCTCATCACGGCCCACAACCCGCAACCGATCACCTGACGATGCTTCACCGTCAGCAAGTACAGCGAGCCGACGGTCCGCTTCCTCCCTGAAGGCGGTGGCATCATCGCAGAGGTCAGCCTTGTACTCGTCGAAGATCCGCGGGGTCATCCACAGCTCGCCGATCAAGACGTCCTCGTCCTCCAACAGCGTCTTGAACCCTCGACAGTGGTCCTGATCGGGATGGGTCAGGACGAACGCCGCCAGGTATGGCCGTCCATCGACCCCCGGCAGGATCTCCACAAGCTGAGAAACGATCGGGACATGCGGGTCATCGTCATCATCACCAGCGGAGAGATGGTTGAGATCGACCTGAACGATCAGCTCCGCACCATCACCCTCCTCCCCGGTAAGAAGTGTCAGACTGCCGCCAGCGCCGACGTACCAGGCCACGAGCCCAACGCCCGGCAGATCGTCACGTTTCTTCACGTCGCCTCCTGCGGTCGACAAATGACGGCCATGTACTTACAGACGCGTCATTTGAAACAGCGTACCGGCCCCCTGTGACAGCCACCAGGGCAGCCGCCGACGCCAGAGTGGCGACGAGACAATCGGCCGTCCAACAGGAACATGCCTCGCCGCGCTTGTATTTGGGCCACTGTCGGCCGATAATGACCTAGGCCGATGAGTTACCCGTCAGGGCCTCATCGGAAGTACGCCCCGGACTGGCTACAGATCGTAGTCCCGGGGCCGCTGCGATTTCGGGGGTCATTCGCCCAGCACCGTGGATGTTGCGGACGCGGTGCGACAACCTCGGGAAGACGTCGGCGTGCAAGTTGCAGAGGTGGTCCGACCGGGCTCCTGCGAGTACGTCGGCGAGCCATAGCAACGGCTCGGTCTTGGCGTCGTGGCCGATCGAGAGTGTTTCGGGCACCTCCTTCTTCGTTCGGAGCTGCTGGAGAACCTGGTGGTCGTGCTGGTCGAGTTGTGTGAAGCCGGCGGATGGCTTGCCACGCCTTTCGAGGACGAGGTGCTCGACGCCTTCATCTGCGCCGAGGACCGTGAACGCCTATCGCATGGTGTGGGCGCGAAGGCGACTCTCGGAGTTGTGCCGCGGAGTCAGGGGTTGGCCTGTCTCGAAACAGGTAGCCGTCCCATGACTCGATCGCGACGATGCGTTCCACGACCGCGATGCGGCGTTCTCGTCCGAGGTCGTTGTAGTGCAGTTCGATCCCGAGATCCTCAGCCCGGTTGCGGAGCTCGGAGCGGGTGTCCTCAACCTCACCTCGTAGCACCACAGCGGCCGCGACCACGTAGAAGTCTCCCGCGGCTGCGACCTTGCCGGTGCGCGGATCTCGGACCGGTTTCTTTGACTCGTCCATGAATCCGCAGAGCTGATCATCCATCTGAACCACCTGCCGGCCGGGCGAGGTCTGCGACGAGTGTGAAGTGGCTGTCGGTCGTGAAGCCCAACGGGGTGAGGGGCGCCTTCTTCTTGACGCGGCTCCTTGAGAGGGCGCCGCGCCGCTCGAGCTCCGCGAGCCCGCGCTGGGCGGAATCAGCCGACACGCCGTACCAGTCCGGGGCCTTCTCGACTGGAAGCATGAACCCGGGCCGCAGCGAGAGTCCGATCAATAGCATCGCCTTCGCCGGCAGGCTCAGGGTCGAGGACCAGTTCTCGTCATCGTTGACCCAGTAGGCGACCGGGAGCTGAAGATACGGGTGCTTCGCCTCACCTAGATGAACATACGGTTCTCCCGATCCGTCCTCTCGCAACAGCGTGATGTCGGCGAGTCGACCCGATCTGCTGCGCGTGATCAGGTTCAGCGTTTCGAGGCGGCGCCAGATCTTGGGTGACCGTCTGTGGTGATGCAGTCAGGATCCGGAGTCGACACAAACGCCATCTCAAGAACTGCTGGGACAAGGACGTGCGTCGGTGAACTTTGAGGCGGCTGGCTACCACCTCGATTGCGTGCGACCCCGGGCTCCCGAAGTCGGCGAAACCATTGACGCTGAGACTCCTCACACGAGAAGAACCTTGCGAGCGCAAAGAACTCCGCATACTGGCGCTTCGCGTATGAGCTGGGTGTGAGGGTCCGCGACGTGTAGCAGGGGCCCTGGGATCTTGGCGATGTCTACGTCGTCGAGTCCGAGGTGCCCGTGGGCGTGTTCAACGCTACGCGTGCGTGTGAGTTGTTGGTCGGTCTTGGTGCGGTGAACGTGCTTGGGGTCGTCGAGGTGTTGTCGTTGGATCGCCGCTTGGTGGTGACGGTCGAGTCGGTTGTCGAGGCGCCGGGATGCCCGAACTGTGGTGAGCGGGCGTGGGTGAAGGACCGGCCGGTGGTCGAGTTGGTCGATCTGACATGTTTTGGGCGGCCGGTGACGCTGCGGTGGCGCAAGCACCGCTTGTGGTGCCCGAGGCGATGGTGCCAGCAGGGTTCGTGGACTCATGAGGACCAGCGGATCGCGGCGCCTCGGTTGTCGGTGACAGACCGGGCGGGGCGGTGGGCGACGGTCCAAGTCGGCCGCAACGGTCGGGCCGTGTCCGACGTCGCCGGCGAGCTCGGCGCCGATTGGCATGCCATCAATGACGCGGTGATGGCCTATGGCCAAGCGCTCCTGGCCGCTGACATCAGTCGGGTCGGTGACGTCGCAGCGTTGGGCGTGGACGAGGTCCTCTTCGCCCGGCTGGGCCGGTGGCGTACCCAGGCATGGTCGACCTCGATCGTCGACGTCGCCTCAGGTCAGTTGCTCGATGTGATCGAGGACCGCTCGGCAGTGGGGCTGTGCGAGTGGCTCGATCAGTGGCCTGAAGCGTGGCGTGACGGCATCTGTTGGGCTGTGCTGGATCTATCGGGGCCGTGGCGGTTGGCGTTCGACACGATGCTGCCTGACGCCATCCAGGTCGCG
The DNA here is from genome assembly GCA_965216815.1 of Acidimicrobiales bacterium. Lineage (GTDB taxonomy): Bacteria > Actinomycetota > Acidimicrobiia > Acidimicrobiales > SHLQ01 > JADFOM01. The sequence goes on along the minus strand of OZ244202.1, from coordinate 2,643,124 downwards.
GATCCGATGCTTCTCTTGTTGTCAAGTGGCAAGTTCGGGGGATCTGGTGCTGGTCAGGATCTTGTAGATGTCCCTGGCGATGTAGCGCTTCAAGCAGCGGATGGCTTCGCGTTTGGTCTTGCCCTCGGCAACTCGACGGTCGAGGTAGTTGCGAGTGACGGGGTCCCAGCGGAGCCGGACCAGCACGATTCGCCAGAGCGCCATGTTCGCATCGCGGTTTCCGCCACGGTTGAGGCGATGTCGTTGCTGCTTGCCCGATGAAGCGTCGAGCGGTGACACTCCGCAGAGAGCGGCGAACGATGCCTCTGAGCGAAGCCGATGCGGGTTGTCTCCGGCAGCGATCATCAGCGCGGCGGCGACGTCGCTGCCGATCCCTTGTTCATCGATGAGCCCTTCTGGCGTGGCCCGAGTAACGAGCTCGGTGAGGGCTCGGGCGAGTTCTTTGGCTTCGTCATCGAGTTGCCGCCAGCGACCTGCCAGGCTCGCGATCGCTCGCAGGTAGCCGTTGGCCGGGGCCGCGAACCGGGCGTCGTCGAGCACCAGCGCGACGATCTTTGCGATCGGTAGTGAACCGAGCTGTTGGCGAAGATCGTCATCGGCGGTGACGATCAATGCGTGGAGCTGGTTGGTTGCGCTGTCGCGAGACTTGATTGCAGATTGCCTGGTCAAGCGCAGGGCGCGCATCGTCTCGACGTCTCCGTCAGCGGATTTCGGTGTTATCAGACCGTGCCCGGCCAACACCGTTCGAGCGGCTGCCACGGCGTCGATCGAATCCGACTTGCCGTGACGTCGACGAGTCTGGCGTTTCGGCGACATGACTTCGTGAACAACAACTTGCTGTGCGGTCAGGAAACGGTTGAGCCCGACGCCGTAGGACCCAGACCCTTCAATTCCGACCGCTGCCACCGTGCCGAACGTCGTGCACCACTCGAGCAAGGATGCGTATCCCGCCAGGTTGGTGTCGAACGATCTCTCGTCAAGCAGTTGGCCGGCCGCGTCGAGCACCACAGCCTGAACCGCCCTGGGGTCCGTGGAGGCTCTCGACCTTTGAAAGAGGATGAGAGCTATGAATACAGATGTGAAGTCGAAGGGTTCGTCGCAGCGGCGGTACTCGCCGGAGTTGAAGGAGCGGGCGGTGCGTCTCGTGTTTGCGTTGCGGGAGGAGACCGGTGAGAAGCACGGCAGCGTGAAGCGGGTGGCTGAGCAGCTCGATGTCGGTGTCGAGTCGTTGCGGTCGTGGGTGAAGCAGGCCGAGATCGATTCTGGTGATCGGGCCGGGACCTCGACCGCCGATGCCGAGGAGCTGAAGGCGTTGCGTCAAGAGGTCAAGGAGCTTCGCCGGGCGAACTCGATCCTCAAGTCGGCGTCGGCTTTTTTCGCGGCGGAGCTCGACCGCCCCTCGAAGTGATCGTCGCTTACATCGACGAACACCGCAGCGAGTTCGGAGTCGAGCCGATCTGTCGTGTCCTCACCGAGGCCGGCGCCAAGATCGCTCCGAGCACCTACCACGCCCGCAAGAGTCGGCCGATGTCTCAGCGTGCGATCGCTGACGCGGTGTGGATGCCGATCCTGATGGGCCTGTGGGTCACCAACAAGAAGGTCTACGGGGCCCACAAGCTCTGGAAGGCGGCCCGCCGGGCCGGTCATGACATCGGCCGGGACCAGGTGGCCCGCCTGATGCGCCAAATGGGCATCGAGGGGATCAGCCGCCGGCGACGCAAGATCTTCACCACCATCGCCGATCCCGACGCGGTGCGGGCCCCGGACCTCGTGAACCGGGACTTCACCGCGGATCGACCTGACGCCTTGTGGGTGACCGATCTCACCTACGTGCCCACCCGCACCGGGATGGCCTACGTCTGTTTCATCGTCGACGCGTTCAGCCGTCGCATCGTCGGTTGGCGAGTGGCGTCGCACATGAGAACCGAAATGGTCCTCGACGCGCTCGAGATGGCACGTCGCTCACGAGGAGCTTCCCGATTCGTTGGGCTGGTGACCCACGCCGATGCCGGGTCGCAGTTCACGTCAGTGCGGTTCACCGAACGCCTTGACGAGATCGGGGCACGGCCCTCGATCGGCACCGTGGCCGATTCCTACGACAACGCTCTCGCCGAGACCACCAACGGCCTCTACAAGACCGAGTGCGTCCGGGGCCCCGACGCCCCAAAGGCGTGGGACGACGTCGACCAACTCGAGCTCGAGACGCTCACATGGGTGCACTGGTTCAACGAGCAGCGGCTGCACAGCCACTGCCGCGACGTGCCCCCAGCAGAGTTCGAAGCAGCGTTCTACGCTGACCACAAGACCGCCCCAACCGGGGTTGGAAACCAATGAGCTGAGCCTCCATCAGCCCCAGGGCGATTCAGCCACATGCTGTTCCTTGTGCGTGTCAACGCCGCAGACCACGCTGCGATTGGAATCTGGCATCATTGGATTGCTTCCTCTCAAGAGTTGGAACGAGGTGGAGCACGGTTGTCGGGACGGGAACTCGGACAGAACAGGGATGGGATCTCGGTTCAATTCAGGCTTCTCTCAGGTCACGGGACCCGGCCCGGCAGCCACACCCACAGCACCCCTCGAATCACCGGTGGACGGATCGGATCAAAGGCACGAAGCCGATTCCACGTTGGGTCACACCAGCGATCCGAAGAGCACAGGAACATCATCCCTGTTTCACGTGTGCAAGTTGGCGAACCAGCGCCTCGATGAGGTCCGCCGCCGCGTCCAGAACGACACCCTCGGGCATCGGGGCCGCAAAGACGACCCGCTGTATCGATCCCGCAGGTTGTTGACGAAGGCCGATGAACGTCTCGACGATCGTGGCCGCACGAAACTGTTGGGTCTGCTAGACGCCGGTGACCCTCACGGAGAGGTCCGCACCGCATGGCACGCCAAAGAGACCGTCCGAGGCATCTACGACATCGACGCCAGCCTCGCCGACGAGTACGTGCTGCGCCTCGGCCACGATCTCCAAGACGACGACTGCCCGCCCGAGATCAACAAGCTCGGCCGCACCATCGTCCGCTGGCACACCCAGATCGCCGCCTGGCACCGCTCCCGCGTCTCCAACGGCCCGACCGAAGCGATCAACAACCTCATAAGCGCGTCAAGCGAGTCGCATTCGGGTTCCGACGATTCAGCCACTACAGGACCCGAGCGCTGCTCTACGCCGGCCGACCCAACTGGGACCTACTCGCCACCATCACACCCCGCTGAAACGCGAAGCGCCCGCATACTTCGCTGCACCTGCCAGGATCCGAGCCGTGCTCAAGGACACACCTCTGGTAGGCACAGCGCGTGAGAGGTTCAGGGGTCGATGGAGCGAGTCGACCTGCATAAATGTCGAGAGGTGGTCCACCGACCCCTGATCGGCCTACCGATCCGTGTCGTCACCGATGAACAGCTGCAATACCCGGCGCACGTGCCAAGTCGACCAAACAGCAGACCTCGCTGACCGCGGCAACTTCGCAGTTCTTACGTCCTCGAGAGCGAAAGGATCCGCTGGCAGCGCAAGCTCTGGTTCCTCCAGTTGCTCAATAACGGTCCCCGCATATTCGAGCGAGAGTTGGGATTGAAGCTTGCTCAACACCCAACGGAACGACCAAGAACCGTAGACGCAAGCAAGCTATGGCGATGGTGATTACGCGCACGCTCTCGGATGAACGCGGCTACGCGCGGCTCGACATCTTTCCCCTGCGCCTCGGCGTGCCTTGCACCCTCTACGATCTCCCGAGGGTGGAAGCCCTCAACTACAAAGAGGCCCGCAGCTCCGTAGCAGCGGAGCCGCTCAGCCTGGCTCAAGAACGCATCCGGCAGCTATTCACGTGCCCGGTCGCTGACGGGTCGGATCCGACCCCTGATCCGGAAGCCGCCCTCGCTGCGAGAGGCCTCGACCTCGTACTGACCGATAACACAGCGAAATCGGTCCCGCGAAATCTCGGCTTCGGCAAGGACTTCCGACAACTCGCGATGTGTCGGGACCTCCGCAGCACCAGCCTCGACGGCAATCTCTGCGCAGCGCTTCACTTCCTCGAAATCGAGCTTCGGCTCGTCAGCCGGGTTAGCGCGTCCATGAACCATCCAGATAGAGACCGCAGCGAGCACGCACTGCACGCCACCGAAGACAGCAGCGATCAGCGTTGCGTCGAGATGGATTCCGTCGTCGCTGTCAACCTCGATGACCTGCAACCCGGATGCTCGCTCGACGAGCATCCGGGCCTCCGCATGCTGTAGCGAGTCCAGGTCTTGCATGCCCAGAACTGCTGTGGTCACTCTCACTGACTCCCAGTTCGAAGTCGTTCGCCCACGAAACCGCTAAGCTCCTCGGAGCTTATCCTCTCGAACACTTCGAGAACGTCGAGGTCCAGACTCCAGGCTCGCCGCCCCCAATCGAGAAGCCGCCGAACCCTTGTTGAAGTTCCGCGTGCGGCAAGCTCATCGACGAACGTTGCAACACAGAGACGGATGAAGTGCCCAACCCTTCCCTCAGCGGATAGCGAACTACTCCACAGAACGCCCTCGGGGGTGACAATACCCGGCGGGCGCAGGTGTGGCGCTTGGCGCACGAGTTCGCCGGCCGTCAACAACACTTGGGAGCCGCGGCGAGCGTATCCGAGCTCGAAGAACTCGGGAGGAGACCCGAAGAAGTCCGACGAGCTTCCTGCGTTCCACTTGGAACTAGCCGCCCTCGTGGCGGCATCGAAATAGACCTGGGAAACCTCATCGGCATCCTCGCCTATCGCATCGAACGCTACGGCATTGGCATTGCTGGCGGTGATTGCACCGTTGTCCGCAGCGCTACGGCGGGAAAGCACGGCGGTAGCGGACCTCAACCGCAAGCCAGCGTGGTCGCGTTCCCAAATAAACGTCTTGTCGCCAAACGGGTCCGGCATAGTGACCAGGCACATCTCGAGCAGCGCGCCGAAGACGGGGCTTGCAGGGTGGACTCCCAGAGTTCGGGCAACGCTCTGGATGCCATAGCCTCCCACCCCAGTGAGCCTCGCCTCCCAGTAGTCGAGAGCATCTGCCAAGGCGTATCGCGCAAGCAGGCCCCGAAGCTCGTTGAACCTAGCCGCGGACTCGACCACTATCTCGATACTCATGCTCCCTTCTGGGAAGATGTTGGCCTCCCACGGACGCCGCGACTCCAGATTGAGAAGCCTCGCTCCGGGGGTCGCTGAGTACACGCGGTTGAGCACGTCGACAGCGTCAGCGAATTGCCTTGAGCTCATGCCCTTCTTCCATAGCGATCCAAGGACAATGTTCGAACTCCGCCACACGTCGGCCGCAAGCCTCGCCCGGTCGGACTCAGGCGCACCGCCCACCAAGGGAGTCACTCCGAAGTCGGGAACTAGTAGGTGGTCAAGCCGCTCCACGGATCGACTAAGGACGACCTCGTCCGCGTAGTGAACAAATGCTTCCTGACGAATGCGACGCAGGTCGTATACAGCTTTCCCGAACGACGACGTGACGAACTGCGAGAAGTGATGGCCCTCATGCTCGCGAGTTCTCAGAATGTCGGCACACTCCACGTGCCGCCCTTCGATCGCTCGATCTCTCGCGCTCCCGCAGCAGGCCTCGGCCACTCGACTCTCTTGATGGGTGAAGTCCTCACTGGCCATCAATGTGACGGGGTCGAATTGGCCCACTACCCGACCGTAGTGCCCTTCGTACATGCCGCCTCGGGTTTCGTCGTTCCGGGCTTGTGGAGAACCCCTGTTTCGTGAGACAGATGTTCCCTTGAGATGATCCTGGGGAAGGAGTCCAGGAGGTCGGCAATCGTAACACCTACACCGAGGAGTTTCGTCGCGAAGCGGTCGTGCTGGCTCGGTCGTCGGATCGGCCCCGCTACAGGGTTGCGGAGTCGATCGGGTCTCTGATGGCGCGTTGTCGTCGTTGATCGCCGGGGCCGAGCGCCAGGAGCCGGGCGCTGGCGACGCGCCGCGCGGAGAATCTGACACTCATGCGATCCGTGATGCTTGGTCGACCCACTTGTTCGTCCCTGACCGCATGTGGACGCTCAGGCTGTCTCCTGTCAGGACAGCTACGAGCTGCCCGCTGTTTCTGCTTCGTCCCTTGGGCAAGTCCGACCAAGTAGCTTGCAGAATGAGATCGTCACCAACCACGGACGAGGTTCCGGCCGCCACATGGCACCAGCCGGGCTGAACGCCGTCGGCAACGTCCTGCTCGCATGACCAGGCAACGAAATCGTCCGCCTGCGCAATGTAGTAGTACCCGGGCTTGTTGACCATTTGCCAGACTCCAGCAAACGGTTCGCCGGACGATGTTGTCGCCGACGGTCGCGCGCCGATCGAGCGTAAGTCCGAACAGGAAACGAGTTGGAGTTTGTTCGCACCGAAGTTGTCGCTGTCGACCGCAAGGCCATCCGCGTCGAATGAAATGTGTAACGTGTGAGAGTTTCTTGCGTAACCCTTCGGGATGTCTGTGTATCGCCCCGTCCACGTGGAGCCAGCCACCCATTGTGCTGTGAACACATTCGCCCATCCGCCGCTCGGGTGTTCGCCGAGCCAATAGAGCCGATCAGCCACGATCGATGTGTAGTAGTTGCCGCCATCTGATCCGAGGTAGCACCCCTCGGTCGGCGGATAGATCGCATTGACTGTAGCGATATCTCCGGCCGACAACTCAGTGCCACCGTGCCCGCTGCAACCATGGTAACGATCGGATATCAAAGGCAGAGGGTCGGTGTAGTGCATGATCGAACTACAGTCGTACTTGCCGATCAAGTGGCCGGACGGGATGAGGCGAACATCCCCCGACTGTGCCTTCGGTATAGATTCATCAACGTGTATAAAAACTTCACGGTCGGGCCGCTGGTGCTCGTGGTAGAGGCCGACGGCGTGACCTATCTCGTGCAGTACGTAATCAACCCGGTCGAACCTGCAGTTGACTCGCTGCTTGCCAGTTGCCCGTCCAATCGCGGAGTTGCATCGGCCATCGTTGCGATATCTGAAGAGGACGTAGTCGCCCTCTTCAGAACGGGGTACAAGAGAGATGTTCGTGCGGTTGTTCCACTCAGCGATGGCAGTTTCAAGCGTACGGAGCCGTGTTGAGCTGGATGCGACGCTCTTCCCGACCGCGTAGGGAACGAGGCCTCCCGCCCAAAGCCGATCGCGATCTGGAACGGAGAATCCCATGTTGACCCATCCTCTAGTACTGCCCGCAGCAGACAGTTGCGGCGTGTTCAGCGTAGGCTAGTCGGGTGCTCGGTCTCGATGGAGGGCACTGAACTCCGTCCGTATGCCACCACAAAGAGGCGCTTCGCGTGTGAGCGGGGTGTCAGGGACCGCGACGTGAGCAGGGAACCTGGGAGCTTGGCGATGTCGAAGTCGTCGAGTCCGAGGTGCTCCTGCTGTGTTCAACGCTACGCGCGCGTGCGAGTTGTTGGTTGGCCTGCCAGCGGTGAAGGTCCTCGACGTCGTCGAGCCGCTGTCGTTGGACCGCCGCCTGGTGGTGACGGTCGAATCGATCGTCGAATCGCTGGGATGCCCGAGCTGTCGGGAAAGAGCATGGGTGAAGGACCGCCAGGTTGTCGAGCTGGTCAATCTCACATGTTTCGGCCGGCAGGTGACGATGCGGTGGCGCAAACACCGCCTGTGGTGCCCTAGGCGATGGTGCGCGCAGGGTTCGTGGACTCACGAGGATCCCCTGATCGCGGCGCCGCGGTTGTCGGTCACCGACCGTGCGGGGCGGTAGGCGACGGTCCAGGTCGGCCGCCACGGTCGGGCGGTGTCGGAGGTTGCTGGGGAGCTGGGGGATGGGTGGCATGAGGTCAACGACGCTGTCATGGCCTATGGCCAAGCCCTACTCGACGCTGACAGCAGTCGGGTCGGTGACGTCGCAGCGTTGGGCCTGGACGAGGTCCTCTTCGCCCGTCTGGGTACGCCACAGTCACACCCCGCTGAGATGCGAAGAGCTCCTTTCGCTTGTTGTGTGACGTTCGACAAAGGGCCCCCTCGCGACAGGCAAACCGCAGCCGATCGGATCGGCGATTCCACCGCCGTCGGTTGCGACGCCGTGCCCCTCATCGCGAATGGAGCCCGCCTGGCGGATCCTGCAGTTTCGACTTGTTGGCCCCGGTGAAATCGAGCGCCTCGCGAAAATCTGCCTTCGCTGCGGTGCTTGAATTCTCGCACTTGCCAACCCAATCAGGCTCGCCTCATCTCAGCAAGTGAGGGACTCCCCTCGACGTATCACGCCGCGAACAACCGTCCGCCCTCCGCGCGGGCGATCCGGGACGCTGAACTTAAACCAGTAATCCAGCGGGTTCACGACGAGAACTTCGTCGCGTGTGGCGGCGACAAGATGTGGGATCACCTCAACAACGTCGAGGGGTTCGCGTCGCTCGCTGCACCGTCGAACGGCTGATGCGCGACATGGGATTGTCTGGTGTGCGGCGAGGCCGATCGTGGCTTCGCACGACGATCACCGATGACGGCACCGAACGGCCGGCCGATCTGGTTGATCGGGACTCCACCGCCGAGGCCCCGAACCGGCTCTGGCTCGCGGATCTCACCTATGTGAAGACCCATGCCGGGTGGGTGTACGTCGCGTTCATCATCGACGCCTTCTCGCGGTTCGTGGTCGGCTGGCAAGCCTCCACGTCACTGCGGAGTGACCTGGAGATCGACGCGCTGGAGATGGCGGTGTTCAACCGCCGCCAAGCCGGCGACGACCTCGACCGGCTGGTCCACCACAGCGATATGGGAGTTCAGTATCTCAGCATTCGGCATTCGCAGCGGCTCGCCGACAACGGCGTCGTCGCCTCCGTTGGATCGAAAGGCGATTGCCTATGACAACGCCATGATGGAGTCGTTCAACGGCATATTCAAATGGGAACTCATCTATCCCCACGGGCCCTGGAACGGGCTTGAGGACGTCGAGTTCGCCACCCTCGAATACGTCGACTGGTTCAACCACCGGCGCCGTCATGGTGAGATCCTGCCCGGCCGCCGCCAGTTCACCCCCGGCCGACCACGAGGCCGCCTTTCGTCAGACCTTCACAGCCGACCAGGCCGTGACTCAACAACCCGAGCCCCTACGAAACCCGGAGTGATTTACCGAGACAGTCCAGGGCCTGCGCATCACCCCGTGAGGTTCAGACCTGGCATCGGGGTTGCTTCCAAGAAGGACCACGGTCGTCTGAGACTAAGAGTTGGTCAGCGCGGGAGACCTCAACCTTTCGCGGCAGCAGAGGCCACGGTGGACCTCAACGTTTCCCAACTCTTGACGATGCCCCCCTTGCGCTGGAAGGGTCTTGTAGCTCGCTAGCGAAGGAGATCGTGCCCGTGGAGATCATCGGGGGCGTGGTGACCAACGATCAGATTCACGTCTTCACTACGGATGGGAAGTACGTTGCGGCGTGGGATGGTTCGAAACCTAGTGGACCCTTCTCTGGCCTTCAGCGATGGCCGTCAGGGGTTGATGGTGGGGTCGTGGCCGTCTTGCCAATTGTCACTGAGACTCGCGTGCAGGGTGAGGTGTTCAGCACTTGGAAGAGGCGCTTCGATCGCCTCTGGGTGGTAACGGGCACCGAGCTGATCCTGCTTCCGTCCAACTTCGACGGAAGTGAGGAAATTGGCTCGCTTGTGCGTCGACCGTATTCGGCGCTGGTCCCTACGATCAATGAACTCGGGTTTGCTGGCTCTGACTTGCCGGACACGGATCCGCTCGAGGGAGAAGAGGGCGAGTTCTCTGTTACCGCGGCGCAGCGTCTCAACCGGGCGGTTCAGCTAGTGACACGACCGAGCGCTGTGCGCCTTCGTCATGTCTCGTCGAAGTTCGGGGATGTCGATGCAGACTTCCCGTTCGAGGAGATCTTCAGGGGCTATGGGGTTGAGGGGCGGGGGCGCGTTACCGCGCTGTTCGATGTGCACCTTAGCAATCGAGGGTCGATTCACTTAATCGACGATCTCGGTGTAAGCACGTATCGCGAGACGGGTGAACCGTTCCAGGAGTACGAGCTCGTTCGCGAGTTCAGTCTGAGGAGTTGGGGACTCGACTTTGAGAGCGAGCCGACGAAGACCCTTGATGAGTGCGTGACGGACGCCTTGGCGTTGGTGGAGCCAGCGAATCTTAGGGAGGTGTTGACGATGAGCCGCCCATACAAGAACTCGGGCGGCGCACCCGACAAGCCAGCGGTTGCGTTCGCTAGTCCGTTCGAGGACCGATCGAGTGAGATGCAGCAGGCGAACGCTTGGGAGACTGGAAATCGGCGACTCTCCAACATAGACAATCCGAGTCCGTTTCTCGATCCGGCGGCGCTGGAGAAGCTAGGCCTTAAGCGTGACCCAGCTGACGGGTCGATCGCGACGTTTCAGCCAGAGTCGACTCTCTGGGAGGCATTGTCTCTTCGGATGGGCGGCCCCCCTTACTATGCCCTTGATATTCCGGCAGCGGATCTTCATACCCTCGCCCGCTTGTTCGCTCCGTTCTCGGCCGACTCGGGCGGTGCTCTGCTCGACGCTGGCAAGGCACCCGACGACGAGAAAGAGGAGGTCTAGGAATGCCGACTCCCGATGAGATCGTGGCTGACACGAGTGTGATCGCGGATGCGGTCAGAGTTGCTCGAGAGCTGACTCGAGAGTCATCGTCGCTCGACAAGCTGCTGAGCGATTTCGAGATTCCAAAGGGCCCGGCCGATCAGGTCGCGTTTCGTGATCACCAGCAGATCCAGGTGGCTCTCGACAACGTGTGGACGCAAGCGATTGACGATGACCTGGTCGAAAGGCTCGAAGCTGCACTCCGCTCGCTTGTCGAGTTCGTAGCGGAGCGCGAACGATTCGCCAGCGATGCCGATGACGGTGGTAGTCATCCGCCAAGCGTGAGGGCGGAGCGATTTTTTCGAGAACTGAGCGAGCTTCTCGACGCCAAGACTTCAAAGACCTCTGTGTCAGAGCTTGTCGCGTGGATGAGCGGAAGCTACAAGGCGTTCTTTCGCGACGGTTCGTTAGCGCAACGAGCATTCGATCTGGGACCCGAACTCCTAGTCGATGGAATGATCAACGAGGCGAGCCAACACGCGGCACACGACACGCCAGGCGAAGACCCGAGCGATTCTCAGGAGACCCGAAGGCCATCGGAGATAGCGAAGGGTCTACCAGACCTGGAGGGCGACGGTGCGCCTCCGAAGCCCTGGCTCGCCGCGGGAGCGCACCTTGGTGCTCTGTCCAATGTCGTCGGCGAGAGCTATGGGTTTCATGTCTTTCACCGCAACGCAATCAACTACGGCCTGATAGCGGAGTACCGGCAGGAATGGCATCCAGGCGTGTACCAGGCTGGACAGCTCGTGAAGACCGTCCCACTGGCGCCGGGCGAGAAGAGATCTTACAAGGTGTCTACTAGCCGGAAGGTGTCGAGAGCATCGTCGACCGACAGCAAGATCGCCACAACCTTGGAATCGGAAGGATCGTCGACCAGCAAGGACGTCCAGACCATCGACCAGCTCCTTTCGTCAGAGTCCACCTTCGGCAACGACGCATCCTACTCAGGAATGGGGGCGTCGGTTTCCATGAGCGTCGATTCGACAGCTGGTGAAGAGTCGAAGATCCACAAAGAGAACATCAAGGAATCCACCTTCAAAGCAGCAAAGAAACTCAACGAGACCCGGACCGTGAAGATTGACGTGAGTGAGTCGACCGACGCTTCGGTCACTACGGAGTCCGAGCTCATTAACCCCAACAACGAGATATCTGTTACCTATCTCTTCTACGAGCTTGGCCGCCGATACCGCGTCTTCTCAAGGCTTCGCAAGGTTACCCCCGTAATCTTCGTTGCACTGGAGGTACCACGCCCGGCCGAGTTGAACGCTACGTGGGTGAGGCGTCACGAATGGCTTCTGCGCCGCTACCTACTGGATGACTTCTTCGAAGAGCACCTCGACTCTCTCCATGCTAGGGAGATCGAAATCAACGATGCCGCCGCGAGACGGTTAGAGGACCGCATCGCGGCTGAACAGGCGCTCGTAGAGAACCTCAGAGCGCAGATAAGCGCGAACGCGATTGAGATTGAAGAGGCCGAAGAGAATCTGAAGGAAGCGCTCGCGAAGGCGTCCGGGTCAAAGCGAAAACGGAGGCGTCGAGTAGCTGCCGGGAAGATTGCAGCTCAACAAAGCGCCGCCGATAAGGGTCTTGAGTTTGAGATTGAGGATGACAAGGAGTTGCGGGAGGAATTGGCCGCCGCGCTTCGTCTCATTAATCTGCTTGACGCGCAACTGACGGAGGCCGCTGCCGCAAAGGAGCACGCACTGTGGCTGAAAGATCAATTCGTGTCGCATCTCCACGACAACATCCTCCACTACATGGAAAAGATCTGGCAGGAGGTGCCACCGGCTCAGCAGTTGCTTGCCCAGTACGACAGGTACGTCGACTGGCCTGCGCTCTCCGAAACACACCTAGCCGAGATCCGTTCTGATCCTCAGCTTTCTGATCATCCGGCGCTGCAGGTGTTCCCCGACGAGTCCCCACCGCCGTCGAGCCTGATAGATCACGTATTTGAACCAGCGACTGGAGACGATCGTGAAAGGCTCGCCGAGGTCGCAGACATCGCCAGTCCGATTGGCTACATGGGCAACTACGTCATGTACCCCTTGCGCAAAGAGAACAAGGTCACAGCGGAAATGGTCAAGCCGTACCTGAACCTCGACAGCGGAAGTGTTGTCGATCCAGACATGACTGGAGCAATAGATTGGGTGGCATTGAAAGAGGCGCTTGCCCACATCGAAGATGGCCCAGCCATCGGATTAAGCGAACCCGACTTCGCTGCGCTCAAGAGGGCCGTAGTGTCTGTCACCGAGTCGCAACGAGTCTCAGAGGTAGTTGTTGTCAATAGCGGCGAGGTGTTCATCGAGGCTTTGCCCGGCACAAGGCCTGTGCTCGAAGGATTCAAGATCGCCCACCGCGCCATCGACGTCGAGCAAGCTGCGATAGCGGTCGAAAGAGACGCGCTAGAGAACTTCCGAATCGCATCCCTTGTCGCGCAAGGAGACTCGTCGGACAGCGACTTCGACCAGAGCATTCTTGTACGTGGCACTGATCCTGAGGTCGAAATCCCCACTGACACAGGCGGCTCCACGAATCCAGATCCAGACTAGGGCACGCTCACCTTCGCCCCCGACCGCGCCCTCGGGCATTCGGCCCGATTGAACGCATCTTGTCCGACATCTCGCGCGCATTGAGCCTTTGCGACTTCGCAAGCTCTGCCTGCCGCTCGCGGGCGAGTTCCGGCGATATCCGTCTGGTCGACCGGGGCCCTCCAGGCAGGATTGGATCCGGCGGGGGTCTTGAGGAGATCTTCCTCGGACGCGCCCGGCCGGCAAGCTTGAAGACTACGGCCAATGAGACACCGATGACTTCTTGACGCAACCGACCTACGGAAGCCACCGCAGGACCGCCGGTCAGCCGCACTGTAGCATTGATCGACCGACCCAGGGCATCCTCAGTCGCTGCTGTCACGACTCGGTAGATCTCAACTATGCCAGTGAGGGCACCAACTGCCACCCGCACTGCGCTCAGCCCAGGATTAGTCAGCGTGAGTAGTGAGACAAGAGCCAGGCCAAGTGACGCGGCTTCCCCTGGCTTCGGAAGATCCGTCAACCAGTCGACAAAGTTCGCCGACATTGGCCTTCCCCAGGACGGGTCGGTTCCCGCCAGGTCTAACGCAGGTCGATACCGCGCCCACGGCACGATTTCAGCAACTAGAACATCACGAGCTATTCCGGCAGCGACCAAGTCCAGATGCCCCAGGACAGTTACAGCAACCTGCCGGCCTGAAGCCGAGCGCACAGCGCCCGGTAGCCCGAACAGCGGCAGCAACAGAAGCACCGGGTGAGACCGCACCTCTTCCCTACCTACCGGGAACCCTGGGGCCCACCTATTCCGATAGGTAAGAGCCTTTGAGGGGTGAGCAGACCGGGCCGCCAGCCTGCGCGCTGCCCTCTCGAGCTCGATCAGCTCAGACTCGCTACCCAGATACCTGCGCCTCTCGGCGTCGACTAGCTGCTGAAGCTCGTGCAGACCCATGCGCACACGGGTTAACGCCATCGACTGCAGCTGCCGACGAACGATTGCACGGTCGGACTCGAAATGCCGTCTTAAGACTGAATGCGCCGCTCCTGGGTGAAGCGGCCCGTAGGCGACTGCCAACCCATCAACACGGGCGCTTCGATACCTCAGAAGGTTCGCATATGCCCTGACGAAATCAGGAGGCGCAGCGGATAGCCTGGGACCGGGTTCGCTGACCTGGGCCGGTAGCTCAACACCTGAACCGCCCACATCCCCACTCCTTCCTAGTGCAGTGAGCAACCCAAACTAGCTGCCCGAAGTGGAGTTGACTGGTTTGGTGGACACCTCCACGTGGGTAACCCGACCAGCAACTCACACATACGCGTAGGGTGCAGTCAGGTCTCCGCAACCGGCGACCGTCACGGCGCTGCGAGCCACCCGATGCAACGGCCTCATCAACGAGTACCGAAACGCAGCATGACCAGGACGACGCAGTTTCCGAGCCCCACACCCGCGCGGCCGCACCTCACCCATCGTCCGCCAGCTCAAGTGAGAAGTTGCGAATCTCATCGGCATGCGCTTGAACTTCCTTATCCAGCGGACCCATCTTGCATGCCTCATCGATCCAACGGTGCGCCTCTCTGATCCGCTCTCGTTGAGTGCCGGCATCTCCATCGCTCCGAATCGCTTCCCGGAAATGATGGTATGCGAGGGTGTCCGCAAATCGATATGACCAAGCTGCTCCTCGGTGAGCAGCGCCGTGCAAAGCCACGAGCTCCCGTGTCAGTGAGGACGGGCTTGCGCCGGACAGCAAATCGCTCCGATCGGAGACGGTCATCCCGAAGAGGGCAAAGTTGACCACCCAAGCATAGACGTCGGACCGCTCAGCGATCTCCGCTCCGAGAGCAGGCTCGATCAAGGCGAACGCCTGCTCTAGAAGTGAGTCATCCCGCTTGTCTGCGTCAGCAAGCTCAGCGCCAGATCGAAGGTGCTGGGCGTACCAGCCATCGAAGTGAAGCCGAGCGAGCGCCAGAAGGCGCGTGGCATCGTCAAGCTTCATCCCATGGCCATCGACGTCGGCAAGAAGATCCTCGCTGGCTTTCCGCACGGCCTCTGCCGCCAATCGGTGCGCATCCCTCCCTCGCGCGTTTCGAAGGCTCGCGTGAAGTGCTCCGATCGAGCCAAGGACGCGTGTTGCGCTTGCCAGTTCAGCTATCTCATCCCCACCGTCCCCATTCTCGCCAATTTCCCGGAGAATGGGATCGTATGCTTCTGCCACTGCTCGATCGGCAAACAATGCGAACAACACCGCAAGCGCTGCGAATGATTCGAAGGAGTCTTGAGCCCGAAGGGTCGCAGCCGATGCCAGACTTCGAGCAAGCCGACGGCATCGCTCAAGCTTGTCGGCTTCGCTTGTCTTGAGATCGCCTGAAACCTCAAGAGAAGACAGCAGGTGTTGGGCATGGCGGACGACATGACCCTCTGCCGCCCAAACCCCGAACCTACCAAGGCCGAGGGCATCGCTCAGGCGCGAGCGACTCCCAGCCAGTGACACTGCCTCTTCGTACAAGTCACCAACACTCGAAAATGCGTCGACATAAACCTCGCTGAACGCCGCGAAGTCCTCCGTGCGCTGCTGAACAGCAGAGAGCCGGTTGTCGATCGCTTGAGCCAGTTGCTTGGCGTTTGCGATATCGAATTCTGAAAGACCGCTGATCGAAGCCGCAAGGTCGACGAGCGGGTTCGGCTTCTGTAGCCCAGCTACATGTTGTCGCCACTCAGGCCACACCCGCTCGACGAAACTTAGATCTGCCAGCTCGTCAACGATCTCGGCGAGCGACCCGTTACCTGATTGGACACTACTCAGAGCGGCGTAAACCTCACTCTCGTCGGAGGAAGTCGAAGCAACTTCGGCTACCTCGGTGATGCGTCGTATGAAGTCGGAGTCGACGGATGCCTTGGAAACATCAAACGACAAGCCGGGCACGACAAGCCGGAGCAAATAGTAGAACTCGTCCCGCAGGACGCTGTGGGTCGAGGTAGGCCACTCCTCGGTAGTCGAACTCTGATGATAGGTGCACCGTTGGCTAATCGATCGATCACGGAACAGGACGTGCCGCATTGCGTCAGTCTCGGTGTAGAAGCGAGCAAGTGGGAACTCGAGCCCCTTATCTCGGCTTTCATCCACTCCCCGAATGAGCATCACTATCGCTGCCACATCTCGCATCGTTGCAAGTTCGCGTGTCGGGTGCGTCCTGCTCGGAGACCTCCGGTGGAGGGCTTGCTCAACCAGCCGAACCTCCGAATAGCTAAGAATCTCTGGCCCGAAATCAAATCTGGTTTCCTCCGCTATTCCGTTGTCAAGCAGATAGAGGGATCGCTCCTTGGGTTTGGGAGCTAGAAGATCGAAGTTGATGAAGATCTCGGGGCCGACATCGGTTAACTGGTCGAGGTATTTTTCGAGTTCGCCCCCATTGGCCCGTTCCACAAGCTCCTTGATTGCTGAGCCGGTCCCGAGTTGATCAAGTAGCTGGGACACGGTGCGCTTGTCGTCTTGAGGTGGCCGATCTACAAGTAGAGTTGTCCACTCCGAGAGGTGCGGCTGCAACATGCGAATATCTGGGATGTCTATCTCGGTGCTAAACCGTGAAAAGTTGAGCAGTGCCCTCAGCAGGCCTCGGTACTCAGCTTCCGAGGGTGGCGTGCGGCGAACACCGCGTAGCTTGATCTCAGACTTCGTACGGATGAACTCGTCCACGTCGTGCATCGCCCGGTACCCAAAAACAGTCGCGTATAGGACATCGGTGTCGAAGAAGTGGAGAATTCTATAGTCATGCTCATGCTCAAGAACGATGTCGTGAGCAGCAGCTGCAATTGCGTCGACAACCCGGTGAACAAGCCGGCCGGGCCGGGTCTCAGGCATTGCTGAGCGCGTCCCGCGCCTGTGTCTCGATGGCCGCCTTGTCCCACTGGATGCTGTCCCAATCGAACGCTTCGTCGCTGTCCGAGTTCAGGGTTGTCCCGCCGTCTTCGTCCAAGTCGCGTCGAAGCGCCCACACAGCCTGCTCAACGTCTACACCCAGGACAACCAGGATCCGAACTCCATCGACGGGCATCGGAGGTGGGTCACCGAATACCGATCCCGCAAGCCACACAACCATCGATGGCCGCTTTGCTTCAGCGACGCATCCTGAAACCGTCGTGACAGCAAAGCCATGATCATTGAGCGCACGCCGCACCCCTGAGACCATCGCGAACGTGTGGTATCGGTCGTCATCACGGGCAATGGCCGACGCTGAAATCGCAGCAAGCCCTTCCTCAAAAGGCCATTCGTTTGCTTCGTCGAGAAACTCCTGTGGCACTTCCAAGTACGTCAAAGGTTCCCGCAGCACATTATCTGAAGCGCTGCGAATACTCGCTCGCAGGCGATTCCCGTAGCCACTCATGACGGTTCTCGGTCGTACGGAGGATCGGCCTCAGGCATCAACTCTTCAACAAACCGATCGATCACTGCATCTGGGTCGCGCAGCGCAATCTGCACATGCGAGCCATTGAGAATATTCGAGCCATCGAAAATCGGGTCTTCAACGAGCTCTTGAACTCGATCTTGGATGACGCCGCTATCCCCGTAAGCAGCGCGAACCGAACGCGGTTTCGGTGCGTCAGCGAGTACCCCGGATTCAGCTTCGTCGTAGATGAAATCAAACACCTCCCGGTCGGCGAAGTGAAGCAACGCCTCATTCGGGCGGCGCGTGTGGCCTCGCTGCAATAGCAGATTGTCCATCAACGGTACCGCCTCATCACCCACAAACCGCTTGATGGCTGGATCGAGTAGGTCGACGCACGCGCTCAACTCGATGCGGGCAGCGAACACGGCAAGCGCAGACTCGTCCGCTGACGATCGTCGCTTCGAAGGGTCGCCGTGCCTCTGCGCCCACGCAACGGCTTGCCCTGGCGAGTCCTGCCAAAAGTAGAGTCCCTTGCCGAGCCAGTCGTAATCGTTCGTACTCAACCGGTCGGGGTCTATCCCGGCCTCAAGCTCGCGTGCTTGATCGAGACCGGCCCCATGGAACCCCCAAACGGGTGGGACACCATCGGGCCACCTCCCCCTTGCGTCCGCCCCTGCCTCATCCTCGCTCAAGCCTCCGAAGGTAGCAGAGCTCAGCGCAGGAGCCTGTGACCAGAGTCAACGTAACTTGCTACCGGTGGCGGACCTTCGGTCCGGCGTCAAGCCCCACCGATCTTCGTCGTGTCTGGGCTTCGCCGCCTCCGCCCGGCTGTCGCGTTGATCGCCCCGCTCCCCGAGGGGCCTACATGAGCCGGTGAGGGATCGCGTTCGGTGAGCGGTCCCTGGGTGGGGCTGGACGCCGGGGTCCGCCAGCGGTGATGGGCGGCCATGAAGCGCAGCGCAGTGCTGCGCTTCCGGCAGAAGCCCAACAGGAGTATCACCGATGAACTACACCGACCTCGCCACCCAGGTCACCGCCCGACTCGTCGACCAGATCGAAACCGGCCCCGGCACCTGGCGCATGCCATGGCACACCGTCCCCGGCGTGCTCGACGTCCGCAACGCCGCCACCGGCAGCCACTACCGAGGCGCCAACACCCTCACCCTCGCCGTCGAAGCCATCGACGCCGACCACCCGTCCGGATGGTGGGCCACCTACAAGCAATGGTCCGATCTCGACGCGCAGGTCCGCAAAGGCGAACGCTCCGCTCGAATCGTCAAGTGGGTCCCCGCCAAGATCAAGGACAACCAGCCCGCCCCGACCGGGGACGAGGAGAACCGGCGGACGCTCGTCCCGCGGGTCTACTCGGTGTTCAACGCCGCCCAGGTCGACGGCTGGACCCCACCCACTCCCCCAACCCGAACCGCCATCGAGCGCCACGCCGCCGCCGAAGCGTTCATTGCCAACACCGGCACCCAGATCACCTACGGCCACAACCACGCCGCCTACCAGCCCGCCCGGGACCGTATCGAGCTCCCCGATCCCGAACAGTTCACCGACACCGAGGCCTACTACTCCACCACCTGCCACGAGCTCACCCACTGGACCGGCCACCACAGCCGACTCGGCCGGGACCTCACCGGACGATTCGGAGACGACGCCTACGCCGCCGAAGAACTCGTCGCCGAACTCGGCGCCGCCATCGCCTGCGCCAGCCTCGGCATCACCAACAGCCCTCGAGACGACCACTCCAGCTACCTCGCCCACTGGCTCAAGATCCTCAAGTCCGACCCCAAGGCACTCTTCGCCGTCGCCGCCAAAGCACAAGCCGCCGTCGACTACCTCCACTCCTTCCAGCCCGACCCCGAGGTCGAGCGATGAGCCACCAGACACTCACCCGAGTCCGCTGGCCCCTCGACCCGCTCCTCGCCGCCGCCGGCCACCCACCCATTGGCACCCTCGCCGCCCGCATCGGCGTCGCCCGCCGCACGATCACCCGCTGGCGCACCAACGGACTCACCGACGAACAAGCCGACAACGCCGCCATCATGCTCGGCTACCACCCGCTCAACGTCTGGACCGACTGGCACGACGTCTGAACCGACACCGCTCACCGAGCCGACGGCACTGCGCCCAGCCCAATGTCACCACGTCGACGCCCCGGAGTGGCCGAGGCGCTTACGCTGGCGACGAGCCCGGTCCGAGACCTGCGAACGTCACCGCCTCGAGCCCCAGCGCGAGTGGTGACACCCAACGCCAGCGCCCACGAGTCACACGCCACCGAGGCCGCATCACCTCAGCCCGCTCAGGTCACACCACCCGAACAGCGCCAGGCAGCCCACGAGACCGCCAGTTCATCTCCTGCCCCGATCGCTCCATGTGGCCGCCCCCGGTGCGCTTGCCGAGCCGGCACGCTGCCACAGGCCGCGGCCGGTCAAGGACCACTGCGGTATTCCGGCTCCAGCGTTCTCACCGCCCCTCCGGGGACGCTGCGACACGTCTCCGCTCGGCTCCGAGGTCCACCGGAATCTCCTCGCTCGACCTCCGGTCGCCCTTGACCGCCCGCTTCCCCTGTGGCCTTCGCCGTCCCAACAAGCCCACCAAGGGCACCACCAACAAGCGAAGGAACAACAGACATGAACCAGCTCACCCTCATCGGCCGCCTCACCGCAGACCCCGAACTCAGCGCCCCCAAAGGCAACCCGATCTGCCGCTACCGCATCGCCGTCGACCGAATTGGAACCGACGACGCCGACTTCATCACCATCGTCAGCTTCGGCACCCGAGGCGAGAACGACGCCCAGTGGCTCTCCAGAGGCCGACTCGTCGCCATCGCCGGACGCCTCAACCACAACACCTGGACCGACGACGACGGCAACAACCGGGAACGCTACGAAGTCATCGCCAACCAGGTCAGCTACCTCGATCAGCCCAGGTCGACCGAGCAGCCAGCACCCGACGCCGGCACGGGGTCCTTCTAGGAGGGACTTGCTCCCGGGTCGGGAGTACGCGGCCCGGGAGCGGCCGTCGCCGTATGGGCCGCCCCGCCCGAACTGCCGGGGAGCGCGTATTCTGGAGCGAACCACCACTCGCCTACGCTCCCATAGCCGGCCGCCACGCTGTCCGGCGGCCTGACTACGAGAGCCTTGCTGAATGGACGGCGTCCATCTGTAGCACGCCTTGCGACACTGATGGAGTGATGACCACCATCACCCAGCGCGAGCTCCGTAACTCGAACGGCGACATCATGCGTCGGCTCGACGCCGGCGAAGCATCTATGGTGACTGCGCCGGCAAACCGGTCGGCGAGCTGAGCCCGCTGCGGCGCCAGCGGTTCGTCTCCGCCGACGCGGTCGCCAGTCTGTTCCATCTCGCTCCATCCACCGAAGGCGACCCATTTTGGGTCGATCTCGCCGCCGTGGCCGACACCGGAATCGATCCAACTGCCTGACCAACAACTCGGGCGAGGCATTCTCGACACGTCGGCGGTGATCGATCTCGACGTCTCGAAGCGTCCGGTTTGCTTTGCGAGGTCGCGGTGACGTCGATCACGATGGCGGAGCAGGCCGCCGCTCCGCACGCCACCACCGACCCTGCCGAACGGGCCCGGCGACAAGACCGGCTCCAGCGAGCCGAAGCCGGGTTCGAGCAGAGCCCGTTCGACGCCGCTGCAGCTCGCGCATGCGGAGGGATCTACGCGGCGGTCGCCCGGGGCCGAAGGGCCAGAGGAAGCCGCGCCGTCGACCTCATGATCGCAGCCATCGGCGAGGCAGCCGAACTCCTGCTGTGTACTCGAAATCCCAGAGGTCTTCGCCGGCTGGGACGACGTCGTCACGGTGACCACCCGTCGGACGGAACCCAACTCCAACTGTCGGCAAGAATGCTCGGATATGCCGATCCCGGACGGGTTGAACGTGTCGACGGCGCGCCATATGCGGGTCCCCGACCAGCATTTCGAGTATGTCCTGTCTGGTGGAACTGCGCAGGTGCGAGGACCACGAAGTCGGTCAGGAACCTCGGCGAGCTGGAGTTGGTGAAGCGACTGCGTTGAGTCGGGAGGCTCTTCCGAACATGCACTGCGGCAATCTTCACAGTGGGCCACTATTGGGCCATGCTCCGCCTTGGCCAACATGTCCGTCGACACGCTGTTGCGTCAGTGCTCTGCCTGGTCGTGGTGGTCGCCTCGGTTGCCGCGTTTCGGTATCGGGCCGACGACGCCATTCGTGAGATCGCAGGTGCTGTTGTCTCGGGCGGTCTGATCGGAATCGCCTTGCTGGTGTGGGAGAGTCAGCTTGATCAACGCCGGGAGGAAAGAGCCGCCGATCGGGATGTCGAGCAGGCTGAGCGCCTACAGCGCTTGGAGAGCGACTATCGGGCACGCGTACGACTCGCAGATGTTGTGCTCTTTGATGTGGGCGCGGCGGTTGAGCAACTCATGGATGCAGCCCACGAAGTGGGCCTCGCAGAGTTCCATCGGGACGCGCTCTTGTCGGACGTTCCGCAGGCCGTCGCGGTCTCATCGACCGACTCTGAAGCGCTCGCAACCCGGTCGACCGAACTTCAACGCGCGCAACTCCTACGAGTCGATCAGAAACATCACCTTTTGCGGCTTCTGCGCGTTCGACTGCCGGCTCTCGCCAAGCGGATCGGCGCAAGTGACGTTCTGGCGTCTGCCGAAAAACTGGCGGGATTCGTGGAGGAGGAGTCTAATTTCATGGATCCGCAAGACTTCCAGCCGGAACTTCGGGCGCAATACCAGGCAGTCGTCGAAATCACGGAAACACTGCTGTAAGAGCGTCGGATGCGCATCCCGAAACGCCGGGCCGGGGGCCACAAATGCCGACGGCTGTCGGCGACCTCGGCCCACGCGTTACCCGGCAAACTCGATCACTCCCACCCGCTCGATATCGCTTCCCGCCGCGAGCAGGTCGCGGCGGCCCCATCGAGCGTCTTGATCTCGAAACTGCGGCAGCAGTCGTCGGCAGCCCAGCGATCCCCCGGCCCGGCTCCTACTGGTCGCAAGGAAATCGTGCAGACACAACTGGAGGTCTATGGACCTCCGGGATATCGGTAGGTGCCCGGGCTCTGTCCGGCGGCCAAATGTCTGTCGCGCAAATGGTCCGCTAGTGGCCCTTGTGGGGTATGCACGTGAGTGTCACCGCGCTCGGAGCTTCGGCAGATCGAACTG
Source organism: Acidimicrobiales bacterium (assembly GCA_965216815.1). Taxonomy (GTDB): domain Bacteria; phylum Actinomycetota; class Acidimicrobiia; order Acidimicrobiales; family SHLQ01; genus JADFOM01. The sequence continues at coordinate 2,620,467 of OZ244202.1, read as the reverse complement.
GTGCCGCAGCCCGCGACATCGCGAATTATTTGGAGGGCGAGGTACAGAACCGTCTTACCTCGCCGGGGTCGGCGGCAATCGAATCGTCCGTCCCTGCGACTTCAGCTGGTGTTGGCGCGTATTTTGCTGACTCGGCCGAGAGGCCCGGCCGGTGGCGCGGTGATGGTGGCGCCAGTCTGGGCCGCGACGTCAATTCGAGGGCTTTGCAACGGGTGCTTCTCGGTTGTGACCCGCGAACGGGTGTACAGCTTGTGTCCGCGGTTGGATCAGCTGGCCGCACGGGCAACAACCCGACCGCCGACGTCGACGGCAGCCCGGACGAGCTGATGTCGCTGACCGACGCTGCCAACGCGATCGGGGTATACCGCACCTACCTGTGGCGATTGGCCAAGAAGACCGCAGAAAGCCACCAGCCAGGACCACCTACCGATTCCTCCACCCCACCTACTGGTCGTCGTTCGGGCACCTACTTGTTGGCTGAGAAGGTGAACGGTAGGTGGATGGTGAGCCGGGGTGAGGTGGCTCGGTTCGTCGCGGCTCGTTCCCAGCCGCAGGTGGTGATGGCCTATGACGTTACGTTCTCGGCGCCGAAGTCGTTGTCGATCGTTTGGGCCACCGCCGATGCGGCGACTCGCCGGTTGTGTGAGGAGGCGTTCGAGGCCGGGGTGGCTCGAGGTGTTGAGTACTTGGAGCGCAACGCTGTGTGGGTGCGGCGTGGCCGGGGTCATGAGCCGGCGTCGGGGATGATTGCGGCGTCGTATCGGCATTCGACTAACCGTGAGTTCGAGCCCCAGCTCCACGAACATGTCGTGATCGCGAACATGGCTACTGGTGGGGACGGCCGTGTGCAGGCGCTCGATGGCCGTGGTTTGTTCTTGCACGCGACCACGGCAGGACACATCGCTGAGGCGGAGATGCAACATGCGTGCAATCGTGCTGGGATCCGCTGGACCCCGATCCGTCGGGGCATCGCAGATATCGAGGGTGTCGGTCGTGAGGCGATTCGAGCGATGTCTACGCGGCGTGAGCAGATCCTGTCGCTCACAACGGAACTGGGCACCGATTCGGCGCGGGCTCGCCAGACCGCTGCGGTGGTGACTCGTGCGGCGAAGGACACGAGCGTCGATCCGCTCGAGTTGCGACGACGTTGGTTACAGCGCCTGTCCGAGGCCGGGTTCGGGCCCGAACAGCTCGCCGCTGCCATCTCCGCTGAGCCGGCGCGGTTGTGGACACCGGATGAGTCCCGGCGTATGGATCGGCATTTGGCTGGCCCTGCCGGGGTCACTGAACAACAGGCGGTGTTTGATCGGCGAGATGTGATTCAGGCGATCGTCGATTTCTCGGGTGGCCGGTTGTCGGGCTACGAGGTGATCGAGCATGCGGAGCGATGGTTGCACACCGAAGCCGTCATCCCGCTCGAAACCGAACACCCACTCGACTCTGGCGGCCGGGTGGTTGAGCAGCGGTACACGACGCCGTCGATGATCCGCATCGAAGGTGCGATCACAGCCGGCTACCAAGCCGGGCACGACACCGGCGCCGCAGCGGTGCCTGGCGACATCATCGATAGCGAGATCGCACGCTGGGAGGTGGCGACGGGTAGTCGGTTCGGTGAGGACCAGCGGGCGATGGTTCATGCGATCTGTAGCTCGGGCGACCGGTTCCAAGCCGTGGTCGGCCCAGCCGGATCCGGAAAGACGGCGGCGCTGGAGGTCGCGGCGCGTGCTTGGGAACACTCCGGCTACAAGGTGATCGGTGCTGCGGTGAACGGCACCGCTGCTGAGATTCTGGACCGCGCGACAGGTGTCGAGTCGCGCACCGTTGCGGGGTTGGTGACCCGGCTCGACACCGCCACAGATCGCGTTCTCGACGACAGGACAGTGCTGTTGGTCGACGAGGCCTCGACGCTAGGCAACCGACCCCATGCTCGGCTCGTCGCCCACGTTCAGGCTGCTGGTGGCGCGATGCGGGCGATCGGTGACCCTGCCCAACATGGCGCCGTTGATGCTGGTGGGATGTGGGCGCAGATGGTCGACGCCCACCCCGAGCGGACACCGAGGCTGGTCGAGAATCGGCGCCAGGCTGGCACCGAGATGGCCGACGTCAGGTTGGCGAACGCCGACTATCGGGCGGGTCGTATTGCCGAGGCGATCGATCGGCTCGACGCGAACGATCGGATCGTGACCGCAGCCACCAGTTCCGAGCTGCTCGATCAGGTAGCGGTCGACTGGTATGTCGACCACAAAGCACACCCTGAGTCCTCGTCGCGAATGATCGCTGAACATCACCGTGAACGCCGAGCACTCAACGTACGCGCCCAAGCGCTCCTACGGTCCGACGGCACCATCGACGGGTCGGGCGTCGAAATTGGCGAGTCATTGTTTCATGTCGGCGACCAGGTGATCGCCCGGACCCCGAACCGCAACCTCCATCCCCCCGGCGACGCCAAGGCCTACGTCCGCAACGGCACGCCCGGCACGGTCACAGCAATCGAAGGCCAACCCGGGTTCGAGCATCTTGTCGTCGATTTCGAGAACCGTGGACCGATCACTGTGCCGACGGACTGGATCGAAGCCGAGATACGACCGGGTGTGATCGGCGGCCTCGCGCCGGCATACGCGGTCACGTCACACGCTGCCCAGGGCGACACCTACCGGTCGGGTCGTATGGTCGCGACCGACACCGCCAAGACCGAAGCCGTGTATGTGGGGCTTACACGTGGCAGCCATGACACCCGGATCTACACCGTCGCTGCCGAACCCAAGACCGCAGACACAGATCCACAAATGCCGAGGATCGAAGAACGTCGCGACGAGATCGAGGTGTTGCGCGACCAGCTCGCCAAACCCCCCGAGGTCGAAACCGCGTCCGCGGTGGCGCCCGACGCGGCCGAAGTCATGGGTTTGCTCGACCGGCCATTGGCCGAGCTCGAATCCTCAACTGACGCCGCCGCGCAGCACGCAGTCCGGATCGTCACTGCACGGATATGTCAGCAGGCTCGAGCCGATCCCGACCCGGCGCTGATCGAGCGGATCGGACAGCGCAGCGACCACAACGACCCCCAGGTGTGGGACGGTGCAGTCGAAGCTCGCGCGCTCGCCGCACACCGCCCACCCGACGCGGGAGCCGATGAGACTGCTGTGTTGGTGAGATCGGCTGAGGTGAGCCGCCTCGAACGCGTGTCGACCGAGTCGTTGGCTGAGAGACGCTGCGAGCTGGTCGCCCAGGCACGTCGCATCCCCGGTCACAGTCCACGCCTCGCCAAACAAGATCTCGCCAAAGCAGAAGCGGCTGTGACCACGGCCACCGACACCTACGACGCAGCGCTCGTGGCCCACAGTGCCGCTGATCGGCGACGCGGTCGTCGACGAGACCCCGACAGCGTGGAAGAGGCACGCCGTGACCTCGAAACCGCGTCACACGAACTCTCAAACGCCCAGCGACAGTACGACACCGCCCGAATGCGGCTCGGTGAGGCCGAACGGGGAACAGCGTCGATGGCCGATCTCACCCACAGGGTCGATGTCATCGACGATGCGCTGGCGCCACGAATACAAGCGGCCGTCGACGAACCAGCCGACTACCTCATTGACACGCTCGGGCCAAGACCCGACACCGGAGCGAGGAGCTGGGATCGTGCCGCGAGGGGAATCGAAACTTATCGCCACGCTACCCTCGGGATCACACCTGACCACGGGCCCGTCGACCCATCGGCGAAACACCCAGCGATCGGGGCGCCACCCACTGATCCGATCGGAGCCGAAGTGTGGCCCGGGGTGGCTCGTCTCATCTCCATTAGTGGCCACAGTCGCGAGATTGAACCCCTTGGCATCTCCCAGTAGCGGTTACTTCGAGCCGTCCGTTTTCTCTTCGTCCGCGGTGTTGGCTCGGATGGTCGCAGCGTCGAGATGTTTGAGCACAGCGAGCGGCGGTGTCGGATCGAACGACAACGCCTTCATCAACTCGTTCGACGCCTCACCCTTGCCAGGATCGGGTGCGCTGCCCTCGGACAGTGCCCGCAACCGTGCGTCGTTGGCGACGTGTCGGCCCTGAATGTGCGCCGGTGGAATCGAGCCGTGAAACAAAACGGCGTTGCCCGGCTCGGCCTGGCGCAGGACCTCCGGTGGCAGCAGCGGACGATGAGTCGTCGAATCCCCAACGCCACGTCGATGACCACCGAGATGTGCGTCGGCTTGCGCGGAGCGCTGCGCGACCTCTTCGTCGCCGCCGAGCGCCGACACATACCGCAAGGTCTCAGAATCAGACGCGCCGGCGAAGAACACTTTGGTGGCGTGGTTCGTCAACAGTGGACCAGCCTGAGTCTGATAGATCGCGTCGATCTGTGCCTTGGACTGCCACACCGTCACTAACTGCACCCCCACACCTGAACAGGTCGAGGCAACCTCGGGCAGCCAACGAAGCGGCGTGTTGCCAGCCTCGTCGATCACACACAACAGCCCGGGGAGCCGACCACCGGAGCGGTTGGCGACGTCGTAGGCCTGGTCGCGCAACAGCGTGCCCAACAACCCGCCGAACACGACCGAGTACCGAGACGCGTCCTTGAGCGGAACCGCCAGATACAAGGTGTTGTTGCCCGACAGCACCATCTCGAGATCCGCGACGGCGCCGGCAGCGGCCGACGACGCGAACGACACGTTGGGGTCCTCCCAGGGCTGCACCAACGTTTGTGACGTCGAGTAGATGTCGCTGCGTGTGCGACGGTCGAGCTCGAAGAACCCTTCAAACTGCGCCAGCGCGTGGCGAGCCTGAATCGCCACCGGCCCATCACCGATTCCGCGATCTTCGAGGATGGCCCGTACCCGCGAGAACGGCCTCTTCGTGTCAGCGGCACCCTCACCGTTCGACTCGTCACCGTCGTCCTCGTCGTTGTTGTTGCTCGGACTCTTGCCGTCCTGGCTGGACAACCACCGCACGACATCGGCCATCGTCGCCTCATCGTCGTGTGCTGCGGCAAACAGCATCGGCCACAACAGAGCCTGACCCTTGCTCGTCCAATAGTTGGCATTCGTCACACCTTCTTTCGGAGCAGCGTCGAGCATCGCCAGCGCTATCTCGATCGCGCCCGGCACCGTCTTGGCGTTGCGCAACGGTGACCAACCAACCCTCACCACCTCGTCGGGAAGGTTCGGGATCGTGCGCATCGGGTCGAAAACGAACACATCACCGAGCTGGAGGCGCCGAGCGACCGTCGCGTCGAAGAGATCGTTCTTGACCGACGACAGAATCGCCGGGCCGTCCCAATCAAGAATGCCTGCCACGACCGTCGACGTCTTGCCGGATTGGCTCGGACCGATCGCAGCCACCGCACTGCGCCTACCCGGTCTGCGGGTTCGCGTGAACCGTCGATCGGTCGGCGTCGGGTCACCGGATTCGGTGGCCAGAAGCCGGCCCCGATCACGGCCAAAGATGAACCGACCCGGCGTGGGTCCGCGAACCACGAGCGGGTCAAGTTCCTTGCGGCTGGCGAGCCGAGCACCGATCTGCACCCCCAGCCGGTCACGGTCACGGGTCCCGACACGCATCCCCGTCACCTTCAACCAGACCCACACAACAGCCGGGACCTCGACCCCCAACGCGACCGCGGTGGATACCCAATACAGCACCGGACCAGCGATCGACGACCGGACCTCGACAGGCCACGCCAACGACGGATCCGAACCAGCAGACGGTAAACGGATCGCCGCGCTGAATGCATCGGCCGGTGACGCAGCCAAGAACTCGCCGGCGGAGACAACCGTGCCGAGCTGAGCCCCCGACCACACGACAAACGTCAACACACCAACTGCAATCACAACGGCTGCGAACAGTTCGTCGCCGCTCCAGGGACGCGAGGCTTGATTGTCGGCCACTACTCCGCCAACACCATCTGCCTCAACCGCCGTTCCGCCCGAAGACGACGGGTCGCCACCGACCGAGGAGCGATGCCAAACGACCCCGCCAACTCGTCGCTCGAGTAGCCGTCGACACCCATCAACCACAGCAACCGAGCATCACATTCACTCAACACCCCCGCCTGCGAAGCCCGCCCAAACAGATCGAGCAGAGCCACCTCCGGACGCATCTCGACCTGATCACCGCTGGGCACCGCTTCCTCCATCAAACTCGCCAACTCGACACGGTCGTGCCAACGCTCAGACGCGCTGAGTTGCCGTACGAGCACTCGATGAGAGCGCCGCAGGATCGAACAGATCGGCCAAGGTCGCCGATGACCCGCTGCGTGGTCGATCGCGTCGAGAGCCGACAAGATCAGCATCTGATCGATGTCACCGCCGGGCAACAACCCGGGATCGACCCGGCGAGCCCAGCTGTTCAACCAAGCCAACTCGCCACCTAACCCCGGCACGATCACCTGCAACAGCACTCGCCGCGCCAGATCGCTCTCGTCGACTAGGTCGAGAAGTGCCCAAACCAGTTCCGACGACTCACCGAGTTCGCCGTCATCAACGCGCTCGACAAGCGACCCGAGATCATCGACCCGCCCAAGACACCGAAACCGACACCGCCACGACTCGAACTCCTCACGATGAACATCGGAGGCAACGATCTCGAGCCAATCGTCATCGAGGCGGGCAAGGACATAGTCGTGTTCGGCCATGACCCGAACCGTGAACCAGGCACCTCCCGACTCACCTACCGATCCACCTCCTAGTTCACCTACCGAAAAGAAAAAACCTGAGATATCAGCTCGCAATCCACCTACCGGCCGACGCTGATCACCTACCGACCGCCTGTCACACCAAAACGCGACGATCACCGCACAGGTTTTCCACAGGCAGGAGGAACCATGTGGATCAACACAAGGCGGCCCATCTGGCCCGGCTACGCCACCGCAGGCGAAGCAGTGCGGTATCTCGCGTCAGCCTGCGACGGCGCCGTCCGACGCGACGGACACGGGTTCAGCACGGACCACGTCCAGTTCGGACACTGGCTCGCAAGCCTCGACGACACCCAATGGGGCTGGGCAGAACAACAATGGGCGCTTCACCTCGTGCGGATCTACCGGCAGCAGCTCCAAGCCGCTGGCTTCCATCCGATCGAGATTCTCGCCGGTCGACGACCCCCGCGAGTCAAACGACATGTCATCGAAACACTTAGGCCAACCTGGGCTAACGACCCAGCAGGCCTACACGCGTGGCGCTGGTGGAACGGAGCTCGCTGGACTGGCACTACGCAGAGCTGACATCCGTTGAACGCCGCGACATTGTTGCCGATCGTCAGCCCGTAACTACGGACGTTCGCCCATCAGGCGATTCAAGAGGTTCACTGTGTTCAGGTAGCTGAAGAAGATCCACTCAAGGAATTCTTCGCCATACTCCTCAGTTTGCTCGGCATTTCGGTGGCGGAGGCCATAACGATTCGCGATCTCGAAGAGCCTCCCCTCCTCATCTTTCGTGAGTAGGTCTTTGACGACGGAGCGCCGGTTTTCGAGAACTCCGGCCAATGCCACGATTGCTGAACGCATTTCATGCCGGCCACCCGATCGAGACCGAAACAAGGCGACAGCATGAGCTATTAGCTCCTCCTCGTCGGCACCAGCGGATTCAATAGTCTGCTCAATAATTGCATCAGCACCTGCGGAGCTCGCCCTTACTATGCGACCTTGATCTTCGCCCTGCTCGGCGAGCCGGAGGTGCAGACCGGTCGCGTCGAGCAGTCTGTTCAACCTCCACCGATAGACCGACTGCCCCGGTGCGACGGCGTAAGTGTGGGGATGCCATCCGCATTCGCCAAAGCTGTGGTAAGCCCCCGAGGTCGGGCGGGAGCAGAGATCGTGATGGATCTCGATGAAGTCACAAAGGTCATCGGTTGTCCAGTCTTGGCTTGGCGCGTCGAGCAACTGGCCCTTGCCAACGCGAATCTGCAGTTCTTGGGTCGTCGACGTCGCACCCGCTACATCTCCGTCAATGCAGGCGTAGCCGAATTGCTGCGAGAAGTAGTGATCACGCTGAAACCTCTCCAACAGTGCCTGCACTTGCTCAACGACCACGTGCAGGGCCGATGGTTCGCTGAGGGGACTGGCGTGCCGCTGGGACCAGTACGGCCGCGGGTGATTCACTGCGGGAAGCTCGTGCACGTCCCCGAGAAGCTCGTTGAGCCAGACTTGGTAGTAGGGCTGGCGCTTCACTCAGAAGGGCTCCTCATCAGGGTCCCACCGGAGACGTTGCACGCGCTCCCATTCCTCCGATGGTTGCTGGGAAACGAACGCCTCATGCAAAAGGTGACTGATCTCTGCTTCAGCGTTGTCACGATGGTCGCGGAGACGACCCATGAGTCGCCTCAGCTCATGCTCGAACAACTCCGGTGGCCATTCCAGCGTGTACTCCGGATCGCCAGCGAATCGACCCACGTTGCCTCCTAGCTCGCTTACGGCCCACGGCGGAATTGTAAGTTCCATAAGGTCCTGGGCGAAACGTATGTCATCGCCTAGGTCGCACACGCACCTCGGAACGAGACTCACCCTGAGGACACGCCACGGAGTCCTGCGACGGCGACGGCTGACGCCTGGCGCCCTAACGGAGCATTCGGCCCCGAGTGCGCGCTCCCGCCGCCGTTGGGCCGGCACTGCAGTTCGCTGGCCATGTCGGGCCGGAAACTTGATGGCCTAGCTCCGCGATGCGCTGACGGGCCTGTATTCATGGATCCGCCGAGACAGAGGCCGTTGCTCGGCAAGTGAGCCGACACCTTGACGCAGTCAAACACCGAGCTGTGGCGATTCGCTGACCAGTTTCGCGAAGTCGAACGAAACGGCGACCGAAGCCCGAATCAGCTAGATCTGAGCCGTCAGAGACTGAGCCTCTGGTCAGTGTCACAGATCGGCCATTCGTCTGAGCCGATGCGGTGTTGGACGACGGCGGTGTGATCGCCCACTCGCCAGAGCGCTCGTCCTTTCGCGAGTTGGGGGAGCAGCTGTGCTTCGTAGCTGGTGAGTCCGAGCATTGTTTTGGCTTCGGGGATCTGGTCGGCGGATTGGCGGAACAGGATCTGGGTCTGGGTGTCGGCGAGTATGCCCATCGAGACCTTGGCTGCGGAGGTTCCGTCGTCGGATTGTGCGCGTAGGTCGGCGATGCGGTGTGCGACGGAGATGTTGGCGACGCCGTAGGAGCGGGCGAGCTTCTGGCATGACTGGCAATACTTGGCGACCCGCTCAGACCCGAGCAGTGCCCAGATCTCTTCGAGCACCTGGACTCGTCGCGGCACGTTGGCCGATTCTGGCGCGGCGAGCAACGACTGGAGCCAGCCTGTCGCGGCGATCATAACTCCGGTTAGAGCGGCGGTGTCTTGGTGAACGGCTGAAAGATCGACGACGACGCCCCTTCCCGACCAGTCGAGCCGTTCGGTCGATCGGCCGTCGAACATGCCGCGTAACTGCCCGTCGAGGAGTCGGCCGACGCCGTGGCGAAGGTCTTCGAGCTTCTCAGCCAGGTTCAGCGGCGTGGAAGCCTGAGCCCTGTCGACCATCTCAGATGTCGGCGTCACAAGAAGACCGACAACATCACCGAGCGTCGGAGCCTCTGATTGCTCTCGTCGCGTGAGGTGGTCGATCACCCATCCAAGGGCTGCGTCTTCGAGCGGCGTGAGTTCTCGTCGCAGCACCGACGCTGCCAGAGCAGCGACCATCTGGGTGCGTCGGGTACACAGTTCGTCGGTGTCACCGACAGACGGCCCGGCATCGAGCGGGTTCAGTCGGGTCGGCCCACCTGGGTAGAGACGGATGCGTGACAGCCCGAGCGCATCGGCGAGCGGCCCGTATTCGCCTTTGGGGTCAAGAACGGCGCACCAACGGGGCCGCCCTCCCGGTGAGCCGAGCAGCCCGATCGACCGGTACAGCAGCGTCTTGACCGCCGACGACTTGCCCGATCCCACCATTCCCAAGACGAGAACGTTGGGTGAGGTGATGACGCCATCGGTGTAGAGCTGGAACGGGTCATAGCACCACGCCGACCCACCCGCAGACACGTCCTCGCCGACATAGATGCCTCGCGGTCCGAGACCGGCACCCGAATGGAAGGGGTACAGGGCGCAGAGGTGCGCGTTGGTGGCTCGATGACGAGGCAGCCGCAGTCCACGCTTCCCGTTCAGCAACCTGCGCCCAAGCGGTGCAGGTGAATCAGTCGTCACAACCATTCCTTGGGCACGACTCCCCTCGCCACCGGCAAGGTCGCCACCACTGCAAGGTCGTGGCGACCCGAAAGCGGACGCACCTCGAGCCCGAGCGACGCAGCAACCTGGCTGACCTCCGCTGTTGAGTCGTCGAGAGCATCGAGACTCGAAGCGGTGACGGTGATGATCCCTGCATAGACGAACTCGCCGTAGCCGGCGACGAGTTCCTCCTCGCGCTCCTCGACGGCTTGACGGGCCCGCCGGTGGTGCGCCCCGACCCGGAACCCCTTCTCGGCGCGATGGGTCGCGTCCGAATCGATCTTGGCTGACTCCCGAACGATCGATCGTTGGCTGCGCGATCTGGGGACAGGTTCCATGACGACGGCGAACGTGCGCACGCAGCCGGCGTAGAGCAGCAGGTCGGTCAACCATCGGGCCTGGACGTCGATGCGTGGCCATTCGGTGACCCTTAGCGCCCGATGCCAAGACCCGTCGGTGCGCCAGGCGTTCCAGGTCTGTTCGGTTGCGGTCGGTCCGGCATTTGCGGGATCGGTGGCCCCGGCGGATTCTCCGAGGCTTCGAGCTCGGGCGTCGAGAGCGCCACGTTGGGAGGGATCGAGCCGCAAACGCATCGCTCGTGCCCACTCCGCAGGAGAAAGCGCACCCGAGATGATGAGACCGGCACCTTCGAGCCGTTGTCCGAACAGGCGGATCTCGCCGAGCAGCGTTTCGACCGCCGCCTGGAGCTGATCGGCGGTCTTTGTCTTCGATTGGCGGACGCGATCAACGGCGAGGGTGACCGTCACTAGGACTTCGTGGCGGGTGGCTTGGGTCCCGGCTTCCTGCAACAGCCGCTCGTAAGAGCTGCGTACGTCTGCGAGCGGCTCGTTTGCCAGTTGCTCACTCAACCAGGCTCGATGTTCGTCAAGGCCGGCCGGCGCCGCCCACTGCGACCAACGGATGCTCACCACCGGGTTGCGTTCGCTCACGAAGGCTCCGAGCGCGCGGCCCCACGAGTCAAGCAACCAATCCTGTTCGCTTGACTCCAAGAGCCCGAACTGTCGACCCGACACCCGCAAGCTCGCGGCCACGGTTCCCGACGACCGATCGTGCGAAACGGCGACCTTGCCGCCACCGGAGCCGAGACCGGGCTGTGAGGCATCGACGGCGAGCAACTCGAGCCCTACGAGCGCCCGGGGTTGCTGCTCCTTTGAGTCACCACCCACGACCGGGACCGCGGAGAACCAGGTCGCTGCGTTGCTGCCGCGCCGAGCCCATCGCAGCCCGAGCGGGACGAGCTCCACCAGAGGCTGGCCACCCATTCGGGCGGAACCCAGCCCAACAATCGCAGCCATCGCCAACATGCCCACGACCACCGAGACCGTCACCATCAACACGGCCCCAGCCACGACGCCGATCGCGGCGATCAAGAGCTGAACCAGCGACAGCCCAAACATCCAACCCGTCCGATCGATCGGCGGAAGCCGATAGGTGCGGACCGATGGACTGGAGTCGCTCACTTGTCGGGCTTCGATGCTCGGTCGTCGCTCGAACCCTCAGACCGACCAGGCGCAGCTGACCGTTTCGCCTCGACGGTGCCTGAGGATGAAGACCCCGGTTGAGAGCGTTGAGTTGCTGAGGCCCCGCCGGTCGGTGCCGCGCCCGGCCCGGCGAGAGACCCGGCCCTGCCCGAACCACCGCTCGCACCAGAAGGACCGCTCGGCCCACCCGACCCAGCCGGGCCCGCCGCGCCCGGAGGTCCCAGCGTGCCACTCCCAGCCGCAGGTGCACCCACTCCGCCACCGCCGGCGAGCTTGGAAACACCGACACTCGCCGCAACCGCCATCGAAGTCCCTGCTACGGCTGTCTTGATCGGTGATCGCTCGACACCGGCAGCAGCGGTCGCTGCGTCAACCACGGGAATTGCCTTCCAGATCACCCACGGCATGAACGCCGCCATCAACATCACAGCCACACCCGTGAACATCCCGGTCAGATCAACGCCTTGGCCCTCCGGTACGGCGTTGCTCGAATCGATCGCCGTCGCTCCAACACCGAACGCAACTGCAACAGCGAACTTCGACAAGATCAGGGCGAGGCCCATCTCGATAGTTCGCCGGGCTATCTGGCGAGTCGCTGGGTGGGCCCGGGTGGCAAACCCCAGCGGTGCCATCACGACCAGGATGTAGATCAGCGCCGAGCGAACCAGCAGCTGCAACCACACAAGTATCGCTCCAACGATGAACAACAGCCCGAAGATGATCCCGAGCAGCCCTGCTCCCGTCAGAGCCTCGACCGCGATCAACGACGCAGAGAACTCCCCCATCGCAGCACCCACGTCACCCGTCACCGCCAGAGACGCCTCGTCGACGATCCGGATCAGAATCCAGGCCACCGTTACCGACACCATCATCAACAGAATCGCTGCAGGCACGTCGACCAGCGCCGCACGAATGATCGCGCCTGGCTCGCCCGCGGCGAGCGATCGAACGATCGCGGCCAGGAAGAACGCCAGAAGCAGCGCCATCGACATTCCCAAAACGGTCTGGCGGATCGGAGTCAGCTCGGGAAAGAACCCGCCACCCAGATCGACTGCGGTGGTCGAGTCCATAGCCGAGACGATCGAGTTGGTGATCGACGCTACGGCATCAGCTATCAGACCGAACACGAACGACACGGCGAGATCCAACACTGCCTCACCGGCCGCTTCGGCTGCGCCTCCGATGATCCCGCCGATCCCGTCGATGATGTCGTCGATCGGGTTGAGATCGATGGCGAAGATCACGGTGCCAACACTCCGTCATCCATTCCCGAGACCGCGGCGGCAACCGAAGCAGTCGATGAGGCGACCGATGCTGCCGGACGAACCGGCGTCGGGCCGTCGATCGATTCGAGACCGCTCATGCGCCAGCCATCTGACTCCCACTCCAACGAGTACTTCGACGTACGCCACTGCTCAACCGCGAGTTCGTCGCCGTAGACGATCACCTCGACATACCAGATCGAAACATCCCAGCCGTCGCCTCGCTCCACAGCGTCAACTCCAAACGTGGCAACCGAAGCCAACACACCCTCGGGCACATCGGTCTGCACCGAACGCAGCGTGTCAGCGACCTCAGCGCTGAGACGCTCAGCCGCAGCCTCAGTCGAGATCGATCGCTGCAGCGCCGCCCCATCCGCAGGCGACATAGAAACGACCTCTTCGGTGAGCTCGAGAAACCCAACCGCCGCAGCCATCGCACCCTCACGCGAGCGGTCGCTCACTTGCGAGCCGGATTCATCGCCGCCAACGACCTCGGATGCGCCGGACGTCGGCGACGATGTCGAACGAGAAGGCCCGGTCGCAGACACCGAAGGCGGCACACGGGTACCGGACGAATCGTCATCGAGTAGCGCCAGACCAAAGGCAGCTGCGATTGCGAGCACCAGGACTGGGAGACCAGCGAGCTTGAGGTACCGCATCACAGACCCGACAGTTCGTTGACAATCGTCGGCGCCAAACCAGTGACGATCGCACCAGCCGCGCCGCCCAGAGCGAACACTCGACCACGCCCGCCTTGAATCGTGTTGCCGGTCACCTGCGAAAGACCCCACACCGCCCCGCCGACCAGCAGCGAAGCGAGCGACCCGCCAAGCCCAAGCCACATCAACCAGTTCAGAACATCCTGCGCGAGGTCCGAACCCGGAAACCCGCTATCGGGCGTCGCATCCACCTGTGCGATCAACCGACCCAACCAACTCATCGATCGTGCCACCGGCACCTCCTTGATCCCATTCACCGCCACAAGGGACCGCCCGATCGCAGGTGCGCGACAGACAAGGGACAATGTCGCGTTCGTGACACTCGTGGTCCCTGGTACCGGCATGAACGATCGCAACAACACCAACGACCCCGAGGTCGCTGATCTCACCGGCACAGTCCGACTCGTCGACACCGGTGCCTCGGCAGCCCACACACGGGAGATTCACTGTGAACCACATCACCATCGCCGGACGACTCGTCGACGACCCCGTCCGCAAAGAAGCCAACGGAAGCGTCGTCACCAGCTTCCGCCTCGCCTCGGGCCGCACCGGAACAAAGACCGGCAGGCTCTGGATCGACGTCGACACCTGGGGACGGCTGGCGGGCACCTGCCACCAACACCTCGCCAAAGGCCGGTACGTCCTCGTTTCCGGCCGCCTCACCCAAAAGCAGTGGGCCGACCCCGCCACCGGCGAGAAACGCAGCCGCTACCTAATCACCGCGCGGGATGTGGACTTTGTCGACCAGCGGCCGGGAACTGCACGAACGAGGCGTGACTAGCTGCCGCCGTATGGGTTCGAGACGGCCGATTCGTAGAGAGCCGCCACCTCAGCACCATCGAAGGCACGTGCCGCTTCACGGACTGCCTCCTCGCCGAAGTCGAGACATCGGAGGTCGTCGCCGGTCTTGGCAATTAACTCGAACCGGATGAACTTCTCGCCGTGGTTCTCGGCGTATACCGCTATGGCAAAGCTTGCTACGTGCGTCGGCGAGGTGATCGCCGTGTGGGTCGACGATCGATGCGGCGAGGCTCCCGTCATCGCGACGCGATATCACGACGAAGTCCGGCTGCAACGAGGTTCAGCGACCGTCATCTCGCTCGTAGGCGATCTGCAACGCCGCCGGTGGCGCCCGAGATGGATTGCGGTACACGCCACGGTCGTCTCCCGCTCATATTTTCCCAGCCGCCGTCGAGGCCGAGCCCGCCTCGGCCACCGGACCCCCCGCAGCCCCTACACCAACTCTGAGGCGCCGTGATCGCAATCAGAAACGCGTCGTGTCAACGAAACCGGGTGACGCCGACTGCTCGGGAGACGACCTGACCCAAGTCGTCGTCGCGGACCTTGATGTAAGTGGCTTCGACATACACGTACGAAAACGAGACGTGACCGAGGGTCCGGTTCCTGAACGCGGCGACGCGTTCGTCGAGACCCGCACAGATCCTCGACACCTCCGACTTCTTGATCCCCGTGTCGACATCCAACGCCGCGACGAGGTCATCGACCGAACGGGTCGAGACCCCGTTGACGTAGGCCTCCATCACCACCGCATAGAGTGCCTGGTCGATCCGGCGGCGCGGTTCGAGGATCTCGGGGAAGAACGACCCTTTGCGGAACTTCGGGATGCCCAACTCGAGATCACCGGTCTTAGTCGACAGGACTCGTGGGCGGTGCCCGTTGCGGTGCGTCGACCGCTCACCGGATCGCTCACAACGGACCGCACCGATCGCCTCGGCTTCGATCAACTCCTGAACGACCCAACGAACGAAAGTGGCGCTTCGCGTTCTAGCGGGGTGTGACGGTGGCGAGTCGGTCCCAGTTGGGTCGGCCGGCGTAGAGCAGGGCTCGGATTCTGTAGTGCGCGAACCGTCGGAACCCGAAGGCGACTCGCTTGACCTGCTTGATGAGGTTGTTGATCGCTTCTGTCGGACCGTTCGACACTCGGCTGTGGTGCCAGGCGGCGATCTGGCTGGTCCAGCGGACGATGGTGCGGCCGAGCTTGTTGATCTCGGGCGGGCAGGACTCGTCTTGGAGGTCGTGGCCGAGACGGGCGACGTACTCGTCGGCGACATCGGGATCGATGTCATAGAGACCTCGGACGGTTTCTTGGCGTGCCACGCCATGCGGACCTCGCCGTGAGGATCCCCGGCGTCGAGCAGTCCCAACAGCTTCGTGCGGCCACGGTCGTCGAGGCGCTCGTCGGCCTTGGTCAACAACCTGCGGGATCGATACAGGGGGTCGTCTTTGCGGCCCCGATGGCCGAGCGTCTCGTTCTGGACGCGGCGTCGGACCTCGTCGAGCCGCTGATTCGCCAACTTCGTGACGTGGAACAGGGACCGCGACCTGGACGGCGTCGGGCAGCATCGTGTCATAGACGGTCCGATACGACGCCGAGAGATCCAGCGTTGCCCACTCGATCTGTGTGATCCATTCGGCCGGCCGGTCAGCGAGCCAGCGGCATGGCCCCTCGGCGGTTCGGCCCTCGACCACGTCGAGGAGCTGGCCTCGCCCAACGTCGACGATCTGAGTTGACCACACCTGGGTACGGAACACCCCGATGCGAGCGAAGAGAGTCTCATCGAGCCCGATCGCGTAAACGTCGCCGATGCGGTCGGGGTCATCGATCAGCGGTTCACCAAACACAACTACCGCGTCCATGACCGTGTGCCAATCACAGCCCAGATCGGTGGCCACTTCGCTGACGCTGCGACCGTGAGCACCGACCTGGACCGTCGCCCACCGCGCCGCCCTGGTCGTGAGCGCACACCTAGGCGATGCGATCTCGGGAACTTCGTCGGTGAAACACGCCCCGCACCCCGTGCAGCGCCAGCGTTGCTTGCGCCACACCAGACGAGCCGACCGGCCAAACACCGGCAGATCCACCAGACGAACCTCCCGAACACCGTGACAATGGACCGGGCCACCACAACCACACGCTGGCCGCGGCCTGTCGGTAGCGACCGTGACCTCGAGCCACAGCCACTCGGCCACACCAACCACCCGCACCGACGCCGGTAGGCCCACCAGCAACGCGCACATGCGCATAGGATCAGTTTCCAACAGGGGCTCCCGGATCTTGACGACGTAGAACATCGCCAGATTCGCAGAGCCCCTGTCCCACATCCGGGACCTACCCCACAATCACCCCACCCTCAGATCCGAAGAGCCGCCAAACTGCCCTTCGATGCCGTCGTCGCCAACACCCTCTGGGCTCGCCTCGCCGCCGTCGCGAACAACCTGCTCCGCTGGAGTTGCGCCCTCGGGTTCACCGGCGCCGTCGCCAAAGCAAGACCCAAGACAATCCGCCACCGGATCCTTCACGTCGCCGGTCACATCACCACCGCAGGCCGACGGCTACGCCTCGACCAAACATGGCGATGGACACGCCACATCCTCGACGCCCTCGGCGGCATCCGCCAGGCCCTGACCGCCACACAGCGTGAACCCCAACCACACCCCACACGCACCCACACCTACGCCATATGAAAGATCGTGGCTAACGAGACGAGGTTCGAACCCCGCGGAGCGCGTCAGATCATGTACGCAGTGATGGGTCTCCGGTTGTGGCCAGGCCAAGCTTTGTGCTGGTGATATTGACCCTTGACGAAGAGCCCTTCTCAAATCTAGGTTCGAACGCATAGCCGATCATCTTTCAACGGGAAGGTGTTGAGATGATTTCAACAATCGCTAAAGCCGCCACGGTCGTTCCGCTGGCAGTTCCAGTAGTCGCCGTTGCAACAGTGGATAGCGCTAGTGCTGATAACCGATGCGGACCTGTGCAGTCTCCGTCCTGGGGCACTGGGTACGCGTGTTTGGGGGACAACGGCCAGAACCTGGGTGCTGTAGATGACACGTTGGCGGATGGCCACTGCGTTCAGGCCCAGGCCCGCCTCAGCGGCGGATCTTGGGTATACCTGACACAGAGCTGCGGAGACAAAGTCATTTTCGACTGGTCCGGTTACGATGCCGCTCGCATGTGCAGGGGCAACACGGGTACATGCGAGATACTCTGGACACCGTGATCTGGGGGTCCCGCACGACTCAACCAGCGAACCCCATCTGGGTTCTGCATTGCGTGGGTTGATGCTCGTAGCTGGCGGTGTTGCTTCTACGCTTGGTGTCCCAAGTTGGATGTCAGAGCAGCTAGCTCGTGGATCGTAAGGGCGCCGTCCAGTGAGACATCGGCCGGAAGATCGAACCGGTCTTCAAGGAGCACAAGCAGTTCGAGAAGCTCAAGCGAGTCGTCGGTCATCTCTTCGAACGTCGTGTTCGCTAGATCGCTTGCAACGTTGCCGCGCTCTTCCAAGAAGCCGCGTACGATGCTCTCACATTCTCCCAAGACATCCTTGCGCATGTGTTCACCGTTCTTCGGAACGCCTGTCTTCCGGGACGCTGTTCTCTCTTCTGACGTTAACAAAATACAACAGGTGCTCAAGATCATAGATGGAATCCAGGAGGTCGGTTGGAAGACTAGCACCGGCAAGCCGGTCCGCTAGTGCCGTGATCTGAAGCCAGCCGATTCCGTCCCGTTCCCGCACCAGCGGTAAGTTCGATTGGATTCCCTCAACTGTGCGGTTGGATATCCCGGTCTGGCGCGCTTCCTCGCAGAACTCCCAAAGTGTAAGAGGTTCTTGCACGATCCATGTCCTACCAATTGAGCTTCTCTAACCGACGTTCGAGGTCCTGCTTGTAGAGGGCAAACACGTGCAGATCGTGGAGTTCACCCATAACCATGCTGTGATCACGAAGCCGTCCCTCCTGGACGAGCACGGTGCCTACAAGCGACTCGTACTGTTCCATTTCGGGAGTAAGTGATTCAAAATAGATCTTGCGAAGCCCTAGCGACTGAAACGCGTAGCGTACAAAGTTGACAACCCCTTCGAGCGGCCACCCCAAACCCACGCTGTCATCAGACAAGAACGCAGTTAGTTGTGCAGTGTTGCTGTGAGGATCGTGCTTCCACATCTGACAGAACCCGACCAGGGTGTCTTCTTCCGCTCGCTCGATGACCATGTTGAGCACTGAGGTCGCGAAGACGTTTGCGATGAATTGGTCGTAGGGCGGCACCTGCCCGTGGAGGCGCCAACTGAAACCGGACCCGCTCATCACCGCGTTCTCATATAGCCACTGATAGTCAGCGGGCGTAACTGGTCGGACTACTGTGTGCTTTCCAGCCAGAATTGTCGGTATAGATACCATGAGGTA
Organism: Acidimicrobiales bacterium; assembly: GCA_965216815.1. GTDB lineage: Bacteria > Actinomycetota > Acidimicrobiia > Acidimicrobiales > SHLQ01 > JADFOM01. Next base: position 2,601,618 of record OZ244202.1, on the reverse strand, counting down.
TTACCTTGCTATGGGCTAAAGGTTGGTGTATCGGGTAGGCGCTGCAACGCCGTCTTGTGCCGACCGACACTGTTCAGTGCGATCAGAGCGGAAGGGATCATCGTATGACACCGTCGGTGCCGGCGATAACAACGACGTTGCTGTCCAGCGCCTCACCAGCCGAGTCTGGTTCGACAGGTGTTTCTGCATCCTGAGCTATCTGGACGACAACGCTGGCGTCAACACCCAGGGTTTCGGCGATCTGCGTCGCGTCCAACCCGTAGCCGGGGCGGTAGAGAATCTGGCTTGCCTCGGTCGGCGAGGCGTTGGCCAGCTCAACCACGTAGCCCTGAGCGCTGAGCTTGTCTCCGATCGCGCCAGCTATACCGGCGCCACCGTCGCCGTTGGCCGCCAGAACACGCACTTCGGAAGGAGGATGCAGTTGTTCGACGACGGTTGTCTCGGGCGCGCCTTGCGGCCCCGCGCTCGTGTCTGCCGACTGAGTGGGCGGCCCCGAGCTGGCGCCAGCTGCTTCAGTCGTAGTGTCGTCTGGCTCGGAACCCTGAGTGCTAGTCGTCGCAGACGTGCTCCCGTTGCTCGCCTCAGACACCTCGGGGCTGCGGTCGCCGAATCCTTGCGCAAGGATGACGAAACCAACGACAAGTGCCACGGCAACAAGAACTCCGCCCCGTGCGAGTGTTCGGGGCTCAGAGTTTCTCGTCGAGCGTTCTTCGTTTGACGGTGTCATGTGGTGGATAGCTCCTCGACTTCGAAACGGCGGCCCTGCTCTCGCATCTTAGACCGCAGTCTGGGTCCGTGAGCCGTCATCACCTCAGCTGATCCTGGCGGGGTCTGTCAGGAAGTCTGTGTATGGGTCGTGATCTGAGGGTCCGTAGCTGCCGGCTGTGCCCGGCGAGTGTTTCGCCTGATGGTGCGGCGCTGGGCAGTGGGCTGAGGTGCTGGTTGAGCGGGCGTGCAGCGAGGGCGTTGAGCTCACGGGCGATGAGGGGTTGTTGACGGGTCTGGTGCGGCAGGTGCTCCAGACCGGGTTGGAGGTCGAGATGACTGATCATCTTGGCTATGAACGTCACGCAGCCGCGGGCCGGGGGTCGGGCAACAGTCGTAGTGGGACGACTCCGAAGACTGGGACGACTGAGATCGGCCAGGTCGAGTTGGCGGTGCCCTCGTGAGGGTGGTCTTGATGGGTGGAGGGCGTGGAGGATGTGGCGTGTCCAGCGCCATGTTTGGTCGAGTCGTAGCCGGCGGCCTGCGGTGGTGCTGTGACCGGCGACGTGGAGGATCCGGTTTCGGATTGTCTTGGGTCTTGCTTTGGCGACGGCGCCGGTGAACCCGAGGGCGCAGGTCCAGCGGAGCAGGTTGTTCGCGACTGCGGTGAGGCGAGCCCAGAGGGTGTTGGCGACGATGTTGTCGAAGGGCAGTTTGGCGAGGCCGCAGGCTTTGGCATCCGCGATGGTGTTCTCGGCTCGGGCGCGCATCCGGTATTGCTCTTCGAGCCCGGCGATGTCGTCGTCGGTGAGGCTGGTGATGATCGCGGTGTGGCGGTGTCCTTCGATCGTGTCGAACAAGGTGAGTTGGGCGCCGGGGTGGGGGCGTTCACGGCGCACGATCACCCTCGCTGAGGGTTCGTGGTCATAGCCATCCCAGCCCGACAGGTCCAGGAACTGTGTGATCTCGGCTATCTGGGCGCCGTGGTGGTAGGAGCGGTTGTTGGTGTCAGTTGCAGCAACCCAGTCGGTGTCGTCGAGGCAACAGATTGCTTCGCGGATACGTGCGGTGATCGAGGTGCCGCAGCAGAACTCGATGTTGCGGTCCCGGCATTCCTCGATGAGCCATTGGGTGGTGCCGCCGGCGTCGGTGCGCACGATCAGTTCCTTGGCGGCGTCATCGACGTGATCGCCGCGCCGGTGCCCCTGGGCCCAGGTCTCTGGGAGCGCTTCGATCGCTTCACCGAGCACCTCGACATGATCTGCCGCCGGTGTTGGAGCCGGCGTTGCCTGGCCGCATCTGCAAGGCTAGGACTTCGCCGATGTCACCGGCGAGCGCGACAAGCGGGTGATGGCCGTGGCTGCGCTTGTAGGTCCCAGCAGCATCTTGCTTGTCGGCACGAGTCGGCACGATCGTGGCGTCGATGTCGATCATCAGCTCTTCACCATCAGGCCCAGCACCCGCAGCCCACGCTGTCGCCCGTGCGTCACGGCAAGCGTCGGCGAGTCCCCGGAACTCATCGACCGCCGAGTTCTCAAAGGTCCGCCACAGCGTCGCCTCCGACGGCAGGTGCCCGAACATCGCCGGCTGATCCGCGTACGCCGCCACATCAGCCACGCACTCGGCGCCATCCGCGAGCGCCAGCACCGTCGCCAGGATCGACCGGCCCGGCCGATGCACCCGATGCGGCAACCGATCAAACGCCTCGGCGAGCCCATCGGCCAGACCAAGACCGGCAGCGACTTCATCGAGGACCACCAGCCCACCCCGCGACGTCAAACCCGCACCATCACCGGTCACGCTCTGTGGCCGACACAGCCTGCTATCGTTCGACACGAAAACCTCCTGGAACTGGGATTACGGGACTTTCTCAACACCCCAATAATCCCAGGCCAGGGGCTTTCCGCGAGCACCACCCGAGCCGCAATGAAAGATCGTGGCTAGCTACGTATGCCTGATCTCAGGCGTTCCAGAGAAACACGCATGGACCTGATGGGCCGTTACACATTCGCACATTGGTGTACTGCGACCAGTTGAAGACGACTTTGTCACCGCACGTCTGTGCAATAAAGGTCCAGGGACTGCCGTATGAGACTTGCCCTTCAGCTCGAACGCAGGGTGAGCCCGGCTGGTTATCGCGAATAGCTCCAAGGTTCTGGCCGTTGTCCCCCAAACACGCATAACCGGTGCCCCACGCCTCCGACTGCGTTTCCCCGCATCGGCTGTCGGCGCTGGCGCTTTCCACACTGGAGAAAGCTACAATAGGAACCGCCAGAGGAACCACGGATACGGTCTTGGCGAAGGTGGAAATCATCATGTCGCACCCCTTTGACTGTCGATTTCAACGCGACCCGACACTAGGTTCGACTCGCGCTGTTGTCAAGGGGTGGAGCGAAGAACCGACGCGGCTCTCCTGGGGTCATCATTTCAGTCCAACCGTTGGCCTTCAACCGTCATGGATCTGAGAACTTCCCGTGGTACAGGAGGGGCATCAAGGGACTGCCGGTAGCGGTCGTCGATCAACAAGGATCTCGTCGAACAGGAGGAACACGCCTACGAAATCCTCGTCGCTCACTGGCAAACCCAGAAACCGGCGTCTGCCTCTTGACGATTTCATCCGTGGTGTAGATCACTTTGCGCAGCTCGGCGCGGAACTCGAGGAACGGTATGGAGTCCTCCCAGCTGTTTCGCCAAGCCCGGATCATCGCCGGGTAGGTGTCTTCCCAGTCATCGACGAGAGTCTCGAAGTGCGCTTCGGCCGCGGCGACGGTCGGGGCCGGGTAGATGGCTCGCATCTGTTTGGTGATCGCCGACCAGTGCTTCATCGACGCGTAGCGGAGGCTGTTGCGGACCATGTGCACGACACATGTCTGCACGGTGGTGTCGGGCCAGGGGGGGATCGCGTCTGGCAGGCCTTTGAGACCGTCACAGCACACAACCAACGCGGGGGCGAGGGTGTCGAGTCGTTGCGGTCGTGGGCAAAGCAGAGGGCTCGTCGAGGGCCACCGCCGATTCACCACTCCAGCCGATCACGAGGCTACCCATCGTCAATCGCTCGGCATGCTCACACCGGTCGAATTCGAACTCCGTCCCGCCACCACTAGTGCCCAAGACCAAGCATCCGGACCGCGCGAAACCCAGGGCAGGCCAAAACCTCTACGGAACCCGGGGGAGATTCACGTTCGGGGCGTGTGTCGACCACCGTATCGATTGTGGGCGGAGGTGATGGACCGTGTCCTGTTAGGTACAGCAAGGTCAGTCTCCATCGACACTCCAGCGGTGGTGGTGGAGCGGTGGCTTGCTGAAGGCTATGCCTGCCAACTGTCACTTCTCGACCGCTGTCGAAGCACTGCTCCATTTGCGACCCCAACCCCAACCCACAAGCAGGAACTTCTCCGGGTGATCGCTGGTGGCGTGGGCCCGGCCGGATCCTAAATTGTGTCAGGTCGAGAGAGAGTGCAACCTACAAGCCCGGAGGGCGAGAATCGCCATCGGTTTCCGGGAGGTAGTCACGCCGGAAACATCTCCGACAAGCCCGCCCCGGGTGGATTGCCACGCTAGCAGTCGCCACTGCCCAGATTTCGTCGGCGCCGCGCAGCTGACCGCGGTAGGACCGGTGCTCCAGATTCTCTCTATCCGTCATCGACACCCCAATGTCTCTTGGCGGAGTGTGGCAAAGGCGTTGCCAGCGCCGCCCATCCGCCATCGTACCTCAAGGTTCGAGGGTTCGAACGGTGGCGCGATCGAATGACGACGATTTCGTAGGCTGACGTTCAGAAACTGACGTCGGAGGAGCGCACAAGGAAGGCTGAAAGTTCGGAAGATCCAATGACGGCGCAGGCCTTTGAGCGCGCGACCTACGGTGCCGGGTCCTTCACCTGTCCGCACCGCCAGCGAATGACTGGGCCGAATGGCACGGCGGTCACCACTTCTACACCCCGGGTCATCATGGAGAAATCTCCGCTTCTGGATGCCAGAACGCTGCCTGTCGAGCCACCGAACAGCTTTCCCAAGGTCTTGGAACCGGAGAGCCTGGCTTTCAGCGCTTTTGCTCGGGTGTGCTCAGTGCCCTGAAGGTTGCTCACCACTCCAGTCAGTTACTCCCAGAGACAGAGTTGATTTCTGAGATCGGGTTGGACAGTCTTCAGATGTTTGAACTCGTCGTAGTCGTCGAGGGTTCCGCTGGTCTAATTCGTCCGTCAGAGAACGAGCCGACCCTCGTAACCTTAGGTGATGCGTTCGACTATTTCCTGGTATGCCAGAAGACTTCGCAGGAGGACGTTGAATCTATCTAGGAATAGAGTTCTCTTCGCTCTTCGGGGCTGAATCGCAAGGTGATTGATGGCGGCTTCGCCCTCGGCGGTCGCTTTCTTGATGTCGACCTGGATTGGTCATCTTCCACCGAGGGCCTGGAAGAGGGCATCAGTTTCTTCGTCGATCCCGGCCCATGGGTCGAGGTTGGTGGCTGAGCGTTGGGCAAGCTGGTAAGCCGCACGCACGCCCGTGGGCTCACCAGCTGCGGCCGCCGCTCTCATCTGCAATCGGTACATGGCCTCGTTGCCGGGAACGACAACAAGTCCTTGGGCTGCGGCCCACCCCGCGAGCGACGTATCGTCATTGCCGAGGGCGAGCTCGCCGAGCCGGTTGGCGGCATCGACGAGGCTGATCTCAATGCCTCCATACACGTTGTGGTCGTCGATGAGCCAGCTGAACTGGCGGGCGGGGGCGTCGGCGCCGACTTGGCCGTCGACTAGTTCGAGCGCGCTTCGCAGCAACACCGTCTCGCCGGCCCCACCACGATTTCTCGCGTGCTCGATGAGATCCTTGGCCCGTGTCCAATCGCAGCCAATCTCGTCAGACACTTCGTATTCGTGGGTGTTGATGGCTTGGGTGAGCCGATTGTCGCCCTCAGCGTCGGTGCCGAGGAGTCGTCGGATCTGGCTGATGGCGTTGTCGCCGGTGCTGCGGTTTGTGGCGGTTGGCCAGAACGTGTCTCGTACGCGACTCGACGCGACTCTGCGGTGATATGAGAGGTAGGCGATGACGGCGACCTGTTTGGTAGTTGGCCTTGGTTCGATGCCTTCGACACTCGGCATTGCAGTTAGAAGTCTGACCTCGATCGGTTTCGGCTCGAGGACTCGTGCGATCAGCTCGTCGACCGTTTCGTGCTCATCGGGGTGCGGCGTTTCGGGCTCGTCGGTCTCGACGGCTTCGGGTTCAGAGGCAGATAAGACGCGAATCGAAGCGGCGTTGTTGAGTAGTTCGCCGATGACTGCCGTCTCGGCGGATTCGGTGATCGCTGGAATGAACTCGACGCCTTCTCGTTCGAGAGTTGCGATCTCGTGGTGCAGGTGGATGAGCGCTGCGTCGGCGATGGGAGCGGCGGCGACCACCGCCAGTGGCGTGTACACCAGAGCAGCTACCTCGGCGAGTCGTCGCGCCTCAGCCGCGTAGCTGGGCCCAGCGAGAACGATCGTCGGGTGGTGAATCTCACCCGGGTTGACGCGTTGTTGGTAGGGCGAGGCGTTAAGGCGTTCGTGCAGCTTGCGCATTGAGCGTTCGGTCTTCTCGCACCAGTCGTCAGGGTCGGCCGGCACGACTACCCGATCGATGGTTGAGAAGTTGTCGGCTAGTCCGAGGGCGACGGTTTCGCAGTATTGGCTCCAGGGGTTGGCGGCGACTCCGATGGCGATGCTCCGGAACCATCCGTCGACAGTTTCGGGCTCTCCGCTGACGCTGATGGTTGCGAGTTGTTCGATGTCGACGAAGAGGTCTCCCGCTTCGGTGTCTCCGATACAGATGAGGGCCGGGCTGAAGGGCTGAGTGTCTTTAGCCTTGGTTTCGATCTGATGGAGATCGAGGTCCGGGTCCACCTTCCAGGCGGTGTTGTATTCGTTGGCGGGCACGAACCCGTCGACGGGTAGACACGGTTCGTCGAGGAGTACCTCGGCACCGTGTCGGCCGGCTCGGATTGCGATGACTGCCGGCAATGGGTCGCGTCGGTCTTGGCCGAGCCCGTGTGTGATGAGTCGATTCGTGGCTTCGACCCAGCGGGCGGCGTCGGTGTCGGCTATCGGGCGAATACGGTCTTCGTAGGCTGCCGCTTCGGGTGGCAGCGGTTTGATCGTGGTATCGGGTGGCCGCTTGGCGGCCTGTTGTGCACGGCGTCGTCGGAGGGTGACTGCGATGGAGCCTGCCGCTACTGCCAGCGCGCCGATTCCCAGGGCCGCCGGCGACGCTACGGAGAATCCAGCCTCGTGGGTCTGCTCCTGAGCGGGTGGTGCTTCTCTGCGCGCCGGCGTTGTCGGCGTCGTCGAGGCTGTTGCGCGTGGGTCTGTCGGCGCGGGTTCGCGCGGGACAAGTGCCTGATCGGGATGTGTGGTCGGTGTCGGTTGCGTTTCGACTGCCACTCGTGTCTCGTCTGCGGGTTCTGCCACGTCGGTCGCATCAGTGACGGCGAGAGGATCACCGGGGACCGGCGGAACGTCGAATAGTTGTTTGGGGTAGATGAGGTTGGGGTCGCCGGGAGGCAGAAGGCGCGGTTCGTTGATCTTCACCATCTCGGCCCAGAACGGCACTACCTCGTTGTCAGTGGGAGTTCTGCCCCACTCGGTTTCGAGGGCCTGATGAGCCAGGGACCAGAAATGGTCGCCTTGTTCGACTGTGACCTGCGCCGACCGCGCAGCGTCGTTGACGCCGATGTCGCCGCTCTCTGATCCGTTGCCCAGGGCTTCGGGCATCACTGCGTCGGCGGGAAGTTCGAGCTGCCAGCCCGGTCTAGTAGATTCGATCGCCCGTGTTATGACGGTTCCATCGTTCATCGTCAATCCGAGGTTGAGTTCGCGGATCTCGGCCCATCGAAGTCCGTCGCCAAGTGTCTTCTCCGCGATCGACCAGAAAGTGTCCCTGTCGCCAACTGAATACCGTGCGGTTGCCGGGCCTGCCACGCGTTCTGGTCGCGAGCTCATGTCAGCGACCAGCTCCACCTGATGCGCAACCCGTGCGGGAGTGGCGTCGGCGCGATCCATCGGCACCAAGGGGCCAGTACTGGCGGTCACGCTCGAGCTCAGCGGTGTGAGGACGAGTGATGCGGTTGTGATGAGGCTTGCGGCGAATACCTGGATTCCGGGCAGTACCGGGGCGCGTCGTGCGGCTCGGCCTCGAGCCGCAGCGATGGTCTCGAGGATGAGCGCGTAGGCGAGTTGTGCCCAACAGGCCCAGGCGATGATGAGGAGCAGCCCGGCGAGTAGCTGTTCGTTGCGGGTTTCGTCTGATGCCAGCGGGTCGCCGACAGCATCGATAGCCCCTGCGCCCGGGACGCCACCGAAGGCCCACAGTCCAAAGGGGACGGCCAGTAGAAGAGCGAGAACCGCAGTGAGTGCGGTGAGGCCGCGGGCGATGTCGGTAAGGCGGCGGATCATGGTGTCTCCACAGCGAACACGGGCGAGGCCGATTCGGTGGCGGTCACGGTGAATGGTCCGGGCAAGAATCGAGTCGGGACGCTGAGAACTACGGTGACTGTGACCGTTGCTGCGTCGACGCTGACCTTGCCTGTGTGGCCGACAGCGGCGAGGTAGTCGTTGGCGGCCTGAGTAGCTCCGTCGGGGTCGAGGACTGGGATGCCGGTTTCGCGGTAGGCCGTTTCGTCGATGGCTTGGGCTCCTGCGCGGGCGGCGTTGTCGGCGATGTCTCGGGCTCCGGACAACGCACCGAGCTTGCGTCCGCCGTCGAGTGCGAGCCCGGCGACAAACAGGAACGCAACGCCGAGCACTGCGACGAGGACGCTGACCGAGCCTCTCTCGTCTGCCATTCGGTCCGGGGGTGTCATGGGTTTGCTCGGTAGGTGTCGATGACTTCGGTCGCGCTGCCGATGAAGGCACGCGAGCCGGGGACTGCGAGGGTGGAGACGTCAGCGAACGATGCGTCGCAGGTAACGGTGACGGTGACCTTTCCGCCTGGTGTGAAGTCGTTGGTTTTGACGTTTACGTCGAGTCCGTTGGCGCAGGTCATACCTGCGCTGGTGAGGTTGGCGAGGGCGACACGGTTCGCTTCGGCGACTGCGGTGTCGGTGTGGTTTGTGAGGCTGGCTGCGCGGGCTGCTTCTTGGGCGGCGCTGCGGACGTTGTTTTCGGCTTGGGCGAAGCGCCCGGCGAACACGACGAGGAGCATGAAGGCGGTGAGCGCAGCGGTCATCACGACGGCGAACTCGGTCGACACGGCTCCTCGTTCGGGCCCGGGGCGGGTCATCGGTCCGGCTCGCTGATGAACCGTTCCACCGGTCCGTGTGCGGCGGCGGTGACGCTCCATGGGCCGGGGAAGATGCTGAACCCGAGGTCGCCACGGATGGTCACGGTGACTTGTTCGGCTGATCGGTCGATGGTGACGTCGACGTTTTCGAGATTGCCGGCCTGGCCGAGGATCGCTTGCGCGCTGGCTCGGCCCTCGGCGGGTCCGGCGGCTGCGACTTGGGCGGCGTCGAGTGCTTCCTCGGCAGCTGTTTCTGCAGCTTGTTTGGCGTGCCACCACAGCCCGACCTGCACCGGCACCATCACGAGGATGATCAGTGCCGGCATGAGTACTGCGAGTTCGGTCGCGACCGCGCCACGGTCACGGTCGACGGCTTCGGGTTTGGGAGCGCCGATGCGCTGTCGCACTACGCCGGTGCCGGGACGGAGTCGGGGATACTGTTTGCGTTGCTGCGTGCCTTGCTGATGAAGATCACACCTAGGGCGACGGCGATGGCGACCATCGCTGCGATGACGACGGCCATCTCAGTTGAGACGGCACCGCGTTCGTTACGGGTGTCGATGCCGACGCGGTTGAGGTTGTACTCGATCGCGAGGTGCATGAAGTTGATGTAGCTGCGCATGAAGTCCATGAAGATGGGTTCTCCTTGTTGTTGTTCCCTACGCGTAGGGCCGGTCCTGGATGGTCGTATTTTCCGTGCGGGTCATCGATCTGTTGGTGAGGTCACTCCCGGGTTTGAGGCGAATGTGGATGTGCCGCCGTCGGTGATGGCGTCGACGGCCCCGAAGGCGATGAACAGGACGAGCCCCAGGATCATCACGACGACGGGGACGATCATCTTCTCGGTGCAGGCTTCGGCGGCCGTTTCGAGTTCGGCTGCTTGGGCCGCTCTGAGTGCGTCGGCTTTGGCGGTGAGTGAGGCTTTGACGCGGGCGCCGTGGCCACCTGCGAGAGAGATCGACGCGGCGAGTTCGTTGAGTTCGTTGACTCCCAGTTCGGTACCGAGTTGTTCGAACGCGTCCCAGGGTGTTTGTCGCGTGAGCCGCGCTCGGCGGAGGGCACGGCGGATCTCGGAGAAGGCCCAGCCGTCTTCTGATTCTGCGGCGCCTTCCAACGCGGATTCGATGCCGGCGCCACCGGCCAACAGGATCGTCACGAGGTCGAGGTAGGCGGAGAATGCGTGACGGAAACCTCGGCGCCGTTCTTCGACCTTGTCCGCGAGCGGAAGGTTGGGGTAGATGAACCCGATGACGGCCAGAATGAGCGACGCCGCGCCGATCGGCGCCAACGGCGGTGCTACCCCGCCGACGCCGAGCATCACACCAAGGACCGTCGGGATCGCGAACCCTGCGGTAGCCGAAAGCATCTTTTCGTAGGCGTGGCGCTCGAGTGACTTGTCGAGCACTCGAAGCTGTTCGACCAAATTGTCGCGATCTCCGAAGCGAGCCACTCCCATGATGGCCAAACCCGCTGCTCCGAGTCGGCTCTGGGGGCGTGTCAGACCCGCAGGGTCGGCCTGGGCGTTGACGGCGACACCTGGACGGTCCAACGCGACCGCCGTTTCGGCGAGTGCGATCGGTCGGGTCGACAATGCCCGCACGATCATCAATAGTCCGGCGCCGATACCGGCTCCCAGCGCGGCGACGATGAGTGCGCTCATGGATGCTGTTCGCTTGTTGATCGGGCGGTGAACCGTTCGGGCATGTCGATCTGGCCGTAGCTGTGGAGCATCCAGCCGCCGAGAGCGAACACGCCTGTTACCAGCAGCAGCCAGAGCTGCCCAGCAGTTGACTCGTACGCGTCGAGCAGCCTTCGAGAGAACACGAACAAGAATGCGATCGTGATGACGGTTGTCGCGACAACGATTCTGGCTGAGGTCCGGATCCGGGCTCGTCCAACCTCGACTCGTAGTCGCATGCGTACGTCGGCGCGGATCGTTTCGGCGAGCCGCCCTAGCAGCGGTCCGAGTTCACGGGCTTCGGTGCGAGCAGCATTGACCAACGCTACGACGACCAGGTCGGCGGACGGATGGTCGAGCTCAGAGCCGAGCCGTCGGAGCGCCTCGACGGTTGGCATTCGGTCGAGACGGCCGGCGAATCGGCGCAACTCGGGCCGTATCGCCTCGGGCGCGACCGTCGCCGACGCCACGAGAGCTTGTTCAAGACCTGCCGATCCTGCGATGTTGTCGCGGATCGTCTCCGCCCAGACGGCCATCGCTTCGGTTCGAGCCAGACCGGCGCTTCGATCGACCCGTGCCGTCACCCAACGCGGCAACCACAACACCGCAGCCCAGGCGATGACGGCTCCGACCGGCCATCCGGTCGCCACATAGACCCCGAGCGCGATAGCGGCAGCACCCCCCTGCCAGGCGACAGCGACCTCGACCCGCTCCACCGACGGCAACACCGTGCTGATCGAAGGCAAGACGGCAGCACCGCGCATACCTGCGACTACGAGCAGGATGCCTAGGCCGACGCAGGCACCGATAACCATCGCGCCGAGTGCGCTCATCGGCTCCATCCGGCGTTTGAAGACTCGAGCCACCGACGGTCAAAGCCCGCTTGTTCGAGCCGGCCGAGGCTTGTGTCGCTGAGCCCGAAGCGTGGCATCGCTCGCCCGGTCGGGTCGGGGGCGTAGACCTCATTTGAAGTGACCATCGCTCCGTCGGCGCCGGTGATCTCCCTGACGCTCGTGATGACCCGTTCGTTGTTGTCGAGCTGGGCGATGTGGATGACGAAGTGGACGGCGTTGGCGATCATGAGGTTGGTGACCTCGACGTCGAAGCGTTCCGGGGTCATCGCCATGTACATCTGGAGGCGGGTGAACACGCCAATGCTCGAATCCGCGTGGATCGTGCACATCGATCCGTCGTTGCCTTGTGACATTGCGAGCATCATCGGAAGCGCCTCGGCTCCTCTGACCTCACCGACGATGACCCGGTCGGGTTGCATTCGCAGCCCCGAGCGGACGAGGCGGTGCATCGCGAATTCGCCGACGCCTTCGAGGTTGGCTTCGCGGGCTTCGAGGTCGACGTAGTTGGGGTGCAGGTCGGCGTAGTGTTCGAGGCCGATCTCGAGCGAGTCCTCGACGGTGATGATTCGTTCGCGGGAGTCGACCTCGTTGAGCAAACATCGCAACAGAGTCGTCTTTCCTGCGCCGGTGCCTCCGGCGACGATCACGTTGAAGCGAGCGGCGACCATCGCCTCGAACAGGTGGAGCAGCGATTCGGACACGGTCCCGAGTCCGATGAGTTGCTTGAGCCGGCCGATGTCGAAGTTGTGGCGCCGTATCGACACCGACGGCCGACCTGACACCCATGCGATCGCGTGAAGCCGGTCACCTGAGGGCAGGCGCATGTCGAGTTCGGGTGACGCTGGGTCCCAGCGTTGTTCGGAGCGGCCTCGGCGTGCCTGGGTTTGGATCAGCTCGACAAGTTCGCCATCGGTGTCGGCGACAGGTTCGCCTGCCACAATCGTGCCGTCGGTGCGAGTCAGCCAGACTTCGTCGCATCCGTTTGCGTGAATGTCGGTCCACTGCGGATCGTCGACGTACTCCTGAAGTCGGCCGAGTCCGAACAGTCGGTTCAGCACCGCCGTGGTGAGACTGCTCGCCTCAGTGTCGGAGAGTCTGGTTTCTCCGGCGTTGAGCCGGTCGGCGTCAATGGCTGCGACTTGGTCGCCAATCAGCTGTCGTGCGAACTGGCGACGGTTGACGTTCGACAAAACGAGGCGACCTGCTGCTTCGTCGGCAGCGTCGCGGTCATCGAGCGCTTCGCCCACCGCAGCCTGCAGCTTGCCGACAGTGACGGAGTCGAAACTCATGGCATCGCCTCGACAGGCTCGCCGTCGCGCAATGGTTCTTCTGTCAGTGGTTCGGGTGGGCTGGGTTGAAGTTGCGCCGCCAGGTCGGCTGCCCAGGCACTGATGGCACGGGCGAGACGGCTGCGGCGACCGTCGGCCTGTCCGGTGACGATCGCGTCGGCACCGCGTGGGTCGTCGGGCAGGACTCGCCCAACCCGAACTCCGGTTGCCTCCTGTATCTCGTCGGGCCCGTGCGGACGGTCGCCGATCAGCACCCACTCGGCGCCGACCCCACTGCCGTTGAAAATGTCGGCAAGCACGGCCGCGGGATAGATCTCCTCAGCACGGGGACGAGCAACGACGAACACTCGATCGGCTTGACTTGCGACCCCGGCCATGGCTTCCGATGGAGCGACTCGTCCACAGTCAGCGACCGTGAAAACATCGTCGAGGCTGGCTAGCCATCCGCCGAGGTGTCGGCCGGTGTCTTGTAGAACAGCGCTAGCGCGGTCACCCCGTTCCGGCGCCACGATCGCTCCGAGCCCGCCCGGCAGCGGCTGCACGTGAGACCACAGATCCGCGCGGCTGAGGCCGTGTCGGCCCGATGCAGCGAGGGTCACCAGTCCGGGCTGGCGGCCCAACTGGTAGCGCACGGCGAGAGTTCCGCCGGCCGGATCGGCCTCAAGCAACACTTTGCCGCGATCGTCGGCGGGCCAGGCAGCTGCGAGCGCGAGCGCCGTGAGTGACACGCCAGGGGCGCCCTTCGCCGAAACCAACGCAACGAGCGTCATTCGTCAGCCTCGAAAACTTGGATCAGCCGCACTCGATCCCCCGCCGCCGCTGCAGCCACGCGAGCGGCATCACCCTCTCTAACCTGCAGCGAAACCAACAGACCGCCCTGCGTGCCAACCGGCGACACTTCGACGACGATCGCTCGATCGACCAACACGTGAGCGTCCACATCGGTCTCAAAGCTGCGGGGGTCGCCGGCCGCCGGCGTGAGCACGACACCGACCTGGTCGCCCACAGCAAGACTGAGCGATGGGAACTCACCAGCATCAAGCGAAAGGCCGACCACCCCGTCGCCGGGTTCGAGGAGAGAACCTTCGGAGAACTGTGACTCGACAACGAGCGTTCCCGCCGGAAGGGCGGTGCGTGCCGAGCGACCCACGACACTGCCCGATTCGGTTTCCGCCAAGACGGCGACGGCGCTGTCGGCGTCGACGCCTACAACCTGCAAATCCTCGACCGCGATGACCTGGCCTCGCTCGACGTCGCCGCGCAACGCCAGAACCTGCTGCTTGTCTGAAGACGCTGCCTGCCACCACAACGCCGCCAGCGCGCACACGACAATCACCAATGCGCCGGCCGCGATCTCGGGCAAACGCCGTTGCCGGCCGACACTCGGTGCAGCGTCGAGGTCGAATCGACCTTCACCATTGCCGTTGTGTTTGGTGCGTTCGCTCAGCCGCATCGCCATGAACGCGTTCCTCCCCCTTGCTATCCGCCTGCCGTTTCGATCGCCTGGATCTCACCCACCGTCACCAACACCGCAGGCGACGTTCTCGAAATCTCACCGACGACAGTCGGAGAGGCGTTGTCGCTCGTCGTTCCGACAACCTCGAAAGTCACCGTCACCGTCATCGCGAACCCGGCCGCACCCGCTGTCGAGCGCTCGAATACGTGCGAACAACTCGTCGGAGCAGCGTCGATCGGCGGCTCTCCTGATCCCGCGCACGCGACCTGGCGTCCGTCACCGGGGTGCCACGTCGTCGCAGTGGGAACCGCTCGGGCCTCGGCCCACACTCGCCCGCTGGCCGACTCGGCACGCACAACGAAGCTGCCGTCCCAATAAGAGGGCTCGACCCAAAGCGAGGTCGGCATCTGAGTGACCATGGCCACCGCGACCCCGTCCGGACTCGCACCCCAGCTCGGCGGATCGGGATCGAGCAGGTCGATCGCCTGATCGAGAAGGTCTGGCGTGTTGTAACCGGCGCCTTCGGGGAACACGAACGAGCCGCCCACGTTGACAACTTCCCCGTCACAGATCTTTCGCAGCCACCGACCCGTGTCGGAGTACTGCCGAATGCCGTCTGCGCTGTAGACCGGGTGATAGTCGTCGTCCTCGATCACGACCTCGTAAGTGCATTCGGCATTGGTTCCCGACCGTTCGCCGGGCAATGTCTCATGGGCCTTCACGACCACGACGTCTTCAACGACACCAGCCGACCCTTCGTCGGCAGCATGTGCAACCATCGGCCCCAGCAGAGCGAGAGTCGTCAGTAGGGGTAGTCCCCAGCGGCCAAAGCGCATCCGCTGACTCCTTCCCATTGCTGTACGCGCACGATCTCGGCGACCTTCCACACCTCACCGATCAGCACCAGGTCGACCCGGTAGTTGTGTGTCACCACGTCGTCGTTGACGATCTCACCCGTCTCGACCACGTAGATGACCCCGTCGTCGATCGAACAAACCGCTGCCGAGGCGGAGTCGTCCGCGTGTTCGACAAACCCGACCCGAATTTCAGCCAGGTCCTGCTCACCGGCACGGATCGCCTGACCAGCGTCGGCCTTCTCCTGGATCGACTGAACCAGCCGCTCGAGCTCGGGACTCGCCGACACCTCTGCCAGAGCCGGATCCGACGGGTTGGGAGCCGGGCCGGCGTTGGCTGCCTCACGGGCATCGAAATAGGCACGAACGGCGTCACCCAAGACTGTCTCGATCAGATGCGTCGACGGAGTTGTCGACGTTGACGTCTCGGGCACCGTCTCGGCGAGTGTGCTCGTCGACGCAACCGTGGTCAACGACGCCGTCGCCGATGTGGTCGGGTCGGTCGAGGTCACAGCCAGCTCAGTTGTACTCGACTCGTCGCTGCCGGCCGATGCTGTGTCGTCGGCTCCTGAGCACGCCACAGAAACCAACAGTGCGGCGAATACGACTCCGCTGATATTCATCTCAGACCCTCACTCTCCGTGCAATCCAGGAATGCTGCACGGCTGCGATGGAATCCATCGTCACGGTGATCGCTGTTCCTGAAAACTGTTCGTGTTCGCACGGTAGAGCATGCGCGTGACAGCAGTAGTTGGCCCTCTGCCCACAACGGAGTCCCCAACTCCGAGTCACATCCACCCCACAATTGACCACCCTATGTGATCGTTTCATACTCGTGCAATCGAATCCCTCATGGCATCTCACACCACCACCAGGGACCCGCAAGATGAGCTAGCGCGACACACCGACCGAAAATTCTTCCCGCAGCACCCTCCGCTCACAGTGGCCTCTTCTCTTGTCGCGCCGCCTCGGTGGCCGGGTCCCTGTAGCTGACGTGCAGAATCAACCCACCACTGTCAGATGAAGGCGTTGGTCTACTCGGCCATCGCTACCGTCTGCGTGCTGCTCGGCGGCGCATTCGGTTTGGTGTTTCTGGTTGTCATCGCCTCCGGCGGAGCTGGAACCGCCACGGCTGCTGTGACTGCGACCAACCCCTCACCCCAGGCAGTCGCCGACATACCCGCCGTCATGCTCGGCCTGTTCGTCGACGAAGCCCAGCAATGCCCAGGTTTGCCATGGACCGTCATGGCAGGGATCAGCAAAGTCGAATCCGACCACGGCCGATTCGGTGGCTCGACGCTGGGAATCGACGGCGTCGTAAGGCCGCCGATCATCGGGATCGCCCTCGACGGCACGAACGGCACCGCCAGGATCCGCGACACCGACAATGGCCAATGGGACCGCGACCGCGTGTGGGATCGAGCCGTAGGTCCGTTCCAGTTCATCCCATCGTCATGGCGGATCTTCGGATCAGACGGCAATGGCGACGGCATCGCAGACCCGCACAACGTCTACGACGCAGTCGGCGCGATGCGCCGCCACCTCTGCCCCGACGGCCAAATCGTCAATATCGAAGCAGCCGTCTACTCCTACAACCGGTCAAACGAATATGGCCGCCTCGTGCTCGAATGGGCCGCCAAGTACACAGGACCGCTGACCGCAGCAGCTACACCGGTCGCCGGCTACGCACTGCCGCTCACAGGGCTCGACTCTTCGATCCTCACGCGACCCCACCACGACTACCCCGCCTGGGACGCCCCCGTACCGGTCGGCACACCCGTATTCGCCATGGTCGCCGGAACCATCACGACTGCAACCACTGCCGGGATCTACCCAACCGACCCCAAGCGCTGTGGGACCACAGTGATCGTCGAAGGAATCGACGGCGCCCGATACACCTACTGTCACCTCACCGCTCTGCTCGTCGCTCCGGGCCAGGTCGTGGGCGCTGGCGCTCTGCTCGGACTCTCCGGCGGCGAACCAGGAACCCCGGGAGCGGGCAACACCACCGGGCCTCACCTCCACCTTGGCATCCGATTCAGCGGCGCGGCGATCTGCCCACAACCGCTCCTGCTCGCCATCCACAAGGCGCGACCAATCAACCCAGCCATCGCGCCTGCAGCAGGGTGCGTGCAAGGCCGTCCAACAACGAACTGGGACCAATGGCTCGACCAGATCGCGCCCGTGCCAGAGAATGAACAAGGAGACGACGAATGAGTGCGACCCCCACGAACGACGCCGCCGCATCAGATGTGCCTTCCGACGTGCTCGAAGAGCTTCGGCTCGATCAGTGGGCGAACATGCTCGGCATAGGAAGCAAGGCTGTCCTCACCACTCGCGAGACTGCTTCTGTGCTCAGGGTTTCAGAGAAGTCAGTTCGCGAGGGCATCAAGGCAGGGTCCATCCCCTGCATCCGGCTCGGACGCAGGCTCCTCGTGCCCGTGCCGATGCTCCTTTCGTCGCTCCTTGGAGGAGGACCGACGAGCAACGAGTTGCACCGGTAGGCCGCATGGCAACAGGTCACGTACGCAAACGCGGGAAGACGTGGGCATTCGTTCACTACGTCATCGATCCGGCTACCGGCGAGGGCAAGTACCGTTGGAAGAGCGGCTTCGCCACGAAGTCCGAAGCTCAGCGCGCAATGCGAGAGGCGATCTCGGCGACCGAGCAAGGCACCTTCATCGAGCCGTCCAAAATGAGCTACGCCGAGTACGTCGAGCGGCTCTGGCTCCCGCAACTCGACGACGAGCTCGAGAGCTCCACGATCGAGTCCTACGAGCGAAACATGCGCGTGCACATCCTGCCCCGAATCGGTGGCATCAAGCTCCAGCAACTCGGTCCCATTCACCTGAACGACCTCTATCGAGACCTCCAGAAGCAGGAGGTCGCAGTGGACGACTCATCGAACCGACGCCACGACCCCAAGATCTACCCCCGCATCACCTACCTCCGATCCCAAGGCGTCGGGTACGGCGCGATCGCCAAGAAACTCGCGGAGGAGTTCCCCGACGACAAGACGCTGTCGAAGGACGCCGTCGCCGCCATTGTGCGCCGCTCGAACAAGGCTGCGAAGAACCAGGGCCACCTCGCCGTGCGCACCGTTCGCTACATCCACACGATCATCAGCCGCTCACTGAAGGACGCCGTGAAGCTCGGCCTCGTGAACGACAACGTGGCTCGCAACGCGACTCCCCCACGCAAGCCCAAGGCCAAGACCGAACGACCGATGTGGACCGCCGAGCAGACCCGCACATTCCTCGAATGGGCCCGCAGCACCGACCACCGGCACTGGGTCGCCTGGGCGTTCATCGCCACCTCCGGCGACCGCCGAGGTGCCAACCTCGGACTCCGCTGGCAAGACATCGACTTCGACCAAGGCACCGCTGCGCTCATCTGGACCGTCACCTGCGTTAGCCACCAGCTTGTCGTGAAGCCCTACGGCAAGACCGGCGAGAACCACGCCATCATCCTCGACCAGGGCACACTCGCCATCCTCAGGACCTGGCGGTCGCGCCAAAACAAGGAGCGCCTCGCCGCCGGGACAAGTCACGAATGCCTATCGCCCGAGCCTGACTGTGAGCTGCCCGGCTACCACGTCCGCGACCTGGTCTTCGCCCAACCCGACGGCGATTACCTCCACCCCGAGCGCTTCAGCCGAGAGTTCAAACGCGCCCAGGTCCGCTACAACCGTGACCACGCCGACGAACCGCTACCGACGATCAGCCTGCACGCCCTCCGCCACGGCTGGGCCACCGTCGCCCTCGAGGCCGGCGTCCCGATGAAGGTCGTCCAAGACCGGCTCAACCACGCCAGCGAACGCATCACCGCTGACATCTACACCCACGTCCGGGCGCCGCTGCAATCGGACGCCGCCGAGCGGGTGGCGGGGTTGATTCTACCTCCGAATTAGCCGGACGAGCCGAGAATCAGCTCTAAGGCCAGCCATCCGGCCGCGACTACGAGCCCAAGCGCTATCCGCCACCACGACGTCCTCAAGTTGGTCACCCACTCGATGGCACCGGCGACGGTGAGGGCAGCGACGATACCGACGACAACCAGTCCACGAGTCCCGATCCAGCCCTGAATGCCAGCCACCACGACAGCAAGGATGAGAGCGAAGCAACCGAGTGCGGCCACGGAGAATCGCCGAAGACGTTTGCTGTTCTCGGCCCGTTCTGCTTCCAACTGTGTCGACGCTCGTCGCTCGCCTTCTTCCGCACGCTCGCTCCGCTCGAGCAACCGCTGACTCTCCCGAGTGGCACCGTCGGCGGTCGTGCGCAGCTCTGCCTCCTTAACCAAGCGGTGCTTCTCAGCTCTCTCAGAGGCCGTTCTGGCCGCCTCCCTTTGCTCAGACGCAACGCGCTCGAGTGCTGAGTGACGCTTCGCCAGCACGAGACCCGCCAGCGATGACGCCCCGTCGGCCGAGGCAGCGAGGTCCGGCTGAGATGCGACGATGTCATCGAGCGAGAGTTGAATCGACTCGAGGGCGACCGCGCTCGCATCCACGCCCTTCAGGCTTCGGGCTATCTCGATTGCGGTCTCGATCGGGACAGCCACGCCCCTAGTCAAGGTCGACCTGACGTTCACGTCTGTGCCTACGGCAGACGCCAGTTCTTCAACATCTGCTGGTGGGCAGCACTTGGCCAGAAGCGCGCCCCATTGACCAATCGTCATTGACGGCTGAA
This sequence comes from Acidimicrobiales bacterium, assembly GCA_965216815.1. GTDB lineage: Bacteria > Actinomycetota > Acidimicrobiia > Acidimicrobiales > SHLQ01 > JADFOM01. The sequence continues at coordinate 2,581,850 of OZ244202.1, read as the reverse complement.
TCGTATCGGTCTCGGCTCCTACCGCCGCTCGATAGCTGCCAACGAGGTGCGAGTCCGAGGACAGTGCGATCGCTCCGGGCCAGACCTTTTCTGCGGACGGCGGGTTTGCGCACCGCGCAGCGTGGAGCAGTCGCAGTAGGTCAGCGTCGTGATCGAGGGCAGCGTCGCCCCGCCCGGCTCCTCGCTGATCAAGGGAGTCCCGAATCGCTGACTGGAATGGGCGTCGATCGATCGAATCGAGGCCCTCGACGTCAAAGCCGATCTCCCCACCGATCGCCTGAACAGTCAGCGGAACTCGAGCCATTTGGGCCGTGAATTCCGACCACGACAACCAGTGGTCGGATCCGGTCGGTTCGCATGATAACCAGAGTTCGAGCACACCATCCCTGACGCTGGCGCGAAGGTGCTCGGGCTCAACCACTCTCTTCGTCAGGTCCGCCTCGGCCAAAAGTGCCTCAGTTTCGCGAGCGGCTATGACGCGGTTGAGCTCCGCTTGAGTCTGCTCTGCAACTACGACTCGAACCCCGTGCTTTCGAGCATGGGTGAGGATCTTCCAAGCCGGTTCCGCAGTGGGGCCCGGCCCGCCGAGCTGGAGCAAGACAGGAGTATCCAGGAAGACAATCTCGTCCCCCATCGGCCCAACCTGACGACGCGCCTCCGCATTGTCGAATCCAGCAGCGAAGGCTCGCATGACGTAGCCCGTGGTGAGCGCGTGCACGACCTCGGTCCCGAAGAGCTGGGACGGATCGACAGCGAGACGCACAAGTGCTCGTAGGAAATCGCAAACATGGTCCACCGAACAGCGATCCGCGACATACGCATCAACAACTGTGAGATCGATCACGGAGGGGAAGATGAACTGTTCAGACACCACATCGACGCCGTCCGGATTCGACACGAACGCATGCCGCAAGCCGCAGTCGATCGCTTCAACCAGAAGATCTCGCCAGCGCAACGCCGTGTCTAGATCGTCCTGTCCCAGGTCGGTCTGCGCTTGACGGTGGACCTCGTACCCAGCGCGGGTAAGGACATCGCTGGCCCAGCTTCTCGATGCCGCTAGGTCAGTTCTGCCTCGATCAGCAAGTACCCATGTGTCACGAGACGTAGTGGTCTGCTCCACTGCCACGTATCCGGCAGACTGCGCTGCTTCCAGAGCCCCGTCGAGTACGTGCCGACTAATCGGAACTCCAGGCCAGATGACCTCCAGTCGCCGAACAAGCTCCGGCGTACTCTTGGGTCCCGATTCGAGGTACTCGAAGACTGTCGCCAGCAGCAGGTCATGCTCCGCCACGCTTCGATCCGAGCTCAACAACAGTCGCACCGACGCCAATCGACCAGTAGTTGCGTCGAGGTCCGCCTCAGCCAACTCCGACTCTGCGTCCGGATCACCAACTGTCGTCATCAACGTTAAGGGTACGGCTCGACGACCGAAGTTTCACTCGTGTAGTTCGCAGCTACCGAGGTTTCGGCCCCGGCATTAGCAAATCCATTTGCAAACGACACCCCTGCGAGTGATTCACCCCACTGCTACCAGGGATTTCTGTGGTGTCGGAGGGGGGACTTGAACCCCCACGTCCTCGCGGACACTGGCTCCTTAGGCCAGCGCGTCTACCAATTCCGCCACTCCGACGTGGTATCAGATCTTATGAAAGCGGAGCGCCATCGTAACCGACGCTCCCGGGTGACCCTACCGAGCGGCAGCTGGTCAATCGCCAATGTCGGTGAAGTCGAGGGCTCCGTCCGGTCCGATCTCGACATCCTCAGACGCTTCGGCCAGCAGCAGCGATTCATGGTCACGAAACAGCGGTGCAATCGCAGCCTGCTCGGCGACCGCAGCGAGGTCGACCGGACGATGGAGATCGTTGGCGGCGAACCACACGTCTAGCTCGTCGGAGGCCAAACCCACGAGGTTCGAGACGCCGTCGCTGTGCAGCAGCGGCCGCAGGAACGAGACGTCGTCACGTGCGGTAGGAAGCCAGCCCATGAGCGCTATCTGGAACTCGCCCTTGGCGACCCTCTGGCCGAATGCATCGGGTGCAACAGCCACCGCCGCCGCATCCACGCCAGCCCTCGAGAGTTGCTCGACGATGATCGCGGCGACATCCCCGTCGGGTCCCCCGAGGTGCAGGACCTCTAGCGAATGGGGTAGGTCGATGTCATCGTTCCTCGCCGACGTGCACAGGTTGGGACACAGCGGTTCCCCCACCGGCTCGGCATAGGTGAGGCTGGACACAAAACTTCCCTCGTTGACCGCTCCGACCACTGCCGTGCGCACCGTTGCATTGGTCAAGGTGGGATCGAGCGTGTTCAGCGCCGCGTAGCGCAACGCCCCGACTGGAACCCGTTTCTCGCTCATTCCCGGTTGCAAGCGCGCGCTTTCGGCAGAGGTGAAACCCAAGTCGATCGTGCCGTCGACAATTCCGGTCTCGAGATCATCATCAGACTCAACGGTGGCGACCGACAGCGTCAGCGAATCGTCACCTAGCTTCCACACACCGCCCTGTCTTTTGACATCGAAGTCGCCCGTCGTTCCATCGATGAGCTTCTCCGGGTTCCCGACCACACCGAAGACCGGCGCGGCGAGCCAGCGTGGCACTGCGCCATCCGGACGGGTGAGACGAACGACGACCTCGTCATCGTCCGCGGAGATGCCGGTGAACAAGGACGGGTCGCTTGCGTCGATCGCGGCCGTGTACCCATCGACAGGCTCCATGGCGAGCGTCATATGACGTGGCGCTTCGATCGCAGCCCTGCGCAGGCTCCTCACGACCGCTTCCGACGTCACCGAGCCGCCGTCGGCGAATCGTGCATCAGGATCGAGCTCGAACCGCCACTCTGTCGCCGCTTCATTCGAAGACCAGCGAATCGCAAGGTCGGCGACCACCTCTCCCTTTGCATCGATCGCGGTCAACGATCCGAACGCGAGATCGACCACCGCGGCGGCTCCGGCCGAGCTGCCGTCGAGCGTGATCGGATCGATCGAGTCGAACGAGCGGACGCCCATTCTGAGCGTAGGCGGCTCGGGAATCGTCCTCGACGTCTCCGCGAGCGGGAGCGATGCTGGAACAGTCGTAGGCGTCTGGGCATTGTTCGAACCGCCGCTGCACCCGGACGCGCCGAGACAGGCGATCAGAATCGCGAAAAGCAGGTCCCTTCGACGCACCGACTCCTATCGGCGAGCCGGCTGACACCGTTAGCTCTCAGTAGAGCAGCGCCAGCGAAATCGTCGTGAACGAGAAAGTCAGGGCAGCGATGATCGTCAGCCGATCGAGGTTCTTTTCGACAACCGTCGACCCCGCCGCAGTCGCTCCCATGCCGCCACCGAACATGTCTGAGAGACCCCCGCCCTTCCCGCTGTGCAACAGCACGAGGAAGATGAGGACGAGAGACACGATGACGTGGAGCGCGCAAACGAAGATGAACATGACAGTCGTGAGCCTACTGCGAAATTGCTGCGGGTTTGCGACACAGAGTGTGGTGAAGTCGCAGCAATTTGGGTAACAGGAGGGCCGTCAGGCCAACAGCCGATAGTTGACGATGCGGCTGAAATCCTCGGGGTCGAGGCTCGCACCACCTACGAGCGCCCCGTCGATGTCGGGCTGAGACATGAGGTCGGCAGCGTTGGTCGGCTTGACCGACCCGCCGTACTGGATGCGCACCCCCTCGGCGGCCTCGGACCCGAACGCCTCAGCTACGACAGAGCGAACGTGTGCACACATCGCCTGTGCGTCATCGGGTGTCGCCGTCTGCCCTGTGCCGATCGCCCAGATCGGCTCGTACGCGATAACCAACTCGCCGACGGTCTTGCGCGTCACCCCGGCAAGACCGTCCTGCACCTGGCGGGTCACCTTCGACTCGGCGTCACCCGCCTCGCGCTCGTCGAGGGTCTCTCCACAGCACAGAATCGGCGTCATCTCGTGCTTGAGCACGGCCGCGACCTTGCGGTTGACGTCATCGTCGGTCTCGCCAAACAGCTCTCGGCGCTCGCTGTGTCCGACGATCACGTAGGCGACGTTGAGCTTGGCAAGCATCGCTGGAGACACCTCGCCCGTGAACGCTCCCTTTTCCTCCCAGTGACAGTTCTGCGCACCGAGAGCGATCTCGATCTTGTCGGCCTCGAGAACCGTCTGCACAGACCGGAGATCGGTGAACGGGGGATGCACCGAGACCTCGACCTCCTCGAGATCGTCCTTGGTGACCGCATACGACAGCTTCTGCACTGTCTGGATCGCCTCGAAGTGGTTGTGATGCATCTTCCAGTTGCCACTGATTAGCGGGAATCGGTCAGACATGAGTCAATCTCCTTCGCTTCGGCTCAAGGTACCCGCGTTCTGGGGAGCAAAACCCACGTGTGGCGTGGGTTAGGCGCCAAATTTTGGGAATTGGGCCCTTCAGGACCGCAGGGCTGCCAGGCCGGGGAGGTCGCCCGTCTCGAGCAACTCGAGCGATGCCCCTCCCCCGGTCGACACATGGCTCATCTCGCCATCGACACCGAACTGCTTTGCAGCCGCCGCGCTGTCGCCACCGCCGACGACGCTGAATGCAGGTGAAGCTGCGATCGCCTCGGCGACCGCTCGCGTACCGGCCTCAAAGCGGGGATCCTCGAATACCCCCATCGGGCCGTTCCACAGGATCGTTCGCGCCTCGGCCAACACATCGCCGAACGCCGCGGCCGAACCCGGGCCGATGTCGACACCAATCCAACCGTCGGGAAGATCGGGACCTGACTGGCGCACCTCTCCCCCCGCATCCGGCTCGAAGAGCCTGCCGCCCGGACCGAATGCCGTGAGGTCTTCGGGCAGATGGATGGCAGCACCGGAGTCAAGGAGTGCCCGACACGTGTCGACCATCTCCGCCTCGAACAGCGAATCACCGATCGAATGGCCCTGAGCTGCCAAGAACGTGAAGCACATCCCGCCGCCGATCACCAGACCGTCGACGGTCTCGAGCAACGCCTCGATGACTCCGAGCTTGTCGCTGACCTTCGAGCCACCGAGCACCGCGACGAACGGTCGCCGCGGCGACTCGCGCAGGCCGCTGAGCACCTCGACCTCGCGGGCGAGCAGACGGCCGGCCGCCGACGGGAGATGCTCGGGCGGCCCGACGATCGACGCGTGCGCCCGATGCGATGCGCCGAAGGCGTCGTTGACGTATGCGTCCTGGCCCTCGATCAGCTTCGCTACGAACGCGGGGTCGTTGGCGGTTTCGCCTGGATCAAACCGGAGGTTGTCGAGAAGCTCGACACCGGGGGCCAACTCGCCCAGCAACGCCCGCACGGGAGCTACGTCGTAGCGCGGATCGGGCTCACCTTTCGGCCGACCGAGATGCGTGCAGGCGGTGACCGTCGCTCCAGCGTCGACTAGAAACCGAATGGTCGGCACCGCAGCACGAACCCGCAGGTCGTCGGTTATGCGGTCGCCGTCGAGCGGTACGTTGAAGTCGGCTCGCAGAAGGACCCGGCGACCCGACAGGTCGCCGAGGTCCTCGAGCGTCGGAACGCTCACCGGCGGGCTGCGGCCTTCTTCTTCGCTGCCTTTTTCGCGGCCTTCTTAGGGGCAGCCTTCTTCTTGGCGGCCTTCTTCTTCTTGCGGGTTCCGACGATCTCGGCGAGATCGACGAGACGGTTCGAGTATCCCCACTCGTTGTCGTACCAACCACAGACCTTGACGAGCGTGCCCTGTGACATCGTCAGTCCGGCGTCGTATGTGCACGAGGCCGGAGAGCCGACGATGTCGCTCGAAACGAGCGGCGCATCGCTGTATTCGAGCACCTTGCGAAGCGGACCCGCCGATGCGGCCTTCTTGAAAGCGGCGTTGATCTGGTCGACCGACGCCTCCTTCTTGAGAACTCCGACGAAGTCGGTCATCGAACCATCGGGAATGGGAACGCGCATGGCGATGCCGTCGAGGCGACCCTGCATCTTCTTCATCACAAGGCCGGTGGCACGTGCGGCACCGGTTGAGGTCGGAACGATGTTGACCGCCGCAGCGCGGGCACGGCGGAGGTCGCTGTGCGGACCGTCCACAAGGGCCTGATCGCCGGTGTATCCGTGGACCGTGGTCATGAGGCCGTTGGCGACACCGAATCCGTCGTCGAGCACCTTGATCATCGGCACGAAGCAGTTGGTCGTGCACGAAGCGTTCGAGATGATGTGGTGGCGGTTGGGGTTGTAGGCATCGTCGTTCACGCCGACGACGAAGGTGGCGTCGGCGTCGCCAGACGGCGCCGAGATGATGACTTTGGGTGCGCCGGCCTTCCTGTGTTTGCCCGCCGCTTCCTTCGAGGTGAAGATGCCCGTCGACTCGATCACGACGTCGACGCCGAGGTCTCCCCAAGGAAGGTCTTCAGGGTTGCGCTCGGACAACACCTGGAGCTTGTCGCCGTCGACGATGATGCCGTCGCGGGCGACGCGCACCTTGGCGTCGAGCGGACCGTGCACAGAATCGTGGGCGAGCAGGTGCGCCATCGTGTCGAGCGAGCCGAGGTCGTTGACCGCTACGAAATCGATTGGCGCGCCGGATGCCTTGGCTGCGCGAAAGAAGTTGCGGCCGATGCGGCCGAAGCCGTTGATGCCGACGCGAACTGTCATTGATCGTCTCCTGTGTTGGGCACAGCCGATCAGGCTACTCCGTGTGGGCCGCAGGCCTGACACCCAGCGCCGCCCATCGATCGACGCTGCAAATCGGCTATGAGTCGATATCGCGATGGATGGTCAGCGGTGCCAGGCCGTGCGCCTTCAAGCGCTCCCCGATCTCCTCGGCGAGGGCGACCGAACGGTGGTGCCCGCCCGTGCATCCGAACGCAATCGTGAGGTACGACTTGCCCTCTGCGAGGTACGCGGGGACCAGCGTCTCGAGAAGCTGGTCGAGGCGATCGATGAACTCTTTCGTCGCCTCGAAACCCAGTACGTAGTCGCGCACTGGCGTATCGGTGCCACGCAGGTCGCGCAGCTCGGGCTGCCAATAGGGGTTGGGCAGGAACCGGCAGTCGAACACCAAGTCGACGTCGCGGGGAAGGCCGTTCTTGAACCCGAAGCTCGTGACGATCAGACGCATGCGTTCCGCGGCATCGGGCTCGGCGAACAGACCCGTGATTCGGGCTTTGAGCTGATGGACGTTTAGCTCGCTCGTGTCGATGATCAGGTCGGCGCTGCCTCGAATCGGCGCCATCGCAGATCGCTCTGCGACAATCGCCTCGCTGAGGGTCCGACCCTGCTGGAACGGGTGCGGGCGACGGGTGCTCTCGTACCGGGCGACGAGTGCATCGTCGCTGGCCTCCAGAAAGGCGACCTTGGTCTCGGGATGGCTCGATCGAAGGTCGGCCAGAGCCTCGGAGAGACGATCGGCGTCGGGGTCGGCGCCGACAGACAGTGCGACTCTGCCCGACGCCGCCTTCGGACTGGCGACGAGCTCGTCGGTTGATCCCAGGAAGCTCAGCGGCAGGTTGTCGACGACGTACCAGCCGAGATCTTCGAGCGCATTGCCGACCTGAGACCGTCCAGCGCCGGAGAGACCCGTGATCACGAGAAGCTCGTTCATCGTTCCCGAGAGTACCCCTCCAAGTGAAACTTTGGTCTGACACCGGGGTCACCTAAACGCGCTACCCAAGTGAAACTTTGGTCTGACACCGGGGTCGCGTACGAAGGGTCAGCTGCCGTGGGAGACGGTTGTGGATGGCACGGATCCGATCGCGCCGACGAACATCGTGCCCGCCGGATGCCGGACAGTGCAGATCACCAGCGACCGGCGCGTGCCGACGAGGGGTGCGAGCTGGAGCTCGCTCGTCAGGAAGTCTTCGCCGACATAGGCGCCGAACTGCGGGCCACACAAGAACTGGGTCGCCGATTCGAGATCCACAGGCGCGATCTCGCGGTGCAGATCCATCGGCGTCGTCACCGTTTCGATCACCTCTGCGTCGTGGTCGTTCTCGCACGGAACGATCAGCACGTTCAACACGAACGGATCTGCGATGTCGTACTCGCCGAGGAGGATGCAGTCACCTGGGTTCAACGTCGACACCGGAGCCTCGATGCCAGCCGGCGCCTTGGTCGTCACAGGAGCGCCTGTCGAACGGGGAGGCGCTGCACCACCTTCATCGTCGCCGCCGCCGAGCAGCATCATCGCTCCGCCGAGCAGCGCGATGACCACGATGGCAGCCGCCGCGATGTGCGAGCGTGCCGGGCGGAACCCCACCGAGTCGTCATCGTCCTCGCTGTCATCGACCTCAGGGCCGTCACCGCCGGGCGCGGGATGGCCACCCAGCTGGGAGACTCGAGGATCTGCTGACATTCCGGGCTGGCTGCCAAGTGGCGGCAGCGGTGCGAGCCCGCTGCCCGGTACGGAGCTGCGCGGCTCATCAATCCCCGGAAGATTGCGAGGCGGCTCGGGAATCGGCAGTGGCACGTTCGTGTCGAAGGGGCGATCTGAGTCGGCAGAGTCGTTGACGTGCTTCCAGAGCTTCGGCAGTGGCTCGAGACCCCCAGGAGGCGCACCGGAGCCACTCGCATCGGTTTTGCTTCGCTCCTCGGACATTCCCACGCCTCTTCGTCTGCGCGGCGATCGGTAGCCGCCCGGTCCAATCGGCATCGTCGAGGCGCTCCTGAGGAAAACCGGCCTAGCTAGGCACGGTTGGTGGCCCGAGATGACGGTGATGCGATAAGCACCATCAAACGCGGGATAAGAGCAGCGTCCCGGTACTCGGAAGCTCGCTCGAGAAACCGTTCGGTCGGTCTCGGCTCGAGGATCCGCTCCACCACCAGGCCGGCATCAGCGAGCGCATCGACGTAGCGGTGCAGTGGTCGATGGAAGAAGCGAATGTGGATGTCGGGTTCGACCTCGTCGACGAGCTCAGCATCACGCAAGTAGGGACCGACGCGCCAGTACTGCTCAGGCGGGTCCAGGATGTGATCGTCGATCCACCCGCTACTCGGAGTCTGGAGCAGCGGGTGATTCAACATCACCACGAGGCGGCCATCGGGCACCAACAGATCTGCTGCCTGTGCCAATGCCGATTCAAACCCGGCCACGTGTTCGAGCACCAGGCAGGCGAGAACGCCATCGGCGCATCCTTTGCGCAACGGGACGGCATCGACGGACGCCGCGACAAACTCGACTCCGCCGCCGCGCGCTGCGCCGACGCTGACCTGCTCGCTCGAAACGTCGAGCGCGGTCACCCCCGTCCCCGTGGAGCGAATTGCTCGGGCAATCTGTCCCTCTCCCGCTCCGAGGTCGACCACGTGGCCGAGTCCTCCGAGAAGGTCGACCGCCAAGGGGATGATCTGGTCGGTGTATTCGGCATCGGCGCCACCGGTGAAGCCGTCCTGCCACCACCGCGCGTGCCGATCCCATTCGACCCCAACCATCACCGAGTTCCTTGAGGTGCGTGGAGATGCTCATACACCGCAGTGGCAACGTCGTCGGGCAGCCACGACAGCCCGACGAGATCCTCGAGCGACGCGGCCTGCACCTTGCGCACTCCGCCGAACTCCTTGACGAGCCGCTTCTGGCGAACCGGACCGAGACCGCTTATTCCGTCGAGCGCGGAGCGGGTCATGCGCTTGCCGCGCAGCTGGCGGTGGTAGGTGATGGCGAATCGGTGTGACTCGTCGCGGATGCGCTGAAGTAGGTAGAGGGCCTCCGACCCACGCGGCAGGCGGATCGACTCCGACCGGCCCGGCACGAACAGTTCTTCGAACTGCTTGGCGAGCGCTGCGACCGGAATCGCGTCAGCGAGGCCGAGCTGCTCGAGGACCCGAACCGCGACCGAAAGCTGACCCTTTCCCCCATCGACTACTAGCAACTGCGGCGGGTACGAGAACCGACCCGACCTCTCCTCGACGGGTTTGTCGAGGTCGGCGAGGTAGCTCATGAGCCGCCGCGTCAACACCTCTTCCATCGCCGCGAAGTCGTCGTTGCCCTCGACCCCGTTGATCTTGAAACGCCGGTAATCGCTCTTCTTCGGCAGGCCATCCTCGACGACCACCATCGACCCGACGTAGTCGGTGCCCTGAATGTGGCTCATGTCGTAGCACTCGATGCGAAGCGGAGCGTCCTTCAGACCGAGGGCGTCCTGTAGCTCGTTGAGCGCACGAGCCCGGCTGTTGTGATCCGTGCCTCGCTTGAGACGATGCCGCACGAGTGTTTCGTTCGCGTTCTCGGTGACGGTCTGCGCGATCTTCCTCTTGTCACCCCGCAGAGGCACCCGAATCTCGACCTTCGACGACCGCTGGTGCTCGAGCCATTCCCCGTATAGCGCAACATCGTGAGGCAGTTCGGGAACCAGGACGATCTTCGGTGGGCCGAGAGGATTCTCGTCGAAGTAGAGACGCTCGAGAACCCTGCTCACTAGTTCGGCTTTGTTGAGTGGCTCAGCCTTGTCGACGATGAAGCCGCGGCGTCCCATCACGCGACCCTTGCGCACGTAGAAGACCTGCACCGCGGCCTCGAGCTCGTCGTCGGCTATGCCCACCACATCGAAGTCCTCCGAGCGAGATCCGACCATCTGTTGCTTCTCGATCGCTTTGCGCACGCTCTCGAGTCGGTCACGGTTGCGCGCCGCCAGCTCGAACTCGAGGTTCTCCGCGGCCTCGCGCATGGCTGCATCGAGGCGCTCGACGACCTCGTGGGTGTCTCCTTCGAGGAACGACAAGAGCTCGTCGACCAGTTCGGCGTAGGCGTCGGCTTCGATCTCGCCCACACACGGCCCGGCGCACTTCTCGATGTGGAACAACAAGCATGGGCGGCCGAGGCGCTCGTGGTGTCCGAACTTGTTGTCGCTACACGTTCGGATCGGGAACGTTCGCAACAAGAGATCGAGCGTCTCCCTGATGGCGTAGGCGTGCCCGTAGGGCCCGAAGTAGCGGTTCTTCTTCCGCTTCGAGCCGCGCATGACCATCGCCCGCGGCCACTCGTCGCCCATCGTCACCGCGAGGAACGGGTAGGACTTGTCGTCGCGGTACCTGACGTTGAACCTCGGCTGAAATCGCTGGATGAGGCTGTACTCGAGCATGAGGGCCTCGACCTCGTTGGCGACCTGGATCCACTCGACGGTGGCGGCTGACTCGACCATCTGGCGCGTCCGAGGTGCGAGCACACCGGGGCTCTGGAAATAGTTCGACAGGCGCGCTCTCAGGTTCTTCGCCTTGCCGACGTAGATGACCCGCCCTTCGGCGTCCTTGAACTGATAAGAACCAGCGGTGTCGGGGATGGTTCCGGCAGGGGGACGTTCGACCACGCCCCCATGATGCCGCGGAATATCGGCGGGGGGTCGGGTGTTGGACTACGATGAACACTGCGCCGGCCGGGAACTACCGGCGTGACAACGAGCCACGTGACCACGTAGGAGAGGCGACCCGGCTGTCCCTACCGGTCGACAGCGGGGCTCCCGAAGCAAGGGTCCACATGCTGCGTATCCAGCGCCCGATCTCCGAACGCTACACCGAGGCCAGCCCCGACGAGCTTGCCGACATGATCGCTGCAGCCAAGGAAACACTCGGCGATCAGGTCTTCATCCTCGGCCACCATTACCAGCGCGACGAGGTCATGCGTTGGGCCGACGCCCGAGGCGACTCGTTCAAGCTCGCGAAGCTCGCGCAGGCTCGCCCCGAGGCGAAGTACATCGTGTTCTGTGGCGTGCACTTCATGGCCGAAAGCGCCGACATCCTCACCGATGACGACCAAAAGGTGATCCTTCCCGATCTCAACGCGGGCTGCTCGATGGCCGACATGGCCGATATCGATGAGGTCACCGAGGCCTGGGACACCATCTCTCGGGTGAGCGATATCGACCGCTACGTGCCGATCACCTACATGAACTCGTCGGCGGCGATCAAAGCGTTCGTCGGCGAGCACGGCGGAGCTGTCTGCACCTCGAGCAACGCACGTGCGGTGCTCGAATGGGCATTCGCCAAGGGCGACGACATGAACGTCATCTTCTTCCCCGACCAGCACCTCGGACGCAACACGGCGATCGACATGGGCTTCGGCCCCGACGAGATGGCCCTGTGGAACCCGCGCTCCGACCTCGGCGGGCTCGACGAGGCGACGGTGAAGTCGGCACGCGTGCTGCTGTGGAGGGGTCACTGCTCGGTACATCAACGGTTCCGTCCCGAACACGTCGATGCGTTCCGCGCCGAACACCCCGACGGCATCGTGGTCGTGCACCCCGAATGCGCGCACGAGGTCGTGGCGACGGCCGACCAGGTCGGGTCGACCTCCTACATCATCAAGGCCGTGGCCGCCGCCCCTTCGGGAGCGACGATCGGAATCGGAACCGAGGTCCATCTGGTCAACCGTCTCGAGAACGAGACCCCCGACAAGACCATCGTTTCTCTCGACCCCCTCGTCTGCCCTTGTTCGACGATGTTCCGAATCGATGCACCGCATCTCGCGTGGGCACTCGAATCGATCGTCGAAGGCAAGCCGGTCAACGTGATCGAGGTCGACGAAGATACGACGCACTGGTCGAAAGTCGCGCTCGAACGGATGCTCTCCATCACCTAGTCGGCGTCGATCGGCCTCGCCAGGAACCGGTAGCCGGTTGTCGCTAGCTCCGACGGTTCGATCTGCGCGAACCGCTCGTCAAGCGAGAATCCATCGGCGATGGTCCGTTCCGAATCTTCGTCGACAAAGCGCTCGTCACGCTCGACCCTCATCCCCGCCTCGCCGATCAGCCTCTCGAAATCTCCGACTCTGAGCCGGTTGCAATATGAGAACTCGTTTCCGGCGAGACGAGCCCATTCGGCTTCGGAGAACTTGAGGAAGTTGATTTCGCTGATCGATTCGTCTTGATGGGCGAAGTGATCGCTTAGGTCGACGAAGTGCAGTGCGATGCCACCGGGTCCGAGCAAGCGGCGCGCTTCGGCCAGAATTGAGTGGAGGTCGTCCTCAGGGATGTGTTCGAGGGTCGTCGTCGAATAGTGCACATCGAGTGTGCCGTCTCCGAATGGCATCTGCCTCGCGTCGCCGGGAGCCATGTACTCGATGCCGAGCGAATCGAACGATTGCCGTGGGTCGGCAATGCCATCCACCTCGCCGACCCGTGCCGCGAATCGGTCTGCGAGGCCGTCGGTCAACCGCTCTGCGACTTCGTGCGCGTGCTCGCGAATCCATGCCAACACATCGGCGGTGAGGTCCCACTGGAGTCTACGATTGAGGTCGACCGTCGTGACAGAAGCGCCGCTCAGAGCAAACAAGAGGGGCATCGTCGGCTTGTGTCCGGTGCCAACCTCCAAGACCTTCGACCCGTCGATGTCGACACCACTGGTGCTGATCCACTCGATCATGTCGACGAAGTGGTTGACCCGGCTCGCCGGGTCGCCGTCGAGTGTCCCGAATCGGCGCTGAAGCACGCGGTAAGCGCGATCACCGAAGGGAGCGGCAGCGCAGGCTCGCTGAATCCGCGCTTTGCGATTCCATCGCATCGTTTCTCCGTCGACCCGGATCGAGTGATCTTGAGCCCGCTGGTTGCTCAGACACGAGCGGTCCTGACCGATGGAGAGACGAACCTCGCGAGCGAAGGACCGCAATGGCCAGCCCCGACGATTCAGACCACCGTCACCCGTCGTTTCCACGTTCCCTCGGCGCTGACCCTGCGCGCTCTACAGCATCCGAACGCTTGCCCGGAGAGGTCGGTGACTTCCCTCTCGTCTCCGTCGTCATCCCCGCCCACAACGAGTCCGACGATGTCGCAGAGGCGATAGCTTCGGTCGCCGCGCAGAGCTACCCGACGTCTCGTCTCGAGGTCATCGTCGTCGACGGAGCGTCGACCGACGACACCCGCACCGTCGCCCGCCGAGAGCTCGAGAAGACCAGCTGGCATCGGTGCATCACACTCCACAACCCCGAGGCGTCGACGCCGACGAACCTCAACATCGGGCTGACCGAGGCCACCGGCGAATACCTGTGCCGTGTCGATGCACGCAGCATCATCCCGCCGAACTACGTCGCCGATTGCGTTTCGATTCTGCGAGCTCGCCCCGAGGTGGCAGTCGTCGGTGGATCGCAGCGCAGCATCGCTCGAAACCAGAGAGCTGTCGCATCCGGGATAGCGCGTGCGCTCAACAACCCGGTGTCGATGGGCGGCGCGCGCTATCGACGATCGAAGAAGGCCGGCGCAACCGACACGGTCTACCTGGGCTTCTTTCGCAGCGACGAGGTACGCGCCGTCGGCGGCTGGGATCCCAACCAACGCACCAACCAGGACTACGAGCTCAACAGGCGTCTGGGAGCCGACCACACCATCTGGTTCGAGCCGAGCCTCGAGGTCGGATACTCGCCGCGCTCGACCCTGCCCAAGCTCGTGTCTCAATATCGGCGGTTCGGAAGGTGGAAGACCGCCGGTTGGCTCGAAGGTGACCAACGCCCAGCCAAGAGGCAACTCGCGCTCCTCGCCGCGCCGCCGCTCGTCATCGCAGGCCTCGGAGCGATCGCACGCCGTTCGCCCGCCGTGGCAGCCGCGACAGCCGTTGTTGGGCTGGCGGCTGTGGAACGTTGTAGCGAAGGTAGGGCCAAGGCCACCCACCGCCTGGTCTCGGCCACCGCGACGGTCCTCGTGTCGGGCGCGTGGTGGGTCGGCGCGGTCGAACAGGCCGTCAGGCATGCGGCGGGCGGACGATTGATGAGTGGCAAGGACCGTTCCGGTCAGCCCAACTAGCGGGGGCCGTCTGAATCAGTCGGCCCTGACCACCCATACCAATCCGGTGCCCAGCCAAGGCCGACGCGACTGGATCACTCGGTCCGCGTATCCGACGGCGCGGGCCCGCAAGGACCTTCCGTCGCGCTGCCAGCCATGACTGAATCGCTCAGTTGGTCTGATCCCCGCCCGCCGAAGCGATTCCTCGAGCGTGGCAGGCGAGTAACAAAGCCGATGATCCGGGTGTGTGGCTTCTACCCCACTCTTGGCAAAACGCGTGAAAGCCGCCCAGCTGTACGCATTCGGAGTCGACAAGATCGCCTCTGCATTGTGTCTCTCGAGAAGGTTCCGAAGATGCCCGAGGAACGCCGCGGGCCTACCCAGATGTTCGATCAGCTCCGCGGCAACCACGAGGTCGAAGTCGTCGAACTCGAGCTCGTCGAGACGCTCGACGTCACCATGAACGTAGGATCCCGGACAGATCTCCCCTAGGAGGTCGAGGCCAGGCTTGGAGATGTCGACGCCAACGAGCGAAGAGGCGACGGCGTCAAGCTCCTCATGCAAGAGGTTGCCGGTTCCTGCGCGGGCAGCCGTGAGATGCTCGTCGACGCAGCCGAGATGCACAACACGTTGTCCGGCGGCACGCTGCGGGATGAAGGTGCGGCGGTCCACCACCCCGTCACATCGGGGCAGCTCGACGATTCCTGTGAAGTCACTCATGAGGGTGGAGTCCTTTCCTGAACAACGAGTGGGATGGCCATGCCCGACGCGGAACTCAGGATCCGCAAGGTCGTGCGCTCATGAAGTACGAGGGCGGTTGCGGCAGTAGATATCGCCGCGATCCCGACGACGGACCAGCTGAGAAAAAGCACGCCTTGCGATGCCGCGCCAAAGAGGACGGCAGTCGACAAGACGGTCCGGACCAGCTCGAGTCGAAACAGCGTTGCATCGGCGCGATCGACGAGGAACCCTGCCCCGAGCAACCCGTGCACGAGGCGGAGCGGCAACAACAGCCCCAACACCTGGACCGGCGCGACCGCTTCAGACCACGATTGCCCAACGAGTTCAAGGATCGGCGGCGCAACCAATGCAACCCCGATCGACCCGACCAGACCGAGCGCCAATAGCCCTGCGACCCAACGACGAAGGTGGCCGGGGCGCTCGTTGGGGTCCAGTTCGACAAGCCGCACCGTGCAGACCCGGACGACGGTGTGCGACGCAACCGAATGGAGGCCGCTCGACAGCCGGAATGCAAGCACGTACAGAGCAAACGACTCCGCGCCGAGAACGACACCGACCACCAGGTAGTCGATGTTCGCTGCCGCAAAGTTCAAGGTCTGGTTCGCGAATACCGTCCATGACTGTGCAGCGCTTCTCGTCGTCACCTCTACGACTCCGACGAGCAGAATCAGCTCGGTGACGACCTTGCACGTCAACGCGGCTCCAGCGAGCAAGGCAGCGTCTTCAAACGGCAACGAAACCACCAGCCCAACAAGAACGATCGCACCGCCGGCCGAGGAGTGTAGAACGGTGCGTTCGTTGTGGCTTCGCAATGCCGCCGACCTGGCAAGCTGAACGCAGGCCGACAGTGCCCAGAGAAGCCCGCCGAACATCAAGACCCACCTGGTTGTGCCATCGGCGAGCAGGCCGGTAAGAGCCGCTGCGACTCCTAGACCGACACTTGGCCCGACCGTTTTCCAATAGCCGATCGGGATACCGGGCCTCCGAGCCCGAAGAACCTGATATCCGGTCCCGACGTCGGCGAGTGTCGATGCCGCAGACAGCGCTGTGAACAACAGCGCTGCACCCGCGTAGGCCCTCGGCTCGGAGCCTGCCGCAACGACGAGCGCTGCCACCATGAGGGAGAGCTGCTCGATGCCACGGCTTGCCGCGACGGCCGTGACCGCTCGAAGCACGGTCATTTTGAGATCCGCTCTGCTGACTTCGATGCCAGAAAGAAGTGTGCGAGCGGGTACTTCTCACCAGTTTTCGCCGCGAGGCGACGCCCCACCGATGAACGCGCCCACCAGCTCCCTAGCCTGCCGACAACTCGGCCGAGCCACTTGCCAGCAACCGGCACGGTCGCAACGTGCTTGGCAACCGCGTCGAAGAGCACCTCTACACTTCCGCCGATCACCGTCACCAACACAGTGTCGAATCCGGCGCTGGCGAGGCCCCGCTCCAGCCCATACCGAGTCGGTCGCCAGAAGTCGTTGGGCTGTTCGTGGACCCAGTAGAGGAAAGGGGTGTTCCCGATGAGCGCGCCACCAGGTCGGAGCACACGAGCGACGTTCGAGAGGACGACATGGGGCTGGTCGACGTGTTCGAGTACGTCGGAGAGTACGACAACGTCGAAAGACGAATCGGGGAATGGAAGTTCGCGGCCCGCGTCGATTCGGACAAATGGACTCAGCGTGCAATCGCGAACTTCGACATCAGCGAATACAACCTCGCCAACACCGTGCCGATACAGCGGGCGCAACGGCGCCTCACCACAGCCGAGATCCAACAATCGACCATTGGCCACATCGGGGAGAACGTGCTCGTATGCCCCCGCGACGAGGTCCGAAAGGAGGAATGAACCGGCCATCGCGCGCGACGCACGGAACTCGCCACCGCGAAATTCGAACTTCGCGGCGTGAGCGCTTGACGCCTTCACGAAGCCCTCGCATGCGACCGATTCGGATCGTCGGGCCCTGAACCGGGCACGCGATCCGAGATGCCCACTGGAGTGGTCAGCCGCGCCACTCGTGCGGCGCTTGCGTCTACGGTCCAGCCTCGCTCGATTCGCGCACGGCCAAGGGTCGCGAGCTCGAGGCGTCGGCCCTCGTCTCGCAACGCAAGCAACTCAGCGGCGATTGCATCAGCGCGGCCAGGTGGCACGAGGATGCCGGCGCCGTCGACAAGTTCGGGAATTCCGCCAACATCGCTCGCAATGACCGGAACACCAGCGGCCATCGCCTCCATGAGCGCGACTGGCACCCCGTCGCGGTCACCAGATTCGGTCTCAACGCTCGCAAGAACGAAGACGTCGGCCGTTCCGAGGAGTCGACGAACCTCGTCCTCCTCCACCAGGCCTTTGAGCGTCACCCGACCGTCAAGACCCAGCCGGTCGATCAGAGACCGCAGCTCCGATTCGAGAGGGCCGTCACCAACAATCGTGAGCGACCAATCTGACTCGGCTAGGGCCAACGCCCTGATCAGATCAGCATGGCCCTTCTTTGGAAGAAGAGATCCAACCGACATGATATGTCGACCGTTCGCTCGCACAGACACGGGAGCCTCGAGCCACTCATCGGTTACTCCCATCCGTAACAACTCCGGCGTGACTCCGAAGGATGCCTCGAGAACTTCAATGTCACTCTCGACGATCACAAAGGCCTGGTCGGCTGATTGAGCGACCAGCGCCGCGAATCCATCGGCTCGTACATGCGTGTGGAGATCGAAGGCGTGGTATACGACGCTATACCCGACCCCTGCATGCAGCGCCGCCGCCCGTGCGGCAGCCCCTGCGACCCAACCAAAGTGGCTGTGAAGGTGCTTCGTGACGAGCCCGGACCCACTCCACGCAAGACCTATGACTGTGGCGACCAGAAGTGCTGGAACGTTGCGCAGGCGAGCGCTACGCACAGTGGCCAGCAACGAAAGCGTTCGACGAGGATCGTGCACCGCGGCGCGGAGCAATCCTGCGAGCACTGCCCTTGCGGGGAGCCACGCAACATCGACTCCTCCAGCGCGGATCGGTTGTTTCAGGCTGAGAGCATCCACGCCGATGCCTAGATCGCGAACGCCTTTTGCCTCTCTTCTGACAAAGGTCTGTGTCGGTGAACCCCAGCGGGAAACTACGTAGGAGATTCCAGCATCCCTTACGTCTGATCGTGAGATTTTGACGTCCGTCAGTGACGAAATGTGGCCCGCGACTCCACGCCGGTTGTGGGGGTTCATGATGTTCACATCGGCCGCATTCCCCACCATTCTTAGGTTCAATCAGACGTTGCGGCCTCTCTATCGCCACGTTCAGCAAGGCGGGTCTGGGTCAACGACCGTCGCGGCCCACGAGCGATCGCACGGTGCGAGCGAGAATCCTTCCGTCGAGTCGAAGGCTCTGGTGGCGCAGGTAGTAGAACTCGTACTGGAGCTTCTCGAGCGCATCGTGCTCATCGTCGGCGTACCCGTACTTCACCTGCGCCCAGCCGGTCACGCCCGGTCGAACCAGATGACGAACGTCGTAGAAGGGAAGCTTGTCGCGCAGGTCCTCGACGTAGTGCACCTGCTCTGGACGGGGCCCGACCCACGAGAGGTCGCCGCGCAATACGTTGACGACCTGCGGTAGCTCGTCAAGGTGGGTTCGACGCAATAGACGTCCGAACGACGTGATGCGCTCGTCGTCTGCGCTGGTCCAACGCTTGGTGTCGGCGCCGGACATCGTGCGGAACTTGATGATCGAGAACGGTTTCCCATCGTGGCCAACCCGCTCCTGTCGGAAGAACAGCGAACCTCGGTTTGCGACGAGGTTGCCCAACCACACGAACGGTGTGACGACGAGAAACGCAGGCAATACAGCCGCGCTGAGCGCGAGATCGGCCATCCGCTTCAGACGACCGTAGCGGGCCCGGTGGATCTCGCCGATGTCGAACAGCAGCGAGACCCGTTCGAGCTCGGCTACCGGGATCTTGCCCAGCCACTCCTCGTGGAACAGCGACAGCGTTCTCACTCGGAGGCCCTCGCGGTGGAGGTCGGCGACCTGGCCGACGATGCGGTCGTCGACCTGGGCTTCGCGGTCCAACACGATGACCGTCGCCTCACCGGCCTCGGCTGCATCGATGAGGGGACGGGTCGACTTGGTCGACGGCCACATGTCGATGAGGTCGACGACGTCGACGATCTTGGCGGGACGCTCCGCGCTGGATTCGAGATCGGCCGAGAGTTCGGTGGCGTCGGCCCAGTTGCCGACGACGATTACACGATCCCGCTCCGCACCGCGGGTGCGGCCGTCATCTGCGAGGTCGGCGCATATCCAGAGCCACGGGACCATGATCATCGCCGTGCCGAGCAGAACGAAGCGCGGGATCAGCGGCTCGCCCGCGAATAGCTGAACCGCTCCCATGAGACCAGCCGACAACGAGACGGAAACGATCGACGCCAGCACGATGCCGCGTCGCGACCTGTAGAGGTCGGGCAGGCCTACGCCGTAGCTCACAAACGCCAACAGGCCCACGTACAGCATCGACCAGACGAAGCGGGACGAGTCGGTGAAGTCGTAGGGAGGGTCGGCGACCTGCGATGCGTGCCACTTGCTCAACCCGAGCACGATTGTGGCAGTTCCCGCGAGCAGCAGGAGCCGCGAAGCCCTGCGCGTCACGCGTCACACTCCGAAGTCCCCATTCCGGCCATGGCACTCCATCGACCGATATGGCTCCCGATTCAGCGTTGGAGGTGAATTAGGACCATCCACGCGTGGCGCTGAAGCGCGCTCGACTTGCTGAGCAGGACGCCGTCGACCAGCTCGAGCATCGCTGTCGCCGCTCTGGCTACAGCGCTCTCGCCGAGAAAGGCACCAGCGAGGGCGACAAGCGCGTGGTATTCGAACGAACTGGCAGCAAATCGCTCCGCCATCCAGTCCAAGTCTCTGATCAAGAGCGGATGTTCATCGACCGACCTCATCTCAGGCGTCCGCCCGCGATACCAGTTGATGGCTGGATTGTGACCCAGCGGCTCGAGGAAGACCGCGCACCCGTCGTCCGAGAGGAGCCGATCGAGCTCTCGTATTGCCGCCTCGAGATCGAGGTGATGGAGAATGCCGCTGCCGAACACGAGGTCGAACCCACCTGCCTCGAGGTCGGTCGACTCGGCATCGGCAACAACGAACGTGGTGTTGGTGAGCCTCCGTTCGGCTGCTTCGTTCTGGGACCAATCGATCGCCACGCTGCTGATGTCGATTCCCGTGACGCTCGAGGCGATCGGCGCGATCGCGTGTGCCCTCGACCCGACGCCACAGCCGAACTCCAGCAGCCGTGCTCCGGGCGCGGCCGCCTCGACGCGTTCTTGATATCGCTGAATTGGCGGGCCAGCGACCCGATAGAACCGGCCGACGTCGGCGCGAGCCGAGTCGTCGCTGAATCTTTGGTCGTGGAATTCCTGTTCCCTCTGGAGGCGTTCGCCGGCCGCAGTCATCGAGGGTCCCATGAGGTTCCATCGACCGCCGACCGCCCGGATTCAGCCACCATTCAGGATTTCTGAACCCTTCACGACGCCCAGGCGCGCTTTCGGGTTCAGAAAAGGCCCCAACCCTGGAGATTTCTGAACCGTGCGGTGTCATGTACCGCACCGGAAGGTTCAGAAATCCTGAGACGTTGACCCTGAGCTCCGTTGAGGTCAGGTCAGGTTGGGTCAGATCAGGTCAAGAGGTCGGCGAGGAATCTGCCGGTGTGGCTAGCGCTGACCTTCGCGACCTCCTCCGGAGAGCCCTCGGCCACGACGGTGCCACCGCCGACCCCACCTTCGGGTCCGAGGTCGATGAGCCAGTCGGCTGTCTTGACCACATCGAGGTTGTGTTCGATCACGATCACCGTGTTGCCCTGGTCGACCAACCGGCTGAGCACGGTCAACAGCCTCTTGATGTCCTCGAAATGCAATCCGGTGGTCGGCTCGTCGAGGATGTAAGTCGTGTGGCCGGTCGAGCGTTTCGCGAGCTCACTCGCCAGCTTGATCCGCTGTGCCTCACCACCCGACAGCGTCGGTGCAGGCTGACCGAGCCGTACGTAGCCGAGTCCGACGTCATAGAGCGTCTGAAGGTGCCGCGCTATCGCCGGCTGGTTGCCGAAGAACTCGAGGCCGGTCTCGATCGGCATCTCGAGCACGTCGGAAATCGAGCGGTCCCTGAAGAGCACCTCGAGCGTGTCGCGGTTGTAACGCTTCCCCTTGCACTGCTCGCACGGCACGTACACATCGGGGAGGAAATGCATCTCGATCTTGATCGTGCCGTCGCCCGTGCATGCCTCGCAACGGCCGCCTTTCACGTTGAAGGAGAACCGGCCCGGCAAATAGCCGCGCACTTTCGCCTCAGGTGTCTTCGCGAACAGCTTCCGGATGTGGTCGAACACGCCCGTATATGTCGCAGGGTTCGAACGAGGCGTTCGCCCGATCGGCGACTGATCGATTGCAATGACCTTGTCGACCTGATCGGTGCCCTCGACCGCCTTGTGCAGCCCGGGCGGTGTCTTCGAGCCGTACACGTGCTGCATCAGCGACTTGAGGAGGATCTCGTTCACCAACGTCGACTTCCCCGAGCCC
Organism: Acidimicrobiales bacterium; assembly: GCA_965216815.1. GTDB lineage: Bacteria > Actinomycetota > Acidimicrobiia > Acidimicrobiales > SHLQ01 > JADFOM01. The sequence goes on along the minus strand of OZ244202.1, from coordinate 2,559,926 downwards.
GACACGCCGGTGACGCCGATGAAACACCCGAGTGGGAAATGCACATCGATGTCACGCAGGTTGTTCTCCCTCGCCCCCCGAACCACAAGCGACTCGCCGTTCGGCATCCTTCGCTGTTGGGGAACGGGGATCTCCTTCTTGCCGGCCAGGTACTGCCCTGTGAGCGACCTGCGGGATCGCATCAGCCCCTTGACGGTGCCCGAATGCACGATGCGACCGCCGTGTTCTCCGGCGCCCGGGCCGATGTCGACGACGTGATCGGCGAGTCGAATCGTCTCCTCGTCGTGCTCGACGACGATGACCGTGTTGCCTAGATCGCGCAGCCGAAGGAGCGTGTCGATGAGTCGCCGATTGTCACGCTGATGAAGACCGATCGACGGCTCATCGAGCACGTAGAGAACTCCCACGAGGCCGCTGCCGATCTGTGATGCGAGCCGTATTCGCTGCGCCTCACCTCCGGCGAGGGTCGCCGCAGACCTGGCGAGGCTGAGATAGTCGAGACCCACGTCGAGGAGGAAGCCCATGCGAGCGTTGATCTCTTTGACTACCTGTTCTGCGATGATGCGATCGCGCTCGGACAGATCGAGACCCGCCAATGCCTTAGCCGCCTCGCCGATGGACATTCGACAGATGTCGTCGATCGTGTGATCGCCGATGGTGACCGCTCGCGCCAGCGGTGACAGCCTTGCCCCGCCGCAGGTTCCGCACGCGACCTCGCGCATGTATCCCTCGATCTGCTCGCGCGCCGAGTCGCTCTCGGACTCACGGTGTCGCCTCCGCAGATACGGAAGCACGCCCTCGTACTGGGCGTTGTAGGACCGCGTCCGGCCGTACCGGTTCTTGTAGCGAACCCGCACGCGGTCCTTGACTCCGCCCTCGAGCAGCAGGCGACGTTTCTTGGCGGCGAGCGACTTCCACGGCACCGTTGTGTCGATTTCCTGATCGGCACACACCGACTCGACCAGCCGACTGAAGTACTGGCTCCGGCCGCCCGCCCAGGGGGCGATTGCCCCTTCGTCGATGGACAGGTCGGGGTTCGGAATGACGAGCTCGGGATCGACCTCGAACGTGGTGCCCAGCCCGTCACATGCCGAGCACGCACCGTAGGGCGAGTTGAACGAGAAGTTCCTAGGAGCGAGCTCGCCGAAACTCTCGCCGCATTCGTGACACGACAGGTGCTGCGAGAAGGACAGCAGATGCCCATCGTCTTCGCTCTCCCGGCCGACGATCTCGACCTCGGCCAGGCCCTCCGCCAGAGCCAGCGCAGTCTCCATCGAGTCGGTCAGCCGGTTCTCGATGCCGTCGCGGCGTACCAGCCGGTCGACGACAACAGAGATGTCATGTTGCTCGTAGCGGGCCAGATCGACGTCGTCCGCGTCGGCGAGCTCGACCAGATCGCCGTCGACGATCGCGCGGGTGTAGCCCTGCGAATGCAGATCGCTCAACAACGTGTCGTAGGTGCCCTTGCGGCCGCGAACGACCGGAGCGAGCACCTGAAACCGTGTGCCCTCCTCGAGAGCCAACACCCGGTCGACGATCTGCTGCGGCGTTTGACGCGCGATGACCGCCCCGTCGTTCGGACAGTGCGGAACGCCGATGCGAGCGAACAGCAACCGGAGGTAGTCGTAGACCTCGGTGATGGTCCCGACCGTCGAGCGCGGGTTGCGCGACGCCGATTTCTGGTCGATCGAGATCGCGGGTGACAGGCCTTCGATGAAGTCGACGTCGGGCTTGTCCATCTGCCCAAGGAACTGCCGGGCATACGCAGACAGCGATTCGACATAGCGCCGCTGACCCTCGGCGTAGATGGTGTCGAAGGCAAGCGACGACTTGCCCGAACCCGAAAGGCCCGTGAACACAACCAGCTTGTCGCGGGGAAGTTCGATGTCGACGTCGCACAGGTTGTGCTCCCGTGCACCTTGGACGGTAAGCCGCTCAGCCACGGCGACACCCTACCGTCCGATGACAACCCGAACACATGTTTGGTCCTAGCCGAGCCGAATTTTCTGCATTAGGTCGCGCATACGCGACGCACCGCAGCCAGAAACACGCCCCCCGTGTTCTGGCTGCGGTGTGATTCACATACGCGACCTACTGCAGAAATTTCAGCAAAGGGCGGGTTGTCAGCTGCGGCGAAGGGAGGTGACGGTGAGGTCGACGCCGGGTAGGTATGCGATCGTCTCCTCGCTCGCCACCTCGTAGCCCGCGACGTCGGGCACATCCCACGACTCCGGCTGCACCCAGGCGAGCGTCTCTACATCGTTCGCTTCGAGAACCCGATCGAGTAGCGCTTTTCCCGAGTCGTCGACGACGGTCAAGGTGTTCGTCTGCCCCCAGAACGCGCCGCCTTCCCGCCAGAAGTGGTGCAGATCACTGACCAGGACTTCCTCAGGTCGGTCGGCGAGGGTTCTCATCGCATCAGCGACTCCGTTGGTTCGCTGCCACGCCCAGGCCACGCCACTGAACGTGACGACGACCGCAAGAGCCACACCTGCGGCGCTCATCCAGCGATCTGCGCGAGCGAGCCAGCCCGCACCCAGGACGCCCAGCAGCAACCCGCTGAGCAGGACATATCGGCCTCCCCACTGAGGTGGCGCGCCGCCCTGGTATTGGAATGCCCACACGAGCGGTAGCGAGCCGAGGGCTATCGCGATCAGGCGGCCCCGGTGGCCCGAACGACCCGCCGATCCCTCGACGGCGACTCCGAGGCCGAAGGCCGACGTCGGACCCGCGGTCAACGCTCCTGGGACAAACCCGAGCCCCGACAGGAGACGTGAAAGCTGCAGCAGTCCTGCGAACCCGACGTAGCGGCGCGATGCGGACCGGTCGCGACGGGCGAGGACAACACCCGCCACGATCAGAGCGACGATTGCGCCACCGACCACGTACGAGATGAGCTCGAAGGACGCGCGTGCCCCGAAGAGCGTCAGCGTGCCCTCCTTGACGCGTTCGGTCAGCTCGTCTCCCCCTCCCCCGCCGCTCGATGCGGCCGACGCCGCCCGCCCGGACCGCAGCGTCGAGCCGAGAACCGCGATTTCGAGGAGTGCGTTCGCGACGAGGACGGCCACGGCTGAGATGCCCGACAGCAGACCGGCTCCTGCGGCGCGCAGCAGCTGTCCGGACCTGACGAGCGGCCAGATCAACACGAGTCCAGCCACGAGGGCATAGACCAGCGCCTCGGTACGCATCGTCGCGGCCAAGCCGAACGCTGCGCCGAACGCGACCAACGGAACCCGGTAGCTGCGATCATCGACGGCGTCGAGCAGCGCGACGGCGCCCCATGCCATCAGTGCCAACCCGATCGTGTGCTCCCAGAAGTCGAGCGCGTAGATCGTGACAGGGCTCGCCAGACCGGTGAGCCAGAACGCCGTCCAGCCGGTGCCGTCACCGACGCGACGGGCCAACGCACGCGCCGCAAACGCAGCGGCGACTCCGCCGAGCATCGGCAGAACCAGCACGAGCTCGTAGCCACCCACCGCGTACAAAGGTGCGGCGATGACGATCAACGGCAACGTCGTCACCTGAACCCATTTGTCGTCGAACTGCGACGTGAACCACAAAGGATGGATCTCGCCCTCGGGGTCGACATCGGCCGCCCAGTATCCGACATCGAGGTCGAAGGTCCCCGTTTCGTCGATCGTCTCGAGGGTCGCGACCTTGCCGCCAGTGTCGGTACCGAGAAACCCAGCCGCGTCGTTGGGCAGCGACAGAGCGAAGAAGGCGATCATCAGCACCAGGCCCGCGAACAGCGGCCGGGTCAGCGGGGCCCACCAACGCTCGGCGGCGCGCATCGCGGTGTCCTGCGAGAGACTCACCGCTCCCCATCGGCACCCCGCCGGGTGTTCTGAGAATCAGCTCACCTCTCGGAGCTCTCGCTTCAGGTCCTTGATCTCGTCGCGAAGGCGGGCGGCGTACTCGAAACGCAGGTCGGCCGAGGCGTCGTGCATCTCCTCGGTGAGGGTTCGGATGAGCCGCTCGAGCTCATCGCCCGGCAGGTCGCCGAAGTCGCTGCGCCTCTCCTCCCGCACGCGTGACAGGTCGGGTACGGGCACGTTGTCGTCGGCTGGACGGATCATCGCAAGGATATCGGTGACCGCCTTGCGCACGGTCTGCGGGTCGATGCCGTTGGCCTCGTTGTAGGCCTGTTGCACGCCGCGGCGCCGCATCGTCTCGCTGATTGCTCGCTGCATCGAATCGGTGACCACGTCGGCGTACATGACAACCTGACCGTCGACGTTGCGGGCCGCCCGACCGATCGTCTGTATGAGCGATGTTTCGCTGCGCAGGAAACCCTCCTTGTCGGCGTCGAGAATCGCGACGAGCGACACCTCGGGCAGGTCGAGACCCTCGCGCAGGAGGTTGATGCCGACGAGAACGTCGAACTCGCCCAGCCGAAGGTCGCGTAGGATCTCAATGCGGGCGAGGGTGTCGACCTCGCTGTGGAGGTAGCGGACACGCACGCCGAGCTCGAGCAGGTAGTCGGTGAGGTCCTCGGCCATCTTCTTGGTCAGCGTCGTGACGAGAACCCTGGCATCGCGCGACACGCGGTCTTCTATGAGAGCCATCAGATCGTCGATCTGGCCCTTGGTCGGCTTGACGATCACCTCTGGGTCGACGAGGCCTGTGGGTCGGACGATCTGTTCGACAACTTGTGCGGAGTTGCCGACCTCGAAGTCTCCTGGCGTCGCCGACAAGAACACACACTGGCCGACCCGTTCGAGAAACTCGTCGAAACGCAGCGGCCGATTGTCGGCTGCTGAGGGCAGGCGGAAGCCGTGCTCGATCAGTGTGTCCTTGCGGCTCCGGTCGCCCTCGTACTGACCGTGAAGCTGTGGAACTGCCACGTGCGATTCGTCGATGACGATCAGAAAGTCGTCGGGGAAATAGTCGAGAAGCGTGTACGGGGCTTCTCCCGGCGACCTGCCGTCGATGTGCGCGGAGTAGTTCTCGATCCCAGAACAGAACCCGACCTCGGCCATCATCTCTAGGTCGTATTCGGTGCGCATGCGGAGACGCTGCGCCTCGAGCAACTTGCCTTCGTCCTCGAACTTGGCGAGGCGCTCTTGCAGCTCCTTTTCGATGCGCTTGATCGCTGCCGCCAACCGTTCTTCGCTCGCCGCATAGTGGGTCGCGGGAAAGACGATCAGCTCTTCGGTGTCACGCACCCTTTCGCCGGTGACCGGGTCGACGACGGTGATCTGTTCGACCTCGTCGCCGAACATCTCGATGCGTATGGCGTGTTCGTCGTACGCGGGGTGCACCTCGATTGTGTCGCCGCGCACGCGGAACTTCCCGCGTACGAGGTTCATGTCGTTGCGTTCGTACTGCATGTCGACGAGCTGGCGGAGGATGTCGCGCTGATCGCGTTGAGAGCCGACCTGGACGAGCAACAGCTTCGTCTCGTACTCGTCGGGCGCCCCCAGGCCATAGATGCACGACACCGAAGCGACGACGATCGTGTCGCGCCTGGTCAGCAGCGCCGACGTCGCAGAGTGGCGCAGACGGTCGATCTCGTCGTTGACCGAACTGTCCTTTTCGATGAAGGTGTCGGTCGAGGGCATGTATGCCTCGGGCTGGTAGTAGTCGTAGTACGACACGAAGTACTCGACCCGGTTCTCGGGGAAGAACTCCTTGAGCTCGTTTGCGAGCTGTGCTGCCAGTGCCTTGTTGGGCGCGATCACCAGCGTCGGCCTCTGCACCTGCTCGATGGTCCACGCCATGGTTGCGCTCTTGCCGCTGCCCGTTATGCCGAGCAGCGTCTGGAACCTGTCACCGCGCTCGATCCCTTCGCTGAGCGCGGCGATGGCATCCGGCTGATCGCCGGCCGGTTCGAAATCGGAGTGCACCTTGAACGGCACGACGCGCTGACCCATCGCCTGCACTCTACAGATGCCCTGTGACAGGCGAATCGCTACGTCGCGTCGAGACGCGCCTGCATCCACGCCCAGCAACGATCGACCTGAGCGGAGAGCGACACGAGATCACCCGAGTTGTCGATGGTGAAGTCGCTGTACGCGAGCCTCTCCTCGCGGGTCGCCTGGTTCGCCATGCGTGCCTCGGCGTCCTCGCGGCTGAACCCGCGAAACTGCACGAGTCGGTCGAGTGCAACCTCCACGGCGACGTCGACGACGATGATGCCGGCGAGGCCCTCATACTGGTCGGCGAGCTCGGTCTCCCCAGGGCGGACGAGGAGAGGGATGTCGAGCACGATCGGCATGCCTCCCTCGATGGCCGCCTCACGCCTCGCCGCCATCTCCTTGCCGACAGCGGGGTGCACGATCTCGTTCAACCGTTTCAGTTGGTCTTCGTCGGAGAAGGCGATGTCTGCGACCGCACCTCGGTCGAGCGTGCCGTCGTCGGCAACGATGCGGTCACCCCACTCCTCGACCATCGCCTCGAACACCGGCTCGCCGGGTGCCTGCAGAGACTTCACGATCTGGTCGGCGTCGATGATGGCAGCGCCCAGTGCCGCCAGCATCTCGCACACCGTGCTCTTGCCGGACCCGATGCCGCCCGTAAGGCCGAATTCAGCCACGGAGCGACACCCTACTCCCCACTTCAGTGAAATTGAGAGGATGAGCCGCGCATGGCGATGCTGAGACTCTCAATTTCGCCGGAAGCGCGGCAAAACGCCGAGTGGGGAGCGCCGAAGCGCCCCCCACTCGGGTACTCGTACGGGTGCTGGTACTACTGGATCGCCGAGCTGACCTCGGAGAGGTTGTCGCTGGCTGCGTTACCGAGCGCCTGAACGGCGGCGATGCAGACGACTGCGATCAGAGCAACGAGCAGTGCGTACTCCACGAGGGAGGCACCACGCTCATCGTCGATGTGCGCCTTGATCCAGGTGCTGAGGAAATCGAAAGAGGTCTTCATTGGTTTGGACTCCATTGGTTTGTGGATCAGCCAACTTGGCCTCTCCATTTGTGCTGTCCCTTGATGTATCGGTCGGCCCCCCACGCTCCCTAATAGGGAATTCGGCCCAAAATGATGGGCCCGTGGGACCGGCTCGTTCAGTCGAGGTGAACGATTCCCATGCGAACCGCGGCGAGAACCGCCTGGGTTCGGTCGCGGGCGTCCAGCTTCTGATAGATCGACGCGAGGTGGTTCTTCACCGTCTTCTGTGAGATGTAGAGGCGCTCGGCGACCTCAGGGGTCGAACACCCGTCGGCGATGAGCTGCAGCACCTCTTCTTCGCGCTTGGTGACGACGCGCTCCTCCTGTTGGGGGCGGTCGAGGCGGCGCACCTCGTTGAGCATGCTTGCAGCGAGCTGTGGCGAAAGGGCGGTGTCGCCTGCGGCGGCCATGCGAACGGCAGATGCGATCTCGGTCGTCGAGCAATCTTTGACCAAGTAGCCGGTCGCACCGGCACGGATCGCAGAGGCGAGCACCTCTTGGTCGGCGTGCATAGTCAGCATCACGACCTGGGTTTCAGGTGCGATGTCGCGGACCTGCCGGCAAGCCTCGACTCCGTCGAGCTCGGGCATGGTCACGTCCATCAACACGACGTCGGGTCGGTGCTGGCGCGCCAGCATTACCGCTTCGGCTCCATCGCGGGCTTGCGCGACGACGTCGAATCCTTCGTCGCTCATCGAACGGCTGAGACCCTCACGCAGGAGTTGGTGATCGTCCGCCAGCATCAATCTGATCGTCATGGTTTCCTGTCCCCACTCGATTCGTTTGCACTCCATCGGCACGACGACCCGCCCTGATTAGGGAATCCGACCTACGAAGAGATCTCTGAACCCTTCACGACGCCCAGGCGCGCTTTGAGGTTCAGAAATCCCTACAGGCCGAGGACGCAGCGGACCGTCGTGCCGCTGCCTGGCGTGCTCGACACATCGAACCTGGCACCGATGCTGGCCGCACGCTCGCGCATACCCATGATTCCGTAGGAATCGGATCGGCCGTCCGTGCCGACCTCGAACCCGTTCCCGTCGTCGGTGATCGTCAGCACCGCGTCGCCCTCCTCGCACAGCCAGCTCACCTGCACGTGCTCGGCCTGGGCGTGCTTCTGGATGTTGACGATCGCCTCCTGGGCGATACGCCACATCTCGCGTTCTTGGAGAATGGGCAGGCGATCGGCGTCTTGGGCGTCGATCGTGATCTCGATGTCGCTGCGAGCCTCGATCCGGTCGGCGAAGGCGCGCAGCGTCGTCGGCAGGTCGTTCTCGTCGTTGACGTCGGTTCGTAGGTCGTACAGCGTGTCGCGGACCTCGCCGATCACGTTCCGGACGTCGCCGCGAAGCTGCTCGACCGACGAGGCGACCTCTTCGCCACTGGCGCAGCTGTTGGCGAGCCGGTCGAGCTCGAATGCCACATAGGCCAGCGACTGTCCGATCCGGTCGTGGAGATCTCGGGCGATGCGGGTCCGTTCCTCATCGGCTCCGACGGTGCGCAGTCGGGAGAACCACCGGGCGTTGTCGATCGCCAGCGCGAGCGGTTCGATGAATCCGTTGAGCAGCTCGACGTCACGTCGAGTGAAAGCGTTCGGAGATCGGTGTTCGAGCGCCAGAAGCCCGATCAGCGATCCTCGCGCCGGAAGCACGCTGTAGAGACCCGACTGCGCGCCCGCCATCAGCCCGTGGCCCTCGTCGGCGTGCTCGGACACCTCGATGAGGCTGTTGTCGGCGATCGCCTGCTTGAGCCCTACCGGCAGATCGGTGGGTCCGAGCCTAAGCGGCAGCGTGAGGCCCTCACGGCGCACGACCTCCCAGGCGGCGTCGGTCTCGTCGAAGAGCATGATCGTCACGGCATCGAACTCGCACAGCCCCCGCAGGCGCGTCACCGTCGTATCGAGCACGTCCGCTAGGTCGAGCGATTCGGGGAGGCTCTGGGCCACTCGGTGGAGGCTGAACAGCAACGCGTTCGCATCGGACAACCTCTCGACCCGGTCGAGGGCGAGCGACCTTTGACGGTCCGCCTCGCCGGATATGCGGCGTGACCAGCCGGAGATGAAGGCGACCAGCACGAGAATTCCCGTCCATTGGATCGCCAGCTGGAGGTCGTCCTTCTCGAACGTGCCACTCAGCACGACGCCGAGGAGCACACCGACGTTGGCTGACATGCCCACGCGGAACGCGAACGCGAAACCCCCGATGAAGCCGGCGATCGCCACCGGTGTGATCAACGTCGCCAAGAACGGCGAGGTGAAGCCACCGGTCATGACGACTGCGAGAGCGGGAACGACCGCCTCGAGGATGATGCGGACCACGCCGGCCTGATCGTCGTTGAACGCTGTCGGGCTGACCGTGCGATAGACACTCAGTCCGACGAAAACCACACACCATGCGAGGGTCCCGATGTCACCCTCTCGCAGGCCATCGAGCGCCAACCCGATCGAGACGGCTGTCGTACCCCAGGTGAGCGCGCTGGCCGCAGGGGCGAAGGGGCTCCCGCGCTCGAGCTTGCCGTCGCGCACCATGAGGTCGCGAATCTCGGAGCCGTCGCCGCCTCGCCCGACCCTGGCGAGGGGCCGCATCCACGAACGCTTCCTGTGACTCGTGGTGTCGCGCAGACGGTGAACGCTCGCGCGAAGGCTCGTGTCGTCGGAGGTCTCGAGGTCGATCACGGGCAGCTCCCCGGTCGGCACACGATCGTCCAGTCCTCGTCGGTGTACTCGGCGGTCCAGCCGAGTTCTGCTCCGGCGAGTTGGGGCAGTGCAGCGTTGCGGTCCCAGAGCAGAGCGTCGATGTCCCAGCGTTCGAGCACCGACACCCATTCGGCGGTTCCGTCGCGCAAGACGATGTAGTCCTCGATGACCTCATCGGAGTGCACTTCGAAGCGGTCGTCGATGAACACCCTGGCCTGGTCGCCGTAGGCGATGGTGAGATAGTTGCCGACCACATCGCTGTGCGCGAGGCGGAACTCGCCGTCTCTGAGGCCCTCGCCCTCCAACCAGTCGACCGCTTCGACCGGGTACCTCGCAACCGAGTAGTTCGGGCCCCCGAGGGAGATGACGCCGACCGCCCCGAGCGCAACAGCGAGCGCGACGGGCAGCAGGGCGATTCGCGGCTCGGGTTTCGGTCGCGACGAGTCCCCGCTGCCGAAGCCAAACGCGATCGCCGGCAGCGCAACGAACGCTGCGAGACCGATGTTGCGCGTCGCGAGCAGAGCCGCTCCGAAGAACACAGCAAGCGGGACCGCGAAGCGCCACGCCGTGCGAAGCATCAGCGCGGCGACCGCGCCAAGCACAAGGGCGGCGAATACCTTCGTCCATGTCAGGTTGAAGTCGGGCGACTGCCATTCCCGGATGTACCTCAACGTCTCGGAGCGACCGAGAAGGCGTATCGGGAAGGTCAGGATCTTCGGGCCGTAGGGGTTGAGGAGGCCACCGACCGCGATGCCGACGATGGCCAACCGTCCGAGCCGAACCGCAGCGGATGCCTCCAGGCGGTCGAGGTGCCGCCCGACGACTACCGCACCGATGAGCACGAGCCCGAGCGGATATGAGCCGTGCGTGTTCACCCAGAGCCAGTACAGCGGAACGATCCACCACGGAGAGCGCTCTTCGGTCAGACAGATAAGCGTCGCGCCGAATGCGAGTAGACCGAACAGCAGCGGCCGCTCGCTCCACATAGCGCCGCCGACGACCAGGGTCGCTGCGAGCGCAGCCGCTCTGACCACGACGAGGTCGGTCGCCGCGGTGAGCCGCCACGACATCCAGCCGAGACCGGCGGTGAGAAGGCCCATCAGCACCCTCAGTCCCGTCGCGCCGAAGGCCTGGTCGACGACGCCATAGACCAACGAGGCCAGCCAGCTCTGCACCACCCACTCGGTTCCACCTGAGGTGTACGAGTACGGGTCTGCGGTCGGCACCGATCCGCTGTCGAGTATCAGCTCGCCCGTCGCCAGGTGGGTGAGGAAGCTGTTGTCGTTGATCGCCCGCAATCCGATGAGCGCGGAACACCCGACGGCCAGCACTGCGAAGACCGAGACCAACTCGGGACGGCGCAGCAGGTCGGCTCCTGCCGCATCGCGCTCGAACGAGTCGTCTTGTCGGTGTTGGGAGTCTCCGGCGGTCGTGGCGACGGCCATGACGATCTCGTTCGCGACTCTAGAAGTTCCGCGAGATCGAGATCATCGCCGGTCCGAGGATGATCACGAACAGGGCGGGGAACACGCAGAACACCATGGGAATGAGCATCTTCACCGGTGCCTTCTGTGCCCGCTCCTGGGCAAGCTGCCGGCGCTTCACTCGCATCTCGTCGGCCTGGGTGCGCAGCACCCGACCGATCGAAACACCGAACGTGTCAGCCTGAAGGATGGCGAGCACGAACTGCCTCACCTCGAGCACGTCGATACGTCCCTCCATCGCCTTCATCGCTTCGGCGCGACTGGCTCCGGCTCGGGTCTCGCCGATCATGCGGGTGAACTCGTCGGAGAGAGCACCGGGTACGGCGTGCAGCGTGCGGTCGAGCGCCTGTTCGAAACCCAGACCGGCTTCGACTGCGATGACGAGCATGTCGAGGACGTCGGGGAGCTGGAGGCGAATCTCGGTCTGGCGCGCCTCGACCTTCCGGTTGAGGATCGCGTCGGGTCCGAGGACGAGGCCCAGGATCGTGGCGCCGCAAGCCCCGAGCTGGGTTATGCCACTCAAGCCGAGGAATCCCATTCCGAACCACAGGTAGAACGCGACGGGTATCAGCGCAACGGTGATGACACGGATCGCCATGAACCTGTCGACCGCCTGTTCGGACCCTATGCCGGCAAGCGTGTGCTTGTGGCGGACCGTCTCGACGTAGCCGACGGGCGTAAACCGTCGTCCTAGCTCGGTTAGCTTGCCCAGTACTGGAGCAACCGCACGCTCAGCGAACGGGTTGAGCAGCTCCGCCTCACGTTGGGAGGCACCAACGGCTTCGGTCTCGTAGCCGTCCAGCTGTTTGAGCGACTCGCGAACAACCGAACGTTCCTCGGCGTTAGCGAAGAACGACCACACGAGAAGCGACACGCAGACGGCGACGCCGATGACTGCGAATTCGATCGGGATGTCCATCTTCAGGTCCTCCGCGTTTGCCTCGTCGCCATCAGATCTCGATGTCGACGATCTTCTTCATCCACGCGAAGCCGAGGCCGGCGAGGACGATCGAGCCGCCGAGCATGAAGTTGCCGACGGTCTCGGTGAACAGGGTGCTGATGTAGTCGGGGTTGATGGCCCACATGGCGAAGCCGAGGCCGATCGGAAGGATGCCGAGCACGATCGCACTTATTCGGCCCTCGGCGGTGAGTGCGTTGACCTCGCGGCGGAGGCGCTCACGTGCCTGCATGGTCTCCGCGACGGTGAGCAGCAGTTCCGCGAGGTTGCCGCCGACCTCCCGCTGGATCCGCACGGCGAGGATCGCCCATTCGAAGTCGGGGCTTCCCATACGATCCGCCGATGCTTCGAGCGCGTCCTCGAGAGGACGGCCGAGCTGAGCTTCCGACACGACTCGCCTGAGCTCTTCTCCCATCGGGTCGTCGACCTCGTGGGACGTGGCCTCGACACCCTGCATGAACGAATAGCCCGCCTTGAGTGTGCTCGAAAGGAGCTGGAGCGTGGTCGGCAGCTGCGAGAGGAAGGCCTTGCGGCGGCGACTGGCTCGGAAGTTGACGAATGCAGGCGGCAAGATGGCGCCCAGAACGAGGGCGACGAGTGCCGCAATCGGCGATCCACCGACCAGGAGGCCACCCAGCGCCGTGATGACCACGATGCCGAAGTAGAACGTCAGCGCTTCGGCCGCGCGCAGTGGCATGTCGGCGCGTTCGAGCATGCCTTCGACCCGCTCGAGGATGCCGCGGTTCTCGGCGATGTTCTCGGTCATCTCGACAGCCCGCTGGAAGATCGCGCTGTTCATCAACGCGCTGTCGTCGCTCCTCCCCGATACGGGGCCGTCTTCGGCGTACGGCTGGAGGACAGAGTTGAGGCTCGCATCGTCGCCGACGAGTGATCCCGTCGCGTACACGAACAGGCCGATCGCGACCGCGATGAGGATCACGCCGATGACCAGCGCTGTGGTTCCCGTGAGGAATCCCGACGAGGTGCTAGCCGCTTCGATGGGCTCGAGCATCTTGCCCGTCGAGACGGAGCCTGAGATATAGCCGAGGTCCTGGGTCTGGCCGTCGATGGTGAGAACGAGCTTGCTGCCCTCGTCGACGCCGGTGGTCGTGAACTGGGTCACGAAGGTGTTGTCGAACTCGCTACGGAGAGCTTCAGCGGCTTCGACCGCCTCATCGACCCGTGCGGTCTTCTGGAACGACCCACCGGTAGCGGTGGCGAGCTCCGCGAGCGATTCTTCGTTCGTATGGTCGCCGAAGGCGATGACGTGGACTCGAGCGCTGGCGGTGATCGCATCGCCTCGCGCGGTGACAGACGTGACATCGGATGCCTCATCGGCCGAACCGACGAAGACGACGATGTCGTTGATCGCGCGGTCATCCTCGAAGAGCTTGGCCGCTCGAGACACGGTTTCCCAGACCGCGTTGCGGCCGCCTGCGGCCGATCCTTCGGTGACAACCGAAGTCAGCCGAGCGGAGTCTGACGTGAAGCCCTGTTCGACCTCGGACCTGCCACCCGTGGATACGACCGCCATCTCTTCGCCCTGGCGGATCGTGCTCGTCAGCGATGCGGCTGCCGACCGGACAGCATCGCGTGCGTCGACGTCGTCGTCGGTCGTCTCGCTCGTGTCGAGCACGATGGCGACCTGGGGCACGCGTGAGTCGGCCGAGATCGGAATCGTCGACAGACCCTCTGCGTCGGCGCCGTTGACCTTCGCGTCGACGTCAGGCGACGCGTCGGCGCGGATGACGAGCGACATCTCGGCATCGGTCGCGTCGACCTGTAGAACGATCGGCTCGCTCGGTAGCGGGTTTTCCTCCTGCGCGCCTGCGGGAAGCGCTGCGACGAGCAGCGCCAGCACCGCCGCGACGAGCAGCGTGAGCTTCTTCACCGGGTCACCGCCTTCATGCCTCCGGTGTCCGGCTGGAACACCTCGGGTCCGAGGCGGATGCCGAGATCGGCGAGCTTCTCGGTGAACTTGGGACGCACACCGGTCGCCTGGAGTTGGCCACGGAACCGACCGTGTTCGTCCACACCGGCGCTGAAGTCGAACGTGAACACGTCCTGGAGCGTGATGACGTCGCCCTCCATGCCCTGCACTTCGGTGATTGCGACGATACGGCGAGAGCCGTCACGGAGACGCCCGATCTGCACGATGAGATCGACCGCTGAAGCCATCTGTTCACGGATTGCCCGCACGGGCAGGTCGTAGCCCGCCATCAAGGTCAGCGTCTCGAGGCGTGCCAGGGCATCTCGGGGGCTGTTGGCGTGGATGGTGGTCAGCGATCCGTCGTGGCCGGTGTTCATCGCCTGCAACATGTCGAGCGCTTCGCCGGAACGACACTCACCGACGACGATGCGGTCAGGGCGCATACGCAGCGAGTTCTTGACCAGGTCACGGATCGATATCTCCCCCTTGCCCTCGATGTTGGGCGGGCGGGTCTCCATCGAAAGCACGTGCTCCTGGTTGAGCTGGAGCTCCTTCGCATCCTCGACGGTGATGATGCGCTCGTCGCTCGGAATGAACGAAGACAACACGTTCAGGGTCGTCGTCTTACCGGTACCGGTACCACCGGAGACGATTGCGTTGAGCTTGCCGACGATGCATGCCTGCAGGAACCGGGCCGAGTGTGCGTTGAGCGTGCCGAACCGGATCAAGTCGTCGATCTGTAGCGGGTCGGCCGAGAACTTACGGATGGTCAGAAACGGCCCCCCGACCGCCAGAGGCGGGATCACGGCGTTGACACGGGATCCGTCGGGAAGACGGGCGTCACACAGCGGAGTCGACTCGTCGATGCGACGGCCGACCTGCGACACGATCTTGTCGATGATGCGACGAAGGTGACCCTCGTCGACGAATACGACCGAGCGATCCAGCTCGATTCGGCCGTTGCGTTCGACGTAGACCTGCTCTGGTCCGTTGACCATGACCTCGCTGACCGACTCGTCCTTGAGCAGACGGTCGATTGGTCCGTAGCCGAGGATGTCGTCGGCCACGTCCTGGATCAGCTGCGCCTTGTCGGTCGCCGACAGCGGAACGCGTTCCTGGGCGATCGCGGTGCGCAGGTGATCGTGCACCTGGGTGCGAAGCTCGTCCTCGCTGAGGTTCGTGTCGTAGAGGACCGGACCGAGCTCCTCGATCAGCGAGTGGTGGATTCGGTGACGGAGTCCATCGATCTTCGGGTCGCGTCCGATCGGCGCGGCGGCTGCTTCGGCCGGCGCGTCGCCCGACTCGGGCCCCTGCACTTCGTGGAGTCGCTTGTAGAGAGACACGGTTGCTCCTGGGTTTCGGTAATCAGCGGCGACGACGCTTGGCGTCGACGGGAATGAACAGGTCGGCGAGCTCGTTCAACGCTCTCGCCACACCCGACTTGGGCGAGCTCTGTACGACGGGTATGCCCTTGTTCACCGACTGCGGCACGACCACGTCGGACGGGATCAGCGAATCGGCGTTCACTTGGAGGGTGCGTTCGACCTCGCTGACGTCGAGCTTCACTTTCGAATTCGCCCGGTTGAGGATGAGACGGAGCTTCTCCATGGGCGTGTTGAGCAATCGCAGCGTCTGGAGCCCGATCTTGACGTTCTTGATGTTCGGGATGTCCATGCCTGCGACGAGCAACACGTCGTCAGAGGTCTCGATCAGCCCGAGCACGACGTCGTTGAAGTACGCCGGGGTGTCGATGATCACGTGGCTGCAGAAGCGTCGTAGCGTCTCGACGATCTGAACCATCTCCGATGCGCCGATCTGATCGGCGAACGCTGGCTCGAGCGGCGCGGGCAGAATCAACAGACCCGACCCCTCGTGGGTCGCCAGCAAGCTCTGGAGCATCGGGATATCGAGACGGTCGAGCGAACCGACCGCGTCGACGATCGTGTGCTGAGGCGCCAGCTTGAGCATGACGGCGATATCTCCGAACTGGAGGTCGGCGTCGACCAAGCACACCGGCTTGGCACTGCGCTCCGCGAGCAGAACCGCGAGGTTCGCCGCTATGACCGACTTGCCTGCGCCGCCCTTGGTCGAAAAGACCGTGACGACCTTGCCCCGGTCCTCGTCTGCGGATCCGATCGCGCCGGGCGATCCTTCGGAAGGAGCGACCGAGAGTCCGGCTGCGACCCGTTGCACTGCTTCGACCAACTGGGACGTCTCGACCGGCATGGCGAGCACATCGCGCACTCCGACACGAAGCGCCTGCTGCAACAGCGCCGTCGAGAGCTCGTTCGCAACCAGGATCGCTCCAAGCTCACGGTGAGTGTGCAGCATCTGGTCGACCGTGGCGAGGTCGGCGTCGGTGCACAGCGATGGGCCGAGCACGGCGACGACCGGTGTGCGGCCGAGACGACCACCCAACTCCTCGAGCGAGCCGAAGACCGACACGCCTTCGCCGAGGAGTCCGGCGAGTCCTTGCTGGGTATGGGGATCGGCATCTACGACCGCAACCGCGAAGGCCACGCTCGGTGTCGCTCCCGTAGCGGGAACCGGTAGGTCCCCGCCAGGCTGGACTCCGGCTCCAGCGGATTCACCGCTGGGCGCCGGCGGCCCGCCCGACTCGAAGTCGAACGAGATCGAGTCGTCTTGCCACGAGCTCTCCTCGTCCGCGAAGAACGTTGACACGTCAGCCGCCCTCGGACTCGTTGCTTACCTCTTCGGATGCCCCGCCTTCAGGTGCGCTCGACTCTTCGGATTCGCCGGCTCCGGCACCACCGTTGCCACCGTTACCGCCGCCGTTGCCCTTGCCGCCGCCACCGTTGCGACCCGCACCGGGCTCGGCAGCGTCGACGTAGGCGTCGTAGCCGTCGGGACCATATGGGGTGAGCTGGAGGCCGTCCTCGCCGGGGAACACGGCGCTTGGATCGTTCTCGCCGGTCACGATGACCGAGTCGAGCGGACGAGGCTCATAGTCGTCCGGGACGAGTGACAGATAGATGTCGGACAGCGGCACGGACAGAATCCTCGAGGCCGCCTCGGGCGGCACGGCGAAGATGATGATGCCGGCGTTGTTCTGCTGGAGGCCCTGGTCTGCCGGCGCCTGCCCCGGAAGGAGCTGAAGCTGCGTGCCGACCGAGAGGATCTTCACACCCTGGTACAGCGTGCGGACGGGCTCGGGATACGGCAGGTTGTCCTCGATCTTGCTGAGCTGCTGCTGCTCCTCTTCGCTCGCCTCACCCGTGGGATCGAGCTCGACGCCGTCATATTTGACATACATGTTGACCGTGTCGCCGGGCGACAGGAAGCCGCCCATGCCTCGCACCTGGTCGAACTGCAGAGCGATCGACGTCATGTCGCCGGTGAGCAACTCCGAGAACGATAGTGTCGCCGACTGTGGATCGACGAAGTTGCCCGCCACCAACACCTGGTTGGCCGGAAGGTCGGTCAGCGCGACCTTGCCCTCGATCTGGCTCAGCTCGGTGAGCGCATTGGCCGGACGGAACTCGTTCGGAATCAGACGGATCTCGATCGAACCGTTCTTGGCCACCTCGGCCGTCGTGTTCCGTTCTATGTCGGAGGACACGACGTAGACCTCGGCGAGGTCGGCGTCTTGGTCCTTGTCATCCTCTACGCCGCGCACGTAGTTCAACACGGCGAAAGCCGCAAACGCTCCGACGGCGATTGCAACGATCAGGATCATGGTTCTTCGCGAGCTCACAACTGGCCCTCGTTCTCTAGGCTCCCGGATTCGCTATTCCTTCGGCCTTCGAGATCGGGACTTGAGTGAAACTGAGGATTGGTCTGAGAGCGCTGCGGGGCACGCCCCACACCACGACTAGTAGAAGCTGGTGCTACTCGGTCGGTTCGTCGCCGGGTTCGGTGGGATCGGCATCCGGCTCGGCGGAGGCTTCTCCTTCGGCGGCGGGAGCCGCTTCACCCGATTCGGTTCCGTCTCCGTATTCCGCGTAGTACTCGGCCCAGGCTGCCTCGGCGTCGGAGGCGGAGTGTTCACCGGTCGGCCCGACGTAGTTGCCTTCGTCGTCGTATGCGTGCTCGCCGAAGTGCTCCTGGTACTCGGCCGCGACGCTGCCGCCTTCGGCCGCCTGCTTGATCGAGAGGCTGATGCGACGACGTTGGAGGTCGAGATCGATGATCTTCACCCACAACTCTTCGCCTGGAGTCACGACCTGTTCGGGCATCTCGACGTGGTGGGCCGACATCTCGGAGATGTGTACGAGGCCCTCGATGCCATCGCCGACCTGGACGAACGATCCGAACGGCACGAGCTTGGTCACCCGGCCGTAGACCAACTCGCCCACCCGGTGTTCGTTGGCGAACTCCTGCCAAGGGTCCTGCTGGGTCGCCTTCAACGAAAGGCTGATGCGCTCGCGGTCGAGATCGACCTCGAGGACTTCGACATCGATCTCGTCGCCGACCTGCACGACCGATCCCGGGTGGTCGACGTGCTTCCACGACAGCTCCGACACGTGGACCAGGCCGTCCATACCGCCGAGGTCGACGAACGCGCCGAAGTTGACGACCGACGACACAACACCCTTGCGTCGTTCGCCAGGCTTGAGGTTGTCGAGGAACTCCTCTCGCTGCTCGCGCTGTGTCTCCTCGAGCCAAGCACGCCTGCTGAGCACGACGTTGTTGCGGTTCTTGTCGAGCTCGATGATCTTCGCTTCGAGCTTCTGGCCCATGTAGGGCTGCAGGTCGCGCACCCGGCGCAGCTCGACAAGCGACGCCGGAAGGAAACCCCGCAAACCGATGTCGACGATCAGGCCGCCCTTGACGACCTCGATGACACTTCCTTCGACGACGCCGTCGGCTTCCTTGATCTCCTCGATCGAGCCCCACGCACGTTCGTATTGCGCACGCTTCTTGGAGAGAACGAGCCGGCCGTCCTTGTCCTCCTTTTGAAGGACGAGCGCTTCGAGCTGTTCACCGAGGCTCACGATTTCGCCCGGGTCGACGTCGTTTCGAATCGACAGCTCGCGCGCAGGAATAACGCCTTCGGACTTGTAGCCGATGTCGAGCAGGACCTCGTCACGGTCCACGCGAACGACGGTGCCCTCTACCAACTGGCCGTCGTCCACCTCGACCATCGTGGCGGCATACGCATCGTCGAGGGACTGGGTTCCGAGATCGTTGGCAACGATCTCTCGAGGCGTATAGGTGCCCTCTTCATCGAAGGTGCCCATCGCTGGGGCAGTAGGGGCGTCGGCGGTGGCTTGGTCGGACACGGATTCTTCTCTCTGGCGGATACGGCGTAGGCGGGCGCGCGGCCCGGCGGTCGGCTTTCGACCGTTCTAACCATGCTAACGGCCTCGAAGCCGTGCGCGGACCGGCCTGCTACGGGCGTGGCTTGGACGCGATCATGAGGTACTCCGGAGAGTCGGTGTCGGGCACAGTCGGTGCGTAGTTTCCGGGCTCGACGCTGTAGACCCCGTCGACGTCGAGGCCCGCGACAAGCGCCATGAGACGTAGCTCCCTTGGTGTGAAACACGTCGTCCAAAGATCAGCCGGTATGGCATTGCCACCTTCACCGCGCACCTCGGTCGTCTCATGGTTGGTGCCCGATGTGGCATCGAAGCGATCGGAGTCCTCGAGATAGCGCATCTGGAAGTAAGAGGAGAAGCCCGACACGGCGAGCGAACCGCCGGGGCGGAGCACGTGGACGATCTGCGACAGCACTTCCAGGTCTGGATCGACGCTCACCGAGCCCGGCCCACCCAGCAACCCGAATCCCCCTTGGCAAAGCGAGATGACGGCATCGAAGCAGCCGCAGTACGGCAGCGCTCGGGCATCGCCGCGCACAACAGGGTGAACGGTGCCTCGTTCGTCGACGTGCGCGAGACGGGCGAATTCCATAGAGATGTCGAGCCCGAACACGACCATGCCGCGACGGGCGAGCTCGTGGAGGTGCCTGCCGGGTCCACATCCGACATCGAGCACTGCGGCACCAGGCTCCAGATCGAGGAGATCGACGAGGTTGTCGATCTCGTTCGAGGTCCCCTTGGTGAACGAGTAGCGGAGATAGGCACCACCCATGTGCGCGGCGAGCGGCTCGAACCAGTGCCCTTTCGACTCCCCCACCACCCCATCTTCCCCGAAATTGCTGCGACTTGACCACAACTATTGTGGCAAACCCGCAGCAATTTCGTGACGATGACTCAACAACCACGACGGCCCGGCCGATGGAAACGAAGACGCCGATCGTGGCGTCACCGACCAACACCGGGAGATCGACATGTCGGGAGATCGGAAGGGACAGGGACCGTTCTGGTGGCTCGTCTTCGCCGCCGTCATGTACCTGATCGCATCGGGCGGCATCGCCATCGCCACCGCGAGCGACTGCGGCGACTTTGACGCGACCAAGGAATGGGTCTTCTTCCCCCCTGGCTGGGACTGCGGCTAACGCATTTCGTTTCCGAACCAGAGGTTCGGAAACGAGTTTGATCGAGCGGCCTTCGGCCGCGCTCAGCGTCCCGATTGCGGGCATCGCCTCGCTCGCCCGCCGACAACCTCGCCCGCCGACAACGCAGAGTGTCAGGCCCTCGTCGGTCGCAGCGTTGACGTCTTCAGGTCTGCCCACAGCTTGCGGGTTCCTTGTGCGGCGAGGCGCGCCGCTCGAACAGGATGACGCCAAAGCGACAGGTATCGACGAGCGCCGCGGCACGGATGCGCGAGCTGGCCGACCAAGTCGCCCGGCATGTACTCGTCGATGCCATAGCGCTGCGGACGACACCCGCCCGCGGGCATGAAGTAGGTCCCCATCAGCAGATCCCACACCGGCAGCGCGGGAGCGTAGTTGTGCCCGATGGCGTCGGGCTCGTTCGCATGATGCCAGTGGTGGAACTCGGGGTTGGCCACGATCCGATCGAGCAGCCGCCACCGCACCCGCACGTTCGCGTGAAAGAAGAGGCCGAGCACGACCTGCAGAACGGCCAGCGCACCTGCGATCTCGACGCTGAAGCCGGCGGCGATCAAGAAGAAGAACGCCGGGGCGATCAGCACGCCATCGAACGGATGAGCGCGGAACCCGCTGGCCCAATCCATGTGAACCGGCGAGTGATGTACAGCGTGGAAGCGCCACAGGAACGGGACCTCGTGTGCCCAACGGTGGGTCCAATAGCCGAGGAAGTCGAAGAGCGCGAACGCGACGACCGGGAGCAACGCAGCTGGGATCATCGCCACGAGTGGGCGGATTGCGAGGCCGGGCAGCCAGAACAGGCTGAGGCCACCGATCACGATCGCAACCGCCAGCCCGACCGCACCCAGCACCGGTGAAAGCACGGCGAAACCGATGTCGGACACGACGCCCGGGCGACGCAAACGCAGGCCGCAACCCGTCGATCCGACGTCGATAACCCACGGCGCGGTGTCGTTGGAGGAGGAATTCCTCGCCACCGGAGCCCACGGTCGGCTGCCCGACGCGATGAGCGCGATCCATCCCGACCTCCAGGCGGTGCTGTTGGCGACCACCATCGACGGACTCACGACCAAGGAGACGGCCTGCATGTTCGGGATACCCCACGGGACCGTCGAGACCCGACTCCGCCGTGCGCGGGCTCAGCTCCAGGAGATCCTGACATGACCTCCCCCTCGACTCCCATCGACCCCGTTCGCATCGAACGGAACTGGGCGGGCCATCACCGTCGCAACGGTGATGACCCACGACACGGGAACACTTCTCATCGACGGCCTCGACCCGCGCCACGAGTCCGATCGCATCGAGATACGGCGAAGACTCGGCTATCTGCCACAGACGACCTCCTTTCCGCAGCGCGCGTCGGTGTTCGACGTCGTCGACTACCTGGCTGTTCTCAAGGGTTTCGACGACGGTCGTCACCGTCGCCAATGGGTCTTCCATGTACTCGAGCTGGTCGGACTCGCCGACCGTGCCACCGATCGCGTCGAAACGCTCAGCGAAGGTCTCACCCGGCGCCTCGCGCTCGCGCAGGCGATGCTCGGACAGCCTGCGCTGGTGATCCTCGATGAGCCGGCAGCCGGCCTCGACCCCGATGCGCGCATTCGAATCCGCGACCTCGTCTCCGAGCGGCGCGGCGATTCGACCGTCGTCCTATCGACCCACCTGACCGACGAAGCAGCGGTGTGCGACACGATCGTCGTGCTGGACCAGGGGTCGGTGCGGTTCGTCGGATCGCCGACAGATCTCGCTTCGGTCGCCGAGGGAAGGACGTGGATACAGACGGAACGGCCGGACGTGCCCGTGCGCGCCTCCTGGCGGCTCCACGATGGGCGATACCGCTGCCTCGGCATGGCGCCACAGCCACTGCCACAGCATGAGCCGATCCGCCCGACCCTCGAGGACGGCTACCTGGTGTTGGTCGACGACACGTGAGTCGGCGATTTCAACCCTTTGCGGCCGCCCAGGTCGGGCCCGATGCGAGGTCGACGATCAGCGGCACGCTCAGCTCGAACGCGTTGGACATCGTGTCGATGGTCAGCGCAGCAACGTCGTCGTGCACGTCGGGTGAGGACTCGAGAATCACCTCGTCGTGTACCTGGAGGATGAGGGCGGCGTCTAGACCCGACGCCTGAATGCCGCGATCGAGGTTCACCAGCGCCACCTTGAAGATGTCGGCAGCGAGGCCTTGGATCCCGGCGTTCATCGCCTGACGCTCCCCCGCCTGGCGGATGCGATAGTTGCTCGAGCTCAGCTCGGGAATTCGGCGCCTGCGGCCGAACAGGGTTTCGGTGTACCCGCGCTCGCGAGCCTCGGCAACCGTGCGCTCCATGTAGTCGTGCACCGCCGGGAAGGCCTCGAAATAGGCGTCGAGGATTTCGGATGCCTCGTCGACCTCGATCGACAGCCGTTGCGCCAAGCCGTAGGCCTCCATGCCATAGGCCAGGCCGTAGGACACCATCTTCGCCCGCGCGCGTTGCTCGTGGGTCACATCTTCACCCGACACGTGGAAGACCCGAGCGGCGGTCGTGGTGTGGATGTCGTCGCCGGCCTCGAACGCGGCGATCAGACCCGGATCCTCGGCGAGGTGTGCGATGCAGCGAAGCTCGATCTGGTTGTAGTCGGCGACGACGAGCTCACAGTCGTCGCGCGCCACGAACACCTCCCGGAACGTGCGCCCCAGCTCCGACCGCACAGGGATGTTGTGCAGGTTGGGGGCATCGGAGCTGAGCCGCCCGGTTCGTGCCACCGTCTGATTGAACGTCGCGTGGATTCGCCCGTCGTCGCGAACCTCCGTGAGCAGACCTTCGCCGTAGGTAGAGCGCAGCTTCTCCACCTCGCGGTACTCGAGAAGGTGCGCGACGATCGGGTGGTGATCGCGCAGCTTCTCGAGCGTCGCGGCATCGGTCGAGAAGCCGGTCTTGGTCTTCTTCTGCGGGGGCAAGCCGAGTTTGTCGAAGAGGATCTCTCGAAGCTGCTTGGTCGAGTTGACGTTGAAGTCCTCTCCCGCCTCTTCCACGATTGCGGCGCGAAGACGATCGCACTCCGCCGAGAACTGATCGCGAAGTGCACGCAAGGCGTCGATGTCGACGCCGATGCCGACGTGTTCCATCTTCGCAAGGACCGCAACGAGGGGTACCTCGACGGTGTCGTGGAGCTCGCGCAGGCCCTGTGACTCCAATGCTTCGAGCATCGGCGGCACCAGCCGGTCGACCCCGAGCGCAACGCGGGCGACGACCTGGGCCGTCGATGTCGTCTCGTCGCCCAGAGCGAGCTGCCCGTCGTCGGAGGCATCCTGGTCGGGCAGCGTCGCATTCGCGTAACGACCGAGCACTTCACCGATCATGTAGCGGGCGTCGGCCGGGTCGAGAAGGTACGCAGCGATCATCGTGTCGGTGGCCAAGCCGGTGACCTCGATGTCGTTCTGCAAGAGCCAGACCATGAGCTCCTTCGCACCGTGTGCTGCCAACGGGCGGGCCGCCTCGCCGGCGAAGAGGGCCGACAACGCGTCGCGGACACTGCTGTCGCCGACCACCGCGGCCGACAGCCACACGACGTCCCCGTCGTCGGCATCGACGACGACCGCCATGCCTTCCAGCGGAGCATGGGTCGGACCCGTTCCGGCCGGGGCGCCGGCCACCGCCAGATGGCCAGATCCTGACGCGAGGTCACGCAGGATCGCCACGGCCTCGTCGGCTGCTGGCTCGCGCACCTCGGCTTCGAGAACGTCTGCTGCCTCGCCACCACCGCCCAGATCGGCGCCGAATGCCTCCCTGAGTCGGTCGTACAACGAATGGAACTCGAGGAAGTCGAACAGCTTCTGGATCTGGTCTTCGTCGATCGGTTCGCGCGCGAGCCCAGTCACATCGACGTCGAGCGGAACGTCGCGCACCAGCTCCATCACCTCAGCGTTCTGGCGTACGTCGGCCTCGGCGCCGGCCAGGTTCTCGCGGAGCTTGGGGGTGAGCTCGTCGAGGTTCTCGAAGATCCCGGAGACGTCGCCGTACGTGTTGATGAGCTTCGCCGCGGTCTTCTCGCCGACGCCGGCCACTCCCGGAAGGTTGTCGGAGTTGTCACCCCGCAGTGCTGCGTAGTGCACGTAGTCCGAGGGCTTCACGCCCGTCCTTTCCTCGATGCCCGCCTCGTCGTAAAGCACGTAGTCGCTGACGCCGCGCTTGTTGTAGAGCACCTTGATGCTTGGGTCCGCCACGAGCTGGTAGCTGTCGCGGTCGCCGGTGACGACGATCACCTCGTCACCCTGGTCGGCGATCTGGGTGGCGAGCGTCGCTATGACGTCGTCGGCCTCGTAGCCGACGACCTCGACGCTGGGCAGACCCAGCGCGTCGACGACTTCACGAACGAGACCCATCTGTTGGCGGAGGATGTCGGGCGCCGAGTCGCGGTTCGCTTTGTAGGTGGGCACTCGCTCGTGCCTGAAAGTCGGCTCGGGTCGATCGAACGCAGCGGCGACATGGTCGGGCTCGTGATCTCGCACCAGGTTGAGCAACATCGAGGTGAACCCGTACACGGCGTTGGTCACCTGACCGGAAGCGGTTGCGAGATCGGTCGGAAGGGCGAAGAACGCTCGATAGGTCAGCGAGTTCCCGTCGATCAGCATGTAGGTCGCCACGCCGCGACCCTACTCGGCCCCAAACGGCTGTAGATGGGTGGCGGCGAGCACGCTAGCGCCGGGACAGGTCAGGGGCTCAGGGGGTCAGCGTGCCGGAGAGGACGGCCTCTGCTACGTCGGCCATCGTCGACCTCTCGTCCATCGCCTTGCGCTGAATGAACCCGAAGGCATCCTGCTCGCTCAGTCCGTGCTCGTCGATCAGACGACCCTTGGCCCGGTCGACGAGCTTGCGGACACGCAGCTGATCCTCGAGCGACTCCGCCTGGGAGTGCACGGCACGGAAGTCTCGATGGCGCGCGATGGCGATTTCGACCGCGGGCACGATTTCACCGCGGGTGAACGGTTTGGCCAAATAGGCGAGCGCACCGGCGTCGCGCGCTGCCTCTATCAGCCGACGCTGAGTGAACGCCGTGAGGATCACGACTGCGACGTCGTGTTCGGCGCTGACCCGCCGAGCGACCTCGACCCCGTCGAGCTCGGGCATCTTGATGTCGAGAATTGCAACGTCGGGCTTGTGGGCCTCGATAAGCGACAAAGCCTCGGCCCCGTTCGACGCCGCCCCGACCACCTCGTAGCCCTCTTCGATGAGGGTCTCGGTGAGGTCGAGGCGGATGATGGCCTCGTCTTCGGCGACAACGACGCGAACCGGTTCGCTCACAGGCTCCCCATCGAATCGAGAAGCTCGTCCTGTTGAACCTCGAGCTGGCGTATCTCTTCGACGAGGTCGTCACGGTGACGCCTCATCGCGCCGGCATGCCGATCGGCATCTCGGTGCTCCTTTTCCGCTCCCGGCGTCTCCGAGACCAGAGCCCGCAGACGGGCATCATGAGCGTCGTCGGCAAGGTGCGCGAGCTGCTCCTCGGCCACCACGAGGTCGGCGCGCAGCCGCTTGAGACGGCCCGACACCCCTCGGAGACGCTTTTCGATGCTCTCGCGGGTCATTCCGGCCGAGTGTAGAGGCCGTTTTCGAGGGGTCTGGCGTCGGAGGCAGCAGCGCAGGGAGGGCTCATCATCGACCATCGGCCGGTCGATAGGTTCCCATGGGCAGCGACAGAGTCCTCTCGATCCGCCGCGTCGCCATTTCGGTCACGGCCTTTCGACGGCGTTGGTGCTTCTCGTCGCACTCCGCCCCGAGTCGGCCCACGCGGCTGCGTTCGATGTCGATGTTCAAACCGACGGCCTCGACTTCTCGGTAGGCGACGGGGTTTGCGACATCGATGATTCTGTCGGCGACGGTCCTTGCACGCTGCGCGCGGCCGTGTTGGAGGCCAACGCTCAGGGCGGCGGGCCACACATGATCAGGATCGACCCTTCGCTGACCCTGCTGGACCTCAGTATCGCCGGATCGGGTGAGGACGACGCTACAACACCACCGATGGCCGGCTCACCATTCGCAACGAGCGCCCTGGCTCGACGGTGTGGATCAACAGCAGCGTCGCGCAGAGCGGACACGGCGGGCTGATACACAACAGCGGCAGGGTTTACCTGGAAGGCTCCTACGACGGCGGTGGCGGCGGGCACGGCTGGCTGCAACTCGCCAAGGGGCAAACCGCCAAGAACGGCGGCGCGATCTACAACGACGGCGACCTCGAGCTGATGTGCTCGACCGACGTGGGTGGCAGCGAGGCGCTCGCGGGCGCAGGAGGCGGCCTGTCCAACGACACCGGCGGTTCGACCCGCTCGAACGCGACCTTCGACGGCAACAGCGCCGTGGTTGGCGGCGGAGTTGCAAGCTTGGGATCGTTTACGACCGTGTCGTATCCCGGAGGCAACCCTGAAATCAAGAACGGCACCGCAACCTTGGCCGGTGGTCTACTGGCGGGCGCACCGACGGTGCTCACCGATGTACGCATCGATGGCGACGCCGCCACGAACGCCGCCGGCGTTCTCGTTTCGGGCACCAACCACGGCACCGAGTTCTACGGCCACGTCGAGATCAGCAACAACACCGCCTCCGAGAACGGCGGCGGTCTGACGGTCGAGGACGGAAACGTGAGGAAGCGGCCGGACGCGACGTCCGGCGACGACATGCTGTTCATCCATGACAACTTGGCCTACACAGGCGCCTCGACCGAGGGCCACGGCGGCGGGATGTGGATCACGGGGTCCGGCGACGTCACGGTGAGCAATCTGGTTATGGACAGCAACGAGGCCGAAGGCTCGGCGGCGCCGTGTACATCGACTGCGGCTCGCTGTTCGTCGAGTCCGCAACGTTTTCGCGTTCCTCGGCTGACGCCTCGAGCGCGATTCATGCGACCGCGGTTGGCCAGCGTGCAGCTGATCAACTCGACGTTCACCGACTCCTCCTCACCCGGGTACGCGTTCGAGGTCACCGACGAGGCCAACGCGTACCTCTCGTTCACCACGTTTAGCGGATCCGACGACGGGCGAGTACATCGTCCACGTACCCGAAGGTACATACAACATCGTGGCCTATCCGTGCGAGCCCAACGGTGACTTCGATTCATCCTCGCCGTATCTGGCCGAGTGGTACGAAGATGTGTTGTTCGACCCCACCAACCCGTTCCCGGTTCCGCCGGTGGCCGAGGACGTATACACCAACGGCTCGCTGACTGACGTCGACTTCTGTCTCGGCGAGGGACCGACTGCGTCGGAGCCCTGCGGGAGCCCGCTGTCGGGCACGATCAGCGTGCCCGCCGGGGTCGACAGTGGATGGCTGTGCGCCATCGCATTCACCGAGGACTACTCGGAGCAGTTCACCGCGCGGGCCGACTCGGACGGTCACTGGGCGATGTACGTGCCAGACGGCAACTATTTGGTCGGCACATTCCGTGTCTCCGAGGATCAGCCCGACATCGACCCGGCTTCGGCGCTGCTACCCGAGTGGTACGAGAACGTGCCGGTCGATCTCGACAACCGTCTCCGCGCACCCGCAGAGACAACGGTAGTGACGGTCAGCGGACCCACCGTCGTCGACACCTGTCTCGCGACGGGACCGGGTACCGAGGTGCCATGCGACCCCGCTCGCATGCACGGGTCCAAACGGCGGGACGTAGACACTGCTCGTCGGCGGCCCGCTCCTCGTACTCGCGGGCACGACCGTTCTCGCCGCCCGCCCCCGCAAGCTCTGACCGTTCAGGATTTCTGAACCCTGCGGTGTCATATACCGCACCGCACGGTTCAGAAATCCCCGAAAGACGCCGGTGCCCGGGGCGGGACTTGAACCCGCACGCCCTTTCGGACAGGGGATTTTGAATCCCCCGCGTCTGCCATTCCGCCACCCGGGCCGGGTAGTCGACGCACATGCACATGGCCTGCACGACGGGCGAGACGAGCGTACTGTGGAAGCATGGGTTCGGTGCGGTTTCTACTCGTCGTTACAGCGGTCGTAGCCGGTCTCGTCGTCTACCGCAATCGTCGCATCGACATGCTCGAGCGCGAGCTGGGCATCGGCACCAGTCGATGACGAATTCGACGATACGCAAGTCGATGAAACCATCCACTCGCCCGATCGGTCGAAACTCGAGATGATCGTATTCACCTACCCGGGACAGGGGTCCCAGCAGCCTGGAATGGGCGCTGCGTGGGTCGAGCACCCGTCGTGGGAGCTCGTCGACGAGGCATCGACCGCCTCGGGGCGCGACGTCGTTTCTTTGCTCCTCGACGCCGACATCGACGAGCTCACCGAGACGCGCAACGCACAGCTGTCGACCTTCGTCCTGTCGATGGTCGTACTCGATGCTGTCACCAGGATCGGAGTAGAGGCGGCTGCGCACGCTGGACACAGCCTCGGCGAGTACAGCGCCCTCACCGCGTCGGGTGCTCTCGACTACCGGGACGCCATCAAACTGGTCGCCGAGCGGGGCGAGGCGATGCAGGCGGCCGCCGATGCCGCCGAAGGGGCGATGGCCGCGATCCTCGGTCTCGACGACGACGCCGTCGATGCGTCCTGTCACCGAGCCGGCGACGCGTGGGTGGCGAACTTCAACGCATCGGGACAGGTCGTAATCGGTGGCTCTCCGGCGGGTATCGATGCAGCGATCGAGCTCTGTAAGGAACGTGGAGCGAAGCGGGCGATGCCGCTGACCGTCGGCGGGGCGTTTCATACGCCGCTCATGGCGCCGGCGCGGTCACGCCTCGACAAGGCAATCGATCAAGTCGACCTACGCGAGCCCGATGTCGTGGTCGTAGCCAACGTCGACG
This sequence comes from Acidimicrobiales bacterium, assembly GCA_965216815.1. Taxonomy (GTDB): domain Bacteria; phylum Actinomycetota; class Acidimicrobiia; order Acidimicrobiales; family SHLQ01; genus JADFOM01. The sequence goes on along the minus strand of OZ244202.1, from coordinate 2,530,741 downwards.
GAGAGCCCCACACCGCACCCGCGGAGTGGAAGGGCCTCCTGAGCGCCCAGCTGTGCAGTCCCGTGCGCTGGCGCCAGACGCTTCATCGCCTCGCCGATGACGGTTACGACACATTCATCGAGCTGGGTCCGGGCAACGTCTTGACCGGCCTTGCGAAACGAACGGTGAAGGAAGCCGCCCGGCATTGCGTATCCGAACCTGCCGACATCGACTCGCTGCTGGAGTTGTTGGCGGGCACTCCACCCGCCGACGTGGCCCCCCACGAGGGCGAGCACCTCTTTGCGACCGAGCGCATTGTCGTCAGCCACCGCGCCGGCGTGTTCGACGCCGCCGATGTCCCCGAAGCGGGTTCGCCGATCGAAGCGGGCCAGATCGTGGGGCACGTCGGCGACGATCCGGTTCGTTCGCCGTTCGCCGGCCGAATGATGGGTCATCTCGCCTTCGACGGCGAACGTGTGACCAACAGCCAGCCGATCCTGTGGCTGCGCGTCGACGAATGAATCGCCGGATGTCGCGTCGATGAACGGCCACCCCGGAGCTCGGATCGCCGGACTCGGCATCGATCTGCCCGACAAGGTCGTGACCAACGACGAGCTGAGCGCGACCCTCGACACCTCCGATGACTGGATCAGGGAACGTACCGGCATCGAGTCCCGTCGCGTCGGTGGCGTTACGTCGACGATGGCCATCGCTGCGGGCGAGTCGGCGCTGCGCGACGCCGGCGTCTCAGCAGCAGACATCGACATGGTCATCGTCGCCACAACGACACCGGATCAGATGATGCCAGGCACGTCGGCGACGGTTCAGGCTGAGTTGGGAACTCGCGGCGGAGCCCACGACCTGAATGCAGCGTGCGCCGGGTTCGTGTATGCGCTCGTCGAGGCCAACGCCCTCGTCCTGGCCGGCCACGAGAACGTGCTGGTGGTCGGTGCCGACGCGTTGAGCAGCATCGTCGACTGGGACGACCGTGGCACCGCCATCCTGTTCGGCGACGCTGCTGGAGCGGCCGTGGTGAGCGCCGACGACGCACCGAGCCTCATCGCCTGGGACCTCGGCGCCGACGGAACCGCCCGCCACATCCTCGTCGCCGACCACGGCGGCACTATCGAAATGGACGGCCGCGAGGTGTTCCGTCAGGCCATCAGAGCGGTCGTCGACTCGGCGAACCGAGCTATGGACAAGGCCGGGCTGAGACCTGGTGACATCGACTGGTTCGTGCCGCACCAAGCCAACACACGCATCGTCGACAGTGCCGCCGACCGTTTGGGAATCGAGCGCGAGAAGGCCGTGATGGTCATCGAGGAAACCGGAAACACATCCGCTGCGTCGATTCCGCTCGCGCTCCACGCCGGCAAGACCGACGGGCGATTCGAGCCCGGTCACCGGGTGATGCTCTCCGGCTTCGGCGCAGGTATGACCTGGGCAACAGCGATCCTCGAGTGGCGGCCATGATTGACTCAGCGCCCGGTCGGGTTGCCCTGGTGACCGGTGGCAACCGCGGCATCGGTCGAGCGATCGCCGACCGGCTCCTCGCCGACGGGTTTCGGGTTGCCATCACCTGTCGAAGCAATCCACCCGGAGACCTCGGCGACATCATGGCCGTTCGATGCGATGTCACCGATTCGACCGCGGTCGACGCAGCGTTCGACGAGGTCGAGGAGACGCTCGGGCCGGTCGAAGTTCTGGTCTCGAACGCCGGTGTCACCGCCGACGGCCTCGTTCCGCGAATGAGTGAGGCGGCGTTCAGCGAGGTCGTCGACACGAACCTCACCGGCGGTTTTCGCGTGTCGAAACGCGCGATCAGGCCGATGATGAAGGCTCGGTTCGGGCGACTCATATTCATCTCGTCGGTGGTCGGCCTCGCCGGTCAAGCCGGTCAGTCGAACTATGCCGCATCGAAGGCGGGGCTCGTCGGCCTGGCTCGCTCGATCGCGCGCGAGTACGGATCGCGAGGAATAACCGCGAACCTCGTTGCGCCCGGCCCGATCGCGACCGACATGCTCGACGAGCTCACCGAAGACCAGCGGGCGGCGATCACCTCGATGGTCCCCGTGGGGCGCGAAGGCGACCCAGCCGAGGTTGCCTCGGCTGTCTCGTTCCTCGCGTCCGACGACGCCGGCTACATCACGGGCGCCGTCCTCCCCGTCGACGGCGGAATGTCGATGGGATGAGCACAGGACACTAGTGTCGAAACCGGTGTCCGACGGGCACCACGAACACAGGAGAAACAGTGAGCGACGAAAACTTCGAACGATTCGCAAAGTGTGCGGTCGAGGTCCTCTCGGTGGAGGAAACCGCCGTCAAGCCGGAGGCGACGTTCGCCGACGATCTCGATGCGGACAGCCTCGATCTCGTTGAATTGGTCATGGCCCTCGAGGAAGAGTTCGACGTGACGGTCGAGGAGGAAGAGCTCGAGGGCATCGAAACGGTGCAGCAGGCGTTCGATCTCATCACCAGCAAGACCTGATGGAACGCCGGGTCGCGGTCACCGGTATCGGCGTCATCTCTCCTTGTGGAGTGGGGCGCGAGGCGTTCTGGCAGGGATTGCTCGCCGAGGCACCCGACGGATTGAGATCGGTCGACGACTTCGATCCCGCTAGCTGCTTCGACAACCCGAAAGAAGCCCGCCGGACCGACCGTTTCACGCAGTTCGCGCTGGGCGCCGCAGCCGAAGCGCTCGAGCAGGCTGGTGAGATCGACGCCGATCCGACCCGTAGAGGCGTCCTCCTCGGCACCGGTGTCGGCGGTATCGGCACGCTAGAGACAGAGATCATCAAAAGGCACGAAAAGGGCGAGCGCAGGGTCTCGCCGTTTCTGGTTCCGATGATGATGTCCAACGCCGCACCGGCTGCGATATCGATGCGCTACGGCTGGCAAGGCCCGTGCGAGGCGACGGTTACTGCGTGTGCGGCGTCGACGCACGCCATCGGCAACGCTGCCACCCAGATCCGCAGCGGCCGCTGCGATGTGATGATCTCGGGCGGTACCGAAGCCGCTCTCACGACAACGGGCATGGCCGGGTTTCAGAACATGACCGCCCTTTCGACCGAAGGCATTTCACGCCCCTTCGATGTTGCCCGTGACGGCTTCATGATCGCGGAAGGAGCTGCGATCCTCGTGCTCGAGGAACGCGAGCGCGCCGAAAAGCGCGGCGCCACCGTGCTCGGCGAGATCCGAGGTGCCGCGAGCACAGCCGACGCGCACCACATCACCGCTCCGGCACCGGGCGGTTCGGGTGCCGTGCACTGCATGGAGCTCGCCCTGTCAGATGCCGGGCTGTCGCCTTCCGACATCGTGCACATCAACGCTCACGGAACGTCTACTCCCCTCAACGACATGGCCGAAGCGGTCGCCATCGACAAGCTCTTCGGGTCGCCTGGGCCCGCGGTGACGTCGACCAAGGGCGTCACCGGCCACGCGTTGGGGGCCGCCGGGGCACTCGAAGCTGCCGCTGTGTTGTTGTCGATGGAGCACGGTTTGATCCCCCCGACGGCAGGTTTCACCGATGTCGACCCCGAGATGCCACCGATCGACCTGGTGGTCGGAGAGTCGCGTGCGTGGACACCGGGGCCGGCGCTGTCGAACTCGTTCGGTTTCGGCGGCCACAACGGCACGCTCGTGATCGGTACCGCCTGACTCGCCCGATCAGGCGAGTACGAACAGCAGCTCGCACTCGCACGCGAGCTCACCAGCGACCATTGCTCGGCCCGTGCCCTTGCCGGCGCGCGCCGACAGCCTGGTCATGGTGACCTCCAGCTCGAGTCGGTCGCCAGGTAAAACCTGGCGACGGAAACGTGCCTTGTCGAGCCCACCGAACAGGGGCAACCGCTCGACATAGTCGGGATGGGTCAGCACGGCGATTGCGCCGAGCTGGGCGATCGACTCGGCGATCAACACACCAGGAAGGGTCGGGCGCCCGGGGAAGTGGCCTGTGAAGAAGGCTTCTTCGCCGCGCAGATCCCACCAACCTCGCGCCGATTCGCCCGGCTGAAGCTCGCTGACGCCGTCGACGAACAGAAACGGAGGTCTGTGGGGAAGAACGTCGACCGGCTCGACGACCGAGTCGTCGCTCATCGCGGCCGTGTCCGGCCACGCCTAGCGCGACGAACCCGGCACCGCACCACGCGATGTGGTCGATGCCGGGTTCGGTCGTCGTGCATTCGCAGCCGGAGCTCAGTTGCCCTTGCCGGCAGCCTTGAGCTTGGAACCAGCGCTGATCTTCACGGCGTTCGAGGCCGGAACCTGAATGGTCTCGCCGGTCTGAGGATTGCGCCCGGTGCGGGCCTTGCGGAAGGTCTGGCTGAACTTGATGAAGCCCGGCACGTTGACCTCTCCGCCCCTCGATACCTCGCCCATCACGATCTCGGTGAAGGCATCGAGGCATGCGCCTGCATCCTTCTGGGACACGTCGGCCTTGCCGGCCATCGCTGCGATGAGTTCGCTCTTGGTCATGTAAACACTCTCCTGTAGTAGAGGGCGAGCACGTGCGCACTCCACCCCTGCCCGGCCCGGCGGTCTTCGGATCCGGGCTTGTAAATTACAACGCCACTCGAAATCGGCCGCCAAGTCAAGTATTTCCAACGTTTTTGGTGACGGGCGACCCGCCTACCGGAGCGGTGGAGTCGAGCCCGACGGTCGGCCGGCGCGCAAATTACAAGAGCTCGACGTCGTGTCGCGCGGCGAAACCGCGTCGCAGGGCGCGTTCGATGCGACCGAACCCGGCGAGCACATCGCGGCACCGTTGGCATTCATCGAGGTGTCGGCGAACGGCCTCGGCGGACGGGTCGAACACCATGTCCGCGACGACCCCGATCCTCCTGCGATAGCGAAGATGACGGAGACGGCGACCCACGGACAACCAAACCCTCGCCGCCCGATGAGCATTCCCGACCGGTCGCACCAATGCAGTGGCGGCGGGAACATCGGAGGCGTCGCCGACGTTGGCGATGTCGATGCGACACAGCAACGCCGAGTCTCGGCGCAACGAGGCGTTCGAGCTCTACGTCATGCCAGAGCTCGATGTGCTCACCCGGGTCGCGTTGTCGATCACGCGCAACCCGACCGACGCCGAGGATCTCGTGCAGGACACGCTGCTACGGGCATACCGATCGGCCGACCGCTTCGACGGCCGTCACCCGAGGGCGTGGCTGTTGACGATCATGCGGAACGCACAGCTGAATCGTGTACGCCGGCGGCGACCCGACCTGCTGCGCGATCCCGATCACACGTTCGACGAGTTCGCTGACCCCGACCCTGACGACGTCGAAGCGACCGTCGTCGACCCGGTGTTCGACAGCGCCGTCGCCGCCGCTTTCAACAGCCTCCCCGACCGATATCGGGCGGTACTCGAGCTGGTCGACCTGGGTGGACTGTCCTACCGCGATGCATCGGGGGTTCTCGAGATCCCGGTCGGCACTGTGATGAGTCGCCTGCACAGAGCACGAAAACGGATCCGTCGCGACCTCGAAGCCGACGGCACCTGGAGCCGTGGAGGTGATGTTCGATGAGGCGTCGACCCCGCAAACCCACCGAGTGCCGCGAGATCGGGAAGATGATCCAGGCGTATCTCGACGCCGAGCTCGACGACGATCGTCGGCGCATGGTGGCGGAGCACCTCGAGCGCTGCCGGGACTGCGGTCTCGATGCGGCCAGCTACGCCAGGCTCAAGCAATCGGTCGCTTCGATGCGCCGTCCCGCTCCGGACTTGGTCGCCCGCCTCCGCGACTTCGGCGAATCGCTAATGCGGGAATAGGTTTCCTCCTCGACATCGCTTCGCTCGCCGGGCAACCGATCGGCTCGTCTACTGGCGGGAGGCAGGGCGGGCGCTGCGGCCGCCGAACTCATAGAAGAACTGGGCGATCGTCTGCTGAACACCGGTCGAGTACGTCGGGTAGGCGTGAACGAGCTGGCCCAGACGGCCGGTGAACATGCCTGTGCGCACCGCCAGCGCCAGTTCATGGATCGTCTCGCCGGCGTGAGGAGCCACGATCGTTGCCCCGACAACGCGACCGCCGAACAACCCCCGCGTGAACCGGCGCGGCGCGGTGATGATCTTGATGAACCCGTTGTCGGCAGCGTCGGTGCGCGATCGATCGATCTCGTCGAGCGGCAGATACGCGACCCTCGCGCCGCGTTTGGATGCCGCTTCGGCCTCTGTGAGCCCGACCCGGGCGATCTCGGGGTCGACGAACGTGACCCACGGAACCACGTTCGGGTCGAACCGCCAGCGCGGCCCCTTCGAGAACATGAATCCGACTGCGAGGCGGCCCATCTCGTCGGCGGCGTGGGTGAACGGCAGTTTGCCGGTGACATCGCCGATCGCATAGACGCCGTCGACGTTGGTTCGCAAGCGGTCATCGGTCACGATGTGGCCCTGCTCGTCGGTGGCAACGCCGAGGCGCTCGAGACCGAGATCCATGGTCGTCGGACGTCGCCCTGTAGCGACGAGCACACGGTCGACGCCTACCGACCCTCCCTCCTCGTCTACGAGGTCGACGGTCCCAGCCCCCAGTTCGACCCGCTCGACTCGGGTACCGAGACGCAGGTCGACCCCGTCGTCGCGCAGCGCTCGTTCGGCTGCAACCGAGGCCTCGGGCTCCTCCTTGGTGAGCAGGCGGTCGAGCGCCTCGTAGAGGGTCACGGAAACGCCGAGGCGAGCGAACGACTGCGCCAGTTCGCAACCGATCGGTCCTCCGCCGAGAATGCCGAGACGGTCGGGGCATCGCTCGAGGCCCCACACGGTGTCGCTGGTCAATGGCTTGGCACCCTCCAGCCCCGGAATCGGCGGCACGATCGCCTTCGCACCTGTAGCGATGGCGATCTTGGATGCGGTCAGCCGCCTGTCGGCGGCCTCGACCGAGCGCGCATCCGCGAGGCGGCCGCGCCCTTCGACCACGTCGATGCCCTCCCTCGCGAGCGCGGACGCGTCCTCGGTCGCGGCGATGCGTGCGACCACTTCACCTACGGCCGCCATCGCATCGTCGAACGACGCGCCGGCCCTGGCCTGGGCTATCAGAGTCTTGGACGGCACGCAGCCGGTGAACGTGCAGTCGCCGCCGACCGGGCCGTCCGAGACGATGGCAACCGACTTGTCCAGCCGGCGGGCGGCGCGTGCGGCTCCGAGCGCCGCTGCGCCCGCGCCGACGACTACGAGGTCATATGACTCCGATGGCATGACGGCCACCTCCAGGATCGCTCAAACCCCGCTCGAAGGGCGCTGATTCCGGCCCGTGCCGTGTTCGGAGTCGATCGCAGCACGGAAACCGGCGACCAACTCCCGAACACCCTCGGGGCCTTTCCCGTCGAGAATCGTCTGCACAACCGCCGAGCCGACAACCACGCCATCGGCGTCCGCGCAAGCCTGTTGGGCCTGTTCAGGGGTGCCGATGCCCACGCCGATGAGTACGGGTCGATCGGTGATTCGCCGAAGCCTCGCTCCGATTTCGCGAGCGCTGGCCGCGAGCTCGGCACGAACGCCGGTGGTGCCGAGCAGCCCGACGCCGTACACGAAGCCCCGCGAGGCTTCGACGACGCGGCGAAGACGCTCGTCGGATGCAGTAGGCGCGGCCAGGAGCACGGCATCCACGTCGACCTCGGCTGCAGCCTCGGCCCACTCACCGATCTCTTCGAGCGGCGCATCGGGCAATATTGCTCCCACGACGCCCGCATCGGCCAGGCTGCCCGCGAACCGTTCCAGACCGGCGTGGTGAGCGATGTTGTAATAGGTCATGACGACTAGGGGTGCCGCGACATCGACACCGCGAAGCTGGCTCAGCACCGTCTCGGGCGTCACCCCGGCTGCGAGCGCTCGGTCGTTGGCCTCCTGAATCGTGGGACCGTCCATGACGGGGTCGCTGAACGGGATACCGACCTCGATGGCATCCGCGCCACCCGCGTCGGCTGCGCGCACGTTGTCGAGCCAGTCGTCCCCGAGCCCACCGGTCACATACGGCACGAGCAGCTTCCAGCCGGCGTCGCGACGGGCCCGCAGGTGGTCTTCCAAAAGGCTCAACCGAGGACGTCCATCATCTGAGCCACGTCTTTCTCACCGCGGCCGCTGAGGTTGAGCACGACCGTCTTGCCCTCCAGCTCGCCGCGACAGCGTGACAGCCACGCGAGGGCGTGCGCCGACTCGAGCGCCGGGATGATGCCCTCGGTACTTGCCATCAGCGTGAACGCCTCGACGACCTCGGCGTCGGTCACCGACTCGTAGCGGGCCCGCCCGATCGCGGAGAGATGCGAGTGTTCGGGCCCCACCCCGGGGTAGTCGAGTCCAGCCGATATCGACTCGGCCTCGGTGATCTGGCCCCACTCGTCTTGGAGCAGGTAGCTCACAGAACCGTGCACCACGCCGGCGAAACCTGCTTCGATGGCCGCTCCGCCGGCGGGTTCGACACCGATCAGTTCGGCATCGGTGTCGACGAACCCCGAGAAGATTCCGGCCGCATTGGATCCACCGCCGACGCAAGCGACAACGGCGTCGGGGTCGCCGCCGGTGAGCTCACGGCACTGGGCCCTGGCCTCGTCGCCGATGACCCGATGGAACTCGCGCACCATCCACGGGTAGGGGTGCGGCCCCATCACCGAGCCGAGGCAATAGTGGGTGTCGCCGACGGTTGCCACCCAATCGCGCAACGCCTCGTTCACCGCATCCTTCAGGGTCTTCGACCCGCTCGTCGCAGCACGGACCTCGGTGCCGAGCAGGCTCATCCGAAACACGTTGAGCGCCTGACGCTCCATGTCGATCTCGCCCATGTACACGACGCACTCGAGGCCGAACAGTGCGGCGGCGGTGGCTGTCGCAACGCCGTGTTGTCCGGCACCGGTCTCGGCGACGAGCCTGCCCTTCCCCATCCGCACGGCCAGCAGCGCCTGACCCAGAACGTTGTTTATCTTGTGAGAGCCGGTGTGGTTGAGATCCTCTCGTTTGAGCAGAAGCCTGAGACCGAGCTCATCTGAAAGGCGGTGGCACTCGGTGAGAGGCGACGGCCTTCCGGCGTAGTCGGTGAGCAGAGTCTGAAGCTCGGTACGAAACTCCCGGTCCTCCCAAGCCTGGCGGAACCCTTCTTCGAGCTCCTCACACGCAGGGATGAGCGTCTCGGGTACGAAGCGACCCCCGAATGAGCCGAACCGACCGCCGTCGTCCGGCTCGCGCATCAACCCCTCGGTCATCGCAGCTCGTCTTCCCAGTTGTAGAACCCGTCGGCGGGACGGCCGTCGTCGGTCTCGGGCGCCGCCGCCTGTGCGTTCGCGATGAACAACCTCAGCTTTCGCGGGTCCTTCTGGCCCGGCGCGACCTCGACACCGGTGGACACGTCGACGCCCCAAGGGCGCACCCGGTCGATCGCCTCGGCGACGTTGTTCGGATCGAGTCCACCGGCGAGGATCACACGGCGATGGCTCGGCGCGCCTTCGGCCAAAGACCAATCGAATACCTCGCCCGAACCCGGTTTGGGCGAATCGATGAGGATCGAGTCCGCTCCGTAGTCGTCGGCTCGCTCGAGCGCGTCGACCCCCGCCGGAAAGGCCTTGATGCAGACCCCGACACGCTCGGCGACCCATTTGGTGTCGCTCGGGCTCTCGCGGCCATGCAGTTGCGCTCCCCCGAGTCGGGCCTCGTCGACGATCTCGATGACGCGCGCGGGAAGCTCGTTGCGGAAAACGCCGACGGTGAGGATCTCGGGAGGGAGCCGGCGGACGATGTCACGCACTCGGGCCGGTGCGACCTGTCGACTGGAGGGAGCGAACACGAACCCCACGGCGTCAGCTCCGAGCGCGACGGCGAGCAGCGCGTCCTCCTCGGTTGTGATGCCGCAGATCTTGACGAACACGAACCCGAACCCTAAGCGCTTTCGACCCGAAGCGAGACCCAATTCAAGATTTCTGAACCCTCCGGTGCGGTATATGACACCGTAGGGTTCAGAAATCCCGAAAACGGTCGCGAGGGATCAGCGAGCGGCGCGTAGTTCCCGAAGGGTCGCGACGGGGTCATCGCTCGTGACCAGCGTCTCGCCGACGAGCAACGCGTGATAGCCCGCCTCGCGCAGAGCGGCAGCATCGGTGACGTCACGTACCCCCGACTCGGCGACCCTTGTCACGTCGTTGGGGATCTCGCCGGCGACCCTCACCGCTCGGCTCTGGTCGACCTCGAAGGTGTGGAGGTCGCGCTGGTTGACGCCAACGAGATCGGCGCCGGCGGCCAACGCGCGCCCGACCTCGGCCTCGTCGTGCGTTTCGACCAGCGCATCGAGCCCGATCGACCTGGCGAGTTGGTGGAAGTCGGCGAGCTCGGCGTCGTCGAGCGCCACTGCAATGAGGAGCACGCAGTCCGCGCCCATGATGCGTGCGTCACACACGTCGCGGGCCGAGACGGTGAAGTCCTTCCGGATCACCGGCACCTCCACCGCCGACCGCGCTTCTCGCAGGTCACCTTCGGACCCATCGAAGTGTTCAGCGTCGGTGAGCACCGACAGGCAACTGGCCCCTCCTTCGACGTAGCGCGCAGCGAGCTCCGAAGGCACCAGGCCAGGCGCGAGGTCACCTTTGGAGGGTGAGCGTCGCTTGATCTCGGCGATGACGTGAACGCCGTCGGTGGGTGCGGTGAGAGAACGCGCGAACCCACGCGCCGGAGGCTGACGCAAAGCGTGTTCGATGAGCAGATCGAGGTTCCGATCGTCGTCGTCGGCTCGGGCGCGATGCGCCGCGATGATGCCGTCGAGGTACGTGCCGCTCATCGCGACGAGGCTACCCCTGATCCCTACTGCGGCCCGTCGGCACGACGGCTCTCGGACAACGACAACATCGGCAGCACGATGAATGACAGAACGCCGAGCCCGATGGCGATCGCTCCGAAGGCGATGAGAGGTGAGAACTGTGCCGCGGCGCCGACGAGAACGATGAGACCGCCGACGACCAACAATGCGAGGGGTAGCAGCGCCCGCAGTGTCGGTGGCGCGGCCTTCTCGGCCGCCGACTGCTGACGGTACACACGCGACGGATCGGGTTCGGACCGCGCGGATTTCTTCGTGCGTTGGCGGGTCGCATCTGCCTCTGCCCTATCCGACGACGCCTTGTTCGACGCCGACGTGTTCGATGCTGCCTTGCTCGACGCGGTCTGGCGTTGTCGCTTGCCTTCGGCTGCCCGTCGCGCACGGCGGACGCCCAGGTCGTAGCCGGCGCGCCGCGCCGGATCGCTCAGGACCTCCCAGGCCTCGTTGACCGTTCGCATCTCGTCGTCGCTTCCGCCGGGCCGGTCCGGGTGAGCGTCGCGCGCCTTGGCGAGGTAGGCCCTTCGTATCTGCCGCTCGTCGGCGTTGTGAGGCACGCCGAGCACTTCGTATGGGCTCATGGCGTAAGGGGCACGACCTCGACGCCGACCCCGTCGCCGCTGACCTGTGCCCGGTCGCCAACGCTTCGATGCACGTAGCCGAGCATCGCCGCTCCCTCTCCATCGGCACACGAGCTGGTGACCCAACCAACCTCGGAATCATCGACCGAGAGCCTCGTCCCCGCGGGCAGTGCCTCGGGGCCCTCGAGCGCTGCGAGGCGCCGAGGGACGTTGCCGCCCCGGCTGTCGACACGCGCGACGAGCTCTTGGCCGACGTAACAGCCCTTGTCGAAGTCGACCGCGGCGTCGACGACCCCCGTGATCTCTCCGGGAATGCGCTCGTCGGTTACCTCGGCTCCCATGTGAGGGAATCCGGAGCGAATTCGTGCCGCCTCGAACTCGTCGTCCGGCGTTGGCTCGCCTCCATAGCTGTCACCGATGAGGTCGACGCCGGTCCAGCCGTTCCATGCGAAGTCCGCGACGACGTCGCCATCGGCCGGTTCAGCGTGCTCGCCATCGCGCCAACCGACGACCGATAGGTCGTCGCGAACCGTGAAGGACACATCGGTGCGCAGCCGGAACCGCTCGAGGCGATCGATGAGCTCCTGTGCGTGGCCCGCGTCGATGTCGGCGAGGAATCCCCGGTCGGTTCGGATGAGCCTGAAGAACGCGACGACCTTGCCCTTTGGTTCGAGCGCGAGCGAGAAGCGGGCGTCTGACACCTGCATCGACTCGACGTCCTGGCTGAGCTGACCGTGGAGGAACGCGACAGCGTCGGCGCCACCGATCTCGACGACCTCTCGATCGAGACGCGCCCTCATCGCCGAGACGCCGTCATGCGGCGAGCTACCGGCACCGCGCTCAGCAGCGCCCTGGCCTTGTTCTCGCACTCGAGATACTCGTGCTCGGGCACCGAGTCGACGACTATGCCCGCACCTGCCTGGACGTGGGCGCGGTCGCCGCTCACGACCATGGTTCGGATCGCTATGGCGGTGTCGATGTTGCCACTGAAATCGATATAGCCGACCACACCGGCGTAGGGCCCCCGGCGCACGGGTTCGATGTCGTCGATGATCTCCATCGCGCGTACCTTCGGCGCACCCGAGACCGTCCCGGCCGGCAGCGTCGCTCGAAGGACATCGATGGGTGTCTTGGCCTCGGCGAGGTCGCCGGCGACCTGGGAGGTGAGGTGCATGACGTGGCTGTAGCGCTCGAGCGTCATGAGCTCCTCGACCTTCTCCGTACCGAACTCGACGACGCGCCCCACGTCGTTGCGAGCGAGATCGACGAGCATGATGTGCTCCGCGACCTCCTTGGGATGCTCGGACAGCTCTGCGGCGAGGCGCCGGTCGTCGGCGTCGCTGCGACCGCGTCGGCGGGTGCCGGCGATCGGACGGGAGATGACCCGACCTCCGAGCAGCTGCACCATCGGCTCGGGCGACGAACCGACGATCGAAAGCTCGTCGTGGCGGAGGATGTACATGTAGGGGCTCGGGTTGATCTGCCTCAGCGCGCGGTAGAAGTCAAATGGGTCCGCGCCAAGGTCAAAGGAGAATCGCTCGGAGAGGACGACCTGGAAAATGTCGCCCGACAAGATGAGTTCTCGAGCTTCCTCGACTCCGGCGCAGTAGCGGGCCTTGCCTACCGTGGCGTCGACCTCGGGAAGCTCGTCGCCTTCCCTTGGTGGCTCCAGGAGCGGCTCGTCGAGGGGACGGGCACCGACGGCGGCCATTCGGTCGAGTCGTTCTACGGCGTCGCGATAAAGCGACTCGAGCCCAGCGTCGTCTGCCTCAGCGGGCACGACCACGTTCGCGATGAGCGTCGCCCGCTGTCGCCAGTGGTCGTACACGGCGATCTCGCCGATGAGCGACATGACAGCGTCGGGCGTTCCGGTGTCGTCGTCGGGAACGTTGGGCAGGTGTTCGACCTCGCGCACGACGTCGTATCCGAGATAGCCGACGAGGCCGCCGTGTAGCGGCGGCAGCTCGTCGATGTCTGGCGCTCGACACTGGTCGACGAGCGTCTCGATCGCGGCGAGTACCCCCTCGTCGAGAGGAATGTCGACGGGCAGATCGCCCTCGACGGTGAGAGATCCGCTGCGGGAGATGACAGAGGCGATCGGGTTGCGGCCAACGAACGACCAACGGCTCCAGCGCTCACCATGCTCGACCGACTCGAACAGGAAGCCGTTCTCAGAACCGACGAGACGCGCATACGCCGCTACCGGGGTCGTCATGTCGGCGAGCAGCTCCTGCCAGACCGGAACGATGCGGTGGCAGCGCGCGTGGTCCCGGAACCGTTCGAGACCGGGCTGGGTCACGACCCGAACTCGCGGAAGAAGCAGCTGTACTCACCCGTGTGGCAGGCGCCTTCGCCCTCCTGTTCGACACGAAACAACAAGGTGTCGCCGTCGCAGTCATAAGAAGCCGATCGGATGTACTGGCGGTCGCCGGAAGTGTCGCCCTTGCGCCACACCTGCTGACGTGACCTGCTCCAGAACACGGTGCGACCCTCTTCCAGGCTCATGCGTAGCGTCTCGGCGTTCATCCACGCCATCATGAGCACCGCGTCGGTGTCGACATCCTGCACGATCGCCGCGACGAGCCCGTCGTCGTTGTAGTTGACGGCATCGAGCTGTTCGGCGCTGGCCTCGATCGGTGTTGTGGAGGGCATGATCCGAGTCTACGAGGCGGACCTGACCGACAGGACGGCAATACCTGTCACGGCGACCCAAGGAGCAATCGTGCGGCTCAGCCGCCGATTGCGAACCGCGCTTGCGCTCTGCGCATGAGGACGCGCAGTGCGGGATGTTTCGACGTAGTCGAAACTCCAAGCTGGCCGGAGGCCAGCCGTGAACTCGCAGCAAGTAGCAGCGTCACAGATACAAGCCTGTGGAGCCCTCGGTCAGTCGTTCAGAGGCAACAGCGTGCACGTCGCGCTCGCGCAGGATGATGTACTCGTTCCCGCGCACTTCGACTTCGTAGCGGTCCTCGGGGTTGAAGAGCACCTGATCGTGAGGCTCCATCGATCGTACGTTGGGGCCTACCGCGATGACTTCGGCCCAGGCCAGTCGTCGCCCCACCTGGGCCGTGGCGGGGATGAGGATCCCGCCGGTGCTGCGACGCTCGCCTTCGTTCGCCTCGAGGCTCACGAGGATGCGATCGTTCATCATCTTGATCGGAAGCCGTTCCTGTCCCTCCTGATCGGGACCGGGCATGGGCTTGGTCTTCGAGGTCTTGCTCACCGGCCGCACGGTACCGTGTCGTGATCGAACGACACATCCCGACAGTCGACGGCGGGGTCGCGACAGCCGACGTCGACCTCCCGAGCGACGATCCGCCATTCATCGCCGTCGTCGCGCACCCACATCCCGATTTCGGTGGCGATCGGCACAACCCGGTCGTCACGACGGTCGCCGCCGCGGCGAGATCTTGTGGCTTCGGAACTGTGCGTTTCGACTTTCGTTCGTCGGACCCGTCGGGTGCCATCGCCGACGTAGCCGCCTGCGCGGCGTTTGTCGCCGACGAGGCCCCGCGATCTGGTCTGTTGCTGGCGGGCTACAGCTTCGGTGCCGCCGCGGTGCTCGGCGTCGACGTGCCAGCGTGCCGCGGACGCCTCGTCGTGGCGCCTCCGCACGGCCTCGGCCCCGACGAGTGGAGAGGCGCCGGCGACCCGATGCTTATCGTCGCCGGACGCCACGACGGGTTCTGCGACCTCGACGACCTGACCCGCAGGGCCGACGCGTCGGATGATTCAGAGCTCGTGGTGATCGAGTCGACCGACCACTTCTTCGCAGGTGCACTCGCTCCCCTGGCCGACCACGCCACCCGCTGGTTCGCTCAGCGCTAGTCGGTCAAGGCCGGACCGAAAGGCCGTGATTGCGAAGGCAGGTCTTGGCCTCGGCGATGGAGTGGTCGCCGAAGTGGAAGATGGATGCGGCCAAAAGGCCCGTGGCCCCACCCCTCACCGCCCCTTCGGCGAGGTGATCGAGCGTGCCGACTCCCCCGCTGGCGATGAGGGGTATGCCGACAGCGTCCGCGATCGTGCGCGTGAGCTCGATGTCGAAGCCGTCGCGTGTGCCGTCGCGATCCATCGACGTCAACAGGATCTCGCCCGCTCCGAGACGCTCCACTTCCCGAGCCCATGCGACCGCGTCGATGCCCGTGGGCGTACGCCCTCCGTGGGTGAACACCTCGAAGCCCGACCCGGTCGGGTCGTCCGTGCGTCGAGCGTCGATCGCGACGACCACGCACTGGGACCCGAACTCCTCGGCCATTTCCGAGATGAGTTCGGCTCGTTCGACGGCCGCAGTGTTGATCGATGTCTTGTCGGCGCCGGCGCGCAACAATCGGCGTGCGTCGTCGACGGTGCGTATACCGCCCCCGATCGTGAACGGGATGAACACGTTCTCGGCGACATGTGCGGCCAGCTCGACGGTCGTGTCGCGCTGGTCGGACGACGCTGTGATGTCGAGGAAAACGAGCTCGTCGGCTCCTGCGGCGTCGTACACGGCGGCGAGCTCCACCGGGTCTCCCGCATCGACGAGGTCGATGAAGTTGACGCCTTTCACAACCCGACCAGCGTCGACATCGAGACATGGAATCACCCGCACGGTTTCCATCGGTCAGGCCTCCTCGGTCTCGAACACGGCGAGAGCCTCGTCGAGCTGCACGGCGCCTTCGTACAACGCCTTGCCGACGATCACGCCCTCGAGTCCGGGCTCGGTCGATGCCAGCTTCGCTATCTCGCCCAGATCGTCGAGCGTTCCCACGCCGCCGCTGGCGACGACCGGCGTGTCGGTCGCGTCGAGGGTCTCTCGCAACAGCTCGATGTCGGGCCCTTCGAGCGTGCCGTCACGACGGATCTGGGTGACGACGAACGCGGCGGCGCCGAGCCCTGCGAAATCGCCGATCGCGTCGGCGATCGAACAGCCGGAGGATTCCGTCCAGCCGAGGATCGCAACGTCGCGGCCATCGACGTCGAGCCCGACCGCGACGGCACCATGCTCGGCGACCTCGCCGACTAGGGAAGGGTTCTGCATCGCAGCGGTACCCATGACGACGCGCCGCACACCGGCATCGAACAAAGCCCGCGCGTCTGCGACTCCGCGCACTCCGCCGCCTGTCTGAACGGGAACGCCGAGCGCGTCGGCGATCGACGCTATGACCTCTCGATTCGTCGCCTCACCAGATCGTGCGGCGTCGAGGTCGACGACGTGGACCCACTGTGCACCAGCAGCTTCGAACGCCAACGCCTGGGACACAGGGTCGATGTCATAGTGGGTCGCGTCGTCGTAGGACCCACGCAAGAGGCGAACGCAGCGCCCCCCGAGCAGATCGATGGCGGGGAACAGATCACAGGTCATCGCAACAACCGATCGAGGAAACGAAGTTCTTCAGCAACGCCAACCCGTTGCGTCCCGACTTCTCTGGATGGAACTGGGTCGCCGCGATGTTGTCGAGGCGGGCCGCAGCGGTGACGGTTCCGCCGTAGTCGCACGTGGCGGAGGTGACATCGTTGACCTCGGGCGCGTAGCTGTGCACGAAGTAGAACCACGGGTCGGCTATGCCGTCGAACAGCGCCGTCTCGTTGACGACGTCGACGGTGTTCCATTGCATCTGGGGACGCTTAACGTCTTGCGCCAGTTCGACGACGGTGCCCGGTAGCACGCCGAGGCCGTCGACCCCGGGCGACTCATCGGAACGCTCGTAGAGCATTTGCATTCCCACGCAGATTCCGAGGAACGGTCTGCCCGAGCCGACGGCCTCGAGCGCAGCGGGCTCTAGCCCGGATGAACGGATCGCCTCCATGCAGCGACCGAACGCTCCGACGCCAGGCAACACGACGGCGTCGGCACGCTCGACGTCTTGTGCGCACGAGGTCAGCGAAGCGTCCGCGCCAACGTGTTGGAGCGCCTTTTCGGCCGACCGAAGATTCCCGATGCCGTAGTCGAGAACCGCGATCTTCGGAGCGGCTTCGCTCACAGCGTGCCCTTGGTGGACGGAACGTCGGCGCCCTCTATGCGCACCGCATCGCGGATCGCGCGGGCGACCGCCTTGAACGACGCCTCGACGATGTGGTGGGTGTTGCGTCCACGCACGCCGACGATGTGCAGCGTGATGGCCGACGAAGTGGCGAAGGCGCGCCAGAACTCCTCGCACAGCTGAGGATCGAACGGAGGGTCTCCCAGGATCTTCTCGCCGGGAAAATCGATCTCGTAGTGCAGGAACGGCCGACCCGACAGGTCGAGCGCAGCATCGACGAGAGCCTCGTCGAGCGGCACCGAAACCGACGCGAACCGGCGCACGCCGACCTTGTCGCCGAGCGCTTCTGAGAGCGCGGTACCCAGGAGAATGCCGGTGTCCTCGACCGTGTGGTGGGCATCGATGTCGAGATCACCCTCGGCCTCCACCCGCAGGTCGAGCCCGCCATGGCGTGCGAGCTGGGAGAGCATGTGGTCGAAGAACGGAAGCCCGGTGTCGATCTCGGCACTTCCCTTTCCGTCCACCGCGAGCTCGATGTCGATTCGGGTCTCGGCGGTTTCTCGCCTTGCGGTTGCGTTTCGGCTCACAGGATCTCCCCCAGGGCTTGCAGAAATCGGTCGTTCTCGTCTTCGGTCCCGATGGTGACCCGCAGGCAGCCGTCGAGCCCCGGCCATGTCGCACAGTTTCGTATGAGCACCGAACGGTCGACGAGTGCCTGCCACACCTGCTGTCCGTCGGCTGAGCGAGGACGGAATAGTACGAAGTTCGCGCCCGACGGCCACACGTCGACGTCGAGTTCGTCGAGCGCCGCGACGACTCGCCCTCGTTGTTCGACGACCGCGGCAATCCGGCGGTTCATGTCGTCTCGATAACCGAGCGCGACGACTCCGGTCACCTGCTTCGCAGCATCGAGGTGATATGGCAGCGCAACCGACCCCAGCGCCCCGATGATCGACGGCGACGCCAGCCCGTAGCCGAGCCTCGCGGCCGCCATCGCCCAGGTCTTGGAGAAGGTGCGGGTGACCAGAATCGACCGGTCGTCGGCGATGAGGTCGACAGCACTCGTCGGCGCGAACTGACCGTAGGCCTCGTCGACGATGACCAGCGTTGGGTGCCGCTCAGCGGCATCGAGGACCGTCGCGACGGTGTCGGGCGGATCGACGGTGCCCGATGGGTTGTTCGGCGAGCACAGGAAGACGATCTCGGGCGCTGACTCGTCTATCAGCTCGCAGGCGCGGTCGACGTCGAGGGTGAAGTCCTCGTCTCGCTCGGCGGCCAGAACCTCGGTGCCGGTGATCTTGGCTATGTGGCTGTGCAGCGCGTACGTGGGCTCGAAGACCAGGGCTCGTCGACCCGGCCCACCGAACGCGAGAAGCGCGGCCTGGAGAACTTCGTTCGACCCGTTCGCCGCAAACACACGATCGGCGTCGAGGCCGTACCCCGCACCGATGGCGGTGCGTAGTTCGGTCGCCTCGCGGTCGGGATAGCGGTTCCAGTCCAGGGCCGAGACGGCGGCGGCTACCTCGTCGACGAATCCCTGGGGAGGAGCGAGTGGCGACTCGTTGGTGTTGAGCCGCACCTCCACATCGACCTGCGGCGAGTGGTAACCCTCGACGAGCGCCAGGTCGTCTCGAACGTTCGGTCTCATGTCTCGTCCTGCGTTCGAATGCGTACCGCCCGCGCGTGGGCATCGAACCCCTCGGCTTCTGCGATCTCGACGATGGCAGGTCCGAGCGAGCGCAGCCCGTCCTCGGACACGTCGACGACGTGCATCTCCTTGAGGAAGTCGGTGACCGTGAGCGCCTGTCCGAATCGCGCGGTGCGGGCAGTGGGCAGTACGTGGCTCGGGCCGGCGAGGTAGTCGCCGGCGGCCGCGGTCGACCAGGGTCCGATGAAGACCTCGCCGGCGTGACGGATTCGATCGACGAGCTCGACGGGATCGTCGACCATGACCTGGAGGTGCTCGGGCGCGACGAGGTTGGCCAACTCCGCTGCCGCGTCACGGCTGTCGACCAGCGCGATCACACCACGGCTCGCGAGCGTCGCCTGTATGTCGTCGGATCGAGCGGCTGACGCGAGCTGTGCCTCGACCGATGCCTCTACCGCGTCGGCGAACGTCGCGTCCCAGGCGATCAGCCATCCGAGCCCGTCGGGCCCGTGCTCAGCCTGGAGGACGATGTCGGCGGCGACCCACTCCGGCTCGACGCCGGCGTCGGCAATGACCACCACCTCCGATGGCCCGGCGAAGGCCGCCGGAACCTTGACGGTGCCCATGGCTGACAGCAGCCGCTTCGCAGTTGCCACATAGTTGTTCCCGGGCCCGACGATCACATCGACCTGCGGGACCGACTCGGTGCCGAATGCCATGGCGGCAATCGCATGCGCACCGCCGACCGGGTGCACACGGTCGACACCGGCGAGATGCGCCGCGGCGAGCGTCACGGGTGGCACGGCCCCATCGGCCGCGGGCGGAACACAGACGATCACCTCGTCGACTCCGGCGACAGCAGCGGGAACGGCGGTCATGATCACCGTGGACGGATAGAGCGCCCGCCCGCCGGGCACGTAGCTTCCGGCCCGCTCGACCGGGCGGTGCAATGTGGTGACGGCAACGCCGTCGAGTTCGACGAGGCGGTCGTCGGGAACCTGGTGCTCGTGAAACGTACGGACGCGATCGGCTGCGAGCTCGAGCGCTGCGAGCTGGCGCTGCGGAAGCATCGCAGCAGCTCGCTCCAGATCGAATGGGTCGAGCACGAGTCGCCCGAGCTCGACGCCGTCGAAGCGTTCGCTGTATTCGCGCAGGGCAGCGTCGCCGCGAAGGCGCACGTTGTCGATGATGTCGCGGACCGAGTCGACGGGCAGATCTGCCTCGATGTCGAGCTGCGGAAGCCGCCAGTCGGCGGCCGGAACCCCACGCAGGTCGATGCGTTTCATCGTCTTGCTCACCATGACAACTTAGAGGCAACGCAGGTCGGGTCGCGTGGAGATTCGAGCCGGCGGGGTTGATCGAACGACGCGATAGGTTGACCCGGGTTCGGGAACTTATCGACACCGCTCTTCGTCCAAAGACCGAACGAATTCATCCGATCTGGAGTGTGATCAACAGATGTCTCGTTTCACGTCATTCCTTGCAATTTCCGCCCTTGCTCTCGTCGCCTTCGGTTGTGGAGACGACGATGGAGGCAGCGCGGCCGACGAAACGACGACAAGCGTCGCGGCCGATGACGGCTCCAGCTCCGAGGTTCCCGCATTCGGCGAGGCCGATGACACTTGCCCCGCAGTGACCGTCGAGCTGGGCAGCGAAGACGAAGCCCTCGCCGAGGCACTCGATTGCTTCATGGAGAAGTACGAGGCCGGCGAGGCGGTGGTTGTCGATGTGAGGCGGCTCACGGTGGAAGGCAGCCCGATATTCGAACGCTACGAATTCGACGGCGAGACGATCACGATCATCAACGACACCCGGCTCGACGCGTTCTCCGGAGGCTCGGGTGTCATCGCCGAGACCTGTGAGTCTGTCGAGCTCGACGGCGGCAAGATCGTCGGAGTGTCCTGCACCTCGATCGAGCACCCGGGCCTGCCCGACGCCGACGGCTGACCCAACAGGCGAGCCAGCGCCCGACACCACTGCGTCCAGGAAGCGATAGAAAGACGCAATGGCACACACCGTCGAGCGCGACCGCGCCGAGCTGTCCTCCAGTTCCACCCAGATCGACGATCTGACCCGTCGGGTCGTCGCGATCGCAGAGCGCTACGTCGGGGGTGAGCGCGAGGACGTCTCGATGCAGCTCTTCGAGATCGAACGAACACTTCGCACCGCGAGCCGTCGCATAAACGGGGTCGTCAAGTCGCTCTGAGCCTGGATCCGCCTGCAACTGGCAAGCTCTGTGCCACAGAGGCGAGTTCACCGATAGTCGCAAGCGGGTGACTGTTGCCAAGAGCCTCCGTGGCTTGAACGGCCTTCCGGAGGGGCGACACAGACGGGGTCGTCAAGTCGCTCTGAGCCTGGATCCGCTTGCAACTGGCAAGTTCTAGTGCCACCGAGGCGAGTTCACCGATAGTCACAAGCGGGTGACTGTTGCCAAGAGCCTCCGTGGCTTGAACGGCCTTCCGGAGGGGCGACACAGACGGGGTCATCAAGTCGCTCTGAGACCCGCCCACGATTTGTGCGTCCGTTCCCAAAAAATGACTGGCGCCCCCGAGAACGGGAGCGCCAGCCTGGCGACGGCGGGCGGCGGAACCCAGCTCAGTCGCCCAAAGTATCGGGTGGCGGGTACCCGATACGTTGGCGACCATATCGCATGCGAACGCGTTCTGGGTGTTCGGCCCTCGCGATCGCCGAGCGCTCTCTGCGCTCTGGCCCTCTTACGATCGTCAGCCCGGTTCGGCACCAGACCCACCCCGAGGGTTAGCGTGAGGTCCCGTGCGTCCGGTTCTTGTAGGCATCGCGGGTGGGTCCGGGTCTGGGAAGACGA
This sequence comes from Acidimicrobiales bacterium, assembly GCA_965216815.1. Classification (GTDB taxonomy): domain Bacteria; phylum Actinomycetota; class Acidimicrobiia; order Acidimicrobiales; family SHLQ01; genus JADFOM01. The sequence goes on along the minus strand of OZ244202.1, from coordinate 2,508,959 downwards.
CCCTCGCGAGCGCGCTCTGCAAGCACCTCGGCGATGCCACCCTCGTCGCCCACGACTCCTATTACCACGACCTCGCGCACCTCGAGCCTGAGCAGCGTGCGGGCAGGAACTTCGATCACCCGGCCTCGCTCGACTCCGACCTGCTGGCGAGCCATCTGGCACACCTGCGTCTCGGGGGGACGGTTCAGGTGCCGGTGTACGACTTCACCACCCACACGAGAACCGGGGAGCACCGCCCGGTAGTGCCCAGCCGGGTCATCGTCGTCGACGGCGTGCTGCTGTACACGCATCCCGGAGTTGTGTCATTGCTCGATCACCGTGTGTTCATCGACGTCGGCGAACAGACGCGACTGCAACGCCGCATCGCACGCGACGTCAGCGAGCGCGGTCGAAGCGAGGAGAGCGTGCGCGCCCAGTTTCGGCGCACCGTCGAACCGATGCATCGCGCGTTCGTGGCCCCAAGCCGGTCGTTTGCCCACCAGGTCGTGACGGCCGACGACGAGCTCGACTCGGTTTGTGCAGCGATCGCCACGAGCGTCGAAGCCCTACGCGCCCGTCGGCGGCCACCTAGTGCACTGACTGCCGCTCGAGGAACCGGTATACGTCGATGAGATCGACGCCGGGGAACGGGGTGAAGGGGCGGTCGCCGGCCGGCAGCGCGGTGAGCACGTAGGAGCGTTCGGCCGCAGAGGGCCACGCCGCTTCCCTCCAGCGCGAGATGAGACGAGGGTCGACGCGCGTCGAGTCTTCGCGGGCATCGACCCGGCGGATCGTGTCGCCACCGCGGAAGAACCGTGCGCATTCGGCGTTGGTTCCTATCGTCACGGCACTGGGGGTGCGGTCGGTGACCGTCTCGATGTAGGTGACACACCAGTACTCGCCGACGTCGGTGAGGGTGAACTGGTAATGCAGGAGGAAGGAATCGGTCGACGCCCATGCCTGGCGCGCACCCCAGTGGCGGCTGACGCGCTCGCCCTCGAGGCTCCCGTCGGGAGCCGCCGGGAACGGGATGTCGTCGTTGGCGAAGGCCTTGGTGATCACGCCCTCGCTGTCGGTCCGTAGGAAATGAACCGGAATATCGAGGAACTCGGTGGCCAGGTTCGTGAAGCGGTGCGCCGCCATCTCATAGGAGGTGTAGAACGTCTCCTTCAGATCCTCGATGGAGATGTCGGCGTTCTCCTTCGAACTACGCAGGATGTCGACCACCGGATCCTGCGGCGCGAGCAACGCCGCAGCGAAATAGTTCGACTCGATGCGTTGGCGCAGATATTCGCCGAAGTCGTGCGTGTCGGCGTGAGCGAGCGCGAAGTGCCCGAGGGTCTGCAGAACGACCGACCTGGCCTGTCGTACCCGCAGATGATCGCGCTGGGGGATGAAGATGATCCTGTCGCGCTGGTCGGTAATCGACCGCGCCGAGCGCGGCATGCCGTGAACGCGTTCGATCGTGAAACCGAAGTGTGCTGCCAGATCGGTCACGAGACGCTCCGAAAGCGGACCCACCCCGCTGTACCCGACGGCTTCGAGCGCTTCGGTGGCCACGGCCTCGATGTCGGGGAAGTAGTTGTTTGCCTGTCGCATCTCGTCACGCAGCATGATGTTGGCCCGGCGTGCTTGGTCGCCGGCTCGCTTGCCGCTATCGGCCGACGCCGGAGCCGCGAAGGGACGCTGTGCGAGCGCGATGAGATGGTCGAGCACGACGTCGTCGACCTTCGACGGCTTGACGTACGGCAACCCGAGCTCCTCGTATGCCGGCTCGGACTGCATCCGTTCGAAGGCGATCTCTTTCGCGGCCCTCTCGGTGGGGGGTTCGGGGTCGACGAGGTCACCGACAGTCGTGTCGAGGGCGTCCGCGAGCGTCGACAGCATCGACAGGCGTGGCTCGACCCGACCGTTCTCCAGCTGTGACAGGTAAGGAGCCGGACGACCGATCAATTCCCCGAGTTGGGCCAGTGTCAGGCCCGCTCGTTTGCGGGCGACGCGGAGGCGATGTCCGAACACCAACCGGTCGGGACCGCCGTTTCTCGAATCATCAGCCATCTCACAAGGCTACACGACTCGAAAAAACCGTCGATCTTTCGGTTTTCGCAGCGACCTCGCCGTTTTTTGCGGTGGTGTCACCGTTCTGTCGTGGCCGACGGTGTCCACGCTGTCCATTCTTGTCGGAGGTAAGAACCCGCAGGGGCGCAGGCGCGCTTGGCGTGAGGAGGAAACCCGATGGCCGTGAGAATGACCGGACTCGAATTCGATCCCGAACCCGACGCAGGGGGTCGAGAGCCGGTACTGACCTCGGAAGCCATGATGTTCGTCGCCGACCTCGAGCGTCGCTTCAGACGTCGGCGCGACCAGCTGTTGCGGGCCAGAGACGAACGCCAGGTCCGCCTCGACGAAGGTGAGCGGCCCGATTTCCTCCCCGAGACCGACCATGTGCGCAAGGGCGACTGGCAGGTCTCTCCCCCGCCGGCAGATCTGATGGATCGGCGCACCGAGATCACCGGGCCAGTCGAGCGCAAGATGATGATCAACGCACTCAACTCGGGTGCCAAGGTGTTCATGGCCGACTTCGAGGATGCGAACTCGCCGACATGGGCGAACTGCGTCAACGGTCAGGTCAACTGCCGCGACTACTACAACGGAACACTGTCGCTCGACCAGGACGGCAAGAAGTATCGCCTCAACGACGAGACCGCCACGTTGGTGATCAGACCGCGCGGCTGGCACCTCGACGAAAAGCACGTGCAGGTCGACGGCCAGAACGTGTCGGCGAGTCTCTTCGACTTCGGGCTGGTGATGTTCCACTGCGCCCGCGCGGCGATCGATGCCGGCACCGGCCCGTATTTCTACCTGCCCAAACTTGAGAGCCACGTCGAGGCGCGGCTGTGGAACGACGTGTTCTGTTTCGCTCAGGACGAGCTCGGCGTTCCGCGAGGAACCATCAAGGCGACGGTTCTCATCGAGACGATCCTGGCCTCGTTCGAGATGGACGAGATCCTCTACGAGCTGCGGGAGCACTCGGCAGGTCTCAACGCGGGTCGCTGGGACTACATCTTCAGCGTCGCCAAGAAGTTCGCACAGCACGAAGAGTTCGTACTGCCCGATCGAGCCGACGTGACGATGACGGCGCCCTTCATGCGCGCCTATACCGAGCTTTTGGTCAAGACCTGCCATCGACGGGGCGCACATGCGATCGGCGGCATGTCGGCTTTCATCCCGAACCGTCGCGACCCCGAGGTGACCGAGCAGGCGCTCGCCAAGGTGACTGCCGACAAGCGCCGAGAGGCCACAGACGGATGCGATGGAACCTGGGTCGCGCACCCGGACCTCGTGCCGGTCGCGATCGCCGAGTTCGATGCGGTGTTGGGCGACAAACCGAACCAGGTCGACCGGCAACGCGACGACGTCGATGTCAGCGCCGAGGACCTGCTCGCGGTCGACCAGACGGGCGGCTCGATCACCGAGGCCGGCGTGCGCACCAACGTCAACGTCGGTCTGCGCTACATCACGGCTTGGCTCTCAGGCATCGGAGCAGCGGCTCTGGACAACCTCATGGAGGACGCAGCGACTGCCGAGATCAGTCGGGCACAGCTGTGGCAGTGGGTGCGTCACGGGCGTTCCACCGTCGAAGGCGAGGCGATCACCGCCGAGTACGTGCGACGCGTCATGGACGAAGAGGTCGCACTCATCGAGGAAGCCGATCCCGATTCGGCCTCGACGCTGGCCGACGCACGCAAGGTGTTCGAGTCGGTGGCCCTGGAAGAGTCGTTCCCGACGTTCCTGACCCTCCCCGCCTACGAACTCCTTGCCTGAGCTCGACCCGATCGCGGATGAGATCGCCGAGACGATCTACTCGGCGTTCGTCGACTACCACGGCAACTTCCACTCGCTGACCCGCCGGTCGGCCGGCCATTTCGATCGACAGGAATGGACCTTGGCGCAGGCCGACGCCAACGAACGGCTCGGCCTGCACCGCGGATTCGTCGACATAGCGCTGCGGCGCACACAGGAAGCGCTCGACGGACTCGGCGTCGCGGAACGAAAAGCCAAATGGCAGGCCGCCCGCTGGATCTATGCCGAGATGATCGACGGCCGGTCCGATGTCGAGCTCGCCGAATCGTTCTTCAACTCGGTCACCAGGAGAGAGTTCACGACGATAGGCGTCGACAACGACCTGGAATTTCGCTGGTTCGGACCCACGGCGCTGCCACGCGGCGAAGGCCGGGCGTCGGTGTATCGCACGTACGCAGCCGAGGAAGGCGTCGAGTCCTGGATGCGGCGAATTCTCGAGGACTATCAAGCCTCGTTCGACGCGACCGACTTCGTCGATCTCGACCGCGACATGAAACGAACCGCCGAGGTGGTCGACTTCTACCTCAGGGACAAGTTCAACACGATCGACATCACCGGCATCGACTGCGTCGTGCCCCTGTTCTTCCGCAACAAGGGCGCCTACATCGTCGGCCGTATCCGTCATCTCAACCGAATCTGTCCGTTCGTTGTGCCGTTGCTCAGAACCACCGACGGCGTCGTGGTCGACACCGTGCTACTGACCGAATCACACGCCAGTCGGGTGTTCGGCGTGACTCGTTCGTACCTGGAGGTCGAGTGGGCTCACCCGGCTGAGGTTGTCGGCTTCATCAAGTCGTTCCTGCCGATGAAGGCGATCTCGGAGCTGTACACCGCACTCGGCTACAACCAGCACGGAAAGACGTCGCTTTACCGCTCGCTCTACCGGCACATGCGGAACTCGACGAGCAAGTTCGAGATCGCGCGCGGAACCCCCGGCATGGTGATGGTCGTGTTCACGCTCGAGTCGTTCAACGTCGTGTTCAAGGTGATCAAGGACCGGTTCGACTATCCGAAGAAGTGCACGCCCGAACAGGTGATGGACAAATACCGCCTGGTGTTCAGCCACGATCGGGTCGGCCGCATGGTCGACGCCCAGGAGTTCGAACAACTCAGCTTCAGACGCGACCGGTTCAGCGAGGAACTGATCGAGGTGCTCATGCACGACACGATCGAACGGGTGACCGTGACCGACCGCGAGGTCGTTTTGCATCACGTCTACACCGAGCGCCAGCTCTACCCGCTCAACCTGTACGTCCGCGAGATGGACCTCGACCGTGCGAAGGCCGCCGCCATCGACTATGGGCACGCGATCAAGGACCTGGCCGCTGCAAACATCTTCCCCGGCGACCTGTTCACGAAGAACTTCGGTGTGACCCGCCACGGTGACGTCGTCTTCTACGACTACGACGAGCTGACGTTGCTCGAGGATTGCAACTTCCGTTCGATCCCTGAGTCGGACAACTACGAGGACGAGATGTCGAACGATCCTTGGTTCCCGGTCGGTCCCGACGACGTGTTTCCCGAGCAGTTCCGCAAGTTCATCCACTTCGAACCAGAGGTGCGTGAGGCCTTTCTCGATGCGCACGCAGATCTGTTCGACGTCGAGTTCTGGCTGAACATGCAGCGCCAACACGCACGCGGCGAGGTGCCGGACTTCTACCCATACGCCCAAGACCTGCGCTTCGTCTGACGTCCGAAATTTGGCGCCTAACCCACGCCTGACGTGGGTTTTCCTCCCTAGAACGGCGTTTCGGCTCGGCGTGGGATGGAATGCTCCCAGTCGGCGAGCAGGGTGCGAAGCCCGGTGAGCAGCAGCAAGGGCTGGTCGAGCATGACGTGATGGCCGGCCTCGGGAATCTCGATGACCGGCGCTACGCGATCGAGCTGGTCGTACATGTAGTCGCCGATGTCGGCTGTCACCAGACCGTGTTCGGCGCGGAACAGGGCCACGCGACACCGCACCCTGGGCAACAGGTCGTCGATGCGGTTGCGCCACGGGGCGAACACGTTGGGGTCGAACGCCCATGAGTACCCGCCGCCGACCTCGATGATCGAGTGTCGTGCGACGTGGTCGAAAATGTACGGAACGTAGTGCTGCTGTTCCGGAACGGTGCGGAAGCGCGCCACCATCTCCTCGGAGCTCTGGTAGATCTTCGGCGGTCGAAACGAGTTGCCCTGCCGAGCCTCCTCGACCTCGGGGTCCTCGCGCTGCACCGGTGAGTCGATGACCACGATGCCCGCCAGAGCGTCGGGATGCAGGCTGGCAGTAGCGATGGTGACGAACCCGCCCATGCTGTGTCCGACGACTACCGGTGGTCCCGGTAGACCGAGGTCGTCGGCGACGGCGACTATCTCGTCGGTCCATCCCTCGAGCGGGTATTCGGAACGCCGTCCGCTGTGACCGTGGCCCGAGAGGTCGAGCGCAGCTATGCGGTATTGGTCGGCGAACAGGGGGGCGAGGAAGCTCCACCAGTGCAGGTGCGCGGCGCCTCCGTGTACGAAGATCAGGCCCGGTGCGTCCTTTGTGCCCCAGGCGACGTAGTTGATCGCGACGCCGGCGACCTCGACCGAACGAGTCTCCGCCGGCACGTCGAGCGCGCGGCGAAACCAACCGGGAATCTCTGTAGTTGTCACGCGCCCCCGACAGGATTCGAACCTGCGACCGGCGGGATAGAAGCCCGCTGCTCTAATCCGGACTGAGCTACGGGGGCGCCGCCGAGTCTAGGGGAGTCGGTCGAGCCGTCGACGATGTCAGTTTCACCTTTCATCGAGCGGTGCGGTGCCGAAGATATGACCATGAGAACGCCCACTCTCCACATACGGCGCCGCGCCTCGGCCGGACTCCTCGCCTCGACGTTGCTCGCGGCTCTGCTCGGTCTGGTGGCATATGCCCCGCCCTCGCAAGCGGCTGCGTTCAACGTCGACAACATGAACGATGTCGTCGACACATCTCCCGGCGACGGCAGCTGTGTCGACACAGATGGTCTGTGCAGTCTTCGGGCAGCGATCATGGAAGCGAATGCCCTCGGCGGCAGTCACACGATCAACGTCGACAAGGCCCCCACCGACCCGGCTCCGATACCTCTGTCGATTCCCGACGCGGGCGGCAGCTCCGACGCGCACGGCGACCTCGACATCAGCGCGGACATCACGTTGACCGTCGGACCCCGACCCGACGCAGACATCATTCCCGGCGCCGGGTTCGACGACCGTGCGATCACGGTGCACACCGGTGGCTCCCTCAATCTGGCCGGCATCAACGTCCGTAGCTTCGATTCCGGACAGGACGGCGGCGCTATATACAACGAGGGCGCACTCGTTCTCGGCTGTGGCGTCCACATCACGGACAACAGCGGCTCGACGGGCGGAGCGATCCACAATGCGGGTTCGCTCGAGATCGAAGGAGCGGCCGCGATCAGCTCGAACAAGGCCAAGCTCGGCGGCAACCTCTACGTCGCGCCCGACAGCAAGGCGGTCCATCGCGCCAACCCGGCCTGCCCGGCGACGCTCGACCTGGGCACTGGCGAGGCCGAGCGCGGCGGCAGCGTGTATGCAGCGACGAACAGCGGGATCAAGTTCGAGACCGACCTGAGCATCACCGGGAGCCTGGGCTACACCTCCGGCGGGGCGTTCGAGGTCGTCGATGGAGCGTCGGTCGAGTATCTGACAGGGCTGCTGTCCATTGGCAGCGTCGCTGCGCCGACCGGCTCGGTCGCTCACGTCGCCGATGCAGCGACGCTCTACATCTGGCCAGGCCCACCCGACCACACGATCAACACGAGGATCGACGGTGCAAAGGTCGACGCAGGTGGCGCTCACTTCCATGTCGAATCCGCCAATCTCGGTCTGGTCGAGGTCGAGGTGTACAACAGCATGGGCGATGCGCTTCTGGCCGAGGGGTCGTCGAACGTGAACATCCACCGCATCTCGGTTCGTGCGGGCGAAGCCGGAGACGACGGCATAATCGTCGCCGACTCGAGCTATGCAAACATCGACACGAGCTACGTCGACGACCGAGACACTGGAATCCGGGTCGAAGACAACGCTGGTCTCGATCTGTACTACTCCACGATCGCCGACAACATCGTCGGGCTCGACCGCGCTGTCGGAACGACGGTGAATCTCGACGGTGTGTGGATGCACCGCAACACCAAGAACTGCGCGAGCTTCGCCGTGTCGAATCTGATCGACTCGGCGATCACCGATACGAGCTGTGGAACCGACGCTTCGACGCTCACCGACCCGACCGTGGCCGATAATGTACGTCAGTACAACGTGGAGCCCAGCCCCGTGTGGGGGCCGGACGAGGGCAGCGTGCTGCTCGAGCACGTGGCTGCGCCATGCAGCAACATGCGCGACCTCGACTACGAGGATCGGCCGGCGGGCGACGCCGGGTGCGAGCCGGGCGCGATCGAATACACGGTCTTGTCGACGTCCGGCCTCACGGGCACGCTCCTCCTCGACGAAACGCTCGATCCTGCGCCGGGCATGTGCGTCGTCGTCGTCGACACGACCGGCAACCCTGTGGGGGGCACCATCGTGAATCCCGACGGCACGTGGACAGTCACACCTCTGACCCCCGGCGACTACCGCTTGGGGTTCTACCCCTGCGACCAGAACGGAGACTACGACCCCAACTCGCCGTACTTCCCCGAGATGTGGCAGAACCATCCGATCGACCCGAGCAATCCCGATTTCACCGTCGGTGACCTCGTGACCGTGGTCGATGCGAGCCTCACCCAGGTCGACGGATGCGTCGGCACGGATCCATCCGGTGGCGACGCGAACTGTGGTCTCGCTGTGCCACCGTCAACGACGACTAGCCCACCCACGTCGACGACGCTTCCGTCTTCGACGTCGACTACGGCCCCACCTGCTCCAACCACGACTCCGACTACCTCGACGGCGCCGGCAGCGGCGAACAACGGTGCAGCTCCCCCGCCGGCGCTCGCTTACACAGGTGTTGACTGGAGGCTGGCGTTCGTCGGGCTCCTCGTGCTGGCGATCGGCGGAATGACCCTGGTCGTCGCTCGGCGCCGAAGCGCCGACTGATGCCCCGTCCGGAGCTGCCCAATCGGTGACGAATCGATCGGCCCGTCGCCTATCATGTGGGCCGGTACATGGTGGTCGTAGCTCAGTTGGTTAGAGCGCCGGGTTGTGGTCCCGGAGGTCGGGGGTTCGAATCCCCTCGGTCACCCGTTTGGCCTCGATTGGTGCGGGCCTGAGCGCTAGGACACTCGGTCCGACACGCGCCGCATCGGGTGCAGCCCACCCCTCGGGGCGTCGCTCCCGGGGTCGAGGGCCTTCAGCATCGTCATGAGGTTCTTGGCGACCTCGTCTTGCGCGACCGGATGCTGGTCGGTCCCCAGTATGTGGGTCTCGCCGAAGTGCATGTCGGCGACTCGGTCGGCCATGTCGGCGGTCAGCAGGGCCTCGCGGCGTTCGTAGGAACACAGCCATTTGGTCATTTCGGCGAACACGACGGCGAGGTGGGGGCGAAGGTCACCGTCACCGGCCGCCCTCACGACCTCGATAACCCGTTGCCGGCCACCATCGTCGACCGTAACCTCGTTCGTGGCGAGTGCCTGGTCGAAGATCGCGTTGAAGATCTCCTCGGAGATGCTGTTGATGTGGATCTTGGTTGGGATCCGGCGGAAGAACGCACCGTCGCCGAGCGTCGATGGCTCGAGGTTCGTCGAGAACACGACCCTTACCTCGAAGGGCACCTCGAACGAGACACCGAAGAGCGTCAGATAGTCGATGCCACGATCGAGGGGAACGATCCAGCGGTTGAGCATCTCTGCGGGCGTCATCGCTTGACGCCCGAAGTCGTCGATGACGAGAACTCCGTTGTTCGCCTTCAACTGGAGGGGCGCCATCTGCGAGCCCGTGGTGGCGTCGCGCGAGATCTCCATCATGGCTGAGGTCATCTCGCCGCCGACCTTGACGCAAGGGCGTCGGCAGGGGATCCATCGCTGATCGCGGCCGCGCATGTCGACTTCCACCGGGATGTGGACCGACGGGTCGTAGATGCCGACGATCTGCCCGTCGACCTCCAGCGCCCGGGGGATCAACACGATGTCGCCATAGACGCTGACCAGCCGATCGGCTATCGACGACTTGCCGGTGCCGGGGGGTCCGTAGAGGAACATGGCCCCTGTTCCCGCGAGGGAGGCGCCGAGCCGGTTGACGATCTCGGGGTCGAGGACGAGATCTCTGAACGCGGCCTGGAGGTGATCGCTGGTGACGATGTAGCGAACGGTCTGGGAACGAACGACGTGCGCGTAGTCGACCAACGAAACCGGGGCGACGCCCATGTAGGAGTTCCGGTCTTGGCTACGGCGAGCCGCGGTCAGACCTGCCTCGGTCGGTTCGATCGCCATGTCGCGATCCGCAGCGCCGAGGAAGGACACGAGCTTTCGATCGCGCAGCTCCATGACCACCGATTCGACGATCGGCAGGCCGATTGCGAGCTTCGCACTCACCTCTGAGATACGTCCCCGGCCGTCGTGCGCGAGGCGGCGCAGGACGAGGTCCTCGACGAGCGCTACGGGCAGACCGAGCTCCTCGATCGTGCGCGGCGCCATGGGAGGATCAAAGGCGAAAGGATGTTCCACAGTGTTCATTCGGCCGAAATACCTCCCGGATTGAGCGATTGCCGGCATATCGATGCGTTCTGTGCGCCGGCGCGCCCTTGTGGGCCAGATTGCCGTTGCCTATTGTCGAACCAGGGAGTAGTTGTCGCTACAGAGGGTGGCGGACCAGCGGGAGGCAAGAATGCGCACGATACGAGCAGCTGGACCCGCTAGGAAGCGTGTAGCGCTGACGATCGCCCTTTTGGCGATGTCGCTCATCGCGTCGGGCTGCTTCTACCATCCGGGCGCTGTTCAACACGAGCAGAACGACCCGACGACGCGGCCCTGGTGGTGCATGAGCACCGGTAACGGTGGCCACCACGTCGAGCCGCACTACGACGGCCAGACAAAGGGCATGCTGAGCTGGCAGGACTGCAAAGCCACCTCGGCTGCCTTCGACTGGGCGATCGCATATGCATCGCAATGGCCCACGCTCGGCGACGCTGAAGCCGACGGCTTTCATCGAATCGCCCCCTACGTCGAGGGAATGGGCACCCACCACGTGCGTCTGGGTGACTTCGATCCACAACAGTTCGATCCCAACAATCCCGAGTTCCCGGGCACCGAACTCGACGAGAACTTCCATGGAGGACAACCGGAGTTCTTGATGTACGACGGACACTCGGCTGACTCCGAGCTCGTTGGATTCGCGTGGTTCGTCAAGACCGACGACACGACACCTCCGGAAGGATTCGCCGGCGGCAACGACTGGTGGCACCGCCATCCCACGCTCTGCTTCAACAACCAGATACAGATCATTCGCGACGGCCCGTGCGTGGGCAGCGGAATCGACGTCGACTTCTCCGAGTGGTGGATGGTGCACGCGTGGATCGTCGATGGCTGGAACACCAAGGCCGACGTGTTCACGAACCATCACCCGTGCCTGCTGCCCGGTGGGCCGGCCGATCACGGCCACGCTTGCTGGGACGAGGCAAACAACGGCGGCGGCCACGGCGGCCACTAGCAAGAACGCCCCGCTCATCCGACCGAACCGACACTAGGCTGGGACGCTCACGCGCGCCTCTAGCTCAATTGGCAGAGCATCGGACTCTTAATCCGCAGGTTCTGGGTTCAAGTCCCAGGGGGCGTACCAACTTTCGGCTGCAATTGCAGTGATCGCGCGATTCGCGGTCGATAGCGTGGTGCCTAGCTGGTGCCTAGCTCTGGGGACTAGACCGCTACTAGACTCGGTTTGGCGCGATCATTGCGCTCGAATTGGTGCTACCCGAGACCCAGTTCGCCTCTGTTCTCGGCCGCAGTCGTGCACGAATTCGAGCGTTTCTGCTGCACCAATTGGAGTGTTGGAGTAGTCTCTGGGGATGTTCGCAGCCCGTGACTTTCGCGCCGGGTACGTTCGCCGAGTCGTCGATGACGAGATCGACGAACTCATCGACGACCTTCCCGCGCTGCTGTTGGATGGGCCCAAAGGCGTCGGCAAGACCGAGACAGCGCTCCAGCGCGCGACGACCGTGCGGCGACTCGACCGCGCACGCGATCGCCAAGTCATCGAATCCGAACCAGGCCGAATCCGCCTCGCGAAAAAGCCGCTGCTGCTCGACGAGTGGCAGCGACTCCCCCAAGTTTGGGACACCGTCCGGCACCAAGTCGACACAAACCCAGCGGGCGGACAGTTCCTTTTGACCGGTTCTGACCCCAGCCTCGTCGCGGACGCGACCCATACTGGCGCGGGACGTATCGCGACAGTTCGGCTACGGCCACTGACCCTGCCCGAACGCCTCGATCTCACCCCAGCGGTGTCGCTCGCCGGCCTCATCGCCGGTCACACCACAGCAGTCGACGGCCATAGCGAGTTCACCCTCACCGATTATCTCGATGAGATCGCCGGCGGTGGCCTACCGGGGCTGCGTCACCTCACCGGCAGGCCCCTACGCAACCAACTCGACAGCTACGTCGAGCTCATCGTCACCCGCGAACTACCCGAAGCCGGATACAGCCCGCGCCAAGCCGACACCCTGCTCGGCTGGCTGCGCGCCTATGCCGCCGCAACAGCCACCACCACCTCACTCGAGAAACTCCGCCGAGCCGTCAGCCCCGAAACCAACCCCCCTGCGGCGACAACAGTACGACCATATGCCGAGTTCCTCACCGCACTACGCATTCTCGACCCGCTCCCCGGATGGCACCCCACGCTCAACCACCTCCGCTCACTCACAACCAGCCCCAAACACCACCTCGCCGACCCAGCCCTCGCCCTTCGGCTCCTCAACCTCGACCCCGACAGCCTCCTCGACGGAACCGGACCCGAACTACCAATCGTCCGCGACGGGACCTACCTCGGAGCGCTCTTCGAATCCCTCGTCGCACTCACCCTGCGCGTGTTCGCCCAATCCTCAGAAACCCGCGTCGCTCACCTACGCACCAAAGGAGGCCGCCACGAAATCGACTTCATCATCGACACCGGCCAACACATCCTCGCCATCGAAACCAAACTGGCTGCCACCGTCACCGACACCGACCTCCAACACCTACACTGGCTACGGCAAACCCTCACCACACCAACAACCCTCGCCGTCATCACCACGGGCACCGACGCATACACACGCAAAGACGGCATCCACATCATCCCCCTCGCCCTGCTCGGCCCATGACAACCAGCCCGAGTCCGACTCACTCGGAGGACTACCGACCACAGCGGACGACCGCAACGATTGGGCTCTTACAGAAAGAGGCTTCGGTTGGGAGCGTGCAGGCTCTGCGCACGGGCTGACTCACGCAGTCCAGCGGAAGATACCGAAGTGGTACTCCCATCCGTCCGGTCCGACATCCCAGGTCTCGAATTGTTCGACGGTGACGTGCCGAGCGAACAGCTCGTGGTTGTGGTCGGCGGTGCGGAGACTGAACAGCCGCTGGGTGCCGTTGCCGTCGTATTGGCTGACGAACTCTCGGTCAGCATCAGATGAGCTACCCCACAGTCCGATGCCCAAAGGTGCACCGACCCGCAATGGATCGAGCACCGCTTCCATGGCGTCGTCGAACCCGGCCAGTGGAACGTGCATGAGCGTACTCATCGACCAGCACGCATCGAAGCTCCCCGATCGGAACGGCAGGGCAAACAGCGACGCAGGGATCACCATCGCACCGAACTTGGTGGCCAGCAGAGCGTTCCCGACAGCAAGGTCGATGCCGACGAACTCGATTCCTGCTGCCGCGAACGCCGGACGTTCGTGGCCAGGTCCGCAACCCAACTCGAGCACCGAACGACCCTCTTCGCCAACAAGCAGCTCGACAAAGCGCTGGCGAGCATCGATCCGTCGACCCGAGGGCTCGATGCGACGTCCGCTCGCGGCCTCCTCTTCGTAGAAAGCTGCGAGATCGGCGACGACGGCATCCACCTATGCAGTATGTCCGCCCCCACATCTCAACACGGTTTTGCTCGAGCCGTCCGTGCCATCGAGCCCGCACAACAAGCGCGACCAAGGCCTGGCCGGCTGGAGAAGCGAAGCCGCCCCTATCCGGCAGATCTAGCATTGAAGAGCGGCCCATACGCCCTGCCTCCGACCACCCTCGTTGATTCCGGTCTTGTTGAACGATGGTTATGCCCGCGCAATTCCTGTTGGCCGCTGACGCCGCCCCGCTCGTCCTCTACGGCGCAATGCGCGGGTGCCTAACTTGGTGCCAAACTCGCCGGACTGCACCGAATCAGGCCGGACTGGACTGCGGCCCGGACGAAACCGCCGCTATCCGAACGAAACCGTGTCTCCGAGACCCTTGTCAAGGCCCTCTTAATCCGCGGGTTCTGGGTTCAAGTCCCAGGGGGCGTACCACTCGAAACCCCAGGTCTGGCGCCGTCTCCGCCCTTCGTTTGCTGCCGCCGGTCCGGACTGGCTCGACGAGATCCAACGGATCATCCAACATTCCAGACAGTTTGGTGTTGGAACGACGTTGGATCGCCACCTCGGCGCCCCCGAAAGACTGCAGCATGACAGCGTTTCGCGACCACCGACCTGCGGATTCAAGCTCCGTTGCGGTGTCCAAGACCGGCCGAACGGGACGTCGAGCACCGTCCGAATAGAAGCGCATTAAGCGTCCATTTGGTAGTGTACGGAGATGGCGTATCAGCCACGGATCGTGGACGACGAACTCACCGAGCTCTTGGAAGGTCTGCCCGCCATCGCACTCGAGGGGCCCAAAGCGGTCGGCAAGACTGAAACTGCGTTGCGTCGAGCATCCACCACTCACCGTCTCGACGACCCCGGCCAGCATGAACTGTTCAGCGCCGCGCCCGGCCGCCTCATCAGCGGTGAGCCACCGGTACTCATCGACGAATGGCAACGACTCCCGAACTCCTGGGATCTGGTGCGCCGCGCAGTCGACCACGACCCCTCCCCGGCGCGCTTCCTGCTCACCGGGTCGGCGTCACCCAGTGACGCACCCACCCACACCGGAGCTGGGCGCATCGTCACCGTGAGGATGCGGCCGATGTCGATAGCCGAACGAGCACTCGCAACCCCGACGGTCCGGCTCGCCGACCTACTCACTAGTGATCAGTCAGCAATTGAAGGGGCGACCAGCGTCGGCCTCGACCGCTACGCCGGCGAGATCGTCTCCTCAGGCTTTCCCGCCATCCGCACCTACTCGGGCCGGACCCTGCGAGCTCAACTCGACGGCTACCTCGACCGCATCGTCGAGCGGGACTTCCTCGAAGCCGGCCACCACATCCGCAACGCCGGCGCCCTCCGCCGATGGCTCACCGCCTACGCCGCAGCGACATCGACAACCGCGACATACGAAACAATCCGAGATGCCGCCTCGGCCGGAGAATCGAACCCACCCGCTAAAACAACCACAGCCCCATACCGCGCCACGCTCGAACAGCTCTGGATGATCGAGCCCGTACCCGCATGGACACCCGCCCGAAACCGGCTACGCCGACTCGGCGCCTCCCCCGTCCACCAACTCGCCGACCCAGCCCTCGCCGCCAGACTCCTCGGGCTCGAAACCGACGCTCTCCTCGACGGCCGAGCGGCCGGCCCACCACTACCCCGCGACGGCACCCTGCTCGGCGCCCTATTCCAATCGCTCGTCACTCTCTCTGTCCGCACATACGCACAAGCAAACGAAGCGCGAGTCAGTCACCTCCGCACCCGAGGCGGCGAACACGAAATCGACCTCATCGTCGAACGCAGCGACGGCCGCGTCCTCGCCATCGAGATCAAGCTCAGCGCGAATGTCACCGACGAAGACCTCCGCCATCTCAACTGGCTCAAGAACACCATCGGCGACAACCTGATCAACGCCGTCGTCATCACCACCGGCTCCGATGCCTACCGGCGAAGCGACGGCATCGGCATCATCCCCGCCGCACTCCTCACCGCTTGAATACGCAACCCATTCATCCAACGCGAAATCCAACGAACTCCACGGACACCACCTGACGGCACCGGATTCACCGGACTCACATCCGTACAGAACCGTGCTATCTGGACGCCACCGTATTTGCGGGACTGCTGTCAAGGCCCTCTTAATCCGCAGGTTCTGGGTTCAAGTCCCAGGGGGCGTACCACGAAGATCGTTGGAATTGCAGCGATCGCGCTAGGTGACGGGCGGCCGTGAGGTGCCCGTTTCGGTGCCTAACCTTGGCGCCAAGCCCGCTACTAGACTCGTATTGGTGCACTTCTTGGTGCACTTCTTGCACTTCAGTCGGTGCAGACACAACGACTCCCGTGCCATTGGCGAACTCCAATCGCTCGGGTGCGCGGCTGCACCAACTTGAGCGTATGTATTGCACCAATTCGAGCGTACGCAGCGATAAGCAGACCGTGCAACAGTCCCATTCTACGGGATCTTGCGCCGGGCTGTGGCCCAGGGCGTGAAGCGGGGCTGGATCAGTGTGAACCCGGCCGCCGCAGCGTCACCGCCCAAGGTTCCACAACCGGAGGTGGTGTCGCCGGACCCTGCCCAGCTCGCTCGGCTGCTGGCTAGAGCGCGGGTGGAGTCTCCGGAGCTGGCGTGATTCCTGCTGCTCGCGGCCGGTACAGGTGCGCGCCGTTCGGAACTCGTCGCGCTGCGATGGCCGACGTCGATCTGACTGACCCGGTGAAGTCCGTCAGGGGGTCGCGTTTGTCGATCCAGAGCTTCTCGTCGAATCGCGCGACGCAGGGATTGCGGCGAAGCAGATCGATGTCAATGATGAGGTCACCGGTTTCGTTGTGGTGATCGAAGTTGCCGTCGAGGCAGCGTTTCGCACCCGCGACCGAAGTAGTTGAGCCACAATGGTGTCATGGCCCCGACCGATGTGATCGAGCTCGCGAACCGGCACTTCGAATCCGCGCGACTCATAGAGGTGTGCGAACGATACGGCATCGTCGAACTCTCCGTCTTCGGATCTGTGGCCCGCAACGAGGACACGCCCGACAGCGACCTCGACCTGCTTTATGTGGCACGCCCCGATGCGTCGTTGGGATTCACGCTCTTCGATCTCGAGGACGAGCTACGCGACATCTTCGGCCGGAGCATTGACCTCGTCTCCAAACGCGCCCTGCATCACCTTATGCGCGACGACGTCTTGAGCGAGGCACGGACCCTGTATGCAGCGTGACCACCTGCTCATCGCTGAGATGATCGAAGCCGCCGGACGTATCGTCGAAATTGTCGGTAGCCGGTCCGCCGAGCAGATGCTCGCCGATGACATGCGACGCGACGCCCTGCTATGGAACTTCACGGTTCTCGGTGAAGCCGCCGCTCAGGTATCAGACGAGTTGAAAGGACCGAACGAAATCGGGTGGTCGAACCCAATGCGGCTCCGCAACCGGATCGTCCACGGCTACTGGTCAGTCGACATGTCCGTACTCGTCGCAACCGCCATCAACGACCTGCCCGACATGCTCACCGCACTGAACCAGATCCAAGACTCGATCATCGCGGACAACTGATCCGAGGCCCGGTTCAGGCTCTGCGACACGTGGTCACCACCACGGGCGAACCGACGGCCTGGCACGCCTGACAATCGACCCTCGAACACCCCCCGGGACGGCTGCCATTCCGACCCGACAACCCGACCGCCACCAGGTGCCTAACTTGGAGCCAAACTCCCTGGACTCCACCGGATCAGGCCAAACGGACTGGACAGCGACCCGGAGCGAACAGCGGTTTCTCGGACGGTGCGCGTACCGGGACTTGACAGGCTCCGGTTTGCGTTGGATCGGCAGCTCGGTGCGCCCGGGAAGCCGCGCCACGACAGCGAGAATCGGACGTGGACCTGCGGATTCTGGTCCGTGCGCCGTCGGATGGCGCCGATTCAGCTTCAGGTCGATGTCACACCGGACATGCACCATGGACTGAACTCAACACGGGAGGCAGCTATCGTGAACTCCATGCCCGAAGGCAAGATCTGGACCGCAGACGAGCTCTTAGCCATGACGCCGAACGAACGCCACGAGATCGTCAAGGCCGGCATCGTCGCCGACCTGGAGCAGGTGCCCGAAGAATTCCTCGAGCGAGTGCGCGCCAACGTCCTGGATCACATCGCCCGCACCGAAGGCCCGAACACCGACTTGTGAGCGACCCGAGGCAGGTTCGCGTCGACCCCAGCTTCTTTTAGCAACTGGACGCACAACTCGGACCCGAACGTGGTCCTCACGGCGAGCCCTCGAGCACCGACTTCCTGCTCACCGATCTGCCGGCCATCGCCGACGTCTTCGCCCTCCAGTTCGACGACCTCCCCGAGCCGATTCCGGGCAGACCCGACTACCGAGTCGTCATCACAACCGGAACTCTGGTCGCCCGCATCTCCGTCATCGCCCAGCTCCAGGGCAACTCGGTAATCCTCGTCGGAATCGAACTCGACCTCGACGCCGGATGGTGACTGTCGCAGCACACACACCTGCGGGAGCGTCAGCACCTCCAACCTGAGCAGAGACTGCTGGAGGGACACGCGCACATCACGCCAGATTCGGGACTCAATCCTCACCGACACAGCATCGCCGAAGGGACGGGATCTGGGATCGCATCAAACACGGACTCATTTATCACCTCTCGAACACCGTCAACCTCCTCGAGATCGGCTATCACCGATTCGCTGAGCGAGCCGTCGATCCGATACGACGTCGGAAGCTCCTCCGGATCAGGCAACTCGGCCCCGCGCTCAATTCGTTCCGGCATGAGCTCCAGGAACTGGGCATAGGTCTCCAGTTCGCCGACGAAGCTCCAGCTGTCCAAACCAGCGCCCTGGAGTTGCCGCTCCACCTCCTCGCGCACGGAGCCGGCCGCACCAGGTTCGAGCCATACGAAAGTCTGGGTCGGCAGCCTCTCGACTTCACCGTCGCCAAGGATGCACATCTCCAAACCGTCTGGAACTTGGACCGACTGGTCGCAGACCATCCCGTCAAAAGGAGCCTGAGGCCGGATGGCCACGTCGACTACCAGCGGCATCTCGCGGATGGCCTCGGCTCGCTCGGCGTCGAGCGAATCCCGGACTCGTATCGATGCCGGCAGATCGTCAGCCCCAATTTCGACATCGGTTTCCGACGAGAGGACCATTCGCTCGAACTCGGCCAAGGCTTCGGCCGCAGACACAACACTCAAATTCAAGAACCCCAGCTCGCTCACTCGATCTTTCATCTTCAAGACTTCTGGATCGGAGGCGCCCGGCTCGATCCAGACGATGAACTCGAGATCAGGATCGGAACTGAACCGCTCGCCCAAAGCCTCGCCGGCCTCTCTGGCCGCAAACTCCTCGGTCACGCACATGATGTCGCCGAGTTCGGGCGACGAGGAGCGCGCCTGGCCGCCGGAACCACAGGCCACAGCGAACACCCACAGAACAGCAATGGCCGTCAACCGCATTGGGCAACAATACCCAGCGGACATGCGGCCTGGCCCCCCGCATCTCCGCGGGCTGGCCCGCGCTGACATCACCGAGACCGAAGCCGCCAACACCGACCGGTGAGCAGAAGCCTGCTCGTGAAGATCGACAAGTGCTGCCTAAGAGGAACCTGACTGAACCCGGCGGAACGGTCTGCTCGATAGCGCTGACCGCAGTCCGCCTCGCTTGCTGCACGACGACACCCCGGTCCACGGAAGGAAACCCGCGCGACTCACGGCGTACGATCGACCTGTGCAATTCGACCGGATCACCACGGACCCCGAGGCAATTCAGCGGACAAGACCCCGTATTCGGGCATGCGATTTCCCGTCGCCACCGTGGTGGCCTTGGTCGCCGACGGGATGACCGTCGACGAGATCCTCGCTGACACCCCGACAACGAAGCCGGCGACATTGCCGCCTCTCTGCACTACGCCGCGCTCGCCGTACGGGAGCGAGGGCTACCGCTTGTGCGACGGGCGTGAGATTCCTGGTCGACCAGAACCAATCTCCACATCTCGCCGAGCTGCTCGTGACCACGGCTACAAGGCCGGCATCCATCCAACGGGGAATCCAACGAACTGACCGGATCGGGCCGGATCCAACAAGTCTCACCGGACCCGCGCCCGGACAGAACCCTCCAATCGGGACGCAGCCGTGTTTCCGGGACGGCTGTCAAGGCCCTGTTAATCCGCAGGTTCTGGGTTCAAGTCCCAAGGGGCGTACCACGAGCGATGCCTCTGTTTTGCAGGGGAAACTGAGGCTCCAGCCGCGGCGCCATGTCCGGACCGGCTGGACGAATTCCAAGGGACCATTTCAACAATCAGCTGGAGATGCGTGTGCTGTGCCGGTTCATGCTGGACAGTGCAGCTCCGGTAGGTGGGCCGAAGGCGACCTCGAAGACAAGTCAGTTCAGCTGCCAGCGCGAGCTGCGGCGGCCCTTTCGCTAGTTTGACGACCGACACCAATGTAGCTACATTGGTGGCATGAATGTAGCCTCATCGGTGTCAGAAGTTGGGATCCGTGAACTCAAGAACGGACTAAGCAGTTTCATCGACCGCGTACGGTCTGGTGAAGAAATGATCGTGACCGATCGCGGACGCCCCGTCGCGCGCCTGTCGCCAATCGACGCTTCCCAGGACCGCCTAGCGGATCTCATAGCAGCAGGAGTCGTCCGCTCCCCCATAAACCGCAAGCGCCACGTCCCGAAACGCCGGATCACAGCGAACGCCGAGGTGAGCGACCTCGTCGCCGAACAACGACGCTGACCACGCCGCTGAATGATCACCTACATCGACACCTCGACACTACTCAAACTCATCATCGACGAAGTCGGATCCGATCGGGCGGTCACGATCTGGACATCAGCCGAGACCATCACGTCGGTGTCACTCAGCACCGTCGAAGCCAAAGCTGCACTCGCGGCTGCGAAACGTGGACGGCGACTCACCAACCAACAACATGCCGCAGCAAACAAAGAACTCGACGCTCTACTCGCCGACCTACACATTGTCCAAGCAACCGAGGAACTTATTCTCGATGCGGCCAGACTCGCAGAGAACGAGGCACTTCGAGGCTACGACGCCGTCCACCTCGCCGCCGCCCTGCGAGTCGGAGCGGCCCTTCTCGCCAGCGCGGACGCAGACCTCTGCGCCGCCGCCGAGCGACAAGGACTACACGTCGCCAATCCACTTGACGCCTGACCAGTCCCTACCCCGAGCGACACCGCCGACTACGCCCGAAGGGACGAAGTGAAGGCGATGCTGGGGCTGGAGTGGGCCGATACAAATTCGAGATCGCGCGCCATGCCGTGAAGGCGATCGCGAAGCTGTCTCACCGGCTCGAAGACATCATGCGCCTCGCAGATCCTCTCGACCGCCCATTCGATGATCTTCGGCCAGAGCTACGCCGCGAAAGAAGCCGACGCAGACTCCGAGATCGAGTTCGCTTCGGCTGGTCCGACGAGGACGGCGAGGACTCCCCCACGCAACCCCACCACACCAAGGGACTCAGTTGGGCAATCGCAAGCGGGCGATTCCTTTTGCGATGATTGAACGAATCGCTGTTGGGATGCGTCTCATCATCGAGGCCGGAGTTGTGCTGAGAGGAGTTTGAGCGTGCGAGAACCGGACCCGATGCTGCTCGCTCGCGCCGCAGCTGGGGATCCCGCATGCTTCGAAGATCTGATCTGCGTGTTTCAGCATCCGCTCTGGCGTTTCCTCACGCATCTGCTCGGTGACGAACATCTAGCCGAGGACGCCACCCAAGAGACCTTCTTGAGAGTGCATCGAGCGCTCCCTGGCTTCGAGGGCCGGTCACAGTTCTCGACATGGTTGTTTGGCATCGCGCGCAATGTCGGGCTCGACAGTCTTCGCCGTCAGCGGCGGCGACCTCACGTCGTGGGGCCGATCACTGCCGATCCGGCTGCAAACACGACTCTCGGTGTCAGCGTGGAGATTGCCGAAGCGCTGGCTTCGCTGCCGTTGATCCAGCGAGAAGCGCTCCTCATCATCGAGGTCTTGGGTCTCTCCTACCGCGAGGCGGCCGAGATGACCGGCGTTGCCGAGGGCACATTCAAGAGTCGCGTGTATCACGCCCGCCAGCACCTGCACATGTGGCTGCGACATGAGGAGCGCGCACATGAGGTGTGAGCGCGCAAGAGCCATGATGTCGGAGCGGGCCGACGGCGCGTGGGTCGATGGTGACGTCCTCGATGTCCACCTGAGTAGATGTGCGTCGTGCCGCTCGTTTGGTACGTCGATTGAGCGGGTCCGGCGGGAGCTGCGAATTGCTCCGGTGAGGCACCGCGTCGAGGTCACACAAGCCGTGCTCGGTGCAACGGCGGTCAAGCCTGATGATCTCAAGAGGCGGCGGCGCGTTTGGTGGGGTGCTGCCGCAATGTTGTTGACGGTGGCGGCTGGTGGAGCGTTCCTATCAAGCCGCAGCAGTCGCACGACCGAGGTTGCGACAGGCCCTCAGGCACCCGTGGTCAGCGTTCAGGCCGATGAGGAGCGCGTTGCAAGCGGTCAATCAGTGCGTGGTCCGAAAGCCAGCGTCGCAGCTGTTTGGACCAGAGACGAGCTCGATCCGACGCTGGCCCCAGCGCTCGAACCAATGGTGGATGTCTTGACAGTGGTTCGACGCGAGACCGTGCTCCTTACGGGTTCGATCGACCCAGACGGTTCAACGATCGATGATGTCGAGTCGGGCTGGGCGATCCCGCTTGACGTCGCAGCAGTCGACCCCGTGACCTACGCAGCTGCCGTCGACGGCGCTGGAACCGTCACCAACCTCAGCTCGGGCGAGGGTCTGCTCAGCGAGTCTTCGGCGAAACTTCGTGGCCTCGGCGTCGGAGCGGTCCTCGAATTCGGCGGTCTCGACATTGCGATCACCGCCGTGGTTGCGGATGAGGTAGTTGGTGCGGCCGAGCTGATGGTCGACTACGGAACTGGCGAGCAGCTCGGTGTCATGACACCCAGGTACACCTTGGTCCGCAGTGGCCTCGACAGCGATGAACTCGCCGCAGCGATCCCCGCCGCAGTTCGGAGCGAGGCGCGAATCAGGTCCGACGGCGAGACCGCGTGGTTGCGAAACAGTGACGCTGTCGCCCCACAGGCGCAGATCAAGCTGATGTTCGGTGAGTTCGCAATCCGGCCAGCTGGTGACGGCTTCGACGTCGACCCCCGCTGGTTCGCGGACAATGTGGTCACAACCGAGGTTCGCGGCCTCGGCCAGTTGACTTGTCATGTCAAGGTTGTGGCTTTGCTGGAAGAAGTGTTAGCCGGGTTCGATCAGGAGACGCTCGAGGTAATCGAGGACGCTGGGTTCAATGGCTGCTGGAACCCTCGACAAATCAGAGCGACCGGGGACCTAAGCCGGCACAGCTGGGGAGCAGCCATAGATCTGGGTGGCCTTCCCGACGATTCGACAACGGCGCAACGGATCGTTGATGCCTTTACTGCGGCCGGGTTCAGTTGGGGCGGAAATTGGCTCGTCCCGGATCCGGTGCACTTCGAGTTCGTAGGCGAGGCAGCAGGCGCCAACTGACCGCCGTCGTCCTCACTGGATCGCCTCGACAAGGGCAGCACCCAGTGTGTGGACCTCGTCTATTGGTTCAATCCCCGCTGCGATCCGAACGAACGCAGACGCCTCGGGGATCGATTGAGTGGTCTCGTAGATGCGGGTCACGTCGAACCCAAAGCCGACCCCGTTCTCAAGCGACTGTTCTCGCCTGGCTGCAGCGGCCAATGCTCGCTCGACGAACCTTCTGGCGTTTGAGCAGCGAAGTCCAATGATTCCGCATCTCGGACCGAGCGCCGGACCTCGCCCAACCCGGACGCCCACATTGTCCGGGTGATCCGGAAGCGATGGATGCGAAACATCCAGCCCGGCGTCGTGCAGATGCTTGGCCAGGATCGAGGCATTGCTGGCCTGCCGGACGAGGCGAAACTCCATAAGGCGCCGGCTCGGGTCAGGAAGCGCTGCGCACGCTAGGTCCGTGATATTTGAACCTAGGTGCTCGCGCAACCGATCGATGGCGTCAGCGATGGCCGGATCGGAAACGATCAGTCCGCCCGGAATTCGATCTAGCCCGAGCTGGGCATGCTTCGTCAAACTCTCAACAACAATCAGCGGCGTCTCGAACAAGTCGATGTGTTCGCTGATCCAGGGGTCCATCATCGAACAGACCGACGCGTCTAGAACGGTCACCGCGCGAGGGGACGCCGAGGCAACGGCGTTTCGAATCGCGCCCAAGTCGGCGACTCGGACGTCGGGCCGATTCGAAACGGCGTCAACGACGACAGCCGCCGGGTTCAGCGAGACAATCGCATCGACGAGCAGATCACTTTGGACCACCACGCAGCGGCGCGCAATCGCACCCGTAGCCAGCAGGTGCCGGGTCTCATGATAGACGTCGACGTCTACCAGGACTGGCCCATCGGCGCAAAGCGAACGCTCTAGATGAGCGAGGACTGTGGAGATCGCTGCCATCCCGCTGGTCGCCAACAATGCCTGCCGTTCGCTGGTTACTGCGAGCTGATCGATCCACGCCTGCTCCCAGCGCAAACCATCACGATGACGGTCTCGCTGATACTCCCACCGGCCGATCTCGGGCGGCGACTGGCGGTTCGCAGCAGTGCGAGCGGCGGCCAAGAAGCTCTGGGCCTCGCGCCCGCCCGTCAGAACCTCGCCACATTCGGCCACGCCGCCGATCACGCAGTCGCGACGCCAAATCCATCGCGATCGCTCGCCGAGCATCGCCTCATTGGCTAGCCGATCGCCACGAGCAGTCCGAGTGGGTGGGGTATCCACAATGGTCAGTCGTCAACAGCTGCTCAATCGTTCACACAAGGCGCGACTCTCATGAGATCCTGTCGGATTTCTTCTGGATCGCTGCGGGCATCGTGTTGATCGTGCTCATCGTGCGCATCTCGGATAAGCAGGACCGTCGCCTGGCTCAACCCGCTCCGGCCTGACGCCACTCGTTCGGCAAAGTCGCCACTGTGCCGCGGATCGCGCCAGGTGTGGCCACAGCCGCGGCCGCTTCGACGCCGCATTCGCTGCCACGACCGGCGCGACTGACGCGCTGCGAACCGGGCGACGGCTCCAGTTCGGACCTGGTCGGCCGATGAGGTGAGAGACTGCGCCGGATCAGGAGATTCCGATGAGGCCCCAACACCCCAACAGCGCTGACAGCCTCCGTTCGCATCTTCGAGCCGGCGAGCGCTTGCTGTGGTCGGGCGCGCCCCGCCAGGGCTGGGTATTACGCCCAACCGACAAGTTCATGATCCCCTTCAGCATCATGTGGGGAGGTTTCGCTCTGTTCTGGGCGATTGGCGCAATCGTCAGCGATGCACCGTTCTTCTTCATGCTGTGGGGCATCCCCTTCGTACTCGTTGGCTTGTACGTCACCGTCGGGCGCTTCTGGGTCGACGCAAAGGTCCGCGCTCGAACCCAATACGGTCTGACCGCGGATCGCGTACTCGTCGACACCGGCTGGTTTGGATCGACTTCCGTGACGTCCCTGCCGCTCGAGTCACTCTCAACCATCGCATTGAAAGAGCGGCGCGACGGCTCGGGGACGATCAGTTTTGGCGGCGGGGAGCCATTTGGCCACTTCTACTCCGGCTTCCATCTTCCTGGCATGTCCGGAGTCGTTCCAATGCAGTTCGAGCTGATCGAGAACGTGAGATCGGTGCACGACCAGATCCACCAAGCGCGCAACCAGGCTCGTCGCTTGCACCCGGGCTTGCCCTGATCAGACTGCATCTCGCGGCGCAACCCGAGACACAATCCGCCGTCCGCCGCGCTGGATCCGTAGGTTCTGGGTTCGTGTCCCAGGGGGCGTAGCACGCGAGATCCCCGTGATTGCTTCGAGCGGGCTCGTGCTCCTGGCCCCACGCTCTGTTCGGTCAGGCCGCGTTGCGGTCGCCGTAGAGGTATTTCCACCGATTGTGGTAACCGCAGAGGCTGCTACTCGCTGCGAGATCGCGCCCTTTGGGCGCTCTTGCGCAGAGTGTGCATTTGTCCGTTCGGCCGGCACAGCCGGACCGAACTCGCTTGTGCCGGCGGGATGTTTCGGCGCAGCCGAAACTCCAAGCAGCCCGAAGGGCTGCCGGTCGCACCATCGCCCCGCGATGAGGGCTGCTTCGCGGGCCGCTCCGGTGAACAAGCGCTTCTTGTGGCCCATGTCGACCACGACACTGTCGGCGTCCAACACGACCCTGCGGATATGGCCAACAAACGCCGATTGGGCGACCTCGGTGGGGGTGACGGTGCGCCCGTCGAGGGTTTCACACACCCGCGTCTCGGGATCGCAACCGTCATAGGCATCGTCGTCGCCGGCGAGCCAGTCGACACAAGCACCGAACGTGTCTGAATCGATCAACAACTCGACCAGCGGCACCGGCCCCGAAACAGATGGCGACACCGCCGCGCCACGACGCACCAACTCGACCAGAGCGTCGGCTCGGCGCTGTCTGGGAGTGCGCAGCTCTGCGAGGTTCGGTTCGCGTCCCAGCCACTCGCGGGCTTCAGCGAGGTCGGCGTGGAACATCTCATCGGCGAGACGATCGACCGCTTCTTTGAGCAACACACCATCGAGGTTGCCCAACTCGACATGTCCGACATAGCCGGCGTCATCGAATATCGACTGCAGATCAAACCCTCGCCGTTCATGCGCACCAGCAGCACGTTCTTCGGTGCCGTCGGGATCGACAACCGACTCCCAATGACGCACAACCCGACGAAAATCCTCGAATCGATGCTTGGCCGCGTATCCCAACAACGTCCACTGGGTGTCGGGATCGGTCAACGACTCGACCGCAGGCTCAGAGCGGCCCGTGCTGCGCAACGTCGACACGTGCTTGGCCGAGATCTCACCCGACCTAGCAGCGTCAGCTGTCACGTCGTGTTCGGCCAAGAACCTGCCGGTACACGCCAGAGCCGATGCCCGGGTTTTGGCAGTGTTGGCCTTGTGCGCACCATACGCGGTGATCGACGCCGCTCCAGCGATCTCATGAACACCAGCGACCTCGGCAGCACGCACAACAAGCGAATGCATAGCGTCGAGGCGGTCGGCGACCTCGACGAGACCGACCGACAACCCTGCGAGATCATCACGCTCGAGATCCGTTTCGATGCCATCGAGCGCTTCGAGTGCAGTTTGGAAGCTCTCGATGATCTCGGTCGCCTGCGACATAACCACAGTATACCAAACACACGTTCGACGAACAACTGTTCGGTCTGATATTTCTCGACACACCCCCACCACGGACCGGAGGGTGGTCATGCATCCAGTCTGCGCTCTGAGACGATTTTCTCGGCTCCTTCGTCGCCTAGAACGGTGCTCTATTCTTGGGTCGTCTCAGCGATCTCCCTCAGAAGCCTGTGAGGCGCTGGGCGAAGTACTGGCGCTGGCGGAGCATCTCGGAACGCTCGTCGGGCGTAATGCGGCGGGTCGAGGCCGGCACGTGCTTGTCGACATCGTCGAACGGCACGACCCGCATTTCGGGCTCGGGCCAAGCGTCGGTGAGTAGCCAGCGCCCGTTCAGAGTCCCCCACGTGTAGCCACCGCAGTCGAGCCAGTTGTACACCCCTGGGTCTGCGTGTGAGATGACGCAGCGAAAGACGCCGTCGTCGTCGACGCTGGCCTGATGTCCCGCCATCCTCCCCAAGACTGAGGATGCGGAGCGCTGGTTCATCCCCCACTCTGGGATCTGTGACTCAGGCCGTGCTGCGGTGGAACAAGCCTCATACGCCGGCGCCCGACATCCGGGTCGGCCACGTCGTAGTACCAATCCTGCTCGGCTCCATACTCGGATCGATCGCGATGCTGTGGTCGGGCGCCAAGCAATACGACGGGCTCGCCGCATTCGCCGAGGTCGAATTCGCGGACATGCCCATCTCGATTTTCTTCTGGGGCCTTGCGACCACCGCAGCAATCGAGTTGGTTTACATCCTCAACGTTCTCGCGTGGCGACACGAATCGATCGCTGAATTCCTGGGGCTTTCGTTCGAATTCGAAGACGCCATCCTCGGCGTCGGCCTGATCGTCGCCGGCCACGCCACTTCGTTCGTCGTCCTCACGTGGGTGGCGCCAACTCCGAACGTCGATGGCGACGCGGTTTCATCTCAGTTGCCCATGACGTTCACCGAGGCGACCGAGACAGAACTGCTCGCTTTCATCCTGCTCGTCGGGTTGGCGATTCCATTCATCGAGGAGGTGTTGTTCCGCGGCATGCTCCTTCGCGCGATCGAGGTGAACTGGGGACCAGTTCTGGCGGTCGTGGTGTCGTCGGTCGTCTTCGGCGTAGTCCACGTAGCGACCTTCACCAATGCCGACCTCCCGATCATCGCGAACGCGTTTGCGCTCGGACTGCTCTACCCTGGATCCACCGAAATGAGTTGATGCCCCGTTGTCCAGGCTTCGCATCACTGCCTTCCAGGCGGGCCGTTCTAGCGCCACGGAGGCGCTTTCATCGACGGTCACGAGGCGTACCTGTTGCCAAGAGCCTCCGTGGCTTGAACGGCCTTCCGGAGGGGCGATGTAAACGGCTAGAAACGGTGGATCCAGGTCTACGCGATCTGCACTTCGGCAACCGGGCGACTGACGCCGGCCATCATTGCCCACTCCGTCAACAACATGCTGTTCATGATCCTGCTCACTTCGGGCTGAACCTGCCTGCCGCCGACGCCGGGATAATGGGATACTCTATTTCATAGAACCTTATCAGTTCTATCTGTTAGAGTACCCACATGTTCGAACCCAGCCCCTTCCCATTTCAGGGGCCGCTCGACCCAACCGAGGTAAGCGGCCGCGATGAGTTGCGTCGCGATCTGGCCGAGCGTCTCACCCAGCGTCAGGTCACGGCGCTGCTCGGGCCTCGGCGATACGGCAAGACCAGCCTGTTGCGCCGAGTCGCAGCTGACCTTGCCGAGGTTGGTCCGGTCACTGTTTGGATCGATCTCTACGAGCTCAACTCAATGGCCGATCTCGCCGGAGCCATCGATCACGCAATCGCCGGGCTCAGCGGACGGGTCCGGAAAATGCTCGACTCGATCTCTAACGATCTGTCGTTCCGCATCGGCTCACTCGGCGTCGAGCTGTCCCGATCAGCCCGTGAGCGCCCCGATCCGGTCCTTGCCGTGCGAGCTTTGCTTCAGCGGCTCGTCGAGGTTGCCCAACACCATGACACCCTCGTCGTGTTCGACGAGTTCTCGGGTATCGCCAACGTCGATCGAGCTGCCGGCATCCTGCGAACCGAGCTCCAACATCACTACCGCGACCTCGGCATCATCTTCGCCGGATCCGAACCGTCGACGATGAGGATGCTGTTCTCCGATCAGGCGCAGCCATTCTTCGCGCAAGCCGACCTGATCGAGATCGGTCCCCTCACCGACACCGAGATCGTCGACATCGTCGAGACCGGTTTCGAAAGCACCGGACGAAAAGCCGGCGAGACGGTAGAACGCATCGTCAAGTTCGTTCGCGGTCACCCTCAACGGATGATGCAGCTCGCCGACGCTGTCTGGCGACACACGCCTGAGGGTGCCACCGCTGACCTGGACGTCTGGGAACAGGCGCTCGAGTCGGTGCGATCGAGCGTCGACTCCGGTTCGGAGCGGCTCTACGCACTCCTGCCGACCGGTCAGCAGAAGACACTGCGGGCGATAGTGGGCGGCGGGAGCCCCTATGGAACGGCCGCGGACGTGCTCGACCTGCCCGCCGGAACGGCGACCGGCGCCATAGCCGCCCTCACCGATCTGGGCTATCTCACCCGAACCGACGACAAGCTCCTCGTCGTCGATCCGCTGCTCGCCGACTGGCTCCGGCGCCGCTTTCCTGTCTGAGTCAGGAGAGTCGCGCTGGGTTGTTCTCCACGAGCAGGCGTCCGAGCTCGGCGTGCTCGAACGGCTCGACGATCCGGATGCCCGCCGACAGGCACCAGTCGGCTAGTTCGGCTCGGGTGTCGACATCCGGGCACGGGACCTCGAGGATGGCCCGGGCGTCCATCTGGCGAAACGACTTCTCCACGGCCTTCTTGAGGTAGTTGGTGCAACCATCTGGTGCTGTTAGCACTACGGCGTGGGGTTTGGGGGACATCGTTCGGTTCTCTCCTTCGTTGTCGTGTGGCTGAAATGCCGGCTGCCGGTGGCTGCCGGACCGTCTGCACCCGACCGGGTGCGAGATAGTCACGCTCAACGGATGCCGAGTTGAGTGTCGGCTCCTTTGGGCCGCCCGGCCGCCAGGCGCAGGAGCGCTGCTGCGGGCGTGGCGACCGGCTCGACGGTCCGCGTGATCAGCATGTCCGTATCAGGCCGGCCGCCGGACATGCTCGGCCCGAACGGTCCCCACCATGCACCATCTGCTGAGAAGGTGAGCTCTGCGGGGAACTCGTGGAACGCGAGGGATGTGCCTATCTCCTGTTCGGCCGCGCGGCCTCTCGTGATGACGGGCCGCACGATGTGGTCGTCGTCGGAGACACCCCATCCGCGATGCAGTGCACAGAGCGCGTCATGCTGGTCGCGGTCGAGGCGGTCGGGCTCCACAGTGGTGGCGATCCGCACCCTGACCCCAGCGTCGACCAGGCGGGGGATCAGGTTCGTCACCTTGGCGAAGTTCTCCTCGCCCCTCATCTCGTCGTTGAGATCGGGAACGGGAGCATCGAGCGAGATCTGGATCGCGACGTCGTGACCGGCCAACTCGACGGCCCGGGCGAACCGCTTCGGACCGAACACGGTGCCGTTCGAGATCACGATGGTCGGCCCGATCGAGCCCAGCTCCTTGAGGAGGTCGACCATGTAAGGCAACAGGAAAGGTTCACCCCCGGTGATTCCGAACTCGGTGTAGCCGAGCTCTTTAGCCTCGCGGGCAATGCGAATGATCTGGTCGGGGTCCATGGCGCGTTTGGCCACACCCGGAGAGGATTCGGTGAAGCAGTAGGTGCAGGTGAGGTTGCAGTGGTAGTTGCTGTAGAACCAGATGCGGCCGGGCAGCTCGCCGGACGCCAGTGCCTCGGATACAGAACTCATGTCTTTCCTCCTTCGATGACAACGGATGTTCCGGGATCGAATGATTCGTAGCCGTGGCCGGACAGGGCTTCGAGCGTGTCGTGCGACGTGGGTAGCTGAAGACTCGTGGCCAGGCGGTTCAACAACATCGTTGTGCCGACGGTGACCGTCACCTCGACGAGCCGGTAGTCGCCCAGCAGTGTCCTGGCCTCTGACGACACGTCGGGGTCGACCGTGCCCGTGCTCAAGGAGAGGGCATCGATCCACGCGATCAACACCCGTTCGGCGGGGTCGTCGAAGACCTCGCTGGGATCCGGACACGATCTCAGCGCGAGGACCTCTCGATGGCTGAGACCAGACTCGTGCGCCACAACTGTGTGGGTGTCGATGCAGTAGCGGCAGGCCAGGTTGGCGGAGGTCCTCAGGATCGCGATCTCCTTGTGACGGAACGACACGCCCGACGGACCCAGTGCGGCGCCGATGAACGGCAGGGCCGCCTCGCAGAGCTCAGGCACCTGGGCCAGCGCCCCGACGATCGGACCGGGGTCGCCGTTCGAGTAGAGCTCCCGCACGAGAAGCGGGCTCGACTCGGCGTCTATCAGATTGATGAGTGGCATGACTCGCTCCTCAGTAGTTGAAGACGAGCGCACCGCCGTCGGTGTACTCATAGACGGCGGGCAGACCAGCGATGACGGCGTTGTCGGCCAGAGGCGCGTCCTCGAGGTTCCGGAGCTTGATGCACACCGGGCATGCGAAGAACCGGCCGCCGCGCTCGACGAACTCAGCGTGAAGGTCGCTTACCTGCGGGGCTCCCTCGATGTCGATCGTGTTCGCGAACCCTTCTCGCGCGATCGAGACCGCGTCTTTGGTCAACCAGAACGCGGCGGCTTTGCCGGCGCGGAGAGCCTCGACGCCGGTCAGATATCCGATGAGCACCTTCTCGGGGTCTTCGTCGGCGGTCGTCAGGCCGATCAGGACCTTGCTGTCCTGTGGGGTATCTACTGGCATTGGTCTTGCTCCTCGTCGTCGGTTTGATCGGTGATCCCAACGGTAAGGAGCGGCCGCATGAAGGTCTTGAGGGAACCCTCGGGATTTCATGAGGACTTCCCGAATACAATCAATCCATGGGGACATCGGGCTCGGGAGTCGTCCGCTTCGACGACGTCGAGCTCGATCTCGACCTGTTCGAGCTGCGGCGTACTGGCGAACCGGTAGCGCTCGAACCGCGGGCGCTCGAGGTCCTGTCGTATCTCGCCGTCAACCGGGGTCGAATCGTCTCCAAGGAGGAGCTGCTCGACAACGTCTGGGGTGACAACTTCGTCGGCGAGTCGGCACTGGCCACCCAGATCCGCGCCGCCCGTTCAGCGGTTGGAGATGACGGAAAGGCGCAACGGGTCATCCGCACCGTTCACGGTCGCGGCTACCGGTTCATCGCAGTCGTCGACGGCGACGGTACCGGCGAGGAAACCGGTACCGATCACGAACCGCGCGCCGACGGTGACGCGGCGGATGGTTGGCCAGCGAACTCAGATCTATTCGGCCGCGAAGCCGAGCTCGCTGCGCTAACCCGCACCATCGCCGCCAGTCGCCTGGTCACCGTGATCGGCCCCGCCGGCGTCGGCAAGACATCACTTGTGCGCAGCCTCATGGCGTCCAGAACCCCGGCGATCGCCGAGGACTGGGTGTGGGCCGATCTGACGCAAACCGGCCGTCTGGGCTCGGTGGCCAATGTCGTGCTCGATGGCCTCAAGCTCGGCCAGCACCCCGACGCTGCCAGCGATGAGTCCCTGGTGCGACATCTCGATCGGCGCGAAACCACCATCGTGCTCGACAACTGCGAACACGTCGCGGAACAAGCCGGGGCACTCGCTCGACTCGTCACCGAACGCTGCCCCAACGTGAGGATTCTGGCGACGAGCCAGGTGTCGCTTCGACTGTCGGGGGAGACGATCATGCGGCTGCGACCGCTCGACACTGCCGACGCAGCAGAACTGTTCCTCACCCGGGCTCGACAGGGTGGTGCTCCGGTCGACCCGGGTCCCGAGCTTGCTCTCGAGATATGCGAGCGGCTGGACGGCTTGCCACTAGCGGTCGAGTTGGCAGCCAGTCGGGCTCGCGTTGTGGCCCCGCAACAGCTCATCGAGCTCTTGGACAGCCCTCTCGAAGTCCTGCGCCGTCGCCCCACCGACAACCAGCGCCACGATTCACTCGACGCGGCGCTGTCCTGGGCGTTCGAGGAGCTCGGGGATCACAATCGTTCCGCAATTGGCCGGCTCGCGGTGTTCACGGGCGAGGTCAGCCTCGATGAGGTGATGCGCTTCGCTCTCCCACACAGCACGGTCGGAGAAGCGCTCGACCTGCTCGACGAGCTCGTCGAGCGATCGCTGCTGGCTCCGAGCAGTGGCTCCGACGATGACGAGATCAAGTTCAGAATGCTCGAGGTGGTGCGAAACCGAGCCCTCTCCGGGCTCGAAGACCCGCTTCGCGTTCGCCTACAACACGCCGAACACATGGCGGAAGTGGTCGAAGACCTGAACGACCGGCTACAAACCCCCGAGGCCGACCTCGCAGCTCGAGACATGAAGGCAGCGTGGCCAAACGTCAGACTCGCCGCTCACCAGGCCGCCGAAGCCGGAGAGACGACGACCGTTCGTCGCATCGTCCGCGCGGTTGTGGGCTACGCAGAGACCTTCAGCCGCTACGAACTCCTCGAGTGGTGCGAGGCCGCTGCGCTGACCGACGCCGGAGACGACGATCCAGCCGAGTTGGTGGCCGACGCGCTGGCTGCGTACGGACGAATGCTGGCTCATCGGGGTCAGCACGCCGAGGCTCGTGAGCTGATCGAGCGAGCTGTCGCGATCGCTGAGACTCCGGTGACGGTCTTGGCAGCCCTCTGGGCTGCCTACTACTCGTTCGACCTGGGCGAAGTCACCACGCGCAGTGTTCAACTCCAGGCCCTCACCCGAGCCCAGGCCGGAATCGACAAGGCTTTCGCCGACTCGTTCACCGCGCTCGCACACGCCATCGCCGGAGATGCCGACCCAGCCGGCCCAACCGTCGACCCAACCATCGCCCACGCAGGCTTGCTCGGAGCAGCGGCCGCGCTTGTACACGGTTTGCGACTAGCCACGGTCGCGCCTGAGCGCGCCCTCCCGCTGCTCGATGCCGCCATAGAAGCTGCGCTCGAATCCGACTACGGGCTCATCCTGAGCGCCGCTGGAAACATGCGTACCCACGTCCGGCTTCAGGCAGCCGAAGTCGACGAGGCGGTCGAGTCAATCGTCGACGGACTCGAGAAGTTCAGCGCTCGTGGTCTCTGGGCCTCGATCTGTTCAGAGCTACTCGCCGCCGCCCGCATTCTCTTCGACGCAGGCGACGTGACCACAGCCGCCAAGCTGGTCGCCTGTAGGCAGCGGTGGGGGTTCAGGTACGGCCTGTCAGAGCTCATGCACGAAGCCCTGATGGACGACCTCGAAGCCGAGGCACCTTCCGAGCTACCGCAGCTGTTGGCCCAGGGGGCAGAGCTGACGCCGCCGGAAGCAGCCGAGCTGGCGGTCGACGCGCTGAGCTCCACCGAGACATGAACCATCCACGCCGAGGTTCTGGCCTCGAGTTCCGGCGGGCGCAGCAGCTGACGTCGTGAACTCACAACATTGCTAGTGTCGCTCTCATGGCCGACTCCGACATCAAGGCATTGACCGAGGCGCTACCTGGCGAGAGCTTCGAGACAACCGCTTTCACCGCGCCCCCACCGTTGTCGGAGGCAACGGTAGCGATCGTCACGACCGCCTCGCTTCATCATCCCGACCAGGACGATTTCGAGGTCATGGACACCAGCTACCGCGTCCTCGACGGCAGCCGCCGCGACTATGTCACCGGTCACTGGAGCCCCAACTTCGACGGGGCCGGGTTCGCCTTCGACATGAACACGGTGCTCCCTCTCGACAGGCTCGACGAGCTGGCCGAGCGCAAGGTGATCGGCCGGGTCGCCGACCAGCACCTGGCCTACGCGGGCAACCAGTTCGACCTCTCGACGGTCCGTATGGACTCGGGTCCGGCCGGCGCCAAGTGGATGCGCGAGCAAGGCGTCGACGTCGTGTTGCTCACCCCCGTTTGACCGCTGTGCACGCGTACCGTGAGTACGCTCGCCCATGTCTTCGAAGCTGCCGGGATGGCCACCATCGCGCTCGGGTCGATCCGCAAGCAGATCGAGAGCAGCGCCCCACCTCGCGGACTTTGGTGTGACTTCCCGCTCGGCAGGCCGCTCGGCAAACCCGGCGATGCGGAGTTCCAGCACCGAGTGCTCGAGGCCGCGTTCGCCTTGTTGGAGTCTCCAGAGCCGGTCCTCGCCGTGTTCGACGAAACGATCCCCGATGCCGGCGACGAGGTGCTCGCCTGTCCCCTCCCGCCGCGACACGACCCCGACGCCCATCCAGCCGTCGACGAAGCCCGTGGACTCCGCGCCGCCTACGACCGCGGCGTGGAGATGAGCGACGGTCGGTTCGGAGCCGGCCGCGTGGTCGAGGCCGACGACATTCCGGCCGCTATCGAGTCGTTCATCCGCATCGCCGAAGGCACCGACTGGAAGGAAGCCGGCATCCACGGCCTCCCCATGAGGGCCAGCCACGACATCCGCAGCTACTACGAGACCGCCGCGCTCGCGATGGTCGACCACGCGCCCGCCGCATGGGCCGGCACCCGCTGGTTCTACGACCAGACAGAGACCGGCAAGGTGATGGCGGCCGCCCGCAAGGCCATGGAGGCACAGGACGCACCGCAGCCCATGTGGTTCTACCTCACACCCGGCGACCGCTAGCGCCGCTGAGGGTCCTGTCGCTGGCCGCCTGACACCTCTACGAAGCGGACGGCGCGGTCGGGGTGAAGCGCACCGGGAGGTGCTTGATCCCGCCGACCAGAGGGAACCCCATCGCTTCCAGCGGTGTCGGCTCCGCGGTGACGTCGATGTCCGGTAGACGGGTGAGGAGCTGGCGGAACACAACCGACAGCTCCCTGCGGGCGAGGTGTGCGCCGAGGCAGAAGTGGGGGCCGGGGCCACCGAAGCCCACGTGGTCGTTCGGCTGTCGACGAACGTCGAACCGCTCCGGGTCGTCGAACTGGCGTGGATCGCGGTTGGCCGCGCCGTACAGCATCACGACCTTGTCGCCCTCGTGGAACTCGTGGTCGCCCACAGTCGCCGTTCGCGTCGCCGTACGGCGCATGAACGTTACGGGCGAAGCGACCCTGACTATCTCCTCGACGGCGGTCGGGGTCACCTCGTCGAGATCGTTCTGCCAGATCGCTCGCTGCTCGGGGTTCTGGGACAGCAGATGCATGCCGTGGCTGATCGCCGTGCGGGTGGTGTCGTTGCCGGCCACCGCCAACAAGATGAAGAACGGTGCGACCTCGTCAGGGGCGAGAAGCTCTTCGCCGAGGTCGTTGTGCACGAGCTGAGAAGTGAGATCGTCGGTCGGGTTCGCCCGGCGCTCGTCCGCGAGCTCATTCATCAACGCGACGAGGTCCAGGCCCGCCCCCATGAGCGTCTGGAGCGGATCGCCGTCGCCCATGTATTCGGGGTCGCCTCCACCGAGGATGATGTTGGTCGCGCCGAGCACCCGATCGAACTCGCTGCGCGGAATGCCCATCATGTCGCAGATCACCAACAGCGGGAACCGCTCGGAGAGAACCTTCACGAGGTCGACCTCACCCTGTTCACAGAACCCGTCGATGACCTCGGCGCAAATGGTCTCCACCGAGTCGAGCACGCCCTGAAGCTTCCGCGGCGTGAAAGAGCGAGCGACGATGCCCCGCTGGCGAGCGTGGCGAGGGTCGTCCATGTTGATGAACGAGCCGAAGAACTCGAGTAGCTCTGCGGGCATGTCGGCAATCGACACAGCACCCTTGCCCGAGCAGAACTCCTCTGGACGACGGCTGATCTGGATCACATCGTCATAGCGCAGCGCCGTGAAGAATCGCTCCGACTCCCCCGTCATCGGGTTGTCGAAGTCGACGGTTACGAAGGCCTCGCGTTCACGCATCTCCGCGAAGTCGGCCATTCGCTCATTGAGCGGCTGACGCCAGAACTCGGGATCGAGCAACTTCGACGAGGCTGAACTACTCACGGGACACTCTCCAGATAGCGGAAATCCGGCGGTCGATTCACCGAGGTGCTGACCATTTGGCATCCTTCCTCGCCGCCAATGCGTCGTCAAACCTCTCGTCGTCGAAGACGTGGACCCGCGCGTCGACGCCGCTGTAGCGTCCGATCTCATGAGCGCGAGCAACAGACAGGTCGTCGAGCGGTACTGGGATGCGCACTTCCGGCGCGACTGGGATGCGATGGCAGCCTTCTTCGACCCGGCATGCCACTACACCGATGTCGGGCTCGACCCCACGGGAGCCACGGGACCCGAGGAGATCATCCTGCGGCTGCGACTGGGCATCGAGCCGCTGTCGGGCTACTACCACTTCCCGAGGCACATGGTCGCCGAAGGCGACGTGGTCGTCACCGAACACATGGAGCAGTGGCAATTCGAGACCGGTGAAGTCATCGACCACCCCTTCGCCTCGGTCATGGAGGTGAACGGCGGATTGATCACGCGCTGGCACGACTACTCCCACCTGGGGAACCTGCTCGACAATGCGCCACAGTGGTGGCTCGACCACATCGCGGCCGGCTGGCGCTGAATCAGCTGGAGGCCCCGCCGACCGTCTTGGGGTCGGGAACGCCGGGTCGGGTGCCCTCCTTGTGCTCGACGAACTCGACGAGATATCCGTCGGGGTCCCGGACGAACGCGAGCACGACGGGCCACTGTTCGGGTTCGGTCGGCTCGGTGACCGACTCACAACCGGCAGTGATCGCTCGGTCGTAGACCCTCTGGCAATCAGAGGTGTTCACGTAGATCTTCCACATCGCCGTACCCATGTCGATGGGGCTGTCGCCGTCGAAGTGGTGTGCCAGCTGCAAACGCGAACCGCCGTGTTCCGACTGCAACATCACCTCGACGAAGTCCGGTGTCTCGACGCGGTTGACGATCGGTAGCTCGCAAACGTCGTGCCAGAACTCGAGCGACCGTTCCATGTCGCTCACGTTGATTGCGAACTGAGAGAGAATCTGAGTCATACCAGGATTGTCGGTCGATTCCCGCTCACTGCGCCAGCCCGCGCCGAACCGCCTACTCCGTCGTCCGACGAAGATCCACTCTCAGTAGAGGAACATCGGCTTGCCAGCGACGTGGCGGACCTTCGGCCGGTACTGATCGCTGTCGTACAGCTCGTCGACGTCAACTCGTCGAGAGCCCTCCCCCGTCACCGAAATCGGCACGTTGGTGTAGGTCCCGGAGCGCAGAGCGGCCATGCGCCCCGAGCTACCTTCGAGCGCCAGATCGATCGCCATACGTGCGTAGTTACCGGCGACCATGAGATCGAGGCTGTCGGGACGTCCCGATCGCACTAGGTATCCGAGATCCTGGAGGATGATGCCCGAGCCTGTGTGCTCGGCGAGGAGATCCCCTGTCTGCTTGCCGATGCCGCCCAGCTTTCGGTGTCCATAGGCGTCGGCTTCACCTGACAGGTGGAGGTCGCCACCCTCGATGACCGCGCCCTCTGACACGGTCACCATCGCATAGCTCGATGGGTTTCGTTCCTTGTCGGTCATGACAAGTCGTGCGAGACGCTCCACGTCGAAGGGGACCTCCGAGATGAGCGCCCTATCGACGTCGGCGAGGTAAGCCGTTATCAGCGAGGTCTCACCCGAGTAGCGACCGAACAGCTCGACCACAGCGATCCGTTCGTGGGAACCGGTACTGGTCCGAAGGTTGTGGATGAACTCCACCCCACGGCTGACCGCCGTCGAAAACCCGATGCAGTAGTCGGTGCCGTGAACGTCGTTGTCCATGGTCTTGGGGATCGCGATGACCGGCACACCCTCCTCGTGCATTCTCAGCCCGTAGCTCAGCGTGTCGTCGCCGCCGATGGGAATCAGCACGTCGATCCTCAGCTTCTCGATGACACGCAGCACAGCGGGCGTGAGGTCGTGGGGCCCTTCGCCGCTCACCTCGTCTCTCAGGTGATCGGGCACCTCGGTATCCCTCACACGACTCGGGTTCGTGCGGCTCGTGTGAAGAAACGTGCCGCCGGTCCGATCGACCGTGCGGACCACGTCGGCGTCGAGATCGATGACGTTGTCGGCCATCGACTCCGGGTCGTCGGGGTCGCAGTTCAGCAAGCCTCCCCACCCTCGCCTGACGCCGATGATCTCGCCACCGCCTTCGAGCACACGGTTGACCGCCGCCTTGATACATGGATTGAGTCCGGGGACATCGCCCCCACCTGTGAGTATCGCTACGCGCATCCGAACATGCTCGCGCACCGGACGACCCCCGTCAGCGTCGGGTCGCGGCCTGGACGCATCGATATGACTTGCCTTGCGACCTCGGCAACACTGGCAGCGATCCCGCACGCAAGAGGAGCGACAGTTGCCACACGACGTTTTCAGCAAGATAGAGGAATCGAGCGGCCTCTTCGCTGAGCACTCCGAGCGCGGTGACGAGCTGGGCCGGTTGACCGACGAGGCCGCGGCCCGTCTCAAGGAGAGCGGCGTGGCCCGGCTCCTCCAACCGGCTGACTTCGGTGGCTACGAGGCCGACCCTCGCGACTTCCTCAACGCCGCCATGGACATCGGAAACTGGTGTCCATCGGCGGGTTGGGTGGCGGGCGTCGTCGGCGTACATCCGTGGGAGCTGGCGCTCCAGGACGAGCGCGTCCAAGCCGAGGTCTGGGGAGACGACCCCGACACGTGGATTGCGTCGCCCTATTCGCCGGGAGGGGTGGCAGTGCCCGTCGATGGAGGGTTCGACGTAAACGGGCACTGGAGCTTCTCGTCGGGCACCGACCTGTGTGAGTGGGCTGTGCTCGGTGCGATGGTGAAAGACGAAGACGGCGCGACGGTCCAGGCTCTACACATCATGTTGCCGCGATCCGACTACGAGATCGTCGCCGATTCGTGGGACGTGACGGGACTCGAGGGAACCGGCAGCAAGGACATCATCGTTCGCGACGCGTTCGTGCCCGACTACCGCACGATCGATGTCTCGAAGGTGCTCAACGGGCAGGCGTTCGCCGAGTCGGGTCGCAGCGGAGCCCTCTACAAGGTTCCTTGGTCGGCGATGTTCCCCAGCGCCGTCACCGCCGGCGTCATCGGCATCGCCGAAGGTGTGTTGAAACACGCGATCGAGTACCAGCGCGAGCGCGTGAGCGCTGTCGGGGTCGCCCAGGCGACCGACCCGCACACCAGGGCGATCATCGGCGAGGCAGCCGCCGACATTCGCGGCGCACGGGTGCAGCTGACCCACAACGTCGGTGAACTGTTCGAGGCGGTGGAAGCCGGGCACGATGTGACGCTCGAGCAGCGGGTTGCCTGCCGCCGCGATCAGGTACGAGTGGCGTGGCGCGCAGCCGAGGCCGCCGACGTTGTGTACGCCGTGTGCGGTGGGAACTCGATTCGGCTCGACAATCCGGTCCAGCGGTTCTGGCGCGGCATGCACGCCGGGCTGCACCACGGCATCGTCGTGCGCGGCCACATCTACGACGCGGCAGCGGGCATGTTGTGGGGCGAGCGCCCCAAGGGCCCGGCCGCGTTCACGATCTGACCACGAGAGGTAGCCGACCCCAATGACCGACCTCACCGCCGAAGCGACGAGCCGCACTCTCTCGACACCCGACGGCGATCTCCACTATCACGACGCCGGCGACGGCCCTCCGCTCGTACTGCTCCACGGCTCGGGTCCGGGCGTCAGCGCCTGGGCCAACTACGGCGACAACATGCCGGCGTTCACCGACCGTTTCCGAGTGCTCGCCGTCGACCTCCCCGGCTTCGGCCAGAGCTACGAGCCGGAGGAGAACCCGGCGTTGCACGGCCCGAAGGCGGTGTTGGCATTCCTCGACGGCCTCGACCTCGACCGCGTCGCGATCGTTGGCAACTCGCTTGGCGGCGGAATCGCTGCGCGAGTCGCTGCCGCGCACCCTAGCCGGGTCGGCCGGCTGGTGACCCTCGGTGGCGTCGGCGTACCGCTGTTCAGCCCGCTGCCGTCGGAGGGCATCACGCGCCTGGTCGATTTCGTCGAGGACCCCACCCGCGAACGCCTCGTCGACTGGATGCGGACCATGGTCTATGACCCATCGGTTCTCACCGAGGACTTCGTCGAGATGCGCTGGCAGGCGGCGACCGACCCCGTCGCGCTAGCCGGAATCCGCCGGATCTACAGCCGGGAGATGCTCGCTGTATTGCGCACGATGATGCTCGACAACACCGATGCGATCGCCATGCTTCGCAAGATCCGTGCGCCGACGCTGATCACCTGGGGCCGTGACGACCGGGTGACTCCGCTCGACGGTTTCATCGCGCCGATGCGACTGCTGCCCAACTGCGAGCTCCACGTCTTCGCAGACTGCGGCCATTGGGCGATGATCGAACGCAAGGACGAATGGGAGAGCGTCGTGATGTCCTTCTTGTGTCGGGACCTCCCGTAGTACGTTCGGCAATCGGAGGCTCCCCATGTCAGTCCTGTCGCTCGGATACCTGCGTCTTCACACCCCCAACCTCGACGAGTGGGATCGGTTCGCCACGAGCGTGCTCGGGTTCATGCCTTCGGGCGGACCCGACGACTCGAGCAGCTACTACAGATGGGACGATCGGCCTTATCGACTGCAACTCGTGTCGGGCGAGTCCGCCGAGCTGTCGGCGATCGGTTGGGAGGTGGGTGACGACCGCGACCTCGACCAGGTCGTCGCCACCCTCGAAGCCTCCGGCGTCGATGTGTTACGCGGCTCGGACGGCGACTCCGCCGATCGCCTCGTGACCGGGTTCGCGTCGTTCGTCGACCCGACCGGCACGCCCGTCGAGGTCTTCTACGGTCCGATCCTCGACCACGTTCCGCTGGCGACACCACTGGTGTCTGGGTTCGTCACAGGTGACATGGGACTCGGCCACGCCGTCATCGACGTGAGCGACATCGACGAGCCCGTCGACTTCTATCGCAACGTGCTCGGGTTCCACATGCGAAACACATGGCACCTCGGCGAGCTCTCGATGGCGTTCCTCAGCCCGAACCCGCGCCATCACAGCCTGGCGTTCGCGAGCGGCCTGCCCGGGCCGGGACTCCTGCGCCACTTCATGGTCGAGGCGGCGACCATCGACGACGTCGGCTACGCGCAGGACCGCTGCGTCGACGCCGGAGTACCGGTGGTCATGGGTCTCGGACGGCACACCAACGACCACATGATCTCGTTCTATTGCCAGTCGCCCGACGGCTTCCTGGTCGAATTCGGATGGGGTGGACTCCAGATCGACGATGTCTCGACCACGACCACCTACCAGATCACCCGGCCGAGCTTCTGGGGGCATCGTCCGATCCTCACCAAGCGGAGCGTCGGCTGATGTGAGCGGCGACAACTTCGGGTTCGCAGGCAGCATCGGTCGCACCGTGTCCGAGTCGACACCGTGGTGGCCCGCACCAACGAGGCCGCCCGAACCCGGACCCAACGTGGTACTCGTACTTGCAGATGATCTGGGTTTCGCCGACACCGGCCCCTACGGGTCCGAGATCCCAACTCCGACACTCGACCGGCTGGCATCGGAGGGCGTCCGATTCTCGAACTACCACACGAGCCCGCTCTGCTCACCGTCGCGCGCAGCACTCCTCACCGGTCTCAATCCCCACCGCGCCGGTTTCGCGGGCGTCGCGAACTTCGACCCGGGGTTTCCCGGTTGGACGATGGAGATCGATCCAGCGATCCAGACCCTGCCCGAAGTGCTGCGGACAGCCGGCTACGCCACTTTCGGCGTGGGCAAGTGGCACCTCACCCGCGACGCTGCGATGCACGATGGTGCAGCCAAGGGTTCATGGCCGCTGCAGCGCGGCTTCGACCGCTTCTACGGGATCCTCGAAGGCTGGACGAACCTCCATCACCCGCACCGACTGATCCGCGACAACTCCCCCGTCGACATCGACTCCTACCCCGACGGCTACTACTTCACCGACGACATAACCGATGAGGCGATCTCGTACATCAAGGCGCTGCGAGCCCACGATGCCGACCGACCCTTCTTCCTCTACCTCGCGCACGGGGCGGTGCACGGTCCATTACACGCCAAGTCCGACGACATCGACCGTCACCGCGGCAACTACGACGACGGCTGGGACGCGACCCGCGAACGCCGCTTCTCCCGCCAGCTCGAACACGGCTTGGTCCCAGGCGACACGACGATGGCACCGCGCAACCACGAACCGGGCCACGATGTTCGAGCCTGGAGTGAGCACACCGACGACGAGCGTTCGCTGTTCGCTCGCTATATGGAGGTATACGCAGCGATGGTCGACAACGTCGACCAGAACCTCGGTCGGCTGCTCGCGACGATCGAGGCGCTCGGCGACGCCGACAACACCGTCGTGATCTTCACCTCCGACAACGGAGCAACCGAAGAAGGCGGCGCGACCGGCTCGCGCAGCTACTTCAAGCAGTTCGGCGGTCTGGGACCGATGACCGGCTGGGACCTCGACACGCCGCGCGACCCCGACCTCATCGGCGGACCGCGCGTTCTCGCGCACTACCCACGAGGTTGGGGGATGGCGTCGAATACGCCTTTCCGGCTCTACAAACGCTCCACCCATGCTGGTGGCGTGCGGGTGCCGATGATCGTGTCCTGGCCCCAGGGCATCCCCGACTCCCACCGCGGAAGCATCCGCCCGCAGTACCAGTACGTCACCGACGTGTTCGGTACGGTGCTCGACCTGGTCGGAGCCTCGCCGATCGAGGATCGTGACGGCGACAGCTTCGCAAGTGCGATCACTGACGGCTCCGAGAAGAGCACCCACCTGGAGCAGTATTCGGAATGTTTCGGCAACCGCAGCTTCTACCGCGACGGCTGGAAGCTCGTTGCGCTGCACCAGCGAGGAGCTCCCTATGACGACACCGAGTGGGAGCTGTACGACATCGTCAACGATCCCACCGAGACCGACGATCGCGCTGAGGCCGAGCCGGCGAAGGTGCGCGAGCTCGCGGATGCCTGGGAGCGCGCGGCCTGGGACAACCAGGTCTTTCCTCTCGACGACGGCACCGGCCTTCTCCAGTTGCTGCGCCGACCCGACGATGCAACGTTGCATGAACCGGTTCGGCTCCTTCCGGGAACGCCCACACTCGAGCGCTATCGATCGCAGCGACTCATCGCGTTCCGGTCATTCGTCGTCGAAGTCGAACTCGACCATCGGGACGGCGCCGACGGTGTTCTAGTCGCCCACGGTGACCAGGGGGGCGG
This sequence comes from Acidimicrobiales bacterium, assembly GCA_965216815.1. Lineage (GTDB taxonomy): Bacteria > Actinomycetota > Acidimicrobiia > Acidimicrobiales > SHLQ01 > JADFOM01. Next base: position 2,464,832 of record OZ244202.1, on the reverse strand, counting down.
CTACTCGCTCTACATCGACAACGGCGTTCTGTGTTTTGCCTACAACCACTACGGCGACATGTCGATAGCCGAGGCCGGGCCACTTCCCGCCGGCCGCTCGAGGATCGCCTTGGATGCGACGGCGACCGACCGGTTCATGTGCGATTTCACAGTGCTCATCGACGACGTCGAGGCGGCGAGGCTTCGGGAGACCCCGATCTTGTTGGGGTTCGCTCCGTTCCAGGGCATCGATGTCGGGATCGACCGTCGCTCGCCGGTGGTCTGGGACCTCTACGAACGCCACGGTCCATTTCCCTACTCGGGCGATCTGATCGCCGTCACCTACCGACCTGGCCCAGCAGCCGACTACGACCCTGAGCGGTTGGTCGATGCCATGCGGGCGGCAGGCCGAGCTGGCCAATAGCGCTGGTACCTTCGACTCAGGGGTCACAAAGATGCCAATAGAAGCAATTCCGCTCGCCCAACACATCGGCGCCGAGGTGCGCGGGGTCAAGCTGTCCCCTGACCTCGACGACTCGGCGGTGCGCGACGTTCGCGAGGCGCTGCTGACTCACAAGGTCATCTTCTTTCGCGACCAGCACCATCTCGACCGCGACTCGCACGTAGCGTTGGGCGCCCTGTTCGGCGAGGTCAGCCCAGCGCACCCGACCTTGCCGCCACGGTTCGCCGACCGTCCCGAAATCGTGGTCATCGAAAAGGACCCCCACGGCGACGACCCCGACGAGACCCTGCTCGAGCATCGCTGGCACAGCGATGTCACCTACGTCCAGGCTCCACCGATGGGTGCGATTCTGAGGGCCGTCGAGGTTCCGCCCTACGGCGGCGACACCGAGTGGACGAACCTGGCCGCGGCATACGCCGCTCTGTCCGAGCCGCTGCGCGCGATGATCGACGGCCTGACCGCGATTCACCACAACGTGCTCCATCTCGTTCGAGGGGAGCCGAACCAGCTACAGCGAGACTTCGAGTCGACGGGCCTGCGAGCGCGCCATCCCGTCGTCGCCGTGCACCCAGAGACCGGCGAGCGGGTTCTGCTCGTCAATCCCGACTTCACCAGCCACATCCCCGAGCTGACCAGACAGGAGAGCGCTCACGTTCTTGCCTGTTTGTACGAGCATTTGGCCAGTCGCGAGTTCACGGTGCGCTTCCGGTGGGCGCCGGGCAGCGTCGCCTTCTGGGACAATCGGGCCACCGCTCACCGCGCGCCCGCCGACGTTCCGCCCGGCTACCACCGCGAGATGGAGCGCATCACGCTCCGCGGCGAACCCCCCGTCGGCACCACCGGATTCGTGTCCTGCACCATCGACTAGCCCCGAAGTGAAACTTTGGTCTGACACCGGGGTCGCGTAATTGCGCCAGTTAGGTGAAACTTTGGTCTGACACCGGGGTCACTTGTCTGCGGTCTCGGGTTCTGGACGCGGACCGGCGCCGCTGAGATCGCGATACAGCAACCAGGTGGCGAGTGCTATCAGCGCCCCGGCGAACACAGCCAACACTGCGAGCGACCCTGCGATGTCGGCGACTCCGCCTCGATCGAAGACGAGGTTTTGCCACGCGGTCATCGCCCAGTAGTGCGGCGTGAAGCGCGCGACGGCGAGCATCGCATCGGGGAAGATCTCGAGCGGCATGAGACACCCGCCCAAGGCCCCGAGGATGATCCCCACGACCGGCGTCACCGCTCCCACGCGGTCGGCATCGCGAGCGATCGCGCCAACAGCCACCCCGGCCCCGCAACCGACCAGGGCGAACAACACGATGAGAATCGAGGCCGCAACCGGGTCTCCCCACCCGACCCCGAAGAACACCGCGCCGATCACGACGATGAGCAGAGACTGTGTGAGCGCGAGTACGAACCATCCGCCGGTGAGTCCTGCGACGACCGTGCTCACCGACACCGGGGCCGACAACGCGCGCTGCAACACGCGGTCCCGTCGCACGATGACGATCAACCCCGCCGCCGTGAGCGAGTTGATGAAGGTGAACAGCACCAGGTTCTGGGCAGCCGTCAGGGCGAAGCGCGAGAGATCGTCGGGTACATCCTCAACATCGACGACGACCACCTCGACAGCCGATGGCAACTCGAGCGAGCGCGCCGTCGTCAAGGCATCGTCGAAGTCGGCGTCGGCCGATTCAGCGACGACCCGAGCGGCGGCGGCCTGAGCGCCAACGAGGTCGAGCGCGCCTTGAAGCGCGGTTCTGGCGGCGAAGCTGTCGCTGCCCGACGGCAAGACGATCAGATCGACCGTTCCGGATCCGTCAGCGAGAGCTGCTTCGAGACCTTCGGGAACGACAACTCCCCCGCTCAATTCGAACCGCCGGATGGCGCGCCGCATCGCGTCGGCATCGTCGTAGGACTCGAGGTCGACGCCATCGGTCGCCTCCAACTCGTCCTCGAGCTGGGCAGCGAGGCTTCCCGCCAGCGGATCGCCGGTGCCTTCCTGCACGATCCCCAACGCCAGCTTGCCCTGCGCGCCGTACGCCGCACCGACGATGACGATCACCGCCACCGGCAGGAAAAGCATGAAGAACAGCGCACTCGGATCGCGGACGAGGATGCGCAACGCGACTGCCGCGAATGCTCGGGCCTGACCGAAAGCGTTCACGGCGATATCACCCGATGAACTCGGAATAGCCCGAGCCCTCCGAATACCGCGCCGATCACGAGCAAGACGAGCAGTGCCGGAGCTACGTCGGCGATCGATGCGCGGTCGGCGGCGGCCTCGGTGAGCGCCACGAGCGACCATCCATTGGGCGTGAGCAACCGGATCTTCGCCAACACGTCGATCCCGGCGCCCGGGCCGAGGAAGTTCCCTCCCAGCAGGGCAAGGGCGAACGCAACCGCGGACGTCGCTGCGTCGGCCTGCTGTGGGGTACGAGCAAGCGAGGCGATGAAGAACGCAACGCCACCGATGGATACGACAGTCGCCACGATCACCGCCAACACCGTGGGCGAAGGGCCCCAATTGGCCCCGAACGCGACCGTGGTGATCAACCACGTCATCACGAACCCGCCGAGCGCGATCAGCGAGACCGAGAGCACCTTGCCGCCAACGATCGAGGCAGCCGAGGTCGGCGTTGCGAGCATGCGCTCGACCGTGCCGTCCTTTCGCTCGTCGAGGATCGACCTCGCAGCGAACCCAACGGTGAAGAACAGAAACACGATCGACATCGAACCGCCGAAGAAGGCGGTGCCATCGATGTCTCCGCCACCGGGAGGCTGCTCGGCAATCGTGAGCGGCGGCTCGATCGAGCCTGCCGTCGCCAGCAACTCTTCAGCGACGGTCGTCTCTGACAGCTCCGAAGCGGTCGCGAGGGTCAGACCGACCTGATCGAAGCGTGCCTTGATCGACTGTGCGACCGCGCGGCCGACCTCTCCACTGATCGGTCGATCCCACGCCTCGAACACCGTTAACTCGACCCGACCGCCCGCCCCGGCGTCACCTAGCCCCTCCGGCAGCACCAGGCCAACATCGAGATCGCCATCATCGACCCGCTCTCGTATGGCGTCGACCGTGTCGATCGTCTCGACCACGAGCGGCGAATCGTCATCGGGCTCACTCAGTCCGTCGATGATTGCCACGGACCGATCCGAGCCGTCGAGGTCGACGACCCCGATGCTGATCTCGAATTCGTCGGTGCCGCCGACGAGCAAGCCGAACACCACTGCAAGAGCGAGTGGCGCCACGAACGCCATGATGATCGCCGAGCGATTCCGCACTCGCCTCACTAGATCGTTGGCCGCAACTAGCCAGGTCCGCACGTCAGGCTCGCAGAGCTCGTCCGGTCAGCGACAAGAAGACGGTCTCGAGATCAGGTTCGCGCACCTCGATGTGCTTCACGACCAGCTCCGCTCGCTCTGCCTCACCGACGACCGATGCCAAAACAGCAGCGCCGTCGGAGGCCTCAATCTCGATCATGCCGTCGCGTCGGGTCGCACCGATTATCCGGTCCAGCCCGCTCAACCGGTCGACAGCCCCGTCGAGGTCGCCTTCGGCGCTGAGCAGTATTCGGTCGTGATCGCCGGTCAGGCCAACGAGCTCGCGGCGTGTGCCCTCAGCTATGAGTCGACCCTCGTCGAGCACGCCGACACGGTCGCACAACCGCTCGGCCTCCTCCATGTAGTGCGTCGTGTAGAGCACCGAAAGCCCTTCTCCGCCGAGCGCCTCGATCGAGGCCAGAATCTGGTTCCTACTCTGCGGATCGACGCCGACGGTGGGTTCGTCGAGAATCAACAGAGCGGGTTCGTGCAAGAGCCCCACCGCGATGTTTGCCCGTCGCGCCATGCCTCCTGAGTACTCATCGACCGAGTCGTCGCCACGGTCGCTCAGCCCAACCACGTCGAGCACTTGGTCGATCCTCCGATCGAGTTGCGCCTTGTCCATTCCGTAGAGACGACCGAAGAAGCGGAGGTTCTCTCGCGCCGACAGATCGCGGTAGAGCGCGATCTCCTGGGGTACGAGGCCGATGCGGCCCTTGGCCGGACTGGCGTTGGTCGAAACCGGTCGGCCCTCGATCTCGACCGTTCCGGCGTCGGCTCGGAGCACACCCGAGATCATCGAGATCGTCGTTGTCTTGCCCGACCCGTTGGGGCCGAGCAGCCCGTAGGTCTCACCCGCGCCGATCTCGAATCCGACATCGTCGACGGCTACCCGGTCGCCGAACCGCCGGACGAGACCCTTGCACTGCAACAGCGGAGTGGGCACTTCGCCTCAGCCCTGTTCGTCGGACCCGGTTCGCGTACCGTCGGCGCTCGCCGACGAAGCAGCGCGCTGGTCGATGATCTCTATGCGGTACTCGCACTCGATGCAATGGCGCATGGCTACCTTCATCTTGGCGTTCTGCGCGCGGAGGCGATCGACTTCGGCGCGGAGCTCGGCAATCTCTCGTGCGCCCGGTTCACCTGATTTGTGTCCACCGAGGAGCCGCAGGAGCTTCACGCCTTCCAGCTCATGCGGGCTGTGCAAGAGGTGTCGGGGAGGCCCGGTTCGAACTCGATGGAGAGACCGCCGTCGGTGCCGTCGAACAGCTCTTCGAAGGAGCCCTTGCATATCAGCAGGCAACCCTCCTCGGGCAGCTTCTTCGGATTGGGAAGCCGGTCCGACGGCCCACAGGTGTGCCAGGCACAGTCTGGGATGTACATCGTGACCGAACCACTATCGGGGCGGTACTCGGTGATCTCGGCCGGGCCGGTGAGCCAATGCGCCGGATTGAACATCTCGAACATCAGCTTCTGCATCCGCGAGGGCTCGCCGTCGCCGTCGGGCTTGGTCGCCTTTCCGCCCTTCTTCTTCGACTGGTCGGTCATCGACTGCATCATCTCGAGGAAGTCCGATGAGTTCTCCTTGGCAAGCGCCACCGCTGTGCCGACGACGATCTCCTCGTACTGCGCCTGGGTGAAGTGCTTGCGCAGCTCGAGCAAGGCCCACTCGGTCTCTCGTACGAAGTTGCCGTAGCGCTTCCGCCACCGCTCGCGGGGCGAGTCGAACAAGCGGATCTTCTCGCGGCGGCTCTTGACGTCGTCCCAATCGCGGTCGATCTCGTCGGCATCGCCGCTCATGCGCAGGATCGGGAGGTAGGTGTACACCACGACCGGACCACCCTGGTCGACGAGCATGCGCTTGGACATCACCATGTCGATCCACGCCTGCGGCCCCCAGTGGTAGAGCCAACCCTGAGGCTCCTTCTCAGCCGGAACGTCGCTGGTCCCAGGGTCGTCGCGGCTCGACACACTCTCCACGGCTAGATCGATCGTCATGGCACCTCGCTTTGCGCTACGCCCAACCTACACCCCCTTCGTCGTGAGACTCGGCTTCAGCGGCTCGGCCGACTCCTCTTGCGCGACGCTCCTGAAATAGCAGGAAGTTTGCGACAAGATGTGTCTCGAACTCACTGCGATTCGGCACGACTCGGGGCACTCAGCATGGAACTCGGTCTCTTAGAATGACCAACACTCGGAACACTTCGGAGATCAGGGGTCGACCATGACGAAGCGTTGGAACCGCGCCTTGGTAACGGGAGCATCGAGCGGCATCGGCGATGCAGCTTCCCGATTGCTCGCTTCCGAGGGCACCGATCTGGTCATCGTCGCCCGCAACGAGCTTCGCCTGGAGCAGCTCGCGTCCGACCTCGATGTCGATGTCGAGGTGTTGCCGGCCGACCTCGGCGACCCTCAGCAGCTTGCGAAGGTCGAACGACGGGTCGCCGCGACCGACGACCCGATCGATCTCCTCATCAACAACGCCGGGTTCGGATTCCACGGCGATTTCGTCGACCTCGATGTCGACGGCGAGACCTCGGTCATCGACGTCAACATCACCGCGCTCACGCGTTTGTCCCACGCCGCAGGACGTCGCATGGTCGAACACGGTGGAGGGGCGATCCTCAACGTGGCATCGATCGCCGGTATGACGCCGTCGGTCCGCACCGCCACCTACGGCGCATCCAAAGCGTTCGTCATCAACCTCACAGAGGCGATCCACGAGGAGTTGCGGCCGCACGGCGTAACCGCCTCGGCGCTCTGTCCCGGTTTCACACGTACCGAGTTCCAGAGCCGGGCCGATTACGATGCGAGCTCGATTCCGGACCGATTCTGGCAGACGGCCGAAGTAGTAGCGGCGGCCGGACTCGACGGTCTGGAAAAAGGCCGAACGATCATCGTCCCAGGACTCCACAACAAGGTGGCAGCCGGCGCGGTCAAGCTGTTGCCGGGTCTGGTGAGCCGCAAGGCTGTCGACCGCCTGTCCGACTGACGAGAGCCGGGGGGGGTCTACGGGGACTGCTCCCCGTGTCCTTCCCTGAAGACCATCTGCTCACGCATGGGACGTCCGGTTACAGCCCAGCGCTCGCGTGTGAGCGTCAGCAGATGCACGTCCTGATACCGGCCGTTCTGGAACTGCTGACCCTGCCGCAGGCCTTCTTCGACGAAGTAGGAGTCGAGCGCGCTCGCGACCGTCGCATAGTTGTCGTCGGTCATCTCGCAGTAGAGCATGCGAAACGGCCATGACGCGAAGGCGAAGTCGATCACGGCCGCCAGACCATCGACCATCACTCCAGAGTGAAGGTGCTCCGACGCCGCCATCACCGACAGGTGGGCGAAGCCGTTTCGCATGTCGGCCGACGAGAGCACGACGATGCCAAGGCGCTCGTCGCCGTCCTTGCGCCAGACAACCCATTGTCCGAGGACCGAGTCCCACATGGCCCGGGCGAACTGATCCGGCGACGGTACCGCGCCGGCGAGCCGCACCGCTCCGCCGACCTCTGGGTCGACCGCGAGCCGATAGGCGAAGTCGACGTCGTCGGGCATGAGCGGGCGCGTGACCGTCCATCGCCCCTGAAGGAGCTGCCCTGCCGACGACGGCGAGCGCCGCTCGCTCATCCGACCGCGGCCGTAAGCACGAGAGCTAGAACCGCAGGGGCCGCAACCCTCCGCAGCGCAAAGACGACCTGCTGGAAGCGGTCCTCGAACTCGATTCGATCGACGCTAAGAGCACGAGCGACAAGGCCTCCACCCCGCCCCAGCCCGAAACCGATAGCTGCGGCAAGAGCTGCGACCCATCCCGCGAGCGTCAACACGACGCCCGCTGCCAGGAGGTGCACCGACGCGCTCGGCAGGAAGGTGAACAGCCCTGTTCCCATCAGCAGTCCGAAGCGGGCGGCGCCGCGAGGGCTGGCCGCAGAGATGACGCCCAGCGCGATCTGTTGACGATTCTGAGGTAGATGATGTGGCAGGGCCGCCAGGCCGAGGATGGTGGCATAGCAGCCGAGAAGACCGAGCGCCACGAACCTGACGATCTCGGGAAGCGGGCTCACCAATCCTGCGATCACCACGAGCATCGGCACGACCATCGATGCGCCGACAACCGCCCCAATCGTGAACGCTGCACCGAGAACCACATCTGTTCGGAGGCTCCGCCGCACGGGCGGAAGCAGCACCGCTGCGCTATTGCGACTTCAAACCGATCCCGACAGGCTGACGCCGGCGATGAGGCCGGCGAGCGCAAAAGCAATCGACGCGGGAACAACCAGGCCGACCGCGACGAGGACCGCGACTGCAGCGAAGACCGTGAGCCCGTAACGCGCGCTTGCGCGCTCGGCTGCAGGCACGTGTTCGGTGGGCGTCGATGCCCCGTGCCTGAACTCAGCAGGGGTCATGGAGCGAGCCGTTGCACACCACCAGACCCTGGCAGATCGTGAAGTGATTGGTGCTGTCGGGCTCCTGCTTCCACCCGTCGTGACAACGGTAGACAGCAGGCGTGCACCCCTCACAGGTGCTGATCTCCCAGCGCCACGCGTCCGCGCTGAAGCCCGCCTGTGGGTTGTAGCAAATGTCGGGCGTGTAGTCGCCGAGCGTGTTGCCGAAGCGGTTGCCCGTCATGTGCCAACCCCAAAAGTTGGTCGAGGGGCTGGCTGCGATCTCGCCACACGTGGCGCAATATAACTTGCCCATGTACAGGTCGGGCGCACCCACACACGCATCGTCGTCGCACTCACCCACGCCGCCGGGGTCGCGATACCCGTTTTGCGACCCGTCATAGCCGCCCCACGTATCGGGGTCGTAGCTACCACAGAACGATCCTCCGAGCGTGCCTGCTCCGTGCTCGACATAGTTGTTCTGAGCTGCAGCTCGGCGAACGTTGCTGAAGAGGCCGAGCATCATCATGCCGACGAACGCACCGCCGGCCATGGCGAGCTTCAGCAACGACCGGCGCTCCATCGACCTGTCGATGTCGAGGCCTGCCACGTCGGGGCCCACCAGTCCCAGTTCCTCGCCCTCGATGAGGGGTAGGTCCTCGAGCGAGACGGAGTAAACGTCGGTCATCGCGACCCTCCTGAATCATGTGTTGGTGTGTCGTGTCCGACACCGCGAACGTTGCGAACTGTTCGGCCGTCGAGCTCGACTACCACCGGCAGAGGAAGCTGCGCCGACCTGACTTGGTAGACGAGCCGAGCCGAGACCCGCGTGTCGAGGCCGTCGGGCGGTGCGAGCTCGGAGAGGTCGGTGGCATCAGCGACGACGACGACAGCGTCGGCCGAGGCGGGCAGCGATGCGACGTGACTACGACACGACGTGCATTCCGCCGACACGACGTGCAGTTCGACACGGTCGGGGAGCGCGCCGAGATCTGCAGCGACCGATTCGACCAGCGGCTCGCCCAGCACCAACGGGGGTACTTCGGCGAACGGATTGACCATGGCGCTCAGAAGTTGCTCGGTAGACCGGACCCGCACCAGAAGCTGCGCGACCGTCGCGAACAGGGCGAAGATCAGCACGCACTGCACGACGACTACCGAAATCCAGAACGCGCTCATGGCCGACCCCTTCTGTTCGTCGAGGCGAGAACGAGCGCCGGACTGGGCAGTTCGACCGCGGCGGAGGCGGCCGCGAACAGCCACGTAATGGCGCCGAGCGCCAGTCCCTGCAGCACGGGCACGGCCAGGGGGTGACCGCCGAGATCGAAGCCGGCGAGCGCTGTGAGAGCCACGCCCGACGCAAGAACGATCAGCGCTGGAACGATCGAGGATTGGCGTTCTCCGCTGCCCAGCGGGAGACAGCCACAGTCGCGGCCCGAACGTGCTGCCCTGGCCGACACGACGACGAAAGCGAATCCGATCGCAACGACTACGAGACCGACCGCGAACCGAACAGTTCCCGACGCCGCTCCCGTCGCTGCGACCGCGGCCGCGACGACGAGTTCTCCGGCGCCCAGCAGACGCGAGATTGCCGGATTGGAGAGGAGTCCGTCGCCGAGCGGGTGCGCCGATGCGCGCAAGTGGTGCAGTGCTGCGATCGCCAGAATCGACGAGCAAGCGATCGCCGAGGTCCACACCAACGAGGTGGCCAAGCCCTCCATGTCAGCTACCCGCGACCCACTCGACGCTCAGATCGTCGAGTGCGGCCGACGCGTCGTCGCCGGGCTGAGGCTCGAGGTGAACGAGCGCCGAGGAGGAGACCAACGCGACTGCGTCGGAGCCGGCCTTCATGCGATACGCCTCGCCCCCGCGGACTCTGGTGCCGCGCCGGTTACGGGGGAGGGTCTGTCTCGTTTCACGCAGCAGCGGAGACACGATCGCGAGTGCTCGACCGGGGATCCGTTTCATCATCCTCGGGACCCGCGGTTCGCTGAGAACGCGCAAGGACACGTATGCCCCTTCGGAGTCGGCTTCGAACGGGACCACGCTCAACGTCTCGTGAAACCCTTTGAGGTGATCACCCGATGTCGACGCGGAGACCGCACCGGCCTCGGACTCCCAGACGCCGAGGGTGACGGTACGGCGACCGTTGTCGCCGTCGTAGCTCACGACGGCGGTAACGAGGCTTCCATCGCGTACGCCAGACACCTTCGCGTCGTGCACGCGGTAATCGAGCTGGCTTTGCTCGGCCACCTGCAACAGCGTGGCGAGGCGGCCGGGCGGTGCGTTCTCGAACATCTGATTGCGTCGTTTAGGCATGCGAAACGACGCGAGCGAAGTGGCCGGCAAGCTCAGATCGCCACCGCCGTCGAACGTCACGCGGCTTCCGTCAACACTGCGATGCCCTACGCCCATCGCGCCCGTCTCCTCATCGTCGCCCAGGCCATACTTCGCCCGGGGTAAAGAATAGGCTCGATGCCTGCGGTGCGCAATTGCATGACGGTCATCGAAATCGCTCGACGTGGATGTTCGGTAGCTGGTCATGTGCGAACGCCGCGGCGACTACGTGGCGGCGCGGTTTGCCGCTCGGCGTGCGGGCGACGGCCGATCTCTCCGCGAGCACCACGGCATTCGGGGCAGCTCCGACCGCGCTATTGACGGCCGCCCGCACCGCTCGGCACAGGGCGACATGGTCGAGACCGTCGACATCATCCATCGAGTCGGGCTCGACCACGACGACGAACCCGCTTCCGGCTGGGTCGACGATCGCGACCTCGGTGCCGAGCCGAACACCCTCGACGCCGGCGACAGACTGCACGATCGTCGCATTGATCGTGCGACCGGCGAAGGACAGCGCATCATCGCGTCGCCCGACGACGTAGAGCTCTCCTTCGATCTCCAGACCCAGATCGCTCGTCACCAGTTGGTCTCCGATCGGATCGGCTCCGACATAGCCGGACATGAGCGACGGACCACGCACAACGATCGCCCCGATGCCCGTCGTCGCATCGGCATCGACGATCTCGACCTCGTGGCCGCGCAAGGGTCGACCACACGCGACGAGTTCCGATGCGGCCCCCTCGCCCAACGGCACACGCCGGTGCTGCCACCGCTGGTCGGGAGCTGTGAGCGTTACCGCAAGCGTGGCCTCGGCGAGGCCGTAGGCGGGGCACAGCGCACGCTCGCTCAGCCCTGAGTGGCGGAACCCGTCTGCGAGGGACCGAAGGGACGCGACTCGAAGCGGCTCCGCGCCGACGATCAGCACGCGCAACGACGAAAGATCGAGCGAACCGTCGGCGGAAGCTGCGACCGCCCGCTGAAGACCGAAATCGGGTCCGGCCGTAATCGTGGCGCGACGCTCCGAGAGGTTCGAGAACCAACTCGCCGGACGGGCGATGAAGTGATCTGGCGCTATCAACGCCATCGACCCGCTAGCGCGACGCGCGTCTGCGACGGTGAACATCGCCGTCATGAAGATGCCGATGAGGCCCATGTCGTGGGAAAGCGGAAGCCATGAACACACGACATCGGATGGATCGGTGGCGAGCCGTTCGGCCGTCGCTTCGACGTTGGCGAGGATGGCGCTCTCGTGCAGAACGATCCCCTTCGGAGTTCCGGTCGATCCCGACGTGTACTGCACCAGCGTGAAGCCTTCACGACCTACCGAGGGCGAAGCTCCTCGAGGAATATGTGCGAAACCCGTCAGGTCGACGCCGATCGGGGGAAGCAGTGGGATGAGCGAGTCGTCGACGAACACTGCCTCGACGTCGTTCGCATCGAGCGCCTCGCCGACGAATGAGACGTAGTCCTCGATGGGAGCGCCCCGCTGAGGCAACGGCAGCGACACCACGGTCACCCCGGCGCGGACCGCCGCGAACAGCGCGACGAGACACTCCGGGGTCGAGGTGAGAGCCATCGCGATCGTCTCGTGGCGCGAGAGCGTGACGCTGATTGGGTCCGCCGCAGACCACAGCTCGCCGATCTCTACCTCGGCGCCGCTGGGCACGAAGTGGATGGTCGCCCCCGAGCCGGCCGCACCCTCGAATACACCGGCGAGGCTGTTGGGAGTCGTCAAAGCTGCGATCCGCCTGCGCGAGCGAGGAGTGCGAGGCGGTGCTCGAGGAGATCCCCGATCGTCACCAGCTCAGGTAGGTCACCTTCGGTCACCCTGCCGCACCGGTCTTCTGTCCACGCGAGCAGCCGGGCGACGTCGAGCGAGTCGAGACCCAGTTCGACCCAGAGCACAGCGGAGGGGTCGAGCTGAGAGCGAGGCAGCGAGAACTCCGATGCCAGCTCGTCGAGGAATGCCGATGCATCGGCGTCGGGGTCCTCGTCCATGTCCAGCGAAGGTACAAGCTCCAGTGGCTCGTGGTCTCGGCGGCCGGCGACCGCGGCCTCGGGCCGACACCCTGAGCAGGTGTAGGCCTCAGATCCGTGGTTCGCGGGGTAGCCCGAGCACGCGCTCGCCCAACACGTTGCGCATGATGTTCGATGTGCCGCCCATGATCGTGTAGCCCGGCGCGTAACTGAGCCCCTGCGCCACGTCGTCCCAGATCACCGCCGCCATGCCGAACGCCCGCGAAACGAACTGCGCCACGGCCCACTCGTGCTCGGTGCAGTAGGCCTTGGTGGCCGCGCTGAACCCGTTCGGTGCCTGTTTCAGGACCTCCCGATACACCAGCAGACGGCCGATGCTGTACCCCGTCTCGAGCCTCGCGATCTCCTGGCGGACGATCGGGTCGCCGCGGTCGACGTGATCGACGGCCATGTCATAGAGGGCTCGGTTCGATACGAGGCGATCGATGCCGCCCCGTTCGTGCTGGAGCTGCACCATCGTCTGTTTGAACGCATCTCCCTCGACGCCGACGAGGTTCTCGACCGGAACCCGCACGTCGGTGAAATAGACCTCACAGAAGTGCCGGTTGGTCGTCATGTCGGTGATGGGCCGCACCTCGATGCCAGGTGCATCCATAGGGACGACGACCTCGGAGATTCCCCTGTGAGGCGGACCGTCCGAGCCGGTGCGACAGATGAGATAGCAGTAGTCGGCCACCTCGCCGAAGCTCGTCCAGATCTTCTGTCCGTTGACGACGAACTCATCGCCGTCGCGCAGAGCGGTCGTGCTGAGCGAAGCGAGGTCCGAGCCTGCGTCGGGCTCGGACATACCGATGCACCAGGTCGACTCCCCTGCCAGCATGGCCGGGAGGTACCGCTCCTTCTGGTCTTTGGTGCCGTAGGCGATGAGCGTGGGGCCCATCTGACGGTCGGCGAACCACATCGCCGCAATCGGCGCTCCCGCAGTGATCATCTCCTCGGCGACGATGACGCGCTCGATCGGCGGCCGGTCGTGTCCGCCGTATTCGACCGGCCAGCCCATACCGATGAAGCCCTCGGCGGCCATGATTCGGGCGAAGTCCTTGGAGAACCCGTTGATCCAACTGTCGTTGTGTCTACCGAACTCGGCGACACCGGCGCGGGCGACCCGCCGCGCCCGCTCGCGCAGCTCGACCAACTCCGAACTCTCCGAGAATTCAAGCATGGCTAGCTTCTTGTCAATTGTTGGGGAGTTCGTTGAACGGGGTCTCTTTGGGCGGGCCGGGCTCTTTGGGCAATCCGAGGATACGCTCGCCGAGGATGTTGCGCTGAACCTGGTCGGTGCCGCCGTAGATGGCCGGAGCAGGTGACCCGATCGTTTGACGTTGCACATCGCCCCCGGCCGGGCCCGCCTCCGCGTCGTGTTCGGAGAGCATGCCCGCCGCGCCGATGGCAGCGTTGCCCACCTCGCGTTGTGAGCGTGCGATCTCGCTCATCGCGAGCTTGCCCAGGTTTCCGATCGATGGGAGCGCGCCGGTGCGCGCCCGCTGCCCGTTGAGACGGTTGACCTCGGCGACGGTGTGCGACCGCATCATCTCATCGCGCAGCACAGCGCCGTCGCGACCGACCGACCGGGCCGCCTGCATGTACCAGTCGGTCACGCCGACTTCCGCGGGCCGTGCGGTCGCGCGCGGGTCGTCGCGTCGACCGAAGTCGCCGGCTCGGCGATCGAGATCTCCGGCAACCGAGCCGGTGCGCGCGTGTGGTAGAGAAACCGCCGACCCTGCGAGCGAGGCGCGCTCGAACATCAGCGTCGTATTGCCAACCGCCCATCCTTCGCCCGCGGCGCTGATCATGGCATCGGTCGAAACGCGCGCTTCGTCGATGAACACTTCGTTGAACATGGCTCTTCCGGTCATCTCGACGAGAGGGCGAACCTCGACGCCGTCCTGGTGCATCGGAAACGCGAACCACGTGATGCCGGCGTGCTTCGGCTGTTCTGGGTCGGTTCGCGCGAGCAGCATCCCCAGGTCGGCCTCGTGGGCGAAGCTCGTCCACACCTTCTGGCCGGTGATGAGCCATTCGTCTCCATCGCGTGCGGCCTTGGTCGTGAGGCCGGCGAGATCGGAGCCGGCTCCCGGCTCGGAGAACAGCTGACACCATGCTTCGCGGCCCTCGAGGATGGGCTTGACGTACCGCTCGATCTGTTCGTCGGAGCCATGCTGGGCGATGGTGGGAGCAGCCATCATCGTGGCGATGCCCGACGGTGGGCCCAGGGCCCCGACTTTGGCAAACGCACGCCAGACGACCTGCTCCTCGGCACGCGAGTACCCCCGCCCGTAGGCGTTCTCTGGAAGCGAGGGGAGGCTGTAGCGGGCTTCCAAGAGCCGACTCCACCACCCGGCGACGGTGAGGTCGGGATCCCAGTTGGCGTCGACCCACGCGTGGGCCTCGTCATGAATCTGGTCGATGCGGTCGGCCATCCCAGGACAATAGTGGAACGCGTTCTCCTCAACGAAGGTCGGGCGCAGGGAGGTTTGGCAACGAGAATCCGACGATCGCCCCGCCATCGGGGCCGTCCTCGACGAAGACCGATCCGCCGTGCGATCGGACGATGTCGGCGACGATCGACAGACCGAGTCCCGACCCGGGCTCGGCCCGCGCATCGACTCCGCGATGGAATCGATCGAACACCCGCTCGCGGTCTTCGGGATCGATTCCGATGCCATGGTCGGCGACGCTCACTCGGCCGCCGCTCACGACGAGAGCGATCGGTGAATCGACGGGGCTGTATTTGTCGGCATTCGACAGGAGATTCGCCATGGCGCGACCGAGCGCGACATGATCGCCACGAACGATGCCGGCGTCGATCGATGCCTCGACGGTGCGTCGCGTCCGCTGCACGAACTGGTCGAGCGCTGATCGTGCGACCTCGCCCAGGTCGACTTCGACGAACTCACCTTCGGCGAAGCGACCCGAGGCCAGCTCGACGATCTCGTCGACCAGCGAGGTCAACTCGGCGAGCTCTCCTTTCACGCTGCGCAATGAAGCCGCCCGTTCGTCCGGGTCGAGCGAAGGCGCCCGGTCGAGCAGGTCGACGTTGGCCCGGATGCTCGTGAGCGGGGTCCGCAACTCGTGCGCTGCGTCTTCGACCAAGCGTCGCTGCTGGGCTCGACTCGTGTCGAGTGCTGCGAGCATGCGATTGAAGCCGGTGGCGAGACGACCGACCTCGCCGTCGCCACCAGCGTCGACAGGCACGGTTACATCCCCGGTCGCAGCAACTCGGTCGACCGCGTCGGTGAGCGACCGAAGCGGCCGAGTCGTACGTCGAGCGATCAGCCAGCCAGCGCAAGCAGCGATCAGCGCCATCGACAGCCCGATGAGCAGCTGCGAGCGGCGGATGTCGGCCAGAATGCTCTCGGTCTCGGCGAGGCTTCGAGCGACCTGCACCGCTCCTCCGCCTCGCAACGGCGAGGTGATCATCCGGTAGTCGGCTCCATCGACGTCGACCGTCCGTAGAACTTCGCGCGAGTCGGTCGCGGCAACACTGCGATCGACGTCCTCCACCGGCAATTCGAGTCCGGCCGACCCCAGCACATCACCGTCGCTCGACAGCAGCTGCACCTCGGCATCGATGTCGGTTGCTCGCCGCTCGCCAGGTCGGGGGATCACCCCGCGCGGCCCAGACCGGCGCCCGTCAGTGAAGTCGTCCGCTCGCTCGCGCAGAAACTCGTCGGTCTCGTCGGTGAGCGCGTTTTCGGTGGAGATGAGTGCGGCGACGCTCGTCGCCACCGCGGCAACTACGACGAGGGCCGCGAACCACAGCGCCAGGCGCCGCGCTAGGCCCAACGCTCAGCCCTCGCCCACCGCGGGACGGAGCACGAAGCCGACGCCGCGCACCGTCTCGATCAGGCGCGGTGTGCCGTTGGCCTCGAGCTTGCGTCGCAGATACCCGATGTGAACGTCGAGCGAGCGCGACGACGTGCCGAAGTCGTAGCCCCAGATCCGGTCGTAGATGAGGTCGCGCTCCAACACGACCCCTTCGTTGCGCATCAACAACTCGAGCAGCGAGAATTCGGTGCGTGTCAGCTCGACCCCGTCACCTGCAACGCTGACCGACCGGCTCGCCACGTCGAGGCGCAGCGGCCCCGCGTTGAGCACATCTCCCGCGTCGGATGCTTGGCGGCGGAGAAGCGCTCTCAGTCGGGCGAGCAGCTCATCGAGCTCGAAGGGCTTTGCAAGGTAGTCGTCGGCGCCTGCGTCGAGACCCGCGACTCGATCGGGCAGCTCGACTCGGGCGGTCAGCATGAGGATCGGCGTTCGGTCGCCGCTCTGGCGAAGACGCCGGGTGACATCGAGACCGTCGACGAACGGCATCATCACGTCGAGCACGATCGCCTCGGGTGCGTGTTCGCGCACCATTGCGAGCGCCTCGGCCCCATCGGAGGCAACGAGCGTGCGATAGCCCTCGAAGCCGAGAATTCGTTCGAGGGCAGTGCGTATCTCGGGATCGTCCTCGGCGATGAGGATCGTGGGGTCTTCCCCGGTCATGTGCAGCTCACATCAACAAACTACGAGACCACCCTCTTCCGGAGGTCGATCGACCTCCGGAAGAGGGTGGGTCATCAAGCGGCTGCCGGCTCGTCGCTTCCTTCGACGCTTCCGCTGTTGTCTGCGCTCGGAGCGGCATCGGCGTCACCCTCATCCTTGGGCTGATGCCAACGATGGGGACGGCGCTCGTGCTCGCCGGGGGGCGTGTTCACACGCTCGGTGATGCGCTCGACGGCGTTCTCGCGCCGCTCGTCGGCCTCTTCCTGCGTGAGCCGGCCGTTCTCGACCGCCTGGGCGAGGCGCTCATCGAGGTTCTCCACCATCACATCGATCACTGCCTGTGGGTCGACTCCGTTGGCCTCGGCGATCTCCGCAAGCGACAAGCCGTCCTCGAAGCCCGCACGAATCTCCTCGGGCTCGATTCCGATCGCTTCTGCGATCGCGTCTTTGTCGGCGAAGGGGCGATGATGCCCGCGGCCGCGCCGGTGATCACAATCTGGCTTTTCGTCCGAGGACTCGGAGCCGTCGGGCGTCTCGTCGGCCTCGGTTTCCTCCGGGGTCTCGACCGGCGGGTCGCTCGCCTCGGGCGGGTCGGACTGCGCCGACGCGACCTGAGCGACCGAGAACCCGCCGATGGCGAGGCCAGCCGAGAGTGCGATGGTGCCAAGGGTCTTGTTCATCTGTCTCTCCTGGTTGGGTGGATGGCTGCACTCTCGGACACGGCTTTAAGGTGCGCATCAGCGAACTGACAAGGTTCTGACAAGATTTTGGCGCACCATTTCTTGTGCGACTGCGAGACGTGCCATGCTCCGGTCGGTGCCGGCACTGGGTGGGACTTCCGACGCGACTCGCGGTGAGAACCGCGCCGTCCGCGCCGTAGTGGTCATCGGTCTGCTCTACCTCTTCCTCGTCGGCGTGTCGACGCTCGAGAAGGGCATCAACACACTGGGTTCCGACATTCAGGAAGAGCTGTTCAACAGCGTGTCGAACCCCTTGGCGGGCGTGTTCGTCGGAATCCTCGGAACCGTTCTGGTCCAATCCTCCTCGGTGTCGACGTCGACGATCGTCGGCCTCGTCGGGGCCGGGCTCCTAGGCGTCGACGACGCCGTACCGATGATCATGGGCGCCAACATCGGCACCACGGTCACGAACACGCTCGCCTCGCTCGGTCACGTGCGCCAGAGCCAGGAGTTCGAGCGGGCCTTCGCCGCCGCGACCGTCCACGACTTCTTCAACGTGATCGCGGTGACGATCTTCCTTCCGATCGAGCTTGCAACCGGTTTCCTGTCGAACGCGGCCGAGTGGCTGAGCGAACAGCTACTCGGATCGTCGGGTGCAGAAATCGAAACTCCGATCAAGGGTTGGGTGAAGCACCCGGTCGGCTGGCTCACCGATATCTACGAGGCACTCGGCATATCCGACAACGCGCTCGGCGTGGTGTTGATCGTCACCGGGGTCGCCCTGATCTTCACCGCGCTCGCGTTCATAACCCGCAACATGCGTAGGCTCATCGCCGACCGGCTGGAACGGACGATCAACACGGTGCTGTCGCGCGGCGGCGGACTCGTGGCGATGGTGGTGGGTTTCGCAATGACCGTCGCAGTGCAGTCGTCGAGCATCACAACCTCGATCCTCGTGCCGCTGTCGGGGGCCGGAGTTCTCAGACTCGAAAACGCCTACCCAGTAACCCTCGGCGCAAACGTCGGAACGACCGCCACCGCACTGCTCGCCTCGCTCGCCACGGGCAGCCCCGAAGCACTGACGGTCGCGCTCGTACACACGCTGTTCAATATCTGCGGGATCATTCTCCTCTATCCGGTCCCGATCGTCCGACGCATACCGCTCGGGCTCGCCCGTAGCCTCGCACGACTGGCCGCCCGGCGACCCTCCGCGGTCGTCGCCTACCTGCTCGTCGTGTTCATCCTGGTGCCGATACTTGGCATCGCGATCCTCCGCTGAAAGGATTGGTCCCGTGGTACTTGGATGGTTGAAAGGTCACGACGGCCTCGCCGAAGTCTCCGGTCACCTGCGATCGATGCTCACCGACGCTCGACACAGCTTCGACCTCGCGATGAGCACCGTCCTTGCCGGTGCCGACCCGACCGCCGTAGTCGACGAGGTCCTCGCGACCGACCAGGCGATCAACGACGCCGAGCAAGAAGTGCGTCGTCGCCTGCTCGTGCACGCAGTCGTGCAGGGAAGCGGCGACATCGACACCGTGCTCTCCTACCTCATGCTGTCGCGGAAGGTCGAACGCCTCGGCGACCAGGCCAAGAACATCCTCGATCTCGGTGTCGAAGGCGTGAACCTGTCTGACGCCCCGGACGCCGACGCTCTGCGAGCGACCCGCGACGAGGTGTCGGCATCGTTCGAGACCGCCGTCCGGCTGATACGCGAAGACCACGACGAAGACGCCGAGGCGTATAAGACGCGCATGGGCGAGCTGACCCAGGAGCTCGAGGCCCAGCTGCGTGAACTACTCCACTCGGACTCCCCCGCCCACGATGCCGTGCCCCGCGCTCTGCTCTACCGCTACCTCAAACGCATCGTGGCCAACCTCGGCGGCGTCGCCTCGACGCTGAGCGACCCCTTCGACACGATCGACTACGTAGACCGCGACGAGTAATAGCGGCTGCCCTGCGGGCAGCTTGGAGTTTCGACTTCGTCGAAACGTCCCGCGCAGGTCAATACCGTTACCTGGTACGGGCAGGTGTCGCTTTCGTGCCTGTAACAACGCGGAGGGGTTGGGGCATGTTATGGGTGGATGGATGACACCGAGACCTCCGACGCCACGCTGCTCGCCGGCCGGCACGCCGGGCTCGAGTCGTTCGCTCAGCTGTACCGCCGCCACGCTGAATCGGTGCTGGCCTACCACGTCCGACGGACCGGGTGTCCACAGACCGCCGCCGACCTGACCGCCGAGACCTTCGCTGCAGCCTTCGACTCGCGACGACACTTCGTCGACACCGGAGCCCCCGCCCGGGCGTGGCTGTTCACGATCGCTCGCCGACAGCTCTCGCATTACATCCGCCACGAGAAGGTGCGAGAGAAGCACCGGCGTCGACTCGGCATCTCGCCTATCACCCTGAGCGACGACGACTTTGCACGGGTCGACGCTCTCGTCGACCTGGCACCGATGCGCGCCGAACTGCGGACGGCCATCGAGGCGCTGCCCCGCAACCAAGCCGAAGCGGTGCAACTGAGGATCGGCGAGGAGCTCCCCTACGACGAAGTCGCGACGCGTCTCGGCTGTAGCGAAGGCGCCGCACGAGTGCGAGTGTCACGAGGACTGACCGCTCTCGCGGAACAGATGGAGGCGTCATGACCGAACGGCCCGAGTTCCTCGAAGCACTCGAAACGGAGCTGCTCGACGGCATCCCGCGGTCCCGTCGGCTGAGACGAAACCGTCGGCTGGCCGGTGGTGCGGTCGCACTCGTCTTGCTCGCCGGCGCTGGGGTTGCGTTCGCATCGCTGAGTGGCGAGGACGAGGATCCGCCTGTGGTCGTCGACACGCCGACGCCGACAACTGAGCCGACCACACCGTCGACCGTGTCGGTTCCGACCACCGTGACCGCAGTGGTGCCCAGCACCTCTGCCCCGCCGCCGACCACCGTCACCGCTGTGATCCTTCCCCTTGACAACCCTCATTCGATTCCAGGGGCGGTCGTTGCGTTCGGCCGCGACGGGCTATGGGCGCGGCCCACCGGCCTCGACGGCCAGCCTCCCACGCCGATGCGGGCCGCCACTACCGCCATGGCACGGATATTCGTCGACGGAACGATCGTGTCCCAGGCGGGCATCGACGACGACTCCTACCCGATCCGGCCGACCGGACCAATAACAGTCGAGTCCGCCACCGGCGCCACGCAGAGGTTCATCGAACCCGACCCGGGGCGGGAAGTGCGGCTACTCGATGCCGCGACCGTCGACGGCGTGCCGACATTGCTGTACACATCCAGCGTCACTCAACCGGGCGCACCAGAGGACGCCGAAGAGCGGCTCTTCATGCACGACCTGGACACCGGCGAGCGCACCGATCTCGGTGTCGTGGGCGGCTGGGAGAGCGGCATCGAACAGGCACGGATCACCCAACGGGGCATCGCAGCACTCACCTACGAAGGTGTGATCATCTCGCTCGACCTGCTCGACACCACCGGCTCGATCGTCGACGGGATCGAAATCGGCGAAGAGCAAACATGGTCGCTCGCCGCGTTCCCGACCGGCGACTTCGAGGTAAGGGTATTCAACCCCGGCTTCGACGGTTCCGACTCGTTTCGGCCGGTGCTGGCATCGAAGCTAATCACTCTCGACGGCGGGGTCGGCGACGAAGTCGTCGACATCGTTCCCGACGGCTTCGCAATCGACGCAGGCTTCTGTCACCACGCAGACATCGGAACCTTTGTCCTTCTGTGCGATCAGAGCAGCGACCACCCGATCGCCATCGATTTGTCCTCGGGCGACGCGGTCCGGGTCGCCGGCTTCGAACGCGGCGCACTGTCGACCCAGGCGCTGGAGTTCACCGGGTGGGGGTCCCCGGGGTGACCATGTCCTGCGATTGAGAGCGCCAACGCAACGGTGTCAGGCACCGAGCTCAAAGTGATCTTGGTGCCTACGCGTTGCGAGCTCGGTGCCTGACACCCACGTCGTCGTGGCAAGGCCCGAAACGCATGGCGGGGCACGGGGAGCGTCTCTGGCCTTCGGCCTTCGAAGAGTTCGGCGGCTACGCAGGCTGGCGGGTCGGGTTCGCACCCGACGGCAACGGCGGCTACGAATGGAGCTTCTTCGTCGAAGGCGACTGACCTGGGGGACGCGTGGAGGACAGGGACAGCCGGCGTTTGTGGCTCGCTTTCGAACATGCCGAGACATCCGACCTGTCGGGCATCGACGTCGTCCACCGATTCATCAACCAGGTCCCCGATCGCACCGATCTACCCCGCACGATCGACGACTTCACCGACCTGACGATCTGCGAGGTCGACGACGACTTCGAGCCACCATCGGGCCTCCTGTTCGAGCGGACATCCCGTCCCGGCCAGGGCGTCCTCACCGGCAACCCAACCCTTGGCATTTCGCTCGTACTCATCGCACCTCAGCACCCCGGTCAAGCACGAGCGCTTCGCGACTGGGGCGACTTCGTCCACATCCGCCACATCGCCGAAGCCGCTGTACCCGGTATGACCATGATCACGCCGTACCGCAACGTCAGCAGCGACGACCCGATGTTCATGCACCTCTATGAGATCGACCGCCCCGACGCCGAGGCGGTGTTCCAGACGATGACGCCGTTGGTCACCGAGCGCATCGGGGCCCCGGACACCGACGCGTGGAAACGGTGGGCGATGTGTCCCGAGTTGAAGATCTGCTACGTCAACTCGTTCACAAAGGTCCTCGAATGAGCGGCGACTTCTTCGCCGTGGCACGCCGCCAGCGCGCGTGCCGTTCTTTCGCCGACCGTCCCGTGGACGACGCGGCGATCGAGTCGATGCTCGAAGCCGCGACGTGGGCACCGAGTGCAGAAAACTCACAACCGTGGGAGTTCATCGTCGTGCGTTCCGCGGAGTCCAGGGCGACTCTGTCCGACCTCGCGAGGCGAGCCTGGGAAGGCGGCGCAGCGGACTTCGAGCGCGAGCGACTGTCGCCTTCGGTGTTCTCCGACGTCGAGGAGGGAATGACGGGCGGCTTCGCCACCGCACCGGTGTGGATCGTCGTCTGCGGCGACGAACATCGGACGCTGCCGACCACGATCCCCGAGTCGACTCTGCCCGCCGTGCAGAACCTGCTGTTGGCAGCCACCGCGTTGGGCCTCGGAACCACGTTGACGACGATCGTCACTGCGTTTCGCGACGAACTGGCCGCCCTGTTGGAGCTACCCGATCATCTCGTGCCGGTAGCCGCTATTCCCGTCGGTCACCCTGCCAAGACCATGCGGTTGTCGAGTCGCACACCCGCCGCCGAACGCACCCACCTCGACCGCTACTCTCCAAAATTTGGCGCCTAACCCACGCCACACGTGGGTATTCCTCCCCAGAACACTGGTTGGTCACTCGAGCTCGCGTTCCTCCCAGAGCTCATGGGTCTCGCGCACCGACCGCTCGTGTTCGAGGTCGCCGGCGAGCCCGCGATGCCGATCGTCGAGGCGGTCGAGGTGGTCGAGCTCGCCGTACGCGATGACGGTGTCGCCGGCGTGGATGACCGTCTGGCCGTTCGGTGCGCCGAGGAACCGTCCATCGCGCCGATGAACGCCGAGGATGACCACGCCCTCATCAGGGAGGTGGAGCTTTGCGAGGGGTCGGTCGACCAGCCAATCGTCGCCCTGCGCGTGGAGCTCGATGACACCATAAGCGTGGCTGAACCGCAGGAGGCTCGCGAGGTCGCGGGTCTCGAGCGTCGTCCAGCGCGCCAGAGCCCACCGGGTGATCCGCGACAACAGACGATCGAGCGGGCCGAAACGTGTCAACAGCACCAGCCCGACCAGCCCACCTACAAGCAATAGCGCCCGTAGCCATCGCTGGCTGCTTTCGGTGTTCACGAACCCGAGGAGGAGGGACGCGATACCGGTGATGATGCCGGCGTTGCCGAACGTCATCAGCCACAGGATGATCCGCCTGCGAACGGGGTGGTTGATGACGTCTTCGGCTTCCGACGTCGTGTAGCCGACCCCCATGAGCGCCGAGCGCGCCTGGAAGTTGGCGGTGTCGGTCGCCATGCCGGTGCCCACGAGCATGATCGTGGCGACCTTCGATGCGGTGATGAACAGAGTCGCTATCAACAAGAGCGACAGAACAGCGATCATGACCCATCATCTCCGAAATTTGGTGGCCAACCCACGTGATGCGTGGGGTTTTCCTCCCCAGAATGCGAGTCGATCAGGATGCGAGGAACTTTCGAGCCATTGCGATGAGCTGCGGCCGCTCGTCCATGTACATCGACCATAGGATCTCTTGAATCGTCCATCCTTCCGCGATGGCCGCGTTGCGCTTGCGGCGATCGCGTTCTACATCCTCCCGACCGAAGTGGAACTGGAGCCCATCCAGCTCCCATGCCTTCTTCAGGTGGGGCCACGCCAAGTCGACTTGAAGAACGTGCCGGCCCTCCGAGTCGACGATTCGATACTCGAGCACCGGCCTAGGAAGCCCCGCCTTGACCAATGCCTCGGCGACGAGCCGACTGAAGGTCGACAAGGGAATGCGACGGTTCCCGAAACGCAGCTTCAAGAGCTCACGCAGCGTTCCGCATCCATCACGGCCCCGAGCCGAGTGGTCGGAGAGCGTTTCGATCAGCGCGCCCCATGTCGTCAGCTGCTGCCGGATAGCCGATTCTGCGAGAACCTCGAGGGTCCGCATCGACACGACAGCCCCGCAGTCGAGGATCGTCCGCTCGATCCCCGTACAGGGAATGTCCCTTCTGACCGACTCGTCGCGTAGATCCCATTGTTTCGACCGGTGCAGCACGACACCGGGGACCTCGACCCTCCGCTCCCACGGCACGGCGATTTCGACTGGAGGCTGCCGGTAGCGATCGAGACCCCACAACGCCGCCGCGCAGCGATGCGACGCAAGACCACGACTCGTGAGCACAGCTCCCAGTAGCCGGTTCTCCCACGACGACGGCACGACAGCAGCTCGATAGACACCGCGGTGATCGCGAAACCAGCGCCCATCGGAGACTCGAAGGTCGATCTGGCGATCGCTCAGTCCGATCTGCACTGCCTGTCGCCGGGTGACTAGCCCGTATTGCTTGCGAAACATCTCATCGATGTCCACGTGAACTTCCCTTCTGGGGAGGAAAACCCACGCCAGACGTGGGTTACCCGCCAAATTTTGGAGAGTGAGAATGGGAAGGGGAAGTGTGTTGCGAGGATAGCTGCGTGGTGTGACAGCGTTCCGGGGCTAGGTGGGCCAAGGGTCGAACACCGGCCAGCGCTTGGGTTCTCCGAGCCCATATGAGTGCGCGTCGAGCGCGTACGCGAGTCCAACCAGCTCCTCGCCGCGGCTGTGGCGGTCGGCGTTCGCCGCCGCGACTTCGGCGAACAGTTCGAAAGCCGCGATCTCGCCGCCCGGAACGTCGCTGCCGAGGTGCTCGGCGAACAACCTCGCCCGGAGCCCCGAAGCGACCCGGGGGTCCCACGCAGAGACGTTTAGCTCGGTGTCGCGTTTGAACGACTGCGTTGCGGTATTCGTCGAGCCGATCGTCACCCACTCGTCGTCGACGATCATCAGCTTGGAGTGCACATAGATCTCGTCGTAGCCCCCGTCGGGCAGGCGTCGAGCCAAGGCCACGAGAACGAACGAGTCGAACCGGTCGACGTCTGCCATCTGGGCGAAATAGGTGTCGAGCTCGGAGTTCCTACGAGCGATCGCATACTCGGGGTGGCTGTCGCCGGGCACTACGAAGACCACCCGCACGCCCCGCTCGAGAGCCATGAGCAGGTGTCCGATGACCTTGGGCGACCCGATGACCTGGTCCTCGAGGTAGATCGTTCGCCGAGCAGCGTCGATCGCGTCGATGTACTGCTCGTAGATGGAGAACTCTCCCGCCGCGATGTCGTGGGGATCGGCGCCGGGTGACGGGGTCGAGTCGACGTAGCGGCCCGGCTGGATCGTGCGCGAAAGCTGCACGGTGGTCGCTCCGACCTCGGCCGGAACCGTGTCCGGAAAAGGTAGGTCGCCGAGACCGCCTGGCGGCCACGAGCCGTCAGCGTCGTCGCGCTCGCTCGCCCCGTTCCAGCGCTGCACGAAATTGTGGTGAGCATCGACGGTCGCAGGACCACGCAGTTCCGCATACACATCGTGCACGTTGCCGAACGGTGTCGGCGGGTGACCGGGCTCTGCGACCACCGAAGCGTGCTCTACGTTGATCCCTCCGATGAACGCGACGGGCTCGCTCGAACCCACGTCGATCACCCAGCTCTTCTGGTGGTGGCAGTCGCGGCCCGGCAGCGAGTCCCAACGAATCGCGATCTGTGTGCCACGTTCGGCGAGCCACCGGCGCTGCCTCTCGGTCCCCGGGAAGTGCTCTTCGTCATCACTCGCATCGGAACGCCATGCGACGACCCGCACGTCGACTCCCCGATCCACCGCCGCATCGAGAACGTCGAACAGGTCGCCGCGCTCACCCGGCATCGGCGCACCGTGGTTCAAGAACGCGATCGTGCCCCAGACCGACGACTCGGCGGTCTCGATCGCCTCGCATATTCGATCGAACGCAACGCGCCCGTCGACGAGCGGCTCGAGCGCGCAACCGTCTCGAACGGGATATGCCCCCGATGTCGCGGGTGGGACCGACGCGCCATTCATGGCCGCGACCATAGATGCACCCCGATTGCGATGCCTCCAGATGATGCGACCTGACGCATCTGTTAGTTTCGGCGCGATCACCGGCGAACGATCGACCGGTCCATCCTCCCACTCGCTCAAGGAGACCTGCGATGAACCTCGACGACATGGTCATGGTCAGCGTCGACGACCACCTGTGTGAACCACCAGACATGTTCGATCAGCACCTGCCTGCCAAATGGAAGGACGAGGCGCCGCGGGTCGAACGCAACGAAGCCGGCGACGACGTGTGGGTCTTCAACGGAATCACCGTCCCCAACGTCGGGCTCAATGCAGTGGCGGGTCGACCCAAGGAGGAGTACGGCATGGAGCCGACCTCCTTCGACGAGATGCGCCCGGGCTGCTACGACGTCCACGAACGCATCAAGGACATGGACGCGGGCGGGGTTTTCGGATCGATGTGCTTCGCCTCCATGCCGGGGTTCGGTGGCCGTCTGTTCGACACCCATCCCGACAAGGAGTTCGCAAAGGCGCTCGTGCAGGCCTACAACGACTGGCACATCCTCGAATGGTGCGGCGCCTACCCCGACCGCTTCATCCCGCTGGCGCAGTGCATGATCTGGTCGGCTGAGGAAACCGCCGCCGAGATCCGCCGCGTCGCCGAGATGGGCTGTCACTCGATTGCGTTCACCGAGAACCCGGTGCCCCTGGGCGGGCCGAGCTGGCACGACGACTACTGGGCACCGATGCTCGCAGCCGCGGTCGAGTGCGACACGGTGATCTCCATTCACCTCGGCTCATCGGGCCAGCTGGTGGTCACAGCGCCCGATGCACCCATGGACGTCATGATCCAGATGCAGCCGATGAACATCTCGACCGCGGCCTCCGACCTGTTGTGGTCGCAGGTACCCCGCAAGTACCCGGACCTCAAGATCGCGCTGTCCGAGGGTGGCACCGGTTGGATCCCGTACTTCCTCGACCGTGCCGACCGTACCTACGACATGCACCACCTCTGGACGGGGCAAGACTTCGGCGACACGGCGCCGAGCGAGGTGTTCCGTCGGAACTTCCTCACGTGCTTCATCGACGACCCGGTCGGCATCATGCTGCGTCACGAGATCGGGATCGAGAACATCTGCTGGGAGATGGACTACCCGCACTCCGACTCGACCTGGCCGACTGCACCCGAGCGCCTCCACGGCATGTTCGACGGCGTCTCCGACGACGACATCGACCGAATCACTCACCTCAACGCGATGGAGTGGTACTCGTACAGCCCGTTCGACAACCTGTCGCGCGAGGAGTGCACTGTCGGCGCGTTGCGTGCTAGAGCCGAGGGCCACGACGTGAGCATCAAGTCGGTACTCACGGGCCGTCACGCCGGCGAGGAGAAGATCTCGCTCAAGGACTTCGCCGCCCGCGCCAGCAGTTGAGCTCGGCTGTGGGAAGGCCAAGCGACGTCCCTCAGGTTCTTGAGCTCGACCAAGTCGGCGAAGGCCGGTACCAGGCCGAGAACCACGGCGACGCCGAGGTGCACAACGTGGTGTTCGGCGGTCAGCTGCTGGCGCAGATGATCATGGCTGCGACGCGACAGAGCCCGGACATGTCGGTCAAGACGATCAACGCGATCTTCGCCCGAGCCGGCAGAGTCGACGGCGAAACCGAGATCGAGGTCGAAACCATCCATGCCGGTCGCGCCTTTGCCAGCCACACCGTGACGGTGCACCAGGGCGATCGCTTGTGTTCTCGCGCTCTGGTGCTGGCCCACGTGGACCAGGACGACCTGATCAGCCACCAGCCGGCAATGCCGTCGATACCGCCACCCGCCGACGACGATCCAGCGATCGTCACGGGCTTCCTCGCGTTTCCAGGAGCCGAGTATCTGATCAACGATGGTGTCGACGTCAATGACTCGTCGCTGCCGGCCCGGCCGGCCGAGCTCGACGTGTGGATGCGGAGCAGAGCGACACCCGACGACCGCACCGTCGCCCAGGCGGTGCTCGCCTGGGCGACCGACGGGTTCCTGATCGGCACAGCAATGCTTCCCCACGAGGGCGTCGGACAAGACCGGGCTCACCGCGACCTGTCGACCGGCGTGCTCGACCACACCCTTACGTTCCATCGACCGTTCTCGCTGGCCGACTGGGTGTTGATGCGTCACGAGAGCCCCTTCGCAGGTGGCGGGCGCACCCACGGCCGGTGCCTCGTGTTCGACTCGGACGGCGCGCTCGTCGCGAGCTACGTGCAGGACAACATGATCCGTCCCATGCCGGAGGCCATGAGGGCCAAAGGCATGTAAGCGCGCGGCACCGTCGAGGCGGGCTCTCAGCCGATTTCGAAACCGGACGATTGAGCGAGAAGCGCTGAGAACTCGGCGTTCTCGGCCGCCACAGCTGCGTCGATGGCCGGCTTGCGCCAGGCGCGCAGAGTTCGCTTCGCCGCAGCGACGCCATCGGCACCGTGCCGGGCGATGACGCCGGCGAGCTCGACCGCCCGGCCGATCAGCTGGTCGTCGGCCACGACCTCGAGAGCGAGCCCGTGCTCGACAGCCGATGTTGCGTCGACCCACTCCGAGGACAGCAGCATCCACGCCGCCCGCTGGTAGCCGACCTGTTGAGGCAGCAGCCAACTCGAGCCCAGCTCGGGGGCGACGCCGAGTTTGGTGAACGGGAGTTGGAATCGTGCCGACTCGGACGCGACCACGAGATCGACATGGAGACACACCGTGGTGCCGACCCCGACGGCGAGACCGTTCACCGCCGCGATGACCGGCTTGTCGCTGCGGTCGATCGCTTCGTACATGTCGACGGTCGCTGCGCCTCGCACATCGCCACCCTCGGTCGCCATCTCTGACAGCCAATCGAGGTCGATGCCAGCGGAGAACGCACGCCCGCTCCCGGTGACCACGATTCCCCCAACGCTTTCGTCGTCCACCGCCGCAACCAAGGCATCGCTCGCACCTTCGGCCAACTCGGCGTTGAACGCGTTCAGCTTCTGGGGCCGGTCGAGACACAGCACCCTGATCGGTCCGTGGTCGGTGATCTCCATGGTGGTTGCTCCTCTCCGCTGGCGGTGCGGCCGTGAGTGGCCTGTCCTCCCATTCTGACACCGTCGATCAGCGCTGCCGTTCTAGGGTGTAGAGCAACGATGAGCACGGTCGACGCCCCCCAATCAACGAAGAGCTCCAGCTCGGGATTCGGTCACTACCCCGCGCTAGACGGGGTCCGGGGCATCGCTGTGGCCGGTGTTCTCGTGTTCCACGGTGGTTTCGAAATCGCCACCGGTGGATTTCTTGGCGTCTCGACGTTCTTCACGCTCTCCGGGTTCCTGATCACGTCGTTGTTGCTCGCCGAACGGGCGAGCACGGGCACGATCGCGCTAGGCGCTTTCTGGAAGAGACGGTTCAAACGTCTCCTGCCCGCAGCCGTCACGTGCATCGGACTCATCGCCGTGTTCTGGAGCTGGCTCGACCTACAGTCCGAGGCCGACTTCAGCCCGGTCGACGTCGTCGGTCGGATCCCCGGCGATCTGCTCGCCGCGCTCTTCTACGTCTACAACTGGCGTGCCGCCTTCCCGCCCGAAGGAGCCGGATACAACGCATTGTTCGAGGAGGTCGTCGAGCCTTCGCCAGCAGCGCATTTCTGGTCGCTGTCCATCGAGGAACAGTTCTACGTGTTCTTCCCGCTTCTCGCAGCGCTCATCCTCGCCTACCTCGCCTGGTCGAAGCGTGTGTTCGCCGCCACCCTCGTCGGCCTGCTGGCCCTGTCGGTGCTGTCGGTGACCTGGCTCGACGGGTTCGACCGCATCTACAATGGAACCGACGTTCGCATGGCCGAGATCCTCGTCGGCGCATTGCTGGCTGTCGCGTTCTCGTATGCGCGCGGGCGCGACTTCATCATGACCCACCCGATCGTCGCGTGGACCGGTGTCGCCGCTCTCGCGCTCACGGTCTTCCTTTGGTACGAAACCACGCTGCGATCCGGTTGGCTGCTCGAGGGAGGGTTGTTCGGCTACGCTATGCTCTCCGCACTTGTCATCATGGCGGCCACCCAGGCGACAGGACCCGTGTCGTTCGTTCTGTCGTGGAGCCCACTCGTGTGGCTCGGTGCAGTTTCCTACGGTCTGTACCTCTACCACTGGCCGATCTTCCGCTGGATCGACCACGACTCGACAGGGCTCGACCCGATCCCACTGTTCGTGGCACGCATTGCGGTCACACTCGCTGTCGCGTGGCTGTCGTACCACTACCTCGAACAGCCCATCAGGCGTGGCATCAAGCCCGGAGCCGGAGTGTCGTCGATCGCGATTCCCATCGGTGTTACAGCGGCGATCGTCATCGCGATGACGGTCGCGTACAGCGAGATCGGCCGCGACGACGTCGACCTCGACGTGGCGTTCGACGGCGACGAGGACATCGCCTTGCTCACCGACGTGTCGACGACCACCACGGACGCGGATGAAGAATCGCCCCTGACGACGCTCCCCGAGTCGGCGGAGCCGACCGGCGGGAGCCAAGCTGGGCTCGCCCCGGCAACCACGACCTCCGCCGCGCCACTTGTGCTCGAGGATCGCCCACCGGTGGTTGCGCTCATCGGCGACAGCATCGGCATCAACCTGCGCGAGGCGCTCTCACGCAGGGCGGAGGCTCTGGAGCTTCCGCCGCTAACCAGTCCCGAGATCGCCCATGCGGGATGCGACAACACCTACGGTGAGGGGGAGATCAACCGAGTTGACCTCATCCTTCCCTCGTGCCGCGACAGCTATGCGCCAATCGAGGAAGCCTTCGACCGTGATCAGCCCGACGCCGTCGTGATTGTCGGCAGCACCGTCGACCTCATGGAGCACCGAGAAGCGCCTGACGCACCCTGGCTGGCGCTCACAGATGAGATGCGCCGCGGGGACCTGCGCGCCAAACTCGGCGAGCTCCAGGCCACGGCCGTCGACCGAGGGATGTCGGTCGTTTGGGTCACGGTGCCGTGCATCGCCGACTTCAAGGCCGAGCCGCTCGGCATCGAGCCCGAGCACGTGCCGCTCATGAACGAGGTCATCAAAGACGTAGCCGCCGACGGACCGCCGACGGTCACCGTGTTCGATCTCTACGCCGAGGTATGTCCGGGCGGAGAGTTCGTCCGCGAGCTCGCTGGCGACCCGCAGGCTCGCGAGGATGGTCTGCACTTCTCCCCAGGCGTGGCCGACATCTTGGCCAAAGAACTCGGCGAGGTCATCGACTCGGTCGCGCCGGTCGCCCAATCGGCGTGATCTCGGTCGGGCGGGAGGCGTTCGAGCAGCTCGTCGCCGACGCGCTCGACGCGCTGCCACCCGCACTCGCAGATCAGATGGACAACGTGGCCATCCGGGTCGAGGACCGCAACCGGATGGAGCCTCGCCTGCTCGGTCTACACGAGGGCATCCCGCTCACCGAACGCGAAGACTACGGCGGACTCGCAATGCCCGACGTCGTCACCGTCTACCGGCTGGCGTTGTGTGATGTGTGCAACTCGCTCGAACAGCTTCGCGACGAGGTGTACGTCACCGTTGTGCACGAGCTCGCGCACCACTTCGGCATCGACGACGACCGACTCGACGACCTCGGCTGGGCCTAGTACCGAAGTTGCTGTGAGTTAACCAAACACGTTGTGGTCAACTCACAGTAGTTCATCGACGACGAGGCCATCGTTGATCTCGCGGTCGCCTACCGGTCGGTCGAGCGTCACCGTCACCCCGGCGGAAGGGTTGTCCGGACACGTCGCCTCACCCGGCTTGGCGATGGCGGCGAACGCGATCAGGATCTCTGTATCGGTCTCAACGACCTCGGGACCGAGCAGGCGATCACCCATTGGTTGTCCGGAGTTGCACGCCTGCTCGGTCGCGAGCAGGCGTAGCTCGGTGTCATCCGGCAAGGGGTCACGACCGAGCTCCCATTCGACCTCGCCCAGACCTTCCGGAAGCATGACCCGTAGCTCGCAACCGTTCGGGGAGTTTGCGCCGGCCCACGACCAGCCTGCGCGGGTTCGCTCGAAGCTCATGAAGGAGGTGCCAAGTGCCGGATCGAGCATCAGCGTGACGCTCTCGTCATCTACGGTCAGGACCAGCCAGCCGTCGGACGGCCAGAACTGACCCTCCTCACCGGAGAGGAACCTGTCGAGAGCGTCCTGGAGGCCTTCTATCCCTGCTTCCCCGATCGCTGCCGCGTCGCCGAACGCTGACAATGGTGCAACGGGTCCTATGCAGCTGACTTCGGGATCACCGATGACGACTCCAGCGCTATCGCGCTCGGGAATGATGTCGAGTTCATCGCCGGGCTGCCAGACTTTGCGATCGGCTGACACGAGCGGACCCTCGACACAGACCATGTCGGCGGGAACGACGTCGTAGAGCTCGATCAGGTCGGCCTCGGTCGGTTCAGGCAGGTAGATCGTCACACGGTTCAGATCTTGCTTGACGCCCGACGACACGTCGGCGTGTATCGCCTGAACCGCCGAGTGCACGGTGTCCCGAGCCGCGAGCAGCTCGGCCTCAGTGTGGTCGACCTGCACCACATCGAACGTCTGGTCCCATTCTCCGATTGGACGTCCATCGGTGATGGTTGGACGGGGCGTGACGCCAACCTGGTCGTCGGGCGAAGGCGACCTCTGGGCCAGCGTGGCTCGGTGCGGCTCAGGATCGTCGGTGAATGCGACGACAAACGTGCCGCCCGCGTCGCGATCGGTCCACACGCCGCCAAAGGTGTCGAGGTGTTCTTCGGTGTAGGCACGAATCACCGCCTTGAATATCGGATCTACGTTTGTGCCGCCCGGCGTGGTTCCGATCACGTTGGTCGTCGGCCGCGGAACGTCCTCACACAAATCGAGCCGACGCGCCTCTGGGTCGAGCGTCGTCTTCGACTCAGCGGGAACCGCGCCGGCCGTGGCGGGAGACTCGGAACCGTTACTAGGTGGCTCGGTGGTCGATTCCGCTTCGACCGTCTCCGGATCGTCAGCGCCGCACGCCACGGTCAGCAGCGCGAATACCGCCCCGAGCGCGAGCGATCGAAATCGATTCACACACATTCGACGTCCCTAGAGCCCTGCGGGTTCCCTCGCTTGCGAAATTGCCGTGAGTTGACCACACACATTGTGGTCAACTCACAGCAATTTGGGCGAAGATGGGCCATGCAAAGCAACGAAGCGTGGATCATCGATGCCGTACGTTCGCCACGCGGCATCGGCAAGAAGGACAAGGGCAGCCTCAACCCGCTGCATCCCCAGACCATCCTCGGACAGGTCCTCTCCGGGCTCCGGGACCGCGTCGGCTTCGATCCGACCGACGTCGAGGACGTCGTATGCGGAAACGGGGCGCACGCCGGCGACCACGCACATGACATCGGCCGCATGGCCGTGCTCGACGCCGGTTGGCCGACCTCGGTTCCCGGCGTCACCCTCAACCGGTTCTGTGGCTCGGGGCAACAGGCGGTCACATTCGGAGCGATGGGTGTTCTGGCCGGCCATCAGGACCTCGTCATCGGCTGTGGCGTCGAGTCGATGAGCAGACCCGCGAGAAACGGCACCGACGGCTTCCACGCCAACAACGAGCACCTGCTCGCGACTCACCCTCAGGTCCCGCAAGGCTTGTCCGCCGATCTTATAGCCACCATCGACGGGTCATCTCGCGAAGACTGCGACCGGATCGGTTTCGTCAGCCAACAACGAGCAGCCGATGCGATCGCCGAGGGACGATTCGACCGCAGCCTCATCCCGATCACCGACGAGAGCGGCAATGTCGTGCTCGACAGCGACGAATACCCGAGGCCCGGCACCACCATGGACGATCTGGCAAAGCTGCAGCCGAGTTTCACCAAGATGGTCGACTTCAGCTTCGAACAGACCGATGCGACCATGCGCGACCTGATCGCTCAGAAGTACCCCGGCGTCGAGCTTCGCCACGTCCACCACGCAGGTAACAGCTCTGGTGTCGTCGACGGTGCAGGCGCAGTGCTCATCGCATCGCCGTCGTACGCCAGAGCCCACGATCTCGAGCCCCGCGCTCGCATCGTGATGTCTGCGGTCGCAGCGGAGGAACCGCTCATCATGCTCACCGCTCCGGGCCCAGCGGCGCTCGAATGCCTGAAGAAGGCGGGCATGACGATCGACGACATCGACCTCTTCGAGGTCAACGAGGCGTTCGCGTCGGTGGTGCTGCGGTTCTTCGCCGACACCGGAGCCGACCCAGACAAGGTCAACGTGAACGGCGGGGCGATCGCCCTCGGTCACCCGATTGGAGCCACTGGAGCTATGTTGATCGGAACAGTCATCGACGAGCTCGAACGACGCGACCAGACGACCGGGCTCGTCGCGATGTGCACCGGCGGCGGAATGGGCACCGCCACCATCGTCGAACGGCTGTAGCGCGGCCCAGGCTCAGAAGAGATCGTCGACCTCGTGGTCGGTCGCCGCAACAGCGAAGCGCTCGACGTTCGCGTTGATGATCGCCTCCGGCTGCATCTGAGTCGGACATAGAAACCACAACAAGCCATGTACGAAGTGGCGCCGGTAGTCGTCCCACGCCTCGCCCCATCGAGGCGGATCGCCGACGCCTCCAACGTCGAGCCCGCCCAGATAGCGATCCAGCAGCTCGCGTTCATGGGAGCGCCGGTCCTCCGGGCTGAGGGCACCGGCCAAGAAGTAGCAGACCTCGCGGGCCCAATGACCCGCGGTCACGCCACCCCAGTCGAGGAACCCGGGACGCCCATCGGGAAGTCGATAGGTGTTACCGAGGTGCGCGTCGCCGTGGAGAAACGCTCTCGGCGGCGACGTGTCGAGATCCCAAAGCCGGCGAATGCGCGGCGCCATCGTCTCGCGATCGCGATATCCCTCGGGCACGTGCACTCCCGTCGGACCATCGACGCAGCTCTCCCAGTAGCCCGCCTCAATCAGCACCGCTCCGAGAGCGTTGGAACCCTCGAGATCCGGAATACCGGGAGCGAGGCCACGGCCCCACCAGGCCGCGTGCAGGCTCGCAAGCTGATCGAGACCGTCAGCGACCGCATCTACCGGCCAAGGATGCGTCGGGTCGCTCATCGCTGCACCCGCCACCGCCAGGTCTTCCATGATCACGATTCCATGGTCGGCGTCGTGGGAGGCATAGACGCACACCGGCGCTGTAACGGCGATCTCGGGACGCGCGTTGGCGTAGAAGATCGCCTCCGACCTCACCGAGACGGGGATTCCGTGGTCCTCGAACGCGGCCTTCAGAAACAACGACTCGGGAAGCTCCGCGGGATTCGCGCCGTAGCGGACAGTGAGCCCGATCTTCGTCAATGAACCGTGTATGACTCGCCCGTGCTCGACCGCCGCGACCTCGGTCCCGGGGAACCGGGAGCCGAGGGCGGCGGTGATCCAGCTCGGGGTAACCTCCTCCGCGGTGGAGGGGATGGCGGGTTCGCTCACGCCGGCCGGCAGACCTCGTCGCCTAACGCCAGATGAACTGAGGAAGTGCGTCGAGCGCGTCCATGCCGTCGTAGGTGTCGTCACCGAGCCCGACGCTGTAGCTGCCCGAGAACGGTCCGTTCAGCGCGTTGGCCCAGGACGCTCGACGTGCCCAATCGGCCCTGCCCCGGGCTGCTGCGGCAAGCGCAGCCATGCCGGTGGTCTGCACCGCCTGGAGGAACGAAGCACTCGTCGACAGCAGCGAGTCATACGACGGCTGATCCCAGCCCTCGATGGAAAGGAATGGCAGCGTCCATGTACCTCGACCAGTAGCGACCCCGGAGGCCTGCACGACGCGAAGGTCGTCGTCGCCGCCGGCACCTTCGACGATGGCATTGACCTCATCGGCCCAGCGTCCCGTCGCCGTTGATCGGCGTCGCCATCGATCCATTCCCCGCAACTCGCCTTGTGAATAGGTGGCATCGAACAATCCGTCTTCGGTGAAGGCGAAGAAGTTCGGTGGAGCCGTCGTGCCGCTCGGACGCGACCCGTTCAGGATCTGATCGAGGTATCCGACGTTGTAGCCGTAGCTGTTCGCCAGGCCACCGGCGACGAAGAAGTCGCCGCGCAGCGAGTCCTCGACGTAGGCGAGCGCGTCGGCATCGGTGCCGGTGTAGGCGGCCATCGCTGCGTCGAGCCGACCCGCGAGCCCGTCGAACGCTGCCTCCGACGGAGGCCCGCCAGTACGCGTGTTGCCGAACTCGGCGAACTTCAGTCGCAGCCAGATCCCCCCGAAGTATCCGGTGAGATGCAGCACCCAGAGCGTGTCAGCGATTTCATATCGCTGGCTGTTGCGCGCAAGCACCTCCTCGAACAGACGAGAGGGTGCCCATCCCAACAAGAAGTCGTCCATAGTCGGGCCCGCCACTCGGCGGCCGTAGGCGCGGGCGAGTTGGTCGAGCAGGTCGGGCGCCGGATCCATCGTGCGGTCGAGGTTCGGGTAGAAGGGGTAGTCGGGCAACGAGACACCATCGATTCGCACCGGTTTGTTGTCACCTTTGATCGAAGCGCCCGCGGACGATGCGGCTAGCCCGCCCAGAACGCTCAGGCCGGCAGCCGCGGCACCGACCCTGCCTCCGTTTGCGAGCAACTCACGACGGTTCATTGCCATTGGGTCCCCCTCGGGTGACATCGATAAGTCCCCTGTTGTCGCCAGCCTTGTCTGACACCGACGTCATGTCAACCAGTACACCGTTAGTAGGACACGGGGTCTGTCCCCCTGTCCTACTAACGGTATTGGTCGCGCAGCTTGCGCTTCTGGATCTTGCCCGTGCCCGTGCGCGGTAGCGCGTCGACATAGTCGAACGACCGCGGGACCTTGAAGCCTGCCATCTGCGACCGCACGAAATCGGCCAGCTCGCCACTCAAGTCGTCCCCCGATTCGATGCCCTCGTTCACGACGACCACCGCCTTCACCTCCTCGCCGAACTCCTCGTTCGCAACACCGATGACCGCCACGTCGGCGACCTTGTCGTGCCCGCCGAGCACCTTCTCGATCTCGGCTGGGTAGATGTTGACTCCGCCGGAGATGATCATGTCGATCTTGCGGTCGCTCAGGTACAGGTAGCCGTCGTCGTCGAGGTAGCCCATGTCGCCCGTCGTGAACACCCCCGGTTCGAGATAGGCATCCGCGGTCTTCTCAGGAGCGTTGTGATACTCGAAGTTGGTGCCGAGGAGGTTGCGGAAATACAGCGTGCCCGACTCGTTTGGTCCCAGCCGGATGCCGTCGTCGTCGACGACGATGATCTCGACCGTGGGGCCCGCCTGGCCGACGCTGCCTGGATGCTCGAGCCAATCCTCGGAATCGATCGTGGTGATGATCGCACCTTCGGTCGACCCGTAGTACTCGGTGATGATCGGTCCCCACCAGTCGATCATTCGACGCTTGACCTCGGGTGGGCATGGCGCTGCGCCGTGAAGCACGACCTCGAGCGATGAACCATCGAACCCAGCGCGAACCTCCTCGGGCAGATCGATGAGTCGCTTCATCTGGGTGGGCACGAGGTGCACGTTGGTCGCCTGGTACTCGTCGATGAGATCGAGCAGACCGGCGCTGTCGTAGCGGTGCTGCATCACGATCGACGAGCCGGCGATCATGGGGAACACCGAGAAGGCGAATTGGGCGGAGTGATAGATCGGGCCACAGAGTGCGGTGACACCGCCGACGGGAAGGAAGCTGGATATTCCACCGGCGACCAGCTCGAGGATCTCGGCCGGCTGATCGCCGTCACCGGTGAGAGAACTGCGCACGCCCTTGGGGCTACCCGTAGTGCCGGACGTGTAGAACATCGGGCCGCCGAGGGTCTGGCCGTCCGGCTCGTCCGGGCCGGCCGACGACACGAAATCCTCGAACGAATCGAACCGCCCGGCGGCAGGCGCTCCGGCGACCAGCGCCAATCCGACGTCGGCGCAGCGTTCGTCATCGAGCGCTTCGGCCGCGAGATCCACGAACCGGCTGCCGACCATGACGCCCTTCGAATGCGAGTCGGCGATGACGTAGGCCAGTTCGGGTGCGGCGAAGTGCCAGTTAGCCGGGACATACAACACGCCGGTCTGAGAACACGCGACTGCCATCTCGACCCACTCGCGACGGTTCCCGGCGATGACGGTAATCGTGTCTCCGGCCGAGATGCCCGCTGCGCGCAGCGCGTTGACGAGCCGGTTTGCACGCTCGTCGAGCTCGCCCCAGGTGGTGACACCGTCTTCGTCGACCAAAGCCGGTTCGTCGCCTTTGGCCTCGGCGTGTTTGCGCGTCAATACACCCATCGGTCGTCCCCTTCGGTCGAGAGGTCAGAATCTTGGCACAGCCGCCAGGGGGTCAGCCGCGATTCACTGATTGGCAATGAGGTGTTCGAGCCTTTGCTCGACGATCGCGCGGGCCGCTTCTCTACGGGTCGGCAGATGCGCGGATGGGAACAGCCCGTCGGAGGGTTCGTACTGCTTCAACACGACCTTTGCGATCGTGTCCTTGTGCACCTCGGTCGGCCCGTCGGCGATTCCCATCACCGGCGCGGTCATCCAGAGACCGACGAGCGGCATCTCGTTGGATACGCCGAGCGAACCGTGAGCATGCATGGCCCGATACACGACATCCATCAGAACCTTCGGGGTGGCGACCTTGACCCCTGCGATGTGCTGGCGAATCTTCGCATAGTCGTGTTCTTGGTCGATGAGCCACGCGCAGTGCAGAACCTGGAGGCGAAACTGCTGGATCTGAATCCACGAGTCGGCGACCCAGTGCTGGATCGACTGCTTCTCGCCGATGAGCGACCCCTTGGTCTCGCGCGACAACACGCGCTCACACATCATGTCGAGCGCCCGCTGCGCCTGGCCGACCGATCTCATGCCGTGGTGTACGCGTCCTCCGCCGAGGCGGGTTTGTGCGATCTTGAATCCGAGGCCCTCGTCGCCCAACAGATTGTCGGCAGGCACACGAACATCGTTGAACCGCAGGTACGCGTGGTCTCCGCCATCGATTTCCTCGCCGGCAAGACCGGTGTTGCGCACGACTTCGAGGCCATCGGCGTCGGCGGGTACCAGCATCATCGATGAGCCCTTGTACACCGACACGTCGGGGTTGGTGATGAGCATGACGATTAGGAATTCGGCATACCGGTAGTTCGAGGCGAACCACTTCTCGCCGTTGATCACCCACTCGTCGCCGTCGCGGTGGGCCCGGCACGTGAAATAGTTCGGATCCGAGCCGGCCTGAGGCTCGGTCATCGAGTAGGTCGAGGAGATGTTCCCGTCGAGCAACGGTTGGAGGTACTTCTCCTTCTGCTCCGCGGTGCCATAGTGCGCGAGGATTTCGGCATTGCCCGAGTCGGGTGCCTGACACCCGAACACCGATGGGGCGAAAGACGAGCGGCCCAGCAGCTCGTTCATGAGAGCGAGCTTGACCTGGCCGTACCCCTTGCCGCCGAGCTCGGGGCCGATGTGACACGCCCACAGGCCTTCGGCCTTGACCTGTTCCTGAAGTGGTTTGATGAGCGTCTTCGCCTCCTCGTTCGCCTTGTCGAACGGCGACACCCGGCCGGCGAAGTAGAGGTCGAGTGGCTCGACCTCCTCGGCGAGGAACTCCTTGATCCAGTCGAGCTTCTCCTGGAACTCGGGTTCCACCTCGAAATCGATTGGCATTGATGTCCCTTTCGGTCCTACAAGCTCGTCGTTCCGGCGAGCTCGGCCGCCCCTGCAGCCATGTCGAGCACGATGCCACCGAACGCGGCCATCTTCTCGTTGTCGGCGCCACCCTGCACGTAGCGGGCATACCCGCCTTCGAGCACGATGGCCATCTTGAAGCGAGCGAGGATGACGTAGTAGTCGATCTCGTCGACGTCGCGCCCCGAAACGGTGCTGTAGCGCTCGAGGATGTCGTCCTTGCCCGGCATGCCGGTGTAGTCGATGTAGCTGATCGACGAGGAGACGTTCTCCATGTCGTCGGGCCACCCCATCACCACCCAGGCCAGGTCGAGGAGCGGATCGCCGACGGTGCCCATCTCCCAGTCGACGATGGCCGCCATGCGGGCGGGTGCACCGTGGCGGAACATGACGTTTGCGAACTGGTAGTCGCCGTGCATGATGCCCGGCTCGTAGCTGCGCGGTTTGTGGTTTCGCAGCCACTCGCCCGCCACTTCGAGACCGGGAATGTCGCGGAACTTGAAACCGTCGAGGTGGGCGAACCAACGATCGACCTGCCGTTCGTGGAAGCCGTCGGGTCGCCCGAGCCCATCGAGGCCCCGCGCTCGCCAGTCGACCTTCGACAACCGGGCGATCGCCTCGACGAGCTCGTACGCCAGCCCGGTGCGAGCACCGGGGTCTGACCGGAAGGGCTCAGGGAGCTCGGGTTCGGAGATCGGCGACCAGCCGTCGACGAACTCCATCAGGTAGAAGGCCGCACCGAGCACGTCGGTGTCGTCGCAACGACCGAGGGCCCGCGTGTGCGGCACATCGGTGTCGGCGAGGGCTTCGATGATTCGGTACTCCCGCATCATCGTCTCGTTGCGGCCCGGCGGGACATTTCGCGGAGGTCGCCGCAACGCCGCGCGGAGGTCGCCGCGGGTGATCTCGAACAACTCGTTCGAGGCACCGCCCGTCACGAACCGCGCCGTCACCGGTTCACCGGACGGACCGAGCCCCTGATCGTCCATCCAGGAAGCGAGACGATCGGTGTCGACCAGCCCCGCGGTTCTTGCATCGTCGTTCACCTGGACCTCCTCATCCACCGGCCAGGGCGATCTCTCCTGCCCAGGCGTAGTCGGGCTTTCCGTTCGGGCTGCGCCGCACGGAGTCAACGTAGATGATCTCTTTGGGAAGCTTGTAACGAGCGAGGCGCTGCGCGCTGTGTTCGATCAAGGAATCGGCCGCCGGTTCATCGGCGACGGGCGCCACGACGGCGACAACCTCCGACCCCCATCTGTCGCTCGGGCGACCGACCACGATCACATCGGCGACGTCGGGGTGCGAGTGCAGCGCGGCTTCTACCTCCTCGACGAACACCTTCTCCCCGCCGGTGTTGATGCACACCGAATCGCGACCCAGGAGCTGAATCGACCCGTCGTCGTTCCAGCGGGCACGATCGCCCGGAACCGAAAATCGAACGCCCTCGATCGTCGGAAAGGTACGTGCGGTCTTGTCGGCGTCGCCGAGATAGCCGAGCGGAATACGCCCCCAGCGCGCCAGCCAACCTTCGCCACCGGTCTCGGGGTCGATTCGACCCGTGTAGTCCTCCGCGAGAAGACCCGTGCCGGGCCCGGGCCAAAAAACGCCCGCAGCGACATCGCCCGACGACGATGCGACGTGTCGACCCTGCGACCCCGACTCCGACGACCCGATCGTGTCGATGATGCGCAGACCGGGCCGGGCTTCGAGGAACTCCTGTTTGACCTCTGCGGTCATGGCTGTGCCGCCGGTGGAGAGGATCTTGAGCGACGACAGGTCGTAGTCACCGGCTTCGATCTCGTCGAGCAGCGGTCGGCCAAATGCGTTGCCGACGACGATGATGAAGCCGACCCGCTCTTGCTCGATGGTCGACAGGACCGCCGCAGGATCGAGGCGATCGACGACCGGGGACAGCACAACCGGATCGCCGCCTGCCCAGGCGAGGAACGCCAACCAGTGCCCGGCCGCATGCATGAGCGGCGCCGCGACAAGATACGGATGGACGCGAGGTTCGGCCGCGTAGGAGACGATCTCGTCCAGGCTCTGGCGCTCGGCGCCGGTAGCGGGGTCAGACCCGCCCATGGCCGCGGCGTAGATGTCGGCCTGACGCCAGAGGACACCCTTGGGCGGGCCGGTCGTGCCGCCGGTGTAGGCCACATAGAGATCATCGGGAGACCATTCGACGTCGGGACGTTCGGGCGACGCGCCGGCCAGAAACGCCTCGTATTCAATGGCACCTTCGAGGAGCTCTTCGCCGGACCCATCGGCGACTTGAACGAAGACGCCGAGACTTGGCACACGCTCGCGTACCTGCGACACCACCGACGAGAACGTCGAGTGATAGACGATCGCTGTCGCCGCGGCATCGTTGAGCAGCGACACCAATTCGTCTGCGACGTAGCGGTAGTTGACGTTCATGGGGATCGTGCGCGACTTGTAGGCGCCGAGCATCGCTTCTAGGTACTCGGGGCCGTTGTGCAACAACAGGGCGACGAAGTCCTGGCCCGATTCGTGTGGTGCGAGGTCGGCGCGCTCGGTGTGCAGTCCCAGCCCACGATCGAGTACGGCGTTGGCGAACCGCCGTGTGCGTTCGGTCACTTGGGAGAACGTCAGCCGGCGATCGCGGTGCACGATGCACTCGCGATCGCCGATCGCTGCGGCGATCGCCTCATGCACCTGAGCAATGTTGAATTCCACGGCGCCGAACCTAACCCTCTAGCCCCGAAATTGAGAGGATCAGCATCGCTATGCGCGGCTGATCCTCTCAATTTCGGCGGAGTGACGTAGTTTCGGACGATGACCAACGGAGAATTCGACCTCGACGACATCGACCGCGCATCCCATCTCGATCAGGCACTGGCCGCACTCGACGACGGTGACCTGGACGAGACGCGCAACCAGATCCGACGGGCCGCGACGCAGTCGCGTAATCTGAAGAACTACTCAATCAGCTGGATCGCCGATCTCCTGAGCTTCATCGGCGAACGCCATGGCGAAGACGAGGTCGAGGCGGCGTTGCGACGGTTCGGCGATCGCGAGCTCGCGGACCGAGCCGAACCCGACAACGACTGGTGGTCGGTGCCCGCCGAAGTGCGCGCGAAGGTCGTGACCCGAGCGATGCTCACGAACTTCGGAGAGGTCGACGTCGACTGCGACGATGACAAGATCACGCTTTCTTTTCGTTGCGGGTCGGGTGGTTGGCTCATCGACTCCGGCGCGTACGAGGGCGACGAGGCGCTACTGACCCTTCGGGAGAAAGGCCCACGAACCTTCTCCCGTAGCGAACTTCCCGTGTACTGTGCCCATTGCTCGGTCAACAACGAGATCCAGGCGGTCGAGTCGACGGGTCGGCTGTCCACGGTCGAGCATCCACCAACCAAGCCCGGTGAGCCCTGCGTTCACCACGTGTATCGCAACCCCGAAGACATCCCCGACGAGATCTACCTGCGAATCGGCAAAACGCCACCGAGTCGTGCCGACCGTTGATCAGCTGCCTGCGGCGACACCGCGCCGCCCCGTATGACACGCTGGCGTAATGACCATCTCGGCGCATGCTGCGCGCCTCGACAGCATCGGCGCAATCGTCACCGGCGGCGGTGCTGGCATCGGCCGAGGTATCGCCGCGGGACTCCACGCCTTCGGGGCCCGTGTCGCCATTTGGGAGCGCGACTCCGAGACGTGCTCGGCCGCGGCCGACGAGGTCGACGGCGTGGGGTTCGAGGTCGACGTCCGCGACCCGGTCGCCGTCGACGCTGCGTTCGCGCAGACGATCGATGCGCTCGGCACGGTCGGCGTCCTCGTCAACAACGCCGGCGGCACGTTCGCCGCACCCCTGCTCGAAACATCGGACAACGGGTTCGACGCTCTCTACCGGGCCAATCTCAAACACGTCATGACCTGCACCCAACGGGTCGCCGGTCACATGGTCGACTCGGGATCAGGAGGCTCGATCATCAACGTCACATCGATCGAGGGTGTCCGCGCGGCACCACTCTATGCGTCGTATGCCGCGGCGAAGGCAGGCGTGATCAACTTCACCAAGACCGCGGCCCTCGAGCTGGCACCGCATGGAATCCGAGTCAACGCACTCGCACCCGACATCACCATGACCGAGGGCCTGGCCGAGCTGTCGGATAACACGGCCGAGGAGCGGTTCGCTCGCATCGTGCCGCTGGGCCGCAGCGGAGACGTCGACGAGATGGCCGGCGCCGCTGTGTTCCTCGCCTCGTCTTTGTCGAGCTACGTCACCGGTCAGACAATTCACGTCGACGGCGGCACGCATGCTGCCTCGGGTTGGTACCACGACGC
Source organism: Acidimicrobiales bacterium (assembly GCA_965216815.1). Taxonomy (GTDB): domain Bacteria; phylum Actinomycetota; class Acidimicrobiia; order Acidimicrobiales; family SHLQ01; genus JADFOM01. The sequence goes on along the minus strand of OZ244202.1, from coordinate 2,420,632 downwards.
CGACGGCGTCGGCTACGTCTACGGTCCGGGCTGACACAACCACACCGCCGGCGCGCTCGGTTTCGACACCCATGGCGGCAACGGACACACTGGCCCGACGAATCACCACCAACTCTGAGGAAACGCCCCGCATGCACGAAGCAGTGTGGATCGACGACGACACTCTCGTATGCGACGGTACGACATTCGTGTCGAGCACCAAGCGCAACTCGAGGTTTCAATCGCGCGTCGACGAGTTCTGTTTGGTGAAGAACCCGACACTCGTCGACAGCTACCTGGCGCTGATCCGCGACCTTCGACCGAAGCGAATCGTCGAGATCGGAGTCTTGGAGGGCGGCAGCACGGCACTTCTGGCGCTGGCGGCACAACCAGAGCTCCTCGTTTCCCTCGAACGATCACCCGATCTGATCGAGCCGCTACAAAGCCTCATCGAAGCGCGAGGGCTCGCAGATCGTGTGCACCCGAAGTTCGGAATCGATCAGAGCGACTCCGATGCGGTGCGGACGGAGGTGCTCGAGCATCTCGGCGACCAGAAACTGGACCTCATCATCGATGACGCGTCACATCTGGTAGAGCCGACTCGATCCTCGTTCAACGTACTGTCTCCGCTTCTCCGGCCGGGCGGCATGTTCATCATCGAGGACTGGTCGTGGGCACACGTCGGTTTCGGGACACACCTACCCGATGAGGAACCTCTCACGACCGTGGTGTTCGAGCTGGTCATGGCGCTGCCCACACGGCCTGGACTCATATCGAGCATCCGAATCGACCGCGACCTAGCGATCATCGAGCGGGGCGACCTCGGTCTCGACGGAGAGTTCGATCTGGGGGACTACTACACCGACCGAGGCCGCAAGCTCGTAAGCACGCTCAACCAGTCCGATTGAGCACCTCGGGCCTCAGGTCAGATGACCGACTCGGCTCGCAGCTGTTCGAGCCGGTCGCTCGAGTAGCCCAGGAGGTCGCGCAGGACCTCGTCGGTGTGTTCTCCTAGACATGGGGCACCCGAGGGCATCGGATGCTCGTCGGCACCCAGGCGTGGGAACGGCGATTGCTGAAGCACAGGACCGATGACCGGATCGTCCACGTGGGCTATGTCGCCACGGGCGCGCGCGTGTTCGTCGGCGACCAGATCAGCTGCGTCGTACGCGGTACCGACGGGCACGTCGTGTTCGATGCATCTCGCCTCGATATCCACCGCGTCGAGCCCCGACGCCCATTCCCCGACCAGATCGTTGATCTCATCGCCGTTCGCACCTCGAGCCCGCGGCGTCGAGAAGCGTTTGTCCTCGATCAGCTCGGGGCGGTCCATCGCGGCACAAAGGCGCGCGAAGTTGACCTGCGATGCACCGACGATGCACACATACCGCCCGTCGGCCGAGAGGTAGTTGTCGAGCGGGGCCGAATGCTCGAGCCTGTTGCCCGACCGGTTCCGAACCACGCCGAGACGATCGTATGCAGCGATCGTCCACTCGAGGATGCGCAGCGCGGAGCCGTACAGGTACGCGTCGATGACTCCGCCCTCGCCTGAGCCCCGGGCATCACGCTCGTACAGCATCGCGGTCGCGGCCTGCGCCGAGAAGACTCCGGTTAGATAGTCGGTCACCGTCACACCGGGCCGCACTGGTGGCCGATCGGGCTCGCCGGTGAGATGCAACAGGCCGCCGTAGGCCACGCCGTTTCGGTCGAGTCCGGGGCGCAGCGACTTGGGGCCGGACTGCCCGAACACGCTGATTCGCACCGTGACGACCCGGCTGGGTAGCCGAGTTGGGTCTATCGACCACTTCTCCAAGGTCCCGGGTCGGAAATTCTCACAGATCACGTCGACATGATTTGCCAGTTCGCGAAAGATCTCCTGTCCGTCCTGCCTCCGAAGATCGAGCGTCACAGACTTCCGTCCCCGACCCTCGACCGACCAATAGAGCGAGTAGTCGCCCTCGTCGGTGTCCACGAAGGGTCCGAGCTGACGGAGCGGATCGCCTCCATTGGGCTGTTCGATCTTGATGACCTCGGCGCCTTGCTCGCCGAGAATTCCAGCGCAGAACGGTGCCGCTATACGAGTCCCGAGGTCGAGAACCCGGATTCCGTCGAGTGGCCGGCGACTCAGGACGCTCCTCCCCGATCCGGTGTGTCGCGGTGCTCCGCGAACACTTCCTTCATCGAGCCCTTCTGCTTGCGCGCCTCCAGGGCGTCCAACGCCGTCGCTGTGTTGTGCATCCAGTGGTGGGCTTGGAAGTGATAGTCGAAGGCGTCGCGTTGACCCTGTAGATCGAGCGTCTTGTTGATCGAGCGCTTGACCACCTCGGCGGTCGCAGGCGGCACCAGAGCTATGCGACCGGCGAGGGCTGCCACCTCGTCCGCGAGGGCATTCCTCGGAACCACCCGGTTCACCATTCCGAGCCGTTCCGCCTCCTCCGCTGTCAGTGTCTCGGCAGCCAGGAGGAACTCCTTGGCCTTGCGAGCCGGCATCTCCCAGGGTTCGACGAGGATCTCGACAGCCGCGCCGGTCATGCGCAGAACCGGGTTCTGGAACGATGCGTCATCGCTGGCGACGATGAGGTCGCACATGCACGCCAACATCACACCCGCTGCGATGCATTTCCCCTGCACCGCAGCGATGGTCGGTTTCCGAAAATCGCGGATCCGCAGGCAGCGGTCGAAGTACATCACCTTCTCGTGGTGCCACTTGCCTTCCGGCGTCTCGCGCATTAGTCGCCACTCGTCGGGCTCTTCGTCGCCGACGAGCGCTTTGAGGTCGTGGCCGGCATTGAAGTGCTTGCCGGCCCCGGCAAGCACGACGACCCGCACATCGTCGTCTGCGTCGGCACTGTCGAAGGCGGCATCGAGCTCGTCGATGAGCTTCGTGTTCTGCGCGTTGGCGACCTCGGGTCGGTTCATCGTGATCGTCGCCACGTGGTCGGTCAGGTCGTAAACGAGGGTCTCGAAGGTTGGCATTGAAGATCTCCGGTTGGGGTTCGTGGTGGCGCCATTCAGGGTCGCGGTTCACGGGGTAACCCGAGGGTACGTTCACCGATGATGTTGCGCTGTATCTCATTCGTCCCGGCGAAGATCGAGGCGGCGCGGTAGTAGAGCCATGAGCGTTGCCAACGACCCTCACCCGGGTTGGCCTCGGCCCCGCGCCAGAGCGGCGCAGCGTCGCCGAGGACGTCCATCGCTATCGCGTGCATCCGCTGGCTCATCTCCGACCAGTAGAGCTTGGCTGTCGCCGCCTCGGGCCCCAGATCTCGCCCGTGCTCGAGCTTGGAGAGGGTTCTCCAGTTCTGCAGCTGGAACAGGCGCACCTCGACATACGCCTGAGCTAGCTTCTGCTCGACGACCGGATCGGCGTCGACACCACGTTCGCGAGCCAGGCGAACCAGTTCTTCCAGCAGTTGCATGTGAATGACGAGCTGGCGCGGATTCGTTCCTCGTTCGACCGAGAGCGTCGATCCCGAAACAGCCCAACCGCCACCGACCTCGCCGACCACGTCGTCGTCGGGCACGGAGACCTCGTCGAAGAACACCTCGTTGAAGTCCGACTCGTCGGTGATCTGACGTAGCGGCCTCACCTCGACGCCATCGGACGACATGTCGACCATGAACGCCGTGATCCCCTTGCGTTTCGGTGCCTCGGGATCGGTGCGCGCGAGACAGAGGCCCCAGTTCGCGAACTGGGCGTAGCTGGTCCAGACCTTCTGGCCCGACAGCAGCCAGCCTCGGTCCGCGCGTACCGCACGGGTCTTAACCGCTGCGAGGTCGCTGCCGGCGTCGGGTTCGGAGAACAGCTGGCAGAACAGCTGGCTTGCGTCGAGGATCGTCGGCAGCCAGCGTTGCTTCTGGGCATCGGTGCCGTGGGTGAGCACTGTCGGGCCGACGAGGTTGACCCCGATGCGACCCACGAGCTCTGGGGCACGGGCCCTGGCGAGCTCCTCCTGCACGATGTAGTGGTGAAGGGGACCCAACTCGCGGCCGCCGTAGGCGTCGGGCCACGTGACGCCGACCATGCCCGCTCCGGCCAACCTTCGCTGCCAGTCCCGCAAGAACGCGACCTCTTCGGCGAGGTCGTCGAACATCGGAGGCAGACCGACGCCGTACTCCCAGGGCAGATTGTCTTGGAGCCATGCTCTGCAATCGGCCCGAAACGCCTCCTGTTCGACACTGGGTGCCAGGTCCATCCCCTTCTTCTAGCAGGGGTGCTCTCATCGGTGTCACCCAGCCAAGAGCGGTAGTGTCGGCGCCCGATGGACTTCGACCTCTCCGACGATCAGGTCGCGCTGCGCGACGCAGCGCGTGAGTTGCTCGTCGATCGGTGCAGTCCCGAGCAGCTCGATGCACTGACCGGCGTGGACCGCGACCTGTGGGCACACATGGTCGCTCAGGGGTGGACGGCGGTGACCGTCGACGAGGTTCACGGCGGGCTCGGCCTCGGACTCGTCGAGGCGACCGTGCTCGCAACCGAGGTCGGGGCGCATGTGGCACCTGTGCCTTTGGCGCAGCAATTGCACGCCCTCGACGTGCTCGACGAATCAGCGTGGCGAGATCCGCTGCTTTCGGGTGAGGCGATCGGAACCTCCTGCGCGCGGCGCCTCGACTTCGACGGTGCAGCGGTGACCGGGGTGACCGAACCGGTGATGTGGGGTGCATCCGCCGACGTATTGATCGCGCCGTGCGGTGACGGCCTCCTCGAGGTACCGCTCGAATCGCTCGAGCGACGGGCTGAACCGGCGATGGACGCGAGCCGCGAGCTCGCATGGCTTAGGTTCGATTCGATGCCAGCGACGCTCGTCGACGGTCCCGATGCGATGGAACGGTTCCACGACCTCGGCGCGCTTTTCAGCTCGGCGGGCACACTCGGCGCTTCGGAGGCGGCCATGAATCTGGCCGTCGACTACGCCAGAGAACGCGAGCAGTTCGACCGCCCGATCGGCAGCTTTCAAGCCGTCAAGCATCGGTGCGCCGACATGCTCGTCGACGTCGAGGCGATGCGTTCGGCTGTTCTCTACGCCGCATGGGCGCTCGATGTCGGCGATGACGAAGGCTCGGTAGCCGCGTCGATCGCAAAGGTGTGGTGCGCCGATGCCGGACTGCGCGTCGCTCAGTCTGCATTACAGGTACTCGGAGGCATCGGCTTCACCTGGGAGTCGCCCGCTCACCGCTACCTCAAGCGGGTCCAGCTCGATCGCGTGAGCTTCGGCGACGCCACCGAACACCGCCGCCGCCTCGCCGCCCACCTCCGAGAGACGGCCTTTTGACCGTTTTCAGGATTTCTGAACCCTGCGGTGTCATATAGCGCACCGCAGGGTTCAGAAATCTCTAGAGTCGGGCGCGGAGGGCGGATCGGTCGGGTTTGCCCGAGGCGAGAACTGGTACGGCATCGATCACCTCGACGCGCTCTGGGCAGGTGAACCTCGAGACACCGCGTTCACGAAACCACTCGCGACAAACGGCGAGGTCGAACGAACCAGGTTCCGCGACGACGAACGCGGCGACCCGCTCGCCGAGTCGCTCGTCGGGTTCGGCGACAGCGACGGCGTGGGCCACCGCCGGGTGTGCCTCGAGCACGGCCTCGACCTCACTCGCCGAGATGTTCTCACCGCCACGAATGATGCGATCGCCGAGACGGCCGGTGATCGTCAGCCAACCGTCGTCGATAGTGCCCAGATCGCCGGTTCGGAACCACCCGTCCACAAACGCCTCCGCCGTCTGCCGCGGGTCGAGATAACCCCGTGCGAGCTCGGGTCCGTACGCCCAGATCTCCCCCGCATCGTCTGTTCTGACCCGGGTCTCGCCGAACGTCCGGCCATCGGTCGAGATCATCCGATGCGGAGGATCGTCAAACCGGCTGGTCGTCACGGTGGGAGCCTCGGTCGACCCGTACGCCCTCTTCACTACTACCCCCAGCTCGGCGCGTGAGCGTTCTGCGAATGCGGGCGACACACCTGCGCCGCCGCACGACAGCATGCGTAGCGACTCGACGCGCGATGGTGCGAACGCGTCGTGGTCCATCAGTCCGATGAAGAACGTAGGCGGTCCCACCATGTATGTGATCTGCTCGGCCTCGATGAGCGACAGCGCCAGTCCAGCGTCCCAAACCGGCATCAACACCGCCTTGAACCCGCACACACCGGGCACCGTGACGGCGTGGAGCAGCCCGCTCATGTGCGCCAGCGGTGCCGGCATGAGAATCGCGTCCTGGGGACCCAGACCGTGCACCTCGATCGATTGTCGGGCCTTGTACAACAACGACCCGTGGGTGTGCACTACCCCTTTCGGCGCACCGCTCGAACCCGAGGTGAACAACACGAGGGCATCGGAGTCCTCGCCCGTCGAGATGGCCGTTTGGCCCAACGGTGTAGCCGAGCCGACCAGCTCGTCGAATCCGCGCGCGCCGTCGACAGCAGCGAGCGGCTTCGACTGGTCGGCGATCACTACCGCGGCGTCGAGCTGGGCCAACGCCGCGGCCACCTGCTCGGCACCTGCAGCGGAGTGGAGCGCCGCTGCTACCGCCCCGAGCCTCCAGCAAGCGCGGTAGAGCAGGATCGCCTCGGGCACGGTCGGAAACTGGAACGCCACACGATCGCCCTCGCAGACACCCGCTCTCCTCAGCCCTGCGGCCAAGGATGCGACGATGTCGTCGACAGCGTCGCTGGAGAGCCTGCGGTCGCCTGAAACGACCAGATCGTCACGTCGTGGTGCCGCGGCGAAAGCCTCACCGAGGGTCACGACAACGCCTGGACCCGCCGCCAGAGGTGTTCGAGCGCCGTGACTGCATCGTTGCCCGAGGGATAACAGAACCGACCTGTGGCACGCACCGTCGCCGGACCCGGGTTCTCCGGATTGCTCGTCGCCAGCTCGGTGGCGGTCAGCACAGGCTTGGCCGTGATCGCTGACGCGTCGGCCGCTGCCTGTGCGTAGCGTGCGTCTTGTCGCTCGTGAAAGTCAACGATGCGGTCGAGGCCGTGATCGGGGTAGAACTCGTGCCGGCGGGCGAGGGCCGCTTGATTCGATTGGATGCCGAGGCCGAGGTAGACGATCGCGTCGACCTCGTCGTCAGCGGCGAGAATGGGCAACAGCTCGGGGATCGTGTCTCTCGTTTCGCCACCTGCGAGATCGATCGGGTTTCCGCGGCTCCATCGGGGAGGCACGCGCTCGTCGACGGCGGCGATCAGATCGGTCGGTAGTTCGATCAGCTCGAGCGGCCCTAGTTCGACGGCGTCGGCGGTGACAACTCCCCAGCCGCCGGCGGTGCCGAACACGAGCGTGCGAGGACCGCTCGGCAGAGGCTGCGACGCGAACGTCGCCGCAGCCACGTAGGCCTCGTGAACCGAGTGCACGAGGGTCACGCCCGATTCGACGAGCGCCGCGTCGACCTCGGGAGATCCCGCGGTCGAACCGGTGTGCACGGCGACGGCGCGTGCACCACGGGCGGTCGTGCCGCCTCGCAACAAGACGACCGGCATGTGCTGTGCGACGCGTCCGATGCGTTCGACGACGGCGTCGCCGATGTGTTCCAGGTAGGCGAGGCCGACGTCGGTCGCGTCGTCGTCGACGAAATACTCGAGGAAGTCCGCGACGCCGACCTGCGCGCTGTTTCCCACCGAAACCGCGCGGCTGATGCCGATGCCGCCGTGGGTTGCGAGGTTGCCGAACGACGACACGAAGCCGCCCGACTGGCTAGCGATGCCGATGCTTCCCGCTGGTGGCATCGGTGCGACGATCTGTGCGCACATCGACGCCGGCGTGGAGATGAGGCCCTGCCCGTTCGGCCCCACGAACAACATGTCGAGCTCATCCGCCAGGGCGACGAGTTGCTCCTGGTGTCTACGTCCGGCCTCGTCGAATTCGGCATAGCCGGCAGAAGCGCAGTAGACCGCTCTGACTCCCGCGTCGGCGGCCTGGCGCATGACGTCGGCCGCCGCGTTCGGAGGCACGCCCAGGAACACCAGATCGAGATCGCTGGCAGCGATGTCGGCGATCGAGGAAAACGTCGCGTCGCCGAGAACCTCTTCACCGGCGAGGTTGGTGCCGAACAGCTCTCCGCCGAACCCGCACGCCTTGAGGTTGTGGTAGGCGACGAAACCGAACTTGCCAGGGTGGCTGGCCGCGCCCGCGACAACGATGCCTCGCGGCGCGAAAAGCGCATCGAAGTGTCCCCTACTGAGCGACACGCTCACTGGCCGAACCGCTCGGCGAGAATGGCGCGCACGCCTCGCTGGTCGATCTTGCCGCTCTCGAGCCAGGGAAGGTCTTGCGGCGCCTCGAAGAGAGCGACGTGGCGGGGCACCTTGTAGTTGGAGAGCGCCTCTTTGGTCGCAGCTATCAGTTCGGACTCGGTCGCCGACTCCCCCGGCCGCAACACGACAGCCGCTGCGACGTTCTCCCCTCGGTCGTCATGTGGCACGCCCATCACGAAGGCGTGCATCACCGCCGGATGCTCCTCGAGCACCAACTCGACCTCGCGAGGTGTGATGTTCATTCCCGCAGACTTGATCTGGTCGCCCATGCGACCTCGGAAGAAGAGGTGGCCGTCGGCGTCGAACCAGCCGCCGTCGCCGGTTCGGTACCAGCCGTCGGGTGTGAAGACATCCTCTCTCGATCGTTTGACCATGCCGGCCATAACCGAATAGCCCCGCACGCAGATTTCGCCCATCTCACCTTGCGGAAGATCCTCTCCGGTCGCCGGGTCGACAACCTTGTGTTCGACACCTGGGATACTGCGACCGAAAGAACCCAGCTTGTCGGCGGGTAGCTCGGACCCGATGATCTCGATCGTGTGCGGACCAAGGGTCTCGGTCATCCCGAGCGAGTTCGCGCGCAGCTCGGGGTTCTCGATCCTCAGCTCGGGCGGCAGGAGCGCATCGATGCTGCCACCTCGAACAGCCGACAGATCTCTATCGGGAAAGCTCGGATGCTCGAGCAGCGCCTTGGCCATGTGGGGCCACCCGGCGACGTGGGTGACCCGCTCGCGCTCGATGAGGTCGAGGGTGGCTCCGGGTTCGAAGCGGTCCTCGAACACCAGCAGGGAGCCGACGTGCATGCAGCTCATGAGCGTGAACGACAGTCCTCCGACCCAGAACAACGGCATGGGCGTGTAGGTGATGTCGCTCGCAATCGTCTGGCGGAACTGCGTGAGGTTGTACGAATGGCCCACGACGGCGCCGTGGGTGTGTATGACGCCTTTCGGGTCGGCGGTCGAGCCCGACGAATAGATGACGACGCACGGGTCGGCGGGGCTGACGTTCGCCTCGATCGCCTCGAGGAACTCGTCGGTGACGCGCGCACCGGCTTCGACGAGCGTCGAAACCGGTCGACACCAGGGACGGTCGGACGCGCCGAGAACCACCACCTCGCGCAAGTATGGATGGGACTCGGCCATCAGCGGCCCACCAGCGCTCTCGTGATCGCCGAGCGAGGGGACCGCCTCGATTAGACGCTCGAGATAGTCGTTGCCGAGATGCTCCGGGACGGTAAGCAGGGTGTCGATGTCGGCGTGGCGAAGCACCCAACCCAACTCCCGTGGCTTCCAATACGTGTTGCACAACACGGCGACTGCCCCGATGCGCGTGGCGGCGAGATAGGTGACGATCCAGTTCGGGCCGTTGTCGGCGAGAACGCCGACCCGCGTGCCCTTTCCGATGCCGCTGGCGAGCAATCCCTTCGCGACCGCAGCCGAGCGGGTTGCGGCCTCGGAGTAGGTCATGTGCTCGTCGTTGCGCACGACCAGCCGGTTGTCACCGAACGCACCGGCGACATGGCGGATGAACTCGCCGATGGTGGGCTGATACGGAGGAGATATGCGCTCGCGGCTCGTAGCGTCGGTCACGGCGTCCGACATTACCGTTAGCTCACCGGACGCTCAGCTTCGTGATGAGTAGGGTCGCTGGCGTGAGCCAAACCACCGGCACTTCGATCGGTCTCTACTTCGACTTCCGCAACCCCCCATCGTGGCCGCGCGACCCCGCGGCTCACTACGCGGCCACGCTCGAGCTCATATCCGCGGCCGACCGCAGCGGTATCGGCAGTATCTGGGTCACCGAACACCACTTCTTCGAAGACGGGTACCTGCCCCAGCCACTGACCGCGCTGGCGGCCATAGCGGCTCGAACGCGACGAGCGAGACTAGGCACAGCGGTCGTGCTCGCACCTCTCTACCGTCCGGTGCAGATCGCCGAGCAGGCCGCTGTGGTCGACCTCATCTCTGGTGGCAGGCTCGAGCTCGGTCTCGGTGCCGGCTATGTGCGCCCCGAGTTCGAGGCGTACGGCGCCGACATCGCCGAGCGCTACCCCACCACCGACGCGACGATCGCCCAGCTCGCCGATCTGCTCGGACCCGACGGCGTCACGCCGTCGCCCGTGCAGGATCCCGTACCGCTCTGGGCCGGCTATCTCGGCCCGATCGGTGCGAGACGGGCCGGCAAGCTCGGCGTCGGCCTGCTCACACTCAACCGCGACAGCCACCCGATCTACGTCGAAGCCCTGGCGGAGGCCGGCCACGATCCCTCGATCGCCCGCATGGCCGGAGTCGCGAACTTCATGGTCGCCGAAGACCCGGAAGAGGCCTACGAGCGCGTACTCCCCCATCTGACCCACCAGCTCAACAGCTACCGGCACAACGCATCGCTCGGTGGAGAAAAGCCCGCAAGGATGCTGAGCGAGGACGAGGTGCGGTCGCGGGGTTCAGGTGTGATCCGGCAGCTCGAGGTCTTGAGTGCGGACGAGGCGGTCGAGCGAGTGCGCACGCTCACCGAGGGGTTGCCGGTCGAACACGTCTACGTGTGGGCGTCGATCGGCGGCATGCCGGATGACCTCGTCGCGCGCCAGGTGGAGATCCTCTGCGAGCAGGTCTCTCCCAGACTTGGCGCCTAGCTGTGATCCCCGGTGGCCCATACCTGGCGCCGGCCGGTGACGCTAGGGTCACGCCGGTGAAGGACCGCAATCGATGACGAGCTTCAACCTTGCCGATCTCTTCGAGGGAGCGGCGCAGGCGCTCACCGACCAGGACGCCGTCGTAGCCGGAGGCGACGGGGTCGAGACCGTTCGCTTCTCCTACGCCGAGCTCGACAGTCGAGCCAACCGCGTGGCGAACGCGCTCGCCGCGTACGGCATAGGCGCCGGCGACCACGTGGCCGTTCACCTGGCCAACTGCGCGGAGTTCCTGGAGATCACACTCGGCATCTTCAAGCTCCGAGCCGTGCCGATCAACGGGAACTTCCGCTACACGGTCGACGAGCTCGCCTACGTGTTCGACGACGCGGAGGTCAAGGCGGTCTTCACCGAGACGTCGTTCGCCGAAGTCGGCAGGGCCGCGGCCGCAGGTCGACCGGTGATCACGGTTGGCGCGGACTACGAATCGGCACTCGCAGCGCACCCGGACATCTGCCCGGACGTAGGACCTCGCTCCGGCGACGACCGATACCTCCTGTACACCGGCGGCACGACCGGCATGCCCAAAGGGGTCATCTGGCGCCACGAGGACCTGTTCTTCGGCGCGCTCGGCGGCGTCGGCGCGCCGCGCCAGGGCCTCGACAAGCTCGCCACTCCCGACGGCATCGGCGACTTCGTCCGCACCGGCACAGGCGTGACGCGTCGCCTGCCGGTTTGCCCGCTGATCCACGGCGGAGCGCAGTGGATCGCGCTCGGCGCGCTACTCACCGGCGGCACGGTGCTGTTGACCGTCGACCACCACTTCGACGCCGGCTCGGCATTGCGGTTCGCCTCCGACGAGAAGGCGGAGTTCCTCATGCTCATCGGCGACGCACTCGCTCGGCCGCTCGCCGACGAACTCGCCGCCAACCCCGACTTGTACGACCTGTCTTCGGTCACCCTGATCTCGTCTTCGGGCGCCATTCTGTCGCCCGCGGTGAAGGCCGCACTGGAGGAGCAGCTACCGGGCGCGAAGATCGTCGACCGGTACGGGGCATCCGAAACCGGCGGTCAGGGTCGCATCAAGCGCGATGGGTCGGGTTCGGGCCCGTTACAGCTTCTGGCGGGTGACGACACGACGGTGCTCGACGAAAACTTGAGACCGATCGAACCCGGCTCCGGAGAGCGTGGGCTCCTCGCTCGCACAGGCTGGATTCCGCTCGGCTACTGGCGCGACGAGGAAAGGACCGCGAAGGCGTTTCCCGTGGTCGACGGGGTGCGCTTCTCGGTGCCTGGAGACATGGCGACCATCGAGGCGGATGGATCGATTCTTGTGTTCGGCCGGGGTTCGATGGTCATCAATACCGGAGGCGAGAAGGTGTACCCCGAGGAGGTCGAGGCCGCCATCAAGAGCCACCCTGCTGTCTTTGATGCGCTGGTCGTCGGTGTTGCCGACGACCGGTTCGGTCAGCGGGTCGGAGCGGTCATCTCGGTACGCGAAGGGCACGAAGCGCCTTCGCTCGACGACGTAGCCTCGCATTGCCGTGAGACCATCGCCGGATACAAGGTGCCACGCAGTCTTGTAGTGCGAAACGCGGTCGCGCGGAAGGTGACCGGGAAGGGCGACTACGCCTGGGCGCGCGAGCAGTTGGTCAATGGTGACTGAGCGGAGGGGCTCGGCCTCGATGTCGCTCGCCATAGAGGCCGAGCACGTCTTGCTCGCCGAGACCGTTCGCCGGTGGTGCGACGAACAACTCACCGACGCGGAGCGCCGGGCCGGCTATGACTCCGAACTCGATCGATCGCCTTCGACGTGGGACGCGATCTGCGATCTCGGCTGGACCGGACTTGCGGTCACCGAGGGTTCGGGTGGCCAAGGGTTCGGTCTCGAAGAGCTCGCGATCGTGGCCGAGGAGACGGGCCGTGGCGGGCTCGGTGGCCCGTTCCTTCCCACAGCCCTCGCTGCAACCGTCGTCGACTCGTGCGGCAACGATACGAGCTCCGACGCGCTTGGGAAGCTCGTGTCGGACACACCGGGCGCGGTGGCGTTCGCCGCGGCGCCGGTGGCTCTGGTCGATCGACGTCTGTCGGGGACCTTCGACGCCGTGCTCGGCGCCAACTGGGCCGAACTGATCCTCCTGCCGGTGGCGCTCGGTGCCGGCGAGCCGGCCAGCGGGTCGACGGCTTGGGTGCTGGTCGACGCTTCTGACGCTGAGGTCACCACTTCGACCGGAATCGACCAGGCTCGCCCGATATCGACCGTCACAGTGGAGGATCTCCCGGTCACATCCGACCAGGTCCTCGTCGATGGCGACGACCTGGTGAGGCTTACCTCGTCGCTGCTCCTTGGCGCCGAGGCGGTCGGCATCGCCCAGTGGTGCGTCGACACCGCTTCCACCCATGCGGCGGATCGCGTTCAGTTCGGCCGACCGATCGGTCAGTTCCAGGGTGTCAAGCACCGCTGTGCCGACATGCTCGCCGACACCGAGCTCGCCCGCGCTGCGGTGTGGGATGCGAGTCGTGGGGGGCCTGCCGAAGAGTTCCGATTCTCCGTCGCTTGCGCAGCCGCGCTGTCGGCGACCGCCGGTGTTTCGGTTGCCAAGGACTGCATACAGGTGCTCGGCGGGATCGGCTTCACGTGGGAGCACGACGCGCATCTGTACCTCCGGAGGGCGCTGGCAACCGTCGCTCTGGTCGAGGACGCGTCGCTGTGGCGATCGTCCGCTCTCGCCGACGTCGAGTCGGGCGTGCGGCGGACTATGCCCGTCCGCCTGCCCCAGCGTTCGGAATCAGTGCGCGCCGAGGTCCGCTCTTGGCTGGGAGACCTAACCGATCGACCGAAGACCGAGTGGAACGCATTGGTTACTGAGTCTGGCTACCTGGCACCCCATTGGCCACGGCCGTGGGGGTTGGGCGCCGATCCGGTGGAGCAGATCGTCATCGATGAGGAGTTCGCTGCCGCCCGGGTTCGGCGTCCGCATCTTCAGGTCGCCGCCTGGGCGCTGCCGACGCTTGTCGAACACGGCACGACCGAGCAGCAGCAACGCTGGATGGGGCCGTCGATGCGCCAGGAGATCACATGGTGCCAGCTGTTCAGCGAACCCGAGGCCGGCTCTGACCTGGCGTCGCTGCGCATGCGTGCGGTGCGCGACGACGGCGGCTGGCTGTTGACGGGCCAGAAGGTGTGGACGTCGATGGCCGACTCGGCCGACTGGGGGATCTGTCTCGCTCGTACCGATCCCAACGCGCCGAATCACGAGGGCATTACGTGCTTCTTCGTCGACATGGCCAGCGAGGGGATCGAGATCCGGCCTTTGCGTGAGCTCACCGGTCAAGCGTGGTTCAACGAGGTGTTCTTCGACGACGTGTTCGTTCCAGACGACTGCGTCATCGGTGCCGTGAACGACGGTTGGCGTGCCGGCCGTACGACGTTGGCCAACGAGCGTGTGGCCATGGGTGGCGGGGCTTCCATCGGCTCCGATATCGACTCGCTGGTCGAGCTGCTCGCCGAACACGACCCTGGCGGTGTCCAGCGTGGTTCTGTGGCAGAGCTGATCGTCGAGGCCCACGCTCTCGGTGCGCTGCGCACCCGAATGACACTGCGGGCCCTCGACGGCGCCAATGCCGGCCCCGAAGCGAGCATCGTTAAGCTCCTCGGGGTCATCCACGACCAAAACGTGCAGGAGATCGGCATGCGCATCCTTGGCCCGGCCGCAGCGACCGTCGAAGGACCAAGCGCCGGCTGGGTCTCGTCGTTCTTGTGGAATCGCTGCCTCACCATCGCCGGCGGAACCAGCGAGATCCAACGCAACGTCATCGGCGAGCGCCTCCTCGGACTGCCCAAGGACAACTAACGGGGTCAAGTCTCACTTCCAACGAACTACAACCAACAGGGTCAGACCCCCGGCCACTGTCGCACCCTCTGCGTAGTTTCTTTGTATGGCACGACAACTGAGAGTGACGTACGACGGAGCGGTGTATCACGTCTACAACCGCGGGGCCGGCAAGCAGGACACGTTCAACACCGACGCCGACAGGCGGAGTTTCCTCGAGCTACTCGGTGTCGTCTACGAAAGGTACGAGGCCGAGACACACGCCTATTGCTTGATGTCGAATCACTACCACCTGTTGGTTCGCACCCCGAAGGGCAACATCTCCGAGGCGATGCGGTATCTCAACAGCGTCTACACGCAGCGCTTCAATCGCACTCATGATCGCGACGGATCGCTGTTCCGCGGGCGATTCGGCGCTCAGTTGGTGATCGACGACGATTACATACGACAGCTCTCCGCCTACATCCATCTGAACCCCATTCGGGCTGGAATCGTGGCGAGGCCGGCCGCGTACCCCTGGTCGAGCTACGTCTTTTACCTAGATCAGCTCGGCGCTCCCGGATGGCTCTTCGATGACATGGTGCTCGCCGCCTTTGGTGGTTCGCGCCAAGGGCATCGGCGCTTTGTCGAACAGGCAACCGACGGGACTTTGGACTTCGACGACCTCGACCTGGACGTACCGGTCCTGGGTCGAGCCGAAGAGCGGCCGGATCGGCTGGACGAGACCCCACGTTGCCGTGAGACCGATCCATCGCGCCGGCGGGCGGAGCCCAACATCAGCGTCGAGCGGATCGCTCGCCTCGTAGCCATCGAGTGCGGCGTATCGTCTGCGTCACTGCGAACCGCGGTGCGAGGGCGACCGAACACACCAAGAGACATTGCCGTCAGCATCGCTCAAACGGCCGCCGGTCTATCCCAGTCCGAACTCGCTCAAGCCTTCGGCTATGCGCATGCAGCGAGTGTTTCCTCCGGACTCAACAGGTTCCGGATCAACCGCCGCACCCACCGTTCCGTCGACGACTATGCGCAACGGGTCGAGCGGTCGGTTCTGCGGGGTCTGACCCCGTTAGTTGTAGTTGATGATGAGTGAGACTTGACCCCGTTAGTGACCCCGTTAGTTGCGGAGGGGCGAGATGACCTCGGTGCCGTAGCGGTCGAGGGATTCGATGGCGCGGTCGAGGGAGTCGCCGGGAATGGAGACACTCGTCCAGGTCACGCCGAGATCGGCGAGCGCAGCGAAGCCGTCGAGGTGCTCGTCGGCATCGAAGTCGTCGTTTGCTGGACTGCCCCCGGCGCTGTTGCCCCACGAAACGTCGATGGTTGAGCGATCGCGGCCGGTCTCGTCGACCTGCTCCCACAGGTATTCGAGCATCGCCGCCAGATCTTCGGTCGTCTCGAGCACCGGCGTCTTAGCCGTCCGGGCGAGGATCGCCGGGGCGGGGAACGGCACCCACCCGTCGCCGTAGCGTGCGACCCGTCGCCGACTCAGTTTCGAGTTCCCACCGATCCACATCGGTACGTCTCGGGGCTTAGGGTTGGCCGACTGTCCCGGCGCGCTGAAAGTAGAGCCCTCGAACTGGAAGTCGTCGGTCGTCCAGATGCCGCGAAGCACTTGCACGGCCTCGTCGAACAGCCTGTTCCGTTCATCGAAGTCGACACCGAGCGCCTTGTACTCACCGCGGAGGTACCCGGTTCCTGCCGCCAAGGTGAACCGGCCACCCGAGAGCGCATCGATGGTTGCGATGGCCTTGGCGACGATGAACGGGTTTCGATACGGCAACACGACGATGTTGGGAATCAGACGGATGCGATCGGTCACCGCGGCAACGAACGCCAACGCCGCAAAGGGATCGAGCGCATCGTGGCCACCCGCCTGCAACCAGCGGTCGGTCGGCGCCGGGTGATCGGTGAAGCCGATTCCGTCGAAGCCGGCCTTCTCGGCGGCGGTGGCGAACCGAACGAGCCCGTCCTTGCAAACCAGCTCGGGGTTCGACGGATGCGTGATGAGCGGATATGTCACCGAGAATTTCATGCCTGCTCCCCCGACGGATCGAACGCCGTCTCTGACAAGAACCGTTCATAGCGCTCGTCGCAGGCCTCGCTCCAGCTCGGTCGAGGCTCCACCTGGTGGCTCGTCGAAGCCCAGCGGGCACCTCCAGAGGTATCGGCTTCCAGCCCGGCGGTCACTCGGCTCATGTATGCCGCTCCCTGTGCCGCCCCTTCGGGGACCGCCGAAACATCGACGACCAGTCCGGTCGTATCAGCGAGCGCCTGCATCCACACCGCCGATCTCGTGCCGCCTCCGACAGCCACGATTCGCCTCGCGTCCACCTCGGCGAGGTCGACATGGTGGCGAACGACGAACCCGGCGCTCTCGTAGGCGCCCCTAAGCACCGCCGCAGGCCCATCGCCCAACTCGAAGTCGACCAACGATGCGCGTCGCTCGGGATCGTGCAGTGGCGTTCGTTCCCCGCGCAGGTACGGAGTCCAGACCGGAACACGAGTCGGGTCGAGCGCAGCCTGCAACTCGGGTCGTGCTGCACCGTCGCCGACGAGCGACCGCACGCGATCGAGAAACAGCCCACCGGCATTGGAGGGTCCCCCGATGCCCATGACCCCGGGCACGGTGTAGGGCACGGTCCAAACGCCTGCACATTCAACCCACTCATCGGTGAGCGCCCAGGTGATCAGCGTCGTTCCACAAATCACGAGCACGTCGCCGGGAGCGGCCGCCGCCGCGACGGTCTGTTCGCCGAGCGCATCGATCGTGCCGCCGGACAGCAACGCATCCGAACCGTCGATGGTGCCGATCGCCTCGAGCCCAGGACTCACGCCGGGCATCTGCTCGCCACGAACCCCAACCGCAGCGCATTCGGCCGGATCCCAGCCCTGGCCGTCGAACATGGGCATGGCCGTCATGGCCGACGTCGTGTCGATCGCGCCGACTCCGCAAAGAGCGCGATTCCCAACCGCTTGAGCCGGCCAGAAGCCCGCCGCGTCGGGTGTGCGTTCGGCGTGCCAGCGGGCAAACCCGGCTAGCTCCTGAGCGTCGCCGGCGGCATCTCCTCCTAGCCGACCACGAGCATCGCCGTAGAGGAGGCCCGGACCGATGGGCACGCCGTTGCGATCGACCGGACACAGGGACGGCACCATCGCGGCGACCGTGGCAGCAGACACCTCGTGATCAGCGCTCACTGCTCTCCAGGCGTCGAGAACGCCGTCGCGCCAAGCAACTACCGCGTCGTGCTCGAGTTGCGCTGCTCTGCCGGCGTACAGGGGATGGGGAATCTGAACACGAGACACGATTCCTCCAGCGTCATCGCACGCCACGGCCTTGACCGAGGTCGTCCCGATGTCGATGCCGACGGTCACCTGCGCCATGGCGGCAGGGTAGGCGACATGGCGCTAGCTTTCGCACCATGGCGAAGCCAGTCGCACTCGTAACGGCGCCGCTGCGCGGCGAGGCGCTCGATCGTCTCCGGTCGATCGCCGATGTCGAGTTCGACCCGTGGATCGAGTATCGGCCGGTGAAGCTCCTCGGCCCCGACGAGCTCGCTGCTCGCATCGACGAGCTCGGCGCGACAATCCTCATTTGCGAAGCGGACTTCTGTTCGGGCCCGGTGCTCGAACGCAACCTGACCGTCCTCGGGTCGACACGTGGCGACCCGACCAACGTCGATATCGCCGCGGCTACGGCGGCCGGCATCCCCGTCATCCACACCCCTGGCCGTAATGCCGACGCGGTTGCCGAGATGACGATCGCACTCATGTTCGCGGTGAATCGCCACATCGTGAGCGGTGACGCCGACATGCGTTCGGGCAACGTGTTCGGCGAATCACTCCCCTACCAGCGATATCGCGCCTGGCAGGTCGCGGGAAGGACGGCTGGCATCGTGGGGCTCGGCGCGGTTGGCCGGGCGACCAAGTGGCGGCTCGAAGGGCTGGGCATGAAGGTCATCGCAAGCGATCCGTTTGCCGCCGACGCAACCCACGAGCTCGACGACCTGGTAGCTGAGGCCGATGTCGTTTCCATGCACGCCGCGGTCACACCTGAGACCACAGGCTTGATCGATGCGGACCGCTTCGATGCGATGAAGCCCGGAGCGGTCTACATCAACTCCGCGCGCGCGGCTCTCCACGACACAGATGCTCTCGTCGCAGCACTCAGCGGCGGTTCGCTCGCCGGCGCTGGGCTCGACCACGTCGACGGAGAGACATTGCCGGAGGGCCACCCGCTGCTCGCGCTCGACAACGTCGTACTCACGCCACACATCGGAGGTGCAACCTACGACGTCGAAGTGAACCAGACCGACATGATCGTCGAAGACGTCGAACGCGTGCTGCGAGGCGAAACGCCGATCCGCATCGTCAACCCAGAGGTTCTGACATGACTACCGCAACATCGGCCGGCGTGCGCGAACAGGTCGTCGCCGCCGCTGACCAGATGTTCGCCGACGGACTGGTCGTTGGCACCGCCGGCAACGTTTCGGGCCGCGAGCCCGACGGGAACATCTGCCTCACACCGTCTTCGACTCCATACGCCGAGGTCGAGGTCGCAAACCTCGCAGTCGTTGACCTCGACGGCAACCCGATCGAAGGCGGCAACCCGTCGTCGGAGAAGCAGATGCACCTGTCGTGCTACCGGTCGTTCCCCGAGGTCGGCGGAGTGGTGCACTGCCACCCGACCCACGCGTCGATGTTCGCCGTGGCGGGGCAGGCGATCCCAGCCGTCATCGAGGAGGTGATCGTCTACATCGGCGGCGACATCCCGGTATCGACCTACGCAACGACCGGAAGCGATGAACTCGCCGACGAGGTCGTCCGTCACCTCGGCGACCGAAGCGCGGTGCTGATGGCGAACCACGGCATGATCTGTGTCGGCAAGTCACCCGCCGATGCATTGCACACAGCGCAGGTCGTTGAGCACACGGCAAAGATCGTCCATGGCGCGCTGACACTCGGCAATGTGACGCCACTCCCCGCCGGCATCGTCGAGCAGTTCTCCGGCTACTACTCGATGATTCGCCAGGGCTGGGGGGCGGGCTGACCGACGTTTTTCTGAACCCTCCGGTGCGGTATGTGACACCCCAGGGTTCAGAAATCCTCACACCGGCGATTTCTGAACCCTCCAGTGCGGTATATGACACCCCAAGGTTCAGAAATCACGAAACGCTGATCGGGACCTTTGAGTAGCCGGCGACATTCGACATCTGGACGCGCTCACAGCCGGCCTTGTCGACGGTGAATTCGGGCCAGCGCTTCGCGACCTCATCGAGCGCCACGGCCGACTCGAGCCTGGCTAGGGCCGCACCGAGGCACGTGTGGACACCATGACCGAGTCCGATCGACAAGCGAGGCTGCCGATCGATGTCGAAGCGCTCCGGCTCGTCGTATTCCCGATGATCGTGGTTCGCCGCTCCCGTCACGAGAAACACCGGCTTGCCCGCCGGCACGGTCACGCCGTGCCATCGGGTTTCGTTTACCGACATGCGGCCCTGGTACTGCGACGGGGCTCGATAGCGCAGCGTCTCCTCGACCGCACCGTGCACCTTCGAGCGATCGGCCAACAGCTTCGACCACTCGTCGGGATGGTCGTAGAACGCGACGATCGCAGACCCGAGCAGCTTGGTCACCGTCTCCGAGCCCGCTGCTGCGAGGAGGGAGCAGAACCCGGCGATCTCGTCGTCGGTTAGCGCCGCCAACGCTCCGTCCTCGGTCTCGATCTGCGCGTCGATCAGCGCCGTGGTCATGTCGTCGCCGCGATTCCCTCGCTTATCGGCGACAAAATCGAGGAAATAGACCGCCTGGTCGATCGCTGCTTTGGCCTGTTCGGGACTACCGACCGGCTGACCTTCCTCACGGTGGAGCATCGTGTCGGTTTGATGCCGGATCATCTGGCGATCGGCCTTGGGCACGCCGAGGATCGCGCAGATGATCTCCACCGGGAACGGACCCGCGAAATCACCCACGAAGTCAAACGCGTCGCGATCCATGAGCGGGTCGAGGTACTCGCCGATCAGGGAGCGAACCATGTCCTGGTATGACGAGATCGCCCGCGGGGTGAACGAACGCGACACCAGTTTGCGGTACCTCGTGTGCTCGGGCGGGTCCATCATGATGAGGCTTCGATTCATGTTCGAGTCGAAGTCGTCGTCGGTCAGCTGCTCGTAGGTGAGACCGTGGGTCGAAGTGAAGTTGGTCGTGTCTCTGTGAATCGCTACGAGGTCCTCGAATCGGCTGAAGGCGTAGAAGTCCCAACGGTCGCTGTGGTAGCAGGGCGCCTCTTCGCGCATGCGTGCGTAGATCTCGTAGGGATCATCGAAGAACTCCCTACCGAACGGGTCGAACTCGATCGCCATGTCAGGTCTCCGATATGGGTTCGAAGAGCGGGATGTAGTGGTCGCCGTTGTGTTCGAACAGCACCCGGACCCGCATGCCGATCGCCACATCGGCGTGGTCACAGCCGACGATGTTCGTCGCGATTCGGATGGTCGGGTCCTCGTCGATCTCGACGAAACCGAAAACGTACGGAGGATCAAAACCGGGGATGAACGGCTGGTGGTTGATGGTGTAAGCCGCGATCGTACCGCTCCCGGCTACCGGTTTCGGGGTCAGGTCGCGGCTGTGGCAGTAGGGGCATACCGGTCCTGGCGGATGGTGGAACCGGTCGCATGCGCCGCAGTGCAGCAGCCGCAATCGACCATCGGCGCCGGAGGTCCAGTAGAACTCACCCTCGGGCGACGGTTTGCCCACGAACCGAAGCGGAAGCTCGCCTTCGGCGTTGGCCATGGCCCTCGACGCGGTCTCGGTCACGCAGCCCCCTTCGTCAACAGCAGAGACCCAGACTCCGGACCGCCCCCCGCTGCGACCGCCGCCACCTCGGGCGTGCCGTCGATCTGGCGGTCGCCGGCCTGGCCGCGCAGCTGAAGCACGCCTTCGTGCAGGAATCCGAACCCGTGCAACCGCCCACCCGACAGCTGGCCACCCCACGTGTTGAGTGGCAGCTCCCCGTCGGGCGCGATACGCGAGCCACCCTCGACGAAGGGTCCCCCTTCTCCTCTGCCACAGAACCCCAGGGCCTCTATCCACGCCATCGTCAGCCAGCTGAAGCCGTCGTAGAGCTGCACGGTATCGACGTCGGATGGCCCAAGCTCGGTCCGCTCCCACATCGACGCCGCCGAGTCGCGCATCGCCATCGTGGTGAGATCGTCGAACTGATCCCAACTGGGTCGCCCCCGCAGGGCGGTGCCAATCGCGTTGACACCGACAGCTCCGTTCGGCGTGTCGGGGGCGTAGTCACGATGCGACACCACGACCGCGGTCGATCCGTCGCACGGCACGTCGCAGTCGTAGAGACAGAAGGGCTCCGAGATGAGGCGGACTTCGAGATAGTCCTCCATCGACATCGGCTCGGTGTATATCGCCTGCGGGTTGCGCGCCGCGTTGGCCCGTGCGTTCATCGCGATCGCGCCGAGCTGCTCGCGCGTCGTGCCGAATTCGTGCATGTGACGCTGCGCGTAGCAGGCAATCCAGTTGGCGGCCGACGATGCTCCGTAGGGGATCAGATACTGAAACGCCGATGGCAAAGCTGCGCCCCCACCACCGCCGCTCGCGCGCATCGTTCCACCGGAACCTTCGACGACGGTGCGGAAGCACAGCACGTGTCGAGCGAGGCCGGCCGCGACCGCCAGAATCGCCTTGTGCACGGCTCCGAGCTGCCCCGATGTCTCGGCTCCACCGTCGCGCCAGTTGAGCGAGAAGCGAAGCGCTTCGTGCAGCTCGGCCCCGGTCGCGCCGCCGAAGCTGCCGCTCATAGCGGGGTAGGTCGAGATGCCATCGATGTCGTCAACTGTCAGCCCGGCGTCGTCGATGGCACGCAACGACGCTTCTACCGTGAGGTCGAGTCCGGTTCGGTGGAGTCGCCGTCCGATCGCCGACTGTGCCGTACCCGAGATGATCGCCTTGCGTTCGAGCGGTTCGGTCATTGGGCTGTGTCTCCATCGTCGGAGGTTGCGCCGGCCGTTTCGAAGAGCTCGGTGGTGACCACCTCTCGGGCCTCGTCGGCGGGACCTTCCCAGGTAACCGTGCCATGCGACAGGAATGCGACGCGATCACAAAGCGCCAACGCCGGGCCGACGAGCTGTTCGACGATCAACAGAGCGGTGCCAGACGCTCGGATCGTCTCCAGCGACTCATAGACCGAGTCGATGATGATCGGGGCAAGACCCAATGAGAGCTCATCCGCGATCAACAACCGTGGCTCTTCGACCAGCACCCTGGCCAGCGACAGCATGCGCTGCTCCCCGCCGCTGAGCGTGCCGGCCAACTGCTTGCGTCGTTCCCCCAGTCGGGGGAACAGGTCGTAGGCGCGAGCCAGAGCGTCTTTCGCATCCGTGCGACCCATGCTGCGTGTGAACGACAGCAACAGGTTCTCTTCAACGGTGAAGGTCGCGAAGACCGACCTGCCCTCGGGCGCATGCGCGACACCGGCACGCGCGTATTGGTAGGTGGCGCTGCCGGTCATGTCCTCGCCGTCTAGAAATACTGATCCACCGGTCGGTTCGACGAGACCGCTGGCGACACGCGCGACGGTCGTCTTGCCGGCGCCGTTCGCACCGAGCAGCGCAACCGCTTCACCCTCACCGACAGACACGGTGACGCCGAAGAGCGCCCGGAACGGACCATATGCAGCCTCGACATCGCGAAGCTCGAGCACCGGCGCGCTCACGACACCTCCTCGCTCGACCCGAGATAGGCCTCTCGCACCGCTGGGTCGGCCATGACCTCGACCGTGGAGCCCTCTGCGATGATCGTGCCGAAGTCGAGGACGTAGCAGCGACTCGTAAAGGCACTGACTAGCTCGACGTCGTGCTCGACGAGCAGGATGGCGAAGTCGGATTCCGCCTGCACGTCCCGCAAGGTTGCCGCCAGTGCCGAGGTTTCTTCGCGGTCGAGTCCCGACGACGGCTCGTCGAGAAGCAGAAGAGTCGGGTGGGTCATGAGCGCTCGTCCTACCTCGACGAGCCTGCCCTTGCCGAGGCTGAGCTTCTCGATCGGCTCGTCGCCCACGTCGCCGAGGCCGAGCAATTCGAGGATTTCGTCACACCGCGCGATCTCGTCGGCACGCGGCCGGCCGAGACCGATGAGATCCTTGAGAAACGACCCCGTCTCGTTTCGCGTCCGCTCCGCGATGAGCAGGTGCTCGCGAACCGAGGTATCGCTGAACAACTCGATTCGCTGGAAGGTGCGCCCGAACCCGGCCTCGACTCGCTTGTTGACCGGCAGGCCGAGCAACTCCCGACCGGCGAGTCGCACCGAACCCTCGTCGGGTGTGAGCTGTCCCAGCATGCAATTGAACAGCGTTGTCTTTCCCGCACCGTTCGGGCCGATCAGCCCGACGCGTTCACCACGATCGACGGTCAGCGAGACATCGCTGAGCGCGACGATTCCCGCAAAGGTCTTGGTGATGCCGCTCACCTCGAGCAACGCGCTCATGAAGGTGCCGCCGAGGTCTCGTCGGCCACCGACTCCGCTGCCGACTCTTCAGTGCTGTCGGTGCTGTCGTCGCTCTCGCCACGCCGGCGAGCGAGCCAGGCGTCGACACGAGCGTTGCTCTTGCGTTTGCTGTACTCCATCATCCCCTCGGGATGTCGAGCGAACTGCACCGACGTGAGCCCGAACAACACGAACCGCCATTTGCCGGAGATCGGAAAGAACGAAGGCAGCCGATCGGGAGAACGAAGGATCCACGCGAAGAGCTCGCCGCGCAAGATCAAGGGATCGAAGAGCGAGAAGGCAGCACCCGCCTGAAGCGCGCCATCGACGGTCCGTGAGCTGAGCGACACGACGAGCACCAACCAGAACAGGGCAGCGAAGGGTGCGAAGTTGTTGGTGTAGTTCACGTTCTCCTGGTGCATGGAGAGCATTGCGCCGCCCAGACCGGCGATGAACGCCGACACTGCGAAGGCCAGTATCCGCGACCGGGCAGGTGAGATGCCTATCGACTCCGCAGCCGTCTCGCTCCCGCGCAGCGCCTTGAGCTGCTGTCCGAACGTGCCCTCGCGCAACTGGATGACCACGATCGACACGAGCAGGAAAACGACGACAGCGAGCGCGAAGAACGTCTTGTCGTTGCCGAAGTCGAATGGTCCGAGCGTCGGTCGGGGGACGCGCGTGCCCTGGAGTAGAGAGGTGTCGCCACCGCCCACCCAGGAGAACTTCACCATGACGGCGTCGAAGAAGTAGGCGAACGCCAACGTGGCGATGGCCAACCAGATGCCGCCGAGGCGAAGCACGGGCAGCGACAGGAGGGCCCCGACCGCTGCGGCAATCAACGCTCCGATGACCGCGGCGAGCAGAACCGACATGTCGTAACGGTCGGCCATCTGGAACACGGTGAAGCCGCCGATGGCAGCGAACGTTCCCTGACACAGTGAGATCTGTCCGGCGAATCCGGTCATCACCGTGATCGAGAGGTAGATGGTCGACAGGATCACGGCTTGGGTGACGAGGAGAAGCCAGAACTCGTCGGCCTGAAAGAACACGAGGTACAGCATGAGGCTGAAGAAGCAGATGCCGAAGATCCACGTTGCTCGGGCGAGCTGGGGACTGCGGGTGCTCGCAACCGGGGTCGGCGGAGGTGGATCGACACCGGCGAGCGGGTCGGATCCTTCCTTTGCGTTGCGGATGCCGGGCCAGAAGACGAGAACCGCGAAGAGGATGACGAACGGCATGGCGGGCGTGAGGTTGTCCTCGAGGATCTCGAGCCAGGCGAAGTCATCGGTCCATCGAGGAAGGAAGGTCTTGAACAGGGCGATGAATATGCCCATACCCAACCCACCGACGAACGCCAGCGGGAGAGACACGAGCCGCCCGACTGCGGCCGCGGCGATCGCGATCACCACGAGATTGAAGAAGTCGGTCGCGACGAGCGTGTTGAACTGTGGCGCGATCAACACGCCGGCCATACCGGCGAAAGTGCTCGACAGCGCCCACGCGAACGCCGACACGCGATCGGCGGGGACGCCGGCCAGCTCGGTCATGCGGGGGCTCTCGACGACCGCACGCATCGACAGGCCGAGGGACGTATAGCTGAAGAGCAGCCCCAGCCCGACTACGCCGGTAACGGCCACGATCATTTGCATCAGCTCGTCGCGCGAAAACGCGTACAGTCCGAATGGGTCGTAGAAGACGTTTGCGCCGTCCTCGACGATGCCGACCGGAGTCTGTCCTGCGACCGCCTCGAACCCAGCGATGAGGTCGAAGAGGTTCGGCAACGCGAGCGAGAGGCCGATGGCGATCACCAGCTTCGACACGGCTGAAGCGGTTCGCAGGTGGCGGAAGATGAAACGCTCGAGGATCAGCCCGATCGCTGGCGCCAGCACAAAGACCGAGATGATCAGTGCGGGAACAATGTGCCAACCGTCTTCGACGCGCAGCTTGAAGTACATGGCAGCCGACACATAGGCCTGCGCACCGAACGCCAGGTTGAACACCCCGGAGGTCTTGTAGGTGAGCACGAAGCCCAGCGCGATGAGCGCGTAGACGAGCCCCGGCGGCGTCCCTTGCAAGACCGCGGTGAAGATGTCCTCGATGGCGCCGCTGGCGATGATCATCTAAGTCGGTGCGCCGTCGATCAGGGTGTGGCCGTGAACTCCGCCTCGGCCCAGTCGTTGTTCGAGTTGTCCCAGCAGATCCACGGTGTATCGGGAGGAGCGACGGTCTCGAATGCCCCGTCGGCGATACGGACCACAGCGGAGCATTCGTTCTCGTACCCGCCACCACCGTCACGGCTTTCGGGCTCGTGCTGTCGGGTCCAATCGATCGGTGAGTTCAACAGGCCGATCGTGTGGGAGGTCTGAGAGTTGAGCCCGTCAATGGCCTTCTGGCGATCGAACTCGGGGCCGGCGAACTTGATCGCGTCAAAGGCCTGCGCGGCGTTTATCCAACCGATCATCGCGTGTTCACTCAGCTCGATGCCGTCGGCTTCGAAGCGTTCGAGCACGAGCGCCAAGTCGCTGTCGGGCACCTCGGCCTCGTACGGCAGGAACGCCGGAATCACGATGTCGCCCTCGAACAGTGCAGCGTTCTCCTCGACGAATCCGTGGTTGTAAGAGTTCGGGTGGTGCAACGTTACGTTCTCGAGGTGGCCCTGTCGTTGGAACTCCTCGGCCAGCGTCTTCATGCCGTTGAGATCGAGGCACGACATGACAAAGTCGACCTCTGCGTCGATCATCGCAGACACCTCGGTCGCCACACCACCGGAGAGACCGAACTCGAGCTGATCGTTCAGGTAGACGATCTCGGCCCCGCCGATGTTGTCGCTGTAGGTCTCGACCGACTCGGCACTGGTGTTGGCGCACACCTTCGAGTTATCCGAAATGCCATAGCCGAGGGAGGCGATCTTCGTCGCACCGATGTCCTGGATTATGTAGGGCAGGATGCGACCCAGGCAGTCGGCGCACAACGACGCGACCTGACCGAATATCGCCTCGCGACCCGCTGTTTCAGTGGCATGGATGTTCCACACGAAGGTCGGGATACCCGCGTCGTTGAGATCGCCCCAGCCGGTCGCGAGCAGGGTCGCGCTGAACACACCGAACGCATTGTCGTTCGCGATGACCTCGGTCGCCCGGATCTGGTTGTTGGACAGTTCGTCGTCGAGCACTTCGCCGACTACCAGCTGGCGACCGAACAGCCCGCCGTTCTCGTTGGCGTAGTCGAAATAGGCCTGGATGCCCTGGCGGTAGCACTCGAGGATGCAGGTGCCGAGCGGATTGTTCTGCTCGGTGGCGATCACAGCGAAGCTGATCTCCTCGTCGCTCACGCCGGGCACACCCTCGATAGGTACGAAGGTCTCGGTGTCGATCTCCTCACCGCCGTCTTCGCTTCCGGCGTCGTCCTCGCCTTCGTCCTCGGGCGTAACCTCGTCCGCGCCTTCTGGCGCAGCGGTTGTCGATTCGTCGGGTGGATCGGTCTCGCTGGTACCGCCGTCGGCCGCGCTCGTGGTCGTCTCGGTGCCGCCATCGTCGCCCGAATCGTCGGAGTTGCCGCACGCGGCGGCGAACAGCATCAACGCGAAGAATGCGCCGAACAACGAGAGTGTCTTTCTGCCCAACATCCGGTCCCCCCTGAGGTCCGTTCCAACCGTGTGCCCAGACTGACACCGTTGTCAGCCGAGCCGCCAATCACATCATCACATGATCGCGCCCGACTCTTTCATCGCCGCAATCTCGTCCCACTCGATTCCGGCGTCGAGCAACACCGTCTCGGTGTGTTCACCGTGCTCTGGTGCACGCTCGACGCTCACCGGCTCTTCGTCGAACTGTGCCGGGTTCGCCACCAATTGCACTTCCTCGCCGTTGGCAGCTGTCATCGCCGGCAGATACCCGTTCGCTATGACCTGGGGATCCTCGTAGAGCTCGTCGAGGGTTTGGAACGGCGTCCACACGCCGGCGAAGGTCTCGAGTCGCTCCTTCCAGTACGACAGCGGATGCTCGGCGAACGCCTCGTCCATGATGTCGATGCACTCGGGTCCGTTCTCGGCACGTGCAGCCGATGTGTTGAACCGCTCGTCCTCCTTGAGGATCGGGCGATCGAGACGGTCGGCGAGGTCGTCCCAGAACTTGTCCGATTGAAGCAGGATGAGGCTGATGTATCGATCGTCTCCGGTGCGATACGTGCCGACGCCCGGATTGGGTGACATCCGCCGGTCGCCCCTCGGCATCGAGGTCATTCCGAACAGCTTCGACGCGACGACCAACGGCGAGATCTGCCACATCGCCGTCGCGAGGAGCGATACGTCGACGATGCTCGGCTCGCCCGATCGCTCGCGCTTGGTCAGAGCTGCAGCGATTGCGCCTGCTGTGGCCAGCCCCCCCATCACGTCGCCGAACGCGGGCCCCGCTTGACCCTGCGGCGATCCGTCGGGGTTCGGTGGCAGAACCGCTCCCATGCCGCCGCGAGCCCAGAACGAAGCGCCGTCATAGCCGCCCTTTTCCGCGTCCGGTCCCTTCGGCCCCTGACCTGAACCACGGGCGATGATGATCTTCGGGTTCCGCTCCCGGATCTGGTCAGTGTCGATCTTCAACTTGCGTCGAATCGGCGGCAGATAGTTGGTCAACAACACATCGGCGGACTCGACGAGCTTCAAGAACGCCTCGCGACCGTCATCGCTGGCGAGGTTGATTCCGACCGACTTCTTGCCACGGTTGGGCTGTTCGATCATGAAGTTGACGCCACCGGGACCGCCTGGCACCAACCCCGACGTGATCAGTCCACGCTGGGGATCGCCGGTCTCGGGATGCTCGACCTTGATGACCTCGGCGCCCCAGTCGACCAGTACCGACCCGGCCGAGGGAATGAACATCCAACTTGCTAGCTCGATGATGCGAATGCCCTCGAGTGGTCCTGTCATCGTCGGTTCTCCATGTGTCGCTTGCGTCTCATGTGGGCGGTCCGACCGCTGTCAGGCCGGCCAGCCGACCGTCTTGGTCTCGGTGAATATCTCGAGCCCCTCGATTCCACACTGCCGGCCGATTCCCGACCCCTTGTAGCCACCGAAGGGCGCGTCGGCTCCGTACCAGACGCCGCCGTTGATGCCGAGAGTGCCAGTGCGGATCCTCCGCGCAACCGACTTCGCACGCTCGAGGTCGGCGCTTGTGATCTGGCCCGACAGTCCGTATGGCGAATCGTTGGCGATTCGGACCGCATCGTCGTCATCGTCGAACCCGACCACGACGAGGACCGGACCGAAGATCTCTTCTTGCGCGATCGTCATCGAGTTGTCGACATCGACGAACAGAGTCGGCTCGACATAGAACCCCTTGTCGAGATGTGACGGCACCCCTCCACCGGTGACCAGCCGGGCCCCTTCGGCCTTGCCCTTTTCGATGTAGCCGAGAACGCGGTCCTGTTGCTTCTTCGACACCTGTGGACCCTGGAGGTTCGATGGATCGGTCGGGTCGCCGTAGGACCAGCCCTCGAAGCCGGCAGCGATGGCGTCGACGCACTCGTCGTAGCGCGAGTTGGGCACCATGATCCGGCTTGCAATCGCGCAACCCTGGCCGCCGTGCATACAGGAGGTGACGGCGCTCCCCAGCGACGAGATGTCGGCATCGTCGAGGAACAGATTCACCGACTTCCCGCCGAGCTCGAGGAACACCGGCTTGAGACTGGGCGCAGCCGCCTCCATGATCCTCTGCCCCGTGGCGGTCGAACCGGTGAAGGCGACCAGATCGACGTCGCTCGACACCGAGATCTCCTCGCCGACCAGGTGGTCCGAAGCGGTGACGATGTTGACGACCCCGGGCGGGATATCGGTCTTCAATGCGATGAGCCGCGAGAGCCGTGTCGCGTTCCATGGTGTGTCGGGTGCCGGCTTCACCACGACAGTGTTGCCCATCGCTAGCACCGGGCCGAGCTTGTTCAGTGTGATCTCCATCGGGAAGTTCCACGGCACGATGACACCGACGACACCTACCGGTTCCTTCCACACCTCGCGATGAGTGTCGTATCCGACGCCCATCGCGTCCTTCGGACCGATCTCGCGGCTCCACTCGAACTCGTCGATCATCTCGGCAGGCCACAACAACGCCTCGCGCAAGGGCGCGTCGAGCTGCGGTCCGTAGGTGAGAAGAACCGGGCAACCGACCTCCGACACGAGCTCGCTGCGGTACTCCTCCTGTTCGGATTCGATGGCGGCCTGAAGCTGCAGCAGGCACTGCTTGCGGAACCCACGATCGGTCGACCAGTCCGTGGTGTCGAAGGCCCGACGCGCCGCGGCGATGGCGCGGCGCATGTCTTTGGCCGTGCCGTCGGCGACCGGGCCGAGCACCTCCTCGGTCGCCGGGTTGATGTTGTCGAACGTCGCACCGGTTGAAGACTCGACCAGATCGCCGTCTATGAGCATGCGCAGATCACCCATTGTTCGATGCCCCCTGTGTTGTTGTGACACTCGCTGAATCGTCGAGTCGACGCGATCTCACCAGACGAGTTCCAGGTTGTCGATCTGGCGAAGACCAGGCGAGTAGTTGAGCGTGACACCATCAGCGATCGTGTAGTCGGGCACCCGGCGATGCCACTCCTCGAGCACGACGCGCAGTTCCATGCGAGCGAGGTGGGACCCGAGGCAGCGGTGCACCCCGCCGCCGAAAGCGAGGTGTTTGTTCACCTCGCGGTCGACGTCGACGTCCTCGCCGCCTTCCCAGAAAGCCTCGTCGGTGTTCGCCGAGCCCAACATGACAGTGACGGTGGAACCCGCCTTGATCGGACAACCCGAAAGCTCGGTGTCGGTCGTCGTGATTCGCGGTACCGCGGTGACCGGGGTCTCGTAGCGGAGCAACTCCTCGACCAACGCCGGGATGTCGCCCGGTTCCTCGACGATGCGGCGCCGCGTCTCGGGGTGCTGTGCAAGGTACGCCACCATGCAGTCGAGCGACGCCGTGACCGTGTCGAGGCCAGCGAGAAAGAAGAGGTAGCCGATATCGGCGACGTCGTCGGGCGTCAGCCGGTGGCCATCGACTTCGGCTTGGAGAAATCCCGACAAGAAGTCGTCGCGCGGTTCCTCGACCCGTTCGGCGATGACCGACTCGAGAACCTCGTAGATCTTGGCGCCGGTCTCGTCGCGCATCGCCGTCTCGTCCTTTTCGCCTGAGCGCTCCGGCCGGATGATTCCGTCCTTCAGGGCGATGAACTCGGCTGCTCGTTCGACCGGCAGCCCGAGCAACTCGAGAAACACCGTGCTGGGAAGCGGCTCTGAGATGTCACGGTCGAAGTTGCATTGCCCTTGATCGACGACCGCGTCGATGAGCCCGATCGCAAGCGAACGGGTGCGATCCTCCAGCTCTGCTACACGTTTCGGAGAGAAGAGGGGGTCGAGGATCTTGCGAAACTTGCTGTGGTCGGGCGGATCGATCTGGAGCGGGATGAGGGGGCGCTTCTGTCCGATTTGCACCGCTTCCTCTCCCGACGAGAACACGTCTGGGTTGCGCAGAACCTCGACCACGTCGTCGTGTTTCCACACAACTGTCATCTGCACCTCGCCGAGATCGACGCTGGTCACCGGATCGCTGTCGCGCATCGCCTTGTACATCGGCTGAGGTTGTGCAGCCAGGTCGGGGTCGGTCATCGTCGCCAGACCGTCGAGTCCTTCGTCGGACGATGCGTCGTCGGCGTCGCTCATGGCCGTTCCTCCTCGATGATGATGGCGTCTTCGGGGCAGTTGTTCGCCCCGTGCCGGGCCCTGTCCTGCAGGTCCGAAGGCACACTGGCGAACCGAGCGATGCCGTATCCGTCGTCGTCGCAGTCGAAGACCTCGGGCGCGAGGACATAGCAACGACCGTGACCCTGGCAAGCCTCGCGATCGAGAGCGAGCTCCATCACACCCCCAGAAGCGACTTGAGGTTCCCGCCCATGACCTTTGCCACGTCGGCGTCGGACAGCGAGTCGGGAAGATCGTCGGCAAACTCGACCGGGTTCGCGAGCCCTTCTGGATGCGGATAATCGGACCCGAACAACAGCCTGTCGACACTCATGATGTCGATCAGTCCCTCGAGCGCGTCCTCCCAGAACGGGTTGACGTAAACGTTGCGCGTAAACGCCTCGACCGGATGCTCGGCGAACTCCTGGGGCATGTTGCGATATGTGAACTCGAGGTTCTCGACGAGCGGCTTGACCCACGTGCCACCGTTCTCGATCGTCGCGATTCGCAGGTCGGGAAACCTGGTGAAGGCGCCGTGACAGACCATGGCGTTCATCATGTCGGTGATGGCTCGGTTCTTCATGACCAAGAACCTGAACGGATTGGGCTTGAACGGCAACATCTCGCTCTTGCCCTCCCAGATGCTGGCCAGATCGGCGTAGCCGGAGTCGGACGAGTGCATCCCGACCAGAATGCCGGCCTCCTGGACGCGAGCCCAGAACGGATCGAACTCGGGCAGGCCCGGCGAGCGCGGTCCGCGCAGGCCCCATGCAGGAGCGGGCCTGATCAGCACGCAGCGTGCGCCTCGTTCGAGGCACCATTCGAGCTCCTCGACAGCCTTCTCGACGATGGGCAGGGCGATCACGGGTGTCGCGAAGATGCGATCGCTGTAGTTGAACGTCCATTCGTCGTTGATCCACTGATTGAGCGCATGGACCGCGGCGTGGGTTAGATCGGGATCGTCGCGCATGCGCTCCTCGAGGAGGCTCGCAAGGGTCGGGAACATCAACGAGCCGTCGAGGCCGAGCTCGTCGAGATGCGGAAGTCGGGCCTCGGCGCTTCGCGCCCACTCGGGACACTTGATCGGCTCGCCGTAGATCTCGCGCAGCGACTTCCCGTCGGGATTGCCGTTGCGGTAGTAGTCCTCCTGGGCACCCGGCGCCGCCACGACCTCGAAGGTCGGGTTCGGGATGTAGTCGCTTATCTGACCTCGCACCGCGATCTTGGTTCGGCCGTTGACGTCCACGTACGTGATGGCTCCGTCGTACTCCTGTGGCAGGTAGCGGGTGAACGCCTCCTGTGTCTCGTACATGTGGTTGTCGGCGTCGAAGACCGGAAAGTCGATCGTGCGTCCCATGCTCAGCCCCCCTTGGTGCTCATCGGGCGCCACTGTAACCCGATCTAACTATCGTGTCATCGGGAGGTGCCACCCGCACCCGCCTCAGTAGGTTCCGTCGTCGGCGGCGGTGTCGATGACAGCGAGGTCGTCGATGTGGGCACCCGACGCAGCGGCGAAGAGAACCGCTTCGGCGACCCGGTTGGGATGCATCATGCCGCCGCCGAGCACTCCGGTCTCGACCCATCGATCGGTGGCTTCGGCGAGCCGGTCGGGATCCCACTCGTTCGCGAACTCGGTTCCGCCGGTGTTGCCGACCACCACCCTGGTCACCAGAAGCCCGGGGAACTCAACGGGCAGGCAACGAATCAGACCGTCGAGTGCGATCTTGGAGGTCGTGTACAGCGAAAGGTCCGGGAACGGGTTGCGAGCGGATTTCGACGACAGCAGCAGTGCCCGGCCGCCGCTGTCGAGCAGGTGAGGCGCCGCAGCCGATGTCACCATGGCCGCGCCGATCACGTTCGACGACAAGACATCGTGCCAGTCACCCGCGGTCGCTTCGCCGAGCGGCACCAGCGGTGACACGCCGACCGCATAGATCAACGCGTCGATTCCGCCGAGCTCAGCGACGGCGGCGTCGACGATGCGCGCCGGGTCACCCTCGATGGTCACGTCTCCGGCCAGCGCCACGGCGTCGAGCGAAGCCAGTCGATCGCCGCGCCGGGCGCTCGCCGCGACCCTGGCACCTGCAGCTGCGGCCGTCTCGGCGATCGCCCGACCGATACCCGACGATGCTCCTACGACGAGGATGCGCTTGGCCTCGAGATCTGCTGGGATCGACATTCGCACTCCGGTTCGGGTAGTCCCTATGGGTCGACGCCCCATCGACGACGAACGGCCATCCATCATGACCCGCGTTGCAGACATGTTCGACCTGAGCGGCCGGACCGCCATCGTGACCGGCGGTAGCCGCGGCCTCGGCAAGGAGATGGTGCTCGCGTTCGCCGAGCAGGGGGCCAACGTCATCGTTGCGAGTCGGAAGCTCGACAACTGCGAGGCGGTCGCAGCGGACGCAGCCGACCGGTTCGGCGTCGACGCCCTACCGATCGAGTTCCATGCCGGCTATTGGGACCGGGCAGCCGATCTGGCCGATGCCGCCTACGACCGCTTCGGCAAGATCGACATCCTCGTCAACAACGCCGGCATGTCGCCGCTCTACGACAAGATCAGCGATGTCACCGAGGAGCTCTACGACAAGGTCATGGACGTCAACCTCAAAGGGGCGTTTCGACTCTCGGCGATCGTCGGCGAACGCATGAAGGCCGATGGGCGCGGCTCGATCATCAACGTCAGTTCATCGGCGGCGGTGAGGCCGACTCCAGGCGAGTCCGTGTATGCGATGGCCAAGGCCGGCATGCACAACATGACCGACATGTACGCCAAGGCCTACGGGCCCGAGGTTCGGGTCAACTGCATCATGCCCGGCCCGTTTCTCACCGACATCTCCAAGGCATGGGACCTAGATGCCATGCGGGCGTCTTTCGAGACGGCGTTCTCGATGGGCCGTGCCGGTGAACCACACGAGATCATCGGTGCGGCCCTCTACTTCGCCTCGGATGCCTCGTCGTACACCACCGGCGCGATCCTCCGCCTCGACGGCGGGTGGAAATGACCAACCAAGTTCGCCCGGCGGGTGGTGTATGTACGCGAGGTGTAGGGCCGTCGGGCCCACGTCGTCGGCCCGGAGCCCCCGCAGCGAAGCGAGGAGGACCGGGACCGACGGCGGGGTGGCGGCCCACACCGGCGGAAGGCTAAGCCTCGATCCACCGTTTCGCTGATGGGGTAGGTAGGCGCGCGTCCACCAAAAAGGCCTCCTGAGCTGGGAGGATCGTGATGTCTGAAGTCACGGTCTGCCCAACACAAGGAGGCACTTTCTGTGTCGACATCATCGCGCACATTGGACCGGTTGCAAGCGACCTTCGATCACGATGGGGTCGTCGCCAACGCGGGGCTCGTGGTGCCGGTCACGTTGATGGTCCGCCTTGGCCTGGAGGCCCTGATCGACACCTGGGTGCGCACCGGTTCGGCTCGTCCGGGCCGCAAGATCTTGACTCTGGTCGCAGCGATGATCGCCGGGGCCACCCACATCGATCACGTCGACATGTTGCGCGCCGGGGCAACGCAGCGTGTGTTGCCGTTCAAGGTGATGGCACCCTCGACGATCGGGTCGTTCCTACGCAGCTTCACGTTCGGGCACATCCGCCAACTCGACGCGGTGCTGTCTCGGACGCTCGCTCGGGCTTGGGACCTTGGCGCCGGTCCCGGTGATGGGCCGCTCGTGATCGATCTGGACTCCACGATCTGTGAGGTCCACGGCAACAAGAAGCAGGCCGCCGGCTACGGCTACACGAAACGCCTCGGTTATCACCCGCTGCTCGCAACCCGCGCCGGGACCGGTGAGATCTTGTTCGCCCGGATGCGGCGCGGGTCAGCGAACACCGCCCGCGGCGTGATCCGTTTCGTTGACGAACTCGCCGCCAACCTGACCCGCGCCGGAGCGACGGGGCCGGTGACGGTTCGGGCCGATTCGGGGTTCTGGTCCTGGAAGCTCTGCGATCGCCTCGACACCCACGGCATTGGATGGTCGATCACCGTGCGTCTCCACAAGAACACAAAGACAGCGATCGCCGGCATCGACGAGGCCGCGTGGGTCGACATCGACTACCCCGACGGCGGCCAAGCCCAAGTCGCCGAAACCAGCTACACCGCCGGACGCGGGAAGAAGATGCGCACTGTGCGCCTCGTTGTGCGCCGCACACGCCTGACCGAACCAGCCCAACGGCGCCTGTGGCCCGACTGGCGCCACCACGCCTTCATCACCTCCGACACGCAGATCTCCATGATCGCCGCCGACGCGTTTCACCGCGAACACGCCGTTGTCGAGTTAGCGATCCGGGACCTCAAAGAAGGCGCCGGTCTCGACCACATCCCGTCCGGCCACTACCACGCGAATGCTGCCTGGCTCGCCTGCGCCGTGCTCGCCCACAACCTCGGATGCTGGACCACCCAGCTCGCCGGCCACCCACCCGCCACGAACCGGACCCGACGCACCCGGCTCATCTCACTCGCCGCGGTGATCGTCAACCGGTCCGGTCGCAGGCTGCTGCGCCTGCCAACTCGATGGCCCTGGGCAAAGGAGTTTCACGCTGCGCTCAACGCCCTCCGGGCGTTACCCGCCCCCTCAGGCTGAGCCCACCAGCCCCGGACCTGACGCACCCCGACAAAGCCCAGCGTCAACAACCCACCACAGCCACCAGCACTACTTCAACACGCCCCAACACCGACCGTTGGAACACGCCCACCCCAATCAGCGGGACCCGCCCCTCGACCCACACCTACCGGCCACCAAACGGTGGATCGAGGCTAAGGCCTCATGTACCACCCGCCGCTGGCGTTTATGCACTCGCCGGTGACGAACGACGACTGATCCGACACCAGCCACGCGACGACGTTGGCGATGTCGTCGGGCGTACCGAGTCGGCGCAGCGGTGTGTTGGCCGCCTCGTCGAGCAGTTGGGGAGCTTTCGCATCGACGAACCAGGTGTGGATGATGCCCGGCGCGACGGCGTTGCAGCGCACGCCGCGTGGCCCGTACTCGGTCGCTATGGTCCGCGTCAACTGGTGCAACCCGGCCTTGGCCGCCGCATACGGACCCTCGTTGGTGCCATGGATGTATCCGGCGACCGATGTGATATTGACGATCGATCCCCAGCCGGCCTCGACCATGTCGGGCAGGACCGCACGAGCCAGATACCACGGCCCGGACAGGTTCACGCCCATGGCCCAGTCCCACTGTTCGGGGTCCATGTCGCCGACCGGGTCGAGCGCGTTGACGGCCGCGCTGTTGATCAGCACGTCGATCACGCCGAGACGATGCCGAGCCTCGGCAAGACAGTCGTCGATTTGCGCGCGATCACCGGCATCCATCTGGCGGGCCATCACTCGATCGTTACCGAACAGGTCGACGAATTCTTCGAGGGTCTCGGTCAAGCGGCGCTCGTGCACGTCGGTCACGACGACCGAAGCGCCCTCACGGAGCAGCCGCCGTGCAGTCGCCTTGCCGATTCCGCCACCTGCAGCTCCGGTCACGAGCGCAACACGCCCCTCGAATCCATAGGTCGCGTTGTCGATCTCATCCATGCTCTGGCCCTTCCGTGCACCCTGTGCCTACCGTAGATCCCGCGGCGCATCTAACAGGTAAGTCACGAACCGGAGGCTCCATGATCTTCGATGCCGACAACCACTACTACGAGCCGACCGACTGTTTCACCCGCTTCATGCCGTCGAACCGATTGGACGAAGCGATTCGACTCGTCGACACCGATGAGTGGCCGCGGCTCTACATCGGCGACCGACCGTTTACGTTCCTGCGCGAGCCGTTCGGCGACACCCACGTGAAACCGGGGGCGCTGCGCGAGATGTTGCGCAACATGAAGAAGGGTCTGCCTGTCGAAGAGAACCCCGCTATCGAACCGGTGCAGCCCGCGTACAGCAATCGCGACGCACGCATCGAGCTCATGGACCAGCAGGGACTCGACGCGATGGTCCTGTTCCCGACGCTCGCCGTGTGTGTCGAGCACTTCATGAAAGACAACCCCGAGCGCACCTACCTGAACGTGCACTCCTTCAACGAATGGCTCTACGACGAGTGGGGCTTCGGCGCTGACGGGCGCATCTACGGGGTGCCCCTGATGTCGCTGCTCGACCTCGACGCAGCCGTAGCCGAGCTCGAACACGTGATGGAACGAGGCGCCAGGTTCATCCACCTGCGGCCCGGACCGCAGGGAGGAAAGAACCCTGCGGACCTCTCGTTCGATCCCTTCTGGAGCCGCGTCGACGAGGCCGGCATCACCGTGTGTTTCCACATCTCCGAGTCGGGCTACAACGAGATGCTGTCGGTGCACTGGGGCGAAGAAGCCAACCCGTCCTCACATGAACAGTCGGCCTTCCAGTGGACCTCGTTCTACGGCGACCTACCGATCATGCAGACCATCTCCGGCCTCGTCTTCCACAATTTCTTCGGCCGGTTTCCCAACATCCGCATCATGTCGGTCGAGAACGGGTCGTTGTGGGTCCCGTACCTGATGGCAGCGATGGACAAGATGAAGGGGATGGGTCGCAACGGACCGTGGCCGGGGGGCTACGTCGAGGGTCGACCGTCGGAGATCGTCAAACAGAAGGTCTTCGTCTCCCCGTACCACGAGGAGGACATAGTGGCGCTCACCGAGGCCATCGGAGCCTCGCAGGTGCTGTTCGGGTCGGATTATCCCCATGCCGAGGGTCTGGCCGACCCGCTGTCGTTTCGCGAAGCGCTCGCAGGCCTCCCCGAACACGATCAGAAGCTGATCATGGGCGAGTCACTCGCCTCTCTTGCCTGACTCGATGATCGACCTCGCCGAGCATGGGCTGATCGCCCCGGCTACTCCCCCGGCTCGTCCCGCCGGGCCCGGGACGGTGGCTCGCCTGCTCGATGAGATGGTCGCCGAGTGCCCCGACATGCCGGCCCTGATCGGGCGCAGCGCCCGCTATTCCGTCGCCGAGCTCGATGAGGCGGCGAACCGATCGGCGAACGCTCTCGCCGGTCTCGGAATCGAACCCGGCGACAGGGTGGCGTCTTCTCTGCCGAACGATGCCGCCGTCGTCGTCACCTTTCTGGCGGCGATGCGGATGGGGGCGATCTGGGTTGGCATCAACCGGCCACTGGCGGCACCCGAGAAGGCATACATGCTCAAAGATGCAGGGGCCAAGGTGCTGCTGGCGGCACCGGAGGTCGCCGATGAGATCAGCCCGCTGCGACACGACCTCGATGAGCTCACCGATGTGATCCGGGTCGACCCCGGCTCGGAGAGCGACGACTGGAGCGAGCGCGTCGCAGATGCTTCGCCTCATGCGCCCGACGTTCCCATCGACCCATTCACACCTGGGGCCATCGCATACACGAGCGGAACGACAGGCTTCCCGAAGGGAGCCGTGCACACCCAACACAACATGCTTCTGCCCGGCGCTGTGAGCGCGGCCGTCGGCAGCTACAGCGACGATGCGGTGCTCGGCGTGGCGCTGCCGCTGACGATCCTCAACCTCATCATCCTCGGGCCGGCCATGGCCTACCAGAACGGCATCACGCTCGTCACAATGGATCGCATCGACGCCGTAGGAATGGCCGAGTGGATCGAAGCCGAAGGGATCACGACCTTTTCGGCGGTGCCGGCGATGGTTCACGACCTGTTGAACCACCCCGATGTCGACCGATCTCAGCTCTCCTCGCTTGCCGCGATCGGCGTCGGGGGCGCCGACATGCCCGACGCATTCCGCCGCATGTACCGCAAGCGGTTCAACGCTCCGGTCGGAACCGGGTACGGCCTCACCGAGGCCCCGACCGCGGTGACCGTCGAGGACCCGACGATCGAGCCTGTCGCCAACACGTGCGGCAAGGCTCTGCCGCAGGTCCAGATCCACATTCTCGACGACGACGATGCGCCGGTCGAAGCAGGCGTGGTCGGCGAGGTTTGCGTCGGCCCGGCGACCGACGGACCGTTCGCCGACATGTACCGACCGATGCTCGGCTACTGGAATCGCCCCGACGCGACTGCCGAAGCTCTACGCGGCGGCCTCTTGCACACCGGCGACATGGGCACGCTCGACGAGGACGGAAACCTCTACATCAAGGACCGTCGCAACGATCTGATCATCCGCGGCGGCGCCAACGTGTACCCGGCCGAGGTCGAGAGGGTGTTGCACGAGTCGCCAGATGTCGAGGCGTGTGCGGTGGTGGGCAGACCCGACGACCGGCTCGGCGAACGCGTCATCGCCTTCGTGCAGCCCGCCGATGGGGTCGAAGTCGATGCCGACGGTCTGCGGCAGCTCTGCGCCGAGCACCTGGCCCGATACAAGGTGCCCGACGAGATCCGGTTCGTCGAGGCGTTCGAACGGACGCCGATGGGCAAGATCCGCAAGGTTCCCCTGCGCGACTCGCTTTGAACGGGATCAGGGCACCGAGGTGTCAGGAGACCGCTAGCCAGGCTCGATCAGGTGGTCACGACAACGCGGTCCGGTGTTGATCGGGTTGCATCGGGCGGGCTCGCCGTCGGGCATCTCCGCGAAGTAGTCGGACCACTCCGATCGACCCGGGACGGGATAGTCGGTCGACAGCCATTGCGCGCCGCTCGCCAGAGCGGCGTCGCGTCGCGTCGTGTCGCCGCTGTGCGCCTCATAGGTCGGAGTGTCGGCGCGGGTCCTGACGACGTATCCGTCGGCGACCAACGACTGGATGTACTCCACGTTGCCGGGAGCGGTGTCGACCTTGACGAATGCGGCGTCGGGCTGGCCTGGTGTCGAGTTGGTGAACATCATGCGCCCCTCGAGCGAGGGCCGCATGTCGATGTAGTCGTCTCGCAGGTTGGCATTGTTCATGATGAACATCACCTTGCCCCGCGATTGGCGAAGGGACGGCCAGTTGCCGTCGCGAACCGCCTCCTCCAGCGTCTTGTACCCCCGTCGCACCTCGTCGGGGGTGATCACATCGCCAGCAGATATGACCGAGCGGATCTCGTCGTCGACCGCGTCGAGCAGCTCGGCGTCGAACGGGATCGGAATCAGGAATCCGAGATCGAGCGGGTCGGGGATCGGTGATTCCTTCATCTCGACGAGGATCGCTATCGGCATGTGTCCCGGATTCGCGTCGGACCATGCCTCGACCTGTTCGAGACAAGCAACGAAGGTAAGGCAGTGAGTGTTGAAGTCGATCTCTTGAGCGTGAAGCACCTTGAAACCGGGCTCGAGCAGCTCTGGCGGAGTCGGGTTGGGCAGTCCCAACGCGTCGAGCCCGAGCCGTTCGGCGAGATAGCCACCATCAGGGTCGGCGAAGATGTCGAGCTCGATCTGGCGGATGCCCTGATCGTCGAACTGCACGTCGAGCGGCTCGTGTTCGTAGTCGAGTTCGAATGCCTGGGTCGGCAACAGGGCTGCCACCGCATCGAAGATCTCGGGCGTCATCGCCTGCCGGTAGCTGTTGTGTGAACCCATCACCTGGAGCTGGTTGAGGGTCAGACACCGTTCCAAGAGGTTGCTGTTGATGGGTCGCGCGTCGGTCTTGGTTCCCGTCGGTGCGTCGACTCCAGCGCAGCGACCGTTGCCACCAAGTGCAGCACCAGCACCGCCCGGCTGAACCAGCGCGGCTACGAGCACGAACGCGATGCTGACGAGCACCATCCGTGAGATCTTGGTCGCCGTCATTGCCTTCATGACCCCTCCCAACGCCAAGTGTCCACCACTCAGCGTGAACCACTTCTATCACTCTCCATCCCGCCGTGCCCTGTTGGATGTGGCGGCTCGGCAGTGCTTGGTGCGGCGTGTGAAGCCGTCGGGGCCCGGGCGGCGGCCGGAAGCGCCCGGCAACTCGCGGGTTGCTTGGAGTTTCCGCAAAGCGGAAACTCTGGCAGCGAAGCCGAGTTCGGCGCAGCCGAACTCGAAGGAGCGCTCGCGCTCCCGAGGAGAGAACCGGACCGCCGCCCGGGGTGGCGGCTGCCACGCCGACCGGTGTCAGATAACAGAAGGCGTCGGATTGTCGATGTCGAGCAGCACGGCGAGGGCTTCGGTCACCATGTTCGCCACCGCGGGGTTCATCTCGGGTGGCAGCAGCCCGCTCGCCTCCATGCGGTCGCCGAGCCGGATGAAGATGGCGCAGAACCGCATCGTGGCGAACACCTCCCAGTAGTGTGCATCGCGCACCTCCAGGCCCGAGACTCGCTCGTAGTGCGCGATCTGCTCCTCGCGGGTCGGGTATCCCTCCAGGCGTTCGATGCCCATGTCGTCGAAAGACATGCGATCGAACATCAGCCACCAGCCGACGTCGGCCTCGGTGGGCGACAGAGCACAGGCCTCCCAGTCGAGCACTGCTGCGGGAGTGAACTCCTGCCAGATAACGTTCGCCAGACGCGCATCGCCCCATGCGAGCCCGATGCGGTCGTCGTCGGGGGCGTTCACCTCGAGCCAGTCGAGTGTTGCCATCATCACCGGGTGATCGCGTCCGGCGAGCTCGGCGACGACGTAGTCGCGGTACTTGGCGATCTGGTGTGCCGTGGACGGCGATCCTCCCGAATCGTCGAGCCAGTCGAGGCCGGCCTCCCGCCAGTCGATCGCGTGAATCGCCGCCATCGTCGCGAGGCCGGACTCGACCATTCGGCGCCGCTGGTGTGGGGTCGCGTCGACGACGAAGCCCTCGGCCGTGTAACGGGGGTTGTCGGTCGGAATCTCGCCACCGACGAATCCCATCACGAAGAACGGTTGTCCGATTACCGATGGATCCGATTCGAAACCCACTAGTGGCGGGATCGGTGCGCTCGAGTGGGCTGCGACGCTCTGCATGGCCCGGTACTGGAGCTCTACCGACACCGTTGCTGAAGTGCTCTGGACGGGGAACATGCCGCCGTCGTCGGGCTCGATGCGCGCGACGAACCGCTGCGTGTTCGACGAGCCGTCTTCGACCCACTCGACGTCGAAGAACACCGTCTCGTTGGAGAACCCGGTCGCGACCGGGATGTCGATTCCCGACACCGTCACCTCGGCCGCTCCCGGTCGCTGGGTCTGGAACCAGGTCGTTAAGGCCTGACCGTACGCGCTCCGATCCTTGGTGAACTTCGGAGCGCCCCCCTCCTCCGCGTCGCTCATGACGGCAGATCCGGCCCGGGTTCGAAGACGTACTGGGACATAGGGTGGGACTCGACGCTCGTGAGGTCGAGGAACTCCTGCACGGCCTCGAACATCTGCCGTTCGCGCTCGGCCAGCAACGCTTCATCGTCGCCGGCGTCAAAAAACGCCGCTCGTTCGGTGAGTGCAGCGATGGGGAACGCTTCCTCGACGATCGCGTCCCAGTTCGGCGCGTCGGCGGTGAGCGGACGCACCACTTCGTTGCGCGCGTAGTCGAAGGTGCTCTGGAGGCCGATCGCTACCTCCGAGAACGGGCCGTGCCAGCGCCGCACGAACTCGTCGTGGGTCAGGTCGTCGCGCGCGGACAAGCACGTGACCAGGTGGAAGCCGTCGGTCGGGTCGCCGGGTGAGCCAAGCCTCGATGTAGGCGTGATCAGCGGGCGGG
Source organism: Acidimicrobiales bacterium (assembly GCA_965216815.1). Lineage (GTDB taxonomy): Bacteria > Actinomycetota > Acidimicrobiia > Acidimicrobiales > SHLQ01 > JADFOM01. Next base: position 2,377,250 of record OZ244202.1, on the reverse strand, counting down.
ACTCACAGACGAGGTAGCCCGCGACGCGAGCGGCGACGCTGCCGAGCGACGCCTCGACGGCGTCTCGCTCGAAGGACATGGGCAGCCAGAGGCTGACCAGCGCGTCCTTGGGCGATTCCATCGAGCCGATGCGAAGGCTGTCGCCCGCAGCGACTCGGGCGTCGGCGACGCTGATACTGAGATAGCGGGCCCCGGCGTCGATCAGGGCGGGCGCGACCTCGGTGCGCAGGCTGGCTCCGAGTGCATCGCGGTCTCCACCCCGGCCCCACAGCGCGTAGACGAGCTTTTCCATCGGTCCCCCTTCAGCGACCCGAGGCCGCGACTATCCGTCGTTTCGACGCGTTTGCCGTCACCCGCCCGCGTACGAGCGAGGCCGGTACCCGCCCGAACTGATCGCTGTCGGTTCCGCCGGGGCTCGACAACGCCAGGTAGCCGTCGTCGTCGACCGATCGGACCAGCTTGACGATGTCGATCTTCTTGTATGGATGGCGACAGACGACCATGTCGCCCGTGCCGACCTCGCCGTCGGCCCGAACCAGCAGGAGTTCACCGTCGCTCAGCATCGGCTCCATCGAATCGCCTCGTACCCGGAACCGACTCCTCCTCCGCGCGAGCCATGCGACCCACTCGCGCAGCACCGGCGGATCAGCCTGCGAGGTAGAAGTCGATCTCGCGGCCCTTCGCACCCCAAAAGACGTTGTGGATCCTCTCGATCGCGTCCATGAGGTCGTCACACGCCTGCATGTCGACACCCTGCTTGGCAGCCGAGCAGAGCTTGGCCGCGTTCCAGAAAAGGTCGTGAAGATCGGGGTTGGCCTCGAGGTGCTCAGGCTTGAAGAAGTCGGTCCACAACACGAGAATCTCGTGCTTCGCGAGCTCGGCCTGCTCCTCTTTGATGGTCACATAGCGCGCCATCGTGTTCGAGTAGGCGGCTACCGCAGCGGCGTCGCCGTCAGCGGGCGGCGTGAGGTCGCCTATCTTCTTCGTCATCGATCGAACCGCCTCGGCAGCAATGCGGGCCGATGCCGGATCGTAAACACCGCACGGACCATCACAGTGAGCCTCGGCGACGGGCGTGGCAAAACGTTCGGTGAGGCGATTCCACATGGTGGTTTCCTTTCAGATTCAAGCGATGAGTTGGCTCACTCTAGCCTCGCGCCGCGAGCAATATCACCGTGCCAGCAGCGGTCAGGCACCGAGCTCAGGACGCACCTGGACCCAGGTCACTTGGAGCTCGGTGCCTGACACCGGTTGTCGGTTTCAGGAAGTGGTGTCGACGATGTCGCTCAACGGCCTGTAGTCGCCGTTGTCGCCGATGCTCGAATCGAACGCCGACAGGCGGTAGCCGTCGTTGGCGTCGGACTTGTCGGGACCGAGCGATGCGAACGGCACACCTGGAAGCGTGAAGTCACCCAGCTCGACCGCGGCCTCGGCGAAGCTCTCCTGGGTCGGGTTCGGACCCGCGGCGGTCATCACCATCTCGAACAGGGCAAACCAGCGACAGTAGTTGTGCACACCGAGATGCCACTCCTCGTCGCCCTCCGGCACGTCTTCGCCGGGGATCACTTCGATGTCGGGGTTGTACTCGTTGAACCTCTCCCGACACTCTTCGCTGGCCGGATCGTCGTAGATCTCGGCGTCGGTCAGACCCGTGACGGTCAGAGCCCCGTCGGCGTCGGCCGGGGTCACGCTGTCGCCCATGTTTGCGAGCTCGCCGTTGTTCGGCGTCCAGATGGCGACATCGAGAGCATTCTCCGCGATACCACGAACACCGGCAGTGAGCCCGCCGAGCAACAGGACGGTGTCGGCGTCGCTGGAGATGATCTGTTCGGCGATGACTGCCCACTCCGCATCGCCGGCAGGGATGTCACCGCTTGGAGCGTTGTTCTCGATCGTCAGCACCGGATCGACCCCGTACTCGGCCAGCAGATCGGGGGCCGCTTCAGCGGCCGGTCCACCTTCGAGGTGGGTCACGACGGCGACCTTCTTGCCTTCGAGCTCGCCCTCCTGGTCGAGGACCGCTATCAGGTTCTCGAGCAGCCGCTCTTCGGCGCCCCCGGTGATCAGCCACGCCGCCTGGGCCTTCTCGAGCCGCTCGTAGGTGAGCGCGCTGCCGGCGATAAGAGCGGTGTCGGGGTCCTCGGCGAGACACACGTTGCCAGCATCGAGCGAACCGAGGATGCCACCGAGGACAGCGAAGACATCGATGTCTTGTGTGAACTTGAGGCATGTCGCATCGATCTCGGCCTGGTCGGTGGGCAGGTAGTACTGCAACTCGGCCTCGACCATGCGACCGTTGATGCCGCCACGGTCATTGACGTCCTGGATGATCGATTCCCAGATGAGTTCCTGGTCGCCCCAGCCTGCGTCCGACAGCCCAAGCGAAATGAGCTGGGGGAAGTCGAGCATGGAAATGCCGATCTTGATCGTGTCCTCGGTGATGCCAGGCGCAGATGCGGTCAGCTCTTCGTCGGGACCGTCAGAATCCTCGCCGTCGGGAGCAGATGTCGAAGACTCGTCTGGCGCTGCGGTGGTCGACGACCCGTCTGCCGCGCTCGTGGTGCTCTCTCCGGCCTCGGTCGTGTCGGCCGAATCGGATGAACCGCCGTCGTCATCGTCGCCACACGAAGCAGCGAGCAGCGCGAAGGCCGCCAGGATCACACATAGCCGTACAAGCCGTAGACGCACAACGAAGTCCTCTCACTTAGATAGTCCCGCAACGCTAGCGCGTGCCCAAACGTGACACACGTCACTGGCTTTCCGGCCGCGAAGCAGGCTCAGGTTCCACGGCTCTACCCACCCGGTAGCGTCGTTGTGTGCCTCCCAGGAGCTGACCATGCCGACCGCAGCGATCTTCGATCTCGACCGCACACTCATCCCTCGATCGTCGGGGCAGGTCTACCAGCGCCATCTCGGACACGACGGATCGACGACGCGCAGCGTCACCTCCGTCTTCTACCGCTTCTTCGACCTGATCGGTGAGAGCGCCCTCGTGATGCAGTTTGCCCGGTTCGCCCCACGCGCAGTGCGGGGTCGCACGGTGGCATCGGTGCGCGACGCGGCCTCGTCGGCCGCCGCCGAGCTGATCGACGATGTCCCATCGTTTGCCCGCTCGCTCATCGAAGAACACCGACACGGTGGGCGGCGACTCGCCATCGCGACCACGACGCCGACCGTGCTGGTCGAACCGCTCGCCGAGCTCCTCGGCTTCGACTCGGTGATCGCGACCGAGTGGGAGGTTCACGAAGGCACGTTCACCGGTCGCGTCGCCGGCGATCTCGTGTGGGCTAGAGGGAAACTCGAAGCCGTCGCGAATTGGGCATCGGCGAACGACGTGGATCTCGACGACAGCTACGCCTACAGCGACAGCGTGTTCGACACCCCGCTGCTGGGAGCGGTCGGACACCCGACCGCGGTCAACCCCGATCCCCGTCTCGCCGCCTATGCGACCGCTCGCCGTTGGCCGATCCGATTCCTCGACGTACCCGAGGGTGTGATGAAGATCGCCGGACGCGAGGCACAGGAGCTCTTGCGCCCGCTTCTGCGACCGGAGTTCGTCCCGAACGCACGATTCGATCTGTCGGGGCTCGACAACATCCCGAGCGATGGGCCGGCAATCATCGTCGCCAACCACCGCAGCTATTTCGATGCGCCGACGATGTCGCTCACGCTCGCCCGAGCCGGTCGCACCGCACGATTCCTCGGCAAGAAGGAACTGTTCGACATGACGATCGTCGGCCAGACACTCCGATCGCTCGGCGGCATCGAGGTCGACCGCGGCTCGGGCGACGATGAGCCTCTCGAGGCCGCCATCTCCGCCATCGGGAATGGAGAGGCTGTCGCGTTGTTTCCGCAGGGCACCATCCCGCGTGGCGAGGCGTTCTTCGACCCACGGCTGAAGGGTCGGTGGGGCGCGGCCCGCCTGGCGCACGCCACCAGAGCTCCGGTCATTCCCGTCGGCTTATGGGGCACCGAAGTCGTGTGGCCGCGCAACGCGCGCACCCCTCGCATCGACCTACTCGATCGCCCGGCGGTGCGTGTATCGGTTGGGGAACCACTCGATCTCAAGTACCGCAGCCTCAAGACCGACACTGAACGAATCATGGGCGGCATCATCGATCAGCTTCCTGCAGAGGCTCGGCTTCGCCACACCCCGACCGAGGAGGAACTGGCCCGAACCTACCCTCCAGGTGTCACAGAGCATCCGGGCGATGACGGCTAAGCGCGAGCTTCGACGAGCGCTGCTAGCTCGTCGCGACGGCCTCGACGTCGCCGACCGGCGCCGTTGGTCACAGCTCATCGTCGATCGAGTTCTCACCGATGCCTTCGTCGCCGGGGCGAACACGGTGGCGTCGTACGTGTCGTTCGGTTCAGAGGTCGATACCGGCGGAATCAACTCGAGTCTGTCCGCCGACGGTCGACTCGTCGTCCCCCGCGTCCGAGGGCTCGAGCTCGACTTCGTCCCGGTCGACGGAACCACCGAGTTCACGATCTCCGACCTCGGCGTCTCCGAGCCGACCGGACCCCCGGTCGACCTCGCGACGATCGATGTCATCCTCGTTCCGGGAGTGGCGTTCGACCGAGAAGGCATCCGACTCGGCTACGGCGGCGGGTTCTACGACCGACTACTCGCGGAGCTCGACCGCCCGACGTTGGGGCTGTGCTTTGCCGACCTTCATGTCGACGAGCTCCCTCGTGAGCCACACGACCAACCGGTCGACGTAGTCGTCACCAACGGGTCAGTCGCCTTCTAGCATGCGGGCGGCGTTGTAGGTGTTTTCCATCAGGCAGGCGATCGTCATCGGACCGGTTCCGCCCGGCATCGGCGTGATCGCTCCAGCGATTTGTTGCACCTCGTCGAATCGGACATCGCCGACGATCCCTTCATCGGTTCGCGAGATCCCGACGTCGAATACGGCAGCTCCTGGCTTGACGTGGTCGGCGGTGATGAGACCGCCCATTCCGGCGGCGGCGACGAGGATGTCGGCCTCCCTACACACACCCACCAGGTCGTCGGTGCGCGAATGCGCAAGCGTCACCGTCGCGTCGACACCTTTGCGCGCCAAGAGCAGCACCTGAGGCAGCCCGACCAGCGTCGAGCGGCCGACGACTACCGCTCTCTTGCCCGAAACCTTTAATTCGTAGCGTCCGAGCAACCGCATCACACCGGTGGGCGTACAGGGAGCGTGACCCGGTTTGCCTCTGACGAGGCGGCCCATCGACCGTTCGGTCAGACCATCGACGTCCTTGGCAGGGGGAACGCGGTCGAGCACCGGTTCGGGATCGAGTCCGTCGGGCAGCGGAAGCTGCACCAGGATCCCGTGGACGGAACGATCGTCGACCAGCTCCTGTACGGCCTGCTCGACCTGGGCCTGGGTGCTGTCGGCGGCGAGCCCGACGTGGCGCGAGGTCGTGCCTGCCTCGGCGGCCTTCTTCTGCTTGGACCGGACATAGACCTGTGAGGGTTTGTCGTCTCCGACCAGAACGGTCGCGAGACAAACGTCGGGTGAACCATCGGCCTCTATGCGCTTGCGCAGCGAATCGATCAGCTCGTCGCGAACCGCGTTGCCGTCCATGATGATGGCACCACCAGGGGTGCGCTCGAAGTTCTCGCCCATCATCTCCCCTACGCTTGGAGTCGTGAACGAGCCGACGTTAGCAACGCGCCTCGCCCGCGCGATCGACCATACGTTGCTCGCTGTCGACGCCACCGAGAATTCGATCGATCGTCTGTGCGATGAAGCGGTCGAGCACGGCTTTGCCGCGGTCTGCATCAATCCGACATGGGTTGGCAGAGCGCGCAGCCGCCTACCCGACCACGTCGCCGTCGCGACCGTCATCGGATTTCCTCTCGGTGCGAACTCGACGGAGACGAAGGTGAACGAGGCGCATCTCGCAGTCGACGACGGCGCCGATGAACTCGATCTAGTGATGGCGGTCGGTCGGTTCCTGAGTGGTGACGACGCGATGGTCGGCGCCGAAATCTCTGCGGTCACCGCGGTCGGCGCACCCACGAAGGTCATTCTGGAGACGGCTGTTTTGAGCGACGAGCGGAAGATCGTGGCAGCGGGTCTGGCGGTCGAGGCGGGAGCGACGTTTGTCAAGACCTCGACCGGGTTCGGGCCTGGCGGTGCGACGGTGGACGACGTTTCGCTTCTGCGCAGATCGGTCCCGGCGGAGGTCAGCGTCAAGGCGTCGGGTGGCATCCGCGACCTAGCTACGGCGCGAGCGATGCTCGATGCGGGTGCCGATCGCCTCGGAACGTCGGCATCGGTCGCGATCGTCGAGGGACTGGCCGACGAGCCGTGACCGAGGCGATCGAGCTCGAGCTCGCGGGGCGGCCCGTGGGTATCACGAACCCGGACAAGATCTTCTTCAAACGCAACGGTGAAACCAAGCTCGACCTGATCGAGTACTACCGCACGGTCGAGGAGCCGCTCATGGCCACGATCGGCGGACGACCGACGCTCATGCAACGGTTTCCCGATGGCGCCTCTGGCAAGTCGTTCTTCCAGAAGCGGGTTCCGAAGGGCGCGCCCGACTGGCTCGAAACCACGGTCGTGTCGACGCCGAACGGCACGACGTCCGACGCCATGGTCGCCGTCGATCTCGCTCACATCGCATGGGCGGTGAACATGGGCTGTCTCGGATTTCACCCCTGGCCCTACCTCGCCGTCGAGCCGGAGCACACCGACGAGCTCCGACTCGACCTCGACCCGCAGCCGGGGGTCGACTTCGCGATGGTTCGAGATGGCGCCTATGCGGTGAAGGACCTCCTCGACGAACACGACATCGTCAGCTACCCCAAGACAACTGGAAGCCGCGGCATCCACATCTATGTTCGGCTGCTGCCGCGCTGGGACAGCTACGATGTGCGTGCCGCGGCGGTCGCCGTCGCTCGCGAGCTCGAGCGTCGGTTTCCAGACACGATGACCGCGGCATGGTGGAAGGAGGAACGAGGCGAACGTGTCTTCGTCGACTTCAACCAGAACGCGCCGCACAAGACCGTGTTCGCCGCGTGGGCTGTCCGTCCACGGGTCGGAGCTCAGGTGTCGGCCCCGCTTCATTGGGACGAGGTCACCGATGTCGATCCCGAATCGCTGACGATTGCGACGGTGCCGTCCCGACTCGACCGGTCGGGCGATCCGTGGGCGGGCATGAACGACGCTCCACAGGATCTTTCGCCGTTGCTCGAGATGTCCGAACGCGACATGGCGGCGGGGTTGATGGATGCACCATGGCCGCCGGTGTATCCCAAACAACCCAACGAGCAACCGAGGGTCGCTCCCAGCCGCGCCCGAAAGTCCTAACGGTTCAGGATTTCTGAACCCTGGGGTGTCATATACCGCACCGGAAGGTTCAGAAATCTCCAACAGCGCGTTTTCTGAACCCTGGGGTGTCATATACCGCACCAGAGGGTTCAGAAATCCGGGAACCGACGAGATACCCTCGGCGGCATGTCCGAAGCGCGTGCGGTCGACATCAACGGGCTTCGCAAGAGTTTCGACGAAACACCGGTCCTGCGAGGCATCGACCTCCGAGTAGAAGCCGGCGAAATCATGGTACTGCTCGGCCCATCGGGTTGCGGCAAGACCACTCTGCTCCGAACGATCGCCGGACTCGAGACCCCCGACGCAGGCATCATCCGTCTCGGCGACAGCGTCGTCGCATCCGAAAGCCGCCAGCTCGCACCCGAGAAGCGTAACGTCGGGCTCGTATTCCAAGACTGGGCGCTCTTCACGCATATGTCGGTGGCCAAGAACGTCGGCTACGGCCTGCCCCGCGGCGAGCGCGACGGACCCCGCGTTTCCGAAGCCCTCGAGCTGGTCGGCATGGAGGGCTACGAAGCACGATCGCCTTCGACCCTGTCCGGAGGTCAACAACAGCGAGTGGCTCTGGCTCGAGCCATCGCACCCAGACCAAGTGTCCTTCTGCTCGACGAGCCGTTCTCCAACCTCGACACAACGCTGCGGGTCGGTCTCCGCTCAGAGGTGCACGCTCTGCTCGTCGAGCTGGGCATAACCGCCGTGTTCGTCACTCACGACCAGGCCGAGGCGTTCATCCTCGGTGACCGGGTCGCGGTCATGCGCGACGGAGCGATCGTGCAGATCGACGAACCACGAGGCCTCTATGTGAACCCTCGCTCACGCTGGATCGCAGACTTCGTCGGCGACTCCACGCTGATTCGAGGCATTGCGGCCGGGCGCACCGCAACCGTGGCTTTCGGCGACGTAGCCATCACAGAGGCTCACGAGGGGCCCGTCGAGGTTGTGCTGCGGCCCGAACAGCTCGAGTTCGTCGAGGGCTCGGACGCGACGCTCGAGCTCAGCGAATACTACGGTCACAGCACGGTGCACCGCGTCGCATTGGCCAACGGCGACCACATTCGCGTGCGCACCGCCCCCAACATCGCCCCGGCGCGCGGTGACAAGGTCGGACTACGTTTTCGCGGCGAGGCGACCGCTTTCCCAGTGGATGAAGCCGAGCGCCCGCCCGAGTGATCACGACGGAGGCCCGAATGCCCGATTACATCCCCGCCGATTCGCCACCGATCGTGCCCTACCTCGCCGTAGACGATGCCGATTCCGCCATCGAGTTCTACAAGGCTGCGTTCGATGCGACCCTCGACGGCGAGCCGATGCGCATGCCCGACGGAACGATCGGGCACGCCACCCTGCGAGTCGGCGATGCGGTCTTCATGCTCTCCGACGCGTTTCCGGACATGGGCGTCAACTCGCCGGCGACACTGGGCGGCACCCCCGTCAGCGTGATGGTCTACGTCGAGGACTGCGATGCGATGACCCGAAAGGCCGAGGAAGCCGGGGCAACCATCGACATGCCGCCGACCGACCAGTTCTGGGGCAACCGGGACAGCCGCCTGACCGACCCGTTCGGACACCGCTGGAACCTCGCGACCCAAGTCGAGGTCGTGACGCCCGAGATGATGAGCGAACGAATCTCTGACTGGGAACAGCAAGGTCAAGGCTGAGCGAGTCGAGCTACTGCAGGAGCCCGCGAGATTCGAGTTCAGCGAGCACGTCGGCGACGCACTCGTCGATGGTGCGCTCGGCCGTCTCGATACGCAGCTCGGGAGCATCGGGTGGCTCATAGGGAGCCGAGATCCCGGAGAACTCAGGTATCTCGCCCGCCCTCGCTTTCGCGTAGAGCCCCTTGACGTCGCGTTGTTCGCACACCTCGAGTGGCGTGTCGACGAAAACCTCGATGAAACGTCCATCGGGATGAAGAGAACGAGCGGCGTCGCGGTCGGCTCGATACGGCGAGATGAAGGCGGTCAGGGTGAGCAACCCAGCGTCGACGAACAGCCGGCAGACCTCACCGATGCGCCGAATGTTCTCGACTCGATCCTCCGGGCTGAAGCCGAGATCTCGGTTGAGGCCGAACCGCACATTGTCACCGTCGAGTACGTAGCTGGCGCAGCTACGCTCGTGCAGCGCACGTTCGACGGCGAACGCGAGCGTCGACTTGCCCGAACCCGACAGACCCGTGAACCAAAGCGTCGCTCCGAGGTGACCGAACCGTGCCGCGCGGTCGTCGGCGCTTATCGCACCCTCCGCTCGGACGATGTTCTGCGAGACCGGGCGGTTCACGCGTCGCTGGGCGGCGGCGACAGGAAGCCGCGTTGTTCGAGGTGCTCGACGATCGCATCGACGCAGGCAGGGAAGTCGTTCGTGCTCGTGTCGACCACGAGGTCGGCGTCGACCGGCTTGTCGTAGGTCGCTGACACCCCCGGAAACTGCGGTATCTCGCCGGCATCGGCCGCCGTGTAGAGCCCGTGGGGGTCGCGCTGGCGACACACGTCGATCGGAGTGTCGACGAAGACCTCGACAAACCTCTGATCGCCGATGAGCTCGCGCGCCCGGGCGCGTACCGAGGCCTTCGGGGCGACCAGCGCGGCGATCGCTATGAGGCCCTGATCGTTGACCAAACGGGCGACCTCAGCGGTGCGACGCACGTTCTCGGATCGCTCCTGTGAGCTGAACCCGAGATCCTTCGAAATGCCCAAGCGCATGTTCTCACCGTCGAGTCGAACCGTAGCCCGACCCCGATCGAACAACCGCCGCTCCAGCGCCTTGCCGATCGCCGACTTCCCAGCGCCGGTGAGCCCTGTGAGGAACACCGTCGCAGGCCGTTGGCCAAACCGTGCTGCCCGCTCACCGACATCGACCTCGCTGCGCTGGCGTTCGAGAAGGTTTGCCGGCGATGCGTCCCACCCGCTGGTGCGGCCTGTGATCATCCCCGCGCCGACCGTCGCGTTGGAGATGCGGTCGATGACGATGAACGACCCGGTGGACCGGTTGGTCGTGTACGGGTCGAACAGCAGCTCGGCGTCGGCATGGACGGTGCAGTTCGCTATGTCGTTGAGCTCGATCCCGGCGGCGGGTGCGGTGTCAAGCGTGTTGATGTCAACCCGTTCCTGCACGGTCAGGCGACCGTTGAGGCGGCGGTTGCCCTGCTGGATGAGGTACTCCTTGCCGCCCAGAAGCGGATCTTCCGACATCCACACCACGGTCGCCTGAACCTCGTGGGCTCGCTGCATCGGCTGGTCGGGTGAAACGAGGACATCGCCTCGCGAGACGTCGACCTCGTCGGCGAGCGTGACCGTGATGGCCCGGCTCGGCCCGGCGCGGTCGAGATCGCCGTCGAATGTGACGATCCGCTCGACGGTACTGCCGACGCCCGACGGCATGACCACGACCGGGTCACCGGCCTCGATCGTGCCGGATGCGACCGTTCCCGCGTAGCCGCGGAAGTCGAGGTCGGGTCGGAGGACGATCTGAACCGGCAGCCGAAGCCTCTCGAGATCGACACCCTCCTCGACATCGACCGTCTCGAGGTGTTCCATCATCGTCGGACCCTCGAACCAGTCGAGCCGGTCGCCCCACTCGACCACCCCGTCGCCTTTCAGCGCCGAAATGGGGATGAAGTACGGGTCGGTGATGTCGAGCGGCTCGGCGAACGCTTCGTAGTCGGCCTTGATCTCCTCGAAGCGATCCCGGGAGTAGTCGACCAGGTCCATCTTGTTGATGGCGACGACGACGTGGTGGATACCGAGAAGAGAGGCGATGTAACTATGCCGCTTCGTCTGAGGCAGCACCCCGTGTCTCGCGTCGACGAGAATGATCGCCAGCTGGCAGGTCGATGCGCCTGTGACCATGTTCCGGGTGTACTGCTCGTGACCGGGCGTATCGGCAATTATGAACTTGCGTCGCGCGGTCGAGAAGTAGCGGTATGCGACGTCGATGGTGATGCCCTGCTCGCGTTCGGCCTTGAGCCCGTCGGTGAGGAGCGCCAGGTCGAGCTCCTCGCCGGCATTGCCGACCGCGGCACTGTCCTTGTGGAGCGCTGCGAGGTGATCCTCGTAGACCATGTGTGAGTCGTGCAGCAGGCGACCGATCAGCGTCGACTTGCCATCGTCGACGCTGCCGCACGTCAGGAACCGCAGCAGGTCCTTGCGTTCGTGTTCCGCGAGGTAGGCCTCGATGTCGGTCGCGATGAGATCGGACTGATGCGACATCAGAAATAGCCCTCCCGCTTCTTCTCCTCCATCGATCCGGATTGGTCGTAGTCGATCACGCGACCTTCACGTTCCGACCGCGTGGCGAGCAGCATCTCCTGGATGATGTCGGGCAGCGTCGTCGCACGCGACTCGACGGCGCCGCTGAGTGGGTAACAGCCGAGGGTGCGGAAGCGGACCCAGCGGTCCTCGGGCTCCTCGCCGTCCTCGAACTGAAAGCGGTCGTCGTCGACCATGATGATGACACCGTCGCGCACGACCACCGGGCGGGGCGCCGAGTAGTACAAAGGCACGATCTCGATGTCCTCGAGGTGGATGTACTGCCATATGTCGAGCTCGGTCCAGTTGCTGAGCGGGAATACACGGATGCTCTCGCCTCTGTCGACCCGGCCGTTGTACTGATTCCACAGCTCGGGGCGCTGGTTCTTGGGGTCCCAGCGATGGAACTGGTCACGAAACGAGAAGACCCTTTCCTTGGAGCGAGACTTCTCCTCATCGCGGCGGGCTCCGCCGAATGCGGCATCGAACCGACCTTCGTCGAGCGCCTGTTTCAAGGCCTGGGTCTTCATGACGTCGGTGTAGTTCTTCGACCCGTGATCGAACGGATTGATGCCCGATGCCACGCCGTCGGCGTTGGTGTAGACGATCAGCTCGAAGCCGATCTCCTCCGCCATGCGATCGCGGAAGGTGATCATGTCGGAGAACTTCCACGTGGTGTCGATGTGAAGCAACGGAAACGGCAGCGGAGCCGGATGAAAGGCCTTGCGGGCCAGGTGCAACATGACCGACGAGTCCTTGCCGATCGAGTACATCATCACGGGGTTGTCGAACTGCGCGACGACCTCGCGCATGATGCTGATGCTCTCCGCCTCGAGCTGTTTGAGATGGGTGAGTCGAAGGTCGCCTTCGAGAGTCGCGGTCATGTCCCCTCATAGGTCGCGCTGTTCTGAACGATCGCGACAAGGGTAGGGGTTGTCGGCGTTTCACCCCCACCCAGGTGAACCCATCGCCGATCAGAGTAGGGCGGGCTGACCGCCCTACTCGCCGTCGATCACCTCGACGCAATCGCCAACCTCTCGGCCTCCGCATCCGAGCCCGAACAACCAGTAGTCGGAGCCGACCGTTGCCGCTCAGTTGCCGAGGGGACCTGCCGTTCGAGGCCGACGTCGCCGCAGGAACCAGCGGCGACGAGCGCCGCAACGACGACCAGGACGCGACAAACAAGAGACATGGACATGCGGGTGACCACGAGTGGTCAGCATGTCACCGATCGCGGCGCGACCGGTGCAAATCGAAGAGCGCCGGCGGGTCAGCCTCCGAGGGTGGAGCCGACCTCGCTCAGAGGATCCTGAGCAGCGTCACCGATGGCCGACACTGCGGCGATACAGACGATGGCGATGAAGGCGACGAGCAAGGTGTATTCGACGAGGTTCGCGCCGCGATCGCTCTCGAGCTTCTCCCGCAGGGCAGTGATTCCGAGGTTGATGAATTGCATGGGGTGGACTCCCGTTGTGCGGCCCGAAAATATCGGGCCTTACCCATGTATCGGCACATCGGAGCGCCCGGTTGAGTAGGCCGATCGACCCAATTCGTACGACTACCGCCCGGTGAACTCTGCGTCGCGCCGTTCGATGAACGACTGGACTCCTTCGGCGGCATCCTCGCTCGCGATCAGTCGTGCCTGAGTCTCGGCGAACGCGGCGACCGCCGCATTGAATCCCTCGTCGATGAACCGCTTCGACGAAGCCTTGGTCTCCTGTACCGCCAACGGTGCCCCTCGACAGATCGTCTCGGCTAGCTCGATGGCGCGTTCGAGCTGTCGCCCCAGGGGGACGACCTCTTGTACCAGCCCGATGCGATAGGCCTCGGAGGCATCGAATTCGTCGCTGGTGAGGAGGTGGTACATGGCGTTTCCCCAGCCGCCGCGTTCGACGAATCTGATCGTTGCGCCGCCAGTCGCGTGGATGCCCCGCTTGGGCTCGAGTTGTGAGAACCGGCAGTTGTCCGCGGCGACGACGATGTCGCCGGCGAGCATGAGCTCGATCCCAATCGTGTACGTGATGCCGTGAACCGCCGTGACGATCGGCTTGCGACACGAGGTGCCCAACGCGGTCGGGTCGACCCGACGCATGTCGGCCTCCCGGCGCTGACCCTCGGCCATGTTGCCGGTGAAACGCGGGAGGTCGAGCCCGGCCGTGAAGTGATCGCCGTGGCCAAACAGAACACCGGCCCACAGTTCTGCGTCCTGGTCGAGCCGCGTGTACACCTCGACCAGCTGTCCCATCATCTCAGGGGTGAACCCGTTGTACTTGTCGGGCCGGTCGATGCCCATGAGCAACATGCGCTCACGTACCTCGACCGAAATCGAACCGTGCTCGTTCATCGGGACCTCTCTGGGTTGTCGGGATCGGTTGGCTCCACGGTGGCCGGCGAAGACCACGCCTCGAGGCGGTTCGCCCAGCGCACGGGTGCCTCCTGTACAGGCTCCGATTCCATCATCGATGCTTGTTCGGCGCTGGTCTGGGCAGCCCACCATCTGCCGTAGGCTGCTGCTCCGGGTGCGGCCGAGAGCCCATGCAGGACGACGCTGGCGATCACGGTCCATGCGATGACGTCGATCGGCGGCGAGCCTTCTTCGACGATGCCTTCCTCTACGATCATGAGCCCGAAGACGATCGTCGCGAGCCCGCGCGGCCCGAACCATCCGAGGAACAGCGTCGTCACGGCGGCCGAGCCCGAACCGAACATCGCGACCGCCACAGGCAACATGCGTCCGATGGTGAGAAGACCGATCGCAGCGAGACCGACCCGCCACGTCAGTTCGCCGGCCGAGGTCGCGAAGACGATGTTCCCGAAGAGGAAGAAGGCCACCGCCGCGAGCAGCTGCGCCGAATCCTCGGTGTATTCCGTGCGGTGTTCGGTTTCGGTCTTGGCGATCGCACCGAAGGCGATACCGGCGACGAATGCGGCTATCAGTCCGTTGCCGGCGAGCGCCTTGGCGCCCGAGTAGGCAAAAAGGGGGATGAACAACACGCCGAGCTGGCCGAACACCGGGTCGGTGAGCTCGAGCCGGCATGCTCGCAGTAGCAGCCAGGCGAGGCCCGCCCCGGAGGCTACGCCGACCAATGCCCCGTAGCCGATCTGTTCGATGAGGAATCGCACCCAGAATCCGAAGCTGCGGTCGTCTTCGGCGAGCACCGCCATCAGGACGGTTACGACCGGCAGTGCCAGTCCGTCGTTTAGCCCGGATTCGATGTTCAGGCTCTGTCGAACGGTAGCCGGTACGGTCGCGTCGGTGACCACGGGCTGTCCGAGCGCGGCGTCGGTGGGCGCGAGGGTTGCAGCCACCAGTGCAGCGAGGGTCAGCCCTTCATCGCGGTAGAGCACCCACACGACCAGGGCTCCGACCACGAACGTGAGCGGGAGCCCGATGCCCAGGAGACGCCCGGGTACCTGAAGGCTCCGCCGGATCCTGTCGACGCGAAGACGGCTCGCATCGGAGAAGAGAATCACCGCGAGGGTCACCTCGGTGATGAACTCGACCGTGTGGTTGTCGACACGCAGCTGAACCACACCGAGCGCTTCGTCGCTCAACAGGAGGCCGAGGGCGATGAACACCATCGGTGCGGTGACCCAGAATCGAGTCGCCGCACGCGAGAGCAGCGCGTATCCGATGAACACCGCGCTGATCAACCAGATCTGCGAGAACTCCACGGTGCTAAGCCCACCACAACGCGACCCCGGTGTCAGACCAAAGTTTCACTTCGTGGCCCGATAAACGCGACCCCGGTGTCAGACCAAAGTTTCACTTCGGGGCCCGACTAACGCGACCCCGGTTCTGGGAACCCTCCGGGTTCCTTCGAGTTGCTCGCTGCGCTCGCAACGTCGCGGACCAAAGTTTCACTTCGCGCACGACGTCGCGGACCGAAGTTCCGCAATCTAGAATGCGGAGCATGGACGCAAGCGGAACCGACTACGCGCACGACGACAGCCTCCTCGAGGATCCGACCGAGGGCACGCTCGTCCGCCGGGTCGTCTCGGGCATAGTCGGCGGCATGGTCTTCTTTTCGATCGTGGGAATCATCATGATGCGCGTCGGCGCACCTGACTGGGGATGGTCGAGCGCCATCTGGATCGGGCTCTTCGGAGGCTTTTGGGCGGGACTCTTCTTCGGCGCAGCGGCCGGCAATGCCACCCACCTGATCAAGTCCGGCGACCACTAGGTGTCGGACACCCCCGCGGGCCAGGTTCGCCTAGCGGTCGACGATCGCGGCGATGGCTCACCGATCGTCTTCACCCACGGATGGGCCGATACGCGAAACGTGTGGGACGGAATCGTCGATCAGCTGGCCGACCACGCCCGCTGCATCACCTGGGACCTGCGCGGGCACGGCGAGTCGGCGGTCGCTCCACCCGGTGACTACTCGCGCGACCACGCACTCGACGACATGTCCCGCGTTGTCGACCGCGCCGGAGCGCCGGTCGTTCTCGCCGGACACAGCCTCGGCGGCTACCTGAGCCTGGCTTTCGCGCTCCGTCGCCCCGAGTCCGTGCTCGGCCTGGTGCTGGTCGCTGCCGGACCCGGCTTTCGCAAACAAGAGGCGATGGATTCGTGGAACGAGTCCATCGATCGATCGGCGGCCGACCTCGGGGTTCCCGATGGGCAGCAGGAGATCTCCAAGCACGTCGACTCGTGGGTCATCGACAATCTCGGCGAGATCCGCTGCCCGGTCGTGACCGTATTAGGCGAGCGCGACAAGAGGTTCGCCCCGTCGGTCGGTGTTTTCGAGAAGTACCTCGATGTGCGCGCCTCGATCACGGTCGCAGATGCAGGCCACATGGTGCACGCCAAGAAGCCATCCGAAACCGCAGCCGCAATCGACCGACTGCTCGACGACCTGGCCAACGCCGAGACGAGGGACAGCTAGCGGGTCGGCTGCGCTCGGTTCCTGCGCCGGCCGCGTCTGGCGGCCCGGCCGAAGAAGCACGATGATGGTCAGCAGTGAACGGCTCCTACGACTTCTACACACCCGACCGCTTCGCGGAAGCGGTCCCTCACGCCGACTTCGCTCGAGCCCGCGAAGAGCACGAGGTGCTGTGGCAGAACACGCCTGACGGTAACGGCTATTGGGCGGTCCTGCGCCACCAGGGCGTGGTCGAGGTGTCTCGCCAGCCGCTGCTGTTTTCGGCGGCACGAGGTGGGGTGGTGATCGAGGATCTCGACGAGGCAGCACTCGTGAGCATGCGCAACATGCTGCTCGCGATGGATCCGCCCCGCCACATAGACCACCGCAAGAACATCTCGCCGCACTTCCGGGCCAAGGTCATCGTCGAGCTCGAGCCCCGCATCCGCGAGATCTGCCGATCGATCATCGAACCGGCTCTGGGCTCCGACGTCGACTTCGTCCACGACGTGACAGCAAAGCTCCCGGCACAGGTAATGGGTGAGCTGATGGGCCTGCCACGCGAGGACTGGGCACAGATCCATCGCTGGTCGGAACAGAACACTGGGTCACAGGACCCCGACGTCGGCCAGACCTCGGACGACCAGGTCTCGGCATCGATCAGCATGGCGATGTACGCCATCGATTTCGCGGCGCGGCGTCGATCCGAGCCGGCCGACGACCTCACGACGCTCATCCTCAACTCCGAGGTCGATGGTGAGCCGATGACCGATGTCGGGTTCGGGTCGTTCTTCGTCCAGCTCGTCACGGCAGGCAACGACACGACGCGCACCATGCTGTCGAACGCGCTCGACACGTTGCTCGACCACCCCGACCAATTGGCCGAGCTGCGCGCCGACCCGCGGTTGATTCCGGGCGCTATCGAGGAGGTCCTACGGTTCGCCGGCCCGTTGCACTACTTCCGGCGCACCGCGACGGCCGACACCCAGCTCGACGGCACCGACATCGCCGAAGGGCAGAAGGTCGTGATGTACTACACCGCAGCGAACCGCGATCCTCGCGTGTTCGACGAGCCCGACCGTTTCGACATACACCGCTCGCCCAACCCGCATCTGAGTTTCGGCATCGGGGAGCACTTCTGTCTCGGAGTTCACCTCGCTCGGCTCGAAGGTCGAGTGTTCTTCGAAGAACTGTTGTCTCGCGTAGGCGACATCACCCGCACCGGGGAGCCGCGTCGTCAGAGGTCCAACCTCAACAACGCGCTCAAGCTCCTCCCGGTTCACCTCGACGCCGCCTGACGGCGCCGCTGGTGTAGCGCATCGAAGGGTCAGGAGCGTTAGCGGATAGGTGACCACCGGTCGCTTGACTGAGAGCGCCAATGCACCGGTGTCAGGCACCGAGCTCAAAGTGATCTTGGTGCAAACGCGTTGTGAGCTCGGTGCCTGACACCCATGTGGTTAGGGCTAAGGCACCTAACCGCGCGGTCTCCAGGCACCGTTGGATTCTCACTAGATCCGTTCGTCGAGGACATCGACGATGGTCGGGTCGCGCACGATGATGCGGCTGCGCTTGAGCTCGATGAGCCCTTCCTCCTCGAGGTCGCGAAGCGCCGCGTTGAGCGTGGTTCTCGTGGTACCGACGAGGGACGCGACCGCGTGTTGCGGAAGCGGGATCGTGTCGCCGAACGCCAGGCTGAGCCGTGCTAACTCGCGCTTCACCCGCACCGGCACTGGCGCGAATCTCTGCTCGACGAGCTGGGAGCTGAGCTGGCGGTTGCGATCGGCGAGCATCGCGACGAGCACGCGGTCGACCGAGGGGCGACGTGTGCGTAGCTCGTCGAAGTCGGCGGCCCGTAGTCGAAGCGCCGTCAGCGCGGTGACCGCGCGCACGGTGGCGCCCCGTCTGCCGTCCTTGACGACGAGTGCCGACTCACCCACGACCTCGCCCGGACCTCGCGTGGCGACCGCGGCGAGGCTGCCGTCGAGGGTCACGCGCTCGATGAGACAGTGGCCGTCGTCGATGAGGTAGACGACGTCGGGCACTTCGTCCTCGAGGATCAGATGGTCGTTCACGCGGTAGCGGCGAACACGACAAATCGAGAGGACCTCGTCGAGGTCTGCCTGGTCGAGGCCGGCGAATATCGTCCAGCGTCTCAGATCGGTCATGTCGGCCGGCCCTCAACCGCCGGGTGTGGTGGGCGTGAACTGCACGGGCATGCCCTCGAGCCCGCTCACGAAATTCGCCGGGCGAATCGGCAGCTCAGCGTCGGGAGCGAGTCGAATGTCGGGAAGCCGACGCTCGAGTGTCTCGAACATGGTCTTCAACTCGAGACGAGCGATCGCGTTGCCGAGACAGAAGTGAGTGCCGAAGCCGAATGCAATGTGGTGGTTGGGGTCTCGGCCGACGTCGAAACGGAACGGATCGGTGAACTGCGACGCGTCGCGGTTCGCCGACGGATAGAACAGCAACACCTGGTCGCCCTCGGCGATCGTCTGACCGGCGATCTCGATGTCACAAGTGGCGGTTCGGTTCATGTTCTTGATCGGGGTCACCCAACGCAGCATCTCCTCCACCGCCATCTCGACGGAGACTTCACCGCTTCGAACCCGTGCGTGCTGTTCAGGATTTTCGAGCATCGCGAGCATGCCGCCGCTGATGACATGCCTCGTCGTCTCGTCGCCGCCGATCAGGATGAGAAGCGACTCCATGACGAGCGCCTCTTCACCGAGGCGTTCGCCGTCGATCTCGGCGTGCACGAGCACCGACACGAGATCGTCCTGGGGTGGCTTCGCCCTCCGGTCGGCGATGACGCCGAGCTGGTATTCCCTGAATCCGATCGCCGCCGCGGTCGACCGCTCGAGAGCCTCCGGGTCGGCGGTTGTCGACAGCGATCGCAACATGTCGTCGCTCCACGTGATCAGATCGTCGGCCATCGATCGCTCGAACCCGAGGAGATCGCCGATCAAGAGCAGTGGCAGCGGCGCTGCGATGTCCCAGACGAAGTCGCACTCGCCCTTTTCGCAGACCCGGTCGATGATCTCGTCGCAAATCGACTGGATGTGTTCGCGCTTGTCGCGCACGCGGCCCGGCGTGAACCCCTTGTTGACCAGACCGCGGCGCTTTCGGTGTTCGGGGTCGTCCTTGTCGATCATCATGTCGATCGGCATGTCGGCGTGGGGACGGATGCCACTGGCGTTGGAGAAGCGCTTGGGGTCCTTCGACGCCGCGAGGACGTCGTCGTAGCGGGTCAGTCCCCAGACGTCGTTGCGCTCGTCGTAGTAGACGGGGGCGTGCTCACGCATCCACCCCCACTTCTCGTGTGGGTCGTCGGCGTAGAAGGCGCCGTCGAGGAAGTCGATGTCGTCGCGAGTTGGATGATCGACGTGTCGGCCCATCGTCGAGACAATAGATCGCGGCGTCAGCTCCGCAGTAGTTCCGTGAAGGGCAGGTCCTTGTCCGGGCGCGGTTCGCGTGGAAGGCCGAGGGCTCGCTCGGCGAGGTTGTTGCGTTGGACTTCGCTGGTGCCGCCACCGATGCTGATGCCGAACCGATTGATCAACTCGCCCTGACTCCAGCGATGTTGCTCCTCCTCGGTGACCATGCCGGCGGCCCCGCTCAACCTCATCGCGATGTCGCCCGACAGAATTCGGGTGTCGGTGGCATAGAGCTTGATGAGCGACCCGTCGATCGGCGGGGGCTTGCCCTGACGAACAGCGTGCTGGATGCGCTCGCCCATGAGGCCGATCAGCTTCTCGCGGGTGATGACCGTGGCGATGTCCTGGCGGGCGAGTTCGTCGTCGAGCACGCCGCCCAGCCGGCCCAAGGCGATGAGGCGGTCACTCGACGCCATGCGCCCGCGTCCGATGAATGCCGCTTCGTTGCCGAGAACGGTTCTCGTCGGCGCCCAGCCCGCGTTCTCCTCGCCGACGATCTGATCGACCGGGACGCGCACGTCGGAGAGGAACACCTCGTTGAAATGCGACGAGCCGTTGGCCTGGATGAGAGGTCGGACTTCGATGCCAGGCGTCGACATGTCGACGAGCAAGAAGCTGATGCCCTGGTGTTTGGGCACGTCGGGATCGGTTCGGACCAGCAGGAACCCCCAGTCGCAGAACTGTGCCGACGAGTTCCAGACCTTCTGCCCGTTGACGGCGTATTCGTCGCCGTCGCGCACTGCCCGGGTGGCGAGCGATGCGAGGTCCGAACCGGCGCCGGGTTCGCTGAACAGCTGACAGAAGGTGACTTCGGCCGAAAGGAGCTTTGGCAGTATCTCTCGCTTTTGTTCTTCGGACCCGTGAGCCAAGAGGGTGGGTCCGAGCATGGCGATGGTCGAGTCGATGAATCCGGGGGACTCCTCGTACCCGGCGCCGACCTCTGACACGATCTTGGCCTGCCAGGCTTCGCCGCCCCCACCCCCGTACTCGGCAGGCCAAGCGACGCCTGCGTAGCCGGCATCGAACAGCGCGCGTTGCCAGCGGCGGCCCTGGTCGAAGTGCTCCTCGGCTTCGGCGTCATCGACGAACCCGGCGATGTCCCAGAGCCCGGCGGGCTGTTTGGGCGTCGCGTTGGCTTCGAACCACGCGGTCACCTGCTGGCGATACGCGGCACGCTCTGCGGGCTCTTCGGCGAGATCTTCGGTTGACACGACGGTCAGCCTAGGACGTCGTGCCGGTGGTACGTTCGGCGAACATGAGCACCGATTCGACCACCAGTGCAGCGGCCAAGGTGGGAACCTTCGACGGCGAGACCCCCCTCCAGGTGATGGCCAAGCGAGGCGGATACGAACCGACCTCGATGACCTCCCTCGAGCGCTTCCCGTACTACACGGCCTTTCCCTTCGCGTGGTACTTCGCCGCTTACAGCGACGACCTCGAGCCGGGCGACGTACGCCCCGTCCGGTACCTCGCACGCGACATGGTGCTGTGGCGGGGGACCGACGGCGTCGCCCACGTTATGGACGCCTACTGCCCACACCTGGGCGCGAACCTCGCGCTCGGGGGCCGGGTCGATGGGTGCGATCTGATCTGCCCGTACCACTGGTGGCGTTTCGATGGCGACGGCCACAACGTCGAGATCCCCTACAGCGAACGGACGAATGACAAGGCGAGGATCCACACCTACCCGACGATCGAGCGCAACGGCTTCGTGCTCTTCTGGTACCACCCCGATCCCGACGTCGAACCCCTCTGGGACGTCCCCCACCACGACCAGTATTTCTCCGACTCCTGGACCGACTTCATCAAAGCCGACTGGGAGGTGCGCTGTCCCTGGCAAGAGCTGGCCGAGAACGGTCCCGACTACATCCACCTGCGCACCGTGCATGGCGCCGCATCGGTTCCCGAGCTCGAGGAGCTCACCTACGAGGGCTACTTCTCCCACCTTCGATCGACGATCGACTTCGCAACACCGCGCGGGCCGCAGCCCGGACGCATCGACACCGATTCGTGGGGCCCCGGCTTCTCGCTGGCTCGCTTCTCGGGGATCATCGACACCGTCTTCATGTCGGGCACGACGCCGATCGACTGGGAGCACACCCTGTCGGTGAAGGCGTACAAGGTGAAACTGCGCGGATCCGACGATGACGCCGTCGCCGAGTCGATGCGGGTCGGCGACGCGCTCGTCGCCGACCTGAAGAAGCAGATGCTGGAGGACAACATCATCTTCGACAACAAGATCCACATTCCGCGACCGGCCCTCGCCGATGGCGATGGTCCAATCATGAAATTCAGGCGCTGGGCGGAACAGTTCTACGTCGACGGCGACCCGATCGCCACCGGCCGGTCTCGATGAGCGAGGGATACGCGACGCCCGACGACGAGGTCGAGATCGAGCGGCGACGGCTGGCTCTGCTCGCCGAGACCCGCGATCCCAAGACCATCGGTGTCCTCGAACGCACCGGCATCGGGCCTGGCTGGCACTGTCTCGAGCTCGGGGCCGGTACGGGATCGATCTCGAAGTGGATGGCCGACCAGGTCGGCAGCGAGGGCAGGGTGATGTCGACCGACATCGATCTGCGGTTTCACATCGACCCGACCGACAACATGATCGTGCGTGAGCACGACATCTCGGCCGACCGGTTGCCGGCCGAGCACTTCGACCTCGTGCATGCTCGAGCCGTGCTCCAACACATCCCGCAACGAATCGAAGTGGTCGACACGCTCAAGGACCTGTTGAAGCCCGGTGGTTGGCTCGTGCTCGAAGACGGCAACTTCATGGAGTTCGCCGAGCAGCCTCTGCCCGAGCCATACCAGACGGTCCACAAACTCGTCGCAGGCGCGACACACGAGACGTGGCGCGAGCCGAACTTCGGTCTTCAACTCCCCCACGTCATGCGCCAGGCGGGCTTCGAGGACATCGACGCGGTCGGCGATGTGTGGGCGATGCGTCCTGGCGAGGCGAGCGGCGAGTGGTGGTTCCTCGCGCTCGAGCGGGCGATCCCCAAGCTGGTCGAATTCGAGGTGATCGACGCCGAGCAAGGCGCCGACGCTCTTGCGCAGGTGCGCGCACCGGGCTTCGTGATGTTGAGCAGCACGTCGATCAGCTGCACCGGCCGCAAACCCGGCAGCTGACCACTGGCAGGGGGCTCGGCGGATAGGTGACCATCCGCCGCGGCTGAGAGCTGGTCGCCCGCCTAGCTCACAACCTCGAAGTCGACGACGATGGGCCAGTGGTCGGACGTGTCGGCGTAATGCGGCTCGCAGAAGACCTCGGATGCTCGCACCTGCAATGGACCTCGGTGCAACACGTGGTCGATGCGGGGACCGTCGATGCGCCCGCTGAAGTCGTGCGAGGTGCCACCCGCGCCCGGTGGCAGCGCCTGGTCGAACCCGGCGTCGGTCAACAGAGCGATCTCGGCGTCATCAGGCGTTGCGTTGAAGTCGCCGGCGACGATCCAGGGCGTCGCTTCGCCGAGCCATTCGAGCAGCATCTCGATCGACGCCAGGCGGTTGCCGGCGTGCTTCTCGTCGAGGTGAACGTTGACGAACCCGAACCGGACTCCGCTCGCCCGATCGGTGAGCTCGACTGCGGTAGCGATGCGGGGGAACGTTGCTTCGGGCAGCCGAGACCCGGCGGTGAGCGGCGCATCTGAGAACCAGCGGGTCCACCGATCGACGACCTCGAGGCGGTCGGTTCGGACGTAGACCGGGATGCGCTCGCCGAGCAGCCGGTTGCGGGGTCGAGCGTACGCACTGTGTTCGCGGAGCTGGCGGTCGAGGTAGCGCTGCTGAAACCCATAGGCCTCCTGGATGCCGATGAGGTCGGCGTCGAAGGAGCGAAGAAGAGCCGCGACTCTGCGACGGCGGAAGGGCCACGAACGCCAACCGTCGAACGCACGGCCGTTTCGGATGTTGAAGCTGACCACGCGCACGCAGGGATGGTAGTTGGCGTGACCAACGCGCCCGCTAATGTCTTGACCATGTGCGCCAACTGTGTGACCACGCTCGACTCGATCGCCCTCAACGCTGTCGGCATCGCTGCGCTGGCTACGCATGCGAAAGACCGCTACGTGTTGCATCGTGACCCCGGCCGCGGTCAACGCGCCGAGAGGATTCGCCGGCAGAACGTCGCGTTCATCGCGTCGATGGGACTCGACCCCGTGGCGGTACTCGGGCCGGCACACGCCAAGCCGTCGGTGCCCCAGCGGCCGGACAAGAAGACCAACACCCGCCAAGACGCGCTCGCCTGACCGGCAGATGATCCGCGAATCGTTGTGGCCATGGGTGGCCGCGATGGCTGTCTACGTCGTTCTCGGCGTGACGCTCAAGAGCGTGGTGCTGAACTGGATCGTCGGGCCTCTGTTTCCGCTGCTGGTGCTCTACCTCATTCCGACCGCTCTCGGCCTACGGCGTAACCGCGACAGCCCATGAGCTGGGCCGCCCACGAGTTCGAGAACTACTTCATCCAGAAACACGTCGGGCTCAAGGCATCGTTCCTCGGCATCGTGCTCGGCACGTTCGGCCCCGATCTCTTCACCAAGTCGCTGGTATACGCATCGGACGATCCTGCGCAGTTCCACCGTGGCTGGCCCGGCGTTGGGTTCAGCCACTCGTTCATGTTCGGCGTTGTCTTCGCCGTCGCCGTGTTGGCGGTCACCAAGAGCCGGTCGTGGGCGCTCGGCATCCTCATCGGACAGTGGGCTCACGTGGCGACCGACATCGCCGACACCGCCGGGGTCATGCCGTTCTTCCCCTTCTCCACTGAACCGGTGACGATAAGCATGTGGAAGCACGCCGCGGCCGAGGGCCGCTATGGCGATGCGGCCGCGTACTACAGCAGCCTCGGCGGAGTGTGGGACATGTTCTGGCTCGTCGTGACCCTCGTGTTCGCTCGCATCACGCTGCGCCGCGAGTATTTCCGCGGCGTCGTGGTCCCTGCCGACCCGGGCGCGTGGTCGTGGCTGCACCGGAAGTTGCGGTTGCCCGAATACGGACTGTTGCTCCTCTATCGAGGCTTCATCTTCTACGGGATCGGCCGCATGCTGTCTTGGTTCCTCTACGCACGCTTCGAGGCGAAGACTCCCTTCCAGCCGGTATGGGGCGGCCCGCGCTACCTCGAAGGCAACGACCTGTCCGACGCTACGCCGTTTGAGGTCCTCGTTCGAACATCGATCGGGGGCGTGATGTTCGCCCTGTTCGTGTTCCTGTGCTGGCGACTGTTCATTAGACGACTCTGGGACCGCGGCTATGACCCACCGTCGGTCGTGCGCGGCACGGGCATCCGAGCGGTGTTCGGCGAGTAGTCGCCGGCGGGTGCGACGTTCGCCGGCTTCACATCCCAATCGCTGAGCCGCGCCTCGAGCTCGCGAATGAACACCGGCGGTTCGCTCGTCTCGACGACATGCGCGATGACCGACACCATCAGTACCAGATGAGCGTCGGGAGCCTCGGGGTCGCTGGTCGTCGGACCGGGGACGAGGTGTGTGAAGACCTGCATGCGCTCGACTCTGGCGACACCGTCGATCTCGACCACGCGGCGCCACGACTCGTCGCTGACCGTGCGGCTCACAGCGCCGGCGGGCAGCGCGAGCCAGTCGTGATCGAGCCGCTCCCAGACATCGGCGCGGGCGCCAACGACCGGACGTTCGGCGACAAGGCGGACCTCCGTCGGTTTCACCACGGCGGCGACGATACCAACCCGACCGTGTCGCACTGACTTGCATCGAAGGTCGACCTGCACAAGCATGTGTGACCGGCCAGAGGGCGTGACGCCTGTCACAATGGTCACGATGCACAACACCCCCGGGGGGAACCATGAACCGTCGCTGGACTCACCTACTCGCCTTGCTCTTCGCGTTCGCGCTGATCGCGGTCAGCTGCGGCGGCGATGACGACGACGGCGGGAGTGACTCGTCCGAGACCACCGCCGCCCCAGAGGACGACGGCGGCGAAGACGACAGCGCCGGCGGCGAGGACGGCAATGGTGGCGACGGTGGTGAGGGCGAAGACGGTGGCACGAACGTGACGCTTCCGCCCGACCAGGAAGCCGAACCGGTCCCCGGTGGCACGCTGCGCGTCGGTCTTGAAGCCGAAACCGATGGCCTCGACCCGACGACCAATCGCTTCGCGGTCGCCGGGTACCAGATGGGCAACGCTGTGTACGACAACCTCGCAGTGCCGACAGCCGACGGCGAGCCCGTTCCGTTTCTTGCCGAGTCGTTCACACCGAGCGACGACCTTTTGATGTGGGACGTAAAGCTCCGCGAGGGCATCACGTTCCACGACGGAACACCGCTCAATGCCGCTGCCGTGGTCGCCAACGTCGAGAGCCAGCTCGCCGACCCCCTCGTGTCGCTGGCCACGCGAGCGATCTTCCCCGAGGACGACAGCGCGACGTTCTTCGAGGAGGTCGACGACCTGACGGTGCGGTTCCACATGCGCCGCCCGTCGGCGAACTTCCCGTCGTTCCTCACGAGCCAGCTCGGCATGGTCGCTTCCGCCGAGTGGCTGGCGGCGACCAAGGAGAACGAGGCCCTCAAGCAGAACCCGGTCGGCACCGGGCCGTTCGTGTTCGACAGTCGTGAACCCGACAACGTCACCCGCTTCGTGCGCAACGACGACTGGTGGGCCAGCGAGTTCGTCGATGGGCCCTACCTCGATGCGATCGAGTTCTACCCCATCACCGACTCCGAGGTGGCGGCCGGCAACCTGATCGCCGGCGACCTCGACTCGACAGGTACAACCAACGTCGATGCGATCCTCGCGATCGAAGACGACGGCTCCTTCAACCTCCGCCAGGAGGATCTCGGCGAGGAGAGCTTCGCCATGATGAACACCTCGAAGGCGCCCCTCGACGACATCAGGGTTCGCCAAGCCCTGACCTTCGCCACACCGAGGCAGGACTACATCGATTTCGTAGGCCAGGGCAAGCTTCGTGCCGCCGACCAGATGTTCACGCCTGAGCACCCCTACTACAACCCCGATGTCGTGCAGGAGGGTGACGTGCCAGATCAGGCGCAGCCGCTCATCGAGGAGTACTGCGCCGAGGTACCCGACAGCTGCACCGACGGCAAGGTGAACATTGAGCTTCAGTACTCGGGACCATCGGTGATTCAGGATCGCATCGCTGACATCCTCACCGATGGCTGGGAGCCATACTTCAACGTCACGCGAGATGTGCTGCTCCAGGACGACCACATCACACAGGTCGCCATCGCGCAGTACGACATCGTCACCTGGCGCCAGTTCGGCGCCGAGAACCCCGACGTCGACATGGTTTGGCTGTCGTGCGAGTCGATCACCGATGCCATCTCGCTCAACTGGCCCAAGTACTGCGACGAGACCCGCGACGAACTGCTGATCCAGCAGCGTGCGCTGACGCGTGGCGAGCCCGAGGCCGTCGAGGCCTGGCAGAGCATCGTGCAGGCGATGAACGAGGCCTACACCTATATCTTCTTCACCCACACGAACTGGACAAATGCCTTCGCTCCCAACGTGAAGGGCCTGTGCAACGCCGTGTCACCCGAGGGTGTAGAGCTCTACTGCACGCTCAACGGCCGCCACCTGCACCAGACGATCTGGATCGAGCAGTAGCGCAGGGCGACCGATGTCCGGGGGGACGACGACGAGCGACAGGGCACACGCGTGGGCTTCGCTCTGAGAAGACTGGGCCTGCTGGTCGCCGTGTTGTTGGCGGCCACGGCCCTGGTCTTCGGAATGATGAGTCTCATCGGCGATCCGCTGACGAACATCCTCGGTCCGATCGCAGCGGTTGAAGAGACGACCGATTGCGACGCGGTCAGGGAGTTCGACGACGAGCCGAGCGTCAACGTCGTTTCGGCCGAGACGGGCATCGACACGACCGGGGTGACCCAGTGTCGCGATGTCGACGCGGCCCGCGCACAATTCAACCTCGACGACCCGCTGCCGGTCCGCTACGTGAACTGGCTCGGCGACATGGTCACCGGCGATTTCGGCGACTCGTTCAAGAACCGTACGCCCGTCAAGACGACGCTCGCCGACCGGTTGCCGGTGACGATCCTGTTGATCGTGCTCGCCCAGATCATCGCGCTCGGCATCGCTATCCCCTGGGCGGTCATCGCTGCCTATCGCGCAAACCGGCCGTTCGACAAGGTGTCGACGGTCACCGCGTTCTGGCTGCTGTCGATTCCGACGTTCGCGATGGCGGTCGTGTTGCTCTACCTCTTGACAATCCGCTGGCAGGTCTTCCCGTCGCGCTTCGACGACACCGACCTCGCCTCGCGGCTCAACTCACTCTTCCTTCCGGCGCTCGCGCTCGGCCTCCCGATCGGTGCGACATACCAACGTCTACTTCGCACCGACCTCATCACCACGCTGCAGGAGGACTTCGTGCACATGGCTCGCGCGAAGGGACTTCCGGGCCGGTTCATCATGATGCGCCACGCCCTGCGGCCGTCGCTGTTCTCGGTCATCACCGTCTTCGGCGTCAACACCGGAGCACTCATCGGAGGCTCCCTCGTCGTCGAGACCTACTTTCAGATTCCCGGCGTCGGTCAGGCATTGCCCGAGGCGGTCGTGCGCGACGACTTCCCGGTCGTACTCGCGATGGTCACGGTCATCGCGGCGTCGTTCGTGATCATCAACTTCTTCGTCGACCTGCTCTACGCCTACCTCGACCCGAGGGTGCGCAATGAGTGACGTCGCGATGCATCCCGAGTCGACCCCGACCGACCACGATGACGTCCACGGCGCTGTTCAGCGGCGCGAACGCAAGCTCGGCTGGGGCTTCTGGCTGGCGATCGGCTGGTTCGTTCTCGTCGTGCTGCTGGCGATCCTCGCTCCGATTCTGCCGATCGAAGACCCTGACACGACAGGCCTCGGCGGCCGTTTCGAGGGTCCGAGCGGCGAGTTCTGGTTCGGCACCGACGCAAACGGCCGGGACGTGTTCGCCCGCACGATCTGGGCGAGCCGCGTATCGCTGGTCGTAGGCGCGTTTGCCATCGTCTTCGGCATGGTTGTCGGCGGGACCATCGGTATTATCAGCGGCTTCTTCCGGGGCATCACCGACATCATCTCGAGCTTCGTGCTGTTCGTCCTCTTGTCGTTCCCGGCACTGGTGCTGGCCATTCTCATCGTCTCTCTGATGGACCAGAACCTCCGCACCGTGTCGCTGGTGATCGGCATCCTCGCGATCGCTCCAATCGGCCGGCTATCCAGGGCAACGACGATTCAGTTCAGCGAGCGCGAGTTCGTGCAGGCAGCGCGGGTCGTCGGAGCAAAGAACACACGCATCATCATCCGGGAGCTGTTGCCCAACGTGCTCATTCCCATGGGAGCTCTCACGCTTCTCGGCATGGGCATCGCAATCGTCGCCGAGGGCAATCTCGCCTTCCTGGGCCTGTCGGTCGTCGATGACCTGTCGTGGGGAGGGCTGATTCTGGAGAACTCCGGCATCCGCGCCCTCGAACAGGGCTTCCACGCCGCCTTCTTCCCGATTCTCTTCCTATTCCTGACGGTCCTGTCCCTCAACTTCGCCGGCGACCGGGTCCGCCAGTACTTCGACGTCCGGGAGCTGGCGTTCTGATGGCCGACCAACCACTTCTGAGCGTCAAGGACCTGCGGGTCACCTTCGCCGGCGAACGAGGCGCGGTGCGAGCGATCGACGGCGTCGACCTGTCGGTCAACGCCGGCCAAACTCTCGGCATCGTAGGCGAGTCGGGTAGCGGAAAGTCGGTGACCGCCAAGACGATCATGAACCTGTTGCCGAAGAGCGCGACTGTCACCGGCGAGATCATGCTCGACGGCACCGATGTGTTGGCGCTCGATCCCAAGAAGGACCAGCACTTCTTCGGGGTCAAGGTAGCGATGGTCTTCCAGGATCCCATGACATCGCTGAACCCGGTGAAGAAGATCGGCGTGCAGCTCACCGAGGCGATGCGATACCACCTCGGCAGCTCGAAGGACGCCAGCCGTGCCAGAGCGGTCGAGTTGCTCGAGCACGTCGGCATCCCCGAGCCTGCGCGACGTCTCAAGCAGTATCCGCACGAGCTGTCGGGCGGCATGCGCCAGCGGGTCGTAATCGCCATGTCGTTGGCTTGTGATCCCCAGGTGCTCATCGCCGACGAGCCGACGACCGCTCTCGACGTCACCGTGCAGAAGCGCATCCTCGACCTGCTCGACGATCTCCGCCGCGAGACCGGCATGGCGATGATCCTCATCACCCACGACCTCGGCGTCGTTCGCGGCCGGTCAGACGAGATCGCCGTCATGTACGGCGGCCGCATCATGGAGACCGGGCCCGCTGAGGCGATCTTCGCCGGCATGCGCCACCCCTACACCGAAGCCTTGATGGAGTCGATCCCCAGGGTCGACCAGCCGAGCCACACCAGGCTCACGCCGATTCCGGGTCGTCCACCCGACCTGGTCGATCTGCCGAAGGGCTGTCGGTTCGCGGCTCGCTGTCGATCGGCCCAGGACGATTGCACGACCGTGCTCCCCGATCTGACCGAGGCCGGCGTATTGACGCATCGCTACGCATGCCACTATCCGGTCGGCACTCCGGAGGGCGACGAGGCCCGCAAC
This sequence comes from Acidimicrobiales bacterium, assembly GCA_965216815.1. Lineage (GTDB taxonomy): Bacteria > Actinomycetota > Acidimicrobiia > Acidimicrobiales > SHLQ01 > JADFOM01. Next base: position 2,346,810 of record OZ244202.1, on the reverse strand, counting down.
AAGAACCTCGATGCGGGTACGACGGCCACTGGGCTCGATGTCGAACATCTCGACGCGGAGGTGATGTGACATGGCCGGAAGCGGTATAGCCGCACTTCGCGATCGGCCCGACATCCTCTTGAGGGTCGAGCACCTCGAGGTTCAGTTCCCGCTCGGACGCGGGCGGGTCGTCAACGCTGTTTCCGACGTCAGCTTCGACGTCGCCGACGGCGAGACGCTCGGCATCGTCGGTGAGTCGGGATGCGGGAAGTCGACGACGGCCAAGGCCATCATCCGCCTACCGCGACCGACCGACGGCAAGGTCGAATATGAGGGCCGCGATCTCGCCTCGCTGAGTAACGAGGAGATGCGCAAGGTCCGGCCGGGCCTGCAGATGATCTTTCAGGACCCGATCGCGTCGTTGAACCCGCGCCGCAAGGTCCGAGACATCGTCGCCGAGGGCATCAAGGTCTGGAGCAGCAGCCGGCCGGGCGCCTGGAGCGAATCGCGCGTCGACGAGGTCATCGAGGCGGTAGGGCTCGACCCGGTGGTAGCAGGCTCGCGCAAACCCCACGAGTTCTCCGGCGGTCAGGCGCAGCGGGTCAGCGTCGCCCGCGCTCTCGCGCTCGACCCGAAGGTCATCATCTGCGATGAGCCGGTCTCGGCTCTCGACGTCTCGGTGCAGGCCCAGATCCTCAACCTGCTCGAGGACATGAAGGCCCGCTACGGGCTCACGCTCGTGTTCATCAGCCACGACCTTTCGGTGGTCAAGAACATCAGCGACCGCGTGATGGTGATGTACCTCGGCAAGACCTGCGAGATCGGCGGGTCCGACCTACTGTTCTCCGACCCGGCCCATCCGTATACGAGGGCGTTGCTCGAAGCCGTTCCCGACCCCGACCAAGCCCTCGACGTCGACGCCGAACCGCTCGAGGGTGAGATCCCCTCGCCGATCAGCCCTCCGTCGGGCTGCCGATTTCACACGCGCTGCCCGGACGCCACCGAGATCTGCTCGTCTGAGGAGCCCCGCATGGAGAAGGTCGGCGACGACCACTTCGTCGCGTGTCACCATCCGACGGTCAACGGCGAGACCCAGGTGTCTGTGGGCTGACCCGCCGGTCACCTCTACCGTTCGAACAGCGCGACGGTTTCGGTGTGGCTCGTGTTGGGGAACATGTCGACCAATTCAACGCTTCGCAGGAGATACGAACGTTCAGCGAAGAGGTCGGCATCTCGCGCCAGTGAGGCTGCGTCGCAGCCCACGAGAACGACGCTGGACGCACCGCATCGCTCGATCACACTGACCGCCGAACCACCCAACCCGTCGCGCCCGGGGTCTGCCAGAACGATGTCGGCACCCCGCGGACGCCACTGCTCTATCCCATTCCGAACAACATCCACGCCAGTCCCGAGGTTGACCCGCGCGTCGCCACATGCACTGGCGGAGAGGTCGACGGCCTCGAGCACCCGCCGGTCTCCGACCGCGGCGGCGAGTAGCCCGACCCCCGAATAGAGATCGACCACCGTTGCCTCGGATGGCAAGGCCGAGATGGCGCGTCCTACAGCTGCCACGAGCTCCCCCGCACCGGTGGGACCCGACTGGAAGAAGGACAGCGCCGAGATCCTCCAGCGTCTTCCACCGACTTCCTCGTGGATGAAGGCGTCGCTGCGTTTCGACACATCGTCGGCGCCGACCACGACGACGTCGTCGGGCACGACAACATCGCCAGCGGTCGGGGCGACTAAGACAAGCCGATCTCCGGTGTGGGCGCCGACCCTCACCGTGACCTCGTTGGCCGTGCCGAACGATCCATCGACGAGGATCTCCTCGGCCATCGGATGCGCCACGACGCACTCCGACGCGGCCACCGCGTCATGCGACGCCCGGCGCCTGTAGCCGGCCCTGCCGTTCGCTACGATCGCCCGCACCGTCGTGCGGTAGTCGCTTCCGCTCAGGGCATTGCCCGTCGGTGCCACGCCGCTCATGCGTGCGATCCGCTCGAGCGCATCTGTGACGATGCGTCGTTTGAGCTCGACTTGTTCGGACTCGGCCGCGTGCATGAGATCGCAACCGCCACAGCCCCGATGCCATGTCTCACACGGCGGCTTGATGCGGATCGGCGATGCGACGAGGACCTCGTCGAGTGTGGCGTTCGCGTAGCTCTTCTTGTCGCTCTCGATCGTCGCGCGCACCCGCTCGCCTGGAAGAGCACCGGCGACGAACACGACCTTGCCGTCCGCGTCTCGTCCGACCCCATCGCCACCCTTGGCGATGTTGAAGATGGTGACCTCGACGTCCCGCGCGCTCGCCACCTCTCGAACCTAGCCGCACCAGGTGACCCCGGTGTCAGACCAAAGTTTCACCAAGAGGCCGGTTGGCCGGGCGCGTAGGATTCAGTCATGAGCAACCCGGGAACCGACCGCATCGACCTCCTCGATGGTGACTTCTATGTGAACGACCCCTATTCGGCCTATGCATGGATGAGGGCCAACGAACCGGTTTATTGGGACTCGGTCAACGAGCTGTGGGGCATCGCGCGCTACGACGACATCGTCGAGATCGAGAAGAACAAGGCTGTCTTCATCAGTTCGGACAAGAACAAGGGCGGCTTCCGGCCCAACATTCCTGCCGACACGTCGATCATCGCGCTCGACGACCCTCACCACACCGTGCGCCGGACCCTGGTGTCGCGTCGATTCACACCGCGATCGGTGACGAAGTGGGAAGACCACGTGCGGGCCACCGTAATTGATCTCATCGACACCGCGCTGGGCGAGGACGGGCCGACCGAGGTGGTGCGAGGACTGGCCGCTCCGCTGCCCGCCCAGATGATCGGGCTACTGCTCGGCTTCCCCGACGATATGTGGCGCCAGCTACTCGATTGGTCGGAACGGACCATCGCGCTCGGGGGAGGCCCGCGCTACGCGAACGACGACGGGGTCTCGGCGGTCTTCGAGTTCGCAGGTGCCGCCCAAGACCTCTACGAGGAGAAGAAGGAGTGCCCCGCCGACGACGTGATGTCGCGCTGGACCGAGGTCGAACGCGAAGGCCTGGGCGAGTACGCGTTCGGGCTCGACGAGATCATCGCCGACTGCCTGCTGCTGCTCGACGGCGGCGCCGAGACGACGCGCACCGTCATAGCTCGGACGCTGGTCGAGCTCGCAAGACGGCCCGATCAGTGGGAGGTCCTACGTTCGGGAGCCGATCTGACGGTGGCGACCGAGGAGTTCATCCGGTTCATCACCCCGGTGCACAACATGTGCCGCGTGGCCACCGAGGACGTCGAGATGGGCGGTGTGACGGTCAAGGCCAGCGATCAGGTCGTGTTGATGTACCCCTCGGGCAACCGCGACGAAGCCCACTTCGACAACGCCGAGGAGCTCGACGTCACCCGGCATCCCAACAACCACCTGTCGTTCGGATTCGGCACCCACTTCTGTCTCGGCGCAGCTCTCGCCCGCCTCGAGATCCGCACGTTCTTCGAGGAGTTCCTCGCACGCGTGTCCGACATCTCCCTGACGCCCGGCTCCCCCGTCGTCGACATGCCGAACTCGTTCGTCTACGGCCTCGCCGAAGCTCACGTCGACCTGACGCCAGCGTGAACGAGCGCAGTACATTGACGCGATGAGCCGGTCCATCCTCATAGCCCCGTCGGTGCTCCCCGCCGATTTCGCCCGCCTCGGCGAAGAATGCATGGCCCTCGAGAAGGCCGGCGTCGATCGCATCCAGTGGGATGTCATGGATGGCGTGTTCGTACCCAACCTGACGTTTGGCCCCGACGTGATCGGCGCCGTGCGGCCGCACGTGGAGGTCCCCTTCGAGGCACACCTGATGGTGATCGAGCCCGACGCGCTTCTCCCCCGCTACGTCGAAGCCGGATGCAACATCATCATCGTCCACGCAGAGGCATGTACACACCTCCACCGGACCCTCGGTCTGATAGCGGACCTCGGGGCGCGCGCCGGCGTGGCGCTCAACCCGTCGACCCCGGCGTCGGCGGTGGCCAACGTGTTGGACATGACCGACCTCGTTCTGGTCATGACCGTCAACCCGGGTTTCGGCGGACAGCGCTACATCGAAACGATGGAGCCGAAGATCGCGCAGGTTGCGACGATGATCGAAGACTCTGGCCGCCCCATCGACCTGGAGGTGGACGGCGGCATCGGACCCGACACAGTCGCCGGCGCGGCCAGAGCTGGCGCGAACGTACTCGTGTCGGGTTCAGCGCTCTATCGCGACCCCGACGGACTCGACCACGCCGTCACCGACCTCAGAGCCCGCGCCGAAGCCGCACTGGCCTAGCGGATAGGCCACCGAGAAGTTCGGAAGCGCAACCTCAGATTTCGGAGCGGTTGGCCACGACGTGGTCGATGAGGCCGTACTCCTTGGCCTCATCGGCGGTGAACCAACGGTCGCGCTCGGAGTCCTCAGCGATCTTCTCGGGTGGCTGGCCGGTGTGCTCCGCGATGCGCTGCTGAAGGATCTGTTTCGTGTAGGCCATCTGCTCGGCCTGGATTGCGATATCGGTCGCCTGGCCGCGAATCCCGCCCAGCGGCTGGTGCATCATGATGCGGGCATGGGGTAGCGCGTATCGCTTCCCGGCCGCTCCCGCGCACAACAGGAACTGGCCCATCGAGGCACCGAGGCCCATGCACAACGTGGCGACATCGGGGGAAACGAACTGCATCGTGTCGTAGATGGCCATGCCAGCCGTTACCGAACCGCCGGGTGAGTTGACGTATAGCCAGATGTCGGCCTTCGGGTCCTTGCCCTCGAGGTACAGCATCTGTGCGGTGACGTAGTTGGCGATCTCGTCGTCGACCTGTTGTCCGAGATAGACGATGCGCTCGTCGAGCAGGAGGTGAAACAGGTCCTGTTTGGTCGAACCGCCGACCGTCAGACCGTCGCCGTCTCGACCGACGGGCAGAGCGAAATTGGGACTCGACACGATCGTTCCTCCTGAAGACTCTCGGATCCACAGGGTACCGACAACAGCACGGTCTGCCCGGGATGCGACGCGATGGACGCCTTGTCGCTGTGTGCGATCGTGCGACTACCCTCGGTGGTGAGATGAGGGTGCCCGCGGACGTGGCGGAATTGGCAGACGCGCCGGGTTTAGGACCCGGTGCCGAAAGGCGTGGGGGTTCGAGTCCCCCCGTCCGCACTTTTTCACGGAGTCAGCGGATCCGGCCATGACAGCTGCTGATCCGTCGAATCAGTTCGTCGAGCAGGCGCCGACCCCCGCTGTCCTCGTCCGCGCCGACTGCACTCTCGAGGCGCACAACGATCACTTCGCGAGTCTGCTCGACAACTTGGATGTCCCCATTACGAAGTGGGGCGATCTGATTCATCACGACGACCGCGACCGCTTCCGTTCTTCTATCGAGACCGCGATCGCGAACGAACAGTCGACCGATCGGACGGTGCGACTGCGTATGAACTCCGTGCGAGCACCCGAGCATCAGGCGCTGGTCTGGCCGGCGGCCGGTGGCGGCGCAGCGATCGTCCTGTTCATCAAGTCATCGTCCGACAAGGATGACCTCACGGGCCTCCCGAACCGGTTGAACCTGATCCGACGGCTCGACGACGTACTCGACGACCACTCGACCGAGTCGACCAACGTCGGCGTGTTGTTCATCGATCTCGACCACTTCAAAGTCGTCAACGACTCGCTCGGGCACAGCGCCGGAGACGATCTGCTGCAGATCGTCGCCACGCGCATCGTCGAGACCATTCGACCCGAAGATGTGGTGGCCAGACTCGGCGGCGACGAGTTCGTGGTCATCCTCCCCGGCATTTCGAACGACGACGACTCGGCGATCGCGGCTGAGCGCATCCGACGCGCCATCGCAAAGCCGATCGAGCTCGGCGGTCGACCGACCGTCGTGACCGCGAGCATCGGCATTGCCCTTGCCGACGGTACGCAGACCTCGTCGGAGCTAATCCGCGATGCGGACACGGCCTTGTATCGAGCCAAGGACCTCGGCCGCGACCGCGCGAGCCTCTTCGACGACCTTCTGCGCGAGCGAGCTGTTCGGCGACACAACATCGAACAACAGATCAGAGCAGCGCTCGAGTCATCGTCTATACGAGTTCACTACCAGCCCACGATTCGGGCGAGCACCGGCGAGCTCGTGGGCGTGGAGGCTCTGCTCCGCCTCGACGGTCACGAAGCGGCAACGCCCGAGGACACCGTGGACATCGCCGAAGAGAGCGGGCTCATCGGTCGCGTCGGCCAAACGGTGCTCGACCAGGCTCTTCGCGACGCCGCCCTCTGGAATCGCGACTCGACCACACCGATCGAGGTTTCGGTGAACGTCTCGCCGCGGCAACTGACCGACCACCGATTTCCGACGGTCGTCGCCACGGCGCTGTCAACCCACGGAGTCGACCCTCCCCTGCTGTCGCTCGAGATAACCGAACGGGCACTGATCCACGCCGGCGACAAGTCGAGCCAGGTCCTCGACGAACTCGCTGAGCTGGGAGTGGGTCTCGGGCTCGACGACTTCGGAACGGGCTTCTCGTCGCTGACCTATCTCAAGCGCTACCCGGTGACCTTTGTGAAGATCGACAAGTCGTTCGTTTCCGGAATCGGTGTCAGCGACGACGACACGGCGATCGTTCAGGCGACCATCGCTCTCGCCCAGAGTCTCGGGCTGCACGTGCTCGCCGAAGGCGTCGAGAACGAGACCCAGCGCGAGATTCTCGAGGACTTTGGGTGCGACCGAATGCAGGGCTTCCTCTACTCGCCGCCGACCGACGCCACCGGCATCGCCCGTCTGATCGACAGCGCACGCTGAACCAATCAGAGCTCGAGTTGCTGCACAAGCGCGCCGATGGCGCGTGCGCGATGCGACATCGCGTTCTTCTCGCTCGCAGACATCTCGGCGAACACCCTGCCGTCGCCTTCGAGAGGCCGGAAGACCGGGTCGTAACCGAACCCTTGCCGGCCCCGCCGTTCGGTGGTGATAATCCCCTCGACAACGCCTTCGCCGGTCAACGCCCGGCCATCCGGATACAGAACCATCGCCACCGTTCGAAATCGAGCCGTGCGCTGGTGAGCATCGACCTCGGCGAGCGCGGTCAGCAGAGCTTTGATGTTCGCATCAGCGTCAGCGTCGGGGCCGGCGAAGCGTGCCGTGTGCACTCCGGGTGCGCCGTCTAGTGCATCGACCTCGAGCCCGGTGTCGTCCGCGATCGCGGGCATTCCAGCCGCGCTGCACACGGCAGCTGCCTTCAGGCGTGCGTTCGCGTCGAGGGTGTCTCCGCTCTCGTCGACATCGGCCAGGTCGTCGGGACGGGGCACGAGTGTCACGGCCCTGGGCATCAGCATGCGGATCTCTCGGGCCTTGTGTTCGTTCGCTGTCGCCAACACCAGCGTCGAGTCATTCACCTCGGTCGTGGAGGTTCGGAGAGGAGCGCTCGCTGGGCTGCCACGATCTCACCGATTCCCTTTGCAGCGAGATCGATGAGCTCGTCGAGTTGGGCTCGGCTGAACGGTTCCCCTTCGGCGGTGCCCTGCACCTCCACGAGATCGCCGGAACCCGTCATCACGACGTTCATGTCGACCTCGGCGGTGGAGTCCTCAACGTATGGCAGGTCGAGGCGCGCATCGCCGTCGACGACGCCCACCGAGATCGCGGCCAGTTCGTCGGTGAGAGGGTGAGCATCCAGGGCTTCGGCATCGACGAGCCGCTTCAGTGCGTCGTGCAACGCGACGTAGCCGCCACAGATCGAAGCCGTGCGTGTCCCGCCGTCGGCCTGGAGTACGTCGCAATCGACCGTGACCTGCCGCTCGCCGAGCAGCTTCATGTCGCAGACGCTACGGAGAGCGCGGCCGATCAGCCGTTGAATCTCCTGGTCGCGTCCGGAAATGCGCCGTCGTATGCGCTCGTTGCTCGAGCCGGGCAGCATCGAGTACTCAGCTGTCACCCAGCCCTCGCCTGTGTCGCGCATCCAGCGCGGAACGCTCTCATCGATCGAGGCGGTGCAGAGCACTCGGGTGCGGCCGAACGACACGAGCACGGATCCGGCCGCCATCTCGGTGAAGTCGCGTTCGAATTCGAGCGGTCGTAGTTCATCGTCAGCCCGTCCGTCGGGTCGCATGTTCTCTCCAGATTGGGGGGGTCGGAACGTGGTCGAATCGCCGGTTGTCGCCCGTCTACCAGCGCCGCGCGGTCGCGAGCTCGGGGCCGAGGAAGCGCTGGCCGAGCGATGTGAACGTGTCGAGGTCGCCCGACGAGAAGAACTCGTGGGTCCCCGGTTGTCCACCACCACTGTCGATTCCCAGTTCGTGCAGTGTCTCTTTCAGCGAAAACGCTGTCTCGTCCGCCGAGGACACCAACACGACCTTCGGCCCGAGCACCTTGGACAACGTGCGGGCGAGGAACGGATAGTGCGTGCACCCGAGCAGCAGAGCGTCGACTCCGGCATCGACGATCGGTGTGAGGAGTCGGCGTGCGAGAACCTCGATCTCCTCGCCTTCGGTTCGACCCGCTTCGACGAACTCGACGAAGCCGGGACAGGCCGAGCAGGTGAGAGTCAGCTCGTCGTCGATCGCCGCCTGGTAGGCGCCGCTGGCGACTGTGCCGACGGTGGCGATGACCCCGACGTTGCCGGTGCGGGTGGCCTCGCTCAGCGCAGCGACTCCGGGCTCGATGACGCCGATGACCGGGCAGGGTGCCCATGCCGAGATCTCGTCGAGCGCTACCGCCGAGGCGGTGTTGCAAGCGACGACGAGGAGCTTGACGTCGTGGCGATCGATGAGCGTACGCGCCAGCTCGTCGGCGTACTTTCGCACGTCTTCATGCGATTTTGATCCGTATGGGTAGCGCTCGGTGTCGCCTACGTAGACGAGCGACTCGTCGGGCATCAGGTCGATGACGGCGCGGGCAACGGTCAGGCCGCCGTACCCGCTGTCGAACATCCCAATCGGTCTCGGATCCATGAGGCCCCAAGCCTACTGGCGCTCGATCGTCGACATGAGCACCGAGCCGACCAACAGGCCGACCGATCACTCTGAGAGTGGTTGGTTGTAGAGTTGGGCCATGTCGGAGTTCGGCGAACACGGCCTGTACTCGGTCGACGAGATAGCGCGACTCGCGTCGGTCGGCGTAGATACCGTGCGCTACTACCAGCGCCGCGGGCTGCTCCACTCTCCCAGCAGGCGGGGTCGACGAGCCGTCTACAACGACGACCATCTCGAGCGGCTCCAGCGAATCCGTGAGCATGCGGCGCACGGGTTCAGCCTCGATCAGATCGCTGAGCTTCTCGCGGATGACGGCGATCCGTTGATCAGCGCTCTCGCCGCGGGTTCCGAGCCGACGTTGTCGCGCGCCGAGCTCGCGTCGGCGACGGGCCTCGACCTCTCGACGATCGACCTCGTCGTTGAAGCCGGCCTCATCAGACCAGACGACCAGAGCGCGGCCGAGCGGTTCCCCGCATCGTCGGTCGCCATGCTCGAGGCGGCAGGACAGCTGATCTCGTCGGGCATCCCACTTCAGGACCTCTTCGAAATCGCTCTCAGCCACGCCGCGAACATCGATTCGACCGTCGATGCAGCGGTCGAGATCTTTCGCAGCCGAGTGGTCGCCGACACAGGCGACCGGGCCGAGGCCGCTGCGCTCACCCGCACGCTGGTCCCGGTCGTCACCCGACTCGTAGCCGAACACTTCGCACAGCGGCTTGTCACAAAGGCGCTCGAGGCACTCGACAGTGACGATGAAGGTGCTGGCGTTTCGGTTCGGGTCGAATGGACCGGCGACTCGTGACCGCGCGGGCCGAGGTCAGATCGACCCAGGGCGTCGCCGGCAGCGACTCCCTCGAGGAATACGCGACGTTCGATCGAGACGATTTTCGCTTCTACTGGGAACACCCACCGACCGGCACGTCCATCGCTGCGTCGGGTGCAGCGGTAGTCGTCGGAGTCGACCAACTCGACAAGTCCAAGCGCGCGCTGCACGAGCTCGTTGGAGTCGTGTCCGACGATGATCAGTCCGGCCCCGCACCTCTGCTCGTCGGCGGCTTTGGCTTCGACCCGACCGGGCGAGTCGATCCACGCTGGTCACCTTTCGGCGACGGGATGTTGGTGCTGCCGAACACGACAACGATCCGGCGCGATGGTCGGACCTGGCGTATCGAAGCAGATGGTCCAACCCCTGGCGACCCTGTGGCACCATGCCGTTCCCACGCCGGCGACAATGGCTCCTGCGAGACGCCGGTCGACTACCGCGAGAACGTGCGCCGCGCTCTCCAGGACATCGCCGATGGCGTCGTCGACAAAGTCGTCGTTGCGAGGGCGGTCGACGTCGCAACCGCATCCGACGAGGCGACCATGCTGCGAACGATGCGCCGCCGCAACCCGAACTGCGTGACGTTCGCCGTTGGAATCGGCTCCTCGGTATTCCTCGGATCGACACCTGAGCTCCTCGTGCGAGTACGCCACGGGCGAGTCGCCTCGGGTGCCCTTGCCGGTACGGCGCGCCGGGCCAGCGACCCCGAGGTCGATGCCGACACTATCGACCGCCTCGCTTCGGGCGGCAAGGAGCTCGCTGAACACCGCTTCGTCGTCGACGACATCATCTCGGCACTGACCGACAAAGGCGTAGTCACCGACCCGACACCAACTCCGACCGTAATGACCCTGCGCGACCTCCATCACCTCTACACACCGATCAGTGGACACGCGAACGGCGTCAGCGCTGCAGAGCTCGCTCTTGCGGTCCATCCGTCACCGGCTGTTTGCGGCACGCCTACCGACGCAGCACTGCGTTGGATCCGTGACCACGAGCTCCTCGACCGAGGTTGGTACGCCGCTCCGGTCGGATATGTAGGCCTCGACGGCGACGGCGAATTCCGGGTGGCACTGCGTAGTGCTCTCCTGAGAGACGGCGCGGCACGACTGTTCGCCGGTGCCGGCATCGTCGCAGGGTCAGACCCCGACGCCGAGCTCGACGAGACCGAGGTCAAACTGCAGCCGATGCGGGACGCGGTGACGCATTGAGCCACGTCCGCAACACCTACGAGGCAACGTATCGACTCCTCGAAGCGCTGGTGGTTGGCGGGGTCGGTCGTTTCGTCGTGTCGCCCGGATCTCGGTCGACACCGCTCGCGCTGTGCGCATCGCATCTCGATGTCGATGTCACCGTGATCCACGACGAACGCGCAGCCGCCTTCTTCGCACTCGGCTGGTCGCGCGCGACCGGACACCCGAGCGCCCTCATCTGTACGAGCGGCACGGCGTCGGCCAACTACTACCCGGCCATCATCGAAGCCTCACACGCCGGCGTCCCGCTGATCGCGCTGACCGCCGACCGACCCCCTGAGGTACGCGAGTTCGGCGCGGGCCAAACCATCGATCAGGTCAAGATGTTCGGTGACAACGTGGCGTGGTATCGCGAGATGCCGGTGATGAGCGAGTGCCCGCCGATGCACGCTCGCCAGGTCGGTCGACGCACCTGCCTCTCGGCGACTGCACCCCGGCCGGGACCGGTTCACATCAACGTTCCCTTCAGGGAGCCGTTCATGCCCGAGCCGGACTGGCGGCCGACCCCGCTGACTCCACTCGAGCTCACATCAACCGTGAAAGCGGTGTCCGAGTCCACTCCGTCGCTCGTCGAGCTCGCCGCGCAGACCCCGCGCGGCCTCATCGTCGCGGGGCACGGCAGTCTCGATGCCGCTGAGGTCGCGACTTTGCGACGACTGGCGGAGGCCGCGGCGTGGCCGATCATCGCCGAGCCTTCCTCTCCTCTCTGGGCGGGTGCGGCCGGCACGCCAATCGTCGCAGGCGCCGACTTCCTGCTGCGCGCACAGTCGGTTGCGACGGAGATGGTCCCCGACGTCGCGTTGAAGGTCGGCGGCGGTCTCGCCAGCCGAACGCTGAGAGCCTGGCTGGTCGAGTCGAACCCGTGGCGCACCGTGTTGATCAACCCCAGCCGCGAGTGGAACGATCCGACCGGCACCGCGACCGATGTTCACCTCGGCTCGCTCGAGCCGGACACACCGATCGGGAGCATGCGCAAGGACTCGGAATGGGCGCAGAGGTGGCGAGAGCTCTCCGACACATATCTCGACACGACCCGCTCCACCCGCACCAAAGCGCTAGTGGCACAAACGGTGGTCGAGAAGGTGGTGGCGAGTCTGCGCGATGGCGACGGCCTGTTCGTATCGAACAGCATGCCGATCCGTGACCTCGATCTGTTCGGGGGGACCGACACACCAGCGGTGCGTGTCGGAGTCAACCGTGGAGCGAGCGGCATCGACGGCGTCACCTCCTGCGCCCATGGATTCGCCACCGGCTTGGGTCGACACACGACCTTGCTCATCGGCGACATCGCGTTCCTGCACGACTACAGCGGTCTGCTCGCGTGCAGCAACGAAATCGACCTCACGATCGTCGTGTTCGACGACAACGGCGGAGGGATCTTCTCTCGCCTCCCCACAGCCGAGCTCGTCGATCCGTCAGACTTCGAGCGGCTGTTCACGACTCCGCACGATCGCGACCTGCTCGCACTCGCTCTGGGCGCTGGTTTCGAAGCCAGCCGGGTCACCGACGCCGACGCTCTCGACCTGGCTCTGCGCGAGGCACGCGAGGCCGGCGGCACTCGCATCGTCATTGCGAGTGTCGACGCGACAGCGAACCTCGACCATGCAGCCGACGTCTTCGCGCGCCTCGACCGCTCGCTTCGATGAGCGAAACGATCGTTCTCTCCTCGGGTCTCCGATACTCGGTCGAGCGGAGTGGAGAAGGCGGAGCAGGCAGAGCGGTCATGCTCCTACACGGCTTCACCGGCGACGCCTCCACGATGGCCGGAGTTGCGGAACCGATCGCGGCGTCGGGCCGGCCAGCCCTCGTCCCCGACCTGATCGGCCACGGCCGGTCCGACGCACCTGCCGATCCTGCACCGTATGGTTTCGCGGCTGTCGTCGGTCAGGTCGCGGAGATCGCCACCGCGCTGGCGGACGGTCCGATCGACGTGGTCGGCTACTCGATGGGCGGCCGAATAGGCCTAGGACTCGCCGTGGAGCGACCGGACATAGTGCGGTCGCTCTGCATGATCGGGGGGTCGCCAGGCCTGGCCGACGCAGCCGATCGCTCCGCCCGCGTCGAAAGCGACGAGCAGCTCGCGCGCAGAATCGAGAGCGACGGGATCGAATCGTTCGTCGACTTCTGGATGAACCTCCCCTTGTTCGCCACCCAGATGCGCCTGCCGGCGTCGCTCCGCGATGCAATGCGGGACCAGCGCCTTCGATGCGACCCGACCGGGCTGGCGATGTCGCTCCGGGGCTCTGGCACTGGATCGATGCCACCGTTGCACCGCGCTCTAAAGGACATTGACGTGCCCACTCTGTGGATGGCCGGCGAGCTCGACACCAAGTTCAGCGATATCGCACGGGCGGCAGCCGGTGTCAACGACCGATTCGAAGCGGTGCTCATCGACGATGCAAGCCACGCTGCCCACATCGAACAGCCCGAGGCGGTCGCGGCAGAGATCGTCAGGTTTCTGACCGACGTCTGATCACAACCGGCGACGATCGACCTTTCCCCCTGGAAGACGCGGCAACGACTCGACACCCTCGACAGCGCGGGGTGCGCAATGGGCCGGAAGGGCTTCCTTGACCCATGCCCGCAGCTCGGCGAGCGACGGCGCTGCAACAGACGCTCCGGCGACCACGACCGCTTCGACCCTCTCGCCCCAGCGGGGGTCGGGGCGACCGACGACGGCGACCTCAGACACCGACGGATGCTCGGCCAGTCGCGCCTCGACGGCTGCCGGCCACACCTTCTCACCGCCGGTCGTGATCACATCGGCGGCACGACCGTAGACCCGAACCATCCCGTTCGTGCCGACGTCGCCGACATCACCGGTACCGAACCAGCCATCGTCATCGACGATCGCTGTCCCGTCGCGGTAGCACCGACCGAGAGTGGGGCTGCGCACCCGAAGCTCGCCTGCCACCGCCTGGACCTCGACCCCGTCGAGCACTTCGCCGTCGTAGACGATGCCCGACCCGGTCTCGGTCGAGCCGTATGTCACGACGGTGTTCGCGGGCCGTTCTTCGGGGATGCGGCTGCCGCCGAGAAGAACGGTCTTGTACCCGGCTGTGTCAATGCCATCGAGGGCGGCGGGTACCAGCGCCGTGCGAGTGGCTCCAGCGTCGAGCGCGTCGGCGATCGCCGATGCGCTGGGGCGGGGCGCGACCGTAAGGGGCGTGTCGGTCAGGAGCGCTCGCGAGACGACGGCGAATCCCCCGATGTGAGCGAGCGGCAGGCATGCAAGCCAACGGTCGACCGAAGGATCGACCCCTATGTGCCTGCTCGTGATTACCGCCGATGCCATGAGGCTGTCGTGGGTGTGGACTACGCCTTTCGGCTCGCCGCTCGAACCACTCGTCGCAATGACGAGCGCATCGCCATCTGCGACTGGCTCGGGTTCCGGCAGCGGTGTCTCGGCGCCATCTTCGTGTCGCAGAACCGCGGGCCGCATTCGCTCGATCAGGGCCTCGCGGGCGGCAGCCGGCAGCCGTGGGTCGACGGGCAGGATCGCGTCCCCCGATTCCCAGGCGGCCTCCACCTGATCGACGAACCACTCGCTTCCGACGGCCTCGACCGCGATCAGACGTCCCGTCACGACACCAATTCAACCGAAATTGAGAGGATGAGCATCGCTATGCGCGGCTAATCCTCTCAATTTCGGTCAGAAGTAGATGATTTCATCGGCGCGGGCTGCGACCTCTTCGATCGGGTCGGTCCACGCGCCGGTCGACAGGTACTTCCATCCCGCATCGGCCGCTAGGAAGACCACCGCGCCCGAATCGATCTTCTCGGCGGTCCGGGCTGCACCTGCCGCGGCGGCCCCCGCAGAGATCCCCGCGAAGATCCCGCATTCGCTCGACAGGCGCCGCACCCATTCGAGTGACTCGATCGGCCGAACGATGCGTTTCCCGTCGAGCAAATCGAACCCGCCCCATTTGTCGAAGATCGGAGGCACGAACCCGTCGTCGAGGCTGCGCAACCCCTCGACCTTCTCCCCCGACGGTGGTTCGACCGCGAGGATCTGCACCGACGGTTTGTTCTCCTTGAGGTACCTACCCACACCCATCAACGTTCCGCTGGTGCCGAGTCCGGCGACGAAGTGCGTGATGTGTGGAACGTCCGCAAGGATCTCGGGACCGGTGCCCTCGTAGTGGGCTCGCGGGTTGGCCTCGTTGCCGTACTGGTAGAGAAACGCCCATTCGGGGTGTTCGTCGGCGAGCGCTTCGGCGCGACGGACCGCTCCGTTCGAACCCTCCTCACCTGGAGAAGGAACGATGTCGGCACCGAACAGCTCGAGCATCTGCCGACGCTCGACGCTGACGTTCTCGGGCAACACGATCGTGATCGGATAGCCCTTCGTACGGGCGATCATGGCGAGTGCGATGCCGGTGTTGCCCGACGAGGGCTCGAGGATGCGTCGGCCAGGCGTGAGGGTGCCGTCGGCCTCGGCCTCGTCGATCATGGCCTTGGCGATGCGATCCTTGACCGAACCCGCAGGGTTCTGCCCCTCGAGCTTGATGTACATCGAGACATCCGGATTGGGACTCAGCGACGAGACGTCGACGACCGGCGTGTTGCCGATGAGATCGATGATGGAACGATGGACGGTCACTGATTGCCTCGTGCCTGGTCGGACGAATTGTCGACCTAACGAGTCAACATTCTACCCGGGGCCGTCGATGACCACGCGCCGCTCGCTGATCGCGTCGTCGACAATGCGATAGGCCCGCAACGCGGGGGTCTCGTGTTTGAGCGACACGATGATGAATACCCAAGAGCCGAACGGGTCGAACTTCGCCGCGTCGGCCACATCGGTCGGCGACGGGTACCCGGTCGTGTGCGTGTGACTGTGCATGACGCCGAGCAGCGCCCGCCCCTGTTCGTCACAGGTTCGCTCGATCGTCATCATCTCTGCGCTGTCGAGCTCGTAGATCTTCTGTGACTCGGCGACGTTGGTCATCGGGTGGAACTGCTCGATCGTCGAACTGCCGAACGTTCCCGAGAAGAGCCCGCATGCCTCGTTGGGTAACCCGGCGATGGCATGGGCGACCATCTCGTCGTGGACGCGGCTCGGGACGATGACGTGGGATTCGGACACCGCGCACATGCTGCCACGCGACGCCGCAACGACCAACAGCGTTAGGATCGCCGCCCCATGGCCAACAAGCCCGAACCCGGCCTCACCGTTGTCGCCACCAACCGCGACGCGCGACGCAGCTTCGAGCTGATTGACGTGTTCGAGGCTGGACTCGTGCTACGCGGCAGCGAGGTGAAGTCGCTGCGCGAATCCAAGGTCGAGTTGGCCGATGCCTACTGCCGCTTCGACGGTGACGAGCTCTATGTCCAGTCGCTGCACATCTCCGCGTATTCGAAGTCGACCGATGCGGCTTTCGGGCACGATCCCGGCCGCAGGAAGAAGCTTCTGTTGCACCGCAGCGAGCTCGACCGTCTCCGCGCCAGGGTTGACCAGGACAGGCTCGCGCTCGTACCGACCCGTCTGTACTTCAAGGGCGGACGGGCAAAGCTCGAGTTCGCGCTCGCGCGCAGCAAGAAGCAACATGACAAGCGCCAGGACATCGCCAGGCGCGACGCCGACCGCGAGGCAGAGCGCGCGATCGCGGACGGCCGACGACGGCGCTGACGACCCAGTGCCAGGCACCGCGCAGCGGTGCCTGGCACTGGTTTGGCTTGGCCTGTCTACGGTTCGTATAGGTCGAGGCCGACTGCGAGGACGAATCCCTCGGCGTCGACGTAGACGTCGACGGTGAACCAGCTGTTACAGGAGTCGATCGAATCCGGTTCTGGCTGGATCGAGACGCGCCGTAGACCCGCCAGCGACGGTGGCGGCGGGACAGGAGATGTAGCGCAGTGCGGGTGCGGACCCAGGTCAACGGTCGTCGCGCCGGCGTCGGCCAGGAGCTCTAGCGCGGAGAACGGTCCAACGTATGCGCGGAAACCCTCGGCATCGATCGACCACTGCGAGCGGACGCCAGGCTCTATGCCCTCGGTTGGTTCGGCTATGTCGGACCCCAGGGTGAGCCGGACCGCCGGCGCGAACCCAACACGATCGAACGCGGAATCGTCTCCTTTGGCGAATTCGATGAGGGCGTCCGCCATCTGCCGATCAGTGTCGGTCAGCGCCGGCGACTCGATCGTCTCGGAGAAGTCGATGGCAGCTGCGTCGAGCGCCTCGCCAACCTCGCCCTCATCGAAACTGAACTCGTCGGCGTCGCCATCGATCGACGCCCATACGGTTATCCGACTGCCATCGAGCTGCACGCTGGCCTCTGCGACCTCCGGCCGGCTCAGGCCCTCGGTGACCAGAGCGATCAGGGCGTCGAGACCCGCATGAGAACCAGCCGTTGCATCGGCGTTGAGGCGCGGAGCCAGATAGAACACCTCGGGGTCTTTGAGCGACTCGACCGCCTCGGCGAGGCGGTCGATGTCGTCCTGTGGCGCCTCACCCCAGGCGACGGCACCTCCTTCGACATATTCGACATTGATCGGATCGGGCACCGGCGCGTCGGTCAGGGTGATCGTTGTCGCGGCCACCAGGTCCATCTCGACGCGCGCTTCCCGTCCGCCCGCCGAGCCCTCCCAAACCAGACTGTCGTCTTCTTGGCTCGACGGCCCCGCTAGCGCGGCTGCAACAGCGCGCCACCCAGCGCCGTCAACCGATACGGGGTCGAGTCCGGAGCGCCGAAGCTGGTCGGCGTCACAGCGAGCGACTCCGAGGGCGAGTTGATGAAAGGCGTCCGCGAGCAGCGGGGGCATGTCCGCAGGATCGGGTTGCTCGTCGTCGGTCCACGATGCACAGAGTCCAAGCTGCTCGGCGACGACCGCAGGCGGTTCAGCCACATCGGACCCATACAGCGCAGCCGTGCCGGCAAATGCATCAAATGTCTCTGTGCACTCGGGGCACTCGAGGTCGACCACGACGTATTCCCACAACGGTTGAGCAGGCTCCTCGGGACCGCGAGACATCATGAGTCTGCGACCGTCGAAGTCGTTGAGGTCCACAACGAACGCCGCCGACCCTCCGTACGGGAACGACGCAACTACTGCGCCGCCTTCGTCAAGAACCCGGACAGCACCGCCCGCGTTGACGCGAGTCACCGATGGTGGATCTGCCTCGGAGAGCTCCTCGCGCTCGACATCGGGTTCGATGAGTTCGGCGACCAGACCATTTGCGGCAACGATCCGCTCTGGCGTGACGGGGTTCTCTACAGTCTCACCACTGGACATGTCGATGGATATGCCCGTTGCTGTGGTGGCGACGGCGACCGATCCGTCAGAGGACCTTGCTATCGAGAGGTAGGTCTCAGCATCGTCCCGAGTGGCCCAGGACTCGCCATCGACACCACGACTGTGGATTCGACCGGTGGAATCGACAAACCAGAGCGTTCCGTCGGCCGTGCGAGTTATCGCGTTCACCCCCTCCATGGGCGCCGCGCCGGCGGGCAGAATCGACCCGGGATCCTCGACTACACCGCCCGCCGGAAACACGACCCGTGTCGGCCCGCCTTCGCCCGACTCGCTGGACCCGCCGTCCGTTCCGAGCGTCGGCGCAACCTCACCCGGCGGGCCGACGCGTGGGTCCCGCGAGTCGGGCACCTCGGTCTTCGGGGTTTCGAGCTCCTGCACCTCGATCGTGCCCTCGTCGTCGTTGAGCGCCGCACCAATGGCGATGGCCGCAGCCGCCACCCCAACGGCAACGAGGCCGAACAGCGCCCGCCGCCGGGTCCGAATCGTGCTGCCTCGCTGAATGACCGAATCGAGCGGGCGGGGTGGTGCTTCGCCTGGTTCGACCCGGAGCGAATGGAGGAAGTCGTTGTCGTCGTTCATGACGCGTCCTCTCCTACGAGTTGTTCGCGCAGCCGACCACGGGCTCGAGACAGCAGTGTCGCGACGGTGCTGCGCGTCACGCCGAGCACGTCGGCTACGTCGGATTCGGGCAGATCGGCCACGTAGCGCAGCACGACGGCGTGGCGGGAGCGTTCTGGCAGTTTCGCGACCAGACCCCACAGGCGATCGTCGAATTCCGGCGGCGCGATCTCGGTTGCCGGCACAAGCATGCGAGCCTTCCTCCGCGCGGTTGCGAGGCGCCGGAAGCGACTCTTGGCGATGTTCAACGACACCCTCACGACCCATCCGCTCGGTGAGTCCATCGCCGATACCCGCTTCCAGCGCGAGTACGCCCTGGCCGACGCTTCGGCGACCGCCTCCTCGGCGAGTGCCGCGTCGCCGATCATCGCTGCGACGGCATGCGAGAGCCTTGACGCCTCTTGCCCATACCAGGCTGCGAAGCCGGAATCGTCGGGTGTGAACTGCATCTCGATACCTAGGAGACGTTCATCGGACCCCGAATGTCCACACGGTTGCCGGATTTTCTCGACGCGTCCTCAGCGGTCGGCGAATACCTGGATCGTGCCATCGGAGTAGTTCGACACCCACACCTCGCTGGTCTCGGGGTGGTAGGCAACACCAATGGGCTGGTTCCCGGTGTTGACCCGCTGCACGACGCTCATGTCGTCGGTGAGTACCTTCGCGAGCGTGTTCGAGGAGTAGTTGACGATGTAGAGGGCATCTCCTCCTGCTGAGACATCCATGGTGCGAGGGTTGAGCCCGGTCTCGACGCTGTCGACCACGTCGCCACTGGTGAGGTCGAGCTTCACCACGCGGTGATCTCGATTGAGCGTGACGTACAGGAAGTCTCCGGCGGGGTCGAGGACGAGGTGTCGAGGCGCATCGCCGACTCCGTCGATGGTGTCGACCGCTCCTGTTTCCAGATCGACCAGCGCGATGGATGACCCGCCCATGACCGTCACGTAGGCGGTCTGCGATTCGTCGTCGACGACGATGCCGCGGGGATGCGGTCCGATCTCGATCCTTCGGCGCTCCGACCCGGTCTCGGTGTCGATCAGGCTCACGTCGTAGGAGCACCAGTTGGCGACGACGAGGGTCTCGTCGTCGGGCGACACCGCCAGGTACTTGGGCACCGCCCCAACCGGAATCACTTGGTCGACGGCGAGCGTCTCAACGTCGACCCGATAGACGAAGCTGTCGTCGACCGAGTCGTCGTCATCGCAGCTGTCCTCGGGCACGTCGCCGTAGCCCTCGCCGAACATGTGGTAGTTCGAGACGTACACGTATCGGCCGTCGTTCGTTGGCGCAGCCTCGACCGGTGCGCCCTGCACGACGCCACCTTCATCGATGCCGAACTGCGCGAGGTCGACGGTATCGTCGATGGTCGAGATCAATTGACGCTGAGCGTCATACACCGTCACTGAATGTCGGTACATCATGTTTTGGGCGAAGACGAGCCCGGTCGGGGTCGCCACCACCGACTTGGCTGCGATGTCTCCGCCGACCACGTCGACGAGTTCGAGAGAGCGGTCGGTCGCCGGCGTCCCGGTCGTTGGCGGACTGACGGGCACGACGGACGTCGTCGTAGCGACCGCCGCAGCAGGAACGACGCCGCCGACAGCCTGGTCGCCGAGCGCCGGTCGATCGGGTATCGGTATCGCCATCGCGAGGAGCACTGCGATGACGATGACGGCGATCACGGTCGCGATTCGCACCCAGCGCATCGGCCGAGGCTACAGCAGCAGGCGAAAACGCTGGTGCCGCGTCGCTAGGGAGCGGTACGATGAGGTCAACAACTTCACGGGGCTGATCGGTTTCGACGTTGAGACCGTTCATCGACGTGTGCGACCGGAGTTGCTCAGACTCCCTAAACGGGGCACCCAAAGAGACGCCAAGACGGACGATCTCGCTCTCGCTGCCTGATCTAACGATTAGGTAGAAAGAGTCAACGTGACCGGTTAACCGGCGCACGGGGCCAATCCATCGCAGCCCGGCAACAGAAGCGAAGGAGGACCGCAGGGAGAGACCGCTGGCGACGGGAAAGACCGTTGACTCCGACGAAAGCGTCGGTGGCAGGGTCCTCGTGGCCCACCTGACCCGGCAGCTTTGACGGCCAGAAGTCACACGCTCGGGAATGGTCGTATCGCACTCGATGCTCACTTGACGGACGGGGGTTCGATTCCCCCCAGCTCCACGGTCACTTGCTGCGAGTTCGGACGCTTCGCGTCCTCATTCGCAGATCGCAGGCGCCGTTCGAAACGACCGGCAAAGCCGGACCGTTTCTCCCGATTCACAGTGGTCCCGAGTAACCAGTGCCAGGCACCGCTGTGCGGTGCCTGGCACTGCGGTTTTGGTCTGACCCGACCTGCGTGTGTCGAATGACACCCTTGTAATGCTTGCAGTGCTTGCTACAGTTAGCAGTTGTGAGCAGGAGACGATCATGCATCGACAAATGACCCGCTACCGCCCCATCGAACTTCGCAACGGCGCTACCGCCGAAGTCCGCGAGGTCACACGTGACGACCTCGACGCGATTCTCGACATGGGCGCCCGCTGCTCCGACGAGTCGATACACAACCGGTTCTTCACGGTCAGGCGCGTTCCCACCGAGGCTGAGAAGCGGCTGATCGTCGACACAGACGGCCACGACCGGTTCGCTCTGCTCGCTGAGATCGACGACGAGGTGATCGCCGTAGGGCGCTGGATGCGCACCGAGACCCAACCCGACCCTGAGGTCGCGTTCCTGGTCGAGGACCGCTATCAGGGCAACGGCATCGGCACCGCGCTGCTCGTCATGCTCGCCGACGCCGCACGCGAAGCCGGATACCGCCAGCTCACCGCATCGGTGCTCGGCGACAACCGACACATGCTCCGAGTGTTCGACGAGTCGGGATACGACGTCAACCGTTCGCTGTCCGACTCGGTCTGGGACGTCACAGTGGAGGTCGACTCCGAGGGCTGAGTCGACCGATCTGGGCCAAATGGCCTATCGAGTTCAACGCACACGCGCCGACCATAAGGGCAGACACCAATTGGAGACGTGCGCATGCCGAACCACGATGCCGACCCCGACTTCGGCGACGACAACATCTTCGACGTTCGCTCGCCGACGCCCAAAGAGTCACCTTCACTCGTAGGCGATATCGAGGAGATCCGTCCCGAGGGCGACGACCGGCGTCGTATTCCCGGCTGGCTTGTGGTTCTCCCGGCCGTCGTCATCCTCGGGCTGCTCGGGCTGCTGCTCGCCAGCTCGCTCGGTGGAGACGACCCCGAACCGACTACTCCCCTGGCGTTTGGTGACAATCCGTCGTCGTCGACGGTGACCGAAGCCCCGGCCAGCACCGAGCCTGCGGTCAGCTCGACCGAACCGGCATCGGAGACGACCTCGCCGCCCACGACCGCGACACCGACCACAGCGGCGCCCACAACGGTTCCCGAGACGACCACGCCGCCTACCACGACCACCGCCAAGCCGCCACCAACCGACGACATCCCCGAGCGCGGCGGGATATACCGACAAGGCAAGATCTATCTCGTCGGTGCGGTGCGGACACGAGGGGAAGCCGACGCGTTCATCGAGAAGGCTGCAGCCGTCATCGGCCCCGACAACGTCATCGACAACTACGTGATCGATCCGACCGCACCCGAGGCCTCCGACGGGCGCGTAACGGTCGACGAACCGTTCCTTTTCAAGACCAACAGCGCCGACCTCTCCCCCGAGTACACACCGATCCTCGACCTCGGCGTTGTCGTGATGGACCTGAACCCGAAAGTCCGAATGCGCATCATCGGACACACCGACGCCATCGGCGATGCCGAAAGCAACAAGGTTCTGTCCAAACAGCGCGCCGACGAGGTGATGCGCTACATCAGCTTCCGCGGCATCGACGAGAGCCGTTTCGAAACGATCGGCCGCGGCGAATCCGAGCCGGTCGCGTCGAACGAGACTGAGGAAGGTCGTGCGCAAAACCGCCGCATCGAGGTTGAGCTGATCGGTTTGCTCGACTGACTCGGTTGTCAGCCGAGGTTCGTGCGCTCAGCCTCGATCGTCGTCGAGTCTCCGTGGCCGGTGTGTACGACCGTCTCCCCGGGAAGTCCCATCAGCTGACGCTCGATGCTGTCGACCAGCAGCTCACGGCTGGAGAACGACCGTCCGGTCGCCCCCGGGCCTCCATTGAACAAGGTGTCGCCGCTGAACAGGATTCGCTGCGCGTCCCAAGACAGACAACATCCCCCCGGCGAGTGGCCGGGTGTGTGCAGCACTGTCAGGTCGGCGCCCGCCACCTCGAGCGTGTGTCCATCCTCGAGAGACCCGTCGTAGCGACGGTCTGGGTAGACGACGTCCCACAGCATCGTGTCGTCGGTGTGCAACAGTATGGGGGCACCCGTTTCGTCGGCGAGAACCGCTGCCGCATTTATGTGGTCGTTGTGGCCATGGGTGCAGACGATCGATACGAGATTTCGATCGCCGATCGCCTCGAGGATCGGTTCATGGTCGTGGGCTGCATCGATGACGATCACATCTCGATCGTCGCCGATGATCCAGATGTTGTTCTCGACATCGAAGTCCTCGCCGTCGAGGCTGAACGTCCCAGCGGTGACGAGGTGCTCGAGACGCGCTGTCACAGCACGACCACCGACCGGAGCACTTCGCCTGCCTCCATCTTGTGAAACGCCTGCTCGACTTCGTCGAGGCCGATGGTCTCGGACACGAAACGGTCGAGGTCGAATCGGCCCTGAAGGTAGAGGTCGATGAGCATCGGGAAGTCGCGACTCGGCAGACAATCGCCATACCAGGAGGGCTTCAGCGCACCGCCATGCCCGAAGAAGTCGATCATGGGCAGCGACGGCATTTTCATGTCCGGCGACGGGACCCCTACCTGCACCACGGTGCCGGCGAGGTCTCTGGCGTAGAAGCACTGCTCGAGTACGGCCGGATTGCCCACCGCCTCGACGCAGACGTCGGCCCCGAAGCCACCCGTGATTTCCTTCACCGCCTCGACCGCATCGGTCGAGGAAGCGTCGACCGTGTGGGTCGCGCCGAAGTCTCTCGCCCACTCGAGCTTCTTCGCATCGAGGTCGACAGCGATGATCGTGCTGGCCCCGGCGAGCGCGGCGCCGGCGATGGCCGCGTCGCCTACCCCGCCGCAACCGAAGACCGCGACCGAGTCACCGCGCTGGACCTCGCCCGTGTTGACGGCTGCTCCGAAACCGGCCATGACACCGCATCCGAGGAGCCCCGCCGCTTGTGCCGGTGCCGCGGGATCGACCCTGGTCGCCTGTCCCTCTGCGACGAGTGTCTTCTCGGCGAATGCGCCGATGCCGAGCGCTGGCGAGAGTGCAACACCGTCGAGGGTCATCGGCTGGCTCGCGTTGTGGGTCTCGAAACAGAGATGCGGGCGACCCTTGCGACACGCGCGACACTCGCCACAGACCGCACGCCAGTTGAGGACTACGAAATCGCCTGGCTCGACCGAGCTGACCCCGGACCCGATCTTGTCGATCGTTCCGGCGGCCTCGTGGCCGAGCAGAAACGGGAACTCGTCGTTGATCGCTCCCTCCCGGTAGTGCAGGTCGGTGTGACACACCCCGCATGCCTGGATGTTGACCGTGACTTCACCTGGTCCTGGATCGGGCACGTCGATCATCTCGATCGAAACCGGTTCCCCTTCGGCCCTTGCAACTACCCCTCGTACCTTCTCACCCATTGCCGCTCCCGTCATCGATCTTCGGGGGACACTACCGCGGAGAGTAGGACAGGGGGTCTGTCCCCGCGTCCTACTCGGCGGTCGTCAGGATCAAGCAATCCTCGCGGGTGTCGAGGAGTTCGACGTCGGCGGGGTGATCGGAGTCGATCAGGTATTCGCAGTCGACCTCGCGGGTGTAGTCCACGTATGGAGCCGGGTTGATCGGTTTGCCAAACGAGCGCAACTCTAGATGGAGGTGCGGTCCGGTGCTGTATCCAGTCGATCCCACGTAGCCGATGATCTGCCCCTCCACCACCTCCTCACCGAAGCCGACCTCGAAGGCGCTCTGGTGTGCGTAGAGCGACGCGATCCGACCGCCATGATCGATGACGATCACGTTGCCGAAGCCCTGCCGGGCCATCGCCATGACGACGACTCCGTCAGCGACCGAGCGGATCGGCATGCCCGACGGTGCACCCATGTCGAGGCCGTTGTGCATGCGAACACTGCCGAAGATCGGATGCACCCGCGGTCCGAACCCAGAACCTGATCGGATATCGCCGAGAGGAGGGAGAAGCCGCCCCGCCGGTTCTGCCTCCTGCTCTGCCTGCCACTCGACGAGCACCGCTGCGACACCGTCGGAGTCGGCCTCGAGGGCGTTGAGCCTTGCCTCAAAATCTCGCTTCCTGTTCTGGATCTGGGAGAGCCGCGTCCTTTGCTCGGTGACCTCGACACCCACGATGAAGTGAAGCACGTCGAGCTCCTCGCGCTGAGCCCGCAAGCGGCGCGACGCCGCGGCGACCTTCTCGCGCTCAGCCTGTGCTTCGGCTCGGGCCGTGGACACCTCGGCCGACAACGACTCGATCTCGGCCTCGAGACGCTCGGCCGTTTCGATGTTCGCTGTTTGCTTGTCGACGATCGCCTTCGAGAATTCGCTGACGAGCATCGCTTCGGTGGCGTTGTCGGCGCCGAGAAAGGCTTCGAGAGCGAGGTTCTCCCCCATCACGAAGGAGTCAACCGATTGGCGACGCAGCCTGAACCTCGCCTCGGCCATCTGCGAACGCCGCTCTTCGAGTTCGACTTCGATTCGGGTCGCGACCGCTTCGGCGCTCGCTGCGGCGAGACGCTTCTGCTCGAGCCTCGCCGAGGTTCGCTCTATCTTCTTCGTCACCGATTCGATCTCCGCTGAAAGCCGTTCCTGTTCGGCGATCGACAACTCGTATTCAGCGAGGATCAACGACTCGGCCGCGACCGCCTCGTCGTACTGTTCTTGGAGTCGGCGCAGAGCCTCGATCTCCTCGGGTGTCGGGCCGGGCGGCGGGGCCGGCGTCTCAGTTGTCGGCGGCGTGGGTTCGGCCGGTGGAGGCGCGGGGGCGACGGTCGATGCCGGTGCGCTGGTCGTGGTCGGCGCAGGCGGGGGGGTCGAGCCGGATGTCGGCGGACTGGTGGGCGTCGTCGTGGTCGGCTCTTGGGCTCCGGCTACCGGAACTACGAGCGCGAGGGCGCACAGGACCGCCACGACCGCCCGGGTTCCGACGCCAGTTCGCACAACCTTTCATCGGCACTTCGCACGGCCCAGTTGAGCGGATTGCAGCGCCCGCGGCGAATATCACACGTCGAGATGGCGGCTGACCGCGATCCCCGATCCGATGGAGGCGACGAGGACGCCTGCGATGACCATGATGATCGCTGTGCGGGAGAACTCGGCGGCGGTCACATCGAAGCCGGCGAACAACACGATCGTCGTCGAGGAGTTGAGTGCATTGATGATGTACTCCTCGAACAACTTGAGCGATCCGATCGCCAGCAACGCACCGACGACGCCGAACACGACGCCTTCTAGGATGAACGGGATCCGGATGAACCAGTTGGTGGCGCCGACGAGTTTCATGACCTCGATCTCACGCCGGCGCGATCCGATGGCCATGATGATCGTGTTCAGCGTGAGCAGCAGGCCGATGCCGAGCACAACGATCGCCATGCCGAGCGCCACGTCGCCGATGCGCGACCCGATGCGCTGCATCTCCTTGATGACCTCGTCGGCAGAGACCGCGTCGCGAACCCCGGGTCGGTCGCGGAAGGTCGATGCGAGCTCGTCGATCGCGTCGGGATCGGGATCGACGGGCACGACCCTGTACGACGGAGGAAGGTCGGATGCTTCGACGCTTTCGAGCAGCTGTGGCTGCTCTGCGAAGTATTGCTTGAATTCCTCGTAGGTTTCGGCCTGGTCGACGTGCACCCACGACTTCACAGCTGGGCTCTCGTCGAGCGTCTTGCGAATCGAGTCGTCCTGTTCGGGAGTGGCATCGGGATTCATCCAGAGCATGATCTCGATGCCCTCTTCCCACCGCTCGGTCGCATTGTCGACCGCGTCGCGGGTGAGAAGCGCCGAACCCAACAGCGACAACGAGACGACGATCGTCAGCACCGAGGCGATGGTGAGGGTTGCGTTTCGCCAAAGGTTCGTCGTGGTCTCGCGGGCGATGTAGCCAACGTTCATCGCCATCGGCATCGGCCCCTGCTCGTCGGGTCTGCGCTCATTCGTAGACCCCGCGGGCCTCGTCGCGAACGACCATGCCCCTGTCGAGCTCGAGCACGCGCCTGCGCATCGTGTCGACGATGCCCCGGTCGTGGGTCGCCATGACGACTGTCGTGCCCGTGCGGTTGATGCGGTCGAGGAGGCGCATGATGCCAACCGATGTCGCCGGATCGAGGTTTCCGGTCGGCTCGTCGGCGAGGAGGATGAGCGGACGGTTGACGAACGCGCGGGCGATGGAAACGCGCTGTTGCTCACCGCCGGAGAGCTCGTCGGGGAACCGGTCCATCTTCTGGCTGAGACCGACGAGCTCGAGGATTGCCGGTACCTGTTTGTCGATGACGTGTCGGGGCCGGCCGATGACCTCGAGCGCAAACGCCACGTTCTCCGAGACGGTCTTCTTCGGCAGCAGCTTGAAGTCCTGGAAGACACACCCGATGTTGCGGCGCAGCAGCGGCACCTTCCAAGAACTGAGGCTCGCGATGTCCTTGCCGGCTACGTAAATCTTGCCGCGGTCGGGGACCTCTTCCTTGTTGAGCAGCCGGATCAGCGTCGACTTGCCCGACCCGGACGGCCCGACGAGGAAGACGAACTCGCCCTTGTCGATTTCGATGTCTGCGTCACGTACGGCGACGACGTCGCCCTTGTAGACCTTCGTGACGTTCTCGAGCTTGATCATGCAGGACGGTCCTTGGGCACGGCTGGGGGCTCACGCCACGTGAGGAGGCAAGAGTATCAGCCGCGATCGGCGTATCGATGTCACGCCAAGCCCTTCTGAGCGGGAGTGCTCAGGAGGCGACTTCAGCGCGTTGCCACCGCAGGTACGCCTCCATGAACGGGTCGAGATCGCCGTCGAGAACGCCGTCGATGTTGCCGCTTTCGTACTCTGTGCGAAGATCCTTGACCATCGTGTAGGGCTGCATGACGTAGGAGCGAATTTGGCTGCCGAAGTCGGCCGTCGTGCGGTCGCCCGAGATCTCGGCAACCTCGTCTTCGCGTTTTTGGTGTTCGAGGTCCAACAGTCGCGAAGCGAGGATCTGCATGGCCCGATCCTTGTTCTGATGCTGACTGCGCTCGTTCTGACACGACACGACGATGCCGGTTGGAAGATGGGTGATGCGGACCGCCGAATCGGTGACGTTGACGTGCTGGCCACCGGCTCCCGACGAGCGATAGGTGTCGATTCGCAGTTCGGTCTCGTCGATCTCGATCTCATCGTCGACCGCGTCGAAGAACGGTGCGACGTAGAGAGACGCGAACGCGGTTTGGCGCTTGCCCTGGTTGTTGAACGGCGAGATGCGGACCAGTCGGTGCGTGCCGTGTTCGCTACGCATCCGCCCATAGGCATGCCGACCCTTGACGATGAACTCGGCCGTGGTGATGCCGGCCTCCTGGCCTTCCTGGATCGCGTCGAGCTCGATCTCGAGCCCCCGGGTCTCGGCCCAACGGCTGTACATGCGCAACAACATCTCGGCCCAGTCCTGGGCGTCGGTGCCGCCGGCGCCGGACTGTATGTGACACACCGCGTCGTGATCGTCGTACTCGCCGGTGAACAGCGCTCGCAGCTCGAGGTCGTCGAAGCGCGCCGACGCAGCGGCGATGATCTCCTCGATCTCGGCGGAGACCGACTGGTCGTCCTCCTCGTCGGCCAGCTCGGCCAGCGTTTCGGCATCGTCGATCATGCCGCTCAGCGAGGAGAGGATCTCGAGGTCGTCGTTGATAGCGGCGAGCTCGGTCTGGACGCGGCGAGCCTCGTCGGCGTCGTCCCAGAGATCCGGCCGAGACATCTCGGCTTCCAGGCGAGGCTGGCGTTTCTCGATCTCGTCGATGACGAGGTATTGCTCGGCTTCGCTGAGCCGGGTCCTCAACGCAGCGATCTGCTCGCTGAATTCACCCATCTCGGGCCATCGTCATTTCCGGCCGTGGCACTGCTTGAACTTCTTGCCGCTCCCGCAAGGGCATGGTGCGTTGCGCGGAGTCTTCTCCCATTCGGTCTTCACGACAGGGGTGTTCGCGGCAGGCTCGTTTTCCTCGACGATCTCAGGCGCCCCGCCCAGGTCGGCGACCTCCTCGCCGGCGGCTCCAGGCGCGGCTGCATCGGCTTTCGATTCGGCGACGTCGACTACCGATGAGTCGCTCTCGCCGGCGGGACCGTCGACCTTCACCTGCACATGCATGACGTATTTCACGAAATCCTGTGCAATGCCGGTCATCATCGTGCCGAACATCTCGAAGCCTTCGCGCTGCCACTCGGTTGCCGGGTCCTTCTGCCCCATCGCCCGGAGGTGAATACCGTCGCGCAGATGATCCATCTCCCGCAGGTGCTCACGCCAGCGCTGGTCGATGATGCGGAGCATGAGCTGGCGCTCGACCTGCCTGAGCACGTCGGGGGTGAGCTCTTCCTCGCGAGCCTCGTAGAGCGCGGTCGCCTCGGTCATCAACAGCTCATAGATCGCATCGGTGGACCTACAGGCATCGAGGTCATCGACGGTGATGTCCGACGGCCAGAACTGCGTGACGTCGGCGTGGAGCGACTCGACGTCCCACTCTTCGCGGTGCTCGGAAACGCAGTAGGTGGAGATGACTCCGTCGACCGACTCGGCGAGGTATTCGAGCGCCTCCTCGCGCAGGTCGGCGCCGTCGAGGATCTGATCGCGGCGCTGGTAGATGACCTTGCGCTGCTCGTTCATGACCTCGTCGTATTTGAGCACGTTCTTGCGGGTTTCGGCGTTGCGCTGCTCGACGGTGGTCTGTGCTCGTTCGATGGCCTTGGTGACCATCTTGTGCTCGATCGGCTGATCGTCGGGCAGGGCCCTGTTCATGACCCATTCCATCGCCCCGGTGGCGAAGAGCCGCATGAGGTCGTCGTCGACCGAAAGGTAGAACCTGCTCGCCCCCGGGTCGCCCTGGCGCCCCGACCGGCCGCGCAGCTGATTGTCGATGCGACGACTCTCGTGGCGTTCGGTGCCCAAAACGTAGAGCCCGCCGAGCTTGCGGACCTCGTCGCCCTCGGCCTGACACTGCGCCTCGTACTTGGCGAACAGGTCCCCGTAGCGCTTCTCGTATTCCTCGGTGCCGGGCTCGAGCCCCTCGGCTGCGAGGTCGCGCTCGGTTAGGCCCTCAGGATTGCCGCCGAGGAGGATGTCGACGCCGCGACCGGCCATGTTGGTGGCGACGGTGACCGCGTGCAGACGTCCCGCCTGGGTGACGATGTCGGCCTCGCGTGTGTGCTGCTTCGCATTGAGCACCTCGTGGGGCACGCCGCGCTTTTCGAGGAACCGGCTCAGCTTCTCGGAGTTCTCGACCGACACGGTGCCGACCAGAACCGGCTGACCCTTCGCGTGGCGTTCGAGGATGTCCTCGGTGAGCGCTCGGAACTTGGCCTCTTCGGAGTTGTAGATGAGGTCGGCGTGATCCTCGCGGATGACCGGCTTGTTGGTGGCGATCGGCACGACCTGGAGGCCGTAGGTGGCCATGAGCTCGGAGGCCTCGGTCTGTGCCGTGCCGGTCATGCCGGCGAGCTTCTCGTACATGCGGAAGTAGTTCTGGAGTGTGATCGTGGCGAGGGTCTGATTTTCCTCTTTGATCTTCACGCCCTCTTTGGCTTCGACGGCCTGGTGGAGTCCTTCCGACCAGCGCCGCCCGTCGAGCACCCGACCGGTGAACTCGTCGACGATCTTCACCTCGCCGTTGGTGACGAGGTAGTCCTTGTCGCGCTTGTAGAGCTCCTTGGCCTTCAGAGCGACCTGCAGCTGGTGCACGAGGTTCGAGGATGCGTCGTCGTAGAGATTGTCGACCCCAACCGCCTTTTCGACCGCATGCACGCCCTCTTCGGTGATGGCGACGATGCGCTTTTCCTCGTCGACGTCATAGTCGACGTCACGTCGCAGGCCTCTGACCACGCCGGCAAAGGTGTAGTAGAGCTTGGCGGCGTCGGCGACACGCCCGCTGATGATGAGCGGCGTTCGTGCCTCATCGATGAGGATCGAGTCGATCTCGTCGACGATGCAGTAGACGTGGCCGCGCTGAACCTGAGCGTCACGGGTCATCGCCATGTTGTCGCGCAGGTAGTCGAACCCCATCTCGTTGTTCGTGCCATAGGTGATGTCGCAGGCGTACTGGGCACGCTTGTGCGCGGCGTCGCGGTGGTCGGGGACGATGAGGCCGACGCTGAGCCCGAGCCAGCGATGGATCTGGCCCATCCATTCGGCGTCGCGGCTGGCGAGGTAATCGTTGACGGTGACCAGGTGAACACCACGGCCGTTGAGACCGTTGAGGTAGACGGGCAGAGTGGAGACGAGCGTCTTGCCCTCACCGGTCTTCATCTCGGCGACCCAGCCGAGGTGCAGGGCGGCGCCACCCATCATCTGGACGTCGTAGTGACGTTGCCCGATGACCCGGTTCGACGCTTCGCGGACGACGGCGAACGCCTCGATCAGCAGGTCGTCGAGCTCGGCGCCACGGTCGAGCTGACTGCGGAATTCGCCGGTCTTTGCGCGCACTTCGTCGTCGGAGAGCCTCTGGAGCTCGGACTCGTGCGCGGCGATGTCGGGCACGAGTGCCTGGAGGGCTTTGACCTTGCGGCCCTCACCGGTCTTGAGGAGTCGGTCGAACATTCCCATGAACCGACAAGTCTAGGGTTTCGTCGCGCAACCCAATCGCAGTGTCAGGCACCGAGCTCCAAGTGATCTGGGTCCAAGTGGGTTTGTGAGCTCGGTGCCTGACACCCATGTGGTTCGGCAACGAAACCGCTAGCCGACGTCGTCGATGAGGCCGACGTCGCCGTCGTCGCGGCGGTAGACCACTGCGGCACGGTCGGTTTCGGAGTTTCGGAAGAAGTAGAAGCCGTGGTCGACGAGATCCATACGTTCTGCGGCGTCCTGCGGGGTGATCGTGTCGACCTCGAACCGCTTCGCCTTCACGATCTTCAGGATGTCTTCGTCTGCCTCCTCGACGGCAACCCCTGAAGCGAGGACGCCTTCGTCGACAGCTTCGCTGCCATTCTCGACCCGGATCGTCTCGCCGTTGCCCCGGTAGCGCTTCTGGAGTCGGGTCTTGAGCTTTCGCATCTGGCGTTCGACCCGGGCGAGTGCTCGATCGAACGCAACCGCCTCGTCGGGACCTTCGACCTTTGCGCGCACGTGGTGACCGTGACCGGTGACTGTGATCTCACAGAGATCCTTCTTGTCGGATTGCCGGTGGTGTCGGTCGGTGGCAAAGTGCACTTCTGCACGGTCCAGACCCTTCACGAATCGGTCGAGCCGGTTGATCTTCTCCTCGACCAGAGCAGAGAAATCTGCATCGAGGTCAACCCTGCGAGTACTGACCCGTACTTCCATGGCACTCCTTTCGAACCGCGACCGCGCGGCCGCGTATGTATCCCTAGTGTGCACCGGATTCGTGACCCGCTGCCACGCCGACGCGTTCGGGCGTCGCCGCGACGACCGCAGCGATGGCGGTCGATGTGCCACGGAGCCTAAGGGCTCGCGCCGCCGACGCGATGGACGCCCCGGTTGTGACCACATCGTCGACTAGCAGGACCGTGTTCGGCGCTCTGACACTCGCCGTCAGCTCGACGCCGCCGCGGCGGTCGGCTGCGCTGCGCCCGACCTGAGACTCCCGCGATGTCCGATACAGCAGACGCCGAGCCGGTCGTCCGATCTGGCGTGCAAGCCGCCGGGCCAGCTTCTCGGCATGATCGAACCCGTTGCGCCGTCGCGAAGCCACCGAGGCGGGGACCCAAGCGACGACGGCATCCGAGTCGAGTGCCGGAAGCTGGAGGGCGAGAGCACCCGTTACCCAGTCGAGAGCGTCGCGGTGGCCCCGATACTTGATCGCTCGCACGAGCTCTCGCCCCGCGCCCTCGTAGCGCACCAGCGCGACGAGGTCATCACAGCCGGGCGGCGCTTGGACCTCGCCAGCCTCGTCGAATCGCTCGATGCACCGTGCGCAGGGAGCCGCACCAGGGCGTAGACACACAGGGCACCGCCGACCGAACACCATGACTAGATGATGCACCCGGCGTGTGACAGCCAAAACCAGTGCCTGGCACCGGTCTCCGGTGCCTAGGGGGTTAGCGGAAGAGGGCAGCGGCGAAGCTCGTCACCGCTAACCCAAAGGGGCACCCTTGGCGAAGACCGGGTTTCCGCGTGGCCCCCTGGCACTGTGGTTCATTGCATTGGAGGGTTCTTACGCCTCGGCGCCCTCGGCAGGTGCCTCGGCCGGAGCTTCCGTGGATGCCTCGGCCGGGGTTTCAGCAGGTGCCTCGGCCGGGGCTTCCTCGACGACGACCTCGGCTTCGGCGGGTGGTGCTTCTTCGACCACCGTCACCTCTGCTGGAGGTTCGCCACCGGGAGTTTCGCCTGCTTCATCAGCCGCTGGTGCTTCTTCGGCGACCTCAGCTTCTGGTGCAGCCTCAGCCGGCGGCTCGACAACCTCTTCCTCGCCGGCCTCGGCAATCTCGTCCTCGGGAAGAACTGGTTCGGGCTCTTCCGTTGGATCCGGCTGATCGACCGGGGTCGCGGGCTCGGGAATCGCGTCGGACTCCTTGGCCTCGGCCTCCGGTGCCGGGTTGGTGACCTCGACCGGCTCCGGTATGGGGTCGGTCTTCTGCAACAGATCGAGCATCAGACACTCGGCGACCACCGAGTTGATGTCACCCTGAAGGACATGGTGCGCACGGATGTGCGTCACGCCTTCGGGGATCTCCAACGCTCGGTCGAGCTCGGTGTAGATCGACAGGTCGTCGGTCGGCACGTCGTCGGTCGCCATCGTCTCGGCCACGACGTTGCCCGCCGCGTCGAGGAACTGGAACGTGACCTGCTCGGTCGTCTGCCATGGCTGCTTGCCCGGCTCGTGCAACGGATCGCCCGTCACAGCCGACACTGCGTAGATGCCTGGCTCGACCGCCGCTGTGACGGTGTAGGTCTCACGACCCGCCCGATCCATCAACACATAGCCGTCGAACCCGATCGCACCCGCACGACACACCGGCTCAGGTGGTGGCGGAGGCGGAGGCGGAGGATCGACTGGCCCACCGGTCTGAGTAAGGATCGCACAGTCGGGGATGATCGAGTTGATGTTCGCTGCGATGCGAGCGTGCTGGGCACGCAGTTGCACGACACCGTCGGGGATCTGCACGCCGGTTGCAATGTCGAAATCGACGATCATCGTGTCGGCGTCGGGCAGATCGGTCGTGATCGGCGTTTCGTAGACCACATTGCCGGCTGCGTCGAGGAACTGCAGCTTCCACTGCTCGTTCATCTGCTCAGGCTGACGCCCAGGCTCGTGTAGCGGATCGGACGACACCAGCGTGATCCGATACTCGCCCGGAGCCACCGCGTAGTCGATCGTGATCCGGTCATCGCCGTCACGGTTCAAGAGTCGGTAGTCGCCGAACTCAATCGAGTCCTCGGTGCACTCCATCGGCGGCGGCGTGTACGTGTTCGTGAACGTGCACTTCACGCCGTCGGATCCGATAGCGACGTCGAACATCACCGTGCCCTTGCCGAGGTCGGCGATGAACTCGCCGCCCTCGCACTCGATGCCGGTCAGATTCCAGTCGGCCGGGATGCTGATCTCGCTCACCGCATACTTGCCAGGGCGGACCCGGAAGGTCTCCATGGCCATGCCCTTGTCGGTCGTCAGCTCGAAGGCCGGGATCTGCTTGTCCTTGTCGCTGGCAAACCCGAATGTGCCATCACCACCCTTGGTCAGCTTGACGATCTTGACGTCGACCTTCTGGACCTTGTTGGTGAAGGTACACACGACACCTTCGGTCGGGTCGGGCACATACACGTTCAGCGTGTCGCCGTCCCTGCTCCACTCGTCGGAGCCGACACAGTCGACGTTCGTCAGCTTCCAACCCTTCGGGACATTCTCGGTCACCGTGTAGGTGTCCGGAATGTCGACCTCGAAGGTCTCCGAATCGGTTCCGCGGTCGCCCGCACGGGTCGTCGTGAGAGAGAAGTCGCCGATCTGGCTGTCGGGTGAGGTGAACTCGAAGGTCCCCGCACCGCCCTTCGTCTTCTTGACGATGGTCAAACCAGCGGTCTTCTTCGTGTTCGTGAACGTACAGGTCACCGGATCGGACGGATCGCCGACCTCGATCGACAGCACGTTGCCGTCGAGGTCACTGTCCGCTCCCTCGCAGTCTGCGCTCGTAAGAGCCCACCCGCTCGGGACGTCCTCGCTCACCGTGTAGGTGTCGGGGATTTCTACCGTGAACACGTCGGAGCTGGCTTCGCCGCCGACCGTCGTGAGCTCGAATTCACCGATTTCATCATCGGGGGAGCTGAACTTGAAGGTTCCGTTGCCGCCGACCGTCTTCTTGACGATCTTGATACCGGTGAAGTGAGCGGTTGGGACAACCTCGGGGTCTTCGTCGCAGATGTCGGTGCCCTCGATGCAGACCTCACCAACGTTGACGATCTCACCAGCATCAACATCGGCCTGGGTCACCACATAGGTCGTCTCCAACACACAGGTCCCACCAGGCGCAACATCAACACACGTCACCGAATCACCAGTCAGATCATCAGAAACAACCAACGTCTCGGTCGTGTTACCCGTATTCGTCGCCGTGATCGTGTAATGCAGCGTGTCATCAACAGTGACCGAACCCGAACCATCCTCGTCATCATTCGACGTGAACACCTTGTCCACCTCAACACCAGGATCGGTCGGAGGCTCAACAACCTCGGGGTCTTCGTCGCAGATGTCGGTGCCCTCGATGCAGACCTCACCAACGTTGACGATCTCACCAGCATCAACATCGGCCTGGGTCACCACATAGGTCGTCTCCAACACACAGGTCCCACCAGGCGCAACATCAACACACGTCACCGAATCACCAGTCAGATCATCAGAAACAACCAACGTCTCGGTCGTGTTACCCGTATTCGTCGCCGTGATCGTGTAATGCAGCGTGTCATCAACAGTGACCGAACCCGAACCATCCTCGTCATCATTCGACGTGAACACCTTGTCCACCTCAACACCAGGATCGGTC
The DNA here is from genome assembly GCA_965216815.1 of Acidimicrobiales bacterium. Lineage (GTDB taxonomy): Bacteria > Actinomycetota > Acidimicrobiia > Acidimicrobiales > SHLQ01 > JADFOM01. The sequence continues at coordinate 2,310,696 of OZ244202.1, read as the reverse complement.
GGAGGCTCAACAACCTCGGGGTCTTCGTCGCAGATGTCGGTGCCCTCGATGCAGACCTCACCAACGTTGACGATCTCACCAGCATCAACATCGGCCTGGGTCACCACATAGGTCGTCTCCAACACACAGGTCCCACCAGGCGCAACATCAACACACGTCACCGAATCACCAGTCAGATCATCAGAAACAACCAACGTCTCAGTCGTGTTACCCGTATTCGTCGCCGTGATCGTGTAATGCAACGTGTCATCAACAGTGACCGAACCCGAACCATCCTCGTCATCATTCGACGTCAGGTTCTTGACCACATCGACACCAGGATCCTGAGGAAGCGGCACGGTGACCGTGTCGTCGTCGCAGATCGCAGGATCGGCGCCGTCGATGCAGCCCTCGCCCACGTTGACCACGCTGCCGAAATCGATATCAGGCTGGGTGATCGTGTAGCTCGTCTCGAGAACACACGTCCCACCAGGCGCAACAGCCAGACACTGAATGCTGTCAGGCGTACCGATCGAATCGGTCACCGTGATGTCCTCGGTCGTGTTGCCCGAGTTCGTCGCCGTCACCGTGTAATGGATGACATCACCCGCTTCGTCATCACCATCACCGTTGCCATCAGGACCGGCGTCGTCGACCAAAGCCTTGTCAACCTCGATACCCGGCGTCTGATCGAACGGCACGGTGACCGTGTCGTCGTCGCAGATCGCAGGATCGGCGCCGTCGATGCAGCCCTCGCCCACGTTGACCACGCTGCCGAAATCGATATCAGGCTGGGTGATCGTGTAGCTCGTCTCGAGAACACACGTCCCACCAGGCGCAACAGCCAGACACTGAATGCTGTCCGGCGTACCGATCGAATCGGTCACCGTGATGTCCTCGGTCGTGTTGCCCGAGTTCGTCGCCGTCACCGTGTAATGGATGACATCACCCGCTTCGTCATCACCATCACCGTTGCCATCAGGACCGGCGTCGTCGACCAAAGCCTTGTCAACCTCGATACCGGGCGCCTGTGGAGGATTCACGACCTCTGGGTCGGTGTCACATATCTCGGGGTCAGACCCTTCGATGCAGACTTCGCCGATGTTGTTGATCACACCTGCATCCACATCGGCCTGAGACACCTCATAGGTCGTCTCCAACACACAGGTCCCACCAGGCGCAACATCGACACACTGCGTCGAATCACCGGTCAGATCATCGGAAACATTGAGCGTCTCGGTCGTGTTGCCCGTATTCGTCGCCGTGATTGTGTAATGCAACGTGTCACCGACAGACACCGTGCCGGATCCGTCCTCGTCATCATTCGACACGAGCTCCTTGACGACATCGACACCGGGATCGGGAACGAAGGTGTTCGTGATCGTGCAGGAGACCTCATCGCCGGCCGCAAGCGTCAGCTCCGAACCGTTGAGGATTCCGCCGTCACATTCCCAGGCACCCGCGGTGTAGTCGTCGATGAAGTCGGTGCCTGGGCTGTCCGGATCAGCGATCTCAGCCAGGTCATAGGTTCCGGGCTCGACCGCTTCGGTGTTGCCGCCGCCGTCGGGGTAGTCGAAGGTGCCGCCACCCTGGAGAGCAGCGGAAAGGTCCCAATCGCTCGCCGATGCCGGGCCGCCGTCGACGATCTTGGTCAGCGTCAGCTCAACTCCCGACGGAGTATTGGTGAACGTGCAGGTATAGGTCGCGAGGTTCGGGACCGTGAGGGAGACACCATCGGTGATCGGGGAGCCCACGGTGTTGCCGTTTCCGTCGACGCACTCCACAGAGACGAGCTCCCAGTCCTCTGGAATTGTCTCGACGATCGTGTAGGGCTCGCCATCGACGACCGGGACGATCTCTGAGATCTCTGTAGACGTCGTCAGCGACGGTGCTGGATCGCTCGTCAGCGGATCGCCATCGTCGAATACGAAGTCGAACGTGCCCAGCTCGCCATCGGGATCGACATCCTTGACCAATTCGACGAACGCTTCACGTGGAATGAACACACAATCCGACGGGTCACTATTCGGTTGCTGGGATGGATACGAACACGTATTCAACAAATCGGACGAACCACCACCGACGTCATTCAGGTCAACCACACAGGTGGCCTGCGTGTCCCCGTCGCCATCGGTGTCGTCATCGTGAAAGGCCGGTTCAGGGTTGCCGTTCTGTCCGTCGGCGATGACAACCGAACAAGTCGTGCCGTACGGACCCTGAACGAGCGAGTCACCGGCGCAACGATCAGCGCGGCTGTCGTTGCAGGTGTAGATCCGTGGACTGTTGGCGGCCTGCGTCGCGGGATCGTCTTCAACGGTCACACAGACGGCAAAGTCGGCAAGGCCATTGCCGTTGGTGTCATACAGCGCGCATGCATCGCCCGTATTGTTGCCCGACCATCCGGTCTCGTCCCACATCCACGTGACGGTGTTGCCGGTGATGCTGAGGCCGGTGAGGTCCTTCTGACCAGGTTCATCGTCCTGACCGTTCTCGTCGGTAAGGATGTGGGCCGCCGCAGCCTCATCGCCACCGTCGGTAGCAATATCGAACGCAGTCTCTGCGGCCACGAGGGTCGCGCCGAGAACCGCTATGAGCGATAGGAGCGAGACGAGTTTGCGGGCGCGCAAGAAGCGTCGCTGCGAGCGACGCTTCCGGGTCACCGACTCGTCTGAGTCGAAATGTCCGAACCGTGCAATACGGGTCTTCATCTGGTTTTACTCCCTCATCGCCGCCCGGATGAGAACGCACTGCGACGCCACTATTCACAGTGCGTAGTCGCCTCATCAGGGGATGTGCCTGTCCCCACCGCCAAGAGCGACAGTAACACTCGAATACCACTCTGTGAAGTTGGAGGGGTATCTTCAACCACTTTTCGCGCGATTGGGCCATTTGGATCCTCGCAGCGACAGATCGTGTGTTGACGCGACGATGCCCCGCACGAGGGGTGTGCGGGGCATCGTCGGTGCTTGCGGTGTCTGCGGCCTATCAGGCCTCCGGGGTGGCTGCCTCCTCGGCTTCTGGAGAGGCCTCGGCCTCCTCGGTCGGAGCCTCCGCTTCGGGGGTCTCCTCCTCCTCGGCGGGAGCCTCTTCGACGGTCTCCTCGGCGGGCGCCTCTTCCTCAACCGGGGCCTCTTCGACAGCTGGGGCTGTTTCGGAGGCTTCGGGCCCGGAAGCCTCTGCCTTCTCCTCGGGTGGCTCGTCGGGTGGAGGCTGCTCGTCTTCAGCTTCCTCTACCGGCTGCTCGTCGTCCTCCTTGGGCGGAGTCGACTCCTCTTCCTTAGCGACGATCTCCTCGGGTGCCGGGTTCTCCGGGGCCTCGACCGGGGGCGTAGTGCCCTCAGCCGCCTTGATGAGGTTGAGGTTCAGGCACTTGACCGTGACCGAGTTGATCTGGCCGACGTTGATGTGTTCGACCCTGATGTGTGTCACCGGCCGCATCAGATCGATCACTCCGAGGTCGCTGTAGGTGCTCGTCACCTCGGTAGGAACATCGTCTGTGTAGCCAGACACAGCAACCACTGCGCCGTCGGCGTCGAGGAACACGAACCTGACCTGTTCTTCGGTCTGGAGGGTCTGGTGGCCCGGAGCGTGACCGAGGTCCTCGGTGATCGAGCTCGCTGCGTACTCACCCGGTGCGATGTTGCGGGCGTAGGTGTTCACACGGCGGCCGTCACGGTTCATGAACACAAACCCGTCGAAGCCGATCGCATCAGCTGCGCACTCGGGTGCCGGTGGCTCGGGCGGCGGTTCCACTGGCGGGGGCGGCGCCTTCATCTCGAGGATCGCACAATCGGCGATGACCGAGTTGATGTTGGTGCCGCTCCGCGCATGCTGGGCACGCAGTGCGATCACGCCGGCGGGGATGGTGACCCCAGTGGCGATGTCGACGTAGGTCTGTGTGACCAGATCGATTGGCAGGTCCGGTGTGTTCGGGGTCAGGTCGACCCAGTTTCCGGTTGACTCGTCGCGGTACTGGAGCCTCCAGCTCTCGGCGGTCTGTTCGGGCTGATGGCCGGCCGCATGTCCTGGGTCGGACGAGACGAGCGAGATGTTGTACACGCCCGGTGCGATGTGGCCGAAGAAGTCGCTGTACTGCCGCTCGTTGTTCTGGTTGAGCAACGGCAGATCACCGAAGTCGATCGAGCCCTCGCCGCACACGACCGGGGGCGGGACATCCTTGGGTTCGTTCTTGAATAGACACGTGACCCCGGTGTTGCCCTCCTCGATTGTGATGTGAAGCGAGTTGCCTTCCCTAACGACACCGTCGGCGCCGGTGCAGTGGTACTGCTTGAACTCCCAGCCCGGCTCGACCAGCTCGGTCACCGTGTAGGTGTCGGGCACCTCGACCTCGAAGGTCTCCTCGGCGAATCCGCCGCTCGTCGTGAGCTCGAACGGTCCGAGATCACCATCGAAGTAGAAGGTGTCGTCCCCACCGTTCGCCTGCTTGACAATTGTCAGGTCGGTCGTTTCCGGCGGCTTCTTGTCTGGCACGTTGGTGAAGTAGCAGATGACGCTCGCCTCGCCGACCGTTACGTCGACCGAGCTGCCGTCCTGAACCTCACCCTCGTCGCCGACACAGTAGACACTCGAGAGAATCCAACCGTCGGGCACGACCTCGGTCACCGTGTAGGTGCCGCCCACGTTCACGACCAAGGTCTCCTCGGCGAACGCATCGACCGTGGTCAGGTCGAACTTCCCAAGATCACCCTCGAAGTGGAACGTCCCGTCCTCATCACCCTTCGTCTGCTTGACGATCGTAATGTCGGTCGTGTCCTTCTTGTCAGGCACATTCGTGAAGTAGCAGATGACGCTCGCCTCGCCGACCGTTACGTCGACCGAGCTGCCGTCCTGAACCTCACCCTCGTCGCCGACACAGTAGACACTCGAGAGAATCCAACCGTCGGGCACGACCTCGGTCACCGTGTAGGTGCCGCCCACGTTCACGACCAAGGTCTCCTCGGCGAACGCATCGACCGTGGTCAGGTCGAACTTCCCAAGATCACCCTCGAAGTGGAACGTCCCGTCCTCATCACCCTTCGTCTGCTTGACGATCGTAATGTCGGTCGTGTCCTTCTTGTCAGGCACATTCGTGAAGATGCAGACGACGCCGGTGTTGTCCTCGTCGACGGTGATGTCGACCGAGTTGCCGTTCTGCTCCCAGTCGTCGGCACCTGTGCAGTAAACGCTTGTGAGCACCCAGCCTTCCTGATCCAGTTCGGTGACCGTGTAGGTGTCGGGCACCGCGACGTCGAACCTCTTCTCGGCGTATCCGTCGCTCGTGTCGAGCTCGAACTTGCCGAGATCACCCTCGAAGTCGAACTCGCCGTCTTCACCACCCTTTGTCTTCTTGATGATGGTGATGTCGGTCGTGTCCTTCTTGTCAGGCACGTTCGTGAAGATGCAGACAACACCGTTCGCTTCCTCACCGAGCCTGAGCTTCAGCTTGTTCCGCTCGAGACGCGTGCGGTACTCGAAGTCGTCACCGGTGCAGTAGATGTCGGTCAGGACCCAGCCGTCTTGGGCCCGCTCACGGACCATGTAGTCACCAGGTGCCTGGACCTCGAAGGAGCGTTCGGCGTAGCCGTCCTCGGTCATCAAGGTGAATCGACCGAAGTCGCCGCGGAACTGGAACTTGCCGTCCTCGCCGCCCTTCGTCTTCTTGATGATCGTGACCTTGGTGTCCTTCTTGTCCTTGGTGTTGGTGAAGGTGCAGGTCACCGGGTCGGTCGGATCGGCGATGTCGATCACGACGCTTCCGTTGTTGAGGTCCCCGTCGTATTCCGCTGCGCCGACGCATTCGATGCCGGTGAGAGTCCAGCCGTCGGGGACATCCTCGCTCACGGTGTACTCGCCTGGGATGTCGACGGTGAACGTCTCCTGAGCATCGGCAGGATCACCAGTCCCAGTCGTCAACGAAACATCCTCACCGCCAGGACCGGTGAACGAGAACGTCCCGTCGCCACCAACGGTCTCCTTCACGATCGTCAACCCAGCAGTGTTCCTCGTGTTCGTGAACGTGCAAACCACCGGATCAGACGTGTCACCGATCACGATCGACAAATCGCTACCCGTCAACGTCCCATCAGCGCCCTCACACTCAGCGCCAGTCAACGTCCAACCAGCCGGCACCGTCTCAGACACCGTGTAGGTCCCAGGCACATCAACCGGGAACGAATCAGACGAAGCCGTGTTGCCAACAGTCGTCAAATCAAACCCGCCACCAGGCGCAACCACCGAACTGAACGAGAACGTCCCATCACCACCGATCGTCTTCTTCACGATCGTCAACCCAGCAGTGTTCTTGGTGTTCGTGAACGTGCAGACCACTGCCACATCAGGATCGTCGGGCATTGTGATCGACAGTGCCGAGCCGTCAAGGGTGCTCTCCGCACCATCGCAGTCAGCACTCGTCAACGTCCAACCAGCCGGAACCGTTTCCGTGACGGTGTAGTCGCCGGGCACTAGGACCTCGACGGGGCCGTGTGAGTCCGCTCCCCCGGGGCCTTCCGCTGTCGTCGTAAGGGTAAATGTCCCGAGACCAGTGAAGAAGAAGCTTCCGACATCACCTTCGGTGATCTTACGGATCGTCAACCCGGCACGCTTCGCCTCATTAATGACAGTCAACACATTGTCGCCCGTACCGACCTCCAGCGTGTCCTCGGTAACGGTCCACTGGTCACCCGGGTCGGTCTCACTAGTGGAACAAGAAGTCCCAACCGGCACGTCCGCCAACTCCACCGGTGACACCGTCTCACCATCAAACAGCTTCACGGTCACCGGATCGAACCCATCACAGGTCACCGTGATCTCGAACCCGTCAACGGGCACCGGACCATCACCAATCACCGTCTTGGCAACCGACACTCCACCCGAAGGCCAGAGATTCGTCACCTCGAAAGTGATCCCGTCATCATCAACGTCTTGGTCACCGGGCTGAGTCACCATCCACGTGGTCGACAAACCAGACGTGTCCTCAACCGCAGAACACGTAGTCCCCACCGGCACGGCCGCCAACTCCACCGGCGACACCGTCTCACCATCAGAAACCTGAACCTCAACCGGATCGAACCCATCACAGGTCACCGTCACCGTGAACTCCGTCGGCTCAGAAGCCGGCGGAGAACCCTCAACCGTCTTAGTCACCGACACACCAGCGCGCTGAGTGTTCGTGAACGTGCACGTCAGGTCCTGCCCGCTCTCAACGGTTACCACGAGCTCACCCGTCATCAGGTTGACCGACGGATTGCCGTCGTTGACAGTCGCGGGATCACCGTCGTCACAGGTGACGTCGACGAGTGCCCAGTTTGCGGGAACGGTCTCTGTGACGGTGTAGGTCCCTGGCTCAACGGTCACGGGACCTTCGGACTCACCGTGTGTAAGGCCAAAGCTGCCGCCACCCACGGAGTAGGTCTCCGTGAAGGAGAAGGTCTCCGTCTGGCTGCCGGGTGGGGTCACGTTCTTTGCGATTGTGAGCGTGCCTGTGTCCAACTCGTTTGTGAATGCGCACACCACTGTTTCGCCCGGGGAAACATCAATCTCGCGCTCCGCGGTCGTGGGGTCGTCGACATCAGTGTCATCTGCGCATGAGCCCGAAAGGAGTGTCCACCCACCGGGCACCAACTCCTCGACGGTGTGGGCGCCCTCGACCACACCGATGTTCTCCGTCGAACCGGTGCCGCCATCGGTCGTCACGGGTGGGTCCACCAAAGCGCCGTCTAGTTCGAAGTTGAACGTGCCGTCGGGAGTCCCACCCTCGATGTACTTCTCGATGCGTACGAAGCCGAAACCTGGAGGGACCACGCAGTCTTTATCATCGCTGTTCGGCGGACCAGCCGGGTACGTACAGACGTTCAACAACGATGGCTCGGCATCGAACATGCTCACTGGGATCTCGCACTCGACCCTTGCGTCAACGTCGGGGTTCGGCGCGACCTGCGGTCCGGCGTTTTGATGGTCTTGATCGCCAGCAAACGGGTCGGGAGCATCGAGCGAAAGAGTGCAGCTGTCATCTGGCAGCGGTGTTCCGCCATCGGGCTGTTGGCACTTGTTATTCTTGCTGTCGTCGCACTCGTAGAACACCGGCTCTGACAAAGTGCTCCCACCGTCGTCGATCAGGCTCACGCACAACGCGTAGTTGACGTTTCCATCACCATCCGTGTCATACAGGGCGCAGCCCTGCGATTCTTCGCCGCCGCCGATCGAAGCGTCGTCTAGCTGCCAGACGACATCGATGGAGCCATCGCTCGAGTCGCTATCAGACTGCATGAGGCTGAGATCGTTGCGATTGGGGTTCGTCCAGTCGTCCGGACCACCGGTGTCAACCGTGCCCACCAGGATTGCTGAAGCCTCATCCCCGTCGTCGCTGGCAATGTCGAGCGCGGTCTCCGCCGCGACAAGACTCGCCCCGAGGACGGCGATCATCGCAAGCATCGAGACCGCTTTCCTGGCGCGCGCGAAAAAGCCACGCTCCCCCGGGCTCGCCGCGTGGCGTGCGATGTAGGTGTCGGTCCAAGCAGCTCGGAGTCTCATCGGTTTTGCTCTCCCTCAGAACCGTCTGGTGCAGGGGAGAACTCACGTGCGCCACTTTCACGCGGTCCCATCCACCCGAACGGTCTCTCGCCCAATTTTCGCACGGGACCGTAACACGGTGACTTCACGCAGGCGAGTCTTTCGCCCAGAAAATCTCACTCGCAGCATCTACCTGAGGGTCAGGGTGGGGTCCTCAACCTCACCTTTGACTCGACGTTTAGCATCAACTATTCCTCTGATAGTTATGTCAGAACGATCGCATTGAAGTATATTATTTGAAGTCGGCTCAACAATTGATAGGTAGATTTGGTCTGGATGTCCGTTCTATTGATCGAACCATCGGCTGGCCAATCCGATGATTGTCGAGGGCCGCCACTCAACGTGGTCGGAGTCGACGATCTCCTGCGGAAGTCTCAGGAGTCCAGCGCACCGGTCGGCGCGTTCGTCGGGCGCTGAGTACCGCTGAGAACGCCAACATCGGGTTTCGGGGCATCTCTACCCCACCAAATCGCCGCTGGTTCCTACTGTCACGTTCCGGATCGTCAGAACACGAGGGTGTCAGGAGCGTTAGCGGATAGGTGACCACCTGTCGCCTGACCGAAAGCGCCAATGCAGCGGTGTCAGGCACCGAGCTCGCAGCAATCTTGGGCTCGGCGCGCCTTGAGCTCGGTGCCTGACACCCATGTGGTTCGGGCTAGCGCACCTACCCCGCGCGGTCTCCTGACACCGGTGGATGAGATCGGTCAGTACCTGTAGTGATCGGGCTTGTACGGACCGTCGACCGGGACGCCGAGGTAGTCGGCCTGTTCCTGGCTGAGCTTGGTCAGCTTCACCCCGAGGGCATCGAGGTGCAGACGGGCGACCTCTTCGTCGAGCTGCTTGGGCAGCGTGACGACGTCGGTGCCGTAGGACTCGGCGTTCTTGTGCAGCTCGATCTGTGCGAGCACCTGGTTGGTGAAGCTGCACGACATCACGAAGCTCGGATGCCCCGTGGCGTTGCCCAGGTTCAACAGTCTGCCCTCGCTCAACATGATGATCGAGTGGCCGTCGGGGAAGACGAACTCATCGACCTGGGGCTTGATATTGATGCGCTGAACGTCGGACATGCGAGCGAGACCGGCCATGTCGATCTCGTTGTCGAAGTGACCGATGTTTCCGACGACCGCCTGGTGCTTCATGCGCCCCATGTGTTCGGCCGTGATGATGTCCTTGCAGCCCGTAGTCGTGACAAAGATGTCAGCCTCGTCGAGAACGGCCTCGATCGTGTTGACCTCGTAGCCCTGCATCACTGCCTGTAGGGCACAGATCGGGTCGACCTCTGACACGATGACCCGAGCGCCCTGACCTCGCAGTGACTCCGCGCAGCCCTTACCGACGTCGCCGAACCCGCAGACCATTGCGGTCTTGCCGCCGATCATCACGTCGGTTCCACGGTTGATGCCATCGATGAGGCTGTGACGACACCCGTAGAGGTTGTCGAACTTCGACTTGGTGACAGCGTCGTTGACGTTGATAGCCGGGAACAGGAGCTCGCCCGCTTCCTTCATCTGGTAGAGCCGGTGCACGCCGGTCGTCGTTTCCTCCGACACGCCGCGGATGCCCGAGGCGATGTCGCCCCAGATCTCGCCCTCGCCCTGGAGGCGGCTGAGGGTTTGCAGGACGACCTGCCACTCCTCGGCATCGTCGTCGGTCGGTTCGGGTACCGAGCCCGCTTCCTCATACTCCGCACCCTTGTGAACCAAGAGTGTTGCGTCGCCGCCGTCGTCGAGGATCAGGGTCGGTCCGCCGTCTGGCCAGCGGAGCACCTGCTCGGTGCACCACCAGTACTCTTCGAGCGTCTCACCTTTCCATGCGAATACCGGCACACCCTTGGGGTCTTCGGCAGTCCCCTCGGGACCAACCGCTATGGCGGCAGCGGCATGGTCCTGCGTGGAGAAGATGTTGCAGGAAGCCCAACGCACTTCCGCACCGAGCGCCGTGAGCGTCTCGATGAGGACGGCGGTCTGGATCGTCATGTGCAGAGAGCCCGTGATGCGAGCCCCGGCGAGCGGCTGCTCGTCGTAGTAGCGGGCACGCAGCTCCATGAGACCAGGCATCTCGTGTTCCGCGAGGCGGATTTCCTTGCGGCCGAAGTCGGCCAGGGAAAGATCCGCGACCTTGAAGTCAGTGAACGGCATTTCAGCTCCTCGTGACGCGCACGCGCCACATCGTCGGTTGAAGACCCGCAGATGGGTCGAGCCGGCTGGGGTCGTCTGACGCCGTTCGAATCAGCCTGCAGCGACGCAGTGTACCGACAAGCTGCTTCTACGCGAAAGCCCGGTACCGGGTGTCAGGCACCGAGCTCCAAGTGATCTTGGTTCCCGCGCGTTCTGAGCTCGGTGCCTGACACCCCTGGCCTTAGGCCAGGCCTGGGGCGGGGCCTGGGTCGACGCCGGCGCGGTCGGCCATGGCCATCGTCAACGCCTGGGCCTGCGCCATCAGATCCATCAGCTGCACGAACCGCCCGGACCCCGTGGCGTCGAGGCGGACGACATCGGACGTGAACTCGACCAGCTCGTCCTCGTAGTCGGTCCAGCGCGCAGCGGCCGTCTCGGTCTCGTATGCGTGCCGCATGAACACGGCTGTGAACACCTGCCTGGTCACGTCGCCATGCAGGCCCCACGCGGCACCTTCCGCGGCCGCGACCTGGTCGTGTGTCGCTGCGAACGCCAACGTCTTCATGTCGCCGTTGACCAGGGTCTTCGCATACTTCGCTGCTGCGACGCCGACCCAGCCGGCCCCATGGAACAGCGGCACGGTGGATCCGATGCGGCGAGCGACGCTCTCGACGTGCTCGGCCGACTCCGCATCATGCATTCGGTCGCTGACCCGATCGACCACCGTCTCGACTTCTGGGGCCTCGATCGAGCCGAGTCGTCCGGCGAGCACCGCTGTGGCCATCAAGAGATCGGGGACGTTGTGGCGCCGTGTCGGCACCGAGGCCGGCAGCGGGAGGGCAACGGCGTCGTCACCGGGTCGCACGATCGGCTCGTCGCCGACGATCACGGTGGTTGCCCCGGCGTCGCCAGCCTGTCTCACAGACTGCATCGCCACGGCGTCGTCGCCGGACAATCCGACCGCGACGACAACGGCGTCGCCGCAGCCGGACAGGTCGCTGCCCGCGTCGGCGACCGCTACTGCCGGTCCAGTGCTCCCGCAGGCCCACGACGAGATCGCATCGGCCACAAGCCGAGAGTACGGGCCGGGGACCAGGACGAGTCGTTCTGGCGAGACGTCCAGCTCAGCGCCGGCCGCCAGCGCGGCAGTGTCGGCCAGGCGCGAGCCGAGACGCTCGTAGTGGTCGGCCAAGCCGAGCGAATCGATCACGAGTCGGGATCGAATGTCGGTTCGATTCCCGACGAGGCAGCCAGCTCCGTGAGCCGCTTGTGCTCGGCGTCGTCGACGTCGGTGGCCTCGTCGATGAGCATGACGGGAATGTCGTCGTCGATGCGATAGGTGCGCTTGAGCCGAGGGTTGTAGAGCAGGTCCTCGGACTCGAAGTAGAGCAGCGGGCCCTTGTCCTCAGGACACGCAAGGATTTCGAGGAGCTTTGGATCGAGGGTCATTGGTGTTCTCCATTCAGCCGATCAGCTCTCGCACCTGCGCAACGCGTTGGGCGCATGCGTCGGCGTCGGGCGCTTCGAGGTTTAGACGCAACAGCGGTTCGGTGTTCGAGGCTCGCACGTTGAACCACCAGTCGCCGTGGTCGACGGTGAGCCCGTCGAGGCGATCGATGGCGGCATCGGGAAACGTCGCCTCGATCCTGTTGATGACCGCCGCCGCGTCGTCGACACGGGTATTGATCTCACCCGAGGCTGCGTAGCGATCGAACGGACCGAGCATCGTCGACAACGACTCTCCCTGCTCACTCATCGCGCCGAGCACCATCACTGCAGCGATAAGCCCTGAATCGGCTCGGAAGTTGTCGGCGAAGTAGTAGTGCGCAGAGTGCTCGCCACCGAACACGGCTCCGTGATCGGCCATGAGCGCCTTGATGTACGAGTGACCGACCCGTGATCGCACCGGCACTCCCCCGGCTTCGGCAATGACCTCGGGCACCGACTTGGAACAGATGAGGTTGTAGATGACCGTGCCGCCCGGATTGCGAGCGAGCACCCGGCTCGCAAGAAGCGCTGTCGTGAGCGACCCCGAAACCCCGTCGGCGCGTTCGTCGACGAGGAAGACACGATCGGCGTCTCCGTCGAAGGCGAGGCCGACATCGGCACCGACCTCGAGCACGCGCTTCTTCAGGTCGACCTGGTTGTCGGGGTTGATCGGATCGGCTGGATGGTTGGGGAAGGTTCCGTCGAGCTCTTCGTACATCATCTCGAGCGAGAACGGCAGACCGTCGAACACCGCCGGAACGACGAATCCGCCCATGCCATTGGCTGTGTCGGCCACCACCGACAAAGGGGCGAGTTTGTCGATGTCGACGAACGATCGAACGTGGGCGGCGAAATCGTCGAGCATGTTGCGCTCATCGACCGACCCGCGGGCAGACGTAGGCTTCGGCTCGCCACTAGCCGCACCGGCCTTGATCTGGTCGAGACCCGTGTCGGCACCGATCGGGCGCGCTGCGGCGAGGCACATCTTGATGCCGTTGTACTGCGCAGGGTTGTGCGACGCCGTGAACACGGCTCCGGGAAGATCGAGCGCACCGGACGCGTAGTAGAGCATGTCGGTTGAACACAGCCCGATGTTGGTGACCGAGACACCGCACGAAGTAGCACCCTCGACGAAGGCTTCGACCAGCTCGGGTCCCGATGGTCGCATGTCGTGGCCGACGACGACTCTGTCTCCGCCGTGTTCGTGACCCTTGACGAACTCGGCGAAGCTCGCCCCGATGGCGCGGACCGTGGGCGCGTCTATCTCGTCGGGGAAAGTGCCCCGGATGTCGTAGGCCTTGAAGATCGCGTCGAGGTCGGCCATCTCAGGCGGCCCCGGCATCGTGGGTCATGGTCGATGAGGCTACCCACTGCGGCTGGGCAACACATCGAGCTCGTCATTCCTGAGCTCGTAGTCCCCATTGCGTGCGTTGGTCCTGATGCGAAACAGATCGCCGAACAGGCGCAACGTGTCGCGGCCGATGCGCACGGTGGAGCGCTCGGAGTTGGCGACCGTGACCGGAACCTCGGCCAGGCTGAGGTGGTATCGCTCGATGAGGTGCAATACCTCGATGTCGAACGCGAACCCGTCGATGCGGGCGCGGGAGAACACCAGTTGCGCCACATCTCGACGGAATGCCTTGATGCCGCACTGGGTGTCGCGATATTGGCCCAACAACAACAGGTTTGTCGCGAGGTTGACGACTCGGCTGCCCAGCTCGCGCACGATGCCGCGTCCCACCAGTTGGCGCGCCGCTTCGTGTCTGCGCGAGCCGATGGCGGCGTCGTAGCCACCTTCGATCTGTTCGAGCAGCGGCATGATCTGACGCGGTTCATAGGCCAGGTCGGCGTCGGTGAAGGCCACCACCCTGCCATTTGCGACCTGCATACCAGCCCTGACCGCGCCGCCTTTGCCGCGGTTGGGTACCAGACGAACGACCTGATCGGCCTGCGCCGCGTCAGCTCGTTGCGCCGTGTCGTCGGGAGACCCGTCGTCGACGACGATTATCTCGACCACTTCGCCGTCGAGGGCTGCGGTGAGGTCGCTACGCAGGGTCTCGACCGTGTCGGCGATGCGATCGGCCTCGCGGAACGCCGGGACGACCACGCTGAGCCTTGTGGGCGAATCGACTGGCCCGCGTCCCGTCGGAGCCTCGAGCTCGGAACGCACGACTCGAAGGAGAAACAGCCGGTAGGCGAGCGTGCGGACCGTCGCCGCTGCGAGAACAGCCAGCAGCTTCGCCGGAAGTGAGTCGAGGTCGTCGAGGCTGGTGACAACGATGATGTCGACCGCACCCGCTAGCACCACGATGACCAGGAAGGCCGACGGGTAGCGCACCCACCTCGTCGTCGGTTCGTCGGCAAATGTGACGAACCGGTGCAGGCTGAAGCTCACGACCGAGGCGACGAGCAACGCAACTATGTCTGCGGTCGCTCGCTCCCAGCCGGCGTCGGCCAACAACACGAACAATCCGACATCGACGACTGTTGCGACTACCCCGACGGCAATGAACCGCCGAATCCAGCGCGCCATCGGAACCGCTACTCCGGGTCAGGGTCGCTCGGCGGTGGTTCCTCGTCGAACAGCGAGGTCTGGCCCGCCAACACCGAGTCGTCCGTCGAAGGCGCGGACTCGAAAACCGAATCGGACGTTGGCGATGGCCCTCGGGGAGTCTCGGCCGCCGCCGCGTTCAGCCGCTCTTCGAACAGCTGTCGGCGGCGACGAACCTCGGCGGCCTCGAGATCCATCCACTCGACCCAGTCGAACCATGCGGTGCTGTCGGGTGTCGCACGTCGCGCGACGAGGATGACACCGACGATGCCGAGCAGTGTCAGCGCAATCGCTGCCATGTCGATAGGGGTGCGACCGTAGGTGAGCGTGACGGACTCCTCGGTCGGGATGACGACCATCATGTTCGGCGCCACCCGGTACGGACCGTCTGCGCCCGATGCTTGCCAGTTCGGGAAATAGGAGGCTTTGACGACGACGGGAACTCCGACCTGATCGACATCGAACGAAATCGAGTCCTCGCCGTAGGAGATGTCGGTGACGGCGACCTCGGGCAGCGGGCGGGTGTCGTAGGGAACCTCTCCGCCTTCGGCAAGGTCGGCCAGCTCGTCGGGACCGATGCGCTGCCACTCATCTGGACCGCTCGACGCCTGGTAGACGCCCCAACGCTGCGGACTCTGGAACCACGAAACCGAAGGGTCGAGCCATTCGTCCTGGTGGTCGCTGACGTTCTCCCACACGACCGGCTCGTTGGCGAGGCCTTCGACTCTCGGCGCGTCGGCTACCCGGTAGACGTGCCAGGGATCCGACGAGTCGATCTCGGTGAGATCGGGGTGGGCATCTGCGGCGGTGACGGCTGCATCGGAGAACGCGAGGTAGTACTCGACGCCGAGCATCTGCATGTGATCGACGCCAGTGTCGATGTCGAACTCGGTGTAAGGCAGGCCTCGCATCGGCTTCGATGGACCGCCGACGCTGTCTTCGGCCCCCTCGGGAGTCACCGGCGGCCCAGACAACTCGGTCTGCATCAAGAAGTGATAGGGCACGGTGGACGATGCCTCGAAATAGAGGCCTTCCATCGAGCCGATGCAGCCGTCGGTCCAGTGCGGCAGCAGCATCATCGCCATGGTCGTGCCATAGCGCGTCAGTTCCGGCGCGAACTCCCAGAACGACTGACCACAGCCGTGCTCCTGGCCGACTTCGTCCATCGTCGAGACAATTCCGTGGTATTCGCCGTAGCCTCCGCCGTGGCTGTCGCCGCTCTTGTTCTCGTAGCCGCTGAAGTTCCAGTGGGCCCATCCCGGAACGAAGTTGCGCTGCTTGGTCGAGATCGGTCCCCACGCGTAGGCACCGTCGTCGCCACGGTCGCCTCCAGGCACAGCACCCAACGGCATCGCGACCGTGAAGAAGACGGCGATGAACACCACTGCGGGAACGATGCGACGTCCCCATCGCCGATAGCGCTCCGGGTCGGCGGGATCGAGCCGTCGAGGCATCGCGCGGGCCACCAGCGCCAGCAACTCGCCGATCGCCAACACAGCGAGCATGTAGACGCACAGGTAGTAGAAGGGCAGCAGTCGGGCGTTCCAGAGCCGATCGCCTGACAGAAGGGGCCAGTCCTCACCCATACCGACGAACACGATCGCGACACCCGCCGCCCAGAGGCCGAGGAGAACGCCGAGCCGCCGGCGCAACAGAACCGACAGGACGAACCCGACCGCCGCGAGCACGACCATGACCTCCATGGACGGGTAGTCACGCAGGAAGTCGGGGTTGAGGTCGTGGCGACTCCAGAGGTATTTCGAGTAGGTCGTGTACTTCTCCCACCCCATGTCGTTGAGGTAGTCCTGGCGCATGTAGAAGGGAGCGATCCAGAAGGCCGAGAGCAGTCCCCCGAGCACGCCGACGACGCCGAGCCATTTGATCTGGTTCTTGCCGAAGCGTAGGAACAGGACCACACCGGTTGCTGCAAGGGCGAAGAACACCGGGATGAGGTGACACAGCCCGGTGAGCGCCAGCAACACCGCTGCTGTCGCCCTGCCCTTTCCCGTGTCGAGGCCGCGGATCAAGAACCCGAGGTAGAGCATCGCCAACGACAGGCTTATCGCGAACGAGAACTCGCCGGCCATGGTTGAGGCACCGTTGCCGCCGAGGATGTTGAACGACTGGTCGAAGATGAAGAGCAACGACGCGACGGCCAGCAGCGGAGGTCCCGGGAACGGGAGTCGAGCGAGACGACCCATGGCCCAGGCACACACGGGCATCGCCACAAGACCCGACACGGCGACGATCTTGAACGCGACACCATAAGGCATGCCGATGACCAGCACCGCCACGGCGCCGAAGGCGACCCAGGCGTGGGCACGCCAGCGAGCGAGCTGTTCATTGCGGTAGGTGCGCCACACGAGCATCGCAGCGCCCGCGAGCAACACCGCAGCGGGTACCGGGTGCAGACCGACGTTGAGAAGGACGATCGCCAACGCAGGGACGACGAAATAGAACTGATACGCCGGGAATCCGAGGTACCACGCAGAGGTCCAGCCCGACAGTCTGAAGCTCGACAACAAGTCGTCGCGCAAGAAGGCTGGACCCCACACGTGTGCACCCATGTCGCCACCCGTCGGGGTCGTGTCGTCGAAGATGACGCCGTCGGGGTTCAGCTCGTGGAAGACGAAATAGGTACAGGCCGCGACGATCAGAAAGCTGATGAGCCCTTCGGGCGTGCCTCGGTCGACGAGACGCTTCCACTGCTCGGCGACCGCTCTGCCACGCTCATCGGTGGCGGGCGACGAAGGGGTCTCGGTCGCGTCCAGACGGCCGTCCGAGTCGATCGGCTCGACGGTCTCGGGCTCGGCGCGCGCGAGCGTCTCCATCATGTCCATATCGGCACGTAAGGCTACGCCTTCAGCCGCGCCGAATGTTGGCAGATCAGACCACCCGCAGGTGCGACCCACCCAGGTTGGCCAACATGTCGTCGCGATGAACCGGGACGCCGTTGCTCTCCCACTGTCGCAACTCGCAGTAGCTACACGACCGCAACGTGTGGTCGTCAATGCTGATCTTGACCACCGGTCGCCCGCACCGCACACACATCTCGCCGCTCATTCTCCGCCTCCTGGCCGATCTCGGGCCGCGTCGACCCGCCTGGTTGCCGTTCGGCTCGCCTGCCCCCGCGATTAGGCCAAACCGGACCGAATGAGCCTCCCGACCCAACGATTAGGTCCGCGAGACCCACGCCGAAGTGAAACTTTGGTCTGACACCGGGGTCACTTAATCCGCCGGTTTTGGTGAAACTTTGGTCTGACACCGGGGTCGCGTTAGGCGGTGAGGAGGATGACGACGGTGGTGAGGTTGAACGCGAGGTGGGCGTAGATCGCCGGGCCTAGTCGGTCGAATCGTACGGTCAGCCACGCGAGAACGACGCCGAACACGAACAACGCCGGGAACTGCTGAAACTGGAAGTGGAACGCTCCGAAGACCGCCGCCGAAGCCAAGATCGCCGGCCAGGTGCGCAGCCGTTCGCGCAAGGCTCCGAGCATCACGCCTCGGAAGAACATCTCCTCGACCAGCGGTGCTCCGACACCCACGATCAAGACGAGTAGCAGAACACCCGCTCCGTGCGCTTTCGACGCCAGGGTGCGGGCAGGGCCGGCAATGTCGAGATCACCAAAGATCCAGAAGATCGGAACGTAGACCAGCGGCACGACAACGAGCTGCATCAGAACACCGACCGCCAGACCCAACGGCGCGTCGGCCGAGCGCGCCGTCAACCGAACGGCGTCGACCAGCCGTCGCCACGAACGGCCCGCCACGAGCCACGGCACCCCGATCAGGCCGATCCACAGCGGCAACTGCATCAACGCGGTCACACCGATCGGCGGTTCGTCTACCTTCAGCGGTTCGCCCACCGCCAGTCGACCGGCGACTCGACCCAGATCAGCACCCCGTCCATGTTGAAGACCGACCTCATAGCCGCCCGCAGCGAAGACCAACCCGGACACGACCAGCGAGGCGATGACCGCTATGACGAGGCTGGTGAAGGCGTGGGAAAGCTGCCAGCGCACGCGTTCATCGGTCACGCGCGCAGGATATCCGTGACACCGCCCGGTGTTTGCTACGAGGCCAGTCGCGCGTTCCTCGCAAGCACGGTCGGAACCTCGTTCGTGCGAACGTCGCGCAGTTCCCAACCGACGGGCACCGTCGTGGCATCGGCGTGACGAAGGCACAGATCGTGGGTCATCGGGTGCGCATCGAGATGTAGGTGCTCCATCCACACGAGGCGCGCGGCATAGTCGTATGACAGCGTCGCCGACGCGGACGACGTGCAACTCGGGCGGGCACAGGAGCGACTCATCGGGCGAAAGCTAGTCGAACACACGCGCGAGCGGGTGGATGGGTCGGCTACCGATCGCCGGAAGGGTGCGCGCTCAAGCGTCCGGCGAGTCCCTACGATGTGAACATGGCACAGTCGCCTCCGCCACCCCCGCCGCCGCCCCCTCCGTCGAACCAGAATCAGACCCCCTCGGGCTGGTCACGATGGGGCGCCTGGGTCGCCGCGGCCATGGTGATGATGCTGCTGTTCCTTCCCACCCTGCTGCCGAGCGACGACGGCGAGAAGATCTCCTACAACGAGTTCCGCAGCCAGGTCGAGGCCGGCGATGTCACCGAGATCGAGGTCAACAACGAGACCGGCAAGATCAAGGGCGAGCTGGTCGACGGCACCAGCTTCAACACGACGGGACCGCTCGAGCTCCCACCGGATGACCTCGAGCTGTTCGACGAGAACATCGCCTCGGTCGAGTTCAACACCCCACAGACCAGCTTCCTGACTTCACTGCTCCCACTGCTGCTTCCGGTGGGCCTGCTCGTGTTGTTCTTCGTCTGGATGCAACGCCGCGCACAGGGGCAGATGAGCGGCATCATGTCGATCGGCCGCAACAAGGCCAAGACCTACTCCACCGAGCGGCCCGGCACTACCTTCGACGACGTCGCCGGCTATGCGGGGGTCAAACAGGAGGTCACCGAGGTCGTAGACTTCCTCAAGCACCCCGAGAAATTCAGCGA
Source organism: Acidimicrobiales bacterium (assembly GCA_965216815.1). Classification (GTDB taxonomy): domain Bacteria; phylum Actinomycetota; class Acidimicrobiia; order Acidimicrobiales; family SHLQ01; genus JADFOM01. The sequence goes on along the minus strand of OZ244202.1, from coordinate 2,290,971 downwards.
GATCGGCGCCCGCATCCCGAAGGGCATCCTGCTCGTCGGGCCGCCGGGAACCGGCAAAACCCTCATCGCACGCGCGGTCGCCGGCGAAGCCGGGGTGCCCTTCCTCTCGGTCACAGGCTCGGATTTCATGGAGATGTTCGTCGGAGTCGGTGCCAGCCGCGTCCGCGATCTGTTCGAGTCCGCGCGCAAGATGGGCCGAGCCATCATCTTCATCGACGAGATCGACTCGATCGGACGCAAGCGAGGCGCAGGCCTCGGGGGCGGACACGACGAACGAGAGCAGACCCTCAATCAGATGCTGTCGGAGATGGACGGCTTCGAGGCGACCGAGGGAATTGTGATGATGGCCGCCACGAACCGGCCCGACATCCTCGACCCGGCACTTCTTCGGCCAGGACGCTTCGACCGCCAGGTCGTGGTCCCGCTACCGGAGATCTCCGACCGAGCCGAGATCCTCGAGGTCCACCTCAAGGGCAAACGAACCGACGCGACCGTCGACGTCAACGTATTGGCCCGCGGTACACCGGGCATGAGCGGAGCCGACCTCGCCAACCTGGTCAACGAGGCCGCGCTTCACGCGGTACGAGCCGGCGAGGACATCATCTCGATGAACCACATCGACGACGCCCGCGACCGCGTCCTCATGGGTCAAAAGCGTGAATCGATGGTGCTTTCCGACCAGGAGAAGGAAGCCGTCGCCTACCACGAGGCAGGACACGCTCTGTGCGCAGCCGTGTTGCCCAACGCCGACCCGCTCCACAAGGTCACCATCATCCCGAGCGGCATGGCCCTCGGTGTCACTATGCAGCTCCCCGAAGAGGAGCGCCACATCTACCGCCAGGACTACATCGAGGACACGCTCGTGGTTCGGATGGGCGGTCAGATGGCAGAGGAGCTCGTCTTCGACGTCACCTCGACCGGGGCCAGCGACGATCTCGTCGGCGCAACCGAGATGGCTCGCAAGATGGTGCGAGAGTGGGGCATGAGCGACCGGATCGGTCCCATGGCGTGGGGCAGCCAGAACCAGGTGTTCCTCGGCGACGACCTCATGCACTCGCGCGACTACAGCGATGTCACTGCGCACGTCATCGACGAAGAGGTCGAGTCGATCTTGCGGACTCAGCAGGACCGCTGCCGCGCCCTGCTCACGACGCATCGCAACGCGCTCGATCTCGTAGCCCGCGCATTGCTCGAACACGAGACGATCGACGGCACTGAAGTCGTGCGCATGATCAAGCTCGCGAGCGGAACCCGAAACGACCCGACCGCCGAGTCGGCGAGGCAGGTCGTCCCGCCTCCACCCCCGGCCCCCCACGCGGGCCTACCGACCACTCCCGACCGGTGAGCGCGGGCTTCCGGCGATGCTGACCGCGGTCGCGGTCGTCGTCGGTCTGGCTGCGGCCTCTGTCGTCGCGTACATCGTCGAGCGCAGATCCCGCACCTCGCCGTCGACGTTCACCGGCACCGTCGTGCCCCAACTCGTCGACCGGAGCGACTTCGACGAGCCGCGAGCACCTTGGCTCATCGCTGTGTTCACGTCGGATTCGTGCAACGCTTGCGCCGAGGTGCTCGCCCGGGCCCGTTCTGCAGCCAGCGACGACGTTGTCATCCACGAGATCGAGTTCGTGCGCGACAGGCTGTTACACGAGAAGTACGACGTCGATGCCGTGCCGATGACGCTGCTCGTCGACCGCACCGGAGCGGCCGCCGCATCCTGGCTCGGGCCCCTCAACCTCGACGAACTCCACACCGCGATCGACGATGGCTAGTGGTCGGCACTACCCGTCAGCTGAAGCGGGGGTCGGGGATCGACTCGATCTCGAGATCAGGCACGCCAACATCGAGGGTTCGAGACGCCGGCCGGATGACCTCCCGACCAACCGCGACAGGCGCCGACGACCCGATCACCAGAGCCCCCGAATCGACCTCTAGCTCGGCGAGGTCGATGACGACTCGCCGGCCTATTCCGACCTCGAGGTTCTCGAGCCCCGGCAACACCGTCCGCTCGCCATCCGACACGTGCTCTACTGAAACGACAGCTATTGCGTCCCCGCCCGGGTTGGCGATCACGACTTGTGAGCCGGACGTCACCTCGCTCTCGGGGATACCCAGGACGAAGCTGTCGCCCACAACGGGTGTACCAATGGTGGACGTCAGGCCCGACACGGAATCGTCGCCCACGCTCGGCGGTCCAGCGTCGACCCTCGACGACACCACGCCCACTCCGTTCACCGAGCGAACGATCATCGCGAAGTCGCTCAAACCCTCGAGGCGCGACTCACCGGACAACTCGATCGACTGGTTCTGACCCGGCAGAACGGTGAGACGGAACGGCTCGACCGGGTTCTCCTCGTCGCTGATGATCTCGACGTCGACCTCGGCGCGTTCCTCGGTCGGGTTGAACACGACGACGGTCGACCGCTGACCTTCCCTCAATGTGCCGACCGGGTACATCCACGCGTCCGCGATCGACGGGGCGGCCGCTCCGACGACCATGCCTCGGCGCTCTCCCGAGCCGTCGTAGGTCTGAAGCCGCTCGGCTATCAGACGCCCAGAGCGCACGTTGACCGCCGTCGATACACGTGACGCGACCGTGATGCGGCCGGCCTCGGGATCGTCGTCGGCCGGGGTCTGCACCGCATCGACGTCGACGACGCCGCTACCGATCAGCAGCGGTTTCACCGAACGGCCCGGCACGACGACCGCTACGAAATCAAGTGATTCGCGTACGCCGTTTTCGGTCGCGAACACCAGATCGGCAACGGCGTCTTCAGGGAACGGGTTGAACAACACCATCGTCATCTCACCCCCGCGATCGGTGGCGCCCCAAGGCTCATACCAGGTGCCGGCAGCACGATCGACACACGGCCGAGTGTCGGAACCCGACCCGGAAAACACGGCATGCTCCACGACGAACCCTGCCGGTGTCTCAACGGCGGCAGCGACGAACGAACCGGTTTCGATTCCCGCCGACAACGGCTGAGTCGCTTCCGACATCGCCGGCACGGTGAGCTCGACGACCGCCGGCTCCGGTGGCACGCCCTGCTCGTTGACCTCGCCGAACACCGTCACGGGCACAACCTCTGTTGATTCGGTCGGGTTGATCACAACGACCTCGTGCACGTCCTCGAGCCGCCCCGCGGTGCAGAACCAGGAGGAGCGTTCGTCACTGATCGAGGCCGGCAGCGCAGCACCGGCCGACAACCCCGGTTCTTCAGCTTCGGGCCGTGACTGGGAGTCGAAGACGGCCGCCCCGACCATCGCTCCGACCACGAGGATGATCGCCGGCCATCGGAACGCCCTCACGTCGACCGCCGCCGCTTCGCTGCCCGGCTCGTTGCGAGACGAAGGGCCAGCATTCCGAGCACGATCCAGCCGGCGAGTTGCGCGCCTCGTGCGATCTTCCCGTCGGGCGACGCTTCGAAGCTCAGTTCGCCGTCCCCGCCGTCGGACACCGCAAACGCGTTTGCCCACTCGTTGTGAACGGTGCGATCTCGCTCTTCACCCGATACCCGAAGCGACCATCCCTTGTCAGCGTTGTAGCTCGCGATGACGTTGCGGTCGGTGCCCAAGATGCCCGCGAATCCGGCAGGCCCCGTCTGGGCCGGCAGCACGGCAGCGGTTCCGGCCGAGACGTCGACACCCTCCTCGGTCGCTCGGGGTTCGCTTCGACGCGTCGACGCGAGCGTGGAGTTCTCGAAAATCGTGACCGCCTGGTTGACGCCGTCGACCCGGCGCAGGTCGAGCTGCTCGCTCAGCGCAGTCAGAACCTCGGGGTCGACCGGCCGCTCGACTTCACCGAAAGGTCGCTCGCCCAAGCGCTCGACGACGACGACATAGCGCACACCGAAATCGGCGAGGCGAGCCCCGAGTCGGTTCTCCTGCCCAGCGATGGCGATGCGCAGCTGGTCGCCGAGCGCGTTTGCGCCGTCGGAGGGCTCGTCGATCCAGCGGTAGCTGATGCTTGGCTCCCGATCGTCGCTGGTGCCGAACGCGAGCGTGCCATCGAGGCGATACCCACGCAGCCCCAACACATCGGGCTCTCCGATCCACAGCGCCCGGAAACCGCCCTCGTCGACCGGGTCGTCGAGCACCGAGAGCGGAATTGCCAGATCGCGCTTGGGCATCGACCAGCGTCCATCGAATGTCGCACCAGCTGCTGGTACAGCGAAAAGGACGAGCGCGGCCAGCGCGGCCGCCGGTACGCCACGACGGATCCAACGCCTGCGCCCAGCCAGGTCAGCCTCGATCGACAGAGCAGCCATTCCGGATGCCACTGCGAGCCCGAGAGCGGCGACCGAAAGAAGCAGTTCCGTTTGGTGAAACGCGACCGGCAGCGAACCCCACTGGTCGGCCCAGGCCAGGCCCCACGCACCAAGCGCGACGAACCACCCGCGCACCGCCCAGGCGAGGCGCCAGCCGTTCGAGAAAAGCAGACCGGCCATAGCCGGGACATATACCGCCCAGCCGAGCCAGCCGACATCGATGGGACCGATGTCGAAGCGAAACATGTCGACCAGCGAGGTATCGGTCGGGTACGCATCGGCTGCCGAGCCGACCGTCGCCCAGGTCCCACCCTGCGCGATGTCGATCAGAAACGGAGCGTTGAGCGCAGCTGCGACCGCAACCACCGATACCGAGCCAAACGCCAGTCGGATGAGGTTGGCCGGATGCCCACCGCAAATCGATCCGACCGCAAGGCCCGCTGCGATCAAGGCGATCGCGATCGCCGCTATCGGTGCGAAGGCGACGACAAGACCCGCTGCGAGGCCACCAGCAACGACGAGCCGCAGCAGCGAGTGATCGCCAGAGGGTCCTGCGGGGCCTCCCCGGTGCCCGAAAGGCGTTGCGCCGAGAAACCGTGCGAGCGTCCCGAACAGGTAGGGCGCCGCTGCGTACGCGATCAGCGGCGTCCACTGAGCCCTGGCAACCGCGTTGTACACGGCTGGGTTCGCGGCATATACCACCGCGCAAACGAGCCGGGCACGGTTGGACGTGGTGACCCGAAGCATGCGCCAAGCGCCGAACACGCCGATCGGAATCAGGCCGAGGATGGAAACCGCTCTCAGGAGCCCGGTGGAACCGAGTAGCACGATGTTCGCGAAGCCCAAGAGCCCGAGGCCTATCGGCGTGGCCCCTGCATCGCCGAGGCCGGGTGGGCGCCAGCCGCCCCACCACTGAGTCACGAACCCCTCGATTCCTTCGGGAAAGCGGGCGAACTCGCCGACGAACGGAATTCCCGGAAGGAGGCGACGAGATCCAAACAGGTAGAGCACGAGGAACGCGAGCCCGACCATCGCCGCGATGCGGCGAGGGCTGTCGCTCCACCGCTCGGAGATGGCCGAACGGGACTGTGCCACGACTCCCTCATCCGAGTCGGCGATGCCGTGTAGGAATCGACCCGCCCGAATGCTGCCACGCTGCTGTAGGTGACGCAGCTCACGGTCGGGTATCTGGCGATTCGACTGCAGCTGGGACCTGCGAGCCCGCAACGACCCGAGTCTGCGCAGGTTCCACGTCCAGGCCCCGACCGTCGAGGCGGCCCGCCGAAAACGCAGCGTGACGAGCGAAACGAGCGCCGACACGAGCGTCAGGAAGAACTGCTGCGGCAGGATCAACGCAAGTGAAAGCACTCCGTAGGTGCCGAGCACGGTTCGCAATTCGTGGCGTCGGGCAAGGGTCTCGACATCGACGTCGACGCGCGACTCGAGGTCCTCCACGTGCCGAACGACCGCGGCGGGCGCAACGACAACGCGAGCTCCCGCCACCTGCGCTCGCCAGCAGAGGTCGACGTCTTCGCCGACGAGCGTGATCTCCTCGTCGTACCCACCGATCGCCTGGTAGAGGCCCTCGTGTACGAGTTGAACCCCACCGGGGGTGACGATGACATCGGCGACAGCATCGCGCTGACCTTGGTCGAACTCACCCGCGCCGGCGAGCTCACCGGTGACCGCAAACTTGTCGGACGTCTGACCGACATGAAGAAGCGTCGTCGGGTCGTCCCACTCGACATACTTCGGTCCTACGACTGCTGCACGAGAATTGGTGGCCTCCTCGACCATCGCGCCCACGGCCTCCGGGTCGAGGTACACGTCGTCGTGGCAGAAGAGGTAATAGGTCGTACGTACATCGAGTCCGACCGCAATGTTCACCGCTTCGCTGTACCCGATATCGATGTCGGCGGGTCGGTGCACTATGGCCGCCGGCATCAGCTCCGCTATGCGGGCATCGAGACGCCGGTGTTCGCAGAGATCGATCACGACGACGCCGAGTTGGGGATACCGCTGCGACCCGAGAGAGATCAGGGTCTGATCGAATCCGGGTCCCGGGTCGCGCGCGACGACCACAGCCAGCACGCGAGGGACGTCGCGTGGTGGCCTTCCGGGCGCGGCTGATCCTTCTACCGTTTTGGGATCCGGCCCGTCGGCGTGTCCGGGTTGTTCTCCTAGGATTGAGCGAGGCTACCCCGTCGACACCGGGTCCTTAGCTCACCGTGACCGATATCCTGTCGACTCGCCCACCTCGAGCCGGAAGGCCCCATGATCGTCCCGTTCACCACCGTCCGCACAGAGCCCAGCCGTGCCTGATCGCGTGCTGGTCACCGGCGTCGGTGGCTTCGTCGGGCATCATCTCGTCGAACACCTCGAGGCCGAGGGTGACGAGGTCTTCGGGACCGATCGGGCAATCGGCGGACCCGACATCACCGATGCCGACGCGTTCGAAGCCCTGCTGCACGACGTGTCACCCGACATCGTCTACCACCTAGCAGCTCAAAGCGACGTCGCCGGCTCGTGGGACCACGCTCGCGAGACCCTTCGCATCAACGTCGACGGGACACATGTTGTGTTGGCGGCCTGTCGCGGCGCAGGTGTGCGGCGAGTCGTCGCGGTGACGAGCGCCGACATCTACGGCCTTGTTGATCCCGAGCAACTCCCGTTGACCGAATCGGCCCCGCTCCGGCCCGTCAGTCCTTACGCGGCGAGCAAGGCGGCCGCTGACATGGTTTGTCTACAGGCACACCTCGGCTACGGCCAGGACGTCATCCGAGTGCGAAGCTTCAACCACTTCGGGCCCGGCCAGAGCGAACGATTCGTCGCGCCGGCTCTCGCAGCGCGCGTGGTCGAGGCCGAGCGGGCCGGTGAATCAGCCATTCGCGTCGGGAGCCTCGCAGCGCGCCGCGACTTCACCGATGTTCGCGACGTGGTGGCCGCGTACCGGGCACTGGCCGGCAAGGCTGTAGCTGGCGAGGCCTACAACGTGTGCTCAGGCGTCGACATCTCGATAGCTGAACTCGCCGAGAAGCTCGTATCGCGTTCGTCGGTCCCACTCAGCCTCGAGGTCGACCCCAACCTCGAACGTCCGGCCGACCTTCCCGTCTTGCGTGGAAGCTGCGCCAAGCTCCGCCAGGCCACGGCCTGGACGCCGCGCTTCACGCTGGACCAGAGCATCGACGCCATTCTCGACGATCAGCGCTCCCGCCGGTCGGCTACGAAAACGAAAGACGGTCACTGACATGCCGAAGGCCTTCATCACCGGGATCACCGGCCAGGACGGAAGCTATCTCGCCGAGTTCCTCCTCGACCGCGGCTACGAGGTCGTCGGCATGTTGCGGCGATCGAGCACGGTCAATTTCGAGCGCATCGCGCACCTCCAGGACAAGATCACATTCGTAAACGGCGATCTACTCGATCAGGGTTCGATGATCGAGGCGCTGCGCGTGCACCGTCCCGACGAGGTCTACAACCTCGCGGCCCAGTCGTTCGTCCAGACGTCGTTCGGACAGCCCGTGCTCACCGGCGAGACGACTGCACTCGGCGTAACCCGGCTTCTCGACGCGGTCCGACTCGTCGACCCCGAGATTCGCTTCTACCAGGCGAGCAGCAGCGAGATGTTCGGCAAGGTCAGCGAAGTGCCCCAGACGGAGACAACGCCGTTCCATCCGCGCAGCCCTTACGGCGTCGCCAAGGTCTACGGCCATTGGATCACGGTCAACTACCGGGAGAGCTACGGGCTGCACGCGTCGTCGGGCATGTTGTTCAATCACGAGAGCCCTCGCCGTGGCATGGAGTTCGTCACCCGCAAGATCAGCCACGGAGTCGCTCAGATCTCGCTCGGCCGCCAGGACGAGCTGCGACTCGGCAACCTCGATGCCCAGAGGGACTGGGGCTTCGCCGGCGACTACGTGGAAGCGATGTGGCTGATGCTGCAACAAGACGAGCCCTGCGATCTGGTTGTCTGCAGCGGTGAGACACACTCGGTGCGCGAATTCTGCGAGATCGCTTTCGATCACGCTGGCCTCGAGCACAAAGACCACGTCGTAGTCGACGAAGCGTTCTTCCGCCCGGCCGAGGTCGATCTGCTCGTCGGCGACTACAGCCTCGCCAACAAGACCATCGGCTGGGAACCGCGGACCAGTTTCGAGGAGCTCGTCCGCATGATGGTCGACGCCGACATCGAGCTGCTCACGGGCAAGCTCGACTCGATCAGCTGATCGCGCCCTCATGAGCCGATACGTCGTGCTGGCGGGAGGCGTGGGGGCGGCACGGTTCTTGCGCGGTCTCGTGGCCGCCGTCGACCCGACCGACGTGACCGCAGTGGTCAACACAGCCGACGATGTGACCCTCTACGGCCTCCACATCAGCCCCGATCTCGACACGGTCACCTACACGCTGGCAGCAGCCGTCGACGATGACCGCGGCTGGGGCCTCGAGAACGAAACCTGGCAAGCGATGGAGATGCTCCGCCGCTACGGTGATGCCGCTTGGTTCAACCTCGGCGATCGCGACCTCGGCACCCACATGTTCCGGACCAATCGTCTACGGCAGGGGGCGACCCTGACCGAGGTGACGGCCGAGATCGCCGGGGCATGGTCGCTCGGGCTCGAGTTGCTCCCGATGACCGACGACGAGGTCGAGACCCGCATCGTGGTCGACGGCACCGAGATCGGCTTCCAGGAGTACTTCGTCGAACGGCAGCACGACGTGGCTGTATCCGCTGTCCGATTTCGCGGCATCGAGGCTTCGACCCCAGGTCCGATGGTCCTCGATCGAATCGCACAGGCCGATTCGATCGTCATCGCACCCAGCAACCCGATCGTGTCGATCGGCCCGATTCTCGCTGTGCCCGGCATCGCCGACGCCATCGAGAGTCGACGCGACGCGACGGTGGCGATCAGCCCGATCGTCGGAGGTTCCGCGCTCAAAGGACCCGCCGACCGCATGCTCGTCGAGCTCGGACACACCGCGTCGGCGTCGGGCGTTGCATCGCTTTACTCGCGACTCGCCGGATCGATGGTGATCGACACCGTGGACAGCGGCCTGGTCGGCGAAGTTGAAGCGCTTGGCATGAGCGCTGTCGTGACCGACACCGTGATGAGCTCAACCGAAGTGGCGGCGAACCTCGCATGCGAAGCCATTCGCGCAGGAGGTGGCTCGTGATCGAAGTGCTACCCGTCGACGGAATAGACGAGATCACCCCTGGCACCGACCTCGCGGCGCTCGTCATCGACCGGTTGCCGCTGCAACACCACGATGTCGTTGTCATCACACAGAAGATCGTCTCGAAGGCCGAAGGAGCCATTGAGGCTATCGATCCCGACGACCCGCTCTCCCACAAGCCGCTCGTCGAGCGCGAGGCTGTGCGCGTCCTTCGGCGCCGCGGCGAACTTCTTATCACGGAAACCAAACACGGGTTCGTGTGTGCGAATTCAGGCATCGACCTCTCTAACGTCGAACGCGGTCAGGCAGCATTGCTGCCCGACGACAGCGACCGCTCAGCGCACTATGTCGTCGACGCCGTTCGGGGCCGACTCGGCATCGAGATCGCCGTCGTGGTGTCCGATACTTTCGGGAGACCATGGCGACGCGGTGTCACCGACGTCGCGATCGGCTCGGCGGGGTTGAGGCCCGTGCTCGACCTGCGGGGCACAACCGATGCACTCGGACGCGAGCTCACGGTCACCGAGGTTGCGATCGTCGACGAAATAGCGTCGGCCGCCGACCTCGTCATGGGCAAGGCACGCAACGTTCCCATCGCCGTTGTCCGGGGCGGGCCCGACGAGTGGTTCGGCGATGGCTCGGTCCAAGACGACATCGTCCGCGACCCGGCCGACGACCTGTTCAGGTAGGTCCGACCGATCGGTGTCAGGCACCGCGAACGCCGCCGGTGTCAGGCACCGAGCTCACAACGCGTTTGGACCAGAATCACTTTGAGCTCGGTGCCTGACACCACCGAGCTGGAACTTTCCGGGCGCCGATACTGTTGTAGATGGCATGACAGAAAGAACGATCTCAGACGAGGAGCTGCGCGAGCGGCTCACACCCGAACAGTACGCAGTCACCCAGAAGGCCGGCACAGAGCGTGCCTTCACCGGCGAGTACTGGGACACCAAAGATCCCGGCATGTACCGCTGCGTCGTGTGCGAGACCGAGCTGTTCGACAGCGAGACCAAGTTCGATTCGGGCACGGGCTGGCCGAGCTTCTACCAACCGGTCGACCAGGACAAGGTCGAGCGGCGATCGGACGCCAGCCACGGCATGGTACGCACCGAGGCGGTGTGCGCTGAGTGCGGCGCACACCTCGGCCATGTGTTCGACGATGGCCCCGCTCCCACCGGCGAACGTTTCTGCATGAACTCCGCCTCACTCCGCCTGGATCGCGAGGCCTCGGACTAGCGACCACTGTGCCAGGCAGCGCTGTGCGGGGCCTGGAGGCTGCGCGGTTAGGGCGCCAACTACAGTGCCAGGCATCCGAGCGGAGCTCGGTGCCTGGAAACTCAGCGGATTTCTCACGACCTGCGGTTCGCGGGGTTCCAGTGAAACGGTGTCACCTCAGGCACCCGGCGCCCTGCAATCCTGGGCCAAGTTCGTCCTGCGCCGGGTGCCTGACACCATGCCGTTTGGACCCGCAGGGGTAATCCGCGCGGTCTCCTGGCACTGTTTGTCGCTACCAAATGCGGGCGCTTTCGGCTCGGAGCCCGCTTCTCGGCGACCTATCCGCTACCGCCCCTGGCACTGGGTTCGTCCTGAGCCTCGATCCACCGTTTGGTGGCCGGTAGGTGTGGGTCGAGGGGCGGGTCCCGCTGATTGGGGTGGGCGTGTTCCAACGGTCGGTGTTGGGGCGTGTTGAAGTAGTGCTGGTGGCTGTGGTGGGTTGTTGACGCTGGGCTTTGTCGGGGTGCGTCAGGTCCGGGGCTGGTGGGCTCAGCCTGAGGGGGCGGGTAACGCCCGGAGGGCGTTGAGCGCAGCGTGAAACTCCTTTGCCCAGGGCCATCGAGTTGGCAGGCGCAGCAGCCTGCGACCGGACCGGTTGACGATCACCGCGGCGAGTGAGATGAGCCGGGTGCGTCGGGTCCGGTTCGTGGCGGGTGGGTGGCCGGCGAGCTGGGTGGTCCAGCATCCGAGGTTGTGGGCGAGCACGGCGCAGGCGAGCCAGGCAGCATTCGCGTGGTAGTGGCCGGACGGGATGTGGTCGAGACCGGCGCCTTCTTTGAGGTCCCGGATCGCTAACTCGACAACGGCGTGTTCGCGGTGAAACGCGTCGGCGGCGATCATGGAGATCTGCGTGTCGGAGGTGATGAAGGCGTGGTGGCGCCAGTCGGGCCACAGGCGCCGTTGGGCTGGTTCGGTCAGGCGTGTGCGGCGCACAACGAGGCGCACAGTGCGCATCTTCTTCCCGCGTCCGGCGGTGTAGCTGGTTTCGGCGACTTGGGCTTGGCCGCCGTCGGGGTAGTCGATGTCGACCCACGCGGCCTCGTCGATGCCGGCGATCGCTGTCTTTGTGTTCTTGTGGAGACGCACGGTGATCGACCATCCAATGCCGTGGGTGTCGAGGCGATCGCAGAGCTTCCAGGACCAGAACCCCGAATCGGCCCGAACCGTCACCGGCCCCGTCGCTCCGGCGCGGGTCAGGTTGGCGGCGAGTTCGTCAACGAAACGGATCACGCCGCGGGCGGTGTTCGCTGACCCGCGCCGCATCCGGGCGAACAAGATCTCACCGGTCCCGGCGCGGGTTGCGAGCAGCGGGTGATAACCGAGGCGTTTCGTGTAGCCGTAGCCGGCGGCCTGCTTCTTGTTGCCGTGGACCTCACAGATCGTGGAGTCCAGATCGATCACGAGCGGCCCATCACCGGGACCGGCGCCAAGGTCCCAAGCCCGAGCGAGCGTCCGAGACAGCACCGCGTCGAGTTGGCGGATGTGCCCGAACGTGAAGCTGCGTAGGAACGACCCGATCGTCGAGGGTGCCATCACCTTGAACGGCAACACACGCTGCGTTGCCCCGGCGCGCAACATGTCGACGTGATCGATGTGGGTGGCCCCGGCGATCATCGCTGCGACCAGAGTCAAGATCTTGCGGCCCGGACGAGCCGAACCGGTGCGCACCCAGGTGTCGATCAGCGCCTCCAGGCCAAGGCGGACCATCAACGTGACCGGCACCACGAGCCCCGCGTTGGCGACGACCCCATCGTGATCGAAGGTCGCTTGCAACCGGTCCAATGTGCGCGATGATGTCGACACAGAAAGTGCCTCCTTGTGTTGGGCAGACCGTGACTTCAGACATCACGATCCTCCCAGCTCAGGAGGCCTTTTTGGTGGACGCGCGCCTACCTACCCCATCAGCGAAACGGTGGATCGAGGCTAAAGCCGCCGTCGGAGTAGGTCGAGCGCGGTGATGACGGTGAACTGCCGAGTTCGTTCGCGGTCGAACGGGTACTTGATCTCGAGCGTCTCGACATTTCCGTCCACAGAAGTGCCGATGCACACAGTGCCCGGCTCACGGCCTTCGAGTGGCTCGGGCCCGGCAACTCCTGTGACGGCCACGCTCACGTCACAACCCAGTGTCCGACACGCTCCCTCGGCCATCGCCGCAGCGGCCTCCTCGGAGACGACCGGGCCCTCGGCAACACCGAGAACGTCGAATTTCACGTCGGGCGCATAGGAGACGATCGATCCGCGGAACACGTCCGAACAACCTGGGATCTCGGTCAGCCGGGCTCCGATCAATCCGCCTGTGAGAGACTCTGCGGTGCCCAGCGTCGACCCCCGGTCGCGGCAGCGCTGGAGCACGACCGATTCCATCGTGTCGTCGTCGATCCCGAACACGATGTCGCCGATGATCTCCCTGACCCGTTGCTCCTCGTCGTCGAGGATCTGTGTCAGCCCGGCCTCGTTCTCTGACTTGGCGGTTATCCGGACCTTGAGGCCCTCCCAGCCGCTGGCGAGGAAAGCGAGGGTTGCGCCTCCGACCCGATCGAGGTGCTCGATCTCGTCGTGGAGCATCTCGGCGAGTCGCGATTCGGACATGCCCCACGTGCGAAGGGTGCGAGACCTGATCACCGATCTGATTCCTGCGCGCTCGCGGATGTCGGCGAGAACAAACTCGCTCAACATCGTGTGCATCTCCCACGGAACGCCCGGCACCGCGTAGATGACCTTGTCACCGACGGGGCAGACGAGCCCGGCGGCTGTTCCCGGCTGAACCGGAATCGGCTCGGCTCCCTGCGGCACATCGGCCTGGCGCATGTTGTTGTCGGGCATGTCGCGCCCGCGCACTCCGAACATGCTCGCGATCTTGTCGACGAGCTCGACGCGGCGCTCCAGTTCGACACCCATCACGTCGGCGATGACCTCGCGCGTGATGTCGTCCTGTGTGGGTCCGAGCCCACCGCAGACGATGACGGCGTCCGAGCGCTCGATGGCCGCGCCGATCACCGCCTGCATTCGTGCACGGTTGTCACCGACCTTCGTCTGGAAGTGCGAGTCGATGCCGATCTCGGCGAGCTCGGCGCCTATCCAGCTCGAGTTGGTGTCGACGATCTGGCCGAGCAGCAGCTCGGTGCCGACCGCGACGACTTCGCAGGTTAAGGAGTTCGAAGGTGTCACTGGGTCAGGAACCCGACCGGCTCATCGCGGCGCGCCCGTCGATCAGGTACTGCACGCCGGAGACGACGGTCACAGCCACGGCTACCCACAGCGCCGAGTTGACGAGCCAGTCGGCGTTCTCGAGCGGTGGTAGCGCCGCCAGCAGCAGGGCGACGCCTTGGGAGAACGTCTTGTACTTGGCTGAGCGCCTGGCCGGCAGCGCCAACCCGTACCGCGCGAACCAGATCCGGTACCCGGTGATGAGCGCCTCGCGTACGGCGACGATGGCGACCGGGACCCACCAGTAGCGATCGACGATCACGAAACAGATCATCGAGCCGAGCACGACGACCTTGTCGGCGAGCGGATCGAGGAACGCTCCCCAGCGCGAGATGCGATGACCGCCGCCGCGACGGGCGACCTTGCCGTCGTAGTAGTCCGAAACCGCCAGAGCGAATCCGAGGCCGGCCGCCCACCAGGACGCGCCACGTGTCTGCTCGGCATCGAGGACCAGCCAGAAGAGCAGCGGCGCCAGCACGAGACGGGTGGCGGTGAGCGCGTTCGCCCAGTTCATGGCACCGGCATCGCGCTGGGTTGCAACGGTCTCGCTGCTCATGCGCGCCGGCTCACCTCGCTTTCGTCCTGACCGAGCCCGGGCCGAGGCGCCGCTTGGCACACGACTGCCTCGAGATCGGGCCCACTCGCCGATATCACCTTGACCGTAGCGAAGGTTCCCGGTTCATGAGATGTCTCGACCGTGACGATCCCGTCGAACTCGGGTGCTTCACGGTGGCTTCTGCCCTGGTTCAGCGTGTCGAACATCAGCTCGACTTCCCGCCCGATCAGCTCGATTCGACGCTGAGCGGTGATGCGATCCTGTAGCTCGGTCAGCTCTACGAGACGATCGGCGACCAACCCATCGTCGACCTCGCCATCGAGTTCTGCGGCGTAGGTGCCGTCCTCACGGGAGTACGCAAAGAAGCCGCACCAGTCGAGCTGCGCCTCCTCGACGAACGCCAGGAGTGCGTCGTGATCCTCCTCGCTCTCACCGGGATAGCCGATGATGAAGTTGGAACGAAGTGCCGCTTCGGGTTCGCGGCAGCGGATCGCCTCGATGCGTTCAGCGAAGCGTTCACCATCGCCCCTTCTTCGCATCCTCCGAACGAGTGGCCTCGAAACGTGCTGCAGGGACAAATCGAAATAGGGCACGCCGGTTGCGCAGATCGTGTCGATAAGCGAATCGCTGAGGTCGGATGGGTACAGGTACAACAACCGAACCCTCGAGACACGCTGTGACGCCGCCTCGACGAGTCGCTCGATGGACCTCTCCCCCACGCCCTGGTCTCTCCCGAACGAGGCGAGGTCCTGGGCCACCAGCACGACCTCCTCGACGTCGAGCTCGTCGATCTCGGTCAAGAGGTGCTCGACCGAACGAGAGCGCTGCGGACCGCGAAAGCTCGGTATGGCGCAGAAGCCACATGCCCGGTCGCACCCCTCGGCGACCTTGACGTATGCCCAGGGACGCGCCACAGCCGGCCTCGGGAGATTCAACAGATCGAATTTCGGAACCGCAGGCTTGGTTCCGAGCGTGACCGGCACGCCGAAACCCGCGACCTGGTCGACCTCGGGTAGCGCAGCTCTCACCTCGTCACCGGCTCGCTCCGCCAGGCATCCGGTGACCACCAGACGCGCATCGTCGCGGCGTTGCTCGTCGAGCTCGAGGATCATCTCCACCGACTCCTCCCGTGCTGGACCGATGAACGCACATGTGTTGACGACCACGACATCGGCGGCCGACACGTCGGCGGTCTCGACCATGCCGTCGGCGAGCATCGTGCCGACGAGCTTGTCGGAATCGACTTCGTTCTTCGGACAGCCCAGGGTGCGGATGTGGAACGTCGACTCAGAGTTGGCCACGTCGTGCCATCTCCGCCCTCGTTCTGCGAACCCTCTGAGCCGCGGCCGACCATTGCATCACCGCGATGATGAGATAGCCGCCCAGCACTAGCGCCACGAGCGACCAGTTGCCGCTGAGCACGAGAACTACGGCAGCGACGATGACCATGCCGACGAGCCCGGCGATGAGCAGACGCGTGAGCATGCGAAGGTCTTCGCCCGAGTCGAGGCCTGGGTCGGTGGGCTCGTCGCCGTCCATGCATCCAGACTATCGGCGCGCCGGCCGCTGCCAGAGCGGAGCCAACCGGGGTTGTCAGCTGTCGAGCTCCTCGGGGGTCATCAACACGGTACGGGCCTTCGACCCTTCCGACGGACCCACGACGCCGCGTTGTTCGAGCAAGTCCATGATTCGACCGGCTCGGGCGAAACCGACTCGCAGCTTGCGTTGCAACATCGATGTGGACCCGAGTTGTGAGGACACGACGAGCTCCATCGCTTGCTGCAAGAGCTCGTCCTCGTCATCGCCTCCGCCCGGCCCCGATCGCGGCTGGTCCTCGGTGATCGACGGCGTTGTCGCGCCGGCGTCGCCGCTTTCGCTGCCGCTGCCTCCACCGAGATCGACTCCGGCGGACTCCACGACGTCGGGAGCCTGGTCGCGCCACACCTTGACCACCGCGCGCACTTCTTCCTCGTCGACCCACGCACCCTGGATTCGCTGTGGCACGTTGGACGCCGGTCCGAGGTGCAACATGTCACCTTTGCCGACAAGTCGCTCCGCTCCGGGCTGGTCGAGGATGACCCGGCTGTCGGCGAGGCTCGACACGGCGAACGCGAGACGCGCCGGGATGTTGGCTTTGATGACGCCGGTGATCACGTTGACCGACGGGCGCTGAGTGGCGATGACGAGATGAATGCCGACTGCGCGAGCCATCTGAGCGATGCGACAGATCGAGTCCTCGACGTCGCGCGCAGCGACCATCATGAGGTCGGCCAGCTCGTCGACGACGACGAGTATGAATGGCAGGCGGCTGAACTGGCGTGGCTCGCCGTCGTCGCCGACTTCACCGAGTCCCGCCTTGATGTCGCCCTTGTCGAAGGCCTCGTTGTAGCCGGTGATGTCGCGGAACCCGCACTCCGAAAGCAGGTCGTAGCGGCGCTCCATCTCGCGCACTGCCCACGCGAGCGCATTTGCCGCCTTCTTCGGGTCGGTCACCGGCTGGGTGAGAAGGTGCGGCACACGCTCGTACTGACCCATCTCGACCCGCTTTGGATCGACCAGAATCATGCGCACCTGTTCGGGCGTCGTGCGCATCAGGATCGAGGTGATGAGCGTGTTGATGCACGACGACTTGCCGGCGCCGGTGGCGCCTGCGATGAGCACGTGGGGCATCGTGGCGAGGTTGACGACGAGAGTGCGGCCATTGATGTCGCGTCCCATGGGGACTTCGAGCGGATGATCGGCGCGTCGGACCTCGGGCGAAGCGAGAAGGTCGCCGATGGCCACGACCTCGCGCGTCTCGTTGGGCACCTCGACACCGATCGCCTGGCGACCGGGTATCGGCGCGAGGATGCGAACGTCAGGCGACGCCATCGCATACGCGATGTCCTTGTTCAGACTCGTCACCCGCGACACTTTGACGCCGGGAGCGAGCTCGAGCTCGAACCGAGTGACCGTCGGGCCAACGACCATGCCGACGAGGCGGGTTTCGACACCATGCTGGCTCAGCGCCTGTTCGAGGAACCGACCCCTCTCCTCCACACTTCGGCGGTCGACGTCGCTGCGCCCCACACGGTGGAGCAGCTTGAGCGGCGGCAGAGTCCAATTCGACGGCTTCGAACGCTTGGGGACGATCTCGAGATCGTCCGCTGCGTCGTCGTCGGGCGCGGGGGCGACTAGCTTCGGCGCCTTTCGCTCGCGGGGCTTGGCGGGCAGCGAACCGTCATCTTGGTCGAACAACGCAGTCGCGTCGTCGTCGGCTTCGCCACCGACGACAACCGTCGGGCTGTCTCCGGTGAGGTCGATGACATCGTCATCGACGAACCCGACCAGCGCCGCGTACATCCGCGACAGGAGGCCTTGCCGGGATGCCTCCGGGCCGCCACCGTCGCCGTCGTCGGGCTTGGTGGATTTGTCCGGAGCCGGCCTTAGGTTCGACTGGCCGAGAACCGTGATCGCGACGAGTGCGATCGCCGAGAGAACGACGACCGTCGCTGCGGCGCCGATGAGCGCCTGGAGCGGATTGGCGATCGCCAGGCCGATTGCTCCGCCCGCCTTGCCGAGACCATCGGGGCCGTCGTCGAAGGTCGGCTGACCGCCGGCCATGTGCAGAATACCGACGACGGCGACGAGGCCGAGCACAGCACCTACGGCCATGGTCACGGTGGGTTCTTCGTCGCCTTCCTCGGACCGGATCAGCGTGAGACCGCCGGCCACCATCGCTACCGGCAGGAGGAACCGGACCAGGCCCAGCAGCCAGCCGGTGCTCGACGCGATTACCTCCCCCAACGGTCCCGCCGCCTCGAGGTAGATCGAGAGACCGAAGATCGCACCGGTGACGCAAAGAGCTATGCCGACGAGCTCGCCGTAGCGGCCGGCGAAGGTCGTCTTCAGCGCCGAAGAGGCAACCTCGACCGTGCGCGAACGTTGCGCTCGACCGCTCTTGGCGCGCCCGTTCGTCTTGGTCTTCTTGGTTCTGGTTCGCTGTCTGGTCGCCACAGTGTCACAACGCTAACACCGCCCGCGCGCTGGTCAGGGATGCCCCTACATCCATCGACACGCACCGTGATACGTGTGGTCGTATAGCCACGCTCTGTGACAGTTCCTAGCGTCGATTGACGATCGGCACGATCATGGGGCGGCGACGGGTTGTGGCGTTGACCGTCCGTCCAGCGGCTCGCCGCACGAGCCGGGTGACCTCTTCGATGTCGAAGTCCTCGCCCGCGTCGGCGTCGCGACAGCACTCGTCGACTTGCTCGGTCACCGCCTCGATGACCGCATCGACGAACGCTTTGGCTTCCACCCCTTCGACCCACCCGCGCGTCACCAGCTCGACGTTGCCTCTTCGTCTGCCCTTGCCGTCGATCTCGACGAGCACTGCGACAAAGCCGTCGCTGCCGAGGATTGCCCGCTCGGACAATACGGTGTCGCTGATCGCGTCACGGATTCCGTCGACGTAGAGATACCTGCCGTCGGCGACCCGCTCTCTCATAGCCGTGTCGTCGGAGAGCACGACCCGGTCGCCGTCCTCGCACAGAATCACGTCGTCGGATGACATGCCGAGCCCTTCGGCCAGCTGCGCGTGCGCCAGCAGGTGGTAATACTCCCCGTGCACAGGGACGAAGTGCCGGGGTGAGGCAACAGCGTGCAACGTGCGGAGCTCGTGTGCCTTGCCGTGCCCGGTCGTGTGGACGTCGGCGTGTCCGCTATGCACGACCTCGGCGCCACGCCTCGTCAGGTCGCTCCGGAGGCGAGCGACGGCGGCCTCGTTTCCTGGAATGGGATGCGAGCTGAACACCACGCAGTCGTCGGAATCGATGGACACCCACCGGTTCTCCCCCGCCGCCATGGTCACCAGCGCGGAGCGCACCTCGCCCTGTGAGCCGGTGCAGACGATGCAGACCTGATCTGGTGGTAGGTCGTCGACGTCGTCGATGTCGACAACGCTCGTGTCGGGAATGGTGAGCAGACCGAGGTCGCGAGCGAGCGCTGTGTTGCGCTGCATCGACCGTCCGAGAAGAGCGACCTTTCGCCCCTGTGCCACCGCCGCGTCGGCAACCTGTTGCACCCGGTGGATGTGGCTCGAGAACGCCGCAACGATCATGCGCTTGTCCGGCCGCTTCTCGAACTCGGACGTCAGCACGGAGCCAATGGCGGACTCCGACTCCGAGTAGCCCTCGCTGTCTGCGTTCGTCGAGTCGCACAGCAGGAGCCGTATTCCGGGATCCTGAGCGAGCGCACCGATTCGAGACAGGTCGGTCACCCTGCCGTCGATCGGTGTCAGATCGAGCTTGAAATCACAAGAATGGAGAATGACCCCCTGCGGCGTGTGAAACGCCGTGATCAGGCCGCTCGGAGTCGAATGCGTGACCGGAATGAACTCACATTCGATCGGCCCGATTCGGTGGGTTTCGCCATCGTTGATGGTCCGCAGGTCGGTGCCTGCGACGCCGGCCTGTGACAACTTGTTGCGCACCATGCCGACCGTGAACGGAGAGCCGTACACGGGACAGTCGAGATCACCCATGAGGAACGGGAGTGCGCCTATGTGATCCTCGTGTGCGTGGGTCGCGATCACGGCCTCGATGCGGTCGGCCCTATCGGTCAGCCAATCGAGGTCGGGGAGGATCGTGTCGACCCCCGGGGTCGTCTCGTCGCCGAAGAGCTGACCGCAGTCGAGCACGATGAGGCGGCGCTCGACTTCGAGCACCATGCAATTGCGGCCGATATCGCCGAGCCCACCGAGAAAAGTGACCGAGACCTCTCCGTGGCCGCTCACGCCCGGGACTTCTCGAGGTTTGCGAGCACCTGCTTCGCCTTGGTTTCGAGGCCCTCCGGTTCCGGCCCCATCGGGGGCCGGCATTGCCCGGCCGGCTGGCCGAGCAAGCGCATCATCGCCTTGGTCGGAACCGGGTTGGGGGCGTCGGGCATACTCTCGTACGCGTAGGACTCGAGCATGGTGGTGTTGAGTGCTCGGGCACGCGCGACGTCGCCGGCGGCCAATGCGTCGCACATCGCAACCGTCTCTGGAGCGACCCAGTGCGTCGCGACCCCGACGGCGCCGACCGCTCCGAGTGCGAGCAGGGGAAGCGTCAGCCCGTCGTCGCCGCTGTAGACCTCGAAATCATCGGGCGCATCGGCGATCAGTTTCGCCGTCTCCGCCGGGTCTCCAGCCGCATCCTTCAGAGCCACGATGTTGTCGATACTTGCGAGCTCGAGCAGCGTGTCGGTCTCGATCTTGCGGCCCGTCCTGACGGGGATGTCGTAGATCATGATCGGAAGATCGGTGCTGGCGGCGATGGCTCCGAAGTGATCGATCAATCCCTGTTGGGACGGCCGGTTGTAGTAGGGCGTGACGAGGAGTAGCCCGTCGGCGCCTGCCGACGTCGCCTGATCGGTGTTCCACAGCGCCGACGCCGTGTCGTTGCTACCGGTGCCGGCGACGACGGGGACATCGACCGCCTCGACCACCGCCGAGATGAGCTCGGCCTGTTCCTCACGTGAGATCGTCGGGCTCTCGCCGGTCGTTCCGGCGACGACCAGCCCCTCGTTGCCCTGGTCCACGAGCCATCGGGCCAAAAACCCGGCGCCATCGATGTCGAGCGAGCCGTCTTCTCGAAACGGCGTGACCATCGCTGTCAACACTCTTCCGAACCTGGGCATGGCGGTGTCCCTCACAATCGCTTGCCCGGCTCGTCGCCGGGGTCGAACGCGACGTCGCCCTTGGTTCGATCGGCCCTGGCGATGCGGCGCAGCACCAGAGGGTAGCCCCCGATGGCGATGGCGGTGAAGAGAAACCACTGCACGGCATATGACAGATGGGTTCCCTCGCTCAGCTCGGGAAGCGGAACGGGGATCGGGCCCTCGATGTCACCCGCTTGGTCCGCTCCTTGCGACTGGATGTACACCGCGTCCGTCACGAGGCCGTCGACACCGGCAACGTCGGCGATGAGCTCGACATCGGGCCTGCTGACCTCCGGCGGAGCATCCGCGAGAGACGCCGGCGGAGTTCCGACTGCGCCTCCGGCCGCACCTTCGAGCAGCCAACCCTCGACCTCGACATCACCGGTCGGTGTCGCGTAGGTGGCGGTCTCGGCGACCAGAGCGCGCGGCAGGAAGCCGCGGTTGACCACGATCGATCCGCCGCCGTCGAGCTCTAGGGTCGACATGATCCAGTCGCCGGGGGCACCGTCCATCGACCGGTTGCTGACCCGCACGTCAGCGCCCGAGACGTAGCGACCCGTCGCTGATACCGCCCGGTACTCGAGGTCGTCCGGGCCGCCCGCCTCGTCGACGAGCTCGTCGACATCAACCACCGGCTCCTCCGCCCTGGCCTCGATGAGGTCGTTGATCTCCCTCTTCTCGTCTAGGCGGTCGAGCTGCCAGAGCCCGAGCGAAATCATCAAGGCGATGAGCGCCAGGACCAGCAGGTGGGAAATGATCCAGCGCGGCCGCCAGAGGAACGACCAGTCACGTTCCGACTGGACCTTGCCGACCTCGGTCAAAGGCCGAGGAGTGAGTCGAGCCCGAACGTCACACCGGGGGTGTGCGCGACGGCCCTCACCGCAAGTGCTACTCCTGGCATGAACGACGTGCGATCGTAGCTGTCGTGGCGCAGGGTCAGCGTCTGCCCGTCGGTGCCGAACAGCACCTCTTGGTGCGCCACAAGACCGTGCAACCGCACCGAGTGCATTCGTATGCCTGCCGGACCGTCGCCGCCGCGGGCGCCCGCGACCACATCTGTCTTGGTCGGGTCGGGCAGCCACTCGCTCGACGCATCGGCCATTCGCCGTGCTGTCATCATCGCTGTGCCGGACGGTGCGTCGAGCTTGTTCTCGTGATGGAGCTCGATTATCTCCGCCGACTCGAAATGCGGTGCGGCCAGTTCAGCAAAACGCATCATGAGCACTGCACCGATTGCGAAGTTCGGCGCTATCACCGCATTGGACTCTACGAATCGATCGACGAAAGCGTCGGTGTCGTCGCGCCCGAAGCCGGTCGTGCCGACCACCGCATGCACCGCATTGGCGGCGCACCACTCGAGGTTCTCACGAGCAGCATCGAGCTGGGTGAAATCGACGACGACGTCGAGGTCGTCAGGGCCGGCCGAGTCGAGGGCGTCGGTGACGACCAGCGGACCAGCATCGACCCCGCACAGGGCCGAAACCGACTCGCCCGCGGCGGTCGGGTCGACCGCCGCGGCGAGCTCTAGATCGGATTCGGCGATCACCGTACGACAGACCTCGCGGCCCATTCGTCCCGCAGCGCCAGCGACTGCGACGGCGATCGTCATCGTCGCGCTGTCAGCGGCGCCGACGCCGGCCAGAACTGGCCGGACCGAGGTCGCCGAACTCATCTCGCAGCTCGGCCTCGAACGACTCTTCGAACGACACCGTCTTGGACTCGTCCTTTCCGCGCGATCGACCGCCGCGATCGTCGCCCGAACCGCGCTCGCGACGCGGCTCACGTTCGCGCCGCTCGCTGCGTTCCGGCCTGTTCGACTCACCGTCGCCCGCAGCGCTGTCGCCGCGCTCGCTCGGCTCGGGCGCGTCGCCTGCCGGTACGAGCGAGATCTTGCCGTTCGGATCGACATCTTCGACCCTGACCTCGATCTCGTCGCCGAGATCGACGACGTCCTCGACGCGGTCGATTCGGCGGTTGCCACCGAGCTTTGAGATGTGGACCAGCCCGTCGCGTCCCGGAAGGATGTTGACGAATGCTCCGAACTTGGTGATGTTCACGACGCGACCGTTGTAGGTGGCTCCGACCTCGGCGGTGGGTGGGTTGAGGATCAACCTCACCTGCCGCTCGGCCTCGTCGACCTCCTCGCGGCTCGAAGATGCAATGGTCACGACGCCCATCATGCCGTCGTCGTCAACGCTCACCTCCGCACCGGTTTCGGCCTGGATGGTGTTGATGACCTTGCCCTTCGGCCCGATGACCTCGCCGATCTTGTCGACGGGGATCTCGAAGCTGAGGATTTTGGGTGCCGTCGCCGACACGTCGTCACGAGGTGCTTCGATAGCGGCGTTCATCACCTCGAGGATCTCGAGACGTGCGTCGCGGGCCTGGTTGAGAGCGGCGCTGAGCACGTCGGCGGGGATGCCGTCGATCTTCGTGTCGAGCTGTAGCGCCGTTACGAAATCGGCGGTTCCAGCGACCTTGAAGTCCATGTCGCCGAATGCGTCTTCGGCACCGAGAATGTCGGTGAGAGTGGTGTACTTGCCCTCGGCATAGACGAGCCCCATCGCAATGCCGGCGACAGCAGCCTTGATTGGGACGCCGGCGTCCATCAGCGACAAGCTCGACGAACACACCGAGCCCATCGAGGTGGAGCCGTTGGACGATAGCACCTCGGACACGAGTCGAATCGTGTACGGGAACTCCTCGGTCGAGGGAATCACCGGGAACAGCGCACGTTCCGCAAGAGCTCCGTGACCGATCTCGCGGCGTTTGGGGCCGCGCATGAAGCCGGTCTCGCCGGTGGAGAACGGCGGGAAGTTGTAGTGGTGCATGTATCGCTTGCGATCCTGTGGATCGATTCCGTCGACCATCTGGTCCATTCGCTTGGTCCCGAGGGTCGTGAAGTTCAGCACTTGGGTCTCGCCGCGCTGGAACAACCCCGAGCCGTGCGAGGTCGGAATGACCCCTACCTCCGCTGACAGGGGACGGATGTCGGTGACACCTCGACCGTCGATTCGAAGGCCGTCTTCGACGATGCGCTTGCGCACGAGCTGCTTGGTGAGGCTTCGAGCAGCCGCCTTGATCTGCTTTTCGGCTCCGTCGGTCTCGGCGAACTGCGGCAGCACGCTCTCGACGATCTGTCTGGTAGCAGCGGATTCGGCTTCGCCGCGTGCGGTCTTGTCAGCGATCTGCTGGCTCGCTGCGAGCGCGTCGCTGCCGGCGGCCTCGACCGCAGCCATGATCTCGTCGCTGTAGTCGCTTGCGTTCGAAACCTCCATCTTCGTGATGGGTCCGACCGCATCGATGAGCTCTTGTTGAAGCTCGATCGCCTCGCGGATCCATTGCTTGGAAGCATCGAGGCCGCCGGCGAGGACGGCCTCGTCGACCATGCTGGCGCCATCCTGGTAGTTCTGCCAGGAGTTCTCGGTGCCACCGGCCTCGACCATCATGACGGCAACGTCGCCGTCGTCGAGCAGGCGGCCGGCAACGACCATCTCGAAGCTCGACGCTTCACCCTCCTCATAGGTCGGGTGCGGAAGCCAATCGCCGTCGTCGGTCCAGGCGATTCGCACGGCACCGATGGGGCCGGCGAACGGAATGGGCGAGATGCACAGCGCTGCGGAGGCGGCGTTGATGGACAGGACGTCGTAGGGGTTCTCCTGGTCGGCTCCCATGACGGTGCCCACGATGTGAACCTCGTTGCGGTAGCCGTCTGGGAACGACGGGCGCAGGGGTCGGTCGATGAGTCGGCAGGTGAGAATCGCCGCCTCACCAGCACGTGCCTCGCGGCGGAAGAACGAGCCGGGGATCTTGCCAGCGGCGTACATGCGCTCTTCGATGTCGACGGTCAGCGGAAAGAAGTCCGCACCCTCGCGTGCCGACGTGGCGCCCGTCGCGGTGACGAGCACTCGGGTGTCGCCCTGGCTGGCGAGCACGGCACCGCCTGCGAGTCCGGCGAGCTTTCCGGTCTCGAACGAGACCTTCTTGTTGTCCTCGCAGCCCGTGAAGGTGCGGGATACGACTGTTGGTTCAGCCATGGTTTCGATATTCCCTTTCGTGAAACCGTCGGCACTCTGCCGGCGGTTCGACGTTCGTCACGACTGCGGAATCCATCGGCCCAGTACCCAGTTCTATATGTCCCACCGCACCGGTGAGGCACATACAACTGAAGACTGTTCCGCGGCTTGGCCGCTGACGTGCAAACGCGATTCGAGCGGCCGATGGACGGCCGCTCGGTTGTTCAGCGTCGCAGTCCGAGGTGGGCGATTAGCGCCCGGTATCGCTCGACGTCGTTGTCGTGGACATAGTCGAGCATGCGTCGGCGCCGCCCGACGAGCATCAACAGTCCGCGCCGGCTGTGATGGTCCTTCGTGTGGACCTTCAAATGCTCGGTGAGGTGGTTGATGCGGTCGGTCAGAAGTGCGATCTGTACCTCCGGCGAACCGGTGTCGGCAGCATCGAGGTCGAACGCCTCGACGGTGCGTGCGATCGTCTCTGTTTTCGACGGCAACATGGTGGCCATGGTCGTGTATTCCTCTTGGTCGGCCGGTTGGGCTCGGTGCCCGGCCCCTTGATGCGCGAGTTGCGACACCCGGAGCGGATCCTCGGAACCGTTGACGGTCCTGACGGACCCATAGAGCCTACTGCGCGCCGACCCCAATGTCGCGCAAGTCCCCCTAGGCGTGATATTGGTCGGACCAATATTGCGGTTTGCACACCTATGAAACCCGACACATTGGTCGGGGCAACATCACGCCGGGGCAACATTACGCCAGGCGTCAGCCGTACAGGCCGAGCATGCGTCCCGCGAGGGCGAGGACAGCGATGACGAGCACGGGGCGTACCACTCTTTCGCCGCCGCGCACGGCGACGCGCGCACCGATGACACCACCGACAGAAGTGCCCAAGGCCAGGATGAGCGCCGGCACCCAGTCGACCTGACCACTCAGGATGAACACGGGCAACGCCACGAACGTGGTGCAGAAGATGATGACGACCTTCATCGCGTTGGCCGTCACCAGGTCGACGCCCGAACGATCGAGCACCGCAACGATGATCAGCCCGACACCGGCCTGTATGGCGCCTGAATAGAGCCCGACGAGCAGGAACACCGACCAGCGCTTCGTGGCCGACCACGGCTCCCGGTCGGTCTTTCCGGGCCGGATGAAAACCATCAACAGCAGCGGCACCATCAGGAGCCCGAAGATCCGCTCGAATGCCTCGTCGGATAGCTGCGAAATGACCGTCGCTCCCACCAGCGAGCCAATGATGACCGGGACGACGAGCGGGATGGTCCGACGGACCGACGACACCCCCTCGCGCCGAAACCCCCAAATGGAGGCCGCGGTCTGGGACAGAACCCCGACACGGTTCGAGCCGTTGGCCTCGACGCCGGGCACTCCGGCCAGCACGAGCAGCGGCACGGTCAGCAACGACCCACCGCCGGCCATCGAATTGATGATGCCGGCGGCGAGACCGCCCACGATCAACAACACCTCGGGCCAACCCACGGGGTGAAGGCTAACGGTGTGGGTCAGCTCGGGTGATGGACCACTCTCATCCCGACGAGAGCACGACCGCAGGCTTGACCCGACCACCCGACCGCTCGTAGACGGCGAGCAGGCGTTCGTCCGGCCCAACCACCGCGAACGGGCCGGGTCCGAGGTCAGCGACCCGATCGGGATCGAGCAGCTGACCGTGCGAAACCCGTCTCTCATCGTCGGTGTCGACCACCAGTGTCGCGAGATGGTCGACTGCCGCCCGAGCCGGACCCAGTTCGACCTCGCTGGGAGGCGCGGCGTGGGCCTCGGTGAACTCGCCGATCGCAACTCGGCGAAGCGCGGCCACGTACGCCCCGCCGCCCAGCGCAGCGCCGATGTCGGCCGCGAGGGTGCGGATGTAGGTGCCCGAGGAACAAGTCACATCGAGCGTGAACCGCCCACGGCCTTCCTCGACCACACCGAGCTCGTGCACGGTGACAGATCTCGGCTCGCGTTCGACCTTGACCCCTTCGCGGGCGAGCTCGTGCAGCCGCTTCCCGTCGACCTTCACGGCGCTGACCATCGGTGGGATCTGCTCGATGTCTCCGACGAAGCCCGCGGCCGCGCGCCGCACGTCTTCCAGAGTCACGTTAGCCATGTCGTGCGTTTCGGTCACATCGCCGTCAGCGTCGAGGGTCGTCGTCTCGGTTCCTAGCACCATCGTCGCGACATACCGCTTCGGCAGCATGCCCGTGAACCGCAACAGCCGCGTTGCGCGCCCGACACCCAACAACAACACACCTGTGGCCGATGGATCGAGCGTGCCCGAATGGCCGATTCGACCTGTTCCCAGACGGCGACGCAGTTGCGACACGACGTCGTGGCTGGTCACGCCGGACGGCTTGTCGACGATCGCCAGACCGTGTACGTCGGCGTCGTTGCGGCGTTTACGTCCCATCGGAATCGTCGGCGATCTCGCGGAGAATCCCCTCGATGCGCAAAGCCGATTCGACGATGTCGTCGAATCGAAAGTCGAGTCGGGGAACCCTACGGAGCCGAGCCTGTGAACCGATCGCACCCTGAATCCGGCGCCGATGCTCTTCCAACGCGGCGAGTCCGTCGTCGACCGCGTCAGCTTCGATCGATGAGACGAACACTTTCGCGGTCGCGAGCTCGGAATCGGCACGCACCTCTGTGACGGTCAGCCAACGAAGCCGGTCATCCTCGATGCGACCGATCTCCTCGGCAACGATCTCCCTGAGCAGCTCGCTCAACCGGCGTCCGCGATCGCGCCGGCCACCGCGGCTCATCGGTCGGCCTCGAGCCAGCTGCGCGTCGCGGACACGACATCGGCATCTGGGTACGACCAGCACAGTCGTTCGATCGAATCGATCACCTCTGTGACATGACCCGGAGCGCCGCCGATCGCCGCGAATCCGACCGTGGCGCGGCGTGGGTCGTCGGCGTCGGAGACCTCGGCTGCCCCGACCTGGGCCGAATTGCCGGCTCGGTCGACCAACGACCGCACGACGCGACGTTTGTCCTTGAGCGACCGTGCATGCGGCAGCCGAAGCTCGACCTCGAGAGTCAGAACATGCGCCGCGGTCACGTCCGCTCGATCTCGCGCTCCTCGAAGGTCTCGATGATGTCGCCCTCCTTGAGGTCCTGGAAGTCGCTCAGACCGATGCCGCACTCGAAGCCCGCCTGGACCTCGCGCACGTCGTCCTTGAATCGCTTGAGCGAGGAGACCTCGCCCTTCCAAATGATGGTGCCTTCACGGAGGAACCTGACCTTCGATCCACGGGTGATGACGCCTGACTGGACGAGGCAGCCAGCGACCGCTCCGATGCGAGGCACCCGGAAGATCTCGCGCACCTCGGCCTCGCCCGTGACGACCTCTTCGAACTCGGGAGCGAGCATGCCGAGCATCGCCGCCTCGATGTCCTCGAGAAGTTTGTAGATGATCTCGTAGTTGCGGACCTCGACCTGCTCGGCCTCAGCCATCTCACGAGCCTTGCGGTTTGGTCGCACGTTGAAGCCGAGGATGGTGGCGTTGGACGCCGCTGCGAGCTGAATGTCGTTCTCGGTGACCCCGCCGACACCACGATGGACGAACGCCAGCTTCACCTCGTCGCGTTCGAGCTTGCGCAGACTCTCGGTGACCGCTTCGAGTGAACCGTTCACGTCGGCTTTCAAGACGAGGTTCAGCGTCGCGGCTTCGCCGGCCTGGATCTGTTCGAAGATGTCCTCGAGCTTTGCCCCACCCGCGGTGGCCGAGGAATCGCGCCCGAGGTTTGCCTGGCGATGCCAGTGCTCACGGGTATCGGCGACCCGCGACGCGACCTTCTCGCTGGGTGCGACGACGAACTCGTCGCCTGCCTCGGCGACATCGCTGAGACCCAATACCTCGACAGGAGTCGACGGACCCGCGGTCTTGACCTGCTCACCGTGGTCGTTGACCACCGCCCTGACCCGGCCCCACGCCGCACCGGCCACCATGGGATCGCCGACAGAGAGGGTGCCTTGTTGAACCAGCACCGTTGCGACCGGGCCGCGACCGATGTCGAGATGCGATTCGAGCACGACACCCTTCGCACGGCCCTCGGGACTCGCGGTGAGGTTCTCGACCTCGGCAACGAGCAGCAGGTTGTCGAGCAGATCGTCAATTCCAGTGCGCTGTAGGGCCGACAGCTCGACGGTGATCGTGTCGCCACCCCACGCTTCGGGAATGAGATCGTGTTCGGAGAGTTGTTGCAGGACGCGCTGAGGATCGGCGTTGTCGCGATCGATCTTGTTGACCGCAACAACGATCGGTACCTCGGCCGCGCGGGCATGGTCGATCGCCTCGATCGTCTGAGGCATGACACCATCGTCGGCCGCTACGACCAAAACGACGATGTCGGTCGCCGTCGCGCCCCTCGCACGCATCGCGGTGAAGGCCTCGTGGCCCGGCGTGTCGAGGAAAGTGATGTGCTGACCGTCGTGTTCGGCCTGGTAAGCCCCGATGTGCTGGGTGATGCCACCGGCCTCGCCGTCGACCACGTTCGCCTTGCGGATCTGGTCGAGCAACTTGGTCTTGCCGTGATCGACGTGACCCATGACCGTGATGACGGGCGGCCGGGGCGGGCCTTCGTCGGTCTCTTCAGCCTCTTCGGGCTCGTCGGCGTTGAGGAGCTTCTGGAGCTCGACCTCCTGCTCCTCGCCCGGATCGACGAGGCGCACCTCGGCGCCGATCTCGGCGGCGAACAGCTCGATCATGTCATCGCCGAGCGACTGCGTGGCGGTGACCATCTCGCCTTGTTGCATCAGGAACCGGACCACGTCGGCGGCCGTTCGGTTGAGCTTTGGACCGACGTCGAGGGGCGTGGACGCGCGCTCGATGACGATCTCGCCGGTGGGGACCTCGGCGTCCTCGGGCGTGTAGGCCGGGACGTCCATCGGTTGTAGTTCTTCGCGGTTGCGACGTCGCCGACTCTTGCGTCGCGGAGGGCGACGACCTCCTCCTGGTCCTCCCGGGCGCCCACCGCCACCAGGACGACCACCACCGCCGCCTCCCGGCGGGGCACCTGCGCCGGGTACGTGGGTGCGGGGACCGCCACTTGGACGACGGGCTCCCCCACCCGGGCGACGCGGACCAGGCGATGTCGACGGTGCGGTGCGCCGCCCACCTTGACCAGGGGGCGGAGGAATCGGCTTTCCGGAGGATGATCTCGGTGGCCCCGGAGGCGGCGGGATCGGCTTACCGGACGGTGATACAGGCGGGCCATCCTGTGCATCTGGTGCCTTGACAGTGGCGTCGCCCGCGGAAGCCTCACCAACGGCCGCTGCGGGCGCCGGCTCGGCCGGAGGCGCAGGCTTCGGCGCTTCGTCGGCGGGCGCTGGCGCCGGAGGCTCCGATTCAGCCGCGGGGCGCGGAGGCGGCCCCGACCTGCCGCTCGATTGCACGACACGCTTCGGCGTAGGCGGCGCCGGTGGCGTCTCAGCCTCGACGGGCGCCTCTTCGGGCGGTGACTCGACCGGTGGCGCCTCGGCGACGAGCTCGGGCTCGTCGGCCGCTTCAGGGGACGGCGGCGCATCGTCGCTCTTTTCGACCGTCTTCGGCGCCGTCTTCTTCGTCGTGGCTTTCTTCTTGGCCGGCGCCTTCTTCGCCGCGGCCTTCTTCTTCTTGGCAGGCGCCTTCTTCTTGGCCGCCTTCTTCGTAGCGGGCGCCTGCTCTTCTGGTTGTTCGTCGCGGGTGAGGCCTTCTCGCTCGGCCTTTCGGCGGACGCGATCGGCGTGCGCGTCTTCCATGCTCGAGGAGTGGCTCTTCACGCCAATCCCGAGCTGTTCGCACACGGCGAGCGTCTCTGCGTTGGTCATGCCGAGCTCTCGCGCGAGCTCGTACACCCGGATCTTCTTCGGCAAGTTGCTTCTTCAGCCCTTCTGGTCTTCTTCGCCCGACAGCCTATGAGGACTCAGTGTCGGAACCGGCCTGGTCGCTGGATTCTTCGTCGTCGGCATCGCTCTCCGATGCCCCCTCTTCGTCGGACCCAACGCCATCGCTCGCCTCGACCTCATCGCTTGGCCCGGCCTCGTCGGAACCGGCCTGGTCGCTGGATTCTTCGTCGTCGGCATCGCTCTCTGATGCCCCCTCTTCGTCGGACCCAACGCCATCGCTCGCCTCGACCTCATCGGAGGCTTCAGAATCTGCGGCCTCTGAGCTGTCTGGGGCTTCCTCGTCGGGATTCTGGTCGGCCCATTGCTCGGCCGACATGGCCGGACCTCCCTCGGCCGGCTGCCAGACCTGCTCGCCCGTCTCGGGGTCGGTCACCCATTCGCCTTCGGCCCAGTCGACGTCGCCGTATTGCTCCTCCTGCGCGAGCTGAGTCTCGCTCTTGATGTCGACTCGCCAGCCCGTCAGGCGCGCGGCGAGGCGGGCATTCTGACCCTCCTTGCCAATCGCCAGCGACAGCTGGTAGTCGGGCACGATGACCTCGGCTGTGCCGGTGTCGTCGAATATTCGCACCTCTTTGACCTTCGCCGGTGACAGAGCCTTCATGATGAACTCCTGAAGGTCCTCTGAGAACGGCACGATGTCGATCTTCTCTCCGTGCAGCTCGTTGACGATCAGCCGCACGCGCGCGCCCCTCGCTCCAACGCATGCGCCGACCGGGTCGACGTTCTGGTCGTTGGACCACACAGCGATCTTCGTGCGGTGCCCCGGCTCGCGCGCGCATGCCTTAATTTCGACCACACCGTCGGCGATCTCGGGCACTTCGAGCTCGAACAACCGCTTCACCAGACCAGGGTGTGTCCGGCTCACCACGATCTGTGGCCCCTTCGCTGTTCGCCGAACCTCGACGATGTAGGCCTTCAGCCGAGCGTTGGCGTCGGGTCGCTCATATGGGACCTGTTCGGCCTGCGGCAACAGCGCCTCTACGCGCCCCAGGTCGAGCAGCGTGTAGCGCGAGTCGCTCTGCTGGATCATGCCGGTGACGATGTCGCCCTCGCGGCCCGCGTACTCCTCGTACTTCAGCTCGCGCTCGGCCTCCCGGATGCGCTGTGTCATCACCTGGCGCGCGGTCTGCGCGGCGATGCGACCGAAGTCGTCGGGCGTGACGTCGAGCTCCTCGCCTATCGGTTCGCCCTCTTCGTCGAGCTCTTGTGCGAGCACGCGGATGTCCATCGTGTCCGGGTCGATCGTCACCCACGAGAACTCGTAGGCGCCCGGCATTCGCTTGTAGGCGGATTCGAGAGCGTCCGCCAGCGCAGCGAACAGCGCATCGACGGTGATGCCCTTCTCTGCTGCCAGGGCCTGCAGGGCCTCGAGCATCTCGGCGTTCATGAGTTCGCCGCCTCCTTGGTGTCGTCGGCTACTGCGGCGGCGTCGTGTGACGCTGCACCAGACTTTTTCTTGGAACTCGTCTTCTTGGAGCGTGCGGGAAGCTTCTCGTTGTCAACCCCGGGTCCCCAGTCGAATACGGTGCGGGCGCCGCTGATCGAGTCGAGTGCGATGACGGCATCGCCGGCCTCGTCTCGCAGTATGATGTGCTCGTCGCTCACGTCGACGAGCCTTCCTTCGCGGCGACGCAGTTCGTCTCCACCTGGGAAGAGTTTGATCTTCACCTGCTCGCCGATCGCACCACGAAAGTGCTCTGTGGTCCTGAGCTTGCGTTCGAGGCCCGGGCTCGACACCTCGAGGGTGTAGCGGCCGGGGATCGGGTCGTGCTCATCGAGCATCCGTGAGATCCGCCGGCTGAGGTCCTGTATCCTGCCGATGTCGACTCCGTCGTGTCCGTCGACAAGGACGCGGAGAATCCCGCCGTTGTACTCGACGTCGTACAGGTCGAGACCGGTCGCGGACACTAAGGGCGCGACGAGAGAGGCAACGGTGTCCTGCACGCTCATGTTCGCCTCCCTTGCTTCAAGTGCTTCGCGCAGGCCTGTGACGAAAACACAAAAGGCGTGGGCATTGCCCACGCCTCAGCCCACGTCGGTGCGTGAACGATCTACGCGTCAGGAGAGTATAGCCGGGACCTCAGGTGCGGCCACCGGCTTGCACCTGTCGGCACCCGTCGCTAGCGGCGATCGTCGCCCTCTCCGAGACCATCGAATCCGAGCCCGAGATCGAGCGCGTCACGCAGCGGCACGGCCGGTGACACGAGCCAGCCCTGAATCAGCCGGAATCCGAGGCCTTGCACCAACTCGAGCTGCTCGCGGTTCTCGACACCCTCCGCAACTACATCCAGATCGAGCTCGTCGGCCAGGGCCACGATCGCCTCGACGATCGCGGACTCGGGACCGCGACCCGTCAGCTCGGCTATGAAGGTGCGGTCGACCTTGACCACGTCGATCGGCAGATCACGAAGGTGCGCCAGCGACGAGTACCCGGTGCCGAAATCGTCGAGCGCCACGCGGAAACCATGCCTTCGCAGCTCGATCAGCGATCGAAGGTTCGTGGGGCCGGCATCGAACGCTGTGGTTTCGGTGATCTCGACGCAGATGTGGCGCGGGTCGACGCCGTGGCGATCGACCGTTGCAATCACGGTCTCAATGAAATCCGGATTGCTGAGGCTGGGGGCGGCGAAGTTGCAGGCGATCAGCGGAGGTTCGTCGTCGAACGACCGAGCCAGTTCCGCAGCTGCGGCACACGAGATGTCGAAGGCCCTGCGGTCTATCTCCCAGACGAGACCGGTCGTGGACAGCGCTCGCATGAACGCAGCCGGGCCGACGATGCCGCCGTCGTCGTCCTCGAGGCGGAGCAGCGCCTCGTAGCCGATGATCGCCATCGTCGACGCGTCGACGAGCGGTTGGAAGTGCATTCGCACACGATCTGAGTCGAGCGCCTCACGAACCAGCCGCCGTTCCCTCTCCTCGCTCTCCACGACCTCGGCGAGCGTGTCACCGAAGATCTCGACCCGGTTGCGGCCGTGGGTCTTGGCCGCATACAGCGCCATGTCGGCCCGACCGAGCAGGATGTCGAGATCGACATCGGCGCTTGTCTCGATCGCGAGGCCGACCGACGCCGTGAGTGTGATCCGGTTGTCACCGATCACGTATGGTCGGCCCAGCTCGAAACGCAGGCGGTCGAGGGCTTCGATCAGTCCGGCTCGGTCCGCGGCATGTCCGTGCAGCACGACGAACTCGTCTCCGCCCTGCCGGACCACGAGATCGCGCGAGTCCAGATTTCGCCTGATTCGCCGAGCAGCGATTCGGATTATCTCGTCGCCGGTCGAGTGCCCGTACGTGTCGTTGACCAGCTTGAAGCCGTCGAGGTCGACAAACGAGATCGCGACGCCATCGCTCCTCGTCTCGAGTCCGGCTTCCTCTCGCAATGCCTCCTCGAGCCGTCTGCGGTTGGGAAGCCCCGTCAGCTCGTCGTGGAAGGCCTGACGCTGAAGGTCGTGTGCTGTCTGACGGACCTTTGTGATGTCGCGAAATACGGTGACGGTGCCGAGCAACATTTCGTCTTCGTCGCGCACCGTGCGACCGGTCACCTCGATGTAGCTGAGCATTCCAGGACGACCCAGCATGAAATCGGCGGGCTCGCCCTCCTCGAAATCGCGGGCGATGGTGAGCGGGGTGCGGGCCTCGCCGTTGGCGTCGACCAGAACGAAGTCGGCATCGGTCAGGGTGGCTTCGGGTTTGTCGAGGGGGATGCCAAAGAGCTCGCGCACAGCGGCGTTCGCTCGAAGCACACCGCCGAACTGATCGGTCGCGAGCACTCCATCGGGCAGCCCGCCGACGATCGCTTCACTCATCAGTGTCGTCCGATGCGCACGTTCGACCTCCTCGGAGAGCGTCTCCGCGTTTCTGAGGCTCACCACCAGACCCCCGAGTACGGGATCGTCGGTGTGGTCGAGAGCGGTGATCTCCACCGGCTCCCATTCTCCGTCGCCCCGAAGGAGGCGGATCGCCACGCGGTACATCTCCAATCCCTCGCGCATTCGGGTGACTGCATTCAGCGCCTCGAGAAGGTCGTCTGGATGTACGAGCTCGGCGGCGGTCATTCCGACGACCTCGGAAGCCGTGAAGCCCAGGATCGACGTGACCGCCGCATTGGCCCATGCGATGGAAAGGTCGTCGTCGACGAGCAGGATCGCATCGCGGGTGCCGTGCACGATCGCCCGTTCGAATTGCCGATCGGACGGCTGGTCGTCCTGGCCGGTCACCCACGAGACGAGCCGGCCTACCGCGTTGAGCGCGTCAGGCGCGCCGAGGTTTGGTTCACCGATCAATGACACAGCTCCGACGACTCGGCCCGCCGTGTCGTGCACCGCAACAGCGGCACCGTCACTTCCGACGACGACGCCCTGCTCACCCGCAGCGAGACGAGCCTCAGCATCGGTGAGCGAGCGAGGTTGCAGCGCATCCACACCCGATGATGCGACGACGAATGCCCGGCCGTGCTCGAAGACCACGACTTGGCCAAGCGAGCGGGTCACCTCGGCTGCTACGCGCGCCGCATCGAGGGCGATCGGATGGCGGGTGAGGATGCTTCGTATCGAACGTTCGCTGCGCGCAGCACCGATCTCCATGAACGCGAATCGACCGTTCGAGGCCATCGATTGAGCGATTGGGGCCGTACGGCTTAGAAGGGACGCGCCTTAGCCTGGGTCCACCGAAATCGGCCCAGGCGCGTGCTCCAGGCTTCGCATCACTGCCTTCCAGGCGGGCGGGCCCGTTCCGGGGCCTTTGAGTTTCTCGCTTTGCTCGAAACGTCACACGTTGGGCGCCACGGAGGCGCCTTCATCGACAGTCACAAAGCGTGACGGCTGCGAAGAGCCTCCGTGGCTTGAACGGCCCTCCGGAGGGGCGACGTAAACGGCTAGAAACGGTAAATCCAGGCTTAGTAAGAGCGTCCGCAGATCGCCTGCAGATCGGTCTCGCTGTCGGACTCGGGCACATCACCGTCGGCGCGCTGGAGGCAACGCACCGTGATCGCCTCGCCCGCGAGTGCTTCCTCACCCTCCGGGCCAACGAGGTCCCACGGGATGCGTGCGAAACCACTCTGGCACGCCTCGACCACATCCTCGAGTGACTCGACGTCGATGGTGTGGGCGTTCCTACGTTCGGTTGCGTCGGCGAGCATCGCAGCTTGTACCTCGGGAAGGGCCTTCTTGAGGTGGCCGCCGACCGCAGACACCGCAACAGTTGTCTTGTCGCCGGTGTCGCGTCGGGCGACGGTCACCTCGTCGTTGGCGAGATCACGAGGACCAACCTCGATTCGCAGCGGGACGCCCTTGAGCTCCCAGTCGGTCGCCCGCCGACCGAAGGATGTCTCGACGCGATCGTCGAGCTCGACTCGTACACCGTTCGCCGAGAGCTCGGTTGCCAGTTTGCCCGCTGCGGCAGCGGCATCGCCTTCGTCACGTACCAGCAAGACGACAGCCTGTACCGGTGCCAGTTCGGGCGGAATGACCAGCCCTCGGTCGTCGCCGTGTCCCATGATCAGGCCGCCCACCATGCGGGTCGATACACCCCACGACGTGGTCCACACGTGTTGCTGCTCGCCGTTCGCGTCGAGAAAGCGCGTGTCGAAGGCCTTGGCGAAGTTCTGACCCAACTCGTGGCTGGTGCCCATCTGAAGTGCCTTGCCATCACGCATCATCGCCTCACAGCAATAGGTGAAGGCAGCGCCGGCGAACCGCTCGCTCTCGGTCTTCGCTCCGACATACACCGGCAGGGCCAAGACGTGGACCATGAAGTCGGCATAGACGTCGTGCAAGATCCGCCGGGCGTAGGCCGCGGCGTCGCCTTCGGTGGCGTGTGCGGTATGGCCTTCCTGCCACAAGAACTCACTCGTGCGCAGGAACACTCGAGGGCGTAGCTCCCATCGCACGACGTTCGCCCACTGGTTGAGACACAGTGGGAGGTCGCGGTAGCTCTGAATCCACTTTGAGAAGTACTCGTTGATCACCGTCTCGCTGGTGGGTCGCACGACGACGGGCTCTTCGAGCTCCTTGCCCCCTCCATGGGTCACCACGGCCAGCTCGGGGCTGAACCCCTCTACGTGTTCGGCTTCGCGTTCGAGGTAGCCCTTCGGGATGAAAAGGGGGAAGTACGCGTTCTGCGCTCCTGCCGCCTTGATGCGTCGATCGACCTCTTCTTGCATCCGCTCCCAGAGCGAATAGCCGTACGGGCGAATCACCATCGTGCCCCGCACCGGGCCGTTGTCCGCCAGCTCCGCCTTGTTCAGTACGTCCTGGTACCAGCGGGGAAAGTCGTCGGTCTGCGGGGTGAGTATCGGTCCTTTGGCCACCGCGGCAGATTACCGTCGTTGCGGCCTGTCGACGGCACGTTTCAGTCGCCGCATCAGGATGCCGATGAACATGAAGTGCACGAAGGTGACCGAGTGAACAAGCGAACCCGCGCATGGTCGATGCGCATCATCGCGCTCGTCGCGGTCATCGGCTCACTAGCGGTGGCGGTTCCCGTGGTCGCTGCGTGGGTGGACCGTGAGGATCCGCGGCTCGGCACTCCGCTCACCTTCTCCCCTGCGCTCGCGCGTGAGCTCGCTCCACCCATAACGACGACTTCGTCGGCCATCGAGCCGGTGGTCGAACCGTCCTGTCGAGACCAGCTGGCGGTGTCGGTGGTCGGGGACTCGATGTTCGAGGTCGGTGAGAACCGAATGGCGTTGCTCGTCGGGAATGCCGAGCGCTGGAAGATCACGAATTGGGATGCGCGGTCGGGGCATACGATCGAAAGCCATCAGCAGTCGCTCACCCAGGACGGCGATGTCGTCGTAGTGTCGTTCATGTACAACGAGATTGCGGGGATCGGTTGGCCCGAATCAAAGCCGCTGTTCGAGTCGATGCTGGAGACGTACGCAGACCGAACGCTCATCTGGGTGAGCTTCGCCGAAGGGAATGGCGGCGGTGAGATCGGCCAGGCGTATGCGTGGCTGCGCACGCAGGCGCTCGATGGACGAGTACGAATCGCCGAGTTCGGACCCCTGCACAACCGGCACCCCGAGTGGGCTCAGCCCGGCAGCGCTCTCGGAGGGTTTCACATCGCGAAGGACAGCGACGGCATCGCATTCTTGGCCGACACGATCCGCACCGAGCTCGACCGCGTCGCCGCAGAACGCTTCGGCCCCGCCGGCACAGTCTGCCCCTGATCGACGATCGTTTTCAGGATTTCTGAACCTTCCGGTGCGGTATATGACACCGCAGGGTTCAGAAATCTCCAGACTCAGGATTTCTGAACCTTCTGGTGCGGTATATGACACCGCAGGGTTCAGAAATCTCGGGCGGCGACGTCCTTGTGGATCAGCTCGATGAGCGCTTCGGCATTGTTGGCGTCGTCGCCCTGCTCGGCTAGCAACCGATCGCGATCGCGTGCCGCCTCACGCTCAGCCTTCACCGTGTCGGCGCGTTCGAGCGCGGCGTCGAAACCGTTCTCCTGGATGTACTCAGCCCACTCCACGAGCGTGTCCACCATCTCGTCCTCTGGGACGACAGCGACGTTCCGGCCTCTCACGAACAGGTGCCCGCGACGATTGCCGGCCGCTATACCCAAATCGGCGTCGCGAGCCTCGCCCGGACCGTTGACGACGCAGCCCATCACCGCGACCTGAAGAGGGATTTCCCGCTCCCCAAAGGCCTCGAGCGCCCTGTTCGCGACGTCCATGACGTCGACCTCCGCTCGCCCGCAGCTCGGGCAGGCGATGAGATCGATGTTCTTGCGCTCGCGCAAGCCCATCGCTTCTAGTAGCTGACGACCCGCTCTGGCTTCATCGACAGGATCCGCGGTCAACGAGTAACGAATCGTGTCACCGATGCCCTCCGCGAGCAGGGTCGCGATGCCAGCGGTCGACTTGATCACTCCGACCGGAGGAGGACCGGCCTCGGTCACGCCCAGGTGCAGCGGGTGGTCGGTCACGTCTGCCAGCTGCCGATAGGCCTCGATCATGAGCGGCACGCTCGACGCCTTGACCGAGATCTTGACGTCGGCGAAACCGACTTCATCGAAGTACGCGAGCTCTTGTTGCGCAGACTCGACCATCGCCTCGGGCGTGACCGAACCGCCGTACTTGTCGTAAAGGTCCGGGTGGAGCGATCCGCCGTTCACTCCGATGCGAATCGGAACGCCACGCTCACCACAGGCCTCGGCGACGGCCTTGATGTGCTCCGGTCGGCGGATGTTCCCCGGGTTGAGGCGCAGACAGTGCACCCCTGCGTCGAGCGCTGCAAGCGCCATCTTGTACTGGTGGTGAATGTCGGCGACGATCGGGACAGGCGAGCGTGGAACGATGCGGGCCAGCCCCTCGGCCGCCTCGACTTCATTGCAGGTGCAACGCACGATGTCGGCTCCAGCCGCAGCCAGGGCGTATATTTGCGCAAGAGTGCCATCGACGTCGGAAGTCTTGGTGGTCGTCATCGACTGCACCGAGACCGGAGCATCGCCGCCGACACCTACCGAACCGACTTCTATACGCCGGGTGGGCCGTCGTTCGAACGACGCCGTCACGTCCATATGCCGACGCTACCTGTCGCCGCCCATAGTTGAGTCACGTTGGGGTCTGACCCCGGCAGGACTCAACTCGGGAGGTTGACGGGGTCAAGGATGTCGCGGTAGATCGCGATCAGCCCCACCGCAACGAGCACGAAAACCACCGCGTACGTGAGCGGCATGAGTTTCGCCACGTCGGCGTGGTATTTACGGCCGCCGCGTGAGCGAAGCTTCTCATACGTAGCGATTGCCACATGGCCGCCGTCGAGCGGCAGCAACGGGATCAGATTGAACACCCCTACGAATATGTTGAGCGTGATCATGAAGCTCAGGAACCCCAGCAGGCCGTCCTCGGTCGCCTGAGCCCCGATGCGGACTCCCCCGACAATCGACAGAATGCGGTTCTCGTCGTCGGGGTCGACCGCCGTGGAATCGCCGTCCTCAGCGGCCGCTTCGGCATCGTCGCCAACTGAGGGTTCGTCGTCGACGTCGAACGCCCCGCCCACGAAATCGCCGAGACCACCCGGTGAGAAGACGCTCCCCAGCGCGGTGACCGAGCTCTTGGTGAGTGAACCGAAGTCGGTCAACGACCTGACCACCGATTCGCCGAGACCCAAGCGAGTCTGTTCGAAGTCACGGGTCACGCCGAGCAAACCGATCGCGACATCGTCGGTGACGATATCTTTGACCAGAGCGTCGACGACGAGGATATCGGTGCCGCGCTGGAGCTCGATCTCGTAGCGTTCTCCCTCGCTCACACGATCGGCGAAATCCGCGTAGGTGCGCACGGGCACGCCGTCGACCGTCCTGAGGATGTCGCCCTCGATGACACCGCCGATACCTGCAGCCGCGTTCTCGCTGAGTCTCTCCCCGATCAGCACATCGATCGTCAGTTGGCGGCCATCGCGCTCCACAACCGCTTCCACCTCGGAGCCGGCAAGTGGCTCGACCGCTTCGACCAGTTCGCTCCATTCGCTGATCTCCACTCCCCCGAGCTCGACGATTCGGTCGCCGATCTCGATGCCAGCCTGTTCGGCCGGCCCGTCCTCGGTCAGGTCGTTGACGAACCACTTCTCGGCGTCGTGCACTCCGACGATCGCAAACGCGGTGAAAAGCAGTGCGATCGCCATCAGGAAGTGCATCGCGGAACCTGCCAGCGCAACCGACATCCGCCTCCAGTACGGCTTCTGCCGATACGCCCGCGCCTCGTCCACGGGTTCGACCTCGTCCAGATTGGTCATCCCGATGATGCGAACGTAAGCACCGGCAGGAATTCCCTTGAGGCCGTACTCGGTCTCGCCCCGTCGGAACGACCAGATACGCGGTCCGAAGCCGATGAAGAACTCGGTGACCTTCATGTCAGCGGCCCTCGCCGTG
Source organism: Acidimicrobiales bacterium (assembly GCA_965216815.1). Classification (GTDB taxonomy): domain Bacteria; phylum Actinomycetota; class Acidimicrobiia; order Acidimicrobiales; family SHLQ01; genus JADFOM01. Next base: position 2,250,022 of record OZ244202.1, on the reverse strand, counting down.
AGGTAGTGACCGAGCTCATGCATGAAGATCATGAAGACGATCGCGAGCACAACGAGCAGCACCGGAACACCCGCGACCAGACCGAGAGCCGCGGTGCCCAGCCCCACCGCGGCGAGACGCCACCACGCCGAGGACTGGTCGTCACCGTCGAGCTGGGACTGCTGTTCCGCCGGAGCGGGCGGATCGATCATCGTTGTCATGCAGAACGCTCTTTCACCAAGCGGCGGGCGACATCCCTCGACTGTGCATCGGCTTCGAGCACGTCTTCGATGGTACCCGCGCGACCTCCGGGCCACCGGTCGAGGCATTCCCGCAACACATCGGCAATCTCGACCCATGAGATGAGCCCATCGAGAAACGACTCGACCGCTACCTCGTTGGCCGCGTTGAGCCAAGCAGGTGCGGTCTCACCCGCTCGGCCGGCCTCATAGGCGAGGTCGAGACACGCGAACGTGTCGCGATCTGGCGGCTCGAACTCGAGCGTCGGCAGATCGGTGAAGTCGAGACCGCCGTAGGAGACCGGCAATCGATCCGGATAAGCGAGGGCATAGCCGATGCAGAGACGCATGTCGGGAACCGACAGTTGTGCGATCGTCGAGCCATCCGGATAGCTCACCATCGAGTGCACGATCGACTGCGGATGGACGACAACATCGATGTCGTCGTAGTCCACGCCGAACAGCTCGTGAGCCTCGATGACTTCCAAGCCCTTGTTCATGAGCGTCGACGAGTCGACGGTTATCTTCGGACCCATCGACCAGGTGGGGTGTGCCAGCGCCGCTTCACGGTCGACGGAACGAAGGTAGTCGAGCGTCCTGCCACGGAACGGGCCGCCGCTGGCTGTGAGGACAAGGCGCGCACCGGACTTGTCATGCTCGTTGGCGCGCAGGCATTGGTGCAGAGCGCAATGTTCGCTGTCGACCGGGATCAGCTCAGCACCCGGCGTATCCCGAGCCGAGGAGACGACCGGGCCAGCTGCGATGAGCGACTCCTTGTTGGCCAGCCCGAGCCGACGCCCGTGTTCGAGAGCCGCCATCGTGGCGGAGAGTCCCGCGAAGCCCACGATCCCGTTTATGACCACCTCGGCTCCGGCGGACGCCCCAGCCAAGCCGTCGGCACCGACCAGGATCTCGATCTGCCCTTGGGCCTGCGGACGCTCGAGCAGACGATCGCGCTCGCGCTCGGAGGAGACGACCACGCAATCGGGCGAGAACTCCTCGATCTGCGAAACGAGTCTGTCGCTGCAGCGACCCGCGGCCAGCGCGACAACATCGAACCGCCCGGGTAGCGCACGGACGATGTCTAGGGTCTGTGTTCCGATCGACCCGGTCGAGCCGAGCACCGCAAGGGTCACCATCGGTGTCAAGTCTGGCATTGGCCGGCCGCAACCCGGTAGCGGCCGTGTGGGCCAAGAGTCAGAGGACGATGCGGCCGACGTAGTAGGTGGCCGGGAGCACGAACAACAGGGCGTCGAAGCGGTCTAGCAGCCCGCCGTGGCCCGGGATGATCGAACCCATGTCCTTGACGCCCAAGTCGCGTTTGAGGAGCGACTCGAACAGATCTCCAACCGGGGCCACGACGCCGGCTACGAGCCCGAGGACCAGTGTCTCGAGGATGCCGCCACCGATGTCGTCGTTGCCGAACGGGCCGACCTTGAAGAACCCGATGATGATGAGCGTTGCAACCACGGCGGCCACGACACCGCCGACGAGACCTTCCATCGTCTTGTTGGGACTCGCGGGATTGAGCGGCTGTCGGCCCGCTGCGCGTCCCACGACCAGAGCGCCTACGTCGTAGGCGACGGTGGCGACGACCGCTGCCAACAACATGCCCGTGTCGCCCGAGAGCCGAAGCATCACGCCGGCGAACGATCCGAGAACGCCTATCCACACGACCCCCAGGAACATGATGCCCAGGTTCTGGACCGGTCGGTCGACGCTCACCTCTGCGAGGTACCAGAAGGCGGCGAAGACCACCGTGAGCACGAGAACCACCGGGATTGCCTGGTCGCCCTTGTAGTACGTGGCGAGGGACAGCGACGCCACCGAGGCAAGGAGCAGCAGAATCGGCGGGTTGAAACCCTGTGCGCGCATCGCATTGCCATATTCGGCAGCAGCGAGCGTGAGCAGGATCGTGGCGAGCACAACCGTCACCGCTGGACCGACGAAGAAGCAGATCGCCGCCAACACGGCGATCGCGACACCGCTGATAATGGCAGTACTCATGTCGCGGTCGGGGGCCGTCTCGGCGTACGCGCCGCCGCGCTCGGCCATCGATTCGGGCGCCATCGGGTCGATGGGTGCAAGATCCGGGTCGGCGATGGCATCCGGATCGCCCAGATCGCCTCCGTCGTCGTAGCCGAAGAAGTCGTCGACGACCTCCGCTCCACCGACGGCTTCGACCGGCTGAAGTGGCGGAAGGTCGTCGTCGGCGTCCTGCCAGCGCGGTGACGAGCCGGTTACCGATGCCCAGTCGTCGTCGGCACCGGCATCGCCGACCTCCTCACTGAACAGCGGCGGCGGCACATCTTCGTAGTCGTCGGTGCCCGCGGCCGGCGCGGACCAGTCGGCGTCGTCGCCGAATACCGAATCGCCATCGTCGAGATCGTCGTCGCCGAGAATCTGCATGTTCTCGAACTCGTCGCCCTCGTTCTTGTTTTCGTCCATTTCCCCTCCGGGAACAGCCCCATCAGGGGCAACTTCGACAGGAACCTGCCCGACCGGCTTCGGTCAGACCTCCAGTAGTTCCTGCTCCTTCGAATCCAATGCGTCGTCGATGCCGCTCTCGCTCGAGTGGGTCAGGTCGTCGAGCCGCTTCTCGGCTCGGGACAGGTCATCGGACGACAGGTCGCCTTCCTTTTCGAGATCTTCGAGCTCCTTGCGTGCGCCGCGCCGCACGTTGCGGATCTTGATCTTGCCATCCTCGGCCATGGACTTTACGACACGCACGAGCTCGCGACGGCGTTCCTCGGTGAGCGGCGGAAACGACAGCCGAATCGACTTGCCGTCGTTGCTCGGCGACAACCCAAGATCGGAGTGTTGAATGCTGCGCTCGATCGCCTCGATATTGGCCGCGTCGTGTGGAGTGATGATGAGTTGGCGGGCCTCGGGCACGGCGAAACTGGCGAGCTCTTGCAGCTTCATCTCGACGCCGTAGGCCTCGACCACCATCTTTTCGACCAGCGCCGACGATGCACGTCCGGTCCGCACGGTTCCGAACTCCTGGCGCGCATACGCGACGGCTGTGTCCATCTTCTCCTCGGCGTCGTCGAGGATCATGTCGACCAGTTCGTCGCTCATCGCGCTCGCTCCATCACCGCACCAGGGTACCGACGGTGTCGCCCCCGAGGATGGACCGGATGTTCTGGTCGCCCATCAGGTCGAACATGACGATGGGAAGGTCGTTGTCCATGCACAGGCTTATCGCGGTGGCGTCCATCGCATTCAGGCCCTTTTGCAGCACGTCGAGATGAGTCACCTCGTCGAGCTTGGTTGCATCGGGGTCGAGCTTCGGATCGGCCGTGTATATGCCGTCGGTGCCCGAGTGCGTGCCTTTGAGCACGACGCCCGCCTCTATCTCGACAGCTCTGAGCGCCGCCGCCGTATCGGTGGTGAAGAACGGGTTGCCGGTTCCGCCGGCGAAGATGACGACCCGTCCCTTCTCGAGGTGACGGATGGCGCGCCGCCGAATGTATGGCTCGGCCACCTGGGACATGTGAATGGCGGATTGGACACGGGTCGGCTGGCCGAGCTGTTCGAGGGTGTCCTGGAGCGCCAGCCCGTTGATGACCGTCGCCAGCATGCCCATGTAATCGGCCTGGGCTCGGTCCATGCCCGCACCGCTGCCGGCGAGACCTCGCCAGATGTTGCCGCCACCGACGACCACAGCGATGTCGACGGCGAACTCCGATCGAACCGCGACGATCGAGTCGGCGATCGCACGGACCGTTGGGCCATCGATGCCGTAGTCGGATCCGCCGGCGAACGCCTCGCCGGAGACCTTGAGAACGATGCGGCCCCACCGCGGCGTTCGGTCGCCCGCAACCACGGTCGGTTCGGGGTCGCCGTTCATCAGGAACCGGTGTAGGCCTGGGCGAAGCGGACGATCGACCCTCCACCGATCGAATCTGCGACGCTGGTCTTGTCACCCAACAGCCCCTGGTCGACCAGCACCTGCTCTTTGTACCACGCGTCGAGTCGGCCCTCGACGATCTTGTCCCAAGCCTGCTCGGGCTTGCCCTCTGCCTTCGTGATCTCGAGGAGCGCCTTGCGCTCGGCGTCTGCGACCTCGGCCGGCACCTCGTCGCGGCTGAGATAGGCCGGCTTCGCGAATGCGATGTGCAGCGCGACGTTGTGCAGATCCTCGTCACTGACGCCTTCGCCCTCGACGATGACCGCGTTGACGCCGCGACCGTCCTGTATGTGCACGTAGGTGTCGAGAAGGTTGCCGGGGTTGGCCTCGATTCTCTCCACCCTGCCGATCTCGATGTTCTCCTTGATGGAAAGCTTCAGATCGTCGAGCTGGTTCGTGAAGTCGTCGATGGCATCAGGGCCCTTCGCGAGGACCGCCGTCGCCAACTCGTCGACGAACCGAAGGAAGCCTTCCGACTTGGCCGAGAAGTCGGTCTCGCACTTGACGTCGACCAGAGCGGCAACATCGCCTTCTCGAACGACGGTGACCGCTCCCTCGTCGTTCTCGCGGTCGCTGCGGTCGCCCGCTTTGGCGAGCCCTCGCTCACGCAGCAGCTGTGCGGCCTGCTCGAAGTCGCCGTCGGCCTCGACGAGCGCCTTCTTGGCGTCCATCATCCCTGCGCCCGAAGAATCGCGCAGAGCCTTCACGTCTTTCGCGCTCACTGCAGCCATCTCAGGACCCCGCTTCGCTCGTGTCGTCGGACGCGGCGTCAGCCGGCGCCGATTCGGTCTCGGCCGATGCCGTCTCGGCTTCCGGTGTGGCTGCCGTTTCGGCCGGTGCGGCCCCGACAGGCGCGGCAGCGGCCGCCGCGTCGGGAACTGCGGCGGCGTCGGCCGGCGTGGATTCCGCGGCGATGCGTGCCTCACGTGCAGCTGCTGCGGCAGCAGCAGCTGCACGCGCAGCAGCTTGCTGCTTGGCGACTTCCGCCTCTTCCTCCTCCGAGCGCTGAGCGGCCTGTTCATCGCGCTTCGATGCGATGAATCGACCTTCGATCACGGCGTCTGCGACGACTCGCGCCATGAGGTCGCCCGAGCGGATGGCGTCGTCGTTGCCCGGGATCACGTACTTGACGAGGTCCGGGTCGCAGTTGGTATCGACGACCGCGATGATCGGGATCCCGAGCTTGTTGGCCTCGGTGACGCCGATGTGCTCCTTCTTCGTGTCGAGGATGAACACGGCGTCCGGCTGCTTGGTCATGTTGCGGATCCCCCCGAGGTTCCGCTCGAGCTTGGCGAGCTCCCGGCTCAACAGGAGCGCTTCCTTCTTCGGCATCGCGTCGAACTCGCCCGAGTCACGCATGCGCTCGTACTCGAGCATCTTGTTGACCCGCTTCGAGATCGTCTCGAAATTCGTCAACATTCCGCCGAGCCAGCGGTGGTTGACGTAAGGCATGTTGCACTTCTCGGCGTAGGACTCGACGCTTTGCTGTGCCTGCTTCTTGGTACCCACGAACAGGACCGTGCCGCCGTCGGCGACCAGATCACGAACGAACACGTAAGCCTGTTCCAGCCGCTCGAGCGTCTGGGTCAGGTCGATTATGTAGATGCCGGACTTCTCGCCGTGGATGAACCGCTGCATCTTCGGGTTCCAACGACGAGTCTGGTGCCCGAAGTGCACGCCGGCTTCGAGCAACTGTTTCATGGTGACGACTGCCACGTTTGTCTCCTCTCCCAGCGGTTGACTTCCCCGCGCCTCGCACGAAGCCTTGGCTCCGCGACCGTGGGACGGCACGAGTGATTGGTGGTTGGGCGGCCCGTTGTCGGACCGCCGGAAATTCTATCGGACCCGGCGCGCAACGCCGCCGCTACCGCACGAGTCGTACCTCGACCGTTGGTTTCTCGAACAACAGCTCGGGATCGATGTACACGCCGCGAAATCGAGCTCCGAAGTGGAACACTCTGCCCGCACGACCGACGATGCCGCCTCGTCGAAGCCTGGTCCCGGCACTGGTCGTGATCCGGTCCAACCACGAATAGGTGGTCACCAAGTCTGAGCCGTGGTCGATGGTGACGAATAGCCTCCCGCCCACCTGGCCGGCGAAGACGACGATGCCATCTCCAGCTGCCGCTACCGGTTGATCCGAGGCGGTCGCGTACTCGATGCCACGGTTACCGGGACCATAAGGGTGCGTCGGTGCCCGGAACGGATCGGTGATCGGCGCATCGACCGGAGGGGCGAACCTCGGCTCGGCCTCGATCGCGCCCGAGGGCAGCACGACCGCGACGGTGAACGTGAACGTGAACGCGAACAGGAATGAGCATGAGCGCAACATCGGTTTCCTCCGGGAAAGACGGGGACGTCGTTGGAGGGGAAGTGTTGGCGGGCGGCCTCAGCGGGAACGGTCGGCCGCGGCGAGACGCGACCGTAGCTGAAGCACGGCCTTCGTGTGGATCTGACAGACCCGCGATTCGGTCACGCCGAGGACCTGGCCGATCTCGGCAAGGGTGAGACCCTCGTAGTAGTAGAGGGTGAGGACGATCTTCTCGCGTTCGGGCATGTGGGTGATCGAGTCCGCGAGGATCTGGCGCATCTCCTCCACCTCGTAGGTACCCACAGGTCCGGCTTGCGCGTCGGGAATCGTGTCGCCGAGGGTCACGCCCTCACCACCGACGCTCAGCACCTCGTCGAGAGCGACCAGACCGACGAGTGAGATCTGGCCGAGGAGTTGTTGGAGCTGGGACTCGGACATGCCGAGATCCTCCGCAAGCTCCTCATCGGTCGGGGCACGGTGCATCTCGGCTTCGAGCTTTGCATAGGCCCGTTCCACGGCGCGGGCTTTGGCACGAACCGAACGCGGCACCCAGTCGATCGACCGCAGCTCGTCCATGATCGCGCCCTTGATGCGGGCGATCGCGTAGGTCTCGAACTTGTACCCGCGCTCGGGATCGAACTTGTCGATGGCGTCGATGAGGCCGAATATGCCGTAGCTGATCAGGTCGGCCTGCTCGACGCTCTGAGGCAACCCAACAGCGACTCGACCGGCGACGTATTTCACCAGCGGCGAGTAGTGCACGATGAGCTGATCGCGCAGGTCCTGCGACGGTTCCGCCGTGTAGCGGTCCCAGAGCTCGGTCGTGACCTCGGCCGACGCGTCTGTGCCGAAGCTGCTGGATGGCTCGTTCATGGCCGTGTCGCTCATCCGCGCGGGTGGGTCGCGCGATGGACGGTCTGGAGCCGTTCTTTGCTCACGTGGGTGTAGATCTGGGTCGTCGCCAAGTCGGCGTGTCCGAGAAGCTCCTGCACAGCACGCAAATCGGCACCTCCGTCCAAAAGATGAGTAGCAAACGTGTGACGGAGTGCGTGGGGATGCGTGACGTTCTCGGAGCGGCGATCGATGAGGCGGCGTACGTCGCGCGGGGTCATGCGCTTGCCGACGAGGTTGACGAACACGGCGTCGGCCGGTGTCGCTCCGGTCGCCAGCGCTGGGCGCCCCCGATCGAGCCATGCGCGCAAGGCTTCGACCGCCGGTTCGCTGAGCGGGAGCACGCGCTGCTTGTCGCCCTTGCCCCAGACACGCAGTTGACGCTGGCTCAGGTCGAGATCGTCTGGACGGATGCCACACAGCTCGCTCACACGTACCCCACTTCCGTAGAGCACTTCCAGCACGGCCCGGTCGCGCAGAACCCGCGCTTCGTCGTCACCGTCGAGTGCGACGGGCGGTTCGTCGAGCAGCGCCGCGACCTCGTCGTCGCGCAACACCCGAGGCAGGCGCGATTCGCCACGCGGGGCGTGGAGCCCGACCGACGGATCGAGATCGATGCGCCCGGTGTGGGCACACCACCGGAAGTACCGGCGTACGACCGACGCCTTGCGGGCGATGGTGCGCTTGGCGTAGCCGCGAGTGTCGAGATAGGCGAGGTACCGCCGAAGCCCACGCCGGGTGGCGTCGCTCGGCCGCTCCCAGCCCGCCCGCTCAGCCCAATCGACGAACGCATCGATGTCGCGGCGGTACACGGCCCGGGTTGCGTCGGCTACCGACACGAGCGCCTCGATGAACGCGGGGATCTGCCACACGCCAAGGAACGGTAGTGGCCCGGTGCAGCACCGCGGTGTCTCTCGACGGCGCGAGGTATCACGCTCGTTCGATCCAGCCGTTTCGTCTGACCACCACACCGGCACGATCGAGCTCGTCGACAGCGGCAGCCAGAGCGCGAAGGTCGAGACCGGTCGCCAGTGCGAGTTGTTCGATGGTCCGCGGCTCGTGGCCGAGGGCACCGAGCGCGGTGTCGGCGTCGGAATCGGCGGGAAAATCGGGTTCGCCAGATCGCGACGTCGACGATGATCCGGGCACGGGTTGTCGAACCATGCCGAGCGCGATGAGCACGTCGTCGGGCTCGCACAGCGGGTTGGCACCGTCGGCGATCAGTCGGTTGGTGCCGTCGCTTGCCGGGGACCGTATGGGACCCGGCACGGCGAACACCGGCTTGTCACGTGCGACCGCCTCGGCAGCGGTCGACAGCGAGCCTCCGCGGATGTGCGACTCGACGACGACGACGATGTCGGCGAGCCCTGCGATGATTCGGTTGCGAGCGGGGAACCGCCAACGCTCGGGTCGGGTGCCGTCGGGGTACTCGGACAGCAACAAACCGGTTCGCGAGACTTCACGCCACAACGGCCCGTTGGCGTGGGGATACACGACGTCGAGGCCCGAGCCGACGACGGCGATCGCTGCGCCTCCTGCGGCCAACACCCCCGCGTGCGCTGCCGCGTCGATTCCGAGTGCGAGGCCACTGACAACAGCGACGTCGGCCTCGGCCAGGCACATCGACAGCTCGCGGGTGACCGCGACTCCGTATTCGGTGCACTGCCGGGTGCCTACTATCGCCACGGCCGCTTGGTCGCACAGGGTTCGATCGCCGATCGCATAGAGCCGTTTCGGCGGGTCGGGGTCGTAGGCGAACCGTTCGACGATGGCCGCTTCTTCGATGACGTCGACTCCCGACGATTCCGAGCCGTCGATGTTCGCCGAGCCGTTCACGGTGCGGCCTCGCGTCGATCGATTAGCGACACCCTCATCTCCATCGCCGCAAGGATGTCGACAGCATCGAGCCTCGCCGGCCCCCCGGAGAGATCCGACAGGGTGCGCGCTACGCAGCGAACCCGATGAACCCCGCGAGCGCTCAGCCGTCCCTGCCGCACGGCATCTTCGAGCACGTCGATGGCTGCCTCGGTGAGCGGTGCATGTTCCGCTGCCTCCTCGACGGTCATGCGCGCGTTGACCCGAACTCCCCGTTCGGCAGCCATCATGCGCACCTTTGCGACCCTTTCAGCCACTGCAGTCGAAGCCTCTCCGTCACTGCCGCGGAGCAACGACGACGGATCTGGGCGCTGGACGATGATGCGGATATCGAAGCGATCGAGCAGCGGACCCGACAGTCGTCGGTGATACCTGGCTCGAGCATGCTCGCTGCACCGGCAACCGCCAGGCGAACCCGATCCACCGCAGGGACAAGGGTTCATCGCTGCGACCAACAGCACGTCGGCGGGGTATTCGACCGAGCCGATCGCTCTCGCGACCCGCACCGAGCCCTCCTCGAGCGGCTGGCGCAGCGAGTCGAGCACCGAGGGCGCGAACTCGCCGAGCTCGTCCATGAAGAGGACGCCGCGGTGCGCTAGCGAGATCTCGCCGGGCCGAAGTTGTTTGCTTCCTCCGCCGATCAGCGACGTCGCCGACGCACCGTGGTGAGGGGCCCGAAAGGGAGGCTTACGGATGAGCCCGCCGATCTCGGCGCCTCCGCCCGCGGCCGATGTGACCCGCGTGACCTCGAGAGCGTCCTGGTCTTCGAGGTCGGGCAACAACGATGGCAGCCGTCGTGCGAGCATCGTCTTGCCCGCCCCGGGCGGCCCGACCATGAGCATGTGGTGGCCGCCGGCCGCAGCTACCTCGAGCGCGTGCCGGGCGATCGGCTGCCCGCGCACGTCGCGAAGGTCGGGCACGACCGCGGCCACATCGTTGGCGCGCTGAGGTGCCGTGACGGGCCAGGTCGAGTTGCCCCGCAGCGCGTCGACGACTTCTCGAAGGGTTCGCACGCCGACCACGCCGTCGCCGGCGACCAACTGCGCCTCGCCGATATTGCCTGCAGGTACGACGACGCGTTCGCGTTCGGCGGCGTCGGCTAGCGGAAGCACTCCGGGCACCGCGCGAATTGAGCCGTCGAGCCCGAGTTCGCCGATGAGCGCAACGTTGCGCAGCGCTTCGGGTGGTATCTGATCGTCGGCACACAGGATGCCGCATGCGATTGCGAGGTCGAGCGCCGAGCCACCCTTGGGCACGCCTGTCGGCGCGAGGTTCACCGTGACCCGCCGGTGAGGCCAGTCGAGATCGCACGAGACGATGGCGGCACGAACCCGGTCGCGCGCCTCTCGACAGGTGACATCGGGCAGGCCGACGACGGCGAACCCCGGCATTCCGTCGCCCACGTGCACTTCTACATCGACCGGGTGGCCATGCACGCCTTGCAGCGAGGCCGACCGCACGGTTGCCAACATCTGATGCTCCTCTTCGACCGTGTTTCAAAGAGGAGCTCTGACACGGCTCCGAGCGGGTCATCCCGACCTGTTCCCAACCTAACGACGGGGTGTGACACCCGTAAGTGACCCCGGTGTCAGACCAAAGTTTCACCAAACCAGCTCGATTTGGCGACCCCGGTGTCAGACCAAAGTTTCACTTAGAGGACTTCGCGGGTGTAGCGGACGACGGCGAGGATCTCGGATTCGTCGAGGCTGTCGCCGAATGAAGGCATGCCGGCGCGGCCGCCGGTTACGACCGTGATCTGATCTTCGATGTTCGGGTATTTCTCCGCCATGCGGTCGCCGGTGATGTTCGGCCCCCGATTTCCCTTCCCGGCGTCGCCGTGACAACTCCGACAGCGCGCCTGGAAGATGCCGCGACCGGTTTCGAGCATCGGATCGGCGCCTTCTGGAATCTCGGGAGCGCCGGCGCTACAGCCGGCAAACACCATGACGAACAGGACAAATCCGATGACAACACGCACGTGCATCACTCCAGCCTGCCCACCGTGAAGGTGCCAACGTCGGGACGACGGGCCAGACTCGGCACATGGGATTCGACCCCAGCCGCAAGCAGGTGCGCAGAAAGAGCGACTACGTATTCGTCGCAGCCGCGCTGATCGTGGCCGCTCTGCTGGTTCTCTGGGCCTTCCTCGGGTGAAACGGTGGACGACCCCGCCGCGTTCGGCGATTACGAATCGCGCTTCCTCCAGCCGTACCAGGCGATCAAGGAATACCTCTGCCCGCACTGCAATCGCCTGATCGCACCCGGTACCGGACACTGCGTCGTCGTGCCGATCGACGCCCCCGATCTACGCCGACACTGGCACCGGGGGTGCCTCGAACGCTATGAACGAGAGCGCCGCTGATCCTCCACCGAGAGATGAGGTTGCCGATGGCTCGATCCCCTGAGCTCGACGCGATCATCGCCATGCTCCGCGAGATGCCCATCCTCGATCCCGACATCGAAGTCGGACGGGCGCTGATGACCCCCGATGCGCTCGGACCCCTTCCGGAAGGCATCATCGAGACGGCGACGACGCTCGCCGGGCGCACCTGCGTCGAACTCGTGCCCGACGGTTACGACACCGAAGGCGAGCTGCTGTGGCTCCACGGCGGCGGCTACTGCATCGGCTCGGCAGCATCGCACCGAGGGCTCGGGGCATCCCTCACGACCGCATCGAATCGCCGGGTCCACCTTCTCGACTACCGGCTTGCGCCCGAGAACCCGTTTCCCGCCGCTGTCGACGACGCCGTTACCGCCCTCGGTTCACTCATCGACCGTCACGGTGCAGACCGGGTCGCGATCGGCGGGGATTCGGCCGGCGGCGGGCTGGCGGTCGCCGCGCAGATCGCACGTCGCGACCAGGGCCTCGAACGACCCTCGGCCGCGATCTGCATCTCGCCCTGGGCCGATCTGACGATCTCCGCCGAGTCCTACACCACCCGTGCCGATGCCGATCCGATGGCAACCGCCGAGGGGTTGCGCCGCATGGCCGGGCACTACCTGGGCGGCACCGACGCGAAGGAACCGCTGGCGTCGCCGGTGTTCGGTCATCTCGCCGGGCTCGCTCCTCACCTCATCGTCGTCGGCACAGCCGAGGTGCTCCTCGACGACTCCCGCGCACTCACCGCAGCGCTCCACGACCACGATGTCCCGGCTGTACTGTCGGAGTGGGACGACATGATCCACGTGTTCCCGGCTTTCGGAGACGCACTCCCCGAGGCCGGCCAGGCGATCGAGCTCATCGCCGACTTCCTCGAGAACCCACCTGCCTAGGGCTCAAAACGCGCCTTCGATAACGCTGACACGCGACCCGACCACGGCGGCGACGTCGAAGCGCCGGCGCACTCGCCGAGAGATGCGGTGGTCGAACAACCAGCGCAGCGCCAATCGGTGAATGCGGGCCTGTTTGGCGGGCGTAACCGCCTCGGCCGGGTGCCCGAAACGCAACGTGGTTCGCGCCTTGACCTCACAGAACACGACGATCGGACCACGGCGCAGCACGAGATCGAGCTCGCCCTCGGCGCACCGCCAGTTGCGGTCGACCAGCTCGTAGCCGTGATCGCGGTACCACTGCGCCGCCAGCCGCTCTCCGCGCCGACCCAGCCTCTGGTTGTGCAGACCCATGGATGAAACCTACGCGGCCCCTGTGACAGCGATCGCTGTGGAACCGCCACGGTCAGGGCAGGGCTCCAATGGCGATGCCGACTGCGAGTCGATCGCCCGATACGTATGCGACCACCGCCCGTCCTTCGTGAGCCACGACATCGGGTGTTCGCAGGGTCTCGCCTTCCCATTCGTGTTCGGGGAGGAGAACGGTGGAGATGGCGCTCGACTGATCACCATCGGCACCGGTGGTGACAGGACGCCAGTTCCACCACGTGGTCGACCCGGCGTCGAGGCGCGTACCGGAGATGCCGCGCAAGGTTGCCGGTACCGGCGAGGCGTCCGACTCGACGGTGAACAACACATGGGCCGTGCGCTCGTCGCCTCCGAGTACGGCCACCGATGGAATCGACGCCAGCACGCCCGATCGCTCCGGGTCGGGTCGCGGGATGGGTCCGGTCACCATCTCATCGATTGCGTCGTCGAGCACGGTGTTGCGCTCAGAGGCTGCGCTGGTCCACGCGGCGTCGCGTCGATTCGACGTTGGCTCGTCTCGCAGTGGATCCCAGTCGGCCTCGCTGACCACACTACCCGAGCTCAGGGCGAAGCGCTGGCCGTCGACGTCGAATCGACGGATCGCCCGCGGTCCGACCACCTGGGCTGCAATGTCGTCGTCTCCGTCGCCGAAGGTCGACCCGAAATCAATGCCGTTCGCCGACGACGCGGCCCATGTCGACACGGGCACGTCGCCAGCTCCCGCATCGCGCAGCACCCGCCTACCGTTTCCGGCAGCCGAGAAATACATGACCACCCGTGATTGCTCGTCGTCGACCTCCAGCTCGATATCGCGGAGAAGCGCGGGGCCGTCTGCCTGCCCGATGTGCAACTGTTGTCCGTCATCCAGCGGGTGAGCCGCCTGGCCGAGTTCGGAAAGATCGAACACCGGGCTCGCGTCGCCCGCACGGGTCCATGGGCCCTCGGGGTCCTCGGCCCACCAGATCTCGACCCGGTTTCGAGTCGCCACGTAGGCCAACAAGACGTTCTCTGCGTCACCGAGCCCCAGACGTGCTCGCACATCCTCATCGGCCAGCATGAAGTCCGGAGCTTCCAGCAGTGACACCCCGGTGATCGGCGAGGACGACTCGATCGCAGGGGCTAATCCGACCTTGACCAGATCGGGCTCCCACAGGGGCGCCTCTTCGACAGTCCTCGCCACCAGCGGAGTGCTCTCCGTCGGCTCACCTCGGGGAAGATCGGCGTCGGTTTCGGCCGACGGGTCGGCTGCCACGTCTCCGTCGGTCTCCTCGCCACGAGGCGCGAGAAACGCAGTGGCGACAAGGACCGATCCGGCGATCCAGAGGGCGGCAATGGTGGAGCGATTCATGGGTGAGGCCCGCGCGGGCAGCACGGACAAGGCTCCCTTCGGCCCCCGAACGGTGTTGCTTAGCCTGGGTCCAGCGTTTCCAGCCGTTTACATCACCCCTCCGGAAGGCCGTTCAAGCCACGGAGGCTCTTGGCAACAGACACACGCCACGTGACCGTCGATGACAGCGCCTCCGGGGCGCAAGAACGGTCGCCAGCAGGGCAAGCGAGGCGAAGCCTGGACCACGCGCATCAACCCATTTCGGTCGATCCAGGCTAAGAACTCGCACCTTCGGTGCCGAAGTATCGAGTGTGGACACCGCCGTAGCCGTCGCGATCGAAACCAAGTCCAAACCGAGCAGCAAACGCCGGCTCTTCGTCAGCTACAGCTGGGGGGCTGCGGGGAGCACTTGGCTAGCCCGAGCGCTCAACGCGCACGCCGACATCTTCGCCATCCACCGACCACGGTTCGACGACGAGGGCCCCGACGACATCGCCGACGCAGCGCGGAGGCTCAATTCGCTCTTCACTTCTCGGTCGATGGGCGGGGTCTACCCCATCGTTGGCGTGACACACGGAGTCCACACCGAGGCACACGACGAGCTCACCGCCATGTTCAGCGGCCGATTCGCGCCGTTCACGGTCGTGCGACACCCTGTCCTCAGGGTCGAGTCGCACCGAGCGCTGCTTGCAAAGACCGATTCAAACGAACGTTCAGACCGTGACCGATTTCGACAGTCGACCAAGGCCCTCAACAGGGTGATCAACGAGGTGTCGATGAACATCCCGATTCACCGGGTCGAAGACCTATCGACACGGGTCGACGCGTTTCAGGCACTCGTCGACTACTTGTCGAACTCGACTGTGGAGTTCGAGCCCACGAGGCTCGCCCAGCTACAGGCCGAGCGGGTGGGTTCCCACCGTTCGAACTCAGCCTCAGTGCAGGAGGTAATCGATTCTTGGCCGACGGCCTGGCGACGTGATTTCAACCGGATTCTCGAGCCGAGAGCGATCGACATCTACGGTCAGCTCGGATACGTAGTGCCAACGAGTCCCCGATGAACGGCAAGCAGCTGCTGTTCGTCCACGTCCCCAAGACGGCCGGGACGACCATCAACGAACTCTACTTCCCGGGCGCATACGGCAAGTCGAATTGCTACATGGTGCGAGGGAGGCCCGAACAAAACGCAGCCGACCTGGCCAAGTTCCGTGCAAAGACCAAAGCCGAGCGTGACGCCTATTCAGTAGTACTCGGTCACAATTCCCACCGACTCCTCGACATACTCGCCGATCCTGTGCGAACCGCAGTCGTGCGATCACCCGAGGCCCAGATCCAGTCGATGTATTTCCATTCGCTGACCCACGACGCCGAAGCGATCGAGGCAGAGCGGATCAAGGACGAGGGTCTGACCCTGTCGGCGTACTCTCGCCTCACGTGGAACCCGCAGGTGCAGGCTCTCGACGGCGACGGTGTGCGGGACATCGAGCGGATCGCTTCTGCCTACGACCTGATCGGAATCACAGAGTCGCTCGACAGGTTCGTGTTCCTCCTCCACCTGCTCTACGACGTACCACTCGTGCTATTCGGCCGTCGTATGGTCAATGATCGCTCCAAGACTTACAAGATGTCGCGTCGGGAGCGGCGCACAATCGCTCGGAACAACCCGCTCGACATCGCTCTCTATGACCTCGTTCGCGAACGTTTCGAACGAACCTATTCAGAGACCGTCGGGCCCGCCGAGCAGCGCCTCTTCACGAAGTACGCCGACGCCCTGGTTTCCTACCGCGAGGCCCTACCGACCGATGAGGAAAGCCGCATCGGTGATCTTTGGGAAGAGGCCCCGACTCGCTCCGATGGATGGGTGGGTCGGGTCGCCGATCGGCTGCGCGACGACCAGCAGCGGCAGCGAGTGTCGGTGCCCGACGAGCCGCTCATCAGCTTCGTCACAACTTGCTATCAGTCCCGTGACTTTCTCGAACGCTGTCTCGACAGCGTCGCCGCACAGACCTACCCACACGTCGAACACATCGTGCAGGATGCTGCGTCCGAGGACGGAACCATCGAGCTGTTGGAGGCCGCGACCCACCGGGTCGACTGGCGCAGCGAACCAGACTCGGGAGAAACCGAGGGGCTCAACAGAGCTCTCCAGCGCATCAAGGGTGACTACTTCCTTGTCCTCAACGCCGATGATGAGGTGTTGTCCCACGCAGCTGAGTGGCTCGTGGCACAGATCACCAAGCATCCCGACGCCGGATGCATATTCGGCGACCAGTACCTCATCGACGCGAACGACGAGGTGATCGGCCTCGTCTACGGGCCCGACGACTGTTCGTACGCCGGTATCGTCTGTGGTGAACACGTCCCACCGGCGCAGGCGGCGTTCATCCGTACCGACGCCATGCGAGATGTGGGGATGTGGGCCGACACGACCCTCGAGACCTGTCCGGATCACGAGATGTGGGTCCGCCTGGGCGCCCGCTACGGGATCGTTCACGAGCCGGGCTTGATCACCTTCTACCGGTGGCACAACGACGGGAAGGGCCGCCAGAGTGACATCGTCGACCAGATGGTGACCGACAAGAACGCGGTGAACCAGCGCCTCTGGGACGATCCGGCCGTCGACCCATCCATCCGAGCGCTCGAGAGCCGTGCAAACTCATCCATGCGAATGTGGGCGGCGTCGATGTGTATCGACGCCGGCGATCCGGTCAAGGCGGCGCGCTACGTGTTGCGGGCCGCGAGACCGTTGCCGTCGATGCACTGGTGGCACAAGGCCGTCGGAGAGTTCGCGCACTGGCGGTTCCGTCGACGCCACCTCCAGTACCGGAGCGTCACATCATGACGCTCACCGATTCCCAGGACTCCGCAACAAATCATGCAGGCGGGCCGACCTCAACCGAAGAGAAATTGTCCCCTGAAGTCGTTCAGGCGGCCTATGAGGCCTTGTATCACCCGCACGCTCCACCGCCGGCGGTCAGAGAGACTCTTCTCGACGACGGCTACTTCGCTTGGCTCGACTACAGCCGATACACCGTGCAACTCCCGTGGTTGCGCGCCGAGGCAGATTTCACGAGTCGCACCGGCCAACTAGTGCTCGAGGTCGGGTGCGGCGTGGGTCAGGACCTCAACTCGTTCGCCAACCACGGCGCAACCGTCGTCGGAGTCGACATCGATCCAGCAGCTTGCGTTGTGGCCAATCGACTCTTGACTCACAAAGGCATGGCAGCTGCGGTGACGACAGCCGATGGACGCCAGCTGCCGTTCCACGACGGCATCTTCGACCATGTGTTTGTCTGCGATCTCGAAGGTGCCATCGGTGCGATGACAGCGCTTCACCCGTTCTCGCAGGAGCTAGTCCGAGTATTGCGGCCCGGTGGAGACATGACGCTGATCAGGAGTCACCAGCGGATCCACGTGCTCGACAACCCCCGCGACTCGTGGAAGGCGACCGAGCCTGCCGTCCTCCCGATCGCTGGTGCGCGCCCGATCATCACGAGCGAGCCACATCAACTCTCCGCCGACGACGATCCCCATCCGGGCTTAGCTGTGATCGACGGCTTCTACGGTCTATGGCGACTCGTGACTCAGAGGCTTCCATCGGCAATCATCTCCCGACTTCCCGACAGGCTCGTTCCTACTGTGCGGCGCATCGGCCGCCCGATTCGAGCGCTCGTCGAGGCGCCCTTTCGGGCTATGCACGCTCTCGGCGACTGGATTCGTAGCCGGGACCTCACCGCTCCGGCCCGCCGAGCATTCGAGTGGACCGTCGAGCTCGATCGCGGCCGGCGTGACAACGCCGAATCGCTGCGAACCCAGATCGCCCGCTGGCTCCGGTCGACCAACCCGACCGTGTCCCAGCCGATCAGCACGCGCAACGCCATCGGGGCCGATCCCCAGATAGCGAGGAAGGCGCCGCGCCTTCAACGGCTGCGCTACATCGGTCAACGTGGCCGACCCTTGCTCAGACTCATCGGAGCAACCGTCGCTCTGGTGCTGCTCGTGGTTTTCGGGACGATCGCGCTCGTGACCTGGCCGCTACGACGGCTGATCCGGTCGGGCGCCAATCGACTCCGCATGCTCCGCCTCACCAGGCGGATCCGCCCGAATCTCCAGGCAGATCTCTACCACCTGAACATCGACAGAGACCGCACAGTGATCAAGCTGAGGGCACGATGACCAAGTCCGCGATGGCCACAACCGCCATTGATCCTAGGATCCAAGATCTGTTCGCGTGCGAGCCGCCTGTAGTGCGAGAACATCTGCGCGACCTCGAACGGGCCGAAGGGCCGCAACGCTTGATCGAACTGGTCGAAGCCGCTCTCGCGGCGACGCCCCCGGCGCGCCTCAAACTCGAGTTCGAGGGAGCAGGACGCGCCGCGCAGCGCCATCTCGAGATGAGCTCAGATCCTCGGTTCCATATCGAGGCCGACCTACTCCCCTATGGCACAGACCGGCGCACGACGCCGCTGGACGTTCACTGGTTCGACGAATTCAAGGTCGATGAGCGCTACGTCGCGGCCCCAAACGCGCAGATTATGCGGCGCCGTAGGGCAACAGTTCTGCCCGACGTCGGTGTAGTCGAGTTCGATCATCCACGACCCCTCGTTCTTGAGGGCAGCTTGTCGCCGATCAGCCTCCATGTGCGCGGCGCGCCGACAAGAGCTCCGATCGACCCGAAACCGGTGGACGCCGCTGTAGTCGTCAGATTCCAGCAAACATCGAACTACTTCCACAGTCTCGTCGATCTCGCAGAGGTCGTATACGCGATACGCCGCATTTCCACGCTGCCGATCGTGATCGGAACCGCGATGCGCGGACCGATCGAAACGATGCTCGACCTTCTGGATATCGACGGTGTTCACTTCGCTGAAGAGGACCTGACCGTCGAGCACGCGTACCTGGCACGCGTCGACCGACGATGGGCCGACCTCGCTGATCTTTGCGAGAACGTCCGGGCTGCGATCGACCCGAGTGACGGTCCGCCCCTCTACATCAGTCGCGCCGACTCGCGAACGCGGCCACTCCTCAACGAATCCGAGGTCGAATCGTTCTTCGAAAGCCACGGGTACGAAGTAATGGTCCCGACCGAACACACGGTGCTCCAACAATGGACGGCCGCAGCATCGACCGACCGCGTCGCCGGGCCCCACGGTGCCGGGCTGACCAGCGCAATCTTCATGAAGCCAGGAGGTCGGCTCATAGAGCTCACCCACCCGTACCGGCACGATGTTGGATATTCGAGCCTGTCCAAGAATCTGGGTTTCGACTTTCGGCGTTTCGACGGCGAGGCGGAAAAAGCGGGAAACCTGCGATGGACCTTCGACACCGCATTGCTCGACGCCAAGCTGCTGACCGGTCCGATCGAGCTGCGGCCGGCAGCCGAAACTCCGCAGGCGGCTACCGTCGTCTCCGCTGCCGCGCAGGCGCACTCCGATGTGGTCGCCGACGTGAAGCAACCTGGGGTAACGACAACCCGGATCATCGGCCTCCAGAGATCCGGCAATCACGCAATAGTCGAGTGGCTGCAACGCAACCTCGCCGGGGAGCACGCCATCTTCATCAACAACGCAACCGTGCGTGAGGGCCGCCTCGAATGGTTTGGGGGAGGGGACCTCCCCCAAACCGGACGGGTCAAATGGGGCGAACGGCCACCCCCCAATCAACTGCTGGGCATGATTGCCGAGCAGATTCGACCTGATTCACATCTACTGATCAGCACCGAGAACAAGGACAGCCGCCAGCTCTGGCCGGAGTCCGACGATCCAATGAGCTCCGACGGCACATTCGACCGAGACGTAGTGATCGTCCGCAGCTTCTTCAACTGGTTCGCTTCTTGCCACCGTCTGTTCTCGGATGAGTCCCGCGGTGGGAATTTCGCGCCGCCCCTGGAGCGTGACAGCAAGCTCTTGACCCTGACGCGAAGGTGGACCGAGTACGCCGGGCTTGCGAGCTCGACTCCACACGAATGGGCCCAACGGCCGATGCTCTTCGTCGACTACGACCGCTGGTGCGCAGACGAAAAATATCGCGCCGGTCTGCTCGCCGAACTCGACATCGAGGTCGTAGACAACTCACGCCACATCCTTGCGAGACAGAACGGGTCGTCCTTCGAGGGAGAGAACGTCAAGGATGCCACCACCCTGGCACTCGACGAGCGCTGGCGGTGGTTCATGGAGTCCTCAGATGCCCTGGGAATTCTGCAACGCTGTCTCCTCGACTCCTCGGTACGCGAGGCAATCGATCGCTATCACGGCGCGGGCCATCTCGTAGACATGGAGCACCGCCTCGGGATCTGACCCGCCGGTCGTTGCAGCGCGCCCGACACTAAATCAGAAATCCTCGATCGGCTCGTCGAAAACAGCCATGTCGACTTCTTTGGACCCTCGGTCGCCTTCGGACGACTCAAGGGCCGCACGCACCAGATCCGCCGATCGCTCGAGCCAATCACGGTCGCCCACCCCGACGACCTCGCCGTCGATCTCTACGAGCACTGCGTCGCAACGGGAGGCATTAAGCACGGGACCGGGCCGTCGGCTGACGACAAGAGTGAGCGTGCCAGGATCGGTTTGGTCCTCGAACTGCTCACGACCCACGACCCTGACCTCGGTGGCCGCCGGGGTCGATGAAGTTCCTGTCGAAAGCGACCTGTAGAGATCAGGCTTCGGGTCGAGGAACTCCTCGACTAGAGAGGGAAGGACGTTGAGCGACGATGTCTTCTGGGGACAAGTACTGATGATCCAGACGACGGCGTCCGCTGGGAGCGGCACCATAACCGACTCGTTGGAGGCGCTCAGCCGGTCGCCTGTCCGCAATTGCGCCCCTCTCGATACAACAGTCCAGGTTGGGCGCTCGGACCTCTCGCGATTGCTCTCCCTCATTCGGTCGAAGGTCTCCTTGAGTGAAGCCAGTTCGACACCGTGCCGCCCGGCTACGGTAATGAGACTCGCAATCTTCCGAACGCCCGCCGCGAAGTGCCTGAACCCAACAGCGAATGCGAGCACCGCCGTCAAACTCAGATCGGTGACGCTCGACCAATCGGCAACGATGACCAACAACCCGTATCCGAACACTACGAACACAGCTGCCGCAGCCTCGGCCTTCTCCATCGAGAAGAATCGGAGCTGGTACGCGACCATCGTCTCGCCATAGGAGGGATCGCTGGTCACCTGGCCCAGCGCATCGCTGTTGCCATCAGCGAAATCTCCAGCGGCGGCCTTCAGTCGTCGGCTCAGCTCTTCGTTTGCCTCGCGATGCGTGATCTGCTGCCGGGCTCCCCAGCGACCTGCGCTCAGCACAGCGAGGCCATACACGGCGAACAGCGGTGAGAACAGCGCAACGAGCAATGGTGCCGTCGCCACCATTAGGACCGTGCCGGCGGCAATACCGAGGAATGGTGTCGCCAACAAAGCAGCCCGTGTGCACAGCAGGGCCACCGAACGCGTGTCGCGCATTACGAGACCAGCAACGAAGTTCTCGGGCTTGTCATCCAACTCGGCGAGCGTCCCCAGTACGCCCGGTTTCTCGAGGATCTCCACAGCCTCGGATGTGATGTCGAGCTGAACGTCGCGCGAGAGGTTGATCGCCAATCGTGCAGCGACATAGCCGAACGCCGCGCCAACCGACCCGACCGTGATGATCATCACTGCGGTTGCGATGGCAGAACCACCGCTGCCCGGCAGCGACACGGAGACCAACCAGACCGTGCGCTCGCTCGAATCCTCCTGGGCGCTGAGAGCGCTCAGAGCCAGCGCCAATGCGAGAAGCGAAATGAAGTAGCCGGCAACATCGAGTGTGTTGACGAACAAGAGCTGTCGCGGAAATCGCCTCAACATCCTGGCGAAGAGCCACCGCATCGCACCGGCGATTCGCGAACCGATGTCGTCGACCGTCGCCTGATCGGGCTCGGTCGAGCTGGATCTCAGGGCCACATGTTCATATCGGCGGAGTCCGAGGATTGCTTAACGGAGCTCAAGGGGCGCCCGATTCCGCCGACGATTTGAGTGATGAAGCGCCATCTGTTCGTTGGATACTGCTGGGGTTCAGCGGGAACGACCTGGCTCGCCAAGGTCCTGAACGCGCACCCTGACATCCTCGCTCTGCATGCGCCGGGCGCCGCTGGGCTCGACCGCGGAGACCAGGACTCCGTGCTATCGATGATCGACTACACATTCGAGGCGAGGGACGCCGGCGGGGCCTACTCGGCGGTCGGATTCACCCACGGAATCGGCGTTCACATGCACGAGCAACTGGTCGAGTGCTACGGAGGTCGACTGCGGGCGTTCGTACTCGTCCGCCACCCGCTGACGCGGGCTCGGTCGCAAGCATCGCTCATCACCAACCTGCGCTCCCGGTCGGATCACCAGTGGCACTCGATGGAAAGCGAGATTTCCGAGAGCGTGGAGGGCCTGCTCGAGCTTGACCCCACGCTTCCAACCGATCCCGACTCGACCGCGTTCTATCACGCCTGCCGAGCGTTGGACCGGGTGGTATTCGAAGCGAAGCGCGAGCTGCCGTTCTTCAAGGCCGAGGAGTTGTTCGTCGACGTGCGACGTGTGCTCGATCTCGTCGATCACGTGTCCGGCGGCGACCTCGTGGGCGACCGCTCGACGATCGAGCTACTCCAATCGGGCTCCATCGGTGCTCACGCCGACGGACCGATGGACCCCGATGCGATATGGGCATCACTGCCCGACCACATGAAGCTGGCGTTTTCCCTCTCGCTGAGCGATGAGGCAGCTGAGCTCTACACAAACCTCGGCTACGAGCTACACGCCGTACCCGCTGTCTAGTCTTCGCGCTTTTCTTTGATCTTGGCCTTCTTGCCGACGCGATCGCGCAGGTAGTACAGCTTGGCCCTTCGAACATCACCACGGCTGACGAGCTCGATTTCGGAGACGATGGGCGAGTGAATCGGGAAGGTGCGCTCGACGCCGACGCCGAAGCTGATTTTGCGAACGGTGAAGGTCTCGTTGATGCCCCCACCCTTGCGCGCTATGACGACGCCCTCGAAGGTCTGAAGCCGTTCGCGACTACCCTCGACCACTCGCACCTGGACCTTGACGGTGTCACCTGGCGCGAAGTCGGGAACGTTCTCGCGCATGCTCTGAGCGTCGATCACATCGGTGCGATTCATTGCGAGTCTCCCTGGGCGGTCGCGCTGGCGGGTGGGCCGACCTGCAATCATACGGCCGCCCGAACGGTTTGCGACCAGCACCGCGCGGACGAACACGCCGGGTCACTCGTCGGCGGAGAACTCTCGCAGCCAGTCGAGAAGGTCGCGCTCGTCGTCGGTGAGCCCACCTCGCCGATCGATCAGATCGGGACGCCGTTCGATCGTCGTTTCGACCGCCTTGGCGCGCCGCCATCGATCGACGAGGCCGTGGTCACCTGATCGCAACACGTCGGGCACGGCCCAGCCTCGGAACTCGGCGGGACGTGTGTAGTGCGGGTACTCGAGCAACCCGTCGCTGAACGACTCGTCGGCTCCGCTCTGTTCGTTTCCCATGACGCCCGGCACGAGCCGCGTGACCGCCTCGATGACGACCATCGCTGCCACCTCGCCACCCGCCAGAACGACGTCGCCGATCGACAGAGCCCGATCGCAGAGGTGGTCGTGAATGCGCTCGTCGACTCCCTCGTAGCGACCACAGAGAAGAGAGAACCCGCTGAGCGCAGCGAGCTCGGCGGCGACGGACTGATCGAACGGCTCGCTCCTGGGCGACAGCGCGATTAGCGGCTTGGGTGGATCGATCGATTCGACCGCCGCGAAGACGGGCTCGGGAGCTAGCACCATCCCCGCTCCCCCTCCGAAGGGCTCGTCGTCGACGCTGCGATGGCGATCGTTGGCGCCGATCCGAAGATCGTGGGATCGCAGGTCGACGAGGTCGTTGTCGATGGCGCGGGCGAGGAGGCTGTGCGAAGCAAATCCTGCGATCATCTCGGGGAAGATCGTGAAGACGTCGATGCGCATGTGTTCCAGTGTGTCAGCCGAGGTCGAACAGCCCTGCGGGTGCATCGATGATGATGCGTTCGCCATCGATCCGTTCGATGAACGTCGCCGGGACGAGCGTGTCGTCGTCGAGCACCAGGAGGTCTGCCGCTGGGTTCGCCTGGACGGCGACGACGGTGCCACGGTCGATGTCGCCGTCGATGACCACGGCGCCGATGAGATCGTGGACCCACAACTCCTCGTCGTCGGTCAGCGGATCGCCGTGTATGACGCCGCGGAGATCCTCGACGGCATCTCGGGTAGTGAGGCCGGCGAAGCCGACGAGGTACTTGTCGCCATGGGGTCGACAACGGTCGATTGTGAGGGCGCGTCCGCCGAAGTAGACGGTTGTTCCCGGCTGGGTTCGCTCGGGACGGTTCGATACGAGGCTCATGACGACGTCGCCCCTCAGACCGTGCGGCTTGTGAAGCCGTCCGATCTCGAGCGTCGGAGGTTCAGTCCTCGAACTCGACCTCGACCTCGATCTCTTCTTTGGCAGCTGCTGCACCGACGACGGTGCGAATCGCATTGGCGACGCGTCCGCGGCGTCCGATGACACGGCCCATGTCGCCGTCGGCGACCGAGACCGTGAAGCGGGTGCGCGACCCGGAGTCGTCGAGGTCGATCTCGACCGCATCCGGGTCGTCGACCAAGGCCCTGACAACGTGGGTGAGTACGGCCTGGGAGATCGCTGCGTCGCTCACTCGTTCTCGCTCTCGTCGGATGCCGCCGGTGCGTCTGGCTCGCCGGCTTCAGTGGTTTCGGCTTCATCGTCGGCCTCAGCCGCCGTGTCGGCAGGCGCCTCGGGCTCGGGCTCTGGAGCCGGCTCGGGCGCCGCTTTGGTCTCGGTCGGCTCGACCGTGCGAGTAGGTGCTTCGGCAGGCTCGATGAGCTTGCCGCTCGTGCCAGGAGGGTTGCCCTTGAACTCGTCCCAGGCGCCGGTCAGCTTGAGGAGCTTCTCGACACGCTCGCTCGGCTGCGCGCCGTGACGTAGCCAGTGCAGCGCACGCTCGCTGTCGATCTTCACGATCGAAGGGTCGCGTCGGGGCTCGTAGGTGCCGATGATCTCGATGAACTTGCCGTTGCGGGGCGAGCGCTTGTCGGCGGCGACCACTCGATAGGTCGGCTGCTTCTTCTTGCCCATGCGCACCAGGCGGAGTCTTACTGCCACATCTCATCCTTGTCTCGAACCGCTACAGCCTACGGGCCCCGCCCCGCGTTGCATCCAATTCGAGATTTCTGAACCCTTCACGACGCCCAGGCGCGCTTTCGGGTTCAAAAAAACCCCACCGCCGCGGATTTCTGAACCTCCCGGTGTCATATACCGCACCGCAGGGTTCAGAAAAGCCAAAACCTAGTCGAGGTCTTCGAGGCCTGGAAGGGACAGGACGCTCTTGGGGATCTTCGCTTCGCCTTTGGCCGTCGTTCGACCGCCCTTGCGTTTCTTGCCCTTCTTACCGCGTCGCTTCGACTTCGTGCCGACGCCGCCCATCTGTTTCATCATCTTCTGCATCTGCTTGAACTGATCGAGCAGCTGCTTCACATCGGACGGCGCTGTACCGGAGCCCGATGCGATACGGGTCCGGCGTGAGCCATCGATGATCTCGGGGACCACCCGCTCCTCCGGGGTCATCGAGCGGATGATCGCCTCGATTCGGCCGACCTGCTCGTCGCCGATCTCGACGTCACGGGCCTCTTTGGGAATGCCCGGCATCATCGACATCAGGTTGCCGAGCGGACCCATCTTCTTCAGCGCCTGCATCTGCTCGAGGAAGTCATCGAGGGTGAACCTGCCCTCCATCAGCCGCTTGGCTGCCTCCTCGGCCTCCTTTTCGTCGTAGGCCTCCTCGGCCTTTTCGATGAGGGTCTCGACGTCGCCCATGCCGAGGATGCGGCTAGCGAGGCGGTCCGGGTGGAACTGGTCGAAGTCCTCGATCTTCTCGCCCGTCGATGCGAAGGCGATCGGTCGCCCAACGACCTCTTTCACCGACATTGCGGCGCCGCCGCGAGCATCACCGTCGAGCTTTGTGAGGATGACGCCGTCGAGGGTGAGCGCCTTGTTGAACGACTCGGCGACGGTGACTGCATCCTGGCCGGTCATCGCGTCGACGACGAGGAACGTGTAGTGGGGGTCGAGCGCACCGGAGATGTCGCTGACCTGATCCATCATCTCCTGGTCGATCGCGAGGCGACCGGTCGTGTCGCAGATGATCACATCGCGGCCGGTCTCGGCGGCTTCGGCCATGGCGGCGGTTGCGACCGACACCGGGTCGGTGGGTTCGCTGAACACCGGCACGTCGATCTGCCCGCCCAGGGTGCGTAGCTGCTCGACCGCAGCGGGGCGCTGGAGGTCGGCACCCACGAGGAGCGGGTTGCGCCCTTGGCGCTTACACCAGGCCGCAAGCTTGGCGGCATTGGTTGTCTTGCCGGCGCCCTGGAGACCGGCCATGAGGATGACGGTCGGAGGCTTCGCCGCAAACGCGACCGACATCGTCTCGCCGCCGAGGCTGACCGTCAGCTCGTCGAGCACGATCTTGATGACCTGCTGCGCCGGATTCAGAGCACCCGAGAGCTCCTCACCGACCGCCCGAACGCGGATGCGCTCGATGAGCCCCTTCGCAATCTCGAAATTGACGTCGGCTTCGAGCAGAGCGCGACGAATCTCGCGCAGCGTGTCGTCGACATCGGCGTCGCTGAGTCGGCCCTTGCCCCGGAGGCCGGCGAATATGCCTTCGAATCGGTCGGTCAGTGCGTCGAACATCAGCCGTGCATCGTATCGCACACCGCCGCTCCCGAAATTGAGAGGATTAGCCGCGCATAGCGATGCTCATCCTCTCAATTTCGGGAAGTAGAACGCGTTCTGATAGAACGCGTTCTGACACAATGGCGCGAAGCGATGCCGAACGGCATGCGCGAAACGGGAGGACCACCGTGACGAATCTCGCCGACACGAACTGCAACGAGCTCGTCGACAGCGCCTACTACGGCGAACACGGGCCGCCGCACGACCTCTGGACTCAGATCCGCCGAGAGGATCCGGTCCATTGGTGTGAACCCGACGAACTGCCGCCGTTCTGGGCGGTCACCACCCACGACGACATAGTCGAGGTCTCGACGCAACCGAATCTGTACCTCAACGAACCCGGCATCGTGTTGACGCCCGACGAGGGATACCGCGACGAGGGCATCGGCGCGATGCGCACGATCATCATGATGGATCCGCCCGAACACCGCGACTATCGCAAGGTCGCCGCCCCGTTCTTCACGCCCCGCGCCCTGCGCAGGCTCGACGACGCTATCGAGGAGAGCGCGGTCGCCGTCATGGACAATCTCGCCGCGGCCGGGCCCGGCGCTGAGTTCGACTGGGCGACCGATGTCGCCGCGGCTCATCCCCTTCGCGTGCTGTCGACCATTCTCGGGGTGCCGCGCTCACAGGAGCCGCTCATCCTCCGCCTCACCAACCAGCTCTTCGCCACCGAAGACCCCGAGCTCCAACGCGAGGGATCCCAGGAGGACCGCGACGCTGCGATTGCCGAACTGGGCGCGGAGCTGTACGCGCTGTTCGAAGAGATCATCGCCGATCGTCGGGCGAACCCGACCGACGATCTCGCGAGCATCATCGCCAACGGCGAGGTGAACGGCGAACCGATGGGTCCGATGGAAACCTTCGGCTATTGCCTCATCGCATTCACGGCCGGCCACGACACGACCAAGAACGCACTCGCCGGTGGACTCAACGCGTTCATCGAGAACCCCGACCAGCTTGCGCACCTGCGCGACAACCCCGACCTGATCGACCTCGCCGTCGACGAAGCGGTCCGCTGGTCGTCTCCGGTCAGCTACATGATGCGCACCGCTGCAGAAGACACCGAACTGCACGGCAAGACGATCGCCAAAGGCGACCGGCTCGTGCAGTTCTATGCCTCAGCCAACCGCGACGAGACGATCTATGACGATCCCTTCACCTTCCGCATCGACCGCGAGGCGAGCCGTCACCTCGGCTTCGGTATCGGAGAGCACTTCTGCATGGGTGCCCACCTCGCGCGGGCGAGCCAGAAGGCGTTGCTGAAACAGGTTGCAGCGAGGCTCGAGTCGGTCGAGCGCACCGGTGATCCGCAGTGGATTCACTCGTCGTTCGTCGTCGGCTACAAGCACATCCCGGTCAAGGTCACCGTCAAAGCCTGAGCCGTCAGGAGAACAGCGCGTCGACGAAGTCGGTGGGGTCGAATTCGATCAGGTCTTCGATGCTCTCGCCCACGCCCACGAGCTTCACCGGAATGCCCAGTTCTTCGTGTATGGCGAGCACGATGCCGCCCTTGGCCGAACCATCGAGCTTCGTGAGAACGACCCCGGTTAGCTCCACGGCCTCGGTGAACTGACGAGCCTGGGTCAGACCGTTCTGACCGGTGGTGGCGTCGAGCACCAGCAGTACTTCGTCGACCGTGCCCGACCCCTTCTCGGCGACCCGTCGCACCTTCGACAGCTCGTCCATGAGATTGGATTTGGTGTGCAGCCGACCGGCGGTGTCGGCAAGTACCAGATCGACATCTCGCGAGGCCGCGTGTTCGACGGCGTCGAATATCACCGAGCTCGGATCGCTGCCCTCTGCACCCCGGATGATGGAAGAACCGGAACGCTCAGCCCACATCCCGAGCTGCTCGGCCGCTGCGGCCCGAAAGGTGTCGCCTGCCGCGAGTACGACGCTGTTGCCGTCTTCTGCGCGTTGTTGGGCGACCTTGCCGATGGTGGTTGTCTTGCCGACGCCGTTCACACCGACGAACAACCAGATCGACGGATCACCGGTCATTTTCATCGACCGGTCGAAGCCTTCCAAGCGTCCGTTGAGCTCCGCGAGGAGGATCGCTCGCAGGCCCTCGGCATCGGACACTCCGTCTTGTTTGGCCTCGTCGCGCACAGCGTCGAGCACAGAGATCGTCGTCTCCACACCGACATCGGCGAGGATGAGCGCCGCCTCGAGATCGTCCCAGGTCTCGGCATCGACGCCCCGACTGAACGCAGACCCGAGTGCGCTGCTGATCGCGCCTCGCGCTTTGGACAGTCGATCGCGGAGCTTTGGTCGCTCGAGAACGGCAGGCCGGTCGACGACGTCAACCGGTTCGTCGAGCACGGCGCTCGCGTCGTCTTCGGCGACCGGGCGGTCGAGAACCGCGGTACCACCTGTGCCACCGAGGTCATCGTCGGCCGGGAGATCGTCGCCAGGCCCGCGTCGGCCGAGGAAAGTGACGGCCGCGATGACGCCGAGCAGCGCGATCGCGATGAGAACGATGATGATGACATCCATGGTCCGTCGAGCCTACGAGGCCCACGTCACTCCGCGCGACAGGTTCAGCCCAGGCTGCCGAGAGCGATCGGGAGGACTATCTCCTCACCGTCGCGCACAATTGTGAACTCGAGCACTTCACCGGGGTTGTGCAACTGCACGTCGGCGGCGAGCGAACCCATCGAGCCGACCCGCTCGCCGTTGAGACCGATGATGCGGTCGCCGATCTCCAGACCGCCGTCGTCGGCGGCCTCGTTGGGGACCACGTCGGTGACGACTACGCCGCCCTCGCCCGTCGCAGCGGACTCCCCGTACACCCCGAGATATCCGGTCTCGAGCGACTGACCGTTGAGTAGGCGATCGACGATGAGCGAGATGGTGTCGGAGGGCACCGCAAACCCGACACCGACGTTGCCCTGAGACACACCGTCGGTGCGGATCGACGTGTTCATGCCGACCACACGGCCCTGCCGGTCGGCGAGCGCTCCGCCCGAGTTGCCGGGGTTGATCGACGCATCGGTCTGGATCATCTCGACCACGACACGTGGCTGGCTCTCGACGGCGCGCCCGACCGCCGACACGATGCCCGACGTAACCGTCTGCTCGAGACTGAATGGGCTGCCGACCGCCACGGCGATCTGGCCGACGCTCACCGTCGACACCGGAGCGAACGTCGCCGGGGTGACCTCGATCGACGAATCGATCTCGACGAGTGCAACGTCGCGCGCTGTGTCGGAGCCCAAGACCGTTCCATCGGTCTCGCGGCCGTCGGCAAATCTCACGACGACCGAGTCGGCTCCCTGCACGACGTGAGCGTTTGTCACGATGAGACCGGCCTCCCACACGATGCCCGAACCCTGTGCCACCGGTGTGCCGCCCTGGTGGATCTCGATCGATACCACCGAGGGAGCGACCACCTGCGCGACAGCTGTGACCGGTTCAGGTTCGTCCTCGGGTACCAGCGCATCGGGTTCTACGAGCTCGACGCCGCCGGAACCACGCTCGCGCAGAATCGGCGGATCGGCCGACGAACCGAGGGTGGAGACGGGTTCGCCCCCGATCTCGGCCAGGTCGTCGACGAGGTCGTCGTCCTCGAGGGCCTGCCCAACCACCAGGCCGGTCGCGAGCATTCCCAGGGCGACTAGCACCGCGAGAAGGCCCCACAACGCGCGGCGCCGGGGAGGCTGAGCGACGTCAGGTCCCGGCGCCGGCGTTGTTGGGGGGCCAGCCGGTCCCATGGGCCCGCCAGGCACGGCGGTGTGTGGCTGATAACCGGCTGATGGCATCGACGCTGCGGACTGAACACGTGGCGCGGGAGGCGGAGAAGATGGAGGGGAAGGGAGGTCCCCACCTCCCGAGTCATGCTCTTGGCGCCCGCTGTCGTCAACCATGTTCACGATGGTAAATCGGCCGGCCGAAAGCCGACGTAAGGATCGGTAGCCAGCTCGGTTTCGGCCAACGGCAACCAGATCGTGAACGTGGAGCCAACCCCGGGGGCCGACTCGAGGACGACGTTGCCGCCGTGGCCCTCTGCGATCTGGCGCACGATGGCGAGGCCCAAACCGCTGCGCGTATCGATCCTGGTTGCTTCGGCGTCGCCTCGCCAGAATCGCTGGAACACTCGCTCGTGATCCCCCGGATCGATGCCGGGGCCTTCGTCGCCGACCGAGAGGTACGCCCGGTCGTGTGCTTCGCCGGCCCGAACGCTGATCGTCGAGCCTTCCGGGGCGAGTCGCACCGCGTTTGCCAAGAGGTTGGCCACAACCCGTCTCAATGCGGATCGGTCACCGCAGACAGCGACCGGCTCGGTCGATACATGCACCTCGATGTCTCGTTCGGCCGCGGGCAAACGAAACTCGTCGGCGGAATTGGCCACGATCTCACCCAGGTCGACGACCTCGGTGCGTTCGTCGGGAACCTCGTGACGAGCATGGACGAGCAGGTCGTCGACAAGTGTCGACATCCGTTCGGCCGAGCGCGACACGACCGTCGAGACCTCCCGCAGCTCGGAGGCTGTCGCGTCTGGATTCGCCAGGGCCACGTCGAGGTTGGTGCGCATCGTGGCCAACGGGTTCCGCAGCTCGTGAGAGGCCTCCTGGATGAACCGCTGCTGTGAATCGAAGGCCGATTGCAGCCGCCCGAGCATGTCATCGAAGGTGTCTGCGAGCTGGCGGACCTCGTCGTTGGGCCCGGTCAGACCGATTCGCCGCGACATGTCGGTGGCCTGTATCTCCCTGGCGACATCGGTAATACGCCCGACCGGCCTGAGCACCATGCCCGCCACCCACCAGCCGACACCGAGGCTCGCGACGAACAGCAGGCCGAGTGCTCCGAACGTGTAACGCTCGAGCTGATCGAGAGCGCGCTTGTTCACCTCGTGCTCGAAGATCGCGAGCTGGTCGGGAACCTCGATCTCTGCGGGACTCAGCACCAGCCCCTCGGGCGTGTTGAAGATGGCGAGCGTCGACTCGCGCCGCGACACCGGTTCGTCGTCGAGAGAACGAGAGAGCCCGAAGTAGATCAGTCCCACAACGATCGCCGCGAGACCGAACAACACGACCGAGTAGACGGCGGTGAGCCGGAAGCGGATCGACCCCATCCAAGTGGGGAGCCGGCCGACGAGGCGCGACGACACGCTCACGCGTCGTCGACCACCAGTCGGTAGCCGCTCCCGATGACGGTCTCGAGCACCGGGCTCTCGCCGTCGATCGTGAGCTTGCGACGCAGCGTGCCGACCGTGACCCGCACCGTGTTCGTGAACGGGTCGGCGTGCTCGTCCCAAACGTGTTCGAGCAGTCGTTCCTGTGACAGGACCTCTCCGGGATGACCCATGAAATAGCGCAGAAGAGCGAACTCTTTCGCCGTGAGGTCGAGAACCCGTTCGCCGCGACGCGCATGGCGTCGCGACTCGTCGAGCACGATGTCGCCGACGGTCAGCTCGGCCGACGATGCTGCTGTGTCCCGACGCAACAGAGTCCGCACGCGAGCCACGAGCTCACCGAAGTCGAACGGCTTGACGAGGTAGTCGTCGGCGCCGGCGTCGAGACCGGTGATTCGGTCGTCGACCGTGTCGCGGGCGGTGAGCATGAGCACGCGTGGCGAGTTCGGCGCGCCCGACTGTTCGCGCAGCGTCCGACAGACTTCCAAGCCGTCGAGGTCGGGCATCGTGAGGTCGAGGCAGACGAGGTCGTAGTCGGTGTAGGACGCCTTTTCGAGCGCCTCACGACCTCCGTATGACACATCGACCGCATAGCCCTCGCGGCGGAGTCCCTTGGCGACCGCGTCGGTGAGGTCGGCCTCGTCGTCGACCACGAGAATGCGCATCGGTTCGATTGTACGAGACCGAATTCCCAGCAACCCGCCTTCGACTACGGGCCGCCAACCGGCGTGAGTAGATGTCGTTTCCATGACCCCATGGCAACACTTCCACGTGAAAGCCGACCGAAAGGACCGTCGCGTCTGAGGATTTCTGAACCCTCCGGTGTCATATAGCGCACCGCAGGGTTCAGAAATCCCACAGGGTGGGTCTTTCGGTGGGTTTTCGGCGGTCGATGGTTCAGTGGAATCGTTCGCCCGATGCCGGGTTCTAGAGTGGTCGACGCGGTTCGACCCGCAAGCACACCTTCGAGGAAGCCATCGATGCCCGAATCCGACAAGTCAGCCCAGAGCGCGTTCGCTCCATCGGCGAGCGACGCCGGTGATGTCACGCCGAACGGCGACGAGGCCTCGGCTGCAGCCGATCCCGAAGCTCTCGAGGGTGTTCTCTACGAGATCAAGAAGGTCATCGTCGGCCAGGATCGAGTCGTCGAACGGCTGCTCGTCAGCCTGTTGGCGCGGGGCCACTGCCTTCTCGAAGGTGTCCCCGGCGTAGCCAAGACACTTGCGGTCGAGACGCTCGCCGAGGTCACCGGCGGATCGTTCGCCCGCATCCAGTTCACGCCCGATCTGCTTCCCTCGGACATAGTCGGCACACGCATCTTCCGTCAGTCGAGCGAGAGCTTCGACATCGAGCTCGGACCGGTGTTCGCCAACTTCGTCCTCGCCGACGAGATCAACCGCGCACCGGCCAAGGTTCAATCGGCCCTGCTCGAGGTGATGGCGGAGGGCAAGGTCAGCATCGGTGGCAACGACTACCCCGCGCCACGGCCGTTCCTGGTGCTCGCGACCCAGAACCCGATCGAGAACGAGGGCGTCTACCCGCTCCCCGAGGCTCAGCGCGACCGGTTCCTTATGAAGGTCCTGGTCGACTACCCGACCCCGGCCGAGGAGGTCGAAATCGTCCATCGGGTCGGAGTCTCGGTTCCGACCGTATCCGAGGTGCTGGGAACCGAGCAGCTCGAAGCGCTCCAGGCCGCCGCCGACGAGATCTACGTCGACAAGGGCGTAGTCGATTATGCGGTGACCCTCGTGCTGTCGACCCGAGACCCCGCGGCTTACACGATGCACGATCTCGCGCCACTGATCTCTTACGGCGCAAGCCCTCGGGCGAGTCTCGGCCTCGTCAGGGCCGCTCGGGCCATCGCCTTGTTGCGCGGCCGCAACTATGCGCTGCCCCAAGACGTGTTCGATGTCGCCCCCGAGATCCTCCGACACCGGATCGTCCTGTCGTACGAGGCTCTCGCTCAGCAACAGAGCGCCGAAGACGTGCTCCATCGCATTCTCAGTACGGTGCCGGCGCCCACGATCACCAGCCAGCCGACCCCGCCTGCTCCCCCGCCGGCTCCGCCCCCGATCCTCGAGCCCGAGCGGCTGTGACGACTGCGAGCTCATCCCTGTCGAGTTCGCGAGAACAGGAGGTTCTGCGGCGCGTCGAGATGACGGTCACCCGTCGCCTGGATGGTCTGCTGCAGGGTGACTACCGCGGGCTCATTCCAGCCCACGGAAGCGAGCTCGGCGAGGCTCGACCGTACGCTGCCGGCGACGACGTGCGACGAATCGACTGGAACGTCACCGCCCGAACCAATGAGGCACACATCCGCGAGACGATCGCCGATCGCGAGCTCGAGACCCGGGTTCTCGTCGACCTGTCGGCGAGCCTCGATTTCGGCACGGCGGAGATGACCAAACGCGACCTCGCGATATCGGCAGCTGCTGCTATGGGATTCATCACGGCTCGCCTCGGAAACCGGTTCGGAATCGCATTCAGCGGACAGACGGGACTGATCGAGATCCCCGCTCGCGGCGGACGCGCTCACCTGTTCGCCTCGTTGCGCCGTCTCCAGGACGCGCCAGTCTCCGACGGTCCGCCGGCGGCAACGCTCGACGAGTGCATCCACCGAATGACTTCGACCTTTCGCCGCCGCGGTCTCGCCGTGGTCATCTCCGACTTTCTCGCACCTCTTGGTTGGCAGGACCGGATACGTCGCCTCGCGGTGAACCACGACGTGTTGGCCATCGAGGTAATCGATCCCCGTGAGATGTCGCTCCCCGCCGTCGGTGTACTCGAGTTGATCGACCCGGAGACCGCAGACGTTCTCGAGGTCCAGACCTCAGACTCAGCCCTGCGCGAGAAGTATGAGCGCGCGGCCATCGATCAACGGCTCCGCCACAGCCGCGAGCTGCTCGAGGCGGGTGCGGAACACGTCGTTCTGCACACCGATCACGACTGGCTCATGGAGCTGGTCGGCTACACGGTCAACCGCCGTCGTCTGCTGACGGGGAGTGCGCGATGAGTTTCGCATCGCCGGAACGCTTGGTGTTGCTCATCGGCGTCGCGCTCCTCGTCCTCGCCTACCTCGTAGTCCAGAGCCGCCGCGGACGCTACGCGGTGCGTTTCAGCAACGTCGAGCTTCTCGAAACGGTTGCCCCGAAGAACCCTGGGTGGCGTCGCCACGTCCCCGCCGCGACGTTCCTACTTGCTCTCACCGTGCTGACGGTCGCGTTCGCCCGCCCCCAACGCGACGAACAGGTTCCCCGCGAGCTCGCGACCGTCATGCTCGCCCTCGACACGTCGCTGTCGATGGAGGCCGACGACGTCGACCCGACTCGAATCGACGCAGCGAAGGAGGCCGCTCAGGCCTTCGTCGATCGCCTGCCCGAGACCCTCAACGTGGGGCTTGTCTCGTTTCATGGCAGCGCCGTCGTGCAGGTCCCACCCACACACGACTTCGAAAGCGTCAAACAGGCGATCGCACGGCTCGATCTCAACGAAGCAACCGCCATCGGCGATGCAGTGATTGCATCGCTCGACGCGATCGACACGGTGCCAGTGCCAGAGGGAGAAGAGGAGATACCGGCGGTCGTCGTCGTGATGTCCGACGGTGAATCGACCGTGGGAACGCCCGTCGACGTGGCGATCGAGGAGGCCAACGCGCGGGAGGTGCCGGTTTCGACGATCGCATTCGGCACCCCCGACGGTGCGATAGTCATCGAAGAAGAGGGCATCATCCCGGTCCCGGTCAACGACCAGGACCTCGCCGCCATCGCCGACGCGACACAGGGGACCTTCTTCGAGGCAGGGTCACTCGACGAGCTCAACTCGGTCTATGAAGACCTCGGCTCGGCGATCGGGTTCGAGACCGAACAGAGGGAGATCTCGCAGTGGTTCGTCGCTCTCGCTCTGGCGCTCGCCTTCATCACCGCAGCGTTCTCTCTCGCCTGGTTCGCGCGCCTGCCCTGAACTGATTCGAGCTCAGGCGTGGGCTTCGATGCGTTCGGCTGACCGCGGGGGAACCGGTCCCCCGACCTGCTCGGAGACCACCTTCGACGACCCGCCCGACTGCATCGTGACCCCATAGAGCACGTCGGCCGACTCCATCGTGCGTTTCTGGTGGCTAACGATGAGAAGCTGAGCGTCGTCGCGGAACTCGGCGACGAGCTCGAGAAACCGATGCAGGTTCACATCGTCGAGGGCGGCTTCCACCTCGTCCATCACATAGAACGGCGATGGACGGCTACGGAAGACGGCGAAGAGGAACGCCAAAGCAGTGAGCGAGCGCTCACCACCCGAAAGCAACGAGAGCTTCTTCACGTTCTTGCCTGACGGCTTGGCTTCGATCTCGATGCCGGTCGTGAGCGGGTTGGCGGGGTCGGTGAGTTTCACACCGCCTTTACCGCCGGGGAACAGCGTTGCAAACAGGTGCTCGAAGTTGGATGACACGTCGGCGAACGCGGCGGAGAACACGCTGACGATCTCGTCGTCGATGCTGCGGATCACCTTGTTGAGCTCCCGACGAGTCTGACGGATGTCGTCGAGCTGCTCGGTGAGGAATTCGTGGCGCTCCTGAAGTTCTCCGAACTCCTCGAGGGCCAACGGGTTGATGGGACCCATGATCTTCAGCTCGCGTTCGAGCTCCCGAAGCCGTTCTGCGGGGTTTTCGAGGTCGGCGGGGAACTCGGCCTCCATCGCGCTGCGAGGGTCGCAGTCGAGCTCGCTTCGGATCCGCTCGGTGGCGGTCTCGATGCGAACGTTGATCTCCGATTCCTCGACCTCGGCTCGATGAGCGCGTTCACCCAACTCGCGCAGAGTCGTCTCGGCCTCCTGACGTTTCGTTCGCAGCTCGTCGAGACCGGCTGCGATCTCGCGCGCCTCTTCGGACTGCCGTTGCCGTCGCTGTCGGTACTGGTCGAGCGTGGAATCGATCCGCTCGAGCCGGGGCTCGAGCCGGGCGATGAGCTCATCGAGCAGGACACCGCGACGATCGAGCTCGGCGCGCCGCGCCTCGAGCTCAGCTCGCTGGTCTTCGTGAGCGGCGAGCTTCGTCTCTGATTCCTCGAGTCGACTCCGCAGCAGCGCGCGGCGTTGCTCGATGCCTGCGACGGCAACGTCGAGCTCGGTGCGACGCCCGCCGACCTCGGCCGCGAACCGTTCGAGATCGTCGCGGGCCGTGGTCATCTCTGACGCCTCGGTGATTCGCGCTCGTTCGTCCTCCTCGAGCGCCGGAAGACGAGCATCGATCGCCAGGACCTTCTCCCGGATGCTCTCGGACCGCAGGGTGAGCTCTTCGACCTGGGCGAGCAGACCTTCGCGCTCGACGTCGAGGTGTTGGCGCCCGTTGTCGAGCCGCAGCAGCTGCTGGGTCGCCTCACTGGTCTTGTGATCGACTTCCTCGAGAGCGGCCTCGGCCGTCGCGAGCCTCTGCACCGCCGAATCGAGCGCATGGGAAGTTTGTGTCACCTCGGCTTCGGCACGATCGAGATCGGCGGCGAGGCGATCGGCCTCGGCACGGGCGGCGTCGAGAGCGGCCTGCGTCGCTCCGCCCTTGCCAGCAGCGAGACGCCATCCCGACGGGGAGAAACGATCGCCGTCGAGGGTCAAGATGAGCGCCTCGGGTTGTGCAAGGGCAGCATCGATTGCTCGATCGACGCCTCCGTGTACCACCACTGCACCGACCAACAAGGTGTCGAGAATTGCATCGACACCCGGCGACGGGGGCACGCTGCGCACGTGCCGCCGCACCGACTCGCCGAACGCCGGCACCTCCGTCGGAGGGAGATGTCGAGGGGCGAGTACCGAGGCGGCGAAGTCCTCGGCACGCATCGCCTCGATGGTGCGACGCGCAGACTCGGGGCCATCGACGACCACCGCTGTGAGCGCCTCGCCGGCGGCGGCGTCGAATGCTCGCTCCCACCCCTCGTCGATGCCGACCAGGTCGACCAGCGAGCCGAGCACCCCGTCGTCGTCGAGCCGATCGAGCCCAGCGCGCCGGTGCGCCTCGCCGAGCGCCAGGTCGAGCGCCTCGACTCTCGCCTCTGCCGCGTGGAGACTGTTTCGGCACTCCCCGGCGGCTTCGACCGCTCGACCGTGCGCGGCGCGGCGGTTGTCGCGGGCCTGCACCGCCGCGTCGACTTCGACGACGTGGGACGTCTCGGTTGCCTCGATGTCGGCCAGTTGCTGTTGGATGCGACGCCGTTGGTCGGCGAACTCAGCGTCTCGACGCTGCAGGTCGGCGATGCGCGTGCCGAGCAGTTCCTGCTCGCGCTCGACGCGTTCGTGCTCCGATGCGAGCGCCGCTCGCTCGCCCCGAAGCTCGGCCGCGGCGCCGTCGGGGGCGGGCACGCCATCGCCCCAACGTTCTCCGAACGCTGCCCGACGCAGCTGTAGTTCGGCTTCCGACTCGGCCAGCGCCTCGACTCCGGGCGCGAGGACAGCCACCTCTTCGTCGGCTTCGGCGAGGTCGGCCCGCAGCCGCTCGACGTCGGCCTCGATGGCGGCTACAACCGCCTGGTCGACGAAAGCGGAGCGCTCGACTTCGACCGCGCGTCGGCGCTCGTCGAGCAGCGCCCGAAGTCCGCGGGCGCGTTCGCTGAGAGACTCGAATCGCACCAACATGTCGCCGAGGTCGTCGCCACCATGTGCAGCCAACTGCGCCTCTGCACCGATGACCGCCGTGTCGAGCCTGGCCAGCTCGCTCTTCGTGTTGCGCGATTGCTGCACGAGTTCGTTTCGCTTCGAAGCCATGTCGGCGCGGCGCGAGCTGAGCTGTTTCAGCTCGGCGCCTGCGGTTGCGATTTGGAGCTGGAGCAGTTCGTGGACGAGCGCCCCGTGCCGGCGAGCCGCTTCCGCCTGGCGCTCGAGCGGCCGAAGCTGCCGCCGCACCTCTCGCAGTAGGTCCTGAATACGGGTGAGACTCGCCTCGGTGTTTCGGAGCCGGCGCTCGCTCTTCTCCTTGCGTTTGCGGAACTTCAGAACACCTGCGGCCTCCTCGATGATCGACCGCCGGTCCTCGGGGCGCGCATTGAGAACACCGTCGATTTGTCCCTGGGAGATGATGACGTGCTGTTGGCGTCCCACACCGCCATCGGAGAGAAGCTCTTGGATGTCGAGCAGTCGGCATGGTGTGCCGTTCAATGCGTATTCGCTGTCGCCTGTGCGAAACAGCGTGCGGGTGATGGTCACCTCGGTGAAGTCGACGGGGAGCGCGCCGCTGGTGTTGTCGATCGTAAGCGACACCTCGGCGCGACCGAGGGCTAGTCGCTTGTCTGTGCCGGCGAAGATGACGTCGTCCATCTTCGCCGAGCGCACGGCTGTGGGAGCCTGCGCTCCGAGCACCCAGGCGACCGCATCGACCACGTTCGACTTGCCGCTGCCGTTGGGTCCGACGACGACGGTGACCCCGGGCTCGAAGTCGAGCGTCGTCGTATCGGCGAACGACTTGAACCCCTTGAGCGTCAGCGACCTCAGAAACACGCGCGACTCCCTCCGACGACCAGCGCGTGCACAAACTACACCGTTGTAATCACCGATCTTCCGTTCTTGGGAGGAAAACCCACGTCAGAGGTGGATTTCCCGCCAAATTTCGGGTCACATTTGCGTGTCGCAATAGTAGACCCACCGTTTGCCGTACTTGGTGCGCACGATCGGTGCGCGTGAGCGGGGCGACAGCTCCCCCTCTTTCCCGTAGACCTGGATGTGATCGATGTACGCACCGCTTTCGCCGCTCAGATCGGTGTAGTCCTCACCCTCGAGCGTGGTGCCGCGGTACTTGACCGCATCGTGCATCGTCTCGACCAGTCCGCGATAGAGCCTGCGAATCTCCTGGGTCGACAGCGTCGAGCTCATGCGGTCGTATCGGAGCCCTGCGGCGAAGAGGATCTCGTCGCTGTAGATGTCGCCGAGCCCGACGATGATCGACGGGTCGGTCAGCAGGTCCTTCAGCTTCATGTCGTGGCGCACCAGCAGGTCACCGAACTGGGTCCAGCTGATCGTGTCGTCGATGGGATCGAGCCCCTCGTCGAGCTTCAGCTCATCGTCGAGCTCGTCGGTCGCGCAGACGAACACCTCGGCATCGCCCTCGGTGTCGATGATGCGCAGCGCACCGTGTTGGGTGAACGTGATGACGATCTCGGTGCCGTCCTCGACGGCATCTTTGTTCGCGTTGCGCCGGAGCCGGCCGGTTTCTCCCAGCGTGATGACCAGAGACTCGTCGTTGTCGAGGTTGAGAACCAGGTGCTTGCCGCGCCGCTCGACCGAGGCGATCTTCAGGCCGGTGAGCTTGGAGAAGAACGACTTGCGGTTGTTGTAGCGAGGCAGCAGTGCCATCGACTCGGCATCGGCCGATTTGATCTTCTTGGTGACCACATCGCGTTCGAGATCCCTGCGATAGGTCTCGATCTCGGGTAGTTCACGCATCGGGTGCCTTCCGGTCATTGCTGCTGTTGCGATCGTGTTGGGCCCTGGCGAACTCGGTCAGCTCGTGCCAGGCCCTCTCGGCGGCCTGCTGTTCGGCTTCCTTCTTCGATCTGCCCACGCCGCTGCCGACTTCTTCGCCATCGATCTCGACCCTGGCACCGAACCGCTTGTCGTGGTCGGGTCCGGTGCTCGAGATCTCGTAGGCGGGCGCTCCACCGCCACGCTGCGCTGCAAGCTCCTGGAGCCGGGTCTTGTAGTCGGCCTCACCCGGACCTTCGCATGCGGTGTCGATGCGATCCATGAGAACTTCGAGCACCAGTGCCCTGGCCTCGGCCCAGCCGTCGCGCAGGAAGAGTGCCCCGACGACGGCCTCGAGGGCATCGGAGAGAATCGACTGCTTTTCGTGGCCCCCCGAGCTGCGTTCGCCCTTGCCCAGCCGCAGCAGCTCACCGAGCGACAGGCGTTGCGCTGCCTCGGCAAGCGCCGGGGCGCTCACCACTTCGGCACGGATCTTCGCGAGCTGCCCCTCTGCCATGTCGGGGAATCGTTCGTGGAGATGCTCGGCCACTGCGAGACCAACGACGGCATCGCCGAGGAACTCGAGGCGCTCGTTCGATGGTTCGCCGTCGTGCTCGGCGCACCAGGAACGATGCGTGACCGCGAGCTGCATCAGTTCATCGGAGCGGATTCGGTCGAGGAGGTCAGCCAAGTTTCTCAACGACGTAGTCGACGGCATCGCGCACCGATTTGAGATCTTCGAGATCTTCGTCCTCGATGCGGAAGCCGACGGAGCGTTCGCCCAATTCCTCTTCGAGCGCCTCGACGAGCTCGATGAGCGCTAGCGAATCGGCCTCGAGATCGTCCTGGAACGAGTCTCCCTCACCGATTGCGGTGGGCTCTATCTCGAGGATGTCGGCGAGCCGTTCACGAATGATCGTGAGGACCTCGTCACGCCCGATCGGGCCTTGTTCGACATGGGTTTCGGCGGGCACCGTGCTCCCTCTCCCTGGGTTCGACCGTGCAGGATACCTTGTGCGTTTGTGAAAACGGGTGACCGTCCATTCTGGGGAGCAAAACCCACCTCAGAGGAGGGTTTCCCGCCAAATTTCGGTCAGATGGCGTCGGAGAGCTGCGACACGAGGTCGGCCTCGACCATCTCGGCACCGACGCTGATCGCATTCGCGATCGCCAGCGGCGATGACGAGCCGTGGCCGATGATGCACACGCCACGGGTACCGAGCAGCATCGCGCCGCCGTAGGTGTCGGGATGAAAGCGGGCGATGAGTCCGTCCAACGCCGGTCCCAACGCCTCGGACGCTGCCTCGGCCTCGGACGACGACCCCAAGGCGTCGAACAAACCGGTCGCGAAGGCCTTCATAGCACCTTCGAGCGATTTGAGAGCGACATTGCCGGTGAAGCCGTCGGTTACGACGACATCGGCCTCCTCGGCCATGAGGTCGCGGCCCTCGACATTGCCGATGAACTCCGCACCCAGAGCAGCGAAATCGGTCTCGTCGAAGAGACCGTAGGCCTCTTTCACCAACGGGTTGCCCTTCCCCGCCTCCTCGCCGATCGACAGCAGGGCGACCCGAGGTGTGTCGATCGAGAAGCGCTCACGAACATAGGTGAGTCCCATCTGGGCGAACTGCACGAGCCACTCCGCAGAGCACTCGGCGTTGGCTCCGGCATCGAGCAGCACTGTCGGGGCCCCCGCGGGCGACGGAATCGGCGTGGCGATCGCGGGACGCTTGACACCTTTGATGCGCCCCATTCGCAACAGCGCGCTCGCCATGGTGGCGCCGGTGTTGCCTGCGCTGACCATCGCCGATGCGTCGTCGTCTCGCACCGCTTCGGCAGCTCGAACGAGACTCGAGTCCTTCATCGTCCGGACGCTCGACGCGGGATCGGCATCCATGGCGATGACCTCGGACGCCTCGATGACGTCGAAGTCGGTGTCGAGCTCGGCCGAACGCCCTACCAGCACGACCGGGATTCCCCGATCCTCCAGCGCGATGCGCGCGCCTTCGATCACAGCTTCGGGAGCGTTGTCGCCCCCCATTGCGTCCACGGCTACCGGCTTCATACGCGAAGCGACGCTAGCAGCGGGCCGGCAGCGCTCAGTCGACCTCTATCGCCTGGCGGCCGCCGTACCATCCGCAGTTGCCGCAGACGACATGGGGGCGCTTGGTGGCGTTGCAACGGGGGCAGACGCTTCGGGCCGGCACGTCGACCGTCCAAGCAGAGGCCCGGCGACTGCGGCTCTTGGCCTTGGAGGTCTTCTTCTTTGGGACTGCCATGGGGGTTCCTCGATCGATGGCCCGGTCGTCAGGGCGGCCGCTCAGCCTACCGAAATTTGGTGCGTCACCCACGCTGGGCGTGGGTAAGGCTCCCCAGAACGCGTCCTCA
The DNA here is from genome assembly GCA_965216815.1 of Acidimicrobiales bacterium. Taxonomy (GTDB): domain Bacteria; phylum Actinomycetota; class Acidimicrobiia; order Acidimicrobiales; family SHLQ01; genus JADFOM01. The sequence goes on along the minus strand of OZ244202.1, from coordinate 2,207,102 downwards.
GTCGAACTCGAGCTCGTCGAGGGCTGCCCATCGCTGGTCGCCCCCGGCCGGCTGACCGGGATCGGCGACCTGCTCCGCGGTCCCGGGCCCGGTCGGGAACCGCTCGGGGTCGGGGCCGGTGCAGCTCTCGCGGCAGAGAAGCAGCTGCGGTAGCGCAAGCAGCGTTGCGTCGCGCACGAGCGAGGCGAGCTCTATCGTGTCGTCGTCGCCGATCGGATAGGTCTCGCCGGGCTCGTGGTCGAGCGCGAACAGCTCGTTGACAGCCACCGACGCGTTCCGAGTTACCAATTCGAGACAGCGACGACATGGGCCGCGCAAATTCATGGAGAGGAGACCCTCGACAGCGACGCCCTCGACGATCGCCTCGAGCTCTAGATCGACTTCAACGGTGTCGTCGACGACCTCGATCGATCCCACGCGCATCTCGTCGAGCACCACTCGGCGCTCGAAAGTTTGCCTGTCGCCTACACGGCGTCGCAGACGAGCGACGTCGACCAGCAGCCGTTCAGGCACTGGTGTCCTGGTCGAAGAACGCACCTTGCGGTGACTCGGTCTCCGGCTTTGGCTCCGGTGCTTGCGTTGGGGTGCGCGGCTGCAAGTTCGCGCGACCGGCCTCGACCTGGGCCCTGGTCTTGTCGAGCATCGTCTCGAATGCTCGCAGCTTCTGGTCGCAGAAGTCTTCGAGCTGCATTCGAATGCGCCGAGCGTCGGCCTCGGCGTCCTCGACGATTCGCCGAGCTCTACTCTCGGCAGCTTTCACGACCTCGGTTCGCTCGACCATGCGTTCGGCGCGGCGCCGAGCAACCTCGATGATGTCGTCGCTCTCCCGCCGAGCCTTCACCAGGAATTCGTCTCGCTCCTTCAGCAGCCACCGTGCCTGACGCAGCTCGTCGGGCAAGCGCTCGATGGCGTCGTCGATGAGCTCTATCAGCTCCTCTTTGTTGACGATCGAGGAGGTCGACAGCGGCATCGGACGTGCGTGTTCGAGGGTGGAAATCGTCCGGCGCAACAGCGCCTCCGACGTCCTGGCGCCGTCGGCGGTGGGTCCGGTGAACTCGACCTCGGGTCCGTCGCTCATGTGGTGAACTTCTCCGCGAGTCGCTTCGCTACCGACGCCGGCACCATCGAGGACACGTCCCCGCCGAAGCGCGCCACCTCGCGGATGAGCTTGGAGGCGAGGAACGAGTGCTGTGACGTGGACGGCACGAACACGGTGTGAATTCCCGACAGCGCATTGTTCATCTGGGCCATGCGCAGCTCGGACTCGAAATCGGATACCGCTCGCAGGCCCTTCACGATCAGATCTGCATCGATCTCCGCGGCGAGGTCGACGACCAGGCTGGAGAACATGGTCACCTCGACGTTGTCGAGATGACCGAACGACTCGCGCAACAAATCCTGGCGCTCCTCGAGGTCGAACAAGCCGGTGTCCTTCTGTGGGTTGCGGATGGCCGCGACGACAACCTCGTCGAACAACTCGGAGGCGGTCTCGACGATCTCGCAGTGACCGTTGTGAACCGGATCGAACGATCCCGGGTACAGCACTTTGGTCATCGGGATTCCTCGTCTCCTGGCGCGACGTGTTCGAGAAACGTCACCACGGTAGTCCCATAGGCCCGAGATGCGATATCCCGCCACGACCGATGCTCGGGAAGAGTCGACGACGACTCGACTACCAGTCGTGGCACGGCGACCACATCGAGAAGCCGGGTCCAACCGTCGAAGTCGTATGGCGGGTCGGCGAAAGCGAGGTCGACGTCGAGGGCGCGTCGGCTCAGGTTGTCGATGACGTCTGCGCGCAGGATCTCGAAACGGTTTCCGTCGGCGTCGAGCGATGCCAGATTCGACTCGACGAGTCCTACGGCTTCGGGGTCCGAGTCGATGAAGACCACGTGCTGGGCTCCCCGCGACAGGGCCTCGATGCCGAAGGCTCCTGTCCCGGCGAAGAGGTCGGCGAGGCGGGCACCATCGATCGCCCACCCGGGGTCGGCTTCGCCGAGCGAGTAGAGACGATTGAACACCGCCTCGCGCACACGGTCGGCGGTGGGTCTGATGTGCCGATCGGCGGGTGCCTCGAGCCGCCGACCACCCCAGCGGCCGGAAATGATCCTCACCATGGTCAGTATGGCGCCCCGTGACATTGCCCCGACCAACATCACGGTTTGCACACCTATGAAAGCCGTGACATTGCCCCGACCAACATCACGCCTGTTCGCGTTCGGTGACAGGATTGGTCATCGCCGACGAAGCCGACTCCGATGAATTCAAGGTCCCGGACACGCTCCTCTGCGTGGACTGCGGCGGAACGTGTCACCGGCTCTCGTTCGAACCCGACGAGGGCTTCGCTCCGGGTGACATAGTCGCCTACAGGTGTGCCGACTGCCTCGACCGCTGGGACATCGAGGTCTAGTCGGTGCGAGTATCAGCTCTTCAACAAGAATTCGCTGTCGGCCTCACCGACGACGACCTCCACTTCGTCGAGTAGGTCGGCCAGTGCGGCGTCATCGGCATCGACCAGAGCGATCGCTTCGCGCCGAGCGATCTCGACCCATTCTCGATCGCGTCGCAGTGACGCCAGTTTGAGATCGTTGCGGCCCTTCTGGCGCTCACCCATGATCGTTCCCTCTCCGCGCAGATCGAGATCGACTTCGGCTAGCTCGAACCCGTCGGTGCTTCGCACGAGCGCCTCCAACCTCTCAGCGCCATCGCCTGTCACCTCCGAAGCGACGAGATGGCAGTACGACCTGTGCGCGCCGCGGCCGACCCGGCCGCGCAACTGATGCAGCTGCGCTATGCCGAAGCGATCGGCATCGAGGACGACCATCACCGTGGCGTTGGGCACATCGACCCCCACCTCGATGACGGTCGTCGCCACTAACACGTCGAGCGCGCCGTCGCGGAACAAACTCATCACCTGCTCCTTTTCCGCAGATGAAAGACGACCGTGCAACAACCCGAGCCGCAGACCGTCGAGCACCGACGAGAGCTCGGTGAACGTTTCCTCGGCCGACCGGACCTCCAACTTGTCGGACTCCTCGATCAGGGGACACACGACGTAGGCCTGTCGCCCCTCCCCGACCTCCTCGCGCACCTGGTTCCACACCGCTTGCTCGGCGAGATCACCATCGGCCCATGAGGTGACGATCGGGGTCCGCCCCGGAGGAAGCTCGTCGAGCACCGAGACGTCGAGGTCTCCGTAGACGGTCATCGCCGCCGTGCGAGGGATCGGCGTCGCCGTCATGACCAACACGTCCGGCACCGCTCCATCGGCGTTCTTCGCCCGCAGTGCGGCGCGTTGTTCGACGCCGAAACGGTGCTGCTCGTCGATCACGACCGCACCGAGGGAGGCGAACTCGACCCCTTCCTGGATCAGCGCGTGGGTGCCGATGACCAGGTCGACGGTGCCCTCGGCGAGACCTGCCAGAACGTCGCGGCGCGCAGCGGCTGTGACCCGGTTGGTCAAGAGCTCGACGCGCAAGGGTCGCTCCCCGAAGAGGCTGTCGTCAGTCACCGTGAATTGGGCGAGCAGTTCTCGAACCCCTAGCGCATGCTGTTCGGCGAGCACCTCTGTTGGTGCCATCAACGCACCCTGGTGCCCGCCCTCCACCGCGACGAGCAACGCGCTCATGGCGACGACGGTCTTGCCCGAGCCGACATCTCCTTGTAGCAGCCGGTGCATGGGATAGGCACGACCCATGTCGGTGACGATGTCGGCGACGGCCCCGCGCTGAGCATCGGTGAGCGGGAAACCGAGCTGGTCGTGGAAGCTACCGACGAGGTTGGCAGAGGTGTCATGTTCGACACTGCGAGTCGTGCGTTCCAACTCCCGCTTCCTCACGACGAGCTCGACCTGAATCCGCAGCAGCTCGTCGAACACGAGTCGCCGCCGACCGAGAGATGCGTCGGACATCGTCTCGGGGTGATGGACGTTGTGCAGCGCTGTCGCGCGGTCGAGCAGGTCGTGTTGACCGAGAACCTCGCCGGGAACAGGGTCTGCGATGCCGCGCTGGGAGGATCTGGCGAGCGAGCGCTCAGTCCAACCGGCAAGGTCCCACGTGGTAACCCCTTCACTCTGTGGGTATACGGGGAGGATGCGACCGGTGCGATCGCCGACAAGGTCGACGACCGGATTCGTCATCTGTCGAGCACCCCGGTACGTGTCGACCTTGCCGTAGACGATGGCCTGCATTCCTTCGCGCAGCTGGCGCTCTCGCCAAGGCTGATTGAAGAACGTGAGGCCGAGCCTGCCCGTGCCGTCCGACACTGTGACGTTGACGATGGTGCGGCGGTTGCGACCCCGTCGACTGTTCACCCTGTCTACTGTTGCGAGGACCATGCCCTCCTCACCGACCTGGAGCTCGGCGATCGTCGCCTCGCGCGTACGGTCGATGTATCGACGCGGGTAGTGCGTGAGGAGGTCGAGGATCGACTCGATGCCGGAAGCGGCAAGAGCCTTGGACTTGCGATCGCCGATGCCGCTCAGTTCGGTGACGGCGATCGCGTCCAGGTCACGAAGCGTCAGCGGCCCTGGCACCGACCGGCGACCTACTCGATGCCGAAGTAGTACGGGTACAAGGGTTGCCCGCCGCTGTGCACCTCGGTCTCGACATCGGGCCGGTTGACCGCGAGCCATTTCACGATTGCGGAGGTGTCCTCGTCGGTCGCATCGACGCCGGCGATCAGGGTGATGAGCTCGTGGTCGGCATCGACCACTTCGGCGAGGAGGTCGCACGCGGCATCGACGGCAGTGGACCCGACGCTGCGGATGCCTCCGCTGAGCCCGATCCAGTCGCCTTCGGCGATCTCGCCGACATCGCTCGTCGATGCGCGAACCGCGCGCGTGACCTCGCCGGTCAACACAGCTTCGGCCGCAGCACCCATCGAGGCACCGTTTTCCTCGGCGTCGGCTTCAGGGTCGTAGGCGACCAGTGCGGCGAAGCCTTCCGCCACGCTCTTCGTCGGGATGACCACGACCGACTTGTCGACCTGACCATCGACCTGTTCGGCGACCGCGATGATGTTCTTGTTGTTGGGCAGGAGCATCACCTGTTCGGCGGGGATGCGCTCGACCGCAGCTACGAGCTGCTCGGTCGATGGGTTCATCGTTTGGCCGCCTTCGACCACGATCTGAACTCCAAGCGAGCGGAATATCTCGCCAACGCCAGGACCGATCGCCACAGCCACCGCCGAGCAGTGGACCGGTTCGATCTCACCGTCGCCGAGTGCGTCGGCGACCCACGACTGCTCGGCGACCTCCTCGAGGAGATCGGTGACGCGAATCGAATAGGGTCGACCGATCTCGATGCCGGCTTCGATGGCGGCGCCGATGTCGTCGGTGTGCACATGGCAGTTCCACGTGCGGTCGCCACCGACGACGACGATGCTGTCGCCGATCTCGGCCCAACGCTCCTTGAACGCTTCGACCCGGTCGTCGTCGGTTTCGAGGAAGTACATCACCTCGTACCGAAGATCGGCGAGCGTCTGGTGATCGTGCGATCCGCCGAGGTCGATCTTGTCGGTGTCGGCCTCGACGATCTCGGGCTCGGGAACGGGACGACCGTCGAGCACGTGCAGGGCAGCGTCGAGAAGACGCAGGAATCCGGTGCCGCCAGCATCGACGACTCCGGCATCGGCGAGGACCCTTAGCTGCTTCGGTGTGTCATCGAGCGCAACCTGCGCCGCGTTGCGCAGTTCGTCGAAGAAGTCGACCAGATCGGAGGCCGAGCTCTCGGCAGCTGCATCGGCGGTGATGCGAACGACCGTGAGGATCGTGCCTTCAACCGGGTTCATCACGGCGCCGTATGCGCCTTCGGCAGCGGCGGCAAGCGCCGAGGTCAGGTCGTCGATGCCGGCGGACTCGCACTCAGCCAGTCGGCCTGAAAGGCCCCGCAGCACTTGCGACAGGATGACTCCGCTGTTGCCGCGCGCTCCCATGAGCGAACCGTGTGCGATCGCACCCGTGACCGCCGCCATGTCGTCGCAGTCGACTTCGTCGACTTCACGGCACACGGCCTCGATGGTCAGGCCCATGTTGGTGCCGGTATCGCCGTCGGGCACCGGGTAGACGTTGAGCGCGTTGATGGCGGCCCGGTGCTCGGTCAGAACGTCGCGGTAACTCGACATGATGGCCACTATCTGCGCGGCGGAAAGCTCTGTCCCCATCGCCGACAGATGCTAACGGCTCCGATCTACCGCATCGCGCCGAGACATTCAGCGGACCGTTCTCGACGGCTGGTCACCACGCGCGAACCCAACGGTGTCAGGCACCGAGCTCAGTACGAACTGGAAACAAGATCACTTTGAGCTCGGTGCCCGACACCTTGCCGATTCGCGTTGCGACACCTGGTACGGGCAGGTGTCGTTGGCCAGGGATGTTTCGGCGAAGCCGAAACTCCAAGCTGCCCGAAGGGCAGCCCCGAACTCGCAGCGATTATCAGTCCACGAGGACGTTGCGGACGAAGGGCTCCGAGGTGTCGCTCGTGGGGCGCCTGATCGTGAAGTGTGTGGTGCGACACCACGAGTCGACCTGGTCTCCCGGCATCGGTCGGGCGATACCGAATCCCTGAGCCTGGCCGCAGCCGAGGTTCTGGAGCATCTCGAGGTCGTCGATGTCCTCTACGCCCTCTGCGACCACGTCGAGTCCGAGCTGGCGCCCGAGCGAAGCCGCCATCGACACTATGAAGCGGTCCTCCTCGGAGCTGCGCATCGTCGACACGAAACTGCGATCGACCTTGAGTTCGGTGATCGGCAACCGAGCCAGGTAGGAAAGGGACGAGTAGCCGGTTCCGAAGTCGTCGATCGACACTCCGACACCGAGCTGGCGCAGACGTTCGAGGTTGCGCACCACGGTGTCGACATCGCGCATCATCGTTGTTTCGGTGATCTCGAGCACGACGCGTGCAGGCGGAAGCTGCGTAGCGAGAAGCTGCTCGCCGACCATGTTCGGAAGGGTCGTGTCGAGAAGGTCGCGCACGCCGACGTTGATGTTGATCGTCAGATCGAGCCCGTCGTCGCGCCAGTCGGCGGCCTGCCTCATGGCGGTGCGGATGACGAAGTCCGTCAGCCGACGACCTTCGCCCTGTCGCTCGGCCAACGGTACGAACACCGCGGGCGAGATCGTGCCACCGTCCTTGTTGGGCCAGCGCACGAGCGCCTCGAAGCCGACGACCATCTTGTCCTTGACCGCGAGCTTCGGCTGGTAGTGCACCGAGAGTTCGTCGTTGTCGATCGCCGCGCTCAACTCGTTGAGCATGCGGAGCTGAACCGAGCTCTTCGAGTCGATCTCCTGTTGATACTCGACCAGCGTTCCGGGCGGATCAGCCTTCGCTGTGTTGAGGGCCACCTCGGCCCGGCGCATCGTCTCGACCGGGTCGATCCCACCGCTGTGGAGCAGCCATCCGAGTCGGAACACGGGCTTGAAGGTCACGTCGCGCAGGACGAGCTCCTCGCCTGCGATCCGCAGATACTCCTGGAGCGTCTCTTCGGCGACCTCGACGTCGTCGGTCGCGGCGAAGATAGCGAACTGGTCGCCGCCGAAACGCGCGACGTGGTGGCCAGCAGGGGCTGCAGCGTCGTCGAAGCGCGTTGCGATGGCACGCAACGCCTCGTTGCCGGCGTCGTAGCCGAGCGCTTCGTTGACGTCCTTGAAGTTGGCGATGTCACACAGCGCGGCAATACCGCTGCTGGCGCCAACGATCTTCTCGTGCAGACCGCGGCGGTTGAGCAGGCCCGTAAGTGCATCGTGGGTCGCCGCGTGTTCGAGCTCCTCGACGAGACCACGGACATCGCTCGACAGCGAGAGCTGGTTGACCATCGCTCCGAGCAACTGGGTCTGTTCGGTCGTGAAGTGATCACGCTCGCCCTTCGTGTGGACCAACACCACCGTGCCGACCGTTACCCCGTCGCGTGCGAACGACGCTGTGATGAGGTCATCGAACTCGTCGATTCGGTCGTCGAGCCATTCCTCGTCGCCGGCCTCGAGGTGCCCGGGTTCGGGCTGACCGACGATCGCCTCCCAGCGCCGATCGTCGAGGCCGGCTGGTAGAGCGGTCTCGTCGATGCCGGTCGTATCGCCTCGCGAATAGCAAACCGGCGGCAAGCCGTCGGGCTGGTAGCGCACGAGGTACGAGGCGACCGGGTCGATCGCGTCGTGGATGCGATCGAGCGAAGAGACGAGGAAATCGTGGGCACGGACGGTCTCGACGGTGCTCGTCGTGAACTCCTCGAGGCGCGTGAGGTTGTCGTTGCGGGCGAGCAGCCGGCCCCGGTCCTTGACCAGAACGAGCGAACCGACGAGAACCGGCACGACGAATATCACCATCGGCCAGTACCACTCGACGATCGCCCCGATCAGGCAGCCGAGCGAAACCGTGACGAGCGACAGCGACGCGTTGGCGCGCAATCCGCCAAACGTGCCCCGTCCGGTCGCGAACCCAATTGCAACGGAGAGGAGTATGAAGTTGAGCGCCGAAGTCACAACCGCGACCACAAGCCCCACGAAGGCCCAGCCGAGAGCGGTCGTCGTGCCATTTGCGCCAAGAACCCGCCCGACCACCCAGAACGTGACGGCGGTTTCGAACGACGACAGGATGAAGTTAAACACCACCTTGTGAAACGCCATGCCACCGCTTCGAATCACGACGAGCAGTTCGCCGAGAATGCGCGCCACAACGATAGTGATCGGCGCGGCCGCCACAACGGCCAGGGGCAGTAGCAGTTCGACCGGATAGATCGAGTGGTTCTCTCCTCGAACCCTGAGCTTGAATCCGAATTGCCGAACAAGTACGAAGAACGGCAGGAGAATCAGTCCTGCGACTACCGAGTCGCGGTTTGTCATGTCGGCAGCGGTCGACGAGAACAAGAACGCCGCGCTCAAAATCAACACGGCAGCCGACATCGCGTAGAGGGCTGCGGGAAGCGGCCGGTTGCTCGACTGATTCATGATTGCTCCGAGCCAGAAGGTGGTCCCCTTCCACATCGGCGAATCAGCCAGAGAATTGAGCCAAGAAGACCACGGCCGCCCCATTGGGGCGGCCGTGGCTCGATTATCGCTGGATCAGTTCCAGCTTCCTCCGAAACGCATCGCAATACCTCCAATGCATCGCTTGCAAGCGCCGACATCCTAATTGGGTCGTTAGACCTACACCAATCACGTTTCGTGGCAACCGGGGAACCTAGAGTGGTCCGATCCTCGACGTCATCCGCAGATACACGGATTTTCGCCGCCTCTGGCTCGCCCAGGTGCTCTCCGAGTTCGGAGACTGGGCGGGCCAGATCGCGCTCGCCATCCTCGTCTTCGACGAAACCGGATCTGGATTCTACGCAGCCGCGACGTTCGCTGTGCGGGTCTTGCCCTGGCTCGGACTCGGTCAGTTCATCGCCAACCGTTCGACGCGGTTCCCCGTACGTCGATTCCTGGCAGTAGCCGACGTCATCCGCGCCATCGCCTACATGTTGCTTCTGCTTCCCATCCCGGTTCCGCTGATGCTGCTCATCGCGCTCATCGCGGGCTCGTTCGGGCCGGCTTTCCGAGTGCGCCAGTCGTCGCTCATCCCCGAGATCGTCGGGGACGACGACTACCCCGACGCTGTATCGCTTCAACATGCAACAGGCCAAACGATGCTCCTCGCCGGATACGCGCTCGGCGGCGCGCTCGTGGCGGTGACCGGCGCCCGGGTTGCGCTAGCCATCAACGCCGCGACCTTCCTCTGGTCGGCCGTGCTCGTGTCGGGCATGACCCATCTGGCGGCGCGCAAATGGCCGCGAGACGAACCACCGTCGATTCGCGACGGCTTCCGAATCGTCGTCGGCGACCCTCTTCTGCGTCGGGCGGTCAGCATTGCGGGCATCGCGGGCGGATGTGCGTTCGCAGTCGAGGCAACGGCCGTCATCTACACCGCCGAAGAGCTCGGCGGCGGTGCTGGACTGGTCGGACTGTTCACTAGCGCAGTCGCCGCCAGCTCCGCTCTCGCCGTAGCCGTTTGGGCGATGCCAAAGGACGATCCCGGCATGCTTCGCCGCAGCGCGCTCTTGTGCACGCTCGGTGCACTCGGCGCCGGCGCCGCGTTCGCCCTTCCCGACCGCGTCCCGATCGCGCTCGTCGGCTTCCTGCTCGTGGGCCTCATCTTCGCCGGCGCGGCGCCGGCCAACGCGTCGGCGAACCGTCGTGCGCCAGCGAACAAGAGGCCCGCTGTGCTCGGCGTCATGGCAGGTTTCGTGTTCGGCTGCGAAGGAATCGGGGCTCTTGTAGGGGGAATGATCAGCGAGGTGGCCGACCCGCACACCGCCAACCTCACAGCCATGTGCATCGCGGCGGTCGTGTCGCTCTACGGCCTGGTGCGCCCGATCGATTTCCCCGACGACGCCGTCATGCCCGGCGACGTCGACGTCAGCGGATAGCGGGCGGCACGATACAATCCGGCAACGATGCAGGGTGTTATCAAGTCCTACGACTCGGGAACCGGCGACGGTGTCGTCGTCGCCGAACGCGACTTCACCGAGTACGACCTCGCTCCCGACGCGCTCGAGGGAAGCCTGTTCCGCATGCTGCGGCAGGGCCAGCGGGTTCTGTTCGCGCTCGATGGCGATGGTCGTGCCACACAGCTGCGCTTCGGGTCCGAGGACGACCTGGGCACCCCGTCGGTCAAGCCGCTGAACTAGACGGCCCGTGTAGGCCCTGGACACGCCACGACCGATACTGTCGACATCGATCCAACGTCGTGACGACGCCGATCCGACCCTCCACATTCCAAGAAGGACCGCAATGAGCTCCACCTCCTCCAACGGACGCCTCAACGAGTGGGTTGACCACTGGGCCGGGATCTTCCAGCCCGACGATGTCTACTGGTGCGACGGTTCCGAAGAGGAGTACGACCGCCTGTGCCAAACGCTCATCGACGCCGGCTCGTTCGAGCGGTTGAACGATGAGCTGCGGCCCAACTCCTATCTCTGCCTCTCCGACCCCGCCGACGTGGCAAGGGTCGAGGACCGCACCTTCATCGCGTGCAAAGAGGAGATCGACGCCGGCCCCACCAACCATTGGCGCGAGCCCGCCGAGCTCAAAGACGAGATGCTCGGCTTCTACGAAGGCGCCATGCGTGGCCGCACCATGTATGTCGTTCCGTTCTCGATGGGTCCGCTCGGTTCGCCGATCGCACACATCGGAGTCGAGCTCACCGACTCGCCCTACGTCGCAGTGTCCATGCGCACCATGACCCGCATGGGACAGGGAGCGCTCGACGTTCTCGGCGACGAGGGCGATTTCGTGCCGTGCGTGCACTCGGTCGGCTATCCCCTCGTCGACGCCGACGGCAACCGTCGCGACGACGTGGCGTGGCCATGCGACGCCGACAACAAGTACATCTCGCACTTCCCCGAGACCCGGGAGATCTGGTCGTACGGATCGGGCTACGGCGGCAACGCGCTGCTCGGCAAGAAGTGCTTCGCGCTGCGCATCGCTTCGACCATGGCGCGCGACGAGGGCTGGATGGCCGAGCACATGCTCATCCTCGGCCTGACTCCACCCAACGGTGAGAAGAAGTACGTGGCCGCAGCCTTCCCGTCGGCTTGCGGCAAAACCAACATGGCAATGCTCATCCCGTCGCTGCCGGGTTGGAAGGTCGAGACCGTCGGCGACGACATCGCCTGGATGAAGTTCGGCGACGACGGTCGCCTGTATGCGATCAATCCGGAGGCCGGCTTCTTCGGAGTCGCACCGGGCACCAACGACGAGACCAACCTCAACGCGATGAAGACGCTGTGGGGCAACTCCATCTACACGAACGTCGCGAAGACCCCGGATGGCGATGTGTGGTGGGAAGAGATGACGCCCGAGCCCCCGGCTCGCCTCACCGACTGGCGCGGCGAGGCGTGGACCCCCGAGTCCGACACGCCCGCAGCTCACCCGAACGCACGGTTCACCACGCCGGCCAGCCAGTGTCCGTCGATCGCTCCCGAATGGGAGGACCCCAAGGGCGTGCCCATCTCGGCCATCCTTTTCGGCGGTCGCCGCGCCTCGAACGTGCCGCTGGTCACCGAAGCGCGCGACTGGCAGCACGGCGTCTTCCTGGCGTCGATCATGTCGTCCGAGAAGACCGCTGCAGCGGCCGGAACCGTCGGCGAGGTCAGGTTCGATCCGTTCGCGATGCTGCCGTTCATGGGCTACAACGTCGGCGACTACATCCAGCACTGGCTCGACATCGGAGACGCAGCCGACGAATCCAAGCTGCCCAAGCTCTTCTGGGTCAACTGGTTCCGCAAGGACGACGACGGTGGCTTCATGTGGCCCGGGTTCGGAGACAACAGCCGCGTTCTCAAGTGGGTCATCGAACGTGTCGACGGCGACGCGAGTGCCGACGAGACCGCTATCGGCAACGTGCCTACCGTCGACGCGATCGACCGCACCGGCCTCGACATCGACGAGAGCCGGATGGCAAAGATACTCGAGGTCGATCCGGGGGCATGGCGAGACGAGCTTTCGCTCATCGCCGACCATTTCGACTTCATCGGCGAACGTCTCCCAGCCGAGATGCGCAGCCAGCTCGAACAACTCGAACTACGCCTCTCCGGCTGAGGTCGTGCGTAGCGGTGGCCCGAAGATGGCGTGAGCGGTACCCTTCGCGCGCATGGGGCATAGCGCGAATCTGAAGCGTCGAGAACTGCTACAGATGATGGGTGCCGCCAGCGCTGCGGCGGTGCTCGCCCGAACGCTCCCGGCCGCAGCGATCGCTCCCCCACCCCACGTCGGGCCGGCCGACGATCTGGGCATCCGTCTTCCCCCGGGTTTCGAGGCACGCATCGTCGGTATCAGCGGGCTCGAGGTCGCCGACTCCGGCTACGAGTGGCACGTGTTCCCCGACGGTGCGGCCACCTTCCCGGCCGACGACGGTGGCTGGTACATGGTGTCCAACAGCGAAGCGATCGCGCCGGGCACGGGCGGCGCAGGCGCCATCCGTTTCGCACCCGACGGCAGCATCGTCGACGCGTACTCGGTCCTCGACGGTACCCTGCGCAACTGCGCCGGTGGCCCGACTCCATGGGGAACTTGGCTGTCGTGTGAGGAACACGAGGACGGACTCGTCTGGGAGTGCGACCCGACTGGCACCGCGGACGCAATCGTGCGGCCCGCGCTCGGTGCGTTCAATCACGAGGCGGCCGCGGTCGACCCGGTCGGCGAAGCCATCTACCTGACAGAAGACAAGTCCGACGGGTTGCTGTACCGGTTCCGTCCCGACACCTACCCCGACCTGTCGGCCGGCGTTCTCGAGGCTGCGATCGTCGACGGCGGCCAGGTGCGCTGGGCGGAGGTCCCGAACCGAGCCGGCGGCAGCGCATCCCCCACCCGCCGTCAGGTTCCAGGTGCCACGACCTTCGCTGGCGGTGAGGGAATCTGGTACCACGACGGCTTGCTCGTCTTCGCCACGAAGGGCGACGACCGTATCCACCGCATCGACACGGCCTCGCAGCGCTACGACATCCTCTACGACGGCGTGGCGAGCGATGGCCCGCTGCGCGGGGTCGACAACGTCACGATCGAGCCCGGCACCGGCAATGTGCTCGTAGCCGAAGACGGAGGCGACCTCGAGATCGTGTTCGTCACCCCAGATGGGGAAGCTATTCCGTTCCTTCAGGTCACCGGCGACGATCACGCCCTGTCCGAGATCGCCGGCCCCTGCTTTTCACCCGACGGAACCCGCCTCTACTTCTCATCACAGCGCGGCACCCATCCGGACGCTCCCGGTCCTCTGCGCGGCATCACCTACGAGGTGACCGGACCGTTCCCGGGCGCGGCAGTACCCAAGAACGCTTCGGCGCTCACCGCTATCGCCCCGAAGCGGTTGTTCGACACTCGCGGGGCACAGCTTTCGGCGGGCGAGACCGTCGAGGTGACCATCGGCGGCACGACCGGCATCCCGGCGGCTGCCTCGGCCGCGATCGTCAACATCACAGCGACCGAACCGCAGCGACCGGGCTATGTTTCCGCCTGGCCCAGCGGTGCCGACCGCCCGCTCGCATCAGTCCTCAACGTCAACGCGGACGACCACTCGGTCGCGGGTGCCACGGCTGTGCGACTCGGCGATCGAGGGCGCCTGAGCTTGTATTCCCAATTCCCGACCGAGCTCGTGGTCGACGCGCTCGCCTACTTCCGGTCGGCCGCTGCACCGGTCGCCGGCGGTCGCATAGTTCCGGTGTCGCCCTTCAGGTTGTTCGACACGCGTCCGGACCAGCCGGCGCCCGGACCGAAGGGTTACGTCGAACCCGGGAACACGATCAGGGTCAGCGTGGCGGGCGCCGGAGGGCTCCCCGACGAAGGCATCGCTGCAATCATCATGAACCTGACCGCCACCGAATCACGCAGAGACGGCTTCATCACCGCGAGCCCGACCGGCATCGACCGCGCAACCACGTCGAACCTCAACCTCAGCGGCACAGACGACACCGCCGCCAACCTCGTAGTGGTGCCCATCGGCGACCTCGGACGCATCGACCTGTTCTGTCACGCCGGTGCTCACCTCCTCGGCGACGTGCTCGGCTACGTCACCGACGAGAACGCCGAGCCTTCGACCAGTGGCCTCTTCGTGCCGCTCAGCCCGCGCCGAATCTTCGACACTCGGAGCGGCGGCGCGAAACCCGGTGCCGGAGACACCACATCGGTGAAGCTGCTCGGCGAGGCCGGGCTACCGTCCGAAGGCGTCGCTGCCGTTCTGCTGACGGTGACCGCAACCGAATCGGACGGCCCTGGCTACATCACCGCCTGGGGCGAGGGGGCGCGGCCCGACACCTCGACTCTGAACCTGCGGGCTGCGGGTGAGACGCGCGCGAACGCGACGCTGGTCGCCGTTACGGCCGGAGCGGAGATGTCGATGTACCTGCACATTGGTGCCCACCTTCTCGCCGACGTAGCCGGCTACGTCCTCGCCTGAGGGTTTCCGCCGGAATCGCGTCGTTGCGATGGCGCGGAACGCCAGGTGTCAGGAGACCGCGCGGATTACCCCTGCGGGTCCAAACGGCATGGTGTCAGGCACCCGGCGCAGGACGAACTTGGCCCAGGATTGCAGGGCGCCGGGTGCCTGACACCGTTTCATTGGAACCCCGCGAACCGCAGGTCGTGAGAAATCCGCTGAGTCTCCTGGCACTGTAGTTCGCGCCCTAACCGCGCGGCCTCCTGACACCGCTCGCAGCAAGTGTCAGCGGCGAACCCGGCGAGCGATGGTGTTCTCGATGGGCGGGGCGGGGCGGCAGGGTTGGCCGCGCAACGATGGACAGCCGGGCAGCGGTGTCGCCAGGTCGAACGAGTCGACGATCGGCAGCGCAACCGACGAGGCCCGACGTCGACCGACCGAGATGAAGTGGCGATCGTCCTCGGTGATGTTCTCGTCGAGGATGTAAGCCCACCTCGGTTCGTCGCCGCCCGGTGTGTTGATCGTGATTCGCACCTTCGAGCCCGTCCGGAATTCATGCGCGAACGCAGGGATCTGAACTCGGACCTCGTTCCAACCCTTCTTCAGAGGCCGCACCTCACCGGGTCGCCCGTACTGAACCGGCTGGAGCTCGGTCGAAGACTTGTCCAGGCGTCGATAGCTCGCCCGTAGAACGCCGGTCTGGACCAGCATTTCGTGACCGTCGGGTCTGATCTCGGAGAGAATCACCTCGAGATCGGCGTCGTCAGCGGTCGATTTCAACCACAGGTCGACGCTGCCGGTGCCGATCATGGTTCGATCGCCGTCGAGAGGAGCCGTCTCGAAGACCACCGCCTGGTCGTTGCCGGCGGGCTCCCAGTTGTACTCGGGCTTCGCGTGCCAGATATTGGACACCGAGCCGTTCCAGTAGGTGGTGAGACCAACGTCGGGATCGGGACGGAACGAGGCATTCGCCCACCGTCGGCTTGTCTTGTTCGAACGCATCGATCCATCGGGGTGGAAGTACCAGCGCTCGGCGGTGGTTCCGGGCACCGGCCAGTCGGTGGTGCCGAACTCGCCGACGCCGAGGGGCAGCCCTTCGAGTTCGCCCGGAAGGCCACCGTTCTCGAAGATGATCTGGACCGGCGACTCGGATTCGAACATGGCTCGGGCTTCGTCGACATCGGCTGCCCCCTGACAACACGTCGGTGGCATGGTGAGCGGTCCGCCGAAGATGCCCTCCGTGAGCACGGGTGTGAACAGGCTGACTAGTGCGTTCGGTTCAGGAGGTCGTTGCGCAACGTAGATGTCGAGGAAGGCCGCCCAGTCGGTAAGGACTTGGGGCGCAAACCCGTCGGCATGGTTGCCGTTGAACACGGTCTGGCGAACGTACTCCGCCGAGTCGAATTCGCCGAGGATGTCGCCGAACGACGGCCCGGTCTGTTCATCCTGCCAGGCCGAGGTCATGAACACGGCGGCTTCGATGTCGCCGACGAAGTTGCGGGTATCGAGCGGCGCCGCGATGTCTTCCGTATAGAACGGATTGTCGAGGGCCTTTTGCGCTGCGTCGACGTTCTGGAGACGCAACTTCTGGTTCTCGGCACACTGGTCATCACCCTCATCGATGAGAGTGCGAACCCAACCTGCACCGTCCGGGTAAGGCCTCGCGCTGTTCAGCACGTTCTCGGCCCAAGACAGAGCAAAACCTTGATTCGGCAATCCTCCTGGGCGGGCGATTCCGGTGCCGGTGTCGCCATAAACCGACAAGGGAGTGATCGCGGCAAGATTGGGCGGGTTCGTGGAACCGACAAAAAGCTGTGTAATGCCGGGGTAGGAGAGCCCGACCATGCCTACGCGGTGATGTTGCACCCATGGCTGAGCTGCGACAGCCTCGATCGCGTCGTAGCCGTCAAACAACTGCATCGGTTCGAAGAAGTCATAAGCGCCACCGGAGCATCCGGTGCCGCGCACGTTCACACCGACGACCGCGTAGCCATAGACGCTCGCCAACGCTGAGCCTGGCTGAGCCGGGCCAGGAATACCGGGGAGGGCGCTGCTTGTCGGGTTCGAAGGGTCATAGCCGGAATATTCGACAACGGTCGGGTACGGCCCGTCCTCAGGCGGCCCTGGAAGCACGACGTTGATGGACAACTTCGTTCCGTCGCGCGTCTCCAGATACTGGTAGCCGGGTCCGATGTCGATCGAGTCGTAGAACTCCTGGTCGGGATGAGGCTCGTCGATCGAGCGGACCGACAGCTTCGACGACCGAACGCCGTCGACCTCGACGACGTAGTTTCCGGGCTCGACCAGGCGGAACATCACGCTCCCGAGATCGTCCGCCACGGCCAAATCGCCGGACTTCCCCTTGCCCTTCTTGCCCTCGCCTTCGCCGAGGCGGATCAGGTCAACCTCTGTGCCCGGATCAAGGTCGGTGACCGTGACCTGTTCGAATCCAGCCAGTGCATTGCCCGCGAACGCTTCAGCTCGGGGCGTCGTCTCTTTCGGTCCCGCCTGTGCGGTGGAAGGCGCAAGGGCGACGACCGACGCGATCATCGCAGCGACGGCGACAATCACCGCGCTCAGACGGACGCGAGCAGATGAAGAAGAATAAGTGCGCTCCATAGAAGTAACGAGGCTAGCCCCGCGCTCTGCGTGGTCTCAAATCAGCTCCGGGTTGCTCGACGCTGCGGAGTGCGATTCAGATTTGATCCCGTCAATGGGCCGGTAGGCCCTCGCGGTGAGTCGATCCGCTCAATTTCTGGTTAAGTCCACGCCGAGTCGCGCCGATACAGCCCCTGTGAATCGTGCGCGCTACCCAATCTCCGCCAGTCACGCGCCACGCGCGCGCGGCGACCGCGGCGCAGCGCTGGCGGAGTTCGCGCTCGTCTCACCCGTGTTGTTCCTGGTTCTGTTCAGCATCATCGACTTCGGTTGGGTGTTCGGCCAGCACCTCGATGTTCGTCACGGAGCGCGCGAAGGCGCCCGACTCGTAGCGGTGAATCACGCACCCCTCGGCGGCACCGGGAGCGCTCAGACACAGGCGATCGCGTCGACCGTCTGCGGACGTTTGAACAACGTTGGCACGACGACGGTCGAGATCTCGCTCCGCTCGTCCGGTGCCAACCAGGTGGGTGACCTCGCAACCATCGAGGTCGAGACCCAAGCCGCGCCGCTCACCGGCTTCATTCCGCTCGTCTTCCAGGGCCTCGATCTGGACAGCAGGATCGATGTACGACTCGAAGCGGATGCCACCTGGGCGGACGGGGTGGGGAAGATCACGTGCTTGTGAGACGCTCGGGTCGGCGGTGCGGAGGCGAGGACGGGTACACGCTGGTCATCACCGCCGTTTCGATCGTCATCATGCTCGGTTTCTCAGCGATCGCTGTCGACCTCGGATCGGTGTACAACCTGCGGCGCCAGGACCAGAGCGCTGCCGACGTAGCTGCTCTCGGTGCAGCTCAGGACCTCGGTGAGGATGCTGCAGCAGTACAACGCGCCATCGGCCTTGCCGAGTCCAGCCTCGATCGCCCGCTCGGGGCTTCTGCCTACAACTCGTGCGCGGGCGAGGTCCTGAGCGGAGAATCGGCGGGCATGACCAAGTCCGCGACGGCGAACTGCGTCTCGTTCGATAGCCTTCGTCATCGCGTTCGGGTTCGGGTGCCGCTCCAAGAAACCGGCTCGACGTTCGGCAGCATCGTGGGCGTCGACACCTACGAGCACAGCGCCTACGCCGTTGCAGAGCTCTACCGAGAGGGATTCGGCGGGGTCCTCCCGTTCGGCATCACGAGCAACGCGGGAACCTACGAATGCATCAAGGCAGGCGCCAGCAACGTCCCGAGCGATCGCTGCTCGACCAACTACTCGGGAAACTTCGGGTTCGTCAATCTTGGCTTCCACGGCAACGCAGAACTCGGCACATCTGCCGACTGCGCCGGGCAAGGCCAGAATCGACTCGGCAACAACATCGCCGCGGGCATCGACCACAACCTGAGCCGCTTTGCAACGTGGTCTGGAACCGACTGGACCTACCACGCGCCGCACTACGGCACCAGGGTCATAGACACATCTTCACCTTGCGGCGAAACGCCCCGGCCCAACTCGTTGCTGACCCTCACCGGCAACGTTCCGGACGAGACGGGAAACGGCCTTTTCTCAGGCTCGAATTTCACCGATGGCCAGCCCGCCCGTCTTCAACGCACACATGCGGAGCTTTCGACGATGACCACAGCGGTGTCCGGCTATGCGCTCGACGACAGACCGCTGTGGGACTTCATTCCCGACAGCCTGAGCGGAGCCGACGTGCCGAGATCGTGCTGGCGTGATCAATTCATCGGACACACCGGGGGGCTCAACACCGACAACGACTTGCTCATGACGGCGCTACCGGACAGCGTCGCCGCCCACCTCATCTCCATGCCGGTGGAGGAGCGGACCAACCGGCTGTTGCAGCGATGCTTCGTTCACTACGTCGGCGATGACTGGGACGACAACGGCGCGTTCGACCCGCCGGAACCCCCGGTTGGCTGCACCGGCACATGCAGCGACCCCGTGTTCTCTCGCAACAGCTCGACATCTGATGAACCGGATCTGTGGGACATCCAGTACACGCCGCGTTTCGGATATGTCCCCCAGATGACCGGCACGTGGCCTTCGGGCACGTCCGGCACAATCGACATCGACCGTTTCCGGCCGATATTCCTTCAGCGACTGTTCGCCGGCAACTGCGATCCGCAGGGATGCGACAGCCAGTTCGACCCCGGGGTCGGCTACACCGACTCGAACAGCAGCACCAAGGCCGCCGCTATCACCGCCTTCGTTTTCCCCAACACCATGCTTCCTGGCGACCTCGGAGGGGAGAACGCTCCCAATGACATTGGAGTCAACGTGTTCGTGAGGCTGGTCAGATGAAGGTTCGTAGGACGTCTCGCGGCTCTCGGGGCGCGACGATAATCGAGTACGCGCTCGGCATCGCTGTCTTGGCAATTCCCATCTCGCTCGTTGCCATCGACATGGAGGAGTCTCAAGGCGACCACCTCGAGGCCGAGGGTGAACGCATCGGCAACCCGGACGGGCTCGGTCTGACAGCGGTGGCCACGACGTCGACCAGTCCTCCGTCGTCGAGTTCATCGACGTCATCGACAAGCTCGACGTCATCGACCAGTTCAACATCGACATCGACATCCACCTCCACGAGCCAACCGCCGTCCTCGTCGTCCTCGTCGACGACGTACCCGACGCTCGGCACCATGCACGTTGCCGGTCTATCGGGAACTGGGAGGACGCAACGGAACCCGAGTCGCTGGACCGCGACAGTGCTCGTGACCATTCGCGACCAGACGGGCGCGCTAGTGTCGGGCGCAACGGCCACCGGGTTCTGGGCGCCGGCCGGGACAAGCGACCCCGATTGCACGACAGAGGCCACCGGACAGTGCACGATCTCCCAGGTCGACATGCAACGGTGGGGCGAGAGCACGGTCCACGAGGCCACGTTCACTCTGACTGCGATCAGTCACCCCGAGCTCACGTACGAACCCGCCGACGACCAAGTCCCTCTCACCGTCGCAATCTCGAAGCCCTGAGTCCGCAATCGAACCGTTGCCCAATCGCTCACAACCTTGTGCCCGAGTGCCGATAGGTTCCGCACCTGGAGCATCCGACGATGGTGAGCAGGCAGTCCCGATGAAGCTACGAGAGCTAGCAGACAAGATGGGGATCGGCCCCCGCGATATCGAGTCGATCAGCGACGCGCTCGGTGTCGACGCGCCGCCTGATGACATCGAGTTGGAGCCGCACGACGCCGCAGCGATCATGAAGCTGCTCGAGGAGCGGAACGCCGTCGAGCCAGGCCCGGTCTCAGCGGTCGACCTCATCGACAGCCTCGGCGACACTATGAACGAAATGGGGGTCGTTCCCGACGATGTCGATCCCGCGGGAGTGGGTGATGCCCCCGGCGACGGCCCGGATCCCATCGGTGTCGCCGAGGCCGGACAACACATCGAACCCGATGCGGACGACGAGAATGTCGAGCCAGACGCCAAAATCACCCCGGCGATACCGACCGAATCACCGAAGTCAGGGTTTGTCGGACCCGTCACCTTTCTGCGCCGGAGAGCTCACGCCCGTCGGATTGCCGAGGCGGGTGACCTCACCGACTCGATCGACGAGAACTGGAAGCCTCCGTGGATGCTGGTGATGATCATCGCCGCGATCTGCCTGGGACTGGGCACGATGGTAATCATCAAGGCCACGGAGGGCGATAGTGGCACCGACGAGACCGCAGCCGCCCTCGGCGTTCCCGCGCCAGCTGTCGGCACGTGTTACTCGACAGACAACCTTGGCACTGCCGGGGTGTCGTCCTGTTCCACGCCGCACACACATCAGGTCGTTGCCACCTACCTGCTCGACGCGAGCGTCGACACGAGCAACGAGCTGGTGTTGATCGACGCCCGGCTTCGATGCCTCGACGAGTTCACGCTCGCCAGCAACAAGCCGATGCCCCCTGACTCTGAAATGCGAGCCCGAATCCCGTCCAGCTTCGACGTCGCCCAGGGTTCGCGTGCGGTTGTGTGCGAGGTTCACGCACTCGGCAATACAACGCTGTTCGGCTCTCTTCTCTGAGCCGCCCGCCACATCGGCGCTAGCGGATAATCTCGGGTGCATGTCGCACGACCCCGTCACCACGGCGCTTCGCGTGTTCATCCTCACCCTCGCGTTGTGTCTGCTCGGCGCCTGGCTGCTCGGATGAGCGGTGACCGCTGGGCGGCCTCGGTGGTCGGCGCGCTCGTGGCGACCGGCGTCGCTCTCGCCCTAGTCCCCGGAACGCTCAGCCTGGGAATTGCATCGCTCGCCGCTGTTCTGGCGATCGCTTTCGAACGCCTGATCTCAGGCGTGCTCCGAGATTGAGCCTCTAGCCGAGCAGCATCGCCCGGATACCGAGGCCCATCAGGAACAGCCCACCGCCGCCGTACAGAAGGTAGAGGTGTTCGCGTAGCTGATCGCGGTAGCTGTAGATGATGCCCACTGTCGCGAGCGAGACGAACCCGTAGAACATGTGGAATTGGTCGAGTTCGATTCCGTCGAGCGACGAGTTGAGTGCCACACCCAGGCTCACCTGCACGAAGATGAGTACCTGGGCCACCGCCGTGTAGCGCCACAGCCACGGGGTTCGTAGCTGCTCGAGCCAATGGGCAGCACCCGACCACAGGCCGGCGATCCCGTTGGCGATCACCACAACCCACGCGGTGACGACGTGCGCGTCGCGAAGCACTCAGTCGGCGTTGCCGTCGGAGCGGACCTCGACCTCGTAGGACCAGAGCTCGGCTGTCAGCCCCATCGGCGGCCTCGAGTCGGAGTCCTGCTCGTCGCCACCTTGCGCTTCACCGTCTGCGCGCTGGGCGGTGTCGACCGCAGCGCGATGGCCGTGGGCAAACGCCGGCGAGGAGACCCAGGCATCGAAGGCGGCCTCGGTATCCCACTCGGTGAGAACGAGCCACGTGCGGCGGTCGTCGGTGGGGCGCAGTAGAGAGAAGCCACGAAACCCTTCCTGGCCGTCGACCGCACCAGCGCGTTCGGCGAAGCGCTTGGCCACTTCATCACCCATTCCCTCAGGAACGGTTATGGCGTTGATCTTCACGATGGGGCTGGTATCGGTCATCTCGCCATCATGCCCGATCATCACGACGTCGACGACGCCGGCCGTGGTCAGCCGAGCACGCTGAGGAGATCGGTCCCGAAAGGCGCGTCGCCGCGCGGTCGGGTCGGATCGCAGTAGAACTCGGCACCAAACGCTGCCAGGAAGACTTCGTCGGGCAGAACCATGAAGAACGAGTCGTCGCTGATCTGGCTGGCGTGTAGCGCCATTGCCTTCTTTTTGATGTCGATGACCGCGCTGACGTCGATCTCGTGGGTGAGCTCGTCCTCCTCCATGCCGAACGGACCGTCCTCGAGATTCGGCCGCTCCTCGTCGTCGGCGTCCATCGCATCGGCGAATTCTTCGACTCGGGCGCGCATGCGGGTGGCGTTCATCGTGGTCCACACGACGGGCAGCCCGCCGGCCAGACGGGCCCCTCCGCTGCCGACGCGGTGCGCCTGGATGTGGTCGGGATGACCGTAGCCACCGTGTGGGTCGTAGCAGACGACGAGGTCGGCCGACTCCTCGTCGAGGATTGCCGCGAACCGCTCCGACGCTTCGGCGACATCACACATCCAGAACGAACCCGGCTCACGGTTGGTGCGCTCCCCCATCATTCCGGAGTCGTGGTAGTCGAGGAACTCGAGCCTCGAAACCCCCAGCAGCTCGGCGGCATTCTCGAGCTCGCGACTCCGACGATCGCCGAGCACCTCGTCGGTCTCGAGAACGCCCTCGACCGGCTCGCCAACCTCACCTCGCGTCGCCGAGACGAGGACGACGCGATGCCCGGCGTCGGCCAGGAGTCGCATCGTGCCCCCGGTGGCAATCGCCTCGTCGTCGGGGTGGGCGTGGATGAACGCAACGGTGCTCACCGGGTCGAGGCTACGCGCCCTTTCCCGAATTTTCTGCAGGTGGTCGCGCATGCGCGCAGCAGCGCAGCCAGAACCACGCGTCTGGCGCGATACTCGTCAGATGCTGGACCCTCTTCCTCCACAACCCGTCGGCGTCGAGTTCCCAACTCATTCGTGGCAGACGACCGAAGCGGGTGGCTCCATCGTTGAACCACTCGCGGAGCTGATAGCAGAACATGCCGCGAGCAAGGTCGAAGAGAAGGACCCCTTCGGCCAGAGCCTCGCGCTGGTCGTGGTGCAGGGAGGGCGGATCGTCGCCGAGCAGTACGGACCGACAGCCGATGTCGACACGACCCTCATCTCGTGGTCGATGGCCAAGTCGATGCTTCACGCCGCTGTGGGCATCGCCGTCGCCGACGGCACCGTCGACATCGACGCGCCCGCGGCGATGTCCCAATGGTCCGACGCCGATGATCCCCGCGCAGCCATAACGATGCGCGACCTGCTCATGATGCGCAGCGGGCTTTCATGGAACGAGGACTACGTCGACGACTCGGTGTCGAATGTCATCGAGATGCTGTTCGGCTCCGGCGCAGACGACTGTGCGGCGTACGCCGCGAGCCTCGCACTCGACTTTCCCGTCGGTGAGCACTGGTGCTACTCGAGCGGAACCTCGAACATCGTCAGCAGGGTTCTCACCGACGCGCTCGGCGGTGCCGACGCGATGCAAGCGCTACTCGACGACAAGCTCTTCGGTCCGCTCGGGATGACCAGCGCGCGACCGACCTTCGACGCATCCGGCACATGGGTCGCGTCGTCGTACGTGCACGCGACAGCCAGGGACTTCGCACGATTCGGACTGCTCTATATGCGCAACGGGAGATGGGGTGACACAGCAGTGCTACCGGAAGGTTGGGTCGACGGGGCCCGTCGACCTCATGCGTTCGACCCGTCCAACGGCCAGGGATACGCGATGCACTGGTGGACGGTGTTCGATGGGCACGGGTCGTTCGCATGCAACGGCTACGAGGGGCAGCGCATCCAGGTCGTGCCAGCACTCGATCTGGTCATCGTCCGTCTCGGCAAGTCACCGGCCGAGACCTACGCCAACCTGCGCGATTTCTACACTCGCCTCGTCGGCTGCTTCGCGTCGGTGTGAAGGCTTTCGCCCTCAGGCGATCGCACCCGAGTCGCGAAGCTCCGCGAGAGCCTCGGTGTCGAGCCCCCAGTGGGCGAGAACCTCGTCGGTGTGTTGCCCTGCGTGAGGGGGCGGTCGGTCGATCGTCGCCTCCGTGCGGCTGAATCGCGGCGCCGGCGCGGGCTGGGTGACCCCGGCAACGTCGACAAACGTCCCGCGGGCGACGTTGTGTGGATGCTCAGGCGCCTCCGCCATGGACAACACCGGCGCAAAGCACACGTCTGATCCCTCCAGGATCGAGCACCACTCGGCACGTGTTTTGGTCCGGACCCGCTCGGCGACGAGCTCCTTGAGCTCAGGCCACCGCTTGCGATCCATCTGGGGGAGCTCTTCGTCCGTGAACCCGAGCTTGTCGAGCATCTCGGCGTAGAACTGGGGCTCGATCGACCCGAGGGAGATGTGCTCACCGTCGGCGCATTCGTAAACGTCGTAGAAATGCGCCCCGGTGTCGAGCATGTTCACGCCGCGCTCATCGGTCCAGATGCCCGATGCGCGGAAGCCGTGGATGAACGTAGCGAGTACAGCCGCTCCGTCGACCATGGCGGCGTCGACGACTTGCCCCTGTCCCGATGTCCGAGATTCGACGAGTGACGACACGAGGCCGAAGGCCAACATGAGTCCCCCGCCGCCGAAGTCGCCCAGAAGATTGATTGGTGGCGTCGGCGGCTCTCCTGCACGCCCGAGCGTGGACAGAGTGCCCGACAGGGCGATGTAGTTGATGTCATGGCCTGCCGTGGGCGCGTACGGTCCGTCCTGGCCCCAGCCGGTCATGCGTCCGTAGACGATCGCGGGGTTGCGCGCGAAGCAGTGGTCGGGTCCGATCCCGAGCCGCTCGGCGACGCCCGGCCGGAAGCCCTCGATCAACAGGTCGGCCTTGGCGACGAGGTCGAGCACTACACCGACACCGGCCGGGTTCTTGAGGTCGACGCCGATCGAGCGCCGACCCCGGTTCATGATGTCCTTGGGGGGATCGTTCGGATCGCCGCCGCGCACCTGTCCAGCGCGATCGACCCTGACCACGTCAGCCCCCATGTCGGCCAACAACATGGCGCAGAACGGACCTGGTCCGATCCCTGCTATCTCGACAACCTTCACACCAGCCAGCGGTCCCATGCGCCGCACGCTACCGCCACCCCCTTGGTGACCCCGGTGTCAGACCAAAGTTTCACTTAACAGCGCCCTGGAAGTGAAACTTGTGTCAGACCAAAGTTTCACTTCAGGGGCGGGGGCGGACGACGAAGCCGTCGATGCTGGGTCGGGCAGCGGTGCTGTGGGCATGGGGGATGGCGAGCTCGGTCGTTGCGCCGGTGCTCGCATCGAGCATTACGACCTCGATGTGGGTCGGCGACGGGATGCTCTCGACGATGAACAACGCCGCTCCATCGGGCGACCAGTCCAAGCGGGCGAAGTTGTCCGGACACCCAAGCGTTCCGACAAGCTCCGCGGTGTCGGTCGTGTATACGTCCAGCTCGCCGCACAATCTGTTGGACGTCGGCACGGCGATGTTGCTTCCACCCGGCGCCAAGATCGCGCCACCGAACGGACGCAACAACGGTGAGGCCACAGAGGCGTTCAGATCGTCGATCGGGGCCACATAGAGGTTGCAGGCCAGATCGGGGCACTCCTGCCACGCGACGTGCGTATCGTTTGCATCGACGACAGTGCCCGGAGACTCTGCGTTCAACGTCCAATCTGTCGACGGGTCGAGCACCGCCCATCCCGAAGCGTGCTGGACGATGGCTCGATGCCCGAGGTGCGACAGATACATCGAGCTCGGAAACGACTTCACAACGTCACCCGTGGAACCTTCGACGAGGTCCAGTTCCACGAACCCATAGCGAGGCGTGACAAGCTCGCCGTCGACGAGATAGCCGAAGCCATCTTCCCCATTTGCGAACGACCGCACCTCGCCGGCGTCGTAGATCTCATAGCCGGCCCCTTGGGCGAGCAGGCGGCCCTCGGCGTCGGTCGACAGAGACTCGACATAGGCCTCCTTCGGCCAATCGAGCTCACCCACGTCACCCGTGTCGAGGTCGACGGTCACATAGGCGTCCTGCGCGGCGATGACGAGCTCGGCGTTCCACCTGTCGCCGCTGGGATGCGGTGGCGGGTCGACGTTGAGCGGTCCCGGCGGCACCGTCGAGGTCGGCGCAACGGTCGTCGTCGTGATCGATGTAGACGGGACAGAGGTCGTAGAAGCCGGCGCGCTGGTCACCGACTCTGGCGATGTCGTCGACGCCGCCCCAGCCTCGCCGTCGTCGTTCGAGCCACCGCCGGCGACCATCGCCCAGACCGCCGCGGCAACTGCGATGGCACCGAGCGCGACCAGGGCACCTCTCGCCGAAGAACCGGAGGAATCAAGGTTGGCAGATCGTTCCACCGACGAACCTGCGTCCCCGAGGGGACGGCCAGGTCCGCCCGACGCGGTCACTGGGTAGCGTTCGCCGCTGCGTGCGCGGTGACCGCCTCGACCAGCCGGGTCCAGATCTGCACGGGCAGCTCGTGACCCATGTCTTCGATGATCAGGAGCGTCGAGTCGGGCACCAGCTCGGCGGTGCGCTCGCCGCCGCTGAGTGAGATCAGCTCATCGCGATCGGCATGCACGACGAGTGTCGGGGCATCGAGTTGCGCCAGCCCCGCCGAGCGGTCGCCGCTCGAGAGGATTGCGTCGGTCTGTCGCTGCGCCCCCTCGGGGTGATAGGAGCGGTCGTAGAACGACTCGAGCAGCTCGCGCGACGCGTCGGTGTCCCAATACAGGGTCGAAGCCCAGATCCGACGCGCCGCAAGGTCTTGTTCGATCACCGCTTCGCGCCCTTCGGCCGGCGGAGCCAACAGCGCTGCGAGCGCTTCTTCGGTCGGCGCTCCGATGCCGTCCTCCCCGGTATTCGAGGCGACAGAGGTGAGGGTTGCGACCCGCTCGGGATGCTCGATCGCCATCGTCTGGGCGATCATCCCACCCATCGACATGCCGACGATGTGTGCGCGCTCGACGTCGAGGTCATCGAGCACGGCGACCGCATCGGCAGCCATGTCGGACAGCAGGTAGGCGGGACCGTCGCCGGTGTGGTCGTCGAACCATGTGCTGAAGCCGACATCGCGGTTGTCGAAACGCACGACCCTAAAGCCGCGGTCGACGAACGCCTCGCACAGCTCCTCGGGCCACGAGAGCAGCTGAACCCCGAGACCACAGATCAGCAACAGCACAGGGTCGTCGTCAGCGCCGAATGTCTCGTAGTAGAGCTTCACCCCACCGTTGTCGGCCCGTCCGGTCGTCGCTATCGCCATCTGCACAATCTGCCATCACCTGGCGCCGCTCACACACCTGACAGCCGACGGTTGACCGGTCGCCGCCGACGGGCCAGCATCGGGAGTAGACACTTCCGGCCACATAGTCGGCACAACCAGGGGGTCCTCGTGGGCACAGCATCGACCGATCAGCAGATCGTCGACAGCGCGGCGGTCGACCACGTCCTCGCTACCACCCGGGCTGTTCGCCGTCGCCTCGACCTCGATCGCCCTGTCGAGAACTCGGTGTTGTACGACTGCATCGACCTCGCCGAACAGGCGCCGACCGGTGGGAACCTGGGCAGCCGGCGCTGGATGGTCATCCGCGACCCCGAGGTCAAAGCAGCCGTCGCCGAGCAGTACCGAGCGGTGTCGGACCTCGTGTTCGCGAATATCGGCGACGGAGCGAGCCCCGTCATGATCTCGGCAAAGCACCTCGCCGATCACCTCCACGAGGTTCCCGCACTCGTCATCGTCTGCATTCACGGCACCCACGACGCCTCAGGGAACCCAGGCCTGTTCGACTCGGTCGTGCAGGCAGCTTGGAGCTTCTGTCTCGCGCTGCGAGCTCGGGGCCTCGGCTCCGCGTGGACGACGATGCACCTCAGCCGACGCGAGGAGGTGGCCGAAATCCTCGGAATCCCCGACGGCGTGACCCAGATCGTGCTGCTCCCGGTCGCCTACACAACCGGCGGCGACTTCTCTCCTGCGCCTCGCCGGCCGGCCGCCGAGATCACCTACATCGACCGGTGGGGCTACACGACGACCCAGCCTCCCGGCGATTCGATCGCCCTGGCCGATGAACCGGGCGTGACCGTCGAGATCGATATCGCCGCCACGCCGCGTCGTATCTGGAGCCTCGTCAGCGACCCGAACACGCCTGCTTCGTTCGACAACGAGCTAATGAGAGCGGAGTGGCTCGACGAGCCGGGACCCGGCGCACGCTTCGTCGGACACAACCGCATTCCCGACGTGGCCGATTGGGAGACGACGAACCACATCTCGATCTACGAGCCACCGTTGAAGTTCGGCTGGCACGTCATCGACCCTGACGAACCGAGCGCGAGATGGACCTACGAGATCGAACCGCTCGGGGGGATGTGCAGATTGCGCTACCGCATGGTGATGGGCCCCGGCCTGTCCGGCACTACCCACGCAATGCAGAAGTCACCCGAAAAGGCCGCGCGCATCCTCGGGGGCCGCAGGCGAACCCTCGTGACAAACATGACGAACACCCTCGAAGGCATCCGAAATCTGGCCGAGGCCGACCCGCGCGACAATGGCTCGACCTGATCGGCGGCAGGAGGCTACACGGCCTTCAGATCGTCGATGACGCCGAGCCACCACGGATCCGACGATGTGTACGGGGTGTAGAAGCTCAGCCGCTGGATCACATCGCCGAACCGATCTGCGACCTCGGCTGCAACCGCCTGCGGCTCGCGAACAACGGCGAACGTCTCGAGCACCTCGTCGTCGATCACCTCTCCCATCTTCACCCACTCGCCCTGCTTGGACAGCACGTTGAGCTCGGTCTGGAGCTCGCCCCAACCGTGAGCATCGAGCACGGGGCGGTATGCAGGGGTTGAGCCGTAGAAGGCGATCTGCTGTTTCGTCCCAGCTCTCGCGGCCTCGAACTCGGCCTCGTCGTTACCCGACACGATGAACGACGGCCCGACGATCTCGAAGTCGTCCATCGACTTCCCTGCCTTTGCCCGACCGGCCTCGAGCGCCGGCAGTGTCACGTCGCGCAGGTAGCGCTCAGTGGTGAACGCATGGCATATGAACCCGTCGCAAACCTCGCCGGCGACTTCGGTCATGCGTGGACCCACACCGGCGAGAAACACCTTCGGCGGACCGAATCCTTCGAGCTCGTCGGCTTGCGGCGTGAAAAAGGGCGTCATCAGTGTGTGGGTGTAGAAGTCACCGCGGAACTCGAGCCGGGACCCATTGAGCCAGCAGTCCCATATCGCACGCACCGCCGAGACCATCTCTCGCATTCGTGCTGCCGGCGACGACCACTCCATCGAGAACCGCTTCGTGATGTGTGGCCTGATCTGACTGCCGAGCCCGAGCACGAAGCGACCTCCCGACAGGGCCTGGAGATCCCAGCCGATGTTCGCCAGCAGCATTGGGTTGCGTGCAAAAGCAACGGCGATCGAGGTGCCCAGCTCGACCGAGCTAGTCGCTGGTGCGGCAAGCGCCAACGGCAGGAACGGGTCGTGGCTCGTCTCCGCGGTCCAGATGCCGTCGTAGCCGAGCTCCTCCTGTTGCGCCGCCAGCTCTGCGACGCCGCCCAAGTTGCCCATTCCGAGCCCACCGTCGATCTTCATCTCTGCCCCTTCTGGTCATCGTGTCGTCGGTGCCGGCGAATTGCCGGCCGCACAACATTCGCCCATCTCATCGCTTCTATCCACACCGAGGTGGACCTGGTCCGTCGCGCAGATCAAACTGCGGGCCGTGCGACGAGAGGAACAGACATGACGAAACAGGGCATCGAGGCGCTCGAGGTCATCCACCGACAGGACATCGAACCGATTCTGCGGTCGCTGACCGACGATGAATGGAAGCTGCCCACGGCATGTCCGGGGTGGCGCATGCACGAGGCGGTTGCGCACATGACCTCCAACATGAAGCTCTTCGTCGACCCCGAGCCGATGCCGGAACCGGAACCGGGTGGAGACATGCCCGGCGCCGAGGAGCTGGCAGAGATGCTGCTCGTCGATCGGCGCAACTGGTCTCACGAGAAGCTGATGGCCGAATACGATGCCGTGCTCGAGGGGTTCCTCGTCGCACTCGGAGCGTTCCAGGACGAACCGATGGCGTCTACGACCTCCGATCTCGGCCAGCTCGGGGTTCACCCGATGCACATCTTCCCCAACATGTTCACCTTCGACCACTACTGCCACTTGCGAATCGACATGCTCAGACCCGGGGGCGAACTCGAGCGCGAGGTTGCGCCGTCCGACGATCTGCGGGTTCGACCGGGCATCGAATGGATGATGGCCGGGCTTCCGCAGATGTGCCGCAACGAGCTGGGCGTGGTCGACAAGCCGCTGACCATCGACCTCACTGGCCCCGGCGAGGGGACATGGCTCGTCGAGCCAGCAGGCGGCGACGGCCTCGTCCGCGTCGAGCAGGTCGACGCGTCGCCTAGCGATGCTGCGGCCGTGGTCACTTCGAGCGCACACGACTACGTGAGCTGGGGCACCAAACGCAGCGACTGGCGCGAGAGCTGCACCGTCACCGGCGACGCCGACTATGCCGCCACGGTCCTCGACGCCGTCAACGTCATCTGACCCTGGCGTCCGTCGGCTACATGCGGTCGAGCAGCTCTTGCTTCTTGGTCGCGAATTCCTCTTCGGAGATCGTGCCGGCCTTGCGTAGCTCGTCGAGCTCGGCGATCTGGTCGGGAATGCTCGGCTCGGGCGGTTGTTGGACACCGCCGACCGCCTGCGCCATGCGCTGGTGGCGGCGTTCCTCGAAACCCTCCATCTGCTTGTAGATCTCGGCCTGTACCTTGTTCGGGCTTCGAACGTCCTGGAAGGTCTGCTGACCACCCTCGCCGGCCGACTCGACCATGAGGCTGCCCGCACCGATCATCCGCTCGAAGGCTCCCTGCTCGAAGAAGACCGTGTTGATCCGATCGACGGGGATCTCGATGCCCTTCTTGGACACCACGCCGGTCCGGCTGATGATGCGCTCGTTGGTGACCACGAAGTTGGTCGTGCGCCACTGCGCGTAGATGAGGCCGAAATAGGCCAGCGCCAGGAGCACCGCGACACCCGCCACGGCTCGCAACCAATCCACGTCCCAAGCGAACAGCGTGATCAGCGCGAAGACGATCGTGCCGGCGAGGATGGCCGAAGCCTTCGCAATGAACCACCAGTGCGGGACGAGATCGAGAACGATCTCCTCGTCCTTGGTCAGAAGATTCTTCGGAAATGCCACGTGGCCGAGCTTAGCCCCCTTCGCGCCGGCGACTGTCGACAACGCTTCGGCACGCTCGGCTGTCACAGGCTCGCGGTAGTGTCGCTCACGTGCATGACTCAGCGGCACCCGAGGCAGCACGCGCGCTGCTCGACGGTCTCAACGACGAGCAGGTCGCTGCCATCACCGAACCGAACACCCCGCTCGCGATCATCGCCGGCGCCGGCGCCGGCAAGACGCGAGTGCTCACGCGCCGCGTCGCCTACCAGGCCGAGATCGGATCGATCGAGCCTCAGCACGCCCTCGTCCTGACCTTCACCCGCAAGGCGGCAGGCGAGTTGCGCGAGCGCCTGAGAGAGCTCGGTCTCCGCTCACCCGTCGCCGCCGGCACGTTCCACGCCGTCGCCTACTCTCAACTTCGCCAGCGCTGGTCCGACCGGGGTGAGACCGCCCCCGATCTCCTCGACCGCAAGGTCGGCTTCGTCGGCCGGCTTCTGCCACGCAACGACAACCTCTCGGCTCTCGACGTCGTCGGCGAGATCGAGTGGGCGAAGGCTCGCATGGTGTCGCCCTCGACTTACGTAGAGGCCACTACCAAGCTGCGGCGCCGGCCACCCGGCAGCGACGCCCAACGCATCGCGGCCCTCTTCGACGAGTACGAGATCAAGAAGCGACGTGCCCGCATGGTCGACTTCGACGACCTCCTCGCCATCTGCTGTCGCCACATGCGCAAGGACACCGAATGGGCAGCAGCGCAACGCTGGCGCTACCGCCACCTCTTCGTCGACGAGTTTCAGGACGTGAACCCGCTGCAACACTCGCTGCTACAGGCGTGGCTCGGTGATACGGGCGACCTGTGCGTGGTCGGCGATCCCGACCAGGCGATCTACGGCTGGAACGGGGCCGACGCGAGCCTCCTCACCGATTTCGGAACCGGCACCACACCGGGCGTCACCCGCACTCTCGTCCGCAACCACCGATCGACACCGCAGATCCTCGCGGTTGCGACCGCGGTGCTAGATAGCGACCGCGAGCTCGAAGCTGTGGCTGCGCCGGGCCCCATTCCCGGTGTGCGCTCGCACGAGGACGATCGCGCCGAAGCGCGTGCGGTTGCGCGTGCTATCCGAGACGGACGTGCCCCGGGGCACCGATGGTCCGACCAGGCTGTACTGGCCCGCACCAACGCGCAGCTCACCATCGTCGAAGAGACGCTCGGCAAGCTCGGCATACCTTGTCGAACCCGCGGCGGCGCAGGCCTGCTCGCACAACCCGAAGTCGCGGCCGTTCTGCGAGGCTGGGCCCGCGACGAACGCCCGCTTCCCCTTGCGATCGCCGACCTCGAAGAGAACGTGCGCGAGATGCGCGCCGGCATCGGCGCAGCAGACGCCGACCTCGTCGACCTCGAAGACTCTGACCAAGAGGCGACCGACGGCGATCGCGGAGCGATCGCCGAACAGTGCGTGAACCTCGAGGCGCTCATCCGGGTCGCCAACGACCATTTGGCACTCGACCGAAACGCCTACGCCGACCGGTTCGCCCGATGGGCACGTGCAACCTTTGACCACGAGGCGGGGTCTCACGATGCCGTCGACCTCACCACGTTCCACGCGGCGAAGGGCCTCGAGTGGCCGATCGTGCATCTCATCGGGTTCGAGGACGGGTTGGTGCCTATCAGCTATGCCCGCACCGCCGCGGCTCAGGCCGAGGAGCGGCGTCTCGCCTACGTCGCGATGACCAGGGCCGAGCGCAAGCTCGACATCCACTGGGCGCATCAGCGGACCTTCGGCTCCAAGGTCGCCAGGCGCGACCCATCGCCCTTCATCGAACCGATCGTCGTCGCTTGCCACGAACTCGAAAACCGGCGAAAGCCCGGCGACGGTCGTCGTCACCTCGCAAACATGCGCAAGGGACTACGGCGACAAGCTCCGCCCGACGACGCAACGCTCGAGGCGCTCAAGGAGTGGCGGCGCAAGGCCGCACGAGCCGCAGACGTGCCGGCCTACGTCGTGTTCCACGACACGACGCTCGAAGAACTCGCTTCGACGAAGCCGACCGAACGTAAAGAGCTGCTCGACGTGCCCGGCATCGGGCGCGCCAAGCTCGACCGCTACGGCGACGCCCTCCTCGAGATCCTCGCCGACTGACGACTGCGTAAGCGGTCTCCAGGCGCCGCTACTCCTACTCGCCGCGGGTAGCGACGACGATGACGGTGGCATCGCACTGGTCGAGAACGGTCTCGGCGGAATGACCCAGATACGGCCTGCCGTCGACGCTGCGGATCGTCGCACCGATGACCACGAGGTCGGCCTCCACCTCTGAGGCGGCACGAACGAGCTCGGCACCGGTCGATGCCCCGTGCCGGACCTCGGTGCTTGTCGTCAGCCCCTGTTCGTTGGCGCGATCCGATGCCTGCGACAGGAGATTGTCCGCTACCTCGCTCGCCGGATCGTCCGCACGCATGCGACCAAAGATCGTCAGCAGCGGCAGCGGCTGATGCTTGTTGATGACGTGGGTAAGCACGAGATCGGTGCCGAGGTCGTCGCTGATGCTGAACGCCACCTCCTGGGCGGCACGGCTCGATCGACCACCCCCGACCGGAACCAGGGCGCGACTGAAGGCGCCGGGAAGTGGACGGTCGAGGTTTAGCGCCCGTCGCACGATCACGACGGGCACCGGCGACTGGCGAATGATGTCGTCGACCATCGGCGACAACAGCTGGTCGTCGTGGGCGACTGCGGCGCCGACCACGATGACCCCATAACCGAGTCCTGCTTCGGCGGCGATTTCGCTGCCCGGGTCGTCCGCTGCGATGCGCTTGTGTTCGAACTCGCGGCCGTAGAACACGTTTCGCAGCGGGTCGACGTCGACGTCTTCCCTACGCTCGGCGTTGACCGACACCACAGTCACCGCCGACTCCGGCGGCCAAGCGAAATGGGCCACCTGTGCCGCCGCTATCGAAGCCGGTCCTCCCTTCGATGGCAGCAGCACCCGGGCGCTCTTCACGACGACGTTGCGTGCGAGCGCCTCTTCGCGGTCGAGGCGCTCCTGCTCGTCGGCCGAGCCACGCCAGTCGCGCACCGCGAGCCGAAGGGAGAACGACGCGAACACCGACGTCACCATCGGCACGATGACGATGACGGTGTACGCGGTGTCGTTGAACACACCTAGCGACAACCCGACCGTGGCGATGACGATCTCGAGAGCTCCGCGGGCGTTGAGTCCGGCTCCCAAGGCGATGCTCGCTCGGTTGGATTGACCGGCGAGCCGTGCGCCGAGGAAGGCGCCGAGAAACTTCGCGACGATCGCCACGGCGATCACCGCGACCGCCCATCCGATCGCCTCGCTCGAGTCGAGCAAGCCGAGGTCGACCCGAAGGCCCGCGGTGGCGAAGAAGACCGGGGCGAAGAAGGCCATCGTCAACGACTCGATGTGCCCGACGACACGCTCGTCCTGGAATCTGCTGCGGTTCAGGATGACTCCGGCGACAAACGCACCGAGCACCGCCTCGATTCCCAGAGCTTGGGTAGCGACGCCGAACCCGAGCATGAGGATCACCGTGGTGGTCAACGCGGCAGCCAATCCGGCGTTGCGTCGGCGGATCTCGCGCAGCGTGAAGTCGACTCCACGCTGGCCGACCGTGAACGCGACGACGACGAACGCTGTCAGCCCCCCGACCGTGGTCGAAACGCCCGAGAACGACACCGTGCCCGAGGTCGCGATGCCGGCGAACACCGCCAGCATCACCCAGCCGACGACGTCGTTGGCCATGCCGGCCGCGACCGTGATCTGACCGAAATCGCGGCGCATCAGACCCAGCTCACCCAGGATCTTGGCGATTACCGCAAGCGATGAAACCGCCAGCGCAGCGGCGACGAACAACGCGAACACGGTCCGACTCGCACCGTCACCCACGAACGTGTCGGGCAACGCGAACCCGATTGCGAGGCCCCCGAACAGAGGCAGGAGAAGGCTCGATGCGGTCACCAGCGCTGCGGCGCGGCCGAGCCGGCGAATCAGGGCCAGATCGGTCTCGAAACCGGTCACGACGAGAAGCAGGGCTACGCCGATCCATCCCACCGCCAACAACGCGGCCGACTGCACCTCGTCGTGGGGAAGAAACCACGCGAATTGGTCGGGAAACAGCGACCCGAAGATCGATGGCCCGAGCACCAGCCCCGCCGCGAGCTCGCCGATAACCGACGGCAGCCCGATGCGCCGTACGAGGAACCCGAGCGCCCGCGCTACGGCAACCAGGACGAAAAGCTGGGTCCAAAAGACCAGTAGCTGGTGCTCCTCGAGCGATGTCAGCACGTCAACACCGACCGCTGCGGCAACATCACGGGGTCAGATCGACGATGACCGGAGCGTGATCGCTCGGTAGCTTGCCCTTGCGCGCGGACCGATCGATGAACACCCGGTCGGTCCGATCCGCGACCGAACGTGTTACGAGCGCGAGGTCGATGCGCATGCCCTTGCGCTTGTGAAAGTTGCCGTCGCGGTAGTCCCACCAGCTGAACAACCCGTCTTCGTCGTGGTGTTCCCGGAAGACGTCGCAGAGCCCGAGCTCTTCGAGAGCTGAAATCCGATCGCGCTCGGCCTGGCTGCCGTGCGTTGCTCCTTCGAGCACGCCCGGGTCCCACACATCGCGATCGTCTGGCGCAACGTTGAAGTCGCCGAGCACCACCACGTCACCGTCGAGATCGGCGTTGCGGCTCAGGTCGGCATGGAGCCGGTCGAGCCAGTCGAGCTTGTACTGGTAGTGCGGGTCGTCCAACGACCGGCCATTCGGCACGTAGCACGATGCCACACGCACGCCGTCGCAGGTGGCCCAAATCACTCGCGCGTCGGGATCTGGATCGCCGCCGTCGTCGAAGTCGGCACGCACCTCGTCGAGCCCGACCCTCGACAGGATCGCCACCCCGTTCCACTGACCCTGCCCGTGGTGAGCCGTGGCGTATCCAAGAGCCTCGAAGGTGAGCGCCGGGAAGGCGTCGTCGGCGAGCTTGGTCTCCTGGAGGCAGACGACGTCGGGCTCGAGCAGGCCGAGCCATTCCTCGACCCGCTCGAGGCGGGCGTTGAGCGAGTTGACGTTCCAGGTCGCTATTCGCATTCGCGCGGAGGATAACGGAGTCGCCGCGCCGACGTCGCGAAGCGACTTGTCTACGCCGGTCGTGGGCCGACACCGTCGCCCGAGCCGCCATACAATCAGCCCTTGTGAGCACCGAACTCCGCCCCACGGACGTGGGCCCGAACGCATGGCTCGTCGACGAGATGTACCAGCAGTATCTCGCCGATCCGCGTTCGGTCAGTGAGCCGTGGCAGGAGTTCTTCGTCGACTACGGCAACGACAAGACCGCCGTGGTGACAGAAGCGCCGACCAAAGATCCTTCGGCGCCCGACATGCCCCCGCAAACGGCCGAACCGGTCGAAGAGCCCGGCGAACCGATCCGCGGGGTCGGTGCACGCATCGTCGAGAACATGAACGCGAGCCTCTCGGTGCCCACCGCGACGAGCTTTCGCGAGATCCCCGCACGGCTCCTCGAAGTCAACCGCAGCATCATCAACGGTTACCTGAAACGCACTCGAGGTGGGAAGGTCTCTTTCACCCACCTCATCGGCTACGCCGTCGTCAAAGCCATCGCAAACGCGGTGCCGGCGATGAACTCGGTCTATGTGGAGGGCTCCGATGGGAAGCCCCGCGTCGTGCGCGACAAGCCGCTCGGACTTGGCATCGCGGTCGACCTCGAGAAGGCCGACGGCTCGCGCAGCCTGGTCGTGCCGTGCGTGCGAAATGCCGACTCGCTCGACTTCCGCGAGTTCGTCGACAGCTACGAAGACCTCATCCGCAAGGTCCGCACGAACAAGTTGAGACCCGACGACTTCGCCGGGGTCACGGTCACCCTCACCAACCCGGGAACGATCGGCACGGTGCAGTCGGTGCCGAGACTCATGCCAGGTCAGGGGTTGATCGTCGGGGTCGGCACGATCAACTACCCGACCGGCTTCCAGGCCGCAGATCCCGCGACACTCGCCGACCTCGGAGTCTCGAAGGTCATCACGCTCAGTTCGACCTACGACCATCGCATCATCCAGGGCGCCGAGTCGGGCCTGTTCTTAAAGCACGTGCACGAGCTGATGCTCGGCGAACACGGCTTCTACGACGAGCTGTTCGAACAAATGGGCGTGCCGTACATGGCGGTGAAGTGGCGACCCGATGTGAACCCGGTCGATCGCGACCAGGCGATGCTGGAAAAGCAGTCGCAGGTCAACGCACTCGTCAACGCCTATCGGTCGCGCGGACACCTCATCGCCGACCTCGACCCGCTCGCGGCCGAGGGCACCGACATGCATCCCGAGCTCGACCCTGCGACCTACGGACTCACGATCTGGGATCTCGAGCGCGAGTTCCTCACC
Source organism: Acidimicrobiales bacterium (assembly GCA_965216815.1). Lineage (GTDB taxonomy): Bacteria > Actinomycetota > Acidimicrobiia > Acidimicrobiales > SHLQ01 > JADFOM01. Next base: position 2,168,900 of record OZ244202.1, on the reverse strand, counting down.
AGCGGATACATGGGTCTCAACACGCCGGCGACCACGGCCCCGCGCATGAAGCTCAGCCAGTTGCTCGGTCTGTTGCGCGACGCCTATTGCCGATCGATCGGCATCGAGTACATGCACATCCAGGAGCCGGCCGAGAAGATCTGGATCCAGGAGCACGTCGAAGGTGTCGTGGCCGAGACGCCTCCGGAGATCCAGAAACATCTGCTCGATCGCCTCAACGCAGCCGAAGCCCTCGAGCGGTTTCTCGGCACGAAGTACGTCGGACAGAAGCGATTCGGAATCGAAGGAGCGGAGTCGGCGATTCCGACGCTCGACGAGCTGTTGAACCAGGCGGCCGATTCCGACATGGCCGAGGCGATCATCGGCATGGCTCATCGCGGTCGCCTGAACGTGCTCGTCAACATCGTCGGCAAGGACTTCGGCAAGCTGTTCGAAGAGTTCGAAGGCACGATCAGCGAAGACGCTGTCCAGGGTTCGGGCGACGTCAAGTACCACCTCGGACAGCACGGGACGTTCACGAGCCGCGCTGGCAACGATCTGCCGATCCAGGTGGCGGCCAACCCGTCGCATCTAGAAGCGGTCGACCCGGTGGTCATCGGCATGTGCCGCTCGAAGATGGACCAGATCGAGCCTCCGGGCGACTACCCGGTACTACCGATCCTCGTGCACGGCGATGCGGCCTTCGCCGGTCAGGGCGTCGTCGCCGAGACGCTCAACATGTCCCAGATCCGCGGCTACAAGGTCGGCGGGACGATCCATCTCATCATCAACAACCAGCTCGGTTTCACGACCGCGCCACATGCGGCCCGTTCCAGCGAGTATTCGACCGATGTGGCCAAGATGGTCCAAGCGCCCATCTTCCACGTCAACGGCGACGATCCCGAGGCGTGCTACCGGGTCGCTCGCCTCGCATTCGAGTACCGCCAGGCGTTCAACAAAGACGTCGTGATCGACATGATCTGCTACCGCCGTCACGGCCACAACGAGGGCGACGATCCGAGCTACACGCAGCCGCTCATGTACAAGGCGATCGATTCTCGCCGTTCGGTGCGCAAGATCTACACCGAGGCGCTGGTACGGCGCGGCGACATGACTCTCGAGGAGGCCGAGGAGTCGCTCGAGAGCTTCCGGGAACGACTCCAACAGGCGCTCGAGGACACACGTGAAAGCGCTCCCCCCGACGACATCGTGGCCCAACCTCAGCCCGAACCCTTCGGCGTGCTCCCCCACATCGACACAGCGGTGTCGCGCGCCGTCGTCGACCGCGTTTACGACGCGCTCAGCTCGACCCCCGACGAATTCACCCTCCACCCCAAACTCGCCAGGCAGTTCGAGGCACGCGACCGCATGGTCGCCGACGGCGAGGTCGACTGGGCGCTAGCAGAATCGCTGGCGATCGGGTCGCTCCTCGACCAGGGCGTATCGGTTCGAATGGCCGGACAGGACACGCGCCGGGGCACATTCTCGCAGCGCCATGCGGTGCTAATCGACTACGAGTCCGGCGAGGAGCACACACCGCTCGGCCGGTTCGAGACCGATGCCACGCACTTCTGGATCTACGACTCCTTGCTCAGCGAATACGCGGCGGTCGGCTTCGAATATGGATACGCCGCTGCCAACCGAGAGGCGTTGGTGTGTTGGGAAGCGCAGTTCGGCGACTTCGTCAACGGCGCCCAGATCATCATCGACCAGTTCATCGTCGCCGCCGAGGACAAATGGTCGGAGCAAAACGGGCTCGTGTTGCTTCTCCCCCACGGCCTGGAGGGTCAGGGACCGGAGCACTCGAGTGGCCGTATGGAACGCTTCTTGCTTCTCGCGGCCGAAGACAGCATCCAGGTGGCCAACGCGACGGCCGCCGCCCAGTACTTTCACCTCCTAAGACGACAGGTTCTCCACGAGGTGCACAAGCCGCTCGTCGTATTCACACCCAAATCGATGCTGCGCGCTCCGGCATCTCGTTCGTCGATCGACGAACTGTGCTCAGGCACCTTCGAGGAGGTCCTCGACGACCCTCGCATCGACAACGCCGACACCGTCGAGCGAGTGATCTTCTGCACGGGCAAGATCGCGTTCGAGGCGCTCGACGCTCGCGACTCCTCAGGCGTCCCCGCGGCGATCGTCCGGATCGAACAGCTCTACCCCTGGCCGCGCGACGCCGTCGAGGCGATCCTCGAGAAGTACCGCAACGCCTCTGAGATCGAGTGGCTGCAGGAGGAACCCGAGAACATGGGCGCGTGGAACCTGGTTCGCGGGCGCCTGTTCGAGCGCTACGACGAAACCCACAGGATCTTCCGCGTGTCGCGGTTCGAGTCGGGTAGCCCGGCCACCGGCAAAGCGCGAATCCACGCGCAGGAACAGAACGCTCTCATCGCCAAGGCACTTTCCGGACTGCCGGTCGAGCGGTGACCGCTGTCGACCACCTCACCCACCACGCCGAGACGATCGGCGACCGCGCCGCGGTCATCGACGACCGACCTGGAAGACCTGTCGAAGTGCGCACCTACCGCGACTTCGAGGCCGAGGTGAACCGCCTGGCGAACTGGCTCATCGATCAGGGGGTCGAGCGGGGTGAGTCATTGCTGTGGTGTGGGCCGAATTCGCCGACCGTCCTCAGCGCCATCCACGCAGCTCGAAAGATCGGTGCCGTTTCGGTGCCACTCCCCTACGGGTTGACCGCTCCCGAAGCCGCACACATCATCGAGCACAGCGGGGCCACGGTCGCGATCGTCGACGCCGAAAGCCGCGCGTTGCTCGACTCGGCCACAGGTTCGATCCGGTCCACCATCGTCTACGGAGCCGACGGACAGCTTCGATCCGGCGACGTGGCCTACGAGCAGATCGATGCATCGGCCCTGCCGCCGCCGCCCGATCGACTCGACGAGGCGACACGCCTCATGATCTACACATCGGGAACCACCGGTACACCGAAGGGCGCTCTGCGGCGGACCGGCGGAGCACCCAACCAGTTCGGTGCTCTACTCGAGCTCTTTGGGTGGCCCGACCACTATGTGGTGTTCTTGACGACGGGCCCGCTCTATCACTCGGGACCCTCAGGGTTCGCGCTGCGGTCGATGTTGGTCGGTGCGACGGTCGTGCTTCAGCGCCGATTCGATGCGCAAGACTGGCTGCGCCTGGTCGACACCCACGGTGTCACCGCCACCTTCGCCGCGCCGACGCCGATTCGACGCGTGGTCGAGCTCCCCGCCGAACTGCGCGACCGATACGACACCTCTTCGATGCGCACGATGATCGCCAACGCCGCGCCCTGGACGACGTCGCTGAAACACTCCTATGTCGATGCCTTCGGGCAGGAGTCGCTGTGGGAGATCTACGGTTCGACCGAGCTCTCGATCGTCACGGTGCTAGAGCCAAGCGACCAGCTTCGCAAGCCGGGCTCGTGTGGCAGGGCTGCCCCCGGCGTCGAGATCAAGCTCTACGCGGACGACGGTTCGGTCGTCACCACGCCCGGCGAACCAGGCGAGGTGTTCGTGCGCTCGGCCGGCGTGTTCGAGACCTACCACCGCGACCCGGTGCGGTTCGAGGAGGAACACCGCGACGGATTCCAGGGATGCGGGGACATCGCGTATTTCGACGACGAGGGCTACTACTACATCTGCGACCGCAAGAAGGACGTCATCATCACGGGTGGCGCCAACGTGTACCCGGCGGAGATCGAGAACACGCTCGATGCCTGCCCGCTGGTCGGCGAGGTGGCTGTGATCGGCGTGCCCGACGACGAATGGGGCGAGGCCGTGTGCGCCGTCGTCGTGCCGGCGCACGGTGTCGCTGCCGACGACATGACCGCATCGGAGATCATCGCCTTCGCACGCTCACGACTCGCGGGTTTCAAGACCCCGAAGGCGGTCCGCTTCACCGAGGAGCTACCCAAGACAGGCTCGGGCAAGGTCCTCAAACGCCAGCTGCGCAGCTAGGCGAGCGAGTGCCCGAGGACGCGTTCGAGTTCGGCCACGGCCTCGTCGGGATCGGTGACCTTGATGGTGGTCATGCCCATCGCGCGGGCCGGCTTGAGGTTGACACCGAGGTCGTCGAGCATCACGCACCGATCGGCCGGGACATCGAGGGCGTCGAGCGTGTAGCGGTAGAACCGCTCGTCGGGTTTGCGAAACCCGACGAGACGTGACTCGACGACGACATCGAACAGCGGGTACACGTCGTCGAGCGGTGACGCCGCCGCGCTGTTGTTCGCCTCGCCGTCGGCAGACACGAAGTTGTTGGTGACCGCCGCTGTTGAATAGCGCGCGCCGCAGGCGCGAACGACCTCGACCATGGTTGGGCGGACCTCACCCGACAAGCACCCGAGCACGGCTGCAGCATCGACGACGATCCCTAGCTCAGCGGCCTCTGCCTCGAACACCTCGCAGAACTGCTCAGCGTCGATCTCGTTGCGCTCGAATCGAGCCCAAGCGTTCGTGTCGGGATTGGTCGCGTTGAGCCGCCGGATCGTGTCCGGTTCGAGTCCTGCGGCAGACTCGTATGTGTTGAACGCCTCGAAGGGCGAACTGGTCACCACACCGCCGATGTCGAACAGCACCGCCTCGATCGTCACGGCGACCGAGGCTACCGGAGTAGGACAGGGGGTCTGTCCCCCTGTCCCCCTGTCCTACTCGCAGCACCAGCCGGACCCGTCGGTAGCCTCGGCGAGCATGGCCGCTCAGTTCATTTTCACGATGCGCAAGGTGTCGAAGTTCATCCCTCCAGACCGTGAGGTTCTCAAGGACATCACCCTCGCCTTCTATCCGGGGGCCAAGATCGGCGTGCTCGGACCAAACGGCGCCGGAAAGTCGACCCTTCTGCGGCTCATGGCCGGAATCGACGATGACTACACGGGCGAAGCGCAGCTGACCGACGGATTCACTGTCGGGCTGCTCGAACAGGAACCCCAGCTCGACGACAGCAAGGATGTGCAGGGCAACGTGATGGACGGCGTCGGCGACGTTGCCGACCTGCTCGCGCGCTACGACGAGATCCTTGCAGCGTGGGCCGACCCAGATGCCGATTTCGAGAAGCTCGGCGACGAACAGGCCGAGGTCGAGCGCAAGATCGAGGCGGCGGGAGCCTGGGATCTGCAGCGAACCATCGAAATCGCCATGGACGCGTTGCGCCTCCCCCCAGGCGACAGCGAGGTCGCGAATCTCTCGGGCGGAGAGAAGCGCCGGGTCGCACTCTGCCGCCTCCTGCTGGCACGACCCGACCTTCTCTTGCTCGACGAGCCGACCAACCATCTCGACGCCGAATCGGTGGCTTGGCTCGAGCGGTTTCTGTCCGACTACGAAGGCACCGTCGTCGCTGTAACCCACGATCGGTACTTTCTCGACAACGTGGCGGGTTGGATCCTCGAGCTCGATCGAGGCAAGGGAATTCCCTTCGAGGGCAACTACAGCGGGTGGCTCGAACAGAAGCGTGCCCGCCTCGAACAGGAGGAACGCGAGGACAGCGCGCGGCAGCGAACACTCGATCGTGAGCTCGAGTGGGTCCGCATGGCCCCCAAAGCGCGCCACGCCAAGTCGAAGGCCCGTCTCGGTGCCTACGAGCAGCTGCTGGCCAAACAGCAAGCTGCCGACGGCCTCGACGAGAAGCTCCAGATCTCGATTCCCGCGAACGACCGGCTCGGCGACGTCGTAATCGAAGCCGACTCGGTGTCGAAGGGGTTCGACGACCGCCTGCTCATCGAAGACCTGAATTTCAAGCTCCCGCCGGCCGGAATCGTCGGCATCATCGGCCCGAACGGTGCAGGCAAGACCACCTTGTTCAAGATGATCGCTGCGCAAGCCGACGGTTCCGCCGCGGGCGACACAGCCCCCGACTCCGGCACGCTGACGACCGGATCGACAGTCCACCTCGGCTACGTCGACCAGTCCCGCGATTCTCTGAACCCCGACCGCACCGTGTTCGAGGAGATCTGCGACGGCAGTGAACTGGTGCAGGTCGGTACGAGGGAGATGAATGGACGAGCCTATGTCGCCTCGTTCAACTTCAAGGGCAGCGATCAGCAGAAGAACGTGGGCGATCTCTCCGGTGGCGAACGCAACCGGGTCCATTTGGCGAAGGTGCTCAAGAGCGGAGCGAACGTTCTACTGCTCGACGAGCCGACCAACGACCTCGACGTCGACACGTTGCGTGCCCTCGAGGCTGGCCTCGAGTCGTACCCCGGCTGCGCTGTCGTCATCAGCCACGACCGCTGGTTTCTCGACCGCGTCGCCACCCACGTTCTCGCTTTCGAAGGTGACTCACAGGTTCGATGGTTCGAAGGAAACTTCAGCGAATACGAGGCGTTTCGCAAGCGCGAGCTCGGCGCAGACGCCGACCAGCCGCACCGCATCAAGTACAAACCGCTGACCCGCTGATCGGGTGTCGCTCATGGATCGACACGGTCGGCCGATAGATCCGCATGGCGACCAAATCAGCAACCAAGTCGGCGAAGAAGTCGCGGGCGAAGGCCAAGAAGAAGCCGTGGAAGAGCCGTGCGGTAACGCGACTCATCGAGCCCGGCAGCTCGGTCGACTGCGCACATTGCGGTGAACGGGTGAAGTTCCAGGCTCGCCTGCGCCTTCAGCAGGTGATCTGCAACGTCTATGTCAAGGGGCGCTGGGACCGTGTCGAGCACTTCCACGCCGAGTGCTACGACAAGGCCGACCAGCCCTTCGGTGAACCCGAAGACTGATATTCCCTGCTAGTTCGAGCCCTTCGGGCTCTCATACGCAGAACGCAAGCGCCTTTCACAATCGGCGGCGAAGCCGCACGATTGTTCACGCCCTTGCCGACGACGTGACCCCGGTGTCAGACCAAAGTTTCACCTCAGCCGGTGGCTGCCGCCGTTGACGGCCACGACGTACTCGTCGCCGTCCAGGTAGTCGGCTGACACCCAGACCGAGACCTTGTCAAGCCGGCCGGTGACGGGCACCTCGACGGTCACGACCTCGTCGTCGCCCGTGCATGGCGCCGAGGCGTAGCCGTAGCTGTAGGTGTTGGGGACGTTGGCCCGGGAATGGCGTTTCGCAAGCCGAACAGATGGCGACCAGTGGCTGCCCCGCGGGCACCCGGCGAACCGGACGTCCACAAACACCGTGTCACCCACACGACGCACCGCGTCGATCTGCACGGCCGACGTCGGGTCGGCCGTCGGCGTCCGCGGGTTGCGGAGCCGCACCGAGTCGTTGTGAACGGTCGTGTCGTCGAGGGTCACGTAATTGAATGCCCGCACTGAGATATCAGCCGTGCCATGGGTGACTTGGGCATCGCCGCCCACGATCTCGACCGAGTAGTCGGTGACACCATCGCATTGCACGGTGGTGTAGCCGAAGAAGAACACATAGTGGCGCCCGACTCGCTGCATCCCCTCGACCGCCACGTCCATCTCAGCCGGCTCGGTACATGCGATCGTTCCCGTAACAGCCTGACCCTGCGCAGTTCGAGTCGAGCGACGATCAACCGTGATCGGCAGCGAACCGATTTCGTCAGGCATCTGGTAGCCGATATCGATCCGACGCGGAAGATCGATCAGACCCGCATCATCGACGTTCACATACTCTCCGGCGTCCCCGAACCACCCGTACAGCTCGTACTCGGTCTCGCCACGGGCGAGCACACCGTTGCCCCATCGAAGCGTCACACGATGCTCCGATGGTTCGTCGCTGCACGTGAAAGTACCGTCGGTGTGACCCGACACAGCGATGACAGGTCCACGGCGATCCTGGGACAGATGCAGCTCGACGTAGCCCTCGAGCGGCCGGTTGCAGGTGACCGTCACGAGCACATCAGATCCATCGACACCATCGACCCTGACTTCCGCGGAGGGCGACGGTGGAGGGGGTCCGGTGTGATGGATGTAGGTGTTGAGGATGCCCATCGCTCCATCGGTTGGGTGTTCGTTCATGTAGCGCGACGTCAGGGTCAGCTCGTCGCCCGCGGCGACCTGCTGGCCCATCTCGCCGCACGGCGTCACAGCTGTGAGCAGCCCGTGGTGTTGGTCGTGGTGACCGTCGTAGGAATACACGGCCTCTGATCGGCAGTACTCGCCGCCGGGTCCGTGGAGTGTGATGTCGATGCCGCCTGCGTGCACGTGACCGATGCCGGCGACGATGGTGCCGTCACGCGTCATCGCGTAGGTCTTGGACTTCTCATGGACGCTGCCGGGACCGCCCCCGCCTGGAACCTGGTACTCCGAGGCGCTGTTGGACCAGCAGCCTGTGACGTCGAAGAAGTAGGGCTCGACGTCCAAGAAATCATCGACCGACGGGTCGCCGTAGGTGACGGTGTATTCGATCGACGCAGTCACTGGCTGATCGGAGATGTTCATCACGTGGTAGACGCCGCCCCAACGACCTGCTGGTGAGACGTACGCGTAAGGGGCGGGGAGATGCATTTCGGTCAGCTCCATGCCGGTGCCGCCGAACCGCGAGGCAGGTGTGTCGTCGCACAACTGGTCGGGTCGAGCCTCGTCGACCAGCACCAAGTGGTGAAGGTGGGCCTCGCTTGGCGGTATGTCCGCACCGTTCTCGTCGACGAACCGGTAGGTGATGTCGGTCACCGCTACGTCGCCCTCGGGCCTCGGCACCTCGACACCTAGACGGTTGACCTGGTCGCCGGGTTGGCCCTGCGCAGCGAGATCGAACGGTCCGACCCTGAAGGTCTCGCTGGTCAGCGATGGCTCGGCCGGGTCAGCCGGCTCTTGGGCCGTAGCCTCGATGCTCGTCACCCCCAGCCCTGCGAGCAACGCCACTGTCATAGTCACGATCATCAGCCTCATCCGCATCGGATGTCTCCCCTGCATTCGTCGTTGCGACAACGTGCGGATCAGCAACCGCACACGCACAACACTCCCCAGGAACCGGTTTTGTCTACACCGCCGCAAGGTTTTCTCCGCGGCGGCACCCCCATGACCAGAAACTGGCTTCCGAGCCTTCGGTTCGGGGCCCGAACCCTTACTGTGTTGCGATGGATCTCAATGCCGATCATGCACTGGCCGTGTCGCTCGCCGAGGAAGCGGGACGTCTTCTCGTCGACCTCAGGGCCAATCTCGGCGAAACCGATGCGCCGCCGGAGGTGCTCAAGGCCCAAGGCGACGAGAAGTCCAACGACCTCCTACTCGAACGCTTGCGTTCACAGCGTCCCGACGACGGCGTGCTGTCAGAGGAGGCCAAGGACGATCAGAGCCGTCTCGCGCAGTCGCGGGTGTGGATCATCGACCCGCTCGACGGCACACGCGAGTTCTCCGAACCGCCTCGCAGCGACTGGGCGGTGCACGTCGCCCTTGCGGTCGATGGTGCGCCGAGCGTCGGAGCTGTAGCTCTCCCCGGACTCGACATGGTACTCAGCACAGCAAACCCTCCATCGCCACCCGCTCGCCCCGACGGGCCGCCTCGGGTGATCGTCAGCCGAACCCGCCCGCCCGCCGTGGCGGTCGAGGTGGTCGAGGGTCTTGACGGCGTACTGGTGGAAATGGGATCGGCGGGTGCAAAAGCGATGGCGGTCGTACGCGGTGAGGCCGATATCTACGTCCACGCCGGCGGTCAATACGAGTGGGACAACTGCGCCCCGGCGGCGGTCGCTCTCGCCGCCGGACTGCACGCCTCGCGCATCGATGGGTCACCGTTGGTCTACAACAACCGCGACCCATACCTGCCCGACCTGCTCATCTGTCGCCCCCAATTCGCCGACGGGACCCTCCAAATTGTCGGCTGACCCAACCACCGTGTCGCACATCGCGTGGTCCGACGATCCGCCCTGGGCGATGCCGAAACACCCGATGGATTGGCAGCTCGGCCTCGAACGGCGACGCGCAGCGATCGAGGCCGATGTGCCCCGCCAGATCGATCCGAGCCACCTACCTCCGCTCGGGCGCCTCGGCGCGACGTCAGCTCGGCTCGCGTCGGCAGTCGGGGTGTGGTGGGCCCGCGAGCGGCGGAGTGCGGACAACCGGCGGCTTCTCGCCCGGCGACTACGTCTCGCCGCCGAGCGACTCGGCCCGACCTACATCAAGCTCGCCCAGGTGATCTCGGCCGGCGAAGGACTGTTCCCCGAGCCGATCGTCGAAGAATTCAAACTGTGCCGCGACCGCGTCGCACCCGAGCCGTTCTCCGACATCGAGCGGGTGCTCCTCGAGGAGCTCCAGTTCCCCATCGACGAGGTATTCGCCGAATTCGACTCGACCCCGATGGCAGCTGCCTCGATCGCACAAGTCCACCGCGCGGTGCTCCGCGAACCATTCGCCGGAGCCGGTCGAGAGGTCGTGGTGAAGGTTCAGCGCCCGACGGTCGCGAAGCATGTCGATCGCGATCTCGGCGTTCTCGCCTGGATCGCAATGCGCATGGTCGGCCGCATCCCGGTCGCGTCGTTGGCCAACCCACCGGCGCTCGTCGAGCTCTTCGCCCACACCATCAGCGAGGAGCTCGACTTCCGTATCGAGGCCCAGAACATGCTCGACGTGACCGCGATGCTGTCGACGTTCGAACAGGAAGGCTTCATCGTTCCCCGCCCTCACCCCCAGCTGGTTACACGACGTGTACTGGTGATGGAGCGGCTCGACGGGTATGCATTCGACGATTCCGAAGGGGTGATCGCTGCCGGCATCGACACCCACCAGATCATCCGCAACGGCATGGTTGGCTTTCTCGAAGGCGCTCTACTCCATGGTGTGTTCCACGGCGATCTGCACCCCGGAAACCTGTTCATCACCGATTCGGGCCGCACCGCACTGCTCGACTTCGGCATCACCGGCCGTCTCGGACAAGCCCAACGTCAGGCGTTCCTGCGGCTCATGCTCTCGGCGACCACCGCCGACACAAAGGGCCAGCTCGCAGCGCTGCGCGACCTCGGAGCGCTGCCACCCGATACCGACCTCGACGAAATGATCGACGAGCTCGATCTCGACCAGCCGATCCCGGATCCGCTGGAGATGGACCAAGCCGAGATGATGGCCGAGCTGAAGCGCATGATGACCGGCATGCTCGCCTACGGCGCGCGCATTCCCAAAGAACTCATGCTGTTCATCAAGAACATGATCTTCGTCGATGCCGCGATCCAAAACCTCGCCCCCGATCTCGATCTCCTTGCCGAGGTCAGCCACGTCGCGGCGCATTTCGCATCGACCCACGGCGACGAGTTGGCTCGCCAGATCGGTTTCGACGCGGACAGCTACGAGCTCGATCTCGATCCTTTGAAGGATGGCCTCGGCATCTCCCACGACACCGAGTCGTTCACCTACGCCGAGCTGGTCGAACGCCGCGATCTCATCCGCGATCGGCTGTCCCGCAAATAGAGGGTTGCCGCGTAAGATCGCCGACCATGCGTCTGGTGATCGCTCGATGTGTCGTCGACTACAAGGGACGCCTCGACGCGCACCTCCCGTCGGCGGTCCGGCTCATCATGGTCAAGGCCGACGGGTGTGTTGCAATCCACGCCGATGGCGGCGCGTACAAGCCGCTCAACTGGATGAAAGCTCCCAACAGGCTCGAAGAAGCCGAGGACGGTTGGACCATCACCAACACCAAGGGCGAGACCTTGACGATCCTCATGGAGGAAGTCATCTCCGACAGCGACCACGAGCTGGGTGAAGATCCCGGCCTGGTCAAAGATGGCGTCGAAGCGCACCTCCAGGAACTATTGGCGGTCGACCCGACGACGATCGACGATGGGTTCGAGCTCGTCCGACGCGAGTACCCGACCGACATCGGGCCTGTCGATCTGTTGTGCCGCGACGCAGAGGGCAACACGGTCGCCGTCGAGGTCAAGCGGCGGGGTGAGATAGACGGAGTCGAACAGCTCACCCGCTATCTCGACTTCTTGAACCGCGATCCGATGCTGAGGCCGGTCCGTGGGGTGTTCGTAGCCCAAGAGATCAAGCCCCAGGCGAGGGTGCTCGCCACCGACCGCGACATCGGTTGCGTCACCGTCGACTACGACGAGCTGCGCGGGATCGAATCCGACGAGCTGAGGCTGTTCTGACCCTCCCGGACCGACACCACTGCGCGTAGGCCGACCGCTACCATCGGTGATCCACTTCCTGACGAGCTGCGGCGGTCATCCTGAGACGTTCACTATGGGTTCTCTTCTTCATCGGTGGCCTGGCGGTCGCGCTCACCGCGGCGTGGGTGGTCGACGACATCCGGCACAACGACACCGTTGCTCGCAATGTGACCGTCGCCGGCAACCTGGTGGGCGGGCTCGATGACGATGCGGTCGCCGCACGCCTGGCCGACGACCCGTCCCTGGGCGAGATCAACGTCGAGATCGTCACCGATGCCGGCAGTGTCGAGACGACGGCGGACGAGTTGGGCGCCCAATACGACGTGGCGGCAACCGTCGACGCTGTCATCGACGCGCCGAGCCCCGGCAATCCCTTCGCCTGGATCGGCCGGTTGTTAGGTGAACACGACGTCGACCCTGTGGTCACCTTCGACGACGCAGTTCTCGAATCCTCGATCGCCGATTTCGAGCTCGGTCTGACCACTCCGGTCGATCCCCTCCTAGAGATCTCCGGCGGTGTTGTGGAGATCACCGAAGGCGTGCCCGGCCAGGCCCTCGACATCGAGGCCCTGAAATCGCAGTTCATAGAGCATTTCAACCCACAGGGCATGACGATCAACGTCCCAATCATGGAAATCGATGCTCCCGAAGCCGACGAGGCGCTGGTCGAGCAGGCCGACGCCCTGGTCGACGCGACCGCCGGCGGCATCACCGTGTCGATAGGCCTGCTGAGCGCGGAGGTCGACGAGGCCGAGTTGCGGACCTGGCTCGTCGTCGACTCGACACCGGAGGGTGTCGAGATCGGCATCGATGAAAAGGCCGCCGAGAGCCACCTCAGCGCTGAGTTCCCCGATCCGATCATCGAAGGTTCCGACGCAGGCGTGGCTGCGCCGTTCGGAATCCCGGTGGTCGTAGGAGGCGAACCCGACCTCATCTGCTGCGATCCCGACCTCGAGTCAAAGCTGCTCGACGCCCTCGAGTCGGGACGGGACCGCGTCGAACTCGACGGCACCGAGCGCGAGCGCCCCCGCGGACGCGAATGGGCCGAAGGCCTCGGAATCGTCGAGCTCGTCGGCGAGTTCGAGACGTTCTACACGCCGGGGCAGGCCCGGGTGACGAACATCGCCCGCATCTCAGAGCTGACCCGAGGGGTCATCATCGAACCGGGTGACACGTTCTCGGTCAACGGATTCGTGGGCAGGCGAACGATCGAGAAGGGGTTCGTGCCTGCTGGCGTCATCTACCAGGGCGTGTTCCGCGACGACGTCGGCGGTGGAATCTCGCAGTACGCGACGACCTTGTTCAACGCTGCCTTCTTTGCCGGGCTCGATTTCGGCGAGTACCAGAGCCATTCGATCTACATCGGCCGCTATCCGTACGGCCGAGAGGCAACGCTCAACTACGAGCATCCCGACCTACAGATCGTCAACACCACTCCGTACGGCGTCTTGTTGTGGCCGACGACCGACGCCGACTCGATCACGGTGAGGCTGTACTCGACCCGCTTTGCCACGGGCGAACAGACCGGCCAAACCTCCTCGGCCCAGGGTGTGGCGTGCACCAAGGTGAGAACTGAACGCACCCGCACGTACGTCGACGGACGCGACCCGGTCGTCGACACCGTGACGGCGCTCTACCGGCCCGAGGGGGTCCGCTGCGACGGGTCGCCAAGCGTGCCGACGACCGCCCCGCCACCACCGCCACCCACGACAGCGCCGCCACCTCCCCCGCCGAGCCAGCCCGCTCCGACCCAGCCACCTCCTAGTCCGGCACCGACCCAACCGCCGGCGACACCAGCTCCAGACCCGGCTCCGAACCCACCACCGAACGACTCGCAGCCGCAGCCATCCCAACCCCAACCGTCGGGCGGGGGTGGAAACTGACCGCCTGCCGGTCGATACTCTGCAGGTGAGCGCAGACGAATCAACAAACGGCGAGCAGGCGATCGAGTTCGCGCCGCGCATGTCCGAGGCCGACAACCTCATGTGGATCATCGAGAGCGACCCGCAGTTGAGGTCGACGATCACGATGGTCACACTGCTCGACGGGACACCGAACCGCGACCGGCTGCAGCACCGAGTCGAACGAGCGACCCGACGCATCCCGCGGTTGCGCCAGAGGGTCGTGAGCAACCCCCGCTCGATCGCTCCGCCTCGCTGGGACTTCGACCCGTCGTTCAGCCTGAGCTACCACCTCCGCTCGATGAGCCTGGGCGGCGATGGCACGCTCGAGGACCTCGTCGAGGTGGCTCGGCCGATCTCGATGCAGAGCTTCGACCGCGCTAGGCCGCTGTGGGAGTTCACCTTCGTCGAGGGCCTCGCCGACAACCGATCTGCCTTGATCATCAAGGTCCACCACACGATCACCGACGGCGTCGGCGGCGTTGCCCTGATGCTCGAGACGTTCTCGTTGGACGCCGACGAGGACGACGGCGAAATGCCACCACCGCCGCCATTGCACCCGGTCGGCCAACCCGAACGGGTCGTCGACGCGCTTCGGTACGAGGCCGGTAGACGTCGGGAGGACCTCGAGGATGGCTGGGGTCTGTTGCGACGCTTCCAGAGCGATCCCATCGGGACATCGCGCGAGACCGCCGATGTCGCAGCGTCGGCCGTTCGAATCCTGAAACCGGCGACCAAGCCGCTGAGCCCGATGTGGGGACATCGATCGTTGCGCTTGGGGCTCGACACCTACGAGCTGAGCGTGCCACAGATGCGAGCCGCTGGGGCTGCTGTCGACGCGAAGCTCAACGACATCTTCGTCGCGGGTGTGTGTCGTGCAGCGAACCTCTACCACCGGGCGAGGGGGGTCGAGATCGAAACACTGCGCATGGGAATGCCGATCAACGTTCGCACCGAGGAAACCGAATCTCAGGCCGGCAATCAATTCGCTCCAGTGCGTTTCGAGGTTCCGATAGCCATCGACGACCCGGGAGAACATGTGCGCGCCATCCGCCAGCTCGTTCTCGACAACCGCAACGAACCGGCGCTGGGACTGACCGGACAGATCTCGGGTGCGCTCACACGTCTGCCGAAGTCGGTGGTCACGAACCTGTTCGGCTCGATGCTGCGCGGGGTCGATTTCATGACCAGCAACGTTCCTGGACTTCCGGTCACCGCCTATCTGGTCGGTGTGCCCGTGCTGGCGCAGTTCCCGTTCGGTCCACTGAGCGGTTCGGCGATGAACGTTACATTGCTCAGCTACTGCGACACCGCCCACATCGGCATCAACGTCGATCGTGCGGCGATCGACGACCTCGATCTGTTGCGCCGCAGCCTCGACGACGGCTTCGCTCCCCTCCTCGCGCTCGCCTGACTCGCGCCTCGCCTCTCCTCCCCACCCCGCCCCGACCGTTTTCGGGATTTCTGAACCTTCCGGTGCGGTATATGACACCCCAGGGTTCAGAAATCTCCAACGCCAGGCTTTTCTGAACCTTCCGGTGCGGTATATGACACCCCAGGGTTCAGAAATCCTGAAAACGCTGGCCTGGTCGTAGCCTGGGTGACATGGTCGCGGTGGACACCTTGATCGTCGGGGCCGGGCCGGCGGGCGCCGCTGCCGCTATCACGCTCGCGCGGGCGGGCCGAGAGACTCTCGTCGTCGACCGCGCAGAGTTCCCGAGAGACAAATGCTGCGGCGATGGCCTCACGACCATGGCCCTCAGGGAGCTCGAAGCGCTCGGATGGTCGCCGCGCGATGCCTCGACCTACACACGCGTCCGTGACGTTGCTGTTCGTTCGCCAAGTGGACGAGTCATCGACTTCACGCTCCCCGATGCGGGGCACTACGCCGCAGTAGTCCAGCGCGCTGAACTGGACCAGTCGCTCGTCGACCTCGTCCGCGTGACGGGCGCGCATGTGCTCGAAGGCTCGGCGATCGAATCGATCGATGCCAACGACGACGGCGCCCTCGTCGGCATCGACGGCATGGAACCGCTGCGTGCGTCACATGTCATCGCCGCCGACGGGATGTGGTCACCGACCCGGAAGCTGCTCGGGCTCGCCTCGGAGAAATACCTCGGTGACTGGCACGGGTTCCGCCAGTACTTCACCAATGTCGCGCCCTCGGCGAATCGGCTCTGGGTGTGGTTCGAGGAGGACCTGCTCCCCGGCTACGTGTGGAGCTTCCCGCTCGGCGAGTCGAGGGCGAACGTGGGGTTCGGGATACTGCGCGGCGGCGACCTGGCCGTTCGCGACATGAAGGCCCTCTGGCCCGACGTCTTGGCAAGACCCCACATCGCGGAAATCCTCGGATCGGATGCCCGACCCGAAGATCCGCACCGTGCGTGGCCGATTCCTGCACGAATCGGCCAGCTCCCGCTCGCTCACGGACCCGTGTTGTTCGCCGGCGACGCGGCTGCAGCGACCGACCCACTGACAGGCGAGGGCATCGGCCAAGCACTACTCACCGGCCGATTGGCTGCCGAAACGCTGTTGTCGACACGTCACCACCCGACCATCGCCAGACGCTACGAAGCCGATGTCACCGGTCACCTTCACACAGATCACCGGCTCGCGTCGGCCCTCGGCACACTGCTCAGCAAACGGCTGACCGCGCGCGCTGCGGTCCGCGTTGCCGGAGCAACTCCGTGGACCAGACGAAACTTCGTCCGGTGGATGTTCGAGGACTACCCCCGAGCGGTGTTGGCCACGCCGAGGAGATGGGCCGATTACGCTCAGCGAACTCCTGGCGCATTCGGATCGGTGGGACCCGAACGGCAGGCGGTCAGCCGCTGACGGTGGGAGCCTGAGCGGCCTTCCACTCGTCGGGCGTCGCGAGCACCGAGCGGTCGAGAGAACCGATTTCGACGCCGTTTTCGAACTGCACCCGGTGACGAATCCACCGGATTCCGACAACGGTCAGCACACGCCCAGGTGTGCCTGCAGGAACCCCAGGCAGATCTACCGCTGCCACGACCTTCTTCCGTCGCTTGAGGGGTTCGGGGTTCTCGGAGTTCTTCGCCATCGGAGCGCAACGATATCGTGACCGAGCGTCCCACCACGACAGGAGCTCAGCAATGGATCTCGGATTCGACGGCGAAGTAGCAATCATCACCGGTGCAGGCGGAGGGCTTGGGCGCTGCCACGCGCTCGAGCTGGCCAGGCGCGGCGCTCGAATCGTCGTCAACGACCTCGGCGGTGCGACCGACGGCACAGGCTCGTCGTCCACACCGGCCGAACAGGTAGCCAAGGAGATCGAAGACCTCGGCGGCGTCGCCATCGCCAATGGCGACAGCGTCGCAACCGTGGAGGGCGGCAAGGCCATAGTCGATTCGGCACTCGAGGAGTTCGGGCAGGTCGACATAGTCGTCAACAACGCAGGAATCCTGCGCGACAAAACGTTCCACAAGATCACACCCGACGAAATCAATCCCGTGCTCGACGTTCACCTTCGCGGTGCCTTCTATGTGACCCAGCCGGCGTTCGTGCACATGCGCGAGAAGGGCTACGGCCGCATCATCAGCACGGCTTCGAACGCCGGGGTGCTCGGCAACTTCGGGCAGTCAAACTACGGCGCGGCCAAGATGGGACTTGTCGGGTTCACCCACGTCCTCGCAGTCGAGGGTGCGAAGTACAACATCAAGGCCAATGCGATCGCGCCGGTGGCTGCGACGCGCATGACCGAGGACATCCTCGGCGCGCTCAACGAACACCTCGAACCCGAGCTCGTTTCACCGGTCGTCGCTTTCCTCGCGCACCGCGACGTGCCAGTGTCCGGTGAGGTCTACTCGGTCGCGGGAGGCATCGTCTCGCGCTTCTTCGTGGGCCTGACCGAAGGGATCTTCGACCGCGAGCTCACCGCCGAAACAGTGCGCGATCGCCTCGACGAGATCCGGTCGCAGGAGAGCTACGAGGACTTCGCTCCCGGCAACACGGGAGAGATCCAGAAGATCGCCCGAATCCTCGCAGGCTGAGACAAGACGCCGATTCGCAACGCGGTAAGGAATCGGCGCAGATCTGCCGATATGGGGCATATGCCCCTACCGACCACCCATCATCCATCCGTCGCAAGTGTGACACCGCGCGTTCCCGTCGACGACTCCGCCATTGACAGCAAAGGGGCATCGCCCGCAGCGACGATCCCCGACTGGCTCGACGATCCGTTCGGTCGGATCAGGCCCTGGATCAGCGACACCGACGACGAGTAGGTCCGGCGGGTTCCGCTAACGTCCTCGGCCGTGGATTCCCGCCTGCGCGAACCGATCGATAGTTTCGACGACGCCGTCGACGCAGCGTTCGAGCCGCTTCGCTCAAACCCGGTGGCCAATCGGGTGTTCTACACAGCCTCCGAGCTCGGCGACTTCAGCCTCATCTGGCACATCCTCGGGCTCGCGAAGGGGCTCGGCCCAGCTGGTCTCCGCTCGGCAGTGGAACTCAGCGCCGCGCTGGGCGTCGAATCGGCGCTGGTCAACGGGCCGATCAAGTCGCTGTTCCGGCGCGGCCGACCGGTCGTCGACCAGGCCGACCGTCCGCACAATCTCCGCCAGCCCCGGACGAGCAGCTTCCCGAGCGGCCACGCGAGCAGCGCAACCATGGCAGCGATACTGCTCGGCGAGAACTCACGCTGGGCGCCGGCCTACGCAGCGACCGCGGTCATCGTCGCGACGAGTCGCATCCACGTACGCATCCACCACGGATCCGACGTCATCGGCGGTGCGGTGATCGGGGCTGCCCTCGGTGTCGCAGCGAGGGCTATGAGACGTCGGGTGCGGTCGAGGTTCGCCAGGTGATCAGTTGACGCCCGAAGCGGTTTCGACCACTACTTCGGGCTCGAACGGCTTCAAGAGCTGAAGGCGGACGTCGAGCAGGAGATCGGCTACTTCAGCGGTGGAGACCAGTTCGCGGCTCTGCATCTCGCGCAGGCCACGATCGATGATGGACAGCGCTTCATCGACGGACTTTGCTTCGGTCATCGCCTGATCCTCCAGTCTGCGGGCACAGCTTGGTGCTTCGACCACCTTACCCAGCATTCTGGACCGAGGTACCGCGATTGAGGCCATCGGCCTGTGCATTCGGTGCGCGGGACCCAGGCGGATAGCCCGACCAGGCCTTCGAATGGCAGGATGCGGACATGAAGCTGGAAGGCAAAGTCGTTGCAGTCACCGGATCGGCAAGTGGCATCGGCCGAGCTCTCGCCACGAGATTCTGTGTCGAAAAGGCAGCGACGGTTGCTCTTCTGGACCGCAATGGTGAGGCGGTCGGCTGGCTCGGCGACGAACTCGGCATGCCTGCGTTCGCCTGCGATGTCACCGATGAACGTCGACTCGAGGCGGTGATCGACGAGATCGAGGACGACTTCGGGCCAATCGACTTGTTCTGCTCGAATGCTGGCGTCGGCACCGGTGGGGGCGCGGAGGCTCCGGATGAGGAGTGGCAGACCACGTGGGAAGTGAATGTGATGTCGCAGGTCTATGCCGCTCGCATTCTGATCCCGCGCATGACGGCACGCGGCGGTGGGTATCTCCTCAACACGGCCTCGGCCGCGGGGTTGTTGACCAACCTCGGCACGGCGCCGTACGCGGTCACCAAGCACGCCTCGGTCGGCCTCGCCGAGTGGCTGTCGATAACACACGCCGACGACGGCATCACCGTGTCGTGTCTGTGCCCGCAGGGCGTAAACACGCCGCTGCTCAACGACGGGATCGGCGACCTGGCGGCCGACACGGTCAGGGCCCAAGGAGTGATCGAGCCCGAGGACGTTGCCGATTCGGTCGTCGAGGCGATCGAAGCCGAACGGTTTCTCGTGCTGCCCCACCCCGAGGTTGCGCGCTACGAGCAGAACCGCGCCGGCGATCGCGAGCGCTGGCTGGAGGCGATGCGAGGCATCCAACGCCAGTTCACCGCCTGACTACGCGAGATCTCCGAAATTGAGAGCCTGGGCATCGCTATTCGATGCTGATCCTCTCAATTTCGGCGACACAGCAGCTACGGCGCGAGTGAGCGGACCGCCTCGGCCGTGTCGATTCCGGCGAGGGGCAGGATCATCAACGCCGGCGTGTCGATGCCGTTGGCCCGATAGCGCTCGATGTGGTCTCGACATTCGTCGACGGTGCCGTTGATGACCAGTTCGTCGACGACAGATTCGGGGATCTTGTCGAGCGCCCCCGCCCGATCACCCGCCTCCCACTGATCCCAGTGCTCGCCGAGAGCATCGTCTCGACCCATCCACTCGTGAAACGCTCGGTACACGGGCACGTTGAGGTAGGCGGCTGCCGCGTATCTGGCCTGTGGTATCAACTCGTCGCGCCGGTCCGACGGGCACACGAACAGTCGGGCCACGATCTCGGGTCGAGTCCCGTCGGGTGCCGCATCGTCGACGATCTCGCGCACGCGTGCTGTGTCATCGACGCTCAGCCAGTTCACGATGACCCCGTCCGATTCCGAAGCACCCATGCGCAACATGCCTTCGCGCAGGGCGGCGACGAGGATCTTCGGCGGCTCCTCTGGTCTCACTCCTAGCCGGAAGCCCTTGACCGAGAACGTGTCGTAGTCCTCGCTGACCTTGTCCTCGGAGAAGGCCGTTCGAAGGAACCGAACCATGTCGCGAGTGCGCTTGAACGGCTCGTCGAAATCGATGCTGTTCCAGCGCTCGACGATGACATTCGACGACGACCCGATGCCGGCGACGAATCGACCCGGGGCAGCATCGGCCATGGTCGCAATGGACTGCGCCATGAGTGCCGGTCCCCGGGTGAACGCGGGAAGGATCGCTGTGCCGAGACGCAGCGACGGCGCCCACTGCGAGGCCAGTGCGAGCGGCGTGAGACCGTCGTGGCCGTTGGCCTCGGCCGACCAGGCGTCGGTGTATCCGAGCGACTCGAGCTCCTCGAACCGCTCCTGTTGAGTGTGGAGCGGACCGTCGAACGGGACCGTCATGCCGTGGCGTTGCATCATGCTCCTGGTCAGTCGAAGTCGAAGATCAGGATCTCGACGGGCAGCCCTGCCGCGGTCGATGCGTAGTGTTCCTCGGTAAACGAGCAGGTCGATGCCGCGATCCCTACATTGCAGACGTCAACCACTTCCCCTGACATCGGGTTGAGCCACTCCCACGAAATCGCAGTTGGACCGGTCAAGGCCGATGCTCGGTGGTCAGGCCTTGAGTTCGGCATACCGGGTTAGTGTCGCGCGGTGTGCTGAGTTCGTCCATGCTCAGATAGCAGAGGTTTCGCGCCCACACTGTGTCGACCAACGAGGAACCTGCTACCACGGTGCGTGCTACCCTGACGCTGAAAAGCCCACCCTCAACGTCGCTAGTTCAGGAGCCCCAACGATGCCCGCACGACGCTTACTCGTGGTCACAGCTCTACTCGCGGCCCTGGCTCTGTGGAACGTTGGGTCTGCAGCGGCTGACCCCCCGCCAGCCACCGCCTTTGCCCCTGTAGACCTACCCAGCCCTAGCTACCAGGATTGGAACGCCTCGATCGCGTCAGATCCGGCAAACATCACGGACGTCTATCCAGGTGACTCGTTCGAGGATGCATTCTCGCTCGCAGAGTGGAGGCGGGCGCTTCTCTGCTATTTCCTCGGCCAGCCCCTGAGCACCTGCGATCAGTACCAGGACGTCCGCTTGCGCGCCGATGCAACCTACACAATCGACCAACCCCTGTCCGTCCCATCCGGCATCAGACTCCGAGGAAAGCGTGGTTCAACTGGTTTTGAGCAGCAGCAGATAGTTCCAAGCGCGACCTTTCCTACAGACACACCAATGGTAAAACTGTCCAGCGATACAGTCGCGCAAGATCTGCGACTAAATGCTAACAACATTGCATGGCGGGGAATCGAGTCGAACGTTGGGGCCGATGACGTGACAATCCGCGGCAATTTGGTTCGCCGGACAAGGCACGACATCGGCGTGGCAGCCAACCCTTCACCCGGCACCGCCAGGGCCAAGACACACCTCGTTGAAGTAGGGCAGCTGAGCGAAAGAACCCTCGTTCAAAACAACAAGCTCGAGTACTCAGGCCTTCACCCGGTGGAGGGCCGCTCCAACTCACCGCGCGACTGGTCGTCGTTCTCAGCAGGCATTGACCTCAACAACGCACAGGATGTCTCTATCATCGCGAACGAGATCGACGAGACAGCGACGGCTGGAATCGTTCTGTTTCGATCCGACGAGGTTAATGTCTACTGGAATACGATCTCAAACGTCTCGCGCAACTCTGAATGGTGGAGCAGCGGTGGCCAGGTAGTTTTGGGAGATGGAATCACGGGTTATAACAATCTCCAAGGATCGTCAGTCGAGGAGGATCGAGATTGGCGGATCTGGATCAATAGCATCACGAATAGTGGCAACCACGGTGTTCACGTTAGTGGCAGAACTATTTCAATTAGAACGATCGCTACAATGAATACACAACAAATCGGCGTATTTCTGGGAGAAACTCTCGGCGGACCTCCGTCAGAGTGCAATGAATGGACCCTAGTCGAATCTCACGACTACTCGGACCAGTACCAGCCCCGCTATGCCTCAACTCCGACGCCTCCGTCGTTTAGTTCAAGCCAAAACGAAGGCAGAAACTATGACTACGAGGGAACTCAGCTTGTATCAGCCACGGACTTCATCAATGCAGGTGCAGTCAATTTCAACCCAAGCATTAGCGAGTGCGATGTCAAGCTCCCTGACAACGACCCGTGAATGACAGTCACGGTTCATGGGGTCGCAGACGGCGCCGTCAAGTGTTCAGCGCATCCACACTATCGGCGTCAGGGCCCAATGAAGTCGAATGCGTTCCATTGTCGTCAGCTCGTCGTAGTTCGTCAGCATCTCTGCGAACGCGTCGCTGTC
This sequence comes from Acidimicrobiales bacterium, assembly GCA_965216815.1. Classification (GTDB taxonomy): domain Bacteria; phylum Actinomycetota; class Acidimicrobiia; order Acidimicrobiales; family SHLQ01; genus JADFOM01. Next base: position 2,146,130 of record OZ244202.1, on the reverse strand, counting down.
GACGATGTCGAACCCTGGTGACGCCTGGGCCTGGCTGAATATCGAGGCAATTGCATCTTCCCGTGTCGACATGTCGGAGGCAGCCCGGCTCTTCGCCATCGTCAAGCCTGCACCGTCCCCTAGCTTCGCCGCGGGATGCCGACCCGACTGCTTGGTCTTCGTGACTTTCGCCGATTTGTCGGGCTTACCAAATCCCAGGTCGTCGAGGCCCAAGTCGGCCCGCTCCATGAGGGCGATGCGAAGTCTGTCCTCAACACGCGCGGCTGGACCCCACCGGAACGCCTCCCTCGCTAGACCGTCGACGTACAGAGGGTAGAAGTGGTCGATGTGCCGCTCGTTTTGCGCGCCTAGCCAACGCCGCATGCGGTGCTTGACGTAGAAGATGTCGCCAAGCACCTCCGGCGGGTAGCCCTCGTCCAGCGGCGCGAGCAGATGGAGAACAAGGGTCTCGATCGCCTGCTCGAGCACGTGACCCCGCAGTGGGCCTGCCCGCCCACGCGCCGTCCTTTCATAGTTGGAACGGATCCGATCTACATCCCCCAGACCGCTGAGGCGAGGAAACGCTGCGCGGAGAGTTTCGCCAAACAGCCCCGAGAACGTCGGTCCCGCCATCCCTCGACGCTCGCTCGACTCCCATGCCCCGAGCTGACCTGCCACGCGAGCGACATGCCGTTCGTAGTAGTCGACAAATCCATCGAGCGGGACCGGCCACCAAGTCCGGGTGAAGTCGAGATCGAGACGATTGGCCATCTCAACAGCACCTTCGAAGTCGGGGGTCGACTCGCCGCCTCGCGTGAAGAACGTGACCCTGTCGAGCACGCGTGCCTGAGCGAGCATGGCCAGGACCAGCCGCGAATCGCGCCCAGCGGTCAGTTCGGCCATCGGGTGCTCATCAAAGCGATCGATCGTTTCGTGGATGAACGCCACAACACGCGCCTCGAGTTCGTCGAGCGTCTCACCTGTCGGACCTTCGGGACGGATGTCGACCTCCCATGGATCGGACCTGGTTTTGGTGACCGAAGCGCGCCTACCGCCGATAGTCACCCCATGACCAAACGGCAAGCATTCGATGCCGCTATAGCCGGTCATCTCACCCACCATGTGGCCTATCGTCGTGACGATTGCCAGCGCCGCGGGGTCGGCGTCGGGCCTCAGACCGGTCTCGACCTCGATCGCAGCTGCGATCAGAGTTGTCTTGTTGGAGAAGTAGGTCGTCCTTGCCGTCTCCCCTCGATAGACGTTGTGAATGCTGAACGGGTCGAGGATGATTTCGCCCGACCCGCCAGCATCGATCCTCACAACTGCGAACGGGCCGTGCGCATTCGCCAAGTCGTGAGCAAGCTCAGTCGACGGCCGAGCCAGCCATTCGAGTCGCTGCGCCCGATCCATCGATCGACCATCGATGAAGACGGGCTGTCCGGCAACAGCCACGAGCCGCTCCGCGTCTACCTTCCAGGGCAGCGACGACTCGTCGGTCCACCCCGCGAAGCTGACACGAGACCGCTGCGACGACCAATACGTGTGACCTGCTGCTCCAGGCAGCGTGTCACACACCGAACTCTGCAGCAGCGCATCAACCTTCGGTGACTTTCGTCTCCATCTCGATTTCGGGACGGCGACGACGAAATGGAGCATTCAAGATCCTTCTGTGAGCGAGCCCTGCGGCTGGTATTCGACGGTACCCCAACGGTCCGAAACGCCCGCCACGCGGCGGACGATGCTACTCACTCAACCCCTCCAGCTGCGGAGCTGAGCCGTCTGGCTGGCGGTCGCGAGCAGCTTCCCTGATTCGCTCCAGAGGTGAACGTTGCCGTGTGCGTAGCCGTTGGTGACGCTGTCGATGCGGATGTCGAGCAGCACCCACTCGGTCTCGACGAGGTCGGCGAACCGGATCGTGTTGTCGAGGCTGATGCTCGAGACCGGTTCGGTGAGGACTTGACCGGCTCCGAACGGCACGTAGTCGCCCATGATGGCGAGGACGCCGGCATCGACGTTGATGTCCTCCGAAAGCCGCGACCACAACGCCGTACGGCCATCCGCGACCGGAGGACCGGACGGGTCGGTTCGTCCGATGGCGAGTCGCTGCTCGAAGCGTGAAGCGACGGTCGTCATCGGCCCCGACCTCATCGTTCGCTCCGGGCAAGCCGACGGCTCGGGCACCTCCGGAGGCTCGACCCACACACCGGCTTCTGTCACCGCCGAGTCCGACGCCGAAGCCTGGCCGGTCGCGCCCATGATGCCGATCACCTCGCGATCACCGACGCTCCCGATAACACGCACCTGCGAGGTTCGGCCACCCGAAACCAACTCGTCGACGGTGAAGATCAGCCGCTCCGGCGGCTCCGCATGGCTCGTGAACTGACCCACAGCCCATGACGCTGCCCGACCCGTGACCTCCTGCATCGCGTGAACCCCAGCGGCGAGCGCACACCCGCCGAACACCCGACCGAACCCCGAACACACCTCGGGGGTGACCGGCAAGGCGAAGGAGTTGTCGTCTACCCGCTCGAGGCCGAGGAACGCAGCAGTGTCCACGGCGCAGGAGCGTAACGCTCGGTCAGGGAATCGTGACCGACCGGCACGCGATGCGGTTGTTCGGCGCAGAGTCGAGGTCGTTGAGACCCCACGCGCAGATCTCGTGGGGCCCAGGTGCGAGCCGGAAGGTTACGCCGTAGCCGTGTCGGCTTCCGAGACCGAAGGCCGCCGCGACGTCGGGGCGCGGCAGGTTGGCGGTCGTGCCGGCGACACTCGCGCCGTCGACGTAGATGTGCACCTCGATCGGCGCACGGGTGTCGTCATCGATCGCCCAACCCGACACGGTCACCCTTCGCTCAGGGCCGATATCGATGCGGTCGATGGTCCCACGAGGCACGTGCTCGACCAGCTCGACGTCGCGGCACATGAGGCGACGGTTGCTGCCACCGAAACCGATGTTGATGCCGTAGGAGCAGATACGGTTGTTCCCAGGGGTCAACGGAACAGCGATGTCATAGCCGTGCCGTGGGCCGCGGTGATGGACCGCAGCGACATCTGGCCGCCGGTTGGAGGCGGTGAACGCGTAACCGCGCTCGTTCGCGTAGACGTGCACGTCGATCGGATGATCGCTCTCGCGATCGAGCGTCCATCCGGCCACCCTTGCCATGCGTGTCCCCTTGATGCGGTGGGCGACGTCGAGCGATCCGATCGGTGAGTAGGGATTGGGAGGACCGATCGGGTATGGGCGACCGCTGAGGAAGGGTCCAAACAGCCCGAAGTCGACCGAATCGATGAACATCTGACGCGACCCGCTGCGCCACCCGTGATAGGCCATCCAGCGCTGGCCCCCAGGGGTCGTGAAGATCGAAGCGCCGCCGGGCCCAGACGCGTGGTCGTCCGACTGGTGCCAACGGGTGATCGGATCGCACGGACCGAGCGCAGACTCACAGACCGCAACTCCGGTGCTGTAGGACGAATTACGCCAACTGCCACCGCTGTAGAAGAGGAAGTGGCGTCCGTCGTCCCACACCATGTCGGGGTTCTCGACGGTGCGTAGCTCCCACGGCTGGCTCGCGTTCAAAATGTTGACAGTCCCGCCGGCCAAATGAAGGCCGTCACCCGTCAGTTGAACGCCGTGGAGCTGGCGCGACGACCCCAACAGCTTGTAGTACAAGAACACTCGCCCGCCGTGGAGATAGACCGACGGGTCGATGACCGCACTTCCCCCGCTGTGCCCACAGAGAAGTGGCGCACCGAAGGTATCTACGAACGGTCCGCGCGGCAGCGCCGACGTGGCCCGTCCGATGCAGAAGCGACGCGTGGAGGCGTGATGGGCTGTGTAGTAGAGGACGTAGCGACCGCCGATCGCTTCGACAGATGGCGCCCAGTTCCAGCCGACCGGCTCGGCCCACGAGCCGACCGTGGGCATAGCATCGCCGAGCTGGGTCCAGGTGTTGAGGTCTCCCGACCCGATGACCGGGACGTTGGCGTCGCCTGTGACCCCGAATACGCCGTGGTTGGTGGCGTACGCGTAGTAGATGCCGTCGTGGCCGCGGATCACCTCGGGGTCGGGGTGCTGACCGGGGTACACGGGTGGTCGGCCAGCCGCCGACGCAGCCTCGATCGAACCGGAAAGCCCCGGAATCCCGGGGATGGGCGCAAGCATGGCAACCACGATGAGTGTCGCTGCGAACACCATGCGTGCGCCGATCTGGCGGGCCGCACGAGGACTGTCACACCCCTTGGTCATGATGTTCTCATGAGTACATCGAACAAGCCCACAGGGTCCTCACAGCACGCGGAGCGCCGCGACGATTCGGGCACCATCGCAGCGGCTGCGGTTGATACACACCCACGCAACAGTACCCGCTCTCGCCGACCTCGCCGTGGCGGCCGGGTCGATCGCCAGCAGCTCTCGTTGCTCGATGGGGGCTACCGCTGGAGACTCGACGACCGCACCCGCGCTATCAGCCGACGAGGCATCGCACGGGCCCGTGCTGTGCTCGCCGCAACCCCTAATCGCTTCGCCGACGCCGCCGAAGCCCAGCCCGACCACCAGGCCGCCTGATCGGCCACACGAAATTGCGATCGCCTCGTCGCCGACGATTCGTCGCCGCACTCGCTCTCGGCGCTGCGCTGGCCGCCGGATGCCGGTCCGCCCCGAGCGAGCCGACCACTTCTGTGGTCGAGGTTGTCGACGGCGACACGATCGTCGTCGACTTCACCGGCCACCACGAAACCGTCCGCCTCCTGGGCATCGACACGCCCGAAACGGTTGCGCCCGGCCGTCCGGTCGAGTGCTTCGGACCCGAAGCGAGCGAGAGGCTCAACGCCCTGCTGCCCGCCGGCGCCGAGGTCGATGTCGTCATCGGCGCCGAGGCCCGCGACCGCTATCGCCGGCTCCTGGGCTATGTGTTCCGCAGCGACGACGGGCTCTTCGTCAACGCCGAGCTCGTTTCCTCCGGCGCCGCCACAACACTTTCATACGAACCGAACACGACGTTCGAAGGCCTGTTCGCGCGCCTCGAAATCGAGGCCCGTGAAGCGCGCGCTGGTCAATGGGAGGCATGCCCCTGAACACCGGCCGACCGATAGGGTCCAGCAGGTGAGCGACCTAGTTGACCGACTCGGGATCGACGCCGACCGGGTCGTAATCGTGTCCGCCGAGGTATTGGGCCGCTCGCACTCCGCGAACGTCGGAGTCTACGAGGCTCTACGGAGCGGACCGGCAACCTCAGCCGACGTCGCTGTCCCCTGCCCCTGGGCGCGCCACGCGGTCATGAGTTGTGACGGCGAGGACGTGGGTGTTCAGCTCACCGTCAACGCCGACAACGACATCATGCGATGGGGTCCACTCACCGCCGCCCCGTCTCTGCTCGATGGCGACGGAGGATTCCCCCGCACGGTCGCCGACCTCTGGGACCACGCCGACCTCGAGGAGCTGAGGCGCGAGTGCCGCGCGCAGGTCGAGCGTGCGATGCTCTGGGGCCTCGACCCCACCCACCTGAGCACGCATCTGTTCGCTCTCCAGCAGCGTCCCGAGTTCTTCGACGTGCTGGTCGACGTTGCGGTCCACCATCGGCTGCCCGTCCGGCTGCAGGCCGCCGATGCAGAGGCCGCCGCCGGATTCCCGTTTCGCTCGCTCGCAGCCGAAGCGGGCATCGTGGCCCCAGACCACGTGGTGCCTATCCGCAACGCCGATCGAGACACCATCAACCGCACGGTCGATGCTCTCCAACCAGGAGTCACCGACCTGGTGTTCCACCCTGCGGTCGATACCGCCGAGTTACGGGCACTCGACCCGAAAGCCGACGAGTGCATTTCGCACCATCAACTACTTCGGGAACCATCACCCGTGCTCGATCTGCTCGCCGATGCCGGCATCGAACGCACCAGCTACCGGGCGCTCACCGACCTCATGCGCAACTAGGCACCAACCCACCGGTGTCAGGCACCGAGCCCAAAGTGAACTTGGTCCCTGCGCGTTCTGGGCTCGGTGCCTGACACATGTCGCATTGACGCCGCCTAACGGCTCAAACCAGCGCAGCTCGCAGCGCCTTGACCGGCTCGCTGTTGTGCCAAGGGTGGAGCCGATCGATCCACACCGGATAGTCACCCTCGACCTTGGTGCGTCCCCGCATGAACGCGACATCGTGGGAATACTCGCCGGCGAACAGGGCTTCGGCGATGTCGAGCTTCCAAGTGATGGTGCAGTCGGGCTCCTTGACCTTCCCGACGCCTGCTTCGACGACGACACCGTCGTCGATGACCTCGAACCAGCGCTTCTTACCCTCAGCGGTGCCGTCGATGACGTACTGGATACGAGCGCTGGCACCTTTGAGCTCGGGCAGCGACGCAGCTTCTTCTGCGTAGCGTTCGACCCACGCGTCGGTCATGAAGTCGCTCATGTGTGCGTTCCGATCGGCGGGCGATCCCAGAGAAGTGAATCGATACCGGCGAACAGATCATCCTCCGGCACGTCGGTTTCGACCCTCGACTGAGCCAGCTCGTAGTCGTCGAAGGGGTAGGCGTCGGCAGCCTCGTGGTCGGGCAGGCCGAACCAGAACGGCGACTCGGGATCGACCTGGGTCGCATGGGCCCGAAGGGCTTCGGAGCGAACCCCGTACCAGTCGCCGATGTGCACGCGCGTGGTGATCACGTGGTCTCGGGAAGGTCGGGAGAACCACCGGTCGTCGTAGGGCGAATCGAGCCCTAGGTGGAGGAAACGCTCGTGCATCGCCTCGATGCGATTGCGCGACCAGGTCGTGTAGTACATCTTGAGGGGAGTCCACGGCTCCCCCGCGTCGACGTACACATCAGGGTCGCCGGCTGCATCGAACGCCGGAACCGACACGTCGTTTACCCGTATGTGATCCGGGTGCTGGTAGCCCTGTTGGTCGTCGCTGTAGGTGACGATCACGTGAGGCTGAAACGAGCGGATGATCTCGACGAGACGGCCGACCGCCTCGTCGAGATCGGCGTTGGCGAACGCGTCGGGATGGGAGTTCTCCTCGGAGTCGGGCATGCCGGAGTCGCGGTAGCCGAGCATCTCGATGTGGTTGTACCCGATTACCTCACCGGCAGCGTCGAGCTCGCCTCGTCGCACTTCGGCGAGGTTGTTGCGCACCTCCTCGCGATCCATGGCCGGGTTCAGGATGTCGCCCGCCTCGCCGCCGGTGCAGCACACGAGCAGCGTGTCGGCGCCCAGCGACCGGTATTTCGCGACGGTCGCAGCCCCTTTGCTGGCCTCGTCGTCGGGATGAGCGTGAACGGTCAGGAGCTTCGGTTTCACAGACCGACAAATCTAACGCGGCCGCGCCTCGTTGGAGACGGGAACAAACCCCGACAGAAGCTGGCGCACGACGGCGGCCACCCGTTCCTCATTAAGCCCACAGATCGGACGAAAGAAGAAGTAATGTCGAGCACGCGAGGCGCACCGCGAGATCATCTCCGAGTGGCGTCGAGCAGGAGGAACCAGTAGCCGGTGGACAATCCCGAGATCTGGCAATGGATCTGGATGGCGACGGCAGCAGCCTTCATCGTCGGCGAAATGACAACCGCCGGGTCGTTCTTCCTTCTCCCGTTCGGTGTCGCCGCCGGTGTGTCGACCATCCTCGCCTTCGCCGACGTGTCGGTGACCGGCCAGTGGCTGGCCTTCTTCGTCGTCGCGCTCGTTTCGTTCATCGCGATGCGGCCGCTTGCGAAGCGCCTAAACCAGCAAGGCGTCACCGAGGGCATCGGTGCGCGCAGGCTGGTGGGCGCCAAGGGCGTCGCGATCGGTGCGATTCCAGGCTCCGACCAACTCGGAATGGTCCGCGTCGAGCGTGAGGAGTGGCGGGCCCAGTCGGCCTCGGGCGCCCCGATCTCGCCCGGCACAGAGATTTACGTCGTCGACGTGGAGGGCACCCGCGTTCTCGTGTCGACAACCCCACCGCCCCCAGGGGCGAACACCTAGGAGCAAGTGTCATGACCCTGTTGGTCGTTCTGGTCGTACTGGCCTTCGTCCTTTTCGTCTACGTCGCCGTCGGTGTGCGCATCGTGCGGCCCTACCAGCGCGGCATCGTCGAGCAGCTCGGCAAGTACCGCGAAACGGTCGATCCGGGCCTGCGGTTCATCATGCCGCTCGTGCAGACCCTTCAGAAGGTCGACATGCGCGAGCAGGTCATCGACGTGCCCCCTCAGGAAGTCATCACCGAGGACAACGTCGCGGTGTCGGTCGACGCCGTCGTCTACTACGAACCGACCGATCCCCAGCGGCTGGTCTACAACGTCGCCAATTTCATCCTGGCGGTCACCAAGCTCGCTCAGACCAACCTCCGTAACGTCATCGGCGAGATGACCCTCGACGACGCGTTGACCAGCCGCGAGCGCGTCAATGCCGCCCTGCGCGAGATCCTCGACGACGCCACCGACAAGTGGGGCGTCCGAGTGGTCCGCGTCGAGATCCAGCGCATCGATCCACCCGCCGACGTCATGAACGCCATGCACGAACAGATGAAGGCCGAACGAACCCGCCGCGCCGTAGTCCTCGAATCCGAAGGTGAGCGCGAAGCGGCGATCCAGCGCGCCGAGGGCGAACGCCAGTCGTCGATTCTCGAGGCCGAAGGCCAGAAGCGCAGTCAGGTTCTCGAAGCCGAAGGCGAGGCCGAGGCTGTGCGTGCGGTTGCCGACGCCGAGCGCTACCGCCAGCTCACCGTCGCCGAGGGCGAGGCGCAGGCGATCACCACGGTGTACAACGCGATCCACGAAGGTGGGCCGACCAACGACCTGCTCGCCATCAAATACCTCGAGGCCCTTCAGGGCGTCGCGGCCGGCAACGCCACCAAGATCTTCCTCCCCGCCGACATGAGCGCCTTGCTCGGTTCACTCGCCGGCGTCGCCGAACTCTTCACCGGTGAGGAGCCGGAGTCCACCGGATCTCAGCTTCCACCTCCGCCGCAGTGACTCGGCGGGCGGGCGCGCTCGCCTTCGCGTTTGGTTGTGCAGTTCTCGCCGCGTGTTCGACCTCGGGCACCGAGCTTCGCCCCCCGGCCGAGTTCGGCCATGCTGCCTCGGTCGACACCGGAGCGACCCTCGACACGGTGTCGCTCGAACCGCAGGTCACGGCTCGGGGTGGCTTTGCAGTCATGTCCGAGACTTGGGAGCCAGGTGGGGTGATTCCAGACTTCCATGCCCTGTCGGGTGGGAATTCGCTGCCGCCGCTGCAATGGACCTCTCCCCCGCCGAGCACCGCCGAATTGGCGATCGTCATGCGCGACGCGAGCGCCGAGGACGAGATCCGTTGGGTGGTCACCGCCATCCCTACCGATAGCGAAGGCCTGATCGGTTCGCGCATCCCCGAGGATGCGGTCGTCCACGCTGGCACTGACGGTGAACCGGCCTACCAGGGGCCCGACACACCAGCTGGGCAGACACACACCTACGTGTTCTCGCTGTACGCGCTCGACACGCAGGTCGTCGTCGATCCCGAAACCGCCCCCGATGCGGTGGTCGGGCTCATCGAACAGAACGCCACCGACGTCGCCTCGGTCACCGGCACCCACTCCGGCTGACGCCGCAATGCCAGTGGTGTCAGGCACCGAGCGCAAAGAAACCCTGGTCCACGCGCGCCCTGCGCTCGGTGCCTGACACCGGTCGCCGCGGACCCGGACCGCACTGGGTGGGGCTTCCACGCCGACGGTGAGCAGAGCGCAGACACAGAGGCGACTGCCTCAGGTCAGCCGCCATCGTGCCGATGATGATCGTGGAGGCTCAACGTGAACGCGTATCTCATCATCGGCATCGTGATCGGCATCGTGGCGCTCGCCTTCATCGTCGCCCACAACAGGTTCGTGGCGCAGCGCCAGCTGATCGAGAACGCCTGGTCGAACATCGACACCGAGCTGCGACGCCGCTACGACCTCATCCCGAACCTCGTCGCGACCGTGAAGGGCTACGCCGCCCACGAACAACAGACCCTCGACCGGGTGATGCAGGCTCGGGCGGCGGCGATCGACGACCACGGCACCGCCGACCACCAGGCAGAGACCGAGAACGTTCTCGTATCGAACCTTCGCGGGCTGTTCGCTGTCTCAGAGCGATACCCGGATTTGAAGGCGAGCACACACTTCCTCCAGTTGCAGCGCCAGCTGGTGACCACCGAGGATCGCATCCAAGCCAACCGTCGCATCTACAACGGCAACGTGCGGTCGTACAACCAGCGACTCGAGTCGGTGCCGACCAATCTTGTCGCCGCGATCTCCGGCTTCAAGCGCGCCGGCTATTTCGAGGTAGATCCCGCTCTTCGAATCGATGAAGCCGCTCCGGTGGGCTTCGACGTCGCGGACCTCTAGTTTACCGGCGACCTCATCGAACGCGGCGTGGCCAACCGATCATCCGCACATTGGAGATGTGGATACGCGTGCGGTCCGACGACCACGCAGCGGAGGGCGCCATCGTCAGCTCGCACAGCTCGAGCAGAACCGTGTCGTAGTTGACGCGCCAGCCTGCGTAGTTTCGCCAGGCCTTCTCCCGGTCGGCGATGACCGGAACTCCTGCGGCCGAGAGATCGTCGTAGACCTCCATGAACTCCTCGCGCCTGATCGAGATCGGATCGTCGGGTGCCGGGTCCGGGTCGTACTCGATGTTGAAGAGGTCGGCGATCTCGCGTAGCGCTACGAACCCCGATCGCAACATGAGCGCAGCCCGCGGCGAACGCTGCGTGGCGATGGTCGACGCGTAGATGGCAGCGGAGTCGAGCACGAGACCCGACGCCGTGATCCAGGACCGATCGGGGCGGGGCGAGCGGAAGAAGTTCAGGGCCGGAAACGACGTGTGTGCTTCCTCGAGTCGGATGAACCAGTCCTCCCACTCCTCCCAGATGTCGCGGAGCTGATCGAGACCGGCGACGGTGTGGGCACGGATGATGAGCGATGTGGGTGTGTGAGCCCCGCCGGTCGCCTCGGCTCTGGTGTAGAGCTTCGAGACCGCGCTCTCGCGCTGGTTGAACAGGCTGTACATCGTGGGAAGGAAACTGATGAGCAGGGCGATGAGCATGAGGCCGATGAGTGATTCGAAGATGCTGATCAGCAACGTCGGCAGGTCGGTGGTGACGGCGAAACCGAGGGTCGTGAGCGAGGAGCCGCTCAACACGAGCGCGTCACGGTAGGGCTCGACGCCGAATCCCCAGTAGATGAGCGAGAAGCCGTACATGATGATCGCTGCCCAGACGAGTGGCAGGAGCATCAGCGATACCGGCGCGAAGCGGGCCATGAGATGGTCTCGATGAGCGAACCCCGAACGGCGGCGAGCGATCAGCTTGAACGCGCTGAGCGTCGTGCCGAACACGATGCGCGTCAGCATGACCGACTCCGCTCGTGGGACTACGACCGTTCGGACGGCCGAGAACATGACCGAGAGAACGATGAGCACACCAGCGGTGACCCATAGAGCATCGATCACTGTGTCCACGCCGGGTGAGCCTAGTGCGAGGGGTTCAACGGAAGTCGCGTGAGCCGGTGGAAGGAACCGAGGCGAGTGGTTCGAGCTTCTCGGCAACGACGTTGATGACCCCTTCGGCATTCTCGACCCGCCCCCGCACCAACAAGGCCGGGGCGGTTCCAGCGATACGGCGATGGTGCTGCCAGCAACCCTTCGACACCACGATGTTGATGAGGCCGGTCTCGTCTTCGAGGTTGAGAAACGTCGTTCCCGCCGCGGTTGCGGGTCGCTGCCGATGGGTGACCACTCCCCCGACCTTGACCTTCGAACCACCCTCGACCGATCGCAATCCTCGAGCTGTCACCACCCCTTGTTCGTCGAGCAGGTGACGGATGAAGCGGGTCGGGTGCCCATCGGGTGACACCCCGGTTGCCCACAGGTCGGACAGCGCCGTCTCGTGTTCTGACATCCCCGGCAACTGTGGTGCATCGGCGCCGGTGACGATGCCCTCGAGCCGCCCACGGTCGCTCTGGTCGACCGCTCCAGCGCTCCACAACGCACGTCGACGATCGAGCCCGAAGCACTGTTCGAAGGCTCCGGCGGTAGCCAGCGACTCGAGCACCGGCAAGGTCACGCCCTCGACCCTTCGTCGGAGATCTTCGACCGACACATACGGTCGCCCGGCAGCGATCGCCGATGCGAGATCGTCGCCGATGTGGCGAACCGAGCCGATGCCCAGGCGCACAGCGGGCCCATCGACCCCCCAGCGTTCGGAGCTGGTGGAGGGCGCAGCCGATGCCGGTACCCCGGGTTCGGGCTCGACGCCGTCGGGCCATTCGAGGGTCGCCACATCGGCCGACGCGTTCAGATCGGGGGTCAGCACCGACACCCCATGGCGCCGCGCATCCTGCACAAGGCTGTGCGGCGAGTAGAACCCCATCGGCTGAGCGTTCAACAGACCCGCACAGAACGCCGCTGGGAAGTATCGCTTGATCCACGAGCTGGCGTAGACCAGATATGCGAACGACACCGAGTGGCTCTCGGGAAATCCGTAATTCGCGAACGCTGCGAGCTTCTCCCAGATCTGGTCGGCGATGTCACCGGAGACACCTCTCTCAGCCATGCCGTCATAGAGCTTCTGGCGAAGCTCCTCCATGCGTTCACGGCTGCGTTTGGCCCCCATCGCCTGGCGAAGCTGGTCGGCGTCGCCGGCGCTGAAACCCCCCACATCGATCGCCATCTGCATGAGCTGCTCTTGAAACAGCGGGATACCGAGTGTCTTCTTCAGTGCCGGTTCGAGAAGCGGATGCAGATAGGTGACGGGTTCTTGGCCGTTGCGTCGCCGGATATAGGGATGCACCGACCCGCCTTGGATCGGTCCGGGCCGGATCAGCGCGACCTCGACGACCAGATCGTAGAAGCGTCTCGGTCGCAACCTGGGCAACGTCGCCATCTGGGCGCGGCTCTCGACCTGGAAAACCCCGATCGAGTCGGCCTCGCACAACATGGCGTAGACCTCGTCGTCCTGGTCGAGCGTGGCGATGTCGATGGCGGTCCCGTGGTGCAGGTCGATGAGGTCGATCGCGTAGTGAAGGGCGCTGAGCATGCCGAGGCCGAGGAGATCGAACTTGACGAGCCCGACAGCGGCGCAGTCGTCCTTGTCCCACTGCAACACGCTTCGATCGGCCATGCGCCCCCACTCGACCGGGCACACCTCGATTATCGGCCGGTCGCAGATGACCATGCCCCCCGAATGGATGCCGAGATGCCGTGGCGCATGCTCGAGTTCCGCGGCGAGCTCGACGACATCAGCGGGTACGGCGTCGGGGTCCTGGTGATCGATGCTGCTCCACCGGTCGAGGTTCTTCGAGAACGCGTCTTGTTGACCGGTCGCATACCCGAGCGCCTTGGCGATGTCGCGCACCGACGACTTCGCGCGATAGGTGATGACGTTCGCCACCTGAGCGGCCCTGTGTCGCCCGTGGCGTTCGTAGACGTACTGGATGACCTCCTCGCGCCTGTCGGACTCGATGTCGATGTCGATGTCGGGCGGTCCGTCGCGCTCGGGCGACAGGAAACGCTCGAACAACAGCCCGAGCGAGACAGCGTCGGCATTCGTGATGCCGAGCGCGTAGCAGACAGCCGAATTGGCCGCCGACCCCCGTCCCTGACAGAGGATGTTGTGCTCTCGGCAGAAGTCGACGATGTCGTGGACGACGAGGAAATAGCCGGGAAAGCCAAGCCGGTCGATGAGGTCGAGCTCGTGATCGATCTGACGCCATGCCCCTGGCACCCGTTCGGCATCTCGACTGCCGTAGCGACCGGTCGCCCCACGGGCGGTCAGCTCCCGGAGCCAACCCATCTCGTCGTGGCCGTCGGGGCACGGAAACGGCGGTAGTCGAGGTGCGACCAACGACAGGTCGAATGCACAGGCCCGACCGAGCTCCGCGGCACGTTCGACGACACCGGGGTAGCGGGCGAAGCGTCTTGCCTGTTCGTCACCCGACCGAAGATGTGCGGTGGAGGCGGCTGGGAGCCACCCATCGACGTCATCGAGAGACCCGCGGGATCGCACCGCCGCCACCGCCGTCGCTAGGCGTCGTCGTGTAGGCGCGTGATAGTGCACGTTGTTGGTGGCGACGACCTCGACACCGGTCCGCAAGGCGAGGTCGACGAGCGCGTCGTTTCGAGCCGAATCGATCGGTGTGCCGTGATCCCACAGCTCGACGAACACGTTGTCGCGCCCGAACCGGTCGATTTGCTCGGCAAGCGCTCGCGCCGCTGCTGTCGGCCCATCTCGTTCCAGCGCGGTGGGCACAGACCCTTTGCGACAGCCGGTGAGCACAGCCCAGTCGCCGGCGAGCTCGGTGACCCTGTCGATCCCGAGCCTCGGAGCATTCTTCTCCCCCGCGAGCTGTGCCTCGGAGATGGCGCGGGCGAGACGCGCATAGCCGTCGGTGTTGCGCGCTAGCACCAGCAGATGCGAACCGGCGGGATCAAACGTGCCTGTTCGGTTGGGTTCGACTCCACTCGCCGGGTCGGGGCAGGTCAGCTCAGCCCCGAACACGGTCGGCATGCCGTGGGCACGGGCGGCCTCGGCAAACCGAACCACACCGTAGAACCCGTTGTGGTCGGTGATCGCCAAGGCCTCAAGGCCGAGACGGACCGCTTCGCCGACTAGCTCCTCGGGATCGGAGGCACCGTCGAGGAAGCTGAAGTTCGAATGGCAGTGGAGCTCGGCATAGGGCGTCGCTGATCGGTATCGCTCGACCTCGACGGGCTCATACGAGCCGCGTTTGCGCGACCATGCCGGACTGTCACCGCCGTCGGCCTCGAACCTGTCGTCGCCGGGAAAATGCGAGACCGGGGCGCGCGCGGGACGGTTCGAGAGCCGCCGTTCGATCTCCTGCCACGGCACCGGCGGGTTCTGCCAACCCATCCGAACACCGTATCGAACACCTGTTCGGTTCGTCTACCCGTTCGTCTAGTCCCGGCCGGCCCAGCGTTTCAGTAGTTCGGGGTCGCGGCGACCGATGAGGGCCAGGAGGGCGGCGACGACCACGACCGGAATCGCCAGCGCGAGCATCGTCGACACTCCGGCGCCCTCGTCTGGCTCGGCCGAAGGCGCCGCGACCACATCGACCTCGGTGGTCGTCGGCCCAGCCGACGTGGTCGTCGCGGCCGCGTCGGACACCCAGCCCTCTGTCTGGTCGTCCGGTACCGCGGTCTCCGAGGCCCCGACGTGGACCCACTCGGGGTCATCGGCCGGCCAAGAGCGTTTGATGTCGTACTCGGGATCGACGCCGACGTAGACGACTCCGCCGACCAGGTCACCGAGCCGTTCATCGCATGCCGCGTTGCAGTAGTCGAAACCGTAGGTGCCGGGCTCGAGGTCGGCGGGCACCGTGAAGGTGATCGCGGCACGTAGCTGTGCGTAGCCGCCGTGATCGGTTTCGGTGAGCTCTAACTCGCCGAGGGGCTCCCTCAGCTCACTGCCAGAATCGGGGGTTCCGAACTGGTCGGTGCCAACCAAATACCCGAAGAACGGGCCATCTTCGATCCAGCCGTAGGCTCCCCCGCCGGTGTAGCCGACAAGGGTCGCCTCATCGCCGGGCTCGTAGCGGTCCTTCACCGGATCGAACCAGCTTCCACCGCCGAGCGCGCTCCCAGCTCCGCTGGCCAATATGGCGACCACCGCTACCGCAAAGGCGATCCTGCGCATGTCTCCATGCTCCCAGCTCGACCAACCCGACACAACCGACGCGAAACTTGGCCTGGAACGGTTTCGCGTCGACGCGGAGGGACGGTAGTGGCCGACGGTGATCGGGAGCGGTGGAACGCGAAGTGGACCAATGCCAGGTTGGGCACCGGTCACGGATCGGCGGTGATCGACCTCGTCGGCCCTTGGCTGCCGGAGCGCGGCCGGGCGCTCGACATAGGAGGTGGCGCTTCAAGTGACGCTTTGACCTTGGCACGCGGAGGACTCGAAGTGACGGTCGTCGACGTCAGCGACATCGCCCTCGACAAGGCAGCCGAAAGAGCCGGCGGGGAGGGCCTCACAATCACAACCGTGGAGGCCGATCTCGATGTCGACCCACCACCTGCCGGGCCGTTCGACGTGATCGTGGTCGCGAACTTCCTCCAACGCGACATCTTGGCCGCGCTCCGCCCACTGCTCACCCCGGGAGGCATCGCCGGCATCATCATCGCGACGACCACCAACCTCGAACGCCACGACAAGCCCGGCCGACACTACCTCGTCGAACCCGACGAGCTCCCGACGCTCGTTTCGGGCCTCGAAATCCTCCACCACAGTGAGGCTTGGCGGCCGAATGGTCGCCACGAGGCCCACCTGGTTGTCCACAACTAACGGGGTCAAGTCTCACTTATGACGAACTACAACAAATGGGGTCTGGCCCAGACCCCGTACCACTCTGCGTGGTACTGACTCACCTGTTGCGCGCGGAGAATTGTGTTCTTGGGCCGGACTGGATCACCCGGGCGAGCAATGGCGAGCATCCGTCAGAGGAGGAGTGCTGACATCCAGGGTCTGACCCAGATAGTTGTAGTTGAATAGAAGTGAGACTTGACCCCGTTAGTTGGGTACGAGGCTGTCGACGAGGGTCTGAAGGGTTGAGGAGAACAAAGCGTCGAGGTCCGGTGGACTCGCCAGTGCCGAACGGGTTGCCGGATCAACTTCGGCATCGCTCGAAGCCCACAGAGCGGTGCCGCGCAGGTCGTCGGGAATGGCCGATTCGTCGCGCAGCGCACGCACGAGAAACCCGCCGATGGCGGTGAGGATCGTCCGAAGAGCCGATGCCGCCTCCGCCCCCGAGAGACCGGCAGCCTCGAGCTCGACCGCCAGCGCCACCTCGAGTCTGTGCTCGAGCAGAGAAGTCGTGCCCGATTGATGAGCCAACGAAGTCAAAGCCCTGTTCTCGAGCGCCGACTCATACACGTGACGGGCGGCCGACATCACGCGCTTGCGCGGCGAACGCCCCCGAATCGGTCTGGCTGCAAGGCGTTCAGACTGTTCGCGGATCACCTCGATGACCAGCTCGTCGCGACTGCCGATGTGCCAGTAGACCGTGTTGGTCGTGACATCGAGCTCCGAGGCAAGTCGCCGCATCGTGAGCGCGTCGGGACCCTCGCTCTCGACGAGCTCCAGTGCGACGGCGACGATGTCCGATCGATCGATTCCGGCGCGGCGCCCGGTCCCTTCGGTCGTAGTGGTGTCGCTCATTGCACCCTGCTCCGTCAGCCTTGCGTTTCTTCGCCGGAACTGTAACAGTGTGCAAGTCAGACTAGGACAGTGTTCAAGTCCGTGCAATAGGAGTCGCTATGCCGAACCCCGTCGAAGGCGTTGATCAGAGCAACGCCCCATACATCATCGTGTCATCCGACACCCACGCAGGCCTGTTCGTCGAGGACTACCGCGAGTACCTCGACTCGGCGGTCCACGAGGAGTTCGACGAGTGGCTCGCCACCCGTCACGAACACCGAGCGATGGTCGAAGAGCTCAACGGCGAATACGTCGAGCAATGGGAGCGAGAGAACGAAGTCGGGCTGAAAGGTGCCTACGACCCCGAGATCCGCGACAAGACCCTCGACGCCGACGGTGTCGCCGGCGAGATCATCTTCGCCGACGGCGACGCAGTTACCGGCATGGAGTCTCCACCGTTTGGTGCCGGATTGTCGGCCGGCATGATCACCGACTCGCGCCTCGCGTGGGCCGGTGCACGTGCTCACAACCGCTGGCTCGAGGAGTTCTGCGCCACCAACCCGCCGCGCCGGGCCGGAGTTGCCCTCGTCCCCATCACCCATGGCATCGACGAGGCCGTGAAAGAAATCGAGTCGCTGGCGGGCAAGCCGGGTGTCAGGGGAATCATGATTCCGACGATGTGGCACGACAACCCGTCGTACGGTCACGAGAGCTACGACCCGGTCTGGGCGGCGTGTGCCGAAGCCGGACTCGTCGTCCACACCCACTCGGGTGAAGCCGACACCGAGGCGTACAACGAGAACATGGCCCAGTACATGCTCGAGGTCGCGTTCTGGACCCACCGACCGCTGTGGCAGCTGCTGTTGTCGGGCAAGTTCGACAAGTTCCCCAACCTCAAGTACGTGCCCGTCGAATGCGGATCGTGGTGGCTCGGTGACCTGCTGTTCAAGACCGATGCGATGTTCGGCGGCCGCAACTGGAAGGTCAAGAAGATGGCCTCCCGAACCCAGGGCCTCATCGAGCGACTGCCTTCGGAGTACATCGGCGAGAACGTCTTCGTCGGCGCCTCGACGATGAGCAAGGTCGAGCTTCGCCGCCGATACATCAATGGCGTCGATGCCTTGATGTGGGGCACCGACTACCCCCATCCCGAAGGCTCGTGGCCAAACACGGTGACACGGCTCGAGACCGACTTTCAGGAGATTCCGGTCGAAGAAACCCGGCTTCTGCTCGGACTCAACGCGGTCCGCTGCTATGACCTCGACATCGACGGGCTGTCCAAGATCGCGAACGAGGTCGGCCCGACCCCCGAGGACCTCAACCAGGACCTTTCGCTCCGCACTCCCGAGAATGCCATCCGCGAGGCGCGATTCTGGTTCGATGACTACAACATCGAGTGGAAGGACTGATCGCAGTGTCTGACCATCACGTTGTCATCAGCGCCGACACCCACTGTGGTGCAGCGCTGCGCGACTACCGGCCGTATCTCGAATCGAAATACCACGCCGAGTTCGATGAATGGGCGACGTTCATGGAACAGGACGAAGAGCGCCGCAAGGAGCTGTTCGCCGACATGGAACGTTCCCCCCTCGAGGTCGGCGTCGATGGCGACCCCGACGAGTTCGGCTACCGCAACTACGACTCGGCGAGGCGCCTCCAGGAACAGGAGGAGGACGGAGTCATCGCTGCGGTGCTGTTCCCCAACACGCAGCCGCCGTTCGCGCCTCCGGCGGCGACCGCTTTCGAGGCTCCGCCCTATTCGGACAATTTCGAGCACCGTTGGGCAGGTCTGCGAGCCCACAACCGCTGGCTGGCCGACCTGGTCAGCGAAGCACCCGAGCGGCGCGCCGGCATCATTCAGATCTTCCTGGGCGACATCGAAGGCTCGGTCGCCGAGATCGAATGGGCTGCCGAACAGGGGCTTCGCGGAGGAGTCCTCGTGCCAGGCGCCCCACCGGACTCTCCCTTCGAGCCACTTTATGCGGAGTGCTACGAGCCGATTTGGGCGGCTGCGGCCGCCGCGGGCATGCCTCTCAACCACCACGCCGGGGGCGCGACGCCCGACTTCGGCCAGCACTTCCCCGCGTCGCTCGCCATGTTCATGCTCGAGGTTCAATGGTGGACCCAGCGCGCTCTGTGGCATCTCATGTTCTCGGGCGTGTTCGAGCGCTACCCCGATCTGCCGTACGTAATTACCGAAACGGGCACCGCCTGGGTGCCCGACACCCTCGCGAAGCTCGACAGCTTCCACTACCGCATGAAGCACTCGCGCTACGGCAGCGAGTCGATCTTCGGCGGGCAAGCGGTTGCGCAGATGTCGCTGACTCCGACGGAGTACTTCAACCGTCAGTGTTACATCGGAGCATCGTTCCTCCGGCCCGCTGAAGCCGAGGCGGCGCGCGAAGTCGGTGTCGAGCGGATCATGTGGGGCACCGACTATCCCCACATCGAGGGCAGCTACCCGCACACCCACGAACACCTGAGGCTCACGTTCTCTCAGATGACCGAGCAGGAGACGACCGCGATGCTCACCGACAACGCAGCTCGCGTGTATGGCTTCGACGTTGAAGCGCTGCGACCGCTGGCCGAGCAGTTCTGCCCAACGAAGGCGGAGGTCGCGACACCCATCACCTATTCCGAGATCCCGGAACGCGCAAAGGGTTGTCCGGGCATGAACCCGCTCAACCAGGCGCCAGGCGTCGTCGAGGACGTGCCGGCATGACCGCGACGGTCACCGACGTTGCCGGAGCCACCGCCGTCGTCACCGGTGGCGCAAACGGCATAGGCAAAGGCATCGTCAGGGCACTGCTCGAGGGCGGCGCATCGGTCGTGATCGCCGACATCGAACAGGCGGTGCTCGACGCGACCGTCGACGAGCTAAGCGGCGAAGGTGCCGTACGGGGCGTTCAGACCGATGTCAGCGACTTCGCGTCGGTCGACGCACTCGCCGCGGACGTCTTCGCTACCGAAGGAAGCTGCAACCTGTTGTTCAACAACGCCGGAGTCACCTCGGGCGGTGGCGGCAAGCCCTGGGAGCAAGAGCTCAACGACTGGAAGTGGTGCTTCGGGGTAAACGTATTCGGCACTGCCAACGGTGTCTCGGCGTTCGTGCCGAGGATGATCGAGTCGGGCGAACCAGGCCACATCATCAACACGTCGAGCGGCGACGGTGGGTTCGCGCCGGTCCCGCGTGCATCGGTCTATGCATCCAGCAAAGCCGCCGTGAGCTGTTTCACCGAAGCTCTCCATGCCGAACTGATCAACGAGGGAACCGACATTCGGGCCTCGGTGTTCTATCCATCGGGCGGCATGTTGGACACGGGCCTGTTCAACGCTCAACGAAACCGTCCCGACGAGCTCGCCCGCGAACGCGGCGGCACCGGCCGCAAATCGATGAGCTTCGAGGAGCTCAAGGAGCTCGTCGCCAAATCGGGTCGTGAGGTCGTAGTGGCCGATCTCGACGACCTTGGGCGCTTCGTCGTCCAATCCGTCACCGAGGGTCGCTACATCATCGCCCGCGATGTGGCCGATACCGTCGACCTGCTCCACCGACGCGCCGACGCGATCGGCCGTTTCGAGGTCCCTCCCCACCACGAAATGGGCATCTGAGTAGGACGCGGGGACAGACCCCCCGTCCTACTCGCTGAAGAAGAAGAGGTCGGCGAGCTGCGGGCCGGCCGCGGCATCGCCCGACACCGCGTGTGGGGGCAGCAGTATCAAGGCGGCCGCGACCAGCGCCAGCACCGCGGTGATAGCGATGAGATAGGAGCGTCGACGGCCCGTCGTCACAGGCCGGTCGAGCGGTATCACCTTGGTGCGATCGGTTGTCGGGTCGTCGTGCGGGTACGAGCGGGTCTTCATCGCCATGCTCCTCATCACGGGCGCAGCTCCCTCGGCCACGCGTTCTACACACGCCTTTGACGTCGGAAACGTCTACATCCGCGCGTTGCAATTTCGTGACGACCCCTGCGCCCTCGGGCCTATCACTCACCGGGCCCTTCGGGCCTATCACTCGCCCCGGGCCCTTCGGGCCCGGTGCCGCCGTGGACGACCCAGCGGCGGCACCGTGGCCATGTGATCGAGCTCGCTGGGAGCGTCACTTCGATCACTCGGTCGGAGCAGTGTGACATCGGTCACCGACCGCGGTCAATTCGACCGCTATCGGTGCTCACATCTCCCGCAGTGAAGCCAGGTAGACGGCGCGTACAGCCAGCGACTCGCGGATCTCCGACTGAGCCAGACCGAGATCCTCGGTCGGTTCGGATCGTTGAGCTACCTGCGCGATCGCGAACTGGATGCCACACAGCAACGATATGAACACCGAGACCATCAGCAGGTGATGGGTGAGGATGATGCGGGTCCCGAGCCAGGTCGTTTCGAACACGATGTCGGCCGGGTCGACCCTGTCCACGCCAATCCACTGCCGAATCGTCAGCTCGCGGATCGAAAGCAGCCCGAATCCGACATAGATCGCGAATACCGCAACTACGACGATGATCACCTGCATCAGGTGGTTCATGAACAGCATCAGTGAAACGTTGGTTCGCGACCTCCGCGACAGCGGGGGCGTAGCGACGGCGTCACTGTCGTCGAGCGGACGATGCCCCTCGACAGGCGTGTTGTACGACCACCGGTATACATCGAACCAGTCGTCGAAGGTCTCCAACCCCAGAGCCTCGTCCCTCACAGACGCCGCGACGAACCCGCAGATGAGCAAACCCATCGCAACGCAGATGATCAGGAAATACCAAGGGTTCCAATCGTCGGCGATCTTCCAGACCTCGGCGTTGATGAAGAGGAACAACGAAAACACCAACATGACCGGAAGCGTCTTCGCTGCGAGGACCAGAGAGCTCCCCAGCTCCCGCACGACCTGGGACACCGCCCCCACCGCCATCGACGGAACCCCGTAGGAGGTCATCCAGAAGACGACGGCGAGAATGATCAGCTGCGCTGCGACGATCCACGGGAAGGCCCGGAAGTCGAGACTGCCGACGACCGCCACGAGGGCCGGCCCGACTACGAATCCGACCACTTCGGGAAGGCCGACATCGTCGGGCAGAGCGAAGGGCGAACGGCCACGAAAGCGATTGACGAGCGCAGCTGTCGCTGCCAACAAGCACAGCGCGACAACGAAGAGGCCGGCCTGTGCCCAACCCTCGAACCGGTCGTCGAACACGAGAAAGACCTCGGCGACCGCTATCACCACGAGAACCGGCGCCGCTCGCGTCAAGATGTCCTCGCGCGCAGAGTAGCCATCGATGAAGTGCGGGACGCCGCGACGAATGAACCAACGTTCGATTCGGTCTTGATCGAACGTCGATGACGACATGGCCCCGCAGGCTACATCCGCTGTTCAGCATGAGCGTCCACCTGCCGATGGAGAATCGGGTGGCGCGCCACCTCGACCCACCATGCAACGATCGACCTTCTCTCCAGGCGCAACCGCGCTCGCCGCGCTATTCGCTGCGCTCGCACTGTGTGTCGCGTCGACAGGCGCAGCAGCGGGCGCGCCTCCGGCGAACCCGGATACTTGGTATGTCTCGCCGTCGGGAGACGACTCCGCCGACGGGTCGAGCCCGGCGACGGCCAAGGCGACGCTCGCTGCGGCGTTCACGCCCGCCGAAGCGGGCGACACGATCGTCATGTTGGCTGGCGACCATCCCGCCGCCTCCCTCGGCAACATCGGCGGATCCGCAAACGCGCCGATCGCGGTCGTTGGCCAGGGTGCCGCGCGGATCGTCGGATCGGGCACTCCTGCTCTCACCCTCGCCGCAACACACGACCTGCTGATCTCGGGAATCTCGTTCTCCGCCACCGTCAACGCCATCGCAGCCGACAGCACCGACAACGTTGAGCTTGCCGATCTCGACGTTTCACAGGTGGGCGGCGCAGCGCTCGTGGTCACCGGCTCCACCAGCGGTCTCTCGGTTGCCGGGAGTCGAATCGTCGACACAGCCGGTGAGGCGGTGCAGATCGCGGGAGCTGTCGACGGAATGCGCATCCACAACAACACGATCGCGGGCAGCGGTGCGAACGCGGCGGCCGCCATCGACGTGCGAGCGACCGCGGCGAACGGCATGGAGATATCGGCCAACACGATCGGACAGATCGCAGCCGGTAGCGGAGCCGGCAGTGCGATTCACCTCGACGCTCCTGCCCATGTCGTTAACAACGTCATCGTTGACGTTCCAGGATCCGGACTCGCAGTCAACGCGCCATCGACGGTGGTGGAGCACAACACTGTCTTCGGAACCGGTGCCCCCCTCACGGACACGACCGGCGGCTCGATCTCGGTCGTCAACAACCTCGGCATCGACCGACCCGGCAACCTCGACGCGAAGGCGAACGACTTCATCGACGCGAACGCCGGCGACCTCCGGCTCGTGGCATCCAGCCAGGCCGTCGACTCGGCGAGCGCCAGCTCGGTGACTACGGACCGTGATGGCCGCACCCGCCCCCGCGGCGAAGGCCCCGACGTCGGAGCGTACGAATCGCCGCACACGAAGGCGCCGGCCTCCACGTCGACGACTACAGCACCGGTCGTTGAATCGGAGACCCCTGCCGAGCCAGACGCCGACTCGGTCCCAACCGCCGTAGGCGAGCCGGCGAATGTAGAACGCGATCTGCCACCGAAGCGGTCCGAGCCGCGCGAGGCGTCCTCTCGACCGGCTCAGCCGGACGGAGACGTTGCTCTCGGCGACGAATCCGCCGACGGTGACGCCTCGGTGTTCGGGAAGGGAGACCGCGAGCCGCTGCGCCTGTCGACTCTGACCGGTTCGGGTGCCGATCCGGACTCGCTCGAGAAACCGCCGGGTCTTTCACGGTTGCGCATCGGCGAAGAGCCTGGCGACGAGTTCCCGCTCGGCGCGCTGGCCGTGGGTTCCGTGGTGGCCGGCGCCGCCATCGGCGCCGTCCTGTGGCATCGACGCCGACAGCCGACAGCGGACCACGTCGACGCTTAGAGGACGCATAGAGAAGGTCGCATTGCGGCCTTTCCGCTGGCCCTCGAGATGCACCTCTGTGGTTCACTTGGCTCCATGAACGACACGCCGCGACCTTCACCAGCGATTTCGGCACTCATTGTTTCGCTGCTCATCGGCGCAGTCGTCGGTGCCGTGGCCTGGGCACTGAGCTCCGAGTCGACCGAGCGCGTTGCAACAGCTCGCGTTCAGATCGACGACCTTCAGGTGCGTTGGCCGTTCCACGACGCCGTCATCGAGTCGAGCGTTGCACTCATCAACTCGGCGGCCGCCCTCGAGCGCGCTCGCGAGGTCGAACCCGAGGTCATTTCGGTGTCGAGCGCACTGCCGATCAACCAGACGATCTTCGACGTGAAGGTCGAGGCAACGGACGCCGCAGCAGCGCGTTCCGCTGCCGATGCGGTCGCCGAGTGGCTCGTCGAGGAGAACGGGTCCGAGCGCACCGCTGCGCTCGAAGCACAGATCGAACAACTCGAAGGCTCACACGACACCGAGTCGGGTCGGGAGGCCGACGCGCAGGCTCGTTTCGATGGTGCAACCACCGAGACCGAACGTGTGACCTCGGCTGCTGATCTCAGGTTCGCGTCGGGCCGGCGCGCCGAGCTCGAGAACGAGATCGCTTCGCTCACCGACCAGCTGGCGACCACGAGGCCGCAGCTGACCATCGTGACCGCCGCCACCACCGAAGACGAGGCCAACTCCCAGCTCGCAACGGCCGTCTCCGCCGGCCTCGGCGCCGCCCTCCTCGCGTTCGCCCTTCTCAGCGCACTCCGAAGCCGCCGTTTCGCGACCCCGGTGTCAGACCAAAGTTTCACCAACGCGACCCCGGTGTCAGACCAAAGTTTCACCAACGCGACCCCGGTGTCAGACCAAAGTTTCACCAACGACGACGATTTTGCACCTGCCGATGACGACGAAGGGGAGTAAGTCGCTGGGTTGGCTGTTTGCGGCCACTGCTGTCACGCTCGCTCTCGCCGCGGTCGACCCCACGACGATCAAGGACAGCTCGATCCCACCGCAGCACTTCACCGCCTGGGCGATGATCGTCAGCGGCAGTGCCCTGTTGGCACTGTCCGCGCCGCATCTGGTCGACCTCCTCGCCCAAGGAATCAAATTGCCGGTGCGGATTGCTGCAGTGTGGATCGGATGGTCCTTCGCTGCGGCAGTCGGTGGCGACGACGTCGCGGTCGGAGTCGCCTACAGCATCGGCTACGCCGGAGTCGGCGCCGCAATGGTCGTAATCGCACAGAAGCGCCGATGGTTCGGAGTGTCGGTTGTGTTGCTCGTAGGCTGCGGCGTCTACGCGGCGATCGGCATCCCTGCTCTCCTGCGCGACGACAGCCTCTGGATCCGTGGCGACGGCCTGCGTCTCGTATCGCTCGAGTCGAATCAGCTCGCACGAGTCGTCGCGATCGGGATCCTCTCGGCCGCCTATGTCGCCGTACGATCGCGTGGCGTTCGCCAAGCCGCGGCCCTCGCCCTGCTCGTGTTCGGGCTCGGCACATTGTGGATCACCGAATCGCGAACAGCGCTGGCAGCGCTTCTCGCCGCGCTCGCCCTACTGACGCTCACACAGATCCGCGGCCCCGCCCGAATCGCCTTGTTGGGGCTGGGTCTCCTGGTGGCGGCCGGGCTGTTCGCTACAGATCGCATCGATACGAAGCTCGACTTCCTGAGCCACGACGCCACGGGCCAACAGATCGACATCCAGACCATCTCGGGACGAACCGAGCTCTGGCCCCACATCGTCGAGCACTCGATCGACGATGTGGCGCTCACCGGAGCGGGACCTGGCACCGACGCGGTGTTCATGTCGCAGCTTCGATACGAGGGCGAGATCGCCTTCATCGCCAAACACACCCACAACATCGCGCTGCACACGCTCGTGACCACCGGCGTCGTAGGACTGGCCCTCTTGGTGATGCTGCTCGGGGTCCTGGGCTATCGAGCGATCGTCGAACCGCATCCATGGCGCGATGCCATGCTCGTGTTGTTGATCATCGACGGTCTCGCCGAGCCCGTCATCCGCGTACCTGCCTTCGGCTTCGCAGCCCTAGTCGCCGTCGCCGCGATGGGGCGCAGACAATCCTCCGCCAACGCAACCTCGCTTCGGAACCTCCGGTTCCGAAGCGAAATCCCCTTCAGGCGTCGAGGACCTTGGTCTGAGCGGTCTCGGGGTCGACGACCGGCGGTTCGGTCGACCACGGGAAGTTGATCCAACTCGATGTGCGAGTCCACACATACTCACAGTCGACCACAGAATGCGGCTTCTGATAGAGCACAGCACTGCGCACTTCGCCGACCCTTCCGAGGCAATGCTCACGCACCATCGCGAGAGTGTGGCCGGTGTCGGCGACATCGTCGGCGATGAGCACGGTGGAATCGTCGAGGTCGACGAATTCGAGGTAAGGAGGCAACATGACCGGCACATCGAGCCGCTCGTCGACTCCTGTGTAGTACTCGACGTTCATGACGTAGAGGTTCTTGACGGACAACGCGTAGCCGAGCGACCCGGCGACGAACAGCCCGCCCCGTGCGATCGCAAGAATGATGTCGGGTCGGTACCCATCGTCGGCGACCATGTGTGCGAGTTCGCGCACAGCGAGGCCATAGCGTTCCCAATCGAGCACTTCACGTTCCTGTGACATCGATGCCAGTCTCTCCCGGTCGGGTGCAGACACGTTAGCGGTCACTGCCGGGAGCCGCTGCGGCACCTACCCGTAGTCGGCTTCGACAAGCCACCGGCCACCTTGGCGCTTGAGAAGGTGGGCGGTCTCGTCGCCGGTCACTACCTGAATACGCGCCAATCGATGATGTCTGGAGCTGTCCCACCACCGTTCATCGACGAGCCACGGACCCGCCCAGCGGTCGACCTCGAAGTCGCCATGTCCCTCGATAGTGACACGCACAGGAACACCCGACAACAGGCCGCGACCGGTCACCTCGATCTCATCACCGGAGCTATCGAACAGGATCGCCCCGATCGCGATGTCGTGAACAACAGCCGGCAGAGGTGAAGGCACCGTGCCAGGCCATGGTGCCGGGTCTTCGTCTTCGGCCGGCACGCGGTCGAGATCGACCCCGCTCGCTGAGATGAGGCGGAAACGATCGACCCGGCGCCCACCTTCCCACTCGGCGACCTTGACCGAATCGTGACCGAGGATCGTCTCGAGCCTCACGACCGCCCGCTTCGCGCGAGCATCGGCAGCGGACTCACCACCCCAGAAGCCGAGCTGACGACCGGTGCCGGCTACAACCTCGTCGGGTATGACCACGAGGCGAGAGATCCCTCCGGTCGGCCGGCTTCTGGCAGGCCCGTTCAACCATCCATCGATCTGCCAACGGGTCCGATCGACGATCGCCGCAGCCGAGAAGCCGTTCTCTTCACGCCACAGCCGACCGATGCGTTCGCCGTGTTCGGTCTCGGCCTCGATGACCATCCGTGTGCACACAGATCCTCGTCGCTCGAGCTCGGCACGAAACTCCTCCGCGAGACTGCGAGCGACGAACGCGACCTGATCGATCCGGTCGAGTGGGGGCTCGAGGTCGATGTCGACCGACAGGTCGGGAGTGGGGACCGTCGTGTTCAGAGGGTGGGCATCGAGCCCGGCTGCGAGGCGGTGGGCAACAACACCTTCGGCACCGAACCGACCGATGACATCGGCTACATCGAGCGCGGCGAACGCACCCAGCGAACGAAGCCCGAGCCGGGCGAGGACATCGGTCAGCTCGGGCCGGTCGAGAGCGTGGACCGACAGTGGCGCCAAGAAGGCGCCACTCCCACCGGGTTCGACCACCGACACGCGGCGCGTTCTAGCTGCGAGGGACGCTGCAAACATGCCGTCGGCGACACCGATGCGGCAGCGAACGTTGTCGTTGCCGCCGGAGATTTCGGCCAAGACCGCCTTGGCCAATGCCTGGTCGCCGCCGAAATACCGCGACGGGCCCCGGGTAGCAACCGCACAAACCCCAGGTCTGACGACCTCGACGCGCGGGGAGAAGTTCTCGACGACACCGAGAACCGATTCGAAAGCTCGAAACTCGCGAGTGATCTCGCGCTCGACGAGTGAGATCGTGGGACATCGCTGCTGCGCCTCCCGACGGCGTTGCCCTCGACGCACACCGTCGGATCGCGCGGTATCGGTACAGGAGACGATTCGGTTCGCCTCGATGACCGCTGCCGGATCGTCGTGGTCGAGTGCCATTGCGGTCACCGGCCAATCGGGGCACCACACGACAAGCGTCCGCTCGACCTCCACCTACGCGACCCCGTGTTCGACCCTGTGTTCGACCTCGTGTTCGACCTGGTGTCCGGTTTCCTCGAAGGCGCGCACTTCACCGTGATCATCTGGCAGCCAGAGGGCCGTCGACCGTGGCCGAGAAGCACCACGTCGCCCGGTGATGGTGACTTCGACGTGTCGCGAGACGAGATGGCCGTGCCCTACACCAAGCCCCTCCCACCGATTGGTCGATGCGACCAACTCGACGTCGGCGCGCTCACCCCACATCGAACCTTCACCGCCGAGTTGCATCAGCACAGTCCCGCGTTCTCGAGCGCGGGCGCGCAGTCGCCGTGCACCATGTAGCGAACCGCCCACCGACTGAACGACCACGCAATCGAAGGACCCGATGCACGCTCCAATTGCCTGGCCGAGCTTCGACCTCGGCGGTTGTTCGACAAAGACCATGCGTTCGAGAGCAACACCCAACCCGCGAGTCGCCCCGAGGCCGAGATCGTCGACACCGATGACGGCAATCCACATGCCGGCTTGGGTCGGTGCCGCAACCAGAGCAAAGAGCAGCGATCGTGCCGCATCCCCTACGACCCGAGTCGTGATGCCACGTTGCAGACCGCCGGGCAACAACGACGACAACGCTGCTGAGACGTCGATCGACGACTCGTCGGCGCGCACCGTCGGTTGCTCGGCGATGAGCCGCAGCGACGCTCCTGAACTCCGCATCACTCCAGTATCGAACATTCGTTCGATACTGGCAAAGCCGGACTGCTCGATCCCGGTTGTTCCGGTCCGGTGAGTTGCCCAGAATGGACACCTGACCGAGGAGACGATCATGGGACGATGGAGCCGAGCCGAACTCGAGGAGGCCTTCGCCAACTATCAAAAGGTCGCCCGTACCGCCGGTGAGAGCGGCAACTGGGACGCTTGGGCAGACCTGTTCACCGAAGACGCCACGTACATCGAACACCTCTATGGCCGCATGGGTGGCCGCGAGGCGATCCGCCGCTGGATCACCAAGACGATGGCGCAATACCCCAACGACGAGATGATCCACTTCCCCATCGAGTGGTACATCATCGACGAGGAGCGCGGTTGGGTCGTCTGCCAGGTTTGGAACCGCATGGCCGACCCTGGCGACGGGAGCCTCCACCAGGAGTACAACTTCACGCTTCTCAAATACGCCGGCGACGGGAAGTGGAGCTACGAGGAGGACATCTACAACCCACACGGCTTCGGCAAGATGGTCGAGGGATACCTGGAGCGCAAGAAGGCGCTCGCTGGCGACTGAACCGTCCCCCATGGGCGAGCGACCAACACCCGGCGAGCTCGGATCGATTCGCGCCGGCGTCGGTGTCGGCCCACACCCGACGCCCTGGCCCGACGACCCACGCCTCGACCCAGAACTGCTCGCGAACGGCGACGCTCGCAACGTCGTCGACCGATATCGCTACTGGACCGTCGAGGCGATCGTCGACGATCTCGATTCTCGTCGGCACCCGTTTCATGTGGCGATCGAGAATTGGTCCAGCGACATGAACATCGGAACCGTTGTCCGAAACGCCAACGCGTTCTGTGCTGCCGCCGTGCACATCGTCGGCAACCGCAAGTGGAACCGACGAGGGGCGATGGTCACCGACCGCTACCAACACGTCGAGCACCATGCGACCATCGACGATCTCGTCGAGCGATGCCGCAGGTTGGATCTGCCGATGCTGGGCGTCGACAACCTCGACGGCGCGGTCCCGATCGAAACCGAGTCGCTTCCCCGGCGCTGCCTGCTGCTGTTCGGCCAGGAGGGACCCGGTCTGTCCGAACCCGCGCGCGCCGCGGCCAATCGGGTTCTGTCCATCTCACAGTTCGGCTCGACCCGGTCGATCAACGCCGGTGTGGCGTCGGGCATCGCCATGCACACCTGGACGCGCCAACATGCGGCCCTGGGAGATTCATCCGACCGAATCTGACCGTGGGCTCAACCCGACACCATCCGATGCCGATGGAGTGGCATGGTCAGGCGGATCAAGAGCAGCCTGTTCGCTCGACGCGGCAGCGCGGACGATGACGACGACAACGTCGACATCGGTGAGGCCGACGCGTGGTGGGCCGAACGCGACCGCATAGAACACGCCCCTCGGCCCAAGAAGCGCGGCCGCGATGCACGCGAGGCGGAGCCGGAGGAGCCGAAGGCCGAAGACGGTGGATACGACGCCTACTTTGCTACCGAGTCGCTGTTCGAGGACCCGCTCGAGGAATTGCCCGAAGAGCCCGAGCGTGACCTCGACCCCGACTCGCCCTTCGCCAAGCTCGGTGTGACACCGGTGGCCAGCTGGCGCGAGATCTGTGTGCGGCATCGCCAGCTCGCCAAACAGCTTCATCCGGACCGGCTCACCGATCCGACAGAAGACGAGGCTGCGCTCGCGGCGGCTCAGATGTCTGAGATCAACATCGCCTACAGCGAGCTCAAACGCATCTACCGCCGCGTCGAGGCCTGACTTGGGGGACCCAACCTCTCACTCGACCGGGTCTACTACCCAGACCTCCCCGTCGAGCGCGTTGTCGAACGCCCGCCACGTCTGTTCGACCCAACCGCCCGAGCCGTCCCAGACGATGATCGCCTCGTCGACGTTCTTGCGGAGCCAGCCGTCTCGACGCGACAACGACTGGGAAACCTGCCCGGCCGACTTCGGTTGTCGGCTCTCGAGCGTGATCGCCACTGCTGCTCCGTCTAGGAGTTCGACGAATCGGCGCCGCACGTCGGCGGGCCATCGTGCATCGGGGTCGGGAAACGGGAGAACGGCCACATAGGGCACTCCGACTGCCGCTGCGGCTTGTGCGCCGAGCGCTTCGGCACCCTGGCGAAGGCCGGTGACCACCACCACATCGTCGAGCTCGCCCTTCGCGGCGAGTATCTGCTCGAGCCGGCTCTGCACCGCCGGTTGAGTGCGTGTGTCGTCGTAGCCTCCGAGCTCCGGGGGACGATGCCCCAACACCGCCACCAAGCGGCCATCGGGCAGACGCCTGTCGCGATCCGGACGCACGGGTGAGTCGGGCGACCCGCTCGAATCACCCGACGGACCCTCGGTGTCAGCCTCGAGCGACTCGATCGAAGGCGGCACATCGCCCGATGATGCAATCTGGGTCGCGGCAGCCCGCACCGCCAACCGGTCCGCACGATCGTTCCAGGCATCGCCGGCGTGCCCTTTGACCCACTCGAACGAAACGTCGCCACGATCCAGATACAGATCGACGAGGGGCTCCCACAGATCCCGATTGGCGACCGGCTTGCGTTGCGAGTTCTTCCAGCCGCGCGCCAACCATCCCTTCCACCATTGCTGTTCGAAACAATTCACGACATAGGTCGAGTCACTGACCACGGTCAGCGGTCCGGTCAACCTGCGCACCGCGTCGAGTGCCGCCGCAAGCTCCATCCGCTGATTGGTCGTGTCGTCATCGGCTCCGGCAGCCCATGGACCGTCGGGGACGACCCACGCCCAGCCCCCAGGTCCCGGGTTCCCTTTGCACGCCCCGTCGGTGTACACCCTCGTCTCGCTCACTGCGCGATCATCGCGCACCCGATGGGCGGCGGCTGCGACGCGCCGGCACAGCGCCGATTCGGGGTCGGAGTGTGCGAGCATTGGCGCCATGATCGACCACTTCGCGCACCAGCTGCCCGACACCGATCCAGAGGAGACGACCGAGTGGCTCGACTCGCTCGACGCTGTCATCGACTCGGCCGGCAAGGTGCGAGCGCGCTACCTCGTGAACCGCCTTCTCGCGCGGGGACAGGAGCGCCAGCTCGGCACCGCAGCAACCGTCAACACTCCCTACGTGAACACGATCCCGCCCGACGAACAGCCCTGGTTTCCCGGAGACGAACACCTCGAACGCCGCATCCGGGCATTCATTCGCTGGAACGCCGCAGCGATGGTCATCAGAGCCAACAAGCGCAGCGACGGGATCGGAGGGCATCTCTCGACGTTCGCGTCGTCGGCATCGCTCTATGACGTCGGGTTCAACCACTTCTTCAGGGGGAAGGCCGACGGCGGCATCGGCGACCACGTCTATTTCCAGGGCCATGCCGCTCCCGGCGTGTACGCGCGCGCGTTTCTCGAGGGACGCCTCGACGAGTCGCACCTCGACCGCTTCCGATTCGAGATCGGCGGCAAGGGCCTCTCGAGCTACCCGCACCCGCGCCTCATGCCCGACTTCTGGGAGTTCCCTACAGTGTCGATGGGTCTCGGCCCGCTCAACTCGCTCTATCACGCGAGGTTCAACCGCTACCTGCAACACCGCCGTCTCGAAGACACATCGAACTCCAGGGTCTGGTGCTTCGTAGGTGACGGTGAGGTCGACGAACCCGAGACGCTCGGCTCGATCTCGCTGGCGGGAAGGATGCGCCTCGACAATCTCATCTGGGTCATCAACTGCAACCTCCAGCGGCTCGACGGCCCGGTGCGAGGGAACCACAAGATCATCCAGGAGCTCGAAGGGGTCTTTCGTGGCGCCGGGTGGAACGTCATCAAGGTCATCTGGGGGTCGCGCTGGGACGAGCTGCTCCAGGCCGACGTCGACGGCGTGTTGTTGAACAAGATGAACACCACCGTCGACGGTGAGTTCCAGCGCTACGCGACCGAGTCGGGCGCGTACATTCGCGAGCACTTCTTTGGCCCCGACCCGAGGCTGCGACGCATGGTCGAGCATCTGAGCGATACCGATCTCGAAGAGCTGCCACGTGGCGGACACGACTTCTCGAAGTTGTTCGCGGCCTACAAGGCGGCGACCGCGTACGAGGGGGCACCCACCGTCATTCTCGCCAAGACGGTCAAGGGCTGGACGCTCGGCGAGGGCTTCGAGGGGCGCAACGCGACACATCAGATAAAGAAGATGACTGCCGAGCAGCTCGTCGACCTGCGTCAGCGGCTGCACCTCGAGGACGAGATCGACATCGCCGACCTCGAGGACGGCGACCCGCCGTACTACCGCCCCCCGGCCGATTCTCCCGAGTACCAATACATGGTCGAGCGCCGCCAGGCTCTCGACGGTTCCATACCGCGCCGGGTGGTGCGCGACCGGCGTCCGCTCACGCTTCCCCCTGCGAGCGCCTTCGACGCGCTTACAAAGGGCTCCTCCGGGCGCGAGGTCTCGACGACGATGGCGTTCACCGGCCTGCTCCGCGATCTCATGCGCGATGAGCGGTTCGGGCCTCGCGTGGTGCCGATCGTGCCCGACGAGGCGCGCACGTTCGGCATGGATTCGCTGTTCCGCGAGTTCAAGATCTACGCCTCCGACGGGCAGAAGTACGAGCCCGTCGACCACGAACTGCTCCTTTCGTACAGCGAGAGCCAGGATGGCCAGATTCTCGAGGAGGGCATCACCGAAGCCGGGTCGCTGGCCAGCTTCATCGCTGCGGGTACGAGCTACGCAAACACGGGCGTCCCGACGGTGCCCTTCTTCACCTTCTACTCGATGTTCGGGTTTCAGCGAGTCGGCGATCTCATCTGGTCGGCCGCCGACTCGCGGACTCGAGGGTTCCTGCTCGGCGCTACGGCCGGGCGATCGACGCTGGCGGGCGAGGGTCTCCAGCACCAGGACGGCCACAGCCATGTTCTGGCATCGACCGTGCCGGCGTGCGAGGCCTACGACACGGCCTACGCCTACGAGCTTGCTGCGGTGATCGAGCACGGCTTGCAGCGCATGTACGGCAAGGGTGCCGTCGAAGGCGACGACGTCTTCTACTACCTCACGCTCTACAACGAGAACTACGAGATGCCGCCGCGCCCCGACCATGTCGACGCGGCCGACATCGTCGACGGGCTGTACCAATGGCGACCGGGCAGCGACGACGGTCGACCCAGAGCGACGCTGCTGTTTTCCGGCAGTTCCCATCAAGCGGTCATCGATGCAGCCGCCGAGCTCGATGAGCGCCACGGCATCGACGTCGACATCTGGAGCGCCACGTCCTACAAGCGGCTGCGCATCGACGCCCTCGAGACCGAGCGGTGGAACCGGCTGCACCCGACCCAGACCCCACGTGAGCCGCTGGTGACACGACATCTCCGGGGGACGGGCCCCGTCGTAGCCACGACCGATTTCATGACGCTCGTTCCCGACCAGGTCGCACGTTGGGTGCCCCGCCCATTCCATGCGTTGGGCACCGATGGGTTCGGGTGCAGTGACACGAGGGAGAACCTCCGGCGCTTCTTCGAGATCGATGCAGCCCATGTCGAGGTAGCGACGCTCGCCGCGCTCGTGGGGACGGGAGACGTCACGCCGTCGGTGGTCGCCGAGGCGATCGACCGTCACGACATCGATCCCGAAGCCATGTCACCAGCACTGCCCGAGCGCGAACATGTCGTCTCGATACCGCCCGGAATCGACTGACAGGGTCCGCAGGCGTAGGCCGGGAGGCCCGAATGACACCGCCGGGTCCATGCGCCTCAGGGTGAGAGGTACTCTGTAGCGTCCTGGCCGCGTTGGCCACAGACACCGCATTTGAGGGAGTACGGACTCACCGTGACCACGACATCTCGCGTCGGCGTCGCCGTCGGCGTGTTGTTGCTCATCGCTGCCGCCGTAGCCACGTGGCTCTTGGTGTTCAACGATGGCGACGACCCCGACGACGTCACTCTCGAACTGCTCGCCGCCGATCCGCAGCGTCACGTACGCGGCGTGCTCGAAGAGTTCGACTGCCCGGCGGGACGCGGCGACTCGCCCATCGTCGATGCCGACCACGATCTCGGGGTTCGCGCGGTGCGGTCCGGCTATGCAAACGGACAGATTGCTGTGTTCACCCTGCAGATCTCCGCTGAGGTTTCGGTCGATCGGCTCGAGCTCCCCGTGACCCACGGTGACACGTTCGCTCAAGGAATCGTCTGTGCATTCGTCGACACGAGCGAACGCGCCACGCTCGAATCGACCTCTGGGTCAGAGGCCACCGCGGTTTGGAGCGCGACCGGCGATGCGGCCGGCACCCTTGCGATCGAGGGCCTCGAGGCAGGCGAAGTCGCCGTGATCGAGATCTGGGCCGTGGTCGAGGCCGACCGCGAGAAGTCCAACATTCCTTTGATGTTGACCGTCGACAGCGAGGAGTCCGTCAAGTCGAACAGCGACGCTCTCGACTTCTCGCCCAGCGTGCAGAACACGTCGGACTCACCGGAGATCAGCCTGGTCATCGAGCCCGATCGGAAGTCGATTGCCGCAGGCGAACGAGTCGATCACACGGTGACCGTCGAGAACCGCTCCTCGAGCGCCGCCGCCAACTTCGCGGTCGTCGAGGGACTGGTCGACAACGGCGGTGTCATCGATGCCATCGAGGTGACCGACACAGAGGGGTCGACCACCGAATGCGATACGACCCCAGCGTCCTACACGTGCGACCTCGGCTTCTTGAACCCCGGCGAGGTCGTCAGCTTCGTGGTGACGCTCGGCGCCGATCAGGCGTCGCTCCCCGAGTCGCGAACGCCCCGTCCATCGACGAGCGACTGTGCGACTCAGACCCCGCACGTCTGCCATGAGGTCGACTTCACACAAACAGGATCGTTCGCGCCTGCCCGCGCCGGCGACGAAAGGAAGGTCACGATCACGACATCCGAGACCTTTCTGGCGACGGTCGAACACGATCCCGAAACCGCTTACATCGGGGGCAGTCTCATCCTCGACATCTCGGTAGCGGTGTCGGACAACGAGAGCCGAGCAGGCGATGTGGTGGTCACGGTCGAAGCCTGCAACAACGGGGTAACCCGGTACGACCGCGGCGACGACGGCCCGAACAACGAACCGGATTTCCTCCTCGGTCCAAACGAGATCTGGCACTACGAGTGCCGTGCGGACAACGTCACATCCGCGACCACATTCGCTGTCGTCAACTCGACGATTGGAGCGGAGCCGGTCGAAGAGATCCTCGCTCTCAACCTCAACATCGTCAATCCCAGCATGTCGATCGAAGCTGTGGCAGCGGTCGACGGTTCAGCGTGGAACGTGAGCAACGATGGCGACCAACCGATCGACGACGTCGACCTCGACAGCGCCACCGAGGGTTGCACTGCAGAGGTCGAGGACGGCGACGAAGGAATGGCTGGAGTCCTCGAGGTCGGCGAGGTCTGGTACGTGACGTGCGCGGTACAAGACGCTCAGTTGCGTGCATTCGGCTTCGACCCGCTCCGCGGCCCCGTCGTCGCCGAGACCTGACTCGTTTCAGGATTTCTGAACCTTCCGGTGCGGTATATGACACCGCACGGTTCAGAAATCCTCAAGAAGGGATTAGATGACGGCGCGGTGGCGGCGTTCGAGCCAGCCGCAGATGATCGCGATGGCCCGCGGATCGTGGCGCAAATGATGGCTCCCGCCCTCGAGCATCCTCAGGTCGGCATTGCCGTGCGCGTCGGCGATCGCCCGCGCTGACAGCGGCAACACCGCATGGTCGTCGAGGCCGTGGAGCACCAACAGGTCCTTGTCGCCGATCTCGGCTGCGCATCTCTCGGCATGAGCCGACTCGAGGGCTTCGGCCCAACCCGCCACGTCGGCGTCGTGTTCGGTGATGCCGAGCTGCGCCGCTATGTCGCGCAACGCTCCTGGATTCGATACCCACGGAGACAGATCGGCGGGCGCGCCGGCGGTGATCACTCCGGTGACCGCCTCACGGCCGACCGCAGCACGCAGACAGATGGCTCCACCGGTGCCGAAACCCAGCAGACGCACGCCACTGATGCGGTCATCGGCGCAGAGCCAGTCCACCGCAGCGCACACATCGTCGATCCATCCCTGAGGAGAGAACGACCCCTCCGATTCGGGCAGGCCCCGCAGGGCAATCGCACAGGCGGTCGCTCCGATCGACTCGGAGATGCGCTCGGCCAAGGTGGGGTAGGTCACGAAGCTGTTGGCTCCACCACCCGGAGCCGTCGGGAACCCCGGAACAGCGATAACACCAGGCGACGCCCACAACGACTGCGTCTGCGGGCGAACGAGCGCCACACCGAGCGCCGGCTGGTCGCCGGAGAACTCGATGAGATCTACTGGCGCCTCGCTCACACGGAGCGCAGCCGGTACCCGCGGTTTCTCGCCTCGGCGAGCTCATCGGGACCAAAGGTCTGAACCTGTTCCGATGCGACCAGTTCGTCGATGACAGATGTGTCGGATACCTCGTCGAGGTCGTAGACGACCTGCGTGCGCTTGTCGCCCAAGTACCGGTTCTCTTCATAACGCGTCGGACGATCCACCCTTACCTCACACACTCTCGGGACTTCCATCGACGCTACCGGAATCCGTGCGGGTGCGTGCTCAATCGGCGGGTCCCCCGGGGTGGCGGTGCACGAGCACGGAACATCAAGAAAAAAGGATGTGGGTGCGGTCGGAAGACCGCACCCACATCGGTAGAACAACTGGATTCCCGACCCCCACACCCACGGCGTCGCCACGGCACGATCGTGTCCGGGCATCGGCGTCTGTCAGGCGGGACTCGTCCTGACCGTGGAAGTCGGTGGTAGCTGGCGTGGACTCACTAGGTGGTCCAGCGGCCGAACTAGCGGCCAGCCACCTCCAAGGTCCCAGATCGTTTGCTACTCAGCTGGACCACCTCCTTCCTCTTGGTAGGACCCATTGAAGCACAGCGGGAGCGCCGCGTCAGCGGGTTTCCCGACCCATTTCGTCGCCCGGCTCGAAGTCGCCGACCTCGGGGCCGAGCGCGCCGAGCATGTCGAGGTATTCGACGTGCTTGTCGAGGACGACGACCACATCGACCGAGGCGAGATCGTCGCCCTCCTCCATCGCCCGCTCGACGACATGGTCGACGGCCGCATCGAGCTCGGCCACCGGTGTGTCGACATCCGGGACCTCGACACCGACGTCAGCGAAGTCGGCGATGAGATCGGGGTCTTCGGTGACACGGGCGTATCCCACGAACTCGAGGTGCCAGTAGAGGATCTGCTTCACCTCGTCATGGCTCAACCGAGCCGTGACTTCACGAGGGAGCCTCTCAGCGATCCAGTCGACCTCGTGCGACACGTCGAGCACCACCAGTGCCGGCTGGGCATCGAGGTCGCTCGCCACACGCCCGACAGCACCCACTGCGATGACGGCGACGACGATCGCCGCAACAACGATGATCAGGACGGCGAGCACGCCTATCCTCGGACCACACGCGGGGTTTTCACCCCGCCAACGTTAGGGGTCACGATGGGTGAAGCAGCAGGCGGGTCGACGCACTATTGGAGCAACGCCGCGGCGGAGGTCCACAAGGTTGTCGTGGGTCCGATGGACAACAACGTGTTTATCGTCCGTTGCCGAGAAACCGGTGACGCCGCGCTCATCGACGCCGCCAACGAACACGACATGCTGCTCGACCTGTGCAAGACGCTCGGCGTCAATCAGGTGCTGGAGACCCACGGTCATTGGGACCACATCCAGGCGGTTCCCCAGATGCGCGATGCCGGGTACGAAGTTGCGGTGACCGCAGCCGACGCCGACATGCTGCCCAGCTACGACTTGGTCATCGACGACGACTCGGTCATCGAGGTCGGCAAGCTCCATCTACACACCATCCTCACACCGGGCCACACGCCCGGCTCGATCTGTTTCCGACTCGCCGAGGCACCCCTGCTGTTCAGCGGCGACACCCTGTTCCCCGGCGGACCCGGAGCGACGAACTACGACGGCGGCGATTTCGACGCGATCATCGAGTCGATCGAACAGAGGCTGTTCAGAACTCTCGACCCAGACACGATCGTGCTTCCCGGACACGGCGACGACACCACTATCGGTGCCGAGCAGCCATCGCTCGACGAGTGGGTCGCACGCGGCTGGTAGGAACCAACGGAGAAACCGACCGGCTTTCGCCGGCGGTTTCGACCGGCGCTTGCGTTCTGCGCATGAGGACGCGAAGCGTCCGAACTCGCAGCGAGTATTAGTCCAGGCCATGCTCGAGGGCGTAGCGGATGAGCTCGTTCTTGCGGTTGAGCTGAAGCTTCTTGAGGATGTTGCGGGTGTGGTTCTCGACCGTCTTCTCGGCGATGAACAGCTCCTCGCCGATCTCGGCGCAGGTGTGACCACGGGCAACCAGTTGCAAGACCTCGCGCTCCCGCTCGCTCAATGCCTCGCCGGGTGCGTCCGCCTTCTTGAGCCGCCTGAACTCTGCTAGCACCAACGCGGCGAGGTTCGGGGAGTAGACGGGCTCGCCTTGCGCGGCCTTCCACAGTTGACGGCGTAGCTCGTCTGGTTCGGTCGACTTGACCAAGTAGCCGAGCGCTCCGGCGGCAACCGCGTCGAGCAGATCGCGTTCGGACTCCGACACCGAGAGGATGACGACCGGCACTTCCTCGCCGACCGTCTTGGCGACCGCCACACCGCCACCGCCGGGCATGTGCAGGTCGCACAGCACCAGGTCGGGTTGCGTCGAGCGGATGACCTCGATCGCTTCGTCAGCGGTTCCGGCCTCGCCGACCACGCTGAAGTTGTCGCCGAGAACGGCTCGCACTCCAGAGCGCCAGATCGAGTGATCGTCGACGACGACCACGGTGACCGGCCCGAGCGTCTTCGATTCGTCTTCCCGCATCGTGACCTCCTCCCTACAGTCGCAGCCTGATCTCTGTGCCGTGGCCGGGCCGCGATGCGACTTCGCTGCTTCCACCGCGTTCGCGCATTCGACGTTCGATCGAGTCGGGGAGTCCACGCCCGAGCTCGACAGCGGTGGCGTCGAAGCCGATGCCGTCGTCCTTGATCGACACCAACAGCCTCGAGTCCTCATCGGACGGTTCGGCGTACAGGTGGATAGTTTCTGCTGTGCCGTGCTTGCCGGCGTTGGTGAGTGCTTCTGCAGTAGCTCCCACCACAGCCTCGACATCGTCGTTCGCTAGAACCGGTGTGTCCTCGGCGACCACCACGACGACTCGCCCACCAAAAAGCGCCTCGTGGCGCGAGGCGAGATCGCGCAAGCTTGTTTCGAGGTCGGCGGATCCGTCAGGTCGCTCACCTGCGAGGAAAGAACGCAGATCGTGTTCCTGATCGCGCGCCAGCGCCGAGAGCTCGGGGTCGCTCGATCGCCGCTGGATGACGGCGAGGGTCTGGAGCACGCCGTCGTGGAGCTTGCGAGCCATCTCTTCGCGAGCGCGCGCGGTCGAGATCTCCCGTTCGGCGCGCCGCAGCCGATCGGCGAGGTAGCCGGCCAGCACCCCGACGAGCACGAACAGACCCGACTTCGACGCGAGCTGGATCCCGATGTCGGAACGCTCGAGGATGATTCCCTCACCGACATGGCTCCACACAGCGGTGGACGGCGAAGCTGCCGTTCTTGGCGGCCGCAGTCGCCTTCCTGGTCGCAATCGTCTCGGTGGTCTCAACAGTGGAGCGGCGGGCACTGCTGGCGCCTCGTGAGCGATGCCGTGGCGGGCCCGGTTCGATCGTTGTGACCGCCGTCTTCATTTCGATCGCAATCAAGCTCTGGAGCCTTGCGAGCACGGTTCCAATCCTCGTCGGTACGATCCTGTTGGTTGCTCTCTGGAGCGTCGTGTTCGGTGGGAGGAGATTCTCCTATGGCGGTAGTGCAAACCTCTCCAGCCCATAGAATGGCCGGGTGAGCGCAGCCCCACTCTTCGAGATCGACGGACTGCACGTCCGCGCCGACGACGCCCCTATCCTCACCGGACTCGATCTGACAGTCCGAGACGGTGAGATCCACGCTCTCATGGGTCCGAACGGCTCGGGCAAATCGACGCTCGCGTCGGCGCTGCTCGGGTCACCCGACTACGAAGTGACCGAGGGCCACATCCGTTTCCATGGCGAGGACATCACCGACTGGCCCACCGACGTCCGGGCCAAAGCCGGCATCTTCCTCGCGTTCCAATACCCCCAGACGGTTGCCGGCGTGACGGTCATCAACTTCATGCGCCAAGCGCTCTCGGCGAGAACGGGCATCGAACTGTCCGTGCTCGAGCTGCGGTTGGCGATCATGGAGTGGATGGATCGGCTCGGGATGGACCCGAGTTTCGCCGACCGCTACCTCAACGAGGGGTTCTCCGGTGGGGAAAAGAAGCGCAACGAGATTCTCCAGATGGCGATCCTCGAGCCCGAGGTCGCGATCCTCGACGAGACCGACAGCGGACTCGACATCGACGCTCTGCGAACGGTTGCGCACGGCATCCGCGAGGTTCGCTCTACCCGCACCGATCTGGGCATGGTGCTGATCACGCACTACCAGCGACTGCTCGACGAGATCGAACCCGACCAGGTCCACATCCTCATCGACGGCCGCATCGTCGCCTCGGGAGGAATGGAGCTGGCCGCGACCCTCGAGTCCGACGGCTATGAGGCGTTCAGATGAGCTTCGATCCCCAACAGCTAGCGGCCGATTTCCCGCTGCTGGGACGCACCATCAACGACCGCCGCATGGTGTACCTCGATTCGGCCAACACGTCCCAGAAACCAACCGCTGTCATCGACGCCATCGACGACTACTACCGGCGGTTCAACGCAAACGTGCATCGCGGCTCGTACCAGATCGCCCACGAAGCCACCCAGGGCATGGAAGACGCCCGGGCAAAAGTGGCGTCGTTCATAAATGCGCGCTCGACGAGCGAGGTCATCTTCGCAAAGAACGCCACCGAAGCGATCAACCTCGTCGCCAACACGTGGGGTCGGGCCAATCTCTCCCACGGAGATGCGGTGGTGCTCACCGAGCTCGAGCACCACGCGAACATCGTGCCCTGGCACATGCTTCGTGATCAGATCGGCATCGAACTGCGCTGGATCCCCATCACAGAGGCAGGCGAGCTCGACCTCTCCGACCTCGACACGCTGCTCGACGGGGCGTCGCTGGTCGGTGTGAGCGCAATGTCGAACGTGCTCGGAACCCTCAACCCGATCTGCGACATCGCTTCGAGGGCACACGACGCCGGGGCGAAGGTACTCGTCGACGCCAGCCAGTACGTGCCTCACATCCCCACCGACGTGCAAGCCCTCGACGCAGACTTCCTCGCGTTCACCGCCCACAAGATGTGCGGGCCCACCGGCATCGGTGTGCTGTGGGGACGCGAGGAGCTGCTCGATGCCATGCCCCCGTTTCTCGGCGGAGGCGAGATGATCCTGCAGGTCACCAAGGACGGATTCACCACCAACGAGCTGCCGTGGAAGTTCGAAGCGGGAACACCCCCGATCGCACAGGCGGTCGGGCTCGGCGCTGCGATCGACTACATCGAAGCGATCGGCATGGACGCGATCCGCGCGCACGAAGTGTCGTTGACCGCCTATGCGTTGCGAACCCTGTCCGACCGATTCGGCGACGACCTCACGATCTTTGGGCCTGCGGAACCCGCAGCGCGTGGCGGCGTGCTGTCTTTCAGCTACAAGGACGTGCATCCCCACGACGTCGCCCAGGTGCTCGACCAACACAACGTCTGTGTGCGCGCCGGCCACCACTGTGCCAAGCCCCTCATGCAACGTCTCGGCGTGGGCTCGACGACGCGTGCATCGCTGTACCTTTACAACGACGAAGCAGACGTCGACATGCTGTCCGATTCGCTCGCCGAAGCCGGCGACATGTTCGACTTCTAGGGGGCGTACGACTTTGCCTGGGCTCGAAGACCTCTACCGCGAGATAATCCTCGACCACTATCGCAACCCGCGGAACCGTGGCGAGCTCGAGAGCCCGCCGGCCCAGCGCGCCGAAGGCTTCAACCCTCTCTGCGGAGACGAGGTGGTCGTATACCTGCTCACCGACGGCGACGGTGTCATTGACGACGTCCGCATCGGCGGCCAGGGCTGTTCGATAAGCCAGTCGTCGGCATCGATGATGTCCGCTGCCGTGAAGGGAAAGACCATCGACGAGGCGCGCTCGATCACCGCAGCGTTCAAGGGCATGATGTCGATTCACGAGTCGGGCCTCGGCGGCGAAGAACCCGCGGCGGACGAAGGCGACCGGCCGGCAGAAGTCGACCCCGACGTATCGCTCGGCGACCTCGAAGCGCTGCGCGGCGTCGTTAAGTTCCCAGTTCGCATCAAGTGCGCCACCCTGTCCTGGAACACACTTCTCGACGCCATCGACGCCGACTCGCGCTAGCGGTGTCAGGAGATTCAGCGGATTGCTCACGGCCTGCAGTTCGCCGGGTTCCAATGAAACGGTGTCAGGCACCATGCCGTTTGGACCCGCAGGGGTAATCCGCGCGGTCTCCTGACACCACTGCCACTGAGGCCCGATCAAATAGAGCTACAGCAACTCGTCGATGCGGGAGGCGAGGGTGAAGTCGAGGTCGGTGACTCCGCCGGCGTCGTGGGTGGTCAAGTCGACCCGAACGGTTCCATAGACGTTGGACCATTCGGGATGGTGGTTCATTCGCTCCGCGACGAGAGCGATTGAGCTCATCAGGCCGAAGGCTCGCACGAACGAGCCACACTCGATCGTGCGCGACAGCCGATCGGTCGAGCAGTCCCAGTCCGGCACTTCGGCGGCACGCGCCGCCACCTCGGACGCCTCGAGGGCCGACGGACGCTGGCTCACAACAACGGGTCGGCGAAGGGGTCGTCGGCCGAGGGCTCGCTCTGCTCCGCCTCGGCTGGCTGCCAGCGCGCGTACCCCTCGGCTTCGAGCATGTCGGCGAGATCGACTCCCCCGCTTTCGACGATCTCGCCGTCGATCAGGATGTGCACCCGGTCGGGTTGGAGCGCTTCGAACAAGCGCGTGTAGTGGGTGATCGCGAGCACACCCATTCCGTCGTGGCTCGCGCGTTCGACACGTTCGGACACGAGTCGCAGTGCGTCGATGTCGAGGCCTGAATCGAGCTCGTCGAGGATTGCGAAGCGCGGCTGGAGAATCACCATCTGTAGCGTTTCGTTTCGCTTCATCTCACCTCCGGACAGGTCGACGTTGAGCGGCCTGTCGAGGAATCGATCGTCGAAACCTATGGCTGACATCTCCTCACCGATGCGTCCAAGCAGGGTGTCGTCCCCGATCGACTCGGTGCACACCGACGCGTCGAACAGATCGCGCAACAACACGCCGGGGACCTCGGTCGGGTACTGCATCGCAAGGAACAGGCCCGCGGCCGCCCGACGCCAAGCCGGCAAGGTGAGCAAATCGGTACCGTCGAGTGTCACCGATCCGGCGATCACGTCATAGCCCGGCTTGCCCGCAAGCACGTGGGATAGCGTCGACTTCCCCGAACCGTTCGGACCCATGACCGCGTGCACCTCACCAGCAGGCACCTCCAGGTCGACGCCACGTAGGATCTCATTGCCGTCCACGCCGGCGCGCAGACCGCTGATGCGAAGAGCG
Source organism: Acidimicrobiales bacterium (assembly GCA_965216815.1). Taxonomy (GTDB): domain Bacteria; phylum Actinomycetota; class Acidimicrobiia; order Acidimicrobiales; family SHLQ01; genus JADFOM01. The sequence continues at coordinate 2,101,541 of OZ244202.1, read as the reverse complement.
CTCATGAAACGACCACCCAGATCGAGCCGTCCCGGTGTTCGACCTCATAGGTCGGAACCGGCCTGGTGGCGGGCAGCGTGAGGGCCTCACCGGTCTCGAGAGAGAAGAGGCTGCCGTGCTTGTCGCACTCGAGAGCGCATTCGTCGGTATCGATCTCACCTTCGCTGAGCGACACGTCCTCGTGGGAGCAGGTGTCACCGAGGGCGTAGAAATCATCGTCGATGCGAGCGATCGCTAGCACGCGATCGCCGACCGTCACCTTGGTGACCGATCCGGGGGCAAACTCGTCGACATCGCCGACTTCGACCGCGCAGTGGTCAGTCATCGCCATCCGATCGCGCGAACCGCTCGGCTACCGCCGCACGGATCGCTTCCTGTCCCGCCGGCAGTTCCGACACCACCTCGTCGATGAACCCCTCGATTATCAGGCGTTCTGCCCGTGCGGAGGGCACACCTCTCGCCTCGAGGTAGAAGCGCTGTTCCTGGTCGATCGGACCGACCGCCGATGCATGGCTGCACTGCACCTCGTTGTTTTCTATCTCCAGGTTGGGCACCGACTCGGCCGACGCTTCCTCGCTGAGAGTGATCGTGCGATTCGTCTGAAGGGCGTTGACACCCCTGGCGTCGGGGCCAACATGGATGAGGCCGGTGTAGATCGCCTGAGCAGCATCGTCGACGACACCCTTGAACAGCAGATCGCTCGAGGTGTCCGGTGCGACGTGTCGCTGGAAGGTCCGGAAGTCGTGCACTTGCTCGCCGCCGCTCACGTAGGCGGCCGCTAGTCGCGCGTGAGCTCCGGACCCAATGAGGTCGCAGTCGGCTCGCAGACGGCCGTAACCGGCGCCAGCCGCCATCGTGAAGAGTCCCACTTCGGACGAAGCATCAGCGGTGACGATCAGCCGAGCGAGCTGCCACGCCGTGCATTCCATGTCCTGGTAGGCGAGGTAGCGGACCCGCGTCGCACGACCGACCGCGATGTTGGTGACCGGAACGACGAGACGATCGCGTCCCCCGCGTTGATGGTCGACGACAGTGACCTCGGCGTCCTGTCCGACGCGAACGATCAGTCGAGGAAACGAGACCCCGGTGCCCGCCCCGGCCCGACTCGCGATGACGAGCGGCTTGGCCAGTACCGCCCCGGCCGGAACATCGATCACGATCGGCTGCGCCGACGTGGCTTGGTTGAGACCGCTCAGATGATCGTCGGGTTCGGGGAGGTCGGTAGCGATCGCCTCGGCGTCGAGGTGGTCGACCAAGCGACCTGCGACCACCCCAGCGGCGAGCGCATCGCCCGAGAGCTCTGCACTCACGATCTGGTCGTCGCTGCACACGATGAGTCCGTCGCGTTCGGGAAACGCCTTGATCGAGGTGGCGCCGGTCAGTTCGGGATGATGCGACTCGTATGCATCGAGCGACCCGAAGTCGAGCGCGGCGATCGGGCTGTACCGCCACTGCTCCTCCTCTGGCTCAGGCGGCGGGATCGAAGCCGCGATCTCACCGCCTCGGCGGCGGAACCGCTCCATCCACTCGGGTCCGGCCGGGGCCGGGCGTTCGTCGCTCATTGAACGATTTACCCTATCTGCGCAGTACAAAAGGCAGACGGGTTCCAGCACCTACGAGTGTCAGAACGACTGGTGGCGCACCGACTTCAGGAGCTGAACCAGCTCGGCGGGCCGCCGGTCCTTGGTGATGTACCCGACGACGCCGGCCGAGGTCGCCGCATCGACCAACGAAGCGTCTCCGTAGGCGCTATTGATGACGATCTTGGCCTCGGGCCAAACGGCCATGATCTCCTTGGCCGCGGTCATGCCGTCCTTGCGAGGCATCTTGAGATCCATGACGATCACGTCCGGCCGAAGTCGAAGAGCTGCCTCGACTACATCGAGACCATCCACAGCCGTGCCACAGACCTCGAATCCCTCGGCGTCGTCCAGGTAGTCGACGATCATCGACCGGAGCACGTCTATGTCCTCGGCGACGAGAACGCGGGTTTCGGCCTGCGCTTTGGGCCGAGAACCAAGCGATGGTGCTGTGGGTCCACTCATTGCAATACTCCTACGCTTTGAAGTGATCTTCCGGTTGAATCGGTGTGGATCGGGACGGTGAACCGGAGCGAGGTGCCCCGATCCGAGCTGTGAACATCCATCGCCCCGCCGATCAGTTCGACTCGCTCGGTCATGCCGGCCAGTCCGAAGTGCCCGGAACGCACGAGCGAATCGGTGCTCGACGTGTCGAAGCCGCAGCCATCGTCTCGGATGTCGACCTCGACAGCGTCGCCGGTCATCGCAACCCCGACTACGACCATCGTCGCTCGTGCATGTTGGACCACGTTGGTCAACGCCTCCTGCGACACACGGTAGAGCGTTGTCTCGACATCGTGGCCAAGGCGATCGCAGCGACCCTCGATGAACACGCTGAGTCCCGCACATTGTGCCTCGATGGCCCGGCCCTGGTCGTGAAGCGCGCCGATGAGCCCCTGTTCGTCGAGAACGGGGGGTCGAATGTCGGTCATGAGGTCTCGCAGCTCGGCGAGCTGGCGGGCCAACTCGTCGGCGGCGCAGTCGGCGAGGTCGGCGGCGGCTTCGGCCTCACCCCGCCGAGCGAGAGCGGTGACCCGTTCGAGTTGATACCCGACCCCGACCAGGTTCTGCAGGGGTCGGTCGTGTATGTCGGCCGCGATGCGAATGCGTTCGCGCTCGACGAGCCGGTGCACGCGGTCGAGCAGGCTGCGCTGGTCGGCCCGAGCCTTGCTCAGGGCCACGTTCGACTCGGACAACTCCTCCGCCAGTGAGGCAGCCTCGGCGCGACGTTCGTCCAGATCGCGGTTGAACACCGTCATGCGAACGAGCGCGAGTACGACCAGCACGAAGCTCGAGACGGCAACCACCGGCTGAGGCTCGCCGGTCCCCAGGATCTCCGCTGCAGCGATCGTCGGAACGAAAAGCGCGCCGAGGCACAGCAGCGTCAGTCGTCCCGGCCCTATGCGGCCGTCGTCGGGGGCTACGCTCGATGCCGACTCGATGGGCCAGCTCGGCGCCACCGCGAGGGCGGCGAAACACAGCAGCCACCCGAGGTCGACCATCCCGCCGGCTGTGTACTCACCACGAAGGTTCTGCGCGCCAAACGCGACATCGGCTGCGAGGTTGCCTGCGAGAGCGATCACGAGGAGCCAGACCGGCCCCGGCGTTCTATCGAGGTGCATCGTCGCGACGACGAGAACTCCGAACAAGAGCACGTCCATAACCGGGTAGAGAACGGCAACCACGAACGCTCCACCTGTGAGCTCGCTCTGCGCGGACGTGGGCTCGAGGACCAGTAGCCAAATCACGACCGAGCCGGCACCGACGACGACGGCTGCCTCGAGCAATGCTCGCCACCCGATCCGCCGGTCGGAGCGAAACAACAGGAGCATCACGCCAAGCGCGCCGAGCGGGTAGTTGGCCAGCCGCAGCGCGTCGACGAACGAGGGCGACTCGACTGCGAACGGCGAGAGTTCCGGGTGCGCGATCAAGAAACCCCCGACGAACGCGAGAAGCAGCCCCACCCAGATCGCGAGCCACGGCCCACGCCTGTCGCCCTGAAACAACACGATGCCTGCGAGCATCATCGCCAGCAGCACCGCGATCGTCATCTCCCAGATGCGGCCGGCGGCAGCTCCGTCGGCCGAGTAGAACGCAATCGCTCCAATCGCCGACACCGCGCCGGCTACAGCGACGAACCGCCACCTGCGTGCTTGCATCGATTCCGTGCTCACGTTCCCGCCAAAGTGCGTGCTTGCTCGCTCAGCAGCTGACCCATGCTTTCCGCGTCGACCGGCATCGAGAACAGATACCCCTGGCCGTGGCTGCAACGCAGCGCCCGGAGTTGTGCGAGCTCGATCGGGCTCTCGATCCCTTCGGCCACCGTCGCCATTCCGAGTTGTTCGGCGAGCGACAGCATCGTCTTGATCACTGCACCGTCGTTTCCGGCCGACCCGAGACCCGTTACGAACGACCGGTCGATCTTGAGGACGTCGAAGTCGTAGTTCTGCACATACGCGAGCGACGAGTACCCGGTGCCGAAATCGTCGATGGCCAGTTTCACACCGAGCTTCTTGAGCGAGCGCAGGCGATCTCCGGCAGATTGGGCGTCGTCGACGAAGATGCTCTCGGTCACCTCGAGCGTCAGTGCCGAAGGCTCGAGACCAGCCGAATCCAGGACCCCAACGATGTCGGCTTCGAGGCCGTCGTATTCGAGCTGCCTGCCACTCAGATTCACGCTCACCGACAACGACTCTGTCCCCGGGAGGGTCTCGCGCCAGGCGGCGACTTGTTGGCAGGCAACGTCCATGACTCGGCGTCCGATCGGGACGATCATCCCGGTGTCTTCGGCGATACTGATGAAGTCGGCAGGGTTCAATACGCCCATCGTCGGGTCGTGCCAACGCACGAGAGCCTCGACACCGCTGATCTGACGATTCCACAGACTGAGGATCGGCTGGTACACGACGAGGAAGTCGTCGCGCACAAGAGCGACCTGCATGGCATCGGTCATCGCGTTCTGGTCGAGTCGCGAACGACCCATCGAGGCGTCGTAGACGGCAACGCCCGCTCGACCCTCGGCCTTCACCGTGTACATGGCGATGTCGGCCCGGCGGAGCAGCTCGTCGGTCGTGTTGCAGTCCGGGCCGGTTACCGCAACCCCGATGCTCGCGGTGCAGACGCCCAGCGCCGATGAAGGCGACGCGACCTCGCCTATAAGGTCGAGCAGCCTGCGTGCCGTCGCCTCGGCCTCCTCGGGCGAGCTGTCCTCGAGCAAGATCGCGAACTCGTCGCCACCGATGCGAGCAACACTGTCGTGCGCTCGCCCAGCGCTGCGGAGCCTGTCCCCCACCTCGCGAAGCAATTTGTCCCCCGCTGCGTGACCGAGCGTGTCGTTGATCGTCTTGAACCGATCGAGGTCGAGAAAGAGCAAGGCAGTTCGGGTACCGCGACGGTATCCGAGCTTGAGAGCGTGCTCGAAGCGGTCCTTGAACAGAGCCCGGTTGGGCAGCCCGGTGAGCGTGTCGTGGAACGCGTGATGCAGTTCGTCGAGCGTGTGCGCGTCGGTGAGCGCGATGCTCGCCTGGCTCGCGAACGTCTGCACGGCAGCCGTATCGAGCTCACCGGCGCGCGACGTGCGCGCATCGGAGAGCACATAGAGCGCGCCGATCGTCTCGCCTCCTTCGAACACCGGAGCGCCGGTTGCGATGATGTCCAGCATGCCGCCGCCGAACGTGGTCAACGCAACGCGGCTGGGCACCAACAGCTCGAGGTTCATCGCGCGCCGTTCGATGTCGGCCAACTGGCGTTTGGACAACACGTCGGCTTCTAGCTGCGTGTCTCCATCGATCGTGGTCAGGGCACGTTGTTCAACGCCATCAGCTCCGACGAGACTAATGCCGGCGAGGTCGGCGCCGACCAGATCGGCTGCTTCCTCGGTGATCGAGTGGAGCACGTCGTCAACCGGTCGTCGCTGGGAGATGAGTCGCTGCACACGCAGAATCGCCTCGAGCACGGCCTGGTTGCCGCGCTGTTCCTCGAGCAGGACCTGATTCTCCGAGATCTGATCGAGCAACCGCATCGATAGTGTGAGAATACGAAGCATCGCCTGGGCATGCGCTCGTTCTGATGCGTCTAGTGGCCCGCCACACCGTCCGATCACCATCACGCAGCGCCGGTCACCCAGCGCGACTGTGACGGCCTCGGTTGGACCCGAACCCGGCACGTCGATCAGGGTTGAGGTCTCTTCGGCCAAGGCTAGAAGCTGATCGACGGGAGCTGCGTCGCGCCCGAAGCCAGTCGTAGCCATCACCCTGCCATCGTGGACGAGCGCAGCGACCTCGGCATCAAAGGTCTCCGCTAGCGCGATGACCGCCGCTCTGACCGCAGCCGCAGGGCTCGGTGCCTGGGTGACCGTCTCGAGGAACTCCGGGAGCTCGGAGGATGCGTCGGCCATCGATCTCCACCTACGAGATGGCCAAGGTAACGAGAGTCTGATTGTGGAACCCTCGTGTGCCATGGGTGCGGGCTATCTCGCCGTAGGTGTAGAAGCCGGCGGTCGGCACCACAGGGCCGACCGCCGAGATGAGGTCCATCTCCGATTCCACACCTTCGGGACCGAGCACGTTTCGACGTGCGATGCAGTCAAAAAGAATCAGGCCGATCGGGTCGTTCCCGTCGAGGGCGTCCAGCGCAGCTCGACACGATTGTTCGGTGCCCTCGAGAACCGACTCACGGTCGCCCTCCATCATCCAGACTAGGGAGCCCTGCGGGATCTCTGCGACACTGCAGAGACTCCGTCGATCGAACTCGCCCCCGCTAATGAACCGGACCTCCTCACCCACGCGGCGCCGGAGCCCAAGCGGGTGGGTTATCGCGAACGTGCTGAACTCCTCCTCGGTGCCATCTAGCAGTGCCGAGGCTCCAAACCGGTCGCAGTAGACGTCGAGGGCCGGCGCGTGATCAAGCTCGAACACCGAGGTTCCTTCACTCCTCGTGACCAACATCGGTTCGCCGATCGGCCGCCAGCCGTGCTCCACACCGACGCCGATCGGTGAGCTGCTTCCGATTGCCGCGGCGACAACCGAACCCGAGTGCACCCGGCCGTCGATGATCTGGAACGTCTCGACCATGGCGGCGTCGTCGCCTGCACAACCGCCGACGAGCGGCACGGCGGCGCCGACTTCCGAATACGCCCCACGTACGATCTCGCGTTGATCTCCGACGAGACCATCGGTGAGGAGCATGAGGAGCTGATGACCGCTGGGCGCGAGGTCGGCGACGGCCTCGGCGACTCGCGCGCCAGCGGCATAAAGATCATGTCCGGCGTCGGTCGCTGAACGAGTGACAACGTCGAAATCGCCGCCAAGGATTGTGACGGCGACAGTGTCCTCACCCGCGCTGCCCGCTGAGATCTCGCCGGCCGTCGTACAGCCGATCATGGGGACGCCGGGCGTGCGTGCGGCGATCGTGGACACGAGCGGTTCGAGGTCGAATCTCGAGGACGCAAACACGATCGTCAGCTTCGGGTCGGTTCCGGTTAGCGCGGCGTCGGTCGCCTCTACGGCCGCCGCGACCGGGTCCTTTTGCGCGGACCCACCCACGCTGAACCAACGCTGGCGCGCGGTCGACGGAAGGAGTTCGTTCAACTCGGTGAGGTGACCCATTAGACGGTCACCTCGGTCGGCTTTGTGCGTGGCGGAGCATCCATGCTCTATTCATCGGCAGGAAGCGCCAAAAAATCATGATCCGGATGGATCAAACTCCGTCGGCGGGAAGGCCTCTAGCAGACCGTCCGGAGTACGATCAGTCCCGACGAAATAGCCGTCGCAGGCGTCCCTTCAGCCCGCTGTTCGCCTCGCGTTCGGCCTCTACCTCGGCGAGGATGCCGGGGCCGGCGGAGTTGATTATGTCCTCGGCAGAATCCAGCAGCGCGGCCACGCTGTCGTCCTCGCCGAGGCTCTCGGGCTCGCTCGGCGTTGGCGGGGCGACCATCGTGCCAACGTTCCAGTTGAGGTCGGCCATCCGTCGTTCATAGCCCGGACAATCCTGCGGGCACCTCCACGGCGCCTCGGGAGCCAAGTCTTTGTCGCACTTCCTGACCGTCTCACCGTTCGGATATGAGCGACTCTCGTAGAACTTGCAGTCCTCTCGCATGGGCATGCAGCCCAGTCTGCCACGACGAACCCCACCGGTGTTGGGCGCTTTCGGCGAGCTGGCGCGCCCAAGCGGCGGTGGTCTCGTAGCATCGGGCATCCGCATGGCACGCCTCGAACAACATCTACGCAGCCGGGCTACGCCGTTCGTGATTTTCGCCATCGCAACGTTCGCGTTCATGCCGCTGTCGCTGCTCGGCCAACGCACGACCGGCGCCGTCGACGTGCTGGAGAGCTGGTCGCCCTACATCGAGAACCTCGACCATCCGCCCGACGTCTCCAATCCGATTCAGGGCGATCAAACCGAGTCGATCCCACGAATCGTCAACTTCTACGAGGCAGCGCGCGAAGGGCGCTACCAGCAGTGGGAGCCGAACGTCGCCGGTGGCACACCGCTCGCAACCATGCCGTTCGACGGCATCTACTCGCCTCTCAATTGGAGCCACATCGCGCTCCCCCACTGGTACGCGACAACCCTGCGAGCCGCGCTCGCGCTATTCGTGGCACAGGTCGGAACCTTCGTGTTCCTGCGCAGCCTCGGGATCGGGCGAGGTGCGGCGACCGTCGGTGCTGTCTCGTTCGGGTTCAGCGGAGCGACGATCGTGTTCCTTCAACGAATCACCGTCGTGTTCGTCTTCCCGCTTCTCGTGCACGCCTGCGAGCGCGTCGTCGAGCGCATCACCGCTGGGCGGATCGCGTGGCTCGCCGCTGTCGTCGCCTGGTGTTGGCTCGAAGGATTCCCGACCGGTTTCGTCTACGCGATCGCCGCTGCCGGCGCATGGTCGCTCACCCGCGTCGTCGCGCAGCGTGTTGCCGGCATCGAGGACTTCGGTGCTTCAGTTCGACGGCTCGGAGCGCTGACCCTGGGTCTCGCTTGGGGCCTGGTCGTTGCAGCGGTCGCCATCGTGCCCTTCATGGGCCACCTTGCCGAGTCCGGACTTCGCGACGCCCGAGAGTTCGACAGCACCTCGCACCTCGACTCCATCGAGGCCTTCGGCCTGTTCTCGATTCGGATATTCGGTCCGCTGGCCGAGCCGGTCAACACCTTCGGTCGCTCGAGCGTCGCGAACGTCACCACCTTGGGAATCGTCGTCGCAGCGGTCGTGCTCGCGACTCTCGGAGCCGTCGCTCTGGGTCGTCTCCGGCTCGAACGACCGGCCGCCATCGCAGTCGCCTACAGCTCTGTGCTCGCAACCGTCGTCTACGTTCTCGTCTACCTCGGTGGACCACTGCTCGGTGCCGCATACAGCGTGCCGGGGCTGGGCGACGGGAATCTCGGCCGATCGCGTTTCCTGCTCGCTTTCGCCGCGGCGGTCGTCTTCGCTATCGGCATCGACTCTGTACTCACGTCGCGGGGTGAACGCGCATCGATGTCGGTGAGGGTGCCCGCCGGAATGCCGATCGTCGTCATCGGTGCGAGCCTCGCAATCGGGTTGCCAGATCTCGTCGATCAGGTCGGAGACCTCGAGGACAGCCGGGGCGTTGTGCAACCCGTCGCCGTCGAACTGGCCATCGGGCTGATCGGCCTCGGCATCGTGTTCGCGACGGTTCGCCTGGCTCGAAGGCGATCGGAACACGCCGTCTACGCCTACGGCACAATCGTCGTGATCGTGTGGGCGTCGGTCGCGATACCAATGCGCGACTTCACCCCACAGGCCCCCGTCGACGACTTCTACCCGCGACTCGAGGCACACGACACCCTTGCGGAACTGACCGGCGGCGAATATCGCTACACCGCACAGGGCGCGCACTTCTACCCGAGCTCGTCACAGACTTACGAGCTGGCCGATCTGCGCGGTACTGCAGTGCATAGCGAGCGATTCGAGCGCACGCTCGAACAAGCGGCCCCGACAGCGTTCGAGCGAGACCCGATCAAGATTCTCATGACGAGCGACGAATGGAACCTCACCTCCCCGATACTCGATGCGATGGCCGTTCGCTACTACGTCGCGCCGACCGACGAGCGGCCATTCGGCACGACGCTGGCGCTCGCCGGCGATGTAGAGGAGTGGATCGAGATCGACGAGCACACGATCCCGCTCGACGTCGACGCCAACCTCGCAGGGGTCATCGTCGCGATCTCGGCGATCGGTTGCGACGACGGCTCGGTCACCGTCTCGCTGCGCGACGGCTCCACACTGCTCGACACGACGTTTCGGCCCGCGTTCGAGATCGCCGAAGGCAGCTACGGGTTCGCCATCGATGGGTCGGGCCCGCTCACCGAACCCGCACTCACGGTGACAGCCCCGACCGATTGTTCCGTATCTCTCGGCGTCTCCTCCGGCGGCGTCCCTGCCGTCACGACGATCGTCGACGACCCAGCCGACGGCGTCCGCCTCGTAGCGACAGAATCGGCGTGGATCTACGAGCGCGAGGCCGCGCTTCGGATCGTCACCGCGCACGCCGATTGGACCGTGGCACCCGAGGAGACCGCGCCGGCGGAAGTTGCGGGCCGAGCGCCCGGCGACACACGGCCGGTCGTCTCCGGCGTAGACGCACCAAGCGCAGGCGACGGCACAGCCACCGTGACCCAGTTCGATGTCGGAGACGATCGCGTGGTCGCCGATGTCGAGGCGACCGGCCCGACGATGCTGGTCGTGGCGCAGAACTTCTCCGACGGTTGGGCCGCGACCGTCGACGGCGTTTCCGCGCCGGTCCACGTCGCAAACGGCTGGTCGATGGCCGTCGAGGTGCCGGAGGGAACCAGCCGTGTGGAGCTCGAGTACCGTCCGCCGAGGTTCGCCGTCTCGCTGCTGGCGAGCGCCGTTGGACTGCTCGCATTGGTAGCTGTCGCGTGCTCCGCGATGCTCCGTCGCCTCCGCACGAAGGATCGCGGTTGGGTTGAGCCGAAACCATGATCGGCGACAGCGAACGAATACGCTGCCCCCGTGACGTCGAATCCGACATCGATGAGCACGAACCCCGAAACGTCGATGACTGCTGAGCGAAGCTCCGGCGACGACCCCATCGTCGTCGAGGGCCCCCGTGCCACGATTGCTCTGCCCGCCTACAACGAAGCCGAAGCCATCCCGAGCGTCGTCGCCGAGGTGTTGTCCGTGCTCGGCGACGAATACGAGATACTGGTCGTCGACGACGGTTCGAGCGACGGTACCGCCGCAGTGGCCAAACAAGCCGGTGCACGGGTGCTGCGGCACGAGTCCAACGAGGGCAAGGGAGCGGCGATGGCCACCGCCGCACGACATGCGCGATCGGACAGGCTCGTGTTCATGGACGCCGACGCCACCTACCCACCGGACGCGATTCCCGCGTTGGTCGAGTCGCTAGACGACCACGAGCTGTGCCGCGCCGACCGCTCCCACGATTCGGCGAACATCCCTGCGATCAACCGCATCGGCAATCGGGTCTTTACCCGGCTGGTCAATGGCTTTCACGGCGTCAGCGGCGACGTCTTGAGCGGGCTCTATGCAATTCGAGCCGACGCTTTCGAACAGCTCGAGCTCGAATCGGTCGGCTTCGACGTCGAGGTCGAGATCGGCATCAAATCGCGCATGCTCGGTTGGCGCACCGATTCGGTCCCGATCGAATACCGGTCACGCATCGGAGACAAGAAACTCAGTCCGGGAGCCGACGGACTCCGCATCCTCACCCGGATCGTCGGCATGCTCGTTCTCTACCGGCCGGTCGCCACCTTCATAGTGCCGGGTCTCGTGATAATGCTTGCAGGCCTGGTGGGAGCGGTCGTGCTCGGCGACGGACCGTTGCTCGTCGGTTCGCTCGGCTTCTCGGTCCACAGCTTCGTGCTTGCGACGTTCGGCATCATCACCGGGCTTCAGCTCGTGATCCTCGGCGTCGGTGCCGCCGCTTACCGACAGGACGCAGGGTTCACGCAGTCCCAGATCATCCTCCGTCTGACCCGCCGTCGAGCACGGCTCACGATCGCTGCTGTCGGCGGGCTGCTCGCGCTCGGAGGAGCGGTGTGGCTCTCGGTGCTCGTCATCGGCTGGATGGCTGACGGCGCCGAGGACTTTACGAGCACCGAGAGCCTTGTGTTCGCGTCCGCAAGCGCGGTGATCGGGCTCCAACTCATGTCGGCGGGGATCTTCCTCTCGATCTTCGCGGAGCGCCCGCGGCGCCACGCCGTGCTCCGGTGACCACAGCGGAACCCCGTGGCCACAGCCGGGCTGTGGCGACGCTCGCCATCGTCAACTTCAACAGCGGCGACGGCCTGGGCAACTGCCTCGATTCGCTGTCCGAACACCCTTCCACCGCGATCGAATCGGTCGTCGTCATCGACAACGCGTCGAGCGACGCTAGCGCCGCGGCATGCGAGAAGCCGAGGACCGGACTCGATGTGCGTCTGATCGCTAACGAGACCAACGTGGGTCTGGCGGCTGCGGTCAACCAGGTGCTCGACGACATCGACACCCGTTGGCTCGCGGTGCTCAACCCCGACACGGCCATAAGGTCGAACTGGGTCGATCTGCTCGTCGACGCGCTCGCTGAATATCCTGCGGCCGCGGCTGCATCGCCGCTCATCACCATGAGCCACGACGGGCGCATCAACTCTCTCGGTCAGCGCCTGCACGTGACAGGACTGGGCTTCAATCGGCTGCTCGGCCACGCTCGCGGCGACGCTCCCACCGATATCCACGAGGTCGACGGGCTCCACGGAGCCGCGTTCGTCGTCGACACCGAAGCGCTCGTCTCGATCGGCGGCTGGGATACGACGGGCTTTCTTTACCACGAGGATGTTGCACTGTCGTGGTCGCTGCGCGCGTGTGGCTCGAAGATCCTGGCCGTTCCCGACGCATGGGTGGAACACGACTACACGCTGTCGATGAACCCCGAGAAGCTGTTCCTTCTCGAACGCGGGCGAGCAATGCTCGTACGCACACACCTCTCGCTCTCGACGCGCATGGCGCTGTCACCATTTCTCGCCATCAGCCACATCATGGTCTACGGGATGTGCGTCCTGAGGGGGCGCGACTTCGTTGTGGCGAAGCGTCGAGCTGGCCGGTGGGTGAGGGACCATCCCGACGAGGTCTCACGCTGGCGGACGCGGGTCGAGGGCTTCCGTGCCGTGAGCGACCGCGCTCTTCTGCGCGGCCTCGCGTGGGGGTATCCGATCCGCCAGATCATTGGCGTGGGAACCGAGAAGCGAGGGACCGAACGTCGATCCCTGAAGGCCGAGGCTGGGACTGAGCGATGATCTTCGACGATGACCATCTACTCGAACGCATGGCCGAGATTGCGGCCGGCCAACCGACCGACGACGCCTATGTGCCGCTTCAGACGATTCCGTACCGCGGCCACCACCTCCTCGCACGGGCCGTATTGGCCGCCACGCCCGAAGGCGGGATCGTGTTCGAAGGAGGAGTGTCATCGGGCTACTTCGCCGAGGTGCTCATCAGCTACGGGCTGACCGTCGACGGCTTCGAGCTCGATCCGGCAGCGGCCGAAGTGGCCCGGGGCATCTGTCGCGCCGTCTACACCGGCGACCTTTCGGAGTTCGACATCGATGGGGCCATCGCCGACGGCACCTACGACACCGTCTTATTCGGCGACACGCTCGAGCATTTGGCCGACCCAGCGGCGGTACTTGCCGCACTTCGACCCAAGCTTCGAGGCGACCGCCGACTCGTCATCAGCGTTCCAAACATCGCCAACTGGGCGATTCGTGCTTCTCTGCTCGCTGGTAGGTTCGATTACCGCGACCGCGGCATCCTCGACCGAACTCACCTGCGCTTTTTCACCGAGCGCACGGTCCGTGAACTTCTCGACTCTGCGGGGTTCGACACGCTCGAGCTGACCGGTTCGATCCCCGTGCCCGGTCTCTCCTCGGCGAGGTCGACGCATCTTGCCCATCGCATCGGCAACATCCGCCCCCAGCTCGCCGCCTACACCTTCATCGTCACCGCCCGCGCCCATCCCTGACGCGACCCCGGTGTAAGACCAAAGTTTCACCTGAAAGCGTCGATTACGCGACCCCGGTGTCAGACCAAAGTTTCACCTGCTGCGCTCACAACGTCGCGGACCGGATTTCGCGGTACCGTCGATCGCGTACGACTGGAGAATCGGACCGATGAGCGAACGCCTGCCGAAGAATCTCGAGATCGCCTACGAGGCGTTCGGGCGCGAGGCGATCGACGACATCCTCGACGGTGTCGAGTTCGAGGTAGACGGTATCGAGTTCCTTACGCGATATATCCCGGACTCCCGTCCCGAACGGTTCTGCATAGCGAAGCCCACCGACCTCATCGAGATGTACGAGGCCTATCTCCCCGAATGGCAGCCGCGTCGTATCTTTGAACTCGGTATCGCCGAGGGTGGAAGCGCCGTGTACATGGTGCTGAGAGCCAAACCCGACAAGCTCGTCACCATCGACCTCGAAACCGAACGCCTCGAAGCACTCGACGAATTCATCGCATCACGATCACTCGGCGATGTCCTCAAGCCGTACTACGGCGTCGATCAGACCGATCGGACGGCCCTCACCAAGATCGTCGAAGACGAATTCGGCGACGAGCTCCTCGACCTCGTCATCGACGATGCGTCGCACGTCTACGCTCCCACGGTCTGTTCGTTCGAGATCTTGTTCCCACGGGTTCGACCAGGAGGCTGGTACCTGATCGAAGACTGGAGCGCCAACCTCAAGATGAAGCGCGATGTGGCCAACCAGCTGGCTGCCGACGACGAACAAGCCGAGGAGGTACGAGCACGAATCGCCGAGGCCATGCGCTCGAGAGACGAGCCACCTGAACAGAGGGATCCACTCACGCGGTTTGGGCTCGAACTCGTGCTCTCTGCCGGGGCGGCAGACGATGCAATCGCTGACCTCCGTGTAAATCGACATGTTGTGTGCGTCCAGCGGGGTGAGGGCGACCTCAATGTCGATGACTTCTCACTCGCGTCCATCGCAATCGACCACGAGAAGCTGCTCCAGCCACCGCTGACCACGCCCTGATGCAACTCAGCGCGCGCAAGTCCAGTGGTAACGAAAGCTGACGTTGTTGCTCGCCAGGGCCGCAACCGCCTTGATGATCGCGGTCGCCGCACTGAGCGCTACGGCGACGACCGGGGCCGAGTTCGGCGAGCCTCAGCCCTACCCTGACATCGGCGTGTTCACGGCGGTGTCGCCGGCGCGTTTGCTCGACACCCGTATCCACACCGGCGGACCGCTCGGCTCCGCGGCAACCCTCACCCTCGACACCACCGGCGCCGCCGGAATACCCGACACCGGCATCACAGCGGTCGCTCTCAACGTCACCGTCACCGAACCGACCAACGCCAGCTACCTGACCGTCCACCCCGCCAACACCGCACGACCCACAGCCTCGAACCTCAACTACCTCCCCGGCCAAACCGTCCCCAACATGGTCATCACCAAGGTCGCACCCGACGGCACGATCGCCCTCTACAACAACCACGGCACCACCCACGTCATCGTCGACATCGTCGGCTACTACATCGATGCCCTCGTCGATCCGACCGGCTCGAGCTATTCGCCCGTGTCGCCGGCGCGTTTGCTCGACACCCGTATCCACACCGGCGGACCGCTCGGCTCCGCGGCAACCCTCACCCTCGACACCACCGGCGCCGCCGGAATACCCGACACCGGCATCACAGCGGTCGCTCTCAACGTCACCGTCACCGAACCGACCAACGCCAGCTACCTGACCGTCCACCCCGCCAACACCGCACGACCCACAGCCTCGAACCTCAACTACCTCCCCGGCCAAACCGTCCCCAACATGGTCATCACCAAGGTCGCACCCGACGGCACGATCGCCCTCTACAACAACCACGGCACCACCCACGTCATCGTCGACATCGTCGGCTACTACGCTCCCCTGCCATCTCATGGAGTCCACAACGCCCTCGAACCAGCCCGGCTCCTCGATACTCGACTTGCAGGTGGAAGACTGGGTCCGGGAGAGGCACGCGGACTCGATGTATTCGATTCGGGTGGAGTGCCCATCTCCGGCGTGGCCGCCGTCGCCCTAAACGTCACCGCGACGCAACCGACCCAGGAGAGCTTCCTCACCGTCTATCCAGCCGGAGCACTGCGGCCGGGCACTTCGAATCTCAACTTCGTCGCGGGCGAGACCGTTCCGAACATGGTCGTCGCAGAACTGTCGGACACGGGTCGGATCGACATCTACAACCACGTCGGAACAACCGATGTAGTCGTCGACGTTGTCGGCTGGATCGCCGACCGGAACCCCAACCATGGGCAGCCACCGCCAACCGCTGTCTCGCTCGCGACCACCGAACCACCTATGGGCGAGCGAGTGATCTCTCAGCCTGACGCGACGCTCGGACCTGGTGCGCGCGCCGCGATCGCTTCGGTGCTCGATGGCCAACTCGTCTACGCGAATCGATCGAGCGACGAGTCCGCGCTTTCCTACGAACAGGGCACGACAAAGCTGCCGCCGTCCGATGCCGTCGGCATTCTGCAAATGTGGGTGACCCACAGCGGCGACACCGTCCCGTTGCTCCAGTGCTCGGCCACGATGATCTCCGAGGATCTGCTCCTCACCGCGTTCCACTGCGTCGATCAGTCGGTGATACCTGGTAGGGCATCGTTCGCTGGATTCACGTTCATCCCTGCAGCGACGGGGCGGATCGCCCCCTACGGCTACTTCCACACCGACAACGGTGGGTCGTACTGGCCCCAGGTCGAGGCCTACCCCGACGAGGTCACCGGCCTGCGCCTGTTCCCGCCATTGGACTACGCGACCGTCAGAATGGTGAAGGACTCAGCGGCACCAAAACACCCAGGGACATTGCCCGGTACGGTCACCGGCTGGCATGACGTGCTCATCAATGCCGACGGCGGACCACAGCTCACAGCCGGGTACGCGCCGTTTACCGACGAATGCCCCGAGTTCTGGTTTGAGCTGACCGGCAGCGACGTGTGCTTTCCGAACTACTGCTACACGCCGGTCGACGACTACATCGCGTACCGGGATGCCGCGTTCTTCGACATCGACATCCGTTGTAGGTCCAAGGACGGCATGTCGGGCGGACCAGTACTCACGCTGCACGACGACCGTTGGGTGGTGACGTCGGTGATTTCCGCTGGAACCGCCAACAGCGAACCCGAGAACAACTCGACCATCGCGCCGTGGTTCGATCACCGAACCCGCACGCTCATAAGCGAGCGCTAGCTCATCTACAAGCCGTTTTCGTCGCCCCTCCGGAGGGCCGTTCAAGCCACGGAGGCTCTTGGCAACCGTGACCCATGCGTCCCAAGCGGAACCGCTGCGGATAGTGGCTGCAACGCCAGCGGCGTGGCGCGACCCGTCGTCGGGCCCACGCCGGCGGACGGCTTCGCCCGCAGCGAAGCGAGGACGAAACGGAACCGCAGGCGGGGTGGCGACGGCAGCGCAACGCCGCGAGACGCACACACCGAGAGCAGCGCTAGCCGACGCTGCCCTCCATCTGAAGCTCGATCAGTCGGCTCCACTCGACCGCGTATTCCATCGGCAGTTGTCGGGTGACCGGCTCGATGAAGCCGTTTACAACCATGCTCGTCGCCTGTTCTTCGGTGAGCCCGCGGCTCATCAGGTAGAACAGCTGCTCGTCGGCGACCTTCGACACGGTCGCCTCGTGCCCGATCTGTGCGTCGCGGCTCTCGATCTCCATGTACGGATAGGTGTCGGAGATGCTGTTCTCGTCGAGGATGAGAGCATCGCACTGAACGTGGCTCTTGCATCCGTAGGCGTCGTCCTCGACCCGGACGAGCCCCCTGTAGCTGGTACGGCCACCGTCCTTCGAGATCGACTTCGAGACTATTTTCGACGTCGTTTCGGGGGCGGCGTGTGTCATCTTCGCGCCGGCGTCTTGATGCTGTCCGGCTCCGGCGTAGGCAACCGAGAGCACCTCCCCAGACGCTTTCGGACCCACCATGACCACCGCCGGGTACTTCATCGTCAGTCGCGATCCGATATTGCCGTCGATCCACTCCATGTGACCCTCGGCCTCTACGCGCGCACGTTTCGTGACGAGGTTGAACACGTTGCTCGACCAGTTCTGAATGGTCGTGTAGGTCACTCGAGCGGAAGGCTTGACGATGATTTCGACCACTGCCGAGTGCAGCGAATCGGTCGAGTACACCGGCGCGGAACAGCCTTCGATGTAGTGAACCTTCGAGCCCTCGTCAGCGATTATCAGGGTCCGCTCGAACTGCCCCATGTTCTCCGCGTTGATGCGGAAGTAGGCCTGAAGCGGCATCTCGACCTCGACACCGGGCGGCACATAGATGAACGAGCCGCCGGACCACACGGCGGTGTTCAGTGCAGAGAACTTGTTGTCGTTGGGCGGGATGACTTTGCCGAAGTTCTCCTTCACTAGCTCAGGGTGCTCGCGTAGCGCCGTGTCCATGTCGCTGAACACGACTCCTTGTTCCTCTAGATCCTCTCGGTTGCGGTGGTAAACCACCTCTGACTCATATTGTGCCGTTACTCCGGCGAGGTACTTTCGTTCGGCCTCGGGGATCCCGAGCTTCTCGTAGGTGTCCTTGATCGAGTCGGGCACGTCCTCCCAGTCGTCTGACTGCGATTCGGTCGGCTTGATGTAATAGAAGATGTCGTCGAAGTAGATCTCCGACATGTCGCCACCCCATCGGGGCATCGACCGCTTCTCGAATCTGTCGAGCGACTTCAAGCGGATGTTCCGCATCCAGTCGGGCTCGCCCTTCATCCACGACATCTCGTTGACGATGTCGGTGTCGAGGCCCTTCTTGGGCTTGAAGACGTAGTCTTCCTCGTCGCTCCACCCGAGTTTGTACTTACCGAGATCCAGTTCGGTTGCGCTCACGGAGCCTCCGTATCGACGGTCGGACCGCATCCGCGACAACGACGCCGTCCGAATAAACACTACGCTCATAGTAACAACCCCCGAGGGCCATCACCGCCCGGTTCGCGGCTCGATTCGCTGTCGAAGAGGTCGACCATGCGCGTTCTCATCTCCGGAGCTTCCGGATTCATAGGTACGGCGCTGTCCGCGCGCCTGCGATCGGGCGGGCACGACGTCGTGCCCCTCCAGCGGAGCGCGGCGACGGGTGCGAGGACGTGGTCGGTCGACGCCGGACACATCGACGCCCACGCCCTCGAGGGCATCGATGCCATCGTCCACTTGGCCGGAGAATCGATCGGCGGCCGGTGGACCGAATCGAAGAAGCGGGCGATTCGCGACTCGCGCGTCGATGGCACAAGCCTGCTGGCGAGTGCGGTCGCCGACGCCAAGCCCACGGTGTTCATCTCGGGCTCCGCGATCGGGTTCTACGGCAGCCGCGACGACGAAGTGCTGGACGAGACCGCCGCGAAGGGAAAGGGATTCCTCAGCGACGTCGTCGAAGCATGGGAGGCGGCAGCACGCCCTGCCGTAGACGCCGGCGTGCGCACCGTTCTCGGCCGCACCGCGCTGGTCGTCGATCCCGATGGCGGATCGCTCCCGCGAATGCTGTTGCCGTTCAGAGCAGGGCTCGGCGGGCGAATCGGTCCGGGTGATCAGTGGTGGGCGTGGATCACCCTCGGCGACCACGTACGGGCGATCGAGCATCTACTCACCGCCGATGTCGAGGGTCCGGTGAACCTCACCTCTCCACAGCCGGTGCCCAACCGCGATTTCGTCGACGCCCTGGGCAATGCTCTGGGACGACCGACTCGCATCCCGGTGCCTGCGTTCGCTCTCCGCCTGGGTCTTGGTCGCGAGTTCGCCGACGAGGTCCTGCTCGCCAGCCAGCGCGTCGTCCCCCGCGTTCTCGAGTCGTCGGGATTCGGTTTCGACCGTCCGACGGTGACCGAAGCGATGAACGACCTCGTCGGTTGAGTCAAAGCGGAGTCTGACCCCCGTTTGACTCAACCGCGGGTCATCCGATCTCGCGGAGATCGGTGCGGTAGAGGTTGGCGCGTTCGACGTAAGACCGAGCGAAGATGAGGTTGGCGCCTTCCTCGACGGTGTCCTCTCTGATCTTGGCCGGCACTCCTAGCGCCATCGAACAGGGAGGGATCTCGAGGTTGTTCGTGGCAACGGCGTTTGCACCGACGATCGAGTCGGAACCGACTATGGCTCTGTGCAGAACCTTCGAGCCGACCCCGACCAGTCCCCTGTCATGGACCGTACAACCTTCGAGGTGAGCAAGATGGCCGACCGTGACATCGTCGCCGAGTGTCGTGGCGAGTTCGAGCGTGCAGTGGATTACGGCTCCGTCCTGCACGTTGGACCGGGCGCCGACGACGATGTCGTTGTCGTCGGCACGAATCACTGCGCCCGGCCAGACTGAGGCCTGCGGGCCGAGGGTGACCGAGCCGATGACGATTGCCTTCGGATGCACATACGCGGTTTCGTCGATGTTGGGCACGCGATCGCCCAGGGCGTAGACAGTCACGGTTCAGCCGAGCTCGGTGAACGATCCGTAGCCGCCACCCAGGAAGAGCAACGGCTCATTGACCTCTTCACAGTCGAGGTCGATCACCCGGCCGAGCACCATCCAGTGGTCGCCCGCATCGATCATCTCGTGCACTCTGCAGTCGAGCCACCCCGCACAGCCCGCTATGCGCGCAGCGCCTGAAGCACCAACGGTGTAGTCGAGCGACTCGAACGGGTCGCCCGGGCCCTTGAAGAAGGCGTTCGAGGTGTCGAGTTGGCTGTCGCGGAGGATATTCACGCCGAAGAATCCGCAGTCGGCGATGCGCCCCCACGTCGAAGACGACTTGTCGGGGAGGAATCCGACGAGAGGCGGATCCATCGAAACCGACACGAAGCTACCGATGACCATGCCGACATGGTTCTCTCCGTCGAGGCCGGTCACGATCGTCACCCCGGTCGGGTAGCGACCGAGCACCTTGCGATAGAGGTCACCGTCGACTTCGATCTCGTCGGGTTTGGTCACGGTTCAGCCTCGGCTCGGGGATGAGGTTGGCGATTATGGCACGGAGGCGGTCGCCTAACCGCAGTCGACGACCATGCCTTCGGCTGCGGCGAAAACCTCGACACCGCGGGTCGCAGCGAGACCGCGCGCCTCGTCGAGAAGGCGGTCGACCGTCTCGTCGCAATGCGACGGATCGTGATGGAACAGTGCGAGGCGCCTGGCACCTGCCTGGGCTGCCACCTCGACGGCATAGGCCACCGTGCAATGCCCCCAGTCGGGTCGCTCTAAAAGCTCACGGGGAGTGAACTGAGCATCGTGGATGAGAAGGTCGACTCCTTCGCACAACTCGAGCACACGGTCGTCGACGTAGCTCGCGTCATCGAGCGGCTCTTGATGATCGGACACGTATGCGACCGAGGCCGATGCGCTGTCCACGCGGTACCCGTTGGTCGCACCGACGTGGGGCACGGGCGCTGTGGTCACCTTGGCCGCGCCAATCTTCCAGGACTCGTCGGACACATCGTGGAATCTAACCGTGCCAGGCAGCTCGACCGACTGAATCGGAAACAGTGGCGGGTTCATGAAGACGCTGAACGACTCGGCCACTCCGATGCCGTCGTGGGTCGGACCGTAGACGTCGAGCTGAGCGTCGCACCGGTGAAGCGGAGGGAGGAACGGCAGCCCCTGGATGTGGTCCCAGTGCAGATGGGTGATCAGCGCATGGCCGTGGAAACGTTGCTGGGGAAGCGACTCACCCCAGAACCGCAGGCCGGTTCCCAGGTCGAAGACGATCGGGTCGGTGTCGGGGACGTCGACGCCGACACATGATGTGTTTCCGCCGTAGCGAGCGTTTCTGGGAGACGCACACGGCGTCGAGCCGCGTACTCCGAAAAAGCCAACCCTCATCATCCGGCGCTTCGTCCCCCTAGTCGATCAGCCACCGCAACCCACCGTGGTCCCGACCACCGACGGTGAAATGTGGTCCTTCGAGAGTAGTCCGCGATCGGCACCGGCCGACCACACCTGTGACCGATGTCTCACCTCTGGGCTGAGCCGGTTGGGCAATGCCCGAGAACGAGTTGGGTGCTATGAGGGAACACGAACCGATCTCGACCGACGAGCGCTGGATGCGTTGTCGCCAGAGTGCGCACTTCGTCGAGAGCCTCGGCGCGCGGTTCGGCAGCCAACGCTGATACGTAACTAGTCGACGCGGCGCGGTCGACCAGTCCGGCGGCATCGGTTTCTACCGGATTGTCGACGTGCAGTTCTTCGACATCGACGAACCCGGCCGCCGACAGCAGGTCGGGCCATGACCTCTCGTCGTGTGGCGTGTAGGGACGGCCGCCACCGTGGCGTACGCAGATCTCGGTGAACCGTGCCACCCATGGAACCGATTCGTCGCGTTCGTTGAAGACTAGAGCGAGCACACCACCCGGGATCAACACCCGGAGGGCCTCTTCGAGCGCCCGATCGCATTCGAACCAGTGGAAGGCCTGGCCGACGACGATCGCGCCGGCAGCGCTCGACCGAAACGGCAGTTGCTCCGCGAGCGCCCTGATCGCCGGTAGTCGGTGCCGCTGCAACAGCGACGCCAGCATCGCGTCGACCGGTTCCACGACGATCGGCGCACGTCCGACCTCGACCAGAGCATCGGTCAGCTTGCCTGTGCCCGCGGCGAGATCGACGATCGGTTCGAGACAGTCGGCGAGGCGATCGGCGACACTGGCCGGATAGCCCGGTCGGGCACGCGAGTAAGCGTCGGCGCCGCGAGCAAACCCGACGGCAGCAGCCGGCTTGATGCGCTCAGCCACCAGCGGGCCGCTCGGTGGGTTCGATCGCCGCGCCCATCGATGTCAGGGTTGCGTTGGTTCGGGCCCACGACTCGAGAAGCAGGGGGCTCAGGCTCGAATCGGGCCGCTCGGTAGCGAACGCGGCTGCCGGCATGATCACGTAGTTGCCGCGATCGACCCAGGTCGGCGTGAATCGGAGTGCTGTGGCGAATTCGCCCGCCGGACGCTCGGTGACGGTGACCTCGACGATGACCCCGTCCTGGGACGCGACGACACAGCATTCACCCGACTGATTCGACAAGAAGTTGCCGAGGCCGAAGACGACTGGAGTGTCGCCGATCAACGAGGCGGGCTGCACCACGTGGGCGTGATGACCGATGATCAGGTCGATGTCGGGATGAGCAGCCAGCCGGTTCGCGAGGGCGGTTTGATCCGCTGAGGGGTTGCTTTGATACTCGTCACCCCAGTGAAGGCTGAGGACCACGTAGTCGGCACCTGCAGCGCGCGCCGCGGCCGCCTTCGCCTCGATCGCCGCTGGGTCGATGACGTCCACGAGCCATGGCCTGTCCGCCGGAGGGGTGAAGCCGTTGAGCCCATAGGTGAACGACACATGGCCGACCACCAAGTCGCCCGCGTCGTAGAGCGTGGGTTCGGCCGCCTCGAGACTCGTGCGCGCCATCCCGGCCTGATGTAGTCCCCGGCGCTCGAAAGCTGTAACCGTCGAAGTGACGCCGTCGACGTTGCGATCCATCGCATGGTTGGATGCGGTCGAACAGCCGTCGTAGCCGGCTGCAGCGATCGCGTCGACGAGCTCGCGCGGTGCGTTGAACGTAGGATAGCCGCTCACATCGTTGTTCGTGAGACTGACAGGCGTCTCGAGGTGACATATCGCAACGTCGACGCTCGACAGGTACGGCTCGACCCGCGCGAACATCGGTGCGAAGTCATAGCTGTTCGCACCGGGAGCATTCGCGGCCGCCTGCCGCACCACCGCACCGTGAGGGATGATGTCGCCGGTGAACGCGAGCGTCGCGGTGCGCGGAGCGCTCGTGGTGGTCGACGCCGTCTCGCCCGGTTCCACGTCGGTAGCTGCGGGCTCGCCCGCGACCGCTGCGTCACGGCTCGAGCTCGAAGCCGCTCGGTTCTGCACCGTCGGCTCTGGCGGCCCTGCGCTCCCCGAGTTGCGCGTCGGGATCTCGCTGCCTGCACGTTCGACGATGCTCGTCGGTTCGTCATCCGATGCTGCAAGCGCGAGCGTCGCGACCAGCACCGCCGCCGCTGCGGCCATGGCAACCAGGAGAGGCCTACGCACCGAGTTCCGCCGCGAGAGGCGTATCGATCGCAGGGACTTCGCTTACGCCCGCAGCGCCTACGAAGCGATCGATCCGATCGTTGGGCATCGTCTCGAGATCACCGTGTGGATCGTCGACCGACCCGCCGAGACGCCCAATCGCCGCGTTGAACAGCGGTTCCGGCATCGACCGGCCGGTTCCTATCGTCGCCCACACCGGGATCGATCGATCTGAAGCCACCGAAACTGCCGCGACCGATCCCAGCGCGTACACGCCTCGGGTGCCGTCGACCATCATCGGTTCGACGACGACCAGCTCGACTCTGCTGAGCGCCACCGAGAGCAGTTCGAGCTCGAAGACGTCGGCGGGCTCGGCTGGCCGATCGAGTCGGTGCATCAACCGGTGGCCCGACATCGAGGTGGTTAACACCGAGGCATGCACATCCGGACGCCGCAGCAGAGCCTCGCCGGTGAGCATCGCGTCGCCGACCACCAGCACCGAGGCTGAATCGTCCAACGCGTCGACCAGAGCATTCGATGCGGGGCGGCGATCGAGTTGGCGTACACAGTCCTCGGCTGCGTCGGCCGGGTCGAGCGCGACCAGCATGTGGGCACAAAGCCACACGAGCGGCGCGCAGCGCGGCTGGTGAGCCAGCACACGTCGCGCTGCGGCGACCATCTCGATCGGTTCGCCGACCGTGTCGAGCAGCATGCCGGCCACCTCGGGGACCAGAATCTGTTCGTCGACGTCGTGAGCCTGCGCTATGTAGCGCATCCGCTCCATGGGGTGCATACCACGACGGTACTTGGCCGCCGAGTCGCTACCCGCGACAGTCGGCATCGGATTGCCGCCAGTGCTTCCGATGCAAGGAGGCACCGATCGCATGCGCTACCGTTCTCTGCCGTGGCTCAGGATCCTGCACTCGACACACCACTCTCGTCGGTGGGCGATGAGGACCGCACCCTCGCGGACTGGCTGACGACGTTTCCGATCGCGGCGGTTGTCCTCGACCCGTACACCTACGAGAGCTCGTGGATCCTCGAGACGGCGAGTCGAATCCTCCAGACCTATCGCGGAGCGGACGTGCGGGTTGCGTGGCTCGTCGCAGCTGACGACGACGGTGCAAGGTCGTTTCTTGGGCCGCTGGCCGACGATCTTCTTACCTTCGCCGATCCGGCTCGAGACTTGATCGGCGCCCTCGGCCTCGAGCAGCTCCCGGCGTTCGTGTTCATCAGGCAGAACGGCACCGTTGCCGCGGCGGCGGAGGGGTGGGATCCGGGGGCGTGGCGCGAGGTCTCCGAAGCCATCTCCGGCGTCACGCGCTGGAATCCGCCGACCATCCCACACTCGGGCGACCCGGTCGCTTACGTAGGCACCCCCGCCTGATCGTTCCTCGCCCGCGCCGGTGGTCGATCGGTTGGGCTGGTCGCAGGGCTGTCAGCCGTGGCGCGACCGGTAGAGCTCTTCGGCGAATTGGTACAACTCGAGATCGAGCGCGTTGTCCTCGATGATGCGATCGATCAGATCGGTCGGTGCGGCTTCGGGCTCGGTCGTGTTCGAGACCACCGAAGCCGTCGAGTCGAGACCGTAGGTAGTTGCCAGTCGCTCCCAGAACTCATCGAAACGCGGTTGCAAACCAAAGTCATCCAGCGACGCCACCCCCGCCTTGGCACGGTCGAGCAGCTCAGCCGAGTCCTCGACATCGGTCAACACGCCGTCGCCGGCAGCCATCTCGTCGCTGCCTATGCCGAACATCCGCGTAGCGTGGTTCCGGATCAGACCGGCGAACTTGAACGGGTCGTTGTAGACGTCTTCAAGCGATCCGTCAGATACGCGTCCAGGGCTCTTCTGTGTCTGATGCCGAAGGTACGAGAGCGTGCGCTCGACCGGGGGGCGCAGAACACTCAGCGTTACGAAATCGGCGTCCAACAGCTCGACGGTCGACAACGGGAAATGCGCGCCGATGACACGAATCTCATCGCGTCTCACCTTCCACCGTTCCAACAAATGCGAGACCGAGATCGAAAGGTGCCCCACCCGGTCTCCGTCGCACTTGTGCGGATAGATCGCCCGGTCGGGAAGCGAGGCGCGGAAACGATCGCGCAATGTGGTCCCGGCACTCTTCTGAAGGTGCACGATGAAGAATAGTCGATCGTCGTTCACTCGACACACCTGGTCCGCGGGCGGGAAGGGGTCACGCAACGGCTGAACGGTAGCATTTGCCAAGCAACCCAGAAGACCCAGGGGGGACATGCAGGCCGATCTGAAGGTGCGCGTGGGATTCGGCATCGGTCCAGTGGCGGCCCAGCTCTCACCCGCCGATCTGGCCTGCGTCATCGATGGACTCGAGAACCGGGGTTTCGACTCGCTGTGGGTGTCCGAGCGGGTGAACGACGAGACCCTCGACCCGTTGGTGATCATGACCTACGCGGTTGCCCGCACCGAAAGGCTCAAAGTCGGACCGGCGGTGATGGTTGTCCCGGGCCGCAACCCCGTGCTGCTCGCGAAGGGCCTCGCGAGCCTCGATCACCTGTCAAACGGACGCGCGCTTCCTGCGTTCGGCCTCGGTATCGCGAATGCGGCCGAGCACCAGGCGTTCGGCGTCGAGCGCCGCAAGCGAGCGCTCTGGTTCGATGAAGCCCTCCCGCTGATTCGGCGATTGTGGTCGGGCGAGACGATCAGCCACAAGGGCGAGCGATTCAGCCTCGACAGCGTGCGCGTTCTGCCGAAGCCGGTGCAGGATCCCCTCGAGGTGTGGATGGGCGGCGCGTCGGAGGCTGAGCTTCGACGCTGCGGCCGATTGAGCGACGGTTGGCTGCCCAGCTTCGCGCCACCAGCTGCGGTCGAGACGGGAATCGCGCTCGTGAACGCCACGGCTGCCGAACACGACCGCGAGATCGACCGCGAGCACTACGGAGTGCTCATCCCCTACTTGGATGCAGACCCACCCCAGATGTTGATCGATCGAATTCGCAGCAGGTATGCCGACGCCTCTGTCGACGACGTGGTGGCGCGCACTCCAGCCGACGTCGCACGGCTCATCGGCGAGTACGTGTCGGTCGGAGCATCGAAGTTCGTCGTGTTCGGCCTGCACCAACCCGACGACTGGGATCGCCACCTGGGCGACCTCGCCGAGACCGTGCTCCCCCTCCAGACCTGACACCAGGCCGTTTTCGGGATTTCTGAACCCTCCGGTGTCATATACCGCACCGCAGGGTTCAGAAATCTCAAGGGTAGCTCGGAGAGTGAGCTCTCAGCCGCAGACGGTGAGCTGGGGTTTGCCGTCGGTTTGATCGAAATCGGCATCCTTGTCGTCTGCCCAGCTCTCGATAGCGTCCGCGAGCTCAGACGTGTCACGCTCGCTGTCACCCACGACGACCATCCTGAAACAGAGCTCGTCCCCATCGCTCCAGGTGACGAACCAGTCGCCTCCCCAACCCTCGGCGGCCGTCTCAGCCGAGCTCGAACCAACAGCGGAGCCGAGCATGATTTCGAGGAACAACTCGCCGACAACACCCTCCTCGAGGACCTCGCCGCCGGCTTCGGGTGGCTCGACCTCGATCGCTGGTTCATTGCGTCGCTCGGGATGCAGTACCGCCTCGGCGGTCGTCGCCGGTTCGACAAAGGTCTCGTCGAGTTCTTCCTGGCCCCCGTCGCGCAAGATCTCCTCGACGTAGCGCTGGCCATCGATGTACGGGGCAAGCTGCAGATCGAGGTACTCCTGAGTCAGAATCGAGAAGTCGTAGGAGAACCCGAGTTGCTCGGCGAAGAACGCTTCGAACTCGGCCTCGGAATAGCGGGACACATACTCGTCCTCGATCCGTTTGGCATTGCCCTCCGTGAGCGCTGTGAGCCCGAAGCCGATCTCGTCAGGTCGATCGTCGTACTCGGGCCGGTACAGCTCGAAGTGCTGGTCGTCGAGCGCATGCACGAGCTCGTGCACGATCACGGAGCGAACGAAAGGCGTGATCTCGGTACCCCTGATGTAGAGCTCGTTGTTCTCGGTCTCGTAGTAGCCCAGAACGCCGTCTGTGCCCGTCGACTCGAGTGCATCCTCGATGGTCACTCCGTCGTCGAGGAAGCCGAGCATCTGGTAAAGCCGCGAGAACAAGGCGAGCTCGTCGGCTTCCTCGACCAGCTCCTCGTTCTGGGTCTCGAGAAGCTGTTCGACGAACTTGTCCTCGGGCTGGGTCTGCACGACGGGGCGCTCCTTGAACTCGAGGCCCCGCTCGTCTTCGACGAACGCGATCATGTCGTCCAGCACCGACTCGAGCTGCACCGCGCGGGCGAGGTCGTCGGTCGGCTCAGGATCGGTCGGCTCAGGATCGGTCGGCTCGGGATCTCCCGGGTCGGGATCGGTCGACCCCGGATCGGAAGCATCGTCGACCGAAGCCGCAACGTCACCCAGAGCTCGTGCGTCGGTGTCGCCACCGGCGATCATCCAAGCCACGAGCGCGACTACGAGCGCGACCGACACGGCGATCGCTGCATGGGAAAACACCCGTGCGGAAGTGGGTGACGACTGGCTCATCTGTGATCCATCGGCGGAGGTTGCGGGGAGTCGAGCCAACGGTACCGCTCGCCCCATTCGCCGCGGGGTCACCCCATCGACAAGAGTGTTGCGTGTCGCGAAGAACCGTCGCCGTCGAACCTCGCTCGCTCCCCGCAATGCACTCCGCGCTCTGCGCCGCAGCGGCCGAAGCGGGGGCGACGTCGGACAACCCGAAAGAAGCAACGGGACTGATCTGGGCCGACCCCGCCGCAGCTGATCGCTTCGACGAAGTAGCGGCGACGCTTCCGAACCTCGAGTGGATACAGCTTCCCTACGCGGGAATCGAGCCCTTCGTCGACCACCTCGATGCCCGCTTCACGTGGACCTGCGGCAAGGGCGTCTATGCAGCTCCGGTAGCCGAACATGCGCTCGCGCTAGCACTCGCCGGCTTGCGCAACGTGCACAACTACGCATCTGCGACGAGCTGGGGAGGGCCGGTCGGCACCAACCTGCTCGATGCCCCGATCACGATCATCGGCGCTGGCGGCATCGCTGAGTCACTCATCGATTTGCTCGCGCCGTTCAACTCCCCCATCACGGTCGTGAGACGTTCCGACCGGCCACTACCGGGCGCTCACCGAACAATGTCGCCGGCTCAACTGCACGAGGCCGTGGTCGATGCCATGGTCGTCTTCGTGGCGGCAGCGTCGACGCCAGAGACCTCCGGCCTCGTCGATGCCGACGTTCTCGGGGCCATGCGGTCCGGCGCGTGGCTCGTGAACGTCGCGCGCGGTGGTCTCATCGACACCGATGCGCTCGTTACGGCGCTCGACAGCCGAGCGATCGGAGGCGCGGCGCTCGACGTGACCGACCCCGAGCCGCTGCCCAGCGGTCACCCGTTGTGGGCACATCCGGCGTGCATCATCACTCCACATGTCGGCAACACCCCGGAGATGGGGTTACCGCTGCTCGTCGATCGGGTGCGAGAGAACGTCGAACGTTGGATCGCCGGGCGTCCACTCGTGGGACTCGTCGAAGTCGAGGCGGGATACTGAGTAGGACGCGGGGTCTGTCCCCCTGTCCTACTCGGGGTCGGGTTCGAGAACTGTCGGCGTCGGGGGTGGTAGCGGGATCGCAGGAAGTCGTGGACGCGCCACCAGCGGCGTCGCGCTGCGTCGATCATCGAACCGGACCTCGCCCGACGAAGTCGCAAAGACGCCGGTCTCGTCGATCGCATCGGCCATAGACGCCGAGTTCACTCGCTCGACTGCTGCCGCGGCGGCAGCAAAGATCTCGATGGCCGCTTTTGTCGCGGACGCCGTGTTCCACGGCCCCGCAGGCCGCACGATCGACACCCCCGGCTCGTCGCCCTGCCAGTCGGCCAAACCTGCGCTCGACAGGATCGGGCCGTCGAACCCGCTGTCGCGAATGGCGGCGATCCGCTCCCTCGCGACCACCCGGTCGAAGCAGGCGACCAACACCTCCGCAGGCGCTATCCGCTCGAGCACCGACAGGTCGGTAGTCGGCCCCAGCGCGACCTCGCCGAGCAGATCGCCATGGCGCTCGTATTCGACTCGGAATCGCTCGCACGTGTCGTGACCGTCGAGCGAATCGACATCCGACACAGTGATCGCGTTCGAGAAGCGACGATCGACAGCTTCTGCTGCCAAGGCCGCACCCAGGTCATCGGCACCGGCCAAGAGACCGAAGACCGGCGCCTCACCGTCGACGAGCTCGGTCGCCGACGAACACGGAGCCATCGTCAGTACTCCGGCCTCGGAGGCGAGCTCAGCCGCGAGCAGCGCCGCTTCGCGCTCGCAGCCGACTAGGAGCAGCAGCGGGTCGTTGTCGAGCAGAGCGTTGACCTCGTCGACCATCGCGAGCACATCGCTGGAGGGCTCGATCGCGACGACGCCGAGGTTGCGGGCGATGGGTGCACCCCCCGCTCGCAATGCCTCGATGGCTTCGGATGCAGCGTCGGCGATGCCGGTATCGGTCGCTGCATAGACCGCGACAGAGGTCTCGCTTTCGGTGACCGCGGCCACGGGCGGAGCCGGCGCCAGCGCGGGAGGGGCAGTGTTGTCGGCCGACGAGCACGCGCCGAGCGCGAGGAGCACCGTCGAAAGCGCTGCGACGCGAACGAGACCCATCAGAGCCTCCACCGGTCTGTGCCCGCCGCCGACGCGCAAAGGTAGGTTGGCTGGCCATGACCGCGCGACTTCCCGTGATCACCGGCGTGGCCCAGCTCACGACGCGCACAAGCGACGTGGCCGAACCGGTCGACTCGATGACCGAGGTCACCCGCATGGCACTCGATGATTCGGCCGGTGTCCCGGTCGATCGGGTGGGCCTCATCGGCGTCGTCGGCGGGCTGTGGGAATACCGAGACCCCGGCCGTCTCATCGCCGAGCGACTCGGCGCCGATGGGGCACGAACACTGCTGACCGGGTTTGGCGGACAGACTCCCCAGGCGTTGCTCGGTCGCACGGCCGACCGCATCGCAGCGGGCGAGCTCGACGTGGCGGTCGTTGTCGGAGGCGAGGCGGTCGCCACCCGGCGCGCCCTTCGCGCCGACGGCGGTGACATGACAGTGACCGACCAGACCGGCGCCGAGCCCGACGAACGATTCACCCCATCGATCGACGTGACGAGCGACGAGGAGACGTCGATGGGCCTGATCATGCCAGTGCAGACGTACGCGATCATGGAAGTGGCCCTGCGCCACGCCCGCGGCGAATCCAACGAGTCCCATATCTCTCGAATCGCCCAGATGTGGGCGAATATGAGCAAGACCGCTGCAAAGAACCCACATGCGTGGCATCGGGAACCCATGACGGCGTCAGAAATCGCCACTCCGAGCAAGGACAACCGCTTGGTCGGCTACCCCTACACGCGCCGCATGAACGCCGAGCCCAGCGTCGACATGGCAGCCGCCGTGGTCGTCATGGCCGAGTCGATCGCGGACGAGTGCGGCGTCGACGAGGAGCGGCGCGTCTACCCACACATGCTCGTCGAGGCGTCCGATACCACGACCCTCGCCGAGCGCCCGCACCTCGACGGGTCCGGTGCCATCGCCGCGATCGGCGCCACGCTCTCCGACTTGGGTGCTCCGACGATCGGTGACATCGCCCACCTGGACCTGTACTCGTGTTTCCCGTCGATCGTTCAGATCACTTGCGATGCGCTCGGCATCGACGAAGACCGCCATCTCACACAGACGGGTGGGTTGCATTTCGGTGGCGGCCCACTCAACAACTCGGTCACGCACTCACTCGCCGCGATGGTCGAGGCGTTGCGGGCCGACCCGGGGGCGGTCGGGCTGATCCAGGCCAATGGTGGCCTCGCGACGAAGCACGCGATCGGCACCTATTCGACGGAAAGGCCCGACGCGTTCATGCACGTCGACGCACATGACCGCATCGACACGTCCGAACACCGACAGCCCCTGGACACCTCCGAGTCCGGCGAGTTCACCCTCGAGGCCTACACGGTGATGCACGACCGCGACGGCCCGACTGGAGCCGTAGCGGCTCTGCTCGACGAGCCCGGCCGTCGGGGCTGGGCACGATCGGTCGAGCCGGATGTGTTTGCGGCGCTGATGGCCGAAGACCTGGTCGGCACGACCGTCCACCGCTGCGCCGACGCGACCTTGCGCCTCTGAGCCTCCGTTCTAGGGAGTAAAACCCACTGCACACGTGGGTTTTGCTCCAAATTTCGGAGATGGGGGCCTGCTAGGTTCAGCAGAGTGAGCGATTCGATTCTCGACGTCGACCTTCTGGCTTTCGAAAATGGTGACGCCTCTGCACGAGCGGCGGTCGTCGACGGGGTGATGCGCAGCCTTGCGACGGGGTTCGTCTACACCCGCCACGACCTCTCCGAGGCGATGCTCGACGATGCCTATGCCATGCTCGGCGACTTCTTCGCTCTCGACAAGAGCGACAAGGACGCACTCACCGTGCCGGGTTCGCACGGACAGGTCGGGTACACGGGGCTGCTGGTGGAGACGGCGGCCATCTCCGACGTGCCGGACTGGAAGGAGATGCTCAACTGGGGCAGCGTCTTGCCCGAGGGCCACCCGCTGCGAACCCGTTATCCCCATCGGTACGTCGAACCGGTCTTTGCCGATGCACGAGTGCCCGGCATGTCCGAAGTGCTCACGACGTTTCACGACCGCGTGCTCGACATTCAGCGACGGTTCATGCGCATCATCTCGGTGGGCCTCGGCGCACACGAGGACTTCTTCGAGGATCTCCTTCGTGACGGACCGACCCTCACCCGGGCGATCCGCTACCCCGACATGGGAGACGCCCCGTCCCGAGATCATGTCTGGGCCGGTGCACACGGCGACATCAACCTCATCACGGCGCTTCCCCGCGCTACCGCTCGGGGCCTACAGGTCGAAACCTCCGACGGCTGGGTCGACGCCACCCCTCCACCCGATCACGTCATCATCAACACCGGCATCATGCTCGAGCGGGTTTCCAACGGTCGCATTCCCATCGGTGTGCATCGCGTCGTCGCCGATCCCGACCAGGAGGGCGACCGGCTCTCGGTCGTGCAGTTCTGCCACCCGACCCCGTGGACACAACTCAGCCCGTTACCGAGTTGCATCACCCCCGAGACCCCCCAGCGCTTCGGGACCATCGAGGCCGGCAACGCACTCGACCAGGTTCTCTACGACATCAACCTCGTCGAAGACGCCCGCAGGGTTTAGGTGAAAGCGCTTTCGCTCGTTCCGTTCGGAAGCGAAACCCCCTACCAGTACTCGTCTCTTAGGAGGCGCTTGTAGAGCTTGCCGGTCGGATGGCGGGGAAGCTCCTCGCGGAAGTCGACCGACCTGGGGCACTTCACATCGGCCAGCTGATCTCGACAGAAGGCGATGAGCTCACGTTCGAGCTCCGGGCCGGCATCAGCCATGTCGACTGGTTGCACCACCGCCTTGACCTCCTCACCGAAGTCGTCGTTGGGCACCCCGAACACTGCAACGTCGAACACCTTGGGGTGCATCGTCAGCGCGTTCTCGGCCTCTTGTGGGTAGATGTTCACGCCACCTGAGATGATCATGAACGCCTTGCGATCTGTGAGGTAGAGGTACCCGTCGTCGTCGAGTCGGCCGATGTCGCCTAGGGTGCTCCAGCCGTTGTCGAGATACGAACCCTTCGTCTTTTCGGGATCGTTGTGATACTCGAACTGCGTCTCGCCCTCGAAGTAGACCGTGCCGGTCTCGCCGACGGGCACCTCGTTGCCGTCGTCGTCGACGATGTGGATCGTTCCGACCAACGCTGTTCCGACCGTGCCCGGGTGTGCCAACCAGGCTTCGCTGTTGCAGTAAACGAACCCGTTGCCCTCGGTTCCCGCGTAGTACTCGTGGATGATCGGCCCCCACCATTCGATCATCTTCTGTTTGACGTCCACCGGACACGGCGCGGCGGCGTGCACGGCCGCTGTCAGAGTCGAGAGGTCGTATCGCTCGCGGACCTCTTCGGGGAGTTTGAGCATGCGCACGAACATGGTGGGGACGACCTGCGTGAAGGTCGCCTGGTATCTCTCGACGTCGCGTAGGAAGGCCTCGGCGTCGAATCGTTCCATCATGACGACCGTGCCGCCGAGCCGTTGCATGGCACGCGTGAACCTCATGGGTGCGGAGTGATATCCCGGCGCCGGCGACAGGTACACACTGTCGGCGTCAGCACCGAAGAGGAACTGCAGAAGGCCTTCGACCGCTTCGCCCGATCCGAGCGGCTCGTCGGTCATCGGCAGGCGCACACCCTTGGGTCGCCCAGTTGTTCCCGACGAGTACAGCATGTCGGCGCCCTCGACTCGGTCGGGCAGAGGTGCCGGATCGGCCTGAGCGATCAGGTCTTCGAGCGATTCGTGATCGGCGAGTGCACCTCCGATGCTGAGGCGAAGCTCGACATCGGCGGTTGCCGCCGCCACCTCAGCAGAGACGTCGGCCTTGTGGGGCGTCGTAACGAACGCCCGTGCCCCGCTGTCGTTCACGATGTAAGCGATCTCGTCGGCACCGAGGCGCGTGCTGATGGCGGTGTACCGAAGACCCGCGTAGTGAGCGCCCCACACGAGCGGCAGGAACTCGAGACGATTCTCGACGCAGAACGCCAGCGCGTCGCCGGGTTGGAGTCCGGCCGCCCGGAAGACGTGCGAACAGCGGTTAGCGAACTCGTCGAGTTCGGCGTAGGTCATCTGGTCGCCCGATTCGGCCATGACGATCGCTGCACGGTCGGGGGTTCGTTGGGCGACAGCGCCCGGAAAGAGATCGCTCATGGCGCCGGAGACTACTGCGCAGCACCCGCTTCGATCGAGATCGCACCGGACCGGCCACGCCAGCGCTCTGCGACCATGTCGAGAATTCGATCGGTCGGCAGGATCGCCGCGTAGGCAATGCCGGCGAGGTGGTAGGGAAACACGATCGCCATCGTCGCCACGATGCCAACGTGAAACAGCCAGGCAGCTGCAACCCACGCATAGCGCAGACGGTTCCTCACGAACGCCACCGGCGCGCCGAGTTCGACGATGACGGTGAAGAGTGCAGCCGGGGGCCATAACCATCCGAACTGCAATAGCCAGGCACCGAACGGGGAATGGATGTCATCGAGGCGAACCTTGCGCAGGTTGTCGAACGCAATCTGGTTGCGGAGCGCGTCGCCGTCGATCCATGCCCACCCACCGATGCGCAGCTTCGCCACACCTGCAGCGACATATGTAACTACGGTGAGCGCCACCATCAGCTTCACCGGCCACCCATATCGCTCGTCGACATCTGGCATGCGTGAGCGCGGTCGGTCCATGGCCAGAGCATCGGCGGCAGGAACCACCGCCAGCACCAGCACGTGCAGCCACATGAGGTTCTCGGTATGGAAGACCTGTCCCCAGGAGTTGCCGTAGGTGGTTGTTGCCAGCAGGGCGATCGCCGCAATCGGGCCGGTGAATCGGTGTCGCCATCCAACGGTCGTCGCCGCGCAGGCACCGATGGCGACGAGACCGACCGACAGAATGAATGCCGCGGGCGGTGGGCCGTCGAGAACCGTCAGGAATCCCGTACCGATGAAACGCTCGTCTTCGAGGGCGCTCAGATCGAGGAGGTACGGCAAGCGGGCGATCGAATAGATCGTGGCGTACGCGCCGACGAGGATCCGCAGCGTGGCGAGCCGGCGGGCACTACCGGGGGCAAAGAACCGGTCGGTCATTTCACCGGGCACCGGGCGAGCAACTCGGTGTCGATCGGCTCGCGTCTGCCGTCGAACCAGCCGACTGCATCGATGCGATCGCGAACGACCTCTACGTACTCGTAGTCGTCGGCGTCGAGGCGACCCGCGATCTCGTCGCAGAGCCCGTCGACTGTCCCTCGTTGGGACGCAACCCTTATCGTCTCGGCGGCGTGGACGATCTCGCTAGTTCCGCCGACCAAGCGCGGCGACAATGTGTCGCGGTCGCCTCGCGTGTGGAGTCCAACCGCGCTGTAGAAACGCGACACCTCTCCTCGGTCAGAAGCGAACATCGGATACGACGACAGCGGATAGCTGTCGTCGCCGGCCGGGCCGAACATGGGGGCCGCAACCAACACCACGAGCAGGACCGAGAACACGATCGCGAACCGTCGGGTCATCGAAGTCAGCCTACGTTCAGGTAGGTCTGAGCGAGGGGTGCCCGAGCGGGAGCTATATTCGGCGACCTTGCAAAAGCCGTCGACCACCCGCCGCATCTTGGTGATTGCGACATCGTGGGTGCTGGTGTTTGCCGGCGCCCGCTACGTCGTCGCGCAACCAGAACACTGCACGGTTCCGACCACGGACGAAGTGACCGGCGCCGTCGCCGAGGCGACGGATTGGTTCGTTCGCAACCAGAACGACGACGGAACGTGGCTGTACCGGTACGACCGCGACGCAGACGAGGACCTCGGCGACTACAACATCGTGCGCCACTCGGGAGTGACCATGTCTCTCTACCAGGCCGCGACCATCGGCACGGAGGGCGCGTTGGAAACCGCCGACCGCGGCGCCGAGTGGGCTTTGGCGAATCTGGTCGACACCGACCCTGGCCGGGCATTCGCCACCGGCACGCGCGTCGAAGCGGGCGCCTCAGGTCTGCTGTTGGCGGGTCTCGTCGAGCGCAGGGAGGTCACTGGCGACGACATCTACGACGACGAAATGGCCGACCTCGCGGCGTT
Source organism: Acidimicrobiales bacterium (assembly GCA_965216815.1). Taxonomy (GTDB): domain Bacteria; phylum Actinomycetota; class Acidimicrobiia; order Acidimicrobiales; family SHLQ01; genus JADFOM01. The sequence goes on along the minus strand of OZ244202.1, from coordinate 2,065,269 downwards.
TCTCGTCGGTCAGGTCGAACCCTCGGGCGCCGTACTGGCCGCATACGACCCCGCGACCGGCGCTCCCGTGCCGGGGGAATACTCGTACTACTTCACCGGCGAGTCTGCGTGGGCGCTCGCGCGTATGGCCCAGACGTTTCCCGATGGGGCCTATGCCGATCCCGTGCGTTCGGTCGCGCACTATCTCGCAACCGAGCGCGATGTCGCCGAGGAGCTGTTCCCTCCGATCGCCGACCACTGGGCCGCCTACACCCTCGATCAGGTCAATGCATGGACCGCTGGCGAGAGATTGACCGACGATGAGCTCGCCTACGCCGACAGGCTGGCCAAGCTCTTCGGCGCGCAGGTGCGCTACGAGTCCCAACGCACCAACAGCAACTGGAGCTACGTCACCCGTGGGCGCCAGACCCTCGCCGCGGGCCTCGGCACGCTCGGCGAAGGCCTCACGTCGCTGTGGAATATCGCGCAGACCGAACCTCGCTTAGCAGACGAAGCCGACGAAATCACCGAGCGTGCGCTGTGCGTATCGTCGTTGCTCATCGACAGGCAGGCGAGCACCGAGGTTGCCGAAAGGTATGCCGACCCGAATCGGGTGGAGGGTGCCTGGTTCCAATTCGGGATCACGCAGATGGATGATCAACAGCACGCGATGTCCGCGCTGCTGCGGTCGCTGCCGATCATCGCATCGCAGTCCGAGGAGGATGCATGAACACCGCCGTAGCAGTCATCGCAATTGCAGCCGCGCTGAACCCGCCGCGAAGGGCTCGCCAGCTCGCGGACGTGCCGTCGCAGTCGGCTGTCGCAGTCGGCGCCGTGGTTGCGCTTGTCGCACATGTCGCCGTCGCGGGATTAGCCGACTCGTTGCTCGATGGTCTCGACATCTCCGACCCGAATGCTCAGATCGCAGCGGCGTTCGTCATCGGCATCCGGGCATTGATCGACCTGTTCACGAGGGCGCAGCCAGAACCGCTACTCGCAAACCGATCGCTCACACCGCTGTGGCCCGTTACGTTCCCGGCTCTGTTGCGGCCCGAGGTCGTCGTCGCCGTCATCGCTGTTGGCGGTGCGCTGGGTAGCGGACCGGTCGCAGCGGGCGTGGCGATCGGTTGTGCGGGAACGGTGGTGCTTCACCGGCGACTGCCCGAACGGGTGCAACGCTGGGCTGCCACCGCGGTCGGTGTAGTTGCGATCGCCGTGACCGTCGACCTGTTGGTCGACGGGATCTTGTCGGTGTAGGGCCGGTCAGATCAGTCTGTCGCGCGCCGTTGCGTCGTAGCCGGTTACGTCCATTCCGGTGACGCCGAAGTCGCCGACCTTGGCCTGGAACTCGGCCATGTGCGGGGCGGCGAAGTGTGCCTTCAGCGCGTCCTCGCTCTCCCAGCGTTCAAAGATACCGATGGCGTTCTCGTCGCTCGGATGGGCATACATGAGGTACTCGATGTTGCCCTCCTCCTTGTGAGTCTCCGCTGCCATCTCGGCGGCGGCTTCGAGGGCTTCGGCCCGCTTGGCGGGATCGAGCGTGATTGTTCCTGCGACGATGATCATGGCGGCACGCTACCGGTACCGCGACCCCGGTGTCAGACCAAAGTTTCACTTCCCGCCGCTGATTGCGCGACCCCGGTGCCAGGGAACCCTTCGGGTTCCTTCGAGTTGCTCGCTGCGCTCACAACATCGCGGACCAGGTTTCGCGGCGCAACGAAACTGCGACCTCACGCGTCATCCATAGTGATGAGGATGCGCGTATCGAGACAGTCGACCGATTGGCCCGATGAGTTGGTCTCGCTGTTTCGGCAGACCTACCGCACGAACGTGCGGCTGGTGTACGCGATGGTCGGTTCACGCCAGGAAGCCGAAGAGGTGGTACAGGACTCGTTCATCGAGCTTCGTCGGCGCTGGCACGACATCGACACACCGGTCGCGTACCTACGACGGACCGTCGCCAACCGGGCAATCGCCGTGCTGCGCCGGCGCGAGATCGCCGGTCGCCACGCCATCGATCCACCGCCGCCCGAAGAACCCGAGAGACTTGTTGAATTGCGTGATGCGCTGCTCGGTCTACCCGATCGGCAGCGGGTGGCAATCGTGATGCGCTTCATCGCCGACCTCGACGACGAAGCGATTGCCGAGGCACTCGACTGTCGTGTTGGAACCGTTCGCTCCCTCATCTCCCGTGGACTCACAACACTTCGAGCTGAGGTACCGAAATGAACGACGAGGAACAGCTCCGACGAGATCTACAGGCGATCGCCTCGTGGGGTGACCCTGAAGGCCTGCCTTCAATCGACGAGCTCGGCGATGGCAAATGGTCGCGGTGGACCTCCCGACGCGGACTGGTCGCCGCAGTACTTCTCGCCGTTGCCGGCCTCGGTGCAGGAATCGCGGCCCTCATCGTCGCCGACGGCGGTGGCGATGACGGGCACATCGCGGCGACGGATTCCACGGACGCTCCGCCATCGAGTGCGGCTTCTGCGAGCACCCATCCAGTCGCACCGTCGTGTTCATCGATCGAAGCGTGGTTCGAGGCAATGGAGAACGTCGCGATCACCTACGACTACCTGGCATCCGGGTCGGCCCAAGCGCTAGCGGAATCGGGTGACGCCGTAGTTTCCGGGCATCTGTCCGCCGTGAGGCCCGAGTGGGTTCCCGGTGACGCCCTCGGCTCGTACCTGGTGTTCACGATGGCTGTCGACGAGGTCTACGCCAACCGGTCCGGTGTGGACATCGGCACCGAGGTCGAGTTCTCGCTCAGCTACGGACCTGCGAGCCGGTTGTTCGAGGCTCATACTGCCGACTTCCAACCCGGCACGCCTGCGCTGCTGTTCCTCGACTCCGGCCTTTGGCCCGGAGGGTGGGGAGCGATGCTCGAAGGCTTCTGGGTCGCGTGCGACGCAGAAGCAGTTGCGATTCCGATCCACGTCGCGCCACTGCACTGGGAGCACCTCGGCACGCTCGACGAGCTTGCGTCCCGAGCTGTGCCTACATCAGGTACAGCTGACGCCGCGGCTCCGACGCTCGAGCCAGGCGTCGTCGACGCAGGCGAACCCGTCGAGTTCACCCACGCTCAGGCGACCATGTCCGACTTCCTCTTGGCCGAACTGTCGGACGATGGGGTGTTCGTCACCAGGTGGGGACTGATCTCGGATGGTGACGACAGCGGCGGACCCCGCGTGGTGACCGATCTCTCCGAGTTCGAGCCACCTGGCGTCGAGGTTCCGGCCAACACCGCCCAGCAGATTCCCACTCCGCCCGAGGCAGACGCGGGCGCCTACATCCTGTGTCCGGGCTCGGACCCTGACCTGCCGTGCACGCTGCTCGGAATCGGCGATGTGTCGGCTGAGGACATGGCACGCTGCGGCGCCCCGTGCGAGGGGCGGACACCGGGCGATGCGCTCGAGCTCGACCAATTCCAATCCGCCGTTGCGCTCGAGACGAGCAGTGACACGATCACCATCACGACCGGCGGCCGACCGCGACTCGACACGTTCATCGTCGAGACCCGCAACTCGGACGAACACGACTGGTGGCCGACCTATTCGCTGACGAGCCTCGGAGGACCAGCGACTACCAGCTCACCGATCAACTCGCTTGACTTCATCGAACCGCGCATCGTCGACAACGCGAGTCAGGCTCTTCGTTTCAACGAGTGGGTGCCACGCCGATCGGATGTCCAGGCGCGCATCTGTCCGTTCGACAAGATGACGATGCCTTGCACCGTGCTCGAACCGTCCGATTTCGACGGCGGAGCCAGCGATCTGATCGTCGAGGTGGAACCGCTCGATCTCGAGCGAGATCGCGCTCCCGGAGCGAACGACCCCCGAGTGCCCGGAAGTTGCGTGAGGGTGACCCTGCGGGACCGCAGTGTGCACGAGGGGTGCGTGTTTGCGACCTGGACTCATCGCTGGGACGTCGGCGATGAGGACCTCCTCATCTCTCACTGCTGTGTGACAACCAGCGACGGAACGGAACTGAAACCGCGGGCTGGAGGCGTGATAGTGGAGGCCTGGGCCGACTACACCGAACCGCTCTCGGAGCTCTGTTGGCGGCCTGAACTCGTTGCCGCTATCGAGGCGACGCTCGGTCCGGGTTCGCCCCCCTACCAATTGGCAGGGTGCACCGTCGACTACGCGCAGGTTGGTGTGGCACACCGGGATTACCCCGAACGTGCACACAGTCTGATGTTCGGACGATCCGATGGTGTTTGGAGCCACATCGCGACCATCGACTACACCATCGCCGACAAAGCAGAGCGCTGTGCCGGTCTCCCGACCGAGGCCCCCGGGCCCGCCGGCATCAGCGCCTCCGAGCTGTGCTTCATGAGCGGCTAGCCGCTTCCGCGACCCCGGTGTCAGACCAAAGTTTCACCTCCCGCCCCCCAGATGCGCGACCCCGGTGTCAGACCAGGTTTCGCGCTGCGCTCACAACATCGCGGACCAGGTTTCGCGGTGGGACGACTGGCTGTAGCTGTCACAGCCCATCGCTACCGTTCTACGAGACGCCGGTCGGAGCGGACGGCCAACACCGCCCCTCCCCATGGACGAACACGACCGGATGATTCACAATGGCAACTACGGAAGATGACCGACTCGCCCTTCGCTCGGCACTCACCGAGACCATCGGGGAACGCGAAGCCAGAGTCCTGATGGAGGCGCTCCCACCGGTGGACTACGACCGACTCGCAACCCGCGACGACCTCGATCGCCAGGACCTCTTGACCAAGGCCGAGTTCAACGCGCAGCGTGCTGAGACCGCCGCAGAGTTCTCCGCGGTTCGAGCCGAGATGGCGACCGAGTTCGCAGCAGTGCGCAGCGAGATGACCACGGGGTTCGCACGGCTCGACAAGGCGCTGGCCGCTCAGCTACGGGTGACGGTGCTGACCCACGTCGGCTCGATGATCGGATTCACAGCACTCATCGCCGGTCTCACCTGACACTCGCGACCCCGGTGTCAGACCAAAGTTTCACCACGGGAGACCTCGGTGAGGTCGACGAGGTCGGACATCACCCGGGCCAGGTCGTAATCGGTCGGGGTGTAGACCCGGGCAACGCCTCGAGCGGTGAGAGCATCGCGATCGGCCGGCGGGATAATGCCGCCGACGACGACGGGCACGTCGACGTCGCGGGCTGTGAGCGCGTCGAGCACCGCAGGCACAAGGGTCATGTGGCCGCCCGACAGGATCGACAGACCGATCACATCGGGGTCCTCGGTCTCGGCCGCCGACGCGATCTCGTCCGGCGTGCGACGAATGCCGTGGTAGATGACCTCCATGCCAGCGTCGCGGGCGGCGACTGCGATCTGCTCAGCACCATTCGAGTGGCCGTCGAGACCCGGTTTCGCGACTAGAACCCGCGGCGGACCATCGACAAGACCGGCCGAACGATCGGCGATCGAACGTAGATCGGCGGACGTAGCGCCTGCCGCCGCGACCCCGGTCGGTGCGCTATACGCACCGAACGTCTCGCGCAAGACGTCGGCCCACTCCCCCGTTGTGCCACCTGCCTCGGCGAGAGCAATCGTCGCAGGCATCACGTTGTCGCCGGACGCAACCGCTGCACGCAGTCCGTCAAGTGCTGCCTCGACAGCCGCACCGTCGCGCAACTCACGCCAAGCGACAACGTCGTCGACCATCTCGACTTCGACAGCGGGGTCGACCTCGAGGATGCCCGAGTCGTCTTCGAGCAGCAGCGAGGGCTCGGTCTCGGTGTAGGCGTTCACACCGACGACGGTCTGATCGCCCGACTCGATCCGACGCATCCGCTCGGTGTGCGATGCGACAAGACGCGCCTTGAGCTCACCTACCGCGGCGAACGCTCCACCTTGCTCGACGATGTCGTCGAGCTCGGCGGTCGCCGCGTCGACCAGCTCGGCCGTACGCGCCTCGACGACATGGGAACCGTCGAAAATGTCCTCGAACTCCAGCAGGTCGGACTCCTCTGCCAACACCTGCTGAATCCTCAGCGACCACTGCTGGTCCCAGGGCCTCGGCAAGCCAAGTGCCTCGTTCCACGCCGGCAGTTGGATCGACCGAGCCCGAGCGGTCTTGGACAAGGTCACGCCGAGCATCTCCAACACGATGCGCTGCACATTGTTCTCGGGCTGTTGCTCGGTGAGGCTGAGGGAGTTCACCTGCACCCCGTAGCGGAACCGCCGCGCTTTCGGGTCGGACACGCCGTAGCGCTCGGCACAGATGCGATCCCACATTTCGGTGAACGCACGCATCTTGCACGTCTCCTCAACAAAGCGGACCGACGCGTTGACGAAGAACGAGATCGAAGCGACGACTGAATCGAATCGATCTGGAGCCACCTGGCCCGACTCGCGGACGGCGTCGAGGATGTCGACCGCGTTCGCCAACGAAAACGCGACCTCTTGCACCGGTGTGGCGCCCGCCTCCTGGAGGTGGTAGCTGCACACGTTCATCGGGTTCCAGCGAGGAACGTTTCCGGAACAGAAGGCGATGACGTCGACGGTGAGCCGGCGGCTCTCGGCAGGGCCGAAGATGTAGGTTCCCCGCGACAAGAACTCCTTGAGCAGGTCGTTCTGCGTCGTGCCACGCAAAGCCGAGGCTTCGACTCCTGTCGACCGCGCCTGGGCGATGTAGAGCGCAAGCAGCCACGGCGCGGTCGCGTTGATGGTCATCGACGTATTCATCGCATCGAGCGGAATGCCGTCGAGCAACGATGCCATGTGGCCGCGATGGACAACCGGCACGCCGACCTTTCCGACCTCGCCGGCCGCCAAAGGATGGTCCGGGTCGTGGCCGGTCTGGGTCGGCAGATCGAACGCGATCGACAACCCAGTCTGACCCTTGGCCAGGTTGGTCTTGTAGAGCTCGTTCGATGCAGCCGCGGTCGAGTGACCCGAATACGTGCGCATCATCCACGGCCGATCGCGCTCGCGTGGCGCGCCGAACGGGTCGGTCATCGGATCCGCCGATCGGCGCCAGTACTTGCGTCGTTTCTCATGTGGGCCTCATAGCATCGATGGCGTCAAGATTACGGGTCGATCGGCACAAGCCGGTCACCAGGAGGCAAACACCGATGACGGTCCACGACCGCCCGTTCGGCCGATATCTCGAGGAGTTCGAGATCGGCGACATCTACAAACACTGGCCGGGCAAGACGATCACCGAGTACGACGACCACCTTTTCTCGATGATCACGATGAACCATCATCCTCTGCACACCAACGCTTGGTTCGCCGAGAACGAGACCGTCCATGGCAAAAACGTCGTGGTCGGCAACCTCGTGTATTCCATCGTGCTCGGCATGTCGGTGCCCGACGTCAGCGGCTCAGCTGTCGCCAACCTCGAGGTCGAATCGCTCAAGCATCCCAAGCCGACGTTCCACGGCGACACGGTGTACGCAGAAACCAAGGTGGTCGACAAGCGGGAGTCGTCGTCAAAACCCGAACGTGGAGTCGTCACCGTCGTCACCAAAGGCATCAACCAGCGAGGCGAGGTCGTCTGCGAGTTCACTCGCAAGGTCATGGTGTGGCGAAAGGGAATGGGGCCCGAACGAAAGCGCCCCTACGGCGACGAGATCTGGGGGGACGACAAGTGAGCCAGCGCAGCAAGGAAATGCCCCGCCGGAGTTGCCTGTCTATTCCGGGGTCGAGCGAGAAGATGCTCGGCAAGGGCCCGAGCCTCGACGCCGACATGGTCTTCCTCGACATGGAGGACTCGGTGTCGCCGCTCGAGAAGGAAGCGGCACGACCCAAGGTCATCTCGGCGATTCGCGACCAGGACTGGGGCGACAAGGTGCTGTGCGTGCGCATCAACGCATGGGATACGCCGTGGACGACCTACGACATCGTCGAGGTCGTCGGCAACGCAGGTGAGCGCCTCGAAGAGATCATGCTGCCGAAGGTGCAGACGGCGGCCGAAGTCGTCGCCGCGGATCTCGTCCTCACCCAGGTCGAGGAGAAGGCGGGCTTGCCGGCGGGCCACATCGGAATCGAGGCGCAGATCGAGACCGCCCAGGGAGTGATCAACGTCGACGACATCTGCGCGGCGTCGCCACGCCTCGAGACGGTAATCCTCGGACCGGTCGACATGTCGGCATCGATGGAGATGCCCTCGCTCGGCGGCGGCATGGACATCCCGGGCTACCCGGGCGACTACTTCCATTACGTATTCGTCAAGATCCTCATGGCCGGGCGCGCCAACGGCCTACAGGTCATCGACGGGCCGTACGTGAAGATCAAAGACACCGACGGGTTCCGCGAGTACAGCCGGCGGGCGATGGAGCTCGGCTACGACGGCAAATGGGCTCTGCACCCCGACCAGATCGCCATCTGCAACGAGCTGTTCGGTACCAGCCAGGAGCAGTTCGACAAGGCCTGCGACATCCTCGATGCATACGAGGAAGCCACGACGACCGGCGACCGCAAGGGTGCGGTGATGTTCGGCGACGAGATGATCGACGAGGCTTCACGCAAGGTCGCTCTCAAGCTACGCGCCCGCGGAGAACGCGCCGGCCTGACCCGAAGTTGAGTCAAATCGGGCCCTGACCCCGTCTTGACTCAACTAGCTGGTCGGTACGCGACGAGTCCCCCGGACGGATTCGGGGGAGCCCCGAAGAACCAGAAGCCGTATGGGGCGAGAACCGTTCCGTTGGCTACGCTCACTCCGCCGCCGAGGTCGGCGCCGAGATCGTCGGTCCAAAGCACCGACCCGTCCCCCGCGTCGAGTGCGTAGAGGTCGCCGGGCGTGGTCGGCTGGAAGACGACTCCGTTGGCGTGAGTCAACGCTCCAAACGAGGCGGCCGGGATGGTCGTCTCCCATATGGTCGACCCGTCGGAGGCGTCGAGGGCGAACGTCTTCGACGTGTTCGCAGGGCTCGTGTAGTTGAACTCGTCGACCATGATGTTCGACGACACATACACGACCCCGTCCACATAGGTCGAGGTCATCATGACTCCGCCGAGGTGGCTTCCATCAGTCAGCTGAACAGCCCAGACGGTGTCGCCGGTGTCGCGATCGAGCGCCGCGTAGACCCCGGCCTTGTCGCCGATTCCAACGAGGTCCTGACCACCAGCACGGAAGAGATTGGGCGCTGCACCGAGATCGGCATCGGGACCCTGCGGCGGCTGGCCGAAGATCGTGTACACGTCGTTCTCTGTGAACTGGCGGGACCACACGAGCTGCCCGTTCACATAGTCGATGGCGAGCAGTGAGTCGCTGAGAGGAGCCGCAGGTTCCTCGTAGGTGTTGCCGGTGCCGATGTAGAGCAGGCCTCTGTCTTCATCGATCGCCGGCGTCGACCAGACCGACACCCCCGCGCCCGCCTGGGCGTCGTTGGTCGTGGTGTAGATGCGCCACAGCTCACTGCCAGTGTTCTTGTCGAGTGCAACGACGCTGCCCCGGAATGTGTAGTCGGGCAACTGCAGCGCGAGCTCGTAAGAGGCCACACCGACAATCAGCATGTCGTCAACGATCACCGGGGAGCCGAACAGGCGAGTCTGAGGATGGTCGTCGAGCTCAACCGACCAGACAACCGCCCCGCTAACACGGTCGACCGCGTGCATGACGCCGTCGCCGTCGCCGACATAGACCGTGTTCCCGTCGAGCCACGGCGACGCGTCGACCATCAGGCCTGGTCCGGAGCCCGAGGTGAGCAACGTCTCCCAGTTGAGCGAACCGTCCCCGAGATCGAGCGACCTCAGGTACCCGTCCCACGACCCGATGAACGCGTCGTCGCCGAACACGGCCGGAGTGCTAGTCACCCCGTCGATGTCGTCATAGCGCCAAGCCTCGGTCAACGTCGCGGCGTTGCTCGCTGAGATGGTCGTCTCCAAGGGGTTCGATCTCGTGTTTTTGAAGTCGTGGCCGTATCCGATCCAGCAACTCGTCGCGACGAGAGAAACGAGCAGCGCGATGGCCGTGAGCGAAAGTGTCCGACGCATGCGTCCAGCATGGACGCTCGGCACATGAACCACCAATGCTGGGACTCGAGCGAGACCGCCGGACCATGATCACCCGTTCATGGACACGGGTTGCCGGTCTCTTTGTGACCGCGATCGATGAGCACGGCATCGTCGGGCGCATCGCTCGCGTCTGGCCCGAAATGCCCCACGGCCCGAGGGTGTACACAGCGAGGTAGGGCTCGAAGCGAGCGTTGCCATCGGACGGGGAGCACGTACGCGTACTCCCTTCGATGTCGATCCGCCCGGTCACCGGATCGACCCGCGTCATCATCCACGCCCACATCTCGTCGATGGTCGCTTCGAGCTCACGGAGCGCGCCTGATTCGACAACGCTGTACTGGATTGCGGCCAGATATGCCGCCGACACCTGATAGCGGACGTCAAGACCGCCGCGCTGAGGTGCACCGCCGTCGTCAGACGTGAAAGCAGGTGCCTCCCACGCTGCCTCTTCCGCTAGCGCATCCAACGGCGTCGCGCGTTCAGATCATCGGTGAGCGATGCGGCCAGAGTCATCCCGGTGCCGCGCAAGTAGAACTCGCTGGTGAACGGCTCACCATTCGCGTCGAAAGCCCAACAGTCGCGCCACCGCCTCTCGACCCTCGGTGCCGCCATGCGTGAGGAGACGTGCTCCACATGGTCGAGCGCGCGTCCCATCGGCCAGAACCACTTCGATCTGCCACTTACGTTCGGGCCCGGGGCGAACAGTCACCCGCTGTCCGGCGCGAACATAGAGCCTTCCCGCCCCGGACCGTGGTCCGGCGAAGGGAAACACTGGTACCGATTTCACGTGCGATCCACGCCTTCGCCGAAGTGGCACGCGATATGCCTCACGGCGAACGGGCCTCGCTTCCACCGGATCTGAGTCGGGACGGATGGCAAGGGGCGGCTCGACAGCACGGGCCCTTTCCAGCGACGAGTCATCAACCAGCGGTTCGGGGTCTTGACGGTCAGTGCCGCTCGCCGTCAGGAGAAGCGCCGCAACAAGGACCGAGGCAACCGCGCGGGGGAAGCACGCCACCGAAGCCCCCGGAATTGTCGCTCATACAGCAAACCTAGGTGTATTTCAGTGGTTCGGGCACGGGTGTGTCGACGCAACCACATGCTCCGCCACTGAACCGGAGCGGCGTCAATCCCAGAAGTCGTTGTGATGGGCGAGATCGAGCCACAACTGCGTGGTGAGCCCGAGCGACTCGACGTCGATGCGTTCGTCGTGGCCGTGGAAACGTTCCGCGAACGTTTCCCACGTGACGCCGGCAGAGTAGAGCCCGGCCCCGTACGCCACCGAACCCTTGGCCCGATAGAACCGGGCATCGGTGCCACCGACGACGAGCTGTGGATGCAACTCGGCGTCGGGGTGAGCGCGACGCATGTGACGACGCAGTGTCGACCACATTGGCGTATCGGCGGGCGAATACGAGGCCTCGCTGGCAAAGATCGTCTCGACCTCGACCTTGTCGTGGAGGGCCCCGAGTGCTTCTCGAAGGTGTCGATCGACGTCGTCTGACGACTCGCCGGGGATCGTTCTGATGTCGACCTCGATTACCACCTCGTCGGGGATCACGTTGGTTTTAACGCCGCCGCGCATGACGTTGGGACTGAACGTCGTGTGTGCGCACGCATGCAGCAGCTTCTTCGTGTTCGGGTTTTCGAGCTCGGAGATCGCGTCGTAAACACGGTCGGAGTCGCGCAGCGCATCACGCAAGTCGGCCTCGAGATCCATCGACTCGATCTGTGCAGTCCACAGATCATGAAGCACGGGCGCAGGCCGGTAGTCAGCGAGACGGCGGACTACCTCGGCCGCGGTGATGAGCGCATTGTCCGTGCCATAGGGCATCGAGCCATGTCCCGGCGTGCCGCGAACCTTGAGGCGCCGCCAGCCGAGTCCCTTTTCGGCGACCGCCACGGTCAACACCCGCCCGTTGGGGGTTTGGCGCGGGATGCCACCGTTCTCGGTGAGGACATAGTCGGCCGCGATCACGTCCCAGTGGTGTTCAGCCATCCATTCGGCGCCCCAAACCCCGCCGGCCTCCTCGTCGGCGACGGCGAAGAACACGAGGTCGCCCTTCGGCTTGAAGTCCTGCTCGACGAGATGCCTATAGGCGACCGCCATCGATGCCGTCAGATTCAACATGTCGACGGCCCCGCGACCCCAGATCTCGCCATCGACGATGTCGCCGCCGAACGGGTCGCGGCTCCAGCCATCGGGCGAGACCGGCACGACGTCGGTGTGACCCATAAGGCATACCGAAGGAGCGGACGGGTCGGTTCCTTCGATGCGCGACACGAGAGAACGGCGACCCGGAATCGGGTCGAACCGCTCGAGTTCCACCCCGGCCCCCTCTAAGTAGGTCTCGAGCAGATCGGAGTTGCGCACTTCTTCACCCGACTCGGGTGTTCCGTCGTTCACGCACCGATTACGGATGAGCGACTGCAGTAGCTCGGCGGTTTCGTTTGTGAGCGTGTCGATTCCGGGGACGTTAGCGGCTCGATCGTTGCAAGCCACGAAGTAGCGTCAGCCCGGTGACCAACATGTTCGAGGTGCTCGCGAAGGCCTTCACGTCGAGAATCGACGCTCCGTTTCTAACCGATCCCAACCAATCTCTCACCTACGGCGACATTGTCGATCGCTCTGCGCAAATGGCGACGGTTCTCGCGGCAGCCGGAGCAGCCGAGGGCCGCAGGGTGATGGTTCAGGTGGAAAAGACTCCTGAGGCCGTGGCCCTCTACCTGGCGAGCCTGAGGCTCGGTACTGTCTATGTGCCGCTCAACCCTGCGTACACCGACGCCGAGGTCGCCTATTTTCGCGAGGACGCGAAACCTGCAGTATTCGTCGGCGCGCCTGGCCGGCCGGCGACCGACCTCACTCTCGAGATCGGCGGAGGATCACTGGCCACAGCCACCGATCGGGCGACGCCGAGCGACGCTGTCGTCGAGCGCTCCGACGACGACCTTGCCGCGCTGCTGTATACGTCTGGAACCACCGGCCGTCCCAAGGGTGCGATGCTCACGCACGGGCTTTTGGCAGCCAACGCTCGCGCTCTTCACAAGGCCTGGGCGATCAGCGAGGACGACACGCTCGTCCACGCTCTGCCCATCTTCCATGTTCATGGGCTGTTCGTGGCGCTTCATTGCGCGATGTTGTCGGGATGCCCGGTCATCTTCCTGCCCCGCTTCGAGGTAGACGTGACGATCGACGCTCTCGGCCAGGCGACGGTGTTCATGGGTGTACCGACCCTGTACACGAGGTTGCTCGCCGACGAGCGTTTCGACGCCGACGCCTGCTCACGAATGCGGTTGTTCACGTCCGGTTCCGCGCCGATGTCGACGGCGACCCACGACAAGTTCACCGCCCGCACAGGCCGCCGCATCGTCGAGCGCTACGGCCTGTCCGAGGTCGGAATCCTCACCTCGAACCGACTCGATGGCGTGCCTGGCCACGTCGGCTATCCCCTCGATGGGGTCCAGCTCCGAATCGTCGATGACCAGGGCGAGTCGTGTGCTGCGGGAACCACAGGGAACGTGGAGGCGAAACCGCAGTGGGGGTTCGGCGGCTATTGGAACAACCCGTCGGCTAGCGCAGCTGCGATGCGCCCCGATGGCTGGTTCGTCACCGGCGATGTGGGCTCGCTCGACGACAAGGGTCGACTGACGCTCGAGGGCAGGTCGAGCGACATGATCATCAGCGGTGGCTACAACATCTATCCCAAGGAGATCGAGCTGGCGCTCGACGCATGCGACACGGTCGCCGAGTCTGCGGTCGTCGGCGTTCCTCATCCGGACCTCGGCGAGACGGTGTTGGCGGTGATCGTCGCCGATGGTCCTTTCGCCGAACCCGACCTCAACACGCGGCTCGCCCGTTTCAAGCATCCGCGCGGCTACGAGATCGTCGACCAGCTCCCCCGCAACGCGATGGGCAAAGTCGTCAAGGCCGACCTCCGCACCCGCTTCGCCAATCGCTTCATGAGCGACCGCAAGTGAAACTTTGGTCTGACACAAGTTTCACCAACGACGGCTCTCTAGGTGAAACTTTGGTCTGACACCGGATTCACTTAGAGGGTTGAGAGGGCGCTCGCCAGCGGGTCGAGAATGGCCGGGGTGTGCGGTAACTCGAGGTAGTAGATGATCTTGTCGACGCCGGCCTCGGCGAGGTCGGCCGCGTCCTCGGCGACCCCTCCGAAGTCCTCCGCCCCGGAAACCCGAACCTGCACCGATCCGATGATCTCTGCGGGATCGCGCCCCAAGTCGTCGCAATGGGCGTCGAGCACCGCTCTCTTGTGCTTCCACTCGGCCACGTCGCCGAACGGGAGGTTCCAGTGCTGTGCCCACCGCGCGGCGGTGCGAAGCGTGCGTTTCTCGCCCCCACCACCTATCACGATCGGAGGATGCGGCGTCTGCGGCCCCTTCGGTTCGTTGCGAGCCTCGCGCAGCTCCACGTGGCTCCCGCGCAGCGTCGTGACATCGCGACTCATCAGGTTCACGACAGCCTCGACTCCCTCATCGAACATGTCCATGCGCTCACCGATCGACTCGCCGAGACTGATGCCGTACGCGTCGGCCTCCTCTTCGTTCCAGCCCGCGCCGAGGCCGAGATCGAGCCGGCCCTCCGACACCACATCGACCGCCGCCGCCATCTTCGCCAACACAGCAGGATGCCTGTAGGGCATGCCGGTGACCATCAGCCCGATTCTGATGCGAGAGGTGGCTTCGGCCAGCGCGGCAAGTGTCGTCCACCCTTCCAGGCACGGCCCGGTCGAATCCGAGAAGATCGGGTAGAAGTGGTCGAAGGACCACGCGGACTCGAAGATCTCGATGTCGTCGGCCGCGGTCCAGACATCTCGCATATCCGCATAGCTCGTGTGTTGTGGCGCCGTCTTGATACCGAATCGCATCGTGTCCCCTCGTCGTAGTCCTCAGCCCTACCTCAGCCGCCGGCCGTCAGCTCTGCAAGCGCAGCGAGGAGCAGCCGCGCGTTTCGCTCCCGAGCGGTGTGCCCCATCGCACCGATCCGCCAGACCTTCCCGGCGACAGGTCCGAGCCCTCCGCCGATCTCGATGCCGTAGCGATCGAGGAGCTCGCGGCGTGCAGACGCGTCGTCGAGCCCGTCGGGAATCGTGACCGTCGTGAGCTCCGGCAGCCGGTGTCCCTCCTGCGCCCAGAGCTCGAACCCCAGCTCGGGAAGCTCCCGCTGCAAAAGGTCGCCGACGACCTGGTGGCGCGCCCAGCTGTTCTCGAGGCCTTCATCGAGCACAGCACCCAGCCCGGCATGAAGGGCGTAGAGCATGGATATCGGGGCGGTGTGGTGATATGCGCGGGCCCCCTCGCCCGTGACGTAGTTGCGGATCATGTTGAAGTCGAGGTACCAGCTCTGCGGGGTCTCGACGAGCCGGTCGAGCGCTCTGTCTCCCGCGGTCACCGGAGAGAGGCCAGGCGGCACACCAAGACACTTCTGCGTTCCGGCATACGCGATGTCGATTCCCCAGGCATCGACCTCGAGGGGGATCCCGGCGATCGAGGTAACACAGTCGACCAGGAGAAGCGCGTCGCCCTTGCCTTCGCCGAGCGGTTCGATATCGTTTCGCACTCCGGTGCTCGTCTCGGCGTGAACGACAGCGATGATCTTCGGATCCGGGTGCGCATCGAGGAGCTGTTGTGGATCGATCTCACGTCCCCACTCGACCTCGACCACCACTACCTCGGCCCCGCAACGTGCCGCGACGTCGGCCATGCGCATGCCGAACACGCCGTTGATGCCGACGACGACGGTATCGCCGGGCTCGACGAAGTTCACGAACGACGCCTCCATGCCGGCCGATCCGGTGGCCGACACCGGGAACGTCAGCGGGTTGGTGGTCCGGTACACCTGGCGCAGCCTGTCGTTTGTCTCGTCGAGCAAGGCGATGAACTCGGGGTCGAGGTGACCCAACACCGGGCGGTTGAACGCCTCGATGACCTCCGGGTAGGGGTTGCCGGGGCCAGGCCCCATCAAGATGCGGTCGGTATGTGCCATGGCTGTTCGCTTTCATCTCGGATCTGGCATGGGCCGCTCGTTGCGTGGCGGCCGCGGCCCGTCGGTGTCGAGCCCAAGCGTATGATGCGGCGCCGTGGATTCTGATCTCGCCGACCCGCTCTTCGCGCTGCTGTCGCTCGTCGCGTTCGTGCTCGCGTCGCTAATCATCGCGTCGATCGCCGTCGAACGACTCGCCGGGTTGCGTGCCGAGTTCGTCCGCTGGGCGCTCCCTCTTGGCCTGGCGGTGGCCGCGATAGCCACGGCGGGAAGCCTCAACTACTCCGAGCACATCGGCTACACCCCGTGCGAGTATTGCTGGTATCAGCGCATCGCGATGTACCCGCTCGTCGTGCTGTTCGGCGTAGCGCTAGTCGTCAAAGACGAGAAGGTCTGGCGCTACACGATGCCGATATCGCTTATCGGCGCCGGGATCTCGATCTACCACTACCAGCTCCAGCGCTGGCCCGATCAGGGCTCCTCCTGTGACGCAGCGGCCCCCTGTACCTTTCAGTGGGTGGACGAGTTCGGCTTCGTGTCGATTCCGTTCATGGCGCTGTGCGGCTTCGTTCTGATCGCAGCGCTCAGCACCGCTCTCTGGCATGACTCTCGAGGTGTCTCGTGAACCAACCCGCGTCCGATCGATCAACGCCACAGTGGCTGTTCCCGGCGATCCTCGGCGCAATCGTGGTCGCCGCGATCGTCATCGCTCTCATCGCAGCTGGCGGGGACGACAGCGAGCCGGGCGGTGCCGAGCCCGTCGCCGACGGCAGCGCTCTCAATCCGGAAGACCAGCCGCCCTCCGACGGCGGCGAAGAACCGCCGGCCGGTGGAGAGGGGCAGGTGTCCGGATCCGAAGTGGGACCCGTAGCGCTACTCGGCGAACCGCTGCCCGAGTTCGGCGGCGACCCGAGCAACGACGCCGCGGTCGGTACTGCGGCACCCGGCTTCGAGGGTTCGGACTTCGACGGCACCGCCCACACGATCGACCCGGCCGACGGGACCGGCCGCATGATCGGGTTCTTCACCCATTGGTGTTCGCACTGTCAGCGCGAAGTGCCGACCGTGGTGAACTGGATCGCCGGCGGCAACCTGCCCGACGGAGTCGAGGTGGTCGCAGTGTCGACGGCGGTCGACCAGGGCGCTCCCAACTACCCACCATCGGCATGGTTCGCGCGCGAAGGGTTCGAGGAGCTCGTGCTGCGCGACGATCAGATCGCAACGCTCGGTTCCGGCTTCGGGCTGTCGGGGTTCCCCTACTGGGTGGTCGTCGACGGTGACGGCAACGTCGTGGCGCGAGCATCGGGCGAACAAACCTCCGACCAGCTGTCCCAGCTCGCAGCCCTGGCAGCCGGCTGAACACTCAGGCCGGCGAGAGGGTGACGGGGATCGCGTTGAGGACCGCGTTGCCAGAAGGCTCGTCGAGGCGACCCGGGTCGGTCAACACGTTGAGGTTTACGCCGGGCTTGGTAGCCGCGACCGACAGCTGAGCTCCCGGCGCGTCGTGACCCCATCCGTGCGGAAGCGACACGACACCAGCCATGACATCGTCGGTGATCTCCACCGGCGCCACGACGCTGCCGACAGCGCTGGTGACCGCGACCTCATCGCCATCGGACAGACGGTGTGCTTCGGCATCGAGGGGGTTGATCATCAGCGTGCAACGGTCGCGACCCTTCACCAGCACGTTGACGTTGTGCATCCACGAGTTGTTCGATCGAACATGACGCCGGCCGATCAGCCGAAGGGCACCTTCCTCGCTATCTGCCGACTCGGCGGAATCGAGCCGTCCGAGTTCGGCGATGATGGGCGAAGGTGCCAGATCGATTCGTCCCGACTGGGTCTTCACGACGTTGCCGAGGCGTGGCTGTAGCGGCCCGAGGTCGATCCCATGCGGGTGCGCCTTCATGCGGGCGAGCGACAGCCCGTCTGGGTCGGCGCCGAAACCGTCGCCGTAGGCGCCGCAGCGCACCATCGCATCGACCATGCGATCCTCGGGAGCTCCGGGCTCGAGCATCTCGATGAGCTCATCGACATCGCGGCCGTGGACCGCCCCGGCCTCGTTCCGCACGGCGCTCTCGAGGATGCTCCGCAGACCCATGTCGAACGCACCGGCGACGTCGGCGTCGATGCCCAGCCCCATGGCGAACATGCCCAGCCGGGCGAGCACCTCGCCATCGGTCGGACCATCTGCATCGAACACCGCCGGAGACCAGTTGGCGACGTTGCGCACCGCCAGCCCGTAGAAGGCGACGTCGTAGTGGCTCTTCTCGAGCGCCGAATGCGCCGGAAGGATGACGTCGGCATGACGGGTGGTCTCGTTGAGGTACACGTCGACGCTCACCATGAAGTCGAGTTGTTCGAACGCCTTCGCGAAATTCTGGCTGTCGGGGCAGGAAAGGCACGGGTTCCCGCCGAGGGTGACCATCGCTCTGATCTGGCCATCGCCGGGCGTGAGGATCTCCTCGGGCAGCACCGCCACGGGGAGCTCGCTGTTCACCTCGGGACGCCCCGAGACACGACTGGCGAACCGGCCTGTCTTCCAGTCGCGACCCTTGGTTCCCGACGGTGCCGGCACCGAAGCGTGAGCCGCGAGCGGCCACATCAGACCACCGGGGGTGTCGAGGTTTCCCGTGAGGATCGTGGCGATATCGCCCAGGTATGAACAGACCGTCCCGAACGGTCCGCCGTGGACCCCGAGGCGTGTGAAGACCACGCCGCTGTCGGCGGCGGCCAGATCGTGCGCCAGTGCGGCGATGCGGTCGGCGTCGATGCCGGTTGCCGTCGATGCGCGCTCGACCGTGTGCGACTCCACCGCCGCGCGCACCTCGTCGATGTTGTCGACGACTTCCTCTGCGACACCCAGCGAGACGAGATCCTCCCTGAACAGCGTGTTGACGATCGCCGCTAGCAAGAACGCGTCGGTGCCCGGCCGAATGAATAGGTGCTCGGATGCGTGCTTGGCCGTTTCGGTCCGGCGGGGGTCGATGAGCACGACGTCGCCGCCGCGTTCACGGATTGCGTCGAGACGACCACAGAAGTCGGGTGCGGTGCACAACGACCCGTTCGACGCGGCTGGGTTCGAACCGAGCAGCACGATGTGATCGGTGCGGTCGAGGTCTGGCACCGGCATCGCGAGCGGGTCGCCGTAGAGGTAGCCCGACGACGTGTGTCGCGGCATCTGGTCGACGGTCGAGGCCGAGTAGATGTTGCGCGTGCCGATCGCCTTGATCACGACACGGCCAAACAACCCTGCTGCGAGGTTGTGCACGTTGGGGTTGCCCAGATAGATGCCGATGGCGTTGCGGTCGCCGTCGAGGTGTGGTCCGAGCCCGTTCTCGATTGCGGCCCACGCTTCGTCCCAGGTCACCTCCTCGTGAACGCCGTTGCGCTTCACCAGCGGATTCCTGAGCCGGTCGGGGTCCTCGTGGAGGTGCTTCAGAGTCGAGCCCTTCGGACAGATGAACCCGTGGCTGAACACATCGTCGCGGTCGCCACGGATTCGCCGAACGGCCTCGCCGGCGATCTCGATCTCGAGTCCGCAGGTGGCTTCGCAGAGCGGACAGGTTCGGTACTCGGTGCGCGTCGTCTCTCCCATCGCGCAACCGTAGTCCGACATAGCGACACCTGGTACGGGCAAGTGTCGTTGCGACACCTGGTACGGGCAAGCGTCGGAAGCCATCGCCGGCCGCGTTGGTCTGACATCCTCTGTGACATGGGTCTGGGGCGTCGATTCAACACGTTGTTTGTCGCATCGACGATCTCGAATCTCGGCGACGGCATCGGGCTCATCGCTTACCCGTGGCTGGCGTCTGCCGTCACTCGCAATCCGGTCCTGATCGCGTTGGTCGCCGTAGCCCAGCGGCTCCCGTGGCTCGTGTTCAGCCTTCCCGCGGGTGTCATCACCGACCGACGCGACCGACGCCTCCTGATGGTCGGGGCCAACGCGACGCGAGCGGTTCTAACAACCCTGGTCGCGGTCCTCGTCATCGCCCGTGGTGGTGACCTCCCAGGACCCGACGCGGTCGACGATCTCGCTACCAGCATCTCGACCGATGCGGTGTTGTACATCGCCGTCGTGCTCGCGACGCTGCTGCTAGGCGTCGCCGAGGTGCTCTACGACAACTCCGCGCAGACCTTCCTCCCTGCCATCGTCGACAGCGCCAGCCTCGAGAAGGCGAACGGTCGGTTGTGGAGCGCCGAACAGGTAGCGAACACGCTCGCGGGCCCTCCGTTGGGAGCGCTCCTGCTCGCAGTGACGTTCTCGCTCCCCTTCTTCGTCGATGCGCTGACGTTCGCCGTGTCCGCCGCGCTCATCGCCTTCATCGCCGTGCCGCGACGAGCGCAGACCAGCAGGGCGGCCTCGCCGGCAGGGTGGCGAGCCGAGCTGAGCGAGGGCTTTTCGTGGCTCTGGCGTCACGACCTGCTGCGTCCACTGGCAGTGTTCCTGGGTTTGATCAACCTGCTCAGCACCCTGGCGGTGTCGGTCTTGGTGCTGTTCGCTCAGGAGGTACTGGAAACGTCGCCGACCGAGTTCGCGCTGCTCAGCACGGGCGGTGCCGTCGGCGGCGTGATCGGAGGGTGGAGCGCGTCCGCGATGGCACGACGACTCGGATCGGGGCCGTCTCTGTGGGCAACCTTCGTGATGATGGGGGTGACCAACGTCGTCATCGGAGTCACGTCGTCGTGGATCGTCGTCTGGGTGATGTTCGCTGTGTCGATGCTGTTCTCCATGCTCTGGAACGTCATCACGGTCAGCCTTCGCCAACAGATCATCCCAGACGAGCTGTTGGGTCGGGTGAACAGCGTCTACCGATTCTTCGGCTGGGGCATGATGCCCATCGGCGCGCTCTTGGGCGGCATCATCGTCAGCGGCGTCGATGCGATCGCATCGCGTGAGCTCGCGCTACGGATGCCGTTCCTCATCGCGGGCGTTGCCTCGCTCGTGCTGCTCGTGTTCGCGCTCCCACGGCTGACAACCGAGCGCATCGAGACCGCGCGAAGCGGCAACCAACCGGTGCCAGGCGGCTGAGCTCCGCTCGGTGCGTGGCGACTCAGCGGATTGCTCCGACGAAGGAGGACAATCCGTTGAGTCGACCCAACAATAGAGCACCGTTCTCGGCGACGAAGGAGCCGAGAAAAGCGTCTCAGAGCGCAGACTGGAGTAATCCGCGCGGTCTCCTTGCACCGAGTTCAGGCGAGGCTGCGAAGGTTGCGGCGAAGGTCTTCGAGCTCGACTCGGCTCGAGCCGAGCTCGGCGATGGCTGCACCGCTGCGACGCAGATCCTGGTGCCGGTTCCACTGGCTGAGGAGATGACGAAAGGCGAGTTCAGTAGTTGCGGACATGGCTCCATCATGGCGGATCTAGTGGAAATTGAAATCGGCTTATCCCTGCGATGCCGCCATCTAACCCGATGATACAAAGGTATTATTGTCTCAATACTAATGATTCAGTCTACAAGGTGACTCAACATGCCCAAACGAGTGCAGTCCGACGATATCGACGTGATGCTACTCGATCTCCTGCAGGAGAACGCTCGCGCCAGCTACACCGAACTCGCCGAGGCGGTAGGGCTCACCGCGCCCGCCGTCGCCGAGCGGGTCCGCCGACTCGAACGGTCCGGCATCATCGGTGGCTACCGGGCGGTCGTCGACCCCGCCGCGCTCAGCCATCCGATCCACTGCGTCATCCGCCTCAACGCCCCAGGAGCCGATCGGCGTATCGACAGGTTGGCGCCCGACATCCCCGAGATAGTCGAATGCTTGAGGGTGACCGGTTCAGAGAGCCACATCATCCGCGCGGTGGTTCGATCGACGGAGCATCTCGAGGAGCTCCTCTCGAACCTCTGGAAGGAGGGCGACACGATCACCAACATCGTCACTTCGTCGCCGGTGCCCCGTCGGCCGCTGCGCGTTCAACATCTAGACGCAGCTGATCTCGTCGACCGATTCGATAGGTGATGGGCTCTGTTTCCTTGGCCGGCGGCCGGGGTTCTGACACCTGCGTCAGGCCCGAGCGGCGGGAGCATACCATCGCTGCGAGCCAACAGCGGGTCACCCCGAAGGGATACTGCCGGGGTCGTTGCATGTACGCGCCCGGCCACATAGGTTCCGGTCTATCGCAGCCCCGGAGGGGGGTTCTGCGGTGGACAACACTGAATCCCCGAGGGAGTGGGTTATGAGAAGACGACTACTGCAGTTGCTTGCATTGTTGTTTGCGATCACGTTGATCGCGGCGGCATGCGGCGACGATGACGACGGAGGTGACTCCGGCGACGACGGTACCGAGGAAGACTCGGGCGCCGACGGCGAAGGCACCGACGGTGAAGGCGAAGACGGCGAGATGCCCGAGGACGACGGCGGCGAAGACGCCGAACCGGCCGAGGACGACGTCGAAGGTAGCCAGGGAGACGGCAGCCTTCTCCAGGTTGTTCGCGACCGCGACATGCTCATCTGTGGCGGCGCCGAAGAGGTTCCGGGCTTCGCTGCACTCGACGCCGACGGCGAGTACCAAGGCTTCGACTCCGACTTCTGTCGCGTCATCGCAGCCGGCGTGCTCGGCGACTCCACGAAGGTCGAGTTCGTGCCGCTGACCGCCGACCAGCGCTTCACCGCGCTTCAGTCCGGTCAGGTCGACGTGCTCGTGCGAAACACCACCTGGACTGCGACCCGTGACGGCGCCGAGGGCGTGAACTTCCTGTTCACCACCTTCTATGACGGTCAGGGCATGATGGTCGCCGCCGACAGCGGCATCGAAGACTTCGCTGGCCTCGAAGGCGCGGCGATTTGCGTGCAGTCGGGCACCACGACCGAGCTGAACCTCGCGTCCTACATGGACTCGCTTGGCGTCAGCTACGAGCCACTCACCTTCTCGAGCAACGATGAGATCCAGACCGCATACGACGCCGGTCAGTGTCAGGGCTGGACCTCTGACGCCAGCCAGCTCGCTGGGTTCAAGTCGAAGATCGAAGAAGGCGGCGGCGCCGAACAGACCATCCTTTCGGAGATCATCTCCAAGGAGCCACTCGGACCGCTCGTCGTCGACGGTGACGCCGAATGGGCGCAGGCGGTCGAATGGTCGGTCATGGCAACCGTTCAGGCCGAGGAGTTCGGTCTCGACTCGTCCAACATCGGCAGCCCCGATCTCGACAACCCCGAGATCGAGCGTTTCGTCGGCGAAGCAGTCGACGAGGAGACCGGTGAAGGATTCGATGCCGGACTCGGCCTCGATCCGAAGTTCGCTGTGAACGTCGTGGAGCAGGTCGGCAACTACGCCGAGATCTACGACCGCCACATCCCGGGCATCGGCATCGAGCGAGACGGCACGGTCAACGACCTGTGGACCAACGGCGGTCTGCTCTACACCCCGCCGTACCGCTAGTCACGGCGCAGCACAGCTGCACCTGAAATCAATCCCGGAGGGCCCGGCACACGGTGTCGGGCCCTCCGGTCGTTTTGGATCACCCCGCCGCCATCGTCGATGATGTTTCATGGTGGGGATCGATGCTGGGGAGGTAGCGACACTGTGGTGATGGCCGATGGGCCGCGACACGCGGCCGCACCGGAGAGCCAGTACCGCGTCTGGCGCGACGCCCGCGTGCTGCGCATCGCCGCGCAGTTGCTCGCATTCGGCGTGCTCGTCTGGGTCGTCCGTTACCTCTGGGGCAACTTCGTCGACAACACCGACTCGGCCGGCATCTCGCGCAGCTTCGACTATCTCGACGCACCGGCCGGTTTCCAGATCCAGAACGGTGGGCTTCAGGCATCCGAGACGGTGCGCGATGCATTCATCGTCGGCATCAAGAACACCTTCGCCTCGGTCATAGTCGGCGTCCCGATCGCCCTCATTCTCGGCACGCTCATCGGCGTCGGTCGCCTGTCCACGAACTGGCTCGTGAACAAGTTCGCGGCGGCCTACGTGGAGCTGTTTCGCAATACGCCCCCCATCGTCGTGATCTTCGTCGTCAACGTCGCGGTCGTCCTGCCGCTGCCCATCATCCAGGAAGCGTTCGTCGCTCCGGCCGACCTCGCCGTCATCTCGAACATCCGCCTGGCCGCACCCTCGTTCGTGGCCGGCGACAACGGCGGGCTGTTCACCTGGCTGCTCGTTGGCTCGATCATCGTCGGTTTGGGTGTGGCGCTGTGGCGAACGAGGGTGCACAACGAGACCGGCGCGCCCCACCATCGGGTTCTCTGGTTCCTAGGCACAGCGATCGGCCTGAGCATCATCAGCTTCTTCGCGCTCGGTCAGCCGGTCACGTTGTCCAAGCCGATGGTCGACGGTTTCGCCATCAACGGTGGAATCCAAACGCTTGGGCCGTTCGTTGCCCTCACCCTCGCCCTCGCCCTCTACACAGCGTCGCACATAGCCGAGATCGTCCGCGGCTCGATACTCGCCGTTCCCAAAGGCCAGACCGAAGCCGCCTCGGCGGTCGCCCTGTCGAGCTTCCAGCGTTACCGCCACGTCGTGCTGCCCCAGGCGTTCCGCATCGCAGTGCCGCCCATCATCAACCAATTCCTCAACTACACGAAGAACACCTCGCTCGCCCTGTCGGTCGGCTACGCCGAGGTCACATTCGTCGCCCAGACCGTCACCGGTAACGGCAACCCGGCGTCGCAGAGCATCCTCATCCTCATGGCCTCTTACCTCACGTTCTCGCTGACCATCTCGGCGTTGCTCAACGTCGTCAACCGTCGATTGCAGCTGGTGGGGAGGTGACGACATGGCCGATCTGATGAGCGACGTACCGGTCCCGATCGACGACGAGCCGCGCGCTCCGGTCACCAAGAAACTGACCCCGGGCGAATGGATCAAGGCGAACCTTTTCGGGTCGGTGTCGAGCACCATCTTCACGATCATCTTCGGGCTGATCTTCATTCAGCTCTTCGTGTTCAACATCACCGATGCCCTGTTCCAGGGCGAGTACAAGCTCGGCGTCATCACCAACTGGCTCTACACCAACGAGTACGACATCCTTCGCGACAACCTGCGGTTGTTCATGGTCGGTCGGTTCCCGAAGAGCGAACTGTGGCGGCCCGTCGGAGCGATGTTCATCCTCGCCTTCACGTTCGCCCTCACATCCGGTGCGCTGTTCGCTTCCTCGCAGCGAACAGCGATCGAGGCCGGTACCGAACCGCCGCGCTCGAGCGTCGCCGACTGGCTCAGGCGCGGTTGGCCGATGCTCGTACTCGTGGCCCTGCTGCTCCTGCTCACCGAGACGATCACACCAACGATCAACGTGCTCATCGCCCTCGCACTCATGGTCGCAGGCCGATTCGTCGGCAAGAACCTGCCCCAGTTCGTGCAGTCGTGGGCGTGGTGGTTCCCGCTTGCCGGGCTCTGTGCCTCACTGATCATCATGCAGGGCCAGTCGTTCCGGCCGCTCGCGATCACGCTCATCGGCCTCGCCATCGCAATCGTGCCAAAGCTCGTGCCACCCGAGGTGGGCGCTGCGACCCGTTGGCCGATCATCATCGGCGGTATCGCCGTCGCCTTCGGCGCCGCCTTGTTGCTAAGCGAACCTCTCAACGACCTCGTCGGCGACCCGGGCGCCGATTGGGACGACTGGGGCGGGCTCATGATCAACCTGCTCGTCGCGGTCGCGGGCATAGTCATCGCTTTCCCGCTCGGCCTGTTGCTCGCGCTCGGGCGCAAGGGATCGAAACCGGCGCCCGAACAACGCCAGACCATATTGCTCGGCATCGTGTTTGCAGTGCTCGGAGTCATCGCGTTCGTCGCCATTTTCGGCACCGCTGCCAAGGTCAAGCCGCTCGGCATCGTCGAGGCGCCGTTTGCGGCGATCGCTGGAGCGATCATCGGCGCTGCCATCGGTGGCGCTATCTCGCTGTCGCGCCAGTCGACGACGCCGTTCTTCTGGGCCATCTCGGTCACGTTCATCGAGTTCGTCCGAGGCGTGCCGCTCATTTCACTGTTGTTCTTCGGCGACTCGATGCTCCTCTTCTTCTTCCCCAAAGGCTTCGATCCACCGAGTCAGGTATCTAGGGCGATTATCGTCGTGACCTTGTTCTCGTCGGCATACATCGCCGAGATCGTCCGCGGCGGGCTCCAAGCGGTCGACAAGGGGCAGATCGAGGCCGCACAGGCAGTCGGACTGTCGGCGCCCAAGGTGCAGCGGCTGATCGTCTTACCCCAAGCGCTTCGGGCCGTCATCCCGGCCATGGTCGGCCAGTTCATCAGCCTGTGGAAAGACACGTCGCTGCTCGGGTTCATCAGCGTCACCGAGATGCTCGAGGTCTCACGAGCCGCCAACAGCCAGCCGGCGTTCCAGGGCAAGGGCCTCCAGGATCTGACCTTCATTTTCGTCGGTCTGATCTTCTGGGTCGTGTCCTACACGATGTCACGAGAGTCACAGCGCCTGGAGGGCAAGCTCCGGGTAGCCGAGCGTTAGCAGCGCCAGAGAGGAACGAGGACGACCATGTCCGACGAAACCACAATCGAGGGCGGCGAAGCTCCCGACGTGTTCGCCGACGCCACCCAGGCGGCGGGCACGGGCGAGGCGGTCATCACGATCGAGAACATGGACAAGTTCTTCGGCGACTTCCAAGCGCTGACCAACATCAACCTCAACGTCGGTCTCCAGGAGGTCGTCGTCGTCATCGGCCCGTCGGGATCGGGCAAGTCGACCCTCATCCGCTGCATCAACCGCCTCGAAAAGCACGATGCCGGCCGCATCCTCGTCGACGGCGTCGAGCTGTCCGACGACATCAAGAACATCCAGGAGATCCGCCGCGAGACCGGCATGGTGTTCCAGAGCTTCAACCTGTTCCCACACCTGACGATCCTCGAGAACATCACCCTCGCTCCGCGCGAGGTGCGGCGCGTCCCCAAGGAAGAGGCCGAGGCGCATGCTATGGAGCTCCTCGAACGGGTCAAGATCCCCGAACAAGCGCAGAAGTACCCGGGCCAGCTTTCCGGTGGCCAGCAGCAGCGGGTCGCGATCGCCCGGGCACTCGCGATGCGGCCGAAAGTGATGCTGTTCGACGAGCCGACCTCGGCGCTCGACCCCGAGATGATCAACGAGGTGCTCGAGTCGATGCTCGAGCTGGCCCGCGAGGGCATGACGATGGTCGTCGTCACCCACGAGATGGGGTTCGCCCGCGAGGTCGCCGACCGTGTCGTGTTCATGGCCGACGGCGAGATCGTCGAGGTCGGCACGCCCGAGCACTTCTTCACCAATCCTCAGGAAGAACGCACCAAGCTGTTCCTCTCTCAGATTCTGTAGTCCATGTCACAGGTTGTTGTTTGGGGCACGGGCAACGTCGGGCAGCCCGCGGTGCGCACCGTCCTGGCGGTCGAAGATCTCGAGCTCGCTGGTGTGATCGTGTCGAACCCCGACAAGGTCGGATCCGACGCGGGTGAGTTGGTCGCTGTCGACCCGGTCGGCATCACCGCAACGTCGGTCACCGACGACGCAGCCGTCGACGCGCTGCTGGGCGCTGCTGACGCCGTCGCGTACACCGCTTCTGGCGACCTGCGGCCCGACGACGCTCTCGACGACATCGAGCGGTGCTTGCGTGCCGGCGCCAACGTGGTGTCGACCACCGCCTACGGTCTCCTCCACCCGCCCACGGTTCCCGACGAGCTGCGAGCGCGCATCGAGCCGGCTTGCATCGCAGGCGGAAGCTCGGTGTTCGTCTCGGGCATCGACCCAGGGTGGGCGCAGGACATTTTGCCACTCGTCCTCACCCGCGCAGCGGGGCGGATCGACACCATCCGCATACAAGAGCTGTTCGACTACGCGAGTTACCACGCACCGGAGGCCATCCGGACCTTGGTCGGGTTCGGCATGCCGATCGACAGTCAGCCACCGATGCTCTTTCCCTCCGTTCCGACGTCCATCTGGGGGCCACCACTGCGGTCGCTGGCGGACGGCCTCCACTGGCACCTCGATGACCTCGTCGAACACGTCGAGCTGCGGCCATTGACCGCCGAAATCGACGTTCCCGGCATGGGTGTATTCGACGAAGGAACGATCGGTGCGATGCGTTTCGAGGTGCGCGGAATCGTCGACGGCGAGGTGGCGCTGGTCGTCGAACACGTCACCCGTATCGGTACAGAGTTCGGCCCCGACGCAGCCCCCGACTGGGCGCAGCCTCCCCCTGGACGCACGGGTTGTCATCGCGTGATCATCGAGGGGCGTCCGACGATCACGGTCACGGTGGAAGCCGACGACGACTCCGACAACCCAGCCGAAGGCGGCAACGCCACAGCGGCCGCTCGCATCGTCCGGGCCATCCCAGCCGTGGTCGCCGCTCCCCCCGGCATCCTCAGCCCGCTCGACGTGTGATGTTTCGTTTCCGTGATGTTAGTCCGACCAATGTCACGGGTTTCATAGGTCTGCAAACCGTAATATTGGTCGGGGCAATGTCACGGGCGCGGCGCCGTGGGTGGTGTGGTCCGCGCGGGGCGCGCGATCCTGAAAGAAATTTCCCGGATCGGGCCGCCGAATCCCATAAGTGTGATTTGGGTGTGATAGACCGGCGCAAGTGAGCGGGTATCGCCTGGCGGTCACGACGACCGGCACCGAAGATCCACGCGTCGATCAGCTGCTGCGAGCGAGCCGCGAGCTCGGACTCGAGCCGAGCGCGGTGACGATCGTCGACCTCTACCACCTCGACGGCGATCTGTCCCAGGAGGACGCCGCGCTGCTCGCCAACAAGCTCCTCATCGACCCGGTCACACAAACCGGACGCTGGGAGACCACCGACGATCCCCCCCACCACGATCTGGAGATCGGCTACCGGCCCGGTGTCGCCGACATCGCTGCCGAGGAGCTCGTACGCGCCGCCCACCGTCTCGGCATCGACGGCCTCACCCGCGCCGCGACCGGCCACCGCTACGACATCGAGGCTCTCGACGACGATCAGCTCCGGCTCCTCGCAGAGCGCCTCCTCGTCAACGAGGTCACGCAGCGATGGACCATCGGTCATCTCTATCCCGGCTACGTGGTCGACGCCGACGCGGCGCCACCGATCGAGACCATCGCCATCAGGGGCCTCGACCCGACAGCTCTAGACGCGCTCTCACACGAACGCGGCCTGTCGCTCAGCACCGACGAGCTGGTCGCCATCGCGGCGCACTACGCGGACGTCGGCCGAGATCCCACAGACGCCGAGCTCGAGATGCTCGCCCAGACCTGGAGCGAGCACTGCTGTCACAAGACCTTCCGCGCCACGATCCAACACGGCGAGGAGCGCATCGACGGGCTCCTCGACGCCTTTCTGCGTGCCGCTACCGATCAAATCGACGCGCCGTGGGTGCGTTCCGCGTTCGTCGACAACGCCGGCATCGTCGCCTTCGACGACAGCTGGGATGTCTGTGTCAAGGCCGAGACCCACAATCACCCGTCGGCGATCGAACCGTTCGGCGGAGCCAACACGGGCGTGGGAGGTGTCGTCCGAGACGTCATCGGCGTGTCGGCCAAGCCGATCGCCATCACCGACGTGCTCTGCTTCGGTCTCACCGACATCGACCGAGACGATCTGCCCGACGGAGTTCTGCACCCAGCGCGAATCAGAGCGGGCGTCATCGAAGGAATCGGCGACTACGGCAACAAGATCGGTGTTCCCACCATCGCCGGCGCCATCCTGCACGACCCCGCCTACACAACCACCCCTCTAGTGTTCGCCGGTTGTGTCGGGCTCCTCCCCCGCAACTCGCACCGCACCGAACCGCGGCCCGGCGACCACATCGTCGTGCTCGGCGGTGCTGTCGGGCGCGACGGCGTCGGTGGAGCCACGTTCTCGAGCCGATCGATGGGGTCCGAGACCCTCGAGGTCGCGGGGGCAGCGGTCCAGATCGGACGCCCGATAACGGAGAAGGGGCTCATCGACATCGTCGTCGCCGCCCGCGATGCAGGCCTGTACACGGCTATCACCGATTGCGGTGCCGGAGGGTTGTCGTCTGCCATCGGCGAAATGGCGGAGGGCCTCGGCGCCGACGTATCGCTCGACGATGTCCCGACCAAGTACCCGGGGCTCGCCGCGTGGGAACTGTGGCTGTCCGAAGCTCAGGAACGAATGGTGCTCGCCGTTCCCGACCCGGAGCCGCTCGAAGAGCTCGCTCGCATCTTCCAGGTACCCATCTGCGTGGTCGGTACCTTCACCGACACCGGCCGAGTAGTCGTGCGCCACGGCGACGACACCGCTCTCGACATCGATCTCGAGTTCCTCCACGACGGAAGGCCTGCGGTGGCCATGGTGAGCGAACCGCCCGCCGTCGAACGCCCTGAACGTCGGCCGACCGGCATCGATCCCAACGACGCGTTGCTGGTTCTGCTCACCCACCCGAGCATTCGGTCGAACGAGTCGGTCATCCGCACTTACGACCACGAGGTGCTCGGTGGCACGGTCGTGCGTCCGTTGACGGGAGTCGAAGCCGACGCACCTTCCGACGGCACCGTTCTGATCCCGCCCGAGACAGGCGGCAACCGCGCCATCGCCATCGGCATCGGCATCAACGCTCGTCGAGGTGCGCTCGACCCGTACCGCATGGCCCGCTCGGTTGTCGACGAGGCGATCCGTAACGCGGTCGCGGCGGGCGCCGACCCCGACGAGCTCTCATTGCTCGACAATTTCGCCTGGGGCGACCCGACCAACCCGGCGACGCTCGGACAGCTCGTCGAGGCATGTCGGGGGTGCCGCGACGCTGCCCTGCTCCACGGTGCCCCGTTCGTGTCCGGCAAGGACTCGCTCTACAACGAGTTCGTCGACCCGAGCGGCGAACACGATCCGGTGGCCCCGACCCTCATGATCACCGCTCTCGGCCTGCTCGATCCCGAGCGTGCCGTTTCGACCGACCCGGTCGAGGCGGGTGAGCTGCTCTACCTCGTCGGCGGGAACCGCGGCGAGCTAGGCGGCAGCCACCTCGATGCGATAGCCGCCATCGACAACGGTGGCGAGGTTCCGGCACCCGACCCCGACGCCCACGATCGTTACCAGTTGGTTCATCGGGCGATCGCCGACGGCCTGGTGGTCTCCTGTCATGACTGCGCAGAAGGAGGACTCGCCGTTACGCTTGCCGAAATGGCGGTGGGTGCCGATCTGGGTCTCGAAGCACGCCTCGACGACGCCTCGAACCAGTCGGTCGAAGCGCTGTTGTTCGCCGAATCGAATGGGCGCTTCGTGATCAGCGTCGATGCTGCGCACGCGGGAGCCTTCGAAGCGGCTCTCGGCGGTCACGCAACGCTGCTCGGCCGAACGACCGCCGAACGCGCCGTCCGCGTCGATGTCGGCGACGAGCGAGCGATCGATCTCACCGTCGACCAGCTCCGCCACGCATACGTCGGGGTGCAGCAATCGTGAAGCCACGAGCTCTCGTCGTCCACGCCCGAGGCACCAACCGCGATCGCGAGCTCGCCGACGCGCTCGATCTCGCCGGCGCCGATGTCGACATCGTCCCCCTCACGGTCCTGCGCGACAGCTGCCGCCCATGGTCCGACTGGCAGATGCTCGCAATCCCCGGAGGGTTCAGCCATGGCGACGCGCTCGGCGCCGGTCGCATCTTCGCCCTCGACCTGATGACCTGGTTCGGCGATCAGCTACGCAACATGACCGAAACCGGTGCACCGATCATCGGGGTCTGCAACGGGTTCCAAACGCTCGTGCAGGCCGGCATCCTGCCCGGTACCGGCCGGCCGGCGACGCTCGCCCCGAACGTGTCACAGCGGTTCGAGTGCCGCTGGGTCACGCTCGAGCCACTCCCCGGCAACATCTGGACCGAGGGCCTCGACTCACCGCTGCGCTGTCCGGTCGCTCACGCGGAAGGACGATACGTAGGCGAGATCGGCCGGCCGGCGCTGCGCTACCTCGACGGCAAAGACCAGCCGGCCCGCGGCACCTATCCAGCAAACCCGAACGGCTCGGTTGCCGACATCGCCGGGGTCACCGACCCTACGGGCACGGTGCTCGGCCTCATGCCACATCCCGAAGACCATGTGCTCGCCCGCCAGGACCCCGACAGGGGCAGGCGCGGTAGGCCGCGACTCTGTCTCGACCTGTTTCGCAACGGCGTCAACCACGCAAAGGAGCTATGACCATGCCCACAACGACGATCGAGTCGACGATCGAGGAGCTCATCGGGTCAGCGTTCACCGACCTCGACCTCGATTTGGACGACCACCGCAGCGGCAAGGTGCGTGAAAGCTGGCGCCTGCCCTCGGGTGAGCGCCTTCTCGTCACCACCGATCGCCTGTCGGCGATGGACCGGGTCGTCGGTGCCGCGCCGTTCAAGGGCCAGGTCCTCAACCAGGTGGCGGCTTGGTGGTTCGACCAGAGCAGTGATCTCATCGCCAACCACATCGTGTCGCTGCCCGACCCCAACGTCACCGTCGCCGTCGACGCCAAGCCGCTGCCGATCGAGGTGGTGGTCCGCGGGCACATCACAGGCAGCACATCCACTTCCCTGTGGACTATGTACGAGGCCGGCGGACGCACGCTCTACGGCCACGACCTGCCCGACGGGCTCACGAAGCATCAGCGTCTACCCGAACCGCTCATTACACCGACGACCAAGGCCGAGCAGGGCGCGCACGACGAGCCGATCGAGAGCGCCGACGTTGCCGCACGCGGCCTCGTCGATGCCGACGATTGGGCCCGGGTGTGCGAGACCGCGCTTGCGCTGTTCCGTAGAGGACAGGAGATCGCCGACGAGGCCGGCTTCATTCTCGCCGACACCAAATACGAGTTTGGCTACTCACCCGAGGGCGAGCTCCTGCTCATCGACGAGGTGCACACTCCGGACTCCTCGAGGTTCTGGCGTGCCGACACCTTCGCCGAACGCGTCGAGCAAGGACTCGACCCTGAGAGCCACGACAAGGAGCCGATGCGGCTCGCGCTGAAGGCGACCGGATGGACCGGAGACGGACCTGCGCCCGAGCTTCCGGCCCAGGCTTGGATCGACACCTCGACGCGATACATCGAGTTCTACGAGGGGCTGACCGGCGACGCCTTCGTGCCCGGCTCGTATCCGGCCGAGCAGCGCATCTCGGATGCGCTTCGCAACGCCAGGGTGATCTCATGAGTGGACAGGTCGTCATTCTCATGGGCTCGCCACGCGACGCGGAGCACGTCGCCAAGATCACCGACGTGCTCGAGAGCCTCGGAGTGCCCTACGTCGAGAGGGTCGGTTCGGCTCATCGCACGCCAGAGCACGCGCTCACAATTCTGCGCGAAGCCGACGAGAGTCCCGAGCCGGTCGTGTTCATCACGGTCGCCGGCATGAGCGACGCGCTCAGCGGCCTGAGCGATTCCAATGTCAGGTCCCCCGTGCTCGCCTGCCCGCCGCGCTCGGCCGAGTTCGCGGGACTCGACGTGTTGTCATCGCTACGCACGCCCCCCGGCGTCGCACCCGCTGTGGTCATCGAGCCCGCGAATGCCGCTCTCGTCGCCGCCAAGATCCTCGGACTCAGCGACCCCGAAGTACGAAACAACGTCGCAGCCCACCAGAAGAACGCGGCCGACCGTGTTCTCAACGCCGACGCTCCGTGATGAGGTCACCACGATGATCGACGACAGCCCACGAGACGAATGCGGCGTCGTCGCGGTCGCATCGTCGTCTCAACAAGTGGCGAGTCTCGCCTTCTTCGGTCTCTACGCCCTGCAACACCGCGGACAGGAAGCGGCCGGCATCGCTGTCAGCAATGGCCGTGCACTGAGCGTTCACAAGGAAGAGGGTCTGGTGAGCCAGGTCTTCTCGCCGGCGAAGCTCGATCCACTGGTCGGCGACCTCGCGATCGGTCACACGCGCTACTCGACGACCGGCGGTGCCGGTGCACGCAACGCCCAGCCGTTCGTCATCGAAACGCTTCACGGCGCGATCGGAGTCGCCCACAACGGCAACCTCATCAATGCTCCTGAGCTGCGACAGGAGTTGCTGGCCAACGGAGCGGGGCTGTCGTCGTCGAGCGATACGGAAATCATCGCCCTCCAGCTCGCCGGCGCCGACGGCGACAGCTGGGAGGAACGCTTGGCCAATGTCATGCACCGATGGCAGGGGGCCTATTCGCTCGTCGTGCTCACATCCGACCGGATCCTCGCTGCCCGCGACCCGTGGGGGTTTCGACCCCTGAGCATCGGACGACTCAACGACGGCCACGTCGTTGCGTCCGAGACCGGCGCTTTGATGACCGTCGGCTGCACGCATCTGCGAGAGGTCGAACCGGGTGAGATCGTGACGCTGACGACCAACCTCGCCCGCACGCGTCGCGTCATGGACCCGATAGCCCCCGGCGCGCGTTGCACGTTCGAGCACATCTACTTCTCTCGACCCGATGCGGTATGGGACGATCGAAGCGTCCACGACATCCGGCAGCGTTTGGGCGCCATGCTCGCTCGCCAGCACCCCGCCGACGTCGATGTCGTCATACCCGTTCCCGACTCTTCGACGCCGGCTGCCATCGGCTACGCGAACGAGCTCGGAGTGCCCTACAACGAGGGGTTCGTGAAGAACCGCTACATCGGTCGCACCTTCATCGAACCGACCGACGACCTTCGGCGACAAGGCGTGTCGCTGAAGTTCAACACGCTTCGCGAAAACCTCGACGGGAAGCGGGTCGCCGTCATCGACGATTCGATCGTGCGCGGCAACACCTCGGGTCCTCTGTTGCGTCTGGTTCGCCAAGCCGGCGCGAAGGAAGTACACCTGCGAATAACGTGTCCTCCGATCACGAGCCCCTGTTTCATGGGTGTCGACATGGGTACCCACGACGAGCTCATCGCACATCATCTGTCGGTCGACGAGATCCGTGAGCACATCGGAGCAGACACCCTCGGTTTCCTCTCGGTCGACACGATGATGGAAGCGATCGGCCGCACCGACGGCTACTGCAACGCCTGCTTCACGGGCGACTATCCGGTCGAGATCGGTGAAACCCGCTCCAAACAGGATTTCGAGGGGGCGCTCGGCTGATGGGTCTCGAAGTGCTGGTCATCGGTTCGGGCGCCCGCGAGCACGCAATCGCGGAGAGCGTCGCGGCGTCTCCCCATGTCGACCAGGTGCACGTCGCTCCCGGCAACGCTGGGACGAGTCGCTACAACATCGCCCTCGACATCGACAACCATGTCGCCGTCGCCCGCTATGCGCGCACACACGACATCGACCTCGTTGTGATCGGCCCAGAAGCTCCCCTGGTCGATGGTCTCGCCGATGCGCTGGACGCCGAGGGCATCGCGGTCTTCGGACCATCCGCGGCCGCTGCACGGCTCGAAGGCTCGAAGGAGTTCGCACGGGACTTCGCCCACCGACTCGACATCCCGTCGCCGCGCCACGCGGCCTTCGGCGACGAGGACTCGGCGCTGGCGTTCATCGACTCGGCCGACTTCGACGTGGTCGTCAAGGCCGATGGACTGGCGGCTGGAAAGGGCGTCACCGTCGCCGCCAGCAAAGCCGAGGCCGTCGCCGCAGTGCAGCAGTGTTTCGCTGGTCGATTCGGCGAGGCCGGCGACAAAGTGGTGCTCGAAGAACGACTCGTCGGAACCGAAGTGTCGCTGCTCGGATTCAGCGACGGAACCACCGTCGTCTCGATGCCGCCGGCCCAGGACCACAAGCCGGCGTACGACGGCGATCTCGGCCCGAACACCGGAGGGATGGGCGTCTTCGCCCCGACTCCGACCGTGCCTGCCGAAGACCTCGATGCCCTGACCGAGGTGTTCCTCCAGCGGCCCGTCGACGCGTTCGCAGCGCAAGGCACACCCTTCGTCGGCATCCTCTACGCGGGACTGATGATCACCGACGACGGCCCGAAGCTCCTCGAGTACAACGTCCGGTTCGGTGACCCCGAAGCCGAGGTTCTTCTGCCGCTTCTCGCCACCGACTTGGTCGAGATCATGGCCGCGGCGGTACGGGGCCGGCTCGCCGACCTGCCCATCCGCTGGCACGAAGGCGCGTGCACCGGCGTGATCCTGGCCTCCGGCGGCTATCCCGGCGACTACGAGACCGACAAGCCAATCGTCGGACTGGATCGGGTGCGCGACGACGCAGTCGTGTTCCACGCGGGCACCCGCCAACACGACGACGAGGTGGTGACCGCCGGTGGGCGCGTGCTTTGTGTCGCCGCAAGGGGAAGTGACTTGGCCGATGCGACGGCCCGCGCGTACGCTTCGGTCGACAGCATCAGCTTCGACGGTGCCTTTTGTCGGCGTGACATCGGCGGAGCCCACATGAACGGAACATCTCGCTCGCCGACACCGGCCGATCCCTACGCTGCTGCAGGTGTCGACATCGACGCCGGTCACGATGCGGTCGATCGCATCAAGGATGCAGTTTCGGCCACCCACGATGATCGGGTGCTGCGTGGCATTGGGGCGTTCGGCGGCGCGATCTCACTCGACGGTTTGCCACGCGACTCGGTTCTCGTCGTATCGACCGATGGGGTCGGGACAAAGACGTTGCTGGGGGCTGCCCACGATCAGTGGGAGAACCTGGGACGCGACATCGTCAATCACGGCATCAACGACGTTCTGGTCCAAGGAGCCCGGCCGTTCGCGTTCCTCGACACGATCGCGGCGAACCCCCTCGATCCGCGAGTTGTCGAACGCGTCGTCACCGGCATGACCGCTGCCTGTGTCGAAGCGGGCTGCCCTCTGCTCGGCGGCGAAACAGCCGAGATGCCCGGAGTCATCGCCGAGGGCGCAACCGACATCACCGGAACGATGATCGGCGTGGCGCAGCATTCAAACTTGCTGCCCACCACCGTCGAGGCCGGCGATGCACTCGTCGGACTCGCGTCGAGCGGACCGCACACCAACGGTTACACACTCATTCGGCGGGCGGTCGAGGCCGACCCTGCCGGCGCCGATCTCGCCGCCCTGCTGCAGCCACACCGTAGCTACCTCGGGCTTCTCGAGGCGCCGCTCGACAGTCGACTCGTCTCCGCGCTCGTCCACATCACCGGAGGCGGTTTCGCGGGCAACATTCCCCGCGCGCTGCCCGACGGCCTCGGAGCCTCCATCGACACCGACAGCTGGCCCACACCGCGTGCCTTCGAGTGGCTGGCACAGACTTGCAATCTCGACACCGAGCAGGCACACCGGGTGTTCAACATGGGTATCGGCATGATCGCGATCGTCTCGGCCGACAAGGTCGACGCCTTCCGTACCGCAGTCGGCGAACACACGTGGATCATCGGTTCGGTGGTCGATCGAACCGGTGTGCACCTGTCGTGACCGCACGCCTTTGCGTTCTCATCTCGGGCAACGGCACCAACCTTCAGGCACTCATCGACGGGTGCGATTCGAACGCCATCGATGCCACGATCGAACTGGTCGTCTCGAACCGCGCAGAGGCATACGGACTCGAGCGAGCGCGGCGAGCGGGCATACCCACACGACATGTTCCCGTCGACGGTCGCGACCGCGCCGACTACGACGCGGCGCTTGCCGCCATCGTTGGCGACGCCGAGCCCGATTGGGTGGTGCTAGCCGGGTGGATGCGCGTTCTCACCATGGCATTTCTCGGCGAGTTCCCATCCAAGGTCGTGAACCTCCACCCGGCGCTGCCCGGCTGCTTCGCCGGCACCGACGCAATCGAGCGGGCGCACGCGGCCTTCGGGCGAGGCGAGATCGACCGCACCGGAGCCATGACCCACCTAGTTCCCGACGAGCAGGTCGATGCCGGCCCGGTGCTCGACACGATCGAGGTTGACCTCCGCGACGGCGAGCCGCTCGATGCGCTCAGCCAACGCATGCATGCTGCCGAGCACACCCTCTTGGTGCGTACACTCCAGCGCTTGTGCAGCGACGAACGATAAGGCGCGTCGCGGTCGGCGCCGCGCTGGCCGCCGTGATCGTCGCAGGAACGGTGACTTGCCGGCGAGGTGCTCGCGACGGCGCTGAAATCGTGGGCGGGCGCACGCAACGCAATGCACAGCTCGCGCGCTTGAGCACTCTGGGGGGTGCGCGCTGGGCCAAACATCGGGCTCGTCGGCGTTTCGCATCGGCCGAGCGTCAGATCGAGCTCGATGAGCAGTTCCAGATGCAAACCGCCCGCGATGTCACCGACGCGTTGGGGAACCTCAAGGGCGCATTCATGAAGCTCGGGCAGATGGCGAGCTACCTCGACGTAGGCCTGCCCGACGCTGCGCGCGAGACACTCGCCGAGCTGCAGCGCGACGCCCCACCGATGTCGCCACAACTATCGGCCTCGGTCGTGCGGGAGGAGCTCGGCGCCGACCCCGAGGTCGTCTTCGACACATGGGATCCTCTGCCGATCGCCTCGGCCTCGATCGGTCAGGTCCACCGGGCGGTCACACGAGACGGTCGTGCCGTGGCGGTGAAAGTGCAATACCCGGGCGTGGCCGAGGCGGTCGCATCTGATCTCGAGAACACCGACGCCGTCTTCGGAGTGCTCAAGATGGCCTTCACCGGTCTCGACACGGAACCGATCGTCGACGAGCTCCGAGCTCGCCTGCTCGAGGAGCTCGACTACGAGCTCGAGGCCGCCAACCAGCAGTACTTCCACGACTACTACTCCGGTCACCCGACGATCCGCATTCCGGCTGTGGTCGACGAGCTGTCGACCCGGCGAGTTCTCACAACCGAACTCGCCACTGGCGCGCGATTCGACGAGGTCGTCGAGTGGTCTCAGGCCGAGCGCGATCTCGCGGCCGAAACGCTCTACCGGTTCACATTCGGCTCGATCTACCGCCTCAACGCGTTCAACGGCGATCCGCATCCCGGTAACTATCTGTTCGAACCTGGTGGCGTTGTCACGTTTCTGGACTTCGGTCTCGTGAAGCGATACGACCCAGACGAAACCGAACTGTTCGGCACGCTGATCCGCAAGATGGTCGTCGAGAACGACATCGTCGGGTTTCGCTCACATGCTGTGGAAGCAGGACTCCTGCCGGCCGACGCGCCGCAGTCCGACGAGGAAATCAAGGCCTACTTCAGCTACTTCTACTCGTTCGTGATGGACGAGCAGCCCTTCCGACTAACGGAGGAATACGCATCGAGAGGCGTGCGCCAGGTATTCAACACATCTACCGAGCACGCCGAGCTCATGAAGCTGCTCAACGTCCCGCCTGCCTTCGTGATCACGCAACGCATCAATCTCGGCCTCATGTCGCTCTTCGGTCGGCTCAACGCATGCGCCGATTGGCGCAAGCTCTCCGAGGAGCTCTGGCCATGGACCGACGGCCCACCGTCGACTCCGATGGGCGAAGCCGCCATGCAGTGGCGGCGCGGGCGTTAGTGTGGGCCCATGGCCAACCACAAGATCAGCATCACCTACTGCGTCCCTTGAGACTATTCGGCCCGCGCCGTGAGCGCGGCGAGCGACCTGTTGAGCAACTACCAACACATCATCGATGAACTGACCTTCGTGACCGGCTCGAGCGGCGTCTACGACGTCGTCGTCGACGGCGAGGTTCTGTATTCGAAAGGCGAAACCGACCGTCACGCCGAGGACGGCGAGATTCTCGAGCTGTTCACGGCCCTCGTAGGCCCCGACACACCCCGCTACGGCGACTGATAATCGCTGCTAGTTCGAGCCCTACGGGCTCTAATACGCAGAACGCAAGCGCAGCCCGCAATCGGTGGCACAGCCACACGATTGCTCGCGTCGAAAGACTCGCTGCTAGTTCGAACGACACCTGCCCGTACCAGGTAACGGATAGTCGCTGCACGCGGTTGTCCGATTTCCGCTAGCCATCGGGACCTCTGGGCTACAGGATGGGTGCGTGCTCGACTTCGACACCAAGTACCGGGCGGTACTCAGCCGCGATCGGCGTTTCGACGGATGGTTCATCG
Source organism: Acidimicrobiales bacterium (assembly GCA_965216815.1). Lineage (GTDB taxonomy): Bacteria > Actinomycetota > Acidimicrobiia > Acidimicrobiales > SHLQ01 > JADFOM01. Next base: position 2,025,575 of record OZ244202.1, on the reverse strand, counting down.
TCGGCGTTCTCTCGACCGGCATCTACTGTCGGCCGAGCTGCCCCACCCCGGTGCACCCAAAGCCCGCAAACGTAGAATTCTTCTCGACCGCGGCAGCAGCGCAGCGCCGCGGATTGCGCTCGTGCAAGCGCTGCCGGCCAGACGCCGTGCCCGGGTCTCCGGAGTTGCGGCGCCGGGATGATCTTGCTACCCGAGCGCTGCGACTGATCGAAGACGGCGTCGTCGACCGGGTCGGTGTGTGCGGGCTGGCAGATGAGCTGGCAACCAGCGTTCGTCAGTTGAATCGAGCGGTCGTCGCCGAGCTCGGTGCCCCGCCGCTCGAGATCGCGCGGTCGAGGCGTGCCCACAACGCGCGGATCCTGATCGAGACAACCGATCTGACCTTCGCCGACATCGCCTTCGCAGCCGGATTCGGCAGCATCCGGCAATTCAACGACACGATCCGAGCGGTGTACGACTCGACGCCTAGCGGCCTCCGCAAGACAGGCGACGACGTGCTGTCGACCGCGCCTGGCAGCATCGCGCTGAGGCTCCCGCTGCGCACACCGTTCGACTCTGCGCACATCTTCGGTTTCCTCTCCACGCGAGCGGTCGACACGGTCGAGACCGGTGACGAGGCACACTACGAGCGTTGGATGACAGCGGCGGGCGGTCCCGCACACGTCCAGCTCGAGCCGTCAGACGATCACATCTCCGCCCGGCTCTCACTGACCGAGCCGTCAGACCTCGCATCGGTGGTAAACCGGTGCCGACGCATGCTCGACCTCGACGCCGACTCGGAGACGATCGACGACCACCTCGGTTCCGACCCGGTTCTCGGGCCGCTCGTCACCCGCCGGCCAGGCCTGCGGTCTCCGGGAACAATCGACCCGTTCGAGGCAGCGGTGCGAGCGATCGTTGGACAGCAAGTGACCGTCGCCGGATCTATTCGCACCCTGGAGGCGATCGCAGAGAAGTTCGGCGAACCGATCGGCGACGAGGATCGTCGCTTGTTCCCATCTCCCGGTGCCCTCGCGGACTGCGATCCGGCGTCGCTGCCTGTGCCGGCGGGCCGGGCGAACGCCATCCGAATATTGGCCCGCGCTGTCCACGACGGCACCATCGATCTCGGCATCGGCGTAGACCCCGGCGAGCTCGACGAAGCGCTCCGATCCGTCCGCGGTGTGGGCCCGTGGACGTCGTCATACGTGCGGATGCGCGGTCTGTGTGACCCCGACGTGTATCTGGCCGGCGACCTTGTGGTCGAGCGCGCAGCCTCACGTTTCGATCAGCGCCCCGACCCCACCCGTTGGGCTCCGTGGCGGTCCTACGCCACCCATCATCTTTGGGTTCACGAACAGGAAGCAAAGCGATGACCCTCAAACTGCAGCACCACGACAGTCCCGTCGGCGATCTGCGCATCGTCGCGGGAGACGACGGACTCGCCGCGATCCTGTGGTGGAACGACACCGAACGCGTTCCGCTCGTCAGGGAGGCAACCGAGGGGGAGCATCCGGTCATCGATGCGACCATCGCGCAACTCGACGCCTACTTCGCAGACCCGACCGTCGAGTTCACGATGCCTCTCGACCTTCGAGGTACCGACTTCCAGATCGCCGCGTGGCGCGCACTGGCCGAGATACCCGTCGGCCAGACGACGACTTACGGAGCGCTCGCAGCGAAGCTCGGTAGACCAAACGGGGCGCGGGCCGTCGGTGCGGCGGTGGGCAAGAACCCTGCATCGATCGTGCTGCCTTGCCACCGTGTCGTCGGTGCCGACGGTTCACTCACCGGATTCTCGCAGCGAAGCTCGGTAGACCAAACGGGGCGCGGGCCGTCGGTGCGGCGGTGGGCAAGAACCCTGCATCGATCGTGCTGCCTTGCCACCGTGTCGTCGGTGCCGACGGTTCACTCACCGGATTCGCCGGCGGCGTGACGACCAAGCGCTGGTTGCTCGACCATGAAACTCAGTTGGAGTGGAACAAAACGGTGTCACGGCCTGACCCCATTGTGACTCAACTGGCGATCATGAGCAGTGAACTGTCGCGAGGGCGACGAGTGAGTCCGTCGAGGCATCGTGCAGCCTGATCCGCACCAACGTACTGCGGCCATCGTGACGAACGACGGTGCCGGCAGCGACGAGCGGGCCGTCACCTACTTGAGACAGGTAGTGGAACTGGAGATCGGTCGCCAGCGCCGAATCGCCCGCCGCTCGCTCGGCCTCTGCACACGCAAGCGCGCACTGCACTCCCCCGTTAACGGTGCCGAAGCTGTTGCGAACGTAGTCGGCAGCATCTACTTCGCTGCCCGACTCGCCATTGCGGAAGCCGAGCCGTTCGTCGACCCGTCCGAGATCGAGCTCTCGACCCCCCACCGACGCCCAGCCGGTCGAGTCGCTGTAGCTGGGCTGCGCGACAGACGCCGATCCCGGGATGCGCGCGAAGTTCATCAGCCCGATCGCGCTCGGGGGTTCCGCCATGTGGCCGTCGACGATCGTATGGATGCTGCATTCGACCACGGCCGATTTTGAGCCGACGCGCGTGCAGCGACAGCGGGCAACGACCGCATCGCCTTTCGGCGGAGCCAGAACGTTGATCGACAAACTCGATGTCGCGATCCAGTCGGGCTGCACCGCCGGGAGAGCGACCACTGCACCCGTTACATCCTGGAGTGTCGCCAGGACGCCGAGCCTCATTGCTCCGTCGTCGTCGACGACGCCGTCGATGACCGGTGCTCTCATCTCGCCAAGGCCGTCGCGATAGCGGCTCTCGGCGCGCAGATCGCTCAAGAGATGACGTCGCGGCGGGTACGACACGGCCGAGCCTCAGGTGGCCGGTCGATTGACGAGGTCGAGCACGGCGGCGTGCAGTTCGGCCGACCCTGCCGCTACGACAAAGCCGCCGTCTAGAGGTGGGTGCCCTGCTCGATCGGTGACCACTCCCCCAGCACGCTCGATGATCGGGATCAACGGCACGATGTCGTATGCCTCGAGCTTGGCTTCGATGATCACGTCGATATGCCCCATGGCGAGCAGTCCGTAGTTGAGACAGTCGCCTCCCCATCGGGTCATGCGCACTGCAGCCTCGACCGCTCCGAATGCTTCACGTTCGCCCCCGTCGTCGAACATCGACGGATGGGTCGACGCAAGTATCGCCTCGTCGAGCGAAACCGCTCGTGTCGCGAGTGTGCGCGCCTGGTCGCCGGACAGCCAACGTGCACCCTTATGGTCGCCAATGAAGGTCTCGTCGAGCGTCGGGATGTGCATCCAGCCGGCGACTGGTTCGTCGCCGCGGCACAGGCCGACAAGCGTTCCCCACATCGGCTGGCCGACGACGAATGCCCGTGTGCCGTCGATGGGATCGATGAGCCAGCCGTACTCGCCGCCCGGCTTCGTCCCGAACTCCTCGCCGGTGATGCTGTGGTCCGGGTAGCGCTGTTCGATCTCGTCGCGCAGAACCCGCTCGACGTGGCGGTCGGCCTCGGTGACGGGGTCGAAGTCGTCGCCCGACTTGTTGTCGACCGTGTGGTCCTGCCGGTACCACGCGAGCGCGGCACGGCTCGCCTTGCGGATCACCGGGGACATCTCGCGTACGCAGTCGTCGAGGTCGAACATGGCCGCCCATCTTGCGCGATGGACTGCCCATGGGCGAAATTCGGTCCCGATGACGCCCGATGACCTCGACGCTCGTGAACAGATCCGCGACCTGGTGGCCCGCTACAACTCCAACGGTGATTCGGGACGTTTCGCTCAGGTGCTCGAGCTGTTCCACCCCGCTGCGACGATGACGATCGGCGATGCGGTGTACCGGGGACTCGACGAGATCGAGACGATCTTCACCAGCACCCGCGACCGGGTTCGTGTTGAGACCGAAGGCGCGCCAGGCGGGCCCATGCGCCACCACACCGCTACCCACCAGATCGATGTCGTCTCGGCCTCCGAGGCGCACGGCCGCTGCTACTTCCAGGTGATCATGGGCCATGGGCTCGACCACTGGGGCCGCTACATCGACGTCTACCGCTGCGATGCCGGACGTTGGTGCTTCGCATCCCGGACCGTCATCACCGACGGCTACGCCCCCGACAGCATGTTCGGGTGAGCAGCGTCTCGGGACCGAGGTGACCGTCCGCCGCGACCGACAGCGCCAACGCACCGGTGTCAGGCACCGAGCTCCAAGTGAGCTGGACCCAAGTGCGTCCTGAGCTCGGTGCCTCACCCGCGTCGTTCGAACTAGCAGCAAGTAGAACTGCAGTGCCAGGCACCGCAGTGCGGTGCCTGGCACTAGTTGTTCTTGATGGTCATTCCGCCGTCGACGACGAACGCGTGCCCGGTGACGTAGGACGTTGAGGGCAGCGAGAGGTTGACTATCGCGTGAGCCAGCTCTTCGGGCTCGCCGTAGCGCTTGAGGGGCACTGTTCGGCGGGCGAATTTGGTCTTCATGTCGTCGGGGATCGGTTCGGTCATGCCGGTGTTGATCGGGCCCGGGCAAACGGCGTTGACGAGAATCCCCTCGGGACCGAGTTCTACGGCAAGCGATCTGGTGAGACCGATGATCCCGTGTTTGGCAGAGGTGTAGCCGGCGATGTTGGCCGAACCGCCGACGCCCTCGGTCGAGGAGGTGTTGACGATGCGCGGGTGGCGCGACCGGCGGAGCGCGTCGAGCGCGGCGCGAGTGGCGAAGGCAGCACCCGTGACCATCACGGCAAGCGACCGGTCCCAGGCTGCGGGGAACTCGGGGCTGTCGAGTGGCGCGCCGATGGATATTCCGGCGTTGTTGACGAGCACGTCGAGGCCGCCGAGCGTGTCGATCGCATCGCCGACGACGCGTTCGACCTCGTCGCGCTCGGCCACATCGAGCTGCCAAGCGTGGGCCTCGCCGCCGGCTCGTGTGATCTCCTGAGCGACCGTTGTAGCCCTGTCGGAGTCGAGGTCCGTGACCGCTACCGCAGCGCCTTCGTTGGCGAACAAATGGGCTGTTGCCCGGCCGATTCCCGAACCCGCACCGGTAATGATCACCTTGTGGCCGGCCACGCTGCGGCTCAGCTGCGTCAGTCGCTGTTCGTCGGTCATGGCGCCACCGTAATTGATCGACGTGACTTGCCCGCCCGACGCCGCATTCACGGTCGACCATGCGAGACTGGAACGATGCCCATTTCCACTAGAAGCCCACTTGCGCGAGCGGCGATGATCGGTGCCGCGTTCCTCCTGTTGGCCACCGCATGCGGCGATGACGACGATGCTGCTGCCGACGACGAGATGTCTGAAGACGAGATGTCGGAGGACGCCATGGACGACATGGCGATGGAAGACGGCATGGACATGGACGAGATGAACATGGGCGATCCCGACGCCACGCCTGCAGCCGAGACCGACTACGACAGTCTGGCTGCCGGCACCTTCGAGCTTCTCGAGACACGGCCCGAGAACCACGACGATGTAGCAGGGACCGTCGAGATGGCGCGCCACGCCGATGGCACGACCGTGACCGTCGAGCTGACCGGTCTCGTCGGAGGCGAGGACTACATCTCACACGTCCACGACGGACCGTGTTCAGAGTCTGGTGGAGACCACTACAAGTTCGATCCCAACGGGTCGGACCTTCCCCCCAACGAGATCCATCTCGCGTTTACGGCGGGCGACGACGGGTCCGGGTTCATGACAGCCGAGAACCACGAGGTGGCGGGCGACGACGCGATCTCGCTCGTCGTTCATCCAGCCGAGCTGCTCGACAACAAGATCGCCTGCGCCGAGTTCGAAGTGGCCTGACCCATGCGAGCGGCTTTCCGCCTCGTGCTGGCCCTCCTGCTCGCCTCGGGTGCCTTCACCGCCGACGTGGCAGCCGGGCACAGCGAGATCCGCTCATCGCAGCCATCTCCCGGCCAGTCGGTCGGTGGCGAAGTGGAGATGATCTACGTCGACTTCTTCACAGCGATCACCGAGCCGACCGCAACCCTGAGCGACCCCGACGGAAACGAGCTGGCGGGGCGAATAGGTCGACCGAACGACTTCTCGTTCGTCTACGAGCTCGACGCTCCACTCAGCGTCGAGGGTCAGCACATCCTGCGCTACGAGACCACGGCCTACGACGGCTTCCGAGAGGAATCGGCGCTGGCATTCTCATTCGACGAGACGGCTGAAGAGTTCGAATTGTCGATTCCCGATCCACCGAACGGCTCGGGTGTCGGAGGCAACCACGACGACGGCTTCGACTGGCCGCTCGTCATCGGCGTGTGGTTGATAGCGCTCGGGGTGGGTTTGCTGGGCCTGTGGTACATCCGCGAACGTCGAAAGGCATGACCGACCAGATCACGATCCATCGCGCTCGCCACGTTCGCACACTCGATCCGGCCCGACCGGTCACCGAGGCCGTTGCGGTTTCCGATGGCACCGTGATCGCAACCGGCTCGGTCGATGAGCTGGCGTCCTACGGCGACACGAGCATCGACGACACCTTTGCCGACAAGGTCATCCTTCCCGGCTTCGTCGAGGCGCACAGCCACATCCTCGAAGGCGGTCTCTGGGCATTCGAATACGTCGGCTGGTTCGACCGCACCGGGCCCGATGGGGCCCTGCGCCAGGGCATCCGCACCTACGGGGCACTCATCGATCGCCTGAGCGCTCTCAGCGCAGCGATCGACGACCCGACCGAGACGTTGATCGTGTGGGGCTTCGACCCGATCTATTTCGACGGCCCTCGGTTGACCCGAGAGCACCTCGACATGGTCGCGCCCAGTCGACCGGTGTTCGTGTTCCATGCGAGCGGGCACCTCGCGACGGTGAACACGGCACTGATGGAGGCCGAGGGGTTCGTCGACATCGGCACGACGGAGGGTGTGCCGACCGACGGCGACGGCCGACCGTTGGGTGAGCTGCAGGAACCCGCGGCCATGTCGCTCGCCTCGAGCGCGATAGGCACGCTGTTCGGATCGATGCACAGCCGTGAGGCGATAGAGCGGCTGGCGCTTCTCGCGCAGCGCAGTGGCTGCACCACCGTTACCGAGCTTGGCGTCGTCCGCGTCGCCGATGCGGGACAACGTCGCCTTTGGCACGAGGTGCTCGACGACGACGACCAGCCGCTGCGGATCTCCTTGTTACATGGCGCGCTTGGCGATCTGCGCGACCCCGCCGACATCGCAGCGTTCATGGTCGAGCTGCGTTCGGAGAGCACCGAAAAGGTGCACTACGGCATCGTCAAGCTCATCCTCGACGGTTCGATTCAGGGATTCACCGCCCGGCTCAACCCGCCCGGCTACTTCGGTGGTCAACCGAACGGTCTGTGGCTACTCCCTTTCGAGCGCGTCGATGCGCTCGTGGCCGCGCTGCATGCGGCTCATGTGACCGTTCACGCGCACTGCAATGGCGACGAGGCGGTCGATGTGTTCGCGGACGCGGTCGAAGCAGCCCAAGCGGGCCACTCGTGGGCGGACCATCGCCACACGGTGCAGCACTGCCAGCTAACGACGCAGGCTCAGTACCGACGCATGTCGGCGCTCGGCATGAACGCGAACATCTTCTCGAATCACATCTACTACTGGGGTGACCAGCACCGGTCGATGACCGTTGGCCCGGCGAGGGCAGCGGCGATGGATGCCTGCGCGACCGCCCACCGCGAGGGCGTGCGGTTCTCGATCCACTCCGACGCTGCGATCACGCCGCTCGGCCACCTCCACACGATGTGGTGCGCGGTCAACCGGCTGACAGCATCGGGCTTCGTCTTGGGCGAGCACGAGCGCATCCCAGCTGAGCTGGCGTTGTCAGCTGCCACCATCGATGCCGCGCACCAGCTACGCCTCGACCATCGCATCGGCAGCCTCGAGCCTGGCAAATGGGCCGACATGGTGGCGCTCCACAACGATCCGATCGAGGTCGAACCCGAGGCGATCCGCGACATCGGGGTCGCTGGCACGGTCGTCGCAGGCCGACCGTTCCCCAACGAATGATCGCTCCATGGGACGGCCACCGTGCACCCATGACCTTTCTCGCCGGCTACCTCGGATCGGGAAAGACGACTCTCCTCAACCACCTCCTCGAGTCGGTGACCGACCGACGGATCGCCGTTCTGGTCAACGATGTCGGCGAGCTGAACATCGATGCTTCCCTGGTCGCTGCTGGTGACGGCGACACCATCGAGCTGACCAACGGATGCGTGTGTTGCAGCCTCGTCGATGGCTTCGCATCGGCGCTCGACGGACTTCGAGGCTGGATCGATCCTCCCGATGCGGTGATCGTCGAATTGAGCGGGGTAGCGGAACCACGCCGCGTCACATCGTGGGCTTCCACGCCCGGATTTCGCTACGACGCAACGGTCACCCTCGTCGACGTGGATCAGGTTCGGGCCCGAGCCGAAGACCGGAGGCTGACCGAGCTGGTCGATCGACAGATCGGCGCGGCCGATCTGCTCGTTCTGTCGAAGACCGATCTTGTGGACGACGGTGTGCTCGGCGAGGTCGAGACCTGGATCTCCGATCGGTCAGCTGCGCCTCGGATCGCGGCTCGACACGGTGCCGTTTCAGCCGATCTCGTGCTCGAGATCGCTGCACCCACGCCTTCCCCTCACCCGATCGAAGCCAGCCATCCGCCCGACCATCGCATCGCTACCGTGGCGCTCGATGAACCCTTGACGGCCGATCAAGCCACCGAGACACTCGCCTCGCTCGGGCCCGATGTCGTGAGGGCCAAGGGGTTCGCGCGCTCGCCCAGCGGCGACCTGCTGCTCCTCCAAGCGGTCGGCCACCGACGATCGGTCACGACCCACACCGGCGACACCCCACCCCAGACAGGCTCTCTCGTCGTCATCTCGCTGGCTGGGTGACCGCTGCAGCGCAGCTACGCGATGCCGAGGCGTTCGAGCTGTTCGTCGGGTGCGTCGACTTCATCCAAGGCGCTGCGCAGCAGCTCGATCATCTCGGCTTCGAGACGCTCGCCCGAACGGTTCTCAGCTTCGTCGGGGTCGACATCGAGGTCGAACAGGTAGTCGCGGTTCGCTGAGCCCGCCGCGCTCCAGAACGGAAGCATGTCGCCCGGGGCGAACGGCTGACGGATCACGGGAATCGTGGAACCCGGCATCTTGTCGAGCACCGCACGATCGTCGGGGTCGGGAAGACCCTTGATGGGCCCGATCGGCATGGTCGACCAACGATTCGACCACATCGACAGCGGAAAGTTCTCGCCACGCGGCGCCCGCGCGTACTTGGTGGTGCCGTCGGTTACTTGCACCCAACCGCCGTAGACGCCGCCGATCGACCAGTCGCGCACCGAGTCGGCTTCATCGACGAGAAGCGGGACGAGGGATCGACCGTGGGTCCGGTGTTCGACTTCGACATCGAACGCGTCAGCGACCGTGGCGAACAGATCGACATTCGTCGTGAGAGCGTCACAGGTGCGGCCGCCGCTCACACCGGGCCAGTGAATGAGCAGTGGGGTGTGGCCGAGCGGCTCGAACTGTGGCACCTGGGGCTTGCCCCAGATGTCCTTGCCCTCCCGTTCCTCGCCGAGGTAGTGGCCATGATCGGTGCAAACGACGAGCGCTGTGTTGTCCCACAGCCCGTGAGCGTCGAACTGGTCGAGCATCCGGCCGAACCAGTGGTCGATCATCGACAGCTTCGAACCGTAGTTCGCTCGGATGTGCCGCCCCTCGGCTTCGGTCAGGTCACCTTCGGTGATCGCACCATGTGCGTAGGGCGGCCAGATAATCCACTCGTCTTCCCATCGCTGGTCCTCGTAAAAGCCCTGCCACGGAGGCGGAGTGTCGAACGGCTCGTGCGGGTCGAACTCGTCGACGAAGAGAAACCACCGGTCGTGGTGAGGCGTTGCTTCGCGCAGGAACCGGGCCGCTTCTCGCATGGTCTTCGGGCCCGGGTAGTCGGTCTCCTCGCGAAAGAACGTTCGCGAATCGTCGTAGTGCCGCTTGGCGATGATTTCGCGGCCGAACATCTTGTTCATCCACCATCCGCCTGTGCGCGCCGGCTGCGCCGGGTTGCCGATCCAGGACGGATCCGGATGGGTCCGCCACGGGTCACCCTCGTGTCCGCGTACGTAGTCCCAGGCATGGAAGTCGGTGTGGTAGTTCTCCCCACCTGTCTCGAACAGGTGGGGATGGTCGGTGACCATCATCGTCGTGACATCGTTTTGGCGCAGCACCCGAGTGATCGGCTGCTCCCACAGCTCGATCGAACCCCAGGGCTTCCACAGGAAGTCGAGAGCGCCGACGAGGATGTCGTGACGCGCCGGCATGCAGGGCAGCGACCCGGTGACGTGCCTCGTGAAGCGGGTCGCGTGATCGGCTGCGAAGCGATCGAGGTTCGGCGTGGCGAACTCGTCGCCGCCGTAGCAACCGAGCATGTGTCGGTTGAGCGAATCGAGCAGAACTACACAGACGTTGTCGACCATGTGGCGAAGTTAGTCGTTGGTGGGGTCTGACCCCGTTAGTTGTGTCCCGTCGGTGAATCTGAGAATGCGAGGCGCTCGGGAGGAGACGATCGGGAGTTCCTTGGTCGCGGTTGAGCGCGACCTCGTCAGTCCGACACGGCGAAGGTGGTGCCGTCCGCGAGCACGATCACGTCGGCGTCGGGCTGCCATGTGACGCTATCGAGAGGTCCAACCTTTGAGCCGGGGATGCGCCGGTCCCTACTAGTGAAGACGTCGTGAATGACGAGTTCTTCGCTACACGATCCACCTAAGTCGCCGAGTGGTGCGCGGTAGGCGAGGTAGCGGCCCGACGGGCTAACAGCGGGCGTAGTCCCGGGCCCGACCTCAACAACGTCGACGGTCTGCGGCTCGGCACCGAGATCGGCCCGATAGAGCGTCCCCACGCAGGGTGCCGTGAGTACGCCGAACCAGACTTCGTGCCCGAACGGAGCGATCGCCCCAACCGGTTGGATCGGCGCAGCCGGCGGGCGGAACTGCTCCGGGCCACAGCAACCGAGGTCCTCCTCTGCGACGATCCCCTCAGGAGTCACGTTGACGGCCAAACCTCCGCCACCAACTCCGACCACAACGAAACGCCCGTCGAGATTCCCTACCGAGTAGATCCCCGCTGTGTCAGTCGGTACGCCGTATTCGCCAGGTCCGATCTCCTGCGCGTCCCTAGCGGTCAGAACGTCGGTTACCAGGTATTGCGTGACGAGCCCATAGGGGTGACCGGTGGGCAACGAACAGTTTCCGGTGGTCTCGGAGGCAGCGACCTCGAAGCAGTTGCCATGGAAAGTCCATGTTGAGTGACTCGCCCCGATCGCCGCTTCCGCCGATTCGTACGATTCGACTTCCGAGGCGGCGGGCCCCTGAGGCTCCCCGGCGGCTTGGACGGGTTGCGTCGACGTCGGTTGGGGTGCCTCGGCGGGCTGGCTCGACGTCGATGGTTGGACCGGGCTGATTGGCTCAGGCTCTGTTACACCGATACTCGGCTGGGTAGCAACCGTGGGGTCGTTCTCGGGGATCACCTCGATGCTGTCGTCGTTGTAGTTGGCGACTACAACCGCGACGATCACCGCGGCTGCCCCGGCGAGCACGCCGATCGGGATCAACCAACGTCGGTCGAAGGCGCGCCGTGGTGCCGTGACGCGGGTGAAGCCCGAATCGATGTCGGTCGTGCGGAGGCGGCGCTCACGCACTTCGCCGTATCCGCTGCGTAGACGTTCGTGAAGTGCCGGGTCGAGGTCGTCGAGGAAGTCGTTGTCGCCGCTCATGACCGGCCTCCTTCCTGAAGGATGAGAGCAAGGTTCTTGCAGGCTTGGTGCAGGTGGTTGCGTGCTGTCGACGGGGCGATCTCGAGGACTTCGGCGATCTCCTCGGTCGACAGATCCTCGAGGTAGCGCAGCGCAATGGCGGCGCGCTGCTTGGGTGCAAGCTGGGCGACCGCTTCCCACAGTTCGTCGTCGCTGTCCGGAATCGTGGTCGCCGCGACCGTCGCTCGTTGGCGCGACAGGAATCTCCGGCGGGTGCCGATTCGGCGACTATGGGAGTGGGCAAGGTTGATCGTGACCCGTCGTAGCCACGCTCCGGGCCGCTCGTATCTGCCGACCGCGTCCCAGCGGTCGTGGGCCCGCCGAAGCGCCTCCGCGGCGATGTCCTCGGCCTCGCCGGGATCTGCACAGACCGTCTCCGCGAGAGCTGCCATTGCCGGAAACTCGGATCGAAAGAAGTCACCGAACGATGGCAGCGGCGCAAGCACTACGCCGGCTGTCTCGTCGGGAGCTCCAGGATGGTTCACAGGTCGACTTTCGACACGGTCATACCTTGCACACGTGCCACCCCGGCGAGATGTCTAGTCGGGCTGCCTTTTCTCGGCAATCAACACGTCTTGTTGACGCGTGGCCCCGGGACGAGAGTTCCAGGTTCCCCACCGAGGTTCGCCGTCGATGGCCAACCCGTTGGCCAAAACCTGCGTGGTCACCCAATCGAGATCGTGCGCGACGGCTGCACCGGGATCATCGTGATCCTTGACGAACGAGCCGTCGCCGGCTTCGAAGAATTCGATCGTCGACTTACGCGACTCGATGGCGGAGCGTGAGTACTCGTCGATGAGAAAGAACGTGGCAAAGAGACGCCCGTGTTCGTCGAGCACTCGGGCGCACTCGCTCAAGTAGTTCTCGGTCGCGTCGGCACCGAGGTGGGTGAACACCGAGGTGACGACGATGACGTCGAACGAACCTTCGTCGAACGGGAAGCGGTAGTCGGCCGCCTGCTGGCTGCCCGAGCGGTTGTAGTGGTGGCTGTATACATCGGCTCGATGGAATCTGATGTTGGGGTGTATTGGCGTGACGCGTCGCCGGCACCACGACACGGCCTCGCCCACGACCTCAATGCCGTCGTAGGTGCCGCCGGGTCCGATGATCTCGGCGCACGGGATGGCGAAACGTCCGACGCCGCAGCCGACATCGAGCACGCGGCTTCCCTTGCCCATGCCGGTGCACGCAGCGACGTCGATCGCAATCGCTCGGCCCATCTCGTCGAAGTCCCGCGAGCCATTCAGCCGTTGCAGTGTCTTCGGGGGCAACCCGACCTCGTCGCGCTGCGGCTTCAACCGATCGAGCGCGTCGGCGAATACGTATTGACCGCGGCGCACCCACGGCCGAACCGCGGCGACGATCCTGCTGCGTGTATCGCTCACCTCGCCATGTTGGCAGACGCGACCCCGGTGTCAGACCACGGGGTCGCGAACGTCAGGTTGGGGGCACCCAGACCTGGGCTCGCACGTAAGGGGCGTCCGGGTTGTTGTACGTGTCGGTGTCGCTCTCCCACGACACCAGTGCGTCGCCGGTATTGAGCCAGATGCCCAAGTACGGACTTGCATCGACCAACTGGGGTCCGGTCCCCTGCCAGGACTGGCCGTCGAAGTAGACGGGTGGGCCCACGTATGGTGGTTCCCGGTGGGGGCACGGCGCGACCACCAACAGGCTTCCCGCCGCGCCAGCTCTGGCCGGGCACCCGTTGCCAGCGGCAGCACCCGGAACGGGCGGCAGCTCGCTCCAGGTCCACGTCGTTGTGTCGAGCAGGAAGGCCGATCCCAGGTCGTCGCTGAGCACGAAACCGATTTTGGAGCCATCGAGCGCGATCGTGAATGCTGGGCCGACAGCGCGTGGTCCCTGCATCATTTGCGTGGGAAGTCCCGGAACCTCTCGAAACGAGCCACCGTGTGAGGTCCAGGCGAGCCCTGGCTTATCGATTGGATACACGGCAAGGACCTCGACTCGCGTCCACACAGGGTTGCTATAGAGCAGCGCCGTGTAGGGGATTAAGTCGTCGGGCATCGGAAGCGGTGACCACACGCCGCTGTCGAGGTCCAACTTGACTCCATGGGTCGCGTCGACCACGTGAGAGCCGGTGAACACCAAGGAGGTGCGATTATTCGGATCACTTGGACCGCTCGTACCTACTCCTAACCCTGCGGCCTGGAAGGTGGGGTTCGTCGGAAGCGGTCCGAGATCGCTCCAGGTGTCTGCCTTGATGTCATAGGTAGCCGAGGTCGGTGGGTCGCGGTAAGTGTCGCTCACCATCACGAGCAGACCTCCAGTCCACACGACGGCTGGACTCATCGTTTCGTTGGGGGGAGGGTCGGCCAGCGTGCGCCAGGTTTCGGTCGCTGGGTTGTAGGCAAACGCACCCTGGTCACCGACGACGAACAACTCGCCTCCTCCCCATGCGACGGCGGAGAACATTGGCGGCACCGGTCCGGTGTCGAGCTCATGCCAGCCGGGTCCGAGGTCGGCGAACCCCGAAGCACCCTCCGCGGGCGCAGTAGTTGTCGGTACCGCGCTCGTAGTCGCGACGACTTCGGTTGTGGTCGTCGACGAGTCTGCGATGACGTCAATAGCATCCTCATCGCCCTCGTTCAAGGCTGTGACGGTCCCGTAGGCACCAAGAAGGGCGACGACAGCTATCGCCCCTCCGACGAGCGCTCGGCGACGGCTGCGGCTGCGCGCTCGTCCCGAGGCAGCTTCCCACGAGTCATCGTTAGGCGTGGCCGGACGCCACGATCGCAGCTCGTCGAACTTCTTGCTCTCATCCATCGAGCACTCCTTCCTCGGGACGCTCGGCGAGTTGTTCGGCGAGCGCGGCGCGGCCACGGTGCAGATGCGACCGCACTGTGCCTTCGCGCATCGACAGGGCATCGGCGACATCCGCCACCGACATGTCGTCGAGATGGTGCAACACGACGCAGCGCCGTTGCGGAGCGCTCAACCGTCGGAGTGCCTCGTAGAGCTCGGGGTCGGGCGGTGGCGGGTCGAGAGCACCCGACTCCGGCAGACGCCCGTCAAGCCGCTCGCGGCCTTGCCGCCGACGGGCCCGAACAGCCAACCGAACGGCCACCAGCCGGAGCCACGCACCGGGCCGGTCGTAGCTGCTGATCCGCCGCCACCGGGCCATCGCCCGGGCGAACGCCTCCTGGGTGACCTCCTCGGCGACACCCATGTCGCCACAGACCAGAAACGCGGTGCGGACCAGTCCGCTGTACTCCCGGTCGAACAGCTCTCGCAGCTGCGGGTCGGCGCGCATACATAAGTACACACCCCGAGGACCTCGATCGCGCTGCACTGGCACGATCGAGTAGGACAGGGGGACAGACCCCGCGTCCTACTCAGAGGTGTTTGATCGGGCGACTGCGGCGCGTCGTGCAGCGAGGCCGGCCAAGAAGGTGCCGGCACCCGCTGCCACGAGCGTCCCGGTGGTCGTTCCTGTGAATGCAAGTGCGGGTGGTGGGTTGCCGGCGGTGGCCGGCTCGGCGCTCGGCGTCGGATCTTCGTTCGGCGTCGGAGTAGGAGCTGGATCGCTGGTGGTGGCGCCTGCGAGAGCGCAGACGAAGATGTCCTCGCCGTCTTCCATATGCGGAAGGCAACGGTCGTCGAGAATCCGCACCGTCTTGCCGTTCCACGGGTTCTCCCAGTCATAGGCGAGCTCGTTCCAGACTTGGATGAACGCCGTGTTGTTCACCTCGACGCTGACCGCCGGGGCCCACGAACACAGGTGGAGGTTCATGTCTAGGGCGTCCTGCTCGGTCAGTGCCCACCGATGGGTGGCGGCGTTGCGGGAGGCACGGGACTCGAGCCGGGTCTTGCCGTGCGGTCCGCGTGGCTCTTCCCACTCGGAGGCGAGCCGCCAAACCGTCATCCTCCCGCCTGCCGGGCATGCGTCGTTGGACTCCGCTGCCGACGCATGCGACGGCATCGACCCGGTCGCTCCAATGACCGCGAGCGCGCCAATGGTCTGCACCATACGGCGGCGTGTCGGGGCGCGATGCTGATCGGACATGCGGTTCTTGTCGTCGCCAAACACCATGTTCTTTAGGCGAACCACTCACCCGACCCACACAAATGAGTCACTCGGCTCATCGCCAAGAAACCGGCAAGAACCGCTCAAGAATCAGGCGGAGGACTCCGATTAGTTACATGGCGTCCCGCTGTGGATGCCACATGGACAACAGAGACAACAATCGGTCAAATGTGTGCCATCTGCGCTGACGGCACCAAGCTCTGCTTCGGCAGGGGGATGAAGACCAACGCGAAGACGGCCTCTGGCCTAACGCCCACACCGGGACCCACTCTCACGGGTGCATATCGGTCACTGGGGAACTGGCCACACCGCACTCTTCCTGCTCGTCTTCTACCCCTTGGCTCACGGGCTCGAGCGGATGTGCACACTCATGACACCTTCTGGGTAATCAGCCGGTGACCGTCTCTGAAATCCATGTGGCTCCCAGAGCGGGGCCGCCCGCGTTTGCGGCGCAGTTCGCTAGCTGAAGTATCCGAACACGTCGGCTAGTAGATGTGTGCCGTTCTGCGTGAAGTAGTCGAGTTCACCATCGGTGCCGAGTCGCAGCATGGCCGCATTCGGGCGCGTTTCGCCCACCTGGGTCAGGTTGAGATTCGATGAATCGGGCCTTGGAGCTCCGGCTGGGGAGACCGTGACGTAGCCAGGCGCTAACGCTTCGGTCGCTGTGACGTTCAGGAACACCGCTGACGCTCCCGCATCAGGAACCCCCGCAACCCCAGCGGTCGAGACCGTGATCGACTCGCCGCCTCCGACCACACCGCTCGGATCGCTCGGCGTTCTTGTGTCGAAGACACGCCCGGGTGTCAGCGGAGTGAACAGCCCGGCCGTTGAATCGGAGGCTGTGTCGTCGGTGAAGTAGCCGAACACGTCGGCGATGAGATGCGCGCCGGCGTGAGAGTAGAACGTGATCTCCCCGTTCGGACTGACCGGCACGATTGCCATGTTCGACGTCGTGTGCCCGGGTCCATCGAGGTTCACGTTCGACGCCAACGGACGTTTGACGTCGGCCGGGAACGCCGTGATGTATCCCGCCATCGAAGCCTGGTCCGCGGTGAGATTCAACGCAACTGCGCTGACCCCATCGGCCGGGAGGCCGGCCTTGCCGTCGACATCGATGGTGATCGACTCGCCGGTCGCCACGAAACCGCTCGGCGCCGACGCGGTGCGCGTGTCGAACAGACGCTTGGGCGACAGCGCCATGAATCTGCCGTCGGTCGCGGTCGGGGACTCGACGAAGTAGCCGGCGACGTCGGCGAGCAGATGGGTTCCGTTCTGGGAGAAGAAGCTGACCTTGCCGTCGTCACCGATCGGTACGGTCACCAAGTTCGGTGCGGTCTGGTCGGCGCGAATTAGGTTGAGGTTCGACGCGAGTGGTCGATCGACGCCCGAGGGGAACACGCTGATGTACCCCTCCTTGGTCGACTCGGTCGCCGTCACGTTGAGAACCACAGCGGTCACCGACGGGTCATCGGGGATGCCGGCCGCGCCGCGTATCGCTACGTCGAGCGTCGCCCCACCCGCGAGCTTTCCGGCCGGTTCGCCGTTGCGCGTGTCGAAGATGCGTCTCGGTGGCAGCGGCACGTACTTCGCTGTGTCCGATGGCGGAGCTCCGGCGACCGTGACGGTCACGGTGGCGCTGACGCAGTAGTTCGATCCACTGGTGCAGATCTCGTATTGGAACGTGTCGACGTAGCCGCCCTCAGGCACCGGCATGTCGGGGGCATAGTTGACCACGACCCCGTTCTTGACAACCACGTTGCCCCTCGCAGGCTCAGCGGTGATCGTCAGGGTCGACGGATCGAGGTAGCCGTCGGGGTCGGTCATCGACGGTGCGAGGTCGATGTCGACCGCCTGGCCGTCGGGCGAGCTCGCCGCGAGATCGTCGTTGAGCGGCAGCCGTACCTCGACCGCACCGATGTCGCAATTGGGTGACGACGTCCAGGGCCGTGTATAGGCCGCTCCTCGCTGGTCGGTGCCTGCGCACAGGCCTCCGGGTGCAATCGCATCGATCAAGGGGCTGTCGAAGGCAGGAAGCGCGGTCGGTGTCAGCCCGCCGTTGTCTGCGAGCGACATGAGACCCGGATCGTCGGCGGGGGCACCGCTCATCGTGTCGGTGGGATCGTCGAACCCGCAGAAGTTGACGCCGTTCGCGACGCCCATGTTCCCGTCCTGCCAGGCGTAGTTGTTGTTGGTCACTAGCGACGCCGGCATGTTGCCGGACTCGGTCGACACACCAGCGCAGTTCGGCGTACCGACCGGTCCCGCCATGACGTTGCCCTCGAAGGTCAGGTCGGCACCGTCGCCGCCGCCGTAGATCGAGGCCCCAGCGCCCCCAAGTGTGGCGTTCCAGGGCGGTGTCTCGTTGCCCACGAAGGTCGAGTACCGGAACACCGATGGCTTTCCCGGTGCCGAGAGGCGGATCGCTCCACCCCAGCCATGGTCGGAGGGGTTGTCCTGCCCGGCCACGTTGCCGACGAACGTGGAGTTCTCGATGTTGACCCAGGGCGCGTAGATGGCGCCGCCGTCGCGTGCAGCCGTGTTGTCGACGAACGTGCTGTTTCGCACCGTCACCCCCTCTAGAGCGAATATCGCGCCACCGTTCGGATAGCTCATTCCGTCCGTGAGCACATCGTTTCCAGAAAGGACGCTGTCGACGATCAGGGCGGGGCCCTGGGTGAAGACCCCCGCACCGCCAGCTGCGGTTAGTTGAGCGTCTCGAACGGTTACCCGGTGAAGCTCGATTCCTGCGCTCGCGGAGTAGCCGATCGCAAAACTGGAGCCGCCCTCGACTGCGAGATCTTCGAGCACCGCTTGCTCAGTGTTGCCGAAGAAGTCGATAGCGGCGCCTGATGCCGAGGCGTTGAGCACCAGCCCGTTGCCTTTGATCGTGATGTTGCCGGCGTTGTTGTACGAGAGACTGCTAGCCAGGACGACCGTGCCGGTGACGGTGACGTCGATGACGTGATCGCCCGCGCCAGCAGCCTCAGCATCAGCGAGAGCCTGACGCAGCGAACCCGCCCCGCTGTCGTTCGTGTTCGTGACCGTGAATGTCGCGGCCTGCGCCGGGGAGGCGACCACCACCAGACCCGCAACGCCGAGTGTGAAGGCGACGAACAGCATCGATATGCGTCTCATGAGGAGAACCCCCGGTCGGCGCCGGCCGACCAAATCGGAAATGGTCCAAGTGGCGAAAATAATCGACCCTGAGACCAACCTCGTGGATGCACCAACCCCGAGGTGCCCAGCTACAACCCAGTGCGTTCGCGACCCCGGTGTCAGACCAAAGTTTCACCTACGAGCGTCGATTAGGTGACCCCGGTGTCAGACCAAAGTTTCAGTACACAGACACCGCGACGGTGAGCGGGTTGTTGACGCTGTCGGCGTACACGGTGGCTCCGAGCCCGAGGTATCCGGACAGCTCGTAGATGTTGTGCCGCGTTTGGGTGAACGTGTTGAACGGGTTCTGCGTCGGATCGGTGTTGGGGATCGCACTGGTGATCCAGTTCCCGCCGGCGCCGTATTCGAACGCATCGCCCGTGCACTGGGTAAACGGAGGCGTCGAATCGTCCTCGTAGTACGACACTATCGTCGGCGAGAAGTCAGCCTCGAAGGACTGCACCGAATAGAGGGTGCCTTGATCGCCGCTCCAGGCCTCCCACTCGAGCATGTTCGAGCCGGCTATTGCGTCAGGCACACCATCGACTGTCTGGCCACTGGCGTCGTTGCTGTTGCGGTACACCATGCCTGTTGCAGCCGGTGTCATGTCGTACATGTCGATCATGCCCGGTATCGCGTGGACCCTGAGGAACGTATCGACCTTCTCATAGGTGCGATAGAAGGTGTGCTCGCGTTGGGTGTAGGTGCCGCTGTTAGCACCGAGGTATGACCGGATGGCCCGAACGGGTCCGTCGATGTTGGTCGCGTAGCCTCCCGGGCCAGACGAGAACGTGTCCTCGGTGCGCCCGCAGAAGCCGAGCGCGAAGAGGTTCCGGTGTCGGTCGAGAATGTCGACGCCGGTGCCGGCGGGCGGTTCGATGGTGATCGCATCGCGGGTCCAGCGAGCCGAGAAGTGCGTGGTGTACCGATCGGTGCTGATGGTCGAGTTGGTGTCCGCAAACGAGTAGTCCACATAGTCGACACCCGCGCCCTGGTCGAGGGTTCCGTCTTGTTCGAACAGGTAGACGTAGCCCACCTGTCCACCGCGCAACGTGCCCGGCCCGGTGACCGGGTCGGTGACGGTCAGCTCGAGGCCGCTGCCTGCGACGGTGCCCGGTGGATACCCAGCGGCAGGCGGTGCTTGTCCCCCGGTGTCGTCGGCCATGAACACAACCTCATCGTCGTCATCGATCGTGGCATCGGGATCAGCGCCCGCGTTCGAGGACGGATCGCTGTAAGCGAGGATGTCGAACCCCGCCGACCCCGACCCGTTGCGCAGCACACTCGCGTCCTCGAGGTGACGTTCGTCGACCTGCACGGGGATCTGCTCCCACGAGCTCGTGTCGGAGTTGTACCGAAAGGCGACGAGGTCGTCGGGGTCGAGGCCGGAGAACGAGGGAAGCTCCGCACCGGTCATGACAACAGGGTCGAACGTGCGGGCATTGAGCGTCGTGCCAGCGTCGTTATTGCAAGCGACAGCGACTAATGCGACGACTAGCCCCAGGCTCATCGTGCGCAGACGAACGGATGGATTTTGCATGCACTTGAGCGTACTTAGATCACGTTCGCGACACCAGATGGAGCAACGAAACACACTGTTCAGCCCATCATGCCTAGCACCCGATCGGTACCGACCTGAACGGTTAGCTCGGGATGCCCGCTGGTCCCGCGTCGCGCGCAGGGATCAAAGCTCAGTGGCGCGATCCTCGGACTCCAGAGCATTTTCAGCATGCGCTCCAGCTAGATCTAGGACCTCCGCCACTCCAAGCGTGCGACCGCGGGCTTTGTGGTGCCGAAGCGTCGATTCATCGAGGACACGTTCGAGCGCAGCGACACATTCAGCTCGAGCTTCGATCTCCCACGGTCGTTCGGCGGCCCCCGAGACTTCTCGGAACCTGTCGGCTGCGCCCAACACTTCAGCAGCAGCGTCGACACGGTCCGATCGCACAAGTACCGCTGCCACGCCATCGAGCACATGTGCGACACACCCGAGATGTCCAAGGTCGTCGAGGCGACGAAGTGCCGTGGTCATCTCTGACATTGCGGCGACGTAGTCGCCTGCTCCTGCGAGGATGTACCCGAGCCCCTCATGGGCGTGGCATTCACCGTATGAGGCATCAATCGACGCGAAGAGTTCGATGGCCAGTGAGGCCTCAACGAGAGCCTTCGGGTTGCTCGGGTCATCGCGGCCTATCCACTGCGAGTGGACCCAGTTGAGATATGCACGACCCATGTCGTCGTCGAGCTCATCGAATGTTCGCATTGCCTCGGTGAGAAGCGGCTCGACCCCGTCGCGACCAGCACCCCAGCGACAGAACGCGACCATCATCTGGGAATAGGCGTGCTGGGAGCGGTCGTCGAGCGCGGCAAACCGCTCGGTCGCCTCGTCGGCGAATGCCAATGCCTCGGCGAACCGGCCGCTTTCGAAAAGCGCGCCCGCCGCGGTGTAGCTGGCACGCGCTCGCAAGTCATCCGGCGCCTCTGGCGCTTTGGTCAAGAGCTCGTCGAGAAGGTGGAGGCGGGTTTCGAAGCCGTCGATCGGAGCCGAGGTAGTGATGCGCAGCGCTGATATGAAATCGCCAATTTCGATCGCGTGAGCTCGTGCCGCTCGCAGGTTGTCATGATCAGACCTCGCAGCAAGAAGCGCGCTGTCCTGTTCGCTAGTCCGCATCGCCGCCTCGAGTGTCGCAACTTCGTCGAGAACCCATCGCAAGTGGCGATGCGAGAGGTCCGCACGCACCCGTGAGTCGAACTCCCCCGCAACCTCCAGACTGAATCGTCGCAGGGGCTCGAGCATGCGAAACCGCGTGTGACCCACACCCTGTTGATCTGCTGCGACAAGCGACTTCTCGACCAGCCGCTCGATCACCTCCGCAGTCGAACCCGGGTTCGATCCGGCCATCACGGCGGAAGCGGACACCGTAGTGAACCCACCGATGAAGACCGACAGCATTGCGAACGCGCGCCGTTCGTCCGGTTCGAGAAGCTCATAGCTCCACTCAACCACGGCACCGAGTGTGCGATGACGCCGGTCGCGGCCGCGGCGCGCATCGAGCACCGATAGCCGTTCCGCCAGCACTTCAGCCAGTTCACCAAGCGTGTAGGTTCGAACTCGAGCAGCGGCCAGCTCGATTGCAAGCGGCAGTCCATCGGTCAATTGGCAGATTCGGATCGCCGCGTCAGGGTCTTCACCAACGACGTCGAACCCGGGCCGGGCAGCGCCGGCACGGAGTGCCAACAGCCGGACGGCCGGCGAGCGAAGGACAGCTTCTGCGTGATCATGATCGCGAGGAACCGGTAGCGGGCCGACAGGCTTGACGCATTCCCCGGGCACCTCGAGTGCCTCCCTGCTCGTCGCCAGAGCAGTGACTCCTGGACACCGGGCGAGCGCATCGATGACGAAGTCGGCAGCCTCATCGACGATCTGCTCACAGTTGTCGAGCACGATCACCATCTCTTTGTCGCCCAGATGATCGAACAGCTGCTCGCCTAGAGGACGACCCGGCGTCTCTTTCATCCCAACCGCGTCGGCGACACTCGCGGCAATCCCCTCAGCCGTCGTCACCGGAGCGAGGTCGACGAACCAGGTTCCATCTTTCGCAGACCTCTCTCGGGCCACTTCGATTGACATCCTCGTCTTGCCGACGCCCCCAGTTCCGAGCAACGTCACGAGACGGTGCTGATCCAGTAGCTCGTGGACTAGTGCAAGGTCGTCGGTGCGCCCAATGAACTCATCTGCCGGCGCAGGGACGTTCGTCGAAACGCCGGTTGCGACCCGTAGCGGAGGAAAGTCGATCTCGAGTCCGGTTGCGCTGATTTGGTGGATGCGCTGGGGGCTCTCAATACCTGCGAGCAAGTGCGTCCCAAGATCGACCGAGTCGCTACGCGACAAGATCAGTACGGGCTCGGTCGCGAGTACCTGCCCGCCGTGTCCCGCCGACATGACCCGCGCCGCGATGTTGACGTCGATGCCGAAATAGTCACCGCCGCGAAGCTCAGCAGTTCCGGTGTGAATTCCGATGCGGACGCGCAGCTCACCGATCGGACCAAATGTCCGGCCCGCCAAGGTAGTCTGCACCTCGATCGCCGCCTCGACTGCGGTGCGGGCGTCGGAGAACGCCACTGCGAACGAGTCACCCGCGGTGGTGAACACGTAGCCATCGTGACGGTCGAACACCTCCGAGAGCAACGCGTCGTGAACGCCAACCGCCGCTCTCATCTGGTCAGGCAGCCGGTCCCACCGTTCCGTCGACGCCTCGATGTCGGTGAACAGGAAGGTGACCGTGCCATTCGGAGCCGCGGCGCCTGGCATCACCTCATGTGGCCGGCAGCCAAAACTCGAGCTGGATGTTGTCCGGATCGCGAAAAACGATCACCTTGCCAATCGGCGTGTTGACCGCCGGCGTGTATTCGATGCCGCGTATCTCGAGCTCAGCTTCCCAAGCGGCGAGTTCGTCCTCGCTCGACACACCGAACGCAAGATGATCGAGGCCTGTGCGGAATTCATCGAATCCATCACCGCTCCCCTTCGGGTACTGACGCAGGCCGAAGATGGTGCCCGAGGCCGGGTCAGCCATGACCTTGAAGCTAACGATCTCATCGGAACCAGCCATGACCTCAATCACGCCGAGCAGATCCTGATACCAAGCGGCCGAGGCTTCAACGTCTGTGACCGTTAGCGCAACATGGTGAATACCGGTGACTTCAGGCATGACCTATCTTCCCACACGACCCCGGTGTCAGCCTACGCTTCGCGGTAGCTGAGAATCTCGCCGCAATCGGTAGATTCCGTTCGGTGGACGACCAACCCGACAATCCCGAAGATGACCCACCGGTTGCGGCTCCTGACGCGGGTAAGTCCGAGCTCGAACCTCTCGACGAAGCCGCCGAACGCCGTCAGGGACGTCTGCTCACCGCCATCGGCGTCGTCAGCGTCGGTCTCTTGGTAGCCGCTGTTCTCGGACTCACGGTTTTCGCCGATTCGGGCGACGAAACCGGTGAGGTGATCGAGGGCACCCTCGTCACACCCGACGGCGAGACCGTCGACCTCGCATCGTTGCGAGGTCAGCCCGCCGTACTCAACTTCTTCGCCTCTTGGTGCGCGCCGTGCCGCGAGGAGCTCCCGGCCTTTCAGGCAGTCAACGACGAGCTTGGCGATCGCGTAACTTTCGTTGGCATCAACTCCGGCGAGACCGACGACGAGGCGGCGCGGGAGCTGTTGGCTGATACCGGTGTCACGTTCCTGGTCGGCCTGGGCGACGACGGCTCCATACTCCAAGAGGTGGGCGGCACGGTCATGCCCACGACAGCGCTACTCGACCCCGACGGGCACCTCGTTTTGAAACACCCGGGCGATCTCACCGAAGAGGAGCTCACGGATCTCATCGAGGAGCATCTGCTCGGTTGAGCGCCGCACCACCGGCGCCCTACCAGAGGTTGAAACCCGGCGAGACGTCGTTGATTGGCAGGTAGTGGAAAAGCACCTCGCCATAGACGACCCCCGACACGACGACGGCACAGATCGTGAAGATCTTGAGATCGTCGAGGATCGCCCAGCTGCGCTTGGGACCGTGGGTCACCTCTGACACGGGAACTCGCTGCATCTGGGTGACCGTGTTGCGGCTGCGGATCGTGCCGATGATGACGATGAAGAAGCACACCGACGAAAGGAACATGATCGAGCCACCGATGCCGGTCATGAGGTTGGCCAGGTCCCACCCTTCGAGGTCATAGCCGCCGAACTCGTCGAGATACGTCGCGTCGGCGATCTGGGTGCGGCGAGGCATCCCGGAGAGACCGCCACCCATCAGTCCGCGCGAGAAAGTCAGAACCCCGGCGACCCACATCCAGGTCTGGGCGACGGCGAGCCGCCTCGCGAACAACTGCTTGCCGGTGAGATAGGGAACGAGCCAATAGGAGATCGCCATCACCGACAGCGCTACGCCCGTGCCGACGGTCAAGTGGAAGTGACCGGGGATGAACGCCGTGTTGTGCACCTGAAGGTTGATCGTGTAGCTAGCGTTGATGAGCCCGCTCGCACCGCCGAGCATGAAGACCAAACCTGCCAGCAGCTGTCCCGACACAGATGGGTTGCCCCACGCCAACTTGGGTATCCAGCCCACCAGGCCCTTGCCGCCCCGGGCTCGACCGGCGCCTTCGAGCGAGGCGAAGATCGAGAACACCGTCACCGTCGACGGATAGAAGATGGCGAACGTCAACAACCATGACAACAGCTTGGACGAGGCCGAGATACCCGGATCGGTGAACTGATGGTGCACGCCGGTGGGAATCAGCAGCAGGAACGCGATGAACACGAGCCGGGTCAGACCATCGCTGTAGACCTTGCCGCCTGTCTGCTTCGGCAACAGCAGATACCACGAGACGTAGATGGGAAGAAGCCAGAAGTAGACGATGGGGTGGCCAGTGAACCAGAACAGGATGCGGGTGAACTGCGGGTCGATGGTGTCGCGCCAGCCGAGCGCCCACGGCAGCACCCATACCAGGACCTCGATGGCGATGCCGAGCGAGGCGATGAACCACATGATGTAGGTAGCGATCGAGGCGAACGCCAGCAGAGGGATCCGTGTCTCGGGGTTGTCCTTGCGCCACTCGAGCAGGGTGAGGACCATGTTGAGCAACACGAGCCAGGTCGAGATGACGAGAAGCACCGCGCCGATGTAGAAAGCCGGTGTGGCTTGAAGCGGCGGGTAGAAGGTGAAGAGCACCGTCGCCTTGTTGGCCAGTATCGCCCACGCTGCAAGAGCGACGCCCAGCCATGCGCATGCGGTCGATGCAACGCTGATCGCATGGTTGGCGAGGGGCCGGCCGAACGCCCGCATGGTCATGAGCGACAGGAACGAGTTGGCGAAACAGAATGTGAAGACCAGCGCCATCGCGACCCCGTGGAGGGTGAGGCCCTGGTAGTAACTCTCGAGCCCGAACGCCTCGTACAGGCTCGCGTCGAGCCGCTCGAGCGCTTGGAGAAGTCCCATGAGGGCGCCGAGTCCGAAGCCGACGAACGACAGGTACAGCTGCCATTTGATCGGCCTCAGTTCGCGCTGGGTGACGCCACCGATGTCGATGGACCACGTCTTGGCGACCGGTCTGGCGACCCGGTCAGGGGATTTGGCTATGGCCATGTGCTAGCTCACCCTCATTCTGCTCATCGCCTGCTCAACCCACCGTGATGGAGGCGCCCATCTGGTGATGGAACAGCCCGCAGTACTCGTGACAAATGATCGTGTAACGGCGTTCCTCGTCGAAGACGATGTCCTCGATACGAGTGACCTGTCCCGGGATGACCATCGCGTTGGCGTTGGTGTCGGGAATGCTGAGACCGTGGGTGACATCGACGGTCGTGGCGACGATGTCGACCTCGGCTCCGAGCGGGATCTCGATCTCATCGGGGGTCCAGCTCCACGCTTGTCCCACGAGCACTAGTTCGTATTCGTTGTCGCCGATCTGTTTGAGCCCCGGGTCGTCGAACGGCGCCGTGTCCCGAACAGCTTCGGGCTCGATGCGGCCGGACGGTTCGGGCAGCGCGGCGTGATGGCCCACCAACGTGATCATCAGCGCGATGCCCGCCAGGACGAGCATGACCGCGGTGGTCATCATGAACCATCGTTCGTATCGGTCTACTTCCACCATGTCAGCCCTCACCGGGGGTCAAGGAATCGTTCACGTGGGCTCCGGTCACTTCAGCCATCGACGAACAAGAGGCCGTACATCCACAACCACATGACGCAGATGAGTACCAGGAACAGCATCATCAAGAAGAACGTGCCGATCGGTCGGTGCTCTTCATCGGTGTCATCGTCGACCGGGTCGGTGGTCTTCGGGGAGGTTGGATCTTCGTTCATTCAGCGCTCCCTCACGAGACGACGATCTGGCCGGCCATCCCCGAGGCGAGGTGACCGGCGATCGAACAGATGATCTGGTAGTTGCCCGGCTCGAGGGTGAAGTCCCGGCTGGCCGTCTCACCGGCGGCGACGTCGATTACTCCGATCGACAGGTCGTCGGAGTACTCGTCTTCGCTGGAGATGACGGTGCCGGCCTGGAGGATGTTGAGGTTGTGCTCGATCGCACCCTGGTTGTCGAGTGTGATCGAGACTTCCTGGAGCGCCGAGGCCTCAACGGGATCGAAGGCGAACTCGGTCGCGATGAAGGTCAGGGCTGCTTCTCCGTCGCCTCCGCCCTCCCCGCCCTGGGCGGTATCGGCGCCCGAGCCGCCGTCGTCGTCTTGCACGAGCGCTATGAGCGCAACCAACGCGAACAACGTCGGGACGAGCGCCGCCAGAATTGCGACAGTAGGCAGAAGCGACGCCTGCTTGGGAATGTGCTGACGCAGCTCGCTCGCCTCTTCGGGCGCGGCCGGCGGATCGCCGGCGAAGTCAGACTCGGTCGTTTGCGACATCTTCCCTCCGAAGATGACCGACGGCGATTGCGGGGTCCGTCTCGATCCGGAGGGACGATAGGCCTTCCGATCTGTTGAATTCCAGCTTTGCGGTCCAAATAATCGAGATCGGCCAAGATTTTGTGACTTAGGTCCCGCGATCGTGTGCCGCGGCCGGTGCGGCGACTACCTCGACGCTCGGGATCGGTAGGATGCAGACGTGTTCTGGACGCTGTTCGCTCGCCGTCATGCGGGCCAACGCCACCGACGCGGCCAAGGGCTGACAGTGCAGTCGTGAGCGGCAAACGGAATCCGGGTCCTCTTTCTGGCGTCCGCGTGCTCGACCTCACCCAGGCGCTGGCGGGCCCTTACTGCACGATGCTCCTCGCCGACCTCGGAGCCGACGTCGTCAAGATCGAGCCGCCGACCGGTGACATGACCCGCTACCCGGGACCGTTCACCGGCGAGGACACCGAACGTGCCTACGGCGGATACTTCGCGAGCGTCAACCGGGGAAAGCGGTCACTGGTACTCGACCTCAAGGACGACCATGACCGCTCGACCTTCCTGGCCCTCTCACGCTCGGCTGACGTCGTCGTCGAGAACAGCCGGGCGGGCGTGATGGACCGGCTGGGCATCGGCTACGAGGCCCTCGCTTCCGAGAATCCGCGGCTCGTCTATGCCGCAGTTCGCGGTTTCGGCGACCCCCGGACCGGCGAAAGTCCCTACGTCGAATGGCCGGCCTACGACATCGTCGCGCAGGCGATGGGTGGCCTGGTCTCGATCACCGGCAGCAGCGACGGAACTCGAATGAAGTGCGGACCGAGCGTCGGTGACATCTTCTCGGGAGCTCTCGCTACGGTCGGGTTGTTGGCTGCGGTCATCGAATCACGAGCGTCGGGCGAGGGGCAGTTCGTCGACGTCGCGATGTACGACGCTGTTCTCAGCCTGTGTGAGGGCGCGGCCTACCAGTACTCCTACCTCGAGCTGATTCCCGGGCCGGCAGGTAACGGCCACCCGGTCATCGCGCCATTCGACCTTTACCCCACTTCCGACGGCTCGTGTGCGATCGCAACACCGACCGACCATGCCTTCTCTTTGCTGTGCGAGCGCATCGGCCGACCCGAGCTAGCCTCGGACCAGCGATTCGCAACAGCTATGGACCGGCTCACCCACCGACCGCAGCTCGACGCTGAGCTCAGGGCGTGGACGGGCACGCAGACGACCGCTGCGATCGTCGAGCTGCTCGGCGGTGACATCGCCGTCGGGCCGGTCAACGACATGGCCGCCATCAGCAACGATCCGCACGTCGCAGCACGCGACATGCTGGTCGAAGTCGAACAACCCGACGGATCGAGGCCTGTCACCCTCGCCGGCCAGCCGATAAAGATGACCCGCAGCCACACGGGAATCCGGCGTCGCCCGCCGCGACTGGGCGAGCACACCGACGAGGTTCTGGCCGAGGCGGGACTGTCGGCCCGATCGGACGATGGGCAATGACCGTCGAAGGGCTGAAGGTCGACATCGCCGATGGACTCGCGACCATGTGGCTCGATCGCCCCGAGAAACGAAATGCGGTCACCTACGACATGTGGGTCGGCATCGCCGAGCAGGTCAGATCCCTCGCGAGTGACGACACTGTCCGGCTACTCGTCGTGCGCGGTGTCGGCGATCACTTCTGCGCCGGGGCCGACATATCGAGCCTGGGCGAGGCGGGCGAGGGCGAGTACCGCCGAGTCAACGAGGAAGCCGACGCTGCGCTGGCCGAGTTCGCGAAGCCGACGATCGCGGTCATCACCGGAGCGTGTGTCGGTGGAGGCACCGAGATAGCGGTCGCGTGCGACCTCCGTCTCGCCGATTCCACGAGCCGCTTCGGCATCACGCCCGCACGACTCGGCATCGTCTACCCGGCCTCGGCCACCGCCCGCGTCGTGCGGCTCATCGGTCCGTCTGCGACCAAACACCTCTTGTACTCGGCCGAGCTCATCGATGCCGACCGGGCGCTACGCATCGGGCTCATCGACGAGCTTCACGAGCCGGCCGAGCTCGTCAAACGCGTCGACGCGCTGGTCGAGCTGATGGCACAAGAACGGTCCTTGCTCACCCAGATGGCGAGCAAGGAGATAGTCGAGACCATCGCCTCGGGCGGCGATGTCGGCGAGGTCGAGGCACGCTGGAGTGGCGAGGTCGCGGGCAGCGAAGATCCCGTCGAAGGAGTCGTCGCGTTCGTCGAACGCCGCAAGCCGAACTTCACGTGGCGGCCGCGACAGCGCTGACGCTAGCGGCCGGTGAAGTTGGGCGACCGTCGTTCGCGAAACGCGTCCAAGCCCTCGCGGAAGTCGCCGGTGCGTGAGGAGAGCTCGAGCGCCTGAGACTCGGCCTCCATGGCGCTCGCCAGGTCGCCCGTGAGCCCTCTATGGACGAGCCTTTTCGTCAACCCCACCGCAACGGTGGCAGTCGACGCCATGCGATCGACGAGCTCACGCGCGGCCTCGTCCAACGCCGCGTCGGCGACCGCGTCGTGCACCAGCCCCCATTCGGCAGCCTGGGCGCCGCCGACGGGCTCGGCCGCCATGAGCATCGCCTTGGCCCTTGCAACTCCGACGAGTCTCGCGACGAGCCATGACGAGCCGCTGTCGGGCGTGAACCCCCGCTCGACGAACGGCAGCCAGAAGCGGCTGTCGGCGGCGACGATCGTGAAGTCCGAAGCGAGGGCGAGCTGGCAACCGAGGCCGGCTGCCCATCCTCGCACAGCGCACACGACCGGAAGCTGGATCTCGCACAACAGGGCGATCAGTCGATGAGCCTGCAGCGGTGTTCGCCGCTGAATGCTCCCGGTTCTCGGCTTGTCGCCGGAGTCGTCGTTTCGCGACACCCAGTCGGCACCGGCGCAGAAGTCGGGTCCTTCACCCGTCAGGTAGACGGCGCGCACCGTGTCGTCGGTCGATGCGTCTTCGAGAGCGCGCACGAGACGGAGGATGCCCCCCGGGGTCAGGGAGTTCTTGCGGTCGGGGCGATCGATGACCAGGTGGAGAAGGCCGTCGGCGACCGAGACACGAACACCGTCGCCGCCGGTGTCGTTCACCGGGACCGCCACTCGACCCTCAGGCCGGATGCGAACCTCTCCTGGCCGGCCTTGAGCGCAGCCGCGTCCGACCCGATCCGCGTGAAGAGGTTCGCTGTGCCGATCGCCTGCGTGCGGGGCATCTCGAGCGCGGTCCACAGCGCTCTCATGGTCCCTTGAATCGCGAGCGGAGGCGCGTCGGCGATGACCCTTGCGGCCCATCCGGCGCGCTCTTCGAGCTCGTCGCCGGGCACGACCTCGCTGACAAGGCCGATTTCGTACGCTCGCCGGGCGCTCATGCGCTCGTGCGCACCGAGCAGAGACATCCGCATGATCTCGTGGAACGGCATCTTCGCCAGCATCTGGATCGGCTCGAACGCCGCTGTCATCCCATAGGTGACATGGGGGTCGAAGAACGTCGCGTCCTCGGTGGCGATGATGAACTCGGTCTCGCCGAGCATGTAGAACGCTCCTGCGAGCGCCATGCCACGCACCGCAGCGATGACCGGTTTCCACAGATCGCAGGTCTTCGGCCCGATGTCGCGACCCGGGTCGTCGTACATCCATGCGGTCGGGTAGCCAGGGTAGTTCCCTTCGGCCATCGCCTTGTTGTTCTCCTCGGACACCGCCTCGCCACGATCGATTCCTGCACAGAAGTGGTCGCCTTCACCGGTGAGGACCACGCAGCGGACGTCGTCGTCGTAGCGGAAGTCGGTCCAGATGCCGCGCAGCTCTTCCTGCATCTTGGCGTTTATCGCGTTGCGTGCTTTCGGCCGCGCAAGGGTGACCCAGGCCACGCCATCGTCGATTCGGACATCGGTCGTCTCGTATGCAGCCACATCGCGGACGATAGTCGGGAGCCGAAGTCTGGACGATCCGAACTCGCGGCACGTGCCGCGATGGGTCAGCGTGCGGCACCTACCTCAGAGCGCGCGTTGTCGACGAGCAGTTGTTCGAGATCTGCAACCTCTACCGGTTTGCTGAACAAGAATCCTTGGAGGTTGTCGCTACCAAGTGCTGTCAGTTGCTCGTATTGCTCGGCTGTCTCGACACCTTCCGCCGTGACGTTCATTCCAAGGAGGTGGCCGGTGTTCACGATCAGTTCGATCAGGGAGTGCTCGGTACTCGCCTCGAGGTTCGATACGAAGGTTTGATCGATCTTCAATACGTCGACCGGCAGGTTGCGAAGAGTCGAGAGCGACATGTAGCCGGTTCCGAAGTCGTCGAGGGCGACGCGGATTCCGAGATGCCGTAGAGCGGTGAGGTCGCGCGCAGCGCGGTCGAGGTCCTCGAGCAGTGCCGTTTCGGTGAGCTCGACGATCAGCCTCGTCGGCTCGATGGAATGAGCGTTCAACGCAGTTGTGACATCGTCGACGAGCGTTCCCGCAGAGATATGCCTACCGGAGATGTTGACGGCGACCGGGATCGACGAAAGCAGTTCGTGATCGGTCCATGCGGCTAGCTGGGTGGCACAGGCGTTCAGCACCCAGCGGTCGAGTTCCACTATGAGTTCTGTCCGCTCGGCGACTGGGATGAACTCGGCGGGAGCAACCAGTGAACCTTCCCGGTTCCATCGAACCAGCGCCTCGAGTGAGGTGACCTCGCGTCGTCGGCTGTCTATCGCTGGCTGGAAGTGAAGAGTGAAGTCGTCGTTGTCGATCGCCGCGCGGATCGCGTGCTCCATCGATTCACGCTCGACGATCTGTGTCCTAAGCTCCTCACTGCACACATGAACTTGCCCGCGGCCGAGCTCCTTGGCGCGATACACCGCGAGGTCGGCGTCGCGAAGTAGTTCGTCGGCTGAGAGATCGCCGCTGCCCGAGAGCCCGATTCCGATGCTGACGCTGAGCGACAGGTTGGCTCCGGCGACCATCACCGGTTCGCACAAAGCGGCACTGATGCGATGGGTGAGGTTCAGCGCGTCGTCGATCGTCTCGACCGGCTCGGCAACAACGAGGAATTCGTCTCCACCCAGTCGACCGGCGACATCGCCGTCGCGGATGCTATTGACGAGACGGTTGGCGATGGCGCGCAAGACCGCGTCACCGACCGGGTGGCCATGCGTGTCGTTGATCGACTTGAATCCGTCGACATCGATGAAGAGCAGGGCGATCATCGTCGAGGAGCGGTCGGCCCTCGCGAGCGCGGCATCGAGATGGCGCAATGTTGCTGATCGGTTTGGCAGCTTCGTCAGACCGTCGTGGGCCGCGTCGTGGGCCACGCGCTTCTGCAGTTCCTCGCGCTCGCTCAAGCCGCTGGTCAAGCGGTCGACGGCGGACTGGAGGGAGTTGCCCAGGGTTCCGGGTGCGGTCTGATCAAGGATCGGGTCGTCGAGGCGCTCTTCGGCGAGGGCCAAAGCTTGTCCTTCGGCTAGGCGTAGCGAGGCGATGGCCTCATTCATGGCACGGGCCGCTGTTCGCAGCTCTATCGGTCCAGCGATGGGAACTTCGATGTCGAGTCGACCGTCACGCAGCGCCGCGGTTGCCTCGGCCAGTCGACCTGCGGGCCGAATCAGGATGCGCGACGCCACGATGCCGACTATTCCCACCAACCCGCTGAAGACGACGATCCAGCTGATGACCTTTCGTTGCGCATCGTGTGCTTCTGAGAGCACTCCCGCAGTCGCTTCGCGGGCGGTGCCGAGCGCTGTCTCGACGATTTCTGAGAGCGACGAAGAGACCACTTCGCTGATCGCAACGACATCGCCGACCTCCTTGAGCTGCGCTGTGAGCGCGGGAATGTCGAGTTCCGCGAATTCGACGACCGGATCGTCGCCGCCGGAACTCATCTGGCCCGAACCGTCTGTTACCCAATGCTCCGACGTGCGCCGAAGGACGTCGCGATATTCCATGACCACGTCCGACTCGTTCCAGGCCGTCCACACGGGACGCACCGGCGAGGACTGATCCAAACGACGTGCGAGGTCCCGGGATGTTTCCTCGGCCAACGCAATGCTTTGTGCAAGCGAAATGACCTGGGCGGTCGTCGGGTTGGCGAATGGCACCGACAGCTGCGCCCATAGAGTCTCTTGACCACTTACTACGATCTGGAGTCGTGCCGCCGCCTCTGCTACATCGATAGCTGCGATGAGTTCGTCTGCGCTTCCAGCGTCGCCCGTCGCCACCAGCAGCCGCGAGGCCTCGGCGTTGATCGATTCCGTCAACGAGCGCTGAATTTGCGAGTAGCGCTCCACTACCACGCTCACCGACTCGCTCTCGTCGACGCCGGAGCGCACGTCCTCCAGCTGCCTGCGCAATTCGGCCCCGTCGAAGGCCCTCAGAGCTTCGTCGACGGCAAGGCGTGCGTCGATGAGGTCGCGGTCGAAGTCGATACCTGTCGACGCCAGGACGAACGGTGGAACGTCGTCGGGAAGCAAACCAGCGCCCAAGATGGCAGCACTCGTGTTCTGCTCGATACTGAGCGCGGGAGCTAGCCGCAACATGACGTTGAGACGGTCGACGATCGCCTCGGCCTCCCGGGCGCCTTCGACTCGATCCGATGCGCGCTGGTATTCGGCCATTGCGAGCGCGACAAGCGGTACTGCCAGGAGAAAGGCGGCGACGACAAACAGCGACCTGGCGCGAGGCGCATCCCTGAACATCACCTTCCATCGGACTTTCCGCCCGGGCCTTGAATGATCTGGAACGCGCACCGAGGGACCCGCGTCCTGGCACCAGACCGCGGCTCAGTCCCAGCCCTTGGCGGCTCGACTGCTTCGGACGATCGACGAGATCACAAGCCCGATCGACCCGAACACCGCCGTGCCGACCACGAGCGCGACAGCGACGCCGGGAATGTCCTGAGGCGACATGGCAGACCCTGGAGACACTCCACCGTCGTCGTCTTGCCCGCATCGTTCGGACCGAGGATTCCGAAGATCTC
This sequence comes from Acidimicrobiales bacterium, assembly GCA_965216815.1. Classification (GTDB taxonomy): domain Bacteria; phylum Actinomycetota; class Acidimicrobiia; order Acidimicrobiales; family SHLQ01; genus JADFOM01. The sequence goes on along the minus strand of OZ244202.1, from coordinate 1,991,336 downwards.
GCCTTCTTCGACGCAGAAGGAGATGTCGCGGACCGCGACGCTGTCTCCATAGGACTTCCGTAGGCCCTCGACGATGATGACGGCACCCATTGCGACAACCCCTCCGTTTTCAGACACCGTACTGCCGGGCGGGTGTCAGCCACCATGAACCCACAGGGGTCGCTGCGCTTGGCCGCGTTCAGGCCCGAAGCCCTTCGACGAGCGCGTGAAGTACCTCTCGGCACTCCGAGGCAGCGTTCTCGGGGTTTGAGGACTGGGCCACGAAGTCGGCGGCTCGTCGGTCGATCATGGTCGACGGGGTCGATCTGAACAACATCGATGTCGACCAATGGCGCAAGAGACTCAGCGGTGCGTTTCAGGACTTCCTCCGACTCGAGGCGAGCGCCGGCACGATCGTCGGCGTCGGCGACCCGGATTCGATCGACGACACCGACCGGATCGACGAGGCGGTCGACCGTGGCGGAGCGCGGCCGGTGATCGAACGCCTCGACGGCGGCCTCGATGCCCATGTGGGCAAGACCTACGCCGACGGCGCCGAACTGTCCGGTGGCCAGTGGCAACGCATGGCGATCGCGCGCAGCATGATGCCGCGAACACCGATCTGTCTGATCCTCGACGAACCCACCGCAGCACTCGACCCCGAGGCCGAGCAGCGCATATTCGATTCCTACCTGCGCGCCGCCGGCGAGATCGGCGAACAAGGCGCCGTCACCGTGTTGATCTCTCATCGGTTCTCGTCCGTGCGGATGGCGGACTTCATCGTTGTGCTCGACGAGGGCCGCATCGTCGAGTCGGGGGGCCACGCCGAGCTGCTCGCTGTGGACGGCCACTACGCCCGCATGTACCGCCATCAGGCCGAGGCCTACTCGTGAACGCTCGAGGACTCGAGGCGTCGGCGATCGTGCTGGTCATCGCGCAGGTTGCGCACGACTTCACCGGCTGATTTCCTCGAAATTGAGAGTCTGAGCATCGCCATGCGCGGCTAAGGCTCTCAATTTCGCCCGGAAGTTCAGCGACGTGCGGTCGATCAACCCTCGACAGCGCGCCTAAGACGCTCCGCGATCGCTTCGACATCGAGCGTTCCGGCTGCCACATCCATTACCAGCGCGTACACGACCGAACTCGGGATGGACGACGACTCGACACCGTTGAGCTCGAGAAACACACCGGTTGCGAGCCACCCCAGGCGCTTGTTGCCGTCGATGAGGGGGTGATCCTTCACGATCGACTGGAGCAAGGCACCAGCCTTGGTCCACACATCGGTATAGGCATCGTTACCAAAGGCGGTGGTAGCGGGCCGCGCAGCGGCCGCCCCTAGAAGGCCTGAATCCCTGATGGGCGCAGGGTCGCCGAACAGCAGCCCTGCGAGCTCCATGAGGTCAGCGAACTCGAGGTATTCGATCTCACCGGTCATTCACCCAACCGACGTAGCGCTTCGGCGTGGGTACGCGTGATCTTCTCAGCCGCTAAGGCCACGCGCTCACGGTGGTCCGCGCCGGCAACGAACTCGCGCACCGCCCGCCGCGCCGCCTCTTGCATCGAGATCCCCTCTGCCTCGGCCCTGGCGCGCAGAGCGGCCTGCTCATCCTCGGTCAGTCTCAGCGTCATCGGCATGCCTCGATGGTATCACTTTGACACCGTTTCATGGGGAAGGCGCCGAGAACCCCTTGGATCTCACGCGACGTGAGGGCTTACGGTCGAGCCATGGCATCAGTTCGGGCCGACGAGCCCCGACATCGAATAGGACAGGTCGCACGTTCGACGGGGCTGACGATCCGCACGCTCCACTACTACGAGGAGATCGGTCTGCTCGAATCGACCGAGCGCAACGAGGCCGGCCACCGTCTCTACGGAACCGCGGACCTCGAACGGCTGTATCGCATCGCATTCCTTCGCCAGCTCGGCCTGCCACTCGAAGCCATCAGGGCGAGCCTTGCGATCACCGGGGCCGATCTCGAATCGACCATGCGAGACCACCTCGCTGCGGTGGACGAGCGCGTCGCGACGGAGACGCGGCTGCGATCGCGTCTTGCACTCATGGTCGAAGCACTCAAGTCGAACGAGGCAACCGGCGGCCTCCTCGACGTATTGGAGGACATGTCAATGCTCGAAACAACACTGAACCGCCGTATAGCGATACTGGTATACGACGACATCGAAGCGGCGTTCGACTACCTGACCCGAGTCTTCGGGTTCGGCCCGGGCGAGCTGACGCGTGACCCCGATGGAAACGTTGTGCACGGTGAGATACAGGCCGGCGATGGGGAGCTGTGGATGCACGTCGAGTCACCGGAGTTCGACCTTGCAACACCCAAGGCGCTGGGCGGGTCGAGCGCGACCATGGCGGTGATGGTCGATGACGTCGATGCACACCATCGTCACGCTGCGTCCGAAGGCGCCAACATCATGTACGAGCCGGTCGATCAGCCCTACGGCTACCGCGAATACGGCGCAATCGATCTCGCGGGACATCTCTGGTCGTTCATGATGCCGCTGGACTGACCCCTCTCGGCTTGCGGTGGCACGGGAGTTGCCCAGCGGTTTCCTAGTGCCAATCGGCGAGGTCGATGTCGCCCACACCATCGACTCGGGCGTCGGCTGCGCTCAGGTCGAGGGTCGCATTGATCGGTGTCAGAACCGCAACGCACTTCATTCCGGCGGCCTTCGCCGCGGCGATGCCGTTGGGTGAGTCCTCGATGGCCAGGCAGTGCACCGGGTCGACCCGCAGGCGCGTCGCAGCCTCGAGATATACCGCTGGTGCCGGCTTTCCCGCGATGCCGTTTCCCGCACAGCACACCGTTTCGAACCGACCGGACATGGCTCTCGCCGACAGGTGATCGTCGATCCAATCCGGTGGCGAGCTCGAAGCGATGGCTACGCCCAAGTCCAGAGCCTCGATCTCGCCGAGCAAAGCCTCTACACCCGGCTGGATCGGCATTTGCGACAGCGCCTCGTCGCGAAACCGTCGGCGCATCCGATGGGCCTCGTCGACATCGATTCCCGAACCCACGAGGCTTCGGAGCAGACGCATTGGGTCGAGCATCGCAGGATCATCGTCGTGGCGGCCCAGCGACTCTGCCCAGCGATCGAGGCCGATGGGATCGGCGCCGTAATGCTCGAACGTTCGCGCCCAGGCTTCATACAGCGGGGTCTCGGTGTCGACGATCACCCCATCGAAATCGAACACGACTGCGCGCAGAATCCCCAAGCTTTGCACGGAACGCCTTTTGGCCGTGCAGGGTTTCGCACTGTTGTATTGGGCGGTGACGAAGCACGAGTCCTACAAGCCGAGATGTCTGGCGCTCCTGGCCGCCTTGGCGCTACTGGCCGCGAGCTGCAGCGACGCGACCGACGATTCGGCTTCGACACCGACATCCGATACGACGACGGGTGCAGGCGAGTCTTCGACCGCTGGCACGTCCACGTCAGTCCCGCCGACCACCTCGACACCCACGTCTGGATCTCTAATCCGGACGTGGCCCGAAGGGTCGCCGCAGGAAGCGCTCTCCAACCCGGCCGACTGGGTCGTCGCCGGCGGCGACTACTTCAACTCACGCGCTGCGGTCGACACGGCGATATCGAGCGAGAACATCGCCGACCTCGAGATCGCGTGGGAAGCCGACGCAACCGGGGCGCTGTCGACCGTGCCGCTGATCGTCGACGACACCATCTACATCCAGGACAGCTCGGGCTCGGTGCATGCGTACGACTCGGCGTCGGGAGAGTCGCGTTGGGCGAGCGAACCGACCGGATTCAGCATCGGCCCGTTCGGCGTTGCGGTCGGTGAAGGCCGCGTGTTCGGGGTCTACGGATCGACCGGCGTGGTGGCCCTCGACGCCGAAACCGGCGAGCAGCTGTGGGTCGCCGAGATCACTGCGACGCCGAGCACCGGTATCGACATACAGGCGACTTACTTCGACGGTCTCGTACTGGTGAGCACGGTGCCTGTCAGCATCAGCGGCATCTACAGCGGTGGCGACCGCGGGGTTCTCAACGCCCTGGATGCGGGGACAGGCGACGTGGTCTGGACCTTCGATACCGTCGATTCAGACGACCTGTGGGGGAACCCGGAGGTCAATTCTGGCGGCGGGGCGTGGTATCCGCCTGCCATCGATGCAGAGCGAGGCCTCGTCTACTGGGCGGTGGCCAACCCGGCGCCGTTTCCCGGCACGCCGGAGTTTCCCAATGCGTCGAGCCGACCCGGGCCGAACCTCTACACGAACTCGGCGGTGGCGCTCGACCTGTCGACCGGCGAGTTGCGGTGGTACCACCAGGTGACGCCCCACGACTTGTTCGACCACGACCTCATCCATTCGATGTTGGTGCCGCTCGAGGATGGCTCAGACACTGTCGTGGTGACGGGCAAGGCAGGAACGGTGGTGGGAATCGAGCCCGAGACCGGAGAACCGCTCTGGGAGACCCCGGTGGGACACCACGAGAACAACGACCTCACCGAGCTGGAGGGCCCCACCGACGTGTATCCGGGGACCTGGGGCGGGGTCCTCACGCCGCCGGCGTTCGCGGATCAGACGATCTATGTCGCGACGGTGAACGCACCTACTGAGCTGAAGCCCGACGAGACCGCCTACATCGGTTCGCGGCTGGGCACGATGCACGGCGAGGTCGTCGCGATCGACGCGGCCAGCGGCGACACCCTGTGGTCGACGGCGGTGCCGGGCGACCCGATGGGCGGGGTTGCCATCGTGAACGATCTGGCGGTGACGGCGTTGGTGACCGGGGAGATCATCGCGCTCGACAGGGAGTCGGGCGAGATCGTCCACACCATCGAGGCACCGGGAGGGATCAACGGCTGGATGTCGATCGCCGGCGACCTGATGGTCGTCCCGGTCGGCCAGGCCTCTCCCCCACGCGTCGTCGCCTATCGCCTGGGCTGACTTCTGCTGAAATTTCTGCGTTTGGTCGCGCATGCGCGACGTCCCGCAGAAAAGCCGGCGATCCGGAGACCCTGCTGCCGGATTTTCTGCACTTGGTCGCGCATGCGCGTTGATCTGCAGAAAATTCGGGCGGACTCAGGCCATGATGCCGAGGGGCTGAGGCGTGTAGCCCGGGAACAGCGGCGCAGGGTCGGTGCCCAACACGGCTCCCGCGACCTCGCCGAGAACGTCACGAAAGTCGGTGGTCACCGGCACATCGAACCGGGGCGCGGTCGTGGCCGGGTCGATGCCCGGCCACGTGCCGTGCACGCCGCCCGCAACTCCCGCGCCGACGACCAACGTGGCGCTCGCCCAGCCGTGGTCGGTGCCGCCCGATCCGTTCTCGAACACGCGGCGTCCGAACTCGGTCATGACCAGGACGGTCACGTCGGCCTGGCCCCGTTGGTCGAGATCGGCGATGAATCCGGTGAGTGCCGAGTCGAGCCCGGCCAAAAGGTCGCGCATCTCACCTGCAGTTGCTGTGCCCATCTGGTTGTGCGTGTCCCATCCGCCGTAGTTGATCGTGGCGACCTCGATGCCGAGATCGGCCTCCAGAAGCACTGCGAGGTCGGCCAGCTGACGCACGAGTGGGTCGGCATCGTTCGATCCCGAAAGGCTCTCCACCTCAGCCGCCGCCGCGAGAGCTCCGAACCCGAGCTCCTCGATCGGCTCGTTCCCGAAGTAGAGGTAGCGGAACAACTGATCGCGACCTGCGGTCAGTCCGCTCAATCCACCGAGCCCGAAGGAGTCGATCGACGACACACCGAGTGCAGGATGGCCTCGCAGGCTCGTGGCAACCAGATCGCCCATCGAAACTCCGCGGAACAGCGAGCTGCTCGAGCCCGCGGTCGTGTTTAGGTAGCGCGCGAGCCATCCGAGGCCGTCGGGCGGGAACCCGTCGTCGCCGAACTCCGACAGGTCCTGCGCTACGAAGTGGCTTCGGTCTCCGGCAGGGTTGCCGGTGGCGAGCGCCACCCCGACCCGTCCCTGCCCGTAGAGGGCGTGGAGCCCGGGCATGGCCGGGTGGAAACCGAACTGCCCGTCGAGATCGAGCACATCGGCGGCCGGAACGGCGATGTTCGGGCGCTGGTCGTAGTAGGCGGTCTCGGTGTAGGGCACGGTGACCGAGAGGTGGTCTTGTCCGCCGCGAAGGTAGAGGACCACCAGTCGACCCGGTGTCGTCTGAGCGGCGCCAGTAGCAGCGATGCCAAAGTCGAAGTCGACGGCGGCCGTCGCGCCGAGAGCTGCCCCGGCGGCGAGTAGCGTGCGGCGACTCAGGGCAGGTGTCGATGTGGCGTTGGTGGCGTTTGTCATGGCGATCTCCTCAGCGATATTGGGCGTCGGCGGAGGTGAGCACCGCCAGCACGAGCGCTGCGAGCGACTCGTTGATCTCGGTCGGTGACGGCGCGGTCGATGATGTCCAGCCGGTGGCAGCGTCGAGAGCGATCAACCCCTGCGAAGTCGGCGATTCGTCGAGCAGGAATTGCGTGACCGTCTCATAGATCTGGGTTCGATCGAGTCTGTCGAGTTGCGGTCGCAGCGGTGTCGGGTCGGGTTGAATGCTGACATGGTGTCCGGCGATGACATCGCCTGTGAGGTTCCAGCGATTGAGCAGAGAACCTCCGTTCAGCCACGGGGAAGCGACATCGGGGTAGCCGTTCGGGGCCGGCCATTCGAACGGAGCCTGTCCGAGCCCGACGAGGGTTCGGTAGAGGTCGATCAGCTGCGCCACGTTGGATGTTGGAGCGATGTCGGCATGCACGGCGCGACAAACCATGGCCAGGTAGTCGAGAGGCCTTCGGAACTTCGGCGGTGCTGCGTCGAAGTCGGGATGGTTGATCATCGCCCGCAGCACGGGTTCGATCGCCGAGTCGTTCTGAGCCCAGGCGGCAGCCATGGCATCGACGAGGCTTTTCGACGGCGTGTCGCTCACGAACCTCGTGGCGATCTTGCCGCTGACGAACACTGCGGTGTTGGGATGCATCGCCAGGTAGTGCAGGAACGCCTCGCCGTGGGCGACGGGATCGCCCGATGCGGGTCGTGTCCAACCCATGATCGTCACCTGAGCAGAATCGTGGCGTGCGGGGCGGAAGATGAACTCGCCGGTTTGGGGATCGACGGTCCATCCGGTGAGAAGGCGCGCGGTGGCTACGATGTCGTCTTCGGTGTAGCCACCGTCGACACCGACGGTGTGCAGCTCTAGCAGCTCACGGGCGTAGTTCTCGTTGATGGCTCCAACCGAGGAGAACGCATTGTCGAGGTAGACCAGCATCGCTGGGCTCTTGGCCGACGCGACGATCAGATCCTTGAATCGCCCGAGAGCGTTCGGTCGGATCGCCTCGCGGTCCTCGACGATCTTGAGCAGGTTGAGAATCGCGCCCTCGGCGGGCACGTTGAAGTGGTCCGACCAGAACTCGACCATGCGCTCGAACAGCTGCGCCGGGCTGTGGACCCAACGAATGAGCGAACCGAGCTTGAGCTGCGCTCCGGCCGCGGTCCGGTCGGAATTGAGCGGGTAGGCGGCCTGGAGCTCGACCGGATTCATCGTCAGCGCCGGGAGTTGAGCGAGCTTCGCGTCGACCGCCGAATGGTCGAGGCCGCTCGGCGCGAACTGCGCGTCGACCCATGCGCTGCGACCCATCGAGGCGATGTCGCCGAGAGTCTGGGGGTCGGGACCGAAGGTGAGCCGCCGCGCCAGGTGGCGATCGCTGTCGAAGTCGGCGGTTGTGAGGTCACAGCTCGTCGCAGCGGCGACCGCGGCGACGGCCGCGGCTACTTGGAGCGGCTTGCGAAAGACCGACCTGCGGTCGATCTCCGCGCGTTCATCGGTCGTTGCTGTGGCCATTGGGCCTCCGTGATCTACGACGGTCCGGTCTCGGCCCGTGCAGTGTCCCAAGTCACAGCAGGTCCGATTGCCTGCGACGTCGTCGAGATTTCCTTGACCGCTACGGGCCCGACCCCCCGGCCAGCTCGCCGAGCAGCGACCAGTACGCTGGTTTGGGAAGAGCGTCGCTGTCGTAGAGCAATGCGTGGTCGAACAGCCCAAGGGTCGTGGCCGGTATCCACGAGTACGCGTCGGTGACGCCCCAGACGATCGTGGTGTCGCAATTCTTCGAGTACAGACACGAGCGGAGCATCTTGCGGTAGGCGTCAGCCTGATCGGCGAGCGCCTCGGGGGTGTTACCCCCAGCGGGGAGCGCCACGTCGATCTCGGTCAGCGCCCAATCCAAGCCGAGCCCGGCAGTCCAAGATGTGAACTCGCCGTAGTCGGTCGGCGAGGTGCCGAAGACATGGCCCTGGAAACCGATGCCGTCGATTGGCACGCCTCGCTTGACCAAGCTGTCCGCCAGCGCGCGCGTCGACACGCATTTGGGCACCTCGTCGCAGCTCGTGATGTCGGACGTGGCTCCCTGAGCGATCTCATATCCCTCGGTCAACGCCTCTCCGAGAACGATGCCGTTGTCGAAGAAATCGTTGTAGAACAGTCGCACCGACGGGTCCGCCTCGTGCGCGAACCGGAACGCGAGCTCGATGTAGTCGTCGCCGATGACCCGCTGGAACAGCGTCGGCCGACGCTGCCCGTTCGGCAGGAAGGCTTCGTTGACCACATCCCAGTGCACGACCCGTCCCGGGTACTCATCACGGAAGTGGCCGACAACAGTGTGGATGTGGCTGCGCATCGCCTCGATTAGCTCATCGCGAGTCCAGTCGCGTTCGGTCACCCACTCGGGCAACTGGCGGTGCCAGACCAGCACGTGACCACGAAGATCGATGTCGTGCGCCTCGGCGAAATCGGCGATCTGGTCGGCTCTGGTGAAGTCGAAGACGCCTTCTTGGGGTTGCACCAACCCCCACTTCGTGTGGTTCTCGAAGGTGATCGTGTTGGCGTCCGCCGCGACCCGAGCCGCGTAGTCGGCGTCGCTCTCCAGCGCGTGCGGGTTGATCGCGTACCCGAACCTCTGGCCGCGTTTGTCGGCGGGCACCCGCAGGCACGCTGTCGCGACGAGAGCCATGAGGACTGTCAGAACCGCCAAGCGACGCATGTGCCACAGATACCACCCGACCACTGTGCGTGCCTGATCCCGGCCGGCGCTCCCGTTATTTCTGCAATAAGGCTCGCATGCGCGCTCTGCTGCAGAAAGAACGAGAGATCAATCGGACACGGTCAACTCGGCCAAGCGTGCGGGGTCGAGCGACGCCAGATTCGGTCCGGTGAGTTCTTCGATGTGGGTGATCTCCGCACCGAGGGGCCTCGTTGGCTCGTATGCGTGCAGGCTCTCGGGATTCTCGAAGTTGAGTTCGGCGACGACAAAGCCCTCCAGGTGGTCGTGGTAGGCATCGACGGCCGCCGGGTAGCCATCATGGCTCCATCGCAAACGCGTCCTCGTGATCTCTACCGCGTCCACAGCCTCCAAGACCTCCATCTCGGCGTGATCGAGGTAGAGGCTTGTGTGAAGCACGGTCGTAGGGTCCGCGGGTTCGGGACGGATCTTGTGCCCGACCTTGCACTGCAACGCCTCACCTGTGTCTCGATCGACGACAACCCGGAGTCGCAGGCGGGTGCCGAGGACGTATCGGTCGGTGATCATGCGGGGCCGATCGGCGTCCGAGGGGATGCCTTCGAGTAGGAACCGTCGCTCGTATTCGGGCAGCGAATACCTGCTCACCGGTGTGCTCATCAGCGACAGATTAGTGACACCCGAGGGCCCGTCGGCGGGCAAGGAATGCTCGCCAAACAAGGCGCTCGGGACACTCCGACGAGAACGCCTGCAACATTCCGGTGGGATCGTGGCTGTAGATAGGTGTGGGAACATCAGCCCCAGCCGGATCGACACCTGGAGAAACAGTGGAGGATGCGTATCGGGATCACTTCCCGGCGATGATGCGTGTCGCCTACCTCTTGACCGGATCCAACGAGGCAGCCGAGGACATCGTGCACGATGTCTTCATCAGCTGCGCTTCGCGCCTCGGCCAGCTCGATCATCCGGCCAGCTACCTGCGTCAGTCGGTGGTGAACGCGTGCCGGAAGCGTCACCGCCGGCACGCCCTGGCAGACAAGATCGCCCCTGATCCCGAGGTCAGCGAGCTCAGCAGCGAATCGGTTGAGCTCCGCCAGGCGCTGCTACAGCTCGATCACCGGAAGAGAGCCGCGATCGTATTGCGCTACTACGCCGACCTTCCCCACGCCGACGTAGCTCGATCGCTCGGCTGTCGCCCGGCAACCGCACGCAGCCTCGTCCGACGGGGCGTCATGGAACTGAGGGAGCTGCTCGATGACTGACGACCAGTTCGAGAAACGGCTGCGAGAACAGCTCGCCGACCTTGCGTCACATGCACGAACGACGCCGACCCGTTCCGTCGACGCAGGGCAACCTCCGGGAGGCCGTCGCCGACCGCTGCTATTGGCTGCCGCGGCGCTCGCGGTCGCCATCGGAGTCGGCGTCACGATCGCCATCAATCGCGATGAGCCACCGACAGCCGTCGTGCCCGAGGACACCACACCAACCACGGCTACCTCAACGACACGCGCCCCGACCACCGACGGTGCCTCGCAGTCCGCGGCCGACGCTGCCCGCGACGGCGTGCCCGCGGCGATCGCTGCACTGCCATTGGCCGATCGGGTCGACGTCCAGTCCGAGGTAGCCAGCCCCGAGGGACGGTGGGTGCTGTCGCGCTTGCCCGACGAAACATGGGCGCGCTTCCCCGACGGCATTCCCGACCCCGACAACTACCTAGGCACGGCAAGAGCATCGGCTATTGGATACGGCGAGGCGATCCTGCTCAGCGGGAACGGCGAGGTCGTGAAGGCCTACCCGATGCCAGCCGTTCCCCCGTCCTGGCTGCTCGTCACAGACCCGACCGTCTACGTCGGGAGGATCGGCGACGGCGGGCTGCCCTTGTCAGCGCTGATGCGCATCGACCGAGCGACCCTAGCCGCGGAAACCGTGACCGTCCCTCCTCCCGCCGAGGGCTACGACGCTTCCTGGCCAGCGTCGTGGCACGAGGCCACCGAACGCGACCTACAGACCTACGACACGCTGGTCGGGTTCGCTCCCCGAGGAATGACTGGCACGCCTGCAACCTCTTGGGTCGGCGAGGTCGTCGTCGACGTGGCCGGAATCGATACCTTCATCGATCGCGTCACCACTCGGCGGTCCGACTGTCCCCACAGGCCACCGGGTTCGAGTCCGGCCGACTTCGACGGCGACGGCACCTACGCCGCGCTGATCGACTCCGTCGGCCTCGCGCAATCGGCGGTCGCATTCGACATCGTCGAGTGGTTGAGCGGGCAGGACGCGATCGACGACTATCACCTCGAGTTTCCCGACGATCCCGAGGGCCCGCCGAACGACTATCGAATCCGAAACGAGGAGCCGGAGCTTCGTGCCGCAAGTGTGTCGCCCGACCTCGCCGTCTGGCTGGTGCGACTCACCGAGGACTCGTCGGCCGACATCGACGCCGGCACGCTCGACGAGCTCCCGACCTATCTCGACGATGGCGGTTTCGGCTCTCCCTGGTGGCTGACCTTCGAGGACGGGGTCATCACCGAAATCTGCGAGCAGTACGTCCCGTAGGACGCCGCGCTCCCACCCCCTTCACGAAATTGCTGTGAGTTCGCCACAAGGGATGTGGTCAACTCGCAGCAATTTGGCGTGGCCCCAGATCAGCCGCCGAGCGCGGCTCGGGTTCTGTCGAAGAAGTCGAGCATCACCTCGGTCCCCTCGACGGTGATCGAGTTCTCCCCGATCCCTTCGACTCCGAGCTCCTTGTATGCGGCGCGAGCAAGCTCGCCAGGGTGAGTGTGACCGGCGCCTTCGAACTGGTAGGAGACGATCTCCCGACCGTCCCGGCACTCCCATTCCAACAAGGTGGTATCCGTCCCGATCTCGGTGGTGGTCGGCTCTTCCTCGCAGTCGGCCCGTCGTGCGAAGGCCTCCACCGATGCCGCAGGATCGCCGATGAAGAACGTGTCGGTCTCGGCTTCGACCTCCTCCCATCCATCGGGGCCCTCGAACGGAACCCAGGTGTCTTCGGTTCCGTGAAACGTCAGCACCGATATCGGGCTGCCCGTCGGGCACCGGCGGTAGAGGTTGATGCCGGCCACCGGCGCGACAGCTGCGAACAGCTCGGTCTCACATGCCAGCTGCGTCACCATCGCCGCACCCGACGACTTGCCAGTGGCGAACGCTGGCCCGGTGGCGCAGGTCTTCTCCCGCACGTCGTCGAGCAGGAACTCGACGAACGCCACATCGTCAGGCCCAGGGATTCCCGGCACGGTCCAGCGCGCCGGGTTCTCCTCGGCCTGGGGGGTGATGACGACGTATCCCCGCTCGGTGCCCTCCTCCGACAGCCGGGTTATCGCATCCTGTACGTCGATCGTGCCGCCGGTGCCGTGTAGGTCGACGATGATCCCGAAGGCCTCACCGTCGGGCATCGCTAACTGCCATGTCCGCTCGGTCCCGTCAACCGTCGCCGACTCGCGCACGACGCCGGGTTCCACCTGCGGTGAACACACCGTGGAATCGGGCGTGGCCGGCGACGCCGACGTGTCGGCCGCGTCGTCGGACCCACACGCAGCCACGATGCCCGCCAGCGCGATCGCGAGCATCCCGAGAAGCCTGCTCTTCATGGCCCAAACCGTAGGCGACTCGAATTCCACCGGTGTCAGGCACCGAGCTCCAAGTGAACTGGGTCCAAGCGCGTTGTGAGCTCGGTGCCTGACAGTGCCAAGCCGCCGCTGCACGCCCTCGTTGGGATCGAGACGACGGTCGGTTGTAAGTTGGCGGTGTGCGGAAAACACCGAGAACACACAAGACCATGCCGCGGTTGATCGTGACTGCGCTGGCATTCATCCTCGTCGCGAGCGCGTGCCATGCGCCAGGCCACGGAAGAGGCAAGGGCGACGGACCCAGCAACGACCGCGACGACGGCGACTTCGTGGGGCGGGGCTGGTTCCGTCAACGCCAGGACGAGTACCTGGAGTTCGCTACCGAGGAACTGAACACGGGCAGCATCTTGAACGTTCTGGCCCACGCGGAGCGTGCGGAGCGCGACCGGCGGTTCTCTTGGGATTCCGACGCCGTGACCGTCGACGGATTCTCCGACGAGCTCTTCGACATGCGTAACTGGAAGGACACCAGCGACTTCGACGCGCTGTACTTCGTCAACCTGCTCTACGGGTACGAGGACCAGCTTCCCGCCGACGTTGTCGCCGAGATCGACGACGCCCTGCTCGGCTACGAGTACTGGTTCACCGAGCCGACGCCCGAAGGCATCATCGACGAGAAGTACTACTGGTCGGAAAACCACCGCATCATCTTCCACACGATCGAGTACCTCGTCGGGCAACGCCACCCCGACGAGGTGTTCAGAAACGACGGTCGCACCGGTCGAGAACACATGGTCGAGGCCCGGGGTCGCATCATGGACTGGCTCGACGAGAAGACCGATGTCGGTTTCAGCGAGTGGCATTCCGACGTCTACTACCAAAAGGACGTGACGCCGCTACTGACCTTGGTCGAATGGGTGACCGACGACGACGAGCTCACGACCCGGGCGGCGATGGTGCTCGATCTCGTGCTGTTCGACATCGCGCTACATCTGCACGACGGAAACCTCGGCGCCACCCACGGCCGCTCGTACATGAAGGACAAGTCCAAGGCCACCGACCAGGACACCTTCCACCTCGCCAAGCTGCTCTTCGACGACACCGACCTCGACTACCGATCACGCGGCGAGGCCGGTGCCACGCTTCTCTCCCGCGCCAAGAAGTACCGCATGCCCGCCGTCATCAAGCGGGTCGCTAGCTCGAACAATCCGATGGTCGACCGCGAGCGCATGGGTGTCCCCCTCGACATCACCGCGCCGGTCACGCCCAACCCAATAGCGCCCTACGGGTACGACTTCGACGACATCGACAACGTCGACTTCTGGTGGGAGCGCGGCGCCCAACCGGCTTGGCAGATCGCCGACATCACGATCGACACCATCGACGCCTACGACTTGTGGGACACGCCGACCTTCGAGCAGTTCCAGCCGCTCCGAGATCTGGTTGGCGACGATCGCGATGCCGCCCGCGCGTTGCTTCAGTCGTTGTCGCCGACGCTTTCGTTTGCTCTATTGAACGAAGCGAACACCGTCACCTACCGCGACAGGCACACGATGTTGTCGACGGTCAACGACTTCCGTCCCGGCACATACAGCGACCAACACCACGTTTGGCAGGCCACGCTCAGCGAGGATGCGATCGTGTTCACGACGCTCCCGAAGAACGAGCCCTTCGAGGGCGCTACGAGCTGGCCCGACGCCGACGGCTACTGGACCGGCAGCGGAGCCCTACCCCGTTCGGCCCAGCACGGCCGAACGTCGATCTCGCTCTATGCGCCGAGGGTCCCCAACGAGTTCATCCTCGGCGGGTTCACGAGGCTCGACTACACCCATGCGTGGTTCCCCACCGAGCGTTTCGACGAAGTCGTTCGCGCCGGCAACTGGACCTTCGGTCGCGAGGGCAAGGGATACGTTGCGCTGTGGTCGCACCGGCCCGTCGACTGGCGGACTTACGCACCGGGCGAGGTGCACACCGACGGTCTCACCGAGCCCTTCGACCTGGTGGCCCCGGGTGGTCCCGACAACGTGTGGATCGCCCACGTCGGCTCGCGGAAACTCGACGGCTCGTTCGAGTCGTTCATGTCCGAGCTGACCAAGCGGACCCCGCAGGTCCATGTGCGCCCGCCCACCGCCGACGGGTTCCCCGGCGGGTTCGACGTAGTGTTCGATTCGCCGTCGGAAGGACCGATGTCGATCGGCCAGGACGGACCGTTCTCGGTCGCCGGCAAAGAGGTCTCGTTGCGCAACGAACTGCGTTATGACAACCCGTGGTCGACCACACCGTTCCAGAGCCCGGTCGTCGAGATCGGCGACAAGAAGGGCCAGCTGGTGCTCGATTTCGCGAAGAACGTGAGACACAGCTCCAAGAGGCGCTGAGGCGCGGCTCCTATAGCTCACCATACGGAGCGAGAGCAGCGAACTCGCGGGCGATCATTCGAGACGCGTCAGCGAGTCGACTCTGCCGCCACTCGGTCCAGTCGAACATGGTCTTCCACCGCTCCAGACGTGGCCCGCTCAGCGTGGCCATGACGATCTCCTCGAGATCTCCGGCCTGGGCGAGCACCGCACCGAATCGCGGGAAGGTCGGGCCCGTGATCAGGCTGTTGCCGGTGTACACGCCGGCGCGAGTCGCTCGAGTGAGCTCCGAGCCGGAGTACTGGTTCGCGTCGCCCGGACCGCCGGTCGAGTTGGACGTAACCGTGTAGACCAAGTTCTCCGCCGCCCGCGTGATCGCGGTCGCCGTCATCGTCGACTTGCGTCCGGGCGCTTCGAACGAACCGGCGCAGTTGACGATGATCTGTGCGCCCTTGAGCGCGAGCAACCGAGTGAGCTCGGGGTTGAACCAGAAGTCGTAACAGATCTGCACTCCGATACGCCCGAACCGGGTGTCGAACACCGGGAGGTCGGTTCCGGGCTTGTAGGTGATGCCCTCGGTGACCCACGGCAGCGTGCCGAGATGGACCTTGCGATAGGCGCCGAGGACTCCGTCGGGGCCGACGACGGCAGCTGACTTGTAAAGGGTGCCCGGGTCGTCGGTATCACGCTCGCCGGTACCGAAGCAGACGTACAGGTCGTACTCACCAGCCACCTTCTCGACGAGGTCGGTGGTCGGCCCGGGGATCGTCTCGGTCACCGCCAGGTGTGCAGGACAGGGGCCTCCCACGTCCCGACACGTGCACTCCTCGGGCCCCGGAATCGCGCCTTCGGGGAAGACGACGAGATAGGCCCCCTGCTCGCCGGCCTCGCGGATGTTGTCGAGCATCTTGGCGACGTTGGCGTCGTGGTCGCCGTGTATCTCGCGGTAGTTGACCGCTGCCACCGTGCAGGTTTGCAGGTTCGGTGCTGTGGTCATCGAATCCCCCTCATGCCGATCGTTGCACATCCGCGGCATCGGTGGACAGGCCGTGCTGGCCGTTCTCCATCGCTTCGAGCAGCGTGAAGACCCGCCGACGGGTCGAGCTGGCCAGGTCATCTACACATCGACAATTGTTGTGAGATGAACACGTCGCAACCGCTGGTCCGCAAGCTCGCCGAGCTCGAGTGGGAGACGGCCAAGGATCAGAAGGCCGAGGTGGCTTCGCTGGCCGAGGTGGCGGACAAGGCCGGGGCCCGTCGCAGTCGGCTCACGACTGGGGAATGCGGGTTTCACAGCCACATCAGTGAGATGCCCGCCGGGTTCGAGGTGCCACCCCACACCCACGACGTCAGCGAGCACATGACGATCCTCGCCGGAAGCCTCGAGGTGAGCGACGGCACGGTGCTCGGCGCGGGCGACACCACGGTGATCCCCGCCCACCACCTCTATGGGTTCACGGTCGGCGAATCGGGTGTGCGTTTCCTAGTGGTGCGCGCGGCCGACGCCGCTACGACATTCGATCCAACCGAACAGGAGACGTAGTCAATGCGCAACGGATTCAAGGTGTTCGACGCCGACGCTCACGTGATCTACCCGGCCGATCTGTGGCCGACCTACCTTCCCGAGAAGTACAGGCACCGCATCGACCGCCGCGCGCCGGCTGGCCTCGACACCTACAACCCCGTCACAGTCGACGGCCGATGGAGCCAGCACGACACCTCGCTCTATGGCCAGTTCCAAAAGGCGATCGGTTGGACGACCGAAGACATGATCGAGCAGTACGGCGAACTGGTGACCGAGGGATTCACCGGCGACCGCGTCGCCGAGGCGCTCGCCCTAGACGGCATCGACTTCTGCGTGATCTACGGACCCGAATACGACATGTGGCTCAGCGGGATCGACCCCGACCTCCAGGCCGCGATGACCCGGGCGTACAACCGGTGGGGTGCCGACATGCGCGAGAGCTCGGGCGGCCGCGTGGTCACGAGCGGCCCGGTTCCACTCAACGATGTCGCCCGCGCCGTCGACGAGATCCAATATGCACATGACGAGCTGGGCATTCGCAGCTTCTGGACCAGGCCGGGCTACACCAATCACCGCAACCTGGGCGACAGCTACTACGACCCGATCTACGAACTGCTACAAGATCTCGACTGTGCGTTCGCGACACACGAGTTCATGGGCCTCAACGCCCAAACCGAAGGCGTCGACCGGTTCGACACATTCACCGAATGGCACACCGTCGTTCATGCTCACGAGGCACAGAACGCCATGCTTTCGATGATCGTCCATGGCGTTTACGAAAGGTTCCCGAAGCTGCGCTGCGCCTACATGGAAGCCGGGTGCGGCTGGCTGCCCAGCTGGTTGCACCGCATCGACGAGCACCTCGAGCTGGCGGGGGCTTCCGAGTTCCCCGACCTCACCATGAGCGCGACCGACTACTTCAAACGCAACTGTTGGATCAGCACCGAGTGCGAGGATCCGTTCGTGGCCGACGTGATCCGGTGGTTGGGAGACGATCGGATCGTTTGGGAGAGCGACTTCCCTCACCCCGACTCCAAGTACCCCGGCACCGTGCAGTACTTCCTCGACCTCGAACCCGACCTGATCAGCGAGGACAGCAAGCGCAAGATCATGTGGGACAACGCCGTCGACCTCTACCGGTTCCCCGTCGAGATGCTCCCCACCGAATTCGCCGAAGCGACCGAGCTCGCCGACGCGTGATCGACCCCGCCGGGTTCCGCCGTCCTCACGAGGCGGTCGACTATGCGGCCCTTACGTCGCAGCTCATTCCCGCCCCCGAGTATCTGACCACCAGCTACCTGGCGTCTCCAGACGACATCGCCACAACCCAGCTGGCGCGGCTGCAAAGCCGCGCCGCACAGGCGCACGAGGTTCCCTTCTTTCGTGAGCGCTGGGACGCAGCCGGTGTCGGTCCGTCCGACCTGCGCACCCTCGATGATCTCGACCGGTTCCCGGCGTACACGGTCGACGACATACGCCGTTCGATCGAAGCGCATCCCCCGTACGGCGACTACCAGGGTGTTTCGGTCAAACAGGCCCGCGACGAGCCGATGCGAGTTTTCATGTCGGGTGGCACAACCGGAGCGAGCCGCCCGACGCTCTACACCGCGTGGGACCGCGAGGCCGGTGCGCTCCTGACCGCCAGGGCGCTCTACATGCAGGGCATCCGACCCGGCGATGTGGTGCTCAACGCATGGGCCTACTCCACCCACAACGGCGCGCACATCATGGACGAGGCGCTATACCGCTGGCTCAACTGCGTCGTGATCCCGACCGGCACGGGCAACGTGACGCCGAGCCGCAAGCAGATCGAGCTCGCGGTGCAATACGGGGCCACCGCGATACTCACAACAGGCGACTACCTGCTGCATCTGGCCGAGACCGCCCGCGAGATGGGACTCGAGCCAGGGGTCGACCTACGCCTCAACGCGCTGCCCAACATCGGCGACAAGCAGAAGCTCACCGAGACCTTCGGGGTGCCGGTCTATGACTCCTACGGATTCCACGAGGTGCAGTGGGTCGCGATCGAATGCGAGGCTGGTGACGGGCTGCACATTTTCGAGGATGCGTTCGTGGTTCAGATCGTCGACATCGACACCGGCGAACCCCTCCCTGACGGAGAGCAGGGTGCAATCTGCATAACCGAGATCTACAAGACCGGTTCGCCCCAGTTCCGCTACAACATCATGGATCTGTCTTCGCTGCACCCTCCCGGTCGCTGCGAGTGCGGGAGCTGGCTGCGGAAGATGGCGCCGTTCGCGGGCCGCGGCGACAACATGGTCAAGCTTCGGGGTGTCAACATCTGGCCCGAGGCGCTGGGCGAGATCGCGACGTCGGTCGACGGCGTCGGTGACGACTGGTTCGTGATCGCGTCACGAACCGGGAATCGTGACGAGATGACCATTCGGGTCGTGAGCCGTCTCGATCCTGCGCAGTTCGCGGCGCTCGCCGAACAAATCGAGACCAGGCTCCAAGAGGTCACGGGCGTGCGAATCGGCGCTGAGGTCGTGACACCTGGGTCGCTCGATGAGCTCACCGGGTTCGGCACCGCGGCCAAGCTCGTGCGTTTTCGAGACGACCGATGATCGACTACTGGTGCAACGCGTTCACTCCCGACCGAGCATCGCTCTGGCACGACGTGATCGCCGACGGTGACCTGTCTCTTCGTCTCGGCGCGCGTGACGCCGACAAATTCGCGGAGCCGATCGAAATGACCGCACGAATGGACGACCTGGGCATCGAGACACTGGTCTTGCCGTTCTGTCGCCTGGACGCAGGTGCGCCGCTCGAGGACTACTCCCACTACGCATGCCGCCCAGACGATGTCGCCGAGCTCGCGACCGGTTCGCCGGGCCGGTTCGCCGGCCTGTTCAGCGTGAATCCATCCCTCGGATCCGACGACGTCAGCGACGCGGCTGCTGCCCTCGCCGACCCGTGGTGCGTCGGGCTCCACACCCACACCCACAGCTGGGATCGGCGATTCGACCATCCCGACTACCGCCCCTACTACGAGCTGTGCCGCGACTACGCCGTGCCGTTCGTGATGCAGGCCGGCGCGTCAGGCGGCGATTTCGCGCACGAGTCGGGCCACCCCAACGCTATCGAGGGCCCGGCCGACGAATTCGCCGACGTCGCGTTCGTGCTCTCTCACACCGGCGCGCCATGGGTCGACGCGACCATCGCGATGGCCAACAGGTTCCCGAACATCGTCATCGGCACCGCCACCCACCCGCCGAGACGGTGGTCCCGGGCGCTGCTTGCCTTCCTCCGCGGACCGGGTAGAGATCAGGTGATGTTCGGCAGCGGATACCCGCTCGTCGGCCACGCTCATGCACTCGATCAAATCAGGGCGTTGGATCTCGACGACGACACGCGCCACCGTCTGCTCGACGGCACCGCCCGTCGCATATTCACCCGCATCAACAACCAACGAGGAGCGTGAAATGGTCGGCACCACCTACAACGTCCAACCGATGCCCCCTGACCCAGCAAGTACCGACTGGCTCGACGCTGAACCACTGCGTGTCGGTATCGAGTACCGGAGGGTCGATCCCGAAGCGCTGGCCGCCACCTACGGCGACGACGCGGACGACATGGCCGAGATCGAGGAGCGCTCACCGGAAGGCGGGTTCACCGACGAGGGCGTTTCGATCCACGTCGTCAGCACCGCAGACGACCACGAGTACCTTCGCTTCGACGTCTTCGTCGACGAGCCCCACTACCACTACGTCGACAAGACCGCCGGCACAAACACCGTCGTCGACTTCGACACCGCTGCACACGGGCCGATGATTGCTTGGACACTCCAGCAGCTGAACAGCCGGTTACCCGAGATGCTTCGCCAAGCGGGGGCACCTGCGGTAGCCGACGCCGTCACAACCGACGTGGCCGCCGACATAGCAACCCGGGTCGAAGCACACCTGCGATCGATCGGCGAGCTGTGACGCTCACATTCGAGCCGGTCACACCCACCATCGGCGCCGTCGTGTCAGGGGTGTCGTTGGCCGACGCATCCGACGCGGACATCGATGCGATCAGGGCCGCGACGCTCGACCACCGAGTGCTGTTCTTCCCCGATCAACACCTCGACCCCTCGGCCCATCTGGCTTTCGCCCGACGGATGGGCGAGATAGACGTCGCCGCATTCGGTCCCAAGCACCTCGACCATCCCGAGATGACGGTGCTCGACCAGGTGGCTCCGAAGGGGCAAGGCGCTGACGCATGGCACACCGACAACACCTACGTCGAGTGTCCGCCGAGTTTCACGATCCTCCAGTCGGTGTTGCTCCCCGAGCTCGGCGGCGACACCTGCTTTTCCGACATGTACGCCGCTTACGAGGCCCTCTCGCCGGCGTTTCGCGAGCTACTCGAGAGGCTCACCGCCACCCACGACCTGACGAAGACGCTGAGCCGGGCGATCGCCGACGGCAACAGCGATGCGGACTTGGGCGCGATGCAGGCCGCCTACCCCCCGGTGCACCATCCGGTCGTACGGGTGCACCCCGACACCGGCCGCAAGGCGCTCTTCGTCAACGGCAACTTCACCACCCACATCGACAGCATCAGCGCGGCCGAGAGCGCGGCGCTTCTTCCGCTTCTCCTGACCCACATCCAGGCGCCGGCATTTCAATGCAGGTGGAGGTGGACCCCGGGCGCGCTCGCGATGTGGGACAACCGCTGCGTGCAGCACTACGCAGTGCCCGACTACTCGAGTCGCCGGGTCATGCACCGCCTCACGGTGGCCGGCGATCGACCCCGCGGCGTGAGTTGAGCCCGAACGCCGGTCACACGAGTCGATCGGCCAAGAAGCTCACCCAGTCAGGCAGGGCGTCTTCCATGTTCTCGCCATGGTCACCGGGCAGCGCGAGTAGTCGCTTGTCCGCCGACCCAATCGCGTCGAACAGGGCCAGGCACGACTCGCGGGTCATGAAGTGGTCGTCGAGATTCATCATGTAAAGGACCGGACACGACACACCCCCTGCGTAAGCACGCATGAGCGGGACGTCGCCGTTGAGACCGAGAACCGCTGCAGTGATGCGGGGCTCCGCCGCCACGAGGGGAAGTCCGAACGTGGTGCCGCCGGATAGGCCCCAGTAGCCGACACCATTGCGGCCCAGCCCACGGGTCGTGGCCACATAATCGATCGTCGCTTGCCAGTCGGAGGTCATCTCCTCGACCAACTCGCGCGTCCAGAGCGAAGCGACTGCCTCCTCGACCGTCATCTCACGTCGACGCGCCTGCTCCTCGCGGGCACCCTCGCGCTCCCCGCAGCCGGGCTGGTCGATCGCTACGGTCGCGATGCCGCGATCGGTCGCCAGGCGGTTCGCGAGACGGACGATCCCATCGACGCGCTTGTGACCGTCGGTGCCGAACCCGCCACCGTGGCCTGCGAGCACGAGCGGGACCTTGTCGGCGGCACGCTCAGGTCGCCAGAGAATCGCTGGCACCGGCTGGCCGGCCGCCTCGACGTCGAGCGCCTCTTCGATGACCTCGCCGTGGTTGCTCATCTCAGCTTCAACAAACCGCGCTCAGCCGCGCGCCGACGCGGAGGGTCGGTAGCTGATCTGCATTTCCTTGATTCCGTTGATGAGGTTCGAATGCAGGCGGCGAGGCGGCGCCACCAGTTCGATGTCGTCGATCGTGTCGAGCAGCTCGGTGAAGAGCAGCCGGAGGCTGAGCCGGGCGAGGTTCGCTCCGAGGCAGAAGTGTTCGCCGATTCCGAACGACAGGTGGTTGTTGGGCGAGCGGTCGACGCGGAACGAATGAGGGTCGTCGAAGACCGACGGATCACGATTGGCGCCCGCATACCACATCAGCACCTTGTCGCCGGAGGCGATGGGTTGATCTCCGATCATGACGTCGGCGGTCGCTGTGCGCCGGAAGTGATGGATCGGGGGTTCCCACCGCAGCATCTCCTCAACTGCGCTG
Source organism: Acidimicrobiales bacterium (assembly GCA_965216815.1). Classification (GTDB taxonomy): domain Bacteria; phylum Actinomycetota; class Acidimicrobiia; order Acidimicrobiales; family SHLQ01; genus JADFOM01. The sequence goes on along the minus strand of OZ244202.1, from coordinate 1,968,986 downwards.
GGGATCAGCGTCGGGTCACGGCGGAGCCGATCGACCTGATCCGGGTGTTCGATGAGAGCGAGCAGACCCTGCGAGCTCGCCGTTCGGGTGGTCTCGTTTCCCGCGACGATGAGAAACATGAAGAAGAGGACGAACTCGGTGTCGGTGAGCTCGCGGCCATCGACCTTGGCCTCGAGGAGCATGCTCGTGAGGCTGCCCGAGGGATTGGCGCGCTCACGGGCCGCCATCTCGTTGGCGTAACCGAAGATCTCTGCCGAAGCTTCCATCGATGTCTCGGGAGTAGGCGCTATCTCGGGATCCTGGTCGTCGATCAGTGCATGGCTCAGTTCATAAAGTCGGTAACGATCGGCTTCAGGCACCCCCATCAACTCGCTGATCGACCACATCGGGATGCGAGCGGCGACGTCGGTGACGAAGTCGCAGCGATCGTCGTCGCGCAGCTCGGACACAACGCGCGCCGTCTCGGCGCGGAGCGACTCTTCCAGGTCGCCGATCATTTTCGGTGTGAACGCCTTGGCGACCACATTGCGGAACAACCGGTGTTCCGGTGGGTCCATGCCAATGATCACCAGGCGCACCTGTTCGAGCCCCTCCTCGGGCGGGGTCGCCCGTAGCGGGCCGCCGACGTAGCTCGAGAACTCGCCAGGCGACGCCGACACCCGACGCACGTCGTCGTGCCTGGTCAGCGCCCAAAAGCCCGGGCCATCGGATTCCTCGTGCCAGTGGACGGGATCGTCGCTGCGCAGCCGGTCGAGCCATTCGTGGGGAGGGCCCTGCTCCCACACCGATGCGTCGGTCAGATCGATTTCCGCGACGGACGTCATGTCTGAGTTCTCCTCGTGTGGTGTTCGGTGAGCACGGGCACGATGAACGATTCGACGACCGTCCGTTCCTCTGATTCGTCGCAGGCGGGCATCGCCAGCAGTGACACGATGCATCGCAGGAGCCAAGCTCCCCGTCGCTCGGCTTCTTCGACGCTCAGGTCGGCCACACCTAGCTGCGCGACGAGCCCCGACGACATCGCGCCGAGCAGCTCGGAGTCCTGACTCAACGCCATGGGTATCGCCATGTTTTCGGGCTCGAACCAAACTGCGAGGAGCGGATCGGCTCGCACGGCCGCGATACCGGCGAGGATTCGATCGGTCAAGGTGCCCGTTCCGCTGGCATTGCGTTCTTCGGCCAGACGTTGCGCTATTCGCAGAGTTGCCCGATTCACGTAGGCGAGGTGCAGCGATTCCTGGTTGGGGAAGTACCTGTAGAGCGTGGCCCGCGAACAGCCGGCAGCCGCCGCCACGTCGACCATCGTCGCCTTGCCCACGCCGACTTCGGCGAAGGTCCTTCCGGCCGCTTCGAGGATCTCATCTACGGCGACGGACCTGTCGGTGTGTCTAGGCCAGGCTTTGTGAGACATCTTGATCACTCTGCCTCGTTGGAGATCGACAAGTTCGACATCGTGGTCAGTCGACCTGCTCGAGTGGGCCGTACGGGGCCGCCCAGCCTTCGGGAGGGATCGTCGGATCGAACTCGGTGAGTCGAATCGCGTCCATCGCATCGTGCTTGGCCGGCTCGAGGCTGGCAAAGGGCGTGAATGGCAGATCGATCGTTCCGAGCCCCTCAGCCGCCGCGAGGAACGATTCGTGGGTCAAGTCGGCGCCGGCTGCCGAGGCGGCCATCTCGAAAAGCCGCAACGGCGTGCAGAAGATCCTGATGTTTCCGAGCCAATCGGGCTCGGCCTCGCCCAACTCTGCGGTGGGCACCACGTCGATGTCGGGGTTCGCCTCCTCGACGACACGGACGCAGTCCTGGGTGGCGTCGAGCTCCCACTCCTCTTCGGGGGTAGCGCCGCCCGACCCGATCACCCCTGCGAGATCCTCGAGCGGCACCTCGCCTCGGGCTCCGAGGCCGGCTGTGAGGTTTGCGGAATCGACGATGAGAACGGGTACCTCGAAGTCGGTGGCGGCAAAGGCACTCGCGCCGAAGGTCCCGGTGTTTTCGACCAGTACGACACTGTCGACCCCTTCCGATCGGAATCGCTCCGCGAACACCTCGAAGGCCGCGGTTGTCGCGACGATGTCGACCGAGGCCGACTCGACTTCGACATCGATGACCTCCTTGCCCAGATCCTGGAGGGCGGGGATGACAATGTCGTCCGCCGCCGACCGCTCCTCGGCCGTGACAACGAGACCAACCTTTTCTCCGAACAGACCTTCGGCTTCCATCAGATCGACCACCACCGAGAGCCGCCGGTCGGAGAACATCGTGTTGGTGATCCACGGAGCCTGCGCCTCCGAGAGCTGCTGGGGGGTTGGCTGCCCGCCGACGATGACGGTGGAATGTTGAGCGTTGAGGCAGGAGTTGACGGTGCTGTTGGGTCCCACGAAGGGCGCGAGCACCGCAAACACCTGGATGTCCTCGGTGAGACGTATACAGGCGGCGTCTGCCTCCGCCGGCCCGATCGGTAGCACCACCTCGAGGTGGGCCTCGAGCATGCGGCCATTGATGCCACCGCGCTCGTTGACATCGGCGACGAGCGCATCGAGCACGATGTTCGGGTCGCCGCGGTCGATGTCGACCAGTCCGAGTCGGCGTAGTTCCTCGAGGTCGCTCGTCGTGAATCCGAGGTGGATCGTGTCCTCGGTGACTCCGGTCGCCGACGCCGTCAGAGGCGCCGCCGAGGTTACTGGCGTGGTGGACTCGGTCGAGGTCGACGAAGGCTCCTCATCGACGGTGGTCGTGGACGATGGAGTCTCCGTAGACGTGCTTTCGCCACTACCACCATCCTCGCCGCCGTCATCGCTGCCGCACGCCGCTGCGACGAGAGCGAGGACGATCGCGACGGCGACGAGGCCGCCCCGTCGCGCAGTGCGGTGGGCAGACGTGATGTTGCGCCGACGGTTCAGTCGTGTTCTGGGTGACGTTGTCATATGAGGCAAACTAGCACCTATGTCTCATATGGATCGACACCAACTTCGACGGCAACTGTAAGACAGGTTCGGTACTATGCCTCACATATGACGGACTCGACGACCGACCTGGTGCTGATCGACAAGCCCCGCGCGCACACAACGGTGATCACCCTCAACCGTCCCGAGCGAATGAATTCGATGGCTTTCGAGCTAATGGTTCCGCTTCACGACGCCTTCGAACAGGTGGGCGCCGACAACGACACGACCTGCGTTGTGCTCACGGGGACCGGCCGAGGGTTCTGCTCGGGTGCCGACACGTCCAATGATGCAGGACCGCCGCCGAACATTGACGGCATGAGCCTGACCCGCATCGCGACGAAGGCCATGTCGGTTCTGGCCGATCTCGTCCCCGCGATGCAACGAATGCCGCAACCGGTCATTTGCGCCATCAACGGCGCCGCGATCGGGGGCGGCATGTGTCTCACCCTCGGCGCCGACATCCGACTCGCAGGTGAGTCCGCCTACTTCCGAGCCGCCGGCATCAACAACGGGCTCACGGCAACCGAGCTCGGGCTGAGCTTCCTGCTCCCCCGCGCCATCGGTTCGTCGCGCGCGTTCGAGTTGATGCTGTCGGGCCGCGACATCGACGCGCACGAAGCCGCCGACATCGGCCTCGTCAGTCGGGTCGTGGCCGACGACGACCTGCTCGATGAAGCGCTCGACCTCGCCGACCAGATCAACGGGTGGAGCACGCAGGGAACCGCTCTCACGAAAAGGACGATGTGGGCTGGGCTCGAGACCGGCAGCCTGCGCGCGGCGATCGAGCTCGAAACCCACACTCAGCTCTTCGTGCGGCTGACCACCAAGAATTTCGAGGAAGCCGTGAGGGCTCGCAAGGAGAACCGCCCACCGGTGTTCGAAGACTGACGAGGAGGCACACCGACCATGGGACCGCTGGACGGCGTCAAGGTTCTCGACTTCTCGATCGCTCTCACCGGTCCCTACGCCGCCGCGCTCATGGCCGACCAGGGCGCCGAGGTGATCAAGGTCGAGCGCCCCGACATCGGCGACATCGCCCGCTACGTCGGCGTGTCGGTCAACGGCATGAGCTCGCTCTACCTCGTGTGTAACCGGGGCAAACGCTCGCTCGCGGTCGACATCACCGACCCGCGAGGCGCCGAGATCGTGGGACGGCTCGCAGCCGACGCCGATGTTGTCATCCAGAACTACCGGCCAGGGGTGATGGACCGCCTCGGTCTCGGTTACGACGACCTGAAGACGACCAACCCCGACGTCATCTACGTGTCGCTCTCGGGGTTCGGACCGACGGGCCCCTACCGCGACCGCAGCGCGTACGACACGGTGATCCAAGCCTACGCGGGCCTCGCCGTCAGCCAGGCAGACCCCGATGACGAGACGCCGATCTTCCTCCGCCAGACCGCCGCCGACAAGGTGACGGCTCTCTATGCGTCGCAGGCGATCGGTGCGGCTCTGTTTGCGCGAGCGCAAGGCCGTGGCGGTCAGCACATCGAGCTGTCGATGACCGACGCGGTCGTGTCGTTCCTGTGGGCCGACGCCGCTGCCAACGAGGTGTTGCTGGATTCGGACGGTTCACAACACTCCAGCTTCGTCGCGGGGTTCCAGCCGATGCGGTTCCTCGACGGCTGGGGCATAGTCACCCCGACTTCCGACCACGACTTCGCCGGCATGTGCCGAGCGGTCGGAGCCGAAGGGTACGACGACCCGCGCATCGCCACCGTTGCCGAGCGGATCAAGAACCGAGACGTGCTGGAGCCGGTTATGGACATGGTCTACGCGCTGGCCGCCAACCTGACCATGGAGGAGGCGACCGAGCGGTTCGAGGCCGAACGGGTGCCGTTCTCGATGATCCTCAGCCCAGACCAGCTCACCAGCGATCCACACGCGGTTGCCATGGGCCTGTTCGTCGAGGCCGACCACCACGTGGTGGGCCCGACGCGTCTGCCGCGCCACCCGGCCCAGTTCGGGGAGACGCCCGCCACGCTCTCAGGTGGGTCGCCTGCGCTCGGTCAACACACCGACGAGATCCTCGGCGAGCTCGAAATGGCCGACCAGATCACGGCATTACGGTCCGAGGGCATCATCGCGTGAGGGTGCACCCCGACGACTACGACATCGAGGCGGTCCGCGCCGAGTGGATTGGCAAGGTCACGAGCACGTCGGAAGCCCGATATCCGGTCGAACACGACCCGATCCGTCGCCACTGCCACATGGTCGGCGACACCAATCCGCTCTTCCTCGATCCCGACGCGGCGTCCGCCGGGCCACACGGGGCCGTCGTGGTTCCGCCCTCGATGCTGCCGGTCTATTTCGCGACGGGCGGCCCGTGGCCGAAGGCCCCATCCCCCTCGACTGATGATGCTCCTTCGGGACCCGGTTTCACGTTCGGTGTGCCCACCCCCGGCGACCGTGGGATCAACCTCGCTGTCGACTGGGATTACGCGGAGCCGATCAGGGTGGGCGATCGCCTCCACATGACGAGCCGCATCGGCGACGTGTATCAGAAGTCGATCAAGCTCGACCCCCACGCCGTCTGGATCGTGCTCGAAGCACTCATCTTCAACCAGACCGATGCCCTGGTCGCCACCTGGCGCAACACGGTCGTCGTTCATCGATCGCCCGACCAGATCGCCGAGGATGATGCACGGAGCACCCAGCCGTGAGCGACGAAGCAGATCATGGAGTGCGATACGCCGACGACGTCTCGGTGGGCGACGAGCTGCCCGAGATAGTGGTGGAGCTCGACTGGACGACGATGGCCCTCCAGGTCAGCGGCTCCCAGGACTGGAACGCGCCTCACCACGATCCCGACTTCGCAGCCGACAGCGGAATGCCGGGCGTCTTCTACAACACCGGATGGACTACGGGTCTCCTAGGTCGGCTCCTGACCGACTGGGCTGGACTCCACGGATGGGTAGAACGGCTCTCGTTTCAGATGCGCGGCATGCACTCCAACGGCGACACCGTCCGCGCGCACGGCACCGTCACCGATGTGCGCTTCGACGACGACGTCGCGCGCGTCGAGATCGAGCTTGGCTTGGCGAATCAGCGGGTCGGCCTCGCCACACCGGCCTCGGCGACCGTGAGGCTGCCTCTCCGAGCCGACTGACCGCCCACAGCTTCCCGCTGTCGATTCCGGTCGGGTGCGTTACGACCTCGACCAGGTCCCCGACCATGGCGATGGAAACGTACACTTAGACCTAGTTCTAGGTGTACACTAGCAAGCATGAATGTCGCTGTTACCGAACTCCGAGCCCAGCTTGCGCGTTGGATCGACGTCGCTCGGGAGGGCAACGACGTGGTGATAACCGATCGAGGCACGCCGGTCGCCCGCATCGTGGCCCTCGACTCCACCCCGGTACTGGCCGAACTCACGGCCCGAGGAGTGATCAGCCGTCCCACTAAGCCGACGCGCCCGGTAGCGGGTGCTCGACGTCGCCCGAAACCCAAGCGGCCCGTGGCAGACATCGTCAGCGAACAACGCCGCTGAAGGTGGCGATCGTCTACTTCGACTCGAGCGCTCTCGTGAAGCTCGTCGTCGACGAGATCGGTTCTGATGTTGCAGCCGTGCTCTGGAACGCGTGCGACGCAGCGGCATCGAGCCGCCTCGCTTACCCAGAGGTGTGCTCGGCTCTCGCCGCTGCCGGGCGTAACCACGATCTCACACCGGCCGAATCCGCGGCGGCGGCCGAGGACTGGGACACGTTCTGGGCATCGGTACGCCCCGTTGAGCTGTCGGTCGACGTCGAACAATTAGCCGGAGATCTGGCTGCCCGACACGGGCTTCGCGGCGGCGACGCTGTTCATCTCGCCAGCGCTCTCATTTTGGATTCAGCCGAGGTCGTGGTTGCGGCTTGGGACAGACGCCTTCACAGCGCGGTGGTCGCTTCTGGCCTAGCTGCGGCACCCGCCGAATTCGATGACTAACAGCCGAGACGAGTTCCGGCGCGGCTGAACCTGAACGATGCTGCGTTACATGTAACATGCGAGTATGACCGCTCCAGACAGAGACTTGGGTGTGAAGCGACGCGTGAGAGAACACCGCCGCCGGCTCCGTGAACAAGGTCTGCGCCCCGTGCAAATCTGGGTTCCAGACGTACGCTCGCCCGAATTCGAACGCGAGGCCCATCGCCAATCCGCCGCGGTCGCAGCCAGCGAACACGCGGCCGACGATCAGTCCTTCATCGATGCTCTCAGCCAGGACGAGGAGTGAGGCGCGGCGAGATCTGGACTGCAGCTGCGGGAAGTGGGTACGTCGGCAAGCCACGTCCGGTTGCAATCGTGCAAGACGATCGGTTCGACGGTACGGACTCGGTGACCGTCTGCGCCTTCACGACCGACGACACGGATGCGCCGCTTCTGCGACTTCGAATCGAGCCCAACGAAACCAACGGACTTCGCGAGGGCTCCAGCCTCATGGTCGACAAGGTCACGACCGTGCACCGCTCCAAGCTCGGCGAGCGCATTGGCAGGCTCGAAGACGAAGATCTCCTACGACTGGGTCGTGCGATCCTGGTCTTCTTCGGCCTCGCCGGCTGACGCGACCGTTCGCCTCCCGCGTAGGCATTGCGTTCCTGACGAAGCGACGAGGAGCAGATCCGTGGATGACTCTCTGGCTGGCTCGACCATCGAATCTGTCAAGGCCCAGCGCGAACCGGTTCGAGTGCCCGCCAGCCGCTACACGAGTTCATCGCACCAACACCGGATGGACCACCGGTCTTCTAGGTCGGCTCCTGACCGACTGGGCTGGCCGGCAGGGATGGGTAGAGCGCGTCTGCGGACGCGCAATCGTCACCCCCCGTAGCGAAGCAACCCCCATCCGTGATTGTCACACCCGACGAATAGACTCAGTCGAGCGGAGCTCGACCAGCACGGCACTCGCCTTGCGGGACCAGAACCCGTCGCCGAGCCGAAAGGGCCAAAGCGCTGTCCGATGCTGAGGTTCACGAACACGATCTGGTTTCGCTGTACCGCTTGTCGTCGAGCAAAGCTCGGTTGGCGTGACTTCATCCTGAGGAAAGTCACGCCAACCAAGAAATCCTGTATCCCTACGGCAAGTTCGTTCGTCTCCCTGGTGACGGACCTGACCAGCAGGTCCAAACCGCAGCCAAGGAGAGAACTGTCATGGTCAACGAAGCAGGATGGGAACGAGTCGCCCGGGTCGTGCTCGGCGTCGTGTTGTTGATTGTCGGGTTCGGCGTCATGGACGGCACCGCCGGCGTGATCGTGGGGATCGTGGCCTTCGTGCCCCTGCTGACCGGCCTGTCCGGCTGGTGCCCGCTGTATTCGCTGTTCGGCTTCCGAACCAACAAGACACACAGCGACGTCGCCGCGCACTGACAGGCCGTGGCAGCAACACCAGTGAACCTTCCCGCCGAGCTCACCACCGGGCCCCGTGTCGTCAAGGCCTGGGCCCCGTGGTGCGGCTCGTGCCGGACACTCGCCCCTCTCATCGACCAGGCCTCAACCACATCCGGCGTGCCCGTGGTCGACCTCCAAGTCGACGCTGACCCCGATGACCTCGCCACCACCTTTGGCGTGCGCTCTGTGCCGACCCTCATCGGACTCCACGACGGCACCGAAGTCGCTCGCCTCACCGGAGCGCAACCCGCTGACACCGTTGAGGCCCTCTTCACCACCGCCCGCACCGGCACCGGCTCGGTCGCCAACCGAACCCATGTGGCGTTGGCGGCGTCGCGTGGCACAGCCGGCGCCGCACTCACACTGGCCGGGTTGCTGTTCGACACCATCGTCCTCGTCGTCGTCGGTGCCGCCTTGCTGGCTTGGGGGCTGACCTGGCTCGCCAGGAGAGCGACTTGAATAAGGCCATGGCATTGGATCCTGCCGAGCTCACCGAACACCTCGACACCCTCTACCGCTACGCCCTCGGCGTCACCCGCGACCCCGACCTAGCGGCCGACATCGTCCAGGACACGATCGTCCAAGCCATGGAACGACAGGACCAGTACCGAAACGACGCCCCTCCGGCCCACTGGCTCATCCGCATCGCTCACAACCTCATCATCGACCGCGCTCGGCGCACTAACCGCGAGATCCCCGTCGACCACATCGAACAAGACTGGCGCGACGACACCTACACCGTTGACGCAGCTGCCGTCGCCGAACAAGCCGCCACCCGAAGCGAACTCCTCGACGCGCTCGCACGGCTCCCCTTCATTTACCGCTCCGCGGTCGTGCTCCACGACATCGAAGACCTCCGTGTCACCGACATCGCCACCATCGCCGACATCTCCCTGCCGGCCGCCAAACAACGCCTACGCCGCGGCCGAATGGCCCTCGTCAGCGCACTCGCCTCCGGACACCAACGCCGCATCGCCCTCAAAGGAGTCCCCATGCCGTGCTGGGATGCCCGCCAACACATCAGCGACTACCTCAACGGCGACCTCGACGCCGACACCGCCTCCGTCATCGAAACCCACCTCGAAAGCTGCCCCACGTGCCCACCCCTCTACGCCGCCATCGTCGGCGTCCACGACCAACTGGGCCGACTCCTCGACTCCGACACCGTCATCAACCCCGACCTCGAAATCCTCATCCGCAGCCATATCGGCAACTGACACCGCACGTGGCGACTGCAACTCAAAGCGTGCATCCTGACACCGTGACCCAAGACCTCCCGCCGCCCCTGGCAGCAGCGCTGCCACCGAGCGAGGGATGCTGGAGTGTCTGATCGCAGCCGCGATGCTCGGCGACCACGACAGCCCGTATCCCACGATGACCGTCCGGAGCCCCGGCTGGGGCTCGTGATGGGCGACATCACCGCCGAACAGGTCGACGCGATCGTCAACGCCGCCAACTCCTCGCTACTCGGCGGCGGGGGTGTCGACGGTGCCATCCACCTCGCGGCCGGACCCGAACTCGTCGAACACTGCCGCACCCTCGGCGGCTGCGAAACCGGCGACGCGAAGATCACTCCCGGCTTCAATCTCGCCGCTCGATGGGTCATCCACACCGTCGGTCCCGTGTGGCGTGGCGGCAACGACGGCGAGCCCGAGCTACTGGCCTCCTGCTACCGGCAATCCCTCGCCCGTGCCGACGAGGCCGGCGCCACGTCGATTGCCTTCCCAGCGATTTCCACCGGCGTCTACGGCTACCCCACCGACGCCGCTGCCCACATCGCCGTCACCACCGTCACGACGACACCTACCCAAGTCACCGAGGTCCGCTTCGTCGCCTTCGACCAGGGCACCTGGGCCGCGTACGACGCCATCCTGGGAGGACCACCACCAGAGGTCGCTTGAATCCGGGCGTCGACAATGCTCATCGCACCAAACCTTCCAACTCGGCGCGGTCCTCGGCGGTCATCGCCCAGCTCCCTGCTGCAACATTGGCAACGACCTGCTCGGGCTTGGTCGCGCCCGCGATGACCGTCGCCACCCGAGGGTTGGAGATCAACCATGCGATCGCCGCGTCGACGACGGTGCGATTCTGTGCTGTCGCCCACTCCGAGATCGCCGCGACCGTGGCAAGGCGGGGATCATCGAGGACCTCACCGTCCGCACCACCCCAGGTCGCCAGACGGCTGTCCTCTGGAGGTACCTCGCCGGCTGTGTACTTGCCGGTGAGCAAACCCATCTCGAGCGGGAAATAGGGCACGAATCCGATCCCGTGACGACCACACGCGTCGAGCACCCCGTCGATCTCGGGAGCCCTCTCGAGCAGGTTGTAGTGGTTCTGCACCGTTGCGAACCCGACCGGCCCCGCCGCGGCCACCGCGTCGAGCTGCTCGGCAGAGAAGTTCGAACAGCCGATCTCGCGCACCTTGCCCTCGTCCACCAGCTCGGCGAGCGCGGCGAGCGTCTCATCGATCGGCGTGCGCGGATCGGGCCGGTGCAGCTGGTAGTGGTCGATGTAGTTGGTGCCGAGGCGCCGAAGGCTTCCCTCGAGCGCTGCTCGCACCGCCGCCCGGGTGCCGTTCGCCGGACCACTCTCCGCCGGCCGCATCCCCCACTTCGTCGCGACACACACGGTGTCGCGCCGCCCCATCAGTGCAGCACCCAGATACTCCTCGGAGCGCCCGTCCCCATAGGCCTCGGCCGTATCGAAATAGTCGATCCCTGCACCGATAGCGGCGTCGACCACCCGTTTCGTCTGCTCGGCATCGATCCGCATCCCGAAGTTGTTGCAGCCGAGGCCCACCACCGAAACCTCCAAGCCGCCGACCTGACGCTTCTCCATAGGCTGCACCCTACGCTCGGCCGCCTCGTTCCTAGGCACTAGGTTCCTGACGAAGCGACGAGGAGCAGATCCGTGGATGACTCTCTGGCCGGCTCGACCATCGACTCCGTCGAGCCCCAGCGCGAACCGGTTCGAGTGCCCGCCAGTCGCTACACAAGTGAAGAGTTCGCCCGAGCCGAAATGGACCATGTATGGCCGAAGACTTGGCAGGTTGCGTGTTCGGTCGACCACGTAGCCAACCCCGGCGACTACTTCGAATACACGGTCGGAACCCTCTCGGTGCTCATCGTTCGCAACGTCGAGGGCGAATTGCGGGCGTACCAAAACGTCTGCCTGCACCGCGGCAACGAGCTGTGCAACGGCAGCGGCGCCGGACTGACCGAGCTGCGCTGTCCTTTCCACCGGTGGGCGTGGACCCTCGACGGCGAGCTGCGAGAGGTGCCCTCTCGCAAGGGATTCGGGGCTTTGCGCAACGCCGACTATCCGCTGATACCGGTCCAGGTCGACACGTGGGCACGGCTCGTGTGGATCAACCTCGACATCGATGTGATGCCGCTCGTCGACTATCTCGACGACATGCCCGCCGACGTCACATGGGCTGACCTCGACGAGTTCCGATGCGTGGCCCAGATCTCGACCGTGCTCGACTGCAACTGGAAGGTGCTCATCGACGGGTTCAGCGAGACCTATCACGTGCAGGGCATCCACCCCGAGATGTTGCCGATGGTCGACGACATCAACTCACCGCAGATCATCTGGAACCACGTCGGCAAGCTCGAGCAACCCTACGGTTTGCCCAGCCCGCGACTGCGCGAGGTGACTCCCCAGCAGGTGTGGGAGGGGTTCGTCGAGGTGATGGGTGCCCGGGCCGGCATCGACGACGCGGCCGAGGCCGGACCGGTGCCCGATGTTCCCGCTGGACAATACCTACGAGACGTGATCGCCGAGATGATCAAACGGCACTCTAAGGCGACCAAGGGAGTCGACCTGAGCCGATTCGAGACGTGGCAGTTGATGAACATGCAGCAGTTCAACGTGTTCCCGAACGTGACCATTCTCGTCTTCGCCGACATGTTGCAGGTGGTCAAGGCTCGCCCGGGTAGCCATCCGGGCGAGTCGATCATGGACGTCATCGCCTTCGACCGCTCGACGTCAACCGACGCCGAGCCGACCACCCCGGTGACGATGACTTGGGCGAAGGAAGATTTCCAGATGGGTCTGGTGCTGACCCAAGACGTCGCCAACATCGAGAAGGCACAGCGGGGCCTCTACCAGCCCGGCTTCACGCACCTGTCGCTGTCGGGCGAGGAATGCCGCATCATCAACCTGCACCGCAACCTCGACGCCCACATACCTGCCGGCGAGCGCTAGGAGACTAGGACCTGACGAGGCGTCCAGGGCGGGCGCCGGTGTCGCTGCCGTCCCGTCGAGTGATCGTGCCCGCGACGATGGTGGCCACGTACCCGGTCGCGTCTTGGAGGACCCGACGGCCGCCTGCGGGCAAGTCGTCGACCGGACGCGGCGCGTGCAGGGTGAGCGCGTCGAGGTCGATGACGTTGATGTCGGCCCGCTTGCCCACCTCGAGGGTGCCCCGGTCGGTCAGACCGACCGCGGCTGCGGTGTCTCGACACTGCTTCCGAATCACGGTTTCGACTGGGATCTTCGCGCCGCGGCTTCGATCGCGCACCCAGTGGGTGAGGAGATAGGTGGGAGCCGAAGCGTCGCAGATCATCTTCACGTGCGCGCCGCCGTCGGACAGCCCGATCACCGTGTCGGGATGCTGCATCATCTCGGCCAGCGGATCCTGGGTGATCTGGGGGTAGTTCGTGAATGCGCCGAGCAAGTAGCGCCCGGACGCGATGTGGTCGTAGTAGACGTCCCACGGATCTCGCCCCGACGACTCGGCCAGACCGGCGATCGAATCGGCAGCGGTCGGTTCGTAGTCGGGCAGGTCGTCGAGCGGAAACACGAGGTGCCACATGAACGGCGTCGAATCGCAGAGAGCCTCGAACTGTCGATGCGGGTCGGGCGGGAGATCGTCCTCGGCGAGGATCGCAGCCTTGACCTCCGGCTTGCGGAGTTCCTCGAGCATTTCTTCGAGCGGGAGGCTCTCCTCGAGGCGGCGAAGCGTGGGGCGGCGCATGAGCCCGTGGTACGAAGCGGCGCCGAGCAGCATTCCACCCGGCCGCGCCGCAACCTGGGGAATCAGCTGTGCACCGGCAGCGTTCTCGCGCTCGACCAAGGCGAGCTGCTCACGCCACAGTTCGGGTGCGTCCATGCTCTGGATCATCAGGAACGACACCGGCACCTCTGCGGCACGAGATACCTCGGCCAACATGGCGATCTCGCCCAACGTGAGCTCATGGTCGCCGCCGGTCTCGCCCATCGGGACGACCTCGAACAGTCCCCCGCCGGCATCGACGACGGCTTTGGCGAGGCCCGTCAGCTCGTCGGCGCCGGCGTAGGTTCCGGGCACGTACTCGCCGTCGAGCGACTTGTGGTTCAGCGACCTCGACGATGAGAACCCGACCGCCCCGGCCTCGATGCCTTCGCGAACCAGCCGAACCATCTCGGACATCTCGGCCTCGGTCGCGTCCTCGTGCTTGGCACCGCGCTCGCCCATCACATAGACCCGAAGCGGCGCGTGCGGCATGAACACGGCCAGGTCGAGAGCGAACGTGCGACGGTCGAGCGCATCGAGGTATTCGGGGAAGCTCTCCCACTCCCACTGAATGCCTTCGTGTAGCGCAGTGCCGGGAATGTCTTCGACGCCCTCCATCAACTCGACCAGCCAGCTCTCCTGGCCCGGCCTCACCGGAGCGAAACCGACACCACAGTTGCCCATCACCACCGTGGTCACGCCGTGACTTGCGGAAGGATCGAGCACCGGATCCCACGTCGCCTGGCCGTCGTAGTGGGTGTGAATGTCGACGAACCCCGGCGTCACCAACAAGCCGTCGGCGTCGATGACCTCGGCAGCGCCGCGGTCGAGGTCGGGGCCGATCTCTGCAACCAGGCCGTCGACGATCGCCACGTCGGCAACGAACGGCTCGCCGCCGGTTCCGTCGACGATCGTCCCACCGGCGATCACAAGGTCGTGCGGTCCCGAGTCGCTCGGGTGGGTGTCGTTCATCGGCCGTCCACGTTCGCATGCATGAGCCCATTATCCACCTCCACCTCGGTTCCAGCCAGCGACCGCGCGTTGCCTGGAGTCGCCCTACAGTGCGGAAATGACCGTTGAGATCTCGCTTGCCGAACAGGTTGCGTTGGTGGTCGGAGGAGGTGGCGGAGGCATCGGGTCGGCGGTGTGTCGACGCCTGGCCGAAGCTGGTGCCGATGTCGTGGTGATCACGAACCACCGCGACCATGGTGATCAAGCCGCCGCAGAGATCACAGCGCTGGGTCGGCGCGCCCACGTTGGACACGCCGACGTCACCGAACCCGAAACGCTCGCGGCGGCGATCGACACCGGATCACAGGCCCTAGGACCCATAACCTCGGTGGTCAACGTCGTCGGCGGCGCACCGCCCGACCACTGGCATCGTCTACTCGACTACCCGCTCGAGTCGTTGGACCATCTACTCACGACGAACCTCCGGTATGCGCTCGTCGTCTGCCGGCATGTCGCCCGGTCACTCGTCGACAGCGGCCAAGGCGGCGCGATGGTCAACATCTCCTCGGTCGCCAGCAAGGGTCAGCCGCTGCTGGCGGGTTACGGCGCCGCCAAGGCAGGACTCGACTCGCTCACGCGCACGATGGCCGCCGAGTGGGGCCGCCACGGAATCCGGGTCAACGCAGTCGCGCCGTCCACCGTCAACACCCCACGTGCCGGGCGCAAGGACGTCGTCGACGAAGCGAGCCGTTCCATCCCTGCCGGTCGACACGGACTTCCGGAGGACATCGCGATGATGTCGCTGTTCTTGCTGTCTGAACACGCTGCCTATGTCTCGGGACAGATCGTCGTAGTCGACGGCGGCGCAACCACGCGAGGCTCGGGCATCGACGAACACGACCTCCCGCTTGCCGTTACCAACCCGGCCATCCGCGCGCGTTTCGAAACCTGAGCCTCTTCCCGCGGTTCGAGAGCCCGGGTGACAGGCACCGATGGTGTCAGGCACCGAGCTAAAACGCGCTCGGACCAAGACCACCTTGAGCTCGGTGCCTGACACCCAACGCTCGGACCAAGATCACCTTGAGCTCGGTGCCTGACCCCGTTGGACTCCCGCCTGACGACCACCATGCGATCAATCCCGGGTGGGTGGTATAGTTCAGTCATGGCTGAACCGTTGCTCCTTCGCCAGGACGAGTCAAGATCGGCGGGGCTCGATCGAATCGGCGTCGCGCTAGCCGACCCGATCCGACGGGCGGTCCTGGTCAACCTGCTCGACGGTCCACGCTGCCCGAGCGAACTCGCCGAGGAGATCGGCACGTCGCGTTCCAACCTGTCCAATCATCTGGCTTGTCTTCGCGGTTGCGGTTTGATCGCAGCTGCGCGTGCTGGCCGTCATCTCCACTACGACCTCGTGTCCGACGAGTTCGCCCGCCTGCTGGGAGGACTTCTGGAGATGGCCGCGACTCTGCCGCCGTGTGACGAAGATCCGTCGACGACCGAACCGACAATGGCGCGCCCATGACGACCGAGACAGCACTCGGAACGCGCGACCGAGCGAACACGGTGCGTCGCGCCACGCTGCTCAATCGGCTCACGATCGGGTGGAACGCTGTCGAAGGCATCGTGGCTATTGCCGCCGGTATCTCGGCCTCATCGGTGGGCCTGATCGCGTTCGGCCTCGACTCCGGAATCGAGGTCTCCGCGGCCCTTGCGCTCGCTTGGCGACTGCATCAAGAACGACGCGCACAGTGCCAGCTGCCCGCTGACGATCGCGCCCGGCGCTTCGTCGCCTGGTCGTTCGTAGCCCTTGCGGTGTATGTGTCGGTCTCGGCGGTCAGCGATCTCGTCGGTCACCACGAACCCGACGCCTCAACACCCGGTATCGCAATCGCAGCGCTGTCGCTCCTCCTCATGCACGTGCTCGCCAAGGAGAAACGGCGCCTAGCCCTCGCGTTAGGGTCACAGGCAGCCGTCGCCGAGGCGGCACAGACGAACGTATGTGCGCTGCTGTCGGCAGCTTTGCTCATCGGGCTGTCAGCCAACGCTGCACTCGGCTGGTGGTGGGCCGACCCCGTTGCCGGACTCGCCATCGCAGCGGTAGCGGCCTGGATGGCAACGCGCACCTTCGGCGCCGACTCACTCGAACACACTTGCTGTAGCTGAATCTGGACAACCGCAGTAAATGAGCGGGTGTCGCTCGCGTTGGCCCGGCAGACCTGCAAAGAACATTCACCTCGTCAACGGTTTGTGTCTCAACTAGCCGGCCAGCACGCCAACCAAGCCCTCGCCATCTGCGCCTACATGCTGTGAACGCTCTTCGCAGCGCGTTGGCCCTTGACCGCAGACACGGCGACCAGGGTCAACATGACCGCCATCGCTGCGATCAGAATGACGAGACCGATCGTGTTCGATGGGCGGGATAGAAATACGAGACCAGCAATGGTCGAGACGACACCAGCCCATGTCATTGCCGGCCCTCCGGCAAGGTGCGCCGCTCGCCATGCCTCGTCGGACGCCAGCGTGGCTCTGGTGTGGATACCAGCTAGTCGATTCCGTTTCAGCGTGCCCGCGGTCGACTGACGCCCGATCCAGACCAGAAGCAACCCCGATCCGACCAGAACGGTGGTCAGGACCGCGATCGCGCTCCACGGCATCGGGTTTGATCCGCCCGCGGCCGCAATTGTGCTGATCACCGCCGCCACGGTAGCGGCAGGCCACCGCGGTGCCCGGGGTTGTCAATCACCCGATTCGCGTCCAATTGCCACAGCGGCTGGAGTTGAAGCCGGCATCGGACGAGGAGATGTCGACGACCACGCGACCGCTGGTGAAGTCGTTGGCAATGAGTTGGCGGAACTCACCCGAGAACCCAGAGAGGCGTTCCCAATAGCAGTCATTCACGGCCGCGTCGGTCGCCCAACGGCCAGGTGTGATCTCGACGCCGACTTGCCAGGCCCCGGGCCCCATCGTGTTGCGAGGTGGCCCGGTGCTCGAGGCCGCACCGATCCATGTTCCGCAACGCTCGGACTTGAAGGCCACGTCGGTGGCGGCAATATCGACGATGCCCCGCCCGGTCAAGAAGTCGTTCGCGATGATCTCGTCAAAGCTGCCGCCCAAGCCTGACAGACGTTCCCAGTAGCACGACGAAACGCCTTCAGCGATGTAGCGACCAGGAGAGATGTCGACTCCTACGAGTTGGGTGCCCGGGGCAATCCGCGGAATGGGTGGAGGTGTCGGCGTCCCTGGAGGTGAGGCCGGGGCAGCGGGCGGACGCGTGTCGAGGAGTCTCGCCGGAGTGAGAGGACGATAGGAGGCACCCGTTGGAAAGAATCCGGCCGCGTCAGCAATCAGATGTGTGTATCCCTCGTGGTTGTAGAGAATGACCCTCCCGTCGGGGCCGAGCTTCGAGATCACCAGGTTCGGGGTGGTCGCATCCGCGACCATGTTGAGGTTGGACGCGTTCGGCCGGGGCACATTCGAGGGATACGCGGTGACGAAGGACTCAGCCGTCGACTGCGTTGCCGTTACGTTCATGACGACCGCACTCACTCCAGAGTGAGGGTTGGGTTGCACTCCAACGACTCCCCGCGGAGCAACTGGCCCAGACTCTCGAGTATCCAACAGCCGGATCGGGTTCATCGCGACGTAGTCGCCACCTTTCTCGAAGTACCCGGCTACATCGGCGAGCAAATGAGTCGTGCCCTTGTGGTTGTACAGCGACACCTTCCCTCCGGTGCCGACCTTCGATATAGCAAGGTTAGGTCGGGTCTCGCCTGCCACGAAGTTCAAGTTCGATGCGTTCGGCCGTGCCGTACCGGTCGGCCAGGCGGTCACGAATGACTCAGCGGTTGCCTCAGTCGCAGTTACGTTCAACACGACCGCCTCGACCCCCGCGGTCGGCACCCCGCCTCTGCCCGTAACACCGAGCTCGACCACCCCCTTCGCTCCGACCGGGGCGCGTGGGCCACCTCTACCGATCCGGGTGTCCAGAAGCCGCGATGGGTTGAGGGCTCTGTAGCTAGGACCGGAAGGGAAGTACCCGGCGACATCAGCGAGCAAATGAGTCGAACCAGCGTGGTTGTAGAGCGACACCCTGCCGCCGGCTCCCAGCTTCGAGATCACGAGGTTCGGTCGGGTCTCGCCTGCCACGAAGTTCAAGTTCGATGCGTTCGGCCGTGCCGTACCGGTCGGCCAGACCGTCACAAACGACTTGGCGGTCGTCTGGGTAGCCGTCACGTTCAACACGACAGCGTCGGCCCCTGATGCCGGCACGCCGCCTCGACCTGCAACCTGCAACTCGATGACGCCTTGCGGACCAACCACAGCTGACGGCGCGCCAATCGACATGACCGAGGCCGGCAACGCCGACTTCGTTGCCCCCCTAGCTGCTGAGGGAGACGGAGCGGCCGCTGCAAACAGCACTGCCACGACCAAGATGAACACAGACGTCCGATCACGTTTCGCCGCCATGCGAGCAACGTATTCGATGCAACGCAGCGCGGGTGGGACCTGTCAGACCGTGATATTCGACGCTCCAGTTCCCGCGTGGGTATCAGGAGATCCTCGCGGTCAAGCGACGGACAGGTCGGTGAACTCGACCGGCAGGCTCTTGAGCCCCGACAATCGGTTGGTGCGGGTCCAGGTCGCCTCGCCGACGACATCGATGTCGGTCCAGCGGTCGAGGATCGCGTTGAACATCACTTCGATCTCGAGCCGGGCGAGGTTGGCGCCGAGGCAGTAGTGGGGTCCGTGACCGAAACCCACATGCGGGTTGGGATCGCGGTGGATGTCGAAGCTGAACGGGTCGTCGAACACTGTTTCGTCACGGTTGGCCGACATCTCCCAGACCAGCACCTTCTCACCGGCCCTCATGGTCTCACCGCCGAGCACCGTGTCGACGGTAGCGGTGCGGCGTTTGTAGACCGACGGGGTTGTCCAGCGCACGGTTTCCTCAATCACGCCGGGCATGAGGGCACGGTCGGCTCGCAACTCTTCGAGCTGGGCTGGGTCCCTGGTGAGCTCCCAGAGCCCGCCGGCGATGGCCTTTCGGGTCGTCTCGGCACCGGCGGTGTAGAGCAGGCTCCAGAACATCGCCACCTCGGTGGCGTCGAGCCGGGGTGGGTCCTCGCCGGGCAGTTCACCGTGGATCACGATCGACAACAGGTCATCACCCGGGTTGGAGGTTCGTTCTTCGATCAGACCTTGGCCGTACTCGAACATGCGGACGCGGGCCTCGACCGTAGCGTCCTCCTCGTGGTCGCCGAGGTTCTCGCGGCTGTAGCTCCGGGATGTGGCGTCGACCCACGAGTTGAGAAGGCGCCGGTCCTCCGCGGGCACGCCCAGAAGCAGACAGATCGCGCCGAGAGGCAGTTCGGCGGCGACGTCGTCGACGAGGTCGCAAGCGCCCCGCTCCCCCGGCTTCGGGGCGACCGCATCGAGCGTGGCGGTGGCCATTCGCTCGAGGTCGCCGCGTAGGCGTTGAATCATCTTCGGGGTGAAGCCCTTGTTGACGAGCTGACGGATCCGCTGGTGGCGCGGGTCGTCCATCATGTTGAGCAGCTTCCCCGCCATCTCCATGTCATCGAGCGTCGTGCCACCATGCGGGCGGTCGCCCCCGGTGACCGACGAGAAGGTCTTCGGATCGCGAAAGACCTCAATGACCAAGTCGTGGGTCGAGACGTTCCAGAAGCCCTCGCCATCGGGAGTCTTGGCTGTGGGTTCGTGCCACCACACCGGCGCCTCGGCTCTCAATTGGGTGAAGGCATCGTGAGGGAAACCATGGACGAAGGTGTCGAAGTCGCTCAGGTCGGGGATGTCGAGCACGGGCACACTCATGGTGCCTCCTGCGGCTCTTCTCCAACTCGCAGCATCGGCTCCCTCGGCGACGAGTCATCTTCTTTGGCGGACTCAGACCTGTTCTCCTCCTCTTGTTGGGCCAGGTACTTCTCGGTGAACTGAACTTGTGAGGTAAGGCGGTCGATCTCGCCTTCGGCGCTGCGGTCACGACGATCGAGCCGATCGATCGCCTCCCTCGTTCCGTAGAGGACTGCGACGTCGCCGGCGTGGAATGCGGTCTTGCCGGACGGGGCGCCCACCCAGCGCTTGTCGCGACGCTCGATTCCGAGAACGACCACCCCTTCTTCGGGCAGGTCCAGATCGACGAGCGGCACGTCGCACATCCAGTCGTTTTCCTGAACTGCGATCTCGGCCACGACCCAGTCACCTGCCAGACGCAACAACCCGACATAGTCGCGTGCATCGAAGTTCGTGAAGCGGCGCAGCGCTCGATCGATCAAGCGAGACAGAACTCGATCGGCCAACCTGCTTCTCGCAACAAGCCACAAGAGGCCGACTCCGCCCGCGATCAACAGCAGACGGGTCAGCGCATCGCCCGAGCCATCGACGTCGCTGAACGACAACAGCAACGAGACGAACACCGTGACGACTCCGGCGTTGCCCAGGAGGACCAGCGCCATGATGATTCGGCGTCGAAGTGGATGATTGACCACCGCCTCTGATTCCGAGGTCGTGAAGCCGACGCCGCTGAACGCCGAACGTGCTTGGAACTGCGCCGACTCCTTCGACAGGCCCGTGAGAGCCAACATCACCGTTGCGATGCGCGTGATGAGAAGAGAGACGGTGATCAGGATGAACAGGCTGATGACGGCGAGCATGTTCCACTCTTACCAGCCGTCGCTGCCCTCCGAGAGCTCACTCTGTCTTGGCCCGAAGTCCCTCAGATCGGGGATGTCGAGCACGTGAGCGCATGGCGCCTCCTCGGGCCAGTCAGCCCGGTGCGGTCGGGTAGTCGGCCAGGAAATAGGTCACGCTCGTGATTTTGCCGTCCTCGACATCGAACGCGTCAACCACGTGCACCCGACCCCCGCCCGCGACCTCGATGTCGATCTCCGCCAGCACGCGACCACCCACGCTGCACAACGTGACGACGGTTGGTTTGGCCGCAGCATCGGTCTGGGCATACGCATAGAACTCGTCTATCGCCGGGCGTCCCTCGACCCGATCGCCCAGGCCGAGCAGCACCGCATCATCCGCAAACAGCTCGACGATCGACGGATCACGGTCGAGCATGCGCTGAAAGTAGGCACGCACGACATCTTCTGGAGACATCCCTTACCCCCGAAAGTCCGGTAGGCGGCTCACCGCGCCCGTCGCGGCGATGCGGTGAGGTTAGCGGTCGCGTCCGGATCGGCTTTGGTGCCCGCGAGCACGAACCTGACGGTGCGCTCCACGTCATCCGACGTGGGTGGTTTCTCCGAGCGCAGGTGGCGTGAGAGTTCGCCGAACACGAGCGCGTACACCGTCTCGGCCCACGCCGATCGGTCGCCCAGGACGTCGGCCAGCTGATCGATCAGCAACTGCTCGGACTGCCGCTGCTGGTCGGGAAATCTCTCGTGAAGTCGCTCCACGTCGTCCACGAACGGCTTGGTGCGCATCGCCGCGTTCGGATCGATGGCCTGGGCAAGGACACCTCGGACCCACTCGGCCACGCGCTGGTCCCTCGCCCTCGCGGAGGTGCCGGTCACGGCCCCGGTTCGACGGTCGAGATACTCGGCCAACCCACGACGCCCCTCGTCGAGCATGACCAACAGCAGCTCGTCCTTGCCCCTGAAGTGCCTGTAGAAGGCCGGGTTGGACAGCCCGGCCTCGGCGAGGATCGCCCGGACCGGCGGGTCCAAGTGGCCGGTGCGCGCCACAACCCTGTAGGCGGCCTCGAGCAGTTGCCGGACCTCTGTCGCGTATGCCTCGTGTCGCTCGGCAAGCGAACGGTCGACGAGCTGATCGGCCAGCGACATCAGTCGGCCCCCGCTGCCAATTGTCGGAGCCGGTGACGATCGACCTGACCGGTCGCCGCAGTGCGCGGGATCGAGTCGACAACCAGCAAACGCCGCGGATGCTGGAACGAGGCCAGGCGCCGGGGACCTTCGCCTCCGAGGTGTGAGCGAACGTCGGAAAGGGCGAGCGGCTCCGATGCGACGATCGCGGCACAAACCTGCTCACCCCACTTCTCGTCGGGCAGCCCGAATACGACTGCCTGCGCGATCGCGGGATGGGCCTCGAGAGCCTCTTCGACCACAGCCGGATCGACCGATTCGCCGCCGGTCCGGATGACGGTGCCGACGCGCCCGACGATCGACAGGAAGCCGTCGGCGTCCATCTGCGCTCGATCGCCGGTGTGGTACCAGCCGTCGACAAGCGCCGCGCCGGTGGCGGACTCGTCACCCAAGTAACCGTCGAACAGCAGTGGACCGCGCACCAAGAGCTCGCCGTCGTCGGCTATGTCCACCTCGGTGAGCACGCTGGGCTGGCCGCAGCTCCCGGGCTTGGTGAGCAGGTCGTCGTGGTGCAGTGACGCCACATTGCCCGCCTCGCTGCTGCCGTAGAAGACACGGACATGAGCGTTGGGTGCGAGCGAAGCGATCATCGCGAGCAACTCGACGGAGGTTGCCGAGGTGCCGGTGTCAGCGAAACGCAGCTCGGGGAAGGCCCCTTCCTCGGTCAAACCGAGCTCGTCGACGTGCTCTGCGATGCGCATCCACAGTGCAGGTATCGCGTTGAATCGCTCGATGTCATAGTCGCGCAGTGCCTCGGTCAGCAGCGGCGCACCGGTTCCTTCCACGAACACGACAGATCCGCGTGCGTGCCACTGCCCTAGCGCGATCGTCCAGCCCGCCATGTGGAACAAGGGCCACGGGCACAATGACGGACCTCTTGGCTCGAGCTGCGAACCCGGATGCGAACGCATCACGCTGGTGCGGTGCGACAGGAGAGCTGCCTTCGGAACGCCCGTGCTTCCGCTGGTGAAGAACGCGACGTGTGGATCGGACCCACCCACCTCGGGAAGGCTCAGCCCGGAGTGGTCGCCTGCCTCACCCGCCTCGAACCACGTCGATGGGAAACCGATGAGGCCGGCGAGGGGAGCGAACTCATCTTCAGCGAGCACGACTGCGGGGCTCGTCCGCTGGGCGATAGCACCGATCGTCGACTCGTCGAGATCGGGGTTGCAGGGCGCGAACACGACGCCTGCGCGGGCACACCCGACGTAGTAGGCGAGCAGATCGAAGGAGGTTCGGGCAAACACGAGCGCGACGTCGCCGGGCACAGCTCCCCACTCGACCAAAGCCGAGGCGACGGAGTTGCCGGCATGGTCCAGCTCGGCGAAGGAGTATTCGTTCCCCTCGATCACAGCCGCGACAGATCTGGGAGCAGCACGGGCTGCATTCGCAATGATCGAGCCGACGGTCAGACCATGTGACATCCGTCGTCAGGGTCGCGTCGGGGGCTGGTTGAGCTCGAACTGGTTGCCCGACGGATCCTCGAAGAACGATTGCCTGGTGCCGTTGAGCTCGATGGGACCGCTCACGTTGACACCGCACGACCGCAGTCGATCGACCTCGGCGTCGATGTCGTGGGTCTCGAAGGCCACGTGAGGACCGC
The DNA here is from genome assembly GCA_965216815.1 of Acidimicrobiales bacterium. Lineage (GTDB taxonomy): Bacteria > Actinomycetota > Acidimicrobiia > Acidimicrobiales > SHLQ01 > JADFOM01. The sequence goes on along the minus strand of OZ244202.1, from coordinate 1,945,277 downwards.
TCGGCGCATCGTAGTCAGGGTCCTCGATGAGGTGGATCTGGATGCCGTTGCCCGAGTCGAGCCAGGCGCCCGGAAGACCGAAGTCGGGTCGGGGTAAGACCTCGAGGCCCAAAATGTCGGTGTAGAAGCCGATGCACGCCTCGACGTCGACGACGTTGAGCGACACGTGTTGCACCGCGCGAATGCCGGGTTTGCACGTGGCCTTCACTTCCACGATTACCTCGTGGAACTCTTCGTCACCCACGTTGACGGCAGTCTCGCGACCTCCAGCCCTTGCGTAGATTGCAGCTCCTGGGGCGACCTCGCCCTCGAGGTAATCCGAGCCTGCAAACGTTCCTTCGCTGTCGGGTTCGAAGCGCGCCGCGATCTTGTCGCCGGCGACCTGGACCATCACATAGTCGTGTTCGTGGTGGTGCAAGTCAGACTCCGTTCCGGGGTCCAGGCGGAACTCCCAGATGCGCACCTGCTCGTTGTCGAACAGAACCTTCGTGCCGACGTCGCCGTACTCACGTTCATCGGATTCGGTCATCATCGCTCCCGGCGTCGCGGATCGTCTCCACCATCGTGTCTCCAAGAACATTCGGCAAGAACAGTGTTCTTACATTGAAGGACAATGTACCATCGCAGCGTGCAGCGAGAGATCGTGTTCACCGGCATCGGCGGCCAGGGGATTCAACTCGCCGCACGCGCCCTCGCCGAGGCGGCCATCCTCGACGGCCGGCGAGTGCAGCTCTTCGCCAGCTACGGGGGGATGATGCGCGGCGGCAACAGCGATTCCTATGTCGCGATGTCCGACGATGCGATCAACTCCCCACCGGTCCTCGGTTCCGCATGGGCAGCCGTGATCATGCACCACGAGCACGCCGGCGACCTGTGGCCCAGGCTGCACGAGGGCTCGATAGCGGCGCTCAACACCTCGGTCGTGGAGACCGCAAGCCAGCCGGCAGGACAAGACGTAACGCTCGTGAAAGTCCCAGCGCTGGACATCGCGACCGATCTGGGGGCTCCAGCGGCAGCGTCATTCGTGCTGTTGGGAGCGCTGGTCGGCTGCACCGGGCTCGTCAGCGACGAGTCGCTGCTCAACTCCGCCGAGCGGGTCCTTCCGAGCTACAGGGCAGCGGCGGCCGCCCCGAACCGCGCGGCGCTGGCGGCTGGTCTGGCACAGAGCGCACAGACCCACCGGGCATGGGAACTGGCAACTACATGACCACCGCGGTCCGCGGCACTGTCCGCATCGACACCGAGGCGTGCAAGGGCTGCGACCTGTGCGTCGAAGCATGCAAGCCCGGCGTTCTGGTGATGACCACAGACGGCACGAACACCCGCGGCTACCGGTTCCCCGAGCTGCTGGCCGGCTGCACGGCCTGTCGCGCCTGTGCGGACGTGTGCCCAGACTTCTGCTTCCAGGTCTACCGATTCGACGAACCCAGGTCGTGGTCCCCCAAAGGCGGCTTTCAGTGAGCCGGGTTGCGACCGTTCCGTTCGCGGAGGTCGGGTCGTGACCGACACCCGACTGGTGGAGGGTTCCGAGGTCTTCGCCGAAGCCATGGTGCGCGCCGGGTGCCGGTTCTTCGCCGGCTACCCGATGACGCCGTTCACCGAGGTGCTCGAGCACATGGCTGTTGCGCTTCCCGCCGCGGGCGGCGTATGCATCAATGCCGAGAGCGAGCTCGAAGCGATCGGCATGGTGTGGGGCGCAGCGGCCACCGGCACCCGGGCGGCAACCGGCTCGACTGGACAGGGGCTTTCGCTGATGCAGGAGTCGATCTCGGAGGCATCGCTCGCAGGCATCGGCTTCGTCGTCCTCAACATGGCGCGCGGTCAGGGCGACTACTTCCAGGCCACCCGCGGAGGCGGCCACGGTGACTACCGCACCCCCGTTCTGGCGCCGTCAGGACCGGCCGAGGTGTCGGATTTGATCGCCGATGCGTTCGAACTCGCCGACCGCTGGCGCAATCCGGTGGTCGTGCTCGGCGACTACTACATGGCCCACACATGGGTCGACATGGACCTCCCAGCGGAACTTGCCCCTCCTCGTGCCGCACCGACGTGGTCGCTCGACGGCCGTTCCGGCGGGACAGGTGCGGCCAAGCTGGTTTCACCGCTGGGCACGACGAAGCAGCGCGACGGCGTTGGCTACGACCTCGCGGCGCACTACGAGGACTGCGCCCAGCGTCGCGTGGAAATGACCGCCGGCGTCACACCACGCGCGGAGCTAACCGAGACCGAGGACGCCGAGGTCGTGATCGTCGCCTACTCGACGATGGCCCGCTACGCCCACGCTGCAGCTACCGAGCTGCGGGCCGAAGGATTGCACGTTGGGGTGTTGCGACCCATCACACTCTGGCCGTTCCCTTCGGAACTCGTACGCACCGCAACCAGCAGCGCCCACACGATTGTGGTCTACGAGAACAACGCGGGACAGATGATCGACGACGTGCGGTTGTCGGTCCTCGGCGAGACCCCGGTGGTCGGCATCAACGGGTTCGCAACCGATTCGTCGGCGTTCGGAATCGCTCCCGACGTGACAGTCGAGAACCTGAAGGCATCGCTGCGTGATCTGCGCGACGGCACCGCGGTCCGACCCGCCGGCCCCGCGAGGGAGCAGAGATGAGCGAGAACCAAGACGGGCCGTCGGACTCCGCAGCGGCCCACAGAGTTCCGAGCGACACGGTGCCAGAGAAGGCAACCCTCGTAGCCGACCACACGCCCGAGCTGGTCGACGTCGGCGAACACCACTTGTGCCCTGGGTGTGGCGAGCCGATCGCAGTCCGCGCAGTCATGGACGGGATCTCCCTTCTGGGACTTGCCAACCGCTGCATCGCAGTCTTTGGCATCGGGTGCAGCACGGCGTTCTCGAACAATCTCGATGTAGAGGTTCTCCAGGCGCTTCACGGCCGCGCACCATCGGTCGCCACGGGAGCGGCACGAATGCGACCCGACCTTGCCGTCTTCACGATTCAAGGCGATGGCGACATGGCCAACGAAGGGCTCCAGGAGGTTCTGCACGCAGCCGCCCGAGGAGAGAGCATCGTTTGCTTCATGCTGAACAACGGCGTATTCGGTGAGACCGGCGGCCACCTCACCGTGACGACCACGATCGGTCAGCGCACCAAGAACACGATCGAGGGGCGCACCGCCGCCGAGCACGGGCATCCGATGAGGATCGCCGAGTTGCTCGCGCAGATCGACGGGGTGGGTTACGTCGCGCGCGGCGCGGTCAACAACGCCGGAAACGTGGCCCGAACCAAACGCATGGTCGTCGACGCGTTCACGGCACAACAGCAGGGCCTAGGCCTGTCGTTTGTCGAGATCCTCACGATGTGTCCCACCGGCTGGTTTGTGCCGACCGCCGAGGCACCGGTCTACCTGGAAGAGACCATCGCCGCCACGCACCGGGTGGGCGTGCTGCGCGACGTCCGCGAGGCCTGAGCAGCCGTCGGCAGACCGTCTCGACCTCTGTTCTGGGGAGGAACCCACGCCTTCGCCAGAGTTGAACAGGCATCCGTGGGAGCTCGATGTCGGTGGGCTATTGCATGGCCTGCACGAACTCGGCTCTTTCTTCACGCCACCAACGTCGGCGTCGATCGAACCGTTCAATCCCGCCCATCTCTTCCCACATCTTCACGAAACCGGGTTCTCCGGCCTCGACTCTGCGTCGGACGAATTCACCGCCGGCCTTGATCGACTGATCGAGAATCCCGAGTACCTCACGTCGCTGGGAGGCGTTCAGTCCGTAGGCATCAGCGACCACACGAAGGCGCCGCGTCAGGTCCTGGTCGGCCCACCCCAACCGGGCGGCATTCACTCTGTCGTCGATCGGGACGCACATGCGAGCGAAGGCCGCAATATCGAACACTCGACGTCCGGGCGCGGCGAAATCGAAGTCCAACAATGCGACTGCATGTCCGTCACGGAACACGACGTTCTCGAGACACACATCGTTGTGGCACCAGACGGGCCCGCCGAGGGGATCGGCCATTTCGCTGCTCCATGAGCCCGTCGAGAGATCGATCTCGATGGACGCGTCGTGCAGACCCCTGATCAGTACTGCAACAGAGGCGAGGGCATCGTCACCCTGCGCCCATGTCGGGTAGGGCGGGATCGCAACGTCGCCTTCAATGAACTCGAGCCGCTCGCGCCCATCAGGGTCGATGCAGACCGGATTCGATGCGCCCTCGAAGCCGACAGACCGCAGCGCGGCGAGAGCGCGGTGGATCGAAGTCGAGTGCTCGTTCGATGGGCGAAGCACATGGTCGCCTCGACGCACGACCGCGCCAACGTTGGCGACCCCACCGTGCAGCAGCTCCTCTTCCATCACCCCACGATACTGACCAGCCCGGACCGGTTTTTCCGCGTCTTGAAGATCGACTTCAGAATTGATGCTATGATGACTTCATGCGGACCACCGTGACGATAGACGATGACGTTGCCCAACAGATCCGTCAACGGATGAGCGAACGCGGAGTGGGATTCAAGCACATCGTCAACGAACTCCTCCGACGTGGCCTGCGCTCGAATGGTGAACCCGAGCCCTACGACACGCCGACGTTCGCGATGGGGGCACGCCCCGACGTCGACCTCAGCAAAGCGCTTTCGCTTGCCGCGGCCATGGAAGACGAAGCCATCGTCGGGCGCCTAGACCAGGCGAAATGAAGCTCGTCGATCTGAACGTTCTCATATACGCGACCGACTCGACGTCGTCTCACCACGAGACAGCGAAAGCTTGGCTCGATGGCGCAATGAGTTCCAGCGACACGATCGGTATTCCGACGGCGGTGGCGGTCGGGTATGTCCGCCTCACGACAAGCCCGCGAGTCATGGCTTCGCCGCTGTCACCCGAGATGAGCCTGGGCGTCATCCAACAGTGGATGCGACGAACCAATGTCACGGCTCCACAGCCCACCGAACGCCACTATGAACTGCTGGGGCAGCTGCTCGAGCCGATCGGCACGGCCGGAAATCTCGTGTCCGACGCGCACCTCGCAACCCTCGCCATCGAACACGGTGCCGATCTCTATTCGTTCGATCGCGACTTTGGCAGGTTCAGCGGACTTCGATGGTTGGAGCCCGCCGCGACCTAGCGTCCCAAAACGCATCGGCCGCGCGCGCACAGGAACGATCTCGCACTAGACGCCTCATCCCGGTCTCGCCAGACTGGCCCTGTGCGTCCCGACGACCCCAGCTACGGCCCGACCACAGTGCGGGTCGCCGCGGTCAACTTCGAGGCCGTGCCTCGCGACAAGGCCGCAACTGCGGCAGCGATCGCACGCATCACAGGCGAGGCCGCGGCTGCGAGCGCGGATCTCGTGGTGTTCCCCGAGCTCGCGCTGAACACCTGGGGAACATGCGACGAATGTGCGGACGCTCACCGTCCCTGCCCCTGGCATCTCGCTCAGGCCGAGGCGGCCGATGGCGAGTCGTTCGAGACGATCGCAGCCGCGGCTCGCGACAGCGGGGTCCACGTGATCTACGGGTTCGAGGAACTCCGGGACGATGGAGAATCGATCCACAACTCGGCGAACGTGGTCTCCCCAGACGGGCTGGTCGGCACCTACCGCAAGCTCCACCTCGGGATCCCGCTCGAGACCGATCGGTTCACGCCCGGTGACGAGCTGCCGGTGTTCGACACCGACCTGGGACCGATCGGGATCTCGATCTGCTACGACTTCTACAACAACCCCGAGCTTTGCCGCGTGCTCGCACTCAAGGGGGCTCGGATCCTGGTGAACCCAACCGGGCGTTCCGACCTGCCCCGGGCCCGCGAGAACCTCGAACACGCCACTCTCGTGCGGGCCCAAGAAAATCTGGTGTACGCGGTGTCGGCCAACCGGGTCGGCATCAGCCACGGCGATCCTCGCTGGGCCGGCGGCAGCGTCATCGGCGGACCGAAGTTCCCCGGCTTCGGAGTGGTGCTGGCTCAGGCCGGCGACGTCGAGGAGACCATCGTCGCCGATCTCGACTTCAGCGAACTCGCCAAGTGGTACGACTGGTTGCCGTGGCGGGAGTGGCGCACCGGCCCCCAGAGCGCCATCACGAGGCTCGTCGCCCACGAGCTGAGTGCGCTCGCCGGTGGTTCCAGCGATGGGCAACCGACATCGTGACGATTCGCGGCGCGACAACCGGCGGCCCGACGCCCTCGCCCCCGGCTACTGAACGTGACCAGCGGGTCCTAGTCGAGCGCGAGACCAGGCGTGCACCCGCCGATCTGGTAGTCGGGGCCGACATTGGCGTAGTTGTTGCGGGGTCGCAGCAGTCCGCGGTCGCTCGTGATCAGCGGCGAGTTGTAGGCGTCGTTGAACAGCAAGTTCGGGTCGGAGTTCTGGCCGTCCCAGTTCGTGCACCACACACCCGTCGCCTCGGCCAGCCCGATGTAGAACGAACTCGCCGGGTCGGTGACCGAGTAGAGCGCGTCGACCTCGGCATCGCTCGCGTTGAGTAGGCGTGTCACCGATTCGGTGAACCCACCGACCCCGCCCAGCCGGTTGATGGCGATCGTGCGGCGAGCGCCCAACGCTTCGAGAGGAATGATGCGCAGGGGATCAGCCCACCCGCCGACAGATAGAACGCCGGCTTCGAGTGGCACTGCAGGGCTGAAACCCGGCTCGGCGGGCGACGATTTGAGCACCTCTCGCCATGACGATGCTCCGAGCGGAACGAATTGCTCAGCAACCAGGTCGTCATACCGGCGCTGCAGTCTGCGCTCCATGCGGGCAAGCTCTCTCGGATGTCCCCAGTAACCCACGCCGACGTCGTCGAAGCTGGGTTCGAAGTCGATCGGCTCGGCTCGTAGCCAAGCATCACGTGCCTCCTGCCAGTGTGCGATTGCATCGCCGGTCAGAACACCCGTCACACCGAACACGGGGAGATAGCGGCCGACCGGGTCGTCTGCCCGGTTGGGTCCACCCGAGCTGGCGAACAGTTCACGGTAGGTGTTGAACAGTTCGCCGAACGTGTCGCCGCAGCTGAGTCCTGTGTCGGCGGGCAAAGTGCGCGCCTGCTCCCAGGTGAGCCCGACCGAGGGGGTAGCGCAGGCGTCGAGCCAAGCCTGCATTCCAGGTCGATCGGCGGGACCGTAACCGGCGTAGAACGAGCCGTAGCCCCCGAGAAAGCTGGCAAATTCGTCGAAGTCGACGACAGACGTGCGCAGGAACACCTGTGAGCTGTTGACGTTGAACTGGATCCCGTCTTGAAGGCCTTCGATGATGTCGGTCGCGTGGAAAACCGGGTCGGGCGAGGTGGCCAAGAGCTCGATCAGCTCCGAATTGATCAGCGGACCGAGATCGCGCAACAACCGGGACAAGGCATCGACACCCTCCTGGGGAAGTGGGCCCGACAGCAGTTCTTCGATGTCGCTCGCGGTTATCTCATCGAGCAGGGCGGTGACTGTCTCGACATCTTGGAAGACGCCGGTCTCGACCAGGCCGACCACCGACTTGAGCATCAGCGACATGCGCGCATCGACCTCGGCATTGCGACACTTGCGCTTCTTCTCGTTCCCACATAGGTGAACGTCAGGGTTGGCCCACATGCTCTCGAGGAAGAAGGTCGTGATGCTGCCCGAGCTGCCGCCGGCCGCGCACTTCACCGCGCCGTACTCTTCGACGTGACGGGCCAGCGCTCCGTAGTGGGCGAAGAGGTTCTGGCCGTTGCCCCGGATGCCAGCACAGGTCTGCGCTTGTGGTGCCGGTCGCCGGCCATCGCGCGACGATCGGGCCTCTGCCGTAGGAATCGCAGCGGCTAGGAGCGCTACGAGCGCAAACACGGCGATGACGAGAATGGGCCGAATGGATCTCAAACTCACCGGACAGCTCCTGGCTCGCGTGCCCGGACACTACCGATTGTGTGGCACCACGGAAAGTGAGCGTCGGTCTGAAGTCGGTCACCTGTGGCGAGTAGCGACGTCGGGTTCGCCCGGTTGCCCTGAAGGGAGCCGTGCCCAACAGAATCGAGTCAGCTCGGCGGCACTAGATTCCAGTCGTGACCGATACGCAGCGACGCGTTGTGGTCGTCGGCGCCGTGAACGTCGACCACATCTACCGCGTTCGTGAACTCCCAGGCCCCGGTGAGACCGTGCAGGGCGCAACCTACTTCCGCGCAGGTGGAGGCAAGGCCGCCAACATGGCTGTGTCCGCAGCAGCGAACGGTTGTGATGCCCACCTGGTAGCTGCTGTCGGAGAGGATCCTGACGGCGAGCTCGCAATCGCCGAGCTGACAAAGTTCGGCGTGAACGCCGGCCACATCGGTCGAGTGGCGGGTCCGACGGGACGCGCCGCGATCTTGTCCAGCCCAGACGACAATCTCATCGCCGTCGCCCCCGGCGCCAACGACCAACTCGATCCAGACTCCGTAGCCGCTTCTGTCGGGGAGTGCGCAGGGGCGCCGGGGGGCGTGTGCCTCCTGAGCGCCGAGGCCAGCGACGAAGTCGTCACAGCGGCCGCGTTCGCGGCGCGTGAGCGTCACGTCGAACTCGTTTACAACGTTGCGCCCGCCCGTGCGGTGGCACCGGCCCTGACGACCGACAAGCTCACCGTCGTCGTCAACGAACACGAGTCGGAGACCCTGACGGGCGAACAGGACCCTGTCGTCGCTGCTCGCTCGATTCAGAAGGAATACGGGGTTGGCATCGTCACGCTCGGTGAGCGCGGGGTGGTCGTCTCGTCGATAGACGGCCTCGGCGAGTTCAGCGCGAATACCGTCGAAGTCGCCGACACGACAGGCGCGGGGGATGCATTCTGCGGAGCGCTGGCCGCCGTCCTCGCAACGACCCAGAATCTCAGCGCAGCAGTGGAGGCGGGCATAGAGGCCGGTGGAAAGGCAGCGGGCCATGTTGGTGCGCGGACGTGGGTGAGAGCCGTGCCAAGGTGAACTCCCCAACCAAGCGACCCTGGTTGGGAACCAGTGTCCCCTTCCGGTCGTCATCGTGGGGCCACCACGGTGACGCCATTCGCGGCCGAAGCCTCAGCGAGACGGTCGTCGTAGGTGCACAGTCCATCGAGATCGTCGCCGAGATCGAGCGCTGCGGCGAGATGAATCGCGTCGAGCGAACGCATCCCAGTCGGGTCGAGCCGACCGGCATCCTCGAACACCGCAGACGTGACCTCAGTGAGAGTCACCGAGTCGAGCACCGCACGCGCCTGTACAGCTCGATCCGGCACGGTTCTGCGAACGGCTCGCATTAGCTCGGTCCGGACCAAGTCGCAGGCGACGAGCTCTGGGGCCTTCTCGTTCAGCCACTTCCGCAAGGCTTCCGTCTCTGACTCGGCAACCACCAACTTCGCCAACGCTGATGTGTCTACGTAGAAGGCCATTTCAGTACCGCTCGTCGTTCCGCTCCTCCAGCAGGCTCCCCGAGAGATCGGGCCCAGGTTCAGGGACCGGCAGGTCTGCGGGCGTTCTTCGCGCCGGCCGCGCCCGACCCTCCTCGATCAACCCACGCAAACGCGACTTCGGAATTGCCGACATGCGAACCACAGGGCGCCCACGATCGGTAACTGTCACGGTCGCGCCTGCGGCGGCCTCAGCCACGACCGCCGACGCGTTCTGTTTCAACGCACGAATCCCAACCTCAGACATGTGCTTCATTGTAGCACATGTCTCTCAGTGTCAATGCTCGATTCAGCGATGAAGAACCCAAGTGGGCGATCGGCAGATCCACAGATGCCGCTGCAATCGTCGGTGAACCGGGGCTGAGACGCGTTGCTTGGTCAGCCGATACGCGCTGCGCCATCGAGTTCGGCCAGCGCCTGGTCGACGGTTTCGGGGACGCTGAGGCTCGTCGAGTCGAGCCAGTAGCCCAGTCTCGGCGTGTTCGACCGAAGTGTGACGTCGAGCTGCTCAGGGGTGAAGTCGACATAGCCCTTCTTGTCACGATTCCGTTCCCGGTCCGACACTGCAGATGGTGAGGGTGTGAGGACGATGAGCGAGAACGGTCGCCGTGAGACCATTGCGACGAATTCGTCGAGCATGGGTCCGATGATGATGTCCTGGAGGACGGTCGTGAACCCAGCCGCGTGATAGTGCTCGGCGACGGAGAGAGCGATGCGGTAGCGAAGCCTTAGCTGTTCGAGAGCCTCTGGACTCGGGTCGGGAGACATCTCGAGACGGCCCTGCACGATCGAGCGGCGGTAGTGGTCGCCGCGAACGTGGGCGCTCTTTGGGAATCGCTCGGCGAGCGCCTGCGCGACCGTCGACTTACCGGCGGCCATGATGCCAGTCACCACGATGAGACGAGCGTCGGTCACAGCAACGAGCATCTCACGCCCCGACGGCATCGTGCCCCGACATTCCCGAGCGCCACATCCGCGCCCATGGGTTGCCACCGAACGCCGACGGAACCTCAACTCTGATAATCTGATTCTATGTCTGAAGTCACGGCAACCGAAGCCGCTCGCAAGTTCGCTGATCTACTCGATGCTGTCGAACACGGCGGCGAGCGCTACACCATCACCCGTCGCGGTAAGGCAGTCGCCCATATCGAACCGGTCACGCGAGGCCGCGGTGCCGACGCCAAGGCTCTCCTTCGCAGGCACCGGCCGGATGCTCGCTGGACCGGAGACCTCGACGGGATCAGGGACTTGCTCGAGATCGATAGCCGCCCGTGACGCTCCTGCTTCTCGACACCACCTTCCTCATCGACGCGGAACGAACTACCGCCGATCTCGACCATTTGATCGATGATGATGACGACGTCGCGATTGCAGCAACCACCCTGGCCGAGCTCACCGGCGGCGTCGCGTTGGCGACGGCCCGCCAAAGGCCGCGACGTCAGGCATATGTCGACGAGGTTGTTGCGTCGATACCAATCCTGCCCTACGACGAGTCTGTCGCCCTGCGGCACGCGGACCTTCTAGCCGCCGTTCGCAAAGCCGGCCGGCCCCGCGGCGCCCACGACCTCATCATCGCCGCGACAGCTGCCGCTGCCGGGCGCACCATCGTCAGCGCTGATCGCCGCGCCTTCGAAAGCCTCCCCGGGGTGAACGCTGTCGACCATCGCCGCGCGTAGCTCCTTGGATGCCAACGCCGTGCCCGGGGTGAGACTTGAACTCACACGCACCCTGAGGGTGCCGGGGGGTTTAAGCCCCCTGCGTCTACCATTCCGCCACCCGGGCTCGGGCTGACCCGCAGATTGTCCCCGAAATTGCTGCGACTTTGCGACACTCCTTGTCGCAAACCCTCAGCAATTTGGCCGAGCTCGGCATCTGCGGCGGCTCAGCAACCGATGGCGTACGCCACGGCGTCGCAGACTCGGAGCATCGTCTCGTTGTCGACCGACCCCACACGCGCAGTCAACATCGACTGCGCGACAGTGTGGACCCCGTCGCAGTTGACGACCGACGCACGTTCGGGGCCGGCCTCGCCATCGAGCGGAACCTCGGCTTCCATCCCGCGCGGCGACGAAGTGATCTCGGCAACGGTCACCAGCGTGCGAACATCGATGACACCGGTTCTGGTCAGGATCAAGACCGGCCGACTATTGCGTCCTACTTTTGCCGTCCAGATCTCCTTGACACGCCAGTTGGCCCCTGCCGGTGGGTGGTAGACGCAGAAGCCACGCGCCAGGGCTGGACGCTCGACGAGTTGAGCGCGATCAACTCCGCGGCGATCGAATTCGTTCGTGAGTTGGCAAAGGCCAGGCCGGACACGACCGCCGTGATTGTCGCCAGCTGGCAGATCAATTCAGTCGGTCGGCGCGACCAGCGGCACAGTTGGGAAGTAGGTCGCGTACCGCCCGACGTCGCGGGTGAGCAGAGCGAGACCCGCGACCGCCGCGTGTGCACCGATGAAGAAGTCTGGAAGCGGCGCCGACTTCGTGCCCTGGTTACGGCGATAGTCAAGGAACACTTTGCCCGCCAGAAACGCGGCTGCCCAAGGTATGGGCTCGCGCCGGTAGTCCGCGACCGGGAGCGCGTCCTCGAGAGCCTCGACGGTTGTGAACCGCACCGACACCTCTGCGTAGATGACCGGGTTGATGTAAACGGGACCGACCTCGGCCGCTTCGGCCAGGGCATCGCCAGACCAGTCTCGCCAGGCCCGGTCATCGGTCAGGATGTCCAGCAGCACATTGCTGTCGACCAGTGTCCCGTGAGACATCAGGTTTCGCGAGTTAGCGCCATGATTTCGTCGGTTGTCATGGCGACGTCACCACGACCGCGAAGGCGTTCGACAAGGCGCCGTCCCCGGGTCGGCTCGCGACTGGATTTGCGCACGACGATCGTGTCGTCGCTGCGCTCGAACTCAACCTCGGTACCCGCGCGGATGCCGAGCTCGTCTCGGAGCTCCTTCGGAATCGTGACTTGACCCTTCTCGGTAACCTTCATGTAGGAATCCTACCAGTAAGATTACTGCCTCGTGTCGTCCGCCAGCTCACTCCTGCCGAAGCGGCCGCAGCCCATGAACGCCGCCGTCCGACACTCAGCGCCCTGGCCCCGCGGGGCCAGGCCAAGACGCGTCCTCGGACGCGCCTTCGCTACACGACGTGGTCAATCAAGCGCGAAACGTGACTGTCACAGGCCCTCGTTAGGCTGTGGTCGAGCCCGACCACAGCGCCGGTCGCTAGGTGGTTAGACGAGTCTCGGAATCGGCCTTGGACGCGAAAACAGTCTCGATCGACTCGCAGCCATCGGGACCGCCTGCCGCGACTGTCGCCCTTGTTTGCCCTGCATTGACGACCACGTCCGTGGTGCGTGCGTACTGACCGAGCAATCTTCTTCATCAAGCCTACGACGATGCCAGAACACCGCTGTTCCCGTCGTCGACTGCGTCGCGGATCCGTTGTCACACCTCGTCCGTATTGTCGCTCTCAATAGATGTTGTGCCAGAGCCGGTCGGAGCGAACGGCCAACACCGCTCCCCCATCGATAGACCACGACGACCGGACGGTTCATAATGGCAATCAACGAAGAAGACCGACTCGCCCTGCGCGTGGCGCTCACCGACACCATCGGCGGACGCGAGACCAGGGTGCTCATGAAAGCGCTACCACCCGTGGACTACGACGAGCTGGCAACCAAAGCCGACCTCGACAACACCAGAATCCAGATCGACGCAGAATTGAAGACCCTGCGCGCGGAGACGCAAACCGAGTTCGCCGCCATCCGCACCGACATGGCCTCCCAGCTAAGGATCCTCGTGATGACACACATCGCCTCGGTCATAGGTGTCGCAGCCGCCGTCGCAACACTGAGCTAACAGACCCGGGCTTCAGTCGGGGCAACTCACCCCAACCGGCGCCCGCGCACCGTTGGTGCCCTGGTGAGACTTGCACCCACACGCCCCCTACGGAAGCCGGGTGTTCAAGCCAGCCGAGAACCATCCACCCGGTGCGCTGTCGTGACATAAGCCCCGTCAGAACGGCGCTCTGTCCGGCTCGTGACGCCGCTCGCTGAAATTCCCCAGGGTTGCTCATCGAAATTCCCCCCTGAGGTGCCCGACACCACCGCCGACAGGGCCCGCTCGGTTGGCGACCGAAACACGGTTGAGCGCGCTGAGATGGCTCGCTATATCGACTACGAATCGCCGATCGTCAGTGCAAACGCCCGCACAGCCGACAATTCGGGCGTGGCCAACGACACGGTTATCGCGACCGTGCCCTCGACCGAATCTGGAATCTGTATCGAGGTGGTGGAGCCGGTGTAATCGACGGTCGCGGGGATCTCGGTGCCATTGAGGTAGGCGCGGGCGACACCCTCGACTGGCACGGTGGGCAGGACGATTTCCTCGCCGGGCTCAACGACCGAGCCGACTTCATCGGGCCGATCCGCGACGCTCGGCAGTCGATAGATCCACATCTGATCTGGTTCGCCCCCCTCGACCGGGTACCCAAGGTCGGAGTCTCCGACCAGGAATCCGACGGCAACTGCGGGGCCGTGCGCGCCAGCTGGTGCGAGGACGGTGACGACCGGAGATGCGTCGGGCCATTCCGATGAGGCGTTGACAAAGGTCTGCACGTCGGCCTCCAGCAGGGAAGCGAAAGCGGAATCTGAGAGGAGCGCTTCAATGAACGGGACACGGTCTGTTGCCGACGCTTCGGGATTCGTTTCGGGATATCCGTTCCACTTCCGTGCTGCTGCGTCGAGATCGCCGCGCCGCAGGTCGTCCAGAAAGTCGAGTACGAGCGCCTCCGCCGCCGCGGCAACATCGGGTGCCAGCTCTGAGGGCTTGGCTTCACCCGGCTCGATCTCGACAGAGAGCCGTGTACGGGCCGCGTCGACTTCCACCGTCACTGAATCGAGATCGACGGATTCCGGTCCCCAGATCGAATACTGGAAGTAGCGCTCGTGAGGGCCGCAGACGACGAACTTCGCAGGGTTGTTGGTGAGGTCGAGTTCGCTCGTGTGGGCACCGTCCACCTCCGCGAACCAATCAGCGGGGATCAGAAGGTCAATGGTCCCCTCAGCGGGCGGTGGAAACGAATGGACCGAGTCGCACACATGCACAGACCGCGCATGTTGAATCGTGTAGACGATCTCGTCGACGTCGCCTAGGGCCCTGATGTCCTCGACGTATCGGACGTCGCCGTTGGGCAACGGACGATCGAACTCCATCACGACCTCGGTGGTTCCGTTGTCGCCGCCCGTGACCTTCGTGGTCTCGACGATGACCTTGGAGCCGACCTTCTCGAGTTCCGGCAGATCAGACTCGAAAGCGAACGTGCACGTGCCTTCCCGGCCGCTGGGATAGGTGCCGCCGGCACCGGGGCAGGCGGCGGCAGGAACAAGGTCGGTGCTGAAGAGCTCGGCGGTCTCGTCTCGATCGAGCACGATTGCCGATTGCACGTCACCCACCGGAACCGAGGCGAGTTCCCAGGTGTGCTCTGTGGTCTCGTATCGACCGATGCGCGTGGTCTGGAGATGCCAGTTGTCGGTGTAGAACAGTTGCCGACCGTCTTGCGCCCACTGGAGCGCACCGAACTCGTTCAGGTCACGCGCAATCACGACCTCCTCAGACGTTCGACGGTCGACCACCACGAGCTGCGCACTGTCCCCGACCGGTCTGAGAACCGCCAATCGATCCCCATCTGGCGACAGGGCGATCTGCTGGTCGCCTGGGCTGACAAACGGGCCGGTGGCCGCACCCTTCTTCTCGAGCTCGACGACGTGGGTTTCGGCACAGGTTGATCTGCACCATGCAAGCGATCGGCCATCCGAGCTGATCGCCACCGCGGGGCCAGGCCCGAGCGGGCTTCCCGTGCCGTCGCTCTCGGCGTCCCACACGGCAACTCCCACGCCCATGTTTCCTGCCAGACCCCCAGGAACCCCTAGCACTGGTTGGAGGCCAGTCAGATCGAACCTCGGCGACGAGTACGTGACCATGCCGTCCACGCGAACTCGTTGCAGAGTCGACGAACCGATTCCGAGGCGACCGTCGTCCCAACTCACCACCCAAACCTCACCTTCTTCGGCCGCTGGTGTGTAGACCGCCGTGTCCGCAATCTTCACCGAGGGAGTGTCGTCGAGGCTCGCCGCGTACACCTCACCCCAGCCAACGATGAAGCGACCGGCGGTTCTTGTCAGCGTGTAGCGCGGGTCGCCAGCCAGCGCTCCCTCTACAACGCGCCGGCTAGCGAGGCGGCGGTCGAGGTCGATCGCAGTCACACCATCTATCCCGTCGGAGAACAGCAGAACCGAGTCGGTGGCCGTTCCGAAGACCCCGGTCGGCTCAGCTTCGGCCGGTTCGGTCTCGTCAGTAACGATGCTCGGCACAACGGTGGTTGTTGCAACCTGAACACCATCGTCGCCGCTCCGCGACACCCAAAACGTCCCTGCCGATACGGCTAGGGCCGCAATCGCGGCGGCGATGGTTAGGACCCGACGCCTGCGTGGCGACGCGGCACCAGGCTCCGGAGCATCGTCGGCTCGACTCAGCATCTCGCGTTCGACGGCAGCGCCATAGCGCTGCAGCTGGTCCTCTATTTCATTCATGGCCGTCTGACTCCAGTTCCTTTCGAAGGTGGTCGAGCCCACGTGACAGGTGGTTGCCGACCATCGACGTGCTCGTCTCGAGCGCCTCCGCTACTTCCGAGTACTTCCAACCGCACCCATGGACCAGCCAAACGGCGACACGCTGGGTGTATGGCAGCCGAAGGAGCGCCGGAATGAGCCGGGGCTCGACATCGGGCAGCCCGATGGCTTCTGGTGCTGGCAGGACAGGTCGTCTCCGACGCCGAGTCTTCGACTGGCCAACGCGATAGAGGTAGCCGACCGGGTTCCGCATCGCGCACACTTCGTCCCAGTGCTCCCACGCATAGGCCAACGCCTCGGCGGCGCCGTCGACTGCGTCGTCACCCCGAACTGCGACGAGCGCGCGCACGAGCCGAGGCTTGGCGAGCCGCACAAACTCGTCGAAATCGGCGACGTCTGGATCAGCCACCTGCGATTGCTCCACACCCGATAGAGCATCGAGTGAACCACGCGCGCACCACGGGCCGGGAATCTCGAGCTCTTGCTGTTGAGTGCCAGTAAGCGTCCCACCGCTGAACCTGGACACCGAGGAGGTTCGCTTCGCGACCGTGTACCGACTTCGGCGAGGTGGTGCGAGTCATAGTGGTGTGAGCACTTGCAGGTGGACGTGGGAAGGCTGGAGCGATCGAGCGGTTCGAGGACTTCTACCGGGACGCGTACCCGGCGCTACGTCGTCTCGCTCTCGCACGTACAGGCGACATCAGCGCGGCCGAGGACCTCGTTCAAGACGTGATGACCGACGCACACCGACGGTGGAATCAGCTGAGCGGTTACGAAGACGCCCTGGGCTGGGCCCGTCGAGCGGTGCTCAACCGATCGGTCTCGCGTTGGCGTCGCCTCGGCTGAGAGCGGCGAGCCCTCCGCCGACTTGCAGCGCACAGGCGACAAAGCGAGCCCGAGCCTGTGTTCTCGAACGCCGAGCTGTGGACAGCGATCCGAGCGTTGTCGAAGCGACAGTTCGAAGTCGTGATTCTCTTGTGGTGGGGCATCGTGTCGTTGACGACCGGGGACGACGACGAAACAACCGTGGTAGCCACGACACCGAGCGACACCGCACCGAAGACGGCGCCAACGACCGTCGGTTCCGAGGAGACCGAGCCACTAGATGTGCTCACAATCGAACCTGTTGGACCGATCAAACCGGGTTCGACAGTCGCGGTCACCGCAGGTGACTCGGCCATCGATGAGGAGTACATCGACGACGTGTTCCTGTGCGCGACGATCGACGGAGTCGAAGCGAGGTTCTGCGACCAGACCGGGGACACGACAAAGCCCGGTCTTGGGTTCACCGCAGGGCGACGGCTGGGTTTGGGAAGTCACCGTCGACGGAGATGTATTCACCTCACAGGGCTACAGGAACTGCATCGACGTCGAGGTCACCTGCTGGTTCTCGGTGTTCTCGGGCACGTCGACTAGACAGATCGCCACCTCGCCGACACTCGAGTTCAGCGGTCCCGCCGATCAACGGCCCGAGTTGGTCAGCATCGAGGTCGCAGACATCCCCGGTTCCTACACTCTCAGAGGTGACGGCCTAGCGATCGCGTCCCTAGAAGTCTGCTCGCTTGGGCCTGCTCAACCGAACCCCAGGGGGGTCGAACTCCCACTGTGGGGTGAACCCGTCGGTGTCCAGCCATGGATAAACTGCGACCGCGTCGTCGGCGCCGAGTACCTGGGCGACGAGCCACAAGGGCAGACCTGGCAGTTGCTCCACACCCGAGGGTTCTACGGATACGCGGGTTGGTCGGATTGCTTGCGCTCAGCCTGTTACGTACGGGTCGAATACGTCGACGACCGAGTCGTCGACCAAGTGATGCCCATCGATGAACGGCTCGCGTCCACCCCGATCCCAGCCATCACCGTGCGAAGTCCGGCTCCGCACCGGGCCGGTGACTCGATCGAAATCGAGATATCCGGGTTACACCCCGAAGTGCGGGTCGACATCGGGCTCTGCCCGACGACCATCGAGCGTGGGTGTGGGTACGTCGATACCGCGCGCGATCTCACCAACGGCGTTCACGAGTACACAATCCCATCTACGGCGTGCGGCGCCTGCGTGCTTGCCCTCTCGGTCGCCGACACCGGCATCCGACCGCTCGCCGTCACGCCGCTCAATCTCGGCTCGTAGTTGGAGACCGACATAAATCTCGATCCGCCGGCCCCTACGAACCGGCGACGAAGTGACCGTCTCATACGATCGGTCGTTGAGCGATGACCCGGCCGACGACCAGCCAATGACAGACCCGTAGTGCGGCGGTCGGGACGACTCACGGCAATCGAAGCCCGCAAATCGCGGGGCCGGGAGCGGGTTTCCAAGATTGGGCACCACGCGCATAGTCATGGCTCTTTCCGCGCGACACTTTGAGATGCGTTCCCGTCTGGCGTGTCTCACGGTCAGCCTTGCCGTTCTGGCGGCTGCAGCGTGCAGCGATGCTGGTGGAAACGCTGGGCGAGCTGCGGATGAGGCCGCTACCAGCGCCGTGCCATCGACGTCCGCGCAGATGATCGATGGCCGGTGGGAGGCGGTGCGCGACGTCGACCTGCCGGTCCCCGAGATCGAAAACGCGAACTCTGCGCCGGACCCCTCCGGGATCGAACCTGCCCAGCTGTTCCACACAGGCGAGTCGTGGCTTGTTGCGGGCACCTATCTGGGCCGAGCAACCATCTGGCGGTCCCGAGACCTCGATTCTTGGACGGTGGTCTACCACGAAGGCCCAACGAACAGGGATGAGCCGAACCGGTGGATGCATTCGGTCACGAACTTGGTGGAGATGGAGGACACACTCGTCGTGGGCGGAACCGGTGCCGAAACTCAAGCCGATGAGGAGCGTGGCCGGGCGTTTCTGTTCGTGTCCGATGATGACGGTCGAAGCTGGCATTCCATCGAGAACCCGGTTCTATCCGAGAGCAACCGTCGCCTCAGCTCGATGGCCGCGTCGGCCGACACCTTGGTCGTCCAGCTCGTCACGGAAGACCCCGAGGAACCTCGGCCAATCCCCCTCAAGACGCGTGACTTCAAGACGTGGGAGCCGATCGAATTGCCCGATGCCGGGCCCGAACCGTGGGCGGCTTGGGCAACCACGCGAGAAGGCACTCTGGTCGCGCTGGCAGGCCCGTCGGAAGGCGACACGACATCGCGGCTCTGGTGGTCCAATGACGGCGCGGAATCGTTCGAACAGGCCGAACTGAATGAACCGCTGAGACAGATTCAAGTGCTCAGCGACGGAGTGCTGGCCATCCCAGAAGCGGAGCTCCTCTGCTGCGCCCAGTCCCACTTCCTGTCACCCCACCCTGGACAGGTCTGGTACAACCCGCTCGGTGAGTGGACCCTGACCGAGCCCGATCTCGGTCAATGGGGCGACGGCTTCACCGGGCTCCACCCAACTGCGTTCGACGACGAGACCGGCAGGAACTACGCCGTGGCTTCACGCCTCTTGAGAGCCGACCCGCACCACTGCTATGTCGACGTGACGACGTGTCAAGAGCTCGAACTCGCCCTGGTCACGAGCATCGACGGCCGGACGTGGCTCGATGTCGAATGGCCCGGGCCGACAACCGAACGGATTCAGCTCGAAACAGCCAACAGCGGCGAGCTGATCGTGTGGTGGGTCGAACTCGAGGAAGGCCCTCTACGGTTCCGGCGCTGGACCGGCCCGGATGCGCCACACAATACCGATCCGCCCGGATACGAGCCCGCCGAAGCACCAATCCCATTCTTCGATGGTGGGACACTCAAGATCGGTGAGGAGTACCGCTACGCGTATGCGCTCGGCGTCTGTGGCGGCATGTCCATCAACGGCATCAGCTGGGAGCCAGACGAGGAACTCGACACCACTGGCTGGCCGATCCAAGAAGGCACGGCGATCGACGGGCCTTCGGAATTCGCCTATGGCCGCGTCCGGCTCGAGAGCTCCGACGAGGTGTCGTTCATCATCGAAGGCGAGGGCGTAGTCGCCACACTCCATCCTCGCACCGAACCCCCAGAGCACATCTGCGCCTGACACGATCGGACCGTGCTCCGCCTTCGTCCTGCCCGCAGCACCGCGAACGCGTGGCACCGACGCATGTTGAGGCCTGGGCCGGCGTATTGTGGCGCTTGTGGTGTATCGAGCGTGGCTCTTGCTGCTGTCGCTCGGGGTCATCGCCTCGAGCTGCAGCTCGAACGGCTCGTCGAACCCGATCTCCACCGGGGGTGCAGCGCTCGCCTTGGACCAGCGGTCGACGACGACCTCAGAACCGCAGGTCGTCGGCGACTGGATAACGATCGAACCGCAGTTCGAGCTCGGCGGCGATCGGACTCAGCAGTCTCTCGCCGACGTACAGGTGATAGCAAGCGCTGCGGGCGCCTACTGGGCAGCCGGCAACCTAGGCGGACGCCCAATCATTTGGCGCAGTACAGACCTGGAGAACTTCGAGTTCGTCTACCTCGACCCCTGGACACCAGAGCAGCGATTCATGCGCTTCAACACAATCGTCGAGTTCGACGACAAGGTGCTCGTCGGCGCTTCAGGCCAGGTGAGAACTGACAGCGGTTCAGAGGTTGAGCGAAGCTTCCTCCTGGCAACCGGCGACGACGGCAAGACGTGGGCAGAGGTCGATGACCCACTGCTGACCGAGCCGTTCCAGCGCCTGGTCACGCTGACGGTTTCGGACAATACCGTAGTCGCGGATGTGGCGACCGACGGAGCCCTCACGCAGCCGAATACGCCTGCACGGACAACCGAGCTGTCGTCGTGGGAACCGGTCGCGCTTCCCCAGGCCGACCCTGGGACTTGGATCACAATGGTCTCCGACGGTCGAGGCACCCTCTGGGCCCATGCGACAGAAAGGGACGACGACGGGGCAGCCCTCGTCGTTTGGGCTTCGACCGACGGCGGTTCGACGTGGAAACGAGACACCGCCGCCGGTCCATATGGCAGCGCGGCCGCGGTGGCAGGCTCTGTCGTGTTCATGCCCGACCACAGCAATTCCGTCGACTTCAGTCATCCGGTTCTCGAGCCACGTTCGCCACTTCGATTCGCCGACGGCGAGTGGACCGAGCTCGAACGTGACTTCGGCCAGTGGGGCGACGGGGACACACGGATCTCGGGAATCGTCGACTCGGCCACGGGCCGCTTCTATGGGAAGCTGCGTCGTGAGATCCGAGCGAACCCTCACTACTGCTTCGACGACGTCGACAGCTGCGCCCAAACCGAAGAGGTTCTCGTCACCAGCGCCGACGGGATCGAATGGACCGATCTCGTCGGCGGGCCCGACCTGGGCGCATCACCGTCAGGACTGGATCACGAACTCTTCATGACAGCCGACGGCCGAATCGCTTTGTGGAACAGACCGCTCGACGAGAGCGGGTGGGGACCGATAACGGTCAACAGATGGACCGGAGACCCGGTGCCACCGACCACGGATCCGCCCGACTATCCGGCTCCCGAGCAGCCAGTTCCCTATTTCGATGCCGACGAGGGGCTCCCGGTTGGAACAGAGCAGCGATATGCGTGGCCAGTCGGAGGTTGCGGCTACATGCACATTGACGACATCCCCTGGGCGCCGACCGACCAGCCCGACACCACCGATTGGCCAATCCGGGAGGTCGCAGTCGAGGACGGACCGTCGGAATACGCCTTCGGTAGGGTCGAACGCCTCGCAGAAGACCGAATCCAATTCACAATCGAGAACACCAACACCGCAGTGGCCTTCACCCCTTGCTAGACAGCCCTGGCCCCGCGGGACCAGGCACTCGCGTCTGCGGACGCGCCTTCGCCACGTGACGTGGTCAGCCGAGCGCGAGACGTGACTGTCACAGGCCGTCATTAAGCTGTGGTCGAGCCCGACCACAGCGAAGGAGCACGTGTCAACTCACGGCGAGCGCAACCATCTAGACCGACCTAGCGCGCGCTAGCACGGCGTGAACCTTCTGGGTGGTTCGGGAAAGGAAGGTCGTGGGGTCTGATCTCGAGTGCGACGCAGCCTTGATCGAAGCGTCGCTCGACGACCCAGCGGTATTCGGGGAGATCTACGACCGGCACGCCCCGGCCCTTCTCAGCTACATCGTGCGCCGTGTTGGACGGGTCGATGCCGAGGAGCTGTTGGGAGACCTTTTTCGCACCGCGTTCGAGCTCAGGGCACGGTTCGAAACCGACCGGACGAGCTGCCTGCCGTGGCTCTACGGCATCGCCGCCAACCTCGTCATGAAGCACTACCGATCGAACGCACGTCAGAAGGCCGCCTACGCACGTGCCTCGCTGACCCGCCCAGCCCCTACATCGTTCGAGGAGGGGTTCGTCGATGCAGACGCGTCGGCATCGCTGGCCCAGCGGGTCATCGATGTCGTCGAGGCGTTGCCAGAACGAGATCGTGAGGTCGTGTATCTGTATGCATGGCAGGACCTCAGCTACTCGGAGATCGCGGAGGCCCTGGGCATTCCAACCGGGACGGTCCGGTCGCGGCTCAACCGAGCGCGCAAGACTCTGCGTGAACTCGACGATCGCTTCGGGGAAGTACCCGACGGACCGCCCACCCCTACCGACGAAGGGTCAGCTCGATGAGCGATCCGATCGACCTCGTTCGACAACTGCGCCCAGAGGTCGGCGACAACTCCGAGATGATCGCGGCCGCGAGGTCCGCACTCCCCGAGATTGGCAGACAGTCCGCCAGTCACGAAGGCGATGGGTCTCAGGCGACTGCGCGCGAAGCTGCGGAGGTCGAGGCCGACTGGGCGAACAACGAACCGGGAAAGCAGGACCGGTCTCAGACTCGCCGGTTGTTCTGGGTTGCGGGAGCAGCCGCGGCCGCTGCGTTGGGTCTGTGGGGCATCGTGTCGTTGACGTCGGGAGACGACGACGGCGCAACCGTGGTGGCGACTACGCCGAGCGGTAGCGAACCGACGACCGATCCGACAGTGACGACCTCTGCACCGACTTTCGATGCGAGGCCCGTCCAGCCCAATGAGCGAGGCGTCCTGACCATCCTGCCGGCAGGCCCGTATCGCGCTGGCCAGGACGTTGTCGTTTCAGCTCTCAAAGATGATGTCGGATCGCAGTGGAATCCCGAACCAACCCTGTGCGCGACCGTTTCGGCCGGGCAGAACCAAGGGGACTACTGCGACGTCGTGCCCCCGCAGGCAAGGACGCAATCCTCGCATGGCGACGACGGCCTGAGGCTGTTCTGGGTCGTGACTCTCAACAGCGATGTCTTCACCGGTGATGGATACCGACGATGCAACGATGCCTCTGTCAGCTGTCGTCTGGAAGTCATCGGCCTCAGTGGTTCGGCCGTGCTGTCCGAGGAACTCGAGTTCGACGAGTCTGAGCCGAATCGTCAGCTTTCGCTCGAAGTAGCTCTGTCCGAGGCGCCGGGCGAGTACTCGGTGACGGTTGGGTCGACCGAAGGACAGGCGGCCGAGGGGCCGTATCACATCATGCTGTGCTCATTCGGTCCTGGTGAGTTAGCCAGCTTTCCGAGTGGGGTCTCGTTCCCGCCACCCGATCTGCCTCCCCACCTGGTCGTCAACTGCCGTCGGCTCGGCCTCGTCGAGCCGACCGAAGTTTCGACGGCGCCGACCGCGATTCGGGAGCCGATGCTCGACCAGCGCGGGATGTTCGGGGTACTCGGGTGGTCTGATTGCGAATCATCGTGCTTCGTGTTGGTCTCCGCTGACGAGGAGAACATCGTCGCTGCGACACTTCCCAAGGACGACCGCCTAGCACCCAAACCACCGCCCAGGTTGACGGTCCAGAGCCAGGGCCCATTCGAGGCAGGCGTTGAAATCGAGGTCGAGGTTGCGAACCTCCCGGCGGGAGTCTCAGGGCAGATCGGGCTATGCAATCCCGCATCTCAATCCGCGTGTGCGTACTCGGATGAGAGACGCGAGGATGGTGTCCACGCGGTCAAGGTCGGTCGCAACGTCGAGTCCTGCAGTGACTGCTTCTTGGTCTTGAAGGCGTCTGCCGATGTTGGTGAGGTCGAACTCGGCGCTCCACTAGCGTTCACCGAGCTCGACGCAGTCGGATCCCTCGATCTTGCACTCACCGTGGATCCCGCCGGCCCCTACGAGCCAGGCGACAAAGTCGCCGTCTCGTTTGATCGCTCACTGAGCGATGACCCGTTCAACGACCGGCCGATGATCTGCGCGACGGTGGACGGAATCGCCGGGGAGAGCTGCGATGTCGACTCGCTCACTTCCTCCGTCGGGCCCACCGAGATCGAGGACGACCAGATCAAGCGGGTGTTCGAACTGGACGGCGACGTGTTCACAGGCGCCGGCTACCGAAGCTGCGCCGAGCCAAACGTTCACTGCCGGTTCCTGGCGCAGCCCATTGAGGGAGGCGATGTGCTCGCATCGGCCCGACTGGAGTTCACAAGCGAGCCCCCGAACCGGCACGAACAAATCAACATCGAGCTGACCGAGGAACCCGGCGTGTACGCAATCTACGGAGAGCTCGCTGGCTCGGTGACAAGCGTCCAGCGCTGCGCGTTCGGAACAGGCGAACCAATGGTTGACCCGCGGGGCCAGAGCCTGTGGCTGACCTTCGGTGGGATGGCGGCCAGCGCGACGAACTGTGACGCCATTCGTACCGACGAACAGTTCACGAACGGTCGATTCTCCATACAGCCCAACCGCGAGTTCTTTGGCTACTGGGGATGGACCGATTGTGCAGAACAGGTCTGTTACCTACGCATGTCGACCGGCGGCAGCGAATGGGGCACCGCTGCACTGATTCCTCGTTGGGAGCGGCTCAGCGTTGCTCCCCGTCCCTCTCTAGAGATAGTCACCCCGGGTCCACACGCAGCCGGCGACGTCATCGAGGTCAAGGTCGACAACCTCCCGGAGGGATTCGTGAGTGCCATCGGTGTCTGCAACCCGACGTCACCGTGGGGATGCGGATACATCGACTTCGATGTGGGCGACGGCATCCACGCGATGACCATTCCGGCCAGCGTCGACTCGTGCGGCAACTGCTACCTCGAGCTCGACAGCCGCTCAGAGGGACTCGCACCACTTGCGGTCACTGCGCTTCCCATGCGTTCGTAGTCGACGTGGCCACCAGCAGCGCAGCGAGCCAAGTCCGATCAACCGGAGGTGCCTAGCGGCGGTAAACGGTCTTCATCGACAGCGCCTCGACCTCGCTCCTGATCCGGTCCTCACATAGGCCTCTGTCCTGGAGCTCGACGTGCCCGCACTCGCCATCGATCCGCTCCTCCACCTCGGCAGGCAGATCCTCTCTTTCGCTGTCCGTCCACGCGCTCTGAACGGCTAGAAAGTCGACTTGGCAAGTCCTGCGCACACGATCAAGCTCATCCGGGTCGTCGCTGTAATCGTCGGGGCGCTGGTTGTCGCCTTGTGACGACCAATCAGCCTGGACGTTGTATTCGCTCACGCGGAGCTCCGCAGAAGCGATGACGAGACCGGTCTCTTCGAGGCATTCTATCCACCCCTCAAACGCGGCGATAAGGGCATCGGTGGTCGCCGGGCCGTCGTAGCTCGGCACCGAAATGGTTCCGTGGCGGACGCCCGGTTCCGCTTGGTTTTGTACCGGCGGCGGAGCGTCGTCGGGACAAGCGTCGATATCGAGGACCGGTTCGGGGATATCGCCCAGCCTGTCCGCAGTGATGTAGATCGCACTGCTCGTGGCCGTCGATGACGGAGATGGCCATTTGGCGTACAGCCCGACGCGATCGCCTGCAGGTGCAATGCGTGAGAGACCGGTGTATGGCGGACGGTCGGGTCCGAGGGCGAACGCAGCGACTGGGGCGGTTCCGAAGGAGATGGATCGGTCATCGTCGAGTTGCCGAGTAGTGCCAAGAAGCCCGAGCCCTCGGTTGGGGCCGCTGCAATCGTCGGACAGCGTCGTTGACTCGACTACATCGTCAACCGTGAACTCGGTATGGATGAGATTGCCACGAGCTCTCTGGTGGAGGCAGACCACCACATCGTCGAGCCGCAGGGCGGCGAGTGGTTCGAGGCCCGGGATCGGTTGCGACGTGCTGCCGCCGCGTTGACGTTCGCCGCACGCCTCCGCCGGATCCAGGATCTCGTTCGCAAAGTCGAGGTTGTCGGGCTCGGATTCGAACACCAAGAAGTTGCCGCCGATGGGCGCCTCCTTCAGCAAGGGCCCAGGTGGCGTCACTGCTGAGATTGAGCTGCTCGGCTCCTCCGGCGCCATCACCGACGGGCTGTTCGGGATTGTCGCGACACCCGGGCGATCCTCGCCGTCCTGGGCGAGTCGCGCGAACCCGATCGCTGCGACAACAACGACGAGAACGGCCCCAACCAACAGTGCACGCCGTGGCGAACGACGTCCATCGGGATTCGACGACGTGCCGAGCTTGAGGTCGGGGTCGCCGCGTTCGAGGGTCGCCGCCTCCGAGGTTGGTGACCGGGAGAGGCCGGCTGCCCTGTCGATGAGAGCCGCGCGGAGCTCGGGAAGAAGGGTCCGCTCACTCATTCTCATACCCCGTTTCGATCTTGTGAGATTGCACCAACTCGTCTCTCAGATGGACGAGGCCACGAGAGACACGGACCCGCGCCGCCCCCTCGGTGCACCCGAGCCGTTTCGCCACCTCCGCGTAGGAGAGTTCGTCGATGATGCGGAGCTCGAGCGCGGCGCCTTCGGTTCGGGTCAGTTCATCGAGCGCTCGGATGACGTCGCGGCGAAGTGA
This sequence comes from Acidimicrobiales bacterium, assembly GCA_965216815.1. Classification (GTDB taxonomy): domain Bacteria; phylum Actinomycetota; class Acidimicrobiia; order Acidimicrobiales; family SHLQ01; genus JADFOM01. The sequence goes on along the minus strand of OZ244202.1, from coordinate 1,918,662 downwards.
CTCGCTGTCGACAAGTTGTTCAATCCGGTCGAGGGAGTCCGACGAGTGGTCGAGATCCCGCATTCCGAGACGCTGCTGGGCTCGTTTCGAGACCGCTTCGTTTCGCCAGAAATGGGAGAGCTGATGGCGCGCGATTCCTCTCAGCCAGGTCGCACGGCTGCTGTCGCCCCGAAACGAAGACCACGAAAGCAGTGCTTGCGAAAAGGTCTCGGCCGCAAGGTCGGCAGCGGTGTGTGGACAGAACACGCTCGACTGGAAGAACGCAAGGGTCGACTGCTCATGAGCGTCATAGAACTCGGCAAACTCAACAGCCTGATCACCCACGTGTCGTCCGGCGCCAAATTGTCATCGGGAGTTGACCACCACCTACCGACATAGTGCCGCTCGCAGCCAGCGGCGTTACACGAGGACGAGTTCGGGGCCTTGCAATCTCTGCGAACCGTCGCGCATGCGCGACGTCTCGCAGCTAGAACGAGGCCGAGGCCAACTCTTCTGCGGTCCGTCGCTCATGCGCGACAGCTTGCAGCCAGAACGAGGCCGGGTTCGGCAACTGCCGCGCCGCCGGCGACTGCCGCCACATTCTGTCGGTGTCGGCTCGGTCAAGGGCAGGGCGTGTTGTGGAATGTTGTTGTGTCCAATCCGCGTGCGCACCGCCATGTCATTTGCCCACGCGCGAAGCGCAGTCTGCCGTCGCCGGCTGTGGCGAACCGGAGTTCGTATCGGACGGCGCCGGCGGAGTCGTCCGGCAGGGGTCCGCGAGTGAACTCTGTCAGCCAGGTATTGACGTCGACCTGTTCGATCGAGATGGTTGCGACTTCCGGCGGCCATTCGGGCCCGGTGTATCTGACAAGCGCCGACGAGGCGGTTGACGGGGAGTCGGCCCACGTGGGCTGGTTGGCCTCGACGTATTCGTTGAACCCTTCGGCCGTGATCTTTCCGGTATCGAGATCGATATCGAGATCGCCGTCCCAAAGACCGTCTGGGTCGATTGGGGGCGCGGGAGCTAGCGGACCCTCCGCCCATGTCACACTCCCGAGGATGGCGTCTGCGCTTTCTGCTCGTATCGCGAGTTCGAGGAACCTGGAAGTCCAGGTGCCGGCGAGGAGGAACGTGCGCTTGTCGGGTTCCTCGGAGTCTTCTGAGGGATCTATCTCGAAGGCGGGCCTTCCGCCCACGGTTGTCGCGACGATCGCCGGAGCGGTCCCGAACTCCTCGGGGAAGAGGTCCGCCAACTCTTGGGCTGCTTGTTCGAACGTCGGCAGGTCGTCCTCGATCGAGTCAACGAAGGGCGATCGGTCTGGACGATCGAACGCTCTCACTCGCAGGTAGCCGCCGTCAGGCCCGACGAAGCTGTCCCTCCACTCATTGGCGACTGGCGATGAGTCGACGGTCCAGGTGCTGGGGACGTCGACGAACAAACCGAGCCAGCTCGTGACTCTTTGGGTGTCCGGAGCGTCGCCGGGCGTCGGAACAGCGGGGCAGTCGACGCGATCCGCGTCATCGAACGTGGGGGCGTCGGGTGGCAGCGCATCGGCGTCGTCGTAGGTACTGGAGTCGAAGGCAACCTGTTCCAGAACACCGTTGGTCAGACGGTATCGGTATGTTCGAATCGTGACCGCCGGTGTTTCGGTCTGGGATTCGGCGGGCCCGAGGATTGCCTGTTCGAGTTCGCCGCCGACGCAACGCACCCGCACCGCGCAACCGATCGGTGAACAGGAGTTGCCGCCGGCACCGACGAGTAGTCGGAAGACCTCGCTGCTGGCGGCCGAGTCTCTGGCGGCGATGAAGTTGCAGCCGTCCCACTCGAGAATGACGACGTTGCGTGCGGTGTTGCCGAAACCACCGAGAAGGACCTCCGGCGTGCCATCGGCATTGAGATCGAGCACGTCGAACAAGTCAATACCCCCTGGAGGTGGAGCGCCGTCGAGCTCGATCGGTTCCAGATAGCCGTCGGCGGTGCGCGCCTGCACAATCGGTGAGCTTGCCCCCAGGTGGCTGAACAGTTGAACATCCCCGCCGGGTAGGGCGACGTTCCCGACGGGGCTCGCGTTCGGCGGTGGAGCCTCGGTGCTCCTACATCCGTCGTCGGCGGACGGAATTGTGGACGAGGTCCCAGCGATGGTTGGCTCTGGCTCGGGTGCCGCCGTGTCGTCGGGGATCGGGGCTGGGGTAGGAGCAACAGGCTCGTCGGCGATGACGTTGACGCTCTTGTCATTGTCGGAGACTCCCGCAAACGCCCACCAACCACCGGCAAGGATCGCGACCGCACCGGTGGCTGCGGCGGCGAGGCGTCGACGTCTTCGCTGACGGTTGCGTCTCGGCAACCCGTCGAGGAGATCTTGGCGCAGATGATCGACGAATTTCGGTCGTTGTGTCATTGCGGCTCCATCAACTCCGCTAGTCGAATGAGCCCACGCGACACGCGTGCACGGGCTGCTTGTTCGCTACAACCCAACCGGTCGGCGACCTCGGGGTAGGCGAGCTGCTCCCCCACACGCAGGCGGACAGCCTCGGCCTGCCCGTCGGGTAGTGACTCGATTGCGCGACGCAGCTCTTCCCGCAGGTTCTCGAAGTCGACCAGCGCGTCGACCCGTTCAAGGTCCTCGCTGTCCAACGCGTAACTAGGTACTCGGAACCGCCGGCGGTACTTCGTTCGGACCGCTTCGTGGCGGACGAACCGGTTGAGTTGTCGGCGAGCGATCGTGAACAACCAAGCGGCCGCAGGCACACCGAGGTCGCGGAATCGGCGGCGCGAGTCGAACGCCTCCGCGAAGGTCTCGGCAGTCAGATCGGCCGCCGTTTGAGCACACCCCGTGCGCCGATAGTGAAAGCCCAGCACCGCATCGACATGTCGCTCGTACAGGTCGGCGAAGTACGACGCCGAGTCGATCGACCCAACCAGAAGCTGCGCGTCCGACAGCGACGTGTCCGAGTCCGAGTCGCGCCTCCTGTTCATCAACTGTTGTATGCCCTCAACCGAGAATCTGTGACTGAGGTTGACCCTCAATTTCTGCAGTGTGTCGCGCATACGCGACATCACGCAGCCAGAACGAGGCCATGCCTGACTTCTCTGCGGTGTGACGCGCGTGCGCGACGAACCGCAGAGAGATCGGAGTGGGAAGTCCCCACGCTCCCACGACCCATTCTCGCACCTGCTTCGCCATCGATGGCCGAGTTGTGCCTCACGGTCACGCTGGTGAGACTCCAGATGTGACCGAGCCGCGGAGTTTCGACCCTGAGAGCGTTGAAGTCCTGCTGTTCGACATCGGGGGCGTCGTCATCGACGTCGACTTCGGGAGGTGTATGGCCAGTTGGGCTGAGTCGGCCGGCGTCGACGTCGTCGAAATCAGTTCTCGTTTCACGTTCGACTCCGCGTACGAGGAGCACGAGCGAGGGAATCTGGCCATCGACGGCTACCTCGACAGCCTGCGACGGTCACTCGGAGTCGATCTGACCGACACGCAACTTCTGCACGGTTGGAACGACATCTACCTCGGCTGCAACCAGGAAGTTGTCGAACTCCTGCGACTCGCGGAAGACCGGTTCGGGCTGTACGCGTTCACCAACTCGAACCCGACGCACCGGGCGGTTTGTGAAGCTCGGTTCGGTAGCGAACTCGACGTCTTCACCCGGGTTTTCTCTTCCTTCCGGATCGGTCACCGCAAGCCCGACCGTGAGGCATTCGAACACGTCGTGGCGGCGATCGGGGTGTCACCGTCGTCGGTTCTGTTCTTCGATGACAGCATCGAGAACGTGGATGGAGCCATCGGTGCCGGCCTGCAGGCGGTGCATGTCGCCACCCCGGAGTCGGTTCGAGCGAGTCTCGACCAGCTCGGCATCTGAGGTCGCCCGTTCCCCGCAAATCTCTGCAGTGTGTCGCGCATACGCGACGCCACGCAGCCAAAACTCGCCGTCATCATCTAGACGATTCGCCGGGCTGTGGCGTGTAGCTGGTGCGGAGGTCGTCACAGTGTGGGCTAGCCGGATCAACCGTCTTCGCCGTGGACATGTCCATTTTGTGGTCTCGGCGGGAACTCGGGAGGGCGTCGATGCGTCGAATCTGTGCGGGAGCTCCGGCCAGACAGACAGCTGCGATCGCAGTAGTAGCGATGCTGCTGGCAGTCGCCTGCGGTAGTTCGGACGACACCGCTGCTGAACCCGAGCTTTCCGGCGGCAACGGAACAAGTGCGTCCGTCCCCGACGACCAGGGCGCGACCGAGCGGATCGCGAACGTTTCCGAGCGCGACACCTCGCCGGGCGCCGACGGGGTCGTGGTCAACGAGGTCGTCGAGGGAACGAATGACTTCGCCATCGGCTTCTTCAAGACGGCGCTGGCCGGCGATGCCAGCAACGCCGTGATCGGCAACTACAGCCTCAGCTCGATCCTGTTGCTGACGATGACGCGGACCGGCGGGGCGACCCACGAACTCGGCCTGCCGACCGAGTACGACCTCCGACTGCTACCCGGTCCACCACCGACGCTGTGGTCGGCACGACCACAGCGTAACAAAGCGGTGTGACAGTCACGGTCTGCGCAGATGCCAACGCACTGTGTGGCGAAGACGCGTCTGCGGACGCGCAATTCCACTACGAGTTGTGATCGGTGTGGCGCGAACGGCGCCGGTGGGCCTCTATGGGGTGAGATGCAGTCCGATCGCGATTTCGAGTCGTTTCTCGAGGAGGTGGTTCGTCGTCTTCGACGCGCTTTGCCTGCAGCGATCGGAATCGATGCCACGCCGGACGCGATCGGCGAAGCGGTGTCGTGGGCATGGGAACACCGCGACCGCGTCGTGACCCTCACCAACCCGCATGGCTACCTCTACCGGGTCGCTGCGAACGCCGGCCGTCGCCCAATGCGCAAGCCGCTTCTCGTGGAGGTTTCCCCCGCTGAGCTGCCTGAGGTCGAGCCAGCACTGGTGCCCGCGCTGCTCGACCTATCGGACATGCAGCGCCAGGTGGTCTGGCTGGTCGAGGCGTGTGGCTGGACCTACGCCGAGACCGCCGAGGCTCTCGACATCTCGGCCTCGGCGGTGGGTACGCATCTCACCCGCGGGATGAGTCGTCTGCGCACATCGATCGTCGGGGAGACCAGAGATGCTTGACCTCGAAGAACAACTACGTCGCTACGCGGACCATGTCGAGGGACAGGTTCCAGAAGTCCCGGCATCGCAGCCGGGCGACGCTCGGCGTAGTCATCTCGCCTGGCTGATGGCGGCCGCTGCTGCGGCGGCAGTCATCGTTGGCGCGGCGGTGACGCTCTCTCGTAGCGGCGAAGCCGAGGACGACGTCGTCACCGAACCGACCAACACCATCGTGGTCGAGTCGCCGTCGGGCGCCGACTTCGACGTCATTCTGACTGCATCAGTCGGCCTTGGAGCCGGTTCCATCGACTCGGTCGGAGTGAGCAACCTCGAAGTGCTCGGAGGCATCGGGCAGACCGAGCCGTGGCTGCGTTTCGACTTGTTGTTCGACTATCGGAGCGGCAGCAAACCGGACCTGGTGTTCGAGCGAGGGACCGATGGCTGGCGTCAGCCCCTGGGCTCAGGGCTCGAGATCCGCGGACCGCTGTGCACGGGCCGGGTCAGATGCGGTGAGACAGCAGAAAGACGGCTCGAGCTGAGACCCACAACGCGCACGAGCGCCTCATTCGAGGTCTATCGGGAGGTCGACAACGCTGACCCGGTCAACCCGGGGGTGATCACCGCCGAAATCGAGCCGGTTCTCGACAGAGAAGAGGCCAAAGCCACTGATGACCCGATCCCTTTAGAACTGAACATCTACGTTTCCGGACCGATCGCCTCACCCAACGGGGACACAACCCCCGTGGACACCGGATCGCAACGAGTGTCGGTTGTGGGCGGCAGCTTCGAGCTCCGCAAGTCCCCATTTGTCGCAGTTGCCGATGACCAGAACGAACTGAACTCGATCGTAAGAGAGGGAGACATCGGAGAACTCGACATCGACTGGGACACGCGCGCGGTGGTCGTGTTCGCCATACCGACAGATGCCTGTCCGCCGGTGCTCGCCGATCTAGCGATCGACAACCAGACCGCGCAACCCGTGTGGGCCAACCCGGGCTACCTCGCGTGCATCCAGCCTTTGTTGTCACACACGGTCATCGCATCAGTTGATCGAGAGTACCTGTCCCGCGCCGAACAGCTACGACTTCCTCCAGACCGGCCGTACTTCCAGGAACCGGTCACAACCGAAATTGGCATCGACGTCGACAGCGGCCCCGGAGACGACCAACCGATCGAGGAGCCAGGCTTCGGTGAGTCATCCGGACAGATCGCATTGCCGCCACGCGGCGAGGCCCGCCTCGGTGCGCTCGACAACGGAACCCCGGTATTCCTTGTGCATCACCACGACGGCACCATCAGCGCCCTCGATCCAAGAACTGAAACCGGTGAGACCGGGCGCCTGAAGCTGGTTCACTGGATCGCCGCGACCCGCAACTTCCTAGGCCAAGGAGCCTGGGACGAATACGGACGAAGCATCGACGGATTCCGCTCTACTGACTTGAGAGGGTTCGCAACGCGAGTCACCGGCGATGTTGTCGAGGTCGGCTCACCAGTCCCCGCCCCGGCCGGCTCACCGATCACCCTCACGGACAACCCGCCTGCGATGCTCAATGTTGAAACAAATCTGAGTGCGCCGAAGTCGGTTGCCGAGGCGCTTGAGGCCAAACCAGGTCAGGTAGTGATCATCGATGCGCAGGTCATCCGAGGACCCGCCGGCGCATTCATCTGCGTGCCACCGCCATCTTCGACCCCGGGCGTGATCGAACCGTGCCCCGCCGGGTCACCGCCTGCCGAAGGCGTCGGCGCCCTCCAAGGAGCGAGAGAAACCTGGCCCGGACCACTCATAGCCACCCGCACACCCACTGGATTCACCGAGATCGCCGCACGAGGCGGCGGAAGTGGCGGAGGGCTCTGACGACTAACTGTCGGGGTTGTGGCCACCGCTGCCCTCAGGGTCCCGACGCGCTGGAGACACGCACCGATAGGCAACGCCTCGCATGACCGGCGTTGGACCGGTCTATCCGATGCGGGTCCAGTTGCCGCAGCGGGTCGAGCTGAAGCCAACGTCGGTCGAGGCAATGTCGACTACCACGCGGCCGCTGATGAGGTCGTTGGCGAGCAGTTGGTCGGATTCGCCGGAGAAGCCGGAGAGGCGTTCCCAATAGCAGTCGTTCACTGCCCCGTCCGTGGCCCAGCGGCCCGGTGTGATCTCTACGCCGACTTGCCACGCTCCGGGGCCCATCGCGTTGCGAGGTGGACCGGTGCTCGAGGCTACGCCGATCCAAGTTCCGCACCGGTTCGACTTGAACGCCACGTCGGTGGCGGCGATGTCGACGATGCCGCGCCCGCTCAGGAAGTCGTTGGCGATGATCTCGTCGAAGCTCCCTCCCAAGCCGGAGAGACGCTCCCAGTAACACGACGACACTCCGTCGGCGATGTAGCGACCTGGCGAGATATCGACGCCGACGAGTTGGGTACCCGGGGCTATGCGCGGAATCGGCGGAGCCGGAGAGGGGGACGGTGCAGCTGGGGGTCGGGTGTCGAGGAGCCTCGTCGGGTTCAGGGGCCGGTACGAGCCACCGGTAGGGAAGAACCCGGCGGCGTCGGCGATGAGGTGCGTGTACCCCTCGTGGTTGTACAACAGGACCCGCCCGTCCGCGCCGAGCTTCGAGATCACCAGATTTGGCGTGGTCGCATCCGGGGCCATGTTGAGGTTGGATGCGTTCGGCCGCGCGACACTCGAGGGGTACGCGGTCACAAAGGATTCGGCGGTCGGCTGCGTAGCTGTGACGTTCATGACGACCGCGGCTACGCCCGAATACGGCTGGGGCTGCACGTCGACGACTCCCCTCGGACCGACTGCCACGGAGTCTCGAGTATCGAGGAGGCGGATCGGGTTCATTGCGACGTAGTCGCCACCCTCCTTGAAGTAGCCCGAGACATCGGCGAGCAGATGCGTTGTGCCCTTGTGGTTGTACAGCGACACCTTCCCGTCAGCCCCAACCTTGGAGATGACAAGGTTCGGTCGAGTCTCGCCAGCCACGACATTGAGGTTCGATGCATTCGGCCGCGGTACACCCGTGGGCCACACGGTCACGAATGATTCAGCGGTTGCATCGGCAGCAGTCACATTCAACACAACCGCCTCAACCCCATCGGACGGCACCCCGCCCCTACCTGTTACACCGAGCTCGACTACGCCCTTAGCCCCAACGGCGGCACGTTGTCCGCCGAGACCGACACGAGTGTCCAACTGTCGCGACGGGTTGAGCGATCGGTAGCCGGACCCGGCGGGGAAGAACCCTGCGACATCGGCCAGGAGGTGAGTCGAACCTGCATGGTTGTAAAGCGACACCTTGCCGCCGACTCCGAGCTTGGAAATCACCAGGTTTGGTCGCGTCTCACTGGCCACGAAGTTCAGGTTCGAAGCGTTCGGCCGTGCCGTGCCGGTCGGCCATACCGTCACGAACGACTCGGCGGTCGTCTGGGTCGCGGTCACGTTCAACACGACCGCATCAGCGCTCGAAGGCACTCCGCCACGACCCGCAACCTGCAACTCGACGACGCCTTGCGGACCGACGACACCCGACGGTGCCCCAATCGACATGTCGACCGCCGCGCGGGCGGTCGTCGGTGCCTCCTCTGCCGCAGAAGAAGCAGCAACGGCCGAGGCAAGCAACGTCGCCACGATCAGGGTCAAGACATACGTTCGAAATCGACCTGCCGCCATAGGTGCAAAACTATTCGACCAACCCCACGCGTTGAGCGACCGATACGCGTGGACGGTTACCGTGCGCGAGCATTGGGTTGACCGGGCCCTCTGCTCGCCGTCGACCGCCAGATGAGAACATTGCTAGTTGAAACGGCAGCCGAGTCCAGCCGCAGCGATCTCGCGCGATGGAGCCTGAGGACCTAGGCCGGTAGGCACACCCGGTCCACCGTTGACGGCGTCGGCGTATTCCCAGACGGCGTCACTCCAGCCGCCCTGGGATTCAATCTCGAGCAGCGCTGGCCATTGCCGTGACGTCGCCAGCCCGGCAGCCGCTTCCGCCGCCGCTTCGCTGTCTCCCCTCTCGGTCGCTGAGATCCAATCGTCGAGCCAGTCGCAAGCGACCGCACCCGTCACCTTGGCGATGAGTTGGTAGCGGTCACTGACCCCGCTCGAGGGCTCGATCGAGGCCGCATCGAAGCCATCGGGCAACGACACTCCCTCCAGGATGTCCTCGATAGCCGAAGGCTTTTCAACTGCGTCGATGACACTTGGGGGCATCGCGTCCAGCCAACTCTCGACGTCCACAGCGCTCAGTGAGTCCAACAGCTCGGCAAACTCTTCGAAACTCGGTTGCGCAGCTCGAAACTCGAGGGTCTGGCCATCGTGCTCCCACATGGCGGCGAACTCAGTGGTGCCGTCGTATCTGGTCACGCGTGCGTTCGAGCCGAGCACCGTCGCCATGCCCATGTCTTCGTTTCCCCACAGCCGATCCTCGATCAACGAGGGCAGGTCCTCGTAGTTCCATCGCAAGTCGGCGCCTGATCGCGGATCACCGAAGGTCATCTCACCTCGGCCGTCTCCGCGTTCGTCGGCGCGAGTCACCGGCCACTCGGAACTGTCGATGAGAAGCATCGGCGAACGTTCAGCGAACGAGACGAGCTCTGCCGAATAGGCGCTCGCTGAATCGTTGCGGTCGAACACCGTGGTGATCACTCCCACTCCCACGACGACAGCCATCGCAGCAACCGCAGCAACTAGCCAGCGCAGCCGCGAACCCGAGAATCTCCAATTGTGTAAATCCGCGCTGTCATTGACCAAGGCAACCCGTAGCTCGTCGAAGTCCTCGCCGAGCTTCGCGTCGTCGAGTTCAGCGTCGGTGATGCGCTGACCAGCAGATACGGCTTCGTCGAGATCAGCCGTGCTCATGATCGTGCTCCTTCTTGGTAGACGGCACGAGGCCATTTGCTTCGAGTAGTGGACGAAGCGCCGCACGGGCTCGGTGGAGCCGACTCCGGACAGTGCCCGGCGGAAGATCCAGCGATTCGGCGATCTCGGTGGGTGTGAATCCCTCCCAGATCGTGAGGGTGAGGAGTTCGCGATCCGTGGGATCGATCGAATCGAGGGCGTCGCGAACCAGAACGTGCGAGGTCCTGGGCGCCGTTGTCTCAAACACGTCAGCTACCTGGCTGCGAAGGCGCTCGATGAGTGCGCTACGACGTCGGAGAGATCGCGCTTGATTCGAGATCGAGTTCCGCGCGACGCCGAACAACCACGGTCGCGTGGTCGGCTCGGCAGGGACATCGTCGATGCGCCGCCAGGCGACACTGAACGTCTCCGCCACAACGTCGACTGCGTCCGCGCTGTTCATCACGCGGCGTGATGCGTATCCAAGAACGGCAAGCCAATGCTCACGGTAGAGAGCGGTGAACTCCTCCTCCGCGGACCGCGGCTCACCGGGTTGTTCCAGTCCTGGCGATTGCATCACGTGATATCTGTCCGGCTTGGGTCGATCCGTTGCAAATCTGTGGCCTCGAGCACGGCGAGGCGCCGTGCTTTGCGCGGGCCACGAAGCCGCCCCCGCAGCGTCTTCAACGCACACGACCGCGATTGACCCAACCCGGCGGTGGTCGAGACACTGGCCGATCCCGGGTCCGCTCCGACAGTATCAAGTGCTTGTTTTTGGGCCCGGCTACGCAATTCCGTCGTTTCGTGACTTGGAGGGGTGATGAACGTCAATACGTTGGGGTTCGAGGCCTGGTATGGCGACGTCTACCCGCGTCTGCGTACAGCACTGATGTTGAGTCTCGGCGATGACGACGTTGCAGATGAGTCGACCGATGAGGCATTCGCCAGGGCGTTCGAGAAGTGGGATCGGGTGTCCGCCATGGACTCTCCGACCGGGTGGCTGTACCGGGTCGGATTCAACGTTGCGCGCCGCCGCTTGCGACGGCGTTCGCTCGAGCGTCGCCTGCTACGGAGGGAACCGATAGGCCACGTCGAAGCGCCCGCTGGGGAGATGTGGGCGGTCGTAGCCGACTTGCCCGAACGTCAACGGGTCGCGGTCGTGCTCCGTCATGTGGGTCAGCTTCGCGAGATCGAGATCGCGGAGGTCATGGGCATCACGCGCGGCACGGTCTCAGCGACGCTGCGAGCTGCCTATCGATCCTTGCGAGTCGAACTCGCATCTGAACTGACGGCCGAGGAGGTCAAATGAATGTAGATCTCGACGAACTCGCCGACACGACGGTCGCCGCCTCGCGCAGTCGTGTTCCGCCGATCGAGCGCGTCTACAGCCGCGCCAAGCGGCGGCGTCTTAGACGCAGACTGATCCGTGCCACGGCACTGGCCGGGTTAGTGCTGTTGGTCGCCGCCGGTGCTTGGGCCGCCTTCGGCGACGACCGCAACGGAGACGGAATCCAAGTGGTCGCATCTGGGGAAGACACGGTGTCCGGCCCCCGACACGAAGAACTAGATCCGAGCAGCTCGAGGGCGCCGACGTCCGAACCGAGCGCGTTTGCGACCGGGACCATCGTCGACGACGGAGGCGATGAGCGAACGTGGGAAGCGACCGTCGGTGCGTCACAGGCGTGTGTCGCCATCGACCGTGGGGCAAGCACATGTCTCACAGATGGGCCAGGGGCCGACCGCGAGGCGGTTCGCCTCGCAGTCGGATCAGCGTCAGGTTCGCACGCCATCGCCGGATTCGTGCCCGCCGAAACCACACAGGTCCAGCTCGTCATTGGAACCTCGAGCGAACCGTTGCCTGTGTCAGGTCCCGTCGCTGGGGGGCGCGCGTTCGGTTGGGCAATCGACTTCTCCGACAGCAGCCCGACACACGCGCTGATCGTGGCGATGGACGCCGACGGCACCGTCATCGGCTCCCAGAGCGCGCGCTTCAGAACATCGCCACCAACTGGCTCCACGGTAGGGACACAGGCAGCCGAGCGGGTGACTGTGAGGTGTCTTCCCACGGGTGTAGAGCTGTCCCACGACACGGTGCTAGCTCAAGCCGACGGAGTGCATCTGATGCTCGAGAACGACACCGGTCGGCGAGTCGTACTCAACTGGCAAGGTTTGGGCGCAGGTGGCGGCGCCGAAGTAGCTGAAGGCAGCGACGATGTCGTGATGTCGTACCCGCCGGGGACCTACACGCTGTCCTGCACATCCGAGGGTGCACCGATCGGTAGCGAGGGCGTCTTGTCCATTGCTGACCTCGATGGGTTCTATGTGCCCGGCCCAATGCCGTGCCGGGAAGGCTCACTGGCATGGCTATACCCCCGAATACACATTGGGGAAACGGCCGAAGAAGCGGCAGCCAAAGCGTTCGCTGATGTAGCGCAGGACGGCCTAGTGGAACGGGTTGGCTATCGAGATCAGATCCTGCACTGGATCGCCAGGAACCCAGACGGTCTCGTGGTCGCAAAGGCGACCGTGATGGAGACAGCAACAGGATTCGAATCGATGGTTAACTCCCATTGCACAGCTCCGATAGGCCCGGGCGAAGACGCCGACTAGATGTGGGGGCCGGCTGGTCGGATCATGGCGCCTCGGCGCTGCTCGCTTTGAGGGTTGCCCACACTATGAATGACACACGACCACTCAGGTCGGTTCCAGGGACTTCACCCGCGGTGCGTCAGCCAGCCTCGCCCGGCGTGTGGCTTGGGGGCTGGAGTGTTGCGGGTTCGGATTGACCGCCGCCCCACGCGAGGACGGAATCGCCTGTCGAGGTGAATCCGACCAGCGTGTCGTCGAGTTGTATGTCATTGTCTGCCGGCTGCATGTGTTCAGTGTCGAACCAGTGAGCTTGGCTGCCCCATCCGATGACCATGTGGTGTTCGGTGAGCGCGATGTACATCTCCCCCGTCGGATCGATGTCTGGGAGATCGACGACATCGGTCACCGCCAGATCGGTTGTCGACGCGAACGCCACCCGGCCTGCGCTGTGGTCGGCGATGGCCAGAGTCGTTCCGTCGGGTGACACGGCAAGTGCGGTCGTTGCGAGCTCACCGGCTCCGAATTCGGGCGGAAGGTCGAGACAGAAGGCCCACTCCTCGTCGAGATCGAGCACGTGCACGAATCCGTCGGTTCCCGCTTCACCGTGGGCATGTTCTGATCCGTCTGCGTGATGGTGGTGTGTCTGGCGGATGTAGAGCGTGTACAGACGGGTTCCATCCGGCGCCCACACTTGTCGGCGGCCCTGGCCGTTCATGTCCTCGACCAGCGGCAGCTTCGTCGGCCCGAGGATCGTCTCCAACTCACCGGTAGCGAGGTTCAGCGGCCGCACCCGGTAGGCGCCCGGCTCGACGGCGACCTGATGGTCGATCACATACAGCAGAGTCCCGTCGGTGGAGAAGGCTTCTGGCTCGACCAGTCCTTGCAGAACGAACGACTGCTTTGCTGCAGCTCCGTCTTCACCAACTGAAACGACGGTGATGTGACTCGCTCCTGCGTCTTCGAAGAGCGCTGCTCGAGTTCCGTCCGCCGAAACCGCACGAAGCGTCGCTCCCTCGGAAACGTCGGCAGAAGCCACCCGGCTGCCGTCGATGCCGCGGGTGAACACGACCTGGCCGTCGACAACGGAAACGACGATGGAACCGTCGACATCGGCGATGTCGCCTTCGCTGTTGAACCCGACCGCTGGGGCCGCGATCGGCAGCGGAGGGTCAGCAACAACGCCATACGTCTCCGAAGCGGCGCCGCTGGCGGTTCCAACCGACGTTGTCGAACCGCACGATGAAGCGATGAAGGTGGCAAGAACGAGCGCACAGATCACGCCACGCAGTCGATGGTCTCTCATGCTCCCACTACCCCGCCGGTAGTAGTTCGGTTCCTCCGACGACCGATTCAGCCAGAACGACTGCTTCGTCGAGGCTCAGGTTGACCTCCAGCCGGTACGCGACAGCAGCGAGCTCCCAGATCAACACCCGGTCGGCGATCGCTGGCTCGGTCGTTTCAGCGGCGAGCAGCGAGTGCTGCGCACCGATCCAAAGCGCCGGTACCTGATGGCCGTCGATCGCGAGTTCTACCTCGCCAATGTCGGCTCCGGGCTCGACGGTCTTGAGACTGACCCCGCCGTCCGCCTCGCGTACCGACAGAACTGCTCCCACGCCCGACCCGCCAATCTCTGGCAGTCGGGCCCCATCGGACCAGACGTAGGAGCGGCCGCGTCCCGGATGGTCATAGAGCTCGGTGGGTCGACCGAGCGACGGAATCGGATCGCCGCTTGCTTCTACTGCAGTGCCCAGCGACTCCACCGACGCCGGCTGCGTGCGTGAACTCGATTGGGGCGTATCGACCACCTCAACCCTTGTCGAACCGATACCCAACAGGTCAGCGACGGCCGTACGAACATTAGGGACGGCGATCACCGCGACGACCAGGGCGATCGCGGCGGGTACCAGCGCCCAGGTGCGCCGTACCGGCTGCTTCACTTCGATTGCCGTTAGCACTGGAGCGACGAGGTCGCGGCTCGGCAGGTCGAGCTGTTCGACGGCGGCGACGAACCGTTCTTCGAGGGATTTCACTCGGCACCGACTTCCCGTCGGAGGCGCTTCATCGCGCGGTTGAGACGCGACTTCACCGTGCCCCGCCGACACCCCATGACCTCAGCGATCTCTTCCTCAGACATCTCGTCGAGCCATCGGCAGGTCAAGATCAATCGATCCGACTCGGACAACCTGTTCATCGCCTCCACCAAATCCGCCATGTCGTCGCGGTGCACGGCGATCTCCTCCGGTCCAATGATGACGTCAACCGACCGCCGCGCCGACCGGACCTCGAGCGCCGCGCGGCGCCCCGACCCGCGGTTGTGGTTCCGAGCCGTGTTAGTGATGATCCGGTACAGCCACGGCCGAAACGGGCGCCTCACATCAAACCGAGGCAACGACGCATGAGCCTTCACGAATGCCTCCTGTGCAACATCATCAGCCTCCACCGCCGAACCCAACGCGACCGCCGCGATACGAACCGCATCACGTTGGTAGCGGTCGACGAGACGACCGAACGCGGCCAGCTCACCCGACCGAGCGAGCTCGATCAGCTCAGCATCAGTTGACCGGTCCGAAACCGTCATCTCCCTGAACTCATGGGTTCACATCTACTACCCCACCGCAACGGATTCGGTTCCCACGAAGCCCCGCCGGGTTCTTGTCCGTCGTCGGCAATGATGGCGCCTTGCCCACCTGCTGGGGGGCCGATCCTTGGTCGCTAGCGGCGGACCGACGGTTGCGTGCGAGTGGGTCGAACGCCTTTGAACCCCTTTGAGCCAACGTGAGATGGAGCGCACTTTCAATGAAGTTGTCGTGCGGGCCCAACCTTTCGTGTCGTTGGGGCGTGGCTTGGATGGAATGGAATCCGTGGATGATCTCGAGGAGCTCTTCCTTCGCGAGTCTGAGCGCCTGGTTCGCTCGCTCGGTGTCGCCTTTGGTGCCGAGGCGGCAGCTGACGCCGTGCAGGATGCGTTCATCGAGGCCGACCGTCGCTGGAAGACGGTTTCGAAGTATCGGGACCCTGGGGCCTGGGTAAGACGGGTCGCGATCAACCGGCTGCGCAGCGGCGGGCGGTCCCGTCGCAGACGAGCTGAGATTCTCGCTGCTGTGCGACCGGTCGCCGCTTCCGATTTGAATGCTGAGCTGATCGATCTAAGAGACGCGGTGGCTGGGCTGCCCGAGCAGCAGCGGCTCAGCATCTGCTTGCACTACTTGGCGGGGCTTCCCATTGCCGAGGTTGCCGCTGCGCTGGATGTCGCCGAAGGGACCGTCAAGTCGAATCTGCACGATGCGCGATCGAACTTGCGGTTCGAGTTGCGAGAGGAGATCGCCGATGGGTGATATCGAACTACTGGATCGGCTCGTACCTGAGATCGACAGTGATGAATGGCGGGCCAGTTTCGCCCGTAGACGTCGTAGGCGAAGGCTCGTTCAACGCCTTCGGCGTGTCGGTATCGCTGTGACGGCCGTCGGCTTGGTTGCCGTGGGCGTGTCGACGCTGGCTGACCGAGATGACACGGTCTCGGTGTCCACTGTCGAGGTGCAGGAGGAACCCGGTGTCGGGCCGTCTGAGACGCCGCCTTCGGCTGCACCCGACACTCGCCGACCCGATGAGCCGAAGCTGCGAGCGCCAGGGCCGCAGTTGCGATGGGACCGGGTCGAGTCTCTCCCGGAATCTGCGACTCTGGTGTACACGCTGAATTACCCGGTCGCGGTTGCTGATTCTGGGAAGGTCTTGCGGTTTGAGGTGGCATCCGGCGAATGGAAACCGGTGGCCGATTTGCCTTCCGGTGAGCGCATCGGAGCGGAGCTGGTGTCGCTTGGCGGTGGCCTAGTCGCTTTGTGGGGAGGGCGGGCGACCGAAACAGGCGAATCTCGGAGCGATGGTTACATCGTGGACCTCTGGGAAGGCTCTGTCACAGCGATCCCGGAAGCTCCGTTCGGGTCCCGGTTCCGGCCTTCGGTGGTTTGGACGGGAACCGAGTTGATCGTGTGGGGCGGAGCCGACTCCGATGGCAAACCGTCGGCGAGCGGGGCCAGTTTCAACCGCCTCACAGAGGAATGGAAGGTGTTGCCGGAGAGTCCACTATCGGCACGCAGCGATCACGAAGCGGTTTGGAACGGGACTGAGATGTTGGTGTGGGGCGGCTGCGGAGACACCGAAGATGTGGTGCAGTGCGACGACTTTGTAACCGGTGACGAACTTGGCGACGGCGCCGCCTTCGATCCAGCGGCGATGTCGTGGCGTCCAATCGCTCCAGCACCGTTCACGCCGCGTGACAAGGCCCAAGCGGTCTGGGCAAATTTCCGGATGGTCGTCGTTGGTGGCCGCTCCGACGCGATGGAGGGCGAGTCGCCGGTCTACATGTTCGACCCCGAGACCGACTCCTGGCAGGGGATAGGTGAGGGCGCCATGCCCAACGGTCTCACGGGGTTCGGAATCGCAGACATGGGCCGGGGACGGGTGCTGATTGGCGGTGGGATCCTGGAAAGCAGCGTCAACGATGTCTATCTCGTCGATGTCCCTGGGGGCACCCTGACCGAGCTAACCAGTGCCGACTGGACGGCTCGCGATCGGTTGCAGATGGTTGCAGTCGACGACCGCCGAGTACTCGTTGCCGGTGGATGCTGCAACGCCGAAGGCCGATTCCTTGCCGACGCCTACGTCGGGCAACTGACCATTGATGAGGAAACAGGCAGAGAGAACGCCGGTACATCTGACCTGGATGAGGCGCCCGAACTCGAGATACCGCTCTTCGAGATGGACGAAGACGGACGCTCGTTCGGTCGACTCGACCTCAGAGAGGACCAAACGTTCGAAGAGGCCCTCGCAGCCGCGCCCGACTTCACAGCCGTGCTGAGCAGGGATGGCCGGTCGGTTCCAGGCTTCGTCAAAACCGCAGAGATGTACGGGCTCGCAATGCTCACAGGCGACATCGAGGTGTTTGCCCGCGACGGCAAGACCGTCGTGGGCCACTGGATCAACGGTCTCGGGTTCGTAGGGCTAGATGAAGACCCCGCTGACATCGAAGCGAGCGGTCGCGAGCTACTCGATGACGAGTTGGCCGCGATCGAGGATGGTCAGTAAGGGAAGGCCGATCTCGCGTCTTGCGGGAATTGGTGCGGATCAGTCGGGGCACGCTTCGACCTCGACGGGCTCGGGCACCTTCGGCAGTTCGGCGGTGGTGATGTAGGTGTGGTTCCGTTCGCTGATATTGAGAAGCGACGGGGACTCGTCCACGGCATCGGCGGCGACATCGACTACCGAGGTCACGTCGGTCACACCACCAGCGTGCAAGGCCGGCGAGCCGCGTGCGGGAATCGAGAGCCAAGCAGACGCTTGGCCTACAACGCCCACGACGCCGACGCACTCATCGACATCCTCGACGGCGTGGTCCGCGACGCCAGCCTCGAACCCGGCAACGTGGGTGAGTACCCTTCTGTTGCGGCTTGGGTCGCAGCTGCCGCGTCCCAAGGCGACCAACTCACCGCTGCCGGAATTGGAGTCAGCGAGCCCGTCAAGCTGTTCACCAGCCGGTCAAACGGGACACTCGAGAGCAAAGGCATCGACTCGGTGTCGCTCACGATCAAGCTGTGGGTCAACCAGGACTGCGACACCCGAGTGGCGACGACCGACACCGTCAGTCGACCCGACCCGTGCCGCTTCTCTGCTGTCTTCGACGTCGAGACGCCCTCTGGTTGTGCCGGGCCGTTCGCGCCCCGTAGCGACCACGTTTCAGTCTGGACCGGCGACGAAATGATCGTCTACGGCGGCTCGATCGGCACGATCGAGGGTTCGGACAACTCCTCCGGCCTCGCATTCAACCCCGACAGCGGTAGCTGGCGTGACATCGCTCCATCTCCTTGGGAGGTCCTTTCCTGGCCGAGGATGCACGGCTTCTGGACGGGCGAGGTGTTCCATGTGCTTGGTCGAACGATCGTCGATGACGAGTCCGAGATCATCGTCCAGACCTACGACCCGCAGTTGGATTCCCGGATTTGGTCGGCTCCGTTGCCGGTCGAGAAAGGACGGCTCGGTGGAGCTGCGTGGACCGGCAGCGAGATCGTCATGGCGGGATGAGAATTGAACGGTCGAGACGATCGTGCCTGGTCCTACCGGCCACAGACCGATGAATGGTTGGAGTTGCCCGACCCCGGCCTCGCAGCAGTGGAGGGCATCGCAGGAGTATGGACCGGGTCCGAAGCCATCTTCGTCGGCGGCTACAGCCAAGGAGGCACGTTCCCGGGCGTCGCCTACAGTCCGGACACCGGGCGTTGGCGGAAGCTTGGACCATTCCCCGACCGGCAGTCACTGCAAGGTCAGGAACTCTTCTGGACTGGCGAGGTACTGGTGGTTGTTGGCGGTCACGCCGGGCCCAGCCACCGGTCTACTCTCGCGATTTATGACCCGGCGATCGACAGCTGGCGGGAGAGCTCGCCCATTCCGATACCGCCAGGTGAGTCGCTCGGCGCCGACTGGACCGGAACCGAACTCATCCTCTGGGGCGGCTTCGGCACCTACGAGTCGCTCGACGACGGCGACAACGTGTACGGAGACGGCGCTGCGTACAACCCACGCTCTGACACGTGGCGCATACTCGCACCTTCACCGCTGACCGACCGGTGTGAACACAGCGCGACCTGGACTGGCGAGGCACTGGTCACTTCGGTGGTGTCGAACGGTGCGGGGACCCGAACGTGCTCGCTGAGGGGACAGCGGCCGCCTACGACCCGAACACCGACACCTGGAGAGAGCTCGATCGATGATACGGCTCCTCCTCACGCCGCCCAGAGAACGAGGTCAGGGGAACGAGGCCTCGAGGAACGCTGCCGTCTCTGTCTCACAGTCGGGTTGCTCGTTGGCGGAATTGGCGCTTCTCCAGCAGGCGTGGAGATCAGCGATGATCTCAGCGTTTGTCGTGAGGAGGTGGTTTGAAACGAACCCGAGGTACGTAGAGAAGCCAACTCGGTTGCCGTCGCCGTCGTACGCGGGTGCCCCCCACAGTCCCTCGACTATCGGATCAGGTGGATCTGTTCGGGGGGCGGCGCCCTCGCAGATCTCAGCTGGGGGCTGATCCGGTCCCCCTTGGAGGCACTCGTGGCGGCTCTGGGCGCTCGATGCGAGATCGGATTCACGGACACTCGTGAGGCCGGCAATCTCGCCCCTCGAGTTCAAGATCGGTTCCATTGCGTCGCGGAAGGGTCCGCCGATTGTGGTGAACACCCCGTTCGACAACCGGATCGAGAAGGCCGGTTCGTCACCGGACGGTTTCGCAGTGGCCACCAGGAAGTCGACGACATCCTGGTGGCTACTGGCATAGCCGGTGGGGAGCGGTGCCAGATCGGCGGGCGTGAGGTGGTAGACGGCGACCCCGTTGCGGGCGGTAGCCCCTCTGCCGTTCGAGTCGATTGCCGCGTTGCCAAAAGGCGGGAGGCCGGCTCGGCCGATGCTGAGTGCCATCGGCGTGTCCTTGGCTGCGCCCTCCAGCACGAGGACCACGAAACCAAATTGGTCGGTCCACGGAGTGACCGAAATGTCGGCGGTGAACGGAGCTGGTTCGTCACGGGGAGCATTGATCATCTCCCAACCCAGAACGAGGCCATCATCGGTGACAACGGCGGCTTCGACCACGCCCCCGATAGGTGCAGCGGCCGTGCCCGCCACCCGAACCGCGTCTCCGATGTCGGCTCCGGACTCGATCAACTCAGTTGTGATCTGTGGGCTTTGGGATTCAACAATGCGCCACGCGGGCGGGTCTTGATCCCCGGGCAGGCGAAGGAGCCGCACCACGATGACCGGGAACGATGGGAGACCTGGTTCGTCATAGGCTGCCAGCGTGACGTCGAATGCGCCGGGGTTGGCTGTCTCCTCGACTGATGTTCCGACAAGCTCATAGCCGGACACGCGCCGAACGAAACTTGTTGCTATCTCGACTGGGTCGGTACCGGTCACCTCTACTGCTGCGGTCTGCTCCCCCACCTGGTCACGAATGGTGGTCGTCGGTGTCGTTTCCCGGACTGTCGGGGGCGGCGATGGTGCTGTGCTCGCAACCACAGGGACGGTCTCGACTACTACCGCTACGTCGCCGTCAGACCCAAGCACCCGCATTGCAACAAACCCACCGACACCTACTGTCACCAACACGACAGCAGCTATGACGGCTCGCATTCGGCGTGGCCGCGGAGGGCTAATCGAACCCGCCTCTTCAGCGGCAACCTTTCGGGCCAGGAGCGTAAACGAACCTGACGACGGTTCAACCTCCCCGGCACGAGCTTCGAGGCACGCCCGGACCCGGTCTTCGAGCTGATCGGTCATCGTTGGTCTCCCAACCGCTCGGCGAGCTTCTTGAGTCCCCGATGCGAGTGGCTCTTCACCGTGCCGGGGGCGATGCGCAGCGTCCGGGCAATCTCGGCTTCGGAGAGATCGAGCCAATACCGGAGCACCAGCACATCGGCCTGACGAGACGGCAAAGCACGGATCTCCTCCAGCAACTCCTCGTCGGCCACAGACTCAACAGCACTCGCCTCTGCTGAACCACTAGCCCTCGTCGGTTCAGCTCTGCGGGCTCGCCGGACCCGACGCTTCCGTAGCATCGATCGCGCGCGGTTCAACACCGCTGCGCGCAGATATGCCACCTCATCACCAGCGGCTTCGGAGCCACGCCTAGAAACGAGATTGACGAACACGTCCTGGACGACCTCCTCACAGGACCCGACGTCATCGACATAGAACGACGCCAGCTTCACCATTGGCCGGTAGTGCTGGTCATACAGGGCGCGCAACGACCGACCCGGGTCATCCAAACCGTCTTCTTGCCGGCCATCCGTCACAGCCACCCATTCCTCGTGGCACTTCGCACACATCTAGACGCCCGAGCACACGATCCGGTTTACGCAACCACCCAGAACTCATCGGTGTCTACCCCTGGAGGTCTTCTCATGCCCGGCCCGCCGATCAGGCAGTCGCGCTGCGCCAGCATCACCGCAGAAGTACGCTCCTCACACCTGTGTCACAGGTCGCCTGTACTGTCGGTCTGAATAGGTGTCATGCCCAGAGCCGGTCGGAGCGGACGGCGAGCCCATCGATAGACCACGACGACCGGACGGTTCATAATGGCAACTGACGAAGACGACCGACTCGCCCTGCGCTCGGCGCTCGCCAACACCATCGGCGAACGCGAGACCAGGGTTCTCATGAAAGCGCTACCACCAGTGGACTACGACGAGCTGGCAACCAAAGCCGACCTCGAGAATCACAGGATCCAGATCGACGCGAAGTTCGATCAGGTAGACGCCGAATTCAAGACGCTGCGCGCCGAGATGCAAACCGAGTTCGCCGCCGTCCGCACCGACATGGCCCCAGTTCGCAGGCGTCTCCAACGAGTTCGCCGCCGTCCGCACCGACATGGCCTCCCAGCTGCGAGTCCTCGTGATGACACACATCGCCTCGGTCATCGGCGTCGCAGCCGCCGTCGCCACCCTGAACTAGAAGACCGAGGCATCGGTCGGAGCGCTTCTCGAACATCGCCGCGTCGGACCGGCCAAACTGGAGATGTGAACCACCCTCTTGTCGAGATCGAGCTCGGTCTCGACCTCTTCGAGGCGCAGCTGCTGACCGAGTCAGTGCGATCGGCTGGCTATGACGTTCGATTGCTCGAAATGCACGACGCGACCACAGCACTCGATACCACCCGGCAGACGCTCCTCGTTGCGGAGCGCGATCAAGACGCTGTGAGGTCGATCATCGACCAGTCGTTCGAGTTGGACTGACGCTCTGTCCGCTTGAGGATCGCCCGTGCCTTGGGTCAAGAGGCCCCGACGCTCGTGGTCCTCACGCGTTCGCCGGCCGATGAGCGTCGGGGCAAGGAGATTGTCCGTTGGGGCGTTTCCGAAGTCTCACTCGATCATCAGGATCTCACTCCCTGAACTACACCAGTGTGGCTCCCTCCGCCAGCGAACCGCGTTCTACAAGAGTCTCTTGTCGTAGACGGCTTGCGGTCCAGCCGGATGAGAATGGCCCGTATCAACCAATACCCAGCCGAGGTTCTCATAGAGCCCGCGAGCCCGACCGTTGATCTCGAGTACGTGCAGTCGAATGGATCGATGTCCGCGAAGCCTCGCCACGTCTTCAGCATGTTCAATGACGAGTGTCGCCAGTCCTTCACCCCAGCAGGAAGGCTCAACGGCGAGACCGCTCAGGTGGGCCTGTCCGCTCACCCGATGCCCCTCGGCGTCGACGAGCTGCTCGATGAAGCACCCCGCGACCACCATTTCATCTTTGACCGCGATAATCGCTGTTGTCCCGGTTTTGGTCAGCCGCGCTCCGAGCGCATCGACACGGTCTTGTGCAACGTCTGCCGGAACGGGCTCGCCGCGGCGACGCGCATTGGCACGAACCCAGATCAGAGCCAAGTCCTCGGCCGCATCCGCGCCGCGGGCCTCCAAGGCGAGACGATTCACCACAGCAATAGTAGAAGGCCCTGGGCTGGGACTTGGACAGAAGAAGGCTCGAGATCGGAGCGAGCACGACGAAGACCAGACCGGAGACTCTTCCCATGAGGAATACCGCGTTCGTCGTGCGCTTGACCGCGCGAGAGCTGGTGGACCGGTGGCTCGAGAACTGCCAATCTGGATGGCGTGGGAAGCGATGCCCAAAGGTCCCGCCACGTCGATGAGATACTCCAGGCTGTGGGGTTCGGGCTTGGTATCTTCAGCGGGCTCGTTCTCGCCTCGACCTCCGTCGCCGACATCCCGGAACCGATCGTCCTTCTCGGATGGGCCGGGCTCTCTATCGGCGTGATTGTCGCTTTCATCTTCGGCGTCCGGAACTCGCGCCGATGCAACTGCTCGATCTGGAGTTCCTTCGGGGACGGCCTTCGCACGCTGTGGTCATTCGTGTGGGCTTTCATGCCATAGCCGGCCACGACCGATAGAGGTTCGGCGGATTACCGGAGCAGCGCCGTGGCGCTCCAGTTGGCGGGCGGCGCGCGATCAGCCAGGGTGCGGCCGCCGCGGTAGGCGTGGAGTCAGGCGCTGTGCGAAACTCCCTTCCATGGCGGTCAGCGACGACGTCGCCTCTGTGTTGGATGGTCGACCAGGTGAGTTCGGCGTCTACGCGCGCAACCTGGGTACCGGCGAGACCGTCGAGATCCACGCAGATCGAGTCATGCCTGCCGAAAGCACCGTCAAGACCGCCATCTTGTTGCACTACGAGCGATCCGTCGACGCAGGAGAACTCGATCCGGGTGAGCGAGTGTCGTTTGGGCCTGACCGCCGCTTCGACGGCTCCGGCGTCCTGCGATATCTCGCCGACGGCCTCGAGCCGACAATCGAGGATCTCGCGTGGCTGATGACCATCGTCTCGGACAACTCGGCGACGGCCATGCTCATCGAGGCGCTCGGAGGTCCGGGCGAGGTCAATGCCACCACCAAGGCACTCGGGTCCCCGACTACGCAGCTCAACGAGTCGATCACCCTCGAGCGTGCGCTCGCCGGCGAGTGGTTCTCGGCGTCATCGCCTCGTGATCTTGCCGAGCTCTACTGTCACATCGGTTCACGCGCCCGCGACATGCTGTTCCGCCAACAGCACCTCATCGGTCTGCCCCGTCGTTTGCCACACATGGCATATTCGG
Organism: Acidimicrobiales bacterium; assembly: GCA_965216815.1. Classification (GTDB taxonomy): domain Bacteria; phylum Actinomycetota; class Acidimicrobiia; order Acidimicrobiales; family SHLQ01; genus JADFOM01. Next base: position 1,894,529 of record OZ244202.1, on the reverse strand, counting down.
CCGATGTCGGAATTCAGATGCCGGTTCGTGTCTACAACAAGACCGGCAATGGGATGGGCCGATTCGTCGACTCGGGCCTGTTCGAAACCGATGAAACGGCCTGGGTAGTTGCCGCGATGGCTGACGAACAAGAAGACTTCGCAAGCCGAGCAGATGACTCCGCTCCGGCTGCGTTTGGAGCGATCGGCGAGGTGCTCTTCAACGCATGGGCAGAGGAATCACAGCGCGAGCCATAGATCACGCCGTCCGGTGCCCGCCGCACTCCCAGCCGAAAGCGCATTCTGGGGAGGAAAACCCACGTCAGAGGTGGGTTACGCGCCAAATTTCGGACGGGAGAGGCGGTGCACGGGGTGAGCAGGCCGGGAACCGTGCGCCCAGTGCGCTGTGGTGACATAAGCCCCGGTCAGAGCGTAGCGCCGTCCTGTTGGTGTCGATGCATACATTCGAGATCCGGGTCGTGCGCGACTATTCCGCGACTACTCGGCGGCGCCCCAGGGCAGCGCTGGGCTCGAGCCCTGCAATAGCAACAGCGAGCAGTCCAACCAGTACGATCTGCAGCCAGCGCCGGTTCAGTTTTGTAGCGAGGAGGGTCCGTAGAGCGGATCGCATCGCAGAGGATGTTCCCACGTCGCCTCCAGCGGTGACACGCGACTGGGTCGCGCCGCGTTGTGCGCGAGTCGAGTTCAGCGCTGATTCAACCTACCCCGGCAGAGCCCCTGCATACTTGTCGTATGGGTCGATGGTCGTTGGACTCCGGGTCTTGAGGGCGATGTGAGTGCGCTTCGCTGGACTCTCGGATGGTGTCTCGTCTTCATGGCACTCTGTGCAGCGACCGGTGTCGCACTAAGTGTCTGGTACACGCCATCGACAGCGCGATCGTGGCCGGGCGATGACGCGCAGTCGTTGTCGGATTGGGTGCGTTGGGCCCATCGACTGTCCGGACTGTGGCTGATCGCTGCGCTTGTCGGCTGCACCGTCGTCGCCATGGTCCGTGTCAATCGGCGTGACGCGCGATGGGTCGTCGCGTTTGGTGTATCGACCTTGGGAGTGTTGGCAGCTTGGTTCACGGGATCGCTGTTGGACTGGGATCAGATCGCCCTTCGATCAGTTGGTGCCAACTCTCGCTTCTCCGGAGTCTGGCTTCCTGCGTTCAGCGGCGATGCGCGCTTCCTCATCATCGATGGAGCCGAGGTCGGCCAGAGCACGTACCGGTTCTGGTTGCTCGTCCACCTCGGCCTGGGGATCGTCCTCACCTCGGTCGTCATCGCGGCTCTAGCGAGGCTCCGGCTCAGATCACCAAGCCTGACTCAGTGATCACACAAGGCACTCGTGCCTTGCGACGAGCTGATGGAAGCGATGTCGTCCATACTTGGATATATGCCTGCTCGGACCACGCTGCTCTTAGCGGCGGTGATGACGCTGTGGCTGTCCGCCGCATGCTCCGGCTCCGATAGCGCAACCGAAACAACGACTTCCTCGGCGGCGGCCTCGGCTACCACTGCGGTGGTTTCCGCCGTTGGGGAGGTCGATCCTGGTGGTGGTGTCGATGGCCCGGTCATGTACAACCGCCGCTTCGACTCAGACGAAAGCCCCGATGCTGAGATCGAGGGCACACTCGAACTCGACGGGCGCTGCCTATACCTCAGAGCCGACGACGAACCCAACCTAGAGCAATTGTCAAGAGTTGTGGATTGTGGGTCTGGGGTCAGGCTGCGGCGCCCTCCTGGATGGTGGGGTTGGTGTTGGTCGGGTTGTCGGTCCTTTCTTGGAGTTGTCCGTCGATGAAGACGGCGCCGGCTCTGAGGGCGGGGACGAGGTGGGGTGCGTTGATTTTGCGCCAGCGGTCTTGAGCAGCGTCGAGGAGCTTGTAGGCCATCGCGAGCGCTGCCTGGCGTGACCCCGAGCCGCGGGTGACTCGGGTCCGGAGCCGGACGGTCGAGAACGTGGACTCGATCGGGTTCGTGGTCCGCAGATGGATCCAGTGCTCGCTGGGGTAGTTGTAGAACGCGAGGAGCGTGTCGAGCTCGCTGGTGATCTTCTTCGTGGCTTTCGGGTGGGTAGCGAACTCGTCAGCGAAAGCTCTGGCGGCGTCGATTGCTTCGGTGCGGGTCTCGGCGTTGTAGATCGCCTGCACCGCTGTCTTGGCTGAGGGTTGAAGCCGTTTCGGGAGAGCGGCCAAGACATTGGCGGTCTTGTGGACCCAGCAGCGCTGCTCTGTGGTGTCGGGGAACACTTCTCGTATCGCCGCCCAGAACCCAAGCGCCCCGTCACCGACTGCGAGGTTCGGGCCACAGAGGCCGCGGGCTTTGAGGCCACGCAGCAGGTCGAGCCATGATTCGGTGTCTTCTCGATAGCCGTCGGTGAGAGCAACGAGTTCTTTGGTGCCGTCAGGTCGGACCCCGACAATGACGAGGCAGCAGAGCCGGTCAGCTTCGAGGCGGACGTTGAAGTGCACACCGTCGGCCCACCAGTACACGTAGTCCCGCTCCGACAGGTCTCGGGTCTGCCAGTCGGTGTGCTCGGCCTGCCATGCCTCGGTAAGCCTCGAGATCGTCGAGGGCGACAGTCCCGCGTCCGACCCCAAGAACCCGGCCAACGCCGGGGCGAAGTCGCCGGTTGACAGGCCCCGCAGGTAGAGCACCGGCACCACTTCGGTGACCTTCGGGGAGCGGCGCATGTACGCCGGCAAGATGTGCGACGAGAACCTCTCGCCATCGCGTTTGTCGTTCACCCTCGGCGCCTCGACCGTGACCGGACCAGCGCCGGTCACCACATCACGCTGGCGGGCGTAACCGTTGCCGACCACAAGACGCCGACCATCATCATCGACCACGTCAGCGTGGGCATCGAGGTAGGCCTGGCGCTCCGCCAGCAGAGCACTGGCGAGCATCTGCTGGGCGGCCAGGCGGCACAGCTCATCGAGATCGACCGTCACAGCCGGCTCGGAATCGGGAGTCGTGTCGACCGCATCAGGTAGGGACTGGACTAGCTTCAACATTGGCGTATTCCTCCCCGCCGGCTGCAACCGGCGGACTCGTTCGATGTTCAGAACGGAGGGTACGTCGCGCCCAAACTCAGATCCGTGATCCACAACTTCTAGTCATAACTCCCCAACCTACGGTTTCCCGTTCTGTGGATGAACGGAACTCGATGGCTCCCAGACGAATCCGCGTTGCTGTTCCCCGACGCCGCCGTGGCCCACCTAGGAGCACAAATCTCGACTGGTGGCGGATACACGAGCCGCCTCGAATCCCTTACCGACAAGGCTTCGGTACACGAGCTTGCCAAAGAATGTGTCGGAGAGGGCCCGAGCGGTGGGTACGGCGAGGTTGCATTTGTCGGGCATCCGGTTGAGATCGTTGAAGAGCCAGCAACAGCGGTCGCCGTTGACGTCGTGTTGCCGGTCCAGCACTTCGACGAGGTGCTGTCGATAGAGAATCGCGGCAGGCCCGTTCTCGATGAACAGACCCGCTGTCCCCTGTGGGAGGACAGCGACGGGAGCATCAACGTGATGGTGTTCCCCGTTGGGTCCGAGGTTGTCGAGACCGAACCGTGGGTAGCGATCAACGAGCCAGGGGAATTCGGACACGTCGTGCTAGACGGCCAGCCGATCGTGCGAGCCGGGCTCCCCTCACCACCGGGAGACGACGACCGCGCAGACCCAATCGTCGTCAACTGCCTCGAATCCACCGACGCCACCGGCATCTACAAGGTCGGCTAGCCGCCGGCCCCTAAGCCCCGCCACAGACAGACCTCCAAATCACCCAACGCTCGGGTCGGCCGCCAACTCCGGATATGACTCTCGGCTCCGGTTGCGTTTGGAGCGATCGGCGAGGTGCTCTTCAACGCATGGGCAGTGGAAGCACAGCGCGAGCCATAGACCGCGCGGCCCCGTGCCCGCCGCAATCCCAACCGAGAGCGCATTCTGGGGAGCAAAATCAACCGCCCGGGCGGAAGGCCTCCTCATGTCAGCTTCGAGGCGCGGGACTCCGAGGCGGTTACAGCGTTGCGGGCCCCTTCCACCTCACGAAGCGGCCTCGTCAGCTGCCGATGCGGAGGTCTGCAGCGACATGTTTCAGTGTGCCGTTTGCGTCTCGGCCGATGACGAGGACTCGTTCGGCGTCGGCGTAGGTCAGTCCGGGAATGGTGATGGCTGCCTTGGCGGCGTTGTCCTCGAAGACTTCGATCCCGTCCGAGGAGAGCGTCGTGGTCGCCATGGCGGTGACTTCGATCCCGTCGGCGGTCCAGCTGGTTGCACCGTCGGCTTCGGCGACAACGATCGTGTAGGACGACGCGACGCTCGGTACCTCTATCGACAGCACGGCGCCCGGCGCGACCAACGGCTTCACGCCCTGGCTGCCGTTGAACCCTGCCGACGTGACATCGACAACGACGACGCCGGCGGGGACTTCGGCGGTGCGGATGCTCATTGCGAGTTCACCGACACCGACGTCGAAGGTTCCGGGCAAGCCGTCGACGTCCGCCTCGATCAACGCATCCGGGGTGTCGAGTACCTCCTCGGCGAACGCCGCGACCAACGCGGCGGCCTCGATCGGTCGTGGCTCGACGGGCCAGATCCACTCCGTTCCGATCGAGAGGTCCGACGAGGACGGCGTGGCGGCGTAGATGGGGTATCGGTTGGTAAGCCAGCTCTCGGTTTCGTCGGTGTACCCGACAGGGTCAAATTGTTCGGCGTCGATCATCACCAGGGTGGACTCGGAGTAGGTCGTCGTGCTGTGGAACTCACCGAAGTCTCCATAGGTGGAGGTGGCCGTCTCTTCGAGGACTCGGCCCGTCGCAGGCTCAACGAACCACTGCTGTCGTTGATCGAGCGGCACCTGTTCATCACCGAGCGCCATATAGCCCTCGACGTTGTGCTCCCAGATCACGGCGGCCCGCCCAAGCGAGTCGGCACCGGCGCCTGACTCGACCCCGGTATCGCGGTACGTGTGCCGCAGTCCCTCGAGCGAGCGCTGCTGGTCTTCGGACATGACGGGAACACCCCGAATCGCCCCGACGCCGGGACCACCGCCTTCGACGAAGTTGACCACTTGACCGGCAGGGTGGCCCGGGGTGCACGGCGACGGCGTCTCGGGAAACTCACCCCGTCGGAACACCTGGGTTGGGTACGCCGGGTTCCCGAACGCCAGTTGCTCGACCGGGCCGGATTCGAACTCGGTCCGACTCGCCCACCGCTCGTTCTCCGGATCCGACCATGTCTGCGTTACTACCGAGCTTGCCACTGCGGTCGACGCCTCGCCGGTCTCGCAGCGATAGAAGCCCTCAGCCACGAAGGTCGTGGTCACCAACGACACCTCGACCGGGGCCGAGGTCAGAGTTGTCGTCTCGGACGCGACCGGGTCATCGGCAACATGCACCTTGTCCTCCACAACCGTGGTCGGCTCATCACTGCCCTGTACCCAAAGCGCTCCCACGACAAGCAGAACAACAGCGACCGCGCCAGCTGTAACCACCCGCCTAAACGTGCGGCGTCGATCCAACAGACTTGCCCGCCGACTGATCTCGCCAATGTCCAGTTCCCCAGTCGGCTTCGGAGCCGCCCGCCGGAGCTGTTCCTCGATCTCACTCATCCTGATCTCCTCCGAACCCTGGCTGCTTGCGCAGGCGTTCCATCCCTTGGTGCACGAGAGCGGTGACGGTTCCCGGGCGGCACTGCATCGAATCGGCTGCTTCCTCAACCGACATGGCCAGGAAGTAGCGAGCGATCAGCGCTTCGCGTTGGCGTTTCGTCAACGTCTGAAGCGCGTCGCGAACCGCGACCTCCTCGGCCGCGTCCTCAACAACCATCGATGCCTGCGCGCGCAGCTGCCTAAGAGCACGGCGACGTGCGCCGCGTCGGCGCGCCACCGACACCGTCGCATTCACCGCAACCCGGTAACACCACGCCTCGGGATTCGCCGGACGCCGACGATCCCACCGAACCCACAACGCTGCCATCGCGTCCTGCACCGCATCCTCAGCCACCGACCCGTCGCCGCAGAACAGGCCGACCGCCCCCACCAGACGCGGGTACATCTCCCGACACAGCTCATCAATCGACGCAGACGCCGCGGGACTATCCATCTGAACCATCAAAGGGAAGACGCACGAACGACGAGTTTCACTTAGGACCGGCCACATCACCGGGAAGACTGTGCACGAGGTCGACTCTCCCCCACTCACTCGACCACCAACCGCTGGAAACAACTAGAGCGATGACTGGGTGTCCTCGCCTCCCGCGCTCTTGAGCGAGAGTCTCGACAGGGACTGCTGTCAGAATGTGGTCATGCGCGTCGACGCCAACCGGGCTGGCGAACTCGTTCATCAGAACGGACTGTGGATCGTCGGCGAACGGCACGGAACGAACGAGTTCCCGGAACTGGTCTCGTTGCTCGTGACTGGGGCGGCATCCCGCGGAGCGGTGACGGTTGCGATCGAACTCGGTGACGATGCCCAAGATGCAACGTCGTCGTACCTTCACTCCAAGGGGACGCGCGCTGACCGTCTTCGGTTGCTCTCGGTGCCGTCGTGGCAACGCCACGACGGGCGCGCTTCGCTGGCGATGTTGGCCCTCGTAGAGCACATCCGAGCCATTGCCAACGAGGGTGCGTTGGTGGAGATCGCCGTCTTCGATCGTGAGCCAGTCGGTGATCCGCTCTCGGACAAGTACCGGATCGAGCGCGAACGGATGGTGGCGGAACGGCTCCTCGAGATTCGACGCCAGGGAACGGTCCTTGCGTTGACAGGGAACGTGCATGCTGAGAGCGAGCCACGCTTCGACGCCCCTGCCGGCTTCGCTTCAGCCGCATCGCTCATCGCCGAGGAGGTGGACTCCACATCAATCCTCGGCCGACATGCAGGAGGTGAATCGTTCTGCATGATGCTGATCGGCGGTGAACTGGTTTCGGGCCCGCATCCGGTCGAGGGCGTGGACCTCGGCTCTGATCCCTTCATCGAAGTCGATACGGCTGCAAGTGGGGTTGCCTACGTCGGCTCGATCACCGCTTCGCCGCCCGCTACATACGGCGAACCCTGACAAGGCTCCGGTCGTTTCGATCTCCGGAAATCGCTCGCCGGAAGGGCTAGGAAATGGAGATGATGATCCAGGTCGTAGACCGGCTCGTCGAATCAAAGCTCTACGGCCGTGTCTGCGCGGACATGATCATCCCAAAGAACCCAAGGCGCTCATCAGCGGTTCCAGCACCAGGCGCGAAGCGTCCGCCTTGCAGGGCGGCCGGCGGCTCTCTGTGGCATCGCGGCCGCCGTTATCGATCAGGTGCTGTCAGCCGACAACCACTCGCCGCCGGCCGACGCGGTCCGGGAGCAACGAGCGGGGCACCGACGGATGCTGCCCGACTAGGCGCCGCGTGCCAGCCTCGAATCACGATGACTCGATCCGCAGGCACTCGCCATCGTAGTTCAGGACGGGGAGGTTCTCGATCTGATGCTCGGGCGGCCCGAGGAAGTGGATGGTCTCACATTCGTAGCGCTGCCAACGCCACACTCCGTCACTTCTGCCGCTCTCGTGGGCCGGGGGCCGCTGCTCGACGATCACCTCGTATGACTCGCTGTCGCCCAGACGGAAGAGACGGACTTCGGATTCCCCTTCGTCACCAAACTCGACGACACCGAGCTCGGCGTCATCGCCGCTCTCATAAGCGTCTCGAAAGCACTGCCGTGCAGCCCTTGCAGTCAAGTCGTCGGGTTGGCTCAAGTCGACGAACCCACAGTCGGGCAGCTGGGTTCGGTCTCGATAGAAGCCTGGTCGTATGGCATCGATGCCGTTAGCGATGGCAACACGCTCGCCGGTTGCGGCGTCGACAAGTTCATTCGCATCGATGCCGGCGGTACCGGCTACGCCGAGCACGTGGGTGTAGCCAACCTCCTCACAGCTACCGCTGCGATCGCCGGCAAGAGTTTCGGTCGCCGTAATTGTCAATTCGCCTTCAGCAGTCGATGCGGTCGCGCGGTACGCCCCTCGACAACTGGCGTAGCCCCACTGGTACCCGGTTACGGTCACGACGATTGTTCCATCATCAGCGCGATACGCCCCGTCGATTTCAACCGCCTGTTCGATCGGCCCGCCCGTTCGTTCTACTAGGTGGTCGAGGCTCCCGCTATGGGACCAATTGACCGGGTGAGCCATCATCGACGCCGCCCGACCGTCGCACCCTGCCCAGAGTCCCTCGAGCAGTGGTGCCCAACCGCCCGGCCAGGGCCCGGCATCGAGGAAGAGGACCACTTCGAGCCCGGGGGTGAAGTGCTCCTCGATGGACGAGAACGGAACTGACGTTGGAGCGAACATGACCGAGAACTCCACTTCGTCGCCGATCGTCATATCACCCTTCTCGACGTCATCGACGCGGGCTGTGAACACCGCGTACCTGCCGGGGTTATCTGTGTCGGACTCCTGACGAACTGCAAGCAACGTCGCTCGTATGACCGTCGCGGCCGAGTCGGCAAGATGCTCCGGCGAGTTCGACGGGTCGTAGTCGTACGTGATGCCGAGATCTCCCATGCGCTTCGAGAAGCGGTCGACGTCGACACAATCAGCCACGGGGATGGTCGTGGAGGCATCCTCCACGCTGCTTGCCGATATCGAGTGAAGGATCGAGCGAGCCGTTGGCGTCTCGAGTCCGACGCCGATCGAGAGCAGGGTCTGTCGGCCGTCGTCGGTGATGAGTACGTGGAGCGGATCGGCGATCTCGCCCACGTCCATCTCGATGATCTCAACGGTTAGGCCGTCGACGGTCCCGCTCGCCGTCGTGGTCGAATGCACGTCCATCGAAGGGTCGAGTTCACGAACCCAGACGCCGGTTCCGGGGCGCAGATCGTGCCTTGTGGGCCGCGGGCAGCTCGGCACCAGCGGCGTGGCCCCGAGGTAGACCTCAGGAGACCCGAACCAGGCACCGCCGCATTGACCAGGGTTGAGTCGTCCCTCGGCGTAGGTCATGCCATCGTCTCGCGTTCCGGTCTCGTAGGTTCCCGGCAGGTCAGCAATGGGCCACGACGGCGGAACTCGGAACTCGATGCCGCCGTATGTGATCCGCTGCCATCCCGATGTGTCAGCCATTGGTCCGTCTTGGAGCACTCGGACATGGCCAGCATCGGTGAGCGTCGCCTCGATTCGTTCAACCTCGGGCCCGGTAGCGGCGAATCCCTCTACGTCGCCGAGGATCACGGTCGATTCCGGCTGCCACGGTTGGCGATCGCAGTCGGGTTCGGTGACGCCAATGAGCACCATTCCGGATGCCGCCCCTTGACACCGGCCGCCCACCGGGGCCACCCAGCCGGGTGGAACGCTGAAGCGATGCGGACCGTGTTCGAGGGTCTGCCAGCCATCGGGGACAGGTGAGTCTGGTGCCTCAGGCCCGAAGTCAAGCCAAGCCCATGAACCGCTCTTCTCGTCGTGCCCAACCGGAACGCTGTTCCCCACCTCGACGCGATGATCATCGTTGCTCAGTCGCACGCCAGCAACCACTGCCGCGCCAGCGACCGCAACGACGGCGACAGCAGCTACGAGAGGACGCGCCCATCTCCGGTTTCTAGAGTTCGGGGCCGCGATTTCCTTGATGTCGATCGCACTTGAACTCCCTTCGACATGACGCCGGAGGCGCTCCCCGAGCTCACTCATCGCCTGCCTCGCTGGCTCCGGCGCCGAGCGATGCCCGCAGCTTTACCAGTCCCCGCTCGAAGTAGACCTGAACGGACGAACGCGTGATTCCGATCGTGTCGGCTACTTCACGGAACGACCAGCCGAACCCCTCGATCAATACGACCGCTGCTCGTTCTCTCTCGCTGAGCTCGTTGAGCGCGTCGGGCAGGCCCGGCTCGAACCACGGCTCGGAGGATCCAGTAGTGGTGGGGAACACCGGCGCACGGCGTCGTGGCCGGGACTTCGACTGGCCCACTCGGTAGAGATACCCGACAGCGTTTGTCATGAACTTGACCTTGTCCCAGTGTTGCCACGCGTATGCGAGGGCCTCTGCCGCTGCCTCGCGCCCGCGCTCTGGCCCGTACGCGGCAACGAGCGCCCGCCGAAGCCGGGGCTCGGCATCTCCGAAGAAGTCAGCGAATTCGTCATCACTCATCCCAGCGGTCGCCTTCCACCTCTACTCGTATAGACCACCGAGCCAACGAGTTGTATGACAAGAGCGACTCCGTGCGAGTTCCCGTTCTAGGGAGGAAAACCCACGTCACAAGTGGGTTAGGCGCCAAATTTCGGACGGGAGAGGCGGTGCCCGGGGTGGGACTTGAACCCACACGCACCCTGAGGGTGCCGGGGGGTTTAAGCCCCCTGCGTCTACCATTCCGCCACCCGGGCCGGACCGGCCTCCCGATTGTCCCCGAAATTGCTGCGAGTTTGCTACAAAGAGCGTCGCAAAGTCGCAGCAATTTGGCGGGGTGCGATGACGGCGACCGTATCCTACCGGTGGCGATCGGGTCGGAAAGGACCTCAGCAACCGATGGCGTAGGCCACCGCGTCACACACCCGAAGCATCATCTCGTCGTCGACCGCCCCCACGCGGGCGGTCAACACCGACTGCGCAACAGTATGGATCCCGTCGCAGTTCACGACCGACGCACGTTCGAGCCCGACCTCTCCGCCGAGCGGAACCTCGGCCGCGATCCCACGCGACGACGAGGTGATCTCGGCAACGGTCACGAGCGCTCGCACGTCGATGACGCCGGTTCTGGTCAAGACCAGGACGGGCCGACTCTTGCGGCCGACCTGAGCCGTCCATATCTCGCCCCGCTTCACCGTTCGGACCAGGCCTCGGCATCGTTCCAGAAATCGTCCGGCTTCTCGGGCAGGCGCTCATACGCAGCCCGATCGGCTGCGGCCAGCGCCTCACGGACCGCCAACGCGACTCCCTCGCGCGCCGCCGCGGAGATGTTGATCCCGAGCTCGCGAGCCTGCTCCGCGAGCCGGTCATCGAGGCTGAACGTCGTACGTGTAGTGATGCTCATGATGATAGCAATCTCTGATAGCAGACACTGATGCCCAATGGACTGGGTCGGAGTGGTTTCACGCAGCCTGCTGGTCGGTCGTGTCGACGGCGAGCCATAGAGCTGCGCGGGCTCGATCGGCCTTGGCGCCTTCGAGCCGGTTGGCGACCACGATTCCTTCGATCATGTCGGCAAGCACGGCCGACCATGGGCGGTCGCGCAGGCGGATGGCGATCGAGGCGTTGCCCGACCTACGCCGAATCGTCCGCTGTACTCCCTCGATGCCGGGCGGGCTGCGATAGCTGGGCACTTCGAGGTCGCGCAGTCGAGCGGCTTGGCCGAGCTGGCGTGCCGCCTGTGCGAACTGGAGAGACCGTCCCTTCATGCTCCCCATCATGATGGAGAGGTGTGACAGTTCGTTGCTGCGCCTGACCGCAATCGGTGGCGCAGCCACACGATTGCTGTCGTCATTCCACCTCGAGGCCGGCAGCGAGGCGTTCGGTCGTCTCGATGTACTCCTCGACCAGATTGAAGATCACGTCGCGAACCGGTCGGACATCGTTCATGCGTCCGACGATCTGACCGACCGGCGAGAACTGAAGCTCCGGGCGCTGCGACCGGGCGATCCGGGCGTTCGCTTCCGAGGTGAGGATGTTCTGCAACGGCATCCCCAATGCACCGGGCCCGTTTCCAGGCTCCCAGGCTTCGGTCCACTCGTTGCGCAGCATCCGGGCCGGTTTGCCGGTGTAGCAGCGAGAGCGAACCGTGTCGGCCGACGTCGCATCGAGATAGGTCTGGATCTGGCCAGGGCTCGAACTGCTCTCCGCGGTCGAAAGCCACAGCGACCCCAACCAGACGCCCGAGGCACCGAGCGCCAAGGCGGCAGCGATCTGGCGCCCCGAACCGATACCTCCCGCCGCGAGTACCGGCACGGGAGCCACCGCGTCCACGACCTCAGGCACGAGCACCATGGTCGTCACCTCGCCTGTGTGACCGCCCGCTTCATGACCCTGCGCCACGACGATGTCGACCCCGTCGTTTACCTGCCGCTGCGCGTGCTGAACCTTGCCTCCGAGAGCCGCGACCTTGACACCGTGCGCGTGAGCTTCATCGATGATGTCCCTGGGCGGCGACCCGAGAGCGTTCGCGATCAGCTTGATCGGATGCTGGAACGCGATGTCGACATGCCTTCGCGCCACATCTTCTGCCCAGCCGAGCACACCGCCGACCTCGACATCATCGGGCAACTCGGGAAGATCGAACCGTTCGATCAGCTCCTGAACGTACTGTTGGTGCTCGTCGGGGATCATCGAGCGGATCTGGCGAAGCAAGTCGGCCGGGTCCGAACCCTCGACATCGACCGATTTCTGAGGCATAACCGTGTCGACGCCATAGGGCATGCCGTCGATGTTGTCGTCGATCCACTCGAGCTCGATCTCGAGCTGTTCGGGACTGAACCCGACCGCTCCGAGCACCCCGAGCCCGCCCGCCTTGCTCACCGCGGCGACGACGTCGCGACAGTGCGTAAACGCAAAGATCGGATACTCGATTCCCAGCTCGTCACATAGCGGCGTGCGCATTGCTCTCTCCCGTCATCGCAGTTGCCGGTCATCATCATCGCCCCGGCTCTGCCCCGCAATTCACGAACAGACACCACAAGTCATGTCACAGGCACTCGGCGAGGGCATCGACGAGCCTCAGCGTGCGAGGGTTGCGCCAGCGGTCGCCGGGGCGGTTGATCAGGTAGCCGAACGCTACATCGGCGTTGCGGTCCGCGAAGCCGAGCGAACCGCCGTAGCCATAGTGGCCGTAGGACGACGGCGAGAGTCCCAGTGGCCGGTCGGGTGATGCCAGGTTGAAGCCGAACCCGTAGCGCATCGGCCGCTCGAGCACGATGTCGTCGCCATCGGCCTGCGCCGTGATGGCCTCGCTCATCAGCGACTCGGGCAGAATCGGCTGCGATGAGCCCGGAAGCGTGGCCGCATAAAAGCCGGCCAGCGCCGACGCGGTCGCGTGACCGTTGGTGCTCGGCACCTGGGCGCGCCGCCACGCTTCGGTGTTGACGATGGCGATTCCCGAAATCCCGACCGGGTTGAGATAGGCGTTGCGCAACATCGTCGAGCGAGCGGTGCCGTCGTCCGGCGCGAAGAACGACGATGACGACGGTGCAGTCGCCTTGTTGATCGGACCGATCACGTCGGCGCAGCGCGCGAGGTCGGCGCCGGCCACACCGACATGCATGTCGAGGCCTCGTGGCCCGGCGATGTTGCGCCTGACAAGCTCACCGAACGCGACCCCTGACGACTCCACCGCCGGTCCCCCGGCAGCAAATCCATAGGTGTTGACGTGGTAGCCGTGCCCGCTGCCCGGCGCCCACCACGGCGGTGTGGAACCCACGGCGGCACACATCGCCGACCAGTCGTAGAGATCGTCGTCTCGCACCGGCGCGGCGATTGCCGGCAGTCCGGCTTGATGACAGAGCACCTGGCGAAGCGTTGTGCCTTCACTGGCCGGATCGGTGAGCGCCGACCAGCTCGCGCGCAGTGGCAGGTCGAGATCGACCAGACCATTGGCGACAGCCTGGAGCGCAACGACAGCAGCAACCGGCTTCATCGTGGAGTAGGCGTTCACGAGGGTGGCCTCTGTCCAGGGTCGCCTGCCGGCGTCGTCCATCGACCCGCCCCAGAGGTCGACAACCATCCGTCCCCCTACGACGACGCACACCGCCGCGCCGACGTCGCCCACATCATCGACCTCGTCGGTCTCGGTCGGTTCGAAGTTTCGGATGAACGCGTCGCGAACCAGCCGAAACGACCCATCACAGCTTCCGCCCACATCGACGATGGCCACGGGCTCATCGTTGCCGTAGCGCTCGGTTGGGGCAACTCACCCTTACAACCGGCTATCTCGGTCCGATGGAGATGCGTATGCGTTCTCCAACCGCTGCCCAGCGCTGCGTTTTCAGGATCGTCGCCCTCGCGGCGATCCTCGTGCTCAGCGCGCCCACAGCAGCGGCACAGGAGTCCGGTTCGCCGGAACCCGCACAGGACCCGGGGGCACTCGATGCGCTCACGGCCTGCGTCCAGGAGACCGGTCATCTAAGCGTTCTCCTGCTCATCGACGAGAGCGGCAGCCTGCGCCAGACGGACCCCGAGAACGACCGAGTAGTCGCAGCCCAGTCGATCATCGACACACTCGCACAGCTTCCCGAACTGGCGTCCTCGTCTGAGCAATCGATCACCGTCGAAGTGCTGATCGCGGGATTCGCCCAGGAGTACTACCCCCACACCGGCTGGACGAACCTCGCGGGCGAAGGCCTATCGGTGGCGCGCGAGGAGGCTGCGAGATTCGCAAATCGCAACACGGGTCTCGATACCGACTTTGCCAACGCTTTGATAGGAGCAAACACCGATTTGTCAGCGCGTCGTGATCAGCTCGATGCCAAACGCCAGCCGAGCTGCGCAACCGTCATGTTCTTCACCGACGGTGAGTATGACATCGAACCTCGCGGCTCGGCGGAGACCAAGGGTTACGCTCCCACGCTTCCGCTGAACGACCCCCGAAACGCCACGAATGCTGAAGTCGTAGGCATCGGGGTTCTGTGCAACGAGAACGGCGTTGTCGACCAACTTCGTGCGTCGCAGATCCCGATGATCACCGTCGCCTTGACGGGTGCCATCGATGCTGCCGGCCTCGCGTTGATCGAAGCCATCACGACCGGCAAGGCGGGCGAAACCGTCTGCGGCAGGCCGTCGGGTACTGCCGGGGCCTTCCTCCCCGCAGCCGACATCGACGCCGTGTTGACGGCCTTCAGCTCGGTCGCCTCCCAGATCAGCGGCGGCAGCGTCGACACCGGCGCCGCCGATGATGAGCTTGCCGTGTGCGCCACAGAGCCTTGCGAGAAGGGCACGATCGACATCACCATCGACCCCGGAGTGCGCCGGGTCAACGCTCTCATCACCTCCGAGCGACCGAACATCGACCTCCACATCACACCGCCAGGTGAGAAGACGATCGTCTTGAGCAGGGGTGGACGTTCGACCGCAGGGTCGACCGACTTCACCACCGAAGGCTCGTGGTTGTCCGACACAGCCGTGTCGCTCGACATCGAACCAAAGAGCGAAGCAGCGCATGGCGCATGGTCGATCGTTCTCATCGATCGCGCCGCTTCCGAGACCGGTGGACCAGCCTCGGTTCAGATCGCCCGCTACGGCGACCTCTTCCCCACACTGCTAGGAGATCTAACCCGCGCTGGCGACGGTGCAATCGTCGTCAGGGCCGGAGTCGTCGACGGTGAGGGCGCAGCCCCCGACGAGTTGCCCCAAGGCGTATCAATGCGGGCGGAGCTCGTCGACACCAAGAGCGGCGCGAAGACTCCCGTCGCGCTCACTCGCGACGGCGATCGCTTCAGAGGCTCCGGAGCAGTTCCCGAAGGGTTCGGCCCCAAGTTCGACTTGATCGTAATGCTCGACGTCACAACCGAGCTCGGCACGCGCCTGCCGACAAAGTCGATTGCGTCGAAGCACCGACTACCCAACCTCGCGACCGTCGAAGCAACGACGGTGCCGACCAGCACCGTCCCCGATGAAATCGGCATGGCCGCTGAGGCTCCCGCAGAGAAGATCGAGACCGACGATGGCTCGGGTGGCGGAAGCCTGCTCAAGATCCTCGCGTTGGTCGTCGTAGCCGGCGCCGCCATCGCCGGTCTGGGTTGGGCAGCGCTTCGATCGTTCTTCGACGTGTCGAAGACGAGCGTCGCTAAAGTGCCGATCCTCGTTCACAACAACGGACAGATCGAGCGCCTCGCACCGTTCCGTGGCGAGATGCGCATCGACCAAGAGGACCTTACGCCGCTCGAGCTCGGCAGCCGTAGTCGGCGTCGGTCGTTCAGCACCCATGGACTCAGATTCAGCGTGTTCCTGAGCAGGAACCCGTTCAGGGAGGGCGAGGGCCGGGCCAAGGGCGAGGGTCGACTGACCGGCTCGATCGGCCGCGAGATCGAGGGCGAGTCGAGCATCGCGCGCATCGGGTTCGACCTCCGCCAGGAGTGGGTGTTCGCGCTCGACGAGGAGACGTCGCTCCTGGTCCAGCAGGGCGCGACCAGAGGCGACGTATACGGCACTCTGTACCTTTTCGTGTCGCCGGCACATCTCGTGAACCCGCCCGAGTCTTTCCGCGACTCTCTCAACAACGATCTTCCCAAGCGCGCCCGTCAGCTTCTCGTCGACGCCCGCCCGAACATCTCGGTCGACGCTGACGGGTCGGACATGATCGACTTCCTCGAGCGCATCTCCCCCGACTGACCGACAACGGGGATCCCCGGCGCAAAGTGTCAGGAGACCGCGTGGGCAGGTGCCTAAGCCCGAACCACATGGGTGTCAGGCACCCTGGTGCGCGCTGCTGTCATAGAGTCGCGGGAGTGAGCGACTTGGTGGATAGCGCCGACCACAACCCGGCGCAACGAGAGGTGCTCGAACATCTGGGGGCGTCGCGCGACGAACGGCCGGTGTTCGACGACCAGGTGCGCGTCGATCTCACACTCGAGCTCGAGAAGCGGCTGGCGCCGGTCATCGAACCGATCGGCGACGACACGGTCTTCGTGTCCAAGCACGCTTTGACCTCCGTGCTCGGCTGCGAACGCCGCTACCTCGCCGAGCGCAACCAACCCTTCATTGTCACGGTTCCGATAACCCGCGGCGTCGTGTCGCACAAGGCGATCGAGCTCGGGCTGCACTGGCAGGGCGAGCGGACACCGATGCACATGGTCGACGAGGCGATCGCGCGGCTCGAGAACGACGAGTCGTGGGTGTCGGACTTCCTCAGGACGTGTTCGGAGGCCGAACGGGCCGAGCTCAAGTCAGACGCCGTCGAGCGGGTGACGAAGTTCGATGAATGCTGGCCCCGTCTCAAACCCACGTGGAAACCGGTGACCGAATCGACCATGGTGGCCGAGCTTCTCTCCGGCCGCGTGATACTTCGCGGCAAGGTCGATCTGACCATCGGCCGATCGGAAGGCATGAGAGCAGGCAAGGTTCTTGTCGACCTCAAGTCGGGCCGCACCGTACCCCACCACCTCGACGACCTCCGCTTCTACGCCCTCGTCGAGACTCTACGCATCGGAACCCCGCCGCGCCGGCTCGCCACCTACTACCTCGACCAGGGCCGATTCCTGCCTGAAGACGTTACGGAAGACCTCCTGCGCAGCACTGTGTTACGTGTCTGCGCCGGAGTCGAGCGAATGGTCGAGCTACGAGACGCCGTCGGGCCGGGCTCCGAGTGGCCGGGCCCGAACTGTCACTGGTGCAACGAGCGCCTCGACTGCGAGAGCGGCCAGCGCTACGTCGCCGACGAGACCGATCAGCCCGGCGTGTAGAGACTTCAGCGGAAGCAGCTACGGTTCCCGGCCATGCCACTGGTTCTTCTCGACATCGACGAGCGCGTCGCCACGATCACCCTGAACGACCCCGACCGCCGAAACGCCATCAACCTCGCGATGAACGCAGAGCTCGACGAGATCATGGACGAGATCGAAGACGGCGGGGCCGACGCCGTTGTTGTCACAGGCGCACCACCCGCCTTCTGCGCAGGAGCCGACCTCGGCGAGCTTGCCGCCGCCGATGCCGACGGCTTGCGCGACATCTACTCGGGCTTCCTTCGCGTCGCACACACAACGTTGCCCACGATCGCCGCCGTCAACGGCGCCGCGGTCGGCGCAGGGTTCAACTTCGCCATCGCATGCGATGTCATCCTCGCCGGCGAGTCGGCCAGGTTCGATGCTCGTTTCCTCCAGATCGGCATCCATCCCGGGGGCGGCCACACCTGGCGCATCCAGCACCGTGTCAGCAGACAAGCTGCTAAAGCGATGGTGTTGTTCGGCGAACGTGTGACTGGCGAACGCGCTGGCGAACTCGGCCTTGCCTGGCGCTGTATCGACGACGACGAGCTTCTGGCCGAGGCCCAGACGATGGCCGAGCGCGCCGCGAGCGTCTCCAGTGATCTGATGCAGAGAACGAAGGCCACCATCGACATCGCTGCCTCGATAACCGACTCCGACGCCGCGGTGGCACACGAACTCGACCCCCAGGTGTGGTCGATGCAACAGCCAGCGTTCGCTGAGCTCGTCGGTGATCTTCAGTCCAGAATCAGTTCTCGCTAGGCGCGCTAGGGTTCCCGATCAATTCTCGGTCGTAGGGCCAAGCCAGGCCGCGACGAGCTCGTCGCGGCGCTCAGACCATTCCTCTGCGGTCAACGCGTAGCGCACGTGGTCCTCCCAAACGCCGTTGATCTCGAGATACCGCTCGGCGACGCCCTCGCTGCGCAGACCCAGCTTTTGTGCCACCCGATGGCTCGGCGCGTTCCTCGGGATGATCGAAACCTGAATGCGGTGCAACTCGAGGTCCTCGAACGCATGACGCGCGACGACCACGAGCGCTTCGGGTGTGTAACCATGTCCGGCCACCCGCTCGTCGATCCAGTAGCCGACATAGGCGTTCTGGTAGGCGCCTCTCTGGATCGTGCCGAGGTTCATCTCACCGACGAGTCTGCCCTCGACGAAAACCCCGAACGCAGCACCGGTACCCATTTGCCGGTCGCGTTCGCGCGCCGAGCAGCGAGCCTCGAATCCTCGACGGTCCTCGATCACATCGGGGTGACCGGCCAGACGGGCCGGCTCCCATTTCGTCAACCAAGCATCGTTGCGGCGCCGAACCTCGCGCCACTGCTCGAAGTCCTTGCTCGTGAGCGGGCGCAGCATGACCCGGCGCCCAAACAGCGGCTCGGTCGAAGCCCCGGTCCGACGAGACGTCGAGCGGCTCATGACAACATCGACGCGACCAGGCCATCGAGGATGTCGGACTCGCTCACCAGGCATTCGTCGAACTCGAAGCTGCGCATGATTGCTACGAGTATGCACATGCCACCGACGATCACGTCAGCGCGGTCGGTCTCGAGGCCCGGATTGTGGATCCGGTCGGCACGTGCCTCTGTCGCAAGCGTCCGGAACACGTCTTCGGCGGCGTCTTTCGTGAGCAGGAAGTGGTGCACCCGGTCGCGGTCGTACTCGGCTAGGCCCTGTTCGACGCGAGCTGCTGCCGAAACGGTGCCTGCCAAACCGACGAATCGGCGCGCATCGCCAGCCCCGGGGATCTCACGCTTGACGTCGTCGAGATGCAACTTCACTTCGAGCAGGCACGACGAAAGCTCCTCGGGAAGCGGAGGGTCGTGCTCCATGAACTTCTCGGTCATCCGGACGCATCCGATGTCGAGTGAGATCGCGCCGAGCACTTCGTCGGCTCCCAGCGCGAACTCGGTCGATCCCCCACCGATGTCGACCACGAGGAAGGGTCCGTCGGCGGGGTCGAGCTCTGCGGTAGCCCCGGCGAAGCTGAGCGCCGCTTCCTCTGCGCCGCTGAGGAGTTCGGGCCGAGAGCCGACGAGCGACTCGGCGGCGTCGAAGAAATCGTCGCGGTTGGCCGCATCGCGAGCAGCCGACGTCGCCGTCATGCGCACCCGTGTGACACCGTGGGCCTGGAGATCCTTGCTGTAGTCGGCGAGGACCGCTGTCGTCCGCTCGATCGCTTCGGTTGCCAACACACCTGTCCGATCGACGTCTTGACCCAAGCGCGTGATCGTCATGCGTCGCAAGAGAGTTCGCTGCCCGTCGCCGACCAGCAGCCGCGTCGAGTTGGTGCCGCAGTCGATCGCTGCGACGACGTCAGACATCGCCTGATCCGGCGATGTCCACGTTGGCGAGCTGCGCTTCTACCCATCGGCCGACGGGATCGTCCCCCCCGGCGAGAAGCCACGCGTAGTGCGCGTGCAGGCACTTCACACCACGGCGCGTTCCGCCGACACCGCCCGACGGACGGGGACCGGGATGGCCGGCGACCACCGCAGCGTCACGTTCGGCGGCGTACGCGTCGTGTGCTGCTCGCAGTTCATCGGGATCGACGGCGGCTTCAGCTCGCTTCACGCCGCCTTCGGACTCGAGGGTCCCGACCCGGCGACGCAGCTCGGCGCCTACGAGCCAGTAGCGGGTGGGCATGGGCGTGCCATCGGTGAGGATCGGCTCGTTGCGAATCACGATCGGTTCACCGTGAGGGTCGCGGACCACAACGGTGAATCGACCCTGCGGCGGGCGGCCCAACAGCTCAGCAACCAGCTCGACGTCGCGCTCGGTCGGGGACTCGGCGATGCCGTCGACACCCGGGCCGGGGACGTCAGTCACCGCTCCGGAAGAGCCGCCGGATGATCAACAACAAGACGATCACGCCGACCACCGGTACAACGCGCTTTGCGACCGGAACGCCGGCGGTCTCGAACAGATCGACGGCCTCGGCCTCGGGTTGGTGGATCTTGCGAACACCCGATCCGTTCTCTGACGCCGGCGGGGTCGCCGCCTCGGCCGATGCCTCCGCGTCCGTGCCCCCGTCGTCGGACTCGATCAGCTCTTCCAGGTTCGTCGCGAACTCACCCATGAGCTTCTTGCTGACGTCGGTCATCACCGACCCGCGGCCGAACTGAGCCACGCGCCCCGACAGAGTGAGGTCGGTGTCGACCTTGACGACGGTGTTGTCGCCGGCACCGGTCGCGCCAACGCTGATGTTGGCCTTTGCGTTGCCTTGACTCCCACGCCCCGAGCCCTCGATGCGTGCCTTGTGAGCATCGTCGTCTTGCTCGACGATCTGCGCTGTTCCTTTGAATTGCGCGGTGATCGGGCCGACCTTCACCTTCACGACGCCGCGGAACTCGTCTCCTTCGACCTCTTGCAGCTGCGCTCCCGGCAGGCAGGGGGCGATGCGCTCGACGTCGGTGAGGATCGGCCAGACCTTCTCGATCGGCGCTTCGACTTCAAACTCGTCGGTCAATTCCATGATTCGAGCGCCTCGTTCGTGTCGATGTCCACCGGGTTCGAGTGGCAATTTACCTCGGTCACAAGCTCGGGCCTACTCCGCATGAGGGCCCTCGCCCCTTCGTCTCCGGTGCGCGGTAGCGCGGAAAACAGGCTGGAGTTGATCTTCACCGGTGGCCTCCGCCGGCCGCCGTAGACGGCGGTCACGACCATGCCTTCGGCTGCGATTACAGCCTCCCAGGTCGCTGCGTCGACGAACGGCTGATCGGCGAGACCGATGACCAACGCATCGAATTCGTTTGCACGAGCGTGGTCGACGGCACATGCGAGTGAGGTCGCCTGGCCCTCTGCGTGGCGCGGATTCTCGAGCAGCGTGACCTCGACTCCGGCCCGCTCCACGAGATCCTCGAGCGGTTCAGATCCCCACACGACCACCCGCTCATCGACTTCGAGCGCCGCCAGCGTCTCGAGTGCGTGGGCGAAGAGCGGCCGCCCTCGAAGCTCGGCGCGCAACTTGTGAACAGGGCCAACGAATCGACTACCGCTACCGGCGGCGAGGAGCACGGCCATCACCTTCATCGGCTTGATTGTGGCATCGAATCGCCGCCGCGACGGTTCGTCGCAACCGTGAGGGATAGCCTGCGACGGTGACCGACCTGCCCCCACCTCCCGTCGACGTGACGATGATGCTCGCCGATTCGGCCCAGGTAGCCGACGGGAAGCTTTTCATCCTCGGCGGCGGACTGGGCGTCATCGGTCCGCGTCCACAACCGCTCGGCATCGCGCTTCACATCCGGGTGCCGTGGGATCGCGCGAACGTCGGCCACGAATGGCGACTGGAACTCCTCGACGAGGACGGGCGTCCAGTCACAGCCAACGAGAAGCCCATCATCGTAGGTGGCCGCTTCGAGGCCGGTCGCCCCGCGGGTCTCAAACCCGGCACTCCCCTCAGCGTTCCGCTCGCCATCAACTTCGCCACCCTTCCGCTCACACCGGGCAACAGCTACACCTGGCAGCTGTCGATCGACGGTAAGACCGCCCCGGACTGGCACGCCGGCGTGTTCGTGAGACCCAAGAAGACCTGACCACCTCCTTGCCCGATGCGCCCGCAACGCGCGAACCCATGTGGTTCGGGCTTAGGCACCTAACCGCGCGGCCTCAGGCACGCCGGGCGAGCGAAGCGATGCCCGGGAAGGGGGCAAGGATCAGTGCCGCCGCAGGCGGCACCTCAGGAGACTCGGTGCCGAACCTCTGGTTCGGCACCGAAATCAATGAATCGGGCCGTCGCGGTCGCGGAGGCTGGGGACGGCGACGCCGGTGTGGGTGGCGATGATCTCCGCTGTGATCGAGATCGCAGTCTCCTCTGGCGTTCGAGCGCCGATATCGACGCCGATGGGCGACATCAGCCTGGCGAGGCCGGTTTCGTCGACTCCTGCCTCGCGCAGTCGTTCAAGGCGCTCGTTGTGCGTGCGACGCGAGCCCATGACCCCGATGTATCCGACCTCGGAGGCCAACGACCCAACGACGGCG
Organism: Acidimicrobiales bacterium; assembly: GCA_965216815.1. Lineage (GTDB taxonomy): Bacteria > Actinomycetota > Acidimicrobiia > Acidimicrobiales > SHLQ01 > JADFOM01. Next base: position 1,872,199 of record OZ244202.1, on the reverse strand, counting down.
GGCACGTCGAACTTGGCGTCGTGGGTCAGGATGCACACGGCATCGCGGGGGCCCAGCGTCGATCCGATCTCGTCGAGCAAGTCGTTCGGCCACGACACGACTACCTCGTCGGCCAGCGGGAATCGGGCCTTGGTTGCGAACACGGGTCGCGCATCGCACACCGTGACCTCGAAGCCGAGCACCTTGGCCACACGCACCAGGGCTGCGGTGAAGTCGACCGCGCCGAAGATCACCATGCGCGGCGGCGGTGCAAACGACTCGATGAACACGGCGACTACGTCTTCGCGGGCTTCGCCTTTCGGGCCGTAGTGTCGAACGCCGGTCAGGCCCGAGGCCAGCTCACCTTCAGCGTCGCGTGCGACGACACGGTCGAGGTCGTCGTTGCCCAACGTGCCAAGTGGAGCAGAGGCTGGTTCGAGCAGCAGTTTGGACCCGACACCCGGTCCTTCGATGACCGTGGCGAGCGCCACCGGCCGTCCCGCCTCGACGGCTTCTCGCAGAGCGTCGTAGAGGTCGCCCATGCCCCTACCAGTCTAGGGGTTCGATGAACAGGTGGATCGTGCCGCCACAGGTGAGCCCGACGGCGAAGGCCTCGTCGTCGCTGTACCCGAACGTGACCATGCGACGTTCACCGGAGTCGAGCAGCTCGAGCGCCTCGGCCACGACGGCCCCCTCGACACATCCGCCCGAGACCGAACCGGCTACCTCGCCGTCCTCGTTGACCGCCATCGCCGCGCCGGGCTGGCGGGGACCGGATCCATCGACGTCGACGACGCGGGCGACCGCTACCCGCTTGCCCTGACGTTGCCAGGCGGCGATGTCGCCGAACAGTTCACGCATCGATCGTCTCCTCCACAACTGAGCCTGCGGGGCGTCCCCCGTTGTCGAGGGTTGCCTCGTCGAGGGTACGGGCGAGGGCGGCCAGCGCGTCGAGGCTGTGCCCTTCGAGGAAGGTGTCGACGTGGTCGAGCGCCGCCGCCATTCCACCGGCGAGGGGCGCATAACCCTCGGTCGCCTTGAGCGGGTTCACCCACACGATCTGCTCTGCGACCCGGGCGAGGCGCTGCATCTGTTCGGACATGACGGCCGGGTCGCCCCGATCCCAGCCGTCGGAGAGAATCACTACAACCGAGCCTCGGGCCATGCCTCGGACGCCCCAACGATCGTTGAACTCACCGATCGCCTCGCCGAGTCGCGTCCCGCCCGACCAGTCGTCGACCGCCTCCGATGCCGCAGCAACCGCCCGGTCCGGGTCGCGTTCGGAGAGCTGTCGGGTGATCCTCGTCAACCGAGTTCCGAGCGTGAATGCCTCGACCCTGCTGCGACCGACAACAGCGGCTTGAACGAACCGCACCAGCGCTCGGGCATAGCTCTCCATCGATCCCGACACGTCGACCAGAAACACGAGCCGCCTCGGACGGCTTCCAACCGCTGTGTGATGTCGACGTATCAGTTCGCCGTCGGTGCGCAGCGCTGAGCGGATCGTGCGACGGAAGTCCATTCGCCGACCGCGCACAACCGGCACGTGTCGGCGAGACCGGCGACGCGGACCGACGAACGCGAACTGCGCCATCAGCCGGTACGCCTCTTCCAACTCGTCGTCGGAACACTCGGCGAAATCGCGGCGGCCGAGCACCTCGGTGAAGCTGTAGCGGACGGTTCGCAGTTCGTCGGGGGCCAGGCCGTCGTCGCCTTCGTCGCCCTCATCGTCGATGTCGTCGAGGTCTTCGCTGTCGAGCAGCGTCGCTATGAGATGATCGTCGACCGGCCGCAGCCGCGGGGCGAGGTCGAGCCACGTCGTGCCGAACACACGGTCATAGACCTCGAAGTCCTCGCAACGATGCACGAGGGTCGCGCGGCCCGCCCAGTAGACCTCTTCGAGGCGAGTGGAGTCGACGGCACCGAGCGCCCGTACGAACTGCAGGTCGTCACCTGCACTGACGTCGAGTCCTTCACGCCGCAATGCGTCGGCGAAGGCAACCGCGTCGTCGACGGCGTCGCCGACGACGCTCACGGCAGCGGACCGCTTCCGGCGACGGCGTTTGCGACCATGTCGGACAACCCGGTGGCGAACACTCGCTGGTGGTCCTCGCGGTACTTGAGCAGCGCACCGAGGGTGCGCTCTGTGGCGCCGACCGACACACGCTCCTCGCCCATGAGCACAAGCGATCGAGCCCAGTCGAGGCTCTCGGCGACACCCGGCGGCTTGTAGAGCCCAGCGTCGCGTAGCTGTGCGGTGAATCGAGCCACGTCGCCGGCGAGCTGTTCGCTGATTTCGGGCAGGCGCATCCGGATGATCTGTGCCTCGGTAGTCGCATCGGGATGATCGACCCAGTGGTACAGGCAGCGTCGTTTCAGCGCATCGTGCACATCGCGGGTGCGGTTCGACGTGATGATGACCACCGGCGGCTCTGCGGCACGAAACTCGCCGAGCTCGGGAATCGTTATCGCATACTCCGACAGCACCTCGAGTAGGAACGCCTCGAACTCGTCGTCAGCTCGGTCTATCTCGTCGATGAGCAGCACAGGCGACGGGGAGGCGTCGTGATCGATCGCTCGAAGGATCGGTCGGCGAACGAGGAAGTCCTCCGAAAAGAGCTCCTTTTCGACCGCCGCCTCGGCTGAAGCGTCGATGCGACCCGACGCTTCAGCGGTGCGAAGGTGCAGGAGCTGGCGTCCGTAGTCCCACTCGTACACAGCCTGGGCGATGTCGAGACCCTCGTAGCACTGGAGACGGATCAGCTCGGAACCGCGCCAGGCAGCGATAACGCGACCGAGCTCGGTCTTGCCCACCCCCGGGTCGCCCTCGACGAGCAACGGCCGCTGAAGTGTGAGCGCTAGATAGGTGACGGTCGCCAGTCCGTCGGACGCGAGGTAGTCGCATTCCGACAAGCCTTCGCTGACCGCTTGTACCGAGGCTGGTGAGGAGAAGGACACCCGTCCAGCCTACGAAAACCGCGGCTATTTCCCGGCTTCCTCCAACGCGCGCCTGGTGAGAACGCGCGCCAGATGCTTGCGGAAATCGGCACTGGCGTTGAGATCGGATGTCGGATCGCAGCCTTCGGCCGCCGACTCGGCTGCATCGGCCGCGCTGCCGCCGCCGGCCACCGCCGCCTCTACGGCTGCTGCGCGCACGGGACGGCTGTCCATGTTCACGAGCCCGACTCCGCAGGTGTCGCCGTCGACGAGAACCGAGCAACCCACGATCGCCCAGTCCTGGGCGCGACGATTGAACTTCTGGAACGACCAGGTCGCGTCGGGGGCCTTGGGGATGCGGATCTCGGTGAGCATCTCGTCGGCAGCCAGGTCGGTCTCGAGGAAACCGGTGAAGAAGTCGTCGGCCGATACCTCACGGGTGCCGTTCGGGCCGGCGATGACAACGCTTCCGCGCATCGCCAGAAGTACCGATGGCAGATCCGAAGCCGGGTCACCGTGTGCTAGCGATCCTCCGATCGTGCCGCGGTGACGGACTTGGGGGTCGCCGACGCTCGCCGTCGCCTTGGCGAGCAGCGGAGCTTGCGAGTTCACGAGATGGTTGGTCTCGACATCGCGGTGACGGGTTAGAGCGCCGATGTGGAGGGCATCGCCTCCGTCGTTGACGTAGCTGAGGTCGTCGACCCGGCCGATGTCGACGAGAACCGACGGCACGGCCAGGCGATACTTCATGAGCGGAATGAGCGAGTGACCGCCGGCGAGGAGTTTCGCGTCCTCGCCGTGCTGTCCGAGGAGTGAGATCGCCTGCTCGGCGGTCTCTGCACGTTCGTAGTCGAATGCGGCGGGGATCACTTCGAGCCCCCTTCGGCAGCGGCAAGCACCGCTTTGACGATGTTGTGGTAGCCGGTGCAGCGGCAGAGGTTGCCCTCGAGGCCCTCGCGCACGTCGGCTTCGGATGGGTTCGGCACCTCGTCGAGCAGCGAGGTGGCCGCCATGACCATGCCGGGCGTGCAGTAGCCGCACTGGAGGGCGTGGTTCTCATGGAACGCTTGCTGCATCGGGTGCAGGGTTCCGTCGTCGTCGGCAAGACCCTCGATGGTCGTCAGCGACTGCCCCTCCGCCTGCACGGCAAACACCGTGCAGGACTTGACCGCTTCGCCGTCGATGTGGACCGTGCAGGCCCCACACGACGAGCTGTCGCACCCGATGTTGGTGCCCTTGAGGCCACACTCGTCCCTGAGGTAGTGCACCAGGAGCGTTCGCGGTTCGACGTCGTGGCTCTGCTCGGTGCCGTTGACGACCATGTTGACCTGCACTGATTCCCCCTCGGGGTCGGCGACGCGCCGACACTAGTCCGTCGTGGGAACCGGCGATAATCCGCAAACGTCGCCAGGATTCCGACCCTCCGAGACTTTTCTGAACCACCCGGTGCGGTATATGACACCGCACGGTTCAGAAATCTCCAGGGTTCAGGATTTCTGAACCCTCCGGTGCGGTATATGACACCCCACGGTTCAGAAATCTCCAGGGTTCAGGATTTCTGAACCCCCCGGTGCGGCATATGACACCACACGGTTCAGAAATCTCAGCCGCGGACGCTGATCAGGCGATCGCGGCCGGCGCGTTTTCCCATCAGCATCGCCATGTCGGCGGCGCGTAGCCACGAGTCTGGGTCATCGGTCGTCGGCGAGTGGATCAGACCCGACGTCGCGGTAACTCGGTGCGGGCCTACGACGCTGTTCAGCGGCCTACCGATCTCAGCAACGATGCGCTGCCCGATCTCCCTGGCGGTCTCGTCATCGGTGTCGCGAAGCAACACTGCGAACTCGTCGCCACCGAGGCGGGCGACAACGTCTTGGGACCGACATATGCCCGCGATGCGGTTCGCAGTCTCCACCAGCACGTCGTCGCCGACGCTGTGCCCCCAACGGTCGTTGACCGACTTGAACCGGTCGAGATCGATGTAGAGCACCGCCGTGCGAATCGGTTCACATCCGCCACGCAGGCTCGCGAAGAACGCCGACCGATTCGCGAGACCGGTTAGCTCGTCTGTCAGAGCAGCCCGTTCGAGCAACGCCCTGGCCGCCGAACGTTCGAGAGCCATGTTGATGATGTTGAGCACCGAACGGTAAACGAGCGCATTGTTGCCATTCAAGAAGGCGACATAGTCGCTCATCGTGACCATCACGAGATGGTGATCGTCGCCGATCCCGGCGATGCCGACGCTCGCAAGGAACAGATCAGACGCCGCCGCTACCCGGGCCAACGGGATGGGCAAATCAGCCGAGTCGAGGCGAACGACCTCGCCGACCGCGACCTCTGGGAATGCGACCGCTTCGCCTCGGTCGAACGCATGTCGCAAGCCATCGACCATGTCGCAGGGTGCATTGGGCGCTGTGACGTTGGTGAACACACCGCGGTCGGGCCGATGGAGAACGAACCCAACCGACCGCTCACCGGTGTCGTATGTGCGGGTCACGCGGTCGGCCATCGACTCGGCAATGCTCAGCCCGGTCTCGCCACGGCTCAGCTGTTCGATCGCATCGAGCTCGGCGTGAAGAACCCGCGGCGTAACCTCCAGAACCCAGCTGTCGAGGGGAGGCGCAGACCCTGTCGGGAGACAGTCGACGACCAGCTCGCGCCCGTCTGCCGCGATCAGATGGGTGGTGAAAGGGGTCGGGAACCGAGGAGTGATCGACTCGTCGAAGCCGAGAAAGATCTCGGCGAGCGCATCGCGGTCCCTGTCGGCCACGAAATCGAGCGAGTTGCGTCCCAACAGCTCCTCGGGTGGATAGCCGATGAGACCGCCGACATCGCCTGCGACGTTCGTGACCGTGCCGTCGTGTGCAACGACGAGCACGAGGGAGCGCAGCGAGTCGAGGAGCGCGCGCGGTTCCATGCCATACCTTCGGCGGCCGCCGCCTCAGAATGAGTCCGCAGGCGCTAGTCGGCGAAGCGTCGCAGGCGGTCGAGGGCGACCAGTCCCAGCACGGTCGATGGAGCCACGATGGCCACCAGCCCGGGCCAAGTGAGATCCCAGGTCACCGAACCGAGGAACCCCTGTCGGCCCATACGCAGAATGTTGGTCACCGGGTTCACGCGGGCCACCTGATAGAGCCAGCCGTCGAGGAAGTCGAGAGGCACCTGCCCGATCGACAGGAACATGGCTGCGAACACGACGACCTGTACCGCCATCAGCGACCGCTGGGTCTTTCCGATGTAAGCAGCGATGAGCGCACAGAGCCCGAACAGCACGGCACAACCCGCCGCTGCGAGGTAGATGACGACGACGCCTAGCACTCCCCCGCGCATCGTCGCGCCACCCACCGTCAGTGCCACCAACAGCACGCACGTCGTCGGGATCGCTGCGCGCTGCACCGCTGAGTTGAGCGACCCGAGGAGGAGCGACAACCGGGGGCCGGGCGCCAACAGCATCCGGTCGAAGAACCCGTTTTCGATGTCCTCGGCGGTCATCCCGGCGGTTCCCTGCCCCGCGAAAGCAGCGCCCTGGAGAATTGCGTAGATGGTCATCCAGTCCCAGGCGTTGTCGGTGGGAAACCCGGGTGAATCGGTGATGCCGGAGAACGAACCGGTGAACGTGACGGCGAAGAAGAGGGGCATGACCACCGCGGGAACGAACAACGACGGCCGTCGCCGCATGCGACGCATGGCGCGCAACGTCACCTCGTTGATCACGGCAATCGGCGAGTACCGCCGCGCCTGCGTTCGACCGAGCGCGGTCATGTCGTCGCCAATCGGTGTCGGAGCGCCAACACGGCGCCGGCGATGGTGACGACGGCGAAGGCGCCCGTGAGCCCGACCGCCTGAACCGAATCGGTCCACGACCAGCCTTCTATGGTCAGCCTGCGCACCGGGTCGATGATCCAGGTGATCGGGTTGTTGCGCGCCACCCATCCGTACCAGCCGGACATGAGGTTGGTTGGAAAGAACGCAGACGATACGAAGATCAGCACGAACACGAGCGGGAAGGTGGCCTGCACGGCTTCTTGAGATCCGGTGCGTATGGCGAGCACCAGCCCGAGGCCACCGACGGCGAGCGCCAGCAGCATCGCCGTCACCAGAATCACGACCGCCCCTGCAACGCCCGACTTCACCGACGCTCCGAACGCCAGGAAGACCGCCAGCAAGAAGGCGCTCTTGAGAACGGCCTCGACCGCGGAGCCGGCAAGGCGCCCGAGGAGAATCGATGTTCGAGCCACCGGCGAGGCGCGAAGCCGGTCGAAGAACCCGTCCTCCATGTCGAGCGCCAGGTCGGCGCCGGCCTGGGTGGCCCCGAACGCGATCGATTGGAGGATGCTGGCTGGCAGGATGAAGTCGAGAAACGAGTCGACCTCGGGGAAACCCGGCAGCTCGAGCGCCCGCTGGAACTGCGCCGAGTAGACGGCGGCGAGCATCAAGGGAAAGACGAGACCCGGAATCCAATCGGTTGGGCGCCGAATGCTCGTGCGAACCGACCGCACCGACAAACCGAGGGTCTGGGAAAGCGCTCGGCGCGCCGGCGACAACTCGGCGGGCCGCACCGCCGAGCTCACGACTGGACGGCCTGCTGTTCGCCGGCGCCTTCGAGGCGGCGACCTGTCGCTTCGGCGAACACGTCGTCGAGGCTCGGCTCGTCGAGCTCGAGGTGGTGAATGCCGATCGAAGCGTCGTCCAGTGCCCGTACGACCGAAGCCATGTTCTCTGCGCCGCCGCGAAGTCCGATCGCCACCCGTCCCTCACGACACGGGCGGTCCGGCCCGAACGCTGCGAGCACTCGTGCCGCCGCGGCCAACTGACCCTCGTGAACGTCGATGCGCAAGGTCGGATCGCCGACCTCACGCTTCAAATGCGTCGGCGTTCCGTCGCGGACGATGCGGCCGCCGTCGATGATGGCGATGCGGTCGGCCAGCTGGTCGGCCTCCTCGAGGTATTGCGTGGTGAGGAATATCGTCGTTCCCTCGCCGTTGAGGCGGCGCAGCTCTTCCCACAGCGCCGAGCGACTCGTCGGGTCGAGCCCGGTCGTCGGTTCGTCGAGGAAGAGCACATCGGGCTCGTGGATGAGCGAGAGCGCAAGATCGAGACGTCGACGCATCCCGCCGCTGTATGTGCCCACCCTGCGATCGGCCGCCGCCTCGAGCCCAACTCGTTCGAGCAGCTCCGCGCCACGGGTCTTCGCCGCCGACCACGGAATGCCATGCAAGACGGCCTGGAGGTGGAGCAACTCGACTCCGGTCATCAGAGGATCGATCGCGGCGTCCTGAAGGGCGACGCCGATCAACCGACGAACCGTAGCTGCCTCCGACACGACGTCGTGGCCCGCCACCCGAGCCACGCCCCCGCTCGGCGTGAGCAGGGTCGTGAGCATGCGAACAGTCGTCGACTTGCCGGCACCATTCGGTCCGAGGAACCCAAAGACCTCGCCCTGGTCGACGCGCAGATCGATTCCGTCGACGGCGAGGAGATCGCCGAACCGTTTTACAAGTCCCTCGACCTCGACCGGAGCGGGAGCCCCGACCGGTTCGGTCAATTCGTGGCCTGCTCGATGGCCGCCCAAACCCGCTCGGGAGTGGCGGGGATGTCGACGTGGGTGATGCCGAGGTGGGCCAGCGCGTCGACCACGGCGCTTTGCACCGCTGGGGTCGACCCGATCGCACCCGACTCGCCGATGCCCTTCGCTCCGAGTGGATTGTGTGGCGACGGCGTTTCGAGAGGCACGAGCTCGAAGCTCGGCAGCTCGGCCATCGACACGATCGCGTAGTCGACGAAGTTCGCCGTGACCGGGTTGCCCTCGTCGTCGTAGCGCACCTCCTCGTAGAGCGCCTGGGCGACGCCTTGCGCGATGCCCCCGTGGCGCTGACCCTCGACGATGAGCGGGTTGATGATCCTGCCCGAGTCGTCGCAGGTGATCATCCGTTCGAGGCGGACATCGCCCGTCTCGCTGTCGACCTCGACCACTGCGACATGCGCGCCGAAGGGGTACGAACACTGGGCCTCGAAGTCCTCCTCGGCCTCGAGCGCACCGTCGTCGGCGGCTTCGGCGACCTCGGCCCACGACTTCGAGACCGCGGGTGTTCCGGCGACATGGAAAGCGCCGGCCGCCTTGTCGAGCTCGATGTCGTCGACGTTGGCTTCGAGCAGTTCGGCAGCGATCTCTTTCGCCTTGTCGGCCACCGCGCCTGCCGCGACATGCACGGCCGAGCCGCCCAGCTGAGTGGACCGCGACCCAAAGGTGCCGACGCCCTGCGCCACCTGGTCGGTGTCGCCTTGCACGACTTCTACGTCGTCGATCGACATGCCGAGCTGGTCGGCGACGATCTGCGCGAACGTCGTCTTGTGCGACTGGCCGTGAGAGAAGGCGCCCGAATAGGCCACCGCCTTGCCCTCGGGGGTGATCTCGACCTTGCCGAACTCGTTGCCACCCGGTGCAGGCCCTGCGGTGATCTCTACATAAGAGGAGACACCGATGCCCAACAGCTTCGTGTCTCCGGCGTCACGTCGCTTCTTCTGCTCGGCCCGCAGACCCTCGTAGTCGGCCGCTTTCAGCGCCAGGTCGAGCGACTTCTCGTAGTCCCCCGAGTCGTATTCGGTACCGGTCGCGGTCGTATATGGAAAAGCGTCGGCGGGGATGAGGTTCTTGCGTCGCACCTCGGCTGGATCCATGCCGATCTCGGCGGCGAACAGATCCATCGCCCGCTCGACGGTCGCGGTGGCTTCGGGCCGACCGGCACCCCGGTAGGCCTCGGTCGGAGTTGTGTTGGTGATGACCGACTTCGCCGCCGTCTCGATCTTCGGGATGCGGTAGGTGCCCGACGCCATGTTGTGCGTGAACATCGGCAGGAACGGCCCCATGCGACAATACGCGCCCGCGTCGGCGAGGACCTCGAGACGGTACGCCTTGACGGTGCCGTCCCTGTCGCCACCGATCGTGATGTTGTGAACGTGAGCGCGACCGGGGCCCATGGCGTTCATGTTCTCGGTTCGATTCTCGAACCAGCGCACGGGCCGGTCGACCTGTTGCGCCACCCACGGAAGGAGCATGTCCTCGGGATACGGCGCAATCTTCGCGCCGAACCCGCCTCCCACGTCGGGGGCGATCATGTGGACCTTCGACGGGTCGAGCCCGTACATGGCAGCAAGGCCGCCCTGCACGGCGTGGGGGCCCTGGTTCGACATCCACATGTGGATCTCGTCGCCGTCCCATGCCACCGCCGCCGAGCGCACCTCGAGCGGGCACGCGGCGGTCCGGTGGTTCACGACACGTTCGGAGACGGTGACCTCACAGTCCTCGAAAAACGAGTCGTCGGTGATTCCGGTCACCATGCCCATCGTGGCGAAATCGAGAGCGGTGTTCGTGCCAATGTCGTCATAGACGACGACTTCATCGGTGAGCGCTCGTTCCATGTCGACCACCGCCGGCAGCGGCTCGATGTCGGCGAACACAGCTTCGGCAGCGTCCTCACCCTGGTAAGCCTGTTCGGTGACGACGATCGCATAGGGTTCACCCACGAACCTCACGCGCTCGCCCGCGAGCATCGGGCGGTTCAGCATCGGTTCGGGGAACAGCGGCACCATGCCTGGCAGCACGGCGAGGTTCTCGGGCAGATCGGCTGCGGTGAGCACGGCGATGACGCCGGGCATCGCCTTTGCATCGTCGACATCGACCGACAGGATCTTTCCGTGCGCGACCTCCGAGCGCACGTATGTCACATGCGCTGCGCCGTCGAGGCGCGGGTCTTCGATGTCGGCGGTGTACGTGGCGCCCTCGGTCAGGAACTTCGGGTCTTCTTTTCGCAGCACGCGGTTACCGAGAATGCTCATTCGTTCTCCCCTAGAGATCGTCTGCCGACCGGCGAGTCGACACTAGTGGTGCCACGCCGAACGTTCACAACCGCCCAGCGCCGACTGTTCAGTTCGCTTCCGTCCCCGCTCCCAGCGCTACTTGGTCGCGAAGTCCGCGAGCACGACGGGCACTTCGCCACTGCTGTCGACATCGACGTTGGGAACAGCGATCGTGCCGCTCAGATCTGTCGTGAACTGACCTGCGCCGTCCTCGACCAAGTCGTTCTCGAACAAGACGTCGAGAAACGCGAGGGTGTAGTGATTGAGCGCGGCGATCGACGCCTCGGGCTGCACCATCGGAGGCACGCAGCCGTTGTCGGCCCGTTCGACCTGCTCCTCACCGATCAGCGGGATCAGTACCTCGAGCCCACCTTCGTCGCGGATCCCTCGACACGAATCGGTGAAGCTGTTGTGTCCAGCGTCTTCGATGTCGATCAGCGTGGAGCCTTCGCCGAGTTGATCGAACAGCTCCCGGCTGCGGCTCGGTTCTACGACCGCGTCGAATTCGCCTATGACGACCAGCGCCGGCTTCTGGGCGACGTTGTCGGGGGCGCCACCGGCGATGGACACGTATCCGTCGACCACGTCTTCGGCTGCGTAGCGCGCCGACGTGCCAGCGCCTGCGGAGTGGCCGGTGATCATGAACGAGTCGGCGTCGACGAGCGGCCCGATGGTCGAATCGGCGATCACCGCGTCGATTGTGTTTGTGACGTCGGCGAGGTCCTGGTTTTCAGCGCCGCCGAGGTTGTTGGTGGCCTGTGCCACGATGCCGCGTTCGAGGTGATCGGTAGAGGCCACGACGTGGCCCCACGATGCGAGATGAACCGTGTGAGCTGTCGCGACCTGCCTGAATCCGCCGAACCCATGGCTGTAGACGACTAGCGGCAGACTGGCCGGAGCGACTTCGCTCGAAGGTGCAGCGTCACGGTATGCGCCGGTGTCGATGAGTCCCGAGAGCTCCTCGGGAATCAAGGGCGCGAGATCGGGCGGGAACACCGAAAGGGTGTCGAACACCTCGGTTTCGCCCGACACGCCCTCGGCGGGATACCAGACCTCTGCCTGGCGATCGCCGAGGTCGAGGGTCTTGACCCCCACGTCGTAGGGCCCCGGGACGTGAAGCTCCTGGGCCGGCGGAGCCTCGGTCGTGGTCGGCGCCGCAGTCGTCGTCTCCGCTACCGATGTCGTGGTCTCGGACGAGGTCGAGGCCGAGGTCGAGGATGCGGTCGCCGCCGACGTCGTCGAGCTCGAGGGAGCGGCCTCGTCGCCATCGTCGCCACTGCAACCCACGGCGATGAGAACGAGTACGAAGAGGGCAACGGCAATCCTGCGCATGCGGAGTTCATAGCAGTTAACCTCGATGGGCGATGAAGTGAGATCGGTTGAGCCACCCGTCGCCCACCGTCCGGTAGGGCGTCTTCTCCTCGGGAGTATGGCCATGTCTCGCTGTTCACTCACCGCTCGCAACATCACTGTCGAACAGGCCGATCGCGTCGTCCTCGCTGGGGTCGACGTCACGCTCACCGACCAAAGCCGAATGGCTGTGGTCGGCCCGAACGGTGTTGGCAAGACCACGTTGTTGAAGGTGCTCGCCGGCGACATCGAGCCAGATGCCGGTTCGGTCGAACCCGCACCCCTGACGACCGCGGTCGGTATCGTCGGCCAGGAGCTCGACCGGTCGACTACGACGGCTCGATCACTCCTGGCGGACCGAACCGGGGTCTCGAGCGCCGAAGCCGAGTTGACCAGGTCCGCCGCCGCTTTGGCGGAAGGGCTTGCCGAGGCCGACTCGCGCTACGACGGTGCGCTCGCTCGATGGACACAGCTCGGAGCTGCGGACTTCGAAGAGCGACTCGAGGCGGTCGCCGCGGACCTCGGCCTGAGTCGACAAGCGCTCGACATGCCGACGAGTGCGCTTTCGGGTGGCCAGGCCGCCCGTGTCGGACTAGCTGCGGTGATGCTGAGCCGCTACGACATCACGTTGCTCGACGAGCCGACCAACGACCTCGACTTCGCCGGCCTCGAACGACTCGAACGATGGGTCGCTCAACATGAGGGAGGACTCGTGGTCGTCTCTCACGATCGGGCCTTTCTCGCCAACTGCGTCACCGCTGTGCTCGAAATCGACGAACACTCGCACGCAGCGGCCCTCTACCAGGGAGGCTGGGAGGCCTATCTGACCGAGCGCTCAACGGCCCGAGCGCATCACGAGGAGCGCTACGGCGACTACGTGACCGAACGCGATCGTCTCGCCCGGCGGGCGCAACAACAGCGCGAGTGGGCTGCCCGGGGGGCCAGCCGCGCCCGCAAGAAACCGGCCGATCGCGACAAGTTCATACGTGCCTACAACATGGCACAGACCGAGAAGCTCGCCGGGAAGGCCAAGGCGACCGAGCGAGCCATCGAGCGCTTGGATATCGTCGACAGACCGTGGGTCGGGTGGGACCTCCGGTTCACCATCGATCAGGCAGCGCGTAGCGGAGCTATCGTCGCCTCACTCGACAACGCTGTGATACATCGTGGTGACTTCGAGCTCGGACCGATAGACCTCGAGATCCGCTGGGCCGACCGGGTAGCGCTAACAGGGCCGAACGGTTGCGGTAAGTCGACGCTCATCGAGGCGCTCCTCGGACGACTCACACTCGACGAGGGTGAAGCGAGGCTCGGCCGTTCGGTCGTCGTCGGAGAGCTCGACCAACGCCGACTCCTGCTCGACCGCACCGGCGTGCCGCTCGGCCCGATGTTCGAAGAACTGAGCGGCACGACGATCACCGAGGCGCGTTCGGTCCTGGCCAAGTTCGGCTTGGATTCCCACGCGGTCGCACGGCCCGCCGCGTCGCTGTCACCCGGGGAACGCACCCGCGCGCAGTTGGCACTGTTCCAGGCGACCGGGGTGAACTTCCTCGTCCTCGACGAGCCGACCAACCATCTCGATCTGCCCGCGATCGAGCAGCTCGAGTCGGCGCTCGAAGCCTACGAGGGCACCCTCCTGCTCGTCAGCCACGACCGGCGCCTCCTCGAAGCGGTCACGCTCACCCACACCATCGACCTCACGTGAAACCCACCGGTGTCGGACTCCGCGAAACCCAGCGGTGTGACAAGCTGGACATCGATGACCAACGTGGTGCGCAGCGACCAGCACGGGGGCCTGCCGATCAAGCTCGGACCCTGTTCCAACGGTGAGTACATCGCGCCGGCGCCCTCGCCGGTCGTGAGGGAGACGATCCGTCGAACCCAGCGCGAGGCCGAGTCGTTGGCGAACCGACTCGGCATGAGCCGTCGCCGGTTCCTGGCCTCGACATGCGGGTCCGCGCTGACGCTGCTGACGCTTGCCGCCTGCAGCAGCGAGTCGAACGATGCGGCACCCGGCACGACGACGAGCGCCGGGGGCACATTCACGTTGCCGCCTTCATCGACGACAGAACCGGAGGCAGCGACCACGGTGCTCGCCGACGACGGACAGTTCGTCATGGACGTGCAAGGTCACCTCCTCGAGTACTCGGTAACGCCGGACACCCCGTGGGACGGCAGTCCGTTCACCGGCCAGGTGTTCCCGCAAGCGAACTGCGGTGAGGCCGATCCCCGGGTGTGCTTCAGCATCGAATCGTTCCTCGACCTGTTCTTCCTCCAGAGCGATACTACGATCGTCGTTCTGTCCGCTATCCCCATCTTCAGCGATCCGAACCCGCTTTCACCGGAGGTGATGGCGACGACACGCACAATCACCCGTGAGCTGTGCGGCCACGAGCGGATTCTCACGCATGGATTGGCGACGCCGAATTTCGGTGACCCTGCCGAGGGCCTTGCCGCGATGGCTGCTCTGGCCGACGAGTTCAACCCGGCCGCCTGGAAGGTCTACCCGCACATCCCGTCGACCACCCCGTTTCGGTTCGACGACGCCGATGCCTCGCTGCCCCAGGTCGGTCAAGCGTTTCTCGACCAGGTGCGCCAGATCGGTCCGCCCATCGTGTGCGTCCACAAGGGCTTCTCCTCGGTCGGCGGCGGCTACCCGGCCGACCCGGTCGACATAGGTCCGGCGGCGGCAGCGAACCCCGACATCGACTTCGTCATCTACCACTCGGGCTATGAGTCAGGCGTCGTGGAGGGTCCATACGACCCGGCAGCGCCCAACGCGGGGGTCGACAGGCTGCTCGCGTCGGTGGAGTCGGCTGGTCTGAAGCCCGGCTCGAATGTTCACGCCGAACTCGGGTCGACGTGGCGTTCGGTCATGGCCGACCCCGACCAGGCTGCGCACGTGCTCGGCAAGCTGCTCGTCGCTTTCGGAGCCGAAAACGTGGTGTGGGGCACAGACTCGATCTGGTATGGCAGCCCGCAGGATCAGATCGAGGCGTTCCGCGCTTTCGAGATCACCGAGGCGTTTCAGGAGCAATACGGCTACCCGGCGCTAACACCGGCAATCAAGGACGCGATCCTCGGCCTCAACGCCGCTCGGCTCTACGGCCTCGAACCCGACAACGTCACGTGCGAGTTCACCGGGGAGCAGCTCCGCGAGCTACGCGAGGCACACCCGATCGCACCGGTCAGTTTCGGCTGATACCGGCCGATCTTGGCGAAATTGAGAGGATTAGCGTCGCATTGCGCGGCTAATCCTCTCAATTTCGGAAAACGGATCAGCCGCGGCGCTTCGCCAGGTAGTCGCGGTAGCCCTCGGCCGCCTTCAACAGGCCCGGGTCGGCGTCGAACTTCGGCTTGAACTTCTCCCACGCCTCCTCACGCTTGGCGGGGATGTACTCGGTGGGCCAGTAGCCATCGTGTGGCACGTACTCCTTGAGCACGCGTCGAGCGACAGTGGCCTTGTGCACCTCGTCGACCCCGTCGGCCAGACCCATCGTGGGAGCAGTGGCGTAGATGTCCTGGATCGGGGTGAGATTCGTCGTGCCGAGAGATCCGAGAATGTGCAACGCGTTGAACGAAACCTCGCGCAGCACCTTCGCCATCGTGTACTTCACCGCGGCGATGTCGGTGCGGCACTCCTGGGTGCTCGACCTGTCGATCTTCCAAGCGGTCTCGAGCACGTACAGGCGCAACATGTTGATCGACGCGTACGAATCCGCGATCTTCTCCTGCACCATCTGGTGCTCGCCGATTATCGCACCATGCGATTCTCGACTGAGCGCCCTCTCGCACATCATGTCGAACGCCAGCTTGCACTGAGCGATCGTGCGCATCGCGTGATGGATGCGTCCGCCGCCGAGCCTTCGCTGGGCCAGCACCTTGGCCCCGTTCTCGGGTCCGAGAAGATGGTCGAGCGGCACCCTGACGTCGGTGTAGACGATGTGGTTGTGGTTGCGGGGCTCGGGCATGATCTCGACTCCCGGCGTGTCGCGGGGGACGACGAACATGCCGTTTGTGCACATCACGAACAGGATGTCCGCGACGCGACCGGCGCTCGTGAACCACTTCTCGCCGTTGATGACCCACTCGTCGCCGTCACGCACGGCGTGGGTCTTGAACAGGTTCGGGTCCGACCCGCCCTGCGGCTCGGTCATCGAGTAGGCCGAGAACATCTCCTGGTTGAGCAGCGGCTCGAGCCAGCGCTTCTTCTGCTCCTCGGTGCCGTGCGCAGCCAGCATCTCCATGTTCCCCGTGTCGGGGGCGGCAGCGCCGAACAGCTGAGGCGCCGCGGGGTAGCGACCGATGATCTCGTTGAGCAAGCCGAGTTTCAGCTGACCGAAGCCAGGACCACCGAGCTCTTCGTCGAGGAAGATGGCCCACAGGCCTTGATCCTTGACCTGTTGCTGGAGGTCGCGAACCAACTCTCGAACGTGGGGGTCGGGAAGGCGAACCGCGTGGGGGAACAGGTGACCGAGGGGTTCGACCTCGTCTCGACAGAACTGTTCGACCCAGTCGAGTTTCTCCTGGAACTCGGGATCTGTCGAGAAGTCCCACGCCATGTCCACGCCCCTTGCTAATCGGTCGGCTCCCCGACCTTACGCGAGCCCTGGACGAGGCAAGTAGCCAGCCCTCGAGCAGGAGCTACTCGCCGACGGTCAGCGGCGCAAGTGAGTCTCCATCGAACACGAAGACCTCGACGAGGTTCCGGCCCTCCCGCGCCGCCGCCGGGTCGAGCAAGGCCGCAAGCCAGCGCTCGCCCTCGACGAGATCGACGGTCGCAGCACCAGCTACCGTGCCGTTGAGCGCGACGAGCACGTCTGTTCCGACCGGCACGTCGTCGACGGGACCCCGAAGCAGCACGGGCAACGGGTCACGGTCGAGCGGATCGATTTGTAGCGGTGCGAGTCGTTCGGGACGGACGGTGCCATCGACCGGAGGCGCCTTCTCGAACGACGCGATCGAACGGCCCCCGTAGTCGACGCCATCGAGACCGGCGAAGCCACCCTGTGGGCCCTCGCCAACAGGCACCGCTTCATCGATGATCGCCACAGCACCTTCGAGGTCGAGTGCGGCCTCGAGATCGGCGTCCTGCGGCCAATTGATCACCGTCCGGTCGGCGCTCTCCCAGTCATCGAGCAACGAGCGGCCCTCGATCGGTTCTTCGAGCCGAACCGACAACACGTCGGCGAACGTCGCGAAGATGTCGATCGTCTGTGCCTGGCGGGAGTCCCTCGCCCCGGTCTCCTGATCTGGGTACTTGATGAAGAGCGGAACCGACACCATCGAGCTGATCGTCTCCTCGTGAACCTCACGGCGGGGTAGTCCGGGCACATGGGCCACGCCGTGGTCGGCGACGACGACGAGAAGCGTGTTGTCGAAACGCCCGGAACCCTCGAGCTCATCGAGCAGCATTCCCAACCACCGATCGATGAGACGAGCCTGTTGGGAGTACCGCCGAATCGAATTGTCGACAGCGCCCGGGGCTTCCATCCAGGAGACCATTCCCAGACCGTCGGTCCAGCCATCGCTCACATATCGGTCACCGTCGGCGAGATACGAGTACGGGGAATGCGGTAGACCCGAGTGGTGGTATGACAGCGTCGGCCCGCCCCGCTGTTCGAGCCGATCGAGGAACGACATCCAGCGCGCTTCGTGGTCTCGCCCAAGGTCGCGTGTCTGCCGCTCGATCGCTGCCTTCTCGAGCTCTTCGCGTGTCGGTTCGGACCCCGTCTCGTCGGGCTCCTCTCCGAATCCTGCCCACCGGTCGTCGATCCGCGGCAACCACTCCTCGGCCGCGTCGGTCGGCAGGATCCGATGCAGGTAGGCGATTCCGGCGTCGTCATAGAGCGCGCGGTCGTCGATCTCGTCACGGTCCTGCGCACAGATGTTCTCCGGACACAGTTGGGTGACGATTTCATCGGCAACGACCGTGTGGCTCAGCCAGACCGAAGTGAACAGATTCTGGGGGAACTCAGCGCCGAGGGGAAGCGAATCGCGGTCAGGGATGCTGCCCGAGAGCATCGCGGGCACTGCATTCTTGGTCGTGCTCGATACCGAAATCGTGTTGTCGTACCAGGTGCTCATCTCCGCAAGGCGAGCGAAGTTCGCGAATCTCCCCTCATCGATGTCCAGGTTCTCGTCGAGCATGACCGAGAGACCGAGCTCATCGAACACGACGAAGACGACATCGTGATCATTGCCCCCTGAACCCACCGGCCGGACTTCGCTCGCGAAAATGATGTCGCTCGCTCCTGAAGCGAACAAGAACACAGCGGGCACCACCGGGCTCAACCAGCCGACCGTACGTACGAAGCTCCGCACTCCATCGCTGCGGCCGAACCCGACTCCGACCACAGCAGCGACGACCAGGAGCGCCGCCACGCTTGCCACGATGGAATCGCGAATCGATGGGACGAACTGGAGGATCGCGACCGCTCCGAGCAATCCGACCACGACGGCCAATGTGATGCGACCCGCGGCCTCGTCGACAGCCCACGCGACAGCGACCACGGATGAACAGACCGCCGCCGGAACGAGGAACACGACCAGTGCGAAGACGACGATGGCGGCGGGCGACGCCCGATGAGCCACGAAAAACGTCGCGTTGTTTCCGAGGAGATCGAACAGTGGTTGCGCCACGGCGAGCGATGTCACAGCCAGTACAGGAAGCACGATCTTTGCGAACAGCGGCCTGCACCTCTCCCCTGGTCGACTCGAGGCAGCGCGGCACAGACGCTAACTGAAGCCGTTCAGGATCACTTGGCAGCGCCGCGACACTCGACCAAACTTCCCCACGGTGAGTGACCGCAGTACCGTCGACACACACACCGCGCGAGACCACATTGCGGACATGAGGGGGATTCGGTCTATGAATCAGCGGGCCACACGCTCAAACACGGTCGGACGCCGAGGATTCCTCGGCGGTACAGCCGCCGTCGCCGCAGCGGTCGCGACGGGTGCAGCACCCGCATGGGCATCGGCGCGTCCGAAGATCCCGGCCGACCCGTTCACGCTCGGTGTGGCGTCGGGAGATCCGCTCCCCAACGCCGTCGTGTTGTGGACACGCCTCGCCCCGGCGCCGACGGTCGACGGTGGCGGCATGCCGCGTACGTCGTATTGGGTGCATTGGGAGATCGCCGAGGACGAGAAGATGACCCGCGGTAGGCGTCGTGGATTTGCCATCGCCCACCCCGACAATGGTCACTCGGTTCACGTCGATGTCCGAGGACTGCGTCCGGACCGAACGTACTGGTATCGATTCCGTGTCGACGGCCACGTGTCACCCATCGGACGGACACGCACCGCGCCGCGCCGACAAGAGCGCGGCAACGGGCTGTCGTTCGGCCTCGTTTCCTGTCAGCGCTACTCATCCGGCTACTACAACGCGTACGACGACATCGTCGCATCCGATGTCGATCTCGTCATACACGTAGGCGACTACATCTACGAGACCGGCGGCGACGGCGTGCGCTCCGACCCGCTGCCCGAATCGATCACCCTCGACCAGTACCGAAACCGCTATGGGCTCTACAAGAGCGAGCCTTCCCTACGGGCGGCTCACCGTGCGGCACCGTGGCTGTTCACCTGGGACGACCACGAGGTGGAGAACAACTACACGGGCGACACCCCCGAACAGGGCAGCAGCGTCCCGGATCCCATCGCGTTCCTCGCCCGTCGCGCTGCAGCCTACAAAGCGTACTGGGAGCACATGCCGACACGAGCACCAGCGCCGACCGGTCCCGACTTCCGAATCCACCGACGCATCGGCTGGGGCCTGCTCGCCGACCTCTTCGTTCTCGACACCCGCCAGTACCGCACCGACCAAACCTGCGGTGTCGACGACATCGGCGGCCTCTGCGATGCAGCGTTCGACCCGGCTACGACCGTGCTCGGTCGCCAACAGGAGGGTTGGCTCGACCGCGAACTTCGTCGAAGCGACGTGACCTGGACGGTGCTGGCTCAACAGATCGTGTTCTCGAAGATGGCCATCGCCCCCGGCAATCCCGGCTTCTACAACCTCGACCAATGGGACGGCTATGTCGCTGCACGTACCCGGTTGCTGCAATCGATGTCCCGCCACAGGCCTTCGAACAACATCGTGCTCACCGGAGACATCCACTCGAGTGGAACCTCACATTTGCTCACGGACTACGACAACCCCGACTCGCCACGGCTCGGTGCAGAGTTCGTCGGCACATCGGTCTCGTCGACGTCCTCGCTATCCCCGATCGTGCCGACGATCCTGGCGAACAACCCGCACATCCAGTGGGCCGAGGCGACGCGCCGCGGCTGGGTCCACCACCGAGTGAGCCACGCCGAGTGGCGCGCCGACTACCGACACGTCGCGGACAACACCGTCGCCGGATCGCCGCTTTCGACCGCCACTTCGTGGTCGGTGCCATCGGGTGGTGAGCTCACCCAGCTCTGAGGAGACTCGCCGACGAACCTGTGTCAGGCACCCGGGCGCGAGGTGATCACCGCTTCGGCGAACACGTACGGCTCCTCGGGACTCGGGAGTTGCCCGAGTCGCGCAGCGGTAAGGGATTCACATGACGTTACGACCGCCATGTGACTGAAGGCTTGCGGCGTGTTGCCCAGAGCAGCACCGCTTCTGGGATCGACCATTTCGGAGAACACACCGAGGTCGTTCGACATCGCGAACAGGGCCTCGATCATCTCGTCGGCGTCTTCGAGGCGCCCTGCGTGGATCAAGCAGTCGAGCAGCCAGAAGGAGCACAACAGGAACGACCCCTCGGTGCCGGACAGACCGTCATCGTCGCGGTAGCGGTGCACGAGTGCGCCGTCGGCGAGCTCCGAGGTAACCACCTCGATCGTCTTGGTGACCGTCGGGTCGGCCACCGGCACGAAACCGAGGGCCGGGACGAGCAGCGTCGCCGCGTCGGGAACCGACCGGCCTGCAGCCTGAACAAACCATCCGTCGGGTGCGCCCTCGGTGCGGAGCCAGGCGGCGACCGCATCGCGCTCGGTCCGCCACCTCCCAGCTTCGCCCTTCAACTGGCCTCCAACTGTCAGCTGGCAGGCACGATCGAGCGCGGACCAGCAGTTCAGCTTCGAATGCACGAAGTGGCGCGGCTCGTCGCGTATCTCCCAGATGCCCTGGTCGGGTTCGCTCCAGCGGTTGGCTGCCAAGTCGGCTACCCGGGCCAGGAATTCACCATTGGACTCGGTGAGTGTTCCCCCGGCCTTCGCAAACAGATTTGCCGCCTCCATCAGTTGACCGTACGAATCGAGCTGGAGCTGGCCGGCCGCGCCATTCCCGATCCGTACCGGGGCCGAGTCGCGATGTCCCGAGAGGTGCTCGAGAACCACCTCGGGGAGCATCCGCTCTCCGGTGATTCGATACATGATCTGTAGATCTTCTGGTCGCCCTGCCCCGGTTCTCTCCAACCAGCGTTTGAAGGCATCGGCCTCACCGAGCGACCCGAGAACGACGAGCGACGTGAGGGTGAGCGTCGCGTCGCGAATCCAGGTGAATCGGTAGTCCCAGTTGCGCTCGCCTCCGATCCACTCGGGAAGCGACGTCGTCCCGGCAGCGACGACCGCTCCTGTCGGGGCGTAAGTCAGCGCTTTCAACAGCAGCGCCGCGCGATGCACCCGTCGCTCGTGCTCCCCCGCGTAGCTGCACTGGGTGTCGAACCAGTCACGCCAGAACGACACCGTCTCGTCGAAGCGGATCGACATCTCCCGACCAGCGTCGGTTCCCGGATGCGGCGAGACCCCCGCAGCGACAGTCCACTCGACCTCGACCCATTCCTCAGCGCCTGCATTCAACTCCCAGGCTGCCTCGAGCGCCGCGTGTGAGTTTCCGAGTGGCTGCGTCGAGCGGACCCAGAGAGCGTCCGCGCCCCCTACGACGTGAGACTCGGTCTGTGAGATAGAGAGGAACCGCGGCGTTACCGTTCCGTATTCGATGCGCGGCTCGATGGTCACCGCTGCGGTGACGGTGCCCTCTGTGCAGCGCACGCGACGCAGAATCGAATGCGGCGCGTCGACCGTTGCCGGTCGGGCGGGATCGAAGGGGCCGACGACCATGCAGTCGGTCACCTCGAGCACTCCGGTGTCGGTGGTGAAGCGGGTTTCGAGCACGTTCGTCGCTGGCAGGTATGCCCGGGTTGTCGTAGCCCGCCCGACAGGAGCGACGGCGAATCGACCGGCTAGTGGATCGAGCATTCTGCCGAACACCGAAGGCGAGTCGAACCGCGGGAAACAGCACCAGTCGATCGACCCATCGAGTCCGACGAGGGCCAGCGAGTGGCAATCGCCGATGACCCCGTAGTCGCCGATCTCGTTCACGGCGGCGCCAAGTCAGTTCGAGTCGGGCGGCGGCAGGACGACGTAGGACTCGTCGCCGGGACGCACTAGACCGTACCGCTCGCGGGCGAGACGCTCGATCTCCTCGTCGGTGTTGAGCGCGTCAACACGCCCCTGCAGCTCGGCGTTTTGGTCGAGCTGCTCGCTCAGCTGCGACTCGAGATCGCCGATTTCGTCGCGTTGGGTCCACCAGGCGCGAGCGGGAGAGATAAGGAACACGCCGACAGCAGCCAGCGTGACGAAGACCAGAATGACCTGAACGGTGGTACGGCCGACGCTCACCGACCGCACCCCGCCAGTGCACTGCGGCCGCGGTATTCGGCCGATGAGCCCAGCAGCTCTTCGATGCGTAGAAGCTGGTTGTACTTGGCGACTCGGTCGCTGCGAGCCGGGGCTCCGGTCTTGATCTGACCGCAGTTAGTGGCGACCGCGAGGTCGGCGATGGTGGTGTCTTCTGTCTCGCCCGACCGGTGCGACATCACCGACGTGTAGCCGCTGCGAGTTGCCAACTCGACCGCGTCGAGCGTCTCGGTGAGAGTGCCGATCTGGTTGACCTTGATCAGGATCGAGTTGGCAACCCCGGAGTCGATGCCCCGCGCGAGCCGCTCGGAGTTCGTTACGAACAGGTCATCGCCCACCAGTTGCACCCGGTCGCCGAGCGTGGTGGTGAGCGCCGTCCACCCGTCCCAGTCCTCCTCGTCGAGGCCGTCCTCGATGGAGACGATCGGGTACTGCTCACACAGCTCGGACAGGTAGCCGGACATCTCGTAGGAGTCGAGCGATCGGCCCTCACCGGCCAGCTCGTAGCGTTCGTTCTCGTAGAACTCCGACGATGCGGTGTCGAGCGCCAGCGCGATGTCGGCGCCAGGCTCGAAGCCCGCCTTCTCGATCGCCTCGACGAGGAGCTTGACCGCCTCCTCGTTGGATCCGAGGTCGGGAGCGAAGCCACCTTCGTCGCCGATGGCGGTCGACAAACTCCGGTCGTGGAGCACGCCCTTGAGCACGTGGTAGGTCTCGGTGCCCCAGCGCAGCGCCTCGCTGAACGACGCCGCGCCGACCGGCATGATCATGAACTCCTGGAGATCGACGTTGTTGTCGGCGTGCTCGCCACCGTTCAACACGTTCATCATCGGAACCGGCAGAACGTGCGCGTTTGCGCCGCCGACGCTGCGGTAGAGCGGCACCTCGAGGTGATCGGCAACGGCGTGCGCTGTGGCCAACGAAACCCCGAGCATGGCGTTGGCGCCGAGTCGTCGCTTGTTGGGGGTTCCGTCGATCTCGATGAGCAGCTGGTCGATGCTCCGCTGGTCGAGGGCGTCCTCGTCGACGAGAGCATCGTGAATTTCACCGGTGACAGAGGCGACGACATCGGCGACGCCTTTCCCGCCGAACCGGCTGCCACCATCGCGGCGCTCATGCGCCTCGAACTGGCCAGTGGATGCCCCGCTCGGGACGATGGCGCGGCCACCCGCGCCGCTATCGAGCAAGACCTCTACTTCGACCGTGGGGTTACCCCGCGAATCGATGACCTCGCGTCCATGGACGGCGACGATACGACTCACTTGCGCGATCTCCTCGATAGGCCGAAAGACAACCGGATATACGTTAGTGCGTCATGTCGCGATGGCGACGGCACTGTTCAGCGGCCCGCCGATCGAACGTGATCGCCGACCGCGTTGGCTGCCTCGCGCAGAGCCGACTCCGGGTCGATTCCGGCGTCGACGCACCGCCCGACGAGGGCGAACAGCTCGCCGCTCAGCTCCGAGTCGGCCTGTCCCGATCGAAGCACTACCTCGTCGATCGATATCCCGGCAGCCCGGGCCTTCTTGATGACCTTCGACGCGTAGAGCGCTGCCGGCAGTGCCCGTGGGATTCCGTCCATCACCGAGCCCCGACCCTTCTCAGAGAGCTTGGCAGCCTCCCAGTTGCCCAGCACATCGTCTGCATCGGCCGCCTCGAGCTCGCCGAACACATGCGGGTGACGAGCGATGAGCTTCGCGGTGATGCCGTCTGCGACCTGCGACGCCTGGAACCACCCCTCTTCAGCGGCGAGCAAGGAATGGAAGAACACCTGATAGAGCAGATCGCCGAGCTCCTCGGCCAGCGCTGCATAAGCCGCGTCGGCATCGCCGCCGGTCTCGAGGCGGTCGACAGCATCGATCGCCTCGAGCACCTCATAGGTCTCCTCGAGCAGATGTTTGCGCAGCGAACCGTGCGTTTGTTCGGCATCCCACGGGCAATCCCGTCGCAGTCGCTCGACCAGGACGCCGAACTCGGCGAACGATCGTCCGACCTGGTTCGGCATCCGTTCGATGAACACCGACGTGAGATGATCGGCCTCGACATCGCGATCGAGCTCGGACCATGCCGCGCTAAGGACCTCCTCGTCGTCGAGCCCGAGATGGCGCAGCACGGTCACCGGCTCGTCGGGTGGCACGTCGACGCTGAGTTTGAGGTCGGACAACACCCGTGAATTGTGGCAATGCGCCACGAGCAGGGGCCCGAAGTCGCCCGCCGCGGCGTTCTCGAAGCGGTGCCCGTCGATCAGGCGCACACCGGAGTCGACCGGGTCGAGGTCCAGGCGCGCCCACGCCAGGTCGAGAAACGACATGGCGGGTTCGATAGTCAGTGAAACAGGTGCCTCGCGGAGCAGCTCGACGGTGCGTTCGAGCACGAGCGGCGAACCGGGCACGGCGTAGACGATCTCGCCCTCTTCACCTGCCAGTGCTACGAGTCGATCGACGATCGCTCGGTAGACGTCGTCGAACGTGTCGAGCGTCTCGTAGAGGTCGTCGAAGCTCGCATCGGCCCGTACCGCGTCGGCTGCGGGGTGCACCGCGGTCCGAAGGTACACGGGCAGCCCGGCGTCGAGCCGCGAACGTGTCGCGGTCGTGATGAGCTCGCTGCCGGCGGGTCCGAGCCCCACCACGTGGACCGATGCTGCTCCTCGAGGCGTCACTCCTCGAGCTGAGGAATCCCGGGCACGGCACCCGCGTCAGGCACGGGGACGCTCTCGGGCGTCGAGCCCTCGGGCGAGATGATCGCCCGCGTGGCCTCGTCCCAGGTTCCGTAGCGCTCATCGACCGAGATCTCAGCGTTGTCGATGGCCGTCGTGACCGCTTCTTCGAAAGCGCTTTGCGACTCGAGCTGAGCCTGCTGTTGCACCGTTGCGTTGAGCTGGGCCTCGATGTCCGCACGCACGTCTTCGAGCGGAGGAACGCCGACCGACGACACCAGGATGAGATGAAACCCGAACTGGCTCTCGACCGGGTCGGTCACCTCTCCGATGGTCGCCGACTGCGCTGCCTGTTCGAATTCGGGCACGAACGATCCGAACGGCACACAGCCGAGATCTCCGCCCTGAGCTCCGGAACCGGGATCGGTGGAACGCTCCACGGCGAGCTCGGCGAAGTCGCCTCCTGCCGCGAGCAGTCCGACGATCTCGTTCGCCTCCTCGATCGTCTCGACGAGGATGTGGCTCGAACAGATCGACTCGGGATAGCTGGCGTAAGCCGCCTCGACATCTGCTTCGGTCACCTCGATATCGGCTGCCGCAGTGGTCGCGTCGAGCAGTGCGTTGTTCGCTGCGGTCCAGTCGACCAGCAGGAGCTGAAACCACTCTTCCGGTTCGGTGAACGGCGTACCGCCCGAGTCGGACTGGGCCTGCAGATCGGCCATCTGCGCGTCGATGTCGGCGACGGCCGCGCTTCGATGCTCCTCGGTTATCTCGATGCCTTGGTTCTCGAGATCATCTAGCAGCGCGCTGAATTGCACGTTCAAGTTGAGGCGGTTGGCTACGAAAGCCTGGTCGTAGGTGCCCTCTCCCTCACCGGCTGTGTCGGCTGGACCGAACATCTTGACCCACTCTGCGAGCTGATCGTTGAAGTCGGCGCGACTCAAGGTCGTGTCGTTGACGACGAGCGCTGCGTCGGCGCTTCCCGCAATGGAGCTCCCGTCGCCGCACGCAGACACCAATGCGGCTACGACGAAGAGGGGGGCTGCGATACAGCGACGTGTTGGTCTCACAGAACGCGAAAGGCTACACGCACCCGCACAGATGCCGATGTCGCGAACCCACCGGTGTCAGGAGACCGCGAACCCACCGGTGTCAGGAGACCGCGAACCCACCGGTGTCAGGCACCGAGCTCACAACGCGCTGGGACCAAGATCACTTTGAGCTCGGTGCCTGACACCTTGCGCGAGCGACCCAGATCACCTAGAGCTTTGTGCCTGTCACCTTGCCTACTCGCCCAGGTAGGTGCGCATCAGCTCGATCGTGGCGTCGATCAGGGGTGCTGCCGGTGGCAACGGGGCCCGGAGCACGCCTGCGTCTTCGTTGTACCGAGCCTTCGGCAGGAGCCGCTCGAGCCGCACCTGTCGACTCGCGCGCAGCTTGACCGGTGACATCTCGACGATCGGGTCCGCCGCTGCGAAGCCCGTCTGCGCGCTGATCTGCACGTCGCGCACTCCGTTGTGAAGGCATTCGACGCGCAGTCGAGCCGCGTCGATTAGAGCCTCGGCCGGTTCGGGCAATGGTCCGTAGCGGTCGGCCCATTCCGCCGCGACGTCGTCGACCTCTTCGTTGGATGTGACCGCGGCGAGTCGCCGGTATGCCTCGAAACGCTGTTCGGCACGGGTCACGTAGACGTCGGGCAGGAAAGCGGGGACCGGCAGGTCGATCTTTATCTCTACCGGGGTTGTGGGGACCTCCCCCTTGAGCTCGGCGACCGCCTCGGTGACGAGCTGGCAGTAGAGGTCGTAGCCGACGGCAGCGATGTGGCCGGACTGGCCGGTGCCCAAGAGGTTGCCAGCTCCGCGGATCTCGAGGTCGCGCATCGCGATTCGAAAACCCGAGCCGAGCTCGGTCGTCTCACCGATCGTCTTGAGTCGCTCGTAGGCCTCCTCGCTCAGCGAGTGGTCCCGTGGGGTGAACAGGTAGGCGTAGGCGCGTTGGCCCGATCGACCGACCCGGCCACGCAGCTGGTGCATCTGACCGAGTCCCAAGAGGTCGGCGCGGTCGGCGACGAGGGTGTTCACGGTCGGCATGTCGATGCCCGACTCGATGATCGTCGTACACACCAAGACGTCGTACTCGCCTTCCCAGAAGTCGATGACGACACGCTCGAGCGACCCCTCATCCATTTGGCCGTGCGCGATCGCGATGCGGGCCTCGGGCACGAGCTCGCGTAGACCCGCCGAGACGTGCTCGATATCCATGACTCGGTTGTGCACGAAGAACACCTGACCCTCGCGCAGCAACTCGCGTCGGATTGCCTCGGCGACCGCACGCTCGTCGTACTCGCCGACGTGGGTCAGGATCGGCTGGCGATCCGCCGGTGGAGTGTTGAGGAGACTCAGGTCGCGGATGCCGGTGAGACTCATTTCGAGCGTGCGTGGAATCGGGGTGGCGGTGAGCGTGAGCACGTCGATGTCGGCTCGGAACTCCTTGATCGCCTCCTTGTGCTTCACCCCGAAGCGCTGTTCTTCGTCGATGATGAGCAGACCCAGGTCTTTGAACCGAACGTCGCCCGACAGCAGGCGATGAGTACCGATGAGCAGGTCGACCTGGCCGGCCTCGACCCGTTCGAGGACCTCGCGAGCCTGCGCGGCCGTGAGGAACCGGCTGATCGCCTCGACGCTGGTCGGGAACTCGGCGTAGCGCTCCCGGAACGTCTGGAGGTGCTGTTGGGCAAGCAGGGTCGTAGGGACCAACAGGGCGACCTGCTTGCCGTCCTGAATCGCCTTGAAGGCCGCTCGGACCGCGATCTCGGTCTTACCGAAACCGACGTCGCCGCATACGAGCCGGTCCATCGGCGCCTCTGCCTCCATATCGGCCTTCACGTCGGCGATGGCGCGGAGCTGATCGGGTGTCTCCTGGTAGGGGAACGACTCTGCCAGTTGCCGCTGCCATGGCGTGTCGGGCGAGAAGGCGTGTCCGGTCGAAGACACGCGGCGCTGGTATAGGACGACGAGCTCCTGTGCTATCTCCTGCACCGCCGACCGGACCTTGGACTTCGACTTTTGCCATTGGTCGCCGCCGAGCCGGTGCAGCGACGGCGACTCACCACCCGTGTAGGGCCGCACGTTGTCGATCTGGTCGGTTGGCACGTAGAGCTTGTCGTCGCCCCGGTATTCGAGGAGGAGGTAGTCGCGTTCGGTGCCACCGATGGCGCGGGTGACCATGCCGGCGTAGCGGGCCACGCCGTGCTGATGGTGAACGACATGGTCACCCGGTTGTAGGTCATCGATCGGGTGGGCGGCTTCACTGGTGCGCTTGCGCGCACGGCGATGCGTGCGACGACGGCCGGTAAAGTCCTGTTCGCAGAGCACACCGAAGCGATGCTGGGGGAAATGGGCGCCGCGTTCGAGCCTCGCGACGGCGATGAACACGCCGGGTTCGGGCAGCAACGGCACCTCATCGACGCGTTTGGCTGCGAGCCCACGCTCGTCAAGGAGACGCAAGAACCGCTCGGCCGACGCCTCGCCGTCAGCGGCGAGCACGAGTCGATGACCCGAGTCGATCAGCTTCGCCAGGTGCTCGACCAGCGGATCGACGCCAGCTACGAGCGGATCCCAACCGACCGCGTCTACCGACACCCCTCCCGAAACGTCGCGGGCCGAGCTCATGACGAAGCTGGGTGCGGGGGTGTGCGCCATCAGTCGGTCGAAGGGCAGGTGCAGTCGAGGGAACGGGGACTCGTCCGCGTCGTCGTTGTCGGTGCCGGATCCGGGCCGCGAACCCCAGGTCGTCGACAGCGTCGCTGCGAGGTCGGCCTCCTCAGCGAGGATGTCGCCGGCACGATCGCGCAGGCGCGACGGCTCGACGAGCACGATCGAGGCGTCCTCGTCGAGGAGGTCGACCAGGACCTGTTCTTCGTCGGTGAGCCACGGCAGCCACGACTCCATGCCGTCGAAGAACTCCTCGTCGGAGAAGCGCTCCCACTGTTCCCTGCCCCAAGGCTGTGTCGCGACGAGAGCGGCAGCGCGTTCGCCAAGTTCCTCGCTCGGCCGGATCTCGCGAGCGGGATACAGCTCGATCTCGGAGCGCACGAGCGTCGATCGCTGATCGGCGATGCCGAACTCGACGATGCGATCGATCTCGTCGCCCCACAGGTCGATGCGGACGGGCGCGTCGGCAACCGCTGGATAGACATCGACGATCGATCCGCGCACGGCGAACTCACCGCGGTGTTCGACCTGATACTCGCGTCTATAGCCGGCCTGGTGAAGCGATCGGATCAGGTCGTCGAGGTCGACGACGTCGCCAACGCCGACAGTGATCGGTTCGACGGCGTCGAACCCCGGGCCGAGGCGCTGAACGAGCGCCCGGATCGGAGCGACGATCATCTTGGGGCGCCGCTCGGTGTTCGTGTCGGCGAGGCGGGCGAGCACTCGCATCCGCTGACCCATCGTCTCGATGCCGGGACTCACCCGCTCGAACGGAAGCGTCTCCCACGCCGGGAAAATCTCGACCTCGTCGTCGCCCACGTATGCGGCGAGATCGTCGTGGAGTCGTTGAGCGTGTGCACCGGTGGGAACCGCGATGAGCATCGGGCGGCGGTCGAGGTCGGCGGCGATGGTCGCCAGGGTCAGCGCCCATGCCGGTTCGGGAACCGACAACGCGCGAGCCCGCCTGCCGACGATGTCGACGATGGCGTCGTCTTCGGCGAGCAGCCTCGGGACTCGGCGAAGCGGAAGCGTCATCGGGCGGCGTTGAAGCGCGCCATCGCCTCGTCGAGGGCGTGATCGAGCAGGAACTCGACCGCGTCGGCGGCCGTCTCCACCATGATGTCGAGCTCGATCCGATCGGTCTTCGATGGGCGGCGCAGCAGATAGTCAGCGGTGTTCTGGCGGCCCGGAGGTCGCCCGACACCTATGCGCACGCGCACGTAGTCGTTGTCCTTGATGTGCTGGTCGACCGATTCGAGGCCGTTGTGGCCGGCGTTGCCACCCCCTCGTTTGATCTTGAGTCGGCCGACGGGCAGGTCGGCTTCGTCGTGCACGACGACCAGTCGGGAGAGATCGTCTATCGAATGGCGTCGCAGTAGCGCGCTGACCGCCAGTCCGGAGTTGTTCATGTAGGTGACCGGGAACGCGAGCCCGACGATGTGCGCACCGACGCGCACGGTGTCTTCGAGCGCGTTGTTCCGGCCTGCCTTCAGCCGCCCGCCGTGGCGATCGGCGAGCAGCTCGACGGCCTCGGCGCCGAGGTTGTGACGGGTTCCCGCATAGTCGTCGCCGGGGTTGCCGAGCCCGACGACGAGAAGGTCGCTCGGGGTCCCGCGGCGTTCGCGGCGCAGCACCGCGGGTGCTTACTCGTCGCCGTCGGCTTCGGCTTCGCCGCCGTCGGCGGCCTCGCCATCGGCACCTTCGGCGCCGTCGGCGGCCTCGCCTTCTTCGCCTTCGGCAGCTTCGAGCGCCTCGGCTTCGGCTTCGGCCTCTTCCTCGCGTCGGATTTCCTCGAGCGTCGAACGGGTGACCGTGCCGGTGGCGACGGCGTCTTCTTCGTCGAGTTCGGTGCGGACACCGGTCGGCAGTTCGAGGTCGCCGACACGCACCGAGTCGCCGACGTCGAGATCACTGACATCGACGACTAGCTCGGTGGGAATGCTGTCTGGCCGACTGAACACCGTCAGGTTGTGCAGGGTCTGGTCGACCATGCCGTTCTTCGCGATGACCTCGCGGGCCTCGCCGGTGAGCACGATCGGTACCTCGACCTCGATCTCGGCCTCGGCGTCGATACGGATGAAGTCGACGTGGAGCACGTCGCGCCGCACGGGATGGCGCTGAAGGTCTTTGACGATGCTGAGCTGCTGGCTGCCTTCGATGTCGAGCGTTATGAGTGCGTTGAGACCAGCTTCGGTGGTGATGACCTTTCGAAGTGAGGGCCACTCGACACTCACCGATACGGGGCCGTCCTTGAGGCCGTAGACGACGGCGGGTACGCGACCTTCGCTGCGGAGACGCTTGCTCTCGCGGGTGCCGGTTTCACGGCCGGTCTCTGCTTTGAGTACGAGCTCAGCCATCGCGAGCTGCCTTTCGAAATTCACATTGGAGATTTCTGAACCCTGGGGTGTCATATACCGCACCGGAGGGTTCAGAAAACACGAACGACGGGCAACTCTACCGGGCCCTATGCATAGTTGGCGGCCTGGAAGATCTCGCTCACGCTCGTGTCCTCGAACACGGCGTCGATGGCTCGGGCGATGATCGGGGCCACCGAAATCGTCTCGAGCTTGTCGAACTCCTTTTCGGGAGGCAGGGGCAACGTGTTGGTGATGATCACCTTCTCGACGGGCGAGTTCTTCAACCGATCGATCGCCGGTCCCGAGAAGATCGCGTGGGTGGTCGCGATGTAGATCGACTTGGCGCCGCGCTCGGCGAGCAGGTCGGCGGCCGCGACGATCGTGCCGCCCGTGTCGATCATGTCGTCGATCAGCACGCAGACTCGGCCTTCGACCTCGCCGACGATGTCCTTGGCCTCGACCAGGTTCTTGGCCTCTTTCACCCTCCGCTTGTGAACGATGGCCAGGTCTGCGCCGAGTTGGCTGGTGTAGCGCTCGGCCACCTTCACTCGGCCCGCGTCCGGGGACACGATGACGAGGTCCTCCTCGATCTCCGACAGGCGGTCGACGAGCACCGGCATGGCGGTGAGGTGATCGACGGGACCGTCGAAGAAGCCCTGGATCTGGCCCGAGTGCAGATCGACGCTCACCAGCCTGCTCGCGCCGGCGGTCTTGAAGAGATTCGCGACGAGCTTCGCGGTGATCGGTTCACGACCGGTCGCCTTGCGGTCCTGGCGGGCGTAGCCGAACGACGGACACACGACGGTGATTCGCTTGGCGGATGCCCGGCGTGCCGCGTCGACCATGATCAACTGCTCCATCAGAGCGTCGTTGATCGACATCTCGCCGTGCTCGCCGTGGCTCTGCACGATGAAGACGTCGGCGCCCCTCACCGACTCGCCGAAGCGGCAGTGGATCTCGCCGTTTGCGAAGTTGCCGAGGTTTGCCTCGCCGAGAGGAACCGATAGCTCCCGGGCGATCTCCTCTGCGAGGGACCGACCGAAACGGCCCGACACGAGGTAGAGCTTCTTCTTGGTGACGACTTCCATTGCAAGACCCCTACGTCGGTTGCCCGCCGGACGCGGCCACCCAGCCGCGGGCGCGCGAGTCTACCCATCTATGCCTGGCGCAGCGGTGACAATGGTCCTTCCCTGCTCCATGTGCGCCGTTCCGCGACGCGGCCGGTGGCAGCCGTGGCATCATCGGTCGATGATTCGTCTCGGCAGCGTTGTGCTCGGTGTGGACGACATCGCGCGTGCCGAGGTCTTCTGGCAGGCGGTGCTCGGATACGAGATCGTTCGGTTTCCAGAGGCGGAGACGGCCTTTTCGATCCTTCGTCCACCGACGGGTGAGGGGACGCGGGTCGCGCTTCAGCAGGCCGATACGCCGGCCCAGGATCACCCTCGCGTGCACGTCGACCTGGTCGTCGACAGCGCGGAGGAACAGCGACGCGAGGTCGAACGGCTCGTTGGGCTAGGTGCCTCCCGGGTCGAGTGGGACGGCTACCCGGCCGACCCCGATTTCATCGTGTTGGCCGACACCGAAGGCAACCGCTTCTGCGTCGTCGACGCGAGTCACGGCTGAGCCGCCTACGGCGGCGGGGAGTAGAACGGGCCGGTCGAAGTCCCCTTGGAAATACGGTGGCCGGCGGGGACGACGGCGAACGGTCCGACGGTGGCAGAGGCTCCGATGAAGGCGTCGACTGCAACGGAGTTCTGCACGAGGGCGGCCTCCTCGACGATCGTGTCGACCAGATGGGTGTCGGGCCCGATGCGAGCTCCATCGGCGATCGACGTGGAACCCCCGAGAACCACCCCCGGGTAGAGGGTCACGTCGACCCCCAGTGTGACCGTGGCATCGATGTAGGTGCGGCGGGGATCGATCATCGTGACACCCGACGTCAACCACGTCTCGTTGATGCGTCGTCGGAGCTCGGCGTCGACCTCGGCCAGTTGCGCGCGGTCCTTCACGGCGGCGACCATGAGTTGGTCGTCGACTGCGAGCGACTCGACCTGGTGGCCCGTCGAGGTCAACACTTCGATGACATCGCCGAGCAACAGCTCACCTTGTGGGTTGTCGGGCCGAACCCGGCGTAGCGCTGGTGACACCAGATCCTCGCGAAAGCAGTACACCCCTGACGCGACCTCGAACGGGGCGTTGTCAGCCTTAGGCTCGCTGCTGAGGTCGGGGTCGAGCCGATCGACGACCCGCACGACCGTGTCGTCGCGCTCACTGCGGGCGATGCGGCAGTAGCGGTCGGGGTCGTCGACGACACCGGTCAGCACCGTCGCCGCGGCCTCGGTGGCGCGGTTGTGGGTGACGAGACGGCTGAGGGTATCTGCTGTCACCAGCGGCGTGTCGGTCGGCATGACGACGACGTTGTCGTCGAGGGCCAGCTCGCCCGACATCGCCTCGCAGCCGACGAGGGCAGCGTCGGCCGACCCGCGTGCGATCGATTGACGGACGAAGTCGCAGCGTCCCTTCAGCCCGTGTCCTCGGACGCAATCGACGACTGCGTCGCCCTCGTCGCCGACAACGACCGTTAGGCGCCCGGCGCCGGCATCGATGGCCGCGTCGATGCCGTAGAGGATCATCGGCTTTCCGCTCAGCGGGTGCAGTGCCTTGTGGAGTTGCGAACGCATCCGGCGACCCGAACCGCCCGCCAACACGACGACCGAGAAGCCGCTCACTCGTCCATCGGCGCGCCACGAACCGGCCGCCGCGCAGCGCTCGCCAACCCCCTGGCTATTCGGGCGCCACCGGCTCGTAGACCGGTGCGCTCGACGAACCCACGGCTCACGAAGTACGACCAGGACAACCCGCTGCCGATCACCATGAACACGGTGACCGCCACCCAGCCCCACTTGCTGTCGGCGAGCGGCAGGTTCGGGAGGTTCATGCCGAAGAAGCCGACGACCAGCGTCAGCGGCAGCATGATCGCTGCGTACACCGTCAGCAACGTCGTGATCTCGGCGAGCTTCTCGCCCGCGGTACCGCGATAGGTGTCGAGCACGTCGGTGAGCAACGACCTCGATGTCTCCAGCGACTCGACGAGCTGGTCGTGGATGTCGACAGCGTCGCCGAAGGTCGTAGCGGCTCGGCTGCTGACGAGCTTGGGCTGGCTGACCTCGAGGGCGCGCAGCACATGACGTTGCGGTCTCAGCATCGTGCGCACCGTGGCGGCTTCGCGGCGCAGCACCTGCACCTCGGGGAGCACGTTCGCATCGGCCTCGAGCGCACGCTCGGACACGCTTTCGATGCGGCGGTCGAGCTCGACGAGCACCTCGAGGAAGCGTCGTCCGATGATCTCGCACAGGCGAGCGAGCACCCACGCAGGATCGTCGGAAACAAAGGTCGCCGGTCGTCGCTTCGCGACCTCCCACAGCGCATCGATGCTCGAGAGCGGGTCAGCGTGAATCGTGACGATGACCCGGGAGGTGAGGATCACGTCGACCTCTTCGGTGTCGACCCTGTCGCCACGAGCGACGAGCGCGTGAAGGATGACGAGAAGATGGTCGCCGAAATCCTCGATCTTGGGGAGCAGCTCGATGTCGAGCACATCGTCGATGCCCGACGGGTCGATTCCGAGGTCTTCCTGGATGCTGCGGAGGTACTCGGTATCCGGATCGGTGATGTCGAGCCATGCCCAGGAGCCGGACTGAACGAGGTATGCGAACCCGTCGACCGGGACCTCGGCGATCGGCCCGTCGGGGTCGGGCTGGCTCAACAGACGGCACTCCATTGCTGCAGTCTTGCTAGTTCAACTCCCCACAGGGTGGATTTGACCGCTGTGGCGCCGATGGTAATAGCGATGAGGTGCACCGAAGTGCGGTGCTATACTCACTCGCCGTGATGGAACTTCTCGACCTCCGACTCGTGTACCCGGCCGTCTGACCAGACGCGCCGGGGTTCGGACACACCGGGGTCAACCATCAACGACAGGGCCAAGGCTCCGGTCTCAGCACCACGACCAGCACGCCGCGGCGCAGCGCCGCACCCAACAAGGAGTCATCGATGACAAACAATCATCGACACGGGCAGATGCCCACCGAGAAGTACCAACCGTTTCCGCCGATCGCTCTCTACGACCGCAGCTGGCCGGGCCAGCGCATCACCGAAGCACCGGTCTGGTGCAGTGTCGACCTGCGCGACGGCAATCAGGCCCTCATCGAACCAATGGATCCAGAGCGCAAGCGCATGATGTTCGACAAGCTCGTCGACATCGGGTTCACAGAGATCGAGGTCGGCTTCCCCGCAGCATCGGAAACCGACTACGAGTTCCTGCGCGACATCATCACCAGCGGAGCGATTCCCGAGCACGTGACCATCCAGGTTCTCACGCAGTCCCGTGCTGATCTGATCGAACGCACATACGAGAGCCTCGAGGGTGCCGACCGGGCGATCGTTCACCTCTACAACTCGACCTCGACGGTGCAGCGCCGAGTCGTATTCGACCTCGACGAGGCCGGAATCGTCGACATCGCCGTCACCGGGGCCGAGCTCTGCAAAGCCAACGAGAAGCACATCCCGGGTACCCAGGTGCGCTACGAGTACTCGCCGGAGAGCTTCACAGGGACCGAGCTGCCGTTCGCGAAGCGGATCTGTGAAGCGGTGATGGACGTGTGGCAGCCGAGCCCGGCCGATCCGCTCATCCTCAACCTGCCCGCGACCGTCGAGATGAGTACGCCGAACCTGTACGCCGACATGATCGAATGGTTCGATCGCAACATCGACGATCGCGAGTCGGTCGTGTTGTCGTTGCATCCCCACAACGATCGCGGCACGGCGGTAGCCGCGGCCGAGCTGGCGCTGATGGCCGGCGCCGATCGCATCGAGGGCACGTTGTTCGGCAACGGAGAGCGTACGGGCAACGTCGACGTGGTCACACTCGCGCTGAACCTGTTGAGCCAAGGCGTCGATCCCGAACTCGATCTGAGCGACATCAACGACTGTCGCCGGGTAGCCGAGCACTGCAACCAGATGACCGTGCCCGCACGTCACCCGTACGTAGGCGATCTCGTCTACACCGCCTTTTCGGGATCGCATCAGGATGCGATCAAGAAGGGCTTCGACGCGATGGAGGAGTCGGGCCAGACGCTCTGGGAGGTGCCGTATCTGCCGATCGACCCGAAGGACGTCGGACGCACGTACGAGGACGTGATCAGGGTCAACTCGCAGTCCGGCAAGGGCGGGGTGTCCTACCTGCTCAAGTCCGAGAGGGATCTCGAGCTGCCGCGACGTCTACAGATCGAGTTCATGCGGGTCGTGCAGAAGATCACCGACACGACCGGCAAGGAGATCACCGGCACCGAAATCTGGCGGGAGTTCGAGTCCCACTATCTCTCGGCCACCAAGCCATACGAGCTCGTCTCGTTCTCATCGACGCAGAACGCCGCAGGCCAGGACCGCAGCGTGGTCTCTGCCCAGGTTCGTGTCGACGGCGAGGTCGTCGAGATCGAGGGCGAAGGCGGAGGCTCGATCGAGGCCTTTGTCAACGGGTTCCGCGAGACGTTCGGCCTCGACTTTCGCGTGCTCGACTACCACGAGCATGCGATCGGGTCCGGCGCCGATGCCAGAGCCGTCTGCTACACCGAACTGCTCGTCGACAGAACCGAACTGTGGGGA
Source organism: Acidimicrobiales bacterium (assembly GCA_965216815.1). Classification (GTDB taxonomy): domain Bacteria; phylum Actinomycetota; class Acidimicrobiia; order Acidimicrobiales; family SHLQ01; genus JADFOM01. The sequence goes on along the minus strand of OZ244202.1, from coordinate 1,835,051 downwards.
GTGGGTATCCACTCCGACATCGTGACCGCGTCGCTGCGAGCGATCGTGTCCGGTGTCAACCGCGGCCTTGAACAGGCCTGACAACGCCAAATGGCTGGCCGGGCGGGGGTCGAACCCACGACCTCCTGATCCAAAGTCAGGCGTTCTACCAACTGAACTACCGGCCAAGTGGCTCCACGCTACCGCGTCTGCGCGGTGTTACTTCTTGACTGCGAAGTACTCGATGGCGCGGGTCATGACCTCATCGTCGGCCTTTTCGCGAGACCCGCTGTCAAACGGCGGCTGGGGGTCGTACTCGATCATCAGCTGCATCGCCCGAGCGGCGGTTTCATCGACGAGCAGCTCAGACAACCGCAGTGCCATGTCGATACCCGACGACACACCGGCGGCGGTGATGATCCGATCGTCGACGTGCTCGACGACCCGCTTGCCGGTCGGGCGCGCTCCCAGCCGCTCCAGCTCGTCGTAGGCGCCCCAGTGGGTCGTGGCATCCAACCCGTCCAACAGGCCGGCCTTCGCCAGAACGAGCGCGCCCGTGCAGACCGAGGTCGTGAACCGTGTGGTCTCGTGCGCGTGTTGCAGCCAACCGATGATCGGGTGGTCGCCTTCGATCAGCGTCCTGGTGCCCTGCCCTCCTGGCACGACGACTACGTCGGGCTGGGGGCACTCGTCGAAGGTGGCATCGACGCTCAGACCGAGGAACCCGTTGTCGCTGCGGACCTCACCGGTTTCGGCACCGACGAACACGACCTCGGCGTCGGGGAGACGCTGAAGCACCTCGTATGGCCCGATGCCGTCGAGTGCCGTGACCTCGTGGAACAGGGGGATTGCAATCTGCATGGCTTGTTTGGCCTTTCACCGGATTCGGGCACCCTACAGTCGGCAAGCCGCCCGGTCGGCGGTAACGTGACGGGCGACATGGGATCGCTCATCAAGAAACGCCGCAAGCGGATGCGCAAGAAGAAGCACCGCAAGATGCTCAAGCGCACGCGCGCGCAGCGCCAGCGCGGCAAGTAGCGAACCGCCGGCAACAACCCTGTCCGGCGCCGATGCAACCTTCTAGCAGCGGTATCAGGCACCGAGCTCCAAGTGAACTGGGTCCCAGCGCGCCTTGAGCTCGGTGCCTGTCACCTCACGCATTCGGGCTAGGAGACGAACTCGGCCGGGACGGTCTCGACGACGGTCAGTCCCTCGCCGTCATAGCGGCCCTCGACGAACCATGTGCTGCCGCTTCCGGCCAGCCTCGGCGTCTCGCCGGTGACATCGCCGAGATTGTCCCGGTAGCGCGCCAGATCGGGTTCCACAGCGAGCGCTGCCGGTTCGAGATCGTTGCCGTTGTCGCCCGTCGGTGCGCCGAGCTCATCCCATTTGCGGTAGACGGCGGGCGTCGAACAGTGCACCGGCGACACCAACAATGTGAACGTGCGCGCCTGATGCGCAAGGGGCTCTACGATCTCGCCGATCCCACGCACCCGGGCTCGCCCCCCGACCGAACAAAAGGCGACGTCGGCGCCGATCCGAGCGGCCGCCGCAAGGTCGCCGAACTCGGCCCAACGCAAGATCGCCCCGGCATCGGTCGACCCGCCGCCGAGGCCAGCGCCAGGCGGAATCGTCTTGTCGACGACCACGGTGGCCGTGCGGCCGACGAGCCGGAGCGCTGCTGCGACGAGCGAATCGTCGACGTCGGCACCTTCGACGGTCACCGCGGTCGAATCGGAATCGATCACCCTGAGCGTGTCGAACATCGACACGCTCACCATCTCGGCGTCGATGAGGTGGAAACCGTCGTCGCGTACACCGGTGACTCGAAGCGATGTCGTCAGCTTCGCCGGGGCTCGCAGGATCACTGCCACCGCCGCACGATACCGGGGCCGACAGGGTTGCGTCCGGCCATCGCGCCTAGGCTGCAGCGCGAGCCACCGACCTTGGAGGGGACCGATGCGCGCTCGACTTCTGTTGATACTCCTGTTGACGTTCGGACTCATTGCTGCCGCGTGCGGCGATGACGACGACACCGCAGACGGCGACGACAGCGCCGCTGAAGACGGAGGGGCCGGCGACGAGGCCACCGATGACAGTGGAGGCGACGACGGCGACTCCGCCGCTGGTTGTGAGGCACCTCCGCTCAAGACCGAGGGACAGCTCACCGTCGCCACCGGCGAGCCGGTGTTCGAACCCTGGATGGTCGACGACGACCCGTCGAACGGCGAGGGCTTCGAGTCGGCGCTCGTCTACGCGCTCGCCGAGGAGATGGGCATCGAGACCGTCGAGTGGGTTCGCACCGGCTTCGACGAGGCGGTCTCGCCGGGCGAGAAGGACTACGACTTCAACATTCAGCAGTACTCCATAACCCCTGATCGCGACGAAGTCGTCGACTTCTCCGACGGCTACTACCAGGTCGAACAGGCACTCATCGGCGCTGCCGACGCAGACATCGCGGGCGCGACCTCGATCGCCGACCTCGCCGATGCGCGTCTCGGGGCCGCGATCGGCACGACCAGCCTCGACTACATCGACGAGGTCATTCAGCCGTCTTCGGAAGCAGCTGTTTACAACGACAACGCCGACGCCAAGTCGGCCTTCGACGCGGGACAGGTCGACGGCATCGTGTTCGATCTGCCGACCGCGTACTTCATCACGGCTGTCGAGATCCCCGACGCGTCGATCATCGGCGTGTTGCCACGAGTGGGCGACGAACCCGAAGAGCTCGGCATGCTGTTCGAAGACGGCAGCGAGCTCGTCGAGTGCGTCAACGGTGCCCTCGCAGCTCTGAGCGACGCCGGCACGATCGACTCCCTAGAGGACGAGTGGCTAAACCAGGGCGGGAGCATTCCCACACTGGAGCAGTGAGACAGAGGCTCGCCGAGCTCGTACGCGAGGAGGGTGCCCGAGGCGCCCTCCTCGCGGCGTTTTCGTCGGTCGTCGTCTTCGGCGGCTTGGTTGCGTTCGTCGTCACGAGCCCCAACTGGGACAAGGTCCGCAACCAATTCTTCAACGGCCGTCACTTCCGCGAGTCGGCACCCGACATAGTCAGCGGGTTCTGGCTCGACCTCGAGTTGTTCGCTTGGTCGATGGTGGCGATCCCGATCGTCGCGCTAGTCGTGGCGGTCGCGCGGAGCCTTCGCGGCCCGGCGTTCTTCCCCCTGCGCATCCTCGCGGTCGTCTACACCGACATCTTCCGCGGCGTACCGATGATTTTGCTGATCTTCCTGCTCGGTTTCGGAGTCCCACCCCTCGAGCTGGCGGGCTTGCCCGACAGCGCGATGTTCTGGGGTCTGGTGGCGCTCACCTTGAGCTACTCGGCCTACACCGCCGAGATCTACCGCGCGGGCATCGATGCGGTGCCGGAGAGCCAACGCTCCTCGGCACGCGCTGTGGGTCTCACCCAGTGGCAGGCGCTGCGATTCGCCATTCTCCCCCAAGCGATCAGAAACGTCGTGCCCGCGCTGATGAACACCGTCGTGAGTCTCCAAAAGGACGTCGCTCTCATTTCGGTCCTCGGACTGCGCGACGCCGTCCGGGAAGCCGAGATCTACAAGGCCCGCACTTTCAACTTCACCGGCTACATCGTCGCCACTCTGCTGTTCCTGCTCATATCGATTCCGCTGACCCGGTTCGTCGACTGGTACACGGCCCGCGATCGGGCCCGTCGATCTCAGACCGCTGTGGTATGACCCAGAAGCTCGCGCTGCAGGATGTCCACAAGTCGTTCGGGTCGAAGGAGGTGCTGCGCGGGGTCGACCTGAAGGTCGACGAACACGAAGTCATCTGTCTCATCGGCCCGTCCGGATGTGGCAAGTCGACGATCCTGCGCTGCATCGATCTGCTCGACCCGATCGACGAGGGCAGCATCGTCCTCGACGGCATCGACATCACGGTGCCGGGCACCAATCCGAACGACATACGCAGACGCATCGGAATCGTGTTCCAAGCGTTCAACCTCTTCTCACACATGTCGGTTCTCGACAACGTGACCCTTGGGCCGCGCCGCGCCCATCGCGTAGCGCGCGACGAGGCCGAGGCGCGCGGGCGAGAGCTGCTGGCACGATTCGGGCTGGGCGACAAGGCCGACGAATACCCCGAGCGTCTGTCGGGTGGGCAACAGCAACGGGCGGCGATCGTGCGTGCGCTCATGGGCGACCCCGAGGTGCTGCTGCTCGACGAGGTCACCTCGGCGCTCGACCCCGAACTGGTCGGCGAGGTGCTGGGGGTCATACGTGAGCTGGCCGAACGCGGCCTCACGATGGTGCTCGCCACCCACGAGATGGGGTTTGCCCGCGACGTCGCGCACCGGGTTGCCTTCCTTCACGAGGGTTGTGTACTCGAGGAGGCTCCCCCGGCCGAGCTGTTCACCGAACCCACCAAGCCGCGCACGCGCGAGTTCCTCGAGCGGGTGATCGAGGCCGGTCGCCTGTGACCGCGAGACGGGTCGACGATCGCGACGAGCTCGCTCGCCTGTTTCTGCGTCGACCCGAGGTTCACATCTATGGGCTGGGCGACCTGGACGAGCCGTTTTGGACGCCGAGCCGCTGGCTTCGCAGCGGCGATGCAGTCGTCGGGATAGTGCCGCTCCCCGAGTCGACGGTTACCGCGGTCTACGCGATCTCCGACGCCGACCCAGAGGGCACACTCGACCTGTTGGTCGGGCTTCTCGGTGACCTTCCGAGTGGAACTCAGATCACAGGACCGGTCGGGCTGTTCCAGAGGTGCCGGGAGCACCGGACGGTCAAGGATCTCGAGCCGCACGTCAAGATGGTGCTCCGCTCGTCGAAGCTGCCCACACTGTCGCCGTCTGTTGTTCCGCTCACGCGGGCAGACGCGAGCGCACTCGATCTCCTATACGACCGAGCGCCCGGCGCCGCCTTCTACCTACCCTCGATGCTCGACCACGACACCTGGGTGGGTATCTGGGAGGGTGGCGACCTGATCGCCGCCGCGGGAACTCACGTCGTCGGCACGAGGCACAGGGTTGCGGCGATCGGTGGGGTGTTCACCGACCCCCTCCATCGGGGCCGCGGCCTCGGAGCTGCTGTCACCGCCGGGGTCCTCCACCGCCTCTCAGAGCGGGTGGACACGATCGGCTTGAACGTTGTCGCCGACAACTTCGCTGCTCGTCGGGTGTACGACTCGCTCGGGTTCGAGACCTGCTGGCACTACGAGGAGATCGAGATCGTCGAATAGCCGGCGTCGTCCTAAGCCTGGATCCACCGTTTCTAGCCGTTTACATCGCCCCTCCGGAAGGCCGTTCAAGCCACGGAGGCTCTTGGCAACAGGTACGCCTCGTGACCGTCGATGAAAGCGCCTCCGTGGCGCTAGAACGGCCCGCCTGGAAGGCAGTGATGCGAAGCCTGGACTACGGGGCATCAACTCATTTCGGTGGATCCAGGCTAAGAAGGAGGGTCGGCGATGGGCCGCAACACCGCCTGCACCCATTCGGTCACAGGATCGTCCGCACCAGCATCGATAATTGTGTGACGACCGCCCGGGCGAACGATGACACTCCAGTTGTCGAGCGCGTCGGTCTCGGCTGCAACGCGGTCGAGCAGCTGGCGGTATTGCTTCTGCGGGATCGGATCGGCGACCAAGGCACAACCATCGACCGCGAGTCCGAAGAACCGGCGCAGCAGGACGTCGCGGTCGTGGAGAATCACCGCAACCTGTGCCTCACCGATGCGCGCCGCGTCGGCGGCGAACCCCTCGAACGGGGGCACCGCATCGTCGTCAACCACCAGTCCTGCACCCCAGGTGCGGTTCCAGATCCGGGCCATGCAGGCGGGAAACCCGCTGTTGGGACCCGGGACTATCGCCCCGTCGACGAGCAGGTGGGTGCGGGCCGGCGAGAGGCGGTCGATGATCGACGAGGCGTGTTCGAGTGCACCCACCGCTCCGGCACCGATTCCGGCCAGCACGAGTCGCTGCGTTTCCACCGAACCCCTGCTCTGCGCGATCCGATCGACGACGGCGTCGACATTCGAGGCGCCGACGAATTGTTGGACACCGCGCACGCCCTCGATGCGGGCATCGGCCCGGCGGCCGAGATGGAGATCGCTGGTCCAGTTGGGGACGTACACGGCGGTCCAGTCGGCGAAGGGACCTGTTGAGTCGAGAAACCCGATGTCGTCCGGATCGTCGACCGCAGGCTCGACGCAGGTGACCTTGTCGAGACAGGGCGCGCCATCGCCCAACAGGATCACGAGCCGATCCGGGTCGCCTATCCGCCGGTAGACGGGAGCGGCGTCGCCGTCGCGGTCGACCACGCCATCGATCTCCCACCGAATCCACGCTGGGTTCTCGGCGACGAAGACCGGTGGGTCATGTTCGATTGGCGTTGCGACAACCTCGATCGTGGGTTCGTCGCGCAAAGTGGAGATACCAACGACGGAAGCAGCCCCGAGCACCCCGACGACGGCCACGAGCGCGGCGCGCTTCCTCAGCCGCCGGCGGCGGCCGCGCCTGCGAACCACAGCAGCCTCGGTCGCATCGCCAATGTCGGTGAGCTCAGCGACCTCGGCCAGCGACCGCAGCGGATCGTCGGGGTCCCAAGGGGCGCCGTTGCCGAAATCGCTCATGATTCACCCAACCGGCCACGCAACACTTGACGAGCCCGGCTCAACACCGACGACACCGTGCCCGTCGGGAGCCCAAGAGCCTCGGCGACCTCGCGTTCGCTGAGACCGACGATGTAGCGAAGCGCGACGACATCTCTCGTTCGGTCGTCGAGCTCGGCCACCGCATCCCATACGGTCAGCCGAGTTGCCGCATCGGGATCGCGCCAGCTCTTCCGTCGAGTCGGCCTCAACCGGTCGAGAGCAGCGCGCTCGACCGCCTGCCGTCGATAGCGGCGCCGGGCGACGTTCGAACCCACCCGGAACGTCCATGCCTCCGGCGACGCCATCGCCGAGACTCGAGACCATCGCTCGTAGGCCCTGACCATTGCTTCGTCTGCCGCGTCGGCGGCCACGTCGGCGTCCCCAGCGCAAAACAGCAGCAGCGAACGCGCGAGACGCGGCCTGGTCTCACGGTACCAGTGGTCGAAGGCGCGGTCGTCGGCCTCATGAGCATCGGGGGTCACGACCGTCCATGGTGCACAAACTGCAGTTTCGATGCCCGTTCAAGTCACGAGCTACGCGGATACCTGCATGTTTCGCTGCCGGTTGCGTCACCTGGCTGCGCCCTGACTCGATGCGGCGAGTGCGACCCAACCATCGAGTGTCAGCGCCTCGGGTCGTGAGGTCGGTTCGACTCCGGCCGCGTCGAAAGCGGCCCGATCGACCACGTCGGCAAGGGACCGTCGCAGCATCTTGCGCCGCTGGCCAAATGCTCGCTCGATCAGCTCGAACGCCCATCGCCGATCACCGTCGGGCTCGCGCCGCCGTGTGATCTCGACCAACGCCGAGTCGACGTTCGGTCGGGGGAGGAATACCGAACGGCCAATGGCGCCGACGACTCGGGCGTCGGCGAACCAGGCCCGTTTGACCGTAGTTGCCGACGACGTCCGTTCGCCGGGAGAGGCGGCAAGTCGCTCAGCGGGTTCACGCTGCATCATCACCAACATGCGATCGATCGCTGCAACGTTCTCGAGCAGGTCGAGAATCAACACGGTCGCCACGTTGTAGGGCAGATTAGCGACCAGGGTCCACGATGGAGCATCGGAAAGCAGGCTGGGCCAATCGACAGCGAGCGCATCGGCCTGCACAACCCGCAACGTTGCGTCGTCGATTTCCCGTTCGAGCAGATCGACCAGCCGATGATCGATCTCGACCGCGGTGACTCGCGCTCCAGCATCGAGGAGCCCGAGAGTGAGCGAGCCTACGCCGGGACCGACTTCGATGACACGATCGCCCTCCTCGACGGCCGCAGCGAGCACGATCCGATCGATCGTGCCCGGGTCGATCACGAAGTTCTGTCCGAGCCCCTTGCTGGGCTCGATGCCGGCGTCGGTGAGAAGCCGACGCACGTCTCCAGCGCCGAGACGTCTGCTCACGCTATTCAAGCCAACATGGTGTCAGGCACCCGGCGCAAGACGAACTTGGACCAAGATTGCAGGGCGCCGGGTGCCTGACACCGTTGCATTGGACCCCGCGAACTGCAGACTGTGAGTGATCCGCTGAGTCTCCTGACACCACTGGTTCGGCAGCGTCAGTAGAGGTGTTTGCCGCAGTGGGGCCAGGGCGACGCTCCACTTTGGCTGTAGAGCGCCTTGGCCATCGCGTCCTGGTCGCCGGGAGCGGCGGCCGCCGGGTCGATCCCTACGAGCTGCGGGTAGAAGCTCGCTGCGACCCCGTCCCAGGTCGGGCGGGAGAATTGGTAGGCGCCCCGATAGAGGCCATTCGAGCTGACAGCGTCGTAGCGGTTTCCGGACTCGCACATGCGCAGAGCGTGCCACTGATCTTCGGAAGGACCACCCGGGGGCGCGGTGACCGGGGGTGGTGCGGTCGACGGAGGGGGCGGCGGCTGCGTAGTCGTAGTGGGCGGCGCGGTGGTTGGCGGCGGTGGAGGCGCGGTCGCCGGGGCGGGCTCGGGCGGCGGCTCGGGGTCTCGCTGAGCGGCGAGGGGCTCGACCTCCCCGGGATCGGCCGCTACATCGTTGCCGGCGGCCGCGGTCGCTCCGACCGGTTCGGTTCGTCGTGGCGCGGGTCCCGGCATCAAGGCGACCTCGAGCGCCGGATCGGCCGGTTGCCAAGCGATGTCGACCACGATCGGCGCGGTCGTCGGGGGTGGCACGGTTCCAGGTGCGGCGGCCACCGCCACAACCTCGGTCCGCTCTTCGCCGGCGCCCATGAGCGTCGACCCCGACACAACACCGATGCCGAGAAGCATGACCAATGTGAACGCGACTCCACGGGTGAGACGGCGGAGAATCGTTGACTTCTTGGGGGGATCTGTGAATGCCATACGTGGGCGCACGCGTCTGAGTGCCCCTACCTCCGTCGCCGGAGAAGGTACGGGGCCCGTAACACAAATGCAACACGTGAAGCCAAACGATCGCCTCGGCCTCCTTCCGACACGGCTGGATCGGGTGTTTGCGCTCGACCGCGCGATGCGTTCGCGCGCAGCTCGCGCGTCCGAGAATCGAGCTGCAATGAGCGGTCAAATTACAACGATGTAACAGGTTTTGGCCTGAAATCACAAGGGCTCAGGCCGCCAACGGAGGGTGGTATTCCGGCCGGCGCCGCGAGCCCGATCAGAATCCGTAGAACTCCTGAGCTGTGTCGGATGTCACACCCGCAACGGTCTCGGCATCGACTCCATGCAATGTTGCGATCTTCTTTCCGACCTCGCCTACCCAGGCCGGCTGATTGCGCTTTCCCCGGTGCGGAACTGGCGCCAAGTAGGGCGAATCGGTCTCGACCAGCAGCCGATCGAGCGGACACCTCGCTGCGGCTGCGGCGACGTCGGACGCTGTGGGGAAGGTCACGATGCCGCTGAAGGAGAGGAGCGCTCCGCGCTCGAGGCACACGTCGGCTTCGGCTACGCCACCGGTGAAGCAGTGGAACACGGTGCGTCGCGGCCAGCCCTTGTCGTCGAGCAACGCGAAGGTGTCGGCCCACGCCTCGCGCGTGTGAATCACGAGCGGCAGATCGTGCTCGTGTGCGAGCGCGATCTGGTCCCCGAAAGCCTGAGCCTGTGCGTCGCGCGGCGAATGGTCGTAGTGATAGTCGAGCCCCGCCTCACCGACTGCGACCACTCCAGGCTCGCTTAGAAGCTCAGCTACGCCGGAGGTTCCCGCCGACGCCTCGTGCGGGTGAACCCCGACCGTCGCCGACACGTCGGCATGGCGTGCCGAGTTGGCGATGCACTTCCGGGCCGACTCGACGTCGGTCGCAACGTCGACGAGGTGCACGACTCCGGCCTCCGAAGCGGCCTCGACGACCGAGTCGCCGTCGGTGCCCGCGGGCAGGTGACAGTGATTGTCGACCCAAGCGACCTGCGTGTGCACGGTCAACCCTTGAGTCGAGGGAACAGCGGATCGCCGGGACGCACGGCCAAACCACCCGGGTAGCCACCCCACTCGGTGTCAGCCGGTACGCGCTGGTCGCTGATGGCGCCGTCGAGTCCTATGCGCTCCCAGGCGACCTGGGCGGCATTGACCAGGGCCGGCGAGGCCAGGATCGAGACGATGCGAACCGCTTCGACCGCATCGCCCATCACACGATCGACGTCGGCGCCAGGATCCATCTTCCACGGTTCGTGGTTCTGAAGGTGATCGTTGGTCTGGCGGATGAGCCGCCAGGTCGCCTCGAGGGCCACCGAAGGTTGCGTGCGGTCCCATGCTGCTACCGCTTCGGCCACCGCCGACGCGGCGTCGGCCGCGAGCTCACTGTCGGGATCGGGTGCAGGCGCGATGCCACCGCACTTCTTGGTGACGACGGTCACCACCCGCTGCACCAGGTTGCCGTATTGGTTTGCGAGGTCGCTGTTGAACCTGGAGACCATGCCCTCGTACGAGAAGTCGCTGTCGGGTCCGAACGAGACGTCGCGAAGCATGTGATAACGGAACCCGTCGACGCCGAAGGCCGCATAGTCGTCGTTGCCCTCGACTAGATCGGCGGGCGCGATGCTGTTCAGCTTCGACTTCGACATCTTCTCGCCGCCGATGAGCAGGAATCCGTGCACGCGCAGCGACGGCAGCGGGTCGATGCCCGCAGCCATCAGCATCGCCGGCCAGTAGACGGCGTGGAATCGGATGATGTCCTTGCCGATGAAATGCCGCGGCGGCCACCACGTGTCGAACCGCTCCGGGTCAGAGCCGAACCCGATGGCGGTCGCGTAGTTGATCAGAGCGTCGTACCAGACGTAGAAGACATGGTCTTCGTCCCAAGGGACGGGCACGCCCCAATCGATCGACGTACGCGAGATCGACACGTCGTCGAGCCCCTGTCGCAGAAGGCCGAGGACCTCGTTTCGGTAGCCGTCGGGAGCTATTGCGTCCGGGTTCGATTCGTAGTGCTCTACCAGACGCTCCTCGAACCGGGAGAGAGCGAAGAAGTAGTTCTCCTCGCGCATCATCTCGGGTGGCTTGTCGTGGATCGGGCAGTTGCCGTCGTTGAGCTCGTCCTCGGTGTAGTAGCCCTCGCACGAAACGCAGTACAGACCCTCGTAGACACCCTTGGTGATGTAGCCGTTGTCGTAGATCCGCTGCATCAGCTCCTGCACAGCCAAACGGTGCCGGTCTTCGGTCGTTCGGATGAAGTCGTCGGGCTCGGCGCCGATCAGCTCCAGGGCATCGCGGAACCGCTGCGACGTCGCGTCGACATGGTCGATCGTTGCGAGACCCGCCTCTTCGGCTGCGCGCTGCACCTTCAATCCATGCTCATCGGTACCGGTCAGGAAAAACGTGTCGTCGCCGAGCAGCCGATGCCAGCGCGCAACCGCATCGGTCATGACGGTGGTGAACGCATGCCCTATGTGGGGCACATCGTTGACGTAGTAGATCGGCGTCGTGACGTAGAAGTGCGACAAAACGGCTCCTGGCGGCTGCGCTCGTTACTCAAGCCTACGGCGAGCCGTCGGCAGCGACCGGAGGTTTCCCTCGATCAGCCAGCCTCGGCGTCTACTTCGCGAAGCGGTGGCCAGTCCTGGTCGGGATCGGCGCCGACTTCTCGCTGTGCCTCGAGCTCGTCGATGCGCCGCAACTCACGTTCGAGCACGTTGCGCCGCGTTCCGGAGAGGTCACCGACGCTGTTCTGGAGCGTGCCAAGATGCTTTTCGACCTTGTCGATCTGCTCGCCGAACAAGCTCCACTGCTTGCGGAAGCCGACGAGACACTCGAGGATCTCGTCGCCTTTGCGCTCCATCATGAAGCTGTCCATCGCCTTGCGGATGGTCGTCAGATTCGCGAACAGCGTCGAGGGAGCGCACAAGACGACCTTTTGCTCCATCGCTTTGTCGATGAGTTCGGGATCGTCGTCGTTGATGAACGTGAACACCGACTCGTTGGGTATGAACAACAGGACGTAGTCGAGCGACTCGTCTGGATCGGTGTAGCCCCGCTCCGCGAGCTCTTTGATCTTGGCTCGCACGTCCTTGCGGAACGCGACGCGGTGACGATCGGCGGCCGCTGCGTCGTCGCCCGCCTCGAGGAACCTCAGGTAGTTGTCGATCGGGAACTTCACGTCCATGTGGAGCTCTTGGCCCTTGGGCAACAGGAACGTGAAATCGGGGATGCCGCCGGTGTCGATTCCGGTCTGCTTGCGGAAATTGATGCCCTCGACGAACCCCGCCGCCCGCAGGACGTCCTCGGCGGTGCGCTCGCCCCATTGACCGCGAGCCTTGGGGCTCGCCAACGCCTCACGAAGGCTGCCCGTCGTATTCTGGAGGGCTGCGGTGACCTTCATCGCCTGTTCGAGCGAGGTGACGACCTCGCCGTGCTGGCGCGCTCGCTCTTGCTGCATCTCGTGAACGAGCGCCGCGATGCTCTCCATTTGTTTGTTCACGTCGGTGAACCGTCGGTCGATGGCCTTGCCGGTGGCGTCGAGCCGCTCGTCCTGGCGCTTGGCACGGCTGTCGAGGGCTTGCATCGCCGCCTCGCTCGCGCGCGACATGGCGGCGTCGACCGTCGCGGCACGATCGAGCTGGAGCGACTGCGCGGTCGCCTGAGCGGTGGCGTTGCGCTCGGCCAGGGCGGTTGTGACCGCCGCGTCGACGGCAGCCTGAACGGCAGCGGCGCGCTCGGCTTCGGATTCGTCGGCCGTGCGGCGGGCGAAATAGAAGACCACGCCGGCGCCGAGCGCCAGACCGGCCAGAACTGCGGTGAGAACCAGAACTATCAACATGCTCTCAACAGTAAAGACGGGGTGTGACAGTCCCTGGGGGATGCCCTCCCCTTGTGATCAACCCACAGTGATTTCGGAAAGCGAGCCATCGAGGTTGCGGTACGCGTAGCCGAGCGAACCGCCGCCGTTCAACTCGGCCAGCGTGCCGACCCAGACGCGTAGGCGACCCTCGGCCGTCCAGTCTTCGCTATCCGACAGGTAGAAGGCGTTCTCGGCGGTCTCTCGATCGATGGTGCCCAGCTGAATCAGGCCGTCGACCACTGCGGTCCGCAGCGCTTCGGTCTGCGACGGGTTGAGCTCGAAGGGGTATTCGGTCGGCTGGGCGCGCATGTCGATCATCGTCGACCCCGAGTAGTCGTTCGACCCGATGTCGACAGCGAGCACATCTTCGCTCGGGTGCCATGCCTCCGGTGTCCTCGAATCGGTGAACTCGCCTGCGGTGGTCGTCCACCTCTCTCCGGTGAACAAGTCCTCGACCACGACCTCTAGCGAACAGGCTTCCTCGTCGGCCACCCCGACGTTCGAGTAGGCAAGGTAACGGCCGCTCGGGCTCAACAGGGGCTGGGTGGTCTCGCCGATCTTGTCCACCTGGCCCTCGGCATCGCCGTTTACGTAAGCCAACTGGGTGCTGTATGCGCAATTCTCCTCGATCACAGCGAAGACCACCCGTGAGTCGGGAAGTGCCGTCGGTTCCACCATGCCAGCCTGCGGGGTCACCGGCTCGAAGATCGGACCGCTCGTCCCCTCGAGACCTTCGGTGGTCACCACTCCCTCGGGCGACACGTTGATACCGGCTCCGAGCGTGACGCTGCCGGTCACCGCGTAGGTCCCGTCGAGCTCTGACACGAGGACGAATCCGCCCGAATCGGTCCCCGGCAACTCGAAGGTCCCGTCGCCGTTGTCGACACGCTCGTCGACAGCGGGATCGGACGTGACCAACACGTGGAACCTCGACACCACGTCGGTCGTGCGCTCGGCGAGCAACGAACAGGTCTCGGTGTCGCTGGGCGCGGTCACCTGCGCGCAGTCGCCGACGTAGCCGTCGAGTCCAGCGGCGACATTGTCGGCACGAATGGCTTCCTCGGGCGTCGGATTCCACTGTTGCGGCGGTGTGAACAGCGGCTCCCCATCGGTGACCTCGACCAGCGCAACCGACTGGGCCGGCACCGATTCGGTCGGCGGTGCCGCGTCGGGCTGAGTGGGAGCGGGGGCATCGGTCGGCGGCGGAGCCTCGGTGACCGGTGTCGACGGCTGGGTCGCCACCGGGTCGTTCTCGATCTCGAGGGTGGTCTCGTCGTCGTCGGCCAGAGCGAACAGACCCCATGCCGCGGCGGCTGCACCCGCAGCCACGACGGGCAGAACGAACCAACGCCGATCGATCCTGCGTCGGCGAGAGGTCACCCTGGTCAGCGCAGCGTCGACGTCGACGGTGCGATTCGCATCGTCGCCGAGCTCGGCATACATCGTCTTGAGCCGACCCTCGAGCGGGTCGTTGTCTCGGACTTCGGCGTTCATCGCCGTCCTCCTTCGTTCGAGGCGTCGGATTGGAGGATCTCGGCGAGGCGGGTCCGCGCCTTCTGCAGGTGACTACCCGCGGTCGATGCGGTGCAGCCGAGGATCTCGGCGATCTCGGCCACCGGTAGATCCTCGAGATAGCGCAGCACGATCGCGCTGCGCTGCTTGTCGGGCAGGGTGCGAACCGCATCCCACAACTCGTGATCGGACGTCGGAGCGGCGACGGTCGGCTCGGAGCGTTGGCGTCGTAGGAATCGTTCGCGGGTGCCCAGGCGCCTGCCGTGAGAGCGAGCGAGGTTGATCGTCACCCTCCGCAGCCAAGCACCGGGCTTGTCGTAGCCCGACACGGTGTCCCACTTGTCGTTGGCTCGGCTCAGCGCCTCGGCGGCGATGTCCTCGGCCGCAGAGCGGTCACCGCACACACCGTGTGCCAGGGCGACCATCGAGGTGAACTCGGCGCGAAAGAAATCAGAGAAATCCTCTGCAGCAGGCGCAAGTGCGACCGAATCGGCTGTGGAGCCGGCGTTCACCTCATCGCTCCCATTTCAGTCGTCATGTGCGCCACACGCAGCGGCCACCGATTCCATCCACCGTCTGTGGAAATCTCTCTTCGCCGCGATCCAACAGCCACGGCCGGACGACGGCGCGCCGATGCCGTTTCCGATACGCGCCTTCATGGCAGCAGCGTGTCACAGAAGCCACGGTTCGACATGTACAGGGGGTATGGCACAATGCGGGCATGGCTCGCACCGATGGTTGCCGGGGCGGTCACCGCCCATGAAAATTGGCATTGCCGAGCCGCTGAGATCGCACTCCCCGGCCAGTGGGAGCGGGAAGATCTGGCATCACGTTCTCCCGATCCTCGACGGTTGGGCCGACACGATCGACGGTGACGGTTCGCAGCCGGCCGACGTCTGGCTGGTGGACGGCCAGGCGGAGCCGGTCACATCCGACCACCCGGTGGTCGCGCACATCCATGAGGCGCCCTGGTCCAACCCGGTCGGACTCGAGCCGCTCGCCGCGGAGTTCTTTGACCAACGAGCCCGCGAGGCGGTGGCGAACTCGAGCCATCTGATCACCGGCTCGCGAAGCGGTCAGAGAGAGCTCATCGAGAACTACGACGTGCCGTTGAGTCGCGTATTCGTTGCCCTCAATGGAGTCGATCACTCGATGTATCGGCCCGACGGGCCGGGGCCGGATGCAGTGCTCGCGGCAGCCGGGCGCTCCGATGACCGGCCGTACGTGCTGTTTGTGGGAAGTGTGCTGCCCAGAAAGAACCTGTCACTCCTTCGGCGCGCGATGGCGATCCTCGCCGCGGAGGGCTTCCCGCACGATCTCGTGATCGTCACCGGGTCCACGCTCCTCGCGCCCGATCCCGGCTCCTTGCTGGCTGCGGCGGAGAAGCCCCTCGGCGGCCGTCCGGTCCACAACCTAAGCGGCGTGTCGGAGCACGACCTGGCGGCGCTGATGCGGGGGGCTGACCTGCTCTGCCTGCCGTCGGACAGCGAGGGATTCGGCCTGCCGGTGCTCGAGGCGATGGCGTGCGGCACGCCCGTGGTGGTCTCCGACCGTGGTTCGCTGCCCGAGGTTGTCGGGACGGCGGCGCCGACATGTACGCCGGTCCTCGACGACCTCCTCGCCACGCTTCGCATGGTCCTCGACGATCCGAGCGCGGCTCGTGAAATCGGCCGGGCATGTCAGGAGCGGTCACGACTGTTCACTTGGGAGGCGACCGCCGCGTCGATCCACGCGGCGCTACTCCATGCAGCGGCGATATCCAGACCTGGTGAATGATGCGAACGAAAACGATCGCGTGATGAGTGACCGCGCGGCGCCGCATTTCGTGATCGTCGGCTCGGCCCGATCGGGTACCACGCTCGTCCAGAGGCTCGCTGCCGAGTTGCCTGGAGTCGACGTGCCTCCGGAAACCCACATGCTTCCATGGCTCGATGGCGTCGGAGTTCTTCACGGCAACTGGCCCCGTGCCGCGCAGGGTCAACGAGCGCTCGCCGACCGATACGCTGCGTCGGCGGCCATGAAGGGCACCGAGCTCTCCGGGGACAGGATCGTGGCAGCTGCGGCGAACGGTGTCGATACTCCGATGCGCTTCTTCGACGCTGTTCTCCGCGCGCTTGTACCCTCGGCGACCGTCATCGGTGAGAAGACCCCACTCCACCTACTGTGGGCTGAAGCCTTGATGCGAGCGCTGCCCGAATTGGTGGTGATCGGAGTTGCTCGAGACCCGCGTGCCGTCGTGCACTCCCAGGCCGAGCTTCTCCGCGAAGTGAGCGGGTCGCAAGTGATCGACCTCGCTCTACTCGCCCGTCAGGCGGCGGACGATCTGATCCTGCTCGATCGGCTGCAGGCCGAGGAGCGCGCGATCGTGCTGCGCTACGAAGACGTCGTGGAGTCGCCGGAGCGTGCTCGGGAACGGATCGGCGTGGAACTCGGCGTCGACGATGTCGATGAGATCGCACCCTCTGCGAGTCGCCTGTACCTGGACAGCGAGTTCTGGAAGGAGCGGGCCACGGGTCCGGTCGATCCGGAGCGAGCGGTGCGATGGAGGACCGAGCTCGAGCCCACCGATATCGAACTCATCGAGCCACTCTGCCTGGATGCGATGGAGCGATTCGGCTACTCGGCGGGGATGGAGCCCGCATCGGTGTCGGTACCGAGTGACGTGGCCTACGACGAGCGCCGAGCAGAGCTCGTGGCCCGCATCGGACGCGCCACGCTTGGGGATCCGAGCCTCGCCTGAAAGGCCGGCCGGACTACGGCTCGG
This sequence comes from Acidimicrobiales bacterium, assembly GCA_965216815.1. Taxonomy (GTDB): domain Bacteria; phylum Actinomycetota; class Acidimicrobiia; order Acidimicrobiales; family SHLQ01; genus JADFOM01. The sequence continues at coordinate 1,817,978 of OZ244202.1, read as the reverse complement.
GTTGTCTGCGGGGAGTCGGGCACGAAGTACAACGTGACGCCGTCGATCTCACGGATGGCATCGGGGCGCACGTACTGCACCTCGGGCTCCTGCTTTTCCGCCTCGGGGTCGAGAGCCTCCCGTGCGCCGGCGAGAATTGCTCCCGACACCATCGCTGCCGCAGGTTGACTCAGCCGCCGCGCCCGGCGCTGCCCGACGTCGGGCGAAGCCGCCTCGATTCGACGCCACGTCGTAGCGTCGTATGCCGATTCGAGTGACTCGTGCGGAGGCCTCACGATTCGTTCACCAACGCGTAGGCACGTCGTTTCGACACGCCGAAGCGGTCGGCCACCTCGGTCGCAGCATCGCGCCGCGAAGTCCCCGACGCGATGAGGTCTGCAAGCGCATCGCGCAGCCGATCGTCGTCGACCGGCGCCGGTGGCGCGGCACCATCGATGACCAGCACGAATTCGCCGCGGGTTGACGAAGATGCGAGCCACTCGACTGCCTCCGCGGTCGTGCCACGCCACACCTCCTCGTGCATCTTCGACAGCTCGCGGACGATAGCCACGCGCCGAGTGCCCCCGCAGAGGTCACGCAGCTCCTCGACCGTCGCGGTGACGCGATGGGGCGACTCATACGCGACGACGGTCCGAGACTCGGCGGCGATCGCTGCGAGAACCCGGGCCCGTTCCTTCCCCTTCCTCGGCAGAAACCCTTCAAACACGAACCGGTCGGCCGCAAACCCGCTCACCGCCAGAGCGCTGACCACTGCCGACGGACCCGAGACCACGCTCACCTCGACGTCGAAGGCATGGGCCTCCGCCACCAATCGTGCACCCGGATCGCTGATGGTCGGCATGCCGGCGTCGCTGACCAGCACGACCGTCTCGCCGCTGACGCATCGCTCGACCAGGCGTCGCGACCTCTCCCGTTCGTTGTGTTCGTGAAGCGAGACCAGATCGGGCCGGTGTCCGATGCCGGCGAGCTCGAACAGCCGGCCGGTGCGACGCGTGTCCTCACACGCAACAACATCGGCGGCCTCGAGCGCATCGCGGGCCCTTGGTGACAACTCGTCGAGGTTGCCGATCGGCGTTGCGACGACGAGCAGGCGACCTCTCACCCCTTCACCTCGAGCCGATTGCCGAGCTGTAGACCCCACCTCTCGAACGACCCCGCTTCGGCTTCGACAGCGCAATGTGCGTGACGGACCGGCAGGACTACGCGGTAGGGCGACGCGGTGACGAGTTTCAGAACCACCAACTCTCGATCACACAGAGCAACGTCGATCGCGAACTTCATGCCGATCGTGTGCACCGAGCGCGCCGGACGGAGCAGCAGCGCACCCTCCAGCCCCGGTCGACCGAGGACGCCTCGGCGACGGTCGCGCCGTGATTCGGCGAGCTCGAGCGAGGCGAGAACCGCCCCGTCGTCGTTCAACAACCACGGCACGCTCCCAATCGTACGACCCGGCCATCCAAGCCGCTCGTCGGGAACTCATACGTTGAACTTGAACTCCAGCACATCGCCGTCGGCCACGACGTAGTCCTTTCCTTCCGACCGCACGAGACCTTGCTCGCGTGCCGCGACCCAGGAGCCGGCCTCGACCAGCACGTCCCAGTGGACGGTGTCGGCTTTGATGAACCCGCGCTGAAAGTCGGTGTGGATCACACCGGCACATTCGGCTGCGGTCGAGCCTTCGCGGAAGGTCCAGGCTCTCGACTCCTTGTCCCCGGTCGTGAGAAACGTGCGCAGCCCCAGCATGCGGTACGCCGCGGCGATGAACCTCGGCATCGCCCCTTCGCCGAGCCCGAGACCCTCGAGCATCTCGACCCGGTCGTCGCCGTCGAGCTGGGCCGCCTCCGCCTCGAGCTGCACGCACATCGCTACGACCTCGGCATCGAGCTCGTCTACCACCGGCTCTGCGATCTCGTCGGCGCTCTCGAGCTGATCCTCGCCGACGTTTACAACCGCCAGAACGGGTTTGTTGGTGAGGAAGAAGCAGTCCTTCACCATCGCCCGCTCGTCGTCGTCGAGGTCGCACCTGTAGAGAGGTGTGCCCTCGGCTAGGTGCTCGACAGCTCTTCCGAGCACGGCGACCTCGTCGGCGAGGGTCTTGTCGCCTTTCATGGCGCGTTGGCGCTTGGCGAACTGAGTCTCGGCGGTCTCGAGGTCGGCGAGGCTCAGCTCGATCTCGACAACCCTCAGGTGTTCGAGCGGATCCGATGGTCCGGGAACATCGTCGTCTTCGAATGCCCTCAGCACGAAGACGATCGCGTCGACCTCGCGGATGCCGGCGAGGAACTGGTTGCCCAGCCCCTCACCCTGGCTCGCTCCTTCGACGAGTCCTCCGATGTCGGTGAACTGCACGGACGCGTGAACGATGTTCTTCGACTGCGACATCTCGGCCAGAGCATCGAGGCGTGGGTCGAAGACCTTCGCGACACCGACGTTGGGGTCGGTCGTGGCGAACGCGTACGGCGCGGCCAGTGCGCCACCGCCCGCCAATGCGTTGTAGAGCGACGACTTGCCAGCGTTCGGCAGCCCGACGAATCCGAAACGTTCCATACCGGAGGCGACGCTACCGGGTCCCATCCCCTGTTCTGTCTGCAGCAGAGCGCGCATGCGCGACAAACCGCAGAAATTTCGTGCAGCGGCCAGCGCAGCCTCCGTTCTGTCTGCGGCAGAGCGCGCATGCGCGACAAACCGCAGAAATTTCAGGAGAGCGACGGTACCGTCGGGGGATGGAAGAACGCGGTATGGAGCGCGTGAACGCGGCGATCGATCAGGCGATCTACTACCTCGACCGCGAGCTCGCACCATCCTCGAAAGTCCGGGCATTCAGCAACGCTCGGCGCACCGCCGAGGACACCGGCATCGACGAACTGACCGACCGCACCCGGGCCGGCACCCTCACCGACCTGGCCGGCATCGGCAAGAGCACGGCCACAGTCATCGCCAACGCGATCACCGGCGATCCATGCGACTACCTCGCGAAGCTCGACCAACGCAGCGCGGTGCCCATCTCGCCGGAGGGTCAAGAGCTCCGGAGCTTCCTGCGCGGCGACTGCCACATGCATTCGACCTGGTCCGACGGCGGAGCTCCTATCGACCGCATGGCGGCGGCTGCGCAGGCGCTCGGTCACGAGTACATCGTTCTCACCGACCACTCGGCAAGGCTCACCATCGCACACGGCCTCGACGAGACGCGCCTCTCCGAGCAGCTCGAGACCATCGCCGAGCTCAACGAGTCGCTGGCTCCTTTCCGCATCCTCACCGGGATGGAGGTCGACATCTTCGAAGACGGCAGCCTCGACCTGTCCGACGACATGCTCGCCCGGCTCGACGTGGTCGTCGCGAGCGTCCACTCGAAGTTCCGCATGCCCGCCGACGACATGACGAAGCGGCTCGTCGTCGCCGCCGCGAGCCCTCACGTCGACATAATCGGCCACATCACCAACCGCAAGGTCATCGGCGGCGGAAGAAAGGGGTCGGAGTTCGATGCCGACATGGTCTTCGCCGCATGCGCCAAGTACGACACCGCGGTCGAGATCAACTGCCGCCCCGAGCGCCAGGACCCGCCCGAAGACCTCCTCGAGCTCGCGCTCGAATGGGACTGCATGATCGCCGTCAACACCGACGCTCACTCCCCGGGCCAGCTCGAATGGCAGGCGTTCGGCTGCGACAAGGCGATGCAATGTGGTGTTCCGACCGACTCGATCGTCAACACCTTGAGCGCCGATGAGCTCATCGCATGGGCGGCGTGACGCCGGCCCGCCGGTAGCATGCCAACATGTCCAAGCGCACCCAGAAGAAGAAGCGAAACGCGCGCCGTAAGAAGGCAAATCACGGCCGCAAGCCGAACCTCGGGCGCAATTCCTGAGTGCTGATATACGACGGTGATTGCGGGTTCTGCACCCGGTCGGCCAAATGGATCGGCAGCCGGCTGGGCGACCGCCACCGCGTCCTGCCGTACCAATCGCTGGACATCGCCGAGTACGGGCTGACTATCGACGACGTGACCAACGCTGCATTCTGGATCGACGCACACCGCACCGCGCACCGTGGTCATCTTGCGATCGGTCGCAGCCTCGTCGCCGTAGGCGGGTTCTGGGGCATCGTCGGCCGCATCATCATCCACCCGCCGGTTTCGTGGATCGCCAAGCCCGTCTACGGGCTGATCGCCCGCAACCGATCCTCACTGCCCGGCGCCACCGACGCCTGCAAGATCTGATTCCGCCAGCAAGAGGTGTCAGGCACCGAGCTCGAAGTGATCTTGATCAAAGCGCGTCGTGAGCTCGGTGCCTGACACCGGTGGGGTCGCCGGTGCGTGCAGCAAGGATCAGTGATCGACGTCTGACTTGCGTAGCGCGCCGGTGGCCTCACGTATTGCGCGCCACCGTTGGACGTTGTCGGCGAGGGTGTCGAGCTGCACGTGTCCTCGCGTCGCGTCGACGCGTTCGGTGTGGGTGACGAATCCGTCGCCGGTCCACAGGTGAAGCTGAAACGCGCCCGGTGGCGCGCTCACCGAAGGCGATACCTCCTCGCTCACCTCCAACCCGACCTGGTGAATGGTCGACGGGCAAACCGACACCCTCGCCGAGCCGATCGAGGCGGCGATCGGCCGGTGGATGTGACCACAGACGACTAGCTCTACCTGGGTGTGCTTCTCGACGACCCGGCGTAGCTCGGTCGCATCGTCGGGTGCCATACCGACGACGTCCATCCACCAGATCGTGGAATCGAACGGCGGGTGGTGCAAGAACAGAAGCGTCGGTGTGTCGGGGGCAGCATCGAGCACCGAGTCGAGCCAGTCGCGCCGTTCGACAGGAGCGACGCCGTCGATGCGATCCGGGTGCGAGGAGTCGAACCCGACGAGCCTCGGTAGGCCGACACGCTCGGGCTCTACGACGTAGCTGCAGTGGTCGGCCGCCACGTTGTCGGGGAGCACGTCGGCGAACGCCTCTCGGAACGCGTCGTGGAGGTCGTGGTTGCCCGGGATGGGCAACATAGGCATCGGGAGGGGTTCGAGCAGCGTGCGCAACATCGCGTACTGCGATGCGAGTCCATCGTCGGTCAGGTCGCCGGTGAGCAACACGACGTCGGGACGAGGTTCGAGCCGCGCGAGCGCATCGACCATCTCGGCTAGGCGAGCGCTCGCGTCGACCAGCGCTCTGGCCGGGTCGGACTCGTCGGTGATGTGAAGATCGGTGATCTGGGCGATGAGCATGGTCAACAGTCGATTGCCGGCTCGGCCAATGTAGACGCCGACCGCACCGGGAACCTCCCGCGGGCTAGTCTCGCGGCGGCGCAGGAGACCCATTCGGTCGCGCGTCACAACAGAACTTTCGGCGGTAACGTATTCCGCTCGATAGGCGTGGTGTCCGATGACCCGCGTGAAACGACATCCCAAATGGAGGGGATCTCATGCGTAAGCGATTGTTGCTCCTAGTGAGCATCTTCCTTGCGTTCGCGCTGGTCGCGGCCGCTTGTGGAGACGACGATGACGGCGGTTCCGACGATGGAGCCACCGAGGAAGACGCCATGGAAGAGGACGACGGCGGTGAAGGCGGCGAGAGCGCGGCTGGCGCGCAGCGAACCCTCGACCAGGAATGTGAAGAGAGCAGCGACGTCGAGCTCCCCGAGGACTACAACGTCATGTTGGTGACCGACCTCGGCAAGGTCGACGACGGCACCTTCAACCAGTTCGCGTTCGAGGGCATGGAGGCCGCTGCCGATTGTTTCGGCTTCGAGATGGACTTCATCGAGACCGCGTCTGAGGCCGACTACGAAGCCAACATCCAGACGGCTCTCGACCAGGACCCCGAGGCGGTCATCACCGTCGGCTTTCTGCTGGGCGATGCGACCAAGGCGGCAGCGGAAGCCAACCCCGAGGTCGACTTCATCGGCATCGACCAGTTCCAGCCCGAATACCCCGAGAACTACATCGGCGTGCTCTTCAACGAGCACGAAGGCGGCTTCATCGCAGGCGTGTTCGCTGCGGCACTGTCCGAGACCGGAGTCGTCGGCGTGGTCGGCGGTCGTGAGGATGTTCCACCGGTCGTGAAGTTCGTCAACGGCTACACGGCGGGCGCCAAGTCGGTCGACTCCGAGATCAACGTGCTCAGCGTCTACAACGAGAGCTTCGACGATCCCACGAAGGGCAAGTCCGACGCAGAGCAGTTCATCGGTGAGGGCGCCGACGTTGTGTTCGGTGCAGGCGGGCCGACCGGTTCCGGCGGCGTGGAAGCCGCGACCGCAGCGGGCGTCTGGGGCATCGGCGTCGACCAAGACGAGTACTTCACCACCTTCCAGGGTGGCGAGAAGGAAGGCTCGGAATACCTGGCGACGTCGGCCATGAAGCGTGTCGACCTCGCTGTGTTCCGCAACATCCTCGCCTCGATCGACGGAAGCTTCGCCGGCAGCGCGTTCATCCTGTCCGCCGCCAACGACGGCATCACCTACGCGCCGTTCCACGACGCCGACATCCCCGCCGAGGCGGCCGAGGCAATCGAGGCAGCCCGTCAGGGTCTGGCCACCGAGAGCATCGACACCGGCGTGTGCGGCATCGACGGCCTGTTCGTCGGCGACGGCTCGGCGTGTGACGAGGACACCGGTGAGACCACCGAGTCCAGCGAGGCTCCAGCCAGTTCCGAGGCACCCGCCGAAGATGGCGAAGCCACCGACGGCGAAACCGAAGACGGCGAAACCGAAGGCTGATCGAATCAGTACCAGGCACCGCACGCGGTGCCTGGTACTGCCCTTTGACCTGCGGTCCACATCGCAATAGTCGACTCGTCTAGTCTGTGCGGCTCATGAGCGAGCGCCGCCCCATCCTCGAGATCGACGGCATCACCAAGACCTTCCCCGGCGTCGTCGCCAACGACGACATCTCGCTCACCCTCAATGAGGGCGAGATCCATTGCCTCCTCGGGGAGAACGGGGCAGGCAAGAGCGTCCTCATGAGCATCGTGTTCGGCCTCTATCGGCCCGACTCGGGGCATGTGCGCGTGCGCGGCGAACGCGCCGATTTCTCGGGCACGGCCGACGCGATCGAACACGGCGTCGGCATGGTGCATCAGCACTTCCAGCTGATCCCGGTCTTCACGGTGGCGGAGAACATCGTGCTCGGCGACGAGATCTCACGCGGGCCGGTGCTCGACATGGATGCGGCCCGCGCACGGATCCTCGAGATCAGCGAGAGTCACGGTCTGTCGATCGACCCCGATGCGCTGGTCGGCGATCTGTCGGTCGGCGAGCAGCAGCGGGTGGAGCTCATCAAGGCTCTCTATCGCGATGCCGACATCCTCATCCTCGACGAGCCGACCGCGGTTCTCACGCCAGGCGAGGCCGACAATTTCTTCGAGGTCGTGCGCTCTCTCGTGGCAGAGGGCAAGTCGATCATCTTCATCACTCACAAGCTGCGCGAAGTCCTTGCGATCGCCGATGCCATCACAGTGCTGCGGCGGGGGAAAGTGGCGGGAACGATGGATCCGGCCGAGGCGACCGAAGCCTCGCTCGCCCGACTCATGGTGGGTCGAGACGTCGTGCTGCGCGTCGACAAGGGCGAGGCGGCGGTCGGCGAACCCATGCTTCGCGTCGACGACCTGACGGTACTCGACGACCGAGACCTTCCCGCGGTCGACGACCTATCGCTCGAGGTACGTGCAGGCGAGATCTTCGGTGTCGCCGGAGTCGAGGGCAACGGCCAGCGCGAGCTCGTCGAGGCGCTCGCCGGCATGCGCCCCAAGGCGGGCGGCTCGGTCCATGTCGGCGATGTCGACATCACGCGCAAGTCGGTTCGAAAGATCGACGAGCTCGGCGTCGGGCATGTTCCCGAGGACCGCAACAAGCACGGACTCGTCGGCGAGTTCACCGTGGCCGACAACGCCGTGCTCAACCACTATCACCGCAAGGAGTTCTCGCGGGGCGGCCTACGCCACGAGGACGCGATACGCCGCCACGCCGAGGAGCTCGTCGAGATGTTCGACATCCGGACCTCCGGGGTCGAGGTCCCTGCATCGACCCTGTCGGGCGGCAATCAGCAGAAGATCATCATCGCTCGCGAGTTCGACTCCGACCTCAAGTGCCTGCTCGTAGCGCAACCAACCCGTGGCGTCGACGTCGGATCGATCGAGTTCATCCACAACCAGCTCATCGCACTGCGAGACGCCGGCGTCGCAGTGTTGCTCGTCTCCGCCGAGCTGGATGAGGTCATGTCGCTCTCCGACCGGATCGGCGTGCTCTATCGCGGCCGCATCGTCGGCGTGTTCGACGGCGCCTCGGCCGACCGCTCGGAACTGGGGATCCTCATGGCCACCGGCGGCAGCGAGCGATCCGTTGCGGGTGCGACATGACGGCCGGCGAGCCGCGCCGCTTCGACGCCTCTGCGAAGAGCCTCGTTTCGGCACTCCAGCTACAACCGATCCTCGTTCCCTTCTATGCACTGGTCCTGTCGGTGATCGCCGGCGGTCTGCTCATGCTCGCCGCCGGGGTCAACCCGATCGATGCCTACTGGGCCCTGCTCCGGGGTATGTTCGGCAGCGGCGACCGAATCGCCGGTTCGGTCGCGCGCTCGGTTCCCTACGTAGGCTCCGCGCTGGCGCTCACCTTCGCCGCCCGCGCTGGGTTGTTCAACATCGGCGCCGAGGGCCAAATGCTCATCGGCGGCGTCGTCGCCGGTTGGGTCGGCACCTGGGCATTTCTCGCAGACGCTCCTGGCCTAGTCCTCATCTCGGTCATCGTGATCGCCGGCATCGTCGGAGGAGCGTTCTGGGGGTTCGTCCCCGGAGTCCTGAGGGTGACGACCGGAGCCCACGAGGTCATCACGACGATCATGTTGAACAGCATCGCTCTGTTCCTCACCCGCTGGATGGTCAACTCGCGCGACCCAGTCGTGTTGCGCGACCTCGAGAACACCGCGCCGAGCACCCGACCCATCCCGAGCTCTGGCCGGCTTCCCGAACTGGTCGACTCGAACCCGCCGCTCCACTGGGGTCTGTTCCTGCTCATCGCCGCAGCCGTGCTCATGTGGTTCGTGTTCAAGCGCACGACGCTGGGCTTCGAGCTCACCATGGTCGGAACGAACCCGCACGCGTCGAACTACGCGGGCGTCAGCGTCGCCAGGATTCTCGTGATCGCCATGACGGTGTCTGGAGCAGCCGCCGGGCTCGCGGCGGCGTCGGAGGTGTCGGGCACCAACGGCGTCTTTCAACCTGGGACGTTCCTAGCGATCGGCTTCGATGGCATCGCCATCGCACTGTTGGCGCGGGCCAACCCAATCGCAATCCTGCCCGCATCGTTGTTGTGGGGCGCGATGCTCGCGGGCGCCCCGCAGATGCAGGCCGAAGCGGGGGCTTCGATCGACATCGTGAGGGTTGTGCAGGCCTTGGTGCTTCTGTTCGTCGCCGCCGACGCGATCGTCCGCCAGATCTTCCGAATGAAAGGCGAGGCGACCGGGCTAGGGGTCAAGACGACGGGTTGGACCACATGAAGACGGGATCGCGATCGACGGCGATCTTCTTCGCAATCAGCGGCATCGTGCTCGCGCTCGTCATCGCTCCCAACGTGTCGGGCGACACCAAGTCGTTCGCATTCGAGGCACCTCCCGATCCCGCAAAGGTCGACTTCAGTCCCTCGACGCTCATCGCCGCCGTCGGAATCCTGTTCCTATTGGCCGCAGCGGCGACAGCCAGCCCGGCCGGTCGCAGCCGGCCGGCGCAGATCATCCGCTGGATCGCCATCGCGGCGCTGCTGCCGACGGCGGTCGCGCTTGCACTCGCCCTGTCCGATTCGACCACGACCAACGTCACCAACCTCGCAGCGCAGTCGCTGGTGTTGTCGACGCCGATCGCACTCGGGGCGATGACCGGGCTGTGGTCGGAGCGCTCGGGCATCATCAACATCGGCATCGAGGGAATGATGCTGACGGCGGCGGGCGTCGGGTTCATGACATACGCCGTGCTGGGCGATGCCAACGACTCGTTGTGGCTGTGGCTGTCGATTCTGATCGCCGTCGTCGCCGGCGGACTCACGTCTTGGGTCCACGCAGTGCTCTGCATCAAGTACCAGATCGACCAGATCGTCTCCGGTGTCGTCATCAACCTGTTCGCGCTCGGGCTGACCGGGTTCCTGCGGTCCGAGGTCATCGTCGAAACGGGGATCACCTCTGGGTCGGGCACGTCGGACATCTCCCTGCCTCTCCTCTCCTCCATCCCCGTCGTTGGCAAGGAGCTGTTCACCGGTGGGCCGATCTACTGGTCGATGTACCTCGTCGTCATCGGTTCGTGGTTCGTCATGTACCGCACACCCTGGGGCCTCCGGGTCAGGTCGGCGGGAGAGAACCCGCACGCCGCGGAGACACTCGGCATCAACGTGCTGCGCATCCGATATCAGGCGGTGATCCTCGGCGGTCTGATCGCGGGTCTCGCGGGCGCCTGGTTCTCGATGGAACAACAGGCCGGCTTCGATGATCGCATCACAAACAACGCCGGCTTCATCGCTCTCGCAGCGCTGATCTTCGGCAAGTGGCGACCGTGGGGTGCGTTTGCAGGGGCTCTCCTCTTCGGGTTCGCCCGGGCATTCCAGAGCCGCCTCCAGCTGCTCAACGTGAAGATCGGCGACTTCGAGATCCCGAGCGAATTCCTCCAGAGCCTGCCGTTCGTCGTCACGATCATCGTCGTCGCCGGAGCCCTCGGCCGCGCCGTACCTCCCGCCGCCGAGGGCCGCCCCTACCGCCCCGGATCGTGAGCTTCTCCGCGACCCCGGTGTCAGACCAAAGTTTCACCAACCCGGTCGCGATCATCGAGACCAAACGCGACGGGGGCTCGCTGACCGACGAGCAGATCCGTTGGTTCATCGCCCGGTATGCGACGGGCGATATCGCCGAGGAGCAGGCGGCCGCGCTGTGCATGGCCATCTACTTCCGCGACCTCGACGAGCGCGAGTTGTCCACCTGGACAGCTTCCATGGTCGAGTCCGGGTCGCGGCTCGATCTGTCGTCGGTCGACCGACCAACCGTCGACAAACACTCCACCGGCGGCGTCGGCGACAAGGTCAGCCTCATCCTCTGCCCGCTGATGGCAGCGTGCGGCGCCGCGGTGCCGCAGTTGTCGGGTCGCGGTCTCGGCCACACCGGCGGAACCCTCGACAAGCTCGAAGCGATCCCGGGGTGGTCGGGCGACCTGTCTTCGGATTCCTTCATCGACCAGCTCGAAAGGGTCGGCACGGCGATCGTCTCGGCCGGGCCCGACCTCGCGCCCGCCGATCGCAAGCTCTACGCGCTGCGCGACATCACCGCCACCGTCCCGTCCATCCCACTCATCGCTTCGTCGATCATGTCCAAGAAGATCGCCGAGGGCACCGATGCGCTCGTGCTCGATATCAAGTTCGGCTCCGGCGCGTTCATCGAAGATCCGACCCGTGGCCGCGAGCTCGCTTCTCGCATGGTCGCTCTCGGCGCCGCCCACGGCATCGGCACCAGTGCGCTGCTGACCGACATGGACCAACCTCTCGGGAGATCAGCAGGAAATGCCAACGAGGTAGCGGAATCGGTCGAAGTGCTCGCCGGTGGCGGACCCGCCGACCTCGTAGAGGTCACGCTCGCATTGGCCGAAGAGATGTGCACGCTGGCCGGAATCGACGCCGACCCTGCGGCGGTGCTCGCCTCGGGCTCCGCGATGGACAAGTGGCGCGCGATGGTCACCGCGCAGGGCGGGAACCCCGACGCGCCCCTGCCCACAGCGGCTGCGGTGGAGCAGGTGACCGGCAGGACTGCGGGCATCGTGCAACGCATCGACGCCCGTATGGTCGGCGACGCCGCACGGATCCTCGGAGCCGGCCGCATCCAGCCAGGAGAGGCTGTCAGCGCCGGCGCCGGCGTCGATATCGAGCGAATCGCCGGCGACGCTGTCGCCGAGGGCGACACCGTTTTCACGATTCGCACCGATGATGAGGCGTCTATCGAGCCCGCCAGGACGCTCCTGTCGACCGCTGTCGAGATCGCCGACACCGCTCCCCCGCCGAGAACTCTGGTTCTCGACCGTATTCCTGCCGCTGGCTGACTGCTCCGGCCTTCGCGGCGCCTGGCACAGCCGCGCCGGTAACATGACGCATGGAAACCGAAGACACCGTCATCGCCGCACCCAAGGTCCTGCTGCACGATCATCTCGACGGAGGTCTCCGTCCGGCGACGATCATCGAGCTCGCCGACGAGGTCGGCTACGACGGTCTTCCCAGAACCGATGTGGATGAGCTCGCCAGGTGGATGCTGCGTGGCGCCAACCGCAAGGACCTAACCCTCTACCTCGAGACCTTCGCCCACACCGTCGCCGTCATGCAGACCGCGAAAGCGATCGAACGGGTGTCGCGCGAGTGCGCCGAGGATCTCGCGGCAGACGGAGTCGTGTACGCCGAGGTGAGATTCGCCCCCGAGCTGCACCTCGAGCGGGGCCTGTCCCTCGACGAGGTGATCGAGGCGGTGCTCTCAGGCTTTGAGCAGGGCAGCAGCGACACGCCGCTCACCATCCGAGTCATCTGCTCGGCGATGCGCCACCTCCACAACAGCCTCGAAGTGGCCCAGGCGGCCGCACGCCATCGCGACGAGGGCGTGGTCGGCTTCGACATCGCCGGTCCCGAAGACGGGTTTCCCCCCGACGACCACCTCTTGGCCTTCCAGTACCTCCAGCGCGAGAACTTCCACTTCACGATCCATGCCGGCGAGGCCTACGGGCCACGATCGATCTGGAAGGCCCTCCAGTACTGCGGCGCCGAGCGTCTCGGCCACGGCATCCGCATCATCGAGGACATCGACACCAGCGGCAACGAGCCGAAGCTCGGTCGCCTCGCCAACTATGTGCGCAACCGCCGCATTCCGCTCGAGGTCTGTCCCACATCCAACGTCAACACAGGCCTGGTCGACTCCATCGCCGATCACCCGCTCGACCTGCTCGTACAACTTCGGTTCCGCGTCACGGTCAACACCGACAACCGCCTGATGAGCGGCGTGTCGCAGTCATCGGAAATGCTCTCGGTCGCCCAAGCGTTCGGGTACGACCTCGACCGACTCGAGTGGCTGACCCTCAACGCGATGAAGAGCGCTTTCCTCCGATTCGACCAGCGCCTCGATCTCATCAACAACGTCATCAAACCCGGATACGCGGCGCTGCGCGCGTGATCGACGTCGTTGCCCGTCGGGACCTAAGACCCTGTCGGTTAGTCGACCGGGCCCCAATGTTGTAGAACACCCGACGGCTATTCGATCGGAGATCTAGTGCCGCGCGAACGAAGACACCCCTTGAGCGGTGCCATGTATCAGGTCGACGACGATGGTCTCCTCACCGTCACTTCGCGCGACGGCACAACCGGTCGCTTCACGCCGAACGGCGACTGGGTGAGCGGCGATCTCCGCCAGGCAGATCCGCATATGTGCGGCTGGCTCGGCGGTCCCCGACCCGAAGAAGCGACCACCCGGAAGGCCTAGTCACCAGACATGATCGATTCGCCCACCAGCCAGATCGACTCCTACCAACGGCTCCTCGACAGCGACAGCCATCCGGTGCCCGAAGTGTTGCGCTGGCACTCACCGATGGAGCCCAGCGAGGCCGGCGTCCCTGTGGCCCGATACACGACCGCCGAGTTCCACGACCTCGAGGTCGAAAAAGTCTGGCGCCGCGTCTGGCAGATGGCCTGTCGCGAAGAGGACATCCCCGCTGTCGGCGATCACTTGACCTACGACATCGCCGGGTTGTCGATCCTCGTTGTCCACACCGAGCATGACGGCATCAAGGCCTACTTCAACGTGTGCCCACATCGCGGTCGCCTGCTCAAGGAGAGCCGGGGGAGATCCAGCGAACTGCGCTGCGCATTCCACGGGTTCGCATGGGAGCTCGACGGCTGCCTCAAGCAAGTGCCGTGCCGGTGGGACTTCCCACGCATGGTCGATGACGAATGGTCACTACCAGAGGTTCGTGTCGGCACCTGGGGCGGATTCGTGTTCATAAACATGGATCCGAACTGTGAACCTCTCGAGGACTATCTCGGCGACCTACCCAATCATTTCGAGCGCTGGCCGCTCGAGGACCGCTTCAAGGAAGCACACGTTGCAAAGGTGATGCCGTGCAATTGGAAGGTGGCACAGGAGGCCTTCATGGAGGCGTTCCATGTCGTCGCCACCCACCCGCAGCTCCTCCCTTCCCTCGGCGATGCGAAGAGCCAGTACGACGTGTTCGGCAACTTCAGCCGTGCACTCACACCGAGCGGCACACCGAGCCCGCACATCAACTGGACTCCGTCCGAACAAGAGATCTTCGATGCGATGTCCGATCGGAACCTCGACGAGCCGCCGAAGGCTGAAGTCGCCGAGGGCGACACAGCGCGGCGCCTCGGCGGCCATATGACCCGCGAGGGCCTGCGCAAGGTCATCGGCGACAGGGCCGACGACCTCTGCGACGCCGAGCTGCTCGAGAACATCTACTACACCGTGTTCCCGAACTTTCACCCATGGGGCGCGTACAACCGCATCTGCTACCGGTTCCGCCCCAACGGCCACGATCACGGCACATCGATCATGGAGTGCATGCTGCTTTCGCCGTTCGCCGGTGACGAGCGCCCACCCGCGGCACCCATCAACTGGCTCGGCGATGACGAGGACTGGACCGATGCCCCCGAGCTCGGCCTGCTGGCACGGGTGTTCAACCAGGACGTCTACAACCTCCCTCACATCCAGACGGGGCTCGAGACGATGCCACAGCCCGATGTCACCTTTGCGGACTATCAGGAAACCAAGCCCCGACACTTCCACAAGCTGCTAGACGAATGGATCACGCGATGACGATCGACCTCGAGCATTTCGACCCGCTCAGCCCGGAGGTGATGCAGTCACCGTGGGAGCACTACGCCGCCATGCGAGCGCAACAGCCGGTTCTCGAGCTCGACGGTGCCCGCGTCGGCCGTCCGGGCGAGCGTGTCTTCTGCGTATCTCGCTACGACGACGTGCGCGAGGTGTTGCTCGATCCGGCGACCTTCTCGTCACACCACGCAATACCGGCAGCGAACCCGTCGCCCGAGCTTCGGCAACGCCTCATCGACGTCATCGCGTCCGGTTGGCGCGAGGTGTCGACGATGCTGACAGAGGACCCTCCGTCACACACTCGCTATCGCGGACTCGTGTCGAAGGCATTCACTCCAAAACGCCTCGGTCAGCTCGAACCCGCCATCAGAGCGATATGCGAAGAGCTCGTCGAGGGCTTCGAGCGGCAGCCGACCGTCGACTACATGAACGCGTACGCGGTCCCGATCCCGGTTCGCACCGTGGCGGCGGTGCTCGACGTACCCGATACACGCCAGGACGACTTCAAACGTTGGGCCGACCTGTCGGTTTCGGCGATCGGCCGGGCGATCAGCGACGACGAGCGGGTCGAGGCACAGAAGGCCATCGTCGAACAACAGCACTATTTCGCCGGCGAGATCGAGGCGCGTCGAACCCAGCCGCGCGACGACTTCCTGACCGATCTGTTGAACGCTCGGTTGACACAGGAGGACGACGATTTCGAGGCGGAACCCCTGTCGATGGCCGAGATGCTCTCGATCATCCGCCAGATTCAGGTCGCCGGCAGCGAGACGACCGTCAGCCTGCTCGCCGAGCTGATGGTGATCCTCTCCGATCTCCCCGACGAGTGGGAGCGCATCAAAGCCGATCACACGCGGATTCCAGCGATCGTCGAGGAGGCTCTGCGCCTCTCGAGCCCGAACCAAGGGCTGTTCCGTGCGGCAACGACCGATGCGACCGTTGGCGGCGTAGAGATTCCCGAGGGGTCGACGCTGTGGGTGATGTTCGGTTCGGCCAATCACGACGACGACATCTACGAGAACCCCGAGCAGTTCGAGCCCGACCGGCCCGATGCCATACCGCATCTGGCGTTCGGCAAAGGCCCGCACTACTGCCTCGGAGCAGCCCTGGCACGCCTCGAGGCGCGCGTCGCGCTCGAGGTGCTCGCAGAGCACATCGACACCATCAACGTCGATCCCGAGTTCGATCTGCGCTACGCGCCAAGCTATGTGCTGCGCGGGCTCGAGGCGCTCGAGGTGCAGTTCACCTACCGCTGAGCGCTAGCGTCCCGACAGGTATGCCCACTCTCTCGGAATCCAAGTCGCGCGAGTTGGTACGCGATGCCGGAGTCGCTGTGTCGGACTTCATCACGGCGACCTCCGCCGACGCCGCCGTCGCGGCCGCTACCGACCTGCGCTATCCCCTCGTCGCGAAACTGTGCGGCGACCGCATCGCCCACAAGACCGAGCGTGGATTGGTCCGCCTTCGCATTGGCGACGAACGCGCACTGCGCGAAGCCTGCGACGAGCTGCTCGCCACGGCTACACCTGAGGACGGCGATGTCGAGGTGCTCGTGTCGACCATGGTCGACGGCAACCGCGAGCTCATCGCGGGCTTGGCCACCGACGAGCAGTTCGGCCCAACGGTGATGATCGGGCTCGGCGGCGTCCTCGCAGAGGCGATCGAGGACGTTGTGTTCCGTCTGGCACCGATCGACGACTTCGACGCCGACGACATGATCGGCCAGCTCGGCTCGCAGAAGCTCCTCGACGCATTTCGAGGCGAGCCCGAAGTCGATCGCTCTGTTCTGCGCCGAACGCTCGTCGCGCTCGGATCGCTCCGCGAATCGCATCCCGACGTCGTGTCGGTCGACCTCAACCCACTCATCGTCGTCGACGGCGTTCCGGTCGCGGTCGACGCACTCGTCGAGGTGGCTTCGTGACCGTCGATCTCCAGCCCCTGTTCGAACCGCGCGGGGTCATCGTCACAGGTGCGTCGAGCCACCCTGGAAAGTTCGGGTTCGTCACGCTCCACAACCTGCTGCGATGCGGCTACGAGGGGAAGGTCTTCCCAATCGGACGCGAGGCAGGGGACCTGCTGGGCGTGCCGGTGCTCACTTCGATCGACGACGTTCCGGCCGGCGAGGCCGACCTCATCTTCATCTGCACACCACCCAAGCTGAACGAGGGCTTCCTCAGAGCAGCTGCTGCTCGTGGCGTCCGCGCAGCGTTTGTCGCCGCCGGCGGTTACAGCGAGGCCGACGCGGAGGGGGCGGAGGCCGAGCGGAGCCTCGTGGCCCTCGCCGACGAGCTCGGCATCGCTCTCGCGGGCCCCAACGGCCAGGGGGTCGTCAGCCCGCCGTCGTCGATGTGTGCCCAGATCGTCGCCCCGTACCCACCGTCGGGGTCGATCGGCGTCGCGAGCCAGAGCGGCAACTTCGTGTCGAGCTTCCTCAACCACGCCAGCCACAACGGCATCGGCATCAGCCGGGCGGTCTCAGCGGGCAACGCAGCGGCCACATCGGTGGTCGACTACCTCGAGTGGTACGCGAACGACGACGCAACGGCTGTCGGTCTCGCGTACGTCGAAGGCATCGATGACGGCCGCGACCTCTATGAGCGTTTGAGCTCGGTATCCCGGCGCATGCCGCTGGTAGTGCTCAAAGGGGGACGCAGCGCCAGCGGCGCCCGTGCCGCAGCGTCGCATACCGGCGCACTCGCGACCGACGACAAGCTCTTCGACGGTATGGCGGCCCAAGCCGGGGTGACCCGTGCCGATGGCGTGCAGGACGCGTACGAAGCCGCTGCGACGTTCGCAACCCAGCCCCTGCCCCGCGGAGGACGGGTTGCCGTGCTCACGACCGTGGGTGGATGGGGCGTGATGACCGCAGACGCCATCGCGACGTCGCGCGAGCTCGAGCTCGCCACCCTGTCCGATC
Source organism: Acidimicrobiales bacterium (assembly GCA_965216815.1). Taxonomy (GTDB): domain Bacteria; phylum Actinomycetota; class Acidimicrobiia; order Acidimicrobiales; family SHLQ01; genus JADFOM01. Next base: position 1,800,234 of record OZ244202.1, on the reverse strand, counting down.
GGTTGTTCTCGGCGCTCGACGAGAAGCTGCCGCCACGGTGGTCCAAGAACAACCCGATCGACCTCGCCGGCGGCGAGACGCGCGACACGATCGTGGAGGTCCTCGATCTCGTCGCCACCGACGACGGCGTCGACGCCGTGATCATGCTCGGGATGGGCATCCAGTCGAATCAGGCGGCGTTGATGCGCAGCGGGCCGTTCTATCCCGACAACGGTCTCGAACGAATCGTCGAGTTCCACGAACGCCAAGACCGTCGCTATGCGGAAGCTGCGGCCGAGACGTCCGAACGCGTCGCAAAGCCGATCCTGATCGCTTCGGAACTCGCGACGACGAACCCGGCGAACGCCGCTGTTCGAGCCGTCGTCGACAGCGGACGTCTCTGCTACCCGGCCGCTGAGCACGCCGTACGCGCCCTCGACCGGCTCGTCCGCTACCGCCGCTGGCACAACCGGGGCTAGCTATCTTGTCGGGGCACTGCGATTCGATCGCCCGCCGCCGATAGGCACGACATGGCTATCTACACGACGGGACACCGCTCCCGGCTGTGGCCACACATCGACACGACGATCGCGCGGCCCGACCTCGTCGGCGCGACGGTCGCCGCTCTCGTCGTCTTCTTCATCACCCGCGACGTGTGGGGTGATCCGCACGGCATCATCGATGCCTGGGACGCGTCGGCGGTCACCGCGCGCACCGACGCCATCGTGTACGACATCCTGGCGACCGGTCGGCTCGATGGTTGGGTCGATACCTTCTTCGCCGGTCATGACGCCACGCTGTTCAACGGTCCCGGGTTCGCAGTGGTCGTCGGCCTGCTGTCGCTGCTCAGCTTCGGAGCGATCGACACCGTCGCTGCCATCTCGCTGATCACCGTCGTGGCATTTGCCGCGCTGCCATTTTCCGTCGCCTACACGGCAGGCCGTTACGACGCCGACCCCGAGGTCGCCGGGCTCTGCGCAATCGGTTCGCTCGGCGTCACGTTCTTCGCCGGCGTCGGCATCCAGGGGGCATTCGAGTCGGGGCTCCTGCTCCAACACCTCGCCGCGCCGTTCGCTGTCGCATCGATCGGTTCGGTCGTCGAGCTCGTTCGCCGTCCGTCCGATCATGCGGCCCGTGTTGCTGGGCTGTTGGTCGGCGCCACGGCATTGATCCACCCGGTGAGCATCACCACGCTCGTGTTGATCTTCGCATTGGTCGTGCTCGTGGAGATCGCGCGGGGGACACCCGTCGACAGGCCGCTCCTTCGACGCGTTCCGCACGCTGCGCTGATCGCGACCGGGCTCGCCGCCGTCTGGCTCATTCCTGCGATCGCACACCGCGCCGAGCTCGGCGCCGCCGCGGCATTCGGACAGCCGGATTTCGGTAAAAACATGGCCGACATTCTCGGCGGCGAGGTCCTTCTGGTCGGCTTCCTCGGGCCGGCGGTGTTGCTCGGATCGCTCGCATGTGCGCTGGTCCCCACCTGGAGGCGGGTCGCTGGTCCGCCCGTGCTGGTCGCGATCGGCTACGTCGTGAGCGCTCACGTCATCCGCGGCTGGTGGCCCGACGACCTGACGGTGCATCTCACCTTGCGGGGCCTCGGCTATGTGTCCTACCTAGCCCTTATCGCCCCGGCGGTCGTGACCGCAGGTGTGCTCAGGCGCATCGCACGACCCCAGATCGCATTGCTGTGCGGGGCCGCAATCGTCGCTGCGGCGGTCCTGCAGTCGACATCAGTCGAACGCAGTTCGATCGGCACCCATCCACAGGGACCGATCGAACTGCGCCAAGCCGCCGCGGTTCTAGCCGCCGAGCTACCCGACTGGGGCCGAGCGGCCGTCGACCAGTCTTGGGAGGCTCGCGAGCGCTATGGCGTCGAGAGTATCCCCCATTGGCTCGCCGCGACCGCGGGCGTTTCGACCGTCAACGGCTTCAACCCCGAGGTAGCCGCTTCGAGCGTCGACCCGGTCCTGCGCGAGATAGACGTTGGGAGCGGACTACAGGCGTCGACCGACAGCGCGACCGCACTCGACCGTCTCGGGGTGACCCACCTCGTCGCACTGTCGCCCGATGCCCCGTCGTGGAACATCGGCTCGCCGATCTTCGAGTCGGACAGGCTTCGCGTCAACGAGCTCGATTCGGACTTCCTGAGCGTTTCCGGCGGGGTCGACGGTCACGTCGCCAACGAGGTCATCGACTATTCGCCAGGCCATGTCGAGGCTGTGGTCGACGCGCAGGCTCCCGCGAGACTGATCGCCGCCGTCGGCTACTCGCCCCGCTGGGACATTCGTGTCGACGGCGAATCCGCGCCACTCACCCGATCGCCGGAGGGACTGGTCGCCTTCGATCTGCCCGCCGGCGAGCACACGATCGAGCTCGACCACCGCCTCGACGGTCCACATCACGCCGGAATGGCGATCACCGCGTTCACCGCCCTCGCTCTCTCCTTCGCCGCCACCCGCCGCCGGCTTTCCCGAAATTGACGAAATTGAGAGGATTAGCATCGCTATGCGCGGCTAATCCTCTCAATTTCGGGGTTGTCAGGCAGGCACGATGCGGTAGATCGCCCCACCGGTCTGCTCGGCGGCGTCCTCGAACGCCGAGATAACGAGCGGCTCCCCTTCGGCATCGGCAACGACCGCTACGGGGCGGGTCGTCTCCAGGCCCATCTCGACCATCGACCAGACGCCATCGGAATCCTGTGAGAGCGCCCAGACGTCGGTGCCGCAATAGTCGGTCCAGAGAAACTGGCCGAAGCGCTCGGCCATCGCTTCGCCGTAGTAGACGAACCCGCCCGAGGTTGCGCAACGACCTGCACCGTGTCGATAGGACACGGCGGGGTCGGCGAGCTCTGGCTCGATCTCGGGTTTGACCGGCGGGGTCTGGAATGGCTCGAAGCCCTCGAACAGGTCCCAACCGAAGTTCAGTCCGTTGTTCTCGTCGACGTTCGAGACGACATTGAGCTCTTCCCAACACGACTGTCCTGCGTCGGCAACGAACAGCGTCCCGGTGCGGCTGTCGAACGACAGGCGGAACGGGTTACGCAGACCGATCGACCAGACCTCGGGGCGCGCCTCGGGCTGTCCGACGAAGGGGTTGTCGTCTGGCACCGTGTAGCCGCCCTCGGCGGGCGTGGGGTCGAGGCGCAGAATGCTCCCGAGCAGCGTCGAAGGGTCCTGGGCGTTCGGCCATGGGTCGCCCAGGCCGCCGCCGTCGCCGAGGGCGACCCAGAGCTTGTCGTCGGGGCCCCAAGCCAGACCGCCGCCGTCGTGCTGCGGGCTCGGTTGTTCCACCGTGATGATCGTCGAGCCGTCGCCCTCGATCGACCTGCCGGCATCATCGACCATGTGGGCCGTGACCGTTGTAGTCATCTTGACATCGTCGTCATTCGATGAGCGGTAGAGGTAGATCCACTCACCGGTCGAGTCGAACACTGCGGTCAATGCACCGCCATCGTGTTCAGCCCGCGTGCGATCGGTGAGGTCGACCAGTACTTCACCCGAGTCGAGGTCGACGAGGCGGCCTGCCCGCTCGACCACGACCGACCATCCCGTGATCGGGTGCACCGCAACCCACGTCGGTTGATCGAAAGAGCCGATCGGATCGAGCGCGTACCGCTCGGCCGCCTCGATGATCTCTGGCACGCGGTCGAAATCGCCGCACGGACGGCGCGCTGCGCTGTCCGACAGAGCTCGCTCAATGGACTCGTCGAGATTCGCAGGCTCGCCTACGGTCGGCGGGGGTTCGCTTCCAACCACCTCAGATGGTCCTGCGCCACCGTTGCCACTACCACCGCCAGCATCGTCGTCGCCGTCGCCGTCGGCGGTCAAGGCCAACCGCACAGCGACGCCGATGCCCGCGAGCACGACGACAATCAGTGCTGCTGTGGTGAGGCCGATGACGCGGGGTTGACGTTCGGACACCGGCTCAGGGTAACGCTCGGGACCCTGCGGTCGGGGTCACCGACCGGAGGTTTGCAGCGTTTCGACAACCCCGTCGGCAATAGCGCCAGCAGCCGCGTTCGCCTCCTCACGGCCGGCCGACCCAGGCAGCCGAGACTCGGCGTAGATCTTGAGCTTCGGCTCGGTGCCGCTCGGACGTATCAACACGCGACCCCCACCGTCGACGTCGACCTCGACCATGTCGGCGGGTGGGAGTCCGTCCCGTCCGTCGGCGAAGTCGACAACCGACGCCACCCTCTCACCCACAGTGGTCGACGACCGGGCCCGCAGGTCGGCTACGCCGCGTCGCACGCGGTCGAACTGTTCGGGATCGTCGATCATCAGGATTCGTTGTGCCTCCCCGAAGCGACCGTGTTCGTGGGCGAGGGCATCGAGGCGCGCGATCGGATCGGATCCTTCGGACCGCAACGTGGCGACCAAGTCGAGCGTCTCCATCGCCGCGCCGACTCCGTCCTTTTCGTGGACGACATCGTTCACGGCGTAGCCCAACGCTTCCTCGTAGCCGAACACGAAACGAGCGTCATCGCGGTCGAGGCCCGGGCGCACAACCCACTTCGAGCCCGTAAGAGTGCGGACGCACTCGACGCCATGTGCCTCGGCTATCGCACCGAGGGCCGACGAAGAGACGACCGTCGTGGAGACGATACGATCGCCGCTCGATCGCCGGATCAGATGGTCGCCGAGCAACACGCCGAGCTCGTTTCCCGACAGTTGACGCCAGATCCCACCATCGACGATCGCAACCGCCAGCCGATCGGCATCGGGGTCGTGCGCGAGCGCAACGTCGGCGTCGACGGCGGCTGCGTGCGAAAGCAACAGATCGGTTGCGCCGGGTTCCTCGGGGTTGGGAAAGGCGACGGTGGGGAAATCGGGGTCGGGCTCGTACTGCTCTGCGACCGGCTCGAGAGCGAACCCGATTCGGTCCGCCAACCGACGGGTCGTCTCTCCCCCCACTCCATGCATCGCCGTGTATGCCGCAGTGAGCCCGCCGATGCCGTCGCAGAGATCGGGCCGGATGAGCGCATCGAGATAGCTGTCGATGATCGAGTCGTCGCACCGTTCGACACGGTCGAATCGCGGCGCGATCGCGACATCGCCCCCCGTGTGGGAGTCCATCGAGGCCTCGATCACAGCTGCGTCCGGGGGAAGGAGCTGCGCGCCGCGCGGACCGTAGGTCTTGTAGCCGTTGTCAGCGGGTGGATTGTGACTCGCGGTGACCATGACCCCTGCGTCCGCGTCGAGGTGCGGGACCGCCCAGGCGAGCACAGGCGTCGGGACGGGGACGTCGAGAACGATCGCGGTTCCGCCTGAGGCACTGACCACATCGGCGACCTCGCTGCTGAAGTCGTCGCTGCGATGGCGAGCGTCACGCGCGACGACAACCGCCGGAGTATCGCCCGCCCACTCGATGAGACCCAGGGTCGCGAGTCGTACGACCATGCGGTTCAGCCCCGCTGCGCCAGGACCTAGCGGACCGCGCACGCCTGCGGTGCCGAACCGGAGCGGCGGCTCGAACGCTGCCGCGAGCCCGGAGGAATCGCCGGCGTCGAGAAGCGACCGCAAAGTAGCCGCGTAGGCAGGATCGGGGTCGTTGTCGATCCACCACCTGGCCATCGATTCGACCATCCGCGTCGTGTCGGCTGAAGTCACGCCCGTAGGTTAGGACCGTGTCCAGCGAGACCGACGTCCTCGACCGCATCAGACGCGACGCCGCACGCGTGGCCACGCGCGCGCGGCATGTGGCAATCGACGCCGATCGGCTCGCGGCCTACGCCACCGAACTGGCGACGATCGAACAGCCGTCGACCGATCCAGGTCGTGTGCGGCTCCCCGACGACGAGACGACCGTCGCCTTCGTCGTCACACTCGATGCGATCAACTTCGGGTCGGGCTGGTTTCCGCACCTGAACAAGCCGACGGGCTTGTCGGGCTACCACACCGTCGCCTCGGCGTGGCGTGAGCTGTGGCAAAGCAGGCCGCCCTCGCTCGAAACGCTCGCATCGATCGATGCCGCCTGGTGCGCCGTGTTGTTCGACCAGCTCGATTCCGATGAGGAGGCAGGAGAGCTGATGGCCTTGTTCGCCGAAGCTCTCAACCAGCTGGCCCGCTACGTACTAGATCGGTTCGACGGCCGGGTCACCGCACTCGTCGAAGCGGCCGAACACCGCGCCGCCCGACTCGTGACGCTGCTCGACGAGTGCTCGTTCTACTCCGACATCGCGACCCACGACGGCGAACCTGTGGCGTTCTACAAGCGGGCGCAGATCACCGCTTTCGATCTGTATCGTGCGTTCGATGGCCGCCGGTTCGGGCGCTTCGAAGACCTCGAGCGAGTCACTATGTTCGCCGACAACCTCGTGCCGCACGTCCTGCGCCTCGACGGCGTTCTCTCGTTCGATCCTCAGATAGTCGGCCGCATCGAACGCGGCAACCTCCTGGAGCCGGGTTCGGTCGAGGAGGTCGAGATCCGTGCGTGTGCGGTGCATGCGGTCGAGTTGCTCGTCGCCGAGCTCGTCGCCAAGGGATTCGAAACCAACTCGGGCACGGTAGACGGGATTCTCTGGGAGCGAGGAGGCGGCAGGCGCTACAAGGCCAGTCCCCGACACCGCACCCGCTGCGTGTTTTACTAGTGGGTCCAATGCCAAATTTCGTCGTCCTCGGCGCCCAGCCCGACACCGGCAACCTCGGTGTCTCGGCGCTTCACCATTCGATCGTCGCCGGGCTCGCCCGCCGGCATCCCGACGCGAACATCGTGGGCAGTGGGGTGGGATTCGGCACCCAGCCCGCAACGACGCTGGTCGACGGCGAGCCGTTCGACTACTCGATCACCGGCGTGCGTGTGTCTCGCCGCTACTGGCGCCCCGAGTCGATCCAGACCACCCGCGCGCTCGCCCGAATCGGCATCAAGACGCCGTTTGCCCGGTTCGTCGCCGAGGCCGACGGGGTCTTCGACATCAACGGCGGCGACAGCTTCGCCGACCTCTACGGCATGCACCGGTTCCGCGAGGTCACCCTGCCGCGTCAGCTGGCCTACTACCTCGGGCGACCGACCGTTCTCCTCCCCCAGACCTACGGTCCCTTCAGCTCGCCGGAGGTCGAGGCAACCGCGCGCCGCCACGTGCTCGACGCCACCTCGGCCTGGGCGCGCGACGAAGACTCGTTCGAGGCCTTGCGCGATCTCGTCGGCGATGATTTCGACCCGCAGCTGCATCGCCGCGGAGTCGATGTCGCCTTCGCTCTCGAACCGCGCCCGATCGATCTCGATGGGCGGCTCTCGGAAGTGCTGGCGGGGGGCGCCGTCGGGGTCAACGTCAGCGGGCTGATCTACAACGACCCCGAGGCCCCAGCTCGCTACGGGCTGACCATCGACTATCCAGCCGCGATCGAACGCCTCGTTCGCGCGCTGGTCGACCAGGGTCAGCGGGTCGTGCTCGTCCCCCATGTGCACGCTCCCGGCAGCATCGAGTCCGACCACGCCGCGTGCAGGCAGGTCGAAGACGAGATCGGAGACGAGGCCGTGACGACGGCACCCGACTTCGACCATCCCGGGTCGGCGAAGTGGTTCATCGCCCAGCTCGAGTGGTTCTGCGGAACGCGAATGCATGCGACCATCGCGGCGCTTTCTTCGGGAGTGCCGTGTGCTTCGATCGCCTACAGCCTCAAGACCCGCGGCGTCTTCGCATCGGTCGGCCAGTCGTCGCACGTGGCCGATGCGCGCTCGACCGACACGGCTACGGCCGCCGACATTGCGCTCGAGTCGTTCTCGAAACGCGGCGACGCAGCGCAGGAGCTCGCGCAGACCGTGCCTCCCGTCGTCACCCAGGCGCGCGACGAGCTCGCCGAGATCGCCGACTCGGTTCTCTGAACGTTTACGCGTTCGGGTCGCGTCCGCCCCGGTAGGGGTTCACCGGGTGGCGCTTACGCAGCTGTTTGGTGAACACCCGCTTCACGGTGCCGTAGAACGCCTGTGCCTTGGCCTTGGCTCCGAGCTCGGACCGCCAGAAGCCGAAGCCCGACATTCCGTCGTGGCGCGGTGTCGCCACGCCCATCGCCCGGGTCGTGGACATCCGACCCCAGACGGCCCCACGGTCGGCGAGTAGGTTCGGCTGCGAGGCCGGCAGCTTCCATTGTTCGGCATCGACGACCGACAGATGGCCCGAGGATCGCGCTTCCTCCACGACCGAGCGGCCCAGCGGTGTACGTGCGAGAACCAGCGACTGACCAGGCTCGCCGTCGGGTATGTCGCGATACCAGGGATCGCCGACCGAAACGTCGGCATGCTCGCCGGTGTGATCCATGCACACGTAGCAGCGCCACTGACGCTTCGCCTGGAGCCGACCCCAGGACTCCTCATAGGACATCTGGTCGCCCGATCCGTCGGGGTTGGTGAAGGTCGCGTTGCCCGGCCAGCCGTTGCCTCGGTAGCGCAGACCGTCACCGGTCGCTGCGTCGCCACCCAGCTCGTCGATCAGCTCGAGCGTCGCTCGCGTATTCGGTGTTCCAGCGCAGAAGATGGCGATGGTGAATGCGATCCTGTCGTCGATTTCGGGACGGATCCGTCGCACTTTGGCCAGCGCCGCAACATCGCACGGCTTGCCGATGAAGACCACCGGTCCGGGCGACGACTCGACGAGATCGAGACGGTCACACGGGCTCGCCGGAGCATACCGGGACCCGGTGCGATCGAGCATCGCCTGGCGGTCGATCGACAACACCGTCTCGTTGAGCCACGGGATGTCGCTGCGGGCCCCGATGTGGAGAACGCCATGGGCGCCTGCGGATTCGATGCCGTGCATCGCGAGCGCGGTCGCCGCTCCCCCACTCGATGCCGCGAGGCGCACCTCCGCGTCGCTCGCCGCGCCCTCATAGACCGCCATCACGGGTCCCCAGGCGTCGTAGAGCTCGTCGATGAGCGAACCGGTGGCCGAACGATCGGACCTCGCAACCCCCACCCCAGGACAGACTTCGAGAAGGTCGTCGGACCTCGCGCCCTCGGCGACGACGGGTCGCCTTCCACGGTCAAGATCATCGACCATCTCGACGCGATCGGGAGCGACCGAGGCGCATGCTCCACACCCGGCGCAGAGCTGATACTCCGCGACGTCGGTGATCGTGGTGATCTTGCGTCTCATGGGGCTCCGATCGAATCGCATAACCATCGGCCGCCACGCGCTCGCCGAAAGGAACATACCCGAGCCTTAAACTCTCATTGCGCACCGACATCTACCGACCGGAGAAACGAGGTCGGACGCATCAGGTGGCCGGGCCGGAGAGACAACGTTGAAGAGCACGTCGCGCAAACGCATCATGGCCGTGTCGAGCGGTGGCGGACACTGGGCAGAGCTCATCCGCCTGCGTGCAGCCTTCTCTGCGCACGAAGTCGTCTGGGTCACCAACGACGCCGCCTACCGGGCCGATATCGGCGGCGATGAGTTCCACGTCGTACGGGACGGGAACCGGCACAGCCCAGCGGCGCTCGCCCAGACGAGCGCTCAGCTCGCCCTTCTCATCGCGCGCGTCCGCCCCGACATCGTGATCTCCACCGGAGCCGCGCCCGGCTATCTCGCCATCCGTCTCGGCAAGCTGACCGGCGCGCGCACGATCTGGGTCGACAGCATCGCGAATGCCGAGGAGCTGTCGATGAGCGGCGACAAGGCCGGACGCCACGCCGACCTGTGGCTCACCCAGTCGCCAAACGTGGCGCGACCAGACGGGCCCACCTATGCGGGAGCTGTTTTGTGAGCGAACCGTCGGTCTTCGTCACCGTCGGCGCGCAGATGCCGTTCGACCGCATGGTCGGCATCGTCAATCGCTGGGCGTCGGAGCACCCCGACGCCGACGTGCTCGCTCAGATCGGCGACAGCGAATCGCCGCCCAGCTCGGTGCCATCCGAGCGGATTCTGTCTCCCCAGGAGTTCGACAAGCGCTTCGCCGAGGCCGACGTTGTAGTCGCCCATGCCGGCACCGGGACGGTGCTCAAAGCGCTCGACCAACAGACGCCGATCATCGTCATGGCGCGCCGCGCCTCGCTCGGCGAACACCGAAACGAGCACCAGCTCGCAACGGTCGAGCTTCTCCGAGGTCGACGGGGCATATACATCGCCGAAAATGAAGACGAGCTCACCTGCCTGCTCGACCGCGCGGTCGAGCTGGAAGCACCGGATCTACCTGAAGGCCAGGCCGACGCCTCCTTGATCGACGCGATCGCCGGCTTCATCGACGCGGACGCCGACGCCGGTCATTCGGAATCGGTCGTCGCGTTCGCAGCCGTCGACTGGTGGTACCACAACCGGGGCCACAGCGAATGCCAGGTGATGCGCCGCCTCGCCGACGACGTTCCCGTTCTGTGGATCAACAGCATCGGCATGCGCGCCCCGACCAAGGCGAAGACCGAGATTCCCTTGCGCCGATACGTGCGCAAGCTGAAGAGCACGCTCAAAGGGCTGCGCAAGGACTCGTCGGGCATGTGGGTTCTCTCACCGATCTTCATCCCCGCATACTCGCCTCGCATGATCAAGGTCAACGGTTGGCTGCTTCGGGCTCAGATCGCCCTGGTGCGCCGGGTGCTGCGCATGAGTCACCCCGCGGCATTCGTGACACTTCCGACCGCTGCAGACGCGGCCCTCGGCAGCAGCTACGAGCGTGTCGTGTACAACCGTTCGGACAAACACTCCGAGTTCCCCGAGGCCGACCAGGCGCTCATCGCCGCAGTCGAGACCAGGCTGATGGCCGAATCCGACGAGGTGCTGTACGTGTCCGACTCGCTAATGACCCAGGAGCATGGCGTCTACCGCCGAGCCCGCAACATCGGCCACGGGGTCGACTACGACCACTTCGCCGACGCGGCGAACCGTCGCTTCTCAGACGATCCGCCACCTATACCCGCCGAACTGGCCGATCTTCCACGGCCGCTGATCGGCTTCTACGGAGCGCTCGACGACTACCTGCTCGACGTCGACCTCTTCGTAGCGACGGCGCGTGCGCATCCGGACTCATCGGTGGTGATCATCGGACCCCAGGCGATGGAGATCGATGCGCTCGAGGCTGAACCGAACATCCACTATCTCGGACCGGTTCCATACGAGGAACTCCCCGGTTATGCCGCGCAATTCGATGTCGGAATCATGCCGTGGCTGCGCAATGAGTGGGTCGAGCGGTCGAATCCGATCAAGCTGAAGGAGTATCTGGCGCTGGGTTTCCCGATCGCTTCCATCGGGTTCCCAGAGCTCGAGCCATACCGCGAGCTGGCCCATGTCGCCGACGACGAGGCGAGCTTCCTGGCTGCGGTCGACGCCGCACTCGCCGAGGGCACCGACGGCCGCTCTGCTCGTCAGGCCTCGGTTGCCGATTCGAGCTGGGAAGCTGTCACCGCTCAGGTCGCAACATCGCTCGGCGTATAGCCCGGGCGGTGTCAGGCACCCGGCGCAATACGAACTTGGACCAGGATTGCAGGGCGCCGGGTGCCTGACACCGTTGCATTGAACCCGGCGAACTACAGGACGTGAGCAATCCGCTGAGTCTCCTGACACCAAGCTCGCAGCGACTAGATCGCGTAGCGCTCGAGGAGCTTTCGGGCAATGACCATCTTCTGGATCTCGCTGGTGCCCTCACCGATGATCATCAGCGGCGAATCACGGAAGTACCGCTCGACCGGGTACTCGCTGGTGTAGCCGTTGCCACCGTGAATTCGCAGCGCGTCCGAGGTGATCTCGAATGCGGCTTCGGACGCGAACAGCTTGGCCATGCCCGCCTCGAGATCTATTCGCTCGCCCGAGTCGAACTTGTCCGCGGCGTTGAAAACCATGAGCCGGGAGGCCTCGAGCTTCGTCGCCATCTCGGCGAGCTTGAACTGGATCGCCTGGTGATCGAAGATCTTCCGCCCGAAGGTCTCACGTTCCTGTGAGTAACGCATGGCGGCGTCGAAGGCGGCTTGGGCGACGCCGACCGCACGGGCAGCCACGTTGATGCGGCCGAGCTCGAGAGCCGAGAGCGCGTATCCGAGGCCATTGCCGACCCCGTCGTCGCCGCCGAGAACGTTGTCGTGGGGAACCCGGTGGTCGGCGTAGGACATCTCGACCGTCTCTAGTCCCTTGTAGCCGAGCTTTGGGATCTTCTTCGAGACCCTGATGCCCTCGAACGAATCGCCGGGGTCCTTCTCGACTATGAAGCAGGTGATTCGGTCGCCCTCGGTCTTGGCCATCAGCATCACGAAGGACGATCGAACACCGTTGGTAACCCACATCTTCGTGCCGTTGATGACCCACTCGTCGCCGTCGCGCACAGCACGGCAGCGCATGCCACGGGTGTCGCTGCCGGCATCGGGCTCGGACAAGCTGAACGCACCGCGGTAGGAGCCGTCGATCATCCGTGGAAGAAACCGCTGCTTTTGCTCGTCGGTCCCGAACCGCCCGATCATCGTGGCGCCGATCTTGTGCGTGTTGAGGATGCCGGCGAGCGACATCCAGCCGCGGGAGAGCTCTTCGATGATGCGCGAGTAGGTGCGCGCATCGAGACCGAGGCCGCCGTATTCGGGCGGGATCGTTGCACCGAAGAGTCCGAACTCGCACATCTGGTCGAACATCGCCTGTGGGAACTCGTCCGCGTGTTCGAGCTCGGGTGCGTTGGGGATCACCTCTTTGTCGACCCATGTACGGATCGTGGCGATGATCTCGTCGGACAGTTCGGCATCGGTGGCCATCGGGCACCCTTTTCGTCGTCGGCGAACGCATGCAGGTAATCAGTCCGGTGGCCGATGCGACAACCCGACCGATGATGCCGCAGATCGCTCAAGGACTAGCGTGCCAGTGCCGATGGCATTGGTGAACGCGCGGCCACCTCCTCGGAGAACGGAAATCTCGCATGCAAAGTCGACTCCCGGCCGCTCGGCTCGCGTTGGGCATCCTCGCCACCCTTCTCGTCGCGACGACGCTCGTCGACGTACCGGAATCGGCTGCGCAGTCGACTCAGGTCACGATCTCGCGAAGCAGGGTGAGTGCGGCCCGCGACTATGCGACGACCGCGTTCGCCGACGCGTGGGACTTCTCGAACAAGGAGGACCACCGCCTGGGCCCCAATGCGCAGATGCAGGGGCTCTCCGGCGCCAAGATTGCCGGTGGGGTGTTCTCGGCGACCGCTGCGTCGGGCAGCCAGGGCAAGCTCGTGATGCTCGATACCTATGCACCGGATGCGATTCCGTGGGGTAGGGACGGCGAGACGCACCCGATCGACGCGAATCGCTACAAGCGCGCGTCGCTGCGGATCTACTCGAGCGGTCCGTCGCAGACCGCATGGCTGCAGTGGATGCGGTGCGGGAAGTTCATCGCGTCGTGCATCGGCGGGCACGCTTTCAATCTCGAGCCCGGCTGGAACACCTATGACTTCAACATCGCCAACACGACCAATGTCGTGCAGTGGAACGGCGTGATGAAGGGCCTGGTTCTGACCCCCACCCAGCAGGGCGGAGCGACCAAGATCGACTGGATTCGCATCTATGAACCGCGGGCGAACAACAGTGTCACGATCGATACAGGCGGTCAGAGCTCGGGACAGATCGTGTACTGGGACCGGGACGCGAACCGGCAGAACAACACCGCCTCCAACCCGAACTGGGGTGTGGTCGGTGAAACGCTCTACGGGTCGGTGAACCTCGACGCCGACCAACTCCCGCCGGGCACCTATCGCTTCTATCGCAGCGGAACCGGCTACTCGCCCCCGCTGGTCGTCGATGCGCTCCCCGCTCCGGTCGTCATCGACCCCGACCTCGCCGGCGGCACCGATTACGCCACGATCGCGCGCGGCGACGCCTGGGACTTCTCCAACGGAGCCGACCTCGCCGGCGCCAGGAACACGACTGTGGCGGTCGGTGGCGGCGTCGTGTCGGGCGTCAACACCGGACCGGATCCGACCGACTCGGGCTTCTACCCGTCTCTTGCGGGCCCGATCAACGGCAGCCGCTACCACCGACTTTCGGTGCGCGCACACTACGAAGGCGGGTTCTCTCTTTCGGGCTCGCCGGGCGGCGGGATGAGCGCACGTGTCGCATGGCGCAAGGCCGGGACTGCGACGGAGAACGTGAGCGAGGACATCGTCGTCTATCCGGGCTGGAACGACATCGTGGTCGACCTCGCGACGTCTCCCCCGGCCGCCATCAGCGATTCAGGAGCCGGTCTCGGGTGGGCGGGAACGGTGCTCGACGCTTTCCGGTTCGACCCTCACGAGGACCCTGGGTCAAGGCGCTGGACGGTCGACGAGATACGGCTCGCCGCCGACGACTTCGGGGCCGACCAGTTCACGATCAAGTTTGCCGACAAGGCTCATGAACCCGGCACGACGGCGAAGATCTACGTCGACGACAACAGCGGTGGGTTCAATGGACGACTCATCGACACGGTCGCCGTGAAAGCCGGTGAGAACCGGTACGTGTGGCGTCCGAAGAACGACTTTGGCAAGAAATGGATATATGTCGTCCTCACGGATCCGGCCGGGAACTCGACCGGCGCGTACTCGACCGGACCCGTCGACATGGTGCGGACGTCGCTGGACGGGTCTCCGTCGGCGTTCACGCCGCTCACCCCGACCCGAATCCTCGACACCCGCAACGGATTGGGTGCGCCCGCTGTGCCCGTCGGTGCCGGAGGGACCGTGAACCTCCAGGTCACGGGTCGCGGTGGTGTTCCTTCCGGAGCAACGACCGCTGTGGTCAATGTGACGGCCACGGAATCTGCCGCCGATGGATACGTCACGGTCTGGCCCACCGGATTCGCTAGGCCGACGGCGAGCAATCTCAACCTCGAACGCCCGGGACAGACGATTCCGAACCTCGTCACCGCCCCCATCGGCGCGGGCGGCAAGGTGAGCATCTTCAGCCAGAAGGGCACGCATCTAGTGGCCGATGTGCTCGGCTACTACACGCCGCGGGCCAGCTCGTCGCCTGGGCGCTTCGTGCCGGTGACGCCGTCGCGCCTCGCCGATACGAGATCGGGCCCTGCGGTCGCGGCGAAAGGCACCTTGCGTGTGCCGGTCGCGGGACGGGGCGGAGTGCCGGCCGAGGGTGCATCCGCCGTGGTGCTCAACGTCACCGCGACCGAGACCACCGACGCCGGCTACCTGACGGTATGGCCGTCGGGTGTGGCGCGTCCGCTCGCCTCGAACCTGAACGTGGAACATCCCGGCCAGACGATTCCGAACCAGGTCATCGTCCCGATCGGCTCCGATGGCGCGGTGAATGTCTTCTCGCTCACGTCGGCTCACGTGGTGGTCGACGTTGCTGGATGGTTCACGGATGGGTCGGCAGAGAAGTCCTCGAGAGGGCTGTTCGTACCGATGACACCAAAGCGGCTGCTCGACACCCGTGGCTCGGGTGCGGTGCCGGCCCGAGGAACTACGACGGTGCAGGTCGGCGGGCGTGCCGGCGTGCCGTCGAATGCGTCGGGTGCGACGCTCAACGTGACGATGACCGAGGCGTTCGCCCCGGGCTTCGTGACGGTGTGGCCGGCGGGCGTTGCCCGTCCACTCGCGTCGAATCTCAATGTCGCCCGCGCAGGCCAAACGATCCCGAACCATGTCACGACCCCGCTCGGGAGCAGGTCGGCATCTATCTACGTCCAATCCGGCGGCCACGTGATCGCCGACATCTCCGGCTACTACACGTCCGCCTCCTGACTCCCGGAACCCTGGAGATTTCTGAACCGTACGGTGTCATATGCCGCACCAGAGGGTTCAGAAATCCTGAAGCAGGCCGGCGGAGGAGAGTTCGGCTTCGGCCGACGCGCGGTATTCGGAGACAGCACGTTGCGCGTCGGCGTCCGTCCAGCCGAGATCGGGCGCCATCAACGCCGCCACATCGTCGGCGATCTCGATCGAACCGCGCAGGTCCATGAGTCGGATACGGGTGCGGCGGCCGAGGACGTCGTCGAGCGTCGTCGCCATCTCTGAACGCACCGCATGCACGACCTCTGCGCGCAGGTAGTGGAGGTCGGGAAGAAGCCGCTCACCCAGCGACGCATCGGTATCTACGAGCGCCCGAACCTGCTCGGCCTCGGTGCCGTACCGCTGCTCGAGCGGGTCGTCGACCTGACCACCCGTCGCACCCCGCAAACGCAGCTTCTTAGTCGGAGACGGCCGAAGTTCCCCGAGCAGATTCTCGACCTCGTCGATCGTGTCGGCCGCCATACGCCGGTAGGTCGTGAGCTTGCCACCCGCCACGCTGACCAGGCCCGATTCAGAGGTGTGGATGCTGTGCCGACGCGACAGGTCGGCCGTACGCCCGGTGTCCCCGGAACTCACGAGGGGACGAAGCCCTGCCCAGGTTCCCGCCACGATGCTGCGGTCGTGGTCGGCATCGACCGCGTGGTTGAGTGCCCGCAGAAGGTAGTCGATGTCCTCGTCGGTGCAGACCGGGTTCGCGAGCGGCCCGTCATAGTCGGTGTCGGTCGTACCGATGTACGCCAGCTCTCCCCAGGGAATGACGAACACCGACCGCTTGTCGCCCGGAACGGTCAGCACGGCAGCGATCTCGTTTCGGACGAGAGACCATGGCACCGTGATGTGAACGCCCTTGGCGGGACGGATCGTGTCGACCTCCGATCCCTCGTCGAGCTCTCGCACACGGTCTACCCACACGCCGGTCGCATTGACGACCGCCCGGGCAGTGATCTCGATCCGGTTGCCATCGGCCTCCACCGTGACACCGCCGAGCCGGCCATCATCGCCGCGCGTAAGCCCGACGGCACGAGTTCGATTGGCGACAGCGGCCCCGAAGTCACAGGCGGCAGTACGGGCGAGCGTGAGGGTGAGGCGCGCGTCGTCGGCCCTCGCGTCGTAGTAGACGTAACCCGCGACAAGTCGATCCCGGCGCAACGTCGGCATCAAGTCCGCAGCCTCTTGGGCGTCGACCCTTCGGTGGCGCTTGCCTATACGTAGCCCACCCGTGAGGTCATAGCCCCACATCGCGCCACCGAGGGCCCGCGACACGCTCCGAGGCATGACGCCACCCTTGGTCAGAATCGGGATGAGAAAGGGAAGCGTCTCGACGAGATGGGGAGCGTTCTTCAGCAACACCTGGCGCTCAGCCAGGGCCTCGTAGACGAGTCCGATCTCACCCTGCTGTAGGTACCGCAGGCCGCCGTGGATCAGCTTCGACGACTTCGAGGATGTACCCGACGCGAAGTCGTCTGCCTCGACGAGCGCCGTGCGGTAGCCGCGAGCCGCAGCGTCGAGCGCCGTCCCAGCACCGGTCACGCCGCCACCGATGACCACGACGTCGAACGGTTCCGAAGCCAGCCGCTCGAGGTTGCGCTTCCGATCGAACGAGCCGCTGGTCGAGCGGGTCAGGCCGTCGCGCCGCAGCCCCATCAACCGGCGTTTCAGCGATCGCATCATCACCGACAGCCTAGGAGGCACACGTGAATCCACGACGATGAGACGGATGTCTCAGCGCGCTGTCGGCCTGCCACTGTTGGCTACACTCCCTGTCGACCTGACGATCGGAGGCGCGGTGACCGCAGTCGTTGCAGACCGAATCGACAAGCCCTACCTACGCGGTGTCTCGCATCAATGGGCATTTGTCGTCGCGGCCACGCTCGCGCCGATCGTCATCGCCACCAGCCCCGGCATCGCACCGCGTTTCGTGATGGCGATCTACACGGTCGGAGCAATGGGGCTGTTTGGCATCAGCGCTTTGTACCACCGCTGCAACTGGAGCGAACGCGCTCTCGGCGTCATGCGAAGGCTCGACCACTCGATGATCTTCGTCGCCATCGCTGCCACCTATACGCCCATCGCTCTGTTCGTGCTTCCGGGAGCAACCGGCCTGGCGATCCTCATCGTCGTCTGGATCGGTGCTGCTTTCGGGATTGCGGGCAGGCTCCTCTGGTCACACGCTCCCTATTGGGCGATAGCGGTCCCCTACGTCATCGTGGGCTGGGCCTGCGTATTCGTCGCGCCCTCGCTCTGGTACCACTTCGGTGTCGCGGGCACGGTGCTACTGCTCATCGGCGGTGTCTCCTACACCGCCGGCGCAACGATCTATGCGACCCGACGCCCGAACCCGTGGCCACGGGTCTTCGGTTATCACGAGGTGTTCCACCTCTTCGTAATCGCCGGCGCAGCCGTGCACTACGTAGCCGTCGTCTTCTTCGCCCTGCCCAAAGCCGGCTAGACCCCGGCTGAGTGGGACAGGGGGTCTGTCCCCGCGTCCGCGTCCTACTCAGGGGGCGACGCCGCCGTAGGTTGCGGCTTTGCCGCGGCTCTCACCGTGATCGGCGACGGCGTCGGCGAGATCAGCCAGGAACCGGTCGACGATATGTGCGTGTCCTGGTGACACCATCAAGTGCAGGCCACCCTGTTGGCGATCGAGGTTCCAGCCCCGGTCGTCCATGACGTCGCCGATCGCACCTGTCGCGTCGGACCCATCGACCGCGGAGAACTCAAACAACGAGAGCTTGGGATCTCCTGTCACGGCCAGGCCATCGATCGCGCGAACACCCTCGAGGAACTTGCGCGCCGTGTCGCGTACGACCTCGGTCTTCGCCAAATAGCCGTCGATGCCGAGGTGGTTGATCGTCGCCCACGCAGCTGCGATCGGTGCTGCCGGGCGAGTCCCCGCAGTGGTCGCCGAGCCGTAGAGTCCGCCCGGCCACCCGTCGAACAGGAAGTGTTGGCGCGTCTTGAGCGCCTTGTCGGCATAGACGATGACCGACGCGCCCTTGAAGCAATAGCCGTACTTATGGATGTCAGCGGAGATCGAAGACACGCCGTCGACCTCGAAGTTCCAGGGCGGCACGGCTTCACCAATGCGTTCCCAGAACGGCAACAGCCATCCGCCGAGGCATGCGTCGACATGGCACAGGGTTCCAGCGTCGGATGCCAGACCGGCGAGCTCGGGAATCGGATCGATCACGCCGTACGGGTAACAAGGCGCCGACCCAACGACGAGCGCCGTTCGGTCGTCTATCTCGGCCGCCATCGCCGTGGGGTCGGCGCGCAAATCGTCTGCAACCGGGACCCGCACGGTCTCGAGGCCGAGATAGTGGGCCGCCTTGGTGAACGCGGGATGCGCGGTCGAGGCGAGAACGATGCGTGGCTCTGTAACACCCCGATCGACGGCCTCCTCGCGTGCTGTGTGCACGGCGAGGAAGATCGATTCGGTGCCGCCCGAAGCCATGGTTCCGGCCTCGGAATCGGTGCCGAAAAGGCCCGCAGCCACCGCCACGACCTCTTGTTCCATCCTGACAAGGCTCGGATAGGCGAACGGGTTGAGCGCGTTCTCGTGGAGGAAGCGGTCGGCCACGGCGTGCTGTAGTCGTTCAAGCTCGGCATCGTCGTGGTGGTAGACGAGGCTGAAGGCCCGTCCGCCTCGCCAATCGATGTCGTCGCCTTGCATCGATTCGATTTCGGCGAGGATCGCATCGACCCCTCGCCCCTCAGCCATTGGTCCCGTCGGATCACTCATGGGTCGGGACAATAGGACGGGCACTACGATGTCGCCATGACGACCCAGCCGTGGCACAAGACCGCTTGTGTGCTCTGTTCGATCAACTGCGGTATCGAGGTGCGCCTCGGCGACGACGGCCGCACCATCGATCGGGTCCGCGGCGACAAGTCGCACCCCGGCTCCCGGGGCTACACGTGCGAGAAGGGGCTACGGGTCGATCACTACCAGAACGGCCGACATCGCCTGAACTCGCCACTTCGGCGCACGGCCGACGGCTCCTACGAGGAGATCGACTGGGACACGGCTCTGGCCGAGGTCGCGGCTCGACTCGCCGACATCCGCGACACCCACGGCGGAGACTCGATCTTCTATTACGGCGGCGGCGGTCAAGGAAACCACCTCGGCGGCGGATACGCCGGGGCTCTGCGCGCGGCGGTCGGATCGACGTTCAGCTCGAACGCGCTCGCCCAGGAGAAGACCGGCGAGTTCTGGGTCGACGGCCAGCTCTTCGGCCACTCGAGCTGTCACACGACCGGTGACTTCGAGAATGCCGAGGCTGCGGTGTTCTGGGGCAAGAACCCGTGGCAATCACACGGCATCCCTCGTGCCCGAGTCGTGCTCAAAGAGATCGCCCGCGACCCCGACCGCACCCTCATCGTCGTCGATCCGCGTCGGACCGAAACCGCCGATCTCGCCGACATTCATCTCCAGGTCAAGCCCGGTGGCGACGCGTTTCTTCTCGCCGCGCTCCTCGCGGTGCTCGTCGAAGACGACCTGATCGACCATCGGTTCCTCGAGACCCGAACCGTCGAGCTCGAAGCGGTCATCGAAGCGCTCGGAACCGTCGACATCGCAGCCTACGCCCGCCGTGCGGGCATCGATGAACACGATGTGCGCCGTGTGGCCCAAGCGATCGGCGAGGCCGAATCGATGTCGATGCTCGAAGACCTGGGCATCCAGATGGCACCGCATTCGACGATGAACAGCTACCTCGAGAAGCTGCTGGTTCTCCTAACCGGCAATTTCGGCATCCGGGGCGGCATGAACCTGCACTCCGCCATCGCGCCGCTGTTCGGAGGTGAGGACGACCGCCTGACGCCGGTGACGGGTCACCGGCTGGTGACCGGGCTCGTGCCGTGCAACATCATCCCCGACGAGATCGCAACCGATCATCCCGACCGGTTCCGCGCGCTCATCGTCGAGAGCGGCAATCCGGCACATTCGCTTGCCGGCAGCGCCCGATGGCGCGAGGCCTTCGAGGCGCTCGACTTCTCGGTGGTCATCGACGTCGCCATGACCGAAACCGCACGTCTCGCCGACATCGTGCTCCCGGCGTCGAGTCAGTACGAGAAGTGGGAAGCGACGTTCTTCACGCTCGAGTTCCCCGAAAACGTTTTTCACCTGCGCGCCCCGATCATCGAACCGCTCGACGGCACGTTGCCCGAGCCCGAGATCCATGCCCGCCTGGTCGAAGAGCTCGGCGTGCTCGACGCGACGGTCATCGCAACTCTGAGGGCTGCTGCGGAAACCGGTCGCGACGAATTCGCGGCCGCGCTGTTCGGCGCGGTTGGCGACGACCCCGAGCTCGGCCGCTACCTGCCGGTCGTTCTGTATCTCACCCTCGGCGCCACGCTTCCCGACGGTGGCGCACCGGCCGCCATCTGGGGGTTGACCCAACGACTCGCAGCGATGAGTCCCGAATCGATAGCGCGCGCGGGTCACTCTGACGCCAACGCGCTATTCGACAGCATCGTGCAGTCCGACACCGGAGTGGTCTTCACTGTCGATCCGTACGAGGCGACCTTCGACCGACTTCGGCACGCCGACGGCCGCATTCACCTCGCCGTCGAGCCCTTGCTCGACGAGCTTCGGGGCCTCGCCGACGAGCCCTCCGCCTCCGACAACACACAGTTCCCATTCGTCCTCGCAGCCGGTGAGCGCCGGTCGTCCACGGCCAACACGATCATGCGAGATCCCGACTGGCGGAGGAAGGACCGAGAGGGAGCTCTGCGAGTGCACCCCGACGACGCCGCCCGAGTTGGGCTGACCGACGGAGGCAAGGCGACAATCACCACCGAATCGGGAGCGGCGGTTGCCCTCGTCGAGGTGGACGATGCCATGCAGGTTGGGTTCATCTCGCTACCCAACGGGTTCGGACTCGACTACCCCGGCGGCGACAGCGACTCGGTCGCGACCGGCGTGGCTCCGAACGAGTTGACATCGCCAGACGATCGCGACTGGTTCGCCGGTACCCCCCACCACAAACATGTCCCCGCCAGGCTTGCGCCGGCATGAACTTCGACCGGATGTCGACGTGAAAGTAGAGATCTTCTCAGACATCGTGTGCCCGTGGTGTTACATCGGCAAGCGCCGATTCGACATGGCACTCGAACGCTATGCGGATGAGTACCCGGACCGAACCGTCGAGGTCGCGTACCGTGCGTACCAGCTCGACCCGAGCGCTCCGGTGGGAGTCACCCAGCCCGTACGCGATGCCTATGCAGCGAAGTTCGGTGGTGTCGAACAAGCCGACGCAATCATCGACCGCGTCACCCGCGAGGCGGCAACCGTCGGCCTCACGTTCCGGATGGACATCGCTCAGCGTGCGAACACGCTGGCCGCCCATCGGCTAATGGTGCTCGGCGAGCACGAGGGCACACAGCACGAGCTGAAAGACCGGCTGATGGCCGCGTACTTCTGCGAGGGTCTCGACATCGGCGACACTCAAACGCTCGTCGAACTCGCAGCACAGGTCGGAGTCGACCGCTCGGATGCAGAGGGCTGGTTGGAGGGGACGTCGGGAAACGAGGAAGTGCTCGAAGCGTTCAACTTCGCGTTGTCCGCGGGTATCAGCGGTGTCCCGACGTTCGTGTTCGACCGGGCGAGAGCGTTTTCAGGTGCACAGAGCCCCGACGTCATGTTCCAGGGCCTGGAGCACAACTACCTCGCCTAGGCCGGTGAACGCTCAAGGCTCTATTCGTGCGGTGCGAGGCAGGGCGCCCCGCCACACACGTCGATGAGGAACCCACCGGGCTTCATGAACTCGCTCTTCTGGAACCGCGCTGTGACCTCCTCGCGAGGCTCGGAGTGCGGATCCCTGCCATAGTCCGGCGGACGCGGCGGCACGTTGGCGATCGGCGGATGTGGGTTCCCGCTGTCCCAGACCACGAGCGCCGAACCGTCGAATGGATATGAGGGCACGATCGGGATGCCATAGAACGGATCGACGTCGCTGTGTCGCCCCGGCGCCAGTGCCGGCGACACCAAGTAGGCACCGATCGTTCGCGCCTCTACCTCGGTGGTCACGTTCGCCACCTGGTGATCGCCGAACGCCTCGTGCAACAGCACGCGATGCGGCGGCGTGCCCGGATACGGGTCGTCGGTCATGTGGTGTGCGTAGCCGTTGGCCTCACCACGGTCCCAGAGCATCTGGATCAGCGACAGGCCAACCGACCGGTCGATCTCGTCGGGATAGAACGGATTCATGATCGCCGCGTAGACGTCGAAGTCGACGCTTCGACGCAACAGGGTCGAATAGTTCATGCCGGGCACGCCGAGCGACGCGCTCGTCCACTCGGTCGACACGGCGGTGGCCGCACCGCCCATGATGCCTCCCTGGCTGATGCCCTCGTAGTACACCTCGTTGGGGACGAGCACCGGTGTGTTTTCCGCGCCGGCCTGAAACGCCTCGTGTGACGCGAACCCGTTCGGGTCCTTCAGCAACCGAGCCAGGAACAAGAAGTTGAGAATGCCCTGTTGCGCCCGATCGGCGAGTGTCGGGAAGTTCGAGAAGTTCTGGAGGATGCCGACCACGTTCACGAGGTCCTCTTCGGACATGCCGATGAAATCCGTGCCGCAGTAGACCATGTTCGATTCGTTGGCCATGCTCCGCTGGCTGCCCGAGTTGGCCTGGGTGTAGGCGCCGAGCAGACCGTGGCCGTACACCGTTCCGCGGGCGGGCACGACGGGGTCGTTGCCGTCGGCGGTGGTCGCACGGGGGATGTTGCACACGAACCTCGCGATGTAGTTGCCGTTTCGGACCGGCAGTGCGTCGGTTTCGGTCGAACCTCCGTATTCGAAGCGGCTGCCGGGTTCGCCAGCGCCGGTCAGATACTTCGGCACCTCGAAGGTTCCCCATACCCTGCGGTAGATCCGGTCGTCGACGTTCTCGTCGATCTGTGTGACGGTGAACCCCGGAGCGGCGCCGTCGAGCGAATCGAACGCGTCGTCACGGATGTGCAACATGCGCCCGGCGAGGTTGAGCTCGCTCGCCACGGTGAAGTCCCAGGCGAGGTGGAGGTCCCCGCGCTTGACACCGGAGCGCCGAAGGGTCTTGAACAGGCCCTCCATGTGGCTTCGTCGACCCTCGATGTCCTCGTCGAAGGTCGGAATGCGATCGCGGTAGAGGCGGAACAGCCTTGCCGGCTCGATGATCTCGCCAGAGCTGTCGCGCATGTTGCGAAGCGCCACGATGTAGCGTCGCCCCTCTTCGAAGTTGATGCCCGGTCGCACGTACAGCACGGCGGTTTCGGGCGACGTGGCGTTCGAGTCGATCTCGACCCAGTTGAGGTGCCGCTCACCGGTCTCGGCGTCGATCACCACCACGGGGGCGTCACGGTCGAGCGAACGCTCGATGTCGGTGATCGGCGCTGCGCCGGTGGCCTCGACATCGACACCGGGTACAAGGGCCATTATCGCCGACCCCGGGCTGAAGCCGTCGTTGCGGTTCCATTCGGTCGGGTCGATCGAAATTCCATTGACGTTTTCGAGCGTGGTCACAAAGTCGACCCGGCGCCCGGTGTCGCTGCTCTTGTCGGCGCGGGTGAAGGCGTCGTTGGGAAACGGCAACAGGCAGTGGGCCTGGTCGAGCGCATCGCACCCGGGGGGAGTTGCGAGGCCAGGTTCCCAAGACCAGGTCGTGGTCGCGTGGCGCATGGCGCTGCGGCCACGGCGTTTCACCGAGACGCGCAGCTTCGAGATACCTACCTCGGCGGTTTGGATGGTCGCGGTGGCTCGGCCCTGGTCGACTACGAACTGGTCGGTGATGTCGTCCCAGCTGTCACGTGGAGTCGATCCCGATCTGATCGAGGCTTTGACGGTCGATGGTATGGCGTTCGACGCGAGTCGAACCTCGACGTTCACGATGCCGGATTCGTCCGCCTGGGACTCTGGACTCGGCGTGAGGATCTGGATGGTGGAACGGTCGGTGCCGGGGTTGGCCTGCAACACGGGAATCCAGCTACAGCCCGCCGCGAGCATCGCGAGCACCGCGGCGAGCAGAATCGTGCGTCGACCGAACATCGTTTACCCCCAGAGACCATGGAAAAGGCTCAAGGACACTGTGTTTGTCGAGGCTTCGAGTGTCAAACCGGTCAGAAGACAGCGCCCGGATTGAGGATGCCGTGCGGGTCGAAGGCCGTCTTCACCCGACGCATCAGCGCTACCTCTGCGGGATCGGCGAGCGCCAGGAAGTGCTCGCGCTTCTCCGAGCCCAACCCGTGCTCACCGGAGATCGCACCACCGAACGAGTGACAGATCTCGAACAGCTCGTGCATCAGATCGGCCCGCACCTCGGGGTCGGGCTGGAATATCCCGAGGTGAACGTTGCCGTCGCCTGCATGACCGCAGCCGGCGATCCACGAGGCGGTCCGCTCCGCAAGCGACCCGACCTCCGCCATGTAGTCGGGGATCGCGGCACGAGGGACCACCGTGTCGACGATGTCGTTGGCTCCGGCCGCCTTCGCCAGCCAGAATGCCCGCTCGCGTGCGGTGATCAATTCGCTCGCAGCTCCAGCGGGAAGCACGAAGCAATCCATGGCACCCAACTCGGCGAGCAACGTCGCAGTGGCCTCGACATCTTCGTCGAGTCGCGTGTCCCCCATCGCCTCGAGACCTATGACGAGGTACGCCAGCGCCGTTTCGGCAATGTCGTCGGGCACGCCGAGGTGGAGCTCACCGCTGGCGGTCATCGCACTCATGGTGACGAGGTCGATGTACTCACAGATCATCGGATCGATGCCGGACTCGACGACCTTGGGCACGGCGCCGGCGACCTCGGCCAGAGTCGCGAACGGTGCGAGCACGGTCGCATTGTGGGTCGGGCGAGGCTGGACCTTCAGGATCGCTTCCGTGACAACCGCCAGCGTTCCCTCCGAGCCGATGATCAGCTGGGTCAGGTCGTAGCCGGAAGACGACTTCACGAGTTTGCCGCCGGTCCGGATGGTCTCCCCGGTCGGCAGGACGGCCTCGAGACCCAACACGTTGTGGCGTGTGACGCCATACTTCACCGCCCGCATGCCGCCTGCGTTCGTGTTGACGTTGCCCCCGAGGCTCGCCGAATTCTCGCCCGGCGAGACCGGATAGATCAGGCCCGGCGGGGCGAGCGCCTCGTCGAGTTGTTCGAGCGTGACGCCGGGCTGCACGACCGCGACGTGGTTGTCGCGGTCGATCTCGAGGATCTCATCCATGCGGTCGAGGCTGACGAGCACCCCACCATGCCGTGCGACGGCAGCTCCCGAGAGACCTGTGCCGGCACCCCTTGCGGTGACCGGAAGCCTGTGGTCGTTGCAATAGGCGAGGACCTCGGCAACCTCGGCGGAGCCACCCGGCCTCGTCACCACTGCGGGGCGATGCCATTCGACCGTCAGGCCCTCGTCGTGACAGAAGTCCTCGTCGACGTCGTCGCCGCTCTGGGCGTTCCCGGCACCGACGATGTCGACGAGCGCCGCGACGTCGTCGCCACCGACTACTCCGTGCTCCTCGGTCGCGGTCATCGTCCACTCCTGTCGCAACAATGTCGGTGTCGTGTCGCACCGGCGTTCGTTCTAATCTCGCGCATCGACGACCATGGGGGTAACCGTAGACATGCGCGGCGCCGAGGCTCTGATCAGAACGCTGCTCGCCGGAGGCGTAGACACCTGCTTCGCCAATCCCGGCACGTCGGAGATGCACTTCGTGGCGTCGCTCGACGACGTTCCGGAGATGCGCGCGATCCTCACCCTGTTCGAAGGCGTCGCTACCGGTGCTGCCGACGGCTATGAGCGCATGGCAGATCGACCGGCGTCGACGTTGCTGCATCTCGGGCCGGGTCAGGGCAACGGGCTGGCCAACCTCCACAACGCCCGCCGCGCCGGGACTGGCATGGTCAACATCGTCGGCGACCACGCGGTCGATCACCGTCAGTACGATGCGCCGCTCGCGTCGGACATCGCTTCGGTGTCCGAGACCGTCTCGTCTCTCGTGCTCGCGCCCGAAACACCCAACGCTCTCGCCGCGGCAGCAGCCGAAGCGGTCGCCGAAGCCAGCGGTCCGAGGGCGGGAATCGCGACACTGATCGCGGCGGCCGACACCTGCTGGCTCGACGCCGACGGGCCGGCCGAGGTACGGGAGCCAAAGGCCTTCGAGGCGCTCGACGCCGATCGAATCACCGACGTCGCCAAGGTCCTGACCGGCGGCGGCAACGTCGGCTTGTTGTTCGGCGGTCGCTCGATCGCGGACGAGGGCGCGCTGCGGTCGGCCGCCCGGATCAGGGCCGCCGGCGTCAACGTCCTCGAGATCTGTTTCCCGCGCCGCATCCGAAGGGGCGCAGGTCTGCCGGTGTTCGACCGAATCAACTACCTCCCCGAGTTCGCGGAGGCGCAGCTGGCGGGCCTCGACGACCTCGTGCTCGCCGATGCAGTTCCACCGGCGACCTTCTTCGGCTACCCGGACCGATCGGGTTCGCTCGTCCCGGTTGGATGCGATCTTCACGAGTTGTGTACCGGCGATCATGACACGGCTGGCGCGCTCGCCGCGATCGCCGACGAGATCGGCGCTCCGACCGAGATCGAGACCGTCGATGCCGGCGTGCCCGATCGGCCCAACGGCGACATCGACATCCAGACGCTCGCCGCAGCTGTCGCGTCGACGCTGCCCGAACACGCAATCGTCGCCGACGAGGGAACGACGAGCGGTCTGTTCGTTCAGCCGTTCACCGCCGGTTGTGCTCCACACGATTGGTTGAACCTCACCGGCGGGTCGATTGGCGACGGGATGCCGATGGCGACCGGAGCCGCTGTTGCCTGCCCCGACCGGCCGGTCATCAACCTCCAGGCCGACGGGTCAGCGATGTACACCATCCAGTCGTTGTGGACTCAGGCTCGCGAGAACCTCGATGTCACGACGGTTCTGTTCAACAACAGCTCCTATGCGATCCTCAACATGGAGCTCGATCGCGTCGGCGCTTCGGCCGACGGTTCGGCGGCGAAGGCGATGCTCGACCTGTCCCGCCCGGACCTCGATTTCGTGAAGCTCGCTGAGGGAATGGGCGTTCCCGCTGTTCGTGTGACAACCGCCGAGGATCTCAGTGACCACCTCGAGCGATGCATCGCCGAACCCGGCTCCCACCTCATCGAGGCGATCGTCCCCTCCGCCATCTGACGGCCGATTCGAGGTATCAGGCACCGAGCTAACAACGCACTTGGACCCAGCTCACTTTGAGCTCGGTGCCTGACCTGCACTTCGGGGCCCAACACAACCGGTGTTCAGGTTCGGGGCGTATTCGCCGATGGAGCAGCACGCCTCGGCGACAGACCATGCCCGAAACACACACGTTGGCGCCCACCGGCCGCCCCGAGACACCGAAGACCTCGCGTGCGGTCCTCTGGCACCGACTCGTGCTCGCCTGCATCTCCCTACTCGTCGCAGCCAACCACCTTCTGCGCGGACCCAACTTTGTTCTCGACGACTGGTTCAGCGTCCGCGAGGCGGTCTTCGACGGTGTCCTCGGCGCGACAACGGCCGACATTGCCAACGCCCGGCCAGGTGTCCCGATCGCGTACGCGTTGACCTTCGGGCTGTTCGAGACCCACCCGCTCCCGATGGTGCTGGTGTTGTCCGCCATCATGCTCGCAGTGGCGCTCACGCTCTATGACGTCTCGCGCCAATACACCCCCGCCGCGGTCGCGTTCGCAATCTCCGCGGTCTGGGTTTACTTGCCCAACCACACGTCGCTGGAGGTCTGGCCGAGCACCGTGATGATCTCGCTGAGCCTCCTGTGCGTGTTGCAAGCGATCCGGGTACTCGGAGAGTCGCCGATCACCGCCAATCGCCGCATCCTCGCGGTCGTCCTCGCGCTGGCCGGCTCGGCCTTCTACGAGGCATCGATTCCGCTCGTGGCGCTGGCGTTCATCGCCGTGCCGAGGATCAGGTTCGGGCGCTTCGACCGCCTCGCGATCGTCATGGCAGGGCTGAGCCAGGGCACGCTGGCGCTGTGGATCGTGGCCCACTGGCATCCGTCGAAGAACCCCCGAGGCTTCCTCGAGCTCGGACGGGTGCCTCACGCTCTGTTCGGCGACGCCGTACTGCCCGGCGGTCTGGCGATCGTCGGCGCCGTCGGCTTCGTCGCCGCTGCGGTCGCCGTCGGTACCGTCGTCGACAAACCGCACAGGGAAGCCAGCCGCCTCATCGCAGCCGGAGCCGTCGTCGTCATCGCGGGTCTCCTGCCGTTCGCCAAGTACTTCTACCCACCTCGGGGCGCTGGTGATCGCGTCAACTACATCTCCTCGATCGGAGGAGCGATGATCGTCGTGGGCGTGTTCTGGGCGCTGGCCCACCACCGCCGGGCCGCCCTGACGGTCGGCGTTGTCCTGGTCGCGGCGGTAGGCGTGGTTCGGCTGCAATCGGCCGACGACTGGGATCGAGCCGGAGACGACGGCGTCGCTGTGCTGGGCGCGCTACGAACAAGCGACGTCGACCCCTCCCAGCCGATAGTCATCGGTCCCGAACCGGTCCGGCACGGCAACGTGGCCTCGTTCCTAGACAACTCGAACGCCCGCGGTGCCGTGAACATCGTCTTCGAGGACCGTTCGACCGACGGCCGTGTGAGCCACTCGATCGAGTCCTTCGAATCGTTCCCTCCGGCCCAGCGCATCGACCTTCGCGAGATCCTCGACTAGATCGGGTTCACACAGGCGCTTCAGGAACGGTGAGGGGCCAGGGCCGCTCACGCTCCACAACACGGGCGAGATCGAAGAGCAACGCGTCGCAATGGTGCCGGCCGATGACCTGCATTCCTATCGGAAGACCCTCGACCTGGCCGACCGGGATCGACATCGCGGGGTTTCCCGCGATGTTCGCAGGGATGGTGAGCGCACCCATGTCGAGCAGGTGCTCGGCACGTCCGGTCGCCCAGTCGATCAGTGCGTTGGGTAGCCGCGGCGCGACGCCCGTCGCCATGCTCGCCGTCTTCATCGCGGCACGAAACCCGAGGCGCGAGGCCTTTCCCGCCTTCGACCAGTCGACGAAGGACTTGCCGTCGCTGCTCATCGGGCTCTCGGCGGGGAACGCAGGGCCCGGGTTCGTCGACGTGATCACGAAGTCGGCAGCCGTGAACATCGATGCCATCGCATCGTTCAGCGCGGTCCGTGCCGCTTCGCCGGCTGCCGCGACACGCAGGTTGTAGAGCGAGTCGGTGAGCTGTAGCCCGACGCGTACTTCGTCGGTGAGGTCCTCGGCGCAACCGGGCCAGAGGTCGCCGATGTCGGTCAGCAGCGTTGTGATGTTGCCCATCATCCAGGCGGCGCCCAGCCTGGGCATGGTGATCGGCGCGTCGATTCGGCGCAGGCCGAGATTGGCGATCAACGTGTCGGCAGCCTCGAGAACCACAGCCTGCGCAGCTTCGTCGACGACGACGCCACCGAGGGTCGGATCGACGATCACGGTGCGCCCCTCGAGGTCCTGGCTATCGAGGTTCGCCTCCCAGCCCGTCTCTGTCGGCAGGCTGGTCGGGTCGGCGGGGTGGTAGCCGGCGCAGACGTCATAGAACCGAGCGGCGTCACGCACCGACCGTGCGAGGCAGCCGAGCACGACCGTGTTCGGGGCGATCTGTGTGTGCGGCCCGCGGGGAATGCGGCCGTACGTGCCCTTCATGCCGAGCAGACCGTTGTAGCCGGCCGGTATACGGATCGATCCGCCGCCGTCACCGCCGGTCGCCAGCGTGACGAGCCCACCGGCGACGGCCGAGGCGCTGCCACCTGAGGAACCGCCGGCGGACCGGTCGTGTTTCCACGGATTCGCGGTGACGCCGTTGATCTTGGTCACGCTTACGTTGAGCCCGCCGAACTCACTCGCCGTGGTCTGACCGACGGGAACGATGCCTCCGGCGCGCAGCCGCTCCATGATCGTGC
The DNA here is from genome assembly GCA_965216815.1 of Acidimicrobiales bacterium. GTDB lineage: Bacteria > Actinomycetota > Acidimicrobiia > Acidimicrobiales > SHLQ01 > JADFOM01. The sequence continues at coordinate 1,769,695 of OZ244202.1, read as the reverse complement.
CCTCGTGATCGGCGACGCGGTCGGCGAATACGAGGGATGCTTCGGTCCATGGCCAGTCCTTCACCGGCTCGAGCTCCTTGATGCCCATGGGGAGCCCGCCAAACGGTAGCGACACGTCTGCCGTAGCAGCTGCAGATCTGGCCCGCTCGATGTCGAGGAAGGAAAAGGCGTTCAGCGACGATCGGTCGATGGCGGCAAGCGTCGCTTCGAGCTCCTCTGTGGGCGATCGCTCCCCCGCCCTGAACGCGTCGACGAGCGAGCAAGCATCCCCGGTCCACGGTGTGTCGGTCATGGCCGAAGATGTTGCCACACACCTCGCCGGTCGAGTCACGTTGGGGTCTGGGCCTGGCCCCATTTTGACTCAACTTCGAATTCGGTCGTCTCGGCGGATAGCAGCCTGTGGAACCAGTCGCGGGTTTCTTCGCGTCGAGATCGGTCGAGCGCGAGGTTGACGAGCTCGTGAGGGTCTTCCTGCAGGTCGTAGAGCTCGTGATCGTGATCGTCGAAGGAGGCGTCGACGCCGAAAACCTTCTCCTCGACGACCTCGCGTCCGCTCACGGTGCTCGACCCGCCGATGCCGAAGTAGCGGCAGTACTTGAACCGCCCGTCGAAGATCCCACGGCTGGCGTAGCGGGTTTTGAGCAGGTTGTCGTACCACGCCCAGTCCTGGGCGAACAACAGCTCCGAGCGCCCCGGCGCCTGCTGGTCGACGTAACACGCCCGCATGTCGTGCCCGGGCATCCCATCGGCATCGGCTCCGGCATGATGCACGATCGTCGCCGCCAAGTCGACGTGGCTGAACATCGCGTCGGTGCTCGAACCCGCGGCGCCGGCCCCGGGAGCGCGTATGTAGAGCGGTACCCGCATCGTCTCCTCGTAGTTCCACGGGCCCTTCGACCGAAGGCCGTGAGCGCCGCACTGCTCGCCGTGATCCGACGTGAACACGACCACCGTCTCGTCTACCTGGCCGGTCGCGTCGAGAGCATCGAGCACGAGACCGAGGCTGTGGTCGCTCATCTGGTGCAGCTTCACGTAATAGTCGAGCATGCGCAGCCAGCCGTCGGTGTCGGAGCGATCGAGGAAACCGCCGGTCGCTGCGTGTTCTTTCGCGAATCGGCGATGGACATCGGGCTTGGTGTGCAGGTCGTCGTCGAAGTTGGGCGGGAGCTCGGTGAACCAGCGCTCGTATTCCTCCTCGAAGGCCGGCAGCGCGTCGTCGCGGCCCCAGCCGAGGCCGTCCATGACGCTGCGTATGATCGACGTGTGCCCTTCGTTTGCCCGCTGGTAGAAGGGCTGATCGATCGGGAACCACATGATGTCGTGGGGATTGACGAGCGCGACAGTGAGAAACCAGGGCTCGTTGTCCGAAGCGTTGGCTTCCAACCAAGCGGCTGCCGATGATGCGATCGGCTCGTCGAATTCGACGCCGGTACCGGCCTGTCCCCAGAACGCCTGATCGTTACCTTCCCAGTCCCCCCAGCCATGGGCGTCGATGTCGGGATCTGGCACATGGTTCAGATGCCACTTGCCCTTGAACGCGGTCCTGTACCCGGCGGCTCTCAGTCGCTTTCCGAGGGTCGATGCACCCACCTCTAGCGAAGGACTCGCCGGCGAGTTGCAGTTCTCGGCCACACCGTGCACCGGCATGTACTGACCGGTGAAGATGGTGCCCCGTGACGGCGAGCACGGTGAGGTGTGCGTGCGGTACTGCGCGAACTCGACACCTTCGTCGAGGAGGCGCTGGCGGTTGGGCAGCGACAGCCCTTCGGGCAACCAGTCGCGCTGGCGCTCCTGATCGGAGACGATCAGCAGGACGTTCGGTTTGTCACGCACCGTTCGATCAGTCGTCTGGGATGACGGTGACCGATGAGAAGCACATTTCGTCGACGGTTCCCTCGTTCCAGGTCACGTAGCGCGGCTCGGGCATGTGCACCAGGCTGCGGTCCCAGGTGCATTCGAAGCGGATCATGTCACCCGGCTCGATCCGAACCTCCTCGGTCGGCACGTAGTAGAGCTGCCACTCGAAGCTCCAGGTCGGGATGTCGAGCAGTATGCGCTCCTCTGGTGTATCGGGATTGAGGGTCATGCGATAGGCAGCACCGAACTCGTGCATGTGCCCGAGCACCGAATAGAGCGTGCCGAAGTTGCGCGCGGGCAGATCGCAGCTGCTCGAGAACACCGTTCCGTCGAGGTCGTCGTAGTCGTCGACGGTGCCGCCGCATTGGCGGATGAGGCCGTCGGGGATGAACCGAGCAAAGTTGTCGTACTTCTGCGCGATGTCGTCGAGCACCGCGTCGCGATCGCACAACGGGCCCTTCTCCTCGGGCGTGCACGGACCCTCGGCTGGTGTGAGGTAGGTATTGCCGGTGATCGACTTCATCGGCTTTCCGCTCGCTGAGATCTCGGCCTCGGTGATGGTGTCGAGAACGACCGCCGACAGATCCGGCGGTGTCGAGTGGTCGTAGTGGTAGTGGATCTGGTTGACGATCATGTCGCCGGGCTGCAGGTAGAGGCCCACGCCTTCGGGGTACACGCGTGGCTGCTGGCCCGGCGCCCAACCGCCGATCGAACGGACGCCATCGGAGCTGAGATTCGAGAGACCGAAACAGGTCCAGCCCGGCTTTTCGTCCTCGGCGGACTTGGCCGCGATCTCCTCGGCGGCTGATGCCGGTACGCGGTAGATGATCGAGTGGTGCACGACCTCGGTGGCATCGGGTTCGAACGCCAAGCCGGTGATCCAGGTGCCATCGCCCTCGGGGTCCTGGACCTCGTGCACCTGGCAGCGGTAGTCATCCTTACGGTCGAGCGAGCCCACGTACGGCTGCGCGGGCTTGGTCACGTCGTCGCGTTCGATGGGGTCGAACAGGTCGGGACCAGGTTCGAGCTTGGTGTCGGGATCGACGTCGAGCCCGCCGCCCGATACCGCCCAGTCTGCGATGGTGGCAATCTCATCCTTGTCGAGCGAGTAGTCGTGCTCGAACTGAAGGCTCTTCTCCGACGCAGGCCACGGGGGCATGTAGCCCGAGCCTGTGACCAGCGCGATGTCCTCTGCGATCTCGGCCGCCTCGCCCGCGGTGTCGAGCGCCCACGTGTTCGAGCCGGGACCATCGTCGGTCGTGTGGCAACTCACGCATCGAGACTCGAGGATCGGCTGCACCGACTCCGAGAACGAGCCATCGCCCGGCGCGGCCACCTCGGGTGTGATCGCGAGCTGCTCGTCGCCGAGGGACTCACTGTCGAGCGCGACACGCTCGGCGACCAGATCGAAAGCCAATTCAACCTCGTCGGAGGTGTTGGCGAGACCGGAGATCTTGATCGGTCCGACGTCGAAGGTCGACATCAGGACCGTGCCGCTCATCGTCGCCGTCAGCGTGTCGCCGTCGAGGGTCGCGCTGCCGGTGAAGGTTGCCGGAGCGGTGATCTCTTTGATCGTGAGGTCACCGGTGATCGTGAGCTCGCTCGTCGTGCCGTCCTCGACGACCTCCGGGATGCCTTCGACATCGGTGGCCGAGAAGGACGCAAACGGATAGTGGGTCGATTCGAGGAAGTCGTGGCGGATTCGCTTGTCTCGCAGCTTCGAACCCGATTCGAACATCTCGACGTTGATGACGATCTCGCCGACTCGGCTGAGCGAGGGGTCATCGAGGTTGACCACGATGTCGCCGGCGAGCACCTCGGTCACTCCCACTGCGGTTCCGGCCTTACCAACCAGCTTCTCCTCGACGGCATAAGAGACAGAGGATCCGGTGTCGGGTCCGATGCGGTAGAGGCGTTCGGTTGCGTCGTCGACCTCCTCGATCTCAGGAGCTTCGACCCCGGTTGTCTGTGCGTCGTCGTCCTCGAGCAACCAGTCCCACTGGTCTTTGGTAGCGATGGCGGCGACGCCGAGCACGATGAGAGCGAATGCGCCGAGACGCACCCAGATGGATCCGAGGGGGTTCTTCACGCCTGCCATTGTGTCGCATTTTGGCAAATGCTGCGACCGGACGACCTCGGATCGCACGGGAATCGTCGCTATTCGCCGACTAGGTTCGGCTCGTGCACAGCGAGACGTGGGTGGCACGACCGACCGCATCGACCGGGTTCGGGTTCGCCGACTTCGGCGCCGTTTCCGCCGCATTCGCCGATGCGTTCACCCACGCCACCGAAGACCCGATCAAGCTGGTCGGTGTGCGGCTCGTCGCCGGTGTGCCCGTCGATCGCCGCTATGTGATCGCCGTCGACACCTCCGACGGCCACAAACTCACAGCGCGTCTCCTGCTGGATGACACATTGTGCGCTACAGCCGAAGCTCGGCTCATTCCTCGTGCTGATCGAGGGTGCGACGGCCCGTAAGAACGTCCTTGACGACCTTGCCGGCCGCGTTGCGAGGCAGCGGTTCGGTACGGATCTCCCACTCGCCGGGCACCTTGAACGGCGCGAGCGACTGAGAGCACCACTCTGTCAGGGCTTCGGCATCGACCGTGGCGTCGGGGGTCAGAACGACAACCGCTTTGACGTCCTGGCCGAGTTCCGGATGGTCGACGCCAACCACTGCGCTCTCGACGACATCGGGGTGTGCATCGATGCGATTCTCGATCTCGACCGGGTACACGTTCTCGGCCGCGCGCAAGATCATGTCGCGGGCCCGCGAGTTGATCGTGAGCCACCCGTCGTCGAAACAGCCGATGTCGCCGGTCGCGAGCCAGCCGTCGACGATCGTCTCGGCAGTTGCCTCGGGGTTTCGCCAGTAGCCGAGCATCGTGTAAGGACTGCGCACGTGGATCTCGCCCTCGACCCCGGCGGGCAACACGTTCCCGGCATCGTCGCGGATCTCGACCTCGAAGGTCAGGTTGGTGCGGCCGCACGAGTCGGGGTGGTCGATCATCGCCTGTCCACTGATCGAGGTGATCACCGCGACCGATTCGCTCGAGCCGTAGCCCATGCCAAAATTCGCCGCGGCGTTCGGGAAGCACTCGCGCAGACGTCGTTGAAGATCCTCGGACACCGGCGCCCCGCCGAACCCGACGTTCGTGACGCTCGAAAGATCGCGCTCGGAATCCTCTGCAGCAGCTAGCACCCGTGGGCCCATCGATCCGAGGGCACCCCAACTCGTAACCCGCTCCTGTTCGATCAGGCGCAGAACGTCGTCGGGGTCGAACCTGCCACTTCGAAACACGAGCTTGGAACCGACCGCTATACCCATGAGCGTCGACCCGAACAACCCCGACACGTGGAACAACGGCGACGTCGCGAGCGTGACGAGCTGAGGTCGGGGTTCACCGAGCGAGTCGGGGTCGCTGCGAGCGTTGATGAACGCCGACTCGGCACCGTTGTAGATCATCCCGTCGATGAACCCGATGAGACCCCGATGTGAGATGAGCGCGCCCTTCGGCCGCCCGGTCGTACCCGATGTGAACAGGATCAGTGCCGGATCGTCCTCTGCGATCGTGACCTCGGGCGGCGTGTCGTCACCTGCGAGGAGGTCGTCGAAGTCGGTGTCGAAGTCGACGATCTCGCCGTGGTAGTCGACGTCGGCGATGCGCTCGAGGCGCTTCGAGTCGCCGAACACCATCGCCGGCGCGGTGAGCTGCAGGCTGTAGGCAGCCTCGTCGGTGGTCCACCAGCCGTTCATCGCTGCGACTGTCGCGCCGACACGGGTGACGGCAAAGAAGGTGATGATCCACTCGGGCCGATTCGCAGCGAAGATGGCCACGCGATCTCCCGCCCCGATGCCCTTGTCCTCCACCAGTGTCCGCGCGAGTGCGTTGGTGAGCGAGACGAACCGTTCGTGGGTGATGCGGACGTCGTCGAGCACGAGGAATTCCGCATCGCCGAATGCCGCTGCACCATCGACGAGCTCAGCGAGCGAGCGGCGACGGTTCTTGAACACCTGCATCGGAGTCCCGCGCACATCCTCGGTCACGATTTCGAACATCCCGCCCGGACCGGTCAGCTCTGCACGTACCTCGGCTTGCACCCCGTCGATGGACACGAACTCCGCTCCCCTTCGTTGCGTCCCCGGACAGTAGCCGAGCGCCGGGCTCGCGACCCCGGTGTCAGGCACCGAACAACGTGACGACTCCCGACACCGAACAACCAAGAGGTGTCAGGCACCGAGCTCAAAGTGATCTTGGTCCCAGCGCGTTGTGAGCTCGGTGCCTGACACCATGCTGGTTCGGCGTTGCGGAAGGGATGCGCCGATCGTTGTCACATGCCCTGCGTAGTGTCCGGTCGATGGGACGCAAGCATCGACCGGACAGCCCCGGGCAGTGGTGCCACGTCGGTAACCGTGGCATCGCGCAAGAACTGATATTCCGCAGCGATGGTGACCGTCGGCGATTCCTCGCCCTGTTGAAGCGAATGAGCGAACGGCAGAGCGTAGAGGTCCACGCATATTGCCTCATGGGCAACCACTTCCATCTCGTCCTCCACGATCCCCGAGGTCGGCTGGCCGCTGCCCTCGGACAGCTGTCAGCCATGTACACCAAGACGTTCAACGCAAACCACGATCGCGACGGACCGCTATTTCGGGGCCGCTATTGGTCGCGCGTGATCACCACCGACGAACAGCTCGTCGCGACCGTGGACTACGTGCATCACAACCCCGTCGAGATCGAACCTGGGATCGTGCCATCGGAGTATCGGTGGTCGAGCGGGCCGGCCTACGCAGGAGTGGTGCCGAGACCGTCGTGGTTGCGTACCGAACGCGTCATTGCGATCGCAGGGCGAGGTCGCGTCGCGTAGCCGCGAACGCGTGCAGTCAGGCACTGAGCTCAAAGTTGTCTTGGTCCCAGCGCGCCTTGAGCTCGGTGCCTGACACCCGTCGCCTGGTCAGCGCGCCTTGAGCTCGGTGCCTGACAGTGTGGTTCGGTCAGCCCGCCAATCCGTGCCCCGGTGCGCTATGCCGTAACCTGCACCGATGGTCGAACACAAGGACCGGGCTCGGTTCGCCGAGTGGGCCCGCATGGCCGAGGCCCGGGGCGACACGCCGGCGGTCGCCGCCGCCACGCTCGTACTCGTCACCGACCGAGGGAACGGCATCGAGACGCTGATGCTGCGCAAGAACTCCAAAATCACGTTCGGAGGCATGTGGGTGTTTCCCGGCGGTCGGGTCGACGACACGGACCGACTCGAAACAGCGACCGGCGACACCGAGGCCGCTGCCCGAGCCGCGGCGGTACGCGAGACGCGTGAGGAGACCGAGATCGGGGTCGAACACGACGTCCTCGAATGGTTCGCGCACTGGGTGCCGCCCCCGATCGCACCGAAGCGGTTCTCGACGTGGTTCTTCGCCGCCGAGGCGCCGTCGGACGCGGTGACGATCGACGGCGGGGAGATTCACGACGCAGAGTGGATGCGGCCGACCGATGCGCTCCGCCGACGCGACGCGCAAGAGCTCGAGCTCGCACCGCCGACCTGGGTGACCCTCCACCACCTGGCCAGGCACGACACCGTGACCTCGTTCCTCGACTGGGCTCGCCGAGTCGAGCCGCGCTTCTACGAGACCCACATCGGCTCGACCGATGAGGGTCCTGTGGCGTTGTGGGAGGGCGATGCCGGCTACGAGACAGGCGACGCCACGATCGAAGGGCCCCGTCATCGCCTGGTGATGGCGCTCGACGGCTACCGCTTCGAGGAGACCGACCCGGCCACATGAGCGCCTCCGCCGAGACCTCGAACCAAACCGACGAGATGGGCCTCACCTCGAGCGAAGTCGCCGAGCGCGTGGCCGACGGTCGGGTCAACGACGTGCCCGATGCACCGGTCCGGACACTCAGCCAGGTCGTTCGGGCGAACGTGTTCACCCCGGTGAACGCCATCATGTCGACTCTGTTCGTGCTCATACTCGTGGCGGGCTTCCCGAGGGACGGCCTGTTCGTGGGGGTCGTGTTGTCGAACAGCGTCATCGGCATCGCGCAGGAGTTGCGGGCCCGGCGCACTCTCAACCAGCTCGCTGTGCTGTCGGCACCGAAGGCTACGGTCGTGCGCGACGGGGAGGTCTCCGACATCGCCGTCGGCGACGTCGTCGCCGACGATCTGATCAACCTCGAACCCGGCGCTCAGATCGTGGTAGACGGCGACGTCGTTCAAGCGATAGGGCTCGAGGTCGACGAATCACTTCTGACCGGCGAGGCCGAGCCGGTCGTCAAGGAGCCAGGCGACGAGGTGATGTCGGGAAGCTTCGTCTCGGCCGGATCGGGTCGCTTCCGCGCCGGCCGCATCGGAGCGGAGAGCTACGCGAGCTCGCTCGCCGAGGAGGCCCGCCGGTTCCAGCTCGCCGACAGCGAGCTGCGCAAAGGCGTCAACACGATCCTGCGATGGCTCATCGTCATCATCCCGCCGACAGCCCTGTTGCTTCTCGTGCGGCTGCTCCACATCGAGGACGAGTGGCAAGAGGCGCTGCGGGGAACGGTCGCATCCGCCGTCGCGATGGTGCCCGACGGCCTCGTGCTGTTGACCAGCCTGGCGTTCATAGCGGGAGTCATCGCGCTGGCTCGCAGACAGGCGCTGGCCAAAGAGCTCGCTTCGGTCGAGCTTCTTGCACGCGTCGATACTCTCTGCCTCGACAAGACAGGCACCATAACCACCGGCGAGATAAGCCTCGGTGGCATCGAACCGTTGCGTGGGAACGCCGACGGCGAAGTGGCCGCAGCGCTCGGAGCCATGGCGGCGACAGACCCGAACCCGAATGCGACTCTCGCAGCGATCGCCGACAACTACGCCGATCCGGGTTGGCTCGTCGAGGAGGTCGTGCCGTTCAGTTCGGCTCGCAAGTGGGCTTCGGCCACGTTCGCCGACCGCGGCACCTTCTACCTCGGCGCACCCGACATTCTCTTCGACGACGACGACACATCGGAAGAGGAACGCATGGCCGAACACGCCCACGAGGGCCGGCGCGTGCTGTTGCTCGCAAGCGCCGGCAGTCCACCACTCGACGCCGAAACACTGCCCGACCAGCGCGATCCCGTCGCCTTCGTCCTGCTTCAGGACACGATCAAACCCGACGCCCCCGAGATCTTCGGGTTCTTCGCCCGCGAGGGCGTCGAGCTGAAGGTCATCTCGGGTGACCATCCACAGACCGTCGCTGCGGTTGCCCGGCGCGCGGGAATTGAGGGGGCCAGCACGGGCGTCGATGCCAACGATCTCCCCGACGACGGTGAGCAGTTCGATGAGATCGTGCGCGACGAGGTCGTGTTCGGGCGGGTGACCCCGCATCAGAAGAGGGCGATGGTCGGCGCGCTCCAACGCGACGGCCGAACGGTCGCGATGACCGGCGACGGCGTCAACGATGTGCTCGCGCTCAAGGACAGCGACATGGGTATCGCGATGGGCTCGGGGAGCTCGGCAACCCGAGCGGTCGCGCAGCTGGTGCTCCTCGACAACAAGTTCTCGACCCTGCCCCGGGTCCTGAGCGAAGGCCGGCGGGTCATCAACAACGTCGAGCGAGTCGCCAACCTGTTCATCTCGAAGGCGACCTATGCGGTGCTGCTCACGGTGCTGGTCGGGATACTCGGATCGCCGTTTCCGTTCCTGCCGCGCCAGCTCACCCTCATCGGGACTTTCAGCATCGGGCTGCCCGGGTTCTTCCTGGCACTGGCACCGAACACCGAACTTGTACGCTCGGGCTTTCTGGCTCGCACGCTTCGATTCTCCCTGCCCGCCGGAGCCGTCGCCGGTGCGGTCACCATGGTCGTCTACGAGATCGTCCGTCGCAGCGACGCTTCGCTCGGCGAGGCCCGAACCGCCGCAACGATCTGCCTTCTCATCATCGGGCTTACGATCCTCGTGTTGATCAGCCGCCCGCTCCAACCGTGGAAGGTAGGTCTCGCCGTAGGGATGGGGCTCATCTACGCCGCTGTGAGCGCGATCGAATTCCTCCGCGACTTCTTCGAGCTCGAACCTCTCGACGCCGCAACGTGGGCGACCGTGACCATCGGAGCGATCCTCGGATCGATCGGCGTGTTCGTTGCGACGCGCTTCACTGAGGAGCGGTTCGGTGAGCCGAGGTGACCAACCGCACCCGACTCCTCATCCTGGGTGTGGTCGTCGTCATCGGTGTTGTAGTCGTGTCGCTCGCAGTTACGCACGGTTGGACCGACTCGGACGAGATCGAGCGGCTGCTCACCGAATCCGGTGCGTGGGGCCCGATCGTGTTCATCCTCATCATGTGGATTTTCCAGCCGTTCGGGATTCCAGGACTCGTCTTCATGGTTCCTGCCGGGCTCGTGTGGCCGGGGCCGGAGGCGGTGCTCTACTCGTGGATAGGCAACATGGGCGCGAGCTCGATCGCGTTCGCGTTCGCACGCTGGATCGGTCGCGACTGGGCACAGCAACACATCCCGCCGCGCATCCAGGCCTGGAACACCCGAATCGCCGACGACGCGGTGCGGCCGGTGTTCATCCTGCGGGTGTTCACCGGCATGCTGCCGCCTGCCGATTGGCTGCTCGGTATCTCGTCTGTCCGCTGGCGGCCCTTTCTGATCGGAACCGCGTTCGGGATCATCCCAGGCATCCTCGTCAACGTTCTCGCCGGCGCGAGCCTGTTCAGCTACCTCAGCGAGCGCGGCGGGAACGGTCGGCTGCTGCTTCTGATCGTCGCCGTAGTGGCGATACGCCAGGTGCTGAAACGCCGGCGCAGCAAGGCATTGGCAGCTACCGGTGAGTAGGAGAGGTCTCAGGTGGACACGCTGTTCGACTTAGCAGATGGAGTTGCGACGATCACGCTCAATCGGCCCGACTCCCTGAACGCGTTCAGCGGAGCGATGGCCGCCGAGATGCAGGAAGCGTGGAGGCGCTGCGATGCCGACGACGACATTCGCGCTGTAGTCGTGACCGGTGCCGGCCGAGCGTTCTGTGCGGGAGCCGACTTCTCGAGCGGTGCGTCGGTGTTCGGGTCACCGTCGGAGGGCGAGGGTGACGGCGACAAAGCGTTCTCGGCGGATCCGTTCGAGTTCCATGCCTGGGACGTGCGCAAGCCGGTCATCGCCGCGATCAATGGGCACGCGATCGGCATCGGTCTCACGATGACCCTCCAGTGCGACCTTCGGTTCGTGGCGGCCGAGGCGAAATTGGGGATTGTGCAGGTGCGACGAGGCGTCATGCCCGACGCGCGTGCGCACTGGACGCTTCCGCGGCTGGTCGGCCACACCAGAGCTGCCGAGATCCTGTTGACCGGGCGGACGTTCTCCGGAGTCGAGGCAGCCGAATGGGGACTCGCCAACGAGTCGCTCCCGGCCGACCGGGTGCTCGAGCGGTCGCTGGAGGTTGCCCACGACGTCGCTCGCAATGTGGCTCCGGTGTCGGTCGCGGTGTCGAAGCGGCTGTTGTGGCGTGACATCGACGGCGACCGCGACGAGGTGGAGCGCCTCGAGACCGAGCTGCATCGTCACCTGATGGGGGCTCCGGACGCTCGCGAGGGTGTAGTGGCTTTCATGGAGAAGCGAGATCCGCGCTGGTCGATGACCGTCGGCGACGACTGGCCGACCAACGTCGACTGGAACCGCTGAACCTCGCTGCGAGTTCGCGACCTGCGGTCGCTCATGCGCAGAGCGCAAGCGCCGTTCGCAAACGCCGGCGAAGCCGGTCGTTTGCTCCGTCGGAGAGCCCGGGCGAGCGCAGCGAAGCCCGGGAGGGGGATCGGAAGGGGGACGCCTCCGCGCGTCCCCCTTGCCCCGTCCCGATCCGGCTCCGCCGGTCGGGACGGCAAAAGAAGCGCGCGACCGAAGGTCGCTCGACCAGAAACTCGATTCCGAACCTCCGGTTCGGGATCGAAACACCTCGCTCGACCAGAAACTCGATTCCGAACCTCCGGTTCGGAATCGAAAGAGTTATCCCGCTTTCGCGAGTGCGGCGGCGGCGCGTTCTTCAGCGACGCGGCGGCGGCCGATGATGGGGGTCGTCGGAGCGAAGCCGGCGGCGGCGCGTTCGGCTTCGGATTCGCCGCCCCAGAAGCCGAGCTCACGGTTCTCGCGCGCCCATGTGCGGCACTGTTCGAGTGCGCTGCACTCCTCGCAGATCGTTCGTGCGGCGCTCTCACGACGCACACGCGCCTCGGGCCGTTCGGCGAATGGAGCGAAGAACAAGTCACTCTTTCCGCTACAGGCTCCCTGTGCCATCCAGTCGGTGGACATCTCCACCAGTGGCGCGTACATCGTCTCGAGCATGCTCGCTTCGCTCCTCCAAAGGCCTGGCCGAATTTCCGTTACTTCGGCGTGGGACCCACTCCGCTCCGACTCCAACTGTAGAGAGCACTCCCTGCGCGAGAACAGAGCAAAACGATGATTCTTGGAGAACGGTCCTATCTGCCTAATAGATAGATAGGCCATTCGGCCCATACGATTCGGATACATCTGGCGCTTTTGGTGGTCTTCCGACAGCGCTGCGTCACCGAACGATGACTTCGGGAGACCGGTCACCCACTCTCCGCGATGCTGTCGATCACAGACGAGCGATCTCGTCGCGAACCGTAGCGATCGACGGATAGTCGCCGAGACTCCCGCCGCGATGGATCCACGCAACCGCCAGGTCTGTGTCCGCGATGACCACTCCCGGCGTCTGCTCGCGGTCGCTCGTGATCCTGCCCGGGGCCGTGTGGCTGCGGATCGAACGCAGGTAGCGCCACACGCTCTTGGGCGACAGCATCTGCATCGCGCTGAGGGTGCCGAGGCCCACCCGCTCGCGAACGACGTGTTCGGAATCCAACAGCAGCGGGAAGGGGAAATCGGGCTGAAGGGCCTTCGCCTGGTAGTCGGCGGATCCGCCGACAGCGATGACGTTCGCTCCCAGCCCGGCGAGCTCGTCGTGTGCCTCACGCAACTGCGCGAGGTAGTCCTTGCACGGCAGTCAACCGTAGTAACGAAGGAGCTGGACGATCAGTGTCTTGCCGGAGTAGTCGTCGAGGGGAACGTCGGTGCCCTCGACGTCGGTGAGGCTGAGGCCGCGCAATGTGGTCACACCGACATCGTCGACCCTCGGCGTGGCGGCGTCAATCCCCTTTGGCGGCAGCGTCGGCGCGGCCCTGTTCTATTGCGAATCGTCCGTACTCGACCGCTGTCTCGATCGGGCTGAAGTACCACGAGCCGTCGATCTGGCGCATGACCACGAACGCGCCTGCCGGTTTCGGACCGGGGAGCTCGAGACACTCATCTCCCGACTCGGTGAACGACTCGGGCCCGTCGTCGCCCGGAAGATCGACGAAGTCGATCTGCCAGCGAGCACAGATGCCGTCGTAGAGCTCGCCGTCGAGGGTCGCCTTCGTCCGTGGCTGGTCGGGCTCCTGCCAGCTCGCCTCGCCGGTGAGCCGGCCGCCGATGAATGCCACCTTGGAGCGACCGTCGCCGAGCTCGTCGACCTGGGTGTCGATTGCGATCTCGGCGTCGAATTCGATCTCGAGGTCCTCGACCGCCTGACGGATCTCCTCGGCCATCTCCTCGGGAGTTTGGGTCTCGTCCTCGAAGGGATCGTCGGGATAGGGCTCGGGCGGCAAGATCGTGCCGTCGCCGGTGACCCCGCCCTCGACCTCGCAGACGATGACACCGTCGTCGTCGATCGTGCACACCTCCTCGCCGAAGGAGCCGTCGGGGCCGATCACGAACCCTTGCTCGAGCTGGGCCTGGAGGTCTGCTGCGATCTCCGCGAACAGCGGCGCGTAGTCGACGAAGACATCGATTTCGTCGGGCGCCACCCAATCGGGGACGACGACGTCGAGGGATGGATCGAGTGTCGCCGAATCGCCGGTCAGAGCTTCGTCGGTGGCGGCGAGCCACTCATCGATGAGCTCCGCGTCGTCGACATCGTTGACAGCGCCGACGATCGAGTCGACGAATCCGTCGGCGGAATCGAACCCGCTGCTGCTCACGGTTCGCGATGCATCGAAGTCGGGGACGTCTACCTCGTAGGCGTCGCGCAGGTACTCCATGACCGTGTACATCGGGCTGACATACCAGCGGTCGCCCTCTTCGATCGCGACGAGGAACGCTCGATCGATTCCGAACGACTCCTCGGCATCGAGGTATTGCTCGCCGAGGATCTCAGAGAGCGCATATGTCTCGTCCACCGCATCGGCGCCCTCCCAGAGCACCGGGTCGGCGACCGCCGGGTCGACCGAGACCTGCACTGTCGAATCGCCGGTGAGATACACGCGGTGAATCGAGGGGTGGAGCTCCTCGATCTCGGCGACCCGCGCGTCGATGGCTACGTCGACGCCACCGAAAGGATCGTCGTTGACCATCGCGTCGGTCTCCTTGGCCAGCTCGACGCCCGGGGCGTAGAGGTCGGCGACGTGGCCGACTTCGCTCGGGGGGAGTGCCGCGGCGGTCTCGATGACGTCCTCGTTCGAGATCGCGCCAAAGAGGGCCTCGACCGCTCCGGTGGCCGAGTCCGCACCGGTTCCGCCCCCGCTGACGGCATCGCCCGCGCGCAGGGCGACGAGCGCGATCACCCCGGCACCGAGGAGGGCCAGTACCAGCGCGAGCACGCGTGGCCGCGGTCCTGAGGACACCGCGGCGGTGCCGGTGGCGGAATAGGGCTGGTCGTTGCCGTCGGGAGCGTCCATGTGTTCCTGTATCGGCGATCTGGGTGTCGACTGTAGGCGGCGTCAACGGCCGCCGGCGGTCACCGACGGTCGGGGCTCGCCGCTCGCGAGGCGATGACAAGGCCGGCTATGGACTGCGCGACCCCGACAGCCGCCACTGCGACACCGGGGCCGAATGACACCGAATCGCCGCCGGCGATGGTCACCACCACCGCGCCGACGACGAGCGCCTGAACGGCTACGAGATAGCCGTGTACCGCTCGCACCCGCACCGGCCATGACGCGAAGAGCACGACCCACACCCCGGCGGCACAGAGTGGAAGCGCATACCAGACCAAACCGATCCAGGCCGGTGGTGTCCACGAGGCGGTGCCGGAGAACCCGATCGCCAGGTCGGCGGCGCGGAATCCGCTGAGGTCGCTGCCGAGCACGCGATACCAGATAATCGGGCCCGACAGCACAGTGAGCGCGCTCCCGCCGGCAACCATCGATGGAGCCACCCACGCGAGGCTCCGCGAGGGCATCAGGCGAGCCAGCTGATCGCCTGGATCTCGCTGTAGGCCTCGAGTCCCCACACCCCACGGTCGCGGCCGATGCCCGACATCTTGAAACCGCCGAACGGTGCCTCCATGTGCGGTTGCACGCTGTTGAGCGCCACGTTGCCCGACTCGAGCTGCTTGCCGATCTTGTACGCCCGGGAGGTGTCGCCTGAATACACGTAGCTGAACAGGCCGTAGTCGGAGTCGTTGGCTAGCGCGATCGCCTCATCGTCGTCGTCGAACGGGAGGATGACGACGACAGGACCGAACGCCTCCTCACGTACGACGTGCATGTCGGGGGTGCAGTCGGCGAGCAGGGTCGGAGCGATGAAGTACCCGGGCAGGTCGGGCCGCTCTCCTCCGGCCACGAGCGTTGCTCCGTCGTCGACACCGCTCTTGATGAAGGCCTCGACCCGATCGCGGTGTGGCTCGGTGATGACCGGACCGACGAGGGTGTCGCGTTCGAGCGGATCGCCGACCTTCAACATGCCCGCGACCGCGGTGAGACCCTCGACGGTCTGGTCGTAGAGCGAGCGGTGACAGATGACTCGGGTTGGGGCGGTGCAGATCTGGCCGCTGTGGAAGCCCCACACCGAAGCGATCGCCCCGGTCGCCTGACCGACGTCGGCGTCGTCGGTCATGATCAGCGCGCCCTTGCCACCGAGTTCCATGAGCAGACGCTTCATGGTCTTGCCGCCGTTCTCGTAGATCTTCGCGCCGACCGGTGACGAGCCCGTGAAGCTGATCATATTCACGTCTTTGCTGTCGACCAGCGCTGCGGGCGCTTCGGGGCCCGATCCGGTGATGATGTTGACGACGCCGGGCGGTAAGCCGACCTCGTCGATCGCCTCGCCCAACAACAAGATGCCGAGCGGGTCCTGCGGCGCGGGCTTGATGATGCACGTGTTGCCCATGGCGAGCGCGGGTGCGATCTTGCCGGCCACATTGGTGAGCGGGAAGTTGTACGGCGTGATGCAAGCCACAACCCCGACGGGTTGTCGGTGGGCCATCGCACCTATCAGACCGGCCGGTCCGAGAGCCGAAGCTGCGGTCGTGAACGGGGCGTGGGGAACGTCGATATCGCGAGGCTGGGAGTAGTAGCGGAACCGGTCGATGGTGGGGCCGCCGACCTGCATGGTTTCGGTGACGTTGATCGTGGCGCCGGTCTCGGCCTGCACTAGCTCGACCCAGTCGCCGACACGACCTTCGAGCAGGTCGGCGAGGCGGCCGAGCATGGCGCAGCGCTCGGCGACCGGCGTCCTGCGCCAATCCGACAACGCCTTCTTGGCGGCTGCGGCGGCGGCTTCGGCATCGGCGACCGACGCCTCGGGCGCATGTCCGACGACCTTGGTCGTGTTCGGGTCGATGATCTCGTAGGTCGACCCCGGCGTCACCCATTCGCCGTCGATCAACATACTCCACTGGCGATCGGGGTCGATGCCCACGGCCGGCTCCTCGCTGGTCTCGCTGTCGTGTCGGGCGGATTGTAACCGCCACCGCCCAGCGCAGTGCCAGGCACCGCAGGGCGCGAGGTGTCAGCTCAGCGGATAGGGCAGGAACCGCAGTGCCAGGCAGCCGAGCTCCGCTCGGTGCCTGGCACTGTTGTCGCTGCGAGATACAAGCGCTTTGATTGCGGGCCCGCTTCCCGGGACAGGCTGAACCTGAGGACCTCAACCGATACAGCTACGTACGCAACAACCCGGTCAACCACACCGACCCCACGGGCCATTACTGCATCGTCGCTGGGCCCCGCAAAGGCGAGTGCATCGAAGCCGGCGAAGACGCGGGCGACTCAGGAGTGCCTGGCAACGGTGACAGCAGTAGCGGGGTGGGGTCGGCTGCTGCAGGGGCAGCCGCAGCGGCGGCTGCAGCTGTGTCCGGTGTTTCCCAAGACATAGTGGACTACATCCGGCAGTCGTACCGGCCCGGACAGAACGTCCTGCCCGGCGGGGTCGCGGGTGCGCTGGAGTTCGAACTCGACTACGGCGTCAAGTTGTCGAAGGCCGGACACTACCTGAAGGCCCTCGATCGGTTGCCTCAGGTTGAGAAGATGCTGGCCGACGCGAAGATAAGGGGTGGGCTTAGCCAACGGGAGCTCAAGTTGCTCCAACGGGAGGCAGGTGTGTTACGACAGCAGATCGCTAGGGCAGACGCGATGGCGGCGAGGCTAGGTGTCTCGGCCCGCAAGCTATTTGTTGATTTTGACCGGGTGGACGTTCGGGAGTTCGTCAAGTCGAACCCGGGCTCGATGAGGGGCGCGCCGAATTCGGTTCGCGCGACCGGCCAGCGGTTCGGAGGTGGGTTTCTCAACTCGGCGATGTTCGGCGCGATGGTGATCGAGGGGGTCAGGTGTTTCGAGACCGGTGTAGGTTGCGGGGCCAACTTGTTCGACATCGACCCAGCCGGCCTGCACGAGGTCGCATGAGCGGTCCACTCACTCCGAAGGAGGTAGCGGAGTATGAGGCCGCTTTGAGTGCGATCGTCGAAGCTGATCCGTTGGCCGAGATGCTGGTTGAACGGGAGCCCGATGGCTCATCGGCGGCGGTTCAGTCTGCTTTGACTGAGCGGCTTGTTGCGCTTGCGGTTCGTCGAGCCCTGGACGACACGGCCGAGGCTAGAGAGACCGCCGTGATCGATGTTCTCGCAGAGATCGCTGCGGTGCAGTACACGGAGGACCGCATTGCCGTGGAAAGCAGAATAGTCGATCCGTTTCTTACTCGGTTGGCGTGGGAGTCGAGAATCTCGAAGATTATTGATGAATTGCCTAAGGGCCTTCAAGATGCGTACGACGACTATGGTCTTGAGCGTTAAGAAGGGCCAGGACGGCCGAACGTTTGGACTGTTACCTGTGAAAGGTCACACGAGAGATCTGAACCAGGTGACGCATCCCACCATCGTTCCGGGTGGGTCGGCCTCAAGGCACCGCCGACATGCTCGCTCGGGCTAGGTGGCGATTTGATCTTCGGATCTGACGATGGTGAGACGGCTTGAGTTCGATGGTCACGAACTCCGGTTTAGGCCGAACGCGCTGAATCGCACGCTGCACAAGGGCGACCTAGAAATCACCATAGATCGCTCGGAAATCGTGGAGGTCCTTGGGCGACGCGGGTTCTTGACCGGTCTTCTCCTCGTTAGAACGAGCGACGAGATCTTCTCTTTTCGCGTGTACGGGGCTCCACGTGCTTCCAGGACGATCGAAGCAGCGATCTCTGGCACGTCCGACGACAGCGACGAGGAACATTGAGCTTCCCGGTGTTCCACATCATCCAGGTCAGGGTCTGTCAGGAATTCTGTACACCGACCACCATGTCCGCGGCCCGTATCGCCGAGAACCGCTCACTCATCGCAGCCATTGACCGTGGGGTGTTCACCGATTTCATGGCCTACGCCTACTCTGCTGCGGCCAATTCGAGGAATCAGGAGGCAGGTTGGCGATCGTCGGGGTTCCCAGCTGGAACAGTCACGTCGACGTTTGACCGCCGGGTTGCTGCGTTCGAGGCGCTCGTGTCGGACTCCGGCGAGTAGATGTGGGCGGCAGGCTTGTAGATATGCGTCGGGGGATAGTGGTGGCAGCTCTTGTGTTCGCTGCGGCGTGTTCGAGTAGGGCAGTCGGTCCGGGACACCTTCGTCCGTGGCCTGTGGAGGTGTCGGAGGTCGAGACAAGTGTCGACTGTGGCGCTGGTCGGGTCCGTGAGTGTTCGCGGAGCTGGGTTCTTGAACCGTTGACGGATGTGGATTCGGCGGTTTCTGCTGTAGAGGCACACATTGAGAGGCGTGATCTTGCGCCGCTCCCCGGCGTAGATCCATGCTTCGAAGCGTCGTGCGCGCTCGTTGAGGTGGTGGATGGTCTAGTGGTGGTGAGGATGAGCTATGCGGTGAGTTGAGGCTGTCTGTCCCGTGTCGACCGGGGTGAGCGCGACGGTTTGACGACCACTGAGAAACAAGAGTTGGCCGGGCTTCGCAAGGAGAACGCTCGACTGAGGATGGAACGAGACCTGCTCAAACGAGCGACGGCCTTCTGGGTGAAGGAGTCGGGGCAGTGACCCGCTACTGCTGGGTCGCTGCCCGGAAGGCCGAAGGCTTCCCGACCACCGCCGCATGTCAGGTCGCCAGGGTCAGCCGGCAGGCGTTCTATGACTGGCAGGCGCGCCAGGCCGCGGGACCGACCGAAGCTGAGACGGCCGAGGCTGAGCTGGTTCAGGAGATGCGAGAGATCCACGATGAGTTCGATGAGACCTACGGGTCGCCGCGAATGACAGTCGAGCTAGCCAATCGGGGGTGGTGTGTGAACCACAAGCGGGTTGAACGGCTGATGCGGGTCCATGGCATCGTCGGTGTGCACAAGCCTGCCAAGGTTCGGACCACGATCCCGGCTGAGGACTGCCCGCCGTTACCAGATCTGGTCAATCGTGACTTCAGCCCTGGGGCGGCTGACGTGGCCTGGGTGGGGGATATCTCCTACATCGGCACCGGTGAGGGCTGGCTGTATTTGGCCACCGTTGTCGATCTCGGCTCAAGACGCCTGTTGGGCTACGCGATGGCTGACCACATGCGCACCGAGCTTGTCTGTGACGCGCTCGAGATGGCGGCCGGAGTACGAGGTGGCCGCACCGTCGGGATCATCTTTCATTCCGACCGCGGAGCCCAATACCTCGCCGGCGACTACCGCCAAGCCCTCGCGGATCGCATGATGGTCCAATCGGTGGGCCGCACCGGGGTGTGCTGGGACAACAGCGTCGCCGAGTCGTTCTTCTCGTCGCTCAAACGAGAGCTGATCCACCGGTACTGGTTTGAAGACCGAGCCGGGGCCCGCCGAGCGATCTTCGGCTGGATCAACCGATACAACACCCGACGGCTCCACTCGAGCCTCGGTTACCGTTCACCCATCGACTGGGAAACCCAGTCCCAACCCCAAGCGGCCCAGGCCGCATAACCAACGTGACCGGGTCACGGGGGAAAGCTCAACGGCGGGATGATCAAAGAGGTGCGCCACCCTGCCGACCACCTCGGCAATATTGGTCTCAGCGACTACTACGTGTATTGGGATCGTTCTGGTGAGCTCGCAGCGCTGGGCCGTCCCGGCGGGAACGCATACGCGTTCTTTGTGTTCTATGACCGCACCGGACAGGTCGCGGGGATACCGATGGGCTACAACCTCTGGACCGGGCCAAGCGCCTACCAACGATACATCTACGACAGCTTGGGCAGGCTCCGAAACATCGAGGGCTACGACAGCGGTGACACGACAGGCACCGCCGACGCTGTCGACATCGGGATCCAGGAATACGACAACAACGCCAACATCACCCAGATGACCGACTGGCGTAACCTCTCACAGCGTGAGTGTTACAAATACGACGTCACCGACCGGTTGACCCACGCGTATACGACCGGCAACGACTGTGTCAGCCCTGACGGTACGGGCGCTGACAGCTACGACCACACCTATTCCTATGACGCGATCGGCAACCTCAAGTCCCGCACCCCGGTCGGCGCCTACACCTACGGCGCTGGCACCGCTGGGCCGCATGCGGTGACCTCAACGAGCGGTGGTGACAGTTTCGGATATGACGGCAACGGTGACATGACGGCCCGGCACCTGGCCGGCGAACCGGCTCAGACGTTGGGCTACAGCTACGATCGGAGACTGATGACGGTCACCTCGTCTGCTGGTGCTACGAGCTTTGCGTATGACGTTGACGGTAACCGGGTGTTGCGCGACGACGGCACGTCGACGACGGTGTATCTGCCCCATGGGTTCGAACACTCAACCGACAACACAACCGGGGCACGCACAGCCCGCAAAACCACCTCGGTGGCTGGGAGGGCGATCGGCACTCAGGAGTCGTTCTTCGCGAACCCCGTCCCCAAATGGCTCTACACCAACCATCAAGGCTCGGTCGCAGCGTCCTATGACCCGGCGACCGGGGTGGTTGACCGGAACCGCTATGACCCCTGGGGAGCCGAACGCACAACTGCCGTGTCGGGTACCGATGTGGGATATACGGGTCAACGCAACGACAACACGACAGGCCTGATGTACTACGGGGCCCGCTACTACGACCCAACCATCGGCCGATTCAACCAAACCGACACCATCGTACCCAACCCGGCCGAACCAGAAGACCTAAACCGCTACACCTACGTCCGCAACAACCCCGTCAATCTCACCGACCCAACCGGCAACTACTGCATCGTCGCCGGACCCAGAAAAGGAGAATGCGTAGAACCCGGAGACGACCCCGGCGACACCGGAGTCCCCGGCACCGGTGACCCAGCAAGACGAACGACGAGGGGCTCAGGTGGCCGCGGGTCACCGAGTGGTGGCGCCAAGCCTGCAGACGATGGGTGCCAAGACGGCTGTAAGGCGTCGCCGGACCATTCCGATCGAGGCTCGGGGCCGCACCAACTGTGGTGGTGTGTCCAACAGAGTCTCTTGGACTGCTACGGAGCGCTCCGCGACGGCGAAAGAGCGATCGGCGCTGCACGCGAGCTGCGGCAGTTACGAGACTGGTCGCCGGAGGAGGAGAACGCGTTTCAGCATGCGTATTGGATTGGGCTGGTGACGCGTCGCATCGATGCGGCTGCTGCGCTTGCTCTCGGTGAGGCACACGAGGCAGATCAGTCTGATGGTGAAGCCGACACGAGGAAGGATCTGTTGAACAACGAGCGTGGGAGTTTCGTGGCCGAGTTGTTGGAGAGCAAGGACGACCTCGAGCAGCTGTTGATATTCGACGTCGAGAATGGCTATCTGTGGTGTCTCGATTCGGGTGAGGTCACCGCATGCGGTGGGTAGGTTGGGCCGTCGCTGTGTGCGTTGCGGTCGGTGGCTGTGCGTTCGGCCCAGAAGACGATCCGGTGACCAGAGCAGCCGGCAGGTGCGGCTACGCCGAACTTGAAGACCTTCTCGCTAACGGCGGCGATCCCAACCGTTTCAACGAGTTCGGAGACGCCGCGCTTCACAACGCTGTAAGAGCTGGCAAGGAGTGCCTAGATGTGCTCGATCTGCTGGTCGAATACGGGGCAGACCCGACTGCACTGACCGATGGCGGTGATTCCGCTCTTGTCGTGTTGGCAGGGAGTGCCGCTCACAAACACAACGATGGTGGGCTTTCAACCGCGCAGTGGCTGCTCGACCACCGAGTCGACCCCTGTTTGGATGTGGCGGAGCGTAGGCGAGGGGACGGCTCAGAGGTCTCGTCGGTGGTAGATCTAGCCGACGATAGGGGCAACGTTGACCTCGTCGAGTACCTGACACCCCTCGTCGCTGCCTGCTGAGATGCAAAGCCGAAAGTGCCTGGAGCTGGGGCGTTCAGCTACGACAGCTTAGCTGGGCTTTCCGGGCACTGCCTGGGCACATTGCGCAAGGGGGACTCATCTTTTTCACCATCACGAATGACGCAATAAACTACACCGATGATGGCTGGGTTGGACTCCAAATAAACGCCTATGCCGGCCCTCAGGACTCTCTGGAATCGCTATTGCCGAGCCCGGTCGTCGAGGTGGCTGCAAGTTTACAGTGGTCGCACATGGCCGCCGCTGCGCAGTGTTGGCATACGTATACATATTCCGGGCTTGAGTCTGCTAGGAGATGCTAGCCATGTCTAGTCGGCGTAGGCCATTGTTAGCTGCAGCGTGTGTAGCGAGTCTGGTAGTGGCCGTTGGCGCAAGTCCCCTAGTTGTTGCTAGCGGATCGTTAGGGGTCAAGATTGCATATCTCACCCCCCTTTTTGCTCCCTACCTACTTGGCATGGTGATGACATGGCAGTCCGTTCGCGATAACCAACATGTTGGTGGTGCTGCTCTCTCCTTCTTCTGTCTCGCGGTCGCCTCATTGATTGGCGTTGTCTACTGGCTGAGCCGTTAGCCACGATCTTTCATAGCGGCTCGGGTGGTGCTCGCGGAAAGCCTCCTGGCCTGGGATTATTGGGGTGTTGAGAAAGTCCCGTAGTCCCAGTTCCAGTCGGCGGCGGCGGCGCAGTAGAAGCGGACTGGACCTATGACGAGACGATCCGAAAGGGTGTGTTGACCCGTAGCCGCAATTTCGACGGGCCAGACGATGTGACCATCGACTACGAGAGCTTCGACGCTGGGAGTCGCCCAACCAGGGTCGCCTACACCATCGCGACCGCCGCTACCGGCGGTGGGGTGTTCCGACAAACCTACGACTACTACAACGGCGGGCTCATCAAAGAAGTGCAACACCCCGCCGACCACACCGGAAACCTGGGTTTGAGCGACTACTACGTGTATTGGGATCGTTCTGGTGAGCTCGCAGCGCTGGGCCGTCCCGGCGGGAACGCATACGCGTTCTTTGTGTTCTATGACCGCACCGGACAGGTCGCGGGGATACCGATGGGCTACAACCTCTGGACCGGGCCAAGCGCCTACCAACGATACATCTACGACAGCTTGGGCAGGCTCCGAAACATCGAGGGCTACGACAGCGGTGACACGACAGGCACCGCCGACGCTGTCGACATCGGGATCCAGGAATACGACAACAACGCCAACATCACCCAGATGACCGACTGGCGTAACCTCTCACAGCGTGAGTGTTACAAGTACGACGTCACCGACCGGCTCACTCACGCCTACACGACCGGCAACGACTGTGTCAGCCCTGACGGTACGGGCGCTGACAGCTACGACCACACCTATTCCTATGACGCGATCGGCAACCTCAAGTCCCGCACCCCGGTCGGCGCCTACACCTACGGCGCTGGCACCGCTGGGCCGCATGCGGTGACCTCAACGAGCGGTGGTGACAGTTTCGGATATGACGGCAACGGTGACATGACGGCCCGGCACCTGGCCGGCGAACCGGCTCAGACGTTGGGCTACAGCTACGATCGGAGACTGATGACGGTCACCTCGTCTGCTGGTGCTACGAGCTTTGCGTATGACGTTGACGGTAACCGGGTGTTGCGCGACGACGGCACGTCGACGACGGTGTATCTGCCCCATGGGTTCGAACACTCAACGGTCAACACAACCGGGGCACGCACAGCCCGCAAAACCACCTCGGTGGCTGGGAGGGCGATCGGCACTCAGGAGTCGTTCTTTGCGAATTCTGATCCGAAGTGGTTGTACACCAACCATCAAGGCTCGGTCGCAGCGTCCTATGACCCGGCGACCGGGGTGGTTGACCGGAACCGCTATGACCCCTGGGGAGCCGAACGCACAACTGCCGTGTCGGGTACCGATATCGGATATACGGGTCAACGCAACGACAACTCGACCGGCCTGATGTATTACGGGGCCCGCTACTACGACCCCACCATCGGCCGGTTCAACCAAACCGACACCATCATCCCCGACCCGGCCGAACCAGAAGACCTAAACCGCTACACCTACGTCCGCAACAACCCCGTCAATTTCACCGATCCAACCGGCCACTGTCGACGCAAGACAGGCGGCCGCCGTACGTGGTGAATTTGAGGAGTCGGCAGGACAAGTGTTGGAGGGCTGGGCAAGCGTTGAGCTGGGGAAAGCATTTGGCGTTCCACCCCAACTATCTGCTCTGGCGACGGGCGTAGATGCGTTCTGTGGGCGGGAGCACGCATTGGTGACTAGGCGAGAACACGGGTCCGGGGTCAAGCTCAACTATCTTGTGAGGCTTGGCCTGCTTGCTGCCGTATGCATTTTCGGAGGCATTGTGGCCATCTCTCGCTTTGATTCGACATCGGACGTCTTGTTTGGAGTCGGGTTTCTTGTTGCTGCGGTCTTGATGTCGGCGCGCTGGCGTTCTCATTGGCGAGAGTGGCGAGACGACCTACGAGACCGGGCGCAGAAGTGAGAAGCGAGTGGGGCCGTCGGCGCCTACACCTACGGCGCCGGCGCCGCTTGGAGTTCCCCCGTTTCGTGGGACACCTTGATGTTCCTCCGCTTGTTTGAGCATCCCCCTTCTGGCCGGTCACCTCGATTAGGAGGACAATCGGCACCGGTGAGGGCTGGCTGTATTTGGCCACCGTTGTCGATCTCGGCTCAAGACGCCTGATCGGCTACGCGATGGCTGACCACATGCGCACCGAGCTCGTCTGTGACGCGCTCGAGATGGCGGCCGGAGTACGAGGTGGCCGCACCGTCGGGATCATCTTTCATTCCGACCGCGGAGCCCAATACCTCGCCGGCGACTACCGCCAAGCCCTCGCGGATCGCATGATGGTCCAATCGGTGGGCCGCACCGGGGTGTGCTGGGACAACAGCGTCGCCGAGTCGTTCTTCTCGTCGCTCAAACGAGAGCTGATCCACCGGTACCGGTTTGAAGACCGAGCCGGGGCCCGCCGCGCGATCTTCGGCTGGATCAACCGATACAACACCCGACGGCTCCACTCGAGCCTCGGTTACCGTTCACCCATCGACTGGGAAACCCAGTCCCAACCCCAAGCGGCCCAGGCCGCACAACCAACGTGACCGGGTCACGGGGGAAAGCTCAGGGATCGTTTCGGTAAGAACGGCGAATGCGCTCTTCGTATTCCGCTGTTTCGGGGCGAAACGAGTCGAATCAGTTCTTGATGCCGTCATCAAATAGCGATCGACGTGCCGGTCACTCCCGCTTCGGATAGCGCGGCGAGCTCGGCTTCACCGATGCCGATGCGGGCGAGGATCTCGGCGTTGTGTTCACCCAGGGTTGGGGCCGCTCGGCGAACCCATCGGTCGACGCCGGTGAGTCGGAACGGCAGCCCAGGGACCGTGTGAGCTCCGACCACGTCGTGGTCGATCCGCTCGTAGAAGCCACGCGACCGGTAGTCGGGGTGATCCGGCGTGCGTCGGGGGTCGCGCACGACCGCTGCCGGCACCCCGACGGACCGCAGTTCCTCGGCTGCGACCGCCGCATCGCGCTCGCTCCCCCAGGTCGCGATGACCTCGTCGATCTCATCGGCGTCACGGTGGCGGTCGAGGTCGGCGAGGCCGTGGATCAATCGGGCGACCGAGCCCCAAGTCGCATCGTCGGTCACGGCGAGCGCAAGCGTCCCGCTGCGACACGAGAAGAGCCCCTGCGGGCTGGCGTAGGGGCCGCGGTTGCCGTTGCGATCGATGAGGTTGCCATAGGCGCTGTGCTCGATGACCTGCTCGGCCGCGACGTTCAGCGCAGACTCGACCATGGGGATCTCGACCAGCGCGCCCCGTCCGGTCGAATCGCGATGTTCGAGCGCCGCAACGATGGCGAACGCCGCGTGCACACCGGCGTTCGGGTCACATGGCCCACCTTGTAGCCGGGGCTGATCGTCGACGTGCCCTGTGACCCAGGCGAGACCCGACAGCGACTCCATCGTCTGTGCGAAGCCCGACCTGTCGCGCCACGGTCCGTCGAGCCCGAACGCCGGCATCCGCGCGAACACGAGCTGGTCGTTGATCTCACTCAGCTGATCCCATGTGAACCCGAACTGTTCGAAGACCCGAGGCGTGTAGTTCTCGACGACGACGTCGAAGTCGGCGACGAGTCGACGGTAGATGTCGCGACCGGTATCGGAACCGAGGTCGAGTGTCACCGACTTCTTGTTCGTGTTGACCGAGAGGAAGAACCAGCTGCGGTCCCACCAGCGCGGCTGATCGTGGAAGGCACCTCCGACCATCCGCATGCCGTCGGGCCGCGACGTGGACTCGACGTGAACGACCTCGGCGCCGAGAGTCGCGAGCACCCAGGTCGCCATCGGCCCGGCCCACCATGCGGTGTTGTCGAGCACCCGGACCCCGGCGAGGGGCAGGTCGGGCTCGGGGCTGACTGGAGCGCGATCCCGAGGCGAGGGTGGCTCGCCTTCGGTCACGGGCCGCGGTGGCGGAGGCGCAGGCGGCGGATACGGAACGCCGGGCGACGACCACGGCCGACGAGGCGCGATCGAAGATCCGTCCGCCGCGGGTTGAAACACACCTCGCTCGACAAAGTGGTCGACCTGCGGAGCAGACGAGCCATTGCACACCGGAGCGACGGGGATGCGCAGAGCCACCGCCTGCTCGACGATCTCCGCCGTGGTCCGTGCGGTCGTCCAGTCGTGCACGATCTCGTTCCATTCGGTCCACGCCCGTTGCCGAGACGCTGCGGAGGCGAACCGTTCGGCCAGCTCGGGCTGTCCGATCATCAGACAGAACGCCGAGAACTGCTCGAACGTGTTGGTGGTAAAAGCGACGAACCCGTCGCTGGTCGGTTCGATCGCCGGCGTCTCGGTGATCGCAGGTGGACCCTTCATGCCTCTGGGCCCACGCATCTCGGCGAGCAGAGAGGAGTAGTTCGTCATCGCGAGCGTCGTGCACTCGGCTCGCGATAGGTCGATGAGGCCACCCACACCCGTGTCCCGAGCTCGCCGCATCGCCGCCAGTGCCGCTGTTGCCGCCACGGCTGCCGCGAACCAGTCGCCTGTGCGTCCCGCGGCGTGGTAGGGCTCGGCGCCCGGCCGACCTCGAACCGCCAAGCCGCCGGCATCGGCTTGGAGTGTGAAATCGGTCGCCGGCCTGTCGGGGTCGACGCCGCGTCCGTATGGGGTGACCGAGACGACGACGAGGCCCGGGTTTGTGGCGAGAAGGGCATCGACGTCGAGGCCGGTGGCTCCCACGACGACACAGTCGGATGCCGAGGCCCAGCGGGTTCGGGCCTCGTCTTCGTCGACGCGCACTGCTCGTTGGCCGGCGCGCAGATGGGCGAACAGCGCACCGCCTTCGCCGTCTGGCTCGGCGTCGCCCGCGGCTCGAACGCGCCATGTCCGCAGCTCGTCGCCATCGCCCGACTCGAGCAAGGTGACCGATGCGCCGCCGTCGCGCAGCATCTTGGTGCAGTAGCCACCGATGAGCCCGCCCAATGCGTCGACGACCTCGACGCCGGCGTACGGCAACTGGTCAGGCACGCTCGCTCGACACGATCAGCACCTGTGTATAGAGCGCGCCGGAACCTCCGTTGCTGCACATGGTTATCTGCGCATCGTCGACCTGGTTGGCCTTACAGCTACCCCGGGCTTGTTCGACCGCACGGATGACCCGTTGGAGCTGCTGGGGAAAGCTCCCGGCGTGGCTGAACGACATCAGCCCTCCGTCGGTGGTCACCGGGAATTCGCCGTCGAGGCCGATGCGGCCGTCGGCGACGAACTCGCCGCCCTCTCCCTCGGCGCAGAAACCGAATGCCTCGAACTGGCGGATGATCTCGAAGCTGAACGGATCGTAGAACTCGCACACGTCGACGTCTGCCGGGGCGATGCCTGCCTGCGCGAACGCCTGGCGAGCGGCGCGGCGACCGACATAACCGGCGGGTTGACCATCGCCGTGGAACCCGACCCGGTCCCAGCTCGGGGCCGTCTGGTAGGACGGGCCGCACCGATCGGAACCACCGCCTAGAAGCCACACCGGACGACTATCGCAGTCGGGGGCGCGGTCGGCGGAGGTCATCACCAGCGCGCACCCGCCCTGCGACGTCGTCGCGCACTCGAGCAGATGGAACGGGTCGGCGACCATCGGCGAGCCGAGGATGTCGTCGACGGTGAAAGGCCCACGCTCGTGGTAGATCGCTTCGGGGTTGGTGTGGCCGTTGTTGCGGATCGTCGCTGCGACCTCGGCCATCTGCTCGGCGGTCGTGCCGTGTTCGATCATGTGCCGGCGGGCCATCAGCGCGAACTCGGCCGGGGTGATGAGCCCATAGGAAGCGACGAACTCGTTCGCAGGCCGAACCCACGGGGCCACCGAGGCGCGGTCGAACCCACGACCGGCCTTGGCAGTGGCCAACAGCACGACCCTGGCCTGTCCGGTGGCCAACATGCCGGCGGCGACCAGTACTCCATCGATGTCGGGGCCCGCCGGCACCGCGCGCACCGATCCGAGACCGAGATCGAAGATCAGCTGGTGCGATTTGGTCGACACGACAGCGTCGACGTCGCCGACCCCTAGCCCAGCATCGGACAGGGCACCGAGCGCGGCCTCGTTGAGCACATCGCGTGTGGTGCGGCCGAGGTCGCGGGCCTGGCGTGTGTTGAACGCCCCAACGACAGCGATCGAGTGCAGGGGGTCACTCATGTCGGAGCGAAGAACGGAAGTGTGATGACGTCGTCGACCTCGTGGAACTCGACGCTCACACGCTGGCCTTCGTGGATGTCGTCGGCGTCGCATCCGACGATGGCGCTGAGCATGTCGAATCCTTCGTCGAGCGTGACGATCGCCGGGGCGTACGGGCTGTTGAACGCCGGGGTCTGCGGTCGCCACACGATCGACCACGAGTAGACGGTCCCGACACCCGAGCTGACCTCCCAACCGAGATCGGTGCCATGGCAGCGCGGACACATCGGCCGAGGCTCGAACACCGCCGAATCACAGCCGTTGCAGCGGCGGAACCTGAGTTCGCCGGCACGACAGCCCGTCCAGTAGTGCTTGCTCTCGCCGGTCGGTCGCGGCACCGGAATTCCTTCGACGTTCGGCGTGAGGAGCATCGTTGCGATCGGTCAGCTCGGGAGGACGACATCGGGAAGCGGATGTCGATACAGGCCCGCCGCGTTTTCACAGCACATCATGCGAACCTCATCGTCTGGAATGTGGCCCCACAGGTCGGCGATCGTCTGCTGTGTGTCGGGCCAGGTGCCGTCGCCGTGGGGGAAGTCGGTCTCGAGCATGATGTTCTCGACGCCGATGCGGTGACGGGTGTCGATGGTCGACGGATCATCGAGGGTGCAGAACCAGAAATTGCGCTTGAGGATGTCGGCGGGTCGTTCGTCCCAGCGCACGGTGAATCCGGCGCGGTCGATGATGTTGTCGAGCCGGTCGAGCAACATCGCGACCCAACCGATGCCGCCTTCGCTCAGCGCGATCTTGAGGTCGGGGTAGCGGTTCGGATACCCCGACCAGAGCCATTGCGCGCAAGCGCCGAGCGAAAGCTGACCGAACAACGTCGCGCCCAGATGCAGCCCTGGCGAGCCCTCGGGGATGTCGTGACCACCCGAACTGCCCACGTGCATCGACAACACGGTGTCGGTCTCGACACACGCCTCGATGATCGGGTTCCAGTGATCTCGGTCCCAAAGGTTGGGCAGGCCGATGTTCTGTGGTGTTTCCGGCACGCTCAACGCTGTGAAACCCCGCTCGGCGTTTCGTCGGATTTCCGCTACGGCCTCGACCGGGTCGCTCATGTAAACGATGCCGAGCGGAATGAACCGGTCGGGGTGAGTGCCGTGCCACTCCTCGTAGATCCAGTCGTTCCAGGCGCGTACGCAGGCTTTGCCGAGCTCGGGATCCTTGGCGCTGAAGAACACCCGCCCGCAGAAGCCGGCGATCATCGACGGGAAGTTGACCGCGGCCCAGACGCCGTTGATGTCCATGTCGCGCACACGCGCGTCGGGGTCGTAGCAGCTGGGCCGCATCTGGTCGAAACGGTAGGGCTCCATCTCCTGGCTCTTCGGTTTGCCCGCGACGGCGTTCATGCCGACTTGGGTGTAGCGCTCGGCTTCGAACTCCCACGCTTCGTGACCGAATTCGGTTTCGACGATGCTCGGCGCACGATCGGCGAGGTGCTTGGGCAGACGTCCCTCGAACGTGTGTGGCGGTTCGACGACGTGATCGTCGACCGAGATCACGGTGTAGCGCACCTCGCGCGGTTCGGGCTCGGGGAGGAAGGCGTCTCTGTCTACTTGCATCGCTCCAATCCTGCCCGGTCTGCCAACCCGCTGCCAGGAGAAGGCAAGGACAGTGCCAGGCACCGCGGAGCGGTGCCTGGCACTGATCCGGCTGAGAGTGGACACGAACCGCTTCGGTCGGGTGTGATTGCGGGCGAGATGAAAGCGACCCTCGACCCGGAGCTGTTCCTGCCCGACCCCGACCCGGTCGAACCGAGCCTCACGATCATCTCGGTAGACGATCACGTGGTCGAGCCTCCCCACCTGTTCTCCGAATACATGCGGCCTGGTCTGCGCGACCGTGGGCCACAGCTGATCGAGAACGAGCACGGCCACGAGGTCTGGGAGTTCGAGGGTGAGATCTACTCGCAGGTCGGTATGAACGCGGTTGCCGGTCGCCGACCCGAGACGGTGAAGGTCGAGCCGTTCCGTTTCGAGCACATGCGCCCAGGCTGTTACGACGTCGACGCACGCATCGCCGACATGGACCTTGGGGGCGTCTGGGCGATGCTCAACTTCCCTTCGATGATCACCGGGTTCTGCGGGCGGGTATTCGCGAACGCCGACGACCGCGAGGTCGGCGTCGATGCGGTGCGGGCGTGGAACGATTGGTTGTACACCGAGTGGTACTCGCCGAACCCCGAGCGGATCATCCCGTGTGGAATCACCTACCTGGGCGATGCCGACGAGGCCGTGAAGGAGATCCATCGCAACGCCGAGCGTGGGTTCGTATCGGTGACGCTGCCCGAGCGGCCGCACAAGATCGGCATGCCCGACCTGTGGGAACGCGATTTCTGGGACCCGATCATCGCCGCGTGTGCCGAAACGGACACTGTGATCTCGCTGCACGTCGGCAGCTCAGGGCTCGAGATCCCTCCGCTGCGGTCGCCGGTGATGCAGATAAGCGCAAGCCTGTTCGGACAGCTCTCGCTGGGCGCGTGCACCGAATGGCTGTGGTCGGCCTATCCCCTGAAGCACCCCGAGTTGAAGATCGCCATGTCGGAAGGCGGCATCGGTTGGGTCGCGATGCTGCTCGATCGCCTCGACAACATCGTCGACCGGTCGGGCTACGGCCTCGGCTGGGATGTGCGTCCGGCCGACGTGCTGCGCCGGAACTTCTGGTTCTGCACGATCGACGACCCGCACACGATCGATACGCGGCACTTCATCGGCGTCGAGAACATCATGGTCGAGACCGACTACCCCCACGGCGACGGCACGTGGCCCCACACCCAACAGGTCCTGCTCGACGCGTGGGGCCACATCCCCGCCGACGAGCTCCGGATGATGTGCTGTGAGAACGCCGCAGCGCTCTACCGCCACCCGCTTCCCGACGTGGTTCTGCCCACCGGGTGACGCAGATGCCGTTCGAGCCGACGCCGGACCAACTGATCCCCCCGCTGACGCCGCAACAGGAGTTGGTGCTGCTCGCTCGCGCCCTGTGGCGGGAGGGTTACGACGATCACCTAGCCGGCCACATCACGATCAACAGGGGCGACGGGACGCTGTGGTGCAACCCATGGCTGCTCCACTGGGAAGAACTGCGCCCCGAACACGTCATCGCAATCGATCTCGACGGCGACGTGGTCGACGGTGACTGGCCGGCGCCGCTGGGCATCCCGCTGCACCTCGAGTTGCACCGGGCCAGACCCGACGTGGGTGTGGTCGTGCACTCCCATCCGTTGTTCGCGACGGTGTGGGCCGATCTCGGCGAGGTGCCGCCGGCGATGGACCAGTCGTCGGCGCTCGGCGGCGGTGGCGAGGTCGTGCTCGTCGACGAGTACGGCGGTGCGGTGCACGAACGGGGTACGGCCGCTGCTGCGATCGAGCAGTTCGGTGACGCCGAGATCGGTTTGCTGGCAGGTCACGGCGTGTTGGTGATCGGATCGACCGTGCGCGCTGCTCACCAACGGGCCGTCGCTCTCGAACAACGTTGCCAACGTGCATGGCATGCCCGGGCGATCTCCGACGGTCCGCTCGAGTCGCGACTGTCGGGACCGGTGCTCGACTTCTTCCGCCAGGGCGACGGCAACGGCTTCATCGGTTTCTGGGAAGCCGCCGTGCGCACCGAGTTGCGCGCTGACCCCACGCTGCTGGAGGGCTAGCCGGGCCGGCACGCCTGCTCAATGCACCTCCTGCCTGACCGATGGATAGGAAACGGTTTACGCAAGTTGGGTGCGACCATGGTCCTCATAGACGTGCATGCCGCGAGCACACCGTGAATCGGGAGACGAGCCACGATCATGAAGAGAACGTTCGCAGCAATCGGAGTCTTTGCGACGGTCGGCGCTTTCTGGATGTCGAGCGCTCACGCGCAATCGCTGCCGCGGGTTGTTCCGGGGTCCGTCGAGGTCGTAGAGGGCGCCGCGGGTTCGACGGTCACCGCTGAGATCCCTGTCACGCTGTCGGAACCATCCGCGTCTGAGGTTCGCGCCGACTGGGCAACGATCGATACGGGCCTTGCCGGCGCTGCGTCCTTGTCGGAGGGCGACTATGTCGCTGCGTCAGGCGAGTTGGTGTTCGCGCCGGGCGAAACCGAAACCGTCATCGAGATCACGATCAACGGCGACGACTTCGACGAAGAGGACAGCGAGTACGTCGTGATCGCAACCGGCAATGTCGTCAACGCTCACGTGGGCGGCTTCTGGGGGCTCGGATTTGCCGAAATCAGCGACGACGACACGCTTCCGTCGGTGGTCCCGGGACTCGTCTCGGTCGACGAGGGGTACTCCCACACGGGTCGGAATGTGCCGGTTCCGCTCCAGCTTTCCGCTCCATCGCGGCGGGTCGTAACCGTCGACTGGACGACGATCGAGCCCGACGCGGCGAACGTGGCCTCCGCCGCCGAGGGCGACTACCGCTCTGCATCGGGCACAGCGACGTTTGCTCCAGGCGAAACACAACAGTTTGCCGAGGTGTTCGTCTACGGCGACAACGCGTTCGAACCGAATGAATATGTCGTCGTGGCGACCGGCAACCACGTGAACGCCTCACCCGGCGGTTTCTGGGGCCTGGGGTTCGCAGAGATCGTCAACGACGACCCAGTTTCAGGCTGCACCATCGCAGGTACGCCGGTGACCACCGAGCTCGACCAGCCCCAGTGCGACGCCCTCGTCGCCATCTACAACGCGACCGATGGGCCGAACTGGTGGAGGAGCGCCGGTTGGAACACTCCGACCGACCCCTGCGACTGGTATGGCGTGTTCTGCCACCTGGGTGAGGTGACCAAGCTTGACCTCGACGGCAGCCGGATGCGCGGCGCCATCCCCCCTGAGATTGGAGCGCTAATCGGGCTGAAGAGCCTGTTCCTGGACGACAATCAGATCACGGCGCTGCCTTCCGAGATCGGCGACCTCCCCAACCTCCTGAGCCTGCGACTCGACGAGAACCCACTGGCCACGCTGCCCCCCGAAATCGGCAATATCACCAACCCGTTCTACCTATCCATCGAAGACAGCGGCCTGACGGCGTTGCCACCTGAAATCGGCGGCATGACAGGGCTAGGACGTCTCCATTTGGAAGGCAGCCAGCTGACTACGCTCCCGCCCGAAATTGGCAACCTCACCAACCTCGACGATCTGGATCTTGGTGAGAATTTACTCACCGCGCTCCCGCCGGAAATCGGCAGCCTCACCGGCCTCACAAACCTCGAGCTGGATCAAAACCAGCTGACCGAACTCCCACCCGAGATCGGCAACCTGACACGCCTCAGCAGTCTTGGGCTAGATCACAATCAGCTGAGCACGCTCCCCCCTGAAATCGGCAATCTCACCCTCCTGTTCAACATAGGCCTGACCAACAATCAGCTGACCACGCTGCCGCCAGAGTTCGGCAACCTGTCCAGCCTCCTCTGGACTCTGGACCTGCGCAATAACCAACTCACCTCATTGCCCGCCGAGATCGGAAACATCCCGCAAATCGACCACCTGGACGTACGCAACAACCGGCTGACAACAATCCCGGCGGAAATCGCCAACCTCTCCCGGCTTGGCGCGCTGTACCTCAACAGCAATCAACTGACCGCGATTCCCTCGGAAATCGGCCGTCTCGACCGACTCAACACTCTGTGGCTGTCAAGTAATCAGCTCACCGAGCTCCCCTTGGAGATCAGCGACTTGCCCGACCTCAGGGAGCTTCGCCTCAACGGCAACCAGCTGACCGGCGACATCACAGCGCCGCTTCTCGGCCTTTCCGACACGGTGAACACCCTCATCATCGAGGACGGCCCCGGCTACAACACGTGCCTGACGGTGAGCGACCCAGCCCTCGACGCGTGGCTCGATCGCGAAGATCCCGGCTGGGACGACTGCCCCTGAGACCGCGATGCGAGCGACCCGAGTGACAGGTTCACGTCCCGTCGGGTCGAGGCTGCGCTTGTTCGGGTTTGCGTCGACGGCTGACCATCCACAACAGCACCGCCAGAACGAAGCCGACGCCGACGACCGCTCCGGCAGCTGACAGGGCCCTACTCTTGCCGGTCGACTCTGCCCCATCCACGATCTCGGCTGCGCGCTCAGCTGCTTCTGAAGTCGACTCCATCTCATCACCCTCGGCGAACGCAACGGCTGCTGCGTACTTGTCCTCAGGGGCCTCGCCCCACAGGCCGATTCGCTGAAACAAGGACCGATCGGCGTCGAGTGTTGCCCTCGCCGCGGAGAGGTCTTCAAGGCCCTTCGCCGATTCGGTGAGCAGCTCGGTCGCCTGATCGAGGTTGGTCGTCGCATCCTCGTAGGCAACCTGAGCCGACGGCGGTAGCTCGACGCCCAGCACATCGGCAGCCTCGGCGACCTCGTCGCGTCGATCGAGCACCTCATCGGCCGCCTCGATGAGCTGGCCGGCGCGTTCGAACCGCCAGTCGGACATCCGCTGGCGAACCACGACCGGGATGTCCCAGTCGCCACCTCGTTCGCCGAGCTTCTCGTAGGTCGCTCGCGTCGCGGCACGCTCGTCGAGCCGGCCTGCATCATCGTCGGTCGCTACCTCAGAGCGAAACAGTTCCTCAGCCCCTTCTGAACCACCGAACACCTCGACGTAGTCGATCAGGTTCTTCCAAGTTGCCAGCCGCGGAATGGTCACCGATTGATCGCCGCTGTCGTATGCCGACACTTCGCTGTCGACGAGCTGGAACACCTCGCTCATCGTTTCGGGCCCGACTTCGTCGAACAGCTCGCGCATGACCTTCCACGCCCGGTCGTAGTAATGCACGTCATCTTCGGCTTCCAGGTCGAATCGGAAGACGCTCTTCGACCACCCGTTCAGCGTCTCGGGGCCGCCCTGCGGGACAGGGCCGGGCGCACCCGGTTCACTGAGGGGCTCACCGAGAGCCTCGGCGGTACGTGAGGCGACCTCCTCAGCAAAACCCTCGTAGATCCACCGCTCGGCCCACACATCCGGGTTGAACCAGCTGTGTGCGAGCTCGTGCAGCGCCGTGGCCTGATCGAGATCCTCGCCGACCTCGATCACGGCACCGTCCTCGTTGTCCTCGTCGGTGATGTAGTAGCCGCTGTAGCCATGGAGGTATGGGGTGAACGCCTCCTGAAATTCGATCGATTCGGAGTGCGGCCAATCGAGACCGATGATCTCGACCATCGCCGGGATCCCATCTGAGATCTGGGTCGTCATGAAGTTGCGCCACTTTGCGTCGCCCGGCCAGCTGAGGAGCTTCGCCGACGCGTCGACCTCGTCGAGCTCGATCGGCGTTTCGACCAGGGCATCGTCATTGCGGGCCGACACCGTCGCCCAGAAGTCGAGCGGATCGCCGATGTCTTCGGCATAGAACACCCGCTGACCGAACGCCTCGGTCTCTGTCAGCTCCGAACCGAACGTCTCGACCTCGAAGTCGAGCGGCGCCACCACCCTCACCGTCGTGTCGTCGGGGTCTCCGATACCCCACACCGGGAACAGCGCATACGCGCCGTTGATTCGGTAGTCGGCGCCGCTACGGGGCTCGCCCCCGGGGAGCGTGTAGGTGAGCGTCACGTTGCGGGTCTGTCGATAGCGCAGATTTGTCGGGAAACGGATCGCGGCGAGATCGATGAACGGCGATTCGGCGTCGTCGAGTTCGGGCGTGAGTGACGACCCGTCCGACACCACCTCGATCGACGCCGCCCCATCTGGAATCGGAAGTGAGAAGCCCTCGAAGTAGTAGTACTCGATGTAGTTCCCGACCCGACGATCGGGCTTCGTATTGGTCAACGTCACCTCGGCGCGCACATCGACACGCTGTTGTTCCGCGGAGATCGTGTAGGTGATGTCGGATTCGACAGTGAGGCCGTCGACCGATTGCGCACCATGTGCGACGACGGGTGTGCCGGCGACGGCGATGAGCGTCGCAATGGCAACCACGCGCCGAAACGAACGCGCGCAGAGACGAACAACCGATGTCACCTCCAAACCCTACGCCGCCGGTGAAGCCGGGTGGTGCGACCGACGGGCGACAGGGTGCGGTCAGCCGGTCAGATAGCCGTAGAGGTCGGCCACGAGATGCGTGCCGACGATGACCACCCGATCGCTGAAGAGGAGGGCGATGGAATCGTCGGCGCGCTGGGTGAAACCTCGGTACCCGTCACCGATGTCGACCACTAGCTGCGCGTCCCCTCCCCCGAACGGGATCGACCAGAGACGACCGCTGATGGTTGTTCCCGAGGTCTGGGCGACAACCCAATTGGTGCTCGGACCGACGGCCCAACGCTTCACCAGCGCTCCGGTACCACTCGGCGGTCGGCGCCGCTTCCCGGTAGCCTTCGCCGGACAACGATCAGGGGAGATCCTCGCCATGGCTGAAGCCGTCATCGTCTCGACCGCGCGCACACCGATCGGGCGTGCGAACAAGGGCTCGCTCGTCGACGCCCGACCCGACGACATGTCGGCGTTCATCATCGACGACGTCCTGGGCAAGGTTCCCGATCTGCCTCGCGACCAGGTCGAAGATGTCATCTGGGGCTGCGGACAGCCCGGCGGTGAAGCCGGCTACAACATCGGTCGCGCCGCGGCGGTCCTTGCCGACCTCGACGCCCCCGGGGTAACCGTCAACCGCTACTGCTCGTCGTCGCTCCAGACGATCCGCATGGCCGCCCATGCCATCAAGGCCGACGAGGGCGACTGCTTCGTCGCCGGTGGCGTCGAAACGGTCAGCCGCTACCTCCACGGTGCCGCCGACAGTGGCCCGCACAACGAGCGCTTCGCCGACGCCGAGGCCCGCACCGCCGACCGCACGGGCGAAGGTACCGACGCCTGGACGCCACCGTCGGGCCTGCCCGATATCTACATCGCCATGGGCCAGACCGCCGAGAACGTGGCCCAGTACAAGAACGTGTCGCGCGAGTCTCAGGACGAATTCGGCGTGGCGTCGCAGAACCGTGCCGAGGCAGCCCAGAATCGCGGGTTCTTCGAGAACGAGATCACGCCCTACACGCTTCCCGACGGCACGGTGGTCTCCGCCGACGACGGTATCCGTGCCGGCACGACGCTCGAGAAGGTGTCTCAGCTCAACCCGGTGTTCCGGCCCGACGGCACCGTCACCGCTGGAAACGCCTGCCCGCTCAACGATGGCGCAGCTGCGGTCGTGGTCATGAGCGACGCCCGGGCGTCCGAGCTGGGCATCAAGCCGCTCGCCCGCATCGTCGCCTCGGGAGTATCGGCGCTGAACCCCGAGATCATGGGGCTCGGCCCCATCGACGCCTGCAAGCAGGTGCTCGACCGGGCCGGCATGACCATCGACGACATCGACCTCGTCGAAATCAACGAAGCGTTCGCCGCTCAGGTGTTGCCTTCGGCCGACGAGCTCGGCATCAGCCTCGACAAGCTCAACGTGAACGGCGGCGCCATCGCTCTCGGTCACCCGTTCGGCATGACCGGCGCACGCATCATGACAACGCTCATCAACGGCCTCACCGACGCCGACAAGGAGTTCGGACTCGAGTCGATGTGCGTCGGCGGCGGCCAGGGCATGGCCATGATCATCCAACGCCTCAGCTAGCCCCCGCCGAGGTTCGACACCGGCGCGGCTAACCTCGCCCGGTGCTGCGCGAACGAGTCCAACGGTTCGTCACATCCAAACGCGGGCGTGGCTTCATCGCGTTTCGCCACGCCAGCTTCCGCCTGATCTTCACTGCGTTTCTCATCCAGCAGATCGGATTCTGGATGAGCCACGTCACGCTGCAAGGGCTCGTGGAAGAACGATCGGCCGACGGCGACACCCTGGCGATCACATTCCTGTTCGCGGCGCTGTTCAGCCCGCAGCTGGTCATCGGACCATTCGCCGGCGTGCTCGCCGACCGCGTCGAGCGACGCAAAGTGGTCGTCGCGTGTTACGCCGGGGCCTCGCTCACCGCTACCGCCCTGGCGGTGCTCACCTTCACTCAGGACGCCCCGTCGCTCGCGCTCATCTATTTCCTCG
The DNA here is from genome assembly GCA_965216815.1 of Acidimicrobiales bacterium. Lineage (GTDB taxonomy): Bacteria > Actinomycetota > Acidimicrobiia > Acidimicrobiales > SHLQ01 > JADFOM01. The sequence continues at coordinate 1,730,659 of OZ244202.1, read as the reverse complement.
CGCTGCTGCTGGGTTCGTCATTCTCGATGCTCGGACCGTCCGCCGGTGCCCTAGTGGTCAACAGCGTCGCGCCGGGCGACGTGCCGAGCGCTATCTCGATTCAGGCAGCCGTCCAGAACCTCACACGCGTCGCGGGCCCCATTCTGGCCGCCGCGGTCATCGCCTCGGGCCGCTTCGAGCTGGGCTTCGCGGCGTTCGCCGCTACGACAGCGGTCAGCGCCTCCCTCATGACCCGCGTGAGGGTGCCAGCGCACGACATCGAACCCGATTCGGCCGGCGTGTTCGAGCGGATCGCGCTCGGCTTCGACCACGCGAAGAGCCGGCCGCCGGCGCTGTGGGCGGTGGTGACAGTCGCCGTAGCGTCGGTGTTCGGTGTGGCCCACACCGCTCTGATCCCGTCGTTCACCAGCGACGTGCTGGGGGAACCCGAAGGCCGGTTTGGGTTGATCGTCGCCTCGACCGGCGTTGGCGCCATCGTCGGCGCCGTCACCGTCGGCTACTCCGAACGCGAGGCGAGCATGCGTCGGGGCACGCTCGCCCTGTTCGTCTATGGATTCTGTCTCGCCGGGTTCGCCTTGTCGGGTTCGCTGGGCTTCGCGATCGCATGGCAGGTCGTGTTGGGCTTCTGCTACTTCGCGACGATGACCACGCTTCAGACGCTGCTGCAACAGATCGTGTCCGACAGCATGCGCGGCCGGGTCATGTCGCTGTTCGGAATCGCCTGGGGTGGCCTCGTTTGGATCGGCACGTTGATGTTGGGGTATGTCGCCGACGACGACGGGCTGGGCCTCGGCGAGCGAAAGACGCTGCTCGCATCTGCCGCGGTGTTGATGGTCTACGGCGCTTCGCTCGCGTTGGCCTCGAGATCCTGGCCGACCGGGTCCGCCTACGACCACGACGGCTGAGCTGTTCTGGAATAATCATCGAGCCCGCATTTCACGAAACCGGGGACCGAACATGACCGACATGCCCGACGGACACCTGTTCATCGGTGGAGACCTCGATGCGACCAGCCGGGATCGCACTGGCGAACGCACCTTCGTCGAAGCGTCAGACTTCACCACCCACGGGGTGATCGTCGGCATGACAGGGTCGGGCAAGACCGGCCTGGGCATCATCGCCATCGAGGAAGCCCTGCTGCAAGGCATCCCCACGATCGTCATCGACCCGAAAGGCGACATGGGGAACCTCGACCTGGTGTTCCCATACTTCTCACCCGCCAGCTTCGAGCCGTGGGTCAACCCCGCCGATGCCGAACGCGACGGCGTGAGCGTGCCCGAACACGCCGCTGCGGTCGCCGAGACCTGGCGAAGTGGCCTCGAGGGGTGGGGCATCGGCACGCCCGAGATGCAACGGCTCGACGAGCGCCCGGTGACGATCTACACGCCGGGGTCGACCGCCGGGGTGCCCGTGAACCTCATCGGAGGCCTCGCCGCTCCCCCAGCGGGCACCGACGTCGAGGTTCTGAACGACGAGATCGAGGGGTTCGTCACCAGCTTGTTGGGCATGATCGACATCGCCGCCGATCCACTGTCGAGTCGCGAACACATCCTGTTGTCGAACCTCATCTTCCACGCATGGAACAACGGCACCGACCTAGACCTGCCCACGCTCGTCGGCCAGATCCAGACCCCGCCCATCCGGAAGCTCGGCGTGATGGAGCTCGAGTCGTTCTACCCTTCCGACGACCGCACAGCCCTCGCGCTCAAGCTCAACGGCCTGCTCGCCTCGCCGGCGTTTGCTGCGTGGACCGAGGGCGCACCGCTCGACATCGCGTCGCTGCTCGACACGACAGACGGGGCGAAAACGTCGGTGTTCTCGCTGAGCCACCTCGCCGATGCCGAGCGCCAGTTCGTCGTCACCCTACTTCTGTCGAAGGTCATCACGTGGATGCGAGCGCAGCCGGGCACACCCGAGCTGCGTGCGCTCATCTACATGGACGAGGTGTTCGGCTACGTGCCCCCCACTGCCCAGCCGCCGGCCAAGAAGCCGATTCTGACCATCCTCAAACAAGCCAGGGCGTTCGGCGTCGGACTCGTGCTGTCAACGCAGAACCCGGTCGACATCGACTACAAGGCGATCTCCAACGCGGGCACGTGGATGATCGGCCGCCTCCAGACCGAACAGGACAAGGCCCGCCTGCTCGATGGACTCACCGCGGCGTCGGGCGAGGTCGACGTCGGCGAGCTCGACAACACGATCAGCGGCCTCGACAAGCGCCAGTTCGTGTTGCATCAGACTCGGGCTGATGCGCCTTCCCTGTTCACGACCCGCTGGGCGATGTCGTATCTCGCTGGTCCGCTCAGCCGCGATCAGATCGCCCGACTGACCGGCGACGACCCCGCCCGTCAAACCGCCGCTTCCCCCGATGCGGCAGCCGCTGCCGACATTGCGGCATCTCCGGAAGGCGCGGCCGCTCCGGACAATGCAGCTGCCCAACCGGCACCTGCTGCGCCCGCGCCGGCAGCCGCCGTGCCGGCAACACCGGCGACCGAGATCGGCGACGGCGAATCGGCGGTCGCGCCGAAGACCGCCGATGGCACCGAGGTCTGCTACCTCGACGCCGCAGCACCGTGGGCGGCCGAGATCGGCGCTTCGCCGGGCGGCACCCGGCTCGCCGCCGGGCTCGCCGCACGCGTGAACCTGCTGTTCGACGAGACCAAGGCCGACCTACGCCACGATGCCGAATGGGAGGCGGTGGTCTTCCCAGCCGCCGACGCACCGAGCGACCAGGAGATCGTGGCGGTCGACTACGACGACCGCGACCTGCGACCCGCTGCGCCGGATGGCGCCATCTATGTGCTGCCCGACGCCCGCGTCGACACGAAGACCTTCTTCAAGAAGGCCCAGAGCGCTCTCAAGGACCACCTGTACCGCAACGAGTCGGTCACGCTGTTCCACAACGAGGAGCTCAAGCTCTATTCGCGAGTCGGCGAGACCGAAAAGCAGTTCGTCGAGAGGTGCAAGGCCGCCGCCGACGACAGGGCCGATGAGGAGGCCGCGAAGATCAGGGCCTCGCTCGAAAAGAAGCTCGACCGCATCGAGGCCGCCATTGCGAAGGCAGAGGACAAGGTGCGCGAGACCAAGGAGACCGCGTCGGGACGCAAGGGCGAAGAGCTGTTGTCGGGTGCGATGGACGTGCTCGGCGGGCTCCTCGGCGGCAGGAAGGGCACTCGCAGCATCCTCGGTGGCGTGCGGCGTGCGTCGTCGAAGCGGCGGCAGAGCGCGACGGCCGCGGAACGCGTCGAGACCGCCAAGAACCGCCTGGCCGAGAAGGTCGACGAGCACGAGGCGCTCGAGGTGGAGCTCACCGACACGCTGCTGGAGATCCAGGAGACATGGGAGGACGCAGCGACCGAGATCGCAAAGTTCGAGGTCGGCCTCGAAAAGACCGACATCTCCATCGACGATTTCCGCCTCGTCTGGATCCCCGTCGACTAGCCGCTCGCCGTCCTCACCGGTTCTAAAATCTCCAACACCAGACTTTTCTGAACCCTCCAGTGCGGTATACGGCACCCCAGGGTTCAGAAATCTCCAACACCAGACTTTTCTGAACCCTCCAGTGCGGTATACGACACCCCAGGGTTCAGAAATGCCGGGGGCCGGGGGTAGTGTCCGCTCACACACGAGAGTGAGGAGCGCCGAATGGGAGTTCTCGATGGCAAGGTCGCAGTCGTTACCGGGGCGGGGGGCGGTCTCGGGCGCGAGTACGCCAAGATGTTCGCGGCCGAAGGGGCCAAGGTGGTCGTCAATGACCTGAACGCCGACGGCGCCGGCGAAACCGTCGCCGACATCACGGCGGCTGGCGGTACAGCTACCGCCAACACGTGCTCGGTCTCCGACTTCGACGCGACCAAGGCCATGATCGACGAAGCGATCGACTCGTGGGGCGACCTCGACATCGTCGTCAACAACGCAGGAATCCTGCGCGACGCAATGTCGTTTTCGATGTCCGAAGACGATTTCGACGCCGTCGTCGACGTGCACCTGAAGGGACACTGGTGCCCGGCCCGCCACGCCAGCGCATACTGGCGCGAACAGGCCAAGGCCGGCAACGAGAAGCCGCGACGCCTGATCAGCACAGCCAGCGAGTCGGGGCTGTTCGGCGGTCCAGCCCAGAGCAACTACAGCGCAGCCAAAGGCGGCATCTGCTCGATGGCGATCACGCTCGCGCGCGAGCTCGAGAAATACGGCGTCACATCAAACGTCGTCACCCCGCGCGCCCGCACCGGGCTCACCGACTATCTCCCCAGCATGGCTGCGCCCGAGGATCCCGATGAGTTCGACAAGTACAACCCGGCCAATGTTGCACCATTCGTGACCTGGCTTGCCTCCGACGCCTCATCTCACATCAACGGCCAGGTGTTCATCGTCGCGCTCGACGGCATGTGGCTCGCGAAACGCTGGCACGTCGTTTCCGAATTCCGCGGTGACGGGCAACGGCTCGAGATCGACGACGTAGCAGCAAACATCAACACATTGTTCGCCGAGGAGAGCAGCGAGATCCCCCCGTTCGATCCACCCGGCTACGGCCCCCGCACCGGAGCGCGCAGCCGCTGACAACACCCCGCGCGTGCCGCCGGCCACTCCGCGTGGCACCGCGCTCCGTGTGCCAATCGGTCACACCCCTGAAATGACAGGCTGCGACCGGCTCACGTTTCGACTACCCCGGTCGATTGAACACAGAGAGTCATCGAAACGTAATCATTTGGGCGCCCGACAACGATTACTGTTGAACTAAGTTCTCGGACGGTTCCGAAAAGAATCGCAATCGGCCGTGAGACAGCTCGCAGTCGGGCGCGCAATATGGGAACATTGGCCCACTGACACCGGGGGGCTGGGTTTCTATCCTCGACGGACGAGACCTATCCGGAGGGATCTGCAAGCATGCTCACAGCCTCACCTCACGATCCGGCGAAGGCCGATCGTGATACGGACAATGAGCGTCGCCTGGTCCGAATCCACCCGGTCCATCAGCGCTACGAGGGCGAATTCCGGCCTGCGAAGAACGTCAGCTCGCGCAAAACCGCCCTCGTCCTAGCCGACCTGAACGCCATCGCGTTGAGCCTCATCGCCTCGGTCATCATCCACGGCCACATGAACCCCGGCGATCCGGTCAGCAACCGCACATACTTCCTGCTCTTGATCGTCACCGCACCGGTCTGGCCGATCATGTTCACCAACCAGTCGCTCTACAAGGCCCGCTTCATCACTCGCGGAGTCGACGAGGGCTGGCGGCTGCTCAAAGCGATCGGTGGTTCGCTCGTCGTCATCGGCGTGGCGAGCATCATGGCCAAGATCAGCCTGGCCCGTACGTGGATCATCACCGCGACGGTCATCACCATCGCTCTCGTCGCGGCCGAGCGGCTCATCGCTCGAGCCGTCTTCCGCCGATCGCGGCTCAACGGCAGCATGTTGCGGCGAGTCGTCATAATCGGCAAGAACGCCGAGGGACACCTCGTGCGCGACATGCTCGACAGCGACCCGGTGCTCGGATACGAGGTCGTCGGCTTCGCGTCCGACCTGTTGCCATCGAGCGACGTGCCCATGGAAGACCGCCTCGGCGACGCCGAGGGCATCCTCGGGCTACTAGAGGAGACCGGCTCTGTCGGGGTCATCATCGCCGCAACAGCTGTCGATATCGGAACCTCCAACCAGCTAATCCGCACGCTCACCGAGAACGGCGTGCACGTCGAGCTCTCGTCGACTCTGTGCGACATCGCATCCGATCGGCTCACTATCCGCCCGCTCGGCCGCTTCCCCATGGTCTACATCGAGCCGGTACGACGCCACGGCTGGCGCGCCGTCGCCAAGCGCTCGTTCGACGTTGTCAGCGCGGTGGTCGCGTCGATCCTCGCGTCGCCGATCATGCTGCTGGCCACGATCGCCATCAAGACCACGAGCAAGGGACCAGTCTTCTTCAAGCAGGTGCGAGTCGGCCGTGACGGCAGGGAGTTCGAGGTCTACAAGCTCCGCACGATGGTCGTCGATGCCGAAGACCAACTCGAGAACGTGCGGCACCTCAACGAGGCCGAGGGCCCCTTGTTCAAGATCAAGGACGACCCGCGCATAACCAAGGTCGGCCGCCTCCTGCGCAAGACCTCCATCGACGAGCTCCCCCAGCTGATCAACGTGATCAAGGGTGAGATGGCGATGGTCGGTCCCCGACCGGCGCTGCCGTCGGAGGTGGCGGAGTGGGATCAGAGCCTGCACAACCGGCTGAGGGTTTCGCCGGGCATCACCGGTATGTGGCAGGTAAACGGTCGCAGCGACGCCGGCGGCGACTACGGCCAGCTCGACTTGTACTACGTCGACAACTGGACCCTGTTCACCGACCTGATGATCATGCTGCGTACCATCCCGGCGGTCATCCTCCAGCGCGGCTCCTACTGACCCACTTCGCGGCCTGACCTACTTCGCGGCGGCGAAGCCGATCTCGAGGTCGGCGAGGATATCGTCGATCGACTCGAGTCCGACCGACAGGCGCACGAGCCCGGGCTCGACACCGGTGTCGCTCTGTTCGTCTTCGGACAACTGTGAATGCGTCGTCGACGCGGGGTGAATCACCAGGCTGCGCACGTCGCCGATGTTGGCGACGTGGCTGTGCAGCTCGAGAGCATTGACGAACTTGATACCCGCCTCGGCTCCACCCTTGATGATGAACGCCGGCACCGAGCCGTAGCCGCGACCCTCGCCGTATTTGTTGACACGCTCATGCCAGGGGCTCGATGCCAGGCCAGCGTATTGCACCCGTTCGACCTGATCGTGGGCCTCGAGGAACTCGGCGACCTTTTGCGCGTTGGCGAAGTGCCGCTCCATGCGAAGGCTGAGCGTCTCGAGGCCCTGCAGGAAGTAGAAGGCGTTCTGCGGCGAGATCGCCGAGCCGAGGTCGCGGAGCAACTGCACCCTCGCCTTGAGGATGTAAGAACCGTGACCGAGGGCCGGGAAGTAGGCGAGGCCGTGATAGCTCGGGTCGGGTTCGGTGAAGTTGGGGAACCGGCCCGATGCGGCGTAGTCGAATGTGCCGCCGTCGACGAGTACCCCGCCGATGCTGTTGCCGTGACCGCCGATGAACTTGGTCATGGAGTGCACGACGATGTCGGCTCCCCACTCGAGCGGGTTGATGAGATAGGGGGTCGGGACGGTGTTGTCGACCATCAATGGGATCCCGGCGTCGTGTGCGATCTTCGAAATCCGCTCGAGGTCGAGGCAGTCGTTCTTCGGGTTACCGATCGTCTCGCCGTAGAACGCCTTGGTGTTGTCGCGAATGGCACCCGACCAAGCGTCGAGGTCGTCGGGGTCCTCGATGAAGGTGACCTCGATGCCCATCTTCGGCAGCGTGTAGTGCAGAAGGTTATAGGTGCCCCCGTAGAGCGAGGAGGAAGCGACGACGTGGTCACCCGACTCGGCGAGGTTCAACAGGCCGAGGGTCTCCGCGGCCTGGCCCGAGGCGAGCGCGAGGGCACCCGGGATGCCGATAGCGGTGTCGGTTCCGCCTTCGAGCGCCTGTAGTCGGCCCTCGAGCACCATCTGGGTCGGGTTCATGATGCGGGTGTAGATGTTGCCGACCTCGGACAACGCGAACAGATTCGCCGCGTGTTCGTGGTCGCGAAAGACATAGGAGGTCGTCTGGTAGATCGGCACGGTTCGCGCGCCCGTCTCGGAGTCGGGCTGCTGCCCGGCGTGGATCTGTCTGGTCTCGAATCCCCAGTCGGCGCTCATGTCGGTGCTCCTCGGTCTCGGCTGGTCCGGGGAACCCTATGTGCGCGCCACCCACGCGACAAGCTGCCGTGACATTGCCCCGACCAACATCACGTCGCATGAGGACGCGAAGCGCCGGCGGGGGTCCGGGGGCAGAGGCCTTGCGCCGGAGCCCCCGGTCAGCTGACAAGGGCTCTGCAGTTGTCAGCTGCAGAGCCCTTGTCAGCGCCGCAGGCTCGACCAAACTCGATCGAAAGGGTTTCCCTTTCGATCGAAATTCGCATCACCCTTGGCCGCCCGACGCGTCGCGGACGTCTTGTTTGCCCTGGGAGATCCACGGCATCATCTCGCGCAGCTCGGCGCCGACGACCTCGATGCGCTGCTTTTGTCCCTCCTCCTCCAGCTGGTGGAAATTCGGGCGCCCGCCCTTGGACTCGGCTACCCACTCCTCTGCAAACGAGCCGTCCTGGATTTCGTTAAGAATCTGACGCATCGTTTGGCGCACGTGATCGTCGATGACACGGGGCCCGCGGGTGAGGTCGCCGTATTCGGCGGTGTCTGAGATCGAGTAGCGCATCCCAGCGATGCCCTGTTCGTACATGAGGTCGACGATGAGCTTGAGCTCGTGGAGGCACTCGAAGTAGGCCACCTCCGGCTGGTAGCCGGCGTCGACGAGGGTCTCGAACCCACTCTGCACCAGCGACGTGGTTCCGCCGCACAACACGACCTGCTCGCCGAACAGATCGGTCTCGCACTCCTCGGTGAAGGTCGTCTCGATAACGCCGGCACGGGCGCCGCCTATGGCATCGGCATAGGCAAGAGCGATCTCTTTGGCCGATCCGCTGGCATCGGTCTCGACAGCTATGAGGCACGGCACACCGCCACCCTCGACATATGTGCGCCGCACGAGGTGACCCGGGCCCTTTGGCGCGACCATCACGACGTCGACGTCGGCGGGCGGGTCGATGAGGTCGAACCGAATGTTGAACCCGTGGGCGAACGCGAGCACATCGCCGGCCGACAGGTTCGGTGCGATGTGCTCTCCGTATATCGATGCCTGCTCGGTGTCGGGAAGCAGGATCATGATCAGGTCAGCCTCTGCGGACGCGTCGGCGATGCTGGCCACAGCGAGACCGGCAGCCTCGGCCTTGGCCCGCGAGCCTGAGCCGTCACGCAACCCGACTCGCACGTCTACACCCGATTCCTTCAGGTTGAGTGCGTGGGCGTGGCCCTGCGATCCGTATCCGAGGATCGCGACCTTGCGACCCGCGATGTGGGACCTGTCGGCGTCTGCCTCGTAGTAGATGTTCGCCACGGTGTGCCTTTCGGGTTGTCGCGACCACCACGGCCGCTATTGGTGTCTCAGCCTGCCGTTGCAGCGTGCGATCGCAACGCGACCCGGCCGGTGCGTTGCAGATCGGCGATGCCGAACGGGCGGAGCTGATCTTCGAAGTCGTCGAGCCGGCTCGGTGCCGCAGTCTTCGAGATGATGAGGCGGTCGCCGGCTTCCTCCACGACGGTGGCGTCGAAGTCCTCGACTATCGCCTTCACCGCTGAGGTCTCGGTCGTTTCAATGCCGACCATCATCAACTCGAGTGCCACGGCCTCTTCGGACGGGAGCTCGACGATGTCGACGACGTTGATGAGCTTGTCGAGCTGCTTGACGATCTGTTCGAGCGGTGTCGAGGCGACATCGACCACAAAGGTGATGCGGCTGAACCGCTCATCGTCGGTGGGGGCGACCGCCAGCGACTCGATATTGAAGCCGCGTCGAGCGAACAGCCCCGAGACCCGCGCCAGTACACCCGGCTTGTTCTCGACGGTCGTGACGATGGTGTGGTGTGTGGTCACAGCGCCGCTCCCGGTTCTCCCTGCGATGGGTCGACCATGATTTCCGAATTGGTAGCCCCAGCCGGCACCATCGGAAACACCTTCTCTCGGGGCTCGGTGCGGAACTCGAGCACCACCGGCCGGTCGTTGATCTCGTTGGCCTTGGCGACGGCGGGTTCGACCTCCTCAGGGGACTCGACCCGCAGCGCCTCACAGCCCATGGCCTTGGCCCAGCCCACGTAGTCGGGCAGGTCGTGGCTGAGATGCACCTCGCTATAACGCTCGTCGTAGAACATCTCCTGCCACTGGCGGACCATGCCGAGGTAGGCGTTGTTCAAAAGCGCGACCTTGATCGGGATGTTCTCCATCGACGCAGTGACCAGTTCCTGAGCGGTCATCTGGAAACAGCCGTCACCATCGATCGACCACACCGTGCGGTCAGGCATACCAACCTTGGCGCCGATCGCAGCCGGGATCGAGAAGCCCATCGTTCCGAGCCCGCCCGAGTTGATCCAGGTGTACGGGTGGCGAAACTTCCAGTATTGGCTGGCAAACATCTGATGTTGCCCCACCCCCGAGGTCACGATCGTGTCCTCTGGGGAGTGGTCGCGCAGTTGCTCGATGACGAACTGTGGCTTCAACAGCTCGCCGGGCTCGGACTGTGAATAGGTGAGGGGATAGCGCTCCTGCCATCCGCTGATCGTGGCCTTCCACGCGGAGCTGTCGGCGAGTTCGACACCGCGGCGATCGAGCTCGGCCAGCAACTGGTCGATGACGCGCCCGGCATCGCCGCGGATCCCGGCATCGACGCTGCGCACCTTGCCGAGCTCGGCAGGATCGATGTCGACGTGGATGATCTTGGCGTCGGGAGCGAACCCGTCGAGCTTGCCCGTGACCCTGTCGTCGAACCGACTGCCGAGAGCGATGAGCAGATCGGCCTGCTGCATGGCCGTGACCGCGGTGTAGTTGCCGTGCATCCCGGGCATGCCGAGCGCCAGATCGTGGTCGTCGGGGAACGCGCCACGGGCCATCAAGGTCGTGACGACCCTGATGTCGGTCCGCTCGGCGAAGCGCCGAAGCTGGTCGGCCGCGCGGGCCCTCAGGATCCCGCCACCGGCGTAGATCACGGGCCGCTCAGCCGCCACGATCAGATCGACGGCCGCCGAGATGTCCGACGGGTCGCCGTCGAGCACCGGTTGGTAGCCGGGCAGGTCGTTGTCGATCGGCTCATACCATTCGAGCTCGGAGCGCGGGCTGTTCGGGTCGACGATGTCTTTGGGGATGTCGACGAGGACCGGGCCCGGCCGGCCGGTCGTAGCGATGTGGAATGCATCGTGGATGACCTGGGGGATGTCCTGCGCATCGCTGACCAAGAAGTTGTGCTTGGTGACCGACATGGTGATTCCGGTCGTGTCGCACTCCTGGAAGGCATCGGTGCCGATCGCCGCATACGGAACCTGGCCGGTGATGCACACCATCGGCACCGAATCCATATAGGCGTCGCACAACGGCGTGACCACGTTGGTCGCGGCAGGACCGGAGGTGACCATCGCCACCCCTGGCCTACCGGTCGCATGCGCGTAGCCCTCGGCCATGTGGCCGGCACCTTGCTCGTGTCGTACGAGGATGTGACGGATCGACGACTCGATGATCGGGTCGTACACGGGAAGGATCGCGCCTCCGGGCAGGCCGAACACCACATCGACACCTTCCGCCTCTAGCGAGCGGATGAGGGCCTGGCCGCCGTCGATCTTCATCTTGTGTCTCCCCTGTCATGCATGGTCATCAGTGCGAAAGCTCGGTTCCGGACGCTCGTCAAAACGACAACGACCTCCCGCTGGGGAGGTCGACGCGCACGGGACTGCCCGCGCGCTACTGGAGTACTACTACGAGAACCGAGGCGGTACGTGCTGACTCCACGGCGACAGTATGCCCACGTCGTCGCGGCGACGGCAACTACCGAAATTTGGAGCCTTACCCACGTGAGACGTTGGTAAGGCTCCCCAGAATGGCGTTTGGGCACCCGGGGTACGATTCTCGGATGGCTGATCGCCGTGGTGTGTTCCCCGGATCGTTCGACCCGCCGACCATCGCCCACCTCGCGATCGCCGAAGCGGCGGTCAGTACACACGTGCTCGACACCGTGACCTTCTGCCTCTCGGCTGACCCGCTCGGCAAGTCCCACGTCGATCAGGCGACGCTCGTCGACCGTGTCACAGTGCTCGAGCTCGAGTCGACCCGCCGACCGTGGTTGAGAGTCGAAACGACTCATCGGCGACTTCTCGCAGACATCGCGTCGGGCTACGACGTCTTGATCGTCGGAGCCGACAAGTGGGAGCAGCTCCACGAGCTCGACTTTTACGACGGCGATCCGATCAAGCGTGATGCTGCGCTCGCCCGGTTGCCGATTGTTGCTGTCGCGCCGCGCCCACCGCACGCCGCACCCGAGCGGCTGATGCTCAAGATCGATCCGGCGCTGGGCCTCGTGTCGTCATCGGCCGCACGCGCCGGCCGTGTCGATCATCTCACGCCCCAGACCGCCGAGTACGCCCGCGACGTGGCCCGCTGGCCCGGGAATGGAACCGGGAACTCCCGATGACCTGCCGACGTTGAGTAGCGCGAGGGCATGACGACCACTACTCCCCCGTCCGAGACCGTAGCGATACCGGCACCCGCCGGCCTGGCGCGCATCGGTGCGCCGGTCGCCGGTGTCGTCTCGGCCGGTGCCGCGGTGGCCTTCGGCGAGATAGTCAGCGATCACAACGAGGGTATCCCGTCGTTGGTCATCGCCGCCGGTGAGTGGTTCATCGACATCGTGCCCGGCAGCGTGGCGGAGCAAGGCATCGAGTGGTTCGGCACAAACGACAAGCTCGCACTCGTGATCGGCACGTTGGTGATCCTCGCCGCGGCCGCCGCGTGGGTGGGGCGCGCCGCGTGGCGAAACCGATTGATCGGCGACTTGGCCTATGCCGCCTTCGGCCTGTTCGGAGCCTGGCTGGCGGCACGCGAACCACTCTCCGATAGCGCGCCAAGCTTTGTCGTCGGCCTGCTCGCTGCAGTCGTCGGAGCCGTCGTGTTGCGATTCCTCCTCAGGCGTCTCGATGTAGCGGTCACAGCCGAGGCCGATTCCCTGGCCGCCGCGCCCGAATCGCCGACCGACCCGACCGCCGACCGTCGTGCCTTCTTCACCTACGCGGGAGGCGTAGCGCTCACCGCAGCGGGCGCGGTCGGCATCAGCCGCTCGCTGCGCGGACAGTCGGCAGCCCAGCGAGCCCGCGACGAGCTCGTCGCAGCAACGCCTGAAGCCGCGTCCAATCCGTCTGAGCTGCTCGACGGTGTCGAGACCTTCGACGAGGTCGAGGGCATCACCTCGTACATCACCCCGAGCACGGGCAGCGAGTTCTACCGCATCGACACCGCTCTGACGGTTCCCCAAGTCGACCCTGCCGGCTGGAAGCTGTCGATAACCGGGATGGTCGACGACCCCTACGAGATCGCCTACGACGAGTTGTTGGCCATGGAGCAGAACGACGAGGCCGTCACCTTGTCGTGCGTGTCCAACGAAGTCGGTGGCGGACTGGTGGGTACAGCCGTCTGGACCGGCGTGCCGCTGTCGGAGATCCTCGATCGCGCCAGCGTTCAGGACGGGGCTGAACAGGTCATGGGCCGCTCGGTCGACAACTTCACCGCCGGGTTCCCGACCGATGTGGTCTATGACGGACGAAGCGCCTTGCTCGTGACTCGCATGAACGGCGAGCCGCTCCCGATCAGGCATGGCTTCCCTGCCCGGCTCGTGGTCGCAGGCCTCTACGGGTACGTCTCGGCCGTCAAGTGGTTGGATGAGATCAAGCTCACGACCTTCGACGAACTCGGCTACTGGATGCCGAGGGGTTGGTCGCAGTTCGGGCCGATGAAGATCCAGTCGCGCATCGATGTGCCGAGGCACCGAGATGAAGTCGCCGCAGGTCGGCATGCGATAGCCGGTGTCGCGTGGGCACCCGTCGACGGGGTGGCACAGGTACAGCTGGCGATAGGCAACGACGAGATCTCAGACGATTGGGTCGACGCGAAGCTGGCCGAGGCCGTGTCGGATGAGACCTGGGTGCAGTGGTTGTACGAATGGGATGCAGAGCCAGGTGAGTACATCGTTCGGGTGAGGGCGATCAACAAGAACGGCACCGAGCAGCCGGTCGGCCCCGCCCCCGTCGCCCCCAACGGTGCCGAGGGCTACCACACGATCGGCATCACGGTCACCTGAGCCCCCCCTGATTCCCGAAATTGAGAGGATTAGCATCGCTATGCGCGGCTAATCCTCTCAATTTCGTCAATTTCGGACGGGGGGCCGCCTCAGCCCTTGATCAGGTCGGCGAGGACCCGCATCTCGTCGGGGTCGCGGGTCGAGACGTTGATCATCGTGACCGGACTCTTGCGCCACTCTTCGAGTCGTTCGGCGATGCGATCGGCCGGTCCGACGAGGCTGATCTCGTCGGCGAACTCCATAGGCACCGCCGCTATCGCCTCGTCGCGTTTACCCTCGAGGAACAGGTCCTGCACCTTGTAGGCCTCCTCCTCGAAGCCCATCCGCGCCATCAGCTTCGTGTGGTAGTTCTGGCCCTTCGCACCCATGCCTCCGATGTAGAACCCGAGCGACGCCCTGGTCTGCCAGAGCGCCTCTTCGATGTCGTCGGTGACCTTCACCGTGAGGTTCACCGCGATCTCGAAATCGTCCTTGGCGGTTGCGATTTGGTCGGCATAGACCTCGGGCCTGAACGGCGAGTAGTACAACGGCAGCCAGCCGTCGGCTATCTCTGCGGTCTGGGCGACGTTCTTCGGCCCTTCTGCGCCGATGTAGATCGGGATGTCGGAGCGCAGCGGGTGGGTCATGATCTTGAGCGGCTTGCCCAGACCCTCGGCGCCGTCACCGGTGTAGGGCAGCGGGTAGTACTCGCCGTCGAAGCTGAGGTGCTTCTCGCGTCGCAGCGCCTGGCGGATGATCTCGACGTACTCGCGTGTGCGGGCCAGCGGCTTGCGCGAAGGACGCCCGTACCAGCCCTCGACTACCTGTGGGCCAGACACGCCGAGCCCGAGAATGACCCGTCCTCCCGAGAGATGGTCGAGCGTCATTGCGTGCATCGCTGTCGCTGTCGGGGTCCGAGCGGCGATCTGCGCGACACCGGTGCCCAGCTGGATGTGCTTTGTGTGCGCTGCGAGCCAGACCAGCGGGCTGAACGCGTCGGAACCCCAGCTCTCGGCGCTCCACACGGCGTCGAATCCGGCGTTTTCGGCCGCCTGAGTCAGCTCGATGAGCTGTTCGGGCGGCTGCGCGGTCCAGTATCCCCAGATGAGTCCGATCTTCATGGCTGCAACGTTGGCCGGTGACCACCCGGCTTACCAAATTGCTGCGACAAGGGGCTTAGGCCCCCATCGAGTTCAGCGATCAGTTCGCCCACGACCCGCTCGGCCCGCTCAGTATCGATTTCGCCGTCAGGTGTAGCCGACGGCGACTCGGCGTCGTCATCGGCGACCAGCAGATCCCCAGATCGGCATACTCCAGATCGACATCGTATCGTCGGACAAGCCGATCGCGAGGCGCTTGAGATCGGCCAACCGGTCGGCCTCGCCTCGAAAGTAGAGCATGCTTGCGAGTCCGGTTATCTGCGTTCGCAGGTGTCGACAGCGCTGGGGCGCCAGCATCGGACCATGGTCCCGACCGACGAGGTCGAGCGCTGCATCGAAACGCCCCAGTGCCGCCGCGGCGAACGCACCGACGCCCATCGTCATGATCGACGTCGTCCGTGCTACGTCCTCCGCGTCGATACATGTGATCGCCTCGGAAAGCGCGGTCTCGTAGTCTTCAGCACCGACGAGTGCGGACGCACGCATCGCCCGCGCCAGCAGCTCAGCCCAGGTTCGGTGGCGTCCCTCGGCAACCGCATGCCCGGTTGCTTCGACCGCTGCTCCGTACTCGCGTCGAAGGCCGTGCACGTTTCCCCGGATCATGCAAGCAACCCACCGCATCGTCCATCCCCCGGGTCCCCCGCGACCGATCGCGTCGAGAGTGTCGGCGTCGGCGAGCGCGTCGGCGTATGAGCCGACGAGCGCGCTCACGCCCGCTCGAAACTGAAACAAGGCCACCCAGAGGCTCGCGCCCTCTCGATCGTCGGCGGCGACCTGATCCAACAGTTCGAATCCTTGCGCTGCGTAGTCGATGGCGGCGTCGAGGTCTCCAACGCTGTAATGCATCATCGCGGTACTGGCGAGCCAGCGGATCCAGCCCGGCATATCGTCGGTCTGGTTGGGTGCCTCGACACGGTTCGCACCAATTCAGACCTGCCCGCGCGATCGCGGGCGCCGACATCCACAAACTCTGTCCGGCGATGTAGAGATCGAGCAGCGCCGGCCCATTGCCGGTCTCTTGAGCCCAGGACATCGCAGCCAGGAAGTTCTCGAGATCGTCAGCGCGGTGCTGTTGCCAACTCACGGTTTCGTCGTCTCGAATTCGCTCGACGCGCGACCGACCGTAGGAGTCGGTCACCCAACGCAGGTGCCGGTCACGCAGCTCATCGACCATCTGCCGCTCGTCGAGCCGTTCGAGGCCGTAGAGGCGTACCGTTTCCAGCAGCCGATAGCGGCGCCGACATGCCGACAGCGTGACGAGCGATTGATTGACGAGTGACTGAAGCACCGGAAGCGCCCCGCGCCCGGGTGACCCAACCACAGCCTCGACTCCGTCGAGCGAGAACGTGCCGCGAAACACCGAGACCGCGGCGAGCATTTCCTTCTCGTCGTCGGTCAACAGGTCGTAGCTCGAATTCATCATCGTCTCGAGCGTCTGTTGTCGTCGACGGCGGCGGCCGCCCTGGTGAGATGCGAGGAGCTCGAACCGCTGGTCGAGCCGTTCTGCGATCTCGTCGACTCCCAGCGATGAAGTCTGAGACGCGGCGAGCTCGATCGCGAGCGGGAGGTCGTCGAGCATGCGACATATCTCCTCGACCCTGCCATGAGCCAGCTCAGACAGATCAGCACCGACGGCCGCTGCTCGTTCGATGAACAAATCGACAGCCGTGTCAGTCATGCTCGGGATTGGCCACACGCGCTCGCCATCGATGGCCAGAGCCTCACGACTGGTCGAGAGCATCGAAACCATGGCGCCGTGGTGCAGTACGTCGTCGGCGAAATCCGCAGCCCCGTCGATGAGGTGCTCGCAGTTGTCGAGCACGAGAAGGGCGGGCCTCCCGCCGAAAGCCTCGGCGAGAGCAAAGGCTGCGTTGACGTCGCCAGAGTCGACCGGCTGGGCGAGACCCAGTGCGGCCAAGGCTCGCTGCCCGATGAGCGACGGGTCGGTCTCGTTTGTGAGATCGATGAACCAGGTTCCGCCCGGGAAACTCTCGGCAGACTGCGCCGCTACCTCGATCGCAAGGCGGGTCTTCCCCGACCCGCCGACACCGACGATCGACACGAGCGAATGGTCAGCCAACAAGCCTACGAGTTCGTCGATCTCGGACCCTCGACCGAGGAACTCGGTCGTAAGGCGAGGAAGGTTGTGCCTGCGGAGGCTGAGGCTGTTCGGGGGCCTGAGCTCTCCGGCGCTCACCTGCCATAGGCGCAAGGGTTCGGAGACATCGCGCAGTTGATGCACACCGAGATCTCTGCAGTCATGACGTTGTAGCAGGCTCCGCGCCACATCCGAAATCACGATCTGTCCCGGATGAATTATGCTGTTGATGCGAGCCGTTCGATTGAGTGGCCTGCTGAAGTAGTCGCCGTCGCGCTCCTCAGCGGGTCCGGCATGAATCGACACGCGAACTCTGAGCGGACCGGTATCGCCCCAATCGGCAGCGTCGAGCTCGTCGACAGCACTCAGAGCAGCATCGACAGCACCGTCGGCGTCATCGAATGCAGCGAGCATACCATCGCCGGTGTGTTTGAAGACCCGGCCGCCGTGATCGCTCATCGACCGGCTCAAGATCGAATCGTGGCGCTCGAGCGCCTCGAGCATGCTGTCGCCGTGACGCTCCCACATATCGGTGGAGCCCACGAGGTCGGTCATGACGAATGTTACAACTCTCATGGGGCCGGCTCCATGGCGAACACCCTGCTGAGGCGTCCTCGGTACATTTCAACCTACCCGCGCAGTATCTGTGCGACGAATGCGGACCGGTCAGAGGCCGGCGTACCAGTCGTAGCCGCGTTCGCCCCAGTAGTCGCCGACGCGCTCGTTGGTGAAGCGGATCGTGCCGATTCGCTTCAGCTGCTTGATGCCGTACTTGAGCGGGGTGGCGAATCGCAGTGGTGCCCCGTGGGCTTCGTCGAGCGGCTCGCCGAGCATCTCATAGGCGAGCAACGACTGCGGATGGAGCATCGTGTCCATGTCGACGATGACGTGATAGTCCTCGTCGGGCGTCGTCATGTAGACGTAGTCGTAGTCGGTCACGCCGTGGTCGGCGTACAGGGCAGCGAAGTCGGAGAAGCGTGCGCCACCCCAGTTCGTGATCTGACTCCAGCCCTCGATGCACTGGTGCTCGATCGTCATGTCGACGTACTCGAGTTCACGTAGATCGTCGAGTGTGTGCACCCCGAGCGCGTCGCCATCGGGGCCCTGCACCTGCAGTCGCCACTCGTCGACGTCGAGCTCGGAACGTAGCCCGTGACGACCGTTGACCCGCAGCACAGATGCCTTGTCGTCGTCGTAGGTGTTGGCGAGGTGACCGTCGCGGAACGCGGCCGACCAGATCGACTCGTTGAGCTCGTGCGCGTCGCGCAGAACCCCTGGAATTCGATTGTCGGTCGGCTGGGTCTGCACCCAGCGCCAGCCGAGGACACCTGCGACCGCGGCGGCTCCACCGACGATCACCGAGCGGCGGGACCGGCGTCGATAGTCCGCTAGGCTTATCGTCTCGTCTTCGATCTCTCCCACCGCTTCGGAAACGGCAACGCTGCGGTGATCAGCCATCGGACGGCTCCTCGAGTTCGTAGCCCGTGATCATCGGTGTGAAGTTCCGTCGGCCCGCCCGTATGACTTGAACGATGTGCACGACGAAGAACCCCACGAAAACCAGGCTGCAGATGAAATGGAGAAGGCGCGCACCCGAGTAGCCGCCGAAGGCCGACGTCAGGAGGCTGAGCTGGGTCGGCTTGTAGATAGCGAAGCCGGTGAGCAACGCAAGCGCGCCGTTCACGATGATCGCGCTGTAGGTCAGGCGCTGCGCCGCGTTGTACCGACCCTGTGGCGGACGTTCCGTGCTAAGCCCCAAGTCGTGAAGCATCACGGCGGGGAGATCCTTGAGGCTCTGACGGTCGGGTACGAGATGACGCCACTCACCTGAGACCGCCGTGTAGGCGACGTAGGCGAGACCGTTGATTGCGAACAGCCATGCGAACGCGAGATGGAAAGCGATGCCGCGAGCTAGATGCGCGTCGAGATCGAGACGCTCGTAGAACCACTCGGGGAAGAACTCGAACAGCGTCCAGTTGCCGATGCCGAACGCATACACGTCGTTCGCCCAGTAGATGCGGTAGCCGCTCCACAACATGATGACGATGAGCGGGAAGTTGATCCAGTGCATCCACCGCGAGGCTCGGCGATGTCGGAGCACCGCACGGCGTGGAGGCTGCTCCGACCCCGCATCTCCTGTCGCTTCTGTGCGCGGTGGTGCCGACGCCGTTGTCTGCATGTCTTGTCAACGACGATGCCCGATCATTGGTTCCCGAAACCATGCGCCTCAGCGGCACTCGGTGACGAACCTTGCAGATGCCTACCATGCAAGTGAGGCCCCTGCCCTTCAGCCCGCGCTCGACTCTGTACAGGTCGGTCTGTACGCCTCATCGCCCGGCATCAACTCGCTCCACTCGGTCTCCGTGAGATCGCGCCCAGCAAGCGTGCAGGCCCGATCGATCCAGTCATCG
The DNA here is from genome assembly GCA_965216815.1 of Acidimicrobiales bacterium. Taxonomy (GTDB): domain Bacteria; phylum Actinomycetota; class Acidimicrobiia; order Acidimicrobiales; family SHLQ01; genus JADFOM01. The sequence goes on along the minus strand of OZ244202.1, from coordinate 1,711,222 downwards.
GCATGTAGCGGGAGGGCGACGATCTCGGTCTTGCTCGCCGCCCACAATGTCGACCCATCGGGGCTCATGACCGGTGTTCCCGCATTCGCCACGAATGCGCCGCCGTCCCACAATTTGCCCACGCGGTCGCCACCCTCTGTGTCGAGGAGCCAGATCCCTCCATCGGCGAGTGATACCGCGATCTTCCCGTTCTCCAGCACGGTCAACCCACTGACCTGTGACCCGAATTCGTCGAGCACATCTGCGCTGCCGTTGACCATGTCGATCAGCTCGACAACGCCGGACTCTGTACCTCTAACCAGAAGGTTCTTCGCGGCATCGGCGGCGTAGACGGGCTGTTCTGCCCCCGCCAGTCCTCTTACCAACTCGCGTCGGCCACTGCCGTCGTCTATGAACAGCACACCTTCTTCCTCAACTACAACTCCCTCACCATCAGGCGTCGGATAGACACCGCTACAGACGCAACCGTTCGTTTCGATCGGGCCGACAACAACCTCGAGCCTCGCCAGATCAACGAGAAAGGCGACTCCGACTCCGGAGGCGTCCAATCGGTCAACGAAATGAAGCGCGGCGACGTCAGAGTGACCGGCTCCCGATTGAATCCCGTGCACGCGGTCGTCGAAAAGCTGTAGTGCTTCGGCCACCTCGCCATCGACGAACTCGCCGAGCACTCCGTCGACGGTGAATACCAAGTAGCGGGAAATCCGGTCGCTGGGCGTTATCGCGACGCCGATTCCAGCCCCGTCGACCGCAAACTGCGCCGTACGTCGTTCGCCATTCACCAGGTCGACGAGTTCGGCGGTGTTGGTCGACAGATCCGCGATTCCAGCGATCCCCCCGCCTGACAGATAGACCCGCTGGCCCTCTTCAACCGAAGAAAGCGACTTCGCCATTCCGGACGCTTGACTATCGATGACGGTCAACGACCCACTGTCGTTGGTCACTACCGCAACTTCGCCTTCGCCTAGAGCACGGACGTCCTTGGCGCCCGACACCGCAAATTCACCCGAGCTCTGCTGTGTGCCGATATTGCGAAGCTCGATTCCGGATCCGGTCGCTACTGCGATCGTCGAACGGTCGACAAATGCGATACTCGTGGAACTCCCTTCGCTCGACCGGAAGGTGTCAACTATCTCGCCGCCTTCGACCGTATAGACGTTGACTGTTCCCGACTCGTTGACCGTCGCCACATGGCCTTCGTCGGGCGAGAAGGTCGCGAGAAGGGCAGCGCCGGACTCCTCCACGGTCCACCGGACCGCGCCAGTTCGTGCCGCTATCAACTGAACTCTGGCTCGCTCGAGCGAATTGCTGCGTTGTTCGAGCGCAAGCGCACTGTCGCCCGAACGAGAAAAGTACACGTCCCGTAGGAAAAGCTCCGACTCGACCGGACTCGCGATCGACGCACCGTTGGCATCGTAAAGGTACAGGTCGGCACCTTCGACAGGTGCGGTCACGACCGCTGCGACCGGATCATTGCCAGAGGAGGCCGCCAGCGCAGCAGGTTGGGCGACAGACAACAGTTCGATGTTGTTATCACGATCGGTTGGCGGCTGCATGAAAACCTTCTCACCGGTCTGATACAGGATCGGTCCGTCGAGCCACGATACGAGAACGCGCGCGCACGGATCGGGACGATCCGCCAGCTTCACCGACCTGCCGGTGCTGGGATCGACGCCGAACACCGAATCACCCTGACCGTAGATCGCCCAGCCATCATCGCTGGTGTAGTCGTAGCCATCCCTCGACGCCGCTCCCTGCTCACAACGCGTCTCGGGCACCGACGGCAAGTCTGTGTTGCGAGTCACCGATCCGTGTTCGCCCAGGGCGGTGAGCAACGCCCCTGCCGCGCGGTTCGACTCCTCTCGCTTGTACGCCTCGACCGCGAGCAGAAGCGAGACCGCCGGGTTCTCGGTCACGAGCGCGTTGGACCGGCTGATCATCGTCACAGTCTCGGCGTCTGTCAGGGCCGCTTCTGCCCTCTCGGTCTCCTGGTTGGCACGCGTGGCCTCGGCTGCGGCGACGTCGCGGGCCCGCTGCGCCTCCGCCGACTCACGATCTGCACGTCGTTGCTGAATGACCGCGAGGAACCCTGCAACGACTGCCACGACCGCAACGGCGGCGACGGCACCAAGCAAGGTACGCAAACGCGTGAGGCGACGCTTCTCTGCAGCAAACTCTCGGTCGCGCTCCGCCTCGCCAGCCTCGAGGAACGAAACCTCGAGATCGGACAGCGGAGCCGTGGACCGGAACTCGAGTGCAGAGTCGAGACGACCGCCTCGATAGAGCTCGCTGGCGTCGCGACCGGACTCGTCCCAGGCTCGCGCGGCGGCGGCTAGATGCCGATGAACGCGTATGCCCTCACGATCTTCGTCGATCCACGAACCAAGACGCGGCCATTCTCGAAGCAGCGCCTCGTGCGCGACCTCGACTGTCGGTCGCCTCGTCTCACGGTCCTTGTCGAAGGCCAGCAGTCGAGCTGCGCCGAAGGCTTCGATCACAGCCTTGGACTCAGCTGAGTCTTCGAGATCGACTCGATCGGCCCGCCGGCGAGTATCGGCGTGTCCTTCGCCAGGATTGACCAGCCCCCGAAAGAGCCGGCGAGCGACCGTCCTCTGATCATGCGGAAGCGTCTCGTAGAGGCTCTCTGCTTCGGCTGCGAGCGCGCCTGCTACACCGCCGAGGCTCTGATATTCAGCCACGGTCAGCAGGCCACTCACCTGGGTGTCCCACAGCCTTGTCAGCGTGAACTGTAGGAGAGGCAGCGCACCCGGCTGATCGTTCACCTCCGCCACGATCGCCGAGACAAGGCCTGGCTCGAACTCGACTCCGACCTGTGCAGCCGGATCGACGATGACCCGCTCGAGCTCATCGGGTGCGAGCGGCGTGATCGGAATCGTGTTGTCTCGCAGCAACTGTGCGAGCTCGGGGTGGCGGAGCGGATGGTCGAAGAAGTCGGCGCGACAGGTTGCGACGACGCGCATATGCGAACGCTCATCGGTTACGGCAGCGACGAGACCTCGAAGAAAGGCGCGCCGAACGCCCTCGTCGGGACAGAGCGTGAACAGTTCTTCGAACTGGTCGAGCACCAACAGGATTTCCGCCTCCGCATCGGGGAGGATCCGGCGGATGGCCCTGGCGATACCGCGGTCGTCGGCGATGAGCTGTTCGCGCAGCGAGACTGGAGGGTTCACAGCGACTCTCAGCAAGGCAGCTTCCAGCTCCTCGAACGGATCCACTCCCGGCGTCATCGTTGTGACAAACCAGGCCTCCGATCCGGGCATGGCACCCCGTCGGACGGCCGGCACGAGCCCCGCGCGGACCAGCGACGACTTCCCGCTACCCGATGGACCGACGACGGTGAGCATGCGTGCATCTCTCAAGCGGTCGACGAGCTGAAGAACTAGGCGATCTCGACCAAAGAAGTGATCGGCATCGGCTTCGTCGAAGGCGGCTAGTCCCACATAGGGGCACTGCGCAACGCCGGGCACCAGTGTCATGCTGCCGACCGGCGCGACGCTTCCCGACGGCGAATCGCTGAGCGCCTCACGGTAGGCGACGACGAACTCTCCGACATCGTCGGTGCGCTGTTGGGGGTCTTTACGCGTGGCTCGCTCGATCACCTCGTCAAGGCCTGCGGGAAGCCCCGGCACAACCGCGCTCAGCGACGGGATCGGATCGCTCAGCTTTCGCTTCGTCATCTCAGCCTGGCTGGCTGCCTCTTGAAAGGGCACGCTTCCAGCGAGCGCTTCGTACGCAGTGATTGCAAGCCCGTAGACATCGGTTGCGGGACCAACGGGCTGCCGGGAGAGCTGCTCGGGCGAGGCGTACGCCGGCGACCCAATACTGAGGGCGGCAACAGGATCGGGCCCCACCTGCGCATCGACCGCAATTCCGAAGTCACCGAGATAGTAGCGACCGGACTCGTCCAGGAAGACGTTGTCGGGCTTCACGTCTCGGTGAACCACGCCACGTGAGTGGGCGAGCGCAAGCGCGTCACCGACCTGTTCGACCAGCTCGACCGACTCTTCCGGCGACAATGACCTGTCGATGAGCCGTGACCGAAGCGTCCCGCCCCTGAGCCACCGCATGATCAAGTAGGCAACATCGGGCTCTCGCCAGAAATCGTAGAGAGGGACGATGCTCGGGTGCTCGAGTCGGGCTACCAGCATGGCCTCGGCTTCGAACCGACGCACGAAATCCTGATCGTTCGCGAGTTCGGACCTGATGACTTTGATGGCCACCTCGCGCTCGACGGTGGGTTGGAGCCCGCGGTAGACGACGCTGAAAGAGCCCTCGCCGATTCGTTCGAGGAGGTCATAGCTCCTCACGCTGCGACCGGCGGATCCTCCGGAGCCACTCTTGTGATTGAGGATTCTCGACTCGAGCGCTGACAGATCTGGGCTCGGCTCGAGCCCGAGATCGGTGGCAAGCCGGCGCCGACATTCGGCCAGAACCGACAGTGCGTCGGCTGACCGTCCATCTGAATGCAACGCCGCCGCCAAACTGCGTGCAACACCTTCGTGGTGGGGCTGTGACGCATTGAGCGGCGACAGGGCCTCGATCGCGTCGCTGACTCGACCGAGCTCCATCGCCATTGCTGCGTACTCCTGGCTCGCCGTGAGCCTCGACTCCTCGAGCCGCGCCGCCTCGGCAACGACCCAGGCCTCACCCGACCATGAGTCGAGCAACGCTCCCGAGGAGAGTTGCAGGGCCCGCGTGAGCTCCTCGAGCGCCGCCTGATGATCACCCTCATCGATGAGTAGGCGACTATTACCGAGGCAGTCGTTGAAGCGCGCGAGGTCGGTCGTCACGCGATCCGCGAGTCGGTAGCCGCCATCCGCGGTTTCGACAGCATCCGCCTCATGTCCGAGCATTCCGCGGAGCCGACCGACGTAGGTTCGAACGCCGCTATCGGGGTCTTCGGGCATGTCGCCGTTTGCCCACAGTGCGTCGGCGATGCGACTCCGCGACACCGTCGCGCCCTTCGACAAGGCCAGCCGTGCGAGCAGCCGCCGCTGTCGATCGCCGGAGATTGGTAGCACTGAGTTCCCCAGACTCACCTCGAGCCCGCCCACGAGCCGCACGTGCAGCTGATGCACGTCCTCAGCGCTGAGCCGTTCGTCGTTGCCCTTGTTCACGGATCCCATGCTGGCTCCCCGATGTCACAATCGTGTCACAGCCTCTGATGTATCCGCCGATCGGGACCAAAGCCTCTGGCGACGTGGGCGCGACACGCCAATGCTGCGCGTGCAACGGCGACTCGGGTTGTTCGCCTCGACGGCGCAAACGCCCGAGTGCTGTGACTACATCCACCGGAGAGGGGCGATCATGGGCAAGTACGTACAGGCCACGCGATTTCGTGTGAAGGAAGGAAAACTCGCCGAGGCCGAGGAGGAGATCCAACGCTGGATGAAGGGGTACGACGACGTCGGTGCCGAGGCCTCGGTCTACGTACAGGTCGGCGGGACGACCGGCGAGGCGATGATCAGCGTCGAGTTCCCCGATGGCGAGACCTGGCTGAAGGTTCTCGACGATCCGCGGTTGCTCGAGGCTCGCCGACGCATGACCGAGGCATCGTGGCCGTTCGAGCACCTCACAACGAGCGTGTGGCAGCACTTGACCACCGAGGACTGAAAAGGGGACATGCGAGCGACCGCATGTAGTGGCTGAGGTCACCAACGCAGCGGTGTCAGGCACCCGGCGCCCTGCAATCCTGGTCCAAGTTCGTCTTGCGCCGGGTGCCTGACACCCACGCGATGACGGCGTGGATGTTTCGGCGCGGCCAAAACTCCGTTAGTGACGAACGAAGTGAGGAACGGCTGCGATGTTTCGAGCGAAGCGAGAAACTCGGTTAGCAACACCGAAGGTGTTGCGGCGTGGAGGTGAGGGGAGTCGAACCCCTGACCTCTTCGATGCGACCGAAGCGCTCTAGCCAGCTGAGCTACACCCCCGCGAGACGCGATTCTACTGCACCTTGCGCCGAACGAAACACGGCGTGCTGGGGCACGGAGTGTTTCGCCCGAACCGAGCACAATGGGCCAAACGGCCCATTGTCACAGAAATCACTCAATGAGGCCGCGGGACCAGACGATACCCAAGCATGCTCTCGACGATCTCCAGGGTGCGAAGCACCCGCCCGCGGCTTCTGGTCCTCGTCGCAGCGGTGGCGGCAATCCTGGTTCTGAGTTCGTGTAGCCCGCAGCAACGAGAAGCGCTCGACCTCGTGAACATGACTCGCATGGAGCACGGCCTCGACCCGCTCTATCCCCACAACGGCGCTTCCGAAAAGGCCCAGGCCTGGGCCGAGCACCTCGTTCAGAAGGGCAGCCTCGAACACTCGAAGCTGCCCGACGGCATCGCCGGCGACTGGCGCAAGATAGGCGAGAACGTGGGCTACGGCGGAAGCATCGAGATAGTCCACGACGCTTACATGAACTCGCCGGGACACCGGGCAAACATCCTCGATCCGGCGTTCAACTTCGTCGGAACCGGAGTCGCAGAAGACCCGGACAGTGGCCGCGTCTACACGGTTCAGGTCTTCGTCAAATACTAAGCGACTCGACTTAGTTTGCGATCCGGCGGACGAGCTCGTGCTCGGGTGCCTGCTCGGCGGCGCGCTGGCCCTGTATCTGACGGTGGAAGTCGAGTGATCGGACGACGGAAGCCGAGGTTCTCGTGCTCGCCGGCTGACGCTGAGTGCTGAGGTAGAGCATGGCGCCGAGGAGCGCATCGATGCCGACGTGCAGCATGAGAACCGGCACGCCCAACGCGGGCACGGCGAGAAGGGTGACGACCGCCAACGCAGCGAGAACGCCGATCACCAACATGCGGCGCTGACGTGCCTCTTCTGAGCTTCGGGGCATGAGCGACCCACCTAGATCGGGTGTGGGAACCGCGCGAAGTCCATTCCTGTCAGGGGCCGGTGTCGGAGAGCTGAACGTCTCGGACTCACCGAAGGTTCGACGGGCTGCCTCGCCGATCGCTGCAAGCCCACCACCGGACGCGCGACCGGTACCGCGGCCCCGGCCCTGAAGCATCGGCGGGATCAGATAGGCAGCCCAGATCCCGACCAGAATCACCATTACGACGATTGTCACAACACAACTCCCAGCACCGCCAACGACTGTAGCCACACAGTCTCCGCCACCGAGGGACCCCGGCCTGCGATTGTTACGTTTCTACTACGAAACGTCACACTTCACAACGCGCCCCAACCAGGGCGTCAGCGGCGGTAATGGCCCAACCTGCCGCCCGACTTCTCTTGCAGCGCGATGTCGCCGATGACCATGGAGCGGTCTCTCGCCTTGCACATGTCGTAGATCGTCAAGGCAGCCACCGCACACGCCGTGAGGGCCTCCATCTCGACGCCGGTTCGGCCCACCGTTTCGACCCTCGTCTCGATTTCGACACGGTCGTCGCCGACCTCGAAGGAGACCGTCGCCGAGTTGATCATCAGCGGGTGGCAGAGCGGCACGAGTTCGGCGGTGCGCTTGGCAGCCTGTATGCCCGCTACACGTGCGACCGCGAGCACGTCGCCCTTTTCGACGTCGCCGGACGCAATGGCAGCGGCGGTCCCGGACGTCATCTCCACCGAACCGCGCACGACGGCTACGCGGCGGGTCTCCTCCTTGTGACCGACGTCGACCATGCGGGCGCGACCCTGGTCGTCGAGATGGGTGAACCCGCCTGGGGAGTCCGCGACGTCGCCCACGACATCAACCGCCGATCTGGGACATCGACCGACTCGGCCGAATGAAGTTGACCTGGCCGATGAGGTGCCCGGCCCACTTCTCGGACACGTTTCCTGCGATCGCGTCGGCAACCTCGTCGTCGGTGGCACCCGAGCGAAGCATCGCCCGGAGGTCGAGCTCGTCGACGGCGAACAGGCAGTTGCGAAACTGCCCGTCGGCGGTCAGTCGGACACGATCACACGTGCCGCAGAACGCGTCGCTCACCGACGCCACGACGCCGATCTCGCCGGCTCCGTCGGCGTAGCGGAACCGGGTTGCAGGGGCGGAGGTCCTGGGCACCGGCTCGAGCGGGAATTCACCCGAGATCCGCTCGATGATCTCGTCGCGACGAACGACTGCGTCGTCGTGCCAGGCGGACTGTGCGTCGAGGGGCATGTACTCGATGAATCGTGGTGTCACTCCCCTGTCGCGCCCGAAACGTGCGAAGTCGATCAGCTCGTCGTCGTTGACGCCCCGTATGACCACGGCGTTGAGCTTGACCGGCGACAGACCCGCGGCGATTGCGGCGTCGATACCGTCGAGCACCGCTGCGAGATCGTCACGCTTGGTGAGCTCGATGAACCGCTCGGGTCGGAACGTGTCGATGGAGATGTTGATGCGGCGTAGTCCGGCGTCGGCGAGTCCTTGCGCACTCGAAGCAAGGGTCGACCCGTTCGTGGTCAGAGCCAGATCTGTGCCGAGTGCCGAGAGCTTGGCGACTAGCACCGGCAGGTGTGCCCGCACGAGCGGTTCGCCACCCGTGATGCGAATCGACTCGACCCCGAAACGAGTGACCATCAACGCCGCAGCGCGCTCGAGCTCTTCGAAGGTGAGGATCTCGCTGCGCGGCATCCACGCCATCCCCTCCTCCGGCATGCAGTAGGTACAGCGGAAATTGCACCGATCGGTGACTGAGATCCGCAGGTCGCGATGCACCCGACCATATGAATCGACCAGCTCGTCCATCTCGGCAGGGTACCTGCTACCTCCCAGCGACGTCCCACGCGACCCCGGTGTCAGACCAAAGTTTCACCTTCTCTCGCTCTCTACGCGACCCCGGTGTCAGACCAAAGTTTCACCAAGGAGAAGGATGCGCACGGGGGCGCCGGCGGGGATGCCTTCGCCGTCGGGGAGAATTGCGAGGGCGTTGGCGCGAGCCATTGCCGAGAGCTGGTGCGACCCCTGCCCACCAGCGGACTCGACCGACCATCGGCCGTCCTCTCCACGCCGCGCGACAACGCGCATGAAGTGCGTCTTGCCGTCGGCATGTCGATCGAGCCGGGTCACCGCGATCGCCGGCACCGACCGATCGTGGCCATGCGGCCGCCCCGTCAGCTTCGCCAGACCAGGCTCGGCGAAGAGGGTGAACGACACCATCGACGACACGGGGTTGCCCGGCAAGCCGAACACCGGAGTCCGGCCGATCGTCCCGAACGCCAGCGGCTTGGCCGGCTTGATCGCAACCTGCATCCAGCGCATGGCACCAATCCGGTCGAGCACGGTCTTGACGTAGTCGAAGTCGCCCATCGACACGCCGCCGCTCGTGATGATCGCGTCGCACCGCTCGGTCGCAGCGCGCAGCGCAGACTCGATGTCGGCTTCGGTGTCAGCGACCAGACCCAGGTCGATCCCCTCGAGCCCGAGATCGTCGACCATGGCAAGCAACGTGTGGCGGTTCGAGTCGCGGATCTGGCCGGGCTCGAGCGGTCGAGGCCCATCGACGAGCTCGTCGCCCGTCGACATGACGCCCACCCGGGCCCTTGGCCCGACGACAACCTCTTCGATGCCGAGGCTGGCGAGGACACCGACATGGCCGGCGGTCACCACCTCGCCGGCCTCGAACACGACATCGCCCGGAACGATGTCATCGCCGGCCCGCCGGACATGGTTCCCTGGACCAACCACGACGTCGACGCGAACCGTCGACGGATCGATCACCTCGGTGCGTTCGACCATGACGACGGCGTCGGCACCGGAAGGCATCGGAGCACCGGTCATGATCCGCGCCGCCTGCCCGTCCCCCACCGTCAGCGTCGGTGCAGCACCGGCCGGAATCGTGCCCACGATTTCGAGATCGACGGGAGCTTCGGACGTGTCGACCGCACGCACCGCAAAACCGTCCATCGCCGTGTTGTCGAACGGCGGCACCGATTCGTTCGCGACCACCGGTTCGGCCAACACCAGGCCCCGGGCGTCGGAAGTGGCAACCGAAGAGGGCGCCAGCGGCTCGCACCTCGCGAGGACGTGGTCGAGGGCATCGTCGAGCGAGATCATCGTTCGGTGCCTCCCGTCGTATAGCGGTTCTCGGTTCCGCCGATGAGTCGACCTATGTTCGCTCGGTGACGTGCCACGACGAGAGCGCTGAGACCGACGGTGGCGATGATCTCCCACCCGGGGCTACCGCGCACGACCACGCCGGCGAGGAGCACAGCCGCCATCGCAAGCGACCCAACCGATGGCAGCTTCGCGACTCGAAGCACGAACGCGAACACGAGAAGGCACACGACGCTGACCAGCGGGTAGAGGACCAGCGCCCCTCCTCCTGCCGTCGCTACCCCTTTGCCTCCGCGAAACCGCCTTGTCAGCGGAAAAATATGGCCTACGACGGCGGCCACCCAGCACGCGACGCCTAGCGCGCGACCGTCGAGCGCCCAGCCGAGCGCGGTCGGCAGAGCTCCTTTCGCGACGTCGATCAGGAAGACGGTTATCCCCGCCCGCGCACCCGCGACCCGATACACATTCGAGGCCCCAGGGTTTCCCGAACCCTCGGCGGTGGGGTCGTGGCCGACCCGAGCCGCCACGATCTGGGCGGTCGGCACCGTCCCGGCAAAATAGGCGATGGCGATTGCGACGACCCAGATCATCTCCGGTGACGTTAGCCGTTACACTGCCCCGTCGATCGCGGCCCCTCGACCGAAGAGCAACTCATGCCCACCTACGACTATCGCTGCAAGACCTGCGATGCGCAGTTCGAGGTCGTCCAGTCGATCACGGCCAAGACCTTGAAGCGCTGCCCCAAGAAGGACGGCCCCGAGGCTTGCGTCTCGCCCGGAAAAGGAGAAGTCGCCAAGGTCTTCGCTGCACCGGGCATCACCTTCAAGGGCGACGGCTTCTACAAGACCGACTCGAGCTCACCGAAGAAGGCCAAGGCCTCCACTTCCTCCAACGGCGACGGTGACAAGTCCGACTCGTCGACGTCGGATTCGCCGACCAAGACCGACTCCGACAAGAGCACATCGAGCTCGACGAGCGAGAAGTCTTCTGATTAGCTGAGCTTCCGGCCGTTCGTCGGACCCCACTTCCCCTCATCGAAGTGAACGTCGAAAGGCCGCTATGGCTACTTTGTTCATCCGCATCCGCGCCCGCGTCGCGCAGTTCGCCGCGTCCCATCCGACCGTCTATGGGCTCGCCGCCGTAGTCTTCGCTGTCGCTGTCGGCGTCGAGATCTACCTGGCGACAGCAGCTCGCGGCGGCATCGACACGGTGGACTCGTCGACAGCAACACCTCTCGCCGTCGACGAGCGCGCCGTCCCTCTGCCGAGCGACCTCGTCGCTGGGGCGTTCGGCGTTGGAGACCCCGTCGAGATAGCGGTCCTGGTCGACACTCCCACCGGCGAGGCGGGTCGACTGATCGGACCGGCGCGCGTGCTCGCAGACACCGGCGTCTCGCTGGTCGTCGCCGTCACCGAGGACGACGTCGTCGACCTAGTCGAGGGCCTAGCCCGCGGGCGCATCACGCTCGTCGGCGTTCCGGACTAACCGGGCGCCTGAACCGAACGGTGTCAGGCACCGAGCTCCAAACGCGCTGGGACCAAGACCACTTTGAGCTCGGTGCCTGACACCTCATAGGCCGGACGAGTGCAGCGAGGCCGCGCGACCGCAGGTCGCTCAGCCAGAAACTCGGTTCGGAACCTCCGGTTCCGAACCGAAGACCCCTAGCGCCAGCCGGCGGCGAGGGCGACGAGAACCGCTACGCCGACCACGATGCGGTAGATCACGAACGGGGCGAAGCTATAGGTGCGCACGATCGCCATCGTGAACCACACGGCGACGTAACCGGTGACGGCCGCGGCCAGGGCGCCGACGATGAACGGTGGCCAGAACTCCGACGGGATGGTGACATCGATGAGGCTATAGACACCGGCACCAGCGATGATCGGCAAGCTCATCAGGAACGCGAGACGTGCCGCCGCTTCACGGTCGAAGCGCATCAGCCTCGCGACGGTCATCGTCACACCCGAACGCGACACTCCCGGCTGCAGGGCGAGTGCCTGGCCGACACCCATCGCGAGTGCGTCTCGCATCGTGAAGGTCTCGGCTTTGCGCGTGCCGCCCAAGCGATCGGCGAGCCACAAGATGATGCCGAACACGATCAACATGACTGCGATCAGCCAGATGCGATCGTTCGCGAGCACATCGTCGAGGAGAACACCGGTGACTGCGGCCGGAGCTGCAGAGAGCACGAGTAGCCACGCCAGACGGCCGTCGTCGCTGCGACCCGAGGGGACGAGCGCCCTCGTGCCGGCGATGATGAGCCGTTTCACATCGGATCGCAGGTAGGCGAGGACCCCCGCGAGAGTCCCAAGGTGTACCGCCACGTCGAACGCCTGCTCGAGGTTCTCGTCGAGGTCCTCCCACTCGAAGAGCCACCGGGTGAGCTCGAGGTGGCCGCTCGACGAGATGGGAAGGAACTCCGACAGGCCCTGCACCACACCCAGCACGACGGCGCGAACGATCTCCAAGGCGACGCTCCCTCAGCTACCGCTCAAGGCGATGTCGTCGACGGCGAGCGTGCAGCTTCCGGTCCCCGACGGCAGCCAGGTTCGATCGGAACCGACATGACTGACCGAGCCGAGCATCCGCTGCACCGTGCCACCAAGGGTCGCCTCACGGATGGGTTCGGCGACTTCGCCGTCGCGAATCATGAAGCCCTCCATGCCGACGGAGAAGTCGCCGCTGATCGCGTTCACCCCCGAGTGAACGCCGGTGAGCGAGGTCACATACACGCCGGAGCCGACGGCGGCGATCAGGTCGGCCGGTTGGTCCGAGCCGAGTCGCAGGGTCAACGCACGGGTCGACGGTGACGGCAGCGTTCGCGCGCCGCGGACCGCTGAGGCGGTCGAGCACGTGCCGCCGCGACGCGCCGTGTACGAGTCGTACGCGAACGCTTCCAGCGCACCTTGGTCGATGAGGGTGAGGGGACGACTCGCGAGTCCCTCGCCGTCGACGTGATCGGCCCCGAACGAATCGGGGTCGGTCGGATCATCGAGGAGCGTGACGAGCGGCGAACCAACCCTCTCTCCAATCCGATCGGCGAACGGTGATCTGCCGCGCTGCACCCTGTCCGCGGTGAGCATCCCGCCGACCACCGAAAGCACCGTGCCGGTCGTCATGGGGTCGAACACCGCGGTGGTTCGTGCAGACGCCGGCTTCACCGCGCCGATTCTCGCGATCGCCTCGTCTGCGGCCATCTTGGCGGTCGACGCGACGTCGAAGCCTTCGGGACCGCGGGCGACCTGCCACCCGTGGCCGGTCGTCGTCTTGTCGTCATCGTTTCCGAGCGCGGTCACCGAGAGGTTGACCGAGGTTCCGCGGTCGTAGGCCCGAAGTCCCGTAGTCGACGCGATCAGCCGTGCTCCGCCACCGTCTCGGTAGGTCGCCGTGCGGACGCCGCAAATGCGGTCGTCGGACGATGTGACGAGGCGCTCGAGCTCGAGTGCGGCGTCGATGCGACCCTCGGGCGACTCTGCCTCTACCGCGTCGCTCCAAAGATCGAGTTCGGGCGACCGAACACCATCGTCGGTCGCGAGGCCGACATGTGGATCGGGCTCGGCGTAGCGAGCGTTATCACGGGCGGACACGATCGCGGCCTCGACCGCGTCGATCTCGTGTGAGCCACAGTGAGCGAACCCCTGCCGTCCACCTTCGATCACGCGAACACCTACCGCCAGCGTCGTAGCCGACTCGAACGATTCGATGTCGCCACCGTGGGCGCGCACGGTCGTCGACCATCCGGCTGACACGAAAGCTTCGACCTCCTCGCCGGTTCGGGCCGTCCCGAGGATGCGGTCGGCGAGTCGATCGAGATCACCCGGCTCGATGCTCATGACCCCGACAGCGTCACGTCGTGAATGAGCAGCGGCACCCCTGTGGCCGAACCCGGCAAGCGCTCAACCTCCGACCCGACCGCCCCGACATCGAGCAGCATGCGTTGGAGAGTCGACGCGATCGTCGCCTCGCGAATCGGTTCGGCCAGAGCGCCGTCTCGAATCGAGATGCCGGTCACGCCCGTGCTGAAGTCACCGCTGATCGGGTTCACGCCCGAATGAAAGCCCTGCAGCTCCGCGACGAGAACGCCGTTTTCGACCTGCTCCACCATTTCGTCGATCGTCAGCGAGCCCGGCTCGAGGCTCAAGGCCTGCGTGCCGGCGGTAGGTGTCGAGCGGTAGCCGCCCCTCACCGCCGAACCCGTCGATGCCGTTCCTGCCCGAGCCGCGCTGTAGGTGTCGTGCACGAACCGCTCGAGCGTGCCGTCGTCGATGAGCACGTTTCGACGAGCGGCGAGCCCCTCGGCGTCAGCCTGGGTCGCTGTGAATGCCGCCGGGTCGGTCGGGTCGTCGACCAGGCTGACCGCGGGTGCAGCGATGGCCTCGCCGAGTCGATCGACGAATGGCGATCGTTGCTTCAGCACGGCGTCGCCGCTGAGCGTCGAACCGATCAGGCCCACGAACTCGGCCGAAGTGGCGGGCTCGAGCACGATGCTGACTCGCCCCGACGTCGGCTTGACCGCACCGAGCATTCGCACCCCGCGCTCGACGGCGAGGCCCGCGCAGCGGTCGATGTCGATGTCGTCGCAGCTTCGGCCGATCTCGGCCGCGTAGCCCTCCTGGCTCTCGTCGCCCTCGGACACGATCACCCACGCCATCGCGTACGCGACCGACTCGATGCTCTCCGACCAGATTCCGTTGGTGTTGGCCACCACGGCCTCACCGCGGGCGTCTGAGTACTCGAGGGTGTCGACACCGATCACGCGCGGATCGCCGGCGCGCGCCGCTGCCTCGAGCGCGATCGCAGTCTCGATCTTGCGGTCGGTCGATGTCTCCGCGTAGCCGGGCGCCAACAGCTCGAGCGACGGATACGCGACGTCGTCGGGTACCGCGAGGCCGAGGTGCTCGTCGACGGTGCCGAAGGCCGCGTTGTCGCGGGCGTCGCGCACCGCACGGTCGACCGCCGCTTCGTCGAAGCTGCCCGCGTAGGCGAATCCCTGCCGCTGCTCGGCGACGACTCGCACGCCGACGCCCATCGAATCGGCCGACGTAAACGACTCGACCTCGCCGTCGCGGGCCCGAACTTCGGTGTCGGTCTGGTGGCCCACGATGACCTCGAGCTGTTCGCCCTCGTTTGCCTGAACGAGGACCCTCTGCGCGATGTCCCCGAGATCTCCTGAGTCAGCCATGGTCAGGCTGCGGTTCCGCCGACGGTGAGCTCTGTCACCCTTATCGTCGGCGTCCCGTCACCGACGGGCACGCCCTGCCCGTCCTTGCCGCAGGTGCCGGGGTGACCCATTGCGAAATCGTTGCCGAGAGCATCGATGCGTTGGAGGACCTCGGGCCCGTTTCCGATCAGGTTTCCTTCTCTGATCGGCGACGTGACCTCGCCGTCCTCGATGAGGTATGCCTCAGTCATGCCGAACACGAAATCACCTGTCGCCGTGTTCACCTGGCCGCCGCCGAGCTCGGCGACGTACACGCCGTGAGGCGTGGACGCGATGATGTCGGCGGGGCTGTCGTCGCCATTGTCGAGGTAGGTGTTGGTCATCCGCACCATCGGCAGGTGTTTGTAGCTCTGGCGGCGTCCGTTGCCAGAAGAAGGACGGCCTTCTTTGCGGGCCCGCATGCTGTCCCACATGTAGTCGGACAGAACGCCGTTCTCGATCAACACGTTGTGCTGGGCGGTGCGGCCCTCATCGTCGATGGCGAAGCAACCCCACTCGCCGGCCATCGTGCCGTCGTCGACCAGAGTGATGTTGTCGCCGGCGACCTGTTCGCCGACTCGACCGGCGTACACCGACGCCGACTTAGCGACGAGATCGGCTTCGAGCCCGTGACCGCACGCCTCGTGGAACATGACTCCCCCACCCCCGGCGCCTACGACAACAGGCATCGCCCCGCTCGGCGCCGGCACGGCTTCGAGCTTCGCGATGGCCTGGCGCGCCGCGGCGCGAGCCTGATCGGTGACCGAGTGGCTCTCGAACACCTCGAATCCGTAGGGAACGCCTACGACCTTGTATCCGGTCTGCATGCCGGCGTCGCCCGTCGCGACGCACGAGACGACAAAGAGAGTTCGAACCTGATCGTCGCCCGTGAACACACCATCGGTGTTGGCGACGAGGAACCGGCGGCGGGAATCGCCATAGCGGGCCATCACCTGGGTGATCTCACCCCCCTCGGCTCGGGCGGCTTCGTCGGCCTCGGTCAGCAGGGCAACCTTCGTCGGCTTGTCGATGTCCTCGGGGTGGTGCACGACCGTGTTGGGTGAAGCGGCGACGGTGCGATCGAGGGGAGTCGCGTCGACGGTGCCACCGCCGCCGCGCGCGGCTGCTGCCGCCGCCGAGGCAGCGGCTTCGAGTCCAGCGGGCGAGAGGTCGGCCGTGTGCGCAAACCCGGTGCTCTCACCTACGACGACACGGATGCCTGCTCCACGATCGTGACCGGAGGTGAGCTCCTCGATCTTTCCGTCGTCGAGCACGGCCGACGCGTTGGTGCGATCCTCGATGAACACCTCGGCCCAGTGCCCGCCGCGCGACATCGCAGTGGCAAGCGTCGACTCGATCAACTCCTGGGCCAGCAGCTCGTCCGCTACGGGTTGGTCTGACACAGCGGTCCCCTCGATCGGCAGGCCGCCAAGCGTACCCGCCGCGCTGAGCCGGCGAAGTCAGGTCGTGCCGTGCCCGGGTGGCAGCGCCGCCGGTGCCGGGTCGGCGGCCGGAAGTTCTCGGCGACCTTGGTCGAGCGCCTGGATCATCGATCCGGTGTGGTCGGCGTAGGAACGGAGGGTCTCGTAGATCCCGATCAGCCGTTCACGAGCTGCGGTGAGATCGTGGAACTGGTTCTCGAGCTCAGTGCGTCGCTGTTCGAGCATCGCGCGGTAGTCCTCGAGCTCGTCGCGACACTCTGAGAACTTCTCGATCCGCTCACCGCGAAACGCCTCGACCTCCGCCGCGAGCGCCTCGCGCTCACGGTTGTAGGCAGACCCGCGCGATGTCAGCTCGGACTCGAGCTGATCGAGCTGAGCGTTTGCCCTAGTGAGACCGTCGCGTCGCTCGCCTAGCGCCTCGACCAATTCATCCTGGCTCTGACGTTCGGCGTCGAGCTGAGCGCGGCGCTGTGCGAGTGCAACGCGGTACTCCTCTAGCTCCCGCGCCTCGACCTCGAGGTCGGAGCGCACGTCGACGTTGTTCAAATCGGTCTGCACTGAAGACATCCTTTGTTTTCCCGGTGACCAAAACTGTAGAAACCTGGTGGTGCGGGGGCATGAGGCAACCGACCCGCGTCGATAGGCTCCGAGCCCTATCGTCGTGAACCGCTTTCGAGCGTCTCCGGAGGGGGTGGACGTCATCGACTCCAATCAGACGAACGCCCCACCGTCTGCGAACGTCGCCCCGCAGTTGCGCTGGTGGAAGGAGGTAGTCCTCGTTCTCGGGTTGTACTGGCTCTACAGCGGCGCTCGAAACCAGTTCGGCTCGTCGTCGGTGGCGCCGTCGGAAGCCCTCGAGAACGCCGAGCGAATCATCGACATCGAGCAGGCGATGGGGCTGTTCTTCGAGCAGGAAGTGCAGTCGTGGTTCATCGAGCAGGAGTGGTTCCTGTGGCTGAGCAACGTGTTCTACGGGGCCTTCCACTTCGGCGTCACGATCTTCGTGCTCGTCTGGATGTTCCTTCGCCATCCGTCGCGGTATCGACGGTGGCGCGCCACCATCGCCTACACGACGGTCTTCGGTCTGATCGGGTTTTCGCTGTTCCCGCTCATGCCGCCACGCCTACTACCCGGTTGCCCGCCCGAGAACCCGTTCGGCGGATGCGCGACCGACTACTCGTTCGTCGACACGCTCGCTGAATACGGCGGCCTCTGGAGTTTCGATTCAGGTCGCATGGCCGAGATCTCGAACCAGTACGCGGCGATGCCCAGCTTGCACATCGCCTGGGCGGCGTGGTGTTTCGTCGCGATGGCCCCGGTGGTTCGACACGACCACACCAAGGTCCTCCTGGCCCTGTACCCGTTTGCCACGCTGTTCGTGATCGTCGTCACCGCCAACCACTTCTGGATCGACGCGATCGGCGGGATCATGGCGCTCGGCGCCGGAATCGTCGCGGGGCATTTCAGCATCCGCATGGTCGACGAGTGGCGGGCCGGCCGCTCGTACGCCGCGGCGAAGTCGGAACCGGTACGGTGAAAGGCGCCGACAACCGCCACTCAGAGCGGTTCGAGCCGGTTAGGAGGCCGCGATGACACTCGAACGAATCTCGTCGCCGGCCGATCTCCGCAACCTCGACTACGAAGAGCTCGACGAGCTGGCCGCCGAGATCAGGGCGTTCATCGTCGACGCGGTCGACGCCAGCCCGAGCGGCGGGCACCTCGGTTCGAACCTCGGCGCGGTCGAGATGACGATCGCCTTGCATCGGGTGTTCGACTCGCCCGACGACGTGATCCTCTGGGACACCGGTCACCAGGCCTATGTCCACAAGATCCTCACCGGTCGAAGCGACGACTTCACAACCCTGCGTCAGGCGGGCGGGTTGTCGGGTTACCCCGCCCGCGAGGAGAGCGAGCACGACTGGATCGAGAACAGTCACGCGTCGACGGTGCTCAGCTACGCACACGGCCTCGCGACAGCGTTCGAAGCACAGGATGTCGAACGACGCGTGGTCGCCGTGATCGGGGACGGCTCGATGACGGGTGGCATGGCGTTCGAAGGCCTCAACAACCTCGGGCACAGCCAGCGAAACGTAACGATCATCCTCAACGACAACGGCAGGTCGTACGCGCCTACCATTTCGAGGCTGTCCGAAAGCCTGGTGCGGATCCGTGCCAACCCGAGCTACATGCGACGCCAGGAGAAGCTCGAGACGATCGCCGAGAACGTTCCGTGGGTCGGTGAACGCCTGGAGCGCGGCATCAACGCGACCAAGGCAGCGATACGACAGATGTGGGAGCCGCCGGCGTTCTTCGAGAACCTGGGCGTCAAGTATCTCGGACCCTTCGATGGTCACGACATCGAGTCGCTCGAAGAGGCCCTCACCAACGCCCGCGAGTTCTCCGGACCGCTCGTGCTTCATGTCCTCACTCAGAAGGGGCGAGGTCACGCACCGGCCGAGAACGACCAGGTCAAGAACATGCACGACATGGGACCGCTGACCAAGCCCGGAAGCTACACCGCGGCCTTCAGCGAAGCCCTCATCAAGCTCGCCGACCAGCACCAGGACGTCGTGGCCATTACCGCGGCCATGCCCGACTCGACCGGGCTATTGCCGTTTCGCGAACGATTCCCCGAGCGCTGCATCGACGTCGGCATCGCCGAACAACACGCGGTCACGTCGGCGGCCGGTATGGCCATGGGCGGCCTGCGCCCGGTCGTCGCCGTGTACTCGACGTTCCTGTCCCGCGCCTTCGACCAGGTCAACCTCGACGTGGGTCTCCACGGCCAGCCGGTGATCTTCTGTCTCGACCGCGCGGGAGTGACCGGCGACGACGGACCCTCTCACCACGGCCTGCTCGACATGGTGTTGCTCACGAAGGTTCCCGGCATGCGCGTGTTCGCCCCGTCGTCCTATCAGGAGCTACAGGTGATGTTCGCCGAGGCATACGCATACACCGACGGTCCAAGCTGTATCCGCTGGACCAAGACC
The DNA here is from genome assembly GCA_965216815.1 of Acidimicrobiales bacterium. Taxonomy (GTDB): domain Bacteria; phylum Actinomycetota; class Acidimicrobiia; order Acidimicrobiales; family SHLQ01; genus JADFOM01. The sequence goes on along the minus strand of OZ244202.1, from coordinate 1,691,586 downwards.
GCGGCGCCATCGGTGGCCGAACACGAAGTCGGTGTCGGTCTGCGTGGCCGCAAGGCGCGCGATGGCCACGGCGTGTGCCTCATCGGCGTCGGCAAGATGCTCGCGGTCGCACTCGACGCCGCTGACCTGTTGGCCTCCGAGGGCATCGACGCGACGGTGTGGGACCCGAGGGCGGTCAAGCCGCTCGACGAGTCGATGATCGCCGACGCAGCTTCACACGATCTGGTCGTGACGATCGAAGATGGCTTGCGCGAGGGCGGAGCGGGCAGCGCTGTCCGAGAGGCGATCGCCTCGACGCGCACCGGGGCCGAGGTGAAGGTGCTGGGAGTCCCCACCGAGTACATCCCTCACGGCAATGCCGACTCGATCCTCGCCGCCCTCGGCCTCGATGCGGCAGGGGTGTCCGACACCATCATGAAGTGGTGTCAGGCACCGAGCTCAAAGTGAACTCGGTCCCAGCGCGTCCTGAGCTCGGTTGCTGAAACACATGTGGTTCGGGCCTAGGCACCTAACCGCGCGGTCTCCTGGCACCGACTAGCGAAGACTCAGCTGTAGAAGGGGTTCTCGCCGGCGGAGTGGTCGGTGGCGTCGATGACGTCGCGGACCTCGGGGATCGCATCGACGATGGCGGCCTTGATGCCTTCGGTCAGCGTTGCCGCACTCATGGCACAGCCCTGGCAACCGCCGCCCATCGTGACGTAGACGAGGTCGCCGTCGACGCCGACGAGCGAGGCGAAACCGCCATGCGATGCGAGTGCCGGGTTGATGCTGGCCTCGAGCAGCTGGTTCACCTTGTCTGCGACATCTCCGGTCAACTCGAGGTCGTCGAGATCACCGAGAGGGTTGGGCCGGTTGGGGTTGCGGATGACGAGTCCGCCTTGACCTGCTGCGCTCGGAAGATCGAGGGTCGAACCCGAGATCCGCTCGACGCTGTCCTCGGGAATCATCACGGTCAGGCCGTCGGCGGTGTGCACACGGTCGGTGGCGGCTGCATCGGCAACGGGTTCGAAGGCGAGGTCGTAGGTGTATTCCCCGCCGCGCGCTCCTGTGACCGCTATGTGCAATCCCAAGGTCTCGGGGTCGTCCTCGTCCCCTCGGATCTCGAGGATCTTCGCAACGGCGGCTTCGGTGACCGAAATCACCGGTGTTGCCTCGTCGGTCTTGATCGAATCGGTCTCGAGCGACATCCCGCAAGGTTACCGCTATGCGCGCGAATCCAGCTCCTCGTGAAGCTCGAGCCAACGATGCTCGAGCGCATCGGTCTCCTCCTGGACAGCACGGAGTCGCTCGCCGAGCTTGGACCGCTCGGTGTGAGCCAGCGCGGGGTCACCCATGGAGCGAGACAGTTGGTCGTGCTGTGCCCCGAGTCGAGCGAGTCGCTTGTCGACGTCCTTGAGCTCGTGGCGGATCGTGCTCGAGGAGCGGCCGGTCGCCGTGTCGCCGCGACGCTGTGCCCCGCTTCGCCCGCCGTCGGCGGGACGACGCGGTTTCGCTGCCGCACCGCCCACGCGGGCCGAACGCCACGCTTCGAGCCCGCCGGGCACCCGACCAGCCGAGCTGTTCTCGACGAGGAGCACTTCGTCGACCGTGCGTTCCAGAAACGCCCTGTCGTGTGAGACGACGACGAGCGCACCGGGCCACGAGTCGAGGAAGTCCTCGAGGATTCGCAGGGTATCGATATCAAGGTCGTTGGTCGGCTCGTCGAGCAGCAGAACGTTGGGCTGCGCGCGAAGCGTCATCACCAGCTGCAAGCGCCGTCGTTCGCCGCCCGACAGCAACTCGACCGGCGCCCATTGAGCGTCGGTGTCGAACCAGAACTCGTCGAGGAACGCCGCGTCGCGCCAATCTGGTTCACCGTCGCCAGCGACGATGTCGCGCACCCGCCGCGATCCGTCCCAGTCGTCGCCACTCTGTGTGTAGTACGCCAGGTTGACGGTACGCCCATGCTCGACCGACCCTCTGTCGGGGACGACCCGTCGCGCCATGATGTCCAAGAGGGTGGTCTTCCCCGCACCGTTCGGACCAACGATGCCGAGCCGCTCGTCGCGGTCGAGCAGGAGTGTGATCCCGTCGAACAGGCCGCGATGGCCGACTTCGTGAAGCTCGATCACACGGTCGCCGAGGCGGGGAACGCCGAAGTGGAGGTCGAGCTCGTCGTGAGCCGCGGCCGGCGACTGGCCGGCGGCGTCAATTCGGTCGAGGGCCTCCCTGATGCGCGACTTGGCCTTTGCGGTGCGCGCCGGCGCCCCTCGACGCAGCCAAGCTGCCTCGCTGCGCGCGAGGTTACGAGCCTTCCTAGCCGCCTGTTCCGCATGCTCAGTTCGCTTGGCCCTCGCCTCGAGGTAGGACGTGTACCCGCCGTGGTGCACGTATGAACCGGTCCTGTCGAGCTCGAGCATCTTGGTGGTCGCAGCGTCGAGCAAGTGCCGGTCGTGGGTGACCAGCATCAGCGCCTGTTTCGACGTGACGAGCTGATGCTCGAGCCACTCGATGCCGTCGAGATCCAGATGGTTCGTCGGCTCATCGAGGATCAACAGGTCGGCGGGGTGCACCATCACCCTGGCCAGCGCCACACGTTTGCGCTCGCCACCCGACAGCGTCACGACATCGCGCGTTCGCAGCGGCGTCATGCCGAGACGATCGAGAGCCGCATCTGCCTCCCAACCCTCACCGACCGCCTCTGCCACGGTTCCCGCGGGTAGCGTTCCGTGCTGGTCGAGAAATCCGACCGTTAGCTCGCGCCGACGGCGAATGACCCCGCTCTCGGGCTCGATATCGCCGGCGAGAATACGAAGCAGCGTCGACTTGCCGACACCGTTTCGTCCCGCGATGCCGACCTTGTCGCCTTCGTGGATCGTGACAGAGAGGTCTTCGAAGAGCGGCCTGCCCGGCCGGGAGGCTGAGATGCGCTCAGCGTCGATCAACACCATCGTTCGGGTGATCCTACGAGGCGGGGGTAGGTCTGCGAATACGTCCGAACGGCCCATGTACGGCGGGCGGCTGGTCGGTGCATGATGATGGCTGGTTCCCCCCAGAACCAGACCCTGGACGGTCTACGGAACCGACAGGCGCTGCAAACGACGAGGCTTCCGGTTCCCCCAGCCGGAAGCCTCGTCGCAGTTCCGGCACCGGCTGACGGCCACGGTGTCGTTGGCGGCATACTGATCTGCATGGCCGAATCCGATGCAGTAACCGTCACCTCGACCCCCGACGAGGTGGTCGTCATCACCTTCGACGACGGGAAGGCGAACGCGTACAGTCACGCCGCCATCGCGGACATCCGGGCGGGTTTTCGCGATGCGGCCGACGCAAAGGCGGTCGTGTTGGCGGGTCGACCGGGCAAGTTCAGCGCCGGGTTCGACCTCGGCGAGATCCAGAAGGGTCCCGATGAGGCCCGCGAGATGCTGCGAGCCGGAGCGGAGATGTCGATCCAAGTGTTCGAACACCCGACGCCGACGATCGCGGCGAGCACCGGGCACGCACTGGCGATGGGGGCGATCATGCTGTTCGCGTTCGACCGACGCATCGGCGTCGACAAGGACGCGAAGATCGGCATGAACGAGGTCGCGATCGGCATGGCTCTGCCACGCTTCGCCATCGAGCTGGCACGCGAGCGCCTGTCGAAGCGCCATTTCAACAGCGCTGCCAATCTCGCGCAGGTGTACGGGCCCGAAGACGCCCTCGCGGCCGGGTACTTCGACCGGCTCGATGGTGATCCGGTCGAGGCAGCGGCGGTTGAGGCTGCCGCGCTGGCTGATGCACTTCACCCGCGTGCGTTCGCTGAGACGAGACAGCGCATCCGTGGCGCTGTCGCGGCACGTATCAGAGATGGTCTCGACCGTGACGTCGCAGAGTTCGAAGTCCATGACTGACCCGAGCGTGGTCTTCTACTGGCGCCCAGGTTGCATGTTCTGTCGGTCACTCGAGCGCAAGCTCATCAAGGCTGGGGTCACGCTCGACAAGCGCAACATCTGGGACAACCCCGCAGACGCCGCCGTGGTGCGAGGCCTTGCGAACGGCAACGAGACCGTGCCCACCGTCGTGGTAGGCGACACTGCGCTGGTCAACCCCCGCGCCAAACAGGTCATCGCCCTGTTGTAGGTGAAACTTTGGTCTGACACCGGGGTCGCGAAAGGGTCGCCGTTAAGTGAAACTTTGGTCTGACACCGGGGTCGCGAAACGACTAGCCGGGGAGGGTCCGGGGTCCGCAGACAGGCCACGGTGAGCGGCCGCGTTCGGCGTAGAGGATGCGGGCGCGGGCGTCTTGCTCCTCAGGGGAGGCATCTTCGGGATTGCCGAACCCGCCGACGCTTCGCCACGTCGGTCGGTCGAACTGGTAGGCGCCTCGGTAGGCGCCGGTCGCCGACACAGCCGAATAGTCGCCTCGCGACTCGCAATCACGCAGGGCTTCCCAGGCCGCCTCCGATGCCATTCGGTGATCGTTCGCTGCGATGGCGACACGCGCCCGTTCCCACGCCTCGGCGATGACGACCTCGACGGTCGCAGTTTCGATCGACTCGATCAGCCGAGACCTCTCACCATCGAGTTCATCGACCGCCGCCGCCAGTTCCTCGGTCTGCGTTCCGAGCTCGAACAGCTCCTCGTCGGCGATCCGGCGCACCGCCTCGAGACGCGCAGCCGCTCGAGCCCGCTGCGCGGCTAATTCGACCACCAGGTAGTTGCGCCAGGAGAGCTCGACCGCGTCTGCGCTACGGAAGAGCGCCTGGGAGTCGCCGGCATCGCCGCCGTTCATGAAAGCACCGATGACCAGACGGCGGGTCTCGTGCTTGGCTTCGGCTACCTCGAGGACGATCCTGCGGGCCTTGTCGCTCAGTCCCGCTGTCTGCCGAGCGACAGCCAAGCGCTCGGCCGCCACCGCTTCGATGTGTGTCTCGGTCGTATCGAGTGCCGCTTCGAAGCTCGTCAACCGCTCGGCGGCATCGTCCGACGTGCGGACCTCGTAGGTGTACTCGACCGGGCGCGGGCGCGGTCCGAGAGGAACGTCACCGGACTCTTCCGCGGAAACCGTTCCGCTCACCGCGCATAGTGCGAGGAGAGTTGCGGCGCCGAGGCGGCGCATGGCCTTCTGGGTCAAGAAGTCATCCGTTGATCGCGTGCGCGGACGTGGCGAACCGGAGGCCGGCTCCACCCGCGCGCGGACCCTATCGGCCACGCTTCTCCGCGCGCCAGCGAAACCGGCCCGGCGGTAGGTTGACCGCGTGCCCGAAGGACACACGATCAGACGGCTTGCGAACGATCTCCAGCACGATCTACGCGGCGTCGCCGTTTCGGCGAGCTCGCCGCAAGGTCGTTTCGCCGAGGGTGCGGCGTTGATCGACGGTCGACGACCTGAGGGTTTCACGTCACGTGGCAAGCACCTCTTCGGTCATTGGGATGGCGTGATCCTCCACGTACACCTCGGGCTCATCGGATCATTCGCCCACTCGGTCGAAGGCGCCGACGGAACGTGTCGCCTACGCCTCGAGTCGGAAACGGCGCGATGGGATCTGCGCGGACCCCAGACGTGCGCCATCATCGATCCGGCCGGCCACGACGCAATCGTGGCGGGACTCGGACCGGACCCACTCGGCCGATCGGCCGACCCTGGCCGATTCATCGAGCGGATGCGATCGACCAAGCGCCCGGCCGCCGCCGCGCTTCTCGATCAAGCAATCGTGGCGGGGATCGGCAACGTCTACCGCTGTGAGCTCTGCTTCCTCGCTGGCGTCGACCCCGAGGTGCCGGCCGATTCTGTCGACGTCGACCGGCTCACCGAGATGTGGGAGCGCATCCGCGACCTGATGAGGCTCGGCGTGCGGACCGGCAGGATCATCACGCGCGACCCTGACGAGGTGGGCGGCGCCCGACGGCTCCGGTATCTCGACGACGACAGCCGCCTCTACGTCTACAAGCGCGAGGGCGAACCGTGCCACCGATGCGGCACCGAGATTCGGGTCGCAAGAATCGGCGGCCGCTCCTGCCGCTCCTGCCCGACGTGCCAGCGTCGATGACCACCGTCGACGCGCTGCTCGTCGTCTCGTTCGGCGGACCCGAGGGTCCCGACGACGTGATGCCGTTCTTGCGGCGCGTCACGTCCGGCCGAAACGTCCCCGAGGATCGCCTACACGCCGTCGCCGAACACTACCTGGCTCACGGTGGGGTGAGCCCGATCAACGAGCAATGCCGCCAGCTCGTCGACGCCCTCCGCTCCAGTCCGCGCTGCGCGGTTCCCGTGTACTGGGGCAATCGGAACTGGCCGCCGGAACTGGACGACGCTGTCGCCCAGATGAGCAATGACGGCGTGTCCCACGCGGCCGCCCTCGTGACCTCTGCCTACAGCTCGTTCAGCGGCTGCCGCCAGTACCTCGACGACATCGACCGCGCCCGCGATGCCGCCGGCGACGGCGCTCCGACGATCACGAAGCTGAGGCCGTACTTCGATCACCCGGGCTTCATCGAGCCGATCGCCGACAACGTCGCCCGCTCGATCTCGGACGCCAGGGGGTCGACCGGAAACCGACCCCATCTGGTGTTCAGCGCGCACAGCATCCCGACCGCAATGGCCTCGACCTGCGAGTACGAGCGCCAGCTGAGGGCCGCTGCACGACTCGTCGTCGACCGCCTCGATGCATCGAGCTTCGTGGGGGTGAGTCACGCTTGGCAGAGCCGGAGCGGTCCGCCGGCCGTGCCCTGGCTCGAGCCCGACATCGGCGAGCATTTGAAAGATCTCGGCCGAGCGGGGGTGACCGATGTCGTCGTCGTACCTCTCGGGTTCACGTCGGACCACATGGAGGTCATCCACGATCTCGACACGATCGCCGCCGACATCGCCGACAGGGCCGGCATCGCGTCGACCCGAGCGGCCACCGTCGGGACCGACCCCCGCTTCGTCGACATGGTGTTCGACCTCGTCGACGAGCTCGCTGCCGATGCAGCACCGGCCTCGCTCTCCGATCTCGGCGTGTGGCCGATGCCTTGTGCAGCCGAATGCTGTCCCCCACCTCGACCCATCTGATCGCGACTCCAACTCGCCCCACCCTCGCCGTCGCCCGGTTCTTCCGAGATCCAAGTTTTTCTGAACCTTCCAGTGCGGTATATGACACCCCAGGGTTCAGAAATCCCGAGACCGGGCGGGTATCCACGCCTGGCGAGAACCGGTTCTCTACGGTTTTGGGCGTGAACCACGCGGCGATCGCAACCCAGGCGATGCGGTACAGGCTACGAAAGCTCGACCGCCCGCTCGACGACGACTCGCTGGTTCGGGCTGCTCACGAGGCGGTCTGTCGCGCCGATCCCGACACCGACCGTGCGCTGCGCACCCTCGGAACCGCATGGGTCGAAGCCGGCCTCGCTCCCGAAGCGATCACACGGTCGTGGAACCACCCGGAGGTCGACGCCCTCTTCGCGTCGCAACCTCACCTCGTCGACGCACTCGACGTGCTCGCCAGCCGCATACGTTTCGCGAGCCCCGTGGGTTGACTCACATCTCGCTCAGTGGGAGGCGCACCCGCAACAGCGCGCCTCCTTCGGGACCGTTGAGAGCGTCGATCACCCCGTCGTGTGCTTCGACGAGGCTCTTGGCGATGGCGAGGCCGAGGCCCGACGACCCTCGCGAGTCACCCCGGCGGAACCGGTCGAACACATGCGGCAACACCTCGGGATCGAAACCTGGACCGTTGTCGCCAACCTGCACCACGGCCCACCCCTCCCATGGCGTGCAGGTGAGGTGGATGTGGTCCGCGCGGGCCGCCGCATTTCGGGTGAGGTTCTCGACGACCTGGCGGATCAGCGGGTAGTCCGCCTCGACGACGACCGCCTCGCCGGGCACCGCCTCGATCGTGACCCCGTCGATTCGCACGGTTGAAGCGACCTCCTCGACGAGCAGATCGAGCCGCAGCGGCGCCCGGCGCGGCTCGGCCTGACCCGCATCGAGGCGCGCCAGCTCGAGGAGCTCCCCGACGCTCTGGCCCGCCTTCTCGGCAGCCTCGAGGATCTCCGACAGCGACTCCCGATACTCGTCGGCCTCGCGGTGGCGCGAAAGCGTGTGGCTGGCCGACGCCTGAATCACCGCCAGCGGAGTGCGCAGCTCGTGCGACGCGTCGGCGATGAAGTCACGTTGCTGTGCGATCACGGCACGGGTCGGCCGCAACGACCGACCCGCAATCCAGTACCCCGCAGCCGACGCCGCCGCCACAAGCCCAATGGCCACCACCCAAACGCGCAGGCGCAACGAGGAGACGTCGGAGTCGAAACTGCCCAACTCGACCGCTGTGACGATGACGTTCTGACCATCGACGGGCTGGGTGTAGGACAGCCATCGCCCGTCCTGTTCGAAGCGTCCGAACGAGGGGTGACCGCCGGCGTTGCTGGCGATGGTGAACAACGGTGGCTCGACCCAGGCGTCACCCTGTGGGTCTGTCCACTCGTCGACCGGGTTCACGAGCCACGTGTTGGCCAGCTCGACCTCCTCGGTCGCGACCGCCCACTCCGTCGCAACCGCTACTGCTTCGCGCTCAGCGGACTCGTAGATGCGGTCACTCCCGACCCTCACCGCATACCAGGCGATGGCCCCGACGGCGAGTGCGGACAACAGCCCGTAGATGAGCGTGAGCCGAACCCTGACGCGCTGGAGATTCACGTCAGCTCGTAACCCACGCCGCGCACCGTCCCAATAGGTGTGGGCGAGTCGGGCATCGCGAGCTTTCGGCGCAGACTCGCGATGTGCACGTCGACGACGTTGGAGAGACCGTCGTAGTGCGCGTCCCAAACGTGCTCGAGGATCTCCTCACGAGCCACGACACGCCCGGCATTGCGCAGCAGATACTCCAGCACGGCGAACTCACGGGTGGTCACAGGAACGGTGATCGCGCCCCGCCACACGCGCCGCGTGGAGGGATCGAGCGCGATGTCGCGGTGGGTGAGCACCGTCGGCTGAGCGGTCGTAGGTCTACGCAGAAGCGCGCGGATGCGAGCCGCTAGCTCAGGCATGTCGAACGGCTTGCTCATGTAGTCGTCGGCGCCCGAATCGAGACCGCTCACCTTGTCGCTAAGCCCGTCGCGCGCTGTCAGCATGAGCACGGGCAGGTGCTCGCCGCGTTCACGCCAACCCCGGCACAGATCGGTGCCAAGCCCGTCGGGCAGCCCGATGTCGACGACAGCGACATCGTAGTCGTTCTCCAGAACCAGCTCACCGCCACGCCGCGCAGTGCCGGCAACGTCGACCGCGTAACCGTCCTCGACGAGCGACCGTTCGACAACCCTGGCCAGGGCCGACTCGTCCTCGATCAGAAGAACTCTCACCGAACCAGTGTCGCAGCGGTCCCCGTCGTCGACCAACCATCCCATGACCCGACCACCCTGGCCATACGAACATGAAGAAGTCGTGAAGGCGTTCTTAACGATGACCTCATGGTGAGTTCCCTACGTTGCGCTCATGTCGCCAACGCTCACCTCGACAACCCCGGTCACGAGCGCCGACGTCGACCGTCGCGCCGCCATAGCCCATGTTCTGCGACGTACGCGCTTCGGCGTCACACCCGAGTTGGTCGAACGCTTTGCCGACGCCTCTGACGCCATCGAGTTCGTCATCGCCGACGATCGGGCCTACGCGCTCGACCCGGACGAGGCCGGCGAATTGCCGATCGGCGAGAACGAGTGGGAGTGGCTTCCCGCCCACTTCATGGAGCGCCTCGTCGACCCGGACGCCGGTCTGCACGAGCGGATGGTCTGGTTCTGGCACGGCCACTTCACCTCGAGCAGCGAGGAGGCGCCGGCGCGAGCGATGGTGATGCAGCACCATCTCATCCGGCGACACGCGCTGGGGAACTTCCGCGAGCTCTGCCACGAGATCACGGTCGACCCGGCGATGCTCCTCTACCTCGACGGCGCAGGTTCACGGGGCGACGAACCGAACGAGAACTACGCCCGCGAGCTCATGGAGCTGTTCGCGCTCGGCATCGGCAACTACACCGAGGACGACGTGCGCGTGGCCGCCCGCGGACTCAGCGGATGGTGGGTCCATTGGGAAACGCTCGAGGTCGGCTTCGACGCCGAGGACCATTACGAGGGGCCGCTCAGCTTGTTCGGTGACCGTAAGCGGTGGGATACCCGATCGGTCATCGACGCCGTGTGCGACCACCCTGCATGCGCTCGTCACGTCGCCGATCGTCTCTGGCGCTACTTCATCGGTCCCGAACCCAGCGGAGAAGCTCTCGACGAGCTGGCCGACACGTTCCGCGATGCAGATCTCGAGATCCGCCCGCTCGTCGAGGCGATCCTCAGACGTCCCGAGTTCGTGTCTTCGGTCGGCAGCAAAGCACGCCAGCCGGTCGAGTGGATGGTCGCTGCCATCCAGGCGACCGGTCAGACGTTGGAATCGGTCGAGACCTGGCGTCTCGACGCGATGGGCCAACTCCCCTTCTCTCCTCCGAACGTCGCCGGGTGGCCCGATGACGAACGCTGGGCGGGTGCCAGCCAGCAGCTGTCGCGACTCGAACAGCTGCTCGAATGGGAGATCCCCGACGAGCTCGAGGACCAGCTCGTGCCCGAAGTCGACGCCGTACTCACCCACTGCGGCATCTACGACCCGTGCGAGTCGACGCGCGCCGCACTCGAACGCATCGAGCGCGAAGTAGCCGAGTACGACGGCCGGCTGAACCTTCTGTTGATCCTCGCACTCAGCTCACCGGAGTTCGCACTGACATGACCCCTCTCCCCCCTCCACCAGACCCGGCCCCGCTCGGGCCGAGCTCCCCATCGGATTTCGATGGGGCCGAGCCCGACGAAGCGAAACCGTCGGCCAACCGCACGCGCCTCCACGACCGTCGGGCCTTTCTCGGGCTGGCCGGCGTGGGGCTGCTCGGCGCAGGCGGCTTCGCTGCGCTGGCGAAGCGGGGCGGGAGCAGCACGTCGCCCGATCCGCTCGGTCGGTCGGCGACGAGTGGCGCTCCGGCGATGCAGCCCGCGGTTGCCGGCGCAGCCGACCTCTCGACGCGCAACCTGATCGTCATCGAGCTGCGCGGCGGCAACGACGGGCTGGCGACCCTCGCACCTCTCGACAACGCGGTCCTACACGACCGCCGCGGTCGACTCGTCGAGAACACCGGCGAGTTCGTGCCCTTCGGCGACGGACTCGGTCTCCACCCCGGCCTGGGTCCGCTAGCCGAGCGCGGGCTTGCTGCGATCGCCGGCATCGGAACACCTGAACCGGACGGCTCCCATTTCGCCATGGAACAGCGATGGTGGGCCGGCGACCCGACTGGCGACCTCCGTCCGCGAACCGGCTTCCTCGGCAGGGTCTGCGACCAGCTCGACGACGACCGGGCACCGATCACGGGTGTCTCGCTTGGAGGACCGTCGCGTGCGCTGCTCGCCGACAAGGCAGTAGCCGTCGGCATGAGCGACCCCTACGGCAGCTGGTTCATCGCCCAGGAGGACAGTTGGTTCGGCAACCTCCGCAGCGGGCTCGGCGATCTGAGCCAGGCCGACGACCCCTCTCGGCCCCTGTTGTCGGTGGCGGGAACCGGCATCGACGACGCTCTCGCCTTCGCCGAGCTCCTGGCTCCGCTCGCCGCCGACGACGAAGACACCGAGGACAGCGCCTTTCCCGGCAGCGACATCGGCGGACAGTTGGCCATCGCGTCGCAGCTCATCAAGGTCGACTCGGGGATCCGCGTGTTCATCGCCGAGCACGGTGGGTACGACACCCACGACGACCAGCCGGGAGGTCACGACTTCCTCATCGGCGAGCTCGGCGAAGCGCTAGTTGCGCTCGTCGACGATCTCGCCGAGGCCGACCGACTCGAATCGACGCTGATCGTGACGACGAGCGAGTTCGGTCGCAGGCTCGAGCCCAACGGTGGCGGCACCGACCACGGAACTGCTTCGGTGGCGCTAGCGGCAGGCCCGGTGCGGCCTGGCATGCACGGCGAGATGCCCTCGCTCAGCGACCTCGACGATGACGACAACCTGGTCGCTACGGTCTCGATGGACCAGTACTACCGCACGATCGCCGAGCAGTGGTTCGGGCTCGATCCGGCCGAGGTTCTCACCGACCCCGGCAGCGCCCTCGACCTCATCGCTTGACGACCCACCGGTGTCAGGGGCTCGGCGGATAGGTCTGCCAGCGCGAACTACGTGCGGTGTCAGGCACCGAGCTCACAACGCGCCGGGACGAAGATCACTTTGAGCTCGGTGCCTGACACCTTCCGCTTGGTCCCGGCATTGCCCTAGCGACGTCGCAGTACAGTCGGTCCCATGCCCATCGTTCGCGTCTGCGTGATCGGCTTCATCGCAGTCCTGCTCGCGAGCGGGTGCAGCGGCGATGACGATGCGGCCGAGCCGACCTCGACCACCGAAACGGTGACCACCACAACCGTGGCTGCTACCTCGTCGACCACGTCGACAAATGGTGCAGAGAGCCTGCCGGCACGGGCCGAGCCCTGCGAGCGACGCGAGACCGACGGTTGGACTCCCGAGGAGTTCCCGTTCGATCCACCTGAACCGTCAGCAGAGCCGGTGGTCCCGGGCGCAGAGCGTCGCGAACGACGTGGACCGCTCAGCTCGGATCCAGCGACGCGAAGCACTGGCATCGTGGCCGAGCCTGGCTGGGCGAGACTCAACGATGGAATCCCGACGCTGTTCCGGGTGCTCGAAGACGACGACCCCGAAGCAGATCCGCTGACGGTGATCGAAGACTGTCCGCTGACCGGGGACTTCGTCGTCACGGCCAACTACTTGGTGGCGCCGATCGAGAATCCTCAAGGCGTCGTGGTGGTCGACCTCGACACGGGCGACGTCGTTCACTCGGTCGACGTCGCCGGATTCTGGAGTGTCACCGCGGTCGACGAGGCGCGCGAACCCGGCGTATGGCTCGCACTGAGCGACACCACGGGCACGGTCACGCTCCACCGTTTCGATCCGAGGGACGCAACCCTGACACCTCCGCTCTACGAACCAGGACAGGACGCCGGGACGTGGAACGGGCCGACCGTCGTCGACAACGCGGTCGGCACGGTGGTCGCCCACAACGACCAGCTCGATCTATTCGATCCCGACTCGGGTGATCGACTCGCACCCACGCGCGAGCTCGAGTCCGATTTCGCACTACTCGGTGGCAACGACCAGAGCGTGTGGCTCTGGAGCGGCGGTTCGATCGTCACCATCGACTCGACATCGCTCGAGGAAGTAGACGAGGCGCCGATCGACAACCTCGTCTACGCCGCGTACGGGGAGCCTTACGTCTGGTACACGACGCTCGAGCCCGGCACGCTGAACGCATCGCTCGGCACGCTCGACATCGTCACGGGTGAACGCCGGGAGCGCGCTGCGTTTACCAGCTACGAAGCGATCGATCGAGGCGGACCCTACGACTGGTTTCCGCGACCGCGACCCATCGACGGCGGGGCCGTCTACTTCGACGAAAGGGCCTTCGCCGAGTTCTTCATACCAGCCGAATGACCGACACTGTCGAGCTGATCGGGTATGTGTATGCCCATTTCGGTCTCGGGCGTGTCGGGCAGTGATTCGCGACGGGGACGCCAGTTCTGTTCAACCCTCGGTCGAGCGATGCCGGCCTGTGCGATCGCGCGCCTGTTGACCTCGTGACGAAGGTGTGTCTTGTATGCGGCCCACCCAAGGGCGCCGCCGGCTATGAGGATCATGATCCCGAGCGTCCATGGCGTGGACGAGGCCGAACCAGGGAGGGCGACCAGCCAGGCCCCGCATCGAGAGCCACCGTCGATTACTTCGCCGATCGGGTCGTTCCCTCCGCCGGAGCGCTTCGCGACGGCAAGAGCGGTTCCCGCGACCGCCCACACGGCGACGACGACGAGCACGAGGTTTCGCTTCACGCAGTGGTTATCGGCACCTCGCTCGATCGGCTTGAACACGCAAGGGCGATAGGCCAGGCCAGACTTGTAGGACGATGAGGTCGATGATCCCGACGCAGCATTCGCCCAGAGGCACCTCGCCGAGCTGTCGGTGGTGGCTCGTTGCGTGTGCGCTCGTCCTGGTCGCCTTGTCCTGCAGTGGTCAGTCGATCGACGAAGCGGTCGGCGAGCCGATCACGACGTGGAAGACCACAACCGCGGTCGAGACGACAACGACCACGGTGCAGACGTCGACTTCCGATGCGTTCGCGTCGCCTTCGACCGGAACGGGACCGACGTCGGTGCCGTTCCCCGACGCCGAGACTAACGACGCCGGTGATCCGTATTTTCCCGGTCTGGGTTCGGCAGACATCGATGTCGAGCACTACGACCTCGAGATCGACGCTGACCCGATCGAAGACCGCTTCGCTGCCACGGCGACGATCACCCTCGCTCCCATCGTCGACGTGCAGGTCGTCGCCCTCGACCTCGTCGGACTGGAGGTCTCACAGGTCACCGTCCGCGACGTACCTGCTCGGTTCGATCACGATGGGGCCAAGCTCCGTGTCGATGGCGATTTCACGGCCGGCGAAGAGGTCGTTGTCGAGGTCAGCTATAGCGGGTATCCGACTAGCGCCAATACGAGCAACTTCCCCAACGGATGGATCGACCCGGGCCAGAACAGCTATGTCCTGGGTGAGCCCGATGCGGCCCGCCGTTGGTTTCCGTCGAACGACCATCCCAGCGACAAGGCGACGTTCACGATCGTCGTGACCGTGCCCGAACCCCTCACCGCGGTGGCCAACGGCCGGCTGACCGAGTTGGTCGAACACGAAGACGGGTCGGCCACCTACAGATACGAGATGGATGCCCCGATGGCGACCTATCTCGCAACTCTGGCAGTTGGCGTCTACACGCTCATCGAGGGAACCGAGGCCGGTGACGGCGGACCGATCATTCGTCATGCCGCGGCGCCGGGCAAGAGCGACGAGCTCACCATCGACACGAAGCCGATCCCGGAGATGATCGACCTGTTCGAAAGGCTCTTCGGGCCGTATCCGTTCGATACGTACGGAGTCCTCGTGGTCGACGACAACTTCGGCGGGGCCCTCGAGAACCAGACGATGTCGTTGTTCAGCCGCAGCCTGGTGACGGGAAACGGATCCTTCGAGGAAATCCACGCTCACGAGCTGGCCCATCAGTGGTTCGGCAATTCCGTGTCGCCGGGGCGTTGGCAGGACATATGGCTGAACGAGGGGTTCGCCACCTACGCCCAGTTCCTCTGGTACGAGTTCGGCCCCGAGGAGATCCCCATCGAGAAGTCCATCGCGCCACTCACCCGCGTGGGCTATGGCCCCATCGGCGACCCGGGCCCCAACGCTCTGTTCGACCGTTCCGTCTACGAACGTGGAGCGCTCACCCTTCATTCACTGCGATTGGAGATCGGCGACGATGCCTTCTTCGAGGTACTGCAGCAGTGGGTTGGCCGGTACGGCGGCTCGTCGGCCACGACCGACGACTTCGTCATGCTCGCCGAGGGTGTGGCCGGCGTCGAGCTCGACTCCCTCTTCGACGCCTGGCTCAACGATCGGCTACCTCCCGAGCTGCCGAACTGACACGGAAGTCCCGATGGGGTGCACGGACGGCGGCGAGACAAACGGTAGTTTCGACCGTGCCATGGCTGAACAGACACCCCTGCCCACATTTGCCCGAGACATCGTCGACGTACCCGTCACCGAAGAGCTGAGCGAGTCGTTTCTCGCGTACTCACTCTCGGTGATCACGAGTCGCGCCATCCCAGACGCGCGCGACGGGCTCAAGCCGGTGCAACGCCGCATTCTCTTCTCGATGCTCAACCTCGGCATCCGGCCCAACGGCATTCACCGCAAGTGCGCTGGCGTCGTCGGTGACACGATGGGCAAATACCACCCCCACGGCGACGGCGCCATCTACGAGTCCCTGGTGCGCATGGGTCAGTCGTTCAGTCGCAACATCACCTTCATAGATCCCCAAGGCAATTTCGGAAGCCTCGACGACCCGCCGGCGGCGTATCGCTACACCGAATGCAGGCTCACCGAGGCCGCCATGGAGATGATTCGCGAGATCGACGAGGACACCGTCGATTTCCGCCCGACCTTCGACGGCGAACGCACCGAACCCGTCGTGTTGCCGGCGCTCATCCCGAACCTGTTGGTGAATGGCACCACCGGCATCGCTGTCGGCATGGCAACCAACATGCCGAGCCACAACTTGCGCGAGGTCGCCGACGCGATCGAGCTAGTCATGACCAAGCGCCGTCCCAAACCGACCATCGAGGAGCTCATGGCCGTGCTGCCGGGCCCCGACTTCCCTTCGGGCGGCATCGTCGTCGACGACGGCATGGCCGAGGCCTACGAGACCGGTCGCGGATCGATTCGCATCCGGGCGAGGGCCGACGTCGTCGAGCTGAGCCGCACTCGTCAGGGCATCGAGGTCACCGAGCTGCCCTACACGGTCGGGCCCGAACGCGTCATCGCCAAGGTTCAGGAACTGGTGCGCGACGACAAGATCCGAGGCATCAGCGATTTCAAGAACCTCACCGACCGCAAGTCGGGTCTGCGACTGGTGTTCGAGTGCACGCCGGGTGTCAACCCCCAAGCTGTGCTCGCCGAGCTCTACCGGCTCACCCCGCTCGAGGAGACCTTCGGGGTCAACAACGTCGTGCTCATCGACGGCGTGCCGACCACCGTCGGTCTCGCTGAGCTGTGCCAGGCCTACATCGACCACCGCCTCGACGTCGTCGTGCGGCGCACCCAGTTCCGACTCGACAAGGCGCTCGACCGGCTGCACATCGTCGAGGGTCTTCTGATCGCCCTCGACGCGATCGACGAGGTCGTAGCGATCATCCGCAGCTCGAACGACGCGGCCGAAGCCCGTGAGCGACTGATGGAGCGCTTCTCGCTCAGTGAAATCCAGGCAACTCACATCCTCGACATGCCGCTGCGCCGCCTTACCGCGCTCGAAAAGATCAAACTCGAGGAGGAACGCGACGACCTACAGTCCGACATCGACAGCTACCGGAAGCTGCTCGGCTCCGAGAAGCGCCAGCGGACGATGGTGCTCAACGAGTTGAAGGAGATCGCAGCCGAGTTCGGTGAGGATCGGCGCAGCGAGATCGTCAGCGCCGACGAAATACCGGCGTTCGATCCACGCGTCATCGAAGACGAGCGACCACCCGTCGACGACGAACCGTGCATCGTCTCGCTTTCGACCTCAGGCATGGTCGGACGGGTGTCGCCCGAGGGCGGCAAACGCGCCACGCCCGGCCGCCACGACCTCATACGCACGACGGTCGCCACTTCGACGGCCTCGCCTGTCGCCATCATCACCAACAGCGGCCGGGTGCTGCACGCCAACGCTCACGAGATCGGCGAGGTCGAGGGCCGCAGCAGGGGCAGCGCCGCCGATCAGCTGTACGGCATGACGAAGGGCGAGGAAGCGCTGACGCTGGTCGCAGGCGGTGACGATCCCATCGTCATCGTGACCGCCGGCGGGATCGCCAAACGGGTCACGCCCGACGAGGTGCTCGGCACCAAACACACCCGCACGATCATCAAGCTCAAGCCCGAAGACAGGGTCGTGGCGGCCTTTTCGGCGCCGGAAGGCACCGACATCGTCATGACCACCAGCGACGCCCAGGCGCTGCGCACGTCTTCGGACGCCATCAGCATCCAGGGCCGCGGCGCCGGGGGTGTCGCTGGGATGAAGGTGAAATCGGGAGCCTCGGTCATAGGAGCGTCGGCGATCATCGGCGACGGTGTGTTGGTGACCGTGTCCGATGACGCGGCGGCGAAGGCAACGCCGCTGGCCGAGATCCCGACCAAGGGCCGCAACGGTGGCGGAGTCCGCATCACCAAGCTCGACGGGTCAGCCCTGACCCTCTGCTACGTAGGCGCCCTCGACGGCCTCATGGCTGCGATGGCGACCGACGACGACCCGTGCAAACTCGATCCGACTCCGGTGCCGGTCGACCTCGTCGAAACCAAACGCGATCTCGTCTCGGCGTCGACCGAGCGTCAGATCCTCGCCCTCGGAATCTCGAGGTGGGGCTGATGACCGCTTCGAAGAAGTCGCCCAAGAAGCGCGGCAACGGGGTCGACTACGACGCCGACGACATTCAGACGCTCGAAGGGCTCGAAGCCGTTCGCAAACGCCCCGGAATGTACATCGGGGGAACCGGCGGCGACGGACTCATGCACCTCGTCTGGGAGCTCATCGACAACGCCGTCGACGAAGCCTCGGCCGGCTTCGCCAAGCGAGTCGACGTGACCCTGCACCGCGACCGATCGGTGGAAGTCGCCGACAACGGCCGCGGCATCCCCATCGACAAGCACAAGAAGCGCAAGATCTCGGCCCTGGAGGTCGTCCTCACCGAGCTGCACGCCGGCGGCAAGTTCGGCGGCGGCGCCTACGGCGCCTCGGGTGGCCTGCACGGGGTCGGCGCGTCGGTCGTCAACGCGCTGTCCGACAAGCTCGTCGCCGAAGTCGATCGCGAAGGCGGTACCCACCGGCTGGCCTTCTCCAAGCGCGTAGCAGGTCGCTTCGACGGCAAGAAGTTCACCAAGACCCATCAGCTCGAGAAGGTCAAGCGCGTCGCCAAGACCAAGACCGGTACGCGAGTCCGCTTCTGGCCCGACTGGGAGATCTTCGACCCCGACGCCCGCATCGACTTCGACGAGATCTGCCAGCGGGCCACCAGGGCCTGCTTCCTCGTCCCCGGCCTCAAGATCACCGTCACCGACAAGCGAACCGGTGCGAAGAACGAGCCGTTCGAGTTCGTATCGCGCGGTGGGCTCGCCGACCTGGTCGACCACCTCTCGATCGGCGACGGCGTGACCCAGATCATCCGCATCAGCGGCATCGAGACCTTCGAAGAGAAGGTCCCCGTTGACGGCAAGATGACCGTCGTCGAACGTGAGTGCACCGTCGACGTAGCGCTGCGCTGGGTCAAAGGCTACGAGTCGACGGTGTCGTCGTTCGTCAACACGATTCCGACGTCGGAGGGCGGCACTCACCTGAATGGCTTCGATCGCGCTCTGACGCGGGCGATCAACGACGTGTTGTTGAAAGACGCCCGGAGGCTGTCGAAGCTCGCCAAGCAGAACAAACACAAGGCGACGAAGGACGACGTACGCGAGGGGCTGGTGGCAGCGGTCAAAGTCGACTTCCCCGAACCGCAGTTCCGCGGCCAGACCAAACAAGAGCTCGGCACACCGGCGATCGAGTCGATCGTGTACGGCATCGTCAAGGCCGGTCTCGTCGATTGGTTCTCCGAAGGAGGCGGGCCTCGAACGCACGTCAACGGTTTGCGCGACAAGCTCGCCACCGCAGTCATCAACCGCGTCGCGTCCAAGCAGGTGCTCGAGAACAAGCGCAAGGCGGCCAGCCTCGGCTCGACCGGCATGCCCCAGAAGCTCGCCGACTGCCGCCAGCACGGCCCCGACTCCGAGCTGATCCTAGTCGAGGGCGACTCGGCCGCGGGTCCTGCCAAAGAAGGCCGCGACGCCGAATTCATGGCCATCCTCCCCCTGCGCGGCAAGGTGGTCAACGCCGGCAAGGCGAGCGTCAAACAGGTGCTCGACAACGCCGAGGCGCAGGCGCTGTTCACCGCCATGGGCGCCGGGTCGGGACGTGACTTCACCATCGACGACGCCCGCTACGGTCGCATCATCATCCTGTGTGACGCCGACGTCGACGGCAGCCACATCCGGTGCCTGCTGCTGACGCTCATCTACAACTTCATGAGGCCAATGCTCGACGAGGGACGTGTCTTCGCTGCGATGCCCCCGCTGTTCACGACGAAGGTGGGCGACGAGACCTACAGGGCCTGGTCCGACACCGAACGCGACGACATCACCGCCGAGCTGTGCAAGGGCAACCGCAAACCCGAGTCGATCAGCTGGAGCCGGTTCAAGGGCCTGGGCGAGATGAATACCGACGAGCTGGCCCACTGCGCCCTCGACCCCGAGACGCGTTCGCTCAAACGCCTGACCATCGACGACGCCAAGGAAGCCGAACGCACAGCCGAGCTGTTCGACATCCTCATGGGTTCTGACGTCGCGCGCCGTCGCGACTACCTCATCAAGAACTCCGCCCTGATGGACCCCGACGCGCTGGACGTGTAGTCGCTGCGAGTTCGCGCCCTTCGGGCGCTCATGCGCAGAGCGCAAGCGCAGTTCGCAATCGCCGGCGGAGCCGGACGATTGCTCCGGCGAACAAGCAGTACCGGTTCGGACACGAGTTCCTGTAGGTGCCGCCTTCGGCGGCTCGATCCTTCGCAGTCCCGGCCGGCAAAGCCGGTCCGGCACTGGGCAAGTCCCTCACTGTCACACCCATCGTGTAGAACTACAGGCATGGAATTCGACGGTGGCGCCGATGCGCCCCACGAGGAGCGCTTCGAGCTGCGCCTCGTGAGCGACGACGAGACCGACAAGCCCTCCGTGCCGCCGGCTTATCTTTCGCCGTCGTCGGCCGGCACGTTCTCCCAGTGCGCCCGCCGGTGGAAGTTCCGCTACGTCGACAGGCTGCCCGACCCGCCGGGCGAGGCTGCGCTCGCCGGGACCTTCGCCCACCTCGTGCTCGAGCTGCTCATGCAACTCGAGCAGCACGAGCGCACCATCGAACGGGCGCGCACGATCGCCCGGGAGGTGTGGCCCGACATCGCGGCCGACGACGACTACGCGGCCCTAGAGCTCGACGACGATGCTGCCAAAGCGTTTCGATGGCGCGGCTGGCTCGCCATCGAGGGTCTCTGGACGCTTGAGGACCCCACGAAGATCGAGGTTTGCTCCACCGAACAACGCCTCGACACGACCCTCGGTACGGTCCCGTTTCGCGGGGTCGTCGATCGCCTCGAGTCCGAGACCGACGGCCTGGTCGTATCCGACTACAAATCTGGTCGGGCTCCATCCCCGCGGTTTCGCGAAGACCGATCGGCTCAAGTCGTGCTCTATTCGGCCGCCGTCGGCGCCGAGCGGGGCGTGCGACCCGTGCGCGCTCGGCTTCTCTACCTCGGCCAGAAGACCGTCGAGGTCGACATCACCGACGAACGCGTCGAGGCCGTCGTCGGCGACCTCGAACGCACGTGGGAAGCGGTCGGCTCCTCACTCGCCAACGACGAGTTCGAGTTCAGCGTCGGGCCGCTATGCGCATGGTGCCCGTATGTGGACAAATGTGCCGAGGGCCTAGCCGAGGTCACCCGGCGCAACGAGCTGGGCAGCGTCCGCGACGACGCGCCGGCTCTGGCCCACGTGAGCTGACGAAACGCCGTTCTAGGGAGGAAAACCCACATGTCACGTGGGTTTTCCTCCAAATTTCGGGGATCGGCGCCTGCGCCAGGCTCTGCGTGCCTGCCAGGCTCCGACGAGCCCGATGACCGCCGCCACCGCACCGAGTACTCCGAGCTTCCAGAAGTCCTGATCGGGTGTCGTCGGCTCCGGCACGACGCTGAAGGGCGGCGGTTCCGAACGCACGGTCGAACCGGTCGACGCGGTCGTCACCTCGGTTCCGCTCGTCGATGCACCATCGAGCAACGCGTCGACCGGTGCCGGCTCGTCATCTCCCCTACCCGAATCCGGCCCGTCGCCACCGCCGGCCGACGGGCGAGGCGCGCGACGTTGTGGGTCGTAGCTCATGATGCTGCTCCCGGAGTGGTCACGGGCGAACCGACCAGACGGTCATAGACCGCCGCGAACTCGGCCACCGCCTCGGCGGTGCCCGGTCGGTTTCCCAAGGCGTGGATCGGTAGCGATTGCGCAGCGGCCTCCGTAACAGCCGCGCGCTGATGTATGGGCGGCAGCGTGAGGTCGGGGTACTGCTCGCGCAACGCGTCATGCCAGTAGGCGGCGTCGCGGGTGCGCCCGAGCTTGTTGACGACGATGCCCCCACGGCGGATCGGTACAGCGCGGCGTTCGTTGATGCGTGCGACGGTTCGAAGGATCTCGGCGACGCCATCGGTTGCCCACGCACTGGGCTCCGCCACGATCGCGACAATGTCGGCCGCGAACAATGCGTTCACCGACAGTAAGCCGAGCGAGGGAGGGCAATCGATGAACTTCAGATCGGGCAAGACACCGTCGAGTGCCCGCGACAGCCGGTCCTGAGCACCGATCGGATCGACGACCAGTTGCGGTTCGACTGCGGCGAGCGTCGGTCGGCTCGCCAACAGCGACGGCGCAGGCTGATACCCGTCGCCCCTGTCGGTCGGCCATTCCGAAGCCATGATGGCGTCCTGCGCGCTGCCGGCGCGATCGTCGAGCAACAAACGGTCGATGCTCACCGGTGGATCCCACACACCGAGACCGGAAGTGGCGTTGGCCTGAGGGTCGATGTCGACCACGAGACATGCGCGGCCCCGAGCCTGCGCGGACGCCGCGAGGCCAAGCGTGACGGTCGTCTTCCCGACGCCACCCTTCTGGTTGATCAACGCCACGGTCGGCATGACCAGAAAGGGTACCCGCAACGGGGCAAGCGGCCGGGAAGTGACCCCGGTGTCTGGGAACCCTTCGGGTTCCTTCGAGTTGCTCGCTGCGCTCACAACATCGCGGACCAAAGTTTCACCTTGCCCCGGAATCGCCAAAATGGTCCACCAGCACTACAGAGCGGGAGCCGGGAGGATCGCTACAATCGGTGGTCGTGGCGAACGGAAGCAAGTCCGGTCTCGGAAGAGGGCTCGCGGCACTGATCCCGGAGGCCGAAGACCTCGAAGGTCGGTACCTCGACGACACCGAGCGGCTGCTGCGTTCTCTCGCCAACGCTGGGTTCGATCTGCTCGAGGAAGGATCGTCGCTCGCCTTGTGCGCGTACCTGCATGTGCCGCGCGGCGACGATCCTCACCTGTTCCTGCGCTCTCCCGAGTTCAGCACGCTCACACCCTCCAGAGCGTTCAGGCTTTGTCATGCGATTTCGGTGTTGACCAATCACGAAGAAGCAGCCGGCTGTTTCACCTGGGAGGGCCTCGACGGCTGGTACATCCGCACCAGCGGACCGGACAGCGACGGCATGCACGTCGTAGGCCGCTCGAACGGTCGCATGGACTACGGCACACATCAGATCACCCGCGAGATCTGTCTCGCGTTCGGCGACCTGGCGCATCAGGTGCAACACGGCGGTGCCGACACGACCGTCGCACCAGCACTGTCGGTCGAGATCGAGAACGGAACGACGACCGTTGAGGCATCGGTCGAGCTCCCCGACGGAACCCTGTCGAGTGGCTTTGGTACCGCGACCGACCGGCGTGAGGCGGTTGCGCGCGCCGTCATCGCTGCGACCGGTTGCAACCACCGGTTCATCGACGTCCGAAACCTCGCGCTCGAAGACAAACGCGGTTCCCTGGTCGTTCTGCTCGACCGCTCAGGCGCACTCCGCCTCGGAATAACCATGGTCACCGAAGACGTGATTACAGCGGCGGCAATCGCCACCACGAGGGCCATCAAGCCACACTCGGACTGACCCTGAAATCCTTAGGTAGATTCGCCCCGTGCCCGAGCTACCAGAAGTCGAGACCATTCGCGCCGAGCTAGCGCCGAGACTCGCCGGGTCGCGGATCGTCGAAGCGTGGGGCAGGCCTGCGCCGAAGTTCGAGGCAGCTGCCGAGGTCATCGGGGCCTCTATCGACGGTGTAGGCCGGCGTGGCAAGTACCTCGTCGTCGGGCTCGACGATCGGCGACGGCTCATCATCCACCTCGGGATGACCGGCCGCCTCGCAATCCGCAACGACGACGACCTGGGCGACCACCGCCATCTGCGGGCGTGGTGGAGACTCGACGGACGCGGCACGTTCACCTTCCACGATGTCCGCCAGTTCGGCCGACTCGCAGTGGTCGACGCCGACGGCCCTACCGGCCTTGCGACATTCGACGCCCTCGGACCCGAGCCACTCGAACCGGGTTTCGACGGCGAACCACTGTGGCGGCACGCCAAGCGATCCAAACAACGCATCAAGACGCAGCTGCTATCTCAGCGACCGGTCGCCGGTGTCGGGAACATCTACGCCGACGAGGCCCTCTGGATGGCGCGTATCCATCCCGGCGCACGCAGCCTCAGTCGTCCCCGGGCCGAAGCCCTCGCCGGGTCACTCGTCGAAGTCCTGTCCCAAGCCGTCGACCACGATGGCACCACGCTGCGCGACTACCGCACGCTCGACGGCGAGACCGGTGGACATCAGTTCCACCTGCGCTGCTACGGCAGGTCAGGCGAGCCGTGCGAACGATGCGCAACGACGATGGTGCGTCGCGTGTACGACGGCCGATCGACGACCATGTGCCCGACCTGCCAGACCAGATGAACTGGGATCGAAGCGGTTCGATGGTGGAGTTGGACAACCGTGCTGAGAGACTGGGCGCCGCATGGCAGATCTGATCGACCCGACTCGGCCGCCCGCGACCGAGGTCGCCTCCCAGGAAGGCGCCCATCGCGCGTTTTCACGGTCGATGCTCATATCCGCGGTTCGCTGCACGCTCACCTACGTAGTGTTCCCGTTCGTCTTCCCCATCATCGGTCTCAGCGGTGGGGTGGGCCCCGTGCTCGGGCTGGTTATCGGGACCATCGCAATCGTGGCAAACGTCTTCAGCATCCGGCGCTTCTGGGCAGCCAACCACCCTTGGAAAGTGCCGGTGAGCATCCTCAACGTCGGCATCATCGTCCTGTTGTCGATCCTGGTGGCCATCGACATCGGCGACCTCGTCGGCTGACGGGTCACAGGTGGCTACGACCGACTTCACCGAGGTCATCGCCCGCAACCGACGGGCCACGTGGATACTCATGGCGGGTTTCTTCCTGCTTCTGGCAGCGGTCGGTGTGGCCGTCGGCCTTCTCCTCGGTGGCGACGCCATCGGGGCGGTCGTCGGCATCGTCGCGGCGGCCGGCCTGGCGTTCGCGTCGTACGCGGGCTCGATGCGCCTCACCCTGTCGCTAACCGGCGCGACGCCTGCGGATCCGACACGGTTCGCCCAATTGCACAACGTGGTCGAGGGCATCGCCATCTCTGCCGGGTTGCCGAAACCCGCCGTGTACGTCGTCGACGATCCCGCGCCGAACGCGTTCGCGACCGGCCGCGACACCGATCGCGCCGTCGTCGCTGTGACTACCGGCCTCCTCGACACGATGAACCGGGTCGAGCTCGAAGGTGTCGTCGCTCACGAGATCGCTCACATCCGCAACCAGGACATCCGTGTCATGACCGTCGCTGTCGCCACGGCCGGCTCGATCGCCATCGTCACCGACCTCTTCTGGCGGATGATGTTCTGGGGCTCCGTCGCCGGTCGCAGCAGGAACAACGACACCCGGGGCGGAAACCCGATCGCTCTCATCGGTCTGGTAGTGGTGGCCATACTCGCGCCCCTCGCTGCAGCGATGCTCAAAGCGGCGATCAGCCGTCGTCGCGAGACGCTCGCCGACGCAAGCGCGGTAGAGCTGACGCGTTACCCGACCGGCCTTCGCCAGGCCCTCGAGAAGCTCCACGCCGACGCACAAGTCGTTCGCCGCACATCGCACGCCACCTCCCATCTATGGATCGAGACGCCCGACGACCACAAGCCCGAAAGCAAGGGCCGCTCGTTCAACGACATGTTCGACACCCACCCTCCCCTCGCCGAGCGCATCGACCTGCTGCGGTCGATCGAGGGCATCGGCCTCTACGAAGGAGTCGACCCCGACCTGGTTGCTGAGCTCGACGATGCACGCACCGAAGCCGAACACGAGCGGGCCGACGATCCCCAACCGACCGGTCGAGCGCCGGCCGACAGCGCGGCCGCGACCATCGACATGAGTCGCCGGGCCTCCTCGACCGAGAACCCCACCGCACCCGGCTGGTACGCCGACCCCGACGGTGAAGGCCAGCGCTGGTGGGATGGCAACCGTTGGACCGATAGCCAATCGATTTGAGCCTCACGCCCCAGCGAATGGGCCGCTGGGTGCATCCGTGACGCGCGCCGGAGGCCGTAACGTGGTGTGATGTCCATGAGGCTCCTCCACCTCGCCACGGCGGCCGTTGTCACCGTCTCCGCGCTCGGCACGGCACCGGCGCTCGCCCAGGAGAGCCCGGCCGAGGAGATCGATACGCTCGAGACCGAGCTCGCGGCGATCGAGGCGACCCTGGCCGACGCGCAAGCCCAAAAGGACGACGCCATCGAGCGCCGCGACGACGCACGGGGACGGATCAGAATCGCTTCACGCCGGCTGGAGTTGCTCGCCGACAAGCTCGCGCAGCTGGTCAGCGACCGTGCGTTGCCGGCCGAGCGGCGCAACACCGTCGCCATCGACAGCTTCGTCTACGGCGACCCGCGCGGATCTTCGATGATCGCAGAGATGCGCGAGCTTTCGAGCAACGCCACGCTGAGTCGTCGCGGCGAGCTCTACGCAGCGGTGGTCGAGGGCGCTATCGCCGAGCTCGAGGAGATCGACGAAGAGCTTCGAACCACTCGTAGCGAGGTCGCAACAGTGCAGGAAACGCGGGCCGAGGCACTCGAGGACCGAGACCGCGCGCTCGAAGACCTCGATGTGGTCGGCGACTCGGTCGACGAGCTGAAGGCTCAGCGCGACGAGATCGCAGCTCGCATCGCCTGGCTGAAGGAGGTCGCGGGTCGGCCGCGCTTGACCGGCCTCCCGGGCGTGAACCCCGACCGCTCGGCGCTCGCTGTGAAGATCGACAATGTAGGCCCGGCGTGGCCGCAGTTCGGCATCAACGAGGCCGACATCGTGTTCGAGGAACAGGTCGAAGGTGGCCTGTCGCGTCTCGCGGCAGTGTTCCACTCGACGATCCCCGAAACGGTGGGTCCGGTACGGTCGATTCGCACGACCGACATCGCATTGCTGCCGAACCTCGATCGTCCGTTGTTCGCGCATTCGGGAGGCAACGCCGGCGCAACCGCCGCCCTGGCCGGATCATCGCTCGTCGATGTCGGTCACCCTCGCCAACCTGCGCTCTACCGCCGCGAATCGGGCCGCCGGGCTCCGCACAACCTCATCGCCTCGCCCAGCGAACTCCTCGCCGCAGACGACGGTGGCCGCCCACCCGCGTTGTTCACCTACCGCGGCCCCGACGACTCCGAACCCGCCAACGCGACGAAGGTCTCAGGTGTCGTCGTCAACTTCGGCAACACCGGGGTCGACTACCGATGGAACGGCAGCGGTTGGCAGCGTTCTCAAGATGAACGCCCTCACGTCGACACCGAAGGGGTACAGGTCGCTCCACCGAACGTCGTAATCCAGTTCGTCGACTACCGACCGAGCGCGGCCGACGCCTCATCACCCGAAGCGGTGGTCGTGGGAGACGGCGACGTCTGGATCTTCAGCGAGGGCGCAGTCGTCGAGGGTCGCTGGAGCCGCGACGACGAGAGCTCGGTCACCAGTTGGGTCGACGCAGACGGCGAGGAGATCCGCCTGACGCCCGGACGTACCTGGGTAGCACTCGCCCCGCGCGGCGGTGCCGCCTATTTCTGAAGCCGCAGACCGTTGATCCCGCGCACTCCACGGATCGCTCCTGGCACGATCGTCGACGCTGCGTTCGAGGCGATCCGAACCGAATTCGAGATCCCCGCCCGATTCCCACCGGAGGTGCTCGCCGAGACCGAACGCGCCATAGCAGCAGGACCCCACGATCCGGACCGTTACGACGACCGCACCGACGTGCCGTTCGTGACGATCGACCCGGAATCGAGCCTCGATCTCGACCAGGCCTTTCACGCCGAGCGGCGCAGATCGGGCTACCGCATCGACTACGCGATCGCAGACCCCGCCGCTTACGTGAGCCCCGGTGGGGCGATCGATCACGAAACTCACCAACGTGGTGTCACTCTTTACTGCCCCGACAAGCGCACCCCGCTTCACCCGGTGGCTTTGAGCGAGGACGCCGCCAGCCTCTTGCCCGACGAAACGCGTCCCGCGATCGTGTGGCAGATCGACCTCGACCAAAACGGCGAGCCCGAACGGGTGCACGCGGCGCGTGCGATAGTGCGAAGCCGAAGGAAGCTCAGCTACAAGCAGGCCCAGGACATCGCCGATCGAGGCGAAGACGAGCTGATCGGGCTACTTGGCGAGATCGGCGAACTGCGACGCGACCGCGAACGCGAACGTGGCGCGGTGAGCCTCCAGCTGCCGACCCAGGAGATCGTCGCCGTCGACGGCGGCTACCACCTCGACTTCGACGAACCCCTTCGGGTCGAAGAATGGAACGCACAGATCTCTCTGCTGACCGGCATGTGCGCTGCGAACCTCATGATCGACACCGGCATCGGACTGTTGCGCACGTTGCCCAGCCCCGAGCCGACCGTCGTCAAAGCGATCCGGCAAGCGGCCCTCGGGCTCGGGATCGAATGGCCCGAGGGGGCGACCTATTCCGACGTCGTTCGGGAGCTCCGCCCGGAGAGCCCCGAACAGGTGGCGCTGTTATCCCAAGCAGCGCGAGCGCTGCGCGGCGCGGGCTACGTGGCGTTCCGCTCCGAGGTTCCCGCCGACTCACAACACAGCGCGATCGCATCCCACTACGCCCACGTGACCGCTCCCCTGCGACGGCTGTGCGATCGATTCGGAAACGAGATCGCGGTCGCTGCTTCAGCCGACGCCGACATCCCGGGGTGGGTCGAGCACTCCCTCGACGAGCTCCCGTCGATCATGGGACGCACGCGCCAGCAGGAGTCCGCTCTCGACCGGGCCGTGGTCGACTACCTCGAGGCGCTCGTTCTGCGGAGCCACCTTGGCGAGACCTTCGAGGCCGTCGTCGTGCAGCGACGCGACGGCCGATCACAGATCCAGCTGTCCACACCAGCCGTCGTCGCATGGGTTGACGGCGATCCGGGAGACCCCGGAACGACGATCGAAGTGACACTCACCGATGCCGACCCGGACGCTAGGACGATTCGCTTCGAAGCGTGAGGAACCACTCTGCATCGGCCGCGCATTCTCCCGCCGGCGTGCGGGTGAGGATTTCGGCGCCGCCATCGGTCGCAAGCAACGAGTGTTCGAACTGAGCGGTCCGGCTGCCGTCGGCAGTGACCGCGGTCCAGTCGTCGCTCCACAGCGAGATGTGTGGGGAGCCGACGGTGAGCATCGGCTCGATGGTGAAGGACATGCCCGTCTCGATTCGCTTGTTGGCGTGACGGTCGTAGTAGTGCGGGATCTGCAGCGCGCTGTGAAACTCGGTGCCTACTCCGTGGCCGACGAACTCGCGTACCACCCCGAGCGAATGGCGTTTTGCGTGGCGCTCGATCGCCCGACCGATCGCGTTGACCGGAGCACCGTCGCGAACGGCGCCGATGCCCGCGTACATCGCCTCGCGTGTGTGCACGATCAGATCGAGAGATGCGCGGTCGACGTCGCCCACCGGGAACGTCGCGGAGGTGTCGCCGTGAACGCCGTCGAGATAGATCGTGACATCGATGTTGACGATGTCGCCCTCGGCGAGTGGTCGGCTGTCGGGGATGCCGTGGCAGATGACCTCGTTGACCGAGGTGCAGGTCGACTTGGGGAAACCGCGGTAGCCGAGCGGGCTGGGGTATCCATTTCGCTCGATCGTCGCCTCGTGCACGATCGAGTCGATCTGATCGGTCGTGACCCCCGGCTGCACCTTGTCGGCCGCTACCAAGAGCACCTCCGCCGCCGCGCTCCCGGCGCGTCTCATAGCATCGGCCTCGGCCGGCGTTCGTATCAACGGTGAGCGGCTCGGGCCGGGACTGCCCGTGGCCACGTAGGGGGGCCGAGGGATCGAGGCCGGCACCGGGCGGCCCGGCGACACGAGCCCGGGGCGGACCGGAGGTTCCGACAGGAACTCACCCGAAGGACGCGTGCGGCGCTTACGTTTCGCCATCAGGCCATATACCTGGTGACCGACTCGACCACACAGGCCGGCTTGTCCTGACCCTCGATCTCAACCGAAATCGTGATGATCACCTGCACGCCCCCTGCGATTTCGGACGCCTCGGTGACCACAGCAGAGCCGCGCACCCGGGCACCGACGGGAACCGGGGAAGGAAACCGGACTTTGTTGGCGCCGTAGTTGAGGCCCATCGAGATGTTGTTCACCTCGATCAGCTCAGGCAAAAACAGATTGGTGAGCGAGAGAGTGAGGTATCCGTGTGCGATCGTCGTCCCGAACGGGCCCTCAGCAGCGGCTTCGGGGTCGACGTGGATCCACTGATGGTCACCGGTCGCCTCGGCAAACGTGTCGATGCGGTCCTGGTCGATCGTGATCCAGTCGGTGTGGCCCAGGTCTCGACCGATGTGATCGAGCAGAGACGCCGGACCTTCGAACACGGTTGCCATGCGCACCAGGGTATCGGCCGGGTTCAGGGACGCAGGAAGATCGACCCGGAGCCTTCACGGGTCTCGCCGACGACCGCGGCATCGTGGCCGGTTTCGACGAGTTCGGCCACCGCATCAGCGCCCCGGTCGGGCTCGACACCGAACACGAGACCGCCCGAGGTCTGGGCATCGGCAAGCAACAACAGCGTCGACTCGTCGTGCTCATCGGCCTCGACCTTGTCGACGACGTGACTGAGATTCCGACGGCTTCCACCCGGCACGAACCCTGCGTCGATGAGGTCCTCGATGCCGTCGAGGACGGGGACCGCGTCGACTTCGAGGACGACGTCGACCGCTGACTCGGCTGCCATTCGACCGAGGTGACCCAGCAGACCGAATCCCGTCACGTCGGTACATCCGGTGGCTCCGGTCGCCAATGCAACTCTCGCGCCGACGTCGTTGAGGCGGGTCATCGATTCGACCGCCGATCGGCTGAGCGCGGCGGGCGCCTCGTCGGCCTTGATAGCGGTCGTTGCGATGCCGATGCCGAGCGGTTTGGTCAGCACGAGTACCTGGTCGGGCTGAAGGCCGTGGTTGGTGAGCATGCGGTCGGGGTCGACCTCGCCGGTGACCGCCAGGCCGTACTTGGGTTCGGGGTCGTCGACGGTGTGCCCGCCGGCTATGACAAACCCCGCTTCCTCGGCGATGTCGTCGCCGCCCGCGAGGACCTCGCCGAGCAGTTCGAGCCCGAGCTCGTCGCGATTCCAACCGACGAGGTTGAGGGCGAAGAGAGGGGCGCCACCCATCGCGTATACGTCCGACACCGCGTTGGCGGCGGCTACACGGCCCCAAGTTCGCGCATCGTCGACGACCGGCGTGATGAAGTCGGCGGTCGCGACGAGCGCCCTTTCGTCGGACAGTTTCCAGACAGCGGCGTCGTCGCCGCGGTCAGAGCCTACGAGTAGACGGTCGTCGGTGTGTTCGGGAAGTGAGCGCAGGACCTGCGCCAGCTCGCCGGGAGCGAGCTTGCAGCCTCAACCAGCGCCGTGGCTGAACTGCGTCAGCCGCGCAGCTTGCTCATCGCCCATGTCCCCTCCCATCCCTCGATCGCTTCCACCCGCACCGTACCCGGGCGCGGCGTCAGGAGGGTTAGCGGAAAAGGGCAACGGCGAAGCTCGTCACCGCTAAGCCAAAGGGGCACCCTCGCCGAAAACGGGATTTCCGCGTGGCCCCCAGGCACCCGGCGCAGCCGCGCCTTAGGATCAACTCTCGATGGCAGCAGGTGGTGGCACCAAGGCGATCGTGGCGGCGTTCTTCGCGAACCTCGGCATAGCGATTGCGAAGTTCATCGGCTTCGCGGTGACGGGATCATCGTCGATGCTCGCCGAGGGCGTGCACTCCTGTGCCGATACAGGCAACCAGGCGTTGCTCATCCTCGGCACGAGGCGAGCCCAGCGCGAGCCGACGCCGACCCACCCGTTCGGCTATGGCCGCGAGCGCTACTTCTGGTCGTTCATCGTCGCACTCGTGCTGTTCACCCTCGGTTCGGGATTCGCGATCTTCGAAGGCATCGAAAAGATCCGCCATCCCCACGAAGTCGAGAACCTGTGGTGGGCGATCGGAATTCTCGTGTTCGGCATATTTCTCGAAGGCTGGTCGTTTCGCACCGCTGTCGTCGAGTCGAATCGCGTCCGAGGTCGCGCGAGTTGGATGTCGTTCGTGCGCCGAGCCAAGACGCCTGAACTCCCCGTTGTGCTCCTCGAGGATCTCGGCGCGCTGGTGGGCCTGTTCATCGCACTCTTCGCCGTGATGTTGGCTCATTTCACCGAGGAGCCGGTCTGGGACGGGATCGGCACCTTGTCGATCGGCATTCTTCTCGGGCTCATCGCCGTCGTGCTAGCGATCGAGATGCGAAGTCTGCTTCTCGGTGAGGCAGCGTCGGCGGTGCACAGAGAGGCGATCGTCGCGGCGATCGACGCTCAGCCCGAGGTCGTGCAGCTGATTCACCTGAAGACACAGCACATCGGCCCCGACGAACTGCTCGTTGGGGCAAAGGTTGCATTCCCTGCCGATCTCGACACCGATGACCTCGCCGATGCGATCAACCAGCTCGAGGAGCGCATCCGCGACTCGGTTCCGATCGCGCGGCCGATGTACATCGAGCCCGACATCTTGCGTACCGAACCGACCGGTGACTGACCCGCCTGGCGCAACGGGGAGGCCGCGCGGTCAGGTGCCTAAGCCCGAACCACATGGGTGTCAGCGGTGGGGGGCGTCAACGCGGCTCTACGCGTCTGAGTGGGGAGCGCGGGTTCGGATGCGCGGTGGGTTTGGTCGGTCGGGTGGCCAGGTGACTCCGCCGGCGTGGAGCAGCACGCGGAGCCGATAGTTGTCGAAGTTGCGGAAGCCGTGGCCGCTTAACCGGCCCTCGGGGGTGGTGTCAAGAGGCGGTGTTTGGTGCGTGTCGGTTTTCGATGGTGCGGAGGTGGGTGGTGAGGGCGTCGGCGACGTGTTGGTGTCGGCTTGTCTCGGATCCCCAGGCTCGAGCTGCTGCGTCGTCTCGGAGCTCGATCACGTCGGCGAGTTGGTCTTCGAGGATGTCGCGCCGCGCTGGGTCGGGGACGAAGTTGGCGCATTGTTCGCAGATGTTGGCGTAGGTGCAGGCGTCGGCGGCGGGGTGGCGGCTGCAGTAGCCGTGAGCGAGTCGGGTTTTGATCATCTCGCTGTTAAGCCAGTCGATGTGGTCGGGGACGAATTGGCCGGTTGGGCCAGCGACGAACCGGCTGGCTGGTCGTGCTTTGTAGATGGCGGTGTTGTAGGCGTCGCGGATCGTGGGCGAGGCGAGGTGGGCGTAGCGCAAGGTCATTTCGGGGCTGACGTGGCCGAGGACGGCCATGAGCGCTTCGAGACTCATCCCGCCGTTGACGAGGGTGGTGGCGTAGGTATGGCGGAGTTGGTGGGGGGTGACGTGGCCGATCCCGGCGTTGGCGGCGGCGCTGTCGAGGTTGCGTCGGATGCGGCCGCTGCCCATTCGGCGACCGTTGATGATCCACATGAACTGGACGCTTCGCCGGGTCCGGGGGTGTTCGAGTGGCCGGCTGGGGCCTCGGTGTTGGGCCCATTCGTCGAAGGCCGCCAGGGTCGGTGCGTCGATGGGGACGCTGCGTTCGGTGTTGAGTTTGCCGACCGGTACTCGCAGCCAGGTTCCGTGGCCGTGGTAGTCGGCGAGACAGTCGAGTTCGAGGTCCAAGAGTTCGCCGAGTCGGATCCCGGTGCCGCGCAAGACGATGAGGGCGCACCGAGCGGCGATGTCGTCGAGTTCGCCGACGGCGGCCATCAGGTCCCGGTCCTCGGCGGGGCTGAGTGCCCGTGGGGCCGTCGCCGGGATGCGTGGCAGGTCGCTGCGATGCAGCAACGGCCGGGCCGGCCGTTGGGCCCAGCCCCACGCTGTGATGTCTTCGAAGAAGGTCTTGAGGGCCGACACAGTGCCGCGCTGTCGGGCGACCGACACGGGTTGGCCGTGGGCGCGGCGGCCTCGTGATGGGCGCCGATGGTTCCAGGCCAGGAATTCTTCGATGATCTCCCGGTTGAGCTGGTCGATGCAGACCACACCGGGATGGTTGTCGCCGAGCCATGTAGCGAAGGTTTCGAAGGTGTCGCATCGGTCCTCGATGGTTGAGGGCCGCAGCGTCGTCGAGCACGCCTCCAGATAGCGCAGGACTAGGCGCTGGATCTCGGGCTGGGGAATCTTGGCGAGTTGGTCGGCGAGGCTGGTCTGGCGACGGTTCGGGTGTGGCGGTGGGGCCTCAACCAGCCCGAGTTGGAAGCACACCAGCTCAAGCGCCCG
Organism: Acidimicrobiales bacterium; assembly: GCA_965216815.1. Lineage (GTDB taxonomy): Bacteria > Actinomycetota > Acidimicrobiia > Acidimicrobiales > SHLQ01 > JADFOM01. The sequence continues at coordinate 1,657,596 of OZ244202.1, read as the reverse complement.
CAGCCGGCTCTGCGTTACTCGGCGGTGGTTCACGCTCACCGACACCGACGCCTCCAGCGCCGCCGCGGTCACGTCGAAGACCTTCTTGTTGAGATCATCGAGCCCACAGTCGTTGGTCAAACAGACCAAGGCGAGCGCGTTGACACAGACCTGGTTGATCCAACTCTGACCCCATCCGATCTGGGTGCCGGCGGCGACGGCGCGGTCGACATCGTCGACATGGAGCCGAGCCCAGGTCGAGTAGTGGCACCCCGACCGCTGTGCCGCGATCAGATCGACATCAGCGTGGAGGTGGCCCGTCGCGAAACACCACGACACGAACGGCCACGCATCAAGCCGTTTGGTGTCATCGAGGCGGGCTCGGGTTGGTCGACACACCCAGACGTCGAGATCGTCGAACCGTTCCAGGAAGCGGGCCGCTGCCCGGCATCGCAGACTCCTTGCCTGCTGTGAACACTCGAGCCCGGCGACATAGTCGACATAGCCGGCGAACAGGTCGACTTCAGCGCTCGGCTCGACGATCGCGGCCGCCGCTCTCATCGCCGCTGGGCTTTCGTGTACTCGTCGGCGATGCGTGCAGCCGAGACATGCACATAGCCCGCAGTTGTCTCCGGCGACGCGTGGCCCATCAGCTCCCGCAGCACCAACAGATCCAACCCTGCGGCGGCAAGGTCGGTGCCATAGGTGTGCCGCAACCGGTGAGGACGGACCCGCCTCGCCCCGGTGCGTTCTCGATGGGTTCGAAAGACCTTGCGCAGCCCGGCCTCGGTCATCGCCTGGCCCGTCGTCGGGCCCCGCAACACCACGAAACACTCGTTGGCGGTCGCGTCGGTGGGGCGTTCGTGACGCAGGTAGTTGGTGACCTCGACGAAGAACCGTCGATGAACCGGGACGGTCCGTTCCCGGTCGCCCTTGCCGACCACTCGGACCTGGCACAGCCCGACATCGACATCAGCCAACCGCAGCGACCTCACCTCGCCAGCACGCAAGCCGCCCAACAGCATCACCAACACGATCGCCCGATCCCGATACGTCAACAGATCAGCGAAGAACTCATCCACCTCGGCTGGGTCCAACGCTTCCGGCAACCGGCTCGGCTCACGCACCAAACGACCGCCTGTTCGTGGCCGACCCGACGACACATGCCCCAACAGGCCCCGACGCTTCGCCCGCGCTCCCGACGAGCGACGAGCCACCGGAACCGGGGTCTCGCTGCAATGACCGGTGATCACCGCGAACTCGAACAGACCTCGCACAGCTGCGATCCGCTGGTTCATCGTCGACGCCGCAGCACCACGCCCCGAACGCAGATCGACGACCTTGCCCCGCGACCGAGGCGCCGACAGCCAATCCAAGAAGTCGAACACGTCCATCGGGGTGACCGCCGACAATGCCCGGTCCCGGTCATCGCAGAACCGCAGGAAGCTCAACACATGGAACGCGTAGGACCGGACCGTCGACGCCGCGAACGAACGCGCCTCCAGATGCGACAGAAACCCATTCGCCAGCTCCCACCCACCAGGTCCGCCACCGACTATCCGATGGCTCCCATCCACTTGCTCAACCCGCATCGCCAACCCCCCAGGCCGGCCTATTCACCTCAGTCTGACTCGCCCCGATCCGCCCAACGCGGACCAACACTCAACGAACCAACGAGGGCCGGTTAACGGATAAGCGTTTGACCTTCTTGACGCACAGATTGAGACCTTCTGTTGGGCCGTTGGAGGCACCGGTGCGGTGATGGTTCATGATCTCGGTCTGCCACTTCGCGAGCGTTGTGCCGAGGCTGTTGATCTTGGGGACCCAGTCGCTGCGGCAGCCTTCGATGGCCTTGTCCCGAGTCAAGTTTCTTGCTCAGTTTCCGGGCGGGCGGGGTTGAGGGTTGGGGGTTCGAGGTAGGCGTCGAGGGGTCGTCGCCAGCCGAGCGCTTCGTGGGGTCGGATCGTGTTGTATTCGTCAGTGAAGTCGGCGATGTGGTCGGCGAGATCGATCCCATCGGCGATATCGTGACGGTAGAGCCGCTCGTATTTCAAGGTCTGGAACCAGCGCTCGATCACGCCGTTGGTGTGGGGTGACTTGTGCCGGGTGCGCACGTGCATGATCCCAGGCCGCGCCTTGAACCATTTGGCCGCTGCGACTGATTTCATGGCGGGGCCGTTGTCGGTGACGATCACCAACGGCGAGACCTCACCGGTGACGGGATCGACGCAATCGTCGAGAAGCGACCGGCCGAGAAGACGCTCGGCGGTGGCGATGGCGGCGTCGAACACGGCGATCAGGTCCGACGCGGTCGAAGTCGGTGTGATCGGGCACGCCAGCGCCAGTTTGGTGGCGTAGTCGGCGATCCCGCCGAGCCGCCACGTGCCCTCGGCGCCGGTCTCGAACTCGGAGAAGTCGGCCTGCCAGACCCGGTTGCGTCGCTCGACGGGCTCGACGAACACCTGCCGGCGGGCCGCAGCGAGTTGGCGCCGTTCGGCCTGATACGCCAACGGCTGGAGCAGATCCCGGCGGGCCATGGCCCGTTTCACCGATGCTTCTGAGCCGATGTCGTGGCCGTCGATCTCAGCAATGGCCCGGATCTTGCGGTGCCCCCACGCCGGCCACTGCGCCGCGTACTTGGCGACGATCGGTTCGATCCGGTCAACGACCGGTGCGGGCCACGGCCCCTTCTCCGGATCACCGGCGCGATGCTTCGCGAGGCGATACGTGTAGGTGCGCCGCGGCACCCCGATCAGCTCTGCGAACCTCGAGACACTGAGCTGGGCGTCGGTGCGGATCATCTCGAGGTTCTCGATGGGGGGAGAAACTCCGCCCCCTTGCGCCAGACCCGCAGCTGCACATGGGCCTCACCGAGCGCCGCCTTGAGCTCTTCGTTCTCAGCTTCGAGTTCGAGCTCGCGGCTCGTCCGGCGCTTCTGACCCTGCTCCAGGCCATCACGGCCAGAATCGAGGAACGTCCGTTTCCACGAATGCACCGACTGCTCCGATACGCCGGATCGTCGCGCTGCCTCCGCGGCGGTGGCTTCGCCGCGGAGCACCGACAACACGATCTGCAGCTTCTGATCAGCCGTCTTCTTCGATGGCCTTGCCATCAGCATCTCCTTGCGTCAGGCCCAAACTAGAACCTGAGCAAGAAACGATGACCCGGGACACGACCGACCAAACCCACCGCGCATCCGAACCCGCGCTCCCCACTCAGACGCGTAGAGCCGCGTTGACGCCCACTGGTGAGTGGTGAAATGTTGGGTGGGCGTTGCGGTTGTCGACGTCGTGGTTCCTTGGTGCTGTGAGCCTGTGTGTCAGCGTGACGTGGGGATCCGGAGCACCGTTGATTGTTGCATCCGCGGTCTCGACCGCGACATCGACACGATTTCGACCCAGGTCAACTCGGCGATCGAGCCGTGGCGCAACGAGATGGACCTGTTGGTCACCGCTCCGGGAGTCGCAGAACGCGTCGCCGAATCGATAATCGCCGAAACCACCGGTGACATGTCCCGATTCGCGACCGCTCGCCACCTCACATCGTGGGCAGGCCTGGCCCCCGGTAACCACGAATCCACTGGACGATCACGGCCAGTAGCGACCATCCACGGCAACGCCACCATCAAGACCGTCATGGTCGAAGCAGCCAAAGCCGCGGTCCGAACCGACGGGTTCTTAAAAGCCCGCTACCACCCGATCGCGCGCCGCCGAGGACCCAACAAGGCCACCATCGCCGTGGCCCGAAGCCTCATGATCGGAATCTGGCACATGCTCACCAACAACAAGCCATGGAGAGACCTCGGCGCCGACTACCACCACCGACGCCGAGACCCCCACAAACAAGCCACACGCCACCTCAACCAGCTCAAAGCACTCGGATACGAAGTCACGGTGACAGCAACACCGTAACCAACCCCACAACCCACAACCCACAACATCGGGGCTACGCCCCGACGGCGCTGCGCCCCACACACCCAGCCCGAACCCCCGTTTACATCACAGGCACCGAGCTCAAGGCGCGCTGAGTTCAAGATTGCTTTGCGCTCGGTGCCTGACACCGCGGCATTGGCACTTTCAGTCAGGCGACAGGTAGTCAACTATCCGCTAAAGCTCCCGACACCGTTGCATTGGCGCCGGCGGCATAGAGTGGACCTCGACAACCGGGGAGCTCGTCGCAACGAGCTGAGAGGACGGCTGCGGCCGTCGACCCGCCGAACCTGATCTGGTCAATGCCAGCGGAGGGAGTTCACGATGAGGTCACTGGTCTTACTGTTGACGGTGTTCATCCTGTTCACAGCATCGTGCGGCCAAGCCGATGACACCGAGACCGCCGAAGGCGGCGATGACAACACCGGTGGTCAACCAGAGACCGATCCGGGGTCCGCCGAAGGCGGCGATGACAACGCCCTGTGCCCCGGAGCCGAGGGAGAGCTCGTAGAGCGCGACCCTTCCTACGAGGGGTCGGAAACGACGATCACACTCGTCGCCCATGATTCGTTCGCCGTGTCCGACGGGCTCTTCGATGCCTTCACCGACGACACGGGCATCGAGATCGATGTTCTCACTCAGGGCGACACGGGTGAGCTCGTCGCGACGTCCATAATCACCGCCGGCGACGACCCGGTTGGCGACGTGATCGTCGGCGTGGACAACACGTTCGCGTGTCGCGCGGTCAACGCCGGCGTGTTCGTGCGGTACGTTCCCGCCAGTCTCACCGAGCTCGCCCCCACTACGCTCACCGACCCCGCGGGCTTCCTGACCCCTGTCGATGTCAGCGATGTGTGCGTGAACTACTGGGTCGACGAGGTCGCCCAGGCTCCGACGTCGCTCCATGACCTCACCGAACCGGCCTTCGCCGACTTGTTCGTGACCCAGAACCCCGAGACGTCGGCGCCGGGATTCGCTTTCCTGCTCGCCACCATCGCCGAGTTCGGCGACGACTGGCAGCAATACTGGCTCGACCTTCGCGACAACGGCGTCCTGGTCACCAGCGGTTGGAACGAGGCCTACTACGAGGAGTTCGTAGCCGGTGGCGGAGAGCGTCCCATCGTCACCTCCTACGCATCGAGCCCACCCGCCGAGGTGGTCTTCGCCGATCCACCGATCGACGAGCCGCCGACGGCGGCGATGCTCGACTCGTGCTACCGCCAATACGAGTTCGCCGGCATCGCAGCAGGGACCGAAGAGCCACAGGCTGCGGCGTTGCTCATCGAGTTCCTGCTCTCGGAGACCTACCAGGCCGATCTGCCCCTGAACCAGTTCGTCTACCCGGTCAGGGACGGGGTGCAGTTGCCAGAGGTGTTCACCGAGTTCGGGCCCCTGGCCGATGACCCCGCGCTCCTTGACCCAGCTGAGGTCGAGGAGAACCGAGACGAGTGGACGGCGGAGTGGGTCGAGCTCGTCCTCGGCTGAGCACCGCTCGGCAATCACACCGTCTCGCTGGGCGGTTCGGGCTCGCCGTCGCGGCGATTGTTCCCGTCGGGTTCCTCGCGCTGTTCTACTTCTACCCGATGGTCACGATGCTGGCCCGCGGTCTCGATCGCGCCGCTCTGGAGACGGCCAATGATCGCGTCGACATCGGCGCTGTCCTCCGGTTCACGGTTTGGCAGGCGCTGTTGTCGACCGGCATCACGATCGTGCTCGGGCTCGCCGTCGCGGGCCTGCTGTCGACTTACCGCTTCCGGGGCTCACGGCTGCTCAGGGCGGCATCGACCGTCCCGTTCGTGCTCCCGACGACCGTGGTCGGCGCTGCCTTCGTCGCCCTCGCCGAGCGACTGCACATTCCCCAGCTCGCCGATGGTTTCAGCGCGGTCATCGCCTCCCACGTGTTCTTCAACATCGCCGTCGTCGTTCGACTTGTCGGTGTGCGCTGGCGCACGCTGGACCAACGACGCATCGACGCCGCCCGCAGCCTCGGCATCTCGAGGCTGCGGCGATTTACGGCCGTGGTCCTCCCCCACGTACGGACCTCTCTCATCTCGGCAGCGGCTCTCGTGTTCTTGTTCTGCTTCACCAGCTTCGGGGTGATCCTGATCCTCGGCGGGCCGGGAGTGCGAACAATCGAGACGGAGATCTACCGGTTCGCCATCACCCGAAACGACCCATCGACGGCCGCTGTTCTCTCGGTTCTCCAGCTGACCGTGGTCGTCGCGCTGACCCTCGCCATGACGTGGCTCGATCGACGGCGGACGTCCGATCAGATCGGGGCTCGACCTGCGCCGCTCCGGCGCCCCGCTTCGCAGCGCGAGAGGCTGCTGCTTCGAATTGGCATCGGCCTGAGCGCCGCGTTGCTCCTCGCTCCGATTGCCGTACTGATCGAGAGATCGTTCCGGGTGGGCGACGGCTACGGAATCGCAAACTACAGCGGCCTCGGAGATCGGCCCATCGCGCTGCCGGTGTCGGGCGTCGACGCTCTCGTGAACTCGACCCAGGTCGCGGTCGTCGCGACGCTGATCGCAGCCGCTGTTGGTGCCATCGCAGCGGTCATCGTTTCGACAGACACGGGACCCAGGTTCGGCCCCCTCGCAGTTGTCCTGATGCTCCCGCTCGGCACCTCGGCTGTGACGCTCGGTTTCGGCCTGCTCATTGCCTTCGACTCCTCGGCATGGAACCTGCGCTCTAGGTGGATCATCATTCCGATCGCGCACGCTCTCATCGGCATTCCGTTCGTCATGCGAGCGACCGCAGGGGCTCTCAGAGCCGTCCCCCCGTCGGTTCGCGAATCGGCGCGCACCCTTGGCGCCTCACCACGACGGGTTCGCACATCCATCGACGCTCCGCTGGTACGCAATGCCGCCGCTGTCGGCGCATCGTTTGCATTCGCGGTCTCCATCGGTGAGTTCGGGGCGACGTCGTTTCTCGCCCGGCGTCCCGATCAGACGACGGTTCCACAATCGATATTCCGCCTCCTCGGTCGTCCGGGCGAGGCCAACGAAGGCCAAGCGATGGCGCTGGCGACGCTCCTGATGCTCCTGATCGTCGCAGTCGTCGTGCTGTTCGACCGCGCCGACGACCCGCGGTCGGCGATGCTCTGAGCACCGATCGCGACATGGACTGTCGTAGCATCGCCACCCATGCGTGCCTGGCAGATGCTCGTAGTCGCCGCCGCGGCGATCGGCCTAGCCGCCTTCACTCGCCTGCGACGTGCGGCCGACCGGCGTGACGATGTCGAATACTGGCTGACGACCTGCCCCGCTCCCGATCCGGCCGCTGTCGTCATCTATGGGGACGACCCGTGCTGCGAGACACTCCCGCGCGAGTCGCCCTCGACACAACTAAGGGTGCATCCCGCGTTGTCGGTCGAGCTGGTGCTGGCCGATGTCGATCGCCTCGGTGACGACACGAGGGTCGTGGTTTGTGCCGGCCAGCGCGACCTGCGCGACGGGACACCGATCGCCGACGTGGTCGGCGACATCGCCGAGATACACGACAGGCTCGGACCACGGCTCACCGTCGCTGCCACACCCCGACCCAGTGGGCGATGGGGTGGCGCGGTCGACACCCTCAACTCCGAGCTCGCCCGATTGTGCCGCGAACGACAGATCGAGTTCCGAGCGGGCATCGTCGTCAACGGGTAGCCCCATCACGACAGGACAGACAGCGGCTCGTCGGTTTCGAAGATGTCGGGTGGTGCCGCAGCCCCGAAGTACCAGCCCTGCGCCATCTCGCACCCCACCGACTGGAGCATCTCGAGCTGGGCCCGGCTCTCCACGCCCTCCGCAACAACACGGAGGTCGAGCCGCGACGCCAACGACACGACCATCGACGCAATCGACTCGTTGGTCATATCGGGATCCGATGTGAGCTCCATGACGAACGATCGGTCGATCTTGACGATGTCGAGCGGAAGCCGGCGCAGGTGCGTTAGCGACGAGTAGCCCGTGCCGAAATCGTCGAGAGCGAGCTGCATGCCGAGTGACTTCAGCCCGTCGAGCTGTCGAACGGCTTCGTCGGGATCGTGCAACAACATCGATTCGGTCAGCTCGATGACAATCGCCGATGGGTCGACGCCAGTCTCGGCAACGATCTCGCGAAACGAGGCGACGAGCTCGGGTTCGACGAGCTCCCGTGCCGACAGGTTGAATGTGACGTGACGGGGCGCCGCACCAGACGTCGACTGCCACCTCACCATCTGCTCGCACACCCTGCGAAAGAGATGTCGCCCGAGCGGCACGATGAGCCCGGTCTCCTCGGCGATCGGAATGAACTCGGTGGGCGAAATCGGTCCCCAGGCCGGTGGGCTCCACCGGGCGAGGGCCTCGACGCCCCACACCTCGCCGTCGACGACCGAGACGATCGGCTGGTAGTGCAGTTCGATCTCGTCGTTCTCGAACGCCCGCTTGAGCGCATTGCCGATCGAATGGCGCTCCGTGAACGAGTCGCGCAGCGCGGCGTCGTAGAAGGCAACCCGGTCGCGACCGGTCTGCTTCGCCCGATACATCGCCATATCGGCATTGGCGATGAGGTCCTCGGCGGTCTGCACATCGGTCGACGACATCGCCAGGCCAACGCTGGTCGTTACGAAGACCTCGTCGTCGCCGACCTCGAACGACCCCGACATGCGCGACACAATCGCCGACGCCATGGCGTAGACATCGGTTGCGTCTCCGACGTCAGGCATGACCACGAGGAACTCGTCGCCGCCGAATCGAGCGATTCGGCTCTCGTCGCCGACCTCGGCCACGAGGCGGCGGGCAACCTCCTGCAGCAGCGCATCACCTGCAGCGTGGCCCAACGAATCGTTGACCAGCTTGAACCGGTCGAGGTCACAGAACAGCACCGCCACCTCACGACCACTGCTGCGAGTTGCGATGTCGCTGGCAAGCCGTTCGACGATCTGGGCCCGATTCGGCAAGTGGGTCAGAGCGTCGTGTGTTGCGAGCTGCGCCACCCGCCTCTCGAGCTCGACTCGCTCGGTCATGTTGCGGACCAGCATCGCGAAGCCCCCACCGTCGACCGACATCATCGGTGCCACCTTCACGTTCACCGGGACCGACCCATCGCGTCTGGCAATCGTTGCTGCGACGCCGGACGGGTGGTCGACCGCCCATCGATGGAGATCCTCATCGGATTTGCCGGCGACACCTGAAGAAGTGAGACGGGGTCCGAGCCGCTCGCCGATCATCGCGTCGCGAGTCGTACCGAACAGCTGCGCCGCGGCCTCGTTGAGATCGACTACTACTCCGCCGCTGTCGGCGTGAATGATGCCATCGGCGGCAGCGTCGAACACCGCTCTCATCCGTTGCTCGCTCGACTCGAGTTGCGCATTGACTTCTCGGAGCTGTTCCTCCTTCTCGCGGTCTCGGTCCCTCGCCAACGCCAATTCCTCTGCCATCGAGTTGAACGAGTCGGCGAGCACACCGACCTCATCGTCGATGGAGCTGTCGATGCGGGTCGAGAGGTTGCCTTCGCGCACCTCGACGACGGCCCCGGTCACTCTGCGAAGCCGACCGACGACCCGCCGGGCCACGATCGCACCGATCGCCGCCGCTATCGCCACCGCCACAAGGCTCACCAGCAGAAGGCTCTCCTTCAATACGCCCACTACCGACAGCGATTCGGCCTCGTCGACCTTGGTGACGATCGCCCAGTTGGTGGGCTCGATGTGACGTGTAGCCCCGATCACATCCTGGCCGCGGTAGTCGACGGCGTCGTCGAACGCACCCTCGGTTCCGTCGAATGCCTCGACGATGGGAGCGCTCTTGTTCTCCCAGGGCACCGTGACCTCGAGCGGGGCCATGTCGCCGAACCGCATCGGGACGATCAGCTGTGCTCCTTCCTCGGTCGCTTGGGCGACGCTCACCTCGCCGGTCTCTCCGAGGCCGCGATAATCGGTCGCCAGTTCCTGGAGGTAGGTGAGATCGTGTTCGAGCACGAGCCGCCGGCCGCTGTTCTCGACGTCGAGGGACGACAACATGACGGGTTCGCCGTGGCCGCCCACGATCACCGTTCCGAACAAGTCGGTGCGTTCCAGGCCATCGGCCACGCCCTCGGTGACCATTCCGGCGGTCAGCACGACCTCTCCGTCGGCCTCTAACAGCGTCGCACCGATGAGCCGTTCGCGGGCCACGATGTGACTGTTGAGGCTGTCGACGGCAGCGTCGATCGACGCGCTGTCGTCCCGAGAGGCCCTCTGCAGTCGAGAACCCAAGAAGACGTCATGGCTCATGCCCGCCACCGATAGCTCGTCGAGGCGCAAAGTCGACTCGATGAAGCTCTCTTGGGTGAGCGAGAGAATCTTCATGCGGTCGCAGGCGTCGTCGCGCAGATCGGCTTCCTGATCGACCGCGGCTCTGTATGTGAAGAAGGCCAGCGGCACGATCGAAACCGCCAGGAACGCGGTCAGCAGCTTGACGCTTAGCGACCAAGAGCGAAATCTGAGGACGCGTCTCAGACGCGGCGATCGGGACGACACAGCGTATGTATCGGCATCGACTCGGCAGCGCTTGACGGGTCGTTCGACCTAACGGTTCAGGGTCAGACCGTGGTGCCGACGGCCGACCCGATCGCGTAGGTGGCGGCGCACGCGACGGCCGCGACCAACACCTGGCGAAGCGAGGTCCGCAACATCGAGCGGTCGGTGAAATAGGCGATCAGCACGCCCACGATGCCCGCAGCGACGAGCCCAATGACCACCGAAGCGACTACAGCGCCGTCGCCACCGCCGAACAGCCAAGGAATGATCGGGAGAAAGGCCCCGATGGCAAAGGCGAGAAACGACGCGATCGCGACCGTCACGGGGTTCCCCAGACCCTCGGGGTCGACTCCGAGCTCCTCTCGGGCATGAACGTCCAACGCCACCTCGGGATCTCGATGAACCTGTCGCGCGACGGCCTCGGCCTCTCTGCCGGCGAGCCCGCGCTGTCGGTAGATCGCAGCAAGCTCTGCACGCTCTAGCTCGGGGTTTTCCTCGAGAGAGGTGCGCTCGATCTCGAGCTCGCGTTCGATCAGCTCGTTCTGAGCCTTGACCGACACGTACTCGCCCGCCGCCATCGAGATCGCCCCAGCGAGCAGACCCGACAGGCCGGTCACGCGTATGAGGCTCGCTTCGACACTCGCCCCGGCGACGCCGAGGATGAGCGCCACGTTCGAGACGAGTCCATCGCTGATGCCAAAGACTGCGGCGCGAGCGGAGCCGCCCTGCACGTCTCGATGACGATGAACCTCGATGTGTTCGCTCAAACCAGTTCTCCAGAGATGCGGGTGTCACCTTCGGTCAGCATGACCGAGCGCCCGATCAGTTCCTCGGCGACTCCCCGGCGAGCCAACCCTTGGCCGCCGAACGCGATGACCCTGTGTCCTTGTCGATCATCGCACACGAGCACCGCTTCGCTGGGCTCGAGATCGTCATAGTGCACGGTGTATGACGCGATGGTCGCGGACTCCGGCGTGCGTTCGGCGATGGGGCGCCGCCCGGTTGTGGCAACGGTCGGCTCGGTGCAATCGATGTGAACGAACGGCGCCGACCGCTCTGCACCGATGACCGTTGCTCCACATTTGGTCAACAGGCCACTGACAGCCGAGACCATCGCCGGGCCGCGGCCCTCTCGCACCGCGCGTCCCGCAGCAGCGACCGACTGGAGCACAAAGTTGTTGAAGGGCCCTCCCGCGAAACTCATGCCGCCCGTGATCGTCGGGGTGGCGTCGTCGGGTAGGCCGAGCGCCCGAGCCTGGAGCTGCACGGCGATCGGAAAGCAGCTGTAGAGCTCGATCGCCTGCAACGCTGCCATCGGTGTCTCCAGGCGGTCCTCGAGCGCCGAGAAAACCCGTTCCGCAGCGACGAAACGATGCATGTCCGTCCGTTCGGTGACCGGGATCACCGCGTCGGAGTCGGCCCCCGCGAGCGGATACAGACGACACTCGGCATCGACACCGAGTTCGTCGGCGAAGCTGTCCGACACGAAGATCAGCGCCGCAGCCTGATCGACGTTCCACTGCGAGTTGTGCCACTTGCTGTAGGGGAACGCGAGCGGGCGGTTGCCTCGCCCGGGTCGGTCGATGTCGTTCTCGGTCATCGGATCTGTGTTCCATGCACCCTCCGCCGTTCGGGCGACGGCGTTGAACCGACTCCAGAGAGCAGCGATGCGTGCACGATGCTCGGCGATGCCGATGCCATCGTGGGCCCTGGTCGCGTTCTCGACCAGCGCGTACTGACTGACCGCCTGTACGAGCCCGGCGTCGATCTCCGGGCGGGAGATCACGAGCTCGGCGGGCTGCCAGTGTTCGTCGGGTGCGGCTGTCGCGTAAGGGCTGTCGGGCTCCGAGCTCTCGATACCCGCGATGCTGCGTTGCAGTTCGCGGTGCTTGGCTTCGCCGCCGACCACGACCACACACTGCGCCTCTCCCTCCGCTATGGAGCGACAGGCCCGGTGAACGATCGCCGTCTGGAGCACCCCAAGCTCGACCCGCACCGATGAGCCAACGTCCAACGAGGCGGTTTCGGCCACCGCCCGACCGGGATCGGCGAACGACCAGGTCCCCTGCGGGACAAGTATTTCGTCGGCATGAAGAGCATCAGGGCTGGTGCCGGCGTCGCCGATGGCGTCGCGGAGGGCGGCACCCATGAGGCCGAACGCATCGAGCCCGGTGGCCGGATCGGTCACCTTCTGAGTGGCTGTGCCGATGCCGATCAGCGTTGGGTTGGCGGGCATCGATGGAGTCTAAGGCTCGCCGAGTCAGTCGGCGAGGGTAGGCGCGGCGCGGCTGGCCAGAAGCGCTCCGACCAGAACGATCGCCGTCCCGACGACCGCCCAGGGACTCAGCATTTCATCTCGAAACACGACACCGGCGAGCACGGCAACGATGGGCACCAGGTAGGTGATGATCGACGTTCTGACAGCGCCGACACGACCGGCCAGAGTCGCCGCCATCACGTATGCCACTCCCGTGCCGAAGAGACCGAGCACCGCGCATGCCGCGAACGATCGCATGCTCCAGCTGCTGTCGGTGATGCCGTAGATGCCGTACGGAGCGGTCAACACAACGGCGAATGAAAGCGCCCGCCTGAGCACGGGTGCCGCCCCATATCGCTGCTGGAGTGGCACCGTCATGTTGATCGCCACCCCGTAGCTGCTCACCGCGACGACCACGAGGACAACACCGAGCGCGCTCGTTCCATCGGTGGCCGCGGTCGGTAGCCCGATGAAGAGGATGCCGACGAACCCGACGAGCACACCGACGAGCTGCACGCCCCGTGTCGGGATCGAGAACACCATCCATCCGACGAACGCGGTGGCTAGAGGCATGGCGCTGTTGAGCATGCCCGCGACCGATGAGTCGATCCATTGCTGTGCGATCGGGAACAGAGTCAGAGGGAACGCGAGCCAGAAGAAGCCGAGTACGGCGAGACGCGGCATGTCCTGAGGCTCGAACTCGACGCGTTCACGACTCATAGCTACGACAGCTACGAATCCGAAGCCGACGCGCATGAGCGTTACGAGACCCGGGTTGAACGCTTCGAGCCCCTCGGCCATCAGAAGGAACGACAGGCCCCAGATGAATGCGGGCCCGACGAGCAGAACCCAGTCGAGGCCGGTGAATTCGGTCTGCAGTTCGCTCTTGTCGGGCGCGGCCACGGTCCCCGACCCTACGGAGTCGGCCGGCCATCGGTGCCTTCGAGGGACTATTCGAACTCGGGAATGACGTGGGTCCCCAGCAGTTCGATGGTCTGCATCACCTTGTCGTGGGGGATGTTGTACGGGTTGACGAGGCACAGCAACAGGTCGACTCCGGCTTCCTCGTACTTCTTGGCCATCCGCACCGCATCGTCGGGGTCGCCGCATACGCAGGCATTCGAATCGATCAGGTAGTCCATCGACAGCGCCGAAAGCAGACCCTGGTCGACCGATTCCTTCGCTACTTCGAGGTACTCGAAGGTGTCGAGGCCGCGTTCGTCTTCCATCTCGGCGATCCAAGCCGGCACGCTCGCCACGATCTCGACCGCGCGTCGGGGGTACCACATGAACGATTCCTCCGCGACGCTACGAGCCTCGTCGGCGGTCGGGGCCACATTGACCATCGTGAAGGTGGCGGCGCGATCGTTGAGGAATTCGCCGATGGGCTCGGTGCAATCGGCGATGCCAGCCCGGTAGATGTCGATTCGCTCCTTGACCGCGTCGGTATCGGTCGCCACCGCGAACGAGCACAGGCCCAGGCCGAGCTCGCCGACGGTGCGGTGGTTCTTCGGATCGCCGGTCGCGCCCCACAGCGGTGGGTGAGGCTGCTGGAGGGGCTTTGGGATGACCCGTCGCTCGGGCATCGAGAAGTGCTCACCCGCGAAGCCATAGGTATCGTTGGTCCAGCAGCCGACGACGTGTTCGATGGCTTCGCGCCACGAGTCACGTGTCGTGTAGGGGTCGACGCCGAACCCCTCCATCTCGGTGCGACTCGACGAGCGCCCGGTTCCGACGTCGACTCGACCGCCGCTGATCAAATCGAGCGTGGCGACCGATTCAGCGGTGCGAACAGGGTGACGGTAACCCTTTGGCATGAGCCTGACGCCGTAGCCGATTCGGATGTTCTCGGTGAGCGCCGCGATGGCCCCGTAGAGCACCTCGGGGTTCGAACAGTGGCTGTATTCCTCGAGGAAGTGATGCTCGACCGTCCACACGGCATCGAATCCGAGCTTGTCGGCTGCCACCGCCTGTTCGATCGTGTTCCGGTAGGCGTCGTACTCGCTGTCAGCACTCCAGGGCTGCGCAACCGGGATCTCATAGAACAAGGCGAACTTCATCGCGCCACCCTAGAACCCGTTCTACCCCCACCGCATCTCCCGAAATTTCTGCCGTCTGTCGCGCATCCGCGACACCTCGCAGCCAAAACGGCGCGCCCAGCCAAATCTCTGCAGTCGGTCGCGCATCTGCGACACCTCGCAGCCAAAACACCGCACGATCGGCTGTCACACCCGATCCGTACCATGGTCAGCACTTCCCCCGTCACCGGATCGATGGAGGAAGTTATGCAGTCAGCCGAGGCCGCAGCGATGCGCATCATGCAGGGGCAGCACGGGCTCATAACATCCGCGCAGGCCCAGGCGGTCGGGATGTCCCGGGCAGCGGTATGGCGCCGAGTCAACAAGGGTATCTGGGTGCGCTGTCTCGACGGGATCTACCGGAGCGCGGCTCATCCTTCGACGTGGCGAAGCGGTGTCACCGTCGCCTGCCTCGCCAGTGCTGGAGTCGCCAGTCACCGAACTGCCGCAGCTCTGTGGACGATCGACGGGTACCGGCCGGGCACAATCGAGGTCGTCGCATCGAAGAGTTCTTCTCGGCGGCGGCCCGGCTTTCGCCTTCACGAGTCGCTCCAGATGCACCTTGTAGATCGCCACACGATCGACTCGATCCCGGTGACTGGACCCGCACGCACACTGCTCGATCTCTCCGGGGTGGTCGGGATGAAGCGGCTCAACCAGGCGCTCGACGACCTGTTGCGCCGCGACCTGGTCGACTGGCCGATGCTGTACAGCACGCTCATCAAGCACGCCTGCAGGGGCCGCAATGGCATCGTGCGATTCCGCAACCTGCTCGAATCGCGCTCCGAGCACGAGTCGATTCCGCTATCGATGTGGAGCCGTATGGTCGCGGACATGCTGGTGGACGCTGGCCTTCCGCGACCCGAGCTCGAGTATCGCGTGCACGATCGCAGGGGCCAGTTCGTCGCTCAGGCCGACCTTGCCTATCCCGAACAGAGAGTCCTGCTCGAACTCGACAGCGTTCGTTGGCATCTCAATCTCGAGTCCTTCCACAAGGACCCGATCCGCCGCAATGCCCTCACCCGGTCGGGGTACGACGTCTACAACATCACCTGGGATTTCTACGTGAACCAGCCCGCCGAACTCTGCCGAATGGTCGCCGACGCCATCGGTCTGGATCCGTCAGCACTCCGCCTGACCGCCTGACCCCGATCTGGCTGCCAGATGTCGCGCATCCGCGACCTGTCGCAGAAAATTTGTGGAAGGGCCCGATCTGGCTGCCAGATGTCGCGATTCCGCGACCTGTCGCAGAAAATTCGGTGAATGTAGGGTCGGGGCATGGTGAACGGTGTGCCGCCTACGGCCGATTTGTGTGACGAACACGGCGACGACGTGAGGGTGATCCCGGTGGCGTTTCGACACTACGGCGCAGTCACCGATTTCGCCGGGCCCGCATCCACGCTCGCCGTGTTCGAGGACAACAGCCTCGTCAGATCGGCCCTCGAGGAACCCGGTGCGGGACGGGTTCTCGTCATCGACGGAGGCATGTCGATGCGGTGTGCGTTGGTCGGTGGCAACCTCGGCCGCCTCGCCGAGGACAACGGCTGGGCAGGCATCGTCGTCGCCGGTGCGATCCGAGACACGGTCGAGATCAACCAACAGGCGATCGGAGTTCGGGCCGTTGGGACGTGTCCTCGAAAGAGCGTAAAACGGAACGTCGGCAGACGAGACGAGCCGGTCGAGATCGCAGGGACGGGCATCGAGGCCGGAGACTGGGTCTATGCAGACCTGGACGGCGTCGTCGTCTCCGATCGCCGACTCCACGAGTGACCCTTCTCGATCGGCTCGGCGAAACGCCGGACGACGACGAACTGGTTACGGCGTTTCTCGACTGGGCCGCAGAACGAGACCTCGAGCTCTACCCGGCCCAAGAGGAGGCGATTCTCGAGCTGTTCGCCGGGAACAACGTCGTGCTCAACACCCCGACCGGATCGGGCAAATCACTGGTCGCGTTCGCCGGTCACGTGGGCACAGTCGCTCGAGGAGGGCGCAGCTGGTACACCGCACCGATCAAGGCGCTGGTCAGCGAGAAGTTCTTCGAGCTGTCCGCCGAGCTCGGCAGCGACAGCGTCGGCATGGTCACCGGCGACGCCTCGGTGAACCCGCGTGCACCGGTCATCTGTTGCACCGCGGAGATCCTCGCCAACAAGGCCCTGCGCGAGGGTGCACGCGCCGACGTGGGGCTGGTGGTCATGGACGAGTTCCACTATTACAGCGACCCTCAACGCGGCTCGGCTTGGCAGATTCCGCTGCTCGAGCTGTCCCGCTCGCAGTTCCTCTTGATGTCGGCCACGCTCGGTGACACCACGCGTTTCGAGACCGACCTCGCCGAACGAACGGGCCGCGCGACGACACTCGTCGCCGACACCCACCGTCCGGTGCCGCTCGAGTTCGACTATCGAGAGACGCCCGTTCACGAGACGCTCGAGGAGCTGCTCGCCGAGCGCCGCGCCCCCGTCTACATCGTTCACTTCACACAACGCGAGGCGACCGAGCGCGCCCAGAGCCTCACCAGCCTGGACGTGTTGACCAAGGACGAGAAGGCGGCAATCCGCCATGAGATCGGCGGCTTCCGGTTCGACACACCAATCGGCAAGGACATCCGGCGCTACCTGACCGCCGGCATCGGCGTGCACCACGCAGGGCTCCTTCCGAAGTACCGGCGGCTGGTCGAGAGACTCGCGCAACAAGGCATGTTGAAGCTGATTTGCGGCACCGACACGCTCGGCGTCGGCGTCAACGTGCCGATCCGCTCGGTGCTGTTCACCCAGCTCTGCAAGTACGACGGTCAGAGCACGCGGGTACTGACGGTGCGCGAGTTCCAACAGATCGCAGGGCGCGCGGGGCGACGCGGCTTCGACGACATCGGCTTCGTTTCGGTTCAGGCTCCAGCGCACTGGATCGAGAATCGGCGACTCGAGGAGAAGGCGAAGACCGACGCGAAGACCCGCAAGAAGATGGTTCGCCGCAAGCCACCCGAACGCGGGTATGCACACTGGAGCGAAGAGACATTCGACCGGCTCGTCGACGGAACCCCTGAGCAGCTGACGTCGAGCTTCGCCACCTCGCACCAGATGCTCATGAACTTGCTCGATCGTCCAGGTGACGGCTGTGGAGCTGTTCGAGGCCTCATGACCGACAACCACGAACCCCGCAAGCGACAGCGCGCTCATATCCGCCGTTCGATATCGATCTATCGGTCGCTGGTGGAAGCCGGTGTCGTGGAGACGCTTGCCGAGCCCGACGATCTCGATCGTGTGGTGCGGATCACGATCGATCTCCAAGACGACTTCGCCCTGAACCAGCCGCTATCGCTATTCGCGCTCGAGTTCATAGAGACGATCGATCGCGACGACGATGACGCCTACCTCACCGTGCTCTCGGTGGTCGAGGCGACGCTCGAGTCACCCGGAGTTCTGATGGCAGCGCAGCTCAATCGAGCGCGCGACGAGGCTATGGCCGCAATGAAAGCCGAGGGTCTCGAGTACGAGGAGCGGATGGACAAGCTGGCCGAGGTGACGGCCCCGGAGCCGATGGGTGACGAGCTCCGGGCAGCTTTCGCGGTGTTCGCACAGCACCATCCGTGGGTGGGTGACGAGTGGGTCAGGCCCAAGTCGATTGCCCGGGAGCTCTACGAGGGCGGCTACTCGTTCCGCGACTACGTGACCCTGTACGGATTGAAGCGTTCCGAAGGCGTGCTGTTGCGATATCTGACCGACGCCTACAGGGCTCTGCACCAGACGGTCCCGGCAGCGGCGCGCACACGGGCGCTCGATGACCTCACCGAGTGGCTGGGTGAGCTGATCCGCCAGACCGACTCGAGCCTGCTCGAGGAATGGGAGGCGCTCCAGCACCCCGACGAGGACGTACATCCGTCGCCGCCGACCGAGAGCGCCGAGCGACCCGACGTCACGCGCAACGAGCGTGCCTTCGGAGTGATGGTTCGAAACGAGCTGTTCCGATGGGTGCAGCTCCTCGCTCGCCGCGACTACTCCGGACTTTCCGAGCGGCTCGCGGAGTTCGACCAACGCATCGCAGCCGACGAAATCGCAGACCAGTTCGACCCGTATTGGGACGACCACGACCGGGTGGCAATCGACACCGACGCGCGCAATCAGCGCCACGTGCTCGTCGACGCCGATCGGGTTGTCCAGATCATCAGTGATCCCGCCGGTTGGTACGAATGGCGGATCGAGGGGCGAGTCGACCTGGACCGATCGAGCGAACGCGGCGAGGCCGTGGTCGTGTTCGAGGCGATCACGCGACAGGATGGACTTCGATGACACCTCCGATGAACCGAAGAAGCTTCCTCGCAGCGTCGGTCGCCGCCGCGATCGCTGCTGCGTGTGGCGATGACGACACCGATATCGCGACGTCGGGCCAACCGTCAGACACCGACGGCGCACCCGGCGACTCGACGACCTCTGGTCCCGAGGCGTCGAGCTCGACCTTCGCTCCGCCGACGTCGGGAACGCGCGCACCAGATCTCGCCGGCGACCCCTTCACGCTCGGAGTGGCGTCGGGTGACCCCACCGCCGATTCGGTGATCTTGTGGACCCGCCTCGCTGTCGACCCGCAGGCGGATGGCGGGGGCATGGGCATCGACGACGACATCGAGGTGGCCTACGCCGTGGCGACCGACGAAGCAATGGCAGACATCGTCGACGAGGGCACTGCGACAGCGATCGCCGCGCTCGGCCACTCGGTGCACCTCGACGCGTCGGGTCTCGAACCGGACACGACCTACTACTACAGGTTCGAGCTGGCGGCGTTCGAGAGCCAGGTTGGGCGAACTCGCACGCTCGCCGAGGCGGGGTCGGTGCCCGACGCGCTCCGTTTCGCATTCAGCTCCTGTCAGAACTGGGAGGCCGGCGAGTACGCCGCGTATCGGCACATGGTCGAGACCGACGACATCGACCTCATGATCTTCCTCGGCGACTACATCTACGAGTACGCCACGGGCGGCTATGCCGAAGACGGCGCAACCCGCCAGGTCCAGGACTTCGAGACCGAGAACCTCGAGCAATACCGGCAGCGTTATGCGCTCTACAAGTCCGACGAGCATCTCCAGGCAGCGCATGCGTGGGTTCCGTGGATCGTCACCTGGGACGACCACGAGGTCGACAACGACTACGCCTCAGCCGTGAGCGAGCAGGGCGATGCCGAAGCTGCGTTCCTCGAACGGCGAGCTGCCGCATACCAGGCGTGGTACGAGCACATGCCCGTGCGGCTCGACCCGCCCGACGGTCCGGACTACCCGATCTATCGCGCTGCCAGCCACGGCGACCTCGTCAACTTCCACGTGCTCGACACCCGCCAGTACAGAGCCGACCAGCAGACCAGCGAACCGTTCCTCGAAGCAGTCGGCGCAGCCTTGCAGGAGCGCAACGACGCGCTCGCCTTCTTGCCCGAACAGACAATGCTCGGCGACGAACAGGAGGAGTGGCTACTCGATTCCACGCAGTCGTCGAGCGCCGTGTGGGACGTGCTGGCCCAGCAGGTCTTCATGTTCGGTGCAAACATCCTCGCGGGGACTGCTCCCCCGATCGTGGTGGTCGATACCTGGGACGGCTATGCCGGTGCACGTCAGCGATTGGTCGAGGAGGTCGCGGGCGCCGTCGACAACCTCGTCGTGCTGAGCGGCGACTTCCATTCGGCCGCGGTCGGCGATCTACGAGCCGACCCGTTCGACACGTCGCTTCCGGTGGTGGGCAGCGAGTTCATGGCCGGCCCTATCTCTTCGAGCTTCTTCGACGACGACGACACCATCGCCGGTCTCGTCGAAGGTGTGCTGGCCGGCAACGAACAGATCAAGAAGTTCGACCCCCGCCGCGGTTACATGCACTGCACCGTGACCCCGGAGCGGTGGACGACCGAAATCCGGGTCGTCACCGACCATTTCGATCCCGAATCACCCGTCGAGACCGCGTCGCGCTGGGAGATAACCGCCGGCACCCCCGGCGCGGTCGAGGTGTAGGGGATTGAGTGGGACGCGGGGTCTGTCCCCCCGTCCTACTCAGGGCGGCGACTGGCAACAAGAACGCCAGCGCTGGAGACACAGAACGGCACGACGTAGGTGACCACGATCTTGATCCACACGAGGGTGTCGGCGTCGCCTCTCATCACAACGTCGAGCTGGTTGATCGCGAAGAGGATCGTGCCGACGACCACAGCGATGGTCAGCGTCTGCACCAGATGCGGACGGTAGGCAATGACGCCGACAGCCTCGCGCCAGGTCGACCACGTCGGTGCCTCATCGTCGGTCGAAGCCACACCTCCATGGTCGCAGATACCGCCCGCCGACACCCCTTGTACTTTGCCCCCGCGGGTGGGTCAGATAGGTCACCACGGGGTCTGGGCCAGTTCAAGTGGTGACGGCTACACGGTGATGTAGCTGGGTCCACCGGTCAGGGCGATCTGCCGAGCAGGCTGCTCGGTGTGAATCGAAAGACCACTGACCGGTGGAGGAGCCCACAATGCCATCTAATCCGTTGACTGAGATTGATCGCGCCCAGATTTTTGTGGGGATCAAGTTGGGGATGAACGATTCGGAGATCGCTGAGGTTGTTGGGCGGTGTCGCTCGACAGTGAATCGGGAGATCGACCGAAACGGGGGCCGGAACCAGTATTGCCCTGAGCGTGCGCAGCGTCGGGCTGATCGGTGCCGTCGACGCCCGAAAGTCTCCAAGCTCGAAGCTGACCCTGTGTTGTGTGCTCATGTGCGTGGGCGGCTCGAGGCCCTGGATTCGCCGAAGCGGATCTCCATTGAGATCTCCCAGGGCCTATACCCGGGGGTGGCCACGATCAGCCATGAAACGATCTACAAGTCGATCCAGACCCGCGGTGCGGGGCCGTTGGGCAAAGGGGCGCACAAGTTCTTGCACCGGCGACGGCGGAGCCGCAAACGCCGCACCAACCCACCAGATACGAACCCGTTGGGGATCTACTGCTCGATCCGGGACCTGCCACAACAAGCTGTTGAGCGCAGCGAGGTCGGCCACCTCGAAGGAGATCTGATCGTGGGCGCCCACAACAAGTCAGCGCTCATCACCCTATTTGACCGCATGACCCGCTACCTGTGGCTCCTCACGGTGGCGTCCAAGTCCGCCGACGCGGTCTATCACTCCCTCAGCTCGTTCTTGGCGACGGTTCCCCCAGGTGTGATCAAGACCCTCAGCTGGGACCAAGGAGCCGAGATCGCCCGCCACCGCGAGCTCGCACTCGCAACCCGGATCGGGATCCACATCGCCGACCCCAAATCCCCCTGGCAACGACCCACCAACGAAGCCGGCAACGCACTTGTACGCCGCTATGTCGGCAAAGGCACCGACCTAAACGCCTTCGGCCCCACCGACCTCGAATACATCGCAGGCCGCATCAACACCATCCCCCGCCCAACACTCAACTGGAACACCGCCCACAACGCCTACCATCAGGAGCTGTCGCGTTGACCGGCTGAACTGGCCCAGACCCCATTGGGACTCAACTACGCTCGGCGGCATGCATGACTTGGTGATTCGCAACGGCCGCATCGTCGACGGGTCGGGGGCCGAGGCATTCGACGCCGACGTGGCGATCGACGGTGAGACGATTGTGGCGGTGAGCGGTGACATCGGCGTCGGGCGACGCGAGATCGACGCCGACGGACACATCGTCACGCCAGGATTCGTCGACACCCACACCCACTACGACGCGCAGGCAACCTGGGATCCCGACCTCACACCCTCGGGTTGGCACGGCTGCACCTCGGTGGTGATGGGCAACTGTGGAGTCGGCTTCGCACCGGCCGCGCCCGACAAGCGCGGATGGCTCATCGAGCTGATGGAAGGCGTCGAGGACATCCCCGGTGCGGCGCTGACCGATGGCATCGAATGGGGCTGGGAAACCTACCCGGAGTACCTCGACGACCTCGAGCGGCGGCGCTGGGTGCTGGACCTCGGGTCACAGATCCCGCACGGCGCGCTGCGGGCATACGTGATGGCTGAACGGGCGCTCGAGGACGCGACCGCCGAAGACACCGCGGCGATGGCTCGCATGGTCACCGAGGCACTCGAGGTCGGCGCGCTCGGCTTCTCGACCTCCCGCACGCCTCTCCACAAGTCGACCGACGGCGAATTCGTACCCGGCACCTTTGCCCAGACCGACGAGTTGATGGGCATCGCCGATGCGATCAAGCAGGCCGGCCACGGCGTGTTCCAGGCAGCGTTGCATCACCCCGAGGTTCCCGATTCGTTCGGTTGGCTACGCAAGATCGCAGAGATCACCGGCGAGCCGGTGATCTTCAACCTCAACCAACCCGACACCGATCCGGAGCTGTGGCGCGAAGA
Organism: Acidimicrobiales bacterium; assembly: GCA_965216815.1. Lineage (GTDB taxonomy): Bacteria > Actinomycetota > Acidimicrobiia > Acidimicrobiales > SHLQ01 > JADFOM01. Next base: position 1,634,539 of record OZ244202.1, on the reverse strand, counting down.
CCTCCACCTTCTCGACGAGGCCCAAGCCGATGGGCTCAACGTGCTCGCACAGGTGTCGGGGCGCCCGGTCGGCATCCTCGAGTCTTGGTCGGCGACGGTCAACCCGTTCATGCTGTGTCCCGCCTGGGGTCTGATAGGTCAGCTACCCGAGGCCGAGCGCTTGACCGAGCTTCGCCGCGACGACGTCCGGGAGCGGCTCATCAACGAGACGCCCGACGTGTGGAGCGAGTTCATGACCAATGTCACCCGCAACTGGGCCAAGCTCTACCCGTTCGCCGGCGAAGCCGACTACGAGCCTTCGCCCGACCAGACATGCGCAGAGATCGCGGCACGCACCGGTGTCGATCCCGCCGAGGTGGCTTACGACCACCTGATGACCCAGGACGGTCGCGGGCTGCTCTACTACCCGCTGTTCAACTACACCCACCACAACCTCGATCACCTGTGGGAGCTGCATCAGCACCCGCATACACGAATGGGGCTCGCCGACGCGGGTGCCCATTGCGGCACGATTGCCGACGGCGGCATGCCGACCTTCATGTTGCAGTTCTGGGCGCGCGATCGCGAGCGCGGTGAACACCTCGATCTCGAGTGGGTCGTGCACCGCCAAACCCGCCAGACCGCCGAGCTGTTCGGCCTGCGCGACCGCGGCCTGCTCGAGCCCGGTCTGCGTGCCGACGTGAACATCATCGACATCGACAACCTCGGCGTCGAGCTGCCATATCTCGTCGGCGACCTCCCGACCGGGGCCAACCGCTACGTGCAGCGAGCGCACGGCTATGCAGCCACGATCTGTCGGGGCACCGTCACCGTCGAGGACGACGAGTTCACGGGTGAGCACCCCGGCCGCCTGGTGCGTGGCCCCCAGCCCGACCCGCGAGCCTCCAACTAGCCACTGGTGTCGGACACGGACGCGACTTGGTCGAACGTCGGGTACATGCTCGATGTGTCGCGCGATCGCGTGCCGACACTCGACACGATCGAGTGGCTGCTCGGGATCCTGGCCGAAGTCGGGTTCACCGAGCTCCAGCTCTATGTCGAGCACACCTTCACCTACTCGGGTCACGAAGTGGTGTGGCGGAATGCGTCGCCGTTGACCCACGCCGACATGACCGCGATCGCCGACAGCGCGGCGGAACGTGGCATGAAGTTGGTCGCCAACATGAACGGGTTCGGCCACATGGGACGGTGGCTCGAACACGACGAATACCGTCACCGAGCCGAATGCCCCGACGGTGCGCCCGCCCTGTTCGGAGACGGCACGATGCAGCCCGGTTGCCTCGCACCGAACCCAGAGAACGCCGAGCTTGCGCTCTCGCTGGCACGCGAGATGCTCGCAGCGGTCGGCGGACACGGCATCCACATCGGCGGCGACGAGCCTTTCGAGCTCGGCGAAGGAGCGTCGGCCGAAGACGTCGCCGACCGCGGCCGTACCCGCGTCTACCTCGATCACCTGAACGCCATCATCGGGTCCCTCGTCGCGGACGGCACCGAAGTGATGTTCTGGGGTGATCAGTTCCGCCAGGACGCTGCGATCATTGAAGACATCCCCGATGGTGCAACCGGAGTCGTTTGGAACTACGAAGCACCCGGCGACTCGTCGATGTTGGCGATGCTCCCGGCCGATCTGGTCGATCGTCTCGCGCTGCCCGGCGACGCCCACCTCGGATTCGCGTCCCATGCCCGGTTGTTCATCGAATCGGGCAAGCCGTTCTGGGTTGCACCCGGCACGTCGACCTGGAACACGATCATCGGACGCAACCGCAACGCCGCTGCAAACATCGCCGATGCGGTGAGCATCGGTTCGCAATACGACGCCGACGGGCTCCTGTTGACCGACTGGGGCGACAACGGCCATTGGCAACCGCTCGCTGTGTCGCTGCCGTCGATCGTGCGCGCTGGAGCAGCCGCGTCGACCGGTAGCGGCGATGCCGCGTTCGAGGTCGAAGTAGGCCCGATCATCGACGACCTACTCGACGCGGAAGCAGGAACAGGCCAGATGATCGAGCGGCTCGGAGGTCTCGGCGAGAGCCTCGGGATGGTCGGGTTCAACGGTTCTCCGATCTTCGCCGCCATCAACAACGGGATCGTGGCGTTCGGCGACCCGGATCGTGAGGCTCTCGACGCTGCGATGAAGACCGCCGACGATGCGATCGAGCTGTTCGCATCGCAACCGATCGCCGGCGAGCGCGGCGACATCGTCGCGGAGGAGATGGTCGCGGCATGTGGCCTCGCCCGGCTCGGGCTCCGGCGCATCGCCGGCGACGAACCGTCGGCCGGTGACATCGAAGCTGCACTCGACGCACAGCGTGAAGCCTGGCTTCGCTCATCCCGTCCAGGCGGCCTCGACGACTCCCTCGCCAAGTTCAACTACAACTAACGGGGTCAGACCCCGTTGGAACTACAACTAACGGGGTCAGGGCCAGTTCAGCCGGTCAACGCGACAGCTCCTGATGGTAGGCGTTGTGGGCGGTGTTCCAGTTGAGTGTTGGGCGGGGGATGGTGTTGATGCGGCCTGCGATGTATTCGAGGTCGGTGGGGCCGAAGGCGTTTAGGTCGGTGCCTTTGCCGACATAGCGGCGTACAAGTGCGTTGCCGGCTTCGTTGGTGGGTCGTTGCCAGGGGGATTTGGGGTCGGCGATGTGGATCCCGATCCGGGTTGCGAGTGCGAGCTCGCGGTGGCGGGCGATCTCGGCTCCTTGGTCCCAGCTGAGGGTCTTGATCACACCTGGGGGAACCGTCGCCAAGAACGAGCTGAGGGAGTGATAGACCGCGTCGGCGGACTTGGACGCCACCGTGAGGAGCCACAGGTAGCGGGTCATGCGGTCAAATAGGGTGATGAGCGCTGACTTGTTGTGGGCGCCCACGATCAGATCTCCTTCGAGGTGGCCGACCTCGCTGCGCTCAACAGCTTGTTGTGGCAGGTCCCGGATCGAGCAGTAGATCCCCAACGGGTTCGTATCTGGTGGGTTGGTGCGGCGTTTGCGGCTCCGCCGTCGCCGGTGCAAGAACTTGTGCGCCCCTTTGCCCAACGGCCCCGCACCGCGGGTCTGGATCGACTTGTAGATCGTTTCATGGCTGATCGTGGCCACCCCCGGGTATAGGCCCTGGGAGATCTCAATGGAGATCCGCTTCGGCGAATCCAGGGCCTCGAGCCGCCCACGCACATGAGCACACAACACAGGGTCAGCTTCGAGCTTGGAGACTTTCGGGCGTCGACGGCACCGATCAGCCCGACGCTGCGCACGCTCAGGGCAATACTGGTTCCGGCCCCCGTTTCGGTCGATCTCCCGATTCACTGTCGAGCGACACCGCCCAACAACCTCAGCGATCTCCGAATCGTTCATCCCCAACTTGATCCCCACAAAAATCTGGGCGCGATCAATCTCAGTCAACGGATTAGATGGCATTGTGGGCTCCTCCACCGGTCAGTGGTCTTTCGATTCACACCGAGCAGCCTGCTCGGCAGATCGCCCTGACCGGTGGACCCAGCTACATCACCGTGTAGCCGTCACCACTTGAACTGGCCCAGACCCCGTTAGTGCCAGCCGCGAAGGTTGGTGGACATTTCAGCGATGGCCGAGTCGAGATCGGACCGTAGTTGCGCTTCGCGTTCGGGGAAGTGGGCCGAGACGTTGTACGACTCGTTCGGGTCGTTGTCGAGGTCGAACAGGAAGGGTCCGTGCTTCATTACCGCATAAGCGCTGTTGTCCGAACGGTGCTTGCGGAAGTACTTGAAGTTGTCCCTGCTGCGCACCCCGAGCAGCTGCTTGCCCTTGACCATGAGCAGCCTTTCGTGGGGTGACTCTGTCTCCTCACCGGTGAGCAAGGGCATGATGTCCTCCCCGTCGATGGCACGGTCGTCTGGCATCGGCACACCGGCCAGGCCGAGGAACGTGGGGAAGAAGTCGATGTTCATCGCTGCCGCATGCACCTCGGTGCCTGCCGGAATGCGATCGGGCCACGCGGCGATGAACGGCACCACCTGACCACCGTCGAACGTGTTGTTCTTGCGACCGCGGTGGAACCCTGGCGAGCCTTCGTGCCACGGGCCGTTGTCGCTCGTGAAGATGATGAGCGTGTTACCGGCGATGCCGTGCTCGTCGAGCTTCCTGCGGATCTCCCCCACACTCCAGTCGAGTTCCTGCACGCAATCTCCGTAAGTACCGGCCTTCGATGAACCGGTGAACTCGGGACTGGCGTGGACGGGGTCGTGGGGGAACGGTGACGCGTAGTAACAGAAGAACGGGCTATCGGCGTGGTCGTCGATGAAGCTGCAGATCTCGGTCGTGATCTGTTTCGTGAGCTGGGTCTGGTCGGCTGGAGCCTCGATCGCCACGGCGTCGTTGCGGTAGTACGCGTAGGGCTGCATGTCGTTCGAGTAATAGCTGCCGAAGAAGTGGTCGAAGCCCTTCTCGTTCGGCAGATGCGGGCTGCGATCGCCGAGATGCCACTTTCCGAAGATGCCGGTGGAGTATCCAGTGGCCCTGAGCGCCTCGGCCACGGTGACCTCGTCGGCCATGATCCCCCGAACACCGCGAGGGAACATCCGCGAGTTGATCGCCTTGCCCGTCATCGTCGAGGTCGGGAAGAACACACCGTGGACGTACCCCCGCGTCGGGTACCGACCGGTCAGGCAGCTGAACCGAGACGGCGAACAAACCGGACTCGACGCATAGAAGTTGTGCAGCTTGACACCATCGTCGGCCATCGAGTCGAGGTTCGGGGTGTGGATGGCGGTCGACCCGAAACACGACAGGTCACCGTGGCCCATGTCGTCGACGAATACGAGCACGATGTTCGGGGCGTCTTCGCCCAGCTTCCCGCCGATCGAGTCGAGGTAGGCACGATGCGCCTCGGTGCGTTGGTCGATCTTGGCCATCGGTACTACTCCTGTGCAGCGGTCAGTCGGGCGATGACGTGAGCTCGGCCTCGAGGCCTGCGATGACCCAGTCGAGCTCGCGCTCGAACCGGGCATCGAAATCCGCGAAGACCCAGGCGTCGGTCGAGCCCGCTCGTTCCGACTTCGAGAGCGCCTCGAACTCCCGCGCCTGGGGGTGACGACCATCGCGGCTGTTCATCGCCAAAATCTCGTCGTGCGTGTTGATCCAGATCACACCGAATAGGAAGTGCATTGCCTCTCCAGCACGCACCTTGCCAAACCCTGCCCGCTCGAGCACTTCGACGCCCTGGGCTCCGAGATCGAGCAGGGACGTCGAGCGCAACAGATCGTCGCCGAGATAGACGTACTGACCCTCCGAGGCATGCGCGAGCCTCCAGGTTCGCAGCGCCGACGCGAGCGCACGCAACCACACCTTCCAGTCACCTGAGGACACGTCGGGCATGACGATGTCGCCGACTACTCGGGCGGCGGTTAGCCGCCGCAGCTGCTCGACCCCGTCGACGTAGTGGTATACGGCAGACCGTGTGACTTCGAGCCGATCGGCGACTGCCTGGATGGTGATGTTGTCGACGCCGAGATCGCGGGCGGCCTCGAGCACCTGCTCGCGTGAGATCGTGGGAGGACGACCCCTGTTCTTCGATGATGTCGACACCGATTTACCCACACGGCTCAGTTCTCGAGAGGTTTTTGACGTGCGTAGATTAGTAGCGATAGGTTCGCCTCGGCCATCTGGCACAGACGGAGGGTTGCCATGATCGGGCGTTCGGACCGCCGGCGTCGCCCAGGCCGAGACCGAGGCGTTCGGGCCGCTGCTTCTCGACGTTCGCCGTCAGCTCGACGCGACGCTCATCATCATCGAACACGACATGCCTTTGATCATGTCGATCAGCGACACCGTGTACTGCATGGAAGCGGGAAGCGTCATCGCCCACGGCGAGCCGGAGCCGGTGCGAAACGGTCCGGCGGTCATCGCGAGCTATCTGGGCACCGATGAACGCGCCATCGTCCGCAGCGACGCCGGCCGAACATGAGCATCGGCGACACAGAACGCCACGACACAGGAGCAGAGATGTCCGACGAGTTCGACAACAGCCCCGAGGGCTTGAGCGTCGAGGAGAAGGCCGCGATTTGTTCGGGTGTCGACATGTGGCACCTCGAGCCCGTCGAGTCCAAGGGGTTGGAGTCAGTGATGATCACCGACGGTCCGCACGGGTTGCGAAAGCAGAGCGAACAAGGCATCGCGGGGGTTCCGGCCACCTGCTTTCCGACTGCCGCGGGACTGGCCGCGAGCTGGGACCCTGATCTGCTCGTCGAGATCGGCCAAGCGCTCGGACGCGAATGCCTGGCCGAACAGGTGGCCGTGTTGCTGGGGCCGGGCGCCAACATCAAGCGACATCCGCTCTGCGGCCGCAACTTCGAGTATTTCTCCGAGGACCCGCTGCTCACCGGCGTCATGGCGGCCGCGCTCATCGAGGGTGTGCAGTCCCAAGGCGTCGGCACGAGCCTGAAGCACTACGCAGCCAACAACCAGGAGGCCAAGCGCATGGTCGTCGACACGATCGTCGACGATCGCACGCTGCGCGAGACCTACCTGACCGGTTTCGAGATGGCTGTGCGCGAGTCGCAGCCGTGGACTGTCATGTGCGCGTACAACAAGATCAACGGCACCTACTGCTCCGAACACGAGTGGCTGTTGACGACGGTGTTGCGAGACGAATGGGGCTTCGACGGCATCGTCGTGACCGACTGGGGCGCAACCAACGATCGGCCGAAGAGCGTCGCCGCCGGGCTCGACCTCGAGATGCCAGGCAGCGGTGGCATCAACGACGCGACAGTCGTCGAGGCCGTGCTCGAGGGTCGACTCGCAGAGTCGGCCCTCGACTCGATTGCAGCTCGCATGATCGACCTCATCGCAAAGAGCAACGCATCGCTCGATTCGTCGGCCAGATACGACGTCGATGCACACCATGCGCTAGCCAGGCGAGCTGCAGCTGAAACCGCCGTGTTGATGACCAACGACGGCTTCTTGCCTCTCGATCCCACAGCTCGGGTGGCGGTAATCGGTGAGTTCGCAACCGACCCCCGCTACCAGGGCGCGGGAAGCTCGATGGTGACGCCGACGAAGCTGGACACGCTTCTCGACGCTGTGACCAAGCTCGTCGAAGACCCCAGTCGAGTCCGGTATGCCGCGGGCTATGAGGCTGCGAACGACAACCTGAGGCCGGACTTGGTCGATGAAGCTGTGCTCGTCGCGCGCAGCGCCGAGGTCGTCATCGTCAGCGTCGGTCTTCCGTCGAGCTACGAGTCCGAGGCCTACGACAGACCACACATGCGACTGCCGGAACAGCACAACAACCTCGTGCGGGCGGTCACCGCCGCGAACCCGAACACCGTCGTCGTGTTGTCGAATGGCTCTGCCGTTCAAATCCCTTGGGTCGACGAGCCACGCGCAATCGTCGAGGCGTTCCTGGGCGGTCAGGCATCGGGCGGCGGCGTCGCCGACGTCCTCTACGGCGTGGTCAACCCCGGCGGAAAGCTCTCCGAGACATTCGCGCTGCGCCAGTCGGATCACGCTTCCGATGCCTGGTTCGGCGACGGCAGCCGCCAGGTGCAATATCGCGAGGGAGTGTTCGTCGGCTACCGCTGGTTCGACTCGGCCGACATCGACGTTCTGTTCCCCTTCGGGCACGGGCTCAGCTACACGACCTTCTCGTTCAGCGATGCGACGGTGGACGGAGAGACCGACGCCGACGCCGACGACTTCGCGTTGACGGTCTCGATCGAGGTGACCAACACCGGAAATCGGGCCGGGTCGGAGGTTGTTCAGGTCTATGTGCGCGACCTCGAGTCGTCGGTAGTGCGCCCCGACAAGGAGCTGAAGGGCTTCGCCAAGGTTGCTCTCGAGCCAGGCGAGTCGGAAACGGTCACCATCGAGTTCGACAAGCGCGCGTTCGCTTTTTGGGACACGGCGTCCCACAACTGGCAGGTCGAGGCGGGGGATTTCGAGATCCTCGTCGGTGCCTCGTCGCGCGACATCCGTTCGGAGGCATCGGTGTCGCTGAGCTCGTCGTTCCAACCGTTCGGGTCACCCACATCGGACACCCGACCGAGCCTCGACTCGTTCGCCGATGACGCCGCTTTCGCTGCGCAGCTCGGCGGACCGATACCAGAGGCAGAGCCGGTACGGCCCTTCCACCGCAACTCGACCCTTGGTGAGATCTCGGAGGTACCATTAGGCGCTGCGCTGCGCAAAGGCGCTCTCGTCGCAATGCCCCGGATGATCGGTGGCGAGATCGAGCTCGACGACTCGATGAAACGGATGCTCGAGAACATCGTCAACGAGGTGCCAATCCGGTCGATAGCGCTGCTTTCAGGCGGCCGGATCAAGTGGGGCGCGGTCGACCGCCTCGTGTCAACCCTGAACCGCCACCCCATCCGCCTCCGCCGTAGCCAGAATCCCTAGCTCGCTCGAAGAACACGACCCCGGGACAAGGTCTCAGGCAGTGGCAGGCGCCTCGGCAACGAGATGGGTCAGCGGCAAAGCCGGGAACTGCTTCTCGACCTTGCGAGGTACGTCACCCCTCCACCAACTGGAGACGTCTCGAGGCAGCGTCGACAAGACGATGCCGCAGAACGTATCTGTGCCATGGGCATCGAGAGCAGCGGCGATCGCGTTGACCGGCTTCGAGGTGCCGACCTCACCTGTGGCATCGAGGTCGCGTTCGGACAGGGCTGTGAGCATTTCGTCGAGGTGGCGTTCGGCGAACTCCTGCGTGGTCCCTTCGGACCAGATCTCGTTTCGAGGGTGATATCGCGGGACCACGATGTGGAACTCCGTCGCAGGGTCTTCCAGAGCCAGGCTCTCGAGATGGTCGAAGAGATGCGATCCCCCGAGCGTTCGGTGGGCGACGACGAGGTAACGGCGCACAGAACACCTCCAGTTCACGGCGGTGCCAAGGTGGCGATCCGCATCGAGCCCCACCATATGCCCGAGACGCTCGCCACGCTAGCGATGTTCACAGGACAGAATCGGATCCCGCTCGCTCAAAGACATGTCATGGGTTGTCGTATTCGGCCTTGGGGCCGAGGTAGTACCACCAGTTGATGCCGACGCAGATCAGGTAGAACACCGCAAATGCAATCAGAGCGACTTCGGGTGTCGCGCTCTCGATCTGGGCTCCGAACTCCTGGGGAACGACGAAAGCTCCATAGGCGGCGACTGCCGACGTCCAGCCGAGCACGGGTCCCGCTTGCTCGCGATCGAAAACCACCGCGATCGTGCGGAAAGTCGAGCCGTTACCGATCCCGCTAGCTGCGAAGAGAGCCAGGAACAGCAGGAAGAACGGGACGAAGAGATCCTCAGGCGTCTCCGAGCGATATGCCTCCCGTAGGAAGTAGGCGACTCCCAGAGCACTCGCAGTCATCGCTATCGACACCCAGTGGGTGACGCGAGCGCCACCGACTCGGTCGGCGATCCACCCTCCAACCGGCCTGATGAAAGCACCGATGAAAGGCCCCATCCAGGCGAAGGTCAACGCAGAGGGACCATCGGGATTGGGCGTGTCGTGCGTGAGGATGCCGTCGACCTCGATGTGCTTGAACCCGAACACGACCTTGATCGCAAGGGCGAACCCAGCTGAGTAGCCGATGAAGCTGCCGAATGTCATCGTGTAGATGACGCTCATGATCCACGTGTGCTTGTGCCCGAAGATCCTGTACTGGCGTTCGAGGTTCGGCTTGATCTCTCCCGGGATCTTGCCGAGAAGGAACACCGTCGCCCACAACACCGCGGCAATCACGGGCCACTTCACCCATTCGGGGGAACCTAGGCCGGTCGGTTCGGGAAGGATGATGTAGAGGCCGGCGACCGCGGGAACGAAGGTGACCCCCAGCATTCCGATGATCTTCGCGAACGATGAGATCGGCCCACCGATGTTCGGCGACACATGCTCGGTGCGGATGTTGTTCATCTTGAACCAGCCGAGAAAGGCGAGCGGCACGAGAGCGACCAGCCAGACGAACCCCGCGTTGTGGATCCAGGTCTCGGTGCCGGCCTGGATCTTGCCGATCAGTGTGCCCGAGGTCTGCTCGAGCACCATCGATCCGCCGCCGAATACGGCGTTGGTCATCACGAGCGGGATGAGCAACTGCATGGTCGTCACGCCGGCGTTTCCGAGACCGGCATTCAAACCCAGAGCGAGGCCCTGCATCCTCTTCGGATAGAAGAAGCTGATGTTCGACATCGAGGATGCGAAGTTGCCTCCACCGAAGCCCGACAGGAACGCCAGCAGCTGGAACACCCACAGCGGCGTGTCCTGATCGAGCAGAGCGAAACCGGTCCCAGCCGCAGGGATCATCAGCAGCGCTGTAGTGAAGAAGATCGTGTTTCGCCCACCGGCGATGCGAATGAAAAAGCTGTTTGGGATCCGTAGCGTCGCACCGGCGAAACCGGCGATCGCGGTGATCGTAAAAAGCTCGGTCTGCTCGAAGGGGAAGCCCAGGTTGAGCATCTGGACCGTGATGATGCTCCAGTAGAGCCACACCGCGAAGCCACAGAGCAGACTGGGGATCGAGATCCAGAGATTCCTCGTGGCGACGCTCTTGCCCTCCGCCTCCCAGAACTCCTCGTCCTCTACATCCCACTCGTAGATGTCGGCCATTTCGGCTGTCCTCTCGGTTGCCGATCCGACGGCGCATCAAGCACCGGCCGGTTCGGGTTGATCAGGTTTGCGCTGCTGACATCTGTGCGCCTTCGTGGTCGGATGCGTCGCGGTCGGTGTCGAAGTCGCTGGCGAACGCCCCCTCGGGTTCTTGTAGGAGCAACCAGGTGATCAAGAAGCTGACAGCAGCTCCTCCAGCGAGGATGAAGAAGAAGGTGCGTGCGTCGACGAGCGAGTAGATGACGAGGTACACGACGGCTCCGACGTTGCCGTACGCGCCCGCCATCCCAGCGACCTGGCCGGTCATGCGCTTGTTGACCATGGGAATGATGGCGAAGGTCGCGCCTTCGGCGCCCTGCACGAAGACCGAAGCAAAGATCGTCAGGACGACCGCGACAACCAGCCATCCGATGCCGTCGAACATCGGGGCCAAGTTCCGCAACCCGTCCTCGTCGACCCCGCCGACCCATTTGGCGATGAAGGCCATCAGGAAGAACCCAGCGACGATCCCCAGGATGTAGGCGAGCATGGTCCGCTTGCGGTTCGCGAGCCGATCGGACAGGTAGCCACCGAGGGGCCGCGCTACCAGGTTTACGAAAGCGAACGATGAAGCCACGACGCCCGCGACGGTCGCGGTAACGATGGGCTGACCGGAGCTGTTGCTCAGCGGTTCGAAGACCGTCTCGAAGAACTCCGGCAGCATCGAGACCACCGCGAGTTCGGCCCCAAAGTTGGCGAAGTACGTCGAGTTGAGGGCGACGACGCTCCCGAAGTGGTACTTCTCGTCCTCGGGAACACCCGCACGGAGGTATGGCAGGTTCACCTGAAGCGTTCTGACGACGTGACCGACATAGACGACGGCGAGAATGGCGTAGACGGCATAGAGCGCCGAGTCGTTGAGGACAACATCTCCGTCGACTTTCACATTCGAGACCCGCCAAGCAAGGATGCCGAGGGCGCCGACGAGAGGGATCGACCAGAACAGGTACTGGACCAGATCCCAATACGAGCTCACCAGCATCGGCTCGGCCTTCTTGGTCCTCTGCAGCACGCGTCCCTCGGGCACGTCGCGCACGAGGAAGTAGTACATCGCGCCATAGATCGCGAGGACGACGCCGTTGATAGCCATTGCCCAACGCCAGGCGTCGTCACCGAGGTCGAACCACTGACCACACACGGTGATTGCAAACCACGGGAGCGTCATGGCAGCGAATGCCGATCCGAAGTTGCCCCACCCGGCGTAAAAGCCCTCGGCTCGCCCGACGTATTTCGGAGGGAACCACTGGGCGACCATCTTGATACCGACCACGAACCCGGCGCCCACGCTGCTGAGGGCAAGGCGGGAGATCATCATCTGGGTGAATGTGTCTGCGAACGCAAATACGACCGTGGGTATCGCCATCGTGATCATCAGCCACGTGAACACAACCCTTGCGCCAAAACGGTCGATCAGCGCGCCGACGATCACCCGCGCTGGAATCGTCAGCGCGACGTTGGCAATCAAGAGGATCTTTATGTGCTCCTTGGTCAGCCAGTCCGACGACTCGCGCATCGTCGTCGCAAGTGGCGCCAGGTTGAACCACACGTAGAACGTCATGAAGAACGCGATCCACGTGAAGTGAAGAACCCTGATCCGCTCCTGGCTGAAGTCGAGCAGCTTGGGTGGCACTTCGGTTTCGGTGTTGTCGTCGCTCACGAGTGTCCTTCCGGGGATGGAGGCGAGCTGTTCAGAACCCCTTTGGTGCGTGGTTGTCGCTGGTTACGTACTGACGTGCCGGGGCCGCCTTGTTGGCGGTCACCTTCTGCCATGGCCTGAACAGGTACTGCAACGGCAACGTGATGATGTGCACCAGACGGGTGAAGGGGAATACCGCCAGGAAGGCGAAGAAGCTCAGCACGTGGAGCTTGAGCACCAGCGGAAGCGGCTCGACCAGAGCTGGGTTGGGGTCGAACCGCAGCAAACCGCGTATGTAGGGGACGAACACGGCTGTGCCCCAGAACGAGCCCCAGCGATAGCCGATCGCGATCCAGAGCCCGGTGATGATCTGGGCTGCGATGATGCCGAGCACGACAACGTCCATCGCGCTCGTGACCCTGCGGACACGGGCATCGCTGATACGCCGGTAGATCAAGATCACGATCCCCACCCCGGCCCACAGTCCGAGCGCGACACCGGTCATCTCCAAGAGATGCAGGCGGAGCGGCGCGCCGTTCCACAGCTCGAAGCTGCGGGGCACGATCAGCGCCACGACGTGTCCGACGAGGATCAGGGACAGGCCCCAGTGGAATGGAACTGTGCCCCAGTAGAGCTTCCTGCTCTCGAGCAGCTGCGACGACAGCGACGAGACCGAGAACTGATAGCTCCGCCAGCGGATCACCGTCACGATCACCGCGAGAGCCGCGACTACGTATGGCAGCACCCCGAATAGAAGCTCGTTGCCCGTCATGACCTACCTCCGATCGTGAGGGGCCGCAGATCGGCGGTATAGGCGGCCGTCGCTTCGAGCAGGTGACAGTACGGACTGTCGGCGTCGGATTTCTCGAGCATGTCCGCCATGGCGTCGACGGCGCCGGGGAGGACGTCGACCAGGTCCTCGAGCGGCTCGTCGGTCTCGCTGAGGTAGCGCAGGATTGGCTCGAGGTGATCGGGTAGCTCACCGAACACGTCAACGCCGACAGCGGACATCGCACCGTTGAGCGCTGCCATGAACTCACCTCTGCGGTAGTTGTCACCCCAGACGACATGCCCGACGTACGGGACGAACTTCGGCGCGAGATCGAGCGTCGCAGTGTGCAGCTCCTCCCATTCGTCCAGCGACAGCGCAGTCACCGCTTCCACAAAGCGCGCCATGCTGCGCCCGATCGCGCCGTGGGCGTCGGCGTCGACCGCTGCCGCCAGGTCATCGGCCGAGGTCAGCGTCGGGTAGCGGTAGCCGAGAGCGATGACGCGGGCTGGGTGCATCACGCACCTCGCTGTGGAGGTTGCCCCACACCGAATCCGGCCATGCCTTTCATGACCTGGGTGTCACCGGTCGCGGCTTCGATCGACATCTCCCTGTGGTACGGCGGCAGCACAAATCGCTGGTCGGTCGTCGGGGTGGTTGTGAGCTGGTAGATCGCCTCAGCGTCGAGCTCGGTCAGTCCCACCGAGTCGAGGATCTGGCGGGTGGTCGGGTCGGGGGCACGGTCGACGCTCTCGCGGCGCTTGTAGGTGCGCACCGCGTACATCGTTCGCAGCACCCTACGAATCGGGTCCTCGTCGCCGACGGTGAACAGGTTCGCCAAGTACTTGATAGGAATCCGAGCCTTGTCGAGCTCGTCGAGCAGCTCGAAATCGCGACGCTCGTCGGGGATCTCGAGCTTGATCATGTTGTTCTCGATAGTGCTCATCACCGGCGACATCGGCGGGACGTAGAACATCATCGCGGCGGTCCGGTATTCGGGGTGAGTGGGGAATGCCAGCCCCCACAGCTTCACGAACTTGTAGATCGGCGATCTCTGCGCAGTATCGATCCATGCATCGTCGATGCCCTCGGCCTTGGCGTTCGCTATCACCTCGGGATCGTTTGGATCGAGGATCATGTCGAGCTGTGCATCGAGAAGCTCGTCGTCGGGGACCGACACCGCCTCCTCGATCTTGTCGGCGTCGTAGAGCAACACGCCCATGTAGCGGATGCGGCCCACACACGAATGCGCACAGGCCGGGGCCTGGCCGGTCTCCATTCGCGGGAAGCACAGGATGCACTTCTCCGACTTGCCGGTATCCCAGTTGTAGTACACCTTCTTGTAGGGGCAGCCGGACACGCACATCCGCCATCCCCGGCACTTGTCCTCGTTGACGAGCACGACCCCGTCCTCGCCTCGCTTGTAGATGGCGCCGCTGGGGCAGGCTCCGAGGCAGGCGGGGTTCAAGCAGTGGTTGCAGATCCTCGGGAAGTAGTTGAACACGACGCGCTCGATCTCTTCCATCTGGGCACGCACGACCTCGTCGACGCCCTCCATCGAGAGGTCGTTTGCCGCGTAGATGTCAGATCCGCCGAGATCGTCGTCCCAGTTGGGGCCACTCGAGATCTCCAGATCATCACCGGTGATCTTCGATATAGGGCGAGCGCTTGGTTGCTGGGTCGACTTGGGTGAATCGAAGAGATCGCCGTAGCGGTAGGTGAACGGGTCGTAGTAGTCCTCGAGCTCGGGCAGCGAAGGGTTGTAGAAGGCCTTGGCCACGCCGCCGGCGCGCGAGTGCAGAGTCAGCTTCAGCCGACCTCTCGGGTCGCGGTGCCAGCCACCCTTGTAGTGCTCCTGGTCCTCCCAACCGGTCGGGTACCCGGTGCCGGGCCGAGTCTCGACGTTGTTCCACCACATGTATTCCGCACCGTCGCGGTCGGTCCAGAGGTTCTTGCAAGCGATCGAGCAGGTGTGACACCCAATGCACTTGTCGAGATGGAAGAGCATGCTCATCTGGGCTCGAACCTTCATCGGCTGAGCTCCTTCCAGTCGGGCTCATCCACTCGTTGGACGTAGACGAACGTGTCGCGGTTGACCCCGGTGGGACCCCAGTAGTTGAAGGCATAGGTGAACTGCGCGTACCCGCCGCTCATCAGCACCGGCTTGAGACGGGTTCGCGTCAATGAGTTGTTCATGCCGGCGCGCTTCCTACTTCGTTTCGACAGCGGAATACTGACCGTTCGTTCGGTCGCGTGGTACACGAACACGGTTCCCTGCGGGATCCGGGCCGAGGTGATGCACCGCTGGAGAAACACGCCGTTGTCGTTGAACAGCTCGACCCAATCGTTGTCCTCGATACCGAGCTCCGCCGCATCTTTGGCGTTGAGCCAGATCGGGTAGCCGCCCCTCGACAGGGTCATCATCCGCTCGGTGTCGGAGTAGGTCGAGTGAATCGACCACTTGCCGTGCGGCGTGATGAAGTTGAAGAGACGTCCCGACTGGCCGGCCGCCTGGGTCTGTTCGGTTTCCGACAACATCGCATGGTCGGGTCGGGGCTTGTAGAGCGGCAGCGACTCGCCCCACTCGAGGTAGTTCTCGTGGTCGAGATAGGCGTGCTGGCGACCCGTGAGCGTGCGCCAAGGCACCTTGTGGTCGACGTTCAACGTGAAGGGACTGTAAGCCCGCCCCTTCCCGATCGACGCACTCCACGTCGGCGATGTCAGGACCCTCCGTGGCTGGGCGACAATGTCGGCGAAGCTCGCCCTTGAATCGCGTTGCCCCGCCGCCAGATGGGTGAGCTCGAGGCCGGTCTTGGCCTCTTCGGCTTCGAACGCACGATGGGCAAGCTCCCCGTTGGTGACCGGGTCGAGCGCCAGGATCGCCTCGCAGACGTCCCGCCCCTGGTCGAGCGAGGGCCTCAGTATGTCCTCGCCGCGAGTCCGCTCGTCGGGTTGCTTGCGAGCCAGCTCGTCGTAGAAGTCCTCACACGGAATCTTGAGACCGTGCGCGGCCACGCCGTTGTTGCGGACACCTTCGCCGAGCGAGGTCATGCGGTCGTAGAGCTTCGTGTAGTCGCGCTCGATCAACTTGAACTTCGGCATCGTCTTGCCGGGCACGGGCTCGGTCTCGCCGGCTCTCCAGTCGCCCACCGTCGGTTGCGCGAGCTCGTCGACGCTGTCGTGGCCGAGGGGTTGCATGACCACGTCTTCGACGGCGCCAATGCGGCCCTCGGCCAGCTCCGAGACCTTCTTGGCCAGCGCCTTGAAGATCTCCCAGTCGGGCTTGGACTCCCACGACGGGGGGACCGCAGCCTGCATCGGGTTGACGAAAGTGTGCAGGTCGGTCGAGTTGAGGTCGTCCTTTTCGTACCATGTCGCCGCCGGCAGAACGATGTCGGAATACAGGGCCGATGTGTCCATCCGGAAGTTCAGGTCGACGACCAGGTCCATCTTGCCGATCGGGGCGTCGGGGCGCACCGTGACCTCGGCGACGCCGTGATCATCGGGCTCCTCCGCGATCGCCGCCGAGTGCGTTCCGAGATAGTGACGAAGGAAGTACTCGTGGCCCTTCGCGGACGTACCGATCGCATTGCCGCGCCAGATGAACCAGGTGCGGGGCCAGTTCTCGGGAGCGTCGGGATCGTCGATCGAGAACTCGAGGTCGCCAGACGCGAGGCGTTCGACGATTCGTTCGACGACGGCCTCCTCCGACTCGGCTCCGCCGGAACGGGCTTCGGCAGCCACGTCGATCGGGTTCTCGTTGAACTGGGGGAAAAACGGCAGCCAGCCCTGACGAACCGCTCGGGCCTGGTGGTCGATCGTGTGGGTGAAACGCTCCGGATGTTCCTCGGGCAGCGAGTCGTACTCGCGGTATCCGCGCTCGTAGCGCCACTGGTCGGTGTGCACGTAGTGGAAGGACGGGGTGTTCTGCTGGCGAGGTGCCATGCCCCAGTCGAGGCCCATGGCGATCGATCCCCAGGACGCGTGGTTGGCGAGCTTCTCCTGACCCACGTAGTGAGCGAGACCGCCTCCATTGACCCCCACCGAGCCCGTCAGCATCAGCGCGAGGATCGGCGCTCGGTACTGCAGGTTGTTGTGGTACCAGTGGTTGGCTCCGGCGCCGATGATCACGAGGTTCTTGCCCTCGGTGAGCTCGCCGTTGCGGCCCCACTCGCGGGCGAACTTGATGACCGTGTCGCGATGAATGCCGGTGTACTGCTCTTGCCATGCCGGGGTGTAGGGCGCCTGCTCATCGTCGTAGTTGGAGCCATCGACACCGTCGAGACCCCTGTTGACACCCGAGCGGGCCATAAGCAGGTCGTGCACGGTCGCCACCTTGACGGGACCGTCGCTGGTATGGACGGTGCGTAGGGGCACCGGGCGCTCTATGACACCGTCGCCGCCGTAGAAGTCGAATGCGATCGACGCGACTTCATCGTGGCGGTCGAGAAAGGTGAGAGTCGGCTCGATGTCCTCGCCGAGAACGCTGTCGTGCAGCTCGAGGTTCCAACGACCCTTCTCCTCGCCGGCCCAACGGTCGCCGATGGCTCCGTTGGGCATCCGCACGTCGTCGGCTGCGGAGTCCCACATGAGCAGTTTCCACTCGCCGTTCTCGGTATCGCTGTAGCGCGACACCCGATCGGCGCGCAGGTACTTGCCGGGCTTTCCATCGGTCACCTCGATCAGGAACGGCAGGTCGGTGTACTGCTTGGCGTACCCCTGGAAGTAGTCGACCTGGCGGTCGCGGTAGAGCTCGCTCAACAGGACGTGGTTGACCGCCATCCAGAACGCCGTGTCCTGACCCGGGTTGCACGGCACCCACCAGTCGGCGTACTTGGACACCTGGGAGAAGTCCGGGCTGAACACTGCGAGACGTGCGCCGGCGTGACGTACCTCGGAGATGAAGTGCGCATCGGGCGTTCTGGTCATGTTCAGGTTCGAACCCATGACCGCCACGAACCGCGAGTTGTACCAGTCAGCCGACTCGTGCACGTCGGTCTGTTCTCCCCAGACCTCCGGCGATGCAGGCGGCAGGTCGCAGTACCAGTCGTAGAAGCTCATGATCGTGCCGCCGAGAAGCGACATGAAGCGGCTGCCCGCGGCATAACTCACCTGGGACATAGCCGGGATAGGGGAAAACCCGGCGACGCGATCTGGGCCGTGCTCCTTGACGGTGTGAAGCACCGAGGCGGCAGCCATCTCGAGCGCTTCCTCCCAGCTGACCCGGCGATATCCACCCTTGCCGCGGGCGTCTTGGTACTGACTGCGCAGCTCGGGATCGGCCTGGATGCTCGCCCACGCAGCGACTGGATCTCCCCCGTGGGAATCCTTGGCCTTCCGATAGATGTTCAACAAGGTGCCGCGCGCATAGGGGTACTTCACCCGGATCGGCGAGTAGAGGTACCAGGAGTAGGAGATGCCACGCTGACAACCCCTCGGCTCGTACGGCGGCAGACCTTCTTCGAGAGACGGGTAGTCGGTCGCCTGGAGTTCCCAGGTGACGATGCCGTCTTTTACGAATACCTCCCACGAGCAGCTGCCGGTGCAGTTCACGCCATGAGTCGTGCGCACACGTTTGTCGTGTTGGAAGCGGTTTCGGTAGAAGTCCTCCCACTGTCTTCCGGCCGGGTCGACCTTCTCTTTGATCCAGTCGCTCATCGGCTGCTCCTCAGCTTGTCCCTGTAGGTCTGTCGCATGCCACGCCCGACGATCGCCATGCCGCCGAAGAGAGCGATGATCCCGACGATGGCAGCGGTCCACAGCCAGTCGACATAGCCGTCGGGGCTGTCCTGGTCTGGCGCATCCGCGAGGAAAGCGACCAGGTGGCTTATCTCGGTCTCCGTTAGTGGTTTGTCGCCGAAGATGGGGATCATGGTCTGGGAGGCTGGTGTCGTGAGCCACGCCGCCAGCCCCGCCTCTCCGCCGTAGGTCTCCACCGCATCGGTCAGATCGGGGCCCAAGGTGCTGCCGCCGAGGCTGCCGACCTCACCGGCTGTGTGACATGCAGCGCACGCGGGTCCGCCCGCGTCGAGGCTGTTGGAGCCGACGAAGATGTCGTGGCCCGCGCTGACGTCGGGATCCTGTGGATCTGCTGGAGTGCCCGTAGTCTCGGGCCCCGTCGGCGGCGCCTCACCACCACCCGCGATGCCGACCACGTAAGCGACGACTGCGGTCACCTCGTCGTCGCTGAGACTGGTTACGGGGGGCATTTCGCCGTCGTAGCTCTCGCCGAGGACCTCGAGTGGGCCGCTCTTGCCTTCCCTGATGACCGACGCCACATAGTCGGCGTCGGCTGCCGCCGGGTTGCCGGCCAACGGGGGGAACGTGCCGACAATGCCGACGCCGCCCGCCTGGTGACAGCCTGCACAGGTGGAGTTGAAGAGCTCCTCGCCTTCGGATTGCGCCCGTGCCACCGACTGGCCGCCCGGCGCGAAGAACGCCATCACCAGGTAGCTGAGACCGGCGACAAACAGGATGGCGAGCAACGAGCCCGAGGTCGGCAGTATGTGCGCGCGCGATCTGAGGTTGCCCACGGCCCCTCCGGCTGTCTGGTGGTTGCAAATCTCTAAGTTGCACAGTCAACGACTTATGCAGTGGCTAATGGCCCCTTTGCATTAAGTACCGATCTGCGTCGACGCGATAGGGACCAAGGTCTCTGTTCTGGCAGGAACCTCTGGGAAGCCGCATGGTTTGAGGCTCGTAAGTGAGAGCTGACTCGCCAACGCCAGCCTTGGGTCAGACGCCAGCCTTCCAGCGTTCGAGGCCGCCGACGCCGTATTGGCGAAGAACGAGGGCCCGCTCGGGAGTCACGGCGATGAAGCCGGTCTCGGGCGAGTTGTCGGGACCGCCCGGAGCGAAATCGTTGAGGTCATAGTCGAACACTCCGTCCCAGAGGCGACGCTTGGTGTCGAGATCGTCGTGAAGCTCGGCAGTGCCCCACAGCTCGACGCCGTCGCCTACCTCGGAAACCTGCCAGTGCAAGGCCACGTTCGGGTTCGATGCAACGTTGCGCGCCTTGACCGAGCCCGTGCCACACATGAACCAGCAGGTGTCGCCTTCCCAACACGGGTGGATCGGTGTCACATCGGGTCGATTGTCGTCGCCGACAGTTGCGATGTGCGCCCACATCGACAGCCCAGAAGCAAAATCCTTGACCTCGTCGAGTTCCATGTCTCTCCCCCTGGGGTCTGACCCCGTTAGTTGTAGTTGATGATATGTGAGACCTGACCCCGCTAGTTGTGCGCGACCGCGGCGGGGAGGATGATGATCGAGGCCAACCAGCTGAGCGTGACGATGGATGCCAGCAGGACTCCGACGACCACGTACGGCATCAGCGATGAGAACAACAGAGGTGAGAAGCCGACTGCGATGACAACGGCGTTGCGGGTCATCGCTGTAGCCGGCTCGCCGAAGAACTCGTCGAGCGCTGCGCTGGTGGATCCGTTCTGCTCCCGCAGCGCTCGGAACCGCTCGACGAAGTGGATGGCGAAATCGACACCGATGCCGAGCACCATCGTCGACAGAACGGCAACGGGCATGTCCATGTCGCGCCCGGCGAGCGACAGCGCTCCGTAGACCACGACGACCGTCCCGAGCACCGGAGCGATCGCGAGCAGCGCCCACTTCAACGAACGGAATAGCAGCAGGAGCAGCACGAATATGACGCCGAGTGTCGTGGCGAAGCCGACGAGCATGCCCGACACCATGTCCTGTTGCCATGTGAGGTTGAGATAGGCTTCGCCGGCCCATTCGATATCGACGTCGTCGACCGGCTGGGCAGCAAGTTGGCGCTCCGCCTGCTCGACGACGTCGTCCATCGAGACGTTGTCGCCGCTACGTAGTTGAAGCCGGATGTTGGCCCTGTCGCCGTTGCGGAGCAGCGGGTGATCGCCATCGACGTAGCTCTGTATCGCCCCGACCTCGGGGTTCGATTCGAGATCGTCGACCAGAGCCCTGACCGCCGCGACGGTTTCGGGATCGTCGAGTCCGCCGGGCTCGGTCGCGGTCGCGATCATCGATGCGGTGAATGTCCCGGGTAGCGCGTCGTCGAGGTGCTCGGAGGCCTGGCGGATCTCGTGGTCGGCGCGGAACCAGCGCACCGGGTTGTCGTTGACCGTGATCGACGCCAGGCCGGGCGCGGTGGCGGCGACCAGAATGCCGGCGCCGGCAAGCACCATCACCCGACGGCGCACGACCGCCGACCCGAGCCGCGGGAGCCACCCGGCGCCCGCTTCGCGTGCCGGTCTCGCTCTCGACAGCCGCCGTTCGGCGACCGAGACTATGAACGCAGGCAGGAACGTCATGGTCAGAAGCCAGGCCAAACCGACTCCGATGGCTACGAATAGGCCGAACACCCGCACGGGCGGAATCGGCACGAGCACGAGCGAGGCGAAGCCGACGGCCGTGGTGAGCGTCGTGTACGCGATCGGACGGCTGAGCGCACCGTAGACGTGCTCGACGACTTCCTCGCGTGGACCGCCCCGATATTCCTCGAAGAAGTCGCTCAGCACGTGCACGCTGTCGAGGATGGCGATCGGCATCAGGAAGATGGGGATCATCGAGCTCATGATGTGGAGGCTGTTGCCCGTGCCGACGAGTGCGCCCATCGTAATGATGACCGTCGCCATAGCGAGAAGCATGGCGGGCACGACGAGCAGTAGTCGCCTGAAGAAGAACCACATGAGGGCGAACACGAGCAACCCCGCGAGCGGTGCGAACACGGCCATCTGTACGAACATCTGCTGTCCGAAAGCGTTTTCGGCCAGCGGTAGACCACCGACCTCGACGTCGTGGCTCGCCAGTGCGGGCTGTTGTGCGATCAGATCCTTGGCGTCGTCCGCGACGCCCACCGCTGCGTCCTTGTCGGTGATCCCAATGAACAGCGCGGCCCCGGGCTGATCGGCGAACAGCACATTGCCCGCCATGAGCTGATCGCCTTCGATGGCAGCGACCAGGTCGTCGACCTCGCCCGCTGTCGTGGGCGGCTCTTCGATGACCGACGCAAGACTCACCGTCGCTTCGCCGACGACTTCGTCGAGTGCAACGACACCGTCGTGTACATCGGCGATTGCGTTCACCCCTTCGACCGTGCGGACCTCGCCGAAGATCCCGACGACGATCATGGGGCCGGCGCCGAACTCGTCCTCGAGCGCGGCGTTGCGGACTCGCACCGGGTCGTCGGACGGCAGCATGTTCTCCGGGTCGGTGTCGACGTCGAGTCGAACGAAGCCGATCGCTGCGACAAGGGTCGCGGCTAGCACGGCCCACAGGACCACCTTCGAGTGCGTGATTGCGTAACGCACGAGGCGTCGATCGAAGCTCATGGGGTCAGCTCAATTTCAGGAAGAGCTTTTCGAGCTCGTCGGCCGTCATCGGGCTGTCGGGCTCGTTAACGCAGTACTGCATTCCCGCTGCGACGAGGCGGTATCCGACGCGATCGAGAGCCGAGCTCGCGGCGGAGACCTGGTGGATTACGTCCTTGCAGCCCGCACCCTCATCGATGAGGCGGCGTATGCCTCTGATCTGTCCCTCGAGGCGCGCCAGCCGTTTCTGCACATCGTCGAGAACCGGCTCTGGAAGGCTCGCGGCGGTGAGTTGTCCGTCCCTGGTAGATACCATAGGGGGTATGGTATCAAGGGCCGACCGGTAGCGCGCCGTCCTCCTTGCCTAGATCGCCCGCCGTGAGCTTTGCGACATCGGCAGCCGCGCTGCCGCTCATGTGTCCGAAGGGGTCGGAGCCGCCACGCATCGGCGAGGTGACGATCGTGTCGAACAACTCCTCGACGTAGTCGCCGACCTCGGCCGAGCGCGACCTCAGCGCCGGAAGGAACGCCCCACCGGTTTGCTCGTCGGCTTCGGAGTAGATGGCATCGTTTACCTCGGCGAGCCGCTGGCGGATGCGGGCGGCGTATCCCGACAGAAACGATGTGCGGTAGCTCTTGCTTCGCACGCGGGTGCCCGGCGGCGCCGTTCGCGCGGCGTCGTCGAGCGCCGACTGCGCCTGCACCAGCAGCGAGGTGAACAACGCTTCGACAGCGCTGACGTCGGCCGCGAATCCGACCACGGTCGACATGGCGGTGTCGGCCATGTAAACGGCCTCGCACCTATTCGCCTCGGCGACGACCTGGAGCAGATACGACTTCGCATTCACGTATGGAGCATCGACCGGCAAACGTGTGAACACGGGACGTTCCCCGCCACCATCGGCGACCATGGTCTGATCGACGGCATGGCGCGCCATCAGCTCGTGCGCCTTTGCGGTGAAGGCGGTCGCCTCGGCCTCGTGCTCTGTGGACTCGGCCTTTGCCAGCAACGCCCGAATGCGTTTGAGGAGGGGATCGGACTCTGTGCCGCGCACACGAGGCTCGGTCACCGTTCCGGCGGGCCCTTTGGTCCCGGGTGGTGGGAGGACCGGGTCGAGAGGAGGCACCTGAGCGAGCACCACCAGGGTTGCGACCACGAGCGTGATCGCTCGGGTGTTGTCGAAGCCCTCCTCGGAAGCCCAGCGGCGAACCCAACCCGACCGACCGTTGACGACAGGCAATTCGAGCGCCTCCACGTGATCGACCCAGGCCCGGTCGAGGGTCGTCGACCGACGGTTTGCGTGATCGGTGGCGATTGCGGCCGCTACGAGTCGTTCTCCGGCAGCCACGTCGCTCGACCTTCGTCCGTGCCGTAGCAGCTCGGCCGGTTGCCAGCCTTGCTTCCAGGCCGCATCGACCAGGTCGAGCAACAACGCCTCGGCCTCGGCACAGACGCGGCCCAACTCACACCGGCCGAGGATTCTCCGAGCCTTCATGGCGTCGGGATTCCCTCGCCGCCCAAGATCGACGGCGGCCACGAGGACCTGCCGCACGTCGACCGATGGTTCGTCTGCGCGTCGTCGTCGCCCGTCGCGCCTCGCGCCCGCCGACCTGGCCCGCGCCCGCCGCCGCGCCTTGGCTGCCCTCCGCGCCCTGTTGTTCTTGCCCATAGGGCAACACTAACGACGGGGTGTGACAGCCCTACGGTCCACTACATGACTGTCACAGCCGCCGCTCACGCTTGAATCGAGGCCCAGCACCGGGCTCGGGCTGGCCGTACTTCCCCTTCCCATGGACGATCATGGAAGGAACCCGCATAATGGCGATCAGTGAAGACGACCGCCTCGTTCTGCGCGCCCGCCTCACCGAAACCCTCGGTGAGCGCGAGGCACGCGTGTTGATGGAGTCGGTGCCGCCCGTGGATTACGACCAACTTGCCACGCACACGAACCTGGAGCACACGCGCTCTCTGCTGTCGGCTGAAATCGACCAACTGGGCACGCAGACGGACGCCGAGTTCGTCGCGGTCCGAGCCGAGTTCGTCGCGGTCCGAGCCGAGATCAAGTCCGAGTCAGCGTCGATTCGAGACGAGATCGCACAGCTTCGCCTCGAGCTGGCGACCGGACAGCGCAGGATGATGGTCACACACATCGGCTCGATGATCGGCTTAGCCGCGTTCATCTCCGTCACCTGATCGACAGCACCCCAGCCCCTTGGCGCCAGCGAGGGTTCAGAGCAAGGCTTCGATGAAGCGGCTGGGTTTGCCTTGCCAGCCGAGCCATAGGTGATCGCGAGCGCGGGTGCACGCGACATAGAGCAGGCACCGCTCGCGGGTGAGGTCGACTCGGTGCTGCACCGGGTCGGCCGACTTGTCGGTGAGGGCAGCGGGGAGCGGCACCGTGTCGTCGTCGACATCGACCACGGCCACCGCGCGGAATTCGAGGCCCTTCATGCGATGCATCGTTCCGAGTTGCACGCCGTCGTCGGTTGGCACCGCATTGCCCAGGACCAACGCCGGCACACCCGCCGCCTTCAGGCTGCCCGCCAAGGCGTCGAGTCCGCTTGCGGTGCGCGCCGCAATGCCGACATCGCTCGGGTTCAACCCGGCGTCGGTCCAGGCCTTGACCTGTTCGACAAGCGCATCGCGCAGAGCTCCCCGCGACTCGGCTGAATGGAGAACCGGTGCCGGGCCGTGGAGGTAGCTGTGGTAGCCGCCGCCTCGCCTGAGCCCCTCGGTCATGTCGTCGGGGCCACCGTCGTCGGCGTCGCCGATGTCGGCCTCGCCCACCACCCCCAGCGACCAGCGAAGGATCTCCTGAGTGGTGCGGTAGTTGATCCGCAGGCGCTTCGAACGGCCGACGATGTTGATGCCAACGCTGGCGAGCGACGAGCGCCGGTCGTAGATGCGCTGGTGACCATCGCCGACGAGGAACATGTCGTTCGGCCCCTCGTCGGCGGCGGCGCGCAACATGCGCCACTGGCATTCGTGCAGATCCTGCGCCTCGTCGACGACGATGTGTCTGTAGGGCTTCACGGCGCGCCCGGCCAGATAGCCGGCGGCCGCGTCGGCGAGCTGAAGGAACGTACGCCGGTCGGCTTCGGCGAGCTGTTGCTGGAACGCCTCGTAGGCCTTCCACACCGCTGCGCGGTCGCGGCGCGCGAGCGGCACCCCGCGCCCGGCTCGTGACACGTCGAAATAGTCCGACCGCGACGCGCAACCCTGAGCGAGGATCACTTGCTCCCACTCGTTGTTCAAGAACTCCGGCGAGTGAGGACTGCCGGTGCGGTCCGCCGCCTGCTGCCAGTAGCGTTCGACCTCGTCACCCGACGCGACCTCGAGGCTCGACAACCGCTCGGCGTCCTTCACGACACGATGCGCCAACCGGTCGACGTTGACCACTTCGATACGGTCGACGAGGTCGGTGCCCCCGAGCGAGCGCAGGTCGTGTTCGATCACCTCCGCGAGGTTGCGCGTGAACGTGGTGAACAGCACCGGCCTGGCGGCTTCATCGTCGATCTGTTCGGCCAAGAACCTCGCTCGGTGGATGGCGACCACGGTCTTGCCCGTGCCCGGACCGCCGGTGACCCGTGCCGGGCCGTTGAATGTGGGCCGATAGGCGACGTCGTGCTGGGTGTGGTGAAGAAAGAACCGCCATTGGGCCAGCGGATATGCGAGCGCTTCGGTGAGCTCGTCGCCGTCGGCGAACACGTGGAACGTCGACGCAGACGCCGGCGCTCGCACGGCAGCCGCGAGATCGTCGGTGTCGATGTCGTCGGTTTCGACGTCGCCGGCCACCATTGCGAAGAGCTCGTCGACGCTGTCGTCGCCCAGCAACCCCATGACCGCTTCGACCTGTGGCGGAGGCAGAAGCATCAACACGCCCTGAAGCGCGTCATCGGTGTGGATCTCGCGCAGGGCCGGGACCAGGTCGGCGTCGACACCGAGGTTCACGAAGTCGCGGTCGCGCCGATGGGCAAACAGACCGGTGGCCGACTCTTCAACAGGAGCGACGACCGTGGACACGGCCTCGTCCATTTGAACGACGTTTCGGAGCTCGAGTGCGCCGGTTGCCTCGTTGACCCTGAACTCGTTGTTGGCCATCCAGCGGTCGGTCTCGTCGTGGGTGCCGATGGTCGTGAGGATGAACGTCTCGTCGTCGCCGACGTCGAGAACGATGCCGCGGTGGTTGCGATCGATGCGGATGGTCTTGGCCCGTGGGTCACGCGCACCGTTGTGGGGCTCGAGATGGATTCCCTTCTGCCCACTCAGCTCCCTCGCGCTGAGCTGTTGAAACATGCGCGCGAGCTCGCGAACCCGGTTCCGCTGGGCCTCTTCGAGCCCGTGGTAGGCGCTGAGGAAGTCGGTAGATATCGCTAGTGTCGCCATCAGCCGAGCTCCAACATCTCGGCGACGTCTTCATCGGTCACCTTGCCAACCTCGACAACGCGCCAACTCGACGGCAGATCGTGGTCGAAATCGTCGGGCACGATCGCAACGCGAGCCGACGGCCAGGCCGCTTCGAGTGGTATGCCGTCGACCTCCTCGCCGGCGACGAAGTCAGGTGCGCCGCGCCGCAGCATCCGCTCGACCATGATGCGCACGTCTTCGTCGGCGAGCAGGTCGAGCTCGTCGGTCATCGCATCGTCGAGCGTCAGATCGTCGGCATCGATGGCGGCGTCGCGGGCGAGCCAAGCTGCCAAGGAAGTGAGCTCGAAGTCGCCCTCGTCGGCGATCGATGCTGCTGTGATGACCGCGTCGCGCCCGGGCGAGCGGATGAACTGCAACAGGTTCGACCATTGCAGCCAGTCGTACCATCGGCTGCGGTGGCCGGCATCGGCGATCGACGAATCGTCGTCTGGCAGCGTTGCGATGGCCGTCCATTGCCCCGCATCGAGGTTCTCGATGCGCAGCACAAGCCCGACAGACAGCCCACGGTCGGTGATGAACTCCCCCGCCATCGCAGACTGGTCGTCGGATGCGGCAACCTCGCTCCCCCGACCCGCTAGCACGTCGCCGACGAACGCCCCGACGCCTTCGCGATCGGTCGGCCGCATGGTTCCGGCCCCGGCGCCGGTGACGGTCGACAGTGCGAGCTGCTCCCATTCGTCATCGTCTGGATCGGAGAGGTAGCTGAGCAGAAGCTCGACCGGGTTCTGGTCGACCGTCGGGTAGTCGATGCGCCCACCGGCCGCGCGGTGCGCGGCCTTTGCTGCGTTGCGATGAGCTCCGGAGAGCAGGGGCTGGCGGGCGACATTGCCGGGCTCGTCCCTCGACATCGCCTTGTCGAAGGCCTCGACATCGTCCCACTTCATCGCCCATACCCACATGCCCTCAACCGAACGGATGTTGGCGCGCTTGCGAGCGTCGTCGGCGATGTTGTTGTTCTCGGCGGACGCGTGGAACTGGTAGCCGTCGAGGAACACCGCTATGTCGCGCGCCTTGTCGTCGAGGCGGTGGATCGTGAAGTCGGGCAGCGCATTGACCGCCGAGAGCCCTTCCTGTTCCTCGATGCGGTAGCGCAGCGTTCGATCGTCACGTTCGATGCGCAGCTCGAAGGCCTCGAAGCGGCGGTGGCCGCTGGGTGCCGGACGGATCGATACGTGTTCGAGATCGGGCCTGGCCGCCCACGATTGGAGAGCGACCTTGAACCGTCGTTCGAGCTCGGATTCCTCGACTCTCCCGATGTCGACCTCGGCAACCGTGGCGACCTGCTCGGTGTGCCAATCGTCGAGCAGCTCGTCGAGCAAGGCGACCGCGACGTCGCGGCGCACGAGCTCGTACTCGTTTCGTTCGACCACCCCGAGCAAGCACCGGTGACACGCCGACCGGCCCTCGCTCTGGCAGGGACACAGCGCGAGGGTTCGTTGCGCGGCTTCGAGGATGCTGCGCATGCGGTCGGGGTCGGCCAGTCGTGCAAGGTAGCCCGTGCCGCCGGGGACGCTGTCGTAGAGCACGAGGAAATTGCGGCGGCCCTGGCCCGACCGGTTGGGCATGTCGGAGGTGGTGATCCGAAGGTGATCGGGATCGCCCCCGAAGTCGTGGCGCAGGCCCAACAGCAGGGCCCCTTTGAACGACGCGAGCCGCTCGTCGACCTGGAACATCGACACGGGCAGCACCACCCTTACCGCGTCGGTGACCAGCTCATGGAAGAGATGCAGCGAGCGCCAGTCCTTCTTTCGGTTACCCGAGCGCACCTTGCACCACCCCTGGTGAAGACGCTCGGGTCGCTGTCCATCGCGATCGTCGCGGGCATCGGCCGCACCGCCACAATGCGCACACACCTCGAACCCGGTGACGTGACGTTCACGGCCGGCGATCGGCACCTCGTCGCCTTTGCGGTCGGTGTATCCGAGGTTGATGGTTCTGATGCGGGTCTGTGGAGCGAGCTCGGCACCGAAAGCGGTGCCGGTGTGCTTCCAGGCCGCGTCGACGTGCTCGACGTCGACGGTCGTGATGACGCTGTAGAACTCCTGGCGCCGGTCGTCGTCTTCGTCGAACACCCGTGCCGATTCCTCCGCTCCCGACGCGTAGGCCCGGGTGAGAGGCAACAGGGCGCGACGGCTGCCGACGTCGGCCAGGCCACGGCCGCGACATCTCGGGCACTGAGCGAACGCGGCCTTGTCGGCGCCGGCCTCGCGCAATCCGTAGCCGCACTCGGGGCACAGCCTCCATACCTCGAATCTGGGCTCGTCGACGCT
This sequence comes from Acidimicrobiales bacterium, assembly GCA_965216815.1. Classification (GTDB taxonomy): domain Bacteria; phylum Actinomycetota; class Acidimicrobiia; order Acidimicrobiales; family SHLQ01; genus JADFOM01. The sequence continues at coordinate 1,605,531 of OZ244202.1, read as the reverse complement.
GCCGACCTCCAGGGCATCGACGACGTGGCGGTGCCCACCTGCATAGAAGCTGTTGCCGGGTGCGAACTCGCGCACCGCGAGGCTGTTGGACCGGGTGTATTCGTGAGCGTCCACTTTGAATTCGTCGCCGTCGCCGTCGCCCCCGCTCCACAGCGTCGCTTGGAGGGTGGCGGTGTCGTCGACGAGCGTGTAGTTGGGCAGCAGTCCGAGCTGTCCGAGACCGGTCAGCGGGTCGGTCCTGCGGCGCGTGCCGAGCTCGGCCTGTACCGCTGCCCGCTCGCCGGCCAGGGCCTTGGCCTCCTGCGAGTCGTCGGCCGCCAGCGCCTGGTCGATGCGGCCGCTGAGCCGTTGCACCCGGGCCTGGCGTTCGCGCGTCCCGTCGCTCCAGTCGGTCATGGTCGACTCGAGCAGCTTCTCGAGACCGACCTGCGCGAAATCGCGCACCTGCCGTGCTGTGTCGGCGTCGAGATGATCTCCGAACAACTCGAGGAACCCGTCGACCACGGTTGGGTCGTCGCGCGACGCGGTGGCGATCGCTCGTAGCACCCCGCCTTCGTCGAGGCCGCTCGAGCCGAGGTTGATCATGGTCGGCGGCAGCTCGGGCGCGTCGATGCTGCGGTCGGCAACGCGGTCGAGCACGTAGGCGAAATACTGGCGCGTGAGCGTGTCGATGGCGTCGAGGTAGCAATTGGGCGGACGGATGTCGCCGGCGATCATGGCGTCGGGGTCGGACAGGTAATAGAGACCGTGGGGGTTGGTGGGCACGAAGGTTGTGATGAGCGCGTTGCCCGACGCACGCCCGGCACGGCCGACGCGTTGCACATACGACGCCGGGTTGCGTGGCACCGAGGTGAGCATGACGGCCGACAGGTCGCCGATGTCGATGCCCATCTCGAGCGTGGGTGTTGCGGTGAGCACGTTCGGTGCATCGGCGGCCGTGCCCGACTTGAACGCAGCTTCGAGCTCCTCGCGCGCTTCGCGTTCCAACAGGCCGGTGTGCTCGCCGGTTACGACCCGCCTGGTCACGCCCGACCGGTAGAGCTTCCGGTAGTAGTTGGCGCCGAGCGAACCATCGGGTTCGTAGTGACCTTTGCAGCGGTATCGAAAGCACGGTGTCGCGAAGAACTCGTCGAACACCTCGTCGGTGGTTGCGTGGCGGTGCCCGCAGATGTTGCATCGCACGCCACCGGGTTGATCGTCGTCGGGCAGGTCGGTGACGACGATGTGGGCCCGGTCGAGGCCGAACGACCGGGTGGCCCCCTTCGCTCGAACGTGCACGAGATCGGTCTGGTCGGCCAACAACGCGAACAGCGATTGGTTGAGATCGCGCGCCGTCGGTGGTTCTAGCGACAGGCAACGCACGGTCCAGTCGACCCACCACGTCGGTGTGGCGCCGAGGGCGGTGAGCGAATCGAAGTTGGCGCGTGGACCCGTGTTCGACGACGTGGTCGCAAAGGCGGGTCGCCCCTGATCGGCGGTGAAAGGAGGCAGACCCGCGGGTCGTCCTCCCCAGATGAGGTAGAGCGACCCGCCGTCGGCGATGTAGGGCTCGAGCAGCGAGTGCACGATGCCGCCCTTGAGCCGCAGCCGCTCGAGCATGCCGCGCAACCACACCGACAGGTGCCGCCGGATCGACTCCGATGCGTCACCGAGCTGGTGACTCAGCAGCTCGGTGACGAGCTCGGGCACTTCGTCGCCGATGTCGACAGCCGCCGCCGCCGCACCCGACAGTTCGAGCGTACGACCGACCCGCGAGCGCAGACCGAACTCGAGGTCGGTCTCGAACCCGATGCGCTTGGCGAAGATGTCGAGGCCTTCAGCGCTCGGCTCGTCACTCCACACCGTGGTCACGTGCTTGTCGCGCATCAGGTCGGGCGGCACCAGCTCGAAACGCGACCTTGCATCGGTGGCCGCTTCGACGAGCTCGGATCCCAGCTCGTCGAGGGTCAACTCGCCACCCGCGTCCTGGAGGGTCTGCGACATCAGCGCACGCAGGTTGATGCGATGGGTGCGGCCTGCAAAGAACGAACTGCGATGCGACGCGTCTTGCACCGAGTCGGTGAAGGCCAGCAACTTGCGCTCCTCTGCCTCGAGGTACTCGGAGGAAAACAGCGTGTTGATCGACACCGAGGTGAGCGACGCGACGCGAAGTCCGATGAACCTGATGGCGTCGCGCTCGTCGCACGCCGGGCAGCGCTGCGCTTTGGCCGCGTCGTCGTCGGGCGTGGCGAGCACGGCGACCGCTCCTTCGGGCAGCTCGGCTTCGTCGTCGGGCGGCACGAGGCGACGGCTGGCAGGGTCGAACCATCGAGCGTCGGGGTCCTGGCTGTTGGTGCGCATCAGAACCCGCACCGTCGGGCTGTGATCGCGAGATGCCGCGTAGACCGTCGACGGCTTGATCGACAGGGTCTGGTTGAGCGTCGACTGCACGCTCATCCACCCGGACATGCCACATCGGCGGCAGTAGGCGGCGGGCAGCTCGATCGTCGGCAGGGCCGGACGTTCGTCGGGGTCGACGACATCGGGCCGCCCCGAGTCGTGCCAGCGGAACTGCGGATCGAGCGACACCGTGCGCAGCACCCGAGATACCTCGCGCACCCACAGCTGCACCTCGATGTTGAACAGAGGACGCTCGCGCCCGCCGACCTCTCGCCGGGCGACCGACAACAGCCACAGGTAGCGGCCGAGCGCCAGCTCGACGGCCTCGGGGTCGGTCATCGCCACCCTTCCCCAGTCGGGCACACGGGTGATGATCTCGGCGACCGCGTCGGCCCACGTGCGTGGACGCTCACCGGCTGCGTGGAGCACGGCCCGGGTGAGGGTGTGGCTGAGCAGGCGCTCGCCCAGCTCGACGGGGCTGGTGATCGGCGGCGCCGGCACATCGCCTTCGGGCTTCACCTGCGTTCCGAACAGCGCGGCAACCTCATCGGCCTCGGTGCACTCGTTGACCTCGTGCACAGCCGGAACGCGCAGGTAGAAGTCGGTTTCGCCGCAGGCGTCGTCGACCGACTCGCGCCGCTCACCGACCGCTGCGGTTGCATCTATGGGGACACCGAACACCTTGGTTGCGAACTCGCACAGCTCGTCGATGGACCCGACCCCCGACGCCAACGTGGCCGAGGTCGCCACGGGTGTGGCTGCGCCCAGCGGTGCGCCGGGTATGGCCATCCCGAGGCGCCGCCCGAGCCGGCGCAGCAGCATCGCGACATCGGTGCCTTGAGCCCCGTCGTAGGTGTGGAACTCGTCGAGCACCACATAGCGAAGCGTGTTGACTTCGTTCTCATCCCAGAGCTCGCGGTCGCCCTTCCGCTGCAGCAACAGGTCGAGCATCTTGTAGTTGGTCAACAAGATGTCGGGCGGGTTCAGCCGCAAGATCTCGCGCTTGTCGACGAGGTGCTCGGCGCTGGCGTCGCTGTGGCTACCCTTGCCGCCGACGTACATGCCGGCGCTGACACCTGCGAGCTCGGCCTCGGTCGCGAGCAGCTCGGCCAGTCGCCCGGCCTGGTCGGACGCGAGCGCGTTCATCGGGTAGATGAGCAGCGCCTTGATGCCCTTTTCGCCTCGTGCTCGAGCTCGCGCGCAGTGGTCGAGGATCGGGTAGAGGAAGCACTCGGTCTTGCCCGAACCCGTACCCGTGGTCACCAGCGTCGGCGCCGGCGTGTTGTCGAGGGTGCTGAGCCGCTCGAACGCCTGAGCCTGATGCGCATACGGCGTGAAGCCCTCGGGCAACCAGTCGAGCGGCGACTGCCAGCCATCGGCGACCGACTCGAACGGTGTCCGCACCCGCAGGTATGGCCCGCGGAAAATGCCGTCGCCCTGGTCGGTCAGGAACTCGGCCAGCGCCGCCCTCACGTCGTCGTCGGACAGCGCGAACGTGCTGGCCAGATACTCGACCAGCGCCGAGCGGATGTCTTCGACGACGAGGGACGGGATCACCCTTGGAACCGTAGTTGTCGGTGGGCCGGGCTCAGGTGATCGCAGCTACCGCAGCAATGACCCCGACCATCGAGGCGAACTGCGTGAGGATAGTCGTGCGAGCATGCATCGTCATCTGGTGGGTCAGCTCCGCTCGAGTCCTCACGAACTCGGCATCCATGTAGGTGCGTAGCTGGCTGAATTCCGAACGGACCGCACCGAACTCAGCGCGAACCGCACCGAACCCGGCGGCTGTCTCGGTGCGCAGCTGGCCGATCTCCGAACGAACCGCACCGAACTCCGCATCCATCTCGGTGCGCAGTTGGCCGATCTCCGCGCGAACCGCACCGAACTCGGCCGCTGTCTCGGTGCGTAGCTGGCCGATCTCCGAACGAACCGCCACGAACTCGGCCGCTGTCTCGGTGCGCAGTTGGCCGATGTCGGCGGCAAGCTGAGACCGGGTGTTGCCGAGGTCCGCCTTGGTCGCCAAGGTGTCGTAGTCCACGGGCGGTATCGACTCCATCAGAACGCCGGCCGCTCGCTCGCCGAGCGCTTCGGCGAGGCTGGAACGCAGAGCAAGGCGATCGTCTTCATCAACTGCCATTATGAGCGCTCCCTCCGAGAAGGTCCATGGACGGGGGACGGGGATCGACCGCCACTCTCGCGGAACCAGTGGGGCGTCCAGTCCGGCTCGTGCAGGTGCACGTGGCGGTGGTGGCGACCGCACAGCAGCGTGAGGTTGTCGATCACGCTCGGCCCGCCGTCGGTGCGGTGGACGATGTGGTGGGCGTGGAGGAAGTCGGTCGAGCGACAGCGACCGTAGGTGCAGTGCCGGTCGCGGGCATGGAGCAGGCGCAGCTGGCGCTTGGTCGGCCCCCTGCGTGACGGCGTGGCGTCGATCGGGTGACCGTCGCTGTCGTGCATCAACGCCCTGATAGTCGCGGCACACGCGAGCTCCTCCACAGCTGGGCCCGACAGCGGGGTGCCGTCGCTCAACACGCCGACCAGTCGTCCGTCGGCGGTGTGGTGGGCGTGGACGACGACCTCGACGCTCGGACCGCCACGATCGCTGCGGTTGCCGCCGTTGTTCGCCGCACGCGAGCAGGTCGCAACGAGCGCGTCACAGCGCTGCTGCGACAGGCTCGGCTGCTGCGACAGGCTCGGCGCGTCGTCAGCGTCCGCGGACGCGGACGCGGCTGGAGGCGTGGCCATGACCGCGGCATCGATCGTCGCGGTCACCACGGCTGCTTGTTCGGGGGTCAGCCGGGCGCAGATCGTGACCATGCCGTCGGCCTCGACCCGCCACGAGCAGCCACGCGCCTCGTGCTGCCGGGCCGCGAGTTCTTCTGGGTCGCTGTTGGCGAGCTCACGCGCGGCGAGCGCACGGCCGAGCTCCCCGGCCGGCACGCGTTCGGCGAGCTCGATCAGCTCGACCTGGTCGTCGGCGGTCGCGACCCGGCTCAACGCACGCACCTTCGCATACGACAGCCGTCCGTTGCCGAACGCGTCGTCGATCAGCGGCAGTTGCGCCAGCGCATGGGCAACCCGCACCTGGTCTCGGGCGGTGCACACCTCGATGCCCGCAGTATCGGCCAGCCAATGAGCGCACGAGGCGACTCCCCATGCGGCCCAGTGGCCTCGCCGGTCGTATTCGGCGATGAGGTGCAGCAACCGCCGTTGCATCTCGGAGCGTGACTCGATGATGCCGACCAGCTCGGCCTCGAGCCGCTCGGTCGGCAGGTCACCCGGCGCGTCCGCGGACGCGGCTTGCGTAGTGGTGGCGGCGGCAGATTCGACGGGCGTGTTCATCGTGGGTCTCCTCGATGCCGGGGCTGTACCGCCCGGCCGTTCTTCTTCTCGGGAGACCCCGTGACGTCGGGGTCGAACGTAAGTTCGACTCTATCGAGTCAGCCCCAGAATTGCAAGCGATTCCGCAAGATCCGCGTCCGCGGACGCGCGCAGCCTGCTTGCCCATTGATTCTCGAGCAGGCCCGCCGAATGGAACCCAACCGATTTCGCCCCAACGGGAGGTCGTTCTGCCATGGGTACCGGTTTGCGCAGGGCGTTTGCATGTTTCGTCGCAGTTTCACTTTGGGCTTCGGGTTGCTCGTCGGGCTCGGGCGACGATCCCGCCGCGGATCGCCCGGACGACGATGAAGCCGCCGCGACCGATGCGGTGATCAACGACGAGAGCATCGAACTCGCCAATGTCGTCGTTGCAGACCTCGGTAGCGAAGAAGCCGCCTTCGCGGCGATCGTCGCGGCCCTCGAACGGGGATACGAGCCGGCGGTCGTCCTGGACGCGATCGGCGACAGCGAACTCGTTTCAGGCGGCTTCATCATGGGCACGGAGGGCGAGCCGATAGAGCCATCGAACGAGCCGCACGGCCTGGTCGTCTTGCCCGCAACCGACGAACCGGCGTCGGCGACCCTCCCACCGGACCCCGGCGCGCCACAGCAACTGCTTCTCCATCTCGAAGAGCCAGAATCGGAGTCGGAACCCGAACAGGTCGAGGAGCCTCTGCCGATCGAGCGGCTGCGCGAACAGGCAAAGGTCGCGGCGGGAGATTTGTATGGCAAGGCCTCGTTCGTCGGGCACGCAGCCGTGGCGATCATCCTCGATCTCTTGAAACGGGGAGCGACGTTCGAAGACATCGTAAACATCTTGGTCCTGGGACCAGACGACGCTCGTACGGTCGAGTACACCACCATCGACGGGCTCACCCGTAGCGCCCACGTATACGTGATCGGAGACGAGCTGCTCTGGAGCAGCAGGGCGGAAGACACGCCGCTGGCCGAGGAGGCGTACCGCAAACTCGTCGCCGCGGAGACCGACGCCGAGGCCGGTCAGACCGAAGGGTCCAGCAACACCGGTGACACAACCGGGTCCAGACCCGACGACGACGTCTTGGGAGACGCCACCATCGCCGACGGCACCTACTCGGCCCACTGGCCGCCCCGCCACGGCGAGAACTCGAACACGATCGCCACCAACCACACGCCCATCGAGGTCGTCGTGTCGGGTGACAGCTTCACCTTGAGCGCAGCAACCAGCGTGACCGACCAGCTCGGCGACGCCTGCAAGGGGACAATGACGGCAACCTTCGAGGGCTCCGGCAGAATCGGCGGCCCTGACGTCAACCCCGGAACCCTGAAGGGAGAGGTGAGAGAAGTCCGCAAGCTGAGCTACGAAGGCGACTGCCACTTCACACCGTCCGAGGAAACGCACGAAGCCATCGTGGTCGGTTCGGTCGACGGCGGCGTCATCACGATCGACAGCCTCGGCTACGCCCGCGACATCGTCCTCGACGGTTAGGCCTCAGGCCTCGTTGCCGCCGTCCCCCCAGTCGACCACGTGCGCCTCGCCGTCGTCGCCGACCTCCAGGTGGATCACATCGCCGACACCGTGCACGACAACTGAATACATCTGCTCCGCGTTGTCCTTGCTCAGTCCGTAGACGGCCTGGAGGATCGGGATGACCTCGAGCCGAGGCAGCTCGAGCAGCTCAGGCGGAATACCAGTACGCATTTCGTTGTCGTCCTGGTCCATGTCGCTCCTTCGGCTCGGAAGTCGACCTCATGAGGCGCATGCACTCGGGCGGCCTCGATAACGCGGCCGATGTGCCGACAGGATCCTCATGCTCGACGAGACAGAGCCCCGAGATCTCTACGTACCCAGTTCGGCTATCCGAATGGCCAACCATCCCGTGGTCAACGAACGATGGCTCCACGAGCGCATCGCGGAAGACCCTTCGATTCTGGGTCTTGGCGACATTGATCTAAAGGACTCGGAGCGTCTCCAGACTCACGGTGGGCGCCTCGACCTTCTTCTGTTCGACCCAGAGTCGAACACGCGATTCGAGACCGAGCTTCAGCTCGGCGCGACCGACCCCTCCCACATCGTCCGCTGCATCGAGTACTGGGATGCCGAGCGTCGCCGCTACCCCCAGTACGAACACGTCGCCGTCTTGGTTGCGGAGGAGATCACGACGAGGTTCTTCAACGTCATCAGCCTCTTCAACGGAGCGATCCCGATCATCGCGATCCAGGCGCAGCTACTTCAGGTCGGCGAGAGCTTCACCCTGTCGTTCACCAAGGTGCTCGATGTACTCACACTCGCTACCGAGGAAGAGGACGAGAGCGAACCCGCTGATCGCTCGTACTGGGAAGGCAAATCGAGCCGAGAGTCGATGTGCGTCGTCGAGCAGGTGGCTGAGCTCGCCCGCGAGTGCGATGAGGGCGTCGAGCTCAACTACAACCGGCACTACATCGGTCTGGCACGTCACGGGCGGGCCGACAACTACATCGTTTTCAAGCCTCGCAAAGGCGACCATGCCGTGGTCGAGCTGAGGATCGCGAAGAGAGCCGAGATCGACGATCTGCTAGACGAGGCAGGCCTCGACCGGCTCGCTTACATGGATCGCTCCGGTCAGTACCGGATTCGGTTGACCGAGAGCGACCTCGCCGACCAGCGCGAAGCACTGGTCACGCTGATTGCCCTGGCCCGAGGCGGCTCGTAGGCGAAATGCGCCTAGGCGGCTCTGACACACCTCACAAGCCTGCGACACGCGACACCTACCCGCACCAGGTCTGGCCGTAGGCAAGACCCGCGTCCGAGAGGCAGTTCAACGCGTCCGAGGACGACTCGCTGAGCAATCTAGATGCCCTTTGATCTAGTGCGGCGGTCTTGATCAACCTGCAGGCGACCACACACAACCGAATCCGTCGGGGTCGTCAACAAGTCGGAACACTGTGTCGCCTTGGACGATCACACGGGACGTATCGCACTCGATCACGATCGCGTCGCTGGTCAGAAGATCGGACTTGAGGCCTACAGGGCTCGTATTCTTGATATTGCCATCGGCCTCGGTACCACACGATGCGAGGGTGATGCAGACTACCACGCTTGCGAACGCCCTGGCCAAGATTCTCGAACAGGTGATCCTACGTCGTGTCGCCATGTCCCGTGCATCGACACGCAAGGCAACAGTCTTTAGCCGTTCTCCATGAATCCAAGCCGAACCCCTTCGCAATCGGGCCTAGCTCCATGGCGTCTACCTCGGATCGAATCACCTGTAACCCGGGTTCAATACACACTAGCGAGATCTATGCAATCGCAGCTGAGAACCCACGCTGATTGGAACGTGGTGGCCAGCCGCACCCCGCGAACGTCTCTTCGTTCGACGGATGAATATTCAGGTAGCCGGACGCAACTAACTCGCGAAGCGTGCCACGGGCGACTATGGGCGAGCAACCCGCGATTTCACCGAGAAGCTGACTTGCATCCTCGTCACGGAGCGTTCTTCCTCCCATCCACCGGACAAGTTCGTTTGCGTAGAGAGAACTCATCTCATCTAGCGTAGCCAGGACGTATCAGGATCGCGCTTTTCTCCGGAACTGGGGCCCCTCGTCGGACACTCAATCACAGATTCGACTCTAAAGGGGAAGGCTGGGTCTCCGGGGTCCAGTTCGTGGATCCGCCAGAGCTCCTTTCGGTTGCAGAGCTTGCCGTGCAACACGACGGTGGTGCCGCTCCGCCCGAGTTGGGGTCTGATCAACTTCAACCCCGGGGGGCGAAGCAGTCTGCCCGCCGGATTCCGGTGACGCTATTCTTCTCCGAGCATCTCCACAACTCCTTCTACACAGTCCTGGCCGCTACGGATGGTCACTCGGTCCGGCCTGTCGGCGAATCGCCGGCATGAACGTATGGCAGCGGACTCGCAAAGGTCAGCGATCACGATCTCCGACCGTGCGAACCTATCGCGGAAGAGCATCCGCGACAGCCGGTCCGGTTCCGGCAGGCTGTACCCCAGGACAACGACGCGCTCGTTTGGTGCATCAGCCGCGGCGCGCCATTGTGATCTCAATATGTCGCGACTCATGAACGCGTCCTTGGCCCCAACCGGGGGCACGATCGCCGTCGACAGTCCGACGGAACCCTTGTCCAGACCATCGCGTTCTGGAACGCTCAATCCGGGCCACCTCTTAATCTTGCGCGAATAGACCACGTCGTCTTGTGATCCATCCGAGTGCCACGACCAAGAACGTGAGCCATGCAACTTGATCAGGCGAAAAGTCGCCGGGGCGGTCGGCGCTACGAGCCCATACCCGTAGCGCGATTTCTCGGGCGGAACCGGGGCCACGTAGATCGCAATCGGATCGATCTCGTCTCCATCAGGATCAGCGTTTCGGATGGCGCAGCGCTCGACGAGTGTGTCGTAGTTGAATGTCAACACGTGACATTGGTTCTGGTGCCAGAGCTGCGTCAATTGGACCAACCACGGCGGAGGCGGCTCCGAGGTTGCATCCCGTTCGCTCCGAGCGAGTTCCGCGTCAATCTCGTCTACCAAATCTAGATAGAGCGCCTTCGCGCGGAGCCGATCCGCATCACTCAGATACGCCGGCGGATCATAGGCGTAGGCCAGTGTCTCCTCCACGTCTCCAGGGATCCACCCGATTGCGTCTTTGACCAGGTGCTCAAATTTGTCGGTATACAGATCCTTCATCAGCGGCATATTGGGGTGAACAGCACGGGAGAAGCCAGCTCCCAGTACGAACGTTGTGCGGTCGACGCTCACTACGTAGCGGCTCCTCGGACTTGGAACGCTTCATACGCCCGGGTCATTTCGGCCTCACGGTCGACGCGGCGGAAGGGTGGGGAGTAGTGGCCGCGCCAGTCGACGGAGGCCGGGTCTTGCTCGTACTGCTCGTAGAGCTTCCAGAGATTCTTGTACTCGGGTGGGAGGTCGCTGGCCTTGGCTTGGTCCTGGATCTGGGCCTGGCGGTAGCCGGCGGACTGGTGATAGCCGCAGAGCTTCCTGCCCTTGGCGTCGAAGGCCATCTTGTATTCGTACTTGCGCAGCACTGCGAACTGGGTGCGGTACATGGCGCAGAGCTGTTCGGCGGTCAGGCCCAACATGATCGCGGCGAGCGCGTCGAGCTCGACCAGCGCCTGGCGCCGCTCCTGATCGCGCCGCAACGGCGTGGCCATCGACCACTCAGGCCCCACATCGCCGAGCGCGATGCGCTCGCCGAGCTCAGGATCGGTCCAGCCGTCGTCGGCCCAGGCGGGGTCGTACAGCTCCTCCCATAGGGGCGCATAGTCGGCGGTGAGGCAGTTGAGCCGGAGGGTGCGTAGGAGCAGGGCCCCCGTCGAGGGGTGGGAGGAGGGGAAGGGCTGGCGGCGGAGCTGGCTGTCATTGATGTGTGAAACGCCAGCAACCTTGACCTGATAGTCATACGGAAGACTCACCCAGAGAGCGCCTACCCGCACCAGGTCGAGCTGGTTCCGAAACGAAATCGTAGGAGCGTTGTCCACGTGGGATGGGCCCGGCGGGATGATCGCGCTATGCAGCGATCGTTCGAGCCCTGGCTGAGTCATCCGACGCCAAGCAACTCGCCAGCTATCAACGCCCAGGCGGCCGCCCCAGTGATCTAGGGCGGCGTCGTAGGTGTCGCGGTCGCAGGCGCGCTGGTAGTTGGTCCGCGGGATCGGCCGCTCGGGCAGCGCCTCGAGGTCCCAGTCGCTGTAGTCGCGGTTGTTCTTGCACCCCTCGTTCGGTTGTGCGGCGAACGGCGTCGCAACCGTGAAGTGCGGTCCCTGGAGGATCACCTCGGCCCACGAATCGGGCACCGTGGTCTTCCACTGGATTGTCCCGTCCTTCTGTGCCTTTCCCTCGTCAAGGCATACTGTCCAGTGGTAGTCGTGGTCGGCGAGGCGCGTTGGCTGGTCGGCCAGAACCGACAATGCCTCGAGATCGGCGACAGTCACCGGGCGCAGGAGACGAGCCTCCGCCGCCGGTGTGCCGGGCTCGTCGAACAGCCTCGCCCAATCGGCGAGCACGTCCTCGGTGATCGTGAGCACCCGGTCGCGGTGCGGCCGAAGGTCCCAGCCGCCCTGAGGTAGTTGAATGCCAGGTATAACACCTGAGCCATCGTGACCAAGTGATGCGTCCGCCGTCTCTGGATAGAGGAGAGCCGACATCTGTACGAACACCGGTGGCTTCGGACGTCCATAGCACTGGATGCCGTAGATCACCATGTTGTGGATGTCTTCGAACAAACGGCTCTCGTTCACAAACTGCCAATGCCGCCGCAACCTCCCGTACGTCTCGCGCCGCAACGCGCCAGCTTTGGGGTCGGTGAAGTGGCCTTCCGGATGAAGTAGCCCGACGGTGCCCTCGTCGCGCATGTGACGCCAGGTCGTGTCCATGAAGACCATGTAGAGGTTGGTTCTGACGCCCGAGAGCACCGGTCGTTCGATCGGTGAGCCGATCACCTCGACGACGCCCTCCGCCGATGCGAGCTCGGCTAGATAGGCCTTCTGGTGCGCAGCATCGAACAGGTTCACCTGTCGCCGAGCCTTTTGCTCCGACGTAGGAGCCTTGTCAGTCACGCCCCACCACGGGTCGAACTCGGCGAGAGTCAGGTCTTCCTTCCAGTCGAGGCGCACCCAGGGCGGGTTGCCGACCTGGAGGTCGAAGCCGCCGTTGTCGAAGACCGGCGCGAACTCGAGGTCCCAGTGCCAGGCGCCTTCGCTGGCGGCCGCCTCGACCGCGATTCCCAGCCACGGATGCTGCTCGACCAGGTCTGCGACCGAGACATGCTCCCCCGGCCGCAACTGCTCGGCCTCCAACAGCTCAGCCAGGTCGTCGAACAGGTCGAGCTGGCCCGCCGACGGCGCAGCGTCGGGCCGAACGAGGGCCTCGGCGGCGTCGAGCCACTGGTCCCAGGTCGGCGGCTTGACGCCGGTGTCGAGGGGCCAGAACCAGAGGCCCACCCAGGCGTCCATGAGGGTGCGCAGTCGGCCAAGGCTGCTGTCGGGGTCGCCGAGGGCTCGTTCGGCCTCGGCTCGGCTGACCGTGGCCGGGCGGTCGGCGATAGTGGCGCCGTAGACGTCGATGGGTCTGCGCAGGCCTCGTTGGATCAGGCGGATGCGTTCGGTGGCGCTGGCCCACAGCGCCTCGACCCCGGCGGCGAGGGCGGTGAGCCGGTCGGCGTCGGTCTTCTTCGGCGCGCGCATGATCGCCTTGCGCCAGTCCTTGAGCGCCTCGACCTCGTCGGGGCGCAGCTCCTTGGCCTCCTTGCGGTCTGCGACCGCGGCCCAGCCGTGGCCGGGCAGCAGGAAGTGGTGGATCTCGTCGTCGTCGAGGTCGCCGTCGCTGCGCTTGCGATCGACGGGGGGCTGGACCTGGCCCTTCTTGGTGTTGGCCCAGGGACGGTCGGCGAGTTGGTCGGCGCGCCAGGTGGCGCGGCGGCATCCGCCGAGGCTGTTGCCACGGCGCAGTTGCAGCCCGAACCAGGGTGCCTTTAGGCCCGGGTGCATGCTGTTGAGCCACAGGCTCACCTCGGCCAGCTCGATGGCGGTGGCGTTGAGGTCGACCCCGTAGGTCTGGTGCAGGGCGAAGTGGGCTTTGACCTTCTGGAGCTCGCGGTTGTAGGTGTCGGGGTCGAGCATCTCGCCGAGCTCGGCCTGGCGACGCTTGAGGTATTCGGCGGAGAGCTGGTTGATCGCCTCGTTGGCGAACGCGCCCGAGCCGAGGGCGGGCTCGCAGATCGTGAGGTCCAACAGCCTCGTCGCTTCGCCTTCGGCGATGCCGCTCGACCCGTTCTCGGGGGCGTAGTCGTCGGTGCCGAGCAGTTCGGCGAGCGCGTGTTTGACCACGCAGCGGGTGAGCACCTCGGGCGTGTAGTAGCTGGCGCTGCGCTGGCGGTCGCGACCCGACAGCCGGTAGACGAAGCTGCCCCTGGTGTGGCGCTTGCGTTCGGTTTCCTCGGTGACTTCATCGGTTTCGGTGACGAACACCTCGTCGGGATAGCCGTCGGCGTCTTCGACCGGCAGCATCCAGGTGCCGTCGGAGGGGTCGCCCTTCTTGGCGACCTCGTAGAAGTCGGTGTCGGCGAAGAAGCCCGAATAGGCCATGAGCCCCTCATACACGGCGCCGAGCTGGTTGATGCCGAGCTGCGCGTAGGAGATGAACCCGGCCGTGTCTTTGCTCTTGACCGCCTCGGCCACCATGAGATGCCGCAGCACCAGTTGCAGCTTCCCATTGGGCAGCGTGACGGCATCGATGTAGGTGGTTGCGTCGGGGTCGAACAGGGCCGCGTCGAGGCCGGGGAACTGCAAGTAGTCCTCGCGGTTGTCTGTGACCTCGTCGCGGTCGAAATCCAGCTGCTGGGCCGCGTGTTCGGCGTGGTAGCCGTCGTTCACCAACTCGAATAGCCGTGTGAGCGACTCGTGCAGGTGGCTGCCGTTGCGGGCCGAGTCGGTGTCGAGGTCGACCAAGGTCAGCTCGCGCAGCCGGTCGAGGCTGTAGCCGGCGACATAGGCCTCGTCGTCGACCGGCAAGATGCCCAGCTCGGGCCGACTCTCGGCATAGAGCAGCACCAACAGCCGATAGAGGTAGCGCAGGCACTGGTGGGTGAGCAATTTCGGGTCGACGTCGGTGCGGCTGAACAACTTCTGCTTGCCCTCTCGGGCCTGCTCGTCGAGCTGTTCGATGACCTCATTGGCGAGGATCTCGATGCTCTCCCGGATGCCGGTACGCAGCTCCTTCGACACCCCCACCGAATGTTTGTGTGAGCGTTCGACCAAGTCGTCGAGCACCGACTGCCCGCCCTCGGCGTCGAGGCTGCCCGGCACCAGCGCGTCCGCCGAGAACAGGGCGCCGATCGTTTCGAGCTCGCCCTTGGCCTTGAAGTCGTTGCGTGCGAGGGCGGCGTCGAGATCGACGGCGAGGAACCGGCCCTCGGCCCACTTGGCCCGCTCGGCCAACAGCACGACCCGCCCGCCGAGCACCAGCACGTAGCGCGGCGGGTCGTCGGTGGCGAAGATCTCGCCGACAGCGTCGGGGGCGTGGGTGACGGCGTGCTTGTCGCCTTCGCGCCAGACCCGCTGCAACAGTCGGCCAGGCGAGCCGTCAGCGGCGCCGTCGCCTTCGGATTTGGCGAAGAGGTCGTCGACCGAGTCGGCGAGTCCGGCGTCGACGGCTACGAGCAGCAGCCCAGTGCTGGCCTCGACCCGCGCTGCCACCGGCACCTCGACGAGATCGGTGGTGTTGCGCTTGAGTTCGATGACCTGTTGCTTGGCCTCGAAGCCGAGTATCTGCAATACGAGCGCGTTGAGGGCGCGCACAGCGTCGGCCTTGGCGCTGGGACCCGCCTCGGTTGCGTCGGCCCGGCGGGCGAAGAACTCGCGGCCTGCGGCCCGAAGACGCGAGCGCGCCGAGTCGCCGTGTTGTTCGGCCTCCTCCCAGCGTTTGCGCAGGTCTCCGATGTCGCCACCGATGATGGCGTCGAGGTAGTGGTTCGAGAAGAACTCGCCCCGATTGGTGATCGATTCGAAACTCATGAGTCGCTCCCAACCAGCACCGCTAGCACCCGCACGAGCGGCTCACCTTTGGACCGCATCGATTCGATGTAGTCGCGGGTGTCGTCGCGGACCGCTCCGGTCTCGGTGTCGCGCTGGCGCCGGGTCTTCTCGTCGAGGCCCGCCGCGATGCGGTGCCTCTCGCGCACCCATGCGTCGAGACGTTCGGTCGGTGCAGCCAGCAGCTCGTCGAGGTGTTGTTCGTGCCGCCGCTTGCGCTCGTCGAGCTCGGCGCGGGCAGTGTCGATGACCTCACCGAGCCTCTCTGCGAGTCGTGTCGTGTAGATCTCGCCGCCCGGGTTGGGCATGGAGGGGTTGACGCCGGCTCGATCGAGCACACCGAACAGGTCGCCGACGATGAGCCCACCGTCGAGGTGGTTGGCGCTCACCGCCAGCCATTCGACGAGCTGGGGCTGGCCGTGGCCGTTGGAGTAGAGGCCCTGAATGCAATAGACCGGCGCTGCGACATCGGCGACCAGCACGGGAGCCTCGTTGCGACCGACCGAAACGAGCGCCTTGTCGACCAGCCACTGGGTGAACGGATGCAACGGCGACAGGTGCCCAACGTCGGGCCACTGCGACGACGAGTCACCGAGCGCCTTGGCGAGCTGGCGTTCGGCTACATTCGCGTCGGCGGTCAGCCGAAGGCGCTCGACGATCTTCTGTTCACGCAGGTAGGTGTGGGGAAGCACCGAGAAGCGCATGCGCAGGTCGGCGGGTGGGGTCAGCTCGATGAAGGTCGGGTCGTCGGGGTCGGTCCGGATGTCGAGGTTGTCGTAGACCTGCGCCGACAGCGCTCCGCGCATCGCTTCGTCGACGAATGCGCGGTCGTCGGCGAACAGCGACGGGGTCTCGTGAAGCGGTGCGGTGTCGCTTCCGGTGTCGCCGCTGAGCAGGGCCATGAGGTCGAACTCGTTCGTGGGTTGTTCGGGCACGACCTCGTCGACGTCGGCGCGGTCGCGCAGCGCCTTTGTGATCGAGTCCTCCTCCAGCTCTGCACTGTGCAGGCCGAGCAGCGAGCCGCTCTCGCCGAAGGCACGGTGGGCGTGGTCCTCGCGTTCGAGCAGCCGGGTGAGGATGCGGGCGTCGCCGGTGAGGGTCGGGTGATCGGGCACAGCCAGCAGCGCCCTGATGTCGGGCGGCTCGGTCTGGCCGTATCGGTCGATGCGTCCGTTGCGTTGTTCGATGGTGATGAGCGACCACGGCAGATCGAAATGGATGAGGTGGTTGCACTGGCGGTGCAGGTTCACACCCTCCGACGCCATGTCGCCGGTCAACAGCACCCTGACCTTTGACTGTTCGAGGCCGAACTCTTCGATCACGTCCATCTGCTTGACATCGGCGAGGCCACCATGGAGCACACGGATGTGGTCGTTGGCCTTCAGCCCGAGCTCGTCGGGCAGGGTTGCGGCAAGCCAGTCGAGCGTGGCTATGCGTTCGGAGAACACGACCACACGGGTCTTCGAACGTGCGCCGACACCGATCGCTTTGAGTTCGGCGACGAGGCGCTGGAGCTTCGATGCAGTGTTGTCGTCAATCGTCTCGCAACGCTGCGCCAGCGACTCTAGCGCTTCGTCCTCACGCTGCTGATCGATGTCGAGTCCGCCGGTCTCATCGACGATTCGGGCCAGGTTCTTGCGCCGTGCCTCGACCGTCTGGGCCAGGGCATGGTGCGACGACAACGCCGCTTTGAACAGGGTCCAGGGGAACAGGCTGCGGCCCTTACCCGACACCGGCGCGTTGCCGTCGGCGGGGTGGGTCCAGCGGTCAGCCAGCTCGTCGTAGAGCGCGTTCTCCGGTGGCGACGGTTCGACCAGGATCGGTGTCGGTTCGAGCCGGTCGGCCCATTCGTCGCCCAGCTCGGGCGCGACCTCGTCGTGACCCTTGTGACGACGCACATAGAGGTGCTCGATGTCGGCCTTGGTGATGTGTTCGGGGTCGGTGACAGCGGTGGGGTCGAGCAGCCTGATCAGCTCGGCGAAGCTGTCGGGGTCGCCGTTGTGCGGGGTGGCGCTGGTGAGCAGCAGCGCCTCGGTGCGCGGGGCGAGCACCCGGGCAAGCTGGTTGTTGAGGGTGCCGCGGTTGACGAGGTTGTGGCACTCGTCGATGACCACCGCATCCCAACGGATGCCTTCGAGGTGATGGCGGTAACGGCCGGCGTTCTTGAGCGTGTCGATGCTGATGATCGAGCGCCGGTAGTAGGTGAACGGGTTGCGGTTGGCGGGAATCGAACGCCGCACCCGCTGAATGCCTTCGCTGTCGAGGCGCACCAGCGGGATCGCGAAACGGGTCCACAACTCGTGTTGGAACTGTTCGAGGATGTGGCGGGGGGTGACGACGAGGATCTTGTCGCCGCGACCTCGGCGGATGAGCTCGCTCAGAATCATGCCGACCTCGAGGGTCTTGCCGAGCCCCACTGCGTCGGCGATCAGCAGTCTCGGCCGCAAACCGGTCAGCGACTTGTGCACCGCACGGCGCTGGTATTCGAGATGGTCGAGCAGCTGATGTTGCGCGACAGCGAGCCCGGTCTCGGTGGCGGGCACCGGGGTCTTACGGATCATCGCCTCGAGGTAGAGGCGGCTGCGCCTGAAGTTGGGGCTGTCATCCGCGACCAGGCGGGTCTCGCTGGGGCGCATCGGCTCGATGCTGTCGAGGTTGGTGAAGAAGGTCGCCTCGGTGTCACGCACCAACGTCGAGCTGCCGATACATCGCACCAGCAGACCGTCGGCCGGTGTGTGCTCGACCTTGCGGACCAACCACTCTTCGTCTCGGACGACGACCTGTGCGCCCGCAGCGATCAGCGGCAGCAGTTCGTCGGCTGTTGTCGGCATCATCCCCGCTCCCGAGCCGCGATCCTATTGGGCCCGGCCGGCGCGGTGGGGTTATGCGCGTGCTAGCGGTGGCGCGCTCAGACGACGGCGAGGAGCGCTATGAGCACGACGATGGCGCCGACGCCGAAGGCAGCGAGGAAGGGATGGCGGTGTTCGCCGTGGGTGTGAGAGGTGAAGAAGCCGACCGGTTCACCCCAACATTCGAGCTTTGTCTTGCGCATCGTTCCTCCTCGGGGGAACGCCGTCGATCGGCTCTCCCGTATATGAAACGTGTGAGCGCCCTGCTTCGTCCACCGAAAACGGCAATCGTCACGGTCCCGCAAGAGATGTGGAATCGGACTGTAGTCAAGTCGTCACACTGCGTGGTCCGCTTGGCCCAGTGGGTCAGTTCGGCTCGACCGTTGCGCGAATCGCCTTGAGGTACTCGCCGTGCGCGAAGCCGATCGGATGGTCGATCGCATGGCCGGTGCGAACCTGATCGCACAGGCGCCGGCCCGCCATGCGGGCGCCGTCTGAGACGGCGTCGGCGAAGGCTGCGGCATCGACGCGACTCGAGCACGAGCACAACATCACCGTGCGGCCGGGGCGGGTCAGTTTCGCAGCGAGCTCCGACAGCCGCGCATAGGACCGGAGAGCGGCCCGTACCTGGCTCTGGGATGACGCGAAAGAGGGAGGGTCGACGACGACGAGGTCGTATCGATGCCCGTCGGCGGCCAAGTCCTCCATGACGGCAAAGGCATCGCCGACGGTCGTGTCGTGCCGGCACGCCGCGACCACCGACGAGTTGCGCTCCATGTTCGCCCTCGCTGCCTCGATCGCAGGCTCGCTGATGTCGACGCTGAGCACGTCGGTCGCTCCCCCGGCTGCAGCGTTCACCGAGAACCCGCCGGTGCATGCGAACACGTCGAGCACGCTTGCGCCCGCCGCCAACGAACGAACGGTCAGTCGGTTGTCGCGCTGGTCGAGGAAGTGGCCGGTCTTGTGGCCGGCTACGACGTCGGCGGCGAAACTCAGCTCGTTCTCGACGAACTCGACAGGCGCACTCGGTGTTTCGCCGAGCAGCGCGTCGCCGTCGCTCATCCCACCGGCATCGCCACGACCGACCTGTCGCGAGAACCTGACGATCAGCGACCCGAAACCGCAGAGGACTTCGATGATCGGAACCAATGTCGGTAGCCACGGAATCCAGGCTGCGCTGTAGAGCTTGAGCACTCCGGTTTCGTCGTATCGGTCGAGCACGAACCCCGGCATGGCGTCGTTCTCGCCATGCACGACCCGATAGGCGGTCGTCGAACGCGACCCGACGAGCGAGCCTCGGCGTTCGATCGCCGCTGCGATTCGGTCGACGAAGAAGTCGTCGTCGATCGGCGTCGGCTCGCCGCTATGGAGGATCTTGATCCGAATCGGCGAGGTCGGATCGTAGAGGCCGATTGCGAGGAACCTCCGCCGGCTGTCGAACACGACAGCGAGATCGCCCGCGGAGCCCGAGGGCTTGACCGACTGCACCGACCGGTCGAACACCCATGGGTGTCCGCTGCGAATCTGGCGTTCGGCATCCTTGGTGACCCGCACCGCCAAGCGGTTGGTGGGCGTTTCGAGCCGGTCGTTCATCGGCGCCAGTGTCGCAGACGATCCGCCTAGGGTCGCTCCCAGACATCGACGATCTCGTAGCCGGCGCCCACTTGCACGGTCACACCATCTCCGGGTCCTCGGTAGTAGCCGTCGTCGTCGATACCCGATACGACTACCTGCGCCGGCGAGGCGAGCGCGAACGACAACACACTCGGATGCTCGTAAGTGGGCGTGTTGGCAGAACAGAGCACATCGGTGCGCTGGTCGCCGGGCAGACAGTGACCGACGTAGTTGTCGATTCCTTGGGATGCCGCCCAATTCGCGATGCTGGCCTCGGTCAGCTCACGGTCCTCGATGTACATACGACGGTTGGCGACATCGGGGGAATCACCATTGACGTCGACCGCTACCCGGCCGATGCCGCTCACGGTCCAATACGCAACCACCCGCCAGGTGCCGTCGTCGGAGCCGACGATGATTCCACTCCCGACATCTGATGGCTCGCGGTAGTAGCCGTTCTCGTCGAAGTAGGTCGGATCGAAGTAGCGCTGCTGCACGAGGAAGAACGATCGCTCGTCGCCCACCGCGTGCCAGTCGTGGCGAGCCGTGCATATGCCTTCGCCATCGCCGACCATGCAGTGTCCGATGTACTCGATCCGCTGGTGCTCGAAGTAGCGCACAAGCGCGGCTTCGATCTGTCCTTCGGTGCTCGGCGGAACGGTCTCGACAACCGGCTGCTGGTTCGGCGGCGCGGCGGTTGGCTCGGTGGTCGAGGTTTTCTCGTGCGGAGCCTCGACGGTCGAGGCCGTATCCGACACGGTTCTCGGTGGTTCGGTCGACGTCGGTGCCACTGCGGTCGGCGCCGGTTCAGTCGATGTCGAAGCGCTGCGGCTCTCCTCAGCATCGACGGCTGCGCCCGTCGCGTCCGGCGACCCCGCGCAGCCGAGAGCGACCACCGACAACACGACGACGAGCGACCAAAGAGCCAGCGGCTCGACGACCAGTCGCAACCGATGGGTCACGCCGTTGGTCGGGTAGAGCATTGATACCTTCACGGTCACATCCCCAGTTCCCCGCCGAGCCTCGGCGGTCATGGGAACGACGGTTGACCAGCCCGTCTTGTCTACTCCGACGCCCGTTGTCATCGAGATGTAACGCGCTGAGGTCCCCGAAACACTCAGCTCCTGAGGTCGCTCGGGTGGAGGTGGTTCAAACCTTCGATCGACCCGAAGGCGCCATCGGCTGAGACAAGAGCTTCGATGCGCTCGCTGTTGATGGCGGTGGCGGCGAGGACAGCGTCGAACGCACCGACGCTGTCGTCTCGCTCGAACAGCCGCAGTCCGTCGCGCAGATCGTCGGCGTCGGGTGAACACAGCGGTGCGAACAGGTCGATGTAACCCCTCGCCAACCGGGCCGCGTCGCCGACAGACCGGCGCCGCGCACGAACGTGTGCGAACTCTTGGATCACCTCGACGGTCGTCGTTGCCGTCAGCGCACCGGCACCGACGCGTTCCACGACGCCGCGACATGGATCACGCAGTGGATGATCGACCCCGACCGCGTAGACCAAGACTGTCGTGTCGAGCAGGATCACGAGCGAGCGGACCGAAGCTCGTCCAGCTCGTCGAGCAGTTCGTCGACCGGTGGAACCTGCATCGGATCGGCGTCGAGAATCATCGCGGCAGCGTCGGCGCGCCGCCGCGTCGTCGCAGGGAACGCGAGATCGATCGCCTCACGCACCAGAACTGCCACCGACGTCCCTCGTGCCTTCGCCTCGGCTTCGAGCCGCTCGCGCTGCTCGGCACCTATCAGCACTTGGAGACGCTCTGATAACATGCTCATACTGTAACATGCTCATGTCAGGGTGATGGCCCCAGCTCGATGTCGAGGGCTTTGGCCAGCCGGGCGGCGCTCATCTGCTCGAAGTCGTCGAGGTCGACCTCGGGAAACGAGACGAGAAGGCGGCGCAGCTCCTCGCGCCCGACCGGATCATCGGCAGCCTCGCGTGGCGTGCGCCCGCCGAGCGCGGGGATCGACTCGTCGAGCCACCCACGTTCGTGGCGTTCGATGAACTCACCGACGATCCGCGCCCTCTCCTCGTCGTCGAGGTCGATGTCGGCATCGAGGTCGATGTCGTCGTCGAGGTCGATGTCGGGCTGATCGCCGCCCACCTCGATACCCAAGTCGGCGGCCACCTCGTCGAGGCTGCGCGCGTGGTCGTCGATGAGCTCCGCGTCGAGCGCGGCCTCGACAAGGCTTCGTAGGTGCTCGGCGCGCTCGTCGGAGTTGACGTCGCCGGTGAGCAGGTCGTCGTCGAGCGACAGCCATGCGAGGACGGTGCCGTCCCTCACAAGCGTCCACCCGTCCTCGGGATCCCGCTCGAGTCCGGCGTTGACGAGCGCCGCGTCGACCGCCGAAGGTTCGCCGACCCGCCAGCGAATGGTGTGCATGACCATCATCTCGCCGTCGGTGTTGCTGTGACCGGGCGGCGCTTGAGCACTACCGAGGTGGTCGACGAGGGCGAAGGCATCGACCGACTCGAGAACCTCGATAGTCGTCCTAACGTCGGTCGGCGTGGCGGGGAGGAACCCGCTCAGGGCCCGGTACACGCCATCGACAGGAAGGGGCCGGCCGACGAGAAGGGCGCCAACCCGAACGTCGTCGCCGTCCACGTGCACGATCAGGATGTCGTCACCGGTGCCGATGTTGTGAAGCTCGACCTCGTCGGTGGTGGTGGCCGTCACTTCGAACACGCCGCGATCGACCGCTGCCCATTGCGTCGCGAGCATCAGGTCGTCGTCGGGAACGATGCCATCGCGGTCGCGGAGGAACTCGTCGATCACGCCGCACTCGTGCAGAGCGAGATCTGCGGTAAACGGGGAGGCTGTCAACACCCTGGACAGCGCATAGTCTTCGGCGGCGTACGCGTACTGCCGTGCCAGATCGTCGATGAGCATCGCATATCGTTGCCGGACGAATCGCACGAGCTTGCCGAACAGCCACACCGCCCGATCGTGAGGGGGGAGTTCGCCGCTGCGCAGGTGACACGCCTTGTACTTGCGCCCCGACCCGCACGGGCACGGGTCGTTTCGTCGAGCGATCGGCTTCGGTCGGTAGTTCGCGACGTAGTCGACCTCGTCGAACAAGAGCTTCGCCCGGTTCGGCGGCAACAGTCCCAAGACGTCCGGCCGAGGCTCTTTCATCAGCGCGTCGGTACGCCGCAAGAGACGCACCGCGCCGCGTGCATCGCCGCGATCGGAGCAGTATCCCGCCAGATCGATCAACGTGGGATCGTGCGTGCAGTTGTCGTCGACGAGACCCTCGAGCATCTCGATCGCCGCAACCGCGCTGCCCTCGAGGTCGAGCATCCGCGCCCTGACCCAGCCGAGGCCCACCGGCAAAGGCTCGCCGACGATCTCGATGGCGCGGTCGACGAACATGAATGCATCGTCGAAGGAGTAGCCGAAGTCGATTTCCTCCCAGAAGGCCTCGGCGACAGCGCCGTCGTCGAGAGCGTCGACGGCGATCTCGACGGCCTCGACATCGGGTAGGCGACCCTCGATGGCGGCGCTGAGCCTGACCAGCTTCTCGGCGCCGGCACGGTCGAGGTCATAAGAGAGCTCGAACCGATTGGCGGCGCGCCAGTCGTCGTAGCTCGCCCAGTCGAACCCAGTCTCGGCGAGGTCGTGGCCGCGGTGATCGAGACCTGCGGCATCGACGAGAGCCGCTAGTGGAGGGCACGGCGAGGCGACAAAAGCGGTGCGATCGACCACGATCGCCTCGGTCAGCGCAGCCCCGGGCGATGAGCTCGCGAATCGCTCTGCTCCCGGCAGCAACGGGCTTTCCGACCTGTACGCGACATCGCGTTCGAAGCCGCTCATGAGAGCCTGGATCTGCGCATCGGTCGGGTCGGGCGGTGAGTCGAGCGCGGCGACGACGAGCTCACCATCCGCGACTCGAACTTCGATCCAGTCGGTCGAAGGGTCGATCCACCCCTCCTCGATGAACAACACGTCGGTGTCGGCGTCGTCGAGAATCAGGCCGTCGGTCTTGGCGATCGACGACCACCTGCCGTCGGACGAGCGCATGGGCACCGCGCCGTCGACGAGCCACCACGACAACACCGCGAGGTCGGGCTTGATCCGCAGGAAGCCCTGCTCCAAATCGTCGCTGTCGACTCGTACCGTCCATCTCGTGCCGTCGACCAGGGTAGGGATGTGAACGAGTCCTGCGGAGGTCGGGACGATGCTCGTGTCCAACTGCAGAAGCCTGGCCAGCCGGTTGGACACATCGCCAGCCGAGCCCTCGTAGTCCGGGTCGGCCAACAACCGGTCGGACAACTCGCCCTCGGTGATCGGCTCGTGGCCGAGCAGTTCGATGACGAGGTCGCGGAACGGATCGATTGGAGTCATGGGTTCATCATGGCGCGGTGATCTGACACCGGGCAGAGTTCTAGCGATCGACAACGATGGCTTCGCCGACAATGCTGATCGTCTCGGTGTCGGCGTCGTACTCCTGGATGTAGAACTCGTCGAGGCCGTCCCATTTGTCGCTGCTGTAGGACGCCTCCCCGTAGCCGTTGAGGGTCACCGGTCCCAACTCGTCGAGAGCAGCCCTGAAGGTCTCATTGGTCAGGTCGGCACCGGCGATCTCGCCGAGCATCTTCAACAGCATGGTCTGGTCACATGCGATCATGACCGGGTTGACCCAGTTGGGCTCGCCGGCAGCTTGTTGGTCGGCGTTTGGAACGTAGGAGAACTCCTCCGCGAGACCGGGGTTGGCCTCGAGTACGACCTCCATGCAGTTCTCCTGGAAGCCAGGGTCTTCGATCATGACTTGTTCGGGCCGCTCGCCGACGCTGATGGCTCCGTCGAGCACCGAGCTGTCCTCGGCAGCGGCGACGCTGGCGGTGAGGTTCTTGTGTGCGGTCTGCGGCGTGAACCCGACGTCGGCCCACGTCGTCGGAGCGTTGCCGCCGCCGATCAGCTCGAACACGAAATCGACACCCTGAGACTGGAAACGCTCGGCGATGACCTCCCCTTCAGCGCGGCTCGCGACCGGATCGTCGCCGGGCTGGGTGGAGATCTCGAGCACCGACTCGTAGCCGAGCCCGGAGAGCTCCTCCTGCATCACCTTGCCGTCGAGTCCTTCGCTCTGGGTGGCCGAGGCGAGAATGCCGATCGTCTTGCCCTCGAGCCGACCCGACTCGACCAGTGCGCGAGCCATGATGCGGGTCTTCTCGTCGTCAAGCGCGTTGAGCTGGAGCCACAGGGTGTCGCCCGAAGCCTCTCGCGAATCGGTTGTCTGGAACGACCTGGTCATCACCATCGTGTCGTTGCGTTCGGTGAGACAGAGGTTGTTCGCGTCGAGCAGACCGTAGAGGACGATGAAGACTTCCTCGTCCTCGGCGAACTTGGTGCACGCGACGTCCTGGGAGACCGGGTCGAGGAAGTCGAAGCTGACATAGACAGGGTCGATCTGGCGGCCGTAGATGCCACCCGATTCGTTGATGACGTCGAAGAACGCCTGGAACGCGACCTCGGCATCGCCCTGGTAGTTGCTGATGCCGGCTGCTTGGAGGGCGTCGAAGTCGGGCACGGCCACGCCCACCTTGATGCTCGTCTCGGTCACGCCCGGAGCGCTCGCTGTGAGCTCCTCGGCGGGCGCGCTGGTGCTCGATTCGACGGGCTCGGCCGTCGTCGTTGTCTCCTCGGGCGCGGCGGTCTCGGGCGGTGCGCTGGTATCGGTGGCCGCCGTCGTCGACGAGGCGTCGGCTCCACCGTCGCCGCCGTCGTCGTCGCCACAGGCACCTGCCCCCAGCGCGAGCGCCGCCGCGATCGCCATCCACCGGATCGTCTTGTTCACAACCAGCCCCCTAGTGTCCCGGACCGCACTGTGCTCGCGCGTTCGAGCGGACGTCAAGGCGGCGGGATTCAGCTGCGGTCAGGCGTCCAGTCCTCGATCGGAGGGATGTCTGCCGCGGCGAGCCACTCACGAACCGCGAGGGTGGCTCGCACGTCGTCCTCGTTGTATCGCAGCAGCCGAATTCGGTTCGTTTCGCGTACGTCGGGGTCGGCGATGGCCTTGTCGTACCAGATGGTCGACTGCTCTCCGCCGGCGTCGCCGTCACGCCAACAGAAGCCGGCCATCGGAGCGACGGTCTTGAGCCCCGACGAGCGACCTGTGACGAGCTGGTTCCTGACGATCTCGTACAGGTCGACCCACTGGTCGGAAGACATGAGCTGTTCGAGACCGGCAACCGGCGTGGTGTCGAATCCTTGCTCGTCGGCCTTGCGAAGGATGCCGCTGATCCGGCTCATCTCTGCGGCCGAGTAGACGTAGACGGCGAAGGTGAGACCGGCTCGGGTTGCGGCTCGGCGCAGATCGTCGATCGACGCCCACCAACGTATGAGAAGGTCGAGCTCGCCCCTGTCGTCGAGCGGCTCGACGCTCATCGTCGACCGGTAGCCCTCGTCGATGTCGACCCCGGGACGGCGCACGGTGACGTAGCTGCCCCAGAGGTAGACGACGTCGTTCGTGAACTCGATGTCGAAGTCGACCTCGACATCGGCTCGCGGCACCGAGATTTGGTCGAGACCTCGTGCACGAAACACCCTGCCGGCAACCGCCGCGCGCGCCTCGTCGATGACCGACGGCAGGTGGGTGCGGGGGATCTTCGGCAACGCGGCCGTCGTCGGGTCGAGTCGCGCCAGGTCGCCTGCGGTAGCGATGTCGTGCTCGCCGAGTCTGCGGAGCAGGCCCTTGGCTCGGCGGCCGACAACATCGGCGACCGGAGCGGTCGGGTCGGTCACAGCAGCGCACCCGATTCGATGTGCGAGCTCGTAGTGGCGATCGGAGACCGTCGAGCCGTTGGTGATCGCCGCGGTCGTCGGATCGAGCCGTGCGACCGCCTGGCGAGTCGTCAGGTCGTGGCGCCGGAGATGCACGAACTTCTCCCACCCGAATCCGGGTAGAAGCGAGACGTGGTCGGTGGCTTCGAGCGCCGGTCCACAGACGTGCCACCAGTCGCAGCTGTTGCATTCCGATGTCCGCGACATCTCGACGAGAGGCTCGATCGACGGGTCGTCGTTGCGAGCGAGGGTCGTCGCGATGACGTCGAGGCGGAACGCGAACTCCCAGTCGTACCACTCGAGCAGCGAGACCTTCTCTTCGGACCACCAACGGGTGGCGACCGGCTCGTCGAGATCGATCCACCAGACCCGCTGGGCCTTGTCGATGATGCCGCCGACCGCTCCGACGATGATGCTGGCGGGCGCGAAGCCGTGGGCTTCGAGCATGCGCCGGTAGTGGGCGAGCTGGAAGCCGTCTTGGGTTCTGTACCCGTTGTTGAACCTCGCTCTTGCCAGATGAGGGTCTCGGGGATCGATGGAGTCGAGGGGAGACCACGCGACGTGCGAGCCGTCGCGCTCCGTCGTCGCGGTGAGGGTGTGATGCTTCACATCGATCGGCACGTAGCCGTCGCCCACCCTCACAAGCGCATCGGGTCGGCCGGTGCGGCGGGCCTCTTCGTCATAGGGCAGTGCACCGCCGAGGATCAGGTCGGCCTCGTCGCAGATCGCTTCGACGGTCGGATCGATGAGCTCAACGTCGCGATCGCCCTCGACGTGCACGACGCTGGTGCCGTGTTCGTGGATGAGCCGGTCGAAGACCTCGGCCTCGAACCGGTTGCCGTCCTCCATCCGCTTGATCTGCGCTTCGGACCAATCGGCGCGGGCGTGTTCGTCGACAGTGTCGTGGTCGAGATGGGCCTTGACCGGGCAGCGTTTGGCGACGTAGGCGCCCTGACAACGCACCCTTGACACGTCCAGATCCGACGCGGCGGTCATGCCTACCCATCGGCACGCCTCCGCCGCGACTCAAGTATCGGCACCGCTTCTTCGCGACCCCGGTGTCAGACCAAAGTTTCACTTGGCGGGACGTGCGTAGGTCGATCGGCCTTTCCGGTGCGAGTCGCTGGACCCGATCCCCGCAAGTCAGCGACGCAGATGCCGATAAGAGGAGGAAGCCCTCCGCCGACGACGGTGCCCGCGCCCATGCCTTCACCGAATCCAGCAGAATTGATCGATCTCGCGATCAATCTGACCAAGACAACCGATGAGTCGGAGATGTTCGATCACGTCTCCGAATATGTCTACGGATTGGTCGATGCCGATCGAGTCTCGATCGCACTCCTCGTCGAAGCGCATAACGGGCTCGACATCGTCGCTCTACGCGGCGCCAAAGGAGCACTACTCACGGGCGAAACGCTGCCCCTCGAAGGAACGTTGGTCGGCGCTGCTGTCAAGACGGGACAGACCAGCAGGTGGACACTCGAGGAACGCGATGAGATCGATGCGACATCGCTGCGCGAGCTCGGGCTCGCCTTTGTCATCAACGCGCCGCTGATATCGGGAGATCGGCGCTTCGGGTCCCTCAACGCCGGATACCGCGACGGCTCACAGCCCAGCAACGGGGATGTGGAATCGCTCACCAAGCTCGCGGCCCTTCTCGCCAGCCAACTCGAGCGAGCCGACGTAGTCAGACAGCTCGAGCACGAGATTCAGCGTCGACGAGACCACACGGAGCAGCTGGCGCGGTTGCACGAAATCGAATCCGCGCTCTCGGCGGCCACGACGTTCGATGACGTGATCGAAGCGATGTCGGACAAGATCACCGAAATTCTGCCCGTCGACCGAGTCAGCTACGCCGGCGTCGAGCGGGGTGAAGGGGTAGCGCGTCTACACAACATCGTGGGAGTCACCGACGTTGGCTCTAGTGAGTTCTTCCCGATCGACGAGGACAAATTCGAGCTTCTCTACAGAAAAGGAACTTGCTACTACACGCCTGACCACTCGGTTTCGACGAGCGAGATGCACCAGCGGCTCGCTCGCGCGGGGATCATGTCTTCGCTCAACCTGGGCGTCTACCGCGACGACGAGCCAGTCGGAACGTTGAACGTCGGTTCACGGGACGTCGACGGGTTCAACTCCCATAGCCGCGCCCTGTTGAACACTCTGGCGTCGTTCATGGGCAACACAATTGAGCGAGTCGAGGCCCTCGATCGGCTCTCCTATCAGGCCCATCACGACCATCTGACCGGATTGATCCGTCGAGAGGTCTTCGACGATCGGCTCAAGTCCGAAATCGAACGGCTCCGCGACGGGGACCGGTGCAGCGCCGTGTGCTTCCTCGACATCGACCGGTTCAAACACGTGAACGACACCGACGGCCACCACGCCGGCGACGGGCTTCTCCAACAGTTCGTAAACCGCGTGTCCGAGCTTCTCGATGCTGATGATCTCATGGCCCGCATCGGCGGCGACGAGTTCGTCCTCTTGCTCACCGGTCGCGATACTGCGCGCTACGAGCGTGGTGTCCAGCGCATCGTCGAGGCCGTGTCGGCAACGCCGTTCAACCTCCCAGCCCGCTCAGTACGAGCTACCGTCAGCGTCGGATACATCGTCATCGACAGCCACAGCCCCGAGCCCAAGGAAGTGCTCGCCGCGGCTGACGCCGCTTGCTACGCCGCGAAAGCGCACGGTGGCGATCGGGTCGAGATGGCATCGGTGGCCGACGAGACACAGTCTGACCGCATATCGGACGCGCACCGGCTGCGGCATACTGAATCGGCTCTCGCCAGAGGCGATCTCGTGCTCTTCGGCCAGCCGATATGGCACCTCGGCCGCCGAGTGGTCTCCGCGTACGAGGTGTTGGTACGTCTACGCGATCCCGACGGATCCATGGTGCTGCCCGGCCATTTCATTCCTCCCGCAGAACGTCACGGCCTCATCTCCGAGATCGACGCTCAGGTGACCGCGACGGCTCTGGCCTACGCCGCGGAGGCAGGCAAGAAGGGGCCGGCGCCCCGGCTGTTCATCAACCTCTCGCCGATCTCGATCAATAAGCGCGGGTTCTGCAAGCGCATCATGGGGCACATCTCCGATTCGGGAGTCGCACCATCGTCTGTCTGTTTCGAGATCACCGAGACCGGCACGATGCAGGATTTTGAAGCGGTTCTCGCGTTTGTCGAGGACCTCAAGCAGTTCGGGATCGGGTTCGCACTCGATGACTTCGGCGTCGGCATGTCATCGCTCAGCCACCTCCAGACCCTGCCGGTCGACTATCTCAAGATCGATGGCTCACTGGTGCGCAACATCGAACACAACCCCAGAGATGCCGCGATGGTTGCGTCGATCAGAGCGATGGCAAGAGCGCTCGATATTGAATCGATCGCCGAGCACCCCGAGACGGCTGGAGCGGTGGACATGCTCGTCGAAGCGGGGCTCGACTACGCACAGGGCTTCTTCCTGGGCCACCCAGTTCCGCTCGAGCGCGCTCTCGACATCGCGCCACCCGAACGCCACGCGACCCCGGTGTCAGACCAAAGTTTCACCTAGCGGCGCTTCAGCGAGACAGGATCGTGACCGCGGAGATGCCCGGTGCGCCGTAGACGTGGGTGTAGGCGACCTTCGGGTCGTCGGGAACCTGGCGCTCGCCGGCGTCGCCGCGCAACTGGAGCACGTTCTCGTACACCTGCCGCAAACCCGACGCTCCGACCGGTTCGCCGTTGGCCAGACAGCCGCCATCGGTGTTGACGGGCAGCCTGCCACCGATCTCGGTCTCCCCGGCCTGAACGAGCTGCTCCTGTTCGCCGTGCTCGCAGAACCCGTTCTCGGCCATGTGCATCACCTCGGCCCCCGACTCGGTGTCCTGGAGCTGAGCGATGTCGACGTCTTCAGGGCCGATGCCTGCCATCTCGTAGGCAGCCTTGGACGCATCGACCGTCGGTCCCTCGTTGTGTTCGATCGCGAGCGACGGCGCTAGCACTTCGAAGCTGCCGTAGCGGCGCGAGCGCACGACCGCGGCGTCGAGCATGACCGGGGTCTCGGTGTACTCATGCGACTTGTCGGCACGGCAGAGCACGAGCGCAACCCCGCCCTGGCCCGGCGAACAGAACATGTATTGGGTCAGCGGGTACGACAGCATCGCCGACTCGAGCACCTCCTCCTCGCTGAGCGGCTTGCGGCGCCACGCCATCGGGTTGAGCGCTCCATTGCGGAACGCCTTCTCCGACACCTTCGCCAAGGTCGAATGCGAGATGCCGTGCTGTTGCATGTAGCGGTTGATCTTCATGCCGAAGAACTGGGTCGTCAGCGCCAACCCCGACCCGCCGTACCAGTCGGCACGGTTCTTGCTCTTCGTCTGGACCCGGAACGCTCCGCGTTCGTGCTTGTCGAAACCGATCGCAATGCCGATGTCGAACATCCCCGATGCGATCGTGTTGTAAGCGCTGAACAGCGCCGAACCGCCAGTGGCACAGCCGTTCGACACGTTGATGAACTGCAAGCCGGTGAGCCCGAGCTTGGCGACCATGGTGTCGGCAGCGCCGGCGGCCTGGCTGCCTCCGAACGCAAACTGCATGTCCTCCCAGCCGAGGCCGGCATCGGCGACCGCGCGCCTAACCGCCACAGCGCCCTGCTCCATGCCCGAGATGCCATCGTGTCGACCGAACTCGTGCATACCGATTCCGACGATTGCGACGTCGCTCATTGCGATCCTCCGTTGCCGTCGACGGGAGCGAACGCGTAGGTGACGACCTCGTCACCGTCCTCGTTCGTGCCCAGTGCGACGATGGTCATCTCCATCTCCATGCCGATCTCGAGCTTGTCGGGGTCGGCCTCGGTGAGCCGAGCCTCGACCTTCACCTGTCCGGGCAACTCGACATAGCCCACGCCGAACGGCTCGAATTTCGCTGGATCGGTCTCGCCCATGTACGGCGGTGCCTTCGGTGGAAACCCTTGCACCGTCCAGGTCCACAGCGTGCCCCGGGCGGCCAGCTCCACCTCTTCGATGTTGGTGCTCGTGCACCGCGAACAGCCGCTCGTCTTGGGGAAGGAGTGCGCGTCGCAATCGACGCAACGACCTCCCAACAACCTCGGGTCGTCCGAAGGCCAGGTGAACACGCCTTCGGCTACGGGGACTCTGCTCATTGCGACCTCCGGACTCTGCTCATCACGACCTCCGGTCGGTGCTCTTAGCGACCTACGGTCGGTCACCCTATCCCCCGTTGGCTCTGCGGGGCCCAACCGACCTACCGTCTACCGAGGGTCTTCTCATGAAATCTCGTGTTCATCTGATCTTGCTCGTGGCGGTCGCCGCCTTGGTCGCCGCATCCTGCGTGCGCTTCGATGTCACCTACCTCGCGAGCGATGCCTTGGGCGGTCGTGACAACGGCACCCAGGGCTCGGCCGATGCGCAGCACTACCTCGCGTCCACGCTCGCTTTGTTCGCCGACGGCGTCGATCCCGCCGCGAGCGGAACCGACGCCTACAGGCAGCCGATCCCCGGCGGAACCAACATCATCGGGATCATCCCGGGCACCGACCTCGCCGACGAGTACGTGCTCGTCGGTGGTCACTACGACCACCTCAGCTCGTGCCACGTAGCCGAACCCGGCGACACGATCTGCAACGGCGCCACCGACAACGCCGCGGGCGTCGCGGCTGCGTTGTCGATCGGCCGGTCGTTCGGCTTCGCAAAGGTCCCGCCGCGCCGCTCGGTGATCGTCGCCTTCTGGGATCGCGAGGAGGACGGGTTGCTCGGCTCGAGGCACTTCGTCGAGAACCCACCTGTGCCGCTCGAGGACATCGTCGGATACATCAACTTCGACATCCTCGGCTCAAACCTTCTTCCGAGTCTTCGCGACACGACGTTTGCAATAGCGGCCGAGACCGGCGGCCAGGCGCTCGTCGATGCGGCACAGACCGCGGTCGGCAAGAGTGCTCTCGATGCGACACAGCTGAGCTCGATCTTCGGGCAGGGTCGAAGCGACTACGCCAACCTCATCGCGGCCGGAGTACCGTCGGTGTTCTTCTCCGATTCGACCGGCCCCTGCTATCACACGACGGGCGACGACGTGACCGTCGTCGACTTCGACAAGCTCGAAGAACAGATCGCCGTTGCCACAGACCTCGCCGAACAACTCGCCGACGGCAGCGTCACACCATCGCTCGACACCGAGGCCCCGCTAGCGGTCTACGGCGACGCAGCAGCGATCCTCGGTGTCGTGGAAAGGACGGCTCCCGACCGATCGAGGTTCACGCCCGACCAGCAGGCGACCATCGCGGCGATCGAAGCCGACCTCGACGCCATCGTCACCGCCGGACCAGCCGAGTTCGGTGCCGACGACGTCAACACCACACTCGTCGGGGCCGCACAGTTGGTGTCGCTCCTCACCACGGGCGAGTGCGACGGATTCCTCGAACCCGAGACTTCGGGTGAGTTCGACGCTCTCAGCTACAACGTCGCCGGTTTGCCCGAATCGCTGTCGGGCTCTTCGCCCGAAGCCAACACGCCGCTCATCGCTCCACTCCTCAACGACTACGACCTCGTGCTGTTGCAGGAGTCGTGGAAGACACCCGAACCAAACGGTCTTGCACCGCTGCGGGTCTACCACGAGATCCTCGAGGCGGGCTCGACCCATTCGTTCCAGTCGGTCCCGGCCTCCCAGCCGCTCGGTACCGACCCGTCGCGGCCGACGGCTCAGCTTTCCGACGGCCTGAACCGCTTCGCCAACTTCGCCAGCACTCCCGTCGAGCGCGTCGCGTGGACCGAGTGCCTCGGCGTGCTCGACTCGGCCAGCGACTGCCTCGCCTTCAAGGGTTTCAGCCACTCGATCATCGAGCTCGCGCCCGGCGTCGAGGTCGACGTCTACAACCTGCACGCCGAGGCGGGGAACAGCCCGGAAGACGACGCACTTCGAGCGCAAGACCTCGCCGAGCTCAACGCGTACATGCAGACGGTCTCCGCCGATCGACCCGTCATCGTCGCCGGTGACTTCAACCTGCGTCCCGACGACCCCATCGACGGACCGACGATCGCAGGGTTCATCGCGGACGCCGGGCTGACCGACGCCTGTACCGCGCTGGCCTGCCCCGACACCAACACGATCGACAGGTTCCTCTATCGCAGCAGCGCCGGCCTGGTCCTCACGCCGACCCTTTGGCGGTTCGAGACCACCACGTTCGTCGACCCGGCCGGTGAGCCGCTCAGCGACCACGACCCGCTACACGTCCGCTTCGCCTGGTCGGTACCGGGCTAGTGCTTTGACGCGGTGGTGCCTGCGGCGCCGCCTACGATCTCACCTCGTGATCCCGCTACCGCGAAACCGTGTTAGACCAGGTATCGCGCTAGGAGTCATCGTCGGCGTTGTGTTCGCACTCGCAGCGCCGGCCGCCCATGCACACGGCGACCTCGAGGCATCGACACCATCGGATGGTGAGACGGTCACTACGCCTCTCACCGAGGTGACGTTTCGTTTCAACCAGCCGGTGGAGCCGTTCGTCGACGGCTACGTCTTCACCACGTTTCTGGGGGAAGAGCTTCTTGCCGCGTCTGTCGATCAGCCCGACCCCCGAACCGTCGTCGCGAGGCCAGCTGAGCCCATCACCGAGGTGGTGCGCGCACAGTGGGCGATCGTTTCGACCGACAGCCACCCGGTTACTGGGTCGGTCGTGATCACCGTCGACATCCCACCGACGCCGACTGCGGTCGCGCCGACCACAACTCAGCCCGCCACAGCCGGTGAGCCTGCGACGACAGCGGCGGCCGCTCCGTCATCGACCACACCGGCTCCAACATCGTCGGTGAACACTCCCGACTCCGGCACCTTGCCCAGTCCGGCCGAGCAGGCCGCGATCCTGAGCGCAGAGGCTGTCGAAGATGGGTCCAGTACAGGGGTCGAGTTGCTCGCCTCGATCGTCCGCTGGGTCACTTACGTCGCGACCGCCTTGCTGGTGGCAGCCGCCGCGCTCGCCCTGGCTCGACGAGACGGTGGAGTATCTTGGGACCCCCCGCGGGCACTGACGGTCGCGGCTGCAGTTGCGCTCACCGTCGCCGCGGTGGCGGCAGTCGGCTCACAACTGTCTCAGCTCACTGGCGATGTAGGCGATGCGTTCTCGTTCGGCGACTGGAGCGATGTCTTCTCGGGTCGATTCCGCACTGGCATTGTTGTGCGGTTGGTGGCCGGCCTCGCGCTCCTGGTCGCAGCAGTTCGACCACGATTGACGATCGCCTGGGCCGCGGGCGCGGTCGGGGCGCTCGTCAGCTATCCGATCCTCAGTCATCTGATCGACGACGGGCCGGGGTGGCTCGCCGTGCCGGCGCAGCTCGTCCACATCGCAGCGATCTCGATCTGGGCCGGCGGTCTAGTGCTGGTCGTCCTCGCGATCCGAAGCCGCTGTGGCGACCGCGGTGACGTCGTCGCCCGGTTCAGCCGTGCTGCCTCGGTGGCGCTTGGCGCAACAGCTGTGACCGGGGCGGCCATGGCGTTGATCGCTCTCGATGCCCCATCCGACCTGCGGGACACGAGCTATGGCAACCGACTCGTAGCCAAGCTCGCGTTGGTTTGCGCTGTGGCAGCGATTGGGGCTCGCCATCGGTTCGTCACCGTGCCCAGGCTCGCCGAGCAGTCGTCGACGACGATCACGAGCTTCGTTCGTTTGGCGTGGGTTGAAATCGCGCTCTTCGGCGCCGTGCTGGCGGCGACTGCCTGGCTCATCGCGGCGGCGTGACCCCCCGCTACCGCGAAACCGTGTCAGACCAGGTTTCGCGGTGGACATCTGCGAGCAGGTCGAGGGACCGCAGCCTGGTCTCGAGCGTCGGCGATGCCAAAACGACGATCAGTTCGTCGGCATCGGCGTACTGCGCGAAGTCGTCGAGATAGGCCTTCGCCGCAGGTCCGTCGCCGACGGCTGTGTGTCGCATCATTCGCGAGACCTGTCTGCCTTGGGGTGACCTCAGCAATTCGTCGGCCTGGTCGTCGTTGAGATCGCGGCCGCGGGCAAGGAAGCGCCTCACCCTCGCCCGGCGGACCGTGAGGTGCTGTTCGGCCGCCTCCTCCGCAGTGTCGGCGACGACGACGTTGGCGCCCGCTATGACATACGGCTCAGCCTGCTGCTCGGACGGCTCGAAGCCCTCCCTGTAGGCAGCCACCGCCTGGCGCAGCGCCTCGGGAGCGAAGTGCGAGGCGAACGCGTAGGGCAAACCGAGCGCCGCAGCCAGCTGCGCTCCGAACAGCGATGAACCCAAGATGTAGAGAGGAACCCCGGTGCCCTTCCCCGGTGTGGCCTCGACGCCCGGAACCCGGCTCGTGTCGCCGAGGTAGCCCTGCAACTCGACGACGTCTTGGGGGAACGTCTCCGCCGCCAGCGGGTCGCGCCGTAGTGCGCGCTGGGTCTCGGCGTCGCTGCCGGGAGCTCGGCCCAACCCCAGGTCGATGCGGCCGGGGTGTAGCTCTGCGAGCGTGCCGAACTGTTCGGCGATCACGAGCGGCGAGTGGTTGGGCAACATGATTCCGCCCGACCCGAGGCGAATCGACTCGGTCTGAGCGGCGACATGGGCAATGAGCACGCTCGTCGCCGAAGAGGCGATCGACGACATGTTGTGGTGTTCGGCGTACCAGATGCGGCTAAACCCGAGCGACTCCGCTCGCTGAGCGATCGCAACGCTCGCCTCGAGCGCATCACGGGGGGTTTGGTCGCGCCCGACGATCGCCAGATCGAGGATCGACAGCGGAACAGCGGTGGCCATCGGCATCAACGATAGATGCGCAACGACCCGTGCCATCCGGCTCGTTTTGGTTCAGATTCCGGCCACTCCGACCGATGAGAAGGTATGCACCTCAAACGCGCGCTGCTACTGTTCACCGTGGTCGTGGCTTTCGCGTCAGGCTGCAGCTTCGGCACCGCCGATTCCGACGACGCCGCCGATCTTCTCGCCGAGTGCCGCGCCGCCGGCTACACCGCCGAGGAATGCCGCTGCGCGGTCGAGGAGTTCATTCGCTACGAGGGAAGCGATCGATACGGCATCGCTCGCGAGGTCGATGTGCCCGAGGGTGACGCACCGTCGCCCGACGCGATGATCGCCACTTGTCACGAACTTGCGCTCGCCAACGGCGACGGCGACGCTCCGGTGATCGCGTACACCGACCCCGACGACTAGCAAATTCACCGTTTCGGCTGCACCTGGTCGCGCATAGGCGACACCATGCAGAAAATTCGGGATTATGGGGCGAAGACGCCGGTGTTGTGATCGTTGCGGCCGAAGCGCACCCAGCCGTCGAGCTCAGCTGCCGGCTGTGAAGTGGTCCACACCAACAACACCCCGTCGCGACGCACGAT
The DNA here is from genome assembly GCA_965216815.1 of Acidimicrobiales bacterium. Taxonomy (GTDB): domain Bacteria; phylum Actinomycetota; class Acidimicrobiia; order Acidimicrobiales; family SHLQ01; genus JADFOM01. The sequence goes on along the minus strand of OZ244202.1, from coordinate 1,568,665 downwards.
CGCCATCTCGGCCAACCCGTCGCCGTCGAGGTCACCGAAGCTCGGCGTGCCGACGGCCCACCCACCGGTGAGCTTCGCCCACCCGTCGGGCCGTGCCCCATCGGCCGAGTGAGCGCTGACCGTGTGCACTCCGTTCGCCGCGATGACCTCGTTTGCACCGTCGCCGTCGACGTCAGCGATCGCGGGTGAGACGAAGAACGCGAGGTCGGTCGTGACCTGAGGGAATCCGGCCAGAGCATCTCCGTCGGCGCCGCTGTACGCGGTGATCGCGTCGTCGCTCGGCAGCTGGAAGTCGGCGAGCTGCACGTCGACGAGGCGGGTCAGACCTGCCGTCGTCGTCGCGTAGTCGCCGGTCGCGTCGCCGTCGATGAGCCCGATCGACGGTCCCGAGAACGCCGCCGACGAAACGATGATGTCGTCGGTGTTTCGAGCCGCGCCGAAACGCCCGTTGCCCTCGCCCAACAGCCCCCCGGCCCACGCCGAGGTGACCTTCTTGCCACCCTCGGTACCGAGCACGCTCGTACCGTCGGCGGCGAGGACATAGGTAGGACCACCCGCGCTCTGGATCACGATCTCGGTGCCTTCCGCCGGGTGGACGTCGCCGATTGCGGCCTGGGTCGCGATGCCATCGCCGATCATCGGCAACAAGTTCAACAACAGCTGGCCGATCGCGGTGGGCCATCCCGGCACATAGGCCTGTTCGCTCGGATGCCCCGGGTTGGTGTCGGGGTTCGACGCCCCTGTGCCCTCGGGCGAGATCATGTACGCCCTGGCGTTGCCGGTGTCTCCGAGCAGACCGAGGATCGCATCGAGGGTCGCCGGCCCCGTCGCGTCGAGCGGTTCTTCAAAGGACTCCTGGGCTCCGACGACGATCTCGTCGCGGCCGTCGCCGTCGAAGTCAAACAGCGCCGGTGTCACCACCATGCCGCCGCTCTGGCCGATGCCGCTGTCGGCGCGCCACTGAACCCGGTGGGTGTCGGGGTCGACCGACTCGACCTTTGCGGGATCGGCCAGCAGCACCGGGAACCCGTCGACGGCGGTGCCATCGTGGTTGAAGGCGTAAACATGGCGGTCGAGCGCCGCAGCCACGATCTCGGGTTGCGGGTCGGCGTCGAGATTCCCGACCGCAGCGGCCGCCAGGAACGCCGGCTGCGTGCGGTTCGTCTCGTCCTGCGCGTCGATCGAGTCGCGCGAGTAGTCGAGGTTGACGCGCGCCTTCGAGCGCCGGGCTCCTTCGACGCGCTCCGCTCGGAAACCCTTCACGGGCTTTCCGCGGTGGTTCCAGGCCCAGACGTTGCCGTCGACGTCGGTGACGATCACTTCGGGCCGGTTCTTCACGCCCGAGCTGCCCGGTCGTCCATCGAGGTCGGCGATGGCCGGCGCGCCGACGAGGATGCCGCTCCGCATCGGCGCGATGCCGTCGGCTTGTGCAGTCGCCGACCGGCTGGGCCACCACGGTGCAACCTCGGTGCGCACCGGCCAACCCGGAAGCTCACTGCCGTCGCTGCGGTAGGCGTGGACGAAACCGTCGGAGGTCGCGAGGACCAGCTCATCGACGCCGTCGTCGTCCAGGTCGGCGAACACGGGGCTCGAGGCTGAGGCTCCCTCGACGTCGCGCGGATAGCCGTCGACGAGGTCGGGGTCGTCGTGGACGAAGAGTTGCTTCTGCGCAACGCCCTCGAGGCCTTCGGTGGGGCCGTCGGCCGAGGTGACGACGATCCGAACGCGAACGGCGAAGCGGTCGCCGTCCGGTAGCCCGTCGTCGCCAACCGAAGCGCCCGAGCCACCTCCCGGTAGCGCGGCGGCGACCGAAGCGAGGTCGAGCGTGGCGAGCGTTCCCTCGATCGGTTCCGTCTCCTTCGCGCCCGAAGCGATGACGTGCCAGTCGTCGGCCGCCGGGTGCGCCGGCGGGTTCGCCCCAACAGCCCACTCGACCCGGTAGTCATACGTCTTCGCGAACCGCGCAGCGACGCGACCTGTGATCGATACCGAGCCCGATGCCGGAAGCACCGCGTTGCGCCGAGGTGAGGCGATGTCGGCTTCGGGGGGAATCAGGCCGAATCGCACGCTGCGCACCGACTCGTAGGCATTGAAGCGCCCGAACCCGTTGATGTAGTCCCAGCCAGCGCGTGTCTGATATCGCTCGTTCTCGACCAGTCCGGCTGTTGCCGGCAGATCGAAGTTGTTTGCGGGGTCGGTGTCGGTAGGCGTCGAGAAGTCGATGTCGTCGGCGTTGGACTGCACGACCTGCATCGCCTCGTTCGCCGAGAGCACATTGCCTCCCTCGGCGGGGCCGACGTTGCCCGGATGCCGCTCGATGCCCGCTTCGCGCGCGGCCGACTCGACGAGTCCCATCATCCCCGCCCCGAGCCCGGTCGCCTCAGACGAACACGACGACGACGAAACCGAGACCCACGTATAACCACCGAAGTTCGTGCAACCGTTCAGAGCCAGGTAGCCGTCGACGATGCCTGCGATGGGATCTTCACGCTCGGTGATGGAGTTGACCGGCATCGTGTGGTCGAGCGCCGCGGGCAGGTTGGCGTGCTCGGACGCCTCGTCGGCCATCGATGCCACAACCACCACCCCTCGGCGATAGGCGGCGTCGATAGCCTGCTGCGCCTGACGAGGGTTGCTGATGACGCCGAGCGCCTCCTGCACCACGTCGGCGCCGGAATCGAGAGCGAACAGAACTCCGGCGGCGAAGCGCCCGCCGTCGGCGATGAATGAGTCGCCGACCCGCACCGGGATGTGACGGCAATCCGGACAGGTGCCGACCGACCCGGTGCCGTTGGCTGCGGCGACCGAGTCCTTGGCCTCGCCGGTGCCGTGGCCATACTCCACCGTGTCGAGGGGATTGTTGTCGCCGTATAGAAAGTCCCAACCGGAGATGTCGTCGACGTAGCCGTTGCCGTCGTTGTCCACGCCGTCGTTGTACGTCGGGTCGAGAATGAGATCCTCGGGGTCGGCGACGCCGTTGCCATTCAAGTCGGCGATGTCGCCGAAGTCGGTGATGTCGAACACGCCGTCACCGTTGGTGTCGCCGTCGGGCGGGCTGCCCGCCGGTCGGGCCTCGGCCGGGTTGATGTGGGCGGTTGTGGCGAGGTCCGCCATCGCCGACGCGTTTCGCCACTCGATACCCGAATCAAGGACGGCGATGAGGATGTCGTCGCGACCCTGCGTCACGCCCCACGCGAGATCGACCGCCGCACCCTTTTGACCGCAGTGGTTCTGAATCGACTGGTCGAGCCCGTCGTGGGTCGCACGCCGCGAGGTCAGCTTGTATTGGTCACGGTCGTACTCGGGCGGCAGCTCGGATGGGTCTGGTTCGTCGATGACGCCGTATCGCCAGTCGTCGCAGTCGTCGGGCGCCTCGTAGATATCGCACGACGCGAGCAGTGCTGTCACCAGCACTGCCGACATCATCACCGTCACGGCCCGCGTTCGTGTTCTCATGATCAACTCCCCGGAGCCCAACGTACCAACACGCTCCGTGGCCGGAGAATCGAGGATGGCGCTGGTGTCCTAGCCCTGCGCGCGATGGACCGCGGCGGCCGCTCCGATCAACGTCACTTCTGCGTGCTCGGCCGTGTCAATGATCTCGAGCGAGCGGACGAACGCGGCATATCCCGCCAGCACGTCTGGGTAGGCGACGGGTGCTGCCGACGCGCGGCCTTGAACGAGGCCGAAGCCTGCGACAGCGTGGATGCCGGTCCCGTACGCGAGCCAATCCTGTTCCGGGCACCCGAGCGGAAACGCGACGATCGACAGGGTCGCAAGCCGTGGGTTCAGGGAGCTCAGATCACGTCGGCGATACCCGAAGTTCGGCAACACCCGGCGGCTGAACGAGTCGACGAGCAGATCGGCATCGGCGACGAGTTGTTCGAATCGCTCCCGGTCGCGGTCGAGGCGCAGGTCGAGATCGACGATGTCCTTGTCGCCGTTGAGCTCGGAATAGAGGTTGGGCTGCGCTCGAAAACCGTCCGGGCGGCAGTGGGGGTCGATCTTCACCACCGTCGCACCGGCCTCGGCCAGCTTCTTCGTCGCGAGCGGACCCGCCCACAACGCGGTCAGGTCGACGACGAGACGGCCCCGTAGATGGCCGTCGTGAAGCGCGGCGGCGCTGTCGGGATCGGCGGAGAACGGCAACGGCTCGCCGGTCCACGGCTCGGATCGGTAGGGCAGCACGGGTAGGCGCCAACGCTGCGCCTCGGCCGCTATGTCCTCGGGGCCTGCACCGGAGTCGACGATGGAGCGCACCACTGCGAACGCCTCCGCGTCGTCGTCGGCCAGGTCGGCCTGAACCCACCCACCCGGGACGCTCTGTGGCGGCGCGGGGCCGGGCCAATCGGGTTCTACGGCAACCGGGAGCACCACATCGCGCTCGACCGCCTCGAACCCATCGGCATCCCGGCCGAGCAGCGTCGACCCCAGTCGGCCCCAGCTCCGCGCCAGCGCCGGCACACCCTCGGGGAGCAGGTCGAGCACCGCGCGCTCTCGACCACCGAGATCGCCGGTCACGCTGTCTCGAACCCCTGGCGTTCTGCCGCCTCGCCGGTCGCCGCTATCGCCGTCACGACGACCCCGAGCCCGATCGAGGCGTAGAACAGCCAGTCGAGGCGCGATGCCAACACGTTGGTCTCGTCGTTCACGAGCGGCGGCGCCAACACGACCAGCATGCCGACGAAGACGCCGAGGCTCAGCGCCGCCGCCGGGACGGTCCTCCTCGCCGCGAACAGAAGTGTCGCGACGACGGGCGCGGCGATCAGAACAACCGAGGATGCGCCGACCCACCCGTCGCCGCCCGACAGGTGAGCCCAAACGGCGAGGCCATCTGGAGGAACGAGGACCGCCGTAGAGGTGCCGACACTGGCGACGACCGCCAGGGGCACCAGCAGGGGTGAAGGTGCACGAACGCGACGGCTCGCGACACTCGCCACGAGCACGGGTCCGATAGCGACGGCGGTGATTAGAACCGTGAGCGCGAATACATACAGCCCAGGTTTGACATCAGGCGTTGAACCGAAGGTCGATCGACTCCATACCCGAACCAAGACCGCAGCGAAACACGCGATTGGGATGGCTACGCCGACAGCGAAAGGCAACCCGTCAGGCCTGTCGGCCAGCGCGCGGACCGCACCGAAGACGATGAGCGCAGCACCGACGAGGAACGTGAAGATGTAGTTGCCGTCGTCGCTCAGCTTCAATGTGACCGAGCCGCCTTCGACGAAGGGAAGGTAGAGGCCGGCCACAAAGCCTGCCGCGATGAGGAAGGCCAGCCCTGCCTTGGCCGGGTGCGGCGTGCCCAGGGCCGGCCTCGTATCGTTTCGATGGTGAAGATCGGCTCGCGTCGGCAGCGCAGGCTCGGGTGCGACCTCGCCGTGAACATGGTCGGTCCAGTGCTCGCCGTCCCAGTAGCGGAGGCGGCCGTCGACCTCGGGGTCGGGGTACCAGTCGGCGGGCGGAGTCGGGGGATCGGTCATGCGCGGGCTGCTCCCACAGCGAAGCCGCGTTCGACGAGTGCCGTGCGCAGGGCGTCGGGGTCGGTGAACGCGATCGCGTCGAAGCCCAGCGCCGCCGCCGCGTCGACGTTGGCCCGGCTGTCGTCGATGAACACGGCATCGTCCGGAGCGAAACCGTGGCGTTGAGACAGGAGCCCGAAGATCTCGGGGCTCGGTTTGACGACACCCTCGAAACCCGAGATGACAACGCCTTCGAACCGGTCGAGGAAACGCAGTCGGGGTCGGGCGAGCTCGAAGGTCTCGGCGCCCCAGTTCGAGAGAGCGAAACACCGGACGCCAGCTTCGACCAGCTCGTCGAGTATGGCGACGCTCTCCTCGATGGGCTCGCCGAGCGTCTCGATCCAGCGGTGTTCGAACGCCGCGACTTCGTCGGCCCACTCGGGGAACTCGCTCCTCAGCGCTGCCACGAGCGACGTCAGCGATTCGCCACGGTCGAGCCTGGCGTTCTGCGCCGGTGTGAACACGTCGGCGAGGAAGCGCTCCCGTCGGTCGGGGTCGTCGATGACGCGATCGTAGAGAGCTTCGAGACTCCACGGAATCAGCACGTTGCCGAGATCGAACACCACGATCGGGCGACTCGGTGGCACGGTATGGCGCGCTCAGGCTCGAACGGTGAGCGGCAGACCGTTGTCGCGCATGATCTTGCGAACCGCCTCTTCGTCGAACCCGTCGAGGTCGTCGACGAACGCGACCGGGTCGGCGAGTCCCTCGGCGTGGGGATAGTCGGAGCCGAAGATCATGCGATCGACCCCGATCATCTCAGCCAGCTCGAACAAGTCGTCCTCGTAGTACGGAGACACCCACACGTGCCGGCGGAACGTCTCGATCGGGTCCTCGGCGAACTCGTGGGCATGTTGCCCGTATGCCTTCTTCATCTTCTTGAAGAGCGGGCCGACCCACTCCGAGCCGTTCTCGATCGTGCACGCTCGCAACCTCGGATAGCGGGTGAACACCCCCTCAGCGATCATCGACGCCATGGCATCGGAGATCGGCGAGTAGGTCAGCAGCGACCGAAGCGGGGAGTAGCGGAACGCCTCGAACTCCGAATCGAGTCCCCAGTAGTCGAGCAGAAAGCCGTATCCGGCATCGCCGGCGTGAAAGGCGATCGTGATGCCGGCATCGTCAGCGGCCTGCCAGAAGCGATCGTGGTCGGGGTGGCCGAGCGACCGCTGGTGGCCGTCGCGGGTCCGTACCGGCGCCGGACGCATGTTGACGACGCGCAGATCTCTTTCCAGCGCCCAAGCCAGCTCGTCGAGGGCCCAGTCGACGTCGGCGAGCGTGATGTACGCCGCGCCGAAGAGCCGATCCTGGTAGGCGAAACCCCAGTCCTCGTCGATCCAGCGGTTGAATGCGCTGAAGGCGGCGAGCATCGCGTCGGTGTCGTGTTCGAGCGCCGACTCCATGCCCACACCGAGTGTCGGGAACATGAACGTCGACTCGAGACCCTGGTCGTCCATGACGCGCAGACGTGCGTCGCGGTCGCGATAGGAGTCGTGGATCGGTTCGAGCTCGCCGAAAGCCTCGCGTATGTCGGCCGCCGACTTGCGGCCCCTGAAGTACTCGTCGAGACAGCCCGGCCGAGCGACCGGATCGAAGGTCGGGTTCGGGATGAACCGGTTCACCCGACCGCCTACCAGCAGCCGCTTCCGACCGTCGATATCAGCCCACTGGATCGTGCGTTTCGCCATCTTGGGATCCACGTGCCGAGTGAACGCATCCTCGGCCTCGTAGTAGTGGTTGTCGGCGTCGAACGCCGCGAAATCGACCGTCGCCATGGAGCCTCCAGCTTGATGAGAACCTGTTCTACCCTACGCGCGTCCTACAATCACCCGCCATGACCGATCGTCCCCCGCTGCTCGACGGCGTACGGGTTATCGAGAGCTCGCTTCTCGGCCCGGGCCTCGTGTCAACGTTCCTGTCCGACATGGGCGCCGATGTCATCAAGGTGGAGCCGCCCCAAGGCGACTACATCCGACAGATGACCTGGCCGATCATCGACGGAAACAGCCTGTTGCACCTGCACACGCATCGCAACAAGCGAAGCATCACACTCAACCTCAAGGACCCCGCTGGGCTCGACATATACAAGGAGCTCGTGCGCGGAGCGGATGCCGTGGTCGAAGCGATGCGTCCAGGAGGTTTGGCCAAGCTCGGGCTCGGCTACGAGGACCTCAAGGAGATCAACCCGGCGATCGTCTTCATCACGATCTCCGGCTACGGCGCCACCGGCCCGTACAAAGACATGCCGAGCCATGGCATCGCCTACGACACCTGGGCGGGCCAGATCCCTCCCGTTGTCGACGACGACGGATTCACCCGCATGCCGAACATGCCGAACATCGGCATCAACGTCGGCCCGATGCTCGGCGCCGTAGGGCTGCTCGCCGGAATCGTGCGCGCGAGAAGTACCGGTGAGGGATGCGCCATGGAGGTCGCCCAGTCCGACGCCGCCGCCTACATGGACTGGTACCGCATCGAGACCTACCGGGCCTATGAACGCGACGAGGAGACGGTGACCGGCAACCCCGCAGACGACTACGAGCGACGCGAGCCGGGTCTCGCCGGCATGTGGGAGGGGGTCCGCTACCAGATATACGAGGCCTCTGACGGACATGTGCTGTTCATGGCGTCCGAGCAAGCCTTCTGGAAGAACTTCTGCGACGGGATCGACAGGCCCGATCTCTTCGAGCGCTGGCCCGGATCGACCTACGCAGACCACGCCCGCGGGAACCTCGAGCTCCAAGCGATCCTGCGCGACGTCTTCCGCACGAAGACTTGCGCGGAGTGGATCGCCTTTTCGAACGACCACAACACGCCGATCGCTCCGGTCAACACCTCCAAGACCATCGTCGACGACCCGCAGTTCCAGCACCGCATGCCTTTCCATTCGATCGACGATGTCGGAGCCGAACAGCTCCCGTTGCCCGTCAACGTGATCGGAGAATCGCTCCCCACGCCAACGATGGCGCCGACCGTCGGGCAGCACACCGACGAAGTGCTGTCAGAACTGCTCGGCTACGACGACGCTCGCATCGCAGAGCTGCGCGACGCAGGCACACTCGGCTGACCGACCCCGAAATTTGGAGCAAAACCCACCCATACGGTGGGTTTTGCTCCCCAGAACAGTCCCGATGGCCTATTCACGCCGCCTAGTCGGTCGGCCACTCTCGTTGTCACGCACGAATGTGCGAGGGCGAGACGGACCTGGAGGCGGCGATGCGGATGACGTTCATGCTTTCGTTCGCCGCGGCCGCGCTAGTAGCAGCAACGATGATCCTCACCTCAACACGTGCGAACGCCCTGCAGGACATCGACACCGTCAACGTGGTCGTCGTCGATGGCTGTGAGCCCGACCCTAACTTCCTGATCGAGAACAGCTCACCGGGTTCGGTGACCGTCCAGGTCACCGTCGGCGAAAAAGACCCCGAAGACGTCGCCATCGCCGCCAGCTCGCAATACCGGTACATGCTGCCGGCGGCCGAGGACGAGGACTACACCGCCGACGTGAGCCTGGACGGCATCTCCATCGCAACAGCCACGGTCGCCGCCGACTGCGAGCAGGAACCGGTGACCTCGACGACGGCAACCACGACGACCAGCGAGGCGACAGCGGCGGCCCCCGACGAGCTGCCCGAGACCGGCCTCACCCTTCGAGCCGCCGACACGGTGCTCGCAGCGCTCGCACTCTTCACCGCCGGGGCCTTGTTCATCGTTCTCAGCGGCCCAGGTCGCAACACCAAGATCGCGTTCGCCACACGCCGGTACCGGCGCCCCTGACGAACACAACAGATCTCCCGTTTGGGAGAAACACAACCCCACCTGCCCCGGCCGGCCGTCTCTTCGGAGACGGCCGGCCGACGTAGGAGCGTCGCAAAGGTAGCCTTCCATAGCCATGGAGCCGAACGCGCCCTATCGATCCGTCGACGAGAAGCCCGACTTCCCTGCCATCGAACAGCGCATCCTCGAACTGTGGGCAGAAAAGGGCACATTCGCGGAGTCGATCGACCAGCGGGTCAACGACGACGAGTACGTCTTCTACGACGGGCCGCCGTTCGCAAACGGCCTCCCGCACCACGGCCACCTACTGACCGGATACGTGAAGGACGTCGTACCCCGCTACCAGACGATGCGCGGCCACAAGGTCGATCGTCGCTTCGGGTGGGACTGTCACGGGCTACCGGCTGAGATGGAAGCCGAGAAGGAGCTCCCGGTCAGCGGGCGAGCCGACATCATCGAATACGGCATCGCCCGCTTCAACGACTACTGCCGCACCTCGGTGCTGCGCTACGCCGGTGAGTGGGAGAAGACGGTCACCCGACAGGCCCGCTGGGTCGACTTCGAGAACGATTACAAGACGATGGACCACGATTACATGGAGTCGCTCATCTGGGCGTTCTCCGAGTTGTGGAGGAAGGGCCTCATCTACGAGGCGTACCGCGTCATGCCGTACTCGTGGGGCGCCGAGACCCCCCTCTCCAACAGCGAGATACGACTCGACGATGCAACCCGACCGCGCCAGGACCCCGCGATCACGGTCGCCTTCGACCTCGAACCGGCCGACGGCGACCCAGGGCCGCTCCGCATCCTCGCCTGGACGACCACACCCTGGACCCTGCCGTCCAACCTCGCGCTGGCCGTCGCCCCCGACGTCATCTACTCCGTCGTGGCACACGACGGAGCCAACTACGTGCTCGCCGCCGACGCTCGCGACCGATACGAGCCCCAGCTCGGTGGCGGGGAGATCGTCGCCACCATGCGAGGCACCGACCTCGTCGGTCGCCGGTACACGCCGCTGTTCGACTACTTCGCGGACATGTCCGGCCAGGGCGCCTATTTCAGCGTTGTTTCCGCCGATTTCATCGACACCGACGACGGCACCGGCGTGGTCCACATGGCGCCGGGCTTCGGTGAGGACGACCACGTCGTCTGCGAGTCCAACGGCATCGAGCTGACCGATCGTTTCGTGCCCGTCGACGACCAGGGCCGTTTCACCGACGTGGTCACAGATTGGGCGGGCGACAACGTCTTCGACGCCAACCCGGTGATCATTCGGTACCTCAAAGACGCCGGCCACATCGTCCGTCACGACACCTACGAACACAACTATCCGCACTGCTGGCGCACAGACACGCCCATCATCTACCGCGCGATGAACTCGTGGTACGTCGAGGTCACAGCCATCCGCGACCGGCTCATGGAACTCAACCAACAGATCAACTGGGTTCCCGACCACGTGCGCGATGGCCGGTTCGGAATGTGGCTCGAAGGTGCGCGGGATTGGTCGATCAGCCGCAACCGATTCTGGGGGACACCGCTGCCCGTCTGGCGCAGCGACAACCCCGACTATCCCCGCATCGACGTCTACGGAAGCCTCGACGAGATCGAGGCCGACTTCGGCGTTCGGCCCGACGACCTTCACCGCCCGACCATCGACGAGCTAGTCCGCCCGAATCCCGACGATCCATCGGGCGAGTCGATGATGCGCCGTATTCCAGAGGTGCTCGACTGCTGGTTCGAGTCGGGGTCGATGCCGTTCGCGCAGGTGCACTACCCGTTCGAGAACAAGGAGTGGTTCGAGACCCACTTCCCAGCGGACTTCATCGTCGAGTACATCAACCAGACGCGAGGATGGTTCTACACACTTCACGTCCTCGCGGGAGCGCTGTTCGACCGTCCCGCATTCCAGAACGTCATCTGTCACGGCATCTTGCTCGCCGAGGATGGCGACAAGTTGTCGAAGCGGCTTCGCAACTACACCGAGCCCGAGGAGATATTCAACCGTCAGGGAGCCGACGCGCTGCGCTGGTACTTCATGTCCAACCCCATCGTGCGCGGCGGCGACACCCGCATCTCCGACGCGGGCATCGACGACGTCGTCCGCCAGGTGCTGTTGCCGGTCTGGAATGCCTACCGGTTCTTCGTGCAGTACGCGAACATCGACGGTCATCGCGCACAGGTGCGCACCGACGCCACCGACGTGCTCGACCGCTACATCCTGGCGAAGACCCGGGAGATGGTGGTCTCGGTGACCGAGTCGATGGACGCCTACGACCTTCCGGGCGCCGCCGGGCACCTCCACGGTTTCATCGACGCGCTCAACAACTGGTACATCCGACGCAGCCGTGACCGGTTCTGGGCACCGGCAGGAGACCAGAACAACGCCGACAAGGCCGACGCCTACGACACTTTGTTCACGGTGATGACCACGTTCGCGCGGGCGGCTGCACCCTTCCTCCCGCTCGTGATGGAGGAGATCTACCGAGGGCTTCACGGAACTGAGGATGTGTCGGTGCACCTCACCGACTGGCCCGACCCCTCCGATCTGCCCGACGAACACGATCTCGTGGCGGCCATGGACCTCGCCCGCGACGTGTGCTCGACCACGCTCGCGCTACGCGAGGCCGAGGGCCTGCGAGTTCGGCTTCCCCTCGCCAAACTGACGGTCGCCGGAACTGGCGCCGCGGCACTTGGCGATTTCACCGATCTCGTCGCCGACGAGGTCAACGTGAAAGAGGTCGCACTGACGGCATCGACCGAGGGACCCGCTGCGATGGTGCTCCGCCCCGACGGCAAGGTTCTCGGCCCCCGTCTGGGTGGTGATGTGCAGACCGTGTTCGCAGCAGCCCGAGACGGCGAGTGGTCTCGCAACGACGACGGCTCGATCTCCATCGCCGGACACACCCTCACCGAGGGTGAATTCGAGCTCGCCGTCGAAGCCGACGGCGACACGACGGCGTCATCGCTCAACGACCACGACGGCCTCGTCGTTCTCGATACCGATCTCAGTCCCGAGCTCGAGGCCGAAGGGCTGGCACGCGACGTCGTGCGACATGTCCAGCAGGCCCGCAAGGATGCCGACCTGATCGTCACAGACCGCATCGATCTGCATCTCGACCTCCCCGACCATGCCGCGCGCGCCGTGAAGGCCCACGAGCGCTACGTCGCCGACCAGGTGTTGGCTACAGACGTCGTCTACGGACCGATCGCCGATGGGCTCGTCGCCAGCGACATCAAGATCTCCGACGAATCGGCTCGCATCGGGCTTCGTGTGGCCGACTCCCCGACCGTCAGCGCCTGAGCAGCTTCTGCATCACCGTGAACGCCTCGGGGAGCGGAAGGGGTTCATGGCCGGGGTCGAGCTCCCGGTAGATCGCATCGAGGTTGAGCACGACCCGCTCGGACTCGCCCCAGTCGGCGTAGGCGCCGAGGTCGATGTCGAACGCCGCATCGACGACCGCCTGTCCGGCGGCGTGTCGCGTGCGCGCCTCCTCTTCGAGCCATGTCAGATAGTCCCGGGTCGCTCGCACGCCATCGTCGTCGGTCAAGGGCCCGTGGCCGGGAACGATCACGGCTAGTTCGAGGGACAGCATCAGGTCGCAAGCGGCGACCCAGTTCGACACCGGACCGTTCCAGATGATCGGTGTGCCGTCGACGAAGAGGATGTCGCCGGTGAACATCGCGTTGGCATCGGGCACATGCGCGAGCACGTCGCCGGCGGTGTGTGCAGGGCCTACCTCGATCAGCTCGACAACACGGCCGCCGACTTCGAGCTCGAGTCGCTCGTCGAAAGTTCGGTCGACGGGCGGGACATCGATGCCGTCGAAGGCGAACGGTCCGAACGCGGCGGCGATGTAGGCGTTTGCCTCCGCTCCGAGGTCGGTCTCGAGCAGCATCGACAACCTCGAAGGGGGAACCTCGTCCATCTCGGCGGCCGACGCCGACGACGCGACGATCGACGCGCCCTCGACGAGCTGGTTGCCATAACAGTGGTCGCCATTCGCATGAGTGTTGACAAGCGTGGAGATGGGCCGCCTGCGGGTGACCGGAGCCATCGTGTCGAGCATCGCCCGGGTCAGCGGAAGATCGAACAACGTGTCGACGAGCAGCGAAGCGCCCTCGGCCGCGATCAACCCGGCGTTCGACCAGCCCCAGCCGCCGTCGGGCTGGAGGTAGGCGAAGAGGTCGTCGCCAAGCTCGTGCAGACCCTTTTCGTACACGGCCCAACGCTAGCGCGCGCACGAATCTCCGTTCTGGGGAGGAAAACCCACGTCTGGCGTGGATTACCCACCAAATTTTGGGAAGAGGTGGCGATCAGTAGGCCCAGACGTCGACCTGGTTGCCCGAAGGGTCGAGCAGCATCGCAGTGTCGCCGTCGTTGTTCCAGACCGGCCCGGCGGCGTCGCACCAATACAGCTCTCCGCCACCGTCGGACCCGCAGCCCGAAAAGAGGCGTACCCGCTCGCCGGCATCGAGGGTCAGCGCACCGAAGACGTAACGGTGCCGCGTCGACTCGTCGCGTACCAACCATCCCTCGAGCGACACGCGCGCATCACCCTCGTTGGTCAGTTCGATCCACTCGCCGTTTGGATTGTCGACATCGCTTCCCGGTGCGTCGACATTCAGGTCCGAAATCGCGACTTCAGCCGCCGTCGATGCTCCGCATGCATCGGTCGCCCACAATCCGACACCGTTGTCTCGAGCCTCGTCCTCGACTGCCTCGTACTCCTCGGAGCGAGGGTGATCGCCGCGCGCCACTGCCATTCCGGTGCGCACCAGCTCGGCACCCAGATCAAAGTCACCCTCGGGCGCGCGGACTACGACATAGACGAGCCGCCGCCCAAAGTCGTCGCGTTCGTCGCCGGTCACCCGAAGCGGAGCGTCGGCGGCCAGCAGGTCGAGGTGCTCGGCCGCCTCGGCACCGAAACACTCGTCGCCTTCGTTCGCGTTCACACCGATCAGGCGCGCCTCGACGACCTGCCCGTCGATAGTCAGCTCGAAACTGTCGCCGTCGATGGTCCGAGCGAGCATTGCATTCTCCGGCAGATCGGTGAGGTCGGCCCAGCCATTGTCGTTCGAGCCGTCGTCGGAACAACCTCCGAGCAGAGCCCATAGCAGAGCAGATGCGACCGTCGGAATCACCCGAGCGTGACGCCGAGAACCCATAGGGGGCGAGTGTAAGGCGCGACCGCGGGTAGATTCGCCGCGACGCCACCACCGAGGAGACCAAAATGCCGAGACCGTTTCGATTCGGACTCCAGCTTTCGCACCCGATCGGCGACACGAGCTGGCCCGAGAGTGCTCGATGGGCCGAAGACGCTGGGTTCTCGACTCTCTTCGTGCCCGATCACTTCGACGATCAGCTGGCGCCGTTCACGGCACTGGCTGTGGCTGCAGCAGCGACGACAACTCTCAGGGTCGGGGCCCTCGTGTTGGGCAACGATTACCGCCACCCGGTGATCGTCGCCAAGGAGACCGCTTCGCTCGACGTGCTTTCCGGCGGACGGGTCGAGCTGGGGCTTGGAGCCGGATGGATGCGCACCGACTACGAAGCGGCCGGCATGCCCTACGAACGACCTGGTCTGCGCATCGAACGGCTCGAGGAGTCGATCGCGGTCGTTCGTGGACTGCTCGGCGACGGGCCGTTCAGCTTCGACGGAGCGCACTATTCGGTGACCGACATGGACGGGCTTCCCAAACCGGTGCAGTCGCCGCTTCCGTTGCTCATCGGCGGCGGAGGCAAGAGGATGCTCGGGGTCGCGGCTCGCAACGCCGACATCGTCGGGGTCACCGCAAACCTGCGCAGCGGTGAGATCGGTGAGGACGCCATCGCCGACTCGATGCCCGAGGCTTACGATCGCAAGCTCGAGTGGGTGCGAGATGCGGCTGGGGATCGATTCGACGACCTCGACCTGTCGTCGCTGACGATGGTGTCGATGGTCACCGACGACCGCGAGGGGGCGCTCGAAGGCATCGCCGCCATGTTCGGCACCACGCCGGACGCGGTCGCCGACAGTCCGGCGACGCTCGTCGGCTCGGTCGACGAGATCGTCGAGTCGCTCCAGTCCCGTCGTGAACGTTGGGGCTTCAACTACCCGGTCCTCCAGGGCGACGATCTCGACGCGCTCGCGGCGGTCGCGGGACGCCTCAACGGCACCTGAACAGGACGCGGGGTCTGTCCCCCTGTCCTACTCAGGTGGCCAAATCACAACTTTGTCATTCGCGATGTGATTCGCGCGCGGGGAAAATTCCGCGGATTTCCGGACTCCTCGGCGGCAGGCGAAACAACACTTGCGTTGGTGTAATTACACCTGTGTAATGGACGGTCCCGGCGCCCGCGTACGACCTCCTGTTCATCCGGTCACTCGCGGCGTCGGTCGATACGGGGCAACCGGAGGGACCGAAAACAATGGCGCTGACCGACGACACGCTCGTCTCCGACACACCGAGCAGGCGTGAGGTCGAACCCGACGAGGTCACCATCACCGACGACTCCGGCGCTGCGCCAACTATGCAGGTTCGAAAGCGCAACGGTGATCTCGAGCCCGTCGACGTCAACAAGATCGTGCGCGCCGTCGCCCGCTGCGGCGACGGGCTGCCCGGGGTTGACCCCATGCGTGTGGCCACCCGCACCATCTCAGGGCTCTGCGACGGCTCGACCACCGAGGAGCTCGATGAGCTGTCTATCCGCACCGCTGCCGGGCTCATCGTCGAGGAGCCCAACTACTCCCGCCTCGCCGCACGCCTGCTGTCGACGGTCATCGACAAAGAGGTGCGCAACCAGGACATCCACTCGTTCTCACAGTCGATTGCCACCGGGCACCGCCTCGGTCTGATCGGCGACGACATCGCGGAGTTCATCTCGGCTGCGGCTCGCAAGCTCAACGACACGATCGAACCCGCCAACGACAAGCTGTTCGAGTTCTTCGGCCTGCGAACCGTCTATGACCGCTACCTGCTGCGTCATCCCGACACCCGCCAGGTCATCGAGACCCCGCAGTACTTCTTCCTTCGTGTCGCTTGCGGCCTCGCCACCACACCCGAGGCGGCGGTCACCTTCTATCGACTCATCTCGTCGCTCGAATACCTGCCCTCGAGCCCAACGCTGTTCAACTCCGGCACCGCACACCCGCAGATGTCTTCGTGTTACCTCCTCGACTCGCCGCTCGACTCGCTCGACGGCATCTACGACCGATACAAGGACGTCGCTCGACTCTCGAAGTTCGCCGGAGGGATCGGTCTCGCCTACCACCGCATCCGGGCCAAGGGGTCGCTCATAAAGGGCACCAACGGACTGTCCAACGGAATCATCCCGTGGCTTCGCACACTCGATTCGTCGGTCGCCGCAGTGAACCAGGGCGGTCGACGCAAAGGCGCAGCCTGTGTCTACCTCGAGAGCTGGCACGCCGACATCGAGGACTTCCTCGAGCTTCGCGACAACACCGGCGATCACGCACGCCGGACCCACAACCTCAACCTCGCCAACTGGGTCCCCGACCTGTTCATGGAGAGGGTCGAGAACGACTGGCAGTGGTCGCTGTTCGACCCGAAGAAGGTGCCGCATCTCTGCGACCTCTACGGCGAGGACTTCCGGTCCGCCTACCAGAAGGCCGAAGAAGACGGCCTTTACGAAAAGCAGGTGCCGGCGCGAGACCTCTACGGGCGCATGATGCGCACGCTCGCTCAGACCGGCAACGGCTGGATGACGTTCAAGGACGCCTCCAACTCGAAGTGCAACCAGACCGGCAGCAACGGTCGAGTCGTACATCTGTCCAATCTCTGCACCGAGATCATCGAGGTCACAAACCAGGACGAGACCGCTGTCTGCAACCTCGGTTCGGTCAACCTGAGCCGCCTCGTGCACGACGGCGAATTCGACTACTCGCGCCTAGGCGAGGTCGTGCGCACAGCGGTGCCTTTCCTCGACCGCGTGATCGACATCAACTTCTACCCCACCGACGAAGCCGCTCGATCCAACGAGGCCTGGCGGCCGATCGGGCTCGGGCTCATGGGTCTACAGGATGTGTTCTTCAAACTCGGTCTCGCGTTCGACAGCCCCGAGGCCGAAGAGCTCTCGACGCGAATCACCGAACACATCTATTTCCACGCGCTGTGGGCGTCATCGGCGCTCGCGGAGGACGCTGGTGCGCCTCACCCGAACTTCGCAGACACCCGCGCAGCCGGTGGATCCCTTCAGTTCGACCTGTGGGGCATCAAGCCCTCCGAAGACCTCGATTGGGACGCGTTGCGCCAGCGCATCGACAACCACGGGCTTCGAAACTCACTGCTCATGGCGATCGCTCCCACCGCCACCATCGCGTCGATCGCCGGTTGCTACGAGTGCATCGAGCCGCAGGTGTCGAACCTCTTCAAGCGCGAGACGCTCTCGGGTGAGTTCCTACAGATCAACAGATATCTCGTTCGCGACCTGCAGGAACGGAGCCTCTGGAACGACGAGATGGCGACGGCGATCAAGCAGTCCGAGGGCTCGATCCAGGACGTCGAGGGCATGCCCGACGACCTCAAGCTGCTCTACCGCACAGCTTGGGAGCTGCCGCAGCGGGCTCTGATCGACATGGCTGCGCGGCGCGGAGCCTTCATCGACCAGAGCCAGTCGCTGAACCTCTTCATGGAGTCACCGACGATCGGCAAGCTCAGCTCGATGTACCTGCACGCGTGGAAGCAGGGGCTCAAGACCACCTACTACCTGCGTTCGCGACCGGCGACGCGCATCAACAAGACGACGACGGCGACCTTCACCGATACCGAAGCGGTCGCCTGCTCGCTCGAGAACCCCGAATCCTGCGAAGCCTGCGACTGAGCCGGCCGAACACGTCGCCATACGAAAGGGACCGCTGAACATGGCACTCACCGACAACGCCTACGACCTCGGCGCCGCGCAGCCGGCCGCCCCCGCGCCCGAACAAGCGCCGGCCCAACAGACCGGAGCCCAGCGCGGCAACATCCTCGACCCCGGGTTCGATCTGACGTTGAGGCCGATGCGCTATCCGGCCTTCTATGACATGTATCGCGACGCGATCAAGAACACCTGGACCGTCGAGGAGATCGACTTCAGCGACGACCTCGTCGATCTCGACCGCAAGCTGCTGCCCGCCGAGCGTCACCTGGTGAACCGGCTGGTCGCGTTCTTCGCGACCGGTGACTCGATCGTGGCCAACAACCTCGTCCTCAACCTTTACAAGCACATCAACGCGCCCGAAGCCCGCATGTACCTCTCGCGCCAGCTGTACGAAGAAGCGCTGCACGTGCAGTTCTATTTGACGCTTCTCGACAACTACATCCCCGACATGTCCGAGCGCGAAGCCGCCTTCGCCGCGGTCGAGAACATCCCGTCGATTCGCCAAAAGGCCGAGTTCTGCTTCAAATGGATCGGCTCGATCGACGACATCGACCAATGCGAGAGCGACGAAGATCGCAAGCGGTTCCTGTTGAACCTGATCTGCTTCGCCACATGCATCGAAGGCCTGTTCTTCTTCGCCGCCTTCGCCTACGTCTATTTCCTGCGGTCGAAGGGCCTGCTAAACGGCCTCGCCTCGGGCACCAACTGGGTGTTTCGCGACGAAAGCTGTCACATGAACTTCGCTTTCGAGGTCATCGCCACCGTGCGAAAGGAACAACCGCACCTCTTCGACGAGGATCTCGGCAACCAGATCACCGAGATGATCGACGAGGCCATCGAGTGCGAGTATCAGTTCGCGGCCGACGTCCTCGGTGAGGGAGTCGCAGGCATGAGCCTCAGCGACACCCGCCAGTACCTCGAATTCGTCGCCGATCAGCGGCTCGCGCAGCTAGGACTCGAACGCCGCTACAACACGACCAACCCGTTCGCCTTCATGGAGCTCCAGGACGTGCAAGAGCTCACCAACTTCTTCGAGCGCAAGGTCGCGGCTTATCAGATCGGCGTCGAGGGCGACGTGGCGTTCGACGAGGAGTTCTGACAGCTCTCTCCACCCATCCCATCCCGAGAGACTCCGAGCCCCGGCCTTCCCCCATAGGCCGGGGCTCGGGTGTTTTCGTCGCCCGACGCCCGTGGCCATCGCCATGCGATGATGTCGGCCGAACCCTCGACAGGAGGATCGATGGAGCTCAAGACCACGCGGTGGGCGGTCACCGAGGGCATCGCGACGCTCACGCTCGCACGACCCGAGTCCCACAACGCCTGGACCGGTCGCATGCACACCGAGCTGCGGCATCTGCTGACCGAGGCCGAATCCGATCGAGCGGTGCGGGTCGTCATCATCACTGGCGACGAGGCCGGTGGAGCATTCTGCCCAGGGGCCGACTTCAAGGCGCTCGAGGGCCACGCCGAACGGGGTGGCTACGACGCAGGCACACCGGACGACCTTGCGATGCCCGGCTACGGTCGTAGAGACGAGTTCGACGCCGACTTCGCATACTTCTTGGGCCTCGACACCGTCACGATCGCCGCCATCAACGGTGCTGCTGCCGGTGTGGGTCTGGCGCTTGCCTGCTGGTGTGACCTTCGCTTCGCGGCGGCCGGGGCACGCATGACCACAGCGCACGGGCGCCTGAACCTCCCTGCGGAGTACGGGCTTGCGTGGCTGCTCCCGAGACTGATCGGTCAGACCCGGGCCGCCGACCTATTGTTGTCGAGCCGCGTCTTCGAAGCTGACGAGGCCGAGCGCATCGGGCTGGTGAACCGATGCGTACAACCCGAGCTCGTAGTGGAGACCGCGACGGAATACGCACGCGAGCTCATCGAACGCGTCAGCCCGCACAGCCTGCGCGCGACGAAACAGCAACTATCGATGGGCGCAGTCGTCAACGATCCAGCCGCCGCCGTGCGAGATGGGCAACGACGACTCGAGCTCATGATGACCGAGGAGAACTACCGGGAAGCAGCCGCTGCGGTGATCGCAAACAAGACTCCGAAGTGGCGCGATCGATGAGTTCGACGACAGTGCGAGGCCGTCGTTGTGATCTAATCCACTGAGACGGCACAGTCGCGGAACGGGGGAACGATGCGGTTCGGGATCTTCTATGAGCACCAGCTTCCACGGCCGTGGGCCGAGGACAGCGAACAGAAGCTGATAGCCGACGCACTCGAGCAATGCGAGCTGGCCGACTCGGTCGGTTTCGACTACGTGTGGGAAGTGGAGCACCACTTCCTCGAGGAGTACTCGCACTCTTCGGCCCCCGAGGTGTTCCTCGCTGCGGTGAGCCAGCGCACGAAGCAGATCCGGCTCGGTCACGGGATCATCCAAACCGCTCCGGGCTACAACCACCCGGCGCGCACCGCAGAGCGGGTGGCAACGCTAGACCTGGTCTCGGGCGGGCGGGTCGACTTCGGTTCCGGTGAGTCGTCCTCAGAGGCCGAGCTGGGTGGTTTCGGGATCCCCTACATGGAAAAGCGCGAGGCGTGGCGCGAGGGCCTCGAGGTCGCGATCCGCTGCATGACCGAGACCCCGTTCGGAGGGCACGAGGGAACCTACTGTTCGATGCCTCCGCGCAACGTGGTGCCCAAGCCTGTGCAGAAGCCTCACCCACCGCTGTGGGTGGCATGCAGCAGGCGCGAGACGATCCTGCTCGCCGCCCAGCACGGCATGGGTGCATTGAGCTTCGCCTTCATCGACCCCGAGGAAGCCGCGCAATGGGTGCGCGACTACGAACAGACGCTCGCCGACGAATGCGTGCCGATCGGCGAGGCGGTCAACCCGGCGATCGCCTGCGTTACACCGATGATGTGCGACCACGACGAAGAACGTGCTCTCGAGATGGGTCTCGAGGGTGGCAACTTCTTCGGGTACTCCCTCGCCCACTTCTACGTGTTCGGCGATCATCGCCCGGGCGAGACCGACGTGTGGCGCGAGTTCGTCGACAAGCGCTCCGAGCACGGCTATTCGCCCGAGGTAGCTCTCGCCGAGAAGCGAGAGACACTCGGCGCAAAGATCGCTGCCGGCGAAACCGAAGGCCTGCGCGGGGCGGTCGGTACGCCGGACCAGATCCGGGAGTTCATCCGCCGATACGAAGAAGCCGGTGTCGACCAGCTCATCTTCGTGATGCAGGCCGGGAAGAACCGTCACGGGGACATCTGTTCATCCCTCGAGCTCTTCGGCCGCGAGATCATCCCCGAGTTCAAGGATCGCCAGGCCGACATCGACCGCGCCAACGAAGCCCGATGGGCGCCACACATCGACGCTGCAATGGCCCGCAAGGCAGATGCCGAACCGCCACCGACGATGCCACCGGACTACACGATGACCGCTATTCCCAAGCAGATGGTCGACCTTGGCGCCGGCTCGGAGTTCGGGCTCGAACAGGATGACCTCGACGAGCTCGCCCGGCGCCAAGCGGTCGGGGATCGCGACGAACAGGGAGGGATCCTCGGATGAGCCCCGACGAGGTCTTCGCCGAGCTGTTGCTGACAGCCGATGGCCATCAGGATCCGTACAGCAGATACAGCTGGTTGCACGAGAATTCCCCGGTTCATCGCGGAGCGGAGGGGACGCTGTTCCTCACCCGATACGCCGACTGTCACGAGGTTCTGAGAAACGAATCTTTCGGCAAGGCCGACCGCATCCTTCAGCGCAGCGACGCCGACCGACCCGACCCGGAGATCCAGCTGGTCGACCCGGACGCGCGAACGATGCTCGATCTCAACCCGCCCGACCACACGCGCATCCGAGGACTCGTCTCGCGCGCCTTCACCCCTCGTCGCGTTCGCAACCTCACCCCGCACATCGAAGCGCTGGCCGAGGAATGCTTCGACACGCTCGCCGCAGCGGGTGAGGTCGATCTTCTCGAAGCGGTCGGGTTCCCGCTGCCGGTGGCGGTCATCGGCGAGCTCGTCGGTGTTCCGAGATCCGACTGGCCCAGTTTTCGCACCCTGGTGACAACCTCGGCGATGTCCCTCGAGGCGACGGCGACCGAAGAGGAGCTCGACGCGGCTCGGGTCGCGGCAGCCGAGATCTACGTCTACTTCCTCGACCTGGTAGCCAAGAAGCGTGCGGAGCCGGCAGACGATCTGCTGTCGGCGATGCTGGCGGTGAGCGACGACGACGGCGATCGCCTGTCGGAGACCGAGGCGATCATCAACGCCATGCTCATGTTCGCGGCCGGCTTCGAGACGACCACCAACCTCATCGGAAACGGCGTCGCGGCCCTGTTGCGCCACCCCGACGCTGTGACGGCGCTCCGCGACGATCCCGATCTCGTCGCGTCGGGCGTCGAGGAGATGCTTCGCTACGACAGCCCGGTGCAACTCGATGCGCGCACCGCTCTAGAACCCGCCTCGATCGCTGGACTCGAAGTCGACGAGGGCCAGGAAGTGGTCACCCTGCTCGGAGCTGCCAACCACGATCCGACCCATTTCACCGATCCCGACCGCTTCGATGTGAGGCGCGACGAGGGCCCTCCGATGAGCTTCGGTTCGGGCATCCACTACTGTCTCGGCGCGAATCTCGCACGCGCCGAGGGTCAGACCGTCGTCTCCGGGCTGCTTCGACGGTTCAGCTCCATTGAGCTCATCGAACCGCTCACCAACCGCCAACGCCTCACGCTGCGGGGCTACGAGGCCGTCCCGATCCGGGTGCGCGAGTAGCCCGAGCTGCGTGGATGTCAGTGCCTACCGTCGACGAGATCGTGTATCTTCCGCGCAAGCAATTCGAGGAGCGTTCATGAAGCAAGTACCCGGCCCCGACATGGCGTTCCTCTACGGCGAAACCCCCGAGTGGCACATGCACGTCTCGGCGGTGATCCTCGTCGACCCATCCGACGCCCCACAGTTCGGCTACGAGGAGATCACCGAACGTCTCCGCCGCCGGATTCACCGCATCCCCCATTTCCGCTGGAAGCTGACCGAGATGCCGTTCGGGATCGACCGGCCGTTCTTCCACGAGGATCCGAGCTTCGAGGTCTCGAACCACATCAAGCGGATCGGCATGCCGAGCCCAGGCGATCGGGAGGCACTGGGCAACCTGGTCGGCGAGCTCGTCTCGATCAAGCTCGATCGCAACCGTCCGCTGTGGGAGATGTGGATCATCGAGGGTCTCGAGGACGGCAAGGTCGCGGTGCTCACCAAGATCCACCATTCGATCGTCGACGGCGTGTCCGGGTCCGACCTGGCTGAGATCATCCTCGACCTCGAAGCCAACCCGCCGCCGGACCCAGAACCCGAGCCGTACGAACCGGAGCCCGAACCGACCAACGCCGACTACGCCGAGGTCATCATGCGGAACCTGATCACATCACCGGTACGTTTCGCGCAGCTCGGGCTACAGATCGTCGATCAGGGCCAGGAATACGCCCGGCGGGCCCTCGGCGACGACCCGCCTCCCTCGCCGTTCCAGGCACCGAGGGTCTCGTTCAACGGACCGATCGGCTCGCAGCGGCGCTTCAGCTCCAGCGGCGTGCGACTCGAAGACGCGAAAGCGGTCAAAGATGCGTTCGGCGTCAAGCTCAACGACGTCATCCTCGCTGTCGTCGGCGGCGCGCTTCGCCAATACCTGTTGAAGAACGACGAACTGCCACGTCAGCCGCTCATCGCACAGGTCCCCGTCTCG
Source organism: Acidimicrobiales bacterium (assembly GCA_965216815.1). Lineage (GTDB taxonomy): Bacteria > Actinomycetota > Acidimicrobiia > Acidimicrobiales > SHLQ01 > JADFOM01. The sequence goes on along the minus strand of OZ244202.1, from coordinate 1,544,823 downwards.
CTGCGCACCGATGAGACGCAGGACGAAGTCGGCACGCAGGTCGGAGCGATGTTCGCCACGCTCGAAACCCACGAGCCCGACCCGGTGTTGCGCCTCCGACGTATCGCCGACGGCACTCAGTCGGCGAAGGAGATGCGCCAGGCCTTGAGCGCGAAACGCATCATGAACCTCACCGACACCACACCGCCCGGTCTCATCTCGCTCGCGGCGCGCATGTGGACATCGAACCATCTCGATGCACGTACGCCCCCCGTGTTCAACCTGATCGTCTCGAATGTGCCAGGCCCACCTTTCGACCTCTACATGGCGGGCGCAAAGGTCGAGGCGATGTACCCGATGGGCCCGCTCCTCTACGGCGGTGGATTGAACATCACGGTCATGTCGAACGCCGAACGGCTCGAGTTCGGGCTGCTCAGCTGCCGGAGCCTCGTCGAAGATCCCTGGATCATCGCCGACGCCATCCCTTCCAGCCTCGACGAGCTGGTCGCCGAGATCCCCTGACGTCGTCGACGATCCCGTCGCGTGCCATCGCGAGACTCAGCGCGCTAGCGTTGAAGGCCGTCGCGGGCCCGACGACACCTGGATTCCATCCCACATGATCCACCGTCTTCTTCGACCGACCGTGGCGTCGGCACTCATCGTCCTCGGTCTCGCCATCGCGAGCGCACCCGTGTCGGCACAGACCGATCCCAATCCCGAGCTGCTACCGATGGTCGGCAACTACACGCTCTGGTGCACCTGGGCGAACCCCCCGCCCGGCTCGGTCTGCCAGACCACCAACCACCACGAGTCCCCCGCTGTCGACATCTCGGCCGATTTCGGCGAACCGATCTACGCCGCGGGCGTAGGCACGGTGGTAACCGTCGAGGGCGGCTGTCGACCCGACCAGAACGACGGCTGCAACAACGGCGCCGGCAACTACGTGGTCATCGACCACGGGCACCGCAGGTCTCGCTACCTCCACCTGTCGCGCATCATCGCGAAACCAGGGCCGATCGAAGCGGGCGACCTCGTCGGCACGAGCGGCAACTCGGGGTCGACCGCATTCCCTCATCTCCACTACGACGAGACGACCGACGAGAAGTTCGGCGACCGGATCAAACCCGGCAAGATGCTCGCCTGCCACGGCAACAAGGTCGTCACCTACCCGCACGTGCTCGGCGTCACTTCGTGGGGCGACGCTCCATACGGGTCGAAGATCCGTAATGACGGCTACGAGTGCCTCATACCGGGTTGGACCCCACCTCCGCTCCCCGATCCGCCCAAGGGCGGGGGTTCCGGGCCGTCTACCAGCCGATTCGTACCGTTGACACCGAAGCGGCTTCTCGACACCCGCGAGGCCGGCGCCGCGTTCGGGCGCCTCGCGGGCGGTGAGACCGCCACCGTGGAGATCGACGCCTCGACCGGCATCCCGGCGCGTGCCTCGGCCGTGGTGATGAACGTCACCGCTGTCGACGCCAACAGTGTCGGACACCTGACCGTTTGGCCGCACCACGACGAACGCCCCCACGCCTCATCGCTGAACGTGAAGCCATCTCGGCCGACGGTGGCGAACCTGGTGACCGTTCCCATCGGCGCGCACGGTGGTGTCGATTTCTATGCGACCGCAGCGATGGATCTCGTCGTCGACATCGCCGGCTACTACGTGCCGGTCGAGGGCGCGCCGAGCCAGGGCCGTTTCGTCGCACTGACCCCGACGCGGCTGCTCGACACGAGGATCGAGACGCCGCGCTCGGGTGGCGACCGGGTCGCGGAGCTCGAGGTGGCAGGAATTCCGATCGTCCCCGCCGATGCCCTGGCGGTGGTGGTGAATCTGACCGCCACGGACACGGCGGGAGACGGGTATGTCACAGCGTGGCCGACTGGAAAAAAGCGCCCGCTCGCATCGAACCTCAACCCGACGCGCAGCAACGACACGGTCCCCAACATGGCAATAGTGCCGGTCGGCAAAGGAGGTCGCATCTCGCTGTTCAGCTCGCGCGACGCCGAGTTGATCGTCGACATCACCGGGTTCTTCACCGGTCCAGGGGCCGAGGGTTCAAGACACGGCTTGTTCGTGCCGGTCGGGCCGTTCCGCTCGTTCGACACCCGAACCAAGGCCAAACCGAACCGCGCGCTCGCCCCCAAGACGACGTTGACCCACGAGATGTTCGATCCCGCGCACATGCCCGACGACGTAGGCGCTCTGGCTCTCAACATCACCGCTACCGATGCGGTCGCAAGGGGCTTCGTGACGGTCTGGCCCACCGGCGAGAGCCGACCCACGGCTTCGTCGATCAACCTCAGCGGACCTGACGACACACGCCCGAACGCCGCCTACCTGCCGCTGGGGGACGCGGCAGCGCTCGACTACTACAGCCAGAGCGGCGCGGACCTATTAGCCGACGTCTTCGGATATTTCACCGAATGACCCCTCGACGTTGAACCCCGGACTGCGGCGGGCAAAGCGTGGGGCGACGCTGCTTCTCTGCGCCGCGGCGGCTCTGTGGGTGACCCTGCAGATCATCGACGGCGACAGCGTTGCGCTCGAAGCACTCACGGCAGCGTCGGAGGCGGCGATGGTCGGTGGTCTCGCCGACTGGTTCGCCGTCACAGCCCTGTTCCGCCACCCGCTCGGCATCCCGATCCCGCACACCGCGATCATCCCCAACCGCAAGGACGCCATCGGTGAGAGCCTCGGTTCGTTCGTAGAGCAGAACTTCATGTCGCCTGATGTCGTCGCTGCGCGCATCGGGGAAGCGCAGGTCGTCGATCGCGTCGGCCATTGGCTGACGATCCCTGAGAACGCCGACCGCGTCGCCGACCAGGCGATGGCTGCGGTGAACGGAGTCGCCGGAGCGGTCGACGACGCGTCGCTCGCCCGATCGGTGCAGGAACGGGTCGAACGTCGGCTCGACGACATCGACGCTGCCGCCGTACTGGGACGCCTGATCGAGGTGACCATGGAAGGCGGTCACCACGAGCCGCTCGTCGAGGCGACCCTCGGTGGGGCCGACAGGTTCCTCGAAGAGAACACCGACATGCTGCGCGATCAGCTTCACAGCGCTTCGCCGTGGTGGGTGCCGGGTCCGCTCGACGATCGGGTGTACGAGAAGATCGCGTTCGAGGTGGCGAAGTTCATCGGCGAAGTGCGCGGCGACCCCGCTCACCCAATTCGGCGGCATCTCGACGAACGGGCCCGCCGGTTCGCCGACGAGCTGCGAACCTCACCCGAGCTGAGGGAGCGAGGCGAACGGCTCAAGCGTGAGCTGCTCAGCCACCCGGAGGTACGCGCATGGACCGGTCGTCTGTGGCACGAGGCAAAGGCGGCGCTCTCGGAGATGACCGATGAGGCCTCGGCCGGCTCATCCGAGCTGCGCAACCAGCTCACAAAATCGGTGATGTCGCTCGGAGAGCGCATCGGGAACGATCCCGACTTCGCCGCGAGCATCGAGGGCTACATCGTGTCCGCAACCACAGACGTCCTAGGTCGACACGGCCACGAGATCGCCGCGCTCATCTCGTCGACCGTCGAGCGATGGGACGCTACCGAGACGTCGGACCGGATCGAACAACAGGTCGGCCGCGATCTTCAGTTCATCCGCATCAACGGCACGATCGTCGGCGGCCTCGCCGGGCTGGCCATATTCACAATCAGCCGCTTGATCTGAGCGCCAGATGCGACGGTGGCTGCGCACCGAGCTGCAACGCAGCGGTGTCAGGCACTGAGCTCAAAGTTATCTTGGTCCCAGCGCGCCTTGAGCTCGGTGCCTGACACCCGTGTGATTCGGGCTACAACGCTGGGTCTTCGCAGTTGTCGTAGCCACCGGTTCCCGAGGAGCTGCCGTCGACGAAGTCGGGGTTGAAGCCACTGCCGGGATCGGCCGTCGTACGCCAGCGCGTGATCGACCGAACGATCGCGTCGGCCTCGGCCTGGCGCACGTCGTCGCGCATCAGAACCTCCGCCTCGGGACCATTGCTGAGCCACAACGCTTCGGCGATCACAGAGATCACCTTGGGTGTGTACCGGTGGATTCCGTAGAGGTCGGAACCGTCCTTGTTCAGCCGGGCCTGTACACCACGGCGGACGCTTCGGACCCAACTGGTCGGATAGGCGGACAAGCCGTCAACGAGCTCCTCGTACATGATGCCCGAGAGCCTCTTCGACTCCGGGGCACCGTAGTCATAGAAGACCTCGGAGCCGGGAGTCGACGATGCCATCGTCGCGCCACCGTTGTGGTGAACCGAAATGAGCGCATGGGGCTCGAGAGCATTCGCTATGTGTGCTCGAGCTCTGAGCGGAATCCTGACATCGGTCGTCCGGGTCATCACAACCGTGTATCCGAGCGCCTCGAGACCGTTCTTGACTCGGTTGGCGACGTCGAGGTTGAGTTCCTTCTCCGTCAGCCCGTTCGGGCCGACCGCCCCCGATTCGACGCCGCCATGGCCGGGATCGATCACGAAGTCGGCGTGACCGACATGGGTTCCTTCCGCGATCTCGTACGCATACCCGCACGGCGTCTCGACCTCCCAGCCGTCGGCGAGCTTCTCGATGACTGGTAGCGGGATCCCCTTCGGGCTGATGATCACGCCGCCGTTCGGGTTCTCGGCCGCCACAGGTTGCGGTGCTTCCGTGGTCGTAGGCGCAGCGGTAGTCGGCGGCACCGTCGTGGGTGCAACCGTCGTTGGCGGCACGGTGGTCGGCGCTGCCGTTATCGGCGCGGCCGTGGTCGGGGGCACGGTCGTCGGGGGCAGCGTTGTCGGCGCAACCGTCGTTGGCGGCAAGGTGGTCGGCGCAGCCGTTGTCGGTGCAGCCATTGCAACCTCGCGTTCGCGCGCTGACGTCGTCGGTGCGATCTCGACGGAGACGTCGGTGATCGTCGGGTCCTCTGGTGCTGCATCGACCACACCATTCGTCGGATCGAACGCGATCGCGACCAGAGCAATCGTCAACAGCAGCCCTGCCAGGGCATTCGCGGCACTACGCATCGGTTTCTCCCTTTCGCCGCTACATCCATCGGCACCTCCGAGGAGAAACTTGAGGGACTTCTTTCTGGGTCATCCGGCCCAGTAGACGAGAGGAAATCCCACCGCTAGTGCAGGATGATGGGTGCAATGCTGCTGAAACGCATCGCCGATACGTCCTTGGCCCTCGCTGAGACTGCGGCTCGCAACGACAAGGTCGCGCTGATCTCCGACCTGCTCGGCGACGCGGCCCCGATCGATGCAGGGCTGGCTGTCGGCTACCTCACCGCGTCGCCGCGACAGGGGAACATCGGCATCGGTTGGCGTCAGCTCGCCGACCTCGAGGTTGCTCCTGCAAGTGAGGCAACCCTTACTCTCATCGCTGTCGACGAAGCGCTGAGCGACCTGGCCGCGATAACTGGGACGGGTTCGCGCAGCCGCCGGCGCGAGCGCCTCGAACGACTCTTCGAACTGGCGACGGCCTCCGAGCAGGAGTTCCTTCGCCATGTGCTGCTCGGGGAGATCCGCCACGGCGCCCTCGACGGCATCGCGACAGCCGCGGTCGCGAAGGCCTGCGGAGTGACCCAGACCCTCGTGCGTCGCGCCGCCATGCTGTCGGGCGACCTGGCGCGCACCGCTGCGGCCGCGGCCGAAGGTGGTGAGGAGCGCCTTCGGTCGATCGGACTCACGACTGGAGTAGCGGTCCAGCCGATGCTCGCGTCTACGAGCCAGTCGGTAGCCGACGCGATCGCCGACCTCGGCGAGCTCGCGCGGGTCGAGTGGAAGCTCGACGGCATCCGCGTGCAGGTCCACAAGGTCGATGACACGATCCTCGTGTTCAGCCGCAACCTCAACGACATCACCGATCAACTCCCCGGCGTTGTCGATCGATGCCGAGCCTTCGAGGCCAGGCGGTTCATTCTCGACGGCGAGGCTCTCCGGATCGGCGACGACGGCCGCCCGGCGGCGTTTCAGGACACGATGGCCGACGGTGAAGCCAGCCTGAGGCCCTACCTGTTCGACATTCTGCATCTCGACGGCAGCGACCTGATAGACGAGCCGCTGCGCGAACGTCACGATGCACTCGCGTCGCTGGTCGGCGAAGACGTCATGCCGGGAGCCTGGACCGCGGACGCCGACGACGCTCAGCGCGTCTTCGACGAAGCCGTTGCAATCGGCCACGAGGGGTGTGTCGTGAAGCTGGCGTCGTCGACCTATGCGGCCGGGCGACGTGGGAAGACCTGGCGGAAGGTCAAGCCGGTGCACACGTTTGACCTCGTGGTGCTGGCGGCGGAGTGGGGTCACGGGCGTCGCACGGGCAGTTTGTCGAATCTGCACCTCGGCGCGCGCCATGGATCTGAGCTCGTCATGGTCGGCAAGACGTTCAAGGGCCTCACCGACGACCTGCTCCGTTGGCAGACCGAGCAGTTGCTCGCGCGCGAGACGTCGACCGATGGCCACGTAGTACACGTTCGGCCAGAGCTCGTCGTGGAGGTGGCGATCGACGGCGTTCAGCGGTCGCCGCGGTATCCGGGCGCGATCGCCCTTCGCTTCGCCCGGGTACGCCGCTACCGCGCCGACAAGACCGCTTCGGACGTCGACTCACTGACCTCGCTCCAGGCCCTCCTCCCCTAGCTTCCCGAAATTTCTGCGACCTGTCGCGCATACGCGCACAACCGCAGAAAGATCCAGCAGCCGTGCGGACTTTCTGCAATCTGTCGCGCATACGCGCACAACCGCAGAAAATTCAGCGAGACCAGACGCGGCAGCGGGCCGACATCGGAAGGATGCCGACCCGCTGTTGGTTCCCGCAATCTGAGTTGGATCGAACGGCATCTCCACCGCCGTGACCCGCCTGCATACTTGCCGCAGCAGCGGTAGCCGTGCACCGTCCAACCCATGCACCAATCGCACAGGTTGTGCGATAGTGTCGTACAGACCGTAGAACCCAGCGATCGGACAGCGATGACGTCGACCGATTCTGCCAGCCGGCAGCGCTTCTTCGACGCGGGAACCGAGGCGCTGCTCGAGGATCCGTTCCGGTTGTTCGAGGCAGGGCTGCCTCCCGATGTCGTCGCACGCAAGGCGCAGCGCTCACGGCGCACCTTCTATGACCACTTCGGGTCGAAGTCCGACTTCGTCCGCGCGATGTTGATCTCTGCTCTCGACAGCCCCCCACACGACATCGACGATCTCGAAAGACGGTTCGAGCGACGGATGTCGGAGCTCGAGGGAGACTTCGTCGAGATAGTCAACCTCGTCAGCAGGTGGACGTTCTCGGAGGCTTCCGATCCGTCGCTCGCGCGCATGCAGCTCGTCTCGGTCGCGTTGGCGACCAGCGATCCCGAAGTCAACGCCGCGCTGGCCGCCCACACCGATCGCCGCGACGATCCGATCCGACAGTTCTGTGAGCGGTCGCTTCGCGCCTGGGGCATGCAGTTGCGTCCCCCATGGACGCCACAGAGCTTCGCCACCGTCCTGCGCTGCCTCGGCGACGGTCTGTTCTTGCGGTCCCAGATCACCGGCGAGGACGACGAGCGCTTCGCCGGGCTGCTCTCGCTCACCCTGCTGTCGCTCGTACCCGCGATCATGCAGGCCCCCGACTCCTCGGCGGGTACGATCGGTGAGCTGATCCGCGCCCACTCGGCCGATGCCACGCGGGTCTGGCGCGAGTCACATGAGCCAGCGATCGTCACCGATGCCCGCTCGACCGTGCTCGAACACCTCGACGCTCAGCTCGGAAGGCACGGCTACCACAACACGAGCCTCGCCGATGTCGCAGCTGCCGCGGGCCTCTCGGCGACCACCATTCGTCGTGCCTTCGGAGACCTCGACGACCTGATCGCGATGGTGGTCGACGACCGGATCCCGTTCCTCGAGTCCGAAGTCGGCCTGGGACTCGAATCGGGAGACCCGCCGCTCGCGGTCGCCGAGAGGCATGTTCAGCGCCTTGCGCGAATGATCGAGGACAACCGCGTGATATTCCGTAGCGTTCTGGCCATGACCTACGGCGCCGGCGAGAGCGAGCCCGCTGGACAGCTGCTCACCCGACTCAGCGCACCACTCGAGCGCTGCCTCGCCGCTGCAGCGAGCTCCGCTCCGCCCCAGACACAGGTCGGAGTCGGCGTCATCGCAGGATCGATCACCCAGACGGTCATCGCGCTAGCCACGGTCCCGGCGGCCGATCCGATAACCGACCTCACCGAGCTGTCGACGCGCGTGCTCGACAGCGCTCGACACCTCGCATGGCCGCAGGGAACACGATGACAGCGGGTCCCCTCGAAGGGCTGCGGGTCGTCGACTGCTCGACCGTAATCGCAGGGCCGACAGCGTCGCGCTACCTGGCCGACTTCGGCGCCGACGTCATCAAGGTCGAACACCCCGACGGGGACGGCGTGCGCACGATGGGCTGGCGCGACCCCGACGACGGGGTGACGTTGTGGTGGAAGCTGCTCGCCCGCAACAAGCGGGTCATCTCACTCGACCTGAAACGCCCCGACGATCTCGGCACACTCCGTCGACTCATCGCACACGCCGACGTGCTCATCGAGAACTTCCGCCCCGGCACCCTTGAACGACTCGGTCTCGACCCGGCCGAGCTGCACGCCGCCAACGACCGCTTGGTCATAACCCGGGTCACTGGGTTCGGCCAGGACGGGCCCTACGCGAACAAGCCGGGCTTTGCGACCCTCGCCGAGGCGATGAGCGGGTTCGCAGCGGTCAACGGTGAGCCCGACGGCCCGCCACTGCTCCCACCCGTCGCTCTCGCCGACGAGATAACCGGCATCGTCGGTGCCTTTGCGACGATGGTCGCCGTTCACTCGGGAGTCGGCCAAGTCGTCGATGTCAACCTTCTCGACTCGATGGCGCAGATGATGGGTCCGGTCGTCGCCAACTACCTGCTCAACGGCGAGCTGCCCGAACGACTGGGGTCGGGCATCGCCTACTCGGTGCCCCGCGGAACCTATCTGAGCGCCGACGATCGCTGGGTAGCGATCTCCACCTCGGCGCCGAGTGTCGCAGCGCGGGTGCTCGACCTGCTCGGAGTCGGAGACGACGATCGGTTCGTCACGTTCGAGGGACGGGTCGCCCACCGGGCAGAGCTCGACGAACTACTGGGTGCGTGGGTGAGGGCCCATACCGCCGACGACGTCATCTCGACGTTCGATGACATCGGCGCGGCAGCCGCGCCGGTGCTCGATGCCGCCGGAATCGCTTCGGACGAACACATGCGTGCCCGCCAGACATTCACCCAGCTCGACGGATCACCGACCCACGGCCTCATCGCGCGACTGTCTGCAACACCCGGCGCGCTCCGCTGGGGCGGCCGAGGACGCGATGCCGACGGCGACGACATCCGCTCGGCGCTGGCCGATACCGACGCCTGGCCCTCGCCCTGACTATCCCCGCGACTGGCAGCGCGAATGGAGCGGTGTCAGGCACCGAGCTCGTAGCAATCTTGGGCTCAGCGCGCCCTGAGCTCGGTGCCTGACACCTCTTGGATTTCACGCCGGCTTGGGTGACAGATCGATGGGCCGCGACACCTCGGCGTAGAAGTCGTTGCCCTTGTCGTCGATGACGATGAACGCCGGGAAGTTCTCGACCTCGATCTTCCAAACCGCTTCCATGCCCAGCTCGGGGTATTCGAGCACCTCGACCTTGCGGATCGAGTCCTTGGCCAGCCGAGCAGCGGGGCCGCCGATCGAACCGAGATAGAAGCCGCCGTGGCGCTTGCATGCGTTGGCGACCGCGCTCGAACGGTTGCCCTTGGCCAGCATGACCAACGACCCGCCAGCCGCCTGGAACTGTTCGACGTAGCTGTCCATGCGGCCCGCGGTAGTGGGACCGAATGAACCCGAGGCATAGCCCTCCGGGGTCTTTGCCGGGCCCGCGTAGTAGATCGGATGGTCGCGCAGGTACTGGGGCATCTCCTCGCCGGCGTCGAGACGCTCCTTGATCTTCGCGTGGGCGATGTCACGTCCGACCACAACGGTTCCGGTCAACGAGAGCCGCGTCTTGACCGGGTATTGCGCCAGCGTGTTGCGCACATCGTCCATACCCGCGTCGAGGTCGATCGAGACCACCTCGGCCGAAACGTCGCCGTCGGTGACCTCGGGCAGGTAGCGCGCCGGATCGGTCTCGAGCTGCTCGAGGAACACGCCGTCGGCGGTGATCTTGGCGAGTGCCTGTCGATCGGCCGAACACGACACAGCGATACCGACCGGGCACGATGCACCGTGGCGGGGAAGTCGGATCACCCGCACGTCGTGGCAGAAGTACTTGCCTCCGAACTGCGCACCGATGCCGAACTCGCGCGTCAGCTCGAGCACCCGCTGCTCCCATTCGAGATCGCGGAATCCGTGGCCGAGCTCGGACCCGCTAGTCGGGAGAGAGTCGAGAATGCGGGTCGAAGCGAGCTTCGCTGTCTCGACCGCGAACTCCGCCGACGTGCCGCCGATGACGACGGCGAGGTGGTACGGAGGACATGCCGATGTGCCGAGAAGCCGCAGCTTCTCGTCGAGAAAACGGGTGAGGCTGTCTGGATTCAACAGCGCCTTGGTCTCCTGGAACAAGAAGCTCTTGTTGGCCGATCCACCGCCCTTGGCCATGAACATGAACTTGTAGTCGTCGCCGGGCGTCGCCTCGATCTTGATCTCGGCCGGCAGGTTCGTGCCGGTGTTCGCCTCTTCGAAGAAGCTCAGCGGGGCCATCTGCGAATAGCGCAGATTCGACGTCTGATACGTGTCGTAGACCCCACGTGCGAGCGCTACTTTGTCGTCGCCGTCGGTCAGAACGCCTTCGCCCTTCTTGGCCTTCACGATGGCGGTTCCGGTGTCCTGACAACCCGGGAGTACCCCTGCCGCAGCGATGTTCGCGTTGCGCAACAGCTCGGTGGCGACGAAGCGATCGTTGGCCGAGGCTTCCGGGTCGTCGAGGATCGAGGCTAGCTGGGCAAGGTGGCCCGGCCTGAGGAAGTGCGCGATGTCGAACATGGCCTCGGCACACAGCTTGGTCAGTACCTCGGGCTCGACGGTCAAGAACGTTCGCCCCGCGGCCTCGACCGTGTCGACGCCGTCGGTCGTCAGGCGGCGGTACTCGGTCTCATCGGGTCCGGTGGGGAGCAGGTCGGTGTATGCGAACTCAGCCATACTCCGACGCTATCCAGGGGGCCACCCGGAAATTCGATTTCGTGCAAGGTGGCCCTTGGAGTTGGCGGTGACGGGCTTCGCCCGTGCCTTGTTCCGCTAACTCCCAGGCGTCTGTTTGATCCCGTGATAGGGCGACCCGGCGGCCTCCCAGCGACCGTAGAGGTCGAAGAACTCCTCACCGAAGGGGTCCCGGCCTGTGAGCGGCATCGCCGCGCGGGCGATCGTGAAGTCGAACGGAGCGAGCTGTTCAGCACGCTCGAAGTGCTCGGCAGCGCCGGACTCGTCACCGACCTCGCGCAAATACGAGCCCAGGCGGAAATGCAGGCGCGCGTCGACCTCTTCGTCAGACAGGTCGTCGACTGCGCCAGTCGCCTCGGCTTCGCTCAGGTCGACCTCGTCTTCGAGCACCCATGAGCGCACGAGGTCCTTGTACGGCCCCGAGGGTGTGTTGTGGAAGTCGACGAACATGTCGGTGCCGAACCCGACGCTGTTGGGCCGAGCGATACGGCCGTCGGGATCGATCCAGACGAGCGTCGGCACGTTGCTGATGGCGTAGAGCTCGGTGACCAGGTGATCGCGGTCGATGAGCACCGGGTAGGTGATTCCCTCGGCGCCCTCTCGGATCTTGTCGAGGTCCTCGTCGATGGCGACCGCGATGACCGTGAAATCATGGCCCTGGAGTTCGTCGTGTAGCTCCTGCCACCCGGGCAGGTCGAAGAAGCACCCTCACCAACTGGAGAACGCGAACAACAATCGCTTGCGTCCGTCCCACTCCTCCAGCGAATGCAACCTGCCGTCGAGGTCGGGAAGCGTGAAGTCGGGTGCGCGTCCGTGCTCGATCGCCTGGGCTCGGCGCTCCGCCGGCACTCCCAGCGCGATCAGCGACCGGTCGGCGTCGACCACGACGCGCCGACCCAGTCGACCGGCAGCTGTCACCAGGTCGACCGCGCCGTCGTTGTCCAGCGGCACGCAGGTGGCACCCTCGCAAAGCCCTTCAGGTGACAACGTGTAGCCGGTGAGCACTTCGAGCTGCGCGCTGTCGACTTCGACCGAGCCCCCGCCATCGGCCTCGAGAGTGACCTTGTCCGAACCGGGGGTGAGCACCGTGACCGTCATCGCGCCAGTCTGGTCGATCAGCCCCTACCTGCCAAGAGGCCGGGTACCTTGGACTGGCACGACCTGCCTGGAGGAACGAAGTGCGGATCCTGGTGACCAACGACGATGGCATCGACTCGGTCGGCTTGCACGTTCTCGCCGACGCCATGCGCCACCACGGCGACGTCGTCGTCGCCGCGCCCGACCGTGAGTACTCGGGCTCCGGCGCATCGATCGGGTCGTTGCTCGAGATTCACCCCGAGGTTCACGAACGCGACCTCGACGGCATCGACGAGGTCTGGGCGGTCAGCGGTCCTCCGGCGCTGTGCGTCATGTTCGCCGGTCTCAACGCCTTCGGCGAGCGCCCCGATCTCGTCGTGTCGGGCATCAACCCGGGTAGCAACGTCGGCCGGTCGGTGTACCACTCGGGGACGGTGGGAGCCTGCACCACCGCACGCAACGCCGGCATCACGGGGATCGCCGTGTCCCAGGCCGTCACCGGCTGGGGCGTCGAGGGCCAGGGCTGGGACGAGATGCTCGAGAAGCAGCAGTGGGAGTCCGCCGGCGCCGTCGCGGCCGAAGTGGCCGCCGGAGTGATCGCCGAGCCGCCGCCGGAACCACTCGTGATCAACGTGAACGTGCCCAACACGCCAATCGACGAGTTCAAGGGCTGGCAGCGCACATCGGTCGCGTTCAAACCGCCGCGGTCGATGGCTCAGGCCACGCTCGACCCGAAACCAGGCCACGAAGGCAGCTACCGGGTGCGCATGGCGTGGGGCGATGCATTCGATGCTCCCGACGATTACGACAGCGGGGCCGTGATGAACGGCTACGTCTCGATCACCGCACTCAGTCGCATGGCCGAGATCGACGCGGACCTGACCGCCATCGAAGCCCGCCTAGAAACGCTACTGATGTAGCAATCGTGTGGCTTCGCCACCGATTGCGGTTTGCGCTCGCGTTCTGCGCATGAGCGACCGCAGGTCGCGAACTCGCAGCTAGGAACAGACCTGCTCGAGGAGCCAGTGGTGGGCGAGGGCGACGCGGTCGAGTTGCTCGGCGCACCAGTCGGGGAACTTGCGTGACCCGACAGAGGTCGGCATCGGCATCGACCAGCGGAGCTGAAACGACTTGAGCTTCAACAGCTCGGCTCGTTCGTGGTCGTCGTCGTAAGGACTCGGCACGGTCTTCAGTGCATCACCGGCAACTTCGGCTCCGGGCTCGTCCTCTTCTTCGTTGCCCCGGAACTCGTCGAGGACGGCGTCAATCACCTTCTGCAGCTTGGCACCAGCTGGGCCACCGACCGCTTCTCGCCATTTCGCAAGTGCCGGTTTCGTGAATCCCATTCCTGTCGCGAAGCCCACGTTCTCGGCGCTGACTCGAACAAAGAGGGTCGGCGCTGTCTTCTTGTCGTCGCCCTCCCAAAATCGCAGCAGGAAGTGGTCCTTGTACAGAGGCGTGCCTTTGGGCTTGAACCGCAGATCGTTGTTGATCGGCGCAATCGAGCCGTTGGTCTTCGGCTCAAACACGAGGTTGGGCGAGATCGATTCGCGCAGGAGTTCGCCCACGTCGGTGACGAGGAGCTTGGTCGGTTCGAGCAGCGCCGCCACATATTCGTTGCGACGTGCGGAGAACTGCTCCTTGTCGAGCTCGGGGAGGCGGCCCAGAAGGGTGCGCGCCTCCGGCCTGTAACCGATGAACCTACTCGCCATGGCTCCATTCTATTTGGCACGACGACGGATAGGCGCGGGTCGCGACCTGGACAGTTGCAGTGCAGCTAGGGTCCACCACGAAAGGCTCCGAAGGACCGACCGTGGACATCGCACCCTCTGTACTCGATCTGATCGGCTCGACGCCCTTGGTTCGGCTGGCGCAGGTCGGAGCCGATCTACCGGCCACCGTCGCAGTAAAGCTCGAGACGACCAACCCTGGCGGGTCGAGCAAGGATCGGGCAGCGCTCACCATGATCGAGGCTGCCGAGGAGTCGGGGGAGCTCGTGCCCGGCGGCACGATCATCGAACCAACCTCGGGCAACACGGGAGTGGGGCTGGCGATCGTCGCCGCCCAGCGCGGCTACGACTGCGTCTTCGTGATGACCGACAAAGTGTCTTCGGAGAAGGTCGCGTTGCTCGAGGCCTACGGCGCCGAGGTAGTCGTTTGCCCGATTGCCGTGCCGCCCGACGATCCCAGCTCCTACTACTCCACCGCCGAGCGGCTCGTCGCCGAGCGGCCCAAGGCCTACCGGCCCAACCAGTACGACAATCCAAACAATCCCCGGGCGCACTATGAAGCGACAGGACCCGAGATCTGGGAACAAACCGAAGGCAACGTGACGCACTTCGTGGCCGGCGCCGGAACCGGTGGCACCCTCACCGGGGTCGGACGGTTCTTGAAGGAGCGCCGACCGGATGTGCAGATCGTGGCCGCCGATCCGGCTGGGTCGGTGTACAGCGGTGGCTCGGGTCGGCCTTACCTCGTCGAGGGAGTGGGCGAAGACTTCTGGCCGACCACCTATGACCCGTCGGTGGTCGACCAGACCATCGCCGTCAGCGACCGTGACTCGTTCTTGACCGCCCGCGACATCACCCATCGCGAGGGGCTTCTCATCGGCGGCTCGGGCGGGACCGCCGCATATGCGGCACTCGAAGTGGCTGCGGAAGCGAACCCCGACGATGTGGTCGTCGTGCTCATTCCCGACAGCGGCCGGCTCTACCTGTCGAAGGTGTTCAACGATGCCTGGATGGCCGAGTACGGGTTTCTCACGAGCGAGGGGCCGATCGTCAAAGACGTCATCGAAGCGAAGGGCGGGCCGAGCCTCATCTACGTGCAGCCCGAACAGACCGTTCGCGAGGCGGTCGAGTTGATGCGCGAACACGGTGTGTCACAGCTACCGGTGGCCAAGGGTGAGATGCCGATAGCCGCAGCCGAAGTGGCGGGAGCGGTCACCGAGCTCCAGCTCATGGAGCGTGCCTTCGACACCGAGGGCGTGCTCGACCGCACGCTCGAGGAGGTCATGCAGCCGGCGCTGCCGACGATCGGCGTTGGCCAACCGATCGAGATGGCGGTGCACATGCTCGACCGTGCAACAGCCCTGATCGTGCTCGACGGGGGCCGGCCGAGCACGGTGATCTCGCGCACCGACGTGTTGAGCTACCTGAGCCCGGAACGCTGATATGGCCGACGACGAGTTCGCCGACGCCGACGCCTGGGGCTTCGAGACCCGCGCGGTCAGAGCCGGACAGCCACACGACCCTGTGACGGGTGCTGTGGTGGCTCCGATCAACCTGGCGACGACATACGCCCAGGAGGCGGTGGGCACCCACCGCGGCTTCGAATACAGCCGATCGCAAAACCCCACGAGGCTGGCACTCGAACAGAACATGGCGTCTCTGGAGCGAGCGCACTACGGGTTCGCGTTCGCCAGCGGTCTGGCAGCCGAGGACGCCGTCCTTCGACTGCTCGACCACGACGCACATCTCGTGCTGGGCAACGACGCCTACGGCGGCACACTCCGCCTGATCGACAAGGTCTTCGGTCCGGCTGGACTGCGATGGACAGCGGTCGACCTGACCGACCTCGACGCGCTGCAAGCGGCCGTCGGCGACGACACGGCCATGGTTTGGCTCGAAACGCCGACAAACCCACTTCTCTCGATCGCCGACATCGAAGCGGTATCTGCACTGGCACACGACCGCGACGCGCTAGTTGTCGTCGACAACACGTTCGCGACCCCCTACCTGCAACAACCGCTAACACTCGGTGCCGACGTCGTCGTGCACTCGACGACCAAGTATGCGGGAGGGCACAGCGACGTCGTCGGTGGGTTCGTGGCCACCGACGACGAACGATTGGCGGAACGCGTCGGGTTCGTGCAGAACGCCGTCGGGGCCGTGCCGAGTCCCTTCGACTGCTGGCTTGTGCTCCGCGGCCTCAAGACGCTCGGCGTGCGTCTCGACCGTCAGTGCGCCAATGCCCAGCGCATCGTCGAGGTTCTGGAGCGACACGATGCAGTCGCCGAGGTTCTCTACCCCGGCCTCGCTTCGCATCCGGGTCACGCCGTCGCTGTCGCGCAGATGCGCGATTTCGGGGCGATGGTGTCGTTCCGCACCGGTGATCGTTCACGGGCTCTGCGGGTTGCCGAGTCTACGAAGGTGTTCACGCTTGCCGAGTCCCTAGGTGCCGTCGAGTCGCTGATCGAGCACCCCGGGATCATGACCCACGCATCCGTCGTCGGCTCACCGCTCGAGGTACCAGACGATCTGATCCGACTGTCGGTGGGCATCGAATCGATCGACGACCTCGTCGCCGACCTCGAACAAGCGCTGGACGCATAACGCTCCCATCGCGGTCAGCAACCGTGAACCCACGCGTGTCAGGAGCGTTAGCGGATAGGTGACCACCTGTCGCCTGACTGAAAGCGCCAATGCAGCGGTGTCAGGCACCGAGCTCTTAGCAATCTTGCACTCAGCGCGCCCTGAGCTCGGTGCCTGACACCCATGTGGTTCGGGCTTAGGCACCCAACCGCGCGGCCTCCAGGCACCCTGCGCGAGGCCGGTCCTATTCGTCGATCGGTCTGCGGCGGAGCTTCTTGGTCTCACCGCGGCGGCGTTTGGCCTCGACTCGACGGCGCTGCGAACCGCGGGTCGGTCTGGTCGCACGGCGCTTCTTCTTGGTCACCAGCGCATCTGCGAGTCGCCGTTCGAGACGCGCGACCGCCTCCTCACGATTGCGCACCTGGGAACGCCGCTGGTCGGCTCGGACGGTGACAACCCGTCCGACCTTCGGGATGAGTCGGTCCTTGAGCTGTGAAGGCAAAGCAGCGCTCGCCGCGACGTCGAAGACGGCGGTGGCAGCGGTGTTTGAGCGGTTGGCGTGCTGTCCCCCCGGACCCCCTGACGCGGTGAACCGCCATTGCACCTCCTCGAGGGGCACGAAGACGCCGCCCACCATGAATCCTGATTCGTCGGACATCCTCACCTCCGAGGTTTGAGTCGCGAACGCCAATTATCGTCCCACCGAACAACCACACCATGGAGGCACACCTTGTTCGACAACCGCGTCACACGACTTCTCGGCGTCGAGATACCCATCGTGCAGGCCCCGATGGGCTGGATTGCCAGGTCCCAACTCGCGTCTGCGGTGTCCAATGCCGGCGGCATGGGCATCATCGAGACGAGCTCGGGCGAGCTCGACGAAATCAAGGACGAGATCCGGGCGATGCGCGATCTCACCGACAAGCCGTTCGGCGTCAACATCGCGCAGGCCTTCGTGCGCGACCCGTCGATCGCCGACTTCGTCGTCGATCAGGGCATCGAGTTCGTCACGACATCTGCGGGTAGCCCGACCCAATACACCGAACAATTGAAGAATGCGGGCCTGACGGTGTTCCACGTGGTCCCCACACTTCGGGGCGCTCTCAAAGCCGTCGAGGCCGGCGTCGACGGCCTCATCGTCGAGGGCGGTGAGGGCGGCGGCTTCAAGAACCCGAACCCGGTCGCCTCCATGGTGCTGTTGCCATTGGTCGCTTCGGAGGTCGATGTGCCGATCATCGCGGCCGGCGGGTTCCTCGACGGACCGACGATGGCGGCCGCGATGGCACTCGGTGCCGAGGGCATCCAACTCGGGACCCGCATGGTGTCGGCCGCCGAGTCACCGATCCACGACAACTGGAAGAACGCGATCGTCGACGCCGCCGAAACCGACACAGTCGTGCTCAACCGGCACACGTCACCAGCGCTTCGCGCCCT
This sequence comes from Acidimicrobiales bacterium, assembly GCA_965216815.1. GTDB lineage: Bacteria > Actinomycetota > Acidimicrobiia > Acidimicrobiales > SHLQ01 > JADFOM01. The sequence continues at coordinate 1,526,888 of OZ244202.1, read as the reverse complement.
TCGAACAGAACTCACCAGCTCACTCGAGTTCGATCACGAGCAGAATGCGATGACCACGCTCATGGGCCGCCACCTCGACCTGTATTTCGGTGGCGACATGGAGGCAGCTGTTGCCTTGTCGGGTCAGGTTGCGGGCCGCATCGACGAGATCAGACCGGTGGCCGACATCATCCGCGAGTGCGCCGACGACTGCCTCGCCACCATCGCCCGCCTGGCCGACGAGTACAACGGCTGAATCACAGTTCTGGGGAGGAAAACCCACGCTGAGCGTGGGTTTTCCTCCAAATTTTGGAGCTACAGGGTCTCCCGTACCGACCTAGCGATGCGGACGGGGTCCTCGAGTGGCCCGAAGTGGCTCAGGTCGGGCCACCGAAGCAGTCGTGCGTCGGGAATCGCCTCGGCCGCCTGCTCGGCCACCTGCGCAGGTGGCCCTCCATCGCCACCGGACACGAGAGTCACCGGGATCCTCACAGCGCCGAGACGATCGAATACGTCGGTGCGCGCGCCCTCGAACGTGCGCGCCTCCGTCTCGCCCCGGCAGCGCAGGCGAACACCGTCGCCGACGTCAACAAATCCGTGGTCGACATATGCGCGCACGCTGTCGCCGTCACAGCCGGCAAACGGGGGCTTGGCCATGTAGCGCTCGTATGCCTCGTCTCTCGAGACGAATGTCTCACGCCGACGCCGCGCCGCTGCCGCCAGCGGATTGTCACCCGACCCGAAGTCCTTCGCGTCGCGCGGCACGAGGATGGGCTCGAAAAGCCATGCCGAGGTGAAGGTGCCGGGTCGCTCGAGCTCGACGAGCATGGCCAGACATCCACCCATCGAGTGCCCGACGGCGACGGTCGTGCCGTCGAGCCCGAGGTGATCGACCATCGCCGCCACGTCAGCTGCCATCGCTGCCCAGTCCATTTCACCGCACACCCCGTCGACCCCGTCACCTCCGGGGCAGCTGCTGCGCCCGTGGCCGGGCGCGTCGATGGCGACAGCTCTGGCCCCTTCGAGCCCGGCGACGACCGGATCCCACATGCGCCCGTGCATTCCGGTCGCGTGGAGAAACAGCACGTCGGTGCCCGAACCTCCATGGTCGTAGGCACACAGACGGGTGCCGGTCGGTGTGGTGAGCTCTACCTTCTCCGGTTCGATCAACGTTGAGCCTCGATGGCGTTCCAGACGTTCTCGGGCGTGCACGGCATGTCGATGTGGCGTACGCCCAGGTGGGAAACCGCGTCGATGACGGCGTTCTGTATCGCCGGAGTCGAGCCGATCGTGGCCGCCTCTCCTATGCCTTTGGCGCCGAGCGGGTTGAGTGGCGACGGTGTCTCCGACACGATCCTCTCGACCATCGGAAGCTCTACAGCCGACACGACGGTGTAGTCGGCGAAGTTCGTTGTCCGCGGGGTGCCGTCGTCGTCGTAGACAACCTGTTCGAGCAACGCCTGTGCGGCGCCTTGCGCAAACCCACCGTGCACTTGGCCGGCGGTGATGATCGGGTTGATGATCGTGCCCGCATCGTCGACGGCGACGTGACGCAACAGGGTGACCATGCCGGTCTCTCGGTCGACCTCGACCACGCTGAGGTGGGTACCGAACGGAAACGTCTCGCCGTGCTGTTCGAACGACGACAGGGCCACGAGCTGAGCACCGCTCGACTCGGCATCGCGAGCTACGTCGGTCCAACCGACGGTGCGAGCCGGGGTGCCGGCGACGTGGAAGGCACCTCTATCGGTGTCGAGCACGATGTCGTCCGCCGCCGCTTCGAGCAGATCGGCCGCACGTTCTATGGCGAGCTCGACCAGCGAGGACGCGGCATCGGCGACAGCCGAGCCGCTAATCTGCACCGAGCGCGAACCTCCGGTCATCGATCCCTCGGCCACGACGTCGGTGTCGCCGTGCACGATCTCGACGTCGTCGATGTCGACGCCGAGCTCGGTCGCGGCGATCTGCGCCCAGGTCGTGTGATGGCCCTGCCCGTATGGGTTGGAACCGGTCTGAACCACGAACCGTCCGTCTGGCTGAAGCTCGGCTCGGGTGTATTCGCTTCCTCCACCGAACGCGGTGATCTCGACGAAGCTCGCCAGACCGATGCCGAGCATGCGGCTGTCGTCGGCCTCCCGTCGCGCAGCCTGTTCGGCTCGCAACGCCGCGTAGTCGGCTGCAGCGAGGGCCTTGTCGAGCGCCGCCTCGTAATCGCCCGAGTCGTAGTTGGCCGAGGTCGCGGTCGTCCACGGGAATTCGTCGGCCGGATGGAAGTTGCGTCGACGTAGCTCGGCCGGGTCGATACCGGTCTCGTCGGCGAAGAGGTCGACCGCCCGTTCGAGCGCCGCGGCCGCCTCGGGGCGACCCGCGCCTCGATAGGCGCTGACCGGTGTCGTGTTGGTCAACACCGATTGGCCGATGACCTCGACGTTCGGCAGGTCGTAGCAACCCGACGACATCATCGCGGTGCCGGTCGGAAGCAGCGCCCCGTATTTCGCGTAGGCGCCGCAGTCCTGCACGATCTCGAGCCGGTAGTGCGTGAGGTCGCCGTCGGCGCTTCCCCCAAGCGTCACCACCTGGTGTTGGCCACGCCCCTGCACCATTGCGAGCAGGTTCTCCGTACGGGTCTCGGCCCACAGGACCGGTCGGCCGACCATACGCGAGAATTCACAGATCGCGAGCTCATCGGGATGCGGTGATCCCTTGGCCCCGAATCCACCCCCGACGTCTGCCGAAACGACGCGCACCTGCTCAGCGGGCAGCGAGAAGAGCGAGGTGAGCGTGTCACGCATCGGATGCGCTCCCTGGGTGCTGGCGAAGACCGTGAGCTTGTCGTCATCCCACCGCGCGGCGATGACACGAGGCTCGATCGGGCAAGCGGCCACTTTCTGGTTGAGAACGGGAGACGTGACGACCACCTCGCAGTCGCCGAAGTCGAGCGATCGTTCGCCGAACCGAAACGCGACGTTCCCGGCCTCGAAGAGCTGGACCGCACCGTCACCGTGGGCAGCGATCGGATCGGTCACCGCTTCGAGAGGCTCTATGTCGACGAAGACCGCCTCAGCGGCATCGGCTGCCTCGGCGACGGTCCCCGCCAGAACGACCGCAACGGTCTCGCCGACATAGCGAACGACGTCGGCGGCAAGGAACGGTTCCGAATACTCGACGTCGACCATCCCGGCCGCCGCCGGCGGAGGGTCGAGCCCGACGTCGGCCGCCGTGTAGACCGCGACCACACCGGGCATGGCCGCCGCATCGCCGGTATCTATCGAGACGATGCGACCGTGCGCGATGTTGGAGCGAACGTAGACGGCCGACAGAGCGCCTTCGATTTCGCGGTTCGCCACGAACTCGCCCTCACCGCGAACCAACGCGTCGTCCTCACGTCGCAAGACCTCATTGCCCAGATACGAACCAGCCACGAAACTCTCCCAAGAGGCGGCGTGCAGCGTGAGCTACATCGCGTCGCGCACCATAGTCAACCCTCGACGACGCATACGCGTGGCGTATCGCCCTCGACCCCACGGACGATCAGATCGACCGGTCCGGCTTGGATCATCACCGTGGTTCCGCCGGTGATTCGCCTCGCTGTGGAGCGGCCGTCTCCGTCGGCCAACAGCAGTTCGGCGTCGCTGCCGATCAGGATCTGGTCACCGGCATCGACATCGGTTCGTAGCGGCCCTTCTGCGAGTTCGCAGTCTGCGGACTCGGTGGGGGCACTGGCGATCACGAGCGCCGCGTCGGCGTCGAGGCGCACGGTTGGTGGCAGATCATCGGGCGGCCCGGGGATGTCACCAGCCGCAGCCGCGTCGGCCATCCAACCGGCCCGAAGCTCCTGCAGCGGGAAGGGCTTGTGGCCGTCCGGGACCTCATCGACGAACGGCGAATGCGCCGTTGCCGTGACGGCCAGACTGCTGCCGGTAGTGAACGGTGGACGGTTTCGGATCAGGTCGATCGCGTCGGGGAGCCCGAGAGCGATGACGATGAGGGGGACCAGCACGGCCGGCCGCCTCCATTCCCAGAGCTGCTGTGCCCCCAGCGCCACCAGGGGGATCAGCAACCCCATGCAGACGTAGAGGTAGCGGCCCTGGGTTGCCGCGGTCGCAATGTCGAGGTCGGCGGCCGCTCGACTGAAGCCGGTCAGGGTCGCAAACGTCACGGCGGCTACGGGCAGACCGACAGCGAACGCGAAGGTGGTGTCGTGCTCGTCTCGTCCCTGCATTGCGCGCCACAGGCCGAGGCCGAGCACCCCTGCGAGGAGGATGCCACCCACCGTTCCCCCGGCGAGACCCTCTAGGCTGCCGAACACCATGTGGTACGCGAACGTCAACACGCGCCACAGCTCCGGGTCCACCTCCGACGCCTCTCCGAAGGTGAAGAACCAGAGCAGGAAGACCGCCGCCGGAATCAACGTGTGAAGCGCCGCAACCTTCAGCCCACGTCCCCTCGCGAGTACGAATGCACCGACGCCTACAGCGAGCGCTGGGAAGGTGGCTGACGTCATGAGCCCGAGGATCGAGACGCCTACCGCGACGCTGTCACGCCGGGACCAGCCGCCGTCGCGATCGGCGAGCAGGAGCACAACAAGCCCTGCGATGATCGATCCGTTGAGCGCGATCTGGAACCCGAAAATGATGTTTGCCCAACCCGTTCCGTAGAAGACGAATCCGACCATCACAGCGGTGGCGAGCCAGGCGTTGACGCCAATGCGGCGCATCACGATGTGGCCGAGAAACGCGATCGCAAGGTGCGAGAGGACGACGAGGACCTGGTAGGGCAGGTACGTCCGGAGGCCGAACAGCTCGAAGTTCACTCGGTAGGCCACGAGCGGGAGGGTTACCCAGTGACCGTTGTGGTCGGCGAGGAATCCGTCGAGGCTGGGGAGCTTCCGATTGGCGAGGAACGACCACTCGTCGAGGAAGAACCACTGCCCCTCCCCCCAGATCAACAGCGTCGGGAAGGCGACGACCAGTAGGACGATGACCGCCGCGATCCCGGCTCGCTCCGAACGGAGCAACCCGGTGTTCATCTGACCGCCCGCTCGCCCGACTCCGGTAGTCCGTACTCCTCGGAGAAGATGCGGCGATGGGTACGCAACATGTCGCCGATCGTTTTGCGGATATTGGTGACGGAGGTGGACCCTCCCCTTCCGAACTCGCGCGGGAAGGTCTGGATTCCGACCTCCCCGATGGGATACCCCATGAGCATCGTCTTGATCGTGATCTCGGCGCCGATGAACGGGCTCGTAGCGGTGAGATTGAGGCGGTCGACCACCGGCTTGTGAACGAGGCGGAGCCCGGTACTGATGTCGCGGAAGTTGGTGCGGAACAGGCGGCGCAACACGGTGTTGTATACGCGCGAGATGATCACGCGAGTTCCCGAATAGCGCCTGATGAAGCGGAACGTGATGACGAGATCGTAGTGAGTGCGGAGCCGCCAGAGCTTCACGAGGTCGTGCAGGTCGTACTCATCGTCACCATCGGTGAAACAGATCCACGTGTTCCTCGACTCGGCGAGGCCCGTGCGCACGGCGGCGCCGTATCCGATGTTGCGGTCGTGGTGAACCGCCCTCACGTGCTCGTGCTCGGCGGCCAGCTGGTCGGCGAGCTCACCCGATCGGTCGGGCGAGCCATCGTTGACGATGATGATCTCGTAGTCATCGGTGAGGAGCTCACAGACGTCGATGGCCTTGAGTGTTACACGTTCGATCGTCTTCTCGTCGTTGTAGACCGGGAAGAAGACGGTCAGGGAGTCAGGACGATCCGTTACGCGACGGTGCATGCTCATCAGAAGTCCAAACGGTTGTAGACCGAACGCGGAAGAACCCGGAGACCTCTCACGATCACGTTCCAATAGCGGGGCTCGAACACGGTGCACGACCGCCCACCCAGTCCTTCGACGACACGACTGGCGACCTTCTCGGGGTCGGCCGGCTTCAGCTTGAGATCCTGGCCCTCGGCGAGGCGGGTATCGACGTAGCCGAGCCGGTACAGCTGAACAGCGGCCTGGCTGCTACCCAGCCGGTGCTGCATGGACTTCGCGAAGCTCTCCAGGCCGGCCTTTGCCGCGCTGTAGGCGACATTGTTTCGACGGGGCGCGCCAGCGGCGATCGAGGAGAAGAGAACTAGCGTCCCTGAGTCTCGGTCCTCGAATCGACCTGCGAAGTGGCCGCCGAGCTTCATCACCCCGGTCATGTTGGCGGCGATCATCTCGCCCATCGTCGCCCAGTCGTCGACGCCAACATCGACCGGAGCCACCGTTCCTGCCGGGATGATCACAGCGTCCGGATCGGGGACGGCGACCGCGGCGGCGTCGAGGAACGCTGACAGAGCGCTGTCGCTGGCGGTGACGTCAATAGGTAGGGCGGTGACGCGCACAGAATGGGCCGTCTCGAGTTCAGTGGCTAGCTTCTCGAGATCGGGGGCCGTCCGCGCGGCCACGACAAGATCCCAACCCGATGCGGCCAACCGCTCGGCGATGGCCCGGCCGAGTCCGGCGCTCGCTCCGATGATGATGGCCGACTCAGACACCGATTCGCCTCCGGAGCTCGCTGTCGATGCGTCGCTCCGGATCGTGAGCAGCGAGCGCGGCGGCGAACTCCCGGTATCCCGGAAAGATCTGCTCGGTTGTGTCCCGGTCGATACGACTGTCCTTGGCGAGGTTTACGGTCGCTCCGAGTTCGACGGCCATCCTGTCGAGATCGGCAAACAGACGAGTGGTGGCGGCAGTCGCGGGTCCATCGAGTGTGAGACAGACGCCGTCCCCGCGAAACCACAAGTGGCGGGGTTTGCCGCGAAATAGCTTGAGAGACGAGAGCGTGATGCAGGCGCGACGGGCCTCGATCCGTTGACGGACCCGGTCGACTGCGTCGGCCCAGGAGTTCCTCGGCACGATGATCTGGTATTCGAGGAGCCCTCGTCGGCCGAATGCGTGGAAATAGCCCTCCTTGCCGTTGATCGGGAACGCCGCGTCAAGCGCTCCGAGGGTTCGAATCCGGCGGCGCGTCTCGAAGTGGTAGAAGGCCCTATTGGCAAGCGTGGTGGTGATCCGATTCCAGGCAGGGACGGGAACGAGCCGACCTCGCCGCTCCGCCGTGAGTTGTCGAAATCGCGGCCTACCGGGGTCGCCCTCGTCGACAAAGGACTCCTCGTAGACGACCCCCCGACCGAAACCGTCGCCTCGACGGTTGGCATCGTTCCACGAATAGAGATGGGTCCCGGGGCGGTCGTTCGCCTCCATCAACTCGACGGCGTGGACGAGGTCGTTGGCTCGGTGAGCTTTCCGTCGGATCGACGCGCCTGCGAGCCGCTGCAGACCGATCGTCAGCTGGAGAATCCACCCGGTCAGGCCCATGCCTCCTACCGTCAGCTCGAACAGCTCCGGGTTGGAGGTCGAGCTGCACTCGACCACACCGTGATCCGGATGGAGCAAGGTCAGGCCGACTATGTGATCGCTGAACTGACCGACGTCGTGCTGGGTCTTACCGTGCGTGTTGAACGCTGCGCAGCCACCGACGGAGATCTCGGGATGGCCGGGCAGCGCCGGGAACCAGAACCCGTGATCGACCGCATGGCGCAAGAGCGCCCCGATCGTGCAGCCGGACTCGACCGTGATCGTCCCTGCTTGCTCGTCAAAATCTAGAATACGGTCTAGGCCGCGTGTCGAAAGGGTCGGAGTGGATGGGGCCGCACCAGCCAGGCAGTAGGACAGTCCGCTGCCCCTGATGGAGAGTCGGGGGTGGGCCTGGACCGCGTCGACGAGCTCGGCCCGGCTTGCCGGGTAATGGACCGGAACGGTGCAACGTTTTGTGCCATCAAAGCTGACGATCGTGGCGACGCTCATGGTCGCACAGCGACGACGAGAAACTGCTTACCGAGCAACCGCCAGGCAGGTCTGAACCTGAGGTAGAGGCGCACAAGGACACTAGGCGGTGGCGGTTTGCCGGCCATCGTAAATGGGAGGAAGCGGCCGTAGACCGTTTCGGTGCGGAAGCCGACGAGCTCGGTCGCCTCGACGAGGCTCGTTTCGGTCAATGGCACGTGGTGGTCGAAGAAATCCCAGTACGCACCGCCGACGTACTTGATGTTGGGACCCATCAGCACGAGTCGGCCACCGGGCCGTAGACAGCGATGGGCCTCGGCGAGGGAAGCGGTGACCGCTTCGCGGTCGGGCAGGTGCTCGAGGAAGTTGCTGCTGAACACCAGGTCGAGCGACCCGTCCTCGAGCGGCCACCTGACGTCGGCACGCTGCTCGAAGAAGGTCACGTCAGCGTCGAGGTGGTTGCGGCTATCAGGGTTGAGGTCGATGCCGAAGCGCTCCGTCGCGTCGATCTGATTGATGAAGGGGCCCCATCCACATCCGAGATCGAGGATCCGATCGGGTGCGTCGACGTATCGGGAGAACCATGCGTCGATCAAGACCCGCCAGACCCGCTGGCGCGTCTCGTTGTCGGCTTGGAACCTGCGGCGATACTGCTCGTCGAGTCGGCCGGGATCAGGCATGGATATCAACGGTACCGTTCGGCTCGGTCGGCATCGATGTGGGCACGCGCACCGTCATCGCCTCGTTCGCGCAAACGCAGCGGGTCGGTGCGGGTTGCTGCCAGCGTCGTGACACAGAGCAGCGCGCCGACGGCAAACGCGCCCGATGTGTTGGTCGCGGCGACAACCGCGCCCATCAACAATCCGCCGATCGCCGAGGCACCATCGAAGAAGAACGAGAACGAGGCGACGGCGTGGCTGCGCTCGGACTCGGGTGCGCTGTCGACGACGTGGGCGAAGAGCCCCGGAAACAGGAACGCTTGACCGAACGCCAAGAGCACGGTTCCCGCATAGAGCCCGACCGGCTCGCGAATCGCCGCAATCAGCAGCAGTCCCGCGGCCGAGGTGACCATCGCGATGGTCGTCGTGCGGGTAGGTCCCAACCGGTCGGGCAATGCCGAGCCGAGCAGACGGAGCGTCACAACGATCACCGCGAATATCGCGAACGGTGCTCCGACCACGCCGAGCCCGATGTCCTCGGCGTGCACCACCCCGAAGGCCAGGAATCCGATGTAGCCGAGCAGCCCGAACAGAAGTGTGAGGCCCGGACGGACCGCAGCCGGGTGCAGGAGCTTGTCGGGTTTGGGCGGCGCCAGTTCGGGAACCTCGTTGGGCGCTGCCATGCCGAACGCGACGGCAACGAAGCACAGGAGTCCCGCGGCGACCGCAGCGGCCTCGAAGGACCAGTTCTCAAAAAGCCACTCTCCGATGAGCGGACCGATCGCAAGGCTGCCGTAGACCGCGACCGAGAAGTACGAAGCCGCCTCCCCGCGGCGGTGCGGCGGAGCGAAGTCTTGCACCGACGCTGCGGCGCCGACGAAGGCCGCAGCCTCGCCTACACCGGTCAGCACTCGGCAAGCGACGACGAGCGGCACCGAATCGGCCCACACGAGCAGGACCATCGAGACCCCGGCGATCGCGGAGCCAGCTTGGAGCAGGAAGCGACGGCCGCGCCGATCGCCCAACGGGCCGATGAAGGGTCGGAACGCCATAGCGGCAATACCCATCGCAGCTGACGCAACACCGATCGCCAAGCCCCCGCCGCCGAGGTCGCCCTCGATGTAGAGAGGGATGACCGGCATCAACAGACCGAGGCCGAGGAAGTAACACAGCGCCGCGAACGTGACGACGGCGAATCGCGGGGTGACGAGACGGTCGGCCGCGTTCACCTCGGGTGATCCGGAAAGAGCGCCGTGCTCATCGCCGTCGGCCCGCACTCGCAATCGCGGCACCACCGAGCCGAATCAGACGGCTGTCGCCCATTGGGGTACCGCCACCACGGTTGGTGACGTAGGCGATGGCGATGCCCGAATCGGGGTCCGCCCATGCGCCCGAGCCACCGAACCCGAAATGGCCGAAGCCGCGATCGAGGATGCCGCGCGTCGTCGCGGCCATGTGGTATCCGAGCCGCCAACGCATCGGAAACTTGACGACCGCATCGCGCTCGGTCGTCTGGATCTCGGTTGCACGCGAGAGCGTGTCTTGCGAAACGAGCGGATGGCCACCGGGTGCGATGAGACGGGAGTACATGGCCGCGAGCGACCGGGCGGTGAAGACGCCGTTCACCGCCGGCAGCTCGGCCTGGAGAACGGAGCGCCCAGCGATGACTTCGAGGAAGTCGGGCACGAAGAAGGCGTCGGCGGTTGCCTCGAGCGACTCGCGATTGAGCGCCCGTTCGAAAAGCGTGTCCATCCGGCTCGATCCGCCGTCGGCAGCCAAGGGTGCGTAGGTGCCCATCTGGTTTGCCGGGAGCCCGAGGCCGAGACCGCGCTCGATCCCGAGGGGCTCGCGCAATTCGGAGCCGATCGCCTCGTCGACGGTTCCACCGGTGATACGGCGAATGACCTCGCCGACGAGCCAGCCGTAGGTGATGCCGTGGTAGCCGGGGCGGGTTCCCGGCTCCCACTTCGGTGCCGCGGCTGCCAGGACCTCGGTCATGTGACGCCAGCTCAACATCTGGCGTCCGGTCGCCAAGCCGCGCACGGTGTGCATGGCCGCGGTGTGCGAAAGGAGGTGACGAACCAGGATGTCCTCCTTGCCGGCCTGCGCGAACTCGGGCCAGTAGGTGGCGACCGGAGCGTCGTAGTCGAGACGCCCTTGGTCGACGAGTCGAGCAGCGACGGTTGCAACGACCCCTTTGGTGGTGGAGAAGCTCAGTGCGGCGCTGTCGCGTTCCCACGGGGCACCGTCGTCGTTGCGAGCCCCGCCCCAGGCATCGACCACGGGCTCTCCGTGGTGAAATACCGCCACGGCGCCACCTCCGGCGCGGCGCGTGATTCGGTCGAACGTGCGGGCGACCCGGTGGAACTCTGGATTGACGAAACCTTCCATCCGCCCGACGCTACCGCCGGCGCTTCGCGCTGGTTAGCGGAGCTTGGTGGCGAGCTCGTCGACCGGCATTGCAGCCTCGAACATGTAGCCCTGAAATCGCTTCACACCCGCATCGGACAGCGTCGCGACCACGGCGGGGTCTTCGACACCGACCGCCGTGACCTCGAGAGACAGATTCGCGGCAAACGTGGCGAGCGCCTCGGCAACACCGATCGCGTTCGGGCGGCGGTCGGCGAGAAGCGCTCTGTCGAGCTTCACGCCCGCGAAGCTGTGGCTGCGCACCGCAGTCGGCGTCATGCCCGCGCCGAAATGATCGATGACGAGTTCGACGCCGAGCCCGGTCAGCGTGTCGAGTTGTCGTGAAGCCTGGGGAGAGAACGGGGCGAACAGTTCGGACACCTCGAGGTCGATCGATCCGGGACCCAGCGCGTCGACCAGGCTTGCCACGAGCGCACCCGTGTAGCGGGACTCGAGGTCCTGTTCGGAGAGGTTGAGTGAGACCGACGTGCCCGCGAGCACATCGACGTGGGTTCGCACCCGCTCGACGACGCGTGCCAACAGGTCACGGGACTCGAGCAGGTCTTCGTCTGCGCCCTCACCTTCGCCGACGCGCACGAGCGCCTCAACCGCAGCAATCGCGCCGTCGGACGCGGTGACTATCGGTTGGTACCAGATGTCGAAGCCGGTCGATGTCCGGTCGGATTCGGTCGCGTCGTTGTGTTCGGTGAGCGCAGACGGCATATCGGTTTTGTCGTCAGGATCGAGCCGAGACTTGAGCGCGAGCTCGCACATCGCGCCGGAGGTTACGATCGATGCGTGCTTACCAGACGAATTTCAGCCATCTTCACCCTTCTCATATGCCTTGCCCTCCTGAGCACCGCCTGCGGGGACGACGACACAGAACCGGCACGGACCGGCGTCGAGCCGTCCACCACGGTCGCGGACGGCTCGCCCACCGAAGCCGGCGAGTCGACGACATCGGCACAGGCGAACGCGACGACCACGGCCGCACCCGCCAGCACGACCACCGTCGAGCAGCCCGCCGCGGCGGCACCGTCGATCGACTCGCTGCTCGGCCCCGAGACACCTCTGAACATCGCGCACGCCGGAGGTGACCAGGCATACCCGCATTCGACGATGTTCGCTTTCAGCGAGGCCGTCGCTGACGGCGCCGACGTGCTCGAGCTCGACGTTCAGCTCTCTGGAGACGGCGTCCTCATCGTCCAACACGACGACACGGTCGACAAGACCACGAACGAAACCGGACCGGTCGCCGATCGCACCCTCGAAGAGTTGAAGGCGCTCGACAATGCGTACTGGTTCTCGCCGGAGTGCTGGCCCTGTCAGGACCGGCCGGTCGAGGAGTACATCCACCGCGGGGTCCGCACGGGCGATGTGTCCCCGCCGGAAGGTTACTCGCCGGAGGACTTCACGATTCTCACCTTCCGCGAGCTGGCCGAAGCCTTCCCCCAGATGCCGCTCGACATCGAGATCAAAGGCGACTACCCCGACACCATCGAGGTCGCCGAAATGCTCGCCGAGGAAATCGACGAGCTCGAGCGCACCGAATCGGTCGTCGTCGTCTCCTTCAGCGCCGACACGGTCACAGCGTTCAAGGAGATCGCTCCCGACGTTGCGACCAGCCCCGGCGTCGACGAGATGGTCGCCTGGTACCTCCAGGGTGAGGAGCTCGGCGACCATCCGGTGATTCAAGTACCACCCTTCTTCGAGGGCGTCGAGGTGATCAATGCGGAGTTCATGGCAGCCGCCAGTGAAGCGGGGGTCGACGTGTGGGTGTGGCCAAACGATGCGAGCGCACAGGAGAACGAAGCGTTCTACCGCGAGATGATCGCCGAAGGCGCCGACGGCATCATCGCTGGTCGTCCCGCCGAGATGACCGCTGCCGTGTCCTGAGGTCGCGCAGGTCCTCGCAGGTCCTCTACGCGCTGGGAGGCCGGAACACGACGACTGGCCGGATCGACTCGCGTACGAGGCGGTTTGAGACGCTGCCGGCGGTGACACGCTTCCAACCGGTGCGGGCATGCGTGGTCATGACGACGAGGCTGTCGCGGCGAGTCGCGTGCGCGATAGCCGACGCTGGATCGTCGTCGTGCAAGACCTCCCATTCGACGCGCCGCCCAGGGCGCTCCACGGTGCGCGCCAGATGCCGGATGTGGTTCGACTCGACGACGCGGGCGTCGTCGCCGACGCTTCGCATCATCGTTCGGACCGACTTCTCGCTCAGTACCGCCACGAGCCACAGCGGCACTTCGAGACGCTCTGCCCACGCCGCTGCGAGCGGAATCGCCTCCTCGGACTTCTTCGAGCCATCGATGGGTACGACGACGCGCGACACGTCGAGCGCCCTGTCGATCTCACAGCGCTCGCCGATCAACATGACGGGACGGCGTGTGAGCCGCACGACGGTCTCGGCGGCGGATCCGACATGGCCGTCGTGGCGATGGATGTGACCCGACGTGGCCATGACGGGCAGCGTTTCGCTCTCGCATGCATCGGCGAGGGCCTCGAGTGGATCATCGCCGAGCCTGACCCGCCAGGACACGTCTGAGCTGCCCATCGTCGATGCCGTTTCGGCGAGGTACCGGTCGCGCGGTCCGATGTCCTCGGACCGGGCTACGACCGACACGAGGTCGATCGGGTACGCGTTCCCGGCGACCGCTTCGGTGACCGGAAGCGCCCGCTCTGCGAGCGCCGAACCGTTCAGTGGAGTGAGGACCGAGCGTATCTGTCCAAATGGATCGGAATCGATGCCGGGCAGGCGTGACAGTGCGGGGGCAGGCATGGTGACTTCTTTCCGGGCCCCGAAACGGGCCCCAGATCTCCATTGCACCGACGTACGCTGTCGATCCCTAGGGACTTAGGTCCCGGACATGAGTCACATGTTTTTGGGCCTCACACCTGCGCTGGATCAGCTACGGGGCACGTCGATCCATGGGATCTCCTTGTCGACCCTTGGCTCGCCGGGAAGACCGAGTACCTGTTCGCCAAGAATGTTGCGCATGATCTCGCTCGTTCCGCCCTCGATCGAGTTCGCCCGCACGCGCAGAAACGCATGCCCGACACCGCTTCCCAGGCCATCGACAGAGGCTTCCTCGGGACGGCGGAAGGTGTAGTCGTAGTCGACCTGGCCGGCCATGCCCAACAGATCGACACACAGTTCGTAGACCGCCTTGTTGAGCTCGGCGTAGGCCAGCTTGGCAACCGACCCCTCTGGGCCCGGGTTGCCGGCCTTTCGGGCCTGTGAGGCACGTGCGTTTGTGAGCCGAAGAGTCTCGGACTTCACGTAGAGTCCCATCAATCGGTCGCGAGTGGCCTCTCCCCTCGCTTCCGCCGGCAGGTCCTTCCAGATCCGCACCGCCTCCGCGATCGGACCCGATCCGGGCTTGGCCGGTCCGGTTCCGCCACCGATCGCTGTCCGCTCGTTCATGAGGGTGGTCATCGACACGCGCCAACCCTCACCGGTGTCGCCAATACGGTCCGCGTCGGGGATGCGTGCGTCGGTGAGATAGACCTCGTTGAACTCGGCCTCACCGGTGATCTGACGCAGCGGCCGCACCTCGACACCTTCTGCGTGCATGTCGAGAGCGAAGTACGTCATGCCCTTGTGTTTCGGCACATCGGGGTCGGTGCGGGTGACGAGCATGCCCCAGTCCGCGGTGTGCGCCAGCGTGTTCCAGACCTTCTGGCCGTTCACGATCCACTCGTCTCCATCGGCGACCGCACGAGCGGCCAGACCGGCGAAATCCGACCCCGCACCGGGTTCGGAGAACAGCTGGCACCACAGCTCCTCGCCGGTGAACATCGGCCGAAGGAAGCGAGTCTTCTGCTCGTCGGTGCCGTGCGTGACGATCGTCGGCCCGGCCAGCGCCATGAAGAAGGTGCCCGGGTCAGCAGGAGCTGCACCGGCCTCGCGCAAGCGTGCCTCGACGATGCGCTGCAACTCGGGCCGTACACCGAGCCCGCCGAATCCCTCGGGGAAGTGCACCCATGCAAGACCGTGGTCGTAGCGCAGGCCGCGGAACTCGATCGCATCGAGGACCTTCGGGTCGTGGTCGGCGAGGAACTCGTCGAGGACCTTTTCAACCTTGGATGTCTGCTCGTCGCTCATGGTTGCATTCTTGCTGATTTCCTCAGCGATCACAGACTCCAGTCGACCGGGTCGAGCCCTGCGCTTGTCAGTGCCTCATTCGCCCTCGAGAATGGTCGTGATCCGAAGAATCCCCTGCTCGCCGAGAGCGGCGACGGATGCGGCGATTCGATGACGACGTGGTTCGGGTTGTCGATGAGCTCCTTCTTCCGCCGGGCGAACGAACCCCACAGGATGAACACAACCCGGTCGGTTTTCGCATTGACCGTGCGGATGACCTGATCGGTGAACGTCTCCCAGCCCTTCTTTCGGTGCGATGCGGCGGCGCGGGCCCGCACCGTGAGGACCGAGTTCAACAACAGGACACCCTGACGGGTCCAGGGTTCGAGGTTCCCGTGGTCGGGGACCGCTACGCCGAGATCGTCGGCAAGCTCGGCATGGATGTTCACCAGCGACGGCGGGACCTCGACACCATGTCGTACCGAGAAGCAGAGCCCGTGCGCCTGTCCGGGGCCGTGGTAGGGATCCTGGCCGAGAATGAGGACCCGCGTGTCGGCGTAAGGCGTGAAGTGCAGGGCATTGAACACTTTCTCGTGCGGCGGGTAGACCTCATAGTTGCTGCGCTCGTCGTAGACGAACCGCTGGAGCTGCTTCCAGTACGGCTTGTCGAACTCCTCCCGCAACAACGGATTCCAGTCGGTCTTCATGTTCCCCTTCACAACTGCCGTTCTAGCGCCACGGAGGCGCCTTCATCGACTGACCATCCGCCGCGACCGAGGGCGCCAACGCAGCGGTGTCAGGCACCGAGCTCAAAGTGATCTCGGTCCAAGTGCGTTGTGAGCTCGGTGCCTGACACCCCACGTGGTTCGAGCTCGCAGACCCATGCGCTGAGCCCCTGACCACCCCACGTGGCTACCGATCGGACCTTGGGTTCTCCGGCCAGTCGTGCTTGGGATATCTCCCAGCCATGTCCTTGCGCACCTCGGTCCACGAGCCCTCCCAGAAGCCGATGATGTCGGTGGTCACCTGGATCGGCCGATCGGCGGGCGACAACAGCTCGACCACCAGCGGCACTGCTCCGTCGAGCACGCTCGGGTGGCGCACCAGACCGAAGAAGCGTTGGGCCTTGGCGGATATTCGCGGCTGTTCGTCGTAGTCGATCTTCACCGGACGGCCGCCGGGCAAGTCGAACGTCGCGGGAGCGAGTCGGTCGAGCTCGGCGATGCGGTCGAAACCGAGCTCGAGTTGCAACAGCATCGACACGTCGAGTGCCTCGAGGTCAGCACGTCCCGTCGCGTCGAGCAGGAACCCCAACAGCAGCTCGTCGGCGCGAGCGGCCAGCGCTTCGTCCGACAGATCGGGCCAGCCTTCGAGGTGTGCTGCGACGAAGGTGGTGCGCCGCTGAAGGGCTCGTGCAGCATCGTCCCACGAGAGCACCGCGAGACCCGATGCTCTGGCTCGGTCGATCAGGCGGGCGGTCACTTCTGGTGATGGGTCGGGCCGTCGATCGAACTCCGAGAAACGAATCGCTCCGAGCGCCCGTTCGGTCCGGACGTACAGGTCGTCGCGGCGGTCATCCCAGAACAATGTCTCAGTCGTCTCGAGCTCGTAGAACAGCGCTTCGATAGTGTCGGGGTCGATAGAGGCGGCGAGCCTGATGCGGGCGTTCTTGCGCTTCCCATCGAGGTCGGCGGCGACCAGAAACGACTCGGCGGCCAGCGGGTCTTCCTTTGGCAGCCAGGCGCCCGACCCGTTTCGAAGGCGAAAGTGCCCGGCCGATCCGCGCGCCTGCGCGACACGGTCGGGATAGGCCCACGCGAGCGCCTCGCCGACCCCGGTCGGCTCGGCGGTCCCTTCATCGCCGCCGATGCGCGCACAGAGCTGGCGTGCGCGGCGTCGGACCGCCTTGATGGCGCCACCGTCGGCCTGCGGGTGCCGGTGACCGGGATCGTCGACGAGCTGCACTCGGGTCCACATGTCGGCGGTCGTGTCGTCGCGTCGACCACGAAGCACGTCGCGTTCCTCGATCAACGCTGCGCATACACAAGCGAGCCACGCGTCCTCGGCACACAGCAACATCCTCGCGAGGCGGGGATGCACGCCGATGCGGACAGCGTCGTTGCCGAGCGTCGTCGGGCGTCCGTGCTCGTCGAGCAGGTCGAGCGCCATCAGCAGTTCGCCGGCCTGATCGATCGCTGCGTCCGGTGGGTGGTCGAGCAGCGCCAGATCGCCTGCGTCGGCGACGCCCCAGGCGGCGAGCTCGAGAACGAACGACGCGAGGTCTGTGTTGACGATCTCCGGCGGCGTGAACGGTTCTCGCGCCGCGTGTTCGACCTTCGACCAAAGTCTCAGCGCGACGCCTGGTTCGGTGCGACCGGCACGCCCCGCGCGTTGGTCGGCCGAGGCCCGCGAAGTCGACACGGTGGTGAGACGCGACATGCCGGTTCGGGCATCGAACCGTGGGGTCCGCCGGAGACCGCTGTCGACGACGCAGCGGACGCCCTCGACGGTGAGCGAGGTCTCGGCGATGTCGGTTGCGAACACGACCTTGCGCCGACCTGACTCGGATGGGGCCAACGCCAAGTCCTGCTCGTCGGTGGGAAGTCCGCCGAACAGCGGCCGGAGGTCGAGCGGTTGACCGAACCGGTTGGCGACCCGCGCCGTTTCCCTGATAGCGGCGTTGATCTCCCCGGCACCCGGGAGGAAGACCAAGATGTCGCCGGGCTCATCGCGCAGGGCCCCAACCGCTTCGGCGACCGCTGTGTCGAGCCATTTCGAACGCGGGCGGGGACGCCACCGGGTCTCGACCGGGAACGTTCGGCCGGGAACCGATACGGATGCACAGCCACCCATGAGCGCAGAGACTGCTGCTGTGTCGATCGTCGCCGACATGGTGATGATGCGAAGGTCTGGCCGCAGCGCCCTCTGCATCTCCAGGCAGAACGCAAGGCCGAGATCGGCCTGGAGGTTGCGCTCGTGAAACTCGTCGAAGATTACCAGTCCAACGCCTTCGAGCCCCGGGTCGCGTTGCACGCGTCGCGTAAGCACGCCCTCGGTCATGACGATGAGGCGCGTGTCCCTGCCGGTGCTGCGGTCGTCACGGGTGACCAGGCCGATCGTCTCCCCTACCCGTTCGCCCAGGAGGCTGGCCATGCGCCGCGCGATCGCTCGTGCCGCGAGTCGTCGCGGCTCGAGCATGAGAATCGTCGCGCGCTCGTCGAGCCACGGTTCATCGAGCAAGTGCAGCGGAAGTACCGTCGACTTTCCGGCCCCAGGTTCGGCCTCGAGCACGACAGAGCTTCCGGAACTCAGCCGCGCGCGGATTTCGTCGACAGCCTCTTCGATCGGCAAGCCTTGAGGTGCAACGAACACGCCGACCAGTCTGGCCCATGTCCCGAGCGACGGGGGCCGTTTCCCTTTCGGTCGAACCCCTCAGAGTGTCGAGACTGCGACCCAGATGCCGTCGGGCTGTTCGGACACGTTCACGATCACCTGCGCGCTGACCAAGCTGATCTGGTTGGAGCCTGCTGTCTCCTCGACATCGGGGGGCAGCTGCACCTTCATCGCATCGCCCAACTCCTCGAGATCGCCCTCGGGGTAGACGACGATCACCGATGTGATCGACGACTCCTCGGCGGCATCGGTGGTAGACGCTGCGAGGCCACCCTCGGGGAAGACGATCGGGAAGTCCTCGGGGGTGGTGACCGGTACCGCCGGGGGCGCGTCGTCATCATCGGCTAGCGGGAGCGGCTCGATGGTGTCGACGGGTGCCGAGGTGTCGGCATCATCGTCACCGCATGCGGTGGCAACGACCGCGATGGCCAGGGTCAGCGCCAGCAGCCATCTCGTGCATTTGATTCTCGACATGTGTCGACCCTCCAAGGTCATCCCACGCAGTGGCACGAGTCGGCAGTAGATCTGAGGACTTGAGGATTCGGCGCTGGATTTCCCAGGAGTTCGGCGCGCAACTCGAGGTGGTGTCAGACTCGGCCGATGGCGCTCGAGTTCCACCTCTTCCTTCCGCAGATGCGACTCAGCATCGAGCAGCTGACCGATCGGGCGCGAGCCGCCGAGTCGGCTGGGTTCGACGGCATCGCCTTGATGGACCACCTGGCCCCACCCATGGCCGAATCGCAACCGATGTTCGAGGCGATGACGAGCGCCGCGTGGATAGCGGCGAAGACCGAATCGCTCACCGTCGGCCATCTCGTCTTGTGCGATGCGTTCAGACACCCCGCTGTGCTGGCCAAACAAGCGGTCACGATCGACCACGCCAGCCAGGGTCGATTCGAGCTCGGGATCGGATGGGGCTCGGTCCCGACCGAATTCGAGACGTTCGGCGTGTTCTCGACCGAGCCGAAGCAGCGTGTCGGTAGGCTGGAGGAGTCACTCGAGATCATCACCGCGCTGTGGCGAGGCGACTCGGTCGACCATGCTGGAGAACACCACACGACGGTGGGAGCCATGCAACAGCCGACACCGGGGTCGATCCCGATAGTCATCGGCGGTGCAGGGCCGCGAACCCTCGCCCTGGTTCGCAAGTACGCCGACTGGTGGAACTGTCCGATCCACCACCTCGATCGCTTCGACGAGCTCGGTGAGCAAGTAGGTAGCGCCCGGCCCTCGCTACAGACGATGGTGACGTTCGCTCCCGATCCCGCGACCCGAACCGAGGTTCTGACCTCGGCCGACAAGCGGTTCGGGCGCATGTCGGCGCATCGGCTGATCGGGGATGGCTCGGCGCTGGTCGCCGAGTTCGCTGCGCTCGCCGACCGGGGCGTCGAGCGGGTCTACACGTGGATGACCGATTTCGGCGACCCGGACAACCTGACACGTTTCGGCGCCGAGGTGATCTCCCCGCTGCGGCCGAGCTGAGTCAGCTTCCGGTCCAGTTGGGGTCGCGCTTTTGGGCAAACGCGGTCGCGCCCTCGACGGCGTCGTTTGACGTGAAGACGTAGTTGAAGTCGCGCTGGTATTTCCAAAACTCCTCCTCGGTGCGCCCCTGCATCTCACGCAGCAGCGCCTTGGAAGCCTTCAGCCCGAGGGGAGCGTTGCGCGCGATCTGCTCGGCGAGCTCGAGTGCCTTTTCGACGGCGGCACCAGGGGCGGCAAGCTCGTCGACCAGACCCAGCGACTGAGCTTCGACCGCTGTGACCGGTGCCGCCGTGAGCGCCATCTTCATCGCAACGCCGTAGGGGACCCGCCGAGGCAGACGGAGCATCGCCCCACCTGCGGCATACAGGCCCACCCCGACCTCGGGGATACCGAGCTTGGCGTTCTCGGCGGCGACGATGATGTCGCACGACAGAGCGATCTCGAGGCCCCCGGCGAGCGCAAACCCCTCGATGGCCACGATGATGGGCTTGTCGGCGGCCCATTCGGTGATCCCGGCGAACCCGCGGCCCTCGACCGTGGGCATTCCACCCTCGACGAACGCCTTGAGATCCATACCTGCAGAGAACCCCTTGCCGGCCCCGGTTAGCACCGCTACCGACAGGTCGTCGTCGGCATCTAGCTCTTCGAGCGCCGCGGCCATGCCTTGGGCAAGAGCTGCGTTGACGGCGTTGCGGGCGTCGGGTCGGTTGAGCGTGATCAACAGCACCCTGCCGCGTCGCTCGGTGAGTATCTCGTCGGCCATCGTTCCCTCTCCGTGTCGGTCGATCGACCACCCTACGCGCCGTTCCTCGCTTCGCTCGTCTCTAACCGAGTTTCGGCTACGCGCTGTCGGATCAAACGCCACCGCCGTTCCTCGCTTCGCTCGAATGGCAAGGTGTCAGGCACCGAGCTCAGACCGCGCTTGGACCAAGATCACTTTGAGCTCGGTGCCTGACACCGCGGCACCGGTGCGTTTGATCAGGCTCCGTCTTCGCCTTCGCCGAAGAACTCTTCGAACCGCTCGGTGAACTCATCGAGATTCAAGTCCCCACCGAACAGGTCGCCGAAGAAGCTCTCGAACCCTTCGAGGTCGAGCTCATCGAAGTTGAACCCGTCACCGAACAGATCGCCAAACTCCTCCTCCAGATTCCCAAAGTCGAAATCCTCACCGAACAAATCACCGAACTGATCGCCGAAGCCGTCGAGCTCGTCGAAGTTGAACCCGTCACCGAACAGATCGCCAAACTCCTCCTCCAGATTCCCAAAGTCGAAATCCTCACCGAACAAATCACCGAACTGATCGCCGAGATCGTCGAGGAGCCCACCCGACGATCCGCCGAACGGATTGATTTCGACGACGTCGGCATCGCCGAAGAAGCCCTCGTCGTCGGTCCATCCATCATCGAATGCCGATCGGTCGTCGGGGTCGTCGCCGCCTTCACGCGTCTCGGCGCGGAACTCGACCTCGCCGGTGTCGAACTCCACGTCGTGGACGAGGAAACGCACGTCACCATCGGCCGGTGTGATGAAGTACCCGGCTTCGGCGCCGCCGGTTCCGGCGCTGTCGACCCGGCCGAGCACGATGTCGCCCCCGTCGACTCCGTAGTCGCCTGGTGTGGGCCGCAGCAGCTCGCTCTCGTCGAGGGTCTCGAGGCCGAACTCGTCGAGCACGGCCTCGTCGTCCATGCCCTCTTCGCGGTCTCCGAGTTTCTGTCGAGCCATGTCGACGGCATCGCCGCGATCGGTGACGACGATCACGACGGGATCGAGCTCCTCGACCACCTGGTCGGCCAGGAACCGCACGCCGTCGCCGGAACCGAGTCCGTTCGAATACTCGGCAACGGGACGTTCGACGGTGAGCTCGCTGAGCCCCTCGGCGAGCGAATCGTCGTCTTCGTTGCGGCTGAGAAGCCACACGATGCCACCGATGAGCAACGCCAGCACGGCGATGCCGCCAACGATCGCGGCAACCGGCAACGATCGCTTCGACGAACCCTCGACCGCCTCGTCGGCGATCGTCGGTGCGCCCGCTTCGACGGGCGGTACCACCGCGGTCGGCTCACCAACACCGCTGGGGATCGCCGCGTCGGTCGATGTCACGCCCTCGTCGCTGACGTGTTCGGTCCAGGTCGTTCCGTCCCAGTAACGCAGCTCATGGCGTGCGTGTGGGTCGGGGTACCAGCCCGCGTCTGTACTCATCTCTACTTCACCTTGGTCTATATCGCAGCCGCGGCCGCGGCGGTCACCTCGACGCTACCGCGTCGCCGCGCGCCGTCAGCCGCGGGCGCGACATCACCGAAGAGCCAGGCTCGTGTCTAGGCGTTGGCGAAGGTGTCCTCGACGGTCGCGTCGTCGACCGCGAGCCAGGCGAGCACGCCGACGATGCCTCCGATGATCGGGAACACGATGAACGCCCAGAGCTGCTCGAGCGCATCACCCTGCGCGTACACCGCCATGCCGAGGCTGCGGGCCGGGTTCACCGACGTGTTGTCGACCGGGATGCTGATGAGGTGGATGAGGGCGAGCGTGATGCCCACGGCGAGCCCTACCGCGCCGGGTGCGAACTTCTTGCTCGTCGTCGACAGAACGACGAAGACGAGTACCGCTGTGAGCAGGATCTCCACGATGACCATCGAACCGAAGTCGAAGAAGCCATAGTCGCTCCCCCACAGGTTCGAGGCGAAGTTGTTGGTGCCGGCATCGGCGGTTGGTGAGAAGCCACCTGCGGCACCACGCGCGATCGCGAATACGACGCCGCCGCCGAGCACGGCCCCGACGAGCTGACCGAGGATGTAGGCGGGCACCTTTGTCGTATCGACCTTCTTCGCAACTACGAGCCCGATGGTCACCGCCGGGTTGATGTGACAACCCGAGATCGGACCGACCGCGTAGGCGGCGATGAGAAGCGAGAAGCCGAAGCCGAGCGCCACTGCGAGCCCGGTGGCTTCGCTGAGCCAGCCCGACTGGGTGGCGAACACGGCCGTACCGGGCCCGCCGAGCATGAGGATGAATGTGCCGAACGCCTCGGCGGCGAGGATCTTTGAATCTTTCACGGGGGACTCCAGGGGTGTGAGACAAAGGACACCCCTGCCCGTCCGCAGTGCGCAGAAGACCATATCAAATGGTCACCCTTCAGAAAAGAACCTCGTGAAGTGTGGCTCGTCAACCGAGCTTGGGAAGCACCTGGGTCTCGATTAGGTTCAGGCTCTCCCAGGCGAGGTCCGGAGGGCACCCGCCGACGAGCGGTTGAAGGAGCAGGGGCATGCCTTCCCCGATCTGTCGGACCGCTTCGTCGGGGGTGATTACGCGGTACGCACCCTGCTCGGCGCGCAGCTCGTCGACGGTCCTTGCGCTCGACGCGTTCGGCGGGTCGTGGCCCTCCTCGAGCCACGCGTCGTACATCATCGCGTCGTGGAGCATGTAGGGCCCGTGCCGCTGCCATGCAGCATCGACATCGGTCGCTACGACGGTCGTCGTCGGGTGGTCGGGAGGCGGAATGATGATCATGCCGGGCTCGGTTCCCGCAGCGACGCAGGCATCGTTGTACAGCTCGACGAGCTCGTCGCCGCCACCCTCTGCCATCACGCCGAGCCCGAGGCGCGCCGCCCGCCGAACCGCCGCCGGTGAATGGCCGCCGTAAAAGAACATCGGGCCATCGGGGCTCGACGCCGCGGGCGTCACATGCACGGGTCGGCCGTCGTAGTCGAAACGCTCACCCCGCACAGCTCGCAGCAGAGCGGCGAGCTTGCGATCCATCGTCGCACCTCGCTCGCCCATCTCGACGCCGAACATCGCGTACTCCTCGGGCCGGTATCCCAGACCGACGACGTAGGACACCCGTCCGCCCGAGATGATGTCGAGCACGACGATGTCTTCGGCCAGCTTGATCGGGTCGTAGAAGTTGACCAACAGCGCACCAACCTGGATCGGCAGGGCGGTTGTGCGAGCAGCCATCGCCGAAGCGAGCAGCAGCGGTGAGGGTATGTAGCCGTCGGCTGAGCCATGGTGCTCGCAGACCAGGACCGAAAGGGCGTTGTTGCGCTCGGCCCATTCGGCCATTTCGAGCGCCGCTGCGTAGAGCTCCCCGGTCGACACCCCACCCTCGGGCGCACGCATGTCGAATCGGAGAATCAACACGGCGAGTCGCTCTCGACGCGGCCGGTCACGAAGTCGATGATCGCTGCCGTGAACAGGTCGTTGCGGTCGCCGGCCACCATGTGACCGGCGTTGGAAACGTCCACGTAGTCGAACCCGTCGTGGCGGGCGAGGAACTCGCTGGCGCGCCGCTCGCTGACGAGGTCGCTCATCCGGCCACGCACCAGCATTCGCGGAACGGCAATGCTGTCGATCGCGTCGCTGAGGCGGTCGACGTCGGTGATCTCCGACGGAGCTCGATCGGGATGCGGGTTCAAGAACGCAGGATCCCAGTGCCAGTACCAGCGGCCATTGCGCCGTCGCAGGTTCTTTTCGAGGCCGGACAGGTCGGTCGGCCGTGGACGATGCGGGTTGTACTCGGCGATGGCATCCGCAACCTCATCTAGCGACTCGAACCCATCGTTGAGGCGTTCGGTCATGAAGTTCTGTATTCGGTCTGCCCCGGCCTGTTCCATGTCGGGGATGATGTCGACGAGCACCACTCCGGCTGCGCAGTCGGGCGCCATCTCCCCGATGAGCAGAACCGACGTGAGCCCTCCGAGAGAGGCGCCGACGATGACGGGGCATATCGAGAGCTGGTCTATGACCTCCTCGACGTCGGCGGCGAAACGGCTGAGTCGATAGTCGCCGTCGGGTGCCCAATCGGACTGGCCGTGGCCTCTCAAGTCGAGCGAGATCGCCTGGTGTCCAGCTTCGACTAGCGCCTCGGCTGTGCCGCCCCAGGCGAACCGCGTCTGCCCGCCACCGTGTAGCAACAACACGCTGCGGTCGCCCGGATCACCGAGCCGGTCGGCGACGAGCGTGACCCCGTCGGAGGTCGTCATCTCGATCCTCGCCATGCCGGGCGATGGTACGTGAGCGTCCCTCGCTCGCACCAGTGAAGACCTCATGTGCCGAGTACGGTGCGGCCTATGAGCGCCCAAACCGACATCGTCATCCTCGACGGGGCACGCACACCCATCGGCAAACTCGCCGGCGGGCTCGCCTCGCTCTCATCGACCGATCTCGGCGGACGGGCGATCGCCGCGTCGTTGAAGCGCTGCGGAGTAGATGGCGACCAGGTCGACTACACGTTCATGGGCCAGGTGATCGCCGCCGGAACGGGACAGGTACCGGCCCGACAGGCAGCGGTGGCAGGCGGAGTCCCGATGACCAAGCCGTCTGCGTTGATCAACCTGGCGTGCCTATCGGGAATGAACGCCATCACCCTGGCTCGGCGAATGGTGCAGTGCGGCGAGGCCGACGTCGTCGTCGCCGGCGGCATGGAGTCGATGACCAACGCTCCCTACCTGCTCACGCGGGCCCGTTCCGGATACAGGTTGGGCGACGACACTCTGCACGACTCGATGATGCTCGACGGCCTGTGGTGTGCATTCGACCAGTGCGCGATGGGCGAAGGAACCGAGCGCTACGCCGCGGCGACCACGATCGATCGCGCCCGACAGGACGAGTTCTCGGCGCGGTCTCACGAACGGGCTGCCAACGCGCTGAAGAACGGGCTGCTCGCCGAGGAGATCGCACCGGTGTCGATCCCCCAACGGCGCGGCGACGACGTCGTCGTGGAGTCCGACGAAGGTGTGCGCGCCGACACCACGGCCGAGAGTCTCGGCGGGCTCAGGCCGGCGTTCAGCGACGACGGCAACCTGACCGCGGGCAACTCCTCACAGATCAGCGATGGGGCGGCTGCGGTGGTGGTCACCACCCGAGCGACCGCCGACCGGCTCGGCAGCCCGCCGCTCGCGACGATCGTCGGTGTCGGCCAGGTGTCCGGTCCCGACACTTCGCTGTTGTACCAACCCGCGAACGCGGCTCGTCAGGCGATCGACCGGGCCGGGCTCGAGATCTCCGACATCGACCTCTTCGAGATGAACGAGGCGTTCGCCGCAGTGGCGCTTGCGTCGATCGACGAACTCGGAATCGGCGAGGACATCTGCAACGTCAACGGCGGTGCGATCGCTCTCGGCCATCCGATCGGAATGTCTGGCTGTCGCATCGCGCTCACACTGGCATACGAGCTGCGCCGTCGCGGCGGAGGCCACGGCTCGGCATCGCTGTGCGGTGGCGGCGGACAGGGCGAAGCCCTAGTCCTCCGCGTCGATTGACCCCCCAACCGTGATGTTGGTCAGGGCAATGTCACGGGTTTCACACCTCTGCAAACCGTGATGTTGGTCGGGGCAATGTCACGGGTTTCACACCTCTGCAAACCGTGATGTTGGTCGGGGCAATGTCACGGGTTGGAAAGGCGAGATAGCCTCACCGTCATGCTGGATTACCTCATCAAAGGCGGCACGGTCATCGACGGAACCGGGTCCGCGGGAGTGACCGCCGACGTCGGCATCGGCGACGGGCGAATCGTCGCGATCGGCTTGATCGACGACGAGGCCGCCGAGACGATCGACGCGACGGGCAAGATCGTGTGCCCGGGATTCGTCGATCCCCACACCCACTATGACGCCCAGCTCTTCTGGGATCCCTATGCCACGCCGTCGAACCTGCACGGCGTCACGAGCGTCATCATGGGCAACTGCGGCTTCTCGATAGCGCCGGTCGCGACCGCCGACGACGGCGACTACCTCAAACACATGCTCACAAAGGTCGAAGGCATGGCTCTCGAGTCGCTCGAGGAAGGCGTTCCCTGGGACTGGAACTCTTTCGCCGAGTACCTCGCCAAGCTCGAGGGCAACATCGGCGTCAACGCTGCCTGCATGGTCGGGCACAACGCCCTGCGCCGCTCGGTCATGCACGACGACGCCGTCGGCAACGAGGCCACTCCCGAACAGATCGAGGCGATGGTCGCGCTTCTACACGAATCGATCGAGGCAGGGGGTCTCGGCTTCTCGACGACGCTCGCTTACACCCACAGCGACATCGACGGGAAACCGGTGCCGTCACGTTGGGCCGCTAACGACGAGGTGATCGCGCTCGCCGCCGCGGTCGGCGAACACGAGGGCACCGCACTCGAGTGGAACACCGACGGATGCATGAACGGCTACAGCGACGAGGAAATCGAGCTGATGACAGAGATGTCGGTCGCCGCCGACCGTCCACTCAACTGGAACGTCTTCACCATCGACTCCGCGAGGCCCGACGAGTACAGCCGCCAGCTCGACGCATCGGTGAAGGCCGCAGAGGGCGGGGGACGCGTCGTCGCGCTGACGATGCCGATCATCGTCGGAATGAACATGAGTTTCCGCTTCTACTGTGCGCTCAACCTCCTGCCCGGATGGAACGACATCCTCAGCCTCCCGCTCGAGGAAAGGATGGAGAAGCTCGCCGATCCCGACGTTCGCCGGCAGCTGGAGGTTTCGGCAGCCTCACCCGAGGCCGGGGTCGTCGCCCGTCTCACCGGCTGGACCGACTACGTCATCGGCGACACCTTCTCCGAGGCAAACGACGGACTGAAGGGTCAACGCGTCGGCGACATCGCCCGCGAGCGGGGACAGCGCGATTTCTACACGCTGCTCGACATCGTGCTCGCCGACGAGCTCAAGACCGTGCTGTGGCCGAGTGCAACCGACGACGATGCCGAGAGCTGGCGACTGCGCCAGAAAGCCTGGGCGAACGAGCACGTGATGATCGGCGGCTCCGATGCAGGCGCGCATCTCGATCGGATGGCGGGCCAGCCCTACACGACCGAGTGGATCGGCGACTGCTTGCGCGGCCGGAAGCTCACCACGGTCGAGGACGCCATCCACAACCTCACCGACGTGCCCGCTCGGCTCTTCGGCCTCATCGATCGTGGACGCCTGGCCGAAGGCTGGCATGCCGACGTGGTCGTGTTCGACCCGGACACGATCGGGACGACCGACGTCGAGCTCGTCTTCGATCTCCCCGGGAACGCGAAACGGCTCTGGACACAGGGAGTCGGCATCGAGCGCGTCTTCGTCAACGGCACACCGATAGTCGTCGATGGAGAGGCGACCGGGGCGCGCCCTGGCACGCTGCTCAAGTCGGGGGTCGACACGGAGACCGTCTCGGTTTCGAGCTGACCGGGTGAAGACCGCACTCCCTCTAGAGCGAGCGCGGCGCATCACCCTGGGGGCGCAGGGGTTCGCCGACCCGGCCCCGTCGGGTTCCGTCGATCGACGCAACCTGCGTCGTGCGATGAGCCGCCTCAAGGTGCTTCAGCTCGACTCGGTGCCGGTCGTCGCCCGCACACAGCATGTCGTCTTGTTCGCCAGGCTGGGCCACCATCGCTTCGACCAGCTCGACGACATCGCGTATCGCCACGACGAGTGGATCGAGGCCTGGGCCCACGAGGCATGCCTGATCCCGGTAGAGACCGAGCCTCTGCTGCGCTGGATGAAACAGCGAGCGATCGACGGCGAGCTGTGGCGTACGTGGCAGGACTTCGTGAAGAAGGAGGCCGCCTACATCGGCGCCGTACTCGAAGAGGTTCACGAGCGGGGTCCACTCACCGCAGCAGAGCTGTCCGATCCCCGACCTCGCGACGGCGAATGGTGGGGTTCGCGGTCGCTGGGCACCGTGGCGCTCGATTGGCTGTTCAGGTCGGGTCGCGTGGGCATCCGCAGGCGCGGCAACTTCACCAAGGTGTACGACACGTACGAGCGGATCGTGCCCGAGGACGTTCGGTCGGCTCCGACGCCGTCTGCCGCCGACGCTCAGCGGGCGCTGATCGTTCAGTCGGTCGAGGCGCTCGGAGTCGGCACGGTCACCGACATAGCCGACTACTTCCGCCTGCCGATCGGCGAGGTCCGCCGTCACGTCGCCGACCTCACCGCCGAGGGTGTACTCGTCGAGCGGACGGTGGGTGGATGGTCGAAACCGGGATACCTGGTTCCTGACGTTCGCATCCCTCGCCGTATCGAGGTCAACACGCTGTTGTCGCCATTCGATCCCGTCGTATGGTGTCGCGAGCGCGCCAGCCGCCTGTTCGGTTTCGACTATCGAATCGAGATCTACGTTCCGAGGTCCAAGCGCGTCTTTGGCTACTACGTGCTCCCTTGGTTGCTCGGCGATCGCCTCGCCGGGCGCTTCGACCTCAAGACCGACCGCTCGGAGAACTGTCTGCGAGTCTTGGGAGCGTTCGCCGAGGAAGGCGAAGATCCGGTCACGCTCGCCAAACCGGCGGCCGAGGCGCTGGGGCGACTCGCCCGTTTCGTCGGGGTGGGCGCGGTGGTCGTCGACGACCGATCGGCTTTCGGGCGCGCCATCGCAGCCGCCGGCGCCGAGCGATGATCCCATCGCCTCGGAAGGTCAGCCGCCGGTGAACTGGGCCATGTCGAAGTAGTCACGCCATGCGGCTATCTTGCCGTCCTCGATCTCGAACACGCCGACGACGGGCAGCGCCACGGCGTTGCCATCGGCCATGACGATCGTGTCGGTGCGCTCGTTCATGACCGTCGGGCCAGATGCGAGCTGGCGGTGGGTCTCGAACGTGATCGATTGGGCCATCGCTGCGAAGTTGTCGAGGAAGGCCTTGATCTCGGCATGGCCGGTGGCCGGATCCATCGGGATGTTGTGATAGATCGCATCCTCTGCGAAATAGTCGATGAGGCTGTCGTAATCGCCGGTCGCCCACTGTTCGCAGAACTGCGTTACGAGCGCATCGGGATCGCTTGGAATGTCAGGCATCGAAGCTCCTATCCCTGGTAAAGGGTCTGCATCTGGTAGACGAGCGCCGGCTTCTCGACGTCGATGACGTGAACGGCGACGTCGGTCGTGAGCAGGGTTCCGGCCCGATGCTCGGTGACGTTGGTGAGGCGCGCCTTGGCATGCACCGTCGATCCGGCAGGAACGGGCGACAGGAACCGAAGCCCCTCGGCGCCGAAGTTGACGGCGTTGGTGATCCCCTCGAGCGGCACCATCGGAGGCGTCAGCGCCGGAAGGAGGCTGAGAGTAAGGAACCCATGGGCGATCGGGCCCCCGAACGGCGACTCAGCCTTGGCGCGCTCGACATCGACGTGGATCCACTGGTGGTCGCCGGTGAGCTCGGCGAAGTCGTTGATCATCTCCTGGGTGATGGTGATCGACTGACCCCAGTCGCCGTATTCCTCGCTGATCGCGCCTCGCAGTGCGTCGAAATCGTCGAATCTGATCGGGTCCATGGTGGTTCTCCTGAGTTGTCCTCGTCTGAGACTATGCACGGGGCGGCCACCGCGGCGAATGGGTCGCAGTCAGCCCGACCCCGCTCGCGACGCGCCCACCCGTAGGGTTTGTGGGTCATGAACCCGCGCAATGCGATCGCCACGTTCATCCTGCTAATCGCCATGCTCGCCGGAAGCGTGGCATACACGGCGTTCATCGTCCGCAGGGTGACCAACGAGCCCGCCACGGTCGCCGACGCAGCTACGAGCGTCATCAACCAACCGGCCATCCGAGATCAGATGGTCGATTCGATCGCCGAGCAGATCCTCATCACCGTCGGTCCGACTTTCACCACCGTCGCTACAGACGCCGGACTCGACCCTGCCGATGAAGCCCGGCTCATCGCTCAGGACGCCGTAAAGACGCCCGAATACGAGACCGCCGTGCGCGAAACCCTGATCGAGCTACACGAGATGACCTTCGTCGGGCCGCAAGCGAAGCTGTTCATAAACGTCGAGGGGGTGAGCCAGGCAACCCGTAGCGCTGCAATCGACCGCAATCCGCTATACGAGCCGATCTGGCCCACCGAGGGTGCGCTCGTTGTGAAGTCCCCGATCGACAAGGTTCCAGATCTGACCGGACTCAAGGACCGGGTGAATGACGCATATGGCCTGAGCCTCACCATCGCGCTAGGCGGGTTCGCTGCGGCCTTCGCTTTGCACGACCGTCGTCACCGAGTAATTCGCAGAATCGGGATCTGGGCGGTGTTCCTGGCAGCCGGGCATCTGTTGGTCAGCTGGGTGCTCCCCGGCATCGCCGATGTGTACATCGACGAGGTCGACGACACACCTATCGCCGAGACGCTGACCCGCACGATCGGCTCGTTCGTGAGGACGCCCGCGCTGGTTGTGTTCGTCGTCGGTGTCGCGTTGATCATCGGCTCTTTCGTCTGGCAGGCGTCGGCGGGGTCGATGCGCCTGGCCAACCGTGTCGGCGGAGGCGATCGACGTCCTCGTCGCGACGGGCGCGTGGCCCCCCAAGCGCCTCCACCGCCACCACCGACCGGCGCCTACCACGCAGCACCGCCGCAGGGGCCACCTGCGGGGCCGCCCGTTTCGCAACCGGGCCCCACTACCGGCACGTACCCTTCGGCGTCGCCAACCGCACCACCGCCCGCGCCTCCTGCGGGCACCCCGACCGGCGCGCCCACCCAGGCCTTGGACCCTGAATCGTCACCGTTCGCGCCTCCGGACCTAGACGAACCACCCGAGGGCGACTCCGTTTTCGAAAACCCGACGTAACGGTTCTGCTCAGCTCTCCGGTTGCTCGGCCCACCAGCGATCGAGCCTGGCTTCGAGCTCAACCCGGTCGAGGCTCCCCTCACTCCGCTTGAGCTCGAGGAGGAACTTCAGTGCCCGCCCAACGGCCGGCCCCGGCTCGAGGCCGAGGAAGGCCATCACGGCGTCGCCGTCCATGTCGGGTCGTTCCGCTGCTCGACGGCTCTCCTCGGCCAGGTCGGTTATGCGCTGTTCGAGGTCATCCATGTTCCGCTGGAGAGCCGCGACCTTCCTCGGGTTGCGGGTCGTGCAATCGCAGCGGACTAGATGGTTGAGCTTGCCGAGAAGGTGCCCGGCATCGCGGGCGTAGCGCCTGACCGCCGCGTCACTCCAACCGTCGGCATATCCCTTGAACCGGCCGGACAGGCGCACCAACTCGGTGACATCGTCGACGATCTGTTCATCGAACCCCAGTGCGGTCAGGCGCTTGCGCGTCATGCGCGCGCCGACGACCTCGTGGTGGTGGAATGTCACACCTCCACTGTCGAACGACCGCGTCCGCGGTTTGCCGATGTCGTGGAACAGCGCGCCCATCCTTACGACGATCTCGGGATCGGTCTTGGCGGTGACAGCGATCGTGTGGCTCAACACGTCCTTGTGGCGGTGGATCGGGTCCTGTTCCATCTCGAGCGCGCCCAGCTCGGGGATCAGCTCATCCATGCGGCCCGATTCGATCGAGCGCCACAGCGGCTCGGTCGGATCGTCGGCGAGAAGGATCTCGGAGAGCTCTGCGGCACCGCTCATAGCGACCGATCAGTCTATGAGAACGCGGGCGTGGCGCGACCCGATCTCTGTCGGCTCTCTGTCGGCTCAGACCGCGGTGTCCTACTCTGGCGCGATGGACGACGAGGTTGGGTCCGAAGGCGAGGGCCCGAGCCGCATCTCACGACTCAACGACTGGCGCCGCGACGTGTCAGCGCAGATCGCCGGGCTTCCTGCGTCGGTTGCCGAACTTCGGCGGGCCATCGCCGACCTGCGTCGCGTCGTTGAGCGCCTCGAAGTGGCGACCGAGACCCTCGAGCACGCGAACCGCATCTACGAGTCGAGCGGTGCGATGGAGGCGGCCCGCGTCGTCACCGATGCCACGGTGCGCATCAACGAGGGCGCCATGGAGCTGGCGAAGAACTCACCTGGCGTCGACCTCATCCAGGCGGGCATCAACGATCTGCAATCGGTGGTAAGCCGGCTGCTGCCGCGCACCACGGGCAGAGATGCCGCAGGCGGAGTCAGCACAGAAGCCGAGACCGAGACCGAGACGGGCTGATAGGCGCGACACGCATGATTCTCGACCGGTTCTCCCTCGGCGGTAAGACCGCCATCGTCACCGGCGCCTCGCGTGGCATCGGCGCAGCGTCCGCGCGAGCGCTTGCAGAGGCAGGTGCCAACGTGGTGATCGGTGCCCGATCGTCCGACGCGCTCCGCGCGGTGGCTGAGGAGTGCGCCGCCTTCGGCGCCGAGGCCGAACCGGTGGTTGGCGATCTGTCCGATCGGGGCGGACTGTCCCAGCTGGTCGACGCGGCGACAACTCGATTCGGAGCGATCGACGTGGTGGTCAACAACGTCGGGGGATCGATGCCCCAGGCGTTCCTCGACACGAGTGAGCGGGCATTCGACGAGGCGTTCCGGTGGAACGTCACATCGGCGTTCAACCTGACTCAGCTCGCGACCCCTCATCTCGTCGACGGGGACGGCGGAGCCGTGGTCAACATCGCGTCAGCGGCGGGCCGATTCCGCGATCGAGGCTTCGCAGCCTACGGAACAGCCAAGGCGGCTCTGATCGCACTCACCCGCAATCTCGCGGCCGACCTGTCGCCCAAGGTGCGGGTCAACGCCGTGGCACCGGGGTCGATTGCGACACCCGCACTCGACATCGTCCTCCAGAGTGACGAGTTGCACGACGAGATGGTGAACAGGACACCTCTCGGTCGCCTCGGAACACCCGAGGACATCGCCGCGGCCGTGCTGTTCCTAGCCTCACCGGCATCGTCGTATGTGACGGGCCGCGTGATCGACGTCGACGGCGGCATCGAGGCATCCAATCTCGACATGGGCATCGCCGACCTCCCCTGACCCGATCCCGTTCTTGGGATTTCTGAACCTTCCGGTGCGGTATATGACACCGCAGGGTTCAGAAATCTCGAAAACCGGTGGTCAGATCATGAATTCGCCGCCGTTGACGTCGAGGCATTGACCCGTGACCGCTTCCGCAAGGTCGGACAAGAAGAACACGACCGGCTTGGCGATCTGGTCAGGCGACGGAATGAATCCCATCGGGTGGGTAGCTGTGATGTCGGCCTCGACCTCGGCAGCCGATCGGCCCTCGTTCTCCGCCAGCAGCTCGAAGTAGGCCTTCACCGGCGCGTCGTAGATGTAGCCGGGTGCGATCGAATTGACCCGAATGCCGTCGCCACCGAGCTCCTCGGCCAGGGCACGCGCCATGCCCAACAAAGCGTGTTTGGCCATCTTGTACGCGCCGAAATACGGCCGGGATCGCCTAATGATCGACGAAAGCGTCATCACCACCGACCCTCCCCCGTTCGCCGAGAGATGCTCCACCGCGGCTCGGGTCAGGCTGAGGTGGCCATACAGGTTCACCTCGAAGCTCTCGCGGATCGTGTCGAGCGACTGCTCGACCAGCAACTCGAACGGCGGCTGCATGAAGGCGTTGTTGACGAGACCGTCGAGGCGACCCCAACGCTCTACAGCCAATGACACCGCGGCAGCACAATCGTCGGGTTCGGTGATGTCGCAGACGATCGGTGCAGCCGAGCCGCCGCGCTCGTCTATCTCCGCAGCGATCGTCGCAAGGACCTCCTCGCGACGCGCCAGCAAGCCGACGGTCGCGCCCGCCTCGGCCGCGGCGACCGCGATCGAACGTCCGAGTCCGGGACCTACACCCGAAACCAGCACGACGCTTCCGTCGAGGTGTCCTGTGCTCATCGTCATTCCTCCATTCATTCCGAAAGTGCGACCCGAAGATGACGCGGGCCTCGCATGACCGTCCCGCACGGTGCCGAATCGGTCGGGTCGATCAACTCGATCGACGAGAACCGATCGAGCAACGCGTCGACCCCCGCGACGATCTGAGCTTTCGCCAGGTGCGATCCCGGGCAGTAGTGGCTGCCGAAACCAAAGGTGAGCAGTCGGCCCGCCTCTCGGGCCGGGTCGAACTCGTGAGGCCTCTCGTAGATCGTCTCGTCGCGGTTCGCCGACGCGATACCCATCAGCACCATCGACCCTGCCGCGACCGATTCACCGGCCAGCTCCACGTCGACCGAAGCCAACCTCGGCAGCACGCCGATCGGAGGCTCCCATCGCAGCGTCTCGTCGACCGCTGCCGGAAGCAGATCGCGCTCGGTACGCAGCCTCTGCGCGGTCTCGGGATGTGTCAACAGCGCG
Organism: Acidimicrobiales bacterium; assembly: GCA_965216815.1. Taxonomy (GTDB): domain Bacteria; phylum Actinomycetota; class Acidimicrobiia; order Acidimicrobiales; family SHLQ01; genus JADFOM01. The sequence continues at coordinate 1,492,116 of OZ244202.1, read as the reverse complement.
TAGAGCGTGTTCCCCAGGCCATGATGACTCGTCGCGGAACCGGCCGAGAAGAGCGCCCGAACATGCGACAGGATCTCCTCGTCGTCAAGGCGGCGACCTCGGTTGTCGGCGGTGACCATCGACGACAACAAGTCTTCGGCCGGACAGCTTCGCCTCGCTTCGAGCGTAGGTTCGACGTGGCTGGTGAGCGCTGCGGCAGCAGCGAGACCGGTGGCGTTGTCCGCCGGATAGCCGAGGATGTCGAACGCCCAGCGGTAGTAAGTCCGCGCATCGGCGCTCGGGAGTCCCATCCGCTCGGCGAAAACGACAAACGGAAACACCGACGTGAACTCGGCGACGAGATCGACCTCGACGCGACCCGCGAACCGATCGATGGTGTCGTGCGCGATCGCGCCGATTCTCTCCTCGGCAAACCGGGCGACCGGTCTCGATCGCAGCTCCCGTGTCGTCAGGTCGCGCAGCGTATGGTGCTCGGGACCGTCGCAGCTCTCGAACGTGAACCCTTGGCACGGTTCGATCGTGTGGGCGTAGGTCGGGCCGGCCGGGAACCGCTCGTCGTCGCGAAACGCTGCGTCGAGATCGTCGAACCGGGTGATCAACCCCATCTCTGCGCCCATGAACCGAACCGGGGCCAGCCGGTGCTCGGCTCTGAGCCGCGCGAGCAGATCGTGGAACTCGGCGCCGGGAAGAAGGGGCTGGTCGGGCGTCAGCGAAAAGGCGAGGTCAACCTCGGACACGCGGCGATACTACTTCGAGCCTGCGTCGGGAATCCCGGTCGCTCCGGCGACGGGGTCGGACCATCGAGGGCGCAGATGAGGTCTCGCCATCGCTGCACCCACCGCAACGAGCACTACCATTCCGACAGCGATCGTCGCGTAGGCCCATGTGCGGCCGAACGACTCGTACATGGCGCCGATGACGATCGCGGTCAAGCCGGCGGTGAGGGTCTGGGCTCCGCCGAGGAGGCCTTGCGCCCCGGCCTGGCGGTCCTCGGGAACGGTCACCGCCACGGCCACACCCGTGCTGGCGATCGTCAGGCCGTCGCTGAGCGCGTGCACCATCGCCACCGCGAAGATCGCCCCACCGGTGGGTACCACGCCGTAGAGCGCCATGAACGTCGCCCCGGCGAGGAGCCCGAGGACCGCGACGGGAAACGGTCCGATGCGCTGAGCGAGTTTGCCGCCGGTCGACGCGAGAACGATCAAGGGGAGGGCGAAGAGCGTGATCCCGACGTTGGCGATCCACTCAGCGGTCTCGAGATCGTCGTGGACGACGGCCCACAGCGCATCGAAACCACCGATCATCAAGAAGACGGCCGCACCGAGGGTGAGTGCGCCGACGAGCGATCGATTCCCCAACAGGTCGAGGGCGAGTCCCGGCGAGGTGTCGTCGACCGTCTCGGCTACGTGGATCCGAAGCAGCGGTATCGCGACGAGTACGGTCGCTGTCGCAACCACCACGAAAGGAGCGGCGATGCCGAACGGGCCGACCAGCACTGCGGCGATGGCGGGTCCGGCCGCGAATCCGGCGACATCTGCTGAGACCAGGCGTCCGAGGTTTCGACCGAGGTTGTCGGGGTCGGCGAGGATCACGATCCGCTTGATCGCAGGAACGGCTGCTCCGATACCGATACCGTTCACGAACCGGCCAATCAGCAGGATCGGCAGGCTGGTTCCCAGGGCCATCACTGCGAGTCCGGTGACGTTGAGCGCCGTCCCTACGAACACGAGCCGGCGGGCATGGCCTCGATCTGCCAAGGGTGCGATGAGGATCTGCGCTACGAACCCCGATAGGAACCCGATGCCGACGAGGATGCCGAGCGAGCCCTCGCTGATCCCGTACTCTTCGCGATAGTCGTCGAGCATCGTGAACAACACGCCGTAGCCCATTCCCATGAGGGCCGAGAGCGCGCTGAACAACAGCGCCGGTGACTTGTTGCTAATTGTCCCGGGACGCTTCGCGCGCTGCCATCTCGTCTCGGATCGCCTTGCACTCGGGACAGACCGGAAAGCGACTCGGATCGCGGCTCGGCACCCAGAGCTTCCCGCACAGCGCACGTACGGGGGTGCCGTTGACCATCGCCTCGGTGAGCTTGTCCTTCGGGACATAGTGCGAGAACCGCTCGTGGTCGCCGGGTTCGGTCACCGCCGTATCCGGCGCGTCGAGGGTGCCCACCTGTTGCTCGCTCATGCGGATCTCCAGCACCCGAGCCAGGCTACCGCGACCCCGTGGTCTGACACCGGGGTCGCGGTAGGCGGTTGTCGGGGGACGTAGCATCGGGTGGTGGTTGGTCGCAGCGCACGTGCCGTCGTGGTCGCCGTCGCAATGCTCGGCGGCTCGCTCGTGACCACGGTCGCTGGTCCTGCCCCGGAGGCCGACGCTGCCGCTACTCAGCTCTACGTGATGGCCGATTCGGTCCTCCTCGGCGCCAAGTCGGCGATCGCCGACCGATTCGCCGATTGGCAGGTGACCGTCCACGGGTTCCCGGCCATCTTCACACGCAACGCCGCCGAGATCGCCGAGCGCGAGGGCCACCTGATAGGCGAAGTGGCGGTCGTCGCCGTCGGCTACAACTACCCCTTCTTCGACCCTCCTCGCTTCGATCGTTCCATCGATCGCATGGTGAACGCGCTCAAAGCGGGCGGAGCGAAGCACATCGTCTGGGTCACCCTGCGCAACGCGACCAAGGCAAATTCACCTCGCAGCGGCTGGTTCCAAGTCGACCGCTACGCCTGGTACTTCGACGACGTGAACCGTCACCTCGAGGCTGCGCTCGACCGTCACCCCGAGCTGTCGCTGGCCGACTGGGAGGCGATCTCCGACCGCATCGGCCTCACCTACGACGCGATCCACCTCAACACGGTCGGGGCGCGCCTCATGGCCGACCTCATCGGTGACTCGGTCGCATCCGCACCGACCCGCCACCCCGCCAAGTCGGTCTATGAGATGGACGTCGCCGGCATCGACGCCGTTCCCGACGACGCGGCTGCGCTCGCACTCAACGTGACGGTCACCGACCCGCGGGCCAGTGGCTTCATCGCGGCGTTCCCGTGCGATTCGCCACGGCCGAATGCTTCGAACCTCAACTACGTTCGAGACCAGACCGTCGCGAACCTGGTGTTCGCCTCGACCGGTGCCGACGGACGGGTTTGCCTGTTCACCCACGACTCGACGCAGTTGATCGTCGACGTCGTCGGCTGGTTCCCAGCGGGATCGCCATACGAACCCCGCAGCCCGTTGCGGGCACTCGACACCCGCAACAGCGGCGGACCGGTTGCCGCGGGCACCACCGTACGCGTGCCCCCGAGTGCGCTCGGCTTGAAGCCCGGCTCGGCGGAGTCGGTCGTGCTCAACATCACCGCCACCGAAACACAGCGCGCGGGCTACCTGAGCGTGCACAGCTGCGACAGACCGCGTCCATCGACGTCGAACGTGAACTACGCCCCGGGCGACACCGTCGCCAACTTCGCGCTCGCGCGGGTCGGCGCTGATGGTGTGTGCATCTTCTCCCTGGTCGAGTCACACATCATCGTCGATGTCGCCGGGTCGTTCCCGCCGGGTGCAGGACCTGTTCTGCAGAACAACCCCACGCGTGCCCTCGATACGCGCACGAGCTCGGGCCCCGTCGTCGACACGCGCGTTGGTTTGGCGGCGCCGGCACCGCCGCGCCGCACCGCCATCGGCAACCTGACCGTGACCAACACGACAGGTCACGGCTTCGCCACCGCGTACCCGTGCGACTCTCCGCTGCCACTGGCCTCCAACCTCAACTTCGACCCTGCAGACACGGTCGCCAACGCAATGGTGACGTCCCTATCGCCCGGAGGCGACGTGTGTCTTCACGCGAACGTGGCGACAGACATGATCGTCGACCTCACGGCGACGATCGCCGACGACGCCTTGTTCACCGGACGCAACCCGCTACGCCTCCACGACTCGCGCGGCTGACGCCGGGTGGCCCGCCGCGTGCGCCGCCGCCTAACTTCTCTGAGACACCCTGCAGAGCGCAACCCGGAGGTCCACGATGCCCATCAAACCCGATTCGGTCGGAGCAGTCGGCGAGGAAGGCGAGTTCAGCTGGTCTTCCAAGGACAGCCTGCTGTACTCGCTCGGCGTCGGAGCCGGCGTCGCCGATCCGACCGGCGCTGAACTCGAGTTCACCACCGAGAACTCGATGAACATCGAACAAAAGGCTCTTCCGACGATGGTCGTCGTTCTAGGCCAGGGCGCCGGCAAGGGTCCCGATTTCGGCGACTTCGACCTGACGATGCTCGTGCACGGCGGCCAGACCATCCAGCTTCATCAGACCCTGCCGCCCGAGGGCACGGCTCGCTCGATCACGCGGGTCGCCGACATTTTCGACAAGGGCAAGGCGGCGATCGTCGTGCTCGAAAACACCGTCACCGACACGTCGGGCGCACCGATGTGGACTTCGACCTCCTCGCTGTTCATCCGTGGTGAAGGCGGTTGGGGCGGCGACCGGGGCCCGTCGAGCTCGGACAGCGCGGTCCCCGATCGCGCCGCAGATGACGTGGTCAGCTACACGACCCGTCCCGACCAGGCTCTCCTCTACCGCCTCAACGGCGACCGAAATCCACTGCACAGCGACCCGCAGTTCGCCGCCCTGGCAGGCTTCGACAAGCCGATCCTCCACGGGCTCTGCACGTGGGGATTCACAGGTCGGGCGCTGCTGCACAAGGTGTGCGAGGGCGACCCCGACCGTTTCGGCTCGATGGAGGGCCGCTTCTCGACGCCGGTCATGCCGGGCGACCAGCTCGATGTGCACATCTGGCGTGAGGAGGATGGCGTCGCCTTCCAGACCCGGGTCGGTGACAGCGTCGTTCTCGACGCGGGGCGCATGACCACGCGTTGATCCTCGGGGTCCAGACATCGTCGGTTGGGGTCGAGGGTGTCCACCCCTCCGCCGATTGGTCGGTTTGGGAGCGCGATGAACGAGTGCCCCGATCAGCCGACGGCAACGGCTTTGCAACCAACCACGGTGACGACTTCTTGTTGTTGGCCGAACACGGCATCGGCGCGCACCGAGTCACCATCGAATGGGCTCGCATCGAGCCGCAATCGGGTCGTATCGACACCAATGCCGTCGACCGCTACACCGAAATCCTCCGCTCGGCCGAGCGCGCAGGCGTTCAGACCTGGTTGAGCCTCCAACACACGACCCTGCCCGGCTGGTTCGCCGACGACGAGGGAGGTTTCGCCTCCACACAGGCGCGCGAGCTCCATTGGGCTCGCCACGTCGACCGCTGCGGCGAGTGGTTCGGCGACTTCGCCGCTGTCTGGGTCCCGATCGAAGACCCGGTGGGCTGGGCGACCCGCGGCTACCGGTTGGCCACACGTCCGCCGGGGGTGCGAGATCCGGTGCGCGCAGGCGCCGCGGCGGAGGGAGCGCTCCTCGCCAACCTTGTCGCCTGGCGTTTGCTTCATAGCGGGTCGGCGCCGGTAATGACGGTGCACGGTGCACCGACGGTCTTCGCCCTCGACCCGAACGCCGAGCCTTACGTCGACGATTGGGACAGGTGGTTCTGGGGCCCGTGGATCGGCATGCTCGACGATGGGGTCATCGAGATCCCGGATCGGCGACCGCTGCGCGTCGAGGAGGCTGCGCAGGCGTTCGATCTCGTCGGCATTTCGTTCGATGCACCGATTGGCGTCGACGAGAACGGCTTGCTGGGGCCGTACCCCGCAGACGCTCGGCGAACCGACAACGGGCTGGCGCCGAATCCTGAGGAGCTGGGCGTCGCGCTACGCCGCGCCCATGAGCTGCTTCCCGATCGGACCCTCGTCGTCGCATCTACCGGGTTTGCGACCGAGGACGACGACTGGCGCGACGACCTGCTCAACCGGTCGCTCGGCGAGGTCCGCCGGGCCGCGCAAGACGGTGTGCCCGTCGAGGCGTTCTTCCACGACACTGCGATCGACGGCTACGAGTGGACCCGCGGCTTCGCCACGTCGAAGGGTCTGTTCGACCGCGACCGCCGACCGCGCCCCAGCCTCGCTCGCCTCCGCTGAGGCGCGTGTCAGGTGGCGCCAACCAACCGGTGTCAGGCACCGAGCTCCTCGCAATCTCGGGCTCAGCGCGCCTTGAGCTCGGTGCCTGACACCACTGCGTAGCGACGCCTCACGAACGCGACAGGTATTGGGTTCGGCCGCCGGAGGATTCCTTGTTGAGCCGCTTGGCCAGGTGCAAACCCTCGAGCACGAACTCGACGGCGCTCGCGACCATCGCCGCCCCCGGCTCGCCTTCCTCGTCGCCGAGCACCGCCTCGACGGGAGCCGAGAGCGCTGGGATGTCGCGCACGAGCATCTGAGCCGAATCGATGGTGATGTCGTCGCCGGTCTTGGCGACGATGCCCTCGTCGAACGCTTCGACGACCGGCCGATAGAGCTCACCGGAGACGAGATCGCGGAACACCGAGTGCACCGCGGATTGGACGAGATGGTTGAGGATCTCGGCTTCGCGTCCATCCTCCATCGTCTCGAACTCGATCTTGCCCGACGTCGTCGCAACCAGCGCCTCCAGGTCGCCGACTCGGGGTACGACCTCGCTCTCACCGAGGCGCAGGGCCCGCCGCAGCGCTGCGGCCACGACAGCTTCGGTGTTGGTCACCGACATGCGTACCGACACGCCCGAGCGCTGGTTGACCTGTGAGCTCTGGCGTGCGAGGTGCGACACCGTCGCGATTATCTCGGCCATGAACTGCGGTACGACGACCGTGAGACCCTCCTCGTCGGGGATCTCGGCCTCCTGTTCGACGATGTCCATCTCGACGTCGACATCGAGTGGGTAGTGAGTGCGTATCTGCGAACCGAAGCGGTCCTTCAGCGGTGTGATGATGCGGCCGCGGTTCGTGTAGTCCTCGGGGTTCGCCGACGCGACCAACATGACGTCGAGAGGCAATCGAACCTTGTAGCCACGGACCTGCACGTCGCGTTCTTCGAGCACGTTCAACAGACCGACCTGGATGCGCTCGGCCAGGTCGGGAAGCTCGTTGATGGCGAAGATGCCGCGGTTGGTGCGGGGCACGAGCCCGTAGTGCAGGGTGAGCTCGTCGGAGAGGTAGCGACCTTCCGCGACCTTGATCGGATCGACCTCGCCTATCAGGTCGGCGATCGATGTGTCGGGCGTGGCGAGCTTCTCGCCGAACCGCTGGTCGCGGTGCACCCACTGGATCGGTGCTTCGTCACCATGCTCCGCGATGAGATCGAGCGCATGACGAGAAACCGGAGCGTACGGATCGTCGTTGATCTCCGAACCAGCGACGATGGGCATCCACTCGTCGAGGAGCCCCGTGAGCGACCGGATCATGCGGGTCTTCGCCTGGCCGCGTTCGCCGAGGAAAATGACGTCGTGTCCTGCGAGCAACGCCGTCTCGAGCTGGGGCATGACCGTGTTCTCGTAGCCCAGCACCTCGGCGAAGAGCGGCTCGCCGGCACGTACTCGGGCGATGGCGTTGTGGCGCAGCTCATGCTTGACGGGACGCGAGACCCAGCCCGAGGAGCGCAGTTCGCCGAGTGTTGACGGTTGGTCAGCCATGGAGCGGACCTTACCGCCCGACTCGGCCTCCGGCCCATCGGATCAGCGCCTCGGGGGCCAACGCGGGAGCGAACAGGAAGCCCTGTGCTCGGTCGACGCCGTGGGCGAGAAGCGCCTGGACCTGACCCTCGGTCTCGACACCCTCGGCAACGACGCCGTACCCGAGAGCCGATGCCATCCCGGCCACGGCGGCGACTATCGCATCGCTCTGAGCGTCGTTGCCCAGATCGGAAACGAACGACCGGTCGATCTTCACCCAGTCCACGGGGTAATCGCGCAGGTTGGACAGCGACGAATAGCCCGTGCCGAAGTCGTCCATGGCAATCGTGGCACCTACGAGGTGAAGCATCCGCAGCGTTTCGGCAGCGGTGTGCGGATCGTTCATCACCGTCGACTCGGTGATCTCGAAACACACGCTCGCCGGGTCGAGTTCGAACCGTCGGATCGCGTTGGCGATCTGTGGGACCGTCTCGCTTGCCAGGAGTTGTTGGGCCGACAGGTTGACCCGCAGTCCGATCTCGTCATCGGAAAGCGCACTCCGCAGCTGCGAGAAGCCTTCGATCGATTCGACGATGACGAATCGGCCGATGTCACGCATCATGCCGCTGCGCTCAGCTACCTCGATGAACTCGCCGGCCTCGATGAGCCCTCTTTCGGGGTGATTCCATCGCAGCAACGCCTCGACGCCGAGCAATGAACGGTCGACGAGGCTCACCTCGGGCTGGTAGTGCATGCAGAGCTCATGGCGCTCGAGCGCCATCGCCAACTCGCGCTCGAGTGTGAGTCGCAGCCGATGATGGTCTCGCAGACTCTCGTCGTAGACGTCGCAGCGGTTGCGGCCCTTCTGTTTCGCCGCGTACATCGCATGATCCGACCGGATCAGCAAGGACTCGGCTGTGCAATCGGGGGTTGCGAGCGCGATCCCGATGCTCACGGTCTGGCGCAGAACGACCCCGCCGACGCTCAACGGGCGTTCGATGACCTCGCGGAGCCGCTCGGCCATGGCTACGACGTCGCCCTCGTTCAGTGCGGGGATGAGGATGGCGAACTCGTCGCCTCCGATTCGGGCTGCGAGGTCAACCTCGCGCACGTGGCTCTCGATGCGCGCCGCGACGATCTTGAGCACCTCGTCGCCGACGCTGTGGCCGAGCGAGTCGTTGACCGCCTTGAAACGATCGAGGTCGAGAAACAGCACCGAGGGCGACGGATCCGCCTCACCATCGAGATGCCGCTGCAGGGCCTCGATCAGGACCGACCTGGAGGGGATACCCGTCAGCGTGTCGTGGGTGGCGGCGTGCTCGATCTCGGCGGCGAGGACCGTGCGCTCGGTCACGTCGAGCGCCATGATCAACACGGTCTCGATCTCGCCGTCCTCTCCGAACTCGGGTACCGCCCGTGCCTCGAGGTTCTTGAGGCCGCTCGCGGTGATGAGATCGAAGTGCGCGTCGACCCTCTCGCCGGTTTCGAGCACCTCGGCGATCTTCTCGATGAACGCTGTTTCGGCGCCACCCAATTCGGGCGTGAGCAGGTCGTAGATGTTCACGCCGATCATGTCGTCGGGATCCATCGGGCCCAGCCGCGAGACCTCGGGGTTGCACATCTGGACGACACCGTCGACGTCGACGCGAATCAGCAGCGCCGGCATCGCCTCGACGGCCTCGCGAAACCGCTCCTCGGACCTGGCGAGCTCGTCGCGGTGCCTGTGCAGTTCGGTCGCGTCCTCCATGGAGAGAACGACCCCGGTCGAGCCGGTGACGGGGTCGGCCACGGCCCCGCTTCGCACACGAACCCATCGCGTCGAGGGCAAGCCTTCCGTGAGCCGAACGGTGAAGGAAAGCGGATCGAGGTCGCCGCGTGCCGCCGCGTACGCGCGATCGACAGCTTCACGGTCGTCGGGATGGGTGAGCTCGCGAAGGCCGAGCACGCCACCATCGGGTTGACCGGTGATCGACCGGTAGGCGTGATTGCAGTCGATGACCGAACCCCGGCTGTCGGTGATCAACACACCGTGTGGACCATCGGTGAACGCCTGGAACATGCGGCCGTCCCGCCGCGACCTACGCAGCGCTCGGGCATAGAAGTCGCCCACCGTTTCGACAAACGCCACGTAGTCGTCGGTCCAGATGATCGGACGCGTGGCCGAGCCGACGATGAGCACGGTTTCTTCATCGTCGACCTGCATCGGCACGACCAGCAGGCTGCGGGCATTGAGCGCCGACAACTCGTCGATGTTGGACTCCCCGGTGAGCGGCACCTCATCGATGCGGATGATCCCGCGTCGACGCAGCTCCGCCAGTACGGCGCTCAGGGGTCCGAGCGGTCGCTCGACCGGCCTGGTGTCTGGGTCGCCGCCTTGCCTCCACCGGGCTATCTCGAGGATCCGGTCGAGCTCGGTCGAGATGTGGAACAACAGTGCGAACTCGGCCTGTACCGGTGCCGCTACCGACTCGAGCGTGCTCTCGATCCGATCGACGATCTGATCGGCTGCAACATCGACCAATCCGGCGATGAGGCCGGCGACTTCAACATGCCGCGGATCCTGTTCCGCTGCCGTTGCGAGGCCGGGCGGGTCGCCGAAGGCCTCGGCGAAACCGATGGGCCCGAGCGACGAGCGGGCATCCTCGAGCGCGGATTCGTTTCCCACATCGTCCTCATCGGCGCGTGAAGACAGGTTCTTTACCCTCGTTGCTGCATCGCGCGGGTACCGTCCAAGAATGCCTACGCCGAGAACGCGACCCCTCCGCGGCGGGTGGGAGGCCGCCACGAGCTCTGGCAACCTGCTGCGCGACCTCGGTCGACTCGACACGACACAGTGGTCGCCGGCTCCGGTGCCTGGCCACTGGCAGACGACCGAGCACTTCGGCACCCACACCGGCACCCTCTCCTATCGGCACCGGTTCGCGCCTCCGGACGTCGGGCACGCCGAGCGCTGCTGGCTGCGCCTCGACGGCATCTTTTACCAGGGCGACGTTTGGCTCGACGGCGATTACGTCGGCGATACCGAGGGCTACTTCTTCGCTCACGACTTCGACGTGACCGAACGTATGGGCGGGAGACCCGAACACGAGCTGGTCATCGACGTCGTATCGAACGCCATCGGCGATCCCAGCCGCAAGCACGCTCTCACCGGCGTCTTCCAGTACGGCGACTTCTTCCCTTCGAGCGCGAACCCGGGGGGCATCTGGGACGAACCACAGCTTCGCTTCACCGGGCCGGTGACGATTCTGCACTCGCGCGTTCTGTGCCGGGCCGCTACCGCCGACAGCGCCGTCGTCGACCTCCGCGTAGTGCTCGACTCGCTCGAGGCGGAGACGGTGATTCTGCGTACCTGCGTCGCGGGTGTCGAAACCAAACGCGAGCAGGTGCTCGCCGCAGGCGAGAACCGCATCGAGTGGAGCGTCACCGTCCCCTCCCCCGATCTCTGGTGGCCGCACACCCTGGGCGACCAGCCGTTGCACCCAGTCACCGTGGATGTGTTGCGCGATGGCGGGACTGCTGACGGCGTTGTCTCCGACGGCGTTGTCTCCGACAGCCTGCGCCGCACGATCGGACTGCGTTCGGTGAGCACGGTCGACGGCAACGTCTTGATCAACGGCGAGCGCCTCTACCTCAAGGGTGCCTGCCTTGGACCCACGCGGGCGATGATCGCCGATGCAACGTCTGACGACATGGTTGCCGACCTCGACCTCGCGCTCGAGGCCGGGCTCGACATGGTGTCGGTGCACGCTCATGTCGCGCGGCCAGCTTTCTACGACCACGCCGACCGCGCCGGCATGCTCGTGTGGCAAGACCTGCCGCTCGAGGGCAGCTACGCACGCGCAGTGAAGGCCGAGGGGTTGCGCCAGGCCCGCGAGGTGGTCGACCTCCTCGGGCATCGCCCGTCGGTTGTCGCTTGGTGCCCGCGAAGCGACCCCAAGCGCGGTCTGTCGGGCTCGGCCGAGGGTCGACTCGCCGGCCCCGGACTCGACCGATCGCTGCGCCGCGTGCTCATGAACCTCGACGGCACCCGGCCGATCGCTCACGCTCGCCCGGTCGATGCGCTCGATGCGGGCGCCCCCCGCGGCTACCGGTTGAGCCAGGGCGGGCTGATCGATCAGGTCACCGAACGGTTCCCGGCCGAGGTCACTCGTTTCGGAGCACCCGGCGCCGTCGAGCTGAGCCGGGACGAGATCGGCCAGTGGCCGCGGCTGCGGTGGCAGGAGCTCGTCGACGACAGGGGCCTCGACGTGCAGGCGCAGCTGAGCGTCGTGCCGATCGAGCCGTACGACACGTTGGCAGCATGGGTGCGCGCCACCCAGGCTCACCAGGCGCAGGTCATGAAAGGAACAGTCGAGACCGCACGCCGCAACAAGTACGGGTCGAGCGCCGGCTATCTGCAGTATTACCTGCGATCCTCGCACCCCCGGTGGTCCTACGCCCTCGTCGACGGCGACCGGAACGCGACCCCGGCTTACGCCTCGTTCGCAGCGGCCAGTGCGCCTGTGATCGTGATCGCCGATCAATTCCCGCTCGGTCTCGTCGCGGGCAACGCGGTCGAGCTCGGGGTTCACATCGTCTCCGATCTGCGCCACTCGATCGCAGGTTGTCGCGTCGACGCATGGCTGACCGATCCGTCGGGCACAACCGCCTGGTCGTGGGGAGGCGACATGGACCCCGACTCGGTGACCCAGGTCGGATCGATCGACTGGACGGTGCCGATCGGTTGGGGGGAAGTCGAGCTGGAACTCCGCTTGACGTCATCGGAACTGACGGTGGAGAACCGCTACCAAATCCGCCTCCCCCGATAGCGCGTGTCGACGGGCGCAGCCACTAGCGTCACAGTGACCACCGGCCGAAAGACCACCGAGCCAGGACCACCAAACGCATGAGCCACAGCGCAACCGGGAGCGCGGCACCGATCAGGCAGACGCCGAAACCGTGGCCGTTCCCACTCAATCTCTACCAGTCGGCGATCGGCCGGAAGTGGGTGATGGCGATCTCGGGAATCGCCCTCCTCGGCTTCGTCGTCGTGCACATGATCGGCAACCTTCACGTCTACGAAGGCCCCGCCCGTATGGCCGAATACGCCGAGACGCTTCGAACGATCGGCGGGGGTCTGGTACCGAAGTCGTTCATCCTCTGGATCATGCGCATCGGCCTCGCCGCGATGTTCTTCATCCACATCCACTCCGCGTACACGTTGACCCGCATGAGCGCGCAAGCCAGCGACGAGACCGCCCCGGTAACCCGGCAGAAGAAGTACGCCGGCAAGCGTGAGTACATCGCCGCCAACTACGCGTCGCGCACAATGCGATGGACAGGCCCCATCATCGGGCTGTACCTGCTGTTTCACCTCGCCGACCTCACCTGGGGATGGTGGCTCGGCGACGACTTCGTGCGCGGAAACCCCTACCACAACCTGACCGAGAGCTTTTCGAGTCTTCCGGTGGCGCTCATCTACATCGCCGCCAATATCGCGCTGGCGGTTCACATCTTCCACGGGGCGTGGTCGATGTTCCAGTCGCTCGGTATCAACAGCCCCCGCTACAACAACCTGCGACGCGGGTTCGCCGCCGGCGTCGCAGGCCTGATCCTCGTCGGGAACCTCAGCTTCCCGATCCTCACCCAAGCCGGCCTGGTCGACGAAGACAACGCAGTGTGCGAGGCGACCGACCTCGAATGCCTCGCGGAGGAGGGCCACTCATGACCGTGCTCGACGCAAAGGTCCCCGACGGTCCGCTCGGCGACAAATGGACCAACCACAAGTTCGACATGAAGCTGGTGAACCCCAACAACAAGCGGCGGTTCACGGTCATCGTGGTCGGCACCGGACTTGCCGGCGCATCGGTGGCCGCTTCGCTGGCCGAGCTCGGATACAGGGTGAAGGTCTTCACCCACCACGACAGCCCTCGCCGTGCTCACAGCATCGCGGCCCAGGGCGGCATCAACGCTGCCAAGAACTACACCAACGACGGCGACAGCGTGTTCCGCCTCTTCTACGACACGATCAAGGGCGGCGACTACCGCAGCCGTGAGGCCAACGTGCACCGCCTCGCCGAGGTGTCGGTGAACATCATCGACCAGTGCACTGCCCAGGGCGTGCCGTTCGCACGCGAGTACGGCGGTCTGCTCGACAACCGCTCGTTTGGCGGTGCCCAGGTGTCGCGTACGTTCTACGCGAGGGGCCAGACCGGCCAGCAGCTCCTGCTCGGCGCGTACTCGGCGCTGATGCGTCAGGTCGGTTTGGGCACGGTCGAGCTCTACCCACGCCAGGAGATGCTCGAGGTCGTCAAGAAAGACGGCGAGGCCTGCGGCATCGTCGTTCGTGATCTCATTTCGGGCGAGGTCACATCGCACTCCGCCCATGCGGTCATGTTGGCGACCGGCGGGTACGGCAACGTCTACTTCCTCTCGACGAACGCGATGATGTGCAACGTCACCGCGGCGTGGCGCGCTCACAGGAAGGGCGCGTACTTCGCCAATCCCTGCTACACGCAGATTCACCCGACGTGCATCCCCGCGAGCGACGATTTCCAGTCGAAGCTCACGCTCATGTCGGAGTCGCTGCGCAACGACGGTCGCATCTGGGTGCCACAGAGCGCCGACGAGGAACGCCAGGCGAGCGACATCCCCGACTCCGAACGCGACTACTACCTCGAGCGCAAATACCCGGCGTTCGGCAACCTCGTCCCGCGCGACGTCGCTTCGCGCAACGCCAAGACGGTGGTCGACGAGGGTCGAGGCATCGGCCCGCTCAAGAACGGCGTGTTCCTCGACTTCGCCGACGCGATCGCCCGCGACGGCGAGGACGTCATCCGGGGCAAGTACGGGAACCTGTTCGACATGTACGAGCGCATCACGGGCGAAGACCCATACAGCCAGCCGATGCGCATCTACCCCGCCTCCCACTACACGATGGGTGGGCTGTGGGTCGACTATCACCTCATGACCACCGTGCCCGGTCTGTACGCGCTCGGCGAGGCGAACTTCTCCGATCACGGCGCCAACCGTCTCGGAGCATCTGCGCTCATGCAGGGACTGGCCGACGGCTACTTCGTCGCGCCGTACACGATCGGCAACTTCTTAGCCGAACGACTCGGCGACCCGGTGGTGCCCGTCGACGATCCCGTGTTCGCCGAGGCCGAGGCCGAGGTCGCCGACCGAACAACCAAGTGGCTCTCCAACAAGGGAACCAAGTCGGTCGATCACTACCACCGCGAGCTCGGCAAGATCGTGTGGGACAACATCGGCATGGCTCGAAACAAGGCCGGTCTCGAACGGGCGCTGAGCGACATCCCCGAGCTCGAGAAGGAGTTTCACGCCGACGCGCTCGTGCCCGGATCAGCCGACACGCTCAACCAATCGCTCGAAAAGGCAGGTCGGGTTGCCGACTTCTTCGAGCTGGCGAAGCTCATGGCCCGCGACGCTCTCGACCGCGAAGAGTCCTGCGGCGGCCATTTCCGCGAAGAGCACCAGACCGAGGAAGGCGAAGCCAAGCGCGACGACGAGAACTTCTCCCACGTGTCGGCATGGGAGTGGAACGGCGACGACACCGCTCAGACCTTGCACAAGGAAGAGCTCGAGTTCGAAAACGTCGAGCTGACCCAGCGGTCCTACAAGTAGGGCCGAGGAGAGACCATGTCGAACACCATGAACGTCACCCTCAAGGTCTGGCGCCAGGACGGACCGAACGACAACGGCCGGTTCGAGACCTACGAGGCCGAGGGCATCAGCGACGACGCCTCGTTCCTCGAGATGCTCGACATCGTCAACGAGCGACTGACCGAAGACGGCGCCGAGCCGATCACTTTCGAGAGCGATTGCCGCGAGGGCATCTGTGGCACCTGCGGGCTGATGATCAACGGAAAGGCCCACGGTCCCCAGCTCGGCACGGCGACCTGTCAGCTGCACATGCGCAAGTTCGCCGATGGCGACGAGATCGTGATCGAGCCCTGGCGGGCGACCACGTTTCCGATCGTGCGCGACCTCGCCGTCGATCGCACGCCCCTCGACCACATCATTTCCGCCGGGGGATTCATCAGCGTCAACAGCGGCGCCGCGCCCGACGCGAACCTCATCCCGGTACCGCGCGAGGTCGCCGAGACGGCCATGGATGCCGCTGCGTGCATCGGGTGTGGAGCGTGTGTGGCCGCATGTCCAAACTCCGCCGCGCAACTGTTCACGTCCGCCAAGGTGATGCAGCTCAACCTGTTGCCGCAAGGCCAGCCCGAACGCTGGACCCGCACCGAGGCGATGGTCGAGACGATGGAGGAGTACTTCGGCACGTGCACGAACCACGGCGAATGCCATGAGGCGTGCCCAAAGGAGATCAGCCTCGACTTCATCGCTTGGATGAACAAGGACTACGTGAAGTCGAAGATCAAGAACCGCAAGCTCGCCTCACAGACCTGACCTTTTCCGTCGTTGCCGAAATTGAGAGTCTGAGCCGCGCATAGCGATGCTGAGACTCTCAATTTCGGTGAATCGGCGCCGTCAGGTCACCGCACCCTTCACTTTGAGGTCGATCACAGCTTCGGCGTCGAGACCGAGATCGCCGGTGAGGATCTCGTCGCCATGCTGGTTGAAGGCCGGCGCATGGCCAACGGGAGCGGGCACGCCGTCGAACTGCACAGGCGTCGTGACCAGCTTGAACGGCTCGCCGTCGACCGTCTCCGCGTCCTGCACATAGTCGTTCGCGATGGCCTGTGGGTCGTCGATGATCTCGAGCGAGTCGAGCACCGGCGACCACTGGCCGCTGAAGTCAGCCAACAACTCCCGCACCTCGGCAAGCGTCCGTGCCCCGATGACCTCGGCGACGATCGCTTTGGCCTCCGCTCCGTTCGCCATCAGCACGTCGTGGCTTGCGAACCGGTCGTCGTCGATGAGCTCTTCGCGGCCGATGACTCGACAGAACTCCTGCCAGTACGGGAGCGGTTGGAGGCAGGTGATGTTGATGGTCCGGTCGTCGGCGGTTCGGTAGTTGCCGAGCATGGGGAGGCCGAAGCCGCTTATGTCGATCGGTCTGGATGCCTCGCCGTTGACGTGTGACATCGCGATCGGAGCTCCCATGGCCCACATGCCCGTCCCGAGCAGCGACACCTCGAGCGAGTGGGCTTCGCCGGTGCGCTCACGGCGGAACAGTGCGGCCGAGATGCCCCCGGCGATGGTCATGGCACCCATCGAATCTCCGAACGCTGCACCCGGTTGTGGCGGCATGCGTTCGTCGTCGACGTACCAGGTACCCATCGCTGCTCCGGACCGGCACCAGAACGAAGTCATGTCGTAGCCACCCCTGTCGCCTTCGGGACCCTTGGGGCCCCATGCCGTGCCCGCGGCGTAGACGATGTCTGGGTTCGCTGCGCGGATATCGGCTTCGGCGATCTTCAGCCGGTCCCGCACCGCCGGGGGTTTGTTGGTGAGGAACACGTCTGAAATCGCAGCGAGGCGATAGAGAACGTCGAGTCCGTCGCTGGTCTTGAGGTCGAGGCCGAGGCTACGTTTGCCGCGATTGGCGTGTTCGAGGATGGCGTGCACATTGCCCGATAGGTCGAGCGCTCCACTCGACGCGAGCCCCCTGGCGGCATCGCCGCGTTCGGCGTGTTCTATCTTGATGACGTCGGCACCCCAGTCGGCCAACACCGCCGACGCTGCGGGCACGAACGTGTGGTCGGCCACTTCGAGGATCCGTATTCCATCCATCATCCCGGTCATCTCCGGTCCCTTCACCGCTGACGTCTTCGTCGACGCTATGCGACATCTGCGACACCTGCCTGTACCAGGTAACGGTTCTAAGCGACATCTGCCCGTACCAGGTAACGGTTTCGCGCGCGTGACGTGACCGGACCACGTCGCGCAGTGGGTCAGCTCGAGCCGAGCCTTGCGATGCCTGTCGAGCGCCGGGCACCTCTGATCCAAGTTGCATCGATCTCGTCACCCGGTTGGAGCAACCGCTGGAGGATGGAGAGCTCTGCATCGTCGAAGACGGGCACGCTTGCGAGCGTGGTCAGTACGTCGCCCACGGCGAGCCCTGCTCGGTCGGCCCAGCCGCCCTCATCGACAGCCACGATTTCGATGCCGAACGAATGCGTCTGGTGCCGGAATCCGAACTGAACCCACGGTCGCCAGGCACGCCCGGCGATGACTCCGGTCCGGAAGAAGAGCTCCAAGTCGGCGTAGATGTGCCGCCCATGCTCGAAGAAGTGCTCCCCAGCGAGGTCGATGAAGCTCGGATCGAAGCCCGACTGCACGACGTGGATCCGGCTCCCCGACGCCAGGTGCTCGAGTGTGAAGGAGATGGTCGTGTCCTTGCACGGATGTTCGCCCTTGACGACCTCGAGCCGGCGGTCGGGCACGGCCTCGATTTCGATCGCGCGGCATTCGAACCCGGGTAGCCACCACTCGTCGCCGGCGACGTCGTGCTCAGCTGTGAGTTGTTGCAGTCTCCTCCACGCCTGCTCCGGTGAAATGTCGACCTCGAATGTGGTCTCGACGAGGATCTCCTCGTCGCTCACCGGTTTGTTCCTGACCTGTCGCGTGCGCGGAACACCCACGGAGTGTCGTTCATGCGTCCTCCCGGACGGTCGGGTGAACCACCAGGCCCACGGTGTAGTCATCGCCTTCGACCGCGGCGTACTTGTCGATGAGCTCGGCGGTAAGGCGAAGGTAATCGTCCAGAAACGCCGAACGCTCGGCATCGTCGGCGAAGCGCACGGTCGCTACAGCGGTGGCGGTAGAAATCTCCTCGCTCTCGAAGCTCGCTCGATCAAGCAGCGACACGGCATCGCGGACCAGCCGTTCACCGAACTCGATCAGGTGACGCAGCGAGAGCTGGTCGGCAAGAGCTCGGACACGAGCACCGTCGCTCCACGTGATGCGAGGGGACAGCACGAATGTGCCGGCGGCGGACTCGTAGAGCTGCTCGACGAAGTTGCCGCTGCGGCGTTCGCCAGCCGAGACGAGAAGGCCGGCTTTGGCCAGCTCACGGACATGGTGGTTGATCCGCTGACGGGTTTCGCCGAGGCGACGAGCAACCCCGGCCGCGGAGTCGCGACTTCGTAGCTCGTCGAGTATGCGAAGCCGTGTCGGGTGTGTGACAGCGACGAGTTGTTCGGGCGTGTCGATGAGAGCCGCTCCAGTAGCCATTCCCGTAGTCTAGAAAGTGCCAACTGTCTAGACAAGCTCTACTTTCTATAGCGTGATATTGCCCTAGCGTGATATTGCCCCGACCAACATCACGGTTTGCAGGGGTGTGAAACCCGTGACATTGCCCCGACCAACATCACGCGACGTGACAGACTTTCGGCCGTGGGGGAACGGGCCAAGTTCGCAGGCGGTGACCAGGCCTATCTGCGCGACGAGCAGTATCGCGACGCGAGCAAACTCGCTTCTCGAGCGAAATTGCACGAGCTCTACAGCACTTCAGAGATCAGCTGGTTCGACTGGGTCGGCCACCGGTTGGAACTCGAGCCTTCGATCGCGGTCCTCGAGGCCGGGTGTGGCACTGGCTGGCTGTGGGATGAGACCGCCGTCGAGATACCGGCCGACGTTTCGATCGTGCTGACCGACCTGTCTCAGGGAATGGTGAACGAGGCGGTCGATCGAGTGCGCTCGACCGACAGATTGTCGAACGTCGACGGGCAGCCGGCCGACCTTCAAGACCTGCCGTTCGAGTCACAGACATTCGACCGCGTCGTGGCCAATCACATGCTCTATCACCTGCCCGACCCGGCGGGCGGGGTCGCGGAGCTCGCCCGCGTCGTGCGGCCTGACGGGGTAGTGATCGCCGCGACCAATGGCCGCCGTCACATGGCTGAACTGTGGCAAATCCGGGCGGAAGTGTTCGCCATAGAAGCCGTCGACGAGACGGTCGGCGTGTTCGGTGCCGAGACGGGCTTTCCGATCCTGCGGGATCACTTCGGCGACGTCCGCTGGCTCCAGTTCCACGACTCGCTCGAAGTCACCGAACCCCAGCACGCGCTCGACTATCTCTGCTCGTCACCGCCTGGAGAGACCGCTACGGACGAAGAGATGGAACGGCTCCGCGCAGCCATCGACGCCGCGTTCACCCGAGGCGGCGGAGTGATGACGATCACCAAGGACTCCGGCGCGTTCATCTGTCGCGCCCCGTGACATTAACCCGACCAACATCACGGGTTGCACACCTATGAAAGCCGTGACATTGCCCCGACCAACATCACGCAACAAAGGCACAGATGAACACTCCGGAGTCCCTGTTCAACGACGACGAGCTCGGCGACGCCGACGACCACGCGAAGGTTGATCTGCGGCGCATAGACGCGGCTGGGATAGCCAATCCGGTGGTCGTGCGGGCACTGGCCGGAATAGTCGTGGCGACCGCGGTACTGATCTGGCCGCACCGCTCGAACGCGATCCTCGCCCGGCTCATCGCGGTCGCGCTTGTCGTGTTGTTGGTGACCGGCCTGTGGTCGGCTCTTCGCGCAACGCCGCGCCGCCACGGAGAGGCGGCGCTCGCCCTCGCCGGGTTGACCATCGCCGTCGTGTTGCTGGCATCGCCCGATCGGTCGGAGGCGGCGCTCGCGCGGATCGTCGGCGTTGCGATCATCATCGACGCGCTGATCGACTTCGCGGGCCGTTTGCGACGACCCGACCGCAAGGCGCAGGCGTGGATCGCCTGGCGATCGGTCGCCTATATCGGGTGCGGAGTTCTGCTGATCGCCTTTCCGGCGGAGGTGTTCGAGCTGGCGACGACGTTGGTGGCACTCGGCTGGATCGGTCTGTCGTTGCTCGTGATCGCCGTGACGGTCGAAGCGAAGAGCAGAGGCCGTCTCGACTACGGCGAGTCGACCCGCTTGGTGGCCGAGTGGATCGAAGAACGCCCGAAGTCGGTCGACGATCGCCAGGAGCTCTACGACAAGATTCTCTACGAGGGCGCAAACGCACGGCACCGTGTCGTGCGCTTCCTCACGCTCATGACGTTCGCGTCGGTCATCGCCTCGATGGGTGTCATCACCGATTCAACTGCGGTCGTGATCGGCGCCATGTTGATAGCGCCGTTGATGACGCCGCTCATGGGCATGGCGATCTCGCTTGTCATGGGATGGCCCCGCCGACTGACCAACAGTGCTTTGGTCGCTGTAGCCGGCATTGCGATCGCGGTCGGCATCAGCTTGCTCGCGGGGCTGACCTCGCCATCGTTCATCGACACCGCCACCAACTCGCAGGTGATCGGTCGAGCGTCGCCCACCCTGCTCGACCTCATCACGGCGCTGGCAGCCGGATCGGCTGGCGCCTACGGCCTCTCGCGTCCCGATGTCTCAGACTCGCTACCGGGCGTAGCCATCGCCATCTCCCTCGTACCGCCCTTGAGCGTCGTGGGCATCGCGTACTCACAGGGCGATTGGTCCTCGGGGAACGGAGCGTTGTTGCTGTTCGCCACGAACACGCTTGCGATCTTGGTGATGGGCGGCATCACGTTCGTGTTGACCGGCGTGACGCCGGTTCGCCGAGCGGCCGAGAACCAGTACAGGGTCCGCACCTCGATTGCCGCAGTCGTCGCTGCGAGCACGGTCGTTCTCGGCGCGCTGCTTCTCAACGGCACCGAAGCGGCTTCGAATCTCTTCGAACAAGCGTCGACGGAGAACGCTGTCAGCGAGTGGCTCGACGACCATCCCGATCACAGCCTCGTCCGCCTCGACCTCGACGGCGCAACCGTCGAGGCGACGATCATCGGACCGTCGAGGCGCTCGCCGAGCGCCGTGTCGCTCGCCGACCACCTGTCGGCCGAGCTCGATCGCTCGGTCATCGTCGATCTGCGACTCATCGTCGAGGAGCGCGAGCTGGCGTCCAGTTGACCGCCCTACCGCGACCCCGTGGTCTGACACCGGGGTCGCGGTGGAGCTGGGGAAGGTGCCGATCGTTGTGCCTTTGCGGATCCGTGCGGCCTAGCGTCGTGGCGTGGCCCTCGAGTCGATCGATCATGTGCAGCTCGCGATGCCGGCCGGCCGCGAAGACGAAGCCGTCGCGTTTTACGAGGGGTTGCTCGGCCTCCCGCGCGTGCCCAAGCCACCTCATCTCGCCGTGCGCGGGGGCTGCTGGTTCGAGAACGACAGCATCAAGATCCATCTCGGGGTCGACCCGGACTTCCAACCAGCTCGCAAGGCGCATCCAGCGCTGCTCGTGTCGGATCTTGCGAGCCTCATCGACCGTCTTCGCTCTGCCGGCATCACGATCCGCGACGACGAACCGCTCGACGGCTACGAACGCACCTACGTCGACGACCCCTTCGGGAACCGCATCGAGTTGATGGAGCCCACCGCCTAGCTCAGCCGCGACCGCGCCCGGGTCGCGGGTCGCTTCAGGCGAGGTGCTTGACCAGTACGTGCTCGTCGAAGACGAC
The DNA here is from genome assembly GCA_965216815.1 of Acidimicrobiales bacterium. Classification (GTDB taxonomy): domain Bacteria; phylum Actinomycetota; class Acidimicrobiia; order Acidimicrobiales; family SHLQ01; genus JADFOM01. The sequence continues at coordinate 1,470,205 of OZ244202.1, read as the reverse complement.
TCCGTTGCCATGGTCGTTGTGGACGATCTCGTCGGTGACCTGCCAGCCCTTCGACTCGTAGAGGGCGATGGCTGGATCGTTGCCGATGATCGTCGTGAGCCTGATCCGCGCGTTGCCCGCCTCGGCCAACTTCCGTTCGCCGATCTCGAGCAGCCGCTCACCGACCCCCCGGCGCCAGTGGTCGGGATCGATGAACAGGTGAACCAGCTCGTCGCCCGACACGGTCGTGTGACCGACCGGCTTGCCCTCGTAATCGGCGACGACAGTGTCGAAGTCCAAGCCGGGTTCGAGCCACTGGTTCCAGCGATCGAGCTTGGCCCAGGGGTCCATCGCTGCCACCACACCGGGCGCCATGAGCGGCGCGAACGCCTCGACCCAGCAGCGATAGTGGTACGCGGCGATCGTTCGCGCGTCGTCGGGGCGACCCTCCCTGAACGAGTACACCGGTTGCCTCGATTCGTGCATCAACACCAGCTTCGTGTCAGTCGATCAACCTCAGCACTTCGGTCGCGACGACTCTGCCGAGCTCAGGCGGAAACTCGTGCCCGACGCCCTCCAAGACGCACATGTCCGCGCCGAGGCGGCTGGCGAGAGCCTGTGCATGGTCGAGGCCGTACACAGGGTCGTTGTCGCCGTGGATCACTACCGCGGGGAGATCGAGACCAGAGAGCCGATCGATCCAAGGATCGGTCGAATACACCGCAGGACCATGACCCGACTCGGGCGGATGGCCGATACCGATCTCGTGGTAGGCCAACGCACGCTCGCGCTGTTCATCGAAGTCGATAGCCGGGCCGCAGAACAATCGCTGACCCTCGACCATCCACTCGGCACGGGCATTCGTGTCGCGCGGTACGCCATCGAACAGCCGCAGCGCGATCGCCTCTACGAGCTCTTCGTCAGGTGGCGATAGCCCCGCTGTCTCAGGCCCCGGGGTTGTCGACATCAGGGTCAGTGACTCCACCCGCTCGGGGCGATCGATCGCCAGCAATTGGCCGACCATTCCACCCATCGACCGTCCGAACACGTGCACCCGCTCGATACCCAGCGCGTCGAGCACCGCTAGGGCATCGTCGACCATATCACCGAGGCGGTATCCCTGATTGCCCGGCACGGTGGACGACCGACCACTGTCCCGGTGCTCGAAGCTGACGACCGACGCACCGGCGTCGGTCAGCGCGTCGATGAGAGTGGCCGGCCAGCGTGCGATCGATTGGTCGGCCGCGCACAGGAGCAACACGTTGGGTCCATTGGACGTGCACCCTGGGCCATACACCTCGGCGTACAGGGTCAGGTCGCAGTTCGGCACCCACGACGTCGATGTGGGCTCTCGGCACGCAATGTTCGGGTCCATCGCGACGAGAGGGTAACGTGCGCCGGTGCGATCGGTGGTCGGCCATATCATCCGCGGCTTCCTCATGGGCTCAGCCGACGTCGTGCCTGGCGTGTCGGGCGGGACGATCGCTCTGGTGCTCGGCATCTACGAGCGGCTCATCGACAACATCCGCCTCGGAGCACGGGTGCTCGGTCGAGCGGTGCGCGGCGATCTCGACGGCGCGAAAGAGGCATTCACGCGCATCGACTGGCTGTTCCTCCTGCCGTTGCTCGCCGGAATCCTCATCGCTGTCGTCTCGCTGGCCAGCCTCATCGACACCGCGCTGGAGGATCACCCCGAGGAGATGGCCGGACTGTTCTCTGGACTCGTGGCCGGGTCGATCATCGTGGCGTGGGGGCTGTTGAAGAAGGCCGAGGCTATCCACGCGGTGATCGCAGTCGTCGTCGGCGCGATCGTGTTCGCACTCCTCGGCATTCAGGTCGACGCACTCGACAACCCCAACCTGATCGTCTTCTTCTGCGCCGGCGCGGTGGCGATCTGCGCGATGATCCTGCCCGGCATCTCGGGCTCGTTCATCCTGTTGATGATCGGCATGTACGCGCCGGTGCTCGACGTGGTGAGCGAACGCGACGTCGGGACCGCAGCGGTCATCGGCCTCGGTGCAGTTGTAGGGCTGGCGCTGTTCTCGACGCTGCTGCACAAGGTGCTCGAACTACACCACGACATCGTGATCGCCGTGATGATCGGGCTGATGATCGGTTCGTTCCGCGTGCTCTGGCCGTGGCCGCACGGCGTCGGCATCGTCAGCGAGGAGGCCGAAGAAGTCATCGACGGCACCGGCCTCGAATGGCCCGACGGCGACTGGACCTGGCCGGTGATCCTCGCCGCCATCGCGTTCGTCGCGGTTCTTGCAATCGCGGCCATCGGCGCCTGCACCGCGTCCACCCACGAGGCTCACCGCCAAGACGCGTGACCGTCGATCGCGATGCGCGCCTCGTCGACGAGCACTTCACCGATCGCGTGGGTGCCGTCGGCGTCGACGTAGACCTCGAGATCGAGCCCGAGCGCAGCGGGGATCCCACGCAAGTCCGCTAGCCGCTGCGGCAGCTCGTCGACCGTCACGCCAAAGGCCTCGAGACCGATCTGGAGCTGGCGTCGGGGTTCGAGCTCGATTAGCTCGAACCACACCCCGGAGTCGCGGATCTCGATCGGACCGCCGCCCAGCGGTGCCAGGTCGTCGACGAACAGCACCGCGTGCCCGTCACCACGCTGGATGACGACCTCCAACACCGACGGGCTCGCGCCGTCGGCACGAAACCGCACGCTTCCCGATCCATCGCCTTGCGCGAACCACGAAACGTCGTACTCCCGGCTCATCTGCCGAAATTGCTGAGGTCGTATGCTCGCGCCATGGAGTACCTGTCCGACGAGTGGTTCGATGCAGTCGGTTCCGTAGACGACATCCAAGCCGACGAAGAGCCAGCTCTGCGACTCGGCTACTCGATAGACGACGCACCCGGCGGCGAGGTCGTCTACCGGGTTCTGCTCCCCGCCGGCGTCGTCGAACGCTGCCGAGCGGAAGCAGACGTCGGATTCGCCATGACCTACGACACTGCGCTCGCCATCTACGAAGGCACTTGCAGCCCCCAGGAATGTGTGCTCGACGGGCGCATCGTCGTCACCGGCGATCCGACCGCGCTACTCGACCAGGCCGAAGCGCTCGCCTCGCTGCCCGAGGTGTTCGCCCGACTGCGCGCACGCGCCGAGAGCGCCGATGCCTGAATACCCCGAGGTGCGCGCCCACGCCGAAAGACTCACCGAGCAGTTCGGAGGAAGAACCCTCGACAAGTTCCGGCTGATCAACTTCGCCGCGCTCAAGACCGCCGTGCCATCGCCCGACGACGTCGTCGGATCACCGCTCGAACGGTTCGACACCCGTGGCAAACTGCTTATCGCCCGGTTCGGCGACTACAGCTTCGTCATCCATCTCATGCAGGGCGGACGTCTCAAGCCCGACGACAAGCAGTCCGCCAAACCCCGCGGGGGACTCGCCCGTTGGGTGTTCGACAACGGATCCGCGCTGCTGTTGACCGAGGCTGGAACGCAGCGCAAGGCGGGCACATGGGTCATCGCCGGGGATCCACTCGACCAGGAACCGCTCGGGCATCTCGGCCCCGAGGCGCACGACCTCGACCGCGACGCGCTGGCGGGCATCCTCTTGACCGACAACAAACGTCTCCACGGAGTGCTGCGCAACCAGCGACGTCTAGCGGGCCTCGGACGTCGACTCGCCAACGAGATCTGCCACACAGCCCAGCTGTCCCCCTTCGCCGGGGTCGGCAAGCTCGACAGCGGTCAGATCGACCGTCTGCACGCGGCGCTCACGGCTTGCATCGACGACAGCCTCGATTACGAGCGCTCCCGTCGGGACATGAGCTCGTCCAAGGAGCGGCCGGGCAACGTCCACAATCGCACCGGCGAACCGTGCACAACGTGCGACGACGTGGTCCGGGCGGTCGAGTACAACGCGTACACGGTCAACTACTGCGCCACCTGCCAAACGGACGGAAAGGTGCTCGCCGACAACACCACGAGCAAGTTCCTCAAGTGAGTTGAGTCGAAATGGGGTCTGGGCCCCCATAGTGACTCAACTCGGGCGGTAGACGCTGAGGATGTGGCGGTGGACGCACCGGCGCGGCCGTTCGGGTTCGGGCAAAGCTCGAAGGTCGTCGATGACGGGCTGAATGACGTTGTCCCAGGTCTTGTCGTCGAGGTCCCACAACGAGGACCAATCCCGGCGCTCGATCATCGCGGCACGTTGTTCAGGCGACTCCTCGAAGCGGTATTCGTCGGTGGGCGTGTCGGTTTCGTGATCGAACCCGAGCTCGGCCATGCGAGGCGCGAGATGTTCGGAACGGTCTTCGCCGCGGCCGAGCGCTCGACCAAAGCGAAAAGCGACATCGGTGAGGTCGTTCGACTCGACGTCGGGAGTCGACGAGACGACCAGCAGCGGTGCATCGGCGCCCGCCACACGATGGATCTCAGCCGCCAGTGCTTCGAGGTCGCCGATGACGTGTACGGCCCACACCGCGACGACCGCATCGAAGGTATCGTTCCGAAAGGGCAACAGCGTCGCGTCGCCTTCGACGACCGAGCCGAGGCGCGTCGCCGCCCGCTCGAGCATCGGTCGACTGAGATCGATACCGACCACATCGTGACCCAGCGCCTGCAGCGGTTCAGCTACCGCTCCGGTGCCGACGCCGATCTCCAGCAGAGCGGATTCAGCTTCCAGAAACCGACCGAGAGCAGCGGCGAACCTCTCGCCCCTCTCGATGCCTCCACGCGTATCGTCGTATCGATGGGCAATCCTGTCGAAGGCGACGCTATTCATCTCGGACGACCGTAGCCGCCGGAATGGAAGGGGTCAGCGCCCTCGCCGTGATCTCAATGCTCGAGGCTTCCGAACAGATCCATCGAGGCCAAGTCGATCCAACCCTGCCCACCGATGGCCTTCTCACCCCGAACGACCTTGATCCAGCTTTGGGTGATATCGACCGAGCGCACGATGCCGCGCGTCTCCGCCATGATGTGCACGAGTTCCAGCCCCAATCGCGACAGCGGTCGACCACCTCGTTTCGCGCTCGCCTCGCGTATCAGCCCCACGAACTCGGCCTCCGCCGGGTTGTCGCCCAGCCGGCGGGCCAGTTCAGGCGATACCTGGTCGACATTGGAGATGAGCTGCTCGAAGTGACCTTCCCATCCCTCGCGTCGGTTGAGGATCACATCGGCGTAGGTTGCTGGAATCGTGTGCTCAGACGCCCAATCCTCGATGACATAGACGCCTCCTGGACGGATGAGGGGGAACAGCATCTCGAACGTGCGCCGACTGGGTTCGTACAGGTGAGACGCGTCATCGATGACAAAGTCAATTGGCTCTGATCCAAACTCGCGATCGACGATGAGCTCGACCTCGGGATCACCTTGGTCTACGCCGAAGCACGTCACCACATGCTCTGCGAGCCCTTCGCGTTCGAGGAACTCTGCGAGCAGAGGAAGCGGTTGATCAGACAATTCAAACGCGACGATCTTCTGCGGACGGCTGAAAGCCGCAGTGAACGCGACCGATCCTCCTCGGAATATGCCGAGCTCCACGATCCGCGCGGGCTCGAGATCAGTGAGGAGCTCGACTAGTTGCTCGATCAGCTCTCGATTCTTGAAGAGAGGTGGCGTGGCGAAAGGATCGTTCAGAGGTGGGGGGACCGAGTAGCTGAACGAATTCGAACCGACCGCCACAACGCCAGGACTCGGGAACGTGACTTCTTGTGCGACACCACTCACTGGAACATCGTCTCAGATCAGGCCGAGGCCGGCGACGGTGTCGCGTTCCTCGACCAGTTCGGCCGCGGAGGCACCGATTCGGTCGCGGCTGAAGTCGTCGATGTCGAGGCCGGACACGATCGACCAGTCGCCGCCCGACGTCGTGCACGGAAACGACGAGATGATGCCTTCGGGTAGGTCATACGAGCCGTCGGAAGCCACCGCCATCGACACCCAGTCGCCGTCGGTTGTGCCGAGCGCCCAGTCGTGCATGTGGTCGATCGCTGCGTTCGCCGCGCTCGCGGCCGAGCTCGCACCTCGGGCCTCGATGATCGCCGCGCCGCGCTTGGCGACCGTGGGGATGAAATCGTTCTCGATCCACCCCTGGTCACCAACCAACTCTGCGGCGTTCTTGCCACCAACCTCACAGTGGAACAAGTCGGGGTACTGCGTGGTCGAGTGATTGCCCCAGATCGTCATCTTCTCGATGTCGTTCACCGTGGTGTCGAGCTTTGCAGCCAGCTGCGACATGGCCCGGTTGTGATCGAGCCGGGTCATCGCGGTGAACTGGCGCGGGTCGATGTCGGGTGCCGAGCTCTGCGCGATGAGAGCGTTCGTGTTGGCGGGGTTTCCGACGACGAGAACCTTGATGTCGCGGCTGGCATTGTCGTTGATCGCCTTGCCCTGGGGGCCGAAGATGCCTCCGTTGGCCTCGAGCAGATCGGAGCGCTCCATGCCCTGCTTGCGAGGCATCGCTCCGACTAGAAGCGCATAGTCGCTGTCGCCGAACGCCACATTGGGGTCGTCGGTCTTCACCATGCCGTCGAGCAGCGGGAACGCACAGTCGTCGAGCTCCATGGCGACCCCGTCGAGCGCTCCGAGGGCAGGCGTGATCTCGAGCATCTGGAGGACCACCGGTTGATCGGGTCCCAGCAGGTGGCCACTCGCGATGCGAAACAACAGCGCGTAGCCGATCTGGCCTGCGGCGCCGGTGACGGTGACTCTTACGGGTGACTTTGCCATTGATCTGCTCCTGGTCGAACGCGTGGCAATGGACGCGCCGCATCGTATCGGCCCTCCCATACCCAGCCCCCAGCGGACAACTAACGGGGTCAAGTCTCACTTATGACGAACTACAACCAACTGGGTCAGACCCCGTTGGTCATATCTGGGTGTTGCCGAGCCAGGATTCGTATAGCCCGGCGTAGATGCCACCGGCATCGACCAGTTCGTCGTGGGATCCGGACTCGACGATCCGGCCCTGGTCGAAGACGTAGACCACGTCGGCGCGTTCGGCGGTGCTGAGCCGATGTGCAATCGAAATCGTCGTTCGGCCATCGGCTAGGCGTTCGAGCGCACCAGCGAGCGCCTGTTCGGTCTCGGGATCGACCGAACTCGTCGCCTCGTCGAGAATCAGCAGTCCCGGATTCCCCACCTGCGCGCGAGCGAGAGCGACGAGCTGGCGCTCCCCTACCGACAGGGACTCACCTCGCTCACCGACTTGAGTGTCGAGGCCGTCTGGAAGCTGGGCTACCCACCAGTCGAGACCCAGCCGTCCGAACGATGCCTCGACCTCGAAGCGCTCGGTGCCCGCGTGCCCCATCGCGACGTTCTCGGCGATGGTCCCGCCGAATAGGAATCCGTCTTGGGGCACCATGCGGATGTGATCGACCCGGTCCTGCGCACTCAGCGACGGCAACGGGACACCGCTGATGCGAATCTCACCGTCAGTCGGATCGGCGAACCGGCACAACAGCTTCGCCAGCGTCGTCTTGCCCGAGCCCGTCTGGCCGACGATCGCCACGTTGGAGTTGGGCGCGATGTCGAGCGAGACACTGTGGAGCACATCGGGTCCGGTGTCGTACCTGAACACGACTTCATCGACGTTGACCTCCACCGGGCCGGGCGGTGCAGCAACCGGCGAATCGGGTTCGACAACCTCGACCTCGATGTCGAACACCGACAGGATCTTGGCCCACCCCGACAGAGCGGTCTGGGTCTGGTCGAGCACCTCGCCCAACTCCGAGATCGGGTTCAACAAGAGGTTGAGCAGGAACAGAAAGGCAACCAGCTCGCCGGCGGTGATGCCCCACGAGGCGCCGTTGATCACGCCGACGATCACCACGATCGCCATCGCCAGCGCCGAGAAGAGGTCGGCGATCGGGAACAGGAACGCGAAGTACTTGTGCGCCGACAACTGGTCCTTGTACTGGCGGGTCACGGCGTGGCGTGCACGTCGCCGAAGCCGGCCCGTGTAGCCGTAGGCCCGCACCACCGCAGCGCCCGAGACGGTCTCGCTTCCGACATCGAGCGTGTCGCCAACTCGCTCACGAACGCGGGCGTACGCCCGCAACTGGCGCCGCTGAATCGCCCGCATGACCGGAATGATCGGGATGTAGACCGCCACGGTGATCAGCGTCAGCTGCCATGAGTAGGACAGCATGACGACCAGCGTTCCGGCGATGAGTGTCGAGTTGATGATCCAGGAGATCGCGCCCCACGAAGCGAACTGAGCGAGGGTCTCGACATCGGACGTCACACGAGCCGTGAGCTGACCCATTCGGTTGGCCGTGTGCTTGGCGAGCGACAGCTTGTGGATATGGGCGAAGGTGTTGACTCGCAGGTTCTTGAGCGCCAGCTCGGCCGCTTCGGCGAGACGGATGTAGGTCAATCGATTGATGATCCCGGTGCCGATGACCGCGACACCGACCACCAGACACGCGGTGTAGACGAACCCCGCGCGGAAACCGTCGTCGGGGAAGCCCCGGTCGAGGATGACCTGCGTCACGATCGGCACCATCAACTTCCCAACGGCGCCGACCAGCGCCATCGCCACCGTCAACGCGAGCCCGGCCCGTAGCTCGGGCGACATCGACAGGCCGCGCCCAAGGATCTCGAAGGCGCGAAGATCGGTCTCCTCGTCGAAGGCGTCGGTCACGGCTGGCAGACCTGTCGGGTCGGACCTCGGCGAACCGACCTCAGGGTCTTCCGACTCGTCGCGCACCGTCGGGTCGGCACCGTGGAGAAGGCTCACACCGCCTCCACCTCATAAGCCCTGATCAGAGCCTCGTAGCCGGGATGGGTCATCAAGTCTGCGTGCGATCCGGTGGCGACGACTCGACCGGCGTCGAGAAACACGACCCGGTCGGCGAGGCCGATCGTCGAAAGGCGATATGCGACGACGACCATCGAGGAGAGGTCGGCGCGCAGCGACTCGAGGATCTGCGCCTCGATCGTCGGGTCGACCGCTGAGGTGGCGTCGTCGAGCAGCAATACGTTGGGACGACGCAGAATAGCGCGGGCGAGCGCAAGGCGCTGCCGCTGCCCGCCCGAGAGCGACTGCCCTCGTTCGCCGACCACGGTCTCTATGCCGTTCGGAAGCTCAGCGACGAAATCGGCGGCCCTGCACCGCTCGAGTGCGTCATCGATCTCGGCGTCGGAGAAGTCCTCGCCGAGGGTGAGGTTCTCCCTCACGCTGTCCGCGAAGAGGTACGCCTCTTGGAAGACCGACACGACGCCGGCGGGTCGCCCATCGGAATCCGTCTGGGCGAATCGCACCGTGCCCGAATCGGGCGCATAAAGCGACGCCAACAGGTGCATGAGCGTCGACTTGCCCGACCCGGTAGGGCCGACGATGGCCAACGTCTCCCCCCGCTCGACAGTGAAACTGACGTCATCGATGATCGGTGTGTCGTCGAAGCCGAACGAAACGCGATCGACAGCCACCGCAGCTGTCTCGGCCGCACCATGATCGGCGACCAGGTCGTCGGCACGGGGCCCGATCGTCGTAGCAGCATCGTGGAGGGTGGCATCGATTCGATCGAGAGCCACGACAGATCGCGGCATCTCCTCGAGCAGAAACCCCATCACCCGCATCGGCAGGGCGAGCATGAGAAACAGGGTCATCGCTTGCACGATCTGTCCGATCGAGGCCGACCCGGTCGACACCAACCAACCTCCGAGCGCGAGCAGGATCAGCACGCCGAGGTTGGGCATGGCATCGATGACGGGCTCGAACGTGCCCCGCAGGCGGGCGACGCGCACCCGCGCGGTACGAAGGTCCTCGGATGCGTCGGCGAGTCGATCGACTTCAGCCTGCTCGCGCCCGAGCGTCTTGACGACGAGAACACCGTCGTAACTCTCGTGGGCGATCGACGAGACCCGTCCGATCTGTCGCTGCGCCTCTGCGGACGGCCCTTCGACCCGGCGGCTGTAGAAGTGGCTGAAGACGGCGAGTCCGGGAAACAGCACTACGCCGAGAAGTGCTAGCGACCAGTGGATGAGCGCGAGGCTGATCACCGCGAAGATGACGAGAGCGAGAACGCTGACGGAGAACGGCAAGGGTTTGAGAACCATCGTCGAGGTCATCATGTCGGCGTCGAGGTGCGCGAGCCGCTCCCCCGCCGAGCGTTTGCGGTGGAAGGCCAGCGGCGCGTCGAGGTAGCCGTCGAAGATGTCGTGGCGCCACGACCGCTGCGTTCGGTACTCGGCCATAGCTGCGAAGTAGCGCCGTGCCACAACGGTGGCGGCGCGCACGATCGCCACCAGCGCCAATGCCACGATGGCGTTGCGCAAGGCACCCGGCTCCGCTCCGTCGCCCTCGAGCTCGGGAATGATGACATCGTCCGCGATGCGACCGACGATGTAGGTGAACACGACCGCCGCGAGCGCGTACAAATTCGCGCCCATGATGCCCACGAAGTGCGGGAGCGGGTGCGCCTTGAACGAACGCCAGATCAGCTGCCCGCCGCGCCGGTAGAGACCATCGATCTCGATGGTCTCGTCGGCGACGGTGATCTCCGAAGCGGTCAGAGCCTGTCGACGATGGCGGCCGCGAACTCCGAGCACTTCACCTCGGTTGCGCCGTCCATGAGACGGGCGAAATCGTAGGTGACTATCTTCTCGGCGATCGTGGCTTCCATCGCCCGTTCGATGTCGGCTGCGGCGTCGCGCCATCCGATGTGTTCGAACATCAACACACCCGAAAGCAGCACAGACGACGGGTTGACCTTGTCCTGGCCGGCATACTTGGGTGCCGTGCCATGGGTGGCTTCGAAAATGCCGTGGCCGGTCACGTAGTTGGCATTGCCTCCGGGTGCGATGCCGATGCCTCCGACCTGTGCCGCGAGAGCGTCGGACAGGTAGTCGCCGTTGAGGTTCATCGTGGCGATCACGTCGAAGTCGGTCGGACGCGTGAGCACCTGCTGGAGAGCGATATCGGCGATGGCGTCGGAGACGAGGATCTTGTCGCCGGGGTCACCGCCGCAGTCATCCCAACCGACAGCGACGTCGTCGAACTCCTCCTTGACGAGCTCGTATCCCCATTTCTGGAAGGCACCTTCGGTGAACTTCATGATGTTGCCCTTGTGCACCCAGGTGACTCGCTTGCGGTCGCGTTCGACGGCATAGTTGAGCGCTGCTCGCTGAAGTCGTTGCGACCCGGTCTTGGAAACCGGTTTGATACCGATACCCGAGTCGTCCCTGATTTCCCAGCCGAAAGCGTCTTTGAGCAACTCGCGCAGCTTCTTCGCCTCGGGTGTCATCGCCTCTACCTCGAGGCCCGCATAGATGTCCTCGGTGTTCTCCCGAAAGATCACCATGTCGACCTTTTCGGGCTCTTTGACCGGCGATGGGACACCCTCGAACCAGCGAACCGGCCGCAGGCAAACGTAGAGATCAAGGATCTGGCGCAAAGCGACGTTGAGGCTACGGAATCCGCCACCGATAGGCGTGGTCAGTGGGCCCTTGATGCCGATCAGGTACTCCTGAAACGTCTCCACGGTCTCCTGGGGCAGCCAGTCGCCGGTCTCGTTGAAGGCCTTCTCGCCGGCGAGGACTTCCTTCCACTCGACGTTCCGTCCGTGCTTTTGGGCAGCTGCGTCGAGCACGAGCTTGGCAGCGGGCCATATGTCGACACCGGTTCCGTCGCCTTCGATGAAGGGGATGATGGGCGATTCGGGAACGTCGAGTGAGCCGTCGTCTTTGAGAGTGATCTTTGAGGCCATCCGCCGATCCTACCGACCTCGGGCGTCTCCCTGCCCGGGGCAGGCGCCCCAGGGCTGCTACCAGTCGAGCGCGTCTAGCACGCCTGTCGCGGCTTCGGCGCGGTTGAGCGCGTAGAAGTGCAGGCCGGGCACGCCCGCCTCGAGCAACTCGGTCGCCAGACCCAGCGCATGATCGACCGCAATGGCTAGGCGGTCTTCATCGTCGGCCGCTTCGAGGCGTTCGAAGAGCGCTTCGTCGACTTCGGCAGCATTCATGGCTGCAAAGCGGCGAATCGATTTCGGGTTTATGACTGGAATGATGCCGGGCAGCACGGGAGTGTCGCAGCCGAGCTCGGTGAGCTCGTCGATCATCCGCAGGTAGTGCTCGGCCCGAAAGAAGAACTGGGTGATCCCGAAGTCGGCGGCGTCGAGCTTGCGCACCAGATGGCGGCGGTCTTCCTCACGCGACTTCGACCGTGGATGGACTTCCGGAAAGGCAGCCACTCCGATCGAGAACCCGTGTCTGTGGGCCTGGATCTGCTCGACGAGCTCGCTCGCATACCGGAAGTCCCCGCCGGGCTCGGTTCCGTCGGCGGGCGGGTCGCCGGCCAGCGCCAGGATGTTGTCGATGCCGTGATCGGCGTAGTCGTCGAGCAGTTCATCGACCTCGTCGCGACGGTGTCCGACACAGGTGAGGTGCGGCATTACGGCGAAGGGATACGTGGCGGCCAGGTCGACGACCACGTCGCGGGTGCGGTCGATGATCGATCCGCCGGCGCCGTAGGTGACCGACACGAACGCCGGTTTGCGGAACGACAGGGTCTCGATGGTCTCTCGAAGCGCGGCCTCACCCTCGGGGGTCTTCGGCGGGAAGAACTCGAAGGAGAGCGTCGGCCGCTCACCGTCGATGCGAATGTTCGCCATGGTTCAACGGTACCGGCGACAGGGCAACCACGCGGAGTCGCGCAGCCTCCCACCATGTGACCCCGATTACGCGACCCCGGTGTCAGACCAAAGTTTCACCTGAGAGGCCCGATTACGCGACCCCGGTGTCTGGGAACCCTCCGGGTTCCTTCGAGTTGCTCGCTGCGCTCACAACATCGCGGACCAGGTTTCGCGACAGACGGGCTCAACCCAAAGCGGTGAGGATCAGCTCGGCTTGGGCCAGGTAGCTCTCGGCGTTGGGATGCCAGGGCAGAGCGCCAGCGATCGGGGTTTGACCTTCCATCCACCGGTCGGCGGGTGGTCGGCAGGCACCGTGGCCCTCCGACGCCGCGTATGCGTCGACAAAGGTGACGCCGGCGCGGTCGGAGGCGTCGACGAAAGCCTGCTGGAGTCGTTCACCCATGTCGTGCTGGAAAGCAGCATCGGCTTTGAGAACGCCCTCGCAGACGTCGTCGGGAGCCTCGACGAGCACCGGGTAAGCGACGAGAACTATGACAGCGTCTGGGGCTCGTTCGGCAATCGATTCGAGCATTGCAACCAGTTCGTCGGTGAGGTCGGCGAAGCGCTGGTTGCGTGAGGCTTCGTCGTCGATGGTGCCGGGTGGGCATCCCTCGCCGCAGGCGAAGAAGTTGCCGATGTAGTTCACATCGTTGCCACCGACTGTGACGGTCACGAGAGCCGCGTCTGCCGGAACGGATTCGATCTGTGGCGGGGCATCGCCCTGCGGGGTGTCGACGACGTTGTCGATCGTGGCGCCACCGCAGCTCGAATCGATGAACTCGAGTTCGAGCTCGGAGGCAACCAGCCGCGCGTAGTTCTCCGAGCCCTGGGCGCAGACGCCATCGACCGTGTCACCAGCGCCGACACCGGCCGCGAACGAGCTGCCGAGCGCCACGTACGTGCTACCCGCTGGGATCACTTCGGTCGTCGCCGTGGGCTCGCTCGTCGTCGATTCAGCCGGTGCGCTGGTCGAGCTGGTGGAGGACTCGGGCGCTGTGGCTTGGACGGTCGTGCCCGACCGCGAAACGTCGCCGTCATCAGACGAACAGCCAGCCCCGACGAGCATCAAAGAAAGAAGAACAGGAGCAATCGTCCGGCTCAGCCGGCGATTGCGAAAGGCGCTTGCGTTCTGCGCATGAGAGCCCGAAGGGCTCGAACTCGCAGCGAACATCAGTGCCTGAAGTGTCTCTGGCCGGTGAAGACCATCGCCATGCCTGCTTCGTTGGCGGCCTCGATGACCTCGTCGTCGCGCACCGAGCCGCCGGGTTGGATCACCGCTGTGGCGCCCGCGTCGGCTGCGGCGTCGAGTCCGTCGCGGAACGGGAAGAAGGCGTCGGAAGCGCACGCACCGCCGGCTGCTCGTCCGTCGGCCTTGTCTGCCGCGATCCGACCGGCATCGCGTCGGTTTTGCTGGCCTGCCCCGATGCCGACCGCTTGGCGGTCCTTGACCAGCACGATCGTGTTCGAGGTCACCCGTGCACAGATCTGCCAGGCGAGACGCAGGTCGTCGATCTCGCTGTCGGACGGCGCACGGTCTGTAACGACTCGCCATTCCGATTCGTCTCGGCTGACGGGGTCGGCGGTTTGGACCAGCAAACCACCGTCGATCGAACGCACGTCGAGGACCTGAGCCGACGGCGCGGGCGCCTCGAGAACCCTCAGGTTCTTCTTCTCGGTGAGCTTGGCCAGGGCATCGGGCTCGAACGACGGCGCCGCGACGACCTCGGTGAAGATCTCGGCGACGGCGTCGGCCATGGCGAGGGTCACCGGACGATTGACCGCCACGATGCCGCCGAACGCAGATGTCGAATCGCACTCGTGTGCACGCCGGTAAGCGATGGCGATGTCGTCGTCGATCGCCACGCCGCAGGGGTTCGCGTGCTTGATGACGACGGCTGTGGGGTCGTCGCTCAGCGACCAAGCAAGCCGCCACGCCGCCTCGGTGTCGTAGAGGTTGAGATAGGACAGGTCCTTGCCGCCGTGCTGGATCGCGTCGTCCCACCAGCTCCGTCCCCCGCTGAAGCGATAACGCGCGCCCACCTGGTGCGGGTTCTCGCCGTAGCGCAGATCCTGAGCACGGTCGGCCGCGATGTGCAGCGACGCCGGCAGCGCATCGGCATCGTCACCCGCATCGTCGGTGGCGTCGAGCCAACCGACGATCGCAGCGTCGTACGCCGCGGTGTGCGCGAAGGCCTTGCGGGCGAGCCGCCGCCTCGTGTCGTCACCGAGCGACCCGCCGTCGACCAGCTCGGCCAAGACGGACTCGTAGTCGTCGGGGTCGACGACGATGCCGACGTGAGCGTGGTTCTTCGCAGCAGCGCGCACCATGGTCGGACCGCCGATGTCGATCATCTCGATGCCCGGCTCGTCGCCGAAGGGGTACAGGTTGGCCACGACGAGGCTGATCGGCTCGATGCCGTACTCGTCCATGTCGGTCTTGTGATCGGGGTCGGTCGGGTCGGCGAGCAACGCACCGTGCACCAGCGGGTGGAGGGTCACGACGCGATGACCGAGGATGGCCGGATACCCGGTCATTTCCGCCACGTCGGTTACGGCGACGCCTGCCTTTGCTATCGCCTTGGCGGTTCCGCCGCTCGAAACGAGGTCCCAACCGGCATCTGCGAGGCCTTTCGCGAGCCGATCGATCCCGGATTTGTCGTACACGG
Organism: Acidimicrobiales bacterium; assembly: GCA_965216815.1. Classification (GTDB taxonomy): domain Bacteria; phylum Actinomycetota; class Acidimicrobiia; order Acidimicrobiales; family SHLQ01; genus JADFOM01. The sequence continues at coordinate 1,454,957 of OZ244202.1, read as the reverse complement.
AAAGCAACGCACGTGGCATGGCGCGTCAAGCTAGCAGGGCGGTGAACTCACGGACACGGATTCGCCGCCGATGGAGAGGTGACCATGCATCCCCATCTGCGATTTCGTGGACAACTAGCGTGGCGCAGAGTGGGCACAACCCATTTTGGGGAGGAACTGTTGTGAACAATCAAATGCGACCAGGAACCATCATGTTGATGGCGGGCGGAGCGGTGTTGGCAATCGCGTCGATACTCGACTGGGTCGAGTTCTTCGACAAGACGGACATCTTCGGTTTCCAGTGGGTCTTCACGTTGCTCATAGGTGCTGGGGTTGCAATCGCGGTAGCGATTTCGACGTTCGGCAACGTGGAGCTGCCGCGCAACATTCTCGGTTTCACGCTGAATCAGGTCTTCTTGGCACTCGGCTTCTCTGCCTTCTTGATCACATTTGGCGCCCAGTTCGGTGAAGGACGGGAAATCGGCGTGCTACTCGGCTGGATAGGGGCCGGCGTATTGACCGCCGGCGCGTTCATGGAATCCAATCAGGACACCACCTCGAACAGCCCACCCACAGCGTTCTAGCCACTCGACGACTTCCCCATCGTCTCGAACCAGTGCCAGGCAGTGCCAAGCGGTGCCTGGCACTGCTCGTTTTCTACCTCAACAACCGCACCAATCGTGCTTGGCCACGTGTGACAGACCGCGAGCGAGCGCTGTTCGCGATCAGACCTCGGGGCCCTGGCGTCGACCGGAACGCCCGCAGCCCGTGGCGAGGACGTACCGGATCGACGCTGGGGTGGGGTCTGGAGCGGACGAGCGCGGGTCAGAACGCAGAGACGATTTCGGCCATGAGCTCGCCGGCCTCGGTCGGGTTGTGGCCCACCTTCACGCCCGCATCGGCCAACGCCTCCATCTTCGCGTCGGCGGTGCCCTTGCCACCCGACACGATGGCACCGGCGTGACCCATCTTCTTGCCCGGCGGTGCGGTGACCCCGGCGACATAGGAGGCGACCGGTTTGGACATGTTGTCCTTGATGTAGGCAGCCGCCTCCTCCTCGGCCGAACCGCCGATCTCACCGATCATCATGACAGCCTTGGTCTCCGGGTCGGCTTCGAAGGCCTCGAGGCAGTCGATGAAGCTGGTGCCAGGCACCGGGTCGCCGCCGATACCCACACAGGTGGTGCAGCCGATGCCTTTCTGTTTGAGCTCGTAGAGCGCCTGATAGGTGAGGGTGCCCGACCGGCTGACGATGCCGACCGGTCCCCCTTCCTTGGCGATATGACCAGCCGTTATGCCGATGTTGCACTTGCCCGGTGAGATGATGCCCGGGCAGTTCGGACCGAGCAGCCTCACGTCGGGGTAGTCGTTCTTCAGCTTGTTGAAGAACCATGCCTCGTCGTGTGCCGGCACTCCCTCGGTGATGGCGACGATGAACTCGACACCACCCTCTGCCGCCTCGATGACCGCATCGCGAACCCCAGGGGCGGGGATGAAGATGCAGCTGGCGGTCGCACCTGTGGCCTCGACCGCTTCACCGACGTTCGCATAGATAGGCACGCCATCGACGTCGGTCCCCGCCTTCTTCGGATGTGTGCCGGCGACGACCTGGGTGCCGTAGGCCTTGTTGAGACCACCGTAGTAGCTGCCCTGCGAGCCGGTGAGTCCCTGGTAGACGACCTTGGTGTTCTCGTCGACGAAGATTGCCATCGTTGTCTCCCTAGCTCGCCAGCTCGACGGCCCTGCGGGCGGCGTCGAGCATCGTCGGTTCCATCATCAAGGCGTCGCACAGCTGCGGTTCGAGTATCGCCCTGCCTTCGTCGGCATTGGTGCCGTCGAGGCGAATGACGATCGGCGAGTCGATGTCGACACGGTTCATCGCCTCGACGATGCCGTTGGCGACCTCTTCGCCTCGGGTGATGCCGCCGAATATGTTGATGAAGATCGCCTTCACCTTGGGGTCGTTGTTGATGACCTCGAGCGCACCCGCCATGACGTCGGCGTTCGCTCCGCCGCCGATGTCGAGGAAGTTGGCCGGCTCGCCGCCGACCTGGTTGACGACGTCGACCGTGCTCATGGCCAGGCCGGCGCCGTTGGCGATGACACCTACGCTGCCGTCGAGCCCCACGTACTGGAGGCCCTTGGCGTGCGCTGCCTCTTCGCGCTCGTCGCGCGGCTGGGTTTCGTCGTATTGGGCGTAGTCGGGGTGGCGGAACTCGGAGTTACCGTCGAGGGTGACCTTCGCGTCTAGCACGTGAACCTTGTCGTCGGGTGTGAGGATCAGCGGGTTGATCTCGACGAGGTCGGCGTCGCCTTCGGAGTAGGCACGGTAGAGGTTGAGCAGGATGTCGACCGCTCCGTCGGTGGCTTTGGGGTTGAGGTGTGCACCGGCGACCCACTCGCGACACGCCTCCTCGGTGAGCCCTTCGGTTGGGTCGATCCAGATCTTCGAGATCTTCTCCGGCGACTCCTCGGCGACGGTCTCGATTTCGACTCCGCCCTCGGCGGAGAGCATGCCTAGGTGCTTCTTGGCCGAGCGGTCGAGCGTGAAGCTGGCGTAGTACTCCTCGGCGATGTCGGATGCCTTCTCGATCCACACCCGTTTGACGGTGTGACCGCGGATGTCGAGGCCCAAGATGTTGCCGGCGTGTTCACGCACCGCGTCGATGTCAGCGGCGAACTTCACGCCACCGGCCTTGCCGCGGCCGCCGGTGTGGACCTGTGCCTTGACCATCACGGGCGTGCCGAGGCGCTCGGCAGCGGAGACGGCCTCGTCGACCGAAAACGCCACTTCGCCGGGCGACACGGGCATCCCATAGTCGGCGAAGAACTGCTTGCCTTGATACTCGAATAGATCCACCGTGCCTCCTGGCCGGGACGTCCGCGGTATGGGTTCTGGCGATGACGCAGCGATACTAACGACACCGGCCGCACTCGCCCCTACCGGCCCTGTTGCACCATGCCCGTTTCATCCGGTCCCAACATCTCCACCCGCTCGGCGTTGATCGTTGGCATCTCCGGCGTGCTGGCCGCAGCGCTCCTCGTCGCGTTCGTCGTGTGGGCGACGAGCACCGGCGAGATCGACTACCAAGCCGGTGACAGCGACTTCCGCAATCTCGACGCCGAGCGCATCGCCGCGGAGATCGACGAGCGCGGACCGATCACCTGGGCCAATCCCGGCAACGAAGCCAGGCCGATTTGGGTGCAGCACTTCGGCACCGATCCCGAGACCAGGTGGCTGGCATTCGATGCTCGCATCCCTGGCCAAGCCGACTGCCTCGCAGAGTGGGACGACGGTTCCGAGCTGTTCGTGAGCAGCTGTGATGCGGCGGACACGTTCCCGGCCGACGGCGAAGGCCTCGACCAGTTCAGGGTCGTGATCGACGACGGTGAGGTCATCATCGATATCAACGACAACCTCGACGGCGAGGACATCAACGGTGGCGACAAGCTGGAGAACGGCGACGATGGCTAAAACCGAGCGACTGTTCCTGCGCGACGCCTACCTGCGCGAGTGCACCGCGACCATCACCGACCACGACACCGACGCCGGTGCGGTCGCGCTCGACCGCACGGTGTTCTATGCCACGAGCGGTGGCCAGCCGAACGACACCGGTCAGATCACCTGGGACACCGGTGCCGCCACCGTTCACGACGTCCGATCCAAGGGGCCCGTCGTCTGGCATCACCTCCACGGCGTCCTGCCGGAAGTCGGAACCGAGGTGACCGCTACTCTCGATTGGGACCGGCGCTACCCGCTGATGCGAACCCACACCGCCATGCACCTGCTGTGTGGGGTGATCTACAACGAGTGGCGGCGGTCGGTCACGGGCGGAAACATGAAGCCGCTCGAAGGTCGCATGGATTTCGAGTTCGACCCGCTTCCCGATGACTTCGCCGAGCGCGTCACCGACATGGTCAACGCCGAAATAGCTGCCGATCGACCGATCGCGGTCTCGTTCCTCCCTCGCGACGCTGCGCTCGAGGACAAGGACCTCATCCGTACCAAGGTGAACCTCATTCCCGAGGCAGTGACCGAGATCCGCGTGGTCGACATCGTAGGGCTCGACAAACAAGCCGACGGCGGCACCCACGTCGCTTCCACGAGCGAAGTGGGTCGGTTCGCCGTGACCAAGACCGAATCGAAGGGCAAGGGTTTCCGCCGCGTACGCATCGCGCTCGCCTAACTCCTACGCGTGCCGATGGCGAGTCGATGCTGGCCGCTGATCAGCTGTCGGTCACAGCGGCGCCCGAGGCGTCGGTAAGGCCGACCTGCGATCCAACGTCCTAACATCACAGCCGACGACCTCGGCACCCAGCTCGGCGCCTACGGCCACCCGTTCGCGCAAACCCCACGCATCGACGCATTCGCTGCCAGTGCGATGCGATTCGACCGGTGCTATTGCCAATTCCCGATGTGCGGACCGTCCCGATCGACGATCTTGACTGGTGTCAGGCCCGAGACCGCCGGCTAGTACCGGAACGAGGACGACTGGACCATCGCGGCACCGGGGGCAAGACGCTTTACCGTACGTTTCGGGACAGCGGCTACCGCACATACGGCATCGGAAAGATCCGCGACCCACGCTCTGGAGGTCACGACGACGCGTGGACCGAGCGCGAATCCGATATGGGGCTCAAGGAGGGCGGTCCAGCTGCCGAAGCGGACGGACCGTTCTGCATGACAGTCGGGTTCACGCAACCGCACCGCCCCCTCGAGCCCACTCCAGAGTCGCGCGATCGATACCGTTACATCGAGGTCGAACCGACGGTCCCGGTCGACGTATGCGCAGAACTCTGTTGACGTGCCTCGACGTCGATTAGCCCGAGATGACCGTCGAGGTTGCTGCGGATGTGACCGAGCGCTTCCGCGCAACCGTCACCGATGTCGACACGATGACCGGTGTGCTTCTCGACGAGTTGGAGCAGCTCGGACTCCGAGACGAAACAATCGTCATCTCTGGTCCGGTGACCATGGGTTCTCCCTAGGCATGAACGCTGAATGGGGGAAGTGGACGCTCTACGAATCGTCGATCTGTATTCCACTTATCATGCGCGTGCCGGGGTCCACTTTCGGGTCGCCAAGTCGAGCAATCGTGGAGTCCGTCGACATGTATCCGACACTCGTAGAGCTGTGTGAACTCGACGCGCCACCCCAAGAACTCGAAGGGCTGTCGTTCGCTCCACTGCTGGAATCACCGGACCTTCCGTGGAAGTCGGCCGCGTTTGCCTCATACAAGAGGAGCGACCGCGCACCTGACGGGCCGGCCCTGCGGGCGATCCGAGCCGCGCAGTACAAATACATCGAGTCGGATACGTTCGCGTTTCAACTGTTCGATCTCGACGACGATCCGGACGAAGTCGTCCATCTCGCCCCCTCGCGCCCCGACCTCGTCGAAGATCTACGCGCACAACTCTACGCAGGATGGCGTGCCGCAGTGCCGAGCTGAGGTCAGACCTTCTCCAGAGGCGCCCACGAGAGGAGAAGCCGCTTCTCGCCCACCGACGGGAAGTTGACGACGGCCTCGGCCTTGTCACCCTGGCCCTCGATCAGCAGGATCACGCCCTCACCCCACTTGTTGTGGCGCACATCGTCACCGGTCTTGAGATCGAGAGCCTCGGCACCGCTGGGGGGCGGCGTTCGCGGGCTCATCGCGGACGCCACGATGTCGTCTCGGCCCGCCGATATTCGTTCGCGTCTCCGCTCGCTGCCCGACCAGCCGAAGCTGGCCCTACTCCTGCCGCGCCGCGAGCCGCGACTGCCCTCGGCCTCGGCCAGGAGCTTGTCAGGGATCTCGTCGAGGAAGCGGCTCGGCGGGTTGTACTGGGTCTGACCGTGCAGCATGCGGCTCGACGCGTTCGTGAGGTAGAGCCGCTCGCGGGCACGGGTGATGCCGACGTACGCCAAGCGCCTCTCCTCTTCGAGCTCGGTCGGCTCGCCGATGGCACGCATGTGCGGGAACACGCCGTCTTCGAGCCCGATGAGCGCAACGACCGGGTACTCGAGCCCCTTCGCCGAATGAAGCGTCATCAGGACAACCGATGATTCGTCCTCGCCGAGGTCGTCGGTGTCGGCGACGAGACTGACCTGTTCGAGGAACTCGTCGAGCGTCTCGAATTCACGTGCGACACCGACGAGCTCGCCGAGGTTCTCGAGCCTGCCCTCCGCCTCAACCCCGGTCTGGGCGCGCAGCTCGTCGAGATACCCGGAGTCCTCGAGTGCCATCTCGACAAGATCGGCCGGCGGGCCTTCGAGCAGCGCCGCCAGCTCTCCGATGAGCGCAAGGAACTTCTCGATGCCCTTGACGGCCCGCCCGCTCACTCCAGCCTCGGCGTGGAAGCGAAGTGCCTCGAAGAACGTCAGATCGTGAGCGTTCGCATAGGCATCGACTTTGGCAATCGATCCGTCGCCAACGCCACGCTTCGGGGTGTTGAGCACCCGCTTGACCGACACCTCGTCGGTCGGGTTCACGACGGCACGCACATAGGCCATCGCGTCCTTGACCTCTCTTCGGTCGTAGAAGCGCAAGCCACCGATGACCTTGTAGGGGATACCGGCTCGGATCATGTGCTCTTCGATCGCACGGCTCTGCGCGTTGGTCCGATAGAACACGGCCATATCGCTCCACCGATAGCTTCCACCGTCGTGGAGCCGCGTCAGCTCGGAGCCGATGTAGGCGGCTTCGTCGACTTCGTCGTCGGCCACGTAGCGCACGATCTTGTCGCCGGTGCCCGACTCGGTCCAGAGATGTTTGGGCTTGCGGCCCATGTTGTTCTGGATCACTGCGTTGGCAGCATCGAGGATGTTCTGGGTCGACCGATAGTTCTGCTCGAGGACGATGACCGTGGCGTCGTCGAAGGCCTGCTCGAACTCGAGGATGTTGCGGATATCGGCTCCTCGGAACCGATAGATCGACTGGTCGCTGTCGCCGACGACACACACGTTTCGATGACCGCCCGCCAGCAGCAGAACCATGTCGTTCTGCACCGGGTTCGTGTCCTGGTATTCGTCGACGAGCACGTGTGCGAACCGGTTGCGGTAGTGGTCGAGCACATCTGGCGCCTGACGCAACAGGGTGGTCGTGTTGGACAACAGGTCGTCGAAGTCCATCGCACCGGCCTGGCGAAGGCGCTGCTGGTATTCGACGAAGATGGTCGCAATCTTCTTTTCGAGGATGTTCGTACCCGTGACGCGCTCGGTGTAGGCGGCAGCGTCGAGCCCCTCGTTCTTCGCCGCGGAAATCGCCGCTTGAGCGCTGCGCGGCGGGAAGCGCTTGGGGTCGAGACCCAGGTCGCGGATGACGTAGCCGACGAGGCGAGTCGAGTCGGCCTGGTCGTAAATCGAGAACTGGGACGGGAAGCCGATGCGATCGGCGTCGCGACGGAGGATGCGAACGCACGCCGAGTGGAAGGTGGACACCCACATGCGTTCCGCGACCGGCCCGATGAGCGCGCCGACCCGGTGCTTCATTTCGTCGGCGGCCTTGTTGGTGAAGGTGATCGCGAGGATCTCGAACGGCGACACTCCACGTTCGTGGATGAGGTGGGCGATGCGGTGGGTCAACACCCTGGTCTTGCCCGACCCAGCCCCGGCCACGACGAGCAGAGGTCCCTCGTCGTGAAGTACCGCGTCGTACTGCGACGGGTTGAGCCCCTCGGTCAGATCGGGCCGCGGCGCGGCAAAGTCATCGTCGAGGGCCATCGCCCCACGCTACCCATCCACTCTGACAGTGTGGCCGAATGGCCAGGTGTCAGGCACCGAGCTCAAAGTGAACTGGGCCCAAGTGCGTTGTGAGCTCGGTGGCTGACACCACGGTCACGAACTCGCAGCGAAAGGCCGGGAGATCCGATCCGGCTGTGCCGGTCGGATCGAAAGGCGCTTGCGTTCTGCGCATGAGTGACCGAAGGTCACGAACTCGCAGCGAGTAGCAGCCGCTCACGGAAGTGGTCGAGCACCTTGTCGAGCGCGTCGCGGGTGGGGTGACCCTCCTCGTCGACGAGGTCGTTGGTCACGACCGAGTGGGCGTTCTTCTCGATGCCGTGGGGGTTGCCCTTCGACGAGTCGATCTCCACGCCGATGAAGCCGTCGCCCAGCTCGCGCCGAAGCGTCTCGAACCTGGCTCCGCGCACGACCGGGTCGCTGGTGAAGCGCAGGCCGACCACGTCGCAGCCGCCTGCCACACGTTCCTTGACAATGCGCAGATCGTCGTCGGAGATCCCGAGATCGGCTTGGCGCTTCTTGCCGAGCGGCAGTGGCAGGCTCGGTTGGCTGAGTACAGGAGCCACGACGACCGGGTCGACCATCATCGCAAGCGCGAACCCGCCCGTGAGGCACATGCCGATTACTCCGACGCCCGGGCCGCCGCACTCCTCGTGCACGTCGGCGGCGAGCTTGCGCAACCACACTGTGACAGGCGAGGTCTTGCCGGTGGCGAAGCAGACGAACTCCTTCGACACGCACGCCCCGAGCATGGACTTCATGGCGTACGGCCCCGTCATCGGCTTTCCGGGCGTTCCGAACAGCACGGGCATCGCCACCGTGCAACCCAGGTCGACGACCCGACGGGCGAAGTCGGCTACCTCCGGCGTGATGCCGGGGATTTCCGATATGACGATGACCGCCGGGCCGGTGCCCTTGCGGAACACCCTTTTGGTTTCGCCGTCGTAGGTGGCCTCGGTGCGGGTGAAGTCGTCGAGTGGATCGTTCGCCATGGCCGAACCCTATCTCGTGGGTTTGGCCGGCGTCGGTAGGATCGGCGGCCATGACGGTTCGCCCCTTCCGCTTCTCGGTCACGACGAGTGGCATCACCGATACGGGAGCGCTCGTCGACATGGCTCGGCGATGCGAGGAGCTCGGGTACGACACGTTGGCGATCGCCGATCACTTCGACGACCAGCTCGGCCCGCTGACGGCACTCGCACACATCGCCTCGAACACCGAGACCATCCGGCTGTTGACCCTCGTGTTGGCGAACGACTATCGCCATCCCGTCGTGTTGGCGAAGGAGATCGCGACGCTCGATCGCATCAGCGCCGGCAGAGTCGAGCTGGGACTGGGCGCTGGATGGATGATCGCCGACTACCAACAGGCGGGCCTCACGCTCGATTCTGCGTCGGTGCGGATCTCTCGGCTCGAGGAGTCGTTGCAGATCGTCAAGGGTCTGTTCGGGGACGAGCCGGTCGATTTCCGGGGCGAGCACTACGAGATCGCCGGGCTCGACGGCACGCCGAAGCCGTTCCAGCGGCCCGGGCCTCCGATAATGGTCGCCGGCGGACGTCCGAAGGTGCTGTCGGTCGCCGCCCGCCACGCCGACATCGTGGGACTGAACCCGAGCCTCGCGGCCGGTGTCATCGACGACCGCGCAGGGCCATCGGCGACAGCAGCGGCAACCGACGAGAAGCTTCGCTGGATCCGCGACGCCGCCGGCGATCGATTCGCCGACATCGAGTTGCACAGCCGACTGCACGTCGCCTTGATCACCGACGATCGAGAGGGCGTCGCCGCTGCGATGGCACCGGCGATGGGCGTCACCTCCGAGGAAGCGCTCGGGTCACCCCACGCATTGGCGGGCACCGTCGAGCAATGCGTCGAAACGCTCGCCGACCGCCGCGAGCGATGGGGCATCTCCTACATCGGCATCAACGCTGAGGTCGTCGAGGACTTCGCGCCCGTGGTCGCGGCGCTGAAGTAGCCCCGGTTCGGCGGATTCACGACAGGTTGACCACGCCGGTAGTTATGCCGACGAGCACGATCAGTGAGATCGGAAGACCGAGCCTGGCGTAGTCGGTGAAGCGGTATCCGCCGGGTCCGTAGACCATGGTGTTGGTCTGGTAGCCGATCGGCGTGAGAAACGATGCCGACGCGGCGAGCGCCGAGCCGATTACCAACAGCCGCGGGTCGAGGTCGGTGCGGTTCGCTGCCTCGAAGGCGATCGGGAACATGACGACGGCTGCGGCATTGTTGGTAACCAGTTCGGTGAGCAATGCGCTTGCCAACACGATCCCGAACACGACACCGGCTGTGCCGAGCGGATCGAAGGCGCTCGTGAGGCCATCGGCGATCTCGAGCGCTAGCCCGCTCGATTGCATGGCGGCACCGAGCCCGAATGCGGCTCCGATCACGACCAGCACGTCGAGATCGAGCGCAGCGAGGGCCTCGGAGTAGGTCAGACACCTCGTCGCGATGAGCACGCCGGCGCCGAGCAGAGCCGCCTCGACGATCGGCAGTATGCCGAGTGCCGAGGCGAGCACGGTGGCGAGAACCACGACCGCCACGATCGGTGCCTTCGCAGACGACGAAGGAGGGTTGCCACCAAGGCGCGCGACGAGCAGGAAGTCGCGCCGGTTCTGCCATGTCTCGCGAAAGTCGGGGCCTGCGAGCAGCAACAGCGTGTCCCCGTTTCGAAGCGTCACGTCGCCGAGCTTCGCGTCGATACGACGGCCCGAGCGATGGATCGCGACGACCGCTGCCTGATAGGTCCCTCGGAACTCCGCCTCCCGGACGGTACGGCCGACGAGGGGCGACGACTGACCGATGACGACCTCGAAGAACGTGTGGCGAGGGCTGTCGACCGCCATCAGGTGTCTCGACTCGGTGCTGCGCAACCCGCGGTTCTGCTGGAGGTCGACGATGTCGTCGACGTGACCGACGAAGGTGAGAACGTCGCCGCCGTCGACGCGGCGGTCGGGAGCGACAGGCGAGATCGTGGCACCGGCACGCTCGATCTCGACTAGGAACAGCCCGCGAAGGTCACGCAGCCCGGCGTCTGAAACCGTGGCACCGTCGATGAGACCTCCCGGTATCACCTCCATCTCGACGACGAACTCGCGCTCCTGTTCCTCAGCCTGCTGGGAAGCCGACAATCTCTCGGGCACCAGGCGGCTTACGAGCAACAACACCACCAGCGCGACCAACGCGGTGGGCAGGCCGATCTTGGTTACCTCGAAGAAGCCGAGCGCATCGCCGGTTCGTTCCTCGAGTAGGCCCGACACGACGAGGTTGGTCGATGTACCGATCAGCGTGGTGATTCCACCGAGGATCGTCGCGAACGACAGCGGCATCAGATAGCGCGACGGCGAAACACTCCTGGCCCTGCACCACGCGAGCAGGTTCGGCATCAGCATGGCGACCAGCGGCGTGTTGTTGAGGAAAGCCGAGGCCGAGGCTGTCGGTACGAGGAGGCGCGCGAGCCCCGATCGGCCCGTCCGCGATCCGAGCACTCGGTGCACCAGCGGCACGAGCAGCCCGCTCTTCTGTACTGCCGCCGCGAGTATGTAGAGAGCCGCGACGGTGATCGGTGCTGAGTTCGAGAACCCCGAGAAGGCCTCGCCGAACGAGATGACGTCGAACAGCATCAACCCGACCGACGTTCCGAGCACGATGGGCGCGGGCGGGAACCGATCCAGTGCGAGCGCCAAGAGCATCGCGACCAGAAGGACCAGCGTCAGCCAGGCGTCACCTCCCAAGGCGCGGATTGTACCTCTCTGCTGCCGGGCTCAGTAGATCTCTGGCACCCTGGTCTGATCGTCGATCGGCGGGCGGACGTATTGGCCCTCCTGTCGAGGTGGAAGCTCGATCGGCTGCGAAGTGACGTCTTCGTACGGGATCATCGAGAGCAGATGTGAAATGCAGTTGAGCCTGGCGCGCTTCTTGCTGTCGGCCTCGACGACCCACCACGGCGACAGCTTCGTATCGGTGTGTTCGAACATCTCGTCCTTCGCCCGGGAGTAGTCGATCCATCGGGCCCGCGACTGGAGGTCCATCGGCGACAGCTTCCAGCGCTTCTCGGTGTTGTCGATTCGGTCCTGGAAACGTCGCTCCTGTTCTTCGTCGCTGACCGAGAACCAGTACTTGATGAGAACGATGCCCGACCTGATCAACATGTTCTCGAACTGGGGAGCAGACCGGAGGAACTCCACGTATTCGTCTTCGGTGCAGAACCCCATGACCTTCTCGACGCCGGCCCGGTTGTACCAACTGCGATCGAACAACACCATCTCGCCCGCGGCGGGGAGATGCGGGGCATAGCGCTGGAAATACCATTGGCTCTTCTCGCGCTCGGTCGGTGTGCCGAGCGCAACGATCCGCACCGTTCTGGGGTTGGTGCGTTCGGCGATGCGCTTGATCGTGCCGCCCTTGCCCGCCGCGTCACGGCCTTCGAAGAGCACGCATACCCTCAGGCCTTCTTGTTCGATCCAGGCCTGAAGCTTGACGAGCTCTCGCTGGAGCCTCGCCAGCTCGGCCTCGTATTTGGACTTCGAGAGTTTCGACATGCGAGCTACTGCGAGAAGCGGCCGTCGCGGATGCGTTCGGCCTCCATGAGCACCAGTTCCTGTGACCCGTGGGTGACGATGTCGGGGTCGGGCACGAAGTCGAGATCCGGATTGCGGTCCTCGTAGTCGACCGAGTTGAGGATCATCTTCATCGCGTTGAGGTGCGCCTTCGACTTCACCTCGGATCGAATCACGGTCCACGGGCAGGTGTTGGTGCTGGTGCGCTTCAGCATCTCGTACTTCATGGCGGTGAACTCGTCCCAGTGTTCCTGGGCCTGCATGTCGATCTCGCTCAGCTTCCATTGGCGCAGGGGATCGTCTCGGCGACGGTCGAACCGTCGAGCCTGCTCTGACTTGGTGACCGAGAAGTAGAGCTTCACGAGAATAGTGCCCTGCCGCACGAGGTCCTTTTCGAACCCGGTGACACCTTTCATGAACTGCGAATACTCATCGTCGGTGCAGAAACCGAAGACGGCCTCGACCATGGCCCGGTTGTACCAACTGCGGTCGAACAGAACGATCTCGCCACCGTGGGGAAACTGTGCGACGTAGCGCTGGAAGTACCACTGCGTGCGCTGTTCTTCGGTCGGCTTGCCCAGCGCGACCACGCGGTAGTGCTTCTCGTTCATGTACCGGGTGACGCGACGGATCGTGCCGCCTTTGCCCGCCGCGTCACGGCCTTCGAAGAGAACGATCATGCGCCGCTGGTGCTTTTCGAGATGCGCCTGCAGCTTCAGCAGCTCGACCTGCCAGGGGCGCAGCAAGAGCGCCTTCTCGCGCTGCTCGACCGCGCGACGCACTTGGTCGGGTTGCTTTCGCAGGACCCTTGCTAGATCGGCGGGCACTTCGACCGCCTCGAGCGGCTCGTTTTCACCCGGGTCGTCTTTGACCGATTCCAATGCCATGAGTCGACCGTAGCCAACGCGCGGGCCATCGCGGGAAACGGGCTGATCGCCGGATGCGGTGGGATTCGGGTCGCGGCCTACCAGAGTTCGTCGACGTAGGTGTCGGTGCCGACCACCGTGCGGAAGAACGGCGCCGCGAACACGACTTTTGCAAGGCCCGACTCGTCGACGGCTTCGCCGTACGAGCGGAACCGATCCCATGCGTCGCGCACGTCGCTCTCGACGAAGAACAGCTGCATGACGCGGTTCTCGCCACCCGGCGGTGTGCCGAGGTCCATGGGAGCGTTGGCGGTCACGTCGTCGAGGGGAATCGGCCGCCACGAAGCACACGACGCCACCGGACCGCCGGCGAGCACGTCGGCGACGCCAGACGATGCATTCCATTCGTCGAATGCTGCGTTGTCGACACCGTCGGCGAGGTCGATTGCGACGCTCGCGAGCCCGGCGTAGCCGTGGTCGAGGGCGAGCTCGACGGGAACCGGGTCGTCGTCTCGGTACTGAGCGCCGAGGTGGTCGTAGAGGACTGTGTGCGCGTGGGCCCGTTCGCTGAACCCGCGGTCGTTCATGTAGAGGTCGACGACCTGTTTGCCCGCCCAGCCGAAGTGCTCGTCGTGCTTGCCTTCGTGCACCCAGTAGATGGCGACGTACGAGCCTTTGTCGAAGGGCTTCGCGATCTCGTTGGTGTCGTCGGTGGGGAATCTGATGTCTTTGAGCTCGCGCGTGGCTACCCAGCGGCTGCCGGCGAACAACCAGGGGCCGATCATGCAGCCCGCATAGAAGTGGTCACGCTCGTACCAACGGTTGTAGGCGACCTCGTGACCCTTGCTCGGATCGACGAGCGTGTAGAGCATGCTGCCGACCTTCACGGGATATTCCGGCGGTGCCATCAGCCCCAAACCCCTTCTCTGAGTCCGTTTTCAGGATTTCTGAACCCTGCGGTGCGGTATATGACACCGTACGGTTCAGAAATCACGAGACTAGCGAGCGGCCGCAGAAGGCGAGGAGTCGTCGGCCGGCCGGGGCTCCGGCGTCGACATCGGTCGGTCCATCGCCGAAGTGTCCCGACGCGATGAGGCCCTCGGCCAGCGGTGCGCAGAAGTCGAGGGCCTTCGCCGCGAGCTCGTCGTCGAGCTCCGCCGAACGACCACATGCGTCGGCTACATCCCAGCCGTGCACGAGATTCTCGACGACGCGAAAGCCGAGGAGGGTGGCGCCGGACACCTCGCCGAGCGGATGGGGGAACGTCGATTCGAGCACGCCGTCGGCGCCGAAGGCTTCCAGCGCTGCAAGCGCGGTCCCCCGCCAAACCCCGACCGGGCTGTGGCCGAGGATCGACTCGTCGACGTGCACCAACTCGCGCACGTCCCCTCCTGCGAGGACCTCGCGCACCTGGGAATCCTGCACAACCACGTGGCTCACGAGCGCCTTGACGCTCCAGTCGCCACACGCCGTCGGCTCACCCCACTGATCGTCACGGATCTCAACGACCTGCCGGCCGAAGAACGCAACCGCCTCCGTCAGGTCCTCGACTCCGAGGGTCACTCCCACTCGATCGTGCCGGGCGGTTTCGACGTGATGTCGTAGGCGACCCGGTTGACACCCGGCACCTCGTTGATGATGCGGCTCGACATGCGCTCGAGCAGCTCGTAGGGCAGCCGTGCCCAGTCGGCGGTCATCGCATCGTCGCTGGTGACCGCCCTGATGATGATCGGGTGCGCATATGTGCGCTCGTCGCCCATCACACCGACCGATCGGATGTCGGGCAGAACCGCGAACGCCTGCCAGATGTCTCGTTCGAGCCCTGCCTTGGCGATTTCGTCGCGCACGAGTGCGTCGGCCTGTTGGAGCGTGTCGACCTTCTCACGGGTGACCTCGCCGATGATGCGGACGCCGAGACCGGGTCCGGGGAACGGCTGACGCCACACGATCTCGTCGGGCAGGCCGAGCTCGGTTCCCACCGCTCGGACCTCGTCTTTGAACAGCGACCTGAGTGGCTCGACGAGCTCAAACTCCATGTCGTCGGGGAGACCCCCGACGTTGTGATGGCTCTTGATCTTGGCGGCGTCGGGTGTACCGGATTCGATGACATCGGGATACAACGTGCCCTGCACGAGGAACTCCGCGTCGGTGAGGCCACCCTTGGCCTCCTCGAACACTCGGATGAACAGCTCCCCTATCACTTTGCGCTTGGCCTCGGGGTCGGTGACGCCCTCGAGGCCTGCGAAGAACCGGTCGGCCGCCCGCATGTGGATGAGCTCTATGCCCTGGTTGCGTTGGAACGTCTCGACGACCTGCTCGCCCTCCGACAGGCGCATGAGGCCTGTGTCGACGAACACGCACGTGAGCTGCGACCCGATCGCTTTGTGCACGAGCGCTGCCGCGACCGCCGAGTCGACGCCTCCGGACAGCCCACAGATGGCGCGGCGGTCGCCGACCTGCTCGCGAATCGCCTCGACCGATCTCTCGATGACGTTCGGCATCGTCCAGGTCGGCCGTTGGCCACACGCCTCGTAGAGGAAGTGCTCGATGACCGACTGGCCGCCCGGCGTGTGGGCCACCTCCGGGTGGAACTGAACGCCATAGGTCCGCCGTTCATCGTCGGCGAACGCTGCGACAGGAGCATCAGCGCTCGACGCTGTGACGAAAGCCCCGGTCGGAGGCGACGTGATCGCGTCGAAATGGCTCATCCATACGGTCTGGCCGTCGGCCAGCCCGGCGAGAAGTCCCCCGGTCGACGTAAGAGAGATGTCGGTCGCGCCGTACTCGCCTCGACCGGAGCGATCGACCTCGCCACCGAGTTGTTCGGCGCAGAGCTGCGCGCCGTAGCAGATGCCCAGAATCGGCACTCCGAGGTCGTAGATCGCCGGGTCGACGTGGGGAGCACCCTCGACATGGACCGATTTGGGACCACCGCTGAAGATGATGCCGACCGGCTCACGGGCTGCGACCTCGGCCGCGGAGATGTTGTGGGGCACGATCTCGCTGTAAACGCGAGCTTCGCGCACGCGCCGGGCGATGAGTTGTGCGTACTGGGCGCCGAAGTCGACGACCAGGACGAGCGGCGGACTGTCGGTCACCGGGGCGATCAGTTCCCCATGCCGACGCCCTGCGCCTGCTGAAGGGCCTTGCCCTCGGTCTGTAGCGCAGGGGCGACCATGACCTCGGCCTTCTGGAACTCCTTGATGTCGGTGTACCCGCAGGTCGCCATCGAAGTACGGAGCCCTCCGAACAAGTTGAGCTTGCCGTCGTTCTCGCGCGCTGGTCCGACCAGGATCTCCTCGAGGGTCCCGCGCGTTGTGGTCTGGACTCGAGCACCGCGCGGAAGCGTGGGATGGAACGTCGCCATGCCCCAGTGATAGCCACGGCCAGGCGCCTCGACAGCAGCCGCGAGCGGACTCCCGACCATCACCGCGTCGGCGCCGCACACGATCGCCTTGGCGATGTCGCCGCCGGTCGCCATACCGCCGTCGGCGATGACATGGCAGTACACGCCGGTTTCGTCGAGATGGCGCATCCGAGCGGCACGGGCGTCGGCGATGGCGGTGGCCTGAGGCACACCGAGGCCGAGCACACCACGGGTCGTGCAGGCATGCCCGGGGCCCACGCCCACCAGCACGCCGGCGGCCCCGGTGCGCATGAGGTGTAGGGCGGCCTGATAGCTGGCGCATCCGCCGACGATGACCGGAATGTCGAGCCCGCGTATGAACGTCTTCAGGTTGAGAGGCTCGACGCTGCTCGAAACGTGTTCGGCGGACACGACAGTGCCCTGGATCACCAACAGGTCGAGACCGGCATCGATGAGCGTCTGTGCGTACCGGGCGGTCCGCTGCGGGGTGAGCGATGCGGCACAGCGCACACCGGCGTTGCGGATGTCCTCGACGCGAGCTGCCATCAGCTCGGGCTTGAGCGGCTCGCGATAGAGCTCCTGCATGCGCTGCGTGGCCTTGTCGACGTCGAGGCTGGCGATCTCGGCGAGCACCGAGTCGGCGTCCTCATAGCGGCCCCACAGACCCTCCATGTTGAGCACGCCGAGACCGCCGAGCCGGCCGAGCTCGATGGCCGAAGCCGGGCTGACCACACCGTCCATGGCCGCGGCCATGAGAGGCAGCTCGAAACGATAGGCATCGATCTCCCAGGAGATGTCGACATCCTCTGGATCGCGTGTACGGCGGCTGGGAACAATCGCTATGTCGTCGAATCCATACGCTCGACGACCCGACTTCCCCATGCCGATCTCGATCTCGGCCATGATGATGCCCCTATCTCTTCTGCCCGGAAGAAAGGCGAAAGTCTACCGGGCGGCGCGGGGTCGCCGGGGGCATTGCGCCGCTAAATCGCGATGTCTTCTATTCGCGAACGAGGCGCGACAGCAGCTTCTTCGCAAACGCGGCGTTCATCTCGAAGAAGGCCGACTCTCCCGACTCCTGCGCTCGCCGGGCGAAGCTGCCGTCGGTCACTTCTTCTGCCGCGGTCAATCCGGCGATTACGACGTCACGGGTGCGGTCGGTGATGTCGTAGCCCATCTCGGTGAGGCCCTTGAGCAGTTCGCTCTCGGCGACCGGACCCGGCGCGGAATCGGCGATGATCCGCAACGCGTCCTTTGCTATCTCGGCCGATTTGCCGACGAGAGACGCCGTTGTGGTTTCGGAGTCCTCTGCGGTCTCGAGCCACTGCCGGACCTGGATGACGAGCTCGGCG
The DNA here is from genome assembly GCA_965216815.1 of Acidimicrobiales bacterium. Taxonomy (GTDB): domain Bacteria; phylum Actinomycetota; class Acidimicrobiia; order Acidimicrobiales; family SHLQ01; genus JADFOM01. The sequence goes on along the minus strand of OZ244202.1, from coordinate 1,437,102 downwards.
TGGGAAGGCGCTGTGAATTTCAGTTCGGGCACCCCGTGATCCTACCGCGACCCCGTGGTCTGACACCGGGGTCGCGGTCAGCGCATGAGGGAGGGGTCGGGGAGGTCGAGGGCGATCATCAGTAGTTGACGGAGCATCGCGGCCGTGGCCCCCCACACGGTGTCGCCGTGCAGCTCGAAGAACGTCATGGTCCGCATCGTGTCGTCGGGCAGGCGCCACACCTCCTCGCGCCACGCCTCGGGATGCAGGAGCTCGCCAACGGGAACTTCGAGGATCGCCGCGACCTCGCCCGGCTCGGGCACGAGGTTCTCGGGCGCCGGCGCGGTGCCGACGAATGGGTGCACGAGCGATCGCGAGCCCACGGTGACAAACGTGTCGAGTGCGCCCACCCGGGTCACCGTCGACGGAGGGAGTGCAACCTCCTCGTGCGACTCGCGCAGAGCGGTGTGCCACAACGACTCGTCACCGTCTTCGGCCCGGCCGCCAGGGAACGCGACCTCCGAGGTGTGGCTACGCATCTGCTTGGAGCGACGGGTGAGCAACACGTGAGGCTCACCGGCGCGCTCGTACAACAATGCGAGCACCGCCGACTGGCCATTGTGCGGCCGGTCGGTGCGCGCCACCGGTTCGCGCCAAGCCCCGATGCGGTCGAGCATGGCCTCCAGGTCGAGCTCGGCCTGTAGGCCGTCCCACGGCGGTGCGCCTCCTGGAATCACCTGTGGAGGGCGTGGTATGCGTTGCGGTCCGCCGCGCTTGCTCATAGCCGACGCTGCGGCCTACGTAGCCTTCGTGGATTCGATGAACGCAGCGAGACCCGCTGCTTCCAGCTCGGCCACAACGTCAGCCGGAGTTGCCTTGCCCTTCTCCCACGGTTCCCAGATCGCCCACAGTTCTGCGGCCGTGTCGTTATCGGGATCATCGAGCAGCTCGGGCAGTCGTCCGGTCTTGAGATAGCTGAGGGTGCGCCCCGGCAGTTCCTCACCGCGCTTCCAGTCATCGAGGTGCGCCAGGAGCTTTTGCGGATCGATCGGCGGCCGTTGGTATGACGATTCGGTCACCTTCACAACCCTACCGATCGCTGGCCAGATCAGTGCCGGCACCGCGAACTCAGAGGTGTCAGGCACCGAAGCTCACAACGAGCTTGGAACGAGATCACTTTGAGCTCGGTGCCTGACACCTGCCTCTGGGCCTTACATCATTCCGCCCATGCCACCCATGCCGCCCATGGGGTCACCACCGGCAGGCATCGGCGGGGCCGGTGGCTCCGGCTTGTCCGACACGAGGCACTCGGTCGTAAGAAGGAGCGCTGCGATCGACGCCGCGTTCTGGAGCGCGGCACGGGTCACCTTCGCCGGGTCGATAACACCCGCCGCGACGAGATCCTCGATCTCGCCGGTCGTGGCGTTGAGCCCGTTGGTGCCTTCTGCGCCAAGCACCTTCTGCACCATCACCGCACCGGACAGGCCGGCGTTTTCGGCGATGAGCTTGGTGGGCGCCGACAGAGCCTGAAGCACGATGCGTGCGCCGGTCTGTTCGTCGTCATCGAGGCTGCGCTTGCGCGTGATCGCTTCGACAGCCTCGGTGGCCCGCAACAGAGCGGTGCCGCCTCCGGCGACGACGCCTTCCTCGATGGCCGCGCGCGTGGCCGACAGCGCATCTTCGATGCGGTGCTTCTTCTCCTTGAGCTCAACCTCGGTCGCCGCTCCGACCTGAACGACGGCTACGCCGCCGGCGAGCTTGGCGAGACGCTCCTGGAGCTTCTCACGGTCCCAGTCGGAATCGGTTTCGTCGATCTCCCGCTTGATCTGTCCGATGCGTCCTTCGACATCGGCCCGGTTGCCGCCGCCTTCGACGATCGTCGTCTCGTCCTTGGTGACGACGACCTTGCGGGCGGTTCCGAGCAGATCGAGCGACACGCCGTCGAGGTTGAGCCCGATCTCTTCGGCGACGACCTGACCACCGGTGAGGATGGCCATGTCCTGGAGCATCGCCTTGCGGCGTTCACCGAAGCCCGGCGCCTTGACGGCGACGGAGTTGAACGTGCCTCGGATCTTGTTGACGACCAAGGTGGCGAGCGCCTCGCCTTCGACGTCTTCGGCGATGATGAGCAGCTGCTTGCCGGATTGCATCACCTTTTCGAGGACGGGCAGCAGGTCCTGCACCGAGGAGATCTTGCCCTGGTTGTACAGGATGTAGGGCTCCTCTAGCACCGCTTCCTGACGCTCGGCGTCGGTGACGAAGTACGGCGAGAGGAAGCCCTTGTCGAACTGCATACCTTCGACGAAGTCGAGCTCCATGCCGAACGTGTTCGACTCCTCGACCGTGACGACACCGTCCTTGCCGACCTTGTCGATGGCATCAGCGAGGATCGACCCGACCGTCTCGTCGGCAGCCGAGATCGACGCGACCTGCGCGATCTGTGCCTTCGATTCGGCGACGGGCAGCGCCTGCGATGCGATCGCGTCGACGGCGGCCTCGACCGCCTTCTCGATGCCACGCTTGAGACCCATGGGGTTGGCTCCGGCGGCTACGTTTCGAAGGCCCTCGCGCACGAGCGACTGAGCGAGCACGGTCGCCGTGGTCGTTCCGTCACCGGCGACGTCGTTGGTCTTGGTCGCGACTTCCTTGACGAGTTGCGCACCCATGTTCTCGAACTGGTCGTCCAGCTCGACCTCACGTGCGATCGAAACGCCGTCGTTGGTGATGGTCGGGGCGCCGAACTTCTTGTCGAGCACCACGTTGCGGCCCTTCGGGCCGAGCGTCACCTTGACCGCGTCGGCAAGCTGGTTCACACCCGATTCGAGGCCGCGGCGCGCCTCTTCGTTGAACTTGAGGATCTTTGGCATGTCGGCCGCCTACTTGACGGTGGCGAGTACGTCGCGGGCGTTGAGGATGAGCAGATCCTCGCCGTCGACCGTGATCTCGGTTCCGCCGTACTTGCTGTAGACGACCGTGTCGCCCTTCGCGACATCGACCGGGATTATCTCCCCGGTCGTCTCCGAGCGCTTGCCCGGACCGACAGCGAGGACTTCGCCCTGCTGCGGCTTCTCTTTGGCGGTATCTGGAATCACGAGTCCGCTCGCCGTCGTTTCCTCGGACTCTCCGGGGCGGACGACGATACGGTCCTCGAGGGGCTGCAGGTTCATTTTCGGCGCCTCCAATGGCGTTAGCAGTCTCCTTGGGCGAGTGCTAACGATACGGCCCGGCCGCGGCAGAACGCAACGTGTTCCGAGGGAAAATCCGACCCATCCGCCGCGACAGCGGGCCCCGACGCAGCGGTGTCAGGTCAAGCCGAGATTCGGGTCTGCTCCCGAGGCGAGGCCCGAAGGAGACTCGCGGCGGAGCTTGTGCCACGCGGCTGCGGCGACCATCGCCGCATTGTCCGTGCACATGTCGGGGCTCGGGAGGTGCAAGGCGATGCCCAGTTCGGCGCACCGCTCGGCCGCAAGCTCACGTAACCTCGAGTTGGCTGCTACACCACCGGCCAGGCACAGACCGCCGACTCCGTGTCGGTCGACGGCGCGCACGGACTTGGTAACGAGCGCATCGACCGCCGCCTCCTGGAACGACGCAGCAACATCGGCAACTTCGGCAGAATCGTCGCCACGGACGTGATTCGCAACCGCCGTCTTGAGGCCGCTGAACGAGAAGGCGAACTCGTTGTCGCCGGTCGCATCGAGCATCGCCCGAGGGAACGAGACCGAGTCGCGGTCTCCGGTGGCCGACCGCGCGTCGATCGCCGGCCCCCCGGGGTATCCGAGCCCGAGAAGACGAGCGACCTTGTCGAAAGCCTCTCCGGCGGCGTCGTCGAGGGTCTGGCCCAGCACGACGTAGTCGCCGTGTCCGCGCATCAACACCAACATCGTGTGCCCACCCGACACCAACAACACCATGACCGGCATCTCGAGGTCGGGGTCGTCGAGCAACGGGGCATGGAGGTGCGCCTCGAGGTGATTGACCCCCACATAGGGCACGTCCCACACGAGTGAAAGCGCTTTCGCCGCGCTCACTCCGACCAACAGTGCGCCAACGAGACCGGGGCCCTCGGTGGCTGCCACCGCGTCGACCGAGGTCTCGGCGACGCCCGCCTCGACCATCGCTTGCGCGAGGACCGGCACGATGCGGTCGAGGTGAGCTCGGCTGGCGACCTCGGGCACCACCCCACCGAAGCGGGCGTGGATGTCGACCTGTGATGACACGACCGATGCGTGCACATCGACGCCGCGATCGACGACGGCGGCCGCGGTTTCGTCGCACGACGTCTCGATGGCGAGCACTCGCGTGATCGGCGGGCTGTCGGCATCGATCGACTGATTCACGACTTCACCGCCTCACGGGGATCGGTCGCGCCTGCGAGGTCGTGGCGCCACATAACGAGGGCGTCCTCGTTGCTGTCGGAGTAGTAGTTCGGACGGATGCCGCTGGGCGCGAACCCGAACCGGCGGTAGAGCTCGAGTGCGGCCCTGTTCGACACTCGGACCTCGAGCGTGAGGGCTTCCATCCCTGCGTCGCGCGCGTCGGCGACGACCCTGGTCATCAGAGCGTCCGCGATCCCGCGACGACGATGGCCGGCGTCGACCGCGATGGTCGAGACGTGACCCACCCCGGCGAGCAGCATTAGGCCGCTGTAGCCGACCACGGTTTCATCGAGCAGTGCCACCCGGTAGCGACGGGCGGTGTCGTGGCGGAGCTCCTGGCGCCACAGGCTCAGCGACCACGGTTGCGGATAGGACTCCCGATCGATTAGATGCACGGCACCCAGGTGTTCGATGGTCATCGGGACGATCGTCGGCGCTGTCATTGTGAGAGCGTGAGGCTCGACCAGTTGATCTGTGCGTCCGGCTTGCGAAGGTAGAGCGGTTCGATGTCGGTGGGCTGCACCCACTCCTCGCGCATCGCCTGTGCGTGTGCGAGTTGCACGAGCGACGCGGCGTTGGGGTGAGCATGGCCCTGTTCTGCAACCTCGATCCCGCTGATGCCCCGAAAGCTCTCGTGGTAGCGCAAGGCTGCGTCACCGACCAGCAGGCAATCCTCGCCCCAGGCGACCAGATCGGAGGCCAGCTCCTCGGGCGAGGTCACCTCGTGGCCGCCTATGCGCTGGAGCCCGCCGGGCGAGTAGCGGTAGCTGGCATGGAAAACCTCGCCCCTGCGTGCGTCGAGCGCTGCGACTATGCGCCGCTGACTGAACCGCACGGCGAAGGCAACTAGATCGAGGCTCGGCACGCCGATCATCGGGACCCCGAGGGAATGTGCCATCGTCATCGCGGTCGCGAGCCCGACGCGCAGACCCGTGTAAAGGCCCGGCCCGACGTCGACCGCAACGACCGAGATCTCCCGTAGCTCGATACCGGCCGTTCGCCGAACAAAGTCGATCTGTGGGGCGAGCGTCTCGGCATGGCGGCGGCCCTTGCAGGCGTGTGCAGAAGCGAGGACACCCTCGTGGCCGCCGATGGCACATCCGACCTGATCGGTGGCGCTCTCGATGCCGAGGATCAGCACGACGCCCAGGCTTTCGTGTCTTCGGACAGGTGGTGCCAGCGGTCGAGCCAGCGGTCCCCATTGGCCATGATCTCGATGGTACGGCTGTCGGGTCCTTCTGTCGTGAAGGCCAGACGCACCACGAGGTAGTCGTTCGACAGGGCCGGCGCGATCGCGTCGCCCCATTCGATGAGCGTGACAGCGTCGTCGTCGATCAGCTCGGGCAGATCGAGGTCGAGCACCTCGGCGAGATGTTCGAGCCTGTAGACGTCGAGGTGGTTCAGGCGCAGCCGTCCGTCGTAGCGGTTGGCGAGCGTGAAGGTCGGGCTCGTGATCGGTTCTTCGATACCGAGAGCAGCACCGAACCCTTGGGCAAAGGCAGTCTTGCCGGCACCAAGGTCGCCGCACAGCAGGATCAGGTCGCCGGGTTCGGCGCGACGGGCGATGGCCGCCGCGACCTCGTGCGTGTTCTCGACCGATGCCGTGCAGAGATCCACCGTCACCACTGTCCCACGTGAGAAGCCTCAGTGGAACGACAGCGTGTCAATGGGCCGCGAACCTGATCGCTCGCTCGGTCGCTGCGATCGCGAGAGCACGCAAACCGAGGCTCTCGCTTGCCTTGTCGCCGATCGACACGGCGACAAATGCATCGCCGTCGGCGGAGGTGTGCGCCGGATACACAGCGCGCGCGAGACCATCGTGGGCGGCCTGTGCGAGCAGATGACAGCCGGACTTGTCGAGCGCAGCGCTCGTGAAGATCACGCCGATGGTGGTGTTCTCACCCTCGCCCCCTGTGCGGTCGGGTGGGTCGGGTATCGACGAAGGATCGTCAGCCACCCGAGCGGCGCCGGTGCCGTCGTCGACATCGCCGATCGCGTTGACCGCCACGAGACATGCGACGAACACATCGCCGTGATCCAATCGGGCCAACCCGATTCCACCCGGTCGCGCTTCGTCCGGCCCGCGCCAGTTGCCGGTGGTGGCGCCCGTGCCGGCTCCGATGCGGCCCACCTCGATGTCCCCATCGACGTTCATCAGCGCCTCGGCCAGGGCGATCGAACCCGAGGCGTACGACGGCCGGGTTTCGGCGGACCCGACGCCAAGGTCGTATAGCGACATCCCGACCACGATCGGGACCTTCGCCTTGCTGGTTTCGTAGCCGCGATCGAGGCTGCTCAAGCCGTCGATGACTCCGCCGCAGGCGTTGAGGCCGAACGCCGACCCTCCCGACAACACGATCGCGTCGACCGACTGCACGGTGCGCAGCGGATCGAGCAAACCGAAGTCGTGTGTGGCCGGGGCCGCACCGCGGATCTCGCCCGAAGCCACGTTGCCGGCCGGCAACAGCACAACGGTGCAGCCGGTCATCGCCTCGGCATCTGTCCAGTGACCCACCGCGACGCCGTCGATCCTCGCGCTCATCCACCCAGCCTATGTGCACTGTTCGATGTCGCCGGGTCCAATGCAGCGGTGTCAGGCACCGAGCTCCAGGTGAACTGGGTCCAAGTGCGTTGTGAGCTCGGTGCCTGACACCAGGGATCAGCTCGACGTCCTGGGTTGCCGACAGGAGCCTCGCGCACCGCCCCCACAACAGCGGTGGATGGCGCTTCAGACCGCAGCGACCTCCACCGGAATGCCGTTGACCGCTGCATTTCCGGAGATCTCGTCGACGAATGTGGAGGGTGCGAGGTGGTTGTTGTTGACGCTGGCTCGTTCGGCTGCGACCGACAGTCGCACACCGTCGAGGTCGTGTCCCCAACCGTGGGGTAGCGACACGACGCCGGGCATCATCTCGTCGGTCACTTCGACCGGCACGTCAACGCTGCCGGCCTCGGACGACACCCGCGCTGTGTCACCGTCGCGCACGCCAGCGGTGTCGGCGTCGTCGGGGTGAATGAGCAGCGTGCACCGGTCTTTGCCCTTGACGAGCACCTTCACGTTGTGCATCCACGAATTGTTCGAACGCACATCGCGGCGGCTGGTGAGCAAGAGGCTGTCGCGGCTGCGTTCGAGCCTCTCCTGCAACCGAGGTAGGTCGGCGGTGATGTATGCCGGCGCGAGCTCGACCTTGCCCGACGGGGTGCACAACACGTCGCGCAACAGCGGGATCATCGGCCCCATGTCGATGCCGTCGGGTTCGGCGGCGACCCGTTCGAGCGTGAGACCGTCGGGATTCTCGCCGTAGCGATCGCCCCACGGGCCGGTGCGGATCTGGAGGTCGCAGATGCGTTCAGGCCCCGGCTCGGGCGACGCGGCGAGCGCGACCTGGGCTTCGATGCCCTGGGTCTCGGCCAAGCCGCCGAAGTACCCGTCGTCGATGGGCGCTATGTCCATCGACGCGCCGTCCATGCCTGCGATCATCGCGCCGAGTCGGGTGAGTATCTCCCACTCCCGTGGCCGGTCGGCGGGCGGCGGAAAGAGCGGCTGCGAGTATTTGGCAGCTGAGCGCACCGCCCACGCCCAGAGCAGCTCGTCGTAGTGAGGCTGTTCGAGCGGCGACAGCCCGGGCAGGATCACGTCGGCGTGGCGTGTGGTCTCGTTGCACCAGTTGTCGACGCTGATCATGCACTCGAGGAGCGGAAGCGCCGCGTCGAGGTGCTGTGCCCCGGGTGCCGACACGACGGGGTTGCCGGCGCTGGTGATGAGACCTTTGATCTGGCCGTCTCCAGGTGTGGCGATCTCCTCGGCCAGACACGAAACCGGAACCTGGCCCAGTACCTCCGGAGCGCCACGAACCCGACTGCTCCAGCGGCCGAACTGCTCGGTCACGTCGTCGCTGCCGAGCAGCGTGATCGACCAGGCGACCGGGTTGCCGAACATCATTCCGCCCTCGACATCGAAGTGGGCGGTCACGATGTTCAACACGTCGATCAACCAGGATGCGAGCGTCCCGAACTCCTGGTTGCACAACCCGATGCGACCGTAGAGAACGGCACGCTCCACGCCTGCGAACTCGTGCGCGAACGCCCTGATGCGCTCAGCGTCGATGCCGCAGGTTTCTGCCACCGATTCAGGTGTCCAGCCGGCGACCAGCGCTGTCACGTCCTCGAGCCCGGCAACGACGTCGGTCAACTCACCAAGGTCGACGAACCCGTCGTTCACGATGACGTTGAGGACCGCCATGAGGAACACGGCATCCGTTCCGGGCACGATCGGGATCCACTCGTCTGCGTGGTCGCACGTGCCGGTGCGGCGGGGATCGACGACGATGCAGCGACCGCCGCGCTCTCGAACACGGTCCATCTCGCCGAGGACGTCGGCGCAGGCCAGCAGGCTGCCCTGCGAAGCGTGCGGGTTGGCTCCCATCGCGATGAACAGGTCGGTGCGGGGCAGATCGGGTGCGGGAATTCGCCAGGTGTTGCCGAACATGAGACCGACCGACACATTCTTAGGCCACTGGTCGACCGTGCCGGCCGAGTAGATCATGTCGAAGTCTGCGAGCGCGATGAACAGGCCGGTGTAGCGGCTGAGCGAGAAGTTGTGGGCTGTCGGGTTGCCGACGTAGGCGGTGAGCGCGGACTTGCCGTGCCGTTCGATCACACCGGATATGAGCTCCTGGCAGCGACCGAGGGCTTCATCCCAGCTCGCCTCGACCAACCGGTCGCCCTGCCGGACCAGCGGTTTGCGCAGTCGGTCGGGGTCATGGTGGAGGTGACCGAGCGTGGTGCCCTTGGGACAGATGTAGCCCTTCGACCACACGTCGTTGCGGTTTGGTCTGATGAGTTTGACCTCGCCCGCCTCGTGGTGCACCTCCAGCCCGCACATCGCCTCACAGAGAGGACAGGTCCGGATGTGGGTCTCTCGGTCGGCCATGTGTTCTTCTACCTCCCGGCCGGGTGACCGAGCCAGCGCTCGGCGCGATTCCTGTCCGCGATAGACCTACGCGGTCTGGTCGATCACCCACTGCCGGTACTCGGCGTCGGCGGCCGCGACCTCCGACGCCAGGATCTGGACCGTGTCATACGGGTGTTCGGCGTTGACGCGTTCGATGATCGACTCGACCTTGTCCGCGACCGTGTGGACCAACAGCAGCGCTTCGGAGTCGTCCTGCACATCGCCCTCCCATCGGTAGATCGAACGAACCCCGGGAACGACATTGCCGCAGGCCGCGAGCCGATCGGCGACGAGCAGCCTTGCGATCTCGGCCATGCGTTCTGCATCCGGCCCGGTGATCGACACGGTGACCAGCGTCTGCATCCTCCGATGCTAGACACGCGATTGCCGACACCGGAGTGACCTGGGTCAGGGCATCATCCCCACGAACACGTCGTTCTCTCCTGCGTTGTCGGCGCCGAGGTCGCCGAACGTGTATCCACTGAACGCGACGGCGCCACTGGGCAGGATCGTCAACCCGGTCGCATCGTCGACTTCGGCGCTGGCGAGCCGGTCGATCTGGCGCACGACACCGTCCTCGTCGAGCCGGATCAGCACGCCGTCCCGCTCACCGCCGCCGTCGCCCGCGCCTTCGACGGGGCCCGTGAAACCGCCGGTGGCCACGATCCCGTCGTCTACGAGGCGGACTTCGTAGGCGCTGTCGAGGTCAGGGCCGCCCAGCTGGGTACGGAACACCTCGTTGCCGTCGGCGTCTAGGCCCATCACCAGAGCATCGCGGCCACCCGCGTTCGGCACCGCGAAGTCGCCTTCGGTCGAGCCGGCTACCAAGACGCCACCTTCGGCACCGAGCCCGACGCCCTGGGTCCAGTCGAGCTGGTCCGAGCCGAACTGGCGAACCCACACCGTGTCACCGGCGCTGTCGAGCCGAGCGACGAAGATGTCGCGCAAACCTGCGTTCGCTGCGGCGAGGTCGCCCTCGGTGTAGCCGGTTATCGTCACCCCACCGTCCGGCACGGCGACCGCTCCCTGCCCCCAGTCGGTTGCGTCGCTGCCGACGTGACGGATCCATCGCTGGTTCCCGTCGCTGTCGAAGGAGGCCACGAAGGCATCGAAGCCGTCGGGCTGGGGATCCGAGTCGTCGAGCGTGCTCGCGCTGTAGCCGCTGATGAACGTGCCGTCGTCGGTGGCTGCCACGTCGAAGCCGCGGTCCCAGCCGTCACCACCGAACTGGCGCACCCACGCCTCGTTGCCGTCCGGGTCGAAGCGAGCCAGCCACACATCGGCTGAACCGGCGTTCGGCTCGGCGAGGTCGCCCTCGGTGAAGCCGCCGACGTAGACCCCATCGTCGGGTCCGACCGAGATGCCGAGCGGAGAGTCGTTGGCCTCGCCACCGAACTGATGGGCCCACACCTCAGACCCCGATTCGTCAAGCCGCATCACAACGATGTCGCGCCCGCCGGCGTTGGGACCAGCCATGTCGCCCTCGGTCGACATAGTGAGGGCGAGGTCACCGTTGCCGAAGGCGTCGACGCCGAACGACCCATCCGCCTCCGGTGTGCCGATCTGGACGGTCCACGACTCGGAATCGCCGCCGCCGCAGCCCGCGGCGAACAGGGCGCCAGTCAGCGCAACTACGGCTAGGAAGGTGTGCTGAGCGTGCGCTGCGATGTGAAGGTCTCCCTGTGGTGGCACGCCCGGTCGCTGGTCCGAACGTGTGGCGGAGAGTAAAACGAACCGGTGTTCCGGTCAACGAAACAGCGCAACCGTGCGCTGGCGGCACTCGTCTTTCTGACACCGCTGCTCGCGGCATGCAGCGGGGGCGACGACACCGGCGCCGAGCCGACACCTACGACGGGGCCGACACCCGAGCCGGCACGCATCGAAGATCTGGAACGCGTCGTTCTCGACGCGGCGTCCGACGGCCCGGCCGGCGTTGCGCCCGCCGACATGGACGACGACGGCGACCTCGACTTGGTCGTCAACTTCTTCGGTGACCGCGGTGAGGATCCTGGACCGACCGAGTTCCCACCGGGTGGCGTCACGATCCTCTGGAATCAGGGCGATCTCACCTTCCAGGCCGAGTCCGTGTTGACCCGCGACGACGGCGTCTACTTCCCGAACGAGGCTCACCCTGAGGACCTCGATGGCGACGGCGACCTCGACATCCTCGTGAGCGCCGGCTTCTTCGTCTGCGAGTTCAATCGCGACATTGGGCCATGCGGTGGTCTGTTCTGGCTCGAACAGGACGGGGACGACTGGTTGCGCCACGACATCGTCGAGCAAGGATCGATGGCCTTTTACCATCGCGTCGAGCGGGCGGACCTCGACGGCGATGGGATCGATGACCTGGTCACCGTCGGCGAGCTCCAGGCCGACGCCCGAGCGCAATGGTTCAAAGGGACGGGCGAGGGCGACCTCTGGGAGTCCGAACCGCGCACGATCGGACAGGGAGGCGGGAGCCTGCCGGTGCTACACGACGTCGACGGCGACGGCGACCTCGATCTGGCGAGCGGTGAATTCTTCTTCGAGGGCGCATCGTTCGCGTGGTTCGAACAGGTCGAGGCCCCGACCGACGAGGACCCCGACGGCGTGTGGGATCGTCACGTGATCAGCACCGAGCTCGGTCGGACCATCCAGCTGTCGGTCATCGAGGATCTCTTCGGCGACGGCCAAGACGGATGGGTTGGATCCAACCACGTGCCCACCGTGACCGATCCGACCGATCCGCCAGCGGGGATATTCCTGCTCGAGCCGGGTGAGGACCCCACCCAGCCGTGGTCGTCGACACTGCTGTCGGCAGGCATCGACTCCCGACCGACCGAGGGCGTCGCGTTCCAGGCGGCACCGGGTGTGTTCTCGTGGGGCGACATCGACGGCGACGGTGACACCGACCTCGCGGTCGCCGGCGATGGCGACGATCGGACCTTCGTGTTCGAACAGGTCGACGGAGGGTTCGATCAGCACGTGCTCGACACCGGCTTCGGTCAGGCCGCGGGTGGAGTGGTGGTCGACCTCGACGGCGACGGCCACAGCGAGGTGATCTTCACCGGCTACGAGGACAACACCGTGGTCGCCTGGACCAGCTGAGCGAGTGGATCAGGTTTGGGGCCGGGAGCAGTCGTACGAAGCGGGGTCGAGTCGCTCGAGCCGGGCGGCGACGAGCTCGGCGCCTTCGGGGGTGTAGTGCAGTCCGTCCGAGCTGAACTTGGGGTCGCCGCCGTGGTCGCGAACACTGGCCGGCGCGAGGGTGCAACCCAATACGGCTGCGACCGCGTCGTTGTGCGCTGCGATCGACTCGTCGCTCCACCAAGAGGCGGTTCGCCTCAGAGGCGGCACCTCGACCCACACGACGGGCATGCCGAATGCTGCGTAGTGATCATGCGCTCTGGTGTACCCGGACAGATCGGTCACGCTCACATCCCAGATCGAGACGAAGATGGCGACGTAGGCCGCGTCGCCGGGATCACCTAGGGGGATGGTGCACGGCTCGGGAACACCCATCTCGCCGGTCCAGCCACAGCCAGGTTGGGTCGATCCGTCTACTCCCTCTAGTTCGTCACGGCATGCGCCGTCGAGTCACCCGCGACGAAGAACCGGAACGGCATGGGTCACTCGGATGCGATGCAGAATCGGTTGCCTTCGGGATCGGCCATGATCTTCCAGGTGAAGCCCATGATCTCGTGGTCTTCGAGATGGCTGCCGCCCAGCGCTTCGATCTGCGCCTGGGCCGCGTCGAGATCGTCGACGCCGGTGTCGATGTGCACCCGCCCGACCGCAGGTCCGGGGTCTTCGCTAAGCTGGATCGCAACCGATACGCCACCCTCGTGTTGGGGCTCGAGCCAGCAGAAGAACCCGTCGATCTCTCGCGCTACACCCACGCCCAGGAAGGCCTGCCAAAACGATTTGAGTCCTTCGAAGTCCGCCGCGTTGATGACCACGGCACCCACGGTTCCGATCTTGTCTGCCATGGATGCGAACCTACCGCGACCCCGGTGTCAGACCAAGGGGTCGCGTGAGCGCCCATCGCGACCCGGTGTCAGGGACCCTCCGGGTTCCTTCGAGTTGCTCGCTGCGCTCACCACATCGCGGACCAAGGGGTCACGTCAGCCGAGCTGGTAGAGCGTCCAGTCGTCACCGAAGCGAGTCAGGAGTTCGTCACCGTTGACGGCGGCGAACTCGTTGAACCGAACCATGCCGGATTGCGGTATGTCGAACGCCAGCCAGGCGTATCCGTCGCGCGTCGCAGCGAGGTGCACGTCGACCGATCCCGACTCGCTCGGCTCGGGTTCCTTGCTGAATGGCAGCATTCCGGGGGCGAGGCCATTGAGATCGGCGAGGCCGTTGCTCGCCAGGAATCGAACCCCGTCCAGCGGTGGCGGCAGGTCGATCTGCTCGAGTTCGGTCGACCCGGGTCGGGAAAGCAAAGCTCGGTCGTAGTTGGTCACCAGTAGAACGCTGTCGGAGAGCGCGGTCAGCCCGACTGGGAACTCGATCGATTCGGGCTGAGCAGCCGCATCCTTCCCGGACCAGAGCCACAATCGTTCGAAGGACGTCCCATCGGTCGAGTAGGCGAGCTCGTGGCCGTCGGCCGTATAGCCGCGTCGAATGAAACCGCGGTCGATTCCGACGACGTCAGCCGGCCCCACAACCGAATCGTCGGACCACTGCGCGGCCGCGTCACCGAACGACGCCGCGACGACCCAGGTCCTGCCCTCCACCGTCCACTCCATGTTGCCGATCGCGTCATCGTCGCTGAAGGGCAACCGCTCCCAGTCGACAACCAACGGACGGCTCCGAAGGATGCCCCTGTCGTCACGGTCCTCGATCCGAAGGCCTTCGTCGCTCCGCCAATAGGAACAACACGCGTCAGAGACGTTCTGTCCGACGAGAACCTCATCGGGGATGAAATCGTCGGGTCGCACACGAGGACCACCCCAACCAGCCACAGCCCAGCCTTGGTCGGACACCGTGAGTGTGAATATGCCGGCGAGAGAGACCTCGCCGTTCGACATCGGTACGGCTACCGAAGTCCAACTATCGAGCGACGAGCTGTGCAGCACGCGATGGGCACCGAGGGGACCGTGCAGGAGTACGACCAATTCGGTTCCGTTGCTTTCGACGAACTCGACATCCCCGATCGGCTGGGGGAACTCGGCGACTTCGACTTCTCCCCACGACCCTCCGGGCGCCAGGTCCCATGCGCGGATCTGGTGCTCCCACGGATCGATGTCTTCTGGATCGATGTCGGTGGATCCGATAGAGCTTCTCAGGTATTTCACGGAGAGGAACGAGTCGTTCCATGGAACGATCCAGCTCTTCGTCGTGAATCCGGCAGGTACCGGGGCTGCCGGAGGGGCGGGAACACCTGCGGCGTTCACGTCAAGCATCCGTGGTGCCGGAACCGGCATCGAGGTCGTTGGCACAACCGACGTATCGGTCCTAGTTGCCGAGGGCTGCGGCTGCACTACGAGCGGAACGTCGTCGTCCCCTCTGGGGACGGCGAAGAAGATGATTGTGCCCACCGACACGACAGCGAACAGGGTCGCGGCGACCAACCAGCCACGGCGGAGGCGCTCGGATCGCTCGATCGGGCTGTCGACGAGTTCATTGAGAGCCGGCACGTGAACCTCGCTCTCGAGGTGGCCCAGCGACTCTCGCACAGCAAATGCGATCTCGGCGTCGACGTGGTCAGTCAACGTTGTTCACCTCCTCGGGGTCCGGATGCTTCAGGCTCGTGCGAAGGGCATTCCGCGCATGAAACAACGCGTTCTTCACGGCGCTCTCGGTGCTCGAAAGAAGCTCGGCGACATCGCTGACCGAATATCCGAGGTAGTAGCGGGCGACTGCGACTTCACGTTGTCGCTGCGGTAGCTGTTCCAGCGCTGCGACCACTCGGTCGTGCTCTACGAGCGCGTCGATGTCGTCTCTCTCGTCGGTCGAATTGTCGGCGACTTGGACGACCGGGCGGTCACCACGCGTGAGGCGCGACCGCTCGAGGTTACGCGCGACAACGAACACCCACCGTTCGATCGACTCGATCTCTTGACCATCATCGAGCGCTTCGAGGCACCGTACGATCGCCGCGCCGACAGCGTCCTCCGCTGCCGCTTGGTCACCGAACATCGCACCGAGAGCAACGGTCATGCGCGCGTATCCGTCTCGCAGAAACGCCTCGAGCCGTGCTGCGCCGGACTCATCGGCGGAGCTCACCGCTGGTGGTGTCGACATCGGGTCACATCTATCTGACTCGCGAGCTGCCCGAAAGGTTAGATCGCCCCGCATCGACTACGGTGCCGAATATCCGGATTGGAACTGCACCTCCGAGCTGGTGACCTCATCTTTGGCCGAATACTGCCGGCGCTATGGGGCACGGCCACCGCAGCAATTCCACAGGTGCCCTGTGGCCCGGGCGACCGAGTTCGCGATGAGACACGGCGTGAAACCAACCTGACCGATGCTCGCGAATGCGATGCGTGTCAGGAGACCGCCGCCCCCTCTTTGCGACACCTGGTACGCGACACCTGGTACGGGCAGGTGTCGCAAGCGGTTGCCGCGTTTGACGTCGCTCAGGTCGGACTGTCACACCCCCCTGTCATGATGGATCTATGAGATCGAGTGGGCAGTCGACTGCGGGTGGCGCCACCGGTGTGTCCGGTGCGGGGCCCTCGCCGTCTTCGGCTGATGCCGAAGCGGCTTTCTGGGTTGTCGAAGCGCATCTGGTGGGGCTCGACACTCGTCGGGCTGTGAGGGCGATCGAACGGTTCCGCAACCGGCTCGAAGCGATCGAGGCGTCGAAGCTCGCGGGTGGGGTGGTCGGCAACGGCGACGCCACGAACGCGCGACGTGCCGCCAATTCCACCGACATGTCGGCGCGTGAGAAGAACAAGCGGGTCAAACGCGGCAAAGCAGTGGCGAACAACCCTGAGCTAGCCGAAAAGGTCGCTTCGGGCGAGATGACCGCCGAGCAACTCGACGCGGTCGCCAACGCCGACGCCCGCAGCAACGGCGCAGCCGCCAACGACAGTGCACTGGTAGACGCGATCACCGACGCGCCAGTCGACCAGGCCAAAGGCATAGTCGATGACTGGATCGCCGATCGCACCAGCCAAGCCGACGCCGACAAGGAGCATCAACGCCAACGTGCCCTGCGCGGCGCGCGCCGTGGCCGCACCGCCGCTGGTCTCGATTCGATCACCCTCTTCGGCGACAAACCGTCTATCGATGCCGCCTGGGACAACATCACGGCATATGCCGACAAGCTCTACCGCCAAGACGGCGGACGAGACGTCCCCGTCGAACAACACCCCCGCACGAGCACCCAACGCCACTACGACGCCGCGATCGCGCTGATCACCGAACCCGACAGCACGACCTCCGCGTCGAGTCAACGGCCACGTGTCGTCATCGTCGTCGACGCCGAAACGGTCACCGATCCCACCAATCCGAAGCGCCGACCGGCCGAACAAGCCGGGGTCGGGCCCATAGCCGACTCGGTACTGTCCCGGCACTGGTGCAACGCGGAGCTCATCGGAGCCGTCTACGGCACCGACCCAGACCCGCTCTGGTGGGGACGCTCGATCCGCACCGCTACCGCAGCGCAATTCACAGCACTGGTCGCACGCGACAAACACTGCGTACTGTGCGGCGCCGACCACCGACGCTGCGAAGCGCATCACCTCACCCCATATGCCGCTCCGGCAAAAGGCCGCACAGACATCGACCAGCTAGCGCTCCTATGCGCACCATGTCACCGCGAACTCCACGAAAACCAACGCACCCTCATCCGCGGACCCGACCCCGGCACCTGGACCACCAGACCCGCAACGCAAACCGAAACCCCACCACCACGACCTCAACGTGAATGACACTCGCCGTGGGTGGTAATCAGCGCTCTCAGGTGCATGCAGAGCAGCGCTATAGCGCTATTCTGCATGCATGGCCACGATCCAGGTTCGCGACATCGACGACGACGCCTACGAGACGATCCGTCGCCGCGCCCGGGCAGCGGGCAAGTCGATCCAGGCATACATGAAGGAACAGATCGAGGCGATCGCCAGCCGCCCGACCGAAGAAGAGCTGTTCGACCGCATCGAGCAGTTCGTACAGCAACACGGCACCCGCACCGATCCCGAGCAGATAGTGCGCGATATCGACCACGGCCGGTGAGTGCACCCCCCAACCTCGTGATCGACGCTTCAGTCCTGGTCGCAGCGGTGGCGATCCGTTCTCCCGCCGGCGCCGTTGCACGAGATCGAATTAGCGAGGTTCGGAGACATGCGCCGCACCTCATCGATGCAGAGGTTGGCAATGCACTCCGCGCAATGACTCTGCGGGGCGAGATCAGTGGCTCGAACGGAGCTGGGGCGCTCGCGTACGCCGCTGACCTGATCGATGTGCGTCACGACCAAACTCGGGCGCTCGCTTCGCGGGCCTGGGAGCTACGTAGCAACGCAAGCTTCTACGACGCCCTGTACGTAGCGCTCGCGGAAGCCCTCGACTGTCAGCTCCTGACGTTCGATCGACGCCTGGTGCGAGCGTTCGGCGGCCACGAGCTGATCGTGACGTTGGGCTAGTAGGGACAGAGGGAGTCGGCTCCCTTGCCTGAGCGCTCACGGGCTCGGTCCCACTCTTCTGGTGACGCTTCGACCAACTGATTCTCGACGAACGCTGCCTCGTCGCGGCCGACATCGCCGCTGAGTTTGAGTTCGAACAGCCGGCCTTCTTCGACGCACATCAACCTGTCACGGATCGCTAGGCCTGTGCCGCCTCTGACCTCAACGACTCCGCCGAAGGAGCTATCCGGACCTACGCCCACCGAAGCGCCGGTGAGCTCCCGGCGTAGCCGATCCCATAGACCAAACCGCCCTTCGTCCGTGGCTCGCAACAACTGGGGGCCGTCATCGTCGGTAAAGCAGATGTCGGCGTACCTGGCCTGCTCCCTGGGCGGTTCGACGACGTGCGTCAACAAGACCAAGCCTTCCGCGACAAATGAACCAGGATCGTCGAGTGGCCCATCAAGGTGCGTTGCCACAGACTCTGACGAAACGAACACCTCGGGCTCGTCTCGCGTGTCCTGCTCGGCCGAACTGTCATCCCAACGGTGTCCTGAGGGGACAACGGTTGCCGCCATCGCCGGGACACCGGGCAGCGCAGGGTCGGCGAACACCCAGACAGCGGCCCCCGCGACACCCTCGAAGCCCGACGCTCCTTCGACGACTTCTAGGTCGACCGCACCACTTGGAACCAGTTTGGGGACATCGCCAGCCGAGGCGTGGACACCGGCCGCCCCCGGCCCGGTGTCCGGAATCTCGTAGAGCTTCCAACCGTCTTCGTCCTGGACGAGCAGCTTTGTTCCGTTGCGGATCGCGTTCGGTCCGCAGCACCATGCGTCCTCCCCTGGAGCGTCGAGGTTCTCGTCGCGGACGTCGACGGTTATCCACGTGTAGCCGTCGTCGGTTGCAGCGATCCACCGATCTCGTAGCGCCGCTGAGTCACTCAGCGACCCGCCACGAGCGAACACCCAAACGTCGCTGCCGTACTGCAGATCTCCGGTGATCCGGTTCTCCACGATGTCCTCTGGCGGAATGATCTCGACCCAACCGCTTCCATCGCCGCGCCCCTTGAACAATCGGCCACGCGACGTCGCAACGAGTGCCGAGTCGCCGGCAGCCGACAGGAATTCAGGCAACTCATCGTCGCCCTCTGCAGACGGATCACCGACCACAAGCGGCAGGTCCTCGACTCGCTCAAACGTTTTTCCGCCACCCGACCAAGTAACGCTGGCGCTGGGTTCATGGTCGATCGCTGCGAACGCGTTTTCTGTGGCGACAAGCTGAACGACGAGCGACTCCTGCTGTTCGACCGAGGCACTCACCTTGTCGGAAGCATACGGCGCGCCCGCCGTCGCTCGCAGACTGCCCGACTGCGCTTGCAGGAACTCGTCGCGGGTGAAGGGCAGCTCTTCCCATGTCACCAGAACCTTGTTCCCCTCATCGGGCTCCGTTTGATACGGCGGCTGCGCCCCCTCGGGAATCGGCTTGCGCGGGGTGACCTCAACGCCGTCCGCGCCGACCGAGATTCCACCACCGGATACTCCCGCAGCCTGAAACACCGGGAGATACAGATCCAAAAAGGCCGATCCGGTGACGATGCCCGCCCATGCGTCCTCTGACGCTACGAGGCCGTCCAGCTGCCAGCGATCGATCACCGCGCCTTCGAACAACTCGAGAGGTCCGACCTCGACCGCGGTGGCCTCCCACGTCGCCAGATCACTCGTGGAGAACACGGCCGGGCCATCTCCATCAGGCACCGACCCACTTAGAACGAGCGTCTCGCCACTCGAAGTGATCTGATCTGCGGTGGCGACCACGACGGGGAACTCACCGACCTCAACCGGCACCCACCTGCCGTCGGTGGCCAGCTCGTGGGCCTCTAGCCGCACGCTGAGCGATTCGCCTTCGAAGATGTCCCGACTCACGCCTGGGTTCTCGGCCAAGAACTGGGCGACAACGTCGTCTAGGCCAGCCCGTCCCAGCCGGATCTGTGCCTCCTCCAGCGTTTCCGGTGGATCGTCGGCGAACAACTCGACGACTTCAGCTGGAAACAGCTCCTCCCATTCTTCGAGGTTCGGTGCGACTTCCGTGCCACCACCAACTACCTGGACCATCAGGAAGCTGTCATGCCAGGGCACAACCAACCATCGTCCATTGATCGAGAACTCGTCCTTTGCAACAGAAGGCGCCTGAACGACGGTCGGTTCGGCGTTGACAACACGCACAACCGGCGGCGCAGTGGTGGTCGACGGTGGTGTCAGTTCGGTCGAGGAGCTCGCCGACGGTTCCGGCTGCACGACCTGCGGGGAGTCATCGTCCTGACCGATCGCCAGACCCAAACCGATAGTCGCTCCGGCCCCAGCTATTAGCAGCAGGAGAGCCGCTATGAATCGGCGGTGGCTCGCACTGTCCGGGGCGACTGGCGAAGCTGCCTCGAATCGAATGGCCGGTGTCGACACATCGGCCTCCAGTTCGGCGTACGCGTCGGCGATCCGAGCGGCAAGCTCGTCCAAGCCCTCCTCACCCATGGCCCTCACCTCCGGCAGTCAGGTCCTCGCCCAGGGTGCGACGAAGCGAGGCACGCGCATGAAAGAGCGCGTTCTTCACAGCGCTCTCCGACGTCGACAGCAGGTCGGCGAGCTCACCCAACGGATAGCCGAGTTAGTAGTGGCCGAGCACGACCTCGCGCTGGCGATCGGGAAGGCGCTCCACGGCATTCCTGATCTCTTGGCTGCTCGTGAGGTCGGTCGGTGGCGTCGCCGACTCGCGTTCACGGTCTTCGAGTCGAGCGATCCGGGATTCCCGCTTGGTGCGGTTGCGTTCGATGTTTCGAGCAACACTGAACACCCAGCGATCGAGCGCCTCGATCTCGGTACCGTCAGAAATCGCGGCCGTAGCACGGGTAAGAGCGTCCGCGACCGCATCCTCTGCGGCCTGGCGATCTCCGAAGATCGCACCGAGCGCGACCACAAGACGGGCGTAGTCGTCTCGGACGAAGGCCTCGAGCTGAGCTGCGGTGTCCTCAATCGGGACGCTCACAGGTCGATTCGCCACGGGATCATGCCTACAAGACAACCGAGCCGCCCGAAAGGTTAGATCGGCGCTCGTGTTGCGGCTAGATCGATGACTCGGGCAGCTCGAATTCGCAGGTCGGACCCGGAGCGCTTGCCAGTCGCCGATCGAGTGTCACGAGCGACACTTCTGCCGATTCTGCAAGTGCGACGTACCATGCGTCGTAGCTGGTCAGGTTGTCGCGCAGCTCCCAGGCTCGGGGTGCAAACGGCTCAAACGGGGCGAACTCGACCGTGAGATCCACGAGGTCGCGCAAGGCGAGCGACGCGACGTCAGCGCTGATCTCGCCCGTCGCCTCGGCCCTGCGCAACACGTTGGCGACCTCCACCTGCATGAGGTGAGGTGCGAGCAGCGGCCCCCTATTCAGACGGGAGAGCGCCCACTCTCCGGTCGGTCCCGAGTCGACGAGGGCCGACACAACTGCGGACGCATCGACAACCGCGGTCATCGACGTTCGGCGTCGACGTGACCGAGGATCTCGTCAACTCCGAGCACGCTGCCCGTCGCTTCTTTCCTTGCTCGAACACGCTCGATGATCTGGGCCACGTCAGGCTTGGCCGCAAGCTCTATCAGCGATCCGCGCAGATACTCCTGGAGAGACTTCCCGGCCCTGGCCGCACGCGCTGCCAGTTCGTCGCGTGCCGAGTCGGGAACCTCACGTATGGTGATCGACGGCATGCATGCATAATGCATGTTCCAAATCTATTATGCAAGCAAAGGCGGTATGTCCTATACCTCGCGCATAACGGGGTCGCCGGCGTCGACCGCGAAGCTGGCCGTAGTCGTGAGCTCGGACGCCGGGTCCCAGATGTCGGCGACGGTGCGGTACTCCACCTTCCACTCGTCCTCGGTAACCCTGCAGTGCAGGTACCCGTTGTCGCCGGCAAAGTGGCGCACGTGCGGGTTGGCCGGGCGCACCTCGGCGGCGAAAGGTAGCGACGAGATCGCCGTCGACATGAACTCCGGGGCAAACACTTCGCGACCGAACCCGGGCCCGACGTCGAGCGCGAAGCTCGCGTGATAATCGCCGCTCAATACGACCGGGTTCGAAGTCGCCGCAAGCGCATCGGCCACCCGCTCGCGGGCCTGGGTGTAGCCATCCCAGCCCTCGAGGTAGTAGCTCGGTTCCGCGTCACCTTCCGATCGGGCATCAAGGCCGGCGAACATCACCGGGCTCACCAGTGTGGTCCAGGCGGTCGATGCATTCGACAGGGCGTCGAGCAACCAGGCCTCCTGTTTCTCGCCGAGCAGTGAACGATCGTCGTCTCGCTCGCCGCAATCCGGCCCGAAGTCGAGTTGGGAGACATCACGGCACGGCGGCTCGTCGGCGTTCTGGCGAGTGTCGATGAGAAACAGCTCGGCGAGATCGCCGACCTTCACCGAACGATGAATGGCCAGGGCGCCATCGACAGGAGGATCGAGCCGAACCGGCTGATGCTCCCACCACGCCTGATAGGCGGCGCTGCGCCTCGCTGTGAAATCCCCGCCGGCCGAGTCGAACTGGCCCGGACCGTCGGCGTAGTAGTTGTCGGTGATCTCGTGGTCGTCCCACATCACGAACCACGGCATGGACGCGTGGGCAGCCTGAAGGCTCGGATCTGACTTCACCTGGGCGTAACGCTGCCGGAAACCGTCGAGATCGACCGGCGGTGGCGAAGTCCACATGCGCGACCCGTCGGTGTCTGGCGACAGGTCGAGCGGCGGAAGCTCGTAGATGTAATCGCCGGTGAACACGACGGCTTTGGCGTCGTCGCGTTCGGCGACATCACGCCAAGCCGAGTAGTGGCCGAACTGCGGGTCCTGGCAGGTTGCGACGACGAAAGCGAACTCATCGGTGCCGTCGGCGGGCAACGTCGTGAAGCGGCCGGTGTCGCTGACCCACTCGCCCTGGGTGAACCGGTACACATACTCGGTCGCCGGGTCGAGGCCGGTGGCCTCGACGTGCACCGAGTGCGCGTACCTCGATTCCGCTGCCGCGCGACCTTCGGCCACGACATCGCCGAAACCGTCGTCGAGCGCCACCTGCCAGTTGACGTCGACAACCTCGTCGGGCATCGCGCCGTCGGCAGCGGTCGGGTCGAGGACAAGTCGCGTCCACAGGATCGCCGCGTCGGGTGTCACATCACCTGAGGCGACACCGAGCAGAAACGGCTCCGACGCCAGCTCGACGACGCCGATGGCACTCGTCGGGTCGGGCGCACCGGAGGTCGTCGACGACGAACCGGCACCCATCGTCGACGATGACGAATCGCGAGGCGACCCCGAGGTCGCGATCGATCCGCCGTCGTCGTCGGACCCGCAAGCAGCAACGACGATCCCCGCCGCTCCGGCCAGAAGCGCCCGACGTGTGATCCGAGACTCCATACGCAGAGGCTAGTTCGCTACACGAGCGCCTGGGCCACGGTCGCCTGGAGCTGGCGGCGAATCGGGTAAGTGTCCGACGGAATGAACTGGGTCATCCATACGACCGTGTAGCGCTCGACCGGATCGACGTAGAACACCGTGCTCGCCGCTCCTCCCCATGCGAACTGGCCGTAACTCGCCATCGCGCCATGCGCCGCCGGATCGACAACGACCGAGAACCCGAGCCCGAACCCGACACCCTCCATGGCGGTCTCCGAGAACGTGGACTGACCGCACTCGTTGAGGGTGCGCCCGCCGGGCAGGTGGTTGAGCGTCATGAACTCCAGAGTCTTGCGACCGATCACCCTCTGGCCGTCGAGAGTCCCGCCACCGAGAAGCATGTCGCAGAACCGTTGATAGTCGTCGGTCGTCGAATAGAAGCCGCCGCCGCCGGACAGCATCTTCGGCGGCGTCGTCGCATGCTTGCCGGGCTTGGCGATGCGTTGGAGCCGCCCGCTGCCGTCGACTGCGGCGATGTAGTTCGAGGTGAGACGGTCGAGCTTCTCCTCGGCGACCGCGAACCCGGTGTCGGACATGCCGAGTGGCTCGAGGATGTGTTCATCGAAGTACGCGTCGAGCGTCTGTCCGCTGATCACCTCGACGAGCGCACCGCACAGATCGGTCGACATCGAATAGTTCCACGACGTGCCGGGCTCGAACAGCAGCGGCTTCTCGGCCATACGGCGCGCCGCTTCCTGAAGGTCATAGTCGGGAGCAGCAGCGAAATCACCGAGCTTGTCCTGTCGGTACAAAGCGTCGACCGGATGCGAGTTGAAGAACCCGTACGTCAGGCCTGTGGTGTGGCAAAGAGCGTCGCGAACGGTCATCTCGCGGCTCGACGGTCGCGTCGTGTACTTCTGCGGGTTGCCGCTGTCCCACACTTGCTGATTCGCGAATTCGGGAATGAACTTCGAGACCGGGTGCTCGAGCAGCACCTTGCCCCGCTCGTGAAGCTGCATGAGCGCGATCGAGGTGATCGGCTTGGTCATCGAGTAGATGCGGAAGATCGCGTCGTCGGCCAACGGCGTCCCCTCCTCCACCGATGCCTCACCTACGGTGTGCCGCAGCGCCACCTTGCCCTCGTGGGCAACCTGCACCTGCACGCCCGGCAGCTTTCCCTGTTCGACGTAGCTGTCGGCGAGTGCGGCGACATACTCCAGCCGCTCAGAATCGAACACGGTACCCATACAGACCCCCTGAGATGCACCATCTCTCACGAAATTGAGAGGATTAGCATCGCTATTCGACGCTCAGGCTCTCAATTTCGGGGGAGGCGGGGCAAACGCGGGGTCAAATCGCAGAAGACCTCATAGGAGATCGTGCCCAGGCGGTCGGCGATCTCGGTCGCCGTGATCTCCTCGTCACCCTGCGCTCCGATCAACACCACTTCGTCGCCGACCGCGGCGTCCACCTCTGGGCCGCCCAGCGCGATCATCAGCTGATCCATGGTGACCTGACCCACGACCGGGCGGCGCGCTCCACGGTGTAAGACCTCGACCCCGCACCGACCGCTCGATCGCCGGATGCCGTCTGCATACCCGAGCGGCACAGTGGCGATGGTCGTCGGCCGCTCGGCCCGCCAACGGTGACCGTAGGAGACCCCCTCCCCCGCGTCGACCACACGCAGGGCCGACACGACCGAGCGCAGTTCCATCGCTGCGCGAAGGTCGACGACGCCGTCCAGATGCCGGGCCGGGCTTGCGCCGTACCCGGCGATGCCAACTCTGACCATGTCAAACCTGGCCTCCGGGAATGCCATCGCAGCGGCCGAGTTCGCCGCGTGCACGATCGGGCTCGATGAGATCCGCCCACGAAGCGTGTCGACGAGCGCCGTGAATCGGGCGATCTGGGCCTCGGTGTAGGTGCGGTCGACCTCGTCGGCGACCGGGCAGTGCGTCGCGAGCCCGACCAGCGATACCGACCGATCGCCTTCGATTCGGTCGACGATCTGCTCGGCGTCGGACGGCGAGCAGCCGACGCGATGCATACCGGTGTCGATCTTGAGGTGGAGACGGGCGCCCCGACCGCCCGCTGCGACGGCATCGATCGCCTCCGGTGTTGCGACGACGAAGTCGACGCCCAGCGAGATCGCTTCGGCCACTTCGTCGGCGGGCGGCTCGGACAGCAGGAGGATCGGGACATCGATGCCTGAGTCCCGCAGCTCGGCGGCCTCCTGCACGAGGGCGACCGCGAGCTTCTCGGCGCCACCTGCGACAGCCGCGCGCCCAGCCGTCGCTGCGCCATGCCCATAGCCGTCGGCCTTCACCACTCCACACACCACCGCCGGAGCGACCAGATCGCACATCGCCGAGAAGTTGTGTGCCAGCGCCTCGCGGTCGACGGTGACCGTCGACGGTCTCGTCACCGGTCGTCCTCGCCGGCCTCGTCGAACGAACCGGCTCGAAGCATTGCCAAGGCGTCGGGTAGTGCCTCAGCCACATCTGAGGCGACTAGGCCCTCGGCTGGGCCGAGATCGGCCGCCGATCCGTGGACGACAGCGGCAGCAGTGGCCGCGTCGAACGCTTCGACGCCACGTGCGAGAAACGCTCCGATGACACCGGCGAGCACATCCCCGGTCCCGGCCGAGGCGAGTCGCTGGTCGGAGCCGTCGACAAACCTCACACGACCGTCGGGAGCCACCACCATCGTCGTCGGTCCCTTCAACAGAACGACCGAGGCGAAGGTGGCGGCGACCCGGCGGGCTTCCTCGATGGCATCATCTCCCGACGCGAGTGCCGCGAACTCGCCGGCGTGTGGGGTCATCACCGTGTCGTCGGAGCGAACGGAGAGCGCGCCTGGGACCTCGGCTATGTGGCGTAGGGCGTCGGCGTCGACGACGAGTGGCATCGGCAACTCTGCGCAAAGGGATCGGACCTGATCGGCCTGCGCCGAGTCGACGCCGAGTCCCGGACCGATGACCGCTGCGGCGAACCGCCTCAGCGTGGGAGGCGTCGGGAACTCGGTCAGCTGGACGACCTCGTCTGCCAATCCGATGTCGACGGAACCGTCGAGGCCGACGCGAGCTGCATACCCTGCTCCCGCGCGCAACGCGCCACGACACACCAGGCGACCTGCCCCCGGCATGTCGGCCGAGCCCGCCACCGCCAGGACCGCGGCCTGCCACTTGTGGGTGTCGCGCGGACGAGGCGGGACCATCGATTCGACCTCTCCGGCTTCGACCCAGTGCATCGAGGCGCCGGACACGTCGAGCCCGATGGACGCGACCTCGATCTCGCCGCACAACCCCGGTCCATCTCCGAACATGTGAGCCGGTTTCAGCGCCTCGAACGTCACGGTTCGGTCAGCGCTCCACGGCGCTCCGAGACATGCACCGGTGTCGCCGGCAACCCCCGATGGCACGTCTACGGCAAGCAGGAGCGGGTCGCCGTGCACCGACGGAGGGTTGTACTCGCGAGCAAGTCCTGTGCCGAACGCGGCATCGATGACGAGATCGGCCGGGCCGATGTCGGGGGCGGTCGGTTCGACTACTTCTACAGCCGCCCCCCACCTATCGAGCAGCCGGGCCGCGACCCTGCCGTCTGCACCGTTGTTGCCCGGGCCCGCGACGACGACGATCCGTCGTCCGTAGAGGCCGTCGACCATGCGACGAGCCGCCCATGCAACCTCGGTCCCCGCGCGCTCTATCAACGTATCGACCGGCTCGGGCGCCGCTGCGTCGATCGCGTTCATCTCGGCGACGGTGACGACGGGGATCATTCGGCCAACACCATCGCGTGAGCGATCGAGGTGGTGTGGGTGAGGCTGATCTTCCACTTCGCCAGGCCCGCGCGTTCGGCGCGATCGGCTGCGGTTCCGTGCAGGATGAGGCCGGGGGCACCCTCGTCGTCACGCGTGACCTCGATGTCGCGCAGGCGCACAGCGCCGAGACCACATCCAAGCGCCTTCATCACTGCCTCTTTGGCGGCGAAGCGAACCGCGAGCCTCTCCGTCGGATCGTTCGCCGCCTCCGCGTAGGCCCGTTCGGCATCGGTGAAAACGCGGTCGGCCAGCGACGGCGTGCGATCGAGCACGCGACGAAACCGGTCTACATCGACCAAATCGGTGCCGATCTCGGCCACCGCGTCACACGCGCCAGCGGTCGGCGAGCTCGGCGATCGGAAGCGTCAACAGATCGACGGGCGCGTGGGAGGCCAAAAGGTCATCGCGGAAGGTCGGCTCGGTCTCCATCACCGCGTCGCGCAGCACCCCGTATCGGCGGCGGTAGCCCTGGAGCACGCTGCGCATGAGATCGGCGGGCAGCTGATCGTGGAACCTGACGTGGAGCAGGGTGAGGCCGACGGTCACGTTGTCCTTGACCTCGGGAACGTGCACCAGCGTGCGCCCGTCACGACGGCCCCGCCCGATGAGCACTTCCCGTTCGGCTGCCACCTGATGTTTGGTGCCCCTCAGCTCGGTGTCGCGCTCTATGCGCGATGGAATGCCGAGCGACACTCCCCCGCGGTCGACGATCGAGATGGTGGCTGCCTTGGCCGGCGACTCCTCGAACCCCTCTATGCGATAGCGGGTGAAGCCTGTTACCTCCGCGATAGCCGGATCGATTTCGGACAGCGTGCGCAGAGACCGATACGAAAGATGGTCGCGTGGTGCACCCGCCTCGAGCAGCGCAGCGACGACTGGCGCCGACAGGAGATTCTCGTCCGAGCGAGAGATGCCGACCGTCACGGTCTTCGCCTGATGCTTGATCGCGTCGATCGGACGGGTGAGCTCCTCGATGCCGATGGTCAGTGCGGCTGTCAGGTCGTCGAGCACCGTGCTCGGGGTGCCGACCTTGCCGAACTCGACCTGATACGCCTCGAGCGGCACCGCTCCGATGGCGAACCGATAAAGAGTGGCGACCCGCACGGCTGTCGAGGCCTCGAGGTTGCCGTTGAACTCGCCGCGGCGGAGCCCGTCGAGGAAGGTCGCGGCGGCACGGGTGATGATCGGTCGGAGCTCGGCGAGCATCGTCTCGCCCCTGGCCTCGCTCGCACCGTGTCTCGCAATGAGCTGTTCGATCGCCGCTCGGGTCTCCCGCAGCGGTTGTGCCTGCGCGTCTATAGAGCGCGCAGCCTCGTAGCCGAAGAGGTGGCCGGCCATCGCCGACAGGATGAAAGCCAGTCGCGGGTGAGTGGGCGGAACGCCGATGACGTCGAGCGCCGACGCGAACCGCGGATCGTCGCGATTCGCGATGACGATGGGCGCGGCCTTGTGCGCTCGATAGATGCCGACTTCCTTGGCGACGTCGTCGGCGGTCGAGCCCGTCAGCCCCGCCGCGCAGATGAGGATCATCGGTTCAGCGGAGAGATCGATGTGCTTCTTGTCTTCGGTGACGTCGGCCGCGATCGACTTGTAGCAGAGCTCTGACAGCTTGATGCGAACCTCGCGCGCCGCCACGACGTTCGGTCCGTTGCCGACAACAGCCCAGTATCGGCGGCTGGGGGCGAAGCGACGCGCTACCTCCGCGATGTTGGCCTGTTCGGCGAGGACCTCGGCCATGAGGTTCGGTAGGTCGCGAGCAGCCGCGAGCAGCGCCTGGCGGTCCGGCGACGTTTCGACACCTGCAGCATCGGCGATCGCCACCGCCAGAAGTTGGCCTGCGGCGATCTGAGAGTAGAACGCCTTTGTCGAAGCGACGCTCATCTCTACGTCGCGCCCGTCGGAGGTGTAGAGCACGCCGTCGGCTTTGTCGGTGAGGTCCGATCCGCGCCGGTTTACGATGGCGATGACAGAGGCCCCTCGTCCGCGCACGACGTCGACCGTGCGGTTCGTATCCGTCGTCGTGCCCGACTGGCTGATGGCCACGACCAGGACGCGAGAGAGGTCGGCACGATCGTCGAAGCCCGATAGTTCGGTGGCGAGCTCGGCGCGTGCACGGATGGGTGTGCCGACTAGCTCGGCCGACAGCGCCTCTGCACATGCCTGACCTGCGACGGCTGCGGTTCCCTGTCCGATCACCACGATCTCGTCGACACGACCGGCCGCGAGGCTCCGCCGCACGTCGGGCGGCAGCGTCGAGTCGGGAAGCCGTACCTCGAGTTGGCCGTTCGAATCGACCAGCTTGGCCCGCAGCGTGTTGCGGAACGAGCGGGGTGCCTCGTTGATCTCCTTGAGCAGGAAGTGGGGAAAGTCGCCACGGTCGATGTCGCGGGTGGTCACCTCGGCGACGACTACGTCGCCTTCATCGACGGGCAGCTCGGTGCCGTCGTAGGCCTGACGCCGGATGCCCTCGAGGCTGCCGGCACGACGGCGGTCGAGAGTGACCATCTGGCCGCGGCTGGCGGTTGGGTTGTCGGGGTTGCCCGGCGTCTCACCGTCCATGCGTATGTACCGGCTGGTCTCCTCGACCACGCCGTAAGGCTCGCTGGCCACGATGTAGGAATCCTCGGCCAGCCCTATGAACAAGCCTTGGCCGCTTCCTCGCAGGGCGAGCGTGATCACATCGGCTTCGTCCGCGCTCTGCGCCGCGACGGCGACGGACCCTTCGAGAACCGATGCAGCCCTACGGAATGCCTCGTCGAGCTCACAGCCCGAGGCGAGATGACGGCTCGTCAGAGTCGGGATGACCTTTGCGTCGGTCGTGATGTCGGGGGCGATGCGGAGCGAATCGGACGAGATGAGGTCGGCGTAGTTGTCGACGTCGCCGTTGGCGGCTGCGATGCAATACGGCTGATCGTCAGTGGCGGTTTCGTCGCTGTTGACCGGGTGGGCGTTCGGTTCGGAGATGATCCCCACGCTCGCCCAGCGCGTGTGGCCGATGACGGTGACCTCAGCCGAATCCGAATCGAGCGCTGCGAGCAACAGGTCGTCGTCGACAATCGCCTCACGCAGTGCCGCCGTGTTGTCACCGAGCTCACCGATCTCGGCTGCGGTCTTGTATACGAAGCTCAACACGTCGCCACGGACGCGCAGACCGGCGTTGGCGAATGCTTCGTCGCTGCGGCGCCGTTCGAGAGCCTCGGCAACCCAGTCCTCTCCGAGGTCGAGAGCGTGGCCGGTGACCATGAGGTGCAGCCCCGCCGAGTCGCGACCTCGTACTTCGAGACGGTCGAGTGCACTCAGGGCTTGCTGCACCGACAGCATGGCAGCGACGGTTGCGGGACGCGACGAGCTACAGAGGGAGAGCGTCGCCTCGGCGGTGCGCACGCGGTCGCGTTCGATCGCCCAGAAGTGATCGCGAACAGAGATGAGCGCTGCGTTGACGGCCTCGAGATCGGTGCCGGCGTAGGACTCGAGTGCGGCTTCGATCCGCTCGACTTCGCCGGTCATCGACCGGCAAGCTCCGGACAGCTCCGCGCCCAGCGCGTCGGTAACGTCGAACGCCAACACGCCGGGTACGCCGCGCAGAGCCGTGTTGACCTCCGACAGAGCCTCGGCCGCCTCCTCTATCGCCTCCCGCTGGTCGGGACCCTCGACTCGCCGTAGAGCATTCGCTGCCCGCTCCATCGTTGCGTGAAGGCTCGCCGCCTCCGGGGTCGGGCGGTGCGATGGTCTGCGAAGGATGGCGATGATGCCGCACATGGCCGTCAATGTTAGGAGACTGCTGAGCAATGCATGGCGTAGTCACGACACACTCAGCAGTCTCCTGAGTCAGCTCTGGGCAAGCACAGCGTCGCGGAGTCGCTCGACGATCGGTTCGATCTTCTCCTCGTCGAGCGCCTCGACCATGATGCGAACGAGCGGTTCGGTACCCGATGACCGGAGCAGTACCCGTCCTCGATCGCCCAGCTCGGATTCCGAGGCACGCATGGCCTCTGAGACAGCCGGGTGATCGGGGTCGAAGGCGCCTTCGAAGGAGACGTTCTCCAGCACTTGTGGCACCTGAGTGAAGACCTCGGTCGCGAGCTCGTGCAGCGGGCGTCCCGATGCTGCCACGACCTCGAGGAGCTTGAGCGCTGTGAGCAGTCCGTCACCGGTCGTCGCCAGCGACCGGAAGATCACGTGTCCGCTCTGTTCACCTCCCAGACTCAATCCGCCGGCGTCGAGTGCCTCGAGCACGTAGCGGTCGCCAACCGGCGTGGCCTCGACGGAGATGTCGCGGTCGGCCATCGCAAGATGGAAGCCCAAGTTGGCCATGACCGTCACGACGACAGTGTCGCGAACCAACGTGCCTTGCGAGCTCATGTGGCCGGCACACAAGGCGATGATGCGATCGCCGTCGACGTCCTCACCTTCTTCGTCGATTGCCAGCACGCGATCGGCGTCGCCGTCGAATGCGAGACCGATGCGCCCCGGGTTCGCCAAGACGACCTCGGCGAGCGCATCTAGGTAGGTCGATCCGCAGCCGTCGTTGATGTTCCGACCGTCGGGCTGATCGCTGAGGACGATCGCGTCGACGCCCAGCGAGTCCAACACCGCCGGCGCCACGACCGAATTCGACCCGTTGGCGCAGTCGACCACGACCTTCATGCCTGCCAGTCGGGAGTCGGAGAACTCGTCGAGTAGGTATGACGTGTATCGCTCGGTCGCCTCTGGAACATCTACAACGGAGCCGCTCGCGCCGCTCTCGAGACCCGATCCTGCATCCAGAAGGGCCTGGATCTCGTCCTGGGCGCTGTCGCTGAGCTTTAACCCTCCCGGACCGAACAGCTTCAACCCGTTGTCGTGCCAGGGGTTGTGCGATGCGGAGATCACCACCCCAGCAGCCTCGTCGGCCGCGCACAGGTACGCGACCGCCGGCGTTGGCACCACGGCGAGCCGGCGCACTTCGACGCCGCCGGTGACGAGTCCCGCAACGACTGCGTCCTCCAGGGCCGGGCCACTCTCGCGGGTGTCGCGCCCGACATAGAACACCCCGGCCCCAAGCGCCGCCGCCGCGGCACGGCCGAGGGACTCGGCGTAGTCGGTCGTGAGCTCGGTCAAGGCACGAGCGCGCACCCCGTCGGTTCCGAAACGCAGCGCCATCGGTCGGCGGCGTGCGCTATCGCTTCGAGTACTGCGGTGCCTTGCGGGCCTTCTTGAGGCCGTACTTCTTCGATTCCTTCTTGCGCGGATCGCGCCGAAGGAACCCGGCCTTCTTCAGGCCGTCACGGGCCTCGGGGTCGAGCTCGCACAACGCCCGGGCAATGCCGAGGCGAAGCGCTCCGGCCTGCCCGGAAGGACCGCCGCCGTGGAGGGCGACATCGATGTCGTACACCTCGCGGGTCTCGGTCAGGTCGAGCGGCTCGGTGAACACCATACGATGGGTCTCCGACGGGAAATAGTCCTCGACATCGCGGCCGTTGACCACTATCGCACCCTTGCCCGACCTGAACCGAACGCGGGCGACCGCGCGCTTGCGCCGGCCAGTTGTCTGCACCAATGGCTGGGTCACGAGGCGCTCCTCTGACGGGCGTGATCGATCTCGTACGGCACGGGCTGCTGCGCTGTGTGTGGATGCGTGTCGCCGGCGTAAACCTTCAGTTTGTTGATCTGCTGATTGCCGAGACGGGTGTGGGGCAACATGCCCTTGATCGTCCCGCGGACCGCTTCGGCGGGATCGCGTTCGAGCATCTCTGCGTATGTTCGGCTCTTGATTCCACCCGGGAACCCCGAATGGCGGTACACGGTCTTGCGCTCGGCCTTGCCCGCGGTGAGTACGACCTTGTCGGCGTTGATGATGACCACGTGGTCGCCGGTGTCGACGTTGGGCGTGTAGGTGGGCTTGTGCTTGCCACGCAGAAGGTTCGCCACCTCTGTCGCCAAGCGGCCGAGAACGAGACCTTCGGCGTCGACGAGGTGCCACGCACGCTCGATCTCGCCGGCTTTCGGTGTGTAGGTGGACACGGTGATGGGCCTCCTTGGCCGACCGACCACGATACCTGCGGTCCTCTCGGCACACACGCCGCGGATCAGTTGATGTCACCCGTTCCCAGATAGCTGTTCAATAGCGCAGACCGATCTGCGAGCTGATCGGGCGTGCCAGACAACACCTCGACACCTTGGGCCAACACAATCGCACTGGTGCACACCTCCAACGCAACCGTCGTGTTCTGCTCGACGAGAAGGAGAGGCACACGGTCTGCGATTTCACTCAGCGCGGAGAAGACCGTGTCGACGATCGACGGTGCTAGACCGAGCGACGGCTCATCCAACAACAGCACTCGAGGCGCACCCAACAGGCCTCGCCCAATCGCCAGCATTTGCTGCTCGCCGCCCGACAGAGCCCATCCGCCCCGTTCGCGTAGCGGATGAAGCATCTCGAACAGCTCGTAGACATCTTCGATCTCGAACAGCGCAGGGCGGCCCTTGGCAGCGGTCTGGGCAATCTGGAGGTTCTCCTCGACCGACAGCGTTGCGAAGATCCGCCGACCCTCGGGTACATGCACCAGACCGCGGCGCGCCAACGACTCGGGTGAGCGTCCCGCGATTGGTGAACCATCGAATGTGACGGTTCCGTCGAAGTCGACCAGGCCGCTGATCGCGCGCAGCGTCGAGGACTTCCCACCTCCGTTCGACCCCAGCAGAGTCAACACATCGCCGTCGCTCAGCTCGAAGGTGAGGTCGTTCACCGCCTCGATTGGGCCGTATCTGACCCTGAGCCCATCGACCGAGAGCACGGGTTCACCCATCTCGTCGGGCTCCCAGATACGCATCGACGACCGAGGGGTCGTTCCAGATCTCCTCGGGCACACCCTCCGCGATCACGCGCCCGAGCTGCAACACGACTATGCGGTCGCTGAGCCGATCGAGGAAGTCGACCTTGTGGTCGATCACGATCATCGGCATGCCTTCGGCATGTAGCGATTCCAACAATGCCGCCAACTCGTTGGTCTCTGCCGCGTTCAGGCCAGCCGAAGGCTCGTCGAGCATCAACAGTGTCGGTCGACCCGCGATGGCCCTGGCCAGCTCCAACAACCTCTGGTGGCCGTAGGTGAGCTGACCGGCAAGCGTTCTCGCCTCGCCGCCGAGGCCGACCCGTTCGAGAGCGCTCTGAGCCTCGTCGATCCGGCGCCGCTCGCGTGCCCACATCGATGAGCGTCCGAGCACGGCGGCGAACAGTCCCGATGAAGACCTCTCGGTGGTCGACAGCATCACGTTCTCGATGCACGACAGTTCGTCCAGGTTCTGGGGTGCTTGAAATGTGCGTAGAACCCCGCAGCGCCGCACGGCTCGGAGGTCACCCAACTCGACCGGCCGACCATCGATCGCGAGCGTCCCGGTCGCTTCGACCAATCCTCCGATTGCGTTCAGCAGCGTCGACTTTCCCGAACCGTTGGGACCGGTCAAACCGACGACTTGATCGCCGTGCACTGCGATGTCGATCGCATCACAGGCCCGTACACCGCCGAACGAAACCGATATCGCTTGCGCCTCGAGGATCGCCGTCATCGCGACGCGATCCGGTCGAGGAGCGAACGCCTGGTGTCGCCGGGTGACGAGGTGCCGACGATTCGGTGCCAGACACCGACGAGGCCTTCGGGAAACAGAATCATGACAGCGACCAGTACGAGACCCCAGATCACCTGAGTCCAGCGCTCCCATTGCTCCAGATAGAGGGGCACATACACATAGAACCAGGCGCCGATGACGGCCCCGAACATCGAATGCAGACCGCCGAGGATCAACACGACGAAGATGCCTATCCCTAGCTCGAGGCCAAAGGTCTCGGGCGTTCCAAGCGCACGGGTATGGACAAAAAGCGATCCAGCTGCAGCTGCGATCGCGCAACCGAGCGTGAACAGCACGATGCCCGGCCAGTGAACGTCGACGCCGACCGTCTCGCTGACCGTCGGGTTGTCGCGAGCCGCGATTGCAGTCCGTCGCAGCGGCGATCGCTCGATCAGCGCGGCGATGACCAACACGATCGCGAGGGCCACGAGCCACACATAGAAATGGCGGTAGCGCGTGTCGATCTCGAGACCGAAGATCGTCATGTCTCTTACAGACCGAATCTCACCTCCCGGTCGGCCGACCAGCACGTCCCATTGCCGGAACACGATCAGCATGAGCTCGGCCAGCCCGAGCGTCGCCACCGCGAAGTAGAAGTGATGGGCTTTGCGTACTACCAGCGCGAAGCCGAAGCCGACGACCGATGCGACGACGATCGACGCGACGAAGCCGACGCTCCAGTTGTTTCCCGAGCTCGTGAGGTAGTGAGACAGATAGGCGCCGAGGCCGACGAACGAGGCGGTCGAGAACGCGAATCGTCCGGCCACGCCGAAGACGAGGTAGAAGCCGGTGACGATCACCGAGAGCCACATCCACTCGTTGTACGTCACCTGTCCCGATCGCCGGTCGACCTCACCGAACGCGCCGGGGACTGGCAGCAGGTGGCCCCAGTTGAAATACGCCGTGAGCGCCACGAGCACCAATGCGATGACGACGAACTGATGTCGGTCATATATCGGAGGACGAGCCCGCGGCTCAGAGCCTGCTGGCATGCACTTCACCTCCGAACAGGCCCTGAGGCCGGTAGGCGATGGCGAGAACCATGAATGCAAACGGCAAACCCTCGGCGTAGTCGGTCAGCACGTACCCACCGATGACCCGTTCGAGCAGGCCGATCATCAAGGCCGCCAACGCGACGCCTCTCAGGCTGCCGAACCCACCGATGATCATCGCAGCGAACGCGTTCAGCATCACCGAGAAGCCCAACGTGAGCTCGACGGCAGCGAGCGGAGCGATCAGCATCCCAGTCAAGCCCGCTATCGCGCTGGAGATTCCGAAAGCCGCCATCGATAGCTGCGATGTACGGATCCCGGACAGGCGTGCCATCTCGCGGTCGGTTGCGATTGCTCTCACCGCGCGCCCGAAGCCGGTCTTGGCAAAGACCCAGATCACGATGGTCAGCACAACGACCGATACGACGATGACGAGAAATCGGTGGTGGTTGATGATCGCCCCCAGGACCGACGTGTTGCCGTCCTGCACAGGCGACGTGAGCCGACGCGGATTGGAGTCTTGCCAGATCGCGAGGAGCGTGCGGATGGCAACGGCAAGGCCGAGTGTCGCTATGACGACGACGTGAATCGACCGGCCGTGTAGCGGCGCGACTGCGATCCGTTCGAGGACGACACCGACACCGAACATCAGTACCAACATCGCCACCATGGCGACCAAATACGGCCAGCTGCTGTCGACGGTGAGCCACACGCCGAAATACGCGCCGAGCGTTATCAGATCACCATGCGCGAAGTTGATGATCCCTGTCGCCTTGTAGAGAACCAGAAGCCCTATCGCCGCAAGGGCGATGACCGCGCCTTCGGTGAATCCCGAAAACAGCAGGGCAACGAATTTCTCCACGTCGTTGTCTCGCTCCGGCTGTGAGTTCCCCGAGCGCTATTCGGCCAGACCTGTTCCGTCTTCGTTCAGCGGATACTCCGCTTCGGTCTGGATCGTCGAGGCATCGGGGAAACTCGTCACGATGATGCGATGCGCAAGAGCGCGGTTTCCGGAGTCGCTGTAGTCCTGGCAGACGCCGCTCCATCCAGTCGACTCCAGACCGGCCTTGACCGAGTCGGGGTCGGTTCCGCCTTCCCGAGCCACGGCGTCGACAACCAGATGGACCGAGTCATATGCGATTGCCGCCAGGCCCGTCATGAGCTTGTCCTCATAGGCGGAGCCATAGGCCCCGCTGACCTCTGGATCGTCCTCGCTCGGGTTGCAGTCGGCAATGGCGATCGTCGAAGCACGCTGCGCGTCGCTGAGCGCCCCAAAGATGACCTCGGTGGAGGCGCCACCCATGGTCGTCACATCGAGGGCGTCGTTGTCTTCCATCTGCTGGGCAAACGCGATCTGCGGCCCGGGGAACTGCACGAGCGCAACGGCATCGGCCTCGGCCTCGAGGAGATCGACGATCGACTGGGTGAAGTCGGAGGCATCGAACGCCGACGAAGCCCTACCGGCCACTTCGACTCCCTCTTCACCGAGAACACGTTCGGCTGCGTCACATCCGCTGATGCCGAACTGAGTCTCCACGCATTCGAGCCAGACATTGGTGGCCCCGATCGACGCCAGGTGTTTGCCCCAGATCTCGCCTTGGACATCGTTCACCGGACGAACCATCCAGGCCCACTCGGACCCGTTCTCCCCGTCGATGAGCCCATTGGCCGTACCGACCGGCCAGAGCAGAGGAATTCCGCCCTCGTCGACGATGTTGTTCAGCGTTATCTGCGAGCTCGAGCCCTGCCCGATGATCGCCGTGGGCTCCATCTCCTGAGCCTCGAGCAGTGTGGGTTCCATGCCTTCGGCGGTGAAATCGGTCGGAATCCTCTCCAGGGTGACCACCTCGGAACCGCACGCTTCATTGATCGTGTCGGCTGCGAGGGAGCTTCCGTTCCAAAAGTCGTCGATGGCGGTCTCGCCTTCGCCGCTGATGTCGGTCAGGTGCACGATCGTGATCGGGCCGGCGTCGGCAGCAGCACAGATATCGCCGCCGGTCGACCCATCGTCGCCATCCTCGCCATCGGTCGCCGAGTCCGCCGACGTTTCGGTGACCTCACTGGACGTCGTGGTCGCGTCTGCGGCGTCACCTTCGCCTTCGCCGCCGTCATCGTCACCACACGCTGCGGCGATCATTGCAACCGCCAGCAGCATCCAAAGTATGCCCATCAGCTTCGATCGCATGAGCCCTCCCAGTCTCCGGCCATCGGTGAGGACCGTAGTACGCCAGGAGCAGGCCGCAAGTCATCGCGTAGCGGTACTCAGTACGTCACCGACATGAGCGTCAGGCCGCGCGCGGGGGCGATGGAGGGGGCGGCGTTGCGGTCTCGGGCCGCGAGGATGGGCTCGACGTCGGCAACCCGGCGGCGACCGCGGCCGATCTCGACGAGAAGGCCGACGATGCTTCGAACCATCTGGTGGCAAAAGGCAGAGGCCTCGAGCTCGAAGACGACATTTCGCAGGCCGAACTCGTCACGGTCCTCAACGATGTCGATGCGGCGGAGATCACGCATCATCGTCGCGTTGGGCTTGGTCCGGTTCTTCTTGCAGAACGAGCCGAAGTGATGCATGCCGATGAGCGGCTCGGCCCCACGTCGCATCTCGTCGAGGTCGAGCTCGGCGTCGACGTGCCAGCACTGCGAGTCGAGAGGATTCGCGACGGGCCCAGTGCTCACTCTGTAGCGGTAGACGCGCCCGGTCGCATCGTGGCGAGCATCGAAATCACCGCCGACGGCCTCGATAGCCCGCACGACGATGTGGGGTCGACACATCTGTGACACCGAGGACGCGATGCTCCCGAGGCGATCGGATGCGACGTCGATGTCACACGAGATCACCTGACCCCACGCGTGCACGCCCTTGTCGGTGCGCCCAGCACAAGTCAAGGCGACGGGGTGACCAACGATTTGTTCGAGCGCGCCGCGAAGGTCGCCGGCGACGGTCCGCACCCCTTCGTTCTCGGCGAACCCGTAGAACGGCGCCCCGTCGTATGCGACGAGGAGTTTGACCCTCAGACGAACTCGATCCGCGCCATCGGAGCGTTGTCGCCGTCTCGAGGTCCCAGCTTGAGAATCCGGGTGTACCCGCCGGGACGATCGACGTAACGCGGCCCGATGTCGTCGAAGAGCTTCGAAGCCATCTCGCGGTCGCGCAGGAACTTCACAACCTGACGATGGTTGTGCACCCCGCCCTTCTTGGCCTTTGTGACGAGCTTCTCGGCGATCGGGCGCATGGCCTTGGCCTTGGCCTCGGTGGTGACGATGCCTTCGGCCGCGATCAGCGACGCTACGAGGTTCGCCATCATGGATTTCTGGTGTGCGGAACTACCGCCGAAACGGCGTCCCTTTCGCGGTCGCGCCGTCATTGGTCAATCCCTCGACCGAAGCGACAGCCCGCGCTCGTCGAGCTTCGCGATGACCTCGTCGAGCGATTTCTGGCCGAAGTTGGTGATGGCCAGCAGATCGTCTTCGCTCTTCTGCAACAGCTCGCCGACCGTGTCGACCTGAGCCCTCTTCAAGCAGTTGCGCGGACGCTCGGACAGGTCGAGGTCCTCGATCGGGAGGTCGAGATCGGGCGAACCGCTGGCGACCGGACCGGCTTCGCCCAGTTCGAGCCCTTGGGGTTCCTCGCTCATCTCTTCGACGAGCTGCACTAGTGCACGCAGCGTTCCGCCAGCCGACGCCAGTGCGTCGCGCGGGCTGATCGACCCGTCGGTCTGAATGTCGACGACGACACGGTCGTAGTCGGTCGACTGCTCGACCCGGGTGGGCTCCACCTCGTATGAAACACGGCGAACCGGCGAGTAGATCGCGTCGATCGGGATGACACCGATCGTCGCCGTTTCTGTGGCGCGGTCGGCAGAGGCGTAGCCGCGGCCCCGTTCGATGGTGAGATCGACGGCCAGGCGACCCTTGCCGTTGAGCGTCGCGATGTGCAGTTCGGTGTTGAGCACCTCGATGTCGGCGTGCTGTTGCAGGTCGGCGGCGGTCACCTCCGCGGGGCCTCGCACATCGAGACGCAGGGTGATCGGGTCGTCGGCATGGCAACGCAACACGACGTCTTTGAGGTTCAAGATGATGTCGGTGACGTCCTCGGCGACCCCCGAGATCGTGTCGAACTCGTGCAGCGCGTCGTCGAAACGCACCTGGGTGACCGCAGCACCCGGGATCGATGAGAGCAACGTGCGCCGTAGCGAGTTGCCGATTGTGTAGCCGAAGCCCGGTTCGAGAGGGCCGACCGCAAATTTCTGACGGTTGGCTTCTTCGTCACCGATCGCTTCGACCGTCGGACGCTGAATGACCAGCATTTGTTCTCCTCGGAACTTCGAAGTCGACCCCGGCGGCGCCGGGTCGTGGTGGTGGTCCGGATAACCCGGCTTACTTGCTGTAGAGCTCGACGATCAGCTGTTCGCGGACCGGTACGTCGATGTGTTCGCGCAGCGGGAGCTCGCGCACGGTCACCGCCATGCCCTCCTCGCTCACATCGAGCCAAGGTGGAGCGGTGCGATCGAGCACGTCGCGGTTCCACTGCACGGTGACCATGTTGCGCGACTTGTCCTTGAGCGAGACGATGTCGCCCTTGCGCACCCGATAGCTCGGAATGTCGACACGGCTGCCGTTGACCTCGATGTGCCCGTGACTGGTGAGCTGACGTGCCTGCGGGCGGGTCGCTCCCCACCCGGCGCGATACACGACGTTGTCCAGCCGCAGCTCGAGCAGACGCAACATGTTCTCGCCGGTCACACCTTCGCGGCGGCTCGCCTCGGCGAAGAGGTTGCGGAACTGCTTCTCGGTGAGCCCGTAAGTGAACCGGGCCTTCTGCTTCTCCTGGAGCTGGAGCAGGTATTCGCTCACGTTGCCCCGACGGCGGGACCGACCGTGCTCCCCGGGCGGGTAGGGGCGCTTGTCGAGAGCGACCGTCTCGCCCCGTGTCCCCCAGATGTTCTCACCGAGGCGCCGCGAGACGCGGGCGCGTGGACCTGTGTAACGCGACATCAGACCCTCCGTCGCTTCGGTGGACGGCAACCGTTGTGGGGAGCGGGGGTGACGTCTTTGATGCCGGTCACCTCGATGCCGGTGTTCTGGATCGACCGGATCGCGGTCTCGCGACCCGACCCCGGACCCTTCACCACGACGTCGACCCGGCGGACTCCGTGTTCCATCGCCTTGCGTGCCGCCTGTTCGGCCGCCATCTGTGCTGCATACGGCGTGGACTTGCGCGATCCCTTGAAGCCGACGTTGCCCGCCGAGGCCCACGAGATGGCGTTGCCGCCCTGATCGGTGATGGTGACGATCGTGTTGTTGAACGAGCTCTTGATGTGCGCGACACCGTGGGTGATGTTCTTGCGCTCGCGCTTGCGGGGCCTCCGGCCGCCTTCGGGGGGCTGCGCCATGTCCTAGACCGCCTTCTTCTTGCCCGCGACGGTCTTCTTCGGACCTTTGCGGGTACGAGCATTGGTGTGGGTGCGCTGCCCACGCACCGGCAGGCCCTTGCGGTGGCGCAGACCCTGATAGCACCCGATCTCCATCTTGCGCTTGATGTCTTGGGACACCTCGCGGCGCAGATCGCCCTCGACCTTGAGGTTCTGGTCGATAAACAGGCGGATGCGGCCGACCTCTTCGTCGGTGAGGTCTCTGACCCTGGTCTCGGGGACGATCTCGGTTGCCTCACAGATCTGGGCGGCGACGCTTCGGCCGATGCCGAAAATGTAGGTCAGCGAAATGCCGATCTGTTTTTCACGCGGAATGTCGATTCCGGAAATGCGTGCCATGAACTATCCCTGTACTTGCTTGTGTCGCGGGTTTTCGCAGATCACCCGCACCTTGCCATGGCGGCGGATGACCTTGCACTTGTCACAGATTTGCTTGACGCTCGGGCGAACCTTCATTCGCTACCGCCTTGTATTCGGCCGCCGCGGCGACATCGTCCCAATTCGGTTCTACTTGTATCGATACGTGATACGACCCCGTTGGAGGTCGTACGGAGTCAGTTCCACCTGCACCTTGTCGCCGGGGAGGATGCGGATGTAGTGCATCCGCATCTTTCCCGAGATGTGAGCCAGCACCTCGTGCCCGTTGTCGAGCTCGACTCGAAACATGGCGTTCGGCAGTGACTCTTTGACCGTGCCCTCGAGCACGATCGCGTCTTCCTTCGGCTTCGGCAGGGGAATCCTCCTCCAGGACTCGCTTCGATCGTCGGCGCTGGTGCAACCCGCGCACCAAGCGCGAGGCCGCCCAGGCCGAACGACCACGCTAGCGGCCACAACACAGTGCACCAACTACTCGCTGCGAGTTCGCGGCTGGCCGCAGGCCAGCTCGGAGTTTCGACTACGTCGAAACATCCCACGCCCGGTCGCTCATGCGCAGAACGCAAGCGCCGACCGATCCGACCGGCAAAGCCGGACCGGGAACTTTCTCACCCCCGAAGCCGTCGAAGTATCGCCCGTTCACCCCCGGAACGTTGGCGGAGAGGTTCCAGAATCATGAATCGACGACAGTTCACCCTTGCCGGACTGGCCGCAATCGCCACGATCGCCACCGCTTGTGGAGACGATGACACCACTGTTAGTGGCAGCTCGACTACTTCAGGTGTCGGGACCGGTGGATCGGGTATTCCGACCGCCGGCGAGAAGATCGTCCTCAGCCCCATCGAGCGCGCGGGGTTGTGAGCGCTCAAGATCCGCCGACGAGAGTGGTCGTCGACCGACCGTTCCTCTACGCGATCCGCGATGTACCGACCGACAGCCTGCCCTTCTTCGGCCGGGTGCTCGATCCGGCTTCCTAGCCGCGGCTCCCCGGAGCAGCGTGGGTACGTGCCGCAGCGCGAACCACATGGGTGTCAGGCACCGAGCTCAGAACGCGCTGGGACCAAGATCAACTGGAGCTCGGTGCCTGACACCGCTGCGTTGGCGCTCTCGGACCCGGATTTCAGGACCCCGTCAACGCCCTGGCTCAAAGCGAGCAGACGACCTGGCTGATGCGTTCGAAGACCTCGTCCTCGGAGCCGAGGCCGTCGATGACGTGGACGAGGTCGCGCGCGTCGTAGAACTCGAGTAGCGGCTCGGTCTGCTCCTCGTACAGGGCAAGCCGCTGCGCGATCGCCTCGTCGGTGTCGTCCTCGCGCCCGCGCGCGAGCATCCGGGCCGTGACCTCCTCGATGGGAACTTCGAGATTGATCACACCGTCGACCGCAGCATCGAGATCGGCGAGGATCTCGTCGATCGCCTCGGCCTGTGCGAGCGTGCGAGGCACGCCGTCGAGCAAGACGCCAGAGGTCTGGACATCGGACTTGGCCAGGCGTTCGGCGACGATGCCGTTGATGATCTCGTCGGACACGAGGTGCCCGGCGTCCATGACCTCTTTGGCACGCCTGCCGAACTCAGACCCCTCCTCTACTGCGGCACGAAGCATGTCGCCGGTCGAGACGTGGACGAGCCCGAACCCGTCGACGAGGCGCTGGCACTGGGTGCCCTTTCCCGAGCCCTGGCGGCCGACGATGATGAGGAATTTTGGAGACATGGCGCCACCAGTCAAGCGTGCTGCCGTCTCAGATGCACTATCGGTGGGTGTCAGTCGAGCTCGGCAACGTGGAGGATCGCGTCGGCCCGATTGACGAGCGGTCGCATCGTGTGGCCGATGATCATTCCCCCGGCGCGGGTGCGCACTGTGCCGAGCCGCTTACCGAACGGGTCGTGAACGGTAGCGATCGGCTGACCGGCCTCGACTTCGGCACCGAGCGCTACGTCGAGGTGCAGAACGCCGCTGCGCGTGGCGCGCGCCCACTTCGTGGAGCGCGATGTCCTCACCGGATGGGTTGCCGAAGCGTCCACATCGGGCGATGACCTCGGTCATCATCAGGTTGGCGATTCGAGCTGCAAGCGATCCGCGAGCCGATCCCGTGAACGAGCGGTTCAGATCGCGGCGTCTGGGAGGTAGCGGTCGCCGGTGTTGAACTCATGCCCGTTCACGACCGGCACGGCGATGACCGTGCCACACATCGCAGCAGGGTCGGGCTCGTCCACCACACGGCGTACGATCTCGACCCCGCACAGCTCATCGCCGTGGATCGCCGCGGTCAGTGCCAGCGTCGGACCCTCGGTCGCTCCGTGCAGAACCAGTACCGGCAACGCAACCGGCGTGCCCGACATAAGGAACGCAATCGGCACCTCGATCTTCGCACTGCGGCCGGGTTCGACGGTGTGCCCACCGAGCTCGATCGGTGAGCGCTCAGCCATCGGCGGTTGCTCGTCGTCCTCTGCACGCTCTCCCGCGTCGAGCGGGTGGTCGGGCAGCGGCTGAACGACCGGTCGCGCTCGTCGGCGGCGACGCTCGGGCACGAGGTGGCGCATCGAATCGAGCTTGGCCTAATCCTTCGGTTCACCTCAGCCGACCACGCCGCGGTCGCGCAGTCGTCGGATTTCGTCTCGGCCCAGACCCAGCTCGTCGGCGAGTACGTCGTCGGTGTGTTCGCCC
Organism: Acidimicrobiales bacterium; assembly: GCA_965216815.1. GTDB lineage: Bacteria > Actinomycetota > Acidimicrobiia > Acidimicrobiales > SHLQ01 > JADFOM01. The sequence goes on along the minus strand of OZ244202.1, from coordinate 1,392,932 downwards.
AGCCATGGCACGCGGGTCTCGGGTCCGTCGGCGACCTTGGACATCTTCACCGGGTTGCCGGGCACGAGCACGGGCGTGTCGACGTCGTCGGGGCGTGGCATCTCGACCAGCATGTTCCGAACCGCCAAGTGCGGGTCGGCGGCAACCTGTGCGCTCGTCTGCGACACGCCCGCAGCGAGACCAGCAGCCGACAGCGCGGCCACGGCGTCCGCCGCGCTCTTGTCGGCCGCCCAGCGTTCGATGCCGGGTCGGAGGGTGTCGTCTAGATGCTCCTGCCATCCGGCGCGAGAGCCGAAGCGTTCGTCGTCGACCCACCCCGGCTCGCCGACCTCGTTCGCGAGGATCTCGAAGTGGTGTTCGCGCACCACCTGAAGCACGAAGTGACCGTCGTTCGCGGCGAACGTTTCGACGATGCCGACCCCGCACTCGGCCTCGCTGGGGATGCCCATCGAGTAGAAGTTCGCGACGAGGTCGGTCATGGCGACGGTCGCGTCGAGCATGGCGATGTCGATGTGTTGACCCTCGCCGGTGACATCCCGGTGTCGAAGAGCCGCGAGCACGCCTACGACACCGAACAGCGCCGAGCTGATGTCACCGAGCGCCCCGACGGGGTTGGCTGTGGGCGGTCGATCCTTGGCGCGCTTGTACTCGTAGATGCCCGACATCCCCTCGACGATCGCGGCGTAGGCGGCGCGATCGACATAGGGCGAGCGGGGGTCCTGACCGAAGCCCGACACCGAGAGGTACACGACCTCGGGGTGCACTGACGAAACCGCTTCGTAGCCGACGCCGAGCCGGTCGGCGGTGCCGGCCTTGAAGTTCTCGCACACGACGTCGAATCGCGGCGCGAGTCGGAGCACGAGATCGACGCCCTCCGCCTTCTTGAGATCGACGGCAAGACTGCGCTTGTTGAGGTTGCTGCGAAGAAAGGTGGCCCCGACCTGGCGGCCCGACGGGTCGGTGACGAACGGAACCGAGCCTCGGCCGCTGTCGCCCGTCGACGGATGCTCGACCTTGACCACGTCGGCGCCGAGGCGAGCCAAGAGCTGGGTCGCGAACGGAAGCGCCGCCATCTGCTCGATGGCGAGGATACGAATACCGGCGAGAGGCTTGGGGACATCGGCGAACGGCTCGTTGCCGACGTCGCCGAGCTTCACTGGTTGAGGAAACCCTCGTAGTTGCGCATCATCAGCTGACTGTCGATCTGCTTCATCGTCTCGAGCGCAACGCCCGCGGCGATGAGCAGCGAGATTCCGCCGAACTGGTAGGCGCCTGCGCCGCCGCTGAAGCCACCGCTGACCGAGTTGTCGAGGAAGATCGCGATGAGAATCGACGGCACCAGCGCGACCGCAGCGATGAACAGGGCACCTGGCAGGGTGATTCGCGACAAGATCTTCGACAAGTACCGCTCGGTCTGGGGGCCCGGCCGGATGCCGGGGATGAAACCGCCCTGCTTACGAATAGTGTCGGCCTGCTTGGCGGGGTCGAAGGTGATCGCAGTGTAGAAGTAGGCGAACCCGACGATCAACAACCCGAAGATGGCGAGATAGAACGGATCGGCCGGGTCGGCGAGATGGTCGTTCACCCACTTCTGAATATCCGCACCCCACCCGTCGTTGGGTAGCGCCACCGCGATCAGCTGTGGGAGATACAGAACCGAGCTCGCGAAGATGATCGGGATCACGCCCGACTGGTTGACCTTGAGCGGAATGTACGTGCTCTGGCCGCCGTACATGCGTCGGCCGACAACACGCTTGGCAAATTGCACGGGAATGCGTCGCTGGCCTTGTTCGACGAACACGATCGCGAACAACAACGCCACGCCGACGAGGATCATCGTCCACATCGCGATCGTTCCGTTCTCGGCCTGCACGAGCGAGAGCTGCGATGGCAGGGTCGCGACTACGCCGGCGAAGATCAGCAGCGACATGCCGTTACCGATGCCGCGCTGGGTGATGAGCTCGCCCATCCACATGAGCAACGCCATGCCGGCGGTGAGAGTCAACACGACGAGCGTGACGCTTCCGATGTGGAAGTTTGGAAGCAGATCGACACCGGACCCGGTGATCGGACTTCCGTTGTGGAACAAGAACGCGAAGCTGGTCGCCTGGACCATCGCGATCGCGATGGTCAGATAGCGGGTCCATTGGGTGATCTTGCGCTGACCCACGGCACCCTGTTGCTGCCATTGTTCGATCTTCGGGATGACCACGCCGAGGATCTGCATGATGATCGACGAAGTGATGTACGGCATGATGCCGAGCGCGAACACGGCGAAGCGGGTGAGCGTTCCTCCCGAGAAGAGCTGGATGAACGCGAGCACGCCTCCCTGGTTGGCGCGGTTGTTGAGAAGCTGAACGGCCTCGAGGTCGATTCCCGGCGCGGGAATGAACGACCCGAGCCGGTAGAGCCCCAGCATGAACAACGTGAACAGGATCTTCGTGCGAAGATCCGGCACCCTGAACATGTTGACAAGCTTCGACAGCACGCTTCGATGTCCTCCAGAGCGGGTGGCTGCGCCTCGACGCTAGCCGCTCGCAGGTGTGTCAGGGACCAGCGGCCCCAAGTTTGAAAACCTAACGGTTGCTGAGCGCATTCCCGTCGGCGGGTGGTCGCCTGTCGCCGAACGGCTTGTCGACCGTTTCGACGGAACCACCGGCTGCGGTGATCGCCTCGGCCGCCGACTTCGAGAAGGCATGTGCCTTGACGGTGACCGCTCGGGAGATCTCTCCGCGGCCGAGAACCTTGACGAGAGATCCCTTCGAGATCAGGCCCTTCTCGCGTAGCGAGTCGGGGGTAACCTCGTCGAGCCCCGACTCGTCGATCGTGTCAAGGTTTATCGCCTGATACTCGACGCGGAAGGGGTTGCGGAAGCCACGCAACTTGGGCACTCGCTGAATGAGCGGCATCTGCCCGCCCTCGAACGCAACCGGGACCTTGCTGCGGGCCTTTTGGCCCTTGGTTCCGCGACCGGCGGTCTTTCCGCCTTTGCCGCCGATTCCGCGCCCGACTCGCTTCGCGCGCTTCTTCGAGCCCTCCGGGGGCTTGAGGTCGTGCACCTTCATGCTGTCTCCTCGACCTCGACCAAGTGCGGGACCCTGGCGATCATGCCGCGGATCTCGGCTCGGTCGGGTAGTTCGTTGGTCTTGCCGATGCGACCGAGTCCGAGCGCACGAAGCGTGCCGCGCTGCTTGGGCTTGATGCCGATCGACGAGCGGATCTGGGTGACCTTGATGCCTGCCATCAGCGCGCGGCCTCGGCCTTGACGTCGCTGTCGCCGGCCATGCGGCTCTCGGCACGCCGGTAGGAGTGCAACAGAGCTCCCGGCACGCAGTCCTCGGGGTCGAGGCCACGCAGTGCCGCGACCTCGTCAGGGCGCTTGAGCCCTTGCAGACCTGCGATCGTCGCGCGCGCGACATTGATGTGGTTCGGAGACCCGAGCGACTTGCAGAGTACGTCGTGGATGCCGGCCTCCTCGAGGATCGCACGAGCGGCACCACCGGCAATCACACCGGTACCGGGAGCCGCAGGCTTGAGCATGACGCGGCCCGCACCGGTCTCGCCGATGATCGGGTGCACGATCGTTGACCCGGCGAGCGGAACCGCGAACAGGTTGCGACGCGCCTCCTCGGTGCCTTTTTGGATCGCCAACGGCACCTCTTTGGCCTTGCCGTAGCCGAGACCCACCCGGCCGGCACCATCTCCGATCACGACGAGCGCGGTGAAGCTGAACCGTCGACCGCCCTTGGAGACCTTGGCGACACGGTTGATGTTGATGACCCGCGACTCGCGCAGACCCTGTTCGTTCGATCGTTCGTCTCTGGCCATCTCTAGAGCTCCAGTCCGGCTTCGCGAGCCGCGTCGGCGACCGCAGCGATGCGACCGTGATAGATGTAGCCACCGCGGTCGAACACGACCTGGGTGACGCCCGCTTCCTTGGCTCGATCCGCGATACGGGCTCCGACAGCCGTCGCGGCAGCGACGTTGCCAGTCGATCCCGACCGAAGATCTGCTTCCAGCGTCGACGCCGACGCGAGCGTGACCCCTCGATCGTCGTCTATGAGCTGAGCCGAGATGTGCCGGTTCGACCGGAACACGGCAAGCCTCGGACGCTCCGCGCTGCCGCGCACCTTCTTGCGTGTGCGCCGGTGCCGACGCAATCGACCCACTCGACGTTCGTGTGTGGTGCTCACTTCGCTGCCTTCCCGGCTTTGCGGATGACCCGCTCGTCGACGTAGCGCACGCCCTTGCCCTTGTAGGGCTCGGGCTTGCGAAGCGAGCGGATGTTTGCCGCTGTCTGGCCGACCTGCTGCTTGTCGATGCCCGACACGATGATCTGGGTCGCCTCTGGCACCTCGAAGGTGACCCCTTCCGGAGCGTTGACCTCGATCGTGTGGCTGAACCCGAGCGACAGTTCGAGCTTGTCCTTGCCCTTGGCGTTGGCGCGGTAGCCGACGCCAACGATTTGGAGCTCCTTAGAGAAGCCCTCTGTGACGCCGACCACCATGTTGTTGATGAGCGAGCGCGAAAGGCCGTGCAGGGCCTTGGACTGGCTGGTGTCGTCGGGACGCTCGACGACTATCGATCCGTCGTCTTCGCGCGCGGTGATCGGTTCGGGAATCGACTGGGTGAGGGTGCCCTTGGGACCGCTCACTTCGATGTCCGCGCCGGTCACCTTCACGGTCACCGCATCGGGCACTGCGATCGGGGCGCTGCCTACTCGCGACATACGTCCTCCCTCACCACACGAAGCACAGGATCTCGCCACCCATGTGACGCTTCCGTGCTTCGCGGTCGCTCATCAGCCCCTTGCTCGTGGACACGACCGCAACGCCGAGTCCGCCGAGCACGCGGGGGATGTCGTTCGATTTCGAGTACACGCGCAGGCCCGGCTTGGAGACGCGCTGGAGCCCTGAGATCACACGTTCGCGATCGGGCGAGTACTTCATGTCGATCTTGAGGGTCTTCGAAGGTCCGCCCTCGTCGGCGACGTTGAAGTCCTGTATGTAGCCCTCGGAACGGAGCACCTCGGCGAGAGACACCTTGAGCTTCGAGCTCGGCATCGACACGCCATCGTGCATGGCGACGTTTGCGTTGCGGATGCGGGTGAGCATGTCCGCGATGGGATCGGTCATCGACATTGTTCAGCGCACCTCCTCACCAGCTCGCCTTCGTGATACCGGGAATCTCCCCGGCGTGAGCCAGCTCTCGCAGGCACACCCGGCACAAACCGAACTTGCGGTAGACCGAGCGCGGCCGGCCGCACTTGCGGCAACGCGTGTAGGCCCGAACCTTGAACTTCGGTGTCTTCTTCTGTTTGTTTCTGAGCGCTTTCTTCGCCATCACTGCCCCTCGCGCCGGAACGGGAAATCGAAGGCCTCGAGGAGCGCCTTCCCGGCTTCGTCGGTGGTTGCGGTTGTCACGATGGTGATGTCCATCCCTCGGGTCGTGTCGACTTGGTCGTAATCGATCTCCGGAAAGATCAGCTGTTCGGTGACGCCAAACGTGTAGTTGCCGTTGCCGTCGAACGATTTGGGCCGCAGGCCGCGGAAGTCACGGATGCGGGGAATCGCAAGGCTGATCAGACGGTCGAGGAACTCATACATCCGGTCGCCTCGCATCGTGACCTTCACACCGATCGCCTGGCCCTCGCGGAGCTTGAACGAGGCAATGGACGTCTTCGCACGGGTCACGGTCGGCTGCTGGCCTGTGATGGTCGCGAGATCGTTGGTGGCGCCCTCGATCAGCCTCGACTGGGCGACGGCACCACCGACGCCCATGTTGACGACGATCTTGTCGATCTTTGGAACCTCCATGATGTTGGAGAGCCCCAGATCGTCCTGGAGTGCGCCGCGGACCTCTTCGAGGTACTTCGCTTTGAGTCGCGGCATCGTTGCGGTGTCAGCCATCGAGATCGGCTCCAGTCCTGCGGCAGATGCGTACCTTCTTGCCCTCGGGCGTAAAGCGGTATCCGACGCGGGTCGGTTTGCCGTCGGTCGGAGAGAGGATCGCCACGTTCGAGACGTGCATCGGCATGTCGATGTCGATGATCCCGCCCGGCTGGTTCTGCTGTTGGGGCTTCTGGTGCTTCTTCATCATGTTGACGCCCTCGACGATGACCTTGTCCTCGTCGGGGAAAGCGAACATGACCTCGCCTTCGAGGCCTCGATCCTTGCCCGAGAGCACCCGGACCCGATCGCCTTTGCGGATCTTCATCACAACACCTCCGGGGCGAGCGACACGATGCGCATGAAGCGCTTGTCTCGCAGCTCTCGGCCGACGGGGCCGAAGATGCGGGTCCCGCGGGGCTGTTCCTGTTCGTTGATCAATACCGCTGCGTTCTCGTCGAAACGGATGTAGGACCCGTCGGGCCGACGCCGTTCCTTCTTCGTGCGAACGACAACACAACGCACTACATCGCCGCGCTTGACGCCGGCACCGGGGATGGCGTCCTTGACGGTGGCGACGATGACGTCACCGATCGACGCGTAGCGGCGTTTCGAGCCGCCGAGCACCTTGATGCACAACACCTCGCGCGCTCCGCTGTTGTCGGCGACCTTCAGCCGACTCTCCTGCTGGATCATGGCTACTTGGCCTTCTCGAGCACTTCGTCGAGCCGCCAGCGCTTCAGCTTCGAAAGCGGCCTGGTCTCGACCACGCGCACGCGGTCACCGACCGACAGCTCGTTTTCGGCGTCGTGCACGTACAGTTTCGTCGTGCGCTGAACCGTCTTCGCATAGCGTCGGTGGCGGGTCCTCTCGGTCGTCGTGACGACCGCTGTGCGATCCATCGACGTCGACACGACCATGCCCTCGCGGACCTTGCGGTCATTTCGGTCATTCGAGACGTTGCGCTCTTCGCTCATCGGTCTTCGCCTTCCGCGCCTTCGAGTGCCTCGGCCGCCGCGATCTCACGGGCCCGGAGCTCGGTGTTGATGCGTGCGATCTCACGGCGCATCTGGCCGAGCCGGGCCGAGTTGTCGAGCTGGCCGGTGATGTTCTGGAACCGGAGGTTGAACAGCTCTTCACGAGACTCCGACAGCTTCTCAAGCAGGTCGGTGTCGCCGAGCTCGGTCAATGACGATTTCTTGGCCATTGTCAGAAACCCTCTTCCCGCTCGATGAAGCGCGCCTTGATCGGCAGCTTCTGTATGGCGCGATCGATCGCCTCACGCGCCACGGTCTCGTCGCTGTAGGACAGCTCGAACATGACACGGCCGGGCTTCACGACCGCGACCCAGCGTTCGGGGTTGCCCTTGCCCGAACCCATGCGGGTCTCGGCCGGCTTCTCTGTGACCGGCTTGTCGGGGAAGACGTTGATCCACACCTTCCCGCCTCGCTTGATGTGACGTGTCATCGCGATACGGGCTGCCTCGATCTGACGAGCGGTGATCCAGCCCGGTTCGAGCGCCTGCACCCCGTAGTCCCCGAACTCGACGGAGGTCTGACCCTTCGCCATGCCACGCGTGCGGCCGCGCTGTTGCTTGCGGTGTCGAACCTTCTTCGGCATCAGCATTTCGTCACATCCTCAGTCCGCGTCGCCGGGGCGGAAATGCGGCGTCTCGTGGTGCTCGCGGGTGGAGCGCTCGATCTCCTCTTCCTCCGCGAGCAACTTCTCGAACTCGGGATCGGCTTCCTTGACGAGCGGCGCGAGCTCCTCGACAGGCGTCTCCTCGTCCGGTTCGGCACCTTCGTCGGTCTTGCGACCCGCCGACGACACCACCTTGGTCGGCTTGGTTTGACCACTCGTCTCGCCGACCGCCATGGCGGCCTCGCGACTGATCTTGTCCTCGGCCTGGGTCTTGTAGGGCAGGATGTCGCCCTTGTAGATCCACACCTTCACACCGATGCGTCCGTAGGTCGTGTGGGCCTCGCGGAAGCCGTAGTCGATGTCGGCACGCAGCGTGTGAAGCGGCACCCGACCTTCGCGGTACCACTCGGTGCGCGCCATCTCCGAGCCGCCGAGACGACCCGAACACTGCACCCGGATGCCCAACGCGCCGGCCTTCTGCGCATTCTGCACGGCTCGTTTCATCGCCCTGCGGAACGCCACGCGGCCTTGGAGCTGATCGGCTACACCCTGCGCGATGAGCGCCGCGTCGAGCTCGGGCTGCTTGATCTCCTGGATGTTGAGCTGCACCTTGTTGTTGCCGGTGATCTCCGACAACCCAGCCCGCAGCCGGTCGGCCTCGCTGCCGCGGCGACCGATGACTATGCCGGGGCGTGCGGTGTGCACGTCGATGCGGAGTCGATCGCGGGTGCGCTCGACCTCGATGCGGCTGATCGCCGCGTGCGGCAGGCGACCCATGATGAAGTCGCGGATCTGCCAATCCTCGATGATGAAGTCGGCGTACTCTTCGCGATCGGCGAACCAGCGCGACTTCCAATCGGTGGTGACCCCGAGCCGGAACCCGTAGGGGTTGACCTTCTGGCCCATCAGCTCTCTCCCTCATCTTCGCCGCCTTCGGCGGACCCCTCCGAGCCCTCCGGTGCATCCCCAGCGCCTTCGCTCTCGCCGCCTTCGGCGGACCCCTTCGAGTCCTCCGGTTCATCCCCAGCGCCTTCGCTCTCGCCGGCGTCGGCGGACTCCTCGGTGTCGACTGACTCCTCGGTGTCGACTGACTCCTCGGTGTCGACGGCCTCGAGTGTCGAGGCGACGACTTCGTCGACGCTCGGCGCTTCGGCCCTGTCATCGCCGCCTTCGGCGGACCCAGCAGAGCTGTCGTCCTCGTGATCGTGGTCGTGTTCTTCGGCCTCGGCGCGCGCACGGCTGCGTTCGACGCGGGCACGGCGTGCGGCCGCCGCCTGAGCGCTCGAACCCGTCATCCGATCGGTCGACCGCAACCGCTCGAGCTCTGCTTCGCTGTAGCGGGCAACGATGATCGTGATGTGGCAGGTTCGTTTGCGGATGCGCGTAGCGCGGCCACGTGCCCGGGGACGCCAGCGCTTGAGCGTCGGTCCTTCGTCGGCGTAACAAGCGGCGACGTAGAGCTCCTCGGCTTCGAGGCTGTCGTTGTGTTCGGCATTGGCCACCGCCGACTCGAGACACTTGAGGACGATGTCGGAGACATCGCGCTCGGAAAAGGTCAATATGTCGGTCGCCTCGCCGTAGGACTTGCCCCTGATCAGGTCGAGGATCTCGCGGGCCTTGTAGGCCGACACGCGCGCGTACCTGACCTGAGCCCGGGTACCGGGACGCTCGTTGGTCTTGGTCGCGGTCATCGCCGAACCGCCCGCTCTTGTCCCATGTGGAACCTGAACGTGCGCGTCGGCGCGAACTCGCCGAGCTTGTGACCGACCATCGATTCGGTGATGTAGACCGGTACGTGCTTGCGCCCGTCGTGCACACCGATCGTGTGGCCGACCATCTCGGGGATGATCGTCGACCGACGCGACCAGGTCTTCACGACCTGCTTCTCGCCGCTGTCGTTTAGCGCATCGACCTTCTTCAGAAGGTGGTCGTCGACGAAGGCGCCCTTCTTGAGACTTCTTGGCATTTCGCTCTACCTCCGTGACCCGCGCGAACGGCGCCGGCGCACGATCATCTTCTCGGACTCTTTCTTGCGATTTCGGGTGCGGCCCTCGGGCTTGCCCCACGGCGACACCGGGTGGCGACCACCCGAGGTCTTGCCCTCGCCACCACCGTGTGGATGGTCGACCGGGTTCATCGCGACGCCGCGAGTTTGGGGGCGCTTTCCCTTCCAGCGGTTTCGGCCTGCCTTGCCGATCTTGACCAGCTCGTGCTCTGCGTTGCCGACCACTCCGACGGTCGCAATGCAGTCGATGGGAACGCGCCGCATCTCGGTCGAGGGAAGGCGCAACGTCGCATGATCGCCTTCCTTGGCGACCAGCTGCACCGACGAGCCTGCACTGCGCGCCATCTTTGCCCCGCCGCCCGGCTTCAGCTCCACGCTGTGAATCGTCGTGCCGACGGGGATGTAGCGCAGAGCCAGCGCGTTTCCAGGTTTGATCTCGGCGCCCTGGCCCGACTGCAGGGTCTCTCCGACGCCGACACCTTCGGGGGCGAGGATGTAGCGCTTCTCGCCGTCGTGATAGTGGAGCAAGAGGATGCGGGCACTTCGGTTCGGGTCGTACTCCACCGACGCGACCTTGGCGGGCACACCGTCCTTGTTGCGGCGGAAATCGATCTTGCGATACCGCTGCTTGTGGCCACCGCCACGGTGGCGCGAGGTCTTGCGGCCGGCGTTGTTGCGACCGCCGGTCTTGGTCTTCTTGACGACCAGGCTGCGCTCGGGATCGGTCTCGGTGATCTCGGAGAAGTCCGATGAAGTCTGGAAACGTCGCCCGGGGCTGGTCGGCTTGCGTTTGCGGAGTGCCATGGCTGGTTCAGACCTCGAACAATTCGATCGAGTCGCCCTCGGCGAGGGTGACGTAGGCGCGCTTGATGTCGGGCCGTGTGCCGAACGTGAAGTTGCGGCGGTTTCGCTTGCGCTTTCCCTTGCGGTTCGCGGTGTTCACGTTCAAGACCGTGACATCGAAGACCGACTCGACCGCTTCGCGGATCTGCGGCTTGGTGGCATCGGGGTGCACTCGGAACGTGTAGGTGTTCTGCTCGAGCAGCTCGTAGGTCTTCTCGGACACGATCGGCTCGATCACGATGTCTCTCGGATCGCTCATGACGCCTCCCCAGAACCCTGTGTCGCCTCTATGGTCGCCGCGGTGAACACGACATAGTCCGAGACCAACACGTCGTACGCGTTCAACTCCCCAACGCTGATCACGTGCACGTGCTGGAGGTTGTTGAAGCTCTTCCAGGTGTTGATGTCGTCGCGGTCGGCGACCACGAGGACCCGACCTTCGAGACCGAGCGATTCGAGGGCAGCGATGGCGTCCTTGGTCTTCGGGGAGTCGAAACCCCAGGAGTCGATGACGACGACCTTGTCGTCGGCTGCGCGATCGGACAGCGCCGACCAGAGAGCGAGTCGCACCATCTTCTTCGGCGTGCGCTGCGCGTAGCTTCGTGGCTTTGGGCCGAGCGCCACACCGCCACCGCGCCATTGCGGCGAACGGATCGAGCCCTGGCGGGCGCGACCCGTGCCCTTCTGCTTCCACGGCTTTGCACCGCCGCCGCGCACCTGGGCGCGGGTCTTGGTGCTCTGGGTTCCCGCACGTCGAGCCGCGAGCTGCGCGGTGACGACCTGGTGCATGACCGCAACGTTTGGCTCGAGACCGAACTTGTCGGTGTCGAGGTCGACAGAGCCTGCGTCGGAGCCCGACACGGTCTTGATCGTGAGTGCGGTCATGACTTAGCTCCGTTCACCGCGCCGCCCTTGACCGCGTTGCGGATGACGACGGCCCCTCCCTTGGGGCCGGGTACGCCGCCGCGCACCAAGACGACGTTCTGGTCGACGTCGGATCGGACGACCTCGAGGTTGAGGACCGTCACCTTGTCGCCACCCATGCGGCCAGGCATCTTCTTGCCCCGAAACACCCGAGAAGGGGTAGCGCACTGCCCGACAGCGCCTGGCTTGCGGTGCACTTTGTGGGCACCGTGCGACGCGCGCTGACCCGAGAAGCCGTGTCGCTTCATCGCACCGGCGAATCCCTTGCCCTTGCTGACAGCGGTGACGTCGACCAGTTCGCCCGACTCGAGCAGATCGACGGTCAGCTCCTGGCCGACCTCGTACTCGCTCACATCGTCAACGCGCAGTTCGACAAGCTTCGTGCCCGGTTCGACTCCCGCCTTGGCGAAGTGCCCGGCCTCGGGCTGGGTGAGTTTCGACTCGTCGCGCCGACCGAAGGTGACCTGCAGGGCGCTGTAGCCGTCGGTGTCGGGGTGCTTGATCTGCACGACACGGCAAGGCGTGACCTCGACGACGGTGACCGGCACGATGCGGTTGTCGTCGTCCCAGACCTGTGTCATGCCGACCTTGCGGCCGACGATTGCCTTGTTCGCCATGGCGTCAATCCTGTTTTGGAAGTACGCGACCCGATCCGGACCCCGTCACGCGAACGCTCCGCGCAGGAATCCTGGCGGAGCGAGATCTTGATTGTGCTGCGTGGTTCCCTCGCGGGCGGTGCCGCTCGGGCCTGTGCAGACTTCGATTTTCGAAGAGGTGTCACGAGTCGGCGCATGGGCCGTCCCGTGCAGTCCCGCAAGCCTAACCGGGGCGGTTCCGATCCCCAACCGCACCTGCGGTGTGGGTTAGGTTGGCCCGACCACCGTTCGTGGCCATCTCCGACACCGACGCGCGCCGGGCGACCAAATGACCGAATCCGCCACCGACGAACCACCTGCCGATCGATCCCACGGCATGCCGTCGTGGGTGCCGCGGGCGATGATCTGGTTCTTCGCCGGGATCGCGGTGCTCTACTACAGCCGGGGCATACTCAGCTCGCTGCGGTCGTTCTTCATCGTCCTCATCGTGTCGCTGTTTCTGTCGTTTGCGATCGAGCCGTTCGTGAATCGCCTCGAGCGACGAGGTGTCCGGCGAGGAATCGGCACCTGGATCGTCTTCGGAGGGGTTCTGGTGCTCACGATCGGGTTCGGGTTCGCCATGGGCACCGTGCTCGCCGACCAGATCACCGATTTTGCCGACAACGCACCCGACTACATCGAGGACATCGAGACCTGGATCAACGACACCTTCGATGTCGACATCGACACCGACGAGATCCAAAACGATTTCGTCGACGACGGCGGGCTGCAGGACCTGGCGACGAGCTTCGCCGACGACCTCGTCAACTGGGGAGCGACGATCTTGGGACTGTTGTTCCAGATCTTCACCATCGCGCTGTTCACGTTCTACTTGGTGGCCGAGGGCCCGAAGCTGCGACGGGTGATCTGCAGCTTCCTCCCGGCTCACCGCCAGCACGAGGTGCTGGGGCTGTGGGATCTGGCAATCGAAAAGACCGGCGGTTACATCGCTTCGAGGGGCATCCTGGCGCTGCTCTCCGCCGCCTTCCACTGGCCCGCGTTCATGATGATCGGTGTGCCCTTTCCGCTCCCGATGGCGCTGTGGGTAGGTGCGTTCAGCCAGTTCATCCCGGTCGTCGGCACCTACATAGCCGGCGCATTGCCAGTGCTGATCGCGACGCTCGACGACCCTGTGAAGGGCGCGTGGGCGCTCGGGTTCGTCATCGTCTATCAACAGATCGAGAACTATCTCTTCGCACCACGTATCACAGCCCACACGATGGAGATCCACGTGGCGGTGGCCTTCGGCGCGGTCATCGCCGGAGCCGCGATCCTGGGTCCGGTAGGCGCACTGCTGGCATTGCCGATGGTCGCGACCCTCCAGGCGTTCATCTCGACGTACATGCAGCGCCATCAGATCGCCGAGGAAGCCCTGGCGGAGAGCCGCAAGAGACGCCACCTGTAACTACTCCGGGTCGAACTCGCCTCGAAGTGAAACTTTGGTCTGACACCGGGGTCACAAGTGAAACTTTGGTCTGACACCGGGGTCGCGCAGTATCGCTATCTCGCAACCACCACGGTCAGGCGAAGAAGTTCTTGAGGCCGTTCAGGACCATCTGGAAGCCCAGGGTGGCGAGAACGAGGCCACCGAGGCGAGCGAGGATCGCAACCGTCGTCGGCTTGACCTTGGCGAGTAGATCGCCGAGGTACCGGTAGAACACGAAGGTCACGACGGTTACGACGCCGATCGCTATCGCCATTGTTGCCAGGCCCTTTGCCGAGGTGTTCTGGGACGCGAAGGTGATCGTCGTCGTGATCGAGCCCGGTCCGGCGATGAGCGGGATGGCCAGCGGGATCAGAAGGCCGTTTCCGTCTTGGGGTCCCTCGTCGCGCTCCTCTTGCCCTTGTGCCTTGGGGGCGTCTCCCCCGTAGAGCATCTCGAAGCCCATCCCCGCGATGACGAGCCCGCCGACCGCTCCGAACACGTCGAGGTTGATGCCCATCGCCTCGAGCAGTTCCTTGCCAACGAGCGCTGCGATCGCCAGGATCAACGCGACATACAGCGCCAGCTTCGTCGCCGCAGCCGTCCGGTTCTGCCCCTGTGATGCAACTATCTCGTTGAAGAAGAGCAGCTTGACCGGGTCGAACGGCGCGGTGATAACCAACAGACCGATCGCTACCCGCACTACGAAGTCGGCGTCGAAGCTCTCCACCGCCGGCACTCTATCGACCGGTCTTGCGACCAGCCGTAATCGGCGGCGAAGCCGCACGATTGCCAGGCGAGCGCGGCCGCCAGGCCGCACCTTCAAGCTCGCTTCGGAACCTCTGGTTCCGAAGCGAAACTCACACCTGTTGGATCTTGATCTCGATGTCGACGCCGGCGGGGAGGTCGAGTCGCTGGAGCGAGTCGACGGTCTTGGGCGATGGTTCGACGATGTCGAGCAGCCGCTTGTGGATCCGCATCTCGAAGTGCTCGCGAGAGTCCTTGTCCTTGAAGGGCCCGCGCACGACCGTGTAGCGATGCTTCTCGGTCGGCAACGGGATCGGACCGCGAACCTCGGCCTGGGTGCGCTTGACGGTCTCGACGATCTTCTTCGAGCTCTGGTCGATGACCTCGTGGTCGTACGCCTTCAGGCGAATGCGGATCTTCTGCGACGCCGCCATGTCTACTTGAGGATCTTCGTGACCGAGCCCGCACCGACGGTACGGCCACCCTCGCGGATGGCGAATCGGAGACCCTCGTCCATGGCGATCGGCGCGATCAGCTCGACCTTCATCTCGGCGTTGTCACCGGGCATGCAAATCTCGGCGCTCGTCAGCTCGATGTGGCCGGTCACGTCGGTCGTGCGGAAGTAGAACTGCGGCCTGTAGCCGGTCTGGAAAGGCTTGTGGCGTCCGCCCTCGTCCTTGTTGAGCACGTAGACCTGAGCCTCAAACTCGGTGTGGGGTGTGATCGAACCCGGTGCGGCGAGCACCTGGCCACGCTGAACCTCGTCCTTGTCGGTGCCTCGCAGGAGCGCGCCGATGTTGTCGCCCGCCTGGCCCTGGTCGAGCAGCTTGCGGAACATCTCGACGCCCGTGCAGGTCGTCGCCGAGGTGTCCTTGATACCGACGATCTCGATCTCGTCGCCCGTGTTGAGCACGCCCTGTTCGACACGACCGGTTACGACGGTGCCGCGGCCGGTGATCGAGAACACATCCTCGATCGGCATCAGGAACGGCTTGTCGATGTCGCGAACGGGCTCGGGGATGTAGGTGTCGACCTCGTTCATGAGATCGAGAACGCCCTGCGCCGCGTCGGCATCGCCTTCGAGCGCCTTGAGCGCCGACACTTTGATGATCGGAGTGTCGTCGCCGGGGAACTCGTACTCGTCGAGCAGCTCGCGGGTCTCCATCTCGACGAGCTCGAGGAGCTCCTCGTCGTCGACCATGTCGATCTTGTTCAGCGCCACCACGATCTTGGGCACGCCGACCTGACGGGCGAGCAGCACGTGCTCACGGGTCTGGGGCATCGGGCCGTCGGCGGCGGACACCACCAGGATCGCTCCGTCGACCTGGGCGGCGCCGGTGATCATGTTCTTGATGTAGTCGGCGTGACCGGGCATGTCGACGTGCGCGTAGTGGCGGTTGTCGGTCTCGTACTCGACATGGCTCACGTTGATCGTGATGCCGCGCTCGCGCTCCTCGGGAGCGTTGTCGATGTTCTCGAAATCGGTGAACGCCGAGCCGTCGACGTTCTCGGAGAGCACCTTGGTGATCGCCGCGGTCAAGGTGGTCTTGCCGTGGTCGATGTGACCCATCGTGCCCACGTTGACGTGGGGCTTGTTGCGTTCGAACGTCTCCTTGGACATGACTCTTCCCTGCGCTTGTTCTTGTTACGGACTACGAAGTCCTGTTACGGACTACGAAAATCACTCGCCTCGAACGCGAGCGACGATCTCTTCCTGGACTGATGAAGGCGTCTCCTGGTAGGAGTCGAACTGCATCGTGTACGTGGCGCGACCCTGGGTGCGCGAACGCAAGTCGGTAGCGTATCCGAACATCTCCGACAAGGGAACCATCGCCGTCACGACCTGGTTGTTGCCTCGCTGTTCGGACCCCTGAACCTGCCCTCGTCGGCTGTTGATGTCGCCGATCACATCGCCGAGATAGTCGTCGGGAGTGACGACCTCGACATCCATGATCGGTTCGAGGAGCACCGGCTTCGCCAGTCGCATCGCCTCTTTGAACCACATGGTCCCGGCGATCTTGAACGCCATCTCCGACGAGTCGACGTCGTGGGTCTTGCCGTCGGTCAGGCGGGCGCGAAGGTCGACGACCGGATAGCCCGCGAGCACGCCGGAGGTCATCGCTTCGACGATGCCGTGGCCGACCGAAGGGATGTACTCCTTGGGGATGCGGCCGCCGCTGATCTCGTCGACGAAGTCGTATCCGCCACCCGGGCCGGTCGGCTCGAGCGATATCGTGACCTCGGCGAACTGGCCGGCGCCACCGGTCTGCTTCTTGTGGGTGTAGGTGTGACCCTCGACGCTGTTCTTCACCGTCTCGCGGTAAGCGACCTGCGGCTTGCCGACGTTGGCGTCGACCTTGAACTCGCGCAGCATGCGGTCGACGAGCACCTCTAGGTGCAGCTCGCCCATGCCGGCGATGATCGTCTGGTCGGTGTCGGGATCGGTGCTGACCTGGAACGTGGGGTCCTCCTCGGACAGCGCCATGAGCGCCTTGCCCAGCTTGTCCTGGTCGGCGGTCGACTTGGGCTCGACGGCCACGTGGATGACCGGATCGGGAAAGACCAGGTCCTCGAGCACTATCGGTGCGCTCTTGTCGCAGAGCGTGTCGCCGGTGCGCGTGTTCTTGCAACCGATACCGGCCATGATGTCGCCCGCGTAGGCGATGTCGCGATCCTCGCGTGAATTGGCGTGCATCTCGAGCAGGCGACCGATGCGCTCGGTGTTGGTGGTGCGGGTGTTCATCACCTGCCCGCCCTTTTCGAGCGTTCCGCTGTAGACGCGGAAATACGTGAGCTTTCCGACATGGGGGTCGGTCATGATCTTGAAGGCCAGCGCAGAGAACGGCTCGCCGTCGTCGGCCTTGCGAGTGACCGGATCGCCCGACTTCGGGTCGGTGCCCTCGATCGGCGGGAGGTCGAGCGGCGACGGCAGGTACTCGACGACGGCGTCGAGCAGCGGCTGCACGCCCTTGTTCTTGAACGCGGTGCCGTTGAGTATCGGCACGATGTCGCCGTCGACGGTCCCCTTGCGTAACGCCGCCTTGATCTCGTCGACCGAGATGTCCTCGCCCTCGAGGTATTTCTCCATGATCGTGTCGTCGACGTCGGCGATCGTCTCGAGCAGCTCCGAGCGGTACTCCTCGGCTTGGTCGGCGAGCTCGGCCGGAATGTCGATCTCGTCCCAGCTCGCGCCCAGGTCCTCACCCTGCCAGACGAGCGCCTTCATCGTCACGAGATCGACGACGCCCTGGTACTCGGATTCGGCACCGATCGGAAGCTGGATGACCGCGGTCTTACAGTTGAGCCGCTCACGGATCGAGTCGAGACAGAAGAAGAAGTCGGCGCCGGTGCGGTCCATCTTGTTGACGAAACACATGCGAGGCACGTTGTACTTGTCGGCCTGACGCCACACGGTCTCGGTCTGGGGCTCGACCCCGGCGACGCCATCGAAGACAGCGACTGCACCGTCGAGAACGCGCAACGACCGCTCGACCTCGACAGTGAAATCGACGTGGCCGGGTGTGTCGATGATGTTGATGCGGTGGTCTTTCCAGTCGCAGGCGGTGGCGGCGGAAGTAATGGTGATGCCGCGCTCCTGCTCCTGTTCCATCCAGTCCATCGTTGCGGCGCCGTCGTGCACCTCACCGATCTTGTAGCTGCGACCGGTGTAGTAGAGGATGCGCTCGGTCGTCGTCGTCTTACCGGCATCGATGTGGGCCATGATGCCGATGTTGCGGGTTCGCTCGAGTGGGGTTCGGTCAGCCATCGCGTTGGTGTCCTTGTTGCGTTGAACAGATGACGGGAGTTGTCTCAGGGCACGTGCCCCGGAAGGCACCATCGGGCACGCACCGCAGCCGATGACGCACCGTCGTGGAAGCTCTCTAGGATAGGGGCCCGGCGACGCCTACCAGCGGTAATGGGCGAAGGCCCGGTTGGACTCCGCCATCTTGTGCATGTCTTCCTTGCGCTTCACCGAGTCACCGATGCCGTTGGAGGCATCGAGTAGCTCGTTGGCAAGGCGGTCGGCCATCGTGCGTTCACGACGGCTGCGGGAGAAGTCGACGATCCAGCGGATCGATAGGGTCGTCGCCCGACGAGGACGGACCTCGACCGGCACCTGATAGGTGGCACCGCCGACCCGTCGGCTCTTGACCTCGAGCTGTGGGCGCACGTTGTCGACGGCTCGTTTGAGGGTGGCGATCGGCTCACCGCCGGTCTTCTGCTCGACGATGGCGAGCGCCTCATAGACGATGCGTTCTGCAGTCGTGCGCTTGCCCCGTTGGAGAACCTTGTGGACGAACTGGGTCACCAGCGTCGACTGATAGACCGGGTCGGGGTGCAGTTCGCGGCGAGGAGCTGGTCCTTTGCGCGGCATTACGAATCCCTCTTGGCGCCGTAGCGACTGCGGGCCTGGCGACGACCGCTCACACCGGACGCGTCGAGGTTGCCGCGAATCACCTTGTAGCGAACGCCGGGCAGGTCCTTCACACGGCCACCGCGTACCAACACGATCGAGTGCTCCTGGAGGTTGTGGCCCTCGCCGGGAATGTACGCGGTCACCTCGGTGCCGCCCGTGAGTCGGACGCGGGCAACCTTGCGCAGCGCCGAATTCGGCTTCTTCGGGGTCATCGTGAACACGCGCGTGCAAACGCCACGCCGCTGCGGCGCTCCGTGGAGCGCGGGAGTCGCTTCCTTGCGGCGCTTCGACTTGCGGCCCTTTCGGACCAGCTGCTGGATGGTGGGCACGACGACCTCTCGTGATTTCGCGCTGACGCGACGAACGGATAGATGAGAACTGAAGCTGGCTGACCGGACGCGAGGCGCGGGCGGCCGGCCGCAAAGTCTACGCGTGCCCCCACTCATTTCCGACCCCACCGACCCGATAGGAGGTCCATGTCTCGTCGGGTCGTCGCATCGCTCATCGCGCTCGTCGTCGCGGTCGGCACGGTCGCACCGGCTCGAGCCGCCCAGCCCGACCCGCTTCAACCGGTTCCGCTGGAGCCGGAAGGTCCGGCCAGTCCTGGTCTGATCGCCTACGCGACGCCCGTCGAGCCGCCCGAGGGCTCCGGCGCGACCGTCCTCGCGGCCGGCGTGCTCAACGTCGGAACCGCGCAGGCGACCGCAGTGGGCTTCGAAGTGTCGGGACCTGCCTCGACGACGATCACCGCCGTCCGCGACACGGCTTCGAGCTCGCTCGACGGGGTCTCGGGGCCGACCTCTTGGAGCTGCGACGAACTGCGGTGCCGGATCGACCCAGCCACTGTGCTCGAGGAGGGGGGTTCGACGACCGCGCTCATCGGGATCGACATGCCCACCGGTGTTCGCGCCGAAGACCTCTCGATCGCTCCGCTCTCCGGTGACAGCGCTGGGTTCGCTGCGAAAGTGTCGGCTGCCGCAGACGACGACAGACCACATTCGGAGATCCTCGTCGACAGTGGGGCGCCACTCGAGGTCACTCCAGGCACCGATCTCGAATACGAAGTCCTCGTAACCAACCTCGGCGACGTTGCGTTGGAGTCGACGAAGGTCACCGTCGCCGACTTTGTCCCGCCGGACGCACAAACCTGGTCGGCCACCGGGCCGGGATGGGAGTGCGAGACGAACACGGCCCGCTGCACGACCTCGGGGCGTTTCGACCCCATGGCCGGCCCACCTCCCGTGTCGGTGACGATGACAGCTGCGTCCGACACGGGCACGGATCAGGCACCGACGAGGGTGTCGATCGAGACAGCCGACGGACGGAATCTCAACGGCGAGGCGAACGTCGAGATGAGGGTGTCGTTGCCGACGACGAGAGGAGTTCATGCACAGGTCCGAGATGGCGACGCGACGATCGAAGCCGGGTCAACTGCGAGTGTGCCTGTCGAGATCGCGTCGGCCGATCATCGGTCGAGCATCGTCGAAACCACACATCTCGCAATCTCCACGCCTGACGGCTTGGTGGTGGACCACCAGAAGCTGGCGGGCTGGGATTGTGAGCCCGAGGAAGCCGAGACGATCTGTCACCACGACGGCCCGATCGCCGGCGACACACCGCTCGTGGCGCCACTGACCGTGCGCGCACACGACGATGCGAAGAGCGGAGCGGGCAAGATCACAGTCGCCACCTGGGTCGGAGACTCGACCCGACCCTCGATCGACGAACCCAGCTCCCGCGTCGACGTCGACGAGCACACGATCACCGTCGTCCCCGCCGGCAACGCCGCACCGGCGCTGTTCGTCCTGCGCGATACCGATGACGGCTTCGATGTCGTGCACGACGGCGCTGACCTCACGTTCGTGGTGGGCGAGAGCACCCGATTCGGCATCGAGGTCCGCAACGCATCGAACACGGTCCTGCAGAAGGGTGCGTTGGCGACCGTGGAGCTCGAAGTCCCGACCGACCTCGAGCTCCAGCTGTCCGCCGATTCCGCTTGGACCTGCGACGGAGCGGGCGGGGCGGAGTCTGCCGGCGACAGCGTCGACTGCACCCACGAATCCGACGCAGCGCTGAAACCGAAGGCAGTTCTACCGGTGCTCGCGCTCAACGCGATCGCGCGCACCGAGGAGAAGGACGTCACCTGGGAGGCATCGGCCCGTTTCGGCGAGGGCACTCCGGTCGACGCCGCATTCGAATCCGACTCGATCGTCCGCAGTCCCCAGCTCATCCCCCACATCGCAGTGAACGAGTCGCCGCGGCGTGGACAAACCGGACACCTCGGTCTCTCGCTCACCAACCAAGGCGAGGTGACGGCGAATGGAGGCATTGCGCTGGTGACCGCAAACGCACAGCTGAGTCAGCCCGACGCGCCCGAATCGGACGCATGGACGTGCGCCAAACTCGGCACGGGAAAGCTCCAGCTGCTCGGTTGCTCGACCGACGACGCCATCGACGTCGACGCGAGTTCCTCCACGTTGCAGCTCGACATCGAGGTCGATGAAGACGACGACACCGTCGCCCTCGCTGCTCGCTCGGCATCACCCGGTCAGGTCCGCAACGACGCCTCGACGGCGACTCTGACGACCGAAGTAGACGAAGGTCTCGAGGTCGACGCCGGCCGCAATCAGACGATCTCCACGCCGATACGGGGTCCCGACGGTCCGATACCCGCTGTTGTAGCGCTCACGGGGCGCGCGACCGGCGACACGAACGCCGATGCCAGCTGGACCCAGCTCTGCCTCGATCCGGAGTCCGTCGACCAGAACGGCGACCTATGCGACGGCATCAGCCCCGAGGTCGAATGGCTCGAACCCGACGGCAAGACGCTGAGCGGTTCCGGTCCGAAGACGCCGAGTGCCAAGTTCCGGGTTCCGCGTTCGACCGGAGGTCCGTACACCCTCGCGTTCCGGTTCAGCATCGGGTCCGACGAGTCCGAGGCCGTCGACACGGTCAAGGTAACCGTCAAGCCTTCGATCCCGGACCCGGGTTCCGGCGACGACGGCAGCACGACCACCTCGGAAGACCCGACGAAACCGCCGCCGGTAATTCCCGTGACTCCGGCACAGCCTGGCTCAGGGGACAACCCGACCGAGCCCGTCTATCCCGCGCCCACGGTTCGTATCATCGGACCGAGCGCCATCCAGACCCGTGACCACGCGACGTTCTCGGCGTCGGGCTCTGGAACCGGAGACCTCACCTACGAGTGGCGCTGGACCGGCGACAAGATCCCGCTGACGCAGGGCGCGCTCGACACCAAGTCGGTTTCCTTCGACGCCCCTTCGCTCTCGGCTACGAAGTCAGAGTTGAACTACGGCCTCGAGGTGACGGTCACCGACGCAAGCGGTGCCACAGCAACGGACAGGGCCGACTTCCGGGTCGACTGGGGAAGCGCAAAGAACGCATCGACCGAAGTGTCGATCGGTGGACCCACATTTGCTGTCGAGGGTAAACCCGTCACGTTTCACGCCAAGCCGTGGGCGTTCGGAGCGCCATTCGACGTCTCCTGGTCGGTGCAACCCCAGCCGGCGAGCTCATCCAAATCCCGCACCGGCACCGGGTTCACGTTCACACCGCCCGCGTCGGGCAGCTACGAGGTCACCGCGAAGGTGACCGATTCGTTCGGCCGGTCGAACTCCGCGAAGACCTCCATCGTCGCCACCGATGGCAAGATCACCTCGCCACCCAAGTCGTTCTGCGACGCACTGAGCAGCGCAACGACGTCGGGCTCGGTGTCGGTCGGTGACCACGTCGCGATCGACTGGCAGACACCGCAGGTGACCGGCGCGTGTGACAACGACTGGCGCACGGCGCGCATCGACTTCACCAGCGCAACCGTGACGGTGTACAACACGTTCTCGTTCACCACCTCGGGCATCCTGACCTTCGCCGGCCTCGAGCTGACGGGCGGCAGCATGGACCTCGGAGCAGCGTGGGGCAGCACCGAGGCGCGGTTTGCAGGTGGACCCGGTGAACAGCTCTGGCTCCCCTACACCGCGGTCGGCCCTCCGCCCCCGGCCGGGCCGACGCCGAGCGCTGCCTTCGACCTCGGCGCGCTGTCGGGGCATGTGTCGGCCGACTCTCTGCCGTTCCTGACCACGCCCGACGGGTGGAACCCCCATGGGTTGTCGATCACGTTCTCGGCCAACGAGGCCGGCACACAGCGGATCGCTGTCTCCGCCGCGGCAAGGGCCGACACGGGCTCAGGCCACATCGGGCTCTCCGGCACACTCGACACCGCGGGCAACTACACCGTCGACATGACCAGCGACGACGTGCTCGAGCTCGGCGACGCAGCGCTGGACGCGACCGGAACGATCACCGGCAACCTCGGTGCTGCTACCGCAACGATCGACGCAGCCCTCGACCTCCACGAACCGGTCGCGATCATCGAGCACGTCCAGCTCTCCGCCCTCGACCTCACCTGGCGTGGCATCGGCAGCGGGGGTACCCGCGACCCGATCTTCACCGGCCGCTCGGAGGTGAAGATCGATGCCGCCGATGCCTCGACCACGATCGTCGGTGATCTGTCGTTCACGTCGAAGCGCGATTGGAGCATCGACCTCAGCTCGGCAACGCGCGGCTGGTCGCCCGCGGAGGGCCTGACGTTCCCGGCGAGCTCGTTCACCGGAAGCCTTTCCCAAACGACCGGCACCGGTGTGAAGTTCGACGCAACAGCGAAGGTCGGTTCGTGGAAACCGATCGACCAGGTGCAGATCACCGACATCGCGTTCTCGGCAACGAACGCCTGCCAAGAGCCTGGCAAGACGGGCTGCTCGACGACTCTCGATTTCGATGCATCGATCGACTTCACCGTCGGTGACAGCGTCAAGACCGACCTTCGAGGATCGCTCGAACCCGCGACCGGCATCGCGACCCTGACCGCCAAGATCCCCCAGATCTCATTGGCAGGTGGCGTGAGCATCTCCGGCGGATCTCTGACTCTGCGCGACCACCCAGGTGCCGACGGCCTCAGCGTCGATCTCGTCGGCGACTCGTCGATGCTGGGTCATACGGTCACCGCAGGCGTCGCGTTCTCCTCCGAAGGCTGGGTCGTGCTCGCCGACCTCGGAAGGTTCACGCCCATCCCGGGTCTCGAGGTACCCGATGTCAGCCTCGTCTACCCGAGCTACTCGCTGACCATCGACCCGGACACCTGGAATCCGTTTGGACGGCCTGACCTCCCAGGCATGCCCAAGCTGCCGAGCCTCGGCGGTAGTGGATCCAAGAAGAGCGACGACAACGGACCCTCGATCGATGTGGCGGCAGAATCGCTGAGCGGGCTGTCGCCCATGTCGCTACCCGCCAAGATCGTGCAGTCGGGCATCGTCCCCGAACGCGTGACCTCGGGCTGGGCACAGTTCGACGCGGGCCCTTCGACCAGCTCGGTCGCGCTGCACGTTCCCGCCCCGCCCGACTGGTTCATCGTCGGTTCGGCGACCAAAACGACCTCGCTTCGGCTCACCGAGGTCGGCTTCGAGTTCACGAGCTCGGCAGCCGGCATCTCGCTCGGGATCGACGGTACAGCGAAGCTGACCCTCGACACGTCCAGACCTGGAGCCGCTGGTTCCACCGCCCTCGATCTGGACCTCGACGGCCGCTTCGCGACCCGCGCAGACGGCATCGACCTCACGGGTTCCTTGTCGCTCGTCGACTCGGCGGGCTGGCAGAACGCGTTCGGCGTGAGCGGCCTGACCCTGTTCGACCTCGAAGTTCAGCTCGGCGTCGGCACCGAGGGACCGTCCCTCGGCTTCAGCGCCAGCGCATCGCTCCCTCCGTCATGGCGCCAGCCGATCGGTATTGCAGACGGAGCGGTCATCACCGCAACCGCGGACCTCGCGGTCGACTCACCGTGCTTCGCGCTGGACATCCACGCGCGTGACGACAAGGACGCCATCGACATGGGCGACGGCATTGTCACGGCGAAGTCAGCGTCGATGTCCATCGCGCCAGCCGGATGTACGGTCGGCGAGACCACGGTCCCAGCCGGCTTCAGCTTCCACTTCAACGGCTCGATTCTCGGGACCCCGGTGCGTGTCGACGCCTCGATGCAGGTCGAACCGCTTCGAATCGACGCCAAGATCGAGGTCGGGCACTTCCACGCTGGCGCGGTGACCATCACCGGGACCACCCTCACCCTGGAGGTCGAGCCCAACCACTTCGAAGTCGCCATTGCGGGTGGATTCGCGATCGATGGGACATCGATAGCCGTGACCGGATCGATCACCGCGGACGCGACCGGAACGAGCCTCGACCTCACCGGCTCGCTCGAGCGACTAAAGCTCGCCCCAGGCGCAGAGCTCGACGAGATCGACCTGTCGGTTCACGTCACCGAAGGCGTCGGCGTCACAGCCGCGCTCTCGATGTCGGCAGACATCGAGGTGCTGGGCAACACGGAGAAGATCGCCCTGTCGGGCACGATGGCGAACGGGCTGATCACAAAACTCGACGGCACGATCGACCTCGACGTTCCCATCGGTGACGTCGAGATGAAGGGCGACCTCAACTTCTCCTACCGGCGCGGCCAGATGCCGAGCCTGAAGGGCAAGGTCGACCTGACGGTCGACGGCTACCTCGTCAGCGAAGCGAGCATCGAGATCGACGGCAACGGCATCGACGTGAGCGGAAGCGTCGAGGTTCCCGGCGTATTCACCGCACAACTCGAGGGCGCGCTGGTGTGGGGCGACGACAAGGGCGAAGACAAGATCAAGGTGCGCCAACAGGACGGGACGATGGTCGACGGTCAGATCGGTGACATCTGGCTCGAAGCCAAACATGTCACCGTGACCCTCGACGGGCTGACCGCACAGGCGACCATCGACTTCGGATCGATCTCGGACAAGGCCTATCTGGATGTCGACGCCACGCTGCATGTCGGCGTCGGCGACTCGACGACCGCCTCGATAAAGGGGTCCGTCGACAGCGACGGCGACTTTGATTTGACCGGCACGCTCGACGTCAACCTGTCGGGGTTCGACCTCGATCTGTCGATGCACGCGGCCAGGTCGAATGCGACGGTGACCGTGAGCGGCGAGGGCAAACTCGACGTCGATCCGCTGCTCGACACCGACATCAAGGGCTCGTTCTCGGGCTCCGACGGCACCACTACCTACACGCTGTCGGCGAAGACCAACGTCGACATCGAAATCGACACCATCGAGGCCGACGTGGCACTCAGCAACGCCCCGGGGAAGGCCGGACTCCGCGCCGACTTCGCGCTCACCGTCGGCGAGGACGTGACGGCCGATGTCGAAATGGTGGCGAGCCCGAACGGGGCGTTCTCGGCATCCGGAGCCGGAAAGCTCGCCGCTGGGTCCGACACCATCGACGGAACGGTGACCGTCGCGAACTGCGGCGACAAATCATGCACCAGTGTCGGAGACACCACGATCAGCGCCGACGGCAAGGTCGAGGCATCGGGGGCGGAGTTCTCCTTCAGCGTCTCGATCTCCGACGACGGCGACTTCTCGGCGACCCTCGACACCGGCACGAGCAAGAAGCACGGCTCACTCAATCTCTGGGTCGGCGAGGTCAAGGCCTCGGTCGAGTTCCACCTGAAGGTGAAGATCTCGAACGAGGGCATCGGTTCGGTATCGGTGAAGGGTTCAGCGAGCGCTTCGGCTCGCGTGGCGGACGGGAAGTGGCACTCGATAGACGTCTCGCTGTCCGGTTCGATCAGTTCGAGCGGCCATGTATCCCTGAAGGTCAGCGGCGAGATCGCCGGCGTTCATTTCAAGATCAAGGTCTGACGGGGGGCGTGGAGGAGACATGAACGAGCAGATGGGTCACGGCGAATACGAAGACGGATACGAGTACGACTACGAGTACGAGTACGAGGACGAATTCGACGGGTACGAAGGCGAGTTCGAGTACGAGGACGGGTACGAGGGCGAGTTCGGCGACACCAGAGCGCACATCGGTACGCGGCGAAAGAACCTCATCGCGGGCGTTGGCTGCGCAGTCGTCGTGGCCGCAGCCTCGATCACCGCCGTCGGGTTGCTCGGCACCGATGCGCCCGAGTTCTGCGATGTCCTGGCGGAGGTACCTGCCGCCGACATCGGCGAGGGCGATGAGGCGACCGACGAGATCCGCTCGCTCGCGCAGACCTATGAGCGACTCGCCGAGTCGGGAGGTTCCGCCGGCGATGCTGCGGGCACCGTCGCCGACCATCTCGTCGAGCTGGCCGACGCGACCGATGCCGATGCGCTGGCGAGCTCGACAGCACAGTCGAGGACAGCCGACGTCATCGCCGATGCGAGCGCGGACGCCGACCTCCTAGCCGCCAACGACGACCTTGCCGAGGCGATGGCGAGCTGCGAACCCTGAGGCCAGGTTGAAAACCGATTGGCGGTCGGTGAGTCTTGGCGGATGGATCTCCACGAGGCCCTCTACACCACCAGAGCGATGCGGAGGGTCAAACCAGACCCCATCCCGACCGACGCGCAGGAGCGTATCCTCGACGCCGCGATCCGGGCGCCTTCGGGTGGCAACCAGCAGAACTGGCGGTTCCTGCTCGTCGATGACCCAGAGGTTCGAGGGCAACTCGCACCGCTCTACCGCGAGTGCCGAGACGAGCTGTGGACCGGGTTCTACAAGCCACAGCTCGATGCCGCCGACGAGAACCCCGATGCGCCCGAGTCGATCGAGCTCCTGAAGATCAAGCGCTCCGCAGACTGGATGGCCGACAACTTCGAGATCTATCCCCTGCTGTTGTTCGCGTTCGCCCAACACGACCCGACCGGCGGTTCGATCTACCCGGCGATCTGGTCGGCGCAGCTCGCCGCTCGTGCCGAGGGCATCGGATCATCGCTCACATCGATGCTGCTGTTTCGCCAAGCACAGGTCTATGAGGTTCTGGGCGTACCAGCCGACGAGGGCTGGAACATGGCGGGCTGCGTGCCGTTCGGCTATCCGACCGGTCGTTGGGGCGTCGCTCGGCGCCGACCGGCTCATGAGGTTGCCCACCGAAACCGCTGGGGCAACGGGCTCGGAATGATCATCGACGAGCCCCTGTGGGGTGGTTAGTCGACGACCACTCCTTCCGCCGGTTGTCCGGAGGACTCGGCTTGTCTGATGGGAAGCCGGATGCTCGTTCGTGCGGGAGCGGTGGTCTCGAATCTCTTATCGTCGACATCATGGCAGCGAACAGTCATCGGCTCACCCGACGGGTTGGTGACGAGCACCTCGAGCGTTCCTTCGGTTCGCTCGCGTACAAGCACTCCGGGCGTGCACATCCAGTTCTCGGCAACCGTGCCGAGCTCCCAGTGCGACCGCCACCAACGCCTCACCACTTCAACGGTGCTTTCCTCGGGCTGCGGGCCGGGTTCCAACACCGCCAGACCAGCAACCGCAGCGTCTGAGTCAAGGAGATTCCACCACCTCTCTGCACAACCGTCGCCCTTCTCGTCGCACCATCTCCACCGGGCCCGAGCGGCCTCGACTGCTCGCTGGTTCGGATAGCGGCTGAACGAGGCCGGCCCCAGCGGAAGGAGACGGATCCCGAGTGCTGCCTCGTCGCTCGGGTCGAACCAAGTATTCGGACTCGTCTTGCCGGCCCAAACGACTCCTGTCCAGGGGCGTACGTTGTCCCCGGGCAGATCACCCGCTTGCGGCAACCACTCGTGAGCGGTGATCCATGACTCGATCGTGAGCCGTCCGATGAACTGCTCGGCCAGGTCGGGTCGCCCAGTTGCCAGGAACCATTTCGCCGCCGCCCACCACGCGAAACTGCTCTCGCTGATCGACTCCAGGTTGTTGCCGTCCGCAAATCCGCCGAGACCCGACGCCCAGCTATGACCTTCATATGCCGACCAGGTGCCTTCATCAGCGACGATCCCGGTCATGCCGGGAACGGTCACCGCACCGGCATAGTCGGCTATCAGCAGGTCGATGGCGTCCTTCGATGGGACCCTCGTCTCGTCCGCAACGGCGACCGATGCCGAGGCGGCCACCCAATAGGCGTATTGGAGATGATGATCGTTGAGCTCCGTGTCGGCGCCGAACTCCGCCGGGGATATGACGATGCTCCCCCATCCGGGATCCCAGGCCAACGTTGGCTCCGAGTTCGGTGACACCAGAGAGCGGAGTGAGTCGTCGACCGAGTCCAGATGCCGCGACGCAGCTCCGAACTCATGTGACGCCACCAGCACATCGTGAACCAACGCTGCGGTGGCGGTGTGCTTGCCCCCGAAGTACGAACCGACACCTATTTCGGGTAAGTCGTCACCGCCGACGGAGGGGGCTGCGAACCCTTCCGGCGTCACCGCGTCCCACAGAACCGGTACGGGTGGATACTCCAGTACCAGATCGACTGCCCGCACGACGCGTGCCGGTCCGAACACGCTGTCGAACGAACCGATGTCTCGGAGCGACTCGGTCGCGAAGTCGACGTGATGCGGCTGTAGCACCCATGCCCAGCCCTGCGGAGACTTGACCTCGCGTTCCTGGCGCAGCACCTGACGTACAGCGCCGTAGTCGTCGACGGTGATCTGTTCGGAGGTATCCAACAGCGGGGCAGCGGCGACCGAAGCCGCGACTCGACCGTAGGCTTCGTCAGCCGACTCGGGCACTGGACCGATTGCAAGACGCGTGGCAGCGGCCAGCACGATGGTCATACTGTCGCCGTCGACGATCCGATCGACCGGTCCCCCGGACGCGGCCAGCAGCCAATCCCCGGCGGCGGTCGAAAGGCGATCGACGCCGGCGGTCGTGTCCTTCGAATCGTGGACAGCGAGGCCTGGAATCGCAAGGTGCAATTCGCCGACACCCTCTAGTTCCAGGAATGGACTGCCCTGAACGAGGGTGGCGACGAGGACTATGCCAGGCGCAGTCAGGCGGAACCGAACATGCAGCGGACCGGAGTCGACCACGGCGACATCGACCGAATCGCCCAACTCCAAGAAGATTGCCGGAACGATGCCCGCCTCACGGAACCCGTCCTCGCCGATGGCACCGCTAGGGACGCTCAAGTCGGCTCGGCCAGCGGAATCCATACGAAAGAGCAGGGGCTTGGCCCACAGGGCTGGAACTCCGGGTCCGGTTGCAAGGCCGCTCCACCAGCGACCGAACGGCACGGGACCATTCCCTCCTTCCCAACGCCTGGGCTCGGGCGGACGGACCGTGGCAGGGAGCAGTGGGATCTCGACTCCCTCGATCGATGGCGGGCGTGTTCTGTCCGGCAGATCAATCGGCATCTCGTGGTCTACCGTCCTGCGCGACACCGACTCGACTGGTTCGTCGCCTCCACCACAGGCGCTCAGGACCACTGGAAGCAAAACAAGCAATGACACGCCGACCACCGCTGACCGAAAACGTTGATGGAGCTCATCCATCTTCGCCTTCGTTCTCGCTCGACGGCCTCGAGCCATCGACATGATCGACGTATGTGAACACGAGCGGCTGGGCGTCAGGAGGCGCCGACGACAGGTCGATCGCAGCATCGAACTGGATGCCGGGAACAAGGTCCGCCACCGCAACAGGGTCAGGCTTGATCCGGATGTTCACCAGATCGGCGGTGGTCGGCTCGTGGTCGGTTCCGAGCAGCGGAACAGCAGAAATCACCTCGCCATCGAGATCCTGATCCAACACGCCACTCGAGAGCGTCACCTTCATGCCACGCCTTATGCGTTCCAACATCTCCGGCTGCACCGTGGCGATGACATACATCTTCGACGGGTCATAGACCGTTGCCACAGGGGTACCGGGCAGGACGACACCACCTACAAGAGTGTCGACCGAGACGAACCGGGCGTCGAACGGCACTTTCATGTCGTGGGTCTCGCTGCTGAGTCCATCTCGGCTGAGACCTTCCAACCGCGCGATCGCGGTTCCCTCCGGCAACAAGCCGTCGGGAAGATCGCTTGCATCCACGTACAGCTCCGTCACGGTTGCGGGTCCCGTCGGCGCCAGGGGGACGGGCTGCGCTGTCAGAACGCCATCGCGGAGGTTGAGATTGTCCCAGTTCGCGAATCGATCATTGACCTCGGGGACGATCAGCCAAGCGAGACCTGCGACAACCGCAAGGATCGCCATCCACGCGATCAAACGGGCCGCGATCGGGTTGCCGGGGCGGGGCACTGGCTCGAAAGGCGTTTCCTCCGGGTCGATCCAGGCGCGCTGAAGCGTGGCTGTCGCCCTGGGCGTACCACCGGTAGGCGCGACAAGCGGGGTCGACGGCGCCTCGGTCGAGTCGTCCTCTCCGGTAACATCGACGCTGCGGTCGACAGTCGCTGCGGGCTTTCCGCCATGTTTGTAGAAATCCCGAAGGTCATCGGTGGGCGAGGACATGACCAACCTTCCCGCTGCGATGGTGGCGCAGGTAATCGTCTAGGAGTACCAGGGTCTCCTCCGGCGTCGGCTCCTCGGCCTCGTGGCGGGCGGCGATCCGGTCCGCTCGCTCGGAGCCGACCACCATCCAGACGAGTAGAAGCAGCTGCGTGCCGACGAAGAACATGGCTATGGCGGTCGATGTCGGGTTCCGGCCGGTGAGCATGAAGCCGAAGACGATGGAGACCACGCACAACAGGCCAATGGCGAGGTGCGGAACCATCACCCGAAGGGAGGAGCCACCGTGCTTGCCGTTGGTGACGCTCCACGGAGCTTCCTGGCGCAGCGCCGTCATCAACAGAGCCCGAAGGTGCGCGGGAGCAGCCGCGAGGGACACCACGATCGCCGACAGCCGAACCTTGCCCGCTTGAAGGAACGGAACTGCGATCGTGCACGCGTAGAACGGGACGTAGTGCAGAAACCAGTCCCAGAAAGGTGCGTTGATGGGACTCTTGTCCGCGATCAGGTAGATCGGCGCCATGAAAGCAAAGATCGCCGTGGCGATCGACAACGCGTAGTGACTTGGAACGAGCAGGTATTGGGCCTTCTGGCTGAGTGTCAGACGGTGCTCCTTCAGCAGCCCCGATCGCAACAAGACTTCCCAGCCACCGCAGGCCCATCGGAATTGCTGTTTGAGGAAGGGTCCCAGACGGTCGGGCGTCAGACCCTGGGTCAGCACCTTCGGCACAAAGACGGTTCGCCAGCCACGGCGGGCCAGCTCGAGCGACGTCCAGATGTCCTCACTGTTGGAACCGACCCAGATCCCACCCTTCGGATATTCCTTGCCGAGCTGGGTGAGCTTGAACACGCGGTCGATGCCTTCGCGTTGGTATGCCGCTAGTTCGCGTCCACGGAGTTCGCGCTTCGTGAGCGATTCGAGCGCCGACCGCCGAAAGATCACGTTGGTCCCCACGCAGAACGCCGCGTTCGACGCGTTCTTGGCCGGCATGATCGCCTCGTAGAACAACTCCTGGCTGATCGCGGCGCCCTCCGAGATCATGCCGCGCCCTTCGGTGTCGTAGGTCTGCGGTGTCTGGACCATCGCGACCGAGGGGTTGGCTATGAGGTGCGGCACCGTCTGAGTCAAGAGGTCGGGCCGCGGCACATGGTCGGCGTCGAGGATGGCCACGAATCGACCTTCGGTCCGCTGGAACGCAGCGTTGACGTTGCCGGCCTTCGCGTGTGCGTTTGTCTGCCGACGCAGGTATCCGACTCCGAGCCGGTCCGCTGCAGCTCGCAGCTCGGGGTCGCGACCGTCGTCGAGTATCCAGGTGTTGTGAGGAAGGAGCATCTCCTGGGCTGCAATGACGGTCTTCAAGATGACGTGGATCGGTTCGCCCGCGCAGCACACGTAAACGTCGACCGTTGGAGTCTCTATTTCACCGGTCACAAGAGCCCGGCGAATGACCGCGAGCTCTTCGGGTTCCGGGATATCGGAGCGGTATCCGATCAAAGTCGTCCAGATTCCGATTGTGTGGAGCACGACGATCGATTCTGCGATAAGTGTCGCGATCCACAGGATCGGGACGTTTTCGTGCGAGCGGTCGTATACGAACGTGAGATACCACGCAGCACTCAACAATCCCGCAAGTACCCCGAAACGGGTGATTTGTTGGAAGTCCCGCCAGGGGACATCGTGTTGTTCGACCGGTGGCGGAGCCAGAGGATGGCGCGGAAGATCGTCTGTACGGACGAGCACATCCGCCGAGCTGTCGCGTACCGCGCGTAGCCCCGGAATCCGGAGACGCCATGCCATGACTCAGCGCTCCATGAAGTCGCGGTTCATGAGCCGGGACACCTCGGCCATGGCATCTTCGATTCTCAGAATTCGGCGCTCGAAGAAGCCGATGCGTTCTCTGATCGGCGCGATGGCCTCGTCGACACCCTCCTGATCTCCGACAATGTCGAGCAGCTGTTCAAAGCATGCGCCGAGGTGGTCGATCTCGCCCGCGAGCTGTCCCACTCGATCGTCGACAGGCGACTCGAACACCCTCGGCTCATCAGACCTCACGACCTCCAGGTCACTATCCTGAAGATCGACATCGGCGATCGACCTGTATCTCACAGCCCTGTCCTCCGTGCATCACATGCGCGTGACTACCGATCGGCGGATACTGCGTTCGACTTAGGTCAAAAGGCCTATCTTTTCTCGTCGCGGACAAATACAGAGCGTCGCGAACGGCCAGCGACGAAGCCCGGTCCGATTTCCGATGGGGTGAGCGATGCCCCATCCTGGTCAAGTGGCAGATCGGAAGATGGGTCGCAACCCAGACGCGCGCGCGATCGGCGGGTACCTGCCGGCGCTCGATGGGCTACGCGCCTTCGCGGTTGTCGCTGTTCTGATCTTCCATCAGGGCTGGACGTGGCTGCCGGGCGGATACCTCGGCGTCTCCCTCTTTTTCACGCTCTCTGGCTATCTCATCACCGCCTTGCTACTCGGCGAAGCCGGGACCACAGGCGGAATCCATCTCGAGCGGTTCTGGAATAGACGGTTTCGTCGACTGCTACCAGCATCGCTCGCCGGTATCGCGCTCGCCCTCGTCTACGTCGCTGCCGTCGGAGAATCGCCGGAGGGGTTCGGCTCACAGGTCCTCGGCGCGCTCGCTTACGTAGTCAATTGGGTGTTCATCGCAGGTGAGCGGTCATATGCCGATCTCTTCGAGACACCGTCGCCGCTCGAGCACTACTGGTCGCTCGCGATCGAAGAACAGTTCTATCTGGTGATGCCGCTCCTCGTCTCTGCACTCGTGGCCGCACTACGGAGGTATCGACGACGGGACGCTCTGATCGCCGCAGCGATAACACTCGCAGCCACCGCCTCGCTGGTCCTAGGAGCGCTTCTGCGATCCGGGGCGAGCTTCGACCGGCTGTATCTAGGCACCGACGTGCGCTCGGCCGAGATCCTGATCGGGGCATCGGCCGCCGCACTAGTCAATTGGCACCGAACCGTGCGCAAGGCACAGACCTGGTCAAGAACCGCACGGCTGGTCACCGCGGTCGCCGGCGCGCTCGCCGGCGTGGCGATCGGAGCGACCTGGGCGAAGATCGACCTTCTCGACGAACAACTCTTCACGTGGGTGCTGCCGGTTCATGCGATCGCCGCCGCTCTCCTGGTCGTTTCGCTCGCATTGCGTGCACCCGCTCTTAGCACAGTCCTCTCGGCGGCCCCCCTCGTAGCTCTCGGTCGCGTCAGCTACGGCGTGTACGTCTACCACTGGCCGATCTTTCTCTATCTCGACGAGAATCGGGTCGGCACCGATGGAGTCCTGCTCTTTGCGATCCGCTGCGCAGTGACCGCCGCGGTCGCAGTCCTGTCGTTCCGGTACATCGAGGCACCGATTCGCGAGGGATGGACGTCGCGTTTCGCGGTACTCGGCCCTCGACGTAAGCGAAGCCTGTTGCCCATCGGGCTGGTTCTGGTCGCCCTTCTCGGTGTCGTAGGCCTCGCGGTCGGCAACCGATACAACGCCGCGCCGACCGCATTCGCTGATGATTCGTCTCTGGAACTCCCCGTCTGGGCGCCCGACGGCACGCTGAACATCATTGTGATCCACAACGAGCGGAACGGAGACCTCGTCGCCGATTTCGCCGAGCTCACAGAAGGAGACCCTCGAGTACAAGTTGATGCGGTCGAACCCCTTACGTGTGGGAAGTCGCCTGATCAGGGATGCCGCGGCCTACGGGAAACCTGGTCGCGACTGGTCGAAACACACGACCCCGATGCGGTCCTGCTCGCCGCTCTCGGACCACCCGCCGACGCCATCAGCGACACCCAGTTCTCGGACGTCGCAATCGGACAAGCGGTGGACGCCTTGACCGACGGGGGCGCAGAAATCGTGTGGGCGACGTCGCAAGCCGCAGATGACGAAGAGGCCTTGGCGTTCCTTCATCCGGCAACTCAAGCACTAGCAAGCCATGCCGCGAACTCCGACACCGTCACGGAGGCACGCTTGCCGTTCGAGACCGATGACTCGGCGCCGTCAGAGAACGCCCGGATCCTTCTCGACACGGTTCACCTACACCATCGCGGCGAACCCGAAGCGCTCGGCCGGGTCGCTGTGATCGGAGATTCACAGGCCAGCTCCCTCGCCTACGGACTAGAGCGCTGGGCGCTCGCGCACAACCTGGCGTGGGTCGACAATGCCGCTGTTGGCGGGTGCGGGGTCCTAGGCGACGGCGAGACGGTTTCCGCCTTTACGAGCGAGTTGACCAACGAATGCGAGGGGGTCGACGAGCGCTACATCGATCGAGTCGAGCGGTTGAAGCCCGAAGTCGTGATCATCTGGTCGTCGGTCTGGGATGTGCGGCCCCGTCGAATCGAACAATGGGATGAACCACGCGAGCTCGGCGACAAGGACTTCGACCAATACCTGCGGCAGAGCTACGCCCGCTTCGCCGACGAACTTACTGCAGCCGGGGCACAGGTCGTCTGGCTCGCGCCTCCATGTACAGGCCCCAACCCGGTGCTCGGAGTTCCGTTCGAATCGATCAGCGCGCTTCGTTCGATCGTCCACGAGATCGCCTCGACGCGCAGCGGCGTCGATGTGTTTCCCATCGACGAGCACCTCTGCACTGAGGGGGACTCGGTCGACCGCGCCCCGGGAAGTCCCGAGCTACGCCCGGACGGCGTTCACCTCACACCGGAGTCATCGCTGTGGTTTTCAGAGCAGTATGGTGAAGTGCTGCTCGGAGGATAGGGAAGCGGCTACGGTGCCGCAATGGCCCGCCTTCTGCCGGAAGACCCTCGTTCCGTCGGGGAGGAGCCTGATTACCGCTTCACCCTCGCCAACGAGCGCACGTTTCTCGCCTGGGTTCGCACCGCTCTCGCCCTAACCGCCGGAGGTCTCGGCTCGATCAGCCTCCTCGACTTCAGAGGGTCGGATGCCCTCGGCATCCTGTTGTTGGTGTTGAGCGTCGCAACGGCGGGCACGGCTTATCGTCGTTGGGCAGCGAACGAGCGAGCGATGCGACTCGGTGAAGCACTCCCTGCATCTCATCTTCCACGCCTGATGGCCGTCGGCACAGCGCTCGTCGCTCTCGTCGCCGCAGCGCTGCTGCTCATCGACGAGCTGGCCTGATGGAAAGCGAAGCCGACCAGACCAGTGAAGAGGTGCCCGGGCTCCAGCACGAGCGCACCGCGCTGGCATGGGAGCGTACGTCGATCGCCTTCATGGTCGCCGGTGTCGTGTTCACGCGCGTCGTCTCGACTGCCGGTCATCCTTGGTGGGGGCTGATCGGCGTCATGAGCGTCGCCGGAGGCGGCAGCCTGTTGTGGTGGGCGGCCGCCAACGACAATCTCCTACACGACCCGAGCTCACCACCGTCGGCGGTTCCTCAGGTCGGCCTCACGAGGGTGGTCGGTGTCGGCGCGTTCTTGATCGCAACGGTGTCGCTCGCAGCGGGTGCCGCGATCGTCACCTAATCCGCAACCGCCTCAGGCTTTCGAGTCGGTGGCGAGGTCGATGACGTCGGCCAATGGTGCACCTTCGCCTTCGGCCTTGTCGGCCAGCCATTCGGCCAGGTCGGCGTCGTCGTCCTCGTCGGAGGAGTAGAACTCCATCGGCTCGTAGTCCGGTGCATGTGCGTCGATGTTGCGGTACCGCTTCAGCCCGGTACCGGCCGGGATCAACTTGCCGATGATGATGTTCTCCTTGAGACCGAGCAGACCATCGCTCTTGGACTCGATCGCCGCCTCGGTGAGCACTCGGGTCGTCTCCTGGAACGATGCCGCCGACAGCCACGAGTCGGTTGCGAGCGATGCCTTGGTGATGCCCATCAGCTCGGGCCGTCCCTCCGCAGGCGTCTTTCCTTCCTCGACGAGGCGTCGGTTCGCGTCGGCGAACACCTTCTGGTCGACTCGCTCGCCGGGCAGGAACTCGCTCTCGCCGGGTTCGTGGATCGCCACCCGCCGCGTCATCTGCCTGACGATGAGCTCGATGTGCTTGTCGTGGATCGACACGCCCTGATCCCGATACACCTTCTGCACCTCGTTGACGAGGTACTGCTGTGTCTCGCGAACGCCCTTGATCTCGAGGAGCTCCTTGGGGTCGCGGGCACCCTCGACGAGTGCGTCTCCTGCAGCGATCTCGTCGCCATCGGAGTACTCGAGGCGAGCCTGCACCGGCACGATGTAGGTGTCCTCTTCGCCCTCGTCGTCGACGATCGTGATGACACGACCCTTGCCCTCGTCCTCGCCGATGCGGACCGCTCCCGATGTTCGTGCAAGCACCGCCTTGCCCTTGGGGCTACGAGCCTCGAACAGCTCGACGACGCGAGGCAAACCACCGGCGATGTCCTGGGATCCGGCCACACCTCCGGTGTGGAAGGTACGCATGGTCAGCTGCGTTCCCGGCTCGCCGATCGACTGAGCTGCGATGACACCGACGGCCTCGCCGGTCTCGATCGGGCCTCCGGTCGCGAGCGACATGCCATAGGAAGCGCCCGACAGACCGAAGTCGGAGTTGTCGGTGAGCGGAGAGAGCACCCGCACCCTCGTGACATCCGGGTCGTCGCGCAACTTCTCCATCATCGACTCGGTGACGATCGTGCCCTTCTCGAAGGTCGTGTCGTCGGAGGTCTTCACATCGTCGGCGAGCGTCCGGCTGAACAGCCGGGTCTCGAGGTACGTGCGCTTCTCGGGCGTATCAGGCTCGACGTCCTCGATCCAGATTCCACGCACTGCACCGTCGGTGTCGAACGGATCCTCGTCGTTGACTATCAACTCCTGCGCGACGTCGACGAGACGGCGTGTGAGGTAGCCGGAGTCGGCGGTGCGCAACGCTGTGTCGACGAGACCCTTCCTCGCACCCGGTGTCGCGATGAAGTACTCGAGCATCGCGAGACCCTCGCGGAAGTTGGACTTGATCGGGCGCGGAATCATGTCGCCGCGCGGGTTGGCGACCAGACCGCGCATGCCGGCGATCTGACGCACCTGCATCATGTTGCCCCGGGCACCCGATCCGACCATGAGCATCACCGGGTTGAAGTCCTGCGAGCGCAGCTCGACCTCCATGCGGTCCTTGATCTGGTCGGTCGCCTCGCTCCAGATCTCGACTTCCTTCTGGCGGCGCTCGCCGTCGGTGATGATGCCGCGCCTGAACTGCTGCTCGACCTTGTCGGCGTCGGCTTCGTAGGAATCGAGGATCTCCTGCTTGTCGGGCGGCGTCCGGACATCGTCGACCGAGATGGTCAGACCCGACTGGGTCGCGTAGCGATAGCAGAGGTTCTTGACCGCATCGAGGCTCTCGGCCACGACGGCCTTGGGGTAGCCGTGAGCCAGGGTGTCGACCAGAACGCCCATGACCCTCTTGTCGACCGGCTCGTTCACGAAGTCGAACTCGTCGGGAAGCGCGTTGTTGAAGAACACGCGGCCGACGGTGGTCGGGTGGTACGTCGCCGCCGAACCGTTCGCCGGTGTCTCGATGAGCTTCGGTGTGCGGAACTGGATATTCGCGTGAAGCGCGACGTCGCCCGCCTCGTAGGCGGTCTCGAGCTCACGGATGTCGCGGAAAACCCGCCCCTCGCCTACGCCACCCTCGATCTCAGCGGTGAGGTAGGCCGCACCGATGATCATGTCCTGGGTCGGGGTGACGAGTGGTCGACCATGCGCCGGGCTCAAGACATTGTTCGCCGACAGCATCAGCACGCGTGCCTCGGCCTGCGCTTCTGCCGACAGCGGCAGGTGAACCGCCATCTGGTCGCCGTCGAAGTCCGCGTTGAAAGCGGTGCACACGAGCGGATGGATCTGAATCGCCTTGCCCTCGACGAGCACCGGCTCGAACGCCTGGATACCGAGACGATGCAGAGTCGGGGCGCGATTCAACATGACCGGGTGTTCCTTGATCACGTCGTCGAGCACGTCCCAAACCTGTGGCTTGCGACGCTCGACCATGCGCTTGGCCGACTTGATGTTCTGAGCCAACTCGCTGTCGACGAGCCTCTTCATGACGAAGGGTTTGAACAGCTCGAGCGCCATGATCTTGGGCAACCCGCATTGGTGAAGCTCTAGCGTCGGGCCGACGACGATGACCGAACGGCCCGAGTAGTCGACACGTTTGCCGAGCAGGTTCTGGCGGAACCGACCCTGCTTGCCCTTCAACATGTCGGAGAGCGACTTGAGAGGTCGGTTGCCCGGGCCGGTCACCGGCCGACCGCGTCGGCCGTTGTCGAACAGCGCGTCGACGGCCTCCTGCAACATGCGCTTCTCGTTGTTGACGATGATCTCGGGTGCGCCGAGATCGAGGAGTCGCTTGAGCCGGTTGTTGCGGTTGATGACCCGCCGGTACAGGTCGTTGAGGTCGGATGTCGCGAAGCGGCCACCGTCGAGCTGCACCATGGGACGCAGCTCGGGCGGGATGACCGGCACGACGTCGAGGATCATGGCGCGCGGGTCGTTGACGCGGCGGCCCTGGTCGTTGCGACGGTTGAACGCAGCGACGATCTTCAGTCGCTTGATCGCCTTCTGCTTGCGCTGTGCGGACAGCGGCTTCTGGCCTTCTGGAGGATCGATCTGCTCGCGCAGCCGTTCCTCCTCGGAGTCGAAGTCGATGCGGGCGATGAGCTGCGCGATCGCGTCGGCACCCATGCCACCCTCGAAATACTCGCCCCAGCGATCGACCAGTTCACGCCACAGCATCTCGTCTTCGAGAATCTGGCGACCGAACAGAGCCTTGAACTCCTCGAGGGCGCGCTCGAGGGTCTCGAGCTCCTCCTCGTAGCGTTCGCGGATCGCCTCGAGGTCCTTCTCGGCCGCCTTCTGGAGCGCCTTGAGCTCGGAGTCCTTCGCTCCGTCCTTTTCGAGCGTTTCGAGCTCGTCCTCGAGCTGCTTCTGCCGCTCGGCGAGGGTCACTTCGCGCTCGGACACGATCTCGTCGCGCTCGGCGAGCACCTCGGCCTCGATGCTCGGCATGTCTTCGTCGCGCTTGTCCTCGTCGACCCAGGTGACGAGGTTGGCAGCGAAGTAGATGACCTTCTCGAGCTGCTTGGCCTTCAGTTCCTCGCGCGGCTCGGTGCCCATGAGCAGATAGGCCAGCCACGAACGCGTGCCACGGAGATACCAGATGTGTACGACCGGCGCGGCGAGCTCGATGTGGCCCATGCGCTCACGGCGCACCTTCGATCGGGTCACCTCGACACCACAGCGCTCACAGATGATGCCCTTGAAGCGCACCCTCTTGTACTTGCCGCAGTAGCACTCCCAGTCCTTGGTCGGACCGAAGATCTTCTCGCAGAAGAGGCCGTCCTTTTCAGGCTTGAGCGTGCGGTAGTTGATGGTTTCGGGCTTCTTCACCTCGCCGTTCGACCACATGCGGATGCTGTCCGCGGTGGCGAGCCCGATTCGAAGCTGACTGAAGTCGTTGACGTCCAACATGTTCGTTCCCCTCGCGCTCAGCGGCTGGCGCGCTCGGCGGCACGCTTCGCGTCTTCTTCGTCCGAACCTCGCTCGGGCCGGGACAGGTCGATGCCCAGCTCCTCGGCGGTGCGGAAGATGTCCTCGTCCAGTTCACGCATCTCGATCTCCTGGCCGGCATGCGACAGCACCTCGACATTGAGGCACAGCGCCTGCATCTCCTTGATGAGCACCTTGAAGGACTCGGGGATGCCGGGTTCGGGGATGTTCTCGCCCTTGACGATCGCTTCGTAGACCTTGACTCGGCCGAGCACGTCGTCGGACTTGATCGTGAGCAGCTCCTGTAGGCAGTAGGAGGCGCCGTAGGCCTCGAGTGCCCACACCTCCATCTCGCCGAACCGCTGCCCGCCGAACTGCGCCTTGCCACCCAACGGCTGCTGGGTGATCATCGAGTAGGGCCCGGTCGAGCGTGCGTGGATCTTGTCGTCGACGAGATGGGCCAGCTTCAGGATGTACATGTAGCCGACCATCACCGGGTTGTCATAGGGCTCACCGGTGCGCCCGTTGAACAAGCGGGCCTTGCCGTCGGTTCCGACCATACGTTCACCGTCGACCGACTCGGGTCGGATACCGCCGAGGATCTGCTGGATCGTCGGATGCGAGCCTGCAAGCTCTTCGACGTCCCAGGTCGCTCCGTCGAACACGGGGGTGGCGACGAGCGTCGCTGGCGGTGTGTTCGGCCGGGTCTTGAACTCGGTGCCGCGCACCGGCGTCTCACCGACCTCGTCACCGTCGATATCCCAGCCCCAGCGGGCGCAATAGCCGAGGTGAGCCTCGAGTACCTGCCCGACATTCATACGGCTCGGAACGCCGAGCGGGTTGAGGATGATGTCGACTGCTGTTCCGTCGGCGAGGTGGGGCATGTCCTCGACCGGAAGGATCTTGGAGATGACCCCCTTGTTGCCGTGGCGGCCCGCGAGCTTGTCACCCACGCTGATCTTGCGCTTCTGGGCGACATAGACACGAACCAGCTGATTGACGCCTGGCGGAAGCTCGTGCTCTTCGTCGCGACTGAACACCTTTACATCGATGACCTTGCCGGACTCGCCGTGAGGCACCTTGAGAGAGGTGTCGCGCACCTCCCGGGCCTTCTCGCCGAAGATCGCCCGAAGCAGACGTTCCTCAGGGGTCAGCTCGGTTTCACCCTTGGGCGTGACCTTGCCGACGAGCACATCGCCTGGTCCGACCTCGGCGCCGACGCGAATGATCCCGCGCTCGTCGAGGTCGGCGAGGATGTCGTCGGAGAGATTCGGTATGTCTCGGGTGATGTCCTCGGGGCCGAGTTTGGTGTCGCGGGCATCCACCTCGTGCTCGTGGATGTGGATCGAGGTGAGAACGTCGTCTCGCACCAGCCGCTCGGAGAGGATGATCGCGTCCTCGAAGTTGTAGCCCTCCCACGGCATGAACGCGACCAGCAGGTTCTTACCGAGCGCGAGCTCGCCGTTGTCGGTCGAGGGACCGTCGGCGAGGATCTGGCCCTTCTTGATGCGATCGCCCTCGCTGACGCGGGGCTTCTGGTTGATGCAGCTGTCCTGGTTGGACCGCTCGAACTTCAACAACCGGTAGGACTGCTTGCCCTTGTTCTTGTACTCGACTGTGATGAGACGGCCGTCGAGCTCGGTGACAACCCCGTCTTCCTCGGCGATGACCATGTCGGCTGCGTCGCGCGCCGCCCGGTCCTCGATGCCGGTACCGATGTATGGGGCCTCGGCTGTGAGCAGTGGCACGGCCTGGCGCTGCATGTTCGCACCCATGAGCGCACGGTTGGCGTCGTCGTGTTCGAGGAACGGGATCAACGCCGTGGCGACCGAGACGATCTGCTTCGGAGAGACGTCCATGAGCTGGACCTCTTCGGGCGGGACGTAGGAGATCTCGGTCGTCGCACCGAAGAAGACGTCTTGTTCGAGCTGGAGCCGGAGATCTTGGAGCGACGCCGCCTGCGGTGAGCGGCGGACGAGCACCCGCTCGTTGACGAACTTACCCTTGTCGTCGATGGGCGCGTTCGCCTGCGCGACGACGTACTCCTCCTCCTCGTCAGCGGCGAGGAAAACGATCTCGTCGGTGACCTTGCCCTTCTTGACAACCCGGTACGGCGACTCGATGAAACCGAACGGGTTGACCCGTCCGAAAGTCGCCAGCGCGCCGATGAGACCGATGTTCGGACCCTCGGGCGTCTCGATGGGGCACATGCGGCCGTAGTGGCTGAAGTGCACGTCTCGCACCTCGAAGCCGGCGCGCTCGCGCGACAGCCCGCCGGGTCCGAGCGCCGACAGTCGGCGACGGTGAGTGAGACCGGACAACGGGTTGACCTGGTCCATGAACTGACTCAGCTGGGAGGTTCCGAAGAACTCCTTGATCGCGGCGACGACCGGCCGGATGTTGATGAGTGTCTGAGGCGTGATCGCTTCAACATCCTGGGTGGTCATGCGTTCGCGCACCACCCGCTCCA
Organism: Acidimicrobiales bacterium; assembly: GCA_965216815.1. Taxonomy (GTDB): domain Bacteria; phylum Actinomycetota; class Acidimicrobiia; order Acidimicrobiales; family SHLQ01; genus JADFOM01. Next base: position 1,350,227 of record OZ244202.1, on the reverse strand, counting down.
TGCGTGACAGACCGATGCGCACCTGGTTCTGGATGAGCTCACCGACCGAACGGATGCGACGGTTCGCGAAGTGGTCCTGGTCGTCGAGCCGGTACCCGGGTTCACCCTTGGCGAGATGCAACAGATAGGTGCACGCGGCGAGCACTTCGCTCTGGGACAGCACCGGCTGTTCTGGGTCGGGTCGCTCGAGGTCGAGGCCGAATAGCTTCTCTATGTGCTCGATCTCGGGACCGAGCTTGCGATTCAGCTTGTAGCGACCGACGCGCGAAAGGTCGTAGCGGCGGGACTCGAAGAACGCGTTGCGGAAGTAGTTGCGTGCTGACTCGACTGTCGGCGGTTCCCCCGGACGGGCACGCTTGTAGATCTCGACGAGCGCCTCGTCCTGGGTCGGTGCCAGCTCTCGGTCCTTTTCCCACTGACCCTCTAGGAAGTCGAAGTGGTTGACGAACCGGTCGAGGAAACCGGGCGCGTTCTCCTCGTCGTAGCCGAGGGCACGCAGCAGCACGAAGAGGCTGAGCCGCCGCTTGCGGGCGACGCGACACCCCGCGGTGACGTCCTTGCCCGGCTTCTGTTCGACATCGAACTCGACCCATTCGCCGCGGTATGGATGAATCGTGCCCGTGACGAGCTGATGCTTCGCCAGGTTGCGAAGCCTGTACCGCTCGCCGGGCTGGAAGATGACGCCGGGCGAGCGGACGAGCTGGGATACGACGACTCGCTCGGTGCCGTTGATGACGAACGTGCCCTTGTCGGTCATCATCGGGAAGTCGCCCATGAACACGGTCTGCTCTTTGATCTCGCCCGTGTCGGAGTTCATGAAACGAGCGCGCACGAAGATCGGCGCGCTGTAGGTCATGTCCTTTTCTTTGCACTCCTCGACCGTGAACTTCGGCGGCGGGCGCAGGTCCTCGTCGGTCGGGTCGAACTCGAGCTCGAGCTGAAGTCGCTCCTGGAAGTCCTTGATGGGACTTATGTCGCTGAAGGTCTCGGCGAGACCTTGATCGAGCAGCCAGGTGAACGACTCATGCTGAACAGCGATGAGATCGGGCAGATCGAGAGCTTCGGCGATGTTGCCGAAGGAATAGCGGTCGCGGACAACTGCGAGAGCAGACACTTACGACTCCTGTTGTGCGCGGTGCGAACCGCTCACGAAATCGACGGGCACGATATGACGGGTGTGCGCGCGCGAATGACGCAGTGAAAACCACGACATGACGAGCTGACGACCACGGCAACTTCACATGCTAGAGCGCGCGGCACAGCGGCCACAACCCCATTGGGCGTGTACGTCGCTATTCGCTTCAAGAAAGGGTAAACCGACCGTTTCCGGTGGTCAAGGCTCCAGGACTCCCACGGTGAGTATGATCTCGCCGATGCGTAGCCACCGTCGGGGTTCCATCGGCGTTCTCTTCGTGTTGGGTGCCGCGGTTCTTCTGGGCGCGCACGCGGCCCCAGACGCCAACGCGGAACGAGCCGCTGCTCTGGCCGGTCTGGCGCCGATTCCACTGTTCATGGCGTCGGATTCGGTTGCCCAGGGAGCACTCGAAGAGCTCGATGCCGCACTGCCCGACCACGCACTCGGATTCCTCGCCTTTCCGGGACTTCGGCTGCCGATAGTCACCAACGAAATCGGCAAATATCGCGACCAGATCGGCGACACGGTCGTCGTGTCCCTCACGAACAACCACTTCTTCACACCGTCGACCTACGCCCGGGAGCTCGATGCGCTGATGGCGCAGCTCAGGTCGCTCGGCGTGTCCAACGTCGTGTGGGTCAACGCTCACCTCTGGCACCCGTCGATGAGATCGATCAACGCTGACATCCGGGCGGCGGCCACCCGCTGGCCCGAGATCACGATCGCAGATTGGGCTTCGACGGCACGGCCCGAGCACCTCGAAAACGACGGGGTGCACCTGCGCAAGGCCGGCCAGATCGCCATGGCCGAACTGATCGCCGGCCACGTGCGCGAAATCGACGGCGTCGATCGAGCACCGATCGGTACGCTCGATTCGGTCACGGTCGGGTCGACCATCACGGTCGGAGGCTGGGCATTCGACAGGGACACGACAGGCCCGATCGCCGTGCACGTCTACGTCGACGGGCGGTTCGTGCAGGCCGTTCGTGCCGACCGGCCCCGCCCCGACGTCGCGGCCGCGCACGCGGTGGGACCGAACCACGGCTACCGCTCACAGATCGACCGACCAGCGCGCGATGGCGACCACACGCTCTGCACCTACGCGATCAACTCCGGTGATCGTCGACCGAACAGCGCGCTCGGATGCCGCAGCTTCGGCGTCGAGAGCTCACCGGTGGGTGCTCTCGACCGCGTCGAAGTGGACGGCGACGAGTTGATCGTGCGCGGGTGGGCCCACGATCCCGATGAGGGTGAACCCACCCAGGTCCACGTCTACGTTCGCAACCGCATGCTCGGGCACGTCGACACCCACCATCCACGACCCGACGTGGCTCGAGCGCTCGGCATAACCGGCCTCACCGGCTTCGCAGGCCCGGTCGACGCCCCCGATGTCGACGGAGAGCACACGATCTGCGCATACGCGATCAACCGCGGCGCCGGCACCAACACCAACATCGGCTGCACCACGAAGTTCCTGGACATCGGCCCCCCAGGCCCCTGGATCAGACACTGATTTCGCTTCCGAACCATAGGTTTCGGAGTTTCGATTCGGAACCAGAGGTTCCGAATCGAGTTTCTGGAGGGCCCGGCCTGTCGGCCGGTCGTTTTATCGCAGTCCGGGCCGGCAAAGCCGGTCCCGGGACTGGGGAAGGGGGACGAGTGGAATCGTCCCCCTTCCAATCCCCCTCCCGGGCGACGCTTCGCTCGCCCGGCGGCGTGGGTGCCGGCGGGGGGTTCGGGGGGCGGAGGCTCCTGCCGGAGCCCCCCGACGTGCGAAGGGCGGCTTCGCCGCCCGTAGCACCGAAGGCCGCGCGGCGTTAGCCGCACATACCGAGACTCGGTCCCGAACCTTTGGTTCGGGACCGAAACCCTACTTCAATTCGACGTCGGCGCCGGCGGCCTCGAGGGCTTCCTTCGCCTTCTCCGCATCTTCCTTCGAGGCATTCTCGAGCACGGGCTGGGGTGCACCGTCGACGAGCTCTTTGGCTTCCTTCAGCCCGAGACTCGTGAGGCCGCGCACCTCCTTGATGACGTTGATCTTCTTTTCGCCCGCGCTCGTGAGGATGACGTCGAACTCGTCCTTGTCCTCGGCTCCGGCATCTCCCTCGCCTCCACCAGCGCCGGGGGCAGCGGCCACCGCAGCCACAGGAGCCGCGGCGGTGACACCGAAGCGCTCCTCGAACTCCTTGAGCAGCTCGCTCAGGTCGAGGACGCTCATCTCGGCGATCGCGTCGAGAATCTCTTCTTTGGTTGCCATGATCAATCTTCCTTGCTTTCGCCGCCTTCGGCGGACCCTTCGATATCGTCGCCGCCTTCGGCGGACCCTTCGATATCGTCGCCGCCTTCGGCGGACCCATCAGACCTATCCGCAGCCTCGGCATCGCCGTCAGCGCCATCGGCGGACCCATCTGCCTCAGCAGCATCGGCATCGCCGCCATCGGCAGACCCAGCGGCATCATCGCCGCCATCGGCAGACCCAGCGGCATCATCGCCGCCTTCGGCGGACCCATCTGCCTCACCAGCAGCATCAGCAGCCTCGGCATCGCCGCCCGGGGATGCGCCCCCTTCGGCGATCAAGGCCTGGAGTGCGTAGGCGAAATCGCGTGGTAGCGCCTGCAACAGGCCGGCGAAACGCTGCATCGGCGCCGCCAGGCCACCTGCCAGCCGGGAGAGAAGCTCCTCGCGCGGGGCGATCTTCGACAGCGCCTTGATCTGGTCGACGCTCATGGCGTCCGACTCGAGGAGACCGCCCTTGATGACGAGAGCCTCGTTTTCCTTCGAGAAGTCGACTACCGCCTTGGCGACGCCGACCGGATCACCCTTCGACCCGTCGGCACGCTCGCCGACGAACGCGATCGCCGTCGGCCCGACGAGCAGCTCGTCCAGCTCGAGGCCCAACTCGCGCGTGGCGAAACGCACGAGGGTGTTCTTGTAGATGCGGTACTCGCCGCCGGCTTCGCCGATCGCCTTGCGAAGCTCGGCCATGGCTGGCACGTCGAGGCCGCGGTACTCGGTGATGAGCACCGAATCGGCCGACTCGAGCTTGGATTTCACCTCGGCGACGACCGCCACCTTGTCGGGGTGTGGTTCACCCATTTGGTCACTTCCTGGTCTGGTAGGCGCAGTGCAAAACCACGCCCCGAACGTCGAAGCGAACGCAAGACCGGTCGAGCCGGTTGGGTGTCCACCTCGTCGGGCCGAGCGTTGGCTCCATACAAAGCCTTGGCTCGTTTAAGCGGGCGAACCGCACCGGATGTCTTCGGCAACTGAATCGATTGTCCGGTCAGGCTAAGCGGCCAACCATCGGTTTGAAACCCAGACTGCTAGTCGTCGTCCTCGCCCACGCTCGACGCGTCGACCCCGACACCCGGACCCATCGTCGACGACAGCACGACCTTCTTCATGTACCTGCCCTTGGCGCTGGTGGGTTTCACCCGCTCGAGCTCACCGAGAATCGCCGTGGCGTTGGCGACCAGGTCGGCCGCACTGAAGCTTGCCTTGCCGATCGGCACGTGAACGTTGCCGTCCTTGTCAGTGCGATACTCGACCTTGCCGCCCTTGAACTCGCCGACCGCCGTGGCCACATCGTCGGTGACCGTCCCGCTCTTGGGGTTGGGCATCAGACCGCGTGGTCCCAGCGCACGACCCAGCTTGCCGACCGTCGGCATCATGTCCGGTGTTGCGATCGCCAGATCGAAATCCATCATGCCGCCCTCGACCTGCTCGGCGAGATCCTCGGCGCCGACTATGTCCGCGCCCGCTTCGGTGGCGGCGGTCGCCGCCTCGCCTTGCGCGAACACCGCTATCCGAACCGCCCTACCGGTGCCCGCAGGTAGAGCCACGGTGCCGCGGACTACCTGATCGGCCTTACGAGGGTCGACCCCCAACCTGACAACCAGTTCGACCGTCTCGTCGAAGCCTGCGCTTGCGAGCGACTTGACGAGATCGACCGCCTCGTCGAGCGGATGAAACCGCTCCCGGTCATAGCGCCGTGCCGCGTCCGAGTATCTCTTGCCATGTGCCATGTGGATCAACTCCCGAGTGTTCGGTCCCTCGATGCTCTGCGGTCACCGGACGGTGACCTCCGACGGCGGGCGAGGTCCTCCCGCTCGATCGGTGTTGTTCTCAGACGACGCGGATACCCATGCTGCGCGCGGTGCCGGCGACCTGCAGCTTGGCCTGATCGATGCTGTCGGTGTTGAGATCGGGAAGCTTCGTCTCGGCGATCTCGGCCACCTGTGCGTCGGTGATCGTGCCGGCCTCGTCACGACCGGGGTTCTCCGACGCCTTGTCGAGCCCGGCTGCTTGGAGCACGAGGAACGAGGTCGGCGGCGTCTTCGTGATGAACGTGAACGAACGATCCTCGTAGATCGTGATCTCGACGGGAACGATGTTGCCGCGCTGAGATTCGGTCTGGGCGTTGTAGTCCTTGCAGAAGTCCATGATCGCCACACCGTGGGGACCGAGCGCGGTTCCCACCGGCGGCGCCGGCGATGCCTGGCCGGCCGGGATCTGGATCTTGACGACCGCTGCGACCTTCTTTTTGGCCATGATGTATCTGCTCTTCTTCTTCGTGTGCGTTGGTGAGTATTGGTGCCGTAGCGGCTACAGCTTCGCCACCTGGGCGAATTCGAGCTCGACGGGAGTCTCTCGGCCGAAGATGTTGACGAGCACCTTGACCTTGAGCTGATCCTCATTGATCTCGATGACCTCGCCGGAGAAGTCGGCGAACGGACCCTCCTTGACCCGCACGGTCTCGCCGAGCTCGTACTCCAGCCTGGCCTTTGTGCGTTTCGGCTGCTCTTCGTCGTCGACGGGTGTGCCGAGAAATCGCTCGACTTCGCGACGGCTCAGCGGCGACGGCTTGCCCGCGGCCCCGACGAAGTTGACGATGTTCGGCGTGTTCTTGATGACGTGCCACGCCTCGTCGTCGAGCGCACAGCGAACCAGCAGATAGCCCGGGAACATCTTCTTCGGGACTATCACCTTCTTGCCGTTGCGGAACTCGGCCACATCCTCCATGGGAATGACCACTTCGAAGATGCGGTCGTCCATGGCCATCGACGCAATGCGCGACTCGAGGTTCTGTTGCACCTTCTTCTCGTAACCCGATTGGGTGTGCACCACAAACCACTTGCCCGGGCGGTCATAGGGGCTTGGCGGGCGCGGCTTGGGTGCCTCGGCCTCGAGCAACTCGTCTTCGTCGAGGGGCTCGGCGTCGGCTTCGACGGCTCCGCCGGTATCGGGATCGACGGTGTCTGCTCCGCCAGGTGCAGCGTCGACGGCGTCCGGTTCGTCAGCGACGGCGTCTGATTCACCCGGTGCAGCATCGACCGCGTCCGGTTCGCCAGCGACAGCGGTGTCGAGCGCACCAGGTGCGTCGGCGTCGTCGGAGGTGGGGGTCATGTCGTCGGAGCTCATACGTCGAAGAGGGTCAAAACGAACTTGGAGAATACCCAGTCGAGGCCCGCGATGAACGCGGTGAGCACAACGACGGTCACCAACACGATGATCGAGAAGTTGATCGTCTCGGATCGCGTCGGCCACGCGACCTTGCGCAGCTCCGAGCGAACCTCTCGCGCGAACTGCGCTGGGCTCGTTCGTTCCTCGGGCGGGCGCGAACTCGGCTGCTGGCGTCGACCGGGCGTCGGCGAGCCGTCCTCGCCGATCTCGCCCTGCCGCCTCAGCAGGCGCTTCTGTTCACGGTTCATTGCCATCGGTCGATCCGATTCATTGTCGAGGATTTGCAGGGCAGGAGGGACTCGAACCCCCAACCGCCGGTTTTGGAGACCGGTGCTCTACCAGTTGAGCCACTGCCCTCCGGTTGGCTACGCGCGACGATTGGCCACGCGAGGTGCACCGCAACGATAGCAGCAGGCCCCGCCGCTTCGACATCGATTCCGAGTCGTGGGTTCAACCGAAAACGGGGCGGTGCGCTCGCGCATAGACGACCGCTCCCGCAACCGCACCCGCGGCCGCCGCGGCCGCACATGCCCGCGCCGCTGCAGCGCGCCGACTCGTGCGGGCGAGCCTGGCGTCGAGCGCGTCGATTACATCGGTCCAGGGTGGGATCGTCTCGACCGGCTCGTCGGCGAGCGTCGCAAGAAGCGCCTGGACTTTTCGGAGCTGCGCCAGGTCTGCCTGGCACCTCAAGCACTTGGCGACGTGTCGAGCGGCAGCTCCGTGGAGCGCATGCGGATCGTCGATCGATCCGGCCAGAAGTGGCGCCACGACCGCGCAACGGGCGCTCATGAGGCCTCGCGTCCGATCGACGTGTCTCGGCCTCGCGGCGCATGACCTGCATCGAACAAGGCCGATTGAAGCTGGCGGCGAGCCCGGTGGAGCCTGACCTTGGCCGTCGCGACGGGGATTCCGAGCTCGTCGGCGATGTCGGCATGTGGAAGGTCGTAGATGTCACGCAGCACGACGACCGATCGCAGCTTCGCGGGAAGCCGTCGCACGGCCGCTTCGATGTCGCCCCGTAGCCCGCTTCGATCGACCCTAGATACGGGGTCGACCTCGGGGTCGGCGTCCTCGCCGTCCTCGGCGTCATCGAGGTTCTCGTGGCGATGCCGGCGCCGGCGCCTCAGGTGGTCGGACGCACAGTTGGCCGTGATGCGATATATCCAGGTCGAGAATGCTGACTCTGCACGGAACTTCTTGATGCTGCGGAACACGCGCAAGTAGGCATCCTGGGTGACGTCGCGTGCGTCGTGCGCGTTGCTCGTTAGCCGCAGAGCCAACGAATATGTATCGCCATGAGTGCGTCGCACGATCTCCTCGAACGCGAAGCGATCGTCGGCCTGCGCTCGCTCGACCAGCTCGTCGAGGTCGCTGTCTGCGACGAGTCGAAGCTCGGGGGACACCGGGGACGACACCGGGGACAGACCCCCTGTCCTACTCAGCGGGTTTCTTTGTGAGTGGTGTGGCGCTGGTCCCAGCGGCAGTACTTCTTGAGCTCGATGCGCTCGCGGTTGTTGACCTTCGATTTGGTCGTTATGTAGTTGCGGCGCTTGCACTCCTGGCACTCCAGCGTCACTTGAACTCGCTTGTCGGAAGCCACGTTCTCTCCAAGGTTGCGGCGGATCGTTGTTGTGTAGCGACGGACAGACTTGAACTGTCGACCTCTCGATTATGAGTCGAGCGCTCTTACCAACTGAGCTACGTCGCCCCTGACCGGCGAGCTCCCTGACAGAATCGAACTGTCGACCTTTTCCTTACCATGGAAACGCTCTACCGACTGAGCTAAGGGAGCATGGACGGAAACGCACCGCCACCGGCACCCAAGGATGCCACGGCGCGCACCTCGCTCCAACGTATATGCGCCGGGTCGGCTGCGCCTTAAGGCCCACCGGACGGGGCAAAATCTCTCAAGTCGGACGGCCTATGTGCCGATACGGCGGTGTGCGGATCGATAGGGTCGTCCTGGGGGACAGCGAAGCTGCTGCGGTACTCGACTTCCACCCGCGCCTCACGATCGTGGCCGGGCTCGATCGTGAGGCGCACCGCACACTCGCCAGAAGCGTGCTGACCTCGCTAGGGGTCGCGGAGAGCGGCACCCACGCCGAGTTCACCGACGCCGACGGACGTCGTCGCGTGGCCTTCCGCGGAGACGACGGCACCCAGATCGTGGTTTCGAGCGATACCGGCGACGACGTCACCGCCGACTATGTCGACGAATCGGGCCGCATCGACGTGCTCCGCTCGGTCGGATATCTCTCCCGACGCGAGGCGGAGCGTTACTGCGTCCTCGACGCAGCAGAACTCGCTTCCCGTTCAGAGGAGGATCTCCTCGTCGACGCGCTCGCCCGTCTCGACCAGGACGAGCTGTGGGGTCTGCTCGACGAGCTCGACGAAGCCGAGGCGGCGGTTCGGGTCCAAGCCGATGCGGCCGGACCGGCTGGGCTCGACGACGAGATGGCCGAGATCGTCGAGTCGCGCAGAAACGATCGACTCCGCTGCGAGGACAACATGTTCCGCTGGCGTTGGGCGGCGTCGACTGTCGCGCCGACGACGCTCCTCGCCTCGTATGTCGCGACGCACATCGGATTCGCGCTCGCCGCGCTCCCGTTGCTCGGGGTTGCGCTCGTCGCCGTGTTGGGTGCATTCGACGCACAGCGGCGACACGCGCACGCGATGGAGCTCGAGCAGCGAGTGCTGCTGAAGGCCGAGGCAGACACTTACGCCGACTATCAGATCAACCGTGGCAACGGCCTGCTCGCCGGCGACGACCAACGACGCGCTTACATGGATGCGACCGAGCACCACCGCATCGTCGCCGAGCGTTGGTCGGCGGTCTTCGGCGACATCACGCCGACCTGGGTGCGGCGGCGACGCCGCGACATCGAGGCGGTAGCACGGCTCTACGACGTCGCCGAGACCGGCGACGGCTCGGCGGCAACGAGCACGCGCTCGGAGATCGCATCGCTTCCACTGTCGACCGCGGTCTTGAGGTGGATGCAGTCGAGCTCGATCGGGCGCACGACGCTGCCCGCGATTCTCTGCGAGCCCTTCGATGAAATACCGCCGGAGTTGAAACCGACGCTGCTCGAGTCGTTGACCCGCTCAACCGAACAGCGCCAGACGGTGCTGATAACCAACGACGCCGATGTCGTCGCATGGGCCGAGCTCGAAGCACTGACGGGCACACTGTCGCTCGTCAACGTAACGGCGACCTCCGGCTCCATCGAGCCGGCGCCGGCCATGTTCGACGAAGCCCAGTTCGAAGATCGGGTGAGAGCCCTGCGCGTTCTCCATTCCCCGGACGTCCTCGTCAACTAGGCGCCCGAAGAAACGGGCGTACTCCTACCCCGCTAGCTTTCTCGGCGATGCTCATACGCAACGCGCACGACGGCGACCTCGAGGCGATCCGTCGCATCTACAACCACGAGGTCACGACGTCGACGGTCACCTTCGACCTGGTCGAACGAACACTCGAAGATCAACGGCAATGGCTGCACGACCGCTCGGGGGCTCACGCCGTTCTCGTCGCCGAGGCGGACGACGCCGTCGCCGGGTTCGGTTCACTATCTCCCTATCGGGACCGTCCGGCGTACAACACCACGGTCGAAGACAGCGTGTATGTCGACCGTGAGGCGCGCGGGTCTGGGGTGGGTCGGGCGCTGCTCGCCGAGCTCGTCGACACAGCAGAGCGACACGGGTTTCATGCGCTGATGGCAAGGATCGTCGGCGGCCACGACGCCTCGATACATCTCCACGAGCGGCTCGGGTTCACCGTCATCGGTACCGAACGAGAGGTCGGCCGCAAGTTCAACCGATGGCTCGACGTCGTGCTCATGCAACGCATCCTCTGAGCTGGGGAATCTTCGTTAGTCTTTGCTTACCAACTTGGATAGAGTCTCGGCCATGGATGCCGCGGCCCATGCACTGGCCGAACCGACCCGACGTGAGATTCTGCGACTCGTACGCGACGAAGAACGCACCGTCGGTGACATCGCTTCTCACTTTCCGGTGACGCGACCGGCGATCAGCCAGCACCTCCGGGTTCTCGCCGATGCCGATCTGGTCAGTATTCGACCGGAGGGCAACCGCAACTACTACCGCGCGAGGCCTGAAGGACTGGCCGATCTGCGGGATTGGCTCGACTCGTTCTGGCGAAGCTCGCTTCGAAACCTCAAGGTCGAGGTGGAACGAGATCGCTGGAACGAGCGCAAACAGAACCTCGACGAAAGGGGCCAACCGTGAACGCAGACCCAGGCGCATTGGTCTTGACCGAGCGGATCCGCGCAACTCCCGACGAGGTGTTCGACTTCCTGACCGATCCTATGAAGCTGACGCGGTGGATGGGGGTCGAGGCGGAAATCGAACCTACGCCTGGGGGCAAGTTCTGGCTCAACGTCACCGGAAGTGACGCGGCGTCGGGCACCTACCTGACCGTCGATCGGCCGAACCGGGTCGTGTTCACCTGGGGATGGGAAGACCACACCGAGGTGCCAACGGGATCGACAACCGTCACATTCAATCTCACGGCCGACGGCGACCACACAATCGTCGAGCTCATCCACGCCGGCCTCCCCAGAGGTGCGGACGACGAGCACGGCAAAGGCTGGGCCTACTTCTTTCCGCGTCTCCTCGCCATCGCGAGCGGCGAAGACCTGCCGCCACAGAACATGGAGGACCACGGATGACCACCTTCGAGGCTGCCCGTCAAGAGCTGCTCGATGCCGAAGTTGAGCTCATGTTGCAGCGCGAACGCGTCGCAGAGATGCGCCGGAACCTTCCGCCGGGCCCGGTCGTCGAGAACTACACCTTTGAGGACAGCGCGGGAACGGTTTCACTTACCGAGCTGTTCACCGCTCCCGATCGGCCGCTCGTGCTCTACCACTTCATGTACGGCAAGGCGCAGGTCACGGCCTGCCCCATGTGCTCGATGTGGACCGATGGCTGGAATGCCGTGGCCGAACACCTGGCAACGCGGGTCGACTTCGCGGTCGTGACCGCCGCCAGCCCCGCCGACAACGCGCGCCTGGCGGCCGAGCGGGGGTGGAGCAATCTGGTCTGGCTGAGCGCAGCGAACACGACATTCAAAACCGACATCGGTGGTGAGGCTGACGACGGCAATCAGTGGCCGTTCATCAGCGCCTACGAACTCGATGGCGACGTGCCCAGGCTGACCTACTCCGGCGGCGCTCAACTCCGAGACGAGCACTGGCGGGGCGTCGATCTGCTGTCCCCCGTTTGGCACTTCTTCGACCTTACGCGCCAGGGGCGAAGCGACTGGATGCCACCCGATCGATCGTGACCGAACAACCGAACCGGAGAACCAAAATGGATGCAACAACAGCAATGGACCAGACCGATCGCATCGTGAAGACCACGATCGGCGGTCTCAGCTCCCAACACCGCGAAGCACAGACCCCGTGTCGCGAGTGGACGGTGCACGACGTGATCGAGCACATGTGCCAGGGAGGTCACATGATCGCCGGAGGACTGCAGGGGCAGGCGCCACCCGAGAGTGCCCCCGACTTCCTCGCCGACGGACCTGCGAAGGGTTGGGACGAGACGATCGAGCACCTGCGCGAGGCGGCCACACCCGAGGCATTGGCGGACACACACCAGATGCCGTTCGGCGAAGTGCCGGGCGAGGTTGCGCTGTCGGTGATCGTCGCCGACCACCTCGTTCACGCATGGGACATCGCGCAGGCGAGCGGCCAGGTTCCCGAAATAGGAGACGATCTCGCTTCTTGGGCCCTCGAGACCTGGCAGGCGGTGGTCCCGGCCGAGGGTCGCACCGGCGACGGTTTCGACGCAGCGGTGCCCGTCGGCGACGACGCATCGCCGGTCGATCGCCTCGTCGCCTACACAGGCCGCCGGCCCTGACCAGACGGCGCCGGCGTCACGCGCCCGTGGTGATCCCGCCGTCGCAGAAGTAGCAATGGCCGGTCATGAAACTCCCCGCGTCGCTCGCAAGGAGGAGCGCCAGTCCGGCGAGCTCGTCGGGATGGGCTGCGCGGCCGAGAAGCGACGACTTCGCCGCACCGTCCTGGAACGACTGCGGCATCGCCCTGACCATGTCGGTGTCGATCGTGCCCGGCACGATTGCGTTGACCCGCACGTTGTCGACCGCAAGCGACCCCGCCATGGAACGCGTAGCTGCCTCGAGCCCTGCTTTGGCCACCGGATAGAGCAAGTGCCCGGAGCTGAACATGTGGGCGCCAGCGCTCGACACGTTGATGACCGAGCCTCGACCGCAGGCGCGGAGGTAGCCGAGTGCTTCCTGTACGAGGAACACCGGCCCCTGAAGGTTCGTCGCCAGCGCCTTCGACCAGGCCTCCTCGGTGATCTCGCCGATGCCCTGCATGAGGGGATTGGCGGCGTTGTTGACCACGATGTCGATCCCACCGAACTCGGTAGCGGTGGTCTCCACGAGGTTCCGCACCGCGTCTAGGTCTCCCATGTGCGCCGGCACCGACAGCGCGCTTCCGCCGGTGACGGTTATCTCACCGGCGGTCTCCTCGCATCGATCGGCCTTGCGGCTCGAGACGACGACGGAAGCACCCTTGGCGGCGAAAGCCTGCGAGATCGACTTGCCGATGCCGCGGCTTCCGCCGGTGACGATGGCGACCCGGCCACTCAGATCGAACATCGAGTCGAGTCGTTCGCTGTCGATCATCGGCTGGTCAATCGAGGTACCGGGCGACGTGACCCAGCGAGTAGTCACGATCGGGCTCTCGGGGCGGGAGGTTGAGCTCGCCGGTCGGCTTCCACCCGGATGCCGCGAGGTCGTCGTTGATGTGGGCCATGTTCATCAGGTCCATCTGGTAGCAGAACTTGCCGTCGCCGGCGTAGTAGAGAACCGAGATGCCCATCTGGCGGTACTCGGTGCCGTCGGCACCCGGGAAGATCTGGTCGAATGCCGACACGACCCGTCTGCCGTCGAACATCGTCCAAGCCTCGGGGAAGCGCCAGTCGCCGAGTGCGGACATCGACTCGCGCATGAACTCAGCGATCTCGCCGGCTCCCTCGGTGCGGCCCCATGCAGGATCGGAGTAGACAGCGTCGTCGACGAAGAAGTCAGCGAGCGACGACCACTGGGCCTCACCCGCCTCGATCAGCTGTCGCTGAGCCAGATAGCGCGCCCAGGTCTCTCTCGCCTCTTGTTCGATCGCCTCGTCGTCGGCCATGTTGTCTCCCTCGTCGTCGTCCGAACCTGCATCCACCGTTTCTAGCCGTTTTCGTCACCCCTCCGGAAGGCCGTTCGAGCCACGGAGGCTCTTGGCAACCATCACGTCTCGTGACCGTCGATGAAAGTGCCTCCGTAGCGCTAGAACGGGCCGCCTGCAAGGCAGGGATAGCGGAGCGAGAAACTCCAAGCTCGTCGGGGGACCCCGAGAGGGTCACCCGAGGAGCCATCGGGCCGGGGAGGACGGCTATCACACCCAGTTGCGCCTGTAGGTGGGGATGTTTCGAGCGGAGCGAGAAACTCCAAGCTCCTCGGGTGACCCTAGGGGGGGTCACCCGAGGAGCCGTGGGCCGGGGAGGATTCGAACCTCCGAAGGCGAAGCCAGCGGGTTTACAGCCCGTTCCCTTTGGCCACTCGGGCACCGACCCGGACTCCCGATACTTTAGGGCATCGACTCGTTGTTTCCGCCAAGGAGAATCGCCCATGCCCAGCTTCGATGTCGTGTCGGAAGTCGACCTCCAGGAGGTCCGAAACGCGGTCGACCAGGCCGCCCGAGAAGTCGCGAACCGCTTCGACTTCAAGAACACAAACTCCACGATCGAGCTCGGCGACGGTGTCGTCGACCTTGCCTCGGCAACCGAAGATCGGCTGGCGGCGATGCGTACGGTCCTCGAGGAGAAGCTGGTCAAGCGAAAGGTGTCGCTCAGAGCGCTCGACTACGGCCCGGTCGATGAAGCCTCGGGCGGGAGCGCACGCCAGCAGGTGACGCTCAGTCAAGGGATCTCGTCGGACAAGGCCCGCGAGCTCAACAAGTTCATCAAGGGGCTCGGACTCAAGGGGGTCCAGTCGTCCACACAGGGCGATCAGCTCCGAGTCAGCGGCAAGAAGCGCGACCACTTGCAAGAGGTCATCGCGAAGCTCAAGGAAGGCGACTTCGGCCTCCCGCTCCAGTACACGAACTTCCGCGAGTAGCTCGGCGATCGGTGTCAGGCACCTAACCCCGCGGTATCCAGAAACTCGTTCACGAACCTTCGGTTCGTGAACGAAAACACCCGTCGCCGGCTTTGGCCTCGGCGAGGTCGATGATTTCGCCGGTATCGCCAGTGCCACCGTCGTGGACCGTCAGGAACGTGCCCGAGTAGCCGAGTGCCACCAGGGTTTGCTCGAGCAGGCCACACGTACCGATCGGATCATCGCCGAGGTAGCCATAGCTCCAGTAGATGGTCGGTGGATCGCCGGTTATAGACATCGACCAGCTCTTGATCGGGTCGATCAGATCGGCGTCGGGGAAGAGGTGCTGAGCGACGTCGACGAGCCGGTCCGGCGGGCCGAGCGGCAGGTCGGGAAGGGGCACATCACAAGTGTCGAATGCGAGCATGGCGAGATCCCAAAGCGCGCTGCGCGTCGGCGTGTCGTCCCAGATGGCGAACATCGCCGCGAGGTCGGCGCCGCCCGCAGCGGCTGCCCGAAGACCATTTGCGGCAGCGGCTCCCGCGACCTCGAGACGTTCGTCGGCTTCGCCGACGGACTCGTAACGATCGGCGATCTCCAGGACCCTCTCGGGTGTCGACTCGAGCGGTAACGGCTCGACGAGCTCACTCAGCGACGGACACACGCTCTCGTCGACGGTCAGATCGTCGGGCAGCCCGGCAAAGGCGAGTTCGGGCGGCGGGTTGGGATCCTCGAGGGTGACAGGAACCTCGTAGTTTGCCGTCTCGTCACCGGACCCGCACCCGACGCTGATCGCGGCTATCAACAGAAATCTGCCGACGGTGCGCATCCATTCCCATCGGCCAACCGGGCCGCAACCTGAACAATGCCCACGTGAAGTGGTCGGAGGAGATCGCGCCGCGCGCTAGCTGCTCCAGGAGTTGTCGCGGAGCCGTGAGATGCGTTCTTCGGTCGGCGGGTGGGTGGAGAACATCTTCCCGAAACCGCCGCCCCTCGCATTCGACTGGGTATGCGCCTGCGCCTTCAACGGATCGATGATGTAGGCCGAGGCCTGGTTGGGATCGACGTTGGCCGGTATGCGACCAGCCGCCACTTCGAGGCGTTCGAGGGCCTGCGCCAACGGCTCACCGGTTCCCAACAATCTGGCAGCCGAGGCATCGGCCTCGAACTCACGGCTACGGCTCACCGCCGCTTGAATGATCGCCGCTGCGATCGGGGCGAGCAGCGCGAACGCGAGCGAGGCGAACACGTTGCCGTCACGCCGACGGCCACCGAACATCGCCCCCCACATCGCCATTCGGGCCACGAAGGTTATTGCCATGCCGACCGCGGCAGCGACGCTACCTATGAGAATGTCTCGGTTGCGGACGTGAGCCAGTTCGTGCGCGAGCACTCCCCGCACCTGGTCCCAGTTCATCGCCTCCAACAAGCCCTGGGTGACAGCGACCGCAGCGTGATCGGGATTCCTCCCGGTCGCGAAGGCGTTCGGCTGCTGAGCAGGCGTGATGTAGAGCTTCGGCATCGGCATCTCGGCGCGCCGGGTCAGGTCCTCCATGATCTCGTAGTACTGCGGGGCCTGTTCACGCGTCACCGGCACCGCACGTGCCGACTTGATCGCCAGCTTGTCGGAGAACCAGTACGAGCCGCCGACCATGACCAGGCCGAGGATGAGACCGATGACCAAGCCGCCACGGCCGAATATCGCCCCACCGACGACCACGAAGAGCCCTCCGAGAAGGGCCAGAAGGGTGAAGGTCTTGAAGGTGTTTTTCATCGTTGTGCGACGCCTCCTAAAGCGCCGTGAAACCAGCCTATCGCGCCGAAATTGAGAGGATCAGCCGCGCATACCGGTGCTCATCCTCTCAATTTCCGACGGCGCTCACTCCTCGGGCGAACCGGCCGCGCGTGAGGCGATCTCCGCGACGACCGCTGGGTCGGCCAGGGTGGTCGTGTCACCGAGGTTGCGGCCCTCGGCGACGTCTTGGAGCAGCCGACGCATGATCTTGCCCGACCGGGTCTTCGGTAGGTCGGGCACGATCACGACCGACTTGGGCCGCGCGATCGGACCCAGCCTGGTCGCGACGTGCTGACGCACCTCTTCGCCGAGTTCGTCGGTCGCATCATGGCCCCCGACGAGAATCACATAACCGATGATCGCCTGGCCGGTCGTGTCGTCTGCCGCTCCGACGACCGCTGCCTCGGCAACAGCAGGATGATCGACGAGAGCCGACTCGACCTCGGCCGTCGAGATGCGGTGACCGGAGATGTTCATGACATCGTCCACACGCCCCAGCAGCCACAGGTAGCCGTCGTCGTCGAGTTTCGCGCCGTCGCCGGCGAAATAGCGTCCCTCGAACCGCGACCAGTAGGTCTCGCGATAGCGCTCGGGGTCACCCCAGATGCCGCGCAGCATCGACGGCCATGGCCGTGTGATCGTCAGGTAGCCACCTCCGACGTCGACCGCGTTGCCGCTGTCGTCGACAACTTCAGTGAAGACGCCGGGGATGGTGTGGGTCGCCGATCCCGGCTTGGTCGTCGTCACGCCGGGAAGCGGCGTGATCATGTGTCCACCGGTCTCGGTCTGCCACCAGGTGTCAACGATCGGACACGATCCGCCGCCGATGTGCTCGTGGTACCACATCCACGCCTCGGGATTGATCGGTTCACCGACCGTGCCGATGACTCGCAGCGACGAGAGGTCGTGCCGCGCTACCTCTTCGGCGCCCCACTTCATGAAGGTGCGGATCGCTGTAGGGGCCGTGTAGAGCTGGGTCACTCCGTAGCGTTCGATGATGTCCCACAAACGGTCCTTGGGCCACGCTGCGCGGTCACCGTCGCGAAACTCGGGCCTGGGGGTGTCGGGCGTCCCCTCGTACATCACGCCGGTGCACCCGTTCGCCAGTGGGCCGTAGACGATGTAGCTGTGCCCGGTGACCCAACCGATGTCGGCCGCACACCAGTACACGTCGGTCTCGGGCTTCAGGTCGAAAACGTACTTGTGGGTGAACGCGACCTGGGTGAGGTAGCCGCCGGTGGTATGCATGATGCCCTTGGGCTTCGCAGTGGTTCCCGACGTGTAGAGCAGGTAGAGGAGCTGCTCGGCGTCCATCGGCTCTGCGGGACAATCGGGCGAGGCGTCGGCCATGAGATCGTGCCACCAGAGGTCACGTCCCTCGACCATCTCCACGTCGGTGTCGCACCTGTCGACCACCACGACGTGTTCGACCGACTTGGCGCCGTCGGCGAGAGCGGCGTCGACGTTGGGCTTGAGTGGACCGGGGGCGCCGCGTCTGAATCCTGCGTCGGCGGTGATGATGAGTCGAGCATCGGCGTCCTCACAACGATCGGTGATCGCGTCGGGCGAGAACCCGCCGAAGATGACGCTGTGCGCAACGCCGATTCGGGTACACGCGAGCATGGCGATGGGCAGCTCGAGGACCATCGGCATATAGATCGCGATGCGGTCGCCCTTCTCGAGGCCGAGGTCTTTGAGGACGTTCGCGAACTTGCTCACCTCGGTGAGCAGCTCGGCGTAGGTGATCGACCGGGTGTCGCCTGGTTCACCTTCCCAGTGGAATGCGACCTTGTCGCCGCGACCTGCCTCGACGTGGCGGTCGAGGCAGTTGTACGAGACGTTGAGCTGCCCGTCGGCAAACCACTTCGCGAACGGAAGGTCCCATTCGAGAACCTCGGTGAAGTCGCGGTCCCAGGTGAGCAGCTCGCGTGCCTGGCTGGCCCAGAACGCCTCGTAGTCGGCTTCGGCCTCGTCGTAGAGCGAGCGGTCGGAGATCAGGGCCGCGGCGGTGAACTCGGTCGAGGGCGGGAAGGTCCGGTCCTCGTCGTAGTAGTCCTCGATGGTCGGTTCGCTCACGGGTCTCCCCCTGCGGTCTCGTCCCAGTTCTCGCGGGCCCGGCGACGGACCCGTCGGGCACACTAGTGCCGCGGATTCGTTCGCTTCGACCCGTCGGGGTCGACTAGACCGAACCCCCCAACGCTTTTCAGGGTTCAGTTCGTGTTTTCTGAACCCTGCGGAGTCATATACCGCACCGGAAGGTTCAGAAATCCCCCAGTTCGTGTTTTCTGAACCCTGCGGAGTCATATACCGCACCGGAAGGTTCAGAAATCCCAGAGCCCGACGGAGGTCGATGGCATGAAGTACGGAATCGCCTTTGCGAACACGATGCAGTTCTCATCCGGTGAAGGCGCTGTACAGCTCGGTCGGGCTGCGGAAGCAGCGCGGTTCGAGTCGGTGTGGACGGTCGAACACGTCATCTACCCCGAGTCCTACGAGTCGACCTACCCATACGACGCCAGCGGCAAGATGCCGATGACGCCCGACACACCCCTACCCGATCCGCTCGTATGGCTGACCTGGCTGGGAGCCGCTACCGAGACGATCCGCCTCGCCACCGGCATCCTCATCCTCCCCGAACGCAACCCTCTGGTGCTCGCAAAGGTCCTCGGCACCATCGATTCGTTCACCGGCGGCCGTCTCGAGCTCGGCATCGGGGTCGGGTGGCTAGAAGAGGAATTCCACGCTTTGGGAATCCCATGGGAGCGACGCGGCGCCCGAACCGACGACTACGTCGCCGCAATGCGCGCCCTGTGGTCGGAAGACAACGTCGACTATCACGGCGAGTTCGTCGACTTCGAGAACGTGTCGAGCAACCCGAAGCCCGCCCAAGGGTCGATCCCGATAGTCGTCGGCGGACACTCCCACGCAGCGGCGAGGCGTGCGGGTCGACTCGGCGACGGCTTCTTCCCCGGCGCAGGATCGCTCGACGACCTACTGGTCACCATGCGCGAGTCAGCCGAGCGCCATGGTCGAGACCCCGACGAGATCGAGGTGACGAGCGGCGACGCGGCCGGCATCTACGGCGACGACCCGGTCGCCGGTGCCGAGGAGGCGCGAGCGAGAGGAATCGACCGGATCGCCGTGCCCGCGTTCATGTTCCTCGCTGACCCCGAGAAAGCGCTCGCGGAGTTCGGCGAACGTGTGATCACCCCGACGGTCGACATCTGACGCTCTTCCGAACCGCCGGGCCGGTATCGTCGGAGACCACATGGCGACGGTGCGAGTTCCGGTGTTCGACTTCGACAACACCTTCGCCCGCGAGTTGCCGGAGCTGTGCGTCGAGTGGGAGGCCGATCGACCCGCCGACCCACGCATCGTCGTCGTCGACGACCGAGTCGCCTGCGATCTCGGCATTCAACCGGAAGAACTCGAGTCGAGCAATGCCCTCGCCCTGCTCACGGGCGACACGGCCTCGACCGGGATCACGCCAGTCGCCATGGCCTACGCGGGACACCAATTCGGTGGGTACTCACCTCGCCTCGGCGATGGGCGAGCGCTGCTGATCGGTGAGGTCCTCGACGACGGAGGAACCCGACGCGACGTCCACCTCAAGGGCTCGGGACGCACCCCGTTCGCCCGCGGCGGCGACGGCAAGGCTGCGCTCGGCCCGATGCTGCGCGAGTTCCTCATAGCCGAAGCGCTCCACGCACTCGGAGTTCCGACCACCCGTGCCCTGGCGGTGCTCACGACCGGCGAGGACATCATGCGAGATGGTGCGGTCCCCGGCGCTTTGCTCGTGCGCGTTGCTGCGAGCCACCTGCGCGTCGGCACCTTCGAGTACGCGGCACGCCTCGGCGACCAAGACGTCCTCCGGCGCCTCGCCGACCATGCGATCGCCCGCCACCACCCCGCAGCCGCGGGCTCGCCGAGCCCAAACCTCGCACTGCTCGAATCGGTGGTCGAGGTCCAGGCGGAGCTCGTGGCTCACTGGATGCTCCTGGGCTTCATCCACGGCGTGATGAACACCGACAACACGACGATCTCGGGCGAAGGAATCGACTACGGCCCGTGCGCGTTCATGGACCGCTACGACCCGAGCACCGTCTACAGCTCGATCGACCATGCGGGACGCTATGCGTACGGCAATCAGCCACGCATTTCGCTGTGGAACCTGAGTCGACTCGCCGAGACGCTGTTGCCCCTCATCGACGACGATGTCGACAAAGCAAAGGCGGCGGCGATCGATGTTCTGGAGTCGTTTCCCGACCGCTACCGCGAGCACTGGCTGCGGGGCATGCGCTCCAAGCTCGGTCTCCGCTCCGACGGCAACGCCGATGCGGCGCTGTGCGACGATTTCGTTGCGCTGCTGCAGGACCAACGCCTCGACTACACCTCGAGCTTCCGCAAATTGGGCGAGATACTGCGTGGCGATACAGCATCGCTCGCCGGCAGCGACGCCGAGCGGTGGGTATCTCGTTGGCTCGATCGAGTGGGCGACGAGCAGGCCGAGCGACACGATGTGGCAGCCGAGATCGACCGGGTGAACCCGCTGTACATCCCTCGCAACCACCTCATAGAAGAAGCCCTCGATGCGGCGACCGACGGGGATCTGGCGCCGCTCGCGGCGCTTCGTCGACACCTGACCAACCCCTATTCCCCGCGCCCGGGCGGCGAGCGGTACGAACGACCAGCACCCAAGGAGTTCGACCGCGGCTACCGAACGTTCTGTGGGACGTGACTCCCCTGGACGCCAGATGCAACGCAGCATGTCGACAACTCACGGCAACTTCGATAGCTTTCCGCGTTTCGAGGGGGATCATGTTCAGCACATCCGAAACCATCCGTAGGCGGCGACTCGTACTGGTTGCGACCTTGCTCGCTCTCGTCGTCGTCCGGCTGCTGATTCCCCGCAGACTAGGTGCTGCACGCGATCAACGTGATGGGTGAGAACCCCGACCTCGTCGTGTCCGGCATCAACGAGGGACAGAACATGGGGCCCGGTCATCGCGCTGTCGGGCACGGTCGGTGCGGCCCGAACCGGTGGGCGACACTTCATTCCTGCGGTGGCAACGAGTCAAGGCATCCAGACCGGGGTCGAACCCGACTATGAGTCGGGAGTCGACGCAACGCTCGACTGGCTCGACGATTGGCGTCTCGGGCTGGCGGACCAGGTCGTGGCCAACATCAACATTCCAACGTGTGCGCCACCATCCGAGATCCGGGGCACAGTCGAGACCGTGACAGCCACCGCCTTCAACGGACGACCCTACGGGCCCGCCGATTGCACCTCGACCGTCACCGACGTCCCCGAGGACATCGACGCGTTCAACAACGGCTTCATAGCTATCGCCGATGTGGGCCTGGGGTCGTAGGGCGTCTCAGACCGCTGGTTCGAGCATGAACTCGAGGCGGCGCTGGACAGCGTCTGGAGCCATACCGGTCGCCCGTGCCAACACGTCGAGATCGTCCGTGCGCAGCTGGACCGGATCGGAGAGCGAACCGGTTCGGGCGAGTCGGATCAGATCGACGTAGCGTTCGAGCAACACGTCGGTCGTGCATGCACCGGGGAGTCCTACCGATTCGGCCCCGGTCGACACGCTGTGGGTGTCGACGATGAGTGTGCTCCGCTCTGCCACCTGGCCATCTTGGCACACCCACCGAGAATTCTCATGGGTCGTGTTACCCATTGCCGCGAGTTGGTCGAATCACTCGCCAACGCAGAGGTGTCAGGAGACTCAGCGGATTGCTCAAGACCTGCGGTTCGCGGGGTTCCAATGCAACGGTGTCAGGCACCCGGCGCCCTGCAATCCTGGGCCAAGTTCGTCCTGCGCCGGGTGCCTGACACCATGCCGTTTGGACCCGCAGGGGTAATCCGCGCGGTCTCCTGACACCGGTGGTTTCGCGGCCTCCAGACACCTCGCCCGGCCCGCTCAGCCCCACTCCAACACGGTGAAGCCGCCGAGGCCGGCTGGGTCGGTCAGCGCCTCGGCCTCGCGCACGCGGCTACGACCCTTCAGCGCAGCTAGATCACCGCGTGCAGCGCCGGCCTCCCACGCCGCTCTGCCCTCCGCAACCAGCTCGTCGATGCCCAGGTCCGCGAGAAACTCGGCCTGCGTCGATATCCGAGGCGTTCGCAACCCGGCGATGAGCGGTTCGAGCGCCACGTCGGCGGTGACGTCCCACTCCCCAGGGTCTACGAGCGGGTCGCCGCCCCGTTCGTGACCCCGGTACGTCCGGAGCCAATCGGCATCGTCGAACGCCGCGTGGCCTGAGCGCATGTAGTCGATGACCAGCACGGCTCCCGCGCCGACCCGACGCATCGCGACCTCGACGAATCGGCGCGCGGCATCCTGGCGTGGATACCGACGATCGGGAACGCCATCCGGCCAGACTTCCACGAAGCGGTCGCCGTCGACTCCGACCAGCATGTCCTGTGATCCGTCGGTGATGTCGAACGGCAGGTTGTCGAGCAGTTCGTTCGCGAGGACGACGTCGATCGCGCCAGCCGGGAGTTCTGTCACAGACACGACCGATTCGGGGTGCAGCCTCCGCTGGGTGGCCGACGTCTCGACAGCGACGTAGCTGAGAGCATCCGAACACGACGGGACCGATTCCAGCACCGATCGGGCAAGCGTGCCGGGCCCGGCTCCGACTTCAGCCACAGTGAAGCGATCGGGTCTGCCGACCGCCTCCCAGCGACCATCGATCCAGCGGCCGATCAGCGCGCCGAAGAGCGGTCCCACCTCGGGACTGGTGATGAAGTCGCCCCGTCGACCGGCCCGACCATCGACCGAGTAGAACCCAACGTCCGGGTCGTAGAGCGCCGTGGTCATGTAGTCCGAGAAGCGAATCGGCCCCTCTTGCTCAACGCGCTCGATCAGGCGGGAGGAGAGACCGCTCACCCACCCATCGCCGAGAGCAACCCGACCTCGGAGATCTCGGTGACCGCCTGTGGGAACACGCCGAACAACAGAGTCAGGGCAGCGGTGATGCCGAGGGCGGCGATGAGCGAAACGGGGACCTGCACGGGCGAAAGGTCGCCGTCGGGCGCGTCCTCGACCCACATGCGGCGGGCGACGCTGCCGTAGTAGTAGAGGGCGATGACCGAGTTGACGGCGACAACGATCGCGAGAACAACACCGGACGCGTTGTTCGCGTCGATGAGGGTGCTCATGACAGCGAATTTCGCGAACCACCCGCCGAGCGGTGGGATGCCCGCGAGGCTGAAGAGAAAGATCGTCATGGCGACGGTCAGCGCCGGGGCGTAGTGGAAGGCGCCGTCGTATGAGTCGAGCTGCGCCGAGCCGGTCTTGCGGGCGAGGGCGATGATCACGGCGAACGCGCCGAGGTTCATCGCGGCATAGATCAGGAGGTAGGTGACCGTGGTCGTCACCGCGCTGTCGCCGGTCTCAGAAGCGACAGCCAGAGGGGCGATCATGAAGCCGGCCTGGGCGACGCCCGAGTAGGCCATCATGCGCACGATGTTGTCCTGGCGCAGCGCCAACAGGTTGCCGATCGTCATCGATGCCGCTGCAAGGATCCAGATGACCGGCTCATAGACGTCGTCGCGACCGTAGAAGCCGACGAACACGAGCTGGAGCAGAGCGACGAATCCCGCAGCTTTCGACGCGACAGCGAGATATGCCGTGACCGGGGTCGGAGCTCCCTCGTAGGTGTCGGGCGCCCAGTAGTGGAATGGAACCGCGGAGACCTTGAAGGCGAACCCGACGATGACGAAGATCACCGCCAACGTGACCGTGGTCGGACTGTCGGCGGCATTGCTCACCGCCTCATTGATCCCTGTCAGAAGTGTCGAACCGCTCGCGCCGTAGAGCAGCGACATTCCGTAGAGCATGATCGACGATGCGAAGACGCCCATCAGGTAGTACTTCAGGCCGGCCTCGTTGCTGCGCAGGTCGCGTTTGCGCCACGTCGCCATGATGTAGGCGGGGATGGACAACAACTCGAGAGCAACGAAGATCGTGATCAGGTCGCGCGACGAAGCCATGACGACCATGCCGCCGATCGACGCGAGTAGCAGGCCGTAGAACTCGTTCTCCCAGTAGTCGCCCTCGGCGATGTAGTTGGTCGACAACAACACGACGACGTAACCGCTCAGCACGAAGAGCGCCTTCATGACGAGCGCGAAATCGTCGACCACGTAGGCGCCGCCGAACAGCACGCGATCGGTGCCGTCGATGGCGAGAGTTAGGATCGGCACCATTGTCGCCAACAGACCGATTCCCGCCAGCGCGGAAATGAACGGCCTGGCCTTCTCGAGCAGGACGACGTCGAGCAGAATCAACACCGCGGCAAAGCTGACCAACACGATCTCGGGTGCGAGCGCGTGATAGTCGAGGTTCGGCGACTCGAACGCCTGGGCCAGCACCTGGGCGATCACCTCAGCCGCCTTCCGCCGCGACCTCGACGGTGCCCAAATCGTAGACCTCGCCGCAACCGAGGTCAGCTGCGTCAGACTCGTCGACCTGCAGGCACTCGTCGAGGGAATTCACGACCGCGTCGTCGGTGGTCTTGAACAGCAGGTTCGGGTAGATGCCGAGTACGACGATGAGTGCGAGCAAAGGCGCCCAAGCGACCCACTCGGTCGGCGTCGTGTCCGTGATGGCGGGATCCTCAGCGAACTCGTCCGACGGCGTCCCGAACGCGGTCCGCTGTAGAAGCCACAGAAGGTATCCGGCGGCGAGTACCGTGCCGAGCGCAGCTATGACCATGTAGGTGCGGAAGGTCTCTACCGGCACGCCATTGGCCGGGTTGTACGAAGCCAGGATTGCGGGGAACTCACCCCAGAACCCGGCGAGACCGGGCAGGCCGAGCGAAGCCATCGCACAGAACCCGAGGATCCAGCCCATCCGCGGCGCCTGCACGAGCAGACCGCCGAGCCGCTTGATCTCGAGCGTGTGGTACCGCTCCTTCACCGACCCCGCCAGGAAGAACAGCATGCCGGTGATGAGACCGTGAGCGACCATGCCGAAGATCGCAGCATTGATGCCGAAGTCGGTGAGCGTGGCGATGCCGAGCATGACGAAGCCCATGTGGGCCACCGACGAGAACGCGATGAGTCGTTTCATGTCGGTTTGTGCGAGGCATCCGAGCGCGCCATAGATGATGCCTACGACGGCCAGCGCGCCGATCCACGGCGCCCACTCGACCGCCGGTTCGGGCAATATCGGGATGGCGATCCGAACGAACCCGTAGGTGCCGAGCTTCAGCAGCACAGCGGCCAGGATCACCGAGCCCACCGTGGGTGCTTGGGTGTGAGCGTCGGGCAACCAGGTGTGGAACGGGAACATCGGCACCTTGATGCCGAACCCCATGAACATGCCTCCGAAGATCAACAGCCCGGTCGTGCGCGCCAGACCCGCTCCGCCCCACTCGGTCAGCTCGCGCATGTCGAACGTACGCAGCGCATCGCCGGCCGCGTCCTCGGCGAGGAAGAACAGGGCGAGAAACGACAGGATCATCAGCGCCGAGCCGAACAACGTGAACAGGAAGAACTTGAGCGACGCGTACTTGCGCTCGGGACCACCCCAGACCGCGATCATGAAGAACATCGGCAACAGCACAACCTCGAAGAACACGAAGAACAGAATCAGGTCCTGGGCGACGAACGTGCCGATCATCCCCGTCTCGAGAATGAGGATGAGGATCAGGAACGCCTTCGGATTGTGCGGCTCGGGGAAGTGATTCCAGCTGTAGACGATGCACAACGGCACCACGAGCATCGTCAGCAACACCAGCGGCAGCGAGATCCCGTCGAGGCCGACGATGTAGCGGCTGTTAATGATCTCGATCCAGGTCTCGTCGGCGACGAACTGGAGCTCACCGGAGAGGTCGAAGTCGAAGCGGACGAGGATGATGACCCCGAGCACGGCGACCGCCACCGACGTACCCAGCGCCAGGAGCTTGTGCGTCTCCTCGGATGTCTTGGGGATGGCCATCATGACCAGCGCCGCGACCAACGGCAGGAATGTCACCAGTGTCAGTGACCAATCGTCAAACGTTTCCATGTCGAATCCTCGTGACTACAAAAGAACGATGAACACACCGGCGAGCGCCGCAGCGCCCAGGAACAAGATGGCCGCATAGCGCTGCACCCGGCCGTTCTGCACTTTGCGGAGCTGATCGCCGCCCAGGTTGGATGCGGAACCCGAGGCGTTTACGACCCCGTCGACGATCTCCTGATCGACGGTGTTGTAAACGAAGTTGCCGGCCTTGACCGCTGAGGTTGCCGCCCCGTCGACCACACCGTCGAGCACGTGCTTGTTGACCCAGTTGACACCGTCGGCGACCGGTCCCTTGGTGCCTCCGGCGATGATGTCGGTATAGAGGTGATCGAGGTAGTACTTGTTCGCCAGGACCGTGTAGCCGGCCGCGGCGGGTCCGGGAACCGAGGTCGGACCGTTTGGCAGCTCGGTGAGCGACTCGTCGACCGCCTTCGAGCGTCGGTCGACCATGACGAAGTAGTACACGTAGGCCACCGCGAGACCACCGAGCGCGATCAGCGTCGACACGATCGCCAGCGTCCAGCTAGGCGTAGCGTGGCCAAATCCGATCTCCTCGGACGGGAAATACGCAGCGACCGGTTCGACGAAATGGCCGAACCTCTCGGTCCAGCTCTCGGGCACGAGCTGGAATCCCTTCGGCAGGTTGAGCCAGCCCGCTGTGATGGCGAAGAAGCTGAGGATCATGAGCGGCACGGTGATGCGAGGACCGGACTCGTGAGGCTCACCATGACCGCGGAACTCGCCGAAGAACGTGAGGTAGATGGCGCGGGTCATGTACGCGGCGGTGAGCGCTGCGCCCGCCATGCCCATGACCAGCATGAGCGTGTACGAACCGTTGCCGCCGGTGCCACCGAAGAGTCCCCATCCACCGGTGCCGGCGAGGATCTCGTCTTTGGACCAGAAACCGGCCAGCGGCGGCAGGCCCATGAGGGCGACAGAACAGATCATGAAGGTGGCGAAGGTCTTGGGCATGTACTTGCGCAGACCGCCCATGTCGGACTTCATGTCGAAGCTGTGGACCGCGTGGGATACCGAGCCCGAACCGAGGAACAGGCCCGCCTTGAAGAAGGCGTGGGTGAACAGGTGGAACACCGCGGCGGTCCATGCGCCGACTCCGAGCGCCATGACCATGTAGCCGAGCTGGGAAACGGTGGAGTACGCCAAGACTTTCTTGATGTCGCGCTGCACGAACGCGAGGAGACCACCGAAGAACAGCGTGACCGCTCCGACCAAGGACAACGGGTTGATGCTCGATCCTCCGATCGAGAACCCTTCCCAGAACACGCCGTAGAGACGGGCGACCATGTAGACGCCGGCGACGACCATCGTCGCTGCGTGTATTAGCGCCGACACCGGGGTCGGACCGGCCATGGCGTCGGGCAACCAGGTGTGCAGCACGAACTGACCCGACTTCGACATGACGGCGGCGAGCAGGCACAACGACGCGACCAGCAGCGCCGTGTGCGAAATGAGACCCTCGTTCGCGAGCGTGTTGATCTCGACGATGTTGAAGGTGCCGCCAGCGGCGAAGAACAGCACGCTGACACCGACCAACAGGCCGATATCGCCGACGCGGTTGGTGAGAAAGGCTTTGAGAGCTGCGTCACTGTTGGGCTTTTCCTCCCACCAGTGGCCGATGAGGGCGAACGAGCACACACCGACTAGCTCCCAGGCGACGATGAGTTGCAGCGTGTTCTCGGCGATGACCAGAAACAGCATGGCGGCGGTGAACAAGGAGAGGAACGCGAAGAAGTGCGTGTACCGCCGATCGCCCGACACGTAGTCGGTCGAGTAGACGTGCACGAGCAACGAGATCAGCGTGACGACGAAGAGCATCATCGCTGCGAGCCCGTCGACGAGGAACCCGACCGAGAAGACCTCGCCGCCGCTCTGGAGCCAGTCGACGTTGTTGCCGACGGCGACACTCGGATGCGCCGCCTCGTGGCCGCCCTCTTCGGCTCCATGCTCGCCGCCTTCGGCGGCGGCTTCTTCACCCTCGCCGTGGTCGGCCTCGGCGGCGGCTTCTTCACCCTCGCCATGGTCGGCCTCGGCGGCGTGGGCTGTCCCCTCGTAGTTGTCCCGGTGATCGATCCACTGAACTCCGACCAACAACGCGAGCACGAACGCCAACCCGACTGCGGCGACGCCGATTTCAGAGCCACCTTTGGGCATGCGCTTGCCAAAGAAGAGGATCAGAACGAACGAAGCGAACGGCAGGACCGGGATGATCCAGGCGTTGCGCAGGAAGAAGCCACCGGCGGTCGTAACCGAAGAACCGGCCTCGGCAGCGAGAAGAAGGGCGTTCATCATCGTCACGCTCAGCCCTTCAGGAGATCGGCCTCGGTGAGGTCGATGCTCTTGCGGTTGCGGTAGATCAACAGGACTATCGCCAGTCCGACGCCAACCTCGGCTGCTGCGATGGCGATCACAAAGAGGGCGAACACCTCGCCGGCGATGGAATTGGTGAACGCAGCGAAAGCGACGAGATTGATGTTGACCGCGTTGAGGATCAGCTCGATCGACATCAGCACCATCACGCCGTTGCGGCGGGCGAGCACGCCGTAGACGCCGAGGCAGAACAGAGCGGCTGCCAGCAGGAGGAATTGGTTAAGAACCATCTTCTCTCCTTGCGATCACGATGGCACCGATCAGCGCAGCGAGCAGCAACACCGACACGGCCTCGAAAGGAATCAGGTAGTCGGCGAATATCGAATCGCTGACCTGTTCGGTCGTCGAGGGCGACTCGAGGTCTACGCGGGTGTCGTCGTAGGTGTCGATGAGTGCGTAGCCCATGACGACGAACAACAACAGGCCGGTGAGCGCCGCCATGAGTCGGTTTTCGTGGTCGACGGACTCGTCGTCGCCCAGCTTCGCGCGTGTCAACATGATGCCGAACAGGAACAGCACGACTACAGCGCCGATGTAGACGAGGACCTGGGTGACGCCGACGAATTCGGCGCCGAGCAGTATGAAGTTGGCCGCGACCCCGGCGAGGACTATCACGAGGTAGAGGGCGGCGTGAACGACATTGCTGGTCGTCACCACCCTCCAGGCGCAGAACAGCATGGTTGCGGCGATGATGCCGAAGGCGATGTTCTGCGCGACGACGAGGTCACCGCCTTCGGACTGAGCGAGGAAGGCTGCGAGAGTCATCGCGGCACCTTCTTCACCTTGGCCTCCGAGCCCGCCTCATAGGGTTCGAACTCGGGCACGGTGTGCATCCACTCGCCGAGGCGATCCTTGTCGTGGAGCAGGTCGGCGATCTTCGCCTCGGAGAACTCGTACTCCGGGCTCCAGAACAGCGCCTCGAACGGGCAGACCTCGACGCAGATGCCGCAGTACATGCACAGGGCGTAGTCGATGTCGAACCGATCGAGAGCGTTGACCTGACGGGGCTTGCCACCCGCGCGCCGCGGCGGGGCCTTGGTCTTGTGACCCTCGATGTAGATGCACCAATCGGGGCATTCGCGCGCGCACAGCATGCACGCCGTGCAGTTCTCTTCGTGAAGGGCGATGACACCGCGTGCGCGATCGGGCGGCGCTTCCTTCTCGCGCGGGTACTGAACTGTCACCGCGCCCTTGGACGGTTGCGGGATCGGCTTGCGCAAGCCGTCGGGAAAGACCGTCTCGGTGAACGTCTTGAGCGTCACGCCCAGACCCTTGATGACTCCGGGGATCTTCGGCATCTAGAACGCCACCTTCAACACGGCGGTCGCTGCGATGTTCGCGAGCGACAACGGGATCAGGACCTTCCAGGCGAGCTTCTGGAGTTGGTCCTCACGGAAGCGCGGCATCGTGAAACGGAACCAGAAGATGACGAAGCTGACGAGCACGATCTTGACCATCATCACGATCGGTCCGATCACGTTGAAGATGTTGTCGTCGATGTCGATGCCCGGGATGTACCAGCCGCCGAGGAACAACACCGCCACGATCGCCGAGAACACACCGGCGGTCGCATACTCGCCGATGAAGAACAACAGGAACCGCATGCCCGAGTACTCGGTCAAGTAGCCGCTGACGAGCTCTGACTCGGCGATCGGCATGTCGAAGGGCGTTTGGGTCAATTCGGCCTGTACGGCTATGAGGAATATTGCGAAACCGATGAACTGCGTGAGGATGAAGGGGTTTCCGATCGCACCCCATCCGAAGATCTCGCCGTCGGCCTGAGCGAGGACGATGCCTTGCATGTTGAGCGTGCCTGCCTGGATGACGACGCCGACAACGGCGAGCACCATGGGCAGCTCGTATGCGATCAGCTGGCCCGCGGCGCGCAAGCCTCCGAGCAGCGAGTACTTGTTGGCCGACGCCCAGCCCGCCATCAGCACGCCGATGACCGAAACCGATCCGACGGCGAGCGCAAAGTAGATGCCGGTCGGAAGGTTGACGAACCACGCGTCGGGACCGAACGGCAGGACGAGCACGAGAAGGAACGTGCTCATCAACACGACGAAAGGCGCGCCGGCGAACACCCAGCGATCGGCGCGCGATGGGAAGATGTCTTCCTTCTGGAGCCACTTGCCGACCTCGGCGAAGAGCTGCATCGAGCCGAATGGGCCAGCTTCCATGGGGCCGAGTCGGCTCTGCATGAAGCTCATCATCTTGAACAGGAACAGGTAGACGAGCGTGCCCGCGGGGATGAGCACCGCGGCGAGCCCGGCGACGACCCGGATGGAGGTCTGCTGCCAGTAAGACAGCTCTGCGAGAACGCTCACCGGTCGATGTCCCCCAAGATGAAGTACAGGCTGGCGAGGATCGTGATGATGTCGGGCACGTAGACGCCCCTGAGCACCCACGGACAGATCGAGATGTTGTTGAACGATGCCGAGCGGATCTTCACACGGAACGGGTTGAGGTCGCCTTTGGACACGACGTAGTAGCCCATCGCGCCGAGCGGGTTGTCGGTCTCGACGAATGCTTCACCTGCCGGCACTTTGATGATGCGCGGCACCTTGGCCATGACCGGTCCGGACGGGATGCCGTCGAGGAGCTGCCTGACGATCTTGGCGCCCTCGCGGATCTCCTGGAGCCGCACCCAGAACCGGGCGAAGGAGTCGCCGTCGGGATGGGTCCAGACCTTCCAGTCGAGCTCGTTGTAGACCAGGCCCTCGCTGCCGTCTCGGCGCAGATCCCAGTCGACGCCACTGGCACGAATGTTGGCTCCGGAGAGGCCGTAGGCGAGTCCCACGTCGGCCGGGATGACACCGATACCGCGTGTCCGGCTCTCGAAGATCTCGTTGCCCAGCAGGAGCGTCTCCATCTGGTCGCAGAAGTCCTCGATGCGATCCATCGCGCTCCGAGTACCGTCGATCCAGCCGGCCGGGAGATCGTCCTTGAGCCCACCGATCCGGTCGAAGTTCGGATGGAACCTGCCGCCGGTAACTGCCTCGATCTGGTTGACCACGTGCTCGCGGTCTCGGAATGCGTAGAACACCGGGGTCATCGCACCGAGTTGGATGCCCATGTCGCCGAGGAACAAGGTGAGGTTCGAGATGCGGGACAGCTCGAACAGGACGGTCCGGATCCACTGAGCTCGTGGTGGCGCCTCGACCTCCATGAGCTGTTCTGCGGCGAGAATGAACGGGACCTCGTTTGCGAAACTGCCCAACCAGTCGATGCGGTTGATGAGCGTGGTCACCTGCGGGTACGTGCGTACCTCGGTCAGCTTCTCGTAGCCACGGTGCATGTACCCGGCGATCGGTTCGGCGGCCAGCACCTGTTCGCCATCGAGTTTGGCGACGATGCGCAGCGTGCCGTGTGTTGCCGGATGCTGGGGGCCGATGTTGAGGGTCATGCCCTCGGTCTCGATCTCCACGTTCAGTCGGGCATCGGCGGCCTGGGCCGCGATGTAGGAGAGTTGCTCGGACTCGGTGACGCTCACGATGCCGCCTCCTCGTCGTCATCCTCGCCCGGCATCTGCTCGACATCGACGATGCCCGGCCACGGCTTCATACGCCGTGCCAGCAGCGGGAAGTCCTTGCGCAGCGGGTGTCCTTCGAACCCCGTCGGCAGGTAGAGGTGGACCAGGTTCGGGTGGCCCACGAAATCGACGCCGTACATCTCCCAGGCCTCGCGTTCGTGCCAGTTCGCCCCGGCATACACCGGGATCCAGGTGTCGATCGCGGGGTTGTCGTCGTCGAGGTCGGTCTTGATCGTGATGCCGAGGTGATCGACCACGTTGTGCACCCTGGCGAAGATCTGGAAGCGGGTATCGCCGCCGGCAAACCCTTGCTCGATCGGCTCAGGTTCATTTTCAGCGTCCGGATCGAGGTCGACCTCGGCCTCCATCTCGCGGCCGTACGGCGACGGCAGCCAGTCGATCACCGAGAGGAAGTTGAAGTAGCGACAACCGATGCCGTCGCGTAGGAACATGCCTGTGTCGACCCAGCTGTCGCGGGTGACGCGTATCCAGGCGTCCTTTCCGGGGACTATGTGACTATCGAGCAAGGCGTCGCCCAGCTCGGCGCCGATGCGCTCGACGAGAGCCTCGCGAGCCTCGTCGGTCTCGACGACGTCTTCTGAGGCTTCGTCTGATTCGGTGGCTTCAGCCGTCGACGACAAGGGGCTCTCCCTTCCATCGCTCGGCAGGATCCTCGTTGAGGATCTTCTCCTGGAGCATCACGATGCCTTCGAGGAGAGCCTCGGGTCGAGGCGGGCACCCCGGCACGTAGACGTCGACGGGAATGACCTGGTCAACGCCCTTGGTGACCGAGTAGCTGTCCCAGTAGGGGCCGCCGCAGTTGGCACACGAACCCATGGAGATGACGTACTTCGGGTCGGGCATCTGCTCGTAGAGGCGACGCACCGCAGGCGCCATCTTGTCGGTGACGGTGCCCGAGATGACCACCAGGTCGGCTTGGCGAGGACTCGCGGGCAGCGGGATCACACCGAGACGCATCACGTCGTAGCGGGGTGCGACGAAAGCGGCACCCATCTCGATCGCGCAGCAGGCGAGCCCCCACTGATAGACCCACAGCGAGTACTTGCGCGAGATGTTGAGCAGGCTGGTGAGCGGTTTCGGCAGCTTGCCGTTCTCGACTAGACCCATCGCAGCATCCCCTTGCGCCACGCATAGATGAGCCCGAGCAGCAGAATGACGATGAAGATGCCCATCTCGATCAGCCCGAAGAGGCCGTAGGCCTCGAGGCGGGTGGCCCATGGGAAGATGAACACGGCTTCGACGTCGAACATGACGAAGAGCAGCGCAAAGACGTAGTAGCGAATGTTCGACTGAGACCACATGTCGCCGGTGGGGTCGACGCCGCTCTCGTAGGTGATGTACTTCTGCGCGGTAGCCCGATCGGGTCGGATGAGCCGCCCCAACGACAAGATGACGCCGACGAGAACGACGGCGAATCCGGCGAAGATGAAGACTGTGAGGTAGCTGCGGAGGAAGTCCGACACGGCGTGAGAGCCTAACGATGGGGCATAGGGGTCGCCAATACGGCGCAGGGGCAACGCGGGGCGCCATTCTAGGGAGGAAAACCCACCTCACAGGTGGGATAGGCGCCAAATTTCGGAGGTTGGATGGAGGTCTTGGACGGGGGGACGGCGAACCCTGGGGCGGTCGTTCGTCACGGCGACCGGGTCACCAAACCGGCCGGCCCGGCGACCGCGGCGATTCACGACTTCCAGCGCCATCTCATCGCCCGCGGTTGCGACTTCGTTCCCGTTCCCCACGGCATCGAAGACGGCCGCCAGACCCTTGATTTCGTCGAAGGGACCGTGGTCGGCGATGGTGACGAACGGCCGGCCTGGGTCGCTGCCGACGAGACGCTGTTGGCCGTGGCCGAGCTCCAGCGCCGCCTACACGAAGCCGCGGTGAGCTACGAGCCACCATCCAATGCCGGCTTCTCGGTGCCGTACCTTCCCGAGATCGGCCGTGGTGACCTCGTGTGCCACAACGATCTCGGCGTGTCGAACGTCGTGTTTTCCACCGACGGCGAACATGCCGTACCGGTCGGTGTCATCGACTGGGACTACGCGGCGCCCGTCGATCCACTCTTCGACATCGCGGTAGCTCTCAGGCACTGGGTGCCACTTTGGAATCCGAGCGATCTCGCAGAGCCCTACGCGGACATCGACCAGCGTGCCAGGGTCGACGCCTGGGCCGACGTGTTCGAACTCGATCGCTCCGCGCGGCATCGGCTGATCGTCATGGTGCGGGCCTATGTCGATGTCGCCCGTTCGGTCGTGCTCGAACGGGCTCAGGCGGGTGAGCCAGGCTTCGCAGCGCTCGTCGACGCCGGCTACGAAGCCGCCAGCCTACGGACGATCGAGTGGCTGAAGGCTTGGTAGTTGCCGACTTCGCCGATCACCCGCCCTGCTATATTCCTGCGCGTGGTGGGAGACGATAGAGAACGCGGTCTGAAGTCCGAGGTGCGTTACTGGGACCGGGTTCTGGCCAGCGGAGGCGTTCACCCAGCGCAATTCCAGGCCAAGCTCGATCCGGACACTCGCCTCGACGAGCGTCTCGTGCCGTTTCTGCCGGAGGGATCGGACACGGTTCGAATACTCGATGTGGGCTCCGGACCACTGACAGTCATCGGGAAGAAGACGCCCGGACGCACACTGGAGATCGTGGCCACAGATCCGTTGGCTGACGCCTACAACGAACTAATGGCAAGACACAGCATCGTCCCACCTGTCGCTCCCGTCGCCGTGGAAGTGGAAACGCTCTCCGACGTGTGGCCGGATGGGAGTTTCCATCTCGTCCATGCTCAGAACTGCCTTGACCACGCAGCTAACCCGATGCAGGGCATACGAGAGATGTGCAAGGTGGTTCGAGAGGGCTGCTTCGTTGTCCTGTACCACGCCAGAGACGAAGCCGAGCGCCAGTCGTACAAGGGACTCCACAAGTGGAATCTGCGGTCCGAGGGCGACCGCTTCTTGCTGACGAATCGTGAACAGACGATCGACGTCCTCGACGACCTCGGCGCTGACCGGTTCGAGGTAACCATCAAGCTGTTCAGGGAGCCGATGTTTCAGGTCGCCATCCGGCGGCTGTAGGACGACGCCTCTACCTGGTGACCAGCACGGGGATGGCGTCGCGGGCGACCTCGTCGAGGGGGCCGGGGACGATGCCGAAGAACAACACAACCGCGACAGCGATGAGGATGGCGGCCCCAGCAGCGTCGGCGACGCCCGCCGGGGCATCCGCCTCGGAGCCTTCCTCGGCGTCCGACAGGAACATCGCCACGACGATGCGCAGGTAGAGGTATGCGGCGATGACCGCCGACACCATGGCCATCACGCCGAGCCACTGAGAGCCTCCGTCGACCGCGGCTGTGATGATCTCGAACTTCGCGAAGAACCCGATCGTGAACGGAACGCCCGCCTGTGACAACAACAAGATGGTCAGAGCACCGGCGAGCATGGGTCGGGAACGACCCAACCCCTTGTAGTCGTCGAGCATGTGGGCCGAGTCGGCCGGGCCTCCCATCAGGCTCACCACACCGAACGTCCCGACGATCATCACCGCGTACGCGGCGATGTAGAACAACGACGCCCTCACTCCCTCGTCGGTGGCGACCTGTACGCCGACGAGTATGAACCCCGCGTGGCTGATCGACGAGTAGGCGAGCATCCGCTTCACATCGGTCTGCACCACGGCACCGATCGCGCCACCGAGCAGAGAAAGCACCGCCAGCGCGTACACCGCCGGGCCCCAGTCGGCCACGAAGGAGTCGAACGTGACGATGAACACGCGGATGAGCGCAGCGAACCCTGCGGCTTTCACCGCCGATGCCATGAACGCCACCACCGGGCTCGGAGCTCCCTGGTAGACGTCCGGGGTCCAGGCGTGGAACGGCACGGCCGCCACCTTGAAGCCGAGGCCGACGAGCATCAGACCGAAACCCGCCAGCAGAATCGCGTCGTCGGTGACGAGGTTGGTCGCCAGGAAGTCGCGGATGGTCGACAGGTTCGTCGAACCGGTTGAGCCGTAGATCATGGCGATGCCGTAGAGAAGAAAGGCCGAGGAAAACGCGCCGAGTACGAAGTACTTGAGCCCGGCCTCGGCCGATTGCGTTCGACGACGCTGAAGTGCGGCGAGAACATAGACCGCTATCGAGAGCACCTCGAGGCCGAGGAACAAGACGATCAGGTCGTTGGCCGATGCCATCACGACCCCGCCCGAGGCCGAGAGCAGCATCAGCACATAGAACTCGGCGCCCCCGAAGTCCGCGTCGACCAGGTACTGGGCAGCCAACAGCGACGTGAGCGCCACACAGATACAGATCACCGCCGTGACGAACAGGGAGAACCCGTCGAAACCGACTGCCCCGTCGAGCGTGGAGGACGCTCCATCCTCTTGGAACTTGGTCCACAGTGGGATCACACAGATCGCTGCGGCAGATGCGATCACGAACGTCGCATACGCGACAAAGCGGCCCTCACGCAGCCTCTTTGCCAGCGAGACGATCATCAACAGCACGATCGCCCCGCCGACCAGGACCAACAGCGGGAGCATCAGCCAACCGTCGACGTCGGGCGTCGCGAAGTCTTCGACAACGCCGATGTCGATCGGTTCCGGTGTCGGGGGGACCTGCGCGAAAATCATCCGTGCCCCTCACCTTCGGCTTCGTCGGCCGGCTCAGGTGCCACGAGCACCTCGTTGGTCGGAGCGGTGAAGTCCTCGACCTCCGCTTCGATGTGGTCGATCAGCTCTTCGACCGACGGCTCCATTCGTTCGAGCACCGGTTTGGGATAGATGCCCATGAACACGATGAGGGCGATGAGCGGCAACATGACAAGACCCTCGCTGAACCGCAGGTCGGGCATCTCGGCGTTGTGGCCCTCTGCGGGTCCGTGGAACACCCGCTGGTAGGCCCACAGGAGATACAGCGCGGCGAGGATGACACCTGCGGTCGCGACAACCGCCCACCAACGATGCGCCATGAACGCACCGAGCAGTGTCAGGTACTCGCCGACGAACCCGTTGAGGCCTGGCAGGCCGATCGAACTGAGCATCACGAGGGTGAAGACGCCGGCCAGTATCGGCGCCGCCGACTGGAGGCCGCCGAGCTCGCTGATCTCCCTCGTGTGGCGCCGCTCATAGATCATGCCGACGAGGAGGAACAGCGCTCCGGTCGAAATGCCGTGGTTGACCATCTGGAGGATGCCGCCGGTGATGCCCTCGACGTTGAGCGCGAAGATGCCCATGACGATGAAGCCGAGGTGGGCGACGGATGAATAGGCGACGAGCCGTTTGAGGTCCTTCTGCATCGTGGCGACCACGGCTCCGTAGATGATGCCGACGACGCCGAGAGTCACGAAGACCGGTGCGAAGTACACCGTGGCGTCGGGGAAGAGGTAGAGGCCCAACCTGATGAACCCGTAGGTGCCGAGCTTCAACATCACGCCGGCGAGGATGACCGAACCAGCCGTGGGCGCCTCGGTGTGTGCGTCGGGAAGCCATGTGTGAAGGGGGAAGATCGGGACCTTTACCGCGAAGGCAACAGCGAAGCTCAAGAACACGAAACGAGCAGCCCACGTGGAGGACTCGGCGAGCGCCTGGGAGTTGGCGAGCACCTCGATGCTGAAGGTCAGATCGTGACCTCCTCGCGACGCGTCGAGCACGGCGAGGAACACGATGCCGACCAGCATCAATGCAGAACCGAGCATCGTGTAGAGGAAGAACTTCGTGGCCGCGTACACGCGGTTCCCGTGGCCCCAGCGACCGATCAGGAAATACATGGGAACGAGCACGATCTCGAAGAACACGAAGAACAACACGAGGTCGAGCGCTAGGAACACCCCCATGCATCCGGCCTCGAGCATGAGAATCCACGCGTAGTACTGCTTCGGGTCGCACTCCGGGGTGACGGCGACGATGGCGATCGGGAACAGCACTCCGGTTAGCACGACCAAGAAGAGCGAGATGCCGTCGACGCCGAGGAGCCATGAGATCCCCAGCTCGCTGATCCAGCTCTGTTCGGACCGGAACTGGAACTCGGTGGTGCCTTTGTCGAACGCGGCGAGCAACCAGATCGATACCGCCCCAGCGACGCCGCTCACGGAAAGCGCGACGGGCCTGAAGACCTCCGGTCGCGACCTGGGCAACACTGCGAGCAGGATCGCACCGGCCGCGGGGATGAGGATGAGGGCGCTCAGGAGTGGGAAGTCGACCGTGCCCGAGCTGGCGAGAACCGTGGAGGCGAACGCGATCACAGCGATGACCTCAACACGAAGTAGGCCATCAACACGACGGCGCCGCCGGCCATGAGAGCGGCGTAGGAGCGGACGAACCCGTTCTGGACACGCCTCACACCGGTCGAGGCGGCCTGGACGAGGCGACCCGCTCCGTTGACAGCACCGTCGACGATGGTGGCGTCGAACCAGGCGATCGCCTCGAACGCACGGCGACCGGGTCCGCCCATGAATGAGCTCACCGTCTCGTCGTAGTACCAGCCCCGGGCCAGCACGGGTTGTTCGAACGGCTTGTAGGGAATGCGGTTTCGTAGATAGGCGGCTGCGCCGATCGCTATGCCGACCAGCGCGGTGATCGTGGCTACCGCGGCCAGCGCGACCTTGGTCCACCCACCGGCATCGATGTGGGCTTCGTTGCCGAACAAGGACGGTTCGAGGAAGCTCTCGAGTTGATGCCAGCCACCGAAGGGCAGGTTCAACAATCCAGCTACCGCCGCCAAGCCAGCGAGCAACACGAGGGGCCCGGTCATCAACCAGCCCGATTCGTGTGGATGGTGCTCGCGGCGCGCGGCGACCGTTTCGGCCAGCTCGGCATCGGCCGCGACCTTCGGGGGTTGATAGAGGGCCGGATATTCGATCGGCGCAGCGTCATCGGGGAGTTCATCGGGCCGCGGGTCGCCGTATCGGTGGCGGCCGAAGAAGGTGAGTACGACCTGGCGGGTCATGTAGACCGCTGTGAGCAACGCGACGAGCACCGCGATGACCCAGAGCACGATGCCGGCCCCACCGTGGTCGAACGCGATCAGCAGCACTTCGTCCTTCGACCAGAACCCTGAGAAGGGCGGGACACCGGCGATCGCCAGCCAGCCGATTATGAACGTGATCGCCGTGATCGGCATGAACCTGGCGAGCCCGCCGTAGTGGCGCATGTCCTGGTCGTCTTCCATCCCGTGTATGACCGAGCCCGACCCGAGGAACAGCAAGGCTTTGAAGCAGGCATGTGTGATCATGTGGAACACCGCGGCCACGTAGCCGCCGAGGCCGACCGCGAGGAACATGTAGCCGAGCTGTGACACCGTCGAGTAGGCGAGCACCTTCTTGATGTCGGTTTGGGCGACCGCGACGGTCGCGGCGAACAGCGCTGTGAGCGCGCCCACCCACGCGATCGTCATCGGAGCCCAATCGGCGCTCGCATCGAGCACCGGGTTCATGCGCGTGAGCAGATAGACACCGGAGGTGACCATCGTGGCGGCGTGGATGAGTGCCGAGACCGGTGTCGGACCAGCCATTGCGTCGGGCAACCACAGATAGAGCGGGAGCTGCGCCGACTTGCCGGCCGCGGCGACCAACAGCAACACGGTGATGCCGGTCGCGGTCGACTCGGCGAGACCGGGCGCGGCCGCGAGCACGTCGACGTACTGGAGCGACCCGATCGTTGCGAAGATCAGGAACATCGCGACCATGAAGCCCCAGTCGCCAACCCGGTTGGTCACGAACGCCTTCTTGCCCGCCGTGGCGTTGGCTTCGTCGCTGAACCAGAACGAGATGAGGAAGTACGAGCAGGCGCCGACTCCCTCCCAACCGAGGAAGGTCAACAGCATGTTGTCGCCGAGCACGAGCATGAGCATCGAGAAGGCGAAGAGGTTGAGGTACACGAAGAACTTCGAGAAGTGTGCGTCGCCGTGCATGTAGCCGATCGAATACAGGTGAATCACCGCGCCGACGCCTGTGATGAAGAAGCACATCGAGATCGCCAGCGGGTCGACCAGGAAGCCGAAGTCGACCGAGAACCCACCGACCGGAACCCATTCGAACAGCACCTGGTTGAAGACCCGATCGTGCTCGTCGCGCCCGATCAGGTCGACGAACACGGCCACGGTGGCTGCGAACGACCCGGTGATCGCCGCGGTTGCGACCCAGCCCGATACCGGTTCGCCGAGGCGCCGACCGAACAAGACCAGGAATACGAACCCGGCGAGGGGCAGCGCGGGAATGAGCCAAACGGCTTCGACCATCAGCTCATCCCCTCAGCACCGAGACGTCGTCGGCGGTCGCATCGGGTCGACGGCGCATGATGGCGACGACGATGGCCAGGCCGACAACTACCTCGGCAGCCGCGACGACCAGGACGAAGAACACCGCGGTCTGACCACCGATGTCGCCGAGCTCGTTGCCGAACGCGACGAACGTGATGTTGACCGCGTTCAGCATCAGTTCCACACACATGAACATGACCAGCGGGTTGCGTCGCACGAGAAGCCCGACCATGCCAATGGTGAACAGCAGCGCACCGAGCACCAAATGCCAGTTCTGGGAGATCACGACGCACCCTCCCCCGACTCGTCCCCCGCCTCGAACGAATCGTCGGCCTCCCCGTCGGACTCGGCCGACGCAGCGGCGCGAGCCTCGACGAGCTCGTCGAGTGCGGTTGCCGGGATGTCGTCGGGGTCGCCGCTCGGTCGCCTGGCCATGACGACGGCTCCGACGACCGCGATGGTCAACAGGACGCCGGTGACCTCGAACGCGAACACGTAGTCGCTGAACAGCGTCTCGGCGACCTCGTTCACGTTGGCTTTCTCGCCGATCGGGCCCGTGCGCTTCGGCGCACCCGAGATGGCGTCGACGGCCACCATGAGCACCGTCAGCAGTAGACCGACCGCGGCTGCGCCGACGACTACCGCCAAGGGCCGCTGGCCGGCCAACGGTTCCACGTCGAGGTCCTCGGCCGTGTCGACGCCCAACAGCATGATGACGAACAGGAACAGGATGACGATTGCCCCCGCGTACACGATCACCTGAACCGCCGCGAGGAAGTGGGCATCCTGCAACACGAACAACGCCGCGACTCCGAACAGGGTCTGTACGAGAAACAACGCCGAGTGCACCGGATAACGCGACAGCACCACGCCGAGCGCGCCGGTGAGCACGATCGCAGCGCTCGCCAAGAACACCGCCATCTCCATTACTCGCCACCTCCGGTGGACCCAGACACGTCGGCACCGTCCCGATCACCGGTACCGCCACCCCCGGAGTGCTCGGAGGCCTGGCCGGTCTCGGGGGCGCGGACGCCGTAGCCGAGCTCGCCCGACCACGCGACCTTGCCCTCGTAGCCGGCATCGCCCGATGGCGACGTCGCGCGCATCCAGCCGGAGGTCGCGAGGTCGTCGCCCGGCCGCCAGTCCTCCCACGGCATCTGCTGGGGTCGGCCGTCATCGTCGACGACGAGCTCGTCCTTCGTGTAGATGGCGTCGCTGCGGTTCGAGAAACTGAACTCGAACAGCTTCGACTCGGTGATCGCCTCCGTTGGGCAGGCCTCTACACAGAGGTCGCAATGGATGCACCGCAGGTAGTTGATCTCATAGACGAATCCGTAACGCTCACCGGGCGACACCGGGTCGTCCTGAGGATTGTCGGCGCCACGGACATAGATGCAGTTCGCAGGGCACACGCCGGCGCACAATTCACACCCGATGCACTTCTCCATGCCGTCCTCGTATCGGTTGAGGACGTGCCGACCGTGCATCCGGTCGGGTTTGGGCCGCTTTTCGTCGGGGTACTCGGTCGTGACGCGCTCCTCGAAAAGCTTGGCGAACGTCACGCGGAACCCGTCGAGGTATCCCATGATCAGCCTCCGATCTCTTCGAGATCGCGGGACTCACGCCCCGCTTGTATGGCCTTGACGAGCAGCAGTCCGAACACGACGAAGGCCACTATGGCCGCTGCCACGACGGCGATCGGGTTCCAACCGCGGTCGTCGGCGATGTTGCGAGCCCCCAGGAACAGCAGCCATCCGAGACCGACCGGAATCAGCAGCTTCCAGCCGAGATCCATCAGCTGGTCGTAGCGGAACCGCGGCAGCGTCGCCCTCACCCAGATGAACGTGAACAGCAATACGAAGAGCTTGAGCACGAACCACAGGATCGGCCACAGCCAGTCGACCGAGTCGACGAGAATCGGCCCGTTCGGGCCTCCGAGGAAGATCGTGACGATGATCGCCGAGATCGTGATCGTGTTCATGAACTCGGCGAGGTAGAACAGCGCGAAGCGAATCGACGTGTACTCGGTGTGAAAGCCCCCGACCAGCTCCTGTTCGGCTTCGACGAGGTCGAACGGCGGCCGATTGAGCTCGGCGGTGGCTGCGATGAGGAACACCACCGCGGGGACGAACCCGGTGAACCAGAGGTTCCAGCGCCAGGTCGTCTGCTCGATGACGATCGTGTGGGTCGACAGTGACTCGGCCTGGAGGAACACCGCTGCGATGGCCAGACCGAGCGCCGCCTCATAGGAGATCATCTGCGACGAAGCCCTGACCGAACCGAGCAACGGGTATTTCGACCCCGACGACCAGCCGGCGAGCATGATGCCGTATACCGCGATCGACGACATCGCCAGGAACAGCAGAAGGCCGATCGGGGGATCGGCGAGTTGAAGGAACGTGTCCTGGCCGAACAGGCGGACGACGCCACCCCTGTCCTCGAAGTTCCCGCCGATAGGGACGATCGAGAACGTTACGAATGCCGGGACCAGCGCCAAGAAGGGCGCCAGCTTGAAAATGGTGGCGTCGGCCTTGTCGGGAATGAGGTCTTCCTTGAAGATCAGCTTCAGGCCGTCGGCGAGCGTCTGGAGGATTCCCCAGGGTCCGGCACGGGTCGGACCGATGCGGTTCTGCATGTCGCTGACGACTTTGCGTTCGGCCCAGATCATCAACATGACCGACACGATCAACAACACGAAAACAAACACGACCTTGACCAACACGATGGCCACGACGCCGAGATCGACGTCGCCCGACAGGAGCGGGTCCGCGGCGAACAGGCCCAATGTGATCATGGCTGCTCGATCCGAACGTCGGTGACCGCGCCGTCACCGACGATCAGCCCGCGTATGTCGAGGTCGGGTTGATTGACTACGACCGCGGCCGCGCCGCGGGGCACGTCGTCTGTCGCGGTAACGGCTGCGAATACCGACCCTGCCGGCGATGAGACCTTCATCCGGTCACCCGATGTCACGCCGAGCTTTTCGAGGTCGAGCGGGTGAACCTCCACGTGGGCGTCGATCGTGTTGGATGCGCCCGACGGGCAACGGGACACGATGGCACCACCGTCGTACATCTTGCGGGTGGCGATCAGTCGCAGCGAGTAGGCGTCGTTCGAGGGTGCGTCGAAATCGACATCGCCGTTGCTACCGCTCGCCGGATGCTCTGCGACCACTCCCTCGCGCTGGGCCGCGGCGAGTTGTTCGAGGTCGAGCCCCGCGTACGAAGTGGTACGCGACGCGAGCTCAGTCCAGACATCGTCGAGCGACTCGATGCCCAGATCGAAACCGAGCCGATCCGCGAGCTCGACCGCGATCACCCAATCGGCCCGGGCCGACCCCTTGGGGGTCACCTTCTGCGCGAGCACGCTCAGGCGACCCTCGAGGTTGGTGAACGTACCTTCGCGTTCGTCGGGCGCGGCCGCAGGCAGGACGATGTTGGCCTCGCCAACCGACGCCGTGATGAAGGTGTCGATAGCAATCACGGTCTTGGCGCCGGCCACACCTTTGCGGGCCAGCGCGAGGTCGGGAACATCGACCATGGGATCTGCGCCGAGGAGGACCAATACGTCGATGTCTCCACGGGCTGCTGCCGCCAGCATGCCGGCGCAGTCGAGACCGCGATTGGACGGCGTCGACGGCCAATCGAACGCGGTTCCCAGCGGCTGACGTCCGGGCAGCCAACCCGGCGACATGCCCATGTCCAGAGCACCGTGCACGTTGCCTCGGCGGAGCGTGGAGAGAAGGCGCGCACCGTCAAGGCGAAGCAGCTCGGCGATGGCCGCCTCGGTGACCACTGCCTGTTCAGCGAGGTTGGGACGTCCGGCGACGATCGTCACCGGGCCTTCGAGCACGCGGCGCGCTGCGTCGAGGTCGCCCAGCGCGACACCTCCGACTTCGGTGGTCGCACCATCGACCAGCGCACGGGCAACATCGACGGCATCGCCGGGCCTGACCCGCAACGACGCCACCGCATGCTCGGTGAGCCCCGTCGCTCGAGGGGTCAGCTCGACGAGTCGGGCACCGTCGTCGACCACGGCGCGACGGAGCCGTAGATACAGGCTCCCGAGGTCCTCGCGCGGGTCGGGGCCCAGCAGGACAATGGTGCCACCCTCTTCGC
The DNA here is from genome assembly GCA_965216815.1 of Acidimicrobiales bacterium. Classification (GTDB taxonomy): domain Bacteria; phylum Actinomycetota; class Acidimicrobiia; order Acidimicrobiales; family SHLQ01; genus JADFOM01. The sequence continues at coordinate 1,305,374 of OZ244202.1, read as the reverse complement.
AAGCCTGGTCGATGGTGACGCGCGGTGTGGCGAACAAGAACTCCGGAGACAGGCCGTCGTCGAGTTGAGCGTCGACGTTGTCGGTCCCGACGAATCCCTTTGCCAGCTTGGTCCACACGAACTGGGCTTCGTTTGTGAGCCGGGCTCCGCCGAGTACCGCGACACGCTGGGGATCGACGACGCTCAAAACGTCGGCTGCGGCGGCGAGCGCGTCGGACCAAGAAGCATCCTCGAGGTTCGTGCCGACCTGGATCTTCGGTTCGGTCAGACGCTCGTCGCTGTTCCACGCCTCGAAGCTGAAGCGCTCCTTGTCGCTGAGCCAGCCCCAGTTGACAGCGTCGGAGTCGACACCCTGGTAGCGCAACACCTGGTTGCGCGACGACTGGACCGCTATGCGGGCACCGACCGAGTCGAGCGAACTCGTCGATTCGACCTCGTCGAGATCCCAGGGCCGAGCCTTGAACCTGTAGGGCTTCGCCGTGAGCGCTCCGACCGGACAGATCTGCACCGTGTTGCCGCTGAAGTAGGAGGCGAACGGATGGTCGGGAAATGTGTTGACCTCGGTCTGTGCACCGCGGTCTTGGAAATGGATGAGGGCATCGCCGGCCACGTCGGCAGCGAAACGGGTGCATCGATCACACAGGATGCAGCGTTCACGGTCGAGGAAGACCGTATCGCTGATCGCGATCGGCTTTTCGTAGTGCCGTTTCTCCTCGACGAACCGACTTTCGCCGGGGCCGTATGCGAAGGCGTTGTCCTGAAGCGGGCATTCGCCGCCCTTGTCGCAGACGGGGCAGTCGAGCGGATGGTTGATGAGGAGGAACTCGAGCACCCCGTCTTGTGCCTTCTTCGTCGCGTCCGACTCGGTCTCGACGATCATTCCGGGGCTGCAGGAGAGCATGCACGACGGTTGGAGGGCGGCGCCGCGCCCGGTGTCGACCTCGACGAGACACATGCGACACATGCCGACCGGTTCCATGCGCGGGTGATAGCAGAACCGTGGGATGTGTACGCCGTGCCGCTCGCAGGCGTCGATGAGCAGTTCTCCGTCGTCGAACGGCACCTCGGTGCCGTTCACGACGATGCCCGTCGGCTCTGGCATCTCTGACTCAGCGGTGTCGCTCATGACGCGGCCGTCCGAGTAGGACAGGGGGTCTGTCCCCGTGTCCTACTCATGAGCCTGCCCCCGCTGGGTCGGGGGTGAGGGTGAGCGATTCGGTGCGAGTGATCTTGTCTTCGAACTCGTGGCGGAATCGGCGGATCGCGGAGACGATCGGGGCGACCGACGAGGGCCCGAGCGGACAGATAGTGGTCTGTTTCGGTGGGAACGGCACCGCGTCGAGTGACCGTTCCTCGAACGAGGCGACCGGATAAGGGCCCGGGCTGATGTTGTCGGCGACATCGAGGAGCATGGCGATGTCGCTCGGCCGCCCGTGTCCGTCGAGGATCCGCTGGAGGATGCGCTCCTCCCAGGTCGTGCCTTCGCGACACGGAGTGCACTTGCCACACGACTCGCGGGCGAAGAACCGCACGACGCGAAGACATGCACGCACGGCGTCGGTGGAGTCGTCCATGATCACGATCGCACCCGACCCGAGCATCGACCCGGCCGTCCCGACCTCGCGGCTCTCGAGCGGCAGGTCGACGTGCTCGGGGAAGAACCACGGCGCCGATCCGCCGCCGGGGATGAACATCTTGAGCGCGTGCCCTTCGCGGATGCCCTGGCAGTAGTTGTCGTCGTAGATGAGCTCGCGAAAGGTCGTGACCCCGTGTTCGACCTCGTACACGCCCGGGCGCTTGACATGTCCCGACACGGCAAACAGCCGGGTGCCGGGCGACGCCTCGCTTCCGAACGACTTGTAGGCGTCGGCGCCGTTGGCGACGATCCAGCCGAGATTCGAGAGGGTCTCGACGTTGTTGACGATCGTCGGTTTGCCGTAGAGGCCGATGGCCGCAGGGAAGTAAGGAGGCTTGAGGCGGGGCATGCCCCGGTTCCCCTCGAGGCTCTCGATGAGCGCTGTCTCCTCACCGACGATGTAGGCGCCTGCACCCCAGTGGAGAGTTATGTCGACCGAGAAGTCGCTGCCGAGGATGTCGCGTCCGACGAGGCTGGCGGCATAGGCCTCATTGAGCGCGGTCGCTATGCGTTCCTGGGCGAGCGCCATCTCTCCTCGCACGTAGAGGAAGCACTGCGAGAGTCCGAGCGCATAGCAGGTGATGAGGCACCCTTCGATGAGCTGATGAGGATCGCGCTCCATGAGCAGACGGTCCTTGTACGTGCCCGGCTCGCTCTCGTCTCCGTTGACAACCAAATAGCGCGGCCACACACCTTCGGGTGGGAACCCCCATTTCACGCCGGCCGGGAACCCGGCGCCGCCCCGACCGAGAAGCACCGCCTCGCGCACCTCGGTGTGAACATCGCTGGGCTTCATCGCCAGCGCCGCCTTCAGCCCTTCGTAGGCGCCGGTGGCCCGGGCGCGGTCGAGCGTGTACGAGTCGTCGTATCCGAATCGCTGCGTGACGATTTTCGGCCCGTCGTTGTCGACATACCCGGGAGCGTGCGGCACGTATCCGCTCATCGTCGGTTCACGACTCCTCCAACCAGTGGGGAGCGGTCGGTGCCTGTTCGGGAGGGACTATGCCGGCGCCACGGTCTTCGGGAATGTGTTGGCGGACTCTCGCGACAGTTCCGTGGGGCGCGACGTCGTCGTGACCATCGTCGGCGAGCGCGGCAGGTCGTCGACCCGCCTTGAGGTCGTCGATTACCTGGTCGAACACCTCGGTGTCGGCGCGGTGCACGTAGCGATAGTTGACCTGGAAACAGGGTGCCTCGGTGCAAGCAGCAACGCATTCGACATCCTCGAGCGTGAACTTGCCGTCTTCGGTAGTTCCGCCGCTGCGCACGCCGAGTGTCTCGGAGGCATGTTCGTAGAGCTCTTCGCCTCCCAGCAGCTGGCATGAGATGTTCGTGCACACGTTGACCAGGTAGGTGCCCGTCGGGTGGAACTTGAACATCTCGTAGAAGCTCGCCGTTCCGATCACCTCAGCTGGTGTGCAGCCGACGAGCTCGGCGAGCTGTTCCATCGCGTCGTCGGCGACGTAGCCGTCGAGCTCCTGCGCGAGATGCAAGAGCGGGATGAGCGCCGATTTGGATCTCGGGTATCGACCGATGATCTCGTGCGCGGTATCGAGCGCCTCCCCGGTGAGCCTGCTCATCGGTCGACCTCTCCCATGATCGGGTCGACGCTGCTGATAACGGCGACGGCGTCGGCGACCACTCCGTCGGCGAGAAGGTGGGGCAGGGTCTGGAGGTTGATGAAGCTCGGGGGACGGACGCGCAGGCGATACGGCTTCGACGTGCCGTCGGACACGATGTAGCAGCCGAGCTCGCCGCGAGGCGACTCGACGGCGGCGTAGGACTCGCCGACCGGGACCTTGAAGCCCTCGGTGAAGATCTTGAAATGATGGATGAGGGCCTCCATCGACTCGTCGATGCGGCCACGTGGCGGGGGCGTGACCTTCTTGTCCTGCACCCGGTAGTCGCCGCTCGGCATGCGGTCGAGGATCTGGGAGATGATGCGCATCGACTCGCGGATCTCGTTGAGCCGAATCGCGTAACGGTCGAAGCTGTCGCCGTAGGTTCCGACGATTACGTCGAATTCGACCTGGTCGTACGCGAGGTACGGCATGTCGCGACGAAGATCCCACGCATAGCCGGTGGAGCGTAGCAGCGGCCCGGTCGTCGAGAGTGCCAGCGCCTCCTCGGCGTTGAGCACACCGACCCCCTGGAGCCGATCGCGCCATATCGGCTGCCCAGTCATGAGGGTGTCGTACTCCGCCATGCGGGGCTCGATGAGGTCCAACAGGCGCTGCACCTCGCCCTGCCACCCGTCGGGCAGATCGGCCGCGACGCCGCCGGGCCGAATGTAGTTGTGGTTCATCCGCAGGCCGCTGGTCATCTCGAAGAAGCGCAGCACCTCTTCGCGCTCGCGCCACCCGTAGAGCATCATCGACACGGCTCCGAGATCCATGCCGTTGGTGGCCATGAACAACAGGTGCGACGACATGCGGTTAAGCTCGGACATGAGCATGCGGATCCACGTCGCACGTTCGGGTATCTCGAGTTCGAGCAGTTGTTCGACCGCCAGCGAGAACGCAAGCTCGCTGAACAGCGGCGACGCGTAGTCCATGCGGGTGACGTTTGTGGCTCCCTGGAGGTAGGTGAGCTCCTCGCCGGTCTTCTCCATGCCGGTGTGCAGGTAGCCGATGACCGGCTTCGACCTGAGGATCGTCTCGCCGCGCATCTCGAGCATGAGGCGCAACACACCGTGTGTGGACGGATGGGAGGGACCCATGTTCATCAACATGGTCTCCTCGCCGAGCGCGTGATCGTCGTGTTCCTCCTCGTCGGCGAACCCGCCCGCAGCCATCTCCGATTCGGACATCCGCAACACCGCAGATCCCTCGCGCAGGCGAACGCGATCGGCGGTCTCGGCGGCGCCGTGCTCCTCGGCGTCGACCATCGGCGCCGTCACTTCCCGACCGCCTTGAACTGCACCGGGATCTCACCGATGGCGTAGTCCTTGCGCAGCGGGTGACCGTTCCAGTCCTCGGGCATGAGGATGCGGGTGAGGTCGGGGTGGTCGCTGAACGCGATGCCGAACATGTCGAACACTTCGCGTTCCATCGCCTCGGTGCCGGGGAAGAGGTCGAACAGGCTCGGGACGACATCGCCCTCCGCGACCTGCAGTCTGATCCGTACCCGCCGGCGGTGGGCGTGATCGATGAGGCTCGCGACGACCTCGAACCTTGCCGCTTCGACCGTTGGCGGAAGCGCACGACCCGGATGGGTGAGGTAGTCGACTGCGGTGAGGTCGATAACCATGCGGAACCCGTCGTCACGCAGTGCCTCGACCGTCGCCGCGTACTCGTCGAGCGTCGGGAACAGGACGGTCGGGTCGTCGGGGACATGAACAGCGCCGTAGCTGCGCGGCGATTCGGCGGCGACCTCGGTGTCGGGCGCGTCGTCCTCGGGCGTCGCCTCGTCGGCGGAGTCGCTCACGCTCACCGGCTCCCGAGCGTCGCGCCTGCGGCGGTCTGGCCGTCTCGCTGCTCGACGACCGTCGGGGTGTTCTCCTCACGGCGCCGTGTCAGCTCGCCCGATTCGATCTGGTCGTGCAGCGTCAGAATCGCGTGCATGAGGGTCTCGGGACCGGGCGGGCACCCTGGCGCATAGACGTCGACGGGTACGACCTGGTCGACGCCCTGGACGATCGCATAGTTGTTGAACATGCCGCCGCTCGATGCGCAGACCCCCATCGAGATGACCCACTTGGGTTCGACCATCTGGTCATAGACCTGACGCAGCACCGGCGCCATCTTCTGGGAGACCCGGCCTGCAACGATCATCAGGTCGGCCTGGCGTGGCGAGGCGCGAAAGACCTCCATGCCGTATCGAGCGAGGTCGTAGTGTGCGCCGCCGGTCGCCATCATCTCGATCGCACAACACGCCAACCCGAACGTCGCCGGCCAGCAACTGCGCGTGCGGCTCCACTTGACGAGGTCCTCGAGCTTGCCGGTCAGGAAGTTGTGGTCGAGTCCTTCGAGGCCGTGCTCGCGCACGTCGTCGAATCCCATCTCAGGCGGCCTCGCCATCGGCCGGTTTGCGACCCTCGAGGCCTACGCGACGGATAGTGGTCGAAGCCGTGCGGTCTGCCGACACCATCGGCGTGCGGAGCCGGCGCGCCTTCGATATGGGACCCCATTCGAGCGCGCCGTTGCTGATGAGGTACACGAACGACTCGAAGACGAGAAACGAGAACAGCAGCACCGCGACCAATCCAAACACGCCGAGCGAGCCGTTGGCGACCGCCCAGGGATAGAGGAAGATGATCTCGACGTCGAACACGATGAAGATCATCGCGACGAGGAAGAACGTTACCGGAAACCGCTCGGGCGTCTCCTTTGCCGGGATGATGCCACATTCATATGGCGCCGCCTTCTTGTCGTTTGGGCTTCGGGGCGCGAGCAGACCAGCGGTCGCGTAGCCTCCGACACCGAAGATCACCGCCAGAATGAGTAGCCCGAGTACCGGCAGGTACTGCCCGAGCACAGCTCAGTACTCCTCGCCGGCTTCGAACGCTGCGCGGCGTCGCATCAGCTCCTTGTCGCGTGTGTGGAGCATGTAGCAAAGCGTGAGGAAGATCAGCAGGGATCCAGTCGTGAACAGCGCAGGCGGGAGTCGCCGGTCGCCGAGGTTGCGAACCATGACGACCGAGATGACCGGCTCGTCCTCATCGGGCTGGGGACGGGGCGGGGCCTCTCCCGGCACGGTCTCCTGTTCTATTACACGTTGAACTTGAACCACCGCATAGCGGGTCGGGTGCTCGAGCCGCACGGCGTTCTCGAAGCTCAGCGCGATGCGGTCCCATCGGGTCGGGTCGTCGTCGAGGCTCTCCTTGCCGCCGATGTCGTAGGCCTCGAGGAACTTGAACTCCTCGGCGCCATCGAACTCGCCCACCTCCAACAGATCTGCCGACGCCTGCGTTTGGGCCTCGCCCGACTCGGCGGTCGAGAGCAGGTCCCACCCACCGAAGTCCATGCCGGCGTCGTCGATGACCTCGGGCGTCACCGCGGCGACGTCGGAATAGGTGACGAGCTCGGCCTTGAGGTTCGAGTCGGCCTGCGCTGCCGCGGCCTCTTCTTCGGTGAGGCCTTCGGTGTCCTCGGGGCTAAGTTCGGGATCGAACTCGGCGATGGCGGTTTCGTTGCCGGATGCCTCGACGAGCTCGAATGGAGTGCCGTAGGTCGCGATCAGGTCGGGTCTGTCGGGCAGCATCGTCGCTTCCTCGACGACCGATTCAGAAAGTGGGCTTCGATTGACGTCGACCGTCTCCCAGGTCGGAGGATCACCGGCCCAGCCGATGCCGTAGACCCACCAAAGCAGGCCCATGATCGCCATCCAGCCGAACAGGCCCGAAAGGGCTATGAGAGTTCCGACCCGCGCACCTGTGTTGGTTGCGATGATCAGCCAGATCGAGCCGAAGAGGACTGCAACGCCGACGAGAACCGTGAGAAGGCCGCGAATGGTCGGGTCCCAGGCGATACCTGCGAGAGTCGGAAGGAGCGCCAACATCTACAAGCTTCTTTCGTACGCGACGACGGCTTCGATCTGCTCCGGCGCCAGCAACGCCGTCCATTCGACACCGAGGTCGTCGTCGGTGCGGCCACCGAAGCCCGGCATCTGTCCACTGCCCTGTCCGGCCTGTCCGTACTGAACGCCGTTCTCCGACCCGGCCGAGATGAAATCGGCGTGATCGGCGGTGCTCGGGAATTGCCTGACCGTCGAGCCGCCGGTGAGGTTCCAGCCGAAATAGCCACCGCCCGGTGAGTAGCCGGTGAGGATTCCTGTCTCGGCGAGCGCTGGGTTTTCTTCGAGGAGCTCCTCGGTCGTCACCTCGCTCGTCGCACCGTAGGAGAACCCAGGGGTGTGACAGCGAGCGCAGTTGAAGGCTCCGGCTCCGCTCGCGTTGTCAAAGATGAGACGTCCGTAGAGGATCTTGTCCTCCTCGGAAGCATCGATGTCGCTGATGCGCGTGAACATCTCGTCGACAGCGGCGTCGATCTCCTCGGCGGGGGCGTCGGCCGAGACCTCACCGGTGTCGATGAGCTCCTGGCGCACGCCGGCGCGTATGCCGTCTTCGACCTCCTTGGATGCCTCTTCGGGCGTGAGCTGCACCGACCGCATGTAATAGATGAGCTCGTCTATCTGTTGGGTGGTCATCGGGCCGCCGCCGGGCGCACCCCAGGCGGGCATGACTCCGTTGCGCCCGAAGTTGAGGATGTGGCGAACCTCGTCCTCATCGAAACGCGACAACACAGTGGTCAGCGATGGCGCGGCCCAGGTGACCTGCGCGACGAAGTCTCCGTTCTCGTCGGTGAGCGTGACGGCGGTCGACCCGCCCGTCGCGCCGGGCCCATGGCAATTCGCACAGTTCTCGTCATAAAGGTCCGTGCCACGGTTGGTGAGCGTGCGGTCGAGGCCCTCCTCGGCGCCTGCCATCCGGCCGGGCTCGGCTAGCCAGTAGATCGGCAGCGCGACGGCGGTGAAGGTCAACAGCACGAGCGCAAAGCTGAGCGACAGGTCGAGCTTGCGGCCCTCGAGGATCTCGTCGTCGTAGTAGGGCTTGCGGTTGGGAGCGAGCTCGATCTCCGAGCCGATCTCCTTGTTCCCGGTCCGGAGATTGAACAGGAAGTAGCCCAGCAAACCGACGACGACCAGGGACGCAAGGATCCACCCGATTGCGCGCTGGGTCGAGGTCGCCCCGAGGACGATTGCGAACGAGGACGACATCAGTGGTCCGACTCTCCCAGACAGTGTGGGCCTTCGGCTTCCTGACCGGTCGTGTTGGTCCCGATCGGGGCTCCGTTGACGATCGTGCCCGTGTCGACGACGAGGTTTCCGTCGGCGATCTCCATCGCGAACAGATCCATACCCCGCGGCGCAGGGCCACCGCGCTTTTCACCGACGCGGTTGTATTGAGAGCCGTGACATGGGCACTCGAACCACTGCGAGGTCACGCATTCGGGCACTCGGCAGCCGAGATGAGGGCACTTCTGGTAGAGGGCGACGACGCCCTCCTGCATGCCGCTGATGACGTTGTCGGGATACACGGCCCGTGCCTTCTCGATTGCCCCGACCGGGTACTCGGTCACCCACATACGTCCCTCGGGCTTGTAGAGGAACCCATTGTTGTCGCCGATCTCGGCCTTGACGTCCGACAGCAAGCCTACGTTGATGCGAGACCCGAAGCCCTCGCCGCCTTGAGGCCACAGGAAGGCGACGCAAGCGGCGCCGAACCCTCCTAGGCCGAGTGCGAACGAGCCGACGATGCTGCGGTTGAGGAACTGGCGCCGGTTGACGCCGATCTCCTCGATGTCGGGCGGTACGTACGGCGCAGGGGGAGCCGTTTCGGTGGGGACCAGCTCGCCCTGGGTCCGCTCGATCACCGCGGCGCGCTCTATCGCTTTGCCGGTCGGTGGGGGCGACTCTTGCCCGACGAGCGGTTCACCGACGTCGCGTTTGCGCGTTTCTCGCGAGAGCTGCCCGGTGGCGTCGCCGGCATCGCGTCGCCGGTAGGCCGCGAACAACACGACGGCGGCGAGCACGATCAGGATCGGAACGGCTATGGCCAACGCACTCATTGGTCGATCACCTGCCTACAGCTCGAAGAAGAGTCCATCGTTCCACGGGAACACGAAGTTGAAACCCGGTCCACGGAAGAACGATCCGATCATGACCAGCACGGTCCAGAACATGAGGTGCAAGGTCATGATCGCGATGGCGAACTTGCGATCCTCGGGCTTGTTCGACGGGTTCTTGTCGATGTACGGAGCGAGGATCAACATGAAGATGCCCATGCCCGGAATGGTCACGCCGGCGACCATCGGGTGGAACATCGTGAGCAGTTCCTGAAGGCCGAGGAAGTACCAAGGTGCCTTCGACGGGTTGGGGGTCTCGTTGAAGTTGGCCAACTCGAGCAGCGGCGCGTTGACGAAGATCGAAAAGACCAATGTGAATGCGGTTATGACCAGCGCAGCTACGAACTCGATGACGAGCAGGTGGGGCCACGTGTGGACCTTGTCCTGCGGTTTGGCCTTGACGTCTTGGATCGAACCCGACTTGACGACGGTGAGCAGCCGCTGCGTGTGACCGTCGGGACCGGTCGGAACCGGCGCTCCGGAGGTAACCATTTCGCCACCACCGCCGTCACCCGCGGCAGCCGGAGTCGCCGCAGCAGGGGTATCGGCCGGCGCATCGTCGCCGCCGGCCTTGGCACGCGCGGCGCGTGACCGTTCGAGCAGGTGGGCGGGTATCTTGCTGGCGGCCTCGCTCGCCGGCGCGTCGTCACCGGCATCGCCGGTCGCAGGGCTCGACTCGGCGGCATCGCCGCCGGACTTAGCGGCGGCCTTCTCGCGAGCCTCCTGGGCCCTCTTGAGCAGGTGTTCGGGGATCTCTGTCATGGCTACAGCGGTCCTGAGATTCCGCCGTCCTTGCGGACGCGCCAGAAGTGGATTGCCATGAAGATCACGATGACGAAGGGCAACATCAGCACGTGCAGCACGTACCAGCGCAGCAGCGTGTCAGTGCCGATTTCGACCCCTCCGAGCAGCACGAATCTGACCTGATCACCGAAAACGGGTGTGAATCCCATCATGTTCGTACCCACGGTCACAGCCCACAGAGCCAGCTGGTCCCACGGCAGCAGGTAGCCGGTGAACGACAACAGCAGGGTGAGCGTGAGCAGGATCACGCCGATTACCCAGTTGAACTCTCGCGGTGGCTTGTAAGCACCGTGGTAGAAGACGCGGGCCATGTGCAAGAACACCGACAGCACCATGAGATGGGCCGCCCATCTGTGCATGTTGCGCACGAGCAGGCCGAAGGTCACCGAGGTCTGGAGGGTCGAGATGTCGTCCCAGGCGGCTGCGGCCGTCGGTCGGTAGAAGAACATCAAGAATATGCCGGTGACGGTGAGCAGGATGAAGAGGAAGAAACTGAGGCCGCCCAGACAAAGCGTGTAGCTGACCTTGACCGCGTGCCGCTTCACCTTCACCGGGTGGAGGTGATAGAGCACGCTGTTCATGATCACGTAGGAGCGGTTCCTCGGGCTGTCGGTGTAGCCCTTCCGGAATATCGAACCCGGGCGGAAGATCGAGGTCCACGCCTGGGAGCCCTGGATCGAGTCGCCTAGCTCGGAGGCCTTCTCCTGCATGCGCTCGGGCAGCGGCGCTTTGTCAGTTGCCACGTTGGGACGCTCCCTCGTTACCCCGGTCGAATCGATCGCTCGTGTGCACGGTCATGCCAGTCGCATCCCGTATCCGTAGCCGTGTGAGTTGGTACGCATGTGCGGGTCGCCGTCGGCGGGTGGCTCGGCGAGCTTGCCGAGGATGATCACTCCGGTCGGGCAGCGGTCGACGCACAGAGCGCAGCGGGTGCAGACATCGTCGTCGATGGTGAAGATGACGTGATCGCTCGGATCGCGGCCCGGGAGCTCGGTGCCGACGGCCTCGTCGACCGCCTCGGGCTCGACCATGTGGATGCACTTCCACGGACAGATGTCGACGCAGCCCTCGCACATGATGCACTCGGACTGGTCGATGTGAATGAACTGCTTGGGCTTGACCTGCGCCTGGAGCCAATCGGCGCCGACCTCCTGGAGGACGTAGTCGTCGCGGAACTCGGGCAGAGGAGGGTTGGCGTCGGTGGTGGTCATACCGTTGCGCCTTCTTTGACCAGCGGTCGACCGAACTCGGAAGTCGGTTCTTCTTCGACCTGGTCGGCGTCTCGGTTCTGCCACATGACCCACACCGCCATCGTGCCTCCGAGTCCGATGACATAGATGACCACCGCGATGATGTCGCGAATCACCTGGTAGTGGAGCGTGAACGGCAGCGCCCATTCGAGGAGGCCCTGACCGCCGGTCCAGGCCATCTCGGGACCGATGAGGAGCTTGTCGGGACGCCACCCCAGCTCGTTGTCGGCCCACGTCAGCCACTGGTGAGGGACGACGCCATAGAGAAGGAACAACAGGAGGAAGACGTAGGTGGCGCCGAGCATCGCTTCGCCCCAGGTGAGCGGCGCGCCGACCGGACGTCGCTTCATGTACCACATGATGCCGCCGACCAACGCCAGTGTTGCGACGATCGAAACGATGAATGCGACCAACGCAACCCTCCTTCTTGACCCTGCTCGAACAACCTGTGACGGCCCTGCCGACCGGTCGGCATGTTAGGCCCCGAACCCGGCGACACGACGCATCGTGCAGCAACTTGTTTGAAATCTATCGTTCAACCGGCGACCGGTCGACGCGTCGTCGCTCGAGCCGTCCGAACCGACCCGTACGGGACACCACGACCTCGTGCACCGACTTCGTGAATCCGTGCACAAGTGTATCGACCGTGGCGCTGAACGGGCCGAACCGGGCGTTGTCTACCATGCGAATTTTCTCGCGTGCACATCGGGGCCGCCTGCCCCGCTCCCGTCGCCACCCCAGCGTCGAGCCCGTTCGTCCTCGGGCACGCCTTGGCGTTCCTTCGAGTTTCGGCGAGCCGAAACTCGTGCTTCGCTGCCGGAGTTCCCGCTAGCGGGAACTCCAAGCAGACCGGAGGTCTGCCGGGCGCATGCGGCTCGACGCCAGGGCCCCGACGACTGTCGCTCGAATAGGTGAGACGCGGCGTCGCCACAACGCCGAGTCGGACCTGATGAATGTAGGCGGGGTCCGTGTGGTCAGCGTGGCTAACGTGGGCATAATGTTCGCTCGGCTCATTTCACTCGCCGTTGATGCACTTGCCGTGGAGGCACGTTGACCGAGATCCCCGAGTACCTACTGGAACGCAGTCGCGAGCGACGCGCCGCGCTGGGACTCTCAACGGGCGACGCGCCTGCCGCCGAGTCGACACCCGCGACGACCGAGACCAGCGAAGCGGCCGAACCCGCCGCGGCCGCCGCTCCAGCGGCACCCGCCGTTCCCGAAGCACCGCCCGAGCCCGAACCGGTCGCTCCCTACGTCGAGGACGCCGAGAAGCGCCGGCGCATGCCTGTGTGGGCTGCACCGGTCGTTCTGTTCCTCCCCATCTGGGCGTTCCTCTACGTCGGCACGCTCGAGAACCCACCCGAGGAAGCCGAAGGCCTCCTCGGCGAAGGTGAAACGATCTACGCCGAGCAATGCGCAGGCTGTCACGGCGCGACCGGCGGCGGCGGTTCCGGTCCGGCGCTCGCCGGAGGCGAGGTGCTGTTGACCTTCCCGTCGTTCACCGAGCACTTCGAGTGGGTTGCGCTCGGCACCGACGGCTACGGCCCCGCCGGCGACGTGTACGGCGATCCCGACCGTCCCGGCGGAGCGCGAACGATCGGTGGCGGCGGAATCATGCCCGCCTTCGGGGCCTCGATCTCCGGAGAAGAGCTTCTCGCTGTCGTGGTATACGAACGCATCGAGCAAGGTGCCGCCGACCCCGCCCTCGCCGAGGTGGTCGACGAGATGATCGAGACCGGCGAGCTCGAACTGCCCGAGTCCTTCGACGGCATGTCGATCGAGGAGATCGACGAAGCGCTCGCACCGATCGTCGAGGCTGCAGGCGAAGCGGGTGTCGGCGAGATCGCACTCGGCGAGTAGCCACATCCCAACTCACGATGAGGTGGACCGATGAGCGATCGTCACGACCTGCTGGTGGTCGGCGGCGGTCCCGGCGGCGCAGCCACCGGCTACTGGGCCGCAAAGGCCGGACTCGACGTCGTCGTCGTCGAGCGCAAGACGTTTCCTCGCGACAAAACCTGCGGCGACGGCCTGACCCCACGGGCGGTTCACCAGCTCGACGAGATGGGCATAGACCTGACCGCCTACCACCGCTACGACGGCCTACGCGCGGTCGCTCACGGGCGGGCGCTCGAGATGAAATGGCCCGACCACCCCGTCTACCCCGGTCACGGCTACGTCGTACGACGCCACGACCTCGACCCTCTCGTCGCCGAGAACGCGGCCCGCGCCGGGGCGACCCTCCACACCGGCACCGAGGCCACCGAGCCGCTCTTGAACGACGGTCACCTCGTCGGCGCGATCGTGCGCGACACCCAGACCGGGGACGAACGAGAGATCCGCGCCCGCTACGTCGTCGTTGCCGACGGCGCGAACTCGCGGTTCGGGCGCGCGCTCGGCTCGAGCCGCAACCGCAGCTACCCGCAGGGAATGGCGATCCGCACGTACTTCGAGAGCCCGCTGCACGACGACCCGTGGATCGAGAGCGCGCTCGACATCCGCGACCGCAACGGCAACTCGATGCCGGGGTACGGCTGGATCTTTCCAGTCGGCGACGGAACGATCAATGTCGGCATCGGTCTGTTGTCGACGTTCCGCGACTACCGCAGCGTCAACACGTCGCACCTGATGAACGAGTTCGCACGCACGATGCCCGACTACTGGCAGATCGACCCCGACTCCCCGACCCAACCCCCGACCGGCGGTCGACTCCCGATGGCGGGATCGGTCGGGCCGAAGGTGGGGCCCAACTGGTTGCTGGTCGGCGACGCAGCCGGTTCGATCAACCCTTTCAACGGCGAGGGAATCGACTATGCGTACGAGACCGGCCGACTAGCAGCCTCCCTCGTCGAGCAAGCGACCGCCACCGGCAGCGCCCTGGTCCTGCGCCGGTACGACGAGATCCTCGACGAGCGGTTCCGCCTCTACTTCAAGACGGCGCGCCTGTTCGCCAAGGTGATCGGCCGACCAGCACTGTTGCGTCAGCTGACCAGGGTCGGAATGCGATCGCGATCGCTGATGGAGTGGGCGCTGCGGATCATGGCGAACCTGTTGCGTGACGACGAAGTCCACTCCGCCGAGCTCGCCTACAAGGCGATCGAACGCATCGTGGGCCTTGTCCCCGAACCGCTGGCTTGACGCAGCCAGACGCACGAACCTGAGTAGGACGCGGGGACAGACCCCCTGTCCTACTCTGTGCTAGGTCTCGTCCCAGAGCATCGGGCGCTCAGCGGTTCCGAACAGGCGGCGCGAGGCCGTGTCGCGGTCGATGTGTCCTATGAGTCCGCGGTAGGTACCGAATCCACAGAGCTCACGAAGACGAGGCTCGAACTCGGCGATGAGTTCGAGCGGGATACCGAGCTGTTGGTTCTCCTGCTGTCTGATCCACCCAGCGCAGTAGTTCATGGCGATGCCGTAGCGTCGACGATCGGTCTCGTTGGCTCCTCCGCCGTGCCACAGCGACCCGTGCCAGATGAGGACGCTGCCCGCACTCATCTCGGCCGGGATCGATTCGTAGTGTTGGCCGTAGGTCGGCGATGCGTCGGCACGATGCGAGCCCGGCACGATACGGGTCGCCCCGTTCTCCTCGGTGAAATCGGTGAGCGCCCACATGCTGTTGCAGACGATCGCCGACGCCGGGGGCTTCGGCCAGGGCATCACCTGGTCGTCGGCGTGTATCGGCTGAGCCGACTCGCCGGGCCCGATGACGATCGACGACACGGAGCTGATCAGGCACTCCCGGTCGAGCACGCCTTCGACGACCGGGAGCACGTCGGCATGTACCGGCACGCGGCGAAACAACGGATCGAGCGCCAACAGGTTGTAGATCCGCCACGTCGCTGTGCCCTCGAACCGGTTGTTCGCAGGCTGGATCGACAGATCCCGCTCGAGCCGATCGATCGCCTCGCGAAGCCCGGCTGCGAGGTCGTCGTCGAACGCGTCCTCGACCACGACGTAGCCATCACGTTCGATGGCCGCAATGCGTCCGGCGACATTGGAATCCGCCATGACGGCGAGAGTAGCCGGGTTGAAGCGTGAGCAATGTGGCCCCGCCGAATGGTCGACGCGGCCCATGACCCCGACGGGAGGTGAGCCGTACCGTTTCTGGTATCGCCCCGATTGCACTTGCCCCGGTTTCAACATCGCGACGGCTCCTGTTGTGGACCGTCGGAGCGGTCACCTGCATCGGGGCTTCGCTTTCGTTCACGGTCGGGGTCGTCCAGGCGACGAGCCCTTCGACCGAACCAGTCGAGATCGGCACCGCTGCTCAGATAGCAGCCAATGCTCCGTTCGCCGACGACGCCGAACCGGTCGCCTACGACCGTCCGGTCGACGTCCTCGCTGCCTACGTCGTGGGTGACGGCCATCTGGAACCCACCGACCACGGCATCGATCCGGCCCATGAAGCTCTGTGGGAGCGCATCACTAGGGTCGTGCCTGCGGGTTGGAGCGACAGGTTCGTGCAGCTCTCGGTGATCGAGGAGCAGCCGGGGAGCATCGTCGCCATCGTGCACCGTTCGTCTCGCGCGCCCGATACCTGGATCCTCAGCGTCGATCGGGCCGACCTCGCGACCCCCGATCTCTTGGAACACACGCTTCTGCACGAGGTGGGTCACCTCGTGAGCTTCGCCAGCAGCGATTTCGAGTTCAGTCGAGGCGAGTGCGCCGACGATTGGATTGCCATGGAGCTCGGGTGCGGGAGGCCGGGATCGATTCTCACCGAATGGTCGCAGCGGTTCTGGTCTGAACCGGCACCGTTCCAGGCCGACACCCACACCACCCACTACGCGGCAAGCTCGTCTCACGAGGATTTCGCGGAGACGTTCATGGCGTGGCTCGTAGGCAGCCCGGCAGAACCGCGCACCGTGCTCGCCGACAAGTTCAGCTTCATGGACCAGCGCCCGGAGCTACTCGCGCTGCGCGATGAGCTGACCGCCCACGGCGCGCTGAGCTGAGTGGGCGTCAGTAGAGGTCGAGTAGCTCCTCGAGTGCGACGCGGCCGGCTCGGATGCCGCGGTCGCGAAGAGCGCGCAGGTCACCTTCCGCCTGTGCCTGTTTGAGCGTGGCGAAGTCGAAGTCCCGTCCCGGAATGTCGATGACGAGGTCGTCATCTCCGACCACCTGCACTATGACCCCATTGGACCGGCCGCCCTTGTGAAGCTGTCCGGTCGAATGGAGAAACCTCGGGCCGAGCCCGAAGGTCGTCGCCACGCCGAAGCGCTCACCGATGGCGAGTCGAGCAGCCTCGAGCTTTGCGACAACCGGCGATCCAGGGTCTACATAGGCCGTGATCGCAACGTAATCGCCGGGCCGGATCTGGTCGGTGAGCGAGGTGAGCGGCACCGTCGAGACATCGCCGAGGCCATCGGCGAGAACAGCATTTGTCGCTGCCTTGGCCGATGCGACGTCGGGCTGGTCGAACGGGTTCAGCCCGAGCCCGACGCCGATGAGGGCGGTCGTCATCTCCCAGACGAACACGAGCGCGCCGAGATCGTCCGCTCCCCACCGGTCGATCGAGAGGGTCGGTCCGTCCGCTGAGGGCGGGATACCGTCCCACCTTGTGAACAGACGATCGTCGCCGGTCATCGCTGGGTCGCCGACGACCGGCAACACCCCGACGCCGTGTTTGCCCGTCGACTCGGCGATGAGCTGTTCGAACCAAAGACCGAATGCAGGCATCGCCGGGTCGTCTATGAGGCAGAGCTTGTCGCGCCCTGCCCGATTGGCAGCAACGACGCCGGCTGCCAGGGCTACGGCTGGGTTGTCGACGCCATCGCTTCGACACGCTTCAGACGCCTCGCGAGCCGAGTCGATCATCGCAGACACATCGACACCGAGCAGAGCTGCGGGAACCAGACCGAACAGAGACAGTGCCGAGAACCTGCCGCCGATGTCGGAGCGGTTCTCGAAGGTCGCACGGAAGCCTCTCTCGGCCGCGAGCGCGCCCAATTCGGAGCCGGGGTCGGTGATGGCGACGAAGCGATCGCCGCGGGGGACCTGTGACCAGAAGTACTCGCACTGGCTACGCGTTTCGATGGTCGTCCCGGACTTCGAGGCGACGATGAACAAGGTGGTCTCGGCGTCGCATTCGGTGAGCACCCGCGCGATGGCTGCCGGGTCGGTCGTGTCGAGCGTCCGGAGCGTGACGCCATCGGCTCCCGGGCCGTAGGTTTGGGCAAGCACCTCGGGGTAGAGGCTCGACCCGCCCATGCCGAGGACAACGGCATCGACGATGTCATCTTCGCGACAACCCTGCGCGAACGATGTGAGCTCGTCGACATCGATGTCGTCGATCACATCGAGCCAGCCGAGCCGATCGGTGATCTCGGTCGGGTCGGGCTGCCACAGCGTGTGATCGCGCTGCCAGATGCGGTCGACGGCGTGATCGGCGACGAATGTCGCAGCCAGCGTGTCGGCCTCGTAGGCCAGATCGTCGGGCCAGGAGCCCTCTCGGCTCACAGAGCTCATCGCTTCCCCTCCGCCATATCGGCCGCGACGCCTGCGACCACATCGACGGTCTCGTCGATGACTTCGTCGTCGTGGGCGAGGCTCACGAACAGCGCCTCGTACGGGCCCGGCGCCAGAGCAACTCCTCGCTCGAGCATGCCGTGGAAGAACCGCGGATAGATCCCGTTGTCGGCCGCGGCCGATGCAGCGTCGAACTCCGACGGAGCAGCGGAGCTGAAGAAGACACCAACTAACGAACCGACGCGCGGCACTACCGCCTCGACACCGGCATTGGCCAAAGCGCTCGCCATGCCATCCGCGAGGCGAGTCGCGGTCGTCGTGAGCTGCGCATAGGCCGCATCGTCGAGCCGACCCAACGTTGCCAACCCAGCTGCGGTTGCGAGGGGATTGCCCGACAGAGTGCCTGCCTGATAGACGCCGCCGAGCGGGGCGAGCGACGCCATGACGTCGGAGCGGCCGCCGAAGGCACCGACGGGGAGCCCGCCGCCGATGACCTTGCCGAAACACCAGAGATCGGGTGTGACCCCGAACATCTCGGCTGCTCCACCCGGCCCCAATCGGAAGCCGGTGATCACCTCGTCGAACAGGAGCAGGGCGCCGACGCGGTCGCACTCGGCCCGCAGACCTTCGAGGAACCCGGGCGCCGGAGCGACCACGCCCATGTTGGCTGCCACCGGCTCGACGATCACTGCGGCAACACCGTCATCGAGGATGGGCACCTCGTTGTAAGGGGCGACGATCGTGTCGGCGACGGCCCCTGATGTGACACCGTCACAGCCGCTGAGGCCCTGGTTGGCTACGCCGCTTCCTCCGGCCGCGAGAAGCGCGTCGCTGTGGCCGTGATAGTTGCCTGCGAACTTCACCAGCACCTCCCGGCCGGTGTGGCCGCGGGCAAGGCGAATCGCGGACATGGCTGCCTCGGTGCCACTCGACACGAGCCGCACCTGGTCGAGACCTGGCACGCGCTCGCACAGCAGCTCGGCCATTTCGACCTCCCGCAGCGTCGGCGCGCCGTAGGAGAGCCCATCCTTGGCTGCCCGGGCAACCGCCTCTACGACCTCGGGATGGGCGTGGCCCAGGATCCCGGGCCCGTAGCTCATCACGTAGTCGATGAGCCTCCTGCCGTCGGTCGTCCAGACGTTGGGACCACTGGCCCGCTCGACGAAGAACGGCTCTCCGCCAACCGAACCGAACGCGCGCACCGGCGAGTTGACCCCACCCGGAATCACACGCTGGGCACGAGCGAACAACTCGCTTGTCATCGAGCCCCGAGAGCGGTGGCCAGATCCCTGGCGAAATAGGTGAGGATCATGTCGGCGCCGGCACGTTTGATGGCCAACGTCTGCTCCATCGCCACAGCGGCGCCGTCGATCCAGCCGTTGGCGGCGGCGGCCTTCACCATCGAGTACTCACCCGACACGTGGTATGCGGCGAGGGGTACGTCGACCCGGTCGCGCGCGGCCGAGATGACATCGAGGTAGCTGAGCGCCGGTTTGACCATGACCATGTCGGTGCCCTCCTCGATGTCGAGGCGGATCTCCTCCATCGCCTCGCGCAGGTTCGGGGGATCTTGTTGGTATGCCTTGCGGTCACCTCCGCCTGCGATGGTGACGTCGACGGCGTCACGGAACGGGCCGTAGAGCGCCGATGCGTACTTGGCCGCGTAGGCGAGAATCGGAGTGTCGGAGTGGTCGGCGATGTCGAGGGCGGCACGAATCGACGCGACCTGCCCGTCCATCATTCCCGAGGGAGCGATGACGTCGGCGCCCGCATCGGCTTGCGCGACGGCCGCGCGCGAATAGAGCTCGAGCGTCGAGTCGTTGTCGACGACACCGTGTTCGTCGACGATGCCACAGTGCCCGTGGTCGGTGTACTCGTCGACACACAGGTCGGCGATGAGGACCTGATCGTCGCCGAGATCCTCGGTGAGATGCCGCAGAGCGACCTGCACTACGCCATAGGCGTTCCAAGCCTCGGACCCTTCGGCGTCTTTGTGTTCGGGAATGCCGAAGAGGACGATGGCACCGACGCCCAGCTCGGTGAGCGTCCTCGCCTCACGCCGCAGCGAGTCCATCGAATGCTGGACGACACCGGGCAACGACGGAATGTCGATCGGCTCGTCGATGCCCTCGCGCACGAACATCGGCGCGATGAGGTCCGAAGGGTGGAGCCGCGTCTCGGCGACCAGCCGCCGCAGCGCTGGAGTTCGTCGTAGTCGCCGCATGCGACGTTCGGGATAGGACATGGATGCACTCGCCGGTCGACTTCGCACGCAGTCTATGGCGTTTAGAGCGCCAGCAATTCGGTTGCGTCGAGGGTGCGGTTGTGGAGCTCGAGGTCGTCGATCGTACCGACGAACCCGTCACCGGCCGCCGAGTTGCCGACGAACAGCGCCGTGCCAGCGAGTCCGACGAAGTGGAACAACGGGGCAATGGGTTGGAAGTCCTCGCGGACGGCGTCGAGATAGAGACGACCAAAGGTGTCTCGAACCGCGCCTTGCTGCCAGCCCTTGGCAGTGACCGAGACGCGGGTCGTGACCCCCGCCTGCAACGTTGAGGTCGACGTGAGGGTCGGCATCTGCCCCAGACTGTTGACGAAGGTGACCTGCACCTGATCGGTAGGCGTGATCTTGACGGTGAACGACCCGGGCCGGTCAGCGATCACGACTCCGGCTGGGGTGCCGAGCGAGTCTGCTGTCGGCGTGACATCGAGCGAAAATGTCAGGTCGGCGTTCCCCGAGTCCATCGTGGGGTGTGGATCGATCGCGGTCGAGTTGGTTCCGGTGTAGGTCTCGCTCCAGTTCGTGCCGATGGGCTGGCCACCGGAAACGAGGTCGGCTCGACTCGCGTTCTTGCGCCAGTCCACGTAATAGGCCTCGAGCGCGGCGACCTTCGACGCGTGGGCGGGGTCGTTCACGAGGTTCACCTGCTCGCCCGGGTCGGCGACCAGGTCGAAGAAGCCGTATTGCAACACTCCGTGGTTCAGCGATACGAGTTTCCACCGGTTGTCCTCGATGACCGCCCAGTCGTAGGGGTTGGCGACATCGACATCTGCCTTCTTCACCAGATCCGATCCTTCGAATACGACGATTCGGTCGTCAACCGATTGGCTGCTGTCGCCTTCGAACGCCGTGAGCAGACTGGCTCCCGGACCGGGATTCGACGGTGTCGCTGCGATGATGTCGGCGAACGTGGCGAACACATCTTCGGTAGTGCCGAACGCGTCGCTGGTCGAACCGGGTGCGATCGTGCCGGGCCAGCGGGCGATGAACGGCACGCGAAGACCACCCTCGTAGTGCGTGTTCTTCTGGCCTCTGAAGGGTTCGGTCGACCACGGCAGGAAGTTCGGCAAGGGTTGCCATGCGCCATTGTCGCTGGTGAAAATCACGAGCGTGTTGGCCGCGGTGGCAGGTTCGAGGGAATCGAGCAGGCGTCCCACCTGTGCATCGAGCACCTGAACGAGCTCGATGTAGACCTCCGCGGGGGTAGCGTTCGGGTCGCCGTGGAGCGGCGACGACTCCGGGAGGCTCCATGGCACTTCGTCGATCGGTGTCTCGACGTGCGGCGCGTTGAACCACAGATTGAGGAAGAACGGATTGCCCGCCGCCACGCTCTGGTCGACGAGTCCGATCGCCCTGTCGGTGAAGACCTCAGTTGTATGACCGCTCGCAGAAAAGTCCTCGAGAACCGTTTCTCCTCGCTGATTCGGTTCGCCGTGTGTGACCGCGAGACCGGTGTCGGTGAACAGCTGGAAGTCGGTGTAGAACCCGGCTGAACTCACCGAGGTCTGAAATCCGGCGGTGACCGGGTCGAATGCATCCCCTCCCCCGAGGTGCCACTTGCCGACATGAGACGTGTCATAGCCCGCGCCGTTGAAAAGCTCGGCGAGGGTCTCGATCTCTGCGCCAAGCCCCATAGTGCTTCCCGACCCAACGATTGTTCGCATCCGAACCGTGGCGGGATCCTGACCGGACAAGTAGGCGGCTCTTGTGGGCGTGCAAACGACGCCGGCGGAACGGAAGTGACTCCACGACTGGCCGGCGTCGATCAGACGATCGAGGTTCGGCGTATCGATCGGAGAGGCTGGATTCAGCGCGCTTAGATCACCCCAGCCAAGATCATCGGCCATGATGTAGATCACGTTGGGCGGAGCGGTCGGATCACCGACCTCGTCGCAATCGGTGGTCGTCTCTGCTTCGCAATACTCCAGCGTCGACGCACTGCCCACGATCGTGTCGTCGCCATCGCCGCCGATGATCGTGATCGTCTCACCGGGACCGGTCGACCGAGTATCGACAACACAGATCAGGTCATCGCCATCGCCTGCATCCACGGTCACCGGCCCGTTCGCGATCGTGATCACATCGTCGCCGTCGGTGGCGCGGTGATAGCTCCCGCCGGGTGGATCGAAGTCGGGATGTCCGAAGAACATGAACCCGTGAGTCGCGTCCTCGCCCTGGCAGCTACCCGATGGCCACTGCGGATTCGGGACAAACTCACATGCGGTGGCCACGACCGCGACGGCGACGACCGCGATCGCACAGCGCCTTCTCCCCATCAAACCACCCTACAATCCGCCCCGCCGCCCATGCCACCACGAAGAGTGACCGTCGAGCGGTGCGCTGCTACTCGTATTGGAAGTGTTGCACCTCGACCATCATCGGCAGCAGGTAGCGCACGTAGAAGCTGTGCAGCTTGAGGACCTCGTGGTCCTCGACCTGATAGTCGATGATGTCGACGCGATCGTCTTCGGCTGCGAAGGCCTTCGCCTTGTCGAGTGTGGTGGTCAGATCCTCGACGCTGTCCACCGACACACCGAAGTGGTCCAGCCGCGGGGCCCTCATCGGCTCGTCGTCGGCGATCAGGTAGATGAACTGGTCGACCCGGTGCACGCTCAGCACGAGCCGCTCGTCCTCGACGGTCATCTGCGGGATCTCCTGCCACCCGAACACGTCGCCGTAGAACTGGCAGATGTCTCGCCGCCCATCCGAGCTCAGCGCCGAGGACGGCATGCTCATCGCGACGTGATTGAACCTGGCAGGCCCTGCGAATTCTTTGGTCATTGTGTGGTCCTCTCGGTCTTCGACTCGAATCGTTTCATGTGGGCGCCACGAGCACCTTTCCGCCGATCCGACCGTCGACCAGCCCATGCATGGTCTCGAGCATGTCGTCGAGGTCGATCGCGCCGGGCTCGATGAGCAACGATGTGTCCACGCGGCGGTCGGCGAGCATGCCGACCGCACGCTCGAAACCGTCAGCGTCGTAGTTGTAGGCGCCCGTGATCTCGATCTCGTTCAACAGCACGCGGTTGATGTCGAGCCGCGGGTAGTCCATCCCGGTGCCTACGAGGACCATCCGTCCGGCCCGGTCGAGCTGACCGAGCCCCGACTCGATCGCGCTGCGAACGCCCGAGCACTCGATCACGGCGTCGAACGGATCGTCGATGAGGTCGTTCGGCATGGCGGGAACAGCGAGGTCCGTCGGCGTGGTGACAGCGGCACCGAGCTTTGCCGCAAGCTCTCTACGAGTCTCGCCCGGCTCGCTGACGGTGACCGCGAATCCGGCGTCGATGAGCACGGCCGCGGCTGCCAGCCCGATCGGTCCGGCGCCCGATACGAGCACCCGGTGTCGGCCCTGGAGCGCACCCTGGGAAATGGCATGCAGCGATACCGCGAGCGGCTCGGCGAACGCTGCATCGCGCAACGACAAGTCATCGGGGATCGACATAACCGCGTCGGCACTGGCGGCGACGTAGCTGGCGAACGCTCCCTGGAACGCATCGACACCGGGAGAGGCCCGACCGGAACAAAGCGACGGACGGTTCGAGCCACATGCCGAACAACGCCCACAACCCGGCTCGGCCACACCGATGACACGATCGCCCTTCTCGAGGCTCGCTACACCGGAGCCGCATTCGACGACGACGCCAGACCATTCATGACCACCGATCGAGTCGGGGCGACCCCAGCCTTCGAGCACCGAATGGAGATCGGTTCCGCAGATGCCGCAGTGGCTCACCTCGACGAGCACGTCTGTTTCGCCGAGGTCGGGCATCGGCACGTCCGTGACGTCGAGCTGACCCCGTCGGCGATAGATGGCAGCCTTCATCGGTCCTTCGGGATTCGCAGCCACCCGGCCGATGGTAACAACGGGCCCGACGCCGCTGTCAGTCGATCGGAATCGACAGGTTGAGCTCGGTGCCACCGTCGGAACCCGGCTCGACCTCGAGCCGACCGCCGAGCAGCACAGCCCGACGGGTCAGGTTGCCGAGGCCGTTTCCTCGCGGCGCGTCCGACGGTATGCCGCGGCCGTCGTCGACCACCCGTAGCTCGACGTTGTCGCCTACTTGCAACACGACATCGGCCATCGAAGCGTCAGCGTGCTTTGCGACGTTGGTCAGCGCCTCTCGCACGATCGGAACGATCTCATCGACCAGCTCGGTCGACAGAACCGACTCGACCGGTCCCTCGAAGCTCAGTCGCGGCTCGAATCCGAGGGTCGGCGTGAGCCTCGCCGCGACATCGACGATTTGGCTGCGAATGTCGACGTCTTCGTCTCCAGCCACATCGAAGATGAGACCGCGAATCTGACGGATGACCCCGTCGATCGCCTCGACCGTCGACTCGACCCTCTCGGCGGCCCCGGCATCGCCGATGTCGGACACGGTGGCCTGTAGTTGCATACCGAGCGCGAACAGCTCCTGTATTACCGTGTCGTGGAGGTCGCGAGCGACCCGGTCTCGTTCGTCCTGGAGGAGCTGCCGCCTCGTGGCATCGACCAGCTGACTCTCGACCTGATTCCGGTCGCTCATGTCGCGAACGGCAGCCAAAGTGCACGACTGACCGCCCAGCTCGAGCGGCGCAAGGCTGACATCGACGGGGATGCGGTGGCCTCGCCGGTGAAGGGCCTCGAGGCGCAACCCGATCCCCATCGGCCGTCGCCGCGGTTGGTCGGCATAGTCGCGTCTGTGCTGAGTGTGAACGGCGACGGCTTCGGGCGGCACGACGTCCTCGACGGTCATCCCCACAAGTTCGTCACGGTCGTAGCCGAACAATCGCTCCGCCTCACCGTTGGCGAGCCATATCACTCCATCGACGCCGACGAGGATCAGCGCGTCGGGAGCCGACTCCCACACCATTTCCGCGTCGAGCTCCGCCCGGTAGTCCACCGCGCCGGATCATACGGCGCCGCCCGACGGAAGCGACACGGCTGACCGCGGTGGTCAACGGCGCGCGTCGCGCTCCGCGAGGCGGGCGGCGAGCGCTGCCGCTTCGGTGCGCCTCACCTTCCCCAGCTTCATGAGCAGTTTTGATACGTAGTTCTTCACCGTCTTCTCGGCGAGGTACATCCGGTCAGCGATCTCGCGGTTCGAAAGCCCGTCGCCGATCAACTCGAAGATCTGCCGCTCCTTCGGGGTCAGGTCAGCGATCTTTTGCTCGCCGCTCTCACGCATGCGTGCTCGCGCCGCGTTGAGACGGTCGCGATCGATCAGCTGATGCCCCGCGGCGACCTTGCCGATCGCGTCGAGCACGGCGTCGCCTCGCACCTCCTTGAGCACGAACGCAGCGGCGCCCGCCTCGGCCGCATCGACGAGCGCCTGGTCGTCCTCGAATGCTGTGAGCACGAGGCACTTGATGTCGCCCATTTCGGCTCGAACCGCTCGGCATGCGTCGATTCCCGAGCCGTCTCCCAACCTCGCATCGAACACCGCAACGTCGGGCTTGCACTCCCGCACCGCATCGAGGGTCGCTCCGACCGTCGACGCCTGCCCGACCACCTCGAGATCGGGAGTGCCGTCGATCAGTGCCGCCAGCCCGGCGCGCACCACGTCGTGATCGTCGAGAAGAAAGACTCGAACCGCCATAGCGGCGTTTTAGCCGATGGGAGCGGCTTCGACAGCAGTCGCTGGAACAGACCGTCTCGGAATCCGTCGTCCGTCGATGTCGCTCGGAAGCACCTGAACCCACCGGGTGCGAAGCGTCGGGTCAGCCCACGGCCGAAGACCAAGGTCGTACAGCTCGGCCAGAAGGGCGGCATCGGTCACCTCGGCCGCCCTTCCCCGAACCATGACGCTCCACCCCGTCCGGGTGCGCGCGTCCCAGTCGTCGATCTCGAATGCGACCGGGTCGCCCATCGCGGCGGCATTCAGCTTCGATCCGACCGTCGAGCGAAACACGATTCGGCGGGCGTAGAACCGGAAGTTGACCGGAAGCACGACCGGCGAGCCGGCCGCGACGAACGCGATACGCCCGACCTCGCTGGCTTCGAGCAGCTTCTGGCACACGTCGCCCGGGATGATCTCGAGACCGCCTCGGTCGATGGCCCATTCCCTCGGCTTGACCTGCCGCTCCATCGCCCCACTCAGCCACATCCACGCTGCCACCACTAGGGACCTTTGGCACGAGTAGGACAGGGGGACAGACCCCCTGTCCTACTCGTGTCAGCGAGGGGTACCGTCGGCGATGTCGAGTAGGTACTGGCCGTAGGCGTTCTTCGCCATCGTCTCGCCGCGAGAACGCACTGCGTGGATCGAGATCCAACCCTGCTCGTAGGCGATCTCCTCGAGGCATGCGATCTGTGCGCTCTGACGATGTTGGATGACGCGAACGAACTCCGCCGCCTCGACCATCGAATCGAATGTGCCGGTATCGAGCCAGGCATACCCACGGTCGAGCTTCATCACGTCGAGCTCGCCCCGCTCGAGGTAGTAGTCGATCACCGAAGTGATCTCGAGCTCACCCCGATCGGACGGCTCGGCCTGCTCGGCCGCCTCGACGACGCGCCCATCGAAGAAATAGAGACCGGTCACCGCCCAGTTGCTGCGCGGCTGGCTCGGCTTCTCCTCGATCGAGATCGCGCGCCCGTCGTCGCCGAGCTCGACGATTCCGTATCGCTCGGGATCGCGTACGTGGTAGCCGAACACCGTCGCACCGGTCGCCTTCGCCGCCGCGGCGTTCAGCTGTGCCGACAGGCCGGCGCCATAGAAGAGGTTGTCGCCCAAGACCAGCGAGCAACCCTTGCCGGCGAGGAAGTCGGCTCCGATGATGAACGCCTGTGCGAGGCCGTCGGGGCTCGGCTGCACAGCGTACGAGAGGTCGATTCCCCACTGGGAACCGTCGCCGAGCAGCCTCTGGAAGGCGTCGGAGTCCTCGGGAGTCGTGATTACCAGGATCTCTCGGATCCGGGCCAGCATCAGAACCGAGATCGGGTAGTAGATCATCGGCTTGTCGTACACCGGAAGGAGCTGCTTGGAGGTTCCGAGCGTGATCGGATGGAGCCGCGATCCCGTGCCTCCGGCGAGAATGATGCCTTTCATGGGCGGGACGATAGCGGAAGGAAATGGACGCACCCTCACGCCGTTGTGTAGGCCTACCGGGTGCAGCCGACCGCTTCGCCCTGGCGAGTCTTCACCCTCATCATCGGCGCGACTCTGGTCGGGACGCTCAACTTCTCGCTCGTTTTCGTCGCCTTCAGTGAGTTCGAGGAGACGTTCGACGCGTCGACAACAGCGACCTCATGGACGCTGACCGCCTACTCGATCACGCTCGCGTCCCTCATGGTTCCCGGCGGTTGGCTCGCCGATCGATTCGGGCGCAAGAAGCTCTTCCTCATCGGCGTCGCGCTCCTGACGTTCGGCTCCGCGCTGGTCGCCCTCGCTCCGTCGATCGAGCTCATGGTCGCAGCCCGCGTCGTTCAGGCCGCGGGTTTCGCTCTCGAGAGCCCGGCCGCTCTGGCAATCCTGCTCGACACGTTCGGTCCCGAGCGACGCTCGACCGCGATCGGCGCGCTGGGTGGAGTCGGAGGAATCTCGGCAGCGTTCGGGCCGGTCGTCGGCGGCGCTCTCATCTATGCGGTGGGGTGGCGCTGGGCTTTCGCAGTCAACATTCCGATCGGCCTCATCACCCTCGCCGTCGGTGCGCGTTTCCTTCCCAAGACCCTGGGCGGGGACAAGACCGGGGCACCTGACTTTCTCGGCGCCGCCGCGCTCATGGTTGGCGTCGGCAGCCTTGCGCTGGCCATCGTCCAGAGCAACACCTGGGGCTGGACCAGCACGGCGGTCGTCGCTGCGTTCCTGATCGCCGGGGCCCTGTTGACTCTCGTAGTTCTCCGCTCGCGTGAACACACCGCTCCCATCCTCGAAATCACCCTGTTCCGAAACCGTCAGTTCAGTCGGGCAAACCTGTTGTCGATCCTGGTCGCAGGCAATTTTGCGGCCACGTTCCTGACCTTCCTCACGTTTCTCCAGGAAGCGTGGGGATGGTCCGAGTTCGAATCCGGCCTCGGCGTTGCATTCATCCCCGCGATCGGGGGTCCGCTGTCGATCTTCAGCGGTCGTCTCGCCGACCGGTTCGGTCACCGGGCCGTCATCCTGCCGGGCGCGATCATCATGAGCCTTTCCGGCGTGTGGTTCGCGTCGGCAATCAGCTACGAACCGGACCTATTCGGACTCTGGCTCCCCGCCGCGGGGCTATATTCGGTCGGCGTGGGCCTGGGTCACGCAGCCAGCCAGGCAGCCGCGGTCGCAACCGTGCCCGCGCCGAAGCTGGGCATCGGTGGGGCGATGAGTCGCATCTTCCAGGAGATCGGCAGCACGATCGCGGTCGCTGTCGTCGTGACATTTCTCGCCAACACCGATACCGGCGAGTCACTCGACGGGGTCCGTCAGGCGATGACGATGCTCGTCTTCATCGGCGTCGCAGGTGCGCTGATAGCGATCGGGTTGCCCTCACACGCCCAACACGTCGCCGACCGCGATCATCGCGTCGACACCCTCGGCTGACCGCAGCTCGCTGGCGCCAACGCCACGGTGCCTAGAGCTCGCGTTCGAGTTGGTCGACGAGGCCGGCGGCGGTGTGCACATCAGCCTCGATCACATCTTCGATGCCGTGTGCGCCGAGCGCGGCAGTCGTCGTCGGACCAATCGACGCAACCACCGGCGGCAGGCGGTCGATACCCACCCCGGCGACCGTCGCATCGACGGCACTCGGCGAGGCGAACGTGATGACGTCGGCAGCCGCGACGGCATCGGCATCGATCGAGTCGCCGCGAGATGAGGTCTGGTACGCCGCTACGACATCGACCTGCCAGCCCTGGGAGCGCAAACGATCGGGTACGACCTCTCGACCCTCCAGCGCTCTGACGAGCAGCACCTTCGCGTCGGGCGTGGGCGGAGGGCTGAATCGGTCGGCCAGCGCCTCGGCCGTGTTTACCTCGGGTACCAGATCGGCGGCGATTCCCGAACGATCGAGGCGTGCGACGGTGGCCGAACCGACCGCTGCGATCGAGACGCCGCCCAATGATCGTGCATCGCGAACCTCGCTCATCGCCGCGTCGACGCCGTTCGCCGAGGTGAATACGACCCATTCGTAGCTGTCGATATCGTGAAGCGCCGCGGCGAGCGCAGCCCCTTGGTCGGGGGCGGATTCGATCTCGATCGCCGGCTGCAGAACGACGTGTGCTCCCCGGCGGCGGAGGAGGTCGACGAGCGCTCCGGCCTGCAGACGCGGCCGGGTCACCACCACGCTGCGCCCCTGCAGTGGGCGTGACTCGTACCAGTCGAGATCGAGCGCAGCGACCTCGCCGACCACGATCGTCGACGGCGGTTCGAGGTCGGCGTCGGCCAGGTCGGCGAGTGTCGTGCGCACCGTGTGCTGTTCGGGTCGCGTGCCCCACCGGATCGCAGCGGCGGGTGTCGATCGAGGCAGGCCACCAGCGATCAGACCGGCGCTGATCTCGTCGATGCGACCGACACCCATGAGGATCACGATCGTGCCGCCGACCCGGGCGATCGCTTCCCAGTCGACCGAGGAATCGGGCCGCGTCGGATCCTCGTGTCCCGTCACCACGGTCAGCGACGTCGACGAATGCCGCTGGGTTACGGGAATGCCCGCGTACGCCGGCACGGCGATCGCTGAGGTGATTCCCGGGACGACCTCGAACCCGACGCCGGCCGCGGAGAGCGCGATCGCCTCCTCTCCGCCGCGGGCAAAGACGAACGGATCTCCGCCCTTCAGCCGAACGACTGTGTCATGTGTCGCCGCACAGGCGATCAGCATTTCGTTGATTCGATCCTGGCTAGTCGATGGCCCACCGGGTGTCTTCCCTACGTTGAGGAGCTCGGCGTCGTCGGGCACCAGCTCGAGCACGGCGGACACCGAGAGTCGGTCGTAGATGACGACGTCCGCGTTCGCGAGCAGCTCGGCCGCTCGGACCGTGAGCAAGCCGGGATCACCGGGGCCGGCGCCGACGAGGTAGACGCTCATCCGATAGCCCTGAGCAGGCGTTCGGCGACCGCCGTGCCGAGTGCGACGGGGTCGTCTCCGGTCTCGACCACCCGGTGCGGCAGCGACCGCGAATCACCGGCCAGCACCCCGGTGCAGCGAAGCCGATCGCGCTCGATCACGGTGTGCGCTCCGGCCGGCATCGAGCAGTCGCCGCCAAGCCTCGCGAGAAACGCCCGCTCGGCGTCGACGCATCGTCGGGACTCTGCGTGTTCGATGCTCGCCAGACGTCGTTGCATCGCTTGGTCATCGGCACGACACTCCACGACGAGCGCGGCTTGCGCGACCTGCGGCACCATCGCGTCGACCGGAATCGCCTCGGAGTTGGGCGGCGTCGCTCCCAGCCGGTCGAGTCCCGCAGCTGCGAGAACGATCGCATCGAACTCGTCTGCGCGGGCGAGCCGCGTTTCGATGTTGCCGCGCAGCTCCTCGAACACGAGTCCCGAACAGAGCGCAGCGAGCTGTACTCGTCGACGCGCGGAGCCGGTGGCGATGACGGCGCCAGTGGCGAGGCCGTCGAGCGGGAGCCCGATCAGCACATCGCGGGGGTCGGCCCTCTCGGGAACCGCGGCGATGACCAAACCTTCGGGTGTGACGGCCGGAAGATCCTTGCCACTGTGAACCGCGATGTCGGCTCGCCCTTCGAGTACCGCGGACTGCACCTCCTTGACAAACACCCCTTTACCGCCGATATCGGCGATCGCGACGTCAAGACGGCGGTCACCCGATGTCGAGACCACTATCTCCTCGACCATCAGCTCCGGATCATCGGCCGCAAGCAGCGACGCTATGTGGCGGGTCTGCCAGAGCGCGAGGGCGCTGCCACGCGTGGCTGCGCGCACACGATTCACCGGCAACCGCCGTCGAGCAGTACGCGCTCAGAGATCGAAGAGATCACGCAGTGCGTCGGCGAGACGCTCGCCGCGCGCGGTGCCTGCGGCCTTCTTCAGAGCGACGGTTGGTTCATGAAGCATCTTGTTCACCGATGCGCGAACCGAACGCCGCAGCGCTTCACGGTCCCCGTCGGACAGCTCGGCTCCGTGGAGGCCCGCCTCGGCCTCGGCGATTTCGGTGACCTTCCTTCGGAAGACGGTGATGAGTGGATCGAGCTCGCGTGCCGAAGCGATCGCCGTGTAGCGCTCGACCTCGTCGTCGATGATCGCCCGAACTGCGTCGACCTCCCGCCGACGACCAGCGACGCCCGCTTCGGCGAAAGCGCCGAGATCGTCCATGTCGAGCAACGTGACCCCGGGGATGTCGGCCGCGCCGGGATCGACGTCGCGCGGCACGGCGATGTCGACGATGAGGAGCGGCCGCCCGTCCCGGCGCGACAGAACTTCGTCGATCGTGGCGTGTTCGATCATCAACGAGGTCGCGCCGGTCGACGTGAGCAACACGTCGGCGGCGACGAGGTGGTCGGAGAGATCGTCGAGCCTGGCCGCGGCGCCGCCGAGTCGCACGGCGAGCCCCTCGGCGTGCTCGAAGGTCCTGTTTGCAACCACGAGCGATCCGACACCGCTGCGAGCTAGGGCGGTCGCCATGCCCTGACCCATGTCGCCGGTACCGATCAGGAGCACGGTTCGCTCGGTCAACGATCCGAGATGCTGCGCGGCCATGGCCACCGCAGCCTGAGACACCGACGTGACGTTGCGCGAGATGTCGGTGTCGGTGCGGGCGCGCTTGCCGACCTCGAGAGCGTGGCGGAACACCGGGCGAAGCGTCGACCCGACGCTGCCCTCGTCCTCGGCTCCCTGCCACGCACTGCGAACCTGGCCGAGGATCTCGTGCTCACCCAGCACGGCGGAGTCGAGACCGCAGGCGACGTCGAAGAGATGCCCGATCGCGTCGCCGTCATAGAGCGTCGTCAGGTGATCGGCGAACTCCTCGGGCGGCAGGTGCGACCAGTCGCATAGCGCATCGCGGACGTCGTCGAACGCGCCGTGGAAGCGCTCGGCCTGCACGTAGACCTCGGTGCGGTTGCACGTCGAGAGAACGACGGCCTCGGAGATGTGCGGACGGGAGGTGAGGTCGTGCAGAACCTTCGGCAGGCGCGAGGCGTCGACGTTGAGCCGCTCGAGCAGATCGAGACTCGCTGTGCGGTGATTGACACCGATGACCACTACAGACACGCGCGCAACAGCTCCCTGGCCTCGTCGAGGCGACCAGACCGAACCAGATCAACAATTCCCGATTCGAGCGCGACCTGCCAACTCCGTCCCTCTGTGAACTCGCCGGCAGAAATCATCGCGTCGCGCTCGTCGGCCAACACTTCCAACAGCACATGATATTCCGGTCCGAGCTGATCTCCGATACGACCTTTGAGCCACGACGCGAACGCCGGTGATCGGCCGTTCGTCGAGACCGCAACCGTCAGGTCGCCCTGCCGAAGGCGGGCGGGCAGGATCGCGGTGCAGTTCGCAGGATCGTCGGCTGCGTTCACGAACACCGAGGCGGCGACGCCATCCGCATGTACGGCTTCGTTGACCGATGGGTCATCGGTAGCTGTGACGACGAACCAGTAGTCCGCCGCCTCGCCGCGTTCGTATCGCCGTCGCTCGACGACCACGTCGAGGTCGGCGAAGCTGGGATCGACGCGGGGTGCGACGACCGTGATCACTGCTCCGGCGTCGATCAGCTCGTTCGTCTTGCGGAGCGCCACGCGACCGGCGCCTACAACCAGCACGGCTCGCCCCTCGAGCCGCAGCCCGACGAGGAAGGCCGGTCGACTCACGACACCGGCTCGCCGTGCTGCTGGTAGAAGCTGAGCACCTGAAGCTCGGTCGCGAGGTCGACGCGGCGCACCGACACCGATTCGTCGAGATCGAGCAGCCGCGGTGCGAAATTGAGGATGGACCGAACACCAGCACCGACGAGAAGATCGGCCACGTCCTGGGCGGACTCGGGTGGCGTGGCGATGACCCCGATCGCAATGTCGTGGCGGTCGACGACGGCTTCGATGTCGTCGAGATCGTTGATTTCGAGCGAACCGATGCGTTGTCCGATTCGCTCCGGGTCGTTGTCGAGAAGCGCTTCCACCGGGAAGCCGCGATCGTTGAAACCCGAATACCGCGCGAGGGCCGACCCGAGGTTGCCGGCCCCGACGATGACGACGGGCCGGTCGGTGGTCAGCCCGAGCTCCCTACTGACCTCGAACAACAGGAAATCGACGTCATAGCCGACGCCGCGCGTGCCGTAGGAGCCGAGATACGAGAGGTCTTTGCGAACCTTCGCTGCGTTGACCCCGGCCATCGAAGCGAGGCGCTCGGAGGACACGGTGGCGACCCCGTCGCTCTTCAGCTCGAGCAGACAACGGCGGTACACGGGAAGCCGCGTAACCGTCACCTCAGGAATCGACTCGTGTTCGTCGCCCACGAACCCAACGGTAACGAGGTTCGTGCACGAATTCACATAGTGGTTCTCGGTGGTCCGCCGTCCGGGGAACACATGGATCCACACGGCTTCCACATCACTTCTTCACATCCGATCCCGCACTCTCGGGCCATCCCCCGAAGAAGGAGTAAACCCATGCCAGTCAACCGTTTCAGGATCGCCGCTGCGGGAGTCGCGGCCGCTTCGTTCGGTTTCGTCGCTCTGGCCGGGCCGTCGTTGGCCCAGGACGATCCCCAGATCGAATCGCCACCGACGACGACCGACGCCAACGAGCCACCACCGAATGTGGCCCCTCCCGTCGACCACCCACCGGGCGGGGCATCATCGAATGCGAGATACCCCCCGGGGTTGGGAACCATCGGCCGAAGAGCTCGCTGAGCTCAACAAGGAGACCGACGAACTCGTCGCCCACCTCGCCGCCAACGGCATCACCGTCGAAGTCGAAAACGACGAGCTCGGCATCCGCTTCCCGGTCTTCGACGAGAACACCGACGAAGCCACATGGGAGCTCGTCGACGAGTTCTTCGCGGAACGGTACGGCGACGAGCTGCCCGAAGACTGCGGTGAGGTCGTCATGGAGTTCTGCCCGCCGGTCGCCGAATCCGCGTAACCGGTGTCAGGAGACCGCGCGGATTACCCGTGCGAGTCCGAACCACCATGGTGTCGGGAGCGTTAGCGGATAAGTGACCACCTGACGCCTGACTGAAAGCGCCAATGCAGCGGTGTCAGGCACCGAGCTCGTAGCAATCTTGGGCTCAGCGCGCCTTGAGCTCGGTGCCTGACACCCATGTGGTTCGGGCTTAGGCACCCAACCGCGCGGCCACAGTGTCGTGGTCGTTGGTGACGGTCGAGCCGCAATCGATCAGGCTCGGCGTCGGGAGCCCGACCTTGTGTTGCTCGACGTCATGATGCCGAAGGTCGACGGGCTCGACGTCTGTCGCGTTCTGCGCCACGAGAGCGAGGTCCCGATCATCATGTTGACCGCCCGCTCGACCGAGGACGACATGCTTCTCGGGCTCGATCTCGGGGCCGACGACTACGTCGCCAAGCCATTCAGTCCACGCGAGTTGGTGGCACGAGTTAGGACGCTGTTGCGCCGCACGAACAGCCGCGAGACAGCCCGGTCGCTCGTCGCCGGCACGTTGGTGGTCGACCGATCACGCCATGAGGTGGCGATCGACGGAACCCCGGTGGTCACGACTCCGAAGGAGTTCGCAATCCTCGCGACAGTCGCCGCAGATCCGGGACGGGCGTTCTCCCGCAAAGAACTGTTCGAAGCGGCGTTCGGGTTCGACTACGACGGGTTCGACCGCTCGCTCGAAAGCGACCTCGATGCTGAGATCATCATCCGCGACTCGCTCGCGTTCTACGGGCACGATCGTGCCAGCTGGATCGGTGTCGAGACCGAGGTCGAGGCGCTGGCCCGCGCCTTCGACGAACGCATCGCCGTAGCAACACTGGACGGCGACGTACTGGCCGACAGCGCACTGCTGGTCGACGGAGAGCCACAACCGCTTCCCCGCGAAGCGACCATCGTCGATCCGTCGAGCACGCTGATCGAGTTCGAGATCCCACCTGAACAGTTCCTCCCGGGCGGCCCCCGCTCGACGAGGAGCTGGTCTCGATCCCACCCGACTTCGGCGGCGCTGTCACCGCACCGCCGCTGCAGCTGTTCGTCGGCATCGGCTCCGATACTGCCAGCCCATTCACCTCGGGACGATCCGCCTGGTTCTGGATCGCCGTCGCCGGCGTCGTCGCAGCTGCTGCCGCTGCGACCGTGCTCCTAGCGCGTCGAATCGTCGAGCCAATCGAGTCGTTGACCGGGGCGGCGCGGCGCATGTCGACCGGTGACCTCGCGACGCGCGTCGAGGTCGGCGGGGCTACCGAGCTCGAACTACTCGGCACGGCGTTCAACGACATGGCCTCGTCGCTGCAGTCGGAGGATCAGGCGCGGCGTAGATTGACGACCGACGTCGCCCACGAGCTGCGCACGCCGCTTTCCAACCTTCGTGGGTATCTCGAGGGGTACAGGACAGGGTGGTCGAACCGGCTCCGGAGACGGTCGATCTGCTCCACGACGAGGTGACGAGACTCTAGAGGCTTGTCGACGACCTGCAGCAGCTCTCCCTGGCCGATGCAGGGCGGCTCCAGCTTCGCCGAGCGAACTGCGACATCGGTGATCTAGTAGAGCGGGTGGCTTCGGTCAGCCGACCGGCAGCCGATGCCGCGGGCGTCACGCTGGCTGCGAAGACACGACGGGGGCGATGGCCTTCGTCGACGACCACCGCATTCAGCAGATGCTCACCAACCTCGTCGCCAGCGCGATCGAACACACCGAGGCGGGAGGATCGGTGACCATGAGCGTCGAGGACTCCGATCGCATCGCTGTCGACGTGCGCGACACCGGCTGTGGTATCCCCGCCGAGGAGCTACCGCGCATCTTCGACCGGTTCTCACGTGTCGACGCATCGCGCAGCCGATCGACCGGGGGCAGCGGACTCGGCTTGGCGATCGCGGCGGAGTTCGTGCGTGCGCACGGGGGCTCGATCGACGTCGACAGCGAGGTCGGGGTCGGCACCGTCTTCACCGTTGTCTTGCCGCGCGACGGACTCGCGTCCGGCTGAACGGAAGCCTGCGGAGCACCCAGTCGGCCTCCGAGGCCGTCAGGAACGCGATGTAGCCGATCGTCATCGACCAGGCGAAGAAGCCGAGTCGCATGGCGTAGTCGAAGCCCACGTGCAACGCGATCCCTGCGACGATCGCAACACGGCGGGTGCGGGGGATCCACAACATGACCGGGATCAGGACCTCGAGCAGGAGCGTTCCGTAGGTGAGCACCCAGCCGACAACGAGGTTGTCGGCCACCACATCGGGCACCCAGAACCGCTTGAAGTCCTCGAGCTGGAAGGCATAGAGGGCGGCCGTGCCGTCGTGCCAGCGGTCGCCGTCGAGCTTGGCGATCACCGACGCGGGATAGATGATCGTCATCTGTATCTGCACGACACGCAGCAGCCACATCGGTGCAACCGCGTCGTCGCGGTCCGGTCCGAAGAGGGATCCGAGCGATCGGCTCGTGATCGCGTTCGGCGTGATCAGCGCATAGATGGCGAAGTAGGCGCACCAGATCCGCAGCAGCTCGTCGCCCGCGTTGAGTATCGACAGGTTGTCGAGCTGGAACGACATCACCCCCACCCACATCGCAGGCGCGGCGACGCGCACGAGTCGACCTGCGAGCACCATCGATGCCGCAACGAGTGTCGAGACATAGACGACCACCAACGCCGTGTCGGACTGGAACCACTGGAACAACCCGTAGCGGAACTCGGCGTAGATCGGGTTGGGCCTCAAGCCGGACTCACCGAAGAACGTCTTCAGGTCGGGCAACAAGGCGATCATCCACACCAGGACCGTCACCGCGAGCGCTGAGCGGAACAACACAAAGGTGGACGCGCGCATCGGAGCGAACCAAAACCGACTGAGAGCCCCTGAGAACCTCGCCCAGCGCGTGGGCGTCTCGGCGGGGGCAGCTGCGAGGTCGGTCACGTCAGCGGCCTCCCTCTGGCGACGACCCGACCGGGCGTCGATAGGTGAAGAACCGCTCGATCTCCCATACGAGCGGAGCGCCCGATCCGGCGTCGGGAGTCCGCGCCTCCTGGCGGTACAGCTCGACGGTGGTCACCGTCCGGTCGTCGTCGGAGAGGCGCTCGGCTATCCACTCGGCAGTCGGCCGCCACAGCGACCGGTTCTTGTCCTGCCTCAGCCGACGCTCGACCTTTCGCCAGTGGTACTCGCGCAACGCACCCACGAACGGGTCGCCATCGGGGAAGTCGTACTCGAGGGTGGATCCGTCGTCGAAGGTGACCTCGGCGTAGACGCGCGCCGAGGTCCTGGTCGGGTTCGGCGCGAACAGCCCCCACCCCTGATTGAGGACCAGCGCGTTCACGACGGGCCGTACACGATCCTGCGCGCTGGCGCGCACGTCGGGGTCTGGGATGTTCCACAACAGCACGGCACCGACGATGACGACGGTCAGGACACCGGTGATCGCCCTACCGATGCGGGTGCCGTGAAAGAACCCCATGCCGCGCACGAACCCAACCGTAGTTTGGCGGTGACGTCAGCGAAGGGCGCGGCGGACGAGCTTGCCACTCGCGGAACGAGGCACGCTGTCGACGAACTCCACAGCCGTTGGGCACTTGTAGGTCGCGAGGTGCGCCGCGCAGTGGTCGATCACCTGCTCGACCTCGAGCACGGTGCCGTCCGCGACGACGACGGCTGCGTGCACCGTTTCCCCGGTGTTCGCATCGGGCGCTCCGACCACCCCGGCATCTTCGATGCCGGGGTGCAGCCGCAAGATCTCCTCGACCTCGGACGGGTGGACGTTGAACCCCGAGACGATGATCAGGTCCTTCTGCCGGTCGACGAGATATAGAAATCCGTTCTCGTCGACGATCGCGACGTCACCGGTATGGAGCCATCCGTCGGAGTCGACCGGCGAGTCCTCGGTTGGATCGGCGCCGAAATAGCCGTGGAAAACGTTTGGGCCCCTCACCCACAGCTCTCCGGCGTCACCTATGAGAGCGTCGTCGCCCGACTCATCGACGAGTCGAACCTCGACACCCGGGAGCGGACGACCGACCGAACCAGGAGGCGCTTCAGTACCGACCGCACTCGTGACCGCCGGCGCAGCCTCGGTCAACCCGTAGCCCTCCCGGACATCGACTCCGAAACGCTCGAGGACCGCCGCGTGCACTTCGGGGGGCAGGGCCGCTGCGCCGGAGACGGCAGTCTTGACACTTCCGAAGGCGGCAGAATCGAACTCTGGCAACGACGCGAACGCAGCCCACATCGCCGGTGCACCGGCTACGACGGTCACCGCCGCGTCGTCGATCGCTGCGAGAGCCGAGCTGGCATCGAAGCGCTCCATCAGCACAACGGTGCCGCCGCGCCGAAGCGTGAACCCGAGCACCATCGTGAGGCCGTAGATGTGGCTGAACGGGAGCGCGCCGAGCACGATCTGAGGCTCGTCGTCCAGCCCGCCGGGATGTGCGCCCATCTGGTCGAGGTTCGCCAAGAGGTTGCCGTGGGTCAGCTCGGCTGCTTGTGGAGCTCCCGCCGTGCCACTCGTGAACATGAGCACAGCGACGTCGTCGGCCGAAGCGTCATGGCGCTCGGGCGGATCGTCCGGGCGCTCGACCTCGATCGTGACCGCGTCGGCGAACTCGACACCGGCCGGCACGAGTCGATACTCGACAGCCAATTCGGTGCCGGCGAGAGCAGGCGCGCAGCGGGGACCGACGATGATGGCCCTGGCGTCGACGACCGACAATTCCCTCGCGATCTCCGGACCCGGACTCGCGGGGTTGAGGGGCACGGCGACCGCGCCGATGTGCGTGATTGCGAAGAACCCGGCCACGAAGGTAGGGGTGTTCGCGCATGCGATGGCTACGCGGTCGCCGGGCTCGACGCCGAGCGACACGAGCTGTGCCGCAGCGGCGGCGACGCGATCGCGCAGTTCTCGGTAGGTGACCGACACCGAGTGATGCTCGAGCGCGACCGCATCATCGCTGGCGCCGTCGAGGACCGACGTGAAGTTCATCGCGTCACTCTATGAGAAACACGACGATCGCGAATCTCGAACCTCCGTCGGCTCGGACCGCGGCGCATCCTCAAGATGGGGGTCCATCGAGCCGATGTCCTTTGTAGGACCGCGTTGCGCGGTTCCGGACATCGCGGGCACGAAGGGTAGAAGTGGCGAGCATCTCGAATGGACGACACCCCGGCACCGTTCGTCGCCGGAGTCCTCGCGCACTGATTCTCATCACGATGATCGTCGCTCTCGCGGCAGCCGTTGCGAGCGCATCTCCGGCCAGCTCCGCCGACCTCAGCCCCGGCGAGGAATCCGAGTTCGTGGCGCTGGTCAACTCACATCGCTCGGGCGCCGGCCTGCCGCCTCTCACCGTCCACAACGAGCTTGTGGAAGCCAGCCGGTCGTGGTCGCACCAAATGGCGGCCGCAGGTCAGATAAGCCATGCCAACCCGATCAGCGCGGGAATCACGGCCGATTGGCAGAAACTCGGCGAAAACGTCGGCGTCGGCCCAAGCGTCGCGTCGGTAATGGACGCCTTCATGAACTCGCCCGGTCATCGGGCCAACGTCCTCGACCCCGCATACACCCACCTCGGCGTCGGTGTCGTGCGCGAAGGAGACGTGCTCTACACGACCCATCGCTTCATGCAGCTGGCGTCCGAACCCGCCCCGGCGCCACCTCCCCCGCCGCCGACCGAGGCACCCGCCCCGCCACCCACCGCCCCTCAGCCACCGCCGACGGCCGCTCCGGCTCCTGCCCCGTCCCAACCGGCGCAACCCGATCCAGGCCCGCAGACGACCACGACCACGGCTGCTACGACCACGACAGCGCCGCCCCAACCGCGCGTGGCGCCCGCCCAGATCGGCGATCTGGTCGAGGCCCTCGTCGCGGTCGCACAGAACCACTGAGTCGATGGCCGCAATCGAAGCAAGACAGGTCGTCCGCACCTTCGGTGACGAGGTGGCACTCGACGGGCTCGATCTCGATATCGAACCCGGTGAGATCGTTGCGCTTCTCGGACCGAACGGAGCCGGCAAGACGACGACGATTCGACTCCTCAACGGCATCCTCCTCCCCGACTCGGGTTCGACGCGGGTGCTCGGACTCGATCCTGCGAGCGAAGGGAATCTCGTACGCGCCCGAACCGGCGTGCTCACCGAACACGCGGGCCTCGACGACCGGCTCACCACAGACGAGAACCTCAGGCTCGTCGCCGGACTGCGCGGCATGTCCGCCGATCTCACGGAGGAGCGGATTGAGACGCTGCTCGACCAGTTCGGCATCGCCAATTCGCGGCATCGTCTCACCAACGGGTTCTCAACAGGCCAGCGCAAGCGGGTCGCGCTGGCGAGGGCGCTGCTCGACGACCCGGAGGTGCTCTTTCTCGACGAACCGACGTCGGGTCTCGATCCGACGTCGACTCGTGAGGTGACCGAATTGATCGAGATGCTCGCCGCGGAGCGGGGCCGGACCATCGTGCTGTGTACACACGTGTTGGCCGAAGCCGAACGCCTGCCGGCCCGCATCGTCGTCCTCGAGCACGGTTCCGTCCTGGCCAACGGTCATCTGGGCGATCTGGTCGGGCAGCTCTGGTCCGATGTTCCCGTCGAGATCGAGCTCGGCAGAGGTTGCGACGGAGACGCTGCGGTCGAGCTGTCGCGTCGCACGCCCGGGGTGACCAAGGCTGCAGTTTCTGGGTGCCAACTGCGGGTCCGGGTCGGCGACCGCGACGTCGTCCCCGTTCTGATGCGCGAGTTGATCGGCGGCGGACACGACGTCTTCGAGGCGGCCGTGCGCACTCCATGTCTCGAGGACGTCTATTTCGAAGTCCTCTCGCGTTCGGCGCGGGCTTCGACACCCGCCGTGGCGCCGGCAGAGCCGACGGTGGCTGCGCCGTGATCCGCGTCGAGCACCGCGACGGCGTCGCGGCAATCGTTCGCAAGGACCTCACCGCCATAAGGCGGGCCAAGGCGATCTTCCTGCCGATGCTTCTCGTGCCCACGTTGCTGCTCGTCGTTCTCCCGTTGATGCTCGGCATCGCGGCCGCTGCACGCGGCGAGGTCGACATCGACGGAATTCTTGATTCACTTCCCGGGGCGCTGGCCGACACCGTCCGTTCGCACCCACCCGAAGAGCGGCTCGTCATTCTGGTCAACGGCTACCTGCTGGCTCCGCTGTTCCTGATCGTTCCACTCATGGTCTCCGCTGTCGTCGCCGCCGACGCCTTCGCCGGGGAGAAGGAACGGCGCACGCTCGAAGGATTGCTGCACCAACCGATCTCCGACGACGATCTGTTCGCAGCCAAGTTCCTCACCGCCTACGTGCCTGCCGTTGCCGTCTCCTGGATCGGGTTCGCCGCGTTCTGCGTAGTCGCCAACGTGACCGCCTGGCCCGTGCTCGGCCGGGTATTCGTGCCGACCGACCTCTGGCTGGTGATGATCCTCTGGGTCGCTCCGGCGGTGGCAGCTCTCGGCATCGGTGTCATGATCCGCATCTCCGCCCGTGCGAAGACGACCCAGGAGGCCAACCAGTTGGGCGGCGCCGTGATCCTCCCGCTGATCTTCCTGCTCGTCGGGCAGTCGACGGGCATCCTGCTCGTCGATGCGCCTGTAGCCGTCGCGATCGGAACGCTCGTGTGGGTTGTCGCCCTGGCACTGATATCCCGCGGTCGAAGGCGCTTCGCTCGCACGAACCTCATCGCCGGCGTCTGACCCGGGGGTCATCCCGCCTGCAGCACGAACTGTATGACGGCCGCTCCGAGAATCATGATGAGCAGAATTGCGAGGACGATCGTGGTTCCGGGACGCATTGTCAGTTCCTTGTAGCTGGGTTGTCGAGGTCGACGCGAACTGGGGCGGGCGCGTCAGCCTCGGTGAAGACGATCTCGGTTCCCTCGTTCAGCGCGAGCTCGACCGAGGCGTCACCCCGGTCGATGCAGAGTGCGAGCAGACCTTGCGAGTCGGTGACGAGACCGGGCTGCGACGACGGGATGTCGCCGTAGGTCGCATGATGAGCGACGACCCGTGTGTCGTCGCCGATACGGGTTAACCATGGCCCTGGGCCGACCAGATCGTCGCGCCCGACGTTGAGTTGCGCGTTGCCGAACGCGTCGATCCAGATGATCGAAGCGATGACCTCGTCGTCGGAGATCTCGGGCACGGGGACTGTGCTCGGCATGAGCGTCGCCGGATCGATCGCAGGACCGAGCGAGTCGAGCGAGACTCCGTTGCACAGGTGCGCGGCGGCCGGTGCGAAGACGTCGCGTCCGTCGAAGGTCGACCCGGCGCCGGCCAGCCGGTGCTCGGCACTCGTGATCTCGACCGCTCGACTCGCCCCCCCGACCAGTGCGACCGCCGGTGCGAGAAGCCCGTTGTCGGGCCCGACGAGGATCGAGTCTCCGTCGCCGACCTCGACGGCGACGGCACGCCGCGTCGAGCCGACGCCGGGGTCGACCACCGCAACGACGACACCGGGGCACAGATACTGCGCTGCCCGGGCGAGGGCGAGTCCACCGGCGCGCACGTCGTGTCGAGCGATGCCGTGTGTCACATCGACGATCGTCACCGCCGGTGCGATCGACTTGATGACCGAGTGCACCACTCCGACGAATTCGTCGGCATACCCGAAGTCGGACAGGAACGACACCGTGCCGTATCGGGTTTCCACCGGATCAGTGCCCGTGCTGTGCCCGGCCGAGCTCACGAGAACGCTCGGTCGCGGCTTTGACGACGTCGCCGATCAGCGCGTGGAAACCCCGTTCGGCGAAGACCTCCAGCCCCGCTGCAGTGGTCCCGTTGGGCGAGGTCACGTTTCGGCGAAGTATCGCCGCATCGTCGACGGAGCGAGCGAGAAGGGTCGAAGCTCCGAGCAGTGTTTGTTCGACCAGGCGCGTCGAGGTCGCGGCATCGAGTCCGTTGGCCACGCCAGCATCGATGAGGGCCTCGGCGAGGAGGAAGACGTAGGCCGGGCCGGAGCCACTCACACCCGTCACCGCGTCGAGTTCCGACTCGTCGACTACTACAACGTCGCCGACCGCTCCGAGAATCGAGCTCGCCCAGGACAGATCGTCGGGCTTTGCCCGGGTGCCCGCACAGATGGCGGCCATGCCCTCCCCGACAAGCGCCGGTGTGTTCGGCATGGCGCGAACGACGGCGGCGTCGATTTCGAGAGCGGCTTCGATGCGTTCGGTCGTGACACCGGCGGCAATCGAGAGAACCCGCCTGACGCCCAGGCCACCGAGCACTCGACAGACCGACTCGACGATGTCGGGCTTGACCGCGATCACTACCTCGGGGTCATCGGTCGGCACCTCGCTCACCGAAACGCCGGGCAGCTCGGTGGCGAGTTCTGCCCGACGCGCCTCGTCTGGTTCGACGACGGTGATTTTCGCATCGGGCTGATCGGCTCGGATTCCGCCGACCAAGGCTCCACCCATCTTCCCACCACCGACAACCTGCATACCGGCAAGTTACCCGTCCAGACTTCGGACTACTGCCTTCACTGATCGGTGTCAGGCACCGAGCTCCAAGTGATCTTGGTCCAGTGCGTTGTGAGCTCGCTGCCTGACACCCCTGGGGTTCGGGCTACGGGAGAAAGAGCAGCGGGTCGTAGGGAACGCCGTTGATGCGGGTCTCGAAATGGACATGCGGTCCCGTGCAGCTGCCGGTGCAACCCATCGCGCCGATGCGCTGGCCCCGCGAGACCCGCTCCCCCGTCGTGACCGCGAGGCTCGAGTGATGCCCGTAGACGGTCACG
This sequence comes from Acidimicrobiales bacterium, assembly GCA_965216815.1. Classification (GTDB taxonomy): domain Bacteria; phylum Actinomycetota; class Acidimicrobiia; order Acidimicrobiales; family SHLQ01; genus JADFOM01. The sequence goes on along the minus strand of OZ244202.1, from coordinate 1,261,576 downwards.
AGTCCATCGCCGTGGTCGATCATCACGACGAGCCCGTACCCGCTGTAGCTCCCCGCACGCAGGACCGTTCCGGCGGCTGCCGCGCTGACCGGCGTGCCCGTCGATGCCGCGATGTCGATGCCGTTGTGATTGCGCCCCCAGCGCGGACCGAACCGCGACGTGAGTGTGCCCGACGCCGGCCAGCTCAGCGATTCGGTCGACTCGGGTGCGTTCGGCGGCGGTTCGACGTTCGGACGCGGCTCCTCGCCAGGTGACGGCGGCTCCGGCCGCGCCGCGGCCTCCTCTGCCTCTATCGCTGCGGCGAGATCTTCCTCGAGCTCCTCGGCCGCCGCCTCGAGCGCATCGACCTCGGCCTGGAATGCGGCGATGCGGTCGTCGAGCGCCCCCTGTGCGCTTTCTTGCGCGGCCAATGCCTCTTCGAGCTGATCGAGCCGTTGCTGTTCGCGCTCGCGAAGCTCGACCACTCTCTGGCGGTCTCCTTCGAGCGTCAGCTCGAGCGCGGCGACCTCGTCTTCGACAGCGCGCACGTCGTCGACCGCGTCCGCGTTCTCGTGGTTGGCGAGATCGAACATGAACGAGCGTCGGTTCGCCTCGTTCGCGGATCCCGCTTCCAGGACGCGATCTCGCTCGGAGGTGCCTATGCCGATGAACTCCTTGACCAACGCCGCTCGCTGCTGGTCTCGCAGAAGCTCGAGCTGCTGTTCGAGTCGGACGAGTCGGCTCTCGGCATCGCCGATCGCCGCTTCGGTCGCGTCGAGCTCCTGTTGCGCAGCGTCGACGATCGCCTGCTGGTTGTCGACATAGATGGTGAGGTCGTCGACCGCCTTCTCGAGCTCGGAGTCCTCGGCGAGAAGCGGCTCGAGATCCTCGGCTGCCTGGGCCGCCGCGGCCCGGGCTCGATCGCGTTCGGCGCGGATGTCGTCGCTTTCGGCGGCCACCGCTGCCGGCAGGGTGCCGATCATGAGCCCGGCGACGACGACGCCGGCGACACGTCTCGGTAGGCGAGGCGAACGCACGGCCGGTGATCGTAACAGGATCGCAACGCGCCATCGGCGCGGCGGCCCCGAGGCCGTCCAAGGGTCGAGCGCGAACTTCCCCGATCGTCCCGACACATCTTTCGACCTCGGAGCCAAACTCAGAATAACATGACATATATTGAAATGCAATAACATTCTGGGGTGCCAGTAATATCGGTCGGCGCAATATCACGGCTTACAGGGGTATGAAGGTGACCGGGAGACGGTCACCTTCATGGAGAGCGGGCTGAGCGCTAGCGCGACATTCGGCGGGCGAAGCCGATGCGCAAGACCGTGCGGAAGCTGCGTTCGATCGCCTCGTAGAACGAGCCGAGCACAGCGTCGAGCAGCTCCGCATCGACATGTTGCACCTGGGTCGAACCGCCGAGGAATATCGCCCGCTCCTCGCCGACGTAGAAGCGCAACAGCCGCATGTCGGCGTTGCGGCCCAGGAGGTAGGCGAAACAAGCTTCCCGATCGTCCTCCGGATCCGGGGTGAAAAACGTCTCGTATCGCAGCGACCGCTGCGCGAGCGTGAAGTAGATCGTCGACACGTCCTTGTCCTCACCGCGAAAGCGCATGCGCCAGGGAGCCGGTGGCTCCTCGATAAAGGCATCGACGACCGGGTTCTCCGCGAGGGTCGCCGCGCCCCAACGACGCAGCTCGTCGGCGGCGCCCGCCTCGGCGTCGGGTCGGGGTTCTCTCACCCCACCGCTTCGCACTGCAGCAATGCGTGGCGGGTCACGTCGCCGTATATGCGGCGCAGTCGCCCCGCGGTAGCCGCCCAGGTGAAACCGTTCGATCGTTCGAAGGCGTTGGCAGCGAGTTCGGTCGCCGTCTCGGGGTCGGCCAATATCCGGTCGACATACCGGGCATACTCTGCCGGGTTTCGTCCATCGACCAAGTATCCGGTTCGCCCGTGCTGAACGAGGGTGCTCAGCCCGCCCACATCGGCCGCCACCACCGGAACACCCGATGCCGCCGCCTCGAGCGCGACGAGACCGAACGACTCCGAGCGCGACGGCATCAAACACACATCGGCAGCGCGATAGAACGTCGAGAGCCTGTGGTGAGGCTGGGGGTCGACGAAGCTGACCCGGTCCTTCAGATCGAGAACGTCGACGAGGGACCGGATGCGTCGCAGCTCACTCGGCCCATCGCTACCGCTGGCCCCGCCGACGATGATCAGCTCGGCGTCGCGGCGTTCGAGTTCCGCGAGGGCGCGCACAGCGACGTCGAGGCCCTTCAGGGGCTGGATTCGACCGACGAAGAGCAAAGTCGGCGTAGCCGGGTCGCGTCCGAGAGCTCTGCGAGCACCGGCGGTGTCGCCGGGCGAGAAGAAGGCGTGCACGACGCCTGGAGGAACGATCTCGACCCGATCGCGTGTCGCGCCGTAGAGCTCGACGAGCTGATCGACTTCTGCAACCGCGTTGGCGACTATCACGTCGCTGCACCCGATCACCGCGGTCTCCGCAGCGACACGGCGTTGAGGCTCGGCGTCGCCGGTGTCGGCCTTGACGCGAGCGAGCGTGTGAAAGGTCGACACGAGCGGCACGTCGAGTTCGTGCTTGAGCGCATGGCCGACCACACCGCTCAGCCAGTAGTTGGCGTGCAGAACGTCTACTCCTCCGCGCCTTACGATGTCGTCACGGACTCCGGCCCCGAACTCGTCGACGATGCCGGGCAGCCGTTCCTTCGTGAGCTGGGTGCGCCCGGCCCGCACGTGCACGACACGGAAACCCGGTTCGACCTCCACCTCGTCGGGTAGATCGTCGCTCCACCTGCGCACGTAGACGTCGCAGTGGATGCCGACGTGTGCGAGCGACGAGACGAGCTCGCGGATGTAGACGTTCATGCCACCGCTGTCGCCGACGCCCGGCTGGGTGAGCGGAGAGGAGTGCAGCGACAGAACGGCGACGCGGGTCACGACAACAGGGACTCCACGCTCTCTTCACCCGACATGTATCGACGCGTGATCTCAGCCTGGAGCGCAGCGATCACGTCGTGGAGCTGGCGACGCACGAACGAAACGTCCTGCTCGAACGCCGCTACCTGGTCTCGCATCGATGCGAGCGCAGGGTCACCGAGCTCGGTCAACACGGAGACGTCGCCCATCGGACAGATGGCGTCGAGCTGAGCGCTGAGATCGGCGACGACGCCGCGGTCGGGCTCGAGCTCCAGCGGTGGACGAGCACCGGCGGCCGGCGCCGCGCCAGAGCCGCCCGCGGGTCCGTCCGAGAGTATGTCCGGTAGTTGACCGATGAGCTCGGCCAGATCGCCGACCTCGCCGCTCGACGCACGACGTGCGAGCTCGGCGGCGACGATATCGAGGCGGCCCTGAGCGAGCCTCCGGACAAACGACGTGGCGTTCTCGACCTGCTGAGCCAGAGACCGCCGGCTGCGGACCTCGGAGGTCTCGAGGTCCTCGAGATCCGAGGAGAAGGCTTTCGCCGTCGTGACTTCGATGTCGGGAGTCATCTTCCCTCCGGGGATCGGCTCGAGAGATGCCGGTGATCGACCGAACCGAAGGGTAGCGCGACCCCGCCGTGGCCCGGCAGGGCCGACGATCGGCGGTAGCGTTGGCTTCCGACAGCGACACCGAAGAGGTTCCCGTGTTCTCCAACAAGAAGTTCGTTTCCATGGCGCTTGGCGCCGTCCTTGCGCTCGCGCTCTTGCCCGGTTGCGGCGGCGACGATGACGGAGGAGATGGCGGTGACGAACCAGGCAACGCTCTCACGATCGATGCGCTCGATTCGCTCGACTTCGACAAGGACGCCTACAAGGCCACCGCCGGGACGATCGAGATCGAATACGTCCACGACGGAACCGTGCCGCACGACCTGCTCATCGAAGGATACGAGGACGAGCTCCTGCTCGAGGTGGCCGGCGACACCGACACCGGAAGCATCGACCTCCCCGAGGGTGACTACGTCATCTATTGCTCGATCGCCGGCCATCGCGAGGCAGGCATGGAAGCGACCCTGACCGTGGTAGCGGCGGCCGGCTGACCTTCACGCACCTCCCGAAACCGGTGGGAGCAACGCAACTTCGTCGTCGGGTCCCACCGCGTCGCCGGGCTCGGCCGGCTCGCCGTTGAGCCAGACTCGACAGAGCTGCACCATCGCTGAGAACTCGGTACCGAATCGATCGCGCGCCGTGTCGATGACCTCGGCGACCGTCTCGCCCTGGAGCTCTATAGAACCCGTCCCGGCCGCTTCACGGATCCCGGCGAACAGCCGCAACGTAGCCACAACGTGACTCTACGCCCGGGTCTGTCGAATGGGTCCATGAGCGCGGTCCGCTACCGTCATGCGCCGTGACCGACCTGCTTCTGATACGACACGGCGAGTCCGAATGGAATGCCGCGGGCCGTTGGCAGGGCCGAGCCGACCCGCCTCTCACCGATCTGGGACGACTCCAGGCCGCCCACGCTGCCCGAGCACTGGGTGCGGTCGACGCGCTCGTCGCCTCGCCGCTCGTTCGCGCCCACGAGACCGCTTCGATCATCGCGAACGAACTAGGCATCGGGCCGGTCGAGATCGAGCCGGCGTTGGTCGAGCGCGATGCCGGAGCATGGTCGGGGATGACCCGGCCGGAGATCGAAGTCGAGTGGCCCGGATATCTGGCCGACGGGAGACGACCGCCCGGCTACGAGGACGATCACTCTTTTCTCGCCCGTACCCGAGGAGCGCTCGAACGCATCGTGGCGCGATCGGCGTGCGAGACGGTGATCGTCGTATGCCACGGAGGTGTGATCTACGCGACCGAGGGCTGGCTGGGTGCAGAGTTCGAGCGCATCCCGAACCTCGGGTCCCGATGGGTCCACTGGTCCGACGGGACCCCACACCTAGGTGATCGAGTCATCCTCGTCGACCCGGACGAGCTGACCGCCCAAGCACCCGACATCTTGTAGCGGCCACGCGACCCCGGTGTCAGACCAAAGTTTCACTTACGCGGCCAGATTTGGCGACCCCGGTGTCAGACCAAAGTTTCACTTACGCGGTCGAGGCCGGCGAGCGCGGCTTCGGCGGCGTCGAGGTCGCCGTCGACGAGGTGGCGCATAGCAGCATCGACGAGATTGATGTCGGCTTCGAGCGCGTCAGCCTCGGCAGAGTCGGTGTCGGGCTCGTGCGAGGGGTCGGTGGCGTCGATCACGGCGACGAGGCTAACGGCCCGGCGCGCTGTGTCAGGTGATGGCGAAGCTGAAACGGTGCTGCACGAAGGGCAAGGTCGCGGTCAGATCCGCCTCGAAGACAACGTCCAGGCTGACGCCCGACATGGTCTTGCCCGCGGCTCGCACCGAGTGTGGCCCCGACGCCGTGGCGAACATCGGCCCCGCCGGGATGGTGACCAGTCCCCCCGAGATCTCGATCTGGCTGGCCGGGTGGTCGGTGGTGACCTCCGCCTTCGATCCCGCCGACAGTCCCGAGTGCGCCGCGAGCGCGTAGTTGGCGGACGCGCCCGCGAGCGATGCGTCGTCGGTCCATGCCCGCACTAGCCACTCGTCGAAGTCGGCGCCGCCGGTGATCGGAACAGGTGAGGGATTCGAGGTCATTTCGACGAGGTCGGCCCCACGCTGACGATCTCGAGCCTGGGTGTGTTGAAGGCGTTGGTCGTAGCGAGATAGGCCTCGACCCTCAGCCACTGCGCCGTGGTGTCGAGCCCGTAGGCGAACGGCTCACCGACCCCACCCGGGTCATAGAACGTCGCCGGCGTGCCGTCGGGTCCGACGACGCCGCGGTGACGAGACTGGCCTATCGGGCGCCGATACGACCCGGTACATGATGCTGGTTCCCGGGGCGAGCGCCGCGTAGTGGGCGAGCAACCCGAAGATCCCGCTGCCGGTTGCGTTTGTGTCGATGTCGGCGCTCGTCCAAATGCCCAACAGCCCGCCCGTCGGATAGAGGCCTTCGCGCTGTGCCATCGATGTCGACACCGACGTGGCCAGCGGATCACGGAAGACGTTCATGCCGAGCAGATTGGTCCCGTCGTTCGTTGCTGCATCTTCGTAGTGGGCGAAGAACGGCTTGCCGGTCGACGGCGGATCTCGGTGCCCGCACCAAGGCCGCCGCCAGACTTGTGCCCATGACCGGGGTGTCCGACCGCCGGCGAATTGCAGGGCACCGCCGCGGCCCCCACGTAGATCGTCATCGACGTCGGACAGGAGAACGCCACGTACTGTGAGTTCGACGGCAGGTAATACTGGGAGTCGAGAAGCGCCGTCGGAAGGAAGGTCGTCGATTCACCGCCGTCGCTGTCGGCCTGCTGGATCGCGCCCGACTCTTGTGTCATACCGGTGGCCCTCACCGCCGTGCCGTTGCCCTGGCGGTCCGCAGAGCCAAGGACGCGTGTCGATGCTCCCGCTGCGAGCGGTCCGATCGTCTGGCTCGAACCATCGCTGCGGTAGACGTTCATCGTTCCGAGCGCCCCAGCGGTGCTGGCCACACCGTAGCAGGCACCGTGATGTGATCGTCCTGCCACTGGTCGGCCGGCACGTCGACGTTGGGATCGACGTCCGCCGAAATAGGTTACGTGACTCACCCCTGCTCCGATCGTCGCAGGAGGTGGGTGTGGCCCACGTGTACCCTTCTGCGTGGGCCGCTAGCTCATCGGGTAGAGCAGGAGACTTTTAATCTCAAGGTGCTGGGTTCGAGCCCCAGGCGGCCTACATCGGTTCATCGGGCGTACACGACGATGGGCCGGAACCTGAGGTTCCGGCCCATCGAGAGGCATGTTCGGGAGTCCAGTCCGAAATGTGACACCCGAGCTGTGCACTTTCCGATCGGGCGTGTACCGGTATGACGCTCCAGAGGCCCAGAAGTCGCGCGAAATCGGCGAATTAGGTCGAACGACCCACGACCGCCAGATTTCACCCTGTTAGGTCAGCTGCCCGTGTGACCTCGGGTGCCGCATCGAACACCTGCGAGTTGCGTACGTGCATGCGCGAATCGGGCCCCGTCTCGATCTCGACCGAAGCCTTGTGCAGAGCAACCACGCGACCGCGGATCTCGCCGACGCGGATCACGTCGCCGACCTGCACGGATCGTTGTATGTAGCGACCGACCGCGAGGTCGACACCCAGCTCACGGCCGCCGAGGCCGACGAGCAGTGCGAAGGCGAGGGCGATCGCGAACACGACAGCAGCCGTGACGATGTAGAGAATCGTCGCGTCGATGCCGAGCTGGCTGATCGAGAGCACGAAAGCTGCTGCGGTCACGAGATAGCGCACCGTCGTCGCCAACTGCACACCCTCGTTGTGCCCGCGGTCGAGTGCGCGGGCAACGATTCCACCGAGACCGTGGGCGGCCGCGCGTCCGATGATCAATATCAGCCCGGCTGCGAGGATGCGGGGCGAGTACGCGAGGAGGTCCGCCGGCACCGTCTCGAGCATGTCCCGGTCGCTCAATCCGACGGCTACGACCACTCCGATCACGCTGAAGAACAAGAAGACGAACAGCGCGGCGGCGCGGGCCGCGTCGACCATCTCAGGGCGATCCTCGCCGCGTTGACCGAAGATCCGTCGGATCAGAGCAGCGCCGATGATCCCCGAGAGCAGGCCGACGACGACCGCCCCTGTGGCAAGTACCCAGGTATCAACCATCGAATGGCTCCTCGTCGATCAGGGTTCGGAACACGTCGCCTCCAATGGCGAAGAGATCGAGGAATCCGAGCATCGTCTCCTCGCGGCGAATGCGGTGCTCGACTCCGGTAGCGGTGCGTTGCTCGATTCCCATCGGCGCCGACCACGCTTGGTTCAAGGAGCTCACCAGATCGGACTCGAGGTCGGTGACGGTCTCGAGATAAGCCATGCATTCACCGCAGCCACTCACGTGGTCGCCGACGCGCTCGGGCTTCTCGGTTTCGAGCCAGCGACGCAAATCGTCATGGCCGGGGTGTGTGCGGCGGATCATCGCCATTCCTCCATCGCTGCCTTGAGTTGTCGTCGGGCCCGGAACAGTCGGGTCTTCACCGTTGGAAGCGGCATGTCGAGCATCTCGGCGAGGTCGTCGTAGGAGAGGCCATCGACCTCTCGCAACAGAATCAGAGTTCTCGCTTCCTCGTCGAGGGCCGTGAGAACCGATTCGAGCCGCTCGACAGCGTCCCTGCCCTCGACGGTCCGGTCGGTATCGTGCGGTGCCGCCTGTTCGGGAAGGTCGTCGGGCCCGAGCGGCAGGTCGCGGCGCGCCCGGAGCATCGAGATCGCGGTGTTTCGTGTGACCGTCATGAGCCATGCACGGGGAATCGACCCGTCGTCCGCGATCGGGCCCCTCCTCCAAGCCTTGACGAGTGCTTCCTGGACCACGTCCTCGGCAAGGCCGTCGTCGTGCACGATCGATCTTGCGAACCTGAAGAGGGTCGCGGCGTGGGCCCGAACAAGCGCGTCCATCCGCGCTGATTCGCGCGCGCCGGTGGCGAGTGGCGCCGCCTCGGACTCGCGATGTGTGGTCGAATCCGCCGACACATCAGCCATGTGCCACTCGACCGGTGGGGTTCATGTCCTCCCATCGGTCGGCGAGGCGCCTGTTTGAACCTGCTGAGGTCGGAAGCGGTCGTCGTCAGCGGTGACCGTTGCGGCGCAGCGCCTGCACGACTTCACGACTCTCGACGACCTTCGCCCCCGCAGCTACGATCTCGGGCCAGAACCTCTCCGGCACGTCGTAGTGGTCGTCGTGGAACGCCTTTCGCGGCAGGCCGGCTTCGGCGGCGAACGCGTGAAGCTCCTCGATGTCGGCGTCGCTCACGAGGTGCGCCCACTTCGTTCCGCGGCCGGGCCAGCGTGCTCTGTCGATCAGAATCGCCACCGGTTCCCAGTCCTTTCGGTCCTGCGGGCTGCTAGTACCGTAGGCGGGTGCTCGAACCGATCGCACCCATGCGCGCGACGAGCGGACCGCTGCCGCTGGGCGACGACTGGCGGTTCGAGCTGAAATGGGACGGCATGCGGGCGATCGTCGGCATCGACGACGACGGAGTAACCGCATGGTCGAGCAACGGGCGCGACATCACCGCGGGTTTCCCTGAGCTCGAGCTGCTCCACGAACAAGTCGGGCTCGACGCCGTGTTCGACGGCGAGCTTGTCGCGATGGACGAACGAACCGGCCGACCCAGCTTCGCTCGCCTCCAGGCGCGAATGCACCGCCATGCCAGCCGCGACGATGTCGTCGCCAACCCTGTGGTGTACCTCGTTTTCGATCTGTTGATGCTCGACGGCAACGACATCCGTCGTCTGCCCTTCGACGACCGCCGCGGCGGCCTGGACGCAGTGCTCGACGACGGCCCTTCCTGGCTGACGACCGAGGTGGGTAAGGACGGCGGCGCGCTATTGAAGTCCGCGGCCTCTCAGGGGCTCGAGGGCGTGCTTGCAAAGCTCGGTTCGAGCACCTATCAGAGCGGTCGTCGCTCACGACAGTGGATCAAGGTGAAGCTGACACGGCGTCAGGAGTTCGTGGCGGTCGGCTACACACCCGGTGCCGGAGAGCGCAGTGGCACGGTTGGCTCGCTCGTGCTGGCTACCCGCTTCGACGACGACCTCCGGTGTTGTGGTCGGGTCGGGTCGGGGTTCGACGACCGCCTTCTCCGCTCGATCGGCGCGCGCCTCGCCGAACGCTCCGATGACGCCCTGCCGCTGGGCGCCGAAAGCGAGCCCGACGCCATCTGGATCGCGCAACCCTTCGTCGTCGAGGTCGACTTCGCCGAACTCACCCCCGATCGACGGCTACGCCATGCCGTCCTCCTCGGGCTGCGAGACGACAAGCGACCGGCCGAGGTCCGATTCGATCACACCGAACCTGCGTGAAGCATCTCATCGCATGCCATCCTGGTGCGGTGCTACGCCCGGAAAGGTCGACAGGGAGTGATGTCGTCTCGATGCGTCTCCCCGCGAGACCGGGATACGCGCGGCTCGCGCGCATCGGTGCAGCGTCGATCGCACTTCGGCTCGGGTTTCCCCTCCGCACAATCGACGACCTCCGGCTGGCCCTCGACGAGGCGATGATCATGCTGCTCGACTCGGCTGACCCGGATGACGAGGTATTCATCGAGTACGACGGCGACCTCTCCGAAATCGTTGTCCGGCTCTGGGTCTCGCCGGTGCACGACATCGACGGCGAGGCCGAGGAGCGGTTCTTGTCTCTGACCGATGGGCTCGTCGACGGCCGTCAAGTCAGCCGCGAGGACGGCGTGGTTTCGATCCACAAGTCCCGGCCCGACTGACTTAGGGAACTGCTCAGCGGCCGGTCGAACCGAACCCACCCTCTCCGCGTTCGCTGTCGGGAAGGTCGTCGACGACGGTGAACTCGGCCTCCTCGACCCGCTGGATCACCAGCTGGGCTATGCGCTCACCGGGTTGAACCTCGAACGGCCGCTCGGGGTCGGTATTGATCAGAAGCACCTTCAGCTCACCGCGATAGCCGGAGTCGATGAGTCCCGGCGTATTGAGACACGTCACCCCGTGCTTCAGCGCCAGGCCGCTTCGCGGCTGCACGAAGGCTGCGTAACCTTCCGGGAGCGCGATTGCGACGCCGGTCGAAACCAGGGCGCGCCCACCGCCGGGGCCGAGCGTCAGCGCTTCAGCAGCCACGAGATCGGCACCCGCGTCTCCTGGTCGAGCGTAGGCAGGGGCGACCGCGTGATCGACGAGCTTCTTGAGGGGCACCTTCATCGCCGTGACACTAGTGCCGTCGCCATGGCCGTTCGGGGTGTCGAAGTGGCTTTCGCGCCCGCTCCGTACACTGGCGGGCCATGCTCGCCTGGATGGATCTCGAAATGACCGGACTCGATCCGGACTCCGACGTCATCGTCGAGATCGCGACGCTCATCACCGACGATGAGCTCGAGATCATCGCCACCGGGCCCGATCTGGTCATCGGTGCACCGCAGGACGCGCTCGATGCCATGGAGCCGGTCGTCGTCGAGATGCACACATCGAGCGGGCTCCTCGACAAGATCCGTACCTCGCAGATCACGCTCGAGGAAGCGGGTAACGAGACCCTCGAGTTCCTTCGGTCCCACATCGACGAGGCGCGATCGGTGCCTCTGTGCGGAAACTCCATAGGAACCGACAGAAGGTTCCTCGCAAAGCAGCTCCCCGACATCGAGGACTTCCTCCACTACCGCTCGATCGATGTGTCAACCATCAAGGAGCTCGCTCGACGCTGGCACCCCGAAGTGGTCGCCGAAGCCCCGACGAAAGCCGCAGGCCACCGCGCCATGGACGACATCGTCGAGAGTCTCGAAGAGCTGCGGTACTACCGCTCCCGGCTGCTCAACACCGCCGAGGCCGAGACCTCGACATGACGAACCCAAATCGGGCCGAGGATTCCCGGCCACCCAAGAGCGAACAGGCCTCGGCTACCACCGACATAGTCGAGGTTGCGCCCGGCATCGCACGCATGCAGTTGCCGGTCGACATGCCAGGGCTCGGTCACGTGAACTGCTACATCCTCGAAGACGAGCACGGCCTGGCCCTCGTCGACCCGGGTCTCCCGCACGACCATTCGTACGCCGCGCTTCGCGAGAGGCTCGCCGACTACGGCGCCAAGGCCTCGAACGTTCACACGGTGGTCGTCACCCACTCCCACCCCGACCATTTCGGCGGGTACCACCAGATCGCCAACGACCTTGATCGCGAGGTCGGGCTCATAACCCACAGCTGGTTTCGCGACGAGGCATCGCGGCGCGAGTGGCGTGAGAACCTCGATTTCGATTCTCTCGAACCACGCAACATGAGCATCGACGAGCTGCGGGAGCTCTTCCAGCGCGAGACACCGTGGGGCAACAAGTTTTCCCCTCCCGACGTCGCTCTGGAGCGATTCCGCGAATCGGGTTCGACCGCCATGTCGTCGTTCCGGCTGCCGGCGCCGACGACCAAGCTCGATGACTCGCAGGTGATCACGCTCGCCCGGCGAGAGTGGATCGCCGTGCACACGCCTGGCCACACCGAGGACCATCTGTGCCTCTATGACCCGATCGGCAAGATCATGCTGTCCGGCGATCACGTTCTGCCCACGATCACACCCCACATCGGCGGGATCACACCGCAAGAAGACCCTTTGGCCGCCTTCTTCGAGAGCCTCGACCGCATGCACGAGTTCGAGACCGAGCTCGTGCTACCGGCCCACGGTGTGATGTTCGAGGACCTCGGCGCTCGCGCCGACGACATCAAGCTGCACCACGAGGAACGGCTCGATCTACTCCGCGAGCTCGCCGACGAGCTCGGAGAGGCCAGCGTCAACGCCTACATGCGCAGGCTGTTTCGCGAGCGCTCGTGGGGTGAGATGGCCGAGAGCGAGACCTACGCGCATCTCGAACACCTGCGGATCATGGGTGACACGATCGCCAGCGAGCGCGAAGGCATGCGCACCTACGCCCCGGCCGCCTAGCTTCGGGTGGCGGCAGGAGCGTTAGCGGATAGGCGACCACCTGTCGCCTGACTGAAAGCGCCAATGCAGCAGTCAGGCACCGAGCTCGAAGTGATCTTGGGCTCAGCGCGCCCTGAGCTCGGTGCCTGACCCCATGTGGTTCGGGCTTAGGCACCTAGCCGCGCGGCCTCCAGACACCGCGAGAGGGTTTCCCTTTCGATCGAATTCCCAATATTCCCTTGACGTGGGTCGTTTGGCGTGGTCGAGTTGTAGCCGAGCAAAACCGACCGAAGAGCACCGACCGATGATCAGCCGAAAGCGCATCTCCATGTTTGCCACTCCGTGCAACATGACGCGCACCTGCGCGCATGCGCACGGTCCAGCCAACTGGCTCGGTTCGGGGACACCCACCACGAACGTGTACCGATGGCCCGGAGAGGGACGACACCGCTGAAAGGCACATGTCGATACCGCTCTGGGCCGCCGGGAAACCGGCGGCCTTCTTCGTTTTTCGACCGAGCCATACAAGACCGACACCGACAACAACCCGACCACCTACAAACCACCGACACGCAGACACTGAGAGGAGATGGGCGCATGAGCTCCCGTCTGGACATCGAGGAAGAGCAGCAAAGCTGGAAGCGACTAGCGTCGTGCGCCTCCGGAGACGTCGACCCCGCGGTCTTCTTCTCCGAGGATCTCGGCGACATCGCAACGGCCAAGAGCATTTGCGCCGGCTGCGAAGTTCTCACCCCGTGCCTCCAGGGAGCGCTCGAGCGTGAGGAGCCATGCGGAGTCTGGGGCGGACAGCTCTTCCTCGGTGGTCGCATGCTGACCGTCAAGCGTCGCCGCGGCCGTCCCCCCAAGGTCCCGCGGCCCGAGGACCGGCTGCCGGTGGTACCCATCCCGGCCGAGGTCCGAGTCCCGGTCGCGAGCTGACACTCGGACCTGGTCCCCACACGGCGGTCGGAGGCAACGGATGGGGTCGTCGGTGCGACGACCCCTGGCGAGCCTCCGACCGCAGGGGCCTCCCCACCCAAGCGGGTCCGGCGTGCTGCAGAAGCGCCGGACCCGACAGGGTGAGTCAGGTTTGCTGCGGCGGGCCGGAATGCGCGCGGGTTCAGCGGGGTTCCGTTCACCCGTAGGATTGGCCTCACGACGAGAGCGGACCGATCACGATGTACACACGGCGCCAACGCACCCTGCTCACCGCGGGGTTCACGATCGCTTTACTCGCGCTCATCGTCGCGTTCGTTGTGCTGACCGACGATGACGACGGCGACTCGGCGGCCAGCGATGGCGCTGATGTCGCCGAGCTTGGCGAGCCCACCGAGCTTCCCCCGATCGACGACACGACTCCGGATTTCCTGACTACCGAGTTCGAGACGTTCGACGGTGGTTCCACATCATTGGCGGCACTCATGGGTACCCCGACCATCGTCAACTTCTGGGCCTCGACCTGTCAGGCGTGCATTGCGGAGATGCCCGACTTCGAAGAGGTGCACAACGACGTCGGCGATGTCGTGACGTTCGTGGGCATGAACACCTCCGATCGCGCCGAAGCAGCCGCCGAGCTCGCCGAAACCACCGGCGTGACCTACATGCTCGGACGTGATCCCGACGGCTGGTTCTTCCGCGAGATCGAGGGTCTGGCGATGCCGACGACGCTGTTTCTCGGCGCCGACGGTCAGCTCGTCGACAGTCATGCCGGGCTCCTGACGGCCGACGCTCTTCGCGAGAGGATCGACGAGGTGTTCGAACTGTGATCGACGTCGAACTGGCATATCCCTTCTCGCTCGGGCTCGTCGCAGCGTTCAACCCGTGCGGCTTCGCGATGCTCCCTACCTACCTGGCCTACTTCATCAGCGACGACAGCGGAGACGGCGACTCGCGCACATCGACCCTTCGAGGCCTCGTCGTCGGTCTCGTCATCACCGCGAGCTTCGTCGTCGTGTTCGGCATCATCGGACTCATCACCCGCAACATCATCACCTCCGGGGCGATCGAGGAGCGGCTCCCGTGGGTGACCCTCGTCACCGGGGTGCTGCTCGTTCCGCTCGGAATCGCGATGCTGGCAGGATTCGAACCAAGGCTCAACCTCCCCCGCCTGAACAAGGGTGGACAGACGCGAAACCTCGGGTCAGTGTTTCTCTTCGGCGTGAGCTTCGCCGTCGTGTCGTTCGGATGCACGGCACCGCTCTTCCTCAGCACGATCACGACCTCGTTCACCGACGAGGGCTTCTTCGAAGGCATCGCTGTCTTTCTCGCCTACGCCGCCGGCATGGGCGCAGTGGTGCTCTTCCTGACCCTCTCGCTCTCGATGGCGCGCGAGTCGGTCGCCCAGAAGATGCGGTCGTTCCTGCCGTACGTCAACCGGGTCTCAGGTGGCCTACTGGTTGTCGCCGGCCTCTATCTCGTCAGCTACGGCTGGTATGAGATTCAGGTTTTCCGCGACCCGGTCGGGGTGACTACGAACCCCGTGCAGGATCGTCTCGACGAGCTCCAGGCGCACCTCAACGGCTGGATCAGCGATGTCGGTGCCACCCACATCGGGCTCGTGCTCGTCTTGGCGATCGTGGGCCTCGTCCTGTGGGGCATGAAGCCATCGATCGAACCCGGACGATTCAGGTTGTACAGCCGAGGGTTCGTAGGTGGGGTCGCCGCGATCGAGGTGCTCGGATACCAGGGTGAGCTGATCGTTCTCCCCGCCCTGCGTCTCATCGCCGGGCTCCCGGAACGAATCGCGCACTGGATCACCGACCCACTTCGTTGGGCGGTGGTCCTCGAGATCGCGGTGGTGGCGGTGTTGGTGCTCGTTCTTGCCTCGATCCTCCGCCGGAACCGGCCAACCGAGGCGGCTAAGTCCGAACAACTGCCGGCGTCCTAGTGTCTAGCGACACCTGGTACGGGCAGGTGTCGGGTACGCAGCCAGCGTCCTAGGGTCTGGGCGTGCGTCTTCGTAGCCTGCTGCGCCGAAACGATGTGGCCGAGGAGAGCGAGCTCCGTTCGTCGTTCGGCATCTGCGCCTACCACGGAGGCGGACTCGAGAAGGTCACCGACGTGATCGCGAAAGAGGCAGCCGCGGCATGCGGAGCCTCGTACTACGGGCTCGCACTGCCCGACGATCCCGATGTGCACATCGCGTCGGCCGACGTCGACCCCTCGGATTCGGCAGCATTGGATGGGTTCTTCGCCCACGTGAAGACCGTGATGACGATCCATGGATTCGGTCGCCACGACCAACTGAGAACCGTGATGCTCGGCGGCCGCAACCGCGCCCTGGCCATGAGTCTCGGTGACCGTTTGCGAACGAATCTCGGTGACGAGTTCGAGGTCGTCGACGACCTCGAGTCGATCCCGACGGAGTTGAGGGGCATACATCCGGACAATCCGGTCAATCTGCCCGCCAACGCCGGGGTGCAGGTCGAGTTGCCGCCCGGTGCGCGCTGGAACCGCGAGGAGTGGGGCTGGTCCGACCACGCCGGCGTCTCACGCGCCGCCCAGGTGGACCAGGTCATCGCCGCCATCGTCGAAACCGTCGAGGATTACACCGACAGGCCCGACGCTGCGGTCAGGGCGCCAGTCGTTCGATGATCCAAGAGTCGTCGACGAGCCGGTACCGAACCCGATCGTGGAGCCGGTTGGGGCGACCCTGCCAGAACTCGATCGCTCGCGGCCTCACGAGGTAGCCGCCCCAATGAGGGGGCCGGGGCACCGACCCGCCGGCGAATCGCTCTTCGAGCTCACGGTAGGCGTTGTCGAGAGCCTTTCGGTCGGCGATGACCTCGCTCTGGGGTGAGGCCCACGCGCCGATCTGGCTGCCGCGTGGCCTCGATGCGAAGTAGGCGTCGTTGGCGTCGTCGTCGAGCCTCGCCGCGTTCCCCACAACGCGGATCTGTCGGCGTAGCTCAACCCAGGTGAACAGCAGGGCGACCGAGTCCGAGTGATCCAACGCGATCGACTTCGCGCTCAGATAGTTGGTGAAGAAGCGGAAACCGTCGGGGCCGGTTCCGCGGCACAGCACGGTGCGGGCATCGACGACGCCATCGGCATCGACCGTCGAAAGGATCATTGCCTCGGGCTCGAAGTAGCCGACCTCCTCGGCCGCTGAAAACCAAGCGTCGAATTGGTCGATCGGGTGAGGAGAGACATCGGCGATCGAAAGGCCCTCCGTTTCGAAGCGCTCGCGTGCGGCGGCCACGTCCATTGCCACAGGGTACGCTCGCCTCCGATGTACCGGTGGATCGCGTTCGGAGGTGCGCTCGGCGCCTTCACCCGATGGCTGATCCTCTCCGACATCGATCTGACCTCGGTCCCGTGGCCGACGCTCGGTGTCAACGTCGTCGGCACGGCGCTGCTAGTGGTGGTCGCACCGCGCTTCGACCACCGACGGCACCGAGACGCGTTCGGGATCGGGTTCTGCGGCGGCCTCACGACGGTGTCTACGTTCGCGCTCGAGGTCACCGAGCTAGTGCACATGGGGATGGTCACCGAGGCAGCGCTATACGCGTTCGTGTCCGCGGTGGCCGGAGTGCTGGCGATCGAGGCGATCCGACGCGCCGGGGTCGTGCTGTGACCGGGGCTCTCGTTATCGTCGCCGGCGCGCTCGGGGCGCTCGTCCGGTGGCAGGCCGCTGCCCGACTACCAAACGGGGTCGGCTTGCTCGCCGTAAATATCGCCGGATCGTTCGTCGTCGGCCTTCTCGACTCCACGACAGCCTCGGTCGCCGAGCCCGTTGCGTACGGCGCTCTCGGCGCGCTCACGTCGTATTCGGCGCTCTCGCTGCTCGGCTACCAGCTCCGATCGCGTCGCTCTACATCGGCCGCTGCTCTCTATGTGTCCGTGTCGCTTGCACTGTGCATCGCCGCCGCCGCGTTGGGTCGGGCGCTCGCGTGAAGCTGCCCCACCCGAACTACGCGGGGTGTCAGGCCCAAAACAACCGCCGGTAGGTCAGCCGGCACGGTACCGTCGTGCACCGTGATCGACCTTCGAGCACTTCGTGACGACCCAGCGTACCGAGACGGCGCGGTCCGCAAGGGCGCCGACGAGGCGATGCTCGACCGACTGCTAGCCCTCGATGCCGATCGACGAGAGCGACAGACTGCGGTCGAGTCGCTGCGCGCGGAGTCCAACGCTGCTTCGAAGGAGATCGGTCGATCCGACCCTGACGACCGACCGGCGAAGATCGAAGCAGCCGGGATGCTGAAGGAGCGACTCAACGAGGCCGAGGCGGCTTTCGAAGCCGTGCGCGATGAGCTGGATAGGCTCGTGCTCGACGTGCCGAACCCGGCACATCCCTCGGTTCCGTCCGGGGGTGAAGAAGACTTCGAGCTCCTCGAAACCGTCGGCGACACGATCGACGCTCCTGCGATGGATCATGCAGAGTTCGGCGAGGCGATGGGTCTCGTCGACTCAGAGCGAGGCGCGAGGAACAGCGGCAGCCGCTTCGCCTACCTGCGTGGCGGTGCTGTGCAACTCGAGTTCGCTCTCGTGCAGTGGACGCTCGACAAGGTGATCGGCCACGGTTTCGAACCCGTCGTGCCGCCCGTGCTGGTGCGCGAGGAGATGATGGTCGAGGCCGGGTTCTTCCCGACCGACCGCAACCAGGTGTACGAGACGGTCGAGGACGACTTGTTTCTCGTCGGCACCGCCGAGGTCCCGCTGTCGGGCCTTCACCGTGGGGAGCGCCTCGATGCCGACGAGCTGCCGGCGCGCTATGCCGGGTTCTCGACCTGCTTTCGGCGCGAAGCCGGAACCTACGGCAAGGACACGAGGGGCATCTTCCGGGTGCATCAGTTCGACAAAGTCGAGATGTTCTCGTTCACCGATCCTGACTCATCGTGGGACGAGCTCGACCGCCTACTGACGATCGAACGCGAAATCCTCGACGACCTCCGGCTGCCCTACCGGGTCATCAACGTCGCTGCCGGCGATCTAGGGGCCGCGGCAGCGAAGAAGTTCGACTGCGAGGTGTGGCTACCGTCCGAAGGTCGCTACCGCGAGATCACGTCGTGCTCCAACTACCTCGACTACTCGGCGCGAAGGCTCGATACGCGGGTCAAGACCGCCGGCGGATCCTCGTTCGTGCACACACTCAACGGCACCGGGGTGCCGGTGGCGCGCATGCTCGTGTTCCTATTCGAGCACTACCAACAACCCGACGGGTCACTACAGGTCCCGGACGTGCTTCAGCCGTACTGCGCGTTCGACCGCCTCGACCCGCCCGAAAGTGAAACTTTGGTCTGACACCGGGGTCGCGAAAGTGAAACTTTGGTCTGACACCGGGGTCGCGAAGGGTCGCGTCAGGGAACCCGGTCGGCGGGGGGTGGCACGTCTTCGAATCGCGCCTCGATGTCGGCGAAGGTGAGGGCATCGTCGCTCTCGTCGGGTCGGTCCAGTGTTCGCTCCCTCTCCTCGCGGTAGCGCTCACGATCGATCACGTCCTGCTTTCTCTGGTCGACCGACCAGCGGAAGAAAATCCCCGCGATGACCGCCCAGAGGTAGAACCCGCCGAGGATCTTCATGACCATGCCGGCCGCCTGTTGGTCGTCAGCGACCGAAACACCCCACAGGCGGTCAGGATGGTCGTACACGTCATAGACCGGGTTCTCTGCGAACGTGAGCCACGCCGCTGGGATCGTCGGAATCACCGACATGAGAAACAGGTAGATGCACTTGCCGAACGGGCTGAGCTGCAGCTCGCGGAATGGTCCGACGACCGGCACCCACATCAACAGCGCGGTCGTGAACACGAGTAGGTGAACGAGGTAATGGAACAGCCCGTTCTCGACCGACAGCTCGACCACCTTCTCCCAGTGGGTGAGAGCCTGAACGAAGTTGAACAACACGCCCGCGACGACGGGCAAGGCCAGCCTGCGAAACCACCGGTCGACGACCCGCCCCGGAGTCATCACCAAATCGACCAACCAGCGGGGGGTCGCCATGAGGAACAGCGGGGGTACGAAGAACGTGAACGCGAGATGTTGCAGCATGTGCACCGAATAGAGCTGCTGTTCGCCGATCTCGTGCACCGGATAGTCAGCAGCGATCCACAACAGCAACAGCCCGGCCCAGAAGTAGAGCTTCTGGCGGCCCGTGACCACCGGCTCGCCTTCGGGAACCGCCTTCGGTCCGATGACGCGTACGGCGTAGATGCCCAAACCGGCGATTGCAGCGACCATCAGCCAGATCTCGGGGTGTGCTTCGAAACCGGCTATCGAAACGGCGAGCATCG
Source organism: Acidimicrobiales bacterium (assembly GCA_965216815.1). Lineage (GTDB taxonomy): Bacteria > Actinomycetota > Acidimicrobiia > Acidimicrobiales > SHLQ01 > JADFOM01. The sequence goes on along the minus strand of OZ244202.1, from coordinate 1,241,969 downwards.
GTCCTCTTTTGTGGGCACCGGCATGTGATGTGCCGACCCAGAGACGTCAGAAGTCGAAAGTGTCCCAGAACTGAAAGGCGGTAAGCATCACCACGTACACGATCGTCGCCAGAGCTATGCCTCCGACGAACAGACGAGTGAACATCGGGATGTCGAACTTGAGATGCATGAAGAACGCTGCCACGAGGAAGAACTTGGCGACCATCATGATCATCAGGGCCGGTATGAGGGCGTCGCCGATGTCGACGAAGTAGGTGAGCACCTCGGCCGCGGTGATTATCGCCAGCACGATCGCGATACCGACGTAGGTGCGGTCGGATGGATGGTCGTGCTCGTGATCTTCGGTGGTGTCGGGCGAAACGGTCTGGGTCATCGTTCGATCCTCACACGGTCAGGTAGACGACGGTGAAGATGAAGATCCACACCACGTCGACGAAGTGCCAGTACAAGCCGACGATCTCGACGGTCTCGGCACGCTCCTTCGGAAGGTCTCCCTTCAGCGATACAACCACGAGCGACATCAGCATCACGATGCCGATGCTCACGTGGACGCCGTGGAACCCGGTGAGCGTGAAGAACGACGAGCTGAACGGACTCGTGGTGAACCCGAGACCCTCCCTGAGGAAGCCGGTGAACTCGTAGACCTGGCCTCCGATGAAGACCGCTCCGAGGAGCGCGGTCGTGATCAGCCAAAGGCGGTTGCGCGACTCGTCGCCTCGCTGAAGCGCCGACAACGCGAGCACCATCGTGAGCGAACTGAGGAGCAACACGAAGGAGCTGACCGACGTGAAGGGGATGTCGAACACGTCGCCCGCCGTCGGCCCACCGTTGGTGTCGTGCCTGTAGAGGATGTATGTCGAGATGAGCCCACCGAAGAGGAGGCACTCGGAGGCCAGGAACACCCACATCGCGAGCTTGTTGTGCGACATCCCGGTGTTGGTCTCGGGATGTGCGTGGGTGTCGAGCGCGGCTTCAGCCATCGTCGCTGCCCTCCTCGGAATCTGCCACCGACGCGAGTTCGTCGGCATCGCCGGTGTCGTCATCGTCATCATCGTCGTGGTCGTCGTGCACAGCGTCGGGATCGTCTGTGGGCTCCATCACCCAGCCGTAGATCGAGGCGACGACCAGCAGGCCGCCGAGCACGCAGAGCCAGAGGTTGTAGATGAGGCCATAGCCGATGATCGGCAAGCCGGCGGCCAACACGATCGGCCAATACGACGGAGACGGCAGGTGAACATCGGTCGCGTCGCCCGTCTGGGCGATCTCGTCGCCAGTCGCGATACGCGTCACGTTTCCGTCGTCGTCATAGGAGTACTTGCGGTGCCAGAACTCGTCGACGCCGTGCACATCGATCAGCTCGTCGTAGTTGTGCTCGGGCGTGGGGCTCGGGATCATCCATTCGATCGTCCGTGCGTCCCAAGGATCGGGGCCGACCGGGGGAAGCGACTGCGCCCTGCGCCACGACAGGAGGATGTTGATGACGAAGGCGAGCACACCGACGGCGATGACGAACGCACCGATAGTGACGATCAAGTTCCAGAACGCAAACCCGTACCCGTCGGAGTAGGTGTAGTAGCGCCGACTCATGCCCTGGAGTCCGAGTACGTGCATCGGTCCGAACGTAAGCGTCATACCGATTGTCATCAGCCAGAAGTTCGCCTTGCCCCAGGTTTCGTCGAGCTTGTAGCCAAACGCCTTCGGCCACCAGAAGTAGAACCCGGCGAAGAGACCGTTGATGATGCCTCCGAACACGACGTAGTGGAAGTGCGCAACGATGTAGTAGGTGTCGGTCTGCTGGGTGTCGGGTGCGGCGAGAGCGTGGGTCACACCTGACAGTCCGCCGATCGTGAACATCGACATGACCGCGACCGCGAACAGCATCGGCGTGTCGAACTTGAGCTTGCCGCCCCACATCGTCGCCAACCAGTTGAGGATCTTCACGCCCGTGGGCACGGCGATGAACATCGTCGACAGCGAGAACGCTGCGACCGAGATCGGGCCGAGGCCCGAAGCGAACATGTGGTGGGCCCACACGCCCCAGCCCATGAACCCAATAGCGATGCCCGAGAAGACCATGAACGAATAGCCGAAGATCGGTTTGCGGCTGAACACGGGAATGACCTCGGACACGATCCCGAATGCCGGCAGCACGAGGATGTACACCTCGGGGTGGCCGAATATCCAGAACAGGTGTTGCCACAACAGCGGCTCGGCCCCTGCGGCCACGTTGAAGAACTGCGCACCCCAGAGCCGGGAGAACATCACGAGGAAGAGGCCGACGGTGATGACCGGGATGGCGAAGAGGAGTAGGAACTGGGTGACCAGCAGCATCCAGCTCAGCACAGGCATGCGGAACAAGGACATGCCGCGTGTGCGCATGTTGAGCACCGTGACGATGAGGTTGATCGCCGACACCAGCGATGCGATGCCCGTGATCTGAATGCCTACGGCGTAGAAGTCGACACCGCGGCTCGGCGAGAACAGCACTCCGCCGTTTGGCTGGTAACAGAACCAGCCGCAGTCGGGCGCGTTCGTGAACCATCCGCCTATGAACTGCGACGACACGAGGAACAGGCCACCGGCGAGAAACACCCAGAAACTCAGCGCGTTGAGCCGCGGGAACGCTACGTCTCGAGCGCCGATCTGGAGCGGCAGCAGATAGTTGGCGAAGGCCGCAGCGAGGGGCATGGCGACGAGGAAGATCATCGTGACGCCGTGCATGGTGAACATCTGGTTGTAGGTGTCGGCCGACAGGAACGTGCCGTTGGGCGCAGCGAGCTGAACGCGCATCGCGAGAGCTTCTAGGCCACCGAGTACGAAGAACACCAGGGCTGCAGCGCCATAGAGGATGCCGATGCGCTTGTGGTCGACCGTGGTCAGCCAGCTCTTCCACCCTGTGCTGCCCTGCGGGCGGGTGAGAACCCCGAGCGGCCGCTCGATCGTCTCGACCACATCCTCACCCGTCGTGAGTTCCTTCGGTGGCTCTTCGGTGATTGCCATCAGCGCACGCTCCGGGTCGGGGTCATCAGTCGACCACCGTCTCTGCCTTGATGAAGTCGCTCGGTTCCTCGCCCGCGGTGAGCAAGAACGCGACGACGTCGTCGATCTGATCCTCGCTCAACCCGAGGTCGGGCATGCCGCGCAAGCCTTCTGCGTCGGCAGGCTTTTCGGCCGCCGGATTACGGATCCATGCCTCGAGCTGATTCCGGTCGACCCCGCCGTCTCGGTCGTACAGCTCGAACAGCGAGCCGGCATAGGAACTGCGCGACGCAAAGTGTGTGAGGTCGGGCGCCGCGCCCGATACGAGCTCGGCACCGTCGTAGATGTCGTCGTTCACGCCGTCGATTAGGTGACATGACGAGCACTGAGAGCGAAAAACGGCCGCGCCGCGGCCCTCGGCAGTCGTCGGTTCGACGGCCTCGCCGTCGCCGTCCGCCGCGGCCTTGGCAGAGTCGACGTAGGACATCACGTCGCCGGGACCGTCGTAGGGTTCGCGTTTTTGGGCCGCCCAGCGATCGAACTCGCCCTGTTCGACGGCGACCACTTGAGTCCGCATGAGGGCGTGGCTGAGACCGCAGAATTCACGACACGTGCCGAAGTAGACGCCCGGCTCGTCGGCTTGGATCTTCCAAGGGCTGTAGAGGTTGGGAACCGCGTCCTTGGTTCCGTTGAGCACGGGCACCGAGAAGCTGTGAACGACATCGCGAGAGGTCACGAACAGCGGCACGTCCTGGTCGGCGGGGATGTACATCTGGTTGGCCGTCACGACATCGGCCGGAGTGTCGAGGTCGTCGATGGAGGGGTCGAAGCCGTCGAAGTAGTAGCGAAACTCCCACCACCACTGTTGGCCGACCACCACGACATCGAGGTCCTCGTACGCGGTGTCGAGGTTGTCGTTGTCGTTGAGGTCGAACAGCAGCGCCATGCTGGGCACCGCGATGACACAGAGAATCACAGCGGGCACGAGCGTCCACCCGATTTCGAGCAGCGTGTTGCCGGCGACGGGCTTCGGGAAGTCGTCGTCGGCGTATTCCTTTACGCGGAACTTCCACGACATGTACAGCGTGGCACCGAGCACCAGTACGAAGACGACGACCGCGATCCAAAAAACCGGGTTCAGGAGGTTGTCGATGTTGCGCGCGTTCTCGCCCCTCGGCTCGAGTGAGTCGAGCGGGGCGTCGCTCGCACAACCAGCCAGCAGAAGGCCGATGGTTGCGACGAGCGCGATGCGCAGAACGGAGCGTCTATTCATCGCTCGCCTCACCTTCGGTTCCGCTCTCGTCGCCATCGGCGCCTTCGTCCACCGACGCCTCGGCGCCATGGCTCTCCTCACCGTGGTGTTCGAAGTCGCGCTCACCGTTTACGGCCGAAACGATGCCGGCGGTGAGGACCCCCACCGCTCCGATCAACACGGCAGCGGTCGCGACGTTCTTGTTGATCTTGGGGCGAGCGGACAACAGCACGGCAACGCCGAACACGAGTGCGGCCACGACGGTGGCGACGATGACCGCCCCTAGCTTGCTCGAGGTCAGGAGGATACGGGACACGGCGAGCACGATGACAGCGACACCGCCGAATGCGAGAACCGGTATCTCGATGGGGCGCATGATGCGGTCGCGCAGTTCGCGGTTGGCAACCGGATCGCCGGTTGCGCGATCTGACCACGCCGACATGGTCCATTCGAAGATCACGACTGCCAGAAGCGCCAGGCCGGTGACCGCTATCGCCGGGTGCAGTATGAGCCCGACCAGGGTGACCGCTACGGCGAAGCCTGCACCCAGCGGCCAGAACGAGCCGTTCAGCGGTGTCTGGCCGACAGGCGCGACTTCGGTGCCGACCACCTGAGCGACCGCCTCGGCATCGCCATCGCGGAACGCTTGGAGCACCAGGCCGACGGCGCCGCTGGCAAAACCTGCGGTGACGAGCACCACGTAGCCGAAGTGGAACCCGACGCTGCCCTTGTAGCCGAGCGTCAGTGGACCTAGGTGGTTGCCGCCGCTCGTGTATCCGAGCACGGCAGCCGACACCAGCGCTGCGATGGCGATTCCATAGAAGAGTTTGAACCCTGTTGTGAGCATGGTGCCTACTTCGTCACGAAGATCGCATACCAGACCGCCGCGTAGACCGCGACCGTCACGTACCAGAACAGCGCCGCCGCAGTGATGCCATCGGAGTTCCGATGGCCGTAGTTGCCCGCCATCGTGCGGACGGCGACAAGAAATACGAACACGAGTGCTACGACCAGCAGCGCTATGAACGCTCCGGTGATCACGTAGAACAGCAACGCTGCGATCGATGCGTCGATCGGCTCGGCGAAGTTGATCCAGACAAACACCATCTGGTTGATGACCGCCGCGCCGAGCAGGGCGGTCAAGCCGAGCGAGAGGTAGGTGTGGGTGCGATCGTCGCGCGCTATCGCGTAGACGGCCCACTGAACGGTGACCGCCGACATGAGCATCGTGATCATCATCATCCCGCCCGGCACGAGCGAGATCGACCCTTCGGGAAACCAGTCGCCGCCGGCACCGACGACATTGGATCGCTCACCGATGTAGATGCCGAAGAGCGCAGCGAAGAACATCACTACACCGACCGACGCGAAGGTGGTCGCGATGAACAGGGTGCGCGGCCGGGTCGGCGGCGCCGCTGGAAGCGCATGCGCGTTCATGACTCGTCTCCGTCGTCGGTGTCGAGAAGCGGCTGGGGACTCGCCACCGGCCCGACGGGCTCGGCGAAGTTGCCAAGCGGCGGCGGGGTCGGAGCCGCCCATTCGAGGGTGACGCCACCGTCGTCGACGTCGACTTCGGATTCACCATCGTCATCGGATTCAGGACCGCCGATCTGCACGACCAGGGCTACGAGCGCTCCGCCGACGGCAACCGCTGCGATGAGAAGGCCGACGGCCGTGAGCGCCGAGAGCGTGTCGAGCACGCTCTCGCCCGGGTCGAAGAAGCCGGCGACGAACAAGGCGAGGCCGGCCACGGCCCCACCGACGAGCAATCCGGCGGTGGCACCGACCGCGAGTCCGCTCGGTCTGGGCCGGCCGGTGAACTTGGGACCCCAGTGGATCCATCCGGCGAGGGCACCGCAAAGTGCACCCGTGAGAGCGAGCACTGCTACACCTCTATCGGCCGGCGTTCCGACGAGATCGAGCGGCTCGATCGATCGGAGGACAGCTGTGACCACAGCAGCTGCGACTAGGTCGAACGTAATGAGCGCCGCGAGAAGTGACGGCGAGGGAGTCCCGATTCGCAGACGACCCACGATCAGCGAGTCGAGGATGCCGCCGAGGACGACTAGGAACGGCAGGATGATGGCGATGCCGCCCGCCAGGTAGAGGAACTCGCTTGTGACCGGGCTGATGCTGTAGTCGAAGGCGGTCTGCATGTCGGCGGCGTAGGAGAGGAGCCCGAACACCGCGATGCCGCCGAGGACGAGACCGTAGTTGCGTTGCCGGCCACGGATCGACGCTTGGACGATGTCGGCGACGATGCCGAGCACGGGGACCAGCACGAGCAGTGCTTGGGGCGGCGTGAAGAACCAATCGAACTGCCCCGCGATCGAGTCCTCTGATCCGGTGAAGATCGCCGGGCGACCGCGCAGGTCGACGTAGGCGACGAGCACGTTGGCGACCAGCACGGGCATGGAGGCGAGCCAGAAAGCCCCGGCCACGAGCATCGACCACCCGAAGAACGGGACCTGGGAGAGCGACATGCCTTCGGGACGCAGGGCGATGACGGTCGTGACCAGGCAGACGAGAGCGAGCATGAGCGCTACCGCGACCATGCCCATCGCTGCGACGCTCAGGGCTACCGCCTCGGAGTCGCTTCCGGCGGCGCTGGCGCCGAGACCACCGTCGAGGGCGTATCCGAGACCGAGGAGGAACGCTCCGATGAGCCAGGTCCAAAACGAAGCTGCGAGCGCACGGGGAAAGGCGACCGCCGGCGACCCGACCTGGAGTGGAACCACGACAGCGGCCAACCCGATGAGGAGCGGGATCGCCGACCCGAAGAACCCGACGGTCCAGAGCAGGCTCGTCGCCTGCGCCAATCCATCGGCATCGGAGAAGATGTCGAACGAGTCGGGGTCGACACCCTCGATAGCAGCGAGTGCACCCACGACCAGTGCCACGAGTCCGAACAGGAGTGCGAAGCCCACGTAGAGCTTGCCGACCGTCTTGTGGTCGGTACTCGTGACCACGCCATAGAGGCCCGACTCGGGCTCGGGGGTCACGCTGGGTTCCACGGTGGCCGGTGGGGCTTCTGTGAGGGTCATGGGCAGCTTCTGGATCGGGACGCGTTCGTGTACCGGGCGACAAGCGATGCTACGCGGCCGTGCGACCGAATCCGCGCATCGGGGCGGGACATTACACATGATCGGTTCGGCGCAACGAACCGGACGGGAGCCAGGGCCGACTCGGTCACTGCACTAGCTGGTCGAGCGCCATCGCACCGAACAACAAGGTCACGTAAGTGATCGAATAGTGGAACAGCTGCATGGCCCGCTTCGAGGTCGGCGAACGCAAGAGCCCGATGGCCATGGCGGCGAAGACGGCTCCCAGTGCGAGCGCAGCGACGAGGTATATCGCACCCATCTCGCCGACCGCCGCGAACACCAGCGTGAGCGCCCAGAGGAGCAGCGTGTAGATAAGGATGCGTTGGGCAACGGTACGCATCGATCGAACCGACGGAAGCATCGGAACCGACGCCGCTGTGTAGTCGTCCTTGTAGCGGATCGCGAGTGCCCAGAAGTGTGGTGGCGTCCAATAGAAGATGATGGCGAAGAGCACGACGGGTGCCCAGTCGAGGCTGTTGGTGACCGCGGCCCAGCCCACGAGAACCGGCACAGCCCCGGCGGCACCGCCGATGACGATGTTGCTCGCCGACCTCCGCTTCAGCCACAGGCTGTAGACGAACACATAGAAGAGGCAGGCGCTCACGGCCAGGACCGCGCTGAGCAAGTTGACGAAGCCCCAGAGCCAGACGAACGCGACGACTTCGAGCCCCACGGCGAACGCGAGCGCCTCTGTCGGGCGGATCACGCCGGTCACGAGCGGGCGATCGCGGGTGCGCTCCATGAGCGCGTCGATATCGCGATCGACATACATGTTGACCGCGTTCGCTCCGCCCGCCGCGAGGCTGCCGCCGATGACGGTCGCGACGATCAGCCACAACGACGGCATCCCGCGTTCGGCCACGATCATCGTCGGGACCGTGGTCACGAGAAGCAGCTCGATTATTCGTGGCTTAGTGAGCGCCACGAACCCGAGAACTCGGGCGCGTGCAGAGCGGTCGACCGGCTGGAGCAGCACGGCGTCAGGCTATGGCCAGCTGGGGGCCGGGGCCAACGTCGCCGTGGCTACCCTTGCACCCGATGGCGAACACGAAGATGTCGATCAAGCCCGAGACGTACCGCAAGCTCACGCTCGCGGCGCTAGTCCTTCTCACAACGATCGTGGTGACCGGTGCCGCGGTTCGTCTCACCGGGTCGGGTCTCGGATGTGAGGATTGGCCGACGTGCGAGAACAACAAGCTAATCGACGACTTCGATTACCACGGCTGGATCGAGAACGGGAACCGCCTGCTCACCGGCGTCGTCTCTCTCGCCGTCGCAGGCGCCGTCCTCGGTTCGCTCTTCCGCAAGCCGCGGCGCAGCGATCTCACCTGGTTGTCGTGGGGTCTTGTCGCAGGCGTGGTGGCGCAGATCATCCTGGGCGCGATAGTCGTCCGGCTCGAGCTCGACCCGCGCATCGTTCTCGCACATTTCCTCGTGTCGATGGTGCTCGTCTGGAATGCGACGGTTCTCCACGAACGCGCCGGGCTCGACGGGGCCGCGCTCACTGCCCGAGGGGAGCGGCGCGCCCCGGCGTTCGTGTGGGCACAATCAACGTTGACCGTCGCCGCTATCGGTCTGGGCACGATCGTCACGGGATCGGGCCCACACACCGGCAGCCTCGACGATCCCATCGACCGTCTGCCCTACTCGGTCAGCGACGCGGCCAGGGTTCACTCGGTTACGGCGCTCGTGCTCTGCGCGGTTGCCTTGGCAATAAGGTTCGGGCCCAGGCTCGATCCACTGGCGCGGGGTCGGCAGTCGTTGGTCATCGCTGCGCTGGCCGCGCAGGTTGGCATCGGCTACCTCCAGTACTTCACCGGAGTACCAGTCGTGCTCGTCGGCGCACACGTGCTCGGGGCGTCGCTCTTGTGGATCGCCGTCACCCGCTTCCATCTCGTGGCCGGGGCGTCGGCGGTCGCCCAAGCCGAATCGCCGGTGCCGGCGCCAGCCGGAGGCTGATCGGCGATGGTCGCACCGATGACGGCGCCGACCGAAATCGGCGATCCGACCTCGGAGACCAGAGCCGACCCCGACCTCCCATGGCTGGTGATCGTGTGGGACGACCCGATCAACCTCATGTCTTACGTCACGTGGGTGTTCCAGAAGCTGTTCGGGTACAGCCGCGAGAAGGCGACCCGCCTGATGCTCGAGGTTCACAACAACGGGCGCTCCGTCGTTTCGTCTGGGGCGCGGGAGAAGGCCGAGCTCGACGTGTTCCGCCTCCACGAGCACGGGCTCTGGGCAACGATGGAACAGGAATCGTGAGCAGCGGCCCGATCGTCCGCAAGCACGGGCGGGTCGAGGTGCGCCTCGACGAGCCTCAGGTGGCGGCCCTCCGATCGGTCTTCGGCGAGCTACGCGAGCTGCTGCTCGCCGACGACGATCCGAACCTGCGTCGGCTGTACCCGACCGCCTACCCGGACGACCCCGAGCACGAGGAGGAATACCGCCGCTTGATGCGCGACGACCTGCTCGCGGGCAAGCTCGAGGCGATCGACGTTGTCGAAAGCGCTCTTGACACCGGCGAGCTGAACGGTGACGAAGCGTTCTTCGCATGGATGGGTTCGCTCAACGACGTCCGGCTGGTGCTCGGCACGCGCCTCGCGGTGACTGGCGACGAGGACACGGGACCATCGGAACCGCAAGAGGCCATGGCGTGGGCCGTGTTCCAGTTCCTCGGCTACCTGCTCGAGTGCACTGTCGGGATCGCCCCGCTGGACTGAACTCCCGTTCTGGGGAGCATTACCCACGTGTGGCGTGGGTTACCCACCAAATTTCGGGACTTCGGCCGGCCAGAAGAAGCAGCCGGCGGTGTCGACCCCGGTGTACGCGGCGACGCTCGGTCCGACCCGATAGCGAACCGTGTTTCGAACCTTGTCGATCTCACCGAGCCGAGCTTCGAGAGCCTCGGTGATCGGTTCGGTCTGTGGGTGTGCGAGGCACACGGCTGCATCGATCGTTCCGATCGCTTCGCGGTCGACATATCGAACCATCGTGTCCACCGCAGCCTCGACGCCATCGGCCGTGCCGACCTGGTCGATCGCACCGTCGGCCCCGGCGAGAACGGCGGTTCCAGCCGGGGCGGCCTTCGCGTCGAGTGCCCGTCGCGCCGAAGTCCGCGCGATACCGCACGCATCGAGGAGAAACACGGTGTGTGCCGAACGGCGACGTCGCTCGGCCGCAGCGACCGCTTCGGCCGCCGACCCACCCCCGGCCAGCGCATCCGACGCCGCCCACACCTGGGCTGCGACTCCGAACGAGACCGTTCCGGTGTCGTACAGGTGGACGGGAACCCCCAACGACTCCGCTCCGATGCGTGCGCTGTTGAGCGTCCCCGACAGGTCGGCTGAGACATGAATCGACACGATCTCATCGACTCCGCGCTCGACGAGCCGGCGGTAGGTGTCGGCGAACTCGCCGGGGCTCGGCTGCGAGGTCGCCAGCGGTAGATGCGGGTCGGCATCGAGCATCCGGTAAAAGGCGTCGGGGTCGAGCTCGCGACGCTCCGCGAATTCGCGTTCGCCGACTCGCACCGTGATCGGAACAACCTCGACAGCTAGGCGGTCCGCAAGCTCGTCGTCCATCTGGGCCGTCGAATCGGTGACGAGACCGATCACGCTCGGGCTCCTTCGGCGATGAAGCGCCTGACGATCACCGCGCTCGACGCTGCTGCGGCAATTGGCAAAGCCGCCGTGGGCTCCGGGCCCCATGCGTTCGACCAGCCACGTCGCCACCAGATGACGGCACAGCCGACCCAGGCAGCCGCGGCTGTCGCGGTCGCCGCGAATGTGCGCCGCTTCCAAGACGGCACAGCCGCGGTCGCAGCGGCGACGCCGAAGTCGATCGGGAAGTACACCGGAAAGGTGCCGAGGACCTGCCCCACGCTGGTGGCAACCCCCTTGCCTCCAGAAAAATTCGTCCACACCGGATAGCAGTGTCCGACGACCGCCGCCGTGCCGGCGAGGTTCGCTCCAGCCGGACCGGCCAGCGCTCGACCGGCAACGGTCGCAGCGGTTCCCTTCGCAATGTCACCGGCCATGACGATCGCTCCCCAGCTCGCGCCAAGCGTCTGCGCAGTGTTCAGTGCGCCCGGGTTTCCGCTGCCGACCGAGCGCAGGTCGGTCGATCCACCGGTCGCTCGGCGAGCGACGAGGTCGGCGACCGGGACCGTGCCGGCGAGATAGCCGACCACGCCCGCGAGGCCGAACGATTCGACCGCTCCGATCCTGGGCATCGGCGGCGAGGCTAGCCGGGCGGAAACCCCGACGACCGGTGGTAGAAACTCTGCGTACCCTCTCGGGTACGGGCCCCCATCGTCCAGCGGCCTAGGACGCCTGCCTTTCACGCAGGTAACACGGGTTCAAATCCCGTTGGGGGTACGCCGGCTTCTTCGCCGCTGCACGGCGCGAACCCATGCGCCGATCCTCCTCAGCGATCCCGGTAGACGTCACGGCGATGGCCGAGACGCACGACGTGAACAAGGAGGCGAGCGTCGAAGACCTCGTAGAGGATCCGGTAGTCGCCGATCCTGACTCGATACACCGACTCCTCGCCTGCGAGTTTGGTGCATCCCGGCGGTCGAGGGTCGTCGGCAAGCACGTCGATAGCGGCTCGTATTCTCTGCTGGTCCTGGCGAGGCAGCTTGGCGAGTGACTTGACCGCTCGGCGGGCAACCTCAACCGTGTAGCGGCTCACTCGAGCCCCAGCATCGCCTTCACCTCATCCCATGGGACGTAGTCGTCCTCAGCACGGGCCGCGTCGAGTTCTCGGCGATCATCGACGTCGTCGGCGGTCTCGACGAGACGATCGAATGCGTCAGCGTCAATGATGACCGCCACGCGTCGTCCACGACGCGTCACCGACACCGGCTCGCCGGATTGGCGGGACGCTTCGATCACCTCGGCCAACCGGTTTCGGGCTTCGCTGACAGCCACCTCAGTCATGTACGAATCGTACATTTACCTGCGACTGTCCACAACGCCTTCACAGAGCTCCGGGCAGGTGTCGCTCCATCGTCCAGCGGCCTAGGACGCCTGCCTTTCACGCAGGTAACAAGGGTTCAAGTCCCGTTGGGGGTACTGCACTCCAGCCCACTTCGGGGATCGCGGCGCCTGCCAGGCTCAGTACACGATGTCCAGCGCGTAGCGCAGGGCCTGATCGAGTCGAGCTCGGTCGATCTCATCGAGATGGCCAACCGGTTCGACGTCGAGGGCATCGAGTGGGACGGTGATGACGTTGTCGGAGCTGATGGAACACGCCTCGGGTAGTCCGTGCTCGAGGCCGAGCTCGACTTCTGAGCGGATACCTCGACTAGTGCGGGTGATCGGAGCACAGGTGACTGCAGTGAGAACCTCGATCGCCGCGTCGCGGGTCAGCACGCAGACCGGCCGACGACCAGCGGGCGGTCCGAGATCTGCCCAGTAGATGTCATTGCGGGCTACCACGCGGGAGTCGTCTCGGCCGCGAGTCGCCGGGCTGACTGTACGAGCGTTGGATCGGCGGGTAGTCGTCGATACGCCGCTCGGAGTTCACGGTCGGCTGCTGCCAGCCGCTCGGCGTCCAATACCGCCTGGGCGCCGCGTCGCATCAGCTCGGAGCGGTTGGTGCCGAGATCGGCGGCCAGCGCGTCGAGTTGTTCGACAAGATCGTCGTCGAGTTGTACAAGCACCTCACGTCGAGCCATGACCATATGGTATCCCATATGGTCATGGCTCGGGTCTTGATCGATTGGTGCTCGATTCGAGAAAGCGTTACCTGGTCCGGGTAGGCGTCGGTTCGACAAAGCGTTACTTGGTCCGGGCAGGTGTCGGTTACTGGGGCTCGGAATGACCTTTGTCGAGATCACCCCGCTTGAAGGATCACGACTGTGTCCAACGATCCGGTCGATTCGTCGTAGGAGCGCACGCTCACGGCGTCGGACACGTCCCACTTCGTCGAGCTGACCGAACCGATCGGCATACCAGCGATATCGACTTCGCCGATGTCGTCGAGCGCTGCTGTGAAACTCTCGACGGTCAAGTCTGGACCGGCCGCGGTGGCCACCAGCTCGAGGAGTTCGACCTGGAAGCACGCGGAGATGACCACACCGATGTTGGTGAGGTCGTCGTCGCCGGGGTCGGGAAGCGCCACTTCGTCGGGCCGCAGCTCGTTCCAGCGGTCGACGCACTCGACCGTCGGTTCATGACCTCCCGCGTAGATGTCGACGGCACCGCCGACCAGGTTGACGAGGCGAAGCTCGGCGTCGGTCGCGCCGTGGTCGTCGTAGATGTCGGACAACACGTCGACCGACGTCGTCCACACCGGCACCGCGTATGCCACCCGATTGAACGCAGCCAGGTAGGCGACGTTGTCGCCGAGGTTGATCGCCTGCGTGGCACCCTCGGTGCGGAAACGCTCCACGAACACGTCGAGCTCGGCGGCCAGGGCGACTTGGTCGAGCTCGGGCGCGGTCGCCACGGTCTTGACCACGCCTTGGGCGCCGGCATCGACCAGAGCCGCGGCGAGCGCGTCAATGCGCGCTTGGTCCCTGCCGTGGATGGCTACGACCTCACCGGCGACCGCGTCGGCGTCCTCCATCGCAGTCACGATGGCTTCGTCGGTGCGCGCAGGCGCCTTGCCCTGGTGGATGACAGGAACGACCGACTCGGAGAACGTCGCGTCGGTGACCGTCTGGAGCGCCCCGATGAACGGAGTGTCGCCGCGTTGGGTGTAGCACCACACGTTCTCCGCCGGCCGCTGCGTTCCGAGGACGAGGAACACCTCCTCGTCCTGAGTGAGCTCGGTGCAGGCCGCCTCGGCCTCCTCCGGCGACACCGGTGAGATGAACTTGTACGACGGCTCGACCTTGCGGCCGAGGATCCCGCCGGTGTTGTTGAGAGCTTCGATTGCGACGTCGTAGTGGGCCTGCTGATCGCCGTACCCGACGTCGACTCCCAGATCGAGAATGGCGTCGAGGTCGAACAGCACGACGCCGATGTTGATCGTGTCCTCGGCGACCCCGCGATAGCTCGCGGTGAACTCGACCTGAGCATCGGTCGTCGACGAGGCTTGCTCGGGCTCCGACGGCGGAACCGACGAAGTGGAATCGGTCGATGGCGACTCGGTCGACGACGGTTCGGTCGTCGGCTCTCCCGCCGAGTCGCCATCGTCGTCGCCGCCACAGGACGAAGCCAGCAGAAGTACTGAGACCGCCAATGCGGTCGCTCGGGTTACGCGACTGAGCTGCATGCGCAGACAATACGCATCGGTGACGCCGCTGTCAGAAGTCCCCGGCGAGATGTCGAAGGCATGTGATTTCGATCACATTCGGGTCGCCCGCGCCGATCAGCAGCCCACACTGGGCATACGACCCAATCCCAGGGAGCCAACGTGTTGATCAGACTGAGCCGCTGGTGCCACCGTCACCGCTGGATCGTCCTCGGCGGATGGGTCGTCGCGCTCGTGGCGATCATGGGTGCGAGCTCGGCGATCGGTTCGGCCTTCAGCGACCAACTCGAGGTACCCGACTCCGACACCAAGCGTGGATTCGAAATCGTCGAAGACCACTTCGACGGGTTCGGTACCGGCTACGGCGGCAACATCGTCTTCACCACACCCGACGGCATCGACTCGCCCGAGGTGGTCGAGGCGATGACGACGATGATCGACCAGGCCTCCGTGATCGGAAACGTCAGAGCCGTCAGCCCATACCAACCCGAGGGCGCCGCCCAGATCTCCGACGACGGCACGATCGCCTATGCCTCGATCGAGCTCGACCCGGACACATCCGAGACCGAAGCCGCCGAGATAGGTCGATCGCTGCGCGACAGCAAACCCGACGTCGACGGCCTCGAGGTCTATGTCGGTGGACAGCTGCTCAGCGAATTCGAACCCCCCGAGTCTGAGCTGATCGGTCTCGCGTTCGCTGTCGTCATACTCGTCGTCGCGTTCGGATCGGTTGTCGCCATGGGTCTTCCGATCGGCGTGGCACTCGTCGGTGTCGGCACCGGGCTGGGGCTGACGACCCTCGCCAGCAACGGGCTGACGATTCCCGAGTTCGCCTTGTCGATCGGGGCGATGGTCGGGATCGGCGTCGGCATCGACTACGCGCTCTTCATCGTCACCCGATACCGGGAGCACCTCCACGAGGGATGGGCTGCCGAGGACGCTTCGGCGGGGGCCTTCGACACCGCCGGACGCGCCGTCGTATTCGCTGGGCTCACAGTCGTCATCAGCCTCATGGGTCTGCTGGTCATCGGGCTCCAATTCGTCACTGGCCTCGCGCTCGCAGCATCGATCACGGTGCTGTGCACCATGGCGTCGTCGATGACACTGCTGCCGGCACTCATCGCCTTCGCGGGCGAACGAATCGAGAAGACCCGCTGGCGAGGCGCCATCGCTGCTGGTTTCGTCGCCCTCGCGCTGTTCGGCGTCGGTATGAGCATCCAGCCACTCATGATCGGGCTGCCGATAGCGATCATCATCCTCCTGGCTGGGACGTTCGTCGCGCCGCTGCGGCGCGACGTGCCGCGCCGTGCCCCGCGGCCGCTGCGCGAGACGGGCTGGTACCGATTCAGCCGGGTCATTCAGGCCCGACCCTGGACCGCCGCCATTTCATGCGCTCTTCTCCTCCTCGTCCTAGCGATGCCGGTGCTCGGTTTGCGACTCGGGTTCAGCGACGACGGCAACGCTTCGGTCGACACCGACCGACGTCAGGCCTACGACCTGCTGTCGGAGGGCTTCGGCCCCGGATTCAACGGCACCCTTGTCGCCGCGGTCGACATCGGCGAACCCGACGAACTGCCGGTCGTCATCGAGCTCGTCGAGACGCTCGAAGCCACCGACGGGCTCGCCCAGGTTCTCGGACCGATCCCCGACGATCCCGAAGCACCTCAGGCGGCGCTGATCCGACTCGTCTCCGACGCGGCACCTCAGGACGAAGCGACCGCGGACCTCATCGATCGCCTTCGCGCCGACGTGATCCCGTCGGTGGTCGAAGGTTCGTCAACCGACGTATACCTGACCGGGTTCACAGCCGCCTCGATCGACTTCAGCGACTACCTGGCCGGACGCACCTTGATGTTCTTCGGCGTCGTGCTCCTTCTGTCGTTCCTGCTGTTGATGATGGTGTTCCGCTCGCTGCTGGTCCCGCTCAAAGCGGTCGTTATGAACGCCTTGTCGATCGCCGCCGCCTACGGCCTCGTCGTCGCAGTGTTCCAATGGGGCTGGCTCGACGGGCTGTTGAACACCGGGCAGAACGCCCCGATCGAACCCTTCATCCCGATGATGATGTTCGCCGTCGTGTTCGGTCTGTCGATGGACTACGAGGTCTTCCTCCTGTCGCGGATCAAAGAGGAGTACGACCGCAGCGGTGACGCGGTCGAGTCGGTTGCGGACGGACTCGCCGCGACGGCACGGGTCATCTCGGCCGCCGCAGCGATCATGGTGGTCGTGTTCGGCAGCTTCCTGTTCGAGTCCGACCGCGTGATCAGGCTCTTCGGATTCGGCCTGGCCGTCGCCGTGCTCATCGACGCGACCATCGTGCGCATGGTGCTCGTGCCGGCCACGATGGAGCTGCTCGGCGAGAAGAACTGGTGGATTCCACGCTGGCTCGACCGGATCCTGCCGAACATCGAGGTCGAGGGCCACGCCGGGCCTCCGACCGATGGCGACGGCGAGACCGCCTCGACCGAGGACGACGACCGAGACGATCGCGACGACCCCGATCCCGAACGGGTACTCGTCGGCGTCTGACTAGTCGCTTGGTTCGGACAAGAATCCACGGCGGACTATGTCGGCCATCGCAGCGACTGCATCCGACCGCTCGACCACCCCGAGCGTCTGCACGTTGATGGGCGCACGCTCGATGAGACCGAGCAATGCGATCGTGTCGACGACGAGGTCGCCGTCGCTGCGACCCGCGAGCAGACCGGCGATCGTCGCTCCGGTCTCGACTGCGAAGCGGGCCCCGAGGTCGCTCATGTCCGGCGAAGCGTCGACGGCGTGCAGCCAGACGGTGATTAGGGCCGAATGGTCGGCGTGGGTCTCGAACCATCGGTTGAACCAACCGTGGAGCTCGCGCAGATCGCCGTCGGACGGGAACGATCCGAGAAGGGCGATCATGCGTGAAGCCGCGTCTGCGGCGAGCACGGCGAACAGCTCGTCCTTGCTGTCGAAGTACCGGTAGAAGGTGCCGTGCGCCACGCCTGCCTCGGCTGTGACATCGTCCACCCGAGTGGCGTGGTAGCCGAGGCGCGGGAACACCTCGCGCCCGGCACTCATCAGCGCCGCGTGCGTCTCGTTCTCGTCGACCCTTGGTGGCTCAGAGGACGGTGTGAATGCGTCTCTGTCGATGTCGACCGTTGGGTAGTCGCCGACGTTGACCCCCTGGACAGGACCATAAACGCAGCGATGCACCAGGTCGGCGAGCGACGATGCAAGCCGCTCGCGGTCGACGCCGGCCGGTTGCACCTGCCACAGCGCAGGTGTTCGACCGACGATCGTCATCAGCATGTGCGCATAGATCTCGGGGCGCTCCCACGCGTCTGGCACATCGGACAGCTTCGCCGCTAGATGTCGTGCGAGGCGACGCGACACGCGCGCCGCGCCCTGGGTGATGTCGGGATCGAACTGCGACGCCGATTCGTAGGCACCGAACACCGGGCTGAACTCGAGATAGTGACCGATGTAGTCATTCAGCCAGTCGTGCACGGCATCCCGCCCCGCCCGGTCTGGCGTGACGGTTTGCATCCGATCGACGATCGTCGTCTGGTCGGCCGCGACGAGCGAGGTCATCTTGAGGAACAGATCGTCCTTGCTCGCGAAGTACTGGTAGAAGCTCGCCCGCGAGCAACCGGCGGCATCGGCGATCAACCCGACCGACGAGCGATCGAATCCCACCTCGGCAAACACCTCGAGGCCAGCGCTGATGATCCTCTGGTGGGTGCGCGCACCACGCTCGCCCACCTGGGGGCTGTCGCCGAACGGGGCTCGACGGGCGGCTTCGATGCGATCCACGAAGATTCACGGTAGCCATCGACCCTGTCTCGCACCGAAACCGACCGCTGAGCAGCCGGGCCGACGACGACGAATTCCCGTGAGCCGATCGGAACCCGACTTGCTAACCTGGCGGTCCGCGTTTCCTTCGGGAGCGCTTGGTTCGGTCCCGTGGTGCAGCTTGGAGTGCACGCCGCCCTGTCAAGGCGGAGGTCGCGGGTTCAAATCCCGTCGGGACCGCGCCGGTCTTCGCCTTCGGCGAAGACCTAACCGAGTTTCGGCTACGCCGAAACATCGCCCCCTACAAGCGTCGCTCGGTGTCAGGCACCGAGCTCCAAGTGAACTTGGTCTCAGCGCGTTGTGAGCTCGGTGCCTGACACCCATGTGGTTCGACCCGGCGGGTATCGGTTGAGGCTCCAAACGACGTTAGGGTTTGTTCCAACATCACGGTCGGGTAGCTCAGTTGGCAGAGCGACCGCCTGAAAAGCGGTAGGTCCCCGGATCGACGCCGGGCCCGACCACGTGCACTCGCCTGGTCGGCTGCTCCGGCAGCCGGCCGGGTCGACACACGAGCGACCAACCCGAAGGAGTCCCAATGACCAGCTCCGACGCAACGCCGGCCGAGGATGAGCTGCCCCTCATCATCTCGGTGGACGACCACATAATGGAGCCGAAGACGCTCTGGCAGGAAGAGCTCCCTCCGAGCCTGCGCGAACGTGGGCCCCGAGTCGAGACCGACAACGTCGTCCTCGAGTTCGTCGGTGGCCACTACGGCCATCGCCGCGACCCAGACGGTCAACCCTGTGACATCTGGGTCTTCGACGATCTCGAGATGCCGACCGGTCTGCTGCACGCACCGGCCGGAATTCCCCGAGAAGAGCAGCGGAACGTCCCTGCGATCTACGACGACCTGCGTCCCGGCACGTACGACAAAGAAGCCCGCCTCGAGGACATGACGCTCAACCACGTCGGTGCGGCGATCAACTACCCGAACATCTTCCCGCGCTTCGCCGGGCAGGGGTTTCTCGAGCGCGACGACAAGGACCTCGCCCTCCAGTGCCTGAGGATCTACAACGACTGGATGATCGACGAGTGGTGCAGTGGCGTCGCCAAGGGTCGGCTCATCCCCCTCACCCTCGTACCGCTGTGGGACCCCGAGCTGGCGGCTGAGGAGGTTCGCCGTTGCGCTGCGAAGGGAAGCTACGCGATCGCGTTCACGGAGAACCCCTTCAAGCTCGGCTGCTCGTCGATGTACACCGGTGACTGGGACGTCCTATGGACGGCCTGCGAAGAAACCGAAACGACGGTGTCGATGCACATCGGCTCGTCGTCAGCGATGCCGACCACCTCTGACGACGCTCCGCTGGCGACGTCGATGTCGCTCTACGCGCAGAACGCGCAGGGTTCGCTCGTCGACTGGGTGTTCTCGGGCACGCTGTCGCGCTTCGCCGATCTCAAGATCGCCTACGCCGAGAGCCAGGTCGGCTGGATGCCGTTCCAGATCGAGCGGATGGACTCGGTGTGGCGCGAAGGCCGAGGAGGTGTCGGTGGTCCGGTACTGCCGAGCGACCAGGTGCGGGGTCGGGTTTATGGCTGCGTGTTCGACGATCTACACGGCCTGAAGTGCCTCGACGAGGTCGGCGTCGGCCAGGTGCTGTTCGAAACCGACTACCCGCACTCCGACGGCACGTTCCCTCACTCACGCAAGGTGGCCCACGACCTATTCGTCGAAGCGGGCATGGATGCCGAACAGTGCTACCGGGTGCTCCGGGGCAACGCCATCGACGCCTACGGTCTCGAGCGCTTCGGCATCACCGAATGACTACGGCGCGCGCCAAAGGACGCTAACGGCCGGTCCAATTCGGCGCGCGCTTTTCGAGGAAGGCAGCCACGCCTTCTCGCATGTCGGCCGAAGCCATGACCGCTTCGACACCTTCGCCTGTGGCCCACCACCCGATCTCGTCGCCGGTCGACTGAACACGGTCGAGCGCCAACAGCGTTTGCTGAACCGACACGGGTGAGTTCTCGACGATCGTGCCGGCCAGCTCGAGCGCCGCGTCGAGTACCTCACCGGGTTCGACAATACGGTTGACCAGGCCGTGCGCCTCGAGCGTCGCCACGTCGAATTCCGCTCCGGTGAGCAGCATCTCCTTGGCGATGGCGGGCGGCAGCGCCCGGATCGTGCGAAACAGGGCACCGCTGTTGGCGATGACGCCTCGTTTGACCTCGGGGAGGGCGAATCGTGCGTCGGCTGCCGCGACCACGAGGTCCGATGCCATCACGATCTCGAATCCGCCACCGAACGCCACGCCTTCGACGGCTGCGATGAGCGGTTTGGTGCGGTGGCGCCGGATGATCCCGTACTCGCCCCCACGTTCGGTGTTGGGGCCGGGGCCGTCCTTCAGGTCGGTGCCGGCGCAGAAGACCTCGGTGCCGCCTGTAATAACGGCAACCCAGATGTTGGGGTTGTCGTCGATCTCGTCGAACGCCTCGTCGATGCCAGCGGCCAGCGCGGCGTTGATCGCATTTCGTTTGTGCTCACGCTCCAACGTGACGATCGAGATGTGGTCACGACGTTCGTGCCGGACTGTTCCGTCTGCCATTCGCGCAATCTACTGCGGTCTCCGAGTAGGACAGGGGGACAGACCCCCTGTCCTACTCGGGCATCGCTGACAGGTAGGGGGCGAAGTCATCGGTGGGCACGGGACGCTCGTAGGAGTGGCGGCCATGCTCGTCCGGCGGGTGCTGCGCGACGTAGCCGACCATGGCGTCGTTGGCTTCCTGTGTGAAGTCGAGCCCGAGATCCGTGTAGACACCACGGAGGGTCTCGACCTCGTCACCCACCAGATCATCGAACATGCAGTGAGCGACTGTCTCGACGTCGGCCAGCGCGTCGTGGAGACCGTTCAGGCTCCTCCGGTAGAGGTCGAGGTGGTAGCCGGCGATCTCGTCGCGATCGACGCTGTCGGAATGGACTCCGCGGAGGGTCGCGACGAGATCGGTGACCGAACCCAGCACCGTCTGTGGATCGCGATGCGTGACAACCAGCAGCGCGTCGGGATAGGTCGCCATCAACACACCGATCGACTGCAGGTGCACCGGCGATTTGAGCACCCATCTCCGCGTCGGCTGACGTCGTTGCAGAACCTGAAGCACGAGGCGATGCATCTCATAGGCCGGAGCCATGTCACAACTCTGTAGCCACGACACGTAGCTCGGCACGCGGTAGCGGCTGACGAACTCCTCGGACCGGAACGAGAACGACATCGCCGACAGGCACTCCTTGTACATGTCTGCGTCGTAGTGATGGATCGCCGACAACCCGGTGCCCATCGCCTGTGGGAGCGCTAGCTCGGCCTGCGCAAGCCGGCGCCGCGGCGCGACATCCTCGTCCGGGGCCAGCGGCGGCACCGGACGGAGGAGCTCCCAACCTCGCGGGGCGCGATGTGCCAGGTCGGCCGCGAACAAAGCATGAACCCGGGTCGTGCCGCTGCGGGGAGGTCCGAGTATGACGATGGGTCGCTCGATCGCTTCAGCGGTGAGGCTGGGATCATCGCCGACGAGGTCGGCCAGTTGAATTCGCACTTGCAACAGGCGCTGCAGAAACCGATGTGTGATCCATCGTCCCAACACCGTGAGGTTCGCTTCGCTCTCCAGCGCGCCGCACAATACCGACAGCGGCTCACGAAAGTCACCGTTACCGAACAGGCCCGGGCTATCGGGGTCGCGGCCGAGCACGGCGGCCGCCTCGGCACACAAGGCTCCCGGTTCGAAGGGAGCCTCGGCGATGTGGGCGACGATCGGCGGGGGGTTCGCGTTGAGCTCCTCCACCCAGTTGCTCATGTGGCGAACCTCCGGGCGAGATGGCGCCTGCGCGCCTCGATCTCGGCCGACCGAGCTTCGGCGTCGACCGACGTTTCGGCGACATCGGCGTGCCGGCTGACCAGCGTTCTTGGCGCGGGAGCGGCAGCACCGTCGGCCGGCCAGAACCAGCGAAGGCTGCACAGCCCCTCTCGACGTCCGCCGGTGTCGATCCAGTTCCGCGTGCCCGTGTCGCGAGCCGACAGCTCGATCGTCACGCGTCCGTCGACGACATGGAGTTGGGTGTGGTTGCGCCCCGTGAGTCGGCTGTCGATGTCGACGGGCTCGAACCAGCCGAGCGAATACACCTGCACGCTGTAGTACTCGGCATCGGGGACCTCGGTGTCGATGACGAGAACCTCGTCATCGTCGAGCTGCCAGAAACAGAAGGCATAGCGAGCGACCGATAAGCCCTTCGCGACGTCGACCGGTTGGTCGAACGAGTTCACCAGCCTGGTCGACCGGGCGTCGACCTGATAGCGGTTCCAGAACTGCATCGACGACTCGACGAGCGACACTGCCTCGTCCAACCGGTCGGCAAGATCGCTGCCGTCGACCTCGGCCGGTCCCCCACCATCGAGACACTCGATGTAGAAGGTCGCCGGGGGATCGTCGGTCCAGTCGTAGTAGTACTCGCGCACCGAAGCCATGACCACGCCTCCGGGAATCTCGATGCCGTCCGGCCCGCCGAGCAGCACCTCGAAATCATCACCCCGCCCGATGCCCAACTCCGATGCCGTCACCTCGGCGAGCGTGCCCCAGGTGTCGGTGTGCATGAATCCCGAGCGCAGGGCCAGCAGCCACTGGTCACATCCGTGCATCGATCCACCGATGCGATAGCGGTGCGATGGGTCGATGCGGGCGTGGCGGTACACGTTGTCGTAGTTGGGTCCGCCCCACTGCGTGACGAGATCGTTCTGGCGATGGAATCGCGGCCGGTCGGGATCGGCATGTTCGGTCGTCCAAGCCAGCCAGCACACCACCTGGTCGGAAAGATGGGCGATCCCCTCGACCTGTGCTGATTCGCCCGCCGGGTATGGGGGTTCGAACAGACTCTCGCCCAGCGTGTTGAGGCGGTCGCAGAAGCGTTGCCATGCCGCGAGGGCGGGACGTGAATCTCTCATTGTCGGCAAGTCTGTGCCGATGGGCGCACCATGTCCATCACCAGACCGGTCGTGGCGGCCGTTGTTCTGGCTGCGATCGGCGCCTTCGCCCTACTTGGCGCCGACACGGCGAACTCACTCGTGGGCAATCTCTCCGATCCGACATGTACGACGCCCGTCGAAACCAATGAAGCCGACGCGTTCGCCACCGCTACGTGTCCGATCGGACAGGCCGACATCTCGAGTCCCGACGCGGACCTCATCTCACACGATGGATCCTCCACGAATACGACAGGCCAGGGAGGCAACCAGCAGCCTTCGGGTCCGCTCGCATTCACCGGTGTGACGGTTAGCGGGTTGCTCGGACTCGGACTCGTGCTCATCACCAGCGGGTTGGTCCTCCACAACGGTTCACGCGGCCGCGTTCGCCGCGAAGTCCGCTAGGGGTCGCGGAGTGCCCATGACCGTGTCCGTATTCTCATATGCCGGTGCGGAGAGCATCCCCGCCCTGCTCGTCGGGCTCGTCGTGATGGCAGCCGGCATCGCACTGCTGGTCGCCTCGTTGCGCCAGGGCCGCCGCTACTGAGCGTCGACCCGGACAGGATCGTCACGGGTTCGTAACCTTTGGTTGTGGACATTCGCGACGGACATCGGGTGTGCGTGGGCAACGACGCGAAGGGACACCCGCGGTGGAGGCAGTTGTGACCGAGCCGGATGAAGCAACCGAGGTTGCGATTTCAGGCGTCGTCGCCGAGCGGTTCACCGACTTCTTCCACAGGGAATTCGTGAAGATGGTCGCACTGGCCGAAGCGGTGTCGGGCGACCCGTCGGCGGCCGAGGACATCGCGGCGGAGGCCATGAGCAGAGCCAATGACCGATGGGACGCCGTTTCGCAATACGACCGGCCGGGCGCGTGGCTGCGGCGAGTCACGATCAACCTCGCTACGAGCCGCAGGCGCCGACTCGGAGTCGAGCGCCGCCACCTCCGCCAGAAGCGGGCCATCGATCTCACCGAACCACCCGCCGACGTCGACCATCCCGTCTGGGCGGAAGTCGCACGCCTGCCGGCCAAGCAACGTGGCGCCGTCGCCCTCTTCTACATCGAGGACCTGCCGGTGGCCGAGATCGCCGAGGTTCTCGACTGCAGCGTTTCCACCGCCACGACCCACCTCAGCCGAGCCAGACAACGGCTTGCTGAACGCCTGAGCGAAGGAGGTGCGCTGTGAGCGACCGCACACCGAACGAGCACGATCCTGTAGCCGCGGCGTTCGACCGTCTCGTCGATCGCCGCGAGCGGACCACCGATGTCGGTGCCGCATACCAGCGGATCACCGCCGAAGCCGGCCCCAGGTGGCGTCGCTTCGCTGTGCCCATGGCGTTGGGTGCTGCGGCTGCAACAGCCGCGATCGTGCTGATCGTCATGGCGGCGACCGGCGACGACAGCACGAAAGTGGAGACGCCACCCCTCGCGACGGACCCGACGACACCAGACACGCCGCCCCCTTCCGTCTCGGCGCCCGCACAGGACACAATCCCTCCGCGTATGACACCCACCACAGGCGAGAACGTCCAAGCCGCGATAGCTGCACACCTGGCGGCACAGGGTTTTGAGTACGACGGCGACTGCGATGACCTCGCTCCCGCCGATCCTCGATTCTGCTCGCGGAGGTTGCCCGATGAGCCCGGCGGCGGCGAGATCTACGCTGTCGTCGGGACCGACACCGACGACCGGCGCAACGACCTGTTCGTCCTCGTTCACGACGCAGGCGCAACCGTCGTCAACGAACGTCCACCCGACAGCCGCATCGTGCAGCGCAAGACCGACGACGATCCTCCACGGGCAGTCGAGTTCGTAGTCGGTGCCGGCACGACGACCGTGCTCGACGAGGCAGCGCTGAGGTCTGACCCGGTCGCGGTGCCTGCGCTGGGCGACCTCTATGTCGGCGTCGACAGGTCGGCGAACCCCAACGCCAGCGCCGAATGCGATCGAGCGCTTCTGCGGGTCGACGGCCGAACCGGGGAGGTCACCGAGATCGCGGATGGCGTGCGCCCATCGCTCAGTTCGTCGGCGCGCTACCTCGCATATCTGTCGACCATCGACGAGGGTTTCGCACCGTCGGCCGAACACCCCTGCACCGGCAACACCCGACTGGTCATTCGGGATCTGCTCGACGGATCGGAACACCCGGTCGAGTACCCGGGACTTGAGGAGGTGGGAGGCGGTTCACTCGACGTCGCTCGCTGGGCTCCGGGGGCCAACCGGCTCGCGATCCGCGACCACGGGTTCGACTCCGGCCGCAACAGCATCGTCGAGGTGGCATCGGACGGCACTGCGACGCGAATCGAGCTCGACCGTGAGGTTCCCGAGCTCGACGGACTGTTGTCCAACGAGTTCGTCGCCTGGGAATCCGCCGACGTGTTGCGCCTTCGCTTCTACTCGTTCGAAGAAGTCCCCGACCTCTACGCCCGATATTCAGCCGATGGGTCGTTCCTCTCTCTCTACGATCCGAACGCCGACCAACCCGGCCCCGCGCTCGACCTGGCCTCCTTGTCGCTCGAGGACTGGAGCACCGCAATCGCGGCGACCCCCGAAATCGAGGTGCTGTCCGAGTCGGGAGGGAGCTTCCTGCCCGGCGCCGGCCCGGAGGTAGAGCTCGGCAACGCGTACGGGTACGTGCAGCTCGATTCGGTGTTTTTTGAGGACCTCGACGGCGACGGCTCGGCCGAGGCGATCATGCCGTTGACGACCGGCGGGTCGGGCGCTGATGCCGGCGTGCTGGTCTTCGCCGCTTCGTCGGACGGACCTCGATTGGTGGGGCCGATGAGCTTCTACGAGCAGCTGCCCGGTGCAGATCTGATCGTCGACGAGATGTCCGACGGCCTGTTCGGCATCGCCCAGTCGTACCGGCCCGAGTGGGCGCCACACGCGGTCTCGACCGCGTCGCGAAGCTGGACCTACACGATGGCCGATGGGGAGCTCTCGCTGGCCGGCGACTCGGGCGAGGTTCCGATGCAGCAGGGTTTTTTTGAGCTAGACGAGTTCCTCCGTCGTGCGATCGAGGGCGAGACCGACGACCTCGATGGGTTCCTCACCGAGGATGTCGACCTCTTCACCGACACAGGTGAGCGGCTTCCCGAGGCGCTGGAGATGTTTGCGAATTGGCAATCGGTCGACATCACGAACGAGGGCATCGAGGCCGGCCGCCAGCTCTTCCGCCTCGAGATCACCCTCGACTCCGGTGAGCGGCTCGACACCCCGGTCGGTGGCTCGCTCGAGTGTGGGTACGACGCCTCGGTTCACCACTGCCGGTTCTCCAGTCTCTCGATCACGATGGGCGGCTGAGGCCCGTGATCAGCGTCGTCATGAGGCTGTAACACGCTCTGGGTAGACCTTTCGGGTCCCTCGTGAGTGTGTGAGACGAAGGATCTCTACGGGCCCGTATTTCTATATATGGATGACCCACCGTCCTGCTAATTCTTTGCTATAGATCCGACTCGATGACTCACTTGATTGTTGTCAGTATTGGTATCGCAGGCCTCGTCACACAATTGACATAAATATTAGTAGACTAATTGCCCCGCTCATACGTCTATTGAATATGCGATGCGATTTCGATCTAGAAGACGTGACGGACGGCACACTCCTACCGTCGGTGAGCCCACAGACCGAGCGAGTTCGGTCGGTCACCTTTGGGGGTATGGACACCGACGCAGACACTCGATTCGCCCGAGCTCGCCAGACATGGCTGTTGGTTCCGCTTGCGTTAGCACTGGTTGCGGGCGGGCTCGCCGTCGCGTCGCTTCGGGCTCCGGCCGCTGCCTTCGAGGAGACACCAACACCTACCAGCCTCGTGGCCACCTCGCCCGAGACCCCGCCGGCGCCGATCGATCCAAGGCCTCAACCACGGCCTGAAACGCCACGACCCCAGCCCTCACCAGAACCCGAGCCCGAGCCGCAACCCAAACCAGCGCCGGGACCGCAGCCGCAGCC
The DNA here is from genome assembly GCA_965216815.1 of Acidimicrobiales bacterium. GTDB lineage: Bacteria > Actinomycetota > Acidimicrobiia > Acidimicrobiales > SHLQ01 > JADFOM01. The sequence continues at coordinate 1,214,705 of OZ244202.1, read as the reverse complement.
GAGAATCGTCGCGGGGACCGACGGCTCGATCGACATCGTGCTGTTCGGCGACTCGCTCGCTTACGAATCCCACGAGCTCTTCGTCGAAACGTTCGCCGGATCGGGCGTCTCGACGACCACGGTCACAATGGGCGGTACCGCGCTGTGCGATTTCGACGACCAGATCCAAGAGGTGGTCGCCGGCGGATCGGTCGAGGCGATCGTCGTCGCCTTCTCGGGCAACGCCCTGACGCAATGCATGCTCGACAGCACCGGCCAGGGCCTCACAGGCGAGGCGCACACAGCGGCCTACGCCGCAGCACTCGACTGGACTATCGCCATCGCCAACTCCAGCGGCATCGACGTCTTCGTGGTCGTCGCCCCGATATCGCGCGACGCCACGCCCGAAGCGGCGGCGCTGCGCACCCTCTATCGCGACACCGCTGCAGAACAGGCGGGCGTGCACGTGATCGAAACCGGCACAGCCCTGTCCCCGGGCGACGCCTACACCGACACGCTGCCGTGCATGGATTTCGAGGACGAGTCGCTCGGCTGCGTCGATGGTGAGATCATCGTCCGTGCACCCGATGGTGCGCACTTCTGCCCCGGGTCCGGTCCCGCCGTCAGGGGCGTCACCGACATCTGCGCCAGGTGGTCATCCGGCGCCTATCGCTACGCCCACGCCATGGCCGATCCGATTCTCGACGCCGTCGTCGCTTGAGCGTCAACGGAACTGTGCTTCGACTTGACTTATGCATACTGAGTATGCATACTGCGTAACCATGGCAGTACGCGAAGGTCTGTTGGCTCTGCTCGACGCCGGGCCACGACACGGATACCAGCTCAAGACCGAGTTCGAGAGCGCTACGGGCGGCATCTGGCCGCTCAACGTCGGGCAGGTCTACACGACCCTCGATCGGCTCGAGCGCGACGGCCTCGTCGACGTCGAAGCCAGCGATGACGAGGAAGGCAACGCCACCAAGACCTACTCGATCACCGACTCGGGCACGATGGCCTTGGGCGCATGGTGGGAGACGGTGCCCGCCGCCGAGCCACCACCTCGCGATGAGCTGATGTTGAAGGTGCTGATGGCGATCGAGCGCGGACCCCAGCACGGCCTCGACGTCATCACGCACCATCGCAGCGCTCTCGTCGCGTTGCTACAGCAGCGTCGGCGCAGCGCCGGCGACGAACGCGATCTCGCCGCACGCATGGTCGACGACGCACTGGTGGTGCGTGCCGAAGCAGACCTCCGCTGGCTCGATCTGTGCGAGGCCCGCCTCGCCGAGTCGGCTCTCACCGAATCTATGAAATGAGGACCCACCCATGAATGCCCCGATTCTCGAGATGATCGACGTAGTTAAGTCGTACGGCTCCGGCGCCGCCGAGGTCTACGCCATCAAGGGCATCAACCTCACCGTCGGCGAAGGAGAGTTCGTCGCGGTCATGGGCCCGAGCGGGTGCGGCAAGAGCACACTGCTTCACCTCGGTGGTGCGCTCGAAGAGCCCAGCGCCGGTCGGGTCAGGGTGGGCGGTGTCGACCTCAGCTCGATGAATGGTGCCGAACAGGCCGAGCTGCGCCGCCGCGACGTCGGCTACGTCTTCCAGCGCCTCAACCTCGTCCCGGCGCTGACCGCGATCGAGAACGTGATGTTGCCGCTCGAGCTCGACGGAATCGGCGTCGGTGAGGCCCGAAGCCGCGCGGTCGATGCCCTCACCGCGACCGGACTCGATGGGCCGCTCGATCGATACCCCGATGACTTCTCGGGAGGGCAACAACAACGAATCGCGATTGCCAGGGCGATCGTCGGCACGCGCCGGCTGCTGCTGGCTGACGAGCCGACCGGGTCGCTCGACACTCTCAACAGCGACCAGGTGGTCGAGATGCTCGCGCGGCTTCCGGCCGAAACCGGTACGGCAGTCGTGATGGTCACCCACGAACCGCGATTCGCCTCTTGGGCCGACCGCGTCGTGTTCATGAGAGACGGCGCGATCGTCGACGAGACGCTCGCAGCGAGGCCGGACGCATCGGTCGACGGCGAAGCGATTGGAGTGCTCCGATGAACGCGCCGAAATGGTGGCCTCGCTGGCGTTTCGCCTCGCGCCTGGCGCGTCGCGAGGTGCGCCGCCGGCCCGGCCGAACACTCCTCGTCACGCTGCTCGTAGCCCTCCCGGTCATGGGTATGGTCACTGCAGACGTGCTCTACCGAACCCGCAACGATCCCCTCGGCTTTGAGCACGTCGAGAGGTATGGCCAGTCCGACGTGGCCTTCGCATACCTCAACGGGAACCAGAACTCCGAAGCCGTCGTCGAGGCATTGCCCGACGAAGCGCGGGCGGTCGAGTACTCGACGATGTATGCGGCCATCCACGATTCCGACGGCCGTCTGCAGCGGGTCGAATTCAGCGACATCCCGCTCGACGACCTCTTGACCGATGGCATCGTCGACATCCGACGTGGGCGTGCGCCTCGGTCGGCCGATGAGGTGTTGCTTTCCCCGGACCTGGCGGACGAGCTCGCCGTCACGGTCGACGACGAGCTGATGCTCGACCGCCCCGACGCGACCTACCGCGTCGTCGGCATCGGCCGACTGCGGCGGGCACACGAATCGGCGATCATGGTCGTCGGCGACTTCCCATTCGAGCGCCTCCAGCACAACGGGCATTACCGAACGCTGCTCATCGATGGTCCCGTCGACGAACTGGTCGCAATTCCCGAGCTCAGGCGAATGGCTGGCGGCGACGGCTTCGCCAACGGGTTTTCGACGAGAGGAGGTAACCCCCTGTGGACCGACCCCACCGAGGACGATGCGTCAACGATCGCCTGGGGCTGGGTCATCGGTGCGCTGAGTCTCGCCGCGGTCGGCATCGTCATCGCCGCCGCGTTCGCCACGAGCGCGCGACGCCAACTCCTCACCCTCGGTCAGCTCTCGGCCAACGGCGCCGAACCCGCTCTGCTGTCTCGCACGATGACGCTCCAGGGTGCGTGGTCGGGGTTGGCCGGATCGATTGTCGGAACGCTTGGCGCGCTCACCGTCCTATGGCTCGGGCGAGGGTGGTTCGAAGCGATTGCAAACCGTTCCTTCAGCAGCTGGGATGTGCGGCCACTCGACCTGGCGGTCATCATCGCCACGGGCACCCTCGCCGCCGCAGCGGCCGCTTGGGTTCCGGCACGAAGTGTCGCCCGCGTGCCGGTGCTCAGTGCGCTGGCCGGCCGCAGGCCGTTGGGCAGCGTCCCTCGCCTCCTCGTCCCGATCGGTCTCGCATCGTTCACCGGCGGCACGCTCTTGTTGCTGCTGGTCACGCTGGCCGGACGCTCCGAACCGGCGGGCGATCTCCTCGCGGCAGTCGCAATCCTCGGCGGGCTCGGCATCCTCGCCGGTGCTTCGTTCGCCAGTCCGGCGATCGTGAGCGCTCTCGGGCCGCTCGGCGCACGAACTCGAGGGACGACAAAGCTCGCCGCCCGGGGACTCGCCCGCAACCGCATGCGAACGGCCGCTGTCGTAACGGCCATCGCAGTCGTCGGCGCCATCACGGTCGTAGCGTCGACCGCGCTGGCCTCCGATGACCCCGACGAGTTCGCAACACCAACCGAACCGCCGTACCTGCCCGACAACATGGTGCTCGCCACAAACTACGGGTCGAGCAGCGAGACCTTGCTGTTCGATGAAGACCTGCTGCTGGCTGAATTCGAGCCGATCCTCGGATCGGACACGGAATTCCATCGGCTGCAATACGCGTTTACGCCCCCTGCTGGAGAGTTCGGGTTCCTGCCGACGCAGCTGCTCATCGTCGACGATGCTCTCGCCGACGTCCTCGGCATGAGCGCCGACGAAAGTGCCAGGCTCAAAGAGGCCGGCGTCATGGCCGACCCGAATGGGTGGCTCGGCGTTGGCGATCGCATCTACGACATGAACTTGAAACAGGTCCTCGAGTTGGCCCAGGTTCAGATCGAGCTCCCCGATGAGCTGACGAGGTTCTCGATTGCGAAGATCCCCGACGACCTGCCTCGGGCCTTCTCGTTCCTCATGGTCACAAAGGAGTTGGCGGACGCAGCCGAGCTGACCACGGGTACGAACGGACTATTGGCCATCACCGACGAGGCGCTCACTTCCGATCAGCGGGGTGCGCTCGATGATGTCGCCAGAAATCTCGAGCAGGACGACCCATTCGACCTGTTCGCGCTCGACACCCCGCCGCCGATCGATCCGATCGACGGGACCTTTCTGGGACAGCGCTTCTTCGACATCAGCTTCGAGCGCCCGCCGGCTACCGAGATCTCCGACGCACAGATCCAAGCGCTGCTGGTCGGAATAGCGATGGTGCTGATGCTCGGTGTGATCACAGTCGCGCTCGCGCTCGCCGCAGCTGAAGGCCGCGAGGAGCGCGACGTATTGGTCGCGGTCGGGGCGAAGCCGGCGTCGATGCGTCGGCTAGCCGGCGCCCGCGCCTGGTGGATGAGCGTGCTAGGCGGAGCGCTCGCTGTGCCGGTCGGGTTCGTGCCTACCTGGGTCGTGATCGCAAATCAGCAGAACCACGACCCGATTCGGTTCCCATGGCTCGCAGCTGGTCTTCTCGTCCTCGCCGTCCCGCTCGTAGCCGCGGTCGTCGCCTGGACCGGCTCGGCCATTGCCCAACGCATCCGACCGACCACGATGTCCACGCTGGCTGTGGACTGAGCGGAAGCGGAATACATAGAGGCTCCACCTCGGTCGGCCGCTCGACAGCAGAACAGAACCTGTCGCCCGCATAGGCAGATGGACATGCGAGACGCGCTAGACCGCCTCGGTCTAGCGTTCCAGGATGTCAACTGCACCAGAAGTCAGGTACGCACACAACGGCATGGCGAGAATTGCATGGGCTCAGTGGGGCGAGGGACCTGACGTCATGCTGGTTCCACCGCTGTTCAGCAACATCGAGATGCAGTGGGAGCACGAATTCGGAAGACGCGTGCTCGACTGGTTGGGTCGGAACTGCCGCGTCACAACCTTTGACAAGCGCGGGATGGGTCTTTCAGACCGCTCCGATGATCCACCCACGATAGAGGAGCGGGTCATGGACATGCTGGCTGTACTCGACGTGGCTGGTGTCGAATCGACCAGCTTGGTCGGACTCTCAGAAGGAGGGATCATCTGTCAACTGTTCGCTTCGTCTCACCCTGAGCGGGTCAACAAACTGGTTCTGGCCAATTCCTCGCCCGGAGCAACTATCACCGCGAAGCTGCAGTCAGAGGAAGAGATGGAGGAGAAGATGCTCTTCTTCATCGGCGTGTTCGCCGAATGGGGTGAGAACGCGCGCCCACTCCTCGAGCGATTTGCTCCCGACCACATCGAAAACGAGGGCTTCGTGCGCTGGATGGAGCGCTACCAAAGGCAATCGGCTTCGGCAAACGATGTGACCAGGCATGCGATCGATGTGTTGGGCTTCGACGCTTGGGACGAGCTCCCCGATCTCACCGCGCCCACACTGGTCGCTAACTGCCGTGGGGACCGGGTAGTGCCTGCCGAATCCGGCGATCTGCTGGCGGAACGCATCCCAAACGCGGAGCGCTTGTTGTTCGAAGGCGGGGATCACTTCTACTGGTTCGGCAAAGACTGGCTGGAGGTCGCCGCACCACTGGTGTCCTTCATTGCCGGCCATCCGGTGGATGAGCCGACGGAACGTCGTTTCGCCACCGTCGTCTTCACCGACATCGTCGGATCCACCAGCGCAACGGCAGCCAGAGGCGATACCGAGTGGCGAGAACTTCTCGATCAACACGATCGGCTTGCGTGGAATATCTGTGATCGGATCGGAGGCACGATCGTCAAGAGCACCGGGGACGGTTTGCTCGCCTACTTCGAAATGCCCGATCACGCAGTGGACTTTGCAGTGTCGTTTCGCATGGCGTTGGCCGACCTGGAAATCTCTATCCGAGCCGGCCTGCATGTTGGACAGATCGAGATCCGTGAGAACGGTGATGTCACGGGTATCGCGGTGAACATCGCCGCGCGGGTCGAGCAGGCCGCAACCGATGGCGGAATCTTCGTGTCCTCAACCGTGCGGGACATGATGATGGGCGGACCTATCGAGTTCGAAGACCGCGGTAGTCACCGGCTAAAGGGCATCGATGACGACTGGCGTCTTTACGAGGTCGTCGCCACGTGAAGGTCGGCCCCTAAGCCTGGATCCACCGTTTCTAGCCGTTTACATCGCCCCTCCGGAAGGCCGTTCAAGCCACGGAGGCTCTTGGCAACAGGTACGCCTCGTGACCGTCGATGAAAGCGCCTCCGTGGCGCTAGAACGGCCCGCCTGGAAGGCAGTGATGCGAAGCCTGGACTACGGGGCATCAACTCATTTCGGTGGATCCAGGCTAAGGTGATCCCTCGAGCGCTGCGTCTGCCTGGCACTGGTTCACGTTGGGTCAACCCAGCACCTGTTCGGCGATGAGGTCTTCGAGGACGGGCGGGTCCCACCAGTTGAGCTCGAGGCTCTTGGCGCGTCTGAAGTACATCTGCGCGTCGCACTCGACTGTAAATCCCATGCCGCCGTGCACCTGAATCGCCGTGGCGGTCACCTGTCTGTAGGTCTTGGTCGCGAACAGCTTCGCCATCGGCGCGAGCTGCTCGATCGATCTGTCGTTGTCGCGGGCCCACGCTGCCTGATGCACGAGAACGCGACCGCCGTCGATATTCGTCGTGCCGTCGGCGAGATAGTGACTGATCGCTTGGAACGCCGCGATCGGCTTGTCGAACTGCTCCCTCTCCTTGGCGTACTCGCAGGTGATCTCGTGAGCGCGCCGGGCACCGCCGATCGACTGGGCCGCTGCGAGGATTGCCGCATCGAGCATCGTGTCGTGCCACAGCTCCCATCCGGCGCCCGCCTCGCCGACGCGGTCGGCCAGCGGAACCGCGACGTCGTCGAAATCGACCCGGTATTGGGTGTCGGACGCCACGCTCATCTGCTGGGTCAAGGTCACGCCATCGGCATTCGGGTCGACGAGAAAGCATTCGACGCCGTCACCCGTTCGAGCGAGCACGAGCAGTCGGTCGGCTGAAGATGCGAAGAAGACGTGCCGCTTCGCCCCGGACAGAACGGCGGTTTCGCCGTCGACGGTCGCCGGCATCTGGACCCCGGTCTCCGACGAGCTGTTGTCGGGTTCGAGCCAGGCGGGAACGATCACCGCATCGCCCGCTGCCATTCGCGGAAGCCACTCGGTCTTCTGCTCGTCGGAACCGCTGCGAACGAGAACCCCTGCGCTCACAACCGCGCTCGGGAAGTGAGGCGAGGGCGCTAGCGATCGGCCGAGTTCCTCGTACACGACGACCGCGTCGAGCATCGACATTCCCGAGCCGCCGTGCTCCTCGGGTACGAGCGCACCCGTGATACCCAACGCGCCCAGCTGGCTCCAGAACTCGGGGTCGTACCCGATCGCGTCATTCTCCAGGTCTCGAACGGCCGCCATCGAGGCCTTGTCCTCGCAGAGCCCGCGAACCGCCTCGCGCAGCATGTCCTGTTCTTCGGAAAAGTCGAGGTCCATTGGTTCCTAACTCTCGATCGGGTTGGGCAGCCAGCTGTCGCCGGTTCGATCCCAGGGGTTGTCGTCGGGTCCGGTCGGCACGGCGACGCGTACCGCACACGTCGTGGCCACACGATCGTCGGCGGTGAGGGTCACGTCGAGCTCCACCCAACCGCAGCCGACGTCATCGACCCCGGTGCCGGTGACGGTGCCCGACAACTGCATGCGATCGCCGGGAAACACCGAGACGCGCATGCGGAAGGTCATGCGCCCCAGGCGCCCCGTCGGTCCGGTCCAGTCGGTCACGAACCGCTCGAACCAAGCCGCCTGATTGGGGGTGTTGAGGAAGATGTCCCTGGTGCCGTTGCGGTTCACAGCGAAGTCGTAGTCGTGGTGCATCGGACGCCAGTCGCGCGAGGCGAGCGCACCGAGCACCACCGTCGTGGCGGAGACATCGTGGGTGAGCGGCGGGAGCTCGTCGCCGGTACTGACGTCATCGAGCAGAAGCGGATGGCTCATCGCTCCCCCTTCACGTAGCCGAATGCCGTGTAGCTCTCGACGCCCACGAGCGCACCGTTCTGGTTGACATACTCGACGTCGAGCACCCAGAAGCGGCCGGTGCCGAGCTTGGTCGTCTTCGGGTCGCTGATCGAGCGGAGCACCTGGCGGCTCGTGATGATGTCGCCGATACGCACCGGGTCGTGGAATGTGATCGTGTTCTCCGAGATGATCGCCTCGGGCAGCGAAAGCTCTTCCTTGAGATCGAAGTGCGCCTGGAGGGGAACCGCTTCCTCAGTCCGGCCGGGGCTCCAATGATGGGGCCGGAACCAAACCGACAGCATTGTCGGTGGAGCAATCTGGCCGGCAGTGATGTGTTCCGCTGTGTCGGCGTCCCAGAACAGAGGGTTGCCGTTCTGCACCGCCGCGCAGGTGTTCCAGATGTACCCGCGCTCGACAGGGAAGTCTCCGGTCTCCTCGTATTGGATCTTGCCGATCTTGGCGCTCACGTCATCGGGGATCTCCATCAGGTCGGTCATGCGACCACTCCCTTGTTCATCAGGTCCTCGATCTCGCGGTCGGACAGCCCTGCCGCTGTGAGTCGCTCGGACGTGTTCGTGCTCGACTGATCGCGAACCGTCATCGTCTCGGCATCGCCCTGGCCGGCGAGCACCGCCGCGACCTGTCGCAGTGTTCCGGCGGTCGGATGCTCGACATCGACGAAGGCTCCCCGTGCTGCGAACTGTTCATCTTCGACGAGTTCGGGAATCGTCTGGACCGCGGAGACGCACGTGTCGGAAGGACCGAGCTCGCCGACCCAGTCGTCGCGATCGCGTGTTGCGAAGGCCGCGGCGAAGTCCTTGCGCATCGAGTCCTGGACGTCGTCGTCGTATTGGTGCTCGAGCCATCGTTCACAGCCGAGGGCGTTGCAGAGGTTGGCGAAGAAGTGGGGCTCGATGGCGCCGACAGCCAGCCACCGGCCGTCGCGCGCTTCGTAGACGTCGTACCAGGCATTTCGTCCGGTGAGTATGTAATGGCCGGGCCCGGGTTCGGTACCGGTGGCGAAGTACTCGTCGACGTAGAGCGACATGAGCGACAGCGTTCCGTCGGCGATCGACACGTCGAGATGGGCGCCCTTTCCTGTCGTGCCCCGCGCCACGAGCGCCGCGCAGATCGAGGCGACCGCGTGCAAACCGCCTGCGGCGCTGTCGGCGACGGTGGCGCCGGGCAGCACCGGACCGCCGTTGGCGCCACGACCCGAGCAGTGCAGATAGCCGGCGGCAGCGAGGTAGTTCAGGTCATGGCCGGCCCAGGCGCTGCGCGGGCCGTCCTGTCCGTAGCCGGAGGTCGAGCAGTAGACGAGCCCCGGGTTGTCGGCTCGCAGGTCGTCGTAGGCGATGCCGAGGCGGTCGACGACGCCGGGTCGGAAGCTTTCGATGACCACGTCGGCGGTGCGGGAAAGCGCGATGAACGCCTCGCGACCCTCTTTCGACTTGAGGTCGAAGAGCGCGCGGTCGATCCCCCGCGACGCGCTGTACGCGTACGCCGGAGGGGTGATCTGCACCCCTCGATCGCGAGGTACCGGCCCAACCTTGGTGACTGCTGCGCCGTAGTCGGCGAGCCAACGCGAGGCGCGCGCCGCCGGGCCCACGCTCGCGAGGTCCAGGACGTAGATGCCGTCGAGCATTGCGGCCACGTCAGAAGTTCTTCGGGAGTCCGAGGCCGCGGCGGGTGATGATGTTCTTCTGCACTTCGGAGGTGCCGCCTCCGATTGTGTCGAGCACCGTGTACCGGTAGGTCGATTCGGCTCGACCCTCCATCGGTGCCTCCTCGGTCTTCACTCGGAGTTGTGCGCCTGGACCGCCGAGGTCCATCGAAGCATTCGCCAGTCGCTTGGAGAACTCGGTGGTGAACAGCTTGTATTCCGAAGATTCGATCGTCGGGGGCGGACCACCACCGTGCTCGGCCTTCATCGACGCATCGACCACACGAAGCCCCATGCACCTTGCGACCTCGGCATCCGTGACCAGCTCGGCGACCTTGGACCGCACGCGGGGATCGTCCTTCAACGGTCTGCCGTCTCTCTTTGCGGTGCGGATGTGGTCCAACAAGAGGTCGAGGCGCTGTTTGACCGGCGAGAACGTGAACATCGTGAAACGCTCGAGATCGAGCGCCTGGGAGATGTACTGGAACCCGTGGTTGAGCTCGCCGACGACGTACTCATCGGGCACGAATACGTCGTCGAAGAAGACGTCGTTGGTGCGTTCATCGCCCATGGTCCAGATGCCCTGCACCGTGATGTCGGGGTGGTCCATCGGGACGAGAAAGAGCGTGATGCCGTAGTGCTTCGCGGCATCGGGGTCGGTGCGAGCTCCGACCCAGTACCACTCGGCGAAGTGCGCCGATGTCGTCCAGGTCTTCTGCCCGTTGAGGATCCATCCACCCTTTGTCTGGGTCGCCTTGAGCTTCATCGACGCGGCGTCCGAGCCCGCATCGGGTTCGCTGTAGCCCACGGCGAATTCGACCTCGTTAGCCAGGATCTTGGGAAGGAACTCCTCTTTGAGGAACTCCGATCCGTGCGCGATGAGGGTCTTGCCGATGATGCCGACGCCCTTGCCGATCTGGGGACCACCTCGACCTGCCAACGCCTCGTTGAGGAGGTACTCGTAGACGCCCTCGCCCTCGCTCCCGCCGTACTCCTTGGGCCATGTGATGCCCAGCCAGCCCTGCTCGCCCATCTTCTTCATCAACATGCGACGCTTCGGCGTGTCGACGATCTGGGCCATGTTCTCTCGGGTGACGTCGAAGATCTCGGGGTCATCGTGCGCGTCGAGGAAGGCCTCGACCTCGGCGAGGAACTCCTTTTGCTCAGTCGAAAAGTCGAAGTCCATGTCGCTACCTCTTCACAGATCCGGCGCGGCCGAGGCTACTTGCCCTCCCCGAATTTTCTGCACTCGGTCGCGCATGCGCGACATCTCGCAGACGAATGGCGAACCGTCGCGTTCTGTCTGCAGTCGGTCGCGCATGCGCGACATCTCGCAGAAATTTCGGTTGCGGACTAGGTGCGGATGACGCCGTCGGCGACGGCGGCTTCGGCAACGGCGGCGGCGACCTTGACCGGGACCGACTTGTCGAACACCGACGGCACGATGAAGTCCGGTCGGAGTTCGTCGTGGGGGATGCTGTCGGCTATCGCGCTGGCTGCCGCGAGCTTCATGTTCTCGGTCACATCGGTCGCACAAGCGTCGAGCGCGCCGCGGAAGATGCCCGGGAACGCGAGCACGTTGTTGATCTGGTTGGGGTAGTCGCTGCGACCGGTCGCCATGACAGCGGCAAGACCATCGGCCTCCTCGGGCCTGATCTCGGGATCGGGGTTGGCCATCGCGAACACGATCGGGTCGTCGGCCATTCGCCGCAGGTCACTCGCGGTCACCAGACCGGGGCCGCTGACACCGATCAACACATCGGCGCCCTCCAGCACATCGGACAGCGAGCCGTCTTCGCGGTTGGGGTTGGTGTTCTCGGCAAACCACGTCTTCGCGAAGTTGAGGTTGTCACGCCCCGAGAACACCGCTCCCTGGCGATCGACTCCGACGATCTCGCCGACGCCAGCGTTGATGAGGATCTTCCCGCATGCGACGCCCGCTGCCCCCATTCCCGCGATGACAACGCGAAGGTCCTCCATCTTCTTGTTAAGCAGCACCAACGCGTTGCGCAACGCTGCGAGCGCCACGACGGCGGTGCCGTGCTGGTCGTCGTGGAACACGGGGATATCGAGTCGCTCCTTCAGGGCCTCCTCGACCTCGAACGCCGCCGGCGCCGCGATGTCTTCGAGGTTGATGCCTCCGAATGTCGGCGCAATGCGCACCACCGAATCGATGAGCTCTTGGGGTGTGTCGACGTCGAGGCAGATCGGAAACCCGTCGACCCCACCGAACTCCTTGAACAGTAGGGCCTTGCCCTCCATAACCGGCATCGCCGCCTCGGGTCCGATATCGCCCAGTCCGAGCACAGCGGTCCCGTCGCTGACGATGGCGACCGTGTTCTTGCGAATCGTGTACTCGTGGGACTTGGCGACGTCGTCGTGGATCGCCATGCACACCCGGGCAACGCCGGGCGTGTAGGCCATCGACAGATCGTCGGCATCGCCGACCGAGCACAGCGGCAGCACCTCGATCTTGCCGCCCTCGTGCATGTCGAAGGTGCGATCGAACCAGCCGAAGACCTCGACTCCATCCACCTCCGCCATCAGCTCGGCGATGTGCGCGGCATGCTCGTCGTCGCGGGCGTTGACCACGATGTGTTCGACGACCTCCGGGCCTTTGGCCTCGAAGCCGCCGATCGCAGCGATGTTCCCACCGGCATCGCCGATCTTCACCGCGAGATGGCCGAGCACCCCGGGGACGTTCTCGAGCGCCACGTGGACGCTGATCGAATAGGCCGCAGTCGGTGTTGACACGGGGTCGAACCCTACCCCGGTGTCGGCGAGGCTCAGACGGTGTGGCCAGGAACCAGCCCGGACCGGTGACGCATTCAACCGGCAGCCACCCACGTCATTTACCCAAGAGCGGCGCTAGTCTTGACATTCGCAGTGACAAATAGGCTTCCGATTCCACAGGAAGTAGGGGGAAAGACATGGCTGGAAAACGACAGATGACCGACGCGCACCGCGAAGCACTCGCAGTCGGGCGACGTCAGGGAAACGCGGTGCGCGCCTATCTCGAAGCGCTCGAGGCGAACAAACCCAAGCGAGGACGTAAACGAACTGCCGAAACCGTCCGCGCCAACATCTCGAAGATAGATGCCGAACTCGAGTCGCTCGACCCCCTCCAGAAGGTGTTGAAGACTCAGGAACGGATGGATCTCGTCGAAGAACTCGCCAAGATGGAAGCTAAGACCGATATCTCAGAACTCGAAGAAGCCTTTGTAGAGATCGCCGCCAATTTCAGCGAGAGGCGCGGTGTCACCTACAAGGCATGGCGTGCAGTTGGAGTTCCAGCCGAGATCTTGAGCCGAGCAGGCATCTCTCGGTAGGCCCTACTACCACGCCGACTAGAGAAGGGCCCCCGGCGTGTAGCCGATGGCTTCTGGGAACCGGGCGACGACCGCTTTGGCGCGGCGGGCAAACCCGTCGACCTGTGCAGCAGCAGCCCCCGAGAAATCGAGCGGATCGGCGATGATGTTCTCGAGCGCCGCGGCGTCGAGTGGCAGTCGTTCATCGTCGGCCAACCGCTCCAGCAAGTCGTTGCGGTCGGTGACCGTCGAGCGCATCGCGAGCGCGACAGCGACCGCGTGTTCCTTGATGATCTCGTGCGCCTCTTCACGCCCGAGACCCTCCCCGACCGCTACCGAAAGAATGCGCGTTGTAGCGAGGAAAGGGAGGTAACGGCGGAGCTCTCGATGGATGACGCTCGGGTAGGAACCGATTTCATCGAGCACGGTCAACAGGGTCTCGAGTAGTCCATCGATCGCAAAGAAGGCATCGGGGAGAACGACACGACGCACGACCGAACAGCTCACATCGCCCTCGTTCCATTGAGCACCCACCAGCCCACCGGCCATGGTGACATGACCCCTGAGAATGTCGACGAACCCGTTGATTCGCTCGCAAGACCGGCTGTTCATTTTGTGCGGCATCGCCGACGACCCGACCTGGCCGGGTTTGAAACCCTCGGTTACGAGTTCCTGGCCGGCCATGAGCCGAACCGTCGTCGCCAGGCTGCCCGGGCCCGATGCCGCCTGAAGAAGTGCGGAGACGACGTCGAAATCGAGCGAACGGGGATACACCTGCCCGACCGAGCCGAACAGACGGGTGAACCCGAGGTGTTCGGCGACCCGTCGGTCGAGTTCTTCGACCTTGGACCGGTCGCCATCGAAGAGGTCCAACTGATCCTGTTGGGTTCCGACCGGGCCCTTGATGCCGCGCAGCGGGTAGGTGGCGATGAGCGCGTCGATGCGGTCGAACCCCAGGAGCATCTCTTCGCCGACGGTGGCAAAACGCTTTCCGAGGGTTGTGACCTGCGCGGCGACGTTGTGTGAGCGACCGGCCATCGCGAGCGACGCGTCCTCGACCGCGTGCGTCGCAAGCCGAGCGATGGCACCGACCATGCGTTCGCGCACGAGCTCGAGTGAACGACGGATCAACATCTGCTCGACGTTCTCGGTGAGATCGCGACTCGTCATGCCGCGATGAATCGCCTCGTGGCCGGCCAGCGCACAGAACTCCTCGATGCGAGCCTTGACGTCGTGGCGCGTCTCGCGCTCTCGCGCTGCGATCGACTCGAGGTCGACCACCTCGACGACAGACCGATAGGCCTCGACGACCTCGTCGTCGACATCGAGCCCGAGCGACCGCTGCGCCTCGAGAACAGCGATCCACAGCTCGCGCTCGGCAACGATGCGGTTCTCGGGGTCCCAGATCGCTCGCATGGCGTCGCTCGCGTAGCGACTGGCGAGGATCGAAGTGGTCATGAAGACCTCATCTCCTGGGTCGGTGGACCCGTTTCGGTTAAGAACGCTGCCACTGCTCCCGATAGGTGAGCCACGGGTTCTCTCTCGGCCCGCCTGCTCAGGAGTTCGGATGCCCGCCCAGATTACCGGTCACTGTGACACCCACCCCTTTGAAATCGCCACCGGTCTGTGTGCCCACTGTGGCCGCGAAGCCTGCGGGTCCTGCCTTGTGCGGCCGTTCAACAACAAGCGAACGATCTGCGTGAAATGCGCCTTGGTGACCGCCGGTGTGCGTCGCTCGCGCGTTCGCCCCATCTCTCGCCGCGAACGTAAGCGCCGCGAGCGCGAACAGCGCGAGATCGTCCAGACGACCGAGTCGGAGTCCGTGACGACCTGGGTGCGCACCGAGGAGCTGTCCGCCGCGGAAGCCCGCGCCATGGCAGCCTCGCATCAGAGGAACTGAGCGAGCATCAGGAGCAATCGTGCGGCTGCGCCGCCGATTGCGAACAGCGCTTGCGTTCTGCGTATGAGGGACCAGAGGTCCCGAACTAGCAGCGAGTATCAGCTGAACTGAAGGAACTGGTCGCGGCCGGGGCCGACGCCGACCAACGACACCGGAACACCGACCTGCGACTCGATGAACTCGATGTAGTCGCGCGCCTCGGTCGGTAGCTCGTGGCGTTCCGTGAAGGATGACAGCTCGGTTCTCCATCCGGGCAACGTCTCGTAGACAGGCGTGACCTTGTGGAGCACCGATTGGTGGTACGGGTAGTGCTCGAGCCGCTGCCCTTCGTGCTCGTAGGCGACGCACACCTTGATCTCGTCGAGTCCGTCGAGCACGTCGAGCTTGGTGAGCGCGAGGTCGGTCAGCGAGTTGATACGCGCCGCGTAGCGCATCATCACGGCATCGAGCCATCCGGTGCGGCGGCGGCGACCCGTGTTGGTGCCGTACTCGTGGCCGACGTCGATGAGATGGTCGCCAATCTCGTCGTGTAGCTCGGTGGGGAACGGTCCGGCACCGACGCGCGTGACGTACGCCTTCATGATCCCCATGATTCGATCGAGGTCACGCGGCCCAACGCCTGCGCCGGTACATGCACCGCCAGCCGTCGGGTTCGACGAGGTGACGAACGGGTAGGTGCCGTAGTCGAGGTCGAGAAACGTCGCTTGCGCACCCTCGAACAACACATGTTGACCAGCCTCGAGGGCCTCGTGAACGAGCCCGACCGCATCGCAGACGTGAGGGCCGAGCCGCTCGTCGCAAAGCGTCAGGTACTCGTCGCGGATCTCGTCGGCGTCGACCGGAAGGCGGTTGTACACCTTCGCGAGAACCTTGTTGGTCTGGGTCAGCACTACGTCGAGCTTTTGGGCGAAGATCTTGGGGTCGAGCAGATCCTGGACCCTGAGGCCGACGCGCATCATTTTGTCGGCATAGGCCGGGCCGATTCCGCGCTTCGTCGTGCCCAGCTTGTTCTTGCCGAGATAGCGCTCGTGCAGCGCATCGAGCATCTGGTGGAACGGGAAGATCAGGTGTGCGTTGCCACTGACGCGAATTCGGCTCGTGTCGATTCCCCTGGCCTCGAGCATGTCCATCTCGGCGATGAGCACGCGGGGGTCGACGACGACACCGTTGCCGATCACGGGCGTGATGTGGTCGTAAAGCACGCCGCTCGGCACCAGCTGGAGAGCAAACGACTCGCCGTCGACCACGATCGTGTGGCCCGCGTTGTGACCGCCCTGGAAGCGCACGACGAGATGCATCTCTTTGGCAACGAGGTCGGTGAACTTGCCCTTGCCCTCGTCACCCCATTGGGTGCCGACTACGACGGTTGCGGGCACGTTGAGTTCCCCTCGTGCGAACTGTGTTGCGGGCCCGCGATGATGCGGGGCGCTGCACAGCCTAGTGGTGGCGTGAAGCTCAGCTCGGGGGTTTAGCCCGATCCACCGATTCGTTGGCGGTGTTCCGCGGTGTCAGGCACCGAGCTCACAACGCGCCGGGACCAAGATCACTTCGAGCTCGGTGCCTGACACCCGTGCGATGCGGGCTCGGCGCGAACGGCGTGGCGATGTTTCGGCGCAGCCGAAACTCGGTTAGTGAGCGAAGCGAACGGCGTGGCGATGTTTCGGCGCAGCCGAAACTCGGTTAGTGAGCGAAGCGAACGGCGTGGCGATGTTTCGGCGCAGCCGAAACTCGGTTAGTGAGCGCGAACGGCGTGGCGATGTTTCGGCGCAGCCGAAACTCGGTTAGTGAGCGAAGCGAACGGCGTGGCGATGTTTCGGCGCAGCCGAAACTCGGTTAGTGAGCGAAGCGAACGGCGTGGCGATGTTTCGGCGCAGCCGAAACTCGGTTAGTGAGCGAAGCGAACGGCGTGGCGATGTTTCGGCGCAGCCGAAACTCGGTTAGTGAGCGAAGCGAACGGCGTGGCGATGTTTCGGCGCAGCCGAAACTCGGTTAGTGAGCGAAGCGAACGGCGTGGCGATGTTTCGGCGCAGCCGAAACTCGGTTAGTGAGCGAAGCGAACGGCGTGGCGATGTTTCGGCGCAGCCGAAACTCGGTTAGTGAGCGAAGCGAACGGCGTGGCGATGTTTCGGCGCAGCCGAAACTCGGTTAGTGAGCGAAGCGAACGGCGTGGCGATGTTTCGGCGCAGCCGAAACTCGGTTAGTGAGCGAAGCGAACGGCGTGGCGATGTTTCGGCGCAGCCGAAACTCGGTTAGTGAGCGAAGCGAACGGCGTGGCGATGTTTCGGCGCAGCCGAAACTCGGTTAGTGAGCGAAGCGAACGGCGTGGCGATGTTTCGGCGCAGCCGAAACTCGGTTAGTGAGCGAAGCGAACGGCGTGGCGATGTTTCGGCGCAGCCGAAACTCGGTTAGTGAGCGAAGCGAACGGCGTGAACGGCGCTAGCCGGTGAAGCGTGGGGTGCCGACGACCGTCGGTGCCGGCGGCGTCGTGTTCGGTGTCGTCGTCTGCGGGAGAACCGAGACCGTCGGCTGCGGTGGGACCCGTTCGGTGGTCTTCGGCTTCGGCGGCTCGGTGCCCTTCGGCTGTTCCGTCGTCGAGGTCGAGGACGTCGTCTCGTCGATCGTGGTAGTCGTGGAAGTCGTGGTCGAAGGCAGCACCTGGACACCGACGAGCTCGACGCAGACCGGATGCAGGGAGTGCTTGGATGTGGCCTCGGTCGCAGCGTGATCGGCGCGCACTGCGACAGCCGGGGCGTCGATGGTCATCTCGCCGAGGTCGGACTTGGCGGTTGCCTCGAGCACGCCGTCTTCGAGATCGACCGTCGGGCCAGTCGTGTGAAGCGTCTCGCCGCCCGCACCGAGGAAGGTGAGGGTGATGATCTCCTGGTGCTGGCCCTGATCGGTGACACGGTTGTGGTCGCCGTCGTAGGTGACCGACTTGACCGCGTATGTGCCTGGCTCGAGCGGGGCGGGAAGATCGATGGTGATCGTGGGCCGGTCGGGGTAGATCAACGCGTGCGCGATGTCACCGAAAACGGCCGGGGGGAACGAGGCGTTTATGTCGCCGTCACAGGCCGCCGTCGGGCCCTGTTGGGCCGAGGCCCTCGACCCGGTCAACGCCGCCAATCCAGCGAACAGGACGGCGGTGACGGCAAGCACGACCACCAGTCTCCGTCTCACACCACTCAGGGATGCCTGCATGAGATCCTCCTCTGCTGAACAAAATCGCCCAGCGCCCAACCTGTCCGTTTCAACGGGCCGGTTTCGCACTTGCTCCCAGTAGGCCTTGCGACCAGAAATAACAGACTACTGATCAACGCATTCCCGATAGTGGATTTGCACATCCGAGTGAAAATCCACCTCAACGATATGCGTTGACGGGGCCTGTGAACAATGGGCCACCCGAACCTTGGTGTCGTGGTGCCGACGATCCACCTCGTCCGGGACGGGTCGGCGCTCGTCAGCGCCGTCGCTCCCGAAAGAGCGTGACCGCCTGGCTCAGCGGCACGAGGTCACGCCGGTGCTGGCGGTGGGCCTCTGCGACGGCCTCGTCGACCTCCTCGCGCAGCGAGACGTTCTCGCTTTCGAGCTCGGCGACGCGATCCTCGAGTTCGAGCACACGCTTCACACCGGCGAGGTTGAGCCCGTCGTTTGTCAGCTGCTGAATGCGGTCTAGCAACTCGAGATCCTCGTCGCTGTAGCGGCGGCTTCCTCCGCCGGTGCGCGCCGGTTCGAGCAGACCTTTGCGTTCGTAGATGCGCAACGTCTGGGGGTGCACGCCCGCGAGCTCGGCCGCCACCGAGATCACGTACACAGCTCGGTCAGCTCGACGTCGTGCCATCAGACCCCCAGGAACGCTCGGTTCGGTGACTCGAGTACCTCGTCGAGGCGCTCGAGTGCGCTGCGTTGATCATCGGTCAGTTCGCCCGGCACCACAACCTCGATCGTGACGAGCAGGTCGCCGGTACCGTCGGGCGTCTCGACCCCGGCACCCGCGACCCGCAGCGTGCGACCCGCCGGGGTGCCGGCGGGAAGGCGCACCGTCACGGTTTCACCGTCGAGGGTAGGAACGACGAGATCGGTGCCGAGGGTCGCCTCGGTGATCGAGACGGGAACCGTGACCTTGAGGTTGCGACCCTTCCGCGTGAAATAGGGATGGCTCCCGACCCTGACGCGCACGATCAGGTCGCCGGCCGGTCCGCCGTTCGCTCCCGGAGCACCGTGACCCTTGACCCTGATCAACTTGTCGGGATCGACAACGGGCGGGATCCGCACCTTGACCTTGCGCGGACGCCGCTCGACACCGGTTCCGCGACAGCTCGCGCACGGGTGGTCGATGATCGTTCCGGCGCCGGCGCACCGGACGCACGGTCGGCTGAACGAGAACAGGCCCTGGTTGTCGTTGACGGCCCCTGCGCCGCCGCACTCAGGACAGCGCGACGGCGAGGTCCCGGGTTCGGCGCCCGATCCGTCGCAATTGCGGCAGACCGCGTCGGATGTCAAATGCACCGTCGTGGTAACGCCCTTCGCTGCGTCCTCGAACGACAGGTGCAGATCGGCCTCGAGATTGGCGCCCTTTGTCGCCTGTGGCCGCCTACCACCACCGGCACGGCCGAACAGGTCGAAGATGCCGCCGAGATCACCGAGATCGCCCAGATCGAATCCGCCGGGACCGCCCGCTCCGCCGAAGCCGGCTCCGGCGGCTCCCATCGCCCTGACCTTGTCGTACTCCTCGCGTTTGGTCTCGTCGCCGAGCACGTCATAGGCGGCGCTGACCTCCTTGAACCGCTCTTCGGCAGCGTCGTCACCTGGGTTTGCGTCGGGGTGCAACTCGCGTGCGAGTTTGCGATAGGCGCTGTTGATGTCCTTTTGCGACGCGTCCTTCGACACGCCGAGCACGGCGTAGTAGTCCTTCTCGAACCATTCCCGCTGGGGATTCACTCAGACACCTCCTCCCAGATCAGCCCTTCACGGTCACCATCGCTGCACGGACAACCACCCCGTTGAACGTGAACCCTGCACGCATCACCTCGGCAACGATCGGAACTGCGTCGTCGTCAGCTTCGTCGTCGGCTGGGATTTGCATCACCGCTTCGTGCAGCTGCGGGTCGAACGGCTCGCCGACGGGGTCGACACGTTCGAGACCCTCGCGCTCGAGCGACTGCATGAGCAGCGTCCGGATCGGTTCGACGTCGTCGCTGCCGTGTTCGACCGCCTTGTCGCAGGCATCGAGCACGGGGAGCAAGACATCGACCAGTCGCACCGCCGCCCGATCGGCGGCCTCTGCGTTACGCTTCTCGGCCTGGCGCCGGTAGTTCGCGAATTCGGCGGTGACCCGCTGGAGATCCTCGAGGTGAGCTCGGGCCTCGGCCTCGTGGTCGGCTGCGGCGTCGACAACCAAGTCGTCGGTAGCGGCGTCGGAGGCCACAGCATCGGCGACGACAACGTCGTCTTCGCCGGGTTGCGCTGGTGCTTCGTCGACCTCTCCCGGCTCGGTGGCCGACGCGTCCTCGTCTGCCAACACACTGTCGGGGTCGGCGACGGCGTCGGGCTCGACGGCCACTTCGACGTCGCCGGCGGCCTCCTCGTCGGGCCCCTCGGACGGCGTCGAGGCCACCGGATCACTCATGCCTGCGCCCTCCCGCTCGCTCGCCGTGATCGCCGAGCATCATGACGACTCTTCCTCGCCAGCGTCGGCCTCGGCATCGTCGTCATCGTCCTCGACGATCTCAGCGTCAACGACGTCGTCTGCGTCGTCATCGTTCCCGTCGTCCGAGCCGGCTGAACCGCCTTCAGCACCAGCCTCTTGCGCCGAGGCATCGTAGAGCTTCTGGGTGAACTCCTGGCTGGCGGTCATCAGCGACTCGGTCGCGTCCTTGATCGCCTCGAGATCCTCGCCCCCGAGCGCCTCCTTGAGCGCTTCGAGCTTGGACTCGACCGCCGAGCGCTCGTCGCCGGAGAGCTTGTCGCCCTGCTCGGAGAGCAGCTTCTCGGTCTGATACGTCAAGGTGTCGGCGTTGTTGCGGGTCTCGGCTTCCTCGCGGCGCTTGCGGTCTTCGTCGGCGTGAGCCTCTGCGTCTTTGACCATCTGTTCGATCGAATCCTTGTCGAGCGAGGACTGGCCGGTGATCGTCATCGACTGTTCCTTCTCGGTCGCACGATCCTTGGCCGAGACGTGCACGATGCCGTTGACGTCGATGTCGAAGGTCACCTCGATCTGCGGTACGCCGCGGGGTGCGGGCGGCAGATCGACGAGCTGAAACTTGCCGAGCGTCTTGTTGTACTGCGCCATCTCACGCTCGCCCTGGAGGACGTGGATCTCGACCGACGGCTGGTTGTCGTCGGCGGTCGTGAACACCTCGGTGCGCCGAGTCGGGATCGTTGTGTTGCGCTCGATGAGGTTCGTCATGACGCCGCCCTTCGTCTCGATGCCGAGCGAGAGTGGCGTGACGTCAAGCAGAAGGACGTCTTTGACCTCGCCCTTCAGCACGCCCGCCTGAACAGCGGCACCCACGGCGACGACCTCATCGGGGTTGACCGTCTTGTTAGCCTCCTTGCCGGTGAGCTCGAGCACGAGCTCGACGACCGCGGGCATGCGTGTCGACCCACCAACCAAGATGACGTGGTCGATGTCGCCTTTGGTCAAGCCGGCATCGGAGATCGCCTGTTCGAAGGGCGTGCGGCAACGGGCGAGCAGATCTTCGGTCAGTTCCTGGAACTTCGCACGCGAAAGGGTGTAGTCGAGGTGCAGTGGACCCTCGTCGGTGGCGGTGATGAACGGCAGGTTGATCTGCGCTTGTTGGGTCTGTGACAGCTCCTTTTTGGCTTCTTCGGCTGCCTCCTTCAGGCGCTGCGCCGCCATCTTGTCGGCGCCCAGATCGACGCCGTGGTCGTTCTTGAACGATTCGACCAGCCAGTCGATTACAGCTTGGTCCCAGTCGTCACCACCGAGGTTGGTATCTCCGTGGGTCGACCGAACCTCGAACACCCCGTCACCGATCTCGAGCACCGAGACGTCGAACGTTCCGCCGCCGAGGTCGAACACGAGGATCGTCTGGTCGGTGTCTTCCTTGTCGAGGCCGTAGGCGAGCGCTGCCGCGGTCGGCTCGTTGATGATGCGCAGAACCTCGAGGCCCGCGATCTTGCCCGCCTCGGTCGTGGCGGTGCGCTGTGCGTCGTCGAAGTAGGCGGGAACGGTTATCACCGCCTGGGTGACGGTGTCGCCGAGGTACTCCTCAGCATCTCGCTTCAACTTCATGAGCGTGCGCGCCGAGATCTCCTGAGGGGTGTATTCCTTCCCATCGATCTCTGTGGTCCAGTTGGTGCCCATGTGGCGCTTGACCGACCGGATGGTCTTGTCGGGGTTGGTGATCGCTTGACGTTTGGCGACCTCACCGACGAGCACTTCACCATCTTTGAAGGCAACGACCGAAGGGGTGGTGCGCGACCCCTCGGCGTTCGGTACCACGACCGGGTCGCCTCCCTCGAGCACAGCGACGACCGAGTTCGTCGTCCCAAGGTCGATTCCAACCGCTTTCGGCATTGCTGTCCTCCGTGGGTTCGGTGTTCTCGTCGACCGGCACGCGGTCGGCGCTCTAATCGTAGCGGCGCAGGCGGCAGTTGAGGCTTTTCTGGGTATGAGTTTAGAGAAAACCTGAGTATATTGCTATCAGGTTTGCGGATCGGCGAAGAGCTCGTCGCGGCCGAAAAACTCTCTGGCCACCGCGCCACAGCGCCCATCCGATCTGGGCATGACGCGCATCGAACCGACCGGTACGCGGATAGCAGACGCCCGCCGCCGCCAACGCCGACTCGTTGTCGCTGAAGGCATGCTGTAACGCCGAAGTGCCGGTCTTCATCTGTCCGATGTGTAGGACTAGCGATACTGCGGGATTGCTCATCGACGCCGCTTCGGTTTCGTTGGCTTGACAGCCATTGTTGTCGCTGATGGTGACCGTTGCGCAGTACCGATGGCACAGTAGGCCCATGCCAACCCTCATCCTCCTCCGACATGGCCAAAGCGCATGGAACAAGTCGAACCAGTTCACCGGCTGGTACGACTCCGACCTCACCGAAAAGGGCGAAGCCGAGGCCATCGATTCGGCGGCGCTCCTCACCGACGCGGGACTGCTCCCGGACGTGGTCCACACGTCGTTGCAACGCCGGGCCATCCGCACGGCGAACCTGTGCCTCGACAGCCTCGAGCGATCGTGGATCCCGGTTCGGAGATCTTGGCGTCTCAACGAACGTCACTACGGAGACCTCACGGGGCTCGATAAGAAGGAGACCCGCGAAAGGCACGGCGACGAGCAACTGATGGCATGGCGGCGCGGCTACACGACCCCGCCCCCGCCGGTGCGCGACGACAACCCGTACAACCCCAACAGCGACCCCCAATACGCCAGCCTGCCTCCCGACATCATCCCCAAAGCGGAGTGCCTCGCCGATGTCGTCGAGCGCATGATGCCCTACTGGTTCGACAGCATCGTTCCCGATCTAGCAGCCGGAAACATCGTGCTCGTCGCCGCGCACGGCAACTCCCTTCGCGCCCTGTGCAAGTACCTCAACGACATAGGCGACGACGAAATCGCCGCGCTCAACATCCCGACCGGGTCACCGATCCGCTACGAACTCGGCGACGACATGCGTCCGTTGGATGAGCTCGACGTGCTCGAGCGCTCGCTCGACCCCGCCGCTGCCAAAGCCGCCGCCGAAGCGGTCAAGAAACAAGCCGGTTAATACGTTTCGTTTCCGAACCGGAGGTTCGGAAACGAGCTTGGCGGAGCGGCTGCGCCGCGCTCATGTCCCGACCGGCAGAGCCGGATCGGGACAATCCTTGCGGGGGAGATCCCCCGCACCCCACCTAGGGCATCGCTTCGCTCGCCCCGGATGTTCTGTAGTCGCCGAAGGGCTCGTCTCGTTCGGTGAGGGTCTCGGTGAGGCCCTTCTCGCGTACCGACTCGACGAACGCCGCGAGCGAGTCGGTGTGGGTGCCGAGTGCACACAGCTCGGTGCCGGCGCGAATGCCGGCGCGCAGCCCCATGTGATCCATCTGGCGATGGACCGTGCGCTTGTTGAGCTGCACCAGGTCGCTCGGCAGCGACGCGATGCGCTTGGCAACGTCGAGCACGGTGTCGGCCAGCTCCTCCTCGGGCACCGCCGCATTCGCCCATCCGAGCTCGACAGCCTCGACACCGGAGATCGAATCGCCCGTCACCATCATCTCCATCGCCTTGCGCATGCCGACGAACCAGGCGTGAAAGTGCATGTCGGGCACACCGAAGCGCACCGCCGGGTAGCCCATCTGCGCGTCTTCGGCCATGTAGACCAGGTCACAGCCGGTCGCTAGCTCGCTACCTCCAGCGAGGCAGTAGCCGTGCACCTGAGCGATGACCGGCTTGGCGAGATCCCAAATACTCATCCACCCCTCGGTGACGTGGCGAGGCCACGAGCCCTCGCCACCCGGCGTGTAGTAGGGCATCTCGTGGCCCTCGTTTCCGCCGGCGAGGTCATAGCCGGCCGAGAACGACGGACCTGCGCCGCAGATGATCTGCACCTTCGCTTCTGGATCGGCATCGTTCTCGCGCAGTGTCTCGAGGATCGCGCCACGAAGCGGATGGATGAGTGAGTTGCGTTTCTCGGGGCGGTTCATCGTGAGGCGCCGAACGCCTTCCGCCGGAGTGTCCACCAACAACAGATCCTCGCTCATCGCCGTTCTCCCTGACTCGACATCGGTGCCCCTCTGCTATCAGAACCCGTCGCCCGCGGGCGAACCTGCCGCGCACGACAACCCCACGATGCGCGCTACCGTCGGGTGGGTGACTATCCGGCACACCTTCGTGGTCATTGCCGCGCTCGCGTCCTTCCTGGTCGCGGTCGGCATCGACCAACCCACCGCCGAGGCCGTCGGGGCAGTCCGATGCGTCGACAACAGCACCGGGACGGTGAACGCAGCCGACTCCGACGGTTTCAACCCGATAAAGCCCGTGCGCCTCGTCGACACCCGTGAAGGGTTCGCCGGCCATACCGGCAAGGTCGGCGGGAGCTGTCGGGTCGAGATCGATCTCGACGACACCCCCCAGATCCCCGAAGAGGCCACCGCCGTCGCCCTGTCAGTCATTGCGGTCGACGCCACCCAGCGCGGCTTCCTCACCGTTCATCCCTGCGACTCGAAGCGTCCGGCGACGAGCAACGTGAACCCGAGACCCAACGTTCCGACGCCGAACCAGACGATCACACCGATCGGTCCGAGCCGACGGATCTGCGTATTCACCAACGTCGCGACCAACATCGTCGTCGATGCAACCGGGTGGTTCGGCCCGTCGGGCCAGCCGTTCCACGAACGCAACCCGGTGCGTGCGCTCGACACTCGCTCGGCCCCGCGCCCCGACTCCGGCAACGGACCCGTCGCCGCCAAGACGACGTACCGACTGCCGATGGCCGGCAAGTGGGTGCCCGCCGAAGCGAAAGCCGTCACGGTCAACCTCACGGTGACCGGAGCCGAGCGCGACGGCTGGGCGCTGGCCTACCCATGCGGATCCGCTTTGCCGCTTGCATCGAGCGTCAACTACCTCCGCGCCGAAGACAGGGCCGGCACGACCACCGTGGGGCTCGGCCCATCGGGCGACCTGTGCCTCTACTCCAACCAGCGAACCCACATGGTCGTCGACGTCAGCGCCTGGTACGGCGGAGACAGCGCCTCGCACCTCGAGCCCCTCACCGGCGTTCGTTTGGTCGACTCGCGCAACGGCATCGGTGGATGGACCGGCCGGATGGCGGCCGGCGAAACCCGGTCTTTCCTCGTCTCCGGACCGGGCATCGACCGCTACACACACGCGACCGCCCTCAACGTGATCGCCACCGAGGCGACAGCGCCGGGGCACCTTCGCATATTCCCGTGCGGCGGCGACGTTCCTCTCGTATCGGTCGTCAACTTCCTGCCGGGCGACGAAGCTACGAACTTCACGATGGTGCCGGCGAACGACAACCGGCGCGTATGTGTGTTCGCCAACGCGCCGACACACGTGGTCGTCGACAGCTTCGGCGTCCTAACCACCGGCTCGCGAATGCGCGACCTCGAGCTGTCGGGACCGTCCTCCTACCCGAGCGCCGACCCGACCGCCAACGACTACGCGCTGCGGTGTGGTGCCGGCGACAACAACGTGACGATCGACGCCACACCATCGCCTGGAGCAACCGTTCGCTTTGGCGGCGACATCTCGAACGGTCCCAATCCGCGCAAGGTCACGATGCGACCCGACGACCTTGCAAAGGTGACCTTCCGCGACAACACCGGCTCCGAACACTTCTACGTGCGATGCCTGCCTCCGACGTTCCCCGCGACGATCATCGATCGGCCAGGCGAACCTTCGCCCGGCTACTACCCGGTCAGCCACGGCGTGCTGGTAACGACGTCGAACACGCCGTACGTGGCGATCGTCGACGACCATGGCGTACCGCTCTGGTACAAGGAAACCCAGGCGCCGGTCATCGGGGTCCACCGTCGCCCCGACGGTCGCCTCGCCTGGTCGGAGCTACTCGGCGGGGCCTATGGCGTCGACCCGTCACGCGGCTGGGAGATCCACAACCTCGACGGGTCACTTCAACGGGTCGTCAAGACAGTCGGTTCGCCCACCGACCACCACGAGCTGCTTCGACTCGACAGCGGGAACGACCTCGCGATCACATACAAGATCAGAACCGGGGTCGACATGACCGGGGTCGACTGCAAGGTGCTTAGTGGCGGATCCGTGCCGTGCGGCGACGTGGTCACCGACCTCGAAATACAAGAGCTGAGACCGAACGGCACGGTCGTCTGGACATGGAACAGCAAGGACCACACGACACCGACCGAGTCGACCCAACCGTTCGTTCTGCCCGATCCGAACTCACCGACGAACTCGGCGGTCGACCTGTTCCACGCCAACTCGGTGTTCGAGGCCGGCAACGGCGACCTACTCGTCTCGGCGAGAGCGATGAACGCCGTGTTCCGCATCAACCGCAACACGGGCAAGATCCGCTGGAAGCTCGGCGGCAAACCACCCACCGAGCCCGGCGCGGTCGATCTACAGATCGTCGGCGATCCCTTCGGCGGCCCGGTCGGCCAGCACGATGCCCGTATCGGCGACGACGGCACGATCACCATGTTCGACAACCGCACCAACCCGCTGGTGTCCAACCCAGGGCCCAGCCGCGCGGTCGCCTACGACGTCGACGTCGCTGCGGGCACGGCCACCATGGTCGACGAGCTGCGCAGATCCGACGGTCGAACGACGCTGGGCCTCGGCTCCTACATCCGCAATGCCGATGGCAGCGGCATTATCGGCTGGGGTCCGTTCCAGCCGGTCATCGAAGAGGTCGACAGCGACGGCGATCGCGTGTTCGGGTTCACGTGGCAATCGGGTGGGCCGCAGTACCGTGCGGTCAAGTACGGGCCCGGTGCCTGGGACGCCAACGCGTTGAGAAACAACGCCGGCGGCACCGCCGAACACCCCTAGGGGTTCGACGCAGACCCTCGGGGCGTCGCCACCGAGTGGTGTCAGGCACCGAGCTCACAACGCACTTGGACCCAGTTCACTTGGAGCTCGGTGCCTGACACCGCCGCATGCCGGCGGCCCGGAGCCCCCGCAGCGAAGCGAGGAGGAACGGGGTCGCCGGTGGGGTGGGGACAAGCGCGGATGGGATCGGACTCCTCCGGGAAGGCGCTGCCACCGCCAGAGGAGCGCCAGTAGCCGCTCGCGCGGACAGGGCAAGTAAGGTTTCGGGCGCTATGGATCCCAAGCGCATTAGACCGCATCATCTCGTCATCGGCCTCGGCGTCGGGGTGGCCTTGTTCACCGTGGGGTCGGGGATCGCCTCGACGGTCAACCAGTGGCACGACGACTCGAGCCAGACCCGCGAGGTGTCCGAGAACATCCCGAGCGCGCTGAAGCTCGTGTTCTACACGGTGATTCCGTTGGTCATCGTCTACGGCGCCATCATGTTCTCGAACCGTGTGAAGAACTGGGAACGCGGCAGGCCCGACAACCGGCGCACGACAGCGAACAACGCCAAGCGCCGGTTCGGCGACTTCCGCGCCGGGGTGTACATGCAGACGCTGCTGCGCGACCCGGCGGCGGGCATCATGCATTCGCTCATCTACTTCAGCTTCCTCGTATTGCTCGCGGTCACGACGACGCTCGAGATCAACCACCAGTTGCCCGAGGATCTGAAGTTCCTGCACGGCGGTGTCTACAAGGGTTACGCGTTGGTCGGCGACGTCGCCGGTGTGTTGTTCATCGTCGGTGTACTCATCGCGATCGCTCGACGATACGGACCGCGTCGCATGCGTCCCTATCGCATACGAATCAAGTCCAAGCCCGAACACATGGCGATCCTCTTCGTGTTCCTCGCAATCGGCATCACCGGGTTCGGCGCAGAGATGTTCCGCATCGCCATCGATGAGATGCCCGAGCACGAGAAATGGTCGATCGTCGGCTACCCGTTGGCCGAGCTCGTCGACGAGGTCGACACGATCCACGGCTGGCATCAGTTCTGGTGGATCGCCCACGTCGTGTCGTTCGTTGCGTTCCTCGTGATGTTGCCGATCACGATGCTTCGACACATGTTCACCTCACCGCTCAACATGTATCTGCGCGACCGTGAGCGTCCGAAGGGCGCCATGAAACCGCTGCCCAACCTGATGGAGACCGAGCTCGAGTCGTTCGGCGCATCGACCATCGAGGACTTCACCTGGAAGCAACTCCTCGACACCGATGCCTGCACGATGTGTGGGCGCTGCACGAGCGTTTGCCCGGCGCACGCGACCGGCAAGCCTCTCGATCCACGAGAGATCGTGCTCAAGACCGGCGAGGTCATGGCCCGCACCGGCGACCCCGCCGTATCGCCCCCGCTCGGAGTCGACAGCGAGATCAAGGTGCCGGCGAACTGGATGTTCGACCGGGTGACCTCCGAAGAGCTGTGGGCGTGCACCTCGTGCAAGGCATGCGACGAGATCTGTCCGGTCAACATCGAGATCCTCGACAAGATCCTCGACATGCGCAGGTACCTGTCGCTGATGGAGTCCGACTTCCCGACCGAGCTCGGCAACGCCTACCGATCGATGGAGAACTCGGGCAACCCCTGGGGCATCTCGCAGGGCGAACGCGCCGACTGGGCCGCCGACTTCGAGGGGCTCGAGGTGCTCGACGGCGGCGATCCGCTCGAGGCCGAGTACCTGTACTGGGTCGGCTGTGCCGGCTCGTTCGACGACAAGAACAAGAAGGTGTCCCAGTCGATGGCCAAGCTCATGAAGCGGGCAGGGGTCAGCTTCGCCATCTTGGGACCCGCCGAGATGTGCACGGGTGACCCGGCGAGGCGCTCGGGCAACGAGTACATCTTCCAGATGCTTGCGATGCAGAACATCGAGACGCTCGACGGCATGGGAGTGCGCAAGATCGTCACCCAGTGCCCTCACTGTTTCAATACGCTCGGCAACGAGTATCCACAGCTCGGCGGCACCTACGAGGTGATCCATCACACACAGATGCTCGAACAGCTCATCGACGAGGGTCGGCTCGACATGTCGAGGGCGCGCCTCGACGAGCGCCTCGTTTACCACGACTCGTGCTATCTCGGGCGGCACAACGACGTCTACATGGCGCCGCGAAATGTCGTCGGAACCCTCGGTGGCGTTGAAGTGGTCGAGGCGGGCCGCAACGGGACCAGGGGCATGTGCTGTGGTGCCGGCGGCGGACGCATGTGGATGGAGGAGAACATCGGCAAGCAGGTCAACGTCGAGCGCTCACAAGAGCTGCTCGCGACCGGCGCGACGCGCATAGCTACCGCCTGCCCGTTCTGCTACGTGATGATCGACGACGGTGTGAAGGGCGAGGGTGTAGAAGACGACGAGGTCAAAGTCGGTGACATCGCGATGCACCTCCTCGAAGCGCTCGAGGAAGGCGACAGCGAAGCGCCCCTTGTGCCGTCTGTGTTGGTCGCCGAAGATGAGGGCTCGACCACGGAGAAGTAGGCCATGCCATACGCGCCAGATCGCATCATCCATGACGCCGACAGCCACATCATGGAGTTGCCCGACTGGTTGCCGGGCTATGCCGATCCATCGGTGAGGGATCGTTTTCCGCCACTCGAGCTGGGCGCGGCAGGCGCGTTCGCCGACAAAGCGGTAGAGCGGGCGCAGATGCGAGCCGGCGATCCATCGGCGGCGGCAGCGCTCGAGGAGAGGCTGTTGGAAGCCAAGGGATGGGATGCGCTCGGCGCGTTCGATCCGGGCGAGCGAAGCAGGGCTCTCGATCTCCTGGGCTTCGACACCCAGCTCGTGTTCGCCACGTTCGCGATCGCGCAGTTCATCGGCGACGAATCCCTCCACGTCGAGGGCACTCGGGCACTGAACCGGGCGATGGTCGACTTCTGCGCCGACGACGATCGGTTGGTCGCCGTGGCACACATGCTGTGGTTCGATCCCGAGACGACCCTGACGACGCTCGTCGAGGCGCTCGACGCCGGCTGCGGTGCGGTGCTCTTTCCGTCCCATCCAGGTCGAGGCCTCTCCCCCACGCACCCGGACTTCGACCCGGTCTGGTCGGAGCTCGAGGAGCGCAGCGTGCCGTTTCTCCTGCACATCGGTGGCGGCGGTCGCCCTGTGAAGAAGGCGTTTCACGACAACGGACGGGAGGTCACCGACTTCCTCGGCGGCGGCGAGAACATCAGGTCGAAGGACTACATGGCGCTGAGCCAGATCCCCGAGCAGTTCCTGTCAGCAATGGTGCTCGACGGTGTTCTCGCCGCGCACCCGGGGCTGTTCGGCGCTTCGATCGAGCAGGGTGCCGCGTGGGTGCCGGGATGGTTGCGCAAGCTCGACTTCGTGGTCAGATCCTTCGGGCGGACCGAGCCGACGATCGCCGATCTCGAGATGAAACCGTCGGAATATGCGAAGCGACAGCTGTTCGCGACGCCGTTCGTCGGCGAGGACGTCGGTTGGCTGATCGAGCAATGTGGCGAAGAGATGATGTTGTTCTCGTCGGATTTCCCGCATCCGGAGGGCAGCCGCGATCCGATCGGCAGGTTCGAATCGACCATGGCCGATGTCTCCTCTCCCGCCCGCGACAGGTTCTACCAACACAACTTCGAAACCCTCATGTCAATGGCGTGACCGCAGGCGTTCGCGCAGGTTGCGAGCGCGGTCGGTGATGGGCGGCGTGTAGTCGACGACGCCGGCGCGTCGTGCGAGCACGTCGTTCAGCTCGGCTCCGAGAATGAGCACCACGCTGAGCACGTACATCAACGTCACCGCCAACAACACCGCGCCGACCGTCGACTTCACGTCGTTGGCACCGGCGGTCAAACGAACGTAGAGGGCGAAGCCCTGGGTTGCGACGATCCAGCCGATCGCCGTCGCCACCGCGCCCGGCAGGTCGAAACGCCACGGGGTTTGGTGATTCGGTCCGATGTGGAAAACCGTCGTTGCCCACAGCACGAGCACCACGACCACCGCCGGTCCGACCGCCCAGCTGATCGGACCGAGGCGGGGCAGGAACGCGAGCAGAGTCGCGCCCGCGGCGACGACGGCGATCGTGCCGACGCCGAGGCCAATCGCGACGATCCGCAGATACCAGAACGGCCGGCCTTCGGGGACCTCGTAGGCGAGGTCGAGAGCTCGAATGAGGCCGGCGAACGCCCGCGACAGCGAGAACAACGCTACCAGCGTTGCAAACGTGGCGACACCGGCGCTGGGCGTCTCGAACAACTCGCGCACGGTGTTGGTGAGCGTTTCCGAATCGGCGAAGGTCCGATGTACGAAGTCGACCACCTCCTGCTCCAGGCGCTCGGCGAGGTCGGCCCCGACCACCCGCTCGAGCGAACTGAGCGTGCTGACCAGCGCCAGCACGGCAGCGGGAATCGACAGCAGCGTCCAGAACGTGATCGCCGCAGCGAGATCGCCGACACCGTCCCTGGAGTACTCGCGCACAACATCGACGGTCAGCCGCCACAGCCAGCGCGAAGAACGAACAACCGGACCCATCCGCAGCGAGGCTATGTGACCCCGGTGTCAGACCAAAGATTCACTTGCGAGGCGCGATTTGGTGAAACTTGTGTCAGACCAAAGTTTCACTTGTGCGGTGGAACCATCAGGATTGGGGGTCGAACGTGACCTTGATAGCGCCGCTCGAGGCCTGGTCGGCCAGCATCGCAAACGCATCTCGCCAGCGCGTCAAGGGGAACCGATGCGTGATCATCGCCGTGAGATCGACTCGACCTGCGATGACCATGTCGAGATAGTGATCGATCGCGTGGCGTCGCATTCCTTCGACCTCCTCGATGCCGAACGCGTTCGATCCGACCAACGAGATCTCCTTGAAATAGAGCGGACTGGATTCCCACCGCCCTGGAGTGGCCACGCCGCTCTGCACGAGCGTGCCGCGCGCCTTCAACACCCGCGCTCCGAGCTCGAGCGTTTCGGGCTTGCCGATCGTGTCGTAGATCACGTCGATGCCGCCGGGATGACACATCGGAAGACCGTCGAGCCCGTCCATGAGAGGTCGGATCCGCCCGCCTGACCACCGAGCGATCTCTTCGAGCAGTTCGGCCGGAGGGCTTAGCCGAAAGACCCGAGCCGCCCCGAGCTTCGACGCGAGGTCGGCCTGAGCGTCGAAGCGGGCGACGACTCCGACCTCGACGTCGGGATGAAGGGCCCGCAGGATCGCGATTGCACTCGAGCCGAGGGCACCGCCACCCCACACCAACACCCGTCCGGCGGCGGGGGGAGGGTGACGGGTGACCGAATGCAGCGAGACGCTGAAAGGATCGGCGAGCACTGCCTGCTCATCGCTCACGTCATCGGGCACCGGGTGAAGCATCTGTGGGTGCGCGGGCATCAGCCCCGCAAAGGCACCGGTGGCGTCGGCGGAAACACCCGTGTGAAGACCAACCGAAATGGCGCCTTCCGCGAAGCTGTGACAGAGGCTCGTATCGCCGCCCACACACGCGGGACAGATCTCGGAGACGCCGCGCGGCACGCACGTCAACCACGGATCGAGCACGACCCGCTGACCGACTTCCACACCCACGGCTTCGGGTCCCAGCTCGACGACTTCTGCCACGGCCTCGTGACCGAGTACTTGCGGGAACGATGCCAGGCCGCTGAGTGCACTGTCGCTGTCGCCCTCGCCGAATTCCAACAACACCTGCTTGGAGTCGGTGCCGCAAATGCCGGCCAGGCGCGGTTGCGTGACCACCCAGTCGGGGCGGAGAGGGCGCGCATCGGGGATCTCCCGTAGCGCGACCGGCGTCACGGCGAGGTTCGCGAGCAGCCCCGTGGCTCCTTCGGAGGTATCCCAGCGGTCGGGCTCGGTGCCGAAAACCAGGGCCTTCACCGGGACGCGGGCCACATCGCTGGAGCCCTGGGTCTCATAGGCAGTCGACGCCGACGTCGGCAACGATCCCGACGTGGTCGGCGGCCCAGAACAACCCCTCGATCGGCTCGGACAGGGGTGCATTCGCCCAGTGCCCGGTCGGGGTTCTGTCGCCATCGCTGTCGTCGGTGTCGACCACCAGGCTGCAACCGTCGGGGGGACGGGCAAGGATGAAATCGATCCGCGACCCCGGCGACTGCTCGGCAATGTCGAGCCCGTCGAGCTCGGTCTCGCCACCGATGCCCGATGTGCAACCGACACTGGTCGTCTCGTCGCACTCGGGCAGTCCGGCCTCGAGGTAGGTATCGATGAATCCGGCGTCGGTGAGTGTTGCGATGCGTGGATCGTCGATGGGTTTGTTGAGATCGCCGATGACGAGTTCGAGCGACTCGGGCGCCGCGTTCGCTTCGAGGAACTCGAGCGTCTCGTAGGGATGGCAGTCGCCGAGCAGGCTCCCCTCGGGACAGGCCGCACTGCACGTCGTGACGGGCTCGGATGGGTCGCACGGGAGGTTGAACGACGAGCTCGCGAAGTGAGTGGCGAACACGTCGACGATGCCGGAATCGCCGGCGTCGAGCTGTGCCCAGTGGGCCGACCACGTGGGCGCGCCTGCGAGCTCGACGCGACGCTCATCGATGATCGGCAGGGTCGTCAGGATCATCTCCTGGTCTGGCAGGCCGAGGTTCTCTGTCAACAAGACGTGTTCGCCATCGCAGAGGTCGGGCAGTTTCTCGGGCACGATCTCCTGCTGGCGGGCGCTGATCTCCTGTAGAGCGATGATCTCTGGGCACCCGGTTTGGGTGTCGAGGTAGTCCCAGAGGATGTCGATGCGTGTCGGTGCCAGGCACTGGTCGGTGTGCTCAGCGCACCCGCTCGCAAACGACAGGCCGTGGAGGACGTTGATCGTGGCGACTTCGATCGTGGGCTCGACCTCATCGGCGACCGTCGTCGACGGAACCGGTGCAGTTGTCGACCCCGGAACCGTCGTCGAGGGCTGAGGCTCGGGGCCCGAGGTAGACGCCGGGGATGATATAGACGACGTCGATGGCGGGGCGTCGTCGTCGCCCGAGCAGGCCGCGGCGAAGAAAGCAAGAGCGATCACAACCATCGCCGTCCGACTGGTCACGGTACAGGCACCTCCTCGAGCACCAGCTCCATCTGATGCTCGCCGAGGCGACGATACGCCTCGAACTGGCGGTGAGAAAAGAACTGATCGAGGGTCGAATCGTCGGGGAACTCGGGATGGTCCTTGGCGTAGGTCTCGATGTCGACGGGCATGTCGTCCAGCCGCGCGGCTTCGAGCAACACGACCCGTCCCACGCTCGAGCCGTCGCGGGCGATGGACCCGACCGCGAACGGCGCTCCAGGACGACCATCGGATGAGAACAGCGGATCGAGGTCGACCGAGATCTCGAGACCGAGCTCTTCACGCACCAGGGCGACCGCGTCGCCGAACGTGGTGAAGTCGTCAGCGCCGTCGCCGGCGGCGCTCACGATGTAGACGTGGTTGCAACCGCGCCGCAAGACCTCGACGAGCCCGGTGTTGTCCCAATGCCCACCATCGGAGACGTACACGTACTCGCCGTCGACCCGGAACCGGCCGCCCAGCTCACGCATGAGCCATCCCCATCCGGGCACGTCGCGCCAATGCTCGCCCGGTTCGAGCTCCGCGACGAGAGCAGGGTTGGGTAGCCAGGTCCCCAGCCGAGCGTTCAGCACGCCGAGCAGGCTGTCGATGGAGCCCTTCGACTGACTGCCCATGCCAGGACCCAGTGCCGCGCCCGACATCGCGACCGATGACAGAATCGTCAGGTCCTTGCGGCGAGCATCGGCCCGGTGCCGGTACTCATGTGTCGGGAGCCACCCGACCTCGGGACCGCCTACGACCTCCGAACTGAACGTGAACGATCCAGCGTTGCGGCCGGGCGGCACCTCGCCACTTCCGTAGAGGTTCGCCGCGCAGCACAGCACGAGCGAAGGTCCATCGGAGCCGAACGATCCGTATTCGCACCACGACGTCTCGGTCGCGTAGTCGAGAGACCCGTTGGCGGCTCGGTCGAAGAAGTAGGTGTCGTTGAGACGCCGTTTGTAGAACGGCACCAGCGACCAGCTGTGAGCGGGCGCAACCCGATTCCATAGCGACAGCCCGAGCACGACGGCCGCCCACTTCTGCCAATCGACGATGTCGAGACGGCCGTCGATGCCGAGGCCCGTGAATGTGCCGAGCGGGCCGTTGGCGGCCGCGACGTCGACGAGGTTGATGAAGAGGAGCGCAACGCCCACCACGAACACCGCCGAGATCGCAACCCGTGCAACAACGAGCGGTCGATGGCGTACCGCAGAGCTGAGCGGCCCCTTGAGGTGCGCCCACAGCGTCCCAGCACCGAGAGCCACGAACCCGACCAACCCGGTCGCGACGCCCAACCCATCGCCGACGAGCAGGTCGGCGAAGAGGTCGGGCACCTCCTGCACGAGCCACGGCACGGCTATCAGCAAGGCGAACAGGGCGACGCCCAATGTCGCGAGAGAACGGATCGCTGCGTTCCAGATCGCGGTCAACCCATGCGTCGAGGGGCGCGCGACGACCCGGGCGGTGAACAGCACCACCGAGAGCGCTGCCGGCACCAGGGCCGCGACCCACATCCAGGCATCGATCGAGACCTTCCCGGACGAGCCGAGGCGCAGCTCGGGATGGAGCGCCGGGATGGACACGAGCCAGCCGATCGGCCTCGCGACGGTGAACAGGACGAGCCAGACGATGACGAGGTTGATGCCGAGCCCCAGTAGCAGACGCGCAACGCCCGCGGCTCCGACCCGCAGGTTCGGGATGAGATAGGTGTGGTCTCGAAGCCACTCCTCTTCGGGAGATCTCGCGCTGTAGACGGGTGGATCGGCGTCGGGCCCCGCTCGACTCGCGGCTACCGCCCATCCGGCAGCCGTGTAACCACCGCCGCTAGCCGCGGTGATGACCGAGACGCGGCCCAGGCCCTCGACGGCGTCGAGGCGTTGCAAGGCGCCGAGCGCGAAACTCGCCGAGCGCACACCACCGCCGGATACGGCTATGCCGACGCGAGGCTCGGACGGCATCGTCCAGTCGACGCCGGGCGGCGATGCGGTTCGCTCACCGGCGCGGGGCCGGTTGGTCCAACGGGGTCGCGGCGCCTGCACTCCGCGGGCGATCAAGTAGAGACCGACGAGGAGCAGAAAGGCCCATTTGGTGTTCTGCGCGAGATGCATCTCTCGGGCGGTCTCGATCAGGTTCGCACCGTCGGATGTAGCGGCAACTGCGTTCAAGGCGTAGCCGTTCTCGACCATGTCGGCGATCATCGCGCCGAGCGCGACGGCTACGGCGGGAACGATGTAGCGCCGACGATGCAGTGGCTTGCCCCGACCGAGGAGGACGATGCCGAGGATCAAACCAGCTGTGTACAGCGGCGCGAACGCGACCGAATCGAGAACGAAGGCACGGTCGATCGACTCGAGGTCGGCTCCACTGAGCATCTCGTAGAGCTGCTGGTCGGAGGTCGCGCTCTGGACCTCGGCCAGGGCCGGATCGGTGTCCATGGCCGAAAGGGCAAGGATTGCAGCCACCACGACCGGCACCGCGACGATGCCAACTCGTGCCCACCATCCCAGCTCACGCACCCAGCGCTGCACTTCCGCGAACCTACAACTAACGGGGTCAAGTCTCACCTATGACGAACTACAACTAACGGGGTCAGACCCCGGTTAGTTGGAACAGATCGGACCACTCGGCGATGTCGACGACACCGTCGACAGGGTTGTTCCACGGCTGGACGTAGCGGCAGATGATGCGATCGGGCCGGTGGAGACGGTAGGCCTTGAGATTGTGGTCGGCATCGTCGAGGTACAGGTCACAGCCGATGTCCCACTTCGACTCGATGAGATGCACTTCGCGCGTCGGCACCTGGTGTTCGGCCAGCCACGCGTAGGTATCCCATATTGCGAAATCCGGCTTGTGGCTGAGAATGACGATCTGGTGGCCGGCGTCGGCGAGGGTGCGAAGCGCTTCGATCGAACCGGGGTACGGCGTCAGGTGGCGGAACAGGCTCGCTCCGTCGAGGTCGACGCTCCAGACCCAAAACTCATCCATGTCGTCGAAATGGGTGAGCGTGTGAATGCCGTCCCAGAACGTCACCGAGGCCGGGTCGATGGTCGTCCCGAACTCTCGGTTGTAGCGCTCGATCCAGCCGTCGTTGAAGTTCGCGATGACCCCATCGAGGTCGATGCCGAGGCGCATCGGACGTGATGTTTGGGGCATGTAAGGACCTCCGTGGCGGCGACGCCGACATGACTCGTCGAGGCGCGACACAAGACTCTATGCTCGCCGGACTGTGATTCTCTCCGACCGTACGATCCGCGAGCAGCTGTCGACCGGGCGCATCGCCATCGATCCGTTCGACGAAGCCGACGTGCAGCCCTCGTCGGTCGACCTGCACCTCGACCGGTGGTTTCGCACCTTCCGCAACCACACGATGGCCCACATCGACGTGAAGAAGAACCTCGAGGAGCTGACAGAGCTCGTCGAGGTCAACGGCGACGACGGTCCATTCATCCTCCACCCGGGCGAGTTCGTGCTCGGCTCGACGATCGAGCGCATAACCTTGCCCGACGACCTCGTCGCGCGCCTCGAGGGGAAGTCGAGCCTGGGCAGGCTGGGGCTGTTGATCCACTCGACCGCCGGGTTCGTCGACGCCGGATGGGACGGTCAGCTCACCCTCGAGCTGTCGAACGTGGCGAACCTACCGATCACCCTTTATCCGGGCATGAAGATCGGCCAGATCAGCTTCATCCAGATGACGACCGCGGCCGAGAACCCGTACGGGTCGGGCGACCTCGGCTCTAAATACCAGGGGCAGGTCGGTCCTCGGCCGAGCCGCTACTGGGAGAACTTCTAGCAAGCTCTCCGGCCGAAATCTCTGCAGATTGATCCACATCCGGCGCGTGCTGCATCCGAAACGTGCCAGCGGGTAGGGTCTGGCGCGGAGACGGAGGGACATCCATGGCGAAAACACGCAAGTTCTTGATGATTCTGCTCACGGTGCTGGCGCTGGTCGCTGCATCGTGTGGCGACGACGACGGTGGCGGGGACGAGGGCGATACCGACACGACTGAACCCGCCGACGGCGGCGACGAATCCGGTGACGAGGCCGGCGACAACGAGGCCACGGATGGCGAAGACGGCGAGGCATCCGGTGATTGGCCCGACAAGCTGGTCTTCACCCTGACTCCCTCACAGGAGACAGGCGGCCTCATCGAGACGGCGCAACCGCTCGCCGACATGCTCGCTGAGGAACTCGGCATCGAGGTCGAGGCGCTCGTGCCATCCGACTACGCCGGGGTCATCGTGGCGCTCGAGTCGGGCCAGGCCCAGGTCGCAGGCGGTCTAGGTCCGCGTCAGATGGTGCAAGCCGAGGAACAGGCCGGTGCAGAGCTGATCCTGCAAGCCGAACGGTTCGGTTCGCTGCTCTATGTCACGCAGTGGTTCACGAACGATCCCGAAACCTACTGCGAGGACGCTCCGGCACCTGCCGGCGACGACGGCTTCCTGTTCTGCAACGGCGTCGGCGAAGCGTCCGACGCCACCGAGGGGCCGATCGGTGAAGATCAGCTCTCAAAGCTCGAGGGCCAGTCGGTCGCTTTCGTCGATCAAGGATCGACGAGCGGCTACGCGATTCCAGCGCTACAGCTATCCGATGCAGGCGTGGACCCCATCGACGGGGTGGAAGCGGCGTTCGCCGGCCGTCACGACACCGCTGTGCAGGCGGTCTACGACGGAGACGCAGCAGTTGGCGTGTCGTTCAACGACGCCCGGGGTCAGCTCATAGAGACCGTGCCCGACGTAGGCGAAAAGGTCGTCGTGTTCGGCTGGTCGGGCCCGATCCCCAACGACGGGTTCGCCGTTGCCGGCGACCTGCCCGACGATCTCGTCACCGCGATCACCGATGCCTTCGTCAAGATCTCGGGCACCGAAGAAGGGGCGACCGTGCTCAACGAGCTCTACGAAATCGACGCTCTCGTACCGGTCACCTCGAGCGACTTCGACGTGATTCGGGATCTCGAGGCCGAGCTCGGCGACATTCTCGAGTAGTCCGCGCTTGCGGCTCCGGTGCGCGGCACTTGCCGTGGCGCACCGGAGCCGCGACCGTGTCAGGCGATGATTCGTTTCGGAGACGCTTCGGTCACTTACCCCGGTGGCGTGACCGCCATGGCAAACCTCGACCTCGAGATCGATGACGGCGAGTTCGTCGTCATCGTCGGCCTCTCGGGGGCCGGCAAGTCGACCCTCATCCGCGCGATCAATGGTCTAGTGCCATTGACGTCAGGTGAGCTGAGCGTCGATGGCCGCGACGTCACCTCGCTGTCCCGCTCACAGACGCGAGAGCTTCGCGCGTCGATCGGAATGATCTTCCAGGGATTCAACCTCGTCGACCGCACTACGGTTCTGCGCAACGTGTTGATGGGCCGCCTTCATTCGGTGTCGACGTGGCGCACACTGGTGGGCCTCTACCCAGCCGGCGATTTGCAGATCGCGGCCGAAGCGCTCGACCGGGTGGAGATCCTCGACAAGGCACACGTGCGCGCCTCGAACCTCTCGGGCGGCCAGCGTCAGCGGGTAGGGATCGCACGGGCCTTGGCGCAACAGCCGTCGATCATCCTCGCCGACGAGCCGGTTGCGTCGCTCGATCCACCGACCAGCCATGTCGTCATGCGCTACCTAAAACAGATCGGAGCTGATCTGGGCATCACGACGATCGTCAACCTGCACTTCCTCGACCTCGCAACCGCTTATGCCGACCGCATCATCGGGCTGCGTGAGGGCCGCCTGGTGTTCGACGGTCCAGGCAGCGAGTGCGACGAAGCGGTATTCGAGAGCATCTACGGTCGTAGCCTGACCGCCGACGACACGATGGCCAAACAGGCCGCTCTGTGACCGTCGACGACACGATGGCCAAACAGGCCGCTCTGTGACCGTCGACGCCGACGTGGCGGCGCGCCGACACGTCGAGCTGCCTCCGAGGCCAGCACGATCGCTCTTCGCCGTCCTGACGACGATCGGGGTGGTCGCCATGACGGTCGTGACCGCGATTGCAGTCGAGTTTTCGCTAGGCGAGATACTGACGAATCTCTCCAGGAAGAACTCGGTCGTAGAGGGCCTGCTCTCGCCCGACCTCAGCCAGATCTGGTCCGAGCGCTCGCGCAAGGCCTTCGTCGAGACTTTCCAGCTCGCGGTGCTCGGCACCGTGAGCGGCGCCTCTGTCGCGCTGCCTCTGGCGCTTTGGTCGACCCGGGTGGGGAACCCACACACCGTGCTCCGCACGATCGTTCGTGTATTCAACAACGTCGTGCGGGCGATCCCCGACCTGCTCTGGGCTCTGATTTTCGTCACCGCTACCGGGATCGGCGCGCTTTCGGGCCTCCTCGCACTGTTCTTCTTCTCGATCGCGGTCACGACCAAGCTCACGTCTGACACTCTCGACGGAATCGATCTGGGCCCGGTCGAAGCGGCCGACGCGTCGGGAGCCACGCTCAACCAGGCGATGCGAACCGCGGTGATGCCGCAGATCCTGCCCGCCTACTCATCGTTCGTGCTCTACAACTTCGAACTCAACCTGCGCGCCTCGGCAGTCCTCGGACTGGTCGGCGCCGGCGGCATCGGCCAGCGAATCAACTTCTTCCGTGGACGAGGCGAATGGGAAGAGCTGTGGGGCTTGGTACTCATGTTCTTCCTCGTCGTCTTCTTCGTCGAGCGCCTCTCGGTGTCGCTCCGCAGGCGGCTCGTATGACAGCGCCGAGGGTGAACCTGCCACCGAAGGACCGCAACGTCTACGCGTGGGTTCTGGCCTCGGCATTGCTGGCGGTGGTCGTCTGGTCGTTCCTGAGCATCGACATCAAGTGGTCGCGTCTGGCCGACCTGCCGGCCGACCTGTGGACGCTCGGCCGCGTCATGTTCACCAACATGGAGCTCGACGAGCTCCCCGCCCTGGTGTCGGCGATGTGGGAGTCGATCTCGATCGCCTGGCTCGGCACAATGATCGCCGCGGTCTTCGCCGTGCCGATGTCGTTCCTCGCTGCGGAGAACCTCGTCGGACGTCCGATCGCCTGGGTGATGCGCCAAGTGTTCAACGTGCTTCGGGCAATTCCGGAAGTGATCCTCGCGCTGGCGTTCATTCCGATGTTCGGGCTTTCGCCTATGGCGGGTGTGATGGCGATCGGCCTCGGCTCGGTCGGCACACTCGGCAAGCTTTTCTACGAAATCCTCGAAGGCATCAGCCCCGACCCGATCGAGGCGGCCGACGCGGTAGGCGCGTCGCGTCTCCAGCGCCTCAGGTGGGGTGTGATCCCCCAGGCCTCACCCGAGCTCGCATCGTTCATCCTCTACCGGTTCGAGGTGAACATCCGAGCGTCTGCGGTGCTGGGGCTCGTCGGCGCCGGCGGCATCGGCGACGACCTGGCGCAGGCGCTTCAGTTCAAGGAGTTTGGCAAGGCAGGGCTCGGGCTGATCGTCGTAGTCGTGGCCACGATCATCGTCGACGCCATCTCGGGCGCGGTTCGCCGCCGCATCGTCGCAGGCCCGGGTCGTTCCTTAGCGGACGCACCCGAACCACCCGCGACGAGCGCACCCTCCAACACCGGCGCAATGTGGATCTGACGCCAAACTTCCGAAATTTGGCGCCTAACCCACGTCAGGCGTGGGTAGGACTCCCCAGAACGCTCGTGAGCATCGGCTCGTAGTACTCGAGCGGCGGGGTCTTGTAGTCGGGGTCGAAGGCCGGGCAATCGTACTTGTTGACGAACTCCTCGGTCAGCTCGTAGTACTCGTGACCGACAAACCGGTCTCGCGCATTGCGGTCCGCACCGATGTGATGCCAGAAGTGGTAGCCCTGGAACACCCCGTGGTTGAGCACCATCCAATGGTGTCCTTCGGAAACGTGCGGCTTGAGGATCGCCGCGGCGATCGAAGGGTGATCGTTGGGGCAGAGGATGTCGCCGATGTCGTGCAACAAACCGCAGACGATGTACTCCTCGCTCTTCCCGTCGACTTCTGCCAAGTGAGCGGTCATGAGGCTGTGGTGGAGCCGGTCGACCGGAAACCCGCCATAGTCACCGCCGAGCAAGCGAAGTTGGTCCATCACCCGACCAGGCAGTGCTTCGTTGAGCTTGGGGTGCTCCGACATGATGATCGCCCAGTCCTCGGCGGTGGAGGTGTCCATGCTCTTGAACGTCGCTCTCGGCGTGGCGCCGGCTGCGTCTTGTGTGACCGTCATGGGGATCTCCTAGTCGAGCTGCGTAGGGAAATGATCGCGCCGCGCTCGTCACTCAGTCCAGGAAGCCGTCGCAGTCGCTGCTGGCGAGCAGCGACCTGAGTGTGCATGAGGCCGCGAGGAGCCGAACTCGCCTCGGTGCATCCGCGACCGTCCGAGTACTCTCGGTGGGATTGCTTCGGATGTGTCTTTGATCGCCCGGTTGGTTGACCGGGCCGGGTCTGCAACGACCCGGCCAGTGGCAATGTTGCTCGTCATGTCGGGTCTTAGCGGCTTCGCCGTATCCCAGCCCCTGCTCGACGTTCTCGGCGCCGAGCCCACCTTCTTTGCCTTCCGCAACATCGAGGGCTGGGATCTGGTGTGGTTCGCGTTGGCCGTCGCGCTGATTCCCCCGTTGGTGTTCTGGCTCATTACCCTGGCGGTAACTGCGATCAACCGGACTGCCGGGCTGATCTTGCACCTCGCCTGCATCGTGCTCCTTGCCGGTCTCGCCGGCATCCAGATCGTCAAGTCGCTCGGGCTCGACAACCAGTGGTCGATCGCAGTTGCGTCCGCCGCGATCGGCATCGCCGTAGGTGCGGCGTTCATTCGCTTCGATGCCGCCAAAGTATGGGCGCAGTTCACCGCCATTCTGCCAGTGATCGCGGTGGCGGCGTTCTTGTTCGGCTCCGAAACCTCCGACCTTCTGAACCCACCCGAACGGCCCGCGCCGGCCGAGGATGAATCCGAAGCACCCGCGACCGACATGCCCGATGTAGTGATGGTCGTGTTCGACGAGATATCGACCCTGTCGATGCTCGATGAAGACCGCGAGATCGACCCGGTCCGCTACCCGAACTTCTCAAGGCTCGCCGATGACGCCACCTGGTACCGCGACTTCACCACCAATGCGATGTTGACCGTCGCCGCGCTGCCCACCCTTCTTACAGGCAACGACCCAACCGGCGCTTCCCCAGTTCTGAAGAACTACCCCGACAACCTGTTCACGCTCCTCGAGCCCACCCATCACCTCACCGTGTTCGAGTCTCCAACAGCGATGTGCACCATGGACTCCTGCGGCGAAGGCGGCCCGAATGAAAGCCCACAACGGCCGAAGCCTCGATACCGCGCACTCTACGAAGACACGGTGAACATCTTTCGCGACCGAATCTCGCTCGCCGATGACTCGACCCCCGACCTCGCCGACTTCGAAGAGTTGCTGCCGGACGACGCCGAGGTGGAAGCGGCGGCCCAGAACGGAGACCCAGTGGGGGCGCTGCGTAACCCGGCTCCGCTTCGCCTCTTGGACTTCCTCAGTACATTTGCGCCGGCGTCTGACCCGACTCTGTACTTCTTACACCTGCTCTTGCCACACGTCCCGTACCGATTTTATGAGGACGGGTCATGGTATTCGGTTCCATCCAACGGTGACCCAGCCAACACATTCACAGCCGAAGGTGAAAGTCGTCCGGAGTGGCCGGTCACGATCATGGAACAGCGCTACCAGCTTCAGGCATCGTTCACCGACCAACTCCTGGGACTCATCCTCGACAGACTCGAACTGCTCGGCATGTACGACGAAACGCTCATCGTCGTCCTTGGAGACCATGGGCTGAGTTTCGATCCAGCGAGTGCCAACTATCGGGCGATAACAGATGAGGGCGCGGACCCCGACGGCATCTCCGGCACAGCATTCACTCCGCTTCTCATCAAAGCTCCGCACCAGAACGACGGGCGGTTGAGCGACGAGAACGTGATGGCGATCGACATCCTCCCTACCATTGCGGACGCGCTGGGTATCGAAATTCCCTGGCGGGTAGCAGGGGCACCGGCAGGCAGCCAGGGAATTTCCGATCGGGGCAACGCAAAGTACGTCATCGAAACCACCGGATTCGTCAGGGCGATTGAGATCCTCGGCCGCTTCGACTTCGAAGCTGACAGCTTCCGACCCTCACCTGAGGATCAGCAGATCGCGCCGATCGGACCCGACGACCGGGCGGTCAAAGGCCTGTACGAAACACTCGAATCATCGAAGGTCATCGGCAAATCATTCGACGACATCGTCGTCGGCGGACGCGGACATGCAGTGATCCCCAATCTCGATCAACTCGAACAGCCGCCGCCGGACACACCACAGCAAGGTGTGGTGATCGGTCACATCGAGGACGCCGGTTCCGACGGAGAGGTCC
Organism: Acidimicrobiales bacterium; assembly: GCA_965216815.1. Taxonomy (GTDB): domain Bacteria; phylum Actinomycetota; class Acidimicrobiia; order Acidimicrobiales; family SHLQ01; genus JADFOM01. The sequence continues at coordinate 1,169,955 of OZ244202.1, read as the reverse complement.
TTCTTGCCGTCAACGGCACCGTCGTGGCCGCCTCTCCACAATTCGATTCCGGAGAAAACCTGGGCTCGTTTACTTTTGTACTGAATCGAGACGCCCTAGATGAACGGAACACAATCGAGATGGCGGTCCAAACAACGAATGGGTACCTCGAACTCGAAGTGAGGGCCGAGTAGGCGCCGGCGCCACTAGCTAGCTTGGCGGCCATGGCAATCGACAATTTTGACGATCTCTTCTCACTCGACGGCAAGAGGGCCATCGTGACCGGGGGCTCGCGAGGCATCGGCGCGATGATCGCCGAAGGACTCGTGCGCGCCGGGGTCGACGTCACGATCTCTTCACGCAAGGCCGAACAGTGCAATGCGATGGCGGCGGAGCTATCCGAGTTCGGTACGTGTACATCGGTGCCCGCCGACCTTTCCAGTGCAGAGGGAATCGAGACACTCACGACAGCCGTTGGCGACGGACCACTGCCGATCCTCGTCAACAACGCCGGCGCCACGTGGGGCGAGCCGATCGACGACTTCCCGATGACCGCGTTCGACAAGGTGCTCGACATCAATGTCAAGGCGGTGTTCGCCCTCACGCAGGCTGTCTTGCCCAACTTGCGGGCCGCGGGAACATCCGCTGATCCGGCGAGGGTTATCAACATCGGCTCTATCGACGGAATCGACGTCCCCGCTCTCGAGAGCTTCTCGTATTCGGCTTCGAAGGCTGCCGTTCACCAGTTGACGAGGCATCTCGCTGCGCGTCTCGGACGCGAGCACATAACCGTCAACGCCATCGCGCCCGGTCCGTTCGAGTCGAAGATGATGGCGTTCGCACTCGACGACCCCGACACGCGCGCCGGAATCGAACGCGGCGTCCCGCTCGGCCGCATCGGCTCACCTGAAGATGTCGCAGGTACCGCGATCTTCCTTGCCTCGCGAGCCGGCGCCTACTTAACCGGTGCGATAATCCCGGTGGATGGTGGCATCACGACGCAGTAGTTGAACGCTCAATTGCAAACCTACCGGTCATTGAGAATGGCTCGAGTATGTCCTTTACTACCCGCCTAGCCAACCGGGTCGATGCGATGTCGACCCGCCCGATGGCGGTTCTGCTGGTGATGTTGGGGCTGACCGGGTTCGCGATCTCCCAGCCGCTGCTCGAAGTGCTCGGCAGCGAACCCACCTTCTTCGCCTTCCGCAACATCGAGGGCTGGGATTTGGTGTGGTTCGCGTTGGCCGTAGCCCTCGTTCCGCCCCTTGTGCTCTGGCTCGCCACGCTTGCCGTGACAGCGCTCAGCCGAACGGCCGGGCTCAACGTCCTCGTGGCGTTCGTCATTTTTCTCGCTGCGCTCACCGCAATCCAGCTCGTGAAGTCGATCGGTTCCTTCAGTCCCTTGATCGTCGGCATCCTCGCGGCCGCAATCGGTATCGCCGTGGGTGCGGCGTTCATTCGGTTCGACGCCGCGAGAACGTGGGCGCAGTTCACCGCCGTACTCCCTGTGATCGCCGTCGTCGGATTCCTGTTCACTTCCGAAACCTCCGACCTGCTCCACACACCCGAGGGACCAGAACCAAGCGAGGCCGCATCCGAAACTCCAGCCGCCGACATGCCCGACGTCGTGATGATCGTCTTCGACGAGATATCGACTCTGTCGATGCTCGATGCAGACCGTGAGATCGACGCGGTCCGCTATCCGCACTTCGCGGACTTCGCCGACGATGCCACCTGGTACCGCGACTTCACTACGAATGCGATGGTGACCGTCGCTGCGCTGCCCACCCTTCTCACCGGCAACGACCCAATCGGCGAGGCCCCAACGCAGCAGAACTACCCCGAGAACCTGTTCACGCTGCTCGAGCCCACCCACCACCTCACCGTGTTCGAGTCTCCAACAGCGATGTGCACCATGGACTCCTGCGGCGAAGGTGGCCCTGACGAAAGCCCGCAACGGCCGCAGCCACGGTATCACGCACTATTCGACGACACGTTGAGCACCCTGCGCGAGCGTGTCTCACTCAGTAGCCAGTCGACCCAGGACCTCGCCGACTTCGAGGAAAGACTGGAGGAGAACGCCGACGCACTGACTGCAAACGAGGAAGACGACCCGCTTGGGGCACTGCGCAGCCTGACTCCAACCCGCCTCCTCGACTTCGTCGACACGTTCACACCCCGGTCTGACCCGACCCTGTATTTCTTACACCTGCTCTTGCCACACGTCCCGTACCGCTTCTACGAGGACGGATCCTCGTACTCGGTTCCACCGAACGGCGACTTCGCGAACACATCCACCGCACAGGGTGAGAGTCGTCTGGAGTGGCCAGTGACGGTCATGGAGCAGCGCTACCAGCTTCAGGCGTCGTTCACCGACCAACTCCTGGGCCTCATCATCGACAAGCTCGAACTGCTCGGCATGTACGACGACTCGCTCGTAGTAGTCCTTGGAGATCACGGGCTGAGCTTCGATCCGGCGAGTGCCAGCTATCGAGCGGTAACAGATGAGGGGGCGGACCCCGACGGCATCTCCGGCACAGCGTTCGCGCCGCTTCTCATCAAGGCTCCGCACCAGGACGCCGGCCGTTTGAGCGACGAGAACCTGATGTCGATCGACATCGTTCCGACCATTGCGGACATGCTTGGTATCGAAATTCCGTGGCCGGTTGCCGGGGCACCGGCAGGCAGCGAGCTCGTCGCAGATCGGGGCAACGCGAAGTACATGATCGAGTCCAGGGGATTTGCCAGGGCTATTGAGATCCTCGGCCGCTTCGACTTCGAGGCTGACAGCTTCCGGCCGACCTCAGCGGATCAGCAGATCGCGGCGATCGGGCCCGACGACCCAGCGGTACGCGGCCTGTACGAAACCCTCGAATCGTCGGAGGTTATCGAACAATCATTCGACGACATCGTCGCTGGCAAACGCGGATCTGCAGTGATCCCTGAACTGGACCTGCTCGAACAACCGCCGCCAAACGCGCCACCCCGAGGTGTGGTGATCGGTCAGATCGAGGGCGCCGGATCCGACGGAGAAGTCATTTTTGCCGTCAACGGCACCGTCGTAGCCGCCTCGCCACAATTCGATTCAGGAGAGAGCCTGGGCTTGTTTACTGTCGTACTGAATCGGGACACTCTGGTCGAACGAAACACGATCGAAATGGCGGTGGCGACCGCTGATGGCTATCTCGAACTCGACGTCGTGGCCGGATAGCTCAGCCGTCGTGTTCGCGGTCAGCTGCCACCTGACGGGCGAGCCGCTCTCCGTCGTAACTGATCGACTTCACCGGTTCGAGCTCGAGCACGACCCGCCGAGGCGTGTCGAGCATGTCGATCAGCCCGTTCCTCGCTCGCTCGTTGTCAGGATGCAGCGCCGACGCGAACGTTTCGAAGTACCACTCGAGCGTCTCGCGATCGTCGTGCACGGTGCACATCGTCTTCAGGGTGATCGTTCGGTCGGGCCCGAGCGCCGTACCGTCGCCTGAGATGATCACGCAGCTCTTTGGCCTTGCCCGGAGCGCTGAAACGCGCGCTCGCTGACCGCTGGTGGTCACCCAGATGCGATCTCTAGCCCAGATGTAGCGGTGCGTGACCCCCACCGGCCAGCCATCCTTGGTCGACCAGCAAACCGAGCAGACGCGTTGGGTCGCGAACAGCTCCTCTCGGGTCGCGTCGTCGAGAGGGTAATCCGCGACCTCTTCGAGACTGGCCATGTGGGTTCTACATCCTTCTTCGGATCGTATGCGCGAACGGCGCACACCCTACGGCAGCGCCACCTGCGCGCGGGCGGTCAGCGCTCGAACCCCATCGTCGTGGTCGAGCCAGACCTCACAATCCACGATGGTCTCATCGGCTTCCTCGTTGACGGCGACGACGGTGCCCCCGGCTGTCACAGACTGTCCGTCGAAGACAGGCTGGGGGAATTCGGTTCGGATGCGGCGAACACAACCCGGCCCGGCCCATGCGGTGAGCATGTTGATCACGTACCCGAGGTTGATCGGGCTCTGGTTCAACAGCCTTCCCTCGAAGCCCATCGCTTCGGTGAGCGTGCGGTCCCAGTGCAGTGGCGTCGGGTCACGAAGGATCGCCGCGACGGTCTTCATGCGTTCGGGGTCAACGGTGTCGACCCGCAGAGCCGGGATCGCGTCACCTTCGACGACCCTCATGTCGGTTCCTCGCCGACCGTTCGCCAGAAGTGCCATTGGTACTCGACATCGGCAACAGCGTCACGATATTCGTCGGCGACGGCCATCGAGTAGGTGAAAGTGTCCCGCACCGGCCGGTTCTCGCGGGTGCTGCGCTCGAACGCCGAGATCGACCCCTCGACGTAGTAGGTCTGCTCCTCACGCAGCTGCTGGTGGAGTTGCCAGTCGTAATAGCCGATGCTCACCATTGCGTCGGCCGGGTCGGACCGCGCGAGCGCGAACAGCTCCTCGATGCTGGTGCCTGCCCCGTTGATGGCCAAATGGAACAGAATTGCCGGGTGGGCGAGGGAACCCGTCGATGCGTCCGCGCGCGTCGCATCGTGGAACAACACGTTCTCCCAGTGCGCGATGCGGTACGTGCCGCCGGGGAACTGGTGTCCGACCAGTGCCAGCATCGCATCGTGGGGTGGAAGCACCGCATCGCCTCGACTCTTTCGGGGGGATCCTCGCTGCTGCCGGACGCTACAGTGAGCGCACTCGCGGGTGTAGTTCAATGGCAGAACTTCAGCTTCCCAAGCTGATAACGCGGGTTCGATTCCCGTCACCCGCTCTCGACTTTTGCCTTTGTTTGCAAGGGTTTCGCCTGTAGCCGCCGGAGCCTGTCACACCGGCGTGCCTACAATGTGCCTAGAAGAATCACGGTTCTGTAGGCACGGATGGCATCGACTCGACGGTTCGGCAACATCAGGAAGCTCCCGAGTGGGCGTTACCAGGCGCGTTACTGGCACCTCGGCAAGCAGGTGCCCGCCGATCGGATGTTCGCGACCAAGGCCGATGCCCGGGCCTGGCTCGCGACGATCGAGACCGAGATCTCCTCCGGGCGACATCTCGCACCAGGTGCCGGCCGGGAGCGTTTCGGCGACTTTGGTGCCCGGTGGTTGGAGCTGCGTGATCTCCGCCCGCGGACGCGCGACACCTACGCATCACAGCTCGCCCACGTTTTGGCCGAGTTCGCCGACATCGAGCTGCGCCACATCACGCCGTCGGCGGTGCGGACCTGGCACGGCCGCCTGTCGCAATCGGACCTGCATCCGAACACCGTCGCCAAGGTCTACCGGTTGTTCCGGACCATGTTGGACACTGCGGTCGACGATGGCTTGATCCGGGCGAACCCGGTCCACATCAAGGGGGCTGCCGTCGAGCGGTCGACCGAGCGTCCCGAGCTGGGCTGGGACGAGGTCGGTCTGATCGCCGATGCCATAGAGCCCCGCTTCCGCGCGCTCGTCTGGCTCGGAGCGTCATCAGGTCTCCGATTCGGAGAGCTGACCGGGCTCACTCGACGGCATGTGGATCTCACCTCGCGATCGGTGCGAGTCGAGCAGGCTTTGACGTTCGTGCGGGGCAAAGGCCCGACGCTCGGCCCGCCCAAGTCAGCGGCCGCTCATCGAGCAGTCGTGATCCCTGCCGGCGTCGCGGACATGTTGGCTGGACACCTCGATACCTACGTCGACGACGAGCCGGACGCGCTCGTGTTCACCTCGGTGAAGAACAGCCCGCTGGTCAATCGCTACTTCGCCCCCTTCTGGAAGCGAGCGGTTCGCGAGGCCGAGCTCGACGAGCGAACGAGGTTCCACGACCTCCGACATCTCGCCGGAACCGCCGCGGCCACGGCGGGCGCGTCGCTGCGCGAGATCATGGCCCGCATGGGCCACTCCTCACCCGACGCATCGCTGCGCTACCTCAAGGCTTCGGAACGCCGCGACGCCGAGATCGCAGACGCCATCGGCGAGAGAATGGCATCTGAAGTCCATCGGCCGGCTCCTGCGACCGAACTACGCTGATGTCATGGCCGATCAGCTGAGCACCCTTGACCTCCCGCTGTATTCGGCGAGCCTTGCCGCCGAGTACCTCGGCGTCCCGAAGGCGACGCTCTCCTACTGGCTCGAGGGCGGCGTGCGGAAGGGCGTCACGTACGACCCGGTGGTCCGTTCGGTCGCGACAGGCAACACAGATCTGACCTGGGGCGAGTTCGTCGAATGCTGGTACGTCCGGCAGTACCGGCGGGTCCACGACGTTCCGATGGCCGACATCCGTCGGCTGATCGAGCGGCTCCGCGAGGAGTTGGCACTGGCCTACCCGCTGGCACACAAGAAGGCGTACGTGGCCGCTGGTCGGAAACTGGCCGATCGCATCCAGCGAGAGGATGACCTCAACCAGCGCTCGTGGATGGTCGTCACTGAGCCGGACGGGCAGCTTGGCCTGTCCGAGATCGCCGAGTCGTTCCTTGCAGAAGTCGACTTCGAGGCCGATGGCGACCGGTCCGCGGTTCGGATCTCCCCGGACGGCCCGACCTCACCAGTCGCCATCGAGCCGGGCGTCGCGTTCGGTTCTCCTCACGTGGCGGGGATCCGCACCGAGAACTTGGTCGAACTCGTCGACGCCGGCGAGCAGCTCGATGTTGTCGCGACCGATTTCGGGCTTTCCGAGACAGACCTCCAGGCGGCACTGGCCTACGAGTGGCGGCGGTCCCGACTGCGAGCAGCGTAGGTGCGCCGTGGCCCGGGTTCGACCGGCGCAGCTTCGGTTCTATGTGGACGCCGACACCCTCGGCCTCGCCCACTTGCTCACCATGGTGCGCTCGGATGTGACCTATCCGGGTGACCCGGGCGGGATCGTCGACAACCGCGAGCGACCACCGTGCGACATAGACCCGTCTACACCCGATCAGGACTGGATTCCGACCGTCGCGAAGCGCGGGCTCGTCGTGATCACACGGGATCGCAAGATCAGCGAACGCACCGCTGAGAAGAAGGCGGTCCGTGATGCCGGTGGACGCCACGTCGCGATCACGAGCAGGGAATCACTGCGCAAGTTCGAAATCCTCGAGGTCGTGATCTGCCAATGGCGCAAGATCGAGGAGCTGTGCGACCTCCCGGGCCCATTCATCTACGGGATTACTCGAACCGGTCCGCTGAGAAAGATCGACAACTTCTGACGAAGCTCATGAGGAGACCGAACATGGCGACCACCAACGACGACACTCTCCAGGTGATCAACGACGTCGAGTGCGACGAGCTGGTTGCGCACACGCTCAGAGAAGCCGCCACCTCACTCACCGAACTGCACCGCCAAGCTCGTCACGGCCGCTTCGAGTCCGAGAAGCTTCGGCGCTGTTGGTTCGTGATCGCAGGCCTTGGCCGCGCTTAACGCGACGGGCAACCGGCCCGCGGTGCGAAAGCCCCGGCTCCCGTCCTAGTCGGCGACCTCTCGGGGCAGCCCTCGGCCTGGCACTCCGGGACTCGCGACTTCGCCACGGCATAACACCGTGGCGCAAGACCCGGCCGCTCACCGTCCGGAGAGGAGCCGGGCCCACTTCCTCGGGCTACTGCCCTCGGCCCAATGAGCATTGGCCAGCCGCCGCCGACCTGCAACCGATTTGTCGGAACTGCATTCCGCACGCACTCCTCATTCTTCGCTCAGGCGCCGAATGATGTTGACAAGCTGAATGATTGAGTCCGCAGCGACGCCAGCATCGCGGCGGGTCGGAGTACTCCGGTGTTTCACCGCCTGCGCCAACTCGACGACGGCGCGAGCGACCTTCCGAACCTCAGTGTTGTCTGATCCTGCCGCCGACGAATCGATGATCATTTCGAAGCGCAGTTTCGTCTTCGCGACGGGAGGAACGTCCTCACCGTCCGGGAGATGCCGACTGGGGTCGAAAGCAGCCTCGCTGAGCCGCTCGAGAACAGCCACGCAGTCGTTGCCGATGTTCCGATAGTCCTGCTCGCTTCGGGCCATCTGAAAGTGGCGGCGAAGCTCATTCACCTCGTCATCCACTCGTGACCAACCGGTCCCAGGATGGCTGGTGACGGGTCGTGCAAGCGTGGAAGCAATCTCGCCATCCTCGCGACGGGCGAGTTCGAGATGAACCGGCTCAAAGAGCTCGTTCAGAATGTCCCGACGAGCCTGCCAGCTGCCGTATCCGTCGTTTGCCACCCAGTGGGACCTGAACGATCGGAAATCGCTGAACGGAAGATCAAGGGACAGCCCAACTCGATCCAGCACTCGTCGAGAAGCACGCAACACGAGGCGAATCTCGTCCTCGCTGGTCCGTTGGGAGCCGTCTGTGCCGAATGCTTCTAGTTCATCGTGTGCTAGGCGCAGCAGTGCGACGCCCACCTCGACATCCGACCGGTGCGCATCGCTGCCCGCGCGGAGTCGGATGAGCAGATCACGATCCAGAACGCTCGGCCCCATGGAGTCGAACTCGTCATCGCGAAAGAAGTCCTCAGGTGTCACGGGTAGACGTCTCCCCGATCAGCTCTCGATGACTTCGAATACATGGCGGTTCCAGTACAGGCGGCCGTAGCGGGCGTCGCCGTAGGGCTCGAGGAGACCGAGTTCGCAGAGGCGGTTGATTGCGTTGCGGTTGGCCTGGTTGGTCTTGCCGTAGCGGAACTGAGCTGCTGCGACGGTAAGTATCGGGAAGGCGATCAGGTCATCGGCGATCTCGATCGCGAGCCGAGCACGTGGGAGCGCCTCCCGCGCCTGTTCTGAGAGCTCCTCTCGAAGTGCCAGCAGGCCCATCACCCGGCGATGCGCATCGTCGGCTGACGCCGCCACCGCCTGAGCGAAGAACTCGATCCACGGTGCCCATTCACCGGTGACGCTCACCCGCAATAGGTGATCCCGGTATTCGGGACCGCGATCCTTCAACCAATCCGAGATCGACAACACCGGTGTCCGCAGCGCACCGTCAGCGAGCAGCTGAAGAACGGCAACAAGGCGACCCAGTCGACCGTTGCCGTCGGTGTAGGGGTGGATCGTCTCGAACTGGTAGTGGGAAAGCGCAACACGAACAAGCAGGTGCAACGACTCGCGGAGCGTCTCGTCGTTGAGCCATGTGAGCCAGTCGTCGAGAAGCAGCACGAGCTGGTCGCCGGGGGGCGGAGGAATGAACCGGGCCTCGGTGATCGGACGGTTCTTGGTCCCGATGAACACCTGCCGACCGCGCAGCGCTCCAGCTTCCGGGCCATCGCTGTCGGTCCCGCGGACGATCTCAGCTTGCAGGTTCGACAAGAAGGGGATCGTGATCGGCCGTTCACGGATCCAATCGAAGGCCGCGTCGGCCGCCCGCGTGTAGTTCATCACCTCACGGACGTTGGGCGGGATGCTCGGGTCGACCTCTTCAACCGAGACCGCTTCGGCCGCAAACAGTTCCGTGAGGTTGGCGAAGGTCCCTTCGAGCGCTGAGGTGCCGATCGCCTCACGCCGGGTCGCGACCCGGGTCACGTGTTGCGGGTTCGGGATCAAGCTGGCGGCCGAGTCGAGCCGACCGAGCGACCCCATGGCGTCTGACAGGGCCATCCAAACGTCGCCGGGCAGGTCGAGGCTGCGGGGCAACGGAGCGGGAACGAAAGCACCCAGCTCATAGGGCGCGTCGAACCGATTGTCCGTGCCTCGAATGAGCACGGTGGAGCCCACAGGTGACTTCGAGAGGTCGGCACCCACAACTTGTATTCTACCCACCGTCAACCAAGTCTCGCGCGCGAAACTTGGAATTACGTGTCTGCAATCCAAGTTTGAGACGGCGAGGCGCCGGGGTCACCTGTCGCGGCTGAGCGAGTGGCCGGTCCCTGGGATCACCAGCGAGGCGCGATCTTCGTTTGTCGCGCCCATGCCTCCTTCGTGTCCCTGGGTAGGGCATGGAGGATCTATCGCTGCTCTGCATAGAGGAGGTCGCCGACCGCCTTGGCGTCTCCGTTCGCTTCGTTCGCCGTCTCGTCGATGAACGCAGAATCCGTTTCTACAAGATCGGCCGATACGTCCGTTTCGACGCGGCTGATGTCGAACGCTTCATCGAGTCCGGCCGCGTCGACGCGATCGCCCGATGAGCACGGCACCTACCGCCGCACGCGGTCGCCCCGCTCTTCTTTCGCGCCCATTGAGAACAGACGGGTGCACACATCTCCCGGTCCATCTCCCGGCCGCCACCTACCGATCTCGTGCGGAGCCAACCCGATGACGGCGCGGGTCACGACGCTCAAGGGCCCCGATGCGGGCGCGTACTACGTGGAAGCGCTCCCGAACTACTACCTCCAGTCGAGCGAGCCGCGGGGTCTTTGGCACGGTCGCGGCGCTCAGGTGCTCGGGCTGAGCGGTGAGATCGCCGACGCGGACTTCTTGGCGTTGATGGCCGGCGAGCATCCAGACCGGCCGGGCCGGGCGCTCGGTCGACGCTACGGCGACGAGTCGGTCCGGGGATTCGATGTGACCTGTTCGGCGCCGAAGTCGGTATCGGTTCTGTTCGCGGTCGGCGACGACCAGACCCGTACCGCTGTGCTCGACGGCCACGACCAGGCCGTGACGGCCGTGGTCGAGTGGATCGAACGCACCGCGCTCACCCGATATCGGATCAATGGCGAGGTGGCGGTGGTCGACGCGGAGGGGATCATCGCGGCGACGTTCCGGCAGCACACATCACGCGCACTCGATCCGCAGCTCCACTCCCATGTCGTTGTCGCCAATCGGGTCCTGTCACCCGACGGGCGTTGGCTCGCGCTCGATGCTCGCGGTTTGAAGCTCGACCAGCGCACCGTCTCCGCGATCTACCACGCCTCCCTCCAAGCCGAGCTGACCCGAAGGCTGGGAGTCGAGTGGATCGAGACCGAACACTCAATCTCCGAAATCGGCGGCGTTCCAGCCGAGGCGATCACCGCGTTCTCCCAGCGGACCGATTCGATCCGTCGGCGGATCGATGTGAAGGTCGACCGGTTCATCGACACGATGGACCGTGAACCGACACCTCGGGAGCGTTGGCGGCTCGAACGCGAAGCCGTCATCGACTCCCGCCCAACCAAAACCAGCGGCATCGACGCTGACGAGTTGCACGCTGAGTGGACCGAACGGCTCGAAGCCCTCGACATCACTGTTGACCAACTCGAGCGCGACTGTCTAGGTCTGGAGACCGCTCTCAGGCTGCATCCTGAGGTAGCCGAGGCCGTGGTCGCCGACGCGGTGCTTGCGTTGGAAGCCGCCCAGTCGAGTTGGCGGCCAGCCGAGCTGACACGCGAGATCGCCCGCCAACTCCCTGCCAACATCGGACATGGTCCCACGGAGCTGCTCGACCTCGTCGAGAATCTCACCGCGAGAGCCGTCGAGGCCCATTGTGTCGACATCTCACGGCCGATCCCGGACGGTGCGTTAGTGCGGTCTGATGGCCGGCCTGTGTCGGAGTCGGTCGCGGATCGAGCACTGACCACCCAGGCGATCCTCGACCAGGAACAAGACGTGTTGGCGTGGGCTCAGCGCCGGTTCGACTATCCCGGTGTCGACAACGCCGAGGTCCACGCCGAGACCAGCGCCCGGCTCACCTCAGCTCAAGCCGACGTCGCAGCCGCAATCGCAGGCACCGGCGACCTCGTACTCGTCGTCGGCCCCGCAGGCACAGGCAAAACATCCGCGCTCGTGCCCGCAGTGCGCGAACTAGCTATCGATCGCCGCCACGCCTTCGGCGTCGCACCATCCGCGACCGCAGCCCAAGTCCTCGAGACCGAGACCGGCATGACGTCGGACACAATCGACAAGCTGCTCGTCGAACACGACCGCCGCCGTCCACCCGGACGCGTCTATGACCTCCCGGTGGGCGCGACCGTGATCGTCGACGAAGCCGGGATGGTGCCGACCGACAAGTTGGCGGCCCTCGCCTCGCTCTCTGACCGGCAGGGCTGGCGGGTCGCGCTCATCGGCGACCCGCTCCAGTTCTCTGCGGTCGGCCGCGGCGGCATGTTCGCCCACCTCATCGACACCCACGGCGCTATCGAACTCGACCAAGCCCACCGCTTCACCAACGAATGGGAACGGACTGCGTCGCTGCGCCTGCGCGCCGGCGATCAGAACATCGTCGACGTCTACGACCAACGCGGCCGCATCCACGGCGGCACAGCCACACGCATGGAGACCGAGGCCCTCGACGCCTGGGCGACTGCCCGCCGCAACCGTGAGACTGTCTTGTTGTCTGCCCCGTCGAACGAGACTGTTCGCCGGCTCAACGTTGTCGCTCAGCAGCAACGGATCGACGCCGGTGACATCAACCCGCGTAGCCCCGCCGTCGAAACCCAGGACTACCGGGTCCACATGGGCGATGAGATCGTCACCCGACGTAACGACCGCCAGATCCTGACCGACCAAGGTCACATGGTCCGCAACCGCGACACCTGGACAGTCACCAACATCAACCGAGGCGCCATCACCGCCACCGGCGAATCCGGCACCGTGAAGCTGCCAGAGTCGTATGTGTCCCAACATGTCGAGTTGGCGTACGCGCAGACCAGCCACGCCACCCAAGGCCGAACCGTCGACCGCTCCATCCTCGTCCTTGACGCCCCCATCGACCTCCGGGGCCTCTACGTGCCGTTTACCCGCGGCCGACAAACTAACGACGCCTACATCGCCATTACCGCCAACGAAACCGCCGCCGACATCTTCCGAGAGTCGATGACCCGCAGCTGGATCGACCAACCAGCCCACACACGACAGGCCGAACTCGCCGACCACCGGCCCGGCACCATCCCAACCTCCGACCTGCGGGCCCTGTTCGTCGAACGCGCCGAGATCACAGACAGCCTGCGCGACCTCGATTACAACCTCCCTCGACTCCCTCAACGCATCCGGACACAGCAACACGTCGTTGACCGAACCCGCAATGAACTCGACTACTGCCACGGCCAACTCAACGAGGCCAACGACACCCTGGCCCGACTCGACCGACCTGTGAAACGTTGGGGCCATCGTGCCGAAATTCATGACGCCGAGCGTCTTCCGGACCGATTCACCGACCGGGCAGCGAAAGCCCAGACCGAGTATGACCAGGCAACCACCGAACTCGCCGGACATCGGGCCGATCTGGCGGCCGCCAACGAACTCGACCGACGGCGACCCGGGCTCGAATACCGACTCGACGCGATCGACCGCACTCTCGACGGCGACGCCAACATCCGCGCATGCGCACTGGCCGCAGAGCTGCCCGCAGCCATCACCCGAGCACTCGGAGACCGGCCCATCGAACCCGACGCCCTCACCGCATGGGACCAAGCCGCCGGACGACTCGACCAACACCAAGCGTGCTACGACGCCAGCCCATTTCAGCGCTGGGACCTCCCAGCCGAGATCGACGCCAGCGCTGTCCGGGTCCGCGGATCGATCAACGCGCTCGTCGACAAACTCGAACCCACGCGGCCCACACGCCACCTCAGCCAAGACAACGGAATCGGCATCAGCATGTGAACACTGGCGCCCAAGCCCGCCCCCAGGCGCGGGCCCAACTCCAGTATTAACGACGCAACGGCGTCAAGGGACGGCTGCGGGACTCCGCTCCGCTCCATGTCCTCACGTCCGACCTACGGCCGGCCCCTTGACTCCAAGCCACCACGATCGCAGCCGGCGACCCTCAGGATGAGACCGTTCAAGTTCCTTGACGGTTGGGTTGCGTCCCTAAAGGAAATCGCTGTTTCCTTAGAGGTGGTCCCAGCGGGACCCTCGGACGCCAGCAGTCCTCAACGAAATCTTCAATTTCAGGTCGCAGTGGACCATCCAGCTTCCTTGAGGTGGTCACCCAACCTTGAAGGAAATCGCCGTTTCCTTGAAGGTCGACTGATACTCTCGATGTGTGGACCTCGACCGCTACCCCTCAACCATCTTCGGCGAGGCACGCCGCACGCCGGGCCCCCACGGCTACGTCGCGTACTTTCCACACCCACTCCCACGAGAGGTCGAGATCTCAGCCACGAATGTCGCTGCGATGGCCGACGCGGAAGCAGCTCTCGGTCGGCTCGCCGGCACCGGCCGACTCTTGCCAAACCCACAGCTCATGGTCGGCCCGTACCTCCGCCGCGAGGCCGTGGCATCGACTCGGATCGAGGGAACACAGGCCTCACTCGCCGATGTGTACGACGCCGAAGCTGGTGAGCAACCCCTCGGGCCCGACGTGGAGGAGGTCGTCAACTACGTCACAGCTATCGAGACCGGCTTAGACCGGCTGGGCAACCTGCCGCTCAGCACACGGCTCATCAGAGAACTCCACGCCGTCATACTCGCAGGCGTGCGCGGTCGTGAGCGCCAGCCCGGTCAGCTGCGGACCACTCAGAACTGGATCGGCCCTCACGGGGCCACGATCGAAACTGCGACCTTCGTTCCGCCGCCGCCAGACGCGATCGGGGATCTTCTCGGTGACCTCGAGCGGTTCATTCACGATGACGCTCCCATGCCGCCGCTGCTCGAAGCAGCTCTCGTCCACTACCAGTTCGAGACCATTCACCCGTTCTTGGACGGCAACGGCCGACTCGGCCGGCTGCTCATCGTGTTCTTGTTGGTGCTGCGCGGCCGCCTCCCGGCGCCACTGCTGTACATATCGCCGTACTTCGAAGCGCGCCGCGACCGGTACTACGAGGCACTCCAAGGGGTCCGTGAGCGAGGGGACCTCGACTCGTGGCTGGAGACGTTCTTTGACGCCGTCACCACCCAGGCGACCGATGCCGTAGGACGAGCCGAACTATTGATCGACCTGCGCGAACGATACCGATCGACCGTGCAGGAGAGCACCCGCGGGTCAGCCAACCCACTGGTCGACCTCGCCTTCGAACAGCCCGTCCTGACCGCAAGACTCGTGCAAACCCGGCTGGAGATCTCCCGTACCTCCGCCTTGACGGCGCTTCGCCACCTAGACGCTCTCGGAATCCTCGACGAAGCCTCGGACGGGCCCCGAGGGCAACTCCGCTGGCGAGCAACCATGATCCTCGACGTGCTCACCGAGGACACAGAATCGAGCTGAACCGACCGGCAGAGTTCCAACAGGGCACTCGGGTTCACCCTGCTATGCGAGGGAACCAGCTAGCCAGCGGAAGGCGAATCAAGCCGCCCTCCACCCTCGACTGCGACACGAAGATCTTCGCCTGCTCGGCGTCAGACAGCGAGGATGGGTCGCACGATCGACCACTACCACTGCTCTCGCACTTATTGTTGACTGCGAATGCTCTCATCGCTGCAGGATTGGCCCTTCAAGCGCGTCTACGAAGCAAGCAATCACGACCTGATAGAAGAGTTCTACGTTCCCTGCCTCGATCGCAGCCACACGTATGACCGAGCAGCTGGCTATTTCAGGAGCTCGATCTACCAACTGGTCTCAGTCGCCATCTCAGACTTCGCCTTGCGAGGCGGGAAGATGCGTCTCATCTGCTCACCGAGTCTGTCGGCCCTCGATGAGGCCGAGATCCGAAGGATGGGGGTGACGGATCGGGACGTGGAGAAGAGCCTGAATGCGGACATAGAGGCCGCGCTGGCGGATCCAGAGCAGGTGCCAGTTGTCGAGTTGCTCGCAACACTCCTGCGGTGCGGGGCCCTCGACATCCGCATCGCCTACAAAGCCGACGAGCGTGGCATCTTCCACTCCAAAGTGGGGATCTTCGCCGACGACGACTCAAGAGTCAGTTTCGAGGGTTCAGCAAACGAAACGCTTGCGGCGTGGGACCTCAACGAGGAACGCTTCAAGTGCTTCCTGTCGTGGAGCGAGGATCAACTGTCGCTCGTCGAATCCGACGAGGAGTATTTCGACGCACTGTGGCGGGGTGAGCAGGGCTTTCTTGAAGTGCGGCCCCTTCCACAGGTGCCCCGCGAGATTCTGGAGAGCCACGCCGCTCTCGATCCTCAGGAGGCCGTCGAACGTGTCCGCCGCGCACGAAGGACTGCGCGCCGCTTCCATCCCGAGCGCAAGCGCCTACAAGACCACCAGCGGCTGGTGCGTCAGGCATGGTGGGAGGACCGGTGCGGGATCGTCGACCACGTCACGGGCGGAGGTAAGACCGTCACGGCGCTCGCGATAGTTCGCGACTGGTACGAGCGCGTGCAGCACGGAACTGTTGTCGTCCTCGTGCCCAGCGACCTCCTGTCGCGGCAATGGAACAGCGAGATTCGACAAGAACTTGCGGACCTGGACGTTCGGGTTCTTCAGGTTGGCGGATCTCAGTCGTCGCCAAACTGGCGAGAACTCGTCACTGACTTCACGCGGAAATCGCGGGCGGGGGGCAGACGGTTGGTCCTCGCAACCATGGACTCTGCAGCCACGGAGTCGTTCGTTCAACGGGCAGCGGTCGCTGAGCACACCCTGTTGGTTGCCGACGAAGTCCACAAGTTGGGAGCCCGCCGCCGCCGGCGCTGCCTTGATCTGGAGGCCGGCGGACATCTTGGTTTGAGCGCAACGCCTGAGCGGTTCGGAGACCCCGAAGGGACTACCGCCATCTTCGACTACTTCGGTGAAGCGCTGCAGCCGTCGTTCTCGATCGCAGACGCACAGGCATCCGACCCGCCGCGGCTGGTGCCGTACGACCTACGCGTCGATGTAATCTCGCTGAACCCCACGGAACTCGCGGAGTACGAGCGCCTCTCAAAGCTCATCAGCGCGCTGACTGCGCGCGCCGCGGATCCGCAGGACGAGGTCACATCCGACGATGTGAATCTCAAGCTGATCCAGCGGGCGCGTGTGCTCAAAGGAGCCGAGGCCAAGGTTCCACACGCCGTCTCCGTCCTCGAGAGCAACTATCGCGACGGTGACCGCTGGCTGGTCTACTGCGATGACATCACCCAGCTTGAGGAGTTGGGGGAGGCGCTGGCGACGAGCGGTCTCATGCCGATGCGATACACAAGCGAGATGGCCTTCTCGAAACCGGACACGATTCAACGCTTTGAGACGGTCGGTGGAGTTCTGCTGTCGATCCGCTGCCTTGACGAAGGTGTCGACATACCGCTCGTCACACACGCCTTGCTCCTCGCCTCCTCCGTCAACCCGCGTGAACACCTCCAACGACGCGGCCGAGTACTACGTGCAGCGCCGGGCAAGTCTGACGCCACCGTGTTCGACACCCTCGTTGGCCCGAGCGAGCTGACCCCAACCACGGTTTTCTCACAAGAGCTGGCCCGCGCGCACGCCTTCGCTGCGGACGCCCGAAACAAGCGACACGTGACCTGGAGACTGGACGGTTTGAAGCCCGACAGGGAGAGCGAAGTGGGAAGCTGGGCTCACTTCGAGGTCGAAGACGAGCCGCCGCCTGACGAGGTCGAGCGGCCCCATGAGGGAGAGCCAAGTGAATGATCCGGTAAAGAGCGCTGCTCTGTCCGCTCTCGACGAGTCCATGGGGGCGCTTCTTGCGCAGGAAGAGAACTCCGATCTCGACTGGCTTCCTGACGACTTCACATCAAGGATCCTCGATCTTGCCTGGCGACACCAGTTCGACCTCGACAAGGCCCTCTTCAGGCGACACATCAAGGCGTACCTGCGCGAGGTCACTGAAGAGGAGACGGAAGCGTGAGGCTCCATAAACTCAGCATGGAGAACTTTCGTCCGTACGACGGCAAGTGTGAGATCGACTTGTCACCCGCCGAAGGCAACCAGCTCGTATTGATCTTCGGCGAGAACATGATGGGGAAGACGGGGATCTTTCTTGCGCTGAATTGGTGCCTATACGGTCGAGCACTCGGGCGACAGAATGAACAGATTCCGATCTACGCGCCGGGCTCGCTCGAGAACAACTATCTGATCAACGCGAACGCAATCGAACGCGCGGAGTATCGGATGCGTGTGGAAATCGACTTCAAGCACGAAGGGAAGGATTGGCGACTCACCAGGACAGCGACTTGCGCCGGCGATCCAACGGCCGGTGATCAGTTCGTCGCAGAGCCGAGCCTCCAGATCGACGATGGCGTTCGGCCGAAGCAAGAGATCAACGAGCAGATCAACCGAGTCCTGCACCACGAAGCCGCGCAGTTCTACCTGTTCGACGGTGAGCTCTTGTCACAGTATGAGCGGTGGCTCGAGGAACCGGAGCAGCGTGAGACAAAAGTCCGCCAGGCCGTGGAGCGGACCGTCGGCACCGCGGCCCTCCGTTTGTACAACGAGCTCGAAGAGGTCGCAAAGGATGAGGAAGACGAACAAAGACGACTCGTCAAGCGGGAGCAGAAAGAGGAGAAGCTGGCGACCGACCTCGAGGAGAAACGAAAGACCGTCGACGCACTCAACGGCGAGATCGCTGAGTATGAGGCAGCGATAGCGGAGTTTGAGGACGAGGTGAAGAAGATCGAGAAGACCTCTGGTGAGCTCGCAGACTTCGCTCAGGAGCAGGGAAGGCTCCAGGAAATCGAGAAGGCGATCGAC
This sequence comes from Acidimicrobiales bacterium, assembly GCA_965216815.1. Classification (GTDB taxonomy): domain Bacteria; phylum Actinomycetota; class Acidimicrobiia; order Acidimicrobiales; family SHLQ01; genus JADFOM01. Next base: position 1,151,634 of record OZ244202.1, on the reverse strand, counting down.
TCGGCTCGAGAACGTCAGACACGAGCTGAGGACTCGCTCCGTCAACTCGTCCACTCTACCTACTGGCTGCCCTTGCTACCCGCAGCTGATCGGCTTCACGGAACGCTGACTGCCGCTCTCGAAGACGCGATCAGCGGCCCGCAGGAAGCCGTCCGTCTCGACATGCTCAATCGCTCACTGGAGGCTGGCGCATGCGACCTGTGTGAGCGCAAGCTCGATGGCCCAAGCCGGGGCCTCATGAGCGGGAATCAGCAGGATCTGACCCTCGCATCGATACACAAGGTCGGGGTCGAGGAGGTGGCAGACCTCGTCCAGAGGTCGAAGGAATGCGACCTGTTTCGAGGCGAGTCGGTCGTTGAGCTGCTTGGCGAATACGAGGACGCCCGGCTTGACGCCAAGAGCGAGATCCACAAACTCGAGAATGAGGCAAAGGCGATTCGGGACGAACATAGTGATCGTCCGCGCGGCGATCGGGAGCGCGAGATGGGTCGGCTACGCGACATCCACGACCGCATCGGCGACACGCGCGAATCGAAGGCGGAAGCCGAACACAGCCGGGAGCAGGTCAATGCCGAGATCCGCAGCCTCCAGACGAGAATCAACCGCATCGAGATCGACCCAAAGATCCAACGGCGGGCGCGGGCTGCCCGGGTGTCTGTTGACGCGTTCCAAGGAGCCCTGAACAGCTTCAGAGAAGAAGCACGCAAGCGTGTTGAGCGGAAGGCGAGCGCTATCTTCCGCGATCTCGTCGACGACCCCGACTACGCCGCCCTTCAGATCGACGAAGACTACCGCGTTGTTCCGGTCGACGAGGCCGAAGTCGTGCTCCCGATACCCTCCGCCGGCGGCCAGCAACTTGTCACGCTGGCCCTGATAGGAGGCCTCAATGCGTCCGCAGTCCACGACGCACCGATCATCATGGACACGCCTGCTGGACGCATCGACAAGCCGAACCGAAAGCGAATTCTCGAATGGGTTCGAGGCCTGGACCAGCAGGTGGTGCTGATGGTGCATTCAGGCGAGTTCACGCCCTTGGAGGTAGAGGAGATGGGAGTCGAGGTCGGCCGCTCCTACAGAATCCAGAAGGTGGGCGCTCGTTCCAGCGAGATCGTCCCCGCGAACTGGGAGGTCTGACGTGGCGGAAGACCGGAAGCAGATCGGACTCACCGAGGACGCCCACGAAAAGGTCGTGATTCTCGCCCAGGACACTCCGTACTTCGGCGAAGAGGGCGATGTGTACCGCCTCGCAGTCGCGGTTGGGCTCGCTCTGAACGCCCAGATCTCACCCAACCTCCGCAATCAGTCCTTCAGAACCAAGTGGCGTGCCCTTCGTGAGGATGGGGCTGACGACGACATCTCGCCGCGGCTCGACAGCGCTGATCAGAAGCTCGCTCGACTCATTGCGCTGTTCCGGCCCGAGCTCGCGGAGGAGCCGTATCGGAATTCGCAATACCTGGCCGTGGCAGGAATCAGTTACCTCTACGTCCAGCTCATCGAGAAGACCTCAACTCTCCAACAGCTGATCGAGGACCTCATCGTGCGCAGCACAGACGATGAGGCCTACGACGAGCCGAATCGGTGAACCGCTCGACAACAGTCCGGACCCGGCATACGACATCGGCTGTCACATCCGTTCGTCAGTATCTGAACTGGACCAACGCATCACTGAACCACTCATGAAGACCGACCAGCGGCTCGCAGGAGCACCAAGCATCAGACATCTGCCATCGAGGTGGCACCGCGCGCCCCGGCGATGGGGTCACCCCCTCCATGCGCTGTGTTCGTACATGGCCATGTTTCCGCCAGCGATCCCGCACGTCTTCATCCAATGGCTCACCGAGCCCGGCGATGTTGTCTTCGATCCGTTCAGCGGCCGCGGAACGGCACCTCTTGAGGCATGCCTTCTCGGACGAGTCGGGCTTGGCGCCGACCGCAACCCTCTCGCCGTCACGCTGACTGGAGCGAAGGTCGATCCGCCGAGTAGGGCGGCGGTCGAGGATCGGCTCGATGATCTCCGCCGATCGCGCAGACAATTATCAGTTCGGAAGGCCCCCGGGTCCATCCGGCCGCTGTTCAGCGACAGGACTCTCGGTGAGCTCCTGTGGCTTCGGGAGCGACTCGACAGATACGACCGAACCGACCGCTTCGTTCTCGCGCTACTTCTCGGGAATCTACACCTCAACGCGCGCCAGGACGGCACACCTCGCGGCCTGACTGTGTCCATGCCGAATACGTTCGCAATGGCCCCCGGCTATGTGCAGCGTTACATCTCGGAGCACGGTCTCGAAGCCCCAGACGTCGATGTGATCGATTTCATGCGGCAGCGTCTGGCTGTGACGACGCTTCCTCACGATGACTTCCACCGTGGTTATGCGTGGCAACAAGACGCCACGGATCCACACGCCTGGCCGCAGACGATCCCCAAGGCCAAGCTGGTGTTCACATCACCTCCTTACCTGGAGGTGATCCGCTACGGGAAGTTCAACTGGATCCGGCTTTGGCTGCTCGGCGAGGATCCCCACGAGCTCGACCAAGACCTCTTCACAAGTTCCTCGTTACCCCGCTACCTGTCCTTCATGTCGCAAGCCATCGAGCGTGCTGCCGAGGTGCTGCTCCCAGATGGGTTCATGTGCTTGGTGATCGGCGACGTTCGCCGCAAAGAGCGCCAGCTGAATCTGGCACGCGAGGTCGAGTTGAACTGCGTCCCTCCGTCCCTCGAGGTACTCGGCACCGCCATCGACCGCCTGCCGACTCAGCACAAAGTGAGCAGGATCTGGGGCTCGAATCGCGGGCGGGCAACGAAGACCGATCGCGTACTCATCCTTGGCGGACCGCGAAGCAAGCCGCCAGCGTTGGAACGGGTCAACTGGCTTGACGGGCAGCCCAGCAAGGCCTGAGGGGATGTCAACATCGCGTCCCGCACGCCCAGCTACCCATGGTTGCGCGGTCAATGAACAACGGGGCATGCCACGTTCGTACGACACTGAACGTCTCGAGTTGGTCCACCGCTTCGTGCCTAGAACGTGCCTAGAACAACGGAAAACGACGGTCAACAGCAGTGTCGAGCGGGTAGTCACCGAACCGCCGCGATCCCTCTGTTTGCGGTGAAAACCCCGCCATTCCGGGCATCGGTGCCAACCCATTCCGGCAGCTTCCCAAGCTGATAACGCGGGTTCGATTCCCGTCACCCGCTCCATCTGCGCAGGTCAGGGGGCTGATCGGCCCCCGATCGTTGTCAGCTGGCGAAGCTGACGTCGGGCCACTGACCGACGTAACCGTGGGTGTTGTGCCTGGTCACAGCGCTGCGGGACAGCCGCCTTGGCGAATCGGTCATCGTGCCACGCAGCGGGTGTTGCACGGAAGTTGCAAGACAAACGCGGCCAGTCGAGCGTGTCCCCGACCGGCATCTTCGTGGCGTCGCCCCAGCTGGTCATGACTGAGCGGCATGCGATGTCGTGACCGGGACCCTCGCAGTCTCCGGCTCGAGCGCCCCCGACCCCTGCCGGTCGGTGCTCGGGTCAGGGGAACTCCAGCGGGAAGACCACTCGAGGGTTCTCCGGGTCGAAGCGGCCCTCGTCGGCCGTGAAGACATTCAGGACACACGGATGATCGGGGTCGCAGGTGACCCCGGCGTCGGTCCGCTCCGCCATCGAGGCACCGACGACGGTGTGCTCGATCTCCAGACTGCCGTCGGCGCCACTGTCCCACCGGCTGAACCCTTGGAGATCGCAGAACAAAGGCGACGGCAGACCTGATTCCTCGCGTGGAACCTGCCCCTCCAGGTACGCATCAGGGTCGGCGCACTGAACGACCCCGACAGACTGTCCCGGTACCCAGCCAGTGATGCTGACGCCAACGATCCGGTCATACGTCGCTGCGTGGCGAGACAGGGTCGGCGTCAGGTATCCCCTCGCCCACAAGCAGCCCTTCACCGGCACTGACCGGCATCTCATGGACCTCGCCGAGGAAGACGTCGGCGACAAGATGATCTATCGGTTCCTCGACAACCAGTTGGTCCTCGCACCATGGTCAGAGGACTTCGTCAAGAAGGTCGAGTTCGACCACAACGGCGCTACTCGCTATTGGCCTGCGGGCCAGAACGAGGCAGTCGTGATCGACCCGAAACGTTCATTCGGTGCCACGCCACGCTTCAGGCCACTGATCGAGCCACTCGCACAGCCCGACTGCCGAGCGGCCCTCGATCACATCGAGCAACTGACCTGAGGCGACGTCGACGATCGAGGTCGACCACGCCTGGGTACGCCACCGGCCCAGACGGGCGAAGAGGACCTCGTCCACGCCGAGCGCTGCGACGTCACCGACCCGACTGCTGTCAGCGTCGAGTAGGGCTTGGCCATAGGCCATCACCGCGTCATTGATGGCATGCCAATCGGCGCCGAGCTCGCCGGCGACGTCGGACACGGCCCGACCGTTGCGGCCGACTTGGACCGTGGCCCACCGCCCCGCCCGGTCTGTCACCGACAACCGCGGCGCCGCGATCCGCGGGTCCTCATGAGTCCATGAGCCTTGCTGGCACCATCGCCTCGGGCACCACAAGCGGTGCTTGCGCCACCGCAGCGTCACCGGCCGCCCAAAACATGTCAGATCGACCAGCTCGACCACCGGCCGGTCCTTCACCCACGCCCGCTCACCACAGTTCGGGCATCCCGGCGACTCGACGATCGACTCGACCGTCACCACCAAGCGGCGGTCCAACGACAACGCCTCGACGACCCCGAGCACGTTCACCGCACCAAGACCGACCAACAACTCACACGCACGCGTAGCGTTGAACACGCCCACGGGCACCTCGGACTCGACGACGTAGACATCGCCAAGATCCCAGGGCCCCTGCTACACGTCGCGGACCCTCACACCCCGCTCATACGCGAAGCGCCCCTTTTCCCGGACGACCCCCTCCGCGTAGCTCTTTGCGACCGATCGCTCGTCGAGGAGATCCTTCGACACACCAACTGGCATCTCGACTCAATAGCGTCTCCAAGCAGGTAAGCCCAGCACACCGTCGCGGCTACCGCGCGCTAGCACGGGGACTGTTGCACGCTTCCTTGTTAAGCCGCGATCTGAGTTTCGTTGAGTCTGGCCCTTTCGTCTTTCCACATGCGACGGATGACGTGGTTAGCGAGGTGGCGTTTGTGGGCTCGTCGGGTCTTGCCTTCGGCGGCTTTCCTTTCGAGTAGTGGCGGGCTTCGGCCTGGTCGCGGGCTTGGGTGATCGACGCGATGTAGAGCACCGAGTTGATAGTTCGGTTGCCCCTGAAGTCGAGGCGGCGAACGGGTTGGCCGACTCCTTCGCCAGAGGACATGGCGACCGCACCGGTGCCGCACCAACGAGCGAACTTAGATTCGCGATCGAATCGGAACGGGTCGCCAACCTCACAGATGAGCGTCGCAGCGGCAATCGGGCCGATTCCGTCTTCGTCACGCAGGGTGGTGCCATGTGCGTCGAGGAGCTCGTCAATGAGCCGTTCCAGTCGCCGGATCTCGCGTCGGGCAGCACGATCTTGGTCGATGAACGCCCGTAGCCAACCGAGTCGGTATTGCCCTGAGATCGTGGAGTCGCTGGGCGCCTTGATGTGTTGGAGGCGGCGCAGTGTGGATTCGGTCTTGCCGGTCGTCTGAAGCTGGTCGCGGATCTCGGTGGGGAGCTTGGCGATCTGGTCGCCGATGTGGTGAAGCATCAGTGTCCGAGCCGCGGCCATCGCTACGTCACCCGCAATAGTGCAGAGACTACTCGGCAGCGCTCCGTTGCGAACTCGATCACGGCGTCGGGTTCGATCCACTTGCGGTCGACCGAGTAGCTCGGGAGACGACCCGATCGGCCAACTCGTCCATGGCGACTCTGAGAAGGACTGGGACGTAGCGAGTTGTCGATATGGGGTAGTGATACAAGAGATCTTCATCCCTCGATTCTCTATGGGCCTTGCGCATTCGCCGGAGGCGACGAGCCCGGTTGCGACCCCACGTCGAGTCCGTCGGCGAACCGCCAACTCCTAGCGACGAGCGGGACATGACCAAAGATGGCCTCATCCGGTGGCTTCCCGGCATGGTCCAAGCGTGGCCGACTCGCTCCTCGACAGCACGAGGTCGAACCGCTTCGGCTTCGTCGATAGGTCACTCGTTGCCCGATACGGGGGAAGAGTCACGTTTGGCCACATGTAGCGCCACGGCCAGAGGTTGTTCGGGACCTCGAAGATGTGGAAGCCCGCCCGAACAAACGGCTCCAGGACCTCGGTGGGCAACACGTCGTCGTCCCACCAAGCCGGCGAGAGCTCTACGACGATCTCGACGTTGGGCTCGAGTTCGGGCAAGACCGCGACCATTCCTGCCAACACCGCAGGTTCGGCACCTTCAACGTCGATCTTGATGAGGCGAGCTGTTGCGATCTCTTCGCTCGTGAGCATCTCACCCAACGGAGCGCACTCCACGGCCGCCTCGACCTCAAACCCCCGCGACCGCAGCGGGGTTGTGAGCCCGGTGTTGTGCTCCGGACCCTTGTACAGCTCGACCGCACCGTGTCGATCAGACGCCGCCATGTTGACCGTGCGCACATTGCGCACCGAGTTCCTCTCCAGGTTGCGCTGGAGCACCTCATGCGTCACGGGCGAGGCTTCGACTGCGACCACACGCCCGCCGTCACCCACCCAGCCCGATGCAAGCGCCGAGTAGTAGCCGATGTTGGCGCCGACATCGACAAACGTATCGCCCGGCTCTAGCCGGTTGCGCATGAACGACGAGATGTCCGGTTCCCACGTCCCGAACAGATAGAGGTAAGTCTGAACGAAGTCGGGAAGGCGGCACTCGAAGATGAGGTCGTCCACCGTCGCAGAAGTGAGAAACGGTCTCGAGACTGCTGCGCGAATCCTCATCCACACGAGCAATGCCCCAAATACCGGTATGCAGGCGATGGTTCTCGCGGCTCTAGACGACGTCGAAACCGTCGTTTCATGTGTTTGAAGCTTGCGTGCGATCGCTTGGCACAACCCGGCGAGCAGGTGTGACGGTGACTTCACGGCAAACCACCATGGGTCATGATGTGATGCCTTTGCGATACCTCTTGACAACGCCCGCCAGGTCGCCGAGCGCTACGAAGCCTTGTCTCAGCGTGAGGGTTGACCCGTGCACGTCCTTCCAGCTCTCCAAGGGAAATTCGCGAATTCGCTCGCGGGCCGCGCTATTGCCAATGTCGAGAAGCACCCGCTCCAACAGCTCGACGTCGAATATCCACCGCGTCGTGAACCTCCGCTCGAATACCGCCACGGTCGATGGAGTGGAGCGAAAGAGCTTGGCCCCGCATTGCGAGTCATAGATCGGGAGAGCAAGGCCGGCCGCTACGAGCGACGCGAAGACGCGTCCGACGTAGTGCCGTCCCAAGTGACGGCGAATACTTCGCCCCAGCAGGTTCACGCGGGAACCGAACACCCAGTCGACGCCGGGTCGCTCGTCGAGCTCGGCGACGAACCGAGCGATCTCGTCGAGAGGCGTAGCCAGATCGGCATCCCAGAAACCGATGTACTCGGCCTCGCCCTGCGCCGCCTGGATCACCCCTTGCCGCACGGCCTCACCCTTGCCATAGTTTCGGTCCAAACCGATGAGCACAACAGGCTCGTGCGCGGCCGCGAACGCGTCGAGCTTCGACCGCGTGTGATCTGTCGATCCGTCATCGACGAACAGCAACTGCGCGTCGGGCATCTCCCCCAACCACCGCTCGAACGCGTCGAAATCGAGGCGTTCGGATTCGTTGAAACACGGCACGACGATCGCAGTGCGTACCCCAGGTCCCCCATCGGACCAGTGCGAGACGGTGACCTCGACGGGCCGTTCGGTGTCGCGCTCCTGGATCTCGCGCCGCGGTACTGATCTCACCTATGCAGTGTAGACAAAGCCCTAAACCCCGGATCGAGCCGGGAAGGGCGGTGCTTCTCGTCTGCGGACGAGCACAACGATGTGGTCTACGTAAGCATAGGCCGCCTCGCACGTCGCTGATGTGAGCCGCTGCCCGGGCATCTGGTTGGGCATACAGCGGCGTTAGGCTTGAGCATGCTCCGACACCTCCTCGGCTGCGTCCTTGTCGCTACCGCCTATGTGCCGCTCGCGTTCGCGTGCGTAAAGGTTCGAGCACACCTCTTTCCAACGTCTACGGGCGCTCGAAGTCGACTCGTCGAAGCCGTACTCGGAGTGTCCACCCTCATCGTTGTCGGCCAGCTACTCGGCACATTCGGCCTCTTCAAGCCTGCGGTGATTGTGCCAGCCTTGGTGTTGATCAGCTTGGCGGCCATTGCGATTTGCAGGAGGGCCGAACCAAAGGCGGTGACGTCTCAGTCGAATCGGGACGCTCGACCAAGAACTCAGCGAGAGTCTCCGATGTCACCGACCGCGAAAATGGCATCGATCGCGGTAATCGTGTTGGTCACGATGATCTGGGTAGCGCAGAGTTTTCGCGCATTGGTCACCGGATTGAACGGGACGGAAGTAGCCCGATATCACCTTCCGAAGGCAATCCGGTTTGCCACCAGTGGCAACACAACTGAGCCGTTCTTCACCGATACCGAGCTCGGTTTCCTAATCGCCTACTACCCGGACTCGAGCGAGCTGCTTCATGCCTACGGCGTCTCCTTGCTGGGCAACGACTTCCTGTCGCACTTTCAGAATCTTGCACTTCTAGGGGTTGCGCTGACAGCAGCGTGGTGTATCGGGCGACCATTTGGCGTTGCGCCTGTCGCGGCGGCCGCAGCAGCCGTCGTGCTCGGCGGGCCCCAGATGGCGACATTGCAGGCCGGGAATGCGCTGAACGACATGTTTGGCATCACCTTCATCCTCGCCAGCGTGGGTCTACTGGTAGGCACCGACCTGAAGAGTGCCGGTCGAGAGACCCGCAACACGGTTGTGCTTGCTGGTCTCGCGGCGGGACTCGCGGCGGGATCCAAATACACCCATCTGCCAGCTGCATGCATGATCGTGCTCGCAGTAGTCATAGCAACTCCGATGCAGCTCCGACTGAGACGCTTCGCACAAATGGCTGCACCATTCGCCCTGACGGGCAGCTACTGGTATTTCCGAAACCTGTTTCTGGTCGGCAATCCTGCCCCCGCTAGCGAATACCACTTGGGGCCGATCTCCCTACCTGCACCGGCCAACGACCACCCCACCTTTCCCCTTTCTGAGGTCCTCTTCAGCGGCGATGCTTGGCGAGATTGGTTGGCCCCCGGTCTCGAGACAGCACTAGGGCGGCTGTGGCCGATCGTGATCGCCGGTGCGGTGCTCGGCGCGGTCGCAGCCCTTCGACATCGATCGCGAAGCATCCGCGTCGCTGCGGCAGTGGCATTGACCAGCTTCGCCACCTACATCCTCATTCCTCAGTCAATCGGACCAGACCACGATCGCATCGATACGTTCTTCGCAAACGTCCGGTATGTCGGCCCGGCTCTCATCGTTGGCGTGACGGTGCTGTGCGTTCTGCTCGCTCCTTCACGCCGACTCGTAACGGGCTTCGCGGTCGCGGCTGCGCTGGTGTTGGTCGTCAATCTGATTGGCTCCAACGTTTGGCACCCGTCCCTCGACAGGGCACCCGGCGCGAGCGTCTTGGGCGCGGCGGTTGCCCTGCTGATAGCGCTACTCGTGGTAACTCCGCATGGGCGTAGGGTCATCACATCCCTAGCCGGTCGTCGACACCGGCCGGGCGGCTACGCCGTCGCCACCGGTGTCGTCGTCGTGGTGCTTTCGACCCTCGTGGTCGGCTTCGTACTCAATGGTCGGTTCGCCAATACGAGGAGCGCCAGCGAAACACACGAGTGGGCGTGGAACCAGAGTTCGGAGCGAATCGCTGTCCTCAACCTGCAGTTCACCTACATATTTCACGGACAGGACCTCGACAACTACGTGCAGGCGCTGGGCCAGGCGCTCGATGACGGCGGGTTCGTGCCGATCGAGTCGTGTCCAGCGCTCGTCGAGGCGCTCCGAGCGGGGCGTTACGACTACATAATTGCTTGGCCCGACACGCTGTTCGGGGGCGAGGACCCAGAAGAGGCGGAATGGCTCGAAGAGATTCCCGGCTTTCGACGCGTCGACGGCATCGAACCCGGTGCCGTTTTCGAGGTGCCGGACTCGCCGGACGCAGGCGCTTGCACATAGCGCTGGAACCGTACGCGACGGGACCTGATCGGTCCGCGGGCCCTTGCAGCCATACTCGAAGGATGCGGCCACAGGATTAGTCACACTGTGACGAGCGCCCTCAGTCAGCGCGCCTCAGCGATCGTGCCCAGCCCAGCCACCGGCGGTGATGTAGTGCCGATGCCGGGACCGTGAGCTCCTCGGGAATCACGCGGCTGCCCCTGCAGAAGGGCGCTGTCCCGTCCGGATCGTGGCCCGAGTCGAGGTCGGCGGTCCGCCAGAGCGGCTCCCAGGCACCGACCGCCTCGAGGCGCTCGCGGACGGCCGCAGCGTCGCCGTCGGCCAGTTCGCCGAACGCGGCGCGCAGCCGCTCGAGACACCAAACCCGGTACGGCGACGTGGGCAGCTGGCAATACACCACGCCCTGGACCTCGAGGTCGTGGGTCGGCTCGCCACTCGCGTGGGCTTGCGCGTTGGCGTCGAGTTGTTCGAGGTGTGTTTCGGCCGACTCCGCCAGCAGCGAGTCCCAGTCGGCGGGCACCGTGTCGAGCAGCGGTTGGTCGCCAAGTCGGGAGCCTCGAGCGTTCCAGGTCCGCGCTACCCACTCCCAGACGCCCGGTGCGCGGTCGACCATGATCCGTGCCGGAGTGGGATCGAGCGCGAAGTGCCGGAACATGGGACCCATGAACGCGATGTCTACGAGCGACGGGCGGTCGCCGAGGAGGTATGGCCGCGACTGCAGCATCGGCTCGAGCAGGTCGAGCACGGTCAGGTAGCTCTGGTCGGCGTGCTCGCGTGTCGACTCGTCGATGCCGTCGCCGCGCACGAACGTCCCGAGCTGGCGCTGCTCGATGAACTTGCGTCGCACCGCGACCGACGGCGCTCGGCCTGACGCTCCCTCCCCGATCTCGGTTGCCAGGCGGATGCCACGGTGGAAGCGGTCGGGCGCGTAGCTCCACCGGTAGTGCATCGCCGGGCGCCACAGCCACTCATCGGCAAAGTCCTCGACGAGCAGTGACAGGAATCGGGCCACCGGGTCGGCGGGGTAGACGGGGAACGTCGGATTCTGCTCGTCGAGCCAGCGAACGATTGGCGTCGAGTCGGTGAGCCAGCGGCCGTCGTCGAGTTCGACGGCCGGGATCTGGAACACACCGACGTTCTGGTAGATGCGCTTGTTGACCTCGTCGGAGATCGACCTGAAGTCGTACGGGATCTCCTTGTAGCGCAAGCAGGCCTCGAGCTTGCCGGTGAAGTACGACGAGGCCGAGCCGTAGACGGTGAGTTCGGGTGTGGTCATGGCTCCTCTGATCGATTCGACGGGCCTGGGGCGGCTGCAGGTGGTCGGATGCGGGCTACTGGCGTCCGAAGGCGGTTCGGCGTTCGGCGGCTTGATCGGGGTCCGCGTCGGGTCCGACGATCTCGATGGCCACGTACTCGAAGCGTCCGTTGAACTCGTTCGGGGCGGTGTAGGCGTCGGTGACCGCCGTGCCCTGATCGCGGCCGATGTCGAAGCCCTCATCGAGCGTGTATCGCGTCAAGATTGTGCGGGCGATCGGACCGGATCCGATCTCTCGACCGTCGACGCTGAGGACGACATCTCCGCTGAGGTCCGGCCCCGCGGTGAAGTCCATCCGGATGGTTGCCGGGCCGGTCGACAACGACTCGGTGCTGCGGACCTCCATGTGGGTGCCGGCGAGGTTGTAGTCGTAGACGAGCGTGCCGTCGTGGGTGTAGAGCACGAACCCACCGAACCGTCCGCCCTGGGCGAATAGCACACCGTTGGCACCATCATCGGGGATGTCGACAACCGCCTCGATGGCGTGAGTGACCCCACGTACGTCGTGGGTTGTGCCCTCGGGCATCTGGCCCGTACCCGGGTAGTACACGTAGCGGCGTCGAGGCGGACTGGCCGACGGCCTGGCGCCCAGGATCCTGTCCGAACCGTGACCGACCGGGAACACGTTGTTGTCGGCGGCGGCCCGCTCCCACTCGGCGATGAGCGCGGCCAACCGCTCGGGTTCGGTTGCGGCGAGATCGTGCTCCTCGGCGAAGTCCTCGGCGACGTGATACAGCTCCCACTGCTGGTCGTCGATCGCAACACTGCGTCGCGCTGCGGTCACGGCCTTCCAACCATCGGAGTACATCGCGCGGTTGCCGACCATCTCGTAGTACTGCGAATTCCGGTGCGACGGTTGGTCGGGGTCGTCGAGGAGGTGCGCTGCGCTCATGCCGTCGACCCTCTGCTGCGCTACGCCATCGATCGACTCGGGAATCTCCACCCCGACGAGATCGAGCAGGGTCGGCATCACGTCGCTCACGTGCATGTACGCGTCACAGAAGCGCCCGCCGCCCGCCATACGCGCCGGCCACGACAACAGGAAGGGATCGCGGATGCCACCGCCGTGGGTGTTCTGCTTGTACCACTTGAGCGGTGTGTTGCCCGCCTGTGCCCAACCCGTCGGGTAGTGGTTGTTGGCGGTGGGTGTGCCCAGCTCGTCGAGACGTTCGAGGAGCTCGTCGACGTGCTCGTCGATCGCGTTGAAGAACGTCATCTCGTTGAAGCGGCCTGCGGGCCCACCCTCGGGGGAGGCACCGTTGTCGGAGATGACCGCGACGATCGTGTTCTCCGCCCGACCGACACGATCGAGGTGGGTCAGCAGCCGGCCGATCTGAGCGTCGGTGTGGTCGAGGAATCCCGCGAACACCTCCTGCATCCGAGCGAACACCGTGCGTTCATCGTCGGAGAGATCGTCCCACGCCTTCACGCCGGGATTGCTCGGTGTCAGCTTGGTTCCTTCCGGCACGACCCCGGTCGCGAGCTGGCGTTCGAGCACACGCTCACGCTCGACATCCCAACCGTGGTCGAATCTCCCCCGGTACTTGTCGATGAAATCCCGCGGCGCCTGGTGCGGGGCGTGGCAGGCCCCGAATGCCAGGTAGAGGAAGAACGGGGCGTCGGGGTCAACCGACGTCTGGTCGGTGACCAGTCCGATCGCCTTGTCGACCAGGTCCTCGGAGAGGTGGTAGCCGTCCTCGGGTGTGGCCGGTTGTGCGACGCGATGGTTGTCGGCGACGAGCGTCGGTACGTACTGATCGGTGTCGGCGCCGAGGAACCCGTAGAACCGTTCGAAGCCGAGCCCGAGCGGCCACTGGTCGTAAGGGCCCACGACGCTGCGCTGCCAGTCAGGGGCGAGATGCCACTTACCCACCGCCCAGGTGTTCCAGCCGGCGTCCTTCAGGATCCGGGCCATTGTCCCGGCACTCCGCGGGATGTTCGCGTCGTAGCCGGGATATGGCGCCGCCAGCTCCATGATGCTGCCGATACCCACCGCGTGCGGGTTGCGCCCGGTCAGCAACGACGCTCTGGTCGGCGAGCACAGCGCGGTGGTGTGGAAGTTGTTGAACGCCAACCCATCGGCGGCGATGCGGTCGAGGTTCGGCGTGGAGATCGACGAGCCGAAGCATCCGAACTGAGCGAACCCGACGTCGTCCAACACGATCACCACAATGTTGGGAGCCGAGTCGGGCGGGCGGGGCCGTTCCGGCCAGGCGGGCGTCATGTCGGTCATCGGATGCGATCCCCCCAGAAAGAAGGACATTCTACGGACACGCCCGCACCCTTTCGCAGGTCGCGCGCTGAACATAGGATCTCGCTCCCGCCCTCGAGTCCGGAGGTCGACGATGGCCGACAGGTACGAAGTCGAGCGTTCCACCACCATTCACAAGACGCCCGAGGTCGTATACGACCTGTTACGGGACCTGTCGACCTATGACGAGTGGTCGCCTTGGAGCGAGCTCGATCCCGACCTCGAGGTGAGCCACACGGGACAGAACGGCGAGGTGGGTGCGGCCTACTCGTGGAGCGGCAACCGGAAAGCGGGCAAGGGCAATATGACGATCTCCGAGCTCGATGCTCCGAGCCGCATCGCCTTGGACCTCGTGTTCGAAAAGCCGTTCAAGGCCACCAACGCGGTCGAGTGGCTCATCGACGCCGAGGGCGACGACAGCAGCAGGATGACCTGGCGCATGACGGGCGCGAACACCTTCATGGTCAAGGTCATGGGACTGTTCGGACGCACGATGGACAAGATGGTTGGACCCGACTTCGAGCAGGGGCTCGCGAACCTCAAGTCGGAGCTCGAGGCGTCGTAACGGGTGCGTGCAGGCGCTGCCACCGGGGTGTGAACCGCGCGCACATGCCGCGCTACCGTCCGGAGGAAGCACCGGAGGCGCAATGGGCGAGCTCGAGTTCGACGACTGGATGAGCGAGAACGACGCCGTGATGTGGCACATGGAGCGCGATCCGCTCCTGCGCTCGACGATCACCACGGTCTGGGTGCTCGACTGCGAACCCGATCAGTCTCGATTCGACGAAATGCTCGACAGGGCGTGCGCTGCCATCCCTCGCATGCGTCAGCGAGTGGTCGCCGACGCTAGGGGCATCGCTCCGCCGAAGTGGGAGGTCGATCCCCTCTTCGAGCCCGACTTCCACATCCAACGCAGTCGGGTAGCGGGCAAGGGCACTCTTCGAGATCTGCTCGATGCCGCCGAGCCCATTGCGATGCAGGCCTTCGACAAGGACCGGCCGCTGTGGGAGCTGCATCAGATCGACGGGCTCGCCGACGACAAAGTGGGCATCGTCATGAAGCTCCACCACGCGGTTGGCGATGGCATGGGTCTGGTGAAAATGACCACGTCGCTCATCGAGACCGAACGCAATCCGTCGGAGCCTCCACCGGCGCGCGAGTCGCCTCGCGAGCCCGATCATCGATCGACCGATGCCGAACATCGGCGCGATGCCATCCGTCACCAGGCCGAGATCGGAGTGCGACGAGGCGTGGCTGGGGCCCAGGCGTTCACCCGCGGCGCCTTGAACCTCGCCCGCGACCCTCTCGGGACCGCCCGCTCGTTCACCGACACGGCTCGATCGGTTGCGAAGGCGATTCGCCCGGTCAACGAACCGCTGAGCCCGATCATGCGCGAGCGGTCGATGTCGGTCGGGTTTCACGAGATGGCGATCGACGTCGAGCGGCTGAAGGTGGCGGGCAGGGCGGCTGAGGGCACCCTGAACGACGCGTTCGTCGCGGCGATGTTGGGCGGGATCGCGCGCTACCACGCTCACCACGATGCTCCGGTCACCGAGCTCCGCATGACGATGCCGATCAACATCCGCACCGACGAAACCGAAGGTGTGGCCGGCAACGTGTTCGCTCCGGCGCGCTTCACGGTGCCGATCGACATCGACGATCCGGCCGAGCGAATCGGTGCGATCCACGAGCTCGTGCAGCGAGAACGGGCCGAGCCCGCATATCCGAGGGTGGGTCAGATCTCCGCTGGCCTCTTCGCTCTCGGGCCGCCGGTGTTCACTCGGCTCACGGGCTCGATGCTCAAGGCGATCGACTTCGTGACCTCGAACGTGCCCGGCCCGCCGTTCCCGGTGTACTCGGGCGGTGCGCTGATCGAGCGGATCATCCCGCTCGGGCCGCTCAGCGGAGCAGCCACCAACCTCACCCTCTACAGCTACGCCGGCACCGCCGACATCGGAATCAACACCGACCGTGCCGCTGTACCCGATGGCGACGTGTTCACCGCCTGCCTGCGCGAAGGCCTCGACGAGGTCGCTGCGCTCGGCTGACGGCCCGTGCGGGCCCGACCGACGAGTGGGTTAGCGGTCGCGGAGTCCCTTGCCCTCCAGAATCTTCGGGGCGTACCGCTCGACCCGTGCCGCGCGGGTCTTGGATTGCTTGGCTGTCCATCACCTCGGGCCAACCGTCGGAGTTCTCGATGTAGTCGTCGACGGCTGAATTCACGAGTCCTCACGAGTGACAGGTGCTCTGCGAATCGAAACTAGTACGGGCCGGGAGGCTTTCGGGATGTCGATCTCTTGTGTCGACCGTTGCGCGACCTGGTCTCTCGCTGGTTTCGTTGATGTGGAGTATCGATGACCTCAGTCGAGTTCGAGGCGTTCTTCGCAGAGGCGGAGCCCAGGCTCCGACGCGCCGTTGTAGGTGCCGTCGGCGTGGACGCCTGCCACGACGGCGTTGCCGAGGCTTTGACATGGGCGTGGGCGAACTGGGATCGCCTCCAAGCGATGGAGAACCCGTTGGGCTACCTGTATCGCATCGCGGTTCGGCGCGCGCGTCCGCGTCGGCTGCGCCGCGTTCTCCACGAACGCGAGGTGTTCGAGCTTCCGTTGATCGAGCCGGGCCTGTACGAGGCGCTCGCATCACTGACGCCACATCAGCGAAGTGCGGTGTGGCTGGTACATGGGTGTGGTTGGACATACGACGAGACGGCCGAGGCGCTGGAGGTCTCGCGGACGGCGATCGGCACACACGTGAGCCGAGGCATGAACCGGCTTCGCTCACAACTGGAGGTGGACAGTGCCTGATCCGTTGATCGAGCAACTCGAGGCAATGGCCGAGCGAGCAGCGTCGGAAGTCGAAGCGGTACGACTCACAGAAGTCGTCCAACCCGCGTCCGTCCGCCAACCCCGTCGTAGATGGAGGATCGTGGTGGCGGGAGCGGTACTCGGTTCCGTCGCGCTCGTGTTCGCTGTCAACCGGGGTGACGCGCCGGTGACCCCGGCAGCACCGGACGACATGGCGCCGACGACAGCGTTCCAGACCGAGACCACCACTCCGGGCTCGACTCCGCCAATCACTTCTCCTGAGCCTGACCCGGCCGACTGGTCGGCGCTGTCCGGGCGTGAGGAGAACATGCCCCACCTCATCGCCGAAATCGGCGACCGGAGGGTGGTCGTCACCCGAGATGACGATTCCTTCACCCAACACGTGAGCGGCGACGACGGCTCTTGGGAGCGGTCGACGATCCCTCCCGATCTGGCACCGTCGAGAAGCACATTCGACTACATGCCCGACGGTGGTGTCATCACCGTTGCGGGTGACGGCACCGAATACCGGCTCATCACCTCGCGCGAGGCAGGTGAGTGGGCGGCCAGCGCGCTGCCGTTCGACGACGTGCCGCCGAGCGACCGAGTCGCCGTCACGCTCCAAGTTGGTGCCACGGCCTGGGGTCGGGTCGGATTCGCCGCGATCGCCACCAAGTCGCCGAGCCTGAACCTCGACGCGCTGGGCATCCCCCACACGCCTGACGGCAGGAGGCAGGTCAGAATCTCTGAGCAAAAGGCAACGGTGACGGTCGACGGGGTCGAATACGACCTCATCGCTCACGGCGCCACACGCGAAGACCTCGACTACTACACACAGGCTCGCCCGGCCTCGGTGCTCTGGTCGAGCCCCGATGGAGAATCCGTCGACGTCACCACGCTGGGACTTAACGACTCCGTGACGCTATCCAATTCTATGGCGCTAGTCGGAACGGACGATCACTTCGTCACCTACTCGTCGCCCTATGCACAGCGAGATCTTGGTTCCGGCGAGACGGTGCCGAAGCCAGGCTCGTTGCTCGTCAGCACCGGAATCGGGTTCTGGGATTCGGTCGCCCCGATTGACGCTGTGTTGAGTGACCTTCGACCTACACCGGAGCGCGATGGCGTCATCGGCGTCCTCGAATATCCGGAAGGCCACCAGCTCACCCGCTGGGTCGCTTCGACACAATGGCAGGCCGAACCCCTGCTTACGTTGGAGCCCGGACAGACCTTCGGCGACGTCGAGACAACTGCTGACGGCATCGCTGTCGTCGTTTGGCCAGATCCGAGCAATATCGAATCGAGCCAGGTTCTGGTCTCAGCCGACGGCAACGAGTTCACCGAATGGAAGCCCCATGATCCCGGGGTTTCGACCCGCGACCTCTATCCCGGCCGTGAGTCCTTCGTTGCGCTGTCGATGAAGGGGTTCGACCTGGTCCCATGGTTCGAGGAGTTCACGATCGGCTAGCCGCGACCGCACCCGATCTTGGTGCGCGAGTGCTTAGCTCGGTGGTCTATGGGATGTGGGGCAATCACAAGTGGCTGATCCAGACGCCGCTGAATTCGACGATTTCGTTCGGGACGCTCGCCCGAGGCTCGTGCGCGCCCTCGTTGCGGTGCGCGGCGACGAGGCCGTCGACGGCGCCGCAGAGGCGCTGTCATATGCGTGGGAACACTGGTCCAGAGTCAGGCTGATGGAGAACCCGGTCGGCTATCTCTACCGCGTCGGTCAGTCACGGACCCGGCGCAGGCGCCGGCCGGTTCTGCCGACGCCCGAGTCGATCGGTCTCCCCGAAGTCGAACCAATGCTGGTTCCGGCGTTGCTTCGATTGCCCTACACACAACGAGCCGCTGTATGGCTCGTCCATGGCTGCGAATGGCGGTACGCGGAGGTGGCCGAGGCGCTCGACACGAGCACCTCGACCGTCGGTAATCACGTTTCGCGCGGGCTAGCGCGGCTGCGAACGGAACTCGAGGTGGATGGCAATGGCTGACATCGGTGACCAGCTCAGGCAATACGGCGAGGCGATCGAAGAAGCGCTTCTGAATCGCCCCGACCCCGCTCCAGCGCACGAGAGGGCGCGTCCACGGAGGCGCCTGTTACTGGCTGCGGCATCGATAGCCGCAGTGGCTGTGATCGCTGTTGGCGTAGTCATCGCCAACTCGGGCGATGACACCACCCGCGTCGAAGAGATCGTGGACACTCCGACCGAGCCGACATTGGCCGATGCTCCTGAGCCCGAACCCTCGGTTGGCGTGTTCTCCTCGGCAACCGATTCCGTTCTGCTGTTCACCGACGGCATCGATGGTGCTACTGCAATCGACCTCGACCATAGGCTGGCTGGGAGACGCGTCGTGGAAGGTGAAAGAGCGGGTGACCAGCCCGTCAGGCTGGCTCTCACCGAAGACCACCTTGTCGTCGGCTGGGGAGAGATCTACGCAGCGCCGCTCGACGGTGGAGCATCGCTGAAGATCGCCGACGCAACGACCTACCTCCCTGCCGCCGAGCCGGGCGAGGTGTGGACGCTGACCTGGGATGTCGGGCGCAGTGGCGCGCTGTCCCAGACGTTGGAGCGGGTCCGCATCGATGGAACGGTCGTGTACTCGAGCGCTGACTTCGGTCAGCAAGACTTCAATCCGGTGCTCGGTGTGCCCGGTGGAGTCATGGTCGATACGCCCGAAGGAGTCGCGGTCTGGGATGCCTCGAGCGACAGCCTCCGCGAGGTCCTGGGACCGGGCCCTGTTACCTCTGTCAGCTCCGACGGACAGTCACTCGCGTGGTGCTTGTCGACGTGCTCGGACACACGCGTCGCCGAGCTCGAGGTCAAGGGGGCTCCACCGAGCCGTCACGTCGCAGGCAGCTTTCAGAAGATCGCTTTGTCTCCGGACGGCCGCCAACTCGCAATCTTGCGGCCCGATGGAGATGCGGCGGACCTGGTCGTCGTCGATCAATCGACGTCGGAGTCTGCTTCGGTCGCAACCGGCCTCAACCCCTATGGCGCAGTCCAATGGGACAGCGACGGCGAGCAGCTCTTCTACACCGAGAGCTCCTATCTGCAAGACACGATGCGGGTCGGCCGATACGACGTAACTGCGGGCACCTGGGAGCTCACTACCCTTGAAGTCGGCGGCGGTCTCGGAGCAATCGTGGTCGACCGCGACGAGGCGCGAAGCTTCTTCGCCGACGAGCGTGTCGACAAGGCTGATTGCCCCGCTCCAGACATCTATCCGAGCCGACGAGATGGAGTGTGCACGTTCTCCATCGAGTCGCACCTGCTGTCTGCTGAGGCCCTCGAGACGACTCCCGAAGGCTCCGGCGCTCCGGGCGTCGCGCTCCAGTCGATCTCTGCCCGGATGGGGCCAGTTGGAATCGAGCGAGTGGTCCTGGACTTCGACAGCCCACTACCGAGCGCCCCGATCGAACATGTCGACGAGCTCGACGATGCGAGTGCGGTTGCAATCTCTTACACGACTCAACACAGCGACAATGACGGCAATCTCTGGATCTGTGGGAACCGCCATTTCGGGTTCACACCCGGACCTGTCTGGACCGTAGACCTCCTGTTCCCTGCTCGTTGGTTCGCAGATCCGAGCAAGGAGTTCACCGACCCGACTCTCCCGGCCGGACCCGGCGGCGAGGAGTACTTCGACAGGCTCAGCAAGATCATCGTCTGCCCCGCGAGCAGCGACGACGAGTTCGTGCAGGTGTCGGTGACCCATCCGGCCTCGACGAAGGCCGACGACGTGAGCATCACCGTCGAGGACCACGCTGTGATCGTCGAGGTCGAGCCGGTGCCCGAAGCAGGTTCCGACGCCCCCGCGATCGCTCGGGACGAGCTAGAGGCGTTGGTCTTGGACTTCATCGACGACCTTCGCCGCGGCGACTTCGAGGCGGCCGCAGCGAAATGGACGGGATACCCGGACGCGAGCCCCTCAGACCCCGTGGAAGACCGGGTCGCGGCGGTTGAGGATCTCCTGGCGGACCCGACGTTCTCCTCACTGCTCGACGTCGACCTCGAGGTCTTCGTCAATGCGTCGTGGAGTTGGACCGATCCAGCGCCTGTCGTGACGGTGTTCTCCAAGGGCGACGGGGACGACGCCGCCGCCGCCGGCTTCCTCGTCGGCCACTCGGTAGGCCCTTTGGGGGAACAGGGGGAGCCGGCACAGTTGTGGATACATCGAATCCCGTCCTACACCGACCGGTTCGACCCGATCCCGTCGGTCGTCGAGCCTGGCGCAGAGATAGTCTTGCCATTTGTGCCGGTTGAAGGCAGCGCTCGCGCCTACGTCAACGAAACCGAGATCCCAGTAACCGTGGACCATGGAGACAACTCAACCACAATCACGATCCCCGAGACGGTGCGCGGCACAGTCGCAGTCACAGTCTCCAGCGCAACCCCCGAGCTCTCCGCAGTTGACACGTTCGCTGTTACGGTCGCCGAGCCGTAGACAAGCCGGCACTCATGGCTGGGAGGTCGCCGGCACCAAACCAACGGTGTCAGGCACCGAGCTCAAAGTGATCTTTCGTCCAAGCGCGTTCCGAGCTCGGTGCCCGACACCACTGGTCACGCGTTCGACCGATCCGAGCCGACGGCCGCTGCCCTGGATGTTGGCGTACGGTCGAGCTTGTGGGCTGGCGACAACTGGCACTGGTGACGGCATTGGCGATCCTTGCTTCGAGCTGCAGCTCGGATGGGTCATCCGATCCCCAAGCGGTGGGCAGCGCCGAACCGACCGCTCGCGAAGAATCGACAACGACGTCCCACACGATCCGCTCTTCCGAAGGCGAGTGGTTGACGATCGAGCCACAATTCCAACTCGGCGGAGACCGTGTTGAGCGGCATTGGCAGAGGTTCAAGTGATCGACAGCGCTGCGGGTGCCTACTGGGCCGCCGGGAACCTCGGTGGTCGCCCGACCATTTGGCGCAGCACCGACCTCGAGAACTTCTCGTTCGCCTACATCGACCCTTGGACTCCGCAGCCGCGCTGGATGCGGTTCAACTCCGTGGTGGAGTTCGACGACAAGGTCGTCGTCAGCGCCTCGGGGCGCACACGCAACGGGGCGGGCATCGAGACCGAGAGGAGCTTTGTTCTCGCAACCGACGACGACGGTGCTACATGGACCGACGTCGAGGATCCTTTGTTCTCCGAGACGTTCCAGCGGCTCGACAAGCTCATCGTCTCGTCGGGCTCGCTGTTGGCGAGCGTGGTCAACGACGAGTGCTGCGGCGATCTGACCTCGGCGCCTGCACGAACCGTCGACCTCGAGACGTGGGAACCGTTGGTTCTCCCGAATGCGGACGGCGGCAGCGGGGCGAGCCTGGTCACCGACAACCAAGGCAACCTCTGGGCCCTCGCTACGGAGGGATACGACGACACAACTCACGTGATCGTCTGGACGTCGATCGATGGCGGCGAGACATGGACGCGCTCCACGACCGCCGGGTCATACGGGGGCGCCGCGGCGGTGGCAGGCGCTGTCGTATTCATGCCCAGCTACGGCCTGTCCGGCGACTTCAGCTCCGCGGTGGCAGAACCTCGGCCACCGCTTCGTTTCGTCGACGGCCAATGGACCGAACTCGACCACGACTTCGGCCAATGGGGCGACGGGGATGCACGGCTCACCGGAATTGTCGACCCGGACACCGGTCGCTTCTACGGAAAGCTGCGTCGGCAGATCCGAGCGAACCCGCACTACTGCTTCGACGACACCGACAGCTGCAACCACTACGAAAGCGCGCTGGTTACGAGCCCCGATGGCCTCGAGTGGTCCGACGTAGTCGGCGGACCCGAGGTGGATGCGTGGCCCTCGGGACTCGAACACGAGCTGTTCATGACACTCGACGGACGAATTGCTGCGTGGCACAGGCCCAGCGACGATCGCGGCGATTGGGGACCGATCACGATCGAGCGATGGACGGGCGACCCTGTTCCCTCGACGATCGACCCACCCGACTATCCGCCAGCCGAGCAGCCAGTCCCTTATTTCGACTTCGACGAGGGTCTCCCGATCGGGACCACGCGGCGCTACGCGTGGGCCATCGGCGGTTGCGGGTTCATGTACATCGACGACATCTCGTGGATCCCTACCACCGAACCCGACACGACCGGTTGGCCGATCAAGGAGGTCGCCGTCGACGACGGTCCGTCGGCTTATGCCTTCGGCCGGGTCGAACGCATCGACGAAGACCTGATCGAGTTCACGATCGAGGACACCGACACAGCTGTGTCGTTAACACCCTGCTGACGCACCATTATCCGTTCACACTGGTTCGGGCTTCCAGAAGTAGCTGCGCGAACTGCGTGCCGATGGCTGCCTCGTCTACGCGTTCGGGATCGACCTGTGAAGTGACAAGAGTGCCGTGGATTACCGCAACGACGAGCCGCGCCATGTCGGCAGAGGACACCCAGTTGGGTAACTGACCGGCCGATCGTTGGGCATCGATCTGTTCTGCAAGCAACTGTTCGATGTCGCGATGAAACGCCCGCAGCGGGGAGGCGACAGACGGGTCGGTCGAGGCGCGAGCAAGTGCCTGGACGTACGCGACGAGGCTGTCGTCGTGCTCTCGGACCATCCGGTTCAGGAGCAGCACGGCCTCCAACATGTTGGCGACCGGGTCGCCCTCGGAACGCAGCTTCCCCACTACGGGAGCCAGCAGCTCGCGTGCGTTGGAGACCATGGCCTCGATCACCAATTGCTCTTTGGATCCGAAGTAGTAGGTGATCGATGCCAGGTTGGCGTCGGCCGCCGCGGCTATCGCTCTGGACGTGAGGCCCTCGGCTCCTTCCGTTGCCAGCAATCGCCGGGCTGCTTCGATGAGATCGAGTTTGGTCGACGCACCTGAGTTGTCAGAAGCTCGCCTTTGACCCGAATTCATACGAATGTATGCTACCTGAAATGGGCCGCAGGGGTAACGATCAGAGACATCCCGCCAGGGCCGTCCCGAGGCGGTCGCGCCTTTGGAATCTCATCGCCGTCGCGATCGCTATGTCGACGGGGCTCGCGCTGGCTCTGCTGCCACTCGGAACATCGCTGACGGTCGATTCGAACGGGCTCGCGACCACCAACCACTACTCGCTCCTGTCGAGTGAAGGGGCGGGTGTGCTCTTCGTTGTCGCGATCCCGGCCCTGTTGGTCTCAGTCCCGCTTGTGCTGGGCAGCGAAGTGGCGGCCTACCGGTCGCGAGTGGTGATCACTGCGCTCCTCGGAATCTTCGTATTCCTCGGCGCGCTGTCCATCGGAGTGTTCTTCATGCCGACAATGATCGCCATGGCCGTTGCGGTGTGGGCACACTCAACAGAGCGATCGGCAACGCCAGCGCCAAACCGCGTCTGATCACGCCATCTCGGTGTGGTCGACTGATGCTGCAACATTCCGGCTCTGCTGGGCGTGTCTATATGTGTGGGCTGTAGTGCGATGACCGATGAGACGGCGAGCACAGGCGACGCTGTGGTTGAAGCCGCGTATCTAGATCATGCAGAAGCGCTCAAGCGGGTCGCCTTCCTCATCACCGGCTCGAACGCTGCCGCCGAGGACGCCGTGCAGGAAGTCTTCATCCGCTGCGCTGATCGCATGGGTGAGCTCGACCACCCACTCAGCTACCTCCGAGCAGCTGTAGTCAACGAATGCCGGTCACAACATCGCCGAGACCAGCGGCGCAACACCATCGAGGCGACTCCAACCAGCGACGAGCTTCCGCACGACGTAGTCGAGACGCTCGACGCACTTCAAAGGCTCGACGAACGCAAGCGGGCCGCGATCGTTCTTCGGTACTACGTCGACATACCGGAGGGCGAGATCGCCGAACTCCTCGAATGCCGGCCGTCGACAGTGCGCAGTCTCATCCGCCGCGCACTCATCGAGCTACGGGAGGTTCTCCGATGACCGAAGCCGATTTCGAAGACCGGTTACGACAACGCATCGCGCGCGCCGCCGCATTCTCGGAGAAGCCAGGCCCGTTGCGGGAGACCACTTCGGCTCCGCGCCGTCGCCTGGCGCCGCGCGTCAAGTGGATGATCGCCGCGGCCGCCGCAGCGGTGGTTGTCATCGCAGGCGTTGCCATAGCAGTGCAGGACGAGGATGGTCGGGTGATCACGGTCGACGATCCACCACCAACCGCCGTCGCCGACCCCCAAGTCGACGACACCGTCCCGGCCGAGGAGTCGGCTGTTGCAGAGTGGCCAACGATCCTCGGCCCGGAAACGCCTACGCCCGCGGTCCCTACCGGCTGGAAGACCCTCGAGTTCGGACCGTTTCGATTCGCAGTGCCACGAGACTGGCAGGTGCCCATATCCAGAGCGTGCCTGGAACGATCGGCACCGGGTGTTGTCCTCGTGTCGACGCGCGCGGAACAGACTAGGTGTGGGCCGCCGCAGCACCCGCTGCCCAAATCCGTACTCACCATCGCGCCGGTGTCCAACGACGACACACAGACCCATGAGGAAGCGGTCAAGGTGGGAACACTCTCAGCCCATCTGGTCGATCCGTCCGACTGTGATGGGTGTCCTGACCGATACCGCTTCGACAATGGCTACGACGTGAGCGTCACCGGTGACGAGGCACCCGACGTGTTGGCGAGCTTCACGGACTCGGGAAGCAGACGAGTGCTCCAGCAGGGCCCGCTCGCCAAGACCGACGGCTGGCAACAAGTGGAGTTCGGCGGCTATCGCTTGCTCGCGCCGTCAACGTGGAAAGTGGTCGACCTCGTTGCGACCTACCAGGAGAAGACGACACCGCAGGGCGGATACATCAGCGGACAGCTGAACCCCGGCTCGTGCTCAAGAGCGATGTTCACTGCCAGCGGCGCACCGACCGTGTTCCTAGGCGAGTCGCCGATAGCGCCAAGCTGTCCGATCGGAGTCGTCATGGACCTGCGGGCCGATCCTGGGCTCTGGATCCGAGGGGCACAGACCGACGACGCCGAGGAGCTCGGGGATGTGATCAGCCGTCTCACCGTGGAGGGGCTCGAGATCGCGGTGGTCGACGTCGACCGGCTGGGGAGTCGCGTCGCGACCTCTGTTCTGGACATCGCAGTCTCAGACGGCGTATCGAAAGTGTGGATAACGCTCGGCGTGGGCTTTGAAACCCCGACGGCCCGCTCGATCCTGGCGTCAATCGAGAGCGTGTCTTGACCTGGCTTGAGGTGTTGCTACTCCCCGCTGTCGATGCTCTGCATCGACAGTACCAGCCAGGTGTGACAGTGCCGTCGTAGGGCGGACCCGTCGGACGCGTCCGCGGACGCGCTTTCGCCACCCGATGTGGTCGTGCGTACGCCCACGGTGACTGTCTCAGGCGGTATGTACGCTTTGGTTGCGAGCAACCAAAGCGTGGTGCCCTGACAGAAACGCCTCCCCGCTAAACGATCCCGCACGCTGTGGCGTGTACTCGTTGTGGAGGCTGTCAGAGTGTCACCTGTGGCTGACGAAGACGATGAGTCCGTAGCATCGGCTGCCCTCAGCGCGGACTTCGACGAGTTCTTCGCCGCGGAGTATCGATCGGTCGTCGCGCTCGCGGCCGTCCTGACCGGTCGACAAGCGTTCGGTGAGGAGATCGCGCAGGAGGCGTTCGTCCGCGCATTCCGCCGCTGGGACACGATCGGCGAATACGACAACCCGGGTGGCTGGGTCCGCCGGGTCGTCGCCAACCTCGCGACCTCCTCGTGGCGAACCCGGACGAGGGAAACACTGGCTCTCGGGCGTGTATGGCGCAGAAACAACGACGTCGGCGAGATCGAGGCGGTCGACGACGAGATCTGGGTCGCGGTTCGGGCGCTTCCCTCGCGCCAGGCCCAATGCATCGCGCTGCACTACCTCGAGGATCGATCGACCGCCGACATCGCCGCCGTGCTCGAGATCGCCGAGGCGACCGTGCGGGTGCACCTCCACGCCGGCCGCAAGACCTTGGCCGCCAAGTTCGGTGAAGAGGAGATCGAATGAACTTCGACGACAACGCCCGCCAGGCCGCTTCGGATGTGCGCGAGCAGTTGGCGAACGTAGACGTCCCGTCGGCCCAAGCGGTGGTTCGACGGGCTCGCAATCGGCGACGCGCCAAGATCGCTGCGGTCGGCGCCGCTGTTGCCGTGGTTGCAGGCGTCGCCTTCGCGCTCGATCGAGCCGCCGACGACACCGTGACAGTCACTACCCCAGAAGTCGCGACCGAGCCCGAAACGACGGACCAGGCAGATCGGCTCGCCGACCTGCCGGAGGGCGCCGAGACCGAAGCCGGGTGGTCGTCGATACCCAAGGAGGCCGCCGGAATCGATGCCGGCGCGTCCCTGTCGGCTCTCGCATCGACCGACACCGCGATCATCGCCGGTGGGGCCACGCGGTCGGACGAAGGTTGGCGGGCAGCGATATGGCGATCCGAGGACGGCCTTCGCTGGGAAGCGGCCGACTTCCCGGCCGCCTCCGAAGAGGTGTCGGCAATCGCTCACGGCCCCGGTTCCCTACTCGCCGTCGTCACCGAGCCCGGTCGCGGCCCAACGACGTTTCGCGTCTGGGAATCGAACGACGACGGGGCTACGTGGCAGACGCTGGCGAAAGGCACCGACCTATTCGGGGCGCCGCAGCGACTGGACTCTCGCTTCATCGACGGCTTGTTCTGGAACGAAGCGGGATTCTGGCTGGCGACGGGCACCGGAGGATCTCCCGACAGTGGGGCACAGATCTGGAGTTCCGACGACGGCGTCACCTGGGCGCCGCTTCTGCCCGAGAATGAAGCCCCATGGGTCAGGATCGTAGAGACCTACACCGGCGAGTTCCTCGCATACTCGGCCGAACACGCTTGGAGTTCCGACACGGGCGAGAGTTGGACGCCAGTCGGCGTGTCGATTCCGAACTCCCACATCGTCGCATCAGTCGCCCGAGGCGCTGAACTGGCGGTCGGTGCAGTCCCAAGAACAGGGGTGCCGACATCCCTGCTCCAAGGCGACGGCACAGGCCTCAGGTGGTCGATCGACTCAAGCCTCCTCGACGAACACTCCGATGCGGTTGCATTCACCATCGGTCAATACGGAGACCACACCGTTGTCGCCGGTCACTCGGGGGACCCCAACCACCCCGATGCATGGCTGACCTCTGACGACGCGAGCTGGACCGCGATGCCGGGCTCCCTGCACGGCGGGCCGGGCGGGATCCTGAACCTGATCGCCAAGATCGATGACCGCGTGATCCTGGCCGGCACCGCGCCCGAGCTCGACCGCTACTACACGATCGATCTCGCCGACTTGGGAGAACCGGGGTCTGGCGGCTCGGACAAGTGCGACGGCTCGAATCTTGGCGGCATCAACACCGATGCCAGGAACTGGACCAGCATCGACAACGGCGCCAAGATCGATCTGTTCGTATTGTCCGACTGTGTACTGCGCTCGCTCGATATCACGACTTGGAGCGGTCAGACACTCCCGCGCAGAGTTGACCGCGATCCCGCGGAACTGAAGCGAGTTCCAGTCCGTGCGGGGGACGTGATTACGGTGACCGTTGCCCATGACGGTGGCGTCGGGTGTGAGCGGGAGCCCGATCCCGGATTCGAAGATGGGTGGCTCGCCGTCTCAGTCGGGTTGTATACCGCGCAATCCCGCCGAGCGTTTCCCATGAATCCAGACTGTCGCTACTCCTATTCGATCGAGAAGTCTGAGTTGGATGCGTCGCCGGAGTATCCCGCATGCTCGACCGACAACGGCTTCGCCCACACCGGCGAGCGTGACTACGCGGGTACTCGCAACGCGACCTTCACGAATCGCGGAAACGGGTCCTGTCGGATTGACGCGGTCGACGTACATGGCGCCACCGATGCCGGTGAGCGGATTCCCTACACGGACTATGGGGATCGGGAGGTCAGCGGGATCCCGCGGAACGTCCTTCCCGTCCTGCTCGGACCAGGTCGAGGAGTCGTGGTGATGCTGGTCAGCCGACCGACATGCCTTCCGCCCGAAACAAGCATCGTCTCCACGTCGGTCGCAGTCGCGGGCCACACGATCGACATCCCAGCAGGACTGGGCGATGGCTGCCCCGGAAGCTACACCGTGGCCCTGTTCGAAGAGGCCGAAGCAACGAACATCCCGTTCGCCGAATGTGGCCTTCTGCCTGAACCGGGGCCGCCAACGGGACAGGGTGCACAGCGGCTGAACCAGCTTCGCTCCGAACTGGAAGCCGATGGTCTGTTCGAGCAGCCCGACGTCGTCAGCAGCGCCAAACGAGGAGGAGTGATCTCAGTCGGACTCTCCCATCGAAACCGGGCCACAATCGACTGGCTGGCCAAGCGAGCTGACCCAGACAACCTGTGCCTCGAACTGCCGCCACCCGGCTACTACGACCAGCCACCCACCTTGGCCGATTGGGAGTTGGGATCGATCGAATCAGAAGGAACGACGGTCATCTTGATGGTCTCTGTCGGTCCCTGTGGCCTGTTGGACGAGTCCAGGATTCTCGAGCCGCAGATCGAGTACAGCGAAGCGGAAGTCGTCGTAGGCGTTCCACTCGCGGTGCAGACATACGGCCCTGTCCGCGCTGTCTGCCTCCCACCGACCGAACTGACCGTCGAGCTCGACGAGCCGCTAGCAGGCCGCAAGCTCGTCGCAGCAACCGATCTGAACGCGAACTGAGATCGCCGTCGACAACACTTGCACCATCCACTCAACACGCTCTGCCGATATTGGCGGTTGGGTGTCAGGCGCCGAGTTCAAAGCGATCTTGGTCCCAGCGCGTTCTGAGCTCGGTGCCTGACACCGGTCGGTTCGAGGTGATAAGACGCCGAACGCGCCACACTGGCGGTCGGCTAGCTCTGGTTCGCGAAGGCGGCGTCGACGGTTTGTGCCAACAGAGTTGCGATCGTCATCGGTCCGACCCCGCCGGGCACCGGTGTGATCAAAGACGCCCGGTCCGCGGCGCCTTTGAACTCGACGTCGCCGACGTTGCCCTCGTTGTAGCCCGCGTCGACCACGACAGCTCCGGGTTTGATCCACGAGCCGCGGATCAGCTCAGCCACGCCGACGGCGGCGACGACGATGTCCGCGTTGGCTACGACGCCGGGGAGGTCTCGTGTGTGTGAGTGGCAATAGGTCACCGTGGCGTTGCGGCCGAGCAACAACATGCCCACCGGTCTGCCCAGGATCGGGCTGCGGCCGACGACTACAGCGTGCTTGCCCGGCACGTCGACCTCGTAGGCATCGAGCAGAGCCAGAATCCCGCCGGGGGTGCACGATGCGAAGCCCGAGCCACCCAACGCCATCGCTGCGAACGAGGTAGTGGTCACACCATCGACGTCCTTCTCCGGCGCGATCGCCTCGAACGCCGCTCGCTCATCGACCGACTCCGGCACCGGGTGTTGCAACAGGATGCCGTCGATCTCAGGATCGGCCGAGAGCGATGCGATCACCCCGACCACCTCAGCCGTGGTCGAGGTGTCGGCGAGCTTCACCAGCCTGGGCTCGATGCCGACCTTGTCACAGCGACTTCGTTTCATCTTCACGTAGGTGACCGACGCGGGGTCGGAGCCGACGAGAACCGCAGCCAGGCACGGCCGGCGACCGAACGACTCGGTGAACTCCGCCGCTCGGGTTGCGGTTGAATCGAGAATGCCGTTGGCGACAGCCACGCCGTCCATGAGCGCGGCGCCGCTGGCTGGCGGGGTCGGTGAGTTGGTCATCGGTGTGCTCCTCGGGTCGACGAATCGCCCAGGCGCACGGCTCACAACGACAGGGTCTCACCTGCCGGGCCGCTCCACCGTGGTACTCCACGTCAACGCCAGTCACGGCCCATAGCCGAAACTACCACCCCGCTGAGAGACTGCGGACGAGTCGATGATAACGAGATCGTGGAGCCACAGCCTCTCGAACAGCTCCGGAGTTGCGCCATCGATGTCGACCAGCGACCGACGTCCGTCGATCGAGTCGAAGACTCGACGCTGCCGAGCATCGAGGAAACACACGAGGTCGCGGTCGACCTGCGCCGTGTTGATCAGCGCCACAGATGCTCCGGGCGGTAGGCGGTCCTCGACGCTGACTACCGTCGTCGGTACGAGCGGGACATAGGAGCGCCATGCGTCACCGTCCCAGCCGACCGGCTCGGCCGGCAGGGGTGCGTCGGCCCGGTGGGCGACAAGGTTGTGGCGCACCATCGTCCCCCGGAACAGCTCCATGGCCGCGAACTGGTCGACCTCATCGAGCGCAGCGATGCGTGAACCGTGCGAAACCTCGCTCATCGAGCCGCATTGGGGTCGGTAGGGGGCCTGGCGCACCCAGCGCGCGAAACGCACCCCGCCGGCATCGAGCAGCGCGAACAGTTCGGGAACGGTGTATGTCCGCTCGCGCGGGTTGAGGAGCGCGTCGGCGATGGAGTCGACATCGCCGAAGTCGGGACTGGTGCGCAGCAGGGTGTCGAGCGGATGGGCGTCGGGCAGTTCACACAGCGTCTCGACGAGGTGTTCGATCTCCGCCGGCGACGGGTCGATACCGAGCCGCCGACAGTACTCCTGCAACATCGCCACCCCGGTGCGCCCATAGGTCGCATAGACCAGCAGCACAAGTGCCGCCTCGGGTGCCATCACCTCGACGAGGCTGCGAAGCCCCACGACCGGGTCCTCGAGGTGGTGCAACACGCCGGTGCACACGACGTAGTCGAAGGTCTCACCCAGCGAGGCCACATCCTCGATCGCCAGCTCGTGGAGCTCGACGTTGGCGAGCCCATGCTGCTCGACGAGCGCCGATGTCGAGCCGAGGCTGGCCGCACTGACCTCGATTCCGACAACGCGGGCACCTGGGTACTGAACGGCGACGCGAGCAGCTTGGGCGGTCCCGCACCCGGCGACGAGGATGGACTCGATGTCGCGGTCGGCAACGCTTGGCCACATCCGGGAATGCTCGATGCGCCGTCGGGTTCCATCGCTCCACGCCTCGGCGACCGCGTCGAGCCGGTCGACCGGTGGCGGGTAGGGGTGCTCGTCGTAGAACGCAGCGATCTCGTCGCGCTCGCTCATGTCGGGTCTGCGCGGCGGACCGTCCGGAAACCGATGTGACTCATGCCGGTGTCGATCATCTGCGGCCGACGAGCCGACGGGCGGTAGCGCTGGCAGTACTCGTCGGCACAGAGGAACGATCCGCCCTTGATCACCTTGCGCGGGATCGCGAACTGCGGCTGATCCGGGTCGTAGCTGTGCTCGACCGACGGGCCACGCGGGTTGCGCGGGACACAACATGACGGCTGTTCGTCGGGGTGGCCGTCGACATACCAGTCTTCGGTCCACTCCCACGTGTTGCCGGTCATCTCGAACAGGCCGAAGTCGTTCGGTGGGAACGAGCGAACCGGCGCGGTCGCGGCGAACCCGTCGGCCTCGCTGTTGTTGTACGGGAAGCCGCCCTGCCAGAAGTTGGCGAGGAACTCGCCGTCGGGGGTGGGGTCGTCCCCCCAGATGAACGAGCGGCCCTCGTGGCCACCACGCGCGGCGCACTCCCACTCGGCCTCGGTGGGCAGGACCTCGCCGGCCCAGGAGGCGTAGGCGGCGGCGTCCTCGTGGGCGACGTGCACCACCGGATGATCCCCGAGTCCACTCAGGTCCGAGCGGGGTCCCCACGGATGCCGCCAGCAGGCGCCCGGCGTCCAGGTCCACCACTGGCTGATGTGGCGCAGGTCGACCGGACCCGGCGTCATGGTGAACACCATCGAGCCGGGCTGAAGGTTCTCGGCTGGAGCACCGGGGAAATCGGCAGGGTCGAGCGGTCGCTCAGCCACGGTGATGTAGCCGGTTGCATCGACAAACGCCGCGAACTCGTCGTTGGTGACCGCTGTGGTCCGCATCCAGAACCCATCGACCGAGACGCGGCGGACGGGTGCCTCCTCGGGGTAGAAGCGGTCAGAGCCCATGAGGAACTCGCCGCCCTCGATCCAGCCGACGTCGGTCTTCAACGATCAGCGTTCCCGTGGGAGGATGCGATGATGAGCGAGCGACTTCCTTCATGGCGGCCTGGGCCCACCCGCGATTCGATCGAAGCGTTCCTCGACGCTGCACGCGATCTACCGGTCGAGAGTCGGCTGGCCTGCATCGACAACGACGGTACCTTGTGGTGCGAAAAGCCCCAGTACCTCCAGTTCTACTTCTTTGTCGACGCGCTGCAGCGAGCGGTCGCAGCCGATCCTCAACTCGCCGAAGTCGCCGAGTTCAAGGCGCTGATCGAACACGACGCAGAGGCGATGGGCGAGATCGGAGTCGTCAAGATCGTGCTAGCCCTGGCGGGGCTCTTTGCAGGTGAGACGCCCGACGAGTTCGATCGTCAGGCCAGGGAGTTCGCAGCGACGTTCCGCCACCCCGACTCGGGTCGGTCGCTGGCCGGCCTGCGCTACCAGCCGATGCTCGAGCTGCTCGACGAGCTCCGCTCGCTCGACTTCACGATCTGCATCAGCACGGGAGGCGGCACCGAATTCGTGCGCGCCATCAGCCGCGAGCTCTACCGGGTGCCCCCGTCGCTGGTGATCGGAACCGGAATCACCTATGACTACAGCGACGACGAGCTGGTTCGAACCGGCGACCTCGATGGTCCACCCAACGAAGGAGCGCCCAAGGTCATAGCCATTCAACGCCACTTCGGACAGAGGCCGATCTTCACCGCGGGCAACACCAACGGCGACCAGCACATGATGGAGTGGGCCACCGCCGGCGACGGGCCGAGCCTCGGCCTACTGGTCGACCACGACGACGCCGAGCGCGAATACGCCTACGAGGGAGGCGCCGCCACGTTCGAGGCCGAGCGCACGATGAAAGAGATCGCGGCCGATCGCGGATGGGTCGTCGCCAGCATGAAGAACGACCTGGACGTGGTCTTCGCCAACGGCTGACGCGCGTTCCGGCGCCGGTCAGGAACTCCCGACCCCGGCCTGGAGCTTGGCCATGACCTTGTCGATGCTGAACGACGCCGGCTCCTGCCGCGGTGGGAACTCGGAGAGGGTTTGGAGCATCTCGGCGACGTACATCTGTGCCGGCACGAGCATGAACGCGTGGTCCATGATCCAGTCGTAATACGTGTTCGACGTCTCGTCGGCCCGCTCGAAGGGGTCGGTTCTCAGGTTGAAGATCTTCGGGATCCGCAGCTCGACGTAGGGATCCATCCAGACCTTCAACGTGCCTCGGGCTCGCTGTTCCATGAACACGAATTTCCAGTTGTCGAACCGCATCGCGGTCAGATCGCCGTCGTCAGAGCAGTAGAAGAAATGACGACGCGCACTCTCGTCAGCCTTGCCGGTGATGTAGTCGAGTTGGTCGAAGCCGTCGAGATGGACCTTGAACTCAGCGCCGTTCAGCTCGGTTCCGGCCTTCAACCGATCGGCGACGTCGGTATCGCCGGCGGCTGCGAGCAGGGTGACGAACCAATCGTTGTGGCTGACGATGCCGTTGAGGACCGAACCCGCCGGGATCTTCTCCGGCCAACGCACGACGCACGGCACGCGGTACGCTCCCTCCCAGTTCGAGTCCTTCTCGTTGCGGAACGGCGTCATCCCGGCATCGGGCCACGAGTTCATGTGCGGACCGTTGTCGGTCGAGTACATGACGATCGTGTTGTCGGCGATGCCGAGCTCGTCGAGCTCGTCGAGAACCTGTCCGACGATCTCGTCGTGATACACCATCGTGTCGTGGTACGGCGACTGCCACCGCCCCGCTCGACCCAGATCCTCCTCCCGGGTGTGGGTGCGGAAGTGCATGTGGGTCGTGTTGAACCAGCAGAAGAACGGGGTGTCGGCCTCGACCTGGCGGCGCATGAAGTCGATCGTGGCGTCGCGGAAGTCCTCGTCGCAGGTCTCCATCCGCTTCTTGGTGAGGGGTCCGGTGTCCTCGATTCGCTGAGTGCCGTCGTCCTCAGCCCAGCACCTGAGCACGCCGCGCGGACCGAAGCGCTCCCGGAAGTTGGGCAGCTCCTCCGGCGT
Source organism: Acidimicrobiales bacterium (assembly GCA_965216815.1). GTDB lineage: Bacteria > Actinomycetota > Acidimicrobiia > Acidimicrobiales > SHLQ01 > JADFOM01. The sequence continues at coordinate 1,117,206 of OZ244202.1, read as the reverse complement.
CGGGTAGTCGGGCTGCTCCGGTTCTTCCTCGGCGTTGAGGTGATAGAGGTTGCCGAAGAACTCATCGAACCCGTGCATCGTCGGCAAGTGCTCGTCGCGGTCGCCGAAGTGGTTCTTGCCGAACTGTGCTGTGGCGTAGCCCTGCGCCTTGAGAGCGGTGGCGATCGTGGGATCCTCGGCCTGATAGCCGATCGGGGCCCCTGGCATACCAACCTTGGAGAGCCCTGTGCGATACGGGTTCTGACCGCTGATGAAGGCGGCGCGACCAGCAGTGCAGCTCTGCTCGCCGTAGTAGTCGGTGAAACGCACTCCCTCGTCGGCAATCCGATCTATGTTCGGCGTTCGGTAGCCCATCATCCCGTCGCTGTAGCACGAGAGGTTGGTGATCCCGATGTCGTCGCCCCAGATGATCAGGATGTTCGGCTTGTCCGCCATCGTCGCTCCTTGTGGTCCGTGCGCCGAGGGGCACCACCTTGCCGTGCGGGCATCGTTTGCCCGTCCCAGACTGTCTAGCGCATCTGGATCGTGTCGCGAGGGCCTCTAGGCGCGGTGCTCTACTCGTCGAGCTGGCTGATCTCGATGACGGGGTCGAAGTCGGGCTGGTCCGACCAGCCCCGTGGAAGCTCGACGCGATACGCATTGCGCCGCGGGAACATGTCGAGCACGTTCTCGTCCTCGGCCTCGCTACGAGAGAGGGCATAGACGACCGGGTCGTCAAGCATCGGCGTGTTGCGCAGGAACGAAAAGGGGTTCTGGAGATAGGGGCCGTACACCGGCGGCAGGAACACCACCGCCGGCTCGGTCACTTCGGACTCCAGCGCCTGAGCCATCTCGACACGTTGCGAGGACCTGTCCAGCTGGTCGTTCAGTGCCGGCAAGATCACCGCGAGGCTCAACACGACCATGCCGGCGAGCGCTGCGGCTGCAGCCCTCGGCTCGATCCTGTGGAGGTCGGCGAGCCCAACGGCCGCGGCAGTCGAGACAACCACGACGAGCGGGAGGTAGTAGTAGGGACCGAGAAACAAGGCGCCGTCCCAGACGAACGCTGTCAGGTAGGAGCCCCAGAAGAACGCGTAGCCGATGGGCCACACGACCGCGAGGGCGATCAACGCAGCGCGGTCGACACGCTTGCGTACCAGTGCCCAGAAGCCGAGCGCGACCGCGACCAGGCCGCCACCAGTCCAGACAACCACCAGGAAGAGGTTTCGGCCGAGCGCGGACAGGGCCTCTTCGAGACCGAAGTCGACAGCCGCGTCACTCGGAAGGGCGCGGCGCTCGCCGAAACCGAGTCGATCGTCGGCTTCGAGCAGGTTGAACGGCAGCTGGAACGAGTCGCCGGTCGCAGCGCCGTTGAAAGCGAGGAGGCCGGCCACCGGAACGACCGCTCCGGCCGCCCCCAACCATGCCGCGCGAACCAGCCCTGACGCTCCGTGTCTACCCAGGATCGCGACGGCGATGACCAACAGGAACAACAGACCGTCGTAGGGCCGCGCGAAGAACGCAACACCCCACACGAGCCCCGCTGCTATCGCTGACCATGCCGAGCCGATACGTGCCCCTCGCAGTGCGAGGGTCAGGGCCGAAACGCCCAACACGAGGCTGGTTCCATATGGCAGGTAGGTGATGTCGAGCTGAAGCACCAGCGGAGAGAAGGCGAACAGGCCCGCGGCAAGAGCCCGCTTTGCCCCACCGACCCCGATCTCGGCGGCCAGAGCCGCGACGGCGAAGACCTGCGCGGCGGCGATGACGCCTAGAGCGAGCCGATCAGGTCCCGGTAGACGTTCAACGGCCGCAATGGCGGCCGCATGAACCGGGGTGTATTTCAGGACGAAGCTTTCCTCTTCGATGGACGCGAACCAGGGAACGAATGCTTCCGCTTCGGCGTCGGGCAGCGGAGGTTGGAGCCGCCCCGACTGCAACGTCTCGGCCTGGAGCAGGTAGATGCCCTCGTCGGAATTCGCCGAGAGCTGCGGGAAGATCCAGGCTGAGCCGACGGCGGCCCATACGCCTGCTGCCAGGGCGAGTGCGCCTATCCAGATCCGATGCCGAGGGACCGACGGTGTAGCTTCAGCCAGATCCGCGCACCCTCACGCTCGCCTGCTGCATGTCGTCCCAGACATATTCGTAATAGTCGTAGTCGTCCATCTCGATGATTCGATAGGCATAGGCCGACACCGATACGGCAGCTTGCCCCGCGGGTAGGCCGTCTCCATACATCGCAAGATCGAGCGTGAAGGGCGTCGTGCCTTCACACTCGATGAAGTCGTAGCCGCTGGCTTGCTCGAGAGTGCGTCCACGCTTTCGAACGCCATAGCCCGAGATCTCGACCATCACCGACTCGTCGCACTCGACGGTCCCTGCGATGGTGCTTCTGGTCACCGAGTCGATCGTGATGCGAGAGTCGGGGTTGGGCTCGGGGTCGAACGCCTCGCCTCCCAATTCGCCCGACAGGCGAACCTCACCCGTCGCCGACGCATAGTCGTAGAAGTAGTCGGGCGGCTCGTAGCCGTGCACGCTGATCTCGGCATCGACTCTTGCCGGACCGCCGGCGAGCACCCCACCGCTGGTCATTATCGGAACCTGAACCGCGTGCACACCGTCGCAGTTCGCGAGTTGTTTGTATCCGTAAGCGGTCACAAGGTCGCGGCCGGCCCATTGGCTCAGCGACACATAGACGGAGGCGTCATCTGAGGGGCGTCCGCAGTAGACCTCGACTACCACCTGCTGGTCTGCGCCGCTGCCGACCACATCGACTATGCGGATGGTCGTGTGTTCGCCGTCCATCTCCACCGACGGCACGGGCGGTCGCGCGTCGCTGCCTTGGAGGCGAACGTCGAGGGTTTCTTGGACGTTGGCCGAGTCGAAGCCGTCGTAGGCATAGCCATAGAGGTTGAGCACCGCAGGTCCGCCCGACAGGCGGCGCGAGCCGTTCCTGAACACGAGGGTCCATTCCTGCTCATCGGTGTCACAGGACACTTCTTCGTTCATGTAGCCGTAAGCGCCGGCAGTCTGGCCTCCCCGCTCCTGACGGAGCTCACCGTCGAGATAGAAGCTCGCTTCTCGGTTGCAGACGACGGTTCCGCTTGCAGAACCGCCCGATATCCCGTCGACCGACAGCTCGATCTCGAGGGGAGGGACGGGTGGCACATCCGGATCGAATGAAATCGGCAGGATCACGCCCTCGATTGGGGTCGCGAAACCTTCGAAGGTGCCGGCTCCGATGACACATGCGTCCGGCACCGCGCAGTCCGTCTCGCCGCCCGCCGCGGTCGTGATGACGCGCCGCACCGTCATATCGAACTGAACGCCTCCATCTCCGTCGACGAACGAGTATGCGGTCGTCGACAGATCGCATGCGTCCGCCTCGAGCTCCTCGACGAGTGACGCGTCGCACTGCGCAGCGGCGAACGAGACGAAGTGCGGGTCGAAATCCGACCCGACGAAGGACACGGTCTGTCGATCGACCAGATCGGTCGACGGTTCAACGGTGGCCTGCGCATCCTCGTAGTCGACGCAGCCGTAGCCGCCGTAGCCGTAGGTCGAGCAGTCGTCACTCGATTCGAGCGCACCCGCGACACCGACCACGACCATGCCTGCGAGCACGAGGAATGCGATCGAGGCGAACACTATGAGGGTCTTGTTGTCGACAGCCGGTCGGTCTTCGACTCCGGCCAGCTCGGTCCCGTCATTCCCGTCGAAGTCAGCCATGCGATTCCCCAAACGCTCGCTCTGCGGTCGAAGGTACCTCACCTTCTGGCCTAATGGCCATCACGGGCGCATCGTGATGCGTACTGGGGAGGGTCAGCCCGAGGATCTCGGACGGGGGATGTTGTCGAAGGTGGGGTACATCAGCCCGCTCGGTCGCCCGTCTGGGTCGTACCCCCTGCCAGCGGCGGATGGAACTCGTTGACCGTCCCGTCGCGAGCGGTCGCCTCATCAGGTCGGTGGGGCGCCGAAACTGCTGGGACTTCACCACACACCGTGTGGTCAACTCGCAGCAATTTCGTGAGCGGTGGGCCGGACTGACCGCCAGAATGAGCCGATGGCCAAGATCGTCGTCTATGCGGTGGCCTACCGAGGCGATGTCCATCCCTACGTGCCCGTTGCAACGGAGCTCAGCCGACGCGGCCATGACGTCACCTTCGTCGTGCCCCGCGAGTTCCACGAGAGCTTCGCGGCCGAGCCGTTCCGATGCGTCCACAGCGGGAGCGACCTCTCCCCGATGGAACTGAACAAGCACGGTGAATGGTTGGCGAAGTGGGGTATGCGTCTCGGCGGCGTGTTCGTTCTCCGCCTCTACTTCGGCAAGCTCACCATTCCCTTCCTCGAGGACATGCATCAGGCCCTGATGCCCGAGCTCGACGGAGCCGACGTGCTGTTCGCTCATTCGACGGCTGGCATCGTCGGTTCGGTGGCCGCCGATCTTTGCGGTGTTCCATGGATCGCGGGCGATCTGTTCCCGATGCTCAACCCGACGATGACCCAAAGCCCCGTCCCGGGGGTTCGGTCGCTCGGACCGGTGGGAAACCGGCTCGCCTGGAAGCTGGCCCGCAGTCCTCGGCCCAATGGTCTGAGCTTCGCTCGTGACTTCGCCGACTTCCGGCGCAGCAAGGGTCTCGACGCTCCGCTGCTCGGTCCGATGGTGTTGCGGATCTCCCCCCACCTGAACCTGGGGATGGCATCGCCGTCGTACGTACCGGTCGCACCCGACTGGCCCGACAACTACGTGATGACCGGTTTCACCCACTGGGAGGACAGCGCGGGGGTCATGCCGGGCGATCTCGAGGCCTTTCTCGACCGCGATGACGATCCGCCGCTGCTCATCACGCTCGGTACGTTGGGCGCCGCCACGCATCCCGAACGATTCGCAGCAGCGGTCGAAGCGTCCGATCGGGCCGGGGCGCGCACGGTGTCACTCTGCTCACTTGACGAAACCGTGCGCCGGCTCCGCGGCCGGTTCGACCCCGATCGACACCGAGCCTGGCGATTCGCACCGCTGTCGAAGGTTCTTGGCCGGGTGCGCGGTGTCGTCCATTCCGGCTCGCACGGCACGAACTCGATGGCACTCGCCGCCGGCCTTCCGGCGGTAGTCATGCCGTCGATCTTCGATCAGCTGTGGCATGCACAGCGCCAAGAGGAGCTCGGCACCGGCATACATGTGAAACGCACCGACGAACTCGCCGGAGCCGTCACACGGTTGCTGACCGACGACGCTCTCGCGACCAACGCCGCCGAGATCGGGCAGCAACTCCAGACCGAGCGCGGCACCGAGAAGACCGCCGACCACATCGAGGGGTTCTTGTGAAACTTTGGTCTGACACCGGGGTCGCGAAAGTGAAACTTTGGTCTGACACCGGGGTCGCGACAGGAGGGTGCGATGAATGAACGACGCATTGAATACGCCGGATCTGTGCACGACCAGCGCGAGATCGACGCCGTCGTCGGCGTGCTGACCGCCGGCCCGACCGCTCTGCGCATCGGCCGCAACGTACGAGAGTTCGAGAGGCGGGTCGCCGAGACCTTCGGTATGAGTCGAGGAGTGATGGTCAACTCGGGTTCGTCCGCGCTCTACCTCGCGGTCGAACTGCTCGACCTCGACCCCGGTGACGAGATTCTCACGTCGGCGGTCACGTTCTCCACCGACATCGCGCCGATCCTTCGCGCGGGACTGGTGCCTGTGTTCGCCGACGTCACACCCGACACCTTCCAGATCGACGTCGACGCGATCGAAGAGCTCATCGGCCCTCGCACCCGCGCGATCCTCGCACCGAACCTCATCGGCAACGCACCCGATTGGGATCGCATCCGGGAGATCGCCGACCGCCACGATCTCTCGGTCATCGAAGACTCATGCGATGCTCTGGGCCTGACGCTGCGCGGCACACCGACAGGCACCCGCAGCGACATCACGGTCACGAGCTTCGCGCTGTCACACATCATCACCGCTGCGGGAACCGGGGGCATGGTGTGCGTCGGCGACGACGACCTTGCCGACCGCGCCCTGCTGCTGCGCAGGTGGGGGCGGCGATCCGAAACGCAGCTGTTCGGATCGAGCCGTGGCACCGGAGCACGCTTCTTCTCACGCATCGACGACGAGCTCGAATACGACAACCTCTTCATCTTCGACGAGATCGGCTGGAACTTCGAACCGTCCGAACTGTCGGCCGCATTCGGACTGGTTCAGCTCGACAAGCTCGCCGACAATCTCGCCCGACGTCAGCGCAACTTTGAGCTCACGGCAAGCGAGCTGGCCCGCTGGCCCGACCTATTCACGTTGCCGCGTCTGACCGAAGGCGTCGAGACCGGCTGGCACATGTTCCCCTTGATCATCGAACCCGACTCCGGCATCGTGCGCGGCGAGCTTCAGCAATGGATGGAGTCCCGCGGCGTCGACACACGAATGGTGTGGACCGGCAACGCCGCACGCCAGCCGGCGTTCCGAGATCAACCCATGCGTCTCCCCGATGGCGGGTTGCCCAACGCCGACCGTGTCATGGAGTGGGGCCTAGTCCTCCCGAACAACCATTCGCTCACCGACGACGACTGCGCCTACATAGGCGAGTGCATCGACGGCTTCGTCGCCGAGAAGGCTCTGGCATGAGCCTCCAACGGTTCGGAGACAAGCGGGCCCTGGTGACCGGAGCGAGTCGAGGAATCGGTGCAGCCATCGCTGAGCGGTTGGCCGCCGAGGGCGCCAACGTCGCGATCGTGGCTCGCACCGACACCGAACCGACCTCGATTCCCGGAACGCTTGCCGAGACCGCCGAGCGACTCGATCGATACGGCGGGCGGGTGGCGCGCATCGCCGCCGACCTCACCGACGAGACGTCGCGCGCCCAGATCGTCCCCTCAGCCGAAGCCGAGCTCGAAGGCCCGATCGACGTTCTGGTCAACAACGCCGCAGCTGCCATCTATATGCCGGTCGAGACGATGCCGCTCAAGCGCCGACGCATCCTGTTCGAGGCGAACGTCCACGCGCCGCTCGATCTCGCCCAGGCGGTGATCCCGTCGATGCGCGCTACCGGCGAAGGCTGGATCGTCAACGTGTCGAGCGCGACGGCCCAAACGATCGGCCCACCGCCGGTCAAGCTCGGCGCCCAGGGGACGACCCTCACGATGTACGGGGCATCGAAGGCAGCGCTCGAACGGGAAACCGACGGCCTGGCCGTCGAGCTGGCCGACACCGACATCCGGGTGAACGCCGTCAAGCCGCGCGCTGCGGTCATCAGCGAAGGCGCCGACGCTCTCGTCGGCGGGACGCTGCGGCCCGATCAGATCGAATCGATGGAGGAGATGGTCGAAGCGACGGTCGCGCTGTGCTGTTGCGAGCCCGACCTAACCGGCAGGCTTGCAGTCAGCCTCGACCTCATCGACGAGTTCGGCCTGGTCGTCCACGGCCTCGACGGCAACGAACTCCCGTTCTAGGGAGCAAAACCCACGTTGGACGTGGGTTTTGCTCCAAATTTCGGACTACTCGACCGGCTTCCAGAGCCCCTCTTCGGCGTCGAACGTGACCGTCGTCAGATCGGATCCGGCTGAGAAGTCGCCGGGGCCGAGGTGTGCACCCTTCCTCGCCGGCAAGTCGATGTCGCCGATTCCCCCGATTGCCTCGCGCAGTGAGTCGTTGGTGAGATCTGGACCCGCGTCGGTGAGCGCACGCTCGAGGATGATCGCGATCGAGCATGCACCGAGCGCGGCGGCGATGTCGTTCTGTTCTACGTTCAGCTCGTAGGTGATCGTTCGACCGGTCGCCTCCTCGATGCTGTCGACACACTCCGATACCAAGGGATCGTTCGCCATCTCGGGCTGGAGCGACGAACCCTGTGGCGTCTCGACGACGGCATAGGCGCCGTCGATGATGGACGGGTCGACTCCCGCGTCGAGCAACCCGGTCGGTGTCATGATCAGGCGCAGCAGCCACTGGTCGGTGTCGTAGTCGGCGGAGATCGCATTGGCCAGTTCGAGGGGCACGCCTGTGGTCAGCACCGCTGTGTCGACGCCGCTCGACCGGAAGCGCTCGTAGACCACCGCTGCCTCGTTGGCCGACTCGAGCAGATCCTCGTCGTTGTCGCCCGTCAGTCCCTCGACCGGGTCGATTCCGATATCTCGGAAGGCTTCGACCACTGTGTTGTAGGCCTCGACGCTCACGTCGGGCGAGCCGGTCACACCGACGGTCGCGCCTTCGAGAATGCCGAGCTCATCCATCGCCTGGACGAACCCCTGAGACCGCTCCTCGGTCTCGACACCGACGGTCACGTACGGCGCCTTCGCTCTGGCTTTGCGGTCCTCGTTCATGCCGGCCGCGACGATGGCGGCGGTCTCGTGGGCCTCGACGATGCACATGATCTCGTCGGACAGGGTTGTTCCGACGACCATGAACACCTCTTGGTCCTCGGTGAACTCGATGCACGCCGCGTCGGCCTCGGTGTCGCCTACGGGCATGTAGATGACCGTGTGGATGTCGAGCATGCGCCCGTGGATGCCGCCGCGTTCGTTGATCGACTCGAGGGCGGCTTCATAGATGTCGTCGGAGTTGGTGCGACCCAGGTCGACGCCGATCGCGGTCAGTCGGTCCCAGTCGAACTGGGCCAAGCCGATCTTTATGGTGTCGGGGGTGACACCGCGGAAACTCGCCGTGTTCGGTGCGGGCTCGGCAGTTGTTTCGGGCGCGGTCGTATCGTCGGTGACGGTATCGGGCGGCGCGGAAGTTTCGGCCGCTTCGGTCGTCGACGACTCCTGCTCATCGACCGTTGTGTCGTCGTCGCCACACGCCGCCGCCACCAACGCGAATGCCACCGCCAGAGCTGCCAGACCGAACCGTCGACTCATCGCTACCCCTCAGTTGGAACCGGTTCCATCATGCGCGCAACCGTTCCGGGGAGCACAAACCACCACAGCCAATGCAGCGGACCCGGGCGCAGGCTCACACGAGCGTGGCGTCGGAGATCACTTCGACGAGAGCGGGGCCGTCGTGGGCCAAGGCAGCCTGCAGCGCCGACTCGAGCTCGGCGGGTGACTTGACCCGCAGGCCACGGCCGCCGCAGAGCTCGGCGAACGCCGCGAAGTCGGGGTTGACCAGCGAGGTCTGCCAGACGTCCCAATGCCCCGCCAGTTGCTCCTTGGAGATCTTGCCGAGCTCGCCGTTGTTCAACAGCACGTGTGTGATGTTCATGCCGTACTTGACCGCGGTGGTGAACTCCATCGCGTACTGCCCGAATCCGCCGTCGCCGCTGACACCCACGATCTGGCGCGCGTCACCTGCGGCCGCCCACGCGCCCATGGCGGCGGGAAACCCGAAGCCGATCGATCCGAGGTAGCCCGACATCAGCACCGACTGGCGCTGCACTTCGAAGTATCGGCCGAACGAATAGGTGTTGTTGCCCACATCGACACAGATCACGGCGTCCTCATCGACGACCTCCGAGAGGGTGGAGAAGATCGCGGCGGAGCCGACTCCGTGGCCGAGATCGTCGGCCATGCGGCTCAGCTTTTCCTCCCGCCAGATCGACCAGCGCTCAGCGACCTCGGGCCTGTGATCGATGCAACGGGTCTCACCGATCGCGCCCGCGATCGCCCTCGCAGTGACCCCGACGTGACCGAGAACCGGGTAGGTGACCGAGTGGAATCGTCCGAGAGCGGCCGGGTCTATTTCGACCTGCACGATCGGCTTGTAGTCGGCGATACCGGTGTGGTTCGCGAACGAAGCTCCGAACACCACCAAGAGGTCGGCCTCGTTCATGAACCAGCTCGCGATCGGGGTGCCCGACCGGCCGAGAACACCGCATCCGAGCGGATGCGAGTCGGCGATCTGTCCTTTGGCCTTGAACGTCGTCGCGACCGGAGCACCGACCTGTTCTGCGAGCGCAATGATCGCACCCATGTCGAACCGCGCACCGTTGCCGACGATGAACATGGGGCGTTCCGACTCGGCGATCGCCTCGACCGCGTCGGCCAAGGCGTCGGCCGGAGGTGAGGTCTCGGTCGAACCGATGCGACCCTCGGGCGATCCGGCGTCGGTTTCAGGCGCCGCCTGCACCTGGACTTCGTCGGGCAGGACGAGGTGGGCGACGTCGCGCTCGACTATCGCGTGCTTGCACGCGAGGTTCATCAGCTCGGCGTGGTCGGAGCCGGCTTGAACGGTTTGGGAATAGCGCGCCACGTCGGCGAAAGCTCCCTCGAGGTCGACGTCCTGGAACGCCCCGCGCCCCCGCACGCTCGACGGCACCTGACCCGACAGCGCCAACACCGGCGCTCGATCGACCTTGGCGTCGTAGAGACCGGTGAGCAGGTTGGTCGATCCCGGACCAGCGATCGCGAAACATGCGGCCGGGCGACCGGTCAACTTGCCGTAGGCGGTCGCCGCGAACGCTGCAGCGCCCTCGTGACGGATGCCGAAGTAGCGTAGATGGCCCTTCTCTTCGGTCCTGCGCATCGCCTCGGCGAACCCGAGGTTCGAATGACCGACCATCCCGAAGACCGCGTCGACACCCCAGTTGGTCATCGTCTCGACCAGAACGTCTGACACGGTCCGGCGCCGATCGGCTTCAGCCGGCAACTCGACGTACACACCGTCGTCGCGCACCTCAGTGGCAAAGCACGCCGGCGCATCACTGAACCCCTCTGGCGGCGCACCGGTGATCGGGTCGTAGTCGTAGCCGTGCCACGGGCAGCGGAGCCAACCCTTCTCGATCGACCCCTCACCCAGCGGTCCGCCCTGATGAGGGCAGCGATTGTCGAGGCAGCCGTAGGTTCCTTCATGGTTGCTGAGCGCGAGGCTGCGGCGACCGACGACGACGGTGCGCACACGACCCTCGGGCAGCTCGTCGAGCCCGGCGACGCGGTGCCACTCGGTGCTCACGGGCTCACTCCGCCGTAGGAGATGTCGCTGAGATGCGCCATCTCGCGATCGAAGGTTGTGAGGTCGTCGGTGCAGAACTGCGACAGCGATGAATGACCACATGCACGAGCGAGCACGCACATCAGCTCGGCGGTCGCCTCGAAGAAGCGGTGGAGACGCTCGGCCGCCTCGTCGACCACAAGCCGCGCCCTCAGGTCATCGCGTTGGGTGGCGATGCCGACAGGGCAGTTGTCGGTTGCGCACGCTCGCATGCCTAGACACCCGATGGCCTGCATCGCAGCGTTCGACACAGCGACTGCGTCGGCGCCGAGCGCCAGCGCCTTCGCGAAGTCGGTGTGGGTTCGAAGACCGCCGGCAACCACCAGCGTCACGTCTCGCCTACCCCTTGCGTCGAGGTGACGCCGCGCCCGCGCCAGGGCGGGGATCGTCGGCACCGAGATGTGATCGCGGAACACCTCGGGTGCCGCTCCGGTTCCGCCGCCGCGCCCGTCGAGGATGATGTAGTCGACTCCGACGCGAAGCGCCGCGTCGATGTCGTCCTCGATGTGTTGAGCCGACATCTTCACGCCGATCGGGATTCCGCCCGACGCCTCGCGCACCTCGTCGCCGAAGCGTCGGAAGTCGTCCTCGCAGTCGAACTCGACAAAGGTGGACGGTGAGATCGCGTCCTCGCCGGCGGAAAGGCCACGCACCTCGGCGATCTTTGGTGTGACCTTCTCCGCTGGCAGGTGTCCGCCGGTACCGGTCTTTGCGCCCTGACCCAGCTTGAAATGGAACGCCTGCACGTCGGCGACCTTGTCGAGCGACCATCCGAACCGACCCGATGCGAGCTCGTAGAAGTAGCGCGAGTTCGCGGCGTGTTCCTCGGGCAACATGCCACCTTCGCCCGAACAGATGCCCGTACCCGCCAGCTCGGCTCCCTTGGCAAGTGCGACCTTGGCCTCCTCCGACAACGCTCCGTAGCTCATGTCCGAAACGAAAACCGGAATGTCGAGTGTGAGCGGCTGCTGCGCGTTTGGACCGATCACGACGTCGGTGGACACAGGCTCGTCGTCGAGCAGGGGCCGGCGGGCCAGCTGAGCCGTGACGAACTGGATGTCGTCCCAGCTGGGCAGTTCGCCGCGTGGCACGCCCATCGACGTGATCGGCCCGTGATGGCCGAGATAGTCGAGGCCCTCCGACGCCAGCCTGCGGATGAGCCCCACATGCGGCTCATCGGGTGTGCCGTGAGGATCCTGGAACTCACCCTGATAGGCGTTGCGGTCGAACGGCTGGGGGTGTTCCTTCTCCCACTCGAGCACCTCGTCGAGATCGACCATCAACGAGTCGTCCTCGACCCAGGAGGAGAAGCGGTGGAGCCGCTCTGCATTGTCGTAGCTGCTGACACCGGTCTGGTAGACGTAGTCCCACCCGTGCAGGCCACAGATGAGGTTGTCTCCCTCGATGGAACCGTCGGCCATGTGGGCTCCACGATGCAGGCATCGGCCGTAGAGCACCGAGTGGTTGTCGTCGTAGCGCACTATGACCAGGTCGACATTGCTCACGACGGCTCCGGTCGGAACTCGGTCCTCGACCGTGCTCCAGCGGGCGATCTCATGGGGCTGCATCGCCGCACAGTACCGCGGAGGCGGCGCTCGTCGACTCGGGTCATTGGTTCGGGACCGCTGAGCGCTCACAATGGTGCGGCCGTGCCGATGGAGGGTGGTGCACATGAACGTTCGACCCGAGTTCGACGTCGCAATCGTCGGTGCCGGCATAGTTGGGCTGGCCACCGCGACCCAGATCCGTCGCGCCCGCCCCGATCTGGCGATCATCGTTCTCGAAAAGGAAACCGCACCCGCCAAGCACCAAACCGGTCGCAACTCCGGAGTGATCCATTCAGGGCTCTACTACACGCCCGGTTCGTACAAGTCCCGCATGGTCGCCGCCGGTCGCCGGCAGCTGTTCGAGTTCTGCGACGAACACGGCATCAGCTATGAGCTGTGCGGGAAGGTCGTCGTTGCCGTCGACGACGACGAGATCGAGCGCCTCGATGCGCTCGAGCGCCGTTCGGCCGACAACGGCGTAGCGGTCGAAGTTCTCGACCAGAAGCGCCTGGTCGAGCGAGAGCCGAGCGTCGCCGGGGTCAAAGCACTGCTCGTGCCGAGCGCCGGCATCGTCGACTACCGGGCGGTCGCCAAGGCCCATGTGGAGTCGCTACTCGAAAGCGGCCATGACGCGCGCCTCGACTGGCGGGTAGATGCGATCACCAACTCCTCGGATCGCGTCACGCTGTCCGGTCCCGCCGGATCGGTCACGGCGCGGGTGATGGTCAACTGCGGCGGTCTGCACTCCGATCGCGTCGCGTCGCTGGCCGGGGCCGATCTCGACGGCGTTCGCATCATGCCGTTCCGAGGCGAGTACTTCGAGATCGACCCGAAGCGTCAAAACCTGTGCAGGGATCTCATCTACCCGCTCCCCGACCCGACCTTTCCGTTTCTAGGAGTCCATCTCACCCGCATGGTGGGGGGCGGCATCCATGCGGGACCCAACGCCGTTCCGGCCCTCGAACGCGAAGGCTACGGCTGGGGTTCGATCAGCGTGCGCGACCTGGGCGAGGTCGTGACGGCGCGGAGCAGCTGGGTGCTGGCTCGCCGCTACTGGCGGACAGGTCTCGGCGAGATCACCCGCTCGGTGTCCAAACGCGCATTCGTCAAAGCTCTCCAGCGACTCGTGCCCGACGTGAAAATGGACGACCTCGAGCCGTCCGCGGCGGGTGTACGTGCCCAGGCCATCGGAGCCGGCGGCGCCCTGTTGGACGACTTTGCAATCAGTCGCTCACCGCGAGCCGTTCATGTCATCAACGCTCCCTCGCCGGCTGCGACGGCATCGTTGGCGATCGGCGAACACGTCGCAGAGCTCGCGATCGACGACCTTGACCCTCGGTGAATTCCCGATAAGACTGGTCGGGAATTGCTCGCGCGATCGATATGATCGCCGACCACCACCGGCAACGCGCCGGCGGCCAACCGACTGGGAGTAGAGCAACGATGTCCATCCGCCTTGGCGACACCGCACCCGACTTCACCGCAGACACGACCGACGGCACGATCGACTTCTACGACTGGAAGGTCGGCAGCTGGGCGGTCCTGTTCTCCCATCCAAAGGACTTCACGCCGGTTTGCACCACAGAGCTCGGCTACACGGCGAAGCTCGCCGACGAGTTCGCCAAGCGCAACGTCAAGGTGATCGGGCTCAGCGTCGATTCGGTCGAAGACCACAACGCATGGGCGGGTGACATAGAGGCCACGCAGGGCACCGCAGTCAACTTCCCGATGATCGGCGATCCCGACGGCATAGTCGCGAACCTCTACGACATGATTCACCCGAACGCGAACGACACGCTGACGGTTCGTTCTGTGTTCGTCATCGACGAGAACAACAAGGTCAGACTGACGCTCACCTACCCAGCGAGCACGGGCCGCAACTTCGACGAGATCCTGCGGGTGATCGACTCGCTCCAGCTGACTGACTCGAACAAGGTCGCGACCCCTGTCAACTGGCAACAGGGCGACGACGTCATCATCGTGCCGGCGCTTTCCACCGACGAAGCCGCCGAACTGTTCCCCGGCGGCTGGGACGAACAGCGCCCCTACCTGCGGGTTGTAAAACAACCAAGTTAGGGTTTCGTTGCCGAACCAGAGGTTCGGCAACGAGTTCCTGTACGAACCGCCGCCGGCGGTCGTCTTGTTTGCAGTCCCGACCGGCAAAGCCGGACCGGGACTGGGCAAGGGGGACGAGCGGAGTCGTCCCCCTTCCGATCCCCCTCCCGGGCATCGCTTTGCTCGCCCGGCGCTACGGGAAGCGGGGGGACGTTTCGACGTAGTCGAAACTCCAAGCTGCCCGAAGGGCAGCCCGCAGCTAGGGACAGCAAGCCTCGAATACACGTCGCCAGCCGGGGGCGGTGATGCCGAGCTGACGCAGCAGCCCGTTCAGATCGTCTTCGCGCAGACGCGCGTCGGCGTGATCGACGCAGCGCAGCGCGACGCTCTCTGCCATCAGTGACTGCATTCGCGCCATCTGATCTTCGCCGGTGCGGCGTAGACGGCGCATCTGGGTGAGCCGCTCGCCCAACTCGTCGGCGTCGCCCGTGCGCGCCGCCGCGATCACCAGCGCAGCGTGTGCGAGGACGAGATCGGGGTAGCTCGAGTTGCGGGCCTCGAGCACGACCGAGGCGTGCCGCTTCGCACGACTCACATCTCCGAGCGACACCGCGGCGAGCGCCAGCGCCGAGTTCGCGTTGGTGTCGAGTCGCAACTCACCGGTCGCATCGATGACACCCTGGAGCACGCGCGCAGCGGTCTCGGCGTCTCCGTTCTGGAGCGACGCCAGCGCCGAGGTGACGAGACGCTCGGAGGAACCCATATGGGAGGGGTCGTCGGATTCGACGGCCAACCGATCGAGCTGACGCCGCGCTTCGTCGGGTTCGCCCAAGGTGACGAACGCGGCGGCCGCCGCGGTGGGGACTATCTCGGCCATGCCTTCGGTCGGCGCCTCGGCCAACATCGGCGCGCTGTGCTCGAACAGCAGACGGCCCTCCTCGACCCTGCCCGCCCGGATCAGCGCGCGGCCGAGCAGCGCGACCGCCTGCACACTGCCGATGCGATCCTCGAGCTCATCGAACAGCGCCTGGGACTCCTCCGCACGCTGAACCGCCTCGAACGGGTCTCCCGACCACAACGCAACCGAACCGAGTAGGGCCAGCATCATGCCGCGTCCCCAGTCCTCACCTTGTTCCTCGGTCTCGGCCAATACTTGTTGCGCGATCGACCGGGCATCGTCGAGATCACCTTCGTAGAGGCGAACGTAGGCGAGCAGACCCTGGCCCCAGGTCATCCCGACGCCGTCTCCGAGCTCGCTGAACAGCTTCATCGCCTGGTCGATGCGGTCCTCGGCGTCGGTTATGCGTCCCTGCGCAAACGACATCCAAGCCAGGTTCTGGCGAACCCACGCCTCACCGCCGAGGTCCTTCGCCTCGATCATCTGGTCGAGCGCGTCGAGCAGTGTCTCCTCGGCTGTGTCCGGTCTGCCCTCGTAGAGATGCGACATGCCGAGCAGGCGGGTGGCCTCGCCGACCCCGGCGGCATCGCCGACCGCTCCGAATCGGTCGATCGAATCCGACAAGGCCTCGATCGACCCCGGGTAGTCACCCCGCAGCTGCAGCAGCTCTCCGAGAACGAGCTCGGCGCTGGCTCGCAGCGAATCGTCGACGTCGTCGGCCAGCACCGGTTCGAGGTCCTCCATGGCACCGTCGAGATCGCGAGCGAGCACCAGAACTCGGGCCCGGTCGACCAACAACTCACGGCGCTTGGGGTGATCGGCCGGCGTCACCTCGAGGATCTCGGAGAGGGCCTCGACCGAGCGTCTCGTCGTGGCAGCTGCTCGGCGGGTTCCAACCATGCCGCGGGTCGATTCGATCGCCCGGTCGACGATGTCGTCGGGCACGCCGTCGACCGAGCCGAGCTCGTGTGAGAGCACGGCGGCTCGTCGATAGTGGTGGGCGATTCGCTCTTGGTGTGCCCCTCCGTGCTCGTCGAGGTAATCGGCGACTCCCGCGTGGCGGATCGCTCGATCGGACTTCGCGAGCCGCCCGTATGCGACCTCGTGCATGAGGTTCGACGGGAACTCCCATTGAAGGCCGTCGGACACGAGCAGCTCGTGGTTCAACAAGCCCTGGAACGACTCGACGAAACCTCCGTGGTCGAGCACCTCGGCCATGCGTCGCAGACCATCGATCGGTCCGCGTCGGCCGAGCACGGCTGCGTGCTCGAGCAGCTCGCGGTCGAGGTCCGGGATGCTGTCGAGCTTCGCTCCGATTACGCCGCGAACGCTTTGGGGCACGGCCGAGAGGTCGTGCGTTGCGTCCATACCGACGAGATCGGCGAGCTCCTCGAGGAAGAACGGGTTGCCGCCACCCCGGTCGACGATCTCGGCGATCACGTAGTCGTCGACTTCGTCGCCGAGAACCGATCGCACGAGCCGTGTCGACTCGTCCGATGAGAGCGGGTCGAGCGAGATGATGAGCATGTTCGATCGCCCGGCCGGGGGAACCCATCGGTCGAACAGCTCGTGTGTTGTCGTCGCAACGATCGCAAACGGCGCCCGCGCTAGTCGCCCGATGAGTCCGCTGAGGAGGCGGAGGACGATGTCGTCGGCCCAATGGAGGTCCGAAACCGAGAATACGACCGGCTGACGTGCGGCGCGGGCCTGGAGCCCGGCGCGAACCGCGCGCGCCGCCTCGGTCGCTGCCCTTTCGGGCTCGATGCCGCGCAACGGAGTCTCGTAGCCGAGCAGATGCAGGAGACCGGTCGTTACACGCGCAACCCGCGGATCGCTGTCGCGCGTGTCGAAGGCAACAGCGATCGCCAGGGTGATCGTTGCGCGCGCCGACAGCTCGGAATCGCCTTGTCGCAAGCCAACGATCGACCGGATTGCCTCGGCGACCGGAAACCAGCGGTCGACCTCGCCATATGGAACGCATGGCGCCTCGACGATCGCCGCGTTGTGACGCTCGACGATTCCCTCCAGTGCTTCCTCGACCAGTCGACTTCGCCCGACGCCGGCATCGCCGGCGACGAGGATGAGCGAAGACCGGCTTCGGTCGAGCGCCGCATCGATCGCGCTCGAGATCAGATCGAGCTCTGTGTCGCGGCCGACCAGCGGCAGCTCGTGGCGACCGAACCGTTGCCCGGGTAGCCCCATCACCGTTACAGCCGTGAACGCGCGGACCAGCTCCGACTTGCCCTTCAAGTCGACCTCGCCGACCGGGTCGTAGTAGATGGCGCGCCGTGTAGCGGCCTCGGTGGCGGCGCCGACCACGACGGAGCCGGGTTCGGCCAGCGCCTGGAGCCGACTGGCGGTGTTCACGACGTCGCCCATCGCTGTCCAGTCGCCGTCGGCGGTAATCGACCCGACGAGCACCTCGCCGGTGTCGATCCCGATTCGCATCCTGATCGGGATGTCTTCCCGCTCGGCGAAGTCGGCGACGGTCAGCTGCATCCGTAGTCCCGCCCGCACCGCCCGCTCGGCATCGTCCTCGTGGGCTACCGGGGCTCCGAACAGGGCGAGGATGCCGTCGCCGAGGACCTTGTCGATTCGGCCGCCGAAGCTCACTATGTCGTCGGCGAGCAGCGCGAAGACGTCGTCGATGACCCGCTTGACTCGCTCGGGGTCGGCGGCTTCGGCCATTGCCGTGAACCCGACGACGTCGCCGAACAGCACGGTGACGACCCGCCGCTCATCGGAGCGGGTTGTCAGCTCGTTTCCACACGAAGCGCAGAACCGGTCGGCCTCGCCGACTTCTGCCCCGCACGATCCACACGTCAACACAGGCCCTACGATACGACCCACGCCGACGCGATTTGCCGGCTATTCATCAGACCTCCCCCGTCAACGGAGCAGCCGTGACCGCCCCCACCACCCAACACGCAATCGCCGCGCGGGCGACCGATGCCTGCAAGGTCTACGGATCGGGCGATACCGAGGTCCGTGCGCTCGACGGGGTCACCGCCGCATTCCCCCGAGGTCGGTTCAGCGCCATCATGGGTCCTTCGGGCAGTGGGAAGTCGACCCTCATGCACTGTCTGGCGGGTCTAGACCGGTTGACGAGCGGCGCCATTCACATCGGCGACGTCGAGCTCAGCGAGCTGAACGACAAGGAGCTGACGTTGTTGAGGCGCGACGCGGTCGGCTTCGTGTTCCAGGCGTTCAACCTCATCCCCACGCTGACGGCAATCGAGAACATCAAGCTCCCGATGGATCTAGCGAAGGTCACACCCGACGCCGAGTGGCTCGACCGGGTCGTCGAAACGGTCGGGCTCGCCGATCGTCTGACGCACCGGCCCGACGAGCTGTCCGGTGGCCAGCAACAGCGCGTCGCGGTCGGGCGTGCGCTGGCGAGCCGGCCCGAGATCGTGTTCGCCGACGAGCCGACCGGCAACCTCGACAGCGCTACCGGCGCGGAGATTCTCGAGTTCATGCGACACGCGGTCGACGAGCTGCAACAGACGATCGTGATGGTCACGCACGATGCCGCTGCCGCCGCCTATGCCGACGAGGCCGTCTTTCTCGCCGACGGTCGCATCGTCGACACGATGGCCGACCCGACCGCCGAGTCGGTCCTCGATCGCATGAAGACCCTCGGCGGATAGCAAGTGGCGCTGCTTCGACTCACCGTCAAGAACATCAGGGGCCGGTTCATCCGGTTCCTGCTCACCACCATCGCCGTGGTGCTCGGTGTCTCTTTCGTGGTCGGAACCTTCGTCATCACCGACTCGCTGCGCGATACCTTCGACGACCTCGCCCAGGACATCGGCGGCACCATCGACTTCCAAGTCAGATCCGCGCCGCTGATCGGTGATCTCGCCGACGCGCCGCCCGTCGAGACCGACCTCGCCGACGTGCTGGCGGGCGTCGACGGCGTCGAGGCGGTTGAGGGCAGCGTTCAGGAGTTCGGAGTCAGACCGCTCGACGGCAACGGTGAAACCCTCGACATCACCTTTCCCGAGATCGGTTTCAGCTGGACCGAGAACGCGGAGCTCGCCCAGCTGTTCCTCGCCGAGGACGGCGTCAGCCGCGCGCCCGAGGACGGCGAGTTCACGATCAACACCCGGGCGGCCGACGAGCATGGATTCGTCGTCGGCGAGACCTACACCGTAGAGCTACCAGCGTCCGGGCCGACGCCGCTGAAGCTCGCCGGAGTCTTCGATTTCGCCGAGAAGGGAAACGACCAGGCACTCGCCGTGCTCACGGCTTACCCGCTCGACTTCGCGGTCGACGAGCTCAACGGTGGGCTCGGATACGACGTGATCCTCGTCGACGTCGACGGCGACCGTTTGGAAGAGACCCGCTCGGCCATGGAGTCGGCGATCTCCGCGTACGGCCCGAGCGCTCCTGTCGAAATCGTCACCTCGGAGCAGGTCGCCGACGAGAACGCCGAAGACTTCAGCGAGATCGTAACGATCTTCCAATCGATCCTGCTCGCCTTCGCCATGATCATCCTCGTCGTGTCCGCGTTCATCATCTACAACACGTTCACGATCGTCATCGGCCAGCGCGTACAGGAGCTCGGTCTGCTGAGAGCCATCGGTGCCACCGGTGGTCAGGTCACCTCGACGATCGTCGGCGAGGCATTCATCGTCGGCGTCGTGTCGACCATCCTGGGCGTATTCGGCGGACTCGGCCTGGGCGCGCTGCTCCTGCGCATCCTGGACGCGATCGGGTTCGGTCCCGAAAGCAGCGGCGCCCCGCTCAGACCTGTCACCGTAATCGTCGCCGCAATCATCGGAATCGGCATCACCGTCGTCTCGGCCCTCATTCCGGCGCTCCGAGCCAGGCGCGTGCCCCCCATAGCCGCGCTGCGCGACGGCGTGAACCTCGGCGAATACACGCCCCAACGCGACATCGTGAGGGCTCTCGTCCTACTACTCCTCGCGGCGGTGCTCACCGGCGTCGGCGCCCTCGGCGGCTACGCCGCGCTGGCGTTCACATGCCTGCTCGCCAGCGTGCTCGTCTTCCAGGGCGGTCGCCGCATACATCCACTGGTCGGCAGGTTCGGAGTCATGGCCCTCGGGCTTCTGTTGCTCGCCATCGGCGTGCTCGCCGATCTCGACACGGTCACGATCCTCACCCTCCTCGGGGTCGGAGGCATTCTGATATTCGTCGGGATCAACCTGGTAAGCCCGGTGTTCGCAGAGCCGGTCACCCGGCTGATCGGATCGTGGACACTCGCCGTCCTGCTCGTCGCGGTGATCGGCCTTCTCACCTACCGGGCGATCAGCATCGCCAACAGCATTGGCCTCGTCTCAGCCGTCATCATCGTCCCGCTCCTTGCGGCTGTTGCGTGGATCGTGCTGTCGACCGCATGGGCCAAGCTCGGAACCGAGAGCCGGCTTGGTACGCGAAACGCAGGTCGCAGCCCAAGGCGCACCTCGTCCACCGCTGCGGCGCTCATGATCGGGCTTGCGTTGGTGGCGATGATGACCGTGCTCGGCAGCTCGCTGAAGAAGACCGTTGCCGGAACGCTCGAGGACTCGATCGCGGCCGACTGGTTCATGTTCGCCGGCGGTGGCGGCCCCGGTACTGCGGGGTTCAGCCACGAGGCAGTGACGCGTCTGGAAGGTCTTGCCGACGAGGGCGTGCTCGAGTCTGTGATCGGATATCGGTTCCGCGACGACGCCTTCGCCGTCGAATCGGTCGTTGATTCGACCGGAGACGTGGTCTACGACGCCGCCACACAGGGCTGCGACGAGCCGCCGTGCGATTTCGACACGGTCGACGCCATGAGCGCACGCACCGACATCCTCGAGAGCCATCTCGACCCCAACTTCGTCGACCACAAGCCCGAGCTCGACGGCGAGTCGGCCATCTGGATCCACGAGGACTCCGCGCGAGACCGTTCGGTTTCGCTCGGCGACACGATGATCGTCGTTTTCGGCGACAGCGCCGTTGAAGAGCTCACGGTGTCGGCGATCTATACCGACGCAACGATCCTCGGCAACTGGACGATCGACCAGGCGGTGTTCGACGCGCACATATCGGGCGACCTCGACGACTTCGCCTCCGCTGTCACCGCCGACGGTGTCGAACAGAGCGATGCGCGAGCCGCCATCGACGAAGTGACGGCCGACTTCCCCTCGGTCGAAGTGCAAGACCGCGAGGAGTTCCGCGAGACGAACGAATCGCGCGTCGACGACGTCGTGACCGTCGTCAACGTATTGCTCGGCCTTTCGGCCGTTATCGCCCTGATCGGCATCACGAACACCTTGACTCTGAGCGTCTTCGAACGCACCCGAGAGCTGGGGCTGCTGCGTGCGGTCGGGCTCCAGCGCGGTGAGACACGCCGCATGGTTCGCTGGGAGGGGGCGATAATCGCCGTGTTCGGTGGGTTGCTCGGTGTGGTCGTTGGAGTGTTGTTCGGGTGGGCGGCGACGATCGTCATCCCCAAGTCGGTCATCAACACGCTCGACGTCCCATACTGGCAACTCGCCCAGTACCTGGTGATCGCCGGCGTGGCGGGAATCATCGCCTCGCTGCTCCCCGCTTGGCGTGCCAGCCGCCTCGACGTGCTCGACGCGATCGCCCACGAGTAGGGCGCAGGTCTACTCACCATTCGAGGGTTGGTGCCGATGGAAAGCGATGGCCGTCGATCCCAGTCGAGTCGTCATCGCAGCCGACCAGGCGCGTTTACACGAAATTCGCGAGGCGCTGGGCTTCGACGTGGTGGTCGTAGCCGAGGCCGACGATGCCGCGGAGGCCTACGTTCTCGCGACCACGACGTTTCCCGACGTCGTGGTCGTCGACCACAGCCTCGACCACGCCGATGACCTGATCGACGGCGTCCACGCACTCGAACCGGTCGTCGCCTCGGTATTCGTATCGACCTTCGACGAGGAGCGCGCATTCGAGGCGATCGGGCGCGGCGCGATCGGAACCGTTTTCGACCTCACCGAGATCGGAGCCGCAACAGATCTCGCGGCGGTCGGGGCAGCAACCCTCACCCCCGGGGTTGCCGAGCGTCTCGCCAACGAGCTACGCCACCGCTCTCGCCCTCGCCACGACCTCGACCCGCCTCGCCCATCCCTGACCAAGGTCGAAGAAGAACTCCTGTGCGAGCTCGCGCTCGGCGAGTCGGCCGAGTCGATAGCGCGACGACGCGACGTCACCGCCGCTCTCGTCGCCGACCACCTCGGCCACGCAGTCGCGAAGCTCCAGTCCTACACCGCCAGGCCCCAACACCCCGCCGACACAGAGGCCTGAATCTGAGCGAGTCTCCAGCGCGAGGTGTCAGGCACCGAGCTCGAGGTGATCCTGGTCCAAGCGCGGCCTGAGCTCGGTGCCTGACACCGTTGGCTACGTCAGGTCAGGTCCAGGTTGCCGACGCCGCGGCCGATCAGCATGCGTTCGAGTGCGTCGGTGCCGTCGTTGCGGAGGAAATAGCTCACATGCCCGCTGTCGATCCAGTGGATCTCGGGGCGGTCCCACAGGTGCCAGAGACGGCTGACATGATCGATCGGGTCGGCGAGGCGGTCAGCGGTCGCCGCGATGAGCCCGAGGCGTTCCTTGTCGAGAACCGATCCGAGCACCAGGGGTGCGATGGGCTGGTAGGCGGCCGCGACCCGGCCGTAGAGATGATCGAAACGGCCCTGCCCGTTGCGGAGCTTGGGCATGTTGCGCACAAAGAGGTCGACGAGGTCGACGGCCGGGCAACCCAGGATGAGCGCATCGATGTCCGGTTCGAGCGCGGCGAGTGTGGCCGAGATGTAGCCGCCGAGCGAGAAGCCGAACACGCCGACAGCGGTCGGGTCCTGTTGCTGCACCCAACGCAACGTCCGGCGAACGTCCCAGATCGCCTGGGCCATTCCGTGATAGTTGTCGACGAAGTCGGCGCCCGGGAAGTCGCCGCGAATCCGCTCGCCCTCCCCGCGTCGCGGCCCGTGCCGAGGAAGGATCGGCATTGCCACGTTGACGCCGAGGGTCTTGTGCAATCGCTCGGCCCGCAGCAATCGAGCATCGAACGGTCGGCCCATCTCGGCACCGTGCACCAACACGAGCCACGGCCGCGGCTTGTCATCGTGGCGGAGCAGAGCGACACGCACGATGCCGTTGTGCCGATCGCCCATCCAGCGCACGATCCCAGGGTCGCCCTCGGTCGGCTGCCACTCAGAGGGGAACGTCAACCAGTCACCATCGAGCCCCGAGAACGACCGCGGGCGGATCCGCACCTCGTGCGGGGCCTGCGGCTCACCGTGGAGCACCATGGGGTCGTCCGCTATGCCCGAGGACTCCTGCGCCTCGAGAAGCTGCTCGACCTCGGTCTCGAGCCGCACGAAGTCATCGGTCGACGGCACATCGGACAGCGCCTCGAAATA
Organism: Acidimicrobiales bacterium; assembly: GCA_965216815.1. Classification (GTDB taxonomy): domain Bacteria; phylum Actinomycetota; class Acidimicrobiia; order Acidimicrobiales; family SHLQ01; genus JADFOM01. The sequence goes on along the minus strand of OZ244202.1, from coordinate 1,093,440 downwards.
GACCAGGATCATCTCGTCGACGAACGCGTGCAGGCTCGACATCGGGTTGCGCGAAACCGAAGTCAACGAGCGATCGGCGAAACGTCGGCCTCGGCGACCGCTCATCGTCTCGAACACGTAGCTCCAGGTACGTGCGCTCGCACGCGTCGAGGCCGCAGCCGCACCGATCAACGGCGGCAGCGACGGGTAGTCGGGAAGCTCGCCGCGTTCGGGGCGCGGGTCTTGCAGTACCACCATCAGATGCGTCTCCTCCCCGCCCGCCTGCCATTGTTCCATGTTCTGAGCGCCCGGCGCCAAGAGACCGCCGGCACTCCCCGCGGCATCCGCTCGTCTGGTCGCCTCGTTCGGCGTTTTCGCGGACATGGTGAAAGACTGCGCTGAGGGGCGATGCGACCGCCATCAGTGAAGGGGGATTCAAGTCATGCGCCGACTCACAGGATCCGATGCGCTGTTCTTGAGCATGGAGACACCGTCGTGGCACCAACACATCGCCGGGGTGACCATTCTCGACCCGACCGACTGTGACGACTTCGGATACGAGAAGGTCGTCGAACGGATCGACAGCCGTCTGCGGCTGACACCCAAGTTCAGGTGGCGACTGAAGACCGTGCCGTTCGATCTCGACCGGCCGGTGTGGGTCGAAGACGACGACTTCGTGCTCGATAGGCATCTGCGCCGCGTCGGCGTGCCGTCGCCCGGCGGCAAGCGCGAGGTCGCCGACATGCTCGGCCAGATCATGGCCTACCCGCTCGACCGCTCGATTCCGATGTGGCAGTTCTGGTATCTCGAAGGGCTCAAGAAGGGACGTGTTGCGACGGTCCTGAAGTTCCACCACTGCCTCCTCGACGGCGTGGCGGGCGCGAGCCTGGCGACCGTTCTGATGGATCTCGAGCCCGACGCCGATCCACCACCTCTTCCCGAACGGCTCGACCGGGCGGGCCGAGAACCGTCCTCGATGGAGTTGCTGGCCCGCAGCGCCGCTCCGAACCTGCGGGTGCCGATGCGCATCGCGCAATACGGCGGAGCGCTCGCCCGAAGGGGCGTCGCGATGCTCGACTATCGACGCAACGCCGACAACGCGAACCCGCTCACCGGCATCCCTACAACCCGCTGGAACACCAAGATCGGTCCACGCCGCTCGTGCGCCTTCGCCTCGGTGTCGATGGACGACATCAAAGCGATCAAGAGCAAGTACGAGGTGAAGGTGAACGATGTCGTCCTCGCTCTGTGCGCGGGCACTCTCCGCCGGTACTTGGCGGATCGCGGCGAGTTGCCAGACAGCTCGCTCGTTGCGGGCGTACCCATCTCCACACGTGCCGAGGACGACACGAACCTCGACAACCAGATCGCCAACATGGTCGTCAGCCTGTCGACCGACATCGAGGACCCGATCGAGCGCCTCGAACAAATCCACCTCAACAGTCAGAGCGCCAAGGAGATGACCGAAGCGATGCGCGCTCGACGCATCCAGTCGCTCGGCGAGACCGCGCCGCCGCTGATGCTCAACCTCGCCATTCGGGCCTTGCACGGATCGGGTGTGCTCGGCGCCGCTCCAACGGTGATGAACACGGTCGTGTCGAACGTTCCGGGGCCACCGATTCCGCTCTATTTCGCCGGGGCCCGTGCCACCGGCATGTATCCGGGCTCGGTGATCATGGAGACGATGGGGCTGAACATCACGGTGCTGTCCTACATGGACCGCCTCGACATCGGCCTGGCGTCGGACCCCGACCTGATCCCCGATCTGTGGGACATGGCCAACCTGTTCCCCAAAGCCCTCTCCGAGATCATGAAGGCCGGCAAGCTCGGCAAGCCGACCAAGGTCACCGACCCCTTCGGCTAGTTACTCGCTGCGAGTTCGGACGCTTCGCGTCCTCATGCGCAGAGTGTGCATTTGACCGGAATCGCCGACAAAGTCGGACGATTCCTAGCTACTCGCTGCTGTTCAACCGGAGGCCACGGTAGGCGGGGCGGAAGCCGTGTTCTGCCAAGAACTCTGCGAGCGGCGAGTCGGCGACCGGCTCTCCGTCGACGGTCCTGATCTCCATCGATCGGGCGCCGGTACGGCGCGGGATCTCGGTCAACATCGCGATGTCGGCGCTGTCGGCCTCGACTCCCTCGAAGGTCGCCAGGCTGCGGCCTCCACGCTCGACGAAGAGCACCGGAACACCTCCCCGTAGCACCAGATGGGCGCCGGCGCTGCGCGACGGGCGACCGGCGCTCGGCGGCCAACGCAGCGCAGCCCCGTAGGGCTGGGCGGGGTCGGCCGTGGCGAGGAGGAGCCGTTCTTCGCCATCGAGCTCCTGGGCGCGCAGCCGATCGACTGCGCCGGCGATGGCGAATTGGGCTGCACCGAGTCCGGCGACGAAGTAGCCGCGCCTCACCGACCCTCGCTCCTCGAGCGCCTTGAGCACCGGGTACACGCCGGCGAAGCCTCCCGCGGCGCCCTCGCCGAGAGCGGCCTCGCGCGTCAGCACGCCATAGCGCTCGAGGAGTTGGAGCGCTCGAGCGTGTGCACGTTCGGTCGGCGACCGATCGGGGCGTCTCAACGAATCGACGAGCGACCACCTCCCGGCGCCGGCAGCCGGACCGGCGCGGCGCAGGCTCGGTGCTCGCCGCCTACCTCGCGAGGCCGGACGTCTGCCTGCTTCGGCCAACGCTCTCACCGGCAACAGTGAGTCGTTGGTTACCTCACCCGACCAAACGAGATCCCAGAGTGCGGCAAGCACGGTCTCGTCGTCGTACGGCAGGTCAGCATCGGCGACTGCCTCGACCAGATCGGTCCAGAAACAGGCTCCCAACCGGTCGAGGGCCTTTCGAATCGCGTCGTGATGCGCACCTTCGACAGGCTCGATCACCGGCGGGAAGAGATCGGCGGCATCGTCGCGGAAGGCCAGACAGACACGTCCGTCGCGAGACCCGATCGCTCCGGCGCCGCACCAGACGATCTCACCGGATGTGCAGAGCGCATCGAGATCCGAGGGGTTGTAGTCACGAACTCGCATGGCGAGCACGTCGCGGTCGAGGATCGAAGCCGCGATCGGAGCGCCCTGTAGGACGCTCACGGCGTCGACAACACCATCGGCGCCCCGGCGAGCGGATCCGACCCCCTGCCACCCGGGCAGCATCAACGCGACCGCCACCTGCTCGACCGGCTCGATCTCCTGACGGAGGGCGGCAAGCGATCGCCTGCGGAGCTGGCGCAACACGTCGACGTCGCACCACTCTCTCGACACACCACCGGGTCGGAACTCGCCTTGAACGATCCGACCCTGCTCTGCCAGAGCTTCGAGCACCGGTTCCACCCGATCGATCGGCAGCGCGAAATGGGCGCTGACCTCGTCGGCCACGAACGGGCCGTGGGTGCGCGCATAGCGCTCGACCAGCGAATCGAGCGGGCGCTCTATCGACGCCGTGAGGGCAGCCGGCAGACCCACCGGTAGCGCCACACCGAGTGCGTCGCGCAGCCGGCCGGCGTCCTCGGCGACGGCCAAACGCGTCTCGCCGGCGATGTTGACTTCGATGACCCGACGCTCGCGCACGAGGGCGTCGAGCCATCGATCGTAGTCGGGCGCGCGCACACCGATCTCGGCCCTTGAGAGCGGACCGACGATCCGCAACAAGTCGTGTATCTCGTCGGCATCTCGCGGAGCGAACCTGTCGTCGATTCGTTGCAGTTCGAGCTCTAGATCTGCGAGCACACCAGGTGCGATCAGCTCCCTCAACTCTTCAGCGCCAAGCAGGTCGCGAAGAAGGTCGCGATCGAGCGCCAGCGCCGCCGCACGACGTTCCGCTAGCGGCGCGTCGCCCTCGTACATGTAGACCGCGATCCAGCTGAACAGCAGTGACTGGGCGAACGGCGAGGCGTGTTGGGTCTCGACGGGCACAACCCTTATGTCTCGGCGCGCTATGCCGGTCATGATGCGGCGCAAGGCGGCGAGGTCGAACACATCGTTTAGGCACTCGCGAGTCGCCTCGAGCAGCATCGGAAACGTCGGGTACTTGGCAGCCACCGACAACAGATCGGCTGCGCGTTGGCGTTGCTGCCACAGCGGTGTGCGCTGGTCGGGTCTTCGTCGGGGCAACAGCAGCGCACGTCCGGCGCACTCGCGGAAGCGGGCCGCGAACATCGCCGACGACGGCAACTGGGCTACGACAGCCTCTTCTATCGCCGAAGAGTCGAAGACGAGCGTGTCGACATCGAGCTCATCGACCGCCTCGGGCAACCGGAGCACGATGCCGTCGTCGCTCCAGATCATCTCCGGGTCATCGCCCCACCGATCGCTGAGACGCGATCGGAGGGCCATCGCCCACGGCGCGTGGACCTGAGCTCCGAATGGCGTGAGGACGCACACCCGCCAATCGCCGATCTCGTCGCGAAACCGCTCAACGACGATGGTTCGATCGTCTGGCACTACCCCGGTGGCGTCGGCCTGGTCGTCGAGGTATTGCACGACGTTGCGCGCGGCGAGCTCGTCGAGCCCGTGCTCGCTGCGAAGCCGCTCGATCGACGGGTCTGCGCGCGTTTCGCGCACGAAGGCGCCGACCGCCTCGCCGAGCTCGAGCGGTCGACCGGGACCGTCTCCGTGCCAGAACGGCATCTTGCCGGGACGTCCGGGCGCGGGGGTCACGACGACGCGCTCGAAGGTGATGTCCTCGATTCGCCAGGTCGACGCGCCGAGAAGGAAGGTCTCGCCGGGCCTCGACTCGTAGACCATCTCCTCGTCGAGCTCCCCGACCCTCGTGCCGTCGGGCAGAAACACGCCGAACAGACCGCGGTCGGGGATGGTGCCTGCGTTGGTCACGGCCAGCCGCTGCGCCCCTGACCGGGCACGCACCATGCCGCTGACCCTGTCCCACACGATTCGGGGGCGAAGCTCGGCGAATTCATTGGAGGGGTACTTGCCCGACAACAGGTCGAGCACCGATTCGAGCACGTCGTCGGACAGCTCCGAGAAGTTCGCACTTCGGCGCAACAGCGCTGCGAGATCGCCGACCTCCCAATCGTCGAGCGCGCACATGGCGACGATCTGTTGCGCGGCGACGTCGAGAGGGTTTTGCGGCAGGCGAGTCTGCTCGATGAGGCCGTCGCGCATGCGGCGGACGACGACGGCAGCCTCGACCAGGTCGTTGCGGTGTTTGGGAAAGACCTTCCCGCGGCTCGGTTCACCGACCTGGTGGCCCGCGCGGCCGATGCGCTGCATGCCTCGGGAGACCGCACCAGGCGACTCGACCTGCAGGACGAGATCGACCGCACCCATGTCGATGCCGAGCTCGAGGGAGCTCGTGGCGATGAGCCCCTTGAGTCGACCCGACTTCAACGCGTCTTCGATCTCGAGACGCCGCTCTCGGCTCAACGATCCGTGATGTGCACGCACCAGTTCGACATCCGGCGGTGTCCCGTGCTGCTCATCAGCGAGGTTCGTCCCCTCGGCTGCGAGCTCGTTCAGCCGCGTCGCTAACCGCTCGGCCAGCCGACGGGAGTTCACGAACACGAGCGTCGATGTGTGCGAGACGATGAGGTCGAGCAGCTGCGGGTGTATCGACGGCCAGATGCTGCGGTGGGCGATCCCCGAGCCGTTCGCGTCGTACTCGGGATGGGGTTCCTCCTCGCCCAGTCGACCCATGTCCTCGATCGGCACGACGATCTCGACGTCGAGCTCCTTGGTCGACCCGGCATCGACGATCGTGACCGGCCGCTGACCGCCTTCGTCGGAGCCGCCGAGAAACCGCCCGATCTCGCTCAGGGGCCTCTGCGTCGCAGACAGGCCGATCCTCCTCGGAGATCCGTCGGTCAGCTCCTCGAGACGCTCGAGAGACACCGACAGGTGCGCGCCACGTTTGGTGCCGGCCATGGCATGGATCTCGTCGATGATGACCCAGCGCACCGACGTGAGCGTCTCGCGCGCCTTCGAGGTGAGCATCAAGTAGAGCGATTCCGGCGTGGTTATGAGCACGTCGGGCGGGTGCCGCACTAGTCGTCGACGCTCGTTCGCCGGTGTATCGCCGGTTCGCGTCCCAACGGTCGGCTCGTGGAGATCGCGGCCCAATCGCTCGGCCGCCAACATCATGCCTGTCAGCGGCGCTCGCAGGTTCTTCTCGACGTCGACGGCCAACGCTCGCAGTGGAGAGACGTAGAGAACCCGGGTTCGCAGCGGGTCCGGTGGCACCTCGTCGTTGGCGACTCGATCGAGTCCGTAGAGAAACGCCGCCAGGGTCTTGCCCGACCCGGTCGGAGCCGAAATAAGCGTGTGATCGCCTGACGCGATCGAAGGCCAGCCGCGCATCTGGGCTTGGGTTGGCTCGGCGAACGTGTTCTCGAACCACGCCCGCGCCGGCTCTGAAAAGGTGTCGAGGCCCCGGCGTTCGTCGGTCGTCGTCACTGCTGGCCCGGCGGGGGCTGCTCGGAGAGAGCGGCGAGAACCGGCGGCAACGGCTCGGCATGGACGATCGACAGGCGCTTGGTCGCCCTCGTGATCGCCACGTAGAGGGCGCGGTGGCCCTGCGCCTCCTCGGCGACCATGCGCGCCGGGTCGACCACGATCGACGAGTCGACCTCGATGCCCTTGACCAGCGCAACCGGAACGACGGTCAGGCGTTGTTCGAGACCTCTGCGGGTCGCACGCCCGAACTCGATGCCGGCCTTGTCGATGGCCGCAGTGACCTCGTCGAGCATCGAGAGAGGGACGATGATGGCGACGTTCCCGGGGTCGACCTCGTCTAGCTCTTCTCGGACGATGCGGAGCAGGTCGTCGTGACCCGCACCCGGGGACGCGACGACGCGAGGCGGGTCGCCCTGCTCGCGCACCGCAACCGGGGACGTCAGGTCGGGTGCCGCGACGGCCTGGACACGTGCCGCGATGTCCATGAGTGGGGCGGGGATGCGGTAGCCGATCGTGAGCTCCTCACGACGCGCTTCGCGCCTTCGCCTCAGCGGCTCGACGATGCCGTCCCAGTCGTCACGCGCCCACGGGCCGGTCGCCTGCGCGATGTCGCCGACGAGGGTCATCGAACCGTTGAGGCTGCGGCGGCGCAACACGCGAAGCTCCATCGGCGTCAGGTCCTGAGCCTCGTCGACGACGATGTGGCCGTAGGTGCGTATCGCATCGAGGTCTCTGTTGCGCGGCCGCGGCCCCAGCAGCGAGCGGGCTTCGTCTAGCAGAGGCGCATCGGATCGGGTCCAAACGACCTGGTCGGCGTGCTCGGACCGCTGCCGATGAAGGCGCTCTATCTCCTCTGTGCTGAACGACCCCCGCCCCGCATTTCGCAGCAAAGCCTTCGAGCCGAACAGATCGTGCAGCAGGTGAGCCGGCGTGAGGACCGGCCACATCCACTCGAGAGCCTCGCGCAGCTCATCGCTGTGGCGGTGCCTGTCGCGCACCGTCGCCGGGTCGGTGTCGCGACCGCTCTCGGCTAGCGCCGTGAACACCTCGGTCTCGATGAATCGCCGTGCTGCGTTGTGAGTCCGGAACCGGCGACGAGCTTCGCGCACGATCGTCTCGCTGCGGTCGACGTCGAGCCTGAGTCGTTGGAGGCCCGAAGCGACGACGAGCTGGCGACGGAGCGGGCGCTGACGCTGCCGTACGGCGCGCCCGAGAACGTCGACCATCCGAGCATCACCTTTGATGCGCGCCACGGCTTCCTCGTCGAGCCCGTCGACGCGAACGTTGCCCAATAGATCCCCGACGGTCGACATCTCGACCCCGGCCTCTCCGAGTGACGGAAGCACCTGTTCGACATAGGCGAGGAACAGACGGTTGGGCCCTACGACCAGGACCCCCTGTCCTTCCAGAGGGAACCGATGTGAATAGAGCAGGAAGGCGGCGCGGTGGAGAGCCACCACGGTCTTGCCCGTGCCGGGGCCACCCTGGACCACGAGAACGCCCGGAAGCGGCGCTCGGATGATGCGGTCTTGTTCGGCTTGGATGGTGCCGACGATGTCGCCGAGCCGCCCGCTTCTCGCTCCCTCGAGCGCGGTGAGCAACGCACCTTCGCCTCGCAGCGAGCCGTCGTCGAGACCGCTGAGATCGCCGAACACTTCGTCGTCGAGCGCAAGCAGCTCGCGACCACGAGACGTGAAGTGCCTGCGACGACGCAGCCCCATCGGCTCGGACCCGGTCGCTCGATAGAAGGCCTCCGAAGCCGGCGCACGCCAGTCGACGACGACGGGATCCTGGTTCTCGTCCCAGACGCCGAGTCGACCGATGTGGAGGGCATCCCCACCGGCCTCGTCGGTCTGGTCGATGCGACCGAATACCAGCGAGGCGTCGCCGACGTCGAGCTGTGCCAGACGTGCGAGCACCTGGCCCTGGATGATCTCGCGCTCGTAGCGAGCCTGTTCGGTTCCACCCTTGCCAACCTCGACCATGCCCGTGAGACGGTTCGCCAGGTCGCGGGCGCGTTCGAGACAGACGTAGGCGTGATCGATGTACGCCTGCTCCCGGCTCAATTCGTCCTGAATGTCAACCAGTCCTCGCACTAGATCGTCGACAGCGCCCACGAACCGCTCCGCGCCGTCGATTTGGGCCCTGCAGTCTACCGGGAGGGTGTGACAGCCCGCTCCGGCCTACCCACCGTGGGGGCGACGGGGCAACGCCACCCCGCGGCGACCAGCATGAAGCCGACGGATCTCACGATCTCTCCATCGGCCAATTGACAGCGGGGGTGAAGCTCGCCGAACGTGACGTTCATCACCGATCCGACGACCAGACGGGACTCCGCATGACCACGATCGACTACCCGAACGCCACCGCGGTGGTCACCGGCGCTGCCAGCGGCATCGGCGCCGCCCTGTGCAAGGGGTTCGCAGACCTCGGCGCACGTGTCGCGGTATGCGATATCGACGCCGAAGGCGCCGAGACCGTCGCAACTTCGATCGGCTCATCGGCGACCGCCCACCAGGTCGACGTCGCCGATCCCGATTCGGTCGACAGGCTCGCCGACGCCGTGTTCGCCGACTCGGGCAGGGTCGACGTGCTTTGCAACAACGCCGGCGTGTTCCAGGGGGGCCTCATGTGGGAGCGATCGCTCGACGACTATCGATGGACCTTCGACGTCAATTGCTTCGGCATACTCCACGGAGTCCGATCCTTCGTCCCGCGCATGATCGACCAGGACACACCGGCTCACATCATCAACACCGCATCGGTCGCCGCCTACGTCGCCGGCCCCATGTCGAGCCCCTACATCGTGTCGAAGGCAGCGGCGTTCAGCATCACCGAATGCCTCGCGCTGGACCTCCAGACCGTTGGCAGCGAGATCGGAGTCTCGGTGCTGACTCCGAGCTCTTTCGACACCGGCATCGCCCACACCGCAGCGGTGCGCCAGCCGCGCTATGGCGACGACCCCTCCGAAGAAGCGCGCGGTGTCGCCGATGCGCTCGCGTCGATGACCAGCGAAGGACTCTCGCCGGCCGCGGCGGTCGAACCGGTCCTCGACGGCATCCGCGACGACACCTTCCTCATCGCTACCAAGCCCTCGTTCCGCGACCAGCTCAGGCTGCGCTACGACGCCCTACTCGACCAACGACTCCCCGAAATGGCCGTCATCGACTGATGGCGGCAACGCAGTGGTGTCAGCAGGGTTAGCGGAAAAGGGCATCGGCGAAGCACCTACCCGCTAAGCCTGAGGGGCACCCTTGCACGAAATCGAATTTCCGCGTGGCCCCCAGGCACCGAGCTCAGAACGCGCTTGAATCGAGATCACTGTGAGCTCGGTGCCTGGAGGCCGCGCGGTTAGGTGCCTAAGCCCGAACCACATGGGTGTCAGGCACCGAGCTCAAGGCGCGCTGAGCCCAAGATTGCTACGAGCTCGGTGCCTGACACCGCTGCATTGGCGCTTTCAGTCAGGCGGCAGGTGATCACCTATCCGCTCACGCTCCTGACACCCTCAGTCGGTCGCTCCGGCGGCGCGGGCGATGTATTCGACGTAGCGGGCGATGGCGTGGTCGGAGAAGTGGTCGAAACTGCGATTCTTCAGACCTGCGATGAACCCGCGCCAGCGATCCTTTGCCCTCTGCTTGGGCGTCAGCTTCCGCAGGTTGCCGTAGGCATTGAGATACATCATCGTGCCCACGTGGCGATAGCGCAGCCAGGTCGGAGGGGCGTGGGTGACGATGTCGTTGTTGTTCACCCAGCGGATCACGTCGACGTCCGCGTGAGTTACGTAGCGCTTCGTCCCCACCCGCGGGCTGCCATAGGTGTAGGTCTGATGCGGCGACACCGCGATGGCCGACAACAGGCACCTACCTGCGCAGATCGTCGCCATCGCCCCACCCAGCGAGTGACCGGTGAACCACACGACGCGGCCGTCGTCGACGAGGTGCTCCTCTATCGACGGCCATATGTCGTCGACCTCACGTTTGAAGCCCCGATGCACCCGCCCGACCGTCTCGGCGAGATCGGTGAATGCATTGGCGTCGGCCTTGATGTCGTTCCACTCGTTCGGCTCGGTACCGCGGCAGACGATGACCCTGTCGTGCTCGTTGACGAACACGTAGGCCTGCGCGCCGTCGCGATCGATGTAGTGACACTCGGCGAAGCCCAGATCGCCGATGGCCGCCCGCACTTCGGGCTCGTGCATGTACGACACCATCGAGATCTCGGCGAACAGCAACGAGCGCTGCAGGCGGTTCAACCTCTTGATCGGCCCATCGAGGCTCGAGTGGAGCGCGATCTCCGATGCCGACTTGTCCGAGATCTTCTCCCCCTCGGCCGGGGTCTTCGCTGTCATGTCCCTCACTCTAGGAATCCTGAACCACGCCGTCACCACCGCCATGTGGCACCATCGACGCGATGCCAAACCCTCCCTCGGTCGCGCTCGTTCTGGGCGCGGGCGGCCTACTGGGCACCGCCTACCACGCAGGCGTCGTCGCGGCGCTCGACGAGGTTCTCGGATTCGACGCACGCGAGGCCGACCTCATCGTGGGCACGTCAGCCGGTGCCAATACAGCCGCGACTCTTCGTTCGGGGTTGTCGCCGGCCGATCACCACGCCCGCGCCACCGACCGACCCGTCTCCGACCAAGCTGCGGCGATCCTCGAACGAGCGACCGTCGAAGTCGACCTCTCCGACGCATCGTTCGTCGGTTGGGGCATGCCGTCGTCCGCGCGGCTGCTGGTCGGTGGCATAAGGCCCCTGCGTCGAGGGCGACCGGTCGTTTCACTCGCCGGGGCGCTACCGCGCGGAGAGGGCTCGCTCGACGCAATGACGCGGCGACTCAACGATCTCCACGTCGAGCGGTGGCCGGATGCCCCGACCTGGATCTGCTGCGTGAGCATGGCATCGTCCGAACGCGCCGTATTCGGCCGCGACGACCTTCCCGAAACCGACATCGGCACCGCGGTCGCGGCCTCGTCAGCGGTACCCGGCACATTCGCTCCGATTCGGATAGGCGACACCGAGTACATCGACGGAGGCGTGCATTCCACCACCAACGCCGATCTGGTCGGCGGCCTCGGCTTCGACGTCGTGATCGTGTCGGCTCCGATGGCGACCGACATCGCCCAACCGAGCTACCGCGCCCACGGCCTCAGCCGCACCTGGCACACCCGCACGGTACGCCAGGAGACCGAACGGTTCCCGCGCCGCAGTCGCACCGCAGTCCTCGCCCCATCCGCCGCGCTGATCGAGACGATCGGCTCGAACAACATGTCCCACGAGCGCGTCGTCGAGGTCGCCGAGCAAGCGCGAGTCGAGACCGCCACCGTGCTCAGCGGGCCCCGCTTCGAACGGATCCGCGACCGCTTCGCATCCTGAGCGGCCGACCCGAGCGATCACCTGACACCTGTGTAGGTTGGCGCCGTGAACGATGCATTCCTGCAGGCCTGTCGCGGAGAACCCGCCGACCACGTGCCCGTTTGGTTCATGCGTCAGGCCGGACGATCCCTACCCGAGTACCGCGAGATCCGTGGCGAGGGCAGCATCCTCTCAGCCATCGCCGACCCCGCCCTATCGGCTGAGATCACGCTTCAACCCGTTCGCCGCTACGGCGTCGACGCGGCCATCTTGTTCAGCGACATCATGGTCCCCGCTCATGCGATCGGGTTCGGTGTCGACATCGCCCCGGGCATCGGCCCGGTGTGTGAGCGGCCGTTCGAACGCACCGGCGACCTCGAGCGACTCCGGCCTCTCGAGCCCGACGTCGACGCGCCATACGTCGCCGATACCGTCCGCATCCTCGTCGGCGAGCTCACGATCCCGCTGATCGGGTTCGCCGGCGCTCCGTTTACCGTTGCGAGCTACCTCGTCGAAGGTCGACCGAGCCGCAACTACGAAAAGACCAAGGCGCTCATGTACAACGATCCGGATGTGTGGCACCGGTTGATGGAGCGGCTGGCCGATACCGCGATCGCGTCGCTGCGGGCACAAATCGATGCCGGAGCGAGCGCCCTCCAGCTGTTCGACAGCTGGGCCGGTGCGCTCAACGAGTCCGACTACCGAGAGTTCGTGTACCCGCACACCGATCGCGTTTTGAAGGGCTGCGCCGATCTCGACATCCCCCGCATCGTCTTCGGGGTACACACCGGCGAGCTCCTCGGCACTTTCGCCGAACTCGATGTCGAAGTGGTAGGCGTCGACTGGCGTGTCCCACTCGATGATGCGGCTCGGCGCGTCGGACCAGAACGGTCGCTTCAGGGAAACCTCGACCCGACCGTTCTCTTCGGACCGTGGGAACGCATCGCCACCGCCGCCGACGACATCCTCGAAAGAGGCACAAAGGCTCGCGGTCACGTTTTCAACCTCGGTCACGGCGTGTTGCCGTCACACGATCCCGCCGTCATCGAGCGACTCGTGCACCACGTGCACGAGTGGACGCCGTGACTCGCCGAATCGCCATTGTCGGAGGCGGCATCGCCGGTCTGGCCGCGGCATGGGAGCTGCGCGACAACGCTGAGGTCACCTTGTTCGAAGCTGGCGAGCGCGTCGGAGGAAAGATCTCGATGGGAGAGGTCGGCGGCCTCACCATCGACGCCGGGGCCGATGCGTTCTTGGCACGAGTGCCCCAGGCGACCGAGCTCTGTGTCGAGCTAGGCCTCGGCGGCGAGCTCGTCAGCCCGGCCGCCCGTAACGCATTCATCTACAGCGACGGGGCGCTGCGGCCGATTCCTGCGCCTCAGGTGCTGGGCGTTCCGCTCGACCCGTCGACGTTGGCCTCCACCGGTCTGGTCACCGCGGCGGGCGCCGAGTTGGCCGCCCGCGACCTCGACGGCGACGACGACCTCCTCGTCGGCGACGAGTCGATCGGATCGCTCGTGCGGAGACGGCTGGGCGATGAGGTACTCGAGGCGCTCGTCGACCCGCTGCTCAGCGGGGTCAACGCCGGCGATGTCGACCATCTGAGCGTGCGCGCATGCGCCCCACAGTTGGCTGCGGCGGCGTCATCGCACCCCAGCCTCATCGCCGGGCTCACCGAGATGGTCACCGGACGTGCCGACCCCGATGCGCCCGTGTTCCACTCGCTCGTGCCCGGCGCCGCTCGCCTTGTCGACGTGCTCGCCGAACGCCTCGATTCGGTGTTGAGGCTGGGCGTCGAGGTGCGCTCGGTGTCACCGGAGCCCGACGGCTGGTCGGTCGCGACATCCGAGGGATCGAGCGTGACCTTCGATGGCGTACTCCTATGTCTTCCGGCTGCCCGGGCGGCGGAGTTGATCGCCGATGCGCCGCCGATGCTCGGTGAGATCGAGTACTCGTCGGTTGCGCTGCTCACCCTCGTGTTCGACGAGGGATCCGTCGACCATCCACTCGATGGCTCGGGCTTCCTCGTCCAGCGGCGCTCCGGTCTCTTGTTGACCGCTGCGTCGTGGTCGTCGTCGAAATGGGCTCACATCGGCGCCGACGGGTCGGTGGTTTTTCGAGCATCGGTCGGTCGCGACGGCGACACGCGCCATCTCGACCTCGATGACGACGCGCTGATCGGTGCAGTGCTCACCGATCTCGAGACGACGATGGGCTGCCCACTGAAGCCAAGAGCGACACGGGTCACCCACTACCCCAACAGCCTCGCCCAGTACCGACCGGGACATCTCGACGCCGTCGAGGCCATGCGCTCGTCGCTGCCGCCGGGTCTCGGCGTTGCAGGCGCGAGCTTCGACGGCGTCGGCATCCCCGCCTGCATCGCAAGTGGTCGCACCCAAGCCGCCGCTTTGGTCGGATAGTCGCGCGGCTATGACAGCCCCAACCGGCCGGTGTCAGGCACCGAGCTCAAGGCGCGCTGAGCCCAAGATTTCTAGGAGCTCGGTGCCTGACTCCCTGCCTCGGCGGGAATGATTGCGCGGGCCGTGAGGTTGGGAGACCCATGAAGATCGACATCAGCGACGAAGCGCTCGAATGCATACGCGATAACGGCGGCACCGCCGTCATCGACTTCATCCCGCCGGTCGGTTGAGGCAAGACCCGCTACGAGGTGTCGGTCGACACCTACCTCAAGGGCAAGGATCTCAGCCCCTACAAGACGACGAGGCGCGACGGTGTAAAAGTGCTGCTGTCCCCCAGACTGTACGGATTCGCCGACCTGATCGACCTCCACATCAAGGGCAAGCTGCGGCCGAAGCTACGCGCGGTGATCAACCGCTCGCCGACCGACTGCGCCTGAAGCTTCGCGATCACCGGCTGCCGGCGGCGCTCGTCGGCGGCATGCTCGTCGCCGCATCGGTACCACCGTGGGGCTGGTGGCCCCTCGCGTTCGTCGCGTTCGTCCTACTCACCGAGCTCATGGCCGACATCGGCGCGCGCACACGTTTCCTCGTCGGCTTCGTGTTCTCCCTGGGCTGGGGCGTCGCCGCAACGCTCTGGATGTTCAAGATCACGGCGCCGGGCTATGTGATCGCGAACCTCGTGTTCGCAACGATCGTCGGCATTGCCGCGATCGCGACGCCACCGGGCCGCGGAAGGTTCATCGCGCTACCGGCCGCGATCACAGTCGCCGAGCTCTTCCGCTGGTCGTGGCCGTTCGGCGGAGTGCCGCTCGCGACGATCCCCATGGGCCAGGTCGCAAACCCACTGGGCCCGACGGTGCGACTCTTCGGTTCACTGTGGCTCGTGTGGTCGACGGTCGCGATCGGCGTCGCAATCGCGCTGCTGGTCACACGCAGGCCGAGGATCGCCGCTCCGGTCCTGCTGTTCGTCGCCGTCACCAGCGCGGTCGCGTTCGCGGTTCCGAGGAGCGATTCCATCGGATCGCTCGAAATCGCGGTCGTGCAGGGGGGCGGGCCGCAGGGCACACGGTTCTCGTCGTGCAACGCGAGAGCGGTGTTCGAACGACAGGTCGAGGCGACAGCCCTCCTCGACGGATTGGACCTCGACCTCATTCTGTGGCCCGAGAACGTGGTCAACCCCGAGACGGTCGAGGTCGATACCGGGTGCGCCGATCCGGTGCTTGTAGCAGATGAGCCTCCGCCGGTTCTCGCCGGGCTGGCGATCGAACACCAGGCCGTGTTGATCCCGGGCTGGTTCGTCCAGGTCGACGAAGACACGAACGCGAACTACTCCGAGGCGATCTCCGTCGACGGCGAGGTCGTCGACCGCTACGACAAGGTGCGGCTCGTCCCGTTCGGCGAGTTCGTGCCGTTCCGCCCGCTGCTCGAGTCGGTCGCGAGATCTGCTCTACCGAAACGCGACACCAAGCCGGGCACCGGTCCCGCGGTCCTCGTCACCGATGCGGGTACGTTCGCCGTGAGCATCTCCTGGGAGATCTTCTTCGACCACCGTGCACGCGACGGCGTGCGCAACGGCGGCGAGGTGCTGCTCAACCCGACCAACGGTGCGAGCTACTGGCTGACCCAAGTGCAGACCCAACAGCTCGCTTCGTCGCGGCTCCGCGCGCTCGAGACCGACCGCTGGGTGCTCCAAGCTGCACCGACTGGCTTCAGCGCCATCGTGGATCCCGACGGCGAGATCGTCTCGAAGATCGCGATCGGTGACCAGGACGTCCTGGTGCATCGCATCGATCGCCGCGACGGTCTGACGCCGGCGGTCCGCTGGGGTGCCTGGCCGATGCTGGCATTCTCGGTTCTCTCGCTCGTCGCGGCGTGGCTGTTGGAGACAGGCCTCAGGTCTCGATCAGCAGCGTGACCGGTCCGTCGTTGACGAGCGCGACCTGCATGTCGGCACCGAACTCGCCGACACCCACGGTGGCACCGAGCCCACGCAAAGTGTCGACAACGCACTCGATGAGCGGCTCGGCGTGATCGGGGCTGGCCGCCGCCACCCACGACGGTCTACGACCGCGCTCATTGTCGCCGTAGAGCGTGAACTGGCTGATGACCAACACCTCGCCGGTCGTGTCGGCGATCGATCGGTTCATCGCGCCCGAAGCGTCCTCCATCACCCTCAGGTTCCAGACCTTGTGTGCCAGCTTCTCCGCCGATGCAGCGTCGTCGTCGTGGGTGACGCCGACGAGCAGGCAAAGGCCGGGCCCGATCGAGCCGGTCTCAACGTCATTTACCGTCACGCTGGCCTGGCTGACACGCTGAACGAGCCCTCTCACGCGACGCTCCGAAGCCTTGTGTATGCCGAAAAGACCCAATAATTACCGTTAGGTAACTTTACGGTGTACATGTGTGAATTCGCGTTGATCCTTCCCATACTGGACCGGCACGTTAACCGTCTCGAGTGTTTCGCGGAGGGAGAATCTGTGACCGTTGAGGCTCCCTTGCGCATTGCGTTGTTGAGCTACCGGGGGAAACCGCACTGCGGAGGCCAGGGCGTATACGTACGCCACCTCGCCAAGGCGCTCACCGAGCTCGGACACTACGTCGAGGTGTTCGGTGGCCAGCCCTACCCCGAGATCCCAGAAGGCATCACCCTTCACAAGCTGCGCAGCCTCGACATCTACAACGAGCACTACCCGATGCGCCTTCCCTCGATGTTCGAGCTCGAGAACTGGATCGACGTCGCCGAAACGCTCTCGTTCTGCACCGGCAATTTCCCAGAACCGATGGCCTTCAGCCTGCGGGCGTGGAAAGCGCTGCGGAACCGCACCGACGACTTCGATCTCGTCCACGACAACCAGACGCTCGGGTGGGGCCTGCTGAGGATCCAACGCGAGTTCCCCGTGCTGTCGACCATCCATCACCCGATCACCGTCGACCGCAAGCTCGAGATCGAACATGCTCGAACTCGACGCGAGGAGTTCGGGAAGCGTCGGTGGTATGCGTTCACGAAGATGCAGACCCAGGTCGCGAAACGGATGAGCCGCGTTCTCACAGTGTCGGAGAACTCGAAGCTCGACATCCACCGGGACCACGAGGTCCCCCTCGACCGGATCCACGTCGTGCCGGTCGGGGTCGATATCGACCTGTTCAAGCCGGTCGAAACCATCGAGCGGGTGCCGGGACGCCTGATCACCACCGCCAGCGCCGACGTCGCCCTCAAGGGTCTGCGCTACCTGCTCGAAGCCGTCGCGAAGCTGCGGACCGAACGCGACATCGAACTGGTCATCATCGGCAGGCCCAAGGACAACTCGCACGCTTCGAACACGCTGCGCGAGCTCGGTCTCGAAGACCACGTCGAGTTCGTCAGCGGTGTCAGCGATCAGCGCATCGTCGACCTGTACTCCGAAGCCGAGCTCGCCGTCGTGCCCTCGCTCTATGAGGGGTTCTCGCTACCCGCGATCGAAGCGATGTCGTGCGGCGTCCCCCTGGTGGCGACCACCGGCGGGGCACTACCCGAGGTGACCGGCGCCGACGACGACACCTGTTTCGCTGTTCGGCCGGGCGACAGCGACGCCCTCGCGGTGCGCATCGGATCAGCACTCGACGATCCCGCAGCCCGAGCCCGCGTCGGTGCCGCAGGGCGCCAAAGAGTGGTCGAACGCTGGAGCTGGCGACACACAGCGGAGGCCACCGTCGACCAGTACCGTGCGCTGCTTGCCGAGCGGCAGGGTAGCTGAGCCGTGCTGACAGTCGACTACGACCGCCTCGCGCTCGAACCCGGTCATCGCCTCCTCGACCTCGGTTGCGGCTTCGGGCGCCACGCCTACGAGGCCCTTCGCCGGGGCGCTCACGTGGTGGCGTCCGACCTCGCCCACGGCGAGCTCCTCGAGGTCGGCCGAATCGGCTACGCCATGCGCGAAGACAACGAAATCGACGACGGCGTGTCGCTCAGCGCCGCCCGATCAGACGCAACACGGCTACCGTTCCCCGACGCGACATTCGATCGCATCATCGCATCCGAGGTTCTCGAACACATCCCGGCCGACGGCGACGCGTTCGCCGAGCTCGCCCGGGTTCTCAAGCCGGGAGGCATGTTGGCGGTGACCGTACCTTCCTTCCTCCCCGAACGGCTCTGTTGGGCCCTCTCCGACGACTACCACGCCCCCGCGGCCGAAGGAGGCCACGTGCGTATCTACACCGTCGCCGAGATCCGCAGCCGACTGGCCGCCGCCGGACTCGACTACCACGCCAAACACCACGCCCACGCGCTGCACTCTCCATACTGGTGGCTGCGCTGCGCGGTAGGGCCAAACGACGAAATCGACGACAACCGATTGGTGAGCGCGTACCACCGTCTGCTGAGCTGGGACATCGTCAAGCAGCCGTTCGTGACCCGAACGGCCGACAGACTCCTCAATCCGCTCATTGGCAAGAGCCTCGCGGTCTACGCCACCAAGCCGGAAACGCAACGCCTTGAAACGGACCACAAGACCCATGCACACTCCTGAGATCGACGGCATGCTCGGCGCCAACGACATCATCACAACGGCCGAGACCATCGCCGACTGGCAGCTTCCCAACGGCATGATCCCCTGGTTCCCGGGCGGCCATGCCGACCCGTGGAACCACATCGAAGCCGCAATGGCGATGGACATCGCCGGGCTGCGCGAACCGACCGAACGCGCATACGCCTGGCTGCGCGATCTCCAGCGCCCAGACGGATCCTGGCACCAGTACTACCTCGCCGACGAGGTCGAGGACCCCAAGCTCGATGCCAACGTCATCGCCTACATCGCGACCGGCGTCTGGCACCACTACCTCGTCACCGACGACCGAGCGTTCGCCGAGGACTACTGGCCGATCGTCGAGAAGGCCGTCGACTTCGTTCTCGATCTTCAACAGCCGCGCGGCGAGATCCTCTGGGCACGCCACCCCGACGGAACCCCGTGGTCGTTCGCTCTGCTCACGGGTTCATCGAGCATCTGCCATTCACTGCGCTGCGCGATTGCACTCGCGGAGGAGCTCGGCCACGAACGCCCCGACTGGGAGCTCAGCGTCGCATCGCTCGCGGAGGTCATCCGCGAACGGCCCGACGGAGCGTTCGCGCCAAAGCACCGTTGGGCGATGGACTGGTACTACCCCGTGATGTCGGGGGCGATAGACGGAGAGGCCGGCCGAGCGCATCTCGCCGAACGCCGCGACGCATTCCTCATGGAAGGCAAGGGAATTCGCTGCGTAAGCGACCGTCCCTGGGTCACGACCGCCGAGACCTGCGAGTGCGTCATCGCGCACCTGTCGGTAGGCGATCGCCAAATCGCCGAGGACATGTTCGGCTGGATCCAGGGCCTTCGCCTCGACACCGGTCGCTACTGGACGGGTCGGGTGTTCCCACAGCTGGTGCACTTCCCGCCCGACGAGCAATCCACCTACTCGGCTGCGGCCGTCGTGCTGGCAGCCGACGCCCTCGACGGACGCGGACGCGCCTCGCGACTGTTCACCGAGCACGCCACGCTCCCCGAGATCATGGAAGTCCCCCATTCGGTTTCCGACTCCCAGCAGTGACCTAACTCGCTGCGAGTTCGCGCCCTGCGGGCGCTCATGCGCAGAACGCAAGCGCAGTTCGCAATCGCCGGCAAAGCCGGACAATTGCTCCGCCGCGACAACGCAGGGTGTCAGGCCCTCTGGAGCAGCCGGAGTGAGCCGATGGCGGCGGTCTCTGTGAAGAGGCCGGACTCGAGCGCGGGCAGATAGATCTGCTCATAGGGCGGTCGACCACCATCGGCGGGGTCCTCGAACACGTCGTGGATTGCCAGAACACCGCCGGACGCGACCTTAGGCGTCCACAGCTCGAAGTCGAGGTGCGCTGGCTCGACACCGTGACCGCCGTCGATGAACAACATCGCCAGCTCGGTCGTCCAGTTCTGTGCGATGCTCGGCGAATCGCCCACGAGCGCTACGACGCAACCCTCTAGCCCAGCGTCGTGGATGGTCCGTCGAAACAGGGGCAGCGTGTCCATCCGTTCGGTCTCGGGGTCGACGAGATCGGGTTCGTGCCACTCCCACCCCACCTGGTTCTCCTCGGAACCTCGATGGTGATCGAGCGCATACAACAGCCGACCCGAGTGCTCGAGCGCTGAGCCGATGTATACGGCGGACTTGCCGCAGTAGCTGCCGACCTCGAGGAGCGGCCCATCGACACGCAGAGCGCGAGCCGCCTCGTGCAGCGCGAGTCCCTCCTCGGTCGGCATGAAGCCCCGCGCCGCCTCGGCCTTCGCCAGCAAGTGGTCATCCATCAGCGGTGGGTTCTACCACGTCCATCGCGTCAGCGAAGATGACCCGCTCGAGCAGTACGAACTTCACGACCCACACGACACCGAAGGCTGCGAGGCTGGCCACGTTGAGCATGATGTCCGCCTCGAACACCGCGTCGGCGATACTCACCGCGATCGTTGAGAGGACCAGACCGGCGAAGGCGAGGCCCCAGAATGGAACCACCTCGCCGCGAACCGAGTGATCGCCATCTTTGCGCCAGACCCAGGCACGGCTCATCAGGTAGGCGGGAATCGCGGAGATGGTGACCGCCAGCACGTTCGACAATGCGGCGGGCCATTCGAGCAACACGTGGAAGAGCGTGAGCAGTGCCTGCCCGAGGACGACGTTCACGACCGACACGCCGCAATAGCGTGCCAACTTACCGATCATGTGATCGGCGCCGACCGCCTCACGGGCGATTGAAATCAGCTTCACGACTCTCCATCGGCAGCTCGGTAACCGATTTGCGCAGATCTCAGGCATGCTTGTGGGCCATGTCGAAGGCACTCAATGACGTTTTGGGGCTGCTCGACCTCGAGGCGATCGAGGTCAACATTTTTCGCGGCGTGAGTCCAGACGAGCGACGACAGCGTGTCTTCGGCGGGCAGGTCGCCGGTCAGGCACTGGTGGCTGCACAACGGACGATCGATGTCGCGGACCGCCACGTGCACTCCCTTCACGCCTACTTCTTGCGCCCGGGAGACCCTAGCGTCCCGATCCTCTACGAGGTCGATCGGATTCGCGACGGCCGATCGTTTACGACTCGGCGGGTCGTCGCCATCCAGCACGGGCGAGCCATATTCAACCTGGCAGCCTCATTCCACCGCAGCGAGGACGGGTTCGATCATCAGATCCCGATGCCCGACGTTCCGCTACCCGACGAGCTGCCGACGCGCGCCGACTGGCTGCGGGAGCACGCGCCCGACCTGGGCGACGAGTTCTTCACCGAACGACCGGTCGAGTTCCGCTATGTGACCGAGCCCAACTTCTTCAAGAGCGAATCGCGCGAGCCTCGCCAGCAGGTGTGGCTGAGGGCGAACGGCACGATGCCCGACGACCCGGTCGTGCACACCTGCCTGCTCACGTATGCGTCCGATTTCACATTGCTCGACGCGACGCTCACGCCACACCCGGTGCCGTCGTGGTCGGACGACGTGTTCATGGCGAGTCTCGACCACGCGATGTGGTTTCACCGGCCGTTCCGGGTCGACGAATGGCTGCTATACGACCAGATGACACCTTCCACGATCGGGGGTCGCGGTTTGGCTCAGGGCTCGGTCTTTACCGAGGGCGGTGAGCTGGTCGCGTCGGTTGTTCAGGAAGGCCTCATCAGGAGGATGACATGATGCGCAATGCCGTCGTAGCGTTGACGCTGGCCGGCATCATCGCCGCAGGGTGTAGCGACGACGACTCCGGCTCGTCGACGTCGACGAGCGTTACCGACACGTCGACGACGTCTGTGGAGGCGACGAGCGAGTCGAGTTCGACCAGCGAGCCAGTCGGGGCCACGACAACCGATCCTGCCGACACCACCGCGACGACCCAGACGACGACTCCGCCGGCCCCAGACCTCGAGTCGGTATCGATCTCGACGGCCGAGGTCGCGGTCGCGTCGGTGCCCCTGGTCATGCGACCCCACCCGGATGGAACCGACTGGCTCGCAGAACGGGCCGGCATCGTTAGGTCGATCGACGTGGCGACCGGTGAGATCGGCGAGCCGATCCTCGACCTCACCTCGGAGACGACGACCAACGGCGAGCGCGGCTTGCTCGGCATGGACTTCGACCCAGCCGGCGAGCGACTGTACGTGCATTTCAGCGGCCTGGACGGCGAGGGACGAATCGAGTCGTTTGCCTTCGATCCAGACGGAATCGACCCCGGCTCACGCGCCGTCCATCTCACGGTCGATCAGCCGTTCGCCAACCACAACGGTGGCGACATCCACTTCGGCCTCGATGGACATCTCTACGTCGCGTTCGGCGACGGCGGTTCCGGCGGCGACCCCGAGAACAACGGCGTCGACACGAACACGCTGCT
This sequence comes from Acidimicrobiales bacterium, assembly GCA_965216815.1. Taxonomy (GTDB): domain Bacteria; phylum Actinomycetota; class Acidimicrobiia; order Acidimicrobiales; family SHLQ01; genus JADFOM01. The sequence continues at coordinate 1,070,939 of OZ244202.1, read as the reverse complement.
CGGTGCGGTCCTGCGTCTCGCGGTCGACGGCACAGACGGCTACGACATCCCAGCCGACAATCCGTTCGCCGACGGCGGAGGCGCCGCCGAGATCTACCTCTATGGCGTTCGGAACCCCTGGAGAATCGACATCGACGAGGCGACAGGCGACCTGTGGATCGCCGACGTAGGCCAGAACGAGATCGAAGAGATCGACCATCTCGACGCCGACGTCGAATTCGGGCTCGGCGCACACCTGGGGTGGAACCTGCGTGAGGGCACGAGGGAATTCGCCGGCGACGCACCCGAGGGCCACATCGAACCGATCTACGAATATGACCACGACCAGGGTTGTTCGGTCGCCGGGGGGTTCGTCTATCGCGGTGACGCAATCGGAGCCCTTCAGGGCGCATACGTCTTCAGCGATCTGTGCGAAGGCGAGATTCGTGCCGTCGACGCCACCGGAGCCCAGCGGTCGCTCGGGGTCAACGTCGGCTCGGGAGAGGTACTCTCGTTCGGCGAGGACCACGCCGGCGAGCTGTATGTTCTGACCGCCTCGGGGCCGATCCTTGCGATTCTCCCCGGCTGAGGGCGCAGTCGCTGTCGGACTCGTGTTGCTCGTTGCCGCGTGCGCCGACACCGAGCGGCCGACCCTCGACTCGACGTCTACCGTCACCCCGACGACGGTCGCAGGCGCTCCCGCAACGACCGGCGCTCCGGCGACCACCGAGGACGAAGACCCGCTGCGGCGTAGCGACTGGGGTGAACCGGCGCCGAACGGTCGACGTCGCCCCGCTCCACCCGAGTCGGCGGGCGAAGCGGCAGCCTGGCTCGAGCTGACCGAGCGCGGCCTTCGCGACCCGGCGACCGAACCGTCGGAACTGCCCGACCTCGGTCACCTGAACCAGGTCGTCTACCGAACCGCAGCTGCCAACCCGGGCTGGCACGGGCGCATCCGCGAAAGCCTCTCGACGGACCTTGCCGGAGTGTTCGACAAGCACATGGAGATTCGCGGCTCGCTGAGCCGGCTGCACACCGATCCGCCCACCACGGTGCCAGCCTGGCAGATCGTCGAGCCCGAGCCGCAGGCCACGCTTCGCGGATACTACGAAGAGGCACAGGCAGCAACGGCCATCGGCTGGGAATACCTGGCCGCGATCAACCTCGTCGAAACCGGAATGGGGCGCATCGACGGCCTCTCGACCGCAGGCGCGCAAGGGCCGATGCAGTTCATCCCCGCGACCTGGGATGAGGTCGGCGAGGGCGACGTCGACGACCCCCACGATGCCATCCAGGCCGCCGCACGCTATCTCGTGCGACGTGGCGGCCCGTCGGACATGAAGGCAGCACTGTGGGGCTACAACAACAGCGACCACTACGTCGCGGCAGTGGAGGGCTACGCATCGCTGATAAGAGACGACCCCGCAGCGCACACCGTGCTTCACAACTGGGAGATCTACTATTCGACGCCAGAGGGACTCCTGTGGCTGCCCGTGGGCATGGTCAACGAAGAGTCGGTGACGGTGACCGACTACCTCGCCGCCAACCCCTGGTCCGCGCCGTTGTAAGAGAAACGAATAGCAGTGCCAGGCACCGCAGAGCGGTGCCTGGCACTGGGTTCTTCTATTCGAAGACCAGACCGTAGACCTCTGTGAGACCGATCAGGCAGAAGGGGCGCTCGGGACACTCTGGGGGTCCGCCGAGAACGAACGGCTCCTCGAGACTCGCCAGCTCGGACGTGGTCGACACGCCCCATGTCTCGGCGGTCTCGGCGGTGACGACGAGACCGTTGCGATCCTCCGCCGGTGCCGGGTCGAGAACGGTGACACCCTTGTCCTCGAGGAGGCCGCGGAGCATCTCCGCGGCTTCGGCCGGGTCCGACGGCACCTCGGCGGTGTCGTCGTGGAACGCTGCGAGGCTGCTGATGTACTCGGGCGTCAGGTCGATCTCCCCCGACTCGAGCGCAGGCGCGACGACCTCGCGGGAACCCAGCTGGAACTTGCGCTCGACGCTCGCACCGGCATCTTCGAGCACAGCGGCGTAGATCTCGGCGACGATCTCGGTCTCGGCGAAATCGGTCGAGCCGATCACGATGTCGCCATCTACGGCGTCGCCCTCGTAGGGCAACAAGCCCTGGCCTTCGAGCCACGTCGTCGCGATCTCGTCCGGAGGAACGCCGTCGACACTGTTCTGGCGATTCAGCTCGGTGAGCTCCTCGGTCGTCAACGGAGCCGAAACGGTGTTCAGCGCGGCCTCGATCGCTTCAGAAGTCGCGTCGGTGCGAATCGCCGGAATGAGATTCTCGATCTGTTGGAGCTTCTTGTCGTCCTCCAACAGCACCCAGTCGTTGACTGCGATGTCGGCGTCGGACGTGAACAGGAGCGCCACGTCGACATCGCCGGCGAGCAACGCCTGCTTCGTGATCGTCCCACCCGCGTCGAGAGGACGGAATTCGTTTACGACGCCGCTGTGCTCGCCTTGGCCTTCGTCTTCGGCCATCGAGTCGTCCTCGCCGTCGCCTTCGTCCTCGGCCATCTCGTCGGCGTCGGCTGTAGTGGTCGACTCGCCCTCATCACCCCCGTCGTCATCGTCACCGCAAGCGGCGGCGATCAGGGCCAAGGCGAAGAGCCCGGCGATGAGTCGGATCAGTGTCTTTCGCAACATGTTTCACATCTCTTTCGGTTAGTTGCGGTCGTTTCCCCCGGGGGGATCTTTTGGTCGGTCGGTTGTCTCATGTCGATGCTGCCAGCGCCGGCCGTCTCTGAGCCCGCACACCGGCCGGCACGACCATGCGCTGCAACGCCCAGAACACGCCCTCGAGTACGGCCACCAAGATGGCGAGAACGATCGCACCGCCGATCATCTCGCCGAAATCGCGCTGTGCCAACCCGTCGACGATGAATCGTCCCAGACCGCCGAACCCGAACACCGCCAGCAGACCGGCGGTTGCGACCACTTGGACGGCGGCTATCCGGACTCCACCTAGAAGAAGCGGCATGCCGTTCGGAAGCTCCACACGCAGGGCCTGGGACGTCGAGCGATAGCCCATGCCGCGCGCGGCGTCGCGTATCGAGTCGGGCACCTCCGCTATGGCTGTGTAGGCGTTGATCAGCATCGGGGGAACAGCGAGCGCCGTCAGCGCGACGAACCCGACGACCGGGCCGAGAATCGGAACCTCCGACAGCCCCCAGATCTGTTGGGCCAGCGCCATCAGACCGAATGTCGGAATAGCGCGGCCGATGTTTCCGATGTTGATCGCCGCGGTACCGAATCGCCGTATGTGGCCGAGCCACAGCCCCAGCGGGACGATGAGCACGCTCGCGACGACAACGGGAACGGCGGAGTACTGCAGATGTTCGAGGGTGCGCTGCACGATACCGCGCGAGCCCGACCAGTTGTCCGAAGTGGTTAGGAACTCGACGACCTGTGACCAAGTGCTCATGGCCGGCTCCGCTTGCGCGCCCACGGCGTGACCAGACGACCGACGCCGGCGAGCGCGAGGTCGGCGACGAGCGCGAGCAACACCGAGCCGAGCACGCCCACGACGATTTCGGTGCGGAAGCCGCCGACCCGCTGCTGCAACCCGCCGAGGATGAGCTGGCCGAAGTTGTCCGCACCGATTAGCGCCGTGACGGTGACGAGGCCGATGGTCGTGACCGTGGCGATTCGTATTCCGGCGATGATCGCGGGCATCGCGATCGGAAGTTCGACGCGGAGACGCCGTCGCATGGCCGTGAACCCCATGCCATCGGCGGCTTCGGTCACATGGGAAGGAACCGAATCGAGGCCCTCGACGATGTTCCTGATGAGGATGAGCAGCGTGTAGCTGACCAACGGAATGAGCGCAGTCGTGCGGGTGAGCCCGGTGATCGGCACCAGGAAAGCCAGCAGAGCCAACGAAGGGATCGTGTAGAGGAACCCGGTGAACGAGATGATCGGTGGGAGGGTCCAACGCTTCTCGACAGCAAGCAGCGCCAGCGGCAACGAGATCAACAGCCCGATCACTACCGCGAGAACCGTCAGCAAGACATGCTCGCGAAGCGCCGACCAGATGACATCGGCGTTGTCGGACACCCACGTCCAGTCGATGAAGGCATCGAAGTCGTAGCGTGGCTGGGCGACGATCATCGTCGCGCTCCCGCGTTCACCTGTTCGAGGCTGACCATGCCGACGTAGCGCTCGCCGTCGACGACGGCGGCGATCTGGGTCTCGGAGGTGACTATGCCGTCGAGCACCACGCGCAAGCTGGTGTCGGGAGCGACGACCGATGCGAACGCTCGTGCATCGAGCTCGGCGAGCGATGAACACGCAGCAACCGATTCACGATCGGTCCAGCCGAGCAACCGATCCCCATCGGTCAGACCGACCCAATCGGTTCCGTGTGCTTCCATGACCCTGCCGGCGGCTTCGACGGTCGATCCGACATCGCAGACAGCACCGGCGTCTACCTCGATGTCGGCGACCGACAAGAGCGCCAGCCGCTTCAGGCCACGGTCGCCGCCGAGGAAGTCGGCTACGAAGTCGTCGACCGGTTCTCGCAGCAACCGTTCCGGCGTGTCGAACTGCTTCAGCACTCCGCCGACATCGAGGATGGCGATCTGGTCGCTCAGCTTGATCGCCTCGTCGATGTCGTGTGTGACCACGACGATCGTCTTGCCGACCCGTGACTGAAGATCGAGCAGCTCGTCTTGGAGGTGTGCTCGCACGATCGGGTCGATGGCGCTGTAGGGCTCGTCCATCAACAACACGGGTGGGTCGGCGGCCAGAGCTCGTGCGACGCCGACACGCTGCTGTTGTCCTCCAGAAAGCTCGGGCGGGTATCGACCGAGCATGTCGCGTTCGAGGCCGACGAGCTCGACGAGCTCGAAGACCCGATCGGCCGTTCGCTTCTTGGACCATCCGAGCAGCCGGGGGACGGTGCCGATGTTCGCTTCGATCGTGAGGTGCGGGAACAGGCCGGTTTGTTGGATGACGTAACCGATGTGGCGACGAAGCTCGTGCACCGGCAGCGAAGTTATGTCGACCCCGCCGATCTCGATCGAACCGGAGGTCGGTTCGATCAGCCTGTTGATCATCTTGATCGTCGTCGTCTTCCCGCATCCCGAGGGGCCGACGAGGGTGACGATTCCGCGGGGAGAGATGGCTAGGTCGAGGTCGGCGACAGCCGGGGTCGCCGATCCGTCGAACCGCTTGGTCAGCCCGCTGAGCGAGATGCCGACCGCCTCGCTCCCGAAGAGCGGGGCGTGCGGTGCGCGGGTGTGCGGGTCTCGAGGCATGTGGGTTCCGCAGAGCGGAGGCCATGAGGCTAGTTCGTTCGGGATTACACGTGCAGTCGATTGCCGACATCCCGGCCTGACGCGAGACTCTGCGCATGTCAGGACCGTTCGATCTCACCTCCATGCCGGTTCATCTCGGGCTCGGCGCCACCGTTGTGATTCAGCCGCGACACACCGGCGACATCGCTTGGTACGAGGAGTACGGTGAGCGTCACTCCGACGACGGAAACGAGGGACGGCTTGTGTCATGGCACACCTTCACCGGACCATGGGACACCTGGGAGATGCACCCCAACGGACACGAGCTCGTCGCCTGCGTCGCCGGCAAGATGACTTTGCATCAGGAGATCGATGGCGAGGTGGTGACCGTCGAACTAGGCCCGGGCGAGGCAGTCATCAACGACCCAGGCGTTTGGCACACCGCCGACATCGACGGCGAAGCGACCGGGCTGTTCATCACCGCCGGCGCCGGCACTGAAATCCGGCCCCGCTGAGAAGGACAGTGACCACCTCAGGTGAGCCTGACCACTTCGACAAAGGCGACCGTCAGCCGACCAGTTCGTAGCGGTACACATTCGTTTCGCGTTGGACGAATCCGAGGCGCTGGTAGAGGCGGTTGGCAGCCTCGCGCGACGGGCGCGACGTCAAGTCGACCGTGCGCGCTCCTGCAGCTCGGGCGTGTTCGAGCGCGGCCTCGTTCAAGGCCGCTCCGACACCCTTGCCTCGGGCGGCCTCGTCGACGACGACGTCTTCGATCCATGCACGCCGGCCGGTCGGTATCAAGAACATTGCGAGGGTCAGGCTGCCGACGATCTCGTCTCCGTCTCGTGCGACGAAGAGCGTTGATGCCTCCGAGGCGCAGATCGCGGCCAGAGCGCTGCGATCGGGCGGCGGGTTCGAGGACGAGAGTTGAGGTGTGAGTCTCACGAATGCTTCGACCAGCTCGTCGGACGCATCGGAGGCAATATCGATTGAGACCATCCCGGAAGGATAGGTCGCCGCCTGCGGTGACGAGGCTCTCGAGGGCCCCGCGGATACAGTCGGCGCAGTGACGTCAGAGCCCGCCGACACGCCGATGAGATACGTAGAACTCGACGCCCAGCCGTCACTCGATGAACCGATCGTCGTCGCCGCATTCGGCGGCTGGAACGATGCCGGTGATGCCGCGACGACGACCGCACGTGTCCTCGTGAGCCATGCCGACGGCCAAGAGATCGGCTCGATCCGGGCCGAGGAGTTCTACGACTTCACGACGGCTCGGCCGTTGGTTCGACTCGACGACGACGGCAGCCGGACGATCGAATGGCCGGAGACACAGATCTGGGCGTGTCCGTCCACCGACGGCTCGCCCGACCTGCTGGTCGTGATCGGCCTCGAACCGCAGCTTCGTTGGCGCACCTTCTGCGCACAGATCCTCGACGTCGCCGAGCACTTCGGTGCGTCGATGGTCGTCACCCTGGGTGCTCTACTCGCCGACGTGCCCCACACCCGTCCGACCCAGGTGTACGGCACGACCGACGACGTCGGCCTTCGCGACCGATTGGGTCTGGCGCATTCCACATACGAGGGTCCGACCGGCATCATCGGCGCTTTGAATCTCGCTTGCCTCGATCGCGGCCTCGACACGGTGTCGCTGTGGGCGTCGGTGCCGTCGTACGTGCCGTCCGCTCCATCTCCCAAAGCCGCGCTCGCTCTGCTCGAGGGCCTGGGCGACATCTTCGGCCACGAGTTGCCCGCGACCGATCTCGAGATCGCATCGGCGGAGTACGAGCGCCAGGTCGACGAACTCGTGGAGGACGACGATGAGACAGCGGCATACGTGCGGAACCTCGAGGACGCCTATGACAACGAACCGGACGAGGCGCCGCTCACCACCGAACCGGAAGCTGCCGACGAGCTCGTAGCCGAAGTCGAACGGTTCCTGAGAGACCAGAACTGAACCGCCCGATCGCGGGGTGCCTCAGGTCGTCTTTGGCCCGAGGTGGTCGTGGATCCAGTCGGCGACGCCGTCGACGATGGTGAGGCCGTCGGGTTCGTTGAAGACCTCGTGGCGCATGCCTTTGAGCACATGCCGCTCGACGACCGGAAGCTGTTCGAACGGCTCGGAAGCCGACGGAGGAACGAGCACGTCGTCGGATCCGTGCACGATGTAGGTCGGCACGACGATTCGCTGAAGGTGCTCGAGCGTCCACTGCATCGACTCGAACAAGGCGCGCCCCAGGCCCGCTGTGACAGCGGATGTCACAAGAGGATCGGCCTCGTAGGCCTCACCGACCGATGGGTCGGTCGACAGGATGTCACCGTCGATCTCGCTCGGGATCGGCAAGCGAGGCGTCAGGCGGCCCAGCACAGGAGCGAGGACAGTCTGCCAGGTAGGCACGTCGGCGTTGAGGGCCGGCCCGCTCAACACGAGAAGGTCGGTCATGGGACGGCCGCTCGCGGCGTAGTTGGAGCAGATGAGCCCGCCCATCGAGTGGCCGAGCAGAACCATTGGACGACCGAGGGGGCGAAGCTCGGCGAGCTGGTCCTCGACGTCGTCGAGCATCCGGTCCATCGAATCCAGGTGTGCACGAGGGCCGCCCGACAGCCCGAAACCTCGCAGGTCGAGTGCGACAACATCGATGCCACGGCGAGCGAGACGACGACCGACATGGTGGTAGCGCCCGCCGTGTTCAGCGAGCCCGTGAATTAGCAGCAGTGTCGCTATCGAACCGTCAGCCGGTGCCCAGCGACGCCTGACCTGCACCAGGCCGTCTCGGGTCAGGCCCTTGTCGATGGCGAAGACGACGCCGTCGAGGTCGTCGCTGGTTCGGGTGGCGGCGGCGCTCACGGCGAAGCGTGCTTCCAGGGCGGGGTTCGGGGTGGGTCGTACAGCGTTTCGGGGGCATCGCCGCGCACGGCTGCGAAGGCGTGCTCCACCCAGTCCCCATCGGCCGCGAGAGGCTCGGGCAAGCGGTTGGCCGAGAACCACCCGACATCGTTGCACTCGAGCGGGTGGTGGTCGAGCTCACCACCGGTTGCGCGTAGGTGGAACAGGAGTGAGTAGAGCGGGACACGGGTGAACCCGCGCCGGACACCGTCGAGCACTCCGAGCAGCCCGACGACCTCGGATTCAATGCCGGTCTCCTCGTGGACCTCCTTGACGGCGACTTCGGCCGCCGAGTAGCCGATGTCGGCCCAGCCCGTCGGATAGAGCCAGATGCCGCTGTCGGCTCGCTGTATCAGCAAGATCTCGCCATCGTCGTTGCCGACGACAGCACCGACGGCCACCTTCGGGGTCGCATAGCCGGGCACGCCCTGGCCGATCTGTTTCATCCATTCGCCGATGTGGTGCTCGGCGTCGTGCGGATCGTTCGCCCGTGCCCGGATTTCGGCTGCGACCGCGAGCACTTCCTCGAACCGCTCCTGTTCGTAACGGTTGTCGGTGAATCCGAGACCGGTTCGGGCGATGCCGGCCAGCGCTTCGGACCACCTGATGAGATCGGCCTCGGTGAGCCTCGTGTTCTCCACGACATCCCAGCCTACGTCTTCACCCATCCAGACGAGATTTCCCCAAGCCGGGAGATTTCTGAACCCTGCGGTGTCATATACCGCACCGGAAGGTTCAGAAAAACCTGAGAGGTGGTGTCAGACCGGGTTCGTCATCGCCCAGAGAAGCGCGCGTTCGATCTCCCGGAGGTGCGCCATGTCGGTGATCTTCGCCCCATCGCGGTCGCGCACGTAGAACGCGTCGACGACATCGTGACCGAGCGTCTGAACCCGCGCACCCACGATGTCGAGACCCATCTCTGCCATCGCCCGGGTGAGGCGGAAGAGGAGCCCGACATCGTCGGGACCTGCGAGCTCGAGCACCGTCGCGTGGGCGGAAGTCTCGTTGTCGACCCGGACCTCCGGTTCGACGGGATGCGCTGTCATCGCAGCGCGACGTCGGTAGTCGCGCGACCGTTCGGCTACACGCGCGCTGAGCGCCAGACGACGGCTCAACGCCTGATCGACCTGGTCGATCACCGAATCCCACTCGATGGACTCGCCGCTGTTCGACTCGACCCGAAGCACCTCGAGGGCCATCCCAGCCTCGCCGTAGATGTTCGCCTCGAGAACGCTCAGCCCGTTGAGCGCCAACACTCCAGCCACACGGCTGAACACGCCCGGGAAGTCAGGAGCGACGACCGTCAATTCGTCGCCGTCGCCCTCGATGAGAGTTCTGGCTTCGCCGAGCAGTTCTCGATGGCGGTCGGTTGGGAAAGGAGCGCCAACCACCTCGCTCGCAAGACCACCGCCCAGCACGTGAACGGTCCGTGTAACGAGCGAGGCGACGAGCCCCTCCTTCCACGAACTCCACGCGGAGGGACCGGTTGCGACCGAGTCGGCCTCGGTCAGCGCTCCGAGAAGCATCACGGTCTCCTGGTCGCCTACACGTTCGGCAACGTGAGCGATGGTCCCATCGTCGTCGAGGTCGCGGCGAGTCGCGATGTCCGGCAGCAGTAGATGATGCTCGATGAGGGCCTGCAGCGTCGCACAGTCGGCAGCGTCGAGACCCATGCGCGGGCCGATCGACCCGACCAACTCGACGCCGACCTCGGTGTGATCGCCCGGGTAGCCCTTGCCGATGTCGTGGAGCAACGCCGCCAACACCAGCAGGTCCTTGCGGTGCACCCGCACGCTGCGTTCAGAAGCTTCGGCCGCAGTCTCAAGAAGGTGACGGTCGACGGTGAAGCGGTGGTAGGCGTTGCGTTGCGGCTTGGCCCGGCACGGCTCCCACTCGGGCAGGATCCGAACGAACAAGTCCATCTGATCAAGCGCCTCGATGGCCCGGATCGCCGGGCGCCCGGTCAACAGCAGCGCCACGAGCAACTCGCGTGCCCCACTTGGCCAGGGGTCGCCGAGTGGTGGCGTGTGGTCTCGCAGCCGACGCAGACCGTCGTGGTCGATGAACGCCTTCGACCGAGCGGCGACGTGCGCCAGGCGGAGCGCAAGCAATGGGTCGGCGAGGTTCGCGTTCGACGAGACCCGCACGGTCGCACCATCGACGACGACGCCTTCTTCTTCGACGGGCTCGCGGCGACGCCAGCGGCGACGGTCGCGACCGCTGCGCACCTGATGCCACGTCGAGTCGCTCACCCAAGCGATCGAGCGGGCGGCGGCCGCAATCGCCGACATCAACACATCGGCATCGGCGAATCCGAGAGCGCGCGCAACCTCGTCCTGAACATCGAGGCGGAGCACATCGCTGCGGCGGCCAACGATTCGGTGCAGCTCGACTCGAGCCGACAGGAGAACCTCATAGCCGCTCTGGAGCGTCGCGGCGCTGACCTCGAGCAGGCCGGGTTCGGCGACCTCCGCCCATCGAAGAGCGTGATCGTCGCGCATGCCGCCTCGCCCGAGCTTGAGGTCGGGTTCGAGCAAGAACGCGACCTCGCCAGCGGCGGCGTGGCGTTCGGCCACACTGTCGGCAAGCTCGACCAGTCGGGTCTTGGCGTTGGAGCGCCAGTCTCGCCGGGCGCGCTCGACGAGCTTGTCGGTGAGCGCCCGATCTCCTGCAAGGTGTCGAGCGTCGAGAAGGCTCGTGGCGGTCTCGAGATCGGTCCGCGCCAAGTCGAGCGTCTCGCCGACCGTCCTGACTCCGTGACCGAGCTTCAGACCGAGATCCCATATCGGGTACCAGATCGCCTCGGCCACCTCGTCCACCTCAGCACGCGGTTCGTGCAACAACAGGAGGTCGAGGTCGGACTCGGGAGAGAGCTCGGCGCGGCCGTATCCACCCGTGGCGACCAGCGCGAGATGGGCGTCAGGTGTAGCGACACTCTCGTACAGGTCGCCAAGCCACCGATCCAACACCGCCGCATAGCGCTGGCAGAACTCCACACCGACCAGTTCACGATCGGCGAGGAGCTGCGCGCGTAGATCAGTCATCGTCGCTCAGCGTACGGAACCGCGCCGCTCCGTGATCAGGAGTAGGCGGATTCGGCGTGTTCGGTCTGGTCGAGGCCGGTGTGCTCGTCTTCCTCGCTGACCCGCAGACCCATGATCGCATCGAGCACCTTCGCGATGATGTAGGTAACGGCGAACGAGAACACGATGACCGATGCCATCGCGATGATCTGGCTGAGGAGCAGACCGGCATCGCCGAAGAACACACCGTCGGTGCCTCCGATGCTGGCGTCGGCGAAGAAGGCGAGCATAAGTCCCCCGACGATTCCGCCGACGCCGTGAACGCCGACGACGTCGAGCGAGTCGTCGTAGCCGAGCCTGTGCTTGAGCTGGATGGCGAAGTAGCAGACGACCGAGGCGACAAACCCGAACAGGATCGGAGATAGTCCGCCCACGAAGCCCGCCGCGGGGGTTATCGCAACGAGCGCTGCTACGACGCCGGATGCCGCGCCGAGGGTGGTGGCGTGTCCGTCGCGCAGCTTCTCCACCACCAGCCATGCGACCATGCCGGCGGCAGCGGCTAGGAACGTGTTCAGGACCGCCTGCACGGCCTGCCCGTTGGCGGCGAGCGCTGAGCCTCCATTGAACCCAAACCATCCGAACCAGAGGATGCCTGTGCCGATCATGACGAGCACCATGTTGTGCGGCGGCATCGGTTCGCCGGGCCAGCCACCACGCTTCCCGAGAACCAGGACGAGCGCGAGCGCTGCTGCGCCAGCGTTGATGTGAATCGCGGTGCCGCCGGCGAAGTCGATGGCGTGGGGATCCAGGTCGGTGTGCCAGCCGTAGTACACCCAGTAGAAGACGGGCGTGTAGACGAGAATCGACCAGAGCGGCACGAACACGACCCAGGCCGAGAACCGCATCCGATCGGCGACGGCGCCGCTTATCAATGCAGGGGTGATCGACGCGAACGTCATGAGGAACGCGACGCCGATGAGGGCGTCGGCGTTGCCAGACAACCCGTCGAGTCCCGCCAGGTCGAAGTCGCCGATGAAGTCGCCGGTGCCGTTGTTGGCGAGGCTGTAGGTGAAGAGAACCCAGATGATCGGCACGATGCCGATACAGATCATGTTCATCTGAAGCATGTTCAGCACGTTCTTCGAACGGGTCATGCCGCCGTAGAACAGTGCCAGCCCAGGCACCATGAACACGACGAGTGCGGTGGACATAAGCATCCAGGCGATATCGCCGCCGCCGGCCTGCGCGAGTAGTGCCATGGGTTTCTTCTCCCTGTTTCGGGCGCACCCGCGTCGGCACGCCCCGTCGGGAGATTCTCGGCGCCGGCGATGTCGCCGGTGTCACCGCTGTGTTTCAAGCATGTGAACAGGTCACGACCAGATTTCTGAACCCTGCGGTGCCATATACCGCACCGGAAGGTTCAGAAATCTCTAGAGGTCGGCTGGGGAATCGACGACGAAGCCGGTGTAGAAAGGCCCGAACTCGCCGTACTCGGCGGAGGCCTCGTCGTAGCGCATCGTGTAGACGACCTCCTTGAGATCGTCGGGGTGTTCACCGAAGAGCGTCACTCCCCACTCGAAGTCGTCGAGCCCGGTCGATCCCGTGACGACCTGCAGGATGCGCCCGGCGAATTTGCGGCCGGAGGCACCGTGCTCGTACATGAGCTCTTTGCGGCGCTCATAGGGCAGCGTGAACCAGTTCGCCCCGACGTTTCGACGCTTGGACATGGGATAGAAGCACCATGCGGGCTTTCCCTCTGGCGGAAGCTGCGGATGGAGACGGGCCTGGCGAAGCTCCTCTGGAACGCCTTGTGCGTATTCGGACACCTCCGTGAGCGAGACATACGAGTCGACGACCTCGTAGCCGGCGGCCTGCACAGCGGTCTGGAACGTTCTGAGCGTCCGCAAGTCGGGGGCGAGCGCCATGAAGGCAGCGTCGGCCTTGTGACCGAGAATCGAAGCACAGACGACCTGCCCGCCGGCACTGGTGACATCCGCCATCGCCGTCTTGATCGCTGACCGTCCCGGTGACGATGTCGGCTTGCAGAACAGGTGGAGCACGCCCTGGCCCACCTTCGGTTCAATCGGATCGCTCATTCCCGCAGTCTGGCCCGTCGATGCCAAAACGGCGACGGCGGGGCGCCGTAGCACCCCGCCGTCGACCAGGATTTCGTCGAAGTGACGAAGAGAGGGTCAGCCCTCTTCCTCTTCGCCGCCTTCTTCCTCCATCGAGTCCTCTTCTTCCATGGAGTCTTCTTCCTCCATCGAGTCCTCTTCTTCCATGGAGTCTTCTTCCTCCATCGAGTCCTCTTCTTCCATGGAGTCTTCTTCTTCCATCGAGTCCTCGCCCTCCGAGTCGCCGCCCTCGGCGTCGCCGCTCTCTTCGGCAACGGTGGTGCTTGTGTCGCCACCGTCGGAGTCGTCGTCGTCACCGCACGCGCTGAATGCGAGAGCGACGGCGAAGAGCAATGCGACCATGCGCATCAACTTGCTGTCCTTCATTGTTGGTCCCCTCCCAGGGTGGTTCTTCGGGCTCGATTGCGGGCCAGAAAACGGAAACGACCCAACCAACGTGGCTGGGTCGTCCCGTACTGTACCTGCTCGACAAACGATTCCCCGGTCACCCCGGGAACCGATTGAGACTGGCGTCAGAAATCCATGTCGGGCATGCCGCCGGCCGCAGCGCCCTCTTCCTCGGGCTTGTCGGCGATGACAGCCTCGGTCGTCAGGAACAGCGCAGCGATCGACCCAGCGTTCTGAAGCGCAGAACGGGTCACCTTGGCGGCGTCGATGATGCCGGCAGAGACCAGATCCTCGTACTCACCTGTCGCTGCGTTCAAGCCCTTGTTGCCATCGAGGGCCCGCACGTTCTCGACGATGACCCCGCCCTCGAGACCGGCGTTGACGGCGATCTGGGTGATGGGGCCTTCGAGCGATGTGGCCACGATGCGCGCACCGGTCGACTCGTCGGGGTTCTTCAGGCTCTTGGCGACCTTGTTCACCGCGTCCTGGGCGCGCAGCAGGGTCACGCCACCGCCGGCGACGACGCCCTCCTCGATCGCAGCCTTGGTGGTGCTGACGGCATCTTCGATGCGGTGCTTCTTCTCCTTCAGCTCGACCTCGGTGGCTGCACCGACCTTGAGGACCGCGACGCCGCCGGAGAGCTTGGCCAGACGCTCCTGGAGCTTCTCACGGTCGTAGTCGGAGTCGGTGTTGTCGATCTCGGCCTTGATCTGGTTGATGCGGCCGTTGATGTCGGCCTCGTCGCCGGCGCCCTCGATGACGGTGGTCTCGTCCTTGGTGACGATGACCTTGCGGGCCTGACCGAGCATGTCGAGCGTGACGTTTTCGACCTTGAGACCGATCTCCTCGCTGATGACCTGACCGCCGGTGAGGATGGCCATGTCCTGCAGCATCGCCTTGCGCCGATCGCCGAACCCCGGTGCCTTGACGGCGACTGAGGTGAATGTGCCGCGGATCTTGTTGACCACGAGCGTGGCCAGCGCCTCGCCCTCGACGTCTTCGGCGATGATCACGAGTGGCTTGCCCGACTGCATGATCTTCTCGAGGGCTGGCACGAGATCGCGCACGGCGGAGATCTTCGAACCGACGAACAGGATGTAGGGGTCGTCGAGGACACCTTCCATGCGGTCGGGATCGGTGACGAAGTACGGCGAAATGTAGCCCTTGTCGAAGCGCATGCCCTCAACGAGATCCATTTCCATACCGAAGGTCTGGCCTTCCTCGACGGTGATGACACCGTCCTTGCCGACCTTGTCGATCGCATCGGAGATCATGTCGCCGATCTCCTGGTCGGCCGCGGAGATGGCAGCAACGTTGGCGATCTGAGACTTGTCGCTCGAAACGTCCATGGAGTTCTCACGGATCGCCCCGACGCCGGCCTCGACGGCTGCCTCGATGCCACGCTTGAGCGACATCGGGTTGGCGCCTGCGGCAACGTTTCGAAGCCCCTCGCGGACCATCGACCATGCCAGAACCGTGGCAGTCGTCGTGCCGTCACCGGCGACATCGTCGGTCTTCTTCGCAACTTCCTTCACCAGTTCGGCGCCGATGCGCTCGTATGGATCCTCGAGCTCGATCTCCTTGGCGATCGACACACCGTCATTGGTGATCGTCGGGGCTCCCCACTTCTTGTCGAGAACGACGTTGCGACCCTTCGGGCCGAGCGTGACTCGCACCGCATCGGCGAGCTGGTTCATGCCCCGCTCGAGCGACCGGCGTGCTTCTTCGTCAAAGCTGATGATCTTTGGCATTGGGTGGCCTTCTCCTGTCGAGATAGAAGTGCGCCGCCTCCAGCTCGATACTGGCCGGACGCGGTCGTTAGCACTCTCGATGTGCGACTGCTAATCCAACCAGACGCGCGCAGAATTCACAACGTCGCGCGGGTGGTTTTGCTTCGACTAACGGCCGCCGGCCACCGCAGGGACGATCGAGACGGTTTCGCCGTCGGGGACGGCGGTGTCGAGGCCGTCGATGAAACGCACGTCGTCGTCGCTCACGAACACGTTTACGAACCGCCTCAGGTTGCCGTCGTCGTCGAGCAGACGCTCCCGGAACCCTGGATGGGCGTCTTCGAGCGCATCGAACACAGCCGACACCGTGTCGCCGTCGACGTCTACCTCGGCCGCTCCGGCCGTGAGGGTACGAAGCGTGGTGGGAATTCTCACTGTTGCGCTCATGCCCCGAAAGCGTAACGGGAACGCCGCGCACATACCCTTGGGTGATGCCATCGCAGGGCCCCGGCGACCTCGTTGCCCTCAAGGGTGACCAGACGATCACGGTGTGCCTGCCGGCGCGCAACGAGGAGACCACCGTCGGGATCATCGTCGACGAGGTCCGCCGCGAGCTTGTCGAACGTGTCCCGTTGGTCGACGAACTGTTGGTGGTCGACGACCACTCGTCCGATGACACCGCGGGGGTAGCAGCGGCGGCCGGTGCCAAGGTGGTCGATGCCGCCACGACGCTCGACGACCTGGCACCCGGACCCGGCAAGGGCAAGGCACTTTGGCGATCACTTCACGCCAGCACAGGTGACATCGTCGTGTGGTGTGACGCCGACGTCACGAACTTCAGCGCTCATTTCGTGACACGTCTGGTCGAGCCGTTGTTGACCGACGCAGCGGTGCAGTACGTGAAGGGCTTCTACGAGCGGCCGCTCGCTGCGGGCGGGACCGGTGGGGGGCGTGTGACCGAGCTCGCAGCCCGTCCCATCCTCACGCTCGTTCATCCGCACCTCAGCCATATAGTGCAGCCGCTCGCTGGCGAGTACGCAGGAAGGCGCAACGCGCTCGAAGCCGTGCCGTTCGTCGGAGGCTATGGAGTCGAGCTCGGTCTACTGATCGACCTGGCGGAGCGATTCGGCGTCGAGGCGATCGCTCAGGTCGACCTCGGTTCGCGCAAGCATCGCAACCGCCCGCTGCTCGACCTCAGCGAACAGGCGACCGCGATTCTCCAAGTTGCGTTGGCTCGGGCGGATGTCGAGGTCGCGTCCGACGTGGTGCTCGACCGCCCCGACGGTGCCCGCGTTCCCATCCACCTAGTCAAGCTCCCACCCCTCGCGTCGCTGTAGTTGGCACCGACAGGGTTGCTCCCACAGGTCGAACCAGCATGGTGTTCGGGCCTCAAATGACCCGCCGGCCAGCGAAGCGGAGCCGGCGGTGTGGGGCGCGGGGGCTCTGCCCCCACAAGAACGCCAGCAGGCGGCTTCGCCGCCGAGGAGCGCGCGCGGCGCCGAAGGCGCCACCGTCGACTCGGTTCGGAACCTTTGGTTCCGAACCGAAATCAAAAGTCGATGAATCCGAGGGTGGCGTTGCGGACGCAGTCGAGCGTGTCATTGAACGCACGATCGGGACCGAACACATCGACCAGTGAGCAGCTCGGCACCGAGAGCTCGACTTCGGGGTCGATCTGTCCGGCGACGACCGAAGCCCGAACGCCTGCCTCCTTGGCCATCGCGAGGACACCACCGACCGCCTTGCCGTCGAACGAAGTCGCATCGACGAGGCCCTCACCGGTGACAACGAGGTCGGCGTCGGCGACGTGTTCATACAACCCGACCTCGTCGGCGACGAGGCCGAACCCGTCGACCAGCGTCGCTCCGGCAGCGACGAGACCCCCGGCGAGACCCCCGGCCGCACCGGCGCCGGGCAAGGTAGCGACGTCGACGCCGTAGTCGGTGGCATAGACGTCGACGAGCCGTTCCAGCCGCCGGCGCAACAGCTCTACCTGCTTGGGCGAAGCCCCCTTTTGCGCAGCGAACACAGTCGCCGCGTCGACGAACCGTGTCTGCACATCGCAAGCGACGACCAGGTCGATGCCCTTGTATCTACCAAGGCCGCCCATGGCCCGAAGCGCACCCAGCCCACCGTCGGTGGTCGCAGATCCTCCGACCGCCACGATGACTCGGCTGGCTGCGGATTCGACCGCCTCGGCGATGAGCTCTCCGGTACCGGTCGTCGTGGCGTCGACGGCGTCGTTTCCCTCGCTTCCGCCGACGAGCTCGAGCCCAGAGGCGCGGGCCATCTCGATGACCGCGGTCTCCCCATCCATCCGCCACTCGGCCTCGACCGGTTCCCAGAGCGGTCCGGTGACGGTCGTCGTGCGGTTCGGTCCGCCGAGTGCGTCGAGCGTGCCTTCTCCGCCGTCCGCGACGGGTATGAGGGCGCACGTGTGCCCGGCTCCCGTGCAGGCCGTTTCGATCGCCTCGGCGATCTCGCGGGCTGTGGCGCTACCTCGGAATTTGTCGGGTGCGGCGACTACTCGCATGTCGCGCGCTCGCCTCGGCCGGTCAGCGGATCACACCATCGGCGCCGCCGATGACGAGAACATTGCTGCTGAGCGAGATCTGCGCGGCATCACCATCGAAAGGCCCAGATGCCTCTGGGTCGATTGCCATGATGACGGTGGCGTCGACCCCGAGCGTCTCCGCGATCGCAGCAGCGTCGAGCCCGTAGCCCGGCCTGTAGAGGATCTGGCTTGCTTCGGTATCGAGCGCGTTTTTTGCCTCGGCGACATATCCCTGAGCGACGAGTTTGTCCTGAATTCCACCGGCGACACCGGTCTCACCCGACCCGTTGCCTGCGAGCACGGTGACCTCGGCGGGAGGGTGGAGGGTCTCGGAAACGGTCGTCGGCGGTGTAGACCCACCATTGCCATTGCCGTTGCCGTCGGTGCCGCTTCCCTGCCCGGGAGCTGCGGTACCTGCCACCGAGCTCGACGAACCGTCCTGGGCTGTCGTAGTCGTGGTCTCGGTCGCACCGTCGTCGGACGATGACGCCTCGAGGTCACCCGAGCGGTCGCCGAAGCCCTGTGCGAGCACGACGAACCCGACCACCAGACCGATGAGGACGAGGATTACACCGCGGTTGGCCAACGCACCGATCGGACCTTCGTTGGGGGGTTGTTGTGGGGCAGTCATCGGCTGTTGGGCTCCTCGGCAACTCGGTTCTCGTGGCGTGCACGACGGCGGCGCTCACGCAGTCGTCGCAGCCTACGCACGACGAGCGGGTCGTACTCGTAGGCCTCGTCGCCGTCGAGAAGTTTGTTGAGCATCACGTAGTACTTGGTCGCCGAGAGCTCGAACCGCTTTCGAATCGCGACGTCCTTGGGTCCTTCCTCGGCCCACCAGGTGCGTTCGAAGTCGATGATCTCGCGTTCACGGTCGGTCAGTGCCATCGCGTACAAGCCTTGTGGGTCGCAGTCCTCGGATCAAGCACCCCATCGTTTCACAGTCGCACGGGCTACTGGTCCCACCTTCATACGTGGGGCGAGAGAGCCCGAGGCCGGAGTCGAACCGGCGACCTGCTGTTTACAAGACAGCTGCTCTAGCCAACTGAGCTACTCGGGCACTTGTGCGCCGAGCGTAGCGTCTCGGGATTTCTGAACCCTTCACGACGCCCAGGCGCGCTTTGAGGTTCAGAAATCCGGTGGCTCGGGGGATTTCTGAACCTTCCGGTGCGGTATATGACACCGCAGGGTTCAGAAATCCTCAACCGGGGCGGTGGCGGGCAATCTCGAAGCAGGCGATGGCGCCCGCCGCGGCGACATTGAGCGAGCCGACCATGCCGTGTTGGGGAATCGACGCGACAACGTCGCACCGCTCGGCGACCAGTTTCGACAACCCGCGCCCCTCCGCTCCGAACACGAGTGCAATCGGTTCATCCGCAACGCTGAGGTCGAATATCGGTTGCTCGCCGCCCGCGTCGAGTCCGACCACCCACACTCCCCGCTTCTGGAGCACCGACACCGCCGAAGCCATGCCGGGCACCGTCGCGAAACGCAGGTGTTCGATAGCGCCGGCCGCGGCCTTGGCGACGGTCGGCCCAACCCGTGCTGACCTGTGGCGAGGCAACACGACACCGGTGACTCCGGCGCATTCGGCGGTGCGAAGGAGCGCCCCGAGGTTGCCGGGGTCGGTGACCCCGTCGAAGCAAACGATGAACGGAACCGAGCCGCCGACCGGTTCGGTGAGCTCTTCCACAGCCACGGTCTCCAACGGTGCAGCAGTCGCGAGCACGCCTTGTGAGGCCGCAGTGAGAGCCATCGAATCGAACTTCGAGCGACCGATCTCGCGGATTCTCACCTTCTGTTCATCGGCCAAATCGATGATGTCGTCGAGGATCGGGGCATCGTCGAGATCGCCGGCGAGAAGAACCTCACGAACGCTGCGCCTGCCGGCGAGCAGAAGCTCCCGCACCGCTTGACGCCCCTCGACGTGGTCGCCGCCGACACCTTTGACCTGGCCGCGTTCGGGCCGTCTCGGCGTGGTTCCACGCTGACCGCGCGGATCGTTCCTTCGCGGCGCGTTGCGTCGGCGTCCACCTTTGTTGCGACCGCGCCCCTTACTGCTCATCTGTCCTCCGCTACGAGGCATGCGACCGCGTGCGCAGCGATTCCCTCCCCGCGCCCCAGCGCGCCGACACCCTCGGTGCGCTTACCCTTCACCGACACCGGCGCCCCGAGCGCGGACCCGATTCGATCGATCATCACGTCGCGCACGGGAGCGATCTTGGGACCGTCGGCGATCACCACGCAATCGACGTTGGACACGACCCAACCGCCGGCTGTGATCGCCTCGACCACCTGGGCGAGCAGAGCCAAGCTGTCGGCGCCTGCGAGTTCAGGATCGGAATCGGGAAAGTGCGAACCGATGTCGCCGAGCGAGGCCGCACCGAGCACCGCGTCGATGATCGCGTGCACGATCACGTCGCCGTCGCTGTGGGCGACGACCGCCGGGTGATCCTCGAAGCTGACTCCGCCCAGAACGAGGGGCCCCTCACTCGTCGCGTCGACAGCGTGGACGTCGTAGCCGACGCCGACCCGTACGTTCATGTGCGTCCCCCTTCGAAGAGCGCCTCGGCCACCACGAGATCGCCCGCGTGCGTGATCTTCACGTTGTCGACTTCCCCGTCGATGAGCGTCACAGGATGGCCCTGAACCTCGACGAGTGTTGCATCGTCGGTCGCCTCGCCTCCGCTGCTGTGCCCGGAGCGCAGGACTGCGGCGTCGAATCCCTGTGGCGTCTGCACGGCCACGAGACCGCTTCGGTCGACGACACCGCCGCTTCGTCGCCGGATCGTGTCTGTCACATCGACGACCGGAACGACGGCAACGGCTCCCGCAGCCAGCGCCTCCACCACCGCTTCGAACAGGCTCGGCGATGCCAGGGGGCGCGCGGCGTCGTGCACCAGCACGAAGCCGACATCGTCGGGCACAACTGCGAGACCTGCTCGCACCGACTCGGCTCGCGTCGCACCGCCTGCGACCTCGAGAACGGGAACCTCGTCCGAGCCAGCAACCGCCCCGGTGTGGAGAACGTCGGGAGGGACGACGACGACAATCCCGTCGCTCACCGTCGCAGCGGCGGTGATGCTGTGATCGACGACCGACCGACCCGCAAGATCGAGGAACTGCTTTCGCTCACCGAAGCGCGTGCCCGTGCCCGCGCCCACAACGATCGACCACACCGCCGCGCCCACCGGGCGAGAGCGTTGGCTTTCTTGTGGCGACGACACGGCATCTAGGATGGCCGATCACATGACCGACACCACCCTGTTGCGTTCCGTCGACCTGTTCGCCACCGCCGACGAGACCATGCTCGCAGCGCTCGGCGATGCCTGCGTGGAACGCTCGTTGCAACGCGGAGACGAGTTGTTCGCCGAAGGCGACCAGTCCGAAGAGCTCTACGTGGTGGTGAGTGGCCGGGTGGCGATAGCGAACCAGGCCTTCGATGGCCGCGAAAGCGTCGTGGCGCTCATGGAGGAAGGCGACGTCTTCGGTGAGATGCCTCTGTTCGACGGCCAGGGCCGCAGCGCGGCGGCCCGCGCGCTCGAACCGTCGACGGTCATAGAGATCCCCTACGGGCCCGTGCGTGACCTCTACGACAAGGACCCCGCTCAGCTGTGGCGAGCGGTCGACATGTTGACCCAGCGGCTCCGAAGCATGGACCTGGCACTAGCCGATTCGGTGTTTCTGGACGTCACAGGTCGCACGGCGAAACGGTTGTTGGAGATCGCTGGCGACCGAGACGAGTTCTCCCTGCCGGTCACCCAAGAGGAGCTCGCCGGCATGGTCGGCGCCTCGCGCGAGCGGGTGAACAAGGCGATCGCCTCGTTCGTCAAACTCGGTTGGCTCGACCAGAACGAACGGCACTATCAGATCCTCGACCGCAACCAGCTCGAGATCCGCTCGCGCTGATACCCGAGGCCTGGGGCATCAGCTCCCGATGAAATCGGTCACCCTGCGCCAGGCGTCGGCGGCATCGTCGGCGCGATGCGACGGACGTGAATCATCATGGACGAACCCGTGCTCGGCCTCGGGGTACACCACGACGTTGGCACCGGCGCCGCGAAGCGCTTCGACGTCGGCGGGCGGGGTGTAAGGGTCCTGCTCGCCGATGATCGCCAGCACGTCGGCGGTGCTGCCCTCTGCGATGAGCTCGAGCGGCTCTCCCTGACCGTCTCCACGCCAACCCTCTGGCACACGGATCATTCCGTAGAACGGGCACGACCGGTCGAAGCGTTGCGTGCTGACGGCCTTGAGCGCGTACATACCGCCCATGCAGAACCCGATGATCGCCACGCGCTCCTGTCTGGTCGCAGCTGCGGCCAGGACCGCATCGCCGAGCACCCGATCGTCCTGCATCGACGGCGCATGCGCAAAGCGGCCATCGAGATCGAGCGACTCGTTGCCCGGGTAGAGCTCGTAGCAGCACACCGCCCATCCGTTGTCGTCGGCGAGCTGTTGAGAGAGGTCGGTGAACAGCGGCCGGAGGCCCATGATGTCGGGAATGACGACCACGCCTCGCGTGGGTGTCGCGTCGCTGGGTTGTGCGAGAAAGGCTGGTGTTCCGGACTCGAGCGTCAGTTCCATGGGTGGGTTCTTAGTCTCCGATCGGCACCGACGCCAGCGGCCGATCTGGGTCGAGTCGCGCTGCACGGAACGCCTCTTGCAAGGTGGCTACCCGCACGATGTGGCTCTCGAAATCGCCCGGTGGCAACGATGCGGGCACGAGGACTCGTTCGAATCCCAGCCGCAGGGCCTCTCGAATCCGGTCGTTGCCACGGGATGCCTGCCGTATTTCTCCGGCTAGTCCGAGCTCGCCGAACGCTGCGAGCGAAGCCGGGACGGGTCGTTCGTTGATGCACGAGACAACCGCCAGCGCGACTGCGAGATCGCTGCCGGGTTCTGCGAGTCGGACCCCGCCGACGACCGAGGCCCAGACGTCGTTCGCCCCGACTACGAACCCGAGTCGCCGCTCGATGACGGCGAGGACCATTTGGAGGCGGCTGCTGTCGAGGCCCTGCGCGGAACGTCTGGGGTTGCCGTGTGCCTCGACCACCAACGACTGCACCTCTACACACAGCGGGCGCTGACCCTCGACGGTCACCGCCACCGCCGAGCCGGCAACGTCGACGACTCGTTCAGCGAGACAGAGAGCCGAGAGGTCGGGCACGGCGTCGAGTCCGTCCTCGTGCATCGCCATGACCCCCACCTCACCGGTGGCACCGAAGCGGTGCTTTGGTGAGTGGAGAAGCCTCAGGTCGTGGTGGCGGTCTCCGCGCAGCTCGACGACCGTGTCGACTATGTGCTCGAGCGCACGCGGTCCGGCTATCGCACCGTCCTTGGTGACGTGACCGGCGACGACAAACGAAACCCCGGTTGACTTGGCGAGCTGGACGAGTCGATGAGCACACCCTCGCACCTGTCCGGCAGCACCCGCCGCACCGTCGACTTCGCCTGCGGTGATCGTTTGGATCGAATCGATGACGACCAGCGAGGCACCGACCTCGGCGACCTGGGCGACGACCGAATCGAGATCGGTCGTCGCCATGATCAGCAGGTCGTCGTGCACCGCGCCGACGCGCTCGGCTCGCGCCGCAACCTGCTGGAAGCTCTCCTCGCCGCTGACATAGAGCGAGGATCCGTTGTTGCGACAACCGGCGAGTAGCTGCATGAGAAGCGTCGACTTCCCGATGCCGGGCTCTCCGGCGATGAGGGTGACCGAGCCCGGAGTAAGGCCTCCGCCGAGGACCCTGTCGAGTTCGGCAAGACCGGTCGGCACGACCGGTTCGGGTGTGGACGTGGTGTCGCCTACCGGCCTGGGACCGTCGCCGCCGGCGGGCGCAGCCACCGATGCTCCCCCGTCTCGTTCCTCTTGCAAGGTGTCCCATTCGCCACACTGTCCGCATCGCCCGAGGTACGAGCTCGACACTCCCCCGCAGGTGCTGCACCGATACCGAACCCGAGTCTTGGCCACAGCACCAACCTACGCGACGCATGTGACAGCGTTTCGTTTCCGAACCAGAGGTTCGGAAACGAGTTTCTGGACGGGCCGCCTGACGGCGGCCGAGCTGTTGCAGTCCGGGCCGGCCAAGCCGGTCCCGGACTGGGCAAGGGGGACGAGCGGAATCGTTCCCCTTCCGATCCCCCTCCATGCCTCGCTAGTGAGCGCGGCGAGGCCGCTCGGCTGACTCGCTTCGGAACCTCCGGTTCCGAAGCGAAACCTCACTTGAAAAAGTCCCCGAATCCTCGGACGACGCGGCGGTCGGTGACGTCGGCGTCGGGAGGCGGGGCAAACCACACCGTGGCCATGCCAAGGCCGGCAGCGGCGGCGAGATGGCCCTCATCGGCCGCGAGGAAGAGCATGTCGGCGGGGTCGACGCCCGACGCTCGTCGAAGGGTCTCGAACATCGTGTCGTCGGGCATTCGCGCACCGACCTCGGCGCTTACGACGAACAGGTCGACGTGGTCGTCGAGACCGAACCGTCGTCTCAACGCAGTCGACCAGTGCGAGCTGTCGTTGTCGACCACCGCGACCTGGAGATCCTTGTCCCGCATTCGATCGAGGAACGGGAGGAGGTTCGGCGACAGTCGCACACGCAGCAGGAAGTCCCTGTCGTAGGTGCTCGGATCACCGCTCAGTCCGAGCGCCTGCCAGAACTCCATCGTCGTGCGCCGACCGAGCGTTGTCTGCTCGTGTAGCTCTCGAACCTCGTCGACGCGTGCCTCGCTGCCGAGGTCGCGTGCGAGCGGATGGAGGAGTCGCCCGACGACATCGGCGACCTCGTAGACGACGCCCGCACCACCGAGCACCACCATGCGGAGCTGGCGTTCGGGCGGCCTTCCGGCTTGCACCGGCACACGGCCGAGATCTTCGCCACCGTGAGGCGAAACCGGCTCGGGGTCGACATAGCCGCGGCTGTCGCGACGCATGTAGCGCAGGAGACGGATGGCCAGAACGAATCCGAGCAACGCGAGCGCGCCGAGCGCCACCGCCGACCAGAACAGGGCCGATGTCGAGTCGGCTGTACCGGTGCCACGTACCTCGACGGGCTCCTGGCCGAGACGCGCGGACCATGACATGGCCCCGCCGTCCTCCCGGGTACCGTTGCCGCCGGGGTCGCCGGGCAACGTTGCGATCAGCTCGAAGCCGAACGTCTCGCTCAGCGGCTTGCCGATCTCGGACTCGAGATCGGCGGTCGTCCAACCGATCGGTCGCCCGAGCAGTTCCGCGAGCTGTTCATCGCCGAACGCATCGATACCGCCGGACAGGTCGATCGTTCCGGTCAGGCGCCACTCGGCCTTCGCAAACGGCGTCTCACGCTCGAGCATGAAGTCGCGCAGCGGTCCGTCGGCGCCGGCCAATTCGGCCATCACCGCCTGGAACTGCCGTGGGTTCTCGAAAGGCTTCGAAGCACGGAGCGTTGCACCAGTCGCGTCGACCTCGGGCTCCTCGACGCTCCAACCATTCGCCTCGAGGTCGTCGATGGGTACGGCGGTCACGGGATCGCCGAGCGCTGCGAGGGCCTCGTCGTCCATTTCGACGGCGACCGACACGACTCCCGAGCCGTCGTCGTCGACCGTGACGTCGACGGTCGCGTCGACGCGACATGCTGTCGCGAACAGCATCACGATCACGAGGAGCCGTCTCACCGCAACGAGACTAGTGCCGTAACAACTACGAGACTTGTTGCGGCTCAGCGTTCGCGCAACCACTCAAAGTGGCCAAGCGTGTTGTGACGTCGAAGCTCAGGCCTCGGCCTCGACCAGCTCGACCGGAGGCTCGAAATGCGCGTCGTGGTCCTTGGTGAACGTCAGCACCGACGCCGACTCGTCGTTGGGGTCGGCTGTTGTATCGACGACGATGATGTCGCCGGCGACGACCGGAAGCCCGTCCTCACCGTCGAGAGTCGGGTACTGCTTGTAGAGCAGCATCTCCGAGAGCGGATCCTCGAGCAGACGCAGCATCGAACGCCGCAGAGGTCGAGCCCCCAGCTCGGGGTCGTAGCCGTCCTTGGCGAGGAACTCCTTGGCGGTCGGCGTCAGACGCAGACCGAGCCCCTGTGAAGCGAGCTGCATCTCGACCCGTACGAGCATGAGGTCGACGATCTCTTCGACCTCGTCGAGGGTGAGCTCTCGGAAGTAGATGATGTCGTCGAGACGGTTGAGGAACTCGGGACGGAAGTGGCTCTTGAGAGCCTCGTCCATGCGCTCCTTCATGCGGTCCATCACCGAGGTCGTTCCGTCCTTTTGGATGAACCCCGTCATCTTGTGCAGATCCTTCGTGCCTAGGTTCGACGTGAGGATCAACACGACGTTGCGGAAGTTGACCGTACGGCCCTGGCTGTCGGTGAGCTTCCCGTCTTCCATGATCTGCAGGAGGATGTCCTGCACATCGACGTGAGCCTTCTCGATCTCGTCGAACAGCACGACACTGTATGGGCGACGGCGAACAGCTTCGGTGAGCTGTCCGCCTTCCTCGTAGCCCACATAGCCCGGAGGTGAGCCGACCATTCGGCTGACCGTGTGCTTTTCGGCATACTCGGACATGTCGAGATGGACGAGTGCGTCCTTGTCGTCGAACAGCAACTCGGCGAGCGCCTTGGCCAGCTCGGTCTTGCCGACGCCCGACGGTCCGAGGAAGATGAACGACCCACCGGGGCGCTGCGGATCCTTGAGACCTGCACGTGTGCGTCGAATCGCGCTGGCCACCGCGTGCACTGCCCCGTCCTGGCCGACGATGCGCTTGTGCAGATGCTCCTCGAGCTCGAGGAGCTTCTTGGTCTCTTCCTCGGTCACCCGGTAGACGGGAATGCCCGTCCAGATCGAGAGCACCTCGGCGATCGCTTCCTCGTCGACCTCGTCGAAGAGGTCGACGCCGGAGGCCTTGATCTCGCCCTCCATCTCGCTCTTGCGCCCGAGGAGCTCCTTCTCCTTGTCGCGCAGCGCCCCCGCCTCTTCGAAACGCTGTTCCTCGACGGCGTCCTTCTTCTCCTTGACGACGTCGGCGAGCTCGTTCTCGAGCTCCTTGAAGTCCGGTGGCGACTCCATGCGCTTGATGCGAAGCCGCGAGCCGGCCTCGTCGATGAGGTCGATCGCCTTGTCGGGTAGGTGACGGTCGGAGATGTAGCGGTCGGCGAGATTGGCGGCCGCGACGAGCGCCTGATCGGTGATCGTCACCCGATGGTGTTCCTCGTAGCGCTCGCGCAGACCCTTCAGGATCTCGATCGTGTGAGCTACGGTCGGTTCCTCGACGGTGATCGGCTGGAACCGACGCTCGAGCGCGGGGTCCTTTTCGAGGTGTTTGCGGTATTCGTCGAGCGTTGTCGCGCCAATCGTTTGCAGCTCGCCCCGGGCCAGCATCGGCTTGAGGATCGAGGCAGCGTCGATCGCTCCCTCGGCAGCACCTGCCCCGACGAGGGTGTGCAACTCGTCTATGAACAAGATGATGTCGCCGCGGGTCTTGATCTCCTTGAGGACCTTCTTGAGGCGCTCCTCGAAGTCACCGCGGTACCGGCTCCCGGCCACGAGAGCACCGAGGTCGAGCGTGTACAGCTGCTTTTCGTGCAGCGTGTCGGGCACGTCGTCGGCTGCGATTGCCTGTGCGAGGCCCTCGACGATGGCGGTCTTGCCCACACCGGGCTCTCCGACGAGCACCGGGTTGTTCTTCGTTCGCCGAGAAAGCACCTGCATTACCCGCTCGGTCTCGCGCTTGCGGCCGATCACGGGGTCGAGGCCCTTGTCGCGGGCGAGCTGAGTGAGGTTGCGGCCGAACTGGTCGAGCACGAGCGAGCCCGAAGCCGACTCGCCGCTGCCCCCGCCGGTGGTGGCGCCGGTCTTGGCCTCCGAAGCCGAGCCGGAACCCGATCCCGAATACCCAGACAACAGCTGGATGACCTGCTGACGAACGCGAGAGAGGTCGGCGCCGAGCTTGACGAGGACCTGAGCCGCTACTCCTTCGCCTTCGCGAATGAGTCCGAGAAGGATGTGCTCGGTGCCGATGTAGTTGTGCCCGAGCTGGAGCGCTTCGCGAAGCGACAACTCGAGCACTTTCTTGGCCCGCGGGGTGAAGGGGATGTGCCCACTAGGAGACGACCCTCCCTGACCGATGATCTCCTCGACCTGGCTGCGCACGGCCTCGAGTGAGATGCCGAGTGATTCGAGCGCTTTCGCGGCGACTCCCTCGCCCTCGTGGATGAGTCCGAGAAGGATGTGCTCGGTGCCGATGTAGTTGTGGTTGAGCAGGCGCGCCTCTTCTTGCGCCAGCACCACAACTCGTCTGGCCCGGTCGGTGAATCGCTCGAACAAGGCTTTCCTCCCAGCCATGCAACCCCGGGGGGTCACCTGTGAGACATGAAACGATCTTTCGTCGCCCGGCGGCACGACCGCTGGGGACACGTTGGGAAGTGTACCCGGGGTGCAACTGGTCTGACCGGTCAGACGTTCGATGTCGGTGGGGTGACAGGGGCGGCGGCTCGACTCCTCGGTGGACAACGGTGTTCCTGTCCATCGGCATCGCCGAAGCGCTGATGAGCCCGGAACATTAGCGAAGGGGCTCGTCGCAGCCGGAGGTGAGTGAGCGGGGTCGAGCCGCTACCGTGTCTGGCGTGGCCTCTACGAATCCCCTTCACGTGATGCCCACGATGGAGGGCGATCTCGAACGGGTGGAAGCCGAGCTCATGGCATCGATCGAGGTGACCGACCCGTTCCTCAATCAGATCGCGGGACACCTGATCGCTGCTGGAGGCAAGCGGGTCCGGCCCGGGTTCACGATCGCCTCGGCAGCAGCGGGCGACAGCGAAGACCGCGCTGCAACAGCGGAAGCCGTTTCGGGCGCGGTGTCGGTCGAGTTGGTTCACATCGGATCGCTCTATCACGACGATGTGATGGACGAAGCCGAGATGCGCCGCACCGTCGAATCGGTCAACTCGCGCTGGGGCAACCACAAGGCGATCCTGGCCGGAGACTTCCTGTTGGCCCGTGCATCCGAGATCGCCGCATCTCTTGGCACCGAGGTCGCCGGCCTTCTCGCGGCGACTATCGCTCGCCTGTGCGAAGGACAGATCCTCGAACTCAAGGACATGTTCAACGTCGACCGTTCCGAACGCGACTACTTCGAGTCGATAGACGGGAAGACGGCGAGTCTCCTGTCCACCGCTTGTCGCGTGGGCGGCATCGTCGCCACCCTCGATCGCGACCGCATCGACACGCTCGGGCGGTTCGGTCATTCGTACGGCATGGCGTTTCAGATCGTCGACGACATCCTCGACGTGATCGCGTCGGACGAAGAGCTGGGCAAGCCCTCGGGCAACGACCTGATCGAGGGCATCTACACGCTGCCGGTCATTCGAGCACTCCGATCCGACCAACGCACCGATCTCGCGCATCTGCTCGGCGGTCCACTCGACCCATCGACGCGCGACAAGGTGCGCGACCTGGTGCGTGGCGGCCCGGGCGTCGCATCGGCGGTCGCCGACGCCCGACGGTTCGCCGACGAAGCGGTGACGGCGCTGGCCCCGATCCGCGGCAGCACTGCATACACGGCCTTCAGCGCTGCGGCCGACCATCTCTTGGGCCGCGTCGAGGCCATCGCCGCTGCCTGAGGCAGCTCAGGTCTCCCCCAGATAGCTGCTCTCGAGGAGCTCGGCGTTGTCGAGCAGCTCGTCCGCAGTCCCCTGAGCTGCCAGCTCACCGTGGCTGAGCACGTAACCGCGGTCGCTGATGCCCAGCGCCAGGTGAACGTGTTGTTCGACGATCAGCACGCCCGCACCGGTTCGGTCGACCACGTCGCGGACGATCGACAGCATCCGCTCGACGATTATCGGTGCGAGTCCGAGACTCATCTCGTCGATCATCAACAGCGAAGGGCTTGCCACGAGTGCTCGACCCACGGCGAGCATCTGTTGCTCACCCCCGGAGAGCACGCCCGCGCGCCGGTCGAGGAGCGGCTCGAGATCGGGGAAGAACTCGAGCGCATCCGCGATCGACTCGCCGCTCTGCGACCTGCTCCCGCGCGATCCGAGCCGGAGGTTCTCGCGCACGGTCAGGTTGAAGAACAGCGAGCGGTCCTCGGGAACGTGGCCCAGACCTCGCAGCGCCGCCGTGTGTGGAGCCGAGGTACTAGGCGGCTTGCCGAGCACATCGATCGTCCCGTCGATGACCGGTAGCAGTCCCGAGATCGTCAACAGCGAGGTGGTTTTGCCCGCACCGTTGGGACCGAGCATCGCGACGACCTCTCCCGGCCCGACCTCGAGCGTGAGATCGCGCACGACCGGCACGCCCCCATAGCCGGCCGCGAGCCCGTCTACCGAGAGGAGCGCCTCGCTCATGGCGTTCCGTCCCCGTCGACAGCTCCGCTTCCGAGATACGCCGATACCACCGCAGGGTTGGAACGGATCTCATCGGGCGTGCCGTGGGCGATGATCGACCCGAAGTCGAGCACGTACACCAGATCACAAACGTCGAGCACGAGGCCCATGTCGTGATCGATCAACAGCACCGATATGTCGTGTTCGAGCACAGATCGGAGTCGCCTCCCCAGCGCCTGACTCTCGGTGGTGTCGAGGCCGGCAGCTGGTTCGTCGAGGAGCACGAGGCGGGGCCGCGACGCCAGCGCCCGGGCGACGCCGACGAGCTTCCGCTGCCCCTGGCTGAGATGGTCGGGCTCGTCCTCTCCGCGCTCGCCCAGACCGACCACATCGAAAGCCCACTGCACGTCGTCGTCGACGCCATGGCCTCGGGTCGGCATGACCAGATCGGCGAGGAAGCTCCACCACTGCGGCCGTTCGGCTGCCACGCGGAGGTTGTCGAGTACCGAGAGGTCCTCGAACAGCTCGAGCGACTGAAAGGTCCGGCTCAACCCGAGTCGGTTGCGCTCGTGTGGACCCAGACCGTCGAGGCGGCGATCACCGAGCGTCACGGTGCCGCCGGCTACCGGCGCGATGCCGGTGATCGCGTCGATGAAGGTCGTCTTACCGGCGCCGTTCGGACCGATCAGTCCGACGAGCGACCCCTCGTCGACCTCCAGATCGACAGCATCCAGGGCGCGCAGACCGCCGTAGATCACCGTCAGGTCGGTGGTGCGAAGGAGGCTCACGTGCGCACCTCGGCGGCGTCGGTCGGCGCCCGCTCGCGCGTTGATTCGGCGATCTTGCCCGAGATCCCCTCGGGGTTCATTATGGCGGTGAGAATCAGCGCGACTCCGCCGATGAGCAACGCGTAGCGACTGGCGCCGTCGCTGAACACGAACTCGTCGAGCAGGGCGAAGACGATCCCTCCGGAGACGAGCGTGCCGCCGATGAGCGCGCCGCTAACCGAGGCGATTCCACCCAGGTAGGCGAACGCGAGCAGGGTGAGGCTGACGAAAACCGAGAACGAATCCGACGAGATTGCTCCTCTCATGTAGGCGAGCATGCCCCCGCCGACTCCGGCGACGAACGACGACAGGCCGAATGCCAGCAGCTTCGTTCTGGTCACGTCGATGCCGACCGCGGCAGCAGCGACCTCGTTCGACCGCAGCGCCAGGAAGCGTCGCCCGGTCGCACTGCGTCGGATGTTGGCCACGCCGATCGCTGTGAGGGCGAGCACCACCACCAACAAAACCCCGAACTCCCATCGGTTGAAGTCCTGGGGATGGTTCGCGGCGAGGTCGACACCGAACAGCGTCGGATCGTCGACCTGCTGCACCCCCGCATCGCCGGTGAAGATCGGGTTCTTGAACACGAACTCCTCGACGACCACTCCCGCCGCCATCGTCACGACCGCCAGCTGCGCACCGCGAATGCGGAGAGCGGGGATCGCCATCAACACGCCGACGAGCGAGGCGATCAGCGACCCGGCGAGAAGGCTGAGCGGGAAGCCGACGCCTTCCGCTGCGATCTTCGCCATGCCGAACCCGGCTGCGCCGGCGAACACGGCCTGGGCGAGCGACACCTGTCCTACATACCCGGTGAGAAGGACGACCGACAGCAGGATGATCGACGACGCGAGCGTGATGTAGAGGTTGAACCGCAGCTGGCTGTCGGCGAGCGGGACCGCCAAGAGTCCGAGTGGCACCAGCACGGCGGTCGTGAGCCCTATTCGCCGGGGCATCAGCGCGCGGGCCTGCCCGGTCGACGTGAAGGAACCGCGCGTGGGAAGCGAATCACCGCTGACGTAGAGGAACACGATGATGACGAGGAACGGAAGGCCGCGCCGCGCCGCCTCGGCCGGTAGCCAGTCGGGGTAGATCGACCACGTCGTGACCTTCAACACGATGACACTTTCGACCATGCCCAAAGCGAGCCCAGCAGCGGCAGCGACCGGAAGTGACCGCAGCCTCCCGACGAGTGCGCAGGCCATCGCCGGCACGATGAACAGCACGTAGTTGCTCGAGTTCACGGTGGTGATGGGTGCTGCGAGGATGCCGACGAGCCCTGCAACCACCGACGCGAGAACCCAGTTGTACGCGGCCAAGCGCGACGGTGAGTAGCCGATGACGATCGCGCCCTTCTCCTGGTCGGCCGCGGCGCGTGTGGCCAGCCCGAAGCGGGTCAACCGGTACAGCATCCACAGCACGGCCGTTACGACCAGCACGACCAGGGCCAGCCACAGCCGATCGCGCGCGATGACGACTCCGAGGATCTCGGCTCGCTCGTCGGGGAGCACACCGTCGACGATGCGGTTCGTGTCGAAGCGGAGCTCGACGATCGCTCGCAGTACGAGCATCAGACCGACGGCCGCGACGACCTTCGCCAGCATGGGCGCGCGCCTGAGCGGATTGAACACCAGGACATGCACCAGGTAGCCCAACAACGCCGCTGTGCCCATCGCCAGCGCGAACGCCGGAGCAAACGCCAGTCCGCCGTCGGCCGCCGCGATCCGCGCCGGGAGTCCGATGACGGGAAGCACGTAGTCGCCGGTGTCGCGAAGCTCGTCATACACGAAAGCCACATACATCGCCATGGCTCCGTGGGCGAAGTTGATGACCCCTGACCCCTGGTAGGCGAGAACAACGCCAAGCGAAAGACCGGCGTAGACCGCCCCGGTTCCGAGCCCGAGGAGCAGGAACTGGAAGTAGTCGCTCACGCTCCGGCGCTGGTCAGCCGGCGGCGATGACGGCGAGCCCGTTCACCGGGTCGCCGAGAGTCACCGACAGATCCTCCTGGAGCTGCGGGAAGAAGTTGTCCGCGCCACACACCGCCGGGTACTCCGGGAGCACCGGGCACTGGTAGTCGGTGGACCCCCAGCTGGGCCGCGGGGTGCCATCGTCGAGGGTCGACAGAATCGTGTCGGGGTCGAGATTCTCGAACCCGATCTCCTCGAACAACCGCTCGATGTTGAAGATCGTCTGAGCGCCGACGTTGGCGAACGCGCCCCTGGCGATGTCGGGGGCAAACTCGTCGAATGCCTCCTCCCGGAGCTCGGTCTCTGCCCTCTTGTCCTGGGGCGCATCGGTTGCCCGGATCTGGTAGCCCGTCGTGTGGAAGTAGCTCCCGACCGCGAGCTCACCAACCGAGTCGAGTATCTCGTCGTCGTTGCAGGTCCCGGTGTAGACGACCGTGTCCTTCGCAACGCCGAGCAGGTCGACTGCCTGGATGACAGGTGCACAGGTGTCCTTGCTGCCCAGCATCATGATCACGTCGGCGCTCTGTGCCTGGGTCACCTGCGCCGTCGCATCGCCGCCTTCTGTGGGAAGGATTATCACTTCCATCTCGGTTCCCGTGATCTCGAAGACCTGTTCGACCGGCGCGATCGCAGCAGCTCCGGCGGGCCCGTCCTGTTGGAGCACAGCAACCTTGCTCGCTCCGAACTCTTGATCGATGAACGCAGCCATCGCAGAGAACACCGAGAGACTCCCGCCATAGAAGTAGCGTGCAGTCGGTGCCTCGAAGTCGCCGTCGAAGAGCGGTGTGCCGCCAACGACGGGGATATCGCCGAAGGTGCCGTACATGTCGAAACCCGAAGTGAAGACGTTGACTCCCAGGGTGATGGCGTGGATGCCGTCGATGCTCGCCAACTCCTGCGCACAGCTCTGAGTTTCCTCCGGTGAGCCGTTCACGCACGACTCGATGACGATCGGGTGGCCGTCTATGCCGTTGCGCTCGGCGTTGATGTACTCCGCGATCGCCTCGACCGATTCGCGCGCCTCGGGGAAGCTGAGCCCCGGCACGTTCTCCTGGTTGAGCAGTCCGATGATCACCGGATCGAGCGATTCGTCGGCCGGGCCTGACCCTGCATCGTCGTCGCCGCCAGCGGCCGATTCGGAGGTTTCGGGGGCCTCGGAAGCGTCGGGCGGCTCGCTGTCGTCGGGTGCCTCCGACGACTCCGGCGCCGACGAAGACTCGGTCGCCTGCGTCGTCTCGGTCGAGTCCGCAGCATCGTCGTCGTCGGAAGAACACGACACCGCGATCAGCGCCACCAGTGCGAAGGCTGCCAGCCATTTCCTGCTCATCGGATCCCCTCGATCGCTACAGCGTGCCCGAAGTCAAGCACCCGCCGCGAGCGCGGTCAATCGGCGCTCGACGCCTGCTCGGGTCGAAGGGTGGGGAACAGCACCACGTCGCGTATGGAAGTGGTGTCGGTGAGCAGCATCACGAGGCGGTCCATGCCGATGCCGAGCCCCCCGGTCGGCGGCAACCCGTAATCGAGGGCCCGGAGGTAGTCCTCGTCGACCGCCATCGCTTCGTCGTCGCCGGCGACACGCAGCTTCGCCTGGTCCTCGAACCTGGCCCTCTGATCGGCTGGATCGACGAGCTCGCTGAATGCGTTGCACAGCTCGCGGCCGGCGACGATGGCTTCGAACCGCTCGGTCATTCCCGCTTGCGAACGGTGGTCGCGCGACAAAGGCGACACTTCCCTGGGGTAGTCGGTGACGAACACGGGACCCCACAAGTTCGTCTCGGTGGTCTTCTCGTAGAGCTCGAGGATGATCTTGCCAGGGCCATAGGACGCCTCGATCGGCACGCCGTGGCGCTCGGCCGCGGCGCGCAGGTCGTCGATCGGAGTGTCGAGCGACACCGACTCGCCGGCGTGTTCGGAGATCAGCTCGACCATCGTCGCTCGACGCCACGGGGCGGAGAGATCGAGCTCTCGGTCGTCGTAGGTGATCGTCGTCGACCCGCAGATCTCCTCGGCCAGGTGCGCCACCAGAGACTCGACCAGTTCCATGATGTCGCCGTAGTCGGCGTAGGCCTGGTAGAGCTCGAGCATCGTGAACTCGGGATTGTGCCGGGTCGAGAGGCCCTCGTTGCGGAACACCCGCGCCATCTCGAAGACCCGTTCGAACCCACCGACGGTGAGTCGTTTGAGGTACAGCTCGGGGGCGATCCGCAGGTAGAGGTCGATGTCGAGGGCGTTGTGGTGTGTCTCGAAGGGTGTGGCATGGCCTCCGCCGGGGACCGGGTGGAACACCGGGGTCTCGACTTCGATGAAACCTCGGTCCTCGAGCCACCTGCGGGTGAGCGACATGATGCGGCTGCGGGCAACGAACGTGGCGCGGGCCTCTTCGGTTACCCAGAGGTCGACATAGCGCTGGCGAAACCGGGTATCGGGGTCGCTGATGCCGTGCCACTTGTCGGGGAAGGGGCGCTTGGTCTCGGCGAGAAGGGTCCACGACTCGACCTTGATCGACAGCTCGCCGCGACGGGTCTTCATGACCTCGCCCGACGCGCCGATCCAGTCGCCGATGTTGAGCTGGGTGAACGCGTCGAACTCGGGCGTGACTTTGGCGGGCGCGAACAGCTGAACCCGTCCGGTGCTGTCGGCGAGCACCCCGAAGGCGATCTTGCCCTGATCGCGACGCAACATGAGGCGCCCGGCGAGGGTCACCCGCTCACCGGTCTCGCTGCCGTCGTCGATCGAGCCCCAGCTCTCGACGACCGCTTCGACGGTGCTGTCGCGCTCGAATCGGTATGGCACACCGTCTGTCATCCGCGAGACGCTACTCGGATTTCTGAACCCTCCAGTGCGGTATACGACACCCCAGGGTTCAGAAAAACCCCGGCTTGGAAGATTTCTGAACCCTCCAGTGCGGTATATGACACCCCAGGGTTCAGAAAAACCCGGTCGGGCGGCCGGTCGGCGGCCGGTCGGTCGGCGCGCGGCGGCGGGCGGTCGGCTAGCGGTTGCGGGAATAGACGAGGCGGAGTCCGTGGAGGGTGAGGAACGGCTCGACTTCCTGGATCGTCGACGACACGGGCGCGATGAGCGACGCGAGCCCGCCGGTGGCGATCACATTGCAGGTCCCGAGCTCCTCGGCGAACCGGTCGACGAGGCCGTCGATCTGACCGCTGAAGCCATAGATCGAGCCCGACTGAATCGCCTCGACGGTGGACTTGCCGATTACGTGGCGCGGCTCGACGAGCGGAACCTGACCGAGCGCCGCAGCCCGCCCGAACATGGCATCGAGACTGGTCTCGATTCCCGGAGCGATGGCGCCCCCGAGGAACTCCCCGTCGGCCGAAATGATGTCGAAGTTGTTCGATGTGCCGAAGTCAACGACGACGGTCGGGCCCCCATAGAGGTCATAGGCCGCTACCGCGTTCGCGATGCGGTCCGCACCGACCTCGCGGGGGTTGTCGTAGAGGATCGCCATCCCGGTACGCACACCGGGCTCGATGACGATCGGCTCCAAGCCGCAGTACCGACCAACCATCGTGCGGAGGCTGCTCAGCACCTTCGGAACACCAGCGCAGATCGCCACGCCGTTGATCGACGAGAACTCCTCCCCCATCTGGCCGAGAAGGCTTCGCAGCATCACCCCATGCTCGTCGGCGGAGCGCTCGTGGTCCGTAGCCAGCCGCCAGTGTTCGCGCATGCCGGCATCTGCGCTCGTCGCGGGGCTGTCGGGGTCGTATACACCGACGACGGTCTGCGTGTTCCCGACGTCGATCGTGAGCAGCATCGTCTCAGCCTCCGGATTCTGCCGAGGGTGGCTCGATGTCGAGACCGATGTCGAGCACAGGGGCGGAGTTGGTGATGGCGCCCACCGACACGTAGTCGACTCCTGTTGCGGATGCCGGACCGATCGTGTCGAGTGTGATCCCACCTGAAGCCTCGACCAGCGGTCGCCTGCCGCCGGCCGCAACATGAGCCTCGACCGCGTCGACGCACTCCGCGAGCTGGTCGGGAGTCATGTTGTCGAGCAGCACAGCATCGGCCTCGGCCTCGAGAGCGAAAACCACCTGCTCGAACCGGTCGCATTCGACGTGGATCGTTCGAGCGGGCCAGCGTTCCCGGGCCCGGCCGACAGCCTCGGCGATGGACAGTCCCATGAGATGGTTGTCCTTGATCATCACCCAATCGGAGAGGTTGCCTCGGTGGTTCACACCGCCGCCGGCGCGCACGGCGGCCTTCTCGAGTGCGCGCAGACCAGGCGTGGTCTTGCGCGTGTCCCACACCCGCGCGTGGCCCTGGCACGCCCGTTGAAGCCGGTGCACGGTGGTGGCGATGCCCGACAGGTGCCCGAGGAAATTCAGCGCGGTTCGCTCGGCGACGAGAATCGCGTCGAAAGCACCACTCAACGAACCGATGACCGTTCCCTCCTCGACCTCGTCGCCATCGGCAGCCCTCCACTCGATCGCCAGCTCGCCGTCGACCTGTCGAACCGTCTCGTCGGCACAGGCCCGACCCGCGAGCACGCCGGGTTCGCGAGACACGAACAACGCGGTCGTGGTGGCGTCGCCATCGAGCAGGGTGGCGCTGAGGTCGCCGAACGGTGAGAGATCCTCGGCGAGCGCACGACCCACCGCGTCGACCACAGCGTGCCGGGGCGGGTCGAAATGGTGCATTCGTCGAGTCTACGGGTGGGCACTTGCCGGTGCGCTCAGCACATGATTGAGGTCCAACCTGAGGAGGAGCAACCCATGGGCAAGATCTCACGCCTCGCAAAGGTGATGCGCCGTGGGCCCACCGTTCCGGTGCCGGTCCGTATCTCGATGGCGCACAAGCCGACGTTCATAGGCAAGCTGAACATGGAGCGCTGGATCAGCTTCAGCGGTTCGGTTTCCGACGAACTCAAGGCGATCGCGCAGCTGCGGGCTTCATCGATGATCGGCTGCGTGTGGTGAGTCGACTTCGGCACCGCGCTCGGCCGTGAGCTGGGCCTCCCACAACACAAGATCGACGCCGTCTCCGACTGGAAGGCGACCGACGACCTCGACGAGTCCGAGAGGTTGGTCGCCGAGTTCGCCGATGTGCTGACCCGCACGCCGGCCGACGTCGACCCCGACCTGCGCCGGCGACTCGAAGCGAGGTTCTCGAAGAAACAGCTCGTCGAGCTCGCTCACTTCATCGCTTGGGAGAACTGCAGGGCCCGGTTCAACCGCGCATTCGACGTCCCCGCAACCGGCTACAGCGAGTCGAGCAGCTGACTCAGAGCGGATAGGTCTGCTAGCGCGAACTACGTGAGGTGTCAGGCACCGAGCTCACAACGCACTTGGACCAAGATCACTTTGAGCTCGGTGCCTGACACCTTCCGCTCGAACTAGGAGACTGGAGCACTCGCGACGAGGCGGTAGCGGCGCGGGGCGGCTTCGGGGTGGTCCATGCGTGAATGGGCGCCCCGCGACTCGGTGCGCTCAGCGGCGAGTGCGACCGTGACGTCGGCGAGATCGCAGAGATTGCGCAGTTCACACGCAGCAACGTCGTCGATCGCACCGGTTCTGAGGTTCCCGACCGCGGCCTTCGCGCGCGCCAAGCCGTCGGCGGATCGAAGGAGTCCGACCTCGTCGGTCATCAATTGCTGCAGGCGAGCCCGGCGTTCGGCCGTGCTCGCCCCATCGGTCGACTCCGGTTCGCTGCGTTCGACACTCAGTCGGCGCGTGGCAACCTCGACATCGGTGTCGGTGCGCATGACGCCGGTCGCGTCCGCACCTCGCTTGCCGGCCGCGATCGCCTCGACGACCCGAGCGCCGTAAACCATGCCGTCGAGCAGCGAGTTCGACGCGAGACGGTTGGCGCCGTGCACTCCCGAACACGAGACCTCACCGGCCGCCCAAAGGCCCGGGACCGAGGTCGCACCGTCAAGATCGCTCATCAAACCTCCGCAGGTGTAGTGCGCGGCCGGTGAAACGGGCAGCC
Organism: Acidimicrobiales bacterium; assembly: GCA_965216815.1. Taxonomy (GTDB): domain Bacteria; phylum Actinomycetota; class Acidimicrobiia; order Acidimicrobiales; family SHLQ01; genus JADFOM01. The sequence continues at coordinate 1,031,932 of OZ244202.1, read as the reverse complement.
AGTCGGTGGTTGGATCGAGGCCGACGCGTTCAAGCGACGCCGCGATCGTCGGGAACCGCACGTTGAAGTGTTGCAGCATCGTCGCGTCGAGATAGCAGTGCTCGACACCCAGCTCACGCATTCGTTTTGTCATCGCTCGCGACACGACATCGCGGGGTTCGAGCTCGTCGACGAAGCGTTCGCCGTCGGTGTCGCGAAGCAGGGCGCCGTGGCCGCGCAGTGCCTCCGAGATCAGGGGCCGCGGCATGGCGGAGTGATGGAGCGCCGTCGGGTGGAACTGAACGAACTCGAGGTCGGCGATGTCGGCTCCGGCTCGCAAACCGATCGCGATGCCGTCGCCGGTCGCCACCGGCGGATTCGTGGTGACCGCGAAGAGCTGACCTGCACCGCCGCTGGCCAACAACACATGCCTGGCCGCGACGGTTCTCCGCTCGCCCTGCTCGTCGAGCACCTCGATGCCTGCACAGCCATCGCCGTCGACGACGAGTTCGGTCGCGAAGCACCGCTGCTCGATCGACGCCGCGCGTGCCCGGATCGCCTCGACCAGCGCACGCTCGACCTCGACGCCCGTCGCGGCGCCGCCGGCATGCAACACCCTCGCGTGAGAGTGCCCGCCCTCACGGGCGAGTGAGTAATCGCCGGTGTCGCCGCGATCGAAGCGGGCACCGAGCGCGATGAGCTCCTCTACGCGACGAGGACCCTCGTCGACGAGAATTCTTACGGCATCGATGTCACAGAGCCCGACTCCCGCAGCAAGCGTGTCCGCTAGGTGCGAATCGGTGCTGTCGGGGTCGCCGCCGAGCACTGCTGCCACACCACCCTGGGCCCACCGGGTCGTCGCCTGGTCGAGATCGCCCTTGGTCACGAGGCCGACCCTGAGCCCGAGGTCGGTGGCCCTCACCGCGGCGGACAGCCCGGCAACGCCGCTTCCGACGATCACGACGTCGACCGGACGGGTGTTCTCGTCGATCACGATGTCTGAAGACCGCGCGGAGTGGCCGCCATGTTGTCCAAGAGGCGCGGTTTGCCGACCTGCACAGCGATCAGCAACCGCACCGGACCATCGATCACTTCGGGGATCTCGATCGTCTCCGGGTCGACGACGGCTGCGTAGTCAAGCTGGGCGAGTGGCTCACCCGCGACGACCTCGGTCATCGTGCGGCGAACCGACTCGACCGATGTCTCCCCCGCCTCGACCGTCTCGCGCCCCGCATCGAGCGCCGCCTTCAGGACCGGGGCTGCCGCTCGCTCGGCAACGGATAGATAGTGGTTTCGACTCGACATCGCCAGCCCGTCGTCTTCTCGCACGATCGGGCACCCTACGACCTCGACCGGCATCGAGAGGTCGAACGCGAGCCTGCGCACGATCGCGAGCTGCTGGTAGTCCTTCTCACCGAAATAGGCGCGGCAGGGAGCGGCGATCGAGAACAGCTTCGCGACCACGGTGGCCACCCCGTCGAAATGTGTGGGTCGTGAGTGGCCCTCGAACGGAGCGGCGATCGACGGCACCGACACCGTCGTGAGAACCGGCTCTGGATACATCTCCTCGACCGGCGGGTTGAGCACGAGGTCGACGCCCTGTGCAGCGCACAGTTCGACGTCTCGTGCGAGATCGCGCGGATAGTCGTCGAGATCCTCGTCGGCGGCGAACTGAAGGGGGTTGACGAAGATCGTGACCATAGTCAGGTCGTTCGCCGCTACGGACGCTTCCATCAGCGATCCGTGACCGCTGTGCAAGAAGCCCATCGTCGGCACGAGACCCACGGTCACGCCTTCGGCCCGACGGTCGTCGAGGCGCCGACGAGCGGTCGCGATCGAAGTGACCACGTCGGTCATCGCACGAGCCTTCTCGCCTGGTCGACCATCGCCTCGTAGGCACGTCGCTCGACCGGATCGATCGCTTCGAGGTGCCTGCCGATCGTCTCCTCGTCCCCTCTGGCGGCCGGACCGGTGAGCGCGGCCGCTGGCCCGAGTCTCTCGACGTCGTCGAGACTGCCGCGGGCGAGGGCGAGGAATGGAGCTAGATCGACATGTGCTGCTCCCGCGAGCCGTTCGACCTGCCCCATCAGGGCGACGAGGTGGTTGGCCGCCACAGCGGCGGTCGCGTGATACCGGACACGGTCGGCGTCGTCGACCGCGAACGTGCGCCCACCGAGCGCTCGGGCGATGCGGAGTGCCATGTCGTCGCCCGCGATCGCGAACCAAGCCCCTCGAAGGCGCTCTGCCCCGGCCTCCGCCGACGGCAGCGCCACGAGGGGATGCAAGCTCGCCCGTTTGGGGTGCGGCTCGAGCACGGCGAGCGTCGACGCACCCGACAGGTGCATGACGGTGCAGTCCGGCTCGGGCTCGATGCGCGAGGCCACGCCCGCGATGACGTCGTCGGGGGTCGCTATCACCAGCCCATCTACGCCATGCGCGGCCCCGGATGGATCGTCGGCGCGACCGAGCGGGTCGTCGACGTGCCAGCCGACGCGACGCAGTGCCCGAGCCAGCGAGGTGCCGGCACGTCCGCCGCCGATGATGCGCAGGCTGGTCACCACAGGGGACCGAACAGGGTGAACTCGTCGGCGGATGGGTCGACAAAATCGTCGGGCACGAGCTCGGGTGCGAGATCGCGTAGCGGTACGAGAACGAAGGCCCTCTCGAACATGCGAGGGTGGGGAACGATGAGATCGGGCTCGTCTACCGGACCGTCGGCGTGCCACAACACATCGACGTCGAGCGTGCGCGGCCCCCAACGGACCTCCCGTACCCGCTCGGCCGCCGCTTCGAGGCGATGGCATCGCTCGAGCAGGGCTCGGGCGTCGTCGTCGGTGTCGAGCTCTACGACCAGGTTGAGATAGCGACCCTGGTCGGGCCCACCGACCGGCGCGGTCTCGTACACGTTCGAGACGCCCACGACGTCATCCATGCCGTCGACCGCCGCCCTCAGGAACGCGAGACGATCGCCGAGGTTGGAGCCGAGCCCGAGAAACGCGCGGGACACTATTCCGCTATTCCGACGGGGTCCGTGGGCGCACGATGCGCACACCGCTCGAATCGAGATCCTGGGCCATGGGCGGCCGCAGCTTTCGTACGGCCACCGTCGCCGCCTCGACGCGGTCGTCGGCCAGCGACACATCGGCTATGCGCTGCGCGAAGCGTTCGAGCAACGAGAACCGTTCCTCCGAAGCAATCCGTGCGATCGCTTCGCCCAGCGCGCCATAGTCGACCGTGTCATCGAGGTCGTCGCTGTCGCCGGCCGCCCTCAGGTCGAGATGCAGCGCAACGTCGATCTCGAATGGCTGGGCTTGCGCCTGTTCGGACTCGAGCACCCCGCACACGGCGACGACGCGCAAGCCGTTGAGCTCGACGCGGTCGCCGATCGCCGCGTCGTCGGCGATCACGACGTCGTTTCCGGCGGGGTCAGCTCGAGCGCGTGGGCCACGTAGTTCCGGCCGGTCGGGCCGAGGCGGCGCTTCACGAGCTGTTCCCAGACCACGACCGCCTCGGGCGAGCCCTCGACCAGCCCGGACCACAGGAGGTAACCGGCCATGAGCCCGCCGATGTGGTCGCCGACCTCCTCGCGGTGCACGAGCAGTCGTGAACCCACCGCCAGTTCGCCGGCGATGAACTCGTAGAGCGCCTGTTGGGTCTGGATGCCGTCGCTCTCGGTCGCAACGGGAACGTGGTTCCAAGAGACACCCGCGTCGGAGTAGTTGTGCAGGTTGTGGCGGGCTGCGATCAGCGAGATGACCCGAGCGAAGTCGTTCTCGCGGATCCAGATGATCTCTTCCTGGCGACGAACGCGACGATGCGCCGCCCCGTAGCCACCCGGGCGCTCACAGATCGCCAGACGATCCTTGAGCACCCACGCGAAGTTGCGCGGCTCGATGCCTTGTGCCCACTTGCCCTTCACCACGGCGCACCCTCCGTCGACATTCGCCCTGCGCCAGCCCTCAGCGACCGGCTACAACTCTTGCAGCCTCGACGGTCGGTCGCACATCGTGAACCCTCACCATCGCTGCGCCTTGGTCCATCGCGAACGTCGCAGCCGCCAGCGACGCCTCGAGCCGTTGGTCCATCGCCACGTCCCCGGTTGGAGAGGCGTCGCTGCGCGCCGTGATTTCAGCTGTGAATCGCTTGCGGGAGACCCCGATGACGAGAGGCGGCCCGACTCGCGCCAAACGATCGGTCGCTGCGAGCAAGGCAAGGTTGTGTACGGTCGTCTTGCCGAACCCGATTCCGGGATCGACCCATATCTCCTCGACACCGATCGCACTGGCCGCCGCGGCTCGATCGGCGAGGAACGCCTCGACCTCGCCGACGACATCTTCGTAGGAAGGATCGTCCTGCATCGTCGCCGACGTTCCCTGGCGGTGCATGGCAATCCATCCACAACCGGCGTCGGCCGCGACCGCGTGGAGCGAGGCCGACACATCGTTGATCAGCGTCGCCCCGGCCTCGGCCGCGGCACGTGCGACGGCGGCCTTCGTCGTATCGACCGAGATCCTCACGCCCACGCTGCGCGCGAGCGCCTCGACGACGGGTACGACTCGATCGAGCTCGTCGGCCTCCGAAACGGGTTCCGCCCCGGGGCGGGTCGACTCACCACCCACATCGATGACGTCTGCCCCCGATGCCGCCAGAGCGAGCCCGTGGTCGATCGCTTCGCTCGTGTCGAAGTAGTCGCCGCCATCGGAAAACGAATCGGGCGTGACGTTGAGAATGCCCATCACGAGCGGGCGTGGTCGTCTCACAAACCGCCGAGGAGGCGCATGGCCTCCAGCCGTGTCGACACCTCGGTGCGGAATATGCCGTGAACGACCGACGTGATGGTAGTCGTGCCAGGTTTGCGCACACCGCGCATCGACATGCAGAGATGCTCGGCCTCGAGCACGACGAGCACGCCGCGCGGTCGCAGTGTGCGCTCGATGGCATCGGCGATCTGGCGAGTGAGGCGCTCCTGCACCTGTGGCCGCCGGGCGAACTCGTCGACCACGCGCGCGAGCTTCGAGAGCCCGGTTATGCGGCCCCCGTCGTTGGGTATGTACGCACAGTGCGCGGTGCCGATGAACGGCAGGAGATGGTGCTCGCACAGCGAATACAGCGGGATGTCACGCACCATCACCATCTCGTCGTGATCGACCTCGAACGTCTTTTCGAGGTGCCGGTCCGGATCGAGATGAAGCCCCTGGCACACCTCGGCATACATTCGCCCAACGCGCCCTGGAGTATCGACCAGGCCGTCTCGATCGGGGTCCTCTCCGATGGCGATGAGGATCTCGCGCACCGCCGCCTCGATGCGTGCGTGATCGACGGTTGCATCGCCCGCTGCGCCGTCACTGCTCACGGATCGTCTCGCTCTGTAGGCATCGGCTCGGCCGTCTCGCGCGGATGAAAGCCGAACGAGGGGCTATTGGCTCCGCCCGACCACGACTCGAGGTCGCCCAGGATCTCCTCGAGCTGGTCCTCCTCGAGCGTCTCCTTTTCGATCAGTGCGGCGGCGAGCGAATCGAGGGTCGCGCGGTGCAGCGTCAGGATCTCGCGGGCCTCGTCGTGAGCTTCCTCGACGATGCGAGCGATCTCGGCGTCGATAGCCGCCGCGACGTCGTCGGAGTAGTCAGGTTCGTGTCCGACCTCCTTGCCGAGGAAGATCTCTCCGTGCTTGTGCCCCAGCTTCAGCGGCCCGAGCTCGTCGGACATGCCGTACTCGGTGACCATCGCCCGGGCTATCTCGGTGGTGCGTTCGATGTCGTTCGCAGCGCCGGTCGTGGGGTCGCCGAATATCAGCTCTTCGGCGGTGCGCCCGCCGAGCAGCATCGCCAGCTCGTCGCGCAGCTCGCTGCGCGACTTGAGATGACGGTCCTCGGTCGGCAGCGAAAGCGTCCAGCCGAGCGCACGGCCCCTGGCGATGATCGAGACCTTGTGGATCGGATCGGTGTTGGGAAGCACATGGCCAACCAGTGCGTGGCCACCCTCGTGGTAGGCGATCACCGACTTCTCCTTGTCGGACAGCACCGCCGACCGGCGTTCGGGCCCGGCCATGACCCGATCGATCGCTGCAGCGATCTCGTCGCGGCCGATGACCTCGAGGTCGCGCCGTGCGGTCAACAAGGCCGCCTCGTTCAACAGGTTGGAGAGATCGGCGCCGGTGAACCCCGGCGTGCGCCTCGCGATGAGCTCAGGCGATACGTCGGAAGCGAGCGGCTTGCCCTTCGCGTGGACCTCGATGATCGCACGTCGCCCCTGGAGATCGGGGAGGTCGACCACGATCTGGCGGTCGAACCGACCGGGGCGCAACAACGCCGGGTCGAGGATGTCGGGACGGTTGGTCGCAGCGATCATGATGACGCCCGTGCTCACGTCGAATCCGTCCATCTCGACGAGCATCTGGTTGAGGGTCTGCTCGCGCTCGTCGTGTCCGCCACCGAGACCAGCGCCGCGATGGCGCCCGACCGCGTCGATCTCGTCGACGAAGATGATCGCCGGCGCCGAGGACTTCGCCTGCTCGAAGAGGTCCCTGACCCGGCTCGCACCGACGCCGACGAACATCTCGACGAAGTCAGACCCCGAGATGGTGAAGAACGGCACGTTGGCCTCGCCGGCAACAGCGCGAGCGAGCAGGGTCTTGCCGGTGCCGGGCGGTCCATACAGCAGCACGCCCTTCGGGATCTTCGCGCCGAGCGCCCTGAACTTCCCCGGCTCGGCGAGGAACTCCTTGATCTCGCGGAGCTCCTCAACGGCCTCGTCACATCCGGCGACGTCCTCGAACGTGACCTTCGGCTGGTTCTTGTCGAGCTCGCGCGCCTTCGACTTCCCGAACTGCATGATGCGGCTGCCGCCGCCCTGCATCGAGTTGATGAAGAAGAGGAATATCCCGACGAGCAGGAGGATGGGAAGCAGGCTGACGAGGAGGCTCACCCAGAACGATTCCCGCTGCTGATCTACGGTGACCTCGATCGACGGATCGGCATCGCCGAGCATGATGAGCAGCTCGTCGGCGAACTCGTTGGCGTAGGGCGCCTCGTACTCGGTGCCGTCGGTGAGCTCGCCGACGACCTTGTTGTCGCGTTCTTTGAGCTCGGCGGTTTCCACGCGGTCCTCGTCGAGCGCCTCGGTGAACTGGTCGAGGGTCAGTTCCTCGCGATCGTCGGATCCGCGGAACAACGTGAACACGAGAATCGTGAGGAGCACCACGAGGGCGACGAGAAACAGCGAGTGCCGTTTGAGCCGAGACACGACACCCCATCGTACCCGGCCGCAGGTCGGAGCTACTCGCCCGCGAACTCCGCGATGTAGGGCAGGTGCCGGAACCGCTGCCCGGCGTCGAGGCCGTAGCCGACTAGGAAGTCGCCCCCGATCTCGAACCCAACATAGCGGGCTTCGGTGAACGCAGCGTTCTCGCGGAGCAGCAGCGAACACACCGATAGGCTCGCCGGGTTTCGGGCCCGGAGCAGCCCACACACGTAATCGAGCGTGAGGCCGCTGTCGATGATGTCCTCGACAACGATCACGTCGCGGCCCGACAGATCGGTGTCGAGGTCCTTGACGATCCTCACAACGCCCGAGGTCTCGGTCGCGTCGCCGTATGAGGACACGGCCATGAAATCGATCTCGACCGGCAGCTCGATCGCACGGGCGAGATCGCTCATGAACACGAACGCTCCTTTGAGCAGCCCGATCAGGAGCGGCTCGGAGCCACCGAAGTCAGCGGTGATCTCCCGGCCGAGCTCGTCGACTCTCGCCGCGATCGTCGACTCGTCGAGCAGGACGCGCCCAATTCCCGGTCGCGTCGGGTCGAACGCAGGAGCGGCCATGGGGCTCACTCTTGCGCGCGGCCCTCCGATGGTCCAACCCTGTGCAGGGCGAGGGTGCCGCCGGAACGGCTGACACGTTGTCCGCCGGGCACCTCGGTAGCCACGATCTCACCACGGACGACCGACATGACCCGTTCCAGCGCAGCGGCGTCGACCGGGTGGAGATCACCCGATTCATCCCGGATCCACTTGCGAAGTGCGGCGCGGGCCACGACCGGGGACAGGGCGTTCAGCTCACGCACGTCGGTCGCATCGACGTCGGCGGCAAGGGCCTCTACTAGGTCAGCCAGCTCGGCGAACAGACCCGCGCTACGGGCGAGGATCGGCGCGACATCGCGCTCGGCGATGTCGTCGAGCAACGGCAACAGCTCATCTCGCACGCGCACACGACGCAGGGAGAGATCATCGTTCATCGGATCGTGCCGCGGGACGATGTCGGCCAGCTCACAGATCGCCAGGGTGTCGCTACGCCGGAGCGCGAGAAGCGGTCGACGGTCGTCGGCGGGCATGCCCGCGAGGCCGACGGGACCCGCGCCGCGCAACAGGTTCAAGAGCAACGTCTCGGCTTGGTCGTCGGCGGTGTGCCCGAGAAGTGCTCGGTCGGGTACCACGCCGAGACGAGCGATTCGGGCCCGTTCCTCGACGTTGGCTCCGGGCTCGACGTCGACCGTCTCGACCTTGCAGCCGACGCCCAGGCGTTCACATAGCTCGACGACCGCAGCTGCGTCGTCGCCGGAGTCGGTCCGCAGCCCGTGGTCGACGTGAACGACCGAGGGCAGGCAGCCGGCCGCTAGCGCCAACACCAACAGCGCACTCGAGTCGGCTCCCCCGCTGACCGCGCAGACGACCGGGGTTCCCGAAGGCGGGAAGTTGCACCGATCGAGGAAGGTCTCGAACGGTCTCGTTTGCACCGGTATCCAGGCTTACGCCGCGGAAGCCGCTTGGAGTCGTTCGATCCACAGCTCCGGCGCCCGGATCTCAGCGATCGACGGCAGGTGCTCGGGATTTTCCCAGACCCGGTTCATCAGCTCTTCACCACCGGCGGTCTCGACAGCTTCGATGAAGGCCTCGCCCTGCTCGTATTGCTTGATCTTGGCGTCGAGGCCGATCATCCGCTGGAGGAGCCGGACCAGGCCTCTGGAGTTCTTACGGCGAGCGCGAAGCACGCGTCCGAACCGGTCGGCGCTCGGGATGAGGTCGGCACCCGCGCGGTCCATCGTGGTGTCGCCGTGGCCTTCGAGCAGGCTCATCAGACCGGCGATCTTGTCCATGACCTCGCGTTGTTCGGGTGTGGCGAGAAGGCCTGATACGCCCCCTTCGCCGAACGGGTCCTCGCCGTTCTTGCGTGCCTGGGACATGCGCTTGATCGCTTCGAGGAAGCGATCGGGGTCGGGGTCGACCGATTCGAGGATCTCCGAGACCAGCGACAGGAAGTACTCGCGAAGCCATGGGACACCGGTGAACTGGGCACGGTGGGTGACCTCGTGCAGCGACAGCCAGAGCCTGAATTGGTCGGGGTCGAATGCGAAGCGCTTTTCGAGCGCGACGACGTTCGGGCCGACGTAATAGACGATGTCCTGTTCGTCGGTGTCTTGGTCTTCGACGATCAACATGTCGTACTGGCCGAGCACCCTGCCCGACATCCAGCCGAGCATGACCCCGAGCTCGGCGCCTGCGAGACGGCTTCCGATCGGCGCGAGTCGGCCGTCGCTCATGCGGTCGCCGACCTTGTCGAGCAGCGGTTTGAGCATGCGTTGGAACGATGCGAGGTTGGCGTCGACCCAGCCGTTGCGGTCGGTCACTCGGGCTCGGGCGTCGCCGGAGGCAGACCAGAGGCCGGTTTCGTCGCCGACGAGCTGTTCGGCCTGGCTGGTGTAGCGCTCGAAGTCGTCGAAGAGCTCGGGGGACGCGTAGCTCGACCCGAACGGGTGGCGCGCGGCAAACCGGCGGGCGACGCGTGCCGCGAAGTCCCAGTCGACCGGGTCAGCCATGAGGGGTTGTCACTGCCGCGGGTAGCGGGGGCGACTGACCTTGGTGAGGTATCCGATGATGGTTGCGACGACGAACAGGAGCGCGGGAATCGCGATTGCGACGGCGATCCAGTAGTGCCAGACGACAGCGGCGAACAGCGACATGGCGCTCACTCTACTGTCCCTTGCCCCGAAATTGAGAGTCTCAGCCGCGCCTGGCGGTGCTAGTCCTCTCAATTTCGGCCTGGATGCGGTTGCGCAGCTTCTCGGGCACCTCGGTGCGACAGTGGCTCGCGATCACCGTGCGGAGATCGTGTTCGAACTCGAAGGCGTCGAAACACGGTGCGCATGCCTCGAGATGGGCGAGGATCTCGGTTCTACGTTGTGGCGTGAGTTCGCCGTCGAGGTACTCGTACAGCACGTCGACGGCGTCGGCGCATCCATCGGCACAGTCCGGATCGGTCACGGGGAAACCTCGGTTGCTTCGGCTGGTTCCTGGTCGGCTTCGCCAATGAGCCCGCGACGCCGACCGAAGTCGTACAACAGCTGTTGGAGCCGCTTTCTTCCACGATGGATGCGACTCATCACCGTACCGATCGGCACGTCGAGGATCTCGGCTATCTCCTTGTATGAGAATTCCTCGACGTCGGCGAGCAACACGGCCTGACGGTATTGGTCGGGCAGGGCATCGAGCGCATCGAGAACCTCGGCTTCGGTGACCCAGTCGAGTATCTCGTCCTCGGTGCTGCGGCTGAGGGCTGCCTGGTCGGCGCCGGAGAGCCGGCGGTACAAGAACAGCTCCTCGCCCTCGCCCAGGTCGGTCTCGTCGGGGCGGCGCTGCTTGGCCCTGTACATGTTGATGTAGGTGTTGGTGAGGATGCGGTACAGCCACGCCTTGAGGTTGGTGCCCTCGGTGAACGACTCGAACGCGCGGTATCCCTTGAGGTAGGTCTCCTGCAACAGATCCTCGGCATCGGCGGGGTTGCGGGTCATCCGCAGCGCGCCCGAGTACAACGAATCCATGAGCGGCATCGCTGATTCGGCGAATCGCTCCTGATCGGCCATCGCCCGACGTTAGCGGCTGGCTCGAATGCGAACGGTGTCAGGAGACCGCGCGGATTACCCCTGCGGGTCCAATCGGCATGGTGTCAGGCACCCGGCGCCCTGCAATCTTGGTCCAAGTTCGTCTTGCGCCGGGTGCCTGACACCTCAAAGATCCGCTAGCTCCGCCAACACTTCGGCTTCGGAGACGACGTCGGCGTATTTCGCGTCGAGATCGAACAGGTTCGACTCGTGAACACCCCGGTCCCGATCGCCTACCGCGTCGCGCACGACGACCGGGATGAAACCGTGCTGGCAGGCATCGGTCGCTGTCGCCCGGACACAACCGCTCGTCGAGACCCCCGTGTGGATCAGCGTGTCGACGCCGAGCGCGGTGAGGGTGGACGACAGCGTCGTTCCGAAGAAGGCCGATGCGTACTGCTTGGTGACGACGATCTCGTCGCCCTGCGGCTCGAGCCCTTCGCCCGGCTCGGCCAACGGGTTCCCACGCACGAAGCACTCGAGCGCCCCGACCTTGCGGAAAAAGACGCCGCCGTCGGAGCCGCCGGACTGGTACTCGACACGGGTGTGGACGATCGGGATCGCAGCCTCGCGCGCCGCCGCCAACACCCGTTCGGTCGACGCCCGCGCCGGCTCGACGTCGGCGTAGAGGGGCGAGGATTCATCGAGATAGGCACGACAGAAGTCGATGACGACGAGCGCCGGCCGCGCGCCGAATCCAAGCCGCCGCGCGAAGCCCGAGGCGGCGTAGTCGTTGTCGAGCGCGCCCATGCTCAGTCCCCCGCGGCGATGATGCCGCCGGCTTCGAGAGCCTCGATGGCCTCGTCGTCGAGGTCGAGTACGTCGCGGAGCACCTCGAGGTTGTGTTCGCCGAGCTTCGGTCCGGTCCAGGCGATGGAGCCAGGGGTCTCCGACAACTTGGGCACGACGCTCTGCATGGGAATCGAACCGAAATCGGGGCTGTCGAGCCAGCTGATCGCATCGCGCGCAGCGAAGTGCTCGTCCTCGAGCATCTCGGGAGCGCGGTACATGCGACCGTTGGGGACGGCGTGTTCGTTGAGCAGCTCGTGGAGATCCTCCGAGTCGACGGTCACCGACCATTCCGCTATGAGCTCGTCGAGCTCGTGCTGGTTGTCGCCCCTGGCGATGTGGGTCGCATATCGGGGATCCTCGCCGAGCTCGGGCCTGCCCATCGCTTCGGCGAGCCGGCGCCACACCGTGTCCTGGTTGCCCGAGATCAGATGCATCTTGCCATCGCGGGTCGGATACACATTCGCAGGGGCGATGTTGGGAATGAGCGAGCCGGTGCGCTCGCGGATGAACCCGGCGACGTGGTACTCGGTGAGCAGCGACTCCATGACGGCGAGCACCGACTCGTAGAGCGCCGCATCGACCACCTGGCCTGCACCGGTGCGGACGCGAGCGTGCAGCGCGTTGAGGGTGCCGATCGTCGCGAACATTGCGGTTAGGGTGTCGCCGATGCTGATGCCGGTACGGCTCGGCATGCGATCGGGATCGCCGGTCGTGTAGCGGATACCGCCCAGCGCCTCGCCGATCGCGCCGAACCCCGGCAGCGTTGAGTACGGCCCCGTCTGTCCGTAGCCCGACACGCGGGTGACGATCAGCCTCGGATTGATGCCGAGCAGAACGTCGGGGCCCAGCCCCCACTTCTCGAGCGTGCCCGGCCGGAAGTTCTCGAGGAGCACGTCGGCTTCGGCGACGAGATCCTTGACGAGCTGTTGTCCTGCGGCTTCGCGCAGGTTGATCGTGATCGACTTCTTCCCCCGTCCGACGACCGGCCACCACAGCGACTTGCCGTCGGCCTTCTCCTGACCCCAAGCACGCATGGGGTCGCCAGAGCCCGGAGGCTCGATCTTGATCACCTCGGCGCCATGGTCGGCCAGCAGTTGGCCACAGAACGGACCGGCCAGGAGTGTCCCCAGCTCGACCACTCGGATGTCGGAAAGTGCACCAGTCATGCCACTCCTATGATGTCGTACCTATGTCTGATGAGATCTCGATCGTCGAAGTCGCGCCCCGCGATGGGCTTCAGGCCGATCCGGCCGAGCTCGACTCGGACGCGAAGATCGAACTGATCACCCGCCTGATCGGTGCGGGTCACACACGCATCGAAGCGACGAGTTTCGTGAACCCCAAGGCAGTTCCGAAGATGGCCGACTGCGACGCGGTCATGGCCGGGGTGCCCCGACCAGACGGCGTGCGGTACAGCGCGCTCGCCATGAACGACCGTGGAGTAGAGCGAGCGCTCGAAGCGGGCGTCGACGAGGTCACAGGGGTCGTCGTCGCATCGGAGACGTTCAGCCAGAAGAACCAGCGGGCGTCGATCGCCGAGGCGATCGAGCGGTGGGAATCGATCTCGGCCATCGCCCGAGACGGCGGGGCGCGCACGTCGCTCACGGTGGCCGCGGCCGCCGGATGCCCGTTCGAAGGCGAGGTTCCCGCCGAGAGGGTGGTCGACATCGCCGAGCGGGTCGCGCAGACGGCCCCCGATGAGATCAACCTGGCGGACACGATCGGGGTCGGGGTGCCCGACCAGATCACCGCTCTTTTTACGGCGATTCGTTCGCGCTTCGGCGGCATCGCCCTGCGTGGGCACTTCCATAACACCCGCAACACGGCGCTCGCCAACATCGTCGCTGCGATCAGTGCCGGCGTGCGCACCTTCGATACGAGCGCGGGTGGCGTCGGCGGTTGCCCGTTCGCGCCGGAGGCCACCGGCAACGTGCCGACCGAGGACGTCGTCTACATGCTCCACCGCATGGGCCACGACACCGGTATCGACCTCGACGCCGCAATCGGCGTCACCGACTGGCTGGAGTCGACCCTCGGCCACGGAACGCCCAGTCTCGTCGCCAAGGCGGGTGGCTTCCCCACCGGAAGCTGACGAACCCGGCGTCATCGACGCTCACCGCCGACGATCGACGTGCAGACCTCGGCGATCGTCGAGATCCGCGAGACGGTGGCCAGCGAGCCGATCGCGACATCGTGTGCATCGGCGCTGAAGGCGGCACAGCCGTCGCTGAGCACGGTCGTGTCGAACCCGAGGACGTGCGCGGCGCGAACCGTCGAAGCGACACCGCCATTGGTGACGATCCCTCCGACTATCAGCGACGTCACACCGAGGGAGCGGAGAACGAACTCGAGGCGGCTCGCATGGAATGCCGAATAGGTCACCTTCTCGATGGTCACGTCGATCGGACCGAGCTCGTCGACCGGCGCCTGACCCCACGAACCCGATGCGAAATCGCCCTCGCTGAGGAATGGCCGCAGCTCTCGAAGATGTTGGGCGATGATCGGACCTTCGGGTCCGGCCACGATGGTGAACAGCGTGGCAACGATCGGCATGTCGGCGTCTCGTGCCGCCGCTATCGCCGGCACGAGCGCGGCGGGGAGGCTGCCGATTTCCGCAGCCGTCACCCCGTTTCGCGCATAGGTGCCCTCGGGGTGAATGAAGTCGTTCTGGAGATCGACGAGAAGCAGCGCTGTGCGGCCTGGGTCGACGTCGAGCTCGGCGTTCATCGGGACGCCTCGATGACGAGGTTGCCGCATCGGTCGACCTCGACGCCAAAACCCGGCTCGACGACGATCGTTGCGTCCGGTTGCTCGAGCACGAGCGGTCCCTCGCCGGACCAGCCCACCGGCAGTCCGAGCCTGGCGAGGATCGGCGTCTCGCACCAGCGTCCGTCGAAGAACACCCGGCGCGTGCCGGCGGTGACAGCCACGTCCGGGTCGACCGAAGGGGCCAGGGATTCGGCCTCGATCTTCGGTCGGGTGCCGGTGATGGTCGTACGGGCGGCTATCACCTGGGTCGCCACGTCGTCGAGCACGCGGCCGTAGGCCGCCGCGTAGCATTCGTCGAAGCGCGCGCCGAGACCTGCGGTACTCACGTCGCTGCGCCCGCCGATCGGCACCGTGACGGTATGGGTCTGTCCGACGTATGACATGTCGAGCTCGTGCTGCACCTCGATGTCGGTCAACGCAAGACCCGACCTCTCGAGGAACGCGCGCACCTCGGTCTCGGACTCGTCGAGCCGTTCGCCGAGCCGATCGGGGTCGAGCTGGTCGACTCGCTCGTTGATCGACCGCACCACATCGTGTCTCACATCGGCGATCGCGCATCCGAGAGCGCTCGTGACGCCGGGGTACCGGGGGACGAGCGCGCCGGCCAGCCCCACCTCGGCAACGAGGCCGCAGGTGTGAAGGGCCCCGGCTCCTCCGAACGGCATCGCCACGAAATCGTTTGGGTCGTGTCCGCGTTCGATGGACACGAGCCTGATCGCCCCGGACATTCGACTCGTCGCGACTCGAAGAATCGCCTCGGCCGCTTCCTCGATGCCTAGACCGAGCGGCACGGCGACGTGGCGTTCGACCGCGGCGCGTGCGAGGTCACCGTCGAGACGGTCGAGTCCCCCGATCGGCACGTCACCGTTCAGGCGACCCAACACGAGATGGGCGTCGGTCACGGTCGGTCGCTCGTTGCCGCGCCCATAGCACGCAGGTCCCGGATTCGAACCGGCCGACTCCGGTCCGATTCGCAACAGCCCTCCCGAATCGACCCAGGCGAGGGAGCCACCGCCGGCGCCTATCGTCGATATCTCGATCATCGGCGTACGGATCACCATTCCGAAATCGATGCTCGCCTGCGGCCCGGTGACGGTCTGCCCGTCGGCGATGACAGCGACGTCGAAGCTCGTGCCCCCCATGTCGCAGGTGATCACGTTGTCGAATCCTGCAGCAGCGGCGAGGTGGGCGGCCGCTATCACACCCGCAGCAGGTCCGCTGAGCGCCGTGCGCACCGGCAGGGCGCGAGCCGCCGTCGACGTCATGACCCCGCCGTTCGACTGCACGAGGTAGAAGCGTCCGGCGAATCCACCATCGGCGAGTGCCGACTCGAGCTCTGCCAGGTAGTCGCCGACCACCGGTTGGAGGTACGCGTTGAGCGCCGCTGTGCTGGTGCGTTCGAACTCGCGTATCTCAGGGAGCAGCTCGACAGCTGCGGTCACGTGCTCGTTCGGCCAGACATCGCGAATGGCCGACAGCGCCGCCAGCTCGTTCTGGCGATTCGCGTGCGCGTTGATGAAGGCAACACAGCATGCCTCTGCACCAGCGGCGAGCAACTCCCTGGCGCGGGCCTTCACCTCCTCGACGTCGACGGCCGACACCACGACACCGTCGGCCCCGACGCGCTCGGCGATCTCGAGCCGCATGTCGCGTTCGACGACCGGCTCGAAGTCACCGCGCAAACCCCAGGTGCGCGGCCGGTCGCGTCGTCGCATCTCGAGAACGTCGCGGAAGCCGGCTGTCGCGATGAGCCCCGTCCGCGCTCCCTTGCGTTCGAGCAGCGCGTTGGTGCCGACCGTGGTGCCGTGCACGACAGCCGCGACCCGATCGAGCGTGTCGACGACTCCCCCGATTCCGGCGAGGAACCCAAGGGCCTCCTCGCCCCTCGTCGACGGAACCTTCGTCACGCGGTATTCGCCCGACGCATCGTCGACGGCGAAGACGTCGGTGAACGTGCCGCCGACGTCGATGCCGATGACCGTCTCGCTCACCGCCGCGCTCCATAGTCGGCGGCGGCGGCGTCGGGGCTGACGTAGCCGAGGCGCACGTCGCGCGCGACCGCCTCGGGGTCTCGCTCGGCCGGTTCGCCGTAGCCGCCGCCGCCGGGCGAGTGGATCCGCACCAGATCCCCACGGCTGAGTCGGACACCGACGATCTTGGAGGCCAGCGGTGGCCGAACGACCTCGCTCCCGACCGAGAACTCGATCTCGTTGAGCGCGGCTTCGGAACCGCCCGCGATGCCCGGCGGGGCGAATCTCCCACGATCCCCGAAGGCGAAGGCCTCGGCCTCATCGGCCAGGAGCTCGATCTCGTACTCGGCGCCGAGGCCACCTCGGAAGGCGCCGGGACCGGCCGAATCAGTCCGCAGCGCCCAGCGCGTGTAGCGGACGGGATAGGTGGCCTCGAGGATCTCGACCGGGGGAATCGTCGCCGTCGACAGGGGTGCGTTCCCGTGGGTCAGTCCGTCGCTGACCGGACTCGCACCGAGCCCGCCGCCGTAGAACGTGAACATCACCCACTCGTCGTCGTTCTGCGACGTACCCGCCAAGGACAGCGCGTTGATCGTTCCGTACGAGGGCGCGGTGCTGAGCGAGGGGTCGACCAGCGCAACGGCCCTGAAGATGCAATCCATCACCCGCAGGATCGTCTCGGTGTAACCCGCCACCGGCCTGGGCCACCTGGCGTCGAGCAGCGACCCGTCTTCGATGATCACATCGACCGGCGCCAGGCAACCGGCGTTGGCGGGTACGTCGACGAAGATGTGCTTGAGCGCGACGTAACACGCGGCGATCGCGGTCGAGCGCGAGATGTTGATGGGTCCGGCGACCGCATCGGACGTCCGGCTCAGATCGATCGTGAGCCGGTCGCCGTCGATGGTCAGATCGAGCGCCACCAGAACCGGGTCGTCTTTGGAGCCGTCGTTGTCGAGGAAGTCGTCGACCGACCAGGTGCCGTTGGGCAGAGCGGAGATGCTCGTGCGCATGAGTTCTTCGGCCCTAGCGGTCAGGGCCGAGAAGGCCGCCGCGAGGGTGGGTCCGTCGAAGTCGGCGATCAGGTCACCGAATCGCCGCACGCCCAAATCGAGCGCGTTGAGCTGGCCGTTCAGATCGCCGTAGGCGTTGGTTGGAACTCGACCCATGTCGCGGATCAGCGCGACCACGTCGGCTTGCAGCTCGCCGCGGTCGCGCAGCTTCATGGGCTCGACCAGGAACCCTTCCTGTTCGCTGTGGGTCGCCGACGGGTTGTAGTTGCCGGGGACGTCGCCACCCACATCGGTGTAGTGGCCGACCGAGGCGAGCCAGCAGAACAGCTCACCGTCGTGAAAGTACGGGCGCACGAGTTTCATGTCGTTTAGGTGCGTTCCGCCCCTGTACGGGTCGTTGAACACCCAAACGTCACCGTCCTTGGGGCCGCCGGCATCGTTCGCGCAGTCGATCGCCAGAGCGACAGCTCCGGCCATCGACCCCACGAACACCGGCAGCCCGGCGCTGCCTTGGGCCACGGTCGCCCCGGTGTCCGCGTCGTAGATGCCATGCGATGCGTCGTGGGCCTCGGCGATGATCGGGTTGAACGCGCTGCGGAAGAGCGTGGCGTCCATCTCGTCGACGAGCTGTTCGAGACGGCCCTTGAGCACGGCGAGGGTGACCGGGTCGAGCTTCACGGTCGTGGGGCCTCGTTGTTCGCGATCGGTGCCATCACGTTCGCCGCCGTGGTGGTCGCTTTCAGGGACTCGACTGCGGAGATGATCTCGTCGGCTGCGGCGGGCTCGACCAGGCCGTCGACGTTGTCGCCGAACTTCGTCGCCAGCTCGGCGCTCGACAGTGGCCGGTCGTTGCCGCCCCTGTTGGTGAGCACCTCCTCGACCACGGTCGCTCCGTCGGCCGTCTCGACCTCGAGGCGCGCCGGGAACTGATAGGGGTAGATGTCGAGCAGCGAGTCGTCGCCCACCACCGAAACCCGCTCCATCAGTGACCGACGGAGCGGGTCCTGTGCGAGTGCGTCGGTGAAATCGCCGAGCCCGACCCCGAGTCCTTCGCCGCCGAGCAGTCCGGCAACGACGGTGTATGGGCCGCTGAACTGCGCCTGGTAGCCGGTCTCGGGAGCACGCTTGACGTCGATCGGGTCGCCGATCGTGCGAACCGTCGGCGGAGCCACACGCAGTGTCATTCGTGCGACGTCATCGGGCCCGATGCCGCGCTCGCGCACCGCCATCGCGGCGTCGATGCCCGTGTGGGTGAAGTGGTTCGCGGGGTAGGGCTTGTAGAAGATGTCGGTCGCATTCCAGCGATCGCCGAGGTCGGCGATCGTGGCGGCGTGGTTCGCATAGTCGCCCAGGAATGCCGTGAAGAGACCGAACCGGCCTTCGATGGCGGTGGCCGGCCCGGTGATGCCGCGGCGGGCTAGCTGAGCGGCCGTGACCCCGGCGCGCGCCGCCCAGCCACAGTGAAGCCGCTTGACGGTGCCACCCTCGCGGTTCGCCTCGATGATTCCGCTCGCCATGCTGCAAGCGATCGCCATGGCGTGGCCGACCCCGTCGGCGTCGGCGCCGAGCAGCCGACTCGCCGCCGCTGCCGATCCGACCGCGCCACAAATCGAGGTGGCGTGCTGGCCTCGCTCGAAGTACACCGACTGCCTGGCGCGATCGTCGTAGCCACCCATGCCGAGCCGGACGGCGATCTCGAGTCCGACCGCCACCGCAGCGAGTAGATCGGGGCCGCGCGCATCGCTCCATTCCCCCACCGCGAGCGCTGCAGGTACGACCGAAGCGCTCGGATGCAAGATCGACGGCAGGTGTGTGTCGTCGTAGTCGAGTGAGTGGGCGAGCACCCCGTTTACGAAGGCTGCATCGGTCGCCGATACGGGAACGTCGGCACCGATGGCGGTCGCCTGGCCCGCCGAGCCCTGGTCGAGAGCGAACTCGGTGACCGCCGCGCTCGTGTCGAGCGTCGTTGCACGCACCGCGATGCCGATGATGTCGAGCACCCGTGCAGGCATCGTCGAAGTGACCTCGCGGGGCAGATCGCCGACGGCGAGTGCCGACAGGCGCTGGAGTATCGTCTCGTTCACGCGATCGCGAGCGGTCGCGCGGGCGCGCCCGTGGCGCCGTAGAGGTCGAGGTGAGCGAGCACGAACAGGCACTCGTGCACTCCGGCGGCGGACAGCGCCTCGAGATCGAGCGCCTCGATGATGTTGATGCCGGCCTCGACGAGAAGCACGCGATGCGCCGGGAGCAGGGCATGTCCCGACCCGGCCGGCAGGCACTCGAACGCGATCGTGTCGGCACCGGCGAGCGCGACACCGCGCTCGGCCAACCATCTGGCCCCGGCCTCACCCACGCCGGGAACGCCCGTCGCATTGCCGCGGTAGCGGTCGGCGTCGTCGAAATACACGCCCCACCCGCTACGTATGAGCACCGCGTCTCCCGCGCCAATGGTCGTGCCCTGGCGCTCGACGGTGGCTTCGAGATCGTCGACGGTTATCTCATAGCCCGGATCGCACACTTCGACGCCGAGTGCCGCCGGCAGGTCGACCAGAACGCCGCGCCCCACGAACGGCGAGAGCTCGTGAATGCCGAGAACGTCGAATCGCCCGCCGGACTGCGCCTCTTCGGCGTCGACTCCCCCGTGCAGCTCACCGTCGTGGCTGACGTGGGCGAGCGCGTCGACGTGGGTGCCGACGTGACATCCGGTCGTGAGCAGGTCGGCTGCAGCCGACCCGCCGTCGTCGCGCACACGATCGCCGTGACGTCGGTCGAGGCAGTGACGGAAGGTGGGGTGGTTGGGCGACTGAGCCATCCCGTTGCTCATCGTCCGCCCGAGGTCGAACACCGTCGAACGTGAGACGAGGTCGATCAATGCGTCGACGTCGCTCATGCGATGACGCCTTCGTCGCGCAGCTCGCGGAGACGCTCGGCGGGCACCCCGAGCTCATCGCCGAAAACCTCGTCGGTGTCGGCGCCGAGCTCGCGGCCGGTGTGTCGAATCGAGCCGGGCGACGCCGAGAGGCCGAAGAGCACGTTCTGCATGCGAACCGGGCCGAGCGCAGGATCGTCGACGACCGCAACGGCACCGCGTGCACGCACCTGGGGATCGTCGATGTACTGCTCGACGTCGTACACGCATGCGAGCGGGACCTCGGCCGAATCGAACGCCTCGCGGACCTCTTCGAGCGAACGAGCGCCGATCCATTCGGCGACCGGAGGGTCGACCTCCTCGACGTGTTCGGCACGACCCGCTCCCGTTGCGAACCACGGCTCGTCGGCGAGATCGGGTCGGCCGACGAGTTGCATAGCGCGGCGCGCTATGGCGTCGGCACTAGTCGAAACCGCAACCCAGTGGCCGTCGGCGGTGATGTAGGTGTTGCGAGGCGCGTTGTTGGTCGAACGGTTGCCCGACCGCATGGCGACCTTGCCGGTCTGGTCGTAGGTCACGATGTGAGGACCGAGCGCCGTCGCGAGAGGTTCGAGAATGCTGAGATCGACGACCTGACCCTCGCCGGTGCGCTCGCGGTGGTGAAGCGCCGTGAGTATGGCCGCGACGGCGCTGATGGCGGTGAAGCTGTCGGCCAGACCGAAAAGTGGCAGCGTCGGCGGTCCATCGGCCTCGCCGGTCATGTGCGCGAAGCCGCTCATCGCCTCGATGAGCGTGCCGAAGGCGGGACGGTCGGCGTAGGGCCCGTCCTGGCCGAATCCGGTCACCCGACACAACACGAGGCCTTCGTTGTGCTCGGACAACACGTCGTAGGAAAGGCCCCAGCGCTCCAGCGTTCCCGGCCGGAAGTTCTCGATGATCACATCGGCATCGCGCGCCATGGCGCGAAACAACTCGCCGCCCTCGGGTTTTCCCAGGTCGAGCCCTACGCAGCGCTTGTTTCGTGCCACCATCTTCCACCAGAGACCCTGCCCGTCCTTCTGGGCACCATGGCCACGAAGGCTGTCGCCCTTCGTCGGGTGCTCGATCTTGATGACGTCGGCGCCGTAGTCGCCGAGCACCTGGCCCGCGAGGGGTCCGGCGAGCACTGTCGACACGTCGAGCACGCGGAGATCGCCGAGCGGCCCGGCCGGCGACTCAGTCACCCCGGCAGATTCCGAAACAGCGTTTCTCCCAGAGGAACACGGGGCCCAGTCTCTCGTACACCGTGCGGTTCGGCAACCGACGCGCCGCTAGGGTTCCACTCAGCGGAACGTCGATCCGGAAGTCGGCGGTCCCGGCCTCAAACCGACCTCAGGGGGAAACAACCGTTGGCGAAGTCATCGAACGGACGGGGCGTTGCCACCATCGAGCGCGCCGCCGACGTGCTGTTTCTGTTCGCCGACGCCCCCGACACGCTCGGCGTCACCGACATCGCCAACGAGCTCGGGATATCGAAGGCTGTCGTGCATCGAATCGTCACCTCGCTGTGCGATCGCGGGCTCGTCATCGCCGACCCCGAAACCCGCCGCTATGGGCTCGGCCCCGGCGTGTTACAGCTGGCGTCGACCTACCTCGAGCGACTCGACGTGCGTAGCATCGCCGTCGACGCGATGCACCGGCTGAGCAGGAAGACCAATGAGACTGCGACGCTCTCGGTGTTACACGGCGACGAGCGGGTCTACGTCGATCAGGTCACCCCTGCGCGAGAGGTGAAGATGACCGTCCAGGTCGCATCGGCGTTCCCGCTACACGCCGGAGCATCCTCGAAGGCTTTCCTGGCGTGGATGGGTGACGAGGAGATCGACCGCTATCTCGCCAACCACCGGCTCGACGCCCTCACCGACCTCACGATCGTTTCCGAGACAGAGCTTCGCTCCGACCTCCAACGCATTCGCCAGCAGGGGTTCGCAGTATCGCTCGGCGAGCGTCAGACCGGAGCCGGGTCGGTCGCAGCTCCGATCCTCGACCACACCGGCCAACCCGTCGCCGTGATCAGCATCTGCGGGCCGGTCGAGCGCTTTCGCGACGAGGTGGCCAGCTCGGCTGCGGCGCTCGTCGAGGCAACGCGCGAGCTGTCGGCACGCATGGGCGCACGCGAGGCGACGCGAACGTGACGCTCGACAAACTTCGGGTAGCTGCCGCTCAGTTCGCGTCGACCGCCGACGTGGAAGAGAACCTGGCCACCTGCCTCCGAATGCTCGACAACGCCGCCGAGACCGGCGCAGACCTCGTCGTGTTCGGCGAGTTCGCCAACCACATCTCGGTCTACGAGAACGACGCCCATTGCCGGTCGGTGGCGGTCGGCCTCGACGGCCCCTGGCTCGGCGAGGTCCGCTCCCGCACGGCTCACCATGGGCTGCACCTCACGATCACGGTCACCGTGCCGAGACCGGACGACCGCGTGACGGTGACGAACGTGATGATCGGACCCGATGGATCGATCGTCTCGACAGCCGACAAGCAGACACTCATGGGCAACGAGCGCGCATTCCTGAGCGGCGGTTTCGAGGCCAACCCCGTCGCCGACACACCGTTCGGACCGGTCGGCATGTACTCGTGCATGGACGGCGTGACCTTCGAGACCCCCAGGGGTTTCGCGGTGCGAGGGGCGCGGCTGCTGACCAACAGCCTCAACTCGTTCGCGCTCGACGAGGCCGCGCTCCACATACCCGTGCGCGCCGTTGAGAACGGTGTGTTCGTCGTGGCAGCGAACAAGATCGGTCCGCTGTTGCCGGCCGACCAGGTCGAGGCGTTCAGCCGGCAGCTCGGTGTACCGGCCGAAGCCCTCGACGGCGCCGGGGAAAGTCAGATCGTCGACCCCGACGGGAACGTTCTTGCTCGAGCGAGCCGCTCCACCGAGGAGGTGATCGCCGCCGACGTCGACCTTTCGCTCGCCGATCGTGCACGGCGCAGGCTCGCCGGTCGACGGCCGGAGCTCTACGACGACCTGGCCAAACCCGATTCCGCTGTACCTGGCGACACCGTGCCCGAGCGGGTCTCGGCGGTATGCCTGCCCGGCGCGCTCGCCGAGCCTGCTCTAGTCGATCGTGTCTCGGCCGAGTCGGTCGACCTCGTGGTCCTCCCCGAGGGATCGCCGGTACCCAAGAACGTCGGCCCCGGTGTCCACATCGTCACGACGACCTTCGTCGATGGTCACCACGTCGGTCAGGTGTGGACCGATGCCGGGCTGGTTCACGAGCAGGACCAACTCCACCAGGCCGATCGTTTGGCGGACGTGACCGATCTCGGAGATGAGCTGACGACCTATGTGACCCCGTGGGGTGATCTGGCGATCGTCATCGGCGACGACCACCGATACCCCGAGGTTTTCAGGCTCGCAGCGATCCGAGGCGCACACGTCATCGCCGTGTGCTACCGGCCCGAGCATCGCTGGGAGGTCGAGCTGGCACTCGTCGAACGGGCGGCTGAAAACCGACTTTGCGTAGCGGCGTGCGCGCCCACCGGGTCTCCTGTAGGCGGCACGATGGTGCTCAACCCACCGCGCGACTCGCTGTGGTCACCGAAGCGGAGCGCACCCTACGACGGAACGATCAACACTCCCGAAGCTGTCATCGCCGCGGCCGACGAGTTGCGCCTCGACGCAGAGCTGTTCCCGAGGCGGGCAACGAATCGCGAGGTGTCGCGCGACACCGACCTCGTAGCCGGCCGCAGCTGGCAGGCATCCTCGGTGCTGGTCGAGTAGCCCCGTCGCCAGGTGTCGCGCACCGCGAACCCAACGGTGTCAGGAGGCCGCACGGTTAGGTGTCGCGCACCGCGAACCCAACGGTGTCAGGCACCGAGCTCAAAGTAGTCTGGGTCCGAGAGCGCTTTGAGCTCGGTGCCTGACACCCATGTGGTTCGGGCTCGGGCACCTAACCGTGCGGCCTCCTGACACCCCGTGGTCCAAGCTCAGGCGCGGGCGAGGATGCTCCGGGCGCGGCGGACGACGGCGGCGTCGAAGAATTCGCCGTCGACGACAGCGCCTCCTCCGCCGGATGCCTCGTGCGCGGCGACGACCGATGTCGCCCACGCGACCTCCTCGTCGGACGGCGAGAACACCTCGTTGATGATCGGAACCTGATCGGGGTGGATAGCCGAGCGTCCGGTGAACCCCTGTCGACGCAGGGCTTCGCTCGTCGTGCGCAGCCCGTCGGGGTCGTCGAGGTTCGTGAACACAGGCCCGGTCGGTCCCGGCAATCCAGCCGCGGCCGAAGCGACGACTACGCGGCTGCGGACAGGCCACATCTCGCGAGCATCGTCCGACGGATCGAGGCCGAGGTCGGCGCACAGGTCTGCCTCGCCGACCGCAACCCGCACGACCGCGGGCAGTGCCGCGATCTCGTCGACATCTGCGACACCCGCCGCTGACTCGACCAAGGCGAGAACCGCCACACCGTCCTGGTCACAACTCTCGGCGTCGGCCTTGGGCATGACGATGCCGAGCGGCGCGCAGTCGCGCGCCATGGCCAGGTCGTCGGCGAGCACGTCCGGCCGGTTGTTCACACGTACCCACGCCCTCGCCTCGGGGTTTGCATCGAGCCACGCTCCGGCGTTGCGGCGGGCCTCGACCTTGGCCGACTCGCGTACGGCATCCTCCAGATCGATGATGATCGCGTCTGCGCCGGAAGCCGCTGCCTTGTCGAAACGATCCGGGCGATCACCCGGCACATACAGCGTCGAGCGCACACGTTGACTCACAACCATCGCCGCACCTAACGTCAGCCGAACAGGAACGTCGTTCCGCCAGCCGGAACGGCGTTGAACGATCACGGTATCCCGGAGGGCATGGTGCGCGAAACAGTCGAGGGTGTCGAGGAGATCTTCGACAAGCGCGAGGTGACGGATTCAACTGCAACGTTCGACCGCCTCTGGTCGATCACCGAAGAACTGATGGAAAAGCTCGAAGCACGCTTCGAGTTCACCCGCGACCCGAGCACGGAGGACTTGGAGTCCTACAGCGGCGAGAACGAATACCCGGCGGGGCGGTTGGCCGCATACGTGGGCCCGGAGGTCGACTGGCTGGTCCACTCCTGGATCGGAAACCCGCCACTCGGGTTCACCAACATGCATGTGACCGCATGGCTCGGACCCCAGATCGACGTGCCTCACCTCGGCATCGCCTGGGGAACCCTCCCCGACCTCTGGTTCTACATCGACTACAACCCGCGCTCCGATCTGATGCTCGACACCGAAGCGCTCGACAAGTACTACGCACCGCTCAACGAACAGTTCCTCGAGCTCCACCGCGACGAAGGCCTGGCACCGTTCACATCCAAAGCCCTGTATGTGCGCCAAGCTCTATCCGACGTGGCGATCTGCTTCACCGCGCCCGGCGAGGGCTACAACGAAGAGCGACTCGACCAGATCAGCGAGCTGGCTCACGATCGCGTCGACCGCTGGCTGACATACGTCGACGAGGCCACCCCGGTACCTCGCGATCGCCGGGCTCAGCTCGCCGCCGACGACCTGGCCAGGCGGCGCAACATCGCGGAGCGTGATCCGGCCAACGTGATGTCGGTGCGCTTCTTCGGCGAAGAGATGACCGACCGCCTCGTCCGAACCCTCTGGGGCGGCGACCGCGTGCTTCCTCGTCCCGAGTGATGGACGAGCCGAGCGCGGTGCTGATCACCAACCACTGGTACGCGATCGAACACGGACACGCTGTCACCGACCAGCCCGTAATGGCGCGCGTTCACGGCCACGACCTGGTCCTGTGGCGCAGCGACGACGGCACCATCAACGCACAGTCCGACATCTGCATTCATCGCGGCGGGTCGCTCGCCGGCGGGCGCGTCAAACGCGGATGTGTCGAATGCCCTTACCACGGCTGGCTCTTCGACGCCGACGGGGCATGCGTCGAGATCCCGGCCAACCGCGAGGACCTCGCCATCCCCAAGAAGGCGCGCGTCGACGCCTACCCGAGCGTCGAACGCTACGGGTTCATCTGGGTGTTCCTCGGCGATCTCCCCGCAGAGGAGCGTCCGCCCATACCCGAGCTCGCCGGGCTCGAGTTCACCACCGAGGCAAAGGCCGACGGCTACCGGGCCGTGTTCGGCGAGTTCGAGTGGAACGCGAACTACGGCCGGGTCATCGAGAACGCTGTCGACATATCCCACACGCCGTTCGTTCATTCGGGCTCGTTCGGCAACGCCGATCAGCCCGAGATCCAGGACTTCGAGCTCGTCGAGGGCCACGAGAGCGATCACCTCACGTCGGTAACGGCCACCGTCGACCTGAACCCTCCGAAGCCGGCGGGAATCTGGGCGCTGGTCGCGCGCAACAAAGAGCGTCAGCCCGTACGTACGACCACCGGGTTCTATCCCCCGAACGTGTCGATGCTCATCGTCCGCCTCCCGCTCGGCGAGATCAGGATCTTCACCGCGGCGATTCCCCGCGACGAAAAGACCACGGTCTCGAAGTTCATCATGTTCCGTACGTTCTTCACCGGCGCATGGGCCGATCGCGACGCAGTCAAGAGAACGCTGAGGATCTTCGGAGAGGACAAGGCCACCGTAGAGTCGCAGCGCCCCGAACTGATCCCGTTCGACCTGTCGGCCGAGCTCCACGTGAAGTCCGACTCGATCCAGCTCGCATACCGTCGCTGGCGACAGGCACAGATCGAAAAGGGTTTGGCGATCGCCGCGCCCAGCGACGAAGAGGAGCGCAGAGCGGTAGCGGTCATCGCGTCGCCCGCGCGCAGCGCCGACCCGCAGCTGTCCGCCGCGTGGGTGTTCCCCACAACGGAGACAACGCGGTGACGAGCCACACCGTCGAGCTCTGCAAACGAACGACCGAAGCCATCGCCGACAAGCTCGACCTAGTCGAGACCGAGAACACTCCGCTCGTGTCGGTCGTCGACGGCTCCGACGTCGGCGCCCACCGCGTCCTGTCCGGCGACGACGCCACGATCGTCTCGATCGGCATGACCGTCGAGGCGTTCGGTCTCGACAGCCACATGCTCTTCGCGTTCACCGCACCCGACAGCGCCACTCCCCACTTCACGCTCGATGCCGTACTGGCCGGGCCGCACTACGCGTTTCACCTCGATCTCATCCCGCGGGTCGACCCGGGCGCCAACCTCGCCTATCTCGACCACTGCTTCGGGCCACTCACCGAGGCGCACGACTCTGCGTCCGAGGTCGAGGGACTGACGCCGGCACACCTGTCACCGCGTCAGTGGCAGCTCATGTCGGCCTGGATGCTCGCACACCGGGCCGACGAGCAGGCGTTCGTCGGCATCGGACCGATCGTCGACGCATATCGCGACCACTGGCTCGGGTTGGTCACCAGCGGCGTCCCACCCGCTTTGGTCAACGCCGAGGCCATCGACCTCGCCGAGCGCGACGCCGCGAACCGAGCGGCGATCTTCAACCCCGATGTCGACCCGGTGTGGGGTCGGGTCGACCAGCTGCTCGGTCCGGAAGTGAGCGCACGGCTACGTCACAGCCTCGAACACGCGGGACGAAACGGAGACACGCCACGATGAGCGACGAAGCAAGCGAATGGCAGCAACGGATCACCGGCGAGTGGTACGGCCTCCCGTCGGTCTTCGATGCCGACGGCAACCACACCGGCTTCAACAAGGTCAACCGGTCGTCGGTGTTCGAGGACGGCGTCACGACCTACTACATGCACTGCAACTTCATGAACACCGGCCCGCTCAGGAACCGCTTCGAGATCCGCGACTTCGCATTCGGGGTCGACGATCAACACGACAACCGCGTCTATCTCGGACCCGACTTCTTCGGCGCTGGCCATCCGTACGGATCGCTCGTCGACTCGCACTACTACTCCCCCGCCTGGCGAGCCGACCTCAACACCGTCAACCAGATCCTCCCCGACGGCGAGACCCAGGTGTACTCGTCGCTGCTCTACGAAGGACCGACGCTGTTCTCGGTCTTCAACGGCGTCTACTTGAACGCACACGACTACGACACGAACCCAGAGACCAAGGCCCGCATCGACGCCTTCCTCGAGGAGGAGCGCGACATGGCCACCTGGCCCCACGTTCTTCCCGACCGTGTGGCGGGCACCTGGAACGGCTCGTGCGAGGTGTTCGGGGCCGACCAGAAGCCGAAGGGTGAAGTCGAGGTCACCGTCCGTCACGAGCCGATCGACCTCGTCCGCGCAAATCAGACATGGACGATGACCGGTGAGATCGACCGGACCTTCAGCTACGTGCGTCAACGCAACGGCAACCGACACACCTACGAAGGACCCGACCTACACGGCAACGCGATCGCCTATGGCCGTGCGCTCTACACGACCCAACATCACTGCTCAGAGCCGTTCAAGATCAAGGGCCGGGAGTTCATCATCGATCGCGACTACACGATGGCGGTCGCCTGGAAGCTCTCCTGGGGCGACCGGATGACCGACGTCGTCTTCGGCCCGCTCTCCTGGATCCCCGACGACTAGCCGGAACCCGGTGCCAGGCACCGCAATGCAGTGGTGTCAGGCACCGAGCTCAAGGCGCGCTGGGACCCAAGATCACTTTGAGCTCGGTGCCTGACACCGTTGGGTTGAGCTCGAAGCTTGACACCGTTGGGTTGAGCTCGGTGCCTGACACCGGGCGCATCGGCCTAGTCGACCGTGATCGTTACGGTCGGGGGTGAGCCCGCGTCGGTGATCTCGATGATCGTGATCTCGGTGTCGGTCTCGGCATCGCGCATCGCCCAGAGACGTCGATGCTGGTCGGGCTGGGGGCGTGCCTCGGCGATCAGCATCGGGCCGACCGCACGCTGCAAGGTCCACTCGTCGCCGGCTGTGGGCGGCGGCGTGTCGAGATCGAGCGTTGGCGTGCCGTCTCCTCCCTCGGGCATGGCGACGCCGACGATGTCTGCAACGGGGCGTCCCGCGACGGAGAACCGGCCTCCGGTCAGCTGACGATCGGGCCCCACCAACACGCTGTAGGACCCGAATGCGTAGCCGAACCGGGGCCATATCCCCTCGCCGGTCATCGCTCCGGGTGCCCACTCGGTACCGAGTCCGACGACGTCGGGTCCGAGGTAGCGGC
Source organism: Acidimicrobiales bacterium (assembly GCA_965216815.1). GTDB lineage: Bacteria > Actinomycetota > Acidimicrobiia > Acidimicrobiales > SHLQ01 > JADFOM01. The sequence continues at coordinate 1,002,591 of OZ244202.1, read as the reverse complement.
GTTGTGAGCCGTCGACCTCCAGTTCGAATACCCATTCGCCCGCGAAGGCCGCCATCGGATGGCCTTCGAGAGCCGCGTCGGGCTCACACCATTGGGCGACCCGAAGTCGCCCGTCGGTCGGTTCCACGACCCTGTTCTGACGAACGGTGCCGGCGAACGAACCGTCGGGGTCGAACACGTACTCGGTTACCAACCAGGCGCCGTCGAATCTGTCGGATGTCGGCTCACCCATCGGAGGGTTCGAAAGCCAACACGCCGTGCACGACACCGATTCGCTCGTCGCCCCGATACCAGTTGTGCACCACCGACTTGAGAGTGCCGTCAAGCGCTGCGACCTCGCGCCGCCACACCCGAAGACCCTCTGAATGATGGTGGAACTGGCCCGACAGGCCACGGCCGCCGCTCAGGCTGTAGCTGCCGACTACGTCGCCGGGAGGTGTCCACGCCGACCAGTCGTCTGTCGCCAAAGCGAAGCTCGTATCGGGGCCGAGGCCTGATCCCGAGATGGCTATCTGCAGCGCATCGCCGTCTCGACCGACCTCTTCGCTGTATCGCGTCGAACCAGCGTCTTCGGAACCCGTGCCGACCACCGTCAGATCGCCGACCCAGCGGCCCGGCCGGTGCAGGAGGATCGCGGAACGACCGGCGGCAGGATCGTCGGCCAGCTCCGCGGGGTCCATCGGAACGGTTGGCGGCGGCTCGGACCCCTCCAGATCGACCTGGCGTTGGTACTCGCCGACCACCGTCCACCGCAGCTGCTCACCACGGCTCAGGATGGCGAGCGACATCTGCCGTGTGCCGTCGGGTAGCACCATGAGGAAGAAGCGTTGGCTAAGACCGTGGTCGTGCCAGTAGTTGTGCGCGGTCACCAGACCCGATCCGAACGCCTCGGCGAAGCCGTAGTTCAACGGTCCTCCGTAGAAGCGATGCGAGCCACGATCGGTGATCGTGTATTCCCCCGCCATGGAGAACGGTCCTTGGAACGACACGTCGACGGTCACCGTTCCGGCTCCGTCGTCGGCTTTCACGGTCCTGGTGTCGCGGCCCGTGCCCGCGAACCGGCCCTCGGCGTCATAGACCTCAGCGGCGCCGATCCAACGCCCGACGCCTTCTGAGAATGAATCGGGACGTGGCTCCGTGTGCTCACTCATCTGTCGTGCACCTCGAATGCAACCCGTGTCAGGAGAGTTGGCGGATAGGTGACCACCTGTCGCCTGACTGAAAGCGCCAATGCAGCAGCGTCAGGCACCAGGCCTCCTCGCACTGCGGTTCGTGCCTATCGGCGCGACCTCCGCGCACCGAGCTGAGTTTGACGGTGTCAGGCACCGAGCTCCAAGAGATCTGGGACCAAGTACGTTCCGAGCTCGGTGCCTGACACCCCCGCGTTTCAGCGCTTCACAACGAAGCGATTTGGGCCGTCGTTCACCGGAGCAACGAAGGTGTCGGGACCTGCCGCCGAACGGAAGCCCCCGCAGCGAAGCGAGGAGGAACCGGACTCGGCGGCGGGTGGCGCCTTCGGCGAACCGAAAGCGGGCACCAAGGTGACAATCGGCGGAGTGCCAGCTCATGCCGCCACCAACCTGACTCGCTGCTCGGTCACGTCGGTCCGGTCGAGCACCGATGCGAGGTCGGTCCCCGGCGGCTGCGGGTCGAGCAGCCGTCCTTCGGTGACGAACTCGATGTCGTCCTGGTCGAACGGATACGGATCGAGCGCGTACACGCCCCCATCGCGCTCGACCACCTCGACGGTGACGTCGTCGCCGACGCTGCGCGGAACGTTGAGGAATGTCGACGGGCCTCGCGCTCCCTCGTGGGTCATGTGGAAGTAGAGCGAGAATGTGTCGAAGAACTGAAGCTGCTTGTACGCGTGGAAGAGGAAGTCGTCGGTCGCGTGGTCGGGATCGGTCTCGGCCAGGTTCGCCTTGAGTCGGTCCTGGCGCGCCTCTTCGGCCGAGAGCATGTCGTCGACATCGGGCCGTAGCTCCGACGGGATTGCATCGAGGAAGATCTTGTCGCTCAACCCGTACCTGCCGGTGTACAGACCGTAGGTGTGCATCGACGAGATGATGCCGCTGAACGGATGGTGCGATTCGTTGAACGCGGGCGACCCGGCGCTGGTAGCGATGATGTCGGGAAGCGGAGTGGCCGTGAGGTTGTAGGGCAGCCCGCTCGCCTCGTCCATCGGCGCCGACTCGTCTAGCTCTGCCCAGCCCTCGTCGTGGTGGCCGACGATGAACCGCATGGGTTCGGTGGGCTCGATCGGAGCGAACTCATCGTTGCCGAACCGCGAAGCCAGCGCCTCGGCGAACGCGGTGTGCTGGTACATGGCGATCACGAAATGCGGCTCACCCTCCGGCGAGCTCTGAACGATCACGGACGGATCACTCGCACGAAGTCCTGGATCTGGAACAGGTGGGTCTTCCCATCGCGCACCTTGTGCGTGATGATGCGACGAGTGTTCGGGTCGAGGAAGTAGTGGTTGTTGTAGACGATCGTGTTGCTGATCGAACTGTCGATCGTGAACACGTAGTTGTAGGCGGTGAGCTGGGTTCCTTCGAGGCTGATCTGCTCACTCGTGGCGAAGCATCGACGTCCGTCGACGCTGATCGGCGTGTCGTACACCGTCTCGCCGACCTCGTAGAGGTTCTCGAAGTGCTCGTGCAGATGCCATGTCTTGTCGTCGAGCCAGTACACGTCCATGTGCACTGCGCTGCCGTCGAGGTATTCCCCGTCGGGGCTGAAGCTCTTGCAGAGTCCCTCCCATCGACCCATGAAGCACTGATATGGCCGGTCGCCCGGCGGTCCGTAATCTCGTTTGGCGTCGTTCACGGGGCCATCGTAGGTTTCATGATCCGCACAGGGAAACCCCGTTCCTCTGAGCGGAACGGTCCCAAGCCCGGAGCGCGCCCATGCACGTCCATACGGTTCTCGTGAAGCTCCACGATTCGTCCACACGCGATCGATGCGCCGAGGCGATGGAATCGATGCGAGGACGCATCGAGGGGTTGCTCGACCTGCGGGTCGACCGCAACGAAATCGAGGGCGATCGCTCATGCGACATTGCTCTGACTACGGCATGGCCCGATCTGGCCGCCTACCGGGCCTACGAGCGCGACCCGGTCCACCTCGAGGTACGCGAGGTCGTTCTCGAGCTCATGCAGAGCGCGTTGACCATCGACTACACGGTCGAACCGTGATCGTCCGCTCGTTCCATTTTGGCTTCGATGTGCCCGAGGCGGACAGCGCTCAGGCCAGCGTCTACTACCCCGGCGACGAAGGGCGACTCGACGAGGCGCGCCTCACCGGCCGAGTGCCACCCGACCCGACCAACGCACCGTGGCCCCTCGTCGTCGTGTTGCCGGGCATCAACATCGCACCCGACTGCTACCGGTGGTTGGCACATCACCTGGTCGGGTCGGGCAACGCCGTGGCGATCTACACGACGATCGGGTCACTCGGTCCCGCCGGCCAGGGCATCTCGCCGGGGATCGACATGGCGGCGCTCGGCCCCGACACGATCGGTCGAGCACCATCGGCTACCGCGCTGGGTCCATTGCTGACGCAGCTGTCCTCCCTCGACGAACCGGCACCACTTATCGATCTCGCCCGCATCGGACTGTTCGGACACAGCGCCGGGGGCACGGTTGCGCTCCACAACAGCCGCCCCGACTGGGTGGAAGGGCTGTGTGGGGTAGCCACCTTCGGTGCGCACACGATGTCGGCAACCGCCCTGGGTCACGGTGAAGCGACGATAACGCCCATCCCTGCGGAGGTGCCGGTGATGCTCATCGGTGCCGCGACCGACTCGGTGATCGAGGAGAGCCGCGACCGCTACGGCTCCGGAGACGGAGATCACGATCCCATCGGGCTCACGTTCGAAGAGGCGATCGACCATCGGCGCGGTGACTCGTGGTTCGTCGAGTTCGCGCAGGGAAACCACTTCACGCCCTGCGACCCGGTCGACGAGACGAGCGGTCGGTCGTTCCTCGAACGGGATCTGCGTGCCGACGACAAACCGACTCGGGATCTGCTCGCGAACGTGGTCTCCAGGTTCTTCGACACCTGCTTCGGCGACGCGCCGCCCGAAGAACCGACCGCTACGTTGTCTGCCACCCTCTCGGACAACCCCGGGATCTCGCGCTGGTCCCGTCGATGATCGGACACCCATGACCAAACACGTCGTCATCACCGGCAGCACGCGAGGCATCGGTCGGGGGCTGGCAGAGCAGTTCCTCGAGCGCGACTGCTCGGTCGCGATAAGCGGCCGATCACAGGCGACGGTCGACGCCACGGTCACCGAGCTGGGCGATCGCTACGGCGACCACCGCGTGTGCGGCTCGGCGTGCGATGTCGCCGACAGCGCTGCGGTTCAAGGTCTCTGGGACTGGGCCGAAACGGCATTCGGCAGCGTCGACGTGTGGATCAACAACGCCGGCGTCAGCATCGAGCGAAAGCCGCTCTGGGAACAATCGGACGCCGACCTCGAACGGCTCGTGGCCACGAACCTCACCGGCGCGCTCCTCGCCTCGAAGGTGGCGATCCGCAACATGATCGAACAGGGTGGTGGCCAGCTCTGGAACACCGAGGGCTTCGGGAGCGACGGCGCAACCCAAGTCGGCATGGCGGCTTACGGATCGACCAAGCGGGCCATCCGATATCTGCAGCGCTCGCTTCGCAAGGACACTGCTGACACACCGGTTCAGGTGTGCACGATCTCGCCGGGAATCGTAGTGACCGATCTGCTCGTCGGCGACTACGACCTGACCTCGGAGGAGTGGGAGAAGGCGAAGCGGATCTTCAACATTCTCGGCGACGATGTGGAGACGGTGACGCCTTGGCTGGCCGACCACGTGCTGGCGACCGACAAGTCGGGAGCCCGGGTCGCCTGGCTCACCCGCCGAAAGGCAGGCACTCGGTTCATGACCGCCGCGTTCAACAAACGCGATCTCTTCGCCGACATCGACGGCGCCTGACTTCGGAAGTGAGTGGGACGCGGGGACAGACCCCGGCGTCCCACTCACGGCCCCAGATAACTCTCGACGACGGCTGGATCGGCCTGCACCTCCGCCGGCGTGCCCTCGGCGATCACGGTACCGACCTCGAGCGCGATCATTCGATCGCAGATCGCAGTGAGCATCGGCATGTCGTGTTCGATGACCACCAACGTGATGTCGAAGGCGTCACGAATCCGGCCGATGACCGAGCCGAGCTCCTCGGTCTCGGCCTGCGCGATGCCCGCCGACGGCTCGTCGAGCAACAGCAGTCGTGGACGCAGTGTGACGTTTGCGGCTAGCTCGACTATACGGCGAGTTCCGGTCGAGAGCTGGTGGAGCTGGTCGTCGGCGAGCTCGCCCAGCCCGAAGAGCTCCAGGGTCGACTGCGCGTCGGATTCGTATCGGCGGTCGCGAGCGGAACCGGCGAACACCATTCCCCCGCCCTCGGCGTGTTCTCGAGCCAGATGCACCACGTCGCGCACCGTCATCGTCGGGAACAGCGTCGCATTCTGGAACGACCGCACCATCCCGAGGCCGCTGCGCGCCTCGGGGCTCCAGTGGGTCACGTCGCGACCGGCGAACTCGACCCTGCCGGCATCGGGACGCACGAACCCCCCGATCACCTCGAACAGCGTCGTCTTGCCCGCCCCGTTCGGCCCGATGAGCCCGAGCGTCTCGCCTTCGGTAACCGAGAAGTTCACGTCGTCAACCGCCCTGAGGGACCCGAACGACTTGGTTACGGCGGACACCTCGAGCAGCGGCCCGTCCGTACGAGCGTCGGTGGCGGCAGCTCTGGTTCCGAGCGCACCGACCGATCCCGTCGCGCCTACTCGATTAGACGATGCGTGCGCCAGCTCGATGTCGACGCCATGAAGGCGTGCTATCTCGTCGATCAAGCGGGCGCGGGTTCCTTCGAAGAGGCCGCGGATTCCCCGAGGCTCCTCGAGGATGAGAATCAGCCAGCCCGCGTTGAGCGCGGCTAGCGCTGACAGCTCGAGCTCGAAGAAGGCCGGGATGCCTATGAGGTAGGCGGCGCCGAGCAGGGCACCCGAGAGCTCGCCGAGTCCGCCGATGACGGCGATCGAAACGACATCGATGCCGTCGCCCGGCGTGAAGTTGGCACGCGTAACAAACGAGTTGCTGAAGGCGACCACGCTGCCTCCGACACCTGCGATGAATCCTGCTAACGCGTATGCCTGAAGCGACAGCCGTCGGGGAGCGATTTGGAACACGCGCGCAGCAGCTTCGTTGTCGCGAACCGCAACCAGAGAACGCCCGAACGAGGAACGCCGCAGGGCTGCCGCCAGCGCGAACACGAGAACGAACGCGACCACGGCGACGAGATAGAACGACCGGGCGGTCGTCAGCTCGACACCGAAGATGCTCATCGGTCTCGACGACAAGCCGTCGCCGAGCATCCAGTCCTGGCGAAGGAGCCAGCTGTAGGTCCCCAGACCGAACGCCAGGGTCGCAATCGCCAGCAGTAGCCCGCGGACCCTGAGCGCGGGAAGTCCGACCAGCGCCGAGACGAGCGCCGACACCGCCCCGCCGCACAGCAGTCCGAACAGCATGCTTCCCGTCTCGTTCGAGACCCGCACCGCGACCACGCCCCCGATCGCTGCGAATCCGACCTGGCCGAGTGACAGCTGACCGGCGAGCCCCGTGAGGAAGCTGACCGATAGTCCGATGATCGCGAACGCAATGACGGTGGTGAGCAAGAACGCCGACTGGTTGCTCAACCAGCACGGGAGCAGGAGCGCGACGACGGTGGCGATGCCGCCCGCGACCGGGCCGAGATTGCGGATGATCCAGATCTCGCGATACGAGTCCGGAAGGCGCTCGCTCGGAGTCAGCTCGTCCCATTGCTCGCGGTCCTCGCGCAGCCCGAGCGTCTGCATCGCTACGCCGATGAGTATGAGTACGAACAGCGCGACCTCCATGTATCCGGTCGCAACGGGGTTGGTCGCGATGATCTGCTCGAGTATCCCGATGCCGAGACCGGCCGCCAAAGCGACCGGCAGGCTACGGAAACGCGCCAGAGCGGCAACCGCGAGGCCACGGACGATGAAGTCGGGGCCGAGCGTGTCGGGGGTCACCGTGCTTTGGTTCGGGATGATGAGCATGGCCGCAAAGGCGGCGATCGCGCCGGCGAGCGCCCACGAGAGCATCGCCATGTAGTTCGGGTCGACGCCTGCGAGGGTCGCGGCGTCGGGGTTGGACGCGGCACCGCGGATCGCCAGCCCGTACCGGCTGCGCTGTAGGAACACGTAAAGGGCTGCGACGACCAGCGGCGAGAGGATGAGAAGGCCGGAGGCGGACGGAGAGACGTAGGCGTCGAGATCGAACTCCGGGAGCCCCGGCGGCTCTGGGAAGCTCCCGCCGCCCAGTCCACCGCCCGTAAACGAAAGCGCGAGCAGCAACATGGCCTGACCGGCACCGAGGGTCGCCACCATCGCCAGCACCTTCGGCGCGCCGGCGAGACGCCGAACCACGAGCGCCTCGATTCCAGCGGCGAGAAGGGCACCGACTATGAGCGCACCTACGAATCCAAGCCAGTAGGGCACGCCGTAGTCGCTGACTACGACCGACATCATGGCGGCGGGCAGCAGGCCGATGGCGCCGTGTGCGAAGTTGATGAAGCCGCTCGACCGGTAGGCGAGCACGAGTCCGATGCCCAACAGCGCATAGCCGACACCGAAGATCGACCCGAGCAAAACCAGGGGCCCGGATATCTCGTAGCCACTCATCGGCTGTCGAGCGCCTGGCCCAGTCCCTCGAGATACGCCGCGCGAAGCAGGTCGGGCTGATCCCGCAGATCGGCGGCATCTCCGCTGAAACCGATCTCACCCTTCTCCATCACATAGGCCCGATCAGCGATCGAGAGCGCGACGTTCACCGACTGCTCGACCAGGAGCACCGACGCGCCGCCGTCGGCGATCGCTCGAACCACCGGCAGCAGCTCGCCCACGATAAGCGGAGCGAGCCCGAGCGAGAACTCGTCGATCATGAGAAGACGTGGCCGCACTATCGGCGCCTTCGCGAGCGCCAGCATCTGCTTCTCGCCGCCAGACAGCGTCGCCGCGTGCTGAGCGTCCCGCTCCGCGAGCCGGGGGAACAGCTCGTAGGCCTCGGCGATGCCTTCCTCGCGCTGAGCGGGTGGAACACCGTGACCGAACAAACGGAGGTTCTCGTGCACCGTGAGCGATGGGACGACCGCCTCGCCGCCCACGATCTGATGTAGACCCATTCCGACCCGCCAGGTCGGCCGGGTGCGGGTGATGTCGAGGCCGGCAAGGGTGATGCGGCCCCCCAAGACGGGTTCGAGACCCGAGATCGCCCTCAGGAGAGTTGTCTTTCCTGCGCCGTTGGTGCCGAGCAGGGCAACCACCTCGCCCCGGTTGACGTCGAGGTCAACGTCGAAGAGGACCTGCACGGTGCCGTAGGCGACATCGAGTCGTTCGACCGTGAGGCGCGGGCTCGCGGCATCGTCGGCCGGGTTGACGCGACGCGGGATAGTCGCAGCCGCGGCCGCTGTGGCCACCGGCGCCGTGACCCGAGGCGGTTCGGCGTTGTGTCGCACCACAAGCCCTACGACGAGAAGCGGCAGACCTGCGAGCGCAACCTTCCACTGGTCGGAGAACGAGCCGAGGAACGAGGAGCTGAGTATCGATGCAGAGACCCCACCGAGCGCGAATGCCCAGACCTGGCGCACCCCGACCTGTCGCCGCAGACTCGGAGGAACCGCTGGGAACGTCGCGGCGTCGAGACCTGCGGCCGCCAGCACGAGCGATCCCCCGGCGACCAACCACGAGACGATCAGGCCTATGTAGGTAAAGGACAACCCGCCTATAAAGACCAACAGACCGCCGGCGGCAAGCTGGATTCCGATCGCATCGGCCCGTCGCCCACCTCGGAGGCGGTCGAGGCTGTGATACCACGGCCCGACCAGACCGATGACGAGGGCGGCGCACGGTGCGGCGGCGAGTACCGCCGCGGTCTGGGACGGACCCCGCTGCCATTCACCGACGAGCAGCGACAGTGCCGGGTTCGCCCCGCCGACCACTACCACACCGGCCGCGAGAGCTGCAGCAACCGAGCGACGAATCCACGGAACATCGAGTCTGTGCACCACCAGCTCGGTCTCCACGTCGCTGTCGTGCGACCCGATGTGTGGGGCCATGGCGACCGCAGCCACCGCCATGAGCGCACAGCACCCCCAGTAGAGGCTGCTCTCGGCCGGGTCGCTGATCATGCGGGTGACGAGCGGCCACGCAGCGCCGAGCGACACAGCGCACCAATACAGCGAAAGTGTGCGGAACCGGTTGGCTTCGCGCTCGGTGATCGACAGGAGCACTCGCGGCAGAACGATCGCCGGTCCCACACCGACAGCGAGCATGACGCCACCCACGGCGAACAGCGACGACTCGATGGTCCACGCCATCAGACCCAAGCCGAACGCTGACACGGCCCCACCGACGACCAGCGTCGACCCGGCCGGGAGAAAACCTCGTGCCCGCGGGAGCACGGAGACCGCGAAGGCCGCCACGGCCCCGATGATCGTCGCCTCGCCGACGATTGTTCCGACGAGATCGAGACGTGCCGCGGTCTCGGCACGCCAGAAGAGCAGGATGGTCAGGGGTGAGACCGTCGCGGCACCGCTCAGGTAGAGCGACCACCGCAGCCCCCGGTCGAGTGCGCTCCGAGGCGGAGCATCAACCATCGAAGTCGACAGATTCACCCTCGACGACCATGCACTCGCAGTCTGGGTCGAAAGCGATGCGTAGGAACTCGTCGCCCCCGGTGTAGTGGTCGGGGTCAAACTCGACCCCGTAAACCGAAGCCGCTTCCATTCCACCGGTCTCCCACATCGCGTCGGACATGCCCTGGGCGCTCACCTCGGCGAGGTTCCCACCCGCGGCGACGAGGAGGTTCACCGCGTCGCAGAAGATGAGGCCCGTCCGCACACTGGCCCGGCCGTCGACTTCGAGCCCAGCCTCGGTAAAAGTGTCGACGCAGGCCTGTTCTGCGTCGTTGGCCGGGAAGGGGTACTGGTCGTCGCTCACGTCGTAGCCGGGGAGCACGCTGATGCCCGCAGCACCCTCCATCGCCTCGGGGTAGTTGGCCACGTTGAAGTCGGGGTTGTCGTAGCTAGTCAGCGCATACGTGGGCGTGAAGTTCTGCGCCAGGGACGTGTTGATGAAGAACGATTCGAGACGCGATCCACCGATTACGACGACCTTGTCGACGTCGGCCTCCCTGAAGTCCACGATCGCCTGGAGCTGATCGTTGCCTAACGAAGTTGAATCGGTCGGGTCGACGGTGCGGTAGGACGCGATCTCCACACCCGCCTCTTCGAGGATCGGGAGGAAGTGCTCCTCGTACACGCGGTCGCTCAGCTCCGAGTCGATCGCGAGCACACCGACCGTCGCGCCCTCGAACCAGTCGCTCGCGATCAGATCGTCGGCAAGACCGGCGATGAGATCGTCGTACGAGGGAAGAAACGGCGACCAGAGGTATGGCGCGAGCTCCTCGTAGCCGACTTCGTCGATCGGGTAGAGCGTCGCGTCGAGCATCAAGGTCTTGGCATTCGCATAGCAGGGTCGCGCGTTCTCCTGGAACTGCCCGGTGAGGACAACGGCAAATGCGTTGTCGTCCTGGGTGATCGCGTTGCAGAGTTGCTCCTCGGCGACAGGGCCGTCTCTGATGGCGTCGAACACATGGATACGAGCGTCGATCGTTCGCCCGGCCACGCCGCCCTCGGTATTGACCTTGTCGACGAGCGCCTGCACCTGACCCTCGCGATCGCCCTCATCGGGGGTCTCCCAACCGAACGCCGCGGCGACAGCGTCGGTGTCGGTGATGACGAACGACACGGTGATCGTCTCGTCGGTCACGCCGGGCGTGTCTGCTCCGACCGGGACCAGATCGCCGTCGGGGCTTGCTCCGTCTGCGGTCGCCGATGTGGTTGACGACTCGCCGTCGGCCTCTGCGCCCGAGTCGTCCGCCGACTGAGAACACGCGGACGCTACGAGCAGGACCACGGCCAGAGCCCAGAAGCGCGCACAACGGGGGGTAGCGGACATCTTCACGGGGTTCCTCTCACGCACCTTCGCCAGTGTGGGACTCGACGGTACTCGGCGACCGATCGGCATGGGCCGCAGCACGAACCGCCGCATCGTAGAACGAACGCCGGTCTCTCAGCCGAACGACGACGAAATAGACGACGAGCAAGAGCACGACAACGACGACTGCGGTCTGCACCCAACGCCCGAGCTTGACCCATCCGAGGCCGATGACGTGCAACAGCTCGTCGTTGAACCCCGCCACGTACACGATGGCGCCCAATGTCGGCGCGAACCACGGCCTAGTGACGAGATCTTTCACTACGAGCTCGAACCTGCGGCACCGAACTGCGCGCCCTCCTGGCCCGACACGTGGTACTCGGCTGCCTCGAGCTTCCCCCGCTCGGACGGAAACCCTTGGACGAGCGCCATCGAGAGGTCGCGCAGGCTGCGCGAGATCACACCTTCCATGCCGGTGTTCGATGTCCCGCATGCCTTCATCGCCGTCACGGCGACCGCGAAGCAGTTGTCGGCGATCTCACCTTTGCCGATGCGCCAGTTCGCGACCACATCGGCCTTCGGCAGAATCTCCGGGTCGGCGGTCTCGAGCATGATCTGGCGACGCGCCCACAGATACGCCGTGTCGAGATGCGCTCGCATGCGCCCGATGAGCTGCTTGTGGAGCGGGCTACCGCCGATCGGCTCATCGGTGCCGTGGTAGGTCGTCGTAGTGAGGAAGTCGAGTGCGAAGTCGTAGGCGGCCTGTGCCGCACCCAGATACACAGACGACAGCGCAACCTGGTTGCCGACGAAGCTTCCCCGACTCACCTGGGTCATCTTCACGAACGATCCCGGCACGGTCAGGGCGTTCTCGTCGCTGACGAAGGCGTCTTCGAGAACGATCCCGTGAGTCGCGGTCGCACGCATGCCGACCGCATCCCACTTGGCGCGTTCGCCGACCCCCGGCGTATCACGAGGGACGAGAAACACCGCGAGGTGCTCAGCTGTGTCGCCGGTGTCGAGCTTGGCGGTCACCAGATAGTCGTCGGCGACACCGGTGGCACAGCCGAACGACTTCACGCCGTTTATGAGCCAGCCTCCATCGGTTCGTGTGGCCTCGGTCGTGATCGTGATTGCGGCGTCCTTGGTCCGAACCGACTCGCTGGCGAAGTTCGCGACCCAGCGACCCTCCGCACCCATGCGGCGAAGCACCCGCTCGCCGAACGCCTTGACCAACGGGACGTCGGCATCGTCGAACAGGCCGGCCTCGACAGCCGCTAGAGGGAGGATCCCCCGAGACGATCCGCTGCATTGGAAGAAGTACGACAGCGACGTGGACGCACACGCTGTCGCCATCGCAAATGTGGCCGCGGCGAGGTCGCGTAAGCCCCCGCCGAACCCCCCGTACTCCTCGGGAACGACGAGCCCGAGCAGACCGGCCTCGGAAATCGTGTCGACGTGTTCCATCGGGAATTCCCCGGTGCGGTCGGCCTCGGCAGCTCGCTTCGCGAGCGCCGGAAGCACCGAATCGACGATGAGAGCGCGTTCGCGCTCCGCGGGGGTCATGTCCTCGATGAGGAACTCTCCGGTCGCGCGGTTCTGGTCAGTGTTCAACGAGAATCCTTCCAAAGCCTGGCAGGCGGTCTTCGACACCGGTCGCGCGGAGCGCGTGCCACAGCGTTGCGACGTTGATGGCGATGACCGGCTTGTTGCGCTCCTCTTCGAGCTCGGCGGCCAACTCGACAAACGACAGGTTGGTGCCGACCTGCACGATCGCATCGACGTCGTCGCCGTCGAGCTCATCGACGACCGAACGGAGTTGTTCGGGCTGCACCTCCGCGATGCTCGTCGCCGAGGCACAACGAAGCCCGGTGACCTTCTTCACGTCGAAGCCCGCTTCGTTGAAAAACGTCGACACCTGGCGATCGGCGACCGGTTGGTAGGGGCTGAACACTGCTATTCGCTCGGCGCCGAACGCCCTCAGCGCGTCGCGACAGGCACTCGCGCCTGTGGAGACCTCGAGGCCGCTCTGGTCTCGAACACGGCGCTCGAAGGCACGGTTTCCCTCGACGCCACCCCAAAAGGTCTCCGCGCTCATCCCCATGAGCATGTGCGTGGGCCGGCATGTCATCACGTCGCGTATCGCCACGATGATCGAGGTGCGGATCTCGCCCAGGAGGGCCTCGAAATCCTCATCGCTGCCCAACGCCGGGTTCTCGATGTACATGCGTCCGGCGTGGAACGTCACGCCGTCCGGTCGGATCATGGCCAGATCGTGCTCGACGACCGTGTTGGTCGACGGCACGATGACGGCCATGCGCCCGCGCTGGCCAACCGCCGATTCAGACATGTCGACCGCGTGGGTTCACGAACTCCGGTTGCGCATCGCGAACCACGCGATTGCTGCAAGCACGAGTGCCGCGACGACGATGCCGATGATCAGGCCGGTGTTCGAGTCGCTGCTGTCATCGCTCCCGTCGTCGGCAGAGTCGGCGGCTCCGTCCGCGGGAACCTGCGACTCGGTCGGCGCGTTGGTCTCTGCTGGCGCGGCTGACGATTCCGGTGCAGCCGACGACTCGGGCGCGGGCGACGATTCCGGTGCGGCCGACGACTCCGGCGCAGCCGATGACTCCGGTGCTCCACCGCCGCCAGCAGCATAGGAGACCTCGACACCGGCGTAATTCGCATCTGGGCCGATGCCATCTCCGGCCACGATGTAGCAGTTGGTCGTCTCATCGCACTGACCGGGAATCACCGTCACGGTGTAGTCGTAGGTACCGGTCCCGTCATCACCGATGGTCACGGTGTGGTCGCCGTACTCGCTGAGCTCGCAATCGCCCGGGCCGACCGCTGGGAAGGCGTAACAGGTCACGATGGTCGCAGTCGCGCCTGGGAGGAAGCTCGAGAGCGACACGGTCACGACGTCACCGTCGGCGAGCCCCTCGGAGTTCGACAACTCCATGGTCTCGCCGTTGTGGCCGAGCCCATGATCGGCCGACGCCGGCGCGGCGACAGCAACCAAGAACAGCGATATGACGGCAGCGATGGGCAACAGGTAACGGCGCGACATCAGGGACCCCTCCCGATAGGTGGCTCGCACGGTCATCCGAGGCTACTGCGGTCGATTGTTCCGGTCAACGAAACGCTGTTCCGCTAACTGGTCCAGGCGCTGAGCTCCTCGAGCTCGCCTTGCATCGAGTTCAACGCGTCGAGCATCGACGCCTGCATGACATAGGCGCGAGCCGTTTCGGGATCGGCGGCCCGCTCTGCCATGGCATCCAACGCCCGCTGACGCGCGGCGCCATCCTCAGCGGCGAGGCTCGTGGCGTTCTCATGGGTGTAGCGCTGCACATAGTCGAGCGCGAGCCGTCGCCGCAGCTCGGCGAATTGATCGAGTCGATCGTCGCCGATCGATCCCTGTAGCAGCGCAGCCAGGCCGGCACCGATGAGGATCGCATCGTGGACCCCGCCGTTCATGCCCATTCCGCCGAGCGGGTTGTTGATGTGGGCGGCGTCGCCGACGAGCACGACTCGCCCGACCCTGAATGCGTCCGCCACCCTCTGGTGCACCCGGTAGATCGTGCGATGACCGACGTCGTAGGGCCGGTCGAGCGCTACGACACCTTGCAGTCGCTTCTGCGCGCTCTGGTCGCTGAGGGCCTCCTCGTCGGTCTCGTCGCCACGAACCGGGAACAGCGCACGCCAGAGGTCGACCGTGCGCAACAGCACCAGCCATTCGTCGGGGTCGGAGATGTAGTTGACGTATGCCAACCCGTCGAGGTGGTCGGCGAGCTCGACGCTCGTCGACACGACGAGGTAACGGTCCTCATAGGTCATGCCCTCGAAGCCGAGGTCGAGGGACTTGCGAACGACGCTCGCTGCACCATCGGCGCCCACTACTGCGTCGAAGACCTCGCGCTCTCCCGAACCGAACGTGACCGCGGCCGCGTCGCCAAGATCCTCGACAGCGTCAACCGGCGAGTCGAAACGAACCTCGACATTTTCGGAGGCCTCGAATCGGTCGAGCAGGACCTCGCAAAGCTTGTACTGCTCACACTGCAATCGGAATGGGTAGTGAGTTACGTCGGCGACCAAACCCATGTCGAACGACGCGACCTCACCCTCCTTGCGGTCGCGATAGGCGAACCTGTCGGCGACCAGACCACGGTCGATCAGCTCGTCGACCACGTCGAACCGACGAAGGAGCTCGAGCGTCGCCGGATGGAACGTCGAGGCGCGGAGTTGAAGAGGCAGCGTCTCTTCGGCCTCGAAGACGGTGACCGAGATACCGCGGTCCGCGAGCACGGCTGCACTCACACAGCCGACCGGACCGGCGCCGACAACCGCGACGCGAGGGCGAGGCACGACTAGAACTCGCGCAACATCGCGCCGTGGCCGACGAATTGGTCGTCGATGCCCAGGGCTCGGAGCGCATGCCAGAGACACACAGCGTTGATCGCCAGCACGGGCTTGCCGAGCCACTGCTCGGCCTGGTCTGCGATGGCGACCATCGACAGGTTGGTACCGCACTGCACGATCGCGTCCACATCATCACCATCGAGGCGTTTCAGCTCGTCTATGACCGTCGCCGCCTCGACCTCGGCGATCGATGTGGCGGTCGGGCACTTGAGGCCCTGAACCCGCTTCACGTCGAATCCGCACTCGGTGAAGAAGCCGTGGACCTGCTCGTCGCCCACGGTCTGGTAGGGCGTTATGCAGGCGATCCGTGAGACGCCCAGCCGGGCGAGCGCCGCGTTGCACGCCTCGGCGCCCGAGGTGATGCCGATGTCGCCGGCCTGTTCGCGTATGCGGGCCTCGAACGCCTCGTTGCCCTCCTTGCCGCCCCAGAACGTCTCAGCCGACATGCCCATGAGAATGTGGTCGGGGTCACAGGTCATGATGTCGCGCACGGCGAGCGGGATCGTCTCGCGGATGAGGCCTAGGAAGTGGAGGAACGCCTCGTTCGAGCTGAGGTCGGGCGCCTCGACGAAGAACCTGCCGCTGTGGAACGTAACCCCGTCGGGCCGCACCCGATAGAGGTCATGTTCGACGACGGTGTTGGTCGACGGAACGATGACGCCGACCTTCGCTCGATACCCGACGACATCCGGCACTGTGCGCTCCTCGGTGTTCGTGGAAGTTGAGAGCCCGGGAGGAGAATCGAACTCCTGACCTATTCATTACGAGTGAATTGCTCTACCGACTGAGCTACCCGGGCGCCGGACCGAAAACCGTAGCGCCCCCACCCATCTTTGAAGGATTTCTGAACCCCTCAGGATTTCTGAACCTTCCGGTCCGGTATATGACACCGTACGGTTCAGAAAAACCGACCGTTCAGGATTTCTGAACCCGAAAGCTCGCCTGGGCGTTGTGAAGGGTTCAGAAAGGCCGACGGCTAGAATTTCTGAACCTTCAAGTGCGGTATATGACACCGTACGGTTCAGAAATCTCGAAACCCCGAGAGATCGAGGAGGAGGGCCTGGAGCACCAGCGTCTCGTTCGGGTTGCGCGTGAGCCACTCGCCCATCCCGGAAATTCGACCGAGAGCCCCGGCAAGGGCATCGGCCGGAAGCTTGTCGGCCTGATCCCGATAGGCACCGGCGAGCGTCGCGAGCCCGAACCGCAGCTCGTCGTCACGAACCGCACGCAGCTCCCGCTTGTGCCGTGCCTCCATCTCCCGGCGACCCGACCCGCGCGCGCCGTACGCCTCTTCCCTCTCCGCCATCTCCTCACGCTCACCCGCCTGACGAGCCTCGACCGCCTCCTGCGCACCATCGATCCCTTCGCGGATCTCTGCGACGAGGACCGCCACCGCGGAACCCGCGCCGTCGAGGCGTTCGGGCAGCGAGTACCAGAGTGCTCGGCGGTCGCCGACCGCTTCGTCGGCGGCGAGGCGACGCGCCCGACCCAGGTCTCCGAGCGAAGCAGCCGCCACAACAGCAGCACGATCGGACTCGACGCCCTCGGACTCGAGCACCGTCCGGATCGTCTCCTCGGCCAAGGGGTGGAAGTCAACCGTGACGCATCGAGAAGCGATCGTCGCCTGCTCGGCGGGCACGTCCTCGCTGATCAACACGAATGTGGTCGGTCCGGGGGGTTCTTCGATCGTCTTGAGCAGACGCGGCGCGACCGCCATCTCGGCAGTGTGGAAGCGATCGCAGACAACGACCTTGCGGTCGCTCTCCACCGGAGCCGTCGACGCCTCGGCGATCACCGCCACGGCCTCCTCGACCCGCAACGCTCGGCCCTCCGGCTCGACGACGACCAGATCGGGATGCTGTTCACGACGAGCCAGATCGCGGGCTCGTCGCGCCGCATCGCCATCGAGACCCTCTGCGATCAGCTCGCCGGCGAAGATCGCTGCCGCGGCACGCTTGCCCGATCCTCGCGGGCCGCGGAACATGTAGGCGTGCACCGGCTGTCGCACGGCTCCTTCGAGCAGCGCCACCGCTTCCGGCTGCCCCGGAATGCCGGCCCAGCGATCGGTTGCATTCACGATCGCTCAGCCAACCACCCGTCGACCGAGTCGGCAATCCGGGCCGCCACTTCGTCGGGGGAAGCGTCGGCATCGACCACCACCCAATTCGACCCGGTCGCGGCAAGTTCGCGGTAGCAGTCCCGTGCCCGCCGTTGCAGGTCGTCACCGACCGCCTCGAGCCGGTCGGGCTCGCCGACCATGCGCCGTCGAGCCACGTCGTCGCCGACGTCGAGAAGGATCACGAGGTCGGCGCGCAGAGCGCCCGTCGCAAACTCGTTCATCGCCGCAACGGCATCGACTCCCAGACCACGGCCGGCACCTTGATAGGCGAGCGACGCCGCCACGTAGCGGTCTGAGACGACATGACGTCCCGCGACGAG
The DNA here is from genome assembly GCA_965216815.1 of Acidimicrobiales bacterium. Lineage (GTDB taxonomy): Bacteria > Actinomycetota > Acidimicrobiia > Acidimicrobiales > SHLQ01 > JADFOM01. The sequence goes on along the minus strand of OZ244202.1, from coordinate 984,677 downwards.
AGCGGGCTCGATCACTTCAGCGACGTGTTGGGCCCGACACGCCGCCATCACCAGCGCCTCGGCACGATCGTCGAAGCCGGCGAGGTCCGGATCGAGCACAACCGAACGGAGGCGCTCGCCGATCTCGGTTCCGCCGGGCTCGCGGGTCAACACGGCTCCTAGGTGCTCCGCCAGACGCGCAGCCTGTGTCGTCTTGCCCGACCCGTCGACGCCTTCGAGCACGAAGAGCAGACCCCGATCGCTCACGACGACACCTCCGACGCCGCATCGGGATCGACCTCGGCAAGCGTCACGCGATGATCGTCGCCCGCCCGGAACGACCACAGAGCCAGGAACCCGGCACCGACGATGACCAGCCCGGCCAGCCACAGGGTGAGACGAACCCCAGGCACGGTTATCACCCAACCAAGGATGCTGATCTGGCCGTCGAGGACCTCGTCGGAGAAGCTGTTGAACAGCCCGTTGAGGATGGGTCCGAGCAGAAGAGCGATGAGCACGCACAGTCGCACCAGGGTGAGCAGGGCGCTGAAGATCCTTCCCCGCAACTCGTCGTCGACGCTCTCTTGAATGAGCGTGAACCCGAGCACGTAGACGGTGCCGGCACACAGGCCGAGTCCCAGGACGAGGAATGCGGCCGCACTCAGCGACCACATCGAAGCAGCGGCGATGATCGTGACACCTGCCGAGAAGACCGCAACGACGAACGCCCTCGACTTTCGGAACCTCGTCTGCACCATCGGCAGGATGATCACAGCGAGCCCGACGCCGAGCCCGAGCATGAACATCAACACACCGAAGTCGCCGGTCGAACCCTTTGCACTGCCGAGAACATCCTCGGTGAACACCGGGCCCAGAGGAATCAGCATTCCTCCCCCGATGAGACCGGTGGCTAGTCCGAGGTTGACGGCTCGAACTCGAGGGGTGATGAAGATGTAGTTCCAACCCTCCTTGATCTCACGGAAGGTCGCTCCCAGATCCCACTGGTCGTGGCCCGCAGCTCGACGCTCCTCTTTGGTGCGGGTGGGAATCGCGATGAGGCTCACCAGACCAGCCGCGGCGAGGAACGTCACCGCATCGGCATAGAAGGCCAATCCCTCCTGGTTGAGATGGAAGCTGTCGGCGAGCCCTTCCTCGCCGAACCATTCACCCATCTTCGCGAGGATCGAAAACAGCGCTGCACCTATGGGGAACGTTCCGTAGGCAGCCGCGACGTTGAGCGAATTGGCGGTCGTGAGATGGTCGCGCGGCACGAGGTTCGGCACGGTCGCTTCCTTCGCCGGCTGCCACAGCAGCGTGAGCAGCTCGAGCGCGAACGACGCCACGACCAGCTGGCCGACATTTGTCACGAACGGCAACGTGAGCAGCACGGTCGCCCGACCGATATCGCAGAACACCATGACGTGCTTGCGGTTGAGGCGATCGACTAGAACACCCGCCACCGTCGCGAGAAAGAAGCCGGGCGCAACCCGCGAGGCAACGACGAACGCGACACCGGACTCCGAGCCGATGCGGTCGGCGAGCGCGATGGTGGCGAGAAGCCCGAGCCAGTCGCCGGTGGCCGACACGATCTGGGCGATCCACAGCCAGAAGAACTCCTTGGTGGCCCAGACGCGGGTGATCAGCGATCCGGACGCACGCTCCGATGGTGCGCCATCGTGCGGGCCGGCGGCGGCGGCGGCGTCGAGGCCGCGGCTGTCCTCAGGCACCCGTAGAAGGTTAGGAGCCAAGCGCCGCACTCTGGTGTATCGGCCCGGCCGGGTGTATCGGCCCAGGCGAGACCATCGGCGTGGCAGCCGCCACCGGGGGGTCTACAGCCGTTTTCATCTCCCCTCCGGAGGGCCGTTCAAGCCACGGAGGCTCTTCGCATCTACAGGAGCGATCAAGTCGTCGCTGTTGACCGGGTCTCAGGCCTTTTTCTTGGCAGCCTTTTTCTTCGATGCCTTTTTCTTGGTGGCCTTCTTCTTGGCGGCCTTCTTCTTCTTGGCCGGACCCTTGGCACGGCGTTCGGCAAGCAGCTCCGCGGCACGTTCGACCGTCAGCTCTTCGACCGTGTCGCCCTTTCGAAGGGAGGCGTTGTACTCGCCGTCGGTCACGTAGGGCCCGAACCGGCCATCCTTGAGCACCATCGGCTTGCCCGTTTCGGGGTCGTCGCCCATCTCGCGCAGCGGCGGCTTGACGGTCTGGCCCCGACGTCGCTTGGGTTGGGCGAGGATCGCCAGGCACTCTTCGAGGGTGATCGTGAGCAGCTGCTCCTCGGTTTCAAGGCTGCGGCTGTCGGAGTCCTTCTTGAGATAGGGGCCGTAGCGTCCGTTTTGAACGGTGATCTCGACGCCGTCGGATGGATCGACTCCAACGGTGCGAGGCAGCGACAACAGCGTCAACGCGTCCTCGAGCGAGACCGTATCGAGCTCCATCGACTTGAACAGCGAGGCGGTCTTGGGCTTCTCGTCGGTATCGTCGTCCATCTCACCGAGCTGCACGTAGGACCCGAACCGACCGGCCTTTGCGAATACGGTCAACCCGCTCTTCGGGTCGACCCCCAATTCGCGGTCGCCACTCGGTGCCTCGATGTACTCGATGGCCCGTTCGAGCGTGAGCTCGTCGGGTGGAATGTCGTCGGGGATCGACGCTGTGTCGTCCTCGCCGCGCTGCACATACGGCCCGTACCGACCGACGCGAGCGACCACCATCTCGCCGTCCTCGGTGACACCGAGCGGGATCGAGTTGATGGCGCGGGCGTCGATCTCGCCGAGTCGCTCGTCGACCATCTCCTTGAGCCCGTCACGCTCGTCGCTGCCGAAATAGAAGCGGCTCAGCCAGGGGACCGCCTCTTCGCCGCCGCTCGCGATGCCATCGAGATCGTCCTCCATGCGCGCGGTGAAGGCGTAGTCGACCAGATCGGGGAAGTGCTCCTCGAGCAAACCGACCACCGAGAACGCTGTGAACGAAGGCACGAGCGCGCTGCCCTTCTTCCACACATACCCGCGGTCCTGGATCGTGCCCATGATCGATGCATACGTCGAGGGGCGCCCAACGCCGAGCTCCTCGAGACGCTTGACCAATGATGCCTCGGTGTAGCGCGACGGCGGCTGGGTCTCGTGACCGGACGGCTCGATGCCGGCGACGCGCGTGGCGTCGCCCTCCTCGAGAGCGGGAAGTCGACGCTCCTCGGCGTCGTCGCCACTGTCGGCGTCGGTCGCTTCGGTGTAGACGCGCCGAAACCCCAGGTGCGTTATGACCGTGCCGCTCGCCCCGAAGGTCGTAGCGGTGCCATCGGTTGCGGTGGCGTCCATTCTGACGCTGACGGTGCGGCCCTCGACATCGGTCATCTGCGAGGCGATCGTTCGCTGCCAGATGAGCTCGTAGACATCGGCCTCCGACTTGGGGACCTCAGCAGCTACCGCCGCCGGAGACCGGAAGGAGTCGCCGGCGGGACGGATCGCCTCGTGGGCCTCTTGTGCGTTCTTCACCTTCTTCGCGTAAGTACGGGGCGCGTCGGGAAGGTAGTCGCTGCCGAACTCCGACTCGATCGTGCCGCGAGCCGCGCTGAGGGCGGTGTCCGACAACGTCGTGCTGTCGGTGCGCATATAGGTGATGTAGCCCTTCTCGTACAGCGATTGTGCAGCCCGCATCGCCATCGCTGAGGACATGCGCAGCTTGCCGCCGGCGGCCTGTTGGAATGTCGAGGTCATGAAGGGAGCGGCTGGGCGACGTTTGTAGGGCTTCGACTCGACCGAGCCAACCGTCATCGGCTGGCCTTCCAGAGCGGCCGCGAGCGACTCGGCTCTCGCCTGATCGAGCACGATCGCGTCCTCGTTGGTGAGGCGACCGTCGTCTCCGAAGTCTCGGCTGGTCGCGACCGGAGCGGCTTCGACCTCGAGGAGCTTCGCCGAGAACCGCTCGTCGGCGTCGGTGGCGACGTCGGCTTCGAGGCTCCAATATGACGCTGCGACGAACGCCATGCGCTCGCGTTCGCGTTCGACGACGATGCGGGTCGCGACGCTCTGCACCCGGCCCGCCGAGAGCTTTGGCAGGACCTTCTTCCACAGCACGGGCGATACCTCATAGCCGTAGAGGCGATCGAGCATCCGCCGCGCCTCCTGAGCGTCGACCAAACGACGGTCAATCTCGCGGGGCTCGTCGATGGCGCGCTGGATCGCCTCGGGCGTGATCTCGTGGAAGACCATCCGCTTGACAGGAACGGTTGGGCTCAGAACCTCGAGCAGATGCCAGGCGATCGCTTCACCTTCTCGATCTTCATCGGTGGCGAGCAGGAGCTCGTCGGCCTCGACCATGAGCGACTTGAGCTTGCTGATCTGATCCTTTTTCTCGGGCGACACGACATACAGCGGCTTGAAACCGTTGTCGACGTCGATGCCGATTCGTGCCCACGACTCGCCCTTGTACGCGGCAGGAACATCAGCGGCTCCCCGCGGGAGGTCGCGAATGTGCCCGATCGACGACTCGACGATGTAGTCGTCGCCGAGGTAGCCGGCGATCGTCTTCGCCTTGGCCGGAGATTCGACGATGATCAGTGCGGTCATTCGGTGGCGAAGCGTAGCGCGAGCCGGCCGAGACCAACCGCGACGGGTCAGCCCTCGCGTCGGCGCGGGTAGACGACGAGGCGTACCACCGTGCCGCCTGCCTCGTTCGCGTGGATGTCGGTTTCGTCGGCGATGGCCTTCATCAAGGGGATCCCGAGACCACCCTCTTCGCCGATGCGCACCGTCGGTTCCTTGTCGGGAACCTCGGCGTCGGCGAGCCCTTTCCCATGATCGACGACCTCGACGACGACATGGTCGTCGCGGTTCGCGACGGTGATGCCGATGCGGTTCTCGTTACCTGCCGCGAGGTGGGCCTCGATTGCATTGGTGGCGGCCTCGGATACGACGAGACGTATGTCGTCGAGCCGCTCTTCACCGAAGGTCGGGTCGATCGACGCGGTAGCCGCGACGATGTTGCGTACGACCGACAGGTACTCGGGTCGCGCCGGTACCTCGATGGTGACCTCGTCGCCGTCGTCGGGCAGCGGCGCGGCAGCGGCCTCACTCATCGGACCATCCCACAGCGTCTTCGACGGTGGCGAACATCCGGAATACACGAGTGAGGTCGGTGATCTCGAACACGCGCCTGACCCGAGGCTCGTCGACGACGAGACGGAGATCGCCGTCGGCGGTCCGAACGCGTTTGAGGAGCCCGACGACGACCCCGAGCCCGGTCGAGTCGATGAAGCCGACTCCGCGAAGATCGAGGACCACGCGAGGTCGGTCGAACTTGGCGGCGACCACCGCCTGGCGTAGCGCGGGCGCGGAGGCCATGTCGAGATCGCCGGCGACCGCTACGACATGCCACGAGCCGACCTTCGACAGGGTCGTCGTCAACGGCAAGCTCGCTCCGCGGTGGAGACGATCGGGAGGCTCCGGGCGCCGGACAACACACCTTCGAGAGTACCGGTGTCGCCGCCACGACAGGTTGACCTACCGTTGCTCGACGCACAGGGAACAGATTTCGGAGGATTCGATGGCAGTTGACTACACCACAACCGACGCGGTCGCGATCGTCACGATCGATCGACCCGACGTGCGCAACGCGGTCGACGGAGCAACATCGAAGGAGCTGTTCGACCATTTTCGGCAGTTCGATGCAGACGACGATCTCAGAGTCGCGGTTCTCACCGGCGCGGGCGGCACGTTCTGCGCCGGCGCCGACCTGAAATCGATCAGTACGGGCGACGATCCGAACCCGGTCCTACGACCGCCCGACGGCGAGGTCGCGGCCAGTCAAGGGCCGATGGGCCCGACGCGACTCCAGCTGACCAAACCGGTCATCGCCGCAGTCGAGGGCCACGCCGTCGCCGGCGGGCTCGAGCTAGCGGCCTGGTGCGACCTGCGCGTCGCGGCGAGCGACGCTGTGTTCGGCGTCTACTGCCGCCGCTGGGGCGTGCCCTTGATCGACGGCGGCACGGTGCGGCTGCCGCGCATCGTCGGCCACGCCAATGCGCTCGACATGATCCTCACGGGACGATCGGTGGGAGCCGAAGAGGGATCGAAAATCGGCCTGGTCAATCGGGTCGCAGAACCGGGCGAGGCACTGGCCGTCGCCGTCGACCTCGCCAAAGAGATCGCTGGGTTCCCCCAAACGTGCATGCGCGCTGATCGCGCATCGGCGATCGATCAGTGGAGCCTCGATCTCGACGCTGCGTTGGGCCACGAAACCGACCTCGGCCTCGAGGTTCTCGGATCGGACGAGATCGTGGAGGGCGTGAGCCGTTTCGCACAAGGCGCCGGCCGCCACGGCAGCTTCTGATGCGATCGGCCGGTGCACCCTTCCGAACGCGCACGGCGCCGAACGGCATGGTGTGCAGCATCGATCACCTGGCGTCGGACGCAGGGGTGCACATGATTCGCATCGGCGGCAACGCAGTCGACGCAGCGATCGCTGCGAACGCCGTGCTCACCGTGACCGCGCAACACCTGTGCGGGATGGGCGGCGATCTCTTCGCTCTCGTATACCGCGACGGCGACGAAACCCCACTGGCCCTGAACGCCTCGGGACGCGCCGGCTCGGGGGCCGACCCCGACCGGTTGCGCTACGAGGGGGCGACGGCGATGCCGATGACCGGCGACGCGCGCTCTGTGCCCGTGCCGGGGTGCGTCGACGGGTGGATCGCGCTACACGAGCGTTGCGGATCGCTCGACCTCGAGACGATTCTCCAGCCGGCGATCGGTCTCGCAGCCGATGGGTTCGGCGCGGCTCCGACCCTGGTCGCGACGCTCGGCGACATCGCCGGAGTCGAGGGTGCCGACGACTACGTCGGTGGCGACCTTCGCCCCGGCGACCGGGTGGCGCGACCCGGTGTGGCACGCGAGCTACGAGGCATCGCTACCGAGGGCCGCCGCTCGTTCTATGAGGGCCGTTTCGGCGAGGCCCTCGTGGCGCTCGGCGACGGCGAATTCACCGAAGCCGACCTGGCCGAGCCGCTTGCGGACTGGGTCGACCCTCTGGCGATCGAAGCTTGGGACCACACTGTCTGGACCGTCCCACCCAACAGCCAGGGCTATCTAACGCTCGCTTCGTCGGCGATCGCGTCGGGCCTCGACCTTCCCGACGATCCCACCGACGCGCGGTGGGCCCACCTGCTCGTCGAGGCGAGCCGCGTGGCCGGATACGACCGACTCGACGTTCTTCACGAGCGCGCCGACGGCCCCACTCTCATCGAGGCCGCCACAGCGCGCTCCGGCGAGATCGATCCCGAGCGGAGGCTCACCCTCGGTGACCGTTACGGGTCCGGCGACACGATGTTTCTCTGCGCAGCCGATGGCGACGGCCTCGGTGTCTCGCTCATCCAGTCCAACGCCAAGGGCTGGGGATGCGGCCTCGTCGCCGGCGACACCGGGATCTTCCTGCATTGTCGAGGAATCGGCTTCAACCTGATCGAAGGACACCCCGGCGAGTGCCGGCCGGGCCGACGGCCGGCTCACACCCTGGCACCAACTCTGGTGACAGGGCGCGACCGTTCGCTGCGAGCGCTGGTCGGCACGATGGGCGGCGACGCCCAACCTCAGATCGTGCTCCAGCTGCTCGCCCGGCTTCTACACCACGGCCACTCACCGGCGGCCTCGATCGGAGCCGGCCGGTGGGTGCTCGCATCCGATCGGCCGACCGGGTTCGATACCTGGCAGCGCCCCGACGAGGTGATCGTGCACATCGAGGGACATGCCGACGAGTGGGACGATGGACTTGCCGAGCGCGGCCACCCCGTCGACCGCACCGAACCATGGTCGTCGACGTTCGGACACGCGCACATCATCGACTGTTCGGGCGGCATGCTCGCTGGCGCCGCCGACCCCCGCGCGCTGATCGCCGCCACCTCCGGGTGCTGATGTAGCGGAATCAGCATGGTGTCAGTTCGCTTTGCGGCGTTCGCTACTTCCTAATCCTCGCGGAACATGGTCACCGCAGCCGTGTGCCTGACATCGCCCACCAGGGCGCCGACAAGGGGCACCTCGGTCGGCTGGTCGAACACGACGGTCACCGTGACCGTCCCCTCGCCGACACCGACCGACACCGCGGTGCGAGCCATTGGTAGACCGCCGCGGGACGCTACAGCGGCCTCGATCGGCTCGGCGACGGCGCCGGCCCGAGCACCCTCGCGCGCCGCGTGAACCGTTCGTACCTCACCGACGACGACTACTAGCAGCTGCGCAAGAGCGAGGAGAAGGAAGGCGAGGACGGGCAGCACGAGCGCCAGCTCGACCGTCGCCTGGCCACGCTCGCCGGGCCGGCACCGGGTCACGTGATCTGACCGATCACCGAGTCGAACACCTTGTTCAACAGCGTGCCGACCTTGCCGCTTCGCGCAGCCCAGGTGACTACCAACAGAGCGATCGCGGCGGCGCCGAGAAGCAACAAGGCGTACTCGGCAGTCGACTGTCCTCGGTCGCTGCGGGAGCGCTCGGCCAACCAGGTGTGGATCGTGAACAACAGTTGCATTGGAATTCCCTTCCGAGTCGACGTCGTCGACCTCGTCGTGTGTCGGGTCCGATGACGGCCGAACCGACCGGAGGGGAAGTCAGAGCGCGTTGGAGATGTCGCCGATCGAGTCGACGAGGAGCGGCACGAAGGTCAAGAGAGCGAAGGCCGGCAGTATGCAGACGACGAGTGGGAACAGGAGACGGACCGGAAGGGCCGCGATGGCAGCCTCCTTGCTACGGCGACGAGCGGCACGCAGGTCTGCACCGACCACCCGGAGCGCGCCGCTCAACTCGACGCCGTCGACGATCGATGCTCGCAGCGCTCGCGTGATCGAGTTGCCGGCCGGACCGAGCTCATCGCCGAGTCTCGCGAGCTCCTCGTGTGCATCGGCGCCTGCGTCGATGCGATCGACCACACGGTTCACCGGCCCTCGGATCGGCGCACGCACGTGACCGGCTACGCGCCCGAGCGCGGCAACCGGTCCGTAGCCGGCACCCACCGCGACGCAGAGCAGGTCGGCGAGCACCGGGAGCTCGTCGAGGACCCGCCGATCGTGACGGGACCGCCGAACCGAAGCCAGGCGGCGGCGATGCGCTAAGGGGAGCATCGCCAAAGCGATGCCGGGCGGGCCGAGGGCGGTGAGCCCGACCACGGCGAACACGATCCAGGCACCACGTCGCTGGAGCGCCACCGGCCGAGCCTCTACACGACCTTCTAGACGCGAGGGGGCTCTGCCAAGAGTCATCGCCGCCTTGAACGCCGCAAGCGACAACGCCACAGCCAAGGTCACCATCGTGCGCGATCGACCGTGCGACGCATCCACAAGAATCCGATCGCGTCGAGCGACAATCCCGCTGCTGTGCACCCGATGCCGAGCGGCCACGCGAGCAGTGCCGAAAGAACACCGGGGTCGATGGCTGCCGAGAACGCCACGAACGCGATCGGTAACGAAGCGATCAGCTGTGCAGACAGCCGAGCGGGAGCGATGAGCGACGTCAGCTCCCGCGCGACGTCGCGATCGCTGCGGTCGGCCTCGGCGAGAACGGCAAAGACCGTCGCTGTCGGTCCGCCGAGAGGAAGGCAGATCGCAGCCGCGTCGACGTAGCGCGAGAACGCCGGGTCGCCGAGCTCGACGGCCGCCCGTTCGAGCGCGGCCGTGAAGTCGCCGCCACGTTCCACCCGTGCCCTAGCGGCCGCCAAGACGTGGCTGAGACGCCCACTGCTCGTCTCCGAAGCAGTCCACACAGCGGACTGAAACGACTCCGCGCTACGCAGGGCGCGCGCGGTCGCATCGTAGAAGTCACCGAGGTCGTAGCGTTCCTCGAGTGTGTGTGGCTGGTCGAACGTCAGCTGTCGCCCCGCCCGAGTGCCGATGCGAGAAGCAGCGAACAGCACAGCTACTGCTGCGGCTAGCGCCAGGGTCACCACGCGATGTCCTCGAGCGGCTCGAGGTGCCACCCACCCCGGCGAGCGCCGACCCCTACGATCTCGCGGACCTGTCGGCGCCCATCGTCGTCGCGTTCGACGTGGACTACGGCGTCGACCGCGGCCACGATCTGGGATCGGACGCTCTCGAGGGGCAGCCCGACGCCGCTCATCATCATCATCGACTCGAGCCGCAACAGGCCGTCCGCCGCCGACCTGCCGTGGCATGTGGCCAGCGACCCGTCGTGGCCCGTGAGCATCGCCTGCACGAGGTCGAACGCCTCCTTACCTCGTATCTCTCCGATGACCACACGGTCCGGTCGCATTCTCAGCGCCGCACGCAGCAGCGCTCGCTGGTCGATCTCGGCGAGACCATCGGCGGTTGCGGGGCGCGTCTGCAACCGCACGACGTGAGGCTGACCGATGCGTAGTTCCGCAGCGTCTTCGACGGTCACTATTCGCTCGTGAGGATGCGCCCTCTGCAGCAGCGCGTTTAGCAACGTGGTCTTACCCGCGCCTGTGGCGCCGGTGACCAGCACGTTCCGATGGTGTTCGACGAGCTCTGCGAGCCGACGCGCAACCGTGCTGTCGGCGAACTCGTCGAGACCGATGCTTGCAGTTCTGAAGCGGCGGATGGAGATGATCGGTCCATCGATCGCGACCGGTGCGACAGCCACATTGACGCGCGATCCGTCGGGGAGGCGCGTGTCGAGAATCGGTGCGCCGCGATCGAGCCTGCGTCCGCTGCCCGCCACGATGCGCTGAAGCACGCGATCTCGAGAAGCGTCGTCGAGATGCGTACCGGTAGGCCGCAGCCCGTCACAATCGTCGACCCAGATCATGCCGTCGGCGCCTACCAACAGATCGGTCACACTCTCGTCGGCGAGGATCGGTTCGAGCTCGCCCAGACCATCGAGTCGGGCGACGACTGCATCGACCGCCGCATCGATCGATCCGTCTGCCGCGAGAGGGCACCGGACACGCGCCAATGCCGCGATGCGCTCGCGCCGCTCGGCGCCGGCGGCGGGCAGGTCCGGATCGTCGAGCGCCATCTCGTGGAGATCTGCGACGACCGCCGAGGCGAACGGGGCGATCACGACGCGATCTTCCCGAGCGCCCGGTCGAGGAGCCGCGGTGGCCTTCGCACGAGCAGACCGGCATCGACGGCACGCGACACCGACGCGTCGAACGGCACCTCAGCACGCACCGGCACTCCGAGCACTTGCTCGATGTCGCGACGGTTGAGCGAGCGACCGGGCTCGCGCACGACCACCACCTCGCTGGGCGACCAGCGGCTCGATTGCGCCCTGCGCAGCGCGAGGTAGCAAGGACGCACTACGAGGATCGCGTTCGTCGCATGGTCATACAGAGACCGTGCGACCGCAGACCCCTCGCGGTGCACGGTGCCACAGTCGACTACGACATCGCGCTCGTCGGCCGCGACCAGCTGAGCGAACAGCTCGGCGCGATCGCGGTCGAGATGCCCTTCGCCCCGAGGCACAACGCGCAGTTCATCGGTCACGCCCACACCGAGGCGGTCGAGCACGTCGATGGGCGCCGTATCGTCGGCCTTCAGCCAGTCGGCTACGCCGGGGCCGTCGAGATCGACCGCCATCACATCGGCGGCGGAGCCATCGAGATCGATCAAGAACGCCGGCGCCTTGCGCCTACCGAGCCTGGCCGCCATCGCGGCGGCGATCACGCTCGTGCCGCTTCCACCCTTGGTGCTCCACAGAGTCGCCAACATCGGCGATCCCTTCGACAGAGATTCGAAAGGGGGAAGTGGAGCGCCGACCTATTCGACCGACGACGGGACCATACGGCCGGCCCGCGGCGCGCGCAAGCCCGACGACGCGCGTCTTCGGTTGTGGAAGGCCTGGTCGGGCGGTCTAGACGTTGCGCGCCTTCTTGCCCGCGAGCACGAGCAGAAGAAGGAGCACGACCAGCCCAATGATCCGGTTGCGATTCATGCGTTCAGACTACCGACACGACGCTACGGTGAGACCGGGTTCGTCCCGGGAGGTGTACGAGTACCTGGTGGGCTCCCCCGCCTTCAAAGCGGGTGACACGGGCGATCCCCGTGTGGCGGGTTCGATTCCCGTCCACCTCCGCAGTCCCTCGCTGCGAGTTCGCGACCTACGGTCGCTCATGCGCAGAACGCAAGCGCCACACGCAATCGGTGGCAAAGCCACACGATTGCTCCTCGAAACACCGGGTGTGGCGCCTGGAACACAGCGGCGTCGGTGCGGGAGACGCGGACGAGCGAAGCGATGTCCGCCGTGGGGTGCGGGGGCTCTGCCCCCGCAAAGACCTGTCCCGATCCGGCTCCGCCGGTCGGGACAGTGAGCGCGGCGAAGCCGCTCGTCAAAGCTCAAACGGTCAGCAGGTCGCGGGCGCCGGTGTCGCTGGACGGGTGACGAAGCTTGGACATCGCCCGCGCTTCGATCTGACGGATGCGCTCGCGGGTGAGATCGAAGTGCTCGCCGACTTCCTCGAGCGTGCGTGGCTCGCCGCGGTCGAGGCCGAAGCGGAGCTTGAGGATCTCGCGTTCGCGTTCGTCGAGCGGCGACAGCAACCGAGAGATCTCCTCGGGAAGGAGCGCTGTGGCCGCGACCTCGAACGGGGATTCTGCCGAACGATCCTCGACGACGTCGCCGAGCTCGGCGTCGCCATCGTCGCGCAGCGGCTCGGACAACGACAGCGGTTCCGCGGCAAACCGCAGCGCCTCGGTGACCTTGTCTTCCGGAAGCTCGACCTCGGCGGACAGCTCGGCGAGTGTCGCCGGGCGTCCGTACTTCAGTTCGAGGCGTGCCCGGGCCTTCTGGAGCCGGGCGAGCGTGTCGCCGGCATGCACCGGCAAACGGATCGTGCGTCCCGTGTTCGCAATGCCGCGGGTGATCGCCTGGCGGATCCACCACGTGGCGTAAGTCGAGAACTTGAACCCCTTGCGCCAGTCGAACTTCTCGACGGCGTGCATGAGACCGAGATTGCCTTCCTGGATGAGGTCGAGCAGCGGAAGACCAGAGGCCTGGTACTTCTTGGCGATCGACACGACGAGTCGAAGGTTCGACTGAACGAAGGTGCGCTCGGCTTCGTCGCCCTTGCGGCGCGCACGATTGAGTTGTGCCCGTCGGGTCGAGGTGACCTCGATGTCGGGGTCGTCGAGCTCGACGCGTGCTTCGTTGCCGGCTTCGATCTCCTGCGCGAGCCGAACCTCGTCGTCCTTGGTCAGAAGTGGATACTGGCCGATGTCGGTGAGATACAGACGAACCAGATCTTCTTCGTCTCGCTCGACACGTTCTTTGGCCACAGCCACCTTCTCTGGTCTGACGAATGCTCATCGTCGTCGGAGATCTGGTCTTTGATCGAGACCTATGCCACTCTCATCGGCCCGATCTGCCCACAACCTTACCGATCCCTTCCATTCCCCCAACCCACCCCGTGGTCACAGATTCGTTCGATCGGACTGGGCGTGGTTAGCGGCCGGGCTCAGTTCTCGCCGAAGACACCCAGCGGATCGTCGGCTGAAACATCGCTTCCAACCGGGTCCGCGGCACCGATGAGCGCGTCGAGGTCGGCGACGGCCAGATCGCATATGCGCGAGAACGGTCGGCCTTCAGGGCCCCGAACGCCCATCGCGAGCAATGCGATCGAGGCGCGCAGCTCGACGAGCGTCTCCACGACGGCCGGCCACCGCGCCCGAGCCCCATCGAACTCGGCCACCATCGGCGGCATCTCGCGGTCGCTGCGATTGTCGGCGAGCAGCACCGACTCGGGTACGACGTCGCGCCAGCGGCGGGCGTGGTCGTCGAGCACCCGCGCTGTCGAGGTCAGCTTGACGAGCTCGGACGGCGACTCGACTCCGCTCTCGACCGTGTCCGAACACGCTACGGCAACGCTTGCCGATAGGGCGGCCAACCGGGCGGTGGCGGTCGTGACGGTTTCGATCGGCAACCAGTCTGCGGTCAAGGTCGGTACCCGTTGACGATCGGCAGCCGTCGATCGCGCCCGAACGCTTTCACGCTGACCCGCGGACCCAGCGGCGTCTGCCGGCGTTTGAACTCGTTGATGTCGACGAGCCGACAGATTCGCCCGACAAGGTCGGCGTCGTGACCCATGTCGATCAGTTCACCGGCGGTGCGGTCACCCTCGATGTAGTCCTCGAGCAGAGGATCGAGGACGTCGTATGGCGGAAGGGACTGGTCGTCGCGCTGGTCGGGCCGTAGCTCGGCCGACGGCGGTTTGTCGATGACCGTCTCCGGGATGATCTCGCGCCCGGCGCTCTTGTTGACATAGCGGGCGAGCTCGTAGACCCGGGTCTTGTAGACATCGCTGATCGGCGCGTATGCGCCGGCGGTGTCGCCGTAGAGGGTCGAGTAGCCGACGGCGAGCTCGCTCTTGTTGCCCGTTGTGAGAACAAGCCAGCCGAACTTGTTGGCGAGCGCCATCCAAACCACGCCACGCACGCGCGACTGCACGTTCTCCTCGGTGACGTCCGCTTCGAGGCCGTCGAAGGAGGGCGCCAGCATGTCGAGAAGCGACGCATGGGCCGGTTCGATCGGGATGGTGCGGTGGTCGACTCCGAGGTTGGCCGCAACTCGTTCGGCGTCGGTCAACGAATGGTCGGAAGAGAATCGACTCGGTAGCGCGATCGTGTGAACGTTGTCGGCTCCGAGGGCGCTGACAGCGAGGGCGGCAACCAACGACGAGTCGATGCCACCCGACAACCCGAGGCACACCTCGCCGAATCCGGTCTTCGTCAGGTAGTCGCGGGTGGCGAGAACGATCGCGTCGTGGAGCTGCTCGATCTCGCCGCCGAGCTGCTCGACACGAGCGGCTCGTGGTGCGGGAGCGGTAATCGGCGCGTTGTTGACCACCTCGATGGGCAAGGTCGCATGGTCGGTCGAACGTTCGGGAACCTCGAGATCGAAGGCCAGCAGATCCTCCTCGAACTGCGCAGCGCGAGCGACGACCTCACCCGAGTGGTCGACGACCATCGACGCTCCGTCGAATACGAGCTCGTCCTGTCCTCCGACGAGGTTGACGTACACGATGGGACAGCCGGCTTCTTCCACCCGACGGCGCAGAACCTCCTCGCGCACCCGCACCTTGTCGGAGTAGAAGGGAGAGCCGTTGATGTTGACGATCAGCTCGGCTCCACCGGTTCCGAACTGGGTGGCCGGCCCTCCGGCGATCCAGAGGTCTTCGCAGATCGACATGCCCACCCGGACCCCGGCGAACTCGTGGAGCACGAAAGCGTCTGTGCCCGCGGCGAAGTAGCGCTTCTCATCGAACACGCCGTAATTCGGTAGGTGCCGCTTGTGATAGCTCGAGAGATGTGTCCTGTCGCTGCAGATCGCAGCTGCGTTGAAGACGTCGTCGATGCCGTCGGCGAATCCGATGATCGCTGCAGTCTCACCGATGTTGCCGACGATGTCGTCGAGCACGGCGAGGTTGTCGGCTACGAACCCCGGCTTGAGCAGCAGATCCTCGGGTGGGTAGCCCGTGATGGTCATCTCCGGGAACACCGCGAGATCGCAATCGTCGGCCGCCGCTTGCTCGTAGGTACGCAGGATGAGGTCGCGATTGTGGGGCAGATCGCCGACGATCGTGTTGATCTGGCAGAGCGCGATGCGGATGACCGGCATCGCCCTACCCTACGCGACCGGTCCCCGACCCAGCCGACCGGGCAACGGCCGTGCGGTGCGGGATTTCTGAACCCTCCGGTGCGGTATATGACACCCCACGGTTCAGAAATCTCCGGAAATGCCGATTTTGAGGGAACCTTTCCACCTTCTCAGGTGTGTGCGGGGCGTGAGTGTTGAACGGATTGCGATGACACGACAGCCTGGAGCCCCCTCGTCGATTGCAACGGAGGCAGCCGACGCCACCGAAATCACGGTCGTCTCGGACTTCGACCGCTTCTTCGCCGACGAGTTCGACGGGGTCGCCCGGGCCCACGCAATGACCGTCGGCAGCGACGAGCTCGGACGAGACGCTGCGACCGAAGGCATGGCCCGGGCCTACCAGCGCTGAAGGAAGATCGGCCACTACGACAACCCCGCCGGGTGGGTCTACAGGGTGGGCTTGAACTGGTCGCGGTCGCGGCACGCAAACGCAAGCGCGGGGTCGACATGGCGACGATGCCCGAGCATCCGCACTCGCCCGACCAGCGCGACCTCGCCCTCGATGCCGCGATGGCGGCGCTACCGGTGAAGCTCCGCAGCGTCGTCGTTCTGCACTACTACCTCGATCTCTCGATCGCCGACACCGCCACGACCTCGGCATCGCCGAGGGAACCGTCAAGAGGCGTATGCGGCGTGCGCTCGATGCGCTCGCCGAGACATCGGAGGACCGACATGGGAATTGATGACGAACTGCGTGAGCGCCTTCAGAGCGCCGGCACCCGCATCACCATCGAACCGGTCGACGTCGACGACGTCCACGCACGGGCCGGTCAGCGTCGCCGACGCGCAACCATCGGCACGGCGCTGGCATCGATCTTCATCGTCGCCGGCGGCCTCGCCGGCTACAGCGCGCTGACCGACGGCGGTGACGAGAAGGCGTGACCCGCTACTTCCATTCGTCCAGGCTCGCCTTCGGCGAGGAGCGCTGGGTCGCGACACTGCAGTCCTCGATCGACATCGACTACGTCGACTATGTGCCAGAAGGCGCACTGCCGGGTGATCCCAGCTCCGACGGCCTCGAGACCAATGAGTCGGGTCTGACCATCGGAGTGGGCACCGAGGGAACAATGTGTGAGACCACGGTCGAACCCGACGGCTCCACGGTCGACATGTGTTCCACCGAAGGAGAGAGCGCGCCTGCACCAACCGCTCGATCGGATCCCACACCTTCGCCTTCACCTCAGACCAGAAGGTGCACATCGCCGACGCAACCGGGATCGCCTGGACACCCGTCGATCTGCCGGTGCCAGCAGTCAACCTATACGGCAGCTTCGCAGGCGCGGCGTTGGTTGGGACCTCCGAGTACATCGAGCCCGAGTTCGACCCCATCGAAATCGTCGAAGGTGACTACCTAAGCTCTACGAACTGTCGACCGGAGACCTGATCCACGATTACTCGTCGAGCGAGGACACCAATACCTCCGGCACAATCAACGGCGAGTCAGAAGGCGTAGACCTCCTCCACCCCGATACCGGTGAGATTCTGTTCACGGTGACGGCCGAAATGATGAAACCGCTCACCGATGCGAGCGAGGACTTCTATGAGAACAACCCTGAGGAGCCGTCGTTCGCTCTGATCGCGACCGCCGACGGCGAGAGGTGGTTCGTCCAAGAGCTCGCAAGCTCCAACGACGGTGCCCCGGTCATCAACGGCACGACCGTCCTCGTTCGCAGCGACGAGCAGGGCACCATCACCCGCTACGACTTCGAGTGACCACGCGGAGGAACTCCGCCATTTCCGTGGTAGCCATCGATGCATGACGGATGAGCCCCAGGAAGGGTCCAACGGCAAACTGCCGCCCTTCCGGGGCCTCCGCCATGCCCGCCGCGTAGTCGAACCGACGCTCGGGCTGGTGGAGCGTGCACGTCGGAAGGTCCACCGGTTCAAGTACAACGAACCGCTCGCCGCGACCTACATGACGCTCCTCGACAAGCCTTACCGCACGACCGGCCTCGAGTTCGACTACCCCCGAGACCAGGTCGGCTACCTGCAGAGGTCACGCTTCTTCTACGACGTGTACGAGTGGGAGGAGCGCGAGCTCGTGGGCCGCCACTTGCGTCCCGACGATCGGGTGCTCGAGCTCGGCGCCTGCATCGGAGTTGTCTCGTGCACCATCGACCAGGTGCTCACCGGCCCCGGCGCCGGTTTGGTGGCCGTCGAACCCAACCCGGACCTCTACGACTACCTAGATCGGAACCGGCGGCGAAACGACTGCGGATTCGTCATCGAAAGATGCGCTATCTCCGACGACGACGAGGTCGAGTTCTACGTCGACTCCCTCATGACACGCGGACGACTCGGCGAAAGCGTCGACTCGACGACGGTCACGGTGCCGGGTCGCTCGCTCGATGACCTCCAGGCTGACCACGGTCGTTTCAGCGCAATGGTGATGGACATCCAGGGCACCGAGCAGCACGTGCTGACAGGAGACCTCGGCTCACTCGCCGATCTGCGGCTTCTCGTCGTCGAATGGCATCCGCAGGAGATCGGACCCGACGCCGTCGAGGAGTGCCGTGCCAACCTGCTGGCAAACGGGTTCTCCCCGGTCGAGTCACTCTCCGACGTCGAGGTCTGGCACCGCGAAACGCGGTAAGTGAAACTTTGGTCTGACACCGGGGTCACCAAACGGGCCGTGTTAAGTGAAACTTTGGTCTGACACCGGGGTCGCGTCAGGACACGATGAGGTCGGACTCCATGCCGCTTTCGAAGTGGCCGCCGATGAGACACACGACCTGATAGGTGCCCGCCCCGAGTTCGGCGGTGGTCGAAGCTTCGGTTCCGCCAGCGATCGAGTCGATGCGTGCGACCTCGATCGCCGGGTCGAACTGGTCGGGCGCGGTGATGCGCACCCCTGCATCGAGCACTACCAGCTCGTGGCCGATCTGGCCGATGTTCGACAACGTGATCTCGACTTCGCCGGCCAGCCCCAGAGCCGGGTCGGGCGCGAACGAATACTCATCGCCTTCGATGGTGATCGCGCGGGATGGCTCGGCGACAACGTCGTCGTCGTCGTCGCCACCACCGGTGATCAACAAGACGACAACCGCGACGAGCGCGATCAGCGCAGCGGCAACCGCCGCCGCGGTGACCATGTTGCGTCGCCTTTTCTGTGCAGCCAGCGCCGACGGACGTCGCGCCGCTCGTCGCGCCTCGAGCTCGCGCCTACGACGCTCATCGCGTTCGCTACCCATGCCCCGACCTTATGTCGCCCTGACAGCCGTTCGCAGGACCGGGCGACACATCGATCAGGCGAGCGCCGAACAGACCGTCTCGGTCATGAGCTTGGATACGATGTACGGATCGGCGTTCGCGTTCGGACGACGATCCTCGATGTAGCCCTTCTTGTCCTGCGCGACCTGCCACGGGATGCGAACAGAGGCACCACGATCGGACACTCCGTACTTGTATTCGGTGAAATGCGCCGTCTCGTGCAAACCGGTCAGGCGATCCTCGGTGCCGAACCCATAGCCCTCGATGTGCTGTTCGGGCTTGCCGGGGCCGCCGAGCGCCTCGCAAGCAGCGATGATGGCGTCGTAGCTCTCGCGCATTGCCTTTGTCGAGAAGTTCGTGTGCATCCCTGCACCGTTCCAATCGCCCTTGATCGGCTTCGCCGCAATCGATGCGTCGACCCCGAAATCCTCCGAGACGCGGTACAGCAAGTAGCGCGCCATCCATATCTCGTCACCGATCGCAACCGAGTCGACAGGTCCGATCTGGAACTCCCACTGACCGAGCATGACCTCGGCGTTGGTGCCGGATATGTGCAGGCCCGCATCGATGCAGGCTGTGGTGTGCGCCTCGACGATGTCTCGTCCCGCAATCTCGATCGCGCCGACGCCGCAATAGTAAGGACCCTGCGGGGCTGGATAGCCCTCGACCGGCCAACCGAGCGGGCGGTTCTCCTTGAAGAAGGTGTACTCCTGCTCCATGCCGAACCAGGGTTCCTGATCCTTGTACTTCTCGTAGGCGGCAACCGCTTCGCTGCGGTGGTTGGTGGTGTGCGGTTCCATCGTCTCGGGGAGCAACACCTCGTTGAGCACGAGGATGTTGTCGCCGCCACGCAACGGATCCATGCATGTGAACACCGGCTTCAGGACGCAGTCGGAGTTCTCGCCAGGCGCCTGGTTCGTGCTCGAGCCGTCGAAGCCCCAGATCGGGGGTTCGGCGCCGTCGTCGAGAACCCGCGTCTTCGAACGGATGTAAGGGAGCGGCTCGGTGCCGTCGATCCAGATGTACTCAGCCCTGATTGCCATCTCATGTCTCCGATGTCTCGTTTGTCGATACTCGACGGTGCGCGTCGGCGGGCGCGGTGGCCGGCTCGCAGCAGCCCGCTGGGCACGCTAGGTCAGCAGTCGAACAGGCTGCCAAGCCGCGGTTTCGGTCTCGTTGCCCGAATGTGAACGGTGTGTGAACGGCGCAGTCCGGCATGTTGCGCAGCGTCCAGATCCTCCATACTCGACGGGGTGTCACGCCAAACCGATTACGTGCAGCGCACCGTCGAAGAACGCGGCGTTCGGCTCATCCGGCTCTGGTTCACCGACGTGTTGGGCCAACTCAAGTCGGTCGCGATCAGTCCAGCCGAACTCGAGACCGTGTTCGCCGAAGGCCTCCAATTCGACGGGTCCGCCATCGACGGGTTCAGCCGAGTCGAGGAGTCAGACGTGCTCGCACGCCCCGATGCGGGCACGTTCGAGCTGTTGCCCTGGGCGCGAGAGGACGAACCTTCGGCGCTCATGTTCTGCGACATCGAAAACGTCGACGGCACCCCGTTCGAAGGCGATCCCCGCCAGGTCCTGCGCCGCAACCTGGTGACAGCCAGAGATAAGGGGTTCGAGTTCTTCTGCGCGCCGGAGATCGAGTACTTCTACTTCGAGTCCGGTGACCCGAAGACCGATCCCGTGCCGCTCGACCAGGCCTCGTACTTCGACCTCACAACCGCCGACGTCGCCAGCGACCTCCGGAAGCGGACGTTGCACATGCTCGAGGCGTTGAGCATTCCCGTCGAGTACTCGTTCCACGAGGATGGGCCGAGCCAGCACGAGATCGACCTTCGCTACAGCGACGCTCTCTCGATGGCCGACAACGTCATGACGCTTCGCCTCGTCGTCCGTAAGATCGCGCTCGACGCGGGTGTCTATGCGACGTTCGTTCCCAAGCCGCTCAACGGCGTTCAGGGCTCGGGAATGCACACCCACATGTCGCTGTTCGAGGGCGACGACAACGCGTTCTTCGCCGGCCCCGACGGTGGGCTGTCCGACACCGCCCGACAGTTCATGGCGGGTCTGCTCACACACGCCCGCGATATCAGCGCCGTGACCAACCAGCTGATCAACTCTTACAAGCGGCTCAACGAGGGCCATGAGGCTCCCCAGGACGTCAGCTGGGCGCACACCGATCGGTCCGCGTTGGTGCGGGTACCAAACCCGAAACCCGACAAGCCCGACTCGGCGCGCATCGAATACCGGGCGATCGACCCAGCGTGCAACCCCTACCTGGCTTTCTCGCTGATGCTCGCCGCTGGGCTCAAGGGCATCGAGCTCGGCCTCGAGCTTCCCGACGAGAACCGTCACGAGGCTTCTGGGTCGGCGACCACCTCGCCGCTGCCGCGGTCGTTGGCCGAGGCTCTCGACGAGGCTGAGCGCTCGGAGCTCGTTCGCGAGACGCTTGGCGATCACATTTTCGAGTGGTTCCTGCGCAACCGTCGCGCCGAGTGGGAGGAATACAGCCACCAGGTGACCGCCTTCGAGCGCGAGCGCTACCTTCCTCTCTGGTAGGCCCATGTCGACCGAACCACTACTCGTCTTTCCCGACCCCCCGCCGCCGGAGCTGGCGCAAACGCTCGACCTGAGCGGTTGGCAGTGGAAGGCCGCCTCGACGGTGATCGAGGCCGACGAGCTCGAGCCAGATTCCGGTTGGGGCGGCGCGGTCGTCGTCGCCGACACCGACGAAGATCATGCCCTGACGTTGTGCAAACACCTCCGCCGTGCCGACCGGCCTGTCGAACCGCTGCTGTTGTTGATCTCGGGCAGCCAGCTCGGCGCTCTGGCAGACAGGGCCGAGCTGTTCGACGACTTCGTCCTCACACCGTTTCACCCGGCCGAGTTCGGGGCTCGCCTCACCCATGCGCTGTGGCGATCCGGGCGAGGCACCCGCCCCGAGCTGATCGAGTACGGTCCACTACTGCTCAACGTCGAGACCTACCAGGCGTCGGTGTCAGGGGAGCCGCTCGACCTGACCTACATGGAATACGAACTGTTGAAGTTCCTCGCCTCGAGTCCAGGCAAGGTCTTCACCCGCGAGACGCTGCTGTCGCAGGTGTGGGGCTACGACTACTACGGCGGTGCGCGGACCGTCGACGTTCACGTGCGTCGGCTCCGATCGAAGCTCGGCGAGGAGCACGCCGGGCTCATCCAGACCATCCGCTCCGTCGGTTACAGCTTCGGGCAGCGGTAATTTCGCTCCGCCTGCCGGCTACTTCTTCGAATCGGGGTAGGTGAGGTCGAACAGCTCGGTGCCCTCATTATCGGCGTCGTTGGTCGCGTTCACTGATCCACCGAGAATCGCAGCGCCGATCCCACCGGTGACGAGAACCGCCACGGGGATCGCGACGACGAGGATGACGATCATGACGATGCTTCCGACCATGCCGATCATTCTGCCCGATCGGAGGAGACTACGCGGAACCCGCGCGGGCGATCGCCTCGACCTCGACACAGGCGCCGATCGGCAACTCGGCGACCGCTACCGCGGACCGGGCCGGACGGTGATCGCCGAACTCGTCGATGTACGCCTCGTTCATCGTTGCGTAGTGCGACATGTCGACGAGGAACACGGTCGTCTTCACCACGTCGCCGAGCGCAGCGCCTTCGCCCTCCAACAGGCCGCGCAGATTCGAGATCGCTTGACGTAGCTCGGCTTCGATCCCTCCGGCGACCAGACCCTCGGCGTCGATGCCGACCTGTCCCGACACGAACAACAGGTCGCCGCTTCGCACGATGGGTGTATACGGACCAACCGGTGTCGCCATGTCGAGCACGGTAACCGAGTTGAGTCCGGATGGGGTCCGACCCCATCTGGACTCAACTTCGAACGGGCCGCGATTGCCGGGTGGGTCGACGTCTGCGAGCATCGCCCGATGTCCACCGATATCTCAGACCTCGTCGACAATAGCGACGCAACCGGAGTCGCCGCTGCCGTAAGAGCAGGCGAGGTGACACCCGTCGAACTCGTCGAGAACGCCATCTCGCGCTACGAGGAGCGCAACGACTCGCTGAACGCCATCGTCGCGACCTGCTTCGAAGACGCGCTCGCGAACGCTGCGGAGATCGACACCTCGTTGCCGTTCGCCGGGGTGCCGTTCGTCGTCAAAGACCTGGGCGCTTCGATCGCCGGGCTTCCCCACACGCGCGGTTCTCGCCTGTGGGCCGACGACATCGCCGAGGAAGACTCCGAGCTGGTTCGCCGCTACCGCGCCGCGGGTTTCGTTCCCGTCGGCGTCACCAACGCTCCCGAGCTCGGTCGAAGCCCCAGCACCGAACCCGTCCTGCACGGGCCATGCCGCAACCCCTACGACACGAGCCGCTCACCCGGCGGCTCATCGGGCGGCACCGCGGCGGCCATCGCGGCGGGCATCGTGCCGATCGGACACGGCAACGACGGGGGCGGGTCGATCCGCATCCCGGCGTCCGCTTGCGGGCTCGTCGGTCTCAAGCCGTCTCGGGCACGCACCACTTCGGCGCCATCGTTGTCGTTGATGTCGTATCCGATGGGGGTCAACCACGTGCTCTCGCGCTCGGTGCGCGACACGGCCGCCGTTCTCGACCTGTCGGCGGGACCGGTGCCCGGCGACCCGTACGTCATCCTCCAGCCCGAGCGCCCCTGGCTCGAATCGGCCGAGCGTCCGCCGGAACGTTTGCGAGTCGCCGTGGCGACCGAGACCCGCGACGGCGAAGCGTTCCATCCCGAATGCGCCCAAGCGAGCCGATCGGCCGCAGACCTGCTGGATGAGCTGGGTCACGAAGTGACCGAAGCTTCGCCCGACTACCCGCTCGACGCCATGGCCGAGGTAATGCGCACTCTGATGGGCGTTCCCCTGGCCGTCTTCGTGAACCAGCGCCTTCGAGAGCTCGGCCGCGAGCTTCGAGACGACGACCTCGAGCCATTCACGCGCATGATGTACGACGCGGCAGGAACCGTGTCGGGCGAGCAGGTGCTCGTTGCGCTCGAATACGTGGAACAGATATCGCACACGATCGGCGGCTTCTTCGAGGACTTCGACATCCTCGTCACGCCCACGCTGCGCGAACCCAGCCCCCCTCTGGGCCTGCTCGACACGACCGACATCGACGCGATGATCAACAACGCCGGCATCTACGCGTCGTTGACATCACCGTTCAACACGACCGGCCAGCCGGCGATCTCGTTGCCGCTCGCGACCGGAAGCGACGGCATGCCCATAGGTGTTCAGCTCGTCGCCGCGTTCGGCCGGGAAGATCTACTTGTGTCGGTCGCGGCTCAGATCGAGCAGGCCCAACCCTGGTCGATCACTCCCGCAGTGCCCGACCAACGGTCTTAGCCGGTCGGCCATTCGGGTGGATATCCCCGGGCCGCCCAGACCGCCGCCGCGACGGCGGCAAAGACCGAATCCGATCCGTTGACGGGTTCTCGGTCCGACGCAACGATGTCGACCTCGACCGGCGGCATCGCCGCCGCAGAGACGATTCCGAGCGACCGCACGGTCAGGTCGAGCACCTCGCCTGACTCGTCCACCGCAAGCGACTCCGACGTCACCCAGCTGTAGGCCATGTGTGCGGCACCTATGCAGTACGACCGGAGCACCACGGCGTCGAGAGGAGCGCCGGCGTCGACGCTGACTTCGATCCGTTCCCCGTCGAACCGCGCCTCGGCCCAACCGCTCCCAGGCAGCGCAACCCCGGATGCTTGGTCGCCTCGCGCGGCAACCAGGAGCACAGCGGCCTCGGCCGCGCCAGCGGCGCGGAGCGCTGACGAGGTCGGCGGGCCCGGTGCGTCGACCTGCTCGACCCGCAGGCTCGGCGCGACCGAGCCGATCGCGTCTTCGATGCCCTCGGTAGACACGACACGGATCACCCCGGAACCGTCGCCGCGGATGCCGGCTGCAACCGGAGGGCGCTTCGGTGCGAGTCGGGCTACATCCTCGCGTGACCACAGCGCACAGACCGGCCGCCCGCTCTCGTCGGCGAGCCGGCGAGCGACCGCTCCGATTTCGCTTGCAACCTTGCCGCCGAACGCACCACCGTTGGCCAACGGCGAGACCGCAACGCCGCCAGGCGCGCACCATGAGGCATCGGTCTCGACGTAGCCGGGATCGACCCACGATGTACGCAGCGTGCGAGCCCATTCACCGTCGGGCACCTCGAGCGGCTGGCCCACGGCGACCGTCGTCCGCCGACCCTGTACCTTGCCCGCTCGGCCGCGGGTTTCGTCGAGGTTCTCGCCGACGACCCAGTCGCCGGTCGGGGCGCGCAGAGCGATGAGTGCGTCGGCTGGAGCGGAGTCGGCAGCGAAATTCCTCACGCCGAGCACCTGCTCGCTACCGAAGAACTGCATCGCGCCGCCCTCGAGAGTTGCGCGCCTCGCAGCGATCTCTCGGTCGTAGGCACGCGCAGGCGGGTCGACTGCGGCCTCGACGATCGTCTGCCAGCCGGTGCATCGACAGAGGTGGGCCGCGAGTGCTCGCCTCACCTTGTCGCCGTCGAGATCATCGTTGCCGACCTTGTGTCTCAATCCTTCGAGCCGCATGACGATCCCCGGAGTGCAGAAGCCGCATTGGCTCGCACCGGTAGCGCAGAAGGCATCGACCCAGCGCTGTGCGACATCGGTGTCGAGCCCGGCGACGGTCGTGATAGCTCGCCCGGCCACACGGCGCGCCGGCGTGACACAGGAGACCCTTGGCTGGCCGTCGACCAGAACCGTGCAGGCCCCGCATTGACCCTGAGGGCTACAGCCGTCCTTGACACTCGGGTGGCGGTACTCGTCGCGCAGCACCGACAGCAGCGTCCGCCCCTCAGCATCGAACTCGATCTCCTCGCCGTTCAGCGTGATCTTGGTTATCTCGGGCATCAGGCCCACCCTACGGTCACCGCACTCCCGGCGACGTCGATCGCCGATGCCCCGCCGTTAGCCTCTCGGCCATGACCGAGATCGATCGCCGCACCTTCATCGCCTTGGGCGGAATGGGCCTCGTGGCCGCCGCTTGCGGTAGCGATGATTCCGTCGGCGACGCTGGCGACGACGCTCCGAGCGCCGGGGACGCTACTTCGACCAGCGCGGGCGAGCCCGTCCTTGCGCTGGGCGTCCAATTCCCCGATGGGCTCGTCGGCAGCCCGGCTTTCGTCGCTGGTATCGAACAACGGGCTCCGTTCGCGATCGCCGATGCCAACGGTCTGCTCGGCAAGGACGCCCCGGAACAGATCGAGATCGAGGTGACAGCGCCCGAAGGGGCGCCCGAGCTCATCACGCTCGATCGCCACAACGAAGGCATCGGAGTCGCCTACTACCCGTGGATCTGGACCCCCGAGCAGGCTGGACGATGGCAGGTGGCGATGGGCGAGGTCGGACAACCCCGTCCCTTCATCGTCGGCGAGCCCGGCGACAACAACCTGATCCAGATCGGCGACGAGCTCAGGATCGTCGATACACCCACGGTCGACGATCCTGCCGGCGTCGACCCGTTGTGCACGCGACCCGCCGGCCTTTGCGAGTTCCACAAGCGATCGCTGACCGAGGTAGCCGCCAAACCGGGCCCGATCGCGCTGTTGCTGGCAACACCCGGGTTCTGTCAAACCGCCATCTGCGGCCCGGTTCTCGACATGCTCATCGACGAGGTTGCCAATCGCGACACCGTCACCGCCGTCCACAGCGAGATCTACGTGAAGCCGGAGGAGGACCTCGACGCTGGCAGTACCGGTACACCCGAGCTCGTTCCCATCGTCGGCGAGTACGGGCTCGAGTACGAGCCGTCGCTGGTGGTCACCGATGCCGACCACGTCGTGGTTGCGCGCCTCGACTTCACCTACGACCGCGTCGAACTCGCCTCCGCGCTCGATCTCGTCGCGTAACCCTTGTCGGGAGCGTCAGCGGTCTGACCGAAGGCGATGTTTCGGCGGAGCCGAAACTCGAAGCCCGCCAAAGGCGGGCCGCTAAGAGAAGCTGGAGCCGCAGCCGCAGGTTCGTTGAGCGTTGGGGTTCGTGATCGAGAACCCGGCGTCTTGAATCGAGTCCTTGTAGTCGAGCGTGGCGCCGTCGAGCAGCTGCGCGCTCGACGGGTCGACGACCACGCGGACGTCGCCGTAGGACGATTCGAGATCGTTGTCGTCGGTCTCGCTGTCGAAATACATGTCGTAGCTGAAACCGGAGCACCCGCCCGGCCGAACCGCCACGCGCAGGGCGAGCGACGGCTCATTCTCGGCGGCGATGAGCTCGCCGACCTTGGTCACTGCGTTGTCTGTAAGCGTGATCATGGATTTCCTCCGGGTGTTCTCAACAGCTCAATCATCGGGTTGATTCCCGACGCAATCGCAGTCGGTCGCGTTCGTAACGAGGATCGGCGGGTCACGACACGACCAGACTTACCTTGCACGGGTCGCGGTCGACCAGCGTGCAGAACTCGTCGACAGTGCACCCGCCTCGGCTTGCCAACAAACCCTCGGTCAATCCTTCGTGTAGCCCGCAGACGACATCGGGGTTCGTCTCGGCACGGTCGGCGAAGGGGCAGTGCGCGAACCCGATGGTGACAGCAGCGTCGTCGTGGTCGTCCTCGACTATCTGGGGGTCGAAGCCCATGCGGTCGAGCTCGCCGACGAGCACGGTCAAGGCGTCGGCAGATCGCGGGTAGCGCCTCGCATCGAGGCTGCCCTGGCTGCGGCCGGCCTCGCGGGCATCGTCACGATCGGCCCCCGACCGGGCGGCCACGTCGAGCAGCATCGCGGCCAGCGACACGGTGACCGGAGGCTCGAGACCCAACGAAGGCGCATCGCTGGCGAGCGAGAACCGGTGGTGGGGACGGCCCACCGCACCGTCGTTGACCGATATCTGATCGAGAAGCCCGACATCGCGCATCCGCTCGAGATGGGGCCGCACCGTGTTCGGGTGGAGAGCCAGAGTCTCGGCGATCTCGGCTGTGGCGATGGGTCGCGGCGAGCGCGCGATTTCGAGGTAGATGGCGTAACGGGTGTTGTCCCCCAGAGCCTTCAATACGTCGAGGCGCGGTGCCGATTCCGAAACCACTTCTCCAGTCTAGACGATTTAACACAGTCCGCCTCGGTAGAATTGCCGCATGGGAATCCCATCGCCGCCGTCGGTCGACGATGTGACCGGAGTGTTGACCGGGGTCATCGACCCCGAATTGGGTAGCAACATCGTCGAGTTGGGAATGGTCAAACGCGTCGTCGTCGGTCCGGAGGGTGGCGTCGATTTGACCATTGCTCTGACAACCGCGGGGTGTCCGCTGCGCGCCCAGATACAGAAAGATGTGTGCAGCCGCGTCGGAGGCTTGCCCGGCGTCAACGACGTCACGATCAACTGGGATGTGCTCGACCAGGACGAGAAAGCCGCTCTCATGGCTGTAGCTCGTCGCAATATCGCCGACGACGCCCCGGACACCGCTGTGCCGCTGAACACGCGCATTCTCATGCTCGCTTCGGGCAAGGGTGGGGTGGGCAAGTCGTCGCTCACGGTCAATCTGGCAGCCGCCATCGCCGAAAAGGGATTCACGGTCGGCGTCCTCGACGCCGACATCTGGGGCTACTCGATTCCTCGCATGATCGGCGTCGATGGCCGACTCGCCGGAGCAGGCGACGAGAAGAAGATCGTGCCGAACACCCGGCAAATCGGCCAGGGCTGCGTCGAGGTGGTGTCGATGGGTCTACTGGTCGACGACGAGGAGACAGCCCTCATGTGGCGGGGGCTCATGTTGAATCGGGCCGTGCAGCACTTTCTCGAGGACGTGAAGTGGGGCGACCTCGACTACCTGCTCATCGACATGCCTCCGGGCACCGGCGACGTGCAGATGGGCCTGGCTCGGATGTTGCCGCGCGCAGAGATGATCGTGGTCACCACCCCGGCGCTCGCCGCCCAGAAGGTCGCTGCACGCGTGGCGAACATGGGCCGCAACAACTACTTGCGGATCGCCGGCGTGGTCGAGAACATGACAGCCTTCGTCGCTCCCGATGGCACCGAGCACGCTCTGTTCGGTTCCGGTGGCGGCGAAGCGCTGGCTTCGGAGGTCGGCGTTCCGCTCCTGGCGCAGATACCCCTGGACGAGCGGTTGACGCCCGGCGGGGATGCCGGCGAACCGGCTGTGTTGGGCGAGGGACCGGCTGCCGACGCTCTACGTGCACTCGGAACGGTGATCGTCGAGGACGCCGCGCCACCGATCGACCGCGCGGGCTGCACCGCCAACCTCCTCGCTGCAGCCAACGCCGCCCTCGATGACCTCGAGCTCTGAAAGCCTTCTGGATTTCTGAACCCTCCGGTGTCATATACCGCACCGCACGGTTCAGAAATCTCGACGCTTGGGATTTCTGAACCCTTCACGACGCCAGAGCGCGCTTTGGGGTTCAGAAATCCTCAAAACTCGAGGAGGTGGCCGCCGTGGTCGTCGATCATCGGCGGTGGTACCGGGGCAGCATCGAGCGCGTCGAACAGATCGCTGGTGCGATCGAAACGACCCAGCGCAGCCAACGCGCGCTGGGTCGGCAGTATCAGCTCCAGATCGCCGCGATCGTGCGCCGCCTGCGCCTCGTCGGGGCTCCACCACCTGCCCGACACGAGCTCGCCCCGATCGGGATCGGGATCCTGGCCCACCGGCAACGGGGCGACGAAGAACCTCGTGTCGTAGCGACGTGGGCTCGGCGCCGGCGTGATCCAGTGCGCGAGGTAGCGAAGCGACCCCAGGTCGACGCTTACCCCCATCGATCGACAAGCGTCGACCAACGAGGTCTCGTCGTGCAGAAGCGCCCCGCGATACGCGTGCAGCTGTGCCGGATCGGGGGCAGCGTCGTTCCCATCGATGAGCAGCACGCCGACCTCCTCGAAGCACTCCCGAACAGCAGCGAACCAGAACCCTGATCCCCCCGGGGGTAGCCCGATCTTGCGCGACAGCGCTTCCTCGGTGATCTCTGAGGGCACCGTGTGGAAGATCTCCGGATGGTGGTCGCTGTCGTCGACAGCGCCGCCGGGGAAGACCGTTGCGCCACCCGCGAATTCGAGCAGATGGTTGCGCACGAGCAGGTACGTTTCGATGCCCACGTCGCCGTCGCGCACGAGCGCCACCGTCGAGGCCGGTCGTGGAACCTGCACGATCAGCGCGCTATGCCCGGTGGCTCGTCGTCTTCCTCCCAGCCCTCGACGTCGACGTAGCCGTCGTCCCGCGACGACCGTCGACCCGAGGTCCGCGACGAGCTCGGGCGCCATCGAGCCGAATCTAGGTCGTCGATGAGTCCGCCGCTGTAGAACTTCACCCGCCGTCCGAAGAAGCCCATCGCCAGGCGCCGGAAGAGGATTCGGGTCGGTGGGAAGATCATGGTCATGCCGATTACGTCGGTGACGAAGCCGGGTGTGAGCATCAACGACCCACCCATCACGATGAGTGCTCCGTCAACCAGCTCAGCGGAAGGAACCTCGCCCTGGGCGGTCCGGGCCTGGATGCGACGGAGCACGCCCAGGCCCTCGCTGCGCAGCAGAAGCGCACCCAGCACGCTCATGCCGACGAGTACAACCAGCGTCTTGCCGAAGCCGATCGCTCCCGACACCTGCACGATGACGTACAGCTCGACTATCGGTGTGATCAACAGCGCCAGCGCGACCAGGGGAAACACAATGGCATCCTAGGGCCCATGGCCGAACCGGAGACCTCGCCCGAGGCACCCGACGACATCGATCGAGCGTGGCTCGCCTCGCTACTCGCCCCCGGTGCTTCGATCGAAACGCTCCGGTGGGAACCGGTAGGCGACGGGCTGCTCAACACGGTCGTGCGGCTCCATCTCGAGTGGAATCCCCCTACCGCGGGTCCGGAAACAGTGGTTGCGAAGCTCCCTTCGGCCCTCGAGACGAACCGGATGATCA
Organism: Acidimicrobiales bacterium; assembly: GCA_965216815.1. GTDB lineage: Bacteria > Actinomycetota > Acidimicrobiia > Acidimicrobiales > SHLQ01 > JADFOM01. The sequence continues at coordinate 953,985 of OZ244202.1, read as the reverse complement.
ACCGCCAGTTCACCTACGACGAACGAGAGGTCGGGACCTACCGCAGCCTCGCGTCAGGCATCGCGGGGCTCACACCTCGGTGTCACCACGCCTCGACCACCGCCAACGGCGCATGCCTCGTACTCGACGATCTGCGCGACCACAAGGCGGCCGATCAGCTCGCCGGCGCGACCGCGGCTGAGGCCGATGCAGTGGCCAACGCCGCTGCGCACCTTCACGCGCGCAATTGGAACTCCCCGGCACTCGACGAGGCCGAGTTCCTGCCGCGACCCAGCTCACCGCTCATCGCCGGCTACGAAGACCTGTTCGAGATGATGTGGGAGCCGTTCACGGCGATGATCGGCGACTCGGTCACCCCCGCGCAAACCGAAAGGGCGACCGACGCCATGGCTGGTTTCGGGCAGGTCGTCACCGAGTTCGAAGAGCGGCCGATGACGCTCGTACACGGCGACCTCCGTCTCGAGAACGTCATGTTCCACGGCGTGACCGGTGAGGCAACCCTCATCGATTGGCAGCTCGCCTCGCGCGGTCGGGGCGCATACGACTTGGCGTTCTTCGTGGCAGGCAGCGTCGAACCTCACGACATCGATCGCGCCCACCGACTCGTCGAGCGGTACCACGACACGCTTGTGCGGGCGGGAGTCGAAGGATACGACCGCGACGAATGCTGGCTCGACTTCTGCAGGGGTCACATCCTGAATCTGCCCAATCCGGTCACTGCGCTCGTCGCCGTTCAGACAACCGACGAGCGGGGCGCGGCGCTCCTCAGGGTCAACGCCCAACGGGCGCTGCGCTGGCTCGAGTTGCTCGACGTATCCTCTGACACCGTGGCGAGCACGACGTGACTGCGCAGACCGAACCGCCCTCGCGGCCACCGTCGGTCGACCGGCTGGCCCGATCGATGGCCGGCACCGGCCTCCCTCACCCGCTGCTCGTCGACATCGCCCGAGAGGCCATCGCCGACGGCGCGCCCGACGATGCCCTACCGCGGGCGCGCGGCTACGCCAGGCGGCTCCTCCAGCCGGTCATCAACGCCACCGGAGTGCTGTTGCACACCAACCTCGGGCGAGCACCTTGGCCGACCTCCCATCCAGCGGCCTCCTTCAACCTCGAGTTCGACCTCGACACGGGCGAGCGAGGGTCGCGACACGATCATGCCGCAGCGCTGATCGCCCGATGTTGCGGTGCCGACGCGGCAATCATCGTCAACAACTGCGCTGCTGCAGTGTTGCTCGTGCTCGCAACGCACGGCGCTGGGCGCGACGTCGTCGTATCAAGATCGGAGCTGGTCGAGATCGGCGGCGGCTTTCGCGTACCCGAGGTGATGACGCAGTCGGGTGCGCGTCTGGTCGAGGTCGGGACGACAAACCGAACCCGTCTGGGCGACTACGAGGCCGCCCTAGAGCGAGATGGCGCCGACGTGGCGCTCGCAATGCAGATCCACCAGTCGAACTATCGCATCACAGGCTTCACCGAGGCAGTGTCGATCTCCGAGTTGGCGACACTCGACACGACCGTTGTCGCCGACATCGGCTCGGGCCTCCTCGACGCGTCGTGTCCATGGCTCGACGGTCCGCCTCCAGATTGGCTACGGGACGAACCGGCAGCGGCCCAAACCCTCGCTGCCGGCGCCAACCTGATCACCTTCTCGGGCGACAAGCTCCTCGGCGGCCCCCAAGCGGGCATCATTGCCGGTGGCTCCGACCTGGTCGCCGCCTGCGCTCGCCACCCCCTCGCTCGGGCGATGCGCGCAGGAGGACTGGTGCTCTCGTCGCTCCAGGAGCTCGCGCTGCTCTACCTCCACCGCGATGGAGCCTCGATTCCGTTCTGGCGGCAGGCGACACTCGGCATCGGCGACCTTCGCACGCGAGCGGAGGCGCTCGTAGCCGAAGTTCCCCGAGCGCGGTTGATCGAGTGCATGTCGGTACCCGGAGGTGGAACCCTGCCCGGCGTCGAGATCCCATCGATCGGCGTGGCCATAGAAGGAGATCACCGCGGCACGCTTCGCAGTCACGACCCGCCGGTCATCGCCCGCATGGCCGACGACGAAGGCGCGATCACGACAGTGTGCGATGTCCGCACGGTCGAACCCGGCGACGATTCATGCGTCGCTGCAGCGCTTCGCGCCGTCGCCGAGATCTGAGATGCACGTCCTCGCCACAGCGGGCCACGTCGACCACGGCAAATCAACACTGGTGAAAGCCCTGACGGGCATCGACCCCGACCGGCTCGCCGAGGAGAAGGCGCGTGGGCTGACAATCGACCTGGGTTTCGCCTGGACATCACTACCGTCGGGCCGCGGCCTGTCGTTCGTCGACGTCCCCGGCCACGTCCGGTTCCTACGAAACATGCTGGCCGGGGTTGGGGCCGTCGACTCCTGCCTCTTCGTCGTCGCCGCCACCGAAGGTTGGAAGCCACAATCCGAGGAGCATCTGCGCATACTCGATCTGCTCGGCCTCGAGACGGGCGTCATCGCACTGACCAAGACCGCGCTGGTCGACGACGATCTGATCGAGCTGGCGACACTCGAGATCGACGACCACGTGAGGGGCACGTTCCTCGAGGGCGCGCCCGTCGTGGCCGTCGACGCACTCGACGGCACCGGACTCGACAACCTGTTGTCCCAGCTCGACGAGGTTCTTGCCGACGTCCCGACCGCCGTCGATCGAGGTCGTCCACGACTGTGGATCGACCGCTCGTTCGCATCTCGCGGGGCCGGCACGGTGGTGACCGGAACGCTGACCGGCGGAAGGGTGCGCGTCGACGATGAGCTCGATCTCCTACCCGCCGCGACATCGGTGCGCGTTAGGGCCATCCAATCGCGCAAGGAGGAGCGCACCAAGGTCGGACCCGGCAACCGCGTCGCTCTCAACCTGACCGGTACGTCGCACACCGATGTGGCACGGGGCGACGCTCTCGTCGTCGCCGAGCAATGGCGCCCCACTCGCATGTTCGATGCATCTCTGACCGTCCTCGACTCGATCGAACGGCCTGTCTCGCGCCGCGGTGCCTATGTCGCCTACATCGGTTCGGGCGCCTACCCGGTCCGGCTTCGCGTTCTAGGCCCCGAGGCGCTCATGCCGGGTGAGACCGGCGCGGCTCGTATCCACCTACGCGACGATCTCCCGTTGCTTCCAGGCGACCGGTTCATCCTCCGCGACGACGGTCCCGGCGAGACCGTCGGCGGCGGAGCCGTTCTCGAAGTAGCACCCACGCGGCGAGCTTCCCAGGCGCGCCCATCGGCGAACCCCGACCGGGTGATCGCCGATCGGGGGTGGATCGACACGACGGAGTTCGAACGCCTCACCGGAGAGCGTCGCGAGCCCGTTCTGGGTGAATGGCTCGTCGACCCCGACACGCTGGGCGAAGCAGAAGCCGATCTCCGGCAGGCAATCGGCTCGGCGGCCGGGTTGGGGCTCGATCTAGCGACACTCGACGACCGAGATCGATCCATCCTCGAGATTCTCGACGGCATCGTCGTCGAAGGGGGCCGCGTACGGTTCGCCTCGTCGACCGACCCGCTCAACGATCACCCGTTCGTTCGAGCCGCTCAGGACGCGCTGTTCAGCCCTCCCGACGCCGACGGTTACGACCGCGGCGAGCTTCGCGAGCTCGTTCGTCGCGGCCTCCTGCTCGACCTCGAGGGTCGATTCTTCGCCGCCTCGGTCGTCGAGCAGTCCCGCCGGGTCGTGTCCGAGCTGCTCGCCGCCAACCCGGACGGGTTCACGGTGTCGCAGTTCCGCCAGGCTGCCGGCAACACGCGCAAGCACGCTGTACCGCTTCTCGGTCATCTCGACGCCAACGGAATCACGCGGCGCCGCGACGACCTCCGCATTGCCGGGCCGAGGCTTTGACAGCGACACGCCCTAATTCAACCGGTGTCAGGCACCGAGCTCTCTACGCTCTTGGACCCAGCCCACTTTGAGCTCGGTGCCTGACACCGCTGGGTTGGCGCCCGGCTGCCACGCCGACGCGAGCGTGGAGCCCAGCTAGGACAGCGAGGCGCCCACCATGGCTTCACGTTCGAGGGCGGTCTTTCCGCCCCAGATGCCGTGTGCCTCACCGATCGCCAGCGCATGGTCGAGGCACTCTTGTTGAACCGGACAGGCCGCGCAGATCGATTTCGCCCAGCCTTCCCGCTGCCGTTTCGCCTGGCGCCGCTCGCCGACCGGCGGCGGGAAGAACGCCTCGGCTTGGGGTCCCCTACATGCGGCTCGAAGTCGCCAAGCCGAATCCGATCTGATCGTCACTTGTCCCCCCACATCCGTTGGGCGGAACCTACTCACCTTCGTGTCCACCGCACAAGGGGGCAGACTTCGATCGGCTTCGGCGCAGCTGGTCAGCTGCGGTCGCGGTAGTCGCGCGCCGCACCCTCGAGAGGCTCCACTTCGAGGATGACGCCTTCGATTGAACACACCCGAACCGGCTCACCGGCGGCTATGGGCGTGGCCCGGTTCGTGCGGGCCCGCCATTGCACGTCCCGGATCTCGACTCGGCCTTCGGGATCGACCGCATCGGATGCGAGGCCTTCCTCGCCGATCATCCATTCGCGTCCGATCGTCGGTGTCGAAAAGCGCGTGCGAACCATGGCGGGCATACCGGCGAGCATGGCGACCGAGATGCCGACGATGCCGGCGATCTGGGTGATCCACGACAGCGACACGCCGTCGAAGAGCATGATCGTGCCCACGATCATGCACAGCACTCCGACCGCGCTCCAAAACCGCGGAACACCGACCTGAATGTCGATCGCGAAGCCGATCATCGAGACCACGAGCAACGCAACAGCCCAACCGCGGGCGGGCAGCACGTCGAGGCCATAGCACCCGCCGATGAAGCATCCAGCGCCGATCACGCCCGCGATGCCAACCCCCGCGGTGTACAGCTCGAACACGAGCAGCCCCATACCGACGACGAACAGCAGATAGGCGATCGCCGGGCTGGCCATCGTGTGGAACAGCTGGTTGACGAGGGGAAGCTGGCTGAACCGGACATTGGTCAGCACCGTCCGCCGCGGTTGGTCGCCGGTGGCGTCGACCTCGGTTTCGACGAACGGAAGGTCGACCAGGAAGTCCCCGAGCGTTGGGGCTTCGACGGCGAGGCCGAGCTCGACCGACCGTTGCGCGTTCGCACTGTCGTCGACGAGACCGTCGTAGGCGTCGGCGTAGGCCGGCGCCAGGAGCTCGACGGGAACGACCTGCTCGCCGAACTCACCGATGCGACTGCTCGGCGAGATGCCGACGTGATCGGCCACCCCGACTAGCTGTCCGACACGACCCTTCGCCTTCGCCCCCGAAGGTCCGACCCAGACTGCGACCGGGATCTCCGATTCGGCGATCACCTCGGCGAGATCGACGACCCGCTCCTCGGTGACGACCGCACCGCCGCTGTTGATCTGAAGGACGATCGCCCGCGAACCGGCTTCGTTCGAGCTCTCGATGCTCGCCCCGACGAAGTCGGCCAGAACCGGATCGAGGTGTCCGCTGACTTCGACGATGTCGACCTGGCCGTAGTCGATCCCCTGTCCCGACGCCTGCGTGGCGAACAACATCGGCACGACGCAGAGCATCGAGGCTCCCACGAGTACCAATCGCGCGGCTCGCGGCAGGGTGATGGGTAGTCTTCGCACGATGTGGACCTTCGAGCGTTGGCGAATCGTCGACAAGAACACGTGCGTGGCCGAGGGTTCCGGCGCGGTCACCGGGCACACTGTCCGGGTTCTCCACCGAGAAAACTAGTGACCAAACCTGCGAAGTCCACATCGACGCGAATCAGCCCCATCTGTATCGAGCGACTGTCGACGATCGACCTGGTCGTGGTCGCCGGTAAAGGCGGCGTAGGCAAGACCGTGTTGACCGCAGCGCTCGGGGCGGCGGCAGCTCGCGCTGGACGCGATGTGACGCTCGTCGAAATCGAAGGAAAGGCGCATCTTTGCGCCCTATTGGGGGTCACCTCCGGTGGCTACGAACCGGTGGTGGCGATGACACCGGAGCAAACCGGTGGGGGCACGGTGCGTGTTCGCACGATCGGCCCCGATCAGGCGCTCGTCGAGTGGCTGCGCCACAACGGTCTCGGGCGGGTCGCGAACCAGCTGGCGAAATCCGGGGCGCTCGAAGTCATCGCGACGGCAACGCCCGGCATCAAGGACCTGCTTGTACTCGGGCGCGTCAAGCAAATGTTCAACGAGTCGGACAGCCTCGTGATCATCGACGCTCCCGCCTCGGGCCACGCGATCTCGTTCCTTCAATCGCCGGCCGGGCTCGCCGCCACCGCCAGGGTGGGGGTCATCAACCGGCAGGCTCGCCAGGTACTCGAGATGCTCGAGGACCACGACCGGTCGGCCGTGGTTCTGGTCGGATTGGCCGAGGAGACTCCCATCAGCGAGCTGGTCGAGACCGTCGAAGCGGTGTCCGAGCTCAACATGGCGCTGGGGCCGCTCGTGATCAACCAGATCTGGAGTGCTGACCCCCAACTAGCCGACCACGTCGACGTAGTCGGTCCGGCAGGTGACGCGGCCCGATTCGTAACAGCGGTCGTCGAGAGGCAGCGAGAGGCGCTCGCGACGCTCGAGGACGAGGCCGACATGGCCCACATCATCCTCCCGCACCTCGACGCGGAGATCTGTCGACCGGAGATCGCAAAGCTGTCCTCGCGCCTCGACGACCTATTCGCATCATGACGAGCATCACATCGCAGATGCTCCACGATCATTCCGTCGTCGTATGCGTCGGCACCGGCGGAGTCGGCAAGACATCGGTCGCTGCGGCGCTGGCCCTCACTGCAGCCGGCGAAGGCCGATCGGTCGCGTTGGTGACGATCGACCCGGCGCGACGACTCGCCGATGCTCTGGGCCTCTCGGCGCTCGGAAACGAACCGCGACCCGTTCCGATCGACGGCTCGGGGCGACTCGATGCCCTCATGCTCGACGCCAAGAGCACCTTCGACGGGCTTGTCACGACCTACGCCCGCGACTCGGAGCAGTCCGATCGGATCCTGGCGAGCAGGTTCTACAAGAACGTGTCGACATCGCTATCGGGCACCCACGAATACATGGCGATGGAGAAGCTCTACGAGCTCCACAGCTCGCGGTCCTACGACCTGCTCGTGGTCGACACCCCGCCGACGCGTAGCGCGATTGCGTTTCTCGACGCGCCGATGCTGCTTTCGCGCTTGCTCGACAACTGGCTCTACCGGGTGCTGACCGCACCGGGCCGGGGAATGGTTCGAGCCGCCAACAAGGCGGCCCAGGTCGCACTCAGGCAGCTGTCGCGCATCGTCGGCGCCGAGGTGGTCGAGGATGCGGTCATGTTCTTCCAAGCATTCGAGGGGATGGAGGACGGCTTTCGTGACCGAGCGCAGAGCGTCCTCGCTCTGTTGAAGTCGACCGACACGGCATTCGTTCTGGTCGCGTCGCCACACGACGACGCACTCGCCGAGGCCGATCACTTCATCGGCCAGCTCGAAGCATCGTCGATCGGTATCGACGCGGTCATCGCCAACAAGATGACGCCGAGGTTCGACAGCTCGACAGCCGACGCGCCCGCGGTGGCCCGAGCAAACCTCGACATGCTCATCGCCCGTCGGGCGCGCGAGGACTCGGTGCTCGACGCGTTCACCGGTTCCCTCGACAGCGCCGTAATCAGGGTGCCGACGCTCGAGTCCGACATACACGACGTCGACTCGTTGCAAGCCCTCGCCGAGGCGATCGAAACCGCCGCCGCCTGAGATTTCTGAACCCTGTGGTGTCATATACCGCACCAGAGGGTTCAGAAATCCTGAAACCGTGAGCGGACAGCCGGTCGGTCGGCCGATCGGTCGGTCGGCCGATCGTCGGTCGGTTAGTCGGTGGGTTCGACGAGCTCGGCGAGTGCATCGCGCACCGACTCGGACACCGGCACGATCCGGTCGAAGCCCGTCGTGTGAAGCAGGCGCGTGAGCGATGGGCGATCGCATGCAACCGCGACCTCGCCCTCGTTCTCGCGTACCTTACGAATGCCGCCTATCAGCGCCCCGAGGCCGGCAGAATCCATGAACGGCACGTCCGACAGGTCGATGATCAGACGCGTTGTTTCGGCGAGCTCGCCCAGGGATTCGCGGAACTGCGCGACCGTGTACGCGTCGACCTCGCCGGAAGGACGACAGATCGTGTGGTCGTCGTTGTGTTCGACGTTGATCTCGAGCAACCGAAGCTCCTCTGTCTGGGCTGGATGGCCGACTGGCGCGCCAGCATACCGGTTGAGTCCGACACGCTTGCCGGCAGGACCGCCCGGTATGGTCGAGGCCGAGCGAGCGCAGCGGAGGAAACCTCGTGGCCAATGTCCTTGTCGCAACCGACGCAGACCGGGTATTCGACGAGATCGACGCGGCCTTGGGTGGCGAACACGAGCTGTTCCGGGTGCGCCTTGGCGCCGAGGTCCGAGCGGCGTCACATTCCGTGCAACCTGCACTCGTCATCCTCGACCTGCAGATCGGCAACATGGGTGGCATCGCGGCGTGCCTCGACATCCGCCTGGAACAGAACGCTGAGCGCATGGACGATTTCGCCGTTCTGTTGCTGCTCGACCGGGCGGCCGACACGTTCCTCGCCGGCGAGGCCGATGCAGATGGCTGGCTGATCAAGCCCCTCAACTCCATCCACATCCGCAAGGCGGCCACGGCACTCGTCGACGGTGGGGACTATTTCGAAGGCGTCCCCGGGCCGGCCGAAAGCGGTGGCAGCGAGGACGAGCCTGCAGCGGATCCGGCGCCGGTCGACTAACAGCCCGGCGCGCGGGACACGGTCGCCGCTACCCTTGCTCGGGCGACACGGGCAGTGGCGCAGGTTGGTAGCGCGCCTCGTTCGGGACGAGGAGGTCGTGGGTTCAAATCCCGCCTGCCCGACGGCGGCTCGTCGGCAAGCCGACGAGCTTCGAGTTTCGGCTGCGCCGAAACGTCGCTGTTCGCAACCGCTCCGGCGTTCGAGCCTCGTCCCGTTGCGACCGATTCACACGATGCGGGTGTCTCGGTCACCCCAGTACCGATCGCGGATCAGGCGTTTGTAGAGCTTGCCGGTTTCCTGCCGTGGCAGCTCCTCGACGAAGTCGACGCTGCGAGGGCACTTGTAGCGCGCCAGGTGCTCCGCGCAGTATGCGAGTAGCTCGCCTGCGAGTTCCTCGTCCGGCTCGACGCCTGCGGATGGTTGCACGACCGCTTTCGCGACCTCACCCAGATCGTCGTCGGGCACCCCGACCACAGCGACGTCGAGCACAGAGGGATGCATGATGAGCACGTTCTCAGCCTCCTGGGGATAGACGTTCACTCCACCGGAGATGATCATGAACGAACGCCGATCGGTCAGGTACAGGTAGCCGTCGTCGTCGAGGTAACCGACGTCGCCCATCGTGAACCATCCGTGCTCATTGCGTGCCTGAGCGGTCTTGTCGGGGTCGTTGTGGTACTCCATCGCCGCTCCCGGCGTGTCGAACCAAATGTTGCCGACCTCACCCACCGGAACTTCAGCGCCGGCATCGTCGCAGATGTGGACCTCGCAGAAACGCGGCAAGCCGACCGAGCCCGGGTGCTCGAGCCATTCGTCGGGGCCGATCGCGGTCGATCCGACATTCTCGGACCCGGCGTAGAACTCCCAGATGATCGGTCCCCACCACTCGATCATCCGTTGCTTGACCTCGACGGGGCACGGTGCGGCGGCGTGGCTGACACGTCGCAACGACGACACGTCGTAGCGCTCCCGCGTCTCCTCCGGCAGCTTGAGGAGCCGGACGAACATCGTCGGGACGAACTGCGCGGCGTCGCAGCGGAATCGCTCGATCGCCGCGAGGCAACGCTCCGCATCCCAGCGTGGCATGACGACGACGGTGCCGCCGTAGCGGTGCACGATCGTGCCGCTGACAACCGGCGACGTGTGGTAGAGCGGCGCGGGTGAGAGATAGACCACGTCTTCGTGCAACCCGAGCGGGCTGTCTGGCATGACGAGGGGGTTCGGGTCAGATACGGCCCTGTCGGGTGGTGGGAACAGGATGCCTTTGGGTCGACCGGTGGTTCCCGACGAATAGAACATTCCTGCGCCCTCGGGCTCTTGGGCGAGCGGCGATGCGTCGGCCTCGGCGATTCGAGCGTCGTAGTCGTCCCAGCCATCCCCGCCGCCGTCGACCATCAGCGCGATTTCCGGCTCTATCCCGCCGACGACGTCGGCGAATCGAGGGGCGGTGACAACAGACCGCGCGCCACAATCCTCTACGATGAAACGTATCTCGGGAGCTGTCAGGTGGGTGTTGACGGGTGTGTAGTAGAGGCCCGAGCGCAGCGCCGCCCACACGACCTCGAAGTACTCGGGTCGATTGTCGAGCAGGATCGCGATGCGATCGCCCCGCTGCAGCCCCTGAGCGGTCCACATGTTCGCCAGCCGGGTCGACCGGTCGTCGAGCTCCCGATAGGTCAGCGTCGCGGCGCCGTCGGACATGACGACCGCGAGGCGATCGGGTCGGTCGAGCGCGTGTGCACCGGGGTACGTCACTTGACGGCTAGAGACTCCCAGGTCACAGGATGCAACGCGTGCATGCCCGGAATGCCCTTGAGTTCCGCGTTGACGGGTTCGCCGAAGTCGATGTCGCCGCGCGTCTCGAGGATCGCGCGGGTCAGCCCGGACACGAGGATCTCACCGCCCGCCGCTTTGGCAGCTACTCGAGCCGCGAAGTTGACGTGCCACCCGAACAAATCGCCCTCATCGTCGACGATCGCCTCGCCGGTGTGCATGCCGACCCGGATGCGCAGGTCGTCGGACAGCACATCGAACCGCTGCTGCATGTCGACGGCCGAATGCAGAGCCCGACGCGCTGACGGGTAGGTCAACATGAAGCCATCGCCTTGGTTCTTGACGACCGTGCCCCCGAAACGCCTTGCCGAGGCCCTGATGACGTCGTTGTGTTGAGACAGCAGCTCGAACCAGGCGTCGTCTCCGACGGTCGCGTTTCGATCGGTCGAACCCTCGATGTCGGAAAAAACGATCGTGACCGTACCGTGGCGGTGCTCGTGGTCTTCGACAGCGACACCCGCCGAAGAGACTATGTCGGCGACGAGTTCGATCGATGTTCGCTTGTTGAGATCGACCTCGTCCGATCCGGTGTCGGCCGGGCCGAGACCCTCCCGGACGCCAAGAAGACGGATCGTTGCCGACCCGAGGCGGACCTCCTCCCCGGCATCGAGTACCCTCGGGCCCTCGACTCGCTCGTCGCCGAAGAAGGTTCCGTTCGTGCTGCCGAGGTCGGTCACCTCCAGCTTGTCGTCGCGCGGCCGGATCTCGAGGTGGCGGCGCGACACCTGCGTGTCTGCCAGGAGCAGACCATCGCAATCTCGGCCGACCTCGAGCGGCCGGGAAACCAGCAGCGTCAACGACGACCGTCCTGGTTCGCGCACTTCGACGACCAGCTCAGTCATGTAGGCAGGAATACCTTCGATCGGCCCCAGGGGCAAGGCGCGTGCGGTGCCGATCTACGATCGGGGGATGAATGCCGAGCCGAGAACCGTGCTGGTCGAGCGCGGCGACCGCATCGAGAGCGTGCATCGGGTCTCCGGAGTAGCGGTCACCGCAGACGGGCGTGTGATCGATGCCTTCGGCGACATCGACACGCCGATCTTCCCCCGATCGGCACTCAAACCCTTCCAAGCCCATCCCCTGGTCGGCTCGGGCGCGGCCGCACGATTCGGTCTGTCCGAGGAGTCGCTCGCCGTCGCGTGCGCATCGCACAGCGGTGAACCCGCCCACGTCGAAGCCGTCCGAACACTCCTCGCGGCATCTGGATCGAGCGAAGACGACCTTGGCTGCGGGACACATCCGCCGATCGACGAGTCATCCGCTCGCAGGCTGCTCGAACAGGCTGAAGCCTCGAGTGCCCTCCATCACAACTGTTCGGGGAAACACGCTGGAATGCTCGCCGTCTCGCGCTACGAGTCGCTCGATGTCGCCACCTACCTCGACCGCGGACACGGAGTACAGCGCGCAATCGCGGAGGCGATCGTCGAGTTCACCGGCTGGGGCGACCTGGACGACCCAGCACGCGATGGATGCAGCGCTCCGGCTTGGGCCATGCCGCTGCGAAACGTCGCGCGAGGGTACGCCCAACTCGACGCCGACGACTCAGGGCGTGCCCTCTTCGACGCGATGGTCCGCCATCCGTTCCTGGTAGCCGGCACGGGACGGCCGTGCACGGCGCTAATGGGCGAGGTCGGTGACATCATCGCAAAGAGCGGTGCAGAAGGAGTATTCGGTGCCTGCTGTCGCAGCGGAGGTGTCGGCGTCGCGATCAAGGTGCACGACGGAGCGACGCGTGCGTCATCGGTCGCTCTGATCGCGCTGCTCGATCGGCTTGGCGTCACCGCGGGCGTCGACTCGGGCCCCATCGCAGAGCTACGTGCCCCGTTGCTGCGCAACGCGAACGACACCGTCGTCGGTTCGATCGTCGCGGGGCACGAATGGCAGGCTTGACGATCCGTCGACGCTTGGAGAGGACCCTTGACGCTCGATGAACTTCAGGAGTTGATGGACAGGCTCTACGGGTATGCCGACCGCGAGCGGGGCATCCCCTCGACCGTGGCCTGGCTCTGCGAGGAGCTGGGCGAGCTCGCCCAAGCGACGAGGAAAGGAAGCGCCGAGGAACAACTCCACGAACTCGGCGACGTTCTCGCATGGTTGGCGTCGCTGGCAAACCAGCTGGGGTTGTCGCTAGAGGACGCAGTCGATCGCTACGTCACCGATCCTCCGCCCGCCTAGACGCTCCCGGCGTCGACGAGGCGCTCTGCGATCTGGATCGTATTGAGCGCGGCGCCTTTGCGAAGGTTGTCGCCGCTGACGAACAGCGAAAGTCCATTTTCGACCGTGTCGTCGGTGCGTAGACGACCGACGATCGAGATGTCGCCGCCGGCCGCGTCGAGCGGGGTCGGTATGTCGTCGATGACAACGCCGTCGGCATCCGCCAACAGCTCGGTCGCGCGCTCGGGGCTCAGGGGTGAACCGAATCGCGCATTGATCGACAACGAGTGACCGGTGAACACCGGCACACGGACGCAGGTGGCACTCACAGCAAGGTCGGCGATGCCGAGGATCTTGCGACTCTCGTGGCGGAGCTTCTGTTCCTCGTTGGTCTCGCCGAGCCCGTCGTCGATCAGGTTGCCGCACCAGGGCAACACGTTGTGCGCCATCGAACGCGCGAACACAGTCGGCTCACCTACGTCGACCGCGGAGCCGTCGAAAGTGAGCTCGGCCGCGTTGTCGACCGACTTGCGCAGCTGTTCGTCGAGCTCACTCACACCGGAGAGACCGGAGCCCGAAACAGCCTGGTAGGTGCTCACGACCATCGCGCGCAGGTCTGCCTCGGCATGAAGAGGTGCGAGTACGGGCATGCCTACCATCGTCGTACAGTTCGGGTTGGCGACAATCCCCTTCGGAATCGATCGCAGCTCGTGCGCATTGACCTCGGGAACGACCAGCGGGACGTCGGGGTCCATTCGCCAAGCGCTCGAGTTATCGATGACGACTGCGCCAGCGGACGCGACCTCGGGCGCCAGGCGTCTCGACGCTGTGGCCCCTGCGCTCATGAGAGCGATGTCGATATCGCGGTAGTCGGCTTCGTCGGCATCCTCGACTGTGATCGCCTCGCCATCGAATGGAAGCGTCGTGCCCGCCGAACGACTGGACGCGAAATATCGCACGCTCGTGACGGGCAGAGATCGCTGTTCGAGCAGCGTGCGCATGACGCTGCCCACCTGTCCGGTCGCCCCGATGACGGCTACAGAAACCATGACCCAAGGCTACGCCCACCCGACCGGTACGTTTCAGGATTTCTGAACCCTCCGGTGTCATATACCGCACCGGACGGTTCAGAAATCCCGACGAGGTTCAGAACTGGTCGTGGTCGTGGAGAAGGAATGCCTCGTGCAGCGCGGTCACGGCGAGTTCGGCCTGGGTCTCCCGCACGACACAGCTCACCCTGATCGCCGACGTCGAGATCATCTCGATATTGATTCCGCTCGCTGCCAAAGTCTCGAACATCGTCGCCGCGACACCGGGGTTCGACTTCATCCCGGCGCCGATCACCGACACCCGCGCGATGTCGTCATCGACGACCAGGCCGTCGGCACCGATGTCGGCGATGAGCTCGCCGACCACCTCCTCCGCCGCCTCACGATCGCCGTGTGGAACCGTGAACGAAATGTCGGTGGCGCCCTCCGCCGAGATGTTCTGCACGATCATGTCGACGTTGACATCGCGGTCGGCCAACGCGCGAAACATCGAAGCCGCCACACCGGGACGATCGGCCACACCGGTGACGGTGAGCTTGGCCTCGGAGTTGTCGTGAATGACAGACGAGACGATCGCGTTTTCCATGTCGGGCTCCTCCTCGACGACCAGCGTGCCCTGTTCCCACGTGAATGCCGAGCGCACGTGAAGCCGCACCCCGTGAGTGCGCGCCATCTCGACCGAACGCATCGCCGGCTTGGGGCATCCGGACGCGGTCATCTCCAACAGCTCATCGAAAGAGATCCTGTCCATCTTCCTGGCGCTCGGTACCACCCGAGGGTCGGTTGTGTAGACCCCCGATACGTCGGTGTACAGCTCGCACATGTCCGCTCCGAGCGCGTGGGCGATGGCGACTGCGGTCGTGTCGGACCCGCCGCGGCCGAGAAACGTTATGTCGCGTTCTGTCGACACACCCTGAGATCCAGCCACTACCGGCACCTTGCCGGCAGTGAGAGCGTCGCGGATCCGATCTGGCCTCACCTCGAGGATCTTTGCGTTGGTGTGGGTCGTGTCGGTGAGAAACCCGGCTTGGCTCCCCGTGAACGAATCGGCGTCGACCCCGACGTCGTGCAGTGCCATGCACATCAGCGCGATCGCCTTGCGTTCGCCGGATGTGATGAGCATGTCCATCTCGCGGCCAGGTCGAGTCGACGAGATCTCGGCGGCGACACGAAGCAGCTCGTCGGTCTCCTTGCCCATCGCCGAAACCACGAGCACGACGTCGTCGCCACGGCGGCGGGTACGGGCAACATGATCGGCGACGGCGTTGATTCGGTCGGTGTTCGCAACCGACGTTCCACCGAATTTCTGGACGAGCAACGCCACGGACCGACACGTTAGCGAGGTACCGCTGCACTACGTTGTCTGATTCCGTGGCCAAGAAGTCCAAACCCCGCAAGCCGAAGCGCACCTACGACCCTGCGCGCGCCGAGCAACGCGCCGCCGCCAATCGGCGGAAGCAGCAGCGGCGCGTGATGGTCGTGGCGGTCATCGCGCTCGTGGCGCTCATCGCCCCGCTCGTCGCAACGCTGTTGATCGACGACAACGAACCCGACGACGAGGCGAGCGCTCCCGACGAGACTCCCCCCACCCTCGACATCCCCGAGCTCCCGGCGCCGCCACCGGGCGTCGAGCTCGACGGACCGACGCCGTGTCCCGAGCTCGACGGCTCGAGCGAGCGAACCACAGGCTTCATCGAAGCTCCGACCGGGTGCCTCGACGCCGACACTGCCTACCAGGCCTCGATCCTCACCGACAGAGGTGAGATCGTGGTCGCGCTCGATCTCACCGAATACTCGGCAGCCGACACATTCGGCAGCCTTGCCCTGTACCACTTCTACGACGGACTCCCGTTTCATTTCGTCCTCGACGAGGGACTCGTGTTCGCCGGCGCGACAGGCGACCCCGTCGGCACGGGATCGATTCCGTTCACGCAGCAGGCCGAACCCGACGAAACCCGCACATACGGGCGCGGCACCGTCGCGATGATCACGAACCAGAACGGGCTCTACGACACCCGGTTCCTGATCTCGGGCACCGACGACGCCGACGCGTTCCTGACCATCCCCGACCATCCGGTCATCGGCGAGGTGGTCGAAGGGCTCGAGGTGGTAGACGACATCGCCGCTTCAGGCGCAGCGACCGGTGTGCCGACGACCGACGTCCGTATCGAGAGCATCACTATCACGGAGGTCTGACCGGCCGGTGATGCCCGCTCACGCCGCGGCGGGTTCCGGCAGTACGCTTGCGGCGATGGGAACAGAGAAGCGGCAGCGGCAGAAGGCCGCGCGGAAGGCCCGGCTCGAGGCAGCCCGCGAAGCACAGGTCAAGGCGCGTCGGCGCCAGCGGTTGTACACCTACGGTGGAATCGCGGCCGTGCTCGTCGTCACGATCGTCGGCATCGCCGCACTGTTGCGCGACGACAACGACTCCGGATCCGGCGAAGACGAGATCGCGGCACCTGGCGAAGGCGAAGTCAACGGCACCGAGCCGCCACCACCGGGTGACGGCGAGCCAGCGGACTGCCCGGCCGAAGACGGCAGCTCCGAGCAGCGCACCGAGTTCCCGGCACCTCAACAGATGTGCATCGACCCGGCGAAGACCTACGTCGCGAACGTCTCGACGACCGCCGGCGATTTCACGATGGAGCTCGATGCTTCGATCGCACCGAACACTGTCAACAACTTCGTCGTGCTCGCTCGATACCACTACTACGACGACGTCGCGTTCCACCGCATCATCCCCGACTTCGTCGTGCAGGGCGGCGACCCCGTCGGGGAACCCCCGGGCACCGGCGGGCCCGGCTACCAGTTCGCCGACGAGCTGCCCACCGAACCGAGCGAGGCCGGCAACTACTACGCGTCGGGGTCGGTCGCGATGGCGAACTCGGGACCAAACACCAACGGCAGTCAGTTCTTCGTGGTCACCGGGGCGAGCGGAGAGGCGCTCCCGCCTCAGTACTCGCTGTTCGGGACCGTGACCGACGGCATGGACGTCGTGCTCGAGCTCGAAGCCGCCGGAACCCCATCCGGGGAGCCGTCCGAAGACGTACGGATCAACACGGTGACTATCACCGAGGCGTCCTGAAGCCGACGCACCTTCCCTCGTGTGAGTGGCGATTCCCCGATCTCGAACAGAACGAACCCGAGGTCGACTCCGACCTGATCGCGCTCGGAGCCGACCTCCTGCCGCCGACGATCATCGAGGCGTACCGGCACGGTCTGTTCCCGATGCCGATCGACGAGGGTGGGGCAATCGGCTGGTGGAGCCCCGACCCGCGCGGTGTGCTCGAGCCATCTCACATCCACGTCAGCCGCTCGCTCCGGCGTTCGACACGTCGATTCGAGATCCGAGTCGACACCTGCTTCGACGACGTCGTCGACGGGTGCGCCGACCCGAGCCGACCCCTGGGCTGGATCGACGACCGCATCCGCGACGCCTACGTCGAACTGCACCGCCTGGGCTGGGCCCACTCGATCGAAGTGTTCGACGACCTGGGCCTCGCCGGTGGTCTCTACGGGCTCGCCGTCGGGGGACTATTCGCAGCGGAGTCGAAGTTCTACCACCGCCGAGATGCCTCCAAAGTCGCACTTGTTGCGTTGTGCGAGATCGTCGGCTCAGACGGCCTCATCGACGTCCAGTGGTGTACTCCCCACCTGGCGTCGCTCGGCGCCACCCAGGTTCCGAGAAGCACGTACGTCCGCCGCGTCCGATCTCTGATCGACCGACCTGTCCCTGCTCGGTTCGGCTGAGGCCGGCCTCGCCGTATTTCCACATGGGCCATATGGCCTATTCCGACGTCCAGAAGGCGGGAAAACCGTAAGGAAGACTGCGATGGCGCCGATGTGAGAGTGTGGACTCGGGTGGCTCGACAACCGCTACCGGAACCCCACCGCCGCGGCATTGGGACAGGCACCGCCGGACGGCGTTGGGCGTTCGCGGACTGGTGTTGCTCGCACCCATCGCGACATCGTTCACGTTCACTTGGCTCGCTTCGCGCCACCTCCCCCCGCACTCACATGACATGAACCTGGCGTTCTGGTGGATAGCTGTCGTCGCGGCCGCTACAGCGATCATGCTCGCGACCGAGCGATTGATGCGACGACTGCTGCCGCTCGCGACCTTGCTGGAGATGAGCCTGATCTTCCCCCACGAGGCGCCGTCGCGGTTCGGCATAGCGCTGCGAACAGGGACGACCCGTCAACTCGAACGCAGAGTCGAGCGGTTCCGCGAGAGCGGATTCATCGATGATCCGGATGTGCCATTCGCCGAACAGATGCTCGAGATGGTCGCGAGCCTGTCGCGCCACGATCGCCTCACCCGTGGACACTGCGAACGCGTGCGGGCCTACACAGACCTGATCGCCGCGGAGATGCAGCTACCGGAACACGACGTCAACCGGCTTCGGTGGGCGGCACTCCTCCACGACGTCGGCAAGTTGGCGGTGCCCGCGGAGATCCTGAACAAGAAGGGAACTCTCACAGCCGAGGAATACGAGGTCGTGAAGATCCATCCCGACGAGGGCATGAAGATCACAGAACCGATCGCCGAGTGGCTGGGCGATTGGATTCGCGCGGTGGGCGAACACCACGAGCGCTGGGACGGTGCCGGCTACCCCAGGGGCCTCTCGGGCGTCGACATCCACCTCGGCGCACGGATCGTCGCCGTTGCAGACGCGTTCGACGTGATGACGAGCACCCGCAGCTACAAGGCGCCGGTGCCACATCATGAAGCCCGAGCGGAGATCGCGCGGTGCGCCGGGACGCAGTTCGACCCGGCGGTGGCGCGTGCATTTCTCAACGTGTCGATTCCGGAGCGCCGCGTGCTCATGGGTCCGCTCACCTGGCTGTTGAATCTGCCCGGCATCGCTGCGCCGCTGGCTCCGTTGGGCTCGCCGCTCGCATCGGCGGCCGGTGCTGCCGGTGCGCTCGCACTCGGCGCGTTCGTCGGACCGACCCTCCCCACGGGGCCGACCGAAGCCGCCGAGGCATCGCCGCCGATCGCGGCATTCGCCGAACCGGACGACGTCCAGCCGACTACGACGAGCACCATCGACCCGTCCGGCGACGACGGCGCGACGCCAGAACGCGACGCCGACGAGTCGCCCAGCACCACGCAACCCTCATCGGTTCCCGAGTCCGACGAGCCGTCCCCCCAGGTGCCCGCCACCCCACCAGCGCCACCGCCTACGAACCCACCGCCGATCGGTTTGTCTCTCGTGGTCACCGACGCCGCCGGACAAGAAGACCACCCGATCTCGCTGGTCTTCGAAGCTCGCGCCAACGCACCGGCGACGCTAACCACGGTGGGCACACCCCGCCACGGCACCGTCACGTCACCGACCACCGCCGACAGCCGGATACCCGATGCGGTCGTGACCGCGGGAACCAGCATCTACACACCCGATCGAGACTTCTTCGGAACCGACCACGTCAACGTCAGGGCTTGTCTCCCCAGCAGCTGCGTCGACCGTTCTGTTGCCATCACGGTGCAGCCGGTGAACGACGCGCCAGAAGCCGCCGACGACTTCGCCACCGGCCCCGAGGACACACCGATCGCCATCCCCTATTTCGCTATGACCGACAACGATCGCGATCCCGAGAACGAAGACCTCACGGTCACCGTCGAGAACCAACCGTACGTCGGGTCGGTCGACACGTCGTTCGCTGGGTTCACCTACCACCCACCGGCGAACTGGTCGGGTACGACCCAGCTCACCTACCGCGTCACCGACCCACACGGTGCCTACGACACGGCCAACGTGTTGTTGACGGTGTCGTCGCGCAACGACGCCCCGTACGCTCTCGACGACTCGGCCTCGACGATGCGCAACACCTCTGTGACGATCAACGCGCGGGCCAACGACGGCGACGTAGACGGCGATCCGATCACTCTCCATGTGACAGGGGTGACCGCCGGCCAGGCGTCGGTCGACCATGGCAAGATCGTGTACACCCCACCGTCGGGATTCATCGGCGCTGCACGTGTCGACTATGAGGTGCGCGACCCATCGGAAGCGTCGGCAGCCGCTTCGGTCGCGATCGATGTCTACGGCCCGACGATCCTCGTCTCTCGCACCAACGACCACTCGGCGGGAAGCCCGCTGCACGGCGAGCAGCTGAGAGGATGGGTCTGGATCTTCGCGGACCCGGTGTGGGATGCCTCACAGGTGAATTACGTCAAGTTCTTCCTCGACGGCGCCCATGTCAACACCCAGGGCAAGCCCTTCTACGACTTCGGCAAGGGCCCCCAGTACGGACTCGATACCTCTACCCTGGCGCCCGGAGCGCACACGATCACGATGCGGACGCGCTTTCGCGACGCGACAACCCACCAGGCGAACGCCACGTTCACCGTCGTCCCATGACCACCCTTGACCCGACAGAGACACCAATGATTCCTCGATCCCGTCTGTTGCCACTCGCCGCTGGAGTCGCCTCGCTGACCCTTGGGGTCGTTTGCGTCGTGACCGATGCTGCGTTCATCGGCGTAGGTGCCGGTATCTGTGGCGGCCTCGCCGCGCTCCTCGCGCTCCTGGCCTCGAACGAAGCCGACGAACTCGAGGATCGGTTGGCCGCGAGCCGGCTGCAGGCACAAGAGCTCGAGGACGTCGTCGCGACGCAGGTCCAGGCGCGCATGACAGCGGAGGAGACCGCGGCGAGCCTGGGCGATCAACTCGCTCGAGCAGAGAAGAAGCCGGCGTCGACGAACGCTCGCGACGTCACGACCGACGGATCGATTCTCGATGGCGACACCGGGCTCTTCAACGAGCACTACTTCACCGTGTCGGTCCACACCCGCATAGCCGCAGCCCGCCGACATCTTCGACCGGTGTCGGTCGTGCTGCTCGACCTCGTCGACTCGATCGACACCCCCGAATCGGCACCCGCCAAACCTCAGCCGGTGGCCGACTCGATCAAGGCGACCCTGCGCGACTCCGACACCGCCTGTCGACTTGCCGACGGCAAGTTCGCCCTGCTGCTCGAGGACACGCCCGAGAACGGGGCGATCTGGACGATCGAGCGGATCCGCCGCCACCTGTCGTCCAACTACGAGAGCGTCACGATGTGGGCCGGAGTGGCCTGCTATCCGGCACACGCCTTCGATCGAGACCGGCTGCTCGAGCAGGCCGCCTCCGCGCTGAAGTCGGCCAAGGACTGGCGACAGGACCGCATCGAGGTCGCAACCGCCGACTGAACCGCCACGCTGGGGATTTCTGAACCCCGTGGTGTCATATACCGCACCGGACGGTTCAGAAATCTCCGGCGTCTGGGGATTTCTGAACCCCGCGGTGTCATATACCGCACCGGACGGTTCAGAAATCTCCAACGGGCGATGGGTCGCCAGTAGCATGGTCGGCGTCATCTTCGAAAGAGAAGCAGGGCCATGGTTCCAACCGATGCACGCATCTTCGTGGCGGGGCACCGGGGTCTCGTGGGTTCCGCCATTCTGCGGCGCCTGTCCGAGGCCGGCTACGGCAACATACTCACCGCGACACGCGACGAGCTCGACCTGCGAGACCAGGCGGCCGTCAACCGCTGGTTCGATGCAAATCGACCCGACTTCGTGTACCTCGTCGCTGGCACCGTCGGAGGCATCCTGGCCAACAGCACGCGCCCGGCCGAGTTCCTGTACGACAACATGATGATCCACGGCACGGTCGTGCATGCGAGCCACCAGACCGGAGTCGACAAGTTGCTCTATCTCGGCAGCTCGTGCATCTACCCGCGCCATGCATCACAGCCGATCACCGAAGACCAGCTTCTCACCGGTCCGCTAGAGCCGACCAACGAGTCCTACGCACTGGCCAAGATCGCCGGTATCAAACTCTGCCAGTCCTACCGCGACCAGTACGGCTCCAACTTCATCTCGGCGATGCCGACGAACCTTTACGGTCCCGGCGACAACTTCGACCTCGAGTCGTCACACGTCCTACCCGCTCTGATGCGCAAGTTCCACGAGGCGAGGATCAAAGGCGAACCCAAGGTTGAGGTATGGGGCACGGGCAGCCCGATGAGGGAATTCCTCTACGTCGACGACCTCGCCGATGCGTGCGTGTTTCTCATGGACAACTACAGCGACTCCGAACACATCAACGTAGGTACCGGCGTCGATCTCCCCATCGCCGAGCTCGCCGAGACCCTCGCCGAAATCATCCACCCGTCGGCCGAGATCGTCTTCGACAGATCGAAGCCAGACGGTATGCCCCGCAAGGTACTCGAGACGTCCAAGCTCAACGCCCTCGGTTGGGAACCCAAACACGGTCTGCGCGAAGGACTGGAGCTCACCTATCGGTGGTTTCTCGAACAGGACGCCGCCACGCTCCGAACCTGAGTTGAGTCACGATGGGGTCTGGGCCTGACCCTTTTTGACTCAACTGAGTTGGGCTAGGCGAAGCGGTCACCCATCCAGCTGCGACCGGAGAAGCGCCAGCGCGGGGTCTTAGCCTTCGACTCCGGCTCCACCGTCGGCCGGAACACGACCTGGCCGGCGGCCAGAATCGCAGCGACCTCCTCGTCGGTGGGCTCGGGCGTGATCGCAGCGAGGGTCACAGCGGGATGATCCCGTGCTTGCGTTTCGGCAGGTTCTCCCGCTTCGAACGCAACATGCGGAACCCGGCGATGACCTTCCGGCGCGTCTCGGTCGGATCGATGACGTCGTCGACGTAGCCACGCTCGGCCGCGATGTACGGGTTCGCGTTGCGTTCGGTGTAGTCCTCGACGAGCTCGTCGCGCCGAGCGATCGGATCGACCGCCTGCTGGAGCTCCCTCCTGTGCAGCACCTCGACGGCGCCTTGGGGTCCCATCACCGCGAGCTCTGCCGACGGCCACGCAAACGCAAGGTCGGCGCCGGTCGATTTGGAATCCATCACCACGTAGGCACCGCCGTAAGCCTTTCGTGTGATGATCTGAATTCGCGGCACCGTCGCCTCGCAATAGGCGTACAACAGCTTGGCGCCGTGGCGGATGATGCCGCCGTACTCCTGATCGACGCCGGGCAGGAACCCTGGAACATCGACGAACGTCATGATCGGGATGTTGAACGCATCGCACGTGCGGACGAACCGTGCCGCCTTCTGCGCCGACTCGATGTCGAGCACGCCGGCCAACACGAGCGGCTGGTTGCCGACGACTCCGACCGGGTGGCCGTCGAGGCGTGAGAATCCGCACACGATCGACTGCGCCCAGTTGGGGAAGTACTCGAAGAAGTCACCGTCGTCGACGACCGACTCGATGACGGTCCGCATGTCGTAAGGGATGTTGGCGCTGTCGGGCAACACGTCGAGCAGCTCGGCACAGAGCCGATCGGGGTCGTCGGTGGGGGCGCTGACCGGCGCCTCCTCGAGGTTGTTCTCCGGCAGGAACGAAAGCAGGTACTTGACGTCGTCGAGCACCTCTTCCTCGCTGTCACCGACGAAGGTCGCCACACCCGACTTCGACGCGTGGCTCTTCGCGCCACCGAGCTCCTCGAGGGTCACCTCTTCGCCGGTGACGGTCTTGACGACATCGGGGCCTGTGATGAACATGTGCGATTTCTCTCGCACCATGAATATGAAGTCGGTCATCGCCGGGCTGTAGACGGCGCCGCCCGCGCAGGGGCCAAGGATGACGCTTATCTGGGGAATGACCCCCGACGACTGAACGTTGCGGTGGAAGATCTGACCGTAGGCATCGAGGCTGACGACGCCTTCTTGGATTCTCGCCCCGGCGCCGTCGTTGAGACCGATCATCGGCGCACCGACCGAGAGAGCGAGATCCATGACCTTGTGGATCTTCTCGGCGAACACCTCGCCGAGCGCCCCACCCATCACCGTGAAGTCCTGGCTGAACAGAAACACCTTGCGGCCGTCGACGGTTCCCCAGCCGGTGATCACGCCGTCGGTGTACGGGCGCTCGTCGAGGCCCGCATCGTGGGCACGGTGGCGGGCAAGCATGTCGAGCTCGTGGAACGACCCGTCGTCGAGCAGGTACTCGATGCGCTCGCGGGCGAGCATCTTGCCCTTCTCGTGCTGACGGTCGACGGATCTTTGCGGGCCTGCGTGCAGCGCCTCGTCGCGGCGTTTCAGCAGTTCATCGAGCCGTTCACGGAGCGGATGGTCGGTCATGGCGCGCAGGCTAACTGGTCCCGTCGATAGCCGCGAAGGCGGCTCGCATCTCGGCGACGAAGGTCTCGGGCTGTTCGAAGGCGGCGAAATGGCCACCGGTTTCGAGATCGTTCCAGTAGCGGATGTCGGTGAAGCGTTTCTCGGCCCAGCGGCGCGATGTGGCGAGGATCTCCAGCGGGAAGCGGCTACAAGCAGTCGGACCCGGAACCTCGCCTAGCTCGGTGTTGCGCGCGCTCTCCCAGTAGAGCCTCGCCGACGACGTTGCAGTGTTGGTCAACCAGTAGAACATGACGTTGTCGAGCAGTTCGTCCCTGGTCACCACGTTTTCGGGGTGGCCGCCGCAGTCCATCCAGCTCCAGAACTTCTCGACGATCCAACACATCTGCCCGACCGGCGAATCGGCAAGGCCGTAGCCGAGCGTCTGTGGGCGCGTGCTCTGTTGTTTGAAGTAGCCCGAGTCCCACTGGTCGTAGTAGGTGAGCCGTTCCAGGGCCGCCGACTCGGTATCGGTCAGGTCGCCGAAGGTGTCGGAGTCGGGGCCGGCGACCGGCATGTTGAGATGGATGCCCGCACAGTGGTCGGGGTCCTGGAGCGAAATCATCGTTGTGATCATCGATCCCCAGTCGCCTCCCTGCGCGAAGTATCGGTCGTACCCGAGGCTTGCCATCAGCGCGGCCCACGTGTCGCCCATGGCGCTCACGCCGTAGCCGGGCGAGGCCGCTGCGCCGCTGAACCCGTAACCGACGAGAGACGGGCACACGACGTGAAAGGCTTCGTCTGCCGATCCGCCGTGGGATGTCGGATCGGCGAGCGGCTCGATGACCTTGTGGAACTCGACGACCGACCCCGGCCATCCGTGGGAGATGATGAGGGGACGGGCGTTCTCGTGTTGCGAGCGCACGTGGATGAAGTGGACGTCGATGCCGTCGACGGTGCTCAAGAACTGCGGCAGCCTATTGTGATAGGCCTCGCGCTCCCGCCAGTCGTACTCGTCGAGCCAGTAGGCCGCCATCTCCTGCGCGTACGCCAGCGGCATGCCCTGGCTCCAGTCGTCGACGACCTCGGCATCGGGCCAGCGCGTCTGCTCTATCCGGCGACGCAGATCATCGAGATCGGCATCGGGAATATCGATCGTGAACGGTGCCGGATCGGCCATGTCTGCTCCTCGGTCGGGTTGTTGGCGCGGGACTACCCTCGCAGTTGATGAACCTGCCTGTCACACCGCCGGTGAAGCCGATGCTCGCCAAGGCGATGCCGGAGATGCCCGAAGCTGATCTTCTGTTCGAGCCCAAATGGGACGGTTTTCGCTGCATCGTGTTTCGAGACGGGGACGAGGTCGTGTTGGGGAGCCGCAACGAGCGCCCCCTCACGCGGTACTTCCCCGAGATCATCGATCCTCTGTTGACGTCGCTGCCCGATCGGGTCGTCGTCGACGGCGAGCTCGTCGTCGCGACCGGTGACCACCTCGACTTCGACGCATTGCAGCAGCGCATTCACCCGGCGGAGAGCCGGGTCGAGATGTTGGCGGAGAAGACTCCGAGCGGGTTCATTGCGTTCGACGTGCTCGCGCTCGACGACGACGATCTGCGCACGACACCCTTCGCCGAACGCAGCGCTGTGCTCGACGAGCTGGCTCCCGACTTCGCCGAGCCGGTTCACCGCACACCCGTGACGGCCGACCGAGAGCTCGCGATGCAGTGGTTCGAGCTTTTTGAGGGCGCTGGGCTCGACGGGCTCATCTGCAAGCCGGTCGACGGTTTGTATGTGGAGAACAAGCGAACCCAGTACAAGCTCAAACACGTGCGCACCGCCGACGCGGTCGTCGCCGGGTTTCGCATCCACAAGGACGGCGAAGGGGTCGGATCGCTTCTGCTCGGGCTGCACGACGCAGAGGGCAGGCTCCACCACGTCGGCGTCGCCGCGAGTTTCACTCGCAAGCGGCGGTCCGAGTTGGTCGAGGAGTTGGCGCCCCACCGTCTCGAGGACTTCTCCGAGCACCCGTGGAGCGATTGGCTCGAGGCGGAGGCTCACTCCGACGGCCGCATGCCGGGCGCGCCGCATCGTTGGTCGGGCGCATCGCAGCGGGACCACCGCTGGATACCGGTCAGGCCCGACCTCGTCTGTGAGGTGAAGTACCAGTCGGTGTTGAACGGGCGCTTCCGAGCAACCACGAGGTTTCTCCGTTGGAGGCCCGACCGCGAGCCCGAGTCCTGCGACTACGACCAGCTCGAGGAACCCGCTCCCTACTCATTCGCCGCCGTCCTCGCCGCCCAACCTCGGTTCTAGGAGACTGCTGAGCGATGCCGGTGATTGGCACGGCGGCCAGTCGCCCGCCATGCAAGGACGCAGCCCTCGCCACTACTTGTGAGCGTAGTGGCGATGGCGAGGACGCCGAGTGGCGGGATGAATGGTCGTCGTGACGCCGCCATGTATTGCTCAGCAGTCTCCTAGGGAGGAAAACCCACGTCACGCGTGGGTTAGGCGCCAAATTTTGGAGAGAGCGAGTGGGCACGGTCCGCGATCCGGTCGGCGTCGATGGATGCGCACAACTCGTCGAAGCCGGGTGTCGGGCCGAGCCACTCCCAGTCGGCGACCGATCCCACGTCGACCTCGGTCTCGGTCGTAGCGATGCGCCTGAACAGGAGCGCGTCCTCGAAGTGCTCGTGCAGCGTCTGGGCCAACTTCGCGCCGCCGCGTACCGAGACCGTCCACTCGGCCCCGTCGTGTGGCACGCGCTCGATGTGCCCGTATTCGGCCAGCACCGTCGACGTCGACTTCGCCCCCCATCCGGGCAGACCAGGGAATCCGTCGGCGCTGTCGCCGACCAGCGCCAAGTAGTCGGGAATCGACGGCGGGGTGACACCGAACTTCTCGACGACCCCATCCCAGTCGTAGAACACACCCCTCCGGCGGTCGAACTGCACCACCGCGCCGTCGGCGCGCACGCACTGGGCAAGGTCCTTGTCGGGGGTGCAAATGATCGCTCGGCTCACTTCAGGGTCGGCCGCCGCGACCGCCGCCGCTGCAGCCAGCGCATCATCGGCCTCGACCTCGACCATCGGCCACACGGTGAAGCCGGCGGCGGCGAGCATCTCCTCGAGTAGCCCGAACTGCTCGAACAAGAGCGGGTCGATGCCCGATCCGTCCTTGTAGCCCGGCCACAGATCGTTGCGGAACGACTCGATGACGTGGTCGGTAGCGACGCCTACATGGGTCGCGCCGTTTTCGACGAGATCGACCACCGAACCGAGTACGCCGCGCACCGCGGCGACCTCGCGGCCATCGGCGGTCGTATGTGACGGCAGAGCGAAGAAGTAGCGGAAGAGCTCATAGGTGCCGTCGACGAGGTGTACCTCCACCTTTGCTACTCCTCGACGATCTCGATGAGAGTACCGAGCGAGCCCTTCGGGTGGATGAACGCCACGGTGGTTCCACGCGAGCCGGGTCGCGGCACTTCGTCGATCGGGGTAGCCCCAGCGGCGACCATCGCGGCGAGCGCCTCGGCGCAGTCGTCGACGCGGTAGCCAATGTGGTGAAGGCCTTCGCCGCGCTTTTCGAGAAACACCGCGATCGGCGAGTCGTCGCGGGTCGCCGCAGTGAGCTGGATGTACGAGTCGGCCACCTTGATCAGCGCCTCGTCGACGCCGTCGCTGTCGACGATCTCGCGATGGTCGACGTCGGCACCGAACGCAGCGCGGTAGTAGTCGATGGCGGCGTCGAGATCGCGAACCGCTATGGCAACGTGGTCGATCTCGGTTAGCAGCATCGCGGGTCCTCTCATCGTGGTGGCCCGATGCTACCGCCGCGGGTCGAGCAGAATTCCCCGATCGCCTCGCCACTCACACGCGCAGCGTGAAATAGTAGGATTCCTCGCTCACTGGTTGTGGCTTGGTCGGGCCGATTTGGAGGTAGCCGTGACACCGGAGGAGATAGCAGAGCGCCAATTCACACGCGCACGCAGAGGCTACGACCGCGACGAGGTTCGGGCCTTCCTGGCCTCGGTCGCGGCTCATCTGGTCGAGATCCAAGCGGTCGCCGAGGCGACGAGTGAAACCCCGAGACCGGCGCCGCCGGCGAGCCCGAGCGGCGACGCCGATACGGCCGCTCAAACCGGACGGGACGTCGCGTCGATCATGCGCTCGGCCGAGGAGTGGTCCGCGCGGGTTCGCACGGAGGCCGAAAAAGAGGCCGACGCCATCCGCGACGCCGCACGCGCCGAAGCCGAGGCGCTGGAGGCCTCGGCCGACGAAGCATCGGCGAACGCTCGCCAGCTGCTCGCCGACGCCGAGGGTATGCAGGCCGAAGTGACAGAGTCGCTCGAAGCCGAACGACTCGCGCTCGAAGAGAAGTCGTCGGCCCGAATGTCCGAAGCCGAACGCAAGGCCGAGCGGATCCTCGAAGAGGCCCGCGCTGAGGCCGAAGCGATCACCCGCTCCGCCGAGGACGAAGCGACGACCCGAAGCACCGAAATCCTCGCCGGCGCACAGAGCAGACTCGACACGTTGCTGGGGGCACAGACGCGGGTGCAGTCGCGCCTCCAGCTGGCCCTCGACGAGGTTCGCGCAACGGTCGAAAAGGTCGGTGTCGCCGCGACCACGCCCTCGCCCAGGATCGAAGAGGATGAAAACGGAGACGAGAACGCGGAGATTGACCTGACCGAACCGGCCGGTTCATCCGACGCCGATCGAGGCGATGCCGAATCCCCATCGGGCGAGACCGACATCGCCGAACAAGGTGACGACGACGACGCCACATCCGACGACGACGAGAGCGGCGATCGTCTGAGCGCCGTCGTTCGCGACGCGGTGAGCCGTGCGCTCAAGGAACGCTGACGCCCTGAGGTCGGCTTTATGTTTTCTTTTCCATGACTCTTGTCATGATGGTGTCGTTGTTGTAATGTAATCGCAATGTTGTAATGCAATTGCAACATCTGGTCGTGGTGCTGCGGGGCTCAGCAATGCCCGCGCGTGGGTCCCGCAGCATCCGCGAACGAATCAGCTCTCATCCCCACCACCACCCTCAAATGAGAGTGGAGCGACCCGTCACCGGCCCCCCAGCTACGGTGTCGGGTCGCTCCGCGTTTCGACCTAGAGGGCCAGCAACGGGTCCTGCTCAGCTGTCAACGGCTTGGCGACCCTCGAGTGCCCGACCGAGGGTGAGCTCGTCGGCGTACTCGAGATCTCCCCCGACCGGCAGACCACTCGCCACCTTCGTCACCTTGACTCCCAGCTCGCCGAGCACCTTCGCGAGGTACATCGCTGTGGCTTCACCCTCGATGTTGGGGTTCATCGCGAGGATCACCTCGCCGATCGATTCGTCGGCCACGCGCGCAACGAGCTCTGAGACGCGCAGCTGATCGGGACCGATGCCCTCGATCGGACTGATCGCTCCCTGCAACACGTGATAGCGACCCCGGAACTCGCCGGTCCGCTCGACCGCGACCACATCGCGAGCCTCCTCGACGGCACAGACGACGCTCGAGTCACGTCGCTCGTCGGAGCAGAACTCGCACAGAGCGCCGTCGGCGATGTTGAAACAGCGCTCGCACGTCGCAACACGATCCTTGACGACGATGATCGCTTCGGCGAGCCGGCGTGCGTCCTCGGCCGGCACCTTGAGCAGGTGGAAGGCGATTCGTTGCGCCGACTTCGGTCCGACACCCGGCATGCGGCCGAGCTCGTCGATGAGTGTCTGAACGGGAGGTGAGTACATACCGGTCGCGGTCAGTCACCGCCGCCGAGAAGCTTCCCGATGTCGAGTCCGCCGAGGTCGAGGTTGCCCAGATCGAGGCTGCCGAGATCGAGGCCCCCGGGCGATGTCAGTTGCATCTCCTCGATGCGAGCGGCGGCGTCGCGCAAGGCGGCCAAGACGAGATCTTCGAGCATGTCGGGATCGTTGGCGCTGATGGCATCGGGGGCGATCGACACCGACTGGAACTCCCAACGCCCGTTTACCTCGACGCTCACCGCTCCCCCGCCGGCGGTACCGGTGACGACTTCCTCGGCGGCTTGTGCACCGGCCGCGAGCATCTCCTGGGCCGACTCCATGAGCGATGAGAGATCGGGCATCGATGGGTTCGCGTCGTCCTGCTCACTCACTGTCGACTACCTCCGCTCCGGGGAACGCCTTGGTGACCTGTTCAAGCAAACTACCTTCGCTGTCGTCGGCATCGGTGAGATCGGTGAGATCGACCGCGTCGTCGTCGGCTTCGGTCGCGCCGCCGGAGGCAGTCCCCTCGCCTGTCTCGGGCTCGCTCACGCGCGATGGCCGCTCGCCGTCGGCGACCGTGAGCGTCAACCTCACGGCGCCACCGAGTTGTGCAGCAATCGCCTCGTGGACCTCGTCGAGCAACTCCTCGCACCGCTTGCGATGGATGTCGTTGGGCAAAGCGTATTCGGCGGTGCCATCGCCGACGGAAACGAACCGGCCCGCCTGGAGTCGGGCACGGGCCTTGTTCGACAGAGTGCCGAGCACCGATTCGGACCACTGAGCGTTGAGCGCGTCGAGGTCGAGCACCGGAGCCGTCGTGCCGGTGGGCGTTTGATCGCTCGGCGGTGAGGGATCGTCGGTTGCCGACGGCGCGTCGTCGACCGCGGCCGCGTCGTCAGTTGTCGGTGCCTTCGACCGCGATGCCGGCGGGGGTGCGGCCGGCTCGTCGGAAGCCTCGCTGCGCTGGCGAGCCCCTTTCGATTGGGCGAGTCGTTTCCGTGCCTTGGCCACCGGGCCGGAGCTCGCAGGCGGCTCCGGAGGTGCGGGGGCGGATGGCTCGGGAGCATCTGTTGCTGCAGCTGCCACCGCTCGGTCGGCGATACGAGCCTCGAGCTGCGCCACTCTTCCTTCGAGCTCGGCGATGCGTTCACCGCCACCCCCGTCGTCTCCGCCGGCCGGGCGTGCCGCACGAACGAGAGCCACCTCGAGGTCGATGCGGGGGTCGGGTGACTGCCGCATGTCGACGAGTGCGGTGCCGACGAGATCGAGGATGTTGGTGATCTTCGCAGGACGGAGAGCGTTGGCGGTCTCTGCCGCCGCCACGCGCGCTGCGTCGCCCAGCTGAGGTGTCGGGCCGCCCAGAGCGACGAGGAACGCGTCGCGCATCGACGCCACCAATCGTTCGGCTACGACTCGAACGTCGGTGCCGGCCTGCACGGATTGGGCGACCGCCGCGAGCACCGCTCCGGGTTCGCCCGCCGCGAGTGCATCGATCAACTCACCGTGACCGTCGTCGACCGACCCCCGGCCGCCGGCAGCAACGACCCGGTCGAGCGCCGAGAGCGTGTCGCGCACAGATCCGCGACCGACCTCGACGACATGCGCCACGTCCTCATCGGCGATGTCGAGCTCGGCCAGTTCGGCTACCCGGAACACGTGCTCGGTCATCTCATCGGCTCCGACGAGGTTCAGCTCGAGGTGCTGGGTTCGGCTGCGAATCGTCTCGACAACCTTGTGAGGCTCGGTGGTCGCAAGCACGAACACGACGTGATCGGGCGGTTCCTCGAGCGTCTTCAGCAGTGCGTTCTCGGCGCCGGCGGTGAGCATGTGGACCTCGTCGAGCAGGTACACCTTGGTGCGGCCAGGCGTGCCGAGCGCGACTTTCGCGAGGAGGTCGCGAACGTCGTCGACCTTGTTGTGCGACGCGGCATCGAGTTCGTGTAAGTCGAACGAGCGTCCTTCCTCGATCGCCTTGCACGACTCGCATTCGCAGTCGGGCTCGCCCTCGGAGGGATGTTCGCAGTTGAGAACCTTGGCAAGGACCCTCGCAGCTGTCGTCTTGCCGGTGCCGCGGGGCCCGGACAACAAGTAGGCGTGGCCGACGCGGTCGTCCCTCGCCGCGTTTCGGAGCGCCCGGACGAGATGGTCCTGGCCGATGATCTCATCGAATCGACCCGGGCGGAATCGTCGGTAGAGCGACTGGTAGGCCATGCGACGCCGAGCCTACCGAACGCGGCGATCGGCGTTCGGGGCGAAACGTGGCAGCACCGGAGCGACGATCTCGATCGGGACCCATCCGCGGACCGAGTTGATCATCCACATCGCGCGGACCCGTTCGATGTCGGCGACCGTGACGACGCTCTCGACGAGCGTGCCGGCATCGAGCAGCTCCGCGCGAAACGTCCCCGGCAGCAGGCCGCATCGGCGAGGCGGCGTCACGTACCTACCGTCGAGCTCGAACACGAGATTGCCGATCGTGGTCTCCGTCAGCTCACCTGCGGCGTTTGCCAGGACGACGTCAGGCGCGTCGGGGAACCGGGCGCGGGCCTCGTCGTAGCGTGCCCGGCGGGTCGTCTTGTGGAACAGGAATTCGTCCTCGGGGTCGACCGGCACGTCGTCTACCGGCAGTCGCCAGGCCTGATATGGCGGCACCGGAAGCGGCGCGACCGCAACGTCGCAGGCGCCGTCGCCGCCGACGACCAGGCGCATGACCGAAGCCCCATCGGGTTTCGTGGCGTTGACGAACCGACGGACCTCGTCGACGTCGATGTCGTAGCCGAAATGTTCTGCGGACCGGCGCAGACGAGCGAGGTGCCTGTCGAGCAGGATCACGCCTGCCGCCGGTTCGTATCGCATCGTCTCCAACAGCTTCACCTCGTCGCGACAGCGTTCGAGGATGCGCGCCTTGTCGAGCGCTTCGTCCCACTCGTCGGCCGGGTCGGAATCCCACACGACACCACCACCGACCCCGTAGGTGGCGCGCGACGCCCGGGTGTCGACCCACACCGTGCGGATTGCGACGTTGAACTCGAAATCGCCGCCGGGTTCGATCGCGCCGATGGCGCCCGTGTAGATGCCCCTTGGCTCGGTCTCGAGCTCGGCGATGATCTGACTGGTGCGCACCTTCGGGGCTCCGGTTATCGACGCCGCCGGGAACGTCGCTGCGAACAGCTCGGCCGTGTCGACGTCGGCGAGCTCGGCCTCGACCGTGGAGGTGAGCTGGTGAACCGTCGGGTAGTGCTCGACCGTGTAGAGGTCGGGCACTTCGACGCTGCCTACACGAGCGACTCGTCCGAGATCGTTGCGGACCATGTCTACGATCATCGTGTTCTCCGCCCGGTCCTTCGCGGAGCTGACCAGCTCGTCGGCGAGCTGCCCGTCGCGTGCGGGGTCGGGATGTCGCGGCCGGGTGCCCTTCATCGGGCGTGTGAACACCCTCCGGCCCTCTCGGTGCAAGAAGAGCTCGGGTGACGCCGAGCATGCAGCCGCATCGCCGAGGTCGATGAACGACATATATTCACCGCGCTGTGCTCGAGTGAGCGCAGCAAACAGCCCGAGCGGATCACCCTCGAAAGCCGCGTGGAGCCGGAACGTGTGGTTGACCTGGTAGGTGTCGCCCGAGGCGATGAGATCGCGGATGTGAGCGAGGTCTTCCAGATACTCGGCGCGGCTGCGCGATCGGTCCCATTCGCCGAGGTCGTAGTGTCCACCGGCTGGGCCGCGGGAGGGGTGCGCGTCGTCGAAGACGCCGAACGCGACCAGTGGCACCGTCGGGTCGCGCAGGCTCTCGAGCGCCTCGTCGAATGCAGGTCCGGCGTCGTAGGAGACGAAACCGACGACCCACCGCCCCTGTGCGGCTTCGGCGGTCGCACGTTCGACGGCTGCGGACACTTCGCTGAGCCGCCATGCGGTGATCGTGTCGACCGGCTGCTCGAAACGCAGCCAGCGCCGACCTGACGTCATGGGGTATCGCAGCAGTGCAGCCCGCACTCGACGTTCGACGTCGACCATGGTCCAAGCCTACGGAGACAACCGATCACCCGTCGTTCGTCCGACTCCGGCGCGGGCTCCGAGTACGATCGCAACGTGGAGGGCAACGGAAGCGAATTCGGCACGAACGTCGTTCTCACCGGGTTCATGGGCACCGGCAAGACCACGGTCGGGCGGCTGCTCGCCGACCGGCTCGACTACGGGTTCGTCGATTCCGACGACATGATCGAAAGTCGGCACGGCCCGATAGAGGCGATCTTCGCCGAAGAGGGCGAATCTGCATTCAGAGAACTAGAGCGATCGGTAGCCTGCGAGCTAGCGGCGGGCAGCGAGCTGGTCATCGCCACGGGTGGCGGCCTGATGCTCGACGAGCGCGCACGCGTCGCCCTCGAAGCCACCGGAACGGTGTTCTGTCTGGTCGCCGATGTCGACGACATCATCAGCCGTGTGGGCCAGGACCCGGCGGAGCGACCTCTGCTGGACCACCCGGATCCTGCGGCGCGCATCGAGGCGCTGCTCGAGAAGCGTGCCGAAATCTACTCGCGATACCGCCGGATCGACACACGGCGTCGCTCGCCAGACGAGGTGGCCGCCCTCATCGCTGACGCCGTCACCGCCGACCGCGAC
Organism: Acidimicrobiales bacterium; assembly: GCA_965216815.1. Taxonomy (GTDB): domain Bacteria; phylum Actinomycetota; class Acidimicrobiia; order Acidimicrobiales; family SHLQ01; genus JADFOM01. The sequence goes on along the minus strand of OZ244202.1, from coordinate 919,762 downwards.
CCCTTCGTCTGACATCGGGGTCGTGGTGAGCCACTCGCGTCGGGTCCGGATCGTGTTGGCCGTCGTCGCCCTGATCTTAGTTTCCGCGTGTGGATCGGACGAAGCGCCACCGCGGCAGCTGATAGAGGCGGACCACCGAGAGGGTGTGTTCGAGGTGACCGGGTTTGGGCCGATGCCCAACCGACCGGTGAACGTCTGGTACAGGGCGCCGCGCATTGGGATCGACGACGCCCCGATCCTCGTGGTGATGCCAGGTCGGCGACGCAACGCTCAGGACTACCGCGACGAATGGGCCGAAGCCGCCGACGCCAACGCTGCTCTGCTGCTCGTGCCCGAGCTCCCCGAGGAAGAGTTCGCGTTCGAGGAGTACAACCTTGGGAACCTCGTCGGCGATGACGGCCCACTTGATCCCGGTGAGTGGACGTTCGGGCTGATCGACGGGATCGTCGAACGCGCAGCAGCCGACCTCGGCCGAGACGAGGAGGGGTTCTTGCTGTACGGACATTCAGCGGGTGCGCAGTTCGTTCACCGCTATGTGTTGTTCACCGGTGCAAGCAACGTCGAGGGTGCGGTCACGGCGAACGCCGGCTGGTACACCATGCCCGATCCGAACATCGCGTTCCCCTACGGCATCGACGGTGCACCACCGGCTGACCTCGAGGCAGCATTCGCGGCACCGTTGACAGTCCTCGTAGGTGAGGACGACGACGACCCTGATGCCCCGGGACTTCGCCGTGACGCGGGCAGTGACGCGCAAGGAACGAACCGCTTCGAACGGGGACTGTCGTTCTTCGAATCCTCACGATCGATCGCGGAGGCCGGGTCGCATGATTTCGCCTGGCGCTTCGAGGTGGCCCCTGGGGTCGGGCACTCGAACGCGGCGATGGCACCGATCGCCGCCGACTTCTTGTTCGGCTGACACCGCCCAGCTGAACCTTGGTCTGACACAAGACTCAGTTGTCGAGGGTCAGCTCCATCGAGGCGACGCCGTCGGAGACAAGCATGCTGCGCGTGATTCGCACGAACAAGGCGTGGCTCTGCGAACGAGTACACGGTCGGGGCCGGAATTGCACGAGGTCGTTGTCGATGAGGAGGCAGCGCGCTGTGATTTCAAGACGGCCGTCCGGCCACAGCGTTGTGGTGACGACAAGACCCTCACCGGGTGCCCGTCCGGAGAAGCGACCCGGCGTACCGAACGCGAAGTTGCCGAGCGAGTAGATCACCGGCATGCCGTCGACCCGCACGATCGGCTGCGCGATGTGGGGACCAGTACCGACCACTAAGTCATATCCGGCCACCGCAAACTGCCGTGCCCACTCTTCTTGACGGTCATCGACGGGTTGGTAGTTCTCGCCCCAGTGCACGAATGCAACGACGCGATCGGCCCCACCACGACGTGCGCGGTCGAGGTCAGCGCGCAGATTGTCCAGGCTGAGCCGCCTCATACCGGGGCGCTGTGACGAGGCAGCGTTGGAGACGCCGGCATCGGAGAACGCAGCCACCGCGACGCGCTGGTGCCTGGACTCGACGACCAGTGGCAGCCGTGCCTCGGCCCGAGACTCCCCGCCCCCGAAGACCTCGATACCCGCTGCGTTAGCATGCGCGATCGTGTCACGCAGACCGTCGGCTCCCCGGTCGAACGTGTGGTTGTTGGCGAGCGAAATCGCATCGATGCCTGCTTCTGCCAGGGCCGCTGCACTCGCGGGATCGGCGTTGTAGGACCACCGCTGAGACGGGTCGGATGGCACGGTGCGCGCGGTGATGGGTGCCTCGGCGTTCGCTATGACCACGTCGCCGTCGAACTCGTCGAGCAAGGTGAACGACCATCCGTAGCCAAGCCTGTCGAGATAGGGCTGGGCTTCGTCGCCGAGGAGCGTGTCGCCGAGCCACGTGATCGAGACCTCCGGCCCAAGCGTCTCGATGGTCGGCGCGTCTGCGAGTGGACCGGCCGGCGACGTGCTGCGAACGGCCACGACCACAACACCGAACGCCACCAGCGCTAGACAGGCGAATCCGATGGCGTTGCGGCGGGCGTTGCGACGCCCCCGCTGACCACGCTTACCCTTTCCATACGAGGTCTTGCGCGTCGAGGGTTCCGCTCGGGCTCGGACGCGGTCGAGTGTCGGATTCACCATGTGAGCTGTCGTGGCAGCGCTGGTTCGAGATCGAGCTCGAGCGGCATCTGCTCGACTGGCGTGATCGCGGTGACACGGCCGTTGTCGATCGAGCAGACCCGGTCGGAGATGGCGAGGTCGTCGGGATCGTGTGTGACCAAAACGACGGTTCCGCCGTAGCGGGCAATGACCTCGCGGAACACCGTCCGGGTCTCGTGGTCGAGGTTCGCCACCGGCTCGTCGAGCAAGAGAATGCGCGGCCGACCGAGAATCGCCCGGGCGAGCATGACACGCTGGCGTTGACCTACTGACAGGTTTGCTCCGCCTTCGACTACCCAGGTCGACAACCCTTGGTCGAGCGAGTCGATGACCTCGTCAAGGCGGCACGATGCGATGACCTCGTTGACCATCTCCTCGGATGCGCGGCGACGCCGGTAGGTGATGTTGCGCCTGATCGTGCCGCGCATCAACGGCAGATCAGGGCTAACGATGCCGACGTTTCGCACCGTCGATCGGGTTGAATGGTGGGCGATGTTCTGGCCGTCGATGAGCACCTCCCCGGCGGATGGAGTGGCGATCCTTGCCAGCACCGACAACAAGGTCGATTTGCCCGCGCCGTTCGGACCCGTGATCGCGAGGATCTCACCGGGAGACGCCGACAGGTCGACGCCGTGAAGGGCACCGTCGACCTCGAGTCCCCGTATCTCGATCTCACCGCGCCGCACGCGCAGCGGCGGCAACGAACGATCGTCTACGACTCGGGGAGGTCGTGCGAGGAAGTCGTCGAGCTTTCGACGCGATACCTGCGCGGCCTGCCAGTATTCGTGGGAGCGACCGAGGGTGAGCACCGGCGTCGTGAGGAACCGAGCGGCGGTCATCGCTGCGACGATGCCTCCGATCGTTACCCGCCCCCGGTCGAGTTCCAGAACACCGACGATCGCGACGACCCCGACCGCGACATTGCCGGCAAGTGCCGCGAGAAACCGGAGGTGTCCGCGCGCATCCGCCGCGCGCCCCAGCGCACCCAACAGGTCTTCGTTCTGCGTAGAGAGCCGATCGGACTCGCCGCCCGCTCGGCCGAATGCTTGCACGACCGCAAGGCTGCGGATCTGCTCAGCGACGTTGGAAGTGAGCAACGATCGGCGCCAGCGCACCGCGCGAGTTGCCCTCCGGACGTGGTATCCGCCAATGGCCGAACCAGCTGCGGCAGTCAGCAACACTCCGACGACCGCCAAGCCGATGACCCAATCGATGACCATCAGCACCGCGATGCCACCGACGAGGGTTACCGATGACATGACGCCGCGAGAGAGACCGCGGCTTATCCATGTGCGAAACGTCGAGAGGTCGCCCGTGAACCGCAACAGAACGGCGCCCTGGGATGAACGAGTTACAGACCGGGCGGGCAGGTCGAGCAAGTGCGCGTGCAGAATCATCCGTAGTCGGGCGACCATTCGGTAGCCGACGCGTTCGGCCACCGTGTATTCGAGCCCGCGTGCGACCGCCCGGAAGACCCCCACCGCACAGAACACGTAGGCGACCGCGAGAGCGTCGGATGCGGTTCCGGATCCATCGGTGAGATCGTCGACGAGGCGACGCAGCAACAGCACGCTCGCAACGAGCGCCGCCGCCTGAACCGCGCCGATCGCGACGAGAAGGCTCAGATCGCGACCAGGCGGTCGAAGCACGATGTGTGGCGGCGTGCCGCTCGACATCAGACGGCTTCGGTCGTCTTGGCCCGTGGAGGCAACAACACTGGTTGATCGGAGTGCTCGTGAACGTCACCAACGTCGACGCCGGTGCCGTTGCCGTTGCCGCTCTCGGTGCCTGTACCGGTGTCGGGGTCACCGATAGCGCTATCGCGCGAATCCTTCGCGCCTGCGAAGCGCAGATCGTGAACCACCGAGACGAGATCGAGCGCTCGGGCGGGTTCGGCGAGCTCGTCCTTGGTCAACACCGGTACATCCAGGTGACGGGCCGCCTCGCGCATTGCGAGATCCGACGCCGTGAGCGCTCCCGAGACCGCCCGCAAAGGAAGACCGAGGCTGCGGAGGATCGACCCGCCGAACACCGCACCGAGAGAGTCGGCGGCCGCAAACACCACACCATCGACCGTCGACGAGAACACGTCGCTAGCCAGAAGATGTGCGGTTTCGCGCTGGAACAGTCCGTCTGCAATCTCGACGACGATGTGGCTGGAACCGACCTCGGTCAGGTGGTCGACCAATTGAACGAAGGTCGACTCCACTTCCGCGGGAGGCAGGAGGTAGGTCGACGCGAGACCTGCGTCGGTGAAGTCGACCACGCTGTCTGCCCCAGCGTCGACCATGACCCAGAAGTCGGCACCCGATCCGGTTCCTGTGACCTTCGCAGCCCCTGGCACGACGCCGGCTGCGCGAAGCCCCTTAACGAGCGAGCCGACCGTCGTCGTCTTGCCGGCATTCATCGACGACCCAACGACGACGGTCACAGGCGGTCGGCGCAGACCACGTCGAGACGGAGGCATGGCGAAGTCGAGCAGATTCAGCGGGGTACCCGTCGCAGCCTCCCAACAGCCCGATCGGAGCGATACGAGTGGCTCTCTTGGTCGAGGCGTGGCGGGTGAGCACGGTCGCGGCAACGCCGCCGGACGCTACGAGATCGGTTGGTCCGAGATCGCGTGGGATTTCGGCCTCGAACTGATCGGGTGCGTAACGGTTGCCGTAGGCGACGATGATCTGATCGCCCGGGCTCATTCGCGCACGCCGACCATCGGTCAACTCGAGTCGACCGTGGTGACCCAGCCGAACGACCTTGGCGAGCACGACATCTCCCGGCCGGGGTCGCACGGCACCGGTGATCAGCGTCGAGGGCGCTCGCTCAGCATCGATGGGGACCCGACGAGTCGTGAAGGCTCGCTTGGAATCGCGAAACACGGCGTCGGGTAGCGGTGCGTGGTCTACGGAACGCACCCAGCGTGGATCCCCTGGCCTCTCGGCGTGTTCTGTACCCAACCCCGTGATGTGCAGACTGGAGCACTCCGCCCTCTGCCCACATCCCTCGACCGTGGATAGTAGTGACGATCCCCCTAGACGGCCACTTTCAGTGGTCGATAGCCGGCAACGGCACCTGGTACGGCCGTTACGCTCGCAGACCTAGCGCGCCATCGCGGGCCCTAGAGGTCGTCGAGCTCAGCGACCAGGCGTCGAGGCGCAGTGAGCCTGAACGATGCGTCGAGCAGCTCGGCTACCTCGTCCCAGTCGCCGTCGTCGGCTAGGTCGAGCCCGATCCATCCCGAGGGGCCGAGGTAGGCGGGAACGTAGACCCGGGGATCCTGAACCAGCGCCGGCCGGTCGTCGCCATCGGGTTGCACGACTATCGACTGAGGGTGCTGAACCCATTCGCCGTCGACCTTGTGGGAGCCGCCGTAGTAGGCGAACACCTTCTTGGTGAAGAACGCCGGTCTGCCGTGTGAGACCTTCTCGGCCGATCCGGGGAACGTCGCAGCGAGGTCACGTACACGAGCGAGCAGGGGATCGTCGTCGTCGAACATCTGGGGATGCGCCACGGCCCAAGCTTACGCGTGAGGCCGGACGCCGAACGGCGGCGATGTTTCGCCGGAGGCGAAACTCGGTTAGGGACAAGCGAAGCGAGGAACGGCGGCGATGTTTCGGCGCAGCCGAAACTCGGTTAGTGAGGCCGGAGGCCGAACGGCGCGGAGAGGGTGGGATTCGAACCCACGGTGGCTTGCACCACACTGCCTTTCCAAGGCAGCACCTTCGGCCGCTCGGTCACCTCTCCGGAGCGCGCGCCGGAGCGCGCGATCATTGCGACAGGGTAGCGGTCGCGATGTGGCCGCCGGGCGGTACCGCTAGCCTGTAGGCACGCTCGCCTTGGAGTGTGGCGGTCGGGTCCTGTGCAACGACGGCCCGTGAACCGAGTCAGGGCCGGGAGGCAGCAGCTCTCAGCGGAACCCGTCGGGTGCCGCAGATCGCCTGACCGTCACGCTCGAGGGCGAGCACACCCCTGCAAACAGAGAGTTTCGGCTCGCCGAAACTCCAAGCGGCCCCAAGGGCCGCCGATCGCCTGACCATCACGCTCGAGGGCGAGCACACCCCTGCGGTGTCAGGCACCGAGCTCAAAGTGAACTCGGTCCAACTGCGTTGTGAGCTCGGTGCCTGACACCCCTGCTTTGGTGCCTTCAGTCACGCGGCTTCCGACACCGCAGATGCCCAACGGCTCACCAGGAGCCGCCGCCCCCGCCGCCGCCCCCGCCGCCGACGCCACCGCCACCCCCGCCACCGCTGCTAGAGGGCTTCGTGCCCGCGGCGCGTGTGGCGCTGGCGAAATGTGGTGCGGCCGCGGCGAACGCGAAGTCACTGCGGTAGGGAGCAACGTCCATCGTCTTGGCGGCTTCATCGACCGCCTTGTTCCAATGATCGAGCTCATCGAGGGCTACCGCCCACGCGGTGTACTCGCGCAGATAGCCACGCTCCGCTGCCTGCTGCGCGTGGTACGCCTCGGAGTCGTGAATGAACCTCCGAAAGGACTCGATCTGAATCCACAGCGCACTCCCGCGGGGGCTCCGCACAGCCAGCTCCCAGGAGCGAACGAGGGTCGCCACACCACCGCCGGCGAGAAACGCACCGAGTATGACGAGGGGCAGCCAAGCCTCGTTCCAGCGGTTGGAGAGCACACCGCCGAGGGCTGCGAGTCCCGCGCCGATGATCGATGCGAGCACACCGAAGCCGATCGCTCGCTTGCGGCGTCGTTCACCTGCCTCGTCCCAGAGATCGCTGGTCTCGCGCCAATCCTCGAGGCGTGATTCGAGCTTCTGCCAACCCTTGGTGAACGTCTTGTCGTACTTGCCCAGCTCGACCTCGTCGCGTCCGCCGAACATCTTGTCGAGGATCTGCGCCACCTCGACGTTCGGCTCTGCACCGCCTCTGTGCAGCGTCATCTTCGGCTTGCGATCTTCGGTTTCGGTGAGCTCGACCTCGTCGCGGATCGCGGCCTCGACCATCCAAGCGACCTTGTGGTGAGGACGAACCGATTCGGTATAGACGACACCGCCGAGCGTCGCGCTGAGGTCCTTCGGAGGGGCGAACTCGATCGTCGCCATCTCGTGGAGCTCTTCGTAGTCGGCCTCGCGCACGCCGAGCTTGTCGTCGCCGAACGCGGCGTCGGCCGCTCCTCCTTCGTATACGAGCTCTCGGCCACGTCGACGGATGAACGGAGCGATCGCGAAGCCACCGACCAGCGAAGCCGCTGCGGCAACCAGCGCGGCCCGAATGACGCCCGAGCCAGGATCGTCGGCGGGGCCGGTAGGGATCTCCGGCGGCGGAACCGGCTCGCGCAACCGGTCTCCGATGGTTCCCGACACCGTGATGCCCTCGTGGCTACCGAGTTGTGTCGCGTCGACCCTGAACCTGCCGGGCCGGTCTTCGACGATCGTGCATCCGCCGTTTGCCCCAGACGACCCACGGTCGCAGGACAAGTCGGTCAGATCGAACGGTGTCATGAGATGGATGACCGCGTGGGAGATCGGGACCTGCCAACCGGTGCCCACCGCGTTCCAGGAAATTCGGTCGCCGTCGCGCAGGCTGTCGAGGGGGTAGCCGATGGTGTAGCGGTGCCGACCGGACACCGTGCGTGTGGGGTCGCCGATTCGGATCTGGGTCTCGAATCCTGGGCTCACTGTGAACTCGTCGGGGGCGGTCGGTGAATCGACGACGATCGAGTCGTTTCCATCGAGACCAGGGACGTCGCGGAAGATGCCGTGGCGTTGCTCGACGCCGTAGTCGTAGTCGATCACCTCGGTCAGCTGCGCTCCGCCGTTCTCGTCGATCTCGGCGAGCGTCCAGTAGGTGGCGATGCGCTCGGTGTCGCCAGCCACAGCTGCGATAGCGGTGATGAACCCGATCGCGAGCGCCGCGATGACTGCCCACAGCACGTCGAGCTTGCGTCGTTTCAATGCGCCCATCGGCTCGAACGGTAGTTGCCGGAGGCCGCTCGCCTGTGGTTTCCCGAGAAGCGATGCGGGCATCGGTATCGTGACCGGTGTGGACGACGAGTCGATGATCGGTGTCGCGCTCGAACAGGCAGCCGAAGCAGCGGCGGCGGGAGAGGTTCCCGTCGGTGCTGTTGTCGTCATCGACGGTGAGGTCGTAGCAGCTCGACGAAACGAGCGCGAGACCACCGACGACCCGACCGCACATGCCGAGATCCTCGCGCTGCGCGACGCCGCAGCCGCCACCGGCGGCTGGCGCCTCGAAACCGCGACACTTGCCGTGACGCTGGAACCCTGCCCGATGTGCGCTGGCGCGCTCTTCAACAGCCGCATCCGCCGCGTCGTTTTCGGCGCCGACGACCCCCGCGCCGGAGCGTGCGGATCGCTCTACAACATCGCGGCCGATCCTCGACTCAACCACGAGTTCGAGCTCGTCGGCGGCGTGCGAGCGGCCGAATGTGCCGACCTGCTCACCGACTTCTTCGCCTCACGGCGTTGAGCCGGTCACACGAAGCTGCCGAGCCGCTACCCTCGTCGCCGGAGGGTTGCCAGAGCGGACGAATGGGGCGGCCTCGAAAGCCGTTGTGGCGCTTGCGTCACCAAGGGTTCGAATCCCTTACCCTCCGCGCCGTTCGGCCTCCGGCCTCACTAACCGAGTTTCGCCTCCGGCGAAACGTCGCTGTCTGCACGCCTCGCTATCGCGACACCTGCCCGTACCAGGTGTCGCATGCACCAGCTCATTCAGGTGATGAGCGCCGCTCCGCCGACATTGGCGAGGGCAAGGTCGACCGTCTCTTCAACGGTGAGTTCCGTCGAGTCGAGCCAGTACCCCAACTTCGGCGTGTTCGACTGGAGCGTCGAGTGGAGCTGCTCGGGTGTGAAGTCGACATATCCCTCTTTGGACCGGCCCCGCTCGCGGATCGCGACCTCGGTAGGACTCGGCGTGAGAACGATGAGGGAGAAGGGCCGATGGGGCACCATCTCGACGAAGTCACCGAGCATCGGGCCGATGATGATGTCCTGCAGGACCGTCGTGAAACCCTCTTGGCGGTACTGCTCGGCGGTAGCGATCGCCATACGGTATCGGAGCCGGAGCTGGTCGAGGGCCTGGGCGGAAGGCTCGGGCGACATCTCGTGGCGCCCGCGAACGATTGAGCGCCGGTAGCGATCACCACGAACGTGGGCTCCCATCGGAAAGCGTTCGGCAAGCGCCTCGGCGACCGTTGACTTGCCCGCAGCCATGATTCCCGTCACGACGATGAGGTGGCCATCGGTCATGATCCCAGACTGCCACGACCAATCGCACCGCGACACCTGCCCGTACCAGGTAACGCGGTATCCGGGAGCGGAATGGCGCAGTCAGTTCCGTTCGTATGGGAGTTCGTCGGGACGGGCGTTTCGATAGTCCGGGGGTGGCAGCTCGGTGAGTCGACGTGCGCTGATGTGTGACGCTCCGTCGCGAAGCGCACGGGCGATGCGGTGCATGCCGTCCATGACACGACCGTCGGGTCCGAGAATGATTGGGTAGCTCGTGTCGACCTCCTCGATGAGGCGAGCATGAGCGACGACTGCGCGAACCGTCGGTCGGTGCACGTCGTCGAACCAATAGATCGAGTCGACCTCGTCGACCGAATCGATCGGGACCTGCTCGATGTCCAAACCGTCGGCGAGGTCGATCAAGCGGTCGACGTCCCAGGCATCAAAACCGTCGCCCTTCTCGCTCGGCCACAGGTGGTACTGCTTGCGCGTGCTCGCGAGATCGGCCACGTACTCATGATGGTGGGTGAGACCCCAACGTGCGAACGAGGCCGAGGTTGGACCACGTCACATTCTCGGCGGGGGTCGAAATTCATGGTCTCCATTCCACCACCTCACCAGGCATGCCCTGGCGAGACGGGGTCTACACCACCGTGGAGCGACCACCGGGGAACCCTCCGAGGACCACCGACGTTGTCAGTGAGTCGCCCGCGCGTTGCGGGCGGGCCCAGGCGACGCACCCCATGGATGATGCCGCGAGGTGCGCCGACCGGGGCACATTGCCAACGAAAGGGTACGACAAATGTTGAACACCAGATGGGGATTGCGCGCCTCGAGCGTGGTGGCGGCGCTTGCGACGCTCGCCGTTCTCGCAGCAACACCTGCCTCCGCAGGGGGCTCCGACTATCCGAACGGCCGAACCTACGAGGTCACGGTCACGAATCTCACCGACGGCCAGATTCTGACGCCGCCGGTATGGGCGGCCCACACCCAGCGAGCAGATTTCGTGCAACGTGGACACGCAGCGTCGTACGAATTGCAGCAGCTCGCCGAGAACGGCAACACCGCTCCGCTCGACGAGCTGTTCTCCAACAGCCGGCACGTCCGCGCGAACGGCGTCGCACCCGACGGTCCGATCCCAGCCGGCACGAGCCGCACGTATGAGATCACGGTGCCGGCCAACGTGCGCCGGTTGACCTCGCTCTCGATGGTGGTGTGCACCAACGACGGGTTCACGGGTCTCGACAGCAAGCGTCTTCCGGCTCGCGTCGGTCATACGCGCACCTACCGCCCCCGCGCATACGACGCTGGGACCGAGCTCAACACAGAAGCACTGGCAGATCTCGTGCCACCGTGCTCCGGGGGTGCGACGGGCACCGGCGAAACCGACCCTGCCCTTGCTGAGAACGGTGTGGTCCGGCGTCACCGCGGTATCACCAACGACGGTACCAACGCCGAGCTGCTCGATCCCGAGATATGGGGGTTCTCGCGTGCTGTCGTGAGCTACGAGATCACTCGCATCGGCTGAAGCCCCGACGGACGTTTCCCGACGGCCGCGTGATCTCTGAGCACGCGGCCCTCGGGCGCGTCGGCGAACGCACCCGAGCCGTGACCTGACTAGCGTTGTGGTGTGGTCGCCTCGAACATGCCCGCCGCCGAGGTCGACGTGACCGCCGAGCTCGTGCGCTCGCTCCTCGAGAGCCAGCACCCCGATCTCGCAGATCTCCCTCTCGTTCTGATCGCCAACGGTTGGGACAACGTCCTCTACCGCCTCGGCGACGAGCTGATGGTGCGCCTCCCCCGACGCGAGATGGCGGCGGTCCTCGTCGCGCACGAGTGCCGATGGCTGCCGGAGATCGCTCCGCACCTGCCGCTCCCGGTGCCGACACCGGTGCGTATCGGCGAGCCGTCGGACGACTATCCGTGGAGTTGGACGATCGTGCCCTGGTTCGAGGGCACTGCGATTGGCACCGAACCGCTCGACCACCCGGACGCAGTAGCGCGCTCGCTGGGCGAGTTCGTAGCTGCATTGCATCAACCGGCCACGGGCGATTATCCGCCGAACCCGTATCGCGGCGGGCCGCTCGCCGAGCGCGACGACACCACAACCGAACGCCTCGGGTGCCTCGATGACGAGCCCGACTTCCGATCGGCGGTTGAAGCAGCGTGGCGCTCGGCGCTGGAAGCGCCACCGTGGGATGGGCCACCGATCTGGCTCCATGGCGACCTTCACCCAGCGAACATCATCGTGCGCGACGGCTCGATCTCGGCGGTCATCGATTTCGGCGACATCACCGCAGGCGACCCGGCGACCGACCTGCTTGTCGCCTGGGCGCTGTTCGACTCCGCCGAACGCGAGATCTTTCGGGAGGCAGCCGACACCCCTACCCGACCTATCGACGATGCCATGTGGGAGCGCGGTCGCGGCTGGGGCGCGTCGCACGGATTGGCGATCGTTTCGTCGTCAGCGGACAACGCCTTCATGCGCGCCATCGCCCGGCGCACACTGGAAGCTGTCACCGAACGGAACGGGCGATGACCAAGCGGTGGAGCGTGTCGACCGAACGCGGGGTCGATGTCGGCGGCGAGCACCTCGTCGACATCCTCGAGGCACATCACTCCCGGGTGATCGACACTTGGCAATCCCTGTCGGACGAGCAGTGGACCCACCGCTCGCGCAATCGGGACTGGACGGTGCACGACACCGCGCGGCACGTCGCCGACGGCATGCAACGGATGACTGCAGTGGTCCTGGGCGAACCGCCACCGATGGGCGTCGACGGCTTCGACCCGCGGTCGACCCCCGATGTGTGGCTCGCGTCATCGGCCACGGACCACCCGGACCAAACGCTGGCGCGCTACGCCCGGGATGCGCCCAAGCTCCGGACTCGCGTCGGTGAGCGACTGGCCGCGGGCGACGACTCGACCGGGGCAACGGTGTACGGGCCCGCACACTGGTCGGTAATGGTGGTGCACGGTTTCTGGGATTCGTGGCTACACGAGCGCGACACCGCTCTGCCGCTCGGACTCAGCGTCGAGTCGACCGAACACGAGCAACGACTCTCTGCGCTCTACGGGATGCTCATGGCGATGTTGCCGACCAGGATGATGGAACAGCCCTTCGAAGCGACCGTCACCTTCACCGGACCGCCCGACTTCACGGTGACAGCGAGCCACGAGTCCGGTCGGATATCGAGCGTGGAAACACCCGACGCCCACACCGAGATGCACGGCGAGCTGTGCAGCCTCGTCGACGCCCTGTCGGGACGCGGCCAACCGGTCGAACAGCTGCTTCCTGCCGCGCCCGCCCTCTTGGGCGCCTTCGCGTCGTTCATGACCGATTAGACGCTCAGGCCGACGGATCGAAATAGGGCCGGTCGCCGTCGATCTCGATGCGGCGAACGCGGCGGCGTTGCGGGTGGTGGTCAGCGGCAGCACGGTGCAGCGTCGACCGTTCGTCCCAGATCGCCAGGTCGCCCTCGGTCCAGCGCCATCGACAATGCAGCGACGAGTCGGTCACATGGCGGCCCACGAAGGCCAGGACGGCATCGCTCTCGGCCGGCGTCAGGTCCTTGATGTGGGAGATGAAGCGCTCGGCATAGAGGATCGCCCGCTTGCCGGTTTCGGGATGGGTGCGGATCATCGGATGTTCGACCGGCCCATAGTCACTGCGTAGAGCGGACGCGATCTCCTCGGCCGAGTCTCCGGCCTTCTTGTAGACGCCACGGATGAACCCCTCGGGATCGTGCACGACGGTGAGCCCGCAAAGGAACTCCTGCATCGCCGGTGACAGCGTCTCATAGGCACGGGTCGCCGAGGCCCACAGCGTGTCGCCGCCTCGCTCGGGGGCGAGGTCCATGTGCAGTAGTGCGTACGCGGGCGGCTCGGCGGTCCAGGTCACGTCCGTGTGCCACTCATCGGCCGCGTTGGCCGAGTCGGGCCCATCCTCGATCACCGTCGTCGAGGCCTCGGTCGCACCCATGATGCGCGCAACCGGGAAGATGCTCGGTGTTCCGAACCGCCGCCCGAGCTCGAAGTGCTCTTCCTCGCTCAGCCCGACCTCGCGGAAGAAGATGACCTCGTGTTCCAACAGCGCGGCGTGAACGGCGTCGAAGTCGAGATCGGGGTCCCGCAGGTCCACCCCACCGATCTCGACCCCGAGCGCGCCGGCAACCGGCGTAACCGTCATCGTCATAGCTCTCGCCTTCCCTGGTTGTGTGGCGCCATGACTAGTAGAAACGGTCTTGTCGGGCAATCACGCAACGACAACGTGATCGCCCGTCTGGATGGCGCCGGGGCCTTCCACGGATGCGTACCAGCGGCTCCAACCCGGGTGGTCAATGTGGTCCATGCGCCCGAAGTCACCGTCGGCGAACCACCGCGCGTTCTGGGCGCAGGGGTCGGCCGGGGCGCTGATGCGGCACACGACCTCACCGACCTCGACGACGAGACCGGCACGAATAGCAGACCAGTCGATGCCTCGCAGCGTGAGGTTCTCGCCTGCTGCACCCGGAAATATCGGGTGGCCCTCGTCGACGAGGGCCTCGATCACGTCGGCGCTCCACAGACACAGCGCCTGCCACGGACGGCCGTGGTGCACACGAGCGGCCTGTGAATCACCGTCGACTCCGCGATGACCAACGACAGCCGAATCGATCGGGAGTTTCGGCACGCCGCCACCCGATCGATTGATCTGCACCAGTTCGCCGACCTGCCGGGTCGGTGCGTCGCCGAGCGCCACGCGCACATCGGCGATGTCGATCAGGTGGTGCCAGAGGTCGTGAACCGCGTGACGCGATGCCCAGCGAACGTCGCGTCGGTTGTCGCCGATGATCGCCCACTCTCCCCAAGCCTGATCGTCGAGTTCACCGAGACGACGAGCGAACGTGAGCGCCTCGGTCGCGAGCGCAGAGGCCGACTCCTCGGGGTCGTGATCGACACGCGCCCCGGGCGGTCCAGGCTCGATCGGTGCTCCGAGGTCGGTGCCGAGCCCCTCGAGAGCGACCTCGGTGAGCGCCCGAAGACCGAACATGACCTCTCGAACGTGGTTCACGTACTCGCCGACCGACCAGACCTGCGAACTCGGCCGCTTGTTGTAGAGGCGGTCATCCAGCTGCTCGGTCCACGAAGCGACCAGTCGATGCGCGCAGCCGAGCGTTTGGACCGTGTCCTGGTCGTTCCACTCGTCGGAATCGAAGCCGCACTGATCGCAGGTTTCGCTCATCGGCCGAGCTTCTCTATGCCGGGGCCGGGCCGGTCGGCGTGACCCTCTCGCCGAGCCGCCGTCGCAGGTCGAGTTCCATCTCGGCGATCTGATCGCTCGCATGCTCGTTCCAGAGCTCGGCGAGTCGCGGGTGACCGGCATCTCGTTGTTCGTCCCACTCGTCGGCGAATGCGCCCGAGGTGATCTGCTCGAGCAGCGACTCCATCGTCGTCGCCACGTCGACGTCGTCAAATGCCCCGCGTCGCGACAGCTGACCGTATTGGCTGGTCGGGGAATGGAAGCCGAGCTGGCCCACGAACCCGAGCTCGCGAACCAACCGATAGCTGCGCTCTACCTCACCGGAGAGGTTCAGCTCGGCCATGACCGCCTCGAACGGGATGTCGTTGGCGAGCATCAGCTTCACGAAGTGCATGTTGATGTGGGTCAGCGCCGGTGACAGAACCTGTTCGACCGCAAGGTCGAGGACAGCCTCCTGGTGCGGCGACATCTCGATCGCTCCCTGCCGAAGCCCCCCGATGCCGTGTGTGATCGCGAGGCTGCGCGCCGCCGCCTCACCGGTGCGGTCCTTGTGCACTCCGAGACCGGTGATGAAACCCCAACCCTCCTCGTAGCAGAGGCGCACCTCCGGTCCGAGCATGCGCGGCGCCACCATCGCTTGGTCTCCGGAAGGGTCGAATCGATCGAAGGCGAGGGTGTAGCCCGACGCCACGATCGTCGTCGCGTCGTCGCGCGGTGCGATCGGAAGCTCGGGGATCGCATCGTCGGGTACCAGCAGACACAACACATCGGCGTCGCTCGCTGTTTCGAGATCGGCCGCGTCGAAGCCCTCCTCGATCGCCTGTCGGCGCGAATCGTCGTTGCGAACGCAGACCCGAACGTCAACTCCGCTGTCGCGCAGGTTGAGCGCCCAGCTGCGGCCCTGGTTGCCGTACCCGACCACAGCGACCGACTTGCCGTCGAGAACGCTCATGTCGGCGTCCGCCTCGTAGAAGATCTTCGTCATGCCCGTGTTCTAACACCCCGTAAGCTTCGGCGGCCATGGCCGTATTGCTCTCGCTCCTGACAGCTGGGATATTCGGCGTCGGCGACTTCTTCGGCGGTCTCGCCACGCGCAGGGCCAGGGTCACCCAGGTCGTGCTCGGATCGCACGGAATCGGTCTCGTCGGAGCAACGGTCGCCGCTCTGCTACTGGCCGAGGAGTTCACGGCCATCGACTTCGGTCTCGGAATGGCCGGCGGTGCGTTCGGCGGGATCGGGGTCGGCCTGCTCTATCGCGGGCTCGGCCGAGGACCGATGTCGGTGGTCGCTCCTGTCACAGCGATCACGTCCGCTGCGGTGCCGGCCGCGTGGGGGGTGCTCGGCGGCGACTCCCTCACCGTTGCGGGATGGGCCGGCGTTGGCCTGGCGATCGTTTCCATCGGGCTCGTATCGTCGGCTGACAGCGAAGCCGACAGTGCCCCGGTGACTCCGCAGGTGATCGCCGAGGCGTTAGCTGCGGGCGCAGGGTTCGGGATCTTCTTCATCTTCATGGATGCGACCGAGGGTGCAACAGCGCCGTGGCCGACGGTCGGGGCTCGCACCATCACGACAGGCACCCTGCTGGTGTTTCTCCTCGCGACACGGCGGCCGCTGGTCGCGTCCGCGCCCGGCGCGCTCGGGCTGATCCTCGTCGCCGGTGTCCTCGACACCACCTCGAACGTCCTCTTCCTTTACGCGACCGACCAGGGACAGCTCACGATCGTCTCCGTGCTGTCATCGCTCTACCCGGTGGCGACGGTGTTGTTGGCCCGAGCCGTGCTCCATGAGCGACTCACCGCTGCCCAGCTGACCGGCTGCACAGCCGCGATAGCCGCAACCGCCCTCATCGCTGTGGGTTGAACACACGACTCGCACTCCTGCGATGCACGCGAAAGACTGACGAAGCCACCTGCGACAGCGATACAAGGGAACCATGTCAGAGCGAACGACGACCATCGCGAATCTCAACGCTTGCTACGACTCGGTGCTCGACCTCGCCGACGGCCTGAGCGACGATCAGCTCTCGGTGCAGTCGCTGTGTCCCGAGTGGACGATCCATGGCGTGCTCGGTCACCTGTTCGGTCTCGAACAGGTGATGACCGGATGGCTCCCGTCGGGACCCGACGACCCTCCACCCTTCGCAGAGATGGGAGCGGCCCAGGAAGCCATCCTGGCCGTTTCCGGTGAGGCACTCGTCGACAGAATCCGCTCCATCGCCGACGGGCGACGGGCCGAACTCGAGGCGCTCACCGACGAGCAGTTCAACAGCCCGTCGCTCACCCCGGTCGGACTCGCAACCTACGGCAAGTTCATGGCGATTCGGGTCTTCGACTTCTGGGTTCACGAACAAGACATGCGGGTGCCGCTCGGAGTTGCCGGCCACGAGGGCGGCCCAGCCGCCGAGCAGTCGATAGACGAGATCGAGGGATCGTTGGGCTACATCGTCGGCAAGAAGATCGATCTCCCCGATGGGAAATCGATCACCTTCCGACTCACCGGGCCGGTCGAGCGAACGATGTCGGTGAAGGTCGACGGTCGCGCGGCACCTGTCGACCCGATCGACAACCCCGACGTCGAGATCGTCGCCGATTCGGTCACATTTGCACTGCTGGCATGCGGACGCATCGACCCCGAACAGCCGATCGCCGAAGGGCGTATCACCTGGAGCGGCGACGACGAACTCGGGGCGCACGCCGCGAGAAACCTCCGCTACACGATGTGAGTGAGGACCGATGAGCAGCGACGACGTCACCCGCATCGGCTTCCACTTCGACGTTATGTGCCCCTGGGCCTATCAAACCTCGAAGTGGATCCGCACGGTCCGCGACCAAACGGGTCTCGAGATCGACTGGCGGTTCTTTTCCCTCGAGGAAATCAACCGCGAGGAGGGAAAGAAGCACCCTTGGGAGCGGCCATGGAGCTATGGATGGGGCATGTTGCGGGTCGCCGCGATGCTCAGACGTAGCTCGATGGACGACTGCGATCGCTTCTATGAAGCAGCCGGACGGGCGCTGCACGAGGACGGACTCAAGCCGCACGAACCCGAGGTCGCGAAGATGCTGCTCGACGACATCGGACTCGACCCCTTGGTCGTCGACGCTGCGATTGCCGACCCGACCACACACGACGAGGTCAAGGCCGACCACGACGCGGTCGTCGACGCCGGCGGATTCGGCGTGCCGACCCTCGTGTTCGACGACGACAGCACCGAGTCGATGGTGTACGGACCGGTCGTCGCCCCCGCACCCGAAGGCGATGACGCTCTCGCTCTCTGGGAGCTGACCTGCGCCTACCAGCGGGTTCCGTTCCTCTACGAGATCAAGACCCCCAAGACCGACGCCGATCTCGCCCACATCGGGCAAGTGTTCGAGCCCTACTTCGGCGCACGCGACTGGGAAACTCGCGAGAAGCCCGCTCGCTAGCGCCGAGTAGGACAGGGGGTCTGTCCCCGCGTCCTACTAAATCGTCGCGTCGGGTCTGGTAAGCCTGCGACACTGGAGCGGTGAAGGGGACGACGACCGCCGTGCCTTGGCGCGCATTCGCGCGCCTCATCGACCCTGCGCGCACCGAGATCGCCGTCCTCGGAATCGGGATGGCGATCGCATCGGTGCTGCCCCTCGCAGGTCCGATGATCATCGGTCGCTTCGTCGATCGGGCCCAGGGCGGTGCCGACGCCGACGAGCTCGCGATGCTCGGGATCGTCTACCTGTGCATAGCGGTTGTTGCCACGACGACACAGGTGGCTCTCACATGGCGAACCACGCGCCTGGCCTGGGTCGAGACGAACAAGCTGCGCGGCCGCCTCATCCGCCACGTGCTCGAGCTCGGTACCCGCTACCACATGGGTACGTCTCCGGGCGCGCTCGTCGAGCGTGTCGACGGAGACTGCACGGCGGTGGCCGATTTCATCTCGACCTTCGTCGTGCGTGCGATCTCGGTCGCTCTCATGGCTGCCGGCATGATCGTCATCAGCTTCACGATCGACGTGCGCATCGGGGCCGTGTTCACGCTCTACGCGATCGTCTCGGTCGTCGCTCTGTCGCGCCAGCGGGCTGCCGCGGTCGCCCAAGCCGTCGATGAGCGCAGCAGCTACGCGGCCCTCTACGGGACCATCGAGGAGACCCTCGTCGGCGTCGACGATGTTCGCGCGAATCTAGGCGGAACCTACGCGTTGAACCGGCTCACCGATCGGTCCGCGGAGGTCCTCGAAGCCGAGTACCAGCGCGAGCGAGCGACCCTGCGGTTGTGGCACACCTTCTTCGTGTTCTTCGGAGGCGCCGAGGCGCTGATGATCGTCGGTGGAGCGCTTGCAATCCGGTCCGGCACGATCAGCGTCGGCGATGGGCTGACCCTCGTGCTCTATGCGTTCATGCTCCGTCGCCCGATGGAGATGTTCACCGAGAACCTCGAAGAGGTTCAACAAGCCGCCGGCGGCATGACTCGCGTGATCGAGCTCGCAGACACCGAACCCGACATAGCCGACGAAGGCACCGAACACCTGGGCGCCGGCCCGGTAGCTGTCACCGTCGACAAGTTGTCCTTTTCATACGGTGAAGAATCGGTCCTTGACGACATCGACTTGGAGCTTCCCCCGGGACGACACGTCGGAATCGTCGGACACACCGGCTCGGGCAAGTCGACGCTCGCGCGGTTGTTGACACGTCAGATCGACACCGACGGTCCAGCGATCAGACTCGACGGCAAACCCCTACTCGACATCTCATTGCGGTCGCTCAGAAGTCGCATAGGGCTCGTGCCCCAACAGGTCCAGGTCTTCGGCACCTCGATTCGCGAGAACGTAGCTCTCTTCGACGACTCGATCGACGATGCCCGAATTCGCGAGGCGCTCCATGCCGTCGAGCTGTCCGAGCTCGCGGAGGGCGACCTCGACCGACGGCTTGCGATGGGCGGGCGGGACCTTTCTGGTGGCCAAGCGCAACTTCTCGCGCTCGCTCGGCTGTTCCTCCGCGATCCCGGGCTCGTCGTGCTCGACGAAGCCACCGCCAGCGTCGACCCCAGCACCGAGGCGGCCGTGCAGCGGGCCATCGGCCGTCTCCTCGAAGGACGCACCGCGATGATCATCGCTCACCGGTTGTCCACCCTCGAGCGCGTCGACGACATCGTGGTGATGGACGACGGCCGCATCGTCGAGCACGGCGAACGGCGCGACCTCCTCGACGATCCGTCGAGCCATTTCGCCGCGCGGTCGAGCTCGCCCTCCAGGCGGAGGTGATCGGATGAGCCTGCGCGCAGTGTCGGCCGTCACCCGGGTCCGGCGACGACTGTTCCTGACCAGCGTGTCGCTCTGGCTGGTGTTCTTCGTCGCGCCCGCCGTGGTCGGCCCGATCTATCAGCGGGCGTTCGACGAGCTCGAGACAAACACGGGCGGACCGCTCGTCTACTGGCTCGCCCTCGCCGTACTCCTAGTCGCTGTCGTGCGAACCATCGACGTGCATTTCGCGGCGCTCACCTGGGTGCGGTGGTGGGTGCTCGGCGAGTCGCTCCAGCGGTACAACCTCATGAGAGCGCAGGTCGCGAGCGGCGGCAGCGAGGCGGGGCGCGCCACTCGGTCACCCGCCGGGGCGATCGCCCATTTCCGTGACGGACCCCGCGACGTCCTCGAATACGTCGACTCGTGGGTCGATGTCACAGGAGCTGCGCTGTTCACGATCTTCGCCGTCGCCATGATGGCGACCATCGACCCCGCCATCGCCATCGCTGTCGCGGTGCCGGTCGTGCTGATCGGTGTCGTGGCGCGGATGCTCGGTGCCTGGATCCACCGCGCCCGCGAGGCCGACCGACTGGCGGTCGAGCGCGTTACCGAGACCATGGGCGAGCTGCTTCGAGGTGCGGCAGCCCTTTCGGTGCACGACGCCGCTGACCGGGCCGCCGTCATCTCCGACCGAGCGACCGCACAACGCCTTCGAACCGTGGTTCGCGACCGGGTTCTCACCGAGGGTTTCCGATCTCTCAGCGAATCTGTCGGAGCGCTGGCCGTCGGACTCGCGCTCGTCGTCACATCGGCCTCCGCCGCAGCGGGTGAACTGACGGCCGGCGATTTCGCTCTCCTCTCGACATACGCCGTCTTCCTGGGCTTCCTGCCGAGAATGGTCGGCTTCTCGGTCGCCCGTGCCCGACAGGCCGAAGCCTCGATCGAGCACATGTCACAGCTCGTCGCAGGTGAGGACCACGACGCCGTGTTTGCCGAGCGCGACCTACCGATCGACCGCGCCGATGTGCGCTCGCCTGTCGCGGGACGACCCATCGCGGTCGCGCCTCTCGAACGGATGTCGCTGCGGGGATTCGGGTCTTCGACAGCCAACGGCTTCGAGCTGCGCGACATCGATCTCGACATCGCCGCAGGCGAGGTCGTCATCGTGGGCGGTCAGATCGGGGCGGGCAAGACGACGCTACTGCGCGCGCTGCTCGGCCTCGTTCCCCACCATGGCGACATCTTCTGGAACGGCGACCGAATCGACGAGCCAGGCGCCTTCATGGTGCCGGGGGCCGTGGGCTATCTGCCGCAGAATCCACAGCTCTTCAGCGACACGGTTCGGCGCAACATCGCGCTCGACCTCACCGATACTCACTCGATAGACGAAGTCTGCGCCACCGCGCAGCTGACTCGCGATCTGGCCGGGTTCGCCGATGGGCTCGACACGACGATCGGAACCGGAGGCACGCGGCTGAGCGGCGGACAGCGTCAGCGGGTCGCGGCGGCCCGCGCGATGGCGACCAGACCGCAGCTACTGGTGCTCGACGACCTCTCGAGCGCGCTCGACGTACACACCGAGCTCGCCATGTGGAAGGCGCTGCGAGCCTCGGGCGCGACGGTGCTGGCGGTCTCCAACCGTCCAGCCGCCCATGCGATCGCCGACCGCGTCGTCCACCTCGAAGCCGGACGACTTTCGCGAAACCTGGTCTGACACCGGGGTCGCGAAGGGCGGGCATTGGCCACACCGGTAGATTGCGGCGATGGAGCACGGCGGGCACATGCGGATGGTGCATTCGATGAGCTACGCCGGTGACGCCGACGCCGGGCTCGAACGAACCACTTTGCGCAGAGTCCTGGTCTTTGCCCGCCCCTACTGGACCATGATCGCCCTGTTCATCGCCATGGTGACGATCGGTTCGCTGCTTCAGCTCGTCCCTCCCCTGTTGCTCCAGCGCATCATCGACGGCGCCATCGAGGACGCCGATCGCTCGTGGCTGAACACGCTCGGGATGCTGATCATCGGCGCCGCCTTCGCTGCGGCCGGGGTATCGATGATCGAACGCTGGCTCTCTGCGCGCATCGGCGAAAGCGTCATCTACGACCTGCGCGTGCGGCTATACGACCACGTGCAACGCATGCCGATCGCCTTCTTCACCCGAGCTCAGACCGGTTCGCTGATCAGTCGACTCAACAACGACGTCATCGGAGCCCAGCGCGCCCTGACCGGCACGCTGGGTTCGGTGGTGTCGAGTCTCATCAGCCTGCTCACGACGCTTCTCGCGCTCTTGATACTCGAATGGAAGCTCACCCTTCTCGCCCTGGTGATCCTCCCCATCTTTCTCGTGCCCGCCAAGCGTGTCGGCCGACGGCTGTCGGACATCACTCGCGAGTCGATGGACCTGAACGCGTCGATGAACACAACGATGACCGAGCGGTTCAACGTCTCGGGCGCCATGCTGGTCAAGCTCTTCGGGCGGGCCGACGCCGAGACCGAGGACTTCTCCGATCGCGCTGGTCGCGTGCGCGACATCGGTGTGCGCAGCGCCCTCTACAGCCGCACCTTCATGGTCGCGCTGACCCTCGTCGGCGCCCTCGGCACAGCCGCTGTGTACTTGGTCGGCGGACACCTCGTCATCTCCGAGTCGATGACGGTCGGGACGCTGACCGCCATGAGCCTCCTGATCGTGCGGGTCTACACGCCGCTGACCAGCCTCACCAACGCCAGGGTCGACGTGATGACTGCGCTCGTGTCGTTCGACCGTGTTTTCGAGGTGCTCGACGCCCCCAACCCGATCGTCGATCCACCGAACCCAATCGAGTTGAACGATGTCGACGGTCGGGTCGAGTTCGATCACGTCAGGTTCCACTACCCGCGCCCCGATGATGTGAGCGTCGCCTCGCTCGAGACTCCGGGTGCGACAGGCGGGTCGGGCGATCCACTCGCGCCGGCGCTCGTCGACATCGACCTCACGATCGAGCCCGGCCAGCTGGTGGCCGTCGTCGGCCCGTCCGGCGCCGGCAAGACGACGCTCACGAACCTCTTGTCGCGGCTCTACGACGTGACCGAAGGCGCCGTTCGCATCGACGGCGTCGACGTGCGCGACGCGTCGCTCACGAGCGTTCGCCGCTCGATTGGAGTCGTCAACCAGGACCCACACCTGTTCCACGAGACGGTTCGCTCGAACCTCCTCTACGCGCGGCCGTCTGCGACCGAAGCCGAGCTCGTCGCGGCGTGCGACGCGTCGCGCATCCTCGACGTCATCGAAGCCTTACCGGACGGTTTCGACACGGTCGTCGGCGAACGCGGCTACCGGCTGTCGGGCGGTGAGAAGCAGCGTCTGTCGATCGCGCGGATGCTGTTGAAGGACCCGCGCATCGTGGTCCTGGACGAGGCGACGAGCCACCTCGACTCCGAAAACGAGGCCCTAGTGCAGCGAGCGCTCGCCACTGCGCTCGAGGGCCGCACAGCGGTCGTGGTTGCCCATCGCCTGTCGACCATCACAGCGGCGGATCTCATCGTCGTGCTCGACGAGGGGCGAATCGTCGAGACCGGTACCCACGACACGCTTCACGCGCGTGGTGGGCTGTACGCCGACCTCTACGACACGCTCGTTCGCCAGGAACCGGCGGGGACGGTCGGCTGATGGACCAACCCACCTACGAGGTGGCCGAGCTCACCGAGCTGTTGGGACGCACGTTCGACGAGCTGTTCCCCGACGACATCTGGGTGATCGGTGAGATATCGAACCTCACCCGCTCTCGCGCGGGTCACGTGTACTTCGACCTCGTCCAGCCCGGCTCGGCGCCCGGCCACGCACCGACCGCCCGGGTATCGGTCATATTGTTCGACTCGACGCGGGCGATCGTGAACAAGCTGCTCAAACGAGTCGGTGGCATCCGCATGACCGACGGGATGGCCGTGCGAGTCAGAGGGGTCGTCGACTTCTACCCACCCCAGGGTCGCCTGCAGATCAGGATGACGTCGATCGATCCGACATACACGCTCGGCGCGGTCGCGCTCGAACGCGAGCAGCTCCTCGAACGGCTACGAGCCGGCGGCCACGCTGCACGCCAGCCTGCTCTCGCCACACCCCTGGCGCCCCAGAAGATCGGCCTCGTCACATCGCAAGGCTCGGCTGCCGAGCACGACTTCCTCGAGGAGCTCGCCGGCAGCGGCTACGCCATCGTCGTCCACACTCTCCACACGCGGGTGCAGGGCGAAGGCGCACATCTGGGCCTTGTGACGGCGATCGAACACTTCGGCCGCTCGGAGGTCGATCTCATCGCCTTGATTCGGGGCGGCGGGTCGCGCGGCGATCTCGCGCCCTACGACTCCGAGGAGCTGGCGATGGCGATCGCTCGATGCCCCGTGCCGGTCATCTGCGGTATAGGTCACGAGATCGATCGGAGCGTCGCCGACGAGGTCGCTCACCTCTCGCTCAAGACGCCGACCGCGTGCGCGACGATGATCGTCGACCGGCTGCGATCACTCGACCGAGAGCTCGCCAACCGGGCGCGCTCGATCGCATCTCATGCACGTCAGGCGATGTCGACGGCCGCAAGCAGGCTCGACCATCGCGCCGAGGCGCACCGAACCAACACGCATCGAGCCGTGACCCGCGCCGACGCCCGGCTGACCGAGACGGCTCGACTCGTGCAAGCGCGTGCCGCCCGGTCGATCGTCGTCGCCGACACCCGACTACGCGGTCGTGCAGACCGGACGCGCGATCGAGCCACCGCAGCCCTCCGTCGGGCGTCGACCCGACTCGATGCACCAACACGACGCATCGAGCCGGCAGCGAGGCGCGTGCTCGGCTGGGCTCGCCGAGAGCTAGACGGTCGTGAGACGGCGATCAAGGCTTCAGACCCCGCCCGTCTGTTCGCTCGCGGTTGGACGATCACCCGAACCGCCGACGGCAGAGTCGTGCGCGAAGTTGCCTCGGCATCCGTCGGTGATGTCATCATCACGCGGGTGGTCGACGGCGAGCTCAGGAGCCTCGTCGAGCGAACCGAGGAGAGCCGCACCGATGACTGACGACGACGACGAGCCGATCGCCTACACCGACGCACTCGCCGAGCTCGACGAGATCCTCAGCGAGCTCGATGCCGACGACGTCGACGTCGACGTCGTCGCAAAGCGCGTCGAGAGGGCCGCTGGGTTGTTGGCGCTGTGCCGGTCGCGCCTCGCCGACGCACAGGTGCAGGTCGACCGGGTCGTCGCCGATCTCGACCAGCTGATAGACGACGAAGAGTGAACCAGGAGCCGTTGGCGCTCACGGTTCCCGCGCAACGGACCACGTCGCGCCTGCGCTCGTTTCTCGACGACGAAGTCCTGCGCTGGACTGAAGTCGACGATGAGCTCGAGACTCCACTGCGGGCGCTCGAGGACATGGTCGTCCTGGGCGGCAAACGTCTGCGGCCCGCGTTTTGTCACTGGGCGAACGTAGCGGCGGGGGGTGACCCCGACGATCCGCTCGTGCTCGACATGGGCGCGGCGCTCGAGATCCTCCATGTCTTCGCGCTCGCTCACGACGACGTCATGGACGGATCGCCGCGGCGCCGGGGGTTGCCCACCCTGCATTCCCGCTTTGCCGAGACACATGAAGGCACCGACTGGCGCGGCGAATCGCGAAGGTTCGGCGAAGGCGTCGCGATCCTGCTCGGCGACATATCTCACGCGTACGCCGACGTGCTCGCCGCAGCCATCGACGGTCGGGCTCGCTCCATTTGGAACGAACTGCGTGTCGAGTTGAACATCGGCCAGTACCTGGACATCTCGGGCACGGCGCAGCGTTCTGTGAGTGCCGACACGGCTCGACGCATCGTTCAGTACAAGTCGGGCCGGTACACGATCGAACGGCCGATGCAGATCGGCGCTGCGCTGGGCGGCCACGATTCGCTTGTCGACGACGTAGTCGCCTACGGCGAACCACTGGGTGCCGCTTTCCAGCTCCGCGACGACGTGCTTGGCGCGTTCGGCGACGCCGACGAGACCGGCAAGCCGGTCGGCGACGATCTGCGCGAGGGAAAGCCGACGCTCTTGTTGGCCCACGCTTGGAGCGCAGCCGACGAGCAGCAGCGCGCGGTGCTCGATCGTGTCGGGGAGGAACCGACCGATGCCGATGTGCAAGCGATTCAGCGGGTCATGATCGACACGGGCGCGCTCGCCGCCGTCGAAGACGACATCGAGTCCCTGACAACCGATGCAATCGAGGCGCTCGACGCGCTGCCCATCGCGGACCGAGCACGCCAACCGCTCGTCGATCTCGCCCACTTCGTCTCCGAACGAAGGCACTGAATTGAGTCCCGTCGGGGTCTGGGCCCAAAAGGACTCAATTCCATAGACTCGCTTGGTGTCCGAGGTGCTCGAGGAGTCAGCGCGACGTCGAACGTTCGCGATCATCTCGCACCCCGACGCGGGCAAGACCACGCTCACCGAGAAGTGCCTGCTATACGGCGGCGCGCTCTCGTCGGGCGCCGGGTCGGTCAAAGCCCGCGACGGTCGCCGGGGCGCCACATCGGATTGGATGGAGCTCGAGCAACAGCGTGGGATCTCGATCACCTCAACCGTGTTGCAGTTCCCGTATCGCGAATGTGTGCTCAACCTCCTCGACACTCCCGGCCACCGAGATTTCTCCGAGGACACCTACAGAGTGCTCGCCGCCGCCGACGCCGCGATCATGGTGCTCGACTCGGCGAAAGGCATCGAGCCGCAGACCCTCAAGCTGTTCGAGGTCTGCCGCGACCGGGGTCTGCCGTTGCTCACGTTCTTGAACAAATGGGACCGCCCCGGGCTCGAACCGCTCGAGTTGATCGATGAGATCGAGTCGGAGATCGGCGTGACTCCCACACCGATGACCTGGCCGGTCGGGATCTCGGGCGACTTCCGCGGTGTCATCGAACGCGGCACCGGTGTGTTCACCCGGTTCGAGCGGACCGCACGCGGCTCGACCATCGCGCCGGAGGAGATCGTCGACGCGGACCGCGCTGCCGCCGAGGAGGGCGAGTGGTGGGACAAGGCGACCGAGGAGCTCGAACTCCTCGACGCGGTCGCCGCCCATCACGAACAGGACAACTTTCTGGCCGGTGTATCGAGCCCGCTGTTCGTCGGTTCGGCGCTCACCAACTTCGGTGTACGCCACCTCCTCGACGCGATCGTCGACCTCGTTCCTTCGCCCTCGCCGGTGTCGGGAGCCGACGACAAAGCCCGACCGCTCGATTCACCATTCTCAGGGATGGTGTTCAAGGTGCAGGCGAACATGGACAAGGCCCACCGCGATCGCATCGCCTACCTGCGCGTGTGTTCGGGCCGGTTTGAGCGCGGGATGGTGGTCACTCATGACCGCACCGGCAAACCGTTCGCCACGAAGTACGCGCACTCGGTGTTCGGACAGGACCGCGAGACCGTCGAGGTCGCGTACCCCGGCGACGTGATCGGGCTCGTCAACGCCAACGACGTGCGCATCGGCGACGCTGTGTGGGTCGGCGAGCCAATTTCGTTTCCTCCGGTTCCGGCTTTCGCCCCCGAGCACTTCTCGGTGGCGCGCGTCACCGACACCGGCAAGTTCAAGCAGTTCCGGTCGGGGGTCGCTCAACTCGACGAGGAAGGAGTGGTGCAGGTCCTGCGCGACGCCGACCTCGGCGATCAGGCTCCTGTGCTCGCAGCGGTCGGGCCGATGCAGTTCGAGGTGGCGAAACATCGGCTCGAGAACGAGTTCGGTGCTCCTGTCGAGCTGAGCCCCACCAAGTTCTCGGTCGCACGTGAGACCGACGAGGCATCGGAGAAGGAGCTCCGTTCGATGAGCGGCGTCGACGTGTTGTTCCGCGCCGACGGCACGCGCCTCGCCTTGTTCGAGAGCTCCTACTGGCTCGAGCGTGTCGAAACCGAAAACCCCGATCTGGTCCTCAACCGCCTCATCGCCGAAGGCTGAGATCCGCGGTCGTTTTCGGGATTTCTGAACCCTCCGGTGCGGTATATGACACCCCAGGGTTCAGAAATCCTGACGCCGAAGATTTCTGAACCGTCCGGTGCGGTATATGACACCCCAGGGTTCAGAAATCCTGAAAAGCCGGCGATCCGGAGTACGGTGGCGGCGTCATGGGGCGCATTCATAAGATCGGCGACGGGGCTGGGTTCATCGCTATCGATCTCGACGACGCCGAGCAGGGCATCGGCGTCGTGCGTTGTGCGCGCAAGATCCTCCAAAGCGGCGCCAAGGATCTGGCACGCGCGGTCACGTACCAGATGGCAAGCCTCGAGCGGAAGATCTCTGGGGTGTCGGGCGGGTTCAACGCCGACGGCGACGACCGCGACGCGACCGTTGCCAATCTGGTCGCCGAGCTGGTGCCGCTGGTCGAGTCGGGCGAGTTCATGCTCGACCCTGCGAAAGGGCTCAGCGCCGACGACTTCGCTCGCCTGAGAGCCGTCGACGCTCGAGGACCTGCTCGCAGCGCAGCAGCCGAGGGAGCGACACTGCGCGATCGGGCGATCGCTTCGGGCGTCGTCGCGGCGGTGCACCGTTTCGATCCAGCGTCGGTGGCGGTCGAAGGTACCGGCGGTGTACCCGACGCCGTGCGCCTCCTGCTGTCCGACGCCGGCGCCACGATCACCGAACCCGATCTGACCACCGAGGTCACCGCCGACGTGGTCGTCGTCGGTTCGAAGGTCGGCGTGGTCGATCACAGGCTCGCCGAGCGGATCCAGACACGGGCGGTGGTTCCGTGGGATTCATTGCCCGTCACTGCCCGCGCCCTGGCCGTGCTCGAGCGCTCAGGTGCTGCCGTGCTGCCGGACTTCGTGACGACGGCAGGCGATGTCGCTACCTGGCGCGCCGACGGCTCAGACGACGACGCCAGACTGGCCGACGCCGCCGACACCGTGTCATCGGTTCTCGACGACGTCGCAGACCATCAGGAGGGGCCGTTCATGGCAGCCTGCTATCGCGCCGAAGCATTTCTTTCGACGTGGCAGGAGTCCCTCCCCTTCGGCAGACCTCTCGCCCCCTGATCGCGGCTCGGGTAGCGTCCGGACATGGCGCTTCGACGGGTACACGGGCTGGCGGTCGACGATCGTGGCCAAGGCGCTGCGCTGCTATGGGGTCACGGCTTGACCTCATCGATGACAGACGCGTCGGCGGCGATGTTCGACTGGGACCGAATGGCCGAACGGTTCCGTGTAGTCCGATGGGACGCCCGAGGCCATGGCGACTCCGACGGTGAGCCGATTCCCGACATCTACCGTTGGGACCGGATGGGCCACGACGTCGTGGCGCTCGCCGACGCTCTCGATATCGAGACCTTCGTCCTGGGAGGCGTGTCGATGGGCGCAGCCACAGCCCTGCACGTCGCAGTCGACGAGGCGGACCGAGTCGACGGGCTCATCCTCGCCCTGCCACCGACCGGATACGAAACTCGCGCCGGGCAAGGTGACCTCTATCGAGCCGGTGCCGACCTGATCGAGGCCGAGGGCTTCGACGCTTACGTCGCGCTGATCGACGAAGCCCCGATCCCAGAAATCCTCACGGGGCTCGAGGACGTCTACCGGTTCGTGCCTGCGGTGGCGCCCGAGTTGTTGCCGTCGGTGTTGCGCGGCGCCGCCGACAGCGACCTACCCGAACCGATCGCCGTATCGACGATCGGCATTCCGACGCTGATATTGGCCTGGGACACCGACCCCGGCCACCCGTTGTCGACCGCGCAACGCCTCGACGAGCTCATCCCCAACTCCACACTTGTGGTGGCAGACCAGCTCGCTGACGTCGGCACCTGGACCGACCACGTCATCTCCCACGTGAACCGAGCTGCGCACGGCTGAAGGTTGGCCGTCGGCTCTACGCAATTTGTTCGGGCCTCAGGAGAAATCTTGGAGCTTTGCTCACTCTGCGCGTTAGCGCGCCGAAGTAAGCACTATGACTCACCCACTCAAGCGTTACGAACCACAACATTCGGTCAAACGGCGGCGCATCCCCGTGGCCTACGCAGTGATCATCGCCTTCGTCCTTTCGGGCGTTGCGGTCTTGAGCACGTCACGGGCAGCGTTCACCGACACGACCGACAACTCCGGCAACTCGGTTGCAACCGGCAACGTTGAGCTAGCCGACGATGACAGCGGCGTCGCCGCCTTCGCCGTGACTGACATGGCACCCGGCGATTCGGTTACTCGCTGCATCAAGGTCACATACCAGGGTTCGATCGCCGATCCCGACCTGGTCAAGATGTATTCGGGTGGCTACACCGATTCCGGAACGCTCGGCGACGAGCTTCTGGTCACGATCGACCAGGGCAGCGCCACATCAGGTGGCGACTTCACCGACTGCACCGGCTTCGACCGTCAGCGCAGGCTCTACAACGATGTCCTGAGCGGGTTCGACGCCGCAGCAACCGACTATGCGACCGGCCTCGGCAACTGGAATCCCAGCGCAACCCCGGAGTCGAGGGTCTACCGCATCAAGGTCGAACTGCCGGCGACGGCGACCGACGCTGTGCAGGACTCGAGCGTGACCGATCTCGCATTCGTGTGGGAAGTCCAGTCCTGACCTGCCTAGGACAAATGCCATGCGTGGCTGGAGACTCGAGGAGATAGGCCGCTTCTGCGCCTGGGTCGTCGGTTGCTGGATCCTCGCGATGGCGCTGTGGGTGGCAGTACCCACACTCATCACGGGGTGGCAGCCTTCGGTCATCAGCTCGGGTTCGATGAGTCCAAGCCTCCGAGCAGGCGATGTCGTTCTGATCGATCGGGGAAGCCCGGTCGGTGAGGGCGACATCATCGCGTTCACAGCGGGCGACGACACCGTGGTGCACCGCGTTGTCGGAGCCACTGAGGAAGGTGCCCTGAAGACGCGCGGAGACGCCAACAAGGTCGACGACTCAGGCAGCCTCGGTGAGGATCGCATCATCGGGCGCGCTCGGCTGGTCGTGCCGTTCATCGGCATGCCGGTGCTGTGGGGGACGACGACGATTCTCGTGGCGATCGGGCTGCTTTCCATCGTTGCCACTGCGGTCCGCTCCAGACCCGCAGCCGGTGTTGCAGTGCTAGTCGGCACCGTCGCGTTCGCGACGTTCACCACTACCTCGGGCGCATGGACTCGCCCGACCACGGTTGCCCAGTCGAGCATCTCCACGTCAGCAGTAGCTGCGCCGACAGGAATCAAAGCGACTTGTGGCGCTGCGTCACCAGGCAGCGTCGTCATCGATCTGTCCTGGGATCCGATTCCGGCCGCAACCAACTACAGGGTGCTTGTAGATCCCCCCGGAGGGGGCACGAACTACCAGGAGATCGCGACCACGCCAGGCGACCAGACCGCCTACAGTCACGAGATCAATGCAGGAAACGGACGCTACAGATTTGCAGTTTCCAGCGTCGTGGGTGTTTGGGAGTCTGATCCTTCGGAAAGCTCTCCGCTGACGGTCATAGCCCGAATCGGGCGCTGTCGCTGAACCGCTCCTGGAGTGGACGCCATACCTGTAATCTGTGAGCCGACGTTCGGGGCTGTAGCTCAGTTGGCTAGAGCACCTGCTTTGCAAGCAGGGGGTCGCGGGTTCGATTCCCGCCAGCTCCACGAACAGATATCACTGCAATTGCAGTCGAGACCGCGGGTCAATGGCCTGCGGTCTTGACCGTTTTCGGCCGTCGATCTATCGCCGCGCGCGTATTGCGCGCGTAGAAACGATGCCGTACGGTCGACTCGATGGGTGGCCGACGGACGTTTGGGAGTGTGCGGCAGCTGCGATCGGGCCGCTGGCAGGGCCTCTACACGCACCCGATTTCGAGGCAGCGGGTGACTGGCCCGACGACGTTTACGAGCAAGGCTGATGCGACTCGCTGGTTGGCGACGGTCGAGGCCGACCTGCACCGGGGCGACGATCTGGATCCGGTGGGTCGTTCGGTTGGTTTCGGTGAGTACGCCCGGTCGTGGCTGGAAGCGAAGACCGAGCTTCGCCCGGCGACCAGAGAGCTCTACGCCTATCTGCTCGAGTCGCATGTGCTCCCAACGTTCGGTGATGTACTTGTCGTCAGGATCAGCACCGCGTCGGTTCGGCGATGGAACTCGAAGATCAGAGCCGGGTCGATCAGTGACACGACGGCGGCGAAGGCATACCGGTTGTTGCGTCAGATCATGCAGGCAGCGGTGGACGACCGATTGATCCGGGAGAATCCTTGCCGGATCAAGGGAGCCGCGATGGAGCGCAGCGCTGAGCGGCAGATCCCATCGCTAGAAGATGTTTCGCGGTTGGCCGATGTGATCGAGCCGCGATATCGCGCCATGGTGTTGACCGCCGCGTTGGCAGGGCTGCGCCGAGGCGAGTGTTTCGGACTTGCACGGCGGCATCTGCGCCTCGATGATGCTTCACCGATGGTGTCGGTCGAGCGATCGAGGGTCGAAACGAACGCCGATGGGCTGATCTTCCAGCCACCCAAGACCACCGCCGGTGTCCGTCGTGTCGTGCTCCCTGGCGTTCTCGTCACCGAACTGGAGGCGCATCTCGACGAGTTTGTTGCCGACGACGCCGATGCGTTGGTGTTCACGGCCGCTCATTCTGGGGACACGCCGACCAAGACCGTGTGGCGCCGCGCTTGGAACAAAGCCCGCGCCGAAGCCAACGTCGACTGTACGTTCCACGATCTGCGCCACGTCGCCGGCACCCTCAACGCCGCCGCCGGTGCGACGACGAAGGAGGCGATGGCGCGACTCGGTCACGCTTCACCCGACGCCGCGCTCCGCTATCAACACGCTGTAGCCGAACGCGATACGGAGATCGCCGCCGGAGTCAACGAACTCCTGCGGAGTTCGCCCGCTGCCCGCGGCGAGGCAGATTGAGAACGCGAAGCTGGCGCACCTCGGCTGGACACGCCACCGTTGGACGTCATTCCGGACCCTCGACCAAGCGACCACGGCTTGTCGCTAGCCGCGTCGCCAGATGGGCACCCCGCCGACTCCACCCAAGCTCGCTGATTGAGAACAGATGACAGTCCCAATACTGGCCACCGACAAAACTCCAATCCTTGCGAACTCCTTCTAGATCTACGCCCGGAAACCGTCGTATGCTGGCGAACTGGTGCAGATTGTATTCGGCAACATCAAAGCGGACGCGCTGCAGAGGAAGAGATGTGAACAGCAGGTCGATGCCAAGAATGACACTCTCAAAGAAGAGCCGTTGATTGCGATATTCACGAAACGCATACACCGACAGAAAGCACTGTCGCGTATACGTATTTCGGCTTGTTACGTAGATTCCCCCCGCCAAGTCACCGCGTCTTGTCGTCACCGCAAGCACAAGGCTGCACTTGGACAGGTAGTCGTAGACGTCGCTTGTCCTGATCTCCTCATCGGACGCATAGAAGCGTCTAACCGAAGCTTGTTCATCGGCCATCTTGCGGGCCATGATGTCGAGCCGATCAGCTGGTTGAAGCCCATATCTACGACTAGCAATCCTCATCGAGGTAAGGTCTCTGGGATGAATCATGACTCAATCACTGAGCCCGAAACAATGATTGCTACCATACTGGCGACTACTAGGCCTGCTTCAATGTATCGGGGGAACCGATAATCTCGCTGCACCCCACCATCAGCTGTGCCGAGTAAGAAGACCCCCCGACTCGCGTATCTTCCCAAAGCGAAGCCGGCGGCACCCAGCACTGCGGGCCACAAGCGTGCGCTCGCTAGGATCATCGCGCCGAGCGAGTGCGGCAACATCGTGGGTGAGTATGTGCGTAGGCCCGTACCCATCTCGAATCCGAAATAGGCGAAACCAGAAGTGTGCGTTTCCGTGATCCAGCTTGGCGTTTGCCGTCGGCGCTGTGGGTACCACCCCCGCCCGCTGAAGCGGGTGAACGACACGATGCCTAGCCCGGCCACGATGACAACTGCAAAGATGCCTGCATCAACTCCAAGTCGAAGGACGAACACTCCAAGGGCACACAGACCTAGGCCCGTTGTAAGAGCGCCAAGGAGCAGTCCAAGTCCGAAGTAGACTCGTCGTCCGCGACTAACTAGTCGAGCTGAACTATTGATACTTCAAGGGGAGCTGCTAAGCGAGACACCTGCAACGAGTCCAGCCACCAGCAGAACAGTGTTATGCAAGATCTAGGGCTCCTTAAGGTCTGGCAGTCCGAGCACTCTCACCATTTGCTGCGAAGCGTCGGAGGCAGGGTAGACCGCCGTCAAGACGAGGTCCGGCAAATCGTGGCCGAGAGCGGATAGTCGACCACCCACTGACCACCCTCCTTGCGCCAACGCACCTTGCTTCCATC
The DNA here is from genome assembly GCA_965216815.1 of Acidimicrobiales bacterium. Classification (GTDB taxonomy): domain Bacteria; phylum Actinomycetota; class Acidimicrobiia; order Acidimicrobiales; family SHLQ01; genus JADFOM01. Next base: position 885,694 of record OZ244202.1, on the reverse strand, counting down.
AGAACAGATCGTATCAGTGCCGCCCTCACTCCAGGTCCACGCGTTCCGCCCGGCGCACGCGCCCGATGAGTGTTCGTAGTGAGCCTTGTAGTCTATTCCAGAGTTGGTCCAGAAGCTTGTTTGGTGATCCTTGTGCCAGCTACCTTGGCAGAGATCGGATCCCATGTACCGATTTGATGGGGAACAAATCTGACTTTCGCTATGGAAATTCTGGCACGTAGACCATTTCTGATAACACCCGGCGCCTGTGCACGGTGAGGCTCCAACTCGGTTGAACACTGTCGTAAGTAGATCTGAAAAGGCAAGGCCGATTCCGCCAAGCACTATCGTCGCCAATGCGAGGAATTCTCGTCGTGAGCTGGATGAACTCCGCCTGGGTTTCTGCATCGCCTCGCCCGACGTTGGCGAGTATGTTGGAATCAGGTGGTCACTCATCTCGCTATGTCCTCCTGTGTGTTGGGAAGCGAACCGGGCTGTGAAGCGACATTGCGGATGACGTCTTGAATCGGGGACGCCGGCCGTTGACTACCTAATTCACCGTCGAGGCTGTCCTGAACGTTGAGGGGTTCTGAGCCCTGTGGGACTAAGGTCAGCGAACCTCCCTCACCAACTACGAACAACGCTGGTGCCGCTCCCGGATAGATCGATCGGTAAAGCTCATCGTCGTGCAGTCTCACGAGTGGTCGTACGATGCGACCGTCGCCAGGATTTGGTGTCAGGACATACAGTGGGGAGAAGCTGCCTGGACTGCCACCGAGTACGTATTGACGAGCCGATTCAATCGCCTGATTGCATCCAAGGCACGTCTCACTGACGAGAAGCACAGCTGATCCGGGTTCTAGATCGGAGCGCTTCTCGTTCTCTGTCGCCTCGACGAACCCCGATTGACGCTGCGGAGTGATGCTTGTCGTCCGAAGTGCACGGACCTGTTGTTGCAGAATGGCTTGTCGCGTGTTGTGACCAATCAGAGCAAACGTGATCAGTAGTAGCCACAGCCCAAGTACCCCAAACGCGATCCACATCACTTCACCTTCCTGCCTGTGCGGTCAGCCACGCCAAGCCATCCGCTCGATCGAACTCAGTACCATGTAGACGTCGTCAAGCGAGTCGCTTGACGGAGTGCGATGGGACAGGGGGTCACGGCTCTGTGGGTGAGCCCAGGGAGTGACCATCAGCCGCACCTCATCCCCCTCGAGGTAGACGTGGTGACCCTCGCGCCACACGCGGCCAGCCCGTACTTGCGTGTACGAGACCGATGGCGTGCCCTGGGGCTCAGTCAATACGGCCATACCAGCATCAAGCGCCATTGAGTATGCCTGCTCGACAACGTCGTAGCCCTCGGACGCAACCATCCCGTCGGGATGTTCAACCGGCGCGATTGCCAGAAAGTGGTCGATCACATCTGAGAGGCGGTTGAGCGGCCGATAGAAGAAGGCGAAGGCGCTAAACCATTGACCCTCCAAGATCCCCACCCGCGAATCAGGTGGGAGGTTCCCGATCGCAGACTGGCTCGGAGGAATCTCGAGCAACGAAACTGTGCCAATAGCGAGATCTACTTGGTCACGCACATGGAGTTCATTTCGTCGAATTGAACCGGACAGAAGCGAGGAAGGGCCGTAGTTGAGATCCTGTCGGCCCTGCGAGAGTGCCGGTGAAGATCCCGCAGGTCGAAGCACCGCAGTTCCATAGAACTGGCCGGTCAGAGCGCCGGCAACCGTGAGGCGGCGGCCGTCTATCGTGACTTGGGAGGTTGACACAGGTTGCCCTTGGAGACGCCGATTGCTTGGTCGAACTCGCAGCCGCAGCCTACGTTAGGGGTAGCCGCGGATCAATGGCGCAGCGCCTCGATCCGCCGACTGCGAAGGAGCGGAGCATCAGCCGTTGTCAGCGATGCGCGTCGGACCCCGCGACGCTGCTATCGCATGCGGCATCCCTCCCGTCAACCGTCTAGTTACTGGCAGCACTCTCCACCTCCTACCGCGGAGAGGCTCCCGGTGCAGACTGTCCTCCCCTTCGGAGTATGACATCCTGGTGCACATGCTTCGTCGCAACTCCGGGTAGCTGCGGAAATCGGACGCGAAGACAACGCCCCACCGACGCCGAGAAAACGTGCTCATGCGCCTCAATGGGACTTGGGCCACGATGACCGTCGCTTGGCGCGCGTCCAGAGTCTGTAGCCGCGGGTGCCGGTCAGAGCAGGCCAACCGCCTCACGTCGCGCCAGCACTCGCCAGGCAGCGAACTCCTCGCGGAGAACGCAGTACTCGTGCCGGGGTGGCACGCCGGTTCGAGAAAGATCCTGCCTTGTGTCAACCTGCAACCCGGGCTACGCGTTGTATAGATGTAGGTGACGCTCGTCAACTATGCTCGGGCCCAATATTCCTTGGCGCGGATAGCTCCCAGAACAGGGAATGCAAGGCTCGTGGCTGGCCAAGACCGCTGAGTAGACTGATTTAACCGTGTGTGCTACAGACAAATGGAATCAGTACGAGCGAATATATCGGACGAAGCTCACCGAACTCGAACGCCTCGCAGCGCATTTTGCGGGGGCTTCTGGAAGCCCACAGGCAATCGTTCATGAAGCCTTCGTTCGAACGTATCTCGCTTCACCACAAGACCTGACGGACAACGAACTACGAGGATACTTGGTCGTAACGATAACAAATCTGTGCCGGGGCGAAGCTCGAAAGGCGAATCGACTCAACTCTGCAAGAAGACGCCCGGATGCTGGCTCTATTTCACCGGATAGGCAACCCATACGGTATCCGTTGGAGTCATTTGAAAGCGAGCTAGTAAACGAGATCTCACAGCTCTCTCGCAGACAACGGCAGGTGATCTTCCTGAGATACTGGCTTGACCTTTCTGTTGATCAGACAGCCGGCATCCTCGGCATCTCCACTGGAAGCGTGAAGCGACACGCTCACAGAGCGCTACAAAGACTATCAGCAATCAGCACCGACCGGTGAAAGGTGAGTCATGGATGAGGATCAGCTCAGGGTCTTCCTAGCATCACTGAGCGAACCGCCCAGTCGCCAGGAGACGACCCAGCGGAGGTCCTGGGCCTCTGTGGCCGCAGAGGCCGACCTTCGCCAGAGGAAGGCGACGCGTAGACGCCGCTCCGTGGCCGTTGGATGCATAATGGCCGCCGTTGTGGCCGGAGTATTGCTGATCGAGCGCAGTAGTTCGGGCGACACGACCGTAGTTGGTGACAGTCGCCCAGAAGGACAATCCGTCTCCGCCCTGCCCGCAGCAGTCTCAACGACAACACTAGCCACATCGGTGACAACGAACACTCCAACGCCCGCCTCGTCGACAGAGCCAGGTCAGGTGTTGTTCAGCATCGATGACCTGACCGTAACTGCCATTCCCAATAGGGGCGTTCCGCCCCCAGGAGCAAACGAAAGTGTTGGAAAGTGCTTTCGGCTGACTCTAAGCGCTGGCGGTGAATACGAGGCCTGCAAATACTCACCGGGGCCCTCTCTCTGGCACGTTGCCGACGAGCACTATATCGTGGCGCTTGGAGCGCTCCCTTTGAATGGTGGAGACAGGATTGAGGGGCATGTTCCCGATGGGGTTGTGATCCTTCCTTTCGACTCGTATAGCGATCGCCTCGAAGAGTTCGACCGGCAATGCCTTGGCGATGGGATCGCTGACGCGGTGATAAGCCATTTCGGTGATGAGCAACCGCCGTACTTCGTGTCAATCTGCGGTGATCGCCGTCGCCTCATCAACTTCGACGATGATGATTGGATTGCTAGGAACGTGGCCTATGGCTTCGAGCGACCTGACGACGAATGGGTCTTTGTCGGCGCGGCAGATTTCAGTAATCCTGACCCAGTCGAGCGCTGCGCGGCCATGCCCAACACGCCAATACCAGATGTGCTCAGCACATTCCGGGAGCACTGTGAGGCACTCGGATAGATCCTACCGTCGGCTCGATCCTCGATGTGAAGCAAACCGCCGGAAGCACCTCAGACGGCATTGCCCACGAGAGTGGTCGATGGGAAGCAGCTCAACATCCAACTCACGCCTGTCTTGAACATGAAATCACCGTGCGAATCGACAGGGCCGCAGATCGCAAATAGTTCGATGGGTCGTTCCCGAGCCAGGACTGGAGATAAGACGCCTCTAGGTCCGAAGGCTGACAGAGCACGACAACCGGAGGCGACGCCCGCCCGCGGTCCTCTGCCGCGTATCAGGCAGTATTCGGTCCCACAAGGGGTCAAGGGCCGGCCGTAGGTCGGAGGTGAGGACACGGAGCGGAGCGGCGTCCCGGAGCCGTCCCTTGACGACGGAGGGTTGTTGATACTGGAGTTGGCCCGCCCCTTGGGGCGGGCTTGGCCGCAGTGGTTCACATGCTGATGCCGAGTGCGTTGTCGTCGCTGAGTTGGCGTTTCGGGGTGCGCGGTTCGAGTTGGGTGGCGAGCGTGTCGATTGATCCGCGGACCCGGATGGCGCTGGCGTTGATCTCGGGTGGGAGGTCCCAGCGTTGGAAGCGGTTGGCGTTGTAGCAGGTGTGGTGTTGGTCGAGTCGTCCGGCGGCTTGGTCCCACGCTGCTACGGCGTCGGGTTCGACGGGCCGGTTCCCGAGTGTTTGGGTGATGGCTTCGGGCGGCTCTGCTCCGAGTGCGTGAGTGCGGATGTTGGCGTCGGTGTCGAGGGTTCGGATGATTGTGTCGAGTCGGTGTTCGAGCGCGGGCCGCTGTTGGTGGAGGTCGTTGGCGGCTGCTAGGTCGGCGCGGTCTCGGGCGAGCTCCTCGGCCGCCTGTTCGTACTTCGTCTGGGCTTTCGCGGCCTGGTCGGTGTATCGGTCGCGGATGTTTTCGGCGTTGTGGATTTCGGTGCGGTGCAGCCACCGTTTCACTGGTCGGTCGAGCCGGGCCAGGGTGTTGTTGGCTTCGTTGAGCTTTTGGTGGCAGTGGTCGAGTTCGGTGCGGGTTCGATCGACGACGTGTTCCTGATTCCGGATGCGATCTGGGAGCCGGGGCAGGTGGTAGTCGAGGTCGCGCAAGGTGTTGGTGATTTGGCCGCTTTCGGCGAACAGGGCTCGTAGGTCGGGGGTTGGGATGGTGCCGGGCCGATGAGCAGCCGACTCGGCGAGTTCTGCCATCCGCTGGTGGGCGGGTTGGTCGATCCAGCTTCGTGCCATCGAGGCTCGGAAGATGTCGACGGCGGTGTCGTTGCCGACGGTGGCGATGTAGGCGTCGTTGGATTCGCGTCCGCGGGTGAGTGGCACGTAGAGGCCTCGCAGGTCGGTGGGTCCGTCGAGGACGAGGATGGATCGGTCGACGGTTCGGCCTTGGGTGGCGTGGCTGGTCTGCGCGTACGCCAACTCGACATGCTCGGCGACATAGGAGGCTGGGAGCTTCACGGCGCCGCATCCGCCGGCGGCGGTGATGGTGCCACGGTCGATGTTGGTGACTGTCCAGGTGTCGCGGTTGCGGATCATGTGGCCTTGGTCGGTCAGGATCCGTCGGTCGTTGCGTCGGGTGACGATCTCGTCGCCAACGAAAATCCGGTAGTCCCTGGTTTCCACGGTCGGGCTGCCTGTGTTGATCTCACCGAAGGTGATTCGTTGTTGTTGGGCGGCGGTGTTGAGACGTTGGACGGTGTCGCTCGACGGCGCCGACAACAACACGCTCTCACCACGTTGGCGGGCTGTCGCCCAGGCTTCGAGTGCTTCGGTTTCCATTCGCGTGGCGGTGCCGCCATGGATGCGGCCGTGGGAGTCGTAGACGTCGGCGATGGTTTGATCGCCGACGCGTAGGCGTAGGGAGGCTTGTCGTTCCGAGTGGTTGGTGAAGCGGTGGACTCGGTCGAGTTCAATCGCACTGTGGGCATCGATGAGATGAGCGAACATGCCCCCGCGACCGACAGCGGAGAATTGCAGTGGGTCGCCAATGAGCGCGACTCGCCAACCCTTGCGGTCCGACAAAGCGGCGAGGGCGGCGAGTCGGTCGGTAGACACCATGCCGGCTTCGTCCACAATCACAGTCGCACCCACTGGCAGGTCGTAGGCCCGGCCTGGTGGCCTGCGGCCGTCGTGTTCAACGAGGAGCTTGTCCAACGTGTCCGCGGCAATGCCGGTTTCGATCTCGAGCACCTGAGCGGCCGCAGCGGATGGTGTCACGCCGAAGGCGTGGCGGCGATCGATCGCCAACTCGCGCACCGCAGGCACGAGCGCGGAAGTCTTTCCGGTGCCGGCGGGGCCGACGACGAGGACCAGGTCGCTGGTGCCTGCGACGGCTGCGGCGACGTCGGCCTGGGCCGGGGTGAGCCGCGCTGCTGTTTCGGTGTGGACCTCTGCGTTGTCCGCGCCTGGGTAGTCCAGTCGGCGCTGCGCCCAGGCCAACACGTCTCGTTCTTGGTCGAGAATCTGCTGGGTGGTCAGTGCCCGATCCGCGACCGATTCGGTCAGCGGGCGGCCATCGGACCGCACGAGCGCACCTGCCGGGACCGGCCGCGAGATATCGACACAACGGGTCTTGACAGCCGTGGCGGTGAGATATTCGAGCAGGTCGAGAAGTCCGGTTGGGTGGTGGCCGATGTTGGTGGGTAGCTGGCGGGCGATCTCGCGTGTCACCTCCGCTTCCCGCCACGACGACTGCGACTCCTCCAACACCGCCACAGCGTCAGCGATCACGGCCTCGGCGACATCGGGATACAGCGGTAGGGCAGATTCGCGGTCGATGCAGTCGCACCGAAGCCGGCCGGCGGTGACGCCGACGTCTTCGAGCCGCCCAGTCCACACCGTGTGCAGCTCCACCGCGTTCATCGCCGAGGTCTTGGCCGGTCGGGAGTCGATGACTGCTTCGCGTTCGAGCCGCCACCGCTCCCGAGGTGACGGCTCACGGTCCATGGTGTCGATGAACCGGTCGACCTTCACATCGACCCGCCGGCGGATCGAGTCGGTTCGCTGAGAGAACGCCGTGATCGCCTCGACCGGAACACCGCCGATCTCTGCGATCGAGTGCTCGGTCTCGACCCACTCCACACCAAGCCGCCGCGTCAACTCCGCCTGCAGCGATGCGTGATAGACCGCGGACACAGTCCGCTGATCCAACTTCAAGCCCCGGGCATCCAGAGCAAGCCATCGCCCATCCGGCGACATCACACGGTTCGCTACAACGACATGGGTGTGGAGCTGCGGGTCCAGAGCCCGCGACGTGTGCTGTCGAAACGTCGCGGCTGTGATCCCTTCCGCGTCGACCACCGCGACCTCCCCGTTGATCGTGTAGCGCGTCAACGCGTTCCGTTCGACCCACTCCACAACCGCCGCCACCGCCCGGTCGTGACCCTCCAACACAGCCGCACGCGTCTCGGCGTCGCCGACCGCAAAGAGAATCGACACTGACTTGGGCGCCGAACACGTCACATCAAACCCCCGCACCGAGCTCTCGCCGTAACCGCGGCCGAGCGCAACACCCGAACCATCCGGATGCTCGCCGGCCATCAACGCCAGAAACCCCGCATCCTCCACCTGGCCCGACAGCCCAAGCTCGGTAGCCCCGCGGCCGTGCCACTGACCCCGCGGCTCACCTGACTGGAGGTAGTAGCTGGGCAACGCCTCGACGTAATAGGCGCCCGCCTCGGGCCCCTTGAGCGTCGTCACCCGAGCCGTCATCTCCCGACCCCCGACTGTGAGCGGTAGGTGAGCGCCGGGAGATGGGCCGGGAGGACATTGCACCCGTCTGTCATCAATAGACGCGACAACGGAACGGGCTCCGGGAGATGGCCGGTAGCTGGCGATGTCATCGCACGACTTCGTCGACTCGGCCGGACTCGATGAAGCTCTCGACATCGCTGGGATCGAAGCGGACATACCGTCCGATCTTGCAGAAGCGGATCCGGCGCTCGTCGACGAGCCGGCGGACGAAGCGAGGACGAACGCCGAGTAGCTCGGCGACCTCATCAACACTGAGCAGTCGATCTCCCACACCCCAACCAGGGACACCGAAACGCCCCTCACGCGACAGAAGCCAACGTCACAACGCCGCGAGAGTCGCAGCGGGCCCTCGAACCAACCAGGGACCCCAGTCGGCGAGTGACACGCCAGACGAAACCAGACGCCGTCTTGCCGTCGTGGTATCGTGATGGCATGGCGAAACGGACAACTACAGTGCGCATGCCCGAAGAGCTCGCCGAAGAGGCCGACATGGTCGCGCGCGGGCGCGGGGTCAGTGTCAACGCGCTCATGCTCGAGGCGCTGACAGCGGAGCTTGAACGCGTCAAGGAAGACGCCGAGTTCATGTCACAGCTCAAACGGCTCACCGAGCGCGACAAGGAGATCCTCGACCGGCTGGCTGAATGAGGTATCTGACACTGGCCGAAGCTCTAGTCGTTGCCGCCGCAGTGACCAGGACCGACGCGCGGTCACTGATGCGCACTTCGCGGATTGATCTGTTGGACTCGGCCTTGCATGCTCCCCAGGCAGGATTCGGTGAAGTCGAGTTCTACGAGGACTTCACCGACAAGGTTGCTGTCCTCGCTGTGCACATCGCCCGGAATCATCCGTTGCCTGATGGCAACAAGAGGCTCGCGTGGCAAGCGGCGACGATGTTCTGCGCGATCAACGGCCGTGAGTTGGCCGCCGAAACCGACGAAGCCGTCGCGATCATCTGGGCGGTAGCAGCCGGCGAAATCGACGTCGCTGAGCTGTCTATGTGGCTCGATGAGCGAATTCGTCCGCTCGATGAATGACCGCGGTGCCGACGGATGAGACGGTCGAATGCGACGGGACTCCCGCGCGCGTATCGCGCGCGTAGCAACAGAAAACAACGGTGCTGGGCGGGCACCAACGGGCAACCCAAAACACCCCCTGACAGGGGCTTTCGCGGAAAACGCCCGGTCAGCGAGCCGCGTTCTTTGTGCTTTGCAAGCAGGGGGTCGCGGGTTCGATTCCCGCCAGCTCCACACTGGTGTCAGTTCGGCGCCAAATGCTGGAGGCAACGCGCGCCGGCTCCGGGCGACCGACCTACTGTCCGATCGATTCGTCGAACAGGTGTGGAAACACGCGGGCGACCCGAGACATTAGGTATTCGCCATAGGTTCCCTCGAACAGCAGCGGGTTTTCTCCGTCCCACCGGCTATGCGCGCGGGCCGCTTCACCGAGATTCAACCGAGCTGGTCGCGAGTTCCAACCCGGGTCGAAGAAGTAGGGGAACGACAGACGCGAGGTGCCTGGTGCCGACGGGCGGACTCGGTGAGGCGTCGAGCGATACACACCACCGGTCAAGCGCTCGAGCATGTCGCCGAGGTTGCCCACGAGCACATCCCGATCCGGCGGCACGGGAACCCACCTTCCATCGGGAGTCATCGCCTCGAGCCCGCCTGTCGAGTCCTGGGCCAAGATGGTCAACAGTCCATAGTCGGTGTGCTCTGCGACGCCCCACTTCGACCCGCGCGGAGCGGGTGGATAGTGGAACATCCGAAACAACTCGGTCGGTTCGGCGGTGAGACCACCTGAGAAGTGATCGCGCGCGAGCCCCAATCCGACCGCAACGGCCTCCATCAACCGCTGAGCCAAGCCGTGCATCTCATCCATCCACGCGAGCACGATCGGACCGAGCTCGGTAGGTCGCTGCGGAAACAGATTGGGCCCGTGAAGCGGAAGACCAGCGCTCACGCGTGGGTCGTCGGTGGGAAGCTCCTCGCCGAAGTAGTAACCCTCCTTTGCATCAGGCACGCCCGACGTGAGCTCACATCCGACAGGAAACCATCCGCGCCAGGCGGACCCACCTCTTCCCATGGACACCTCTGACTTCTCGGCGTCAGAAAGAGCGAAGAACTCCCTCGCCACTCGTTCTAGGTCGGTGACCAGGTCGGGATCGACCCCATGCCTTCTAATGCCGAAGAACCCGCTGATCCGACATGCACGGTCGATCTCGTAGGCCACCGGGGCGAGGTCACCTTCCACCAAGCCGTTCACGTCGATCACCGGCACCGTATCCACCGGCTCGAGGCTAACCGGGCGCTCCGGCGGTTGGTGCCGGCCAGAGGGGTCTCTCCGGCTCCCTGCGTGGCACGATCCGCTAACCCACTCCAGTCCTAGCCAGCGTCACCCTGCCGCCGCCACGGACGACGGCGCGGAGTTCGAGGTCCGCGCCGCACTAGCCCCCCTCCAGCTGCCCGCGCATCGCTTCAGCGCACCGTGCCACATGCTCGCGACCGCCGCTCTCCCAGACGTCGTCATTACAGACCTCCACCGACCACGGAACCGATGCGCCGGCATGACGTAGCGCCGCGATGAACCCGCCGACGTCGAACTCACCCTCGCCGGGCGGAACCCGATTGCGCAGCGTGTCATCGAAATAGCTTCCGTCGCGTGGCTCCAGCGACCCGTCGCTCATCTGGATACCGAGAATGCGCGGCCCCGGGATGTTACGGATGAGATCGAGGTCAGCTGCGCCGCGTTCGTGATGCCAGATGTCCACACAGATTCCGCCATTGTCACGATCGGCATTCTCCACGATCGCTAGTGCATCGGCTGCCGTGACGATGTTGGTGAAGGGGACGAACTCGAGACCGACGACGAGGCCATGATCGCCGGCGCGGTCGCACAGCGATCCGAACGCCGATCCGGCATCGTCGATGGAACCGACGTAGGGGCCGATTGCCTGGACGTAGCGGCAATCGAAACTGTCAGCCATCCGCCAGGCCGTCTCCTCGGTGCCTCTATAGCGGTCGGTAGTCGCGACCTCCGGATCTGCCCACCCCTGAAGAACCTCGATTTCGGCTAAGCAGATATCGTTTTCCTCGAGCAGTTCGGCGAGGCCATTGGGAGCGAAGCCCGACTGCTCGAGGGAGTAGTACTCCCCTACGTAGAGCCCGATGCCGGCGTACCCGGCGGCAGCAGCACTCACAACTCGATCGACGATGTCGTGGCGTCGACCGAGAGTGAAAAAGCTCAACACAAGGTCGTCGGCATCCAGCTGACGCGGGCTCCGGGTTGTCATGCCGCCAGCTTGTCACGCTGCGGCGGTGTGGTCGTGGCCCGGGTGGGCTGCCAAGATCGCTATCGACGATCGGAGAACGCCATGGTCTACCGGCCAACTCGTGGTGAGGCACCGGCACGTGTCGGACCCACGGTCAGTTCGCTTCCAGACATCGACCCGTCTGTGCTCGACGCCGACGTCTACCGCGATCCGGACCGGTTCGAGGCCGAACGAGAACAAGTCTTCCGTACCTCGTGGCTTATCGCCGCACGGAGTAGCGAGATCGCCCAGCCCGGCGACTGGGCGCTCTACGAGGCCACGGCGAGACCGTGGTGGTGAACCGTCGCCAGGACGGCACCGCCGGCGCCTTCCACAACGTGTGCCGCCACCGCGGAGCTCGATTGACCCGAGGCGAGATCTCGGGTTGCGACCGCCGCTTCATCTGCCCGTGGCACGGCTGGGTCTACGACGAAGACGGTCTGGTCGTCGGAGTGCCCGACCGAGACGACTTCGATGCCAACCAACTCGACGACCTGCACACTCCGCCGATCGCCGTCGCCGAATGGGGTGGTTGGGTGTGGATCAACCTCGACGGAGCCGACGCCCCCGACCTGGTCGACTGGATCGGCGACGACATCGCGGTCGACCTCGGTCGCTTTCGCATGGAGGACATGGAACTGCGCGACAAACTGGTGTTCGACGTGCCGGTGAACTACAAGGTCGTCGTCGACGGGTTCAACGAGGTCTACCACGCAACCGAACTGCATGGAGTCGAGCCGGCGTTCACACGCGCTGCTCGCTCATCCACGTTTCACATCGCCGGTCCGAACTCGATGATGTTCGTGCCAAGACCCCAGGACTTCGACGATCTCGCCGCCACCGGCGATCATCAGCAGTTCGCCATCTGCCACTACGTCGTGTTTCCCAACACGGTGTTCAACAACAACCCCGACCAGATTCAGCTGTTCCAACCGGTTCCGCTCGATGTCGACCGGACGCGCTTCATCTGCTGGGAGCTGATGTACGGACCAGACGGCGATGACGATGATGAGTTCGCGAGTTACCAGCGGGCGGCGATGGCGCACTGGTCGATCCTTCAGCGGGTCGTAGGCGAGGACGTGTTCATATTCGAGGAGCTCGCTTCAACGAGGAACTCGATGGCCTACGAGGCCAACGTCTTCTCCGCGCGGGAGTGCAAGCTCACCCATTACCACCGGGTGATGGACCACGTCGTAGGCGGCAACAGTGCCATGGACTTTCACTGACGCCGCCGACTTCAAGCCGGGAAGGCCGAGCGGCCCCAGTCGGTTTCCGTCGACAGACGGGAATGGTCCACCTTTCTCCGATTGCGGTCGCGGCGGTACTCTGCGTGGCTGTGTCGCCACACCCCGATCTGCGGTGTGGGTCGAATCGATGAGGTAGACGGTGACGGTCGCAGCGAGCAGAAGGTGCCGATGGTCCGTCACCTGATCGGGCTGGTGGCGTTCGTCGCCACGTTCGGTCTTCTCGGCTACGCGTTGCGTCGCTTGCGACGGGTGCTCCTGCCTGCCTGGACGGGCGCTTCCGGCTTGCTGATCGATCTGCTCGGCGTCGCGGTGGTGGTCACGGGCGTCACCCAGACGCTCGCATTGCTGGGTCTGTATCGCTGGTGGGCCGTGATCCCCACCTATGTCGCGGTCGCAGCACTTCTGACGTCGTTCGCGTCCTCGGGCAAACCGGCGGAGGACGGCGGCATCGAGCCTGCCGCCGAACCGCTACTGGGTTCGGCGGGGAACGCGCTTGCAGCGCTCGCAATCGGCCTCGGCCTCGGCCCTTGGCTGGTTCGAGCGGTAGAGGGGTTGACCGGAGGTGTGCCCGGAGCCGACACCCTCTGGTATCACCTGCCGTCGGCGATGCGTCTGGTCCAGACGGGGTCGTCCAACCCGATCCCCCACTTCGACGCCGGCAACCTCACGGCCTTTTTCCCCCAGGCATCGACCTACTTCCACGCCACCGGCATGATGTTTCTCGGTTCCGATATCCTCTCGCCCCTTGTCAACCTCAGCTGGGCAGCGCTGGCTCTGCTCGCGGGGTGGGTGATCGGCCGACCCCGCGGCATCAGCCCGCTCACGCTGCTCGCTGCGGCGGTCGCTGTGTCGTTTCCCGGATTTGTCGGTCATCAGGGCGGCTCGGCGATGAACGACATCGTCGTCTTCGCGTTGGTGCTCGGCGCGATCGCCATCCTCGCCAACGCAAACGTCACTCGACTCACCCACGCCCTGCCGCTGTTGGCTCTGGCTGCTGCGGCGACGGGGATCGCCCTCGGTACGAAGTGGACGGCGCTGCCAGCCACCGGCGCCGTGACCCTCGCTGTGTTGGCCATCGCCGACGCCGGTCGCCGGGTGCGCACTGCGGCTCTGTGGCTGTGCGTCAGCGGCTCTTTCGGTCTGTTCACCTATCTCCGCAACTGGCTAGTCGTGGGCAATCCGCTGCCGGCTCGCGAGATCAGCATTGGCCCGATCACCTTCGACGCGGTCGTTCCGGAAGGTGAGGGGACCGGCTCGATCGCCGAGTGGATCACCGACGGTCGGGCTTGGGACGCTGTCTTTGCCCCCGGCCTTCGGCTGTGGTTCGGACCCTTGTGGGTCGCAGCGCTCGTCGCCATGGCGTTGGGACTAGTCGGCGCGATGGTGGTCTGCGGTCGGCTCTACCGACTCACCGCGTTCGTCGGCCTGGCGGCGCTGATCGGCTACCTGATCAGCCCACAAAACCTCGTGTTTCTCGGGCTGCCGCAGTATTTCGTCTCGAATCTCCGCTATGGCATCGTCGCGTTGGGCCTGGGACTGATCTTGGTGCCCATCGTCTTGGTTTCGCCGCGATTCCCTGCCGGTTCTCGACGCGCCCGAGCTGGCGTCGCGCTACTCGTCCTCGCACCGCTCCTCGCGACGTCGATGCTGGCGCAGCGCACTTGGACCGGCGTCGATGACTGGCGATATCAGGAGTACATCGGGCGAGGCGACACTGTGGCCGGACTGGTGGCCGCGGGCCTGTTGATCGGCGTAGCGCTACTCGTAGCCCTCGGCGCCGATCGCCTGAGACCGCACGCTCGCCCGCTCGGCGTCGGTGTGCTCCTCGTGGCCATGGTGGCCCTCGCTGTCGGCCGCTCTCCGTACCTAGACCGCAGGTACGCACGTGCCCCATTCGCCACACCCGCCCGGTCGATGACCGACGCCCGCATCGCCATCGACGGAATCAACACTCAATTCCAGCTGTCGGGCCCCGATCTCTCGAATCACGTGCAGTGGCTCGGATCGATCGACGATGGAGTGTTCCACGAGGTGGAATCGTGCCGGGAGTGGGTCCAACTCGTGAACCAAGGTGAGTACACGCACGCGTTCTTCGGCAGCACTCCATCGGTGATTGCCGGCCCGTACGCGTGGGCGTCGGCCGACCCCGCGGCGCAGCTCGTGCGCGACTTCGACCCCGGTGCCGAGTTCGCCACCGCCTTCTTCGCGTTGGATGGTCCCCTCGACCCAGCGGTCTGTGCCTCATGAGTGAACACAGCCAGCCGCATCCGCCTGATCGCGAGCCGCCGACGTACTCGTTTGTAATTCCCGTACTGGACGAGGTTGAGTCGCTTCCGATCCTGCGCGACCGGCTCGTCGACGTGATGGACATGATGGATGGGCCATGCGAGGTCGTCCTGGTCGACGACGGATCTACCGACGGGTCGTTCGGCCTCATGGAACAACTCCACGCGGATGATCCCCGATTCCGAGTTGTGCGGCTGTCGCGCAACTTCGGTCATCAGGTCGCGCTCACCGCTGGTCTCGATCACGCCGAGGGTGAGGCGGCCATCATCATGGACGCCGATCTGCAGGATCCGCCCGAGGTGGCGGTCGAGATGGCAGAGCGATGGCGCGAGGGCTACGAGGTCGTCTACGGCGTGCGCGACGAGCGCGACGGTGAATCGTGGTTCAAGCGGTCGACCGCCCGCTGGTTCTACCGGCTGCTCGGCCGACTGAGCGAGGTCGACATCCCGCAGGACGCCGGCGATTTTCGCCTGGTCGACCGACGAGCGATCGATGCGGTCACGGCCATGCGCGAGCACCGCCGCTACCTGCGGGGCATGTTCGCGTGGGTGGGGTACGAACAGACAGCCGTCCACTATCGCCGTGACGCTCGGCGGGCCGGTAGTACCAAGTTCAGTCTGGCCAAGATGGTCGGGTTCGCTACAGACGGCGTCGTGTCGTTCTCGTCAGTACCGCTCCGCCTCATCCTCAACTTCGGATTCATCATCGCCGTCGGTTCCTTCTTTGCCGGCGTGGCATCCATCGTCGCCAAGCTTGCAAACGTCTTCACGGTGCCCGGCTGGGCGTCGATCGTCGTCGGCATGTCGTTCCTCGGCGGCCTCCAACTGCTGATGTTGGGGGTAATCGGCGAATACGTGGCCCGCATCCACGAAGAGGTGAAGCGTCGGCCGCTCTATTTGGTCCGCGACCGTCTGGGGGTTGCGGTCGATGCTCAGCCCGACCAACCGCCAGAGCGGAACCCCGAATGACGACGCCGTTCGACGACGCCTCCCCCGAGTATGCGGACCTGGTGCAAGATTCGATCTCGTTTGCCGGTCAGGAGCACGGCTACTTCGTCAAACGTAAGGTGGAAGCCCTCACCGATGTGACCCGTCGCAACCTGGGCGATCTGGCGCAGCTGCGAGCGCTCGACATCGGATGCGGGGTCGGGACAGCCGAGGCCTACATGCGGGGCCTGTTTGGCCACCTGCTGGCTTGCGACCCCTCTGTGCAGTCGGCGGGTCGAGCCGGAGGGCAAGACCCGGGTTCCGGATTTTTCGCTGCCGACGGCACCCAACTGCCCCTGGACGACGCCGTGGTCGACCTCGCCTTCACCATCAATGTTCTGCACCACGTCGATCCCTCGGAACGCGATGAGTTCGTTGCAGAGATGGTGCGTGTGGTCCGACCCGGCGGCCTGGCGGTGGTGTTCGAGCACAACCCTCTCAACCCGCTAACTCGGCTCTCGGTGGCCCGCTGTGAATTCGACGAAGGAGTCGAATTGCTGACGCCTCGCGAGCTCCAGGCTCGTCTCGAGCAAGCCGGCACCCGCTTGATCGAAAAGCGCTACGTCCTATTCACCCCTTTCGATGTCGCGTGGCAACACCGCATCGAGAATCGTCTTGGCCGCCTTCCGCTGGGCGCCCAGCACTACGCGGCGGCACGCAAGCCCGCCTGAGCCGCGGACGTCAGCCAGCCGGACACGATTGCCGGCTGATCGGCAAATGAACCGGCCCACGCAGGACCACGTGGTCTTTCCACTCGACCTCTTCGGGATCGACGGTGTAGTCACCGAACCGCTCGACGAACCTCTCGAGGCCGACTCGCAGCTCCATACGCGCCAGCGCGGCTCCGAGGCAGTGGTGGATGCCCTGACCGAACGACAACGGACGCACATCGCCACGATCGAGCCGCAGCTCATCCGGCTCGTCCCAGTGGTACGGGTCGCGATTGGCGGCGCCCAGCATCACGATGATGTTCTGGCCCGGGTCATACCAGTCGGGTCGGTCGGTGGCCCGAGCGAAGAACGCCTCGGCCTCGGCCTGCCCGTCGTCGGCGAGACGCCGGAGCTGATCGATCTGTCCACCATCCGGGTCGTAGGCAGCTTCGGCAAGAACCGCTATCGCCGCGTCGGCGACCGGGTCGCCGACGTGCATCATCTCATCGAGCAGCTCGCGCGAATACGCGTCGGTGAACGCCGCATTCGTTCGATCGATCAGAGCATCGGTGCCCAACGGAGGCCGAAGGTCCCGACGTGCGTGGGTGAGCGCCATGGCACACGATGGTAAGGCACGGTCCGCTTCCCGCCCGAAGTGTTGGCGCGTAGGCTGCGCCAAATGCCGCTGCCTCCTGCCCTCGAACCGCGACACGCGACCGTTCCGTCGTGGTGGTCGGATGCGAAGCTCGGCATCTTCATCCACTGGGTCCCAGCCTCGGTCCCCGCCTATGCGCCGACAGAGCGCGACATCGTCGAGCTGTTGACCTCCAGGGTCGCCGACCCGATCTCGGAGACCCCCTATTCCGAGTGGTACCAGAACTCACTGCGCTTCCCGGGCAGCAGCGTCGCGCGGTTCCACCGCGAGCAGTTCGGCACCCGTCCCTACGAGGCTTTCGCGACCGAGTTCGTCGCAGGCACCGAGCAGTGGGACCCCGCCGACTGGGCCGACCGTTTCGCCCGGGCAGGGGCAAAGTACGTCGTCTTGGTCGCCAAACACCACGACGGCTGGTGTCTGTGGCCCACCGAAGTCACGAACCCCACCCGGCCGGACTGGCATTCACCAAGGGACCTAGTCGGCGAGCTCGCCGAGCAAGTCCGGGCAGCCGGCATGCGCTTCGGGCTCTACTACTCGGGCGGCTACGACTGGACCTTCGACACGCCGCGAATCGGCAACCTCGCCGATGGCATCCTGGCCACGCCTCGCGGACCCTATGTCGACTATGCGACCGCCCACGTCCGCGAGCTCATCGACCGCTACCAACCTGACGTGTTGTGGAACGACATCGCCTGGCCGTCGACGTTCGAGCAGCTCGTCGAGCTGCTCGAGTACTACTACAGCGTCGTGCCCGAGGGAGTCGTCAACGACCGCTGGATGACCTTGCCCCAGCGCCTTGGCGTGCTCAAGGTCCCCGGCATGAAGTGGGTGGTCAATGCGTTCGCCAGGCGCTCGATCGCCAAGCAAGGGCTCATTCCGCCGAAACCGAAGTTCTTCCAGTTCCGCACGCCCGAGTTCACCGCGGGCGACACCATCACCGACGCTCCTTGGGAGGTGACCCGCGGCATGGACAAGGGGTTCGGCTACAACCACACCTCGACCGAGGCCGACTACCTCACCCAGGAAGAGCTGTTCGAGTCGCTCGATGCCACCCATGCCGCCGGCGGGAACTTCCTGCTCAACGTCGGCCCGCGGGGTGTCGACGCACAGATTCCACCCGAACAGATCGAGCGACTCGAATGGCTCGCTCACAGATCCTGAGCAGCGAGGACCCATGATCGAAACCACCGACTCCGATCGCATCCGCCTCCTGCAGCTCAACCGTCCCGAGGCGAAGAACGCAATGAACGAGGCGATGTGGGATGCCGCCGCGGAGGCTCTCATCGACGCCGGCGATGACCCGTCGATCGCGGTTGTGGTCCTGACCGGCACCGGCGACGCCTTCTCAGCGGGTCAGGATCTGTTCGAGATGGCCCAGATCGCCGGTGGGACGCTGACCCCTGGAGAACACGGCTTCACCGGCCTCACCGATCAGCTCGCAGCCTTCCCCAAGCCGCTCATCTGCGCCGTCAACGGGCTGGGGCTCGGGTTCGGTGCAACCATCGTCGGCCTGGCAGACCTGGTGTTCATGGCGTCGGACGCCCGTCTGAAGTGCCCGTTCACCGGTCTCGGAGTTGCACCCGAGCTCGCTAGCAGTTTCACGTTTCCGTTCCAGGGCGGCCGTCAGAACGCCACGTGGGCGCTGCTCAGTTCCGAGTGGCTCTCCGCGCAGGAGTGTCTCGAGATGGGTCTCGTTTTCAAGGTGACCGAAGCCGACGAGCTGCTAGACGTCACGATGGCACATGCGCGGGTCCTGGCCTCCAAGCCGATCAGCTCTCTGATCGAGTGCAAGCGCGTCATCGTCGAACCGATGCGGGCACATATCGCTCAGGCCCGCGAAAACGAGAACGCCGCGTTCGCGAAACTCCTCGGAGGGCCGGCAAACATGGAGGCGATGACCGCCTTCGCCGAAAAGCGCGAACCCGACTTCACCCAGATCGACTGAGACCCTCCCCCAACCGCCAGTTTCCGCCGAAATTGAGAGGATTAGCCGCGCCTGGCGATGCTAATCCTCTCAATTTCGCTATTTGGGGGGCATTCGGATGCCGCCGTCGACACGTACGACCTCGGCGTTCATATACGGATTGGTGACCAGGTCCATCACCATGAACGCGAGCTCCTCGGCCGAACCGAGCCGCTTGGGGAACAACACCGACTGACCGAGATGAGCCTTGAACTGTTCCGATGCCTCTCCCTCGCCGTAGATCGGCGTGTCGATCAGTCCCGGAGCGATCGTGTTCACCCTCACGCCGACCGCCGACAGATCGCGTGCGATCGGCAGCGTCATGCCGACGATGCCGCCCTTCGACGCCGAGTACGACGCCTGGCCGATCTGGCCGTCGAACGCGGCGACCGACGCCATATTGACGATCGCCCCGCGCGATCCGTCGGCGTCGAGCGCGTCGGTCTTGGCCATGGCGGCAGCCGACTGACGAAGCATGTTGAACGAACCCAAGAGGTTCACACGGATGACGAACTCGAAGTTCTCCTGTGGCATCGGGTCGTTGTTGCGGTCGATGGTGCGGCCCGGATTGCCCAAACCGGCTGAGTTGACGAGCACCCGCAGCGGACCCATCTCCGACGCCGCAGTGACCGCCGCCGCACCGTCCTCCTCGCTGGTCACGTCACAGCGGACGAACAGGCCACCGATCTCCTTTGCGACCTCGCCACCGCGTTCTTCCTGGAGATCGGCGACTACGACGTGTGCTCCGGCCGCAGCGAGCTGACGCGCCGAGGCTTCACCGATGCCCGAGGCACCGCCCGTCACTATCGCTGACGCACCCGACAGATCCATCCGTGGCATATCGAAATCTTCCTTAGCGCCGACGCCAGCCGTCGACGGCGCTCCAATTCAACCCTCGAATGTCGCCGCCTGCACTATCCGGTCGGGTTCGGGATCGGTCGTGCTTGATTCGCTTGACCTCGCGCGCCCGATCTCCCGCAGCGAGCATGACCTTGCGGAGCCGGACGTTCTTAGGGGTTACCTCGACGCATTCATCTGCGGCAATGAACTCGAGCGCCTGTTCGACATCGAGCAGGCGCGGTGGAGTGAGCCGCACGGTGTTGTCCGAAGATGACGCCCGGACGTTGGTCAGCTTTCCCTCGCTTGCAACGGGTGCTCCGGGTCGTAGTCCGGCGCAGGGATGGCCTCAAACAGCGTGGAATACAGCGGATCGAGATCAACCCCGGGTTCGGACGGGTCGAGCGTGGCGGTGCCCTTGCGGGCTTTGGTGTAGACGATCGGGAAGTCGATCTGGTGGTCGGCCGCGTCGAGATCCATGAACAGCTCGTAGACCTCGTCCTCGACATCGCCCAGCCGTGCATCGGGCCGATCGATCTTGTTGACGACGAGGATGACGGGAAGGTCACGCTCGAGAGCCTTGCGCAGCACGAACCGCGTCTGTGGCAGCGGACCCTCGCTCGCGTCGACCAGCAACATGATGCCGTCGACCATCGTCAGGGCCCGTTCGACCTCCCCACCGAAGTCGGCGTGCCCGGGCGTGTCGAGGATATTGATCTTGGTCTCGCCGACCCTGACCGCGGTGTTCTTGGCGAGGATCGTGATGCCCTTCTCTCGCTCGAGGTCCATCGAGTCCATCACCCGCTCGGCAACATCCTCGTTCGAACGAAATGCCCCCGACTGCCACAGCATCGCGTCGACCAGCGTGGTCTTCCCGTGATCGACGTGCGCGACGATCGCGACGTTGCGTAGGTCATTGCGCGACTTCATGAGAATTCCTCGATTCGGATGCTCCTGAGCCCCTTCGCGGGCCCGGGCGCAGGAGATGCGAGGGATGCGACGGTCAGAAGACCGTGTATCCGCCGTCTACCGTGACAGTTTGTCCGGTATGGAAAGTCTGGGTCGGATCGGCCAGAAAAGCACCGGCCGCACGGAATTCCGACGGATCGGCCCAGCGTCGCACCGGCGTCCGTCTGGTCGTCACCTCACGAAACCGCTCGTTCGCCCACGACTCAGTGGCGAGCTCGGTCCTCGTCCAACCCGGCAACAGCGCGTTGACCCGAATCTCGTGACGGGCCAGCTCGACCGCCAACGCGCGCATTAGCCCAACCAATGCAGTCTTAGCCGTACCGTAGGCCTGGTTGTTGGCCGCTCCGTGGATCGCCGACGTCGACGAAACCGCAACCAAACTACCACCCTCCCGTTGCTCGATCAGGTGACGCGCCGCCTCGCGCAAGCAGAGGAACACACCGTCGAGGTTGGTCGCCATGACCGCTCGCCAGTCCTCGAGCGTCTGGTCGACGATGCCCCCGATGACACCGTTTCGACCCGCGTTGGCGAAGAGCCCATCGAGGCGTCCCATGGCGTCGATCGACCGCTGCATCGTGGCGACCACCTGCTGTTCGTCGGCAACATCGCAGACGAACGCTTCTGCGGTCGCGCCTCGCGACCGCAGCGACTCGAGGGCCCGGGAATTCTTGTCCTCCTTGCGACCCCAGACGACCACCGAGCCGCCAGCATCAGCTATCCCCTCGGCCATGCCGAGACCGATGCCGCCGTTGCCACCGGTCACCACGAAGACCCGGCCGGTGAGATCGATGCTGCCTGATGTCACCGTCTCTGCTCAGCGGCTTCTCAACGTGTCACGGATTTCTGTTAGGAGATCGACCTCGGTCGGCTCATCGTCCTCGTCGTCGTCCTTCATCGCGTTGTAGGCCTTCACGACCAGGAACACAGCCAGGGCGATGAAGACGAAGTTGATGAAGGCCGTGAGGAACCTGCCGTAGCGGATCACACTGTCGCCGAGATCCATGGTGAGCTGGTTGAAGTTCGGTTGGCCGAAGATCGCCGCGACGATCTGCATCAAGATGTCATCGACGAACGATGCGATGACCGTTCCGAACGCAGCACCGATGACGACCGCGACCGCCAGATCGATGACGTTTCCACGGTTGATGAAGTCCTTGAATTCCTGGATCATGCGACGGCCTCTCGTGGGAGTCTCGGGTGCGCCAGTACAACACCGCAACCCGTTGTCGCGCAATCACCGGTCGCCGGCCGCGACAACGGGTGGTGGACAGAGGGCCGCGCGCTACTGTCGGCGCGTCCGAATCAAACTCTTGTGGAGGCGACGTGTCCGACAGCATTCACAGCGAACTCGGCTTCTACGCTCTCGCGGGACAGGCGGACAGCGCACGCAACCTCCTCGATGAGATGCGAACGGGCGAAGGCATGGGGTTCGGTACCGGCTTCATCTCCGAGCGCTACAACAAGAAGGAAGCCGCCACGCTCTCGGGTGCTGCTGCCGCTGTCACCGAACGAATGACGGTCGCAACCGCCGCGACCAATCACAACACCCGGCACCCGATGGTCACCGCCGGTTACGCCCGCACGATGCAAAGCCTCTCCAATGGTCGCTTCGTCCTCGGACTGGGCCGGGGCATCGAACGCCTACAGGACGCGTACGGCATCGACCGCATCACGACCGCCCAGATGGAGGACTTCGCGAACCTTCTGCGCCGATTGTTCCGCGGCGAGCTCATCATGGGTCACGACGGACCCGCCGGCCGCTACCCACTCCTACACCTCGACAGCGAGCTCGACGAGCAGATCCCGCTGCTACTCACCGCCTTCGGGGACAACACGCTTCGCCTCGCCGGTCGCTGTTTCGACGAGGTCGTTCTGCACACGTTCTTCACCGATGAGACGACCCGGCGATGCGTCGACGTCGTCAAGAACGCCGCCGCCGATGCGGGTCGGGATCCCGCCGACGTGCGGGTGTGGTCGTGTTTCGCGACTATCGGCGACCACATTGAGCCCGACAAGCGCCTGATGAAGTCCGTCGGTCGGCTCGCCACCTACCTTCAGGGATACGGCGACCTGCTCGTTCGCACCAACAACTGGGACCAAGCCGTGCTCGACACGTTCCGGGCCGATCCACTCGTCGCGTCGTTTCCCGGTGGGTTCGATGTGTCCGCAACGCCCTCACAGCTCGAGCACGTTGCGTCGCTACTGCCCGACGAGTGGTTGGCGCCGTCGGCGACCGGCTCACCCACCGAATGCGTCGCCGCGATTCGCGCCCAGTTCGATCTCGGCTGCGATGGCGTCATCATGCACGGTGCAACACCGACAGAGCTCTCGCCGATACTCGACGCCTACCTCGACGATGCCGACTGAGCCTCGGCGCGGCGCGATCGTAACCGGCGCCAGCCGGGGCATCGGCAAGGCGTGTGCCATCGCCCTGGCCCGTACCGGTTACGACGTCGCCATCACCGCTCGAACGGTCCGGCGAGGCGACGTCACCTATGCACCAGGAGACGGCTCCCAGACACCGCTGCCCGGATCGCTCGAAGAGACAGCCGAGGCACTCGAACAACACGGGGCGAGCGCACACCTCATCGCGATGGACCTTCTCGACGCCGACCAGGTCGACCGAGCCGCGGCGCAGGCGATAGACGCGCTCGGTTCGGTCGACGTGCTGGTCAACAACGCTATCTGGATGGGCGGAGGGAACTACGAACGCTTCCTCGACGCCGATCCCGAGACCATCGACAAACGGATCGTCGGAAACCTCACCGCACAACTCGCATTCATGCGCCCGATCGTCGCTCTGATGGTCGACCAGGGTCGGGGAACGGTGCTCAACATGACATCGGCCGCCGGCTACCTGAAGCCCTTCGCGCCGCCCGGCGAGGGTGGCTGGTCGCTCAGCTACTCGGTGTCCAAAGGTGGGTTCCACCGCATCGCGCCCCAGCTCGCGTACGAGTACGGCGACGACGGCCTCGTTGCGCTCAACGTCCAGCCCGGACGGGTTGCCACCGAAAGGGTGCGCCAGGTCGGCGGACCCGTCGCTTCGGTGGCCGAACACGGTGTCAAACCGTCGGTGATCGGAGCCGCTGTAGCCTATGTCGCCGAGCACAGCGGCGACTTCGAACCCGACAAGACCGTGCAGCTCCAGGACCTCGCACGCGACCTGGGACTGCTGCCAGCCGAGCCCGGTCGCTAGCTGGGAACTAACGTCGCCAGCATGGCAACGTCGGGACAACTCGAAGGACGCGTGGCGATCGTGACGGGGGGCGGCGACGGTATCGGCCGAGGCATCGCACGCGTCTTCGCCCAAGAGGGTGCGCAGGTTCTGGTGGCAGATCTAAACGAGGAGGCCGGCCGAGCAGTTGCCGAGGAGATCGGTGACGCCGCCGAGTTCGAACGCGTCGACGTCGGGGACAAGACACACGTGGAGGCGATGGTCGATCGAGCGGTGCAGCACTTCGGCGGCCTCGACATCCTCGTCAACAACGCTTGGGGAGGGGGCCAGATAAGCCGTGTCGAGGCGAAGACACCCGAGCTCATAGACCACGGCCTCGACGTCGGCTTCAAGGGTCCGCTGTGGGCGATGGTCGCCGCCCATGGCGTCATGGCGCCAAGACAACACGGACGCATCATCAACATGTGCTCGCTCAATGGTGTCAACGCCCACATGGGAACCCTCGAGTACAACACGGCCAAGGAAGCGCTCCGCGCAGCCACTCGCACCGCAGCACGCGAATGGGCACCGCTCGGCATCACCGCGAACGTCATCTGCCCGGCTGCAAAGTCCGCCGCGTTCCGGGCCGTCATGAGCGCTCATCCTGAACTCGAGGCTGCCGCAGACGCGTCCAACCCAATGGGCCGTATCGGCGACCCCGACACCGACATAGCGCCGGTCGCTGTATTCCTCGCCAGCGACGCGAGCCGCTACATGACCGGCAACACGCTCTTCGTCGATGGAGGCGGCCACATCAACGGCGCCGCCTGGGATCCCGATCTCGATTGACGACGCTCGGGAGGTCTGTGCGACCATGCCGACTCGACTGGAGGTCTCATGAACTTCGAAACGGTTGTCGACGGAGTCAACTTCGGCGAAGGCCCACGCTGGCACGAAGGACGGTTGTGGTATTCCGACTTCTACCAGCATCGGGTATACGCGGTCGACGATGGGGGAAGCCGGGAGGTGATGGTCGAGTTCCCCGACGACCGACCTTCGGGCCTCGGCTGGTTGCCGAACGGCGATCTGCTCGTCGTTTCGATGACACGTCGTCAGGTTTGGAGAGTCGCTCCCGATGGCACGCAGGCGATGCATGCCGACCTCTCATCGATAGCCGAGCACCACTGCAACGACATGGTCGTCGACGGCGACGGGAACGCCTACGTGGGCAACTTCGGATTCGATCTCGAGGGCGGTGCCGGCCAGTCACCCGCAACCCTGGCGTTGGTCCGCCTGGACGGCACAGCCGAACCGGCTGCCACCGACCTGATCTTCCCCAACGGATCTGTGATCACCCCCGACGGCTCGACCCTGATCGTCGGCCAGACCTTCGGCGGCCGGTACGAGGCTTGGGACATCGGCGACGACGCCACATTGTCCGGCCGGCGGCTTTGGGCCGACGTCGCCGGCACCGCACCCGACGGCTGCTGCCTCGACGCGGACGGTGCGATCTGGTTTGCCGACGCCGGTGGTCGGGCCGTCGTGCGCGTGCGCGAAGGCGGCGAGATCACCGAACGACTCGAGACGCCAAGCGGCGTCTATGCCTGCATGCTGGGCGGCGAGGACGGCCGCACGCTCTATGCCCTCACAGCCGCCGACGCTCATCCCGACACCGCCGCTGCCGAGGCGACGGGCGCGCTCCTCGCGACCCGCGTCGAAGTCCCTCACGCCGGACTCCCGTAGGAACGGCTCAGAACCTCAGTCTCGGTTCAGCGCGGGCCACCTCGCTCACCGGGCCAGCGCGAACCGGCGATCGTGTCGACGTAGGGCCAGAACTCGATCGGATCGAGTGGCCCTTCCTTGGTGATGTCACGCGAGGTCGGCTGCGCCGTCACGAGTGAAGCCGAGATCTGTTCGCGCATGGGCAGCAACTCGGTGTAGGGATCCCACGGGCTGTCGCGCAGGATCAAGTCACCGTCGAGCTCCTCGGTCGACACGAGCTTGAAGCCGGTCTTCACACGCACGACGTGTGGAGGGAAGTCGTAGCTCTTTTCAACCCCACCGATCGCACGCGAATACTTGACCCACCACTCGTTCTCCTCGAACGGTTCGCCGCCACCATCGGTTACCGCTCCGGCGTCGCCTGCGAACTCGAAGAACGTGTAGCCCTGGTGCGACGCCCGAGCTTCAACGCGGTCGCCGAACCTGAAATAGGAGACGTCGCAGAGGAACTTCGGCTGACCGTTGGTCTCCTGGCTGATGAGCACCGCCGCTTCCTGATCGATGCCCATACCCATCGAGTACTGGCCCTGAACGCCGTCGTAGTCAGCCTCGAGCTTCGTGCTGATTCCGTACTCGGGTTCTCCGAGCACAGGCACGCAATAGACGTTTATGTGCACGTAGGGATTAGCTCCCTGTTCGATACCCGGCGGCAGCAGGTCTGCAATGCGGTCGGGATCGGTTCGATACACGACCTTCAGCTTGGGCCAGCCCGCAATCTCGCCGGGCCTGGTCATCGAAACGGTGGCTTCGCTCATGCCATGCAGTGTTGCGCACCGCCGGCTCAGCTGTCCAAGATCGCGCTGATTGCCACCGCAGGTCGAACCAGCGTGGTCAGCGTGGTGTCAGGAGCGTGAGCGGATAGGTGATCACCTGCCGCCTGACTGAAAGCGCCAATGCAGCGGTGTCAGGCACCGAGCTCGTAGCAATCTTGGGCTCAGCGCGCCTTGAGCTCGGTGCCTGACACCCATGTGGTTCGGGCTTAGCCTCGATCCACCGTTTCGCTGATGGGGTAGGTAGGCGCGCGTCCACCAAAAAGGCCTCCTGAGCTGGGAGGATCGTGATGTCTGAAGTCACGGTCTGCCCAACACAAGGAGGCACTTTCTGTGTCGACATCATCGCGCACATTGGACCGGTTGCAAGCGACCTTCGATCACGATGGGGTCGTCGCCAACGCGGGGCTCGTGGTGCCGGTCACGTTGATGGTCCGCCTTGGCCTGGAGGCCCTGATCGACACCTGGGTGCGCACCGGTTCGGCTCGTCCGGGCCGCAAGATCTTGACTCTGGTCGCAGCGATGATCGCCGGGGCCACCCACATCGATCACGTCGACATGTTGCGCGCCGGGGCAACGCAGCGTGTGTTGCCGTTCAAGGTGATGGCACCCTCGACGATCGGGTCGTTCCTACGCAGCTTCACGTTCGGGCACATCCGCCAACTCGACGCGGTGCTGTCTCGGACGCTCGCTCGGGCTTGGGACCTTGGCGCCGGTCCCGGTGATGGGCCGCTCGTGATCGATCTGGACTCCACGATCTGTGAGGTCCACGGCAACAAGAAGCAGGCCGCCGGCTACGGCTACACGAAACGCCTCGGTTATCACCCGCTGCTCGCAACCCGCGCCGGGACCGGTGAGATCTTGTTCGCCCGGATGCGGCGCGGGTCAGCGAACACCGCCCGCGGCGTGATCCGTTTCGTTGACGAACTCGCCGCCAACCTGACCCGCGCCGGAGCGACGGGGCCGGTGACGGTCCGAGCCGATTCGGGGTTCTGGTCCTGGAAGCTCTGCGATCGCCTCGACACCCACGGCATTGGATGGTCGATCACCGTGCGTCTCCACAAGAACATGAAGACAGCGATCGCCGGCATCGACGAGGCCGCGTGGGTCGACATCGACTACCCCGACGGCGGCCAAGCCCAAGTCGCCGAAACCAGCTACACCGCCGGACGCGGGAACAAGATGCGCACTGTGCGCCTCGTTGTGCATCGCACACGCCTGACCGAACCAGCCCAACGGCGCCTGTGGCCCGACTGGCGCCACCACGCCTTCATCACCTCCGACACCGAGGTTTCGATGATCGCCGCCGACGCGTTTCACCGCGAACACGCCGTTGTCGAGTTAGCGATCCGGGACCTCAAAGAAGGCGCCGGTCTCGACCACATCCCGTCCGGGCACTACCACGCGAATGCTGCCTGGCTCGCCTGCGCCGTGCTCGCCCACAACCTCGGATGCTGGACCACCCAGCTCGCCGGCCACCCACCCGCCACGAACCGGACCCGACGCACCCGGCTCATCTCACTCGCCGCGGTGATCGTCAACCGGTCCGGTCGCAGGCTGCTGCGCCTGCCAACTCGATGGCCCTGGGCAAAGGAGTTTCACGCTGCGCTCAACGCCCTCCGGGCGTTACCCGCCCCCTCAGGCTGAGCCCACCAGCCCCGGACCTGACGCACCCCGACAAAGCCCAGCGTCAACAACCCACCACAGCCACCAGCACTACTTCAACACGCCCCAACACCGACCGTTGGAACACGCCCACCCCAATCAGCGGGACCCGCCCCTCGACCCACACCTACCGGCCACCAAACGGTGGATCGAGGCTTAGGCACCTAACCGCGCGGCCTCCGGACACCACGCTCATCGCGCGGTCAGGTCGACAGCCTGGAGGCGCTCGTCGAGACGGCGCACCCAGGCGTGGACGAGATCCTGGCCGCGGTCCTCGCCGAAATCGAGTTCGACCAACAGCGAGATACGACCGATGAGAGCGCGAAACGCAAGGTCGACGTCGGCACGGAAACGTTCGATCGAGTAGCCCTCCACACCGGCTTCGACGAGCGCTGCGTGATAGTCGCCGAGGAGCACCTCGACATCGGACAGGGTGACGCTGCGGTCGAGCGAGCCGCTCAAGAAGTACGCAACGTCGAGCGCCGCGGGACCAAAGCCCACACCTTGCCAATCCGCATAGGCGCGGACACGGCGGTCGGATTCGAAGAAGATGTTGTCGAGGCGGAGGTCGCCGTGGGTCAACGTGAGCGGCGCCTCGAACAGCTTCGCCTCGATCTCGGTGCCGGCCTCGCTGTATTGGTCGAGTGCCGCCAGGCCGTGGGAGCTGAGATCGCGCTCGAAGGCTGCCCGGAACTCGGCCCGAGTGTCGGCCACCGCCTGCTGCAACATGTTCTTCGCAACGTTGCCCGGCAGCAGCCACGGACGCTCGTCATCCGGCCCCGCACCCCAGAACTCCGCATGCATGCGGGCCGCATCGACGAGCACGCGACGCGCAACGTCGACCCCGCACCCCGCTACCTGGTTCCCGGGCGTGGCAGGGTCCATGTCTTCGAGCACCAATACGTAGTCGCGCCGGCTGAACCTCCCGAGCCACCTGATGAGGACGATGGCGATGCGCAACAACCAGCCGGGCAGCCCGTCGAGAAACCGGAGGATCCTCGCTGTGTGCTGCGCACCCGGCTGCTCGTCGAAATCGGCGTGGAGACAAGCCGGCATGGCGATCGGGATCCTGTGGGCGAGCTCTGTATAGACACGAATCTCTCGTTCGTAGGCTCCGACAGCCTCGACCGCGGCGCGGTTGTCGCCGACCGTCGGGAGCTTGACGATCACCGATTCGGGACCGGAACCACCGGGGGCGTAGCGCAGGCGCACGCGTGCGATCACACCGGTGAACCCCTCGCCCTCGCCGAGGATCTCGACGTCGAATCCGTTGAGACGCCCCTCGATGTGCTCGTCGAGGGCACCGCTCAGCCAGCCGAGGGTTATCGAGCCGGCGGTCTGCGGTACGTCGTCACGTTCGGTCACCCGTCTGTCTTCCCCCACCTGCGCGCAGCCGCGAGTCTGACAGATCGGCCGCCGGCCGCGATAGTCGTCGGACCGACAGACGACGCCGCAGGGGGAACGACATGGACGCCGACGAGTTCAACGGGACGATCGGCCGATACCACTGGGACTCGACGCCCGCGTGGTCCCAGCCGACCAGGGCGCCGGAAGGGTCGCCCAACATCGTGATCATCCTGTTGGACGACGTCGGGTTCGCTCAGCTCGGCGCGTACGGATCCGACATCGACACGCCGAACATCGACGCCCTCGCCGACCGCGGTGTCACATTCACGAACTTTCACACGACCGCACTCTGCTCTCCGACGCGGGCTTGCGTGCTCACCGGACGAAACCATCACCGAGTGGGGATGGGTCGAATCACCGACCTGGCGACTGGCTTTCCCGGCTACGACACCTCGATCTCGCACACGCACGGATTTCTACCTGCGATGCTCGAGCCGCTCGGGTGGGCAACATGCGCGGTCGGCAAATGGCACCTGACACCCCGCAGCGAGCACCATCTCGGAGCGACCCGCAAGCGGTGGCCGTTGGGTCGCGGGTTCCAGCGCTATTACGGCTTCTTCGAGGGCGAGACCAACCACTTCGCACCCACGCTGATCCACGACAATCATCAGGCCGAGGTGCCCGATCGCGACGGCTACCACTTCACCGAGGATATGGCCGACACTTCGATCGAGTGGCTCACCGACCTGCGCAACGCCGACCCCGACAAACCGTTCCTCCTCTACTTCGCCACGGGCGCCTGCCACTCGCCCCACCAGGCCCCACGCGAGTTCATCGAGCGATACAGGGGCCGTTTCGACCAGGGTTGGGACCGTTGGCGCCAGCAGATCTACGAACGCCAGATCGCCGAGGGCATCATCGCTCCCACGACCGAGCTGTCGCCGAGGCCCGATTGGGTGCCGGCGTGGGATTCGCTCTCCGACGACGAACGACGGGTCTACGCGCGCTACATGGAGGCGTTCGCCGGCATGCTGACCCACACCGACGAGCAGATCGGACGGCTCATCGGGTTCCTCGACGAGACCGGTGACCTCGACAACACCATCGTCATGGTGCTCTCCGACAACGGCGCCAGCTCGGAGGGCGGACCAGGCGGATCGCTCAACGACCTGCGCACCTGGAACATCCTCGACACACCCCTCGATGAGGCGCTCGAACGAATCGACGAGATCGGCGGACCAACGATCCACAACAACTACCCGTGGGGTTGGACGGTCGCCGGCAATACACCGTTTCGCCGCTGGAAGCGCGAGGTGCACGAGGGAGGTGTCGCCGACCCGTTCATCGTGCACTGGCCCGCAGGCCTGAGCAGGTCCGGCAGGCGCCGCCAGTTCGCCCACGCGATCGACATCGTGCCGACCCTGCTCGAGGCGTGCGGTGTCGAGCCGCCCGCAACGCTCGACGGCCACGAGCAGTCCTCGATCGACGGATTCTCGCTCATGGGACCACTCACCGACCCCGATCACGACGAGGTCCACATCACGCAATACTTCGAGATGTTCGGCTGCCGTGCCATCTACCACGACGGCTACAAGGCGGTGACCTTCCATCCGATTCACGTCGACCCGCCGGGGCTCGACACCGTCGAATGGGAGCTCTACGACGTGCGCGTGGACCCGTCCGAATGCCACGACCTCGCTGCGGACCTGCCCGAGAAGGTCGCCGAGCTCGACGCGCTGTTCTGGGCCGAGGCGGAGCGCAACCGAGTCCTACCGCTCGACAACCGCCCCTTCAGCGAATTCACCATGAGCGCGCCGCAAGACCCTCCCGCCCACGCGGTGACCGTTCTTCGGCCCGGCGGAGGCGAGATACCCGAGCAGTGCGCGCCCGACGTGAAGAACCGCACCCACCGGGTGAGCTGCCACATCGACGTCGGCGACTCGCTCGAGGGCGTACTCGTCAGCCAGGGCAGCGTGTACGGCGGCTGGGTGCTTTGCATCGACGAAGGCGATCTTGCGTGGCACCTCAACGTGGCAACGCGGCGATTCACAACGGTGCGCGCCGAGCTCCGACTCGACCCAGGCGAGCACACCGTCGGGTTCGAGTATCGCAAGACCGAAGAGCTCGCCGGCGAGGTCTCTCTCCTCGTCGACCGCGAGGTGCTGACCCGAGGCGACGTCGACTTCTACGCACCATCGCGGTTCTCGCTGACCGGTGCGGGCCTCACGGTTGGCAGGGCCAACCATCTGCCGGTGAGCGACATGCGCGGTGCCGGGCGCCCGTTCACCGGTGACATCGACAGCGTCGTCGTCGAGCTGTTCGGGCCACCCTGGTCAGACCCCGAAGCCGACGCCCAGGCCGCCATCGCCGCGCAATAGCACGACAATGCGCTACGCCAAGGTCACCAGCACGGTGCCGGCGTCGACGGTGTCGCCGGGTGAGACTTCGACCGATTCGACGACCCCGGCGGCGACAGCGGTGATCGCCATCTCCATCTTCATCGCCTCGATAACGACGAGAGACTGACCCTCGACCACCTCGTCGCCAACAGCGACCTCCACGGCCCTGACGGTGCCCGGCATCGACGCGACGAGCGAACCGGGGTCTATCTGGTCTTCGGGCGCGACAAAGCGGGGGAGCTCGTGAAGAGCGACCGAACCTGACCTGGTCGACACCAGTACCTCGGCGCCGACCTGTTGAACCCGGTAGGCACGTCGTACACCTTCGACCGACAGATCGACCGAGGAGCTGTCTGCAGACCACGCAACCGGTCGGTCGAGCGCCCGCCCATCGACGCTGGCCTCGACGAGCGCACCGTCGGCGAATCTGTATTCGACTTCGAACACCTTCTCGCCAACGCGAAAGCTTCGACGCTGGCCGATCGTCGGGACGTTGCGGAAACCCGACGGCGCCGACCCGAGCGTGGTCGCCTCGGCACGCGCACGCTCCTGGGCGACGACCGCCGCCGCGAGCAGGTGGTTGGCCAGTTCGGACTCGTCGACGAGTTCAGCGCCGAGGCGTCCTGCGCCGTGGCGCTCGAGGAACCCGGTGTCGGCTTCGCCCGCGAGGAACTCAGGGTGCTCGAGTGTGCGTACCAACAGAGCTGCGTTGTGGCGAATGCCGACGATCTCGGTACGACGCAGGGCCGACGCGAGTTGCGCCGCCGCCGAATGACGAGTGGGTTGATGCGCGATCACCTTCGCGATCATCGCGTCGTAGAACGCCGTGACGACCCCAGACCCGTCGATCGCCGAATCGACCCTGACACCGTCGGGCACCGCGAAGCGATGCACGGCTCCGGTCGAGGGTGCGTAGTCGGCGACAGGGTCCTCCGCATAGAGGCGCGCTTCGATCGCGTGCCCCGACGGCGGCCCGATCGCAGACTGGTCGGGAACCGGCTGCCCAGCCGCCACCTCGATTTGAAGTGCTACGAGGTCGACCCCAAAGACCGCCTCGGTCACCGGGTGCTCGACCTGCAGGCGCGTGTTCACCTCGAGAAAGAAGACCCCACCATCGGGGTCGACGAGAAACTCGACCGTGCCCGCGTTCGTGTACCCGATCGCCTCACCGGCCCGCACCGCGGCGGCGTGAAGCTCGGCACGCACCGAATCGTCGAGCGACGCCGCAGGTGCCTCCTCGATGACCTTTTGGTGGCGCCGCTGCACCGAACACTCCCGCTCTCCGAAGTGCACGATCCGGCCTTCATCGTCACCGAGTATTTGGACCTCGATGTGACGCGCCGGCGACACGAACCGCTCGAAATACACCGTGTCGTCACCGAAGGCGGCGCCCGCTTCACGAGCCGCGCTGCGCGTAGCTGCCTCGACCCCCTCCAGGTCGTCGACGAGGCGCATGCCGCGCCCACCGCCACCAGCCGATGCCTTCACCAACAGGGGGAAGCCGACATTCTCGGCGGCTGATCGCAAGACGTCGTCGTCATCGTCGACGTTCACCTGCACCGACGGCAACAGCGGAACACCAGCATCGGCCATCCGCCACTTTGCCTCGATCTTCGAACCCATCGCGGCGATGGCGGCGGGACCGGGCCCGATGAACACGATTCCGGCATCGGCGACGGCAGCGGCAAACTCGGCATTCTCGGACAGAAACCCGTACCCCGGATGAATAGCGTCGGCGTTGGTGCGCACCGCCGCGTCGATGATCGCATCGCCCCGCAGGTAGGAATCGGCAGGGGCGGCGCCTCCGAGGCCGACCGCCATGTCGGCGTCGTGGACATGCGCCGCGTCCGCGTCGGCGTCGGAGAAGACCGCCACCGACGCGATGCCCATCGAGCGACATGTCGAGATCACACGACGGGCGATCTCACCGCGGTTGGCTACCAGAACGGTCCGAATCGCCATCGCTACATCCTGAACACGCCGTAGGTGTCGCTTCCGCGGCACTCGGCGGTCAACGCTGCCGACAGGGCGATCCCCAGAACGTCGCGTGTCTGGCGGGGATCGATGAGACCATCGTCGTGGAGCTGACCGGACAACACCGTGGCCTGCTCCTCGTGATGGATCTGAGCCTCGATTGCAGCCGTTCGTTCGGCGTCGGCTTCCTCGTCGAAGTCGAGGCCACGGTCGGCGGCAGATTTTCTCGCGACGATCGACAGCGTGCCCGCGAGTTGCTCGCCGCCCATCACGGCGGTCTTGGCGTTCGGCCAGGCGAAGAGGAACCGGGGGTTGTAAGGACGGCCGCACATGCCGTAGGTGCCCGCGCCATAGCTACCGCCGATCTGAACCGTCAGGTGGGGGACGGTGCTGTTGGTCACGGCGTTGATCTGGTGAGAGCCGTGCTTCACCATGCCTCGCTGCTCGTACTCGGTGCCGACCATGTAGCCGGTGACGTTCTGGAAGAACAGCAGCGGGGTGTCCACACGGTTCGCGAGCTGAATGAACTGAGCGGCCTTGTTCGCGTCCTCGTTCAAAAGCACGCCCCGATCGTTGGCGAGCAGACCAACCGGTTGACCGTGCAGCTGTGCGAAACCACAGACCAGGTTCGGGCCGTAGCGCGGCTTGAACTCATCGAGCTCCGACCCGTCGACGACGCGGGCGAGCACCTCTCGCACCGGGAACGGCACCTTGAGATCGGTCGAAACGATGCCAAGGATCTCCTCGGGGTCGTACCGGGGCGGTTCAGTGTCGAGCCGAGGTTCGGGTCCGAGCTTGCCATGGCCGAACCGCCGCACGACCTGTCTTCCCAACCTCAGGCAGTCTTGCTCGTCGACGGCGAAGTAGTCGGCCACCCCGGAGACCGCTGCGTGCATGCGCGCACCCCCGAGCTCCTCCTCGGTGGCATCCTCCCCCGTCGCCATCTTCACCAGTGGTGGTCCGCCGAGAAACACCTTTGCCTGCTCATCGACCATGACCACGTAGTCGCTCATTCCCGGCAGGTAAGCCCCGCCGGCGGTCGAGTTGCCGAACACGAGCGACACGGTGGGTATCGACGCAGCGGACAGCTCTGTGATCTTGCGAAAGATCTCGCCGGCGGGAAGGAAGATCTCGAGCTGGTGAGGCAGATCTGCGCCCCCCGACTCGACGAGGAAGATCATCGGCAGACGGTTCTCGAGGCAGATGTCGAGCGCACGCAGGATCTTGCGCACCGATATGGGGTTGAACGACCCGCCCTTGACGGTCGGGTCGTTGGCAAGGATCACGCACTCGGTTCCCGAAACGACCCCGAGGCCGGTGACGAGCGACCCTCCGGTGGCGAACTCGGTGTCAGCTCCCGCCGTGGTCGACAACTCCAAAAAGGGGGCGTCGGCGTCGACCAGCAGCTCGACCCGTTCCCGCGCGAGCAAACGCCCACGATCGCGATGCCTCTCCCGGTACCGCTCGCCGCCACCGTCGACCGCTTCGGCGTGGAGCTCGGCGAGCCGATCGAGATGCACGAGCATCGAGGCCCGATTGCGTTGGAAGTCCTCGGAACCGGCATCGACCTTGCTCGCGATCACGGACATCCCACGACCACCCTCACCGATGCTGCACTGCCCAGCAGTCTCCTAGTGGTTCCGTTCGCCATGCGGCCGCCATACTATGCAGCGCGGTGACCCTCTTCGCGCTGACCGAGACCCAGCAACAGATCCGTTCTGAGGCCGAGCGGTTCTGTCGCGACAAGCTGGCGCCGCTGGCAGCGGTGATGGACGACGAAGAATCGTGGCCCGACGAGATCTTCCTCATGCTCGGCGAGCAGGGCTATCTCGGCGCAACCGTCCCCCAGGAGTTCGGGGGTCAGGGTCTGGGTCTCCTCGAGGCCGGGCTGATTTGCGAGGCGATGCACAAGTGGAACGCTGCGATCGGGCTCAGCTGGGGCGCACACGACAACCTCTGCACCAACAACATCTACCGCAACGCCGACGACCGACAGCGGCACCGCTTCCTTCCTGGACTCTGCGACGGCTCGCTGGTCGGGGCGCTCGGCCTGACCGAACCCGGAGCCGGGTCGGACGCACTGGGGTCGATGGCGACCACTGCCGTGCGCGACGGCGATGAATACGTGCTCAACGGTTCGAAGCTGTTCATCACCAACGGTCCGATCGCCGACATCGTGTTGACCTATGCGAAGACCGATCTGAATGCCGGTGCCCATGGGATCTCCGCGTTTGTGGTCGAGACCGATTGCCCGGGCTTTTCGGTGGCGCAGAAGATGGTCAAGCAGGGGTTCCGTGGTAGCCAAACCGGCGAGCTGCTGTTCGAGGATTGCCGGGTGCCGGCGTCGAACCTGCTCGGCCAAGAAGACGCCGGAGTATCGATCGTGATGAGCGGCCTCGACATCGAGCGAGCCTTTCTCGCACTCGGATCGGTCGGCATGACCGAACGTTGCCTCGAACTATCGCTCGAACAGGCCGAGAACCGCGAACAATTCGACCGGCCAATCGCCGACTTCCAGGTCATTCAGCACAAGCTCGCCGACATGTGGGTCGGCCTCGAGACCGCTCGAACCTACTGCTACCGAGTGCTCGAGATGTGTGAAAAGGCCGAGACCGACCAGTCCCTCAACGACAGCATCCACGCTCACTCCGCAGCTGCCATCCTCTACGCGGCCGAGGTCAACACGCACGCAGCGTCAGACGCCATGCAGATTCACGGAGGTAGCGGCTTCATCTGGGAGATGGAGGTCAACCGGCTCTACCGAGCGTCCAAGCTGCTCGAAATCGGCGCCGGCACGAGCGAAGTTCGTCGCAACATCATCGCCCGATCGATCAGGGGTCGCTGAGACCGGTCGATTCAGCTTCTATGGAGGGCCTCGTCGATGAGGTGCTCCTGGGTGAACACGCCAGCGGGGTCGAACCGGAACCAGGCGAAGTCGCGGCGGAAATCCAGGTCGACATTCGCCTCCCCCGATCGGTTCTTCTCGACGGAGAACACAACCGATCGAGCGAACTTGCTCAGGCGGCGCGCGTCGTCTGCGATGTGCCCTTCCGACACGATCTCCGACTTCGCGTTCATGAGGACGATGATGTCGGCCTCATACGAGATCAACGCCGGTCCGGCCAGGTGGCGCGGCCGAGCGCGCTGCGCATGCAGCCCGGATTCAGCGAGCGAAGCGATCGCAACCACCGCCGTCCGCGCGGGGTGGCGGCCAACCGCTCCCACGACCGACGCAACCGTCAGATCTCCTTGAGCGCAGCCACGACTGGCCTCCACGTCTCGGGATCGTCGGCGACGGGCGCCGAGAATTGGAGCCGATCGAGCACTCCCCCGTAGCGCTCGGCCACCCGATCGGCGATTTGGCCAGGACGAGCGCGCACCGCAAAGGCCTCGACCACATCGTCGTCGATCAAACCCGCCATCTCGTCCCAACGACCCTGTTTGGAGAGCGCGTTGAGCTGCGGCTGAAGGTCGCCCCAGCCGTGATGGTCGAGCACCGGACGGTACGCAGGTGTCGATCCGTAGAAGGCGAGCTGCTTTCGGACCGGCTGCGTGCGCCCGATCGAATCATCGCCCCCCTCTTCGGCAATGAACAACGGCATGGAGATCTCGAAGTCGTCGAGCGTTCGACCCGACTTGGACAACCCCCGCTCGAGGGCAGGCAGCGTCCTCGCCCAGAAGTAGTCGGGCGTCGTAAACCCGTGCGCCACGAATCCATCGGCGACCTCACCCGCGACCTCGGTCATCCTGGGTCCAACGCCGGCGAGAAAGACCTTCGGACTGCCATGCGGGTTCGGCCCTGGATCGAACATCGGTGTCATGAGCGTGTGGGTGTAGAACTCCCCTCGGAAATCGAGATCCCCGCCACTCTCCCAACACTCCCAGATCGCCCGAACCGCCAATACGAGCTCGCGCATGCGCGACGAAGGCGACGACCAAGGCATCGAGAAGCGTTTGGTGATGTGGGGTTCGATCTGAGAACCCAGGCCGAGGATGAAGCGGCCGCCGCTGTGACGTTGTAGGTCGTACCCGAGGTTCGCGAGCGTCATCGGGTTGCGTGCGAACGCGACGGCGATTCCGGTCCCGATCTCGATCCGTTCGGTCGCCTCCGCAGCGACCAGCGCGGGCAGGAAAGGGTCGTGTTTGAGCTCAGCGGTGAACACGCCGTCGTATCCCCACGACTCGAACATCGCCGATCGCTCTCGGGCATTGGTCAGGTCGTCCTGTAGACCGCCATCGATTCGCATGTCATCTCCAATCGGGTGGGCAGCTGGGTCTGGCCCGCCCCAGCGACGGTGCATATGCTCGCCGCACCGAACGAGGAGTGCACATGGAACCGGCCATCGACCACGGCCACGCGACATCGTGACGACAACCAACCCTCTCGAGCTCGCCAGTCGGGCGATCGACTACGGCGCAGTCGACGAATCGACGAACCGCATCACCAACGAGCTGACCGAACTGACCGACGACATTGCCATCGTCGAATCGTTCTCTCACATGATCGCCTTTCGCACCGGCGACGGTCTTGTGTGCTTCGACACCAGCCACGCGAACACGGGGGAAGCGGTGACGGCTGCACTTCGCGGCTGGCGCACCGATCCCGTCGACAGCCTGGTCTACACCCACGGCCACATCGACCACGTCGGCGGCAGCGGCGCTGTCGCTGCCGATGCTGAGGCGCGCGGACACCGCCGACCAGCCGTCGTCGGTCACGACCAGGTCCCGGTGCGATTCCGACGCTACGACGAGACCAACGACTACAACATCACGATCAACGCCCGTCAGTTCGGCAACGTGGGGCGAGAGGGCGTGCCCTCGATGGTCGGGTCCGATCGGTTTCTGCCCACCGAGACGATGTGGCCGACGACGACCTTCGCCGATCAGCTGACGATCAGCGTCGGCGATGTCGAATTCGTACTGCATCACGATCGGGGCGAGACCGATGACCATTGTTGGGCTTGGGTGCCCTCACACCGGGCCTTGTGCGTCGGCGACTTCGTGACATGGGTGTTTCCGAACGCAGGCAATCCGCAGAAGGTACAGCGCTACCCGCTCGAGTGGGCCCGGGCATTGCGCACGATGCAGTCCTACGACGCCGATCTTCTGCT
Organism: Acidimicrobiales bacterium; assembly: GCA_965216815.1. Classification (GTDB taxonomy): domain Bacteria; phylum Actinomycetota; class Acidimicrobiia; order Acidimicrobiales; family SHLQ01; genus JADFOM01. Next base: position 846,927 of record OZ244202.1, on the reverse strand, counting down.
GCCCGCGCACGGCCTTCCGATCGAAGGAAGCGAGCGGATCAACCGGGTCCTCGGCGACCTCGCGGGTGCGCTCGAGTCGCTGGTCGAACAGACCGTTTCGGCGATGAACGCGGGCGCGTCACTCGACGAGATCGTGCACTCGGTCCGTCTCCCGCCCGACCACTTGCAGCGCCCGTGGATGCAACCCGTGTATGACGAACCCGAGTTCGTCGTGCGGAACATCTGGCGTCTCTACGGCGGATGGTGGGACTTCCGACCGGACACGCTGAAACCCGCCCGCCGCTCGGAGCTCGGTGCCGAGCTCGCCCAGCTCGCGGGCGGCGTCGACTCACTGGTCGCGAGGGCCACCGAGGTCGCAGATTCGGGCGACTTCCGTCTCGCGTGTCACCTCATCGAGATCGCGGTCGACGCAGATTGGACCGACGCGGCCGCGCACCAAGCGCGAGCCGAGATATACGCAGCGCGCCGGCGCACCGAGTCGAGCCTCATGGCCAAGGGCATCTTCGCCGGCGCCGTGCGCGAATCGACTGCGCAAGCCGACTGAGGAATGGTCCGGCTGGTCTCCGAACGGCTGGCGCAGTGGTGGGTCGGTGCCTGGTCTACACGTATGTAGGTAGTTCCGCGGCGATGTCTTCGGGTGTGGTCGGTGGGGCGTAGCGCGCCAGCACGGTCCCATCGCGACCGACGAGGAACTTCTCGAAGTTCCAGGTGATGTCGGGAGTGTCACCGTCGCCGGGCTGTGCAGCCTTCAAGATGGTGTAGAGCTCGGCTTCGCCGTCGCCGTTGACCTCGATCTTGGAGAACATTGGGAAGTCGACGTCGTAGTTCGAACTGGCGAACTCGAGGATCTCGGCGTCGGAACCGGGCTCCTGTTTGCCGAACTGGTTGCACGGGAACCCGAGGACCGTGAAGCCCTGGTCAGCGAAATCGTGATGAAGAGCACGCAGACCTGCGTACTGGGGCGTCAGCCCTCATTCACTAGCGACGTTGACTACTAAGCAGACCTTGCCCTCGTAGTCGCCGAGCGAAACCTGTTCGCCCTTGATCGATGTCATCTCCAGGTCATGGAATCCCATGTATCACGCTCTCCTTCTTCGGTGAACACACCCTTTTGAGTAGGACACGGGGTCTGTCCCCGCGTCCTACTCACGACTGATCGCGAAGCATGCGGCGAAGGATCTTGCCCGACGCGGACTTCGGGATCTCGTCGGTGAACTCTACGATGCGGATCTGCTTGTAGGTGGCAACGTGGCCCTTCACGAACTCCTGAAGCTCGTCGGCGGTGGCGGAAGCATCGGGCTTCAAGACGATGAACGCCTTGGGTAGCTCTCCTGCCTCGTCATCGGCGACACCTATGACCGCAACATCCGCGACTGCAGGATGGGTCAACAACAGAGCTTCGAGCTCGGCGGGCGGTACTTGGAAACCCTTGTATTTGATGAGCTCCTTGACTCGATCGACGATGTAGACGTGACCGTCGGCATCGAACTTCGCGACATCGCCGGTGTGTAGCCAGCCGTCTTCGTCGATGGTGCCGGCGGTCGCTTCGGCGTTGTTCAGATAGCCCTTCATTACCTGCGGACCGCGCACCCAGAGCTCGCCTTCACCCTCGACGGGCTGGTCTTCGCCTTCCTCGTCGACGATCCGACATTCCGTCGATGGGACGGTGACGCCCGACGATCCGGGCTTGAACTCACCGGTCGGCGTGAGGTGGGTGACCGGCGAGAGCTCGGTCATGCCGTATCCCTGCACCACCTCACAGCCGATGCGGCTACCCGCCTCGTGCGCCAGATCGGCGCCGAGAGGGGCCGCGCCCGAGAACACCATCTTCAACGACGACAGATCGAACTGGTCGATGATCGGGTGTTTGGCCAGCGCAAGCACCATCGGCGGGACGGCGAAGAACTGTGTGATTCCATGCTTCTGAACGAGCCCGAGCGCCTCGGGGAGATCGAACCGCGGCATGGAAACGACCTCGACGCCCTGCGCGAGGAGCCCGTTCATCAGCACCTGCATGCCGTAGATGTGGAAGAACGGCAACGCTGCGAGCGCTACCTCTCCTGGCTGATATGCCATCAACGCTTCGATCTGAACGATGTTCGCGACGAGGTTGCGGTGCGTGAGCATGACACCCTTGGGCAGACCGGTCGTGCCGGACGAATACGGCAACACAGCGACGTGGTCGGAGACGTCGACCGTCACCTGTTCGATGGGGTCGCCGTAGAGGGACTCGAGAGATGTCGCCCCCTCGGCCTCGCCGGCGACGATGATCTCGGTCACCGAGGTTCCCGCCATTGCTGCCTGAGCCAGCGGCACGGCAGCCTCGATCGTGAAGATCGCGGTGGCGCCCGAGTCAACGAGCTGGTGCTGGATCTCCTCGGGCGTGTACGTGGGGTTGACGGTGGTAACGGTTCCACCGGCACGCACCGCTCCGTGGAACACGACGGCGTACTCGGGCATGTTCGGCGCGAGGATCGCGAGAGTCGACCCGGGACCGAAGCCCTGCGCCGACAAGCCGCCGGCAAGCCGTTTCACCGAGTCGTAGAGTTCAGCGAAGGTCCACTCGGCTCCGGTCGCTCCATCGACCATCGCCGTGCTGTCGGCGAGCTCATCGACCTTGCGGAAGACGAGATCGGTTATCGGGACGTCGGGGATGTCGACGTCTGGCGCGTTGCTCTTGTGGATGATGCTCATCGCACAAGAATGCCCCGACTCCGTTTCTCGTGCACGCCCGTCGACTCGGACCGGCCCAACGGGGCTAGATCCAGAGCTTGACGAGCTGACGGTATACCTCGGCCCCGATGAACGTCCCGAGCTCGCGGCCCAACCGCGCCTCGTCCTCGATGACTATTCCGGCATCGAGCGACGCCGACACCGACGCAGCCACCGCGTCCTCGACCGACGGATACTCCAAGGTGAGTGCTTCTGCGGGCCCGACCGTCCAGTCGGCCTCTCGCGCCGCGACCTCGATGGTGAAGCCAACCGAACCGTCGAGATACTGGTCGAGGACCGTCGTCGCCGAGGCGGCAGCCACGGCGTGTTCTGCCACGACGGCCGGCGACGCCGGAGTCACAACCCGAGGATCCTGGTAGGGCGCCCAGTCAGCGATCGTCGTCGGCTCACCAGTCCAGTCGGCGACCTCGTCGGCGACGAGAAGTCGCTGGATCTCGGTGATGGGTCGTGGAGAACGGTAGGCCGCCTTCGCATCCCAGGCTGCAACGTACGCGTCGTGCAGCGCAGCGTTGAGCACGAACAACAACTGCGTCTGTTCGGTACCGGACAGAGCGTTGTCAGCGATGAGATCTCGTGTCAGGACGTTCCAGGTGACGACCGGCGACGAATCGGTCCACAACGCCACTTCGGCGCGGGCGCTTTCGTCCAGCTCGGACGGTCCCCGCGCGATCGACAACAGCTCGTCGATGTAGTCGCCGGACTGGCGGTTGAGTGGTCGAGGAGGTGGTTCGCTCGGTCGGTACTGATCGCCCGAGGTGAGCGCCTGGGGTGTGACGGTTCCCCACTGCGCCGTTTCGAAGACCTGGCCTTCGCGAGACAGCGGATCGTCGGGATCGACGACCGGCTTGCCGTCGCCGTCGACGGCGACGCCCGTCGGGACGGTGAGCGGCTGCCACTGTTGCGGCTGAGGGCCGGGGGTGCCGGCGACACCCGATTGCGGCGGGCGATAGAAGAAGTCCTCGTTGGCTCCGTCCGCTCTGCGTTCGGTGAGGATCATGTCCGCGATGCGCGCCCCGAGCTGATCCGGACCCTGGATGCCTGGCAGGACATCGGTTGTGCCCGTCTCGGTGCCAAACGCTTCGATTCGCTCGCGCGCTCCGGCCGAGTCGTCGTACAGCTCTTCGAAGACCGTGTAGGCAGCCGCGTTCGTGGCCTCATCGATCGACTCGGCACCGAAGGAAGCGGCGAGTCGTCGGTGACCGCTGTCGGGGATCGTGCCCGCGGCCTCGCCATCGAACACCGCCCACGTTTCGTAGAGGACCTGATGGAGAATGGACATGCGTCGGGCATCGACCGTGTCGGGCCAGATGCCGTGTTCGTCGATCAACTCGGTGGCGACGATGTTGATCTCGACCACCGTCGTGGGATCGGCGAAGCCGACCGCGCCGGGTTCGCCGGAACCCGATGAGCTACAGGCCGCCGCGAGGATCGTGATCGTGCATGCGGACGCGAGAAGCCGGAGTGGGCGCATGGTGTTCCATCGGCATGAAGCGCTGTTGCGTGAGAGTCAGGACTCGACCGACGAGGGCCGGTAGAACGCCGCCATCAGTCCGACGCCCGATGCGACGCCGAGACCGCCGGCGATGGCCAATCCGGTCCATCCGTCGAGGTCGGTGTCGATCTCGAGCGCAGCGTCGACCGACCAATCGCCCGGGCCGAGCATGGCGACCACGATCGCCGCCACCGCCAGGAAGAAGACGTACTCCCAGCCCTCCTTGATGATGAAGAAGCCGTTGTGGCGGTGCACTGTCCAGCCGGCGACGACCATGAGGCCGACGAGACCCGCTGCGCCGAAGCTCGTCAACAGTCCGAGCGACAGCAGCACACCGGTGCCGACCTCGGTTCCGGCGGCGAGTACAGCGTGGACCTTTCCAGGCCGCATGCCCATGCTGTCGAACCATCCTGCCGTTCCAGGGATGCGAGCTCCCTGGAAGAACTTGCCGTAGCCGTGTGCCGCGATCGTCACACCGAGCACGACGCGCAGCACCAAGAGCGCTGTGTTGATCTCATCGGGCAGGTTCTCCACGTCGCTCCTCGCTTCCCTACCTGTGCTCGGTGCGCAAGGCTACCGGGTGACCGTGAATGGATACAGTTCGCGCATGGATCCTGGGCTCAACGGTGGAGACGTGTTCATCGCCGACGCCGCACGTACCCCTGTGGCACCGGCCCATGGCGCGCTGGCGTCGCACCACCCTGTCGACCTGCTCGCAATCGTCATCGAGGCGATGGTGGAGCGATCGGCGATCGATCCGGCTTCACCGCCTCCCGTGTTCGCTGCGTGTGTCGAACGGGTCGGAGCGCTGGCGGGAAACGTTGCCAACGCGGCACTCACCCGGTGTGGCTGGGTCGGGCCGGCAGCGGTGATGATCGACAACGGTGAACTGAGCGGCCACGCTGCGCTCGACGCAGCGATCGACGCCATCGCTGCCGGACGGGCGAGCGCCGCGCTCGTGCTCGGGATCGCCCACGAGTCGAAGGTCCCGCCAGGTGCGACGCTTTGCGGGCGTGACTACGGGCGCCCCTGGGCGGACCTCGCCGGCCCCGACGACGGACCGCACGCATGCGAACAACTCGCCGCCGCGGCGTCGATCGACACCGACCAGCAGGTCGCCTGGGCGGCAGCGATGCGCAAGCGCCGTACCGAAGACGAGCGCCGCGGTCCATCGCTCGTCGATGTGCCGGCGTCGTCAGGGTCGTCCGAGCCGACGCTGTTCGACGACGTTGCGTCGTCCCGAGACGAACCGGTTGGGCGGGAGCCGGGCGTCTTCGCATCCGATGGATCGATCACTGCCACGACTTGGGTCTGCGGCGGCGACGTCGCCATAGCCATGATGCTCACGTCTGTGCCGGGGCCAGGGCAAACCCGGATCGTCGCGCGCGATCAGTGCGTGGGCTTCGAGTGCGATCCCCGGCTCACCGATCGTGTCGCCGATGTCGCAATCGATGCGCAGGCCGCCGTGATCGAGTTGCACCTAATCGACCGGCTCGGACTCGATCCTGAAATCGTCAACCGCGACGGCGGCGCGCTGGCGAGGGGGAGACCGCAGGGCGTTTCGGATCTGGTTGCGATCGCCGACCTGCACCGCGAGTGCCTGCGTTCCCGAGCTTCGGCAGCGGCCGTGTCCGCGTCGACGAGCGGGGCATGTCGTGCGCTTCGCATCGAGCCTACGGCACCCCAGTAGCCTCGTCTTCGTGTGGGATGTTCTGCGCGTCTTGATCGCAATCGCAGTAGCTGTGGTCCTCGTGCGGATCGGCTTCGGATTCCTGCGAGCGCTCGCTCAGCCGATCCCCGAACCCCCGCCCGCCGGCGAGCTCCGCAAGGTGAAGCTCCAGTATCGATGCAGCATCTGTGGCACCGAGGTTCGGATGACCGCAGCGGTCGACGAAGACCCCGAGCCTCCGCGCCACTGTCTCGAGGACATGGACCTCGTCTCCCCGGTCGAGTAACCGCGCTCTCCCCGATCGAGGCGCCGCGCTGTCCCTGGGCGGACTAGCCCGCAGCAACGTTTTCCACAGGCTGTGGACAGCCCTGTGGGAAATCACACGGGTGTCATTTGACCGTTTTCGAGATTTCTGAACCCTCCGGTGCGGTATATGACACCCCAAGGTTCAGAAAACCCCGACGCCCGAGATTTCTGAACCCTCCGGTGCGGTATATGACACCCCAAGGTTCAGAAATCCTGTCAGCGGTACTGGGTCGCGGTGATGATGCCGGCGAGGATGAGGCCGAGACCACCCAGTAGGTAGAGGTTGTCCGGAGCGCCGGGGAGTGTGCCGGTGTAGTTGAGGAAGATCATCACGATGCCAATCCCGAGCAACGTGAACATCAGCACCGGAACCCACATCGGCGAGGGCGGGAGCTTGGTCGCGTCGCGCTCGATGTCTTTCTGCACCGACTCGGGCCGCGTTCCCTTCGGGGTGACGCGACCGCCGCCTTCGATCCTGCGCTTCTGGGGGCGTGGCATGGCGACCAATACTATCGAAAGGCCGCACACCGCAACGGTGCGCGCCGTTGCTACCGTCGGCTCCGTGCGCGTGCTGGTCATCGACAACTACGACTCGTTCGTCTACAACCTCGTCCAATATCTGGGTGAGCTCGGCGCCGAGCCGATCGTCGCGCGCAACGACGCTCTCAGCACCGACGACATCGCCGAGTTGGTCCCCGATCGCATTCTCATCAGCCCCGGGCCGGGAACGCCCGACGATGCCGGCGTGAGCAACGAGGCGATCTCTGAATTCGGATCATCGATTCCGATCCTCGGCGTGTGCCTCGGCCATCAGTGCATCGGCCAGGGATTCGGAGCCAAGATCGTGCGCGCCGAGCGAGTCATGCACGGCAAGACCTCGGTCATCACCCACGACGCCGGCGGAGTCTTCGCCGGGCTGCCCGATCCGCTCGAAGCCACCCGTTACCACTCGCTCGTAGTCGACCCCGACTCGGTACCCGCAGAGCTCGAGGTCACCGCGCGCACCGACGATGGCACGATCATGGGACTGCGCCATCGCACCCAGCCGATCGAAGGTGTGCAATTCCACCCCGAGTCGATCCTCACCGTCGCCGGTCACGATCTGTTGAGCAACTTCCTGGCCGTCTGAGCCACAGCTCCTGCAACGCCCGACTGACCTACGCCGTGGTCGGCGGCTGTGTAGACGTGGTGTTCGCCGGCTGGGTCGTGGTTGACGGCGGCTGGGTCGTGGTCGGCGCAGCAGCCTTGCCGACCTCGACGGTGACTTCCGAGCCGACCGCAACGCTGGTGTTGAGCGCCGGTGACTGTGAAACAACGCGCCCGACCTGGTCACTGCCGGCGGGAACTTCGACCTCGACTATCACTAGCACGAGGCCCGCAGCATCGGCCGCAGCCTGTGCCGCCTCGGGGATGAGACCGACGAAGCTGGGCACCATCGCCTGGGGTGTTCCGCTCGACACGACGATCTTGACCGTCTCACCACAGTTCAGTGGCGTGTTCGCCGGAGGTTCGGTACGGATCACGTTGCCTTCGGCAACCGAGTTGCTGCCTTCGGTGTCGGTTTCCTGCTCGAACCTCGCCCGAATTATCTCGGCGACTGCATCGTTGCTCGACTTGCCCTTTACGTCCGGCACGGTGCAGGTGCCCGGACCCTGTGAGACGATCAGCGTGATTGTGTCGCCCTCGTTTACGGTGGTGCCGGCCGGTGGATCCATCCCGATGACCTCACCCACGGGTGCGTCGGGGTGCTCTTCGGTCTCGATTGCGACTTCTAGACCCTGGCTCCTGAGAAACTCCTCGGCGTCGGTGCTCGTCTTGCCGACCTGGTTCTGGAGCTCGAACTCCTCGCTCGGTTTCGAGACGGTGAGAACGACCTCGCTGTCGACCTCGACGATGGTGCCCGCGGCGGGATCCTGTCGGAACACTTCGTTTTCGGGCACATCGGCGTTCTCCTCGAACTCCGGTGTTACGCGCAGACCGTCGGCTTCGAGGACCGCCTGAGCTTCTTCGAGTGGGAGCCCCTCGACGCGCGCGAGCGTGACGGTCTCGACCGACGGGTCGTCGTTGCCGCTGTCTAGCGCGGCGCGAAGCGCCAGCAGCAGCCCGATCAGCACGGCGACAAGCGCCACGAATGCGACAGCGAACACAGTCGAGCGACGCCAGCCATCGTCGCGCGGCGGAACGGTGTAGTAGGTCCCCGACGGGGGACCGGCCGCCTGGGGGTAACCGCCCGGAGGCGTGCCGGGGGCAGCGGCCGCAGGCGACGCCATCGTCGGTTGACCGGCAGCTCCCGGCGGCGGTGGGTCGGTCGGCCCGTCGGCGAGGCCGGTGGCAGCAACACCGGCGGCGGCACCCGCCGCACCGGCAGCTGCCGCCGCCGCGCCCAGGTCGTGTTGGCCTTCGCGGTAACGTCGCAAATCGGCGGCGAGCTTTGCCGCGCCCGAATAGCGGCGCCCGGGCTCCTTCGCGAGAGCCTTCATCGTGATCGCCTCGAGCGACGGGGCGATCGTCGCGCCATTGTCCGAAGGCGGCACGGGCTTTTCCTGCACGTGCTTGTAGGCGACCGAAAGCGGCGTCTCGCCGCTGAACGGTGGGTCGCCGGTGAGCATCTCGTATAGAACGACGCCGAGCGAGTAGATGTCCGAGCGCTGGTCGACCTTGTGACCCTGTGCCTGTTCGGGCGAGAAGTAGGTGGCGGTGCCCATGACCTGGCCGGCCTGGGTGAGGTTGTTGTCGGTGCCCGCGGCGATGGCGGTGGCGATTCCGAAGTCGGCCACCTTCACCTCACCCGTCGGCGAGAGCAGAACGTTGCCCGGCTTGATGTCGCGATGGACGAGGTCTTGCCGATGGGCCGCGTCGAGGGCCATCGCTACATCGATCGCAACCTCAGCCGCGCGATCGGGGTGCATCGGCCCTTCTGTGCGGAGGATCTCTGCGAGGCTTCGCCCTTCGACGTACTCCATGACGATGAAGTAGGTGCCGCGTTCCTCGCCCCAGTCGTAGATGCCGACGATGTTGGGGTGGTTCAGGTTCGCCGCTGCCTGAGCCTCGCGCCGGAACCGCTCGACGAACGCCGGGTTGGAAGCGAACTCGGCGATGAGAACTTTGACGGCAACCTGGCGGTCGAGGGTCTGGTCGCGTGCGAGGAAAACGTCGGCCATTCCGCCGCGCGCGAGCTGTCGCTGAAGCTCGTACCGTCCGCCGAAAACGGTTGGTCCCTGCTGAGACATGACAGACGATTCTAACCCTCACCCGACCACCGAATGGCTCACGCACCTGACCGGCACGGGGCGCCGTTACCGGCAGGGGCTGCTCGTCGCATTCAGTTCGGAGTGACGGGCACCGGAGTCTGGAGAGCCTGTTCGAGAACAGCCCTGGCGATCGGGGCTGCGACACGTCCGCCGGTTTGCTCGGACGCCCCGGGCTGTGCCTCGACGATCACCGCGACCGCCACGCTCGGCGGCTCGTCCGGTAGACCTGCGAATCCGATGATCCACGCGTGAGACTGCGGCTCGGGAGTGCCGAGCTGCGCCGTCCCCGTCTTGCCGCCAACCTCGAATCCCGGTAGCGCCAGCCCCGACGCGGTGCCGCCGTCGACCACACCCTGCATCGCGCTGCGCATCAGCGACGCCGTCGACGGAGCCGTTACCTGCTGCCACACCGACGGGCGGTACTCATCGATGGTTCGGCCGGTCTGATCGACCGCCGATGCCATCACGTGGGGCTCCATCATGATCCCCTCGTTACCGAGCGCACCCGCGATCATCGCCATGAGCATCGGCGTGGCCTTCACATCGTTCTGGCCGATGGCGGCCTGCGCCAGGGCGGCCTGGTTGTCGAAGACATCGGCAGGCTCCCCACCGGGGCCGGGCAACGGATCTTCGACGTACTCGGTGACCGGTGCCACGAAATCGCCGTAGTCGGTCGGGAAGTTGGACTCTGCCGGAGCCGGCAGGTCAATGGGCACCGACTCGTTGAAACCGAAATCCTCGGCAGTGGCGATGAGCGGCTCGGGTCCAAGCTGCTCGGACGCCATCTGCGAGAACGACGAGTTGCACGACCGGCGAAGGATGTCGAAGAGGTTCCCGCCGCAGGCCGAACCCCCGAAGTTCGAGATCGGCCGCGTCGTGAGCGGTGGCGTGTACTCGGTGACAGTCGGATAGACCGGCTCGGTTCGGTCGACCACGTCGTTGTCGACACCGGACGATGCAGTCACGACCTTGAAGGTCGAGCCTGGGAAGAAGATCTCGCGGTAGAACTTCGGTAACAGCGGATCGAGGTCGGAGTCGAGCAGCAATCGTCTTGCAGCGTCGGCATTGGCGGCGTCGGGGTCGGACAAGAAGTTCGGATCGTACGTCGGCCACGTATAAGCGGCGAGGATGGACCCGTCTCGCGGGTCGAGCGCGACGACCGACCCTTGCCGCTCGCCGAGCATCTCCTTGGCGACCGTCTGGACGTCCTGGCGAAGCGTGAGGATGACGTCGGCGGTCGGGTCCCGATCGTCGAGCAGCGCACTGAGGTCACCGAACTGCTGCTCGGCGGTGTCGCCGGTGAGCAGATCGTTGTACTCCCGCTCGACACCGTCGGCGCCGAAGTTGAACGAGAAGAAGCCACTCACGTGTGCGAACAGGTCCTCGGTGGGATATACCCGGCGGCGATCGAACCGCGGATCGTCGATCTCGACCGACGTTGCGACGATCGCTCCGTCGGCAGTGACGATGTCGCCGCGCAGCTCGTCGAAATCCTCGAACAGCGGGCGGGTGTTGTTCGGGTCGTCCTTGAGGCGCTGCGCGCCGAACAGCTGCACGATGTTGAGTTGAACGAACAGCGCGACATAGAGAACGGCGAGAACCCCGGCGAGTCGCCGGATCTGCTTGTTCATACCGCTACGGGCTCGCTGGCCGCCCCAGACGCCTCGTCGGCGGCGTCTCCCTCGACCTCATCGGACAGACGGATGAGCAACGCCAGCAGCACATAGTTCGCGAGCAGCGACGATCCACCGTAGGACACGAACGGCAAGGTGATGCCGGTGAGCGGCACGAGTCGTATGACGCCGGCGATGATGATGAACGCCTGGGTGCCAATGAGGGTTGTGAGGCCGACGGCGAGGAGCTTGTCGAATGTCCGCGGGGCCCGAACAGCTATTCGCAATCCCGAACCGATCATCAACAGATAGGCCATCAAGACCGCCGCGGCACCGAGGAGCCCGAGCTCCTCGCCTATAGCGGCGAAGATGAAGTCGGTCTCGATCTCGGGTATGCGATCGGGCTCTCCGAGTCCGAGTCCCGAGCCGGTCAATCCACCTTCCGCGAGAGCGAACGCCGACTCGACCGTCTGGAACCCCTCCTCTTTTGCGACCGACCATGGATCGAGCCAGGTCGACACGCGGTCCTGCACATGGCTGAACTGCGACCAGGTGAAGGCTGCACCGGCTCCGAACATCAAGAAGCCGAGGACGACATAGCCGAGCTTCTCGGTTGCGACCCAGAGGAGCACGACGAACATGGCGAAGAACAGCAGGGACGAACCGAGGTCCTTCTCCGCGATCATCACGAGAATCGACAGGCCCCAGGCGAAGAGGATCGGGCCGAGGTGGCGCGGCTCCGGAAAGCGCACGGGGCCGATGCGAACCGTCGCCTGTTGCAGCAGTTCTCGCTTGTCGGTGAGGTACGCAGCGAAGAAGATCGCGAGCGCGAGTTTCGCAAACTCGCCCGGCTGGAAGTTGACCGGGCCGATGCTCGCCCAGATTCGTGCTCCGTTGATCTCGCGACCGATGCCGGGCAGGAGAGGCACGAGGAGCAGCACCAGACCGATCACGGCGAGGATGTAGCGGTACTGCTCGAGCGAGCGAACCCGTCGGACCGACAACAGCACGCCTACGTATGCCGCGATGGAGATCGCGACCCAGTTGGCCTGAAGCCCGGGAAGGTCGGCCGCGTCATCGCCGAGATCGCCGGCGAGGCGGACGATGAAGACATACCCGAGACCGTTCAGTAGCGCCGCGAGCGGCAGTAGGACCGGGTCGGCGGACGGCGCGAGCCAACGGTTGGCGAGGTGCGCGAGAACCAGCAATCCGATGACCACGCCGAGGAACGGCCCGATGTTGGCAGGGATCGATGCCGACTGGCCGAGGCTGGCCAGCACGTACGCCCCGGCGGTGACCGCCGACGCGAGGACGATGAGTCCGAGTTCGGCGTTGCGCCGCCGCGACTTCACGGAGTGATCGACTCGACCAGGCTCAGCGCCTCGTCGAGCGAGTCGAGCTCGCGCTCGGCCTCGACGTCGCTGCGTGCCGCTTCGTCGAGCTCCTCGAGATCGAGTCCAGTCCGACGTTCGACGGTCGCGTCGAACCACAGCACTCCACCGGGACGACCCTTGTAGATAGTCACCTCGTCACCGTCGCCGACTCCGACGTAGTAGGCACCTCGGGCGTAGGAGCCGATCGCGGCGACTCCGCCGACGGCCACCGCCAACAGCATCAAGCCGAAGAGGGCGGTTCTCCAGGTGAACCGCGGTCCGCGGCGCTCGGACGCCTCGACATGATCGCCCTCGTCGGCCCAGGCAGCGATCGGCTCGTCGGCCCCGGCTTCCCGATCGGCACTCGAGACAGCGGTGCCCGCGGGATCGTCGTCGGCGACGACGTCGGCGACGACGACGCTCACGTTGTCCCGACCGCCGGCTTCATTAGCGAGGCGGACGAGCTCGGCCGCGGCCTCTTCGGGGTCGGACAACCGCCTCAGCGTCGATGCGATCTGATTGTCGGCGACTTCGTTGAACAGCCCATCGCTACAGAGCAGATAGCGATCGCCTGGCGTCGGTGTGAACTCCCAGAGGTCGACGAGCACCTCCGGTTCGACGCCGAGCGCCCGGGTGACAACGTTGCGGTTGGGGTGGTGCTCTGCCTCTTCGCGGGTGATGCGACCTTCTCTAACCAGCGTCTCGACGAGGCTGTGGTCTTCGGTGATTTGCACCAACTCCCCATCGCGCAACGAGTAGCCGCGCGAGTCGCCGACGTTGGCGATGACGAGTCGCTCGACGGGCTCGGGAGCGTCGTCGCCGTCGTCGGCCGGGGCGCTGCGGAAGATCCCGAGCGCCACCATCGTCGTGCCCATTCCCTGAAGTTCGGGATCGCCCGCTGCTCGCTCGAGGACTGCGATGTTCGCGCTCTGGACCAGAACGGCGTAGTCGTCGGCGACCTCGAACTCCTCCCCACTCTGTTCGATCGTCTCGATTGCGGTCGCCGACGCGACCTTGCCTCCACGGTGACCTCCCATGCCATCGGCGACCGCTACGAGGTCGTCGCTGCCGTATACGGCGTCTTCGTTGACCTCGCGCACGCGCCCGACGTGACTCGACGCTCCCCAGACGAGCCGGGTCATGTGCGCAGCTCCAAGACGGTGCCACCGACGCGGATACGGTCGCCTTTTCGGACGATTACCGGCGCTGTGATCGATCTGTCGTTGAGCAGTGTGCCGTTGGTCGAGCCGAGGTCTTCGACGTGGAACACACCGTCCTTGCGGAAGACCCGGGCGTGGAGTTGCGACACATAGGTGTCGTCGAGCGAGATCGAGCATCCGGCCGCCCGACCGATGGTCAGCTCGTTGCCGAGCGGGAACACACGCCCGGCGAGCTCGGCGGGATGGACGACGACGAGCCCGTCGCTACTCGGTGGGGGGGAGGTGCTCTTGGCTTTGCTTCGCCTACGCGGCCGCGGCGGGTTGGCAGCCAGCTCGGGCGCGCGAACCTCGGTCGCAACTGCCCAGAGAACCCGTAGGAAGAACAGATAGAGCACCGCGACGAGGCAGAGCTTGAGAATATTCAGTACTTGCTCGCTCACGCCGCGCCGATCCTAGTGCCGCGACCACGAACGTTTGCGTCGTACGGGCGGCCCTCGCCAGCACCGCGAAACCTGGTCTGGCACGGTTTCGCGTCAGGATGCGTTGAACACCAGGACGGTATTGCCGATTTGGATGCGGTCGCCGTCGCCCAGGACGTGCTCGCCGATCGGGCTGTCGTTGACGAGTGTGCCGTTGGTCGAGCCGAGGTCTCGCAGAACGTAGCTGTGGCCGTGCGGACGGATCTCGGCGTGCTGACGCGAAGCGTTCGGGTCGCCGAGCGTGATGGTACATTCCTCGAGACGACCGATCGTGACGACGTATTCGCCGAGCACCATGCGCTCGTCGGTTGGGAGGACCAGCGACCCGACCGGGGCTCCACCTGGGGCTTCCGCAATCTGTGCGTCGACGCGAAATGAGCCCTTCTTCAGTTTCGGGTGTTCGACGAGTGTGATCTCAACAGGTCCCGCAAAGCCGTAGGACTCTTCGCGGGCGTGGCCGCGCACCGCTTCGGCCAGCTCGCTGCGTAGCGATTCCGATATCTGCTGGAGCTGTGCGTGGTCGGCGGCGGCCAATTGGACGGCGATCTGGTTCGGCACGATCGGGCGACCGTCGACGCCGATGGAACGACCATCCTCGAGGGAGCGGACGACGCGTTTGCCGATCTCGACGGGGCGCACACCACTGCGGAATAGCCGGTTGAATGCGCCTTCGACGCCTTGTTCGAGCGCCCTTTCGACGCTGCGCAGACCCATGGCGACAAACCTACACGGGCCGGCTCACCGACCCGCGAGGCAGAGGTGTCGCGAGGGTTAGCGGATAGGTGACCGAGAAGCGGACCTGCAACCGAAAGCGGCCCGCAGCAGGCAAACCAGTGCCAGGAGGGTTAGCGGATAGGTGACCACCTGTCGCTTGACTGAAGGCGCCAATTCAGCGGTGTCAGGCACCGAGCTCAAAGTGATCTTGGGCTCAGCGCGCCTTGAGCTCGGTGCCTGACACCCATGTGGTTCGGGCTTGGGCACCTCACCGCGCAGCCTCCAGGCACCGCTGAGTTGAGCCCGAAAGTGCCGGCGAAGCCGGAACGCGAGCAGAAACGAAGCGAGGTGCGCAGCACCGAGCGAGCACCAACACCCACTCAACGAACAGATGCCAAGAGCCGCCGTGGCTCGAGCGCCCCGGAGCGGAGCGCGAGACAAACGCGCGCAGAGCGCAAACGAAGCGAGGGCGCAACGTTTCGGCAAAGCCGAAACGAGCGCCGAGCGAAGTGCGCGAGGAGGGACTTGAACCCTCACACCCTTTCGGGCACAGGAACCTGAATCCTGCGCGTCTGCCAATTCCGCCACTCGCGCGTGGCCACTCAAGGTTACTCGGCGATGGGACCGAACCTGCGCCCGTCGCCTTCGCTGCGCAACACGACTAGACAAGGGGCATGGCTTCAGTCGCAGTAGATCCGTTTGCCCCGGCCGATCTCGGTCCGATCACACTCCCCAACCGGTTCATCAAGGCGGCCACGTTCGAAGGGATGGCGATCGACAACTCGATGAGCGACGCCATAATCGATTATCACCGCGCTCACATCGAAGGTGGTGTCGGGACGACGACGCTGGCCTATTGCGCCATCTCCGAAGATGGTCAGGGCGCACCGAACGAGATCGTGATGCGCCCGGAGATCGTCGACGATCTGAGGCGGTTTTCCGACATGGTCCACGATTGTGGAGCGATGGCGTCGATGCAGCTCGGCCATGCTGGCCCGGTCGGCGCTGGGAACGGGCGGCCGGGTCTGTCGGCGTCACGAGTGTTGGCAAAGCAGGCGATGAAATACACGACGCCAGCGACCGCAGCCGATCTGGCACGGGTGATCGACGACTTCGCACGCGCGGCGTCGCTCGCAATCGACGCGGGCTTCGACTGCATCGAGTTGCACTTCGGGCACGGCTACATCGTGTCGAACTTCCTCAGCCCGAAGCTCAACAAGCGTGACGACGATTGGGGTGGTTCGCTGGAGAACCGTGCTCGGCTCGCGAGGGAGGTCGCGGGTGCGGTGGCGGAGGTGATCGACGGTCGCATCGCTGTGATCGCGAAGATGAATCTCGCCGACGGTGTTCCCGGCGGGTTTTGGGTTGACGAGGCGGTGCAGCTCGCGAAGCTCCTCGAGGAGGACGCGACGCTCGACGCGCTGGAGTTGAGTGGCGGCAGCAGCTTCGAAAACCCACTGTATCTGTTCCGCGGCGAAGCACCGATCGCGGAGATGGCGGCGATCTTTCCAAAGGCGATTCGAGCCGGGTTCAAGCTGACCGCGAAGAGGTTCATGCCCGAGTACCCGTTCGAAGAGGCCTTCTTTTTGCCCTATGCCCGGCAGGTTCGCGCGGAGGTGGACTTGCCTCTGGTTCTGATCGGTGGGGTCAGCCGCCTCGACACGGTCCACGAAGCGCTCGCCGCCGGGTTCGATTTCGTGGCGATGGGCCGGGCGCTTCTTCGGGAGCCCTCTCTGATCAATCGCTGGCGTGAGGGTGACGAGTCGGATTCATTGTGCATCCATTGCAACAAGTGCATGCCGTCGATCTATCGCGGCACGCATTGTGCACTCGTGGAACCCGGTGACCGGCCGGGTCACGCCCACTGGCCCCCGCCGCGGGACCGTTGATCTAGCGGACTGCTGAGTAGTCATGGCGGGGTTACGAGCCCGGCGACTCGTCCCCATCGTCACCATCAGCTGATCGGTTTCGCACGGCGACGATTGCTCCGCCGGCCGCGAGTACCACCGCTGCGCCGACTCCGATTGCGACGGCGGTGCCGTTGCCGCCACCGACGCCGTCGCTCGTGGCGACCGCCGCGAGTGTCGTCGCGGGCGAGCTCGTGCTGGACGCGGCCGCAGACGTCGTCGACTGCGGCGACGAGGTGGTCGTCGAGGCGACGCTCGTCGTCGACGGTGTGCTGGTGGAAGCCGGCACCGTCGTGGTGGTCGACGGGCTCGGAGCTTTCCCGGCCCCGCGGAACGGTCCGGAGATCTCCCAAGTGATTCCGGCGGTGTTCCCGATCGCCTCGAGCCCGGGGACGATGTCGGAAACGGCACGTGGCGATTGCCCGCGTTGGCTCGAGAAGTAGAGACGGTCCCCGGCCGGGTTGAAACACGGTCCGGTGATCTCGCTGTCGTCCTGGCCGGGAACGCGAAGGAAGGGGCTGACGGCACCGTCGGGCGTGATGGTCACGATTTCCATGTTGCCGCCGTCCTCGGCGACGAAGAGATCGCCGGTGCCCTCCTCGACCGTGATGTTGTCGACGCCCGAGAGCACGGCAGTTCCGGCGGCGACCTGTGCCGGATCAGCGGTGTAGACGCCCTCGTAGTGGTCGGTTCGTACGTTGACGGCATGCACTCTGTTGTCGCCCTTGGTGCAGAAGTAGATCCAGTCGTCGTGATACCAGATGCCTTCGCCACCGTTGAACAACGCCGCCCCTTCTACCTGCGTGCGCGTGGGAGCGGAAGCGCCCGACGGGTCGGGGACCTCTTCCCATAAGACTTCATCGCCTTCACGCAGTATCGCTGCTTCGAGTAGGCCCTCGGAAAGGTCGGGGTAGTTCGTCGGGGTATAGCGGTAGAGCAGACCCTCGGGATGATCCTGGGTCATGTAGACCTTCTCGCCGACCGGGTCGACCGCCGCGGCCTCGTGCGCCCACCGGCCCATGGCCGGATGGGAAACCGGTTCGCTTGCGCCGCTCGGGTCGCACTCCCAGACCAGACCCTGTTCGTTTCCGAAGTCCTCCTCACAGGAGAGCCATGTGCCCCACGGGGTCGGTCCACCGGCGCAGTTGGCGATACTGCCGGTGAGGATCGGATAGGCGGCGGTGATCTTGCCGTCGGCGTCGAAGTGCACGGCGCTCACGCCACCCAGCCCGGCGCTGAAAACCTCGCTGTTGCAGGCATAGAACCAGCCACCCTGACCGTCGTCGAAGGTTGCCGCGCCGTCGGGAAAGACATGCCACTCGTGGTCGGTTCCCTCGACGGTCTCACCGCCGATACCGACGACGCGAGATGTGAAGCCCTCGGGCAGAATCACGCCGTTGGCATCAGGTTCGATGCCATCGAGCGATCCGTAGGGACCAGTGGCTGCGGGCTGCCTGGCTGCCGCCGCGCTGCTCGAGGCGACAAGCCCTCCAGCACCTATGACACCAGCCTGTAGGAATGCTCGCCTGTCCATGTACACCGCCTGCTCGAGGTCGTTTCGTGCCGCCAAGTCTGGTGGACTGCGCGCGACCCGGCAAGGATCGCGCCGTGGGACCTAGCCGCTCAGGAGCCAGCGACGACTCGGTTCTTCCTCATCGCCGTCGGCGAAGAACTGGTCGAAGAGCACGTCGTCGACCGGCGGGTCAGGTTCGACGGAGAATAGCTCTCGCTTCGGAGATCGCGGAGCTACCGCTGACCGCTGCGACTCTGGACGACGGGCGGGTTGGGCTCGCGACGCACTGGCGGTTCGCGTCGAACCCTTGGTCCTCTCGGCCGGTTGGCGGCCGTGGACGCGCACCCGCGTACCGCTTTGAGCGATGCGACGGTTCACCGATCCCCGGGCAATGCTTATTCGACGTGCGAGCTCTTCGAGGGCGGCCGAGACCGTTTCGAGCTTCTGAGTGATCTGCTCCATCTCGTTGTCGCCAACGGTCGCGTCGGCCCCTGCATTCTTGAGCGTGGCCTCGTGTGCGGATGCGACTGCCATCTTGGCCTCCTCGATGGTCTGGCCGGCCGCATCGACCCCGTTGCGCAACCGCTTCTCCAGCTCTGTGTTCCGTGTGGTCGCAGCCTCGAGGTGACCCTCGAGGTCCGCGATGCGGTCGAGCAGCGTCCGAGACTCTCCATCGTCGAGAATCTCGATCGCCCGATCGTCGTGCGTTGACATCATGGAGATCTGTCGGCAGCGGGGGTAAAGACTTGATGCACCGGCTGTCCTGCCGATTGGACCTCGTTCCAGTTCTTGTCGTCCAGGTTGACGACCCGGCATGAATGAAGGTCCACATGAGCCTTGGCAGGCGATTGTCACGTCTCGGGAAGAAGTCCGCTGCCCGTCGTGGCACTGGCGACGAGCCTCGCGACGCCGAGACCGATGGTGTGGCCACCCCCAGCACCTCGCAGGCGCCGTCGCCGGGGCTGCCGATCTGGCAGGCGCCGTCGTCGGACGACAGCAGCCTTCCGACATCGTTCTCGACCATCGACGCCCCATCGGAGCCAGCGCCACAGACCGTCTCGCCCACGAAGGAACGGGAGCTGGCGTCATCCATGGCCGATGGGGCAACAGCCGGGGCCGAGCAACCGTCGGCGATGGTCGCACCATCCTTCACGACCGCCGGTCCTTTGGCGGCACCTGTCGAGGAGCCGCGGCCGGACGAGGCGTCGGTCGGTGACCAGCCCGCAAAAGCGCGACGCGGTACTCGGGTAACGACATTCCGCGCTGCGACGCACGACAGCCGCGCGATCCTCGACAACCGCGATGCGACGGTTGAGGACCCCGCTCCGGCGACTGGCCTGGGGGACTCCGAGCCAGACACCCCGCTCTTCGACCGCAACGCGCTCTTCGACACAGCACCAGCAACCAACACCGACGAACCCGACACCGAACCCGTCGACCAAACCCCCGAACCCGACACCGAGGGCGAGGACGAGATCTTCACGCGCCGTTCGAGTCTGTGGAGTCGTCTCCTGTCGAGCGACGAGGAGGCGGACGAACCAGACGACTTTGGCGACCTCGCCGCCGCGATGGCTGAGGAAGATGCGATAACCGTGCACCCCGACGAGATGTCGGGCCTGGACGAAGCAAGCCTCGTCGAGACGGCCATTCCGAACTTCGATCTCGCCGTCGGTCCAGCCGACACCAAACCGGTCGATCAGCTCCTCGAACCCGAACCCATCGCACCCGTCGACGAACTCCCCACCTTCGACCTCCACACCGACACCGAACCCATCGCACCCGTCGCACCGGTCGCACCCGTCGACCAAACCCCCGAACCCGACGCACCGGTCGCACCCGTCGACCAAACCCCCGAACCCATCGCACCCGTCGCACCCGACGCACCCGTCGACCAAACCCCCGAACCCATCGCACCCGTCGCACCCGACGCACCCGTCGACCAAACCCCCGAACCCATCGCACCCGTCGCACCCGTCGCACCCGTCGACCAAACCCCCGAACCCGTCGCACCCATCGCACCCGTCGACCAAACCCCCGAACCCGAACCCATCGCACCCGTCGACCAAACCCCAACACCCGTCGCACCGGTCGCACCCGTCGACCAAACCCCCGAACCCGTCGCACCGGTCGCACCCGTCGACCAAACCCCCGAACCCGTCGCACCCATCGCACCCGTCGACCAAACCCCCGAACCCGTCGCACCCGTCGACCAAACCCCCGAACCCGTCGCACCCGTCGACCAAACCCCCGAACCCGTCGCACCCGTCGCACCGGTCGCACCCGTCGCACCCGTCGACCAAACCCCAACACTCGACACCGAAACGAACGCAACACCACCCGCCCCGCCCGTCGACGGGATGATCGAGGCACCTCCCCCGATGGCCCCTCCGTCCGCGGCGGACCGTCGTTCCGCACCGACCGCTTCCCCGCAACCGCCCCTCGCTCCAGATGCGAACGAAGGCAGAGATGTCGACTCGATGCCCCCAGCGTTCACCGGCGACTATCGGGAGGCGATCGACTCGATGCTCGCCGGCCGATCGGCGGAACCGCCCACCGATGAAGTCGACGACCTGAGCAGCGACTATCCCGAAGAGGACCACGAGTTCTTCACGACGGTCGACGAGGCGGCCGACGAGGAACGCGAGAGACTCGACCAGAAGAGCTCACGTCTGCGCAGCTGGTCAGAGCGACGGAAGCGCAAGAAGGAAGAAAAGAAGGCTCAGCGCAAGGGCAAGAAGGCGGGAGACGAACTGATCGTTCCGGACATCTGCCCGCACTGCGGTGCCCCGGCCCGCGCCGACATCGTCGACAACGGGCGCGGGATCCGTCACATGAGCTGCGACAGCTGCTTCAAGATGTGGCAGGAGACGGCGGTCGATCAAGAACCGGCCACAGGCCCACCGGTCATCAACGAACCCGGCAAGCCCGAATCTCACTGACCGAACATCGCAAGCCACTGCTGTTCGGTCTGCGGCTTGAAGACGAAATTGTGTGTGCGCGTGTCGCCCATCGACGCCGACGGCGCCGGTGAGTATTGGTGGCCTGGAAAGAGCACCGCTGTGTCGGGGACCTTCGCCAATCGCTGGGTCAAGCTCCGGTAGAGCTCTCGAGGGTCGCCTCCGGGCAGGTCGGTGCGTCCGCAACCATCCAGGAACAACGTGTCGCCGGCAACGAGGCGATTCTCGACCAGGAAACACTGTGATCCGGGCGTGTGGCCCGGTGTATGAATCAGCGTTATGTCGATCTCGCCGATCGACAACACGTCGCCTCCCTCGTGGGTGGCCATGTCCGCAGCTTCGAGCCCGGTCACCTTCGAAACGAACTCCGCCTCCACCGACTGTACGTGCACCGGCACATCGACCCTCTGCTTCAGCTCGTGCACACCCTGAATCGGATAACCCATCATGTTCCCGCCGACGTGATCCTGATGGTGGTGCGTGGCGAGCGCCCCGACGATCGTCATTCCATCAGCCTCGGCGATGTCGACGATCGAATCGATGTCATACGCGGGATCGACGACCAGAGCCTCGCGCGTCTCGGCGTCGCCAATGAGATAGACGAAGTTGACCATCTGCTGGGCGACCGGGTCGGATGTGCCGAAGTCACGGCCCGAGAGAAGCTGACGGAAATACAGTCGTTCCATTCGGTTGACCCTACCCGGCGTGCAAACTCCGGGGCCCGGGGTCCGCGCTCGCCTATCCTGGCTCGACCGTGGACGACATTGCTGCGACCTCGATCGGGTTTCTCGGACCTTCCGGCACCTTCACCGAACAGGCGCTCACGTCCGAGCCCGACCTAGCGAACCTCGAGCACCGACAGTTTCCTTCGATGCCGTCGGTCATTCACGCGACGTCTCGCGGCGAGGTCGACCTCGGGTTCGTCGCCCTGGAAAACTCCATCGAGGGATCGGTCAACGCGTCTCAGGACACATTGGCGTTCGACAGCGAACTTCTCATCCAACGCGAAGTTGTGATTTCCGTACAGATGAACCTCATCGCCGAGGCCGGAACTCGGCTCGAAGATCTCACCGAGGTCATATCGATTCCGCATGCCATCGGGCAATGCCGGGGCTTCCTGGCCGAACACCTCCCCGAAGTCGTGCCCGTCACCGCGAACTCCACCGCCGAAGCCGTCGAGCAGCTGGCTGCTGACCCAGCAGCCCACCGCGCAGCGATCGGCCCGGCGATGACCGCTTCGATGTATGGGCTGGAGATCCTCGCCAGCGAGATCGAGGACCACCCCGAGAACACGACGCGATTCGTCGTCGTGGCTCCCGATCGGGTGCCTGCGAGGACGGGCAACGACAAGACTTCGATAGTCGTGTTCCAACGCGCCGACCGGCCCGGATCTCTGCTGGGCATTCTCCAGGAATTCGCAGCACGCAGCATCAACCTGACGAAGCTCGAGTCACGCCCGACCCGACGCGGTCTGGGCGACTACTGCTTTCTGATCGATCTCGAGGGTCACATCTCCGATCCGCTCGTTGCTGATGCGTTGACGAACCTGCACGCGAAGCATGAGGCGGTGAAGCTGCTCGGTAGCTACCCCGCCGCGGGTGAGGCAGCCCAAGAGGCCCGCCGCGAATCGAACGATGCCTGGACAGCGGCGCAGGCCTGGCTGGCCCAACACCTGGACGCGATCGGCTGAACTCGTCCCTGTGTCGACGCGGTAATCTCAATACCGGAGGGATGGCAGAGCGGACTATTGCACCAGTCTTGAAAACTGGCGGGCCTTTCGGGGTCCCGGGGGTTCGAATCCCCCTCCCTCCGCGCCGTTCGGCCTCCGGCCTCACTAACCGAGTTTCGGCTACGCCGAAACATCGCTGTCTGTAACCACGTCGGGGTTCGAACCTCATCCCGTTAGGACCGCGCCGTTCCTCGCTTCGCTCGTCTCTAACCGAGTTTCGCCTCCGGCGAAACATCGCAGTCTGTAACCACGTCGGGGTTCGAACCTCATCCCGTTAGGACCGCGCCGTTCGGCCTCCGGCCTCACTAACCGAGTTTCGGCTACGCCGAAACATCGCTGTCTGTAACCACGTCGGGGTTCGAACCTCATCCCGTTAGGACCGCGCCGTTCCTCGCTTCGCTCGTCTCTACCCGAGTTTCGCCTCCGCCGAAACGTCGCCGTCGGCGCCCCGCGCGGCGACACCCGCCCGGGCCAGGTAACGGTTGTCTGTCGGCGACACCTGCCCGGGCCAGGTAACGGTTGTCTGTCGGCGACACCTGCCCGGGCCAGGTAACGGTTGTCTGTCGGCGACACCTGCCCGGGCCAGGTAACGGTTGTCTGCGCGGGCTACCCGGGTGCAGTCAGCTCGTGGCTACTCGGCTTGGGTGGTCATGGAAAGCGGAGGGCCAAGGATCTCCGCGTTGTGACGAGTGGCGGCCTCGGCCATGGCCCCGAAGTCGGGTGGGCCGTCGCCTTTGAACGCTTCGGCGAGCTCGGCGTACAGGTGATGGAACCCGCCAGGCCAGTTGAAGTGGATGAGCCGGCCGTCGATCTCGCCGGTACAGGCGAAGGTGTGGATCACGTCCGGTGGGGTGAAAATGAGGTCGCCAGGTCCGACGTTGTGGTCGTCGTCACCGATGCGGATCAAGAAGGTCCCCTCGATCACGATCGACCAGGTGGCCCATTTGTGACGGTGCAGAGGCGGACCATCACCTGGCGCCAGACGTTCGTCCTCGACGTCGGGCATGTTGGGACCTCCCGCACAGAGAAATCGGAGCTGGTCGGTAGGTGTCGTGGTAAACGAGAGCGCTTCGTCACCCCGTACAACGAATGCCTCATCCATTCTTGACTCCTTCTTTCATGTACGGAACCGTACAGTACGCCTCGAGTTTCTGGGAGTCAAACGGAACGGTACAGTTTTGTCATCGATCGACGATCTCGGTATCTCCAGGCCGCCCTAGACCTCTTCGCGGAACACGGGTTCAATGGCGTGAGCATGGATCAGGTGGTGGCCGCCACCGGTGGCTCGAAGGCGACCTTGTACCGGTACTTCGAGTCCAAAGAAGTTCTGTTCCGCGCGATCATCGATGACATCACAGGCTCGACCGTGGCGGCCCCAGCCAACGAAGACTGGAGTCGAGTGGGGTTGGAAGAAGGCCTTCAGATCCTCGGACGCGCTGTCGCCGCTGGCGCACTCAATGACCGAACTATCGTCCTGTTGCAGCTGGCGCTCGGCGAGCATAGCCGATTCCCCGAGCTCGGCCAGACGCTGTTCGATCATGGCCCACGAGTGAGCTACGACCGCCTCACCAGGTTCCTGACCGCTAAGCGGGAGGAGCGCGCGATCGCCATCGACGATCCCCAGATCGCTGCCGAGCAGTTCCTCGGTGGCATCGTCGGGCACCAGCAACTCCGTAAGGCGCTTGGTGTGAACCACGCCAGCCCCCCAGAGATCGAATCTCGCATCGATGCCGCCATCACTGCGTTCGTCGCTGCCTACAAGACAGAGGCGACGCCTTCCACAGCCGAGGCGGGCGAAGTCGGCCATGAGTCCATTGGTGTGGCTGACATCAATCCGGATCCAGCGTGAGCTGATTTGAATGTTCTTGAGCGTGGGAGTGACGGGCCGCGGCGCGACAACCGAGAGGGCATACCGAATGGCACGCAGATGCACGGTCCAAATCTCAGAAGGGAATCCGATTAGAGCGTGGCTGTGCGCGAGAGTTGCTGCGCCGAAACGTCGCTGTCTACACCGACGTCGGAGTTCGAACCCCATCCCGTGAGGACCGCGCCGTTCGGCCTCCGACCTCAGTAGCCGCGTTTCGCATTCTTGTCGACGCCTGAGAGCCAACGTTCGACTGCGCGACGATTCGTGAGGACGACGAGGTCAACATCAGGAATGAATGCTGCGACAGCCGCGAGAATCTGGGGACGGCTCTCGCGCCGCCAACGCAGCGTCCATATCCAGAAGTCACGGCGTTCGCGCCCGCGCCGCCACGCTCGCCATGCACACAACAGGACCGGAAGATCGAGCACGACGACGGTGTCAGCTCGGCGGAGGCGAGGCTCGAGGACGTCGTACGGACCCAGGTCACCATCCATCACCCAGCGCTGCTTCCGAGCCAGGCTGCGTTGACGGTCAGCCCACTCGGCGGCGGTCAATGGTTCGAGGTTGTGACTCCAGAACTCCTTGTCGAGTTCGACTACTTCGGCACCGATCCTGGCTCCGAGGGCACCTGAGAACACTGACTTGCCAGATCCACCTCGCCCCAGCACCAACACTCGATCCACGTCAGCCAGTGTGGTCCAAACGCCCGATCAGAACACCGCCTGACAACGACACGGCGAGCATGGTTGTCGTTTCAAGCGCGCTCGGGCGGGGCGAAACGTCGTCATGCCATGAGACAATGATGAGGTGCTGTACGACCAGATCGGTCACACGTACTCGGCGACGAGACGAGAGGATCCCCGGTTCAAAGCTGCGATCGAGAATGCGCTCGGCGACTGGGAGTTGCTGCTCAACGTTGGCGCAGGCTCGGGGAACTATGAGCCACAGCATTCTGTCGTGGCAGCCGAGCCATCGACAACGATGATCCGGCAGCGGCGGTCCGATCACCCCGTGGTTCAGGCTGCCGCCGAGCGACTTCCATTTCGGACCGGAGCATTCGACGTCGCAATGGCTCTCTCAACCGTTCACCACTGGACAGACGCAACGCAGGGCCTTACCGAGATGCGTCGCGTTTCCGCGAAACAGATTGTGCTCTACTACGAACCGCTGGACGATCACGGGTTCTGGCCGTTCGAGTACTTTGGAGCCGAACCAAGATCTTCCCGACCCCACCACGAGGTGGTGCACGACGTTCTTCACGTTGTGGAGACCCGGCACTTGCATGTGCCCCACGACTGCGAAGACGCCGCAGGAGCCGCCTTCTGGAATCGGCCCGAGCAGTACCTCGACCCGGCCAACCAGGCGGGGATGTCATGGATCGCTCGGCTGACTCCCGAGGCTCGGGCCGCCGCATCCCAGCGACTAGCCGCAGACCTTGCGAGCGGGAAGTGGGACCGGCGCTACGGGCACCTGCGCGAACTCCGGGAGTTCGATGTCGGGTATCGAATCGCCATCGCTGGCGCGCCTGACACCTCGAGTTCCTGACGCCGGCACCCGTCACATGACCGGCTCATGGCAGATCAGGATGGTAGTAAACAGCTTACTACTGGGGTAGTATCGAGGGAATGAAGGTCAGCGTGAGCATCCCGGACGAAGATGTCGAGTTCCTCGACAACTACTCAAAGACCCACCAGATCGAATCTCGATCTGCGGCAGTTCAGCGCGCCATTCGCTTGCTTCGTGCATCCGAACTCGGCGACGCATACGCAGCGGCCTTCGCCGAATGGGCGGACGATACTGCGGCTAGTGACGCGTGGGACAGCGCCGTCGTCGACCGCTGATGCGTCGCACGGAGATCCGCCTGGTCAATCTCGACCCGGTCATCGGCAGCGAAGCAGCCCTAACCCGTCCTGCCGTTGTTGTGAGCAACGACGGAGCGAACACGACGGCGGCTCGACTCGGCCGAGGGGTGATCACGGTTGTGCCAGTGACTTCGAACACCGATCGCATCCATCCCTTCCAGGTGCTGTTGCCAGCAGACGAGACCGGTCTCGATGTCGATTCCAAGGCCCAGGCCGAACAGGTTCGATCCGTGGCGGTCGAACGGCTCGGCGAGGTGGTTGGTTCGCTCGGATTCGTACTCGCTGAACAGCTCGATGAAGCGTTGCGCATTCATCTCGACCTCTGAGTTGACCAAGTGCTGGCCGGCAGTCGCGGGTAGAACGGGATCGTGACTCTTGAAGTCATCGGCGCTGGTTTCGCCAGAACGGGCACCCTGTCGCTCCAGCAGGCGCTGGATCATCTCGGCTTCGGTCCGACATACCACATGGTTGATGTGGTCGGCCAAGGTCCGCGTGGTATGCAAGCCCGTATGAGTCGCCCGCGAAATGCGACCGCACAGGCACTCGCCGATGAAGGGCTCGGGCTCGACTACAACCTATTGAGGCTCGACCGCACTACCGAAGGCTGGGTGACCGCCGGTGCGTCGCTACGAGACGAGGTCGCAGATCGCCTCCAGCACAAAGTCGTGGCGGTCGAACAGATCGGCTCGTCGGCCGTGGTCGGTCTCCTCGCCAAGCCGATCGTCGATCTAGCGGTCGGAGTGACGGCGCTACCGGACGTCGATGCCGCTCTCGAGGCGTTGAAGGGCACGGGTTGGATCTACCGGGGCGACGCCGGCGACAGCGGCGGCCACGTTTGCGTCCTCGAGACCCGGCCCTGGTACCGGGTAGCGCACATCCACATCGTCGAACATGGCAAATCGCAGTGGCTCGACTACCTGCTCCTACGAGACCTGCTCAGGCAGAGCCCCGAGGCACGCGAGCGGTACGAGGCGGTGAAGAAGGAACTTGTCGACGAGCCCGGCTACGACCGCCGGGCATACACCGACGCGAAGTCTCAGGTCGTCCGGTCGCTACTCGACGACGCCATCGGGCTCTGATCCGGTACCTACCCCACCACATGCCGTCGCGAGGTTGCACACAGCTACTGACAGATATACGGTTTCCGAAATGGATTCGGAAACCGTATCGCCATCGATCGATCGGCGGACCCGCAAGCACCACGCCCGACGTCAGCACCTGCTCGATCTGGCCGCCGACATCGTCGACGACGGCGGCGTAGAGAGCCTCACGATGGGGGCTCTGGCCGAAGCCGCCGACTACGCAACGGCTTCGCTCTACACCTACTTCAAGTCGAGAAGCGCTCTGATCGCGGCCCTACAACAGAGTGCGATCGTCGAACTGAAGCGAGCATCACTCGACGAGCTCGACCACTGGAACCGGGCGCTGCGGGACGACTATGACGATCTCGACACTCGAGTGGCGGCGCTGGCCCGACTGTGGGGATTCTCCGACCTCTTCCTGGCCGCGCCGCGCCGATACCCGCGCGAGTTCCAGCTCCAGCAGCGCTTGCTGGTCTCCCCCGGCCACGAGGATGTACAGGATGCAGCGACGGTCGTTCCAACCGCGATGGAGGCGCTTGACCTCCCTCGACAACTCCTAGCCGACGCAGTCGCTTGCGGAGCTCTCGACGATCACACCGAGGTGATCGACCCGATCGGCAACACCGTCGAAGGTGCGCTCGTGCGCACGTTCGCATGGGTCGTCGCGCTGAACGGAGCCCTCCTCACCGATCAGCTCACGACCGGGCTTCCGACCGACGGCTGGGCCATCGGCGGCGAGCTGACCGCATCGTTGTTGCGTGGCTGGGGCGCGCCGGCCGCCGACCTGAATGCCGCCCGGGAGATCGCACGAAAGTGGTCGACGAACACATCCTCCGAAGGAGTTGGACGATGAGTGCCTTCGTCTCCATAGTCGCCATGGTGCTGGCCGGCATCGTCCTGTGGACCCTCGCCGAGTATCTGCTACACCGCTTTGCAATGCATGCGCTCGGCGGCAAGGGCATCATGAGCCGCGAGCACCTGGAACATCACGTGCACGCGCAGTGGCATTTCTCCTACACCCACCTGTTGAGCTGGGCGGGCGTGTTCCTCGTCGGAGGCGGTCTATGGGCGCCGATCGGCTATCTGCTTTTCGGGCCGGCCGGAGCGGCTCTCGGAGCGGGCTGGATCATCGGCTACTTCCTCTACGAGTACGAACACGCCATCTCACATCTCCGAGGGCCCGCCGGGCGATACTCGACCTGGCTACGGCGCCACCATCTGCACCACCACTTCGGCAACCCGCTGTCGAACCACGGTGTCAGCATCGCGCTTTGGGACATCGTCTTCGGCACCCGCGAGGTGCCCGAACGCGTGCGCGTACCCAGACGAATGGCCCTGCCCTGGATGCTCGACGGCGACGGAGAGCTGCACCCCCACCTCGCTGACGACTACGTCATGGTCGGCAACCCGAACAGCGACGAACGACTGGCAGCGCTCGACCGAGCGCGGGCCTTCGCGTCCACTGCACCCGTCGACTAAGCCTGGATCCACCGTTTCTAGCCGTTTACATCGCCCCTCCGGAAGGCCGTTCAAGCCACGGAGGCTCTTGGCAACAGGTACGCCTCGTGACCGTCGATGAAAGCGCCTCCGTGGCGCTAGAACGGCCCGCCTGGAAGGCAGTGATGCGAAGCCTGGACTAAGGGGCATCAACTCATTTCGGTGGATCCAGGCTAAGCGACGGACACGCCTACCAGTGGCGCAGGTCGACGTCCCATCGGTCGACGACCTCGCCGCCATCGACCACCCACATGTGCTCGTGGCGGGCGACGGTGGGGTCCACGTGTGCCGGTAGCAGCCGAATGCGATCGCCGACGCTCCAGTCGCCCAAGGCGTCCGGCGCGAGGGTGGTGTGTTCGTCCGAACAGAACAGGACCTCGCCGCCGTCCCAGGTCGGGTCACCGTGATCCATGCCAAACGCCTTGAGACCCGCATCGACGACGATCCACCCTTTGGGACTCGTCGACACGACGGTTGCCTCGACGCTCAGCGCGATCTCGAAGGGCAGGTCGAGCTTGGCGTAGTCGGTGTCCATGAGCGTGTAGCTGCCGGCCTGGATCTCGGTACACCAGGTGTTCGTGTCGAAGGTCCCCGTACCGCCACCGGAAATCACATCACCACCGACGATGTCGACCGCTCTCATGAGCACACCCATGGCCTCCGCTACCCGTTCGGTGCGCTCCTCACGGTCGTCGACCATCATCAGGTGACCCTCATACCCCATGACGCCGCGCACCTCGACACCCGCCTTGCGAGCCTTATCGGCGAGCCGACCGGCGGTTTCCGGGTCGCAGCCGCAGCGAGGCAGCCCGACCTCGATGTCGACTAGCACCGAACGAATGTCGGCGTCGATGACGGCTGCGAGTGTCTCGTCGGAGTCGACAGCGACCGTGATATTAGCGGTATCGGCGAGTGCCCCGAGACGGGAGACGTCGAGCGACTCGTTCGCCAACAGCAGATCTTCGCCGAGGCCGGCCGAAACCAGTCCTTCGATCTCCCGTGGCGTCGCGGCGCAGAACGCAATATGGCCGTCGGCGGCCAGTCGCGTCGCCAACGCGGTCGACTTGAACGCCTTCACGTGCGGTCGCAGACGTTTCCCGGGGAGCACCACATCCATAGCGGCGAGGTTCCGGTCGAGGGTCGGCCCGTCAACGATCAGCGCAGGAGTAGGAATCGCTTGCAAGATCGTCAATGTAGCGACAACCACGTGGGCCACTGGGAACGCAACAGCTACGCTCGGTCCATTCGGAGAGGTGGCCGAGTCAGGTCGAAGGCGCTCCCCTGCTAAGGGAGTAGGGATCGAAAGGTCCCTCGTGGGTTCAAATCCCACCCTCTCCGCGTCGCTCCTCGCTTCGCTCGTCGCTAACCGAGTTTCGAGCTCCGCTCGAAACATCGCGCCGCGCAACCACACCCCGTCGCCAACCGAGCTTCGAGTTCCGCTCGCCGTCGCCTAGCCATCTTCGTCGCGTACCCGCATCGGTTCCGGGAGCGGACGCACCGCTCGAATCACGACGAGAGCCAGCGCGGCCAAGGTCACAACCGCACCGACCCACTGAAGCGCTCCGAGGCGTTCATCCAGCGCGAACCATGCGACGGTCGACGAAACGACCGGCACGGCGAGGGTCAACAGCGACGCGACGGTGAGGGTCACGTGGCGGTGCGCCCAGTTGATCGCGAAGTGCCCGGCCGTTCCGCCGACCGCTAGCACCAACAGCCGCAGCGAATCGGTCGCATCGGGCACCGGCGGCGGACCCTCGAACAGCACGAACGGAATCGTCAAGATGGTTGCGACGACGAGCAGTCCGACCTGGAAGTCGCCAGCCTCAACCTTCGATGCCTCGCGCGCACGTTTGCCGAGGACGAAATAGGCCGTATTGGCCAACATCGCGGCCACGGCCAAGAGGTCGCCGTGAAGCGACCCGGAGCCTCCGGTCTCGGCACCGAAAATGACCAAAGCCACACCCCCGGTCGCAAGCGCCGTCAACATGAGCTCGCTCCAGCGCACTCGCTCACCGAAGATCGGTCCCACAACGGCGAGGCTCACCCCCGACTGGAGAGCGGCTATAAGCGTGGCATTGGCGATCGAGGTCTCCTTGAACGCACTGAAGAACAACAGGATCGACGAGCCGTAGGCGAGGCCCGGTAGCAGTGCGAGCCTCAGCCCGGCGGTGCTCGGACTACGACGCATCAGTACCAGGACACCCACGAGCAGGACGACTCCCACAACGAGCCGATACGACGCTGTCACGACACCTGTCAGATCCGTCGTGCGGACGATCACGTTGTTGATTCCGAATGCGATCATCGCGCCGCTGACCGCCGCCGTACCGAGCCGGCTATGCACGACGGGGCGATTCGGTTGCGGCTCGGAGGGCGACGTCATGGCCCTGCGAACGCTAGGGCGCTCGTACGCGACGACACCACAAGGCGATAGGCGCTCGAAACCGAACATTGCCCCCGCAGTCGCTGGGAGTCGCAGCGTCGACTGAGCTACCCTCCGATCTCGTGGGCCAGGACCGCACAACACTCGACATCGAGCTAGGGTTCTCGCCGCGTTCGGTGGCGATCGAGGACCCCGACCACCCGGGCTTGATGCGGGCGGGACCGCGCGCATCTGCGCCCTATGGCGACGCGAACGTCGAACGACACATCTGTCGCGCGGTCGATGGCACCCGAGGCACGGAGTTGCAGCCCAGCCTTCACGAGGTCGGGTTCGACGTGGCCGACCTATCGGGAATCGATTCGCTACAAGAAGCCTGCGAACGGGTATGTGCTGCCGGCGAGATCAGCGACAACGACGCTGCGACGATCAGGGCAGCATTGAACAACGCCGAGCTGTCCCTGGCGGGAGGTTCGACCGTCTCCGTCGCCCACGTGTCCGACGAGGGCTTCATCATGCGAAGCTCGGGTCCGAACGGTCTCGCGATCGTCGGCGAACTCTCGCAAGGCATGAACGGCCACGGCGTCGCCAGGTCGGTTCATGTCGACCAGGACGTGTTCGGAACGCCTCTGCTCCAGCTGATGGAAGGCCGCGCACCCGAGATGTTCCGCTACGAGTCGCCCGACGGCTCCAACAGCCATGCGTCGCTCATGTTGGTGAACCTGTGGATTCCGCTGCAACAGATCGTCCAGCCGTTGGCGTTGGCCGACGGCCGAACCATCGACCGGCGCAGCCACCAGCTCCGCTACGGGCTACACACCGGGTCCTTTCTCGACCGCAAAGACGAGATGGAGATCAACGACATCTGGGCGTTCCTTCACGACGACGCTCAGCGCTGGTACGTGCGCACCGAAATGGACCATCGAAACGCTTACGTGTTCGACACGTTGAGCACACCACACGGATCGTGCACCCTGCCGGGTGAGGACGTAGCAGAGCAGCTCTATCGGGCACTCGAGGCCGCCGAGGCCGCTACCAAGGCCACCGACGTGGCAAACCTTGTCGAGGCAACCTCGACCGAACCACAGGCGCGGAGCTCACAGACTCCGCCGCCTCTGAAAGCCGCGCTCGACAACATGCAAGCGGTCCTCGACGAAGCCGGCGCCGATCCCGAAGCGACGTGCGAGAACGCCGTCGATTGGCTCCCTCGCGCGAGAGCGGCACGTCGTTCGGTGGAACGCATGTCGCTCGAGCTCCGGATGGTGGTGTCGCTCAACCGCAAGTGACTCAGCGGATCGCTGCAACCGAGGAGGGCAATCCGCTCGATCTCCTGACACCGCAGAGACCGGCTACCGTCAGCTTCTGTCGCTACTTCAGGGATCGATCATGAAACCTCGCCTTCGCCCGGTCGCTCGCATCATCGCCGTCATAGCCACGATGTGCGCCATGCTCAGCGCTGTCCCCGCCACAGCCGATGCGGCTCCCGCCGACGACAGCTACAACGCGTTGACGCCGGCGCGTATCCTCGACACCCGATCGGGAGTCGGCGCGAAAGGACCGATCGGTCGGCACGGCGAGATCAGCCTCGATGTAACCGGCAAGGGCGGCGTACCCGCGACCGGAGTCGGCGCTGTCGCGCTCAACGTCACCGTCACCGATCCCACCGCCGCCAGCTACGTCACCGTCTGGCCCGACGGATCACCACGACCCCTCGCCTCCAACCTCAACATGATCACAGGCCAAACCATCCCCAACCTCGTCATAACCAAAGTCGGCACCGACGGCCGCATCCGCTTCTACAACAACTCCGGCAACACCCACCTCGTCGCCGACGTCGTCGGCTGGTTCCCAACCCAAAGCGACTACCGATCCATCAACCCGTCGCGGGCACTCGACACCCGCGATCAGTCGAACCCCGTCGGCTCCCGGTCCGAGATATCGCTCGACGTCGCGTCCCACCTCGGTGTGGCACCCGGCACCATCGGCGCTGTCGCGCTCAACGTCACCGTCACCGATCCCACCGCCGCCAGCTACGTCACCGTCTGGCCCGACGAATCACCACGACCCCTCGCCTCCAACCTCAACATGGTCGCAGGCCAAACCATCCCCAACCTCGTCATAACCAAAGTCGGCACCGACGGCCGCATCCGCTTCTACAACAACTCCGGCAACACCCACCTCGTCGCCGACGTCGTCGGCTGGTTCCCAACCCAAAGCGACTACCGATCGACCAACCCCGCCCGCGTCCTCGATACTCGCATCGGCAACGGAGCTGCGGTCGGCAAGGTTCCGCCACGCGGCGTGATCGAAGTTCAGGTCACGGGACGTGGGGGGATCCCGGCAGCCGGTGTCGGCTCGGTGGTGCTCAACGTGACCGTTACCGAACCGACGGCCGGAAGCTTCGTGACCGAGTGGCCGGCCGGCGACTACAGGCCACTGGCGTCCACCCTCAACATGGTCGCCGGCGAGACACTGCCCAACCTCGTCGTGGCCAAGGTGGGTGAGGGCGGAAAGATCGCTCTCTACAACAACGCGGGCCATGCTCACCTCGTCGCGGACGTCGCCGGCTGGTTCCCGGGGACGACTCCCCCACCGCTCGGTGACCTCGCGCGGTTGAAGCTAAAGGCCACCCCGGTCGCGAGTGCAAGCCAGCCGGTCGCTATGGCGACACGGAAGGGCAGCAACAGTCTCTTCGTAGCCGAGCAATCCGGCAATGTCGTCGAAGTCAGACCCGGACAACCCAATCGGACCATCCTCGATCTTCCCAGCGGGCTCATCAGCACCGGTGGCGAGCGTGGTCTACTCGGCCTGGCATTCAACCCCATCGGTAACAAGCTCTACATCAATCACACCGACGGCGCCGGCGACACAGCGATCGCCGAATACACCATGGCTTCCGACGGAACCGCCAACCCCGCGTCGAGGCGAGCCATCCTCGGTATCGATCAGCCGGCGAGCAACCACAACGGTGGCGACATAGCTTTCGGACCCGACGGCTACCTCTACATCGCAACCGGTGACGGTGGCGGCGGCGGTGATCCCTTCAACAACGGACAAAACGCGAACACCCTTCTCGGGGGTGTTCTGCGCATCGACCCATCGTCACCTTCCGGTGGGCGTCAGTACGGAATCCCCGCATCGAACCCATATGTCAACAAGCCGGGCGCGGACGAGCTGTGGACCATCGGAGCGCGCAACCCGTGGCGGATCTCGTTCGACGCCGACCGGGGTGACCTCTGGGTCGCCGACGTTGGCCAGGGTGACGTCGAGGAGATCGACTTGCTGCGCGCCGACCTTGGTCGCGGGCGCGGCGCGAACCTCGGTTGGCCGATATTCGAGGGCTCACGCCCCTTCCGCGGCGGAGCCACTCCACCGGGGTATGTCCCACCGATCCACGAGTACAGCCACGCTCGAGGACGATCGATAACCGGTGGATACGTCTACCGCGGCAGCGCCATCCCCGACCTCGTCGGCACGTACGTTTACGGCGACTTCTTCACGTCGCGCTTGTGGGGATTCCGTGGCGGGTCGACGTTCGAGACCGTCGACTTCGGCACCGCGGTTCCCGGAGGAACACTCGCGTCGTTCGGTCAGGGACCCGACGGGGAGCTCTACACCCTTTCGCTTTCGGGCACGATCGCCCGCATCGAAGCTGCGTGAATCCGGTTTCGACCCATGCTCACCAGCACGTAGACTGGCCGACGCTGCGCGTGTAGCTCAATTGGATAGAGCATCTGACTACGGATCAGAAGGTTAGGGGTTCAAGTCCTCTCACGCGCGCGACGACAAAACCCGCAGAAGCCCCGCCTGCGGCGGGGCTTCTGCAATCACGGACTGCGTGCTTATCGGCGGCTCGCCGGTGTCCTAGGACAGCGGCACACCCACCGGGATAGAGCCTGCGTCACCCTCGACGAGGTTCAGGCGTTCCATCCGGTCGCCGAACTCGCTCGCATCGGATATCGCAGTGGCGTAGTTCGCTTTGCGACGTGCTACACGACCCATCTGCTCCTCGGCATCCTGGGCTCCACCAGGGACATACTGCGCTTCGATGCCTTCCTTGAGCATCAGCAACGCCTCCGACCTCAGCTGGGAGATTCGCGACTCGGTCACACCGAGGAATCGAGCCAGGTCCTGTGAAGTTTTGCCCTCGAGGAAATAGCCCACGACGACGAATCGTTGACGTTCGGGCAGAAGGGCAATCGCGTCGCGGAGATAGCTGTGGAGCTCGCGAGTTTCGAGCTCCTCGGAGGGCTCGATCGAATTCTGGTCGATCAACACGTCGACGAGCGTCAGATCTTCGTCGACGTCGTCGGTGACCTCGTGTTCGAGTGCCAGCACAACCGAGCGGAACATCCGGTCCTGGAGCCGATGCAGTTCGTCGGCAGACATTTCCAGCGCTTCTGCCATCTCGGGCATCGAAGGCACACGACCGAGCTGTGTTGCGAGTCGCTGCTCGACCGATTCGAGTTTACGGGCGAGCGTTCGCACCGAACGCGGCGCCCAGTCGGCAGCGCGCACCGCGTCGAGGATCGCTCCTCGGATTCGCTGTGCGGCGAAGCGTTCGAAGGGCACTCCACGGTCTTCGTCGTAGCGGCGAGCCGCCTCGACGAGTCCCAGCGCTCCGGCCCGGGCTAGCTCGTCGCGCTCTACGTGTCGAGGGAAGTGCACCGCAACCTGGAACACGATGTGCTTCACGAGCGGAAGGTTCTGCTCGATCATCGCTGACATGTCCTGTTGCGTGGCTTCTTGGTCGCCCATCGGGTCGCCTCATCTCTTCAGCCGGCCATTCGCGCCGGGTCCAATCCAACGAATGGATGTTTCGGCGCGCCGGAGGAGGAACTTGAGCGATTTCTTCGACATCACTCCGCTTCGGTGACTTCTATCGACCACTCTGCGTGACTCTTGAGGATCTCAACGAGAAACGTTGGCCCAGCCAGACATGGTGTAGTCGACCCTTCCGTCGAAGCTCGACAACCGCACTCCGTGAGAAATCACTTCGTCGAAAAGTTCACGCGTGTTCGACCAGCGGGCCAACCCGAACGAGCCGGATGAAGCGCCACTGCCTTCGATGAGCGCTCTGACCACGCCGGTGAGCACGCTCGCAGCAGCAACGGCCGGTCTCTCGACGCCACCGAGCACCTCGACGCTGTGGGCCCCGTGTCGGATTCCGCGCACCTCGACACGTATCGCCCCTTCGCGGCCCTCGGGATGAGGCTTGCGAAGCATCGGAAGACGCATCGTCAGGCGATCTCGCCGCGTCGCCGCCAGTCGTGAGGTGATCCGCTCGACCCCGGCGAACTCGGGTTGGAGAAGCACGGGATCTGCCAACGCCGCTCGGTAACAGTCGTGGCCGTCGATCGGGTTCGGGAACCAACACAGCTCCCGGCCCGACCCTCCGCTCCGGGTCAGCCAACCCTCGCGCCAATCGAGGGCCTCTGAGCGAAGTGCCCGGTGCCGCTGGCGTGCGCAGGCGGGGCCCCCGGTTCCGAACTTGGCAACGTGTATCTCTTTGACACGTTCGAACCGAGTCGAAGCCAGCGCTGCCAGCAGGCAACTCAGGCCTGGTGCGAACCCAGCACCCACGACGACGCTTCGTTCGAGGCTCTGGGCGAGCTGGTCGAGATCGAGGAGCGCTCGAACATCGTCGACCGAGTCGGCGACGCTGACGACGTGGGATCCGCCGCGCAGCGCTGCGCCCGCAGCCGCAGCGTGGTTTCCCGCCGGGGTCGCCAGCACCGAGACCTCGAGATCAGCCGGCAACATCTCGCCCACGCGAACATCGAGGTCGTCGCCGAGGGTGCGGCGAATGCCGTCGGCCACCCGCTCGTCGCGGTCGACGAGAACCAGCGAGGACGTGCCCAGGGACCCGATGAGCGACCGCGCTGCCCGGGCGCCAACCGCGCCGAGCCCGATGATGCCGACGCGTTGTCGCTCGGTCATGGCCTCGGGCCGGTCGTGTAGGTGTCGAGGTCGAGCGGTGACCATCCCCCGGTACTCAGCGGCGCCTCGGATCGTCCCGAGAGCCGCAACGCGCCGGCGACGAGTCCGGCCAAGCCCAGCGCGGTCAACAACCGCTTGGCCAGGTGATAGAGCGCGACCACCTCAGAAGCCTACGCCCTTTGCCCGGCAGTCTGAATGCGTCACTGTCAGGCACCGAGCTCAAAGCAATCTTAGTCCCAGCACGTTGTGAGCTCGGTGCCTGACACCGATGGGGTTCGCGTGATCAACGCCACACTCATCACGCTTTCAGGGGGCGATGTTTCGG
Organism: Acidimicrobiales bacterium; assembly: GCA_965216815.1. GTDB lineage: Bacteria > Actinomycetota > Acidimicrobiia > Acidimicrobiales > SHLQ01 > JADFOM01. The sequence goes on along the minus strand of OZ244202.1, from coordinate 809,078 downwards.
CGGAGCCGAAACTCGGTTAGTGACGAGCGAAGCGAGGAACGGCGTGGGGCTAGCTGGAGTCGAACCAGCGACCTCACCCTTATCAGGGGTGCGCTCTAACCAACTGAGCTATAGCCCCGCGGAGTCGACAACGTTACCAGCCGACGATTGGAGTCCTACGCGGAATCGTCGCTCGCGGGGGCCGCCGCCGGGCGTTGTCGCTGTTGGTCAGGGGCCTGGCCCCTGCGTGGACGACGGGTCATGTAGCGGGCGGTCTCTTCTTCGACAACGGTCACCCTGACGCCTCCGGTGAGGTCGCTGATCAGGTTGAACAGCACCGCCACCAGCACGTTGAACCCGGTGAGGGCGATGACGAGGATCAGGCCGCCTATGGCGGCGGCTTCGAAGATGTCTCCGCCGTCGAACTCGAAGGTCTCGAGGGCGAGTACCTCGGTCAGGAAGCTCTCGAAGTTGTCGATCGTGCCGGAGTTGACCGCGAGACTCCAGAGGGCCACGCCCGCGACGACGATGATCACCCACATGCAGAAGTAGAGGATGAGCGACATCTTGAGCACCGACCACGGCTCGACGTGACGCACGATACGACGAACCTTGCGGGCGCGAAGGCGTGTCGCAGCCTTTCGGTCGCGCCGCGAAGGGGGCAACATGCCGGGCACGGGCTGCTGGGCAGCACGGGAACCGGAGGCGCGCTTTTGTGGTGGGCGCGGCGACGCACCACGCGTCGGCGTGCCGGACTCGGCGAGAAAGTTGTCGATCGCATCATCGTTGGCGATCCCCGCGGAGCCCTCGAGTGTTCTGACGTCTTCGTCGGGCACGGTCAGCAAGTCTAGGAGACCTGGCGCCGATTGCGTATCAGCCCTCGTTCGGGGCTCGTTCCTCCCGCTCCCACGGGTATTCGAGCGATGCAGCCGCCTGCGCGGTCGCCTCGACCCCGCGATGGCTCACCGTCACCGTCACGATGTCGTCGACCCGGTCGAATTCGATGATCGTTGTGTCGTTGTAGGTCGCGGCGCGGTCTGCGGCGGCACGTCCATGCACCGCTCCAGCGAGCGCTGCGGCATCGGCGGCGGCCTGTGCGCGGGCTCGATCGGCGGCCGCCGTTCCGGCGTGCACGACCAGCCGCATCGCCACGACCGCGACGACGATCGCAACGGTTGCGACGAGCGTCGCGCTCCCCTTCTCCATTTTCGGTCCTCGTTTGTGCGAGTGATGAGGAGGGGAAGTCGAGGTCCGACAGGCTACTCGGCTGTGCCGCCGTCGTCGCCGTCGAGATCGACGATCTCGTCAGAGTCGTCGGCGAGTTGTTCGTCGTCCTCGGAACCTCCGAGGACCGGCGAAGCCGCTGCGATTTGGCGGCCTTCCTGCACCGACATGATGCGGACGCCGCTCGCGCTGCGACCCTGGAGCGATACGTCGGCGGCTGGCATGCGAATCACGGTTCCTCCATCGCCGATGAGGAGAATCTCGTCGTCGTCGGCGACGAAGAAGGCTCCTACGACGATGCCGCGCTCGTCACGGGTGCGGATGCCGCGTACGCCGAGACCGCCTCTGCCCTTGCGTGCGAACTCGTCGGGGTCGGTGCGCTTGCCGTACCCGGCCGAGGTCACGTGAAGCAGGGTCGAATCGGCGGACCCGACAGCGCACGACACGAGGTGGTCGTCGTCGCGGAACTTCATGCCCTTGACCCCGGCTGCAGTGCGACCCATGGCCCTGACCGTGTCCTCGGAGAAGCGAATCGTCTGTCCGTCGCGCGAGACGAGGAAGATGTCGTCCCCGTCGTTGACCGGCATCACCTCGACGAGCTCGTCACCGTCGTTGAGGCGTATGGCGATGAGGCCGGCTTTGAGGGACGAGTCGTATGCGTTGAACAGCGTCTTCTTCACCCTGCCCTGACGCGTGGCGAAGAACAGATAGCGGTTCGTCTCGTAGTCGCGGGTGTCGATGACCGCTTCGATGATCTCCTCGGCCTCGAGCGGTAAAAGGTTCGAGAGGTGGGTGCCCCGGGCGGTCCTGCTCGCCATCGGGATCTGATGGGCCTTGAGCCGGTAGACCTTGCCGCGGTTGGAGAAGAAGAGCAGGTAAGCGTGCGCCGTGGTGTGGATCATGTTGACCACAGTGTCCTCGTCCTTGAGGTTCGCTCCCGCAACTCCGCGACCGCCACGCCCCTGGGTGCGGAACTCCGATGACGCAACGGCCTTCACATAACCCGACGAGCTCATGGTGAAGACGAGATCCTCGTCGTCGATGAGGTCCTCGATGTCGATCTCGCCGGGATCTATGTCGAACTCGGTGCGACGATCTTGCGCGTACTCGTCGCGGATTTCGGCGATCTCCTCACGAATCACGGTGCGCAGCTTGGCATCGTCGGCGAGAATCGCTTCGAGGTCTGCGATCGTGTCGACGAGCTCGGCATGCTCGGACTCGAGCTCTTCTCGACCGAGCCGGGTGAGACGTCCGAGTGTCATGTCGAGGATGTGAGTGGCCTGGACCTCGGAGAACTCGAATGGTTCCGCCATCAGCGCCTCGCGGGCGGCGGGCCTGTCGTCGGAGCCTCTGATCGTAGTGATGATCTCGTCGATCAGATCGAGCGCCTTGATGAGACCTTCGACGATGTGTAGGCGACGCTCGGCCTCTTCGAGTCGATACTCGCTCCGTCGGGTGATGACCTCGACCTGGTGCGCCACATAGGCGACGAGCGCATCGCGCAGGTTGAGGGTGCGGGGCACACCGTCGACGAGCGCAACCATGTTCACCGAGAACGTCGACTGGAGCGGTGTCTGCTTCCACAGGTTGTTGAGCACCACCGAGGGGTTCGCGTCGCGCTTGAGTTCGATTACGAACCGCGTCGAATCGCCCGCTGACTCGTCGTTGATGTCGGCAATGCCGTCGATCTCTCGTGCGTTGACCAGGTCGGCGATCTTGCGCGCAACCGCTCCCGCCGACACCTGGTAGGGCATTTCGCTCACGACGATCGCCGCGCGACCCTTGCGGATCTCCTCGATGTCGACCTTGGCCCGCATCTTGATGGAGCCTTTGCCGGTTCGGTAGGCCGAGGCGATGCCGATGCGACCGAGAATGGTGCCGCCGGTCGGAAAATCGGGGCCCTTGACGAACGCGGCTAGGTCGTCGGGAGTGGCTTCGGGGTTGTCGAGCAAGTGCACGACAGCGTCAATCACCTCGCCCAGGTTGTGAGGCGGGATGTTGGTCGCCATGCCGACCGCGATGCCCTGAGACCCATTGACCAGGAGGTTTGGGAACCGACTGGGCAACACCCAGGGTTCTTCGAACTCACCCGAGTAGTTGTCGATGAAGTCGACCGTGTCCTGATCGATGTCGTCGAGCATGTGCATCGCCAGCGGACCGAGACGAGATTCGGTGTAGCGCGCGGCGGCGGGCGGATCTTCAGGAGACCCGTAGTTGCCATGGAAGTCGATGAGTGGGTGACGTAGCGAGAAGGGCTGTGCCATGCGGGCCAGAGCGTCATAGATGGCGCTGTCGCCGTGTGGATGGAAGCGGGCCATGACATCGCCGACCACGCGGGCGCATTTGACGTGGGCGCGGTCGGGACGGAAGTTCTGGTCGTACATCGACCAGAGAATCCGCCGGTGGACCGGCTTTAGGCCATCACGGGCGTCGGGCAGCGCGCGGGAGATGATGACCGACATCGCGTAGTCGAGGAAGGAGGTCTCCATCTCCTCCTGGATCTCGATGACGGTGACCTCTTCGCCGGAATCGGAGTCGGACGGGTCGATGACGGGGGCGTCGTCGTCGCTCATCTACGTGGTCCTCACAATCGGAGTCGATCGGGCAGGGGGTGAATCGGCATCTCAGAAGTCGAGATTCCGGACCTCACGGGCGTTGGTGACGATGAAGTTCTTGCGCTGTTCGACGTCGTCGCCCATGAGGATCGAAGTCATTTCGTCGGCGATTGCGGCCTGATGCACCGAAACCTTCAGGAGCGTGCGCTCGGCCGGATCCATCGTGGTGACCCGCAGCTCTTCCCAATCCATCTCGCCCAGCCCCTTGAGGCGCTGGAACTCCTTCGAGTGCTTCGGATTGTCGGCAAGGAACTGCTCTCGCGCTGCCTCGTCTTTGAGGTAGACGGTCGACTTGCCGACCTTCGTCGAGAACAGGGGCGGCTGAGCGATGTAGATGTATCCGTGCTCGAACAGCGCACGCATCTGACGGTAGAAAAACGTGAGGAGCAGGGTACGGATGTGGCTCCCGTCGACATCGGCGTCAGCGAGGATGATCACCTTGTGATAGCGGCTGTTCTCGCCTTCGAACTCTTCGCCGAACCCGGCGCCGATGGCCGTGATCAGCGATTGAACCTCGTTGTTCTTGAGCATGCGGTCGGCGCGGGCTCGTTCTACGTTGAGGATCTTGCCCCTGATCGGCAGAATCGCCTGGCGTAGCGGGTCGCGTGCCCTTACCGCAGAGCCGCCCGCGGAATCGCCCTCGACGATGAACAACTCGCGTTCGGCCGGGTCGCTCGACGAGCAATCCTTGAGTTTGTCGGGCATGCCGGCACCATCGAGCAATGACTTCGACCGGATGGCCTTGCGGGCCTCGGTGGCGGCGATCCTCGCGGTCGCAGCGCTCGTCGCTTTCTGCACGACTCGCTTGGCCTCGTTCGGATGCTCCTCGAGCCACTCGGCCAGCTGCTCGTTGGTCGCCTTCTGCACCATCGAGCGCGTTGCGACGTTGCCGAGCTTGGATTTGGTCTGCCCCTCGAACTGCGGTTCTGCGAGGCGCACCGAGATGATCGCTGTCAGACCCTCCCGGATGTCCTCACCCTGGAGGTTTGCATCCTTTTCCTTGAGAAAGCCCTTCGAGCGTGCGTATTTGTTGACGACCGAGGTGAGGGCAGAGCGGAATCCCTCGACGTGCATGCCGCCTTCGAGTGTGGCGATGCCGTTCGCGAACGAATGGAGCCCGTCGGTGTTGTAGCCGGTGTTCCACTGGAAGGCGATCTCGACTTCCTGATCCTCTTCTCCGGCATCGAAATAGCCGACATCGTCGAAGAGAGCTTCCTTTGACTGGTTGACGTGGCTCACGAAGTCGCGGATGCCCCCTTCGTAGCGGAACGCGGTCCATTCACCATCGCCCGATCGCTCGTCCTTGAGCCGGATTTCCAGGCCCCGGTTGAGGAAAGCCATCATCTGGAAACGCTCGAGCAGCGTCTGGGTTCGAAACTGGACTTCATCGAAGATCGTCGGATCGGGCCAGAACCGCACCGTCGTGCCGGTGCTCCCCTCGGGTGCGTCGCCGACTCGCGACAGCTTCTCGTCAGGCTGGCCGCCGTCGACAAAGCTCATCGCGTAACGACCGCCCTCGCGGTCGATCTCGACCTCGACCCGCCGACTCAGGGCGTTGACCACCGACACGCCTACACCGTGCAGGCCACCCGAGACCTTGTATCCGTCGCCGCCGAACTTGCCGCCGGCGTGCAGAACGGTGAGTACGACCTCGGCCGCGCTGAGGTCGTCGTACTTCGGGTGTTTGTCGACCGGAATGCCTCGGCCGTCGTCGCTCACCTGGCATCCGCCGTCGGCCAGCATGGTGATGTCGATGCGGTCGCAATGCCCTGCCATCGCCTCGTCCACCGAGTTGTCCACAACCTCGTAGACGAGGTGATGCAGCCCGGTGGGTCCGGTCGAACCGATGTACATCCCGGGGCGCTTTCGTACCGCCTCGAGACCCTCGAGCACCGTGATGTCCTTGGCTCCGTAGGACGACTCGGTATCGGTCACATCACTCCTCGAATTGGGGGTATACGGACGGATCAAAGACCCGCGGATCAAGCCAGACCGGCAGTTACGCACAGTCTGTGGAAAAAGTTGTTGATCGCTGTCGCAGACGCCGTCGGAGAGCCTGGAATCAACCGGTCGACGGACGGTGTACGCGGGCAAATCACGTCGATGTGAGTTTACCACCGCCACCCCGGTTTTCGGTGACCCGATCACCTGAAATCTCTTGGGCATGTAATTATCTGATTCGACTGGCGGTCCCGGTCAGAAGTCCCGGTCGATTCTGAGTCTGACTGCGGTGACGACACCGGGTCCTATTCCGTCTGAGATCCTTTCGAGAAGCGGCTCCTCGAGCCAGCGCAGCTCACTCGCCCAAGCCGGGTCTTCCACCGTCAACAACAGTGTGGTTCCGTCGATACCCGAGGGCCGACAGTGACCGGCGAGTTGAGGTCCGACCACCTCTTCCCAGTCGTCGAACAGCGTGCGCAACCCCCTCGCTGATGGGGCCCCGAACGAGCGCAGAACCCGGTCGAGCTCATCGCCGATCGGCGTCGGGTCGTCCGGCGAGCTCACCGCGCTGCCATCGAGAGGTCCTCGACCGCCACGATCCGCGCGTTCGTCTCGTCGACGGGAACCGGCGCGGCCGTGGTCATCAACACCTGCCCCACCGGAATCTGTTCGACCAGGGCTCGGGCGCGATCGCCGTCCAGTTCCGAGAACACATCGTCGAGAATCAGCAGCGGTGTCGTCTCTAGTCGTTCGGTGACCAGTCGGTGGGCGGAGAGCCGAAGCGCCAGCGCGAGGGTACGTTGCTCGCCCTGAGAGCAGTGCGTGCGTGCCGGAAGCTCACCTAGTGCCAGTTCGAGCTCGTCGCGGTGTGGCCCGACGGTGGTCGTACCGCGTCGCAGATCGTCGTCTCGGTGATCGACGAGGGCGTCGGCGAGCTCCCCGTCGCCGTGGGCGCTTCGGTAGTTCATTGCCACGCGGCTCTCGGATCCGGCGAGCGTGTCGTAGGCCGCCTGCACCGGACCAACCATCGCCTCGGCCAACCCACGTCTGGCGCGAATGAGCGCCGTTCCGCATTCTGCGAGCTTCGCGTCCCACACGTCGAGCGTCGAAGCGATCTCCGCGTCGAGTCGGCCTCCGGCCTGGCGCAACAGGGTGTTGCGCTGTTTCAGCACACGCGCCACGTCGGCTTGGCTGCTGCGATGGCGGGCATGAAGAACCGCCAGAGTCCGATCGAGTAGTTGTCGGCGATGGGCTGGCCCGCCCTTGATCAGCTCGAGGTCGTCGGGTGAGAAGACGGTCACGGCGAGCGAATCGGCCAAATCGGACACTCGGGCGAGACGTTGCCGGTTGACCTGGACACGGTTCCGGCCATGCCGATTGATCTCGACCTCGATTTGCAGCGCACGCTCGGAGCGTTCGCCGAGTGCCCGGATGATCGCCTGTTCGGCGTCCATTCTCACCAATGCGTCGTCGGGTGCACCACGAAAAGAGGCACCCGTAGCAAGCCACCCGATGGCTTCCACCAGGTTTGTCTTGCCCGAGCCGTTCGGCCCGACGATGACGGTGGTGGAAGGCGAGAGCTCGAGCTCGAGGTTTTCGTAGTTGCGGAAATCGGTGAGCGCGACCGACGTCAACCGCATCTGTCGTCGCTCACCGCCGTGTCACGACACCCTTACGGGCATCAAGAGGTACAGGAATCCGGGCTCGTCCGGTGTACGGATGAGCGCTGGTTTCAGCGCGTCGACGGTTTCGAGCGCCACCTCTTCACCCGAGGCGGCTTCAGCACCGTCGAGCAGATACTCGGGATTGAAAGCCACCGTGAGCTCATCGCCGTCATAGGAAGCGTCGAGCGATTCAGACGCCTGACCGACGTCCTGAGTGATCGCCACAAGCTCCAGCTCGTCGGTCCGCATCGTCAATCTCACCGGCGTCGTCTCCTGTGCCAGGAGACGCACCCGTCGAACCGCATCGATCAGTTCGGTGCGAGACACCGTCAGACGATTCGGATGCGTTTCGGGAATCAGACCTCGATAGTTCGGGAACTCACCTTCGATCAACCGGGTGATGATCGTGGTGTCGCCCACACCGAACGCGGCATCACGTTCGGTCAGGCCGAGCTTCACCTCGTCACCATCGTCGAGAAGCCGAGCGAGCTCAGTCAACGCACGCGAAGGCACCAATACCGTCTGGTCTTCACCAAGGACCGCGCCGTCCTCGACGTCTCGCACCGACAACCTGTAGGAGTCGGTCGCCACCAATCGAAGCGCCTTGTCCTCGGTAGCCAGGAGCACACCGGTGAGAATCGGGCGCGAATCGTCCTTGGAAGCCGCCGGCACGACCTGCCGGAGGGCTTCGGTCAGTGTCTCGGCCGAGATCGATACCGTATCGCCGGGCGGTTCGGCCAAGCTCGGGTACTCCTCGGGCGGATAGCTGCGAACGCTGAACTCGCTGCGTGCTGCGCTGATACGGATATCGCCCTCGACCGACTCGATGGTGATGGCACCGCTGTCGAGAGCGCGAACGATGTCGACGAACAACCGCGATGGCAACACAGCACTCCCGTCGGATTCGCCACCGACGTCGAGGCCCACGCTGATGGTGAGATCGAGGTCGCTTCCGACGATCGTCAAACGATCTCCGGTGAGCGACAGCTGCAGACCGGACAACACCGCCAGTGCGCCACTGCGAGAACTCACCGCTCGACTCGCAGAGCCGAGTGCCTCGAACAGAGCGTCGCGCTCACAGCGGAACTTCATACTGTCAACTCTTCCTCGTATGTAACCATCGGTAGTAGTGGTAGGTAGGGCCTGTGGATTGTGGATGATTGAGCATCGCGCCCGGTCAGAGTCGTTTTGGGGGCGCGCGGGTTATCCACCGTTATCCTCAGGTCGGCACTGGCGACGATACAGGCCTGTGGACGACGGTAACGGTTTCCCCAGGCAATCCAAGCCGATTCCACAACGCAATCCACTACTCAGTCTCCCGATCGGATCGAGCGAATGAGCGCGGTTACCTGGTCATAGATCTGTCGGCGCTCCGGCATCAGCGATCCGATCTTTTCAACGGCGTGGATCACCGTCGTGTGATCGCGGTCACCGAACTCGTGTCCGATGGCCGGGTAGCTCAGCTCGGTCAGCTCTCGGCAGACGTACATGGCCACCTGTCGTGCGTTGACGAGAGGACGGCGCCGCGATGCTCCGATGAGGTCCTCGACGGGGATGCCGAACATCTCGGAGGTCTTCGACAGGATCAGATCTGGTGTGATCGGTTCCGGCTGCGAGTCGTTGACGATGTCACCCAGTGTCCTTTCGGCGAGATCGACCGTGAGCTCCTCCTGGGTGAGTCGCGCGTACGCGGTGACTCGGATCAGCGCACCCTCGAGCTCTCGGATGTTGTCGGTGATGTGGCTCGCTATGAACACGAGGACACCGTCAGGAATCGGGTAGTCCTGTATCTCGGCCTTCTTGCGAAGAATCGCCAACCGGGTCTCGAGATCGGGTGGTTGGATGTCGGTGATAAGGCCCATCTTGAAGCGACTACGAAGCCTGTCCTCGAGTGTCTTTATCGAATCCGGAGGCCGATCGGAGGACAGCACGATCTGTCGGTTCGCCTGATAAAGGGTGTTGAAGGTGTGGAAGAACTCCTCCTGTAGAGCTTCCTTGCCCTCCATGAACTGGATGTCGTCGACGAGGAGCACGTCGATGTCGCGGTAACGCTGTTTGAACGCGAGCTGGGTGCGGTTTCTGATCGCGTCGACGAATTCGTTGAGCAATGCCTCTGTGGAGATGTATCTCACCGCGTAGTGCGAGTAGTGCTCGTTGGCGTAGCGGCCGATCGCCTGGAGGAGATGCGTCTTGCCCAGGCCGGCGTCGCCATAGATGAACAGAGGGTTGTACGACCGTCCGGGAGTCTCGGCGACCGCCCGAGCAGCGGCATGCGCGAACCTGTTCGATTCACCGATGACGAAGCTGTCGAACGTGTAGCGACTGTCGTCGAGTTCGGTCGACTCGTCCAGCTCGGTGGCGACAGGCTCGACTTCGTCTCCCAGACCGTCGAGGATGTCGTCTGCGGGAGCGAGGAGGTCGTCGATGTCGGGCTCTTCTGGCCGAACCTCGATACGCAGCTGCACCGAGGCTTCGCTCGCATCGTCGAGAGCATCTTGGACTATCGACTGGTAACGCCCCTCGAGGTTCTCTTTGACGCGTTTGTTCGGGACTATCAAGACGAGCTGGTCGTCTGTGCTCACCGTGGGTCGTGCCTGGTTGAACGTGCTGTGCCAGACGGCATCGGAAACCTGCTCGCGGATCGATTCCGCGCATACTTCCCAGAGTTTCGTGGCGTCGTTCAACTCGGTAGTCCCTCCGGATGCCATCCACAAAGGCATCCACACCTGTGGAAAACCTATCGCCGGAAGGCATGACTTTTCGGTTGTCCCATCCCGATCGCGCCACGATCTCGTCTGTGGCGGGTAGCGAAACCTAGCACCAGTGCTCGACCGTTGTGCAAGGTCGCCGGTATCACGAGCGACGCATGCATCTACTTCGTAGTCATTTGTGTCCGACGCCACTAGGTTGAACGCGATCTGGGGCCGTTTTCCGCGCCTGACCGGCAGAGACCTGTGCCGCCGCCGAGGCCCCTGAAACCCGCTGGAGGCACTCGATGAAGCGCACCTACCAACCCAACGTCCGGAAGCGAGCCCGTCGGCACGGCTTTCGCAAGCGGATGTCAACCCGTGGCGGCCGTGCCATCGTGCGCGCCCGCCGGCGGAAAGGACGTCAGCGACTGTCGGCGTGATCGACGGCGTCGGCGATCGTGCAACTTTCCGCGAGCTCTCCCAGTCGCCTCGTAGGACCTACGGGCCGATCACGGTGCGCTTCCTCGACGACGGGAGCGACCCGCCCCGAGTCGCGTATGCGATCGGCCGGCATCTCGGTGGCGCGGTGGTCCGCAATCGAATACGGCGACGTATCGCGGGGCAGCTACGCGGCGCGAACGCGGTGCGACTCCCCGCTGGGACGTATCTCGTGAGCCCCCGATCGTCAGCCGAGACGTGTTCGGCGACCCGGTTGCGAGAAGCGCTCGAGGCGGCTGCGACGCAAATCGATTCGCTCACGCGGACTGAACGCCCATGAGTTCTTTTTTCTCACGTAGGATGATATCCGCGATCGCTATGTATCAGGCGGCAGTGGCTGACCGCCCCACGCCGTGCCGGTACGTGCCGACGTGCTCGGCTTATGCGACCGAGGCGATCGAGCGACACGGAGCGATGCGCGGCGGTTGGTACGCGATGCGCCGGCTTCTTCGCTGTCACCCGCTCAGCCGAAACAATGGCTTCGACCCCGTTCCCGAAGGGCATACGAACTGATGTTCGACCTCATCTCGCGCGTTCTCGCGTTCTTCTATTCGCTGGTTCCCAACTATGCGATCGCCATAGCGCTGCTAACCGTCGTCGTGATGATCATCGTGGTGCCGCTCACGCTGTCGAGCACCAAGTCGATGATCAAGATGCAGCGGCTTCAGCCGGAGATGAAGCGCATTCAGCAGAAGTACAAGGACGACCGGCAGCGCATGAACGAAGAACTCATGGAGTTCTATCGTGCCAACGACATCAACCCCGTCGGCGGTTGCCTGCCGATGTTCATCCAGCTTCCCATATTCTTGGTGTTGTTCCAGGTAATTCGCGGTCTCACCCGGCGCTTGACCGAGGTCGGCATCATGTTCGGCCAGACGTCGATGGAGATCGCGAACAGCTCCGAACTGTCGCCTCCGCCCGACGTCGACCAGGGGTTCAACCCGGCCTACCTCGATCACGAGAGCGAGCTCTATCAGGACTTGTCCACTTCGAACGAGATGGTGTCATTCGGCGTCGATCTGTCGAAGTCGCTGACCGAGGTCATCACAACCGGCTTCGTCAAGGCCATTCCGTACATTCTGATGATCGGCATCGTGCTCGTGACGAGCCTCGTCCAGCAGCGCCAGATTCAGGGTCGCAACAAGGATGGGCAGATCAACCCTCAGCAACAGATGATCATGAAGTTCATGCCCTACATGCTGCCCGTGTTCTCCATCGCAATGCCCGCAGCACTGCTGGTGTACTTCATCGTTTCGAACCTCTTCCGCGTCGGTCAACAGGCCTACATCACGCGATCGATGTACGGAGACAACGCTGCCGAGCACGAAGTGGTCATTCCGGAGTCGAAGAGCAAGCCGAAGGCCAACGCTGGTGCTCGACCGAAATCGAGTGCCAAGCGCTCGGCGGATAAGGGTCCGCAGAGAGCCAGCGAGCGAACCAACTCGTCGCAGAAGTCGAAATCGTCGAAGAAGTCGGGTTCGGGCAAAGCGCCGGCTTCGACGGCGAAGAGCAGACGAACCACAGCCGGTTCGGGCGGATCAGCAAGATCGTCCGGCGGGCGCACCACGGCGGCCGGTTCCGCGCAGCCGCGCCCGCGCAAGAAGAAGAAGAGGAGATGACCCGTGGATTGGATTGAGACCGTCGGTGACACCATCGAGGACGCGAAGGACACGGCGCTCGACCGGCTCGGTGTCGCGATCGACGACGCAGAGTTCGAGGTTGTCGAAGACGCCGAGACAGGCTGGTTCGGTCGGGTCAAGTCGAAGGCACGGGTTCGTGCTCGCGTTCGACCGAGCAAGCCGCGCGACAAGGGTGACGCCAACGGTTCGCGCCGCGGGCGCGGCGGCAACCGGCGCCGACGCGGTGGTGGCGATAACCGCAGGCAGAAGTCGGGCGGTGGCCAGAGTGAGGGGAACAAGCAGAGCTCGGGCAACAAGCAGGGCTCGGCCAAGTCGGGCCGCTCCGGCGGTTCGAACAAGTCGCGCAGCGGCCGGGATGAATCCAAAGGGTCGGGCGGGGGCGCAAGGCGCTCGGAACGCGTGGGCGCTGCCGGTGGCAAACGTGATACGAAGAACGGACGACGCGACCGAGCGTCGACTAAGCGAGGGGAAGACACCGTGCGTGAGGATCTGAGCGTTGACGAACAGGCCGAGGTCGCGAAGTCGTTCATGGTCGATCTACTCGACGCGTTCGAGATCGAGGGCTCGGTCGAGATCGCTGAGGTCGACGAGGAGACTCGAGAGGTCGCGGCCGATGGCGGTGAAGGAATCGGGTTGCTGATCGGACCGAAGGGCCGGACCATCGACGCGATTCAGGAGCTCGTTCGGACCACGGTTCAGCGACGCTCGGCCCCAGGGTCCGGAAGGGTCAAGGTCGACATCGCCGGATACCGGCAGCGCCGACGCGAAGCACTTGCGAGGTTCGCAGCTTCGGTCGCCGAAGAAGTTCTCGACGCCGGTGAAGAGAGAGCGCTTGAGCCGATGCGGGCCGCCGATCGCAAGGTCGTGCACGACGCGGTTGCCGACATCGAGGGCATCGAGACCCGTTCGGACGGGGAGGACCCGCGCCGGCGGGTCGTCATCTGCCCTGCCGACTGACGCGATAGAACTCGCCGACGTCCTCGACCTCGCGCACCGCGAGGGCCATCTGGGTGAACCCACCGCGGCGAGCGGCGTAGCGCATTCGGCGGTTGCCGCATGGGCCGTGCCGCCGGCGAAGCGATCGGGTGCTCTGTGGATCGACCTCGGGTCGGGTGGCGGCCTACCCTCACTGCCCCTCATCGTCGATTGGCCTAAATCATCCTGGCTTCTCTGTGAACAGCGCGAGGGCCGAGCGTCGTTTCTGCGATGGGCGACCGATGCACTCGGTGCCTCGCGACGCGTCGAGGTCATCGAGGGCGACGTAGGCGATCTCGAAATTGCCGACGATCGCCACCGCGTCGTAACCGCGCGGTCGTTTGGTCCGCCCGCGGTCGTGCTCGAGATCGCGTCGAGACTGACGAACGCGCGTGATCACCTGATCGTGAGCGAGCCACCGGACGCAGATCGCTGGCCGCTCGACGAGTGTGGTGAGCTCGGCTTCGTCCTCGAGAGGACGACCTCGGATGTCAACGGCATTTGGCGGACTCTTAGGCGCAATGACGGGATCGTTCGGGCGCGCAGGTCGACGGCGATCCGCAAGAGCCCGAGGTTCGGCCCGTAGCAACCACTGCGCGTCGGCGAAAGGAGCCGACACCTGCCCGGAGCAAGTGTCGCTTTGGACGGAGATCGTCGTGGTGCAGTTCGCACCTGTAGATGTTTCACGTGAAACATTCTCCACGTCCAGCGGAAGAGATGTTTCACGTGAAACATTTCGTAAGTTCCGCCCGCGCGTGGACGGCGGGGGCTACGATGCGGCGCTAGTCGTGCCACGACCCAGGAGGATGCGCGTTGTTGGATCCGGCCGGCGCTAGGCGCCGAACGATCGCGGTTGCGAACCAAAAGGGTGGCGTCGGCAAGACAACTACGACGGTCAACCTCGGCGCGGCGCTCGCGGAGATGGGGTTGCGCACCCTGATCGTAGATCTAGACCCACAGGCGAACGCAAGCACCGGGCTCGGCATCAACCCGCGCAACGTAGAGATCGCCATGTACGACGTGCTGCTCCACGAGGCGCCGATCGACGATGCGATCGAGGGCACATCGGTGCGCAACCTGTTTGTTGCACCTTCCAGTCTCGACCTTGCCGGAGCCGAGATCGAGCTGGTACCGGCGTTCAGTCGCGAGGCGCGGCTCAAACAGGCAATCTCGGCCGTGGGTGACCGCTACGACTACGTGTTGATCGACTGTCCCCCATCGCTGGGCTTGCTGACGGTCAACGCATTCTGTGCTGCGACCGAAGTGCTCGTGCCCATCCAGTGTGAGTACTACGCGCTCGAGGGTCTGGGTCAGTTGCTCCGCAACGTCGATCTGGTCAAGAAGAACCTCAACCCGGAGCTCGAAGTCAGCACCATCGTGCTCGTCATGTTCGATGCGCGCACCAACCTGTCCTCTCAGGTAGCCGCAGAGGTGCGAACACACTTTGGCGAGAAGGTGTGTCGACAGGTCATACCGCGATCGATCCGGCTGTCGGAGGCACCGTCGTTCGGGCAGCCGATAACTGTGTTCGATCCGACTGCTCGGGGAGCGATCGCTTATCGCAACCTGGCCAAGGAGGTTCACGGTGAACAGACCTAGCGGTCTCGGTCGGGGTCTCGGAGCGCTGATCCCCACCGACGTCGTCGGCGAGGCGACCGCCGAGTACCTCGAGATACCGGTCGGCGATATCGAGCCGAACAGCTACCAGCCGAGGACCAGTTTCGATGAGGAGGCCCTTGCCGGGCTGACCGCGTCCATACGAGAGCTCGGAGTGCTCCAGCCGGTTCTGGTGCGTCCCGACGGAGATCGGTACCAGCTGATCGCCGGGGAGCGTCGCTGGCGCGCGGCGAAGCGTGCCGGACTGTCCCACATACCGGCCATCGTCAGGCACGTCGAGGAAGCTGGACTCCTTCAGCAAGCGGTGGTGGAGAACCTGCATCGAACTGACCTCAACCCCCTCGACGAGGCAGCCGCATATCAACAGCTGGTCGACGACTTCGCGATGACACAGGACGAAGTCGCCGAGCGCGTTGGCAAGAGTCGGTCGGCGGTAACCAACACACTACGGCTCCTTCAACTGGCGCCGGTAGTGCAACGGATGTTGTCCGACGGTGACCTTTCTGCAGGGCATGCGCGTGCGCTGTTGGCCGTCGACGATGCCGATGACCAGGTCCAACTGGCCGAACGGGTTGTTGCCGATGGTTTGTCCGTTCGTGAGACCGAACGACTGAGTCGAGGTGAGGAAACCGAATCTACCGATCTCCCGAAGCCTAAACCGAAGGCCGATGCGCCGTTGCGTCCGCGCGTCTCGGAGCCCGGTGTGCTCGAGCTCGAGGAAATGTTGGCTGAACAGTTGTCAACTCATGTGCGGATCTCGATGACGAAACAGCGAGGCACCATCGCCGTCAGTTTTGCCGATCTTGATGACCTGGAACGGATCTATCGCCTCATCAGTGGTCTCGGGACCCCGTAGACACTGTCGAAACCCTCGATCAAACCCTCGACCAACGGGCAAAACGTCGATCAAAGGGTTGCCCTCACCCTTATCCACAGCTGTGGGTAACGGTGTGGGTAAGCCGCTCATGGCGCTTGGACGGGACTCGACAACCACGCTGAGACGGCGCCGGCGAGTACACGCGAAAGTTCAGGTGTAGATCGAACGATGGTCCGCGGAGGACCGAGCTTGAGCGACACCGCAGGCATGCGCGTGCGGCGTAGAACTGGGAGGCGCATTCCGCGTGCGGCGATCGAGTCGCCGAGCAGCGGCTCGAGGGCTGATGAGATGCGTTCGGCGAGTCTGCGGCCGCCGACCGACTCGAATTCAGCCACCTCGAAGTACCTACATGAGGGTTCGGAGGCGCCAACGAGCTCGACTCCGATGTAGACGTCGGCGTCGAAGTCGTTCGCGCTCGTGGCGTGTTGTTCGGGGTCGGGGTGCGTCAGCGTCACGACGTGGCCACCACGGTCGCGTAGGCAGCGAGCGATGGCGTTCGTGAGGACAGCGAGGTCACCGAAGTCACCAATAAATATTCTACTTGAGTGAAGAAATTGTTCGGGTCGGCCGAGGAGGCGCTCCTGTTCCCGGACGTTCGACACAGGCGTTGCGCGGTCCGGTCGCTGACCGAGCCGACCCAGCGCAGCCGCGACATCGGGCCCCGCAATGCCGTCCGCTGTCAGGCCGACGTTGCGTTGGAACTCGGTCAGAGCTGCCCGAGTGTCCTGGCCGAAAATGCCGTCGACACGTCCAGCATCGAACCCGAGCGCGCCGAGCGCCAACTGAAGCTGAGCCACGTCCTCGCCGTAGAGCATCGGCGTGTGCAGATAGAGGAAGCGGTCTCCCAGCCGAAACCCGGCCTCGACAATGGCGCGCCACGTCGAGCGGCTGCATGCGCCGTCGACATCGAGACCATGGGCTTCTTGGAATCCTCGAACGAGATCGGCGGTGAGATCGTCGTAGCGGTCATAGCGCTCGTCGGCGCGCGCAAAGCCGAGATCGGCGAGCCTGCGGTGCAGGTCGCGCACGACTTCTCCAACCGCGCCGACCCGCAATGGAAAGCCGCTCTCATCGTCGGGATTCACGACGCGAGACTACTGCGCGAATCGGGTCCCTCGGTCCAGGCGCTCAGACCCTTCAGATGAAGTCGTTCAGCTCCTCTAGCAGCTGCTCTTTGCCCTTTGCACCGACCAGACGCTTGGCGGGCTCGCCCTCGTTGAACACGATCAGGGTGGGGATGCTCAGCACCTCGAAACGGCGGGCGATCTCGGGTGACTCGTCGACGTTCAACTTCGCGATCGTGATCTTGCCGGCCTGTTCGTCGGCGATCTCGTCGAGAATCGGTGCGATCGCCTTGCACGGGCCACACCACTCGGCCCAGAAGTCGACGAGTACAGGGCCCTCGGCGGATCCGACCGTCTCGTCGAACGTCGTTTCCGAGAGCGTTGCTATTGCTGCGGACATGTCGTTCCCTTTCGCGAAACCCGAGAGGAAGTGGGTTCGCCAAGTTTCAACACTAACCACTGTTGAATGATTCCGGCTTCCTTGCTGCGAGTTCGGGGCGGTGTCAGGCACCGAGCTCACACCTCACTCGGACCAAGACCACTTTGAGCTCGGTGCCTGACACCGGCACCGAAACCCTATTGCGCTTCGAGCCAGCGTTCGGCTTCGATCGCCGCCATGCAACCGCTGCCGGCAGCGGTGATCGCCTGGCGGTAGTAGTCGTCCTGTACGTCGCCACACGCGAAGACGCCTTCGACGTTCGTGCGGGTCGAGTCGGGCTCTGTGATCAGGTAGCCGCTGTCCTTCATCGCCAGTTGGCCGGCGAACAGATCGGTGTTCGGGCGATGGCCGATCGCTATGAACAGGCCGGTGACGTCGAGTTCGGATTCTGTTTCATCCACGACGTTGCGCACGCCTATGCCGCTCAGCGACCCGTCGCCGTCGAGGCGCTCGACGACGTGGTTCCACAAGAACTCGATCTTCGGGTTTGCCATCGCTCGATCCTGCATGATCTTCGAGGCGCGCAGCTCATCTCGGCGGTGGATGATCGTGACCTTCTCAGCGAAGCGGGTCAAGAAGGTCGCCTCCTCGATCGCAGAGTCGCCCCCACCCACGACGGCGATGTGTTGGTCGCGAAAGAAGAACCCGTCGCAGGTGGCGCAAGTTGACACGCCGTGGCCTATCAGCTCGGTCTCCCGCTCGAGCCCGAGCATGAGCGAATGGGCGCCCGTCGACACGATGATCGTCTTCGCAGAGTAGGTAGGGGTGTCGACATCGGTGTCGCCGATCCAGACCTTGAATGGCCGCTCAGAGAGATCGACGCGACTCACCTTTCGCGTCACCATCTCGGCACCGAACCGCTCGGCTTGGGACCGGAAGTTCGCCATGAGCTCGGGACCCATCACCCCTTCGGGGAAGCCCGGGTAGTTCTCGACGTCGGTCGTCAGCATGAGCTGTCCGCCCGGCTGGTCGCTGGTCGAGGACGGTTCACCTTCGATGACGAGCGGTTCGAGGTTTGCCCGCGACGTGTAGATCGCAGCGGTCAGACCCGCCGGACCTGAACCGATCACGATGACTTCGCGTGGTTCGCTCATCTGTGCTCCCGTCGGCCGCCGCACGGCGGCTGCGGCGATGGCTCAGTCGTCTCTCTTGGACCAGAGCACCATACCGAGGATCGTGAACAGGACCCCCCAGCCGAAGTAGGCCCAGTAGATCTCGCCCGGAAGGTAGGACGACAGACGGAACAGCGTGATGATCAACAGCACGGCGATCGCCAACCCGACCATGCCGAGAACGATGCCGTAGACGATGACCCGCGCCGCGAGGATCGCCGGGCGGGTGGTCTTGACCCTGACCTGGTCGACCGTGTCGACGATCCGGTCGGCGGCTTCCGCTGGCCAGTCTCGCTCGCCCGCTCTGTTTGGAGGGTGGGCGACGCCTACGCTCGTATCGCTCATGGGCGGCGATCCTAGTGCCGAACCCTCCGATCAGGTGAAACTTTGGTCTGACACCGGGGTCACTTCAGGTGAAACTTTGGTCTGACACCGGGGTCACTTCAGGGCATGAGCGTCGCGATGATCGCACAGCTCGACGGATGCACGAGCAGGAAGGCGTAGTCGTCGTCGGTGCCGGCGTTGTCGAGCAGCGCCTCATCATCGGTTGCGGTCACGACCACGACGTCGTCGCCGATGCGGTCGACGATGACGACCGATCCGAATTCTCCACAGCTCTCGATTGTCGACTGCTCTCTACTGTCTGCCGACTCGACCGCTTCCTGTCCGTAACTGTCGACGAGCGACCTTGCATTACCGTCGGACGCGCGCAGAAGGGCGCGCAGATCCTGTTCGATGCGCGCGGTCTCGACGAACAGCCGCACCGGATCCTCCTCGAGGAAGCGACGCAGATCAGGGGAGGCATCCATCGCGGCGGCCTCGGGTTCTGTCTCGGCGCCGTCCTCGGCGGCCTCGCCGTCCTCGGCGGGCCCGCTGGCGAAGGTCGTCGGCACCCCGGCGGTCAAATCCTCGTCGATCGATCCCTCCTGCATGGCCTCGCTCATGTCCATCTCGGCGTCGCCCGCCAGGCTGTCACCCCCGGCGTCCTCGTCGGCGAGTACAGCGCGGGTCGCGAGGTCGCTGTCGTCGTCGGAGTCGAAGGTGCTCGAGATCGCGACGACTCCGATCAGCGCCGCGGCGGCGACCCCGATTCCGGCGAAGGTCCGTGAACGCCATCGCCGTCGCTCGCCGAGATCGATGACGTCGGCAGCGGGATCCTCGCCTGGGTCTTCTCCGACGGGAGCTTCACCATCGAGGGCGGTCAACGCTGCAGCCACGGCGTCATCGACAGCGCCGGCTCGAGCGGCGGGCGGTGATCCGACACGATGCGAGATCGCCCGGTACTCCTCGACGAGGCCGAGCATCTCGTCGTCTCCCTCGATCAACGCGCGCTCGTCGGCATCCAACTCGTCGTCGAGATGGGCCGAGGCCAGTTCTTCGCGGGGATCGGTGCTGTCACTCATGGTCATCAACTTTGACGTCGGCTGTAGGCCGTTGGTTCCCGAGGTGTTCGCGCAGCATCTGTCGACCGCGGGCGATGCGCGATCGGACGGTACCGGCGGCGATCTCGAGGATCCGTCCTATCTCGGCGTAGTCGTAGCCGAACAGGTCTCTCAGAACCACGGGGGCACGGAAAATCTCGGGCAACCGATCGAGCGCGCGCTGGATCTCGTCGCTCGTCTCCACTTCGTCGATCGAACGAACCTTCGCGCGGTGGACCATGTCATCATCGGCTCGCTCGATCTCGGACAGACCTGGCTCTGCGTGGCGTTTGCGCCGCCTGATTTCGTCGAGACTCGCGTTGGTTGCGATGCGGTAGGCCCAGGTTCCGAACGCGGCTCGGCCGTCGAAACTCTCTATGCGTCGCGTGATCGACATGAGCGTGTTCTGTGCGGCGTCCTCAGCGTCGGCCGCGTTGCCGAGCATCCGGTAGCAGACGGCGTAGATGTTGTCGTAGTGGGTTCGCAGGAGGGACTCGATCGCCGCTCGGTCACCGGTCTTAGCGGCCGCGATCAGCTCCGGATCGTCGCCGGTGGCCGCGGACATGGTCAGGAGGGTTCCTGCCAGGCCGCTCCCATCACGCCCGGTCCACCGTGTGTGCCGATGACGGCTCCGATCTTCGCGATACGAACGTCGGTGGTGTCGATGTGGTCGCTCAGCGACGCTACGAACTCGTCGATGTCGGGCGCGTTGGCGTGCATGATCGCGAGCGAGTCGGTCGGCTGCGCCTCGATGATGTGGTCGCGAAGCCACCCGAGTGCACGCTTTCGCGTGCGCTGCTTGCCGGCTTCCTCGACCGTGCCCGAGCTCAGGTCGATGATGGGCTTGATCGAGAGCAACGAACCGACCAGCGCTTGAGCGCCTCCGATGCGTCCGCCCTTGCGCAGGTTGTCGAGCGTGTCGAGAACGCCGAACACTCGCGTGCGGTCGCTCAGGTCGGCGACTAGCGCTTCGATGTCTTCGAAACCGGCTCCGTCGCGCGCGGCGGACGAAGCGGCGAGCACGATGCTGCCGAGGCCGGCCGTGATGCTCTTCGAGTCGATGACGCGCACCTCGATCTCGTCGGCGACAGCTTCCGCGGCGGTCTGGGCCGATTGCATCGTGGCGGAGAGACCCGCCGAGAGGTTGATGCAACAGATCCCGTCGGCACCTTCGGCGGCGAGCTCCCGGAACGTCTCGGTGAACGCTCCAGGAGCCGGCGCGGCGGTCTCGGGCAGCTCCTCACGCTCGTCGAGCAGTTCGTAGAACCCGTCGACCGAGAGATCTACCCAGTCGATGAACTCATCGGAACCGAACCGAATCGACAGGGGCACGACACGAATGCCGTTGTCGTCGACCTCGGACTTCTCCAGGTCGCACGCGCTGTCGGTGACGATTCGAATTGTCATGGTTCCTTCGTTTCTCGCGTCTAGTCGAGTTGCCCGCCAACGAAGAAACTACTTGATCGACGACGCTCTGTGGGCTCTACGGGAACGCACTATCTCACGTGCCCACCACAGCAGCAGCACCGCTAGCGCGGCGACCGTGATGACGATCCCGAGCCCGGAGAACACCGTCGACCGTACGCGAACGCGAGACGACGTCAGTAGCCGTGTGGCGTCGGGTGAGCGCACGGTGAACTGAAGGACCGCATCGCCGGAGGATCGGGAATGCACCCTGAGGTCGAGGTGGTTGTCGCCGAGTTCGAGCTGTTGTTCAACCGTCGCGCCGTCGGGAAAGTCGAGCGTGTCGCTCTCGAACACCAACAACACGTTCGCCCTGTAGCCGAGCCCGTTGCGGATCGTGTACGGAACGGTCTGGGTCCGCGCCGTCAACGTGATCGTCTCGTCCTCCGGCGCTTCGATGCCGCTGGTCGCGGCGTCGATGTCGTCGTAGACCTGCTCGAAGTACTCGTCGCGTTCTATCGACGAGAGCGACGCCGCGCTCCCGACCAGCACGTTCGTACGAAGTGCCGCGATGGGGGCCTTCGAGTCGACGAGCATCTGGTCGAACGTCTGGATGGCGGCGTTCGCGAAGAGGATCTCGATGGGCAGCGTGTCGATGGGCGTCGGATCGTCTCCGTCGAGCGCGCGCACGAGAGGCCGATCGCCGGCACCGGAATCGGTCGCCATGAGAGGCACGTCGTCGAGCATCTTCTCGATGCGGGCGAAATCGACGAACGGCGACGCCTCGACCTGCGACCGGAGGTCGTCGATCGCGTCGATGGTGGACGGTTCGGCTATGAACCCGTGCCGCGTCGCGCCGCTCGAGTGCATCATCACGGCCACGTCGGCCAGAAGTCTCTGGGATGCGAGCACGGTGTCGGTCTCGTCGAGGTGCTGGCCGAGCACCTCGTCGACGCTCATGGCGACGAGATCGCGGCCCGACGACGAGAGGGTGAAGGGGGCGGTCATCGGTGTACCGGGGTCGCCGAACAGAGGCTGTAGCTGGTTCGGCCGCAGCACGAAGCCGCCGAGTCCCTCGTCGGACAGCCACTCGAGGGATTCGGTGTTCGCTGTCGACTCGGCAAGCCAGATGGGGGCCGGCTCGGCGTCGATCGCAGCCGCGATGGCGTCGCGGCCTCCCTCGAGTTGTACACGCAGTTGGCTCTCGGCGTCGGCATCGAGCCAGGCGCTCGGTTCGATGTCGACGAAGGTTGCCGAGGGAATCTCGAAGTCTCCGAGGCGGTCGAGGGACACGCCGGTCTCGGTCGCGGCGGCGATGGTTTCACCCGTGAGGCGAAGGGTCAGGATGTCGGCGTGCTCGGCGGCTCGATCGAGCGTGGAGGGGACATCGAGGTCGACCGATCCGTCGGGTTGATGTGCGATAGGGATTTCCGGCTCCGCGAGTAGCGCGAGATCGGCGTGAAGCATCGTGTCGGGTTCGGTCGAGACGATGAACACGGTGATCTCGTCGAGGTCCCGGTCGCCGGCGGTCAGCGTGATCTCGACCGGGTAGACGCCTTCGGGGAGCGACGCCGATGGATCGCGGTTGATCGGGGTCGGCCTGTTTGCTCGAATCGGTTCGGGCTCGAAATTCTCGCGCACTTCGCCGAGGTCGCCGGAGAGCGCGGCGAGAAATGCCGCTCGATCGGGCAGCACGCCGTACAGCCGTGCCGTCACGGTCGCCGATGGTGTAGCGACGGTGTCGACGGTGATGCGGATGGGATCGTTCGGCGACAGCCACATGTCCGACCTGACGAGCTCGAGGGTGGGGTCGAGCTGGGCTGCTCCGGCAGTATTGGTGGTCGATGAGGTGACAAACCACGCGAGCGGCAACACCGCTGCGAGGAGGGCGAAGCTCGTTCGGCGGAGCGTGGTCGCAGTCATACCGCGAGATTCCGCTGGAGCACGCGCAGACGGTCGGGTTCGGTCACGAAGCCGAGTCTTTCGTAGAGGTCGCGCGCTCTCGTGTTGTCGAGCTGAGTGTTGACGAAACATCGCTCGGCGCCCCGTTTTCGTGCCCAGCGCAGCGCATCGTTCACGAGTTCGGTACCGAGCCCGGCTCCCTGGCTGTCGGGATGCACGGCGAGACGCTGGAGGTATGCGGTATTGCTTCCGGCACCGGTCACCGCGTATGCACAAACCGGTTTGGTGGCCGCCACGCGGATACGCGATCGAGGCGTCGCCCGGATCGCCTCGACGAGGCTCGAATCATCGAAGCGCCAGAAGTCGTCGAAGGCCAACGCGTCGACCTCGAGCATTCGCTGCCGGTCACGTCGTCGGCCCCTCCGCAGCGCTGGGTAGGTCCGGGAAGGCGGGGGAATCTGGCTGAGCGGGTGGACGAGGAGGTGCAGCTCCTGTGCGGTCACGAAGCTCGCCGACGTGAACGCCGTGCACTCCTGGGGCGTGAGTGCTGATGTCACGACGCTCGAAAACCCCTGTCGGGCAAGCGTGTCGACGGCGGATTCGATCGAAGAAGAACTCAGGCGGCGAGCGATGTCGAGAGGCATGAGGAAGCCGGTCGACGGATCGCCTCGCCACGGTCCGATGCGGAATCGGTTGCCGTTGGTTCGGAACAGCTCGAGTCGTGCCACCGGCGGCAACGATAGATCGTCGTATTCGTCGTGACCCACCGCTTCCAACCGTTCGCCGCTCCGGTACTGCGTTACCGTGGCAGAGTGACCGTGACAGTCGTGACCGACGAGCGTTTCGCGCGACACCAGGCAGGTCCGGGGCACCCCGAGCGCCCCGAACGTCTCACAGCGGTCGCCGCAGCGCTCGAATCGCCGCACCTCGATGGCGCTTTCAGGTTCGTACAGCCCCGTCCGGCCGAGCTCGACGAGATCATCGCTGTGCACGAACCCGGTCTCGTGGAGACCCTGACCCGCATCGACGAGGCCGGTGGGGGCCGGGTCGACGCCGACACCGGCATGTCGGCCGGGTCGCTCGAGGCGGCCCTGCATGCTGCCGGTGCTGGTCCGACCGCGGTGGCGACCTTGCACGAATCAGGCGATTCCTCGGCGTTCTGCATCGTGCGACCGCCAGGTCACCACGCGACACCTCGGCGGGCCATGGGGTTCTGTCTGCTCAACAACATCGCGATCACCGCGCGGTCGTTGACCCGCGCCGGCGCCCGTGTCGCCATCGTCGATTTCGACGCTCATCACGGCAACGGCACCCAGGATGCCTTCTACGCCGATTCCGAGGTGCTTTTCATCTCTTTGCACCAGTGGCCTCTCTACCCGGGAACGGGATCTGCGGGCGAGGTCGGGGTCGACGCGGGACACGGATCGACAGTCAATGTGCCGCTGGCGACCGCGACGAGCGGTGACCGCTATCGTGAGGCTTGCGACCGCGTCGTCGTTCCAGCCGTCGAGCGGTTCGGTGCCGAATGGCTTTTGGTCTCGGCGGGGTTCGACGCGCATCGTCGCGACCCGCTGACCGACATGGGCCTCACCGCCGGCGACTTCGGCGATCTGGTCGGGCGGCTCACGAGTCTCGTCTCTTCCGGTCGGATCGTCGCGTTCCTCGAGGGTGGCTACGACGACGAGGCGCTCGAACGATCGACACGGGCGATGATCGAGGCCCTCCTGGAAGTCGACGCTCCGACCGAGGAGGTAACCACCGGGGGGCCACCGGCACAGGTCATCGATCGGCTGGTCGAAGGCCATCCGGGTGTTGGCGGTAATGAGCGGTGAGCGCCGAGCGAGTACTCGAACGGCTGCGCGCCGAGATGGGGCCGATCGCCGATCGTTTCGGCGAGGCCGGTCATGGCCTGTACCTGGTCGGCGGCGTAGTGCGCGACGCCTTGCTCGGCCATGTTGAGCGAAAGGACCTCGATCTCACAACGGATGCGTTGCCCGGAACGGTCAAGGCGATCCTCGCCGACGAAGTGGATGCGCTCTGGGACCAGGGCCAGCGGTTCGGCACGATCGCAGCGCACTGGCAAGGTTCGACGGTCGAGATCACCACCCATCGAGCCGAACGGTACGACGCTGCCACACGAAAGCCGGTGGTCGGGTTCGGCACAGACCTGGAAGGTGACCTCGAACGACGCGACTTCACCATCAATGCCATGGCGTTCGATCTCATCGACGACGGTGGGATCATCGACCCGTTCGACGGCCGCCGCGACCTCGAGCGTCGACTTCTGCGGACTCCGGGGCCTCCTTCGGTGTCCTTCGACGACGATCCGCTGCGGGTGATGCGCGCGGCGAGGTTCGTCGCGCGATTCGAGCTGACGATCGACGACGAGGTCCGCGCCGCGATGCGCGATCGTGCAGTCCGGATCGCGATCGTGTCGGCGGAGCGACGACGGGACGAACTCGAGGGGTTGCTGGCCGAACCGCGAATCGAATCGGGCCTGGCCGTACTCGGTGACGCCGGCATCGACCGGCACCTGTTCGGTGTCGATCTGCCACCTGCCGGCGCTATCGGATGGGCGGCGGTTTCGACCACGCAGCAACGCAGGACCTTGCTGTTCCACTGGCTCTGCGATCCCGAGCCACGCATGGTCGAACTGCGCTACCCGAGCGCCGTAGTTGCCGAAACGACGAAGCGCTGCAAGGTGCTCGACGCGGTGGCCGAACACACGGGCGCTTGGTCCGACGCCGACGTACGCCGAGTTGCACGGGCGGGACTCGACTCACTCGAAGGCGTCGGCGCGCTCGTGGCTGCACGGTGGCCCACCGATGCCGGCCCACACCGGTCGGCCGAAGACTTCGAGCAGTCGTACGCCGAGCTCTCGCGCACCGAGGATCTCAGCGATCTCGGGCAGCCGCTGTCGGGCGACGATGTGATGGCTGCGCTCGGATTGTCGGAGGGCCGTCTGGTCGGCGAGGTTCTGTCCCGGCTTGCCGAGGTCCGTATCGAGGCGGGGCCGCTGACCCGCGAGACAGCGCTCGCTCTCCTCGACGAGTGGTACGGCGGTACGTGATCGACGTCGCTGCGGACCGAATCAGACACCGACCTTGCGTACCCTGATCAACAGCGTCGAAGGCACCGCCGCCTCCGGGTCGGTCTCCATCAGCGCTTCGAGCCGGAAATTGGCCCGCCCTAGCCCACCGATGATGTCGCCGATGCGGTGGAGGTGTCTTCCATCGCCGACCTCGGCGGTGCGGTAGGGCACGTCGTACGCCTGCATCACAGCGATCGGGTGCGGCAGCGAGAACACGAAGACCGCCTCGGGTCTGAGGATCCGGTGTACCTGTCGAAACACCCGATCGATATCGCCGACCCGGGAGAGCTCGTAGCAGGACACAGCGAGGTCGAAGCCGTCGGCTCGAAGAAACGCCAGGTCGGCGAGCTCGCTGTGATGCTGCTCGATGCGAACCTCGTGTTGAGCGCACAGCTCGCGCGCAAGGTCGATCTGGGCGGCGTCGGGTTCGACGGCGATCACCTTCGCGCCGGCCCTGGCCATCGCAACAGACGAGTTCCCGGCGCCCGACCCGAGCTCGAGCACCCGCTTGCCGTCGACGTCGCCGATGAGACGCCTGGCGCTGCCGGACGGGAACCCCGGACCGAACTCGACCTCTTCGGTCGAGCGCTGCGCGCCCTCGGGCTGGCGGGTGGAATACCACTTCATGTCGCCATCTTCGCAGGGCGGACATGAACGCACGCGCATCCGCACTTTGGGAGCCTCCCAAGGGCCACTCCTTCACACGGTCACCCCACCCGCTGTACTCTTTGCGGCGTGAAGCAGCCACTGTCGGCGGTAGCGCCGATCGAGCCTGCCGGCATCGACTACCGGCTCGAGCGGCAGCGTGTCCTGGAGGGATTCGGTCGCGGCGAGCTGAGTCGAGAGAACGTGTGCGACGCCCAGTTCGAGCTTCGACGCAACGCAGCGCATTGCGGCACCGAGCTCGGCGAGCTTTGCCCGGTATGTGAGGACAACGAGGTGGTTGCCGTCGCCTATGTCTTCGGCCCGCGCCTGCCGAAGTCCGGTCGTTGTGTGACCACCGCGGCGGAGCGGGAGCGCCTCTCGCGTCGCGAGGGCGAGTTCACCGAGTTCGTGGTCGAGGTGTGCGCAGCCTGCGGGTGGAACCACCTTCTCCACAGCTGTCCGCTGCCGACTCCTTGAGCGAAACGACGACGCTCGTCGCGCCGTTCGACGCGACGGTTGTGCACGTGGTGGCCGAGGGCACAGCGGTCTCGGTCGGAGATGCCGTGGTCGTCGTCGAATCGATGAAGATGGAGCACGAGGTGACCGCGCCGGCGCCGGGCGAGGTCACGCGCGTCACGGTGTCGGTTGGCGAGTCGGTCCGGGAGGGCGACCCACTCGTCGCGATGACGAGCTCCTCCCGATCCGAAGCCACCACAGCGGGCGTCGGCCGCGGCGCGACTGATGGCACATCGGAGTCGGCAGCGCTCGCCGACCTGACGAACAGACGACGCCATTTGAGAGACGACTCGCGACCTGAGTCGGTCGCAAGAATCCATGGCCGAGGTCGACGTACCGCCCGTGAGAACATCGCTGACCTCGTCGACGAGAACAGCTTCGAGGAGTACGGGGCGCTCGCCGTCGCCGCGCAGAAGGCGAGGCGTCCGGTCGGCGAGTTACAGCGCGACACGCCGGCGGACGGGGTGATCGGCGGCATCGCCACCGTCGACGGACACCCGTGCGCAGTCGTCAGCTACGACTACATGGTGCTGGCCGGAACCCAGGGGATCCGCGGCCACGCCAAGAAGGATCGTCTCTTCGAGGTGATAGAGCGACTCGAGCTCCCCGTGGTTCTCTTCGCCGAAGGCGGGGGCGGTAGACCGGGCGATTCCGACTACCCGGTCATCTCGGGAAACGACGTGATGTCGTTCGCGCTGTTCGCCGGACTGAGCGGACTGGCACCGCTCGTTGGGATCGTGTCGGGCCGCTGTTTCGCCGGCAACGCCGCGCTCGCCGGGTGCTGTGACGTGATCATCGCAACGACCGACGCGAACCTGGGCATGGCGGGCCCGGCGATGATCGCAGGGGGTGGTCTCGGGCGCGTCGAAGCAGCCGATATCGGCCCGGTTGACGTGCAGTCGCGAAACGGCGTGCTCGACCTGGTCGTCGACGACGATGCGGCAGCGGTCGAGGCCGCCCGCCGGTATCTCTCCTACTTTCGAGCACCAGTCGTAGATGGTGTTGCGTTCAACGGTCGAGAGGAAGCGCTCCGCAGCGTGGTACCTGAGAACCGCAAGCGCGCATATGACATGATCGACGTCATCGCCGGCATCGTCGACGTCGGCTCCGAAATGGCGTTGCGAGTTTCGTTCGGCGTGGGAATGCACACGATGCTGGCACGCATAGCGGGACGTTCGGTCGGCGTCATCGCCAACAACCCACGCCACCTCGGCGGGGCGATCGAT
This sequence comes from Acidimicrobiales bacterium, assembly GCA_965216815.1. GTDB lineage: Bacteria > Actinomycetota > Acidimicrobiia > Acidimicrobiales > SHLQ01 > JADFOM01. Next base: position 780,538 of record OZ244202.1, on the reverse strand, counting down.
GCCGAGGCCGCCGACAAGGCGGCGCGCTTCATGCAACTGTGCGATGCGTTCGATCTCCCGATCGTCTTTCTCTGTGACACGCCGGGTTTCATGGTGGGCCCGGCGGCCGAGGAGACCGCTCAGGTCCGCCGTTTCAGCCGGATGATGGTGACAGGGGCGTCGCTGACGGTGCCGTTCATGACGGTCATCACTCGCAAAGGCGTCGGCCTCGGAGCGCTGGCGATGTCGGGTGGGAGCTTTCGCGCGCCGCTGTTCACCGTCGCCTGGCCGACTGGTGAGATCAGCGGTATGGGCCTCGAAGGCGCTGTCGAGTTGGGGTTCCGACGAGAGCTCGAGTCGATCGAAGACGAAGCCGAACGTGAGGCGGCGTTCGAGGCGATGGTCGCGGCTGCCTATGAGCGGAGCCGAGCGGTCGAGGCCGCGATGATCTACGAGATCGACGATGTGGTCGACCCGGCCGAAACGCGAGGTCGAATCCTCCACATGCTCGAGAGCGCACCGCCGCCGTCGACGCGACGTGGCAAGAAGCGCCCGATGATCGATACCTGGTAGGCGCGGGCTCAGGAGCGCTTGCGCTTCTGGATGCGAGCCCACTCGTCGCGGAGGCCGACCGTACGGTGGAACAGCATCGACTCGGCGGGGTCGTGTGCGAAGTAGCCGAGTCGTTCGAACTGCACTACCGCGCCAGCGGCCGTGTCGGCGAGAGCGGGTTCGAATTTTGCGTCGTCCCGTAGCGTCCGCGACTGGGGATTGAAACCGGCGAGGGGATCGTCGGGGTCGGGATGTGCCGGTGTGAACAGTCGGTCATAGAGCGCAACGCTGCCCGAAACCGCGTGCTTTGCCGAGACCCAGTGCAGTGTCGCCTTCACCTTGCGACCGTCGGGAGCGCTTCCGCCGGCGGTTTCGGGGTCGTAGGTGCATCGCAGCTCGGTGACCTCACCGTCGACGGCGACCACGTCGGTGCAGGTCACGAAGTAGCCGTACCGCAGCCGTACCTCTCGACCCGGAGCCAGTCGGTAGAACTTCGGTGCCGGATCGATCATGAAGTCGTCGCGTTCGATGAACAGCTCGCCTGAGAACGGCACCGAGCGGGTGCCGGCTGACTCGTCCTCGGGGTTGTTGACCGCGTCGCGCAATTCCACTTCGCCCTCGGGGTAGTTGTCGATGACGAGGCGAATCGGGTCGAGCACCGCCATGCGCCGAGGCGCGACGGCGTTGAGGTGGGTCCGAACGAACGACTCGAGCAGCTCGATCTCGTGCACGCCGTTGACGCGGGCGACGCCGATGTGGTCGCAGAACCTGCGGATGGCCTCCGGCGGGTAGCCGCGTTTGCGAAGCCCTCGCAGCGTCGGCATACGTGGGTCGTCCCACCCGTCGACCCGGCCCGAATCGACCAGCTCGATCAGGCGCCGCTTGGACGTGATGGTGTGGGTCAGGTTGAGCCGAGCGAACTCGGTCTGGCGTGGTGGTGGTTCGGTGAGGCCGACCTGCGCGAGCAGCCAGTCGTAGAGCACGCGACGCGTGTCGAACTCGAGTGAGCAGAGCGAGTGCGTGACCCCCTCGATGGCATCGCTCTGGCCGTGGGCCCAGTCGTAGGTGGGATAGATGCACCAGGCGTCGCCGGTGCGGTGATGTTCCGCGGTGCGGATGCGATAGAGCACGGGGTCGCGCATCTGCATGTTCTCGTGTGCCATGTCGATCTTTGCCCGCAGCACCCTGGAACCGTCGGGGAACTCGCCTTGCCGCATTCGTTCGAGCAGGTCGAGGTTCTTCTCGACACTGCGCTCGCGCCAGGGGCTGTCGACACCCGGTTGGGTGAAGGTTCCGCGGTTCCGCGAGATCGTCTCGGCGTCTTGATCGTCGACATAGGCGAGGCCCTTGTGAACCAGCAGCTGCGCCCACTCGTAGAGCTGTGGAAAATAGTCGGACGCGAACCGTATGGGCCCAGCTGGTTCGTAGCCGAGCCAAGCGATGTCCTCGGTGATCGCGTCGACGTAGTCGCTGCGTTCGGTTTCGGGGTTGGTGTCGTCGAACCGAAGATTGCAGGTCCCCCCGAAGTCGGCAGCGACGTTGAAGTTGAGACAGATCGCCTTGGCGTGGCCGATGTGCATGAAGCCGTTGGGTTCCGGAGGGAACCGGGTGCACACGGGCCGACCGAACCGATCGTTGGCGACGTCGTCGGCGACCATCTCCCGGATGAAGTCGGTTCCCGCCTCACCGGCGTCGGTCTCTGGTTCCATTTCGCCAGCCTACGACTCGTTGTTGTTGGCGATGGCCACCCGGCGCGGCGATGGTCGCCTTTCTGCGGGAGTCGCCGTTGGGATATACTCGCGTCATACCGCCGGCAGCCTCGATGGCGCTGGACGGAAGGAGTTGAGATGGCGAAGCAAACCGCCCCCACCGTGCGTGCCCGCAAGGTCGCAGACGGTGCCGAACCGCTGGTGATGCTGACCGCGTACGACGCGCCGAGCGCCCGGCAGGTCGATGCCGCCGGCGCTGACATGATCCTCGTCGGCGACTCTCTGGCGATGGTGGTGCTCGGCTATGACGACACGCTCCAGGTGACCGTCGACGACATGGCGCATCACACGGCGGCGGTCGCCCGCGCGGAACCGGAGGCACTCATAGTCGGGGACCTTCCGTGGATGAGCTATCACGTCTCTGTCGAGGAGACCGTGCGCAATGCCGCGACTCTCGTTCGCGCCGGAGCCCAGGCGGTGAAGCTCGAGGGTGGTCGCAAGCGCCTGGGCATGATCGAGGCGATCATCGCTGCGGAGATTCCAGTGATGGGACACCTTGGCCTCACCCCCCAGTCGATCCATGCGATGGGCGGCTTCAAGGTTCAGGGCCGAAATGCAGACGCGGCGATGGCGCTCGTCGACGCTGCGAAGGCCCTCGCACACGCCGGCTGTTTCGCCATCGTTCTCGAAGGAGTGCCGGTGCGGGTCGCGGAGATGGTGACCGAGGCGATCGACGTGCCGACGATCGGTATCGGCGCAGGTCCGCACTGCGACGGCCAGGTGCTCGTGTACCACGATGTGCTCGGCATCGAGGACCGGTTCATCCCGAAGTTCGTCCGCCGGTATGCGGATTTGGGCTCAGCGAGTGTCGAGGCGTTGGGGAACTACGTCGCCGACGTCCGTTCGGGCGCGTTCCCCAACGATGACGAGAGCTACCACATGGCCGACGACCAGGCCGAAGCCCTCGGCCTCTACGGCTCATAGGCCACGTTGGGCGTCACGCAGGCGCTCTTGTCGACAGTCACCCGTCGTGAGCAATGCCAAGAGCCTCCGGGGTTGAACGGCCTTCCGGAAGGGCGATGTAAACGGCTGTAGACGCCAGTGCAAGGTCGTTGTCACACCCGGCTGTCAGAGTGGTCGGTGCGGTCGGCGTTGGGTCGATCGCCTTGTACGATTGCCGATTCACACCCTGCCCCAAGCGTTGGGGCCCCGGCATCTGTCGGGTCCACAGGGAGGAGAACACGCCATGCGCGTCTACGAACTGATGGTCATATTCGACAGTGCGGTAGCCGACACCGATGTCGGTGCCCAGGTCGATGGGATCACCAAGACCATCGAGGCCGAGGACGGCAAGGTCGCGACCACCGACAACTGGGGTCGTAAGCGTTTCGCGTACGAGATCGACCACAAGTGGGAAGGCACCTACGTCGTGTTCGAGATCGTCACCGAGGCGCCGGACCTGTCGACCCTCGATCGGCAGTTGCGCCTCGCGGACGAGGTCGTCCGCCACAAGATCCTGCGGTTGCCCGACGAAGAGGCCACTCGACGTGGCCTGATCGGGTCCGCACCAGCCTCGGCCACGGCCGAGTAGGAGGGCAGTACCAATGGCGTTCGACAACACGGTGACGGTGGTGGGCAACATCACCAGAGACCCCGAGCTTCGATTCACCCCGAACGGAGCTGCGGTCGCGAACTTCGGACTTGCGTGGAACCGACGCAACCAGGACGGTGAGGACGAAACCTCGTTTTTCGACGTCACCTGCTGGCGACAGCTCGCCGAGAACGTGAGCGAGTCGCTGGTCAAGGGCTCACGAGTCATCGTCTATGGACGACTCGACCAGCGGTCGTGGGAGAACCAGGAAGGCGAGCGCCGTTCGAAGGTGGAGATCATCGCCGACGACGTCGCGCCGAGCCTGAAGTGGGCTACCGCCAACGTGACCAAGAACGAATACCGCGGAGGCGGCGGTGGGTCATCCGAGGGCTCTTCGGGAGGCGGGAACAAGCCGGCTCCCAACAAGCCGACGTATGACATGGAAGAGGAGCCGTTCTGATGGCCAAGCCAAAGCGCGGCAAGAACAAAGACAACGCACGGCGCGCCAAGAAGAAGGTGAGCCCGCTCACGATCGAAAAGGTCGAATACGTCGACTACAAGGACGTCGAGCTGCTCAAGCGATTCATGTCCGATCGGGCCAAGATCCGCGCGCGTCGCGTTACCGGAAACGACTCGCAACAACAGCGGGTGATCGCACGAGCGATCAAGAACGCGCGCGAGATGGCGTTGCTTCCCTACACCAACCGTGTCACCACTCAGCGAGGGAACAAGGGCGACCGTGGCGGCGACCGAGGACGAGCCGACGGACCGCCACCGCGTCCCCAGGCACCACCACCGCCGCGACGCGAGGACGGGTCCGATACCGACGGCGAAGCCGGCGACGTTGCCGACTCGGCCGAGGTCGACACGCCTGAGGTCGACATGCCCGAGGTAGTCGAATCATGAGGTTGATCTTGAGCGACGACGTCGATGGCCTCGGCCGAACAGGAGACGTGGTCGACGTGTCTGCGGGATATGCGCGCAACTATCTCGTGCCCAAGGGGCTGGCCATGAAGGCCACGGCCGACGCCGAGGTCGCTGCGGAATCGACACGCAAGACGCGTGCCGCCAAGCATGCCGCTGACCGTTCCGATGCCGAAGAGGTGGCGAGTCGGCTCGTCCCGACCGTCATCGAGATCAGCGCACGGGCCGGCGAGGGTGAACGACTGTTCGGCTCGGTATCGAGCGCCGACGTGGTCTCGGCGATCGAGGAACAAACCGGCATCGTAATCGAACGCAAGCAGATCGACATCACCGACGCGATCAAGACGATCGGTCAGCACATGGTCATGGCCAAGCTGCACCCCGAGGTCGAGTTTCCGGTCACGATCGAGGTCTCACCCGAGGCCTGACGGGGCGTTCCCACAGGTCGTCCACAGGAACCTCGACATATCCACCGCGCGGTCTGCGTCATCCTCTAGCAATACACAGGGGAAAGCGAGCAAGGTAGAACGGTTATGTCAGAGGTCCCCGCCGGCGAGCGCGTTCAACCACACAACCTCGAAGCCGAAGAGTCGGTTCTCGGGGCGATGTTGCTTTCGCGCGATGCCATCATCGATGCGGTCGAGGTGCTTTCGCCGCATGAGTTCTACCGCCCCGCCCACCAGCATGTGTTCGAAGCGATCACGGGCCTCTACGCAGCGGGTGAGCCCGCCGATCCGGTAACGGTCGCCGAGGAGCTCGACCGCAACGGAATGCTTGAGTTCGTGGGCGGTTCCGGAGCGTTGGTCGCCCTCCAGGCGAACACCCCGTCGACATCGAGCGCTGCGAGCTATGCACGCATCGTGCACGAGACAGCGACGCTTCGTCGTCTCATAGGGGTGGCGGCGGAGATCTCCGACATCGGCTACAGCCGGCCCGACGACGTCCGAAAGGCCGTCGACACCGCGGAATCGAAGGTGTACGACGTTGCGCAGGGCCGCGACCGTGATTCGATGTCGGAAATCCGCAACCTTCTCGACGACAACCTCGACCGTCTCGAACAGCTCATCGAGCATGGCGGCGCGATCACCGGCACTCCGACCGGCTACACCGAACTCGACGATTTGCTCTCGGGGCTGCAGCCGAGCGCGCTCAACGTTGTCGGTGCTCGACCCGCAATGGGCAAAACGAGCTTCGCTCTCGGCATGGCAGCAACAGCCGCGATCGAACACGACCGACCCGTACTCGTCTTCTCACTGGAGATGAGCCGCCACGAACTCTCGCTGCGGATGCTGTGTTCGGAGGCGAGAGTCGACTCCAAGGTGGTACGCGACGGCGCTCCGAGCGAGAGCGATTGGACGAAGATCTCGAACGCGGTAGGCAGGCTTGCCGACGCTCCCATATGGATCGACGACAGCGCCGAGCTGACACTGATGGAGATACGGGCGAAGGCGCGACGCTTGAAGAGTCGGGTCGGCGATCTGGGGCTCGTAATCATCGACTATCTCCAGCTGATGACCGGACGCTCCGGAGCTGAGAGCCGACAGGTCGAGGTCAGCGAGCTGAGCCGAGGTCTCAAGATCCTCGCCCGCGAGCTGGAAGTCCCTGTCGTGGCCTTGTCGCAGCTCTCCCGCAGCCTCGAACAACGCGTCGACAAGCGTCCGATGCTGTCGGATCTGCGTGAGAGTGGCTCGATCGAACAAGACGCCGACGTCGTCATGTTCATCTACCGCGACGACGTGTACAACCCCGAAAGCGCCGACATGGGTACCGCGGAGATCATCGTCGCCAAGAACCGCAGCGGACCGACGAGCATCGTTCGATTGGCGTTCCTCCCGCACTACACGCGCTTCGCGAACATGGCGAGAACGCCGGCACACAGCCTCTAGTGTCCTGACGGTGAAGGAGTGGATGTGGTTCGCCATCGCGGGCCTGGCCGTGGGTGTCGCGGCTGCTTTGGTGCTGGCGAACGTCCTCGATGACGACGCGTCCGACGATGCCCCCGAGATCGAGCCGCTCTCCGACGATGAGCTCGACCGGTTTCCCCGGCCGCAGGCGCCCGAGATCGAGGCCTTCAACCAGGCCTGGCAGACATATCGGACCGGCGAATACCTGATCACCTTCGACGTGGAGCGCGAACGAGTCGACGACGGCGAAAGACTTCGTTCGACGACCGTGTACGCGCAGCTTCCCCCCGATCGTCTGGTCGTGGGCCCCGGCGGCGTGACCGGCGTGATAGACGGTCATCCGATCAACTGCGCCGGTGAGGAAGTCGACGTCGATGTCAACTGCACCGCCGGGGCCACCGACATCGACTACTCGGACATGGTTGCCCGGGAGGCTGAAGCTCGGGGCACGTACTTCGTCGGCGACAACCCGGTCTATCTGGTGCGCCGCGACACCGACGGGTGTTTCGAGCTCGTGCTCGCCCGTCCGGTGCCGACGCCGCCCTACGGACAGTCGTCGCTGTTCTGTTTCGACGAGGTGACCGGAGCACTCCGGTTCAGCGAGGTCGACCGTGGAACGACGATCGAACGCTCCACCGCGACGTCGATCGAAACCGATGTCACCCGCGACGACCTCGACGCGCTGGTGGAGTGAGGTTTCGCTTCGGAACCAGAGGTTTCGCTTCGGAACCAAAGGTTCCGAAGCGAGTTTGACCGTGCGGCCTGCGGCCGCGCTGCCTGTCTCCGTTTCGGCCGGCGGAGCCGGACCGAAACGGGGCAAGGGGGACGAGTGGAATCGTCCCCCTTCCAATCCCCCTCTCCGTGTCGCTTCGCTCACCGGACTGGTGCCAGGACACCTCGCGGATATGCGGCTGAATGGAGTCTGGCGGACACTTCCGGGCTGCAAGGGTCGGCGGCGAAGCCGCTCGACCAGAAAACTCGGTTCCGAACCTCTGGTTCGGAACCAGAACTGACACCGCTCGTTGTCGCACGTGAGTCCGGGTGTGGCTATGCCACCCCGGACGGTCAGATGCACATTCTGCGTATGAGGGACCGAAGGTCCCGAACTAGCAGCGAGTGGGAGGACCGGGTGAAAGCCGCTAGGCGCCAGCACCCTGGAAAGCGCTGGTGGCGATGCGTTGGAGGGAGTTGCGACTTCCACCCGAAGCCCCACACCGGCGGGGGCGATTCCGCCGGCTACTTAGTGTTTCGGCGCGAGAGCGCAGACCTTGAGCGAAATCTTTGCCGATTGAGCGATTTGGGTCGGGCGTAGGATGGTCGGCGATGTTTCTCGGAGAGGACCTTCTCGCGTATCTCGTACTGGCGTTGGGTGCGGCGATGGCGGTCGGCAACGGGCTGGCGCTCGTTCGTCCCCCTGCTGATCGGCGTGAGGATGGCGATCTCGATCGCGCTCCTGTCGTTCGGAGCATTGTCTTCATAGTGGTGGGAGCGGTCGCCGCGATCTGGGCGCTGGCGTCGCTGGTGTCCTGATTGGCGCCGTCTACATCTCGAGCGGACACGACTGGCTGAGGTCGAGCACCTGGTTGGCGCGCCCTAGCCCGACGAAGCAGGCGATCGAAAGGGTGAGTGCCACGATCTCGGTAGTGCTGTAGTGCTCGCTCAGTCGGTCGTAGAGATCTTGATCGATGGCGAGATGGTCGGTCGCGAAGCGTTCGGCGTACTCGACTGCGAGTCGTTCGCCATCACTGAAGCGGTCATCGTTCCGCCAGTCGGCGGCGGCGTAGTCATCCTCGCTCAGCCCGTGCTCCGCCAACTGCGAAGCCCTGGTGTCGAGTCATATGTCGCACTGATTGAGCTGCGCGATTCGCATTCGCACGAGCTCGCGTAGACGTACCGGAATCGGGGACTGGTTGTAGACCGCGTCCGAGAACGCCGCGGCGCCAACCGCAATCTCGGGCACCATGCCGAATGCCCGGATCATCTCTTCTTCGGTTCCTTCCGGAAGCGGAATGCGAGGCATTGATCAGTCCTATCGTTGGGAGTGGGCCATTTTGCGGGCGATGTCGGCGAGGAGCGGTCCCACCGTCGCGCCGGCCTTTTGGGCTGTGTCGACGACGTCGTCGTGGGCGAGTGGGCCCTCCATGCCAGCCGCGTAGTTCGTAACCAGCGACAGGCCGAGTACCTCCGCGCCGAGGTGCCGAGCGGCGATGGTCTCGAGCACTGTCGACATACCGACGAGTGTGCCGCCGATCGCTCGGGTCATCGCTATCTCGGCCGGGGTCTCGAACTCCGGTCCGTGGAAGCCGGTGTAGATTCCTTCGCCGAGGGATCCGTCGATGGTACGAGCGAGGTCGCGCAGGCGGGTCGAGTAGGCGTCGGTCATGTCGACGAATCGGCTCGCCGGGCCGTCGGGTGGACTGGTTCCCCACATCGGTGAGAGGCCGGTGAGGTTGACGTGGTCTGCTATGAGGACAGGAGTTCCCGGCCCGCGATCGGGGTCGAGCGATCCCGCCGCGTTGGTGAGCACAACCTGGCGACAGCCGCTCGCGATCACCGCTCGTACGACGTGGACGACTGCGGAGGGTTCGTGTCCCTCGTAGAGGTGGACCCGACCGCGTGCCACGAGCACACGACCCTGGCCGGTGTCGATGAGGCGGAGGCTGGAGCTGTGTCCCGGGACCGTCGACGCAGCTGCGCCGATCAGTTCTTCGGTCGGGAACTCGTCGACGGTGTCGCCGAGATGTTCGACAGCGACATCCCATCCCGAGCCGAGCACGACGAACACCGACGGGGTCTCGTCGCCGTAGCGCTCCCGGAGCTGCCGGGCGGCTTCATCGGCGAGGGCGAAGGGATCTGGCATCCCGCCATGTTGGCACCTCACGGCTGCGATGCCGATTCCACGTAGGCTGACCCTGTGCTGGATCACGTGTTCACCGACGCCATCGGTGCGCTGCGCGACGTGCTCGAGGCGGGTGTAATGCTCGAACCGTTGTCGGTCGAGGAGCGCTTTCAGGTCGATCTCATGCTCGGCGATGTCACCTGGCAGGCTTCATACGGCCTCCCCGGCGACGGGCTCGCACCGCCTGTCCGCGCCGATCTCGAGCTGGAGTGGTCGACGTGGTCACAGACGGCGTATCGCGATTGGTATCTCACCGAGAACCTGGATGAGCCGCCGACGGTCCTCGTCGAGATCACATTCCGGCTCGATCATCTCGTCGACTCACCCGATTGCGACGCGGTAGTCGCCGCGATGCCCTCGGTCGGGCCCTCACCGACCGGCGAGCCGTTTCGTCGCGCCGCGCCGACCGTCCAGCGGATCCTCGACGACTCACTCGACACGTTCGAGCATGCCTTCGAGGTCACCTACGAGGGCGAGGTCGCGCTCGACGAGCGGACTCTGCGCGATGGTTCGCTGCTCGACGACCGGTTCAGCGCTCTCGGCGGATGGATCAGTTCAACGCTGGTCAGACTCGGCGACTTGAAGTTGGCTCGGCGGACTCTCGACTGACTCCGCTGCCCACGAGAGCGTTCTCTCAGAGCCCCTGGCGGAGGGGAGCGAGGTCGTCGAAGCTGGGCTCACGCTTCTCTCCACGGGCGGTCAGCGCCTCGGCCATGTCGGCGGGTTGAAACATCCCGGTCTGCCACGTCGCGATGAAATCGAGTGCATCGGCCACGGTGTGGTCGCGGGAATAGTTCAGCGACTCCTTGGTCCCCCAAATCGCGAGCGGTGACTTCGATGCGATCTGTTGTGCGATTTCGAGGGTGGATTCGACGAGCTCGTCATGCGAGCCGAAGACCTCGTTGACCAAGCCGACCTCCCGCGCGCGGTCGGCGGACATCCGCTCACCTGTGTAGGCGAGCTGCCGTGCGATTCCCTCGGGAATGATCTTCGGAAGGCGCTGGAGCGTTCCGACGTCGGCGGTCATTCCGATGTTGATCTCCTGGATGCAGAAGAAGGCGTCGGTGGTGGCAAGGCGCATGTCGCAGGCAGTCACCATGTCGACGGCCCCGCCGATGCAACCGCCCTGAATCGCTGCGATGACGGGCATTCGCGCCCGCTCGAAACACGTGAAGGTCTCCTGGAGGTGCAGGACGTTTCTGCGCAGGTTTGCTCGCTGGCGGCCGACTTCGGTGTCGTCACCGCCGCCGGCGAGTGATCCTCCTGTGAACACGGCGAGGTCCATGCCGGCGGAGAAGTGGCGCCCGGTCGATGTAACGACGATGGCGCGCACGTCGCCGGCCCCGCTCAAGTCCTCGACGATCGGTGGAAGGTCGCGCCAGAACTCGGGCGTCATCGTGTTGAGTTCGTCGGGTCGGCACAGTTCGAGTTGTGCGACCTTGCCGTGTCGGGTGACGTTGAAACATGCAGATTCACTCATTCGCCCAGCCTCTCACCGGAGACGGCCCCGAGGCGAATACGGCGGGTATGGGTCAGCTGGCGGCGCGGTCCTTGGCCACCTCGTCGAGCTGCTCGTATTCCTCGCCGGTGTCGACCCAATCCTCGAACTGGATGACCCCGATGTCGGTGAACCTGTCTCGTAGCCAACCGTCGCCCGCGTCGAGGAGCCCCAGCTTCTTGCAGTTGGGCACGATTTTGGTGAAAAGCATCTGCTGGAAGATCTTGAGCTCTTCGGGCATGGCGAGTGCGTGCTTGACCATCGGTTGGACCGGGACTCCCATGCGGTCCCAGACCTCCTGTTGGAGGAACCGATCGCGCATCCGAAGCGCAGCCTCGAAGGCGAACACCTGGCGGTCCTTGATCTCGGCAGCGTCGAGTTGGGTGTAGACCTCCTGGAGCGACAGCACACCGAACGCCACGTGGCGGGCCTCGTCGCTCATCACGTAGCGGAGGAGCTTTTTCAGCAGTGGTTCTGTGGTCATCTGTTGCATGAAACCGAACGCGGCGAGCGCCAGGCCCTCGACCATGATCTGCATGCCGAGATAGGTCATGTCCCATCGGCTGTCGTCGATGATGTCGTCGAGCAGCAGCCGTAGGTGGGTGTTGATCGGATACGAGGTAGGCATCTTCTCGTCGAGGTAGCGAGCGAACACCTCGACGTGACGGGCCTCGTCCATCACCTGTGTGGCGGCGTAGTACTTGGCGTCGATCCACGGAACCGTCTCGACGATCTTCGCGGTGCAGACAAGGGCCCCCTGCTCACCGTGCATGAATTGGGAGAGCCGCCAACAGAACGACTCGAGCCCGAGCTCGTTCCACTGTTCGTCGCTCAGCCCGTATGCAGGGGAGTCGGGGTTCTCTGCGAAGTACTCGCGGTCACCTGGGTTGTCGAGCTCCAAAACGCCGTACGGGTCGACGTCGATCGACCAGTCGAGGTCGGTCGTTCCGTTCCACTGCGAGGTCTTCGCCTTCTCGTACAGCTTGTCGAGCTTGGGACGGGCGCCCTTTTCGTAATCCCAGGTGAAGATTGCGTCGGCGTTGTCCTCGACGGTGTGGATGAGCGACGTCACGTCGGAGTTGAATTCGGAGATCTCCATGATTCGGTCGACGTCGTTGGCGCTGTCGACGAGGGTCCGCTCGTCTCGAATGGTCATCGTTCTTCTCCTGGTTGGGTGGGGTTCGAGCCGGCGGCGGCGATCAGACGATCGACGACCTCGGCCCATTCGGCTTCGGTCGGCATGGGCAGATCGAGCACGGTCGACACCGTCATTCCGATGCCGATCGCGTGGGCGAGCCGCACGATTGCCTGTGTCGAAAGGGCCGCTTCGAACTGGCCGTCGGCCTTGGCTTCCTCGACGAGCTTGGTGAGGCGGGCGTCTTCCTCCATGACACGGAAACGCAGCCGCTCGGCGAGGTCCGGGTCCTTGCGCGCAGCGACGACGGCCTCGAGAAAGACGTGGTGTCCGTCCGCTGTGTCCTCGACGAGCAGCCCGGCCAGCGAAGTGAGCAGATCGACGGCTGATTCGCTGCCGGTCCCGCCCGACAGCAGGTGATCGTGTTGACCCATGCGCCTGTCGACCGCGTCGAGCAACAACTCGGCTTTGCCCGAGTATCGGCTGTAGATCGCACCGGTGGTGACACCGGCACGCCGGGCGATTTCAGCGACACCGGCACCCTCGTAGCCGCGTTCGGCGAACACGTCGGCGGCCGCATCGAGGAGCCGTGCAGTGAGGTCGTCCGTGTCGGAGCGCTTGCCCATCGACACGAATGATAACGGTTATTATCGGTTCGTCAACACCGTTGTCGGGTCCGGGCGCCGCGTCCGATCAGGTCGAGGAAGCGTCGAAGATCGACTGGATCGACGAGCCGAGAAGCTCGTCGAACTCGGCGTCGCTCTGCTGGGCCGTCAGACCCTCTGTCAGCGCACGCGAGAAGCTCGCGATGACACCGGCGTTCTCTGCGAGACGCCGGTTCGCTTCCTCACGCGAATAGCCGCCCGACAACGCAACGACCCGTAGAACCTTCGGGTGGTCGACGAGCTCGCGGTAGAAGCCAGCGGACTCGGGCAGAGTCAGCTTCAGCATGATCTGCTGACCATCGTCGAGTCGATCGAGTTGTTCGAGGATGCGCGCTTTGAGCAGTACCTCGGCCTCTGCCTTCTCGGGGCTGTTGATGTCGATCTCGGGCTCGATTATCGGGATGAGTCCCTTCGCAAGGATCTGCCGCCCGACGTCGAACTGCTGGTCGACGACTGCGTTGACACCTTCGGGGTTCGCCAGCTTGATGACCGAGCGCATCTTTGTGCCGAAGACTCCCTTGGCGACTGCGCGGTCGAGCAGATCATCGAGATCGGGAATGGGCTTCATGACCTGCGCCCCGTCGGACTCGTCGGCGAGGCCCTTGTCGACCTTCAAGAACGGAACGACGCCCTTCTCGTCCCAGAGGTAGAACGCAGATCCCTTGCCCTCGATATCGCGATCCATCGTCTTTTCGAACAGGATCGCGCCGAGGACTCGTTCACCCCCGAACGCGTCGCTCGTGACGATGCGGCTGCGCATCTCGTGGATGAGGTCGAACATCTCGTCGTCGTTGGAGAACGCAGACTCGTCGATGCCGTAGAGACCGAGCGCCTTGGGAGTGCTCCCACCGCTCTGGTCGAGCGCGGCGACGAATCCGTTGCCGCTCTTCACGCGTTCATACTGCTCGTTGTTCATGGCGTCCACGATACGAGACCGCGCGGAGATCCCTCGCACGGGGCAGAAATTAGGAGCGCCCGGCTAAACCTGGATGCACCGATACAGGTCGATGCGCGTGGTCCAGGCTTAGCGTCACTGCCTTCCAGGCAGGCCGTTCCAGCGCCATGGAGGCGCTTTCACCGACAGGCACAGACCGTGACAGATGCCAAGAGCCTCCGTGGCTCGAACGGCCTTCCGGAGGAGCGATGTACACGGCTGGAAACGGTGGATCCCGGCTAAACCAGCGTCGAGAGCGGAACCCGGGGGCGAGCGCCGATGTGTCCGATCGCCTCAGCGGCAGCGACCGAGGCCATTCGACCGCATTCGGCCAGATCTTCGCCACGCGCCATCCCGATCAGAAAGCCCGAGGCGTACAGGTCTCCTGCTCCTGTCGTGTCGACCGGGTTCGGGACCGGCTCGGCCTCGATGGGTATGCGGTCGTTGCCACGCACGATCGTCGATCCACGGGCCCCGTGCGTTACGCAGGCGACCTCGACCAGCGTCGAGAGACGTTTGGCGTTCTGTTCGGCATCGTCGTCCTCGAAGAACGCGGCTACCTCTTCTTCGTTGCCGAAGAGGATGTCGACCTGATCTTCTATGAGCTCCTGCCATTCGGAGCGGTGCCGTTCGACACAGAAGCTGTCGGAGAGAGTGAGGGCGACCTGCCGGTCGGCGTCGTGCGCGGCAGACATGGCCGTGCGTATGGCTGCCTTGGCCGAGTCGGTGTCCCAGAGGTAGCCCTCGCAATAGGCGATCGCGGCGTCGGCGACGGTGGATACGTCGATGTCACCGGGCTCCAGCAGCGCCGATATCCCCAGGAAGGTGTTCATCGTGCGTTCTGCATCGTCGGTTACCTGAATAAGGCATCGCGCCGTCGGAGGACCGGTGCTCGCCGGGGGGACGTCGTAGTGGACGCCGGTGGCACGGATGTCGTGAGCGAAAACCTCTCCGAGCTGATCGTCACGAACCTTGCCGATGTACGCGACCGTGCCTCCGAACGAGGCGATCCCCGCGATCGTGTTGGCCGCCGAACCCCCCGATGTTTCGAGGCCTGGGGGCATCGCGTCGTAGAGGGTGGTCGCCCGGTCGGCGTCGATCAGCGTCATAGCGCTCTTGGTGAGGCCGTGGTCGGTGATGAAGTCGTCGTCGACATGGCATATGACGTCGACGATGGCGTTGCCGACTCCGACGACGTCGAACCGAGGATTGGAGCTGGCGGATTCAGGCACAGCAACCGACGTTACCGGTTGGCGGCGTTGTACGAGTAGGCGAGGGGACCGAGCCTCCGGCGGCTGGCGACGCGACGTACCGGGACCGTGGTACGCCGCGTCGCCTCAGTGCCGGCTAGTGGACGACGCGAGGACGGTTCCGGTGCGTCCCTCCCGGATCGCGCGCGCGAACGCCTCGTCGTCGATGTCGGAGAGGCCACCATCGTCATCCGACCACGCATCGGTGTCGAATTCCCACTCAGCGTGTCTACGACGCCAACTGACAGCCATTTCCCCAGCCTCCTACTCACATGCCGAGCGGGTATGCCGATGGTCTACCGGTCCATACGCGTCGGTTGCTTTGCCCTGGCTCAAGTTGACACGCCGAACATGTGGCATGGGTGACGAACGTGTGTCGATCGGATTGCCATCTCGCAGGAGTAGGTTTCTGTCATCGTCGAATCGCCAGCAGCCTCATCCGACAACGGACGATTGCCGCGGAGTGTTCTGCCGCGGCACTACGCACTGGAGCTCGAGCCCGACATCGATTCGGCGACCTTCACCGGCAGTGTTTCGATCACGGTCGACATCACCGAGAAGGTCGACGAGATCGTCCTCAACGCGGCCGACCTCGACATCGAGCACGCTTCGATCACAGCCGAAGCGGGAAGCGGTCAGCTGACCATCGCCCTCGACGAGGCGAATGAACGGGTCATTCTGGCTGGGTCGACGTTCGAGCCCGGACCCGCGGTGATCGAGCTCGTGTTCGGTGGTGTTCTCAACGACAAGCTCCACGGCTTCTATCGCAGCACGTTCACCGGCGACGACGGAAAAAGCGTCGCGATAGCGACGACGCAGTTTCAGGCGACCGATGCCCGCCGTGCATTTCCCTGCTGGGACGAACCGGACTTCAAGGCGACCTTCGACGTCGAGCTCACCGTCGGCGAGGGTGAGCTCGCCGTATCCAACGGCCCAGAGGTCGAACGGACCGATCTCGGCGACGGTCGCTCGCGGGTCAGGTTCGGGCGGACGATGAAGATGTCGACCTATTTGGTCGCGTTCGTCGTCGGACCCCTCGAGGCAACCGATGCCCGAGTCGTCGATGGCGTACCCCTCAGGGTCATTCATCAGCCAGGGCACAAGCATCTGACAGGGTTCGCGCTCGATGTGGCCGAACACGCTCTCGAGTACTTCTCCGACTACTACGGCATCCCGTATCCGGCATCGAAGCTAGATCTCGTCGCCATCCCCGACTTCGCGTTCGGCGCTATGGAGAACCTCGGCTGTGTCACCTTCCGTGACGTCTACCTGCTCGTCGATCAGGCCAACGCCTCACGCGTCGAGCTCAAGAATGTCGCGGCCGTCATCAACCACGAGATCGCTCACATGTGGTTCGGCGATCTCGTCACGATGGGCTGGTGGAACGGCATCTGGCTCAACGAGGCGTTCGCCACGTTCATGGAAGCACGTGCCACCGACGCCTTCCGTCCGGAGTGGGACTACTGGACCGACTTCTCCTTCGGTCGCTCGGCAGCGTTCGCGGTCGATTCGCTCGAATCGACCAGACCCGTCGAGTACCGGGTCGAGACGCCGGAGGACGCCGAGGGCATGTTCGATGTCCTGACCTACGAGAAGGGGGCATCGGTCGTCCGAATGCTCGAGCAGTACCTCGGCGAGACAGTGTTCCGCGACGGCATTCGTGCCTATCTGGCACGCCACGCCTATGGAAACACCGACACCGCTGACCTCTGGGATGCTCTCGCAGAGGTCTCGGGCGAGTCCGTGGCCGACATCATGCGGCCGTGGATTTTCACCGGCGGCTACCCGGCGATCTGGCTCGACGAACCGTCTCCTCGACGCGTGCACCAGCGACGGTTCCTGGCGAACGGACGCATCGACGATCCGGCGCAATGGTCGGTCCCCGTCGTCACCCGCGAATCCGACGGCACCCTCGGTCGGCTTCTCGTCGACCCCGACGGAACCGATCTCGCGCCCGGCTCCGATCCATATCTCAACGCTGGTGCCCACGGGTTCTATCGGGTCCGTCGCACCGACAGCGCGCTTTCAGCGCTCATCGAGACCGGTTTCGCGTCGTTGGGTCCCGCTGAGCGGTTCACCGTCATCGACGACGCCTGGGTGATGTGTGCCGCCGGTCAGATCGAGGTCGCTCCGGTTCTCGAGCTCATCGGCGCGTTCGCAGGCGAGACCGATCTTCACGTCTGGCGTCGGATCGCGACGTGCATTCAGTCGCTCGATCACCTGTCAGCCGGTGCCATGCAAGCCCAGCTCGCCGGCTGGGTCGACCCGCTGACGGCGGATGCATGGGAGGCCGCACTCGACGATCACTCGGGCGCCGGAGTCGAACGCCGCGCCGTGCTGTTCGGCCTTCGTGGAGAGTTCGGCGGCGACCTCGATCTCGAGGCCCAGGCGAGGAGCATCATGGACGACTCACTCGCCCCTGTCGCCATGCGTGCCGCTGCAACGAAGCTCAGTGCCGCTTTCGGCGACGATGCTCTGCTCGATCACCTCATCGGACGCTTCCGAGCCGCCTCGACACCCCAGGATGAGCAGCGCTACCTGCACGCGTTGGCGGGGTTTCCCAGCGAGGACCTCATCGATCGGGTCTGCGACTTCGTGATGTCCGACGATGTGCGGACGCAGGACACGCCGTTCGTCCTGCGCAGCTGTATGCAGAACCGTGACCACGGCTGGCACGTTTGGCGCCGGGTGACCGACGCTTGGGACGACCTGATCGAGCGCCTTCCGTCGAACAGCATCGCTCGCATGCTCGAAGGAGTACAGGCTCTGTCGCGATCCGATTGGTCCCGCGAGGTTCACGCGTTCCTCGAGGAACACCCGGTTCCCCAAGGCGAGATGCTCATCGCGCAGCACCTCGAGCTCAACCGCGTCTACGTCGACTTCCGCGAGCGGATCTCTGCAGAACTCGCCGATGCGATCGGCTGACCGCCGATGACGACGGTGCTGGCGCCTCGGTCGGCCGCCGAGGTGTTCTCGGTCGAACCCGACGCGGTTCAGGTGACCTGGCGGTGCCTCGAGCCGTATGTCGACTTGCGCCTCGACGGCAAAGTCGTCGACCGTCGTGATGCGGCGACCGCTTCCGCAGTGCTCGACGTTCATGGCCCCGGAGGTCATCTGCTCGAGATCGAGGACTGCCGAGGGATCGCCTTGTCGCGGCCCTTCGAGGTTCCGCTGCCACCGGACGGCCCCGAGCTATGTCGATTCGCGACGATCAGCGACATGCATTTCGGTGCCACCGGCTTCGGTCTCGTTCGGCCAGTTCCCAACGAAGACCGAGCCCTCGAGCGTTGCGCGCGAACAGCCGTTGCGGACCTCGTCGCGTGGGGCGCCGAGCTCCTCGTTATCAAGGGTGATCTCACTCAGAAGCCACAACCGGCGACGCTACGAATGGTGCGCGAGTTCGTCGACGACATCCCGATACCTGTCGTGGTCATGATCGGCAACCACGACGTCCAGGTGTCATCTTCGTATGGGATCGGCCGCGAGAACGCGCTCGCGCACGGATTCGGGCGCTCACCGGTTCAGGTCGTCGATCTGCTCGGAGTGCGGGTGGTAACGGCCGATACGACCGTCGACGGACACGGGTACGGTCGCCTCACCAGCGTACTGGATGAGCTCGTAGCGGCGGTTCGTGTCGACCGTCCGGTCTTTCTCGCGCTGCACCATCACCTCATGCGGACGGCTCTTCCGTACTTTTGGCCCCCTGGCATCCCAAAGCGCCAGTCGGACCGAGTTGTGCGAACGCTGGGCGAAGCCAACGATCGAATCTTCATTTCGTCGGGTCACACGCATCGGGCGCGCCGCCATCGCCGTAGGGGACTGCCGGTCACCGAGGTCGGTTCGGTCAAGGACTATCCGGGTGTTTGGGCCGGGTACCGGGTGTACGACGGTGGGCTCGTCCAGGTCATGCGGAGGCAGTCGGATCCCGCATCGTTCGTGTGGACCGAACAAACCCGAGCTGCCGTCGCCGGCATCTGGCCACGATGGTCACCCGGACTTCTCGACGACCGGTCCTTCGTTCACCTCTGGACGCCCAGCGCAACGCCGCGCGAACCAACCGGTGTCAGGCACCGAGCTCACAACGGGCGGGGATCAAGATCACTTTGAGCTCGGTGCCTGACACCGGTAATCAACCGAGTTCGATCTCGTAGCGGCCGGTGTCGTCGAGCAGGACGACGCGCAATGTGTGGCTGGCGTCGTCGATGGCGGTGCACGATATGACCCTGTCGGCGCGTGCGACGACGGCGCCCGGCATGTCGCATTCGACGCGGACGGCCCTGCCCAGGTCGGCGCTGAGGCGCTCCCCGGCGTCGCTGTTGATCGCTTGTCGCCGCAGCAGCGGCTCTACAACCGTGACCGAGAGGTCACGGCCGCTGTCGCCGGTCGCCGGGCCGAGGCGAAGGGTGACAGGATCGCCATCGATTTGCGCACTGCATTCGCGCACCACACCGTCGCGTGGGTCTACTCCGTCGGGGCAGGCAACGTCGGTCAACAGTTGCGGGTTGTTCGGAAACACCGACGAGGGTAGGTCGTCGATCACCTGCTGATCGCTGACCACCCCTTCGCCGCACCCGATCAGAAACGAGACCGCCCCGATCGCGCTCAGAGCGAGCCGGTGCCGAGCCATGCGACGAATCCGACCTGGGCGATGTGATAGGTGGCGTGCACCATGAGCTTCCCGTGCGGGAGCGGAGCTACGAACCGATCCCATCCGAGTAGCGAATCGGATACGTAGAAGAAAAGAGCGGCGGCGATGACGAGCCACTGCCGCGTCGAGATCGCGACGACGACCATTGACGAGATGACGAGCACGTAGCCCACTACTCCAGCGGTCAGGGCCGTGTTCGCGCGCTTGGCCACCGCCCGAAGGAGTGGCGGGGCGATCAGTGCCAGCGGTGCTGCGATGGCGCCGATACCGACGAGCGTGGCGACCAGGGAGAGATCGACCTGGGCCATGCCGATGATGTAGGCGATGTGTGCGAGCAGGAACGCGCCGAGGCCGCCAATGAACGGGGCTTCATCGAGCATGAGCACAACGTCGCCGATGAGCGACAAGACCAAGGCCACCACGAACCACACCTTGACCGTTTGGTCGAAAGCGTCGGTCGCGAGCGCGGCCGCAATCAGAAGGACGAGCACGAGCGGCTTGGCGACCTTCTCGATGCGTCGGTCGGGCTTGTCGGCTGCATACCAGTCGATGACAGCCCAGCCGCAAGCGATGGCGATGAGGAGCTCGCTCACTCCCGGAGAGCCAGTGCGTCGTCGAGCGAGGTGCCCTCGGCGATGAGGGTGCGGAACTGCATCACGTGGCGCGGTCTGTTCATGCCGAATACCGCCGTGAGTTCGCCGTTCCGGCTGTAGACGGCGGCGAAGCGCCGTTCTTCATACGAGCCTGTTACCAGATCTACACGGTCGGTGGGCAGCGGCCGTCCAGCGAGCTGGATTTTGCGATCGTATTGATCGGACCAGAACCAGGGCACCGGTGTGTAGGGCTGTGCTTCGTCGTCGTCGATGAGCAGACGGCGTGCTGCGTGCGCACCTTGTTCGACAGCGTTGTCCCAGTGCTCGACGCGCATGGTTTCGCCGAAGCGCTCGTTTGGCCAGCGCGCAACGTCGCCCGCCGCGGTGATGTGGGGAGCGGCGAGGCATGTCTCATCGCAGACGACGCCGTCGTCGACGGTCAGGCTCGATCCGTCGAGCCAGTCGGTGTTCGCGATGACCCCGATTCCGACGACGACCATGTCGGCTTCGATTACGTCGCCGTTGTCCAAATGCACCCGTTCGACCCGATCGGTTCCCGAGATCGCCGAAACGCCGACGTCGCATCGCAACTCGGTGCCGTTCTCGCGATGCACGGCTCCACAAACGCTGCCGATCTCATCGCCGAGCACGCGGCCGAGGGGTACCGGCAGCGCTTCGACGACGGTGACCTCGAAACCGCGAATGCGACAAGTCGCCGCTACCTCGGCACCTATGAATCCAGCGCCGACGACAACGACTCGGCCAGGGTGCGCATCGAGGTCGTCTCGGAGTGCGAGGCAGTCGTCGAGCGTTCGGATGACGTGTACCCCTGCGAGGACCTCGGTGCCCGGAAGGGTGCGGGGCCGCGCCCCGGTCGCGATCATGAGCCCGTCGAAATTGCGCCATTCACCGTCTACTTCGAGGCGCCGGCCCTCGACGTCGAGGCCCGTAGCCCGGCCTTGCTCGAACTCGATACGAGCCTCGTCGAGGGCGTCGGGTTCGGTGAGCATCGCCTTCGACGGCTCCCACTCGCCCGCCAGTACCTGCTTGGACAGCGGTGGCCGGTCGTAGGGAAGGTGTGGTTCGTCGCCGATGAGTGTGATCTGTCCGTCGAAGCCGTCGCGGCGCACAGCCTCCGCGCCGCGCAGACCGGCGAGGGACGCGCCGACGATGGTGATGCTGGTCCGCGTCACCGGGGAAGGGTCAATCCTCGAGGGTTATGGCCTGCTTCGGGCAGCGCTGAACCGCCTCGAGCATCTTCTCGCGCATCTCCTCGGGCGGGTTCTCGTTGAGCACGTAGAGGAAATCGTCATCGCGCACCTCGAACACCTCGGGCGCGATGTTCATGCAAATGGCGTTGCTCTCGCACAGGTCGTAGTCGACGACGATCTTCATCAAATTTCTCCTCGGTGCCGCACGCGACGTCGCCCGCAGCGTAGTCAATAGGACCGGTCAGGGCTTCTCAGCCCCCAGGATCCACATCGCAAAGTACTGGGCGCCTCCTCCGTACGCGTGGCCGAACGAGCGGCGCACCCCGTCGACCTGATGCTTGCCGGCCATGCCGCGGACCTGAAGGGCGGCCTCGGCGAACCGGATCATGCCCGACGCTCCGATCGGGTTGGTCGACAGTACCCCGCCGGAGCAGTTGACCGGAAGGTCACCGCCGTCGATGTGGGTTGCGCCCTCCTCGACCATGCGCCATCCCTCGCCTTGGTCGGCGAAGCCGAGGCTCTCGAGCCACATCGGCTCGTACCAGGAGAACGGCACGTACATCTCGACCGCGTCGATCTCTTTGCGCCGATCGGTGATACCGGCCTGGGCAAAGACGTCGTCGGCACAGTCGCGCGATGCCTTCGGGCTGACCTCGTTGCGCCCCGGGAAGTTGTTCGCCTCCGACCGCATGGCCGTCCCGTGAACCCAAGCGACCGGACCCGACGCGGCGTCGGCGACGCTTTCGCTGCCGAGGACCATCGCGCACGCACCGTCGGACGACGGGCAGGTCTCGGAGTACCGGATCGGCTCCCACAGCATCGGCGATTCGACGACCTCGTCGAAGGTCAGGTCCGGCTGGTGAAGGTGCGCATATGGGTTGCGCAAGGCGTGCTGGCGGTCCTTGAAGGCGACCATGCATCCGATCAGGTCGGGCGCGTCGGATTCGACCATGTACTGCCGGATGATCGGCGAGAAGTAGCCGCCTGCGCCAGCGTTGATCGAGACCGAGAACGGTTGTGGCAATGACAGGGCCCAGGTGGCGTTGGACTCAGACTGCTTCTCGAATCCGAGGGTCAGGACCCTCTCGTGAACGCCGGCCTGGATCAACGACGTTGCCACCAGCGCGGTCGACCCGCCGACCGATCCGGCCGTGTGCACCCGCAGCATTGGTTTACCGACGCAACCGAGGGCCTCGGCCAGCACGATCTCGGGCATCATCACCCCTTCGAAGAAGTCGGGTGCTTTGCCGATGACGACGGCGTCGATGTCGTCCCAAGTCATCTTGGCGTCGTGCAAGGCGCGGTAGGCGGCTTCGCGAACCAGACCCGCCATCGACACATCGCCACGGGTCGACTCGTACTTCGTCTGGCCGACTCCCACGACGGCGCATCGGTTCTTGCCCATCAGTCGCCCTCCAGCACGCACACGAGGTTCTGCTGCAGCCACGGACCAGAGGTTGCATGCGCAGCGGCCCGGTCGCCCTCGCCGGCGCTGACGCGCGTCGCGGCCTCGGCGATGCGAATCAATCCCGCAGCCATCATCGTGTGGCCTGCGAGCGCGCCGCCCGAAGGATTGACAATCGTGTCGTCTCCTGTGCCGAGCGCCGCTTCGAGCAGATGCTCTTGATGTGTGAACGGGCCGTGCAATTCGGCTAGATCGATCTTGTCGCTTCCCACACCGGCAGCCTCTGCCGCAGCGGTAGCCGAAGGGGCCGACAGGAGGTCGCGACCCGAAAGCGAATGTGCGTCGATGCGGTGCTCGATGCCGCGGATCCACGCCGGTCGCTCGCACACATTCCGGGCCACGTCTTCGGCCGCGAGGATGATCGCGCAACCTCCGTCGGCACTCGCTGCGCAGTCGGCGCTGCGCAGCGGATCGGCGATCACCGGAGACGACGCCACCGCTTCGCCCGTCGTCGCACCCTTGCGGACGGCGTGGGGGTTATCGGCACCGTTCGTCTGCGATCGTGCGGCGATCTCGGCCATTCGCTCGAGCGTGATAGCGCCCTGTTCGAGCATCGAACGGGCCTGAAGCGCGGCGAGTGCGAACGTGTCGGGCCACAGCGGTGCCAGGTAGTAGGGATCGAGCTGGGTCGAGAGCACGTCTCGCAGAGATCCAGGCGACGACTTGCCGTAGCTGTAGATGAGCGCCGTGTCGATCTCGCCGATCTGGAGCTTGACCCATGCCTCATAGAGCGCCCAGGCCCCGTCCATCTCGACGTGGCTCTCGCTGATCGGGGGGAAGGCGCCGACACCATCGAGCGTGCCGACGAACGAGAACGCCGAACCGGCGAGGAAGTCGCTGCTTCCCGAGCACGTGAACCCGATGTCTGATTGTTCGAGACCGGTCGACTCGCGCACGTCGCGAAGGATCGGCAACATGATCTGCACTTCGGTCTCGTCGGTGAATGCAGCCTGCTGGCGCTGGGCTGCGGCGACGACGGCTACATCACGCAAGCGGATCACTTCCCTTGGCGCCCATGCGTTTGCGGTAGCCGCGGACTCCGGCCTCGTCGAACGGCAGCGATTCCTCACCGCTCGGTTTCCAGTAGAGGATGTTCTCAGCGGTGCGGCCCAGTTCGTCGTCGGGCTTCCACACGGCCTCGACGCGCATACCGATGTGGGCCTCGGCCGTGTCGACACCCGACACGAGACCGAGGAATCCGACGTCGGCACCGTCGAGGAAGATCCATGCGCTGATGTAGGGGATCTCGAGGTCGTCCCGCCCGGGAATCGGGAGCCGGGTGACGCAGAACGAGCCGATGTGGCCCGTGTCCGGCAGGTCGACGAACTCGTCTGTGGGTACACCGTGGCGAGGGTCGACACCGCGCGGAGGGACGAACACGGCCCCGTCCACAGGCGACTTCGCGCCGAGTATGCGCTTGTCGGCGTATGCGTTGAGATACGCCTCCGACGAAGCCCCGGGAATGTAGTCGTAGGTCACCCTGATCGGCGTTCGCACGCTCTGTACGGGTTCGGCTCCCCGCAGCTCGTCCGGAATTCGGACCTCGACGGCCTGAGCCGGGGGCTCGCTCATCACGCCGCCTCCTCGGGCACGAATCCCTCGATGTCCGCGATGTGGCCCTCGCGTTCCTCGCGGAACCTCGCGACGACGCGCATGCCGGTCTCGATGGAATCGGGGTCATCGACGAGCACGCCGTGGAGCATCGGCGTGTCCGCTCCGTCGAGACGGATGAACGCGAGGCCGTGAGGCCGGTCCCAGGGTGACTGCTCGCGCGGTGGGTCGACCCAGGTCCACGATTCGACCACGCCGGCGTTGCCGACGGCGACCATGTCGGTCAGTGGTTCGGAGGTGACCGGGTCGTATTCGACCGGTGGCACCATGACCGATCCATCGGATCGCTTGATGCCGACGATCATGCCTTCGCGCAGTCCCGTCATGAAAGCGCCGATGACCGGGCCTGTCGTGCGGGTGAACGGGTATTCGAGAACGAGGTCCGCGCGCAAGCGCTCGGGCTCGATGTCGTCGGAGCTCACCGTGTCAGAACTCGATGACCTGGCGCACGACGTTGCCGTTGAGCATCTCGCCGATTCCGTCGTTGATCTCGTCGATCTTGAGCCGCCGCGAGATCATCCCTTCGAGGTCGAGCTTTCCGGTCTTGTACAGGCGGAGCAGCTTGTGGAAGTCGGAGCGCACGTCGGTGCCGCCGTAGTAGCTGCCGACGAGTGTCTTCTCGGAGAAGAACAGTTCGAAGGCGCTCAGCTGCACCATCTCCTCCATCCGTCCGACCCCGACCACACAGGTCGTACCTCCTCGGCGGGTGACGTCGAATGCCTGGCGCATAACCGCAGGGTTCCCGATGCACTCGAGCGCGTAGTCGAATCCCTCGCCTTCGGTGATCTCCATCATCGCCGCTTCGAGGTCGTCGGGGACGACCGCATGAGTGGCGCCGAAGTGACGGGCCTGGTCGAGCTTGTCGGGGTTCAGGTCGACGGCGACGATCTCTGCCGCGCCCGCGATACGAGCGCCCTGGATTGCAGCGATCCCTACGCCACCGGCACCGAAAACGATCGCCGACGAACCCGGCGACACCTTCGCGGTGTTGATCGCGGCCCCCGCGCCGGTCATGACGCCGCATCCGATGAGGCTCGCGATATCGAGCGGGATGTCGTCGTCGATCTTCACGACGCCTTCGATCGGCATGACGGTCGCCTCGGCGAACGTGCCGGCTCCGGCCATCGCACCGATCTCCTCGCCACCCTGGATGAACTTGTTGCCCATCGGCCGTTCCATCATGAACGTGGTGCACAGGTTTGGCTGCTTGCGGCCGGTACAGAACTTGCACACGCCGCACGGTGGCGACCAGACGACGATTACATGGTCGCCTTCGGCCACGGTGTCGACACCGTCGCCGACCGCCTCGATGATGCCGGCGCCTTCATGGCCGAGCACAGCGGGTGCGGCCTGTGGGATGGTGCCGTTCATCACCGACACATCGGAGTGGCAGAGGCCCGTGTGGGTGATCTTCACCCTTACCTGACCAGGGCCTGGATCGATCAATTCGACGTCGTCCGCGACCTCGAGGGATTCGTCTCCGACGTTTCGCAGAATGGCAGCAAGCATGGTTGGCCCCTTCGGGTGGATCTCGTGGGTGCCTCGGACAGTACCCGCGGTGTCTCGGTGAGCGAAAACGCGACGGTCGTCAGGTCTGATCGGGTTCTGTCGGAACGAGTGTTTCGGCGGCCTTCGTCAGCTCCTCCGAGGCTTCTTCGAGGGTCATCCACTCGTTGGTCCATGCGATGAGACTGCTGAACCACACATGTTCGAGAACGCGAATGATGCGGTCGCGCTCCGCCTCGACGACGTCTCCGCGGAACGCCTTGCGAAGGGCGGCGCTCCAAGCGCGGTGCATCTGCTCCTGGCACCAGTCGAACTCGGGGCCGCGCGAACACAGAGCGGTCACCATCGCGTGGGACAGATCTGGAGCGCTCTTCATCGAACCCGTTACACGTTCCAGGAGCTCGAGCACCCGAGTTCGTGTGTCGCGACCGCTCGGGGGGTCGGCGTCGACGATGGCCTCGAGTCCGCTGACCCATTCGACGAGCGCCATCGACAACAGGATGTCTTTGGAAGCGAAGTAGTGGTAGATCGTCCCCAGCGCCACCCCGGCACGTTCCGCCACGTCGCGCATCTGAACGGCTTCGTAGCCGCCCTCCGACGCCAGGTCGACGGCAGCTTCGATGACCGCGCGACGACGGGCGGCTTGGCGCTCGGTCAGATGCTCGGGTTCGAGTTGCACGAGGCCGTCAGCGGCGCTCATCGAGCCTCGCTCGCCAGTCGGATTCGACGATTGCGTACAGGTGGGCGTCTCGCCACTGCTCGGCGATGCGGAGGTCTTCGCGCAGAACCCCTTCGTGTTGCATGCCGAGTTTCTTGAGGACCCGCATCGAAGGCGAGTTGTCGGTGTCACACACCGCCCACACCCGATGGAGATCGAGCAGATCAAATGCGAGCTCGAGTCCCAGGCCCGCTGCTTCGTAGCCGAACCCCTGACCCCAACAATCGCGCCGGATGATGTATCCGATCTCGGCACGGCGGTGGATGACGCTGTCGATGGTCAGCCCCACGGTGCCGATGAGCTCGTCGTCGACACGGTCGACAACACCGAGCGTGTAGACGCGCCGCTGTGGTTCGCCCGCCTCGCGCTCGATCTGGCGGAGGTACGCGCGGGTCTCGCTCATCGTGGTCGGTCCGAGCGGGATCATGGCGACCGCTTCGGGATCGCTGGTCCATCGGTGCACGGCCCGGATGTCGCGTTTGTTCAGCTCCCGCAAGCTCAGATTGGGGCCGTGATGGTCGACCGGGTGCATCCCCTCGACGTTACCGCTGCGCTATGGGAGCAGCGATTCGAGGACCGCGATCTGGTCGGCGGTGAGGGTGCCCGCGACGTTGCTCTGGTTCGTGGCACCCGTCTGCCACACGGCGAACGACTCGGCCCAGTCACCTGCGGCGGTGTCGAAGTCGAAGGTCGTGTCGTTCGGCCACCATGGCACCGAGGGATCGATGCCGCGGGCCTCGCGCCAGCGTTGGCGATCGGCATCGTCGTGGTGGTCGACGTCGATGGCGTGTCCTACTTCGTGGGCGAGCACGCGCGCGACCGTCGCAGCGGTGTCGCCTTCACGGATGTAGATCTCGATTGTGCGGGTTCTCGGAAAGGTGAGTCCTCGTACGTCCTCGCGCGATCGGCCGTATGTGATCGTCCACCCGTCGAGCACCTCGCGGAACGGATACGTGACGAGGGCCTCGGCGCTGGTGGCGAGATCGGCGGTCGCGGTCGCCGACGGGGTTGGTGGCGCTGCGCCGCTCGTCGTTGTCGTTGTTTCGGGGTGGGTTGTCGGTGTCGTTGTTTCGGGGACGGTTGTTGTCGTCGTCGAGTCGGTGGTGGAGACCACGGCAGCGGTTGAAACCGACGCAGGGGAGGTCGTAACGACGACGCCGAGAACCTCGGCCTCGTCTCCGCTCGAGGTCGTGTCGTCGCTTGACGTGCACGACCCGACCAGCACCATCGAGACGATGGCGATCGTCCATTTCCTCCGCCGCATCACCCTCTGTGATACCGGTCGGGTGCTGATACCGGCAAGGGGTGGGCCCAAAAGGGGGACAATGGCCTACGTGCGTCGATGTGCACGGGGCCGTAGCAATGGGTGAACCTGTGGCATGAAGCTCGATGCACTACTGGCCGGAGACATGCCCGAACTCGTGGGCCGGGCTCGCACGCTCGCCGACATCGGCTTCGACGGCGCGTTCACATTCGAAGGCAACCGTGATGTCTTCTTTCCGCTGGTCGTCGCGGCCGAGCACACCGATCTCGACATCTACACGAACGTGGCGATCGCTTTTCCGCGCAGCCCAATGCATGTCGCCTATCAGGCCTATGACCTGCACCGGTGGTCGGAGGGGCGATTCGCTCTCGGGCTCGGGACCCAGATCCGGACCCACATCACGCGCAGGTACTCGGCGGTCTGGGATAAGCCGCTGAGCCAGATGCGCGAGTTCGTGCAAGCGACCAAGGCGATATTTTCCGCCTGGCAGGACGGAGCAAAGCTCGACTTTCACGGCGATTACCACTCGTTCGACCTCATGCCACCCATCTTCGATCCCGGTCCATTGCCGACGGGGCCGCCACCGGTCTGGCTCGGCGCGCTCGGCCCGAAAATGACAGCGATGGTCGGCGAGGAGGCCGACGGCCTGCTCATCCACCCGTTCCACACTCGGCGGTCGCTCGAGGAGCTGACGATGCCGGCTCTCGAGCGTGGCCTCCGGCGGAGGCGCGCCGGCCGGGAAGGGTTCACTTTCGGAGTCGACGTGATCGTCGGACCCTGCGACGACGCCGGTGCCGATTCGGTCCGAGCAGCGTGTCGCATGAACGTGGCGTTCTACGCGTCGACACCCGCGTACCGGGTCACCCTCGACACGCACGGGTGGGGTGAGCTTCAACCCGAGCTGCAACGATTGACACGCGAGGGGCGCTGGGACGAGATGTCGGCGCTTGTTCCCGATGAGATAGTCGACGAGATCGCCATCATCGGAACCCCCGCGGAGGTAGCGGCCGGCATCCGGGATCGCTACGACGGGTTGGCCGACCGCGTCGGCTTCTCGTTGGGCGCGCAGGTCGGCGATGAGCTTCTGGCCGAGGTCGTCGAGCGGTTGAAGGGCTAACCCAGGAACTCTCGCACCCGGTCGAGGGGCCGTCCGATGATCGCCTTCTTGCCCTTGACGACGATGGGTCGTTGAAGAAGCCGCTGGTGCTCGACCAACAGATCGATCACAGCGCCACGATCGCCGGCGAGCGAGTCGTGGTCGATGTCGAGCTCCTTGAAGAAGGCATCGTTTCGCACGAGGTCTTCGACGGGATCATCGAGAATGTCGGCGAGCCCTTCGAGAGCTTCACGGTCCAACGGTTCCTTCATGTAGAGGACCGTGTCGTGTTCGACGCCCAGCTCGTCGGCGACCGCCGACGCGTTGTTGGAGCTCGTTCAATTGGGGTTGTGATAGATGGTGACGTTCGCCATGCCACCGACGTTAGCGGGTCATTTCGGGTTGTTGCCGTAGTGCGACGGCGCGTACCCGGCGGGGGGTCGGGACATCTCCTCGACCAGCGACGGCAACGGATAGTCGTTCACCACGAGTGGCGGGATGCGGCGCTTCAGCTCGGACATCAAACGGATGACGCCTGGCAGTTGGTCGGGGCTCACCCGGTCCATCGAACAACAGAGCCAGTGGCCGAACGTCTCGAACGCGATGTTGCCACCGGTGTCGAGCATGAAGTCGATCATGCGGGCGTCGAGGATGGCGAGCGCGAACTCCCGGTTCTCGGAGCGAACGTCGAACATGTGGTTGAACTCGTCGGATTCGGTCTGCACGTCCGCGGCGCCGATCGGGTCGGCGATACGGCTAAGCGTGTTCTCGGCTGCGATCACCATGCGTGGTAGATAGGCCGGAACCTTGGCGATTCCGCCCGTGCGGCGCTTGCCGGTGCTCTGGCGCACTTTGTAGGTTTCGCTCTGCCCTAGCGCCCCAAGCAGCCCGCCGGAGTCGTTCGAACCGGTCCCGAGGCGGGGGCCGAACCCGATACCCCCGTCTCGATGGGTGTCGGTCCTCTGTTTGGTGACCATGCGTGTTCCCACGTATTCGAACGCCTTGCATTCGGTTCCATCGCCGTCGTCTGCGCACAACACGTTGTGTACGCGGGCCTGCTCGCCGCCGAAGAGCTGGAGCCGGATCTGGCCGACGCCGGGGTCGGACGACAGGTACCGGAGTCCGTGCTTGCGCGCGACCGCTTCGATGGCAGCGTCGTTTCCGCGGTGCTTTCCGAGCATTGCCCAGCCGAACCAGATGATCAGTCCGGCAACGACGATCGCGATCACTGGTGTCAGGGGGTTCGACGCGATCTCACGCAGGGTTACCACGACGGGGGGCTCGGTGGTCGTGGTCGGGGCCTGCGCGAGCACGAGACTGGTCGATCCCATACGCGATCTATCGGCAGGTCGTGTCGATCTCTGATGTTCGAGGGTCAGCCTGCGGCGGCGTGGCTCACCAGCCCTTGTACTCGGGGTCGCGACGCTCGCGGAAGCTGGATATTCCCTCCTGAGCATCGTGGGTGTGCTGGTTGAGCTCGACAGCCCACGATTCTTCTTGGGCGATCGTCTCGCGGTCCACGTCGAGGCTGCGGTTCAACAGCCATTTGGTCAGCCCGTACGCCTTGGTCGGTCCCTTTGCCAGGCGCCCGGCCCAGTCGGCGGCGGTTTCGCGCAGCTCAGCCGCTGGCACGACGCGGTTGCACAAGCCGATCTCCGCGGCTTCGGGAGCCGAAACGTCGTCGGCGAAGAACATGAGCTCCTTGGCCTTCTGGAGACCGACCAGGCGCGGGATGAGCCATGTGCCGAGCGCGTCGGCAACCAGGCCGCGCCGTGCGAAGATCTCGACGAACTTGGCCGTGTCGCTCATGATCACCAGATCGCACATGAGCGCCAGGTGGGCACCCATGCCGGCGGCGGTGCCGTTGACGGCAGCGATCGTCGGGAGCTCGCAGTCGAGGATGGCCGGCATGAGAGTGTGCTGGCCGTCGAGCATCATCCGTCGCACTTCGCCGACGGCGCTGGCCGGAGCGCCTTCTGGTCGTTCGGCGTATTCGCGGTCGGTGCCGATGTCGGCGCCAGGACAGAACAGCTTCTCTCCAGCGGCGGTCAAGACGACCGCCCGGGCCTCGAACTGGCCGTTGAGGCTCTGGAACAGATCACGCACTCGGTCGCGACATTCCGGCGACAACGCGTTGCCGCGGTCGGGGCGGTCGATCGTGATCCAAGCGACCTGATGGACGATCTCGAAGCGAACCTGCTCGTCGAGCGGTCGGTCCTGGTCTGTCATCGTGGTCTCGTTTCGTCTCGGCTCGGGTATCAGCGGGCTGTGGATTTTGCCGTCGCCGCGATCGACGCGCCGAGGTCGGCGAGGTGACGGCTCCCACCGCCGAGCATCGTCTCGAGCTGTTTCACCCACAGAAAGGTGCGATGCACCGGATAGTCGATGTCTGCGCCCATCCCGCCATGCAGGTGCTGTGTGTTGTGGACGACCTCTTGTGCTGCTTCGGTCGCCCAGTAGCGGGCGACATCGATCGCGTCGGCGGCCGGCCGGCCGACCGAGAGCAGCCAGGCTGCCTTCCAAAGGGTGACCCTTATGCACTCGATGTCGATGTAGCAGCTCGCCGCGCGCAGCACGACGCCCTGGTTGGTCGAAAGCGCCCGACCGAACTGCTCTCGCTCAGATGTGTAGGCCGCCGCCATCTCGAGGGCTCGTTCGCAACACCCGAGCGTCGTGGCGGCTTGAAGGATGATCGCCCGGTCGACCATGTGGGTGACGATGCTCTGGCCGTCGTCGCCGGCGCCCAGCGCCGAATCGCCGCCTACTTCGACCGCATCGAGGGTGATCGTGCCGTGGAGCTCGCGGTTCGTTGTCTCCGCAAGTGCAACGGTCACGCCATCGCTGGTGGCAGGGACGGCGAAGACGCGCAAGGACGCGTCGGCCATCGCCGGGATGATGAAGACGTCGGCGAGGCCTGCGGCGGCTACAGCGGGCTTGGTTCCGCTGAGCGTCCAGACGTCGCCCGACGCCTCGGCCGAGATCGACGAGTCGAAGGGGCTGTTGGCGCCGTATTCGGCGAGCGCCACAGCCACGACGCGACTGCCATCGCAGACTCCGGGAAGCCACGCAGCTCGTTGCGAGTCGGTGCCGAATTCGTCGATGGCCATTGCGCCGACGACCGTCGACCAAAGCGGAACCGATGCGACCCGGCGCCCCTGTTGTTGTGCGATCAGTGCGGCTTCGACGATGCCGAAGCCGAGCCCGCCGTTGTCCTCTGCGACAGCCGCACCGAGTAGGCCGGCCTTGGCGAGCTCGTTCCAGAGGTCGCGGTCGAATCGGTTTTCGGTCGACTCGATTTCCGCCACGCGGTCGTCGGTGACGATGCCGGTGAAGATCTGCTCGGCGAGCTCGGAGAGCGCTGTCTGTTCTTCGCTGAATTCAAAATCCATCGTCGCCGTCCTACCGGGATGCGCGCTTCATGCCGAGGCCGAGCCAGGCGACGATCTCGCGCTGGATCTCGTTGACGCCTCCGCCGAATGTGTTGATCTGGTTGCTGCGGCCGGCCGCCTCGACGTCGCCGCGCAGCAGGGCGGCATCGCTTCCGCCCCGGACGTGTGCCTCGGCGCCGAGTACTCCGAGGAGCGCGTGGTAGACGTCGTTGAGCGACTCGGTGCCGTAGACCTTGACCGACGACGCGCGGTCGGGTGTCAGACGGCCGTGTTCGACGTCGACGGTCATCCGCCAGTTGAGCAGGTTCAGTGCTTCGAGCTTGGCGTGGCAGCGGGCCAGGTCGCTGCGCACCCAGCCGAGATCGATCACCCGGTCGTCGCAGCCGGGTGACTGCGGAGTCGCCGCGGCCCAGGCGACGACGTCGTCGTAGAGCCTGAAAGCGCGTGCCCCGTTGGCTGCGAGTCCCACTCGCTCGTGGTTGAGCTGGGTCGTGATCATGCGCCAGCCCCCGTTGATCTCGCCGACGAGGTTGTCGTAGGGAACCGAGACGTCGTCGTAGTAGGTGGCGGCGGTCGTCGCCTCGCCGACCGTGACGATGGGGGTCCACGAGAACCCGTCGCTGCTGGTCGGGACGATGATGAGCGATATGCCCTTGTGCTTCTTCACGTCGGGGTCGGTCCGACAGGCGAGCCAGACGTAGTCGGCCTCGTGCGCGCCGCTCGTGAAGATCTTCTGGCCGTTGATGACCCAGGTATCGCCGTCGCGTACCGCCTTCGTGGTCAGAGAAGCGAGGTCGGTGCCGGCGTTCGGTTCGGAGTATCCGATGGCGAACGTGATCTCGCCGGCGAGGATCTTCGGAAGGTAGAACGCCTTCTGTTCGTCGGAACCGAACTGCATCATCGTCGGGCCGACGGTGTTGAGCGTGACGAACGGCATCGGACACCCAGCACGTTGCGCTTCGTCGAAGAAGATGAACTGGTCTGTCGGTGGTCGGCCCTCGCCCCCGTACTCGGTCGGCCAGCCGACGCCGAGCATTCCGTCGTCGCCGAGCTGTTTGAACAGTCGCCGGCGAAGTGCGCTGGTTTCGTGGTTGCCGCGCAGCTCGGCCCGGACCTCGTCGCTCATGAAGTTCGAGAAGTACTCGCGCACCTCGGCGCGGAAATCTTGCTGCTCGTCGGTCTCGACCAAGTACACGACGGCGAGGCTAACGCGCGTCGCCGCGGAGAAAGGCGTCGGATGCATCGTCGGCTCCGAAGAACATCTCGATCACCAGCTCCTGAACGGTCACATCGGTGGCCGATCCAACGGTCGCCAGGGTCGAGAACACCCGTACATCGAGATCGCCCACGCGCAAGTGGATTGGGATTACCAGCTCGGGCACAGCGGCGATCGTTGCCGAGGTGGTTGACGGGCCAACGTGATGCTCGAGCTCTTCGAGCATCGCTTCCATCCGGTCGTCGCCCGCATAGAGGTCGACCTGTCGTCGGAAGCGCCCGAGCAGCTCGGTCGCCACCTCGTCCCAGTTGACGATCAGACTCCGCAACCCTTCGGGATGGCAGGCCAGACGCATGAGGTTGAGCCCACCGTCGAGTGCCTCGGTGTCGGGCGGTAGGAGCCCGGCGATCAGCCGAGCTCCGCCCTCGTTGGTCTGGACGACATCCCACCAGCGATCGATGACCACCGCCGGGAGCGGATCGTGTGCCGCGAGCATGAGGTCGATCGAATGGCGAACCGGCGCCATCGCGGGATCGTCGAGCGGCGTCTCGTTCCACACCGGAGCGAAACCGGCAGCCTGCAGCAGGCTGTTGCGCTCGCGCAGTGGTACGTCGAGAGCGCGTGCGAGATGCAGAACCAGTTCCCGACTCGGTCGGGCCCGGCCGGTCTCCACGAACGACAGGTGGCGCTGCGAGACCCCTGCCTCGGATGCGAGGGACAGCTGACTGAGCTGGCGGTGATCTCGCCAACGCCTCAGCAGCGGGCCGACCTGCGAAGACATGGCCTGAGCGTAGGGCCGGGCATGCAATGGGGTCGATTACCAATCGGGTAATCGACCTCATGCAGCGACCTCGCGATGCTGCGAAGACGGTCGAACGAGGGATGGAAGACATGAGACGAGAGATCGAGACGAGCGTCGGCGCCATGCGCTACCGAGATGTCGGCGAGGGTTCGGCCGTCGTGATGATCCACGGGGCGCTGGTCGATTCGCGGATCTACGACCGAGTCGTCGAGCGGCTCGTCGGTACGCACCGGGTGATCGTCCCCGACCTGCCGCTCGGCTCGCACACGATTCCGCTCGATGCCGACGCCGAGCTCTCCCCGCCGGTGGTCGCCGACATGGTGCTCGAGCTGATCGGCTCGCTCGACCTCGATGACCTGACGCTCGTGGGCAACGACTCGGGCGGGGCGATCTGCCAAATGCTTCTCGCCCACGACGCGAGCCGTGTCGGCAGGCTGGTGCTGACGACATGCGATGCGTTCGAGGTCTTCCCACCCCCTCCGTTCACGTATATGCGGTGGCTACCTCGGATTCCCGGTGCGGTCTGGGAGATGGGACAGCTGATGCGGTTCGGCTGGGCTCGCCGGTCGCCGATCGCTTTCGGCAACCTGTCGCGCGACACCATTCCCGACGAGCTGTTGGCAGACTGGACCAGGCCGGTGCGAGTCGATCGCGATATCAGACGCGACGCCAAGAAGTTGATGCTCGGGATCGACGTCGACGACCTCAACGCGGCCAGCGAACGCCTCGTCGACTTCGACAAGCCCGCGACCGTGCTCTGGGGCAGCGAGGAGCCGTACTTCCCCACGGAGCTGGCCGAACGACTCGTCGCCACACTGCCGCAGGGCCGCCTCGTCTGGGTCGACAATACGTCTACGTACGTCCCTTGGGACCGCCCCGACGCCGTCGCTGAAGCCATCGCGACCCCGGTGTCAGACCAGGTTTCGCGGTAGGGGGCTGCCGGGACTTGACCAGCGTGCTGGACATGTCGAGGATCGGTTCATGCAGCGTCATGAGTTCAGCTTCGAGGTCGATGCAACTCCGGTCGAGGTCTGGCAGGTCTTCCACGGTCCGAAGCCAAAGGTCATCGAACACGGCGATGTCCGGATCGAGATCTTGCATCCGGGCGAGCCGGGCGGAAACGGTCTGGTGCGGCATTGCCACTTCCGCGTGCCGAAGTACCTGATGTCAGGTGGGCGGGCCAAGAGCTGGGAGTGGTTGACCGAACTCGAACCCCCGCGACGCTGGCGCTACGACGCAATCGGAAAGCCGTTGTGGTCGGAGGCGACAGGCGTGACCGAACTCGAGGACATCGGTGACGGTCGCACCCGAGTGCATTTCACTGAGACCTACCACGTGTTCAACCCGATCATGCGAGCGTTGCTGGAGCGGCGGGTTCACGAGTTCATCTCCAGAGACAACGACAAACTCATGAAGGCCGGTGTCGAAGCCGGCCTTCGCGCGCTTCGGCGGTAGCCGGAGACCGCCGCGGCTGTCGCGACCCCGGTGTCAGACCACGGGGTCGCGGTGGGACCGTCGCAACGCACGGGCCGCGGCGAGGGCGGATGATCCCAGAACAGCGCTCGCGGCCAGCACCCACGCGAACCCGTCGCGGACGGCATCGATCGCATCCCCGCTGGCGCTCACAGCGTCCCCTTCGAGCGCGTCGCGGATCACCTCGACGTCGCCGAGCTGGCTGCCGACGACCGCGAACAGGATCGCGCTGCCGAGCGCCACACCGAAAGTGATGGCGACGCTGCGGAGGAACTGGTGGGCGGAGTTGACGCGACCGAGCTCGTAGTCGCTGCTGATCGCTTGCAGCATCGACAACGACGTGGTCGAGATCGCACCGATCGTCATCCCGATTGCCAAGAAGTCGACGAAGACGAGGGCGATCGGGGTCGCGGTCGCGATCATCCAAGCTCCGATGGCGATTGAGGGAGCGTGCAGAGCCGCTGCGACGACGATGATCACTGACGGCGAGTGGTGATCGAGAAGCCGGCTCACCACGGTCGAACCGAGAGTCCAACCAACGGTGAGGAACAGTGCCGAGAATGCTGCGGGTCCAACACTCCAGCCTCGAACAATCTGCATGTAGAGCGGTAGGTAGTTCACCGCGGCGAGTCCTGCCGCGAACACGATCACCACGACGAGATGGATCCACCGGATCGGTACTCGGGTGAGGTGCTCGAGGCTCAACACGGGGTCGGCGGCGGCGCGGGCGTGGTGTATGTATGCCCATGCCGCGCACGCTGTCGCGACGAAACCGGCGGCCGCGACGAGCCAGCGATCGCCGACCTGGTCCAGCGCCATGAGCAAGATGATGACCGTGACTGTGAGCAGCCCGATGCCGCGTCGGTCATAGACGAGACGCCGTGGTCTCTCGCGGGTGCTTGGCAGCGTCGACCATCCGGTGGCCATTGCCAGAGCCGTCAGCGGTAGCTGCACGAGGAAAACGAGGCGCCAACCGCCGACCTCGAGGAACAAAGCGCCGAGCGCGGGACCGCCGAATCCCATGCCACCCCACACGATCGAGTTCGCTGCGAACGCGCGGGCGTGCAGGCGGCCCGGGTAGGTGAGGCCCACCGCGGCGAGGCTGACGGCAGTGAGCACCCCACCGGCAGCGCCTTGGGCCACGCGGGCTGCAACAAGGACGAGCATCGTGGGCGCTGCGGCGCAGGCGGCGCTGGCGACCAGGAACCAGATGCTCGTGATGCGGAACGTTCGCCGTACACCGACGCCGTCGATGATCGGCCCTCCGACGGTGACCGAGATCGCGGAAGCCGCCAGGTAGCCGGTGAAGATCCACGGACCGAGCGATACGTCGCCGAGATCCTCGGTGATCGACGGGAACGCAGCGGTGATGGCCAGTCCGTCGAACGCCGAGAGCGCGACGACGGTGAGGATCGCGAACGTCGCGGCTCGGTATTGCGCCGACCACAGCGTCGATGTCCCGGTTGCCTCGCTCACCGCCGCACCCTACCCGCGCCCCCATTCCCCGAATTTTCTGCGACATGTCGCGCATGCGCGACCAATTGCAGAAGGATCGGAAGAGTCCGCGTTTCGTCTGCGGGGTGTCGCGCATGCGCGACCGCGTGCAGAAATTTCGGGCAGAATCGGCGGATGGAACTCACCGGGAAACGCATCCTCTTGACCGGGCCGACCTCTCAGGTTGGCCTGCCCGTGGCGGTAGCGCTCGCCGCCGAAAACGAGGTGATCGGGGTCGCGCGGTTTTCCGACCCGGGAGCAACAGAGCAGCTCGAGTCGGCCGGCGTCGAGTGCGTCCGCGCGGATCTCATCGGCGGCGATCTCAGTTCGGTTCCAGCCGATGTGGACTACGTGTGCAACTTCGCTGTCACCAAGATCGGAAAGTGGGAGAAGGACCTCGCAGCCAATGCCGAAGCGGTCGGTCATCTCATGAGCCACTGCCGGAGCGCGGAGGCGTTCCTGCACTGCTCGTCGACTGGGGTCTATGCCCATGTGGCCGGCGCGCGGTTCCGAGAGGACGACGCGCTCGGGGACAACCACGCGGTGATGATCCCCACCTACTCGATCACGAAGATCGCCGGCGAGACCGTCGCCCGATTCGCGGCCGCCGAGTTCGAAGTTCCGACGACCGTCGCGAGGCTCAACGTGCCCTATGGCGACAACGGCGGATTCCCACTCTTCCACCTCGAGATGATCCTGGCCGGCCAGCCCATCCCGCTGCATCCCGATCAGCCGTGCGTCTACAACCCGATTCACGAGACCGACATCATCGCCTCGATACCGAAGTTGCTCGATGCTGCCGCTGTACCGGCAACGACGGTCAACTGGGGAGGCGACGTGGAAGTGTCGCTCGAGGAGTGGGCGACCGATCTCGGCCGCCTCGTCGACCGTCCGGTCGAGTTCGTCACGACCGACTCGACGATCGGCGGTGTCGCCATCGACACGACACGCAAGCTCGAGTTGATCGGCCCGAGCACGGTCGACTGGCGCGAGGGCCTGCGCTCGATGGTGGCCGCGCAGCACCCCGAGCTCGACCTCGCCGACTAAACCAACTCTCTATCCGTTCATGGCGTAGTTCACGGCGTGGGGAAGCTCGTCGACGGACCCAGCGTCGCCGGTCTGGTCCCCGACCCGCGCGACGAGCACGCGGATCTCGCGCTCGGTTGTGAAGCCGAGCTGTTCGTATACGGCGACGGCAGCCGTGTTGTCGGTGAGCACGTGCAAGATCGGTGTGCGTCCCTCGGCTTCGATGCGTCGAGCGCCAACGTCGCTCAACCGCCGTGCCAACCCGCGGCGACGGGCGCTCGGGGCGGTACACACCGCCGAGATCTCGGCCCAACGCTCGGTCGACATGCGTCGGCCTGCCATCGCGACGAGCTCGTTGCCGTCTCGGATGCCGATGTAGCCGCCCAGCTCGTACGTACGAGCTGCGAACGGTCCCGGTCCGGTTTCGTCGGTGAGAGCAAGCATCGCCTCGACGTCGTCGCTGCCGAGGTCGAGGATCTCGTCGGGCCCCTCGACGACCTTGGTGGGCGGCGATCGGCGCACCATCTGGTAGCAGAGCTGGTCGAACAGCACGGTCCACCCGTCGGGCACAACGGGCAAGTGCTCGCCGAGCAGAGCGGGCGTTACGCGGTCGACGGCCAGCACCGCCAGCGCGTCCCAGTCCGGAGAGGCAGGATCTTCCCAGGCACCCCAGATCGTCACGTCGGGCTGGTAGGCCAATGCTCGCCCGTCTGGCGATGTCCTGACAACCGATGAATCGGCGGCGAGGAGCGAGTGCCATGCGGGGTTGGCGAGGGTCGGATCTGACGACATGGCCTCTGGGCCCAGCGAAGCGAACAGGAGCGGCGAGCATAGCGGGCGTTGACCTGCCCTGTGAGAGGGCCCCTAGAGTTGGTGAGTGGCTTTCACCGTGACAGACGCGATTCCCGCCGGCGATCCCGATCTGGCAACGCTCGTTGCGGCTCGAGTGGATGACGACGGATACGCGATCATCGGTGATGTGCTCGACAGCGAAGAGTGCGCTGCGCTCGTCGCTGAGGTCGATCGCGTCGAGTCGGTCGAAGGCATTGAGGTCGGCACAAACGAGTTCGAGGGGCTGCATACGCGGCGCATCTTCGACCTGATCGGAAAGAGCGAAAGGTTCCGCTCGCTCGCGATCGACGATCGGGTGCTCCCGGCGGTCGAGGCCGTGCTCGGCGAGCAATGTCTGCTGTCGGGGACGACGTCGATGCACATCGGCCCCGGCGAGACTCCACAGCTTCTACACGCCGACGACGGCATGATCACGCTGCCCCGTCCGCACCCCGCGACGCTCGTGACGACCTTGTGGGCTCTGTCACCGTTCACCGCCGAGAACGGGGCTACGCACTTCGTCCCTGGTTCGCACCGTCACGAAGACGTGCCCCACCCGGGAGAGCGGCACGATGTCGCCATCGCCGAGATGCAGGCGGGAAGCGTTCTCGTGCTCCACGGATCGACGTGGCATGGCGGTGGGCACAACACGACCACCGATCAGCATCGCTTTGGGCTGTCGGTGCAATATGTCGCGGGGTGGTGCCGCCAACAACAGAACCTGATGCTCGGCACCAGTCCGGATCAGGTCGCCACCTACCCGCGCCGTCTCCAAGAACTGATCGGATACACGATCTACAAGAACGTGATGGGCCATGTGAACCGAGCGCATCCGCTCACCCTGCTTGGAGTCGAGGTCGAGCCGGACATGGTCTGGGAGAAGATGAAGTCCTGACGGCACCTCGGAAGGGAGCTGGGATGCAACTCGATGAGCTCGTCACGCCCGCCCATACGGCGCTGGTCACGATGGAGGTTCAGCGAGGAGTCGTCGGCGATCTGGCCACGATTCCGGCGCTGCGCGAGGCGGCAGACGCGGTCGGGCTTGTCCCAAACGTTGCCGCGGTGGCCGAGGCTGCACGTGCTGTGTCGGTTCGGGTCGTTCACTGCTGCGCGACGTTTCGCCGCGACCTCGCAGGCTCGGTCGCCAACAATCGGCTCCTCGCGATGAGCGTCAAAGCCAACGCCGAGTTGATGGTCGAAGGTGGCGACGGCGCTGAGTTGGTACCCGAGCTGGCTGGACACGACGAGGACATCGTGCTCTCGAGGATCCACGGACTGACACCGTTCACCTCGACGTCGCTGGACCAGATCCTGCGCAATCTCGGCGTGCGCACGCTGGTCGCGGTCGGCTGCTCGCTGAACGTGGGCGTCCTGGGGCTGGCACTGTCGGCGTCCGATCTCGGCTATCAGTTGGTCGTGCCTCGCGACGCCGTCGTTGGTGTTCCGGTGGACTATGGCGAGACGATCCTCGACAACACCGTCGCGATGGTGGCGACCCTCACTTCGACACAAGAGCTGACGGCCGCGTGGGCCGGCGCTCAGTAGTTCCGAGCGGCGCTCGGCCTGACCGTATCGATCTGGCGGGTCTCGTCGGGACGGGCCACAACCCGGCGCACTGCTCCAGCCGAACGTGTGAGCGCGTCGTTGACCAACGAAAGACGCGGGCGAGTGAGGCGCCAGTTGGATTTGGCGTGCAGTTCTCTGGGTGGTGGTGATCCTGCGCGGTTGATGAGCTCGTACATGACGATCCTCCCGTGGCTCTGAGAACAGCCTGGCGCGGATCGAAGCAACGTTGTGTCGGATTTCCGACCCTTCGCGCGTGACTGTGGGCACACGCGATCGGCGAGGTCAGTGCGCCGGCCGGCCGGAACCTCTAGGAGATCCGACCGGCCAGACGACACCGCCGACGCAGGGGTGCAACATGCCGCATTACGGAAATATGCGGCGATGCCGGATGGGCAGTGACGACCCATCCAATTACCCCCCGGTTGGCCGTTGCACCGCGTCGACGCCTGTGTGACCGACGCGCTGGTGCTCGATTCGACATCACCATTGGCCCTCCACCTCGGCCGGTCACTATGGATTCACCGTCCCAACCCGATCACCGAAGAAGTGTCCCCCAGCCGACACTTCTGGTGTGACGTCGGTCACATAGCTGGCGGACAGCGGTCAGACTGTGGGTGATTGCTACACAGCGCCGATGGCCCAAACGCAGACCATGCCGACGAGCATCGTCAGCCCAGCGGATTTCCATCGCCAAGCGACACCAGCGGCTACGGCCGCCGATGCGTACCAGCTCCACCGAGTGCTGAGCTCGCGGCCGTCGAGGATCAGGGAGTTCGCGGCGATGGCGGCGAGCACGGCAGGAGCGATCATCCGCAAGGTCTTCTCGAACCAGGGCGGGTACTCGATTCCCCGACTGACGAGTCCGACAGCGGAGAACCTGATGAGGAACGTGCCCGCTCCAGCGAGCAGGAACATCGTGAGTGGCGTCATCGGTCGACCGATCGTCCCGCAGCGATCCCGGCGAGCGCCCCGAGGAGAATGTTGAATCCTTCGGGCAGACCTGTTGTCGCGACGGTTACGAGCGTCGCAACCACCGCGGCCACGATCGCGGGCCGGCGACTGAGAGTCGGAACGAGCAGGGCGAGGAACATTAGGGGAACAGAGAAGCCGATCTGGGCGCCGTCGGGGATGGCACCGCCGGCGAGGACGCCGATGAGCGTGCCGCCCCACCACGACGATGCGAACAGCGTTGCGGCTGCGAGGTAGTAGCGCCGCCGGTGCGCTACGTCGGCGGACTTGTCGAACTCGAGCATCGCGAGCGACGCGGCCTGGTCGGTCATGAGGTAGGTCGCGAACAGCCGTGACGGAAGGCCGAACTCCGAGAAGGGCTTGGCGAGGGCGGCGCTGTAGAGCGCCATGCGAGCGTTGATTACCAGAGCGGTGCCGACGACGACCACCCACGATGCGCCGTTGTCGATGAGGTCGAGCATCGACAGTTGTGAAGCACCGGCGAGAACGAGCCACGACGCCGCTGCCCCGGTTGCCGAGTCGACCGTCGAGTCTTTCACCGCGGCGCCGTAGACCAGCCCGAATGGGAATGCCGCGATCGCGAGGGGGACCGCGGCGTACGCACCTGCTTTGGCGCTCGAGGTGACTCCCGACATCGAGTGGTCAGAGGCCGAGGATCCGGCGAGCGTTGTCGCGAAGGAATGGTGACCACACGTGGTCTCGAAACCCGACGGTGCCGAGCTCGTCGAATATCCGATCGAGCTCGAGCGCGTACGGGTAATAGCCCGCGTAGAGCACCTTGTCGGCGCCTCGGGTATTCGCGTAGTCGACGATGGCCGAAGGGTAGTGGCGGGGGGCGAACGCGGAAGTCGAATAGTGGAGACCGGGCCACTTGAGCAGGAGCTTCACCGCGAGTTCCTCCCACGGCTCGGCGCCATGGCGCATCACGATCGTGAGGTCAGGGAAGTCGTAGCACACCCGGTCGATTGCGAGGACGTGTTGGGAATCCATGGGCACCCTCGGTCCGGGAACGCCGGCGGTGACAAAGACGGGCAAGCCGAGCTCGACACACGTGGCGTACACGACGTAGGCCTTCGGGTCGTCGATGGCGATCGGCGGGCTGGCGCCGGCCGGAAACATCGAGACCGCCTTCGTGGCGAGTCGGGAGTGGTCCTCGCGGATCTGGCGAGCGGCGGTGACGGGGTCGATCGGATCGGCATGCGTAGACAGCACGAAGCGGCCGGGATGAGCCTCCGCGGCGGCG
This sequence comes from Acidimicrobiales bacterium, assembly GCA_965216815.1. GTDB lineage: Bacteria > Actinomycetota > Acidimicrobiia > Acidimicrobiales > SHLQ01 > JADFOM01. The sequence goes on along the minus strand of OZ244202.1, from coordinate 737,377 downwards.
GCCGCCAGAGGGTGGGTGAGCGCGACGAGTCCGACCGCCACGCCGTTTGCGTCCATCTCGCCGACCGTCTCTGCGACGACGTCGACTTCGTCTCCCGCGAGCGGAGGGATGTCGCGGTACATGTAGTCGGCAGGGTGATCGACGCCTTCGAGGCCGGGCTTAACGCTTGGCACCGCGCGCGACGTGCCCTCGGGTTGTTTGAACCCGATCAGCGTGTCGACGGCGCCGAATGATCGCGGATCGATCACGGATGCTCGATCGGGCAGGCCATGGGTCGACCCTACCGATGTGGCTGCCTCGGCCAGCGGTGTCGTCCACCGGGTACCGTGCGCCCATGAGCGACCAGCCGCCGGGTCCACGCTTCGACCTCGATCGACTCGTCGAGCTCGGTGCCTACGACCCCGGCGCTGCCGACGCCGCGGAGATTCTCGAGTATCTCGTCTGGCTCGATTCCGAGGGGTTCGACGTCGAAGAGCTCGCGGCCACGACGACCGTTGAGCATTTCGGTGCAGCGTCGGCGTCTATGTATGTCCGTCCAGGGGCGGTCGCGCTCGATGAGCTCGGCGATCTCGGCATGGACCCAGCCCGGCTGGCCCTACTGGCTCGGGCGAGCGGTGTCGGCAACGCGATCATCGAGAGGGGACGCTTCACCCCTGGCGAGGTTGCCTCGCTCCAAATTGCCGACTCGGGCGCGCAGATGTTCTCCGAATCGGAGATCCTCTACTTCGCGGGTGTCACCGGATCTGCAATGGCTCGCATGGCCGACGCTGTCGTCTCGATGTTTGCCATCGATGTCGAGGCACCGACGCGACACGAGGAACGAACCCGCGTCGAGGATGGCATCAGGTTGAAGCGGGCGATGTCGATGCTCGATGCGCTCATGGAGACGCTCGAGCCGCTTTTCCGGCTGCATTTGTCCCAGGCGATCGATCGCTTGCACGTCGGAGCAGACCGTGCCGCGAACGAGGACGCCGTCCGTCAGGCGATCGGGTTCGTCGACGTCGTCGGCTTCACGACGCTCTCGGAGGATCTGTCGTTCAACGATCTCGGAGTGCTGGTTCGCGATTTCGAGGCACGGTCACATCAGGCGATCTCTGAATGCGGTGCCCGGCTGGTCAAGACCATCGGTGACGAGGTGATGTTTGCCGCTGTCGAACCCGAGCCCGTCGCCCGGGCAGCGCGAGCGGTCATGCGCGAGTTGGGGGATCGTGCCGGGGTCGAGGCGCGAGGCGGCATGGCATTTGGCGATGTGATGCCACGAGGCGGCGACTACTTCGGCTCGGTCGTCAACATCGCTGCCCGGCTTGCAGAAGTGGCGGTGCGAGGTGAGCTGCTCGCAACGCCTGAACTCGTCGAGGGGATCGATGGCGACCTCGAGTTCGTGTCAGCCGGAAGGCGCGAACTCAAGGGGTTCGCCGAGCCGGTCGAGACCCTGTCGATGATCGTCTGAGCCGCCCGAGCGCCAGTACGCTCGGTGCCTGCGCCGGCCCCCGTAGCTCAGGGGATAGAGCATCGGTTTCCTAAACCGTGTGCGGAGGTTCGAATCCTCCCGGGGGCGCAAGGAAATCTCCGGTTTTCCACAGCCAAAACAGCGTTTGTCCCATGCGTTGTCCCATATCTCGGCTACGTTGTTGCGATGGCAGGAGGCCGGGGGAGCATCCGACTGAAGCGGGATCCCGACTACTGGGAGGTTCGCGCCTACGCCGGTCGCGACCCGGCGACTGGCAAGCACCGCTATGTGAGCCGCACCGTTCGTGGCGGCAAACGCGATGCCCAACGATTGCTCGCATCGCTCACTACCGAGCTCGAGACCTACGGCCCGACGGCGCGCCAGACCGTCGACGAGCTGCTCACCGCCCATGTCGACCACCTCGAAGCGCGTGGCAGACAGGCCCGAACGATCGAGGGCTACCGCACCATTGTCCGGGGAGTTGCGGCCGACGTGTCTTTGGGCAGCACCTCGTTGGACAAGGTGACTGTGAAGGCGATCGACGACTTCTACGACCGGCTTGGCAACCGTGGGCTGTCCCCGGCGTCGGTCGGCCGCTACCACGCGCTGCTGCGCTCCGCGTTCAAACAGGCGATGGCGTGGGGATGGATCGCCACCAACCCGGTGCAGCTGGCCACACCGCCGTCGGTGCCCCGAGTCGGGCGCAAGATCCCGACCCCCAAGGTCGTAGCAGCATTGCTCGACGAAGCGGCGTCGAGCCGCAACGGCGAGAACTCCATCGCGTTCCGACTCCTGGCTGCTACCGGCGCGCGGCGCGGCGAGATCTGCGGGCTCCGCTGGTCGGCGGTCGATCTCGACGCCGGACGAATCGAGATCCGCGCAGCGCTCTCCCAGCTCAACAACCACAGGGTCATCGAGAAGGAACCCAAGACCCACCAGATCCGAGAAGTGAGCGTCGACGCGCAGACCATCGAGCTGCTCCGCGAGCACCGCAACGCTCAGGTCGCCAAGGCTGTCGAACTTGGTACAGAGCTGTCACCCGAGGCGTTCGTGCTCGCCGACTTCAGCCTCGATCCCGCCGGCGAAGCGCCCGTCCAACCCAACCGGCTCACCCAGGCCTTCGGCCGCATCCGAACGCGGGTGCCCGGTGCCGAGAACATGCGGCTCCACGATCTTCGCCACTGGTATGCGAGCACTCAACTCGACGCAGGCGAACCCCTCCCCGCGGTGGCCGCGAGAATCGGTGACCACGTGGAAACGCTGGCGAAGGTCTACGCCCACAAGGGCCACCGCGGTGACAAGGAAGCCGCCGATCACATCGGAGGCTTGCTCGATGGCCCATAACCAAACGACAGAGGACGTTCGTGCCACGCCTGAGTGAGTTCTATGGCATCGCGATCTACATGTACTTCGTCGATCACAACCCGCCGCACTTCCATGCGATCTACGGCGAACACGAAGCGCTTGTCGCAATAGGCGACGGCTCGACCATCCGGGGAAGCCTGCCGCGAACGGCGTCACGCCTCGTCGAGCAGTGGTTGAGCCTTCATCGCGACGAGCTTGAGGCGAACTGGCAGCGGGCCCAGCGCCCCGACACCCTGTTGCCAATCGAGCCCCTCCAGTAGGATTGGCACCATGAGCGCTCGCAGTCGAATCACCGATGTTGAGCACATCACTGACCGTGCGCTCCGACTGACCTTCTCCGACGGAACAGTCCGAGAGATCGACCTGGGTGATCTGTTGACCGGACTTCTAGCAAGTCTCGATGATGACGAGGTCTTCGGTTCGGTCACAGTCGATGATGTCGCAGGCACGATCGCTTGGCCGAACGGCATCGACCTCGACCCAGACGTGCTTCGAGGCGTCGCCGTCCCGGCGACCGGCCCTGCTCCAGCACTCCTTCGCGAATACCGGCTCGAACGCTCCACCTGACGCGTAACAGTCGACGGTACGTCAACCGTCGTGCGAGACGCGCAAAACCCCGTACCTCGTATGGTGTCGAGCGTACGGGGTCTATTTCCTTCGGCCCTCGGCCTCGGGCCCTAACAATATCGGCGCGTAGCGGCCCGAAATCGACCGATAGCGCCACACCGGTGGCCTGGCGAAGGCGTGTTTGTTGTCGCGCTTCCGCGGCTTGGGTGTCCCTGGGTGGGTATGGCGTGGATCAGGCACGACCCGAGACGTAGCACGTCGTCGAGCGGGGAGTCGCGTCGCGCCGACAAGAGGTCTCGGTCCCTGGTGGCGGTATGAGGTCGAGGGTTTCGCGTGATCTGCGCATGGTGTACTCGGTTGCTGAGGCGGCGGAGTTGTTGGGGATCGGTCGGTCAACGGCCTATGAGCTCGTCGCTCGTGGCGAGCTGCCGACAGTGCGGCTTGGTCACCGGGTGGTCGTGTCGAGACCGACGCTGACCGATCTGTTGGGTTTCGAGCCACCGCTTCCTGGCGAGCTCGACGCGCTGCGGTCTTCGCTCAGCGAACCGCAGGCCAGTCCCGTGCGTTCTTCCGCTCGACGACGCAACCGAGCAGCAGCCGGCCAATCGACGCTGTTCACCGCGTGAGTCCCATGAGCCGAGCCACCATCTCCCGGCACCTCACGATATCCATGGCAGACGGGTGCACATCCAGTGCCGGTAGGTGCCAGTCGAGCTCCGGGAGATGGGCCCGGTGACGGCGCGGGTGACGACGTTGAAGGGCGCGGACGCGGGTGCCTACTACGTGGAGGCGCTGCCCTCCTACTACCTGGATTCGGGCGAACCTCGGGGCCGTTGGGTCGGCCGCTGCGCCGAGCTGTTGGGCCTCGACGGCGAGGTCGTTGATCGGGAGTTCCTACGTGTCATGGCGGGGCTCCAGCCTCGTGTCCGTGGCGAGGTTCCTTTGGGCCGCAGCTTTGGGGAGGGGTCGGTTCGCGGGTTCGATGTGACGGCGTCGGCACCCAAGTCGGTGTCGACCCTGTTCGCTTTGGGCGACGCCGAGACCCGCGCGACGGTCCTCGACGCCCATGACGCAGCGGTGGCCGCGGTGATCGACTGGGTCGAGGCCCATGCCCATACCCGTTACCGGATCGGCGGCGAGGTAGCGGTTGTGGACGCGCAGGGCATCGTTGCTGCGACGTTTCGTCAGCACACGTCGCGTGCGCTGGACCCTCAGCTGCACACACACGTTGTGATCGCGAACCGGGTCCGGTCACCCGATGGTCGCTGGTTGGCTTTGGATGCGCGTTCGTTGAAGACCGATCAGCGGACGTTGTCGTCGATCTATCACCTTGCGTTGCGATCGAGGTTGTCGGCGCGGCTGGGGGTGGAGTGGGAGCCGGTGGTCAATGGCATCGCTGAGGTCGCCCATGCCGATGGCGGTGTGCTCGAGGAGTTCTCGACGCGCACCGCGCAGATTCAGCGCCGGGTGGATGTGAAGCTCGACCGTTTCGCGGATTCGATGGGTCGGGAGCCGACGCGGCGGGAGCGGTGGCGGCTCGAACGCGAAGCTGTCGTCGATTCCCGACCGGCCAAGAGCGAACACGTCGATGGTGCAGGGTTGCATCGAGGTTGGGTCGAGCGGGTCACAGACCTCGGACAGAATCCTGAGCGGGTTGTTGGCGCCATGACGGGTGGGTCCCGCTGCCGGCTCCTGGACTCCGCAGCAGCAGACAGAGCGATCGTAGACGCTGTCGCCGTGTTGTCTGAGAAGCAGTCGAGTTGGCGACCCGCGGAGGTCAGTCGTGAGATCGCCGCTGCGATCCCGACGACCTCGGTGGTCCGTTCTGAGGATCTGGGTCGGGTCCTCGAATCGCTCACCCAAGAGGCCATCGAACGGTTGTGTGTCGACATTTCACGGCCGATCCGAGACGGGGTAGGTCTTCGCAGCGATGGCCGCCCGGTCACCGAATCGGCAACAGATCGGGCGTTGACCACCCCGGAGATTCTGGCCCAGGAGAACCGGCTGTTGGGTTGGGCTGAGCGCCATATGGCCAGAGAGGGCGTCGACTCGCCCGCAGCGGTCGACCGAGCGGAGGTCAGCTTGACGGGCCCGCAGGCTGAGGTGGCGGCCGCAGTAGCGGGAGACGGCGATCTGGTTGTGGTGGTCGGTCCGGCCGGGACCGGCAAGACCACCGCACTCGCACCGGCTGTTGAACAGCTCCGTGTTGAGGGGCGTGCTGTGTTCGGCGTCGCGCCGTCGGCGACAGCAGCCGATGTGTTGGGATCGGAGGCCGGGGTGGATGCTGACACGATCGACAAGCTGCTCACTGAGCACTCTCTCGATCGGCCGCCAGAGCATCGCTACGACCTCCCCGCGGCTGCGACAGTGATAGTGGACGAGGCTGGCATGGTTGCCACTGACCGTCTCGACGCCCTCGCCGAGCTGGCGGATAGTCGGGGTTGGCGGGTGGTGTTGGTTGGTGACCCGATGCAGTTCGCTGCGGTCGGCCGCGGTGGCATGTTCGAACACCTCATCGGCACCCACGGCGCGATCGAACTCGACCAAGTTCATCGGTTCTCCAACGATTGGGAACGCGACGCGTCGCTGCGGCTACGCAGAGGCGACCCATCAGTCGCCGGCCTCTACAACACCCATGGCCGGCTCCACGGCGGCACCGCCCGCCGTATGCAGCAGCAGGCGCTCGACGCGTGGGCCGAATGCCGCAGCCGTGGCGAAACGGTGCTGCTGTGCGCGCCCACCAACGAAACCGTTACACAGATCAACACGACAGCCCAACAGAAACGAATCATCATTGGTGAAATCGACACGAACGGCCGTCACGTCGATGCCAGCGGCTATCGGCTGTGGGTTGGTGATGAGATCGTGACCCGCCGCAACCACCGACAACTCCACACCGACCAGGGGCTGATGATCCGCAACCGCGACCAATGGACCATCACCCAGGTGCACCGCAACGGTGACCTCACCGTTGGGGGCCGTACAGGGTCGGTTCGGCTGCCGGCCGACTATGTCGGCGACCATGTCGAGTTGGCTTATGCGCAGACCAGTCACGCCACCCAAGGCCGCACAGTCGACCGATCCATCCTCCTACTCGATAGTCCTTCTGATGTCCGGGGCGTCTATGTCCCGATGACCCGGGGACGGCTAAGCAACGACGCATACATCGTCACCGACAGCGAGCAAACCGGCGCCGATGTGTTCGCCGACTCGATCTCCCGCAGTTGGATCGACCGGCCGGCCATAGCGCGACAAGCCGAACTCGCCAGCCTCGACCCGCACCGGCCCGGCACCCTGACTGGCGACGAGTTGCGGTCGCTGTTCGATGAACAAGCACAGATCACCGGCACCCTGGACAGGCTCAGAAGCGACCTCGAGTTCCTGCCGTGTGACCGCAACCGCGAACAACGCGAACTCACCGAGCAGATCGAATACCTCCAAGACACCCGAGACAGAATCCGACGCGCCCACGACACCATCGCCGCCCGAGACCGGCCGTTTCGGCGGCGCGGCCACGAAGAAGCGATCACCAACGCCAAGGCCACCATCGAGGCTGGGCCAGAGGACATCGCCGAACAGACAATCAGGATCGGTGAGATCGAGGCTCGGCTCGCAAGGATCGATCGTCGCCTCCACAACGCCCACCAAATCGACCGGCCCGCCCTCGAAGCACGGCTCAGCGACATCACCGAACGGCTCAGCGAAGACCGCCAGATCCGACGCGAACAGGCCCGACATGCTCCGGGCGAACACATCATCAACGAGATCGGCGCCCGGTCAACCCGGCCACGAGCAGGTAAGCGTTGGGATAGCGCAGCAGCGCGCCTCGACCAACACGACACCGCCTACCGGCGCCACGGTCAACACCAGTCCGGTCCTGGCTTCGAGCACAGCCTCAACCTCACCCGAAGCGCAGTTGCAGCACTCACCCAGGCCCTCAACAGGGCCCGCGGAATCGACAGCCCAGACTACGGAATCGGCCGATGACGCGACCGCGCCCCGCCAGGAGGCGGGGAGACATCCAGTGTGTCCAACCGACCGGTGTCAAGGGCCGGCTGCGGGACGCCGCTCCGCTCGTGTCCTCGCCTCCGCCCTCCGGGCCGTCCCTTGACTCCGTGTGCGGTCAAGGGGCGGCTACTACTCGACCAGAGTCTGTGTGTGGCGGCGAACTATTCGCACGACCTCGTCACCGAACGCCTCGACGTTGGGGCTGGGCCCGGCGTGGCAGCCGGATCACGTGTCGAGGCGTCGGTCACCTCATCGCTGCCGGTCGTGGGTCTGTCAGATCTTCTGCGTATCTGGCCGTGATGGTGTTCATCGGATGTGGTCGGCGAGCCGGACGGCGTCGGCTGCTGCAGGTGCTGGCGCAGCGGCGGCAGCACCTGTGTCCACTGTGTCAGAAGAGATCGTGGACTACATACGACAGTCGTTCCGGCCCGGACAGAATGTCTTGCCCGGCGGGGTCGCGGGTGCGCTGGAGTTCGAACTCGACTATGGTGTGAAGCTATCGAAGGCCGGTCACTACCTGAAGGCTGTAGATCGGTTGCCTCAAGTTGAGAAGATGCTGGCTGACGCGAAGATTTCGGGGTCGGCTCAACAGATGGGAGCTCAACCTCCTACACAGGCCACGACATCGGCCGGGACCGTGTCGCCCGGATCGACGCCCGAACGAGAAGGGCCTCCCCCGGAGCCGTGGACGGTCGGCTGGCCGTACGCCACCCAGCAGGCTTCGGTGTCGCCGTGTGCCGCCCGGAAAGTGGCGCGTAGGTGTTGACCGGGCCGGATGCGCCCATCATGGATGCCGTGTGCCGCATCTTCTACCGCTTCCTGGCCGCCCTCGCCCGACTCGTCGTCCGGTCCGGGCGATCCAAGGATCTCGAGATCATCGTGCTACGCCACCAGCTCCAGGTTCTCCGTCGCCAGATTGATCGACCAGTCATCACCGACGATGACCGCACGCTGTTGGGCGCGATCGCAGCCGCTCTCCCACGCCAGCTCCGTCGCGGGTGGATCGTGACTCCCGAGACGCTGCTTCGATGGCACTGCCAACGAATCGCCCGACACTGGACCCAGCCGCCCGCGCGACGCACCGGCCAACCGCCCACCAGCGCCGAGCTGCGTCAGCTGATCGTGCGCTTGGCGAAGGAGAACCCGACGTGGGGACACCGCCGCATCCAGGGCGAACTCACCCGGCTCGGCCACACGATCGCCAAGACCACCGTGTGGCAGATCCTCACCGACAACGGCGTCGACCCGTCCCCGAATCGCGCGGAGGTGAGCTGGAGCGAGTTCTTGCACTCCCAAGCCGCGGTCGCCTGTGACTTCTTCACCGTCGACACCGCGTGCTTGCGCCGCTACTACGTGCTGTTCTTCATCAAGGTCAACACCCGCGAAGTGTTCTACGGCGGCGCCACGGCAAACCCCACTGGCGCGTGGACCGCCCAAGCAGCCCGCAACGTGTTCATGCGCCACAGCGCCAAGCTCGACGGTGCCCGGGCTCTGGTCCGCGACCGCGGGAGCCAGTTCATTGCGAGCTTCGATGAGATCTTCCGGACCGAAGGCGCCAAGATCATCAAGACCCCCGTGCGGGCCCCGGTCGCCAATAGCTTCGCCGAGCGCTGGATCGGATCGATCCGACGTGAACTCCTCGACCGCTCCATCGTCTGGAACCACCGCCAACTCGAACGACTCGTCGTCGACTACATCGAACACTACAACCAGCATCGGCCTCACCAGTCTCTGGGCCAACGCCCCCCGACGCCGGACCACGGTCCACCCGAGACTCCGGGGGCGACCTTGACCGTGCTCCGGACCAGTCGATGCAACGGCCTCATCCACGAATACCGAAACGCCGCCTGACCAGCCACGACCGACTTTCCGGGCGGCACAGCTCAGCGCACACCCTGCAACGGGATTCCACACACCGCGCCGCCGAGCCCGAGCTGGAACGTCCCGCCGGGAACTGCTGTGTCGGCGGGCGCACGGCGGCGCGACGACCATTTGCAGCTTGCCGTTGCGGACAACGGGCCGGGCGAGGGCGCGGACATCGCCGAACACGTTCCAGAGTTCCGTTCACCCCATCATGAGTCGCCTTCCGCGGCGTCACACAGGCGTACATCGATGCAGGTCACAGCGACTGCCCGGGATGGTCGATTCCGAGCCAGACGGGGAAGCGTTCGTGTGAGACGGTGACTCACCGCGGCGATAGAAGGCTTGCCCCGTCGAACTGAAGGATGTGAACGTCAACAGCAACCCCGGCTTGAACAAGTCGCTCTCTCAACACGCCGACGTGCGTGCAGTACTGCGTATCGGCCACGGAAGCGAAGGCTCTCAGGTGAGGCGATGGTACGTAGATGTAAATCAGTCTGAAGCCGAAGATGTTTTGAACGCCTCGAGCAAAAATTCCGAGGCCTTCAATCGGCCAGCCGCGTTTGCGCAGGCGAGGCGAGATGGATGCCCAGATAGTGCACGTCCCACTTCTGAAGTCTGCATCCTTGCACTGAGCAACTCCAATCGGTCTTCCATGGTGGTCCTCGATGACTGACGAAAGGACCGCTCGTTCAAGTAGTATCTGATAGAGGCGTGGAGCATCCGGTGTGGCTCCACGCAGAGGAGACTCAAACGCTGTCTCGAAGCCTGTCAGTAGCTCGTAGCAAAACGCAACATCTCCAAGGCCTATCGGACGCACTCGCGTCCATCGACCAGAGTCAGAAACTCCCGATGGCGATGGATCGGTCACGCCCCGCGAAAGTCCGCGTCAACAGTCTTAGAAGTAGTCAACTTGTACGCGTCCTCGGCCGTCTCGAGGGAGTCTAACTCCGCAGCCGAGAGACCCATGGGAGTCTGATCCGATAGCCAGACCGCGGTCTCATACAACTGGAGAGAATCGAGCTCGATGTCCTCTACGAGCCGTGAATGACGCTCGATGCGTCGTTCCTCGATCCCGATAGCTGATTTCCAGTCCGCGACGAACTGTGCAAACGAGCTAAGTGCCACCATCACTGATCGACCGTTCTCGGGAGACGGACTTCAGTGCTATGCTCGCGAGGAAATCGCGCAAGCGGGGTCATATACCACGCCTCCCGTGTCAGGCTGCCAAAAACGAGGTCGACGTACTCACCGCGATAGTATTCGTGATTCGGCAAACGCGCTTCCTCTTCAAATAGTCGTCCATGTATCGAGCCGAAGTCGCGCAGAATGTGGGCGGGAGATTCTACATAGATCTTCCGTAAGGGCATCGACTCAAACATCGCATGGATGAAAGCCGCAACTCCCTCAAACGCGGTGCCTGATCGTCTTGCTTGCTCGCTGAGGAGAACGGCGAGGTTCCCGTAGCCATCGCGCAGCGAAACGTCGATGAGAGAAACACAGGCCTTGTCGCTCCCCGTCCTTGGTGACCAGAAGGTTCTGACTGTATACGCCAGCCCATAGCTGTCGTTGGAACGAGGCAGGATCCAACGAGCGGCCCCTTGATCTCCATCGAAGTCCGAGATCTGTGGACTCCGCCACTCCCCGAATCCAGTCCTCATCGTCGGGCCAGACTGGGCGCAGGTCTATCCAATTGCCCCGCACTACAATGCTAAGCGCGGATCCCGCCTTGTCGTCTGGGCCGACGCTAGTCGTGGTCATGAACCTCGTGTTGTTCGGCAACTACTGATTCACCGTGCTGTGCGAGATCGCTGGCCGGCTGGGTTGTTGCCAACACCCCGCCCTCGGAGTCAAAGACCTCGACGAGCGAAGGGATCTCGCTTCCGGTGGCCTGAATCGTCAACCCCCCGTCGGACGAGTGAAACGTTGCAGCTTCGCCATCTACGTGAATACGAAGGTGATCTAGGCGGCGACGTACGTCAAGTACAAGTAGTGACCCTTCGCCGGAGCGAAAGTCTTTCACTGTGGAGATCGCCGGTTCGTCCTGATCTTGACTTGAGCAAGCAGTAGTTTTGGCACGCCCAGCGGTGTGTTTCACACAGATGGAGGTCTCGTCTTCAACTACCCCGAAGCTTCCATACTTAGGTGGTGGCTTAGAGTCGAGCTGCTCCGCAAGGCTTACCACTTGAAGCGCCTCTTCAGACTCTGCGGCTGTTCTGGAGTTCGCGACTGCATAGCCGCCCGCAATTAGTGTGAGTGCCAAAACAGTGGATAGTCCTATGCTTAGCTTGGCTCCGCGAGTTGAGAAGGCAGATGGTTCGTCCCTTACTGGCGTTTGTGGCATCGGCGGAATGTTCGACATGATCAAGTCCAAGCTTTCAGTACGCGACTACTGGCAGGGATACGGTGCGTCGTGAGTCCAGTGCCAGTTGAAGTTCATTGATGGTGTGTTGTTGTAGTGGTACGTCGCCCATGAGCACTCGTCATACGGGTTGGTGTCGTACTCGACTTCGAGCAATCTCAGATTGTCACTCGTGCCGATCGCATCTAGGTCCTGTGGATAACGACCGCCGTCTCCTGACGGATCTCGATAGATCCCGATCTTGGAGCCAACCAAGTGGCCGTATGTGAGCTTGAGGTTGTAGCCGACTCGGTTGTTGTCATCACCGGAGACGCAGCCAGCGTCGAATGGACATCCGTGCGTGACACCATTCGACGTGTGGCTCTGAGAACCTTGGGCGTAAGCGATAGTTGCCCCTGCAACGCCGACACCGACGATTGCCGCGTTGGTCGCGAGCACTTTGATTGTCCCACGCTTCATTGCTACCCCGAGGGCTGACCGCCAAATCAGGTTCGCGCCAACGCCGCCTTTTGTCAACATGTTCCGCGGCCGAAGAGCGTGTCCCATATTCTGTCCCATAATTCGCGTCGAACGCGACAGACCCGGCCGGACTGGCTAGACCGCGAACCCCTTGTTTTCAAGGCGAAACGGCACCAGCCGGACTCCATCGGACCACTCTCGGGCGTTTCCTAAACCGTGTGCCCAGGTTCGAATCCTGGCGGGGGCGCAAGGCAAGACTAGGGTTCTCCACAATGACCCAAGCCTTCGGCCGCATCCGAGCGAGGGTGCCAGGCGCCGAGGACATGAGGCTCCACGACCTCCGCCACTGGTACGCCAGTACCGAGCTCGACGCCGGCGAACCGTTGCCCGCGGTCGCAGCGAGAATCGGTGATCACGTCGAGACACTGGCGAGGGTCTATGCCCAAAAAGGACACCGCGGCGACCAAGAAGCCGCCGACCACATCGGAGGTCTGCTCGATGGCATGTAGGTCGAAATTCGTGCTCGTGCAGTTCGGATTTCTGCTGGCCGCCTGTGGGAGTGGTTCACAAGTTTGCACGCTGGTTGGTGCTGTGTCGGCGATCCACGTCACCGCGGCCGACGGGATCGCGGACGTCGAGTATTGCGTCGACGGGGCATGTCAACCGCTTGACCCGGCTTCGGACGGCCAGTTCCTCGTTGATGACCAGCCTTCGTCTTACGAACTCGTTGCACGAGGTGTTGCGGCCGATGGGTCGAGATTTGAATCGAGCGCATCGGTAGCCACGGAAGAGTTGTCACCGAACGGGCCCGACTGCGATCCGCACGTGGCCGTCGCCTATGTGATGGTCGAAGCCGATGGCTCGATCTCCGTGTCATGAAGTCGCGTGTTCGGCTCGGTCGAGGAACCAATGCCACGTCTCAGTGAGTTCTACGGAATCGCGATCTACATGTACTTCGTCGATCACAACCCGCCGCACTTCCATGCGATCTACGGCGAACACGAAGCACTTATCCGAATCAGTGACGGTTCGACTATCGGTGGCGGCCTCCCTCGAACCGCCGCGCGCCTCGTCGAGCAGTGGCTCGACCTCCACCGGACTGAGCTCGAGGCGAACTGGCAACGTGCCCAGGGTCCCGACACCCTGTTGCCGATTGAGCCGCTCCAGTAGGATTGGAACCATGAGCGGCCGCAATCGAATCATCGACGCCGAGCACATCGGTGGTCGGACTCTACGTCTGACCTTCTCCGACGGAACCGTCCGAGAAGTTGACCTGGCCGGTCTGTTGACCGGTGTTCTCGCTAGTCTCGACGACGACAAGGTGTTCGGTTCGGTCACAGTCGACGAAGTCGCTGGAACGGTCGCCTGGCCCAACGGCATCGACCTCGATCCCGAGGTACTGCACGGCGACGCCGACCCAGCGACGGGTCCATCACCGACCTTGATCCGCGAGTACAAACTCGAACGCTCGAGCTGACGGGCTCGGTCGTGGACCGAGAGATTGTGATCCTGTTGTAGCGAAGCACTTCGTCCAAACCCAAAGCGGTCGAGCCCCGTGCAACTCGACGCGTCGGGGATCGACTCGACCATCGCGGACCCACACGCCCCGCTCAAACGCGAAGTGCCAGCGATCAGTGTGTGTGAGGGCCTCTACCTAGAATCGTGGTTGAACATGGCTATTTTCATCACCTTCTTCGGATTCATGCTAGGGCCAGCTTTATTGAGCCACTGGCTTGAACGCATGAGAACCGATATCAAACGTGCGGAGCACACGTTGGAAGAAAGACGACACTTCGCCCGGCGGGTTCCCGGGTTCAGCCGATACCAGCCCTAAGGTTGCGTCCTGGATTGCCCCGAATCTCTATCCTCTACGTGACACCCGGTCAGTGCGATCTTGTCAGCAGGGATCGATCTCATATCTTGCCGGGCCCTTCGAACCCCCGATGGAAAGCGAAGATGGGTGTGCTGGGACCCCGGGTGATGCTGAGACGTGGACGCGATGAGTCCCCTCCTGTATTGCTGTCATTCTCCCCGACTCAGGGGCTCAAGCTTCCAAGTCCCTGGTACCGGACGGCGTGACTTGGTCCGACCATTTCACGTACGCTACCCACATCAAACGTAGGCGGGACGTGTCAGAGCCGTGAGGCAGCAACACTTCAGCAAGGTGGCCAACGCGTAGATACTCGGGTCGGATGGCCGGTCGTTAGCCGGGTTGACCACCAAGTTTGCGGATTGGAGTTTGCCGCTGCTAGCTCACCGTTTTCAGGTGTGCCCTTATCGCGTCTGCGCTGGCGTCGATCACTTCACCGGCACCGGTGACAACGGTCGGAACCTCCTGGTTGCCATCATGGTGGGCCGCGACGAACTCGGCAGCCTCGGAGTCTCTCAAGATGTTGACCCATGACACGTCATGGCGGGCGCTACCCAAGCCAAGCTTGAGCCGATCGCAGACGATTCAACCAGGCCGCCAGTAGACGATGACATCGTCCTCGCAGGCACCGGCCTGCGCCGCGGCGTGCCCGACGTGTGGACCGCCGACGCTGGGCCGAGTCCACCGAATCAGCAAGCCAGCTGCGACCACCACGGCCGCAATTGCGATCGACCCAACCAGGATTTCGCCCTGAACGAATTGGATTACGGCCACGATCACGCCCGACAAGATGACCGACCAGCCGATGGCTTGGCGATAGTCGTTTAGCCGTTCCAAGATCCTCACTTTAGTTCAGCCGGTAGTAGAATAGCCAGCTCCGTCCGCTGACGAAGGCACTCATTAGTCAGAGCATGTCTTGCTGATCAGCGCGATATCCATCAGCATCACAAGACCGGCGTCTGTACGCTTCTGAAGTGGACGAGGAAGTGCTTCAGGGTGGCGTAGCGAACGCTGGAGCGGTTGTTCGCCAGGGGCCTTACGTCCTGCGTCCTTCGAATGAGCACTCTCAGTCGATACACCGGGCGCTGTCCGCGCTTCGTGCGGCCGGGTTCGATGGCGCGCCGATGCCTGTCGGTATCGACGCCGATGGTCGAGAGAGGCTCGAGTTCATCGAGGGGGACGTACCTCTCCCGCCATTTCCCGATTGGGCCCGCTCAGATGACGCACTCACGTCGGTCGCCGGTCTCATGAGAGCGATGCACGACGCTTCGTTGGAGATCGATCTGACATCGCGGAGCTGGAGCGGCGAGATGGCTGACCCGCGCGGCGGACCGGTGCTCTGCCACAACGACGTATGCCTCGAGAACGTAGTGTTCCGCGGCGGGAGCGCCGTGGCCTTGCTCGACTTCGACTTCGCAGCTCCGGGGCGTCGCACTTTCGACATGGCGTCCTTTGCTCGGATGTGCGTCCCGATCGACGACGATGTCAACGCGACCAGGTTGGGATGGTCGGACCAAGACCGGCCAGGTCGGCTCAGGCTGGTTGTCGACGCATACGGCTTCGATCTCGAGTCCCGTATGGAGGTTCTGGCGATTCTCGATCGATCGATCGAGTTGGGTGGCGAGTTCGTGCGCCGCAGAGTCGAGGCGGGTGAGCCCGGCTTCGTGCAGATGTGGGAAGAGATGGGAGGGGCTGAGCGGTTCGACAGGCGCCGACGATGGTGGGCCGATGCCAAGTCTGCCTTCGAGGTGGCGCTGCAGTAGCTGGTCTTTAGGAGCGCTGGCGGCGCACGCTCGATCGCGGTGTCATGACGCCTCAGCTGGTTGCGCGTGCCACACCACCGAGTAGCGGTGAGCCAAAAGCCGCGTGAACTGTGCGCCGGGTAGTTCCGCGTCGAGGAGGTGTCGCATGTCCTCGATCGACATCGGGGGCGGCCAGCGTGTGGGTGCGTCGTGCTCCCAGTAGTGGGCACGCGAGAAGACTACGTGCTGCTGTTCCACCCTCTTTCTTGCGTCGCTGGACGACCGGCGGAGCGGCATCGTCATGGAGCGCTCGACTTGATCGGTGACCGGGCGGGACTCTGCACAGGCCGGCGTGGTTGGTCGGTGGCTCTTGTGCGTTGGGTCGTGTTCGGTTCGGCGCTCGCCGGCCGCCTCTCGGAGGGCGATGTCGGCGCGGGTTGTTCTTCGGCGTACATCGGCGCCGTGAGCCTGACGGAGCGGTCGGGACCGAGCTCGATTGTCCAGCGGCCCTCGTGCACCTGGTGGTGGTGGCGGTGGCACAGCGGTACAAGATTGTCGAGGTCGGTGTGGCCACCGTGGACCCAGTGGATGATGTGGTGGATGGCGCAGAAGTCGAACCGGACGTCGCAGTCGTCGACGCCGCAGGTGGGATGAGCGGCCCGTAGAGCCTTGCGTTGCGCGGGTGTTGCCGTGCGGCTGGCACGACCGACGTCGAGCGGCTGGGAGGGTCCGCCCATGACAATCGGGACGATCTGGGCGTCGCATGCGAGACGGCGCGCGGTTTCCGGCGGGATGTCGACGCCCTGGCGGGTTTCACACACGCCATCGTCGTGGAGTCCGTCGAGCATGGTCTCGTAGTCGACGATAATCGACACGTCGGCATGTCGAGATCGTCGATCGGTGACACCCCATGCGACGAGATCGGCGAGAGCTTCGGCGGCGATCCGATCGTTGCTGGGCCGCTGATCGTCGGGGATGTCCTTCGCGCTGTGCCAGCGGGTCTCGATTTCGTCCTCGAGAGCGCCGAAGATCTTTGCACCCAACTCGGGGTCGAGGATTGCGTGGAGGTGATAGAGCCCCGTGGCGTGCTCGATGCGTCTGCGCACGCTGCTAGCGCGACGCTGGCGCTCGAACCGATCGAGACCGTCGTCCTTCTTGAGCTGGTCGGCCTTTCTGCGAAGGTGGCGCTTGAACGTGTCGGGGCGCATTGTCGCTGCCGCTTCGGCGAGCTCATCGGCCGCGGCGAACAAGCCCTCGCTCACATCGGGCTCGGAGCTGTCGGCGACACCGGCCAGGGCGTCTGCGTGCTCGGCGGTGATCGTTCCGTCGGCGAGAGCATCGTCGAACGCCGGTGCCTTCTCGAGTGCTTTGGCCCGCTTCGCCCGTTTCTTGGCCGAGGACGCCGAAGCGCGTTGTTCTGAAGCCATCAGGTCTTCGCTGTCGGCCGACTCGCCCTTGGCGTGCAACCGGTCGGCTTGCCTGTTGAGGGCGGCCTCGACCGAGTCGATCAGCGAGCGCAACCTACCGAGATCGGAGATGCGCCGGCGCACGTCGTCGGCCGAACAGGCAGCGGGGTCGAGGCGCCGCAACGCCTCGAAACAGGGGTCGAGGACCGCCGCCCTCGCACCAGCCGGATCACCTTTGTCGAACATATGTTCATGATGACAGGGGGGTGTGACAGTCTCTTGGGGCCGGCCGTTCGCGAACCGTTGACGAAATGCCGGTAGGGACCGGCCTGAAGGAACTCTTTGTCACATCGAGTGGTGCTGCGGCGTCTACAAGGTGTGAGGTCGGCGACGGAGATGATTCGAGTGTGCGGAACCGAGGGCACCGATCAGGCTCTGTTTCGGGCGCTGTACCCGGAGCTTCGGCGGTTCGCGGCCGCAGTGGGCAGCTCGGACGCCGATCCTGACGATCTGGTCCAGGACGCGCTCGTGCGCGTACTGCAGGGCGGTCGCTTTGGCCGGCTGGAGAACCCGGGGGCCTATCTGCGTCGAACTATCGTCAACCTGGCGGCGGACCATCGACGAAGCATGGGCCGCCGCGCGAGGGCCATTGCACGGCTGATGAGACCGAGCGCGGAAATGGCCAGCTATCCCTCGGACGTGGCCGATCTCGAACGGCTGAAGCCGATCGAACGGGCAATCTTGTACCTCACCGATGTCGAACGCATGTCCCATGGCGAAGCTGCGGCACTGCTTGGTACCAGTGCCGGTGCGGCCCGGTCGCGGGCATCTCGCGCCCGTAGACGGCTGCGGACCCAGATCGAGCAGGAGGAACGCCGATGAGCGACTATCCAGAGAGCCTGCAGGCGCGGGCAGAGCGCGGAGACCCCAGGGGTGCCGACGTTGTGTGGGAGAGGGCCTCCGCATCTCAGGAGCAACGTGGACGGCCGACGGTTCAACGCTTGGCGGTCTATGCCGCGGCCGGTCTCGTGGTGGCCGCGGTTTTCGGAATCACCGTGAATGCGGTCCGGGACGGCGACAGCGCCACCGACGGTGGATCTGCGTCCGGTGTCGCAACATCGGTAGTTGCAACCTCGACTTCGGTGCCCGAGGAGGTGGCTGGACCAACGACAGACTGTGCCGACAGCGTCCTCGTCGCCAACGGCGGAGGCACGCCCAACTACGCAACGGCGCTGACCGAGCACATCGGCGGAGTGCCCAGCGGAACCGACGTGACGCTCGGGAACCCGGTCAACGCGCCGCCGTTCGAGTCGACGACCGTTCTCACTACGGGGCCCGTATGTCCTTCCGTTTCGGCGCTGCTGGACGACCTTGGGCTGGGTGAGCCGATCGGGCCCGATGAATGGACCCCGAAGATGAGTGAGGCGTTTGATCTGGTTATCGCCCGGCGACGTGAGGTCGAGGTTGTCGTCATTGTGGGCCTCCTGCATGTTCCCGAGCGAGTTCGCGAGGTAGTCGAGGTCGACGTGCCGAGCGTGGTCGGGTTGAGCATCGATGAGGCCATCGAGCGTCTCGAGTCGGTGGGTCTTCCGGCAACCGTCGACACAGGCTTCGATTCTGGCGCCGAGGTGACCTCACAGTCTCCGTCGCCGGGAACCGTTGTCGCTCGTGGTTGGCGGGTATACATCTCGGCTGCCCCACCAGGACCGGAAGAGCGTGCGCCCTCCACAACGATGGACAGGTGACCAACCCGCTGTGGGCGAAGGCTGCCGACGGCGCGCCGAACGCCGGTTCAGGTTGGCGGGTCGGGTTCGAGTAGGTGGCGAGGACCGGCGCCGCGCTCGGCGACGATGTCGTCGGGGTTGTAGATCTGGCAACGCTGGAGCGAAAGGCAGCCACAGCCGATGCAACCATCGAGCTTGTCGCGAAGGCGGCTCAAACCTTCGATTCGCTGCTGGAGGTCGGCGCTGAAGCCCGCGGCCAGGGCTGCCCAATCCGATTCGCTCGGGGCACCGCCGGCGGGGAGGTGGGCCAGCTGGGAATCGATCTCGGCGAGGGAGTAGCCGAGCTGTTGGCAGATGCGGATGAACGAGACCCGTCGGATCGTCGAGCGGTGGAACCTCCGATGCCCCGACGGCGCCCGTGTCGAAGAGATCAGTCCTTGGTCGTCGTAGAAGCGAACGGCGCTGACCGCTAGGCCGGTGCGCTCGGCTATGGCGCCGATGCTCAGGGAGTTGTCACGAGAAATCACTTGACCTCAAGATTACTTGAGATTGTAGAACGGGACTAGGAACAAGTTGAACCAAGGAGACCCATGAACGCCACCCTCGAACACGTGAACATCACGGTCAGCGACCCCGACCGCACCGCAGCGATGCTGAGCAACGTCTTCGGTTGGACTGTCCGCTGGAGTGGTGAGTCGGCCCTGGACGGCAGAACCGTGCATGTCGGATCCGACGACGACTACCTGGCGGTCTACTCGTCGGGACAGAACGGCCAGGCCGAAGGCAGCTATGGAACCACCGGCGGGCTAAACCACGTCGGCGTGCTGGTCGACGACCTCGACGCGACGGAGCAGCGGGTACTCGCCCAAGGCTTCGAGACCTTCAACCACGGTGACTATGAGCCGGGCCGCCGGTTCTATTTCAACGACCACGACAACATCGAGTTCGAGGTGGTCAGCTACTAGGCGACCTCCGAAATTTGGTGGGTAACCCACGCCTGACGTGGGTTTTCCTCCCTAGAACGCGCTAGCAGCGGCCGCGAGAGCGGGGAAGTCATTGGCGTATCGCTCCAGCTGCTCGTCGACCTGAGCTGCGCCTAGGCCCTTGACCTGGATTCTGATATTGAGGGCGTCGCAGCCCGTCGCCGACATGAGACCGGCGATCTCCTCGGCGACCTCGCCGACGCTCGCGCCGGCGATGAGCTGATCGCCATCGCCCCAATTGGCGATCGCCCGGTCGGGGGCGTAGCTGCGGTAGTGCGCCATCTGGTCTGCCATCTGTTCGGTGGGCGGATCGCCGATCCAAACCCTGCGAATGAGGATCTTCGCCGCTGTTCCGCCAGCGTCTTCGTAGGCCCCGGTCAACCTTCGGGTCACGTCGTCGGTCTGTAGCGAGTCGTACAGCACAGCGAGGCCGTACCTCGCCGCGCGGCGGACGGCGGCGGTGCTCTGCGCAGCTACCGCCATCGGAATGGGCGATGCCGCGCATGCCGCGAGCGCGCGATCGTCCCCGAGCGGCGACGAGCTCTCGCCTCGCAGTGCCGAAACGATCAGCGGTAGCTGCGCTTTGAATCGATCGACCCGTTCATCGAACGGGACCTCTGCTATCTCGAAGTCGACCGGCAGCGCCCCGGCTGCGAAACCCACTCCTACCCGACCCGGGAACGCGGCTCCCAGCCAGGCGATGTCCTCGGCGGTCAGCGCCCACTGCCTCAGCGGCAACAGCAGCGGACACGGCGCAGCCCAGCCGCTCGACATTTCGGACAGCAACAAGCCGGCGAGCTGCACCGGGTTCGGCAGGTATCCGGGGAAATCGCCGTGGTGCTCGCTGACCATGACCCCGTCGAAACCGACCTCGTCGGCGAGCCGAGCCTGAGCCCGCAGCGTCGAGATGCAGTCGACCGGATCGAGATCGGCAGGGTAGAGCCGCAACGAGACCGACCCCGGGGCAAGAGGTAGTGAGGCCACCACGCACACCGTAGGCGAGCGGCCCCGCTCAGCCGTAGAACCGATGGGTGTCAGCCGGCCCGGCATCGAAGTCCACGAGGGGGAACGGATCCCGCTCGAGTGCGGCCAGCAACTCGACGTTGTATCGGTGCCAGAGCTCGAGCCCCCGCTCGATCGAAAACCCGTTTCGGCGTTGGAGGGAGCTCGCGACCGCTAGGGGATGGCGGAAGATGCCGACGGGAACGAGCTCGGACAATTGTACGGGTGGGTCCCGCGGACGTAAGTACCGAAATTTGGCGGAAAACCCACGTCTGACGTGGGTTTTGCTCCCTAGAACGCTGGTGAGACCGCTAGCCGTAGCTGACGCCCAGACCGGCTCGAGCATCGGTCTGGATGCCGTACGGCGGAATCGGATAGCGCAGTCCGTTGCGCGAAAGCGCCTCCATGCCGTCGAGAGCCACCAACAGATCGGCCGGCCTCAGAGCGATGAGCAGCTCGTCGTCCGGCACGCCGCCATAGCGGCGCTCCGCGTAGCAGGGCAGAGAAAGACTCGGCTCGCCGGTCGTCAGCGCCCTACCCCACGAATCGGCGCAAGCCGACTCGCCGACACAGCTGAAGTCGAGCTTCGCGTACCCCGCCCACTGCAGTCCGTTGATGAACAGGATCATCTGGGCCGGGTTGGCGTAGATCATGCAGATATCTGGCGGCACCAGGCGACCCGAAACCAGAGGCGATACAGCCATTGCGGCGTAACGGCCCACCGGCAAGATGTTCATCGCGGCCTGATGCGTCGCGGCGTCGTCGTCGGTCTCGAACCACACTCCGGTCATGTGGCGTCCCGAGTACCACTCCTCATCCTGGGCGCCGAGGCCGAGGACCGCCTGGCACTGCGATCCGACGAGATCGTCCGCAGTGATGCCGACCGTGCGGTTCAGCCGCGACGCCATCGACACGATCTGGTCGGCGGTGTGGATGTCGGTCGGTCGGCGGATCCGCTCGACCGCTTCCATCTCGTCGACCGTCTCGAACATCTTCATGCCGATCGGCGTCGTCTTTATGCGCAACAACGCGTCGAGTCTGTCCACGGTCGAAGCCCAGTCGATGTTCTCGTCGCTCGGTCGGATCGAGACAGGTTTGTCGCTCATGGATGAACTCCGTTTCTGATTGCGTCGATGACGCGGTCGAGGATCTGGTCGAGGATGCGCTCGGTCGTCGCGAAGTTCAGCCGAGCGAAGCCGGCGCTGTTGCCACCGAACGGTGCGCCCTCGCTGAGATAGACCCGCGCGCTTTCGTGGAGCAGCGCCGCCGGCTGTGACCCGAGGGCGGTGTCGTTGAGGTCGAGCCACCCCAGGTAGGTCGCTTCGGGAGGATCGAAGCCGACCTCCGGAGCCTCGTCGGTCAGCCGGAGAGCGACGTGGTCGCGTCGCTCGGTCAGCGTCGACATCGTTTCGGCCAACCAGGCTGCGCAGTCGGTCCATGCGGCGATCGTCGCGGCCGCGCTGAGGCTGCTCGGTCCGCCAGGGAAGTGCGATGGCAACCCGTCGAGGTCGGTGCGGATAGCCGCAGGGCCGACGTGGGCGACCGCGCAGCGCAGGCCAGCGATATTGAAAGTCTTGGAGGCGCTACCGATCGTGACCGTTTGATCGCGCAGTCGCTCGTCGGCTGCGACGAGCGGTACATGCGACGCCGGGGCGTGCACGAGGTCGCACCACACCTCGTCGCTGACCACTATGAGATCGTGTCGTTCGACGACGTCACCGAACGCGGTGAGCTCTTCACTAGAGAACACCCGACCGGTCGGGTTGTGTGGCTGTGAGAAAAGCACCAGGCGCGTGCTGCTGTCGATGGCGGAGTCGAAGCGCTCGGCATCGAGTGTCCAGCCGCTATCGAGAGGGACGTCGACGATGCGGCGGCCGCTGGCTTCGATAGCGTCGCGAAACGGGTAGTAGATCGGCGAGAACACGACGACGCCGTCGCCGCGCCCGGACACGGTCGCCATCGTGAACTCGAGCGCGTGGAGAGCTCCGGCGAACGCCCGACATTCGGCCTCGGCGAACTCGACGCCGTGGCGCCGCCGGTACCAGTCGATCCAGGTCGGCACCAGCGCATCGTGGACTTGACGGTTGTAGCCGAGATCGCCCTTGTCGACCAGCGCCCGGATCGCATCGCCGATCGGCTCTGCGGGTGCGAAATCCATGTCGGCAACCCAGGCGGGAAGCACGTCGGGCTCGATCGACGACCACTTCACGCCCTGCAGGGATCTCAACCGATCCAGATCGTCCACGACGATGACACTATGCGTGTGTGCCCGCTGGCGCGGTGGTGACACGCACCGAGTGGTGTCAGGCACCGAGCTCCAAGTGATCTTGGTCCCAGCGCGTTCCGAGCTCGGTGCCTGACACCGATGGCAATTCGCCGGCCTCCTGGCACTGGCGGCGACCGGCTAGGGCGCCATCCCGGCCACGAGGGTGCGGACGATGTTCGTGGCGAGCGGGTCGGGTGCGGCACCGGGCGCCATCGCGGCGAGGGTTGCGACGCCGTGGATCGCGGCCCAGACCATCAATGTGATCTCGTCGACGTCACCTCGACGTATCTCTCCCCGATCCATCGCTTCGGCGATGTCTCCGCGTCCGAGGTCGTAGGCATCGCCTGCGGCCGGCAGAACGTTGTCGGCCTCGATCGGTACGTTCTCGGGGCGGTACTGGAACATCAGGCGAAACAGCTCCGGATGGCGACCGGCGAAGCGCACGTACGCGGCCGAACGCTCAGCGAGGCGGTCGGAGGCGATTGGAGCATCCACCGCATCGAGCTCTTCGATCAGCTCTCGGTAGCCCTCGGCGGCGACGAGCGCGAGAAGCGTCGCCTTCGAGTCGATGTGTTCGTAGAAGGCGGGTGCGGTGACGCCCAACTGGCGCGCCAGCCCCCGCATCGACAGAGACTCGAACCCGCCGCGCTCGACCTCGGGACGAGCCGCCTCGACGATCACCCGTTGGCTGAGCGAACCGGCCATGGCCCGTTCCGTCCGCTCAGTCGGCGTCGGGAATCCAGCTCGAGTGGAAGCCGGCGACGACTCGGTGCGGGATATGGATCTCGGCGATCGGGTCGGCGGCCATGTCGGTCGCGTCGAGGATCACCATGTAGCTGGTGTCGGTCTCGGGTTTGTAGACGTAGGTCATGAGGTAGCCGTCGTCCTCGTTCGTGGCCCCATCGGCGCCGACGAAGACCGTCTCGCCGGGTTCGTGGCCCGCCGGGAACTCGTGCACTTCCTTGGCCGCGCCGTTCGCGAGGTCGTACTTGTGGATGCGGCCTCCCATGCCGCCTTCGGCCGAGGACGGCGCCAGACCGAGCGAATACCCATAGCGCATCTGGTGGCCCTGAAGCGCGTCGGGGATGCGCGGGAACTCCGACGCGTCGTCGTCGAGATACTGTTCGGACACCGCACCGCTGGCCATGTTGAACCGCCACTCGTGCATGCGGGGCTGGGTCGACGGATCTGACGGTGCAGAGCTCATGTCCATCGCGGACGAGTCGCGCCACAGCTCGGGGACGCGGCACCCGTGAACCACGACCTCGTCACCCTCTTCGTAGGCGTTGAGCGTGTGGAAGCAATAGCAGGGGTCGACATCGAACCACTTCACATCGGCGTCGGTTCCCTCGCGGGGCATCACTCCGAAACGAGCCGGGTAGTCGTCGGACCAGCGAATCGGCATACCGCCCGACATCGCCATCTCGAGATCGAACACAGCCGGTAGATCCATGAAGATCGCGTGGTTTCGCGACGCTGCCATGTCGTGCATCATCGTCGGGCCGGTCACGGTGATCTCGGTCTGCTGAACCAGCTCACCCGAGGCGTCGACGCGGTAGTAGACGAGATACGGCGGGAAGGCGCCGTATCCGAAACCGAGCATCTCGCCGGTGTCGGGGCAGAACTTCGGATGAGCGGTGAACGCTCCCTGCAACTTGCCGCCGAAGGTGTGAGGCCCGACCGTGTCGAGCTCCTTTGTCACCTCGTATGGGAACGCCTGCTCCTCGAGGGCGAGGATCTTGCCGCCGTGGCCGATGATGTGTGTGTTGGCGGCAGACACGCCGAAGTCGAAGCTGAACGTCTCGAGGTCGAGCGCCAGGGTCAGCCGGTCGGATCCGGGTTCGTCGAACATCGGTGTTCGTACCCAGCGGTTGCGGTACCAGTTGGCCTTGCCGTCCGCGAGCTCGACGCCGTGGAGCATCCCGTCGCCGAGGAACCAGTGCTCGGTCCACCCGGTCCGCGGGTTGGCAGTGTTGCGGATGTACCGGCCGTTCAGCTCGGGCGGAATCGTGCCCTTGACCTCGAGGTCGGTGACGGTCGCCTCGTCGTAGCGGGGCGCGCGGCTCCCGATGACGTGCCAGGGCGCATCGGGACCCTGACCTCTCGGATCGAGTTCCACTTCGCTGATCGCCATGGGTTCGCCTCGTCATATCTGGGGTTTCGGTCGACGACGAGTCTTGCACTGAACAGTGTTTAGGACAAGCCGACGGCTACCGGCCGACTTCCGCGTTGCATGTTGGCTCGTGACGTTCGTTAACCTTGTCCGGCCCGCAACCGCGCGGGTTCCGGGAGGGAATCAGAATCATGTCAAGACGAATGCTTGCGTTGCTCGCGCTGTTGCTCGGGTTCACGCTTATCGCCGCTGCTTGCGGCGACGATGACGACGGTGCCGAAGGTTCCGACGAGAGCGCCGACACCGAGACCGAGGACGACGGCGGGGCCGAAGGCGAAGACGGCGAAGGCGACGACGGTGGTGAAGGCGACGGCGGCGAGGCCGCGGGAGACTTCGATACCTCCACTTTCGGCCTCGTGTCCGATGGGAACCTCACCGTTTGCACCGACTCGCCCTATCCGCCCATGGAGTTCGAGGAGGACGGGGAGTTCACCGGCTTCGACATCGAGCTGATGCGAGCGATCGCAGCCGAGCTCGGTCTCGAGCTATCGGTCGTCAACTCCGGGTTCGACCCGATCACTTCTGGCCTTGCGATGAGCTCGGGTGATTGCGACATCGCAGCGGCATCGATCACGATCACCGACGAGCGCGAGGAGAACATCGACTTCTCCGACGAGTACTTCAGCGGAGACCAGTCGTTGCTCGTGCCGGCCGATTCCGACAAGACAACCCTCGCAGACTTCGCAGGCGCGAACCTCGGCGTGCAGTCGGGAACCACCGGCGAGATGTACGCCAACGAGAACGCAACCGACGCAAAGGTCACAGCGTTCGAGAACCCCGGCGACCTGCTCACAGCGCTCGCCGCGGGAGAGATCGACGGTGTGCTCCAGGACATCGTCGTAAACGCCGGCGCTGCACTCGAGGACGACACACTGACGGTTGTCGAGACCTATCCGACCGAAGAGTTCTACGGATTCGCGGTGCAAGAAGAGGGCAGCGAGGACCTGCTCGAGGCCGTCAACAGCGTTCTTGCTTCTCTGCGCGAGGACGGCACGTACGACAGCATCTACGACGACTGGTTCTGATCGGTTGATGCGGGTTCGCGGGCGATAGCGCCCGCGAACCCGCCACCGAACCCAAACCGTGCCGACGATTTCATCCCGCCCGCTGTTGCGTCAGCCCCGTTTCATGCGGGGGGTGCTCTACGCGTTGCTGATCGTCGGGCTGGTGGCGTTGCTCCTGCTCGCCGACTGGTCGAAGATCCAGGAGAACTTCTTCAAGCCGGAGATCGCCCGGGAGATGTTCCCCGAGGTACTCACGGTCGCGGCGAAGAACACGATCATCTACACGATCGTCGCGTTCGTCTTCGGCTTCGCGCTCGCCCTCCTGTTGGCGCTCATGAAGCTCTCGTCGATCGGTCCCTATCGCTGGATCGCTAACACGTACATCGAGCTGTTCAGGGGGCTTCCCGCCCTCGTCACGATCATTCTGGTGTCGTTCGGTCTGCCGATCGCGTTTGGCTGGCGCATACCGTTCGGAACGGCCGGCAAGGCCGCGGTGGGTCTCGGCCTCGTCGCAGCCGCCTACATGGCCGAGACCCTCAGGGCCGGCATCCAGGCGGTTCCGTCGGGTCAGATGGAGGCAGCCCGTTCGCTCGGAATGAGCCAGGCGACTTCGATGGTCAACATCCAGTTGCCGCAGGCCTTCCGCATCGTCATCCCGCCGCTCACCAACGAGGTCGTCCTGTTGATAAAGGACACGTCGTTGTTGTTCGTCGTCGGTACTACGCCGGCGTCGAAGGAGTTGACGAAGTTCGGCCGCGACTTCATGACGACCGAGATCAACGCGACACCGCTCACGGTCATCGCGCTGGTGTATCTCGTCATAACCCTGCCGCTCACCTATGTGGTGCGGCGGCTCGAACGGTCGGCGAACGAAGGACGAGCGTGATGGCCACCGCCGACGTCGCGATCGAGTTGCGGGGCGTCCACAAGAGCTTCGGCGAGCTCAAGGTGCTCGAAGGCATCGACATGTCCGTCGAGCGCGGCGAGGTGGTCTGCATAATCGGCCCGTCGGGTTCGGGGAAGTCGACTCTGTTGCGTTGCATGAATCTTCTCGAAGACCCGACGGCCGGATCGGTCTACATCGACGATGTCGACATCACCGACCCCGATACCGACATCGACGCCGTGCGCGCACACATCGGCATGGTGTTCCAGCAGTTCAACCTGTTCCCGCACCTGAAGGTGCTCGACAACCTCACGATCGCGCAGCGCAAGGTCGCGAAGCGCTCGAGCGCCGAGGCCGAGGACATAGCGCGAGCGATGCTCGATCGGGTGGGCCTCGCAGACAAGGTCGACGAGTACCCGTCGCGGTTGTCGGGCGGCCAACAACAGCGCGTCGCAATAGCTCGAGCCTTGTCGATGGAACCCTCGATGATGCTGTTCGACGAGCCCACGTCGGCGCTCGATCCCGAGATGATCAAAGAGGTGCTCCAGGTCATGCTCGAGCTCGCGAAGGCAGGCATGACGATGGTCGTCGTGACCCACGAGATGGGTTTTGCCCGAGCCGCCGCCGATCGGGTCGCGTTCATCGACGGTGGCGTGATCGTCGAGGAGGGCGAGCCCAACGTGCTCTTCGACAGCCCCCGTGAGCAGCGCACCATCGACTTCTTCGACAAGATCCTCTGAGACCTGCCGGCGATGGTCGATATCTACCTAGTAGATACTTTGAGGCTCGGTTGTCTATACAACAGATAGTCGTATAGTGGGCGAATGAAAGATAATCGAGATCAAACTCACACCCCATCTCTGTCCCGCCGTCGCCTCGTGGCGGGTGCCGGCCTCGCAGGCGTGGCAGCCGTCGCGGCGGCGTGCGGATCCGACGGTGACACCGACATCGCAACCACCGGAGTGCCGCGCGCCGAAGGCGCATCGGCTGGCTCACCGGCCGTCGACGGATCGGTTCTCCCGGCGTTGGGACCGATCTCCGAGCTTGCGGCGGCCCCCGACGACGAAGTGCACCACGCCTATGCACCCGACGTGCCACCTCCGATTGCCCGAACCGACCAGCGGGTCGTCGAGATAGAGATCGACGTCATCGAAGGCGTCTGCCCGCTCGACCCGGTCAACGACGTCTCCACCCTCATGTGGGGCTATCGCATCACCGGCGACGACGATGTCACCTGCGGGTCTCCGGGACCGGTCTTCCGTGCCCGAGTAGGTGACCTCGTGCGGGTCATCCTCACCAACCTCGAGGGCAACGAGCACCCGCACAACATCGACTTCCACGCGATCACCGGTCAGGGTGGCGGTGCCGCCGACCTGACCGCCCTCCCCGGCGAGACAAAGATCGTCGAAGCCCGGCTGCTCTACCCAGGCGCCTTCATGTACCACTGCGCCTACGGCGATGTGCCGGAACACATCGCGAAGGGCATGTACGGAATGTTCATCGTCGACCCGGAGCGCCCCTTGCCGGAGGTCGACCACGAATGGTCGATCATGCAGTCGGAGTGGTACGTCGGCGAGCCCGCCGAAGACGGTGTTGCCGAGTTCGACCGCGACGCGCTCTTCGCCGAAGAGCCGCGGTTCGTCACCTTCAACGGCCGCACCGGTGCGCTCGCCGGCGACAACGCCCTCACCATGCAGGTCGGCGAACGCGCCCGCTTCTTCATGGTCAATCAGGGACTGAACCTCGACTCGAACTTCCATCCCATCGGCTCGCACTGGGACGCCGTCTATCCCGAGGCCGCCACGCACGAATCGAACCGGGTGATCCGTGGCTCGCAATCGACCCTGGTGGTTGCGGGCGGCGGCACGGTGGTAGAGCTCATCGCCCAGGTGCCGAGCACGCTCATCCTCGTCGACCACGCTCTGGTGCGTACCTTCTACAAGGGTGCGATCGGAGAGGTCGTCGTCGAGGGCGAGATGAACCCCGACATCTTCGGCGCCGGAGCCTCCGCCGCCGGAACCGCGGCTGCGACCACGACTACGGCGGCAGCATCGACGACGAGCGGTGAGTCGACGCCGGCGGCCGACAATCAGGTCATCATCACCGAGGGCGCCTTCGACCCGGCGAACGAGGACAACGCCTATGCGCCCCGTGACCTGTCCGTCGCGGTCGGAACCGAGGTCGTCTGGGTCAACGAGGACGCGATCGTGCATACGGTCACCGCAGGGGAATCCGACGGACGGGTCGGTGAACCGAGCGGTCTGTTCGACTCGGGAAACATGTCCGAGGGGGACACGTTCGCTTACACGTTCGACGAGGCGGGTACCTTCCCGTACTACTGCGTGCCCCATCCCTGGATGACCGGCACCATCACCGTCGAGGGCTGACCTTGCGTTTCCGGGGCCTAGAGCCTTCGTTCATGTGGACGAGCCACGGCCCCTGAAACCACGAGGTGTCTCTACCGATGACGACGTCTGTGCTCTCGATGCGCACGGGGTCATAGACCTCGGCGCGCCGGTCGAGACAAAGCCTCACGAGTTCGGACATGCCGGTTTGTCCCGGAACGAAGTTGTGCGCGTTGGCCATGAAACAGAAGTCGCTGTCGACGTTCGAGGTCGAACGAACGCCGACGTCGAGCCCCCGCTCGACGAGCTGGGAGACGACGTGGTCGAAGAGCTCGAAGCTGCTGCGTCGCGCAGAGTCGGTTGCGAAGAACCGACCGGTCTTGTCGTTGGCCCCGAAATGCAGGGCCGCAACCACCGTCGCCCGATCGAAACGCGGCGACTCGATCTCGAGTCGGTCGACGAAACGTTGGTACATGATCGCGACCTCGCGCAGTCGCGGCATGCGACGCTTCTTCGCCGTCTCCATCATGTCGCTGAGTCGCAGGTGTACGACGAGCTCGCTCGCCGCGGGGCGATCGACACGTAGGGCGTCTGTTCGCCGATCGACGACCGAGCGAAGGGTCTCGACGTCTTCCTCGTGGCGCATCTCGGTCAGGTAGCCGTGGAGAATCGTTCCGCGATATTGCGGGTCGTCGAGGATCGTGCACCGGTCGGGGGTTCTGTGTGAGCTCCACTACCTGACGGTGGAGATGAGCGAAGTCAGACACGACCGCTACTCAAGTCGATGCAATCGTTGCACTCAAGGATGAAGGCGAGGCGTCAGGGTCGATGAGCTGCAATGCTCGCGCGATGTTTACCGAGAACGTCGGACATCCATTGGTCGCCGAACGTTTGAGCACGCTGCGCGACCGTCGCACCAACCGCCCCGATTTTCGTCGTGCGCTCCACGAGCTCTCGACCATGCTCGTCTACGAGGCGACTCGCGATCGGTCTGTCGTGCAGGTCGACATAGACACGCCGATGGGACCGACCACCGGGCTACGGATCGACTCACTGCCGCTCGTCGTGCCGGTCATGCGAGCGGGGCTCGGAATGCTCGACGCCACGCTCGAGTTGTTGCCCGATGCCCGGACCGGGTTCGTCGGAATGAAACGCGACGAAGAGACGCTCGTCCCCCATGCGTATGTGAACACCGTCCCCGACGACATCGAAGGTCGCGATGTGTTCGTCCTCGATCCGATGCTCGCCACGGGAGGCTCGGCGGTGAGCACGTGTTCGATTCTCCGCGAGAGCGGTGCCGGCACGATCACTCTGCTGTGCGTTCTCGCGGCACCCGAGGGCGTCGAAGCTCTCGGCGAATCCGGCGCGGCCGACGTACTCGTGACCGCATCGGTGGATGAACGGCTCAACGACGTCGGTTTCATCCTCCCCGGCCTCGGCGATGCGGGTGACCGCCAGTTCGGGCTCGCTTGAAACCGTGGAGTCGCACCCGACGGAGCACGCCGTGGGCGATCGTTTGTCGGTTTGGAGCCTTCGCCTGCGACTATGGAGGACGATGGCAGTCACGGACGATCTCACCCGGCGAGCGTTGACCAAAGACGACGTCGCAGCTGGGGCAGCGCTCTGCGATGCCGCTGGCTGGAACCAGACGATCGACGACTGGCGATTCATCGTCGAGACCGGATCGACGGTCGGCACGTTCGCAGGCGAGCGGCTCGTCGCAACGGCAGCGATGATGCCCTACGGGACGCGGGTCGGGTGGATCGCAATGGTGTTGACAGATCCGAACTTCCAGCGTCGAGGGATCGCGCGACGCAATCTCGAATGGGCCGTCGCGTCGTGTGACAACTCCGGGCTCGTTCCCGGACTCGACGCGACCGAGGCAGGCCGCGCCGTCTATCTGGGCCTGGGCTTCGAGGACCGGTTCACGCTGACGCGCTGGAGCGGCGACATCTCCGAGAGCCCCATCGACGACTCGATCGAAATCGGCCCGTTCACACCATCGGACCTGACCCGGGTCGCAGCGATCGATGCCAACGGTTTAGGAGCCACCCGCGCGGACGTGCTCGCCCACATCCGTTCGTCCGCACCCGACCGCGCGTGGATAGCGCTCGACGACGGGGCCCTGATCGGTTTTGCGATGACCAGGCTCGGTGGCCGCAGCACCCATGTCGGTCCCATCGCGGCGACCGATACCCAGGTTGCCGCAGCGCTCTTCGCTCGTTGCGCGTTGGGATCGACCGGAGCGGTGTCGGTCGATGTTCCCGACGACAAGACACGGTTCCAGGGCGAGCTGCGGCTGCTCGGGTTGTCGGCGACGCGGACCTTCACCCGCATGGTTCGCGGCTCGATTCTGCGGACGGTTGCCGACCCGACCTGTTTCGCGATCGCCGGACCTGAGTTCGGCTGACGCGTCGTGCCGCTTGGGCACCACCACGAATGTGACTCGGTGCCGGTCGTGCGGTCAGACTGACGGCATGAGCGATCCGGATGTCAAAGTCAGCCGCACGATCGGCGCCCCTGCGCATGAGTTGTGGGAGAAGGTCTCCGATGTGACCCGCATGGGGGAGTGGTCTCCCGAGACAACGTCTTGCAAGTGGATCAAAGGTGCGACCGGCCCCGCAGTGGGCGCAAAGTTCAAGGGCGACAACCGCATCGGTCGTCGCAAGTGGTCGACCGGTGCGGAGGTCGTGGAGTGTGAACCGGGCAAGAGCTTCGTGTTCGACGTGTCGGTCGGTCCGATCACCTACGCCCGCTGGGGGTATCACTTCGAGCCGAGCGGCGACGGCACTGTGGTCACCGAGACCTGGAAGCTCACGACAACCCCGCTGTTCCTGAAGCTCGGCCGAATGGTGAGCGGTGTTGCCGACCGCCGTGAGCACAACAGGCTGAGCATGGAGAAGACGCTCGAGGCGCTGGCGGCGTCGGTCTGAGAACGGAGGGTCAGCCATGGAAGTCCCGCTGACGATCGCCGATCATCTTCGGCGGGCGGCGCTGGTCTACGGGGACCGCGTCGGCATCGTCGACGAACCCAACCAGCCATCGCCTCCGCTCGAAGACCTGACCTACCGGCGTGTCGCGCAGCTCGCGAAAGGTCTCGCGGCTGGCCTCGACGATCTCGGTCTTCCGTTGGGCGCCCGCGTCGCCATCGTCTCGCAGAACTCGGCCCGCCTCCTCGTTCACCTGTTCGGTACCAGCGCCTACGGACGGGTGGGTGTGCCGATCAACTTCAGGTTGAGTAAAGCCGAGGTGCAGTTCATCGTCGACCACAGCGGCGCCGACGTGTTGGTGATGGATCCCGAGCTCGAGCCGAGTCTGGGCGACGTGAAGGTGAAGCACCGGTTCCTGGCTGGGCCCGAGTCGGACGCCCTCTACAAGCTCGATGCCGAGCCGGCGCCGTGGGAGCCCGACGAGTCGGCTACCGCGACGATCAACTACACGAGTGGCACCACGGCTCGACCCAAAGGCGTCGAGATGACGCATCGGAACCTGTGGATCAACGCGGCGACCTTCGGGTGGCATGCGGGCGTGAGCGACCGCGACGTTTACCTGCACACCCTGCCCATGTTCCACTGCAACGGCTGGGGCATGCCATACGCGATGACGGGCATGGGTGCTCAGCAGATCGTATTGCGCAACGTCGACGGAGCCGAGATCCTTCGCCGGGTCGAAGAACACGGTGTCACAATCCTGTGCGGCGCCCCGGCGGTGGTCGCGGCGATCCTGGCGGCAGCGGAGGACTGGGATGGTGAAATCCCCGGCAAGGGTCGCGTGCGCATGATCGTCGCAGGCGCTCCGCCTCCCACCCGCACGATCGAGCGGATGGAGACCGATCTCGGCTGGGAGTTCATCCAGATCTACGGGCTCACCGAGACAGCTCCGCTCCTCACGATGAACCGTGCTCGCTCCGAGTGGGACCACCTGTCTGCGGCCGAGCGAGCGGTGAAGCTCTCCCGTCAAGGTTCACCCGCGATCGGTGTCGAGCTCGCTTCGGCGGACGACGGCGAGATACTCGCTCGGGGCAACGTCGTGCTCAAGAGCTATTGGCAGCAGCCCGACGCCACCGCCGAGGCGCTTGCCGACGGCTGGTTTCACACCGGCGACGGTGGCTTCATCGACGACGAGCACTACGTCAACATCTCCGACCGGAAGAAGGACGTCATCATCTCGGGCGGTGAGAACGTGTCGTCGATCGAGGTCGAGGACGCGCTGTTCTCACACCCTGCTGTCGCCGAAGTCGCGGTGATCGGTGTTCCCGACGAGAAGTGGGGTGAGACTGTCAAGGCGCTGGTCGTGCTCGCCGACGGAGCATCGGCGACCGAGGACGACCTGCGTGAGCACTGCCGCGATCGCATCGCGCACTACAAGTGTCCGACGACGATCGAGTTCCGCGACGAGCTAGCTCGCACGGCGACCGGCAAGCTCCAGAAGTTCAAGCTCCGCGGCCCCTACTGGGAAGGCCAGGACAAGCAGGTGCATTGATCTAGATCAGGCATAAAGGACACCACTGCGTTCCGCCCCCGAACTCGCAGCGATTGGTCAGCGGCCCGAGGTGATGTACTCGGTGAGGTGTTGGGTTTCGGATTCGAGCTCGCCCACGCGGAACTTCACCACGTCGCCGATGCTGACGATGCCGGCGAGGCGTCGTGAACCACGCTCGTCGACCACGGGCACGTGCCGGATCCGACGTTCGGTCATCAGCTCCATGAGCGAGTTCACGGTGTCGTCGGGTGTGCAGGTCACCACGTCGGGAGTCATCAACGCGTGTGCATCGAGCTGCAAGGTGTCGTCGCGTTGGGCCATCGAGCGGACGATGTCGCGTTCGGACAGGATTCCCTCGATCGTCTCGCCGTCGTCGGAGACGACGACTGCGCCGATGCCCCACTTCGACAGAGCCCCGAGTGCGTCCGGAACCGAGGCAGATGGTCGAACAGTGGCGACCTCAGTGCCTTTCGAGCGGATGATGTCACTGATGCGCATGGTGCACCTCCCGAAGTGACGTTGTTCCCAGTGTGACAGATTCCGGGCCGCCGTTCAGCTGTCCTCTTCGGTGTCGGTCTCACAGGCGAGCAGCCCTACCCCCTCGCCGAGCGTCAGCTGTTGCTGCGCTGTATCGAACGTTGGCCGCGCGAGGTCGCAGGCGACCTGTCGATCGAGCATGTCCCAGCGGCGAACCGTGCCATCCCTACCCGCGCTGTAAAAGAGTCCGGGCCGGTCGGGATGTGCGGCGAGCGCGACGACCTCGTTCTGCGATCTCGTCGGATCTCTGCTGTGCTCTTCGAGCGATGCGAGGCGATCTCCGGTTTGAACGTCCCAAACGTGCACGGTCGCCTTTCCGTCGCCGCCGATGAGCGTGTGGCCCTCGTCGAGGTAGAGGAGCGCCCACGTATCGCTGCTGGCTCCCAGGTAGCTTCGACCCGTCCGCTCGCCGCCATCGGTCTCGATCTCCGAGATGAGTCCCGATGCGAGGCCAGCGACGAGTTTGTGCCCGTCGGGTGAGACGGCGACCGATCGGATCGCATCGTCGAGTGACGTGACAAACGCCGTATCGCCTGTCGATGCCTCGTAAGCGCCGAGGTGGCCATCGACTCCGGCGACGAACACGGTCGACGAGTCCGGCGACCACGTGACCGCCGACGGTTTCGTGGTCTCGGGTTCGCCGGCAATTGCGGTGGCTCCCGGCTCGTCGAGGTCGAGGATCACCACATCGCCCGTTTCGGTTGCGACAGCGAGCTTGGTGCCGTCGGGCGACGTCGTCATGGCGGCAGCGGGGGCGTCGAGCGTCGCGAGCTCGGTCGTTGAGCCCGCGCTGTCTATTCGCACAACCGAACCCGTTGTCGAACCCACGACGACTCCGCCGTCGTCGGCTGCCACAGCCGCGACGTCGGTGACCGCAATCGGTGCCAGCGCGTTCTCGTCACCGGCGAAGGCCGACATTTCCGTGTCGGTGACTGCGATCAAAGCCGTGTCGGTTGTAGCCGATCCAGCGCCCACCGACATACCCCTCAGCGGCACGCTGCCGTCGAAGACGACCTGCGCGACCGGGGGTGCGGAGGAAGGATCGAGGAGGGACCACGCGATGAGCGTCTGGTCGTTGGAGAGCGTGACGTAGGTACGCCCTGCGAGGGATGCGTCGATGATCGGAGCCGAGTGCAGCGCAGCGCTCACCCACTCGGGAAGCTGGTTGGCGGTGTGGATGGCTCCGTCGGCGGCGCCGGCGAGGACGAGACCCGGATCGGAGTCGTAAGCGACGCCGGCATAGTCGAGGTCCTCGCCGCTCTCGAGTAGTGAGCCTGCCTCGGCCCGGGACAGCTCGGCGATCGTCGTGGTCTCGATCGTGCCGTTGCTGCCTGCGATCAGGACCGTTCCATCGTCGTCGATCACCAGCTCGAATGCCTCGCTGCGATTCTGCGCGCGAATCGGGCCGAAGGCACGCTCGCGAGAGGGCCACGCCCATCCGAAAAGGAGACCGGCGTCGTCGGCGGTCACGACGAGACTCCCGCGTTCGGCAAACGCGACCGCGTTCACCGCGGAAAGATCGGCGCCGTCGAGCGGGACGTCGAGACGGTCTTCGAGGGGACCGCCTACCGGTTGGCGCGTCGCCACATCCCACACCTGCACGACGCCGTCCTCCGACGATGTCACGATCTGCTCGCCGTCGGGCGTTATGTCGATAGACCACATCTGGGCAGCGGAGTTGTCGAACTCCTCCGGTTCCCCGAGACTGTTCTCGCCAACTGGGCGGATGGCGATTTCGCCGCCGCCCTCGCCGGCGGCGACCGACAACAGCGCGGCGCCGTCGGGCGTGAACACCATCTCGTTGATCCCTCCGCTGTGGAACCGCTCCGCGGGACCGACCTGTTTGCGTGCTACCAGGTCCCAGAGAGTGATGGCGCCTTGGCGGCCACCGACGGCCACCAGACGCTCGTCGGGGTGAAGCGTCACCGTGAGTGCATCGCCGACCCCGATGGGGGCACCGACAGGAGCGGCCGCAGCGTTCCCGAGGGCCCTTCGGGATTCGATCAGGGCCTCGCGGGCGTTCGCGTCGGGTGGGTCCGATCGTGCGGCACTCTCGAGGGCGAGGTTCATCGCCAGGTACGGATCGCTGCGGACCGTGGCGATTGCCTGCGACCCGAGTGCCGACCCGAAACGGTCCTCGGCCATGCGCTGGTTGTCGCGGGCGTCGCCAAGAGCACCAAAAGCGACCAGCGAAGCGAGGCCGGCGGCGATCGCGAGCACGGCGAGGACTGCGACGCCGATGATGCGCACCCTGCGCGCCGCCGCGGACCGTGCCCGCTCGGCCTCGACCGCCTCGTCGCGCGCGCGACGAGACTCGCCGAGGAATGTCCGCTCGAGGTTGTCGAGATGCTCGTCGTTCTCCTCGGCCCAGTCGAGCGCCGACGCTAGGGGCGTGCCGCGGTAGAGGAGGTCGGCGTCGCGGTCGGCCGACTCCCATTGAGCCGCCGCCCGCGAGATTCGCTGGCGGTGCCTGAGGTTGTCGCGTTCCTCGTCGATCCAGGCCGAGAGACGTGGCCACGTGCCGATCAGGGCCTCGTGTGCGATCTCGATGTGATCGTCGTGCAGCGTCAGCAGTCTCGCCTCGCTCAACTCGTCGACGACCTCGCGTTGCAACGCCGCCTCGACGTCTCGTCGGATCTCGTCTAGAGGGAGGCGCCTTCGGGTGTCGGCAGCTCCTTCGCCGGGAGTCACGAGACGCAAGAGGAGGCGACGTGTGGCTCTACGTTTAGCGTCGTCGAACTTGTCGGCGTAGAGAGCCTCGGCGGTGCTCGAGATGGCGCCGGCGACGCCTCCGACGGCCTGGTAGTCGGCGATCGTCAGGACGTCGCTACTTCGTCGACGCCATGTTTCGAGCAAGGCGTGTGACACGAGCGGTAGCGCGCCCGCTTGCTCGCCAGCGTCGGCGAGTACCCGTTCGACGAGCCCTGGCTCGAGTCGAAGGCCCACCTGGTGAGCCGGCTCGGCTATGGCCGATCGCAGCTCCTCGGCGGTCATCGGTCCTACCAGAACCTGGTTGTCGCTGATCCAGCGTGTGAGTACCGGGCTCGTCGCTGCGGCAGCGTAGAAGTCGGCTCGCATCGCGAGTACGACACGGGTCGCACTGTCGGCGGCCGACACGAGGGCGTCGAGTGCATCGATGAACGGGTCGCGATCGTCGGTGTGGCGCTGGTGGGTGAACAGTTCCTCGAACTGGTCGATGACGAGTACCAGTTCCTCTCCAGGCCCGAGACCCTGTTCGACCGGTCGGCGGACGCGTCGGGGCTGCTCACGGATGGCCTCTGCGGACGGGCCCGTGTCGTCGGCGGTGATACCCGACAGTTGGTAGGCGAGTTCCTCGAGTGGCTCGATGCCCGGTGTCATGAGGCGGACGTGGGTCCCCGAACGCTCGCGCAGAGCCGCTACGAGACCGGCTCGAACGACCGACGATTTGCCACTGCCGGAGGGCCCGCCGACCACGAGCACTCTCGTGGCGTCGATTCTGCGTGTGAGCTCGTCGACGAGCGTTCCGCGCCCGTGGAACAACGATGCGTCCTCGGGTTGGAATGCTGCGAGCCCCTTGTATGGGCACTGTCCTTCCCAGGCGGAGCCCTCGAGGGTCGTCACCGCCGAGGTGCCCTGGGCCAGCTCGAGCGCTGCCGCCTTCCACTCGACCATCGAGCGGTGTCGGGCACCCGGGTCGCTCGCCAGGCCCCTGTCGAACAGGCGTGCCCAGCCGGGGTCGCTCACCGCCATCGTTCCGTGGAACTCGCTGCCGGTCACGACCCGGTACAGCACCGCAGACGCCCCGAAGACGTCGGCCGCCAATGAAAGGGGGCCGTCGGCCGAGCCTTGTTCGGGGGCCTGGTAGCCGGGTGTTCCGCCGATGACCGACGCCTGTACCCCCGAGGCGAGGTTCTTCGCGAGCCCGAGATCGCCGAGCAGGAACCTCTCGTCGGGCGCGAGCATGCGACCGACCGGCGTGGCCTCGGTCTTGCCGACGTCTCGCTGCCCGGGTTGGTCGGCTCCGTCGTCCGCAGCGATCAACAGGTTGGCCGGCTTGACGTCGCGGTGGATGACATCGGCGTCGTGGAGTGCGCCGAGACCGTCGGCTAGAGCGACGATGAGCGGCTCGAGCTCCGACAGCTCGCGAAGCGGTTGCGGGCTCAGGCGCTGCTCCAGGGTGCCCCGGGCCGCGTAGTCGAGCACGAAATAGGGTCGACCATCGTCGAGCGAGCCGAGATCGTGCACGCCGACGACGTTCGGGTGGTGGATGCGGCGCAGCAACCGCGCTTCAGCCACAAACCGTTCGGCGACCGTCTCCTCGGCAGCGAAGCGCTCGAGGAGGATCTTGATGGCGACGTCGGTGCTGAATTCGTCATCGCGTGCGCGCCACACCTCGGCGAAGCCGCCCCGGCCGAGCAGCTCGCGAACTCTGTATCGACCTATCGAGTCCGGCGGTGGCGTCATCGCTCGAGCGTCACCCGCCGGCGGGTTGGCCGTACCGGGTTACAGCGCGCCTGACACGTCGACGCACTCGAACACCGACGAGTCGATGACGTTGTGGTCGCCATCGGCCGCCGTCACGCAAAGCGTGGTTGAACCGTCGCGTGCCTCGATCGACACATCGGCCTCGGTCA
The DNA here is from genome assembly GCA_965216815.1 of Acidimicrobiales bacterium. Taxonomy (GTDB): domain Bacteria; phylum Actinomycetota; class Acidimicrobiia; order Acidimicrobiales; family SHLQ01; genus JADFOM01. Next base: position 698,270 of record OZ244202.1, on the reverse strand, counting down.
GATAGGTCGGGAACTCGTCGGTCGCGACCCATGCGCCCTGTTCGACGCCGCGATCGGCTGCATCGGCCGAGACCTGGTCGGCCGTGTAGGTGTCCCAGTAGATGTGAATGTGGTTGGCCGAGAAGTCGGGTGCGAAGTTCGCGTCGAACGTGACCAGAACCTCGCCGCCTTCGTCGGCGTTGAACTCGCTTATCGACAGTGTGCAGCCGTCGGCAGGACAAGCGTTGTCGGCCGCAGAGTCGTCCTCGCCGTCGCTCGACTCGCCGGTCTCGCCGTCGGTCGAGTCGTCCCCGGTTTCGGTGTCGTCGCCGCTGCCGCTGTCATCGTCGTCGGAGCAGCTCGCGAGTGCGAATGCGCCGAGAGTCACGAGCAGCACCAGCCACATGACGCCCCGGTGTTGAAAACGATCGCCAAGCATGTCATCCCCCACGGATTTCGGTGATCCACCGAGAGTATCGGGTGGTCACAGCGCTGTGAAAGCGGCAGCGGTCACACCGGATTCACACGAACTTGGGCGGACCCTCGGCGGTGCCGTCGTGGCAGTATTGGCCCCTCGCGCAGATCTGAAGGAGTCGCGATGATCGTTGGAGTGCCCACCGAGATCAAGAGCGACGAGCGACGCGTGGGGATGACCCCGACGAGCGTGCGCGAGGTCACCGCTCGCGGTCATTCGGTTCTCGTACAGTCAGGTGCCGGGCGCGGCATTCGCCGGTCGGACGAGGACTATGCCGCCGCGGGAGCGGAGATAGTCGCCGATGCAGACGCGGTCTGGAAGCGCGCCGAGCTGATCGTCAAGGTGAAAGAACCACAACCGGAGGAGCGGAGTGCGCTGAGCGCCGACCAGACGCTGTTCACCTACCTGCACTTAGCGCCCGATGCCGACCAGACGGCCGATCTCGTCGCCGGCGGCTCGACAGCGATCGCGTATGAGACCGTTACCGACGATCACGGAGGGCTACCACTGCTCGCTCCGATGTCGCAGGTCGCCGGCCGCATGTCGATCCAAGCCGGCGCCCACTGTCTCGAGGCACCCAACGGCGGTGCGGGACTGCTGCTCGGCGGCGTGCCGGGTGTCGCGTCGGCCGACGTCGTGGTGCTCGGAGGCGGGGTCGTCGGCGAGAACGCCATCGAGATGGCGGTCGGACTGGGTGCACAGGTGACGGTGCTCGACCGGAAGGTCTCGGTACTCGACCGACTCGCGCGGCGATTCGGCAGCTCGCTCGAGACCGTGTATTCCACCGCTGCGTCGCTCGAGTCACATGTAGTCGGCGCCGACCTCGTCATAGGCGCCGTGCTCGTGCGCGGCAGCCGGGCGCCTCACCTCGTCACCGCTGAGATGATCTCCGCAATGCAATACGGGTCGGTCGTAGTCGATGTCGCAATCGACCAGGGTGGATGCATCGAGACATCCCGACCCACCACCCACGGAGAGCCGACCTTCGTCGTCGACGGAGTCGTTCACTACTGCGTCGCCAACATGCCCGGAGCGGTTCCGGAAACCTCGACGTACGCGTTGAACAACGTCACGCTGCCCTATGTCCTCGCGCTCTGCGACAACGGCGTGGAAGGGGCCATCGCCGGCGATGTGCACCTCCGCAACGGGGTCAACGTCCGCGCAGGCCACGTGACCGAGGCACATGTCGCCGAGTCGCTCGGCTACGACCACGTCGATCCACTGAAGCTCAGCTTGCCCCCCGGTTGACCTCGTCGAAAGGATCGTCTCATGACAACACCGAAGCTGTCGATGCTGCTAGTCACGTTCTCCGCAGACGATCCCGACAGCTGGAAGCACCTCACCGACCGCGCGGTGGCCGCGGACCGGGCAGGCATCGACCGGTTGGTGATGCCCGACCACGTGGTCATGGGGGAGAATCTCGATGCTTACGGCGATCCGCGTACGGGCGGCACCGAAGGGGGCCGGCAACCGACCGGTCCCGACGGCCACTGGCTCGAGCCGCTATCGACGATCTCGTACCTGGCCGGACAGACCGAACAGATCCGCTTCCGCACCGGAATTCTGCTGGCCGCGCTGCGCCGCCCGGTCGTGTTGGCCAAGATGGCCTCGACCATCGACGTGCTCTCGGGTGGCCGCCTCGACCTCGGAGTCGGGGTTGGTTGGCAACGCGAGGAGTACGAAGCTGCCGGCCTCGATTACGGCGTTCGAGGCGCCCAGCTCGACCACACGCTCGAATTGTGCCGGACCCTTTGGAGCGAGGAACGTGCCAGCCACCGGTCGGAACAGCTCGAGTTCGAGGCCGTCCACATGATGCCGAAGCCGGTTCAGCCCGGTGGTGTGCCGATCTGGGTCAGCGGCTCGGTGAACCCGCGTGCGATGCAGCGTCTCGCACGCTTCGGTGACCATTGGATTCCGTGGGGTTCGGACGCGGTCGACCCAACCGAGTCGATCCCGCGCATGAGAGCGGCGGTCGAGGACTTCGGCCGAGACCCCGGCGACATCGGGGTGGTCGGTTCGCTTCCCGTAGTAGTCGACGACGACGGCGACCTCGACCTCGATGCGACCGTAGGCCCAATCGGCAGGTTGGTCGACGCGGGCGTCACCGAGTTCCAGGCCGGCATCCGACTCGCCCCCGATGCTCCCGACGCCGAAGAGCGCCTCACCGAGCTGGCCCAGGCCTTCCGCGCCGCGGTCTGAGTAGGACGCGGGGTCTGTCCCCGTGTCCCACTTACGGAAGCGAGGGGTGGGTGTGGGAGAGCTCTTCTTCGAGTGCGTTGTGCAGTTCGACGTGGCTGTCCGACATGGCGCCTTGACGCATGACCGCCCACACCGTCTTCACCAGGATCTGGATGTCGCTCCAGAAGGACCACTGATCGATGTAGAGGTTGTCGTACTTGACCCGCTCGGTGATCGAGGTGTCGCCGCGAAGGCCGACGATCTGAGCCAGACCGGTGAGCCCGACCGGCATGCGGTGACGATCGCCGTAGCCGGGAACCTCGGCTTCGAACCGCTCGACGAAGACTGGACGCTCGGGACGGGGACCGACGAGCGACATGTCGCCGCGCAGAACGTTGTAGAACTGCGGCAGCTCGTCGATGGCTGTTCGGCGGAGGATGGAGCCGACGGGCGTAACGCGGTCGCTCGCATCCCACTGAATGTCGCTCTTGTTCGAGGGTGTCATCGTGCGGAGCTTGTAGAGCTCGAACCGTTCGCCGTGCTGTCCCACGCGGTCCTGGCGGAACAGAACCGGCCCGCGCCCGCTGAGACGCACTCCGAGTGCGCCGAGGAGCAGCAGCGGGGAGACGAACAGCAGGCCTAGTCCCGAGACAGCGATGTCGAACCAGCGCTTCAGAACACGGCTGATACGGGGATGAGAAGCGCGCTCGAGACGCACCAGCGGGTAGCCACGGACGCGGTCGGGTGAGAGCGAATCGAGGCCGAGTCCCATCTCGTAGAGGCGCGGCACGACGAACACCGACAACCCATCGGTCGATGCGTGCCGCAGCGCGCTAAGCACGCTGGGCCCGACGCCCCCGATGGGAGCCAGAATGATGCGGTCCGCCCGGTGTTCGTGCGCTATCTCGCTGATGCTCTCGACGTCGCCGAGGACTTTCAGGCCCCCGTGCGCATGAGCGCTGTGCTGCGCTGAGACGAAGCCGACGATGTCGACGCCATAGGTCGGGCGGTTGCGGATCTCGATCGACAGCTCCTGGGCGAGCCGACCCGTACCGACGATCAGGGCCTGGGACCGGAGCTTTCCACGCTTCCACTGTTGGCGGAGAACCTCGGCGCCGATCCACTGACCGACGAGCGATCCGACGACCACCACGGCGACGACGCTGAGGAACTCGGTACTGGTCGGCTGCTCGAGAGGGGTGAGCACGATGATCGTGAGTGCGAGCAACGCTCCGACGGCTGCAGCGGAGCCGATTCGAGAGATCATCGAGGCGAAATCGGGAACCATGCGCGTACGGAACAGGCCACGGGCGACGAACGTCGACACGATGCAGATCGTCGTGGGCGCGGCTGTTGCGAACGGAACGTCGACGATCGCCATCGCAGCGAGGCCACCGAGCGCGGTGCCGGTCGCGGCGATGCATCCGAGAAGCACGGTCGCGAGCTGTCCGGGCTGGCCCCAGCTCGAGAGCCGCTCGCGCATTGCGCTGCGTTCGACCTCGGGCGCGTCGGGGTAGACCATCGGTAAGCGTTCGGCGGTGTGGTGTTCGCCGACGCGTGCGTTGTCCAACGCTTGTGTTCCGCTCACAAGCCCCCTCTATATGCACCGTCCGGGACGGCACACCGCTTCGCATCCGTACCTCCCGACGGGAAGTACAAGAAACGAAAGTACGGTACGTGGAATACCGCGTCAATCTGGAAAAGGGTCCTGAAGGGATATTTCGGAGCGTGGTGGAAATATTACGGGCGGTGGTTAGCGGGGGCTCCGGGCATCCCCGAACGCTCATGTCCCCAGGACTACGGTCCGATGGAACATGGTGGCCCAGAACCTGTACGACACTGCGATGCGCCAGTTCAACCGGGCAGCTGACCTCATCGAGCTCCCCGACAGGTATCGCACCATTCTCGGTTCGCCCAAGAACGAGATAATCGTCAACTTCCCCGTGCGCATGGACGACGGCGAATTCCGGCTTTTCCGCGGTTACCGTATCCAACACAACAACCTCCTCGGTCCCTACAAGGGCGGCATGCGGTTCAGCACGCACGTCGACCTCGACGAGGTCAAGGCGCTTGCGACCTGGATGACCTGGAAGACCTCACTGATGTCGCTGCCGTTCGGTGGCGCCAAGGGCGGTATACGGATCGACCCCGCCGAGCATTCGCGCGACGAGATGCAGCGCGTCGTCCGTCGGTTCACGCATGCGCTCGGAAACAACATCGGACCCGAACACGACATCCCGGCACCCGACCTCGGCAGCACCGCCGAGGCGATGGTCTGGATGATGGACACGTACGCGAACTCCGTCGACGGCAACGAGCGCCAGAACGTGAAGCGGGTCGTGACGGGAAAGACCGTCGAGTGCGGCGGGAGCGTGGGGCGAGACAAGGCCACCGGTCAGGGCGTTGCGTTCTGCCTCGCCAACCACCTCGAACGCATCGGTCGGCCGATCGACGAGGTGACCGTTGCGATCCAGGGGTTCGGCAACGTCGGCGAGCACACGGCGCGGGTGCTCACGAGGATGGGTGCGACCGTCGTGGCGATCGCCGACACGACCGGCGCCATCATCGAAACCGACGGCATCGACCCCGAAGCGCTATGGGCCTACGCCTGTGGGCCCCGGGGTGGCGTCGGGGGCTACCCGTTCGCTTCTCAGATCGACGACGATGAGTTCTTCGCTGCCGATGTCGATGTACTCATCCCGGCCGCGATCGAGAACCAGATCACGGCCGAACGCGTTCCGCACATCAAGGCGTCGATCGTGGTCGAGGCGGCGAACGGCCCAACGACGCCAGACGCCGAGGACCTCCTGCTCGACGCCGGCGTCGAAGTACTGCCCGACGTCCTCGCCAACGCCGGGGGTGTCGCCGTGTCGTATTTCGAATGGGTGCAGAACAAGGTTTCTCAGAACTGGACGCTCACCCGCGTCGACGACGAGCTGCGACGCCTGATGTGGGATGCATGCGACCGAACCGAAGAGACCCGCGTCGAGCTGGGGTGTTCACGTCGCGACGCCGCCTACGCCGAGTCGCTCACCCGCCTGTCAGCCGTCTATGACCAACGCGGCATCTTCCCGTAAGAAGCGGCAGGCGGGGTTCACCAGCCGGGCATCCAGCCCATTACGTCAAAGACGACGTGGCCATAGCCGGCGTGGTTGTAGATCGAGATCTGACCACCATTACCCACCTTGGCGATCGCGAGGTTTGGTACGTCGGTGTGTGGAACCGTGTTGACGTTCGAGGCGTGGGGCCTCGGTGCACCGGTCGGCCAGACGGTCAGGTAGCTGGTCTCGGTGCATGCCGTCGAGGTCACGTTGACCACAACCGCGCCGGCGTTTGCAGGCACCCCGCCGACGCCGGTCACCTTCAGGTTGCGCACCATCTGCGGCCCGTACGGACCTTGGCCCTCGCGGGTGTCGAGTAGACGTGCCGGGGTCAGAGCACCGAACTTCGATCCAGCTGGGAACCAGCCCATGACGTCGACGACGACGTGGCCACTTCCTGCGTGGTTGTAAATCGAAACCTGCCCGTCGGCGCCGACCTTCGCGATGACGAGGTTCGGGACGTCCTCGCCGGGAACGGTGTTGACGTTCGATGCATGCGGTTGAGGCTGTCCGGTTGGCCAAACGGTCAGATAGCTCGATTGGTCCGCCGCGGTCGACGTGACGTTGAGCACGACGGCCCCAGCGTTCTTCGGGACACCGCCGACGCCGGTCACCTTCAGGTCTCGGACCGTCTTGGGCCCGTAGGCGCCCTGGCCTTCGCGGGTGTCGAGAAGTCGCGCCGGAGTCAGCGGTCCGTAGTTCGAATCGGTCGGGAACCAGCCCATTACGTCGGCGACGACATGACCGCTGCCGGCGTGGTTGTAGATCGACACCTTGCCACCTGCACCGACCTTCGCGATGACGAGGTTGGGCACGTTCTCGCCGGGAACGGTGTTGAGGTTCGATGCGTGCGGTCGAGGCTGTCCGCTCGGCCACACCGTCAGATAGCTCGGCGCGGTCGCTTCGGTCGAGGTCACGTTGAGCACAACAGCGCCGGCGAGACCGGCGGGCACGCCTCCCACCCCGGTCACTTTCAGCTCGCGGATGGTCTTGGGACCATAGGGTCCTTGACCCTCGCGGGTATCGAGCAGGCGATGGGGAACCAGTGGCGCATACAAGGTGCCGGGTGGGGGGATCTCGACCTCGGGCTGCTTCTTGGAACCCGTCGAGCTTCCGGGTGCGTTGAGGAAGTCGATCGGTGAGAAGTTGGCACCGAGCACCGATGCCGTGCTCACACCGAACCAGTTCTCGAGGAACGTCGCGTAGTACCGGCGGAAGTCGATGTCCGACGCGACGTCGCCGCGCTCGGTGAGTGCCGATAGATCTGCGAACGGGCCGTAGTGTCCGCCCTTCACCTGCTGTCCCGCGACGATCATCGTCGACCCTGCTCCGTGGTCGGTGCCGCCGGAGCCGTTGGCCTCGACGCGCCTGCCGAACTCGGAAAACGTCATCAGGGTCACGCGGTTCGCGAACGCCGGGTTGAGCTTGGCGAAGAACGTCTCGATCGCTCGGTCGAGCTCGTCGAGCAACTCTACGTGGGGCAACGCCTGCGTGTCGTGAGTGTCGAAGCTGCCGAGCTCCACGTTGAGCATACGGATGCCGACGTCGAGGTTGATGAGCCTGGCACACAGAGCAAGTTCGGTCGTGAGATCGATGTCGTTCACGTCGCGCATCGCGGGGTTGAGCTGGCGAGCGACCTGGATCGCGTCGGTCATCGCGTCGCCGACGAGATCGCCGACCGGGCCCTTGCCGTGGTTGACGTTTCCGAGGCCCGCGGCGGTGTTGGTCGCGTACACCTCGTGTGGATCTGGGCTGGCACCGAACAGATGGCCGCTCGGCGGCATACCGATCGTGTCGAGCGAGTCTCCCTGCATGTGCAAGGGTATGCCCGACCAGCCGACGGAGACACCGGATAGAAGATCGCCGCCGAGCCGGTCGAGGGCGCGACCCGCCCAACCGCTCCGGAAGTTCGGGGCGGTGCGCCCGTCCATCCACTTGGCCATCGCGGAGAAGTGGCTGTGGTCGTCGGTCGGATCGCCGACACCGTGGACGAACGCCACATCGCCTCGGTGGAAGCGCTGGTTGAGTCGCGGCATCGACGGATGGAGGTAGTGGCCCTTGCCGACAGAGTGCGATTGAGCGGGGTTGATCGCCAGGTCTCCACGCAGCGACCGATAGAGCGAAGAGCCGGCAGGAGCGACCGTGTTGAGGCCGTCGTTGCCGCCACCGAGCATGACGAGAACGAGAATGCCCTCGTTCGGCTTGAGTGGCGGACCGGCGAAGGCGGTTCCACCGAGCCACGATGGTGTGACGGCGGCGGCGCCGCCGACCGCGAGCATTCCCTGGAGGAATCTCCGTCGAGCGATTCCTTCGGCGCTCGTGTCGGGTGCGAAGTGGGTGATCGGGTTCGTCATCATCGGCTCCTTCAGATCACCTGGAAGTCGGGGAACATTGGAACCAACCGGATCGCCTCGGTCGCGACCGCCCATGAGTGGTTCGAGTTCTTCAATCCGTTGAACCAGCTCTCGAGGTGTTCTCGGGTCGCGTTGGTCGGGTTGTAGATCTCGAAGGTGTCGAAGAGATGGTCGACCGCCGGGCCCGCGTTCATGTCGCGCAGCCCGTCGAAGAGGTTGTGACCTCTCGCCGGGTCGGTGAGCATCCAGCGGAAGTCGCCGAAGAACTCGGCGCGACCCCACGACGTTGCGGTCGAGATCCAGTACTCGTTCTCCCCCCACCCTGCGACGTTGGGAGGTTTGAAGAGGGTCATACCGAGCGGCAGCGTGTACCACCACACCGATTCGCCGGAGATCTTCGAGTTGTCGTTGGTAGCCGGTAGAACCTCGAGACCGGTTGCCTCGAAGAAGGCGACCGCCAGCTCGACCGGATTGCGCACCAGAGCGTTTCGACTCGCCGATCCCCAGAACCCTGGATGCGACAGGATGGCTCGAAGAAGAGCCTCGCAGTTCATCCCGGAACCGATGAAGGTCGATGCCAGCGAGTTCACGAGTGAATCCGAGGGGTTCGGATGAGCGAACCACTTCCACATCTTCCGGGCGATGTATCGGGCCGTCGCCTGCTGTTTGGATCCGTTGACGAGCTCGGTCACCGTGTCGCGGGCGTCCCAGTCGCGGCTGATGCCGAACAGTCGCTTCTGGCCGTAGTCGTGGCGATCCGGATAGAACTTGTACGTGTGGTCGTGGTAGGAGCCGTTCCACCCGATCGTGTTGTGACCGGTCCATGCTCGCGACATCGCTACGACGTCGGCCTCGGTGTACTCGCCGACGCCCACGGTGTGCAGCTCCATCAGCTCGCGGCCGAAGTTCTCCTGAACAGCGCCCTTCACGTTGGTCTCGTTGTCGATGTAGCTGAGCATCGCGCCGCTGATCGAGACCTCCCAGAGAAGGGTCTCGAAGTCACCGAAGCCGCGATTGCGGAAGATCTTCTGTTGGTCGTACATCGCCTTGATGTCGTAGACCTTCTCCTGGCTGCACGCGAAGTGGTCGTGCCAGAAGAGCGCCATCTTCTCCTCGAGGGGGGTCGGCGTCGTCATCATGCGCCTGTACCACCACCCGGTGAGCTCGGTGAAGCCCCGCCACTGCTCGTGGGGGTCGTTGACGATGGCTGGGGGGTTTAGCGCTGGTGAGTTGGTGAAGTCGAGCGCCTTGTCGACCGCTGCGGCCCGTGTCAGCCCCTCGTATTCGCTGATCTTCGACTCGGGCGCAGTGAACCCAACGCGTCGAAGGAAATGTATGGCGTCCTGCCGACTGAGGACCACGATGGCTCCCTGGCTCGCTTCTGCCCACGACATCGACATGGGCCGCTGGGCCTATGCCGTATGCATCACCATCGACAGGTCGCGACCAAACCTTGAGCGCGTCCGGTTGGTTTCTGGTCAGTCCAGCGCTTCCGCGAGGAACTCGATCGGGTGCCCGACCTCGAGGCCGGTCGCCTCGAGGTGCTGGGCGCAACCCGGGTTCGCGCTGGCGACGGCGTCGACCCGGGCACGCTCGATACTGAGCGACTTGCGGTCGCGGATGTCGGTCGCCAGATCGGGTTGTAGCAGCGAATACGAGCCCCCGGCACCGCAGCACAGCCCGTCGTCATCGAGCTCCACAACGTCGGTCACCGCTGCCTCCAACACTGCGCGCACGGGCGCGTGTGCCCGCTGAACGTGACGCAGGTGACATGGATCCTGAATGGCAACGCGTCTGCTGACCGGGGTTGTCGACAGGTCATCGAGCCTTGGTGACAACCACTCGTGCACGTCGACCACCCGCTCCGCGAACGCGTGGGCTTCGGGCGTGTCGAGCAGACGTCTGTAGTCCTTCATGGCAGCACCGCAACCGGCTGAATCGACTATGACCGGTCGGTCGAGAGGCATGGCGGCAATCGTGCGAATCGCGAGCGAGCGCGCCCTTTCGGTGAGACCCGCGTGCGTGTGCAGCGCCCCACAGCACGGTGCGGTCGCGTTCGTCGGCATCACACCGGCGCCGGTCGCCTCGATGACTCGCTTCGTCGCGTGGTGCACGTGGCGCTGCCATGCGTCCATGACACAGCCGGTGAAGAGGTAGACATCGTCGCCGCTCGGTTCGAGCGGTCGACGCCTGAGAGGAAGTCTCCTCGGAAGCCCGAGTCGGTTCGATGGGACCAACCGGAGCCTCTGGGCCATTGCCAGGAGCGTCGACCCCGCCAGTAGAAGCCGATGGTGTCGGAGGGCGGCCAACCCGAGCCGCTGCCATCGTGGGGTGATCGCGCCCGCCTCGGCTAGCGCGCTTAGCGTGTCCTCCATGAGATGGCCAAACGGGACGTCGCTCGGGCAGGCCGGCTCACAGCCGCGACATTGCACGCACGTCTCCATCGCGTCGACGAACTCGTCGGTGGCGCGGGCTCCGTGGTCGTTGACCGCGCGCATCAGCGTGATTCGGCCCCGCGGCGACAACGTGTCGTCGCCCGTGACGCGGTAGGTCGGGCAGTGTGGCAGGCATAAACCGCACGAGACACACGAATCGATCTCGCGGCGGTCGAGCTCGAGTGCGAGACGCTTCATCGGCGAACCTCGAGCACGCTGCGTCCCGGGTTGAGTCGACCGGTCGGGTCGAACTGCGCCTTGATGCGCTCGTTGAGTCGCGAGACGGTGTGGTCGATCTCAACCGGTTCCGGCGCGACGTCGCGGTGCACGATCCCGACGCCGATCTCGGCGACGAAGGCTCCTTCGGGTGGTCGTCGGAGGTCCTCTGGGCGCATCGAATGGCGGTGTGGAGGAAGCGTCGGGGCGTCGGCCTCGGCGAACGAACCGATCGTCGCGAGCCGCTCGGCTTCCGCATCGATCTCTGCAGCCATCCCGCATAAATGCACCCAGGTACACGACCCGTCCCAGAGGATGCTGTGTGCTCGACCACACGTGGCGAGAACCGCACGAGGATCGACGTCATCGGCCGCGAACCAGATCTCGCGGTCGTCGATGGGGATAGTTCGAAGCGTCGCCCGAGCGATCAAGCCGAGCGTTCCGAGAGATCCGACCATGAGTCGGCAGAGGTCGAACCCGCTCACGTTCTTGACGGTCGGTCCTCCGGCATGAACCACGCGTCCTTCGGCGGAGACGTATTCGAGCGCGAGCACGGCTTCTCGCACGTGCCCTCGGCCGAGCCGATCGACAGACGATTCGCCGACGGCGATGGCCCCGCCAACCGTCGAGCCCCGGCGCTCGGGTAGGGCGGTGCGTTGGCGTGCCGCTGCGGTCGTTTCGTGCAGCGTCGCGACGGTTACGCCGGCTCCGACGGTGACCGTCATCTCCTCGGGCCGAAAGTCGATTGGCGTCACCGGGGCTCGCACGAGTTCGGTATCGGGTTCGGGCCTGCCGCCGGCGAGCCAACGCGTGCGACCGCCCTCGACAGCGACCGGCACGACCGTGTCGACCGTCCGCGCGAACGCCTCGACCGGTTCGCTGTTCAACCCCAAACTCCGTCGTGAGAGGCGCTCGACAGCTCGGCGATGTCAGCGCAGCTGTGGGGAGACGGCAGTACCTTGCCCGGGTTCAGTCGACAGTGGGGATCGAAGGCGCCGCGCAGGAGTGCTTGGTGGGCGAGATCGGCGTCGGAGAACTGCAAGCTCATGAAGTCGCGCTTTTCGACGCCGATGCCATGCTCGCCGGTGAGAACACCGCCGGCGGAGAGCGAGGTCTCGATGATCTCGGCGCCGGCGGCTCGCACCCGGTCGACCACTCCGGGCTCGCGAGAATCGTAGGCGAGGATCGGGTGGAGATTCCCGTCGCCAGCGTGGAACACGTTGAGCACCGTCAGGTCGTGTGTCTCACAGATCTCGTAGACCCGAGTCAGTACGTCGACGAGGCGCGTGCGTGGCACGACCGTGTCGTGCAGGTAGTAGTCGGGCGCGATGCGTGCGACTGCTCCGAACGCGCTCTTTCTTCCCTTCCACAGCAGCGCACGCTCGTCCTCGTCGGCGGCGACGCGGACCTCGCGCGCACCTTCGGCACGCCCGATGCGGTCGATCTCGTCCACGTGGGCGGCAACCCGCACGGGCGAGCCGTCGACCTCGACGAGCAGCACCGCTGCGGCGTCGCGCGGGTAGCCGGCGTGTACGTAGTCCTCGACCAGCTCTATGCATCGACGGTCCATCATCTCGACTGCCGCGGGCACGATGCCGGCGCCGATGATCGCTCCGACAGTCGACGCACCCTCGGACACGGTGTCGAACGACAACAACATCGTTCGCACATCCGGTGGGTTCGGAGTGAGGCGAACCGCAGCGGCCGTGGCGATGCCGAACATCCCCTCGGAGCCGATGAACGCGCCGCGCAGGTCGTAGCCGATCGGCTCGGCTTCGAGGCCCCCGAGGACGACCACTTCGCCGTCGGAGAGCACGATCTCGATGGCGACGACGTGTGCTGAAGTGACGCCGTAGGCGAGACAGTGCGGTCCGCCCGAGTTGTTCGCGATGTTGCCTCCGATCGTGCAGGCCTGCTGTGACGACGGGTCGGGTGCGAAGTGGAAGCCGAAGGGTGCCAGGTGACGACTGAGGTCGAGGTTGACGACTCCGGGCTGAACCCACGCGACGCCGTTGTCGATGTCGACGTCGAGAACCTCGTTCATGCGCATCATCGAGACGACGACCGGTTGGCCGAGCGGTGCGGCTCCGCCGGTGAGACCCGTGCCGGCACCGCGCGGAACCACGCTGGCGCCATGACGAGCGGCAACCCGGACGCAGGCGGCCACCTCGTCGGTGCTGCGCGGATAGCACAAGGGTCCGGCAGCGCCGCCCCTGTACATCGAGCCGTCTCGGGCAGCGAGGTGGCGAGCGACACCGTCCGCACGAACGTGGTCGGCGCCGAGCACCGCCTCGAGGTCGGCGACGAGTGCCGGTGAGATTTTGGCGCTCACGCGACCATCGAGCGCAGCACTGCGAGGTCGGCGGCGGCGTTTTCTACGAGAACCGCCGGGTTCGCGTCGGTGTCGAACACGCCGTCGGTGAACTCGAGAGTGAACGTGCCTTCGAATCCGAGCTCGCTGAGGAGCCCGAGCGTCGCCTCGAGCTCAGCGCGACGGTCGGCCAGCGGCGGCTGCTGTGCAGGAAGTTCGTTGACGTGGACGTGGGTGATGCGCTCACCGTAGGCATCGAACTTCGCACGAATCGTGTCGCTGTCGTCGTGGGTGTGAACGAGCGCCTCGACGCGGTCGGGTCGTCCGATGCGATCGAATATCCGAGCGGCGGTCGCCGGCTCCTCGGCGATCGAGATTCCGTCGTGGCATTCACAGATGACGGCCACCGTCTCGGGAAGTGCGTCGAGCCAGCTCTCGACCCGCTCCACATACGCCGCTTCGTCGTCGGGTTCATTGCCGACGTTGTATTTCACGGCCTTGGCGCCGGATGCGACGATGTTCGCCGCAACCGCCTCGCGGTGCGTCGAGTCGCGGTCGTCGAAGCTGACGTATGTGTTGTAGATCGCCACGTCGAGACGATGGTTGATTATCCCGTCTCGGCGCTCGTCGGTTGCCTCGACCAAGTGGTCTTCCCACACTTCGATGCCGTCGAAACCCGCGTCGGCGATCTGGTCGAGGTGCTCCGCCAGGTCGATCGTGCTTCGCCGCTCGGCGTCGACCATGCCCCAGCGGTTGGGTTCGATCGCGACCGTGCCGAGGAAGATGGCATTGCGGGGGAGGGCCATGGCGCAACCCTACGACCTCGCGCGACCCGCGCCGATGTGCAAGAGTTTCCAATCGTGGTGGCCGGTGAGGCCGTCTGATGGGCAGGATGCGCACGATTGTGCGGGAGGGGTTACAACCGATGACGAATTCGACCAAACGATGGCTTCGGCTGCTGGCGCTGTTCGCAGCGATCGTCCTACTCGCGGCAGCGTGCGGCGACGACGACGATGGCGGAGCGGACGGAGCCGACGAGTCGGCCGATGCGGACGACGGCGCCGGCGACGAGGCCGCCCCCTCGGGTGAGTGTGATGGGGAAGTCATCAAGGCCGCCTGGGTCTATGTGGGACCGATCGGCGACGCGGGCTGGACCAAGAAGCACGACGATGGGCGCCTGGCCGTCGAGGAGAACCTCGGTGGATGCGTCGAGACTTCGTTTCTCGAGAGCGTGCCGGAGGGCGCCGACTCCGAGGCCGTGTTCGAGAGGCTCGCGGAGGAGGGCAACGACATCATCTTCGGGACCTCGTTCGGCTACATGGAGCAGATGATCGCCGTCGCCGAGAACTTCCCCGACGTCGTGTTCGAGCACGGCACAGGGTTCATGGTTTCCGACAACGTCGGCACGTATTTCGGAGCTGCCGAGGAGGCCCGCTATCTGTCGGGTATGGCGGCCGGAGCCGTGTCGGAGGGCTCGATCGGCTACGTCGCCGCCTTCCCGATCCCCGAGGTGTTGCGCGGAATCAACGCGTTCACGCTCGGCGCGCAGCGGGTCAACCCCGACGTCACCGTCACCGTCTCGTGGACCTCGACCTGGTTCGACCCGACCATCGAAAAGGAGGCAGCCGAGGCGTTGCTCGCGGACGGTGCCGACGTCATAGCGCAGCATCAGGACACGCCTTCGCCAGGTGAAGCCGCAGCCGAGGCAGACGCGTACTGGGTCGGATACAACGACGACATGTCGCGCTTCGCACCCGACGCGTGGCTGACAGCACCGGTGTGGGACTGGGGCCCGTTCTATACATCGGCGATCGAAGCCGTGGCCGACGGATCGTGGGAGAGCGACCAGTACTACGGCAACATGGCCGACGGGCTCGTGCAGCTCGCTCCCGTGTCGGATGCGGTTCCCGAAGACGTCCGCACCGAGATCGAGGATGTGCAGGCCCAGATCATCGACGGGTCCTTCACACCGTTCGATGGTCCGGTCAACGACCAGGACGGAAACGAGGTCATCGCCGAGGGCGAAACCCCACCGCTCGAGGATCTACTCGGCATGGAGTACTTCGTCGAAGGTGTGATCGGAAGCGCCACGGGCTGATGACCCGGCAAGGCGCATCGCGACGCCACCGGCACCCGTGACAACGAACCCGGCCGGCGAGGGCCTCGGAACGACTCCGAAGTCCTCGCCGGCACTCGCGGCTGTCGGTGTGACCAAACGGTTTCCCGGCGTAGTCGCAAACGACTCCGTCGACTTCACGCTCGACGCCGGCGAGGTGCACACGCTGCTCGGCGAGAACGGTGCCGGCAAGAGCACGCTGGCAGCGCTGTTGTGCGGGCTCTATCAGCCCGACGAGGGCCACATCGAACGCGACGGCGCTGCGGTGCGGCTGCGGTCGCCGCGAGACGGTCTCGCCCACGGCATCGGAATGGTCCACCAGCACTTCCGGCTCGTCGACCGGTTCACCGTGGCCGAGAACGTCGTTCTCGGCGATCCTGGGCAGGCGCGTGTGCTGCGCCACGGTGACATCGATGCCCGCGTCGGCGAGCTCGGTGAGCGCTTCGGGTTGCCGATCGACCCCCGCGCGCGCATCGACGAGCTCACGGTCGGCCAGCGCCAACGCGTCGAGATCGTGAAGATGCTCTATCGCGGCGCCGACGTGTTGCTTCTCGACGAACCGACGGCGGTGCTGACACCACAGGAGTCGGAGACGCTCTTCGAAACGGTGCGCGCAATGACCGCCGAGGGCCGATCGGTGGTCTTCATCAGCCACAAGCTCGGCGAGGTGATGGCCGTGTCCGATCGTGTCACGGTGATGCGCGGTGGACGCGTGACGGGTGAGGTCGCGACCGCCGACACGAGCGAGCGTGAGCTCGCCGAGCTCATGGTCGGCCACGAGGTCGAAGGAACGGTGCGGCGTGGATCTGGCGCCGGCGAGGAGGTGCTGGTCGCCGATGGCGTTCGGGTGGTCGACGATGGGCAGACCGTCGTCGACGGCGTCGACCTGAGCGTCGCCTCGGGGGAGATCCTCGGCGTCGCCGGCGTGTCGGGCAACGGTCAACGAGAGCTGGCCCAAGTCCTCGCAGGTGTCACCCGACCGACAGAGGGGTCGGTGTCGGTGCGGGGCGTGACCATCAGCGACGGCGGTCCGGCGCGCGCCCGCGCGCAGGGGGTGGCATTCGTTCCCGAGGATCGTCTCGGCACCGGACTGGTGCCCGACTTATCGCTCGTCGACAACCAGCTACTGACCCGCCGTAGCGGCTTCTTCGTCGACCGACGGACAGCCCGCCGTGAGGTCGAGCAGGCGATCGCCGAGTTCGAGATCAAGACACCTGGCAGCCAGGCCGAGGCGAGGGTTCTCTCGGGAGGCAACGCGCAGAAGGCTTTGCTCGCTCGCGAGTTGGGTGCAGCCGACGGTGCTCATCCCGACGTGCTAGTCGTGTCGTCTCCCACTCGGGGCCTCGACGTCGGCGCAGCCGATTTCGTGCGCGACCTGTTGCATCGGGCGCGCGAGCGGGGCGCAGCGGTTGTCGTCATCAGCGAGGATCTCGACGAGGTCGTCGGGATCTCCGATCGAATCGCTGTGCTCTATCGGGGCGCCATCGCTTTGCAAGGTGCGTCCGACGAGCTCGGGCTCGACGAGATCGGGTTGGCGATGGCCGGGGTTCGATGATGCGGTGGAGGTTGACGCTCGAGCGTCGACTGACCGAGAGCCGCCTGCGGGTTCTCGTCACACCGATCGTCTCGGTGTTTGCGGCGTTGTGTGTCTCAGCGGTCTTCCTGATCTGGGAGGGGTTCGAGCCCCTGACCGTGTACAAGGACCTGTTCGACGCGAGCTTCACGTCGACGACCGGTATAGCCGACAGCCTCACGATCGCGATTCCTCTGACGCTCACGGGACTCGCCGCGGCGATCGTGTTCCGGATGAACCTGTTCAACATCGGTGCCGAGGGTCAGCTCTACTTCGGCGCCATCGCCGCGAGCTGGGCCGGGTTCACGCTTGCGCCGGACATGCCCGGCGCCCTCGCCGTCGCCGTAGTGCTCGTCGCCGGCATCGGTGGCGGCGCGCTGTGGGCACTGCCTGCCGCCGTGTTCAAGGTGCGGTACGGGACGAGCGAGATCATCTCGACGCTGATGCTCACCTTCGTAGCGCTCTTCCTCATGCGCTACCTGGTGTTCGGATCGAAGTCGGTTTGGCGTGACCCGGGGTCGCCGACGTTTCCGCAGGGCAAACCGATCGATGAGTCAGCCGAGCTCGCGACCTTCGGTGGTACGCGCTTGCACTGGGGGATCTTCGTCGCGATCGCGGCGGTACTTTTCATCTGGGCCCTGGTGAGATTCACTTCGGTCGGGTTCGACATGAACGTCGTCGGGTCGTCTCCGGAGGCCGCGCGCTATGCCGGGATCTCGTCGGGCCGCGTGATGATCACCGCATTGGTGATATCGGGTGCCTTGGCCGGGCTGG
Source organism: Acidimicrobiales bacterium (assembly GCA_965216815.1). GTDB lineage: Bacteria > Actinomycetota > Acidimicrobiia > Acidimicrobiales > SHLQ01 > JADFOM01. Next base: position 680,758 of record OZ244202.1, on the reverse strand, counting down.
CGGGCGGCACCGAGGTTGCGGGTCGCGCGCATTCGCTCGATCCGGACGGGCTCGAGTTGAACCTGGGCTTCACCGGCATCGTCGTCGCGGCCCTGGCTCGCTACAACCCGTTCGCTCTGGCGGTCGTCGCCGTTTTCATGGGTGGATTACGCAACGCCGGCCCGGCGTTGCAGATCTCGGGTGACCGGGTTCCACCTGAGGTGTCGTTGATGTTGCAAGGGGCGATCCTGCTGTTCGCGATCGGTGGAGAGGTGTTCACCCGCAACCGGCTCGTGTTCTCCCGTCGAGTCGACGATGCGGCGGCGGTGACACGGTGAACGAGTGGACCATTACGCTCACGTTGGCGGCTGCGGTGGGAGCTGCTGTGCCGATAGCGCTCGCGGCGCTGGGCGAGCTGCTGGCCGAGAAGGCCGGCGTGTTGAACCTGGGTGTCGAGGGCATGATGCTCATCGGGGCTGTCACCGGGGCCCAGATCGGCGACAGCAGCGGAAACGTGTGGTTGGGACTGGTGGCGGGCGGTGTTGCCGGCGCGTTGTTTTCGTCGATCCACGCGTTCCTGTGTGTCAGCCTGCGGGCGAATCAGATCGTCTCCGGACTTGCGTTGACGATCTTCGGGACCGGCTTGTCGACTTTCATCGGCAAGTCGATCGAGGGTGAACCGATCGCGACCGACTTCGTGGCGGTGAGGCTTGGGGCGCTCGCCGACATTCCCTTGGTCGGGCCGATCCTGTTCGAACAGGATCCGATCGTCTACGCGACAGTTGCGCTGTCGGTCGTGATCCATTTCTACCTTCGCAGCACGCGTGCGGGTCTCGCGCTGCGCGCGGTGGGTGAGTCTCCAGCGACGGCGGATTCGATGGGCGTGCAGGTCGGAGCGATGAGGTACGTCCACGTGGTTTTGGGCGGGCTTTTCGCCGGGCTCGGGGGCGCGTACATCGTGCTGAGCCAGATCAACTGGTCGCAGGCGGGAACAACGGCCGGCCTCGGCTGGATCGCGTTGGCGCTCGTGGTGTTTGCGGGGTGGAGGCCGCTGCGCGTTCTCCTCGGCGCCTTCCTCTTCGGGTTCGCCCGCCGCGCGAATTTCTGGTTGCAGGGTGAGTTGCAGGACACGAGCTTCGAGATCCCGTCCGAGTTCTTGGCCATGCTGCCGTACCTGCTCACCATCGTCGTGCTGGTCTTCCTCGGCAGCCGTGACCACCGCCGCCGCACCGGCGCCCCCGCCGCCCTCGGCCTCCCCTACGTCCGCGACGAACGCTGACTACAACTAACGGGGTCAAGTCTCACTTATGACGAACTACAACTAACGGGGTCAGGGCCAGACCCCTTGAAATCGGCTCGCTATGCGGGTGTGGTCGGCGAGGCGTGTGTCGACGTGTGGTGATGTGAGGCTGCCTTCCGCGACGACGGGCTGGCCGGCGACGATTGTGTGATGCGCGGTGAGCGGGCCGCAGCGCAGCCATGCCTCGATCGGGTCGGACACGGCTCCGGCGAACAGCGGGCCCTCGAGCCGCCAGGCCACGAGATCGCCTACCGCTCCGACCGACAGCTCTCCGAGTTCGCCGCCCCGCCCGAGGCAGGCAGCGCCGCTGCGCGTCGCCATGTCGAGAGCGTCACGGGCCGACATGGCAGCCGCTCCGTCGCGCGACTTCGCGAGCAGCATCGCGAGGCGCGTCTCCTGCCAGAGCGAGGCTGAGTCGGCCGAGGACGAACCGTCACAGCCGACACCGACCGGTGAGCCAGCGGAGCGCAGGTCGACGACCGGGGCGATCCCGGAGGCGAGGATGAGGTTCGAGCTCGGGCAGTGGGCGACGCCGACGCCGGCGGATCCGAGCTGCGCAATCTCGGTGGGGTTGGGACGAACGCAGTGCGCCACCCAGGAGCGGTCGGTCATCCACCCGACCGCGTCGAACTGGTCGATGCAGCGACGCCCGAAAACCTCGATCGAGTAGTCGTCGTCTTCGGCGTTCTCCGCCAGGTGGGTGTGGAGACGAACATCGAGCCGTTCCGCGAGCTCAGCGGTGGCGGTCATCAGCCTGGGCGAGACGGTGAACGGTGAGCAGGGCGCCAGCGCAATGCGCGTCATGGCACCGTGGCGGCGATCGTGGTGAGTTGCGACGAGTCGCTCCGACATGGCGAGGATGTCGTCCTCGTCCATGACGGCGTTCTCCGGAGGCAAGCCCCCATCGCGCTCGGAGACGCTCATCGACCCGTGTGTGGGGTGGAACCGCATGCCGATGTCGAGCGCAGCCGCTATCTCGGCACCGATCAGGTCGCCTCCACCGCGAGGGTGCAGGTAGAGGTGGTCGGTCGAGGTGGTCGCTCCTCCGAGGGCGAGCTCGGCGAGACCCACCCACGCCGAGACGTAGGCCGCCTCCTCGTCGAGATGGCTCGCCCAGATCGGGTACAGCGTCTGGAGCCAACCGAACAGCGGCTTGGAGGTCATCGGTGTGTAGGCCCTGGTCAGGTTCTGAAAGAGGTGGTGGTGGGTGTTGACCAGCCCCGGGGTCACCAGGCACCCTTCGGCCGACAAGACCCGCTCGGCGTGCGGTTGGGGGTCACCGGCCGCGCCGACCGAGCTGACCAGACCGTCCTGCAGGGCGACCCAGCCTCCGGCCAGTTCACGACGGTCGGCATCCATCGTGGCGACGAGCGCCGCGTCGCGCACCAGCAGGTCGACGCGGGCTTCCTTGGTCGGGTCGGCTGCCACGGGGGCGAGATTACACTCGGCCGCCATGGCTCCGACCCCTTCTTCGCTGCGCGTCGACGGCGATCGGTTGTTGGGTCGCATCGACACCCTCGCATCTATCGGTGCCATCGAGGGCACGGCCGGAAGCGATCGACTCGCGTTGACAAAGGCGGATCGTTTGGGCCGCGATCTGGTGGTCGCATGGATGCGCGACCTGGGTCTCGATGTCACGATCGATGCGATCGGCAACGTCGTTGGTCTGCTCGAGGGTCAACTCGACGGCCCGCCTGTCATGTGCGGATCGCACATCGACACGGTGCGCACCGGCGGCCGATACGACGGCGCGCTCGGGGTCCTGGCCGGGCTCGAGGCGATCGAGACGGTGCTCGCGGCCGAATTGGTTCCTCGGCGCCCGCTCGCTGTGGCGTTCTTCACCAACGAGGAGGGGTCGCGTTTCGCGCCGGACATGTTGGGGAGTCTCACCTACGTCGGCGGGTTGCCGCTCGAGGAGGCTCTCGAGACCGCCGATGCCGCCGGGCTCAGCGTGGGCGGGGAGCTCGATAGCATCGGCTATCGCGGCGCAGCACCGTGCCCCGGCGCGGTGCCGCACGCCTTCGTCGAGCTGCACATCGAGCAGGGGCCGGTGCTCGAAAGCGAGGGCCGTGTCATCGGGGTCGTCTCGGGCGTCCAGGGGATTTCGTGGACCGAGTTCACGCTGACCGGGCAGTCGAACCACGCCGGCACGACACCGCTGAGTCTGCGTCGCGATCCGATGGTGGTCGCCGCTCGCATAGCGGTGTTCGTGCGCGAGTTGACCGAGCGTGTGGGTGCACCTCAGGTCGGGACGGTCGGCGCGCTGACCGCACACCCGAACTTGGTCAACGTCGTGCCGGCCGAGGTGACGATGACAGTCGATCTGCGCAACACCGACGATGCGGCCTTGGCGAAGGCTCTCGAGGAGCTGGTCGAGTTCGCTGCCAACGCCGGTGCGGCCGAGCGGGTCGATGTGTCCCATAGGTCCCTCGCCGACTTCCCTTCGGTGAGCTTCGACGAACGCATGCAGTCGATCATCGGCGAGCTCGCGGTAGCTGCGGGACACGAACCCCTCGTACTGCCGTCGGGTGCCGGCCACGATGCGCAGATGCTCGCGAGGGTGTGCCCGACAGGGATGATCTTCGTCCCGAGCCGGGACGGCATCAGCCACAACCCGGACGAGTTCACCGAGCCCGAACACCTCGTCGCCGGCGCCGACCTCCTTCTCCAGACCCTCTTGGAGCTCACCACCCAGGATTTCTGAACCTAGATGCGCGCCTGGGCGTCGTGAAGGGTTCAGAAATCTCGAGGTCGCGCTTTTCTGAACCGTGGGGTGTCATATACCGCACCGGAAGGTTCAGAGATCTCCGAGCGTTCCGGTCGTGTGCCTGGTTGTTCGCGGCGTCTCCAGACTAGGTTCACGCGCGTGGCAGAGATCGACGACCGAAAGATCATCACCGTTCTCGAGCCCGAGGACGAGTACACGCACGAGCCGGGTCCCGAGGTCAACTACAACGAGTCGATGTACCTGAACGGCTTCGACCTCGAACGCCAGACCGGTGCGTGGTTCCGCATCGGCAACCGGGTCAACGAGGGCTACGCCGAGATGACTGTCTGCGTCTACCTGCCGGGCGGGCGGGTCGCGTTCCTCTACAAGCGGCCCGAGATCTCGACCAACGACGAGATGCGTGCCGGTGGGCTGCACATCGAGGTCGTCGAACCGCTCGAGCACCTGAAGGTCACCTTCGATGACCGGCTCTGCGTGCTCGACGACCCTTCCGAGATGGCAAACCCCAGAGAGGCCTTCACAAACAACCCGATGGTCGAAGCGTCCGTTTCGCTCGACTTCCGCGGCGTCGCCCCCGTAACGGGCGGTCGATGGGTGTACGAGGACGGTACCGAGATCGAACAAGACGCCGAGACCAGCTTCTACAAGGCTCACTACGAGCAGCACGTGGCGGTGAAAGGCACCATCGTGGTGGGCGAGGAGGCCTTCGACCTCGACGGGTTCGGCCTGCGTGACAAGTCTTGGGGCCCCCGCTATTGGCAGGCCATGTCGTGGTACCGGTGGCTGCCGATGAACTTCGGACCTGACTTCGCCATGATGCTCTCGATTGTGCACCGCGAGGAGGATCCCGACGCACCATCGCACCGCGGCGGCGTAGTCATGCACGACGGCGAGTACCGCCGCATCGACGACTGCACGATCGAATCCGAATACGACGACCGTGGGTACCAGACCGCCATCCGGTGCTGGGCCAAGACCGACGAGCGCGAGTACGAGATCGTCGGCGAACCGCTCTCGTTGATTCCGCTGCGCAACCGGCGCAAGACCCCCGACGGCGAGCAGCTCGAGACCCGCATCACCGAGGCGATGACCCGCTACACGTGCGATGGCCGAACCGGCATGGGCATGAGCGAGTACCTCGACCAGCTCGTCGACGGCAGTCCGACCGGCGTCGCATCGGGCAACTGACCGCGCAAACCCCATTCTGGGGAGCCCTACCCACGTCACGCGTGGGTTATCCACCAAATTTTGGGAAGTGAGACGCGCGCCGTAGGGTCGTTTTGAACAACGCGGGGACCGGGATCGACTCGGACCCGACAAAGGGAGAGTCATGAGCGATGATGTGGTGATCGTCGAAGCCGTCCGAACGCCGCTGGGCAAGCGCGGCGGCGGTTTGTCAAACATGCATTCGATCGATGTGCTCGGTGCGGTGCAAGCCGAGCTGTTCGAGCGTTCGGGTGTCGACCCGTCCGAGGTCGGACAGGTCGTCGGGGGCTGTGTCGGTCAGGTCGGCATGCAGACGATGAACGTCGCTCGCACCGGCTGGCTAACAGCGGGTCTGCCGCTGGAGACCGCGGCGACGACGGTCGACGCGCAGTGCGGCTCTTCCCAGCAGGCGACCAACATGGCCTACGCGATGGTGAAGTCGGGCGTGGTCGACAGCGCCGTGGGCTGCGGTGTCGAGCTGATGTCGCAGGTGCCGATGGGCGCCACCATCCCCAAGGATCCCAAGGTCGGCGTGCCGATCAACCGCAACTACTGGGAACACTACGAATCAACCTCGCAGTTCGAAGGCGCCGAGCGCATCGCCGACGAGTGGGGCATCACTCGCTCCGACGCCGACGAGTTCGGCAAACTCAGTCAGGACCGCGCCGCGCAAGCTTGGGCTGAGAATCGCTACGGAACCCAGGTCATGCCGATCGATGCGCCGGTTCTCGACGACGAGGGCAAGCCGACCGGTGAAACGAACCGTGTCGAGCGCGACGAGGGCCTGCGTGAGACCACCCTCGAGGCTCTCGCCGGTCTCAAGCCGACCGGTCGTGAGAACGGCGTGCACACCGCCGGTACGTCGTCGCAGATCTCGGACGGCGCGGGTGCGGTGCTGATGATGACCCGCTCGAAGGCCGACGAACTCGGCGTCAAGCCGATCGCCTCGATCGTCGACACATGCCTGGTCGGCTCCGACCCGGTCCTCATGCTGACCGGCCCGATCGGTGCTACCCAGAAGCTGCTCGCCGACAACAACATGTCGATGGACGACATCGACGTCGTCGAGATCAACGAGGCGTTCGCCTCGGTCGTGCTGGCCTGGGAGAAAGAGCTCAAGCCAGACATGGATACGGTCAACCCCAACGGCGGAGCGATCGCGATCGGTCACCCCCTCGGGGGCACCGGAGCTGTTCTCATCACCAAGGCCGTCCACGAGCTCCAACGGGCCGACAAGGAGCACGCCATCGTCACCATGTGCTGCGGTGGCGGCTTGGGCACGGGAACGCTGCTGCGCGCCGAGTAGTCGAGCGCTCCGCCCTACTGCAGTTGAGCCTCGACGACGGTCAATCGATCGTCGGTTGCAGCAGCCACGACCTCGTCCGCTGTTGCCGTCGGAGGCTCGCGCAGGTACGCGTCCCAGAACGCCGCCGTCGCCTCGTCCACCAAGGGATGGAACTCGAGTGCCGTCGGGGTCAGCGCCGTCTCGGGGTCTGTGAACTGGTCGGCGTGTAGGGCGCCGACCATCGACACGAACATCTTCGGCGCCCCGAGGCGGTCGTAGGAAATCTCGGCCGCGCCGATGCCGATCAGCGGGTCGTCCGCTCCGTGCATGATCATGACCGGCAGATCGGTTGGCGCGATGAAGCCAGTGCTTGCGATCGCGCTCGCCTGAATGATGACAGCGTCGAACCTCGGGTCGCGGGTGTTCTCGTCGACGGCGACCGCGTAGGTGCTCACTCCGCCAAGTGAGAGCCCGGCCGCGCCGATGTGTTCGGTGTCGATGCGTTCGAAGACCGTGGAGTATTCGTCGTCGTTGAGGGCGAGGATCTGATCGAGGACGAAGGCGGTGTCAGCCGGCTGGTTGACCACGTCGGCCCCGTTCTGGAAGGCGCCCGGAATTCGGTCGTTGGTCAGCGGGAAGGCCGGGGCCGCCACTGCATAGCCTGCGTCCTGCCAGGCACCGAGCATTCGGCTGAACTTGTCGGGGTGACCGCCGATGCCGTGGGCGAACAGGATCAGCGGCGCCGGGTCCTCGGCCGCTGGGAGGTAGAGCGAGGTCTCGATGGTGCGGTCGGGCAGCTCGTCGGTTTGGCTTCCGGCGGGTGTCGGGCGGCTTTCGTCGACGAAGAAGATCGTCTCGAACGACGCTTCTGCAGGGGCTCGAGCCATCGACGTACTTGGTGCCGCCGCCGACGTGGCTGAAGCGGTGGTCACCGAAGAGCTCGTCGATGACGGATCGGTCGGCGTAGCAGAGGTGGAGGTCCTCACCTCTCCGGCGGTGTCGTCTTCGCTGCACGCCGTTAACAGAAGCGAGAAGCCGACTCCGAGGGAGAGCAGTTTCAGCGGGCGCGCCACAGACCAAGTCCGACGACTACGACTGCAGCGGCGACGAGGGAGAGCTTGGCCGAGCGCCGCGCGGCGATCGGTTCGTTGCGAATTGACAGCACGGCGCCCTGGCTGTCGATCGACAGGACCGAGCCGGCGCATCGGATCGACAAGATCGAGCCGGCCGAAGAGACCGAGGCGATGGACCCGGCCGAACCCACCGACAGGATCGATCCGACGGATCCGACAGAGCCGAACGAGGCGAACGAGGCCACGGAACCAACCGACAGACACGAGGCCAAAGAACGCGCCGAGGCGTACGAGAAGACCGAGTCGATCGAGCGCGCCGACTTCGAACCGGGTTCAGCCATCGGGCCGATCCTGACCGCGCACCCGACCCATCCGCAAGAAGGGCCACGGGTCGGGCATCTCGCCGACCGGCACGTCGATGACGACCGGCTCGCCCCACGAGAGCCCTTGGCGGACAGCGGATGCGAGCCCGTCCGGCGATTCGGCGCGCAGGCCGACGGCGCCAAAGCTCTCGGCGAAGGCGACGAAGTCGGGGTTGTGCAGCTCGGACGCGATGACGCGGTCGGGTCCGTACGCGTTGCGTTGAATGCGGCGAACGTTGCCGTAGGCACCGTCGTTGAAGACGACGGTGACCGCCGCGATGCCGTGTTGGACGGCCGTCGCCAGCTCGGTCGCGGTGAACAGGAATCCGCCGTCGCCGGTGACTGTCACGACCGCGCGTTCACCGAGCGCCACCGTTGCGCCGAGGCCTGTGGCGAAGCCCGCGCCGAGTGTGCCGGCCGGACCGCTCGAGATGAAGGTGCGAGGCCCACCGAAGTCGAAAGCGAGATGTGCGCCAAACCCGATCTGGGTGACGTCTTCGACCAGCACCCCGTCGTCGGGCAGAGCCGATCGCAGTGCTGCGAGATAGTCGAGCTGGGGTTGCAGGTGCGCGATCGACTCGGTGAACAGTCGGCGCCGCTCGTCGAGTTCCGAGGCGTGTATCTCCGAGCTGGTGTGGGTCTCGCGGAGGCGGTTGAAAAGACTGGAGCAAATCGGGCCGGTGTCGCCGAGGAGGCCGATGGTCGTCGCGCCGTGCCGGTCGAGCTCATCCTCGTCGATGTCGACCTTGATGAGCGTGAGGTCGTCGTCGTGGCCCCAGTGCAACAGCGGGAACTCGAGTCGAGTGCCCAGCGCCAGGACGACGTCGGCATCGGCCCAGAAATCTCGCCCGACCGGTAGGGGCACGAACCACGGATCGTCGGTTGGGACCACGCCGTGGCCCATTCGCCGGGTGGTCACAGGCGCGTTGAGCTCGTGCGCGAGCAAGCTCACCGCAACGGAGGCGTCCTGTGCACCGCCACCGACGACGATGAGCGGTCGTTTCGCCTCGGCCAAGACCGACGCTGCTCGCTCTAACGCGTCGGCGTCGACCAGACGAACCAACCGCTGTGGGGACTTCAGCGTCCCGGGGCAGGGTTGGGACCACAGGTCGGCTGAGATCTCGATCGCGACCGGTCGGGGACGACCGCTGACGAGTTCGTCGAGAGCGCGCTGGATCTGTGCGGTTGCCTGCTCGGGGTCGGTGATCGACTCGGTGTGCTTGGTCACCTGGTCGAGCACGGCTCGTTGGTCGGGCATCTCGTGGAGCACGCCCCAGCCGCGGCCCATCTCGCCGGTGGGGATCTGCCCGACGACGGCGAGCATGCGGGCATTGCCCCAGTAGCCGCTGGTGAGAGCAGCCCCTGCGTTGAGCAACCCAGGTCCCGGCACGATGCAAAACGCAGATGGGAGTCCGGTCGCCTGCGCCGCACCGAGTGCCATGTATGCGGCGCCCTGTTCGTGTCGGGTGTGAATCGGCCGGATGTCAGGTGCGTCGACCAGGGCGTCGAAGAAGTCGTCGTTCTGTTTGCCGGGAAGACAGAACAAGGTGGCGATGTTGACGAGCCGCAGCGCTTCGATCATCCGTTCCGCCACCGTCGTCATCGTCACCATCTTGTCACGGGCCCTACAGCGCGAACCCACCGGTGTCAGGCACCGAGCTCAAAGTGATCTCGGACCAAGCGCGCAATGATCTCGGTGCCCGACACCATGCGTTTGGACCGATCAGCTGTCGCTCCCGGCACCGCTGTAGTGGACGTGTACCGAATTCGGTCGGTTGGTGCGAGTCATAGTGGTGTGAACGGTTCTTCGCACGTGCGGGAAGGGTGGAACGATCCAGCGGTTCGAGGACTTCTACCAAAACGCCTACCCTGCGTTGCGACGCATGGCCCTCGCACGTACGGGCGACCTCGGATCAGCCGAAGACCTGGTGCAGGACGTGATGACCGACGCGCATCGGCGTTGGGGCACGATCGGCGGCTACGACGATGGCTTCGGCTGGGCACGAAGGGCCGTGCTCAATCGATCAATCTCGCGTTGGCGACGAGAGGGCTCGGAGCGGCGAGCGCTCGATCGACTGAAGAACCGGCGCCCGCGAACGGATACCGCCGAGCCGGTATTTGCCGACGAAGAGCTGTGGGGAGCGATCCGTGCGCTCCCCAAGCGCCAGTTCGAGGTTGTCGTGCTGTTGTGGTTCGAGGACATGACCGCAGCCGAGGTAGCTGCCGCACTCGAGTGCGGCGAGGAGACCGTGCGTACGCATTGGCGGCGCGCAAGGGCGAGGTTGGCGGAAGAGTTGGGCGAGGAGGCCGGCGATGATCGATGAGCGCCTCGAACGCGCCCGGGCCGACTATCGGTCGGCACCGGCAGGCATGGCCGTGCCGGCGATGGCTGCGTCGTGGTCGCGCAAAGGTGCTCTAGCGGCTGTAGTTGCGGTGGCTGCTGCCGCCTTGGTGATCTGGGGCATCGTCGCGCTCGTATCGCGCGGCGACGAGCAAGCGATTGTCGTAGCAACGGCGCCGAGTGAAGCGCCAACAGTGGCCGTGCCGACCGCGACCCCACCCGAACCGAGCTCGAATGGTGAAGCAACGCTGACCGTTGAGCCCGATGGCCCGTATCAGCCGGGCGATGCCGTGACGGTGAGACTGACCGAACCCGACTCTGCGGACTGGCTCAACTCCCGCCTGTCGCAATGCCTTCAAATCTGGGACGACTCAGAACCGGGTGGTGAGTACTGCGATACCTACGAGGCGTTCTCGGCTTCGAGCCAGCTCGGCGATGCGAGGTGGCAGCTCGTCCTCAGTGGCGAGGTGCTCACGCCGAGCGGCTACAGGACATGCGACGATCCTGAGACGAGTTGCCGGCTCATGTTGGGCGGACACCACGGACTGATATCTTCGCATCCGCTGGACATCAAGGGTCCGCCACTGGCGAGAGAAGCGGCCCTTGAAGTCGAGCACACCGAGTCGCCCGGCGGCTATACCGTGACACCGGTCTCGCTCGAAGCGCACCCGTCATGGGATGAGTTCGTCACAGCGTACCCGGATGAGTCTGGTGGCTACGATCCGTTCTGGGTCACGGTGTGTGCCTTTGACGCAGAACCGCTGGAACTGCCGGACGGCTCGACGATCCCCGGACGCCCCTCTTCTGTGACTCGCAGCAGCTGCGACGACCGCAGCATCGCGATCGATCGAAGCTCGGTGGGCGTTTCGAACCGTCCGTTCGACATCACGCTCGCTCGTCGGTGGCTGATCGGTCTAGGAGGATGGGGCGACTGCCTCGAAGGCTGCTATGTGGTGGTGTCACGATTTGTCGTCGCAGGAGTAGTCGATGACGAGACGCAGTTCGCCCTCGAAGGGGGCGATGAGTTCGTCGCGGCCGCAGTTCTACCCCCCGATGACCGTCTTGTGGCTACGGTGAAGCCGACGATCGAAATTTTGACACCAGGCGCACACCGACGCGGCGACGTCATCGAAGTCAGAATCTCGGGCTTGCCGGAGGGTGCTACCACGACCGTCGGCGAGTGCCATGTCGATGAACCCTGGGGATGCTTCTTCCAGGACGCAGCGTTCGACCTCGGTAACGGGACTCATCAGATCCCGCTGGCGCCCTTCCTCCCACACGATTGTGGGCGAGACGAGTGCTATCTCGAGCTGAGCAGCGATGGCGGTGAGGCCGTTCCACCATTCGCGGTCACGCCGCTTCCGATGGAGACCGACGAAGCACCGGACGTCGCGTTGACTGTCGATCCTCCGGGGCCGATCGAACCTGGAGCCACCGTGACGGTGAGTGTTCGTGCCGATGCAGTCGTTGACGCAGCGACCGACCGCCCGAGGCTCTGTGCACGGCTGGATACGGGGACGCAAGCCGGCGGCGAGTTTTGTGACTCGTTGGCTCTCGCCTCCTCGGTCGATGAACGCAGCGGTGTGACCGCCGGGGGCACCGTCACGTGGGAGGCGATTCTTGCGGGAGACGTTTTCACCCCCGACGGCTACCGGAACTGCAGTGACGCTGACGTCACCTGCCGTTTGGAGGTGCTGGCAGACTACGAGGGCGGCGTAGTCGTGTCGGCACCTCTCGAGTTCACCGCACCGGCCGCGGCCCGTCAGATATCAATCGGAGTCTCAAAGACGGACATTCCTGGGTGGTACGAACTCGACGCCACAGGCCTCAAAACGGCCGAGCCGACGTCGGCAACCGTGTGCGAGTTCGGTGGGGGCGGTCCGGTGTTGAGCCCGGCGGGCGACGATCTCCGAGCGCCGAAGGCGGGGCCACGCTCGAGGTTTCAAGACTGCGATGGTGTGGGACGAATCGACCCCGATCAGTTGACGTTCGGGTCGAGGGCGGCCACTCGGCTGATTCAAGGTGGAGGGTTCCTCGGATCCTCGGGTTGGACCGATTGCGCCACAGCGACCTGCTTCCTAACCATCTGGTTCGACGACGGCCATGTCGCCGCGACCCTGCTGCCCGCGGACCCTAGGCTCGCCGACGAGCCACGACCGTCGATCCGAATCCTGACATCGGGCCCACACCTGCCAGGCGATGAGGTCGAGATCGAAGTCGCGAATCTGCCCGAAGGATTCGTGAGCGACATCGGAATTTGCGATCCAACGTGGACATCGAGGTGCGGCTATCTCGGCATCGACATCACCGATGGTGTTCGCACAGTAACGATCAATGAACTCACCTCGGTTCGGTGCACCGACTGCTACTTGGAACTCGACAGCATCGATGAAGGACTCCCGCCACTAGCTGTCACCCCGTTGCCGATGAAACTCGACTGAGGCGTACGTCTTCAGCTCGACCAACGCGCGGTGGCGTCGAGTAGTTCGGTTGCCGCCCACCATCGTGTCTGTCGTCCCCGCGTTGGGGGGCGTTCGGGGTCGATCTGGTGCACGATGCCGTTCTCGGCCAGCTGACCGAGAACGGTTCGAGCGGTACGCTCCGACACTTCGAGTCTTCGGGCGAGCTTTGCTGCGCTGAGCACCGGAAGCTCGGGCAGCAAACGGACGGCACGCAGAGCGGTGGCGTCGGAGCGGAGATGACCGAGCGACTCCAGCCATCGATCGGTTGTTGCGGTCACCTGCTCGATCATCGTGTCGGTCTGGTGTGCGGCGGCGGAGGCCACGTCCGCGAACCAGCGAACCCAGCGGTCGATCGATCCCTCTCGGAATTCGTAGAGGCCGGCAAGGTAGCCCCCGGCGTCGCGAGCAATCAGGACGCTGATCGGTGGCGGCAGGTGACTGACGACGCCACGCCGGCGAACGATCCAGCTCACCAGCAAACGGCCGAGTCGACCGTTGCCATCGCCGTAGGGGTGGATCGTCTCGAACTGAGCATGAACTACGGCGGCCTGGGTGATCGGGTCGAGCGCAGTGTCGTTTGCGCAGGCGACGAGATCGTCCATCAGCGACTCGATCGCACCGACTGGCGGCGGCACGTAGGCGGCATCGAGCGGGCTGGTCCCACCGATCCAGCTCGGCTGCGTTCGAAACGTCCCGATCATCTCGGCGGGGAGCGGGCTGTGACCCATGAGATCGCCGTGCCACCGGTGCAGCGTGTCGACCGTGAGCTCGTCGCCGGCCGATGTGATCGCCGACTCGACCACCGCCAGGTTGTCGACTATCCAGCCGGAATCGCCTGCAGTCGGATCCATCTCGGCCAATGCAACATCCGACACCGGTGCGCGAACCCCTTCGATGCTCGATGAAGCTATGCCCTCGCTGCGCAGAAGCAGCCGTGCGAGGGGTTCCCAGTTGGTCGGGAGGCTCTGGTCGACCGCCGTCAGAAGCGCGGCGGAACGTTCGGTTGCACGAATCGTGGCTGGTGACAGCTCGATGCTCAGCGCTTCGAGGCCAATCGGGAGCCAGGCGGTGGCCCGCCTGCCATTCCAGTCGAAGTCGACTCTTCTCCCCCTGGCGCTCATGGCCAGCCTTCCGCAGATAGTGGCTTTACGGAACCAATACTAGCTAATCTTCTGTAAATCGAGTTGCGTCCACGGGTGCTCAGCGGTCGTCGAAGTTGGCCGCGCGGCCCGAGGTGAGCAGCCACGTTCCCCCGACGACGAGCGTCGCTCCCATCACGGTCACGACGGTGCGCACCCCGACGACATCGGCTAGCGGGCCCTCGATGATCGCACCGACGGGCATGCCCATTGTGAGCACCATCAGGTACATCGCCATGACCCGTCCCCGCATCGCCTCGGAGACATGGAGCTGTAGAGCGCTGTTGGTCGTCGTCGCCATCGTGATGTGTGAACTCCCGGCGATGAGAACGCCGACGAGGCCGACGACATAGATCGTCGTCGACGTGAGGATGAGCTCGCCGACGCCGTAGAAGATCAGTCCTCCGACCAGAACTCGTGAAGGCCGATGCCGCGGCGCGCGAGAGGTCAGCCACGGCGCCATGACGATCGCACCGAGCCCGAATGCCGAGATCAGCAGGCCGTAATAGCCCTCGCTCACCTCGAACACCTCTTCGGCGAACAGCACGAGGTGCACCTGAGCGAGCGTCCCACCACATATCGCGACGAGCGCTGCGGCGATGTAGCCGGTCATGATCGCCGGGTCTTGTCGGGCATAGCTCAGGCCGAGGCGAAACTGGGTCAGCGGCTTCTCGCGCGAATCGGCATTCTCACCCGGCGGGGTGGGAGGCAGCGTGATCAACGTGAACACGACGATGAAGAACGACATCGAGTTGGCTGCGAAGCACCAACCCGGACCGAGCAACGCGAGCACGATGCCGCCGACGCTCGGGCCGACCGCACGCGCTGCGTTGAACTGCAGCGAGTTGAGAGTGATCGCGTTCTGGAGAGCCTCCCGCGGCACGAGATCTGACACATACGCCTGCCATGCCGGCATGCCGAACCCGTTGACCGTGCCGAATGCGGCGGAGAGCCCGACGTATGCCATCGGTTCCCGCACTCCTCCCCACCACGCCAGCGCGTAGCCGAAGGCGATGAACGCCTGGATCGTCTGGGCAACCATGACGATCTTGCGTCGCGAGATCCGATCGGCGAGCGGGCCTGCCCACGGTCCCATGATCGCCATCGGCAACATCATCGAGAACACCGACGCACCGACCCAGCCGCCCGAACCGGTGATGCTGTGCAACACGAATGGGATAGCGATGCCCTGCAGCCATGAACCGCTGTTGGAAGCGAGCGCGGCGAGGAAGAACCGACGGAAATCTCGGTAGCGCAGTGCGGCGAACGCGTCCGGTTTGGTGGCTGATGGTCTGTCATCGCCGTCGGGAGCATCTGCTCCTGGCGACGTGATGCTTTGGTCGGCCACGGTCCCCGCACCGTAGCGCGGGCGACTCCCTCTCGTTAGCCCTTCGCGAGTTGCTCAGGCGGTGACGAAGTCGACCGAGTCGCGGATGAGCTGCCGCCAGCGTTCCTCGTCGTGGTCGACGACCAGTACCCACTCCTTGAAGACCTTCCCCGCCGGAGCGAAAGGTAGCCCTTCGCCTTCCTCGATCATCGTCGTGACGCGGTCGGCCGGAAGCTTGACGACGATGCCGGGGCCCTTGTGGTGCGGCATGCCGACGAACTCCCCGGCGGCCCGCAAGCACGCTCCGCTCATGATCGTGCCCTCCTCGACCACGCCCTCGGCCATCAGCGGTGCGGCTGCATCCCAGAATTCGTCGCTCATGGCGCGACAGTAGCGCCGATCAGTTCATGCGGCCGCTCTCATAGGCCCACATCGCCACCTCGACCCGATTTCGCGCGCCGAGCTTCGACATGAGACTCGCAACGTGCGTCTTGACCGTGCTGAGGCTGATGTGCAGATCGGTGGCGATCTCAGCGTTCGTACGCCCTTCCGCCAGGGTGCGAAGCACTTCCTCCTCCCGGTCGGTCAGCGGGTCGATGGGTTCGTCGGGCCGCGAACCGCCGGCGCCCGACGAGAACGAATCGAGCAGCCGAGCGGTCACGCTCGGGGCGATCAGAGCGTCGCCCTTCGCGGCCGCCTCGATGGCTTGCGTCAGCAGCTCCGGTCCAGCGTCTTTGAGCAGAAACCCGCGGGCGCCGGCCTTGAGTGCGCCGTGAACGTGTTCGTCGAGATCGAATGTCGTGATCACGACGACTGCGATCGGATCATCGACGTCGGGTCCGGCGAGAGCGCGCGTCGCCTCGATGCCGTCGAGCTCGGGCATCCGGATGTCGAACAGGCACACGTCGGGTCGAAGCCGGCGCGCCAGCTCGACAGCGTCGCGGCCGTTGTCGGCCTCGCCCACGACCTCGATGTCCTCCTGGCTGTCGAGGATCATGCGCAAACCGCTCCGCACGATGTCCTGGTCGTCGGCGATGACAACGCGGACGGTCACGAGGCACTCACCCTGGGTATGACGACGTCGACGCGCCATCCCCGATCGGGTCCCGGTCCGGCACTGAGTTCACCGCCGAGCAGTTCGGCTCTTTCACGCATGCCGACCAGGCCGAACCCCGACCCCTGTGACGTCGACGTCATCTCGCCGTCGTCATCGACCCGGAGGTGCACATCGTCGTCGCGGCCGCTCACGGCGATGACCACGCGCGTCGCATGCCGTGCATGCCGTCGGGCGTTTGTGATCGACTCCTGAGCTGTGCGGTAGAGAGCCGACTCGATCGCCTCGCTCAGATCGTCGAGCTTGCCCGCGAGCGTCACCTCGATTCGGAGTCCGTCGGTCGTGGTGCCGTCGAGGCTCGCGATGTCGGCGAGGCGGCGACGCGGGGACGTCCCCGACTCCTTCTCAGCGCGAAGCGCGCCGACCATCGCACGCATCTCCGCGAGGGTTTGTGAGGCGGCGGCTTCGATCACCGGAAGGGTCTCGAGAGCGGCCTTGGGGTCGGACGCGGCGAGAGCTCGCCCGGCCTGCGCCTGTACCGCGATGCCCGAGACGTAGTGCGCGACGGTGTCGTGGAGCTCGCGGGCAATCCGCTCGCGCTCGCGCGTACGTGCATCGGCGAACGCCCGCTCGGTGGCGTTGCTGCGATAGCGGAACACGAGGCCGACACCGGCCGGGACCAGCCACTGCGCCGAACCGAGCAGTGAAGTGGGGATGTTGAACTCCGGATCCGCGGCATCGGTGATGACGTGGGTGACGAGAACGACGATTGCGCCGACGATCATCTCGGTGCCCGAACCCCAACGGGTCAGGGCATAGACCACGATGGTCCCTGCGAGCACCGACGCGTCGAGCACGGTCGAGTCGGTCCCGTTCACGATCGATGCGATGTCGGATATCGCTTGCGCTCCGAACCCGAGAACGACGACGACGAGCGGATGGGACCGCCGCCAAAGCACCATGAACGCGATAACGACTCCGAGAGTCACCGCGAACGGGCGCCAGACGAGGTCGTCGCGGAACACTCCTTCCAACACCGCGTTCACCGCAACGAACGCGAGCAACGCCCAGTCCCACCATCGACGGCCCGTCGGCGCTCCGGCAGCTCGCGGCAACTCGGTGATCGACCGGATGAACTCGCTCATCGCCCTCAAGGGTACGGAGGTCGCCGCCTGCACGTATCGACCGATAGTACGAGCTGTCGCTGGCACCTTTGGGTGATGGCAAATGCCCGCGGGGCGGATGCCGGGCCGGCGACCGATCGTCAACATGAACCCCATGACATCCACAGATTTACAACCTGCCGGTCAGGGAGCATCGGGGGCACCCGTGCTCTCGGTGGCCGGCCTGACCAAGACATACGGTGACGTGGCTGCGGTCGACGATCTGTCGTTCACGGTCGACTCGGGCTCGGTAGTCGGTCTGCTCGGGCCGAACGGGTCGGGCAAGACCACGACGATGAAGATGATGCTCGGGTTGGCGCGGCCGACCAGTGGGTCGGTGCGACTCCTCGGCATCGAGAATCACTCAGCCGACTTCCCGCACGCGGTCCGCCGCGTTGGCGCACTCATCGAGGATCCTGCGATCTACGAGCGGCTGTCAGCGCGACAGAACCTCGAGCTCCAGGCGCGGTCGCTTCGGGTCTCGGCAACCGCAGAGCGCATCGATGAGCTCCTCGATCTGGTCGATCTAGCCGATCGCGCCAGGGACCGCGCCGGCACCTATTCGCTCGGTATGAAACAACGTCTCGGCATCGCCATCGCGATGGTGGCGAACCCCGAGCTGCTCATCCTCGACGAACCGGCGAACGGTCTCGACCCGGCTGGAATCGCCGACATCCGCGACCTGCTTCGGCGGCTCCCCGATCGCGGCACGACCGTGCTCGTGTCGTCTCACCAGCTCAGCGAAGTACAACAGGCTTGTGAGCGACTCGTCATCCTCTCGGAAGGGCGACTGCTCGCCCAGGGCAGGACCGAAGACATCCTCGAACAACACCGCAGCCACAAGGTGTGTGTGCGTCTCGATCCCAACGAAATCCCCGTCGCCGTCGCGTGCCTCGATCGCCTCCAACTCGGTGTCGATCGGGGCCGAGCCGACGAGCTCGTCGTCGAGCTTCCACAGGACTGGACGGGTCGCGACCTCAACCGCTCGTTGGTGTCAGCCGGTGTCTACGCCGACGAGATCGCCGGCGAAGCCGTTTCCCTCGAATCCGCATTTCTCACCATGACAGGAGCCTCCCAATGACCGCCGCAGAGTTCTACAAGCTTCGCAAGCACCGCATGCCACTGGCGTGCGCGACGATCCTGGCGCTGGGCGTGATCGTCCCATCGATAGTCATGATCTGGTACCGGCCCGGCGAGCTGGAGGTCTACGCCGAGACCTACGCGAGCGTGTTGAGCCTTCTCGGTCCGACCGTTGCGATCGTCTTCGGCGGATGGGTTCTCGGTACCGAGTACCGGCAGGGAACGGTGAAGCGAATGCTCACCTCGGAACCCCGCCGCCTGCGTGCGCTCTGGTCGAAGGCACTGGTTGGCGCGGTCGCGGTTGCGACCACCGTCGGCGTCGTCGGCGGCGCCGGCTGGGCGACCGCGAGCTTTTCGGGATCGTTCGTCGACGCTTCGGTGCCCTTCGAGTGGCGAGTTGTAGCGGCGGCAGCGTTCGTGAGCGTCGTCGGCGCGGCGATGTCGTTTGCCTTGTCGGCGATCACTCGCAGCGATTCGTTCGCGATCGCCGGAACGGTCGCAACCCTGTTCATCCTCGACCCGCTGATCGGGCTGATTCCCAAGGTCGGCAAGTTCGCCTTCGGGTCGGCGGTCACTCGCGTCGAATCGGTGATCGACCCCGCCGCCGAGAACCTCGGCGAGCCATCGACGCTCAGCCTGTTCAGCGGATCGATCGCCCTCGGCTTGTGGATGCTGGCCATGTTGGGAGCAGGGAGCCTGCTGTTCGCCAGGCGTGACGTGTGAGTGCGCTGCACCTTCTCGGCTACGGTCAGCGGGACCTTCGAGGGGGAGAACGATGGGTATCGACGCACAGTGGCAGGGATCGATCGGTGACACTCTTGCCGATTCAGAAGCGCACTGGCCCGAACGACCGCACCCGGGCCCCGATGCTCCCAACGTGGTCGTCGTCCTCTTCGACGATCTCGGGTTCGCACAGCTCGGCTGCTACGGCTCGTCGCTCAAAACGCCGCGCATCGACGAGGTCGCCAAGCGAGGTTTGCGCTACACCAACTTCCACACAACGCCGCTGTGTTCGCCGACTCGAGCAAGCCTGCTCACGGGACGAAACCACCACAGTGTGGGCATGCGAGCTGTCGCCAATTTCAACACGGGCTTCCCGCACATGACCGGCGGCATCTCGCCGCACGCAGCGACCATCGCCGAGGTGCTTCGCGACGAGGGCTACGCCACGTTCGCGGTGGGCAAGTGGCATCTGTGCCAGATGGCCGACGCCTCGGCAGCGGGACCATTCGACAACTGGCCGCTTCAGAAGGGTTTCGATCGCTTCTATGGATTCCTCCAGGGCGAGACCGATCACTTCTCGCCCGAGTTGACCTACGACAACCACCACATCGACCCGCCCGCTTCTGCTGCCGACGGCTATCACCTCACCGAGGACATCACCGACAAGGCGATCGAGTTCATCCACGACTCGAAGTCCATCCGGCCCGACCGTCCGTTCTTCCTCTACTACGCGCTCGGAGCTGTACACGCTCCTCACCAGGCACCCGAGGAGTACCTCGCACGTCAGCGTGGCAGGTTCGACGAGGGGTGGGACGTCGCGCGCGAGAAGTGGTTCCGGCGCCAGCTCGACGAGGGGATCATCCCCGAGGGCACCGACCTCGCTCCTCGCAATCCCGGCGTCGATGCGTGGGACGAGTTGCCAGAGAACCAGCGTCGGCTCGCTGTGGCACTCCAAGAGGCGTTCGCGGCATTTCTCGAACACACCGACGAACAGATCGGACGCCTCGTCGATGCGCTCGATGCGTTGGGCGAGCTCGACAACACGCTGTTGATCATCACCTCCGACAACGGCGCGAGCCAGGAGGGAGGCCCGTTCGGCGTGCTGCACGAGATGAAGTTCTTCAACGGGATTCTCGAGACTCCCGACGAGGCGGTCGAGCATCTTGACGAGATCGGTGGGCCGCACAGTCACAGCAACTACCCGTGGGGTTGGGCCCAGGCCGGCAACGCCCCGAACAAGTGGTACAAGCAGAACACCCATGGTGGTGGCGTGCGCGATCCGCTCATCTTCCACTGGCCGGCTGGTATCGATGCTGCAGGGGAGATGAGACACCAGTTCCATCATGTGAGCGATCTCGCGCCCACGATCTACGACGTGCTCGGCGTCGAGCCACCCGCGGTTCGGGGCGGACTCGAACAGCTTCCGGTCACCGGTACCTCACTGCGCTACTCGTGGAGTGACCCGGCCGAGCCGAGCCGCAAGGATGTGCAGTACTTCGAGATGGGCGGGCATCGGGGAATCTACGCCCATGGATGGAAGGCGGTGACCCGTCATGAGCAGGGTGTCCCGTTCGAGGACGACACGTGGGAGCTCTACCACCTTGCCGAGGACTTCTCCGAATGCCACGATCTCGCCGAAGAGATGCCCGACAAGCTCGCCGAGATGATCGAGCTTTGGTGGAGCGAGGCGCGCGAACACGGAGTGCTGCCGCTCGACGACCGGCTGATCGAGCTCTTCGGAGTTCGTTGGCAATTCGGCACGGCACACGACGGATTCCGCTACACCTACCGTCCGCCGATGTCGCACATCCCGGCTGAGGCTTCGGCCGCGATCGCCGGTAGATCGTTCACTCTCGAAGCCGTCGTCGATCGGAAAGAAGGCGAGGGCGGCGTCCTCTACGCGAGCGGCACAGAGAACTCGGGTATCAGCTTCTTCATCGACGGCGATGTGCTGGTGTTCGACTACAACGCTTTCGACGACCACACCATCGTCGAGTCTTCAACCGACGTTCCCGCAGGGCGCAGCACCGTGTCGGCTCGGTTCGAGCGCACAGGCCGCACCGCGGTGGCGACGGTCTTCATCGACGGCGAGGAGGTCGGCAGGGCCGACGTGCCGATGGCGATGCGCATGATGTCGAGTGTCGGCGTCGATGTCGGCATGGATCGCGGGTCGGCGGTCAGTCGCCGCTACGAGGCTCCCAATCCCTTTGTCGGCACCCTCGAACGCATCGACATCGAAGTGACCCCGAGCCGGCGGGAGCGCGAAGCGATCGAGCTGGCCGAGGCCGCCGCGCGCGCCGAGATGTCCCGGCAATAACGACCCCCCGGCTCGCCAGGTCAGAGATTTCTGAACCTTCCGGTGCGGTATATGACACCCCAGGGTTCAGAAATCCTCGCCAGGGCCGGTACCGTCCCCGGCCATGGTTCTCTCCGCGGTCGGCGATGCCGGCTACGACGTCTTGTTGCTGTTGCACATCGGGTTCGTGCTCGTTGGGCTCGCACCCCTTTTCGTCCATCCGGTGCTGGCACGACAGGTTGCAGGCCTCGACGGTGATGGAGTCCGGTCGGTGCTCGATCGCATGACCCGCACCGGCCGACTGGTCTACACGCCGGCCCTCGTCGTCGGTGGCTTCATGGGGTTCGGTGTGGCCGGCCTGTCGGACGAGACTTTCAAGGTGTCCCAGCCGTGGCTCATGACCGCGGTATGGGTGTGGATCGCGATGATGGGTGTTCACCACGGGATGATGATCCCCGCGGAGAAGGCGCTCGCTCGCGGCCCCGCAGCGGATGTTGTCAAGATCGCCCGCCGCCGCCTCGATCTCGGCGCCACGCTCGTGTCGATCCTCCTCGTGATCCAGCTCTACCTCATGGTCTTCAAACCCGGCCAGTGAGAGATTTCTGAACCCTTCCCGACGCTCAGGCGCGCTTTGAGGTTCAGAAATCCTGAAAACGATCGGTCAGTACCGGACTTGTGGGTTGAGCAGGCCGGCGGGGTCGAGGGCTCGTCGGATCGACCGCATCGCCGCGAGCTCGACCTGCGACTTCTGGCGACCGATGCGGTCACCCAACTCCTGACCTATGCCGTGCTCTGCGCTGATCGTTCCCCCGAGCCGCCAAGTGAGCTCATCGAACGCCTTGGACAACTCCGGCTTCACCCGTTCGAACGCCTCCGCTCCACCGGGGCTCGACGGAAGCACCATCGTGTGCAGATTACCGTCGCCCACGTGGCCGAACGCGTGAAGCATCGCGCCGGGAGCGAGATCCTCGACGATCGCCTCCAGGCCGACGATGTACTCGGCGATCGCTCCGACCGGAACCGCCGTATCGCCCTTCAGACCGGGCGCCGACCACTCGTAGAGGCCCGTCGGGGGAAGCTCATCGCGGATGCGCCACAGATTCTGCTCCTGTAGTGGAGTCGCTGCGACAACCCCGTTTCCGATCAGTTTCCGGTCTTCTGCCTCAGAGAGGAGAGCGGTCAGATCTTCGGCCACCGGCCGCGCCGACGAGAGCCGGATCAGCGCGTACCACCGCGCGCCTGCGATCGGTCGGGACACATCGCTGACGACCTCCACCACGCGAGCGAGACCGACCTCGGGCACGAGCTCGAACGCGCTCATCTCCGAGGTGGATTCTCCAGCGAGCTCGAAGAGAGGGCAGAGGGCGTCGAGGGAAGGCAGCGCGACGATCGCAGTCGTCTCGAACGGGGTTGTGGGATGGAGCCGTGCGACCACGCGGGTGACGATGCCGAGGGTCCCCTCCGATCCGATCAATAGATGCCGAAGGTCGGGGCCCGAGGAGTCCTTGCGAAGCGAACGAAGCCCGTCGAAAACCGACCCGTCCGCTAGGACAGCCTCGAGGCCGAGGACGTTTTCGCGCATCGAGCCGTAGCGGAGCACGTTCATGCCCCCAGCATTGGTTGCGACCGCTGCTCCAAGCGTCGCCGAACCGCGAGCTCCCCAGTCAGGCGAGAACTTGCGCCCGAGCGAGGCCGCAGCTTCCTGTGCCGCTTCGATTGTGCAGCCGGCTTCAGCGGTCAGCGCCGACGTGTCGGTGTCGCTCTCGACCACCCGCCGCATGCGCGCGGTCGAGAGCACGATCGCATGGTCGGCCCGATCGGGGACCGCGCCGCCCGACATGCCAGTGTTGCCGCCCTGGGTGACGATCGGCACCCCGTTGGATCCACACAGCTGCACGATCGCCGCCACCTCGTCGGTCGCAGCCGGTCGCACGACAGCGATCGGTGCCTCGCCGAACACACCCCGCCAGTCGCGCGAGAAGCCGCCCATAGCGTCACCTGTGGCAACCGCCTCGTCGCCGACGACGTCACGAAGGTCGTCGATGAACGCGGCTGCCATGTCGGCCAGCGTAGGCTGTCGCCGTGACTACGAACCCGCTGTGGCCAGTGTCGGTGAAGGGCGTGCTCGCGTGGGATGGCGAGGTTGTTGTGCTTCGCAACGACCGCGACGAGTGGGAGCTGCCCGGTGGGAGACTCGAGTCGACGGATCGTGACGCTCCCGCGGCGCTGCGGCGGGAAATGGACGAAGAGCTGGGCCTCGACGTCGAGGTGCACGAGCTGCTCGACGCCTGGATCTACGACGTCGCCGGCATGCGGGTGCTCATCGTCACATACCGCTGCACCGCACCCAGGCCGGTGCTGCTCGATCACAGCGAAGAACACGTGTCGGTGGCGGCGATGGGCCTACCGCAGCTACGGAGCGCGCCGATGCCGGAGGGATACCTTCGGAGTATCGAGTCGGTTCTCGGCTGACCTCGCTGTGGCCGAGCGGCCGCGGTCCGCTACCTTCATGCACACCGATGGGAATGACGGCGATCTCCGATGCGCTCGACGCGCTGCGCTCCGGGCGACCCGTCGTCGTGTCGGGCCTACATGAGGCCGGCATCGTCGCCTGGCCAGAAACGGTTCGACTCGCACCCGATCTCGCTGGTGCGGTCGACGACCCGGAGTTCGCGGACGTGACCGCATCGCTCGCCGAAGCCCACGCTGCGGATGCAGCAGCGGGCGATCTCGCCCGATCGAGCGGGCTGTCACTGCTCTGGGCCTTCATCTCGGGCGTGCGGGGCCCGGCACCGGCCCACGCGATAGCAGCGCGCCTCGCCGACGACCACGACCTCGCGCAGATCGACGCCGCCGACCTCCGCCACCACGTCTGGGTGAGCGAGACAGTCGTCGAACGAGTGGCATCGGCGACCTTGCCGATCGGTGACGACACCTTCGTCGCTCACGGCTTCGCGAACCGGTTCGACGGGACCGAACACGTCGCGCTCGTGCTCGGCACCATCGACGTGCCGCCGCTCGTGCGGGTGCACTCGGAGTGTTTGACCGGCGACATCTTCGGCAGCGGCCGGTGCGACTGCGGTGAGCAGCTGCACTCGGCGCTCGACGCCATCGTCGAGAAAGAAGCTGGTGTACTGGTGTACGTGCGCAATCACGAAGGCCGCGGTATCGGTCTCGTCGAGAAGCTCCGTGCCTATCAACTTCAAGACCGTGGACTCGACACCGTCGAGGCAAACGAGGCGCTCGGCCATCCGCCCGATGCCCGCCACTACGGGGCCGCGTCGCAGATGCTGCGCGCCCTTGGCATCGATTCGGTTCGATTGATGACCAACAACCCCCGCAAGGTCGCCGAGCTTCGCGAGCTCGGCATCGACATCGCCGAGCGCGTTCCGCTCGTCGTCACCCCGACCGGCCACAACCGGACCTATCTCGAGACCAAACGCTCCAAGCTCGGGCATCTTTTCTAGTTGCTGCGAGTCGCGGCTGCCCTAGACGCAACGGGGTGAGCCCAGCTCACAGTCAGGCACCGAGCTCCAAGTGATCTGGGTCCGAGCAAGTTGTGAGCTCGGTGCCTGACCCTCACGTAGTTCGCGGCTGCCGTTTGGCCTGACACCACGCCGTTGGAGCCTTCGCTCAGGTCAGGCCTTCGGGTCGCCAGTTGAACTCGTTGAGAATCACGCCTTGATCGTCGTTGCTGATGGCCGTGATCGACGCGAGGTTGATCCGCAGCCGCATGATCATCTCGGGTTCGCCGCCGAGCACCCACGTGACGACCGACTTGATCGGGGTCGCATGGCTGACGATCACGATCGTCTCGTCGCGGGCGCGTTCGAGTAGGTCGGGCAGCGCTTCGCCGATTCGTCTGTGCATGTCGGCCATCGACTCGCCGTTCGGCGGCGTGTACTCGATGTCTTGGAGCCAGGCACCGCCGAGCTCGGCGATGACCTCGCCGATGCGCCGGTCGTCGTAGTCGCCGAAGTTGA
Source organism: Acidimicrobiales bacterium (assembly GCA_965216815.1). Classification (GTDB taxonomy): domain Bacteria; phylum Actinomycetota; class Acidimicrobiia; order Acidimicrobiales; family SHLQ01; genus JADFOM01. The sequence continues at coordinate 655,257 of OZ244202.1, read as the reverse complement.
TCTCCATCCAGCGATCGTCGACGGTCGTCGGCAGGTGATCGAGGCCGGCTGCCTCGGCTGTCTGGGTCGTTCGGCGCAACGACGATCGTACGACCGCTCCGGCATCCCAGCGGTCACGGATCGCCTCGCCGACAATGCGGGCCTGTATGAGCCCGACGTCGTCGAGCGGTGAATCGAGTTGCCCCTGGAGTCGTGCCTGCGCGTTGTTCGGCGTTCGGGCGTGACGGAGGAGGATCAACATGACGGGACCGCGCGAACAGCTGTCACGACTCGGCCAACGCCGCTCTCGTCTGTTCGACGTCGATCTTCAACTGTGCGACGAGCTCGTCGGGGCCGTTGAAGCGCTGCTCGCTGCGCAGAAACGACACGAACTCGACACGCACGTACTCGCCGTAGAGATCACCGTCGAAGTCGAGCAGGTGGGCCTCGAGCAGGGAGTGCTCGGCGTGTTGGTGAAACGTCGGGCGCCGACCGATGTTGATGGCGCACCCGTAAACGGTGCCGTCGGCTCGGATGAACCGACCGGCATACACACCGTCGGTCGGCCAGGACATCTTCTGGTCCACCGGGATATTCGCCGTGGGGAAGCCGATCGTGCGTCCGCGCTGTTCGCCTTGGATCACCTCGCCACGGATCTGATAGGGCCGACCGAGCATCGTGGCGGCTTCGGCAACCCGGCCCCCGGCGAGGAGCCTTCGTATCACGGTCGACGACACCGGCTCACGTGCCTCGGGGTCGGTTCGAAGGAGGTCGAGGCCGATCACCTCGTAGCCGTGGACCTCGCCCAGATCGCGGACGGTTTCGAGGTTGCCACCGCGCCCGCGGCCGAAGTGAAAATCCTCTCCGATCGACACCGACCTGGCGTGGAGGCGGTCGACGAACACCTCCTGTATGAACTGAGGGGCGGTCGTTTCGGCGCGTTTGAGTGAGAAGTCGACGAGGTATACGTAGTCGACTCCGGTCGCTTCGAGGAGCTCCAGTCGCTGCTCGAGTGACGTGAGGAGTTTGGGAGCGTTTTCGGGCCGGAGGACGAGCGCGGGGTGGGGTTCGAACGTCACCACGGCGGTGCGGGCGCCGAGAGCCTCGGCTCGTCGTGTCGTGGCAGCGATGACCGCCTGGTGGCCGAGGTGCACGCCGTCGAACACACCGATGGTCAGCGAGGTCGTGATGTCTTCGGACAGCGGTTCGCAGAGGTCTTCGAGCAGTTCCACTCCGACAAGAGTACTGCGGTCGTCCGGAACTCTCTCCGGCGACCGATCTCAGCCGCCGTAGACCTCGGCCTTGATCTCCCCGAACAGCTCGTCGAGCTCCCCGTCGCCAATCTGGGCATAGACGGCATCGAGGGCTGCTTCTTGCTCAGACGTCGGCTCGCAAATGACCGCACCGGGTTCGGGGTCACCGCCGACATGGAAGGTCTTGGTGTCGCCCTCGGTGAACTCGCCGGAAACGATGAGTGGGAAGAGCGTACGGATGTAGTCGCCACCGTCGAATCGCACTGCGATGTCGTACTCGAGGTCGTCGCGCTCGCACGCGTCCGACGCGCCGGCACTCATCGCGATGACGTCCTCGTCGTTTGCGAGCGCCACCACGGGTTCGTGGGCGCCGCCCAGAAATGGGTAGACGGCGGCGGTTCCCTCTTCGACGGCTACGTCGAACGCGGCGGTGGCGTTGGCGACGTTGTCGAAGTCGAACGGGAAGTCACCGGTCTCGACGTAGGTGGCGCTGAACCCGTCGTCGATCGACTGGAGCCCGCGTTCGAAAGCCAGGAACGATTCGCGTTCGAACTCGAGGTCACAGCACCCGAGGAAGTGGGTGCTGTCGCCGCCCCGTTCCTGGACGAGTAGACCGGTCGCCACCCCCGCCGTGTAGCTGATCTCGGAGCTGTCGTCGCCGCTTTGGGCATAGAACTCGCTCTCGGCGAACCCGGCACCGCAGTTGCAGTACCAGAAGATGTCCGCGAACTCTTCGGCGAGAGTCGGTAGAGGTTCCGCGATGCCGCTCGCGCCGACAAAGATGATGTCGACCCCCTGTTCGGCCAGGTTGCGAAGCTCTTGATCGGCGTTGGTCTGTTCGATGTTGTCCACGACGATCGGCGACTCGAACCCGAACTCGTCGGAGAGACGCTCGGCCTCTGCTACCACGGCCTCGTAGTAGCCACCGTCATCGCGCGGGCCCTGCGCCGCAATGCCGATCGTGACCTTGCCGTCGCCATCGGCGTCGAGATCGACGGCGGCCTCCGACGTGGCCCCGTCGCCGTCGTCATCGCCGCAACCGGCGATCAGCACGGCTATGACGATCAGTGCTGAGTAGGTCATTGCTCGACGGAGCCCCATCGAATCCTCCAAAACTAGAACAAGTTCCAGAAATGCTAGACCAGGAACGAGAGGCTCAACCTACAGGTCGGCTGTCACTGACCACCGTTGACGTTGATGATCTGACCGGTGACCCACTGAGCTGCCGGCGAAGCGAGGTAGAGCGCCGAGTAGCCGAGATCGTCCGGTGAACCGACGCGATTCATCGGGATGCCTTTGGAGAGTGCGTCCACTTGGTCCTCCTCGAGGCTGAGCGCGGTCATCATGATCTCTGTTGGGATGATTCCCGGAGCGATGCCGTTGACGCGGATCCTCGGGGCCAGCTCGGTCGCCATTGTCATGGTGAGCGAGTTCGTCGCGGCTTTGGCGGCGGCGTAGTGGCCGCTTCCTGGCACCGGACCGTATGACGCCATCGACGAGATGTTGATGATCGAGCCGCCGTCGGCCATGCGAGACGCCGCGATCACAGAAGCCTCCCAGACCGCCGTGAGGTTGAGCGCGAGACAATGGTCCCAGTCGTCGCGGGTGAGGTTGGTGAGCTTGGTGCGGACAGGTGAACCGCCAGCGTTGTTGACCCATGTCGTCAGCGACCCGAACCGGTCGACGGCGCTGTCGGCGAGCCCTGCGAGTGCTTCGGGGTCGGTCACATCGGTGGTGACGGCGAGCGCCGAACCGCCGGCCGATTCGATGTCGCCGGCCACCCGCTCGATCTCTTCGGTGCGCCGCGCAGCGACCACAACAGAAGCGCCGGCGGTCGCGAATGTCTTTGCGATGCCCTCCCCGATGCCGCGGCCGGCTCCGGTGACAACGGCAACGTGGTCGGTCATGTCGAACGAATGAGGTGTGTCCATCGGCCGATCCTCGCACACGTCGCTGCGAATGCGTCGATCGAGCGAGGGTCGATTACGGTGCTGCCGGTCTGCTGACGGAGCCCTCGAGGCCAAAGGAGTTTCATATGCCTGGTCGGTTGGAGGGGAAGGTCGCGGTCGTAACCGGCGCGGCGTCCGGCATCGGCGAGGGCATCGCTCTGGCCTTTGTGGATGAAGGTGCCTCGGTCGTGCTCGGCGACATCCAGGCCGGTCCTGTGGCCGACGTGGCCGATCGTCTCGGCGAGAGTGCGAGGTTCGGCGCGGTAGACGTATCCGACGAGGACGACGTGAGTGCTCTCGTGGACATTGCGGTCTCGGAGTTCGGGCGCCTCGACTGCATGGTGAACAACGCGGGCATCGTCGGGGCGACCGGTTCGATCGCCGAAATGGCCGCCGAGGCGTGGGATCGCACCATCGCGATCAACCTGAGAGGCGTCTTCCTCGGCACCAAGCACGCAGCGAGGGTGATGATCCCGCAGGGTTCCGGTGTCATCATCAATACGGCGAGCACGGCAGGCATGGTCGGGGGACTCGGTCCACACGCCTACACCGCCGCCAAGCACGCCGTGGTCGGTCTAACGCGGTCCGCCGCTTCGGAGCTCTCGTTTCACGGCATCCGCGTCAACGCGATCGGCCCGGGTAACACGGCCACGCCAATGACGTCGGCGGTGATGACCGGCAAGGCCGACCAGGTGGAACGCGCGGAGGAGATCATCGCGGCCGACACGCCCCTGGGCTCGAGTGGTCGTCCGAGCGACATCGCCTACGCGGCGGTGTACCTGGCCAGCGATGAAGCGCGCTACGTGACCGCGCACTGCCTGATGGTCGACGCCGGCAAGACCGGCGCGGGCTCGGAGCCGAACCCGTTCCACGAGGGCCGCTCGCGCCTGTACCGCGAAGCCGGCGAACGCGAGAAATTCTGACGGTTTTCAGGATTTCTGAACCGTCCGGTGCGGTATATGACACCCCAGGGTTCAGAAAAACCGGAATGGACGGGGGTCAGGGTCGGACGAGGACCTTGGTCTCGTCGGTGGGACCTGAAGCGAGACGATCGATCGTCGGGCCGAGGTCGGCAAGATCGATTGTCGACGAATGCAGCGGGTCTAGCTGAACTCTGCCGTCGGCGATCATGCCCATCGCGATCTCGAAGTCCTCGTAGAAGTAGGCCATAGAGGATGTGACCGCGACCTCCTTCATGAGCCAGCTGGTCGGATTGATCGGAGCGTCGCTGGTCGACAGGCCGATGATGCACATCTTCCCGCCGCGCCGTGTGTGATCGACGGCGGTCTGGACAGTCTCGGGACGTCCGACGCATTCGTAGACGATGTCGGCGCCGAGGCCGCTGGTGCGATCGAGAATGTGCCGGCGTGCCTCGTCGGGTGAGGTTGCCGATGTGGCGCCGAGCGCCAGAGCCGTCATCTGCCGGTCCTCGGACGGTTCGATGACGATCACCTCGCCGGCGCCGGCGGCCTTCACCCACTGCACGGTGAGCAAACCGATCGGTCCCGCCCCCTGCACGACGGCGACATCGCCGAGCACGATCTCGCTCCGGCGCACGGCGTGAAAGGTGACCGTGGCGGGTTCGACCTGGGCGGCCTGCTCGTCGGTCAAGGCCGGGTCGGCCGCGACGAGACGCCGAGCATCGACGGCGATACGCGGGGCGAACCCGCCGTGGGGTGGGGCGAGCGCATCCATGCCGACCGCGACCGAGAACGAGCTGAGGCAGCGCTCGGCTTGACCCGCATGACAGGCCCGGCAATTTCCACATGCGGGCGGCACCGCGACCACCACACGGTCGCCTTCGCTCACACCTGTCACACCCGACCCCGCCGCTGACACGTGGCCGGTCCATTCGTGCCCGCAGATCGCCGGCGGGTAGGGATCGCCCGACTGGTAGGCGTGGATGTCGGTGCCGCAGATGCCGCAGTAGGCGATGTCGACGACCGCCGCGCCCTCGGCGGGCTCTGGGTCGGGGAAGTCGATCATCTCGAGTTGGTGTTGTCCGGTGATCAGGCCAGCGAGCATGGGTCGACCCTACGCCCGCCCGCCGCTCCCGGCGAAGTGCGATGCTGATTCGTCGCACAGACGTCGGTTGGGACAGACTCCATCACGTGTCCATCTCATTGCCACCGGGTGCACCGCATCCGACATACCAGGAACTCCTCGATGCCGATACCCATCCAGTGCCCGATGTGTTGCGCATCGAAAACCCGCCGACCGACGAGCCCGTCGACGTGCCGGTCTCGCGCTACACGACCAAGGAGTGGCACGACCTTGAGGTCGAGCACCTCTGGTCGCGGGTGTGGCAGTTCGTGTGCCGGGTCGAGGAGATCCCCGAGGTCGGCGATCACGAGGTGTACGAGATCGCGGGCCAGTCCTACATCGTCGTTCGAAGCGCTCCCGACGAGCTGAAGGCCTTTCCGAACTCGTGCCTTCATCGTGGGCGGGCGCTGAAGGACTACGGCGGTAACTGCTCGGAGATCCGATGCGCCTTCCACGGGTTCGCCTGGCACCTCGACGGCAGCCTCCAGGATATCCCGTCCGATTGGGACTTCCCGCACATCGAACCCGCCGAGTTCTCCCTGCCCGAGTGCTCGGTCGACACGTGGGCCGGATTCGTGTTCATGAACCCCGATCCCGATGCCGAACCTCTGAGCGAGTTCCTCGGCGATGTGGTCGATCAGTTCGACGTGTGGGACCTCGAGAAGCGGTTCAAGGCAGCCCACGTCGCGAAGATCGTGCCGGCCAACTGGAAGGTCGCGCAGGAGGCGTTCTGCGAGGCGTACCACGTCAATGCGACGCACCCGCAGCTCCTCAGGTACGTGGGTGACACCAACACGCAGGTCGACGTTTGGCACAACTTCGCGAGGGCGATCACGGCCAGTGGGGTCGCGAGCCCGGTCTATCCCGGCGACGCCGACGAGAACGAGATCATGGCGACCATGCTCGACGTGCGCGAGGACCAGGTCTGTCCGATCCCGGTTCCCGAAGGCCAGACCGCGAGGGCGGTGTTCGCCGAGGTCATCCGCAATTCGTTCCGTCAACGCGCCGGCGACTGGGTCGATCGAATGAGCGACGCCGAGATGGTCGACAACATCGATTACACGATCTTCCCCAACTTCCACCCCTGGGGAGCGTTCAACCGAATCGTCTACCGCTTCCGTCCGAACGGCAACGACCACCGGACCGCCATCATGGAGGTGATCCTCCTAGTGCCGTACATCGACGATCCACCTCCGTCGTGCGAGGTCCACTGGCTGACCGATGACGAGACGTTCACCGACGCGGCTGAGCTGGCCGGTCTCGGCAAAGTGTTCAATCAGGATCTGTACAACATGCCGAGGGTGCAGCACGGGCTCGAGTCGACACGGCGTTCTCACGTGACCCTGTCGGCCTACCAGGAGGCGAAGGTGCGATGGCTGCACCGCCGGCTCGGCGAGTTCATGGGGGTCGAGGGCGCTGATGTCTAGGTATCGGGATCTTGGGTTCATCGGCCGTCGCCGGAACCGGGGCGGTGAGCGCTGAGATGTTGGGCATAACGCATCCATACACCGGGCTCTTGTACGAGCAGGACGGCGAGGGTCATGTCATCGTGAGCGATGGCGAACGCTCGGGGCTGTTTCACATCGACGGCCGCTACATCAGCGGCGAGGTCAAGGAGGCCGATCCCCAGCTCTGCGGCTGGGTGGGCGGCCCCCAGATCAACAAGCACGAGTTCAAGGACTGACCTGAGCGCAAAGGTGCCTGACAGTGACACTGGGTCCGGTTCGGAACCGAAACTAACTGAAGTTTGTGACGAGGCCCTTCGTGCGGAATGTGCGGAGCATGCGTTGGAGGAACCAGATCGCGAAGGCGGCGGTGATGAGTGCGCCGATGAAGGCGATCGCGAGGTCGTCCCAGGCGACCCCACCTCCCGCGATGCCCTGGCGCACAGCGTCGAACACCTTGGTGATCGGAACGATGTTCGATAGCGGTTGCAATGCATCGGGCAGGGCATCGGTCGGGTAGAACACACCCGACAGCGGGATCAGCAGGAAGATGAAGCCCCAGCTGAACACTTCGGCCGACTCGCCGTACCGCAGTACCAGTGCGATGACGCCGAGCGAGACCGCCCAACCGAACAGCAGGAGGATGATGCCGCCCGGGATGAGTACCAGGCCGGCGGCTCCCGGGTCGACGCTGTAGAAGCCGAGGCCGGTTAGAGCGATCAGGCCGATGCCCACGGCGGTACGGCACAGGCTGATCAACGTGAGCCCACCGACGAACTCCGATTCGGTCATAGGGGTGGTCATCAGGTTGAGAATGTTCGAGGACCAGACCTCCTCGAGGAAACCGAGTGCTGCGTTGAGCGTCAGCTGCCATACGAGGTGAAAGAGCAGGATGCCGGTGATCAACAGCTCAACAGGCCGGTCGTCCTCGCCGTAGGCGACACCGATCGAAGCGAACATCACAGCGTCGAGCACCGGTAGCAGGATCAGGATGTACCAATAGCCGGGCTGGCGCGATTGACTGCGCCAATGCCGAAGCGCCACCGCCTTCACCATCGGCCACCTCATTGGCCCGGCTCCTCTGTCGAAACGCTGCCGGCGCCGCGGCCGATACCGGCGACCCGTAGGAACAGGGCCTCGAGATCTGCGTCGCCGGTGCCGGCGATGATGCCCGTCGGAGTGCCCTCGTGGAGGATCTCGCCGCGGGCGAGGAACACGACGCGCTGAGCGAGCAGCTCGACTTCGCGCATGTCGTGGCTGGTCACGAGGATGGCTGTTCCGGCTTCCTCGTTGAGTCGCAGGAGCCCTTGGCGCACCCGGTGGGCGACCTCGGGGTCGAGCGACGCTGTGGGTTCGTCGAGCACGATCATCTCGGGCCGGTGGATGATCGCCTTGGCCAGGCCCACGAGCGTCGCCTGTCCGCTCGAAAGTGTCTGGCTCTTCTGGGTGGCGAGTCGGGCTATGCCCCACTGCTCGAGTGCTGACATCGACGCATCGCGTGGCGTCTCGAGACGGTGCAGCGTGGCGAAGAACTCGAGCGTCTCCAGCACCGACAGATACCGGGGCAGCGGCAGGTAGCCCGCAGCGAAACCCACCCGCGCCATCGCACCGGCTCGGTCGTCGCCAAGCGGCACGCCATCCACCGCGACCGTGCCCTCGTCGGGATCGATCGCACCCAACAGCATGAGCAGGGTCGTGGTCTTGCCCGCTCCGTTCGGACCGACGAGCGCAACTCTCTCACCCGGCTCGACATGCATGTCGACACCGTCGACGGCGAGCGTGCCGTCGAATCGCTTTCGGAGCCCGCGGGCGTCGAGCAGCTGGGTCATAGCCGACCATTCTCGTTCAATCCGCTGCCGTGGTTCACCTCAATTGTGGCGACGTAGCCTCCGCAGGCTCCACAGGGCAAGCCGCGAAGCCTCGGCCCATTGCAGTACCGTTGGGGTAACGACAACCGAGGGGGAAGTGTCATGGCGGCAACCACGGGATCCCCGTATCCAGCACGGTTCATCGACAACGGCAGCGACAAGATCGCGAACTGGCGACCGCTGGTTCAATGGCTCATGGCGATACCGCACATGATCATCGCCGGCGTGCTCGGCTACATCGTCGGCATCGTCGCGTTCGTGAGCTGGTTCATCATCTTGTTCACCGGCAAGCTTCCAGCGGGAATCGCCGGCTTCCAATCGATGGTGCTTCGCTACAGCACCCGGGCGGGCGGGTTCATGATCGGCCTCACCGAGGAGTACCCGCCGTTCGAGTTCGATTCGGTCAGCGCGGACCCGGGTACGTATTCGCTCGGGGTCGATGTCGAGCCAGAGCTCGAGGCTCGCGACCGACTGTCGGTCTTCTTCCGCTTTTTCCTGTTGATTCCCGGCGTCATCGTCTACTACGTCTACGCCATCATCTGGTTTTTTGTCGGTGCCATCGCCTGGTTCGCGGTGTTGTTCACAGGCCGCTACCCCGAAGGCATGCGCCGTATAACCGTCGGCCTTGCCGACTTCGGAGTGCGGTTCCAGGCCTATGCGAATCTGTTGACGGATCGGTTCACCCCGCTCAACCTCACCTGACTGGACCGCCACCACCGAAATTGAGAGGCTGAACGGGCACGCAGACACGCCGAGTTCTCCGAGTTCGGAGCCTCGGAGTTAGCGGGTGGGTGCTTCGCTCTGTGCCTTCTTCCGCTAACGTCCCGTGCGCCAGCCGACGCTGGCGCTCTCAATCTCACCAAGAAGGCGTAGGGAAGACAATGGATCTCGGACTGGATGGCGCACGCGCGCTCGTCACTGGAGCTACAAAGGGAATCGGACGGGCAATCGCCGAGACCCTGCTTGCGGAGGGAGCCTCCGTAGCGATCTGTGCCCGGACCGAGGCCGACGTCGACACCGCGGTCGGCGAGCTCGGCGCCAACGGAACGGTCACCGGTGGTGTCGTCGACGCAGCCGACGCCGATGCGCTGCGTGGTTGGGTAGCCGACAGCGCCGACACCCTCGGCGGTATCGACATCCTCATCCACAACACCTCGGGCAAACCCGCTGGCGACATCGCCGGCTGGGAGACGAACTTCAACGTCGATCTCATGGCGCTCGTGCACCTTCTCGATGCGGCGACCGAGCACCTCGTCGCCTCCGATCGAGGGAGCGTTGTCAGCATCGGCACGACCGCGACGGCCGAGCACTTCGGCCCAGGCTCCAACAGCTACAGCGCTTTCAAGTCGGCGGTGGTCAACTACACGCTCGGCCAGGCCCAGACGCTCGGCGCTCAGGGCGTGCGGTGCAATGTCGTGTCGCCTGGACCGATCATGGTCGAGGGCGGCGACTGGGACATGATCAAGAACCACATGGAGGACTTCTACAAGGCCACGACCCGGGCGCATCCCCAGCGCGAGCTCGGTACACCCGACGACGTCGCACGGGCGGTGGCCTTCCTCGCCAGCCCCGCCGCGAGCCACGTGAACGGCGTCAACCTCACGGTCGACGGCGGCTTCCTCAAGCGCGTCGACTTCTGACGTGGCCGACCGAGTCGATGCGCTGCTCGTAGCGGGCGGCAAGTACCACGACATCGACTACGCGCGTCGTGAGCTGCTGGCTCTTTTGGCCGAGCACGAGCATGTCCGTGTCACCGTCACCTGCGACTACGAGAACACCGATTTGCTCGAGCGCGCAGCGTTCTTGCTGTCGTACACCTGCGATGTTCGCCCGTCCGAACCGGCGCAGCGCGCCTACGCCGACTGGGTGAGCAGCGGTGGACGATGGTTTGCGCTTCACGGGACGAACGCCGCTCTCGACCTGCCCCGTCCCGACGGTGTCGAGGCGCCGAGGTGCTTCCCCCGATGGGCCGAGACGCTCGGATCGCAGTTCGTCGCCCACCCGCCGATCGCTCCATATTCGGTCGAGTTGGCTTCCGATCACTGGCTCGTCGAGGGCATCGAGCCGTTCGACACCGACGACGAGCTGTACCTCATGGAACACCACGACCGCGATGCGCTCGAGCCCTTGTTGCACACGCACTGGAGTGGCAAGGCGCACGGGTTCGCCGAGGCCGACTGGACCGACGCGACCGAACCGCACCTCATCAGCTACCTCAGGCAGCTGGGCGACGGGGCGGTTCTCTACAACACTCTCGGACACTGCCGGGGGCACTACGACATGGCGCCGGTGGTCGACTACTACCCGCAGATCGAACGCTGCTCGTGGGAAAAGCCGCAATATCACGAGATGCTGAGGCGAGGTATTCGCTGGGCGTTGGGCGACGAGCCCACGGCGTGATCGCGGGGCTTCTCGCCAATCCGGCAGCCGGCAAGGACATCCGCCGCCTCGTAACCCACGCTTCGCAAACCTCCGATGCCGAGAAGGTCGCGCAGCTGGCTCGAGCCGCTGTCGGCGCGATTGCCGGTGGCGCGGACCTGGTGCTCTGTGCCGACGACAAGCACGGAATCGCCCGCCGCGCCGCCGACGAGGTGGATGCCCCTGATCGAATAGAGATGCTCGATGTCACACCCGTTGGACGCGCGGTCGACACGGCCCGAGCGCTCACCGAGATGCGGCGTCGCGGAGTCGGAGCGGTCGTCGCGTTGGGTGGAGACGGCACGCAACGCGACGTCGCGCTCGCGTGGCCCGACTGTCCACTCGTGGCGCTGTCGACGGGGACGAACAACGTGTTCCCGCAGCGGCTCGAAGCGACCACCGCGGGCGAAGCGGCCGGCGCGGTGGCGGCCGGACGGGTGGACCTCGGTCGCGTGGCGGAGCGCGCGAAGATGCTCCGTGTGCGCATCGGTGACGACGAGGAGATCGCGTTGGTCGACGTCGCCCGACTCACCCACGAGTTCGTAGGAGCGCGCGCTGTGGTCGACGCAGGCACGGTCACCCATGTCGTCGCTTGCATCGCCGATCCGTCGGCGGTCGGCATTTCGGCGATAGCTGCGCGGCTCGCGCCGATCGATCGAGCCGCCGAAGGTGCGACCGCTGTGGAGCTCGGAGCTGGGCAGTCGGTCCGCGTGCCGCTCGCGCCTGGCCACTACGTCGATCTCGTGGGCAGTGCGAGTCATGTCCGAGAACGCGACGACCGATCGGTTGTGCTGGAGGGACCGTGCGTGCTCGCCTTCGACGGCGAGCGGGACCGCGTACTCGACAGGGACGAGGTAGCACACGTCACCGTGAGCCGCGACGGTCCATGGGTCATCGACCCAGCGGCCGTGATGATGCACATCTTCGACAACGAGAGGGGCAGATGCTGATGGCTGAAGGCTTCCAGCTGAAATCGGTTGCCGTTGCCGACGACTCGGCGGCTTGGCGTGCGGCAGGGTTCACGGTCGACGACGGGCGGGTCCGCATCAGCAACACCTCGGTGTTGCTGGATCAAAGCGGTTCGGGTCGAGTGGTGGGGCTCGACATCGAGGGTTTGTCCGGCCCCATCGACGGTCTGCCCGTCGGTCGACTCGACGATGCGAGTGATCCGAGCCCTGGCGGCGAGCACCCGAACGGCGTCGAATCCATCGACCACCTGGTCGTCGTGTCGCCCGACAGCGACCGCACGACAGCGGCGCTCGAGGCGGTTGGTGTCGAGGCGCGTCGGGTCACACGGTTCGACGTAGGTGGCACGGATCGGCGCCAGACGTTCTTCTGGCTGGGCGACGTGATACTCGAGCTCGTCGGCCCAGACCACCCCGACGGCGACGGCCCTGCGGTGGCGTGGGGGCTGGCGCTGACCTGTGCCGACCTCGAGGCCTCCGCAGCATTTCTCGGCGATGCGTGCGGCGGGGTCAAAGACGCGGTGCAACCCGGTCGCCGGATCGCCACCCTCCGAACCCGCGATCTCGACATCTCGATCGCGATCGCACTCATGTCGGGTTACGGCGAATAGCTGCCGTGAGTCCTTAGCCTGGATCCACCGAAATGAGTTGATGCCCCGTAGTCCAGGCTTCGCATCACTGCCTTCCAGGCGGGCTGTTCTAGCGCCACGGAGGCGCTTTCATCGACGGTCACGAGGCGTACCTGTTGCCAAGAGCCTCCGTGGCTTGAACGGCCTTCCGGAGGGGCGATGTAAACGGCTAGAAACGGTGGATCCAGGCTTAGGTGTCAGGAGGCGGGCGCGGGTAGGTGCCTAAGCCCGAACCACATGGGTGTCAGGCACCGAGCTCAAGGCGCGCTGAGCCCAAGGCTGCTACGAGCTCGGTGCCTGACACCGCTGCATTGGCGCTTTCAGTCAGGCGACAGGAGGTTACCTATCGCTAACGTCCTGACACCTGTCGGAACTACCTGAACGTCACGTCGAGGCGCTGGAGCCCTCGGAGCATGAAGCTCGGGTCGTAGGGGTAATCGTTCGTGTCGACGAGCTCAACCGACTCGTAGCGAGCGCTGAGCTCTTCGAGGGCGATAACGATCTCGAGCCGGGCAAGGTTGGCGCCGAGGCAATAGTGGATGCCCTTGCCGAAAGCGAGGTGGCTCGTGAGAGCGTCTCGTGTGTGATCGAACCGGTCGGGATCGTCGAAGAGTGCTTCGTCGCGGTTGGCCGAAGCGAACATGATGATGACGCTGGTCCCTGCCGGAACCGGCACACCAGAGATCTCTGTGTCGACGCGCGCCACTCGGAACATGCCTTGCGTGGGACTCGAAAGCCTGATCGCCTCCTCGGCGATGGACTTCGCGAGCGACCGGTCCTCGCGCAGCGTCGTCCACGCATCGGGGTTTTCACCCAACAGCCGAATCGACTCGGTCAGGACTTTGGTGGTCGTCTCGTTGCCGGCGACGAGCAGCTGTTGAAGGATGCTCAGCATCTCGGCCATCGACAGCGATGTCGCCTCACCTTCGACGTCGACCCCGTCGTCGGTCTCGATGCGGGCGTTGAGCAGGTTGGTGAGGATGTCATCGGAAGGCTCGGCCCGGCGTGCTTCGAGCTGCGCTGCGAAGTAGTGCTGGAACTCGATGACGCTCGCCTCGGCTTCGACGCGCCTGTCGTCGGAGATGTCGGTTCCGATCGAGGCGATCGCATCATCGCTCCAGCGCTTGAAGTCGCCGAGACGATCGTTCGGCACATTGAGCGCGCGGGCGATCGTCGTCACGGGCAGCGGAACGGCGAACGACGGGACGAAATCGACCGGGCCTTGGCCGACCGCGTCGGCGAGGCGCCCAGCGATGCCGCGAATCTCCGGTTCGAGAGCCGTGATTGCCCGCGGCGTGAATGCCTTGTTGACCAGCTTGCGATAGCGGGTGTGTTCGGGCTGGTCGGCGGTCAGCATCGTGTTGACACGCGGGTAGCCCTTCTTCTCCGCATAGAGCGCTCTCATGCGATCGATGAGCTCACGACTGATCGGGATGCCGAAGAGGTCGAACTGTGACGAGAACGTCGCGGGGTCGGTCAGCACCCGCAGCACGTCCTCGTGTCGCGTGATCAGCATTACCTCGGTGCCGTCGCCGCGGTCGACGCTGAAGACCGGGTCCTCTTTGCGCATCAGCTTGTAGTACGGGTGTGGGCACTGCTGCACAGCGGGGCTGAATAGCCCGAAGTCCTCGAGATTCACGGTTTCGCTCACCTGTGCGAAGCTACATGGAGCCGTCGGTCGGTGCCCATCGTCGCGATGATGAAGCGCCGGCCGAAAGGGAGACCGTCATCGAGACACGCCGATCGTTCTGTCGAATCTGTCATGCCGGGTGCCCTGTCGAGCTCGAGATCGAAGAGGGACGCGTTCGACGGGTTCGCGGCGCGGCCGACGACCCCCTTTTCGAGGGCTACACCTGCATCAAGGGACGCCAGCTCGCCGATCAGCTCCACCACCCTGACCGGCTGCGCTCGGCCCTGCGACGTGCGCCTGGGGGTCACCTCGAGCCCGTCGGCAGCTCGACCGCGCTCGATGACATCGCCGCGCGACTCGGCGAGATTCGAGACGAGCACGGACCGCGCGCGATCGCCAGCTACACCGGTACCGGCGCCTACCAGAACGCCGCCGCCGTGCCGGTTGCGCGCGGCTGGCATCGTGGGCTCGGGTCGCCGTCGTTCTACACATCTCTCACCATCGACCAGCCGGCCAAAGCAACGACGCCGGGTCGCCTCGGCGATTGGGAGGCCGGCTTCCACAACTTCCGCGACGCCGATGTGATCATGGCGATCGGCTACAACCCGTTGGTCTCGAGCTACGGCGCCACCGGCGGACTCCAGGGCACCAACCCGTTCACGGTCCTGCGGCGGGCGCGCGATCGTGGGATGAAGCTGATCGTCGTCGACCCGAGGCGTACCGAGTTGGCGGCAGCCGCCGATGTTCACCTCCAGGTGCGGCCGGGCGAGGACGCTGCTCTCGTCGCCGGATTGCTCAGGCTCGTCATCGAGCGCGAACTTCACGACCAGGAATTCTGCGATCGTTGGACCGAACAGCTCGATCGGCTTGCTTCGGCGGTCGATCCGTTCACGCCCGATGTCGTCTCCGAGCGATGTGGCCTCGACACCGACGACCTGGTCGCAGCGGCGGAACTGTTTGCCGCTGGCCCTCGCGGCACCGCTGGTACCGGAACCGGACCCAACATGGCGCCGCATTCCGGTCTCACCGAGTTCCTCGTCGGTGCACTCAACGTCATCTGCGGCAGGGTCAACCGGGAGGGCGACGAGATCGAGGCGCCTCTGTTCCTAATGCCCGAGCTTGCGCATCGAGCCCAGGCCGTCGCACCGCGCGACCCGAGAAGAGGCGCCGAACACCGCGTCCGAGGTCTACGGGGCTACATCGGCGAGATGCTCAGCTCAGCGCTCGCCGAGGAAATCCTCGAGCCGGGCGAGGGCCAAGTCCGCGCTCTCATCGTGTCGGGTGGAAACCCTGCGGTCGCCTTCCCCGACCAGGCGCTCACCATGCGCGCACTTCGCGACCTCGAGCTGCTCGTCGTCATCGACCACCGAATGACCGCCACCGCCAGCGAGGCCGACTATGTGATCGCCCCGACGCTCGGTCTCGAGCGGGCGGACATCCCCCAGATCATGGATCGGTGGTTTACGGCGCCCTACACGAACTACACCGACGCCGTCATCGAGCCCGAGGGCGACGTGCTCAACGAGTGGGAGGTGTTCTGGGGTCTGGCCCGGAGGATGGAGACCCCTCTGCCGCTCGCGGGCGGCGACCTCGCCGAGGTCGACGACCCCGACGACGATCTCGTGCTCGACATGGCCTATGCGAAAGCACGACTTTCGGTTCAAACGATGCGGGAGAACCGCGGCGTGATCCATCCCGAGCTTGGCCGTGTCGCACAGCCCCCAGACCCCGATTGCACCGCACGGTTCTCGTTGGCGCCCGACGACGTCGTCGATGAGTTGGCACAGGTAGCCGCGGAGCGGACAGGCGCGGAGGTTCTCGATGGATTCGACCCCGATCGCTTCCCGTTTCGACTCGTGAGCCGCCGCCTCAAGGCGTCGTTGAATTCACTGGGCCCCGAGCTGCCGGGGCTCGCAGCAAAGGGCACTACGAACCCGGCATACATGCATCCCGACGATCTGGTTTCGCTCGATGTCGACAGTGGCGACCTCGTCGAGATCGCATCGCCGTACGGCACCATCGTCGGTGTGGCCGAGGCCGCGCCCGACGTGCGCCGTGGAGTCGTGTCGATGGCTCACTCGTGGGGCGACGGGTCGGGCTCCGATGACAAGGTGCGCGACATCGGTACACCGACCAGCCGTCTAGTCAGCACCGGATCGGGCTACGACGCGGTGTCCGGCATGGTCGTTCAGTCGGCTATCCCCGTAGCGGTGGCCGCCTTCGAACCGACCTGAGACCGTCGGGTTGTCACTCGAGCAATCGTCTGGCTCTGCCAGCGATTGCGAACTGCGCTTGCGTTCTGCGCATGAGCGCCCGACGGGCGCGAACTCGCAGCTAGCTAGAGCAGGTTGCCGGCGTCTCGCATGGCGGCGATGTCCTCGGCGCTGCGGCCGAGGCCGGCGAGTACCTCGTCGTTGTCCTCTCCGAGCCTCGACGCCGACAGGGTTGCCTCGGCCGGTGTCTTCGAGAACCGAGCCGCCGGCACGGGCTGGCGGATCTTGCCCGCCTCGGGGTGTTCCCAGGTCACGAGGCACCCGTTGTGCACGATCTGCGGGTGCTCGATCGCCTCTTCGCCCGTCAGGATCTCACCGGCTGGCACGTCCTCCTCCGCCAGCCGTGGAAGAACCTCGTCCTTCGGCATCTGTGAGAACGCCTCGGCGAGAATCCTGCCGAGCTCGGCGAAGTTCTCGGGCACGCTGATGCCTGCCATAGTCGCGAACCGGTCGTCCTCGCTGAGCTCCGGGCGGTTCAGCGCCCTGAAGAGGCCGTGGCGATGCTTGTCGGTCAGAGCGAAATAGACGATCTTGCCGTCGGCGCACTCGGTGAGGCTGTACACCTGGCTGAGGCGTGTGCCAGGCGTGGCGTCCTCGTCGAGCATGGTTAGATCCATCATCCCGTCGGGCCAGAAGAAGTACAGCGTCGAATCGAGCATCGGTACGTCGAGCTTCTGGCCGCCGCCGCCCTTCTCGCGCACCAGCAGCGCAGCGGTGATCGCCTGAGCGACCGTGAGGGCCGTCGACTTGTCGGCGATGAGATTGCGGACCAGGTCGGGGAAGGGGATCTCGGGGTTCATCTGCCGGTCGACGATCCCCGTCATCCCTTGGATGACCGGGTCGAGAACGGGCCGGTTGGCGATCGGGCCGCTCGGGCCGTACCCCGAGATCGAAACGTAGATGAGCTCGGGGTTGACCTCTCTGAGTGCGTCATATCCTAGCCCGAGGCGGTCGCATGCCCCCGGGCGGAAGTTCTCGACGAACACGTCGGCTTCACGAACCAGATCGATCACAACACCGAGACCCGCCTCGTCCTGGAGGTTGAGCGCGATCGACTTCTTCCCACGGTTGCAGTTGGCATAGAACGCACCGATACCGGCTTTGGTGAAGGCGGGCACGCGGGTCGAGTCGCCCATTCCGAGTGGCTCGACCTTGACGACCTCGGCCCCTTGGTCTCCGAGGAGCATCGTCGCCAACGGTCCCGACACCACCTGGGTCAGATCGACAACCTTGTATCCCTCGAGCGGTCCCGGCATCGTGCCCCCTTGTTGGCTTCGGTCGGGGTCAACCTACTGCCCGGTGGGCAACAGGGCGAAAGAGTTGGTAGCCATGGACCATGAAATTTGGCTACAACACCGGATACTGGTCAGCGGGTCCACCGCCCGGCGTCGTCGAGGCGGTCGCCGAGGCCGATCGCCTGGGCTTCGAACACATCTGGGCTGCTGAGGCCTACGGCTCCGATGCGCTGACCCCGCTGGCATGGTGGGGCTCGTCGACCGAGAACGTGAAGCTGGGAACGTCGATCGTACAGTTGTCGGCGCGCACTCCGGCAGCGACGGCCATGGCGGCGATCACACTCGATCATCTCTCGGGTGGCCGCTTCATCCTCGGTCTCGGAGCGTCCGGGCCCCAGGTTGTCGAGGGCTGGTACGGACAGCCGTACCCGCGTCCCCTTGCTCGTACACGCGAGTTCGTCGAGATCGTCCGCCGCATCGTCGCACGCGATGAGCCGGTGGAGTTCGACGGTGACTTCTACCAGATGCCCTTCGACGGTGGCACAGGGCTGGGCAAACCGCTCAAGTCGACCGTGCACCCGCTGCGCGACCACATCCCGATCTACCTCGCGGCGGAGGGCCCGAAGAACGTCGCGCTCTCAGCCGAGATCTGCGACGGTTGGATGCCGCTGTTCTTCGCACCCAAGGACAACGCCTTCTATGCCGATGCTCTCGGCTCGGGCTTCGCCGCCGGCGGCGGGAACAGGGATGACTTCGAGGTCGCTGCGACGGTGATGATCGTTCCCGGCGACGATGTCGAAGCCTGCGCCGACATGGTTCGCCCGATGCTCGCGCTCTACATCGGCGGCATGGGAGCGAAGGGCAAGAACTTTCACTTCGACGTGTTCGCGCGAATGGGCTTCGAGGGCCAGTGCGACACGATCCAGGAGCTCTATCTGGCCGGAAACAAGCCCGACGCCATAGCGGCGGTTACCACCGAGATGGTCGAGGCGGTCTCGCTGATCGGCCCGGTCGACAAGATCCGCGACGAGCTTCCGATGTGGGAGGAAACCGTCGTCGACACGATCCTATTCGGCGGCCCCGTAGAGCTCGTCCAAATGCTGGCTTCGCTGTCTTCTTAGCTTGAACCGTCAGGTGTCAGGCACCGAGCTCAGAACGCGCTGGGACGACGATCACTTTGAGCTCGGTGCCTGACACCACTTCGTTGCGCGGCGTCAGCCGCTCGTACAGGAACTCGGTTCCGAACCTCTGGTTCGGAACCGAAACCCTCAGTCCGGTATCCAGGAGGTGTGGAACCCGGCGGGGACGCGGCGGGGGAGGTGGATCTCCGCGAGTGGGCCGCCGGAGAAGTTGGAGGCGTCGAGGATGACCATGTAGCTCGTGTCGGTCTGGTTCTGGTACACGTAGGTCATCATGTAGCCGTCGTCCTCGTTCGTGCCGCCCTCGGCGGGTACGAAGACCGCCTCACCGGGCTCGTGACCGTCGGGGAAGTCGTGCACCTCCTTGGAACCGGTCGTGAGGTCGTACTTGTACAGCCTGCCCGCCAGGCCACCGGCGGCGTCGCCCATGCCGATCGTGTACCCGTAGCGAGACTGGAAGCCCTGTTTGGTGTCGGGAAGGCGTGGGAATTCCGAAAGCGCATCGTCGAGCTGACGTTCGGTCACCGCCCCGCTGCTCATGTTGAGCCGCCACTCGGTCAGGCAGGGTCCTGCACCGGGCTCGGGGTCGGTCCCGACGGCGATGTCGGCACTGTCGCGCCATACCTCCTCTGAGCGGCATCCGTACATGACCACTTCGTCACCGTCGTCGTAGGCATTGAGCGTGTGGAACACGAAGCACGGGTCGATGTCGAACCACTTGACCTGGTCGTCGGTTCCCTCGCGCGGCATCACACCGAAGCGGGGTGGGTAGTCGTCGTCCCAGCGGAAGGGCATGCCACCCTTCATCGCCAGCTCGAGATCGAAGACCACGGGGAGATCCATGAAGATCGCGTGGTTACGCGAGGCGGCGAAGTCGTGCATCATCGTTGGACCGTTCACGCTGATCTCGGTCGACTGGACAAGGTTTCCTGAGGCGTCGACTCGGTAGTACGTGAGGTAGGGCGGGAACTGGGCGTATCCGAACCCCAACATCTCGCCGGTCTCGGCGCAGAACTTGGGGTGGGCGGTGAAAGCGGTCGTCAGCTTGCCGCCGAATGTGCACGGGCCGACCGTTTCCAGCGTCGGTGTCACCTCGTAGGGAAACGCGCCTTCTTCGAGGGCGAGGATCTTGCCGCCGTGGCCGATGATGTGGGTGTTCGCTGCCGACACGCTGTGGTCGAAGGTCAACGTCTCGGGGTCGAGGGCGAGCTCGGTGCGGTCGGCACCGGGGTTGTCGAACTGCGGTGTGCGAACCCAGCGGTTGCGGTACCAGTTGGCCTTGCCGTCGGCCAGCTCCATGCCGTGGAGCATGCCGTCACCGATGAACCAGTGTTCGGTGTAGCCGGTTTGGGGATTCGCCGTGTTTCGGATGTAGCGCCCGGTGAGGTCGGGTGGGATGGATCCCTTGACCTCGAGGTCGGTGATCGTCACCTCATCTCGGACGGGCTTGCGACTGCCCTGGACGTGCCACGGCGCATCAGGCCCTTCGGCACGCGGATCGAGTTCGACTTCGGTTGCGGACATGGTTGAGTCCCCTTGGTGGCGAAGCGCGGTCGAGCCGCGCATTCAGGACCGTATACCCCACTTCCGCTCAGTTGAAAGCGGGGCTGGCACACTACCGGTTGGGGCCTGCGTTCTCGAGCAGCGGCGCCGGGTCGATGACCTCTCCGTCGCCCGCGTCGACGATCTCACCGTCGACCATCTGCATGAGAGTTTGCTGCGGGGCACACAACGACGGCAGTCCTGGGATCAGCTCCTCGGCGCAGGTGATCGGGAAACCCCAATAGCTCGGCCGTTCGACGGTCGACTCGGTCAACTCCGAGATCGCCTCGGAGGTTAGATCGTCGGGTCCGATCTCGGACATGATCGAATAGAGGTTCATGAACCCGCGGAACCCCACAGTGCCGGCACCGTCGGCTGGATCGGTCGCGTACTTGTCGACGACCGCCTGGTAGATCGAGCCCTCGACGGTCGACTCGTTGGGCCCCTCGTTGTTCATGATGATGATCTCGAGATCGTCTCCGAGAGCCTCGGCGATCTCGCCGATGGCACATGCACCGGTCATGTAGAGCTGCGCGTCTGGAACGACTTCAGGGAACAGCGGTATCGCCTGAGTGCAGGCGGTGTCGGCAGCGAGCAGGATGACGGCTTCGGCACCGCTCGCCTCGGCTTTGGTCAACACGTCGAGGAAGTCGGGCGCGAGCAGGTCGAACGACTCGGAGATCACTTCGAGGCCGAGTTCTTCTCCCGCGGGCACGCCGTACTCTTCGGCGGCAACCGTGAAGGCGCCGAAGTCGCCGTAGCCGAGGTAAACCTTCGTGGCGCCGCTGTCGGCCGCATGCTTCATCATGGCGGCGACGCCACCCACGGTGCCGCCCGAGAAGAAGAAGAAGTTCTCGGCCTGCTGTTCATCGATGTTGGCCGGTATCCCGCCGAGCTGAGGGATGCCGTTGGCCTGGAGGACTGGGATCGAGCCGGTGCTTCCAATGTCGATGCCGCCGACGAGCGCGATCACGCCGGCTTGCACCATCTGTTGCGCGCAGGCCTGGGAAATCGTGGGATCGAGGTTCGCGTCGCAGGTCTCCAGCGTTATCGGTCGTCCACCGACCCCGCCGAGCTCGGTGTTCACGAACGTTATGGCAGCGTCTATGGCACCTCGGATCTCGGGGAACGCACCGGCAGCGCTGTTCTCCTGGTTGATCAGGCCCAGTCGCACGGGCTCGAGCGAGTCGTCGGCGGCTACCGGTGTCGCCGGTACGGTGCCGAAGATCCACTCCTCGCCGGCGAAGTTGCCTACTACCGAGTCGAGGTCGGGTTCCTCACCATCGGTGTTGCCGTCGTCGGCGTCCGCTGAACCACCTTCGCTGGTCGAGGACTCGGCGGTTCCATCGGCGGACGTTGCGGTCGAGTCGGCTTCGGTCGTCGTCGATTCGAAGCCCGTGATCGCTCCTTCGTCACCACCATCGTCGGATTCGCTGCAAGCGGCGCCTAGCAGCGCGAACGCGAGCAGTATGCAGATGAGAGTGAACCGACTGCGAGCCATGTTGTGATCCCCTAGCTTTGGCGTGCCGGGAGCATAGACGAGCAACCCGAGGGCTTGTACTTCGGTTGGGACGTTGGCTCACCAGCTGTTCCAGTGAACGGTCTCCGCGGCCGGCTGGCGTCGGGCGCGTTTGAAGTCGGTGCCGAGCGTGTAGCCGATCGGAAAGAGACCGGCCTGGGTGTAGTCGTCGAACGGCAATCCGACCGCTTTGGCGACCTCGCGCTCGGCGCCCAGGTGCAGGGTGGTCCACGAGCTGCCGAGACCCCGCGCACGCAGGGCGAGACAGAGGCTCCAGGCCGCGGGGAGCAGCGAACCCCAACGTGATGCCTGCACGATCGTGGCCGTCGATTCGTCGAGGCGTCCGCGGATGCACGGGATCACCATCACAGGCACCTCGTGCAGTCGCTCGGCCATGTACACGGCGGAGTCGCGGATCGGATTCTTCTCCTCGGCGGTGCCCGAGGCCTCTTCCATCCGCTTCGCCTCTTCGATGTAGGGAAGGAACCCGGCGCGATAGTGGTCGGCGATCACCTGCTTGGTGGCGGGGTCGTCGATGGCCAGCCACGACCAGTCCTGGCGATTGGAGCCGGAGGGCGCCTGCTGGGCGATGTCTATGCACTCCATGATGACCTCGCGTTCGACCGTTCGGTCGAAGTCGATGCGACGTCGCACGGCCCGGGTGGTGGTGAGGACTTCGTCGGCTGACAGACCAAGAGGGGCGCTCATGGCCGGAGAACCTAGACCACGTAGCGGCGCGACCGAGGGTGCCAATGCAGGTCAGGCACCGAGCTCCTAGCAATCTCGGGCTCAGCGCGCCTTGAGCTCGGTGTCTGACCCGGTTGGGCGATGAGCAATCGTCCGGCTCTGCCGGCGATTGCGGGATGCGCTGGGGATGTTCATCGGAGCCCGCAGGGTCGGGACGTTTCGGCGCAGCCGAAACTCCAATCTGGCCTGCGGCCAGCCGCGGTCGGCGCTGGGGATGTTTCGGCGCAGCCGAAACTCCAAGGAGCCCGGAGGGCTCCCGTGTTCTGCGCATGAGCGACCGAAGGGCCGGGACGTTTCGGCGAAGCCGAAACCCCAAGCTGGCCTGCGGCCAGCCCCGAACTCGCAGCGAGTAAGGTGCGGCGTGGACGAACTCGAAGAGCGCATAGCCCTGTTCCTGGACTACGAGAACCTGGCCATCGGTGCTCGTGATCGGTTGCGGTCCGATTTCGACCTGGCGCCGGTCGCCGATGCGATGGCCGAACGGGGTCGTGTGGTCGTGAGGAAGGCCTATGCCGACTGGTCGATGTTCGAGTCCGATCGGCGCATGCTCACGAGGCACCACGTCGAGTTGATCGAGATCACCCAGCGCATGGGCAAGGCGAGGAAGAACTCGGCCGACATCAAGCTCGCCGTCGATGCGGTCGAGCTGGCGTTCGAGCGCGACTACATCACCACGTTCGTGCTCGGAACCGGCGACAGCGACTTCACGCCGCTTGTTCACAAGCTTCGGGAGCTCGACAAACGCGTGATCGGCGTCGGCGTCCAGGGGTCGACGTCGAACCTCTTGCCGGCAGCTTGCGACGAGTTCCTCTTCTATGACCGGCTCGTCGATGGTCGCGAGCCCGATGGTGTCGAGGACACCGGAGACGAACGGGCGGAGAGCTCGACCGATGTCGGTGGCATCGTCGCGGGTACCCTCGCCGGGCTGTTGCGGTCGGGCGAGTCGGAGGTGCGAGCGTCGTCGCTCAAGCGGGCGATCCTCCGCAAAGACCCGACGTTCACCGAGTCCGACCACGGGTTCCGCGCCTTCGGCGATCTCCTCAGAGCTCTGGCCGACGATGGTGTCGTCGAGCTAGAGGGACGCGGCGATCCAGATGTTTCGCTCCCGTCGGGCAGTGGCAAGGAGGCGGCGGCCATGAGCCTGCTCGCCTCGGTGGTGGAAGAGGCGCAGCCGGTCGTGCTGTCAGGTCTCAAGTCGCAGTTGCGAAAGAGAGACCCCTCGTTCAACGAGAAGCGTCTGGGCTACGGCGGGTTCTTGACGTTCGTCAAGGCCGCCGCGGCGCGCGGGCACGTGGCGATCGACTGGGACGACGGCCAGGACGACTACGTCGTAACATCGCCCGGCGGTTGAGTCTCGCCGGAGCTCCGGCGGGTTTCTGCTAGAGCCAGGGCTCTCACTACACTCGCTCCGGCACCGAGGGGGAGCGACTTGACGAGAATCGTGTTCGCGTCGACGACCTGTGGCGCATCGGCGCGTCGATGCGCCTACGTGGTCAGCTCCTGGAGTCTGCAATAGCCTCGCACCTCAACTTCCTTCAGGGACTCGGCCCGGGCGGCATGATTGCCGCCATCGCGCTCGGAATCGTGCTCACGTACCGGGCGAGCGGTGTCGTGAACTTCGCGCATGCCGCCATCGGGATGTACATCGCCTTCGCCTACTACGAGCTGCGGGCCTCGGGTGATCTGATCCTTCCGCTGATCGGGCTCCCGGCCAAGATCTCCGTCGTCGATCGCCCGACCGTGTTCACGGCGCTGTTGGTAATCGTTCTGCTGTCGATCGTGCTGGGAGCGCTGTTCTACCTGCTCATATTCCGACGACTCCGAAATTCGCCTCCGCTGGCCCGTGTTATCGCAACCGTCGGTTTGTTCCTCTATCTGATCGGCATCGTCGATGTGCGGTTCCCAGATCGTGGCGCCGCGAACCTGGTGCTGATCGGTCCGCTGCCCGACGACGTCGTTCGTTGGGGCGACATCACGACATCGACCGATCGTCTCGCTGTCGCAGGCCTTGTTCTCGTGGTTGCGCTCGTCCTCACCGCGATCTACCAGTTCACCCGTTTCGGCATCGCGACCCGTGCCGCCGCGGAAAACGAGCGGGGCGCGCTGCTCCTCGGGCTGTCGCCTCATGTGATCGGTGTCGTCAACTGGGCGCTTGCAACGGTTCTGGCCGGGCTGGTCGTGATCCTCGTCGCCCCGCGCACTCCGTTCGATCCGATCAGCCTCAGCCTGCTCGTGGTACCCGCCCTGGCAGCTGCGCTCGTCGGCCGTCTCGAATCGTTCACGATCACGGCGATCGCTGGGCTCGCGATCGGGCTTGCCCAGCGCGAGATAAGCAACCTCGAGGCCGATTGGCCTTGGCTGCCCGATGTCGGGCTCGAGTGGGGTGTGCCATTCGTCCTCATCATCGTGTTGATGATGGTGCGCGGCGAGACGATCCTGGGTCGAGGTACCGTCGGCGGCAGCGGCATGCCCGCTGCGCCCGACGTACCGCGCGCGCCAATCACGGCTGCGGTGGTCGGCGCGGCCGCGATCGTTGCGATGCTCACGACCGGCTCGGAGTGGAGGCTCGGCATCATCGTGTCGGCCATCGCGATGATCGTGTCGTTGTCGGTCATCGTCGTCACCGGATTCGTCGGACAGATCTCGATGGCCCAGTACACGTTCGCCGGCATCTCGGCGTTCGCGATGGTGCGGCTGACCGAGGGCCTGAACCTGCCGTTCCCGATCGCTCCGATCTGTGCGGCGCTCATCGCCACGGTCGCTGCGATACTCGTCGGCTTCCCCGCGGTACGGGTACGTGGCATGAACCTCGCAATCGTGACGCTCGCGACCGCGGTCGCGGTCGAGGAGCTCGTCTTCAAATGGGAGTGGTTCACCGGGGGGTTGACCGGAAGCCAGATCGAGCGACCGACGCTGTGGGGAGTCGACTTCGGCGTCTTCGCCCCCGGCGACGCGTTTCCACGGCGCATCTACGGCGTGCTCGTCGTGATCATCGCCATGCTGTTCTTCATTGCGGTCGCGAACTTGCGACGCGGCGTCACGGGCGTCCGCTGGCTCGCGGTTCGATCGAACGAGCGGGCGGCGGCCGCGGTCGGCATCGACGTCGCCCGGGCAAAGCTCACGGCATTCGCCGCCGGGGGGTTCATCGCTGGCATAGCGGGAGCACTCCTCGCCTACCAGCAGTCGATACTCACGACGAGCTCGTTCATGGTGCTCTCTTCGTTGACGGTGCTTGCCACCACTTACCTCGCGGGCATCTCGAGCCCGAACGCCGCGATCCTCGCGGGGCTCATCACGACGAGCGGTGTGTTGACTGTGTTATTGGGTCGCGATTCTTCCGACACGCAGTTTGCCGTCAACGGTCTGCTGCTCATCCTCACGGCCCTGCTGTACCCGTCGGGTATCACCGGAGCGGCACGCGATCTGTGGGCGCGCATCCGAGGGACGAATGCACCCCCGCGTGCCCCGATCGAGCCCGACGAGTCCGCCGATCTCGCGTCGCTGTCATGAGCCCTCCGCTACTGCGCACACGCGGTCTCACGGTGACCTTTGGAGGTCTTCATGCGAACGACTCGGTCGATCTTGCGGTCGAGGAGGGATCGTTCGTGGGGCTCATCGGGCCCAACGGAGCCGGCAAGACGACCTTCATCGACGCGGTCACCGGCTTCGTCCGGCCCTCCGAGGGATCGGTCGAGTTCGACGGGCGCCGCATCGACGACTACCCGCCGCACCGACGGGTCGGGCTCGGTATGTCGCGGACCTTTCAGCAACTCGAGCTCTTCGAGGACCTCAGCGTCGCCGACAACCTTCGCGCCGCGGCCGAGCCCGAGCGGTGGTGGGACTTGCTCGCCGATCTGGTGAGACCACGCAGGGCGAGTTCCGCCGGCGCCAACATCGATTGGGCGCTCGAAACCCTCGGGTTGAGCCACGTTCACGACTACAAGCCGAGCGATCTCAGCCAGGGTCAACGCAAGCTCGTCGGTGCGGCGAGGGCGCTGGCGGCACGCCCACGGCTCCTCCTGCTCGACGAACCGGCCGCGGGGCTCGACACCGCCGAGAGCCATGCGCTCGGCGAACGCCTTCGCAGCCTCCTAGACCACGGCATCACCGTGTTTCTCATCGATCACGACATGGGGCTCGTGCTGAGCGTATGCGACTTCATCTACGTGCTCGACTTCGGTCAGATCATCGCGTCGGGCACGCCCGACGAGGTCAGATCCAACCCAGCGGTGGTGACCGCGTACCTGGGTTCGGAGGCGGCGGACCTCGATTCAGAATCCGCCCCGCCCGCTACTCCACCGTCGGCGTCGACCGAGACCGACGGGAGTGATCGATGAGCTCGCTTCTTTCGATCAGGGGCCTGTCGGCCGGCTACCGCGGCGTGCCGGTCGTTCGCGGCATCGACCTCGAGGTCGGCGAAGGCGAGGTCGTTGCACTGCTCGGTGCGAACGGCGCTGGCAAGACCACAACGCTGCTCACGGTCTCGGGCATCGTCGATGTCATCGAAGGATCGGTCGAGGTGCTCGGGAGCCCGACCAGCTCGAAGGCTCCCCATCGGGTCGCGAACCGGGGTGTCGCTCATGTCGCTGAGGATCGAAGTCTGTTCTTCGATCTGACTGTGAAGGAGAACCTCAGTCTCGGAGGCAAGGCACGTGGGAAGGAGCGCAAGGCGGCAAACGAGATGGCGCTCGAGTACTTTCCGGCGCTCGCGCCTTTGCTCGGGCGCCGGGCGGGCTTGCTGTCCGGTGGCGAGCAGCAGATGCTCGCGATGGCCCGCGCTCTCGCGTCGAAGCCGCGTCTGTTGATGGTCGACGAAATGAGCCTGGGGCTCGCACCGATCATCGTCGAGAGGATGCTGCCGACGGTGCGCCAGATCGCTGACGACACGCGCACCGGCGTTCTCCTCGTCGAGCAGCACATCCACCTCGCGCTAGGCATCTCCGACCGCGCATATGTGCTCAGCAACGGCGAGGTCGTCATGAAGGGCGATGCGGCCGAGCTGGCCGAGAACAGGGATCTCCTCGAGGCCAGCTACCTCGGAGATCGTCGTTGAGTTCCTAGCGGCGCGGCCTCCTGACACCTCGTGTGTAACGGCCACCGCAGGCTCAGGCACACAGGCACTCGACGGTCTGGTCGAGCGCCTGCCACCGGAACGGGGTTGGTTCGCTGGTCGCGCCGCACCCGGTGCACTGAAGAAGGAATGCTCCTTCGGTTGCGATGACCGCCATCGGCTGCTCACCGGTGGAGAGCCGCTTCGGCTTCTTGGTCTTCTTGGGTGAGCTGACCTCGGGTAGCTCGACCAGATCGAGCTCTAGGTACTCGTCGGGCGCCGACGTAGGCGCCGGGTCGTTTGCCCAAGCCTCCAGGTGGATGGTGGTGGTGTCGGACCATTCGAGGTAGCTCAGCCATGCGTAGCGGGCGAACGGGTCGAGGCCCTCGACAATGCCGTCGACCAAGCTCGCATCCCGTGTCTGGGTGCGGTGTGGTTCGACGACCTCGGCGGGACCGGACCAGTCGAGAAAGTCGTCCAGCTCGTCGAGCTGTGTCGAGTCGAATATCTCCGACGAGTCCGCGATCGCCTCGATCTCATCGAGGAAACCGTCGCGTTCTTGTCGCATACGGGGGTCTTCGAGCGTGTCCTCCGCGAACACGATCACAAAGCGTGCTCCCTCGCCGGCTTCCTTGCGGCGCAGGACTCGACCCATTCGTTGGATCATCTGGCGACGGGTGCGGCTCGCACTCAGAACGATGCCGAGGCTGGCGTCGGGGACGTCGACGCCTTCGTCGAGGACCCGCGGAGCGGCGACGGCATCTAGCGCACGGCGCCTGAGATCGTCGAGTATGCGTTCCCGGTCGCGCTTTGGTGTCGACCCGGTGATGATCTCGATCGACACGTCGGGGTCGAGGCGGTTGATCGCGTGGTTCGCTGCGCGTACCGTCTCGGTGAAAACCAGGGCGCCGTGCGACCGTTCTATCGCCCCGGCGAAGCGGCCCAGCACCTCGTACTTCGCCGTGCTGGCGGCGACGATGTCGCGCCTCTTCGAGAATGCATCGAGGTATTCGCGCGCCGCCCGCCCGTTCTCGCCTGCATCGGCCTCGGCCAGGTGCGATACCGCGGCGATGAAGACGCCGAACGGGTCGGTCGGCATGTCGGGGATACGTTTGAGGTGAGTGCGGGCGGCGACGAGCTGTGCCTCGGTCGCGATGTAGTCGTCGCGCTCCTCTTCGGTTAGAGGAACCGAGACGAACCCGACCCGCGGGCGTGCACACACACCGTCGGCGATCGCATTGGGGAAGCCGTAGCGGTAGCAGACACCGCCGAAGTAGGGGAGCAACACGGTAGTCACCGCGTCGTCGGATCGTTCGAGGGTGGCGGTCAGTCCGAGCCGGTCGTCGTAGCTCTTCAGCAGCGACTTTCGAAGGACTCCGCCACCGAAGCCGTGGCACTCGTCGGCAATGAGGAGTCCTTCACGTCCGTCTGGTGGGTCGGGCAGCCGGCTCGCCGCCGAATGGCGGGTCGTTACAAGCACATCGCAGTCGGTCGGGCGGTCGGTGTTGCTGTCACCGAGGCGCCCGATGCGTGCTTCGGGCAGCGTTGCGGTCAACCGCTCGTACCACTGCTCCATGAGAACTCTCGACGGAACGACGACGAGCACGAATTGCTGGCGTCTCAGCGCGTCGCGCGCCGCGGCGAGCGCCACGTTCGTCTTCCCCGAGCCGGTGACTGCCTCGACGACGCCGCGTCGCCCACAGCGCAGCCAACTCGATAGGGCGTCGAGCTGCCAGTGATAGAGGTGGAGATGCGAGGACAACCGAGCCACGATACCGGGACGACCCGCCCTGGCCGTCGCTACGGCCGGAGTCGTCGGGTCAGGGGAGTTCGTCGATGTGGATGGCGACCTTCTCGTCGGCCGTCGTTGGCTTGCCGCCAGAGCTCGTCGGGTTTGCGAGGACTGTTCGGTTGCGGCCGTGCGACTTTGCTTCGTATAGCGCTGCGTCCGCTCGGTCGATGAGGGAGCCGTTCTTCACCGGGTCGGGAGCCGATTCGGCGATTCCGGCGGAGAAGGTCACTGGGCAGCGGGACTCCCAGAGCGTGCGAATTCGGTCGACGATCACGTTCGCCTGCATAGGTGTGGCGTCGAGCAGGAGACAGAACTCCTCGCCACCCCACCGAACGGCGACATCTGGCTCGCGCACCTGACTCGAAAGGGTCTCGGCGAATTGCCTCAGCACCTCATCGCCTGCGAGGTGGCCGAACTCGTCGTTGTATGCCTTGAAGTGATCGAGATCGAGCATGACGACCGTGATGCTCTTCTCCGTTCCGAGTCCTGCGACGAGGTCTTGTAGCACGAGGCGATTGCCGACCCCGGTGAGCGGGTCGGTTCGCGTGAGGCGCTCGAGCTCGGCGAGCTGACCCTCTCGTTCGGCTACCTGGCCGAGCAGGTCGGCGATCGCACCGAACTGGCTCGTGTCGGTCGGCTCGACGAGCACGAAGAACCTGTGGCCGACTTCGATCGCGCGGTGGGTCTCGTCAGCATCGGAGTCGTCGTCTGCCAGTTCGATCTCCGACGCCCCGGTCATCTCGCGCAGGGTCGGCGTCGCAGCGTGCAGCGCCTCGACGACGCCATCACAAGACGCGGTGATGCGGGTCAGTTCGGCCAGCCCTGCGGCGCGAGCGTGCTGCCTGTTGGTCTCGGCGACCAGGTAGTAGGCGATCCACATGGCGATCGCCGAGCACATGGCGAAGATCCACAGTTGGTTCGGTAGATACCGCAGCGGGAGTCCGACGGCGAGCATTCCCCCGCCGTAGGCCGCGCATGCCCAGAACCAGCCGTTCAACACCACCCGGCGGCTTGCGTTGCCCGCTTGGAACACGAGTATCGGTACGAGCGCGTATGGCACCGCACCACCCGGGTCGTTCGCAGCGACGATTCCGAAGAAGACGGCGATGAACGCGGCGATATGGGTGAGGACGAGCACGGCCTGGTGACTGGTCGGCTCCGGTCGGCGACCCAGAACGACGAGGACGACCGCTATCACCGCCAGCATCGCGACGCCGTATCCGACCGGCGCCCATTGGATCGGTTCGCGGGACGGGAACAGAAGTGACGCGAGCAGGACCGGACCGATGAGCACCGTTCGCAGCGCGAGACCGCGGAACCGGCGCTTGTCGTCGCTCATGTCCGGCACGTTCGCCATGTTTCTTTCATCGGGCAGACATCGCCTCGACTGAAACGCATTGGGTCGAACGGACCATGTATCGGAGTCGAGCGGTGCGAACGGGTCTGGACTTCTAAGCTTGGGGACGTGCCGTACCGAACACCGGAGTACCACCCGGCCTTCGAGGAATACTGCGAGACGATCTTCGAGCTCGCCGAGGATGACGTCGACGTCATCCAAGCGCGCATAGCGGAGCGCCTGGAAGTGTCGCGGCCAGCGGTGTCGGAGATGATCCATCGGATGGCACGCGAGAACCTCGTCACCCTCGATGACGGCGCGATCAACCTCACCGACGAGGGCATGAACCTCGCCACGCAGGTGGTGCGGCGGCACCGGTTGGCCGAGAGGTTCCTCACCGACGTTCTCGGCTTGTCCTGGAGCGTCGCGCACCACGAGGCAGGGCGCTGGGAGCACGTCATATCGCCGGACGTCGAGGCCGCCCTGGTGCGGGTGCTCAACGA
Source organism: Acidimicrobiales bacterium (assembly GCA_965216815.1). GTDB lineage: Bacteria > Actinomycetota > Acidimicrobiia > Acidimicrobiales > SHLQ01 > JADFOM01. The sequence continues at coordinate 623,942 of OZ244202.1, read as the reverse complement.
TCCGACGACGTGTCCGCACGGCAACCCGATTCCCGGGTCCGACTACGAGCCGCCGACGAGGTCAGTCGTGCTCAGCGATCTCGTCGCCGGGTCGGGGTTCCGTGTCGAGCGCATTCCCGAGGAGCTCGAGTTCCGCGACGGCCTGTTGGAGTTCCTCGAGGAATCGGCGCTACTACCCGGCAACTCCGGCACGGTCACAGCGGTATCGCCCGACGGGACTACGACCGTCGAGATCGACGGCAACCACGTCGGGGTTGGCGCGTTTGCGTCGGCCCGCATTCTCGTGTCGGCCAGCTGACGCGGCAGACCTCCTGCCCCACACGTCAGCGCAGCTCGTAGTCGGCGAGATCGGGGTGGCGGGTCTTCGACCAGTAGTCGAGCAACGGGAAGGGCCAGTTCTGGGCGATGCCCCCGCCGCGGCTCTTGTACCAGCTGTTGACCCCGCTGATGCCCCAGGCCATCTCGGCGTTGCGTTCATCGACAGCGGCGACGAACCTCTCGTAGACATCTCGGCGTACCTCGATCGAGGCAGCCTCGCCCTTCGCTATCGGTTCGAGCGCATCGGCGATGTAGCGCGCTGCGCACTCGGAGAAGAAGATGATCGAGCCGTTGAACACGATGTTGGTGTTGGGTCCGTACAGACAGAAAAGGTTCGGAAACCCCGGGACTGTCATCCCCAGGTACGCGCGTGCATCGTCGCCCCAATTGTCATGTAGATCTTGGCCGTCGCGTCCGGTGACCTTCATCGGTTTCAGAAACCGCGAAGCGTCGAAGCCCGTGCCGTAGATGAGAACGTCGAAGTCGTGAGTGGTGCCGTCGGTGGTGACGACTCCCTCGGCGTTTATGCGATCGATCGATTCGGTGACGAGCGTGACGTTGTCGCGTTTGAGGGTCTCGGCCCAGATGCCGTTGTCGAGTACGAACCGCTTCGCCCCGACCGGGTAGTCGGGGACGACCTTGGCCAGAAGTTCGGGCCGATCCTCGAACTGAGCGTGCAGGTACTCGGTCAGCATCTCGCGCATGAGGTCGTTCATCGGGCTGACCGCCTGTTCGAGTGGTCCGGTCCACTCGGGGTCGCGGCGCAGGGCATCGAGCGCACCGTGATGGATCTGCCAGAACTGCCGTAGCCGATACCAGTGGTGGTAGTCGGGGACCAGTTCGCAGAGCTCGAGAAGGCCGTCGGACAACTGTTCGTGATAGATGGGCCGATCGAGGAGCCAGGCCGGCGTGCGCTGGAAGACGGTCAGCTGGGTCGCATCGAGCGCGACGTGGGGAATGAACTGCATCGCGCTTGCCCCGGTTCCGATGACCCCGACTCGCTTGTCGGTGAGGTCGAGATCGCTCGGCCACTGCGCTGAATGGAAGGCCAACCCTTCGAAGTCGTCGCGTCCGGCGATGTCGGGCAGCTTGGGCCTGTTGAGCTGGCCGACCGCGCTGACGACCGCGTCGACCCTCAGCTCCTCGGAACCCTCGGGTGTCTCGAGGTCGAGCGACCACTCGGCCGAGTCGTCGAGCCAGGTCATCGACTCGACCCGCACCCCGAAGCGGGTGTGGTCGGTCACACCCCAGCCGTCGGCGCTCTCCTGGAAGTAGTCGCGCAGAACGTCCTGGGTGGAGTGGTGGTACGGCCAGTCGGGCTTCTGGTTGTTCGAGTACGAGTAAACGTGGTTGGGAAGGTCTACCCGACATCCGGGGTACGCGTTCTCGAACCACGTGCCGCCGAGCGCCTCGTTCTTCTCGAGGACGACGTAGTCGGCCCCGGTTTGGCCCACGCGGTGTGCGGTGAGAATGCCCGACATCCCGCCTCCGATGATCGCGACCCGTGGCCTGCGGTCGCCGGTCTCGACCTTCCAGGCAGGGTTGCGCCGGTCACCGTGGAGCGCCAACTCCTCGAGGAGCATGTCGAGGTAGTCACCTTCGAGCGGCTGGGCGGCGATCCACTCGATGATCGGCTGATAATCCTCGAGCGGGTGGTGTTGACCCTCGTCGAGGACTCGGGCGAGGGCGTCTGCAGCCGATGTGCGGGCGAGCTGGAGCTCTTCGGGGGTCCATCCGTTGTCTGGCAGACTCGCGAGAAGCGGGTCGAGGACGAGACCGTCCGGCAGTACTGAGAGGTCTCCGGTGGCATAGGCGAGTGCGGGGAGCAATGCGGCGAGATCGGCCTCCGCCACGAGCGCTTCGATGTCGTCTCGGTCCACCTTTCCTCCTAGCGCGACAGCCTCACTAGTGTGCGTTGGGTACCCAGGAGGCGCCTGCATGCTGAGTTTGTTCGACGACTACCCGATCCACCAAACGCCCGATCCGATCACCACGCCGTCGACGAGCGACCGCGATTTCTACGAGCGCTACTGGTTCAACGGGTATGCGAAGGCCGGGGATCTGTATCTGGGCGTAGGCGTCGGCCGGTACCCGCATCTCGGCATCACCGACGCCGCGATCAGCGTTGTGCACGAGGGCGTGCAATATGCCTTCCACGTGTCGAGTCGTGCCCCGATCGAGCCGACCGATACGACCGTCGGCCCGTTCGGGCTCGAGATCGTCGAGCCGATGAGGTCGTGTCGCGTCACGCTCGGCGACAACGACACCGACTTCTCGTGTGAGCTGCTGTTCGAGGGCCGCACCGCGAACATCGAGGAACCGCGCCACACACTTCAGCACGGCGGGCGTCGGATCATGGACACGACCCGGTTCGCTCAACTCGGCCATTGGAGCGGTTGGATCGAGTTTGGCGACACCTGCCTCGAGCTCGACCGGGCGGAGACCCTCGGGACGAAGGATCGGTCGTGGGGGGTGCGGCCGGTCGGTGGTGGTGATGCGCGGGGTGCGCCGGCGATCAGCCGCGACGGAGGCATCTTCTTCCTGTGGGCGCCGTTGCACTGGGACGACATGGGGTCGCACTTCCAGCTCTTCGAGGATCGATACGGTCGACCCCTGTTCCAGGTCGGTGCGTTCATGCCGGTCTACGGGTCTCCGGCATCGTTGCCGGGCGTGGAGGACCCGGAGGTCGAGCACATGCGCGGGCTCGAGTACGACCTGAGTTTCGAGGAGGGGAGCCGCATGATTCGGGCGGCGACTCTGGCGATGACCTCGATCGACGATGGAAGGCGTCATGAGATCGAGCTCGAGAAGCTCTTCACGTTCCGCATGAAGGGGATCGGTTACAACCATCCCGAGTGGGGCCATGGGCACTGGAAGGACGAGCTGGCGATGGCGTCGGAGTCGTGGTCGCTCGACGATGTCGACGAGACCGACTTCTTCAACCAGCACGTGCAGCATCTGGTGCGGGCGACGATGGGAGAGCGCACCGGCATCGGCGTGTTGGAGCAGAACATCCTCGGCCCCCACAGTCCTTCGGGCTTCGACGACTTCCTCGACCCTCCGACATGAGTGCCCGCACGTTTTCTGGATTTCTGAACCTTCCGGTGCGGTATATGACACCGCAGGGTTCAGAAATCTACGAGAGGGGGGCGTGATGGGCAGCGCCGACCAGGTTGACGACGGCGAGGACACCTACGACATCCATCCCCGCTCTCCGAGATGGACCCACATCGCACTTCAGGTCGAGGACATCGAGGCCACGATCGAGTGGTACACCACCCATACGCCGCTCGAGGTCGTGTCGCGCCGCGAAGACGACTTGGGATACGGCGCCTGGTTGGGTCACACCGACACGCCCGACCACCCCTTCCTTCTCGTCGTGTCGCAGTTCTTTCCTGAGACGAACCCGTTCGGGGATCAACCGCGCACGGTCCTCGGCCCGTTCGCTCACATAGGCATCGAGCTCACCAGCCGCGCTGAGGTTGACGTAGCTGCAGCCCGAGCCGATGCGTCGGGCTCGTTGCAGAGGGCGCCCGAGCAGATGCCGCCGCCCATCGGCTACATCTGCATGGTCGCCGACCCCGATGGAAACACGGTCGAATTCTCCTATGACCAGGGTGTCTACGCGGTCGCCCGAGACCGCATGGCCTAATCGCGTCCTGCGAAATTTCTGCAGTTCGTCGCGCATGCGCGTCAGGTTGCAGAAATTCTGGCGGGGTGTTGGTTCTGGCTGCAGTTTGTCGCGCATGCGCGTCAAGTCGCAGAAATTTCAAGAGGAGCTGGCGGGGGTTAGTCGACGCCGCTGATGAAGGGTTGTGCGAGCGACGCCGGAGGGCGGAACCGGCGCGCGAACAGTGCGACACCGACCAGCGTGGCAACGAACGGCAAAGACGTGAGCAGCTCGTTGTTGAGCTCGTAGCCGAGCAGCGGCAACGAGAGCCGGAACGACAAGACCGTGCCGAAGAGCAGGCAACCTGCGATCGTCCCACCGAGGGTCCACCCGCCGAAGATGACCGCCGCGATCGCGATGAAGCCACGACCCCCTACGATCGACTCCTCGAAGCTGCCGCTGAGAGCGAGGGTCAGATAGGCCCCACCCAACCCGGAGGTGATTCCCGCGATCATCACCGATTGCCGGCGCCGCAGGTTCACGTCGATGCCGGACACATGGGCCGACTGTGGGTTGTTGCCGATCGCGCGCACCTCCAAGCCCCAGCGGGTCCGGTGAATGAGCCACCAGGTCACCGGCACGACCACATAGACGAGATACATCGGCCAAGGCTGGGCGAAGAAGGCCTCTCCGACCAACGGGATGTGACGCAGGACGGGTATCGCGACCTCGGTCGCCCGCTGTGTCTGCGGTTCGAGCTCACCATCGAGAAACCCGGTCAGGCCGAGCACGCCAATGTTGAGCGCAAGCCCGACGACGAACTGATCGGCGGGGAGTCGGTGCGACATCTCCGCCTGTGCCGTTGCGACGAGAAGTCCTCCCACGGCGCCGACGGCCATTCCGATGGCCACCGACCCGAACACGTCCTGGCCGATCGCCGCGCCGAACGCCCCCGCAAGCAGCATCCCCTCGACCGAGATGTTCAACGTGCCCGACTTCTGCGCCACCCATTCCCCGCTAGCGGCGAACGCCAGCAGGGCAGCGAAGGAGATCGCGCCCACCCATGCCGCTTCGCTCGAGGCGATGTCGCCCAACGCAGCCACGAAGTCGAACACCGCTACTCCCTCGCCCTTGCGGCCGCCTCGTTGCGGCGACGTTCTCGCACGTGCAGCACCGCCGGCGGGATGAGCAACGCGAGGACGAGCAGGGCCTGCACCACGTCGGTTATCCGTCGTTCGACGCCTGTTGCAGCGAGGAACCCCGACCCGGTACGCAGGCACGCGAAGACGAAAGCGAACGCTACCGCCGGCAGCGCTCGCCCGCGCGCCACGAGAGCTACCAGCAGGCCGGTCCAGCCGATGTTCACCGCGAACCCCGGGCTGAACCGGTATCCGCCGAAGTCACCGCCGACCAGCATGAACGCACCGGCGAGCCCGGCGAACCCTCCCGAGACGAGCAGCGCGGTTAGTCCGGTGCGCGTCGCCGATACGCCGCTGCGCTGTGCAGCCCGAGCGTTGTGGCCCAGCAGGCTCAGACGGAAGCCCCACACGGTTCGGGCGAGCATGACGCTCACGCCGATGGCCAAAGCGACCGCGACGAGCGCCGAGGTCGGAATCTCGTTGCCGAACAGCGTGAGGCGCGACAACCGAACGTCGTCGGGCACAGCGAGCGTGTGTCGCACCTGGGTTCCCTGACCCTCGAAGGGTGCGAGGAGGATCGATTCGTGCCTGAACCCATACGCGACGAGTTGTGTGGCGATGGCGACCAGTAGAAGCGTCGAAAGAACCTCGGGGACCCCGCGGCGATAGCGCAACACGCCGGCTATGCCTGCCCACGCCGCGCCGCCACCGATCCCGGCGGTGAGCAGGATCAACAGCACGAGGCTGCCCGGCCAACCCTGGTGGTTTCCGAGGTGCACCGAGACATATGCCGCGCAAGCGGCACCGACGAGCAGCTGGCCCTCCTGGCCGATGTTCACGAGCGAGGCCCGTGTCGAGACGATTGTTCCGAGGGCGACGAGCAGCAGCGGGATGGCGGTGCCGATCGTCGTTCCCCAGCGACCCGGCTTTGTAAGGCTGCCTTCTATTAGGGCGTCGACGACGTCGGTGGCCGACCCGCCGGTGAGCTCGACGAGCAGCGCTGAGACACCGAGTGCAGCCGCGATGCAGATCGCATAGAGCGCGGTGATCTCGCCGCCGGTTGGAACCGAACGGCTAGGCGCCGCAGATTGGCGCGTGGCGGTCACGTGGCGACGCCCCCGAGCAACATGCCCAGATGCTCCCGGTCGGCGTCGCCGCGTGGCATGCCGCCGATTATCGTGCCGCCGAAAATCACTGCGATACGACTCGAGAGGTCGAGTACCTCGTCGATCTCCGCCGAGATGAGCATCACGCCGACCCCGCGGTCGGCTGCGGCTCGCAGCTGAGCATTGAGGTACTCGATTGCACCGACATCGAGCCCCCGCGTCGGTTGTGCCGCGATCAACACCCGTGGACCGCGGGAGAGCTCACGCGCGAGCACGACCCGCTGCTGGTTGCCGCCCGACAGCGACCACATCGGCGCGTCGGGTCCAGCGCAGTCGATGTCGTACTCGTCGATGAGGGCGCCCGCGCGGTCGTCGATGTCGGCTCGGTGAACGATTCCGAACCTGGCGCGATGCGCGATGTCGACCATCGCCAGGTTCTGCGCGACGGTCATCTCGAGCACGACCCCCGAATCGTGTCGGTCGGCCGGGATCACGCCGATGCCCGCGTCGGTCATGGCTCCGGCCCGCCCGGTGGGCACCTCGACGCCATCGACGACCACGGAGCCGTCGCTCAACGGCGTGAGACTCGACATGACGTCGACCAGCTCCGTCTGGCCGTTGCCGTCGATCCCTGCAACGCCGACGATCTCCCCGGCGCCGACGCTGAGGTCGAAGGCGTCGAGCGGCCGATGCCCTATGTCGTCGACGACCGTCGCGCCACGGATCTCGAGTATCGGCGTCGGGTCTGGCTCGTCCGGCAGAGTCCGTTCCTCGCCTCGCCAGATGACAGAGCGCCCCACCATGGCGTTGGCCAATTCGGCGGCATCGGTGTCGGCGGTGTCGATGCGGTCGACGACTCGGCCCCGGCGCATGACCGTGATGTCGTCGGTCGCTTCGAGCACCTCGTCGAGGCGATGGCTGACCAGGGCGACGGTACGGTCCTCGCTGTCGACGACAGTGCGCAAGGCGGCGAAGAGTTGGCGCGACTCCTCGGGGGTCAGCAGCGATGTCGGCTCGTCGAGGATCAACACCCGCGGATCGCGGCGCAGACACTTGATCAGCTCGACGCGTTGGCGTATGCCGACCGGCAGGTCCGCGACGACCGCATACGGGTTGACCTCGAGCCCGTAGCGGCGGCTGATCTCGGCGACAAGTGCGCAGGTGTGTTCGCGATCGAGCCGCTGGTCGTCGCCGAGCGCTACGTTCTCCCAGACGGTCAACGCGTCGACGAGCGAGAGATGCTGGTGGACCATGCCGATGCCGTGGGCGGCCGCATCGATCGGGTCGGTGATCGTGCAGCGCTTCCCGTCGATCGCGATCGTTCCGGCGTCGGGCAAGACGAGCCCCACGAGCATGCGCATGAGGGTTGTCTTGCCTGCCCCGTTCTCGCCGAGGATGCCGTGTATGCGACCGTGGTGCAGGTCGAGGTCGACCCGGTCGCACGCGATGACCTCGCCATAGCGCTTGGTCAGCCCCTCGACAGCCACGACCGGGGTTTCGACCACGCCCGACATCGTCTGAACACTACCGGGGCACGCCAACCTCCCAGGAGAGCAGCGTCAGATGAGGGTGGCGATAGAGCTCAAGACCCAGAGACCCGTTTCCTCGCGTAACTCCATGTCGAGGCGAACACCGGTACCGGACTCGGTCATGAGCTCGACGGCCGGCTTTCCCCATAGCCCGTCGGCCACCATGACGACGGCGGTCTCGAGCAGGCCCGCGTCTTGGATGTCGGTGAAGAACGTTCCGGCGTAGTTCGGCAGTTCCTCCATGCGCACGACCTCGTCTTCGCGACCGATGCCCTCGCCACGAGACAGAACCACCCGAATCTCCTGGCCGGCTCCGGCGAGCACGTCGACGAGGCGCTCGTTGGGCGCGTTGAGCGAGATCGCCTCGCGAATCTGGGTCAACAGGGGCTCGAGTGGAGGATCGAGGGGCACCTCCGCATCGAACCTAGCGATGAACCGCTCGTTGACCCAGCCGCGGATCACGTCGGGGCCGCTGTGAGAGATCGGGATCCACACGTCCTCGCCGACCGTCGTTGAGCCCTCGTGCACGAGGACCTCCATGTCGAACGGCGAGAGCTCGGCCACCACCTGGTTGGTGACGCCGGCTTCAGCTCGAACGTTGAGCGTGTCGTCTACATCGACTCCGACGACGGCACCGCGCCTGGTCGGAGTATCAAACGGTTCCGGCAGCTCTTCCTGGTCGATGGGGGGTTGGGTGTCGTTGCTCGCGGGCAACGGATCGCCGAATCGGATCGGAACCGCGGCGAACGGTTCGACCGCACCGTCGGCGGCGCCGCTGCTCTGTGCGACCAGAATCAGGTTGGTATCGAGCGGATCACGATCGAGCATCACCAGGCCGCTGAAGGGCTCGATCTCCCATCCTCCGTGGGTGAAGCCGGTGCCAACCGGGTCCTCGTAGCGATCATCGAGCACCAGCAAGTCGATCTGGGACTCGAAACCGCGTCCTCGACCGGTCACCCGGACCCCGGTCGAGACCGACTGGTTCGGCATCGGTTGGTCGATCGTCACGTTGTCGGGCGAACTGGCTCGCACGACGCCCCAGGCATCGCAGTCGACGACCTCGGGATCGATGGAGGCGAGATCGACGATCGACCACTCCTCGGTCACCGAACCGCCCTCGCCTTTCGCGTACACCCGGTACGAGAGCCAGTGATCTTCGCTGCCGAGGACCTCGTAGCTCGGGTCGAAGTCGCCCATGATGTTGCCGAGGAAGTTCTCGAGCACCACCGCCGGCTCCGGACAGCCCTCCTCGTACCACGACAGAAACGGCGGAGGGAAGATCCACGGGTAGTAGGCATTTCCGGCCTCGTCGACCTCGATCTGGAGCGGCGCAGCCAATCCTGCGCTGGTCGGGATGCTCGTCGTCGACGATGTCGTCGACTGAACGGTCGTGTCCGGGCCGATCGATGTGCTCGTGCCGGGAGCGGCGAGGTCGCCCGGCTCGTCGTCGCCGCTGTCGGCGGTGATGGCGACGACTCCGATGATGGCTGCGATCGCGGCTGCCGCGAGGACGATCACCGGCATGAAGCGACGAGGCGGAGTTGGTCGACGTTCGATTCCCGGCCCGCGGACGCGGGCGGCGTCGGTGCGGAGCTCGTCGAAGGCGGCCTTGATCTTGTCGTCGGGATCGTGGTTGCTCATGATTGTCCTCCGAGCGATTCGCGTAACGCGGTACGACCGCGGTGCAAGTGGACACGGGCTGTGCCGGGCGCGCATTCGAGGATCTCGGCGATCTCCTCGACCGACCTGTCCTCGAGATAGTGCAGAGCGATCGCAACGCGCTGGTTGCCGGGTAGTTCGGCGACGGCCTGCCACACGTCGTCGTGGATCTCGCCAGGCTCGGCGAGGGTCCGTTCCCTGCGGGCGCCGAGCTTCAAGCGGGCCTTCAGGTCGATCGTGCGCCGACGCCGCGCTGAAAGTGCAAGATTGATCGTCACCCGCCGGGCCCAGGCTCCCGGCTTGTCGAGCGCCCCGACCCGATCCCACCGGTCGTGAGCACGACGCAACGCCTCCTGAGCGAGGTCCTCGGCGATCGATCGGTCTCCTGACACCGCTGCCGCGACGCCGGTGAGAGGCCCGAACTCCGTCCGGTAGAAATCGTCGAACCGCTCGAGCCCGTCGAGCAGCACCTCGACTTCACGGGTCATCGTGTCTCCCGTCTGCATACCTCACACATGCACAACTCACCCCCAACGTTTACCGGATGCGCGAGGCACTGGGTTGGGTCATTGCGTCGAGGGTAGGTTGGCGCCATGATCGATCAGCCGAGCGCCAGCGAGCTGCTCGAGGCCATGCAACGGACCCTCACACGCGACGTCATGCCGGCATGCGACGGGTCTGCGAGGCATGCCGCGCGGGTGGTGGCGAACCTGTGCGCGATCGTCGCCCGCGAGTTCGAGATCGGTGCCGAAGCGCGTGCAGAGACGTCCTCTGCTCTCGCCGCAGTGCTCGACGCCGACCCCGACACCGATCTCGGTGATCTCGCTGCGAGGTTGGACGAACTGCTCTGTGGCGACACCGAAGACGCGTTCGACGACAGGGTGTACGAGCTGCTTCTCGCTGACGCGCGCCGACGACTCGCCATCGACAAGCCCGACTACGCGTGAGCGCCGACGCCGCCGCCGGACTGGCGCGCCTGCTCGGCGTCGCCGAAACGGCGGTGCGAGTCACGGGTGTCGCGTCGGTCGGTGCACAGCGCAAGACCTTGTTCATCGATGTCGACGACGGTGACCAAACCGTCGCGTCGGTGGCCCAGATCAGCCAGGCGATAGTCGGCGACGGCACGCCCGTCACCGACGAGGCCGAGCTACTCGGCTTGGCCGGCGAAGCCGGCGTCCCCGTGCCCGAAGTCCTTGCACTCACCGATGACCCGAGTTTCCTGGGAGGGCCCTCCTTGGTCTGTAGTCGCATCGATGGCCTCACTATCCCGCGTCACATTCTGCGCTCGATCGACGACGACCCGGCTGCCGGCGACCTCTTGGCCGCCGACTGTGGCACTGCCCTCGCTCAGCTTCACTCGATCGACCCTTCGGGGGTGCCAGCGTCAATCCCGCGGCTCCTGCACCACGGCGACTACATCGACGAGCTCGAGGCACAGCTGGCCGAGCTTCCCGATCCGATGCCTGCAGTCCGCTACGGGCTGCGGTGGCTGCGGCGGAACAGTCCCGAGCCGGCCGATCCTGCTCTGGTGCACGGCGACCTCCGCAACGGCAACATCATTGTCGATGACAACCGCCTTGTTGCTGTGCTCGATTGGGAGCTCGCTCACGTCGGTGACCCCATCGAGGATCTCGCCTGGCTGTGCTTGCGCACCTGGCGGTTCGGCAACGACGACCGACCGGTCGGCGGCTTCGGCAGCCTCGAAGCGCTGCGCGACGCCTACACCGACGCCGGTGGCGCATGGGACGAGGGCCGCTTCCGATGGTGGACCGTCGCTCGCTGCGCCTGGTGGGCGCTCGGCCTCGCAAGGCAGGCGGCCGCGTTCCGCGCCGGTCTCATCGACTCGATCGTGCTCGCCGCCAGCGGCCGTCGGGTGGTCGAGCTCGAATACGACATGCTGAACCTGATCGGAGAAGCCAGGTGAACTTCGAAATTCCCGACGACATAGCGGCCTACCTCGACGCGCTCGACGGCTTCATCGAGACCGAGATCAAGCCGCTCGAGGAAGCCAACATTCAGTACTTCGATCATCGCCGCGAGGACGCGCGCACCGACTGGGACAACGGCGGACAACCGGAGCCTGAGTGGGAGGCGCTCCTCGGAGAGATGCGTCGTCGAGCCGACGCGGCCGGCCACCTCCGATTCGCTTTGCCCGCCGAGGTCGGCGGGTCCGATGGCTCGAATCTCGCGATGGCGATCATTCGTGAGCATCTCGCTGCCAAAGGACTCGGACTCCACAACGACTTACAGAACGAGTCCTCGATCGTCGGCAATTTCCCCTTCGTGCACATGATGCTGGCCAAGGGCACGCTCGAACAGCGCGCGGAGTTCCTCGAGGCGTCGATCACCGGCGAGCGTCGTGTTGCCTTCGGGCTCACCGAACCAAACCACGGCAGCGACGCCACGCATCTCGAGACCAAGGCTGAGCGCGACGGCGACGAGTGGGTGATCAATGGCCAGAAGCGGTTCAACACAGGCATGCACCACGCGACCCACGACATGGTGTTCGCGCGCACCGGCGGTGAGGCGGGCGATGCCGACGGGATCACCTGCTTTCTCGTGCCGACCGATGCGCCTGGCGTCGAGATCGGGCCCTACTGGTGGACGTTCAACATGCCGACGGATCATCCCGACGTGAGCTTCACCGACGTGCGAGTGCCGAACGCGGCCGTGTTCGGCGACGAGGGCCGTGGGCTCGAGCTCGCCCAGCTCTTCGTCCACGAGAACCGAATCCGTCAGGCCGCATCGAGTCTCGGTGCTGCACAGTTCTGCATCGATCAGGCTGTCGAGTACGCGAGTGTGCGGGCGCCGTTCGGTCGTCCTCTGTGGAAGAACCAGGCGATCCAGTTCCCTCTCGCCGAACTACAGACCGAGGCCGAGATGCTGCGGGTGTTGATTCGCCAGACCGCCTGGCGAATGGACCGCCAGCATCACATGGAGGTCAGCGACCAGGTGTCGATGTGCAACTACCGGGCCAACAGGCTGGTCTGCGATGCCGCCGATCAGGCGATGCAGACCTGGGGCGGGATGGGCTATACGCGCCACGCACCGTTCGAGCACATCTACAGGCACCACCGCCGTTACCGCATCACCGAGGGCTCCGAGGAGATCCAGCTGCGGCGCGTCGCCGGTGTCATGTTCGGCCAGGCCGTGAAGCGGTGACTCATCCCGGTCTGGTCTCGTTCATCGAGTACGGTTCGGGCGGGAACTCGAGTACGAGGAGCAGGGCACATGGGGTTCATGGACAAGATCAAGGATCTGTTCGCAGGCAACAAGGACAAGATCGCGGACGCGGCGCGAGATCACGGCGACAAGGTCGTCGATGGTGTCGACAAGGCGACCGATGTCGTCGACGACAAGACCGGTGGCAAGTTCAGCGACAAACTCGACCAGGCCGACGACATGGCGCGCGACGCCGTCGACAAGCTCGGAGGCGACGAGCCACCGGCCGCCGGCTGAGGGTTCAGCGCTCCCGGTCGCTGCGCTTCATCCGCTGCGCCTCGCGGGCGATCCGACCGAAATGACGCTCGAACTGATGCCGGGCATGTGTGTCGGCACGGAGTTCGGCGACCTCTGCCTCGCGACGCAGGCGGCGCCAACTCTCGAGCCTGTCGGGGTTCAGGTCTCCGCCCGCGGCAGCTGACAGCACCGCACACCCCGGTTCGGTGTCGTGGCGGCAGTCGTTGAAACGGCACCCAATGGCGAGTTCGGTGATGTCGTCGAACACTGCATCGACCGTTTCCGCCTCGGTCCAGAGTCCGACCTCGCGGAGCCCGGGGGTGTCGATGATCCGGTAGCCGCCCGCGAGCACGTGAAGGGTCCGTGCTGTGGTGGTGTGGCGGCCCTTGGCGTCGCCGCCGCGCACCGATGTCGTGGCTGCGATGGCGTCTCCGGCCAGCACGTTGAGAAGCGTCGACTTACCGGCTCCCGACTCACCGACAAAGGCGACGGTCTTGTCGACGAGGAGCGAGGCCAAGTCTTCGACACCGTGACCGAGCTCCGCGGCGACCGGTGCGATGTCCACGCCGGGTGCCGCCTGCTCGGCGGGCTCCAAGTGTTCTGTCACGTCGCCCACGAGATCGGTCTTGGTCAAGACGACGAGAGGAACGGCTCCCGCGTCCCAGACCTGGGTGACGAAACGCTCGATGCGGCCAGTGTTCACACCCCGGTCGAGCCCGCACACGATGCCGACCACATCGACGTTTGCAACGATCGGCTGGCCGTAACCCGTCGACGGATCCCGGCGTTGCAACAGGGAATACCTCGGCAGGAGGTCCTCGATCCTCTCGCCGTCGAGCACCACCCAGTCGCCCACGGCGATAGGAGGCAGCGCCGGTCGCACGGGCACGTCGCGTTCGCCTCGGTCGACACCGACGAGGATCCGAGTCCCGTTGTGGCGCAGAACGCGGGCCGGCTCGGAGTCGGCGAACGCGGATCGATCGAAGTTGGCTTCTTCCCGATTTCCCCAACCGAGCTGCCCGAGGGTCGGTGCAGCGTCGTCGATCATGTCGGCGGGTTGTCTCGGTGGTGTTCGAGCTGTGTCCGAAGACCGTCCTCGATCGACACTGCCGGTTCCCAGCCGAGGAGCTCACGGGCACGATCGGTCGAGCCGCCCGTGCGGGCAACGTCGCCACGGGCCGTTTCGTAGCGGTCGATCTCGAGTGAGCCTTCGATCCATTCGGTCATCAGATCGATCACCTCGCGCATCGAGATGTTCGAGCCGCCGGCGATGTTGACGACGCTCCCGGCGGGAAGGTCGGCGGTAGACGCGGCGACGTTCGCGGCAACCGCGTCGGCGATGTAGGTGAAGTCGCGCACAGCGCTGCCATCGCCGTAGAGAGGGAACACCTGGCGACCGAGGGCTGCCTCGCAGAGTCGATGGAACGACATGTCGGGCCGTTGGCGAGGTCCGTACACGGTGAAGTAGCGCAGCGAGACGGTGTCGACACCGAAGTTCGCGGCGTAGAGGCAGCACAGGTGTTCTGCCGCGAGCTTGGTGACCCCGTACGGGCTGTGTGGGCGTGGGAGGTCGGTCTCGAACGTCGGGTAGGAGTCGGCGTTGCCGTAGACCGACGAGCTCGAGGCGTACACCACCCTCGGACGTCGACCGCTGTTGGCGACCGCCTCGAGAACGAGCTGTGTGCACAGCACGTTGTTGCGGGTGTAGTCGTCGAACGATGTTCCCCACGACTTCCTCACCCCGGGCTGGGCCGCCTGGTGGTACACGATGTCGACCGATTCGACGATCGAAGCGAGGTCGACTTCGGTCATGTCGCCCTCGATCAGCTGGTAGCGATCGTTGTCGACGCTGTCCGCAAGGTTCGATCGCTTCAGCGACTCGGCGTAGTAGTCGGTGAAGGCGTCGATACCTACGACTTCGTCACCTCGCGCGATGAGCGCATCGGCAAGACTGCTCCCGATGAACCCCGCCGCACCGGTGATTAGCGCTCGCATCGTGTTCCCCTTTGCAAGGCCGGACCTGCTGAGGCGGCAGGCTACCCGTCACCCCCTGCGCGCGCTCGGTCGCGAGGGATCCGAGTGAACGTCGACGCTCTACCGGTTTTCGCCGCGTCGCTGACCCTCGTCGTCGTGTCGCTCGCGATCGCCCGTTGGTACCGGCTCGGCATCGAGCGCGAGGTAGCGATCTCGGCAGTTCGAGCAGTCGTTCAGCTGCTCGCCGTCGGGTTGTTGTTCATGACGATCTTCGAAAGCTCCCACGAGGTCGTGTGGGCATGTATCTGGGTGGCAGCAATGGTCCTGGTCGCCTCGGCCGTCGTCGTCCGCCGCGCCACGCTGCGCATTCGCCGCGTAGCCGTTGTCGGGTTCGTGGCTCTCGTCTTTTCCACTGCGATGACATTGGCTGTGACGTTCGGCTTCTCGGTCCTCGAGTTCGGTGCCGTCGAACTGGTCGTGATCGCCGGCATCACGATCGGCAATGCCGTTCCGTCCGCGGTGCTGGGGGTCAACCAGGCGGTTGAGCTGAGCCGAGACCGGGTGGGGGAGATCGAGGCAGTGCTGTCGATGGGCTTCGGTAGACGCGACGTCGTCCGGTTCATGGCCCCTCGGGCGGCGCGCGCGGCGATCATCCCCCAGGTCGAACGCACCAAGGTCGTCGGCCTCATAGCGTTGCCCGGTGCGATGACCGGTCTCTTGTTGGCCGGTGTCGACCCGATCGATGCGGTCGCCTTGCAGCTTCTCGTGATGTTCTTGGTGCTCGGAACGGCGGTTCTCTGCGTGGTTGCTCTGGTCGTCACCATCGTCGGCCAGTCCGTCACCGACCAGCTCCGAGTCGCCGATTGGGTACACAGGAGCTACAACTAACGGGGTCAGGGCCAGTTCAAGTGGTGACGGCTACACGGTGATGTAGCTGGGTCCACCGGTCAGGGCGATCTGCCGAGCAGGCTGCTCGGTGTGAATCGAAAGACCACTGACCGGTGGAGGAGCCCACAATGCCATCTAATCCGTTGACTGAGATTGATCGCGCCCAGATTTTTGTGGGGATCAAGTTGGGGATGAACGATTCGGAGATCGCTGAGGTTGTTGGGCGGTGTCGCTCGACAGTGAATCGGGAGATCGACCGAAACGGGGGCCGGAACCAGTATTGCCCTGAGCGTGCGCAGCGTCGGGCTGATCGGTGCCGTCGACGCCCGAAAGTCTCCAAGCTCGAAGCTGACCCTGTGTTGTGTGCTCATGTGCGTGGGCGGCTCGAGGCCCTGGATTCGCCGAAGCGGATCTCCATTGAGATCTCCCAGGGCCTATACCCGGGGGTGGCCACGATCAGCCATGAAACGATCTACAAGTCGATCCAGACCCGCGGTGCGGGGCCGTTGGGCAAAGGGGCGCACAAGTTCTTGCACCGGCGACGGCGGAGCCGCAAACGCCGCACCAACCCACCAGATACGAACCCGTTGGGGATCTACTGCTCGATCCGGGACCTGCCACAACAAGCTGTTGAGCGCAGCGAGGTCGGCCACCTCGAAGGAGATCTGATCGTGGGCGCCCACAACAAGTCAGCGCTCATCACCCTATTTGACCGCATGACCCGCTACCTGTGGCTCCTCACGGTGGCGTCCAAGTCCGCCGACGCGGTCTATCACTCCCTCAGCTCGTTCTTGGCGACGGTTCCCCCAGGTGTGATCAAGACCCTCAGCTGGGACCAAGGAGCCGAGATCGCCCGCCACCGCGAGCTCGCACTCGCAACCCGGATCGGGATCCACATCGCCGACCCCAAATCCCCCTGGCAACGACCCACCAACGAAGCCGGCAACGCACTTGTACGCCGCTATGTCGGCAAAGGCACCGACCTAAACGCCTTCGGCCCCACCGACCTCGAATACATCGCAGGCCGCATCAACACCATCCCCCGCCCAACACTCAACTGGAACACCGCCCACAAGGCCTACCATCAGGAGCTGTCGCGTTGACCGGCTGAACTGGCCCAGACCCCCTTGGTTGTTCTCGACATGACTCGACGTTTCGTTCCATTGCTGGCTGTGTGTCTCCTGGCGGCCGGGTGCGTGTGGCCGGCTCCCAAGCCCGGCGAGCCGGTGCCTACGATCGATGCGAGCTCCGTCTGGCATGCGGCGCAAGGCACCCTGACGATCGATGCGACCGTGACGGACATGAACCCGACGGTCGTCCGCCTGTTTCCGGAGAGCCTCGGTTCGGACTGGGTCGAGGTCGACGAGACCGCCCCGTTCACGTTCACCCTCGACGCGACACAACTAGACCCCGGCGAGCACAACATGGTGGTCGGCGCTTCCGACGGTGAGCGTGTCGTCGTCGAGATCGAGCCGGTCATAGTCAACGGCTGCAACGGCCACCACGAGCTCTGTGAGCGCAGTTTCGACGAGGCCCGCTACGCCACCACCCACAATGCGATGTCGAGTGCAGCCGATGGATGGACCGGCCCCAACCAGAACCTCGACGTCCTCGCCCAGCTCGAAGCTGGGGTGAGGGCCCTCATGCTCGACACCTACCGAGCCGGCGACCTCAACGGGATCGGCAACCCTCAGGTGCCCGGAGTCGACCCCGACACGCCCTACCTGTGCCATGCGTTCTGCGCCCTCGGGAGCCAGCCGTTGGTCGAAGGACTAGCCGAAATCCGAAGCTTTATCGACGACAATCCCGGTGCGGTGGTGACGCTCATCATCGAGTCTTACCTCGACCACGACCTCACCGCCGGAGCGTTCGACGCAGCAGGCCTTGCGCCATACGCATATGTCCGCAGCGGTGGTGCCTGGCCGACGCTCGGGGAGATGATCGACGCCGGAACACGCCTTGTCGTGCTCCAAGACGTCGCCGTCGACCCCACCTACCCCTGGCTCATGAACGTGTGGGAGCACTCGTTCGAAACGCACTTCTCCAACTCGGTGCCTTCCGATTTCTCCTGTGTCGACAACAGGGGAGTGCCGACGAACGACCTGTTCATCCTCAACCACTTCCTCACCAACGTCTTCGGGTCGCCCGACCTCGCCGACCAGGTCAACCACAACCCGCTGCTCCTCGATCGCATCGGCGAATGCGAGGACTTCCACTCGACGCTTGCCAACTTCGTGACCGTCGACTTCATCGACATCGGAGACACGCTCGCAACCGTCGCTGTGCTCAACGGCGTCTGACCGACACCGGTCGATCGCTACTCGTCTGCCGGGCAGTAAGGAGCGGCGTCGTCGCCGTCGACGGTGAACTCCACGCAATCGGCGGGAGAGCCCTCGAACGCAACCGCTTCCCCACCCGGGAGCTCCAAGGACTCGACCGACTCGCCGAGCGCGACCTGCATCGGTGTCGAGAACTCGAGCTCCACCGTGTCGCGCCCCGGCTCGTTGAGGAGAACGAACCCGTCGGTGAAGTCCCGCCGTAGTAGCCCTTGGCTCTCGAACCGTCCGGCGAGTGCGTCGCCGAGATCGATATCGAACCCGGGCCAAACCGCATCGGGCTCGACGAGCGAATAGTCCTCGGTGGTGACGATGTCGTCGCCGTCGTTGACGAGCAGCGCAGCGACCACGTTGAACCACTGCTCCTCGGGGGTTTCGGCCGTCTCGTCGAGGAACAACAGGTTGGCGCCGCGTTCGTGCACCCTGTCGGAGAACTCGAGGAACGTGCGGAACCCGAACTTGCCGTCGCCGGCCACCAGGCCGTCGTCGTTCGCGCCGCGCTCGATCATGATGATGTCGGCGGCGGCGATCTGTCGGTCGACCATCTCGTCGTCGAAACCGGGTGTGTCCGCGAACCAGATCGAGTTGTGCATGATCGTCAGGTCGGGAAACGCCTCGCGAATCTCCTCCATGAACTCGGCCATGTAGCGGTTCCAGTCGGGGAGTGTCAGCGCTTCTCCGGTGCGGGGGTCGATGGGCGTCGCGTCGTCGCCGTCGACGTTCGAGAAGCGCCACACGAGATTGACGTCGTCGAGCAGGAACCCCGCGTATCCGGTGGATGCGAGACCCTGTAGCCGTTCGATGAAATCGGCTCGGAACTCGGCGTTTCCGATGTCGGCCGCGTACTGCGGGCATCCACCGTCTTCGTCGCAGCCCCAGTCGATGTAGACCGGTTGATCGGAGGCGTTGCGCAGAATCCAGTCGGGGTGCTCCTCGTCGCGCTCGTCGCGGCCCTCGGCTACATAGATCGCGTACACGTCGCGGTACACGAGAGCGTTCGGGAACTCGGCGAGGTTGTCGTCGAAGTAGGGAGCCCACACGAGCAGTGAGTCGTAGGCGTCTCGCATCTGTTGCCAACCGGCCTCGCCGGCTTCGTTGGCAGCCTCGACCACCGGGTCGAACTCGGATTTGCCGTAGGCGAGGAACTCAAGCGAGCCCTCGCCGCAACAGCCAGGCTCATATGTTCGTTCAGGCACCGTCTCCGGTGACGCCTCGGGCGTGAAGGTGCTGCACGACGCACCGATGAGCGCTGTGAGCAGCCCGAGCGCGAGCAGGCGCAGCAGCAGGTGGTGTTCGTGGAGGGACGCCATCGCGCCCACAGGGTACGGTCTGCGCCGCCCAGAGCGCGGTCGGGTCCCTAGCTGTTGGGACTAAGGAGCACGAGGGGTATCTCGCGGTCGGTCTTTCGCTGATAGCCGGCGTAGGTGTCGTACTTCTCGGTCACCTGCGGCCACAGACGTGCGCGTTCGTCGGCATCGGCAACCGTGGCGGTCATCGATACAGCGTCGTCGCCGCCGAGGGCGACTTCGACCTCGGGGTTGGCGACGAGGTTCAGATACCACGCCGGGTGCGTGTCCTCGCCGCCCTTCGAAGCGACGATGACCATCGTGTCACCCTCTTGAACCGGCGAGGTGAGCATCACCGATCGGCGTTGACCCGATTTCCGCCCGATCGTGGTCAGCTCAAGCACCGGCATCTTGCCCGCCGTCCAGCCGATCCGACCGCCGCTCACCTTCAGCAGGGCGCGGTGGGCACCGTTCATGATCTTGAGCATCGCGTCGCTTGGCATGGCGTCACCTTACGGCGTCGGGTACGCCCTGTCAGTCGACCATCAGCACCCGTTCGGACGCGGTTCCGTGGTCGCCGCACGACCAGCACGTCGACTCGGGCCGGCCGCGCCAGGTGACCTCGCAACGCTCACAGGTGAGGATGAGCGGTCCCGGGTGGAGCGCCGCGGTGTATCCGATCGACTCGTCGTTCCACAGCGGCTCGGCATTGGCCATCCGCGCACTATAGGAAACACGGGCTCGCGGGTGGTTGACCGGTACGCTGCGCTGCTCACACCCCATCGAACGGACTGATGAACATGGCACAGCAAGCACCTGCACCGGACGGCTCGAGCCCGCGTACGACCGAGTTCGACTCGCCGCCGCAGATGATCATCGACCCGGCGAAGCAGTACACCGCAGAGATGGTCACCTCGATGGGAACGATGGTCATCGCGCTCGATGCTGCGACCGCTCCCAACACCGTCAACAACTTCGTGTACCTGAGCCGATACCACTACTACGACGGCATCATCTTCCATCGCATCATCAACGGGTTCATGTGCCAGGGCGGCGATCCGACCGGAACCGGGCGCGGCGGGCCAGGATACCGGTTCGCCGATGAACTGCCGGCGCCGGGCCGCTACGAGATCGGCTCGGTCGCGATGGCCAACGCGGGCCCCGACACCAACGGCAGCCAGTTCTTCATCGTCACTGGCACGAATGGCATTCAGCTTCCGCCTCAGTACTCGTTGTTCGGCAAGGTCGTCAAGGGCCTCGAGGTTGCCGACGCGATGCAGGCGGTCTCCACCGACCGCTCCGATCGCCCCGACACCGACGTGGTGATCGAGTCGGTCACCATCACGGAGTCGTAGCTGTTACTCGCTGCGAGTTCTGGGCTGCCCTGCGGGCAGCTCGGAGTTTCGGCTCCGCCGAAACATCCCACCCTGGGGGCAAGTGCGCAGATCGCAAGCGCCTTTCGAAGCGACCGGCGAAGCCGGTTCGCTTCTCCGGTAACCCGATTACTCGCTGCGAGTTCGGGGCTGCCCTGCGGGCAGATCGGAGTTTCGGCTCCGCCGAAACATCCCACCCTGGGGGCAAGTGCGCAGATCGCAAGCGCCTTTCGAAGCGACCGGCGAAGCCGGTTCGCTTCTCCGGCTAGTCAATCCGGATGGTCCCGAGGACGCGGTTGATCTCGGGGACGAGGGTGGCGCGGCGGGCATGGCTGCCGAGCACCGCGTAGAGGCACAGGGCCCGGCCTGCGTTGACACCGAAGAACTGAGCGCCGCTCTTGCCCGACAGCGTGCGCTGCATGGTGTCGGGTGAGAAGTCGCGAGGCGCGAGCTTGCGGGGGATCTTCTTGCCGGCGAACAGCTTGCTGGTCGCCTCTTCTCGATCGAATTCGAGCAGGCAGATCAACACACCGCCGCGCCCCATGATCTCGACCGCTCCGCTTCCGTAGTCGCCGCGCCTGGGCGGCAGCGGGAAGTTTGCGACGTGGAGAACCGGGTAGGTGCGTCCCGCTTTGTGTATGCCGAACTGCTCTTCGACCGGTTTGGTGATCGCCGCGTCCCAACCCTTTGGAACGTCGACCGAGAAGCCGTCGGAGTCGATTTTCACGCGGTCACCGCCGTCACCGACCACGTGAGCGCACTCAGCACCAGGACCCCGACGGTGATGCCTCGCCAGTGCCTGCCCGCCGCGTCCAGTCGTCGGTGAAACGACACGAGACGTTCGGGCGAGTCGATTCCTGCGGCGGCGATGAGCACTGCGGCGCGGAACAGCCCGAATGTGGCGCCGATGAACGCACCGGCCGCGACGGTTCCTGTCAGAGCCGCAGTGATCCACGTGAGCAGCACAGCGGCCGACGGGATGATCGTCATGACAC
The DNA here is from genome assembly GCA_965216815.1 of Acidimicrobiales bacterium. Taxonomy (GTDB): domain Bacteria; phylum Actinomycetota; class Acidimicrobiia; order Acidimicrobiales; family SHLQ01; genus JADFOM01. Next base: position 602,270 of record OZ244202.1, on the reverse strand, counting down.
CGGTCCCGAGCTGGAACCCGAAACCGAGCCCGTATACCCAACCCCTGTAGTCGGTGAGCCAGTCCTCGTTGACCTGGCGGCTTCCGCGAACGGGGAGCGGGAGCTTCCCGAGATCGATGAGCGCTCCGAGCGCGGCGATCACGGCGAGTAGCCCCACCGCCACCGGCGCATCGACCACATCTCGGACTGCAGTGCCGATGAGTCCGAACAGAGCACCCGACAACGCGCCGCCCAGCACCGAACCGGCGATGTAGAACGCGATCGTGATACCCCAGGGTTGTGTTCGGCTCCGCTCACCGAGCGGATGGATGCTCGACAGCATCGACTCTCCTCAGGGCGACCAGGTGGAGCGGATTGCGGCGACGGCGGCGACGAGGACGCCTACAGCGACGATGCTCGCTTGGGCGACGTCGCTCATCGGGCTTCGCTCTCGCGGCTCGGATACAGACGCAGGTCGTTCGGTTCGATGCCGGCGCGCCGCAGTGCTTCGTCGCTGTCGTCGGACCTGGCCTGCCCCGAGCGGTGGCGGAGGCCATGCGCACCGTCGGCCTCGGCCTGTCCGAGCAGCGACCGCACCTGATCCCAGCTGCTCGCGGCGCCCTCACCGACCACGGCGCCCGAGCGAGCTTCGACCAACAGGAAGTAGGGAGCGACCTCGACCTCGTAGCGCAGCCACGCTTCCGACGACATGACCACGGTGACATCTTCCGTTGCGAGCGAGGCGATCGTGGCCGGCGACTCCGCGTCGGCTGACTTCGTGACCACGACGATGCGGGTGTTGCCGCCCGCCAGCTCTCGTTGTTCGGGGTCGGCGAACGCCTCCCAGAACCCACGGCAGGTGAGACATGTACTCGAGAGGAACGCGAGCAAGGTGTTGTGGTCGGTGCCCTCGATACCGACATTCACGACGCCGCCGCCGGGGGCCCGGCCGACGAAGTCGCTCACGCGCGCGTCGGCAGCGGCCGCTGGTCTCGGCTGCGGAACGCCTTCGCGGGTCTCGATTCGATCGTCGTCGTGCACCCCGGCGCCCAGCTCGTGCAGGGTCGCGAGGATCTCGGCGTGGCTCCGAAGGAGCGCGACGACGAGGATCGTCAGGAGTCCGACGACCACCGCCATGACCACTACAAGAGCCGTCACCCGACCGTCACCGACCTACACCCGACTGTTCGAACAACACCCGTGTTGTCGATCGCTTCGACACAAACTTCCCGGCGTCCTGGACTTGCCGGTGCGACCAGCACGAAGCCGTGGCGGCGTCCCGCTCCGTGGACGCGGGCAACGTCGTCGCGGATTTCGTCGGCAGGCCCGCGGGCTGTCTCGCGGCCGTCGATGGTGACGACGACGGTCGTCGAAGCGGTACCGAGGTCGGGGTCGACCACCCAGCCGGAGACACGCACGCCCTCGGCGTGCGCATCGAAACGCTCGACCACACCGAATGGCAGCCCGGGCGGCGGCTCGATATCCGCGCACGCGAAGCGGGTGTTGCCATCACCGCCTTTGTCGATCGCGTACAGGCACAGTTCGTGGCTCGATGCGATGTCCTCGATCGGAAGGGTGATGCGGTAACCGTGAGCCGGTCCGTAACCGGCGTGCACCCGAGCGACGTCTGTTCGAGGCCGGTCGGCGATCGCCTTTCCGGCGAACGCGCCGTCGAGGTAGGCATGAACTTCGACCGGGTCTCGGGTGTCGGGGTCGATGACCCACCCCGAGGCCACCAGACCTTGTGCGCCGACCTCGGCGAAGTCGATCACCCCGAACGACGGACCACCCGGCACCGCCACGGTCGTGTTTGCGATGATCTGGTTTGCGGTCCTGTTGCCCTGGCCGATGGCGTAGACCCACACCGTGTGCGAGCCGCGCGTAGCGGGCACCTTGACTCGAAAGCCCGAATCGGGAGGCGCCTGCGGATAGACGCCGCGCACGTCGGGCCGCGACAGCCCTGCTGAGACCTTCTCGGCGAACGCGCCGTCGACGTAGACGTGTAGCTCGACCGCCTTGTCGACGTCGGGGTCGAAGGCCCATCCGCTGACGACGATCGATTCGGGTCCGCCGTTGGCGACGTCGACCCGACCGATCGGCACCGAACCGGGCACTTGGACGCGTTCGCACGCGATCAGCCTGTCGTCGCTGGCGATACGGGCACAAAGGCTGACCGAACCTACCGGCGGGTGGACTCGTGCGTCGAACCAGCGCGCACCCTGACGGTCCTGTTGCCCCGCGGGCGGACGCGCCGTGGTGTGAACGGTCGTCAGCAACTGGTTGTTCGCCACGATCTCGACTCTGCCGACCGACGTGTCGAGTACGTAGCCGACGACACGAACTCCGTCGCGGGTCACCGTGAGCTTCGTGAAATCTCCGTCGAGCTCGGGCACGGGGTCTTGGAGGCATGGAGCGTTGTGATTGCGGGTCGCCTCGTCGATGCGGACGGTGCGGCCGCAGGTGGGGTCGATGCTCCAGGGCGCCTCGCAGGTGACGACGCGGCAAACGATCGGTCCGATGCACTCGATCTGGTTGTTGCACTGCCCGTAGCGAAAATGGGTACAGCCGAACTTCCTCGAACCGCACCCGGCATGACAGCCGCAGTTGGCACCGGCGCAGCTTCCCGAGCAGATGCCGCTGCTTCCGCACCCGCACCCCGACGGGCAGTAGTAGTTGCAGTCCATGTAGTAGCGCGGGCCGTTGCCGCCGCAAAAGGACGACGCGTCGACCTTCCACCATCCGCCGAGCACGGTGCCCGGTGGGCAACGGTTCTCACCGGTGAGCTCACAACAGAACCCGGTGTAGCCGTCACAGCAGAGCGAGCCGCAATCGCACTGGGAGCCCCTACACGAACAGATCGCGGCGTAGGCGGTGCCTGGGCGGATTGCGTATCCGACCGGGTCGGCGGCAAGCGCGGTTCCGACGAGGGCGGTGCGGGTGAGGAAGCCTCGTCGGTTGCTCTTGCGTGCGAGAAGACCCGCAGCGCGATCGACAAGGCTCATCGATCGTTGCCTCCGTTGCCGCCCATCGGCGTGACACTAGTGTCCGTCGGCGCGCAACGCGAAGGTCGGCGTCGGGCGCGCCGGTGCGTCGAGGCGGGGAACAATCGTAAGCAGCGCGACCAGCATCGCGACTCCCGATACGACGAATGTGACCATGGGGATTCCGGCCGCAGGCTGGTCGCCGAGCACGTCGCCGAGTGGCGCCACACCGAGGCCCGCGGCGACGGCACATAACACCGTGCAAGCGCAGTTGACGGTGAGATGAACTCGGGTGACGGGCGTGTCGTCGCGCCCGAAACATCCACAGCCCACCGACGTGTCGCGGCGTATCAGCACGCCCACGACCACGACGAAGCCGAGATAGAGCAGGGCCAGGAGTGTGGCGGTGGCCCATCCTCCAACGATCACTGCTGCGGCGCCGAGCAGCACCTCGAAAGCTCCGAGCAGACGAACTCCGACCCTTCCACCGGGAAGGCCGAGCACATCGAGGGTCGCAGCGGTCGCCGTCGGGTCGCGAAGCTTGGCCAACCCCGCGACGGCGACCAGCCCGGCAGCGATCGCGAAGGGCGCAGCGATGACCGTCACGGGTACTCGTAGAAGCCGATCGAGCTCTTGCGGCCCAGTCGTCCGGCAGCGACCATCCGGTTGAGCAACGGCGGTGATACCGCGTCTGAAGTGCGGAACTCGTCGTATACGACGTCGGCGACGGCCTTGACGACATCGAGACCGATCAGGTCGCACAGCTCGAGGGGGCCCATCGGGTGTGCGCACCCACCCCGCATGCCGGCATCGATGTCGTCTCGGGTGGCGACACCGTCTTCGAACATACGAATCGCGCTCAGCAGGTAGGGGACGAGGAGGCGGTTGACGACGAACCCGGCGCGGTCGGGCGCGTCGATGGTCGTCTTGGCCAAGGTGTCGGTGGCGAATCGGCGCACCGCGTCGACCGCGTCGTCCGACGTCGTCAGCGCTCGCACGAGCTCGACAAGCGGTTGAACCGTCGCCGGGTTGAAGAAGTGCATGCCCAGCACGCGCTCGGGGCGTTCGGTGGCCAGCGCCAGGTTGACGATCGGGATCGACGATGTGTTTGACGCGATGATCGCCGACTCGCCGAGGACACGGTCGAGGTCGGCGAACAGCGCGAGCTTGACGTCTTCGTCTTCGATAGCGGCTTCGATGACGAGATCGCATACCGACACGGCGTCGATGCCGACCTCGACGGCGAGTCGGTCGAGTGCGGCGTCGCGTTCGGCGGCATCGAGTTTGCCTCGTTCGACGAGGCGCCCCATCGAACCGGCAATGCGGTCGCGGCCGGTCTCTGCGGCCGTCGCGTCGGTCTCGACGACAACTGTCGTGCATTCCGCCCGAGCGCATACTTCGGCGATGCCGGCACCCATGGTGCCCGCACCGATCACTCCAACGTTCGAGATCTCCACCTGTTCTCCTTCGGTCGGGCAGTTAGCCGATCGGTCGTGGTCGGTTGGCGACGAACGGGTTCCGAATCGTCGGCGGACGAGGTGCTCTGTGCGGTATCGAAGCTTGCCGGAATCGAGAATGCCACCACGAGGGCGACGGCGGCGACCCCCGCTGCGAGGAGGAAGACCACCGTCCACCGCGTCAGAGAATCCGACTCGCCGACCGCGGCGCTGAACACGGTGATGCCTGCAGCGGCGCCGATCTGGGTCGCCATGTTCAGCGCCCCGGATGCGACGCCGAGCTCGTCGTCGCTCACAGCGTTGGAGATCGCAGCGGTGATCGAGGGACGCGAGGCACCGTTTCCGAAACCCGAGAGTGCCGTGCCGACGAGAAGCACACCGATGAGCGGGACCGCGACCCCCACCGAGGTGATGAGGTTGGCAATGAGCACGAGCGCCATCGCCGAAATGACAATCCTCCGCCCACCGACCTTCTTGTCGAGTCGGCCCGCGATGGCGGCGGCCGCAGCGAACGAGAGCGCTCGCGGACTGACCATGAGACCGATCACGGTCGAGTTGTAGTCGTAGACGCGGGTGAGGAAGAACGGCGTGATGACCAGGCCGCCCATGTATGCCGCCTGCATAAGGGTCTGGGCCAGGACCGCGCGCGAGACGATCGGCTTTCGAATGAAATCCGGAGGGAGGAGTGGTTCGGCGCATCGGTTTTCGATCGCAGCGAACCAGCGGAGCAACAACACCGCCATTGCTGCCGCGGCGATGATCGCCGGGTGCAGGAACCCCCAGCTCGTCGAACGGTTGATGGCGAACAGGAGGCAGCCGATGCCGGTCGCGAGAGTGGCTGCACCGGCGACGTCGAATTCCACGTCGGAGGTGTGGGCGTCGGAGGGGAGCGCGACCCATGTGGCGAGCAGCCCGACCGCGGCGATTGCGGCTTGGATGACGAAGAGCATGCGCCATCCGACGGCGTCGACGAGCGGCCCTCCGATGACGACACCGAGCGCGGGCGACAATGCGGTGACCGCGGCGAAGTAGCCGAGGGGTTTGGCACGCTCCTTCGCGACGAATCCTCGCAGCATGATTGCGGTTCCTGCGGGTCCGGCGACCGCGCCGAAGGCCTGTGTGATGGTGCGCAGAGCGATGAGCGCACCGATGTTCCACGCAAATGAGGTCGCGAGACTCAGCACGGTGAACATGGCGTAGCCGGTGAGAAACGCGCGCCTGTGTCCGTAGAGGTCGCCGAGCTTGCCGGCGATCGGAGTGAGCCCGGTGAACAGCACGAGCGGAGCGACGATCACCCACGTGACGGTGTTGTCGCTGGTGTTGAGGTCGTCGGCGATTGTCGGGAGCGAGGCCGACAGCACGGTGATCGGGAAGCTGATCGCCGAGATGCCGGCGAGAACGACGCCGACGACGATCCAGCGGTGATCGGGTCTCGCCTCGAGGCGAGCACGGAATCTCATCGCCCGCCGCTCGGTTCGCATGTTGTGACCGACACCGTGCGGCCGAGCGCCTCCTCCAACAGCGCCTTGCGCTCGTCGACCATGTAGGTCTCGAGCGACGCGTCGGCGCCATCTCGGATCGACAGCGAGAGCGAGATCGACTTGGAGGAGATCGACGCCGTCAGATCGTCGACGACGCGTCGGCGGGTGCGGTCGAGAGCAATGCCGATGCGCAGCAGTCCTGCAAGGGTGCGGACCCGCTGTTTGTCGCGATCGGCCAGTGCCGCGAATTCGTCGTGCTTCGGCTTCGGGGGGCTTCTTCGGTGATAGCGGGCGACGAGGGCGATCAGTTCGATCTCGGCGTTGGTGAACCCGGCGAGGCGGTCGGTGTTGCGGATGACGTAGTAGCTGTGCTTGTGATGCGACGAGTGCGACACGAACAGGCCGACGTTGTGCAACAGCGCGGCAGCTTCGAGCAGGTCGCGACTGTCGTCGTTCAGGCCATGGGCCTCGGCGAGGTCATCGAAGAGACGGAGCGACAGATCGGTCGCCCGGGTGATGTGGTCGATGTCCTCGTCGTAGGCGCTGGCGAGAGCGAGCACGCTCTCACGCCTAGGGTCGCTCAAGTGGTGGAAGCGCTTCGGCGCATGCTGGAGCCGGTCGAACACTACGCCTTCTCGAAGCGCGTTCTCGGAGATGACCATCTCGTCGATGTCGAACACCTCGAATATGCCGCGCAGCAACAGCGCCCCGGCGACGATGATGTCGCTGCGCTTGGGGTCCATGCCCGGAAGCTCGGCGCGCTCGTCGACCGGCGTTCGAACGAGGGTGCGGGTCACCTTGCGAAGCGCCTTCGCCTTCAGCCGAGCGAGGTTGAGGCTGAGCGGCACCTCGCTCTTGGCCGCCAACGCCATCGTTGCGAGCGTCGCGATCGTGCCCGAACACCCGACGGCGATGTCGCGCGGCATCGACCCCATTGCGCTCACGGCGGGACTGAGGTAGGCGCGGATGTAGGCCTGGGCCTCCTCTACCGAGCCCTTCTCGACGACACCGCCGGGGAAGAAGTTGTCGGTGAGGCGAATGGCGCCGAGTTTCAGGCTGCGCGCCGAGGCGATGCGCGAGCCTTCTCCGATGACGAACTCGGTGCTGCCCCCTCCGATGTCGATGACGAGCGCCCGTTGGTCGACGAACGAGAGCGCCTGGAGGGCGCCCAGGTAGATGAGCCGGGCTTCTTCGGTGCCGCTGATGACGTCGACGTCGACGCCGGCCTCGTCGCGCGCCCGCGAGATGAAGGTCTCGCGGTTTCGTGCTTCTCTGACGGCGCTGGTGGCGACCGCTGCGATGCGTGCGTCGTGGCCGTCGGCGAGCTGACGAAAGCGGGCGAGTGTCTGGACGCCGCGTTCGATCGCGTCGTCGGTGAGCTCGTCGAGATCGCCTGCGCCACGGCCGAGCCGGACCGACTCCTTTTCGCGCGCGAGCACCTCGAAGCCGCCGTCGGCGCGGCCCCGGGCGATGACCAGGTGGATCGAGTTGGTTCCGATGTCGATTGCGGCGAGGTTCTCGGACACGGCCGTCCATCCTGCCGCGCCGCCGCAGCCACTCCACGCTCGAAGTGGATGGGTGCCCGACACCGGGTGCCCGACACCTGCTCGTACCAGGTAACGGTAATGCGACACCTGCCCGTACCAGGTAACGCGCTTCCCCGTGTCGCTACGCTCACCTGATGCCGCCGCTGGGGATCATCGTCAATCCACGCGCGGGCAGCGATGTGCGACGCGTGCTGGCGTCGGCGTCGACGACGACCCTCGAGGAGAAGATCTCGATCGTGCGCAGGGTCGTTCTCGGCGCAGCCGACGTCGGGGTCGAGCGATTCATCGTCAACCACGACCCACACGAGATAGCGCGCCGCGCGACCGAGACTCTGTCGGGGCTCGACATCGACATCGTGCATCGCGATCTGCACTTCACCGAGCAGGACACGATGGTCGTCGCAGGGATGCAACGCGACGCCGGCTGTGGTGCAGTCGTGACGCTGGGCGGCGACGGCACGAATCGAGCCGCGATGGTCGGGTGGCCCGAGATGCCTGTGCTTCCGATCTCGACGGGAACCAACAACGCGTTCCCACAGTTCATCGAACCGACGGTCGCCGGCAGCGCAGCAGGCCTCGTCGCGACCGGAGCTGTCGATGCGGCTGGGGCCGTCGACGTGTCTCCTCTGATCCGTGTCGAGTCGTCGAGCCTCGACGACGTAGCGCTGGTCGACGTTGTCGTGACCGACGACCCATACGTCGGGTCGCTCGAGCTCTTCGACCCAGCCACACTGCGGCTCGTCGTGTTGAGTCGATCGAACCCGACGGCGATGGGGTTCGCGTCGGTTGCGGCACGACTCGGGTGCGAGGGCCGGGCGGTGGTCCGCTTCTGTTCGCCCACCGACGCCGAGCAATGCGTGCGGGTCGCTACCGCACCCGGTCACCATTCCGACCTCGGCGTCGAATCTGTGTCAACGCTCGGCGACGACGACACGGTCGAGTACGACCGAGGCGGTGTTATCGCCTACGACGGTGAGCGCATGCGCCGGGTCGAGCCCGGCGACGGGCTGCGGATACGGGTCGTCACCGATGGGCCGCGCGTCGTCGACCCGGCCCGCGTCATGCGCCTCGCCGCCTCCCACGGGCTGTTCGCCACACCGGGGCCCGCGCGAGACTGAGAGCGTGACAACAACTCTGATCAAGGGTGGGTCGGTCGTCGACGGCACCGGAGCCCCGGCCGTCGCCGCCGACGTGTTGATCGAAGGCGACCGCATCGCTGCCATCGGTGCGGGACTCGAAGCCTCCGGGGCAGACACGGTCGAAGCTGCCGGTCTGGTCGTGTGCCCCGGGTTCATCGACATCCACACCCACTACGACGCACAGGTCTTCTGGGATCCTGCGCTCACGCCCTCGTCGTTCCACGGCGTAACCACCGTCGTGGCGGGCAACTGCGGATTCTCGATCGCCCCGACCCGAAGCGACGATCGCGAGCTGATCGCGCGAACGCTCGAGAACGTCGAGGACATGGATCCGGCGTCGCTCGCGGCCGGAATCCCCGAAACGTTCGAGACCTTCCCCGAATACCTCGGACGCGTCGCCGGTGCGCGGCCCGCGCTCAACGTCGCGGCCTACATCGGGCACACCGCGCTGAGGGTCTTCGTCATGGGGACCGACGCCTACGAGCGCCCGGCCACCCACGACGAAATCGCCGAGATGGCCCAACTCGTGACCGAGGCGATGGAGGCCGGAGCCGCCGGGTTCGCGACGAGCTTCGCCATGACCCACCAGGGGGTCGACGGCAAGCCCGTACCATCGAGATTCGCCGAACGCGACGAGATCGATGCGCTGTTCGCCGCGGTCGGCTCCTTCGGCCGGGGCGTCATCGCCGTCGCCCCCGGCGAGTCGATGAACATCCCCGACCTCTACGAAGTCCAACCGGCGGTCGGGGTGCCGTTCACCTACGGGGCACTGCTGACGTTCCCTGGCGGCGTGTGGGAACAGCTGCTCGATCTCAACGAGAAGGGCTGGGACGAAGGCGCACAAGTCTGGCCCCAGGTGACGCCTCGACCGCTCGGCTTCTCGATGACCATGGCCGATCCGTTCACCCTCAACACCAACCCGGTGTTCGCTGCGCTCATGTCGGGCTCACTCGAGGATCGTCGCGCCGCCTATGCCGACGAGCGCTGGCGTGCCGAGGCGATCGCCGCACTCGCCGAGCAGAAGGCGCTCGCACCCCGGTGGGAGACATTCGACGTCGTCGAGTCGACGAGCCACCCCGATCTGGTCGGCAGACCACTACTCGAGCTGGCCGAGGAGGCCGGGACATCACCGCTCGAGGTGATGATCGACCTCGCGCTCGAATCCGCCGACCTCGAAGGCATCCGCTTCAGAGCGGTTCTCGCCAACGACGACCCCGAAGGCATCGCCGTACTCCTCCAACGAGAGCGGTGCACGCTCGGACTCAGCGACGCCGGCGCGCATGTGGGTCAGCTGTGCGATGCTCCCCAGGCCACCGACTTCCTCGGCAACTGGGTCCGTGACCGCTCGCTCATGTCGCTCGAAGAGGCGATCCGCAAGCTCACGAGCGTTCAGGCCGACCTGTTCGGCTTCGCCGAACGAGGACGACTCGTCGAAGGAGCCTTCGCCGACGTGGTCGTGTTCGACCCGGCGACCATCGCACCAGGACCGCTGCGTCGAGTGCGCGACTTTCCAGCGGAGGCCGAACGTTTGACGGCCCCGGAGCCCGAAGGCGTGCATCATGTGTTCGTCAACGGCACGTCCATTCGGCGCGACGAGATCCCGATCGAAAACGCTCGCCCAGGCCGCGTCGTCTCGCCGAGCTGATGCCAACGCGAGGTGTCAGGAGCGTTAGCGGATAGGTGACCACTTGGCGCCTGACACCCATGTGGTTCGGTCCCCGCGCGCCTTGAGCTCGGTGCCTGACACCGCGCAGGTTCGAGCGCTCGATCAGGCTTCGGGGAGAGGGCTTTCGAGGTCGAAGCCGGGGTCGTACACGAAGCAGGCAGGATTGTCGGCGCCGCTGACCGCGATCGATCCTGAACTCATCGGTCGGTCCCAGTAGTTGCGCTCGGCAACAGCCTTGGCTTGCTCCGCGCAGGCCTTCTTGTTCGTCGCCGTAGCGACGACCTCTGCGTCGTGTGGCGTGAAGCAGTCGACGATGACCGCTTCGGAGCGAGTCGCACGGGGAAGGGCCAGGCAGGCTCCGACGAATGGCTCTTGGGGAGGCGGGCCACCGAGGACGTTCTTCTCCGCGACGCACGACTCGAACCCCGGCGACGGCGTGACGTGGCCCCCACAGTCGTTGGCCACCACGGCATGTTCGGTCAGTGCGGCGCTAACCGAGCGCAGGTCATCGCAGGCCTGCCAGTCCTTGCGCTCGCACGCATCCGCAAGAGGATCGAGAACGTGATCCTCGCCGCGCTTGACCCGATCCAGGCCGAAGCGAAAGTCGGTGAACGGGATACGCGCCGCCGCCTTCATCTCGGCGCTGCAACCGAAGGTCTCTCCACCACGCCGAATCCGTTCCAGGCCGCTTCGCACCGCGGCGGGAGTGATGACGACGATGTCGTCGCCGCGGTCGGCCACGGGACCCAGCAGTCGGCCGCTGGGCATGAAGCCGAAGGATGCGGATTCCTCCGCATCCACCAACAGACCCTGACGTGAGCCGGCCCAGCCGTCGACGCCATCGCTGACGTCGAGCATCGATACGGATCCGTCGTGGACGGCGACCTGTTCGGCTGCTTGGACCTCGAGTTGACCTGCGGGAGGTGGGATTGCGATCTCTTCGATGTCCAGACGCTCGTCGAGCGCGATCACCGCGAGGTCGGGGCTGCGTGTTCCGCCGATCACCGAGCCGGTCATCTCGGTGCCGTCGAAAACGATCTCGACCGACTGCCCCGGATCCACGTTGGACCCGGTCGTGATAAGTTCCTGGCGGCTGATGGCGATGGCGCGTGGCTGGCCAGTCGTGCACTCGTTGCGAGGGAGGTCGAACACGACGGGTGCCAGTAGCTCGTCGAGCTCGTCAGCGCTGCGTTCAGCGGTGGTGGGGAACCCCGGCTGTTGTGCGACCGTTGTCGGTTCCTCGGTGACGGGACTGCGCTGGTTGGCGAGAATTCCGACGAAGACGAGCCCGGCGGTGACGGCCGCGATCAAGCCGATCGTACGAAGCCGGTCGGACTCGCCGTCGCTCGGTGCGAAGATCCGCCTGCGTGCGTCGGCGTCGAGGTTCGTCTCGTCCGCATCGTCGGTGTCGACACCGTCCTCCTCATCGGTCTCGTCGATACGACTCGATGGAGCGTCGCTCGATGCAAAGAGCAGGTCGAAGTCGAAGGCCTCGGGTTCACCGGCCGACCCGTCGTCGAAATCGACGCTCACGTCGCTCAACTCCGGGTCTGCCGCAGCGCTCACGAGCGCGGTCGCGATGTGGCGAGGCTCGCCCGCGCTCGCCTGCACGGCGTTGTGGATACGCAGGGCAGACGGCACTACGAGCGCGTCTGGTGACACCAGTCGCGTCTGGCACTCAGAGCAGTGTTCGGTGTCGGGATCGTTGACCGATCCGCAGATGTAGCAGCGCATTCCCCCAACAATCGGCGGTTTCGGAAGGGGGTTTAGGCGTCACCGCACGGCCGTATCGGCGCTATTGCAGCCCCCGGGCCCGCCAGCGATCGACCCTCAGGTGGGCCTCGCGTTCGGCGGGAATCGACCGGTAGGCGTCGCGGTGGTTTTGGTAGACCAGCAAGTTCCGCAGGTACGAACCCACGTACCCGGCGAGAAAGCCGACGACGCCTTGTGCGCGGTACTGCTCGAGGTGGACCAATTCGTGGACCAACAGGTCGGATCGGTTCGACAGATCGATGTCGCTGCGTATGAACACGAAACGCCCAAGGGTCATGCCAGAGACTCCCGGCGCGAGAAACGGAAGCTGGACGACGCGTGCCCCGTCTCGCACCATCGGCGAGACTTCGTCGCAGCAGACGAACTCGTCGGGGGTCAGGCGGCGCACCATGCCTCGATGACTTCGACCGCGTCGCCCAACCGGTCGAGCACGGGGAAGTCCCCATCATGGTCGTCGGTTCGTTCGAGCTCCCAAGTGTCGTGGTAAGGCACGTGCAGAGCACGACCGCCGATCGACAGCACGGGCAGTACGTCGGAGGGTACGGAGTTGCCGATCATCACGAATCGCTCGGCTTCGACGTCGTGGCCGTCGAGGATCGACTCGTAGGTCTGAGGGGTCTTTTCGGACACGATGTGCACTGAGTGGAAGTGTTCGGCGAGTCCCGACGCCGCGACCTTGCTCTCCTGATGCAACAGATCGCCCTTCGTGATCAACACGAGCGGAGCGGTCCTGGACAAGCCGGCAAGTGCATCGTCTGCACCGTCGAACACAGCGTGGTCACGCGTCAGAAGGTCCTTCCCCGCCGTGACCAACCGATGGATGTCCGAGGCGGGAATCTCGCCGTCGGACAACTCGATCGCCGTCTCGATCATCGACAAGACGAACCCCTTGACCCCATAGCCGAAGACGCGAAGATTGCGCCTCTCACAGTCGAGCAGTCGTTCGGTGACATGATCGCCGTGTGCCCACCGGGTCATCAGACGCGTGAACTCGGCTTCGGCCTCACGGAAGTAGTCCTCGTTGCGCCACAGGGTGTCGTCGCCGTCGACACCGATCATGGTCACCTGCTCACCGGCCACCCGGCGATGGTACCGACATAGCGTTGACAGTCATAGGCAGCGAGACCCGACAGATGGGAAGCCTCCTTGGCTTGAACGGCCTTCCGGAGGGGCGTTGAAAACGGCTGTCGACGGGCAAAACTCACAGACGTCCACAGCCAGGTCGCAACGTGCAGCTACGGTCGTGGGATGGTGGCGTGTGGACGACCGGGCTGTTCGGCTACCACCGTCGCCCTCCTGCTCATCGACCGCCGAGAGCGCGTAGCGGTCCTCGTCGCCCAGACCGACGACTGCGACGGCGTCGCGTTGTGTGCAGCGCATGCCGAGCGTCTCAGTGTTCCGGCGGGGTGGCGGCGTGTCGATCGTCGCGACGGTCAGCGTTCGGCCACCGAGGCCGAGCCCCGAGAGGAACGACCGCCACGCGATCCGACCGGCCGACCCGAATGGTTACCGCGGCGCGATGCCTCACCTGCCGCCAGGTTCGGCGACGGGTCTCTGCTCGATCGGGCCTTCAATGGTCCAGGTGCTCTCACCGGGCTCGAGGGGGCTCAGCCGGAGGTCGATGCCACCCCAGAGGGTCTTGGAGCTGGGGTAGAAGGCGAGGGGAACGACGATCGCGATCACCGCGGTGGTAGCGAGAATTGGGGCGACGGCGATGTCGGGGATGGTGAGGATCATGCCGACGATCAGCGCGCCGAGTACACCGGCGAAGGTGACGATGGTGTTCATGCCGACGGCGCCGATGAACTGCCCTTCCCTCCGCTCGAATCTGAACTGGCATCGCGGGCATCGTTCGAGCATCGAAAACCAGTGGCGAAAAAGTCGTCGTTTGCCGCACACGGGGCAGCCTCGCGTTAGGCCGATCCAGATCAGCGCGGGCCACGAGCGTCTCGGCGGCGCGCCCGGATCAGCCGAGACCATAGACGTAGCCCTCTCGCGTGCCGACGATGATCCGGCCGTCCCACACCGCCGGCGTCGACTCGATGCAGCCACCGAGTGTTACCGACCAGATCTCGGGCGGTGCGACGGTCGTGTCCGACACGTCGAAGCCGTGAAGCACGCCCTCGCAGTCGCCCATGATCAACACGTCGTCGACGATCACCGGCGACTGCCAGAGGTGCCAACCGAGATCGAGCTGCCAACGCTGTTCACCGGTTTCGCGGTCGAGAGCCAGAACGCCTTGGTCCATCGTCGGAACGATGACGATGTCGTCGTGTAACCCCGGCGTCGCCCACACACCGGTGCCGATTCCCCCACGCGCGGATGCCCCCCACACGAGGGGATCGTCCGGGCGGGACGGATCGAGCTTGAGGATCTGGCCGAGTTCTTGGCTTCGGCTGTTGCCACGCTCGTATTCGAGGCCTACGTACAGCATGCCCTCGGCGTCGATGACAATCGAAGCGTCGATGTCGTCGCCCGCCCAGTAGCGAAAGGTGCGCTCGGGTGGAACGCCATCGGCGAGGCCGCTTATGTCCCATCCCTGCACGAGACCGCCGCCGTTTCCGAAATAGACGGTGTTGCCGCTCAGCGCGACCGAGTTCTCGATCGACACGCTGTTGCCTGCGACCGCGGTGAGCTCGTCGTCCCAGCCTGGCGCGTTGAAAACGAGCTGCGGGTCGACGGTGACCGACCCGTCGGGCGCGTAGCCGCGGTTGAGCTTCACGATGTGAAACTGACTGTTTTCGCCGCCTTCGAAGAGGTAGTCGTCGACGACCAGAGGGCTGGCGTCCCAGTCGTCGTTCCACTTGGTCGGTGAAACCGCGTCGGCGCTGAGCGCCCAGAGCTCGCGAGGCGCTTCGCCGTCGAAGGCGATGACGCGCAGAAAGTTGTCGCGTGAGCCGCTGTAGAGCAGCGGATAGCCGTCCGGATCGACGGTCACCGACCCCTTGATGATGTCGCCGGTCTCGAAGGGCGGAATGCGATCGACTCCGGTGTCGGGATCGAGGAAGTGAACAGATCGGTCGTAGGCCCCGAACGCGGCCCAGGTCGTTCCGTCGCGCTCCCATATCGCAGGCTGACCGGTCCAACCGGTGCCACACCACTCTTTGGATTCGCCGCCGACCGAAGAGATCGAACACAGCCGACCGTCTTCGGGATATCGCCAGATGATCTCCGGAGCCGCAGGGACCGGACCGTGTCCGTAGTAGCTGCGCGTCGGGTTGCCGCGGAAGGTCAACAGGCCCTCGACGTCGGTGTCGGGTGGCTGGCCGCTCGAGAGCGGATCGACCCAACCGTCGTAGGGAGGCGTCGTGGTGGTGGTCGTCGTCGTTGAGGCCGTCGTCGGCGCCGCTGTCGGCGTGGCGGTGTTGTCGACCACCTGGACCGCAACATCGTCGCCGGCTTCGGGGGCCAGCAGGATCGCACCTATGCCGACGGCTGCCAGCGTCGCTACCACGACCGCCGCCAGCCCGGCGACGTGGCGCAGTCGTGTCATGGGCGAAAACCGTATCGGGCCGCAATCACCGGCCGGCTACGCGCGATGCCAGGTGGTGCCGTCGGCAGTGTCTTCGAGAACGATGCCCCGGGAGGTGAGCTCGTCGCGGATGCGGTCGGCTTCGGCGAAGTCCTTCGCGTCGCGTGCTTCCTGGCGGGCTTTGACAAGGGCGTCGATGGCTGCGTCGTCGCCGGCGCCTTTCGAAGGCTGGTCCCCGAGATCGATGCCCAGCGCTTTGCTGAGATCGAAGACCGTATTCGAGAGCGCCTCGGCCCCGTGCCCCCCGGCGTCGAGGGCTGCGTTGGCCCGACGAACCGTCTCGAAGATCACCGCGAGCGCGGCCGGTGTCGACAGGTCGTCGTCCATCGCTTCACGGAAGCCGTCGAGCGCCTCGTCGTCGCGCTGGTTGGTCTCCCCTGTGAAGCCGGTGGCTCGGGCCCGTCGGGCGAACGCATCGAGTCGCTCGATGGCGGTGACCGCCGGCGCCAGCGTGCCGGCGTTGATCTCCATCGTCTTGCGATAGTGCGTCTGGAGCACGAGGAGCCTGAACGCTCGCGGATCGTAGGCGTCGAGCATTTCGGCGAGGGTCGTGAAGTTGCCGGTCGACTTCGCCATCTTCTCGCCGTCGACCTGGACCATGCCGTTGTGGATCCAGTGGTTCGCGAACGCACGACCCGTACCGAGCGCCTCCGCGCGTTCGTTCTCGTGGTGGGGGAAGACGAGGTCGTCGCCGCCGCCGTGGATGTCGAATCGCGGCCCGAGGATGTCGACCGCCATTGCGACGCACTCGATGTGCCAACCGGGGCGGCCGGGGCCCCACGGTGAATCCCACGTGGGCTCACCCGGTTTGGCTGCCTTCCAGAGGGCGAAGTCGAGCGGGTCGGCCTTGCCCTCGTCGACCTCGACGCGCTGCCCCGCGCTCTCACGCAGCTCGGCGGGTGAGCGTCCGACCAGGTCGCCATAGGCGTCGAGGGACGCAACGTCGAAGTAGACGCCCGATCCGTCGATGACGTAGGCAGAGCCTTGTTCGACCAGCTCGCGGATGATCCCGATCATCTCGTCGACGTAGCCGGTGGCGTGTGGGTCGTGGTCGGGCCGCAACACGCCGAGGCGGTCCATCTCGCGAAGGTACGAGTCCTCGTAGGTGTCGCTCAGTTCCTGCTCGGTCACTCCCCGTTCGGTCGCGCGCGTGATGATGTTGTCGTCGATGTCGGTGATGTTGCGCACCAACGTGACCTCGAACCCCCGCCAGCGCAGATATCGGGTGAGGATGTCGAAGCCGAGGGCGCTGCGTGCATGGCCGAGGTGGGGGTCGTCGTAGACGGTTGGGCCGCACCAGTAGATCGACGCTTTGCCTGCCTCGATCGGCTCGAAGGGCCGCTTGGTACGGGTCAAGCTGTCGGTGAACTGAATCATGGTCTCGGTCGGAGTAGAAGTGGGCGTCAGGATACGCGAGGCAGGGGGGTGACGCCGAGCATTTCGGTGGCCTTGCGCAAGGCGTCGGCGGCCGTTCCGTCGCCTCTGTCGTCGGCGTCGACGATGGCCTTTGCGAAATCCTCGATCAGCCAGAGCGCCTTTGGGGTGTCGAGATCGTCGTCGATGGCAGCCTCGAACGAGGCGGTGAACTCGTCGGGGACGGGCCCGCCCACGCGTTCGAGCGCGTGGGCGACGACGTCGATCGAAGGTGAGACCGCTTCGAGGTCGTCGTCGAACCACTCGAAGTCGTCGCGGTAGTGGTGGCTCAACAACGCGTAGCGGATCGCGGCCGGTTCGGCAGCCTTCAAGAGGTCGCTCACGAACACCAGGTTGCCGAGCGACTTCGACATCTTCGTGCCTTCGTAGCCGACCATGCCGACATGCATCCAGTGCTTCACGAACGGTGCACCGTGGGCGCTTTCGCTCTGCGCGATCTCACATTGGTGGTGCGGAAACACGAGGTCGTTGCCACCGCCGTGGAGCTCGATCGGTTCGCCGCCCAGTTCGGCACGGGCCATGGCGCTGCATTCGACATGCCAGCCGGGCCGGCCGGGTCCGAACGGCGAATCCCACGCCGGTTCGCCGGGTAGCGATGGCTTCCACAACACGAAGTCGAGCGGGTTGCGCTGGAGCGGATCGTCGGGATTGCCTCCCCGTTCCCGGGCGAGATCGACGAGGACGTCTTGGTCGAGCCCGGGCAGGGCTCCGAAGTCGCCGAACGTCGTCGTGTCGAAGAACGTGACACCGTCGACGGTGTATACGTGCCCGCGGTCGGCGAGGCGTTCGATCAGCGCGACGATCTCGTCGATGAAGTCGGATGCCCTCGGCTCGGCCAGCGCCGGGCGGGCGCCGAGCGCTTCCAGGTCGCTGTGGAATCGCGCCATCTCGGCGTCGGCGAGTTCGAGATAGTGCACGCCGAGCTCGCCGGCTTTGGCGAAAAGGGGGTCGTCGACGTCGGTGACGTTGCGCACCATGTGCACGGTGTGTCCGAGCGACTCGAGGCGACGGATGACGACATCGTGCGCCAGGTAGCAGAACGCATGGCCGAGATGGGTCGAGTCGTACGGAGTGATGCCGCACACGTACATGCGGACGACCTCAGGCGGGGCGAAGGGCACGACCGCAGCGCGCGCCGTGTCGTATAGCCGAATCGTCACCCGCAGAAGCGTATAGCCGACCGCCCCCTCGGCGCCCATCGCCTTCGCGACCCCGGTGTCTTCGCGACCCCGGTGTCAGACCAAAGTTTCACTTGCGCGACCCCGGTGTCTGGGAACCTTCGAGTTGCTCGCTGCGCTAACAACGTCGCGACGAGGTTTTGCGTGGCGACCGTGCTCAGCCGCGGGCGATCTCGAGGGTTGCGTCGATGACCTCCTGGGGGATCTGGCAGTCGAGCGCGGCCTGGACCACGGGGGCGACCGCCTCGTCGGTGAAGCTGGCGATGTCGTTGGCGAGCAGCTCCTCGTCGGTCGTGCGAGAGTAGAGCGTCGCAACGGTGCAGTTCGCGTTCTGCGATTCGGCGCCTCCTTCGAGCAGGAAGTCGTAGAGCAGCGGCCCGATGGTGCCCTCGGTCGGCTTCTCGGCCGGGAAGGTCGTCGGGTCGATCGCCGCAGCGTCCGGATCGGCCGTTGTCGTCGGCGGCATAGTCGTGGTCGGCAGCGGCGTGGCCGTATAGGTGATCGCCTCGGCCGACCCCGTCGTCTTGTCGGCACTGGCGAACAAACCGATCGCGAGCGCAGCGAAGAGCACCGCTCCCACAGCAGCGCTGATGAGCTGACCCTTCTCGCGCGCCGCGAGGCGCACCGACGAATCGAGCCTCTCGATTCCGAGAAGGTCACGCCCGTCGGCCCACACGACCAGCGGAGGCATGACCACCAGCGCGGCGAGCAGGGCCACCGCCACGTTGATCGTGACGATGATGCCGAAGTCGCGCAGCAGCGGCAGCGCCGAGCCGATCAGCACGGCGAAGCCACCGATCGTTGTCGCCGCCGACGTGAAGAACGCTCGTCCGGTGCGAGCGGCCGCGAGGTCGCTCGCGGCGCGCGGTTCGAGACCGTTCTGTCTCTCCTCCAGATAGCGCGCGAGGATCAGAACCGAGAACTCGGTACACGTCGCTATGACCAGCGGGCCGCCGACGGTCGTGAGCGGGCTCAGCGTGATGCCGAATCCGCCGACGATCACCGCCGACACGCCGACCGCCAACGCAACCGGCACCAGCGTGAGCAACGTACGGGACAGGCTTCGGTAGCGCAGCAGCAACCACAGCGCGACGATCGCGAGCCCGAGATAGGTGAGCACCGAACGGTTGGCCGAGAGGTTGTCGAGAAGGCCGACTCCCACCACTGCAAGCCCGGATGGGACAGCCCGCACCGGCTCCTGGCCCTCGACCAGGTCGATCTGCAGGATGCTGTCGTCGGGCAACTCGAGCTCGTCGATGCGTGCTTCGAGGTCTTCCTCGATGGCCTCGACGAGCACGGCACGCTCTTCGAGACTCGCCTCGATGAGGCGCAAGTTGACCTGCGTCGAGGTGAAGTCGGGCGAAAGCAGTGCGTTCTTGATGCTCTGGGGCATGACCTCGTACGAGTCGGCGAGGTCGGTTGCGGTCGGCGCGAGGTTCGAACCACCCGGGATAGTGAGGATCTTGCCGAGCGTGTTCACATGGCTCGAGCTCGCCACGACCTCGGGCCTGGCCTCGGTGTCGAGGGTGAACTGCCACAAGAGCTCGTTCATCTCGTCGCTGATGACGTTGTTCGACTGAACGAGGATTCCGAGGGTCGATGCGAATCCCGTCTCGTCGGTGAGCTGCTCGATGCCCTTCACCGCGTCGGAATCCTGGTCGATCCACCGGATCGGATCGGATTCGATCTCGGCCTCGCCTTCGATGGCCACGCCGATGCCGAAGAGCACGATCGCGGCGACCACGAGGATCGGGCCGATCTTCGAAGGCACGCTTCCCAGCCACACGACGAGGCGCTCGACGAGCGAGGGGCCCCTCTCTTCGGTGGGCTTGGTCCATTCGCGGATGCCGAGCGAGGCGGCCGGGATGACGACGCCGGTGATGAGCAATGTGGCGACGCCGATCGCCAGGAGCACGCCGAAGTCGCGGATCATCGGAACCTGTGAGATTCGAAGCGCGAGGAAGGCGAGGATCGCCCCGATCGTTGCGACGATGAGAGGCGGCACCATGTTTGCCAGCGTCTCGGACATCGGGTGCGCCGCCTTGTCGAGCACGACCTCCTCTTCGACTCGGTTGTGGATCTGGATCGCGAAGTCGATGCCGAGGCCGATGAGGATCGGGAGACCCGAGATCGTGACCAGCGACAGGTCGATGCCGATGTAGCCGAGAAGCGAGAAGCTCCACACGATGCCAAAGATGACCGCTAGCAGCGGCAGTAGGCGCCAGCGCACCCGGAACAGGAAGATCAAGATCAGCGCCATGATGATCAGCGCCGCGAGCCCGAGTGTGAGCATCCCGCCCTGGAGGTAGTCGTTGATCTCCTGCAGGTAGATGGGCGAACCGGTGACGGTGACGTCGAAGCCTTCGAGATCGAGCGTGTCGGTGATTTCGAGGACCGCGTCGGTGCCTGCCGACAGCTCGTCGAGCGAGGCGTTGCCCTCGATCACGATGCCGCCGACCGCCGTGCGGTCGTCGGGGAAGCTCGATGCCAGCGACAGGCGAATGCCGCGCTCGTCGTCGGCGGGTGGAGTGATCTCGCCGTCGACCATCGAGAAGTTGTCGTTGCCGTACAACAGCAGCGTGTTCCAGGCCTCGTTGCCGATCGTCTGGTCCTCGACCTCGCCCAGTCGCGCGAGGCTGACTTGAGCATCGGCGCCGCGGGCGGCCTGGCCGTCCGGATCAGGATCGCGCGACGCGGCCGACAACAGCGCGTTGCGGCCGGGTCCCTTGATGAGGGCGTCGGAGTACTCGACCGTGGTGTAGGGGGTGATGACCGCGTAGGCCTCCTCGACCGCTTCGAGCTCATCGGTCACCCGCTCCAGCTGTGCGAGGTTGTCGCCCGTGAACAGGTCTTCGATGCGGTGGTCTTCATCGGCAGTGAAGAGGAGGATGACGGTCTCACCGCCGAACTGGTCCTGGAACTCGACATTGTCGATCGCTATCTGGCTGTCGCTGTTGAGATAGCTCTCCTGGCCGGTCGCGAAGTCGAGGTTTCGGGCACCGAGACCCAGTGCCACGGTGATGAGCGCGACTATCGCAAACACGAGTTTCCAGTGTTTTCCGAGCGCGACGCCTGCGCTTCTCCAGAATGATTCCATCGTCACCCTCCGCGGTAGACCGCCTACTCTCGCACGTGGAAGGGCTGATGCCCAATGGGAAACGAGCCGAGATCAGGCCCCGAGGCTCGAGCGCCCGCCGGTGCCCCACCAGCTCGCGGTCATAGCGAGCCCTTCGATCGACGAGCGTGGATGGATCTCCTCGTAGGTGCGCCGATAGCCGGTCTCGGACATGAGCCATTGCCCGTCGACCTTGACGTAGCGGTCCTCGTAGAAGGCAGCGCCGCGAATACTGACCCCTAGGGTCTCGTCGACTACGACGTCCTCGAGCGCCCACACTCCGCTCGCCTCCGTCGCCGACACCAGGTCGATCTCAGGGTGATGACAACGGTGCGACGACAGAAACGACTCGGCGCCCATCGATTCGACCAAGAACTCGACTATGGCGTCGCGGCCTTCGAAGCTGTAGGCGCCGCCGCTGTAGGCAGCGGTTACGTCGTCGGTGAAGCACTCGCCGATCTCGTCCCACCTCTTCTGGTCGAGGCAGCGCAGATATTTGTACTTGAGCCGTTTTATCAGCTCGATCTCGACGAGGTCATCGGGAGTCATGCCGAGGTTGTAGCCCGTGATGTGGGTCGGGGCAATGTCACGCCACCGCGACCCCGGTGCTGGGGACCCTTCGGCTTCCTTCGAGTTGCTCGCTGCGCTCACAACGTCGCGGACCAGGTTTCACGGTGGCGGGTCAGTCAGCGGCGATCAACAGCGTTTCGAGGCCTTCTCGGTGCAGGGCGTCGGCCAATGCAGGAGACCGGGTGTCGCCCGGCTCGACCCGGTTGATCGCGACGACACGGCGCGCAGCTGAAGGGACGTTGTGGCCCCCACCGAGCGGATGGGTCAGAACGGTTGCTGCGCGCTCGACCGTCAGTTCGTCTTCGGGGCGGCAACCGACGAGGTCCCCTACACGTTCGGGCCGGTGGCAGACCTCCTCGACACGTCCGCCGAGGGCCGGCGCACCGACACAGTGGATGACGATCGTTGCCGTCGATGGGATCACCGGTTCATACGCGGCCGGTGCCTTGAACGGCTGCTGGCGCGAGCCGTCACCCTCGACGACGACATGGTCGGTTAGCTCGTCGAACCATCGGTCACAGGTCTCGGGCGTCACTCCCAGCGCCTTGTGTCCCTCGTCCGATTTCCACACGAGGGCGCGTCCGACTCGGTCGAGCGCCGAGCTGAGTTCGTCGTCGTCCGGGTCAAAAAGCGGACGAAGGCCCCCGGTGCGGTCGGTGCCCATCTTGGTGGTCGAAGTCAGTATCACTCGACCGTCGAGGCTCGCGCCGATTCGGAACAGCAACGTCGTCTTGCCACCCGCCCCGACCAGGCAGACGTGTTCGTGATCGCCCAGGCCCAAGACGTGTATGGCCGTGTCGATTCGTGCCGGTCGCGTCACGACCCCGGCGAGCGCGCAGCGGCCTTCTGTATCGCATCGAGCCCGAACTCGAGCGATACCGCCGGCGAGACCATCGCATGCTGTGTTCCGGCATGCATGTCGCGAAAGCACCGCTCGATCGGGCCCTTTCGCAGCGCCACCGTGCCTCCGAGCACGAGCGCCTCTCGCACGATCTTCCCGCCGAGCTGGTTGACGTGGGTGGTCGCCATGCGGGTCTCGAGAACGTGGCGCGGTTCGATTGCGCCCGCAACGGCGGCCGCCTCGGCGTCGCGAAACGCCTCATACACCCACGAGCGGGCCGCCGCGAAGCCCGCCTCGAGATCGGCGAGACCCATCTGGAAATACTCGCTCTCGCCGAGCGGGGCCGAGCCGGTCATGCGCTTTCTCGTGAGCGCCGTGGTGGCCAGCTCGTCGAGAGTCCTACGGACGACGCCGATCGCCCACGCAGCATGTCCGAGGGCGGTGAGCGGAAGAACGCCGAGGTCATAGAGCGGACCGCCCCGATGACGAATATGGTCGGCGAACGAGAAGGTGGCGTTGTCGGGGACGGTCACGTCGTCGACGACGTAGTCCCAGGAAGCCGTTGCCTCGAGGCCCATGACATCCCAGTTCCCCTTCAGCTCCACCTCGTCGCGCGGCATGACGATGAAGCGGTAGTCGCCGGCACGGTCCTCCGGCCCCTCGATCAGAGCTCCTGCTCCCGCCCAATCGGCGTCGTTCATTCCCGAGCCGAACTGGTATGCGCCGTTGAGCTTCCAGTCGTCTCCGTCGGGAGTCAGAACACCGTTTGGCGCGAACTGACCGGCAACGATCGGGTGGCCATCACCGAACACCCGCTCGACCAGAGCGTCGTCACACCACGAGCTGAAGTATGCGGCCGCGGTGTTCGATGCCATGACGCACCAACCGGTCGAACCGTCCGAGTAGGAAAGCTGCGCGAAGACGTCGAGGCACTCCTCCAATCCACATTCGGACCCGCCAGCGTCGCGGGCGATCATCAGCCCATACAGCCCGGCGTCGCGGATCTCGTCGACGACCTCCTCGGGAATCGGGTCGCCGGTTTCACGCTCTGCGGCGGCGTCGATAGTCGAATGCAGGTCGCTGGCAGCGTCGAGTGGTTTGCTCATGGCGCGAACCTCGCGCCCACCCGCTGCTCTTGTCCAGCCCAGCCGACCGCGACGCGAATGGGTATGGCGACCCATGCGCGAACGCCTCGCGACGTCCACCCTTGGTTGTTGTGATGGTCGAAAGCCTCCGCAGGTGGGTGATCGAGCGCCCGGTGATGTGCGCGCTCGGCTTCGCCGCGATCGTCCTCGGAGGCGTCGGCGCCGTGAAGTTCGCCTCTAGTGCGGGCGGAACAGGCGGGGCCTGTGCGGCCCCGGTCAGCGTGTCGGTCGTCGGCGACTCGATGTTCGAGGTCGGCGAACAGCGCCTCGCGTTCCTGCTCGGACAGTCCGACGATTGGGAGATCGTGTCGTGGGACGCTCGCTCCGGCCGATCGATCCGCGACCATCCGACCGCGCTGTCACAGAACGGCGAGATCATCGTCACCTCCTTCGCCTACAACGACGTCAACCTCGGCGGCGCCGAGCGCATGATCAGTGACGCACGGCAGTTTCTCGACACATATCGCGACCGCACCGTGGTATGGGTGACGTTCAGCGATCTCGACCAGGCGCACAACCGTGTCGTCTACGACTGGCTGCGCGGTGAATCGGGGCGCCCGGGTCTGCACATCGCCGACTTCGGTGCGATCCACGAGGACCATGTCGATGCCTGGAACTACGCATCGAACGATCAGGTGCCGTGGGCGGGAATCCATCTCGACCCGAACGGCGATGGGATTCCAGTGCTCGCCGACACGATGCGGGCCGCCATCGACGAGGTGGCCGCCGACATCGGCTCGCGCTGCGTGTGAGGACACCGACCGTAGCCTGAACCAGCATGGGTACCCGGCGAGCGCCGCTCAACGCACGTCTGGCCGAGTTCGGTGAGACGATCTTCGCCGAGATGTCCGCGCTCGCGGTCGAGACCGGAGCCATCAACCTCGGCCAGGGCTTTCCGGACACCGACGGTCCGGAGTCCATTGCACGAGCCGCGATCGACGCGATCGAGAACGGCCACAACCAGTACCCGCCGGGGCCCGGCATTCCCGAGCTGCGTCGGGCGATCGCCCTCCACCAGCAACGCTTCTACGGTCTGGAGGTAGACCCCGACACCGAGGTGCTGGTGACCGCGGGCGCGACCGAGGCGATCGCCGCCGCGATCCTCGGACTCTGCGAGCCGGGCGACGAGGTAATCGCGCTGGAGCCGTACTACGACTCGTACGCGGCGTGCATCGCTCTCGCCGGCGCGGACCGCCGACCGGTCACGTTACGTCCCCCCGGGTACTGCATCGACCTCGACGCACTCGAATCGGCCATCTCGGCGCGGACGCGGTTGCTCTTGATCAACACGCCGCACAACCCGACCGGCCACGTGCTCACTCAGACAGAGGCTCACGGCATTGCACGGCTCGCGGTCGAACACGATCTGTTGGTCGTCACCGACGAGGTCTACGAACACCTTGTATTCGAAGGCGACCACATCCCTCTGGCAGCGCTCGACGGGATGGCCGAGCGCACGGTCACGATCTCGTCGGCGGGAAAGACGTTCTCGTTCACCGGCTGGAAGATCGGGTGGGCGTGCGCAGAACCCGATCTGCTCGCGGCGGTGCGCACCGCCAAGCAGTACCTCACGTTCGTCAACGGGGCGCCCTTTCAGCCTGCGATCGCGCACGCGCTCGACCTGGACGACAGCTATTTCGTCGATTTCGTTGCAGGCATGCGCGCTCGCCGCGACCGTCTCTGCGAGGGCCTTGCCGAGGTGGGCTTCGACGTGTTCGTCCCGCAGGGCACCTACTTCGTCACCGCCGACATCCGTCGGCTCACCGACGACGACGGGCGCGCCTTTTGTCTGTCGCTGCCGCGACGGTGCGGCGTAGTTGCGGTACCGACGCAGGTGTTCTACGACGACGTCGATGCCGGAGCTCACCTGGTGCGGTTCGCCTTCTGCAAGCGTCTCGACGTGCTCGACGAGGCGATCGATCGGCTGGGAGCGCTCCGGTCATGAGCGTTCTTTCGGTAGCCGCGGTCCAACACGACATCGTTTGGGAGAATCCCGAGGAGAACTTCGTGCGTCTCGCACCGGTCATCGCCGCAGCGGCGAACGACGGTGCTCGCCTGATCGTGCTGAGCGAGATGTTTCCCACCGGGTTCTCGATGGACTCCTCGGCCATCGCCGAGCCGAGCGACGGCCCTTCACACGAGTTCCTCGTGACGATGGCCACCGAAAACGACGCACACGTCTGCGGGTCGATAGCGACCCGCAGAGCCGAGGGCCTGCCGGTCAATCGCTTCGTGCTCGCATCGCCCGACGGTTCGGCTCGGCACTACGACAAGATCCATCCGTTCACGTACGGAGGCGAGCACGAGCACTACCAGGGTGGCTCCGAGCTTGTGACCTGGGATGTCGACGGCGTCAGGGTGAGCCCGTTCGTGTGCTACGACCTGCGCTTTGCCGATGAGTTCTGGGCGCTGGGTCCCGACACCGACTTGTTCGTGGTCGTTGCGAACTGGCCTGCCAAACGGCGTGGGCACTGGAAGGCACTCCTGCGCGCACGTGCGATCGAGAACCTGGCCTACGTCGTGGCTACCAACCGGGTCGGCGAGGGCGGAGGGATCGCATATGCGGGCGACAGCGTGGCGCTCGACCCGCTCGGCGAGGGCGATCCGGTGCCCGACGAGCCTGCGGTGGTCGTCGGTTCGATCGACACCGACCACGTCGCCGCGGTGCGCGATCGATTCGGCTTCCTCGCCGACCGCCGCTGACCCGATGTCACCGACTTTTCTGCGCTCGGTCGCGCATGTGATCACCAGCGCAGAAAATTCGGGACTGCGCAGTTAGCCTCACGGCATCGCAGACCTGGATGACCACGCGCTCGCCGGGCGGCTCGCCACCGAGACGGGTCGTCTGCTCATGCGCACCCGCGAAACGCTGCTTGCCTCCGGGGTGGGCGCGTACCGGCTCGAGATGGAGGGCGATCGACGGGCCCACGAGTTCATCGTGGACGAGTTGGCGACACATTGTCCCGACGACGGCGTGTTGTCGGAGGAGGGTCACGACGATCGAACGCGACTCGAGCGTTCACGGGCGTGGATCGTCGATCCGCTCGACGGCTCGAACGACTACCGCTACCCGTCGAGCGTCGAGTTCGCCGTGCACGTCGGTCTGGTGGACGACGGTGTCCCGGTGGCCGGTGCGGTGTCGTTGCCGGCGCTGGGCGAGACCTATTCGACGTTGCCGGCGCCGACGGTGCCCGACTCCGAGCGCGACCGGCCGCTGGTCGTCGTCAGCCGGTCGCGGGCGAACATCGACGGATACCGCATCGCCACCGCGATCGACGCCGACGTAGCTGTGGCCGGTTCGGCGGGGATGAAGGCGATGCTGGTCGTGCGCGGCGAGGTCGATGCCTACGTGCACGCCGGCGGGCTGTACGAATGGGACGTATGCGCGCCTGCCGCAGTGGCCGCCGCCGCAGGGCTACACGCATCCGACGCACTCGGAAACGAGTTCGTGTTCAACTGCGCCGACCCGTGGACGCGCGGGGTCGTCGTGTGTCGACCCGAATTGGCCGAGCCGATCCTCGCAGCCCTGTAGGCCCAAGCCCAAAGGTGTAAGGCACCGAGCTCGAGGCAAGGTGTCAGGCACCGAGCTCCAAGTGATCTTGGTCCAAGCGCGTTCTGAGCTCGGTGCCTGACACCGATGGGTTCACGCCACCCGACACCGGTTCGTTCGCGGTGTGCCTCATCTCATTGCGCCGCTGATCGTGCCGACGCGAGCACGTGTGAAGCGGGTGCTCGTGATCCTGGTCCTTGCGGTGCTGACCTCGGCGATGGCGCCAGCAGGTTCGTCCGACGCAGAGGTCGCGCCACAGCGCGACGTGTTGGTGATCGGCGACAGCATCGCGCTCGGTGCCGAATCACAGATCGTCTCACGCTTCGCCGACCTCGGCTGGACGGCACGGGTCGATGCCGAGGTGAGTCGCCCCACACAGACCGGGATCGACATCGTCGCCGGTATCGATGGTGAGCTGCCGCCCCATGTCGTCGTCGCGCTCGGCGCGAACGATGGAGGCAGCCGGGCATTCGGCGGACGGGTGGAGCAGATGATCGGTCTGCTCGCCGATGTTCCGAATGTCTATTGGGTCAACGTTGCCGAGGTACGCGACTACTACCCGACGGTGAATGCGGCGATAGCCGGGGCGGTCGAGCGGCGCGATGACCTCGTCGTGCTCGACTGGAACTCGATGGCGCTGCCCAGACCGCATCTCACCGCGGCTGACGGCTTGCACTTGACCGGAGCAGGCGGCGACGCCTACGCGTCGATGGTCGTGTTCGGTGTGGTCGCGAACGAGAACGATCGGGTGCGCGGAGCCACGGTCAAGCGAGTCGTCCGCGGGACCGACGTTGTCACACCCCTCGGGTAGCGTTTGAGCCACCACTTCCCCTGTCGTTCATCTCCCGAACAAAAGGGGAAGGTCATGCACGAGTCCAATCTCGTACTACTGCGTGGTCGGGTCGCCAACGAACCCAATTCGGTCACACTGGCCGACGGCGCTGTCGTTACCAATCTCGATGTGAGCACGATGACCGAGACGGGAAAGATCTCGGTCCCGGTCGCTGTCGTCGACCGCTCGGTGAATGTCGCAATGGGCGACGATGTGGTGGTCGCCGGCTACGTTCGTCGCCGCTTCTTCCGCGCCAACGGAACGACCCAGAGTCGCACTGAGGTGGTCGCGTCGCATTTGACGCGTGCGACGCGTCGCAAGGCGGTCGAGCGTTGTCTGGCCGAGGCTGGTGCCCTCATCGCCGACCTCGGCGATTGAGCGGGTGGATGACCGATCGCTGCGACTGACACCTCGGCGCATGGCACAGGCTAGGGACGTTCGCTATTCGGTCGCGCCAACCTGTTCGTAGCGGATCGGAATGTCGAACCGGTCGACCACGTCGTCGTCGAGGCCCCAGGGAATACGTGAGATTCCGGCTTGGAAACGCAGATGAGCCGTGACGAAGTGCCTCACGACCGGCCACACCTCCTCGGAGGGCAGGTTCGGGTCCAGACAGCCATCCTCGCCGAGCCTGGCCAGGCTGTCGGGAATCGGTAGGCCGGCCTCGCGGGCCAAGGCGATGACCCCGCCGCCGCTCGCTCCGATCTCGCAGATGTCGCTGAACGCATTGTTGTGTCCGGCACCGGGGATGACGACGAGCCGTTTCGGGCCGGGCGCGGCCTCGAATGCAGATTCAACCCCGGCAAGCTCGGCCACCTGGTCGTTCTCGCCAGCCATCCACAACCCGGACGAGCCCGGCGCCGACGGACCCGAAGCGCCGGCCGCCAGCGCCGACCATACGGGAATCGTCGGATCGGAAATTACCAGCGCAGACGATGCCCCGCCTCCGGCACTGTGGCCGATGGGAAGCACTGTCGAGGTATCGATCTTGCGGCGCAGCACGCTGCCCTCGCGAACGTTCTCGGCTTCGAGCTTCGCGATCGTCTGCTCGAGAACCTGAACGCTCGATTTCGGCTCCTCGGGCTGGTCGCCGAGGAACGTTTGGAGCCCACGTTCGAGGAAGTCGGGTGAAGCGACGACGAAACCCCACGATGCCAGATGGGTCGTGAGGAATGTCGACTGCATGCGGAACGACACCGCGCCGTGCGAGAACAGTACGACGGGGAACCTCCGCCGACCCGGCATTGCCTGCACATCGCGGTGAGCGTCGGTGACGAACGGCGGATTGATCTCGGGAGGGATCAGCGATTGCACCAGTGGAGAGGTGAAATCGCGTATGTAGTAGACGTCTTCGGGCACGCCGCGCACAGCTCGGCGATTGGTGGGGTACCAGACCTCGACCGACCGATCGTCGAGCTCGAGGGTGGTCACACCGACTTCATATGGCCCCGACCGTGCGAACGTGTCGTAGGAGAATGGCAGACCCTCGACCGGCTCGTCGGTCGGTTGGTGAAGGACGCATCCCGTCGCGATCAACAACACCGCCACCATGGCGATCCGTTTGAACAGCTTCATGCCGAGCCCCCCCCGATTTGACGACTACTCCGAAGCTACGCGCACGCCTGTGGATAACCCCAATTCGGCACGGCCGGTCAGCGGCCCTTCCACCTCGGAGCGCGCTTGTCAGCCATGGCCTGGCGTCCCTCCGCTGAGTCTTCGCTGGTGCCGACGACACGACGCATCGCTTCGCCCATTCGCACCGCCTCGATCCAGCTCATCGCCGGGCCGCGGGCCGCCATCTCCTTGGTGGCACGCACCGCCAGGGGTGCACCCTGGCAGAGACGCGACGCCAGGTGGAGGGCCGCGTCGTCGAGCTCGTCGCCGGCGGTGACCTCGAACACGAGGCCTCGGCGGTGGGCTTCGGCGGCGTCGATGCGGTCGCCTGTCAACAGCAGGTCCATCGCATCGGCCCAACGCATCTTCTGGGGCATGCGGATCGCACCAACGATCGTCGGCGTGCCCAACCGCACTTCGGGAAACCCGAACTCCGTTCCCTCCGCCGCCAGCACGAAGTCGCAGGCGAGCACTCCGGTGAAGCCGTATCCGATGCAATATCCGTGCACGGCGGCGATGGTGGGCTTCCAGATTTCGAGGCCACTCTCGAACGAGTTGATCGTCGGGATCTCCCAGAAACTGCCCGAGAAGTCCCCGACCGCGCCCGCTCCGTCGACCATGTCGGCTCCAGCGCAGAAGGCACGGCCCTCGCCACGTACGATCGCGACCCAGGCGTCGTCGTCATCTCGGAACCTCTCCCAGGCAGCGTTGAGGCCCTGCCGCATAGCGCGGTTGATCGCATTCAGCGCTGACGGGCGGTTCATCGTGATCGTGGCGATGTGGTTCTCGACCGAGTAGAGGACTGCGTCGCCCGCGGTGTCGTCCATGTGTCAGACCTCGAGCAGGCGGCCGAGCCGCTCGTATGTATCGACGAGCTCCTCCACCATGCCGATGGTGACCTGAGCGGCCGGTCTCACGTGATTCATCTGGCCGACGACCTGACCCACGAAGTAGTTGGCGAGCTTGTTCGCGCCCGAACCGTCGACGTGTGCGACACGGCCGATGCGCGCCTGTGCTTCGGCGACGAGCACCGACTGAAGCGGCATCCCGAGCGGGTCGGGCGTGTCGTCTCGCGCCCACTCGTCGGTCCAAGCGGTGCGTAGTTGCCGGGCCGGCTTGCCGGTGAGCGAGCGAGACCGAACGGTTTCCTTCGAGCTAGCAGCGAGGAACTTGTCCTTGACGGCCGGTTGGGTCTCGGCCTCTTCGGTCGTCAGCCATACGCTGCCGCACCAAACCCCTTCGGCTCCGAGGGCCATGGCGGCGGCCATCTGGCGCCCGTTTGCGATGCCGCCAGCGCCGACCACCGGCACCGGAGCGACAGCGTCGACCACCTGGGGGATGAGCACCATCGACCCGATCTCGCCAGTGTGTCCACCCGCCTCGTATCCCTGGGCGACGATGAGGTCGACACCGGCGGATATATGACGAAGCGCGTGATCGGGCGTGCCGGCGAGCGCCGCGACGGCAACGCCTTCGCTGCGAGCTCGCTCGAGGAGCTCGGGTGGTGGCGGACCCAACGCGTTGGCGACCAATGCGAGGTCGTGGCCGAACGCGACGTCCATCTGTTCCTGCGCCCGCGACGCGCTGAACATCGCGTTGCCCAGCCCGTGCGTAGGCATCGAACCGTCGAGTGGAGGAACGTCGTAGCGATCGAGCAGCTCGTCGAGGAACTCGCGGTGCTCGTCGGGGATCAGACCCGAGATCTCCGCGCCGGTGAGCCCGCCCTTGTCGTCGCCCGCGTACTTGGCGGGCACGATGAAGTCGAGCCCGTAGGGCCTGCCTTTCAGCTCGTCGTCGAGCCAGGCGAGGTCGATCTCGAGGTGTTCTGGGCTGTGGGCGACCGCGCCCAGGACACCCAGACCGCCGGAGCGCGACACGGCCGCCACCACGTCTCGACAGTGGCTGAACGCCAGGATCGGGAACTCGATACCGAGGAGATCACACACCGCTGTCTTCATGAGGCTGACCTTACCGATCACCGCTTGGCGGTGTGAAGCATCAGGGCGCGGCTATCTCGTACTCGTATCCGGCGCGGGTCTTGCGCCGTACCTCGAATACCTCGAGGTGCCTGAAGCAGTAGGCGATCTGCTGCGCGACGCCGCGGGCCACGCCGGCCCGATCTGCTAGATCGGCGGTTGTGAAGACCTTCGGCAGCCCGTCGGGGATCAGCCGGGCGATGTCGGCGGTCGACTCGAACCGCTGGGTCTCGACTATCTCGCGCAGCTCTCGGTCGATGGTGCGGTAGCCGCCACGGCCGCGGCGCGCTCGAGGATCGGGCACCTGGACCTTCGTCTCGGCGATGAGCACGATCTCGAGGACGAGGTGTGGATGGTCGAGCAGCGTTGGGATGCTCACCAGCTCGTCGAACATGTCGTAGATCGAGCCCTTCTTCGGCGATCGTCGGGGCGATCGATCCGGCCGATCGAGCATCGTCTCGACAGCGATCGGGTGAACGAGCGTGATGTGGTGCGATTCGAGCAGCCGGTCGAGCTTGCGGGCCATCGCGCCGAACGCACCGGTTTGGATCTCTATCAACCTGTCGCCGCGTCGGAGGTCGATGACGAACCCGTCGAGCGGAACCTCGACCTCGTCGCCGGGACGTGCATAGACCTGTTTGAGCGCGGAATGCAGCGATCCCTCGTTCAGCGTCCCGATGTGAGGATCTTCGATGGGCCCCATTATCGCTGCGAGTTCGCGGCTGCCCTCCGGCAGCTTGGAGTTTCGGCTTCGCCGAAACATCCCGCGACCTGCGGTCGCTCGTGCCCAGTGTGTAACGTCGCCTCATGGTGTTTCGGAAGCGTCGTCGGCGCCGTCAGCCCGCTGTGTTCACCTACAGCGCGTGGGACGGCACCCAGACCGGGTTCGAACTCAACGCCGACGACGTGTTCGGGGCCATGTCCGACGACCTGCTCTACCACGGCGACATCAACGCTGCGATGCGTCGGCTGTTGCAGGAGGGATTCACCGACCAGGAAGGCCGAGAAGTCGAGGGTCTGCGCGACCTGCTCGAGCGGGTGCGCCAATCGCGCGAGGAACGTCAAGAGCGATTCGATCTCGGCGGGGTCTACGACGACATCGCCCGCGAGCTCGAAGAGGTACTCGAACAGGAACGGTCGGCGATCGATGACACACGTCAGCTCGCGCAGAGCCTCGACGACCAGCGCCAGCGTGAGCTCACCGAGAACTCGATGGCCGAAAAGGAGATCGAGCTCGATCTAATGCCGCCCGACCTGGCGGGCCGGGTCAAGTCGATGCAGAACTACGACTTCACTTCCCCCGATGCTCAGCAGCGCTTCGACGAGCTGCTCGACAAGCTTCGTGAGCAGCTGATGCAACAGATGGTCGACCAGATGTCGGGCGCGGTCGAGAACATGACGGCCGAGGACATGGCCCGCATGAAGGACATGCTCGCGGCCCTCAACGAGATGCTCGAACAGCGCGCTGCCGGCGAAGAGCCCGACTTCGAGGGCTTCATGAACGAGTTCGGCGACTTCTTCCCCGAGAACCCACAGACGCTCGACGAGTTGCTCGAGGTGATGGCCAGGCGCATGGCGGCGATGCAACAGATGCTCAACTCGATGACACCCGAGCAGCGGGCACAGCTTCAGCAGCTCTCCGACCAGCTGCTCGAGGACATGGACCTGCGCTGGCAAATGGACCAGCTCGGCGAGAACCTGCAACAGATGTTCCCGCAAATGGGTTGGGAAGAGAGCTTCGACATGTCGGGCCAGGACCCGCTCGACATGGCCCAGGCCATGCAGGTCATGGCCGAGATGGGCGAACTCGACCAGATCGAGCAGATGCTCCGTTCAACGCCGAGCCCCGGAGCTTTGGCCGAGATCGATCCCGAACGCGTCCGCGACCTGGTCGGCAACGACGCCGCTGAGAGCCTCGAGCAGCTGAGCGAGATAGCGAAGATGCTCGAGGAGTCAGGCTATGTGACCAACACCGAAGGAAAGATGGAGCTCACGGCGAAGGCGATTCGTCGCATCGGCCAGGGCGCGCTCGCCGACGTGTTCCGCAAGCTCAGCGACGATCGCCTCGGCAAACACCAGATCGACCGCACGGGAATCGGCCACGAGCGGGCCTACGAGACCAAGGAATACGAGTACGGCGACCCGTTCAACCTCAACATCGAGCGAACCGTCCGCAACGCCGTGAGGCGAACCGGCGGCGGGACCCCGGTCGACCTGCACCCCGACGACTTCGAGGTCGAGCGAACCGAACGTGCGGTCCGGTCGAGCACCGTGTTGATGCTCGACCTGTCGCTGTCGATGCCGATGCGGGGCAACTTCCTCCCCGCCAAGAAGGTGGCGATGGCGCTCCAGTCGCTGATTTCGAGTCAGTACCCGCGCGACTTCCTGGGGCTCGTCACGTTTGCCGCGCTCGCCCACGAGGTCACGGCCCAGGAGCTGCCGTCGGTGTCGTGGGACTACGACTACGGCACCAATATGCAGCACGGGTTCCAGCTCGCTCGGGCGATGCTCAACAAGCAGTCGGGCACAAAGCAGATCATCATGGTGACCGACGGTGAACCGACCGCTCACCTCACCGAGTCGGGACGCTCGTTCTTCTCCTACCCGCCCACCCGTGAGACGGTCGATTTGACGCTCGCCGAGGTGGCACGCTGCACCCGCGACGACATACGGATCAACACGTTCATGCTCGACGCCACGTCGTATCTGACGAACTTCGTAGAGCAGATATCGAAGATGAACGGTGGGCGCGCCTTCTTCACGACCAACGAGAACATCGGCGAGTACATTCTCGTCGATTTCGTCGAGCAACGCCGCGAGATGATCCGCGACCGCTGATAGTCGCTGGTAGTTCGCGCCCTGGCGGGCGCTCATACGCAGAGTGTCCATTTGAACGCAATCGGTGGCAATGCCACCCGATCGCTCCCGTGGTTGCCGACGACGCGCGCATACGACGACGCGCTCATGCAGTCACGAGTGGTGACTGATGCCAAGAGCCTCCGTGGCTCGAACGGCCCTCCGGAGGGGCGACGAAAAAGGCTGTCGATGTACCCGCAATCGAAAGCCTAGCTAGGCGTGATTTCGTAGATCTTGACCTCGTAGGGGTCGAATGTGTCGGTGAATACGTTGTCGACGACATCGAGCGTGTCGCCGCTGCGCAGCTCGGTTATCGAGCCGTTCGCCACGCCGGCGACCGTGAATTCGGCATCGACCGTCGGGCCGTCACCCAGCGAGTGCGCGTCCGCAACGGCGAAGATGTATGTGCGGCCGTCGTGGACCCGCCCGCCGAGGTCCATCGTGACGGCGTCGTCAGACGACGTGGCGGTCGCGGTGTCACGGCCCGGACTGTTGAGCACCGGCGCAAGCGAGGTCACGAACTCGTTTATCTCCTTGACCTTGCCGCTCACCTCGGCGTTCTGGAGATAGCCGGCCGGCTTGAAACCGGGCTCGGTCGTGAACCAGGCGACACCCTTGGAGCCGTGGATGATGGGTATCCACACGAGGGCGTCGATGAAGGGCACCTTGTCCTCGCCGGGCCATTGCTCACCGTAGACGTGGCGTGCGTCGGTCCAGCTGAGCACGGGCTTGGTGCCCGCGGAGTAGCCCTGGAAGTGGTCGACCGCATGTCCGACGACGCCGATGTCGCACTCCTCGAAGATGCGAAAGAAGCCCTCCGGCGAACAGTACGAGATGGGGTAGATGTCGAACGCGAGGAAGTCGTTGCGATCGTCGGCGCTGATCTTCTTCGTCTCCTCGACGACCTCCGGACGCGTGCCGCGCGGTTCGTAGAACAGAGAGTGTCCTGCGAAGGTGACGAACCCGAGGTGGTCCTCGAACCCCTCGATCGCCGCGACCTTGTCGAATTGGGAGCCGACCTCGTCGGCGGTCAGTCCGAACTGTCGGACCGGTTCGTCGGTCGATCCGAAACCGATCAGGTAAGGGTTGTCGGCCGCAGGTTGCAGAGGTCCGGCCATGTCGTAGGCGGCCAGCACATGTATTCCGGCGTCGGCCCACGGTTCCATCTGTACTGGTTCCTTCGGTCCGCCCCACGACGGCTGGCGGTCGGGAGGGTTGGCACCGGTGAGCACGAGGTTGAAGCCTTGTTCGGCGAAGATCTCCGCCTCCTCCTCGTCGGCGTTGAACACGGCGATGGGGAAGAAGTCCGGGTCGTCGAACGGCTCGCCCAGCGAACAGAGCCCCACACCGTCGTTGTTGTCGCCCTCGCCGAGCCCCGCTTCACAGCCCGAGCCGCCAGTAGGAGCGGTTGTGTCGGTGGTGCTCGTCGAATCGGGATCGGTCGTCGACGACGACAGCGGCTGGGTCGACGACGGGGCTGAGCTGGTCGAGGGCGTAGACGTGCCAGTCGGGCCGGCCAACTCGCCGTCGTTGCGGGCTTCGCCGTCACCGTCGGTCACCGCATCGACGATGCCGATCGTTGCGAGTACTGCGATGGCCAGGAGGACGATCAATTGGTTCCTGCGGTTCACCGGCCGGCTCCTCGAATTGATCGTCGCGGCTCAGCGCAACGGTACCCCCTTCGGGTCGGTCACCGACCGCGCGCGGCCATCGGCCACCGAAGCGACGGGTCAGCATCGGGTTCGGTCGTAGCGGGGTCGGCCGACGCGTAGCCACAACAGGGTGCCGACGAGTGGCACGGCGGCGACGATTCGCCAGGCGAGGGGCGCCGCACGTGCGATGGCATCGCGCCATCCCCATCTGCAGAGCCCGACGACGACCACCGTGACGGCGACGATGGCGAGCTCACCCGGCCCGACGTTCATCGCCTACGCGTGATTTCTTCTGGACAAATAGGGACCACAATGGTGTAATTACACCACTGTGCGCCTAGCGTTTGCTGCGTCGAGGACATCCGATGTCCACCAACAACCGTGGTGGCGTCGCATGTTCGGTGGTCGCCCCGAATCGGGTGGCCACCGCGAGGGGGCTCCGGGACCAGCCCCTCGCGGGGGAGG
Organism: Acidimicrobiales bacterium; assembly: GCA_965216815.1. GTDB lineage: Bacteria > Actinomycetota > Acidimicrobiia > Acidimicrobiales > SHLQ01 > JADFOM01. Next base: position 565,487 of record OZ244202.1, on the reverse strand, counting down.
AACGATGTTTTTTACCGATGGAGAAGACGCACCGGAATGGCAGGATCTTGCTAACTGCCTCGGTGTCGACCCCGACCTGTTCTTTCCAGAGCGGGGTGCGTCCACGCGAGAGGCCAAGGAGGTCTGCAGGGGCTGCATCGTTCGCGACGATTGCCTCGAATACGCCCTGCAGAACGGCGAGAAATTCGGCATCTGGGGCGGTATGAGTGAACGGGAGCGCCGACGAATCCGCCGCAAGCGCGCCCTCGCTCGCGCTGCTGCGGCACAGGCCGTCGACGAATCAACCGCCTGACGAGGCCCACGTCGAGCTCAAGGGGCGCCTCGGTCCGCCGATAGTGGTCTAGGCTGACATCGCAGTCCCGAGGAAGGTCCGATTTCCATGAGCCTAGGCAGCGGAGAGATCATCGTTATCGTCGTCGTGCTGTTGCTGCTCTTCGGAGGAAGCCAGCTCCCCAAGCTTGCGCGGAGCATCGGCCAAGCCCAAAAAGAGCTCAAGAAGGGCATGAACGACGGGTTCGACGCCGACGAGGACGAGACGGCCTGATCGCGGCCCCGGGAACCATCCCGGTCCTGTTGACGTTTCCTGATGAATGACGGTCCGGCAGCGCCGGATCACATACCTACGTGGGAAGAAGTTGCCACCGACTACGGCCGCTTCATCTACACCGTTGCATACCGGCTCGCGGGCAACCACGAGCAGGCTCAGGATCTCGTTCAGGAGGTGTTACTTCGGGTGCGGCGTGGCCTCGCCACCTATCAACCTGGTTCGATGACCGGTTGGCTCAGCAGGATCACGACCAACGTGTTCCTAGACCAGACGCGCTATCGAAAGCGTCGGCCGGTGGAAGCGCTGCCCGACGACCCCGATCGCGTGCTCGAGGGGGCCCCAGCTGCCGATGAAGCACTGGCGGCGGCCGATCTGCCCGACGATCTCCAATCGGCGCTGACGAGCCTCGCCCCCGACTACCGGGCGGTCGTGGTGCTCTGCGACGTGCTCGGATACTCGTACGATGAGATCGCCGACCTTCTCGACATTCCGGTCGGAACCGTCCGGAGTCGCATTCACCGCGGCCGCAGCAGACTAAGGGATCTGCTGTCGTGACTAGCGAGCGGGTGAGCGCCTATCTCGACGGCGAGCTGTACGGCGACGAGCTCGCTGAGTTCACCGATGAGATGTCCCGTGACGCCGAGCTTGCGGTCGAGGTTGCCGAGATCGGCGCGGTCCGCGAGCGGTTGCGCAACCTCGGCGAGGTCGACCCGCCGTTCGGGTATTTCGAGCGCCTGGTGTCGACCCGCTCCCGCCGGGCGCGCCGTGGCCGGGTACTCGCTGTGGTCGGTGCTGTCGCGGCGGCAGCCATTGTCTTTGCTGGGTTGACGCCTCTCGCCGATCCGCTCAGGGTCGTGCCCGCCCTCGATGACTTCGTCGCGGAGCATGCCGCGGCCGACCCCGGCGACATGCCGGCGATGTCTGACGCCGAGCTCGAGGCGATGCCGCCGATGGACACGGATGGAGCGATGGAGATGATGCATGCCGTCCATTTCGACGACGGGGTCGACTGGGTTCAGTACCAGGGCGCCGACGGGTCGATGGTCTCCGTCTTCCGTCAGGAAGGCAGCCTCGACGACGAGGATCTTCCCGAAGACCTGGCGCCGATGGACGACGATATGTGGATGGGCGCCGGCGATGGCCACGAGGTAGCGGTGGTCGACGCCGGCGACACGGTTGTGACCATCGTCGCCGACGAACACGACGACTTGATGCATGCGATGCACCTCGACATGTCCGGCGGAGATCGGTCACTCGCCACGCGTGCACGCAGCGCGGCTCAGGCCGTCATCGAACTGTTTTCGTTCGGCTGAGTAGGACAGGGGGTCTGTCCCCGCGTCCTACTTGACTGCGGCGAGGCGGCGGGTCCGGAGAATGCGGCGGCGCTGACGTTCTGAACAGCCGCCCCAGACGCCATGGTCGATGCGATTGACCAGGGCGTACTCGAGGCATGGCTCGGTGACGGGGCAGCCCTCGCAGACCTTCTTGGCGATCTCCACACCGACTCCGTCGCTGGGGAAGAAGGTCGATGGCGGCTTGTTGGCGCAATTGCCCTCGGCCATCCACGATGTGTTCAAGGGGTCCTCCGTTCGGTATGGACCTATTACGCCCAGAATGGGGCGAAAGTTCCCCTAAAGGGCACATTTTTCCGGGTCGTACGGCCCATGCGGTGGATGGGCTGGCCTCGATGGGCGTTTTCGGCCATAGGCTGGACGGCGTTCGAGACGTGAAAAGGCATGCGATGAGCGAGATCACCGAAGAGACCCCGACCGAGCCACCGGTGGCGCATGTCCGCATCGTCTACCTCGGCCCGACGGCACCACATTGGGAGATCCGTTCCGATTTCGGTGACCGCGCGGCCATCGATTCGTTCCGAGATCGCGTCCATGCACGATTGCTGTTGCTCCCGCCGCACGACCCACAGTTCCGCCGCAACCGCGAACGCGTCAACCGTGACGCTGAGCGCGAGAACTACCACATCGAGTGGGACCTTGGGTACGAAGAAGAAGAGCCGACCGAAAGCCGATAGCTCCGGCTCGTCGAGCCCCGACGACGATCGCCCGGTCGGGCGTGTCGGCGTCGACCTCGGCGGCACCAACATCCTCGCGGTCGCCATCGCGCCCGACGGCCGAAGGGTCGCACGACACAAAGCGGCAACGCCGAGCGAGGGCGGCGCCTCGGCAGTCCTCGACGCGGTCGCCCACGCAGCCGAGCTGGTCGGATCCGAGCTCGACGACCCCCCGGCAGCGATAGGAGTCGGCGTGCCGGGCCCCGTCGATCCCGAAGACGGGAAGGTTCTTCGTGCCGTGAACCTGGCGGGGTTCAAGAAGCCGGTCGCCGCTCGCGCCGAGCTCGAGGCTCGGCTCGGTTGCCGCGTGGAGGTCGACAACGACGTCAACGTGGCGACGTTGGGAGAGCAACGGTTCGGTGCGGCGCAGGGCCGCAACGATGTCCTCGGGCTCTTCGCGGGAACCGGTGTCGGTGGCGGGCTGGTGCTCGACGGACAGCTTCGGCGAGGGCCGCGGGGACTGGCGGGCGAGATTGGGCACGTCGTGGTCGACCTCTTCGCCGAGGAAGGTCCGCGCACAGTTGAACAGCTTGCCGGGAGGGCCGCTCTCACCCGGGCCGTCCGCGGCGCCGACGCCGGCGGTCGGCTCGCAAAGGCGGCCAAGAAGGGTGCGGTGAAGTCCAAGGCCTGGTCGAAGGCCTTTGACAAACAAGACCCGGTGGCCGTCGAGCTGATCGATCGGGCGGCGCATGCACTCGCAGCGGCGGTCATCGCCGCGACCCTGATCGTCGACATCGAGATGGTCGTGCTCGGCGGCGGCATGGGCGAGCGGCTCGGCGACCACCTTCGTCCTCGCATTGCCGAGCTCGCTGCCGACTGGACCTTCGTGAACACCGAACTGTCCATCGTCGCGCCGGCGCTCGGCGACGAATCGGGAGCGCGGGGAGCCGCGATGCTCGACCTGTCGTCATGACCGCAGAGGCGCCCGCGCCTGGAATGGTGACAGCGGGCGGAGCGGATCGAAACGAGACCAACTACCTCAACCGCGAGCTCTCGTGGCTCTCCTTCAACGAGCGCGTGCTCGCCCTTGCGGTCGACCCGATGCGCCCGCTGCTCGAGCGCTGCAAGTTCGTCGCGATCTTCAACAGCAACCTCGATGAGTTCTTCCAGGTGCGCGTTGCGGGCCTGCTCGATCAGGTCGCGGCCGGCATCAAGTCCGAGACGCCCGATGGTCGGACCCCATCCGAACAGCTGACACAGATCCGCTCCTACGTCGAGGACCTCCTCGCCGACCAGGAGAGGATCGTGACCGAGCGCATTCTGCCCGAGCTCGCCGAGGAAGGAATCGCCATCCTCGACTGGTCCGAGTTGGACGACGGCGACCGCGAAGCGATGCACGAGCTTTTCGAGTCTCGGTTGTTCCCGGTGCTCACGCCCCTCGCGGTCGACCCCGGTCACCCGTTTCCCTACATCAGCGACCTGTCGCTCAATCTCGCCGTCGTGCTCGAGGACCCCGACTCTGGCCGACGTCTGTTCGCCCGGGTCAAGATCCCGCCACTCGACCGGTTCCTGCCGCTCGGCAACGGGCGATTCGGGCTCATCGGTCAGGTGATCGCCGCGAATCTCGACCGTCTGTTCCCGGGCCTCGAAATCATCGAGCATCACGTGTTCAGGGTCACCCGAAACGCCGACCTTTCGCTCGAGGAGGAAGAGGCCGAAGACCTTCTCGAAGCCGTCGAGATGGAGCTTCGCCGACGGCGTTTCGGCAGTGCGATCCGGCTCGAAGTCGGTGACACGATCTCGGACGAGGTGCTCGACCTGCTCATGCGCGAGCTCGACCTTGCCGAGCACGACGTGTATCGCACGTCGATCCCGCTCGACCTCACGTCGTTGTGGGAGATCGCAGGTCTGGACCGCCCCGATCTCCTACACGAACGGTTCTTGCCGGTCACCGAGCGCGAGCTCGCCGACGATGAAGATCAGCCGGCTGACTTCTTAGCGGTTCTCGGTCGCCAAGATGTCCTGTTGCACCATCCGTACACGTCGTTCTCGACGTCGGTGGTCGAGTTCATCCGCCAGGCCGGCACGGATCCCGACGTGTTCGCGATCAAGATGACGTTGTACCGCACGGCCGGGCGCAGCCCGATCATCGAGGCCTTGGTCGCCGCTGCCGAGTCGGGCAAGCAGGTAGCTGTGCTCGTCGAGCTGAAGGCCCGATTCGACGAGGCCGCCAACATCGGATGGGCTCGTCGACTCGAACAGGCCGGGGTTCACGTCACCTACGGCATCGTCGGGTACAAGATCCACGCGAAGCTCTGCATGGTGGTGCGCGACGAGCCCGACGGCATGCGTCGCTACTGCCACATCGGGACCGGCAACTACCACCACCGCACCGCCGACCTGTACGAGGATGTCGGGCTGTTGACCGCCGATCCAGCAACCGGAGCCGATGTGGCCCAGATGTTCAACTCGCTCACCGGATACGGCAAGGGCATCGAATACAAAGACCTGCTCGTCGCCCCTGAGAGCTTGCGCACTGCATTCGAGCAACGCATCGACAGCGAACCCGCAGGCGGGCGGATCGTGATGAAGATGAACAGCCTCGTCGATCCTGGGATCATCGATCATCTCTACGAGGCGTCTCAGCGCGGGGTCGAGATCGATCTCATCGTGAGGGGCATCTGCTGCCTCCGCCCAGGCGTCGCCGGACTGTCGGAGAACATCCGGGTCCGATCCCTGGTCGGTCGCTACCTCGAGCACTCCCGCATCTTCTACTTCGCCAACGGTGCGGGTCGCGGCGTGCCCGAGTTCTCGATCGGCTCGGCCGACATGATGCATCGAAACCTCGATCGCCGAGTCGAGGCGCTCGTGCGAATACGCAGCTCGGCCCTCCAGGCCCGCCTCGCCCAGCTCCTCGACGTCTCGCTCACCGACCGGTCGATCGCCTGGCAGCTCGACAGCGACGGCGTCTGGACACTCGTGCGAGAGGACGGTCAACGCGACGCGCACGAACGGCTTCAGGAAGCGGCGAAGGCGAGGGCGCGAGTGCGGCCCGAGCTCGAACCGCTGCCGCGATGGTCGCCAGGGGATCGCTGAGATGGGATCGAAGACAACCGACCTCGACCGCTACGAGGTCCTCGCAGCCGGTGGTGTCGTCACGCGCAAGAAGAAGGGCGTCGTACAGGTGCTGCTAGTTCACCGACCGAAGTACGACGACTGGTCGTATCCGAAGGGCAAGCTCGACAAGGGTGAGACCCTCGAACACTGTGCGTTTCGCGAGGTGCTCGAGGAAACCGGCTTCCGTTGCGACCTGCTCGAGGAGCTGAGCTCGACCGTCTACGACGACGCCAAGGGGCGGCGCAAGCTCGTCCGCTACTGGCACATGAAGGTCGTGTCGGGCAGCTTCGAGCCCAACAAGGAGGTCGACGAGATCCGCTGGGTTCCCGTCGACGAGCTCGAAGAGCACCTCACCTACGGCTTCGACCGCGACATACAGGTGCCACACGGCTAGATCAAAGCGGTGCTGACACCGATGTGGTTCGGGCTAGGAGACCTATCCGCTGTGATGATGGCGGTGGGTTCTCGACCGCAGATGGGCTGGTCGGCCTATATCGACGCGTGGGCGATCGGCCGATGGGTAGGGGAAGTCTCTGCAACCCTGACCTAGGCGCGACCCATGAGAAAGCCGTCCTCTCCTTCGATCCGCATCGCGGCGGTGATTGCGATCGCGGTTGCCTCGGCTGTCGCCACCACCGGCCCAGCGGTCGCAGCCGATCCCGAAACCGCGATCACCGTGGCGGTCGCCGCCGACGGCACCCCGTCGTGGAACGCGTCGGACGGTGTCGGCGAGGACTCGGGACCGGCCAACGGCAGGGTCCGGACACTCGACTACGTGACCTACGAGGTCGAGTTCCAGTTCAACGGGCTCACCGGCCACGAGAAGACCGTCACGCTTACCTTGGACAACGCTGCGTGGACGGAGGTTCCACCGTCGTGTGGCTCCGGTGCGATCTCGAGCGACGGCCACACGCTCGACTGCACGGTCGCTGTCATCGAGCAAGCCGGCGCTGTCGGCACGATCACCGCTGATGCGCTCGTCGGCGCGGTGCAGGACGGGTCGGTTCTGACGATGACAGCGCAGTCGCACGCCGGCCCGGTCTCGTCGCCCATCGAGTCGGCGACCACCGATATCACTGCCTTGCCGCGTTGGGATCTCGCGTTGAACTACGGGAGCCACGTCGCAGAGGTGGACCATCCAGTCAGCGGCGACCGCATCTACGTGATCGCAACGCCCGTAACGGTTGAGGCCGACATCTCGATCAACGAAGGCAAGGGCACCGAAGGACTGACCGGTCACCTCGATTTCACCATCGACTACGCGGCGTTCGGTGCACCAGATCCCGGCGTCGAGTTGGTCGACTTCGCGGTGCCCGGAATCGACTGGATGATGCCCTGCAGTGCTGTCAACTCGACCGCACTTTCTCCTGAGGTTCCGATGGGGTCGCTCGACTTCGAGACACTGGCGGGAAGCGCGGTGGAGGACTCCGGCGTGTGGAGCTGCACCCAGGCCAGCCCCGGCCAGCCGATCGACGTGACCGTAACCGGCGCGTCGCTCTCGCCGAGTGTCTTCCCGTTCAGAACTGCGCAACAATTTCCGCTTACTCCCCGCAAGATCTCGGTGTCGGGCTACGTGACGACGTTCGTGACCGAAGCCGATCTCCAAGCGATGCTCCCGGGTGGGGGAGGCGAGATCACCTTCGAGGCAGCGGTGTCGGGTTTCGACCCGATCGGGTTGTCGGGCGGTTCGAACTACGACACGGGAACCGAGCCGACCTGGAACAACGTGGCGTATTTCACGCTGACGACCTACCCGCCCGGGAACTGGGACGCCTTCTACATGAACGAATACCGTGAGCTCGACGCACCGGCCCCCGGTCACCCTGGATTCGGCCCGGGCATCTTCCCCGACATGCGTCCGGCGTTCATGAATCCGGAGCAGCCGCCGTTCGTTCCGGGTCAGACCCAACAGGACCATGCCGGTGATGGGGTGGTCAGCTTCGGCCAGAAGTACGACTACATAGCCCAGCGCCAGAACACGTCGACACATCTGTTGCCCGACAATCAGGTGTTCCAGGTGATGTGCGTCTTCGTCGACACGACGACCAACTTGGTTGTCGACAGCAACCCGTACAACCGTTGGCTGGCCATCACTGACGACACGAGCCCGCTGTTCGGCCACAATTCAGGACCCCCGACGGTGTTGCCGGCCATCGGCGCGCCCGCTCGGGTCGTGTCGACGCCGTTCCTCATGAATTGGGGTCCGGGCCAACTGGGGCCCACGCCCGCGGTCGACCACGTGATCGAATACGGCACTGGACCCATCGACCCGACAACCGGCTGCGGTGACACCGCGTCGGCGACCGGGTGGACGACCGACCCAGGCACCACCGCAGGTGCCAGCGGTGGCGAGTATCCGGCGATCTCGATGGTACGGGTCCGCACGACCGAACCGATCGGCATCGACGAGATGATCGAGCTGCGAGTCACCCTCACGCCGCGGGCCGGTCTGTCGGCTGGCGATCGCCTCGTCACCTATTCGAACTACGGCACTTGGGAGACCGGCGCATGGAACGGGCAACCCGATCAGTGGTACCTGACCAACCAGTACGACCCCGACACTCATTCGAACGTGCACGCCGGCGACCGTCTCTACTACGCCGACCGAACCCTCACGGTCACCAAGGCGGTGACCGACAACAAGTCGGTGTCGCTCAAACCGGGTGACATCGTCACCTACCAGGTGACCGGCACGATCGTCGGTGCACAAGCGCCCCTGGTGACGCTGACCGACACGCTTCCGGTGGGCATGGAGTTCGTCGACGCCGACGTTGCGCCGAGCGCGATCAGTGGCCAGGACGTCGAGTGGCAGTTCACCGACGTCGCCGGCACGGTGACCGTGAACTATCGAGTGAGGGTCACGCCCGACGCACCCAACGGTCAGCCGCTCACCAACGTGGTCGTCGGCGACGCCGCCGGCCTCGCCCAGAACGGCAATGGTCTGACGAGCTCGACGACCGTCGCGACGAGAAGGGCCTTCGTGCAGCTCGACGTGTGGAAAACGACCGACTTCGATGTCGTCGAGATCGTCGACCCGATCGGCTTCGGTCTCACATCGCAGAACACGGCCAACACGACGCTGCACGACCTCGATCTGATCGACATCCTGCCGTACGTGGGCGACGGGCGTGGCTCTGACTTCACAGGTGGCTACGCGCTGTCAAAGCCGATAGTTGCCGGGTCGGGTGTGGTGTTGAGAGCAACCGATCATCCGCCAGCCGACATCGACGCCGACCCCGACCACGTTTCCAACGGCGACGGCACCGTTACCTGGTGCGCAGAAACCGACTTCGGCACGGGATCGTGTCCCGGCTCCTGGGCCGACGTAACGGCGCTGCGCGTACAGAAGGGGACGCTGGCTCCCGACGAGATGATCGCGGTCTCGTTGGAGCTCGTGCCCGACAGCAACCGCGACGGCGATGTCTACGCCAACGGATGGCAGGGCCGCACATCGGACGTCTCGCTGCTGGCTCGCAGCGAAGAGGTCGCCGTCGAGGTGATCGCGGGATCGATCACACCTCGTGCGGTCTGTGTCGACGACGCCCGCCAGCTCGACCTGCCGGTTGTCATAGGCGACTGGGATGGCGTGACCGGGATGACCGTCGACGAGCGCCGATCGGGAACGTACGAGGTCGAGTTCGATCTCACCGGGGTCGAAGGAACCGTGGACGACAACAAACTCACCGTTCAGCTCGCGCCGGGTGAGGATGTCGAGGCGGTGCTTGCGGTCACCAACTGCCGAAACCTGGCGACAACAACGACGACTACGACCACAGCACCGACGAGCACCACGACGCCGGAGACGACCACGACTGCGGCGGCCTCGCCAAACAGCGAGAGCGCTCCGCCGCCCGGGCCGCTCGCCTTCACCGGGTCGTCGATCGCGCAGCTCGTCACAGCCGCGCTCGCGCTGGTCGCAACGGGCACCGCGTTGTTCGCGTCGACACGCCGCCGGGCGAGGTGTTAGGCCTCAGCGCGCGCCGACACCTGTCCGTACCAGGTGTCGCAAGTGTTCACCTCTAGTTCACTCTCACATCGGCTGAGGTTCGAACGGGCCACGTAGTTTGCGTGCCCGAACGAACCTCACGAAAGGTGCCGACACATGAGTGGATCCAGAAGTCGCCGGCTGTGGCTGACGGCGCTGGTAGCAGCCCTGGCGTTGTTCTCAGCCGCATGCAGTGGCGACGACGATGACGGCTCCGGAGACCAGTCGGGCGACGGTGGGTCGGCGGCCGGTGGGTCTGGTGACATCTTCATCTCGGGTTCCTCCACCGTCGAGCCGATCTCGGTGCGCGTGCAGGAGCTGTTCAACGACGAAAACCCCGACGTCCTAATCGCTGTCGACGGTCCAGGCACAGGCGATGGGTTTGCATTGTTCTGCGAAGGCGAGACCGACATCTCCGATGCCTCCCGGGCGATCAAGGACGAAGAGGCCGCCACGTGCGAGGAGAACGGCATCGACTACGTCGAGCTCCAGGTTGGCATCGACGGCCTGGCGGTCATGACCAATGAGGCGAACACCGATGTGACCTGCGTTTCCTTCGCCGACCTCTACGCGTTGACTGGTCCCGAGTCGACCGGGTTCGAGACCTGGGCCGACGGCAACGATCTCTCGGCTGAGCTCGGCGGCGACGGTAACATGCCCGACGCTTCGTTGGAGATCACCGGTCCCGGTGAAGAGTCTGGCACCTACGACACCTTCGTCGAGTTCGTCATCGAGGACTGGGCCGAAGAGCGCGGACAGGCTGCAGAGAGCCGTCCCGACTACAGCCCGTCCGCCGACGACAACGTCATCCTTCAGGGCATCGGTGCCTCCGACACGAGCCTCGGCTGGGTCGGGTTCGCCTTCGCCGAGTCGGCGCCGGGAGTCACCCTTCTCGAGGTCGATGACGGCGAATCGGGCTGCGTTGCTCCCACCGCCGAATCGATCGCGTCGGGCGAGTACCCACTCAGCCGACCGCTGTTCATCTACGTCAACACTGCCAAGGCGGCGGAGAACCCGGCGCTGGCCAACTACGTCGACTTCTACATGGCCGACGGTCTCGACACCGCGGTCGCAGAGGTCAAGTACGTCGCACTCACCGAAGAGGCCAAGAGCGAGACCCGCGCAGCCTGGGAAGACAGGTAGGTGGCGCTCACCGCTGAGCAACTGGCGGGTTCCCCCTCCCGACATCGTCGGGAGGGGGCGGTCAAGTACGCGCTGCTCGGCGCGGCATTGTTCTCGATACTCATCTCGTTTCTGATCATCTACTCGCTCCTGTCCGAAGCGTGGGTGTTCATCAGGGACGTCGACTGGGGCGTGACGTGGGGCCAGATCGGGTGGTTTCCCCGGCGCGGCATCTACGACATGCCGACCCTGCTCATCGCGAGCCTGTGGAGCACGGTCATCGCGATGGTGGTTGCCGGACCCATCGGTCTCGCCGCCGCGATCTACCTCTCGGAGTACGCGAAGCCGTCGGTGCGGCGTGTTCTCAAGCCCATTCTCGAGGTTCTCGCCGGAATCCCCAGCGTCGTCCTCGGGTTCTTCGCGCTGCTGTTCATAGCACCGAACATCGTTGGCAATGTCGGGGGCAACTCCTTCACGGCGATCACGACCTGGGCTGTTGGCACGTTCCTGGTGATGGCGGTTCTGTTCTACATGATCGCCAAGATTCGGGTCGGTCGAGGTGGCGAGGTAACCCGAGCCGAAGTGCTCGTGCCTTCGATCTTCCTTGGACTCGCGGCAGGCACGATCGTCTTCCTCGCCTCGCCGAGCGGTGCCGACTCGGGCTCGATCATGGCCGCGGGCATCGGTGTCGGGATCCTCACGATTCCGCTGGTCGCGTCGATCTCCGAAGACGCCATGAACGCAGTGCCGCTGTCGTTGCGCGAGGCGTCGGCCGGCCTGGGCGCGAGAAAGGTCTCGACCACCATGCAGATCGTTCTCCCGGCTGCGATCTCGGGCGTGGTCGCGGCGTTCATCGTCGCCATCAGCCGCGCGTTCGGCGAGACGATGGTCGTGTTCATGGCGGGGGGCGCTGCCGATGCCGCCAGCTACACGGCTTCGCCATACGACGGTTCGCTCACGATGACCGCAGCGATGGCGTCGCTAGCGAGCGGCACCGACTCGGTGGTCGGCGCCGATCTCACCTTCCAGAGCCTCTTCTTCGTCGGGCTGGTCTTGTTCGCCATCACGTTGACACTCAACGTCATCGGCAACGCGTTCGTCGAGCGCGTACGGGAGAAGTACTGACGATGAGCGCTCCCTCGATCACCGATCTCGATGCCGTTCCCGCAACCGTCAGCGTGCACCGGCGTTCGCGCGATGTCGGTGGCGCGCTGTTCAAGGCCAGCCTCATCATCGCCCTCGTGTTGGCCCTCGGCATTCTCGCCGTGCTTCTCATCGACGTCGTCGTCGACGGCTGGGACCAGCTGTCGACGCGTCTCGGCGCATTCCTCCAAGGGACGCTGCGGTCTCGTTCGTTCGACGACAAGCTCGGCGTGCATCAGGGTCTCTACGGGTCGCTGTGGATAGCGATCTTCGTAGCGCTCATCGCGTTCCCTGCGGGTGTGGCGGCGGCCCTCTACCTCGAGGAGTACGCCCCGAAGAACCGTCTGACGTCGGTGATCGAGCTCGCCATCCGCAACCTCGCAGGCGTCCCGTCGGTCGTCTACGGGTTGCTCGGGCTCTTCCTGTTCGTCGAGCGCAATACCCTCTTCGGCTTCCTCGACATCGGCTGGCTGTCCGACCTCACCGGCGGCCGATCGGTCGCCGCGGCGGGTCTGACGTTGTCCATCCTGGTTCTGCCGATAGTCATCATCACCGCTCAGGAAGCGATTCGCGCTGTGCCCGACAGCCTCAAAGAGGGCGCCTACGGGGTCGGTGCGACCAAGTCGGAGGTCATGCGTAGCCAGGTGCTGCCATATGCCGCCCCCGGCATCCTCACCGGCACGTTGCTGTCGATGTCGAGGGCGATCGGCGAAGCCGCGCCGTTGATCCTCGTCGGCGCCATCAGCGGCGGACTCACCAACAACCCGAATCTCTGGGATGCATCTCAGGTCACCGAGAAGTTCACAGCTCTGCCCATCCTCATCGTCGACTGGGTCAGCGAACGCGGCCGCGACCCCGGGTTCGAGACGGCGGCCGCTGCGGCGATCGTCGTGCTGTTGGTATTCGTGCTGTTGCTCAACATGGTTGCACTGATCCTGAGAAATCACTTCGAGAACAAGCGCGGCTGAGAGACGGAGATCCCGTGAGCGAGAACCTGATGGAACCAATGGTGGACGACGAGACCGCGATCGATGTGACCGATGCCGATGTCGGCAGCAATGATGGGCAGACCATGGACGAGGAGCCGGCAGCCAACGTCGTCTTCGACGTCGAGAATCTGCGTGTCTACTACGGCGACTTCAACGCCGTCAGGGACGTCACCATGTCCGTGCGCGAGCACGAGATCACCGCTTTCATCGGCCCGTCGGGGTGCGGCAAGACAACCGTGCTGCGCTGCTTCAACCGCATGAACGACCTGATCAGCACCGCCCGCGTGACCGGCACCCTGCGCTACCACGGTCTCGATCTCTACGAGCGCAGCGTCGACCCGGTCGAGGTGCGGCGACGAATCGGCATGGTGTTCCAGAAGCCGAACCCGTTTCCGAAGTCGGTGTACGACAACGTCGCATACGGTCCGCGGCTGCTCGGCACACGCAAACGAGCCGAGCTCGACGACATCGTCGAACAGAGCCTTCAGAAGGCCGCCCTGTGGGACGAGGTGAAGGATCGACTGAAGACCTCGGCGTTCGGAATGTCGGGCGGTCAGCAGCAACGGCTCTGTATTGCCAGGGCCATAGCGACCAACCCTGATGTGTTGTTGATGGACGAGCCGTGTTCAGCCCTCGATCCCATCGCGACGACACGCATCGAGGACTTGATGGCCGATCTCAAGAACGAGTACTCGATCATCATCGTCACGCACAACATGCAGCAGGCCGCACGGGTCAGCGACCGCACCGCGTTCTTCTCGGTCGAGGTGACTCCCGAATCCGACACTCGCACTGGCATACTCGTCGAGTACGCGGAGACCGAGAAGATGTTCTCGACACCCGACGACGAGCGCACCGAGAACTACATCACCGGACGCTTCGGCTGAGTCTCGAGGAGCGAGGATCGGACATGCTCGACGAAACACGCAAGGGGTTCCACGAAGAGCTCGACGCCATCCGCGTCGACATCGTTCAGATCGCGGCTCGCGTCACCGAGATGCTGCCGCGGGCCACCCGTGCTCTGCTCGACCACGATCTTGCCGAGGCGCAGCGCCTCATCGACGAGGACGACGAAATCGACGCGCGCACGATCGTTGCGGAGGAGGCCTGCCTGAGACTCCTCGCGCTGCAACAGCCGATGGCGGGCGACCTGCGATCAATCATCGCGACCCTCTGGATCAGCGCGGAGCTCGAGCGATCCGCCGACCTCGTCGTCAACATCTGCAAGGCCAACCGGCGGATGTTCGGCGTCACCTTCTCGCCCGAGGTTCGAGGCCTGATCGGTCAGATGAGCGAGGAGGCCCTGCGGCTCACTCGCCTGGCGATCGATGCCTACGACGAGCTCGATGAAGGCCTCGCCGGTGCTCTCGATGACATAGACGATCGGCTCGACGACCTGCACTCGGAGTACATCCAGGCGCTGTTCCGTTCCCACGAGGACCACACGCTCGATCTGCAGCCGGCGGTGCAGATGGCGCTGATAGGCAGGTACTACGAACGCATCGGCGACCACGCGGTCAACGTCGGCGAGCGCACGCGCTACATGGTCACCGGTTGGATGCCCGAATCCGCGGGCCGGGCGAGGCTCGAGGCACGAGCGAGCCTCGGGTCCGAAGCGGATTCCGACGAGATCGTGTCGCTCGACGACACCGACGTGTCGACCGCCGACGACCCGCCGTCGGGCTGATAGACATGCCGGTTCTCGTCGCTCTCGCAATGGGGGCGGCCATTGGCGCGACCGCCGCGTGGGTTCTCAGCCGACGCTCGATGAGGCGTGATGTAGCGGAGGTCGCGGCGTCGGTCGGTCTGGAACAGTGCCGGCCCTTCGACATCACGCTGTCCCAACTTGGTCGACTCGCGCGCGACGGCGGCGACGTCGGTCGGACGGCGCTGGCTGAGCGCGATCTGATGGTCGCTGCCATCGAGCGAGTCACCCAGGGCGTGGTCGTCGTGAATTCATCGGGCGAGATCGTGTTCGCCAACGAGGTAGCTGCGCCGTATCTCGGTGGACGGCACGGCGACGCGATCGTCGCCGATGCCGTCAGGGAGCTGTCGGAGCGCGCTGTGACAGACGGGAGGTCGCATCGCGACATCGAGCTGTTCGGTCCGCCGATGCGCTCGTTGGTCGTGACGGCGTCGGCGCTCGAGGAGGGAGCGGTCGTGCTCATCGACGACGTCACCGAGGTGCATCGTGTCGACGCCGTGAGGCGCGATTTCGTGGCGAATGTCAGCCACGAGCTCAAGACTCCGGTGGCCGCGATGAGTCTGCTCGCCGAGACGATGATCGACGAGGACGACCCCCAGACGTTGCAGCAGCTGGCGACCACGGCTCATCTCGAAGCGCAGCGGGTGGGGCGGATCATCGAGGATCTGCTCGATCTGAGCCGGCTCGAGAGCAAGAAGAGTCTCGACGACAACCGGGTGAGCGTGCTCGTATCGGAGTTGATCGACGAAGCCGTCGAGCGTGTCGACGATTTCGCACAGTCGCGGCGCGTACGCGTGAAGACGGCAGCGACCGAAGTAGTGGCGAATCTCGACCGCACCCAGATCGTGTCGGCGCTTCGCAATCTCATCGAGAACGCGGTGAAGTACAGCCCGGAGAAGTCGACCGTCGACGTGCGTGTCGCCAACCACGGCGGCGACCTGTGCATCGCTGTCGAGGACCAGGGCATCGGCGTGCCAGAGCACGACCTCGAACGGATCTTCGAGCGGTTCTACCGAGTCGATCGTGGGCGTAGCCGAGCTAGCGGCGGCACGGGTCTCGGGTTGGCGATCGTCAACCACGTCGCAGCCAACCACGGCGGCACGGTGCAGGTGGTCAGCCGCGAGGGAGTCGGATCGACATTCACCCTGGTGCTGCCCGACGTGATCGTCGACGAAACGGCGGCGGCCAACGCCACGAATGGGCCAACGTGACTTCGGCTGTGTGTCGAGCGGGGCGGAGGTGTTCGGATGGCGATTGAGAAGCAGACTCGGGTGCTCGTCGTCGAGGACGAGCCTGCCTTTGGCGAGGCCTTGCAGGTCGGGCTCAGCCGGGAGGGCTTCGAGATCGAGCTCGTGCAGGACGGTGGGGATGCGCTCGATAGGTTCGAGCGTTTCGGCCCCGACCTGGTTCTTCTCGATGTGATGCTGCCGACGGTGTCGGGCATCGACATCTGTCGCGAGCTGCGAACCCGGTCCTCGGTGCCGATCATCATGGTGACCGCGAAGAGCGAGGAGATCGACACAGTCGTCGGGCTCGAGGTCGGTGCGGACGACTACGTCACCAAGCCCTATCGGTTGCGCGAGCTCATCGCCCGCATGCGGGCCGTGCTACGGCGCAGATCGGACGAGCCGGTCGTCGCCGAAGGCCCCGAGACCGGAGAGCGGCTCGCCGTGGGCGATGTCGAGGTCGACATCGACCGCCACGAGGTCTCGGTGAGAGGGGAGCGGGTCGACTTCCCGCTGAAGGAGTTCGAGCTACTCGCGCTGCTCGTCTCCAACGCCGGGCGCGTCTTGTCGCGCGACGTTCTCATCGATCGAATCTGGGGCAGCGACTACGTCGGCGACACAAAGACCCTCGATGTGCACATCAAACGGGTTCGGTCGAAGGTCGAAGACGATCCGAAGCGCCCGTCGCGCATCATCACGATTCGAGGCCTCGGCTACAAGTACGCCGAGGACCCGACTTGAGGTCGGACTCTCCCGCACACCCCTCTCTCCGCTGTCCCAGCACTCTCCTAGAATGACGGCGTGAACGATACCGGAGGGTGGCGCAAGCTCGAACGTCCCGGGAAGGCGATCTCCTTCGACCTCGCCGAGTTCCTGTCGACCCCGTTCGGCAAGCTCGCTCGCACCCATGCGCTCGGCGCGTTCGGCGACGGGCTGATCACGGTCGCGTTGGCCGGATCGATCTTCTTCTCGGTCTCGCCCGAGGCCGCTCGCTGGCGGGTCGCCCTCTATCTCTTGCTCACGATCGCTCCGTTCGCAGTCGTCACCCCGCTGATCGGACCTGCCCTCGACCGCGTCCGAGGCGGGCGCCGCATGATGGTGATAGCGGCCAGTGCCTCCCGCATGGTGCTGGCCGTGCTCATGGTCAGCCACATCGACAGCTTCCTGCTGTTCCCCGAAGCCTTCGGCATGCTCGTCATGCAGAAGTCCTACTCGATCGCGAAGAGCGCAATCGTCCCCACGATGGTGAAAGGCGAGGAGGATCTGGTCGAGGCGAACTCGCATCTGGCCCTCGTCAGCGCGGTGGCAGGTGTATCGGGGGCCGCCATCGGCGGGATCTTCTTGTTTGGTGGGCCGAGCCTCGTGTGCGCGTTCGCGGCGGTGTTCTACCTCCTCACGACACTCGCCGCGACGAGGCTCCCCAAGTACATCGTCGCGAGCGAGCCGGCCGGCGAGGCTGAACGAGAGGAGCTGTCGGGTCGTGGCATCCTGCTGGCCGCCTCGGCGATGGCGCTGCTGCGTGGAATCGTGGGGTTCTTGACGTTCCTCCTCGCGTTCGAGTTGCGCGGCGGCAAGGAGGGAGTCGATTTCCATCTCGAGGGAGCTGCTGTCGGCGTCGCCACCGCAGCGGCGCGCGACATCAACGTCACCGGCTCCCCGAGCGCACCCGCATGGCACTTTGGCGTCGTCGCAGTACTCGCGGGCATCGGTGCCTTCGCCGGTGCCAGGGCAGCGCCGTCTCTGCGCAAGGCGCTCGCCGAGGAGAAGATCCTTCTCGCCGTCACGTTCGCCGCGGCCGCTGTTGGGGTGATCGCGATGTGGACCGGCGGGCTCTTCGGTGCGGCGGCGCTGTCGCTGTGCGTCGCCTTGTCGGCCGCCATCGGCAAGCTTGCCTTCGATTCGCTGGTGCAGCGTGACGCGCCCGATGCCAACTACGGCCGCTCGTTCTCGCGCTTCGAGGCGCGCTTTCAGATGACTTGGGTCATCGGAGCGTTTCTCGCGGTGGTATCGCCGGTCCGCAGCGCACGTTTCGGCTACTTCGTCATTGCCGCGGTGGCGACCTTCGCAGCGGTGAGTTACCTCATCGGTCGCCGCACCCTCGTCGACAACCCCGACAACCCCGACAACGTCGACGACGACGGCGATTCGACCGGCGACACGATCGCCATCGACGACTCGATCGACGCTCGCAAAGCCGATGCTGGGACGCCCGACGACCTCGAGCCGCGATGGTCACAGCCTGAGATCTTCGAGGTCGACTCGACGACCGACACGACCGAGCCCGCCGAGAACGGCGACGACTCACCGTCGACGTGGAGCACCGAACTGGGCACGACCGTATCGTCGGTGGACGGTGTCGAAATCGTCGAGCTCCCCGAACCCGAGCCCGAGCGCGAGTCCGACTGAGTCGTGGCCTGGGCGCCACGCGGAAATCCCAATTTTCGCCAAGGGTGCCCCTTTGGGTTAGCGGTGACGAGCTTCGCCGTTGCCCTTTTCCGCTAACCCTCCTGACACCGCTGCATTGGCGCTTTCAGTCGGGCGACAGGTGGTCACCTATCCGCTGACGCCCCTGACACCGTTGCCTAGACGCTCACAGGTCGATGCGTGCGAGCCACAGGCCGGGGGCGTCTACCTCGGCTGGGGTCGGCAGGTGCGCCTCGTCGGACCAGAGGCGGGCGAGGCCGTCGTCCCCGGCGCGCTCGGCGACCCCATCGATGAACGACTCACCTCGGTCGTATTGCTCCTGAGAGAGCTCGAGTCCGAGTAGGCGTTCGACGAAACGATCGCTCGCGTCGGCTTCGACCCGGCGTCGCCGGAGCGCCTCGGTGACCTGGTCGTAGGAGCCGATGAGGTTCGAGCCCACCGCATCCATGATGTGGTCGACGTATCCGACCACTGCGGCAACGACGGCGGTGAGAGCGGCTTGTGTTCCCTGTTGTTCCTCGGTGCTGACGGCACCGAGGATGACCTCTGGGTCGCCGAGAGTGTCCTGGAGGCTTGCCAGCTCCGAAGGGTCGCCGCCGAGGTCGAGACCCGACAGGTGCTCCTCGAGCGCATGGGGGTTGGGAGAGAATCCGCCGACGAAATCGTCGAGCAGCGCTGTCAGGCGCTCGGCGACGTGCGGCACCGTCAGGACTGCGTGGTGAGATGCTTCGTGGAGCGCGACCCACATTCGCAGGTCGTCGGGGGGCAACGACCAAGCCGATCCAAACTCGTCGACGTTGCGTACGACGACCATGCAGTCGGCAGCGGACGGCCTGGGCACAGGGAGGTTGTACGTGCCGAGGCTGTGTCGTGCGAGATGGCCGATCATCCCGCCGGTGGTGAAGCTGAGCATCATTGGTGCCATCGCAGCCATGAGCGGTCCGAGCATCGGGTCGGCCGACTCGTCGGGTTGGGGTCCGGATCCTGCGAGTGCGGAGGTCAGCGTCTCGAACAGCGAGCGGTAGTCGTCGAGGCTTCGGCGTGCCCACTCGGTGCGCGTGACAGAACTGACCCGAAACTCCGATCCGAGGCCTGTCGCGTCGGCCACGTGCAGTTCGGCTACTCGCGCCAGCTGTTCGAAAGCGATTCGGTCGGCCGGGTCGACATTCGGTTCGGACTCGCCGCCACTTGCTATGCCGATCGCTAGTTGGCGCGTAGCGTCCCAACCGCCGCCCGCCTGTCCCTGAAGCATCGACATGATCTCGTTGAGAAACGGGATCCCCGAGAAGGGATCGTCGTCGCCGACTGGACCGGAACCGCTCACGCCAGCGACGTTAGCGGAAGGGCTGTCGGGCGAGCTGTCGCCGCCAACTCCGAGGACCTCTTTTGGACAGGGGTTGGACTTCCGCGTGTCCTCCAGGCATGGTAGGTCCATGCCGGTGGGATCGCATGAAGCGTCTTCTTCGCGCGCACGAAGGCTCGAACGTCGCAGCGAACCACGGGCATCGGAAACCTCGGGACGCATGGTCATCACCGGGTCGTCGGGTGCGATCGGCCATCGCGTGGCCACCACCTTCCCCGTCGCAATGCCCAACTGGACGGTCGTCGGCCTCGACCGAGTGAGCGCGCCTGCGATTCCGGGAGTCGACCTGAAGATCGCCGATCTTGCCGTTGCATCGCTGCGTAGCTACTTCGACGGAGCCGACGTCGTAGTGCACGCGGCTTCGGCGCTTCGGTACGACTCGGTCGCAGCGGACGATGTACGACTCGAAATCGCCATCACCCGCCGAGTCCTCGACGAGGCCGAACTCGCCGGAGTACGTCATGTGATTCTCCTTTCGACCGCGATGGTCTATGGGGCTTGGCCCGACAATCCGATGCCGCTCACCGAGGACGCTCCTGTGCGTCCGGTGCCCGATCTCGAGTTTGCGGTTCACAAGGCCGAGGTCGAGCGGCTGGGTACGGAGTGGCGCAACCGCGACGACGATCGCCGTCTCACCATTCTGCGACCGGCGGTCACCGTGTCAGAACACGGACCTGGCGGGCTCGGCGAGATGCTCGTCGCCGGCGACGCGGTGCGCAGCGAGGAAGGTGACGCGGCTGTGCAGTTCCTCCATGTCGACGACCTGGCGTCGGCGGTCGTGCACGCGGTTGCCCGCGGCTACGACGGAGTGCTCAATGTGGCGCCCGACGGTTGGATCCCGCCCGACGGGTTCGCGGCTCTCACCGGTCCCAAGCCGCGCCTGCGGCTGCCCGACGGTCTGGCCCGCGCCTTCTCGGCAGCTCGTCACCGGCTGGGCCTCGCCCCAACACCAGCAGGAGTCATTCCATACGTGACCCACTCGTGGGTTGTCGCCAACGACCGTCTCAAAGCGATGGGCTGGCGGGCTGAACACTCGAACGAGGAGGCCTACGTCTCGAGCCACGAGCCGAGCCCGCTCGATCGGCTCACCGCTCGGAAACGACAGGAGATCGCGCTCGGAGTAGCTGCGGCCGGTGTGGTCGGCGTCATCGCCGGAATCGTCTACGCGGTCATCAGGCTTCGTCGATCGATCGACCCCGACTGAGGGCTCAGGCGGGGCGTGCACCGAGTTGGGTGCGAGCCTCGTGTTCGGTCGATTCGCTGTAGTAGACGACCGTCGTCCAGTCGCCGGGCTCCATTCGCGTCATCAACTCGCGCAGCGCATGAGCGGTCGCTATCGGTCGTCCGTCGACCTTGGTGATGAGGTCGCCGACCTCGAGGCCGATACGCTCCGCCGGACTGTTCTCCGTGACCGAGACGACCCTCGCCGCTCCGGGTAGTCCGAGGGCCTTTGGTACGGTCTCGACCTCGACACCCATCCAGACCTCGTGGCGCACCCAGCCGTTGGTGAGGAGTTCCTCGGCGGCCGATTTCACCACATCGATCGGCATCACGTACGTGCCGTGTTCGGATTCGAACCTGGTGGTGACCCCCACAACCGAACCGCTTGCATCGAGCACGATCGCACCGTCGGGGACGTCGACCAGGTCGATCGTGAACGTGTCGTGCAGTACGTCGTCGGAATCGGTCGCTGTGACTTCGACATCGGTCACCTCTGCGCTGGCGACATAGGCGTCGCTGTCGATCGAAGCGACCACCGACACCTGGTCGTGAACTCGAACACCTCGGTTCGACACCACCGCGGGCTGTGCCGGTTCGTCGAGCAGCTTGATCACCGCGGTGTCGGTGACGTCGTCGACCGCCAGCACTTGGACCTCTTCGTGCTTACCCGTCGAGAACCGACCCATGAGCTCGGCGCTGTCGGCCAGCGCCGATGCCGAGGTGACAACGGTGCCGTCGTCGCGCAACACGACAGCGGAGACGGTCGCATCGGAACCGTCGAGGCGAACGATGCTCGGCCAGGCCTCGGCGGCGACCTCGGTGGCCCAGTCCTCGGCATCGACCAGTCGTGGAGGGGTGCTGTCGAGAGGCGTCATCGCCACTCGTTCGGTGACGACGACCGGCACCTGACGGGGAGAACCGAACGTGAACCAAAGGAGCGATACGGCCAGGGCGCCGACCGTTGCGCCGGCCGCGGCCATTCCCCAACTGCGCCCCTGAGCAGGTGACGCCTCGGGGCCCGGAAGTGCCGCTCGGCCCGCCATCTCGGAGGGGTGACGCCAGATGCGGTCTTCGGGCGGCAACGGTGCACTGAAGTGCTCGTCGTCGTCCCAATCGCCGTCGTTACCCACGATCTGTGAGAATACCCACGTCTCTGCTCACTGTGACCGCGCGGTCACGGCGGATCCGGCCCCGTGCACTCAAGCGACCTCTGTCGGTAGAGTTGCGCGGTGTCTGGAGACCCCTCGACCGCGAGCGACGATACGCGCTGCGCTCTGTGCGCCGCGCCGCTCGATGTCGGCGATCTGTACGGCTGGGCGGTACGGCCCGACTGCGGCGCCGTCGTGGTGTTCAGCGGCACATCGCGAGACCACAGCGGCGACCGAACCGGCGTCGAGATGCTCGAGTACGAGGCATATGAGTCCGAGGTCGTCCCGCGTTTCGAGGAGATCGCGCGCCGCGCGCGTGAGCGGTGGCCCGAGCTGGGCCGCATCGCCATCGTGCACCGCACCGGCGAGGTGCCCATCGGCGACGCGTCGGTGGTCGTAGTCGTCAGCTCGCCGCACCGAGCCGAAGCGTTCGAAGCCGGTCGCTACTGCATCGACCTCTTGAAGGACACGGCTCCGATCTGGAAGCGCGAGACCTGGGCGGGCGGTGAGAGCTGGGGGCTCGACGCTCGCAACATCGCTGAGGTCGTCGAGGCCGATGCCAATCACGATCGCAGTGCTGCGCGATGAGCTCCTCGGTCATCTTTCTGCTGCTGGCCGTCGGGCTCAGCGTGGTCGGTTGGCTAATTCTGCGTATGGCTTCGCATCGACGTCACCGCGTTCCCGACCTACCCGCGGTTTCGCCTCACCGGCCTGCTCACGAGAGGGAGCCGTCAAGCGGAGTGCGCGTGATAGGCGTCGACGACGAGCGAGGGCCGTCCACTGCCCCGTGACCTGGCGATCGACCTCGGCACCGCCAATACGCTGGTGTACGCGCGCGGCGAAGGGATCGTGCTCAACGAGCCCTCGGTGATCGCGCTAAACAACCAGACCAATGAAGTCCTCGCCATGGGACACGAGGCTTGGCAAATGATCGGGCGTACGCCCGGCTACATCGTGGCGGTTCGGCCGCTTCGCAAGGGTGCCATCACCGATTTCGAGGTGACCCAGCGGATGATTCGGCTGCTCCTGCAGCGCGTCGGTGTTTCGCGGTTCAACCGGCCGAGGGTTGTCATCTGTGTGCCGTCCGCCATCACAGCGGTCGAGCGCCGCGCCGTCATCGAGGCGACGCGACGAGCCGGCGCGGCCGAGTCGCAGCTGATCGAGCAGCCGATGGCGGCTGCGATCGGAGCGGGACTGCCCATCCACGAGCCCGTGGGCAACATGGTCGTCGACGTCGGTGGAGGCACGACCGAGACCGCCCTCATCTCGCTCGGGGGCATCGTTGCACTCGAGGCGGTGAGGGTCGGCAGCTTCGACATCGACGCCTCGATCCAGGCGTATGTGCGCAGGGAATACGGCATCGCGATCGGCGAGCGCACCGCTGAGGAGATCAAGATCGCGATCGGGTCGGCAGCGCCCACCGACGAGGAGTCGCGGGCCGAGGTTCGGGGCCGCGAGCTCATGTCGGGTCTGCCGAAGACGGTGATCCTGACACCGCACGAGATTCGGGTTGCGATCGACGAACCGGTCACGGCCATGGTCGAGTCTGTACTGGCCTGCCTGGCTCAAGCTCCGCCCGAGCT
Source organism: Acidimicrobiales bacterium (assembly GCA_965216815.1). GTDB lineage: Bacteria > Actinomycetota > Acidimicrobiia > Acidimicrobiales > SHLQ01 > JADFOM01. Next base: position 541,906 of record OZ244202.1, on the reverse strand, counting down.
CGCCCAGGACCTGATCATCGAGGGAATCCACCTCGTCGGTGGCGGTGGCCTGCTCCGAGGGCTCGATCGTCGCATCGCCGACGAGGCTGACGTGCCGGTGCGCCGGGTCGATCTACCGCTCGAATGTGTCGTGCTAGGCGCGGGCGAGTGCATCGAATCGTACGAGTCGCTCAAGGCCATCTTCATCGACCAGCGGCGTTGATTACTCGCTGCGAGTTCGCGACCTATCGGTCGCTCATGCGCAGAACGCAGGCGCCTTTCGAATCGACCGGCTGAGCCGGATCGTTTTTCCGTGGCTCGCCTTGCCCGCCCGGTACCTTGTACCGCAGTGGTCAGCTGTCGGGTTCGGCGGTCAGCTCGCGGGCGGCTCGGCGGACTTGGGCGTCGCGGTCCTGTAGTGCTCGATCGAGCGCTGCGTCGACGCTCTCATGGTCGATCGCCGCTAGCGCGATCACGGCGCGGCGTCTGACCGCCGCCTTGTCGCGGCACCCGGCGAGTATCGCTTCGCGTATGTCGTCACCGACGGCGCCGTCGCGGTCGGCGGCGACTGCCCCGAGCGCTGCGATCGAGCTCTCGCGACACAAGGCGTCTTCGTGGCCCGTGGCGGTGCGCACCAACGCTTCGACCTCGGCTTCGGTGGCGTGGGCCCGTTCGCCGATCGCGAACGCAGCGAGCTCGGCGAGCTCGACGTCGACGCCTTCCAAGATTTCGATGAGGTCGACGGAGGGGCGTTCGATAGCGAATTCGATGCCACGCCGTCGGACCATGGCTGCGTCGTCGCGAATCATCGTTTGGACATCGTCGGCATCGAGCAGACCGTGTCTACGCCTGGCTGACCACGCGAGCAGACGCGGATGAGGGTCGACGATGCCCTCGATATGATCGCGCTCGACGAGGGCGTCGTCGGGTCCCGCGCGTAGGGCGGCGTCGGTCTCGTCGAGGCGTTCCATCAGCGGATCATGAACGAATAAGGCGACATCCTCAACATCGGCGAATCGCTGTCGATGGAAATGTCAGCGGCGTCCATCTCGGCGTCAACCAAATAGCAGGAGAAGACGACGTGGCTTACATGGTCATTTATGGAACCCCCGACGGGGCACAGGAGATGCACGAGATCGACGATCTCACCGAAGCGGTCACCTTCCTCGAGGAGCTCCGCAATGAGCGGTCGGTCGATTCGGTGCGCATGTTGCAGGTCGAGGAGATGTCGTTCGACTTCCGTCCCTACTACAGGGTCGAGTTGTCGTCGCAGAACCCGGCCGGCACAGAGGCGCCGCAGAGCTTCGGTACGGCTCCGAGCACCGACGCCCAGGCTTCGCCGCTCGACGAGTCGGTCGATCAGGCGCCGAGCCTGGCACCGCCGCCGGTCCCTGCCCCCGACAGCCCTGCCGACGTTTCGCCGCTCAGCACTGGTGTGTTCGGCTCCGAAGCCTCGGTCGATTCGGCCGATACCCCGGGCGAGGATCTCGCTTGGGGCTCGGGCCTTGTCACCGCCGGCGACGGCGAGGGCTCTGACAACGACGTCGACGCCGAACCCCAGCGCCGCGGGCTCTTCGGTCGATAGGCGTTTCGATTCCGAACCAGAGGTTCGGAATCGAGTTACTGGACGAGCGACCTTGCGGTCGCGCATGTACTAGCAGTTCCGACCGGCGGAGCCGGCCGGAACTGGGCAAGGGGGGACGAGGGGACTCGTCCCCCCTTCCATATCCCCCCTGCCGACTTCGCTGCGCTCGTCGGCTGAAGGCGTTGGCTGCCCTTGCATTGTCGTCTTTGCGGTTCGGGCGAGCGGAGCGAGACCGCCATGGGGGTGTGGGGGCGTGGCCCCCACAAGAACCTGTCCCGATCCGGCTTTGCCGGTCGGGACAGTGAGCGGCGCCGAAGGCGCCACGGGTTCAGCAACGGAGCAATCGTGCGGCTTCGCCGCCGATTGCGAACGGCGCTTGCGTTCTGCGCATGAGCGCCCGCAGGGCGCGAACTCGCAGCGAATGTCAGCCGGCGACGACTTGTTCGAGGAGGAAACCGCCGAGGAAGAAGATCGTGCCGACAAAGAGCGCCAGGCCGATTCCTAGCACCACGACGACCACTGCGAGTCCCGCGAGCGCGCGGATGCGTTCCCACCACTGCACCCTGGCTTCAGGTCCATACACGACCGGTGCAACGTCGGGGATGGTCGTGGGACGCTGCCGCGCGGCGGCTTGGCGTCGCTGGCCCCTCGGTGGCTGCTGAGGCGGGCGGGCAGGTTGGCGTGTTGGAGGAACCTGAGACGGCATGGTCGGGGCGGGTCGGCTGGAAGATGTGATTTGGATCGAGCGACGCCGGAGTGTTCTGGGTTCGTGGCACGCTGGTTGGCGATCCGAACGAACCGGAGTGATCGAAACCGCTGTGCAATCCGACGTCGAAGACTCAATCCTAACCAGCGACGGCGTGCAGCGTCACCAGCCGGCATCTGATGGAAGCGGTGCCGGGCAGCAGGATCCGAGCGCCGCTGCTCGCAACGGTCGCCGGCGATGGTGGGCGTTTCTTGGCGGGTTGTTCCTCCTCGGCGTCATCATCGGGGTCGCCGGGAGCCGGATCGAGATCGACTACTACGGACTTCGACCCGGTGGCGTCCGCGAAACGGAGCGACTGCTCGAGGTCGAGGGAATCGACGCATACCCGTCCGACGGCGAGATCCTCTACACCACCGTGAACATCGGCCGGCTGAACATCTGGGAGTGGGTACGGGCCGAGTTCCTCGACGATGACACCGACGTATGGGGTGCCGACGCCGTGCTCGGTGACCGTTCGCGCGACGAGAAGAGGGAGGAAGACCTTCAGCTCATGCAGAGCTCGAAGTCGACAGCCACGCTCGTTGCGCTGATGTATCTCGGGTACGACGCGTTCGAGGGCAACGGCACGATGGTGCTCGAGGTGGTCGAGGACGGTCCTTCGGAAGGTCTGCTCGAACGCGGTGATGTGATCCTGGAAGCCAACGGCGCGCCGACGCTTCAGGCGACCGAGCTGCGCGAGGTCATCTCCGGCTCCGAGGTGGGCGACACGCTCGGCCTCGACGTCGAGCGCAACGGGGAGGTCGTCGAGGTGAGCGTCACGCTCGCCGAACACCCCGACAACGACGGGCCGTTTCTTGGCGTTTCGCCCGACACCCGGCTCACCGAAACCGATCTGCCCTTCTCGATCGATGTCGAGTCAGGCGATGTCGGTGGTCCCTCGGCAGGGTTGGCGTTCTCGCTGGCGATGGTCGACGCGCTGACCGAAGGCGACCTGACGGGTGGCACCGAGGTGGCGGTCACCGGGACCCTTGGCCTCGACGGGTGTGTCGGGCCAATCGGCGGATTGAAGCAGAAGACGATCGCGGTCGGCCAAACCGATGCCGTCATGTTTCTCGTGCCGGCGGTGCAGGTCGACGAGGCGGTCGAGAACGCGCCCGATCATCTCGAAATCGTTCCGGTGGCAGGCTTCGATGACGCAATCGCCGCGCTCGCCGAAGGTGGCGGCGACACGGAACACCTGCCGGACGACCCACTAGAGCTCGACTGTGGATAGCGCAATGCCGCGCTTGCAAGGCGCCATTCAGCGGCTTTGCGGCGAGCTTTGTGCCGCTTTGGCGCGCGGTGCTGCGACGTCGTCGGGCCCCGGTCGTCGACCGGAAGCGCCCGCAGCGCAGCGAGGACGTACCGGATCGACGGGCGGGTGGCGACGAGCAGCATGGGATATGGGCCGAGAGGCCAGGGCCAGATGACCTCTTCTGGCAACCGGGGCGGGGATAGTACTCTTGTGGAATGGCCACGCACCACCTCACCGACCCATCCGACATCGTCGGGGCCACTTTCGATACTTCATGGCGGGGGTTCGACCAGGACGAGGTACGGGCGTATCTGCGCGCCGTCGCGGAGCGTTTGTCCGAGGCGCTCGATCGCATCGAAGAGCTCGAACGCGCGGCCGCACGGGCCGACACAGCTCCGGCGGAGCACACGCCCGACGCGACCGAACTGAATCGGCTTCTAGGCGAGGAGACAGCCCGGGTACTCGACGTCGCCAACGAGGCAGCAGCCGCGCAGCGAGAGCGCGCGGCCGCTGAGGCCGAGGAGACCGTGGCTGCGGCGGAGCGCCGTGCGACCGAGCTCGAGTCCGAAGCAGAGAAACGGCTCGCCGACGCGACGTCCGAGGCCGAGCAACGACGCGACGAGATCGTGGCTGCCGCAGAACAACAGCGAGCGTCGGTGCAGGAGCACTACGACAACGAGCTGGAACGGGCGAGGCTCGACGGAGAACGCATCTTGAGCGAGGCGCGTGCCGCGCGCGACAACTTGCTGGAAGAGCTGGCCGACGAGCGGTACGAGATACGGGGCCAGATCGAACAGCTGCGTGCCGGACGCGATGCGCTGCTCGCTGCCCTGCAGGGTGCCGGAGGCGTCATCGACGAGATGTTCGACGATCTCGCCGACGCGATGCCCAACGCCCGCCGCATCGCCGAGTCGGCGGCCCTACGCGTGCGGCGCGAACCCGTCAGCCTCTCAGAACTCAGCAGGTATTCGGCCGGTGATACCGGTGAGTCCTCCGACGACGATGACGTCAGCGACGATGGTCCCGCCGATGATTCAGCAGGGGTTGCGGTCGGTGAGCTCGACAGGGAGTTCGGTCCCGCAGCGTCAGAACGTGACGATGACGCCACCGAAACGGAGTCGGAGTCAGGCGAATCAAACGAGTCGGTGTCGCTGACGCTCATCGAGGGATCGGGCGGCGAGGACGGTCTGGATGAGCTGTTCGAGCGGCTGCGCACCGAAGGCGACGATGACACCGCGCCCGACGATGATGATGTGGTCGCCGACGAGGCGGCAGAGATGTCGGACGAAGACGACGCCGGGAGCGATGAGGTCGAAGAGGAGGCCGAGCCCGGCGACGATGAAGTGATCGACCTCGCAGACTCCGATGAGCCCGACGAAGATGTCGCCGAGGAGGGTCCGTCACCTGAGGAGTTGGCATACGAGAAGGCGGTCAACGAGTTGGCGAGCGCGCTCAAGAGCGAGCTCGCCGATGAACAGAACGACCTGCTCGACGCGCTGCGCCAGGGTGATGGCGATCTCGAGTATCCGTCGCCGGACGCACAGCGCGAGCGTTATCTCGAGGTCGCGGCCGATCTCGCCGGAGACGACGCAAACGATGTCGTCGAATCGGTCGTGTCGCAGCTACAACGACGCGTCCCGCCGGTTCTGGCCGAGCCTTCCGCTGACGCCGAGGAGATGTCCGAACGGGTGCGGTCGATATATCGGGAGGTGCGCACCCGCCGCATCGACCAGGCCGTCCGTCAAGGCCTCCACCGCCAACCCGCCTGAGGATTTCTGAACCTTCCGGTGCGGTATGTGACCCCTGAGGGTTCAGAAATCTCGAACGCTGGGGATTTCTGAACCTTCCGGTGCGGTATGTGACCCCTGAGGGTTCAGAAATCTTGGACGGTGAGGTGCGCGCGGTCTCGGCGAGAACGGCGGCTCCTAGTATTGCTTCGATGAGTTCCCCCGCCATCGACGTCGTCGCCGAACGGAGCAGCGCATGCGCATAGAGTCCGACATGCCGCCACCGCGTCGGGCGAGCGGGTTCGGCGGGCGTGGGCGTTGGGTGCTGCTCGGCGTCTTCATCATCCTGTTCGTCCTGTTGTTGTCGCTGCGCGGCATAGCCGGCTTCTACACCGACTACCTCTGGTTCGACGCCCTCGACCACACCTCGGTTTGGCGACAGATCTTGTTCAATCGCATCGGCATGGCGCTCGTGTTCACCGCCATCTTCTTCGCCATGCTCTGGACCAGCCTCACGATCGCCGACCGGGTCGCGCCCAAGTTCCGTTCGCCCGGACCCGAAGACGAGATACTCGCCCGCTACCACGAGCTCGTGCGGCCGCGGCAACGGCTCGTGCGGTTCGGCGTCGCTGCGCTGTTCGCTCTGTTCGTGGGAATTCCCGCCGGGTCGCGCTGGGAGCTGTGGATGCTGTTCCGCAACCGCCAGGAATTCGGCATCGACGATCCGCAGTTCAACACCGACGTCGGGTTCTACATCTTCCAGCTCCCGTTCCTTTCCTTCGTCGTCGAGTGGCTGTTCGTCGGGCTCATCGTCGTGATCGGGCTCACGCTCGCAGCCCACTACCTCAACGGCGGCATCCGCGTCCGAGCCGAGGGCTCCCCGGTCACCCCAGCGGTCAAGGTGCACATTTCCGTCCTGCTTGCCCTACTCGCCCTGGTTCGGGCCGCCGACTACTGGCTCCAGCGCTATGAGCTCACGTTGTCGTCCAACGGATTCGTCGACGGAGCGGGCTACACCGACGTCAACGCACGGCTGCCGGCACTCCATCTCCTCATCCTCATCTCGCTGTTCGCCGCGGGTCTGCTGCTCTACAACATCTGGCGGCGGGGTTGGGCGCTGCCGGCAGTGGCCGTCGGGCTCTGGCTCTTCGTGCAGATCGTGATGGGTGCGATCTACCCGGCGTTCGTGCAGTGGAGGACGGTCAGCCCCGCCGAGTCCGAACGCGAGGCGGCGCTCATCGAACGCAACATCGAGTCGACGCGCCAGGCGTATGGCCTGTCGGCGGTCGACACCCAGGTGTTCGAGTACGACAACGACGTCACCGCCACCGACTTGCGAGACGCCCCGTCGACGCTGCAGAACGTGCGTCTCCTCGACCCGCTTCTGTCGAGCGACTCGTATGAACGGCTGCAGGGTGAGCGCAGCTTCTACCGCTTCCCCGACACCCTCGACGTCGATCGGTACGAGATCGACGGATCGATCGCGAGCGTCATACTCGGCGTGCGCGGGCTCTCCTTGCCCGAGCTCGATTCGTGGGAGGACGCCCACGTGGCATTCACCCATGGCTACGGTCTGGCGACCTCTCCCGCCGGCGCTGTCGACAGCGAAGGCGAACCCGAGTTCATCGTCGGCGACCTACCGCTCGAATCGACGGTGTTCCCCGAGCCGGTCGAGCGCCCGCAGGTGTACTACGGCGAGAGCATGGGCGGATACTCGATCGTCGGGGCCAACCGCGACGAGGTCGACTACTCGACGGCCAACCAGGAGACGGTACTCACCCGCTACGACGGAGAGGGTGGAGTCGAGCTCGACTCGATTATTCGCAAGGCGGCCTTCGCCCTGCGGTTCGGCCAGTTCGAGCCGCTGTTGTCGAGCTTCATCACCAACGACTCGAAGGTGCTGTACATCCGCGACATCCGCGACCGGGTGTCGACGCTGGCTCCGTTCCTCGAATGGGATGTCGACCCCTATGCGGTCGTCATCGGGGGCCGCATTCAGTACGTCCTCGACGGGTACACGACCAGCAATTCGTATCCGTTCAGCCAGGGCGCCTCGAGTGAGGATCGCAGCGGCTCGGGTTTCGGTTCGGGCGTCAACTACATCCGCAACTCGGTCAAGGCGGTCATCGACTCCTACGACGGCGACGTGACCTTCTACCGGACCCCTGTCGAGGATCCCCTCCTCGATGCATACGCCGACGCCTTCGGTGGGCTGTTCACGCCGTTCGCCGACATGCCGACCGAGCTGGCCGAGCATCTTCGATATCCCGAGAGTCTGTTCCGGGTTCAGACGTCGCTGTGGGCGCGCTATCGCGTGTCGAACCCGCGCGACTTCTACGATGGCCAGGGCAGCTTCTGGGCGGTAGCGCAGGATCCGGGTCGGCTGGGCACCGGTCCGACCGAGGAAGTCACGATCGACGAGGAGACCCAGACCGCTGCCACAAAAGAACGTAGGGTCGACCCCTATCACACCCTCGTGCAGCTGCCCGGCGAGGACGACGGCGACTTCGTTAACCTCCGCAGCTTCGTGCGCATCTCCGACGACGATCAGCGCAAGGAGCTGTCGGCGTTCATGGTGGCCAAAGCCGATCCGGACTCCTACGGCGAGCTCGTCGTGTATGCGATGGACGACGACAACGTGCCCGGACCCGCACTCGCCGACGAGCGAATTCGCAGCGATGCCGAGGTCTCGTCGCGCCAGACACTTCTGGGCGACACCGGCTCGGAGGTCCGCTACGGCGAGATGCAACTGCTGCCGATCGGCGACACGATCGTGTACGTGCGGCCGCTGTTCGTGATCGCAGAGGGCAGCTCGAACGTGCCGACGCTCGAGCACGTCATCGTCGCCCATGGCCGCCAGGTCGTGCTCGCCCGCACGTTGCAGGAGGGCCTCGAGGATCTCGTCGACGCCGATCTCTCATCGATCTTCGACGTCGATTTCGAGCCGGTGGTCGTCGATGAACCGACCGAGGGCGACCCGGACGGCGACGACCCGGTCGGCGACGAGGACGAGCGTAGCGTCGACGAGATCCTCGGCGAAGTGCTCGAGCTCACCGATGAGGCCAACGCCGCTCTCGCCGAGGGCCCTGCCGGTTTCGAGGAGTACGGACGTCTCCAAGAAGAGATCCAGACGCTGCTCGAAGAGGCCTACGAGCTGGCGGGTGGTGTGCCGCTGACGCCGGCCACGACGACCACCGGCCGCGGCGACTCGGACGGCGATGTCGACGGCGACGGCGACGAGGGTGAATCCGCGGCCGAGGACGGCTGACCACCCCTCGAAGCGAGGTTGCCACCGTTCGTGTGGATTGACTTGCTACCCTTTGGGTCGCTGTCGGCGGACCAGGTCCGTGACGGCGGGACGACGGTGCTCCTGTGCCGTCGACAACAGCAGGGAGAGGATTGTGGATACCAAACGGCTTCGAGCAGTGATTGCGCTGCTCTTTGCATTTGCCCTCATCGCCGCCTCGTGTGGCGATGACGACGACGGGGGCGACGGCGACACGTCGACAACCGCCGCCGAAGACGCAGGTGCCGAGGACGAGGGTGGCGAGGACGAAGCATCCTCGACCACAGCGGCTCCCGAAGGCGAAGACGAAGCGGGTCCTCCGGCGTCGTTCCCCGAGACCGACGGTGCGGTGTTCATCGCGAGCCAGTGGCCCGAGTGCACCAACCCCATCACCTCGTGCGCGAACGCGTCGTGGCTCTCGTGGGTGTCGAGCATCCACGTGCTTCCCCGCCTGATGGAAGTCGATCTCAACGGTGAGTATGTGCCATCACCGGTTCTGGCGGGTGACCCCGAGGCGGTCGAGAACGACGACGGCACCTTCACGGTGACCTACAGCATCTCGCCCGACGCGGTCTGGGACGACGGAACGCCGATCACCTCGACCGACATCAAGTTCACCCAGGACGCCAAGATCGAGACGACCGGTACGTTGTCGACCACCGGCTACGACCTCGTCACCGAGGTCGACGACTCCGATCCCGCGACCGCAGTCATCACGTTCTCCGAGCCGTACGCGGCCTGGCCCGACATGTACGGCGGTGCTACCGAGTATTTCCTCAAAGCCGACGCGTTCGAGAGCACCGACGTCGCCGACGAGATGAACGAGGGCATTCCGTTCTCGGGCGGACCGTGGAAGAGCGAATCGTTCAACCAAGAACAGCACGTCCTCGTGCCCAACGAGAACTACTGGGTCGAAGACCGCATCCCGCAGATCAGCGAGGTCGTGTTCGTGCCCCGCGAGGACACCGAGACCCAGATCACCGCGATGCGTTCCGGTGAAGCTGCGGTTTCGTTCCCACAGCCATTCCCCGGCATCAACGAAGCGGTCGGCGACCTGAACCTCACGGTCGGTCCGGGCGCGTTCATCGAGGGCATCTGGTTCAACCAGCAGTCCCCGAACTCGAACAACGTCGCCGAAGACGTCAACGTACGCAAGGCCGTGCTCTACGCCCTCGACCGCGATGTCATCGCCGCTCAGGCGCTGAGCTTCATGGAAGAGCCGACCGTGCTCAACTGCATCGGTTGGAACCCGAGCTACGGCGAGTGGTGTGACGACAGCGACTTCAGCGACATCACCCAGGACGGCGAGATGGTCACGACGCTCCTCGAGGAGTCCGGTTGGACACGCGAGGACGGCGACGAGTGTTGGTCCAAGGACGGCGAGGATCTCAACATCACCTGGAACACGGTCGCCGGCAACCAGCGTCGTGAGGACGTGCAGGCGGTCGTGCAGGAGATGACCAAGGAATTCGGCATCTGCTGGACGATCGAGAACCACGACCCGGGCGAGTTGTTCGAGAACATGCTGCCGACCCTGCAGTTCGGTCCGGCTGCGCTTTATGCCAACAGCACCAGCCCCGACCCGACGATCAGTCAGCTGTATCGCTCCGATCAGATCCCGAGCGAGGAGAACGAGTTCTCCGGTCAGAACTCGATGGCCTACGCCAATCCCGAGCTCGACGAGCTTCTCGACGAAGCCGATCGCACCATCGATCCGGCCCAGCGCCTGGAGCTCGTCCACCAGATCGGCGACATCGTCGCCGAGGACGTGGTATGGATCCCGCTGTACTTGCTGCCGAACTCGACGATCTGGGACGACAGCCAGATCTCGGGTCCGATCGACGAATACAACAGCCACGTGTACAGCTCGTTCGCCAACATGTACGCCTGGACCCTGGCAGGCTGATAGGCGAGCGATTGCCGTTCGATATGAACGACCAGCCGGTGGCCGGAGACCTCGTGTCTCCGGCCACCGGTGCCGTTTTGGCTCGCGCAGCGGGGGCCGGCTGAGCCTTGCTGCGCTACGCGATTCGTCGCATTCTCATCAACATTCCGGTGCTGCTCGTGTTGAGCTTCGCCGGGTTCTTCGCGGCGCGCGAGATCGCCGATCCGTCGACGTCACTGCGGGCCAACCCTCGTGTTCGCCCGGAGGATCTTCAGCGTTATCGCGAGTCGCTGGGCCTCGACGACGGCCCGCTCCAACAGTATTGGACCTGGCTCAGCGATTTCGTGGTCGGCGACCTCGGCAAGTCGCTCATCCGAAACAGCCAGGACGTGTGGCCGATGATCCAATCGGCGTTGGCCAACACGCTGGTCCTCATCGGGGTGGCGGTCAGCTTCTCCCTGCTGATCGGCATCACGACCGGGATGATCGCCGCGGTGCGCCAGAACACGATGATCGACTATGCGAGCACAGGGTTCTCGTTCGTGTTCATCTCGATGCCGACGTTCTGGTTCGCCCTCATGGCGCAGTTGTTCTTTGCCGTCTACCTCCAGGACTGGATACCGGGCCTCGACGGCCCGCTCCTGCCGAGCGCCGGCCTTTACCCTCCGGGCCAGCGCGATTTCGACATCGTCCAGCGCGCCCGTCACGTAGCGCTACCGGCGCTGGTCCTGTCGGTGCAGCTCATCGCGGTCTACAGCCGGTACATGCGGGCGTCCATGCTCGAGGTGCTCGGCCTCGACTACGTCCGCACGGCCCGGTCGAAGGGCCTGAAGGAACGCAGGGTCATCACCCGCCACGCCGGGCGCAACGCCCTGATCCCCATCACGACGCAAGCGGGTACCGACCTCGGCCTGCTCATCGGTGGTCTCATCGTCACCGAGCAGATCTTCCAATACCCCGGGATGGGCGTGCTCTTCCTCGACGCTCTCTTCGCGGGCGACTACCCCATAATCCTCCCCTGGATAATGGTCACCGCGACCGCTGTCGTTCTCGCCAACCTTGCAATCGATCTCATCTACGGCTACCTCGACCCGAGGATCCGCGTTGTCTGAGCCATCGCCGGTCTCCGGATTCCCACACGCCCTTCCAGACGAACCGGACGCGCTCGAAGAGGCGGTCATCAGGGAAGGTCTCGAGGAGCACTTCAGTCAGCGTCAGCTCGCGTGGCGCCGGTTCCGTCGCAACAAGGCGGCGCTCATCGCCGCGATCATTCTCATCCTGTTGTGCCTCAGCGCCTTCCTCGCCCCGTGGATCTCGCCCTATACGTTCACCGAGCAGGATCTCGACCGCACCTTCGAAGGACCGTCGGCCGACTACTTGGCGGGCACCGACAGCTTGGGCCGCGACCAGCTGACCCGTCTGCTCTATGGAGGCCGGGTGTCCCTCGGCATCGGTATCTCCGTCGCGATCTTCTCGACGTTCATCGGCGTGACCATCGGTGTCGTCGCCGGCTACTTCGGCGGTTGGGTCGAGGCGATACTCATGCGCTTCACCGACACCGCGCTCATGGTGCCCCAGCTCATCTTCCTCATCATCGGCGCCCGCATGTTGCAAGACCAGCTCGCGGGCGGGGCCATTTGGCCGCTCATTGCGCTCGTCGCCGCTATCTCGTGGATGACGATCGCACGCATCATCCGCGGGCAGGTGCTCGCGCTCCGAGAACGGGAATTCGTCGAAGCCGCCCGCGCCCTTGGTGCCAAGAAGCGCCGCATCATTCGTCGGGCGATTCTTCCCAACCTCATCGGCATCATCACCGTCAACCTCACCATTGCCGTTGCCGGCGCGATCCTGCTCGAGTCGACACTGTCGTTCCTCGGGCTCGGCGTACAGGTGCCGACACCGACGTGGGGCAACATGTTGTCGTCGTCGAAGGGCTTCCTCGAGACCAGCCCACACCTCGTCTGGTTCCCCGGTCTGGCGATCCTCATGACAGTTCTGTGCGTCAACTTCGTCGGCGACGGATTGCGCGACGCACTCGACCCGACGCAGAAGAAGACATGAGCGTCACCGACCCGGTTCTCACCGTCGACGACCTGCGTGCCACGTTCGATACCGAGGGTGGCGTGGTTCGTGCAGTCGACGGGGTCAGCTTCGAGCTCGGCAGGTCTGAAGTCCTCGCGATCGTGGGCGAGTCGGGCTCGGGCAAAACTGCGACAACGCTCGCCATGCTCGGTCTATTGCCGAAACGAGTCGGCAAGGTCGTCGGCGGCGCAGCCGTATTCGATGGCAAGGACCTCACCGACATGTCCCCCAAGGAGGTTCGAGCGGTTCGCGGCGATCGCATCGCCATGATCTTCCAGGACGCACTCACGGCCCTGAACCCGGTCCACCGGGTCGGCAAACAGATCGCCGAGATGATCCGCGCTCATCGAAACGTGTCGCGCTCGGAGGCTATGCAGCGCGCCGTCGACCTGCTCGACACCGTCGGAATACCCAACGCGCAAGATCGCGCTTCGAACTACGTGCACGAGTTCTCCGGTGGCATGCGCCAGCGGGCGATGATCGCCATGGCTATTGCGCTCGAACCCGAGGTTCTCATCGCCGACGAGCCGACCACAGCACTCGACGTCACCGTGCAGGCCCAGGTGCTCGAAGTGCTCCTCGAGCTGCGCGAGCGGCTCGGCATGTCGATCATCCTCATCACACACGACCTCGGGGTCGTCGCCCGAACCGCCGACCGTGTCATGGTGATGTACGGCGGGCGCAAGGTCGAAGAACAGCCGACCATTGGGCTGTTCTCGTCGCCACAGCACCCGTACACCCAGGGATTGTTGCGTTCGATGCCGCGGCTCGACGGAGCGGTCGGCGAACGCATGGTTCAGATCCCTGGCGCCCCGCCAAGCCTCGTCGAACCCCCTGACGGCTGCCGGTTCGCGTCCCGTTGCGACTTCGCGCGCGAGCTTTGCCGCAACGAATACCCGACGACGGTGCCGCTGTCGACCAAGGGCAGCGTGGCCTGCCACGCGGTCAGCGACCCGAGCTGGGAGTCGTCGCAGTGACCGAACCACTCCTGTCGGTGCGTGGGCTCACCAAGCACTTCCCGCAGTACGAACAGCGCATCCTCCACAAGAAGCAGACCGGCACCGTGCGGGCCGTCGACGGCATCGACCTCGACATCGCGCCGGGCGAGACCGTTGGGCTTGTAGGCGAATCGGGCTGCGGCAAGTCGACCACCGCCAGGCTGATACTGCGGCTGCTCGAGGCGACCAGCGGATCCGTAACCTTCGATGGCAACGACGTTCTCGGTGCATCGACCTCTGAGCTACGACGCCTCCGCCGGGACATGCAGATCGTCTTCCAGGATCCCTATGCCAGCCTCAACCCGAGACTCGCTGTCCGCGAGATCGTCGGAGAGGGTCTTCGCATCTGGGGTGAGACCGACAACTTCGAGAGTCGAGTCGGCGACATCCTCGACCAGGTGGGACTCAACCGGCGGTTCCTCGATCGCTACCCCCACGAGTTCTCCGGTGGGCAACGCCAGAGGCTCGGCATCGCCCGGGCGTTGGCGGTGCGACCGAAGCTCCTGGTGCTCGACGAACCGGTGTCGGCGCTCGATGTTTCGGTGCAGGCCCAGGTTCTCAACCTGCTCGCGGACCTGCGCGATGAGTTCGACCTCACCATGATCTTCATCGCGCACGACCTGTCGGTCGTGAAGCAGATCTGTGACCGGGTAGCGGTGATGTACCTCGGCCGTATCGTCGAGGTCGGCCCTCGCGACACGATCTACGACCAGCCGACGCATCCCTACACGCAGGCGTTGCTGTCGGCTGTGCCTGTTCCCGATCCCGTTCACGAACGCGAACGCGAGCGCATTCCCCTCGAAGGCGACCCGCCGTCACCGCTCGACCCCCCGTCGGGGTGCCGCTTCCATCCACGCTGCTGGAAGGCCGACGACGTCTGCCGCACCGACGACCCCGAGCTCATCGACCGCGTAGGCAACCACCGCTCTGCCTGCCACTTCGCTGAGGTCGCTGAGGTGGTTTAGCGACTGGTGTCAGGCACCGAGCTCCAAGTGAACTGGGTCCAAGTGCGCTGTGAGCTCGGTGCCTGACACCCCACGTAGTTCGCGCTGTTAGACCTAACCGCTCAGCCCCCTGACACCCCGTGGGTGGCACCAATTGAATCGGCTGAGGCGCGGCCGATGGGTAGTCGATGGACTACGACGCGCCCGAGATGCGGCCGATCTATGCGATCGCCGGTGGGGCCGGTCTGCTCGCCGCCACCATGGGCCTCGAGCCGACCGGGTTCCTCGTAGTCGACGTGCTGCTCACGGTCGTCGTCGCCGCCGCCGCAGTCATCGGCGGCGCATTCGCGCCCTCGTTGCTGCTGGTCAGCATCGGAATCTGTGGCGCGGTTCTCGGCTCCGCCTCGCCGTGGGGCATCTCCGCGATGGTCGGAGCGCTCGTCGGTCTCTGGCGATTCCAGCGCGCCGAGTCGCTCACACCCGACACCCTCCGCATCGCGGGATCCGCTTCGGCGGCCGGTAGCGCCTTGGGCCTGCTCAACATGGCCACTGTCTTCGTGAGCGGGTCGTCTGCGCTGATAGCGAGCATCGGGTTCGGCTCGCTCGCGTGGCATGCCTGGAAGCACCTCGATGACCGCGTGAGGTCACTGGCGCCTAAGGCCGAAGCCGCCTGTGTGGGCTTCCTCGCGCTCGGTCTTCTCACCGCAGGTGCGGCCGTGTTGGGAGGCAAGTCCGAAGCCGAGATGGGCGTCGACGCCGCTCGGGCCGGTCTCGAATCGGCACGTGCAGGCGATCTGGAGAAGGCGACCAGCCAGCTGCACCAGGCCGAGTCGCACTTTGCCGCAGCCAACGACTCGTTCGGAGCATGGTGGGCCACACCGGCCAGGGCCGTACCAATCGTCGGTCATCAGCTCGGCGCGCTCGACACGGCGAGCGACCAGGGCTCGAAGGTCGCTGTCGCTGCGATCGATGCGCTGAAGGCGAGCGCACTCGATGAGCTGCGCGTCGACGGTGCAATCGACGTCGACGGACTCGTCGCCCTCCAGAACCCGCTCGCCAGTTCGGTGGGGGCGGTCGAGTCGGCTCAGTCAGCGCTCGCCGACGCCCATAGCCCCTGGCTCGTAGGTCCCATCGCCGCGAAGCTCGACGAGCTCGCCGCAGAGCTCGACGACGTTAGCGGCGACCTCGTGATCGCCGACGAAGCGATCAACTCGGTGCCGGCTCTCGTCGGTGGCGACCGACCCCGTCGGTACCTGGTTGTCTTCGCCACGCCGTCGGAGACCCGTGAGGCGGGTGGCATCGTCGGCTCGGTCGTCGAGGCGACCTTCGACAATGGCCGCATGACCTTCTCCGAGCCGATCACAAACGAGGCACTCAACGAGTTCGCCAGTCTGGAGGGTCTTGCCGATCCGTCGCGCTACCCGTCGCGATTCGTCGCAAACGAGCCCGAGAAGTGGTCGCAGAACTGGACCGGGGCGGTTGACTTCCCGACCGTGGCTGAAGCTGTCCGGGAGCTGTATCCCCAGATGGGGGGCAACCCGATCGATGGCGTCATCTACGTCGATCCGGTTGCGATAGAGGCCATCATGCGCATCACCGGCCCTATCTCGGTGCCGGGCGTCGAACGCAAGCTCGCCGCCGGAGAGATCGTCGATTGGCTGAGCCGTGGGCAGTACGCGGAGTTCCCGGACCGTGCAGAGCGTGAGGTGTTCCTGGGCTCGGTGTCGAAGGCGGCGCTCGACAAGCTGCTCGGCGTCTCGATTCCCGATGTCGGGCACCTAGCGTCGACTCTCGCACCAGCCGTCGAGGGTGGGCACCTCCGCCTCTACACGTTTCACGAGGAGGACCAGGCCTTCCTCGACCAACTCGGCATCACCGGTGCGTTCGATCCGCCCGCGAACGGCGATGTCGTGGCGGTCGTGCAGGCCAACGCATCGGAGGACAAGCTCGACGCGTTCTTGCACCGCGACATCACCTACGACGCCTTGCTCGATCCGCAGGCGAAGACCGTGCGAGCCAATCTCAGGGTCGAGCTCACGAACAACGTCCCGGCCGATGCCCCGACCTACATGCTCGGGGGTCCCGATGGTCTGTATCTCCCCGGCACAAACATCGTGCAGCTCTCGGTTCTCACACCGCACGCACTCGACGGGGCGTCGGTGGACGGAGAACCGACGGCAGCCGAGCGCAACGCCGAGTACGGCCTCGAGCGCTACACGATGTTCGTGGCGGTGCCGCCTGGAGAGAGCCGAGCGATCGACTTCACGCTGAGCGGCACGATGGATCGCACCGACCGCTACCGGGTCACCTGGTTCACGCCGCCGCGCATCGACAGGGACACCGCGAGCATGCGCATCGCCGTCGCCGGGGGCGGATCGGCCGAACTTCGCCGACCTCGCGGCGCGGAGAAGATCGACGACGCGGTGCTCGTCGACACCACCGGCCAGCAGACCTACCTGTTCAAGATCGACTGAGCGCGGTGTCAGGCACCGATTGGTTGGTGCCGACGTCCGGCCCGGGCCGAACCGGTCCTTTGGCCCGTGTCCAATGGGTCGTCCGGCACTGTTGGCTACACCGCGGCCTCGGTACCACTTAGAGGAGACGAGAGTTAACCGATGTCGACTTGCGCAGGTGGGTCGTCGAGGAGAGAGAAATGAAGGGCCGAATTCTTCTTGTGATGGGATTGGTGACGCTGCTCATGGCTGCGCTGGCGCCGACGGCGAACGCCGTCTCCGGCTACGGCCCCGAGGAGTGCGATTCGGAGGGAGGCGATGACCCCGGTGTCGTCGATTGCGAGCCGGACTGTGAGTCCCCCGACAGCGACGGCAAGGACCCCAAGACCGGAGAGCCGTGTGAGCCGGCTGACTGCGATTCCCCCGACAGCGACGGCAAGGACCCCAAGACCGGAGAGCCGTGCACGAAGGTCGACAACGGCGGAGTCGATCGACCTGATGAAGAGGCCACGCCGGCCGCAGGTGGCGAGCAGCAACCTCAGAAGCAGAAGCTCGCCTTCACCGGTTCGAGCACCCAGACCATGACCTTGCTCGGAGCTGTACTGATCGGCGGCGGAGCACTGGTGGTCGCCGGAACGCGGCGCATGGCGGAGCGCTGATCCCCGAGAACCACCGAACAGCGAGACCCCGACGCTGACCATCCGGATAGTGGTCAGCTGTCGGGGTCTTGTGCGTTCAGCGACTCCCATTCCTCGAGGCGCTTCGCGGCAACGCGCTGCGCCTCATCGTGCTTTTCCGACAGCTCCCGCACACGGAGGTGATCGTCGTAGATGGCCGGGTCGGCGAGCTCGGCCTCGATCGTCGCGACAACGGCCTCAGCCTTTTCCCAGCGACGCTCCGCACGAACCAGCTCTTTGCGCGTGCGCGATCTCTCGTTGCGCTCAACGGCGCCTTGGCGCCGCTTCTCGCGCCGTTCGTGCGATGGTTTCTCCCGGCTCGTCGTCGCAGTTGGCGCGTCGAGCGCCTCGTCGGTGTCGGGGGGCGCTAGAGCGGCATCTACATCGGTGTGGATCGTCGCGCGACCGTCGCGAACCATGATCACCCGTTCGGCGACCGACCGGATCAGATGTCGGTCGTGGGTCACGAGCAGCACCGACCCCGGGTAGGCGATGAGAGCATCCTCGAGCACATCGCAGCTGGGTAGGTCGAGGTGGTTGGTCGGCTCGTCGAGGACGAGCAGGTTCACCGGGTTCACCATTGTCTTCGCGAGCGCCAATCGAGTCTGCTCGCCACCCGAAAGCTCGCCGACCTTGTGTTCGGTCGTTTCCTCGCGAAACCCGAACGACCCGAGGATCCTTCGGAGGTTGCGGCCGCTGTCGTCGCCGACCGTTTCACGGAACTCGTCGAGCACGGTCTTGTCGAAGTCCATCACTTCGACCTGGTGTTGCGCGAACGAGGCCACGTCGACCTTGTTGCCCAGCGTCGCGGTGCCCTTCGCCGGCGTCAGCTCGCCCAACATGAGCTTGAGGAGTGTGGTCTTGCCGGCCCCGTTCGGGCCGACGAGCGCCAGGCGTTGCCCCCGCTCGACGACCAGATCGACGTCGTGGACGACCGGACTGTCCGTCTCGTAACCTCCCGACACTCCTTCGAGCTCGACGACTACTCGGGATGACCGGCGCGGACTCGGAAACGAGAACTTCTGAACGAGCTCGTCGCGGGTCGGAACTTCGATCTTCTCCAGCTTCTCGAGGGTCTTGATGCGGCTCTGTACCTGTCTGGCCTTGGTGGCCTTGTAGCGGAATCGCTCGATGAACCGCTCGACCTGGGCGGTCTTGCGCGCCTGTTGGGCTGCTGCGGCCTCGAGCGCGGCGATGCGCTCCTCGCGGGCAACGACGTACTCGGCGAAGTCGCCGACATATTCGGTCGCGGTCTGGTTGGAGAGCTCGACGATGCGATTGGCGACGTTGTCGATGAAGTCGCGGTCGTGGCTCACGAACAGCAGCGCACCGCTCCAGTTGCCGAGGTACTGCTCGAGCCAGCCGACGCTGTCCACGTCGAGATGGTTGGTCGGTTCGTCGAGCAACAAAACGTGGGGTGCGGCGAACAGCAGCCGTGCCAGGGCAGCCCGCATCCGCCAGCCACCCGACAGCTCATCGATGCGGCGGTTCGCCTGATCGTTGCTGAAGCCGAGACCGGCGAGCACCCGATGCGCGTCGGCCTCGAGGGCATACCCACCCTGCTGCTCGAACCGGCTTTGGCGGTCGCCGTACAGCGTGAGGAGGTCCTCGTCAGCCTCACCGTCGGCGAGGCGCTCCTCGAGATCGTGGAGCTCGGCCGCCAGTGACGCCAGGGGCGACGCGGCGAGCACCTCGTCGATCACTCTCGCCGTCGGTCGGTCGGTCAGCTCCTGTGGCAAATACCCGATGGTCGCGTCCTTCGCTACGTGGACTTCGCCTTCATCGGGAGTCTGTTCGCCCAGAAGCATCTCGACGAGGGTCGTCTTGCCGGCGCCGTTGCCCCCGACGAGCGCGACGCGCCGGCCCGGCGTGAGTTGGAGCGTCACGTCGGTGAACAGCGTGCGGGGGCCATGCGACTTGGCGAGCCGAGAGGCGGTGATCACCGAGGCGAGCGTAGCGCTGGAGTGCTCGGCGCCGACCCCGGTAGCGTCGGTCCGCGTGAAGACGATCGATACCGGAACCGAACTGCTCCTGGCTCACGTGTCCGATGGCGTCGGCCGCATCGTCCTCAACGATCCTGCCCGACACAACACGATCTCGACCGACATGGCACGCGCTCTTCCCGGCGCGATCGCTGCGATCGAATCAGACCCCGACGTGCGCGTGATCGTGCTGCGGGGCGCAGGCGACAAGGCGTTCGCATCGGGCGCCGACATCGGAGAGCAGAACGACCGCGCCACATCCGGTGTGCACTCGGGTGCAGGGTCGATGTTCGAGGGAATCGGAGGCGACGTTTTGATTCGTTCGGACAAACCGGTCGTCGCCCTCATCCGCGGCTGGTGTCTCGGCGGTGGGATGCTGCTCGCCCTTTGCGCCGATCTGCGCGTGGCCAGCACCGATGCGCAGTTCTCGATTCCGGCGGCGAAACTCGGGTTAGCAGCGCCGCGTCAGGCGGTCGAGATCCTCACCGCCAACGTCGGGCCGACGGTCGCCGCCGACATGCTGTTGCTGGGCGAACGCATCGACGCCCGACGTGCGCTCGGACTGGGGCTAGTCAACCGTCTGGTCGAACCCGATGATTTCGACGCCGAGGTCGACCAGCTCCTCGATGCGCTTGCCGCCTCGGCTCCGCTGTCGATGCGCGCGGCGAAGAAGGGCATAGCTCACACGGTCGGCGTCGCCGGAGTCGACGAAGCGATGGTCAACGATGCGATTGCCGACGCGTTCGCAAGCGACGATGCGCGAGAAGGCACAGCAGCATTTCTCGCCAAACGTCCGCCCCGCTTCACGGGGTCGTAATCCGGTTGGTTCAGTCAGAGGTATTGGCCGGCGCCGGGGGCGGGCTCGGTGCCCGGCGGCTGGGCGGGCCGACCGGCCTGCATCTGCTGGAGCTGCTGCATTGCGTGTGCCTGTTGTGCCATGGCGCTCGCCTGGAACCCCTGGAGCAAACCCTGCAGCCAGCCGACGAGCTGTGCCTGGGCGATGCGGATCTCGCTCTCGGTGGGCGTGTCGCCCTCACAGCAGGTCTGGAACTCCGCGAGCTCATCCATGAGATCGGGGCTGAGCACTTCGGAGAGCTCCTCCATCGTCTCGGCATGAATCCGGGCCAGTAGTTCGCGGCCTGCTTCGTCGGGCGATGCCGAGCGAACTTCGGCCATCAACGCTTGCACCATCGAGCCGATGCGGATCAGCTTCGACGGATCGGTCACCGTGTTGGTCGGTGCCGGCGCCGCGGGGCCGCTGTGCGCGGGCGGCGCGGAGTCGGCATCGGGCGTTGCTGGAGGGGTGGTCTGATCGGTCATTTGCGGCTCCTCGGTCGTGAGGGTGCGAACACCGTACGCTGAGCCGATGCACAACGACACATGCGTGGGGAACATCAGGTGAGCTGGGAGGTCGGTTCACTCGCAGAGCTCCTCACGCTCGAGACCCACGGACCCGACACCTTTGTCGGAGTCGGCCCCGCGTACCCGTGGGGCCGGGTCTACGGCGGCCAGGTCATCGCCCAGGGTCTCCGTGCAGCTGCGGCGACCGTCGACGAGGAGTTCATCGTGCACTCGGTGCACGCCTACTTCATTCGCGGCGGAGATTCCGACGAGCCGATCAGATACGAGGTCGACCGCATCAGAAATGGGCGATCCTTCGTGACGCGCCGCGTCGTCGCCCGCCAGTCGAACGGCGCGATTCTCAACCTCGCCGCGTCGTTTCAGCGCGATGAGGACGAGGTCGATGTGCAAACGGAGCGCATCGCCGACGACATCGCGGATATCGAGTCGATCGAAAACGACACCGACATGTGGACCACGTTCTTCGAGCGGCGCTGGGCCCTCTCAGACGTAGGGCGGGGACGCTCGGTGGCGTGGCTGAAGATCCGCGAAGACCTCGGCGACGATCCGATTTTGCACGCGTGCGCCATCGCGTATCTCTCCGACGACCTACCGACCGATGCGGTGTATGACCTACATCCCGACCGCCAACGTGACGTTCACGACATGTTCACCGGTGCGAGCCTCGACCATGCGCTGTGGTTCCACCGTCCTATTCGGGCCGATGACTGGCACCTGTATGACTTCGATGGCCATGGCCTGCGTGGAGCGCGTGGTCTGTCGAGTGGACGTGTCTTCAGCGCCGACGGTGGTCACGCGGTGAGCGTGATGCAGGAAGTCCTCATGAGGAAGGTGCGACCTCCCGAGGAACGCTGAGCCCTCAGGTCTCGATCGTCACCTTGTCGGCGTAGAACGCGACCCGGCTCTCGACGGCTTCCGCACCCTCCATGGGGTCTGGGTAGAACCATGCCGCGTTGTCGACTCTCCCGCCGGCTACCTCGATGGTGAAGTAGCTGGCCTCGCCTTTCCACGGACAGAATGTGTGAAGGTCGGTTTCGGTCACAACCGAACGATCGAGTGACTCGAGCGGGAAGTAGGGGTTGCCTTCGACCTGTTCTATGTCGTCGCTCTCGGCGATGACCGTTCCGTTGAAAAGCACCCTTGCCATGAGCTGTCCCCTCGTCGATCGTGTGGACGGTTAGAACAAGCTCGTCGGACGGTCTATTCCACAGCTGCCGGACCCGCACCCTCATGTAGCAGCCGGTGAGCGTCGGGGTAGAGGTCACGCTTGATAGCCGCCAGTACTGGCCCTGCCCGGTGACTGTTGGCTTCGGCCCAGGCGACCGCGGTCTCGAGCAGCGCAGCGTCGTCGACGGCCTCTTCGACGATCCCGAGCATCGCTGCTTGGTCGCCTCCGAATCGTTCGGCACAAACCATTGCGCGATGGATCGCCGCCGATGGAACCCTCGCGGTGAGCAACGCGGTCATGCCCGGCGTGAACCGCATACCGAGGTCGACCTCGGGCAGACACCAATAGCCCCGGTCGTGGCGCATCACCCGATGGTCGTGCGCCGCCGCGAGCATCGCGCCCCCGGCGAAAGCGTGGCCGTTGATCGCGCTCGCGGTAGGTAGGCCGATGGTCAGCACGCGACCCAGCATGATGTGGACATCGCGGAGGAACTCGCCAATGTCATCTTCGGTCGACGACATCCAATCGAGGTCGAGTCCGTTGGAGTAGAAACGCTCGTGGCCGGTCGTGACCAGGCCCTTTGGTGCTGCTGCACCTTCGACCTCGTCGAGTGCATCGTTGATCGCCGCGATGCTGTCGGCGTTGAATCGGTTCTCGTCGGTGCCGAGCTTGAGAACGAACACCGAATCGTCGCGGAGCAGCGTTGTCATCAACGCAGTGTCGCCGGGCGGTGCTGTTCGACACAACCCCGGTTGGCCGATCGTCAAGTCTGAATCGCGCCAGCCGATGGAGTTCCCACGAGAAACCGCAGGTAGCCGGGGCTCAGCGCTTCTTCTCCTCGGAGTTCTCGTCCGACGGATCGGAATGTGACCGGTGGTTCGGCCCGGGCGGTATTGATCGAGCACCGCCCTGTAGGGTCGGAACATGGTCTGGGAGCGAATAGCGCTTAAGGCCCTGCGAGCGGCGGTCGGACGACCACGTCTCATGGAGTCCTTGTCGCCGCTCATCGGCACGTTCAATCCATTCACCGACGACTTCTACAGCAACCCGTACCCGATGTACGAACGGGTACGCGCCGAGGGGCGTGCTGTCCGCCAGAAGCTGGTCGGAGGCTGGGCGGTCACCGGGTTCGACGACTGCCAGGACGTCCTGCGCTCACCGGCAGCATCGGTCGACCGGGCCGAGCCCATGAACCAGTTCCCTCCCCATGCCGATCTCGACGAGGAGATCCGGCTCACGATTCAGGAATCGTTGTTGATGTCCGATCCGCCCGCGCACACGCGCAAGCGGCGGCTCGTCAACCGGGCGTTCACACCCAACGCCGTCGAGCGAATGCGGCCTCAGGTCGAAACGGTCACCCACGAGGTGCTCGACCAGCTCGCCTTCAAGGCCAGGCGCGGCGAGCCGATCGATTTCGTCGCCGACTTCGCGGCGCCGATGCCGATCTATGTCATCGGGGAGATGCTCGGCCTTCCGGCCGGTGACCGCGACTTCGTCAAGTCGACCTCCGACGACATGGTCAAGCTGCTCGACGGGTTCGTCGGTTTCGACGTGCCCGAGCTGACCCGTACGGTTCGCATCTTCTGGGAGTACCTCGACGACGTGTTCGACCAGCGCCGCCGTACGCCGCGCGACGACATGATCACCGCGCTGGTCGAGGTCGAGGACGAAGGCGACAGCCTGTCGCTGCGCGAGCTGCGCGGACTCGTGATGTTACTCATGGCGGCCGGTCACGAGACGACCACCGGCCTGCTGTCGAACTCCGTGATCGCACTCCAACGAAACCCCGACCAGCGCGAACGCCTTCGAACCGACCCCGACATCGCCGAGAACGCCGTCGACGAGCTCCTGCGCTTCGACAGTCCGGTTCAGGCGACAGACCGGCTCATAACCGAGGAGTTCGAAGCAGCCGGACGCGCGTTCCAGCCAGGTGAATTCGCTTTCGTCCTGCTCGGCGCCGCCAACCGCGACCCCGATCAGTTCGAACGCGCCAACCAGCTGCAGCTCGACCGGCCCGACGTGCGTGTGCTCTCGTTCGGCCACGGCGTTCATCATTGCCTCGGCGCTGCCTTGGCCCGCATGGAGGCAGCGGTCGCGCTGCCTGCGTTCCTTCAGCGATTTCCGAACCACGTCGTCGCCACCGATGGCCTCGACTACAAGAGGTCCTTCTCGCTTCGAGGTCCGCTCGAGCTGCCCGTCGAGCCGGGACTGCGTCAGGTGTCGGCCGACGCGAGCCCGCTGGTCCAGGCGTCGTAGAGCGACGCGTATTGGCCGCCCGCCGCGACGAGATCGTCGTGGGTGCCGAGTTCCTCGATCCGGCCGTGGTCGATCACTGCGACTCGGTCGCAGCGTTCGGAAGTGGACAATCGGTGTGCGATCGCGATCACGGTGCGCGATGCCATGAGGGTCTCCATCGCCCGTTCGACAGCCGCCTCGGTGCCCGGATCGACCGAAGAGGTTGCTTCGTCGAGGATGAGTATCGCTGGGTCGGCAAGAGCGGCGCGGGCTAGCGAGACGAGCTGCTTCTCGCCGGCCGACAGCCGGCTGCCTGCTTCGCGCACCTCGGTTTCGAGGCCGTCGGGCAGGCTGTCGAACCGCTCGGCGATTCCCAGATCTTCGAGCGCGGCCAACACGGCGGCGTTGTCGGAGTCGGGGCGGGCGATGCGGATGTTCTCGGCTATCGAGCCGGCAAACAGGTAGCCCTCCTGAGGCACGACGGCAACGAGGCTGCGCAGCTCGTCGAGTGAGATTTCACGCAGATCGACCCCATCGATCTCGATGACGCCTTCGGTCGGGTCATAGAAGCGCGCGACGAGTTTCGCCAGCGTGGACTTTCCTGCGCCGGTCGGGCCTACGAGCGCCACCTTCTCGCCACGAGTGATGTCGAGGTCGATGTCGCTGAGCACCGGCGTGCCCGGTTCGTACGAGAACCCGACGCTCCGAATCGACACCCGTCCCTCGCTCGGTGTGGCCGCGGGCTCGGCGGGCTGCGGAACGTCGACGGGGCGGTCGATGAGCTCGTAGAGCTTGTTGAGCCCCGCTGTGGCCGACTGCATCATGTTGAAGAGTTCGCTCAGCTGTTGGACGGGCGTGAACAGGCTCGACAACAACAAGATGAACGCGATCACGGTGCCGAGCGAGAGCTGACCGTCGCGAGCCATCCAACCACCGACGCCCAGGGCGAGTGCGGTCGCGGCCGCGCCGGCGAACTCGATGATCGGCAAGTACCAGCACTGGATGCGCACCGAGGCCATGTGTGTGCGGTACAGCTCGTCGTTGGTTTCGGCGAACCGCGCAGCTTCGGGATCTTCCCTCGCGAAGGCCTGCACAACTCGCACACCGCTGATGCCCTCCTGCAGGGTCGTCAGGGTGTGACCGATGTGGTCGCGCACCGCTAGATAGGCCCGGTTCGAGTCGCGCTGAAACTTGACCGACGCCGCGATGACAACGGGCATGACCAGCATGCAGAGCAGCATCAACTTCCAGCTGAGGAGAGTGAGCAGCACAGCGGTGCCGACCAGCAGGAGGCTGGCACCGATGAACATCAACATGCCCATCTGCACGAGCTCCTGGAGGGAATCGACGTCGGAGGTCATCCGTGACACGAGAACACCGGCCTTCTCCGAGTCGTAGAACGCCATCGAGTGGCGAAGCATGCGGCGAAACACCAGGTTGCGCATGTCGCGAAGGAAGCCCTCGCCCACTCGAGCGAGCGCCACGATGGCCGTGCGGTAACTGAGGTAGGAGATGACGGCGACCGCGATGTAGAGCACGATCGAAATGTTGAGCTGCCCGGCGTCGTCTTTGACCAGTCCCTCGTCGATTGCGCGGCGCACCAGCAAGGGTCCGGCGAGGGTCGTTCCGGTCCAGACGACGAGCAGAGCCGCGGCGAGGAACGCCTGGCCTCGATACGGCCGGAGCATCGAGGCGGTACGGCGGAGGACCCGCCGGGTCGCGTCCAGGTCGAGCCTGTCGTCTTCACCGACACCGTGAACGAACCAGCCCATCAGCCCTCGCCCTCGGAGGCCGCGAGCACGGTGCGGTATCTTTCGTTCGACGTGAGCAGATCGTTGTGTGTTCCCTCCGCGACGATGCGACCCTCATCGAGCAGTACGACACGGTCGGCGAGCGCAATCGTGGACGGACGATGTGCGATGACGATTGTCGTTCGACGCTGCATCGCCTGATCGAGGGCGTCGCGGATCTCGTGTTCCTTTGTCGGATCCACCGCCGAGGTGGCGTCATCGAGGATCAACACCCGAGGGTCTGCGAGGATCGCGCGGGCGATGGCGATGCGCTGCCGCTGACCGCCGGACAGCGAGAACCCTCGCTCGCCGATGGCGGTGTCGTAGCCGTCGACCAACTCGGAGATGAACGCATGGGCGCCGGCGAGCTTCGCCGCCCGGCGGACGTCATCCATCGAAGCGTCTGGGTCTGCGTAGGCGATGTTGTCGCGAATCGTCGAGCTGAACAGGAACGTGTCCTGGAACACCACACCGACAGAGCGGCGCAGCTCGGCGCGCCGGATGTCGCGGACGTCGATGCCGTCGAGGAGCACCGCTCCGCCGTCGACCTCGTAGAAGCGCGGTATGAGCCTCGCGATCGTGCTCTTGCCTGAAGCGGTCGCGCCGACGAGAGCGACCGACTCCCCGGGTTCGATCGTCAGCGAAAGGCCCTCGAGCACTCCCGCGTTCGCCTCGGCGTGGTAGTCGAAGTCGACATCGCGGAACTCGACCCGACCAAGCGCTCCCGAAGCCGGGAGCGGGACAGGATCATCCGAGTCGACGATCTCAGGTGCGGTTTCGAGCACCTCGGCGATGCGCCGACCCGCCGTTGCGGCGCGCTGAGCGTTGGCGACGACCATTCCGAGCATGCGAAGCGGCGCGACGAGCATGATGACGAAGATGTTGAAACTCGCCAGCTCGCCGACGGTCATCTGCCCGTCGAGCACCAGATGGCCGCCGTAGGCCAACACGGTGATGAGGCCTATGTTCGGGAGCAGTTCCATGGCGGGAAGGAACCTCGATCTGATCGTCGAAGCGCGCATCGAAGCCCCGTAGACATCGTCGGCCTCCCGACCGAGCTTCGCAGCCTGGGCTGGCTCTGCCCCGAACCCCTTGACGACGCGAACCCCAGCGACGGTCTCCTCGACGACGGTCGCGAGCTCGGCCGATTCGACCTGGATCGAGAGCAGCGCCGGCTGGAGCTGCTGTGCGAATCGTCGGCCGAGGATGTTGACGAACGGCAGTCCGAGCAGGGCGAGTACTGCGAGCAGCGGTTCGAGGATGATCATGATGATCGTCACGGCGATGACGGTGAGGAGGTTGCCCGTGGTGATCGGTACGAGCGTGATGACGTTCTGAAAGTGCTGGAGGTCGGTGTTGCACCGGCTCATCAGCTCACCGGTCGCCGTCGTGTCGTGGTAGGCGAAGTGGAGGCGCTGGATGTGAGCGAACAACCGATCACGCACCCTGGTCTCGACCACCCGTCCGTTGTTGAAGGCGGTGTAGCGGCGCAGGCTGAAGAACGCGGCCGACACGATGCCGGCTGCGACGATGAGCAGAGCCCATCCCGTCAGCGACCTGCCGCCCTCGAGCCCGCGGTCGATTCCGAGCTGGACGAAGATGGGAATTGCGACGCGCCCGGCCGTCCATGCGAGCGCGGCGAACATGCCGAGGAGGATCCCGGTCTTGGTGGCCAGGATCTCGGTCCAGATGAGCTGCCATCCCGATTGCGGGTCGCTCGTGGGCTCGTCGCCCTCGGTCTGTTCAGTTGCGGTTGGTGTGGTCGCGGTCAGGGCCGATCCCTCCCCGTTCACCCTCACACGCCCGGTGAGCGATCGTCCAACCGATTCCGCTTTGGGGCCGTTTGGGTTGCACAAGTCGGGTGCGATCGATGACCATTTGGGAACCGCAGCGAACTGGAGAACGATGGCGCACGATTTGATCATCCGCAACGGCACGGTGTTCGACGGGTCCGGCAGCGACGGATTCGATGCCGACGTAGCAGTCGATGGCGACCGCATCACCGAGATCGGCGATCTGGCCGATGCCACGGCCGAAGAGGAGATCGACGCGACCGGTAAGTGCGTCACACCAGGGTTCGTCGATCTGCACACCCACCTCGACGCCCAGGTCGGATGGGATCCGTTCCTCACCTCGTCGAGCTGGCACGGCGTGACGACCGTGCTCACCGGCAACTGTGGAGTGACGTTCGCACCTGTCGCGCCCGACGACCACGAGTACCTCGCGGAGATGATGGAATCGGTCGAGGACATCCCCAAAGAGGCGATCCTCGAAGGGCTGCCGTGGACGTGGAAGACCTTCGGCGAGTACCTGACAGCGGTGCAGGATCTCCAACCGGCCCTGAACGTCGTCGGCCTGATGGGCCATTGCGCGACGCGCTATCACGTGATGGGTGAGCGGTCCCTGACCGACGAATCGCCAACCAAGATCGAGGCCGGCCAGATGGCTGATCTGGCGGGGCAGGCGATCGACGACGGTGCGGTCGGCTTCTCGACCTCGAGAATCCTCCTCCACAAGGTTCCCGACGGTCGCTACGTGCCGGGGACTCTCGCACCGATCGACGAGTACGTGACCATCGCCGAGGCGATGGAGGCGGCGGGCGGTGGCCTGTTCCAGGCTGTGCTCGACATGACTCGACCCAAGCACGAGTTCGAGCTGCTCGACGCGGTCGCCTCGACCGGTACGAACGTGTTGTTCAGTGGCGGCGTCGGCGACTCGGGGAGCGACGCTGTCGAGCGAATGGAAGCCTTCTTCACCGCGCAGCGACAGCAGGACCGAAGGTTCAACTCGGTCTGCCAGTCGCGCCCCGGAGGCGTGCTGGTAGGGCTGCGTCAGTTGATGCCCGTGTTCTCGCCGGCTTGGCAGAAGATCTCGGAGATGGCCGACCTCGATGAGCGCCTCGCCGCCTTGTCCGACGAGGCGACGAGGGCCGAGCTGGTCGCCGAGGGCGTCGAGGCGGGCACCTGGTACGACCCGGGACACATCTACCCGCTCGGGCATGGCGACGTGCCGAACTATTCGGTCGACGACGAAACGCGACGCTCGATCGCCGAGCTGGCCGCCGAGGCCGATGTGCATCCGGTCGAGTTGATCGTCGAGCGGTTGCTCGAAAGCGAGGGTCGGGAGCTGTTCAACGTCTGGTTCTTCAACCGCAACACCGAAGGTCTGGCTGGGTACCTCGCGCTGCCCGACGTGCTGCCTGGGCTCGGCGACGCCGGTGCGCACGTGGGCCAGATCTGTGACGCCGACGCGACCACGTTCACGCTCGCTTACTGGGCGCGAGAGCGCGAGCACTATTCGCTCGGCGAGGCGCTGCGGAAACTCACCTCACAGCCTGCGGAGGTGCTCGGCCTCATCGAGCGTGGCCGCCTCGAGACGGGGTGGTACGCCGACATCAACGTGTTCGACTACGACAGACTCAGCACCACCTACCCCGACTACGTGCACGACTTCCCGGGCGGAAAAGGCAGATTCATCGTCAAGTCCGACGGCTACGCGGCGACCCTCGTCAACGGCGAGGTGGTCGTGGCCGACGGCGACCACACCGGCACCCGCCCTGGCACCGTCCTGCGCGACTTCCGGCGCTAGTCGCGCGGGTCGGAATGCAGAGGTGTCAGGCACCGAGCGCAAAGTGATCTTGGACCTAGCGCGTTGTGCGCTCGGTGCCTGACACCTGATGGCTTGCGCTCGGTGCCTGACACCTGACGATACGACGGTCACCGCAGAGGGATGTCGACGCGGGGGCCATTGGTGGACACGAGCCCGAGGGGGCTGATCGACACGACGGGTTCCTCGCAGCTGTCCTCGCTGGCCGGCATGCCGAGCACGACGGTGCCCTCGCTGTAAGTGCCCGGTGGAAGCGACGCGTACATGTCGAACGTCGAGTGGGCGTACCAGCTGCCACCCTCGTCGGTGTTGGCGCAGCGGATGGCGATCTCAGGGTTGGACAGCTCGTCCTGCGTCTTGTTTTCGGTGCGCAGCATGGCCTCCCAGCGAGGCGGTCCTTCGATCTCTCCGGCCTCGGGCGTGATCGACAAGACCGTCATTTCGAGCCCGTCTGCGAGCTCGACCGATTCGCCGATCGAACCGACGAGAGCGTTCTGGCGCTCGTGGGCCTCGCGCACCTCGCTCGCCGGCCGCAGGTCGGCCGAGGAAAGGGGTTCCTCGTCGTCGTTGGCGAGGAACGCTATGACCCCGCCGCCGGCGATCAGGAGCAGCGCCGCGATTCCGAGGACCCATGACACGCGGCCGGGCGTGGGGCTGCTCCGCCGTTCTTTCGCTGCGAGCGCGGCCTGGTATTCGGCGCGGGTCAATCGACCGCCCGGGGTTGATTCGGGCTCGGCCCGCTGGAACTGTCCCTCCTCGCCGAGGGTCCACTCGTCGTCGTTGGCTTGATCGTTCACGCGTCCGAGTCCACCTTGGCCACCAACGGCCGATGCTAGGAGACCACTCAATAACGCCGGTGGATCCAGGCTAGGGGTCAGTCCGCAGGTGCTCGTTCGGCCATTTCGTCGTAGTCATATCCGTCGTAGGCACCGTCGGGGTCGGCCCGAACGGCCCGATCGAGAGAGTAGGCATCGTCACCGATGAGGATGCGCCAGCGCCTCTGGCGGACGCCGTCGAGGATGACCGACGCTGCTTCGCCCGCGGTGACCGGCGCATTGTCGCGAAAGGCCGCTGACATCTCACGCATCGCCTCAGCGGTTGCTTCGTCGACATCGCCGGCACCGTGTCTCAACGTGTTCTCGATGATCGACGTACCGATGTGGCCGGGCATCACAACCGAAACGCCCACGTGGGGTGCGTTGACGCGCAGGTCGGTGATGAGCGACTCGGTGAAGCCTCTGACAGCGAACTTGGCCGTCGAGTAGGCGGTGTTGGGGCGGTCTGGTCCGAGGCAGGCCCAGAAGCTGTTGACGCTGGCCGTGTTGACGAGGTGGCTTTCGTCGGCGGCGATCAGCAGCGGCAGGAATGAACGGGTGCCGTTGTAGACGCCGCCCCAGCAGACATCGAAGCAGCGTTCCCAGGCTTCCTGGCTCTCGTTGACGAAGCTGCCCGCGCCTGCGAGCCCGGCGTTGTTGAAGACGAGATGCACGTGGTCGGTTTCGTGTTCGCGACATACCGAGTCGCGAAAGTCGGCCATGGCCGCTGCGTCGGCGACGTCGCATTCATGCGTCGAGACATTCGCCGATAGATTGGCCTCGAGGGCGAGTGCGCGGGTGTCTCCGAGCTCGTCGGTCGAGAGGTCGCAAGTGGCGACCTCACAGCCCGCCTCCGCGAGCTGCACGACGAGCTGGCGTCCCATGCCGCTCGCTCCACCCGTGACGACCGCGATTCGCCCTTCGAAGGTTTCCATCGGTGCCTCTTGGTCAGGCCGCGGCGTCGAACTCGTCGAGCACGCGGTCGGCTTCGGGATGTGAGGCGATGCGCTCGACGATGACCTGACGCGCACGCTCGGCGGCGATTGCGGGTTGTTCGACCGTCGCCCAACGCACCATGCCGTCCCAGAAACGGTCGACGAGCTCGGCCCCCGGCACGGTGCCGCCTTCGAGAGTACGCAGGGTGACGCTGCGCAGCTCGCCGAGGTAGAGGTTGAGCGATCGAACATGGATCAGCTCGTCGGTGCGTATGCGCTCAACGATCTCAGCGGCCGCCTCAGCTCCAGCTCGGCGGTCGGTGAACAGGTCGGGCGTACGCAACACGGCTTGGGTTTCGGCGAATCCGAGTTCGGCGCGGAACTCGATGATCAACAGGTTGGCCAGGAACGAGAAGAGGTTCTCGATTTCTTGGCCGATCTCGGGCAGGTATCGGGTCTCGACTTCGTCGTCGCGACCGATCGTCGGTTCGGGTTCGACGTCAGGGTAGGCGTCGGGACCGAAGGCGAGGTCGCGCAGCGCGAACCACATAGCGTCGTGGCCGCCGATGCCGAGGTCAGGTTGGCCGCCTTCGTCGATGCCATGCGCGTCGAGCAGACCCTTGTGGAGGTGGCCGATCGCCATCTTGCTGATGTCCTCGACGATTGCCGCCTGTAGATCGGGGATGGGCAGCTCGGAGAGGAACCGGCCGCGCGCTTCGATCTTGCCGATGATGGTCAGTGAGTTCCAGAAGCCCTGGTCGAGCCCGTTACGCATGAGCACTAGCAGCTGCTCGGTGTTGGGGACCCGTAGGCCGTCGAGAAGGTCTGCACTGGCCCCGAACGGCTCGCCACCCCGCTCCCTCAAGGCGTCCTCCCAGGCCGCCAACGCTGGCTCTCGTACCAGCGCGCGCGGCGGCTGGTACGTGCCATCGGCGAGGAAGCCTCCGTGCAGCCGCTGACCGTCGACAATGTGGGGTTTCGCGTAGTCGTGGTCGGACATGATCTCGTCGAATGTGTAGATGAGTCTCGCCATCTCTCACCCCTCGCGTCGTACGTCAGGCGTTCTTCGGAAGCTCCGAGAACGGGATGTTCTTCGTGTCACCGGGTTCTTTCGGGAGTCCGAGAACGCGTTCGCCGATTATGTTGCGTTGGATCTGGTCGGTGCCCCCGTAGATCGGTGGGGCTTGCGCGTAGAGCGCTTGGCCCGTGACCATGCCGAGCATCGGGTTGCCGGTCGCCGCGTTGAGCGATGCGACCTGTTCGGACGTGTAGCCGTGCAGAGTGCCGGCCGGTCCGAGGATGCGCAGACCGAGGTCTCGACTGGTGCGGACCACGTCGCTCATCTGGAGCTTGGAGATGTTGGGCATTCCCGGGATGTCGCCGCCTCGCGCCTTGACCGCCTTGAGGCGTTGGGCGTTCATCGTGCCGATCTCGTTGAGCATGTGGAGCTTCACCAGGTCCTGGCGGATGGTTGGGTCGTCGAGCTTGCCTGCCGTGCGTGCAAGCTCGACGAACATGTGGGCCCCCGACCGGCGCCGTCTGGGAGCGCCACCGTCGCCGCTCTCGGTCTTCTTCGGCGCTGCGGCTGGTTCGCCGGCGAGGTCGCCGACCCGTCGGCCGAGCTGACCAGCGATGGTTCCGGGGACGGCGCTGACGCCTGCTCCGCCACCGCCAGCCCCGAGTCCAGCGCGTTCGTTTTGCAGTGTGGTGTTTGTGGCCGCCCAACCGTTGTTGACGTCGCCGATAACAGCCTCGGCGGGCACCCGGGCGTTGTCGAGAAACACCTCGTTGAACATCGAATGCCCGGTCATCTCGACGAGGGGCCGGAGCTCGACACCTTCTTGGTGCATGTCGATGGCCATCCAGGTGATGCCCTGATGCTTCGGCGCGTCGGGGTTGGTCCGGGCGATGAGCATGCCCATGTCGGCTGACTGACCGAGCGACGTCCAGACCTTCTGGCCGTTGACGATCCATTCTTCGCCGTCGAGTTCGGCTTTCGTGGTCAATCCTGCGAGGTCGGAACCGGCGCCGGGCTCGGAGAAGAGCTGACACCAGGCCTTCTGTCCGGTGACGATGTCGCGCACGTATGTATCGATCTGATCCTGGCTGCCGTGAGCTGCGATGGTGGGTGCGGCAAGGAGCAGCCCGAGCCCGGAAGGTGCTCCCAAGGCGCCGAAGCTGGAGATCTCGCGTGACACAGCGACAGCGTCGGCGCGCGAGAGATCGCGGCCGTAGGCGGTCTTCGGGAGGGTCGGGGCTGCCCAGCCCTCGAGGCCAAGCTTCTCCCACCATTCGGCGACGGTGAGGTCGGGGTCCCAATTGACCTCGAGCCATGCGCGAACCTCGGTCACCGGATCTTGAGTCGCCACCGGTCATCCTCTCATTGCTTCTCGTTGCGGTGCGGCCACGATACGGCTACCTCATCCCGAGCACGAAAATCACTCGGGTGGCGCAGCCCGTTTCTCGATTGGCCTGGCCGGGACGCCGGCAACCACCGTATCGGCAGGCACGTCGCCGGTCACCACGGCATTGGCGCCGACAACCGCCCGAGGCCCGATTTCGTGCGTGCCGATGATGCGGGCTCCGGTGCCGATACGTGTTCCCGAGCGGATGGTTGGCCCGACGAAATCGCCTTGCACCAATCCGAGCGTCGTGAACGGGGCGATATGAACTCGAGACTCGATGTTGGTGAGACCGTCGATAACGACCTGACCGTGCAGCAGGTAGAGGCCCGGCTGGACCACCACCGGGTCGCCGATACACACCTGTCCGCAGACGATTGCCAATCGATGAAACAGGCGAGGGATCAACGGAATACCTCGAGCCTGAAGTGATGCCTTGGCTCGGTAGCAGGCGAGCGCGAAGAACGAGTCGGTGACAACGATCAGCCTGATCACTTGAAGCAACTCGTCGATCGGCCCGGTGAAGGTGGACCGATCGCCCCGGCCGAAAGCGGTCTCTTTCGCGTCGCCGGTGACCGCCTGCCAGAAACCGGGGAACTCGCCGCGTACCGTCGCCCACATTCTGGTGGATTCTTCCGAGCGTTCGACAGCGTTGAACTGGTGCCATCTACTCCGCGCTGAGCCGACTAGTCGCGACCCTGCCCGACGGGGCATCAGTTGCTACGGGTGGGGGCCGACGCGGTTGTTGCGGATCCTCCGGCGAAGCGTGCGTTGACGCGGCGCTCCAGGTCGACGATCAGCCTGTAGAACTCGGCGTCGGACAGCTCGCTGGCCAGCGGTAGTTCTTCAAACGGAACGACCTCGTAGTGGTGGTCGAGCCAGTAGCGCTGGAACCGTTCGGACTTCCATGTGCTGTAGATCTCATCCCAGTCGAGTCGTTGGAAGTGTGGCTCGAGGCAGATTTCGGTGAGCGCCTCACCTTCGCGCTGGAATCGGAAGTCGACCGAGAGCCGCATGAACAGCTCTGAAGCGTTGTGCGTGGCGGCGTGAACCGTCAGTGCCCCGAATATCAGCACGTCGCCCTGCTCGAACGTGGTGGTTACCCAGCGACACTCCTCCTGCATCTGATCGGGTACGACAGCGCAGCGATTTCCGGGCCCCAGATGACCGGTGACCGGCAGAGGGCCGTAGCGGTTCGAGCCGCGGAGGACTGCGATGCCACCGTTCTCCGCAGGCAGGTCGTGTAGCGGAATCCACGCCGCGGTGAGGTGCTCGGATCCCTGGTTGTTCGGGTAGTCCTGGTGAGGCGGGGTCGAGAATTCGTCGAATCGGGGGAAGATGAGGCGAGCAATCTTGAGTGGATGCGGGAACACCGGACCGGCGAGCGCCGACGTCATCGCGGAGGTGAGCGCCTCGTCATGGGCGAGTGAGTGGAATGCCTCCAGGCGTTGGACTGCGTCGTAGCCTTCGAAGTAGGCCTCGTCACCCTCGGGGATGGGACGGATGAGGGACGCAGGTCTACCGTGCTTGTTGCGGCTGATCCATCCGACGTCTTCGAGTGTCGAGGCGACGGCGTCGTAGACACCGTCGACCGTGTCACGGTTGATGAGTTGGCGGAACAGCAGATAGCCGTCCTCGGCAAGTCTGCTCTGGAGCGCGGGCGGATCGTCTAGCAGGTCGTTCGCCTCACGCATGGGGAGGAAGGCCCAGTCGTTGTTCATGGGGTCACCAGACGATCGGTACGTGGTCGCTCGGGTAATTCACCGTCGAAAAGCACCACATCTCGATCGCGCGGCGCGGCGTGTTCATCTCCGGTGTGATCGCCGTCCGATGCAGGTTCATCTCGTCGAACAACAAGATGTCGCCGGCGGCGAACTCGTGGCGCACGATGGAGTCGCCGGCGATCTCGCGTACCAGCGAGTCGCTGACGTCCCAATCGAAGTATGCGCCTTCGGTGCCTGTGGGGACGATCTCGTCGAACCTTCGGTTGACGATATCGAGACCGGGGGCGTCGACACCGCACGGTGTGAGCGTGAGCCAGACGTTGAGTGCTCGGATGTCCGATCCGAGAAAGGCGCCGTCTTGGTGCCAGCCACCGACCTGATCCGTGTCGACGAGGCGCAGCGTGCCCTTGCTACCCGAAACGGTCACCCGTTGACCGATGTAGTCCGCGATCGATTGACGTAGGCCGAGAGACTCGTAGACGTCGAGAACCTCGAACAGCGCCCGGGGCGAGTCTGCGAAGAGCACTCCGCCGGCATCACGGTTGAACTTCCTGCGGATCATGAGGCGGCTGGCGCCGACGGACTCGATGGTCCGCTCGTCGAGTTCGATCGGATGGAACCAGGCATCGAGTTCACCCTCGCGCTCGTCCAGTCGCGATGCGGCAAAGCTCGAGTCGACTGCCTGTGTGAGCCGTGTGATCTGATTGTCGTCAAGTGCACCGGGAATCAGCAACGAGCCATGGCTCTCGAAGGCTGCGCGGATAGCGGCTGCGGTTACTTCACCGATGGCGAGCTCGGGCATGCCCGACAAGCCGACGGGCGGTTGGCCGGATGCGGCGGCCGGAGAAGCGCTGTCGCCGCGGAACGTGATGTCGTGCCAGGCTTTGTGCCGCGTGTTCGCCAACGCGATCTCGTAGTCGTCGCAGCGCTGCCTACGGTTGGATTCTCCGAGCAACTCGATGGCATCGTCCCAGGCGCCGTCGGCGCATAACGCGCTGGCCCGATCGAGCACAGCCGTGTCCCCAGTGCCGTCCATGTGACCAGAATGCACGCTCCATTCTGTAATCGCCAACCGCGCGCAGGGGACCGTGGGACAGGTGGACAGACCCGCGTCCTACTCGACCAGCTGACAGGCGAAGTCGAAGAGCTCGATGTCTGCGGCGTTTTCGTCCCTGACTCGGTCGATGAAGGCTTGGCCGACCTCGACCGACCGCGAGGTGTTGAACCGCTCTGTCTCGCCGAGCTGCCAGCCGAATTCGGCGTTCAGCATCTCTATGAAGTCGTCGTAACGGTGTTGTAGCCCGACGACATCGATCGACTCGAGCGCCCGCTTCGCCATGTCGATGTGGCGTTGACCGATGTCGATGTCGGTCAACGCGCCGCCGGTCATCTCTGCGGTTGTCAGCGACAGCATCTTCACCATGTGGTTGACCGTGAGGAGCCGCCTGTATGGCTCGTCGTAGAGCGCCTCGATGTTGCCGTCCGGGTGTTCGTCGCTGACCTCGATGTGGTGACGTAGCGCCGACAGCGTGCGCTCGACCGGTTCGCGCAGGATCGTGAACGTACGGAACTCCGCGTCGAGCAGTTCGGTCGTGCACAGTGGGAAATGACCCGTGACGACGCGGATCTCGTCGCGCCGCGCTCGCCAGCGGTCGACCAGGTGATCGGGTACGAGAACCGCGTCGACCTTCGGTCCGTCGCCCTTGTTCGGGTAGAGCTGCACCTCGTCGAATACGCGGTGTAGTTGAAACCACAACGACGTCCCGGCTGTCTTCTGGAGATGGCAGAAGAAGTATCGCTCGGTCATCGGTGCCGCCGGAGAAAGCCCCCCGGGTTGAAGCTCAGACCCCATTGGTGTTTCGAGGTGTCGGCCACGAAGTCACCGTTGGCACCCAGGATCCGTTGGGTGGCCTCGTAGGGCCCCTGGCCGTAACCGGGCCAGACCGGACGGCCGTTGAAGATCGTGTTCTCGATGACCACGAAACCGCCGACCGGAACAGCGAAGCGATAGGCGTTGAACTCGGCGATTATTCGGCGCGACGGGGCTCCCGACGACAAGATGACGAGTGCGTTCGGATCGTCTCCCAACAATTCTTCGACTTGTTTGCGTGCCTCGGTTCCCTGGGGCGGGGAGTCGATCACGATGATGTCGGGGTTGGCGACCTTGGCTCGGGCTCCGTCGCCGACGGCGATGACCGTGCCGCCGCGGAGGCCACAGATCGAGGCCACGAAGTCGGCGGTGCCAGTTGCGGGAGTCTCGGGAGAGGTCGTCACGATGACGTGCGATGGTGCCGTGTCGACCAGGATCTCTTGGAGCGCGAACAGGTCGGTGGGGGCGGCTGTTGCAGGTGCATCGAGCCACCGTCCTTCCTTCCAGGCAAGTGTCCGCCAGGCCTGTTCGGTGAAGGCCGATGCGGCGTCGTCGGGAATGAGCTCGGGCTCCGATGGGATGCCATCGAGACCATCTTCTGCGCGAGGACTTTGGAAGCGGGCTGCTTCGAGGCGGCGTGACCGGGTACGCCGCGACGAGTCTATGGCGAAGCTCCCGACGTAGTGAAGATTGCGCGGCGGTCCCTGCATGCGGCGACCGCGCAGTTCTTGGTAGTGCTCGGAATAGCGGAAGGTCTTGGCGCGTCGCTCGTCGAGTACGCCATCGTTGGTGGTTGTGCCGCCGTGGACCTGGTGGAACGAACCTTCTCCGAGAATCGTGACCAACGTGGTGCCGGGATGGGCGGCGAGCCGCTCGTAGAGCTCTAGGTTCGCGTAGCCGGCTCCCGGCATCGAGAATCCATCGTCGAACGCGCCGGTCTGGGCGAGAAGGGATCGTGGGGCGAATAGGCAATTGCTTTCGTGCATGCCGTCGAGCCAGTCGCGGTTGCCGATGAAATGGCCGATTTCGAAGAGCCGATATCCGTTTTCGGGCCACGAGATACTCTCGAGCAGCCGATTCTCAAACGATTGGTCGTACCCGCTGGCGACTGCGTCGGGCTGCTGGCCGGGCCCGAGATACCACTGCTGTGTAGCGACGACAGCAGGCGCGTATGCCTTCAGCCCGCGCATTCCGTGCGACAGCACCCCGGGGGTGAGCATGTGGGCTCCATCGATCATCAGCGCGAATGCATCGCCTCGTGCCGAGGCAATCGCCTTGTTGAGGGCGCTCGTTGGTGATGGGTGTGCATCGTCGTCGAGACTCACGAGACGGAACTCGGGCCCAAAGGCCTCGACGCCGGCCACCTCGAGCCTCTGATCGGCGCTCGAACCGTTGTCTACGACGATCACCTCGTAGGCGAGATCGTCGACGTCGCGCTGATAGGTACGACTAAGGCTGTGGAGGGTGCGCGGCATCTCTCGAGCCATGTCGAAGGCTGCGACGATGACAGAGAGGTCGACCGAATCGGTGCCTGTGGCGGCAACCAATGGCGCCCGTGACGGACTCGCGCTGGGTTTGGGCAACTCGAGGCGTCGTTCAGCTGGCGGGCCGACTCTCCAAGCGGCGCCGCCGAACCCGACCCGGTCGATGTTGGAGCCGGTGCGGCGGGCGCGGTGTGCCTCGATCTCAGATGACGTGGCGTCTTCTAGGAGGTCGATGATGACGATGCCACCCTCGACGACGCGGTCGCCGATGCGATCGAGTGTTGCAGCAGCCGCTGAAGGTGTGCTGCTTCCGATGTGTAGGAGCGCAATGTCGCGGAGCTGCGCTTCGATGAGCGAGTCGGCGGGGTCTCCGACAAGGAACCTAACGCGATCGTCGAGAAGGTCGAAGTTGTCAAAGCCCTCGCGCACCTCGTTCAGACCCGACCACAAATCGACTGTTCCGACTTCCCTGATGGGCCGAGCACCGTCCGGGGGAGTCGAGCGGAACTCGTCGGATACCCAAACGGTGCGCTGTGTGTCCTCGACAGCTTCGAGGAACCCGCGCATGAGAATGGATGCTCCACCGCGTGCACATCCAACCTCGACGAGGTCTCCGGCGATGCCTTCGCCGTGCAAGACACGCAAGGCGTCGTCGAGATGGTCGAGCGTGATGCGGCTGGTCGCGTAGGAGAAATGACCAGCGTTCTGCTGCGGTGTGGATGGGATGCTGTTGCGCGAGGCCACGATTTTGCGTTTGGGTCCGGCGTTGTTGTGTCCCGGCGACCGAAGCACGTCGGGGTTCGGTTGCCCACCTCCGCGGACACAGTCGAGCAGGTGCTCGATGCGCATCTCGTTGTCGAGGTAGTGCACATCGAGCAGTGCGTTCTTGAGCAGGTCGAGGTAGCGCCGCTGAGCCCGATCGAGGGTCTCGCGGTTCATCCGATCGATGTTGTGCTCGAACACTACGCCCTCGAGGCGGATGTCCTCGGAGAGTTCGAGCATCTCGCGCACACCGTCGGGTGACTCGAGGTGGTCGAGCAGCTCGGTCACCTCCGGATGCACGGCGAGGAAGTCCTCTTCGGCGACGATCGCGAGGCCGAAGTAGATCGGGATGATCACCTGGCGCAGCGGCTTGTCGTGCTCGGCGACGAAATCGTCCAGCCCGGTGCGTACTCCGTTGCGCTCACCGCCTTCGACGAGGGCGTTGTCGAGGGTGATGTTCATCCCGCCACCCCGGAGCAGCTCGCGCCGGCCGGGTCGCATGCCCTTGCGAGCGTATGGCTGACGGAACTCCTCGGGGATCTGCGAGGGTTCGTAGTAGAGATCGCGCCGGCCGTAGGGCCAACCGACGTCGTGGAGGATGCACAGCGGAAGTGGCTCGCCTTCTCGATGGGATGCCTCGCGGAGCAGCCGCAGCTCGTTGTAGACGGTGTACCAGTTGTGGTCGCCGTCGATGAGCGCCACGTCAAAGGCGCGCGCGTTGGGGAGCACGTTGAGGCTCAGGTCTCGATGGAAGATGTACTGGCCCGGGAAGCGCCGTTCGTGCTCGGCGGGGTCGAACTGGGGTAGCGGGTCGATGACGTGCAGTTCGGCATCGGGGCCCAGGTCTTCGAGCATCTGCACGGTGGTTTCGCCGCGCAAGGCTCCGATCTCGACGATGCTGCGAGCCCGGCTGGCACGCACCAACGGAGCGATGACGGGATCCCAGAATGGATACATGTTGGGCTTTCGACGTCGGCCGGGGGACTGGGCGAGCGGTGCGCCTGCGGTCCAGTGTGGGAGATAGCCGCCGGTGAGACCAGTCGGGCCGCGGTGTGATCAGTCGGCCGTGGCGGCGACCAAGCCGAGGCGCACTCCGAGATCGTCGACGAGCGAGTCGATGGACGGGAAGAGCCCGTCGGGGTCGTCGGTGCAAATGTCGACGATGCCGTGCAGCCAGGTGTGGACCTCGGTCGCAACGAAGAAGGGCTCGCGGTCGTCTTCGTTGGCGGCGAGCAGTCGTTCGACGCGGGTCACCAGCTTGATGAACACGTGCAGGCTTGCTTCGCGCACCGCGTCGCCCATCGACGTGTGGGTGTCGAACAGCGTGCGGTACATGCCGGGGTTGGTCTTGGCGAACTCGACGTAGGCGCCGCCGACGTTGCGGAACTCGATGAACGGATCGATCGTCGGGTCGGCAGCGGACTCGAGCGCGGAGTCGAACCGATTCCAGCAATGCAAAATGGTGGCCTCGAGTAGCTGTTCGTGGTCGTCGAAGTGGCGGTACACGGCGGTTGGGGAGACACCGGCGCGCGCCGCGATTGCCCTCAACGACACCCGATCGACCGAGCCCTCCTGTGCGATGAGCTCCGCTGCCGATTTGAGGAGATCGACGCGGAGACGGTCGCCCTGGCCGCGTGGGTTGCGGTTGCGGACGGTCTTGTCGGATTCGGCAGGCGTGACAGACATCACACCAATTATGGGTTGACAACTGTGTGTTGACAACTGTAATCATATGGGCGTTCGTTTGTTTACAACTGTGCACCTATATCGAATCATCACTAGATGGCCGCAACGGTGCCCATGGGAGCGTGACCGCGATGTTCAGCCGACTCGGATACTTCATCGTCAACCACCGCCGAAGGATCCTCGTCGGCAGCGTCGTGGGTCTCGTCGTCGCTGCCGTCCTCGGGGTCGGTGTGTTCCCACGCATGCTGTCGGGTGGGTTCGACGAGGACGGCGCCGAGTCGGTTAGAGCCGCCGATGAGCTCGAGGCCCGCTTCGACACCGGCGAACCGAACGTCGTGTTCCTTCTCACCGTCGACGACGCGGTCGTCGCCGGTGGGTTTGCGGTCGATTCCGAGTTGGCGACCGCCGACGGCACCGCGTTCGTGAAGCGACTCGTGGATCGTGGCGATCTCGACGACGTCGTCGGCTATTGGACGCTCGGCAACGCGCCGCCGCTACGCAGCGTCGAGGGCGACCGAGCGCTCGTGCTTGCCCGCATCCCCGGCGATGAGGACTCGAACAAGGCGTGGTCCGACATCATCGCCGACCTCGAGGAGAACCACTCTGGAACCCAGGGCGTATTCGACGTCGAGCTCGGCGGCCCAGGCCCAGCGTTCGAGTCGGTCGGTGAGACGATCGAGAAGGACCTCGCCAAGGCCGAGACGATCGCGATCCCGATCACCCTCGTCTTGTTGATCGGGGTGTTCGGCGGGATCGTGGCGGCTCTGTTGCCCCTCGCTGTCGGCGTAATGGCGATCTTCGGAGCGTTCTTCGTGCTCTACCTCGTAACCGGTGTGACCGACGTATCGGTGTTTTCACTCAACCTGGTGACGGCGCTGGGTCTGGGCCTGGCGATCGACTACAGCTTGTTCGTGGTCTCGAGGTTTCGCGAGGAACTGGCCAACGGTCGCAGTGTCGAAGATGCAGTCATCAGAACGGTCGAGACAGCCGGGCGCACGGTTGC
The DNA here is from genome assembly GCA_965216815.1 of Acidimicrobiales bacterium. Lineage (GTDB taxonomy): Bacteria > Actinomycetota > Acidimicrobiia > Acidimicrobiales > SHLQ01 > JADFOM01. Next base: position 499,466 of record OZ244202.1, on the reverse strand, counting down.
GTTCAGCGCTCTCACCGTCGCGGTGTCACTCGTCGGCTTGCTCGTGTTCCCGCTCTACTTCCTGCGCTCGTTCGCCTACGCGGGCGTTGGCGTGATCCTCGTGGCGATGCTCGCCTCGGTCGTAACCTTGCCGGCGGTGCTAGCGACGATCGGCGAAAGGGTCGATGCCTGGCAGCTGTGGAAGCGCCGCGAGCCGACCGTCGGTGATGGGTTCTGGCATCGGATGGCGGTGATGGTCATGCGCCGACCCGTCGTGGTATCGATGTCGGTGATCGCGCTTCTCGTTCTCGTCGGCCTGCCGTTCCTGCGGGTCGAGTGGGGTGTGCCCGACCAGCGGGTGCTGCCCGACGGAAACCCGATGCGCGAGGTGTCGGAGATCATCGAGAGCGAGTTCGAGTCGAACGAGGCGATCGCGTTCCCGGTCGTCGCCATCGGGTCGGTCGATGAAGCCGAGATCGAAGAGATCGCAGCGACGTTGTCGACACTCGACAACGTCGGCCGAGTCGACACGTCGACCGGCCGCTATATCGAAGGGGCCATGGTCGTCGGTCCCGACCCGTCCCTCGACGACCATCGAGCAGAAGATGCGGTCTGGTTCAACGTCGTGCCCACGGTCCAATCGATCTCGACCGAAGGCGAGGATCTCGTCAGGTCGATCCGCGGCATGGAGATGCCGTTCGACGAGGTGCTAGTCGGCGGCAGCTCCGCCGGTCTGATCGACACCAAGGAGTCCATCTTTTCAAAGGTGCCGCTCGCAGCAGCCTGGATCGCCCTGTCGACTTTTGTGCTTCTGTTCTTGATGTTCGGGTCGCTGCTCGTTCCGATCAAGGCCATCGTGTTGAACCTGCTGTCGCTGACCGCCACTTTCGGAGCGATGGTGTGGGTGTTCCAGGACGGCAACGGGTCGGGGCTCTTGGATTTCACCGCGACGGGGCTGACCGACGTGACGATGCCGATCCTCATGTTCTGCATCGCCTTCGGCTTGTCGATGGACTACGAGGTGTTCCTCCTCAGCCGCATCAAGGAGGAGTACGACCGAACCGGTGACAACGACGCTGCCGTAGCGATGGGCCTCGAACGAACGGGCAGAATCGTCACGGCGGCCGCAGTGCTGCTCGCTGTGACGTTCCTGGCGTTCGCGACGAGTCAGATCACCTTCATCAAGATGTTCGGCCTCGGGCTCGCCCTGGCGGTGCTCGTCGACGCCAGCATCGTGCGTGCCACTCTCGTGCCGGCGCTGATGAAGCTGGCGGGCGACGCCAACTGGTGGCTGCCCTGCTGGCTTCGCAGGCTTTACGGCCGCATCGGCATCGTCCACGAAGGTTCACACGACAGCGACGACCACGATCCGGACGCCCACGGCGCGCCGGCGGCACCGCACGACCGCGATGCGACGGCCAACCGTGAAGAGGCCTTGGCCGGCGCCGGTCGATGAACGAGAATCGAAACACGAACAGGAGAACACGGTGACGATCGTCGAGAACAAATACCTCACCGGGAACTGCGCGCCGGTTGCCGATGAAATCACCGCCGAGGACCTGCCGGTGACCGGCACGATTCCCGCCGAGCTCGAGGGCCGGTTCCTGCGCAACGGTCCGAACCCGATCGGTGCGGTCGATCCTGCAACCCACCACTGGTTCATCGGCAACGGCATGGTGCACGGCGTGCGCCTTCGTGCTGGCCGTGCCGAGTGGTATCGCAACCGATGGGTGCGCGGCGAACGTGAGGCCGAGGCCCTCGGGGAAGCGCCTCCCGACGGTCCTCGTCGCAGCGACTTCGGCTCGGCCGGACCCAACACCAACGTCGGCGGGTTCGCCGGCGCGATCTACGCAACCGTCGAAGCTGGGGGCGTGCCGATGCGGCTCACGCCCGATCTCGAGACCATCGCCTACGACGATTTTGGTGGCACGTTGCCCCACGGCTTCAGCGCACACCCGAAGTACGACCCGGTCGCCGGCGAGTTGCATGCGATTTGTTACACGTGGCCCGACCTCATCGACCATGTCGAGTACGTAGTTGTCGGGTCCGACGGTCGGGTGCGCAAGGTCGTCGACGTGCCCGTTGCCGACATGCCGATGATCCACGACATGTCCATCACCGACCGCTACGCGTTGGTTTATGACCTGCCGGTGACCGTCGACATCGAGCTGGCGATGCAGGAGCGGTTCCCGTTCCGCTGGAACCCCGACCATCCATCGAGGGTCGGACTGTTGGATCGCACTGCCCACACGGCCGACGACGTCGTGTGGTGCGACGCGCCTATGCGCTACTCCTACCACCCGCTCAACGCCTACGACACCGAAGACGGCAAGGTCGTCGTCGACCTGTGCACTTATGGCTCGATGTTCGAGAGCGACCTCAACGGGCCGTTCGGCGACAGCGAACCACGGCTCGACCGGTGGACCATCGACCCCGCCGCGGGAACGGTCGGTGCCGAAGTGGTCGACGAGCGGTTCAACGAGTTCCCGCGCCACGACCCGAGGGTCGGTGGTCGCCGGCATCGCTACGGCTACACCGCAAGTGGATCTACTGCGGGGTCGGACCTGTTCGGCCCGACCCGCAAGATCGACCTCGACAGCGGCACCATCACCGAGTTCGATCATGGTCCCGGCCGTGGTGGAGCTGAGCCGGTGTTCGTTCCCAAAGAGGGCTCGACGGCCGAGGACGATGGCTGGCTGATCATGTTCGTGCACGACGCGACCGCCGATCGCAGCGACCTCGTCATCGTCGATGCCGGCGAGTTCGACAGCGAGATCGCGCGTATCGAGTTGCCGCGCCGCGTGCCGCACGGGTTCCACGGAAACTGGGTCGCGGACTGAACGGGCGACGCACGTGACCGATTCCGCTTCGCCGGGAGCACCGCGGCTGCTCGTCGTCACCCGGGGGCATCCATTCGAGCGCGAGCCGTTCCTGGCCGTGTTCGACGAGGTCGTGCCTGGGAACTGGACGCACGTCGAGCATCCCGAGGCGAGGGCCTTGTTCGTCGACCCACGGCGTCTGGCGGACTTCGATGCGGTGCTGTACTACGACATGCCCGGAATCGAGTTCACCGGATCTGACCCACCGGTGCGTCACCGAGGACCGTCGGCCGAATACATCGCCGGGTTCGAGGCGATGCTCGCCGACCCCGACGGGCCGGGCCTGGTCTTCTTGCACCATGCGGTGGCAGGTTGGCCGGCGTGGGACCGCTACGCCGAGATCGTCGGAGCACGGTTCCACTACGAACCAGCCGAGTTCGACGGCGTCGCCTACCCCGACTCGGGCTATCGCCACAACGTCACCCACACAGTCGACGTCGTCGACCCGGCTCATCCTGTGTGCTCCGGCATTCCCGATCACTTCGAGATCACCGACGAGGTCTACCTGTTTCCGGTGCTCGAAGACCGGGTGCATCCGTTGCTTCGAAGCCGCCACAGCTTCGAGGCAGACGGCTTCTATTCATCTGCTGCTGCGACCCGCGGACGAATGAACGATGCGACCGGGTGGACGCACCCGACCGGATCGAGCCTGTCGGCTTGGACCCAGAAGGTCGACGAGACGCGGGTCGTGACGATCCAGTTCGGCGACGGACCACAGACCTATGCCCACCCTGTGTTCCGTCGACTGCTCGCGAACGCCGTCGGCTGGGTCGCCTCTGTCACCTGACACCCGACACCTTGTACGGGCAGGTGTCGCAAAGCGTATGACGTCAGCGGCGCCTTGCGGTGACCCCGTAGGACGACAGGTCGACGAAGAGCGCCACGGCGACGAACAGCCAGCCGACCGAGCTGACATCATGGCCGTCGTGGGCGATGGTGTAGGCGAGTGTGGTCCAGGGGAGGAACACGAAGCCCAGCACCGGTACCGCGAAGTTGTCGTACGCGCGGTCGACCATGTTGGTGAACAGCCACATGAAGAACAGGGCGACGCGCGGGCTGATAAGCGCAACCAGGATTATCAGACAGCCCATGGCCGTGCTCCTCGCGTGAGACTGAGACCAAACCTACCGGTGGCGGGTCAGCGGGTGGTGCGGTCGATGAACTCGCGCAGGCCATCGGGGTCGAACTCTGCTGTCAGCGCGCCTTGGTCGTCGTGGCCTATCGACAGCGACGGGCAGAAGAACTCGTCGTCACCGACCCAGAAGTCGGGCGAACCCCGTACGCCGCGCGCCTTGCCTTCGTCGTAGTCGGTACGGACAGTGGCCGATGCTTCCGTGGCGGGTGCGTCGAGGCCATGGCGCCCGGCGATCTCTACGAGCACGGCCGGGTCGGCGACGTTTCGACCTTCTTCGAACAGCGCGGTGCGCAGATCGAGGCTCACCGCGAGACCGGTCGCAGCGTCGACTTCGTAGGCGTCGGCGACGAGGTTGAGTGCCGGGATGGTTGTTTCTGGCCACCGGTCCGGTCGGAACCCGTCGAAGTAGGTGACCCCGAGCTGCTCTCCGAGCGCCTTCGACTTGATGGCGACGGCGTCGGCGCCGAGTGGTTCGCCGTTGACCCATTCGAGCGGCCAGGCGCGCACGATGAGTTCGACCTCGCGGTCGAGCTCATCGAACAGAGCTGTGACCTTCTTGAGCCCACAGTGTGTGAACGGGCAACTGATGTCGGCGAAGACCTCGACCCGGGTTGGTGCATCGGATGGCATGGACCGATTCTGCCCCGAAGATCAGAAGAACTGGTCGATCAGCATCTGGTTCCCGTCGGGGTCGGTCAACATCAGTTGGTCGGGGCGAGGCTCATCGAGAAGCCGCCGAGGTCGAGGGGTTCACCCATCGCTACTGCTCGACCGGCTGCATGAGGCTGAAGTTTCCGCCGTGCGGGTCGTGGCACGTCGCCGATCGTCCGATGTTCGGGATGTCGAAAGGCTCGACGACGATCGAGCCGCCTGCGCCGGTGACCTTGCCGAGCGTCTCGTCGAGGTCGGTGACAGTGAAGTAGGTCGCCCAGTGGTTGGGCACCATGTCGGGCATCTCGGCGGGCATCGCCATGAGCCCGCCCCAACCTTCGTCGCCGCCCTTGATGAGGTTGTAGCTTCCGTCGGGCATCGCGCCGACGTCGTACTCCCAGCCGAACACCTGCGAGTAGAAGGTCTTGGCGGTCTCGATGTCGCGCGACAGAAGCTCGCTCCAGCTGTAGGTGTTCGCGATGTTGCCGAGCTCGACGCCGGCATGTTCGCCGGCCTTCCAGACCGAGAACGCGGCGCCGGTCGGGTCGGCAAATATCGCCATCTCGCCGGCGGCCATGACCTGCATGGGCGGCATCATGACCGTGCCACCGGCGGCGGTGACCTTCTCGGCGGTGGCAGCGCAGTCGTCGGTCGCGATGTAGGTGTTCCAAATGGCGGGCATTCCTTCCATGCCCGGCTGCTGACCGCCGAGTCCGGCGGTGGCCTTGCCGTCGAGGGAGAACGACACGTAGACGCGTGTTCCGTCGTCGTCGAATTCGTCCTCGGCGTCCCAACCGAACACCGCCTTGTAGAACGCGACGGATGCGTCGACGTCGGGACTCATCAGATCGACCCAACAGGGTCGTCCGGGCGGGTGAGAGCTGAACTCGGCCATTGCGTGCCTCCTACGGCGATTCGTTGACGGTGAAACGCACATTAGCGACGGGGTGTGACAACGAACAGAGCCGCCGCGAAACCGTGCCAGACCAGGTTTCGTGTCTCCGCCCGAATTCTTCGGTGGCGTGAACGCGACGTACCCTCGGAGAGCATCGTGAAATGGTTCCCGTGCGTTGTTGTGATTGCGGTGCTGGCGGTCGCTTGTGGTGGCGATGACGCCGACGACGCGTCGCGCATTCGTCCTGTCGATACCGCATTCACGAGCATTCTCTCCACGACGCGCCAGCCGGCCTCGACCACGTCGAGGGGTCCTACGACGACGAAGGCGGACGCCACGACGACCACCGTTGGCGCACCGGCGACCACCCGCAGAGCGTCCGCACCCACGAACCCGCCGGCTACCGGCTACGTCGACGAGGGTGCGAGCAGCGAGCTCGAGGCCGAACTGATCGGCATCGTCGGTGAGGTGCGGGAGATCCACGCCGAGGCGCTGCGCACGCTCGAGCTGCCCGAGCAACGCCTGGCCAGGGTTGCAGGAACCCGCTTCATCGAGGCTTATCGCCGTGAGGTCGACCACGGTCGAGCTGCCGGCCACGTGCACGTTCCACCCGAGGGCAGCATCACGAAGTCGGAGTTCGATCTCGTACTTCGAGACGGAGACCTCGCGGTGGTCGATGAGTGTCAGGTGAACGACATCGTCGTCATGGTCGAAGCGACCGGTGAGGTTGTCGACGACCGCGTCGGGGTCAGAAGACTGCAGTGGACTCTGCAGCGCTACGACGGTGTTTGGCGGGCGACGGACGCTCAAGTGCTCGACGAGCAGATCGGAGCGACCTCGTGCAACGACTAGCTCTCTACGTCGTCCTCGCGCTCGTATTGGCCGAGCTTCCCGCCGGGGCGATCTCCAACTCGGGGGCCACGTTCGAAACCGGCATCGACCCGGCGCCGAGCGGGGTTTCGGTGCGTGCGGCGGTGGGGAGGGTGCAGACTTCGTCGGGGTCGCATCCCGGGCCGCCCGGGGGTCGACCCGATGCACGCGACATTCGCTGCTGGTGGCTGCTCAAGCAGGGTGCGGGTGACGACGACAGCGAAGGCTATGTGCCGGTGACACCTCGTCGAGAGGGGATGTACTACACCCGCTGTATCGAGTTCGTCGGCGGCGTCGCCCAGCAACCCGATCTGCAGCCGCCGACGCTCACGCCGTGGCCCGGTGATCCTCCCGGTGCCCACACAGGCACCGGCATCGTCGAAGATGCGGTCAACGCGATCGTGCTGAACACGCCGAACCTGGCGACCTCGCCGCCCGATGCGACGACATACGTCAACATCCCTACCTACTTCGCGGTGACCAACGACGTCGGTGGTGGTTCGGCGACCGCTCAGGTCGACAACAACGCCGTGTGGGCGACGGCCAGGGCCGAATTGGTTTCGGTCGAGTTCGATTTTGACGACGGCACGGAGCCGCTGGCGTGTGAGACGCTCGGCACGTTGTGGGATCCGGCGATCGGCGGAGAGTACGAGGATCAGCCTGCGGAGTGTCCGCATACCTATGCCGACCCGGGCGACTACGAGATCGGCGTGACCTTGATCTGGGACATCTACTACCGCTCCAGCGACGCTCCCGGCGAGCAGCTGTGGGGCCAGCACTCGCGCACCGCCACCCACCCCCTCCTCGTCAACGAACTCGAGGCCGTCACCTACTGACCCAACGCGACCCCGGTGTCAGACCAAAGTTTCACCTCGCGACCCCTGTTCAGGTGACCCCGGTGTCAGACCAAAGTTTCACTTACGTTTCGCGGTACGTTGCGGTGGTGAGCGACATCGAGATCACCGATCTCGCCGACCCTGACTACACCGAGCTCCAGGAGAGCATCCGTCGCTACGGCGAGACGCTCGAGGTCGACTTCGATCGTGATCGCATCCTGGCTGACGCGGCGACCGAGGTCAGCCTCGACGACTACGGCCCCGACGATTTCGTTGAGCGGCTCGACCGCATCTGTGCCGAGTGGGATGCCGACGCGGGCCTGACCGGCGTCGGGCGCCTCAACCTGCGCAGCCGGCTGGTCGACCATGCCCGTAACCGGTTGCTCGTCTTCGACTTCCTGCGCCGCAACCCCGAGGTCCACGACGAGCGCATAAAGGCGCCGATAATCGTTGTCGGCCTGCCACGCACCGGCACAACGCATCTCGTCAACCTGCTCGCCGCGGACTCGCGGCTGCGAGCCATGCCGCTTTGGGAGTCGGAGGAACCGGTGCCCAGACCGGGCGACGAACCGTTGCCCGACGGATCCGACCCCCGCTACCAGCGGGCGGCCGATGCGTGGGAGATGACCCAACAGACCGTGCCTTTGCTGGCGGCGATGCATCCACTCGACCCCGACTCGATCAACGAGGAGATCGAGCTGATGCTGCCCGACTTCTCGTCGTACAACTACGAGTGGTTCACGCCGTCGCCCAGGTGGCGCGACTTCTACTACGAGTCAGACCAGCTGCCGCACTACGAGTTCATGGCGAAGATGCTCGGGCTATTGCAGTTCCAGCAGCCGCCGGAGTGGCCGAAGCGCTGGGTGCTCAAGTCGCCGATGCATCTCGAGAACCTGCCCGAGTTGGTGTCGGTGTTTCCCGATGCGACGTTCGTCGTCACCTACCGCGACCCGGTGTCGGTGGTGCAGTCGGCGATGACGATGCTCGGCTACGGCCAGCGGATGAGCCGCGATCGTCCCGACCTCGCCGGACTCGCCGACTACTGGCCGGCGCGCATCGAGCGGCTGCTGCAACGCTTCGAGGAGACCTTCGACGCGTTGCCGCCCGAACGAACCGTGGCGGTGCACTTCGCCGACTTCATGGCCGACAACGCTGCTGCTGTCGCCCGGGTACACGCGACCGCCGGGCTCGCCGAGACCGAGCGGTCGAAGCAGGAGGCCGCCGACTATGTGGCTGCAAACCCGCGGGGCAAACACGGCCGCATCGTCTACAACCTCGAGCGCGACTTCGGCATCGCTCCAGCCGAGCTGCGAGAGCGCTTTGGGTTCTACCTCGACGCGTTCGGCGTCCAACCGGAAGGCTGAGCAGGTGGCGGCATCGCCTGACACCTGTCGGTTGACGCTCAGCCCCAGGGGATCAAGGTGCCGCCGTCGGCGATCGTGAAGACAGGCACCGAAGCGTCCTGCGGTCGGCCCGTCAGGCTCAGCCATTCGGGGGCATCGGGCTCGTCGTGCACGAGCTGCCAGAGGTTTCGGACCTGCACGCTGTAGTGCGCCCAGCCGACACCGTCGTGGAGCGGGACGGCGGTGATAGCGATTGGCCCGTCGTTGGCCCCGACGCTGCGCAATGCCTCCCGCGCGTCGGCGAGGTCGTCGCTCGCGGCACGGTAGGCGGAGAGGTCGTCGAGGGTCGCGGCGGCCGCCAACACGACGAGCGCCACCGCTGCCGTAGCTGCGGCTCGCCGGGCCTGGGCTGGTGCTGCGCGGATCGCGGCGTGGGATGCGGAGCCGAGGACCATGGCGGTTCCGAAGTCGGCGAAGAAGTGTCCGCGGTCGAGAACGCCGTAGTTCTGCAGGTTGTACCCGGCGACCAGGAACGGGAGGAGACCGGCGATCGCGATTGCGAGGCCCGCGATCGCGACGTGGCGATCCGTGCGTCGCGCCGGCGATCGGTCGAGCACCACCCACACGATCGACGCCGGAACTAGCAGCGCACCCCACGGCGCGAGCGGCATTGCGGACAGGCTCGAGAGATGCTTGATGAGCCCGTCGATCGGTTCGGCCAGGAGGCTGGAGCTCTCGGTGCGGGGTGACGACAATACCATCAGCGCCGCGGTGGTCGACACTGCGCCGAGCGCAGCCAGGCCCTTGGGCCAACTGTGCCAGCCCTGTCGCACGACGGCGGCAGCGATGACGATGCCGGCGAGCAACACCCCGCCTTCGTAGGTAAGCGTTGCGCAGATCAGCAGAGGGGTGGCGGCCAGCCAGGGGACCGGAGCGGACCGGGGCCGGCGAAAGATCGCAATGGCGGCGGCGAGCACGAGCGACAGCGCGATGTGGTTGGGCACGGTCGACACCCAGTAGTGGGTGCTGCCGCGGTTTGGCAGGACGAGCGCAGCGATGGTGATGCACCAGGTGAGGCCCGGTGAACAGAAGCACCTCACCAGCCTGGCGTAAAGGACCAGCGTGAGAGCGTTGGCCAGAGCGAGCACGACAAGGTGTGCCGCGGCGTTGGTGCCCAGGAATGTGAACTGGAGGCCGTGGATGGCGCCTCCGCCGATGCGGTAGTCGAGGCCGTTGAATCCGGCGAGACCGTCGAATCGGGCGATGGTGGCGAACTCGAGGTCGTCGAGAACGAGGTCAGCGCCGGCGGCGATTGCGACGAGTGTCGGCACGGCGGCGAGGAGTCCGACCAGCGCGTATGCGACGGGTCCGAAATCCGCGATCGACGCGGTGAGGCCCGTGCGAGCAGGCGGCGCGGCGTGCGTTGCGAGGGGCGCGCGCGTCGCAAGGCTCATGGTGATTCCGTCGGCGTCGCACCAGGTGATTTGAGCGGCTCAGGCGGGTGACCAGCGCAGTGGGAACACGTCGGGGAAATCGCTCAGCGGTTGACCGGTCTGTGGGGAGTGGCCATAGAGAGCGACCGGGTCGGGGATCATCTGACCGAGTCGGTGCAGGTAGCGCACGTCGTCGCCGGCCCACAACGACGCATGGGCACGCCGCGGGTGTTCCGAGGTCGTGTCGCCGAGGGCCGAGTGCAAGATGTTGCCGTGGAACAAGATGACGTCGCCGGGCGAGAAGCTCCAGCCCATGATGTCGAACGAGTCGCGGTGCGCGTCGATGTCGGGCACCGGTGGGAGGCTCGGGTCCTGCACGCCGCGCATGTAGTGCCAGTCGTCGTGTGAATCGGCGCCGAGCATCGGGGTGTCGCCGGTGAAGGCATCGAGCTTGGCCCGCGCCGACTCCGACTGCGCTGGGTCGCGGCCGGCGATCGGTTGATAGGTGGTGTTCCACAGATGCGAGCCACGTACGACCTCGAGGCTGAGGTGGCGGGGCACCGGGTCGGGCGAGACCCATGCGCGCACGAGGTCGTGGCCCTCGATGTTGTAGTAGCAGGTGTCCTGGTGCCAGGTGGTCGCGGGGATGAGCCCCGCGGGTTTGTAGAACATCTGGTCCATGTAGAAGCGGACTGCACCTTCGAGGACGCGTCCGACGATCTCGGCGATCGGCGACTCGTCGATGAACCGAGCGAGCGCCGGTGACTTTGCGGCGGGGAACTGGTCGATGCGCATGGTGACCATGTCCTGTGACATGCCGTCGGGCGTGTCGCGCGCGGCATCGGTTCCCTCGGCGACAAGCTCTACCCATTCCGAACCCAACACGCCGTTAAGGTGAACAGCTCCGTCGCGGTGGAACGTAGCGATTTCATCGGTGGTGGGGTTGCGCAGCGGCGCGGCGGTCATGGCGGTGTGTCGATCAGTCGGCGTAGCGCGCCGATGGTGTTCCGAAGTGCAGGTCGTCGGGGTCGACGTCGGGGTTGTCGACGAGCACCTCGCATTCCATCTGGTCGGGGTCGCGGTAGAAGAGGCTGATCTTGTAGCCGAACTCGGTGACGACACCGTCGGATGCGCCGGCCGTCATCAGCCGCCGTCGGATCTCTTCGAAGGCGTCGAGGTCCGCCGCCTTCACACCGATGTGGTCGATGCGCCCTCGGCCGAACATCGGGGTCTGGCGGTCGGCCTCGGTGTTGTCGTCGATCTGGAACACGTTGAGGTCGGTCCCGCCGATGTTGATGACGATCATCCTCGGACCCCCAGGGAACTCGAGGCCGTCACGTTCGACCGTCGCATCGAACACGTCGGTGTAGAACGCCTTGAAGCGATCGCCGTCGTTGGTGATGGTTGCGACGTGGTCCATTCCGGAGGAGAGCATGGCCAGAGCGTGCAGCCTCGCGACCGCTGGGTCAATACCCGTCGTGCCTCCGTGTCGGCGGTTGCCCTCTGTTTCGCGGCCAGGCCGCGGCGTAGCATCGACCCATGGAGATGGATGTTGCACTCGCGTGGGCGGCCCAGCGGACGGGGTGCGTGTTGGTGACGATCCGCAAGGACGGGCGGCCACAGAGCTCCGACGTCGCCTATTGGCTGCACGAAGGCGTATTCGACATCTCGGTCACCGACGGCCGAGCGAAGACGGCGAACCTTCGTCGCGACCCGCGGGCGGTGCTTCACATCACCGAGCGCGCCGAGTGGGCGTACCTGTCCTTCGACGGCACCGTCGAGCTGTTGCCAGTCGCCGCCGACCCCGACGACGCGACGGTCGACGCGCTCGTCGCATACTTCCGGGGCGTCCAGGGCGAACATGACGATTGGGACGACTACCGCAGGGCGATGGTCGACGACCGTCGCCTCATCGCCCGCTTCACGCCGGCATCCGTCGTCGGTCAGGTGCCAACGGCCTGACCGCGACCCCGGTGTCAGACCAAAGTTTCACTTGGTCGGCGAGTTACCGGCGTCGCCCGGTTTAGTGGCGCGGACGAGAACGACCTGACCCCGTCTGGCAGTGCGGGTCTCGACCAGGCTGTCGGTGAAGCCGGCCTCCTCTGACATTGCGGCAAATCTGTCTGCTTGTTCGAGCGTCCAGCCGTGGCTGGCGAGCCCGGTAGCGTCTCGTTTGATGCTGCGTTCCATGGCCAGGAGGGTTCCGTCGGCGCGGAGAACCCGGTAGACCTCGGCGAGACCACCGTCGATGTCGGGCCAGTGGTGCACGCTGGCCAGCGACCACGCCACGTCCTGGCTGCCGTCGTCGACGGGCAGGTTTTCGGCGACTCCTTCGCGCCAATCGACGCGACCGGCGCGGTCGCGACGGCGGGCAACGCCGAGCATCTGCGACGAAGGGTCGACGCCAATGACCGACGCGCCCATGCCAGCGGCGCGCGTTGCTGCAACGCCGGGGCCGCAGCCGACATCGACGAGGTTCGCTCCTGGCTCGAGGCCCGTCGCGTCGATGGCGAGGTCGGCCTGTGCGGTTCGTCCGACCGTCATGGTCTGAGCAATCAGCCAGCCTTTGATGCCACTGAAACCCGCGTGGTCGGCGTGGTGGTTTGGTCGAATCAGTTCGGTGTGATCGTTCATGAGAGCAGCCTGGCACTTGAACCCAGGTTCAAGTCAACCCGTATTCTGGGACGATGAACGGTGACGGGAAACAGGACGAGCTCATGGCGATCGGCGACGTGGCGCGACGCTCGAACGTCGCCACCTCAACCGTGCGCTACTACGAACGTCGAGGGCTGGTTCGTGCAGACGAGCGAGTTTCGGGGCAGCGGCGCTATCGGACCGCAACCCTCCGCCGGCTCGTGTTCATCGGCATGCTGCAGGATGCTGGGTTGTCGCTCGACGACATCGCTCTCGTCCTCGAGGCCAACACCGTCGCAGAGTGGAAGCACGTGGCGATCGAACGCCAAGCCGTTCTCGAAGAAGAGATCGAACGGCTTCAGCGGGCACACGCATATCTGTCGGGAGCGCTCCTGTGCCGGTTCGACCACCCTTTGACCGACTGCAAGATCATGGGTGACGAGATCGATCGAAGACTCGGTCAGGCGGTGCCGGGGTGACGTCCGTCAAGGCTGCCCGGCGGTGAGCTTCCATGACCGCGCGGGAAGATGCAGACCTCGCCGCACGCTTGGATGCTGGCGGATACGACGGCGCTTTCCCATGGCGAGTTCCGCGTGGTATCGAATTCGCATGCATACCGAGATCTGCAATCGCCTGGGAATCGAGTTTCCGATCTTCGCCTTTTCGCACTGCCGCGACGTCGTTGCGGCGGTCACCAACGCCGGCGGCTACGGCGTGCTCGGTGCGCTCGCCTACGAGCCCGAGCGGCTGGAGATCGAGCTCGACTGGATCGACGACCACGTTGGCGGCAAGCCGTACGGGGTCGACTTCGCCATGCCCGCCAAATACGAGGGCCAGGGCGGCGGCGACAAGGCGACGCCGGAGTACCTGGCGTCGCTGATCCCCGACGAGCATCGTGCCTTCGCGGACAAGGTCCTCGACGAGGCGGGCATTCCGCCGCTGCCCGAAGACACCGACCGTGTACCCAAAGCGGCAGGACTCAACGTCGATGCCGAAGGTCCGGGGCAGGTCGAGGTCACGCTGTCGCACGAGAACGTCAACATGGTCGTCAACGCGCTCGGCCCGCCGCCGAAGTACGTGGTCGATCAATGTCATGAGCGGGGCCTACTGGTCGGCGGCCTCGTCGGGTCGAAACAGCACGCCGAACGCCAGGTGTCGATGGGCACCGATGTCATCATCGCCCAGGGCACCGAGGCAGGGGGTCACTGCGGGGAAATCGCGACGATGGTGTTGATCCCCCAGGTCGTCGATGCGGTCGGTCCCGATGTGCCCGTGCTCGCTGCTGGGGGCATTGCGGACGGGCGTCAGATGGCCGCGGCGATGGCGCTCGGCGCTCAGGGTGTGTGGACCGGTTCGATGTGGCTGCTCGCAGCCGAGGCCGACATGTCGCCCGAGGTCACCAAAAACCTCGTCGAAGCGAGCTCGGCCGACTTCGTCCGGTCGCGGTCGATGACCGGCAAGCCCGCCCGCCAGTACCGTTCGGCGTGGGTCGAGGCATGGGAGCGTGAGGACGCCCCCGACACGTTGCCGATGCCGATCCAGGGACTGCTGTTCGGCGAGTACGCGGCCCGATGGACCAGGGTGCACAGCAAGGAGTTCGGTGGGCACCCGGCCGGCCAGATCCTGGGCAGCATCGACAAGGTGCGTCCGGCTAGCGACATGGTGCTCGACATGGTGCAGGGCTGGATCGACACCGCCGAGACGTTCAGCAGCCAGCTCGAGTCCGCTCAGGCCTGACCGTGCCGGCGTGCCCGCCCCGAAATTTCTGCGCTTCATCGCGCATGCGCGATCAACCGCAGCCAGAACCGCCGCAGCGCCGAATTTTCTGCGTTGTGTCGCGTATTCGCGACCAACCGCAGACAGAACGCCAGGCTGGGGCGCCTAGTCGACCTGTTCGGCGGCTCGGCGCTGCATCTCCTCCGGAGTGACGTCTTCGATGTGGGTCATGATTCCCCATCGGTGACCCCACGGGCAGACGATGACCGCTGCTCGGTCGCCGTAGAACTGGTCGGCAGGCTCGCGCACGAGCGTGGCACCCGCGTCCACGGCGGCCTTGGCGATGGCGTCCACGTCGGGAACGTAGACGTTGATGTAGGTCGAAGTCGGGCGATCCTTGTCGGGCGCGACGGCTCCCATCTCGGGGTAGGGATCGTTGAGCATGAGCACCGAGTCACCGAACTGCAGCTCCGCATGGCCAACTTGGCCGCCGGGTTCGTCGAGGCGCATGCGTTCGGTTGCGCCGAAGACCGAGGTATAGAACTCGATCGCCGCGGCCGCACCGTCGACGGTGATCGACGGATTGATCGTGCCATATGTGTCGGGCTGGAAGTTGACCATGACCGAAGTCTCGCGCGGTCGCTCAGCCGGGGGAATAGGTGCCGACCTGCCGACAGTCGCCGGTGTCGGTTGGGCTTGGCCGGGGCGGTCGCTACGATTCGTGCTGCGGGGTGGAGCAGTCTGGTAGCTCATCGGGCTCATAACCCGAAGGTCGCAGGTTCAAATCCTGCCCCCGCCACCACTCGAAACCCTTGAGAACAAGGGAATCCCGGGAGGTCTCGCTCAGGCGAGGCCTCATCTGGTTTTGGCTCCATCTCACAAAAATCTCACAGCCGAAACGGCGCGTCCGGGTGCGAGCGGGGCGTAGCGGGACCGTGAGTTGGACCGCAGGTGTGACAGCCCGCTGGCAGACTGACCATATGGGTGTTGAGGGAAGCGGCGATGTGTACGCATCTGATCGACCGCTTGTTTCCCGATCCACGGACCGGCTAGGACGTCGCGGCTTCGCCGAGCGGATTGGTTCTACTCTCGCCAACCGATCCAGCACGGAGAGCCTCGTCGTCGGCTTGTACGGACCCTGGGGGTCGGGCAAGACGACCGTTCTGAATTTCATTGAGGAGTATCTCGCGGAGAAGCACCCGAAGGAGATCGTCGTCGTGACGTACAACCCGTGGGTGTACCGAGACGATGAGGAAATGCTCGCGTCGTTCTTCAAGTTGGTCGCGGATCGGCTGGAGGTCTCGTTGGAGTCCTTCGGAGCGAAGGCAGGTGGCGTGCTGAAGCGGTTCGGAGGTCTGTTCCGCCTCGCTCCAGTCGTAGGTGGGGTGGCAGGCGAGTCAGCCCGCGTGGTTGGCGACTTGCTGACAAACCGCGACCTCGAGGACCTGAAGTCGGAGTTTGCTCGTGCGCTCGAGGAGGCGGGCGCGCGGGTCTTGGTGCAGGTCGACGACATTGATCGTTTGGCGTTGAATCAGGTCTTGTCGATCTTCCGTCTCGTCAAGCTGCTGGCGGATTTCGATCGCACGCTCTACGTCCTGGCCTTCGATAGAGAGGTCGTGGTCACGGCACTCGAGAGTGAGGCCGGCGGGGACTTGCCGATTGGGCCGCGGTATCTCGACAAGATTATCCAGGTGCCGCTGCACTTGCCGGAGCCGGAACCGCAAGTGATGCTCGACCAGCTCCTGGTCGACCTGAACCGGGTTCTGCACGAACACGGCCTCATAGGAGCGCTCGACGCCGACGACCTGGACCGACTTGGAGGAAGCATCGCGGATATGTCAGCGGTGTAGGCATCGCCGCGCCTGCTCAAGCGCGCCGTGAACGCTCTTGGCTTCTCGCTGCCGCTCTTAGGCGGTGAGGCGAACCTCGCCGACCTGACCATTCTTGAGGCCCTCCGCGTCGCAGATCCTGCGCTCTATGAGTCAATTCGAGAGGCTAGGCATGTGCTCGTCGGGGCCGGCAGCCACGCTCAGGGCGTTGGCAGCGGAGATGCGTTGCCCGAGCTGCCGCCGTCGGATCCGTCAATGTCGGCGTCGGTCAATGCCCTCCTCCAAGTCCTCTTCCCAACATGGAGTCCGGGCGGAGCTGCTGTCGCAGTCGACTCCTCGGCAGAGGCCGAGTATTCGAGGAGCAAGCGCATTTGCTCCCGAGAGTACGTCGATCGCTTCTTTCTCTACGGGGTCCAGAGCGGAAGCGTGTCCGACGTTCTGGTTGAGCAGTACCTCGCCGACCCAGAATCGAGCACATCTCGGGCATGGCTCGCGGAACAGTTGGGCGAGAGGCCGGTAGACCTGGCATACAAGCTCCGGCGCTCCGTGAGCGCCCTCGATCTTGACGCCTCACGCAGCATCGCTCAGCAGGTCATTGAGGCGGCGGACAGCATCCCCGAGGGGTCCGATGAGCTTGGCCTTTCTTCCAACGTCGATCTCGTCGCGATGTTGCTGGTCGATCTCTGCTGGAACGAGGTCGGCGAAGCGCAACGCGAGCAGCTGTTCCATCTGGTGCGTGAGTGCTCGGAGCCAAACCTTCGCCTCGGCATCGTCCGGTGGGCGTGCGTCAAGGATGGTCCGAGCGTCCTTTCCGAGGATGAACAGGACGCGATCGTTGTGGAGTTGGTTGACAAGATCTGCGCTCCAGATTCCATCGATGCGTTGACGTCGAGCAGCCTCCCGCTCTTCGTTCGATTCGTGGGACGAGCAGTCGGGCACGAGGATCTGAGGCCCGTGATGGAGACATGGATCGCTACCCCTGCAAACGCTTCGCGATTGGTAACAACCGCACTGGCGTCGCATGGTCGAACGAGGCTCAGGACGGGCTACGACCTCCTTGCCCGCTTCGTAGACCCGAAGTCTCTGTTATCGATCCTCGAGCCTGGTGTGCACGATGAGGCACTCGAACAGCTTCGCGCGAACGAGACGTTTGACCCACCGCTCCTGGATTGACCCGCTAGCCGGATGGATCGTCGCACGCGCTGCCGTAGAGCTCGTTCATCGCGGTCTCGAGTTCAGCCTCGACGTTGGGGAGGAGGTGGCCGTAGGTGCCGAGCGTGACGTTGATGGTCGAGTGGCCGAGGCGCTCCATCATCGCTCTCGGGTGCGCCTTCTCGGAGATGAGGAACGCTGCGTAGGTGTGCCTGAGGTCGTGGAACCGGGTGGCGGGGTCCAGCTCGGACGCACGAACGGCGGGCTTGAAGTGCCGCGGGTACCAGTTCGAGTGGCGAAGGGCGGATCCGTCGGGACCCCGGAAGACGAAGGCGTCAGCTGGCCGACCAGCGATGAGGTCGTCGAGTTCGGCGATGATCGGCGGTGGGACCGGGACAATGCGTTTTGCGTAGGTCTTCGGGGGGCCGAATTGCAGCTTGCCGTGTGCTTCGGTGGCGGTCTCGGCAACTTCGACGCGGTTCCTAGCAATGTCGATGCGACCTACGCGTAGGCCGGCGATCTCGCCAGCTCGTAGTCCGGTGAAGGCTGCGAAGCGAACGAGGGTGCCGTACTCCGGGTAGCTCTCGCGTCGATGTTCGCCGCCGCGCCTGCGCCACGGCGGACGGGTGATCGCTTCGGCGAGCGAGAACACTTCTTCGGCGGTGAGGAAGACCATCTCCTCGGCGGCCTTGCGTGGGACCTTGATGTCCGTGGCCGGGTTGGTCTTGATAGCGCCCGACCGGATGGCGAGCTTGAAGACCATTCGCAGTACGTCTCGGATGTTGCGAACTGTCCCCGGTCCAGCACCTCGTTCGCTGAGACCGCTCAGGTAGGTGAGGACTTCCTCGTGGCTGATCGACGCGATCCGCCGCTCGCCGAAGGCTGGCTTGAGGTGTTTGCTCAGGATCGACTCGTAACTCTGGCGCGTTGTGGGCTTGAGGTCGGTTCGGGAGGTGAGCCACATCTGCCCCCAGTCTCCGAATCGTTGGCGACCCTTGCTGGGGTCGATCCAGTCGTCGCGAGCGATGTCGGCCTCGATGGTGTTCGAGAAGCGCTGCGCGTCGACCTTCCGGGCGAAGCTCTTCGAGCGCTGTCGCCGGTCTGGGCCGCGGTAGACGACCTCGTACCGCGCGTGCCCGCCCTTGGTCTTGTACTTGCGAATGCTTGCCATCGGTTCACCTCCATGGCCAACGTACGAACGCCCCGTGACAGGGCATCACGGTGTCGTGCGCGACCGCGGCGACCATGTGTCGACTCGGCGCTCGCTGACATATGCCTCGACGTCGTCGGGGTGGAAGCGGACGAAGCGCCCGATCTTGTGGAACGCTATTCGTCGCTCCTCGACGAGGCGTCGAACGAACCGCGTTGTCACTCCGAGTCGTGCGGCAAGTTGTTCGGAGTCGATGAGCTCGTCAGCTTGCTCCGTCTGCATTGTCCTCTCCTTGTGGTGGTGTCAGGTTGAGTTGGTCGAGCCAGCCGGGCCAGTCGGTGGTGGCGCGGCCGGTCACACACCCGGCGCTGGGTGCGATGGCGGGGTCGATGGGCGTGCGTCGATGGATGGCGAGCAGGAGCGGTTGCGGGCACACGCCGGCGCCGCTCAGGCGGATGCCTAGGTGGAGGTGAGGGCCGGTGGTGTTGCCTGCCCCGGGCGTGCCGGGCAGGCCGCCCGTGAGGCCGATCAGCGTTCCGACGCCGACGACCTGGCCTTGGGCGACTGCGATGTTGGAGAGGTGGCAGTAGGTGTAGGTGGCGCCGTCGACTCCGGCGATGGTGACGGTGTTGCCGCAGCGGTTGGGGTCGGCGGGGTAGATCCCGGAGTGGCTTGCTGTGGTGACGGTGCCGGCGACCATCGCGAACACAGGGGTGCCGACGGGCACCGCGGCGTCCCAAGCCGGGTAGTCGTGGTGCGGCCGCGTCAGCAGCGGTTCGTCGAGTCCGGGGATCGGTAGCGCGTAGCCGGCGACTGGTGTGGCGGCGGCAGTCAGTGGCCCGGTGTACTTGGCCGCCCATTCGAGCACGAGCCGGACGTAGGCGTGCGAGCGGTTGTAGGAGAAGATGGCCGCTTCGATGTCGACGACTTGGCCGTCAGGGCAGAGGTGGCGTCGCATGGCGCCTATGGCGTCGTAGACGTTGTGCGGGTCCGCGACTCCGTCATCGTTGCCGTCCGCGCCGAAGATGCGCCATGACGACGGGATGAACTGGAACGGACCGACGGCTCGGTCCCACACGGTGTCGTGATCCCATTGGCCGTTGTCGGTGTCGGGGATGCGTGCGGTGCCGTTGCTGCCGTTGAGCGGGATGCCGATGATCAGTGGCCGGAAGACGCCGTCGATTCCAAGGGCGGCGCCGCCGAATCGGCCGTGGTTGGACTCGACCTTGCTGATTCCGGCCATGACGGTCCACGGCAGCCCGGGGCATTGCTGGGCTTCGTTGACGAACAGGGTCAACATGAGCGGCGGGATGTCGGCGACTGCTTCTGAGGATGGGTTCGACACGGTGACTGCCGCGATGGCGGTGCCCCCACCAACGGCGGCGACGACAACGAGGCCGATAAGGGCGAACGCGCCGCCGAGCAGCGCCAGAAAGGTCATGGCGGCGCCGACGATGAGCGCCTTCATTCGATGGTTGTGACTTGGGCCTGCATACCGACTACAGGGACCCGGGATGCCCTGTGTCGCGACACGCTCAGTCGGCGATTCTCAGCCGGCCCGGCTGGCTGAGCGGCCTGTGGTTGGGCGACCGCTCAGAGAAGAATTGTCACTTTGTGTCGCGCTGATGTGGACGGATTGTCCCTGGTGGCGGTGTGAAATGGTACGGAAGCCCGCTTGACACGACTAGCAATTGGTCACGTACCGTGGTTGTTGTGGCCAAGGGTGCGATGCGGCTTTGGGGGTCACCAGCAAGGCGACCGGCGAACCCGAGGGTGTCACGCGTCCGCTCTACCGTGGAGATTCAAGCCAGATTCGAGAACGCGCCCTGCCAGACAGTAGTCGTTGCTGCTTCGGCACCGTGTTCTCGTCGAACACGGAGAGTGAGAATCTGACATGAAGCTCATTGGAGTGGCAATCGCGGTCTTAATCTGCGCGGCCGCATGCTCGTCGGACGACGACGCCGCATCGACTCACGTCACCGAGCCACCGGAAGCAACCTCGGCACCGACATCGACAACGGCAGCAACCCTGGAGCCGTCGAGCCCCTCGACAGCAGCGCCAACAACCACTCCGGCGGAGCCGGAACCGGAGGAGACCTCCACAACGGCAGGGCAAGACGAGTCGTCGATCGAGATCCTTCTCGGCGACGCAGTTCGCGCGTATTTCGACGCCCGGGAGGCCGCCAGTTCTGGTCCGAGACCCGATCCTACGGATCCGGCGCTGGCCGAGGTGGCGGCGAGTCCCGAGCTGGAGAGGCTGACCCAGTCGATTCAGGACAAGGTCGACGCTGGGCAGGCGATCCGCCCGGGCGAACAGGCACTCGCGGAGATCCGCGTGGGTTTCGTCGAGCAGGCAGGTGATCTCGCGACGGCTGCGGCGTGCTCGATTGACGATGGAGTGATCTTCGACGTGGCGACCGGCGATGTCGTCAACGACGAAGTCCTCACGCACAACTACCGGGTCGACCTGGCGCTTCTCGATGGCGTCTGGAAGGTCACCGAGATCGTGCGAGTGCAGCAATGGGAGGGAGTCGGCGGATGCGCGCTGGCCACCGGGGACTACCCCTACTGATTCTGGTCGCGGCCCTGACCGCTGCACCGGCTCACGCCGCGGACGAGGGCTCCGCGGGCATTGTTGGCGAAGTGGTCGTTGTGCGGGCCCAGGAGACGACGCCGGGCGAGCGCGTCGGAACGTCGAATGGCTGCACCTACGAGGTGGTGATCGACGACGACCACGCCTTCGGGGTCTACAAACTCGACGGCGTCCGCCAGTACTCCGACACCGGCCGGTGGCTGCGCAAGACCTGCGACGGAACCGTTACAGCCGTCGGTGGAGTCTTCATCTTCCCGGAGGGCGCCGGCTACGAAACCCCGGACGTGCTGGCGCAGGCGATGCGCGAACTCGATCCGATCCCGCCGCCATGGGGCGCAAGCCCCGACGGGGTCGCGGTACCGATGGTGACCCAGATGCCGACCTCGCTGTGGGTGCAGCCGTCGTATTGGAACGGTGCATTCGTGGTCCGCGTCGAGTCCCCGAGCGGCCGGGTGTGGGCCGAGGCCCAAGCCGTGCCGGTGTCGACGACATGGAATCCCGGCGATGGACAACGCGTCGCGTGCCAAGGCCCGGGCGAGGCACCAGACCGGGGTCAACCGGGGTCGTGCTCACATGTGTTCGCTCACTCGACCGCCGGGTCATCGGGGTACGCGATGACGGTCACGGTGACCTTCGACGTGTTCGGCACGACCAGTGAGAACGCAACGCCGACGATCGTCGGCCAAATCTCAAGAACGTCGCCGCCAGCGCTGGTCACGGTCGGTGAGATCCAAGCCATCGAGACAGTCGGCGGATAGCTGCGAGAAGAGGAAGGGGCGCGCATGGCGATGCAACTGAAGGAACGGGCGAAACAGAACGGTCACCGCGAGGAGCGGTTCGACCTTGATGCCGCGCCGTCCGCCAAGGGGCAGCGCCGTCTTCCCGAGATCGCGGCCGGGATGCTGGTCATAGCCGTTTGCGCGTTGGGGGCGTTGTGGTGGCAAGCCACAGGCTCCGAGAAGCAGCCAGTGCTGGCGTTGCGCGGCGACGTCGAGCGCGGCCAAGTGATCACAGTCGACGACCTCCAGGTGGTCGGCATCGACGCCGACGCCGCCGTCGCTGTTCTTGCGGACACCGACTCGGCGCTCGTGGTGGGACGGACTGCACGCAGCGACCTGCCCTCAGGCACCCTGATCGTCACATCGCAATTTTTGGACGGGTCGCTCATCGAAGCCGGCGACGGCGTGGTGGGCCTGTCCCTCGAGGCCGGCGAGTTCCCTTCCCTTACGCTCGCCGCTGGCGACACGGTCGGCGTGGTCCTTACACCCGCGGCGGGTGATCCCCGCGCCTTCTCCGAAGACGTCGAGGCGACCGTGCTGGTGGAACGGGCGATGGTCGTCGAGGTGTCGTCGGTCGGCGCCCAAGGGCACCTGTTCGTATCGCTACAAGTCGGCGAGGACGACGCAGCACGCGTGGCCGCTGCCGCTTCGGCTGATCGGGTCCGTCTGATCCAGGTCGCGGGGTCGGGCGAATGAGCCTCGTCGCGCTGGTGTCGGCCAAGGGAGCCCCGGGAGTGTCGCTCACCGCCGTCTCGCTAGCGGCCGCGTGGCCCGCCGACGATCGGCACAAGGTCCTACTCGAAGCCGATCCGGCAGGTGGCACTCTCGCGGTGCGCTACCAAGTGGGACGCCAACCAGGGCTGGTGACGCTGGCAGCAGCGGGCGGTCACGGCCTCAATCGCAACGACCTGTGGTCACACGTCCAGCAACTCCCTGGCGGCCTCGGCGCCATCGTCGCTCCCGAACGCGGCGACCGCGCCCGACCGATCCTCGAAGGAGCAGGCCAAGCGCTCGGGTCCTGGTTGGCCGCGCTCGATGACGTCGCGGTCATCGCCGACTGCGGACGGGTCTCGCCACACGAGGCACCGACCTGCCTTGCAGGCCAAGCACATCGAGTGTTCGTTGTCGCCCGACCGACGGCTGAGGAGATCCAGCCCGCCGCGGCACTCGCTCACGGGCTCGCCGAGAGCGGGTCACGAGTGGAGTGGGTGCTCATCGGTGATCAGCCTCACTGGCCCGACGAGATCGAAGCCGTCACTGGAACCGGGGTGGGTCGAGTGTTGCCGGACGACAAGCGGGGCGCCGACGCGATCCTGGCTGGACAAACCAACCGGCGTCGTGGTCGCCTTGCCCAAGCCATCGCGACGTGGGCGCACGACCTCGCCGACGAATTCGGCACCACCGCCCCGTCGCTCGACTCAGCCTCGACATCGCTCGAACTCGAAACCGCAGAGGCAGTCCGATGACCTTTGACTCGGCCGCAGTCGTCCGTCTGCACGCTGCGGTTGGCGAGGCGCTCGATGAACGAGACGCAACTGACGAAGCCGCCGGCCGACACGTGCTCTCGGCTGCCGACCGGCGCCAGTACGCCCGACAGCTGATCGGCAACCAACTCTCAGTCTTCGACGCGGAACGACTCGGCGCCGGCCGACCCCGGCTGACCGAAGCGGAGTCGAGCAGTCTCACGAATGCGGTGTTGAATCGGCTGTTCGGGCTCGGCCGCCTTCAGGCCTACGTCGACGACCCCCAGTGGACCGACATCCACGCCAACGGATGTGACGAGGTCTGGCTCACCCGCACCGATGGCACCATCGTCGCCGGTGAACCGGTCGCGGATACCGACGGTGAGTTGGTCGAGCTGATTCAAACCCAGGCCCGGCGAGGCCGCTCCGAGCAGCGCTGGGACCCAGCGTCACCCGAACTCGACATGCGCCTCCCGTCAGGCGATCGCCTCCACGCCATCGCGTGGGTGTCGGGCCGGCCGTCGGTGTCGATCAGGCGCCACAACTTCGACATCGGCCGCCTCAAACAACTCCTCAGCCTCGGAACCGTCTCCGAATCGTTGCTGCACCTGTTCGAAGCGATGGTCGCCGCGCGTTTCAATGTGATCGTCGCCGGCGGCACCGGCGCTGGAAAGACGACCCTCTTGCGTTGTCTGCTAAATGAGGTCGACTCCCGCGAGCGGATCATCACTGTCGAGGACTCCCTCGAGATCGGCCTCGAACACTTCGGCGACCTGCACCCCAACTACGTCGACCTCGAAGCACGCGAAGCGAACCTTGAAGGCGTCGGCGCTTTCGCCATGCATCGCCTCGTCCGCTCCGGGCTGCGGATGCAACCCGACCGAGTGATCGTCGGCGAGGTCCGCGGCGCAGAGGCCCTACCGATGATGCTGGCGATGTCCCAGGGCAACGACGGGTCGATGTGCACCATCCACGCCGATTCAAGCCTCGGAGTGTTCACACGACTCCAGATGTACATGGCAATGACCCCCGAGCGCTTCGACGTCGAGGTCACCAACCTCATGATCGCCAACGCCGTGCACTTCGTCATCCACATCGCCCGCCTCGACACCAACGAACGCGTCATCACCAGCGTCCGAGAAATCACCGGCGCGGATGGCGCCATGGTCACCTCCAACGAGGTCTACGCGCCCGACTCAACCGGGCGAGCCATGCCACGGTTCGCCCTGTCCGACCAGAGCCGCCACCGCCTCGAACAAGCCGGGTTCGACCAACGCTGGCTCGAACCCACCAACGCAGGGTGGAACCAGTGAGCGCCCTCGGAGCCCTCACGCTCGGCGCAGGAGCCGGGGCCGGCCTCCTGCTCGTGTTGGCGGGTCTGCGCGGCGCCACCGTGTTGCCGACGGTCAGTGACATGTTCCCCTCGGTCAACCGGGTCGAAGTTGCCCTCGCCTGGTTAGGCGCCGCAGCCGCGGCGGCGTTGGTTGTGTTCATGGCGACGCGCTGGCCCATAGGCGCCGCGATCGCTGCTGCCGCGGTTGTGTGGCTGCCGCGGGCTTTCGCGGCCCGTGCCGATCGCGGCGCAGGCCTGGCCAAGACCGAAGCGATCGCGTCGTGGACCGAGATGATCCGCGACAACATCGCCGGCTCAGCCGGCCTCGAACAAGCACTCGTCGCCTCAGCCGCAGTCGCGCCCGAGGCCATCGGCACGGAGGTGCGGCGGTTCTCGGCACGCCTGGACCGCATGCCAACGGTTGACGCGCTCACCCGACTCGGCGAGGAACTCGATCACCCGTCAGCGGACCTTGTCGTCGTCGCCCTGGTGAACGCGGCCCGTATGGAGGCCCGCGAACTGGGGCCGCTGCTCGGCCGGCTGGCTGAGACGATCCGAGCCGACGTCAGGATGCGGCTCCGTGTCGAGGTCGGCCGAGCACGAATCCGCACGTCAGCCCGGATCGTCGTCGCTACGACCCTTATCACGATCGGGTTCCTCTTCGTGTTCTCCCGCCAGCTCCTCGACGCCTACGAATCGACCACAGGTCAGCTCTGGCTGCTCCTCGTCACCGCAGTGTTCGCGCTCGGCGGCTGGATGCTCCACGCCTACGGCCAGATCGACATGCCCGAACGATTCACCGCCCGCTCCACCGAACGGAACCGGCCATGAGCGGCCTCATCATCGCGGTACTCGGCGCGGGCGTCGGTGTCGGCGCTCTCATGATCGCCCGCGCGCTACAGACCCGACCGGTCCCCCTCGCCGGGGTTGCCGTCGCCCTCGACCGGCACGGGATCCCGGTCAACGCCCCGCTCGACCCACCGGACCTCACGGCGATGCAACAGCGACTCGGCAGCCGTGGGCTCGCAGTGATGCGCAGCCTCGGTGTCGGTGACAGCGACAAGCTCACTGAGCAGCTCCGGGTGCTCGACAAACCGCTCGAACGTCACGGCTATGAGAAGATGCTCGCCGCCACAGCGGGCTTCGCCATCCCAACCCTGCTGGCACTGGTCCTTATCGCCGGGGGAGTGGCCGTACCGATCGGCCCCCTCGGCATCGCCGCGATCGCAATGGCGGTCGTCGGGTTCTATTACCCGGACCTGCCCCTCGCCGAAAAGGTCGAAGAGCGACGCCGCGCGTTCCGCCACGCCTTCTCCGCCTACCTCGACCTCGTCACCATCCTCCTCGCCGGGGGAGCAGGTATCGAATCAGCCCTCGAGGGCGCCGCCGAGTCCGGCGACGGTTGGGCATTCTCAGAGATCCGCCGCGCCCTGCGACGGGCACGCCTCACCCGCCAAACCCCATGGGACGCGTTTGACCTGCTCGGAACCGAGCTCGGCGTCAACGAACTCAACGAACTCGCCGCATCCATCTCCCTCGCCGGCGACCACGGCGCCCGCGTCAAAGCCTCACTCACCGCCAAAGCCGACGCGCTACGCGCCGCGCAGGCAGCCGAGCTCGAAACCAACGCCGAAGCCCGCACCGAGAAGATGATCGTCCCCGTCGTCGTGATGATCCTCGGCCTCGTCCTATTCATCGCTTTCGGAGCCGTAGACGCCATCACCGACGGCGGCTCCTCCAACTTCGCGCCCACCCCAACAGTCACCACCCCCGGAGGTGGCTAACAGCAAAGACGGGCAGCGAACCCAGCCGCCACCCGGCGGCAGGGACACAAAGACAGGAGACACAAGAGCAGATGGACTTCATACGCAACTACATCGACTTCATGCACTTCGCGGTCGAGTACAACCTCAACCGCGTCGGCATCGACACCAGAGACGAACGCGGCGCCGTCTCCACCGAGATGGCCGTCGTCATCGCCGCCATGGTCGCCATCGCGGTCGCGCTCGGTGCCATCTTCATCGCCAAGGCACGCAGCAACGCCAACAATATCCCCGACTCCGTGCCCGCTCCCGCGTAGTGACCCAGGCCAAGCCCGCGCCCAAACACGAACGAGTCCATGGCGAGCGAGGCGCGGTCGCGACCGAACTCGCTGTGCTGATGCCGGTCCTCATCGTGCTCGTGTTGGTGCCGGTCCAGGTCGGGCTGTGGTGGCACGGCAAGCAAGCCGCCGAAACCGCCGCCGAAGAGGCACTCGACGCCGCCCAAGTCGCTTCCGCCGGCCCCGCCCAGGGTCATGCCGGAGCGCAAGCGATCCTCGGCCAAGCTGGCAACCTCAACAACGTCGACATCACCATCGACCGCACGAGCGAACAGGTCACCGTGATCGTCCACGGCGACCTCGGATTCTCCATCTTCCCCGGCTCCTGGAGCGTCACCGCCACCGCCCAGGGACCGGTCGAACGCTTTGTCAGCGAGAACGACCGATGAACCCCCGCGCTCCAGAACGAGGTGCCGTGTCGACAGAGTTCGCTGTCGTCATGACAGCGTTCCTCACCGCGTTCATGCTCCTCGTCGTGTTCGCCGGACGCGTCTCCCAAGCCGAAAACGACGTCCGCAGCGCAGCCCATGAAGCCGCCCGCGCGGCCAGCCTCACCAACAACCCGACCACCGCCGTGACCGAAGCCACCAGCGTCGCCGCCGCCAACCTCGCCAGCTCCGGAATGAGCTGCGTCAACGGCCTCAACGTGAACGTCGACACCGCCAACTTCAGCTCGGGCGGATGGGTCACCGTCACCGTGACCTGCAACGCATCGTTCTCCGACGTCGCCGCCCTCTCAGTCCCCGGCTCACGCTCCTTCACCGGCACCGCCACCGAAGTCATAGACACCTACCGAGCCAACCCATGACCCCCAGCCAACACCGGTGCGACGACGAGCGCGGCTCGGTCAGCATCCTCATCGCCGTGCTCGGCGTCGCGTTCCTCCTCGTGGCAGGCCTCGCTCTCGACGGAGGCCGCAAACTCGGCGCCCTCTCCGAAGCCCGGGACATCGCCGACAACGCAGCCCGCGCCGGAGCACAAGCCGTCGACCCCGCCGCCTACAGCGAGACCGGCATCCCCACCCTCGACCCGGCCGCAGCCACCCAAGCCGTCAACAACTACCTCACCACCGTCGGCCACACCGGCACCATCACCGTCACGGGACCAACTGTCACCGTCACCGTGCACCTCGCCGTCCCGACCAGATTCCTACCCGGCCCCTACACCGTGTCAGCCACAGAATCAGCATCCGCCACCTTTGGCGTGGAGACCCCATGACACGACGACTCGCCGACATCGCACGCGGCGTCACCGCACTCGCCGCAATCGCCGTCCTGCTAGTCGCCGTCCCCTACGTACTGTGGAGATTCGGTAGTGTCCCGGTCACCGGAATCATCGACGCGTTCAGGGACCCGCTCGCATCCGACGAAACCCGCAACGAACAACTCCTCTCCGGACTACTCCTCGTGATCGCCTGGGCCTGCTGGGCCCAAGTCGCCTACGCACTCCTCATCGAAGCCGTCGCCGCCATCAGCGGTCGAGCCGCCCGCCGAGCCCCGATCCTGCCCGGAATCCAGACCGCTGCGGCCCGCCTCATCGCGACCGCGTCGCTCACACTCACAACGCTCACCCCAACGGTGACCGTGGTCGCCGCACCGCTACTTCCACTCGAGACCGCCCACGCGGCCCCCGCCCCGGGTACTCAGCAGTTCGAACAAGCCACCGACACGACCGCGCCCGACTCCGCCCCCGACGGCACGACTCAGTCCTACGTCGTCGGCGAACGGGACACGTTCTGGTCCATCGCCGAGACAACACTCGGCGACGGTCTCCGATGGCAAGAGGTCCGGGACGCCAACATCGGCTCCGTGATGGACGACGGCACTACCGTCAGCCCAAACACCGAAGCCACGCGACCCGGCTGGAAACTCCAGCTCCCCGCCGAGGCCGTCCTGCCCGTCACCCTCGACACAGAGCCCGGCACGGATGCAGAGGCCGCCGCGGAACTGGCGGCCATGATCCAGGTCGAAGAGGGCGATCACTTCTGGTCCCTCGCCGAGGAAACCCTCCACGCCGAATGGGGCCGCGCTCCCAGCGACGCCGAAATCGCGCCGTTCTGGGCCGAGATGGTCACGCTCAACCAAGACCGACTCCTCCCACCAGAAGACCCCGACCTCATCTACCCCGACCAACGCTTCCAACTCCCACCCATCCCCGCCGACCCAATCGCCCCGCCCGCGATAGAACCCGCACCGGAACCACCGGTCACCGAGACACCGCCGACCAACAGCGAACAACCGCCACCGCCACCCACGACACAACCGCCGAACACCACCGCTACGCCCACGCCGGCACCGACAGCCACAACCGCCGACACCGCACCAACCTCTGAGGAAGCTCAAGCAGCGCCCGCACCCACAGGTGCTGCTGGAGCACCGGCGACAGACCCCGGAAACCCCCGAAGCGCCACAACGTCCGCGCTCGCAGCCGGAATCGGCGCGCTCGCCGTCGCCACCGGAGCAATCGCCGTCACCCTCCGCCGCCGCCGAGCCCACCAAGCCGCCAAACGCCCACCCGAAACCACCATCGAGCCACCCAGCCCCCAAGCAAGCGACTACGAACGACGCATCCGACCCATCGCCGACACCGAAGCCGCCCGATGGGTCGAAGCCACCAACCAACTCATCACACACCGCCTCGCCCAACACCCCGAAGCCCGACTCCCCGCCCTCACCGCGATCCGAGCCGGACGCCACGGCGTCGAGATCCTCCTTGACCAACCGTGCGCCCCAGTCGACGGCTTCGTATCAGGTAACGACCAGAACACCGCCTGGCGACTACACCCCGACCTCGAACTCCGCATGCTCGAAGCCGAAACCACCGACGCCCAGCCCTACAGCCCAGCACTCACCTGCCTCGGAACAACCGAAGCCGGAGACCTCTTCATCGACCTCGAACAACTCGCAGCCATCAGCATCGACGGCGACCCCGACCTCGTCACCGGCTGGTTCCGAAGCATCGCCCTCGGCGTCGCCGCCAACCCTTGGAGCCAACACTGCGAAACCATCGCCCTCGGCCTACCCGACGACTTCGCCAACATCGACCGCGTTCACGTTCCAGCAGATCCGACCGCATGGTGCGAACAAACCGGCAAAGCCATGCGCAAGCTCCACGAACGGCTCCAAGCCACGCCCTATGAACAGCGCATCAACCCCGGCGAGATCTACCACCCGACAATCGTGCTCGCCGGACCCGACCACCCTGAGCTTGCCCGCCAGCTCGCGGAAGTGGCAGCGCTCACCAACACCCCACTCGCTGTGCTTGCCGCCACGCCACTTGCTGATGCCGAGCGCGTTCACCTACACGCCGACAGCGCAATTCTCGAACCAGCCGGCATCGAGTTCACGCCAGCGATCACCGAGTTGGCCGAAGCCGAAGTGGTCACCGAACTGCTCGACAACGCCGCATTAGCCGCCACTGTTCCGGCGGAGAAGCCGAAACCCGCCGACAGCGGCGGCGAGGCGGAGGCGGTCGAGACCGTCATCGCACGGATCACGGACCCCCAACCGATCGAGGTCAAGATCCTCGTCCCCGTGCCGACCGTCGAAGGACTGGATCCCGATCCGACGACGAAACAGCTTGCCGTGATCGCATACCTCGCCTACCACCGCACAGTCTCGTCAAGTCGACTGCGCGAGACCTTTTGGCCGACCGCGACCAACCGGAGCACCGCCGACAACGCAATAAGCCAGATCCGACGCCTCCTCGGCACCGACGCCGACGGCGGAAGCCGACTCACCCAAGCCATCAACACCGGCCAGTACGAGCTCTCCGGCGACATCGCCTGCGACTGGCACAGAGCCCAACAACTCATCGCCGCCGCCGACGCCAGCGAGGCCGGCGACGCGTGCGCGATGTTGCGGGTTGCGCTCGAGCTGGTTGACGGCCAAGTCGGTGCAGACGCGCCGGCCCAACAGTTCAGCTGGCTCATCGACGACCACGCCGTCTACGGAACAATCGAGACCACACTCGTTGATGCCGCCGACCGTCTCGGCAAACTCGCGCTCGAGAACGGCGATGTGGCACTCGCCGAGTGGGCTGCCGCTCAGGGGCTCCGACTCGTGCCCGGAAACGAAGCCATGTACCGCCTGCAGATGCGAGCTGCTGCAGCCGCCGGCGAATCCAAGGCCGTGAAGGCCGCCTACGACCAAGCCCAGCGGTCAGCTATGGACCTCGGGGCATGGGTCGAGATCGACGAAGAAACGGCCACTCTGTACGACGAGATCACCGGCCGACCGGAGTCACAGGCGAGCTAGCGCCAGTTCCTCGCAGGATCCACGACACCGAGGGTCGACCTTCGTAGACTGGCACCGTGGGTACGACAGTCGATACCGATGATCTGGTCGGAGCGAGCGAGGTGGCAGAGATTCTCGGTCTCGCTCAACACAACAGCGTCACGACGTACTTGAAGCGGTACGACGACTTCCCCGAGCCTGTGGTCGACAAGTCCGGCGGACACATTCGGCTCTGGCTTCGCCAGGACATCGAATGCTGGTCGAGTCGCCGCACGGCGGGAGAGAAATGAGCACCGTCACGTGGCAGCGCACGAAGTGACAGACCGAGCCTGTGTGGACGGGGTCCGATGAAGCTCGATGATGTCGAGCGAGCCCTTGAGCAGCTGGACCTAGGTGGGGGGCAAGACTTGATCTTTGAGTTGCTGGCTGCGTACGGCGTGCCGCAGGCTTCCATCACGAAGCTGCGTTCCGGTAGCTACAACCGCTCTGGCGACGCTGGCACCGTCCTCTGGAAGAAGAGGGTCTGGGACACCTACGATGCTGACGCCACCGAAGAACGGCTGCTGTCCCTTCTCGACCGAGCACAAACCAACAGCGACATCCGGGCGCTCAAGCCTCGCTTCTTCGTGGCCCGCAGCAACAATCGGATCGCGGCAATCGACAGCCGCACCGGGCAGACGCTCGACGCGCCCACATCGGACCTCCCTCGTCACGCAGCCTTCTTCATGCCCTGGGCGGGGGGCGAACAGGTCCGCTCTGAAACGACCAGCTACGTCGACATCAAGGTCGCGCAGCAGATGGCGAAGCTCTATGACGAGATCATCGCCACCAACCCCGACCTCCCCACCAGCGAGGAGAGTCGACGCAGTCTCAACCTCTTCTTCAGCCGTCTGCTCTTTTGTTTCTTCGCCGAGGACACTGGGGTGTTCCCCGACGGCTTGTTCACGAGAGTCGTTACAGACTTGACGGCGAGCGACGGCTCCGACACCGCGCCCTTCCTCGACCAACTGTTCGCCGTCCTTGACACGCCTCCCGACGAGCGCTCGACGCTGCCGTCTCACTTCGAGGGGTTCGGATACGTGAACGGCAGCCTGTTCCGCGATCGAATTGACGCTCCGAGCTTCTCCCGGAAGGCGCGCAACATCGTTGTCGACTGTGGAACGCTCGACTGGACCTCGATCAACCCAGACATCTTCGGGTCCATGATCCAGGCGGTCGCCGCTGGCGAGGACCGCACCGTCCTCGGGATGCACTACACGAGCGTCGAGAACATCCTGAAGGTCCTGAACCCGCTCTTCCTCGACGACCTCGAGGAGCGCTACGAAGCCGCCGAGGACTCGGTCCAAAAGCTCAACGACCTCCTCGACCACCTCGGCGAGATCAAGGTCTTCGACCCGGCCTGTGGGTCGGGCAACTTCCTCATCGTCGCTTACAAGCGCCTTCGCTCGCTCGAACACCGAATCCTCCAACGCCTCGTCGACCTCGACGGCGGCAAGGCGCCGCTGTTCGCCGACAGCCGTGTCTCGCTCGAGAACTTCCACGGCATCGAGATCGACGACTTCGCCCACGACATCGCCAAACTCTCCCTCTGGTTCGCCAAGCACCAAATGAACCAGGAGTACGACGACCTCTTCGGTATCGAACGCCCGTTGATCCCTCTCACCGAGACCGGAGCGATCGTCTGCGAGAACGCAACGAGCTCGAGCTGGGGAAGCCTGTGCCCGGCCACCAAGTCGGCCTACGTCTGTGGCAATCCCCCCTACTTGGGGTCGAAGCAGCAGGGGGACAGTCATCGTGCTGAGTTCGAGTCGTACTTCGCAGGTGCCACGTACCCGAAGGAACTGGACTACATCTCACTCTGGTTCCTGAAGGCGTCCGATTGGCTGAGCTCAGGCGGGGGTGGCGCGGCGTTCGTCTCCACTAACTCGGTGTGTCAGGGCCAACAGGTGTCGATGCTTTGGCCCCGAATCTTCGAGCGGAACGTGAGAGTCGAGTTTGCTCACACCTCGTTCCTCTGGAGCAACAACGCGGCGGGATCCGCAGGGGTCACGTGCGTCGTCGTCGGGCTCGGCAACGGCCGAGGACCTTGTCGCCTGTTCACGGATGGCATCTGCCGGGATGTCGGCCATATCAATCCCTATCTGGTGGCGAGCAAAGACGACACGGCGGTAGTTAAGCGACGAAGACCAACTGGGGTACCGCCACTCGCCTTTGGGAGCAAGGCTCTGGACGGCGGCAACTTGATTCTTACTGCGAGTGAGAGGGCCTCCCTCGCTGACCGCAACAGGGAACTTGCTGCACGGATCGTCCGGCCGTACATCGGTACGAAGGAGATGGTTCAGGCGTCCCCTCGCTTCTGCCTCTGGATAGAAGATGAACTGCTCTCAGAGTCGCTTGCCGACTCCTGGGTTGAGTCACGCATCGAGATGGTTCGCGCGTTTCGGTCCAGCCGCACCAGCAAGGAAACTCTTGCCGCAGCTGCCACCCCCCACAGATTTGTCGTCGCGTTTCCTCCGGCGGGCGAGGCCTGTTTTGCCTTACCCGGTGTGACATCAGAGCGCCGTCAGTACTTGACCGCGGCCTACCTGCCTGCGGGCGCAGTCACCAACGCCCAGATTTTTACAGCAGAGAGCGCGCCAGGTTGGCTCTTTGCGCTTGTGAGCTCGGCGATGCACATGGCGTGGGTCCGAACCGTCGGCGGCCGCCTGAAGACCGACCTCAGGTATTCGAACACGCTTTGCTATAACACCTTCCCGTTTCCCGAACTCGACAACGGGCGGCGCGCCGATCTCGACGACTCGGCGCTCCGCATCTTGGCAGCGCGCGAGCGCTGGCCGGACCGATCACTTGCGGACTTGTACGACCCGGACAAGATGCCGGCGAACCTACGGACGGCGCATGAGGCGAACGACGCGCTCGTCGACGGCCTGTACCGCAAGAAGCCGTTCGCGTCAGACGCCGATCGGATGGAAGCGCTGTTGGCCATGTACCGGGACCTGGTCGCCGAGGCCGATGTAAAGACGAAGAAGGGTTAATCGATGCCGAACCTGATCGAAGTCAGCTACGCGCAGACCGGCGAATCGACGTCGACCGACGCGCTGGGCATGCGGGAGATGCAAGCTCAGGCGTTTGAGAAGCGCGACGCGCAGTACCTGTTGTTGAAGGCGCCTCCTGCGTCGGGCAAGTCGCGGGCTCTGATGTTCTTGGCGCTCGACAAGCTCTTCAACCAGGGTCTTCGTAAGGCGATCGTCGCCGTACCGGAACGTTCGATTGGCGCGTCGTTCGCCTCGACGGAGCTGACCGCCCACGGATTCTTCGCTGACTGGAACGTCAGCCCTGAGTTCAACCTGTGCACACCTGGCGGTGCCGAGGGGAAGGTGTCGAAGTTCGTCGACTTCCTCGACGCCGACGCGGCCGTCTTGCTGTGCACGCACGCGACGCTGCGGTTCGCGTTCGACAAGATCGACCCCGACCGGTTCGACGACGCGCTCGTCGCGATCGACGAGTTCCATCACGTGTCGGCCGATGAGACAAGCCAGCTCGGCAACGTGCTCCGAACACTGCTCGCAGAGACAACTGCACACGTGATCGCCATGACCGGCTCGTACTTCCGAGGCGATGCTGTGCCGGTGCTCGAGCCGGCCGACGAAGCCAAGTTCGAGAAGGTCACCTACAACTACTACCAACAGCTCAACGGCTACGAGCACCTCAAGTCGCTCGGGATCGGTTACCACTTCTACCAAGGCCAGTACACCTCGGCGATCGCTGAGGTCCTAGATGGTCGCAAGACGATCGTCCACATCCCGCACATCCAGTCGGGCGAGTCCACCAAGGACAAGATGCGGGAGGTGGACACGATCATCGACGTCCTTGGGGTGCTCGAACGCACCGAGCCCGACTCCGGCATCCATCTCGTGACGCGGCACGCTGACGGCTCCACGATCCGGGTCGCTGACCTCGTCAACGACGACCCGGCCCACCGCGACAAGCTCGTGGCGCACCTCCGCACTATCGACGCGGCCGACGATCTGGATGTGATCATCGCACTGGGGATGGCAAAGGAAGGTTTCGACTGGCCGTTCTGCGAACACGCTCTCACCGTTGGCTACCGCGGGTCGCTGACCGAGATCATTCAGATCATCGGTCGCGCGACCCGGGACTCGCCCGGCAAGACCCACGCCCAGTTCACCAACCTGATTGCACAACCCGATGCCGGTGACGACGAGGTCAAGGTCGCCGTCAACAACATGCTCAAGGCAATCACCGCATCGTTGCTCATGGAGCAGGTGGTCGCTCCGAACTTCGCGTTCCGAACGAAGAAGGACGGTGACGCCACACCCACCCAGCCCGGCGAGCTGCGAGTCGGCGGCTTCAAAGAGCCGACCACCGACCGGGTGCGCCAGATCATCGAAGGCGACCTACCAGATCTAAAGGCGAAGCTCTTCCAGGACGCCACGATGCTGAAGGCCATGCCGGGCAACGTCGACCCTGAGGTAATGAACAAGGTGTTCATTCCCGAAGTCATCCGCACCACCTACCCCGACCTCAACGAGACCCAGGTCGAAGAGCTCCGGCAACAGGTCGTCACCGACTCGGTGGTCAAGAACGGCGAGGTGAAGGAGGTCGACGGCAAGCAGTTCATCCGGATGTCACACCAGTTCGTCAAGATTGAGGATCTCCACATCGAACTGATCGACTCGGTCAACCCGTTCCAGCACGCCTTCGAGATCCTCTCGAAGAACGTCACCGCCCAAGTCCTCCACGTCATCCAGAACGCTATCGATGGCATCAGGATCGACATGACCGACGACGAGGCGGTGATTCAGTACGGGAAAGCCAAGCGATTCGTCGAGGAGACCGGCCGCAAGCCGGATCATCGGTCCAAGGACCCTCTCGAGAAGCGAATGGGCGAAGCGTTGCTCTACCTGCAACGCAAACGCCAGGAGCAACAGCTATGACCGAACTGACCCGCGACGCACTCGCCGCACTCATCGCCGACGACGAACACGGCCTCCTCACGCCAGAAACCAAGCCCGAGCCCGTTACCAACGCGGACATCCTCGCCAACCGGTTCGAGGAGATCAACGCGTTCATCGACGAGCACGGCCGCCATCCCGACCCGAACAACCGCGACGACATCGGTGAGTTCCAGCTCGGGCACCGCCTCGGAGCCATCCTCGACAACCCCGAGTACAGGTCCGCCTTGACCCACCTGGACCGTCACGATCTGTTCGCGGCCGACGACGGCGCCACCGAGATCGGTGACCTCCTCGCGAGTGGCGACCTGCTCGACGATCTCCTCGACCCGGATCACGGCGATGCCGCCGGGCTGTTTGAACGCAAGCACCTGCCCCCACCGGCCAAGTCAACGCCCGACAAAGTCGCGCAGGGGCGACCCTGCGAAGACTTCGAACGCTTCGAGCAGCGCTTCATCGACTGCCACGCCGACCTCCGAGCTGGTCGACGCTCACTCATCCCCTTCCGGAACCCGTCGAACATCAAAGAGGGGGGCTTCTACGTGCAGCGCGGGATGCTGGTACTCGTCGCCGAGGTGATTTCAGTCGAGCAACGACCGCAAGGCAAGAACGGCCGGCTCCGCTGCATCTACGAGAACGGCACCGAAAGCGACCCGTTGCTCCAGTCGCTCGCCCGGAACCTCTACGACGAGGGCAAGATCGTCACCGAACGCAACGACAGCTACTCCGAGACCTTCCCGACCCCGGATCACATCGCAACCGGCCACGTGTACGTCGCTAGGTCCCGGAGCGCCGATCAGAACCTCACCCAGTTCTCGCACCTCCACAAGATCGGCTACACCGCCAACCCCGTGGCCGCCCGCCTTTCAGGCGCCGAGAACGACCCGACCTTCCTGAACGCAGCGGCCGACCTCGTCGACAGCTACGAGATGCCCGCCGAATACGCCAAGCTCACCGAAACGCTTCTCCACCAGTTCTTTTCGGAGGTGAGGCTCGACGTGTGGTTCGACGCCGGCCCTTCCGCCAACGAGTGGTTCGATGCCCCCGCAGATGCGGTCGCCGAAGCGATTGACCTCATTCAAAGCGGCCAACTCGGCAACTACCGCTATGACCCGGAGATCGGCTCAGTGGTACTGGCTTGACGACGGTCTTGCCACCCTTGCTCTCGGGCACACAGCACACCTATCGGGAAGCGAACCGGGCCTGAACGGATCGGTCGCTCAGGGTCGAGAAGCCTCAAGGAAGTCGACATCCCTAGCAGTGATGAGGTAGCGGCTGCGCTTCTCACCCGTTGACGCGTCGGCCCATTGCTTCTGGGTGAGGCGCCCTGAAACAAGGACCTGGCGGCCCTTGGTGAGGTGCTGAGCACAGATGCCGGCGAGCTTGCCCCAGGTGTCGACATCGATCCAGAGGCGACCGGTCTTGGATCCTGATCGGCCCGAGGCAAGTCGGAAGCTGGTGACGACGCTGCCGTTGGCTTCCTTGCGGACGGGGTCGTCGACGAGTCGGCCGGCGATGGTGATGTGGTTCATGATGCTGCCCCGGTGTCGGTTCCGATACCTGGTAGCTGAAGCTGGTCCGAGCTATTGGCCCGTCGGCGTTGGCGCCGTCGAGGCTTCCATCGCTTGACGCCTCGGTCCTTGGGGGCCGGCTGGAACTGGCCGACCTTGCGGAGACGTTCGATCGCGCTGACGACGTTCTGTCGTGTGCCGCCAACTCCGCCGGACGCGAGGAGCACAATGTCCGCGCCAAGTTGACCTGTTGGCTGCGGTTGGGATTCGAGGTCGGACAGTGCTTCGTCGAGCAGCCCGGGCGGGGGGCGGCGTCCTTGTTGAACTTGGTCGTAGATGTCGACGACGCGGCGGGCTGGCCGGCTGATGGCGGCGAGGTCGATCACTTCGGCTTCGTGGATTTCGTTTCGGTCGCTCATACCCGTACCAGGGACATCGTCAGCACTGATCGCGACTCCTTGATTCGCGTGTCGCGCTTGACGCACGTGGTTGTCCCTAGTGGCGGTGTATGGGATTGAAGGAGGTGCCGATGGCACGCTTGATGAGAGGGCCGAGCTGGATGCTCGCCCAGGTGGACGCCACGCCGGACAACGGGTTCCCGGGTTCGGATCTCGCGCAGGATGTCTTGAACTGGTTGATGTGGCTCGGCCTTGCCGGGTCGTTGGCCTCGCTTCTTGTTGGTGGCGCGGTGTGGGGGCTGTCGCAGGTGACGGGCAACACCATTCAGGGCGGCCGCGGTCGAGTGTTCGCGCTTGGAGGGGCCGCTGGCGCGATTGTGACCGGGCTGGCGCCGACGATCGTGAACGAGCTGTCGGGCCTGTGATGCGCTACGTCAAGCTCGCGGTTCTTCCCGTTCTGGTCGTTGGCATCGCGGTCGCGTTCCGGGCGTCCCTGGTCGAAGGCGACGAGCCCGACTCGGCAGCCGCGCCCGCAGCGAACTCGGACACGCCTCTCGACGACGTCGAGCCCGACGAGGCGGGCGCCAACGAGCCGAGCAGCGGAGCCCAGCCCGCGGAGGCTGGGCTGGATCGGTCGGAGCAGGGAGCTGTGACGGCAGCGGTGCGGTTCCTCGAGCTCACCGAGGAGGTCGTGTCGATGTCGCCTGAGGAGGGCGCGGCGTTGCAGAGGTCGATCTCGACCGGATCGTCGGCCCGCCAGCTCAGCGATGAGGTGGCAGAGACCCTGCGAGCGGTGCAGCTCGATGTACCTGAGGGTCTGGCTGTGACGGTGGCCCCGGTCGGCGTCACGGCGTTGGAGCGTGGCGACGGCTGGGATGTCTCGATCTGGTACGTCGAAGTGATCGTATATGGCGATCAGCTCGCCGTCGAGCAGTGGCGCACGTCGACGTACTCGCTGGAGTGGGAGAACGACGAGTGGCGGATGAGCGGCCTCGAATCGGTTGACGGCCCGACGCCGGTCAGACCAGCGGCCGCAGTCGGTTCGACAACCGTCGATGTCGCCGCGGCGGTTGCTGGCATGGAGGACGAGGTGCTGGTGCCGTGATCTTCGCAATTGACCTCAACCCGATCGACGACATCCTCGACGGCCTCGGGGGCCTGATCGGAGGCGCTGCCGAAGCTGCGGGCGAAGCTGTGCTCGACCTTGTGGTCTCGTTTGTCTTCGGACTGATTGCCGACGCGGTTGCGTCTGTCACGAAGTCGATCGTCTCG
This sequence comes from Acidimicrobiales bacterium, assembly GCA_965216815.1. Classification (GTDB taxonomy): domain Bacteria; phylum Actinomycetota; class Acidimicrobiia; order Acidimicrobiales; family SHLQ01; genus JADFOM01. The sequence goes on along the minus strand of OZ244202.1, from coordinate 460,303 downwards.
GCGATGGACTCAACAACCGCCGTTGACCTCGGCGGCGGGTTCTTTCCCGAACTGACTCCGATCCGCCAGACCGTGTTGGGCATGTCGATGGCGCTGCTGTTGGCGTTCTTCCTCGCCTCGATCATCCGAGCGCTCGCCGCCGGTGAGCCAGGGGCGATCATCCGCGCAGCGCTGGTGGATGTGCCTGCGGCCATTTTGTTGATGTTGGTCTCGGTCACCGTCGCCTGGATCCTCATCCGAATCGTCGACGAGGCCTCCCTTGCTGTCACCGGCGATGTCGGTGAAGCGATGGGCGAGTTCTCGGCGTCGCTGATCGCGGTCGAGGCGCTGACCGGGGCTGGTCTGCTCGGAATCATCTTCGGGCTGCTGTTCATCATTGGAGCGATCCTCGTGTGGTTGCAGCTGTTGGTCCGCTCGGCGCTGATCTACATCCTGGTGGTGATGGCTCCGCTGGGGTTCGCCACCCGTGCTCATCCGGCGACTCGCCAGATCGCCAGGCGAACGATCGAGATGGGTGTGGCGCTGATCCTGTCGAAGTTCGCTGTCGCGGTGGCATTCGGCGTGGGGGCAACGGCGATCGAGTCGAGCAACGGGGTTGCCGACGGCGAAGGCGTTGATGTAACCGGGATGATGACCGGCGTGGCGGTCATGTTGATGGCCGCGTTCATGCCGTGGGTGATCTGGAAAGCTATCCCTTTCGTCGAGGCCGCTACCGCAGCAGCGGGTGTCGAGCGCTCACCGGTTCGGGCCGCTGTGGCGGGCACGTCGATGGCCGTCGCTGCGAGCGTCGGGGTCACGAAACTCGCCGGCGGAGGTGCCGCGGCAGGTGGCGGAACCTCGGGCGTGGGCGGTGCGGGTGCCTCGGGTGCGGCGGGATCGAACGGCGCGAGCGGCACGCCTGGTGCACGCGTTGGCCAGGGCCCGTCCGCGTCTGTTGCCTCTTCGGGTCCTGCTGCCTCGCGGGGAGGGTCCGGTGAAAGCGGGTCGAAGCCCCGTGCTGTCGCGTTTGTGAACAAGAACGGCTCGCAGCCCGAGGGATCTGCGGTTGGGAACGGGCAGACGGGGAACACCCGAGAGTCTCGTCAGCGCGATGAGTGACACGAGCATCGACGTCCGTACCTACCGGCTCTCTCCGGTGGATCGAACGGGTTGGCTGTTTGGGCTGTCGCTCGTCCAGCTTCTCATCGCCGCGACCGGTGTCGTCATCGGAGCCATCCTCATGGTCGTTGCTTCCGTCGTCGTTGGTGTGCTGGTGATGGCGGCCGTGGTAGGGCTCGGCGTCGCCCGCCTCGGTGGACAGCCGCTCGTGGAGCTGCTGCCACTCGGGTTGCGCTGGGCTCAAAGCACGGTGGGCAGCGGATCGACCTGGTACTCGCCGGTCCCGCTTCTCAGGTCGGACACCGAGGGCAGTCAACCGCCAGCGCTTGACGGGCAGGAACTGTTGTGCGTCGACGCCGCGCAACTAGGCCATGGTGCGCCCGGCGCCAAAGCTGCCGTCTCACACGACAAGGTCGCCGCGACCATCGCAGCCACGTTGCGGGTTTCTGGTCGGCAGTTCGGGCTGCTCGAGCCCACCGAACAAGACTGGCTGTTGGACTCGTGGGGTCGAGCTCTCGGAGCGTTCGTCAGCGAACGCAATCCGGTCGTGAGCATCCGCTGGTCCCAATGGGCCGCCCCGGCGGGCCTTGACGAGCACCGAGCCTGGCTCAGCGAACAGCTCGCCATCGACCCCCTCGACGACGTCCGCACAGCGTATGAACGCCTGCTTCGTGAGGCCGGGACCCAGGCCACCCGCCACGAAGTCCTCGTCACCGTCACCGTTGCCATCGGCCGCGTACGCCGGTCGAAGAACAAGGCCGACGACCAGCTCCAAGCCGCCGTCGAAACGCTGCTCGGCGAGGTGCGACTGTTCGGGCAACGCCTCGAAGGCGCCGGCCTCATCGTGTCCGGCGTCCTCACCCCGCCCGAGTGGGCCCGAGCGATGCGGCTACGGCTCGACCCCTCGCAACGAAGCGTGCTCGATGCCCGGGTTCGGAGCCTGGGAGAGACCGCGGGTGCCACCGATCCTGCCAACGCCGGCCCAACCGCAACCGAGCAGACCTGGAACGCATGGCACACCGACGACTCATGGCACCGAGCCTTGCGCGTCACCGAATGGCCCCGAATCGACGTCCAAGCCCGATGGCTGAGCGACCTCATGCTCTACGCCGGGTGCGTCCGAACGATGGCCGTCGTCATGGAGCCAGTCCCACGATCGCGCAGCCAACGCTCGATCGTGCGCGAGTCAGCCAAGATCGAATCCGACGCCGCCCACCGCGCCGAAAAGGGTTTCCGAGTCGGAGCGCACCACCGTCGCGCCCGCCAAGCCGTCGAAGAACGAGAAGAAGAACTCGTCGCCGGCTACGGCGAGTTTGCATACGCCGGAATCGTCACCGTCACCGCCGCGACCCTCGAAGACCTCGACGACGCCACCGCAGAAATCAGCCAAGTCGCCGCCTCGCTCGGACTCGAAGTCCGCCCCCTGTCAGGCCGCCACGACCTCGCCGTCGTCGCGACCCTGCCCGTCGCCAGGGGAGTCGTCCCCAAGGACTGGCTATGAGCACCGACACCGACGCCGAACCGGTCGAACGCCGCGGACTACTGCGCCGCAAGCCCGGTCTGCGGCTGCCGCGACACCGCGCCACCAACGCCCACGTGTGCGCGCTGTACCCGTTCCACTCCGGCGCGGGTCTCGGACCAAGAGGCATCTACGTCGGCGAAGACGTATCCGCCGGCGGATCGGCATGGTGCTATGACCCGTTCCAGCTCTACACCGAGGGCGTCATCACTTCACCCAACATCTTGGTCCTCGGGATGGTCGGCTCCGGAAAATCATCCGCCGTGAAGACCCTGCTGTACCGATCGATCGGCCTGCTCCGATCACCCGGAGGCCGGCCACGCTGGTGCGCCGTTCTGGACCCGAAAGGCGAATACGGGCCCCTCGCCGAAGCCCTCGGCCTCGCCCGCCTCCGCCTCTACCCAGGCGGACCGACCCGACTCAACCCACTCGACGCCGGCCCAATGGTCACCGACACCGACGAACTCCGCAGCCGCCGAACCCAAATGGTCGCCGCCCTCGCCGCGTCGGTACTTCGACGAGAACTCACCCCGCTCGAAGACGCCACCCTCGGCTGGGCCATCGACCACCTCACCCAAGACCAGACACCCGGCGAGCCGACCCTCGGCGATGTCGTCGAACTGCTCGTCACTCCCACCGCTGCGATGGCCGACAGGGCCCAAGCCGACAGCCCGAGAGACCTCGCCAGGAGCGTTGAAGACCTCCGCTACGGGATCGGCAAGCTCCTTGACGGCCAACTCCGAGGAATGTTCGACGGCCAATCGACCGAGCGCCTGGACTGGACCGGTCGCGGGGTCGTCATCGACCTCTCAGCCGTGCACCAAGACACAGCCGCGCTAACCGCCGTCATGATCGCCGCCACCGGGTGGCTCCAGTCACTTCTCGCTGCACCCGAATCTGCGGAGGTGCCCCGGCGGGTTCAGGTTCTCGAAGAGATCTGGGCGCTGCTCGGCTCGGAACGCGTGGCGAAGTATTTTCAGTCTTGCCAGAAATTGGCCCGCTCCTACGGCGTCGCCAACATCTCAGTCGCCCACCGCATCGCCGACCTCCGAGCCCAGTCCGACGACGGCACGTCGGCAGCGAAAGTTGCGATGGGGATCCTCGCCGACACCCAAACCCAGATCCTGTTCCGACAGTCCGCCGACCAGATCCCCGAAGCCACAACGATGCTCGGCCTCACCAGCTACGAAGCCCAACTCCTCCCACAACTCGTCCGCGGTCGATCGCTGTGGCGAGTCGGCGACCACACCGCCGTTGTTCAGCACCGGATCGGCTCCGACGAATGGCCCATCTGCGACACCGACCAAAGGCTCAACCTATGACCACCGACCTACCGAAGCGACTGCCCAGCCGGCCACTACGGAACTGGCTCCTCGCCTGGCGCATCTGGACCGGCGACCCACCCGAAACCATCGCCCGCGGCTTCGACCTCGACGAGACCCTCGTCGCCGAACTGCTCGGGCCCAGGCCACCGCTGATGCTGAGCACAGAGGCGGCGTTCGAGCAGTGCTCCAACCTTCGGATCAACCCCGCGAACCTCTGGTCGCAGATTGGTCCCAGGGCTGATCCGCACGAGAGCGAACCAATCGTGAACGACGAGCGTGTCCTTGAGATTCTCTCCGTACTCCACGGTAGGTAGCATCGCGTCGCGGCGCAGCATGCTCAACTGCCCGGGAGAGCGAGCGGGCCACTTGGAGAGCCGATAGTCCGCGCGAAGCGCATCGATCCGTCGCCGAGATCACTCCGGCGGGTTCGAAGCGCGCGGTCAACTGGTTCGAGTTCCTCGGCTCTGACCCTTGCTCGACGCGTAGGCCGTTCCCGATGACGACTGAGCGGCGTAGCCAGCGAAGTCGTCGGTCGATCTGGAGACGACCATACGAAGTTCGGTCCGTGCCGTCCGCTAGCCGCAATCTCGATGGCTCACCAGTAGGCGTGGCAGTCGGGTCGTACGTCGGTCGTCAGTGGGGGTGAAGAGCCCAATCTGCCGGGATACCGGCGCTAGGAGACCCCTTACCATGAGTGAATGGCAGCTACCCGAATTTGGCGTGGTGTCGTGGCCGGTCGGCAACGGCGACGCGACCACCGTCGTCATCGACAGCGAGACGATCTTGCAGGTCGACATCAATCATCGCGCCGCGGCCGACGACGATGACGATGATCGAGTCCCGGTCGTTGATCGCCTGGTGGAGACGCTGCCTCGTGGCGACGACGACACGCCGCGCTTGGCGGTGCTGGCGATCACGCACCACGACGAGGATCATTGCTCCGGCTTTGAGCGCCTGATCGAGGAGGCATCTGTCGAGGAACTGTGGGTGACGCTGCGCAGCTTCGTGGAGGTCGACGAGGACGACCTCACCGACGTGGGCGAGGCCGTCTACGAGGAGGCTTGCCGGCGCCGCGATGCTGAGATCGAAGCGGCGGCCGCGGGAAGCCGGGCCGCGTCGGGTGATCGCCTCCGGATCATCGGAAACGCGGACCTGCTCGAGGCCGACGACTGGAAGGACTTCCCGTCCGAACTGCTGAGCAGCGCCGGGCAGGTGGTGCCTACGATCAACGATCTCGATCGCAGCGACGACATCGCGGTATTCGTCCACACTCCGTTTCGGAGCGACACCGAGGACGGCAGTCGGAACTCGTCGTCCATGGGAATCCAGGTTGACCTGCGGCGTGACGGCGAGACGCGGCAGCGGCTCCTGTTGCTGGGCGACCTCGAACACGAACAGATCGAGGCGTTCGTCGCCAAGACCGAGGCCGCCGGCAACGACGACCACTTGTGGTGGGACTTGTTGTTGGCACCCCACCACTGTTCGCGGAACGCGATCCGACGCAAGGACGGCGACGATTGGGTTGACGCAGATGCGGCGGAGAACCTCGGCCGCTACACCGCCAATGACGCGGTGGTTGTTGTGAGCGCTCGCTCGTTCGACGACATATCCGACGACGACACCGACCCGCCGCACGCCGACGCCCGCGACGTCTACGAGAAGATGGTGGGCGTCGAAGCAGTGTTCTACACGAGCGATTGCGCCGATGGATCGGACAGCGATCCACTGGTGGTCACCTGGGACGATGACGGCGCCGTCGATGTCGGCGAGGCGAAGGCGCAGCGAGCGGCTCGCTGGCGATCGGTAGGGACCGTGTCGGCCACCGCTGGGGTGATTGAGCCGGGCGAAGAGTTTGTGCGTGGCGGTGATCGACCCTACGCGTAGTCCGGCGTGGGCTGAGTCCCTCGCTGCGACCCAACAACGCTTCGCAGAGGATCTGGAAGCGGCGGGATTCACGCGCTCCGATCGCGAGGGAGTGTGGGAAGGCGACGTCGAGGTAGCCAGCCTCGCCGGTGGACTCACGACCGCCGACCTCGAGATCGAGATCGTCGACGCCTTCCCGTTCCAGCCTCCGAAGGTGACCGACGCCTCGATGGTGTCGGCTCACACCTGGCATCACAACCGTGACTGGAGCCTGTGCCTCTACGGGACAAGGAACGTCGGCGATCGACCCTGGCAGACCGTCCCGACGCTGCTGGATCGGGTCCGCGATTGGTTCGACAACGCGGCGGCCGGTTGGCCCGATGACCCTCCCGACCTCGATCTCGAGCGCTACTTCGAACGGGTGACGACCTTCGTTACCTACGACGATCTCGATCCCCTGATCGGCAAACCGGTGTCGGCCACGAAGCGCTCAGAGAGATGGCTCCACATCGACAAAGCCGGCTATCTCCCGAAACAGAAGCGTTCACGGCGGAAGAAGTGGTGGGGGTGGGTTGGTGACCTGGGCGAGCTCGACACCCCCGTCTTTGACTGGCCTACGGTGCACGCGCGCCTCGGCGATGACGCGGATCAGGTGGCGAAGCGCGTCCGATCCGGCGGCTATGAGTTCCTGGCGCTGCGGTACCGGCGAGGCGACCACGTCGGTGTTGTTGCGCTGTTCCCCCGAGTCACCGGTAAGACGGTCCGTCTGCTGGCGGCCATTGCCGCCGCGAACGACTTGGCGACTCGCCGGCTGCGAGCCGGCGCTCCTGTCACCGTCGCGACCCTGGCGAACAAGACCGTGGCGATCGTCGGCGTGGGGGCTGTCGGGTCCTTTCTGGCCGACATGTTGGCCCGGGCCGGTATTGGCGGGCTCCATCTTGTGGACCACGATCTGCTTCGCCCTGGCAACTGCATCCGCCATCTGGCCGGCCACCGATCCATCGGGGAGGACAAGACCCTCGCGGTTCGCAACGTGTTGGTCGAGCGCGAGCTGATGGACGCCGATGCGATCGTGACGACGGAATTGATGCTCGATGCGCGCCTGGCTGTCAACCTGTTGGAGACGGCTGACGTTGTGATCGACGCCACTGCGGATGACAACGTGCGAGGCCTGCTCGCTCACCTGCACGCGTCGGCGACCGCTCACGATCTGGCTTCGTCGGTGGTCTCGGTGGCCGTGCACCGTTCGGGGGGAGTGATCCGGTCCGACCGTTGGCCCCGCAGCGACGGGGGAGCGCCGGCGCCGATCCCGGCACATCCTGACGGCGAAGTCGAGCTGTTCGAAGGGGGCTGTGGCGACCCCGTGTCAACGACCCCGGCAGCCTCTGTACTCGAAGCCGCGGGATTGGCCAGCCGTCACGTCATCGATCTCCTCACCGGGGTCAATGCACTCCCAGACAGCATCGTTCAGGTGTTGACGCCGCAGCCGGATGCGCCATACCAGTCGATAGGTGTGGTGACGGCGTGAATTGGCAACGTGCAGAGATGGCTATCGACCTGAGCAGTGGCGCGTGGGTGCAAATGACCGAGCTCGCGGACCGGGCGACCCCGATCGAAACTGGGGGCATCTTGCTTGGCTACCGTTCCGGGCGGTCGGTGCGGGTGGCCGGCGTGATCGAGGTGCCAGATCCCGAGGCTACAGAGGCGAGTTTCGTGCTTCGCCGGGACGCGGCTCAGGCGCGTCTCGATGAGATTCGCGGCCACTTCCCGGAAGGGTCGCCCGTAGGGTACGTCGGCGACTGGCACGTCCATCCTCGAGCCAGCCCGCCAAGCTCGGTTGACCGACGATCGATCTCACGGCTGGGTCGGCACTATCGACGGCGGGTCGTGAGCGTCGTAGTTGTCCGCGAGAGAACGAGATGGGTGCCGCATGGTCTTGTGGCTACGTGGGCGCGTAGCCGCGCCTGCCCGGTGCGGGTCCACGATCTTGGGGAGGTCGGGTGAGACGCCGAAGGCAACGTTTTGGTTTTGGTGGAGGTCACCCGTCTCGGCGTCGGCGTCCGTGCGCAGCGCCACCACCCCAGCGGAGCTCGTTGGATCATCTCTCACCCGGCCGCAGGCCGTTAGGCGTGGCACTGTCGGGTGGTGGCGTCCGCGCGACATTGACCGGGCTAGGAGCGCTTCGACTGTTGAGTGACATCGGGCGGCTCGGCGACGTCCGCCACCTCACATCCGTGTCGGGCGGCTCGATCGTCGGCGGGCTGACCGCGTTGAGGTGGGGCGAGATCCGGGCAGCCAGCTTCGACCCACGGGTCTTCGATGAGCTGGTCACCTCGCCGCTGTTGGCGCTGCTCACCGGCCGGTCGCTGCAACGAGAGCTCTACCGGCGGTCGTGGCGGACTCTGTCACCTCGAATTTCGCGAACCGATCTGCTCGCCGGTCGCCTGGCCCAGTCCCTGTTCGGGGACACGGCAATGGAGGAACTGGCCAAGGGAACGTGGTTCGAGATCAACGCGGCCAACCTCACCGCAGGGGCCAGATTCCGGTTCACACAGGACTTGGTCGGGGACTACATCACCGGCAGCGTCGCGAGTTCGGCCTACTCCGTTCGCGTCGCCGACGCGGTCGCGTGGTCGTGCGCGGTGCCAGGACCGTTCAACTCGACGGTGCTGAACGACATCGTGTTGCCGTGTCAGCACGACGTGGGGGTTCCTGAACTCGTCGACGGTGGCGTGTACGACAATCTCGGGTCCGACGCCTTGAAGGTCCGACCCGAGATGCCCGGGCTGTTCTGTGTCGTGGTCAACGCCGGAGGCACGTTCGATCCATCGCCTGGGGTCAGGCGCGTCCCGGTGGTTGGGGAACTGTGGCGCTCGAACAGTGTGCTCTACCAGCAGGTGGCCTCGGTGCGTTCTCGCAGCCTGTTCGAGAGATTCGGGTCCGGCGACGCTGCAAGCCTCGACGGGTGCCTCTTCACCGTGCGCAGCCCGTACCCGGTCGAAGTCCCGGCGGCGGGTCGCGAGGGGCTCGAGGTTTTCGCGGACGCGAACCCAGAGGAGCCGGACGACGGTGTCGAGGAGCTGGCGACGTATCCAACCACTCTTGAGAAGGTTGAGCGTGCGACCGCCCTGCGGTTGATCTATCGAGGGTGGTGGATCACTGGGGCCTTGTTGTGCGCCTACGCCCCAGACCTCGTGACCGACATCCCGACTTATCACGAGCCGTAACTGGCTCTGGATGCGCTCGCCGATTGCAGTCCCGGTCCCGTTGAGCTTGGAGCAATGACCGGTCAAGCGACGAGTGTCCGAGGCAGAGTCCTGACCGGCTCGCCGAGCTGTCGAGGGCCCGACGAATCTGAGGGACCCCGATCAGCCGCTCGGGAGGGACACGGTCGCATCGTCCGTGAAGGTCGACGTCGGGCCAAGCGTTGGGTACCGGACTCGGATCGTGTGACGAGATCGTCGCTCCTTGCACGGGATTAGGGCGCGAGCTGATGGACGCCAGATGGCCGTCGGCCGCCGACCGACGCCAAGCCACCGACCCCTTGGGCTGGTCGCCAGTGGCCTATTCGGTCCGATGATGTGTGAGGGGGCTCAGTGCTTGGTGTCCTTGGGTGGATTCGGGTCATTGCCGGGGGCCACCGTGTCGGAATCTCGGATGCGGCCGTCTCGGCCATGGATCCGGACCTCGCCACCCCCTTCGTTGGAGACAATCTCCTTGGCCCGCCTCTCGGCCTCGCGTTGGGTCGGCAGGATGTCGCTGGCGCGTCTTGCGCCAGGCTTCACCACCTTCCAGTTGCCGTCGCCGTCGGGGACCACGTGCCGTCTTGCCTTTGCCATTGTTCACCTCTCTGGTCTGCAGGCCGGTTGGCCGCTTCGCTAACCCAGACGAACGAGCACAGTCCGGACTGCCAACCCACGGGCCCATGGTTCTGGCTACTGCGCAGAGCCCCCCGGGGCCGGCCCTGTGGCAGAGGTTCGCGTCGCTGTTCGTCAAGGCAATCGATGACGTGTATGTCATCGCCTGAGCAGACCGGAGCAGACCGATGATCCCTAGGCAGCGCGCTCGAGTTGCGTGCAGCGAAGTGGCCCGCAGCGGCCACCCAACGGGTCGTACATGGCGCTGAACATCGCTCTGGTCACCTCGGGGTGCGGTCGTGGGAGCGGTACTGGGCGGCGGCGTGATCTGGCCGGCAGGCTCTTCCGGAACTGGCCGCGTCGTAGCCACCGCCGGCTGAGCCCAGGGTGTCTTCGCTCCATGGCCCACCCGTGGGCGTGTGCGGGCAATCCTGGTACGAACGTGAGCAACGAAAAGACCCGCAACGAACTGGCCCGGATCTACGAGAATCCGGCTGAGCGAGGTGAACTCCTCGCGTACGCGGCGCGGTTCTTCGGGAACACAACGAGGCGCACCGTCCTGGGCGTCGACGCGCTCTGGCTCGTAGGCGCAGCAGTCGACAAAGTCCTGGAGAAGGGATTTCCCGACCCGATCGAAGAGCCTGTCGCCTACCTGAAGACGATCATCAAGAGAACCTGGATCGACAAGCACCGCCAACATCAAATCGTCGACCGGGAACAACACAAGATCGAAGCAGAATACGGCCAACGCGACGAACCCAACTTTGCCGACGACCTCACGAGCGACCTGTCAAAGGACGCAACGTCGGAGGCGATCACCGAGCAATTCGACACGTTCCTATCCCGACACCGTCCGCCGATCCCGGAAATCGGCCGCGTATTGCGCGATCACCCCGAACTCACCGTCGCACAGATCGCCGATCTGGTGGACACCTCCGAACGAAGCGTGTACCGAGCAAAGACAGCTCTCAAGAATGACGCAGACATGCGCGCCCTGCTCGATCGGATCGACCAAGACACCGCACTCGATGAACACCTGGAGCCCCGATGACCGACGCAGCCCTCCCTGCCCACCTTCTCGACTACCTCTCGTCGGCAATCGACGCGGCCACCGATGGACTCCCCGCGCCAAGCACCGCGAACCTGACGACAGAAGAACTCGAGCTCGCCGAGACCATCCTGGCCGACATGGCGCCCGTCGAGTCCGGCGACATCGAACCGATCCCGTTCGCGGAGGACCCGATCGCGATCCAGCTCGGCCTCGTGGCATCACCTCCTCCCGTAGCAATCAACCCAGCGGCCTTCGCCGCGGCACTTTCCGGCCAGGACCCCGCCGAACTGATGGCAGCCCTCGGCGACTATGGGCATGAGGTGGACCCGGGCTGGCTGAGCGAGCTGCTCGCCGGCGAGGTGGGAGAAGTCGCGCCACATCTGCTGCGCGCAATCGCAGCGCTACTGGACGTCGAGCCTGGTGAGCTCGCAGCGCGCCACATCGAGCCCTACCCGGTCGCGCACGTCGAGGGCCTCCGGGCACATGTCCAGGAACCCTGGCAGATCCATACAGAGGACGGCGAGGTACATGTCGCGAGCCCCGAACACCGTCTCGGTGTCCTCGTTGCGCATGTTGCAAGCGTGGACAACCTCGACGCACTTAACGTGCGCCGAGCGGCCTGGGAAATGCTGACGACTCGGTGGATCCGTCACAGCGCGTGCGTCGTCTTGTCCCCAGCCGACAACTACTCGTGCATCGTGATCGACGCCATCGACTGCCAGCCTCACCAACACGCACCTACCGGGCTGTTGACCTATGGGCCAAAGCCGGCACCTGGCCACATCGTCGACGTTCTGGGAGCGTACGCCGCGCGATTCCGAGTTACCTGGACTCCTCCGCGAGCCTTGGCTGATGACGCTCTTACCGAACAGCTCATCCCCGACGATGCGGTTGCAGGTATCCACGACGTTTTGACGGGGAGGTACGACGAGCCCAAGCTCAGCGCGTTCACGAACGTCCGTGACCTGCTCGTGCAGAGGGGGCCAGCTGCCTGGAACACGATGGCGCAAACCGCCGACGACCTAGACAACCCCGACGCAGTCGATGCTGCCCTCGAGAAGCTCATGAATCCATGATTCGCTACATCGAGCTCCGAAACTGGAGAGCATTCAGCAAGATCGCGCTCCATCTGACAGAGGGAACGACCTTCATCGTTGCCGAAAACGGGATCGGCAAGACCTCACTTCTCAGGGGCGCAGCGTGGACTCTGTTCGCGCCCCGACACGTCGATCCGAAGATCGAGCTGAGACACGGCGACGGTGCTAATGAGACAACCGGCGTCGTGGTGCTGTCGACCGTTGAGGGCGACTTAGAGATCGAACGCAGCTATCGGGCCGGTGGACGGCCAGCCAACCGCGTCGAGGCCTCTCTGGCCGGAGCGCGTGTCGACCCGGACCAACTAGATGAGGTCCTCTCGCGCGTGCTGGCAGCACGTCCAGACATCGCGTGCGAGCTCGGCTTCGTGCACCAGCACGCGCTTGCCACCGATAGGGACCTGTTCTCCAACGTCGGCCAGCTCTTGCGTCGGCTAACGGGCGTTGAGCAGCTGCAGCTGGTCCGCGCTGCGATGGCAAAGGCGCAACGTCGACATGATGGGGCGGCGCGAGACCTCGCAAGGAGCGCCGCGAGGGAGACAACTGCGCGCGATGAACTAGTTGGAGCGATCGTTGCTGCCGAGGACAAGGTTCGAGAGGCTGAGCTCGAAGAACAGTCGGTCAGTCAACGTCTCGAGCAACTCAACGAGCAACTCGTTGCTGCGCAGCTCTGGAGGGATTTCGACGAGCAGCGGCTGGCGTTCGAGGAAGCGCGGTCGTTGCTTGATGCTGAGATCGGGTCCGAGTTGGCACCAGAGAGCCTCGAAGACGCCCTCGACCGCGTCGCGAACGAGCAATCCACGGTCGCCGAACAACATGCGCAGCACGTTGCGAGCCGCGACCTGCACGAGGAACTTGTGGGGCGGCTCCAACAGGCCGATGCCATTTGCCCCGTCTGTCGACAGGCCATCGATGAGCGACAGGCGGCGCTGGCTGACGAGTACCACCGCGATGCAATCGCATCGGCCGGCGCGCAGATAACGCTCGCCTCAGGTGCGCTAGATGAAGTACGCGATAGCCTGAGTCGACTCCGCGAGCTGAACCGCCGACGCTCTGAGCTTGTGACACCGTCGCCCCCGACGATCGGGCGGCCAGAAGTGCACGACGCTGACGAGCAAAGGACCGAGGAAGCTCGCGACCTGCACAGGAGAGCACAACAGCGGCTCGCGGACGCTCGTGGTGCTCTTGCGTTGCTACGGAGTCAGCTTGAGCAGGTTGATCGGGCCCGCGAGGCGGACGCCCGGATCGTGCAGAGCCGACGACTCGAAGCCACCGCAGCTGCGACGGTCGACGTCTTGGATCGGGCGATCGGACACCACGTGTCGGAGCGAATCGACCCTCTCAGCGACGCAATCGCGCAGAGCTGGGGCCAGTTCTTCACAACCGACGGTGCTATCGAGCTCAACGATCAAGGCGAGATCGAACTCGTGCGAAGCGATGGGACCCGGCTTGGGTACGACCAACTGAGCGGTGGTCAACAGATGCTGGCCACACTCACGCTGCGACTCACACTCGTCGCGGCAACGACGGGCCTTGAGTGTCTCTGGCTGGACGAACCGCTTGAGCACCTGGACCCCACGAATCGCCGGCGAGCCGCGAACCTCCTGGTCCACGCTGCTCAACAGCAAGGAATCGACCAGGTGCTAGCCACCACCTACGAAGAAGAGACAGCCCGCCGGCTCGCCGCGACAGACTCGACCGTCGAGCTTCGGTACGTCCGGTCGGACTAGAGATGCCAAATCAGCAGAGCCGGTTGGGCTTCACCCGGTCCGCAGCGGACAGCACCGGTCTGGAGTTCCTCAGCTCGGAGGACGAACGGCACCACTGGCCACCGATGGGACGCGGGCATCTGGAGGGCGGGTCGTCCAGTAATCCGAACGCGACACGAATCCAGCGTTCCGATCGGCGCGTGATCTCCCATTGTGCCGAGGTCAGTCACTGGTAGACGTGAGTTCAGTCCATCGGGCGCCGTTCCACCATCGGTAGGTGTGCACGCCGGTTGGGTCGGTGGCCCAGCAAGGGTGTAGCCGATCGAGGCGGCGTCGAGTGGTCCTGGCGGGTCGGGCCGCTCGCAGGATCTCGCCCGTGTTGAACCCGGCTCGGTCAAGTTGATGACGGTAGACGCGTACGAGCTGGAGTGCCCTTTGCTGCTCGGTGGGGCCCCATGCCGTGTCGTCGAGGCTGGCTAGCCAGTGGCCGATTTCGACGTGGTCGGTGCTGAATCCGTGACCGTCGCGGCGGATGGCGCCGTCGCACGCTGACGCGAGGTATTGGACGGCGTCGCGGGCGGTTGCGTAGCCAGGCCAGATCGGCCTTCTTCTTCGTCTGGTCCACATGTCTCCTCCTGCCTGTGGATAACTCGTGGGGTTGATGGTGGCGGATGGCCGTGACAGGCGGTCGGTAGGTGCTCGCGGGCACCGGTAGGTGGGTTTCGCGCTGATTTCTTGGGGTTTTCGGGATCGGTAGGTGAAACGGGAGATGACTCAGTAGGTGGGCCGGGAGGTGGTCGTTTCACGGTTCGTTCATGGCCGAATACGAGTGTGAGTACGTCCTGACGCGTCTCGACAGGGAATGGCAGGAGATCGTCCGGACCGGTGAGCACCGGCAGGAGTTCGAGTCCTGGCAGGAGCAGTCACCGCAGCTGCGGCGGGTCGAGGATCTGGGGTCTCTGGTCGAGCAAGTCGACGTGCTGCCACTGGATGAGTCGTCGGAACTTGTTTGGGCTCTCCTCGACCTGGTCGAAGAGAGCGACTTGGCGAAGCGAGCCTTGTTGCAGGTGATCGTGCCGGGCCTTGGTGGTGAGCTGGCGTGGATCAACCAGTGGGCGTCTCGAGTCGACGCCGGCTTGTTGCCGGGTGGCGACATCGATCAGATGATCATCGTTTCAGCGCTCGAAGCGATCGCTCACGCGGCTGGTCATCACCGCCGGTGGCCTATCTCGTCGATTCTGCGACGCACGCACCGGTTGTTGGTCAGGGAGGTCCGTGCGCCCGAGGAGTGGCACGACAGGGTCGAACTGGCGAGTCTCATGGAGGAAGCCGTGGCGAAGGGCGATCAGGTCGAGACGCGCCCAGCGATCACGCTCTTGGAGCTATTCGGTGAGGCGACGAAGTCCGGGATGCTCGCCGAACGGGACGCGCGCTTGTTGTGGCTGATGGGCGTTGAGGGATACACGAGCAAGGAATTGGCGAAGTCGCTTGGGATCACTCCTCGCGGGGTTGCTACTCGGCGTCTTCGTGCCGAGAAGCGTCTGATGCAGATGATGTCGGCGGCCTAGATGGCAGACGACCGAGCGTCACGGCCGTTGGGTGGTGACGAACTCTTCGCCACGCTGGTGATTGCTGTTGGTGTGTTGACGATCGGTGTGTGGTCTGGCGCCCAGCTCGCGACGCTCATCGCCACTGGGGCCCCGTTGGCGGCGTCACCGGCGGACGGGTTCAGCGCGGCTCTGCGCTTACCGTCGGCGGGCTCCGAGCCGGCGTTGGCGTGGCCGGCGGAGGTGCGAGCCTCGATTGCCGGGCCGGTCCTGTACTGGGCCGCGACCGCTCTCGCGGTCATCGCGGAAACGTCGCTTGTGGTCTGGGTGTGGCTCAAGCTCACCGGCCTGCGGGTCGGGACCCGCGACCGGCAACGCCTGGGTGTGCAGGTCGGTGCCCGACTCGCAGTCTCCAAGGAGCTGGACCCTCTCGTGGTGAGCGGTCCGACACCGGGTCGGTACATCTTTGGCACCGATGGAGCCCGACTGCTCGCAACCGAGAACGGCGCCCCGACAGCGCCCACACGGCGATCGAAACACAAGCGGCGGCGAGTGGGGCGGCGGAGTGCCGTTGCCACGATCGGGCCGAGCCAGTCGGGCAAGACGTCAACGGTGGTGGCAGGGATTCTGGATTGGGACGGACCGGCGATCCTCTCGTCGGTCAAGAACGACCTCTTTGACGCCACGGTCGCTCGCCGTCTTCAGCTCGGCGACGTGTTCCTGTTTGATCCGATGCGCACCATCGCTCGTCTGCCCGAGGGGGTGGTGCGGGTCGGTTGGTCACCGCTGCACAACGCCCGCACTGTGCCCGGAGCGATCGAGATCGCGCTTGCCATGCTCGACGCGGCACCCAAGGAGGGCGTCACCAACGCGAACTATTGGACCAGCAAAGGCCAAGCGCTGTTGTGGCCGATGCTGTTCGCCGCCGCACAGGACACCAAGGCGACGATGGCCGACGTCGTCCGTTGGCTGTCGAGCCAGGATGGCAGCAACCGAAAGACCGGCGACGAAGACGACAACGGCGAGGAGGGAGCGGCCCCAGCCAAGAAGGCGTTCTCGCAGGTCCGTCACCTGCTCGACCACTACGGGGCGCGCAGCGACGCGGTAGGGATCCAGGCCCGCCATGCGCTCACTCAGTTCGAGGGGTTCTTTGGGCTCGACCCTCGAACACGAAGCGACATCTACTCCACCTCACAGACCCTGGTGCAGCCGTGGGAAGACCCGAACGTCTCGTTCGCTTCGTCCGCGGATGCCGGGCCGGTCGCTGATCTCCAGATGGTCCTGTCCGGCCGCAACACGTTGTATCTGGCGATCCCGCTCAAAGACGCTTCGCGGTACGCGGTGGTGTTCGGAGGCCTGTTGGGGACACTGCTTCGTGACCAGGCCTATGACATGGCGAACCGGTACGGGGGCCGGTTACCGGGCCTGTTGTGTGTGATCGATGAGGCCGGCAACACGCCCCTTCGGTGGCTGCCCGAGGTCGCGTCGACGTGTTCGGGTGTGGGAGTGCAGTTGGTGACGGTGTGGCAATCGAAAGCGCAGATCGACGCGATCTACCAGACCCAGGCCGGCCCGCTATTGACCAACCACGCCACCAAGGTGTTCTTCGCCGGGGCATCGGATTCGGAGACGCTGCGCTACGTGGCGATGCTCGGCGGCGACGAGGAAGTGGTACAGCGCTCAGCCCAAGCCGACGCCCACCTCGGCGGCCATCGCCGCGGCGTTGGAGACTCGACCGTCCACCGCCCGTTGCTACCGCCCGAGGTGCTTCGACAGGCCGAGCCCGGCAACGCCGTCTTGTTTTACGGGTCAATCCCACCCGCCCACATCCAAGGACGGCTCGTCGATCACGACCCCCGCCTGCGCTCGCTGTCCGAGGGCACCGCCCCGGGCCCGGACCCTGATGAGCCTCCGAAAGAGCTGCTCGACGCATTGCGGTTCGATCCGACCCCACCGAAGGCCGTCCTGGAACATCTCGACGCCGCGGCCGAACGGGCCCGCCAAGCCGAAGCCGACCACACCGGCAGCTCCGAGTAGCTGTCATCGGGAGATGCCAGCCGGCTCGATCCCCTGATCGCGGCCCCTACCACCGATGAGGCTTGCGACACGGGGCCAGACCTCGGCGGCGACAACGTCTGTGGGGCGAGGCCCGATGGCAGGGTGTTTCGCCGTCGGGTCGACTGGCCCGTGGTCCGGTGTGAGCCCGAGAGTGGCGTGGCGGTAGGTCTCGATCGCTCTCGCCTTCTTCGTCCAGTCCCGTGCGCCGCCCTCGGGTCGTGGGCCAATGGTGGCGGTCAGGTAGTCGGCGGGCAGGTCGACGGCTTGCTGGATTCGTGGCGCGAGCGCCTGGTCGATCACATCGATGCGGCGACTGATATTGGCGGTTGTTGCGGTGCCTTGTTCGGCGTCGGCGAGGCGTTCACGAGCCGCGTCGTGGCGATATTGCGCCGCGGAGAGCTGCTGGGCTGCGGACTCGAGGTCGCGCCGGGCCGCCTCAACAGTGTCCGGGTCCCGCCGCCGCCCCCGCTGCCGGTCCGCCTTCGCGTGAGCGGTGCGCGCATTGCTGTGGCCGTGGGTGGCTGATTCCACGGCTTCTTCGGCGGCTCGGAGGTCTTGTCGGGCGAGGCGGGGGCTGTAGCCGGGAAGCCGCCGGGCCTGGGCAACCAGCTCGGAGCGGCGCTGGGCCAACTCGGCCGTCGAGACGCCGTCGAGCCTGCCCACCTCCGCTGCCCGAATCAGAGATTCCGCCTCCGGTGTCACCGAGCCGCGTACGTCGGCAAGGGCCGACGCGTCGACCGCGACATCCCACACTGCCGGGTCTCGATGGTCGCTGCGTCGGCCGATCCGCTCGACCAGTGCCGGGTCGGGGTTGGATCGGGCTTGCTGGGTGATCCGTGCCGCGGTGATCCTCGCCGCTTGCTCGGCGGCGCCGTCGGTGGACGCTTCGAGCTCGGCCAACGGTCGCCCGAGGTGGCTCATGACCTCGGCAGCGTCGGGCGCCACCGCCGTTGCGGTCTCTGGTTGTGCAGGTTTGGTGAGCTGGTCTCGTAGCACCTCGATCTCGGAGCGGTGGTCTTCGATCCTCGGCAGCCGTGGGTCGGTATCGATCGTCTTCGGTTCGGCGGCGACGGTGTAGATGCGGGTGTCGTGGCTTCCACGGGTCAACCCGACATAGACCGCTTCGGTCTTGGCGGTATCGGTGGCCACCATCCGGCCGGCCCGGTAGGTGTCGCCCTGCGCCGCGTGCGACGTCACCGCATAGGCCGGGGTGATCCCGCCGATCACACCCGGACGGATCTCGCAGGTGAGCCATTCCCGAGAGACGGCGATCGGGCCGCGATGCTCGAAGTCCACGACCAACCGCTCCTTGCCGGGCTTGCCTTCGATGGCTGTGACGGTTCCCGGCGTGCCGTTGCGAACGTACGCCTTTGGGTCACCGGCGGGATAGAGGTCACGGTTGGGGCGTCGAGCGATCACTTGATCGCCGACATGGAAGATCGCCTCGCCGATTTCCACTCCGGGCCCGGCGAGTGTGCCGTCGGCCTTGAGGAGTGCCTGGGCCCGCATGTTCAGGGCGCGGCGTTCGCGGTGGTGTTCGGCCATCATTCTCGACCCGGCGTCTGGATGGGTCCTTTGGTCGACGTACCAGTCGGCCGCGACCTGATCCAACAGCTCGGCGCTTGACGGGGCGGTGACGATCCTGTCGTTCGCTTCGAGCCGGTCAATCGCCTCGGCGATGCGGCCGGCCCGATACTCGGCGTTCGCCAACCGCACGTCGGCCATCTCTTCGACCGCCTGGCGGCGGTTCTCCACCAGACGTGGCGTGCGGTCGGGGTAGGTGTCGACAATGCAGGCCCACATGCCACCGGCTTCAACCGCGCTGTGCTGGGCCGGGTCTCCAACCGTCCGCATCACCGCACCCGCGTGATGTATGTGGTGGACCAGTCGTGCGTGGGGCCGGTTGCCGAGCGTCGACGCCTCATCCACCAACACCACGGTCCGGGCATCGAGGACGGGGTCGGTTGCCGTGTCAAGCCGAGTGACAAGCCCGGCGACGGTGCGGGACTCGACACCGGTCGAGCGCTGCAACACCTCAGCTGCGGTGCCGTTCACCGCCGCGCCCACGACGGTGTAGCCGGCCTGCTCCCACGCCCTCGCCGCGACCTCAAGGGCCGCCGTCTTACCTGACCCTGCCGGACCGACTACTGCCTGGAACCGGTCACCGGAACCGCAGATGGCGTGCACCATCGCCCGTTGGTCATCGCCGAGCCGATGCCCGGTCGCGGTCTCCCAGCGGGCGATCTCGCCAGCGGTCACCTCCGAAGGCACGACCGCGCTGGCGGTGTCGTGGCCGGCGCGGTAGCCCGACGCGATGGCCTCCTCGATACGGACCATCGTCGGCGTCGTATACCGCTGCTCGACCACCCGGCCACCCGCCTCCTGGTCGGTCCCGAGAGGGATGACTGCCTCGGTGTGCAACCACCGATCCGCATGTTCGACCACTTGATCACCCGACAGACGTCCACCGGCGTGGTCGACGATCTCCTGAATCACATCTCGCCGATCAAACACCGCCTGCTGTTCAGTCACCCCCGCCGGACCGGCGAGGTGCCGATCCAGCCGCACGCTGTCCTCCGGAGTCCACAACCGGACGGGCGCGGCTGTCGTAGCCGCTTCGAGTTCGCCGGGTCCGAACCCGGCTGCGGCGAGCCGGTCCAACCACCGTCGCCGCAGCTCGATCGGGTCGACGCTCGTGTCCTTGGCCGCCCGCGTTGACAGCGCAGCCATCTGGCGAGCACGCGCCGAGTCGGTCCCAAGCTCAGAGGTGAGCGACAAGATCTGCTCCCGGCGAGTCGACACCGCACGAATGGCGTCGCGGCCGACCCCCTCGACATCGGCGATCCCTCGCCGAGTCGCCGTCCAGCCAATGCCAGCCCGGTTGCAGGCGTGCTGCATCTCCGCCTCCGCGATATGCCCAGCCGTCGTGGCGTGAGCAAACAGGCCCCGACCATCGAGCGCCTGCACCCGCCCATCCGCACCGGTCCCCATGTTCGCAACCACAACATGCTCGTGAAGCTGCGGCTCCAGCTCCCGGTTCGTGGAATGCCGATACGACGCCGCGATCATCTGCGACGCCGGATCATGATCCCTGCCCCGACGCACCCACACCGCGTTGCGCTCCAGATACTCCACGCCTCGGGCAACGCCGGCCTCGAACGCCTCCTCACAGAGCAGCCGCGTCGCTTCGTCGCCGGTCGCCCAGACAATCGACAACGACTTCGGCGCCGAGAACGTCACGTCATAGGCCATCACCACCTGCGGCTGGGACCGCGCCTCGATGAACCGAGCCACCTCACCACGGCTCACCATCCACCTACCGTCCACCTTCTCAGCCAACAAGTAGGTGCCCGACCGGCTACCAGTAGGTGGGGCGGTGGAGCCGGTAGGTGGGGTGCCTTTGCGAGCCAGCCGACGCAGATACGAGTCGTCAACCCCCGCAATCCGTGCGGCTTCGGACAGGGAAAGTAGGTCCGCGTCAGTGCCCGAAGGCACCGCTCGGGGGTGATGACTCGCTCGGCCCGACGAGCCAACGCTGCCGACGAGCTGAACTCCCGTCACGGGATCCTGACCAAGGAGAATCCTCCCGAGCGCTTCGCGGCTGACGTGGTCGGGCAGAGAGTCGGCGCCACGCCCTCGCCACTTCCCGGGCGTATCCAGCGAGTCGGCGTAGTAGGTGCCCGGGCCGACGGTGTCAGCGAGGGTCGGTGACGCTGGAGCCCCCGAGCCCCCGACGGAGAGGCGGCTCCGCGTCTGGCCTTCGAGGTAGTTGACGATGTCACGCGCAGCCGAATTCTTGTGATCGGCCTGCGCTCCGAGTGCAGTGACGCTCACATGCATACCCCGACCAGGGACACACGCGGGCACAATGCGCGACCAGGCGGCCCTCTGGCAAGCGTGGCGTCACCTACCGAATCGCGGGAGGTCCCCGGGACCTCCAGTTGTGTCTGCACGATTTCCTCGTGAGCAGTAGGAGCTGAATCGGCCGAATCGCTGTGCTGTCGCCGACTGCCGCTGTAGCTACGAGATCAGGGCCTCTCTCGGAGCTCAGTCTCTGCGACCTGCTCTCGGCGGTGAGCGATATCGAGCGGGTCGGGGTGATCGGATTGCCGGGTATGCGCTGGTTCGGATGTTGCGAATCGGCGTGTTCTGAGCTCGCCGGAGGTTGTGGCGGGCCAGTCGTCGCACTCGGCGTACCAACTAGAACTTTCCGCTGTTGACCCACGTTTCTTGTGGTGTGATCTCTTCCATGACATCCCAGTGCTCGACGATTCGGCCGTCCGCCACCCGGAAGAGGTCGATGACTGCCATATCGGCGCCACCGAGATTCATCTTGGAGAGCGCCGCGACGAAGTCGCCGCACCCGATCACGTTGTGGATCTCCTCGTAGACCATCGTCTTGTCCTGTTCAGCGAGTTCAGCCACGTAGGCGCCCAGGCCCTCGAGCCCGTCGCCGATGTTGGGATTGTGCTGGGTGTAGGTCTCAGCGGAGATGTAGCTGGTCAGCTTGTCGTCGTCGCCGCCGTTGAGGACATCGTGGAGGAACCCTCTCACCAGCGCCTTGTTCGGCTCGGTCTTGTCGAGGTCGCTTGGCTCGGTCGGACCGTCAACCTGGGTGTGACCTGAGACGGTGTCGTCCACCAGGTCGTCGATCATGTCCCAGTGCTCGATCATCTTGGCGTCGTCATCGGTGTCGAAGATGTCGGCGGTGACATACCGGAACTCGCCGTTGTTGAGGTTCTGGACCACGTGGAGGAAGACGTACCTTCCGTCCTCGAACGCCCGGACGATCTCGATATCACGGATGGGGTTGCGCTTCTTGAAGTCGGCGAAGAATTCGATGAAGCCCTCCTGGCCGTCCTTGACCGGTGTCGAGTGCTGGGTGTAGCGCGCACCGGAGTACTTGCCGATCGCTTCGGCGGCATTACCGTCCTGGATTGCTTCCATGTAGAGCGCTTTCGCGTTCTCAAGCCGTTTCCCCATGACGTTGTCTCCCTCTCAGCCGCTGATGCTTTCAGCATCCGGCGAGCCCGCGAGATCCTCAAGGTTCTACGCTGACTCCGTATGGTCAAAACAGGACAATCGGCCATTCGTGCGGTCGAGTTCGCCAGCAGCCTCCACGCAGCACTGCCAGTTGAGGTCGTCGCGCGCCGCGACCTCATCGACCGCATGGATCGCGACTTCTTCACCCGACCGGACCGACCAGCGTTCGATATCGCAATCCTCGTCCACGACGGCTCAGGTCAACACCAGGTCGACTTCGAGAACATCTCGCTCCTGCCAGGGCGACTCCTTCGCGTTCGCCCAGGCCAGGTGCAAACCTGGGACGTCGACGCCAACGTCGACGCGACCATCGTGTTGGCCAGACAAGGCCCAGGCTTCAACGACATGGCTCCGAGCTGTGACCTCGGCCCCCGCTCGTTGGCGATAGCGCGCTCAATCATCACCGCGCTCGACATCGAGCAGCAGAGATTCGACGCCTCTCAGCCCTCAGCGCAACTCATGATGCGCTTGTTCGAGACCATCGATTCGCTCTTCGACCGTGCCCATCCAAGACAACTGGCCGGCAAACCAGCTGCCTACGTCGCGTATCGAGAGGCGATCGAGGCCCGCCTAGGAGTCGGCCACCGCGTCGCAGACTACGCCGCCGACCTTCCCTTCTCGGAACGAACCATCACGCGGGCCTGTCAGAGCGTCACTGGGCTCACCGCCAAGGGCCTACTCAACCAACGCATCACCCTCGAAGCCAAGCGACTCCTCGTGCACACCGACCAACCAGCCTCGACGATTGGACGAACGCTCGGATTCAGCGAAGCCACCAACTTCCACAAATTCTTCACCCGCCAAACCCGCCAGCGCCCAACCGAATTCAGAGAAGCTCAGGCCGCCCGCGCGAGTCGACACGAGACCTGACCAACCGCGACCCAGAACACCGCCGGACGATCCGCCGGCCGCCCGCTCCGGAACGGCACGTAGACGAGCGGCCACCGGCACTCCAGAACGCGCGCTCGCCCGGGCCGCGGCCCGTGAGCGACGCCGACGCGCTCCGCAGTGCCGGATCTCGGGCGGGTCGGGTCTGGTTGGCATGGACCGCCTTGACGTCACGTGTTTGAGTCGCTGGAGGGTCTGGTGATTCGGAAGGGGCGTGGGCTGCCTGTCCAGTTTTGACAGGGTGATGTCGAGTCTTGACCTGCCGGGGTGCAACGTTTTCGGGTTGGTTGGTGGTTGCGGTCGTTGTCGTGCGATCGTCCCCGGCTCGGCACTCTCGTCGTTGAGGTTCGGGGTCAACCGATTGGAGGAATCGACGATGACCAAGAAGCTCGAAAACGCGAAGGCGCTGTATCTCGAGGGGATTCGTGACGGGCATGTCCGCTCGGCCGTAGAGGCCTATACCGGGGATCGCTACACCCAGCACAGCACCGGAATGAAGAGCGGAGTGGAGGGGTTCGTCGAGTTCTTCGAGCCGTTCGTTGAACGCAACCCCAAGCGCGACATCCGTGTGATCAGAGCCATCGAGGACGGCCAGTACGTGTTCGTGCACGTGTATCAGGACATCAACGATGGTGAGGCCTACTGGGTCACGACTGACATGTTCGACACCGACGACAACGACAAGATGATCGAGCACTGGGACGTGATCGCGCCCTTCGTCGGCGAGGGTCCCAACGGTCGTACACAGGTGGACGGGCCGACCGAAGTCGTCGACCTCGACAAGACCGAAGACAACAAGGCCATGGTGGCCTCCTTCGTCGACGACGTGCTCGTCAACGGACGCGTCGAGCGCCTCGTTGACTACGTGTCCTCGGAGACCTACACCCAGCACAACCCTGCAATCGCCGATGGCATCGAAGGGTTGCGCGAGTTCATGGCCGGGCCGGGCCAGACCATGCAGTACAAGAACGTCTTCAAGATCATCGGCCAAGGCAACTTCGTCGTCGTCTACAGCCTGGTCTCCTTCGACGGCGACGAGATGGCCGTGTTTGACATCCTTCGCGTCGATGACGGCAAGGTGGTCGAGCATTGGAGCAACATGGAACCGATCCCCGAAGGACCTCAACCCAACAGTGGGAAGTTCTAGCTTTCTGCCGTGGCTGGGCGACCGACACGCGGGGAGTTGGTGGATCGGCGATTCGCATCACCGATCCCCGGCGCTCGCGTTGAGGTCTCCACGGTCGCGGTAATGCGTGAACGCTCGGGAACGCTGATGGAGCAGCCAGGTCGCATCGCGTTCCATAGCGTGATTGTTTGCACCGGTGGCGAGGGACTCCACGAAGTCGACTTCGCTCCTGTGCTGTTGCAGCCTCGACGCGTCGTCCATGTTCGACCCGGCCAAGTGCACCGCTTCCGGTTCGCTCGGGCCTACGAAGCCACGATGCTGGTCTTCGTTGACGAGGTCGCCAATCTCACGATGCCGCAATGGCCGATCGGGCCGAAGTGGTTCGACCTCACCGAGCAACAAGCGACCGAGAGCCACGAGGCGCTCGCGCTGTTGCGTCACGAGCAGTCGGCGCCGCGCCCGGCACCGGTTCGCGACCGAGCCACGGCGGGTTTGCTCCAGTTCGCGATCGTTCGCCTCGGGCTGGATGCACAACACGACTCCGATCAGTCCGGACTCCCCGAGCCCTACGTCGAACTCATGCAGCAGTTCGAGGACGGGTCGGGCTGGTCGCGTTCGGTCACCGAACGCGCTGCCCGGCTCGGGTACTCACCCCGGACCCTGACCCGAGCGTGCAAGGCTGCGACGGATCGGACCGCGAAGGAAGTCATCGACTACCGAGTGATTCTCGAAGCTCAGCGCCTATTGGTGAACCGGAACACCACCGTCGATCACGTGTCGCGCGAGCTCTCGTTCAGCGAACCCAGCAACTTCACCAAGTTCTTCCGCCGCGCCACCGGAGAGTCCCCTGACGCCTGGCGCGCCCGCCACCTGGCGGACTGAAGACCTGTCGAGGAGATGAACGTGTCGACCCGCATCGAAGAGATCGAAGCCAAGTCGATCATCGTGCCAACCAAGGTCCCAAGCGCCGACTACGTCCTCAACCCCTACACGGGTTGCGAGTTCGGATGCATCGGAGCACGACGATCTCGAGGTCCTTGGAGCGCCTTGAGCGGACAGCGAGGTGGGCCATTGCGGCGAGGTATCGCTAGAAGACACGGAATACGGGGCACCAGGATGGCGGGCGTTCTCCCTGGCCAGCGCCCATGACAGGGTTTCGGGCACCCACAGGCTCGCAGCTCAGCTGCCCACGCTTGGATGGGCCCGCGGGGCTGCCGCGGCTGGTCGTGAGGTTCACCTCACGCCCCAGCCGCTGCAATGCCCAACGGTTTGTTTAGGAGTCGATGCCTGTTGGGAGTTCGGTGACTCGTTCGATGGTGACGAATGTTTCGGTCGCCCCGGTGAGTGGTTCGTCGTCGGTTGCTACAGGGGTGTCGGCGGTCCATCGTGTTTCGAGGGTGAAGCCGGTGTCGGCGTCGAAGAGGACTTCGACGGTGCCGTTCATTTCATCTCCGTCGAAACTCAGCACACGGCCTTCGCGTCCGAGCGCATCGAGACTGGTACCAGCATCGGTCGCCATCTCGAGCGTTCCGAGCCATTGGTAGATCGCGGCTCTTTGGTCGGGTTGGATCCGTGGGTCCCACAGGAGTGACAGCGCGTGGGTGAACCTTCGATCATCAGCTGAGGCCTCGTCTGGTGCGAGGTTGGCGTTGGCCGGGTAGTTGTCGGCGAAGTCGTCGAGTGCCTCGGGGACTGCTGCGGGGTCGGTGGGGAACGCGTCGACTTCGGCAGTGGTCATGTAGAGACCTTCAGCGGTTTCGTAGGTTTGGCCGCCGTCGTATGACTGGTAGAACGCGCCATCGGGGGCGAAGTAGGTCTTGTTCTGCCCGCCAGCGTCGGGGTTCTCGAGCACGTCGACCTGTCCGTCATAGAAGCTCTCGACATGGCCGATATCGCCCGAGCCCGGCACAGCGCTGATCGAAGCAGCGGTCGCGAGGTCGGCCATGAGCGCCGCGGCGGGGGAACCGAACGAGATTGTGGGCTCACCGTCGCCACCGGTGCTGGGACTGATGGCTACGGCCGCGACGATGGTGGCCGCGACAGCCGCAGCGGCGGCGATCCTCTTGGGCCACGCTCTGCGGGCCTTGACCCGGTCTGCGAGCCGCGTCGGCGCAACGACCGGTTCGGGTTGGGCGGCGTCTATCGCGGCGGTCAGCTGTTGGTGTGCCCGGCTCTTGACGGCTGGATGGGGCTGACCGTCTGGCCAGATCTCTTGAAGTTTCGTGTCCATGGGGTCTTGGTTCTCCTGTGAATTGTCCTTCATCGGTCCGACTCCACGAGCGGCGCGAGCAGTTCCGACAATCTGGCGCGCACCCGGCTGAGGCGGGATCGGATGGTCCCGACCGCAACGCCGGTGATCTCGGCTGCCTCGCGGTAGCTGCACCCGTCGAGAGTGGTCAACACCAGCACTTCGACATCAACATCGCGACAGGTTCGCAACGCCGCAATGACCTGGGGCCAGCCGAGCTCTGCCACGAGTCGATCGTCGATGTCATCAAGGCTCACAACGGGATCCACCGGGACAGTTCGGTCGAGTCGTCGATGCCGGGCGGCGTCTCGGTAGTGATGCATGAGCAGCGCTCGAGCGATCGAGTAAAGCCACGGCAGCGCAGACTCCCGGTTGGGCTGGAACCGGCCACGCAGCTCGAACGCTTTCAAGAACGTCCGGGACGCCAGCTCATCGGCGACCTCGCGATCGCTGCGTCGAAACACAAACGCCCAAACCGCGTCGTAGCGCCGCTCAAAGACCACACCAAACAGTTCGGGCCGCTCGATCGAGCTGAGGACCAGGTCGGCGTCGCTTGTTGGTTCAACCATCGCTGACATTACTCCCCACCAAAGGCTGCGGTTCCGAAATCTTCCACCGCGTGCGAAGGGGGTCATCTGAGCGGTCTGGTCACAGGTCGAGGATGTGGTTCACCACCGCATTTGAGTTTCCCTCCCGCGCCGATGATGGCCCATGGCACATGTTCTATCTCGTATCCCGGCGCCGCGGAGTAGGGCTCTCGTTCTCGCGCTGATCGATGTTGGCCTACTGTGGCCTTCGCCAGCTGAGCGAGCGGGCCCTGACTGGCGTGCGCCTGGTGATACCTGACGCTCACACCAGCATGAAGGCAGCGATCGCTAGGACCTTCGCGGGCGCCGGTTGGCACCGTTCTCTGTGAAACGTGGTTAGCGAGCGGCAGGCCGCCGCCGCTTGTTGTCTTCACCGTCGGGAGGGGGGCGGCGCTGAGGCGAAGGCCTCTCGCGAGCAGGGGTCCTGCGCCGTGCCCGTACGGGTCGACGGCAGCATTGAGCGGGCTGGTCGCAACCAGGCGAGCTCGGGTAGTGGACAAGAATCTCGGGAACTCCTCGTTCGCGGAGGGGAATGAGGTTCGCCCAGTGTTTGTCGAGAACCTCATCTCCGTCAGCGTTCTCTGATGGACCGGTTCTATGTCCGACCGGCTCGCTGTGACGAACCGTAGGCTCAGCGGATCGGGGTGGTGTAGCTAGCCGGGTCCTCGTGGCTGACACCCGATCAAGACGTCGTCGGTGGCTGTCGGCAGCGTGGCAACGACGCAGACATCGGTGTCGTGGTGTGCTCCAAGGCAACGAGGGTGAATCCCACGAGGCCTGTCGTGGTCCCGATTGCGACCTCGACATCGGCCCGGTACTGGTCCGGAGCGGTGTTTGAATGCTCGACCTCATCGACATAGAGATGGAGCTCGGCATCTGGTGCCGTGATCCATCCGATGACCTGGGTTCCTTCCTTGGTAGTCCGGTAGGCATCGATGGTGGCGAACCCGTCGAGTGACTGGAGGCTGTCGGTACTGATGTAGAGGTACTCCCAGGGTTCGGGGTTCGGGCCTTGAGGGCCGGCCGCCGGCGGATATGAGGGGACGAACCCGTGTCTCTTCGCGTTCTCGTAGTTGCTGGCGCTGAGCCACCGGAACGCCGGTGAAGAGGCAAACGTCGCGAAGCTGTAGCCGGGCGACAAATGTCGAGTGTGTAGCCGGTGTGGTGCTTGGAGTAGCCAGGGATCGATGACAGCGTGAGAATCTGGTCGATTGCGGCGTCGGGTCTGCCCGCGGCTATGGCCGTTGTCGAGTAACCGTATCGGTTGAGTTTGTTGACAAAGATGCGTCGTTGGGTTCGGATCGATCGGAAGCCCGAGCCCAGGGCCAGTGACACGCCGTGGCGTCTGGCGTCTGCCTCGAGCGCGAGCCATGCCTGGGCTGCATCGGGGGCGAGTTGTCGACCCGAAACCCACACCAGATCCAACGACGAGATCTGGGCACGTTGCCGGTAGCCGCGGCCTTCGGCCAGTTCGCTGATTCGTTGATCGGCCCCACGATCGCCAGTCACCGATGGAAGGGTACGGTCGACGATCGCATTGGGGCCGATCAGATCTGCGAGCCGTTGGAACTCATTGTCGTTCAGATGGCGAAGCTCGTCAGACCGGGGTCGATTGTCGATCGACCGCCCGGCAGCCATGTCCGGCGCCGGGTCCGCTGGCGCCGCCGGAGCGAGCATCAGCGCAGCGAGTGCCACACCGAAACCTGCGGGGATCGGCGGTACCGACGAGCGTCCTGGCTCGTGCGGCGACAGCGCCTGCCAGAGGTGGGCCCAGTGACTCGCATCGGCTACGCCGCTTTGGCCGACACCAAATAGGGCCAGGAGCCAATCACGGCCTCGAGTCCGACTGCCTCGGTGTCCAGGACTTCGGTCCCTGGGGCGGTCGAACGGCGGGACCAACCGCACGGTCCGTCACAACGGGAGCCTCCAGGCAACTCCTTTTCAGCCGTCGCGCTCGCAGGAAGTCGAGGCGTCGTCTCGCGGGGACAGTGCACCCTCTTGCAGCGGAGAGTGGGGTCGGGGCGCTGCCGCGACGACGGCTGAGCCGTCGGGTTTTCGGCGTGTGGCGGTACGTTGGCGCCGAAGCCGTTCGGCCTCCAGTTGTGGTTTCCGTACTTGTCGAGTGCTGAGCGCCTTGCCGCCACAACGGCGTCCGCGTCTTGTGGCACCAGCAACAGAGGCTGCTCGCCGCGGCCTGCACGTGGCGGAGATCCGCGGGGACGTGGCGACGGGTGGTGTGACGTGTGGTCATGAGCGGTCGGGGATGGTGATGAGGGTGTAGCCGTCGATGGTGTCGACGATGGAACCCCCGGTTGCCGCGGCCACCGCGTCCGCATCCCCGGTTTCGCAGGCGATGAGGGTGCTGGTGTCGTCGAGGTAGTTGATGGTGGCATCGGACTCACCAGCTATCCAACAACCGGTGTCCTCATAGGGATCAAACAGCGGGAACGAGGGTTCAACGTGAACGAGCTGACCAGCGTCGTAGCTCATCAGCAGGTTGTGAGGGGTTCCGTCGCGGTCGGTGTAGATGGCTTCGACGGAACCATCGGTTCCGATGGCGATCTGAAGGTCGGTGATGCGGTCACCGAGTTCAAGTGGTTCGCTGACAGCGTTGTTGGCGCCGTTGATTGCGTAGAGGTCATAGAAGGTTCCTGAGCCTCCCGGGTCGGTCACCAGCACGGCGATGGCGTCGCCGATACCGTCGCCGTCGAGGTCGCCGAACGCGTGCTGGTGCAGGTCAACCGTTGTGGTAGCGGCTGAACCCGGGGCTGAGTCGCCTTCGCCTCTCCCGTCGGTGAGCGTCACCTCTCCGTCCACTCCCCACGTCGATGGGTACGTGAGGTTGGCGAGGCTGTCTTCGCTGATGCCGGCGGCCGGGCGGGACTCGGGCGTGGACGCGGGGTCCGACGTCGACGACGCTGAGCTGCCATCTGCTGCGACCTGGGTGGTGGCATTGTCATCGTCGCGGAGGTTGATGTAGGCGATCGACGCGCCGACGATGGCGACAACGGCGGCTGCGGCGACCAGGATGAGCCGGTGACGGTTCGAGGTGTTTGGGGGTTGGGTAGGCATGAGAGTCACTTCGTTTTGTGGGTCGGGCAGTGGGGGATCGGAGCTCACGACGCGGCCTGTGACTGCGGGTTGTGAGCCGGCTGCTTCGTCGAGTTCGGCTCGCACATCGGGCCAGAACTGCGGTCGGGGTTCGGGAGTGGGCAGCGATCGGAGGGCCTCGCCGATCTCGCGGTCATGCGTCATTGGTCGGGGCCTCCTTGGAGGTGGCGGCGTAGAGATTGTCGGGCCCGGCTGACCCGTGACGCCACGGTGCCAACGGCGACGCCCAACGCGTTGGCTGCCTGTTCGAAGGTCATCTCTTCCGCGTCGACCAACATGACTGCGGCTCGCTGCTCCGCGCTGAGCTCGGCCAGCGCCGCCGCGAGGTCCCGCCGGTTGACCGCGAGCTCTTCGGGGCCGGCTGTGCCACTCGGAAGTTCGCTCAGATCGGCCGTGTCGTGGGTGTGCGGTGTGCGTCTGCGCTGATCGCGAAGGTAGTTGAGGCTCGTGTTGTAAACGATCCGATACATCCACGTCTCAAATCGAGCGCGGCCCTCGAAGCTCTCCCGGGCCCTGAACCCGGCGGTGTACGCGCCTTGGAGGACGTCATCGACCGCGGGTCCGACCAGGCGGTAGGCGAGACGACGCATCGCAGGATCAACGAGGCGAAGCTGTGCCTCGAACTCGGAAACACTCATCCCAACGGGTGGTTGAGGTGCGGTGGCGGTCTCGTTCACATTCGGGTTAGACACCAACCGGTGACCTTTCTATCCACCCAGCCCAAACCTTTTCCCGTGCCAGCGGCAGGCTGGACAACTGAGCTGAGACTGCGAGTCGTGTGGTTGCCACCAACGGCGAACGGCCCGTTCAACGACCTCTGCGCTCCGGCAATGGAGGATCAAACGGGCCGGGGAAAGTGAGTTCGAAGCTGGCGCCGCCCGATGGGCTGGTCTGGTAGCGGAGCTGGGCGTGGTGTTGGTGGACGATTGCGTCGCAGATGGCGAGTCCGAGGCCGGCGCCTCCGCCGGTTCTCTTGCGGGCAGGGTCGAGCCGCGTGAACCGTTCAAAGATCCGTCGTTGGTCTTTGGCTGGTATGCCTGGTCCGTCATCATCGACTCGCAACACAGCCCGACCGTCGGCCTCGGTTGTCACGGTGATGTCGACGCAGCTCGCGGCGTGCTGGGCTGCGTTGTCGACGAGGTTGGTGAGGCAGCGTCGCAGGAGCTGGGCGTTTCCGGTGACTCGCTGCGGGCTTTCGATGTGGGCGGTGACCGGGACTGGCCGGGCCCGGGAGGCTTCGTCAAGGGCGAGTTCGTCGAGGTCGACATCGCCGTTCAGAGACGCCGACGGAGATCTCGCGGTGGCATGTTCGTCGTGGTGCGCCAAGAAGAGAAGGTCGTCGACGAGGGTTGCGAGGCGTTGTTGCTCGGTTGTTAGGGTCGCGGCGACCTGTGGCCAGGTCTCAGTGATGGTGTCGGCGTTGGTGGCTTCGATGGTGGCCAGGGTTGCGGTGATGGGGCTGCGGAGTTCGTGGGAGGCGTCGGAGATGAACTGGCGTTGTTGTTCTCCGCTGACATGGAGCCGGTCCAGTAGATCGTTCATGGTGACTGCGAGTCGATCGATTTCGTCGCCGGTGCCTGGCGGGGGGATCTTGTCGGTGAGGCTTTGGACGGTGGTTCGTTCGACATGGCTGCGCATTGCTTCGACTGGTCGTAGGGCCCTGTTGACGGTCAGGTAGGTCGCTCCTGCGGCGAGGAGCGCGAGGAAGGGGATGATGATGAGCCCGGCGACGGTGAGGGTTCCGATGGTGTCGTCAACGGGTTTGAGCGGCGAGGACACGACGACGGAGAGTTCCTCGCCTCCAACCGCTATCGGGGCTGCTACTGCGACCACCTCGGACCCGAGATCCACGTCCCGGGGTTCGCCGACCGCGGTGACGACACCGGCTTCGATCTCGACCGGGGGGCCGATTTCGATGATCGTCAGCTCGTCAGGGAACTGGGTTGGGTCTGGGGTGAGCGTGTCGACGAGCGCGGGGATTTCGTCCTCGAGGGCGACGATAACAAGGTCCTCGAATTCTGACGGGCTGATCTCGAGTCCGGTTTGGTCGATGTAGTAGAAGCGGGTCGACTCGGCGCTGTCGGGTTTGGGTAGTACTTCCTGGCCACCTTCGAGTGCTTGGAGGTAGGTCCCGAGGATCGATTCGGCGTTGGCGGTGGTGTCGCTGACCAGCCTGTGATGAATCTCGGAGCGGGCCACGAGACCAGCCAGGACCAGAGCCGACGCGAACAAGACACCGACCAGTAGCGGGAGTTTCACCCGCAGCGAGCGCAGCCTCATGGCCGGAGCCGGTAGCCGTGACCGTGCACCGTCTCGATCACAGTCCGGCCTGTACCGGTGTCGAGCTTCTTGCGGAGATACCCGATGTAGACCTCGACGACGTTTGTGCCTCCGCCGAAGTCGGGACCCCATACCTGATCGAGGAGCTGTTGTTTGGACCAGACGTCGCCGGGTTGTCTTGCGAGGACCTCCAAGAGTGTCATCTCGCGGCCGGTGAGGGCGATATCTGTTGTGGTGCCGCGGCGGCAGCGTTTCTGGTTGTAGTCGATCTCGAGATCACCGACCACCTGCACCACAGACTGGCGGGGACCGCCGCGGCGCAGCAGGGCCCGTATCCGTGCGGCGAGCACGACGAACGAGAAGGGTTTGGTCAGGTAATCGTCGGCGCCCGAGTCGAGCCCCTCGGCTTCGTCGAACTCGCCTGATTTTGCGGTCAACATCAGAATCGGCGTGTCCACCCCCCCGGCTCGCAGGTCGGCACAAACCCGGAACCCGTTGCGGCCCGGCAACATCACATCGAGCACGATCGCGGCATAGGTGTGTTCGAGCCCCATCCATAGCCCGGTGTCGCCGTCGCTGGCGAGATCGACATCGAACCCCTCAGCCGCGAGCCCCCCTTGCAGCGCCGCGCAGATCACCGGGTCGTCTTCGACAACAAGAATACGCACCAGCCCAGTATCGCCCGAGCTGCTGAGAACGATCTGAGAAGACCTGAGGGCGGTTCTCAGCGCCTCTCAGATCGTTCTCAACTGCACCCTCCACAATGCCCGTTGTCCAACAAGCCGATGTGAATGGATGACGAGCCGATGTCTGTACTCGACAAGAAGCCAGAAGCGCGCACCGACGCCACCAGAGTGGTGGCGATGGTTGCACTGACGCTCGCTGTGTTGGTGGCTGGGTGCGGCGGCGGCGACGTTTCCTCAGTCGATCCAGAGTTGCCGTCACTCGTGGACTCCGCAGGCGACTCCTCCGACCAGGAAGATCCGTCTGAGCAAGCGGGCGACGCCGGTAGCGCTGAGACGAGCAACGATTCGGTGTCGCCCGCCGACGCGGATGAGCTGTTCGCCCGCTTTGAGGCTTGCATGGCCGAACACGGGATCGAGGTGGAGGGCATCGGTGGTGGCGCTGAGCTCGAAGAAGAACCAGGTGCTGTCGATCCTGGAGACGAGGTGCCGAGTGTTGAGGATTTTGAGGCCGCCCAAGAGGAGTGCAACCCGATCTTGGACGAAGCGTTCGGGGACTTGGAGTTGTCTCCTGAACAAGAGGCGGAGTTCGCGGATGCGATGTTGGCTGTGCAGCGCTGCATGGATGACAAGGGGTTCGATGTCGACGTCAGCTCCGCGAGCGGCGTGATGGACGTTCCGGTCGATGTAGATTTCGAGGAGTTCGACGCAGCGTTGAGTGGTTGTGAGCGCGAGGCCGGCCTCACCGCGCCTAGCGACGGCGACCAGCCGTGACAGCCAAACGGACTGTTGCCGCCGTCGTTGTGCTCGCGGCGATCGCCGCTACCGTGATCGCGGCCGGCCGTTCCAGAGGTTCCAACTCCCAGGGCGAAACGGATCAGGTAGCGGCGCTGGCTCCCGTCGAGACGGTGGCGGTGTCGCGGCGAAGCCTGACCGAGTCGGTCGAGGCCAACGGCAGCGTAGGCCATGGCGCTGTTTCGACGTTACCGATCGACACCCAAGGGATCGTGACCCGTGCACCAGCGCAAGACGACCTGTTGACCGAGGGCGATGTTGCGGTGTGGGTCAACGAGCGTCCTGTGACTCTGGCCGCGGGGTCGGCGCCGATGTATCGAGAGTTGCGGCGGGTCGCATCGGGTGAGCGGGACGAGGCCGGCGTACGCGTGGGTCTCCAATCCGGTACCGATGTCGACCAGCTCCAAGCCTTTCTGCTTGCTGAGGGCTTCGACGACGATGGCCGCCTCGAACCAGACGGCATCTTCGGGGTGTCGACCGAGCGTGCCGTCAAAGCCTGGCAGACGTCGGTTGGGCTCCCCGCGACAGGTCGTGTGGACCGAGCCCAGATCGTGTTTGTCGACCGGCCGGTACGGGTCGAGAGCGAACTCATCGAAGGCGACGCCTTCACCAGCCTCACGGTCACATCGCCGGAACCGACCATCACCGTGACCGTTTCGGCGAAGAAGCGGGCCTTTTTCGCGACCGGTGCGACCGTCGAGGTTGACGGCCCCGATGGCACGGTCCCAGGCACCGTGACCAAGACCACCAGGTCGGTTTCGCCGGAAGGCACCACCCAGTACGAGGTCGAGATCACCGTTGAAGCCGGCGCACTCGGAACAGCCGAGACCATCAAGGTCACCGCGACCAAGACGATTGCTGATGACGTGTTGACGGTACCGGCCCGAGCCCTGCTCGCGCTGGCTGAGGGAGGCTGGGCAGTCCAAGTTGTGACCCCCACCGGCCCAGAGGTGACCGCAGTGCAGCTGGGCGACGTAGTCGACGGGATCGCCGAAATCGACAATATCGATGAAGGCACCGAAGTGGTCGTGCCGACATGACCAAGGCCATCCCGGTCATCGAACTCGCCAACATCACCAAGGAGTTCGATGGTGAACCCCCCATCCGAGCCCTCGACGGCATCGACCTACAGGTCTTCGCCGGCGAGATGGTCGCCATCATCGGCCCGTCCGGTTCGGGCAAATCGACCCTGCTCAACATCATGGGCACGCTCGATCGCCCGACCTCAGGCACCGTACGAATCGACGGCACCGACACCGGCACCCTGTCGGACCGCCAGCTCTGCGGGTTGCGTTCGAGCCGACTCGGGTTCGTGTTCCAGAGCTTCCACCTCATCGAAACAGCGACCACTGTCACCAACGTCGCCAACGGCCTGCTCTACCAAGGCACCTCATCGAAACACCGCACCCAAGCAGCGCTCGACGCCCTCAACAAGGTCGGCCTCGCCCAACGGGCCGGCACGAGGCCATCGAAACTCTCCGGGGGACAACGCCAACGCGTTGCCATTGCCCGAGCCCTGGTGTCGGAACCATCGCTGATCCTCGCGGATGAACCCACCGGCAACCTCGACACATCCACCAGCGCAGACATCTTGTCTCTGCTCGAACAGCTCAACACCGAACATGGCGCCACCATCGCGGTCATCACTCACGACCATGAGGTCGCCGCCCGGCTTCCGCGACGAATCGAGATCCGCGACGGCAAGATCGAAACCGACACCCAGCCCCACGCGGTCGGGCAACAGCGATGACCGGGGCCGGGCCGCGCTCACGGATGCGGTCCATCGACCGGCTCGTCACTGGCTTGTCGGGGCTCATCGCCCGCCCTGGGCGAACCCTGCTCACCGCAGTAGGGGTAGCGATCGGGATCGCGTCGATGGTCGCCGTCGTCGGCATCTCCGCATCATCCAAAGCCGACCTGCTCGCCGAGCTCGACGAACTCGGCACCAACCTGCTCCAAGTCCGCCCCGGGCAAAGCGCGTTCGGCGACGCATCACAACTACCCGTCGATGCCCAACCCATGCTCGACCAGGTCGCTACCGTCACCAGCACCGCCGCCATCACCCAACTCGAAACCACCATCACCCGAAGCATCCACGACGACACCCCCAACGGCATCACCGTGGCTGCCACCAACGGCGACCTCACCGGTGCCCTCCAACTCGAACCAGCCCACGGCCGACTCATCGACACCGGCACCCAACAACTCCCCGTCGCCGTCCTCGGGTCAGTCGCCGCCCGACGCCTCGGCATCCACGAACTCTCCGGTGGACCCACCGTGTCGGTCGCGGGGCAAACGTTCCAGGTCGTTGGCATCATGGCCGCCCATCCCCTTCACCCCGACCTCGACCGGACCGCCTTCGTCGGCCACCACTACGCCACCACCCAACTCGGCGCCGACCCCAACCCCACCACCATCTACCTACGCATCCGCCCCGACCGAATCGACCAAACCAGACCGCTGCTCGCCCGCACTGCCAACCCCGCATCGCCCAGCGAAGTCCAGGTCTCACGCCCCTCCGACGCCCTCCAAGCCCAAGCCAAAGTCGACCAGAACCTCCAGAACCTCCTCCTCGCCCTCGGAGCAGTAGCCCTGCTCGTCGGCGGAATCGGCATCGCCAACATCATGGTCATCTCCGTGCTCGAACGCCGCGGAGAAATCGGCCTACGCCGCGCCCTCGGCGCCACCAAAGGCCACATCCGAACCCAATTCGTCATCGAAGCCACCGCCCTCGCCGCCCTCGGCGGAACCCTCGGCATCGCAGCCGGCACCGCCGCCACCCACACCTACGCCCAAGCCCAAAACTGGACCACCGCCATCCCAACCCAAGCACTCGCCATCGGCGTCGCCGCCGCGCTCGCCCTCGGCGCCATCGCCGGCCTCTACCCCGCCACCAAAGCCGCCCGCCTCGACCCCGCCGACGCCATCCGCCCCCACAACTAAGACACCAACCATGCCCCACACCCACCACACAGTCCGAACGATCGGGCCCCGAATCAGCTGGGCCACACTCATGTTCGCCGTGGTCGTGTCGGCCTGCGCCAGCAACACGGCCACCCAAACAGCCCCAACCACGAGCACAACGCCAGCCGATTCCACAGCTACCGCCACGACCAACGCTCTGCCGGAGATCCGAATCGCCGCGCTCATCGACAACGAATTCATCGGATCAGACGGGGACACTTCCGACACCCGATTCAGGATCGGATCCACAACCAAAACGTTCATCGCCGTTGTCCTCGTTCAACTCGCCGCCGAAGGCCAACTCGGACTCGACGACACGGCGTCGGACTACATCGACCTCGACAGCACCGCGACCATCCGCCAACTCCTCAGCCACCGCGGCGGCATCATCGACGACCCCAACGACCCAGCATTCCTCGCCGCGTGGAACGACCAAACCAACCCCGACATCGCCCCCCTCACCGACACCGCCCAACTCGGCACCGGCACAAACATGGCCTACTCCAACGCCGGCTACATCTACGCCGGCGACATCATCGCCGCCGTCACCGGCGAACACCCCGCCGAAGCCATCAGAACCCGAATCATCGAGCCCCTCGGCCTCGACCATACGTGCTGGCCAGGCCAACACAACGACTGCCGAACCGACCTCGACGGCGTCGTCAACACAAAGGAACTCGGCCTCGCCGACCAAGACGTGGTCATCTCCGAGTTCGCCAGCATCGACGCGCTCTCAGGAAGCGCCGGTGCCCTCATCTCCACCACCAGCGACCTAGCCCGATTCATCACCGCACTGTTCAACAACGAGCTTCCAGGCACCCAGGCACTCATCGACAGCGCCACTGACAACCAATACGCCATGCAACCCGGCGACGATTTCTACGGAGCCGCCCAAGCCTACGGACTCGGAATCATCGTCAACGATCAACTCGTCGGCCACAGCGGAGGAACGTTCGGATTCCAATCACTGCTCACCCACAACCCCACCACCAACCAAACCACCGCACTCCTCGTCAACGACGCCTCAATCGACACCGCAGCCATCCTCCAAACCATCACCCAAACCCAACAAATCCCCACCGAGACCGAACTACGCCGACTCCGGTGACAACCCGAGACGGCATGAAATCTCTGAACCGAAGAAGAACCGAACCCGAGTCGCGCCCAGGTTGCGCACGGATCGACGTCGAGCCTTCGCTCGCCAGGGACTGCCGCGCGTGAGGGGGACATCTAACATGGCTTGCTCGCGGAGTGGGCCGGAGAGGATGTTCCAATGCCCAAGCCCTATCCGAAGGAGTTCCGTGACGACGTCGTTCGGGTCGCCCGGAATCGTGAACCCGGTGTGACGCTCGAGGCGGTTGCCGCCGATTTCGGGATCCATGCGATGACGTTGTCGGGCTGGCTCCGCAAGGCCGACATCGAAGACGGCACCCGCCCCGGTGTCACCGCTGCGGAGACCAAACCGCTCTCGTTGCACACCTCGTCGTAGCCAGCCCAGTCGACGACCCTGACGCCCCTTCGGTCCTTCTCACCGTCACCGTGGAACAAGGGGGGCTGCACTGAAGCGCTGCAGCGGCACGCATATCGCTCGCATCAACTGAGCCGTCCAACCGTCCGAGATCGGCACGTAGGCGAGCGCCAGTCCGCTCCAGAACGCTCGCTCGACCCGGATCGCAGACCGAGACCAGCGCTGACGCGCGCTCCGCAGTGCCGGGTATGGGCGCGCCGTCAACGGCAGTCAGCTGTCGGTGGTTCTCGTGAGTTCAGCGATCGGCTGATGGGACCCTTGGGCGGCTTGGACGAGGCGTTGGATCGTTGTACGCGTTCGTCCCCTCGATGGGCTCGACTCGCGTTGCGCGGCTGTGACTCGTGCCATGTCAACGCGGATGTAGCCGTCTTCGACTCTTATGAGCTTGCGGCCACGCACGGCGCTGCCTGGGACGAAGTCCTCAGGTCGCATGTCGAGCCAGTCGATGAGCGCGAGAACACCGTCGGCCTCGGCGTCGTCGGCTGATTCGAGTCGGCGAATCGTCGACGACGAGACCCCGACGTGACGTGCGAGCGCCGTCCAGCTCAGACCCTGTCGTCGGCGTTCTCGGTCGATCTCGACGAACAAGTGCGAGAGATCGAAGGGCGTCTTCGGCATCGTCGGTCGCCGCCCTACGTCACGCGAGGCCGGTGCTGGTAGAGCGCATCGCGGACTTGGTTGAGGGTGGGGCATCCGGCTGGACCGTCCGGTGTCGAGTACAACCTGCAACCGAGACCGACCGCCTGGTCGTCGGTGGCGAACAGATCCCGTTCTTCAACGATGATGCTGGGCGACCCCAGGAATCCAACGCGTTCCGCAGCCTCGGGGGTGTCGATGACCTCGAGCTCGATGTCGAGGTCGAAGTCAACGCGAAGCGCTTCGAGGTGATGCGCAGCGACACGCCAACTCGGGCAGTCCTCGAAGTAACGCAGCTGCACCCTCACAGCTGACACGCTACGCCACCTACCATCGCGCCATGCCGGAACTCGAGGACGAGCGGGTGCAACCTGCCCTACACGCGATGCTCGCCGATGACGTCCAGGCGCTGCAGGACGCGATCAAGGTTGACGCCGATATCGTCATCGAATCGTGGAGCGGCAACACGTTGTTGGAGTGGATGACTCAGCCACCCCACCAGATCAACCCCGAAATCGTCGCAATCCTGATCGATGCAGGATCACCCCTCAACCGTTCCTTGAACCTGGCAGGTTGCTGGAACCTCGAGGCCTTGTGCACCCAGCTTCTGGCGTCCGGCGCGAACCCGGCAGCAAGAGCCGACGCCGATATCACTCCGCTTGAATCTGCTGCGCTGCACGGAGCCACGAAGTCCGCTGACGTCCTCGTCTCTCACGGTCTCCATCGCCCCTCGCTGTGGCTCGCCGCGGCCACCGGTCAACTCGACCGAGTGCGACGATGGCTGAACCCGAACGGCGAACTTGTTGAAGATCCTGGCCCATACCGGCCCGAGCTCGCAGATGTTGGACACCCACCAGGGAAGACCCGAAGTGACGAGCCGGACGTGATCATCGCCGAAGCGCTCGTCTTCGCCGGCGCGAACAACCGGATGCCCGTAGTCGACTACCTCACCGCAACTGGCTCCGACGTCAACGCCGGTGTCCACCTCGACATGACCGCACTTCACCTCGCCATCTTGTTCCGCAACCCCGACGCCGTCACCGGGCTGCTCGAACGCGGTGCCGATCCCATGATCCGCGACGGCCGCCATGACAGCGACGCCGCTGGCTGGGCTCGGGCCTGCGTCAACGACAATCCAGATTCGCACCGGGTCGCCGAGCTACTCGGCGCATCGTGACAACGCCCGTCCCAGCGTGGCCAACGCCAGCCTCCCGATGTAGACGGCGCTCGATGATCGAGCAGAACTAAGTCAGCCGAAGCGTCGGTCTGAACGTCCGACTCAGCCGTCGGCGACGCGGCGGGCCTTGCTGGTTCGTCGATACTCGGTCATGGAAACGATCCGGCCGTCCAGCATTTCGAGGACGATGTTGGTTCCCCAACCCGGCTTCGAGCCACACCCCGGGCAATGGACACCGGCCGGTTGACAGTTCGATACAAAGCCAACCCGAAGGCGGCAGGCACATAGAGAGCCAACCGACCGACGCCATCGACGCTACGACACCCGCCGCAACGCACCCCCAGCATCAATCAGGCACGTAGGCGAGCGGCAACCCGCTCCAGAACGCGCGCTCGGCCGGGATGGAGATCGACACTTGCTCGACCTGCACTCCGCAGTGCCGGATCCTGAGCGGGTATCGGGGTGACGGGCCGAGGTCGTTTCGCAGCTAACTCAAGGTGTTTCGGCCGGACGTGTCGGCGAGGGATTCGATGAGCGAGACGATCTCTTCGGTCATCGCTTCGCCGTCGAGGGCTCGCGGTGTGAAGGCCGCTCGAAGGATCGGGACGGCCTGGGTCATGTCGGTGAGCAGGTCGAGGTGCGGGTGGTCCGGTCCGAGGATGCGGGCGATCGTGTCACGCACATATCGGAGGTCGTAGCCCTCCTTGACAGCGGCTTCGATGCCCTCATCGGCTCGCATTGCGGAGATGAGACCAGGGACGAGGTCGGGCTTTTCCTCGGCGGTGCGGCAGCGCTCCCCGACGAGGGTGCGGAGGTCGGCGACCGGGTCGTCGGTGACTGGTCCTTGGCCTGCAGGCATGTTGCGGATGGCCTCGGCCAGCAGCGCTTCCTTGGTGGGCCAGCGCCGGTAGATCGCCCCCTTGCCAGCTCCGGCGCGATCGGCGACGTCCTGGGTCCGGATCCGATCGAAGCCGACCTCCAACAAGAGGTCGGCGGCGGCGGCGAGGATGGCGTCGGTGCGTTGCTCGTCGCGACGTCGACCAGCGGTGTTCACGGGCCGGCGGCCTGGTTCCTCGGACATACGACAAACCATAGCAGAACTGTTGCGTTCCGGAACCCCTCGGTCTAGAGTAGACGGAACCAGCCGGTTCCGTAACGAGAACCAGCCACCCAACCGAGAAAGCTGACACACCATGCAGCCACACATCGTCCACGAAGACACCTACGGCTCCCTGATCGACTACCCCGACGACGACTACCTCGAAATCCGCTGGTACGACGCCACCTCGGCGTTCACCGGCGACAGCTTCAACGAGCGCCAGACTGTCATCGCCGATGCCGTCGAGCGCTGCGGCCGCTCCTCGATGCTCATCGACGCAGTTCAGTTCGGCATGAACGCCGAGGACATGGACATTGCCTGGCGTGACGCCAAGACCATCCCCCGCCTCAACGCCGCGGGCGTCAAGAAGCAGGCGCTGATCGTCCCTGCCGGCTTCCCGCCGATCGGCGCACCACCCGCCCCCGAAGGACCCGCCGAATTCCCAACCGCCTACTTCGCCACCCGTACCGAGGCCCGTGCCTGGCTCGCATCCTGAGCGGCGACAACACATCCCGAAAAGGACATCGAGATGCTCGACATCAAGGCCACTAGAAAGATCAACAAGCCAATCGAAGAAGTCTGGCGGTTCGTCATCGATGACTTCGCCAATGCCCACGAGTGGGCGTTCGGCACGAAGAGCTGCCGGAGCGGAACCGACTCGGAAGACTTCGACCGGGTGTGCGGTACCGAGACCGGAACACTGAAGGACACGATCGTCAAGATCGACGACGCTAACCACGCCTTCGTGTTCTCGGTCAGCGGGCTACCGTTCTTCGTGCGTTCGGCCGTTAGCACCTGGTCTCTGGGATCGATCTCCGACACTGAGACCGAGATAACAATCGGTCCGCGCATCGAGACTATGCCTGTCATCGGGCACCTTGCCGAGATTCCGATGAAGAGGGCGCTCAACAAGCTCTACCCCGAGTTGCTCGACGACATGGCGACCTTCGTCGAGACAGGCCAGCCGTCCGCGCGGAAACAACAAGAACTCGCCACCAACGCCTGACCCTCGAATGCGCGAGCCTGAGGTCAACACGACGGGTTCTCAGACAGCCGAGCTAGCGACGACGGCCCCTTCGCCTGGCTCACGAGTTGACATATTCACGCCAGACGGTCTCGCGACCGACGCCCTCAGGCATGCGAGTAGCCGGCGCGGTCGCCCAAATCCGTTACTCGAAAATCTCTAGCGGCAGGGATTACCCCCATATCCTCACGTCCTGAGCGTTCTTGATGCTCGGGATCAGCTTGTCTCGATGACTGCGCCGTATCGCTGCTGAGCGGCCTGGGCTGAGGTGCCGAGGAGTTCGCCGATCCGCTGCCAGGAGACGCCCTTGGTGCGGGCGGCGGTGACGGCGTCTACGATCTGGCGCTCGCCTCTGGCTCGGGCGAGGGCGGCTCTTTCGAGGACGTATTCCTCGACTGGGCGCTCGTCGCCTGGTTCGGGTTCGTAGTTCTCGAACCGTTGAGCGAGTTCGTCGGCGTGGTCGAGGATTTCTTGGATGGATCGGGGCATCAGGTCTCCAGGAACTTGGGTCGGGTCCCCATGGCGTGGACGATGAACTCGACACCCTCCGCTTCTCCCACACCGATCTCGAGCAGGCCAGCGGCTCGGTCGGGGCCGATGAGCATGGTGAGGTCGTCGAGGTCGAACACTCGGATCGGGTTGCGGTAGACGTGGAGCATGTCTTCGTCGTCGATCCCGTGCTTTCGTGCGCTGGCCAAGACACCGGATCCACATCCATCAACTTACCTTGATACGGCGTGGCTCGGGTGATCGGCTCAGTTCTCCACCTATCTGAAGGAGAAACCATCATGTCCACCTGCCATCGCAGTGAGACCGTCGGCCAGCTCGTTCTGGTCGACGTCGACCCCGTCCGCCAGCAGGTCAACCGGGCGATCGCCGGGTTCCTGGCCGGCTACTCCGGCGCCACACTCGAGGCCTACCGCCTCGACCTCCGCCAGTGGATCACCTGGCTCGATAGCGCCGGACTCGGCGTGTTCGACGTCGAGCGAGCCCACATCGAGCTCTACGCCCGCTGGTGTGAGTCCGAAGGCAAGGCACCCGCAACGATCGGACGACGGCTGTCGACCATCTGCGGCTTGTACAACTACTGCTCACAGGAGCGCCTAGTCGACCGCAACCCAGCCGCCCACGTGCGGCGCCCCAAGCAGAACTACGAATCATCCACGCTCGGCCTGGACCGCAACGAACTCGGCGCGTTCCTGGTCCAAGCCGGCCTGTCAGGAGGACGCGACCACGCCCTTGCCTGCCTGCTCGCCTTGAACGGGCTGCGGATCTCCGAAGCGCTCGGAGCCGACATCGACGATCTCGACGTGAACCGGGGCCACCGGACGTTGTTCATCCACCGCAAGGGCGGCAAGACCGCCACCATCCCGCTCTCGCCACGGACCGCCCGGGCGCTCGACCTCTACATCGGCGAACGCGAGCCCGGCCCGATCTTCATGAACCACGATGGCACCCGACGCCTCGACCGCCACGCCTCAGCCAGGATCGTCCGCCGACTCGCCAAGAAGGCCGGCATCGACAAGCGCATCTCGCCCCACTCGCTGCGGCACTCGTTCATCACCGCCGCGCTCGACGCCGGTGTCCCGCTGCGAGATGTCCAAGAAGCGGCATCCCACGCCGATCCCAGGACCACGATGCGCTATGACCGAGGCCGCGGATCACTCGACCGCCACGCCACCTACATCGTGTCCACCTTCGTCGCCAGCGCCAGCCGCTGACGGACCCGAGCGGCCGCCGGCAGCCACCGACCGGCTCCGGCGACCCGCTCGAATCTGCCGGTTCTGGGCGGGTCTGCCGCCGTTCTAAGGGAGCTGAGAGCGAGGGGTGGAGCTGGTGAAGCCAGGTCTAGCTACTTCGTCCTGAAATAGTCCGAGCGACTACTTCTTCAGGGGCAAGTAGTTAGGCGTCGAACTTGGTCCTGATGGTTTCGACGAAGGCAACGAAGTCCTCCAGCGATGTCCCGGTGGCCCGATACGC
This sequence comes from Acidimicrobiales bacterium, assembly GCA_965216815.1. GTDB lineage: Bacteria > Actinomycetota > Acidimicrobiia > Acidimicrobiales > SHLQ01 > JADFOM01. The sequence goes on along the minus strand of OZ244202.1, from coordinate 416,013 downwards.
AATCTCACATCGAGGAACTGTCGGATCGACGGCTCCGTCGACCGGCCGAATACCTGCCAGGTAGGAACCATCTTGCTCGACGATGATCGATTCCCAGTCGGTGCTGTCGGGGTCTGCCCAAAAAACGGTGGACCGCGGGGCCAGCAGCGAAGCCTCCCGGCAGTAGCAAGGTGATGGTCCCCGCGGGCAGCTACGTATGATACGTCGGCGAGCTGTCGGACGAGACAGTCGAGAGGAACTGACGCATGGCCACTGATGAGCAACTCGTCGAGGAGTTGAACGCGTCGAAACCGCCTTCGAACGCGGCCGTGGGCGGAACCATTCGCTCGGTGAGTCAAGAAGTCGGCACCTGTGTGTTCGAGTTCACTCCAACCGAAGGAGTCCTCAACGCCGCCGGCTTCATCGGCGCGGGGTACATCACACAGATGCTTGACCAGGCCTGCGCCATAGCAGGCATCGCGGGAACCGGCCGCGTCCCCACCACCTTGGAGATCAAGACCAGCTGCTTGCAGGCCCTGAGGTTGGGAACCTATGTCGCAGACGCTCGCGTTGTCAGGAGTGGGCGTTCGGTCGCGTTCATCGAGGCCCTGTTGAGAGACGATGAGGGTGCTGTCGTCGCGACCGCTTCGACCACCACGAATCTGGTAGAGATGACAACGCTGCGCGCAAAGAGCGGCACGACTCGATAGCGGCACACCACGACAGACACACATTCGAGGACGGAGAGACGATGGCTTGGGTGAACATGGCCAGATGGGAGCGGCGAGACGCGGCGTCGCGCGACGACCTGGCCGCCGCGATGATCGAGGTCTGCCGCGCAACCCGCGGTGCCAGTGGCGTCACGGATTGTCGCTTCTACTGGGCCAGCACTGACGAACTGGTCATGCTCACCTTCGCCGACGAGCCATCACTACCCCTCTCTTCCGATGTGCTCACCGCCGAGCTGGCCCTCGGTGACCTCGCGCGGCCACAAGGCGTGGAGTGGTGGGCCGACGCCACCTTCGGCCCCGCGACCGACGACGCCTAACGTCCCTGCGAGAAACCATGTGAATCCGCTGCTCGATAGCGGCACGTCCTGAGCGTTCTTGCGAGCGTCGTCAGCCGGTCTCGACGACGGCGCCGTATCGCTGCTGCGCAGCCTGGGCGGATGTGCCGAGCAGTTCGCCGATGCGCTGCCAGGGGATGCCCTTGGCGCGGGCGGCGGTGACGGCGTCGACGATCTGGCGCTCGCCTCGAGCACGAGCGAGGGCGGCTCGTTCGAGGAGGTATTCCTCGACGGGGCGCTCGTCGTCGGGGTCGGGCTCGTAGTCCTCGAACCGCTGGGCGAGCTCGTCGGCGTGGTCGAGGATCTCTTGTATCGATTTGGGCATCAGGTCTCCAGGAACTTGGGTCGGGCCGCCATGGCGTGAACGATGAACTCGACGCCCTCGGCCTCGGCGACGCCGATCTCGAGGAGGCGAGCTGCGGCGTCGGGTCCGATGAGCATGGTGAGGTCGTCGAGGTCGAACACTCGGATCGGGTGTCGGTAGGTGTGGAGCATGTCTTCGTCGTCGATCCTGTGCTTGCGAGCGCTGGCCAGAATCACCGGATCCACATCCATCAACTTACCTTGATGCAGCTCTGATCGGGTGATCGGCTCGGTTCTCCGTCCAGTTGAAGGAGAACCATCATGCACACCACCACTCATCGCAGCGAGACCGTCGGCCAGCTCGTCCTGGTCGACGTCGACCCAACCCGCCAGCAGGTCAACCGGGCGATCGCCGGGTTCCTGGCCGGCTACTCCGGCGCCACACTTGAGGCCTACCGCCTCGACCTGCGCCAATGGGTCCGCTGGCTCGATGGCGCCGGGCTCGGCCTGTTCGTCGTCGAACGGGCCCACATCGAGCTCTACGCCCGCTGGTGTGAATCCGAGGGCAAAGCCCCGGCCACGATCGGACGGCGCCTGTCGACGATCTGCGGGTTCTACAACTACTGCTCCCAGGAACGACTCATCGACCGCAACCCCGCAGCCCACGTGCGGCGTCCGAAGCAGAACTACGAATCGTCCACGCTCGACCTCGACCGCAACGAACTCGGCGCATTCCTCGTCCAAGCCGGCCTCTCGGGCGGCCGGGACCACGCGCTGGCGTGTTTGTTGGCGTTGAACGGGCTGCGAATCTCCGAAGCCCTCGGCGCCGACATCGACGACCTCGACGTCAACCGCGGCCACCGCACCCTGTTCATCCGCCGTAAGGGCGGGAAGACCGCCACCATCCCGCTGTCGCCCCGGACGGCACGTGCGATCGATCTCTACATCGGCGAACGCGAGACCGGCCCGATCTTCATGAACCACGACGGCAGCCGGCGCCTGGACCGCCACGCCTCAACCCGGATCGTGCGGCGCCTGGCGAAGCGAGCCGGGATCGACAAGCGGATCTCGCCCCACTCGCTACGGCACTCGTTCATCACCGCCGCCCTCGACGCCGGGGTCCCCCTCCGAGACGTCCAAGAAGCCGCGTCGCACGCCGACCCCAGAACGACGATGCGCTACGACCGAGGCCGAGGCTCCCTCGACCGCCACGCCACCTACATCGTCTCCACCTTCGTCGCCGGCGCCAGCCGCTGACCACACCGAGCGGTCGCCGGACGTGTGGCTCCGCGACCGGCGACCCGCTCGGATACTGTCGGTCATGGGTGGCTGGTGGCTCGCGGTATCGACGAGCGGCTCAGCTCTAATCTTGGCCGTCTGGAAGGTGGTCGCGCGCGAAGCTGCCGATCTCCTGAATTGCGCGGGTGGCGGGTGCGAAGTGGGGGGCAAAGAGGTGCCAGTCGTGGGTGACGCCTTCAACGGTGTCGAGGCGTACCTCGGCGCCGGCTTGTTCGAGGCGGTGTGCGAGTTGAGTGGCGTCGTCGTGGAGGAACTCGTCGCTCGCGACCTGGATCAGCGTCGGTGGGAGGGCGGTGAGGTCGGCGTAGAGGACATTGACGCGGGGGTCAGTGGCAACCGCTGATCCGAGATAGGCGTCGATGATCCAGCGGTGAGCCTCAGGGCTCGTGGACCAGGGATCGGTGCCGATCCACGCATAGGAGTCGCCTCTCATCTCGAAGTCGACCATCGGCCCAACCGCGTACATCGCTACGGGAAGCTCTCGTGAACTGTCACGCAGCGCGCAGGCGACCTGAAACACCAGCCCTCCGCCGGCGGAGTCGCCACCGAGAACCACGGCATGGTTGTCAGCCATCGCCTCAACGACGGCGCAGATCTGGTCACGCTGACGGGGGAATGCTGCTTCGGGAGTCCGGTCGTAGTCAGCGACGAAGACCGCTGCACCTATGGCAAGGCTGAGATGTGCGCACAGATTCCGGTGCGTGTCCGCTGATCCGGTGGCGAATCCGCCCCCGTGGCAGTGGACCACAACGACGCCCGGAGTGGGCGCGGACGGTGACACCCAGATTCCTCGCGTGCCCGCGATCGTCTCCTCGTGGGAGGTGACCTCCGGTGGTGGTCCCAACTCCACCTCTGTCAGTCGGGCATAGTTCGCTCGGGCCTCCCCGAGCGAACCCGCGGGCGCCATGGCCTCACGCACACGGGCCTCAACATCATCCAGTGTCCAATTCACCACCCCGAGCGTAGGTGCCAAGAGCCATCTCCCGCCCCACTCAATCAGGCATTTCCGCGCTCGGCCAGGTGCGCAGGAACGTGCTGGAGCTCGCCGCACCAGCGCGGTATGCTGGCATACATGCAGCGAACCACTGTGAAGCTCCCCGACGATCTCGACGCACGCCTGCGGCACGAGGCCGAGAGGCGAGGAGTCACGGTGTCTGAACTGACGAGAGAAGCGATCGAGACACTCCTCGCCGCGCCACAAGGCAAACGTCGATTCCTTGCTGCGGGCGCCGGTGCCAGCGGACGCTCGGACATCTCCGAGCGCATCGAGGAGATCCTCGCCAGCGAGGTCGGCTCATCGCGCTGATCGTCGATGCCGGGCCGCTGTATGCCTACATCGACCGCGACGACCGTCATCACGACGCGAGCCTCGACCTGCTTGAAACCCACGCGGGGCCGCTGATCGTTCCAACCCTGGTGGTCACCGAGGTCGTCTACTTGCTCGGGACGCGCCTCGGTGTCGAGCCCGAGGTCCGGCTTCTCGGAGACCTCGCCGCCGGCAATCTCATCGTCGAACCAGTCGCGGCGTCAGACTGGATACGCATCGCTGAGCTCGTCGCGCAGTACGGAGATCTGCCGCTGGGAACCGTCGATGCTTCGGTGATCGCTGCCGCCGAGCGACTCGGTGTCAGCCACATCGCAACAATCGATCGACGCCACTTCACCGTCGTTCAATCGAGGATCGACAGCCTGAATCTGCTGCCCTGAACCCGTTCGAGAATGCTCGACCTCGAAGCTGAACCTCACCGCTCGATATCAGGCACGTAGGCGACCGACTACCCGCTCCAGAACGCGCGGCCGCATCGATCGCAGCCCGACGCCACGCACACAACCGATGTCTTGCGGCCTCGCCTCATCTCAACGGTCGTAGTCCCCATCCGACACACAGCGGCCTTGGGTCGCGAAACGGTGAACCCCGCACCCAGTCCATCACCCCAAACGAACCGCAGGGTGCTGTCGAGGGTTGCGGACGCGCGCAGTTGTCGTCTCCGAGGGGCGCATTCCTTTCGATTGACCGATATATATTATCCAAGAGGTCGCTCGTCGCGACGTCGACCGCTCCAGTCCACAACGAGGGTGACCACCATGACTGAGACCAGAACACTGACAGTGATCGGAGCGACCGGCTTTCTTTCGGGGTCGATGATGCGTCGTTTTGACGAACTCGGAGTCGAGCTGACCGCCGTTGCCCGAAACGTGGACAAGGCCACGTCGCTGCTTCCCTCCACGGTGCGCGTCGTCGAAGGCGACGTCAGCGACCCGGGCTCGCTCGAGACTGCACTGGTAGGGACACGAAACCTCTACGTGCATCTGAACACTACGGCGGTCGACGACCGTGACTTCCACGAGGAGCGCGAAGGCATCGCGAACGTCGTCGCTGCGGCTCAGGCGGCCGGCGTGGGCCACATCATGCAGATCGCCGGCATCGACGCTCTCCATCGCGACTTCAACACCGAAGGCTTGGAGTTGGCAACGAACGTGATCCGCGAAGTTGGAATGGCGAGTGTCCGCGAGTGCGGCATTCCCTACACGTTCTTCCATTGCTCCTTCTTCTTGGACTCCATGCAGCTCCTGGTCCAAGACGGCGTGCTCGCGGTCATGGGTGACCTCGACCGCTACCCGATCTGGTTCACCAATTCATCCGATTACGCCGATGTGGTCGTCGGCGCGATCGCGAACGAGACCGCGCATGGCAAGGCCTACGCCGTGCAGGGCCGTGAGGGCGTCACGTTCCTCCAGGCGGCCCAACGCTTCGCCTCCGGGCTCGGTGGAGGGATCGTCGCGCAGCCGATGCCGAAATCGGTCATCGACCAGATGGGACTCCCCACCGAGGAAGCCGCGTTCATGGGACACGTGATCGCGGTCACCGAGCAACTCGCCGAGCGGTTCGTCGCGGAGGACACCTGGGCGGAGCTTGCCGAACCGCGCCTGTCGATCGAGGAGTTTGCTGCGACACTCGCGCCGTTGGGAACGTGAACCGCCTACACGGGTGGGGCCGGTGGCGCCGCCTCAGCACTAGCGACAACGTCGTCGACCGTATGACCCGGCGCGAGGAGGCCAGCCGTGATTGCCCTCGCGACCCAGTCAGCGCATCGACGCGGCGCGGCATCGGAGTCCCGCTCGAACCAGCTGGCCACACTCTCCACCATCCCGATCGTCGCTCGCGCCGCAAACTCGCTGTCCTCAGCAAGAAAGGAACCTTCGTCACAGGCTTGGGCGATCAACGCCGTGTAGACGTCGGTGAGGCGGGTCCGTTCGATGTCGATCTCCGCTATATCGAGGTTCCTAATCTCCGGTTGCACCAGCAAGCTCGCGCTGTTGAGCTCGTCTTCACACAGCGACAGGCAGTCGGAGTGGACGAAGCGATAGAACTTTGCTGCCGCGGGCACCGCCGTGTCCTCCAGGACTGCCATGTGGTCCAGGGCTGGGCGCAGCGACCGCCGAACCAGTTCGACGAGGATGTCCTGTTTTCGTTCGAAGTAGTGCGCGAGCGATCCCTGACGCAGGCCGACGGCCGCGGCGATCTCACGTGTCGAGGTGGCCGTGTAGCCCTTGGCGACAAAGGTGTACGCAGCGGCGTCGAGGATCTGTTCACGCACGTCACCCGTCGGTTCAACACCACTCGCCCGTGGCCGCCCGATCCGCCGCTTGGGAGCCTCGGCTGCTTCGGGCGGGTTCACGGGGTCATCCACCGAGCCAGTGTACCGACGGGCGGGAACACGAATCCGGCCGCGTCGGCTCGCCCGCTACCCCGTCGCTGCGTCTGTCGACGCCTCCCTCATGCTTGATCTGCTGGCGCGCGCAGCCGGCCTGGGCTTGGCCGGCTTCGACCCACTCGGGGCCGCCCTGGTGGTATCCGCGATCGCCGCCGGGGCCGATCGACGCCGGATCGCGGCGTTCACGGCGGCGGTTGGGCTGACAACCGTCGGCGGAGGCCTGCTGCTCGCAACGCTGGGCAGCGGCGTGCTCGGGCGCATCGGCGATGCCACACCTGACGGCGACGACCCGGTGTGGGGATACGTCGAGCTCGCGGTCGCAGCGCTGGTGCTGGCCTGGCTGATTCGCTCGATACGCGCCAGCCCCGACGCTGCCCGTGGGTCGACCCGGCGTCTCACCGGGTCACTGCCCCTGTTCTTCGGTGCAGGCATCGGATTCTCGCTCACGGCGATCCCGGACCCGACTTTCCTCGCACTCGTCACTATCGCTGGGCGGGAGGCGAGCGAGCTGACGATCACCCTGGGGTTCGTTCTCTGGCTGGCCGTCAGCCAACTGTCGCTCTTCGCGGTCGTTCTCGCCCACGCTGTTGGGCTTCACGAGGGGCTCATCGCGAGGGCTCGATCCATCTGGCAGCGCCACACACGACATGTCCGGTTCGCACTGCATGCGTTCGGGGCGGCCGCCGTGATCGCGCTCGCCGTCGACGCCACCTACTTCCTTGTCAACGGGAACTGGTTGGAGATCTGAGCCGATTGCAGCACTCCGCGGCTCAAGCGGGCCGCGGTGTTGTCAGGATCAGGAAGCGTTGGGCCGCGCCGTTGGCTACCGGGCGGCGTTCCCTCGTCATGTTCGATGCTCCGAATCCGACAGGCGACCTTCGGAACGAGGCCCAGGCGTCAACAACAGACCCTGCTTGCTTGGTGTTCGCGCGCTCAAGCTCTGGCGCTGTCGGCCGTCGAGCTACTCAATATCGCGCTCGCCCTCGAGTGATCGAACCAAACGGGGGACCGACGGCCGACTGGTGTGACATCTCAGGTTGTTGATCTGGGATCCGTACGCGATCGACTACAGGGCCGAGACAGCTTGGTTTTCGCACGAGAGCGCTGACGAGATCGAGCTCGTTGCAGGAATCCTTCGATCGTTGGAGGCCGACCTGCGGGCGGCGATTCTCGATTGGGTGGCCGACCGCGCGCTCGAAGCCCTCGCGCATCTGTACCTCGCAACCGACCAGGTCGGCGGATTCGTCGAAGCTGCCGAGGTACTCGGCTCTCGGTCCTGGATGCCGAACGTCGCCATGGTCGACCATGCCCTTGTTGCCGGAGACCGCAAGATCGCAGTCGGGGTGTTTGAAGCCGCGGACCGACCGGGCTTTCACCGAGCGCTACTGGCGAAGCGACGAGCAGCGCTCGGGTAACCGACACGAGCCTCCGCGGCGAGGTCTTCAATCATAGCTATTGTGCGATGATCGTCTTTGTGCGATCATAGGCGGGTGGCTGAGATCGAGGCACACGATGAGGTTGTGGATTGGTTCGATGAACTTGATGAACAGGAGTGGCTTCGGACTTCGGTGGTCGTGGATCGGCTTGCCGAGTTGGGTTCGACGGCGCGGATGCCGATGTCGAAGAGCCTCGGCGATGGCTTGTTCGAGCCTCGCTTCACACTCGGATCGACCGCGCGACGGATCACCTATCGATTCACCAAGGACGGTCGGATCATCCTGCTCAGCACATTCCGCAAGCAACGCAACAACGAACGCAACGAGATCGACCGAGCCCGCAAGATCGCCAGGGACTGCGCGAAGCGCAACCCGTGACGAAAGGAACGACTATGGCCAACTACTCCCGATGGGAAGACATCAAGAAGCGCAAGGGCACCCCCGACGCTGAAACCGTCGCGGGCGTGGAGCAGGACCTGGCGCTCGGGCAGCTGATCTACGACATGCGCACAGAGGCCGGTCTCAGCCAACGGGCACTGGCCGAGCGGATGGGCACCACCCAGTCGGTCATCTCCCGACTCGAAGAAGGTGGCGGTGCGCGAAACCGCATCGACACGCTCGCTCGGGTGGCAACAGCACTCGGCCGTCACCTCGTTGTGTCGTTCCCGAGCGAGGTGCCCGACAGTCTCGAAGACGCCATCCAAGTCGCCTGACATTGTGAACGCCGCCGGAGAGAACCGCGCAGTCGACCAGGCGAACGGTGACAAGCCTGCCGGGAAGCCCGTCGACAGCCGGGCACCGAAGCGCACGTTCGTGGGCATTGGCAGAGCGCGTTCAGGTCGCTCCGCGCGAGAAGCCGATGAGATGCTGGCCGAGGGCTACGGTCGAGACTGAGCGCCGGAGCGCTGATCTGCTGCGATCTCACCAGAATCTCACAGGCCACCGGTAAACACGGGTCACGAGCGGGCACCGCCGGGCGGCGAAATCGTTGATGTAGCAGGGCAAACGCCCGGATCCCCAGGTACCGCCAGGGATGGCCATCAATCTCATAACCCGAAGGTCGCAGGTTCAAATGTTGCCCCCGCCACCACCCGAAAGGCCCGGAATTGCAACGATTTCCGGGCATTTCCGCGTCTGGCGTCTGTGGGTCGGTCTACCGGGCCGTCTACCGGCGTCGGCCGCGATGGCTGTATCGGCGGGCTGCGTGGCCGGTAGACGTCTACCGGCTCGTAGCAACGAGTTCGGCGAACTGGGCGGCTGCTTGGGCACCCATCCCGGGTAGAAGGTGCTGGTGGGTGTGCATGGTGAAGCCGGGGTGGGCGTGTCCGAGTCGTTCGGAGACGACTTTGGCCGCGGGCGAGCTGATGTGCGTTCCAGATCGCTGGCACGCGTGACCGGGTTGCTGGTCTTGGCGGCCTCGTCTTGCGGGCTGGGTTGGTGTCGATGAGTTCCCGGTCGACGGCGAGGTCGAGTGCGTTGGACATCACTCGGTGGACCTCGAGCACGGTCTTTCGTGACAACGGCTGGCCGTGTCGTCCGCCTCTGGTGGCTATGTCGGCGTATGTCGAGTCGAGATCGAGCGGGTGGATCTCGTCGAGGCGCAGGTCACCGATCCGTGGGGCGATGTAGTGATGGATCATCCACGCGTATCGGTTCCGGGTTGGGCGGGTCAGGTCACCCTTCGTCGGGAGCCACACCTCGGTCAGGAAGGCTTCGATGGTTGATGGACACGTGTCGTCGGCCGCTTCTTGTCGATGCGGTCACGCATCGATTCAGCATCGACGCGGTTGTTGCCGGCGGGGTGCCATCGTCGGCGTTCGCGGCCGGTGATTGGGTCGTGGCCGTTGTAGGCGACGACGTAGAACCGACTCTTGCGTTGCACGATGTAGGACATCGGCACCTATCGGCTCTTCGGGTCGTCAACCCGAAGAGCCTGAGCGGGATCGTCGCTGGCAGACTGGTTTGGTGTCGGAGCCTGTTCATAATCGTTGCCGTACCTCGGAGCTGACCGAGGCTGACGTCACAGCCGCGCTCCACCGGGTCCGCATGCGCGATGCCGACCTTGTCCAGGAGGCGGAGCATGTTGTCGAGTCGCTGACCTGGGGCGAGGGCCCGGCGGTGATCCGTCAGTCGGGTTTGCAGGAGTGGCTTTGGTACGTGGTGCCCACGAAGTACATGACTGACGAGGTCGGCTTCATGGGTCGCCTTGCCGAGACTGCAGCGGTGCTCTTCGATGAGCTCGGCCTCCTTGGCTACGCGGCGATCTGCCGATCGGACGAGACCGCCAGAGTCCACGCCGCGTTCGACCGGTCCGACAAGGCCGGCCGCACTGCGCTGCGGAAGGCGATCGAGCGGTCGGGTATCGACCCGCCGGATCTGGACGACTTTGAGTGGTCGTCGGTGATGCGCTCGGAGGAAGCCAAAGCCCGCTCCGCCGTTGAAGCCGCGTTGGAGGAGGCGATCTATACCGGCGAGTTGAGGGTCGGAGCGAAGGGCTGGCGACAGATCCAGACTCGGGTGTGCCGAGACGTACTCGACAGCGATCATCCCGACATCCCGGGTCAGTCATGGCGCACGGCGATGGTCACCGAACGCATCGAACAATGGGTCTCCGCCGCGCAGCGCCGAAGTCCGAAGCTCGGCGAGGCGCGTGCGGGGATCGCGAACCAGCTCCTTCACCCGGTTGAGGTGCCTGCCGACGCGGCTGCCGCGGTGGGTCCGGTCGTGTGGTTGCTGGAGCGGTGGGGCGACGAGCAGCCGTTGACCCAGGCTGGCTATCTCAAGCCTGCCTTCGTGCAGTCCCTGCAGGCCGATCGCCCCTGGGGCGACCCATTTCCGTTGCACCGGGAGACGAAGACCGAACTCGATGACGCGACCCTGCATCAGCTGCGGGGCTGGCTCCAGCGAGTGGGCGCGCTCCGCAAGCACAAGTCGACCCTGCGGCGGACGCCGCTCGGCCGGGAAATCGCCGGCGACCCGGCCGATGCCTGGTACGCGCTGGTGCGGAATCTGGCGAGCGGCGATGAGTGGGACTCATTCGTCGCCGAGACCGGGTTGTTGTTCTTGCTCGGCCAGCAAGGTCCGATCTCGTACGACTCGCCGTCGGTGTTCATCCGGACCTGCGCCATCGAGATGGGCTGGCAAACCACTACCGACGGCGTCACCGAGCCTCCATCCGTGCGGGACGTGTCCTGGACGTTCGCCGACGCCCGACACGTCTGGGACGCATGCGGGCTCGCCAACAGGTCTGGTGACTGGGGCAACCGTCAGATCGAGCTCACCGACATTGGCCGCGCGGCGGCGCTCGGCTATCTCCGCCACATCGCTGCTGGCGCGAGGTCTTCGCCATGGTGAGCGGCAAGCCCCGCCAGCCGCCACGTTTCGGCGCCGAGATCTGGGAGAAGCGGTTCGGGCGGCATTGGTTGTTGTGGGATCTCTGGTATTGCGTCGTGATCGAACTCGACCACGACGGCGATCCGGCTCGCCTGCGCGACATGTTCGTCGAGTCGATCCGCTCACCGGGCTATGGGTCGGGGCGTGACGGCGAGGCGAAGCTCAGCCATCTCGACGATCTCCTCTCCCGGCTGGCGGCGGTCGAGCGTCGACCCAGCGACCTTGCAGACCGCGAGCAGCTCGCCGACAAACGGGTCGTCAAACGCGCTCGGGACAAGGTGACCGGTCGGGTTGCTCTCGAATGGCGCGCCAAGACCGAGCCGATGCTCAACACGCCCAGGTACCGCTTCGAGGATCAGGCTCGCTTCGGGTGGGATGCCTTTCCCTCCGACCCGAGCCGGTTCTACGAACGGCTCAGACCGATCGCCGATGGAAAGAGTCACATCAACAAATACAAGAGCTTCGAGGTCGTCAACCGGCTCGCGAAACGACTCGCCGATCTCGACGGACCTCGACGAACGCTCGTCGATCGAATCAGCCTGTATCGGGCCTTCCATACTGCAGGGCTCGTGCTCGCAGATCGGACCGACGACAGCCACGGCAACGTCGGAGAGGCTCGGTCGTCGGCATGGGACGCATACCTCTCGCTCGAATGGCGCACCGCGGGCATCGAACAGGCCGACTACTGGTCGGACATCTGTAGATTGTTGATCTGGGAGCCCTACGCGATCGACCACAAGGCCGAGACGGCGTGGTTCTCACAGGTGAGTGCCGACGAAGTTGAACTGGTGGCCGGAATCCTCCGGACATCGGAGGCGGACCTGCGGGCAGCGATCCTCGACTGGGAGGCCGACCGCGCACTCGAAGCCATCGCGCATCTGTACCTCGCAACCAACTATGTCGACGGTTTCGTCGAAGCCGCTGAGGCGCTCGGCTCGCGGTCTTGGATGCCAATCGTCGCCATGGCCGAGCATGCCCTTGGTGCCGGAGACCGCCGGACTGCACTAGCGGTGTTCGACGCCGCCGACCAACCGGGCTTCCACCAGACGCTCCTGGCGAAGCGACGAGCAGCGCTCGGGTAACCCGACGTGAGTCGCGCCGGCGAGACCTTCAATCATAGCCATTGTGCGATGATCGCTTCTGTGCGATCATGGACTGGTGGCGGAGATCGAGTCGCACGATGAGGTGACAGATTGGTTCGACGAGCTTGACGATGCGCAATGGGATCGGGTGATGCCGATCGTCGAGCGCCTCGCCACCTTGGGTTCGGCAGCTCGGATGCCGATGTCGAAGAGCCTCGGCGATGGCCTGTTCGAGCTTCGCTTCACACTCGGCTCGACAGCGCGGCGCATCACTTACCGATTCACCAAGGATGGCCGGATCATCTTGCTCACCACTTTCCGCAAGCAACGCAACAACGAACGCAACGAGATCGACCGAGCCCGCAAGATCGCCAGGGATTGCGCGAAGCGCAACCCGTGACAAGAGGAACGACGATGGCCAACTACTCCCGATGGGAAGACATCAAGAAGCGCAAGGGCACCGCCGACGCTGAAACCGTCGCGGGGGTAGAGCAGGACCTGGCGCTCGGGCAGCTGATCTACGACATGCGCACCGAGGCCGGTCTCAGCCAACGAGCGCTCGCTGAGCGGATGGGCACCACCCAGTCGGTCATCTCCCGACTCGAAGAAGGCGGCGGCGCCCGAAACCGCATCGACACGCTCGCTCGGGTGGCAACAGCACTCGGCCGTCACCTCGTTGTGTCATTCCCGACCGAGGTGCCCGACAGCCTCGAAGACGCCATCCAAGTCGCCTGACATGAACGACGCCGGAGAGAACCGAACAGGCGACAAGGCGAACGGTGACAAGCTGGCCGAGGAGTTCGGCCGTGACTGAGGCCGGCGCGCGGGTCTTCCGCGATCTCACCAGAATTTCACAGGCCACCGGTCAACCACGGTCACGGGCGGGCGCCACCGGGTGGCGAAAACCCTGATCTAGCAGGGCAAACGGCGGAAACCCCTGGTAGTGGCGATCGCTCATAACCCGAAGGTCGCAGGTTCAAATACTGCCCCCGCCACCAAAAGCCCTGGTCAGCCGTGGTGCTGGCTAGGGCTTCTATCGTTTCAGGCGGTCTTCTTCCGGTTGTTCAACCGGTGTCGGCCGGTAGAGGGGTCGATGAGGCGCCCGAACTGTTTGGCGGCGTCGGCTTGCATGCCGGGTAGGACGTGTTGGTAGGTCTCGATCGTGAACGCGGTCGTTGCGTGTCCGAGCCGTTCGGACACGACCTTGACTGGCACGCCTTCCTTGATGAGCAGCGTCGCGTGGGTGTGGCGCAGGTCGTGGAACCTGATCACGGGTAGGCCGGCGTTGCGGGTGATGCGCTCGAAGGCTTGTGAGATCGAGTGTGGGTGGACTGGTCTGCCGTCGCCGGTGGCGAAGACGTGGTCGGGCACTTTGCCGGTGACGGCCTGTTCGGCGGCGGTCCACGCCCGCCATGCGTGCAGGATGTTGACTGTGGGTTCGTCGAGGTCGATGGATCGTCGGCTGTTGGCGGTCTTGCCTCGTGATTCGTGGAGTTCGTAGCCGACGCGACGAGCCCCCGGTTGACCGACACAGTGGCTTTGTCGAGGTCGATGTCGTTCCATTTGAGGCCTAGGAGCTCGCTGCGGCGCATGCCGGTGTTGGCGGCGAGCCAGAACGCCGGGAACAACCGATGCCCGACCGCGGCCCGCAGAAACTGGCTGAGTTCGGCGGCGGTCCAGGCTTGGGCTTCGTGTTTGGGGATCGATCGCAGCCTCGGGGCGTGCGCGGCGAGAGCGACGTTGCGGCCAAGGATCCCGCGCTCGACGGCACCGTTGAGCGCACCGCGGATGATCAGATGCACCTCGAGCACGGTCTTTGGGGCGAGGGCCCGGACGTCGGGATCGGTGGGACGGAGCTTTGAGTCGTAGAGGCTGTCGAGGTGGCTGGCGGTGAGTCGCCGCATCGGGACCCCGCCGAGAGCCGGGAGGATGTGGCGGTCGATCTTGCGGCGGTAGCTGTGCCAGGTCGATGTGGCGAGCGTGTTGGCCTTGCCCGGCAGCCACTGTTGGGTCAAGAACGCTCCGAAGGTCAACCCTCTCGCCCCGGCGTTGTCCTGGTTGGCTTCGGCGGCGAGGCGGCGGGTGAGCTTGTCGGCTTCGGCACGGTTCGTGCCCGCTGGGTGCCATTTGCGGATCTCTTTGCCGGTGACGGGGTCGAGTCCGTGGTAGATGACCGCGTAGTAGCGCTTCCCCTTCTTCGCGACATGGCCCTTCATGATGATGCTCCTTCCAGGTGACCCGACCATCGGGCACCCGGAAGAACAATCGGTAGAAGCATCTGGCCATGTCGGAGGGCCCTGGGGCGTTGGGTGTCAGTGCTTGAGCGGCTCGCGTTTGACCGGCGGGCTCTTCGTTGCTCGACTCCAGAGTTGTGCCGATTCTTGAACATGTTTAATGTTCTAAACATGTTTAGCCAGGAGATCCGGGTCGACCTTCCCGATGGCTGGACGTTCACCAGCCGGATACTCGGCGAAGATCTCAAGGTCGAGGACCAAGACGGGATCGCCACCGTGGTCACTGACGATCTGCGCAACACCTGCCAGTTGGCAGTCCATGGCTGACCAGCATGCCGATCACCACGCAACGGCCCCTTCTGTGAGCATTCGCGAGCGCGGTAAGGCGGAGCGCCGCCGGCGCGTGGTCGAGACGGCGGCGATCATTCTCTCCGATGGTGGGGTCGAGGCGCTCTCGATGCGGACGCTCTCGGTCGAGTCTGGGGTCAGCCTGCCCACGATCTACAACCTCGTTGGCGGCCGCGACGACGTTCTGGCGGCCGTGCTCGATCAACTTGGGACGGTGTTCGAAGCAGAAGCCGCGGCGTCGTCGGCCGATGCGCTGGCACGGTGCTTCGAGCTCACCGACCGACTGCTCGACACCATCATCACCCACGCTGGCCTGACCCGATCGATCATCGCCGAGGGTCTGACCCCCCTGCTGGCCGACGCTGACTCGTCGCTGTTCCGCCGCTACGGCATCGCTCTGTTGACCGCGCTCGTCGAAGCCTTCGAGCACGGCGACCTCGACGAGGAGGCCGAGCCGCTACTCGTTGTCGATCAGCTGGCGTCGCTCACCGCGGTCCGCATATTCCGCTGGGCCACCGACGACGAACCGGGCAACAACGACGGCCGCGAGCTTCGCGCTGCGGTGACCCACGGCATCGGCATGATGCTGGCCGGCTCGATATCCGACCAACGCCGGGCGGAGGTCGTCGCCCGCGTCCGCGACGCCCGAATTGAACTCCTCGGAGAAGGTACCGATACATGATCGAACGGCGACAACACATTCCCAAGCGCTGGCAACGCTTACTTGTCGTCGCTGCCCTGGCGATCGTTCTCGCGGCCTGCAGTGGAGACTCGGGCGACGCTGCCGGCGAAGCGGGACCCACGTCATCGGCGCCGTCTGAGCCCACGGAAACCCGCGAGGCATCCGAGGACAGCGCATCCGTGCAGCCCGAGGCGACCGAACCCGAGCACGAGCTGACGCCCGACGAGGCGGTGTCGTGCGACGTGGACCCGGAGGTGATGAACACGGCCGACGGTGTCGACTTCGTTCGCACGCCCGGTGCCTGCTTCGAAGACCTCCCGGATTGGCCCTACGAGGCGGACTACGTCGAGATCGACGGATTGCGGCAGGCCTACGTCGACGAAGGACCCGCCGACGGCGAGGTGGTGCTCTTGTTGCACGGGCAGCCCTCGTGGTCGTACCTGTACCGCGACATGATCCCCGTGCTGGCCGACGCCGGCTACCGGGTGATCGCCATGGACCACCTCGGCATGGGCCGCTCCGACAAGCCGATCGAACTCGACGCCTACTCCTACCTCGGCCACAACGACCGGCTCGAAGGGTTCATCGACGAACTGGCGCTGACCGACATCAACGTTTTCGTTCAGGACTGGGGGAGTCTGATCGGGCTCCGGATCGCCGGGCTGAACCCGGACCTCTTCGCCACCATCACTGTCGGCGACGGCACCCTCCCGGTCATCCCCGAGGGCATCGAGCCGTTCCCACCGGTCGAGAACCCCGATCTGGTGGCGGACATCGAGTCGGTCTTCGGCACCATCCCTGAACAACAGGTGCCCTTCTACGACGGCTGCGAGCCTCTCCTCGACGGGAGCGGTGACTTCGGCGCCTGGATCCGGTACTCGATGACCGCCGAATCGTTCCATGCCTCCGAGGTGGTCGAGGCCATGACCTGGTTCGACCTCAGCCCCGAGGAAGAGGCCGCCTACGACGCGCCCTTCCCCAGCCGGATCTACATGGGCGGCCCCCGAACCTTCCCGTCGCTGGTCAACGAGCTGCCCGGCCAAACGGCGGAGGCGTGGGCGGGCCTGACCGAGTACGAGAAGCCCGTCCTCACCATCTGGGCCGGCAACGACCCCGGGAACCTCGGCCAGTGCGCAACGCAACAGCGACTCATCGACGAGATCCCCGGCGCCGACGGCCAACCCCACGACCGTCTCGACGAGGCCAGTCACTTCCTGCAGGACGACCAAGGCGAAGAGATCGCCCGACGCATGGTCGACTGGTGGGACGCCATGGCCGAGTCCTTCCCGGCGGCGGACCCGACGTCGGCCACAAACGCACCCTGCTGGTCGCCGGCCGAGATGTTGGAACCGGGACAGACGTCTGACGCCGGGTTTGAGATCCTCGACCGCCGCGAGGACGGCACCCTGGTGGTGTGGCTGTCGTTGTCCATCACGCTCGAGGAGTTCGACGCTCTCGAACTGCCGCCGAACTGGATCAAGAACCAGCCACGCGGAGACGGAGAGGGAGGCGAGGGCGGAGCGGGGCCCGACGAGGGAATGTTCTGCGGCTCGCCCGGGTCGACCGACGGAGAGATGGTGATTAGCGAGCACTTCGGCCACGAGTGGGCTCACGTCGCCACCATCGTCGAGGTCGGCGTTCCCGTCGATGACGAGGGGCTGCTCCTGGGGACGAGAGTCGCCAAGGAGCACGAGATCACCTACTACGCCGGCTCGACCGTCCCGGTCCTGATCTCTCCCGACGGCGAGATCTTCCCGCTGGTGAGCCGAGACGCCCAACGGACCACCGACGAGTCCCCCATCCCCACCGGCTGGACGGTCGTCGAGCACACCTTCACCGAGGACTACACCACCCGCATGCCGAACCCGATCCTGAACATCCGCGTCGAGAACCAGGACAGCTATCAGGGCCCCGTGACCGGACTGGAGATCGAACCGTGATCGGCCGATCCAGCTCCCCCGCAGGGTCCCACCGTGCAGATCGCCGCGGGCCCGCCGGCGTGCTCCCTCTCATTCTCGCCGCACTTCTCTTCGCTGGCGCGTGTGGTTCTGACGACGAGGAACCCGCGGCGGAGACCACCACGTCCACCACCGTGACACCGACGACCACCGTGACACCCACGACCACGGCGACACCGACGACCGCGGTGACACCGGCGACCAGCACCTCCCCGGCTGCGGACGCAGCAACGAACGGGCCGAGCTTCGGCCAGCTCGATGCCGCCTTACTGCCGGAGCTGCTCCAGTCGGGATACGACGGTCCATTCTTCATGATCAACCTGATCGAGTTCCGAGACCAGGCCGTCTACGCCGACGGACGCGAGACCGACCTCACCGGCGAGGAGGCCAACAACATCTACGGACAGACCGGCGTCCGGGTGCTCATCGAAAGCGGCATGCGACCGGCCCTGCTGGGACGCGTGGTCGCCGATCCGGAGACGCCGACGGTTCCCGAATGGGACCAGGTGGCCATCGCGGGCTACCCGAGCTACCAGGAATTCGTCGCGATGACGCAGAACCCGGCCTTCCAGGCAGGCGTCGAGCACAAGGATGCCGGCGTCGGAGTCACCACCGTCATGCCGTCGCTCCGACTCGGCGACGCCCCGGTGGGCGCCGAACTCCCGGCGGCGGACGCCCCGGTGGTGCTGTTCGAGCTCTTCTCCCACGACGGGACGGGCACCGCGGACCGGCCCGATCCGTTGACCGATTACCTCGACGGCGTCGGCACATCGGCGACCGCCGCCGGGGGCATCGCCCTCGGCTCCTACGACGTGCAAGGCACGATGATCGGCGACGGCCGGCAATGGGACGAAGCCCACCTCTGGTGGTTCGCCGACCAGGCCGATCTCGACGCGCTCCTGACCGACCCCGACCTCGGCGACCTTGCCGTCGCCCGCGACGACGCGCTCACCGACCACTACCGGCTCATTCTCGACGGCGTGCAGGTCGAACCCCTGGGGCGGGAACCGTGACCGGTGCCGATGCAGGGCGCCTGACCCGACGCCGACTCCTCGAGCTGGGCGGGCTCGCCGGCGTATCAGCGCTCGTCGGCTGCAGCGACGACGAGATGTCACCCGATACTGCGCCCACGACCGCCAGCTCATCGCCGCCGAGCACGACCACATCACCGCTGACCACGTCACTTCCCACCATTACGGAGGTCTCGTCCGTGCCCGAGTTCGTCCGCACGCCCGATGATCGGTTCGAGGGGCTGGTCGGCTTCGCCTACGAGCCGCACTACCTGCACACCGCCGAAGGCCTCCGGCTCCACTACCTCGACGAGGGCGCCGGTGACGCGGGCGTGGCCCTGCTCCTGCACGGAGAGCCGACCTGGAGTTACCTCTACCGCAATGTCATCCCGACCCTGGCCGGCGCCGGCTACCGCTGCATCGCCCCCGACCACATCGGCTTCGGCAAGAGCGACAAGGTCATCGAAGACGACTGGTACACCCTTGACGCCCACGTCGCCACCCTTCAAGGCTTCATCGAGGAACTCGACCTCACCCAGATCACCCTGCTGTGCCAGGACTGGGGCGGACCCAACGGGTTGATCACCGTCGCCGACCTCCCCGAGCGGTTCCAGCGCCTCGTCGTGATGAACACCTGGCTGCACCATGACGACTACGAGTACACCGACCAGCTCGTCCTGTGGAACACGGTGAGCCAGAGACCTCAGTTCGACTTCGGGTTCGTGGGCTTCCAGATGGCGCCGTGGAGTGTCGACGAGGCCCCCACCCTCCACGCCGCCTACGCCGCACCGTTCACCGACGAGGCCTCCAAGACCGGCGCCCGGCGATGGCCATGGATGCTGCCCTTCGCCGAACCTGAAGCCGGCGGCGCCGAGCGACAGGCTGCCGCCTATGCCGCACTTGCGGACTGGGACGGCCCCGTCAACGTCATCTTCGGCGACTCTGACGGCGTCTTCACCGCCGAATGGGGCCAGCAGTTCGCCGACCACCTCGGCGCCACCTTCGACCTGCTCCCCGGCGTCGGTCACTTCGTGCAGGAAACCGGGCCTGTGGTGGCCGAGCTCATCCTCGAACGGAGTCGCGGCGCCTAACGCCGCAACCCGCGTGGCTCGCCGAAGTCCTCGGCGATGTCGCGGCCGACTCGACCTTGGGTGGTATTCGACCAGGAGCCTCGAGGCTTCAGGCGGTCTTGCACTTCCCGTGGTAGATGACTGCTGGCTTGATAGACGATACGCTATCGACATGGGTTTGGTTGAGGATCAGCTCGCTGGAGCGCTATTGAAGCTCGCTCGGGTACGAGGGGGTCTGTCGCAGCGGGCGTTCGCCGACCTGGTGGGAATCGCTCAGCCGACGTTGTCGGCCTATGAGTCGGGTCGCCGTCAACCGAGCTTGCCGATGCTGGTGGGGTTGTTGTCGCGGGCTGGGTTCGATCTGCGCATGGAGCTCGTCGAAGCCGACGATCATGATCAGGTGCTGGCCGAGTGGGAGAGAACTCTCGATCCTGACGCGCGTGAGGCGCTTCGCCGGCGCGGCTACCGGCTAGTGAGCGATGTCGCCTGAACTCGACGACTACCCGGGGCGTTCGTCGTCATGGGTGAACGGCCCGGTTGTTGCCGTGAACGATTCGGTCTGAATCTCAGCAGCTCGCACATCTCACTGTCGACTGAGGATTGCGAGCCGTCCGGCCAAGGTGATTGCGCGTCGGAGTGCTAGCCCTCTGGGTGATCCGCCAGCCCACCATGAGCTTTACCTCATGATGAGGAGTAGGCTATAGTGGGTTGGTGTGGGAGATCGAGGTCACCGACCAGTTCCAAGCCTGGTGGAACGAGCTGAGCGTCGATCAGCAAGAAGCGCTCACCGACCGGGTCGTGCTGCTGGGCGAGCGCGGCCCAGATCTTGGGCGTCCGGTGGTCGAGCGGATCCACGGGTCTCGTCATCACAACATGAAAGAGCTCCGGGCCAGCAAGGGTGGTGCACTGCGGGTGCTGTTCGCGTTCGACCCGCGCCGGCAGATGATCCTGTTGTTGGGTGGCGACAAGTCCGGGGAATGGAACGACTGGTATGAGTGGGCTGTTCCGGCTGCCGATGATCTCTACGACGAGTACCTGGATGAGCTGCGAGAGGAAGGATTGATCTGATGGTTCGAAAGAGCTTCAACGAACTGCGAGCACAGGTTGAGGCTCGGCCCGGCGCGGCCGAACGTCTCGACGAGCTGCGCGCCGCGACCCTCGAAGAGATCCGGCTCTATGAGCTGCGCCATGCCGAGGCCGTCAGTCAGGTGGAGCTGGCCGGCCGGCTCGAGGTGACCCAAGGAGCGATTAGCAAGTTCGAGAACTCCGACGACGTGCGCGTCTCGACCCTGCGCGACTACCTCGAAGCACTCGGAGCCCGTCTCGAACTCGTCGCGGTGTTCGACGACGATGAACGCCGCGTCCCGGTACATCTCGGCAAAGAACCCGCGGCATGACAGCGTTGCAACCACGGCAGATCTCACGCTCCGTGACCGTCCGGCAGATGCAGATTTCGGGACGCCCGGAGAGTCGCCATGTAACATCGGTGCAACAGCACAACGGACAACCCGGGGTCGTAGCGGTCAACAACGGACAGTCAAAAACCCCGCCCCTTCAGGCGAAACCCCGGTTTTGCAGACCTGTGGACAAGTGTCTCACAGGCTCATAACCCGAAAGTCGCAGGTTCAAGTCCTGCCCCCGCCACCAAATCGAAAGGCCCGGAGACTCAACGGTTTCCGGGCCTTTTTCGTTCTCCGGTCGTCGATGGCGATGTGCCACGACCGGACCATGTCAATCCGGTGTCAGACGTCCGCCCCTGTGCTGTGCCGGTTCATGCTGGACAGTCAGCTCCGGTGGGTGGGCGACACTTTGTTCTGAAACTGACGGAGGTTGGTGACACCTGGTTGATGGGCTGTGCTCTGGATCAACGCGAGTTGATTCTGGGGGTCGGTCGATGTTGGTGGAGCCGGGGCTGGTGGAACAGCGGCTCAAGGCAGTGCATGGCCGTCAGGCGAGACCGTGGAAGTGCTCTCAACCGAGGGTCTGGTCGAGATCCGTTTTCCGAGGCCAGTTCATCGCTACTCACGCCCGCAAACACGACCCCGGCAAGGTGCCGAAGCTCGCCCGCTCAGCGCCGGGCCACCGTGCCCAACGGCGGCGGTCGGCAAGCGTATGACCCGGCTGGTCGATTCTCGTGGCTGAGTGTCCTTCGCCGAGACCGCGTACCAAGCCGGCTACCCCGTTTCGGGGTCGCGCCGGTTGAAGAATATGGCGAAACGCGACAGAATTTGGCCTGTCACAGCGACAGATCGCTGTGACAGGGGGGTTGGGCGCGTTAATGGGGTGCCTCGTCCTTCACAATGCGGAAGGAGACGAGATGTTCCAGGGCAAGCGAAAGGTGGCTCGCGCGGTAGCGCTCGTAACCAGCATGCTAATGCTGGTATCGGTCGGAATGACGAGCTCGTCGGCTCACGACACCACAGGCGACGATGCCTTGAAGGGTGCGGCATACGACGGCCATGTCCTTGATCCCAGTCCGGGTGGCGTTCCTCTCGACGCAATCCGCGGCGCCCGCTGTGAGGACGGGCTGGCAGCGGACCTCTTTCCGTGTCACAAGGTCGATCTCGACGCGTTCATCCCTTTGACAGACATCGACGCGACGTTCGTGAACGACCTATGGGGCTGGCAGGATCCCGTTACGGGGATGCAGCTCGCAATCGTCGGCGCGATCGAGGGCACCGTCTTCATCGATGTGACCGACGGTCAGAACCCGGTGTACCTGGGCACCCTGCCTCCGCCACCGGAGGTTGCTGACAACTCTGGCAACCTGTGGGGTGACGCCCGGGTGTACGAGAACACCGCGTACATCGGCACCGAGGCCGCGTTCTTCGACGGCGAGTCCGAGATCGGTGGTTTCGGCGTCCAGATCGTCGACCTCACCCAGTTCCGTGGCAAGAGTGAGCCGTTCGAGATCGAGCAGGCGGGTCGTATCACCGAGATCACCCAGTCACACAACCTCTCGCTCACCGAAGACACCGGTCGCTTGTACGTCGCCGGTGCGTTCCTGAACACGACGCCGTGCGCCATCGCTGGGCCGTTCGGCAGCGGTGGGTCGGTGGTGTACGACCTCACCGCCGATCCTATCAGCCCGCAGTTCATCGGCTGTCTCGACCAGGAGCTCTACAACCACGATCTCCAGTGCGTGGTCTACGACGGTCCTGACGCGGACCATCAGGGTCGCGAGATCTGCGTGGGGTCGAACGAGCTTGCGATGCGCATCTACGACGCGACGGACATCAACAACGTCCAGGTGCTGGGCACGCTCACCTACCTCGACGTCCCGTTCCTCCCGCCGCCCGATGACGCGCCGATTCCCGGTAATCCGGCCTACTACACACATCAGGGCTGGTTCAGCGAGGATCACACCTACTTCTTCCTCGGTGACGAGCTCGACGAGCTGCAGTTGGGACTGCCTCGGACGACGTACATCTGGGATCTGACCGATCTCGACAACGCGCAGCTCGTGGAGGACTTCTCAGATGGGTCGACCTCCATCGACCACAACATCTTCGTCCTCGAGGGTCTGCTGTATCAGGCCAACTACACGGCCGGCCTCACGATCTACGACGCCTGGAAGGCCGACCAAGGGCGGTTGACCGAGCGAGGCTACTTCGACACCTGGCCCGCGACGGATGCGACGCTGTTCGGCGGCGCTTGGGGCAACTATCCTTTCTTCGGCGAGGGCAAGGTCATCGTGACCAGCTCCGAAGAGGGCGTGTTCGTGCTGAACTCCAGGGCGAAGAGCTCGAACAACGACTTCGCCAAGGGCAGGAAGGAACGAGGGCCGAGCTAGCACAGCGGCGCGGGGACGAGGGCCCTCGCGTCTCGGAATCGCGCTGCGACCATTGCCACTGCGGCATCCGTGGTCGAGGTGCTGCTGAGCGAGGAACAGACGCTTGCCCGCCTGCGTAGCACGGACGTCGGACGGTTGGCCGTGTCGATCCGCGGCTAGCCGTTCGTGTTCCCCGCCAACTACGTGGTCGTCGGTGAGGTCTTGGGGACCGAAGGTCGCAGGTTCAAATCCCACCCCGGGCACCGGTGTGATGTCTCAAGACATCTGCAAGGCCCGAACGGGGTCAGGGGTAGGCGCGGATGGTGGTGGGTGCGACGACGATGAGTCGGAAGGCGTCTTGCCTAACTTGGCCCAGGAGTCGAGGGTTGCGGCTCGGTCGGCATCTTTGAGGTCCCAGTGTTCGTGCCCAGGGTCTGTCAGATTCTTTGTGTAAGCGGCCGTGATGGTGTTCATGTGAGCGCTCGTCGGTAGTCGCGTTCTGTGAGGTTGACCCGGTTCGACGGACACCTACCTTGAGGGCGTGAGCCCGGAGTGGAGTGTCCATGTCAGCATCGAATAGTCGCCGTCGGCGGCGGAAATTCACCCAGGGAGTTCAAGGCCGAAGCGGTTGCGATGGTCGAGGAGTCGGGTGGCCAGATCACGAAGGTGGCCCGTGAGCTCAACATCTACGACTCGTCGTTGGGTAACTGGGTCCGTCAGGCCCGCGAGGAGGCCGAGGGGGCTCCTACGGTCGAGGAGCGGGCCGAGATCCGTGAGCTGAAGCGCGAGTTGGACCGGGTGACGCGGGAGCGAGACATCCTGGGAAAAGCAGTGGCCTACTTCTCGGCAAACGACCCGAGGAACGGGTGATGGCGATCTATTCGTTCATCGCCGAGGAGCAGGCCGACAACGAAGCCGGGACCGGTGAGGGCTGGTCGATCTCGGAGATGTGCCGGACCTTGGGGGTTTCTCGGTCGGGATACCACGACTGGGTCGATCGTGAACCCTCAACCCGGGAGGTGACCGACGCCATGTTGGCGGTTGAGATCGAGGCGATCTGGGAGTGCTCGGACCGCACCTACGGCTCTCCGAGAGTGCACCGCTGGCTGCGCAAGCAGGGGTTCAGGGTCGGCCGCAAGCGGGTCGCTCGGATCATGCGGGTGAACGGCTGGGAGGGCGAGGGTGGCCGACGCAAGATCCGCACGACCGTGGTTGACCGGGGTGCGACGGCCGCTGACGACCGCGTGCGCCGCGACTTCAACCCGACCGCACCTGACCTCACCTGGGCGGGTGACATCACCTACCTTCGCACCGGCGAGGGCTGGCTGTTCCTGGCCACCGTCATCGACTTGTACTCGCGACGGGTGATCGGTTGGTCGGTCGCTTCCCACATGCGCACCGAGCTCGTGTCAGATGCGCTCGAGATGGCCGTGGCCACCAGGGGCGGCAACGTCAACGGCGTGGTGTTCCACACCGACCGCGGGTCCCAATACACATCCCAAGAGTTCGGCGAGCTCTGTGACCGCCTCGGCGTGGTCCAGTCGATGGGCGCCACCGGGGTGTGCTGGGACAACGCCGCGGCCGAGTCGTTCTTCGGGACCCTCAAGCGTGAGCTCGCCAACAGGCGCCGATGGACCACCCGGGCCGACGCCCGCCGCGACCTGATCCGCTGGATCGAAGGCTGGTTCAACACCCGCCGGCTGCACTCGTCGATCGACTACTGCTCGCCCATCGAGCACGAGAACCTGTACTACCGTCGCGGTGACGGTATCGCCGCATAACCAACCCGTCCGTCAGACCGGGTCAACCTCATGCTGGCGGGTCAGCAGCTGCGGGGGCAGCAGCCAAGACGCTCGCGAGGACGATGGTCAACGCCGCAGCTCTTGTCAGTGTTCTCATTGTGTCTCCTTGAAGATCTGGGGCACGCCGAATCGCCCATGGCTGTGTGCCCGGCTTCGACGGCTTGTCCAACTGTCGCTGAGCAGCATCCAATGGGGCGCTTGCAGTTCGCTTTCAAGCCAAGTCGTCAATGGCCGTCAGCGCCGGGCTCAGCCAGCACACTGCCGATAGCCCCTCGATCGGCGACTTGCCCGCCGCGACGGCAGCCTGGTTGCGAACCAGGTCCTGCTCGCCGGCTGGCTGGAACTGCCTCGTCAGGGACTGTCCGGACTTCGGTGTAACTGGTCTGGCTCACGTCGTTGTTGGTCGTTGGGTCGTGGTCCTAGAACAGTCTCCCTTCGAAGGTGATGGCAAACGCGTTGAGGGCGGGCTTCCAGCGGTTCATCCATCGCTCCTGGCCTGAGCCGGTGGGGTCGAGGGAGCGCACGACGAGGTAGAGACACTTCATCGCGGCTTGTTCATTGGGGAAGTGCCCCTCTGGCCCGGGTCGCTCGTTGGAACCGGGCGTGGAGGGACTCGATGGCGTTCGTATCGGGTATGAAATGAGGGCCGCCCCGGGCGGCGATCGGCGGGGCCTCGTAGGGTCTCGGGGGCCGGTTCGGGGTGTTGAGGAGGAACAACTAGGGCAGGCCGTTCTATTCAGTGAGCTGCGAGTTCGCGATAGCCCGCCGCAGTAGTCGGGAAGGCTCTGGTTGCGATCTCCGCGCCGAGCTGGTCGACCACAGCAGCGACGTGGGTGTCTTTGTGGGTGTCGATCCCGCCCGTGACAAGGCGCGTGCGATCAGACAACATGGCATTGGCCATCTTCGTTTCTCCATTCACGTTCCGGAGGTGGCACGCACTCGCCGGGGCGGCGCCGGCTGACCAGAACCTGCTGCTACAGGCTCTCGTCGACGACGCCCGACCGGTGAGTGCCACCAGGTCAGAACTCAGACTGACTTTTTCGCGGCCGGCAACGCCAACCCGCTCAACAAGAACTCTCTCACCGTTGTGTCTCGGAGATTTCCCTGTGTGAAGTGGGTGGTTAGCAGACCGCAGACTCACGGGGTGAGGACGAGGTGGCTGTCCTGTGGCTGAGGGGCTGTAGGCGAATGCGGGCGCCGTCTATGGGTGCCGATACGGAGCGCTGTGATGCGCTCGCAATGATGCGCGTATGGATGTCAAGGGCGTCTATGGGCGGTTGGGCGCGGCGGGGCGGACAAGACAGAGATGAGCCACGTGGTGTTGGGCAGGCGCGTTTTCGGTCACGCCGGCGGCGCTTTTCACCGAAGGAGGGGGTGTGGTGCGGGTCGAGGGTCGGCAGGTCATTTCGTGCACAACCTCTGAGGGGTGTGAGCCGGTTCGGGCGGGCCAGACGCCTCGACCCGTCGCCGGTCAGCTCACCGGTCGCGGGAGGTGTTTGTAGACCTCGCGGGCGATGTAGCGGCGCAGCATGCGACAGATCTCGCCTGTGGTCTTGCCTTCAGCTTGTCGCCGCTCGACGTAGGCGCGGGTGCGGGCGTCGTAGCGCATCCGTGACAGCATGATGGTGTAGAGCGCCGAGTTGGCTTGTCGGTTGCCGCCTCGGTGGAGCCGGTGCCGCTGCGTCTTGCCTGACGAGGCCTGGATCGGGGCGACCCCGCAGAGGTGGGCCCAGGCGGCTTCGGAGTGGAGCCGTTCGGGGTTGTCGCCGGCCGCGACGAGGAGCTTGGCGGCGGTGTCGAAGCCGACGCCGTTGACCTCGAGCAGGCTCGGCGCCGTGGCACGAATCAAGGGCCGCAGGAGCCGGGCGTGGCGCTTGTTCTCCTCGCGCAGGTTCTGGGCCCGGCGGCCGAGCTCACGCAGGGTCAACAGGGTGGTGCAACGCACGACGTCGCCGTCGTTACGAGGCCGCAGGGCGGCGGTCTGGCTGATCAGGGCGTTCGGTGTAGTGCCGGTGAACCGGGCCCGGATCTCGTCGGGAGCGCAGAAGCAGATGTGGCGCATCTGGTTGAGGATCTGGATCCGTTCGTCAACCGCTGATCGGCGAGCGATCATCAGCACCCGGATCGCTTCGACGTTGCCGTCTCGATGCTTTGGCAAGCCAGCGGCCGTGCCCGATAGAGCAGCCCTCGCCGCTGCGACTGCGTCGACATGGTCGGACTTGCCCTGGCGGCTGCGCATCTGGCGGTTCGGGCGATCGACCTCGACCACCTCGATCCCGCCCAAGCGGAGATGACGGGCCAGCCCCGCCCCGTAGGAGCCGGTCCCTTCAACCCCGACCTTGGCGATGGGACCGAAGCCGACAAGCCAGCGCTGCAGCTGCTCATAGTGAGCGGCGCCGACACCAAAGGTTTCGATGCCGAGCGTGCCGCCGTTGACGTCGACCGCCGCTGCGACGTGGAAGTCGAGGTGGGTATCGACACCCCCGATGATCAGGTTCGTTGGGTTCTCTACGATGGTCATGGCCATCCCTTTCGCTGAAGTGTTGTGGATGGCACAACACCTGCCGGGACGGTGGACCAGGGCTGCGTCGCCTGCTGGTATCAGACGACCGAGGGCCCCCACCCGACCGGTGGGTGTGCCGCCCCAAGACTCGCCGGCGCGTCATTCAAAAGACAGCACCCGAAACGAGCACGTCAGCCGGTTCAAGAGCCAAACGAGACCCTGGGGCCACCAGCCCTCAGGCCAGCTACCCCCATCCTCTCTGCCGGCTATGGGCGGCATCAGTTGGCTGGGGGTGAGAGCGGGCAGCTCGGCTCGACAGCGCGTCGTCCCCGCGCCAAAGTCCGGAGCTGCCAGACTGTCGGTGTGCTTGGGATGGATGCGGCTGGCGATCTCAGCGATGACGTCGGCCTTGCGCTTCGGCTCGCAGACAAGGCTTCGGCGATCGCCCGCCCGCTGTTCGATACCGGCGTATCGTCTCGCCCCAAGGCTGACGGGAGTCCCGTCACGGCCGCTGACCTCGCAGTCGAAGCGGAACTCACGAGCATTCTCGACTCCGAGCGCCCCGGCGACGCTTTGCTAAGCGAGGAAGCTGGATCCAGTGGCCACTCGACTCGACGTTGGATCATCGACCCGATCGATGGCACCGAGAAGTTCCTGGAGGGCGACCCGTCTTGGGGAACCCACATTGCGCTGGAGATCGATGGCTCGGTCGTAGTCGGGGTCATAACACGGCCGGTGCGAGGGCTTCGCTGGTGGGCAGCTCGAGGACTCGGCGCGCACCGCTCTCAAGAAGGCGAGTCGCGGTCTGATGCTCGACTCCAGGTTTCTCAGGTGTCCACCCTTGAGGCCAGTCGTATCAGCGTGTGGGCCGAGGGTCCCAGCCCAGTCACTGACCACCTGTCAACCCGGTCAAACCTGATCGAGCCTGGCTACGACGACTACATCGACCTCATCGAAGGCCGACTCGACGCGATCGTCTTTCCTCGACCCGGCGTTGCATTCGCATGGGATCACGCACCGGCAGTTGTACTCGTCGACGAGGCCGGCGGACGCTTCCGGAATCCGGGCGGTGGGACACGCATTGACCGCGGCAGCGGTGTCTTCACCAACGGGCTCATCGACTCCGAGTTCAACAGAACCGTCGCCATGCTCATGACGGCCTGATCCGCACCAGAGTCCCAGCGCTGGGCGGCACGCAGTGAGGCTCTTGCCCCTTCCGGCTCAGATCGGCATCTCGCGAGTGCATTGGCTGGCAGCGGCGAACGAGGGGCGCATGGGTCAAGAGGCGATTGCCGGGTGGTGTGGACGTGCGCCCCAGCGGACGCGCGAAGGGAACGACTGGGTCTCGCGGTCTCTGCGAGGATGGTCTGCGTGCAATCGCTCGCGTCGGTGATCGAAGCGGCCGGCTTAGGAGACCTGGAGACGATGGTCTTCGGGACCACCGACCCGTCCACGGTGGCGGAGATGATGTCGTCAATCGCGGCGACAAGTGGCGGGCGGGTCAACTCAGGACTCTGGTATCGCTCATCGGTTGCCGCGGTCGCGGGGGTGGCCCTCGATGACGGCCGTGAGATCGTCGTGCGTGCGTACCAACCGTCTGCAAGCGCTGCCTTTGTCGAGGGCGTCGTTCGCGTGCAAGGCCATCTCGCCGCTGCAGACTTCGCCTGTGCGACGCCACTCGGGGATCCGGTCCTCGTTGACGGGGTGCTCGGCCGGGCCGAGTCGATGCTTGCTGACCCGGGACCTCGACGGTTCGCGCCCTCCGAAATGGCACTGTCGGCGCAGGGCCTGGCCCAACTCACCGACCTGACGGCCGGCCTCGATCCGGCCGGGCTCGACCGACACCCAATGACGCTGGCACACGGGGAGCTGTACCCTCCGCCGCACTCTCCTCTGTTCGACTTCGAGGCAACCGCCCCCGGGCGCTGAGTGGATCGATGAGATCGCGGCCGCCGCTCGTGCGGCCATGACCGAAACCACATCGGTGATAGCTCATGGGGACTGGTCAGCCCGAAACATTCGGCTCGGCGGCGGCGGCCTCGTCTGTGTGTACGACTGGGAGAGTATCCAGGCCGGCCCAGAATCCGCCGCGCTTGGCGTCGCGGCGGCGACGTGGCAGGCGCTCGGCCAAGCCAACGAACCCATGGCACCGTCCGCGTCTGAGATCGCGCGCTACATCGAGCTCTACGAGGAGGCGCGCTCAGCAGTGCTCTCGGAGCATCAGCGCCGAAGCGCTTGCGCGGCCGCCGTCTACGCGCTTGCCTACACCGCACGCTGTGAACACGCCCTCCAACCGGGCACCCGGAACGGCCGGGCCTCCGCCCGGCTCGCACAGGACAGCGGGCTTCACTCGCTCATCATCTGACGGCCCCGAAGCCGCTCCGATCCGCCCGCCCTTCTGGGAGACCCGGACGTGTCCACCAAGCCGGGCCGACGTCAGGAAACAGATCGACCACGACGTCGGGGCCCCCGACCCGCTCTGTATCGGCACATATCGGTTCCAGGGCGGGCTCTTGGCGGTCGACGTCGTGCGTTTCGGGACGGACGAGGCGGCCGACCCGGCAAGGCGTCGGGGATTTCTCCGGCCGCTGTGTGACCGTGGCCTGACTATTCTGCGTCTCCATGCAGGTCATCGGCGCAGGATTCGGCCGGACAGGCACGTTGTCGCTCAAACGTGCCCTTGAGGATCTCGGGTTCGGGCCGACCTATCACATGCAAGAAGCCATGCGACGGCCTGCGCACGTCCAACGATGGTTGGATTACGCCAACGCCGGACGAGCCGATTGGGACGCGCTCTTCGCCGACTTTGGCTCCGGCGTCGACTATCCGGTGTGCTGTGTTTGGCAACAACTCGCCGCTCACTTCCCCGACGCGCGCATCGTGCTGACGATTGGGACCCAGCACGGTGGTGGGAGAGCACGAACTCGACGATCTACGGCTTCCGCTCAGCGTTCGCGCCGTGGTTTCAGCGAGCAGTCCCGACGGCGGGACGCTTCGTCGAGATGGTCGACCGCCTCGTGTGGGACGGGGTGTTCGACGGGCGGTTCACCGACCGCGACCACGCGATCGAAATATTCAACCAGCACGTTCACCATGTACGGTCGGCGTGCCCGCCCGAGCGCCTCCTTGTGTTCGACGTCGCAGATGGATGGGATCCGCTCTGCGCCTTCCTCGACGTTCCCGTTCCCGATCATCCATTCCCGCATCTCAACGACGCAGCGGTGACACGGCGCGTCGTCAATACGGTGCGGTGGGGAACCCGTTCGATCCCCGTCGTTGCCGCAGCAGTCGCAGGTCTCATCATCTCGCAAGCTCGCGGTAACAAGGGGGTCTGCACAAAGAGCCTGCTCCTGAGGTGAAATGTCTTGTGTTTGGGTGTGGACACACCAAGGAACCACGACGTCGACAACCGCAACGCCCACCCAACATTTCACCACTCACCAGTGGGCGTCAACGCCCCCCACCGCTGACACCTAGAACAACCTGCTCAATGAGCGGTTAAGCCCGCTCGATATCGGCACGTCCTGAGCGTTCTTGATGCTCGGGATCAGCTTGTCTCGATGACTGCGCCGTATCGCTGCTGAGCGGCCTGGGCTGAGGTACCCAGAAGTTCGCCGATCCGCTGCCAGGAGACGCCCTTGGTGCGGGCGGCGGTGACGGCGTCTACGATCTGGCGCTCGCCTCTGGCTCGGGCGAGGGCGGCTCTTTCGAGGACGTATTCCTCGACTGGGCGCTCGTCGCCTGGTTCGGGTTCGTAGTTCTCGAACCGTTGAGCGAGTTCGTCGGCGTGGTCGAGGATTTCTTGGATGGATCGGGGCATCAGGTCTCCAGGAACTTGGGTCGGGTCCCCATGGCGTGGACGATGAACTCGACACCCTCCGCTTCTCCCACACCGATCTCGAGCAGGCCAGCGGCTCGGTCGGGGCCGATGAGCATGGTGAGGTCGTCGAGGTCGAACACTCGGATCGGGTTGCGGTAGACGTGGAGCATGTCTTCGTCGTCGATCCCGTGCTTTCGTGCGCTGGCCAAGACACCGGATCCACATCCATCAACTTACCTTGATACGGCGTCGCTCGGGTGATCGGCTCGGTCCTCCACCCATCTGAAGGAGAACCATCATGTCCACCTCCCATCGCAGTGAGACCGTCGGCCAGCTCGTCCTCGTCGACGTCGACCCCATTCGCCAGCAGGTCAACCGGGCGATCGCCGGGTTCCTGGCCGGCTACTCCGGCGCAACGCTGGAGGCCTGCCGCCCCGACCTACGCCAATGGGTCGGCTGGCTGGACACAGCCGGTCTCGGCGTGTTCGTCGTGGAGCGGGCCCACATCGAGCTCTACGCCAGATGGTGCGAATCCGAAGGCAAGGCACCGGCCACGATCGGCCGGCGGTTGTCGACCATCTGCGGGTTCTACAACTACTGCAGCCAGGAACGCCATCGACCGCAACCCTGCCGCGCACTCGCTGCGGCACTCGTTCATCACCGCCGCGCTCGACGCCGGAGTCCCTCTACGCGATGTCCAGGAAGCAGCGTCGCACGCTGACCCGAGAACGACGATGCGCTACGACCGGGGACGCGGATCGCTCGACCGGCACGCCACCTACGTCGTCTCCACCTTTGTGGCGGGCGCCAGCCGCTAACAGAGACGAACCGACGCCGACGACCAGCCCTCCAGCTCGGCGGCCCGCTCCGGGTCGGGTTGGGCGACGTCCGCGCTGTGTTGATCTCGAGCGGGTCCTACCGTGGTCGTGTGACTTCTGATCCGAGCGGTGCGACCCTGGTGCGAGCCGTTGCGCGGCGCGAGGAAGAGATCTCCGAGCGCCTCGTCGTGGCTGACGGTGACCAGCTCACTCAGGCGTCGCGTCTTCCGGGTTGGGACCGGCTCACAATCGTGTGCCACTTGCGGTACGGCGCCGTGGCCTCACGCCGGATGACGACCGAGACGCTCGCCTCCAGAGTGACCTCGTTCTACCCGCAGGGACGCGAACGCCAACGACCGTCCACACTCCAACCGGGGCGACGACGAGTCCGTCAACGATGTGATCGCAGCGTTCGCCCAAGAGTCTCAACGTCTGGTCGAGGCGTGGAACCGAGTCGATGATCCGCAATGGAAGACCAAGGTCCAGGAGCCCGCCGACAACGTCGACCTGGGTCCCATCAATCTCTGGATCCTCGCACTCCTGCGGCTCACGGAAGTCGAAGTCCACGGACACGATCTTGACCTCGGCCTTTCACCATGGAGCGAGACATTCGTCAACACCGCTCTGCCCATGCGCTTGCGGTGGCTGCCTACCCGCAGGTCGAACCATCAAGACCCCCAGCAGTCAGTCGACGGGAAGTGGGTGATCGCTGCTACCGACGGGCGACGTTTCTCTTGACTGCCCGAGGCGCCGATGTTGAGGTCGCCGAGACCGAGAGTGAGGTTGAAGCTGATGCCACCATCGCCGGCAGCGCAGACCGACTCCTTGCCTTCATCCTCGGACGGGAGTCTCTCGGCAATCTCGAAGTTCGAGGCGATCCCTCCATCGCGCACTCGTTCTTGGAGGCATTCCCAGCTCCATAACACGCATCGCCGTTCAGTTATCCGGCCAGCGAAGGATCGGCACTTCTGCGAGCGTCCGCCAGCTCCAGAACCGCGCACCGCGATCAACAGTCCGACGGTCTAGTCGCAGGCCGATCTGTGGTGAGGGTGGCGCGTGGGGCGGGACCGGTCGCATCGTGAATCGACCCGGGCTCTCTCACGGCAACGGCGCTCTTCAGTCTCGGTCGTGGTGGCAGACCGCCTCAAGCATCAGCCCGAAGGGGTCGAGCCAGAACGTCGCAAAGCATGGCGGAGGGTAGTCCGGGAACTCTTGGGGCTCGTGGAGCACGGTGGCCCCCTGATGCGGCCCAGCGATGTACCTCGCGAACAGCAGTTCTTGTCCGTACCGTGAATGCGAGATGCTGTAGCCCAGTTGTGCCTGGGTTGCCCCGTCGGGTGAGCCGCCTTCAAGAAGGGCTCTCGACTTCAGGGAGTGCTGGCGTACAATTGGGTCCATGACGGTCACGCTTGAGCTTTCAGATGAAGCGCTCGCTCGGCTCAATGCCGAGGCAGCTCGGCGCGGCGTCACACTCGACGAACTGGTCGCCGAACTCGCTGAGCGACTCCCCGCCGAGAGCGAGCCCCGGAGCAAGACGTTGAGCTTCATCGGGATTGGCTCGTCGACTTCGGGACGATTCGCGTCAGAAGCCGACGAGATGTTGGCTGAGGGCTTCGGCCGCGACTAACAGGTGTTGATCGTCGATACCGGCGTGCTGGTGGCCGCCGCCGACAACGCGGATCCAGACCACGCGTCGTGCGCGGCCTTGCTGGCGAGCGAGTCTGGGCCGTTGGTGGCGTCACCGTTGGTGATTGCCGAGACGGCGTACCTCGTTAGGCGACAGCTCGGTGGCGCGGCAGAAGCGACGTTCATGCGAGCTGTCGCGGACGGACAGATCACCATGGAGACGCTGACGCCCGAGGGTCTGCGGCGTGTCGCGGACCTCGTCGATCAGTACCTTGATCTCGGTCTGGGAGCGACCGACGCGAGCGTCGTTGCGCTCGCGGAGAAGCACGGCCAGAGCCGGATCGGAACCCTTGAAACAGAGGGATCCCGGGAGGTCTCGCTCAGGCGAAGCCTCTTCTGGTTTCACCCCACCCGGCTCCGGTGGTAGGTCTGCTCGCTGGTCAGCTAGCAGCGGGCTGACGGTCGAAACGGCGAGTGCGGTGGAACGCCGACTGACTGCCAATGCCGAGAGTTGGTCATGGTTGGTTGCCAGAGTGGTGGCAGACCCAGACGCCGGGGGCGAACTCCCACCAGGTGCCGTCGGGTGATCCGGCGTCGTGGGGGCATGGTCGTTCATCGACTCTCGGATCGAAGCTGATCGATTCTTGGGGGCCTCGGGGGTCGGGCGCGAAGACTTTGATGTTGCCGACGGTTCCGCTGGAGTTGGTGTTGAGACAGTGATTGTCGACGAGGCCTTCGTCGGCGTTGCAGATCCACCCGTCCTTGTCGTCAAAGACTTCGGCCGCTGGATCAGCAGAAGCCGGCGAGCTGGTCATGGCAAGTATCAACAGAAGCGTTAGCGCGGCGGTTGTGATCTTCGATCTCATGTCGATTCGGTCCTTTTCTTGTGGCTGGTGCGCCGACTGTTGTCGGAGCTGTACGAAACCTAGGAGCATCGATGTCCGGCGCCATGACCAGATATGACCATTTCGAGCGCGACCAGATAGCCATTCCTGGCCATGTCACCGCTTCGAGCGGCAAATACGATCGAGGTGTGATCGATGCTCTCGGGCTCCCGCCCAGATTGGTGACGCCTCCGCTATCGCCACCGTTTGTGGGACGCAGCGCGGAACTTGATCGCCTCGACGGGATTTGGGACGCGGTTGTTGGGGGGGAGCGCCAGGTCGCGCTGGTTGCCGGGGAGCCGGGAGCGGGGAAGACTCGCCTGGTCGCTGAGGCAGCGAGCGCTGCTCACGCCGCTGGCGCCGCGGTGCTCCACGGCATCTGTACTACTGGGCATCGTGAGCCGTTGGGCGCGATCGCAGACGCAGTGAGTCCGCTGTTGGCGACCGGCGACGGTGCCCTCGCGAACGGAGTTCCTGCTCCTACCGGTAGGTTGGGCCGCCTATCTCTGGACTTGGGCAGGACGCTGGGCCCAGAAGCGTCTGGGGCCGCCAACCAGCGTGAGCTGTTTGCGGCGGTGTTGGTCTTGCTGCGAGAGGCGTGGTCTGAGCAGCCGCTCGTACTTGTTGTTGATGATCTTCACTGGGCCGATCAGGCATCGCTTGAGTTTCTGGTTCATCTCGCGCGAACGACGAGGGCCGAGCCGCTGCTCGTGCTGGCGACGGTTCGGACGACGCTGCCTGAGCGCACGACCGAGTTGATGATTGTTCTCTCCGAGATCTACCGGGCCCCTGGAATCCATCGGCTCGACCTCGACGGGTTGGACACGGCCGAGATCGCCCAGTACCTGGACCTTACCGTTCACGGTGATGCGGCGGCCATGCGACAGGCTGCGGCGATGCTGCGCGACCGCACGGGCGGCAATCCGTTCTTCCTCCACCAGGCTGTGTCCGGCATGGAGTCGGCGTCCGCGGCGGATGTCATCAAAGCCCAGAAATCGCTTCCAGGCACCGTGGTAGATGCAGTCTCGGCCCGCCTTGATGGCTACAACAAGGCCCAGCGCGAGATTCTTGGGCTTGTCGGTATTGCCGGCAGCGAGATCGCAGCCGGCGTGCTCGCTGACGCGTCCGGGTCGCAGCTCGATCTTGTCGAAGCAACTCTGAACTCAGCGACCCAGCGTGGCCTGCTGAGGACAACAACTCCTGGGCTGTTCTCATTCGCTCACGACTTAGGGCGCGAAGCGGTCGTTGGGCTGGTGGCTCCGACCCGCCTACCTCACATGCACGCTCGAATCGCTGACGCCCTTGCTCGCTCCGAGCCCGACACAGGCCGTGTAGCTGGGCGCCTGGCCTTCCACTACACCCAGGCCGCCAACATCGGAAGACGCTCCGACGCCATCGAGTCCCACCTCATGGCCGCCGGGTTAGCGCGCCGTCGCCTGGCGTTCGGTGATTCGGCCCACAGCCTCGAAGCCGCGGCCGACCTCGCTGGCGCTGAGCAAGCGGCGGCGCTGCTTGTCGATGCAGGAGATGATCACGTTCGCGCCGGGGACAACCGCGCAGCACGCCGCGTCTATGCGACAGCAGTCGAGTCGCCCGATGCCGACGTGGTAGTTCGCGCCGCGGTTGGCTTCGAGGACGCCTGTTGGAAACCGGGCCTCCTGGGTCACGAAGCGGTGGCTCTCCTCCTCGAGGCCCAACGTAGGATTGAAGGCACCACCGATACCGCACTACAAATCAATGTTCTGTCCAGCCTGGGTCGCGCGCTCGCATTCGCGGGCGCTGCCGAACAGGCACTCCGCGTCAGCGATGAGGCCCTGGAGCGCGCCGAACAGCACCAAGACGACAGACTCCTCGCTTTGGCACTACATCGAAGTCTCACCACCGGTGCCGGCCGCGGCCCCACAACAGACCATTTTCACCGCGCCACAAGAGCCATGGATCTTGCAGTCGCCCTCGACGATCCAGATCTTCTTGGCCAGATCGGGACTCAGCTGAGCTGCATCGCCTACGCGCTTGGAGACCACACTGCACACCTTCGGGGCCACACCCTATTGAGCGAGGGCTCCCGACGCTCACCCCAACCATGGCACCGCTTCTCATTCGAAACCGCTGCCGCAGCCCGGCTCTTTATGGCGGGCAAGTTCGCGGACACGGCGCGAGCAATCGAACAACTCGACGACTCGAGAGGCGCGTTCGACGACTCCTTCGCTGACGGCATGCTCGGGTTCCAGGCCTTCATGCTCAACCGAGAAACAGGAGTAATCGATGAAATCCGCCCGCTCATAACCGGCGACCCCGACACCGAGCCAGGAGACTGGGATCTCGGTCTAATCGCCATTTACACCGAACTCGGCATGGTCCAACCACTCCGCCATGTGCTCAACACGGTCATGACCGACGACTTCATCAAGAACGCACCATCGCTCTACCAAGGAGAACATGTCGCCTTTCTGGCAGAGGCCATTGTGGCCACAGCCGACCCCGAGCGAGCGCGTACGTTCTATGACAAGCTACTCATCCGATCCGGTACCAATCTCGTATCCGGGCCACTCATCGCGGTCTTCGGGAGCGCCGACCGCTTCCTCGCGATGCTCGCTGCCACCTTCGGCGGGCCCGCCCGAGACCACTTCCGGCTCGCGCTCGATATGGATACCGAAATGGGATCCCGAACCCACGAGGCGGAAACAGCAGCCCGATTCGCCCGCTACCTCGAATCCACGAGCACGGCACCCGACCTCGCCCGCGAACTCAGACACCGCGCCGAAAAAATCGCAAAGACCATCGGAAGTGCCCGCACACTCAAGATCCTCGAACCGAAACGGTCAACGCGCGCCAACGCCACGCTGACCAGACGAGAACGCGAGGTCTTGGAACTGATCGCCTTAGGCCTCTCCAACCACGAGATCGCTGAGCGCCTATTCATCGCCAAGAACACCGCCGCGAACCATGTCCGCAACATTCTCGTCAAGACCGGAGCACGCAACCGAACTGAAGCGGCCATGCTCGCGGCCCAACGCGGCTACCTCAACAAGTAGCCGCAGGTGAAGTCACTCGATCGGGCTAAGCGACCCGTCTGCTTCTAGCCGATCACTGACCTCCACGATCACATCTGCAGGCAAGCCCGCACGATGTGCGGCCTCAACCAAAGCCGCCGCATCAGGAGCCTCATAGATGCAATAGGTCTTGCGGTTATCAGCAGCCAGAAACGAGTACAACCAACGAACCCCCGCCTCCTCATTTATCGGTTTAAGGTGAGCCGCGACCTCCGCGTTCGGCTCAATCGCGTCGACAAAGCGACGCTCAATCAGGAAAAGAGGCATCTTAGAATTCTCCTACTGCAATCCGACTGCTCTCGACGAGGCGAGCCCGGCACGAGAGATGCCGCGAAACTACCAGGGCGCCGCCACTCCCGGCGCACATCCCCAGATTGTGCGTGCTCTGGAACGTCCTGATATCGCGCCGTGCTGTCGCAATTGCGCATCTGCGGCTGCGATCAGTCTTGCGCTGCGCTCGCGCTGGGAGCCCATGCGCTGATGTAGGTCTCGATGTCGGTGGCTCCGGTGTTGCCATCGGCGACCTGGTCGGCGGATTGCCTTCGTGCTGGTGGGTCAGTCGAGAATGCAGTTTCAAGACCGGTCGAGAATCGGGCTGACCGACGGGTGTCGGTGAGGTGTCAGGTGGCGGTGTAGCCGGCTCTGGCGATGGCGGCTCGGGTGGCGTCTGCGTCACCCCCCGTGACGGTGACGGTCTTTGCGTCGATGTCCACGGTTACGGTCTCGACCCCTTCAAGTGGTCTGACGTTGTCCTCGATGGTGTGCTTGCAGTGTTCGCAGCTGATGCCGGGGACCGTGTAGGTGCGGGTGTTGGTGCTCATGTCGATGGGGTCCTCTCAGTTATCGGGGGGCGGTGGGAGTCGATGACTTGGCGTCGGTTGGGATCGATGCAGGTGGCGAGGGGTCTAGATTCGTCGCGCAGGTTCCGCGGCGCTAGCGACGCCATCGCTCATACCACCGCAGCAGGCGTCGGTGTAGCGGACTGGTCGTAGGGTAGAGGGTCGGGGCGTAGGTCGAGTCGGCGGAGCAGTTGGGCGTTGGCTGCGACGATGATCGTGGATGTGCTCATGGCGACGGCTGCGGCTGCAGGTGGGAGGCTGAGGCCGGCGAACGCGAACGCGCCTGCGGCGATCGGGATAGCCAGCAAGTTGTAGGCGGTGGCCCACACGAGGTTCTGGATCATCTTGGTGTAGGTGGCTCTGGATAGTTCTATGACGCCATTGACGCTTCGCGGGTCGCTGGAGGCCAATACGACTCCGGCGGATTCGATGGCAACGTCGGTTCCGGCGCCAATGGCTATGCCGACATCGGCGCGGGCTAGTGCTGGGGCGTCGTTGACGCCGTCGCCCACCATGGCCACGGTCAGCCCCCGGTCTTGGAGTTCGGCCACTTTGGAGTCTTTGTCTTCCGGCAGTACCTCGGCGAAGACTTCGTCGATTCCCAGTTCGGCGGCGACTCCCTCGGCGACCTGTCGGGCGTCGCCGGTGATCAACACCACCTGCTTCCCCTGACGGTGCAAGGCGTCGACCGCGACTCGGGACTCGGGTCGCATCTCGTCGGCCAGAGTCAGAGCCCCGATCGTCTGGCCGTCGCGGAGTACGTAGAGCACCGATCCGCCGCGGTCGCGCCAATGCTGGAGCGTGGCGGTGAGATCTGTCGGTTCGCTGGCCCCGAGGTGTTCGAGCAGCGCTGGGCCACCGACCGCGATCTGGTCGCCCTCAACGGTGCCCCGTACACCCCTTCCGGTTAGCGCGCCGAGATCGGAAGCGGCGGGAACGTCGGCGTGCTCGCTGCCAGCGGTGACGATGGCCCGGGCGATCGGATGCTCGCTGTCGGCTTCCACCGCGGCGGCCAAGCCAATCATTTCATCTCGATCCCAGCCGTCGATTGCCGCGTGGTCAACGACCGCATGGTTGCCCTTGGTGAGGGTGCCGGTCTTGTCGAACAACACTGCGTCGACGGTTCGCATCCTCTCTAGCGCCAAGCGGTCTTTCACCAATATCCCGGCTCGGGCCGACGTGGCGGTCGAGATCGAGATCACCAAGGGGATGGCCAGGCCCAGAGCGTGGGGGCAGGCGATCACCAACACTGTGACCGTTCGGATCACGCCCTCGGCGCCGTCGCCCGCAAGCAGCCATGAGAACAAGGTGACGATCGCGGCTCCGGTGGCCAGATAGAACAGCGCGGCCGCCGCCCGATCGGCCAGCGCTTGGGCTCGAGATTGCGACGACTGGGCATCGGCGACGAGTCGTTGAATCCCCGCCAAGGCGGTGTCGTCGCCGACCGCTTCGATCCGCACCCGCACCGATGAATCCGTCGACACCGTTCCGGCCACGACCCGGTCGCCTTCGTCGCGGGTTACCGGTCGGGACTCGCCGGTG
The DNA here is from genome assembly GCA_965216815.1 of Acidimicrobiales bacterium. Classification (GTDB taxonomy): domain Bacteria; phylum Actinomycetota; class Acidimicrobiia; order Acidimicrobiales; family SHLQ01; genus JADFOM01. Next base: position 375,778 of record OZ244202.1, on the reverse strand, counting down.
ATCGTCGACTCGTCGAACGCCGCGCGGCCGTCGGTGATAACGCCGTCGGCGGGAACCCGGCCCCCTGGGCGGACCAGCACAGTGTCATCGACGGCAAGGTCGGCGATAGCAACCTCTTCGGTCGTATCACCCGTGACTCGTTCAGCTGTGTCAGGCAGCAGTTCGGCGAGGGCAGCAAGGGCGCCCTGGGCTTGGCCGATCGCCTTCGTTTCCTGCCAGTGCCCGAGCAGCATCACCACGATCAAAGCAGCGAGCTCCCACCAGAAATCGAGATCACCCCAACCGAGCGACGCAGCAACCGACGAGGCGTACGCGACGGTGATAGCCAGCGCGATCAGCAGCATCATTCCGGGCTGCCGATTGCGGATCTCGGCGACGCCGCCAGCTAGGAATGGCCTGCCGCCCCAGAGATAGATGACGGTTCCGAGCACCGGTGCGATCCAGGCCGCCCAGGCACCGTCGATCGAATAGCCGAACCAGTCCTGGATCTGAGCCGAGAACACCAGAACCGGTACCGCCAACGCCAGGTTCCACCAGAACAGACGTCGAAACATCTCCGGGTCGTGACCGGCATGCTTGTCATGCCCCACGTGGTCCTCATCCGCCACGTGCTGGCGACCGTCATCGACTGGCTGTTCGTGATGGTGGTGGCCGTGTTCGGCGGTGGTCACGAATCCTCCAGCAGACGTAGAAGCCCGGAACAAGACCCAATCGTATTCCTTCCAGTTCACTAGAAGGTCAAGGCCTTGTCCTCGCGATGGCCATCGCGTGGTTCAGCGGAGCTGTTCTCGGCATATCTCCGCGTGGGTGAGTGGGAGATGGTTGGATGCGGCACCGAAGATGTCGGCGGTTGCGACTTGTCCGCGCAGCAAGACCACCACAGACCCGTTGTCGCCGCCGTGGGCGCACATGGAGTGGTCCGGCCGGTCGTCGCGAGAGGTGCGACGGCTGCCAGCCCCGCAGTGCTGGTGACCGGAAGTGATGGGTCGCCCACCAGGTTGCTGCGGCGCCGACAGCCGCGCCGCTCATCGCTTCAACACGGCGCAGAGTCACGACTGGGCCGGAGGAACGTAGATGTCGTCCCAACTGCGACCGTCGTCATCGCTCCGAAGGATGGCTCCGCCGTGCACCGTCACCCACCGGCGGCCCTCGCTGTCGACGTGGAAGGTCTCGACCTCTGCCGGTCCGGAAGCGAGGTCGGTCCATTCGTCACTCGGCGAGGTGGCGCTCCAGATGGTGCCGTCCTCGCTGGCTGCGAAGATCCTGTCGGATGTGGGCCATTCGATCTCGACCACCTCCGGGGCATGGTCGAGCCGCTCCCAGCTTGCTGCGCCGTCGGTGCTCGACCACAGAGTGCCGTCGTGGTCTGGGGCCAACTGCATGGCAGGGTCGGTTGGATGAACGGCTAGGTCGCGGGCCTCGATTTCGCCGAGCTGTTCCCATGTGTCGTCCTGGTCTAGCCGCCAGATGCGACCGGTTGTTTCGGCCGCGAAGATCTGGTCGCCGACCGGCACCAGCGCGTGGAAGTCTGCTTCTCCGAGCAAGTCGACGACTTCCCAGGTCCGCCCACCGTCGTCGCTTCGAGTCAGCCCGAGGAAGGGAGGATGGTCCTCTATGCGATATTCGTCGCGGCGCAGATCGGGGTGGCCGCTTGCGACCAGGGCTCCGTCGTCGAGTTCGGCCATGGCCATGAGGTCGTGGCGCTCGGTCCCCACCAGTACGGCTCGATCGGGATCCTCGATCCGCCACAATCCGGTGTGACTGGCCACGAACACTTCGTCGTTTTCGTCTATGACCAGATCGTGGATGTGCCCGAGATCTCCGGCCATGGCGACGACGTCGCCCTTATTGGGGGCCCCACACGCGGTCGCTACAGCGGTGACAGCAAGCCCGACCACGGCACCGCTGATGTGTCTCGCCCGAGCGCTCATTGCGGTGACACCGGGACGGTGGCCGTGATGATGTCGACGAGGCCGAGCGGCACGGCAACCCGCTCGACGACGGTGACGTCGGTGAAACGCGCCGCCGCGATGAACTCAGGCAAAGCGCCAGCGAAGTTCGAGCGTGTCGACGCTGCGCCGTCGAAGGATCGGACCACGGCTGCACCAATCCGCGTGTAGAGCGACCGGGGTGCGCCCCAGTCCGCAACGATCAGCCGACCACCGGGAGCGGCCACCCGCCTGATCTCGGCCAATACCTCAGACTTGGCTTCGTCGAGGAGGTGGTGGAAGAACAGGCTCGACACGACCACGTCGACCGATCCGTCAGCGAGCCCGAGCCGTCTGGCGTCACTGAGCCAGAGGTGGGCAGCGCTGACCCTGTGTACGGCTCGATGGAGCATGACCGGGTCTCGGTCCACGCCATGAAGAACGGTTCCCGGCGTTCGTGCTGCTGCGCCTGCAAGGAGCGTGCCTGTGCCGCAACCGACATCGAGAACGCGTTCACTGTGCTCAAGTCGAGCATGGTTGAGTAGCCGCTGTTTGAAGCGGTGCTCACCACTCGTGACCCTAACGACCAGGTCGTAGGCAGGGGTCAGCGCGTGCCAGCGCAGCGCCGGCAGGTACGAACCCGCGCGCGGGCGGCTATCGAGGCTCGAGGTCGTCATCTCCGTAGAACCTAAGGCTTGCCGTTAGGTGGAAGGTCAAGTACTCGCTGTCTGTATGGCCGGATCCGGCTTGGCTCGATCGCAGTTTGCATCGAGCGGGCACAATGGAAGCCGATGGCCGGAGCTGAGGAGAATCCCGACGAATATCGCCACGAACGGGTGGCTGGGGTGGCCCCGTGGCTTTGTCGACCTGGTCAAGTTCACTTCTCTCACGGCCGTCCATGGGGACATGGCAGGTGCGGATGCGGCTCTGGCCATCGAGCAGATCACGCGCCGGATAGCCGGATCGCACGGACGCCTGGTCAAGACCGCTGGCGACGGCGTTCTCGTGGAGGCGCCGAGTGCCCTGGATGTGTTGCGAATGGCTGGTGCTGTGATCGAGGAGGTTCATGTGATCGGCCTGGATGCCCGCGCGGGCGTCGACGTCGGCCCGGTGATCGTGAGCGGGGACGACATCTTCGGCTCGACGGTGAATACGCTGCCCGTCTCGCTGCTATCGCTCCTCCGGGAATGGTCGCGGTCACCCGGCCAGTCGCACTTGCGGCAGCCGGGACACCTTGGGGTGTCGTTCCTCAGGGCCTCGTCGAGGTCGCCGGGCTGCTAGATCCCGTCGAGGTCTTCACAGTTGACCCGTGTCGACACGAAACTCGGTTCTTCACCGATCCGGTCTGCGGGATGCGCCTCGACGCCGAAGCGGCTATCGGTGCATTCCATGTGGGGGATGCCCAGATGGGGTTCTGCTCGCAGCGTTGCGCCGACATCTACGAAGCAGACCCCGGCCGCTACACCCCAGCAGGTGATAGATAGCGACCCGGGGCGCGGGCCGAAGTGCGCCGGTAGATTTCACCTGGACCGATTCGACCGGGGAGGTGCGATGACGTCGACCCGTCGTCCGATGGGCGCACTCGAAAACCATGTGATGGGCTATCTGTGGACTGTCGAGGAAGCCACGGCCCCCGAGATACACCAGGCCGTCGCCCCCGATCTTGCCTACACGACCGTCTCCACAGTGCTGTCCCGGCTCTGGGAGAAGGGACGGGTGGAGCGATCACGTCCCGGCCGTTCGTACAAGTACTCGCCAGTCCAGTCCGAAGCCGAGCACCGGGCAGACGCCATGACCTCCACGCTGGGTGCAGCCGGCGATCGCGCGGCGGTGTTGAGCAGCTTCGTCGAGACACTCTCGGCCAAGGACGCGGCACTGCTGCGGGACCTGCTGGACGGGGAGTTGTAGATGTTGCTGGGGCTCATCGTCCCCGCGCTGGTAGCCGTCGCTTGTGGCGTCGCCGCAGGATGCTTCAACTGGACGCTTCGCCCGATGCTGGTGGTGAGGGCGCTCACCGCGGTCGCCGTGGTCGTCGCAGCCACCGTCACCGCCGTTCTCGCCGTGGTCGGTGTCGGGTTCGCGGCCCGCTCGGCGCTGGTGCTGACGTTGATCCAATGGTGTCCGGTAGTGCCCCTCCATCACCACGTGGGGTTGGTCGAAGGCGCAACGGCCGTATTGTTTCTCACCGTTGGGCTGTGGCGGGCTCGCCGTGTATTGATCCGCAGGCGATGGGCGGTTGAGGGAACGCACGGACAAAGCCTGTCGGTGTTAGATTGCGCCGAACCGATCGCCTATGCAGCGCCCGGCGATCCCGGCTGTGTGGTGATCTCCCGGGGTCTGCTCGACGCACTCGAACCTCGCGAACGGCAGGTGGTCGTCGCGCACGAGCGGGCACACCTTCATCACCGTCACCACCGCTACCTGCTCGCCGGGGAGTTGGCGGCGGCCATGGTGCCGCTGCTGCATCCATTGATTGTGAAGCTGCGGCTGGCCACCGAACGCAGCGCCGATGAGACCGCCGTCCAGGCACTCGATGGGGATCGCCACCTCGTGGCCCGGGCAATTGCGCGAGCCGCGATCACCCGTACGGCGCACTCCGGGCTGGTTCGAGGGTTCGGCGGCGGCTCGGTCCCAACGCGTGTCGCCGCACTGGTCAATCCCGCCGACTCAGTCACCCAGGTGACCTCCGCGGGAAGTGCTGGCGCTGCCATCGCCGTCACCGCGTTCGCCGCTGGCTCGGTCCAACTCCATCACCTCGCCGAACTCGTCGATCACCTCTGCCACCTCTGAACCGAGACTGATCCCACCTGATCCGGGTTCCATCCGCAACACGGGAATCGACCGCAAGAGGGGACGCATATGTGCCGCTGGGCCAATGGTGTGGGCGACTGCGCAGACGGCGTCCGTAGCGGCCCCCGATGCGGTGACGCCTGTGGGCTCGCGATGCTCGACCCGTGATCATCGACAAGGTCCGTTTGCCCGCTCGATCCGGATCCTTAGACCGCTGCTCCGGCGGTCCGTACGTCACCACCTGTCGGGGCGCATGGTCCGCTCGCTCATCCACCAAGGTGTACAAGAGACCACGCCGCAAGTCTCACGTCGGACATCGGCTGGCATTACACGCGACCGGCGGCCGCACACGATGTCTGACGGCGACCCGTTCTGTGACATGACCTGGCAGGCGGTCGACATCACAGCGAACTCCGGCCACGACGAGCCCGTGCGGTGACTCACCTCGCCGTCAGGTGGCGGTGATGGTGATCTCGCCCCGCATTCCAGCGTCGTAGTGGCCCGGGATGTGACAGCCCATGAGGATTGTGCCGGGCTCGGTGAACGTCCAGGTCATCTCCGCGGACTCCTCGGCGAGTACCGTCACGGCGTTGGCGTCGTGCCCGTCGGGATCGCCCATCGGCATGTCGGCCATCTCGGCTTCGTGCTCGTCCTGGGTTTCGGCATCGCCGATGGTGAAGTCGTGGGGCAGCTCGCCGACGTTGACGACGCGGAAGGTTACGGTCTCGCCGACCTCGACCTCAACGTTGTCGGGCTCGAAGGTGAATTCGTCGGTTGCGTCGATTTCGATGACGCGATCGGCGTCGCCGGGTTCGGAGGGTTCACCGAAAGCGACGTCGTGATGGTCGCTTTCGGTCTCGGACGCGTCGTTGTGCTCGGCCTCCGATTCCTGGTCCGCGCTTGTGGCGTCCGGTTCGTCGGAACCGCAGGCCGCTGCCAGAAGACCGAGCGCGGCGGCGACCGCGATCACCGACGCCTTCGAAAGGGGACCATCTATCTCGAACTGCTGCATGCCCCGAGCGTGACCTGTGCCCGTACCACCGCACATCGGGGCCTGATACGGAATCGCGTTGCGGCCTACTACCGATGCCACGGTGGCCGCGTGTGATCCACTGTCGACGAAGCTGATACCGCCGTCGGGCACCAGTCACGGATTGACAGATCCGTAGTACCCACGGATGGCGTTCGGCGCCATGAAGCTCACTATGGCGCCATGCCCTCGGACGACATTGCCGCGCACCGCCCGGTGGAACGCTGCTCCGTCGGGCTGACCGCACCTGTCGTCCTAGACGCGATCGGACACTCGACGATGCGTCGCTGGGCTCGTGACTTGTTGGAATCTGCCAGTGGCTGCTGGCGGTTGTCGGAACCTCGATCTGGCGAGATGGTCCTCGATGCCATCGAGCGGATCGATCCCGCGGTGGTGGTCGTCGACGACTCGGCCTTTCCTGAGTGTTGCCAGCTCGCCATCGAGTCCTTTCCCACGGACCGAGTGGTTGTCGTGGGACCTGAGCCCGACTTGGCTTACGAGCGATCGGCGATAGCCCGGGGCGCTGCGGCGTGGCTCAGCCGGGACCATGTTGGCGAAGGGCTACACGGCGCCGTCCGAGCGGCCCTGCGGTGCCCGCACGGTCACTGCCCCCCCGCCCAAAGAAGCAGTCCCCGCGTGAGCGAACTGGCCACGCCAACCCAACGCGCAAAGTCGACTCAGACAGGAGCTGACCCCATGCCCACCATCGACCCGGGCACCCACGACGATCCGCCGTTGAGGGACCAGAACCAACACACCGCAGGCCACCAGATGGACAGCCGCATGATGTGGGTGATGATGATCGGGTGCTGCTTGGCCATTCCCATCGCCCTCGTCATTGGTGGTGCCAGCCTGGGTGGCTTAGCCGGGGCCAGCCCATGGCTCATCGGCGTCGGCGTAGCACTGGCCGTCGCCCTGGTAGTCGTTCGCCGTCAGCGCTCCCACACCCGACCAGACGGCAGCATGGACATGTGATGGACCTGTAGTGGTTCAGGACATAGGAAACATGTGATGGACCGAACGGGTTCTGCTACGTGTCCGGCCGAGGTCGAGTTCGGACGAGGGAGGTTCTTCTCTACGCCCGTGGCATGATTTACTACACGATGTCGGAGATAGCCTCGACCCCTGATGTGTCGAACGCCGCAGACCTCGGTTCGGCGAACGACGTCGTCCTGGAGGTAGCGCTCGAACTCACCGCCGAATGCGATCCGGATCGCATTCTCCACCGTGTGGTGAGCGGCGCTGCCGCCGCAACCGGTGCTCGCTACGCCGCGCTTGGTCTCTATGGCAAGACCGGACAGATCGAGCGGTTCATCCACCACGGACTCGATGAGGAGACAGCCGACCTCATCGGAGCTCCACCGGCGGGGCGCGGTCTGCTCGGTCAACCGCTTATTGCAGAACGTGCGATTCGCGTCGATGACCTCACGTCTCACCCGGCCTCTTGCGGTTTCCCGCCTCATCACCCTCCGATGCGGACATTCCTCGGCGTGCCGGTCCGCTTTGGGGAGCGCCGGTACGGCAACTTGTATTTGACCGAGAAAGACGCTGGCGCCTTCGGCGATGAGGATGAACAGGCTGCCACTGTGCTCGCCGCGTTCGCAGCCGCGGCGCTCGACGCGGCCCAGGCAGCGGTCGCGCAGGCTGAGGCGTCGGCCGACCGTGACCTGTTGACCAGAGTGATCGCGGCGCAGGAATCCGAGCGCGCCCGGGTGTCGCGCGACCTGCACGACCAGGTGGGCCAGGCACTCACCTCGGTCCTCCTGGGCCAACGACTCGTGCTCGACGCCCTCGCCGCGATGGACGACTCAGCCCGTGACTCGGCCATTGCGCGAGCCGAGGAGGTACGCACCCTCACTGTCGACGCGCTCGGAGAGGTCAGACGCCTTGCCTTCGAGCTGCGCCCCATCGTGCTTGACGACATCGGCCTAGTGGCAGCGCTTCGCCGGCTCGCCACCGATGTCGCCGACCGCCACGGCATCGAGATTGGCATCGCCATGGACGGGCTCGATGACCGATCCCGGTTCAACGCTGACACCGAGACGGTTGTTTATCGGGTGATCCAGGAGGCGCTGACCAACGTCGTCAGGCACGCCGTGGCCAGCCGCGTCGAGGTTCGGCTGTCCGCTTCCTCGGGTTCGGTCGGCGCCTACGTCATCGACGACGGCGTCGGATTTGACCTGGGCGAGATTGACAACTCGCTGTCACTCGGGCTCGCCGGCATGGTGGAGCGAGCCTCGCTGATCGGCGGCAGTGTCGAAATCGGCAGCGAGCTGGGGAGCGGGACTAGCGTGAAGGTCGAGGTGCCCATTGGATAGCCCAATCCGGGTCGCGCTCTGCGACGACCATGCTGTGGTCCGGAGCGGACTCCGCCGGATTCTCGCCGACGAAACTGACTTCGAAGTCGTCGGCGAGGCGGACAGCGCTTCTGGTGCGGTAGTCCTAGCCGCGGAGGTTCAGCCAAACGTTTTCGTCATGGACCTCGGGCTACCTGATCTGGACGGAATCGAGGCGACCTGCCAGGTGCTCGCAGCAAGTCCGGATACCTCGGTGCTGATCCTGACCGTGCACGACGACACCGCATACCTCCGCCGGGCTTTCGACGCGGGCGCGTCTGGCTACCTCGTGAAAGATGCGGCCGACGTCGAGTTGGTCATTGCCGTTCGCAGAGTCGCCGCCGGCGACGAATACGTACATCCGAGCCTCGGCGCAGCGCTCTTGTCACCCCAGGCGTCGCCGAAGCGCCCGGCCGGGCCGGGCGGCGAGTTGTCCGAGCGGGAGGTCGAGGTGCTTCGTCTGGTCGCCATGGGCCACACAAACGCCGAGATTGCCGACCAGCTCTTTGTCTCTGTCCGCACCGTCGAGACGCACAGGGCTCATGTCCACCAAAAGCTCGGGGTCAAGGCACGGGCCGATCTCGTCCAGATCGCGCACGACCAGGGCCTCCTCGCCGGAAGTCCCTCGCATCTGCCCAGCAAATGACGTAGCGCTGTTTCCAACAGGCGGCACGGGCGCGACCGTAAGTACGACACACTGTCGTAGACTGCCCCCCGGCCAGATGGGCTGTAGGGGCAGAGTGCCTCACCACCAACACCGATCGCGTCAAGCCCTCGATGAGGTACTCGTGAGATCTCTCCCCAGAATCTGCGCCGTCTCCGCTGCGATCATTGTCGGGGTCGTAGCTCTCGCCACCCCCGCGTCAGCTCACACCGGTTTCGAGTCGTCCGAACCCGCCGACAGGTCGACGTTGTCGGCCCCCGTCGAGAGCGTCACGTTGGTGTTCACCGGGCCCGCCGAGCCAACGGGGAGTGGTTTCGAGGTGCTCGATCCCGATGGCTACATACGTGAACCGACCGAGGCCACGACCAGCGATGGGTCTACGTGGGTGCTGCGTTTCGACCCGCCGTTGGGCGGGGGTCTGGTCGGGCTGCGTTGGATGGTCAAGGCCCCCGACGCGCACCCCATCGACGGGAGCCTGAGCTTCACGGTCGATGCTCCAGCCGTCGATGTCAACGATGGTGGGCCGCTTGCAGCTTCCGAGAACGGCGGATCGGGGGCAGCCGACGAGTCGGATGAAGGCGAAGCTGCGGCCAGGGCCTCCGATATCGATGACTTCCTGGACGCTGGCGGGGACACGTCGGGTCCGGCGCGGCGTGTTGCAACGGTGGGGAGGCTGATTGCACTTCTCGGGGTTCTGGTCGGCGTCGGAGGGCTTGTGTTCGCCACGGTCGTGCTGCGAGGAGACCGTCGTGACGTCCGCTATGTCCTGCATTGGGTACGGCGCGCCGGCATCATCGTCGTGATCGGTGCCGCGTTCGAGTTGGTGGCGCAACTGGCGCTGGAGGCGGGCGGGGACTGGTCTGGAGTCTGGTCGGCCGGCACGATGGGAAGCGCTGTCGGATCGTCGTTTGGCGTCGCCATCGCACTGCGAGTCGCCGGGGGTATCGCCCTGGTGTCCGGTGCGAAGATCCAAGTTCATCGAGCCGTCGAGGTAGCGGACCCCGTCGTGGCCATCAAGGAACTCGTCGGCGTTGGAGCAGGGACGCGGCCCGCGGTAACAGATCCTGGCGTAGTGCCCACCGGCGGCGGACGGGCGGCTGTGCCCGGTGAGCCCTACGTTCACGACGGCGATCACGCCTGGGTCCCCTCCGCGGGCTCATCTGGTGCCCTCTTCGGAGCCGTCGCGTTGCTGGTTGCGTTCGTGTTCGACGGACACACGGTTACCGGGGGCTCACGGCTGTGGACGGCCGTCGCCGATGTTGTGCACGTCGCTTCAGGAGCGGTGTGGGCCGGCGGTGTGTTCATGTTGACGGCTGTCGTATGGCGTCGCCATCGTTCGGGGCGTGACACCCGCGCACTCCAGCTCGCGATTCGGTTCTCGGTCGTGGCTACGGTCGCTGTCGTCGCCGCAGGCGTTGCGGGCTCGATTCTGGCGGTCATCGTCTTGGACGCGCCATCTGAGCTCTGGTCCACCGAGTGGGGACGCACGCTCGTCGTAAAGGCATTCATGGTCTTACTCGCCGCTGCTGCTGGCGGTTACAACCACAAGGTCATGGTCCCGGCGCTGGAACAGTCACCACTAGACGAGACTCTCGCCCACCGATTCAGGATGATCATCACCGGCGAAGCGGCGGCGCTCCTCGCAGTGGTGGTCTCGACCGCCGTGCTGATGGGAGCTGCATCATGACAAGCCAAACAACTCGACGCGCCCTATCAGGACTCGGAATTGTGCTTCTGGGCGCCGTGCTCTCGGCGTGTGGCGGCGCCGATGGAAACACAGCCGAGCCAGGGTCGCCCCAGGTTGAGCGGGGTCGCGAGGTCTACGCGCAGAGCTGCGCATCGTGCCATGGCACCGACCTCGGAGGCACCGACCGGGGTCCTTCGCATCTCTCGATCGTCTACGAACCCAATCACCACGGCGACGAATCCTTCCGAAGTGCGATTGCCAACGGGGCGCCCCAGCACCACTGGAACTTCGGCAACATGCCCCCAATCCCGGGCCTGTCCGAAGACGACGTAGATGCTGTGATCGCGTATGTGCGAGCAGAACAGCAACGGCAAGGCTTCGACGAGTGACCCGGCGTCGCTTAAGCGCGAGCACCGCGCATGGGAATTCTCGTAGCGGTCGGGGTTGTGGCAGCAATGGCAACGACTGTTCTCGCCGTCGGATGGATACGCGCGTCGCGCAGCGACACGCTGCGCGACGCGCTCGAGGCGGAGTTCTTTGGGGGCGTACCCCAAGGAGCCGTCGGGGGGAGGTGTGACGCACGAGATCCAGTTGATCCTCCAACCATCGACGGCCGAACTCGTCGACGGAACCGAGACCGACGTGTGGGCATACAACGGAACGGTCCCCGGGCCGGCGATCGAGGCCAACCTCGGCGCCACGCTCCGCATAACCGTGCGCAACGAGCTACCCGCCGCCACGACCATCCACTGGCATGGCATCCGAGTACCCAACGCAATGGACGCTGTGCCAGACGTCAACCAATCGCCGATAGCTTCGCGCGCGACCTTCGACTACGTGTTCACGCCGCCCGACGCAGGAACCTACTGGTACCACTCACACACCGACGGACTTGAACAGCTCGCACGCGGGCTGTACGGAAGCCTCGTGGTTGTCGACCCGACGAGGACGCCGACTATGCACACGACGAGGTCTGGATTGTCGACGACTGGCTGCTCGACGAGAGCCGGCAGATCGACCCCGAGTTCAATACCAGCGAGGACCGCGGCCACAACGGTCGATGGGGGACACTGATCACGGTCAACTCCGTCACGACCGAGGGACTGACTGTGCGGCCGGGTGAACGGGTCCGTCTGCGGCTCGTGAATGTCTCGAACGGGCGAGCGTGCGCTCTGGACTTTGGTGAGCTCGAAAGCGATGTGATCGCTGTCGGCGGCCTTGTTGTGAAGCGGATGGCAGAGGCGAATGGTGCCGTTCTCGCCCCCGGAAACCGAGTCGATGTCGACATCACCGCGCCTGCACGAGCTGGGACCTACGTCGTGAACGACACGTTCACCGGGTCAGCCCAAGCTCTCGCATCGATCGTGGTGACGGAGGAACCTGTTGTCGCGGCTGAGTTCTCCCCGCCCTTGGCTGATGGCGTCCCCGAATGGGACCAAGCGATCGACGCCCCAGTCGACCAGGAGCTGGTGTTCGAAACACACACAACCGGTGAGGATTGGGTGTGGACGATCAACGGTGCCGCGTACCCAACCACGAGCCCCTCGACCTCGACGCCCGGCGCTTCACCAAGATTCGACTCGTCAACCAGACGCACCCGATGCACCCGATCCACCTGCACGGGCAGTTCTTCCAACTGCTCAGCCGCAACGGCGAAGTGGTGGATGAACCCCACTTCCGTGACACGGTGCTTCTCGAACAGCTCGACGTGGTCGAAATTGGATTGGTTCCCCTCGATGTGGGGACGTGGGTGCTCCACTGCCATATCCAAGAACACGCCGAGGCCGGGATGATGACCGTGGTCGACGTCTCGTGACTTGCGTGACTCCCGATCGGCGGGTTCCCTCTTGACCGTCCCCATGCCGACGCACCAGTTCGGTTGGGTAGAGCCGAGCTGCGGCCTCACACGTGGTTCCACCGCCATCGCTCGTGGAGACCTTGCAATCGCGTGGCGCTACGACCCGGCGAGCTTCCTCGTGATGGGTTTCGGGGCTGCCAGCGTCGCTCGATCCATCGTGGGTCATGTCAGCGGACGGTGGTACAACCTGCGAGTCAGCCTCTCGCCCGTTGGCTGGGTGATCATCGGAGAGTCGGTGGTGGCGCTCACGCTCTACCAACAGTCGAACGCAGAGTTCATAATCAACTCACGGATCTAGCTCGGCGGTCTCCGTTCACCTTGGACCCACTGGCGGTCGGGTAGCAGTTGCGCCCGGGGAACGATCGACGATACGCTATCAACATGAAACAGATCGAGGATCAGCTTGCTGGCGCGTTGCTCAGGGTTGCACGAGGTCGTTCCGGCCTCTCGCAGCACGCGTTCGCTGATCTGATCGGGATAGCGCAGTCGACGTTGTCGGCTTACGAGTCCGGCAAGCGTCAGCCGACCTTGCCGACGTTGCTAAGCCTGCTGTCGCGTGCTGGATTCGATCTGAAGATCGAAGTCACCGAGGCCGACGACCACGATGGTGTCTTGGCCGAGTGGGAGGCCACACTCGATCCGTCTACACGAGAACGGCTCCGCCGCAACGGCTACCGCTTGGTGACTGATGTCGCGTGAACTCGGCGACGATCACGTCGGAGCGATCTGTCGCGTGCTTATTGAACACGGGGTGCAGTTCGTCGTGATCGGCGGCGTGGCCGCTCGACTCCACAACACCGGACATGCAACCCTAGACATAGATGTTTGCCCGGCGACCACCGAGGAGAACCTGGAGCGGCTGTCGGGGGCTCTACGGGAGCTGGGCGCTCGCCTGCGCGTAGAAGGTGAGACCGGCGGCATCGCATTCGATCCCCACCCCGACACCATTCGTCAGGTGAACACGCTGACATTGATCACCGAACATGGACCGCTCGACCTGTGTTTCGAACCCGCTGGGTTCGGCGAAGGCTACGAGGCCTTGGCCACCGACGCTGTCACGATTGAGGTGGATGCGATCGGCATTCCTGTAGCGTCGCTCGCCGATGTAGTGGAATCGAAGCGTGCCGCTGGTCGGCCGAAGGACATCGTTGCCTTGCCCGCTCTCGAAGCACGCCTGCGAGAACAGTGAGCAGGCCGATGCCACTCTCCGTGACGGCCGTCGGTGGTCGGGTGTCGGCGTGGCTCGAGACCGCAGATGCAACAGAGATGCAACAGCACATCGGTAAAGTGGACTTTCGGCACTCCGCCGGCAGACGTCTCCAAGGAGAGACTCATTGTGGCGTGGGCTGCTGCCCTGCACGCACTGGTGACCGAGCAGGGCCGCTGAGCAGAGCTCGCAGCGTACTGAACCAGCCCGAGTTCGTTAGTGGGTGCTGAGTCACGACCCAGCCAAAGAACACGGCCCGTTCGGGCCTCTCAGAGTTGTTCAAGGAGCGCATCGACTTGTGTGGTGATGTAGTCCATGTGGTCTGCCTTGAGCCCATGGTGGATGGGCAGCGACAGTGCGTGGTTCATCAGGTGGTCGCAGTTTGGGAGACCGGCTTGCGGTTGGCGGTGTTCGATGGCGGCGAACCCGGGCTGGCGGAGAATGGTGCCGGTCCAGACCATGCGGGTGGATACGCCTCGGTCTTCGAGGAACGTCTGGATGTCGTTGCGTGACATCGTGGCGTCGGTGGGCACGGTGAAACGGAAGCGCATCCACGTGGTGTCGGCGCCTGTCGTGGTGGTGGCTTGGGTGAGCCCGGAGTCCGGGCGGTCTGCGAAGTGGTCGTGGAGGTGGCGCCAGTTCTGGGTCCGGCGGCCCGCAATAGCCAGCTGGCGTGACCCCATCACGGGCGCACCCCTTCGTCCCGGTACGAGCGCCTGAGGCACCGTCAATAGGGCACCCCTGACGAGAACGCCGTCGCAAATCACCAGACTCCTGGCAGTCTGCATGCACCCGCGTGCGTGGCCGCGCACTCTACGAGACGCTGGCAGTCTGGGAGCTCGACCGCCCTGTGCCCGCCGCAGGGCAGTCCCTCCCGAGTAGCGCGTACGATCAACGACGAGAGCGCTAGATCGTTGCCGGACAAGATTGGCCGGGAGGATGTGAGATGGCCGAAATCGTCTTGTTCCACCACGTCATGGGGCCAACCGATGGCATCGCAGCGCTTGCGCAGTCGCTGCGAACGGCCAGCCACCGAGTGCATACTCCGGACCTGTTCGACGGCCAACGATTCGACTCGATCGACGATGGCATCGCCCACCTCGAATCGATCGGTTTCCCGACGCTGCTCGAACGTTGTCACGCCGCCGTTGCCGACCTGCCCGCGCACGTCGTGTTTGCCGGAGTGTCTATGGGCGTCATCGGCGCGCAGTACCTCGCGCAGACCCGGCCCGGAGCGGCCGGCGCGGTGTTGATGGAGTCCTGCCTGCCCGCGACCGAGTTCGGCGTCGGCTGGCCGCACGGGGTGCCGGTACAGATCCACGGCATGTCCGGCGACGCGTTCTTCGTCGGCGAGGGCGACATCGACCACGCCCGCGAGATCGTCGCATCGGTCCCGCATGGAACGGCGACATTGTTCGAGTATCCAGGTGACAGTCATCTGTTCGTCGATGCGTCGCAGCAGACGCACGACGCCAACGCGACAAGGTTGGTTATCGACCGCGTGCTCGAGTTCCTGACCGCAATCGATCGGGCGACGCCGTGAGCGACGACCGATACACACTCCGGGATCGCAGTTGGGTCACATCTGGCCCGAGCTCGGTCACTGCGGACAGTGCGCCTTCATCGACTGGCGGCGCTTCCGGGCCGGACCGGACCGGACCCGTGAATGTGTCGGCTGCCGGTCCGTAGCTCGCATCACCGGTTCGGGACCTGTGCAACGCCTGCTTCCAGAAAGCCCCATCCCGGCCGTTCAGATACGCGGGCCGTCTGGTCGGTCGTCTCGACGAAAGACCCGGTTGGTTCGGCGACTACGTCGACTACCTGGCCGGGCGCTACTCGCCGGCACGAGCCGTTCACCACCTCTGATGGATCGGCAAGGCGATCGCAGCGGCGCAATCAACCCGACCCGACATCGTCGCGTCCGCGTTGCCTAGACGTTCGATCGCGTTCGACGAGTTCGTCGCGCACGCCGGGCTCGATTTCGCTCATGATCCTGAGCCAGCGAGAGCTGAGCAGCGCCGCCGGGCGCGACTCGACGAGATCCCGGCAGGGTACGCGGCCGCTGCTGAGGGGTTCTGCGACGCGATGCTCCGACGTCAACACCGGGCCCGCCGTCTCGGGGTGCGTGGTGACGCCAACCGGACGATCGAAGCCCGCCTCAGAACAATCCGAGACTTCGCACGGTTCACACGAAACGCAACCCGCCTGTGGGTCGCGTCGAGCTCGTCACTGTCGTGGAGGTCGAAGCATTCCTCGCCAGCCGGCCATATCGAAGCCCTGCCAGCCAGCTCGCGTACCTGCGACAGTTCTTCACGTGGTGCCGGGGTCACAAGCTCACGCTCACCTATCCGACAGCCGGGTTGTGGCGGGACTCCAAACCGGTCTTCGCCGGGCCGGTCCTATCGCTCGAAACTCAACGGCAGCTCTACGTCCGTTGGACCAACCCCAGCGGCGACATGAACCCATACGAGGATTGTTGGCGATGCTGCACGCTTTCAGCCGCCGAGACCTCGTCAACCTTCACGGTCACGAAGTCGGGCATCGGAGCATCGAGATGCAAGGCCGGCGCGAGCCGGTGCCACTTGACCCTGGCACCCGCGACGCCGTCGCCAGAGCTCTGCGGCATCGCCACAGCTTCGGGACCGACAACCCCCACCTCATCATCAACAAGGCCAACGCCCGAAACCGTCATCCGGTCAATCCCGGATATCTCACCGGTGTCATGGCCAACGGATCGGCGGTCACGCTGCGGCAGCTTCGCGCGACCCCGCTCAGCGTCCTCATCGGCGACCTCGACCCCATCACCGTCAGCGCCGTCATTGGTATCAACACCACAGCCGCGATCTACTACCTCAGCAGCCCGGAACCGACGACTGAGGACCTGACCGTGCTCACGAGCGAAGACTCCGCTCCGGTGTCTCGATAGCCCGGTGAACCGGGCCGATCGTAGGAGCTAGCGTCATCTGACATGGAACCATCCAGCGAGCTACTCCGGATCGCAGAAGCGTATTTCGCGGCCGGCCGAGCGGGCGCTCGTGCCTGGCGTGATCAGTATGTTGACGACGTATCCGGCCTGCGTGTCATTGGCACCGATGCAGCCGAATGGTTCGCCGGCTCTGAGGCCTTCGAGATCTTCGACAACGATGACGCTCACATGGACGAGGACACATCGGTCACACTGTGCGACGGCGAGGCCTTCGTGGTGGGCGACGTCGGGTGGGCGGCAGGTCAACCTCAAGCCGAACTCCCCGGTGGCGGTGTGGTTTCGCTCCGATGGACCGGAGTCTTCGAGCGTGTCAGCAACAAGTGGCGTCTACGACAAATGCACGTGTCGCGGCCGTAGCCGAATAGCGAGCACGACCAGGGATCAGACAAACAGCATTCGCCCGTACGAGAACCGCGATGGCGGCACCCAACCCGCGCAGGTTAGGTGCCGCCTTACCCACGTTCACTCCGACCTGGGGCTATCGATGTACTGGCAGGTTGTCGCGATGATTTCGTGGCGTTCCCGGTTGTTGCCGTTGTCGCCGGTCCATGTGTTGTGGTGGAGGCGTCCGGTGATGGCGACGAGCCTGCCCTTGGTTAGCCATTTAGCGTCGTTTTCGCCTCGCGACGACGGTGAAGCAGATCAGCGACGAGTAGCAGTGGTCAGCGGAACCTCAGCCCGTGTCCAGTTTCGAACAGAGGAGAAGAGGTGTCGTCCGGGACATCCGGCATCGACTGTTCGACCTCGCCCATCGACGACGGGAGTTCGAACGGCAAGGCGCCTTCGGGTTCGCATTCACCAAAGACCACATCAAGGAAGGCGCGGTCGCAGGTGCCATACGAGGCAACGAGTGCCGCGACTCGATCTGCGAGTGGCGTCAACACGGCCGGGCGCTCGAGGCGGACATCGAGCACGAGTGGCGCAGCAGCGGCGATACCTGCTAGCCGTTCCACCTCGTCCTGGTCGAAGTCGAGGGACCCCGTCCGGAATGCAGCTTCGAGCAGGATTCCGGTGTCGCGCAGCTCGAATGGCGAGTTGACCCGAGCCACGGCGACGTCTGCATCGCCGGGTGTCTCGACGACCGTTGCGTAGTCCCGGGCGAGGTCAGCGTCGACGTTGTCGAAGAACACATGCGTACCGCGTCTGATGGGCAGCATTGACTCGTTGTTGGCGAGGACGGTAACCGATCGGCGCTGCGCGTCGAGGCCGGCATCGATGAACTCGGCACGCCCGGCGATCGAGGTGACCGCAGAGGGATCCACGAAGGGGTCGTCGAAGAGTCCGAGTTCGAACTCGGGGCGAGGAGCCGGGTTACCGATTCGTCGATGCGCGCCTCGTCGAACGACCCTCGCTCGACCAATTCGATGAGAAGCTCTGTGCACCAACCGCACCCTCGGGTGGATGCACAACAGTCACCGGCTGGTGAAGGGCAAACATGTGTGCACAATGCTGATTCACCCCGACGACGCGGCCGATCGCGGCCTCCACGACGGTTCGCTCGCCCGCGTCACGTCGGCGGTGGGCTCCATCGATGTCCCGGTGGAGATCTCCGACACGATGATGCCCGGCGTCGTGTGCATGCCCCACGCGTGGGGTCACAACCGGCCCGGCACCCGGCTCTCGGTCGCCAACGCCCACCCGGGCGCGTCGCTCAACGACATCACCGACGAGGGTGTCGTCGACGAGCTCACCGGCAACGCCGTGGTCCACGGCGTTCCTGTCAGGGTCGGTTCCGCAGCCACGCTCGTCGATCTCACCACCAACGAAGAAGAAGGGCAGGCTCATGGCTGAGGAGAACCGCGACAACCCGCTCGCCGGGGGCGAGGCCGCGCTCGAGTTCCGGGAGGTCGCCGACGGCGTCTGGGCCCGCGACCTGCTGCCCGGCCAGGGCAATGGGCTCACGATCTCCACCGACTCCGGCCTCATCCAGGTCGACACCGGCTTCAACGCCGACATCGGCCGCGAGATCATTGCCGACATCCGCACGGTCAGCGACAAGCCTGTGAAGACGATCGTGTACAGCCACGGGCATGTCTTCTACAACTTCGGCATCGAGGCTTGGCTCGACCACGCGGCCGAACGGGGCGACCCTCGCCCGCACATCGTGGCCCACGAGAACCTGCCGCCACGCTATGCCCGCTACCGCGAGACGCTCGACTTCCAGACCATCCTCAATGGATGGCAGTCCGGCTTCGGCAAAGCTGCGTGGGAAGGACAGCTCCAGCCCTTTGTCGACCCCAACTCCGTCTATCGCGACTCGTTGGCCATCGGCGGCGACTCTCGGTCGGTTGAGCTGTTCTGGGCCCCGGCCGAGACCGACGACGCGACCGCGGTGTGGCTCCCCGAGCAACGACTGCTCTACGGCGGGGCAGCCACCATCACCAGCATCCCCAACGTGGGTACGCCCCTTCGCACCCAGCGCGATCCGGTGCGCTGGGCCCGCACCCTCGATCGCTACGTCGAGCTCGAACCGGAGATCCTGGTTCGCGAGTTCGGCCCCGAGGTCCATGGCCGCGACGCGATCGCCGAGGTGCTCCGATCCACGGCCGACGCGCTGCGATGGCTACGAGCGGAGACGGTGCGCCGCATCAACCGGGGCGACGACATCGAGGAGATCCTCGCCGACATCGAGTACCCGTCGGAATGGGACGACATGGCGTGGATGGCCCCCACCTACGGCCACCCCGACTACATCGTGCGCGACATCTACCGGTCCGAGACAGGTTGGTGGGATCGCAACGTCACCCACCTCCACCCGGCGCCGCCCGACGAGGTGGCCGCCGCGGTGCGCGCCGCGATCGCTGACACCGGACACGTGCTGGCAACTGCGCGAGAGCTGCACGGCCGAGGCGACGCCCAGCTCGCCCTGCATGTCCTCGATCTGCTGGCGCTGGGCACCGGCGACGATCCCGACGTGCTCGAGGCTCGTGCCCTCAAGGGTACGATCGCAGTCGAGCTCGCGGAGAGCACCCCGAGCTTCATCTCGGCCAACCTCTACAGGACCATGGCGGACTACCCACACACACGAGCTCTCGACTGAGACTCGCCCAGCGACGCGGAGGCGACGAGGACGGGACTGCCACGCCAACCATCAGCTACCTGAGGGGCGTTCGTGCAATCCCTGCAGGCTGACCGGCCCTTGAGCAATTCGTTGCCGCTCGATCGGCCCGTCAAGACTGAACTCGAAGACCGGGTTCCGTCGGCGGCAGTCTCGAAATTGTAGCGCGCTCAGTTGCGGCGCCGCCGACGTGGAAGGTCGCTCTTCCGAGGTGAAGCCGTCGCCGGTGAGGGAGCGGTCGGCTCTCAGAAGGGCTTGGCAGCGCGCGCCCAGCGCTCGGCGCTCGAGGCGGTGCTCAACCGGTCCGACGTACCCGGCGGCGACGTCATCCGTGCCGAGTGGTCACACTCAGTTGTCTTCGACCAAATCGATCCCGGATTGACGCGCAAAGCTGTCAATCGAGTGGTCGCCCACCCAACCGCATTTGAAGACCATTCGAGCACGTGCCCGCTGCAGACAGGTTCAGGTGTGACCGAGCGGCGGACGGCTCTAGTCAACTTTGGCGGCTAGCTCGACGAGTAGGTTGCGAATCTCGGTGGGTTGTTCATCAGGGAGGAGATGGCCGCTTGACTTGACCGCAGTGAGGCTGGCTTCCAAGTCAGCGGCAGGCTTCTTGAGGCGGCCGGGAGGGAAGAACCGGTCCGAAACACCTGTCGCGATTGATATCTTGCCGCTCCATTTTGCGAGCTCGGCGGTGGGGTGTGGTGGCACGATCCCTGGCTGTTTCGTGTGCCGGCCGACCAGTGTTAGCCACTCGACGAGCTCGGGGGCGATCGGTGTGTCGCCATACTGCATGTAGCGGATCAGGCCGGTTGTCGAAGCGGCGGTTGATATTGTCTGCCAGCGCATCGAGGTGGCGATGAGCCTTGCGGTGACGCGCATTCGGCACAGACCGGCGGGACTGAACAACGCGAGAGCCTTGATTGCAGGCGAAATACTGCCTACGACGGCAACGGCCGCACCGAGTGAGTGTCCAGCGACGATGACTGGCTCATCGGTGATCTGGCGCACGAAGAGGTATGACTTGAAGTTGTGGATCGGCCATCTGTTCGTGGGCGCGACGTACCTTCCTCGTTGAACGAAACGAGAGACACGCCGGGGTTGCCGCCCCGGCGTGGAAGGAACGCCGATGTTGAGAGTAGTGACTGATGAGTCGACGCGCGAGGAGCCGGCGTCGATGTTGGATGAGATCTGCCGCGAGGGCGCCCGGCGGATGTTGGCGGCCGCGTTGGAGACCGAGGCCGACGCGTACATTGCCGGCCTGGTCGGCGATGTCGACGAGGCGGGCCGTCGGCTGGTGACTCGCAATGGTCATGCCCGGCCGCGCACGATCACCACCGCGGCTGGCGCGGTGCAGATTCAGGCGCCTCGGGTGAACGACCGCCGCGTCGATCCTGACACCGGTGAGCGGCACCGGTTCAAGTCGTCGATCGTGCCGCCGTGGTGTCGCAAGTCGCCCAAGGTGGCCGAGGTGTTGCCGTTGTTGTATCTGCATGGCCTGTCGACCGGGGACTTCGCACCGGCGCTGGGCGAGTTCTTCGGGAGCTCGGCTGGTCTGTCGCCGTCGGTGATCACCCGGCTCACGACCCAGTGGCAGGGCGAGCACCGGGCCTTCGCCGAGCGTGACCTCACCGACCGCGACTACGTGTACGTGTGGGTCGACGGGGTGCACTTCAACGTCCGTCTCGAGCAGGACCGGCTGTGTTGCCTGGTCATCGTGGGTGTCCGCCTCGACGGTTCGAAAGAGCTCGTCGCGTTGGCTGACGGCTACCGGGAGTCGACCGACTCCTGGGGTGACCTGCTGCGTGACCTCAAACGGCGGGGCATGCGAGCGCCGATGATCGCCGTCGGGGACGGCGCGCTCGGGTTCTGGGCGGCGCTGCGCGACACCTGGCCCGAGACCCGCGAACAGCGCGACTGGGTTCACAAGGTCGCCAACGTCCTCGACGCCCTCCCGAAGTCCGTGCAGCCGACCGCCAAGAAGATGCTCGACGAGATCCGCAACGCCGAGGACCGCGACCACGCCGTCGCCGCCGCGAAGCGCTTCGACGCCGAGTTCCGACCGAAGTGGCCCAAGGCCGCCGACAAGATCAGCGGCGACCTCGACCGGCTGTTGACGTTCTATGACTTCCCGGCCGAGCACTGGATCCACCTCAAGACCTCGAACCCGATCGAGTCGACCTTCGCGACCGTGCGGCTTCGGACCAAGGTCACCAAGGGACCCGGGTCCAGGGCCGCCGGGCTCGCCATGGCCTTCAAGCTCATCGAGTCCGCCCAAGACCGCTGGCGGGCCGTCAACGGCCCCCACCTCGTCGCCCTGGTCCGCGCCGGGGCCGTCTTCAAGAAAGGAGTACTTGTCGAGAACCCGACCGAGGATCAGGTCGCCGCGTGATCATCGAACAGACCCCATCCACAACTCTTGACTATTCCTCGCGCACGAAGCCGTCAAGCCATTGGCCGTAGCGGTTGAAGCGGTCCCGGCCGAGCTTCACAGAGGAACTCAACCCGGGCTGGCCGGGCAGGTCCACGACATAGACAGTGAACTCGGCCGAAAGCGTGGCAGCGATCGATGGACTCGTCGCAGCACTGAAGTTCGTGCCGGGAATCCATAGCAGCGGCACCGAGCCAGAGCCCATCACGGCGACGTGTGTCGAACCCAGAACGGTGTCAACGACCCGCGTTGTGGCCCACGGTCCCGCGGCTACGCGCTCTTCGCACCAAGCTCTGAGGATCTCCTCCCCAGTCTTCGTGCGATAGATCGACATCAACCCAACGTACCGCAGCGTCCCGACAACAATGGGTGCGGTGACGGCGCCTGAGTCGACCTCCTCCTGGGGCGGAGTCAGGACAGTTGGAGCGTTGCAATGGTGAAACTACCTTTCGAGTGACACACGGCCCGGGTCACGGCCGATCGCGTGTTCGCGCATGCGGGGTTGAGCGGCGACATGTTTGGGCTGGCATTCATGCTCACGGGTGAAAGCTCGTTGGGCCAGCGGGGCAGGCTGATCCAGCCGCTCAGAACACAACCCCGAGATGCAGTCCTCCGGAGGCACGTGCCCGCTCATTGGACTTGTCAGTGCTAAACGGGAGAGCCGAGCACCCGATGAGGCGAACGGTGACAGTCCTCGCAGGTGGCGTGAGGGTATTGTCGGCGGTCCTTCGTTGTAGTCCGTGATGAGGCCGCGTTGTGAGAACGGGGATACTGCTCTGGTAGAAGCACAGGGGTTGTCTTTCGCCCAGGTGTACGACGCGCTTGTCGACGAGGTGTATCGCTACGTCCACCGCCGGTGCCAGAACCACTCCCTGGCTGAGGACGTGACTCAGGATGCGTTCATGTCCGCCATCGCCAAGGTCGACGACCCGGCCTCCATCACGATCGGTTGGCTAATCACGGTGGCCCGGAACCGACTCTTCGACGTTCTCCGACGCCAGGCCAAGTACGAGGAGAAGCTCCAGCTCGTCGCCAACGATTTGACCCCCAGCGCTGACGTGGACATCGCCGACCGGCTGCGGATCGAATCCGCGCTGGCCGCTTTGCCCGCGCACTACCGGCTAGTGCTGACCCTGCACTACATCAATGGCATGACGGTCCGAGCCATCGCGTCGGAACTGGACCAGAGCCTGAAGTCAGTCGAGGGCCTGATCACCAGGGCCCGTCGCGAGCTGACCGAACTACTCGAGGCGGACGAATCCGAAGCCGCTGACGGAGGTGCCCAATGACCGATGATCTCGAACGTCGGCTGCAGGCCATCGAGGGCCAGCCTCCGTCGGACGAGTTCCGGGAGCGGCTGCGCGCCAGGATCGTCGCCGAGACCGAAGGCCGAGACGCCGCCGCTAGGGCAGACGGCGTGGCTGTGGCTGACGAAGCGCCGCACACCGATGCCGGCGAGCTCGGAGGTGACGTCGAACCGATGCCCTACACCGAGTCGTGGCCCAGCGGCGGCGCACGTTCAGGACGAACAGCGGTGAGGCTTATCGCCTCGGCCGCGGCGGCCCTTGCTGCGATCGGGATCTGGGCCGCGCTCGCTCTGGACGGCGAGTCGGGACTCGTTACCGTCAACCCGCCGACGACCGGCGCGATCGGCGCGCCCGACGAAGAAGCCGCGGTTGGCCAGCCGATCACCGGCAGCACGTTTTTCGAGTTCGGCACCTTCCGCATCGACACCCTGGGCACGGCCTTCACCTTCAAGATCGAGGAGACGGTCGGCGCGTTGCGCAACGACAACGGCGTCGTGTCGATCACCGCGCTCACCACCGAGAACGCCGATGACCGGACGATCACCTTCTATCGCACCGGGCTGCTGCCCGATCCGGCTGCTCCCACCGCGAGGCTCGATCCGACCAGCGGCTGGCCGGCTACCGACCTCGGCGGATGGCTCGACGTTGTAGGCGACTCGGTGACAGCGACCGACCCGACCGACACCCTGCTCGGCGGCCTCGACGCCGTGTCCGTCGAGTTGGAGTTCCCCTGCCAGGAGGAGCGTAGGGCCGAGTGCCGGGCTGGCAAGCCGCAGGCCGACCCCGATCTCCCCATGTTCACCCCGGGCTCTCGCTACCGGTTGTGGGTGGTCGACCAGGGCGCCGAGGATCCGATCGTCGTGATCGTGGCCATCGACGACGACGACGAGACCGAGTGGTTTGATCGCGCCGACGCCATCCTGTCCTCGCTCGAATTCGCGTCGATCGAACCGAACCCGGTCCGTCGCGCTCCGGCCGGACCAACCGACCTGGCGGTGTTCGACCGCATCAGGGTCGAGCTTCCCGACGAGATCGCAGTCGTGGAGCCACACGACGGTTTTGCCCGATTGTTGCTGCCTTCGCTCGGGGGTGATGTCGAGTTCCTGACCAGGCCGCTAGACACCGACGGTGCTGAGGTCGCGTCGACCGAGCAGGTACTCCAGCTTCTCCGCGCCGAGGCCGTCGTCGTGACGGAACTCGACGCTGTCGACCTCGGGGGCTTCGTCGCCCAGGTGTTTGAGATCGACTCTGGCAACTTCCCCAACGTCGTGCTGAAGACCCGTGCCGAGGACCTCGCCCGTGACGAATTCGGGTGGGAGTCTCCTCACACGGGCCACCTGTGGATCGTCGAGCATGGCGACCGAGGCCTGCTGATCGTCAGCACCGAAGCGCTCCGGCCCGACAGCGATCCCGAAGCGCTCCGTGCCTGGACCGAATCATTGGTGGCCTCGCTCGAATTCCGAGATCGGTGAGGGGTTTCGGGCTCCCTGTCCGTCGTAGGTCACAAGAGCACATCTCGATACGCAAACAGGCTGGGAGAGCGACATGCAACAAAATACGCGGCACTGGCAGTGGCTGGGAGCATTAGGAGTCGCAATCCTCTTGCTGACGGGGTGTGGCTCCTCGGACCCCGAGACAGCCGAGATCAGCGACGATGAGCCGGCCAACGAAGAGGAGCAGGAAACCGACAACACCTCGAGCGACGCGGCCAATTCGGAGGACGACGCCGAGGACGACGGCGACGGGGCGCCCAGCAGCAGCGGGGAAGGGGCGACCGAGGTCGAGCGGCGGGACCCGCAGGAACCGTTCTCCGTTGGCTCGTCCTACGACGCCGATGCCCAGCCACTCCTATCGCAGTTCTCTCCCTTCGAGCCGGGCACGTATCGGACCGGTGCGGTCGGCACCCCGCTGTCGTTCACTGCCACCGAGGCGCTCTCCACCCAGCCCAACGGCGGTGGCTTCTTCGTAGTCAGCGACCCGTCGAGCCAGGCCCCCGACGACCGCGAGCTGGCATTTCTCCGGGTGGGCAGATTCTCCGATCCGACTGCACCATTCACCTCCATCGAACAGCAGGCCTGGTGGCCGAACGACGATTTCAGCGGCTGGCTGGACAACCTCCATGACGGGGTTATTGCCACCGACCCGGTGGAGACCACCGTCAACGGCCGGGACGCGATCAGCGTCGATCTCGAATTGAGTGACGACATCGACTGCGGCTTCTCGGCTGGCGCCTGCGTCGGCTTCGTCGAGAACAATGGCCAGGACTTCAAGTCGTTGAACCAGGGCTCGTCGTATCGGGTCTGGGTAGTCGACCAGGACGACGAAGACCCGCTGCTCATCGTCTCGGGGATCGCACGGGTCGAGGACGCGTCGTGGTTCGCGCGAGCCGACGAGGTGCTCGACACGGTCGCCTTCGGTGACGTCGCACCCAACCCAGCCCAGTGGCTGACCCCCGGCCCGACTCGGCTCAACGCGCTGGGTGGCGTGGAGGTGGAGATACCGGACAACGTGGAGGAGCTCACCAACGGGCGCCAACGACTGGTGAACCGGTGGACCGGTCGGGGATTCGCCCTCATCCCCATGAACGAGCAACCCGGGGCCATCTACCTCTCGGAGCATCCCCATGACTCGGACGGAGCGCTGCTCGCCTCCACCGACGACGTCGTCGCAGAGCTCGAGGCAGAGGGTGCGGAGCTCATTGAGCTTGACGCCACCACCATCGATGGAGCCGACACCCGGGTGTTCGACGTCACGACGTCGACCGTAGGAACGATCATGCTGAGGTTCAGCCCGCTCGACCTGGCTGAGGACAGTCTGGGCTGGGACGCGCCGGCATCAGGTCGGATTTGGCTCATCGAGCACCCCGACCGGGGGCCGATGATGATCAGCACTCATGCCTTCGAGAACGTGGAGGAGGTCCTGCCCAAAGTGAACGATCTCGGCGAAGCCATCATCAGCTCGATGACGTTCGTCTCGTGAAGGCCGAGGTTCGTCGGCAACGTGTTCTAGGGAGGAACCCACGCCTGGGTCGGTCTTGCTCCACAGGTGACCGCCAACGACGGCATAGCACTGGGCAACTACGCGGTCGTCGGTGTCTTGTCGGAGACGGCTGCGAATGGGACTGATCGATCAAATCGTAGGTTCAAGGCCCTGTTAGCCTCGGCGCATAGGCACTCCGATCGATCTCGTTCCATATATCGACGCTGGGCTCTACAAGCCCGATGAGGACGAAGGGAATCGCGTCCTCGCGCTTCTCGTGATGCTCGAAGAGCTGGGCTGGACCTCCGAGTCGGTGAGCGAGCAGATGGATCGAGCGACATTGCTCGAATTCGCCGATCTCATGAGGTCGTTCCCGATCGCAACCTATTCGAGCGACGAGGCGGCCGAGATCCTCGGCGTCCCTCCAGCGGAGCTAGACCGCATCCGCCGGCAGTTCCAGCTCGCGCCCCGACCGGCGGAGGGCCCGGTGTGGGCCGAGGAAGACCTGACTGGCATCCGCCTGCTCTTCGAAACGTCGGAAAGGTTCTCTTCCGAGGAGGTCGGGCACTTTGCCCGGGTTGTGGGGTCGTCGCTCGCCCGCATATCCGACGCTGCCATCTCCTTGTTCCTAATCGACATGGAAGGGCCGGAACGGATGCAAGGAGCGACCGAACTCGATGTTGCCCGACTCAACGTCGAGGTTGGCGAGACCCTCGACGGCTTCGTCGCAGCAGTGCCGGTCATGCTTCAACTTCATTTGAGCGACGCTGCCCGGCGCAGCCGATCGGCTCGCGAGGGCGACGACGACCCGCACCTGAGCACGATGGCCGTCGGATTTGTCGACCTCGTCGGTTTCACAGCGTTCAGCGAACGTTCGACCGTCGCGGAGATCGGACGACTGATACGAGAGTTCGAAGATGCCGCCTTCGATCTGGTGTCCGACCACAACGGCCGGGTGGTGAAGTTGATCGGCGACGAGGTCATGTTCGTGGCGCCCGAGGCCGAGCAGGCGGCAAAGGCGGCAATCTCGTTGATCTCAGAGTTCCGACGGAACAACGCCTTGCCGCGCGGCGGCCTCGCCTATGGCGATCTGTTGACGCGAGGCGGCGACTACTACGGACCGATCGTCAACCTGGCATCTAGGATCGGCGACCTTGCCGTGCCGCGAGAGCTCCTGGTGACACCTGAGGTGGCAGTGCGCTGTCCCGGTTTCGACTGGGAACCGGCAGGACGCCGCCAGCTGAAGGGGTTCGAACAACCGGTCTCGCTAGTTTCACTGTCTTGTTGAGGGCTGAGACCGTTTCGGCACCTCCTCGGTCTCGACCGCCCTGCTCTTTGACACTAGTGAGACCTCGCCGGGAGACTGACGAGATGGAAGCTGTTGAAGCGTTGCGTGCTGCAAATGAGGAATTCGTGTCGAGACTGCGTCTCGTCTCCGTCGACCAGTGGGCGCTGTCGACGCCATGTGACGACTGGGATGTTCGAGGGTTGGTCAATCACGTGCTGTTGGGTACTCGCATGTCGGTCCAGTTGTTGTCGGGCATGCCCCGCGATGACGTGATCGCTCAGCTGGGCGACGACCTGATGGAAGGCAACGACGATCCCGTCGGCAGTTTCGTCTCGATGGCGGGCGACATGGTCGACGGGTTCGCAGCCTCCGGTGGTTTGGAGGGCACGGTCGAGCATCCGGCCGGCGACTTCCCGCGCGCCGTGTTCTGCGGCTTTCGGGTTGCCGACGGGACTTGCCACGCATGGGACCTTGCGAGGGCGATAGGAGCGGACGAACAGCTCGACGCCGACTTGGTACAGTTCGCGTGGGACGACGCGCAGCCCCAGCGCGAGATGTTGGTCGCGAGCGGAATGTTTGGCGACAGCTCATCGGGCACCGTCGGACCCGACGCGCCGCTCCAGACGCAGTATCTCGACTTGATGGGTCGCCGCCCAAGCTGAGCCCGGCACACCCCGAGAGGCGCCGCTATCAGCGAACGCGGCTGTCGCGTGTGTGCTTGGTTGGCGAGCTGTTGCAGTGGAGGTGTCCCACACCGAGCCCAGTTGCCCCGCCCGGTGGAGGACGCTGAGCAACCGCGATGTTGGCGGCATCGCGGTCGGCCCTGGTCGAGGCCTCGAGGTCTCGGACCGCCTGGTAGCTGAGGCCCGTGTCGATGCCCAATTCCACGGCTGCTACGGCGTCGACTCGCTCGAGCACCGTATCCTGCGGCGGTGCCTCCGCGGGCTCGGTCGCTGCAGCGAACTCTGGGACGTCGGCGAAGGCGTCTGCGAAATCTGTGTCGGTTGGCGCAATGTCGTGGCGCATGCTCGGACCAAGTGCAGCGACCCAGTGCGCGCCGCTCTCGTCGGTGGCACGGTGAAGATCGGGAGCGGCCCGGGCCCGAGCGATTGGCGTCAGACCGTAGTAGGGATCGACGTGTTCGGCGTCGATCCCCGGCACGGACCGATTCTCGGTACTGGTGTGCACGATCCGCCAACGATGATCCCAGAGCTCCCCGCTCGGGCCCACCCGTTTTCGGGTCCTCGGCTGGCCTGTCGCCGTCGGTGATCACCCGGCTGACCACCCAGTGGCAGGCCGAGCACCGGGCGTTCATGGATCGCGACCTCGCCGACCGCGACTACGTGTATGTGTGGGTCGACGTGTATGTGTGGGTCGACGGGGTGCACTTCAACGCTCGTCTCGAGCAAGACCGGCCGTGTTGCCTCGTGATCGTGGGTGTCAGCCTGGATGGCACCAAGGAGCTCGTAGCGTTGGCTGACGGCTAACGCGAGTCGACCGACTCCTGGGGTGACCTGCTGCGCGACCTCAAACGGCGCGGGATGCGGGCACCGATGATCGCGGTCGGGGACGGAGCGCTCGGATTCTGGATCCAGAGCCGCCGACCGATCAGCCCATCTTCGAATCGGAAGATGTCTAATCCGATCTTGGGACCGAAGAAGTCGTAGTCGGTGTTGGCAAGCATGAAGTTCCCGTCGCGGAACACGCGGGCGGTGTCGACCCGAGCTGATCCCTCCGGCAGAGCAGCAAGCGCCGCGGTGAATCCATCGACTCCATCGGCCACACCGGGGCCGACGAATAAACGCCAACGTTCGGACGGGGAGCTTCGACCACATCGGCCTGCGCGCCGCCGACCTCGACACGTTCGCGGAGATCCGCGATCGTCTCATCGCCGTCATTGTCTTCGGCCGCAATTGTGGCTGTTCTTCCCCTGCCGGCGGGAAACGGGGCGCGTGGACTTTGGGCTGGGAGTAGTGATAGTTGTCCACCTAGGATGGCAACTCGTACCATGCGCTGCCCCTGCTGAGCGGCTTATCTCCGGTGGAAGATCTCGGAACCGATGAGCCGGGGTGGGGAGTAGTGCTAGCGATGGTCGAAACGACAAGCGATGCCGACCTGGTTGTCAACTCGGTCGAGCGGCCCGAGCTGTTCGGTGTGGTCTTTCAGCGACGCTACGATGCAGTTTGGGCGTTCGTGTTCCGTCGCAGCGATCGCCAGGTCGCCGACGAGCTAGCGGCTCAGACGTTTCTGAAAGCCTTCGAGCTACGCGGTCGGTTTCGGCCCAACCGGGAATCGGCGCTGCCCTGGCTCTACTCGATCGCCCGAGCACTCTTAATGCATCATTACCGAGACGTAGCGCGCCACCAACGCCTCGACCGGGCGGTCCCGCAAGACCTGGCCGCCAGCCTTGACGATATCGACGATCGACTCGTCGCCGAACTTGGCCGGCCCCAACTCATTGCGGCGTTGCGAACCTGTCGCGATGTCGACGTCGAAGTGCTTGTGTTGACCAGTCTCGACGGTTGCACCTACAGCGAGGCGGCCGAGATCACTGGCGTCGCGGTCAGTAACCGACGACGAGCCACTCACCGGGTCGACCGAAACATTCGTCACCATCGAACGAGTCTCCGAACTACCCACAGGCGTCGACTCCTAGACAAGACGCACAGTATTCCTAACAGACCCCTCTGACGACTCGGGTGCGTTGAGTTCCAGGTTTCAGTCGATGGCGTTTCGGGTTTCATCTGTCCTCGTCGACGCAGGGGTCGCACTCCGCTTCCGACCGGGGCAGCCACATGGGCTGGTCGGGATCATGAACTCCGACTGGCTCGCGCGTGGATTGCGAATGATGTCATCGAACCGAATTCGACAGCACGATCGAGTGGTAGACCGTTTAGGAACGTGACGATGTTGTCGTCATGCCGGTACCAGGTCGCCTCAGCGAAGCGCTGAGAGTCAGATCTGTCGCGGCCGATCGTCGGTTCAGTTGCATCACCCTCACATGAACGGCTGCGGGTGGTCAGGTGTGTGGACTCCGGCCGAGGTATGCCAGGAAGCGGTCGCGGGGACTCGCCGTCCTGGATACAACCATAGGCCCGTAGTGGGACGGGTCGCGGTTGCGGCCGATGACCGTCTCGGCGGCAGCCAGGCCGCGGACCCACAGTTCGTCGGGGACGGTGAAACTGTTGTTCGTCGGGCCCGCAACATCCCAACAGTGGGCAAGCGCGTCGAATAGGTTGATCCCGGCGACCTGCGATGCCGTGAACTCTCCGAACGGAAGCCGACATGTCCGGTTCGGATCGATCTCCGGCCACGCAGCGCGAGCCGTGTCGACCGTCGATCGGACTGCCTCAGAGTGGTCAGCCCCGAGAAGGTCACCCACCGGGGTTAGGGGCGCATCGGTCTGGCCTCGGGCGAACCATGCAAACTTGCGAGTCACCCCAACCGAGTGGTTGAGCACGTCACCCACGGACCAACCGTCGCAATCCGACGGGCGTGACAGATCGGCCGCATCGATGCGCTGAACGAGTTCGAGCTGCGCCGCGAGCGTCGCCGTGAGAGCTTCGATGTACATGACGTCGGAATTCTCGCGCACACATGCCAGCATCAACGTCAATCGTTCTCCGGCAGCTCGGGACTACCGAATCGCACCCAAAGCAGCCGTCGTAGCGACCCAGCACTACGTCACTTGATTTGTCGACCGTGTCGTGTCCGACCCACACGACGGTTCTTTGAGTTGTCGTTGGAGGCGACGACGCCGGCGCCAACTGGCTAGAGCCCGGTGACGACGCCGCATCAATGACTATTCGCGAGTGCATGCACGATCGCGCCAACGGAGTCAATGCAACCTTCGAGGTCGAGCAAGTCAGCCCCGAAATGCGTCATCGGCCCGACTTCGAAGCGATCGGGATTCGCGGTCATGGTGACCCCGGTGTCAGACCAAAGTTGCACTTGGGGGCTGTAGTGGTCGTAGTGAGGTGCAAGTTGACCTTGGTGCTGACGACACTTGCCTAGAATGCGGTTCTAGAATATACTTCTAGCATGGGATCGCCTACCCGGTCGGCCACGGTGGAGTTGCGTCGGCGTGTCGTAGAGGCAGCGCTGGAGTGCTTCAGCGAGCGTGGCTATGGGGCTGTCTCGATCGAGATGATCCGTGACGCTTCGAACGTCAGCGTCGGCTCGCTGTATCACCACTTCGACAACAAGGCAGGGGTTGCCACCGCGGTCTTTGCCGAGGCGATCCGCCGTTATCACGAGGCGTTGGCCGAAGCCATCAGTGGCGACCCCAAAGCGGAACAAGGTGTGCGATCCCTCGTCGAGGCACACCACGGCTGGGTAGCAGCCAACCCCGACTGGGCGCGATTCATGATGAGCAACGGCGGTCTTGCAGAGATCAAGGCTGAGGCAGCCGACCACGACGCGGCGAACGATCAGCTCATTGTCGAATTGGTCGAGTGGGCGCGGCCACTGATGGACAGCGGCAGGCTAGCCGCGCTGGAGCCGCTTGTGTTCATGTCGGTGCTGTTCGGCCCGAGCTACTTCCACACCCGTTTGACGCTTCGCCGCTCGCCCGACACACCAAATCCCGAGGCTGCGGCCGATTTCGCAGCTGCCGCCTGGCGAACCCTTCGCGGTCCGGCACAGCCCGCCACCAGTTGACCAGAGGAAAGAGGAGAATCAGATGCGCATCGATTTCGACGAGGAGGTGCCCGTCCCGCCTGAGGTAGTCTTCGACTACCTCCGCGCGCCGACGGAATGGCCACGGCTGTATGGAGCCTACGGCGAGGTTCGCGATCTCGGGAAGGGTTGGTATGCCGTTCCGCTTGCCGGCTCGAGATCGGATCTCGAGGCGCGCCTGACGCACCTAGAGCTAGACCGACTAGTGGCATGGGAGCTGCGCGGTGAGTATCCGGGAAAGGCCGAGGTCAAGCTCGCTCATTGCGAGGAGGGCACGCGCATCACGGGCTTCGAGGAGATCGATGTCATGGAGACGCTGGATGCCGATGAAGTCGCGGAACTCTGCCGAGCGTTCGAAGCCATCTGGCAGAAGGGTTGGGACTCGCTTCGCGCCTCGGCTTGATACTTACCGACTCGAGCGACAAGCGGGGTCCGTTGACGGCTTCGAGACGGACCGCGCTGAAGTCATCGAAGTGACCGCGGATGGTCGTGGACGAATGCCGGCTACGCCAACCGACTCATCGAAGACGAGGTCGCCGCTCGCCGACCACGTGCTCGGACTGAACCCGTAATCTACCGAAATCGGCGGGTGAATCGACCACCGAGCGCCGGCGACACCTCGCCAGATTCCGCGCCACACTTCCCGAACGGCGTCTGTTTTGGCAATGCTGCGCGTTTTGCACACCATCCCGCGGTGGATCCGCGGGCTGCAATCGAGCGCCCTTGTTGCAAGAATGGGTCTGTGGCGCTCAAGTACCGTGCGTTCCTTTTCAGTGACATCGTGGGTTCGACGGCACACTGGGAAGCCGATTCGCCGGTGATGCTCGATGCGTTGGCGACCCATGATCGGCTCGTGCGGGGCGCAGTCGACGATGCGAACGGGACTGTGTTCGCCCATACGGGCGACGGTGTTGCTGCGTCGTTTCCCAAGGCCTCCGACGCGATTGTCGGCGCGGCGGCGATCATCTCGCGCCTCGCCGAACAGGATTGGCCGAACGGCCGGCGCATCGAAGTCCGGGTTGGGTTGCATGCAGGGGAGGCACATCAGATCGGTGACAACTGGTTCGGCCCGATCGTGAGTCGGGCGGCTCGGGTTTCAGATGCTGCGCTCCCAGGACAGATCCTCGCGACCACAGCCGTGGTCAACACAACCGAAGCTGTTTCGGGTCTCGACCGCATCCCACACGGCCACTTCACACTGAAGGGCATCGACGAAGACATCGAGCTCGTGGAACTCGCTGGGCCGGGGGGTTCGGTCGGCCCACCACGCGTTCGCTCACGGCGTCGCACGAACGCCACACCCCTTCAAGACCAGATCGTGGGCAGAGGGAGTGATCTCGCGGTGATTGGATCGGCGTTCGCCGCTGGTTCGCGCCTCGTGACTATTACGGGAATTGGTGGCATGGGCAAGACCACGCTCGCGAGGGCATATGTGAGTGAACACCTCGCAAACAGCGACGAAGATGTCTGGTGGGTCGACCTCGCCGCCGTCGCAGACGGTGCCGATTTGCGGGCTCTGATCGAGAGTTCGGTACGGGAAGTCTCGGGCCCTGGTGCGGCATCGCGGCTCAGCGCCGGTCTTCTGATCCTCGACAATTGCGAGCACCTCACCACCGCCGTTGGCGAACTTGTGGTCGAACAAGGCTTAGGAGTTCGGGTTCTGGCGACCTGTCGACGACCGATCGGTAGCGCGGGTGAACACGTCGTGGCACTCCGGCCGCTGGAAACGAGCGATGACGGGCCGGCCACAGCTCTGTTCTTGGAGGTGCTGCACCGCATAGACCACACGCGGAGGGTCACAGCGGACGAACGTGAAGCGATCGGCCGCCTGTGTGAAATCGTGGCCGGTGTTCCACTCGCGATCGAGATGATCGCTGCGCGTTGTCGATCGCTGCCGATCGAGAGCGCCGAGGAGTTGCTTAAGGGCTCGCTGCGCGCGTTGACCGACCGCACCGGATCACCGAGCCAGGCTTCGATAGAGGAAGTGATTCGCTGGAGTTTCGATCGGCTCGGCCCGGTTGAGGCGAGGGTGTTCGCGAGTCTGTCGCTGCTCAGAGGATTCGATTTCGCGACCGTCTGTCGGTTGTGGGCAGACCAGCTCGACGATTTCGACGTGGTCGACGCCCTCGATGTGCTGGTTCGTGAGAATCTCTTGCTGTTCGACGGCCGGCGATATCAGATGCTCGAGCCGATCCGTCTTTTTGCAGGCGCTGAACTCGACGCCTGGCAAGACCGAGACGAGTGGGAGAGTCGGCTCGTAGCTGCAGTCCTCGCCCTGTTCCACGGATTTGAGCGCGAGTTGTGTCGGTTCCATCCCCTTGCGTCAGCGAGTGCAATGGGACCCAACCTCGACTCGGCGAATGCGCGCAGGGCTCTGGAGGTCTGCCTGGCCCGAAACGACATCGAGATGGCCATACAGGTTCTTAAGGCCGCCGGGATCTGCCTCTTCGAGTCCGGTGAGTTCAATCTGCTTCGATCCTTCGCCCGGCAACTTCTCGAGCGCACACGGGAAAGCGCGAGCTCCGATGATCGTGCTGCGCTGCTGTTTGCTGTCGGACAGCCGTCTTGGCGGATGGGCGAACCGACAATTGCACTCGATGCACTCCGGGAGTCGGCTCAACTCTACCGCGTGTCGAAAGACCGGTTCGGGTCCGCGCTGGCGACGACCTTCCTCGCCGCGACGCACTGGGACCTCGGCGATCTCGAAGCGGCTTCCGCAGCAATGAACCAGGCTCTGCATTACTGGAACGGAGTCGACGATGCCCTGTTCGGACACTCCGGGGCGCCAATCTTCTACTGGTACCTCGACCGCGATCCAGCGCTTTGTCGACAACTCATCGCCAGGACCGTAGAAGCCAGCGGCGAGGACGAGATCGACCCCCACGTCCGCGAGATCAGGGCGCTGCTCACAATGAACGATGATCCGGACTCGGCTCGCGACGATCTCGTTCTTGCGGCCGACCAGTGGGCCGAGGCCAACAACAGCGGTTGTCTCGCCCACACGCTCGAGGCAGGCGCCCTTTGGGCTGTCCGCTCGGACCAGATCGACTTGGCTCACACACTGCGTAGCGCCCTGCAGGATCACCGTCAGCGATCGGGCATCCCGCCCCTGGCCCTCGAAATGATCACCTCGTCGATCGTCGATGCGGAGCTCGCCGCAGAGGGAATCGCCTCATCACCCGGCGACCACGACGGCATCGGGATACCAGGCGCCCACCAACTCTTTGCCAACGCGGCCAGGGCTCCCATTTGACCGGGTCGCGGCGAATGTAGTCCGTATGAGAGTGTCGACGGGGCCGCCGGCTGTGTCTGCTCGGGCAGGGTGATCGTGTTGTGGCTGGCATGATGAACCGAGCTGAAGGGAGCCGCAATGGACGAAACAGCAGTATCGATCACCTCGCAAGCGGGCGGTTCGTTGGTAGTCCGCGGCGGAGTCCCTGTCGTGCGCAAGCGGCCGGTGCACAGCGAGCATGGCGAGCCACTGGCATGGCAGACCTCGGAGGAGCTGACCGACAAGGCGAACTATGCCCTCTGTCGTTGCGGGCAGTCCGCCGACAAGCCGTTCTGTGACGGCGCGCATATCGAGGGCGGCTGGGAGGGTGTCGACACTGCCGACGATTCGACGTTCGATGATCGTGCCAAGGAGCTCGGCGGTACCGGAATCACGGTTCGTGACGACCGCAGCATCTGCGTTCATGCCGGCTACTGCGGGAATCGGCTCACAAACATTTGGAAGCAAATCGCCCACACCGACGATTCGATTACGCGCCTGGCAGTGATCAACGAAGTCGAGAAGTGTCCATCAGGAGCGATCACCTACCGCTTCGATGGCGACGCGGACGACACGGAGCCCAACCTTCCAACCGAGGTTGGCGTGATCGACGACGGGCCTATCTGGGTGAGTGGCGGAA
The DNA here is from genome assembly GCA_965216815.1 of Acidimicrobiales bacterium. Taxonomy (GTDB): domain Bacteria; phylum Actinomycetota; class Acidimicrobiia; order Acidimicrobiales; family SHLQ01; genus JADFOM01. The sequence continues at coordinate 339,641 of OZ244202.1, read as the reverse complement.
TCCGGGTCACGACATCGGTGGGCATCGAGCTCGAGGTCCGCAACCGCATCACGCTGTGCCGCTGCGGAGCGTCGTCGAACAAACCGCTGTGCGATGGAAGCCACAAGGATGCTGGCTTCACCGACAGCTGAGGCGAATCGGGTCATGCGGGCCACGCTGGCGTTGCCACGAGCCAATTCGAGGAAAGGTGACGATGAGATCTCGGCGCGGACATCGTTCGCGATTTCGGCCACGGCGTTGCCCTTCTTCGTGGCATCGGCGACCCAGGGCGAACGTCTGTCCCCGAACAGGTAGCCCTCTCCTAGGTGGCGCCGGGCGCACGGGACCAAGGTGTGACGACTTCGCTCATCCAAGCGTCGATGCGTTCGGGTTCGACGCCGATGCGTGGAAGCTTGCGGTCATCGTGGCGACCACCATTTGTTGCACCATGGAGCTGAATGTCTCCTGCGGAGAGGCGGTAGTTGAACGGTCGGCCCTGTCTGTGCCGCGTCGTACCACGTGCTCACGCGGCGCCCCGCGTTGCGCCGACTCCGCGACCCCGGTGTCAGACTACGGGTCGCGGGGCCATCAGCGACTGTGGATCCGTCCCTACGTGTCGCTGAGCCGCGTGAGGGCGGCGATTGATCGATCGGATTCCTGGGCGACCGCGGCGAGGTTCTGGATGGTCGTGCGGGATCGGCGAGCCGCGCTCGGGTCCCCGGATGCTGTGGCGACCTCGGTCATGTCGACTCGAATGAACCCGTCGCCTCCGGGTAGGTGGACGCCGGCGTTCCTCGGCCCGTGCACGAAGGCCTCAGGCGTGCTGCCGAGCCAGCGGATCAACGCGAGCACGCCGTCAGCCTCGGCATCATCGCCCTCCCGAAAGCGTTTGATCGTGGATGCCGCCACACCGACTTGGCGCGACAGAGCAGCCCAGCTCAACCCCTGACGGTCCCGCTCTTTGTCGACGGCATCGGAGAACAGACGGAGATCGAATCGGGCCTGTGCCTTCGCGCTCGATTGTCGGTTCAACCGACACCGGCCAGTCGGTGTGCCTTGCGGGCTCGCCGGTGTTCGTGCATCTCGACGATCCCGTCTGGCCCAAACGTGATCACGATGTTTGTTCCCCACCCCGGCTTGGGCGAGTCCTCTCGAAGCTCCAGAACCGCGCGATCACCACGGCCCACAAACAGCCGCGCGGTGCCCGTGACGTTGTGGTGGTCGGCGAGGTTTCTGAGATGTTCCAGAGACGCACGCGCCTCCTCGGGGCCCTTTCAACCAGGGGTCTGGCGCCACCAGAGCCACCGGTGGGGCTGAGCGGTCCAGACCATGTCGTCGGTCATCAGCGCCACGAAGGGATCGAGTTCTCGTTCGTTGAGCGCCTCGACCGCTGTCTCGAGGCGCTCGATGTCGGCCTGGTCCATGGACTCAACGTTGTCGTAGCAACCCGGCGTCGTCAATGCTCGAGGTCTTGCACGCTCGATCCCGAGCATTTCGGCCCTCGAGCTGCCGAACCGGCGTCGGTCAGGCGACCGCGGCCACCGTGCCGACGAATGTCCAATCGACGTCCTATGCGGCCGTGCGTTGTCGGTCGCCTCACGAGAGTGTCACACCCCACGTCTGGCGTGGTTGAGGCAACAGCATGGTCGCGGCACTTCCCCTTTCGATAGACCTCGATCGAGGAAGGCTTCATAATGTCAATTGGTGAAGAGGACCGACTCGCCCTGCTCGCAAAGCTCACCGAGGCTCTCGGTGAGCGCGAGGCGCGCGTTCTGATGCAGTCGGTGCCTCCGGTGGACTACCACCAACTAGCGACCAAGACCGACCTGGCGACAGAAGCCGGCATGCTGCGCACCGAGATGGGCATGCTCCGCACGGAGATGGACATGCTCCGCATCGAGATGAGAGCTGAGTTCACGGCCGTGCGCTCGGAGATCGAGCTGGTCAGGGCCGATCTGACTCACCAGATGACGATGCATGCCCGCACGACGATCCTCACGCAGTTCGCGTCGATGATCGGTCTCGCTGCCACGGTCGCTGCGATCACGTGACCGAACCGGGGCGCGCGAGGAGATGACGGTGAGCGATCGCGCGGCGGTCGCCTCACGAGAGTGTCACACCCCACGTCTAGCGTGGTTGAGGCAACAGCATGGTCGCGGCACTTCCCCTTTCGATAGACCTCGATCGAGGAAGGCTTCATAATGTCAATTGGTGAAGAGGACCGACTCGCCCTGCTCGCAAAGCTCACCGAGGCTCTCGGTGAGCGCGAGGCGCGCGTTCTGATGCAGTCGGTGCCTCCGGTGGACTACCACCAACTAGCGACCAAGACCGATGTGGCGGCAGAGGCCGCCATGCTCCGTGCCGAGATGCGTCAGTTTCGCACCGAGGTCGATGCGGAGTTCGTCAGGACTCGTGCGGAGCTGACTTACCAGATGACGATGCATGCCCGTACGACGATCCTCACGCAGTTCGCGTCGATGATCGGTCTCGCTGCCGCGGTCGCTGCGATCACCTGACGTCTATCTGGCAGCTTTCGGAGCGAAGCGAACGGCGAGGGTGAAACCGGTGCGGCGAAGCAGTGCCATCCGACCCTTCGGGACTGCTCTGGCCTCGGCAACGATTAGGGGAACGATTTCACCGACCAGCCCCGCTGTGTCGTGTTCGGCGGTGACCGCTGCGACCAGGTCGGCGCTGAGGTGGTTGAGCCGGAGTCCACCAAGGTCACAAACCGCGCCGGCCTGGACGTAGAACGCCTCGGGCCCATCGCCTTCGACATTCGCGCCAGGCGTCGTGTGCGCAGCGATCGCGTCTCGCGCGCGCAAGACCCCATCGGGCCGGTCCGGTTCCACCACCGGGACTGCGCAAGCCGCGCTTCGCAACGTGAAGTCCTCGCCGCTCACCGCCTCGACCAGCCCTACGTCGTGAAGGAGCGCCGCGACATAGAACAGCTCGTCGTCGAGGCCGCTCTCGCGGTCGTGTGCTGCCAATGCCCGGCCGTAGGCCCATGTGCGATAGGCGTGGCCGAGCAGCCCCGCCGGCTGATCAGCTGCCGCCTCCTCGGCTCGCCGTGCCATCGCGCTGTCGGGCGGCGTGGGCACCTCGACCGGCCCTTTGCTGCGCCGGCCGATCGTCAGCGCGATTCGTGAGGCGACAGCCTGAGCTTGTCCGCGGAGAATCGCGGGAACCAGCCGCCATCGCTCTGCCGGGGTCAGCGATCCGTTCGTTCGCTCCAGCCACGCGATGCCGCCGAGTCTTGCCGGGTCATTCATGGTCACGACCGTAGGCAGGTCCGGCGTCCGCGGCGAGCAGACCCATCTCGTCGGCCACGAGTCGTGTGATCGCACGTTGAGGGCCGGCTCGCCACTCGCGCCACGGGAGCCAGTCGTACCACTTGGCCAGTTCGGAGAAGTCGAGCTCGGCGACGATCACCTCCTCGTCTTGGCCGGCGCGGGCGAGCACCACGCCGAAGCCCGGGAATCGGGGTCCGCCGATGATGCTGCCACCCGCCCAGCGCGACCCATGACGGTCGCCGACTCGATTGGCCGACACGGCGTAGACGAGGTTCTCCTGAGCCCGAACGAGGGTGGCGTGTTCGATGTTCTGGCGTGCCCGTGGTAGGTCGGAACGGCCGGTGGGGTTCACGAGGATTCGGGCGCCCTTGAGGGCGAGCACTCGACACAGTTCGGGGTTGTTGTAGAAGTCGTAACAGATCGAGATCCCGATCGGTCCCAGGGCGGTGTCGAAGACGGGAAGCTCGCATCCGGGGGTGAATCGGTCGGTCTCGAGAGGGATTCCGAGGTGGAGCTTCCGGTAGGTGCCGACCAGGCCGTCGGGGGCGACGATGTTCGCCGAGTTGTAGATCGTCGCGCCGTCGGCGGCGAGCTCCTCGAACCCGTAGATGACGTGCACGCCATGCCTTCGAGCCGCGGCCGAGATGGTCTCGAATGAGGGGCCGTCGGCCGCCTCGGCGTCTTCGATGTGCCAGTCGCAGGGACGATGACGGGCCGCGCACTCCTCGCACGTGCCCCAGGTGTTGAGCGCGAGCTCGGGGAATACCACGAGCTCGGCGCCGGCTGCCGCCGCGTCGACGGTGGCAGACGCGATCTTGTCTGCAGTGGCGGTCGGATCCTGGGGGATGGCGTCGAAGTTGACCGCGGCGACGGCGACGGTTCCCGGGCCGAGAGCGGGATCGTCGGGTCGCATTCGGCGAGTCTGGCGACGGGCCGCAGGGCCGTCAAGCGTGTCGTCACCTCGCCGTGCACATGGGTTGAGGATCCCTCTACCGCTTCTCTACCGCCGCGCGGGAAGCTGTGTGCATGACGTCACCCAACCCGTCCGGCAGTACCGGAGTGATGATCAGGCTTCTCGGCACGGTCGGCGCGACGGTGGACTCGACCGAGATCGATCTCGGCGGTCCGAAGGAACGTGCGGTGCTGGCGGTGTTGGCATCCGATCCCACGATGCCGCGCTCGCGCGATACAATCCGTTGAGTCGACCAAAGAATAGAGCACCGTTCTCGGCGACGAAGGAGCCGAGAAAGACGTCTCAGAGCGCAGACTGGAGTAGTCCGCGCGGCCTCCAGGCACCGAGTTCACAGCGCGCTGGGACCAAGATCACTTGGAGCTCGGTGCCTGTCATGTAAACGGGGGTTCGAACTGAGTGCCCGGGCGCGCAGCGCCGTCGGGGCGGGGCTCCGACTCAAAGAGAGCGTGGAATTGTCAGCTAGCAGGTTCCAGTCAGCGGTCTTCAGTTACTCATCTACAAATGCTTCCGACGAGCGACAATCGACCCTCGTCGAGGGATTCTCCTTATGGTTTCCTCCCATTGGTCAGAGCCACCGGGGAGGACCGGAGAGAAACAGAAGTCTGTGATTCGTGCTCGAAGCGACACAATCCGGCCCCAAAACGGCCCCGCACCAAACTGACCACGAGCTCAAGGCATCAAGGCACCGTCGGAGACCACACCCCGGTAGCCCCCATACGTTTTCATACCTACCGACGAGCCGCCAGGCTCATGGGGAACTGACACCTTCGCGGTCGCGGTGGATGGTCGCCTATCCGCTAGCGGTACTGACCTCAGACGTTGATCGTCGCTCCGACGAATTCGACAGTGAAGGCGTCGCACCACACCAAGGCTGTGTAGCCGCCCGGCGCGAGTTCGGTTCCCGGCGGAAGATCGTAGTTCTGGTCCCCGACGTTGCCCTTCAGCGCTCCGAGGTGAATCGAGCCTTCCGACAGGGAGGTCTGATCCACGCCTGGCACGAGGTAGACCTCGAGGTCGGGACCGTTCTGAATGTCGAAGTTCTCGAATCGCAGCACCAGCGAGCCGTCGGGGTTGCGGAAGATGCCGGCGTCTCCGGTGCCCGAGTGACCCGCCAGCCCGACGAATTGTCCTGCGCCCAGCAGCACGGGCTCGGTGATCGTGGTGGCAGGCGGTTCTGTAGCGGGAACCGATTCGGTGGTCTCCGCCGGTGCTTGGGTCGTTTCGGTTGGGGATCCGTCGGTGCCCGTCGTCGGTGGAGCTTGAGCTTCCTCTTCATCGGCGGTGGTCGGGGCGGCAGCCTCGGAGCTATCGGCTTGCGTGCCCAGTTGATCGGAGATCGACGTCGAGAACTCCTCGTCGACGACGTCGTCGATGAAGTACGGAGAGATAAGCCACCAATTGACCAACGCGAATGGCACCAGAAGCACGACGAGCCTCACGATTGGCGGGACTCGTAGCCACAACATCGCTATCAAGGCGATGGCGGCCAGCGCCGTCCCGCCGAATGTGAACAGGAGCGTGCGCGAGTTCTCGAACGGGGCTTCGAGGATCTCTGGCTCGATCAGCACCAGCACGACCAGGCCCGCTGCGACGACAGCGGCGACTGCGATCTCGAGGCGCGTGATCCGCGACAAGAGCGTGCTGATGAACGATTTCTGGGGTCGGTCCTCTCGAGGACCGGTGCGCGGTTCGGATTCGGTCGGCGTTGTCATACTCCACATGAACGCATCGGAAGCCCGGATGGTTCCAGCGGTTCACCCTGCGGGTCGTTGACGAGGTTGGGTCAGGGGCCAGCCCTCGTCGCTCGGCCCGTGTTCGGTGAGGTGGTCGAGCCGTCTCACGGCATCGGCCAGCGTGGGAGTCTCACCGGCCGGGATCCACCACAGGACGTTGATGGGCGTGTCGGGCTTGTCGAACCACTCCGAGCGCCTCCGCAGGTAGCTGGCGTGACCGCTCTTGTACATGAAGTGCTTGAGCGACTCGAGGTCGGTCCAGACCGACAGGTTCGGCGCCCACAACGAACCCGTTCGCCCCGGCACCTCGACGAAGCTCGACGGCCCGCCTGACTCGTCGGTCAGGCGCCAGACGAACCCGGGGCTCGATTCGGCTATGGCATTGATCGGGTCGAGCGCTGCGACGAATTCGGCCATCTCCTCTGCGTCGAGCGGGGCCTTGAACAGTCCGAGATTGAGCTGGGCCAGGTGAAAGTCCATGCGAGTCAACGACTGTAGAGGTGTTTGGAGACTCAGCGGATTGCTCACGGCCCGCAGTTCGCCGGGTTCCAATGAAACGGTGTCAGGCACCCGGCGCCCTGCAATCCTGGGCCAAGTTCGCCCTGCGCCGGGTGCCTGACACCATGCCGTTTGGACCCGCGGAGGTAATCCGCGCGGTCTCCCGACAGCCCATGGCCACGGTCGGCGGAGAACGGCCGGAGAATCGGACGTGGCTGGTGACGCCGAACGCCGCACTAGCATCCGGGCATGAAGGGACAGGTCTCCGAGTTCGTAGCCGCCGAGGAGGCGCTGTGGTCGAGCTACGACCTCTCGCCGACCGAGCGCCGCGTGACGCTTCCCGCCGGCAACGAGGTGCGCGTCCAGGACATCGGCGATGGTCCCCCGGTGGTCTTCCTCCACGGCGCAGCGGTCGCCGGTTCGAGCTGGGTGCTGTTGGCGAACGCCCTCAAGGACGACTTCCGTTGCCTCCTCGTCGACCGTCCCGGCTGTGGCCTGAGCGACCCGATTCCCAACGGTCCGTTGAAGTCGCCCGCAGAGTTCAAACGGTTCGCGGAGGCCCTCACGCCGGCGATCCTTGACGGGCTTGGGCTGCCCACAGCGTCGCTCGCGTGCACCTCGATGGGTGGGTACTTTGGCTTCCGCGCCGCAATCGCCCATCCGCACCGCTTCGACAAGCTGGTCGAGTACTCGTGGGCCATGGGCACCCCGATGGCGAAGGTGCCGACGATGATGCGGGTCGGCTCATTCACCCCGCTAAAGGCCATGATGGTTCGCATGCCGGTCAACGCGTGGGCTGTGAAGACCATGCTCGAACAAGTGGGTTTGAAGCGGGCCATCGAATCCGGAACGTTCGACGACCGCATGGTCGCCTGGACCGTGGCCCTCCTGAAGCACACCGGGACGTTCGCATCCGAGACGAACAACAACACGTTCATCTCGCTCAGGGGGGAGAACCCCGAGTTCCTCTTCACCGACGAAGAGCTACAGCGGCTTCAGATGCCGGTACTCTTGCTATGGGGTGACGAGGACCCTAACGGCGCCACGAGCGAGGCCGAAGCGTTCGCTGCCCGGCTGCCGAACGTCGAGATGGAGATCGTCGACAGAGCCGGCCACGCGCCTTGGATCGACGAGATCGGCATCTGTTCGGCGAGGACCCGGGCCTTCCTCGAGAGCTGAGGTCTCGCGTGGCGCTACGCGAGCTGCCTACGGGTCGTCGTCGGGTCGGTCGGCGATGCGCGACGCGTCGAGTCCACGATCTCGCGACCGACGAGGACGATGAAGAACTGCAGCACGCTGAAACCGGCGATGGTCGCGCCGCCTGCCGTGCCGTGGTGGAAACTCACGACCAATCCGGCGACGACCGCCGCGGCGCCCAGCGCCATCGATGTAACCATGATGATCGGGACGCGACGCACGAGCAGCGATGCGGTGGCCGGGGGGCCGACGAGAAGCCCGAACACCAGGAGTGTGCCGATGGCCTGGAAGCTGGCGACGATGCTTAGCGCCAGGAGAATCATCTGGGCGGCCTGCGCGAGGCCGGGCCGCATGCCGAGCGTCTGGGCTTTGGTCCGATTGAACGCGAGCGCGAGGAAGGGTCGGTAGAGCACGATCGTGGCCAGTGCGACCAGGGCCGTGGCCACGACTTGGGTACGGAGCTCGCCGACCGTCACACCGAGCACGTCGCCGAACAACAGCGCGGTTACCTCGGTCGAAAACGCCTGGGCACGCGACACGATGACAACGCCCAGCGACAGCATGCCGACGAACAGCAAGCCGATCGCGGTGTCCTCTCGAATCGCGGTGCGGTTCGACACCACGCTCACGAGCCCGCCCATGGCCAGCGCCGCGACGAGTGCGCCGATGATCGGGCTGAACCCCCACAACACCGCCAACGCGATGCCGGGAATCACGCCGTGCGCCAGCGCGTCGCCCAGAAATGCGAGCCCGCGGAGCACTACCCAGGTCCCCACGAGCGATGTCGCGATCACAGCGATGAGACCACCGATGAGAGCCCGCTGCATGAAGGCCGGCTCGAACGCGTCGAAGAGGTAGTCCATCTCGGTGTCCCCAGCTAGCCGCCGAGCGCATCGGCGATGCGTTCGGCGTTCGTGCGGACCATTTCGAGATAGGTCGCACCGTCGGAGTCGGAAGCGCCGAGCGACTCGGAGAACAGGTCGACGACGGCGATGTCGCCGACCTCGTCGGCCAGAGTCGAAGCGAGCTGGTTCGACGAGGACGTGTCGGCGAAGATCGCAGGCACGCCCTCCTGCTCGATCAACTCGGCCAGCTCGGCGAGAGCCTTGGCTGCTGCGCCGTCGGTCGTGGAACCACGGGGGATGATCGTGCCGGCGACTTCGAACCCATATCGATCGGCGAAGTAGCCGAAGACCTCGTGGTTCGTGACCAGCACCCGCCGATCCGGAGGGATCGTCGCCAGGAGCGTCTCCACCTCTGTGTCGAGCGACTCGAGGTCGGCGATGTAGGACGCGGCTTCGCTCTCCAGCTTCGTTGCGTCGACGCCCTCGACGTTGGAGGTCAGAAACGAGACGATCCCTTCCGCTGCCTGTGCCATCCGCGCCGGGTCGGTGAAGAAGTGAGGATCGGCTCCCTCGTCGTGCTCGTCCGCGTGCTCCTCGCCCTCTTCGTCTGTGTCGGCGTGTTCGTCGTCGTCGGTGGCGTCTGCTTCGTCGTCGTGCTCGTCATGATGGTCGCCCTCGAAGCCGATGGTCTCGACGGCGTCGATGGCTTCGAAGACGGGCACCCCGTCGGCCTCGGTGGCCTCGAACAGATCTAGAAGCCCCTCTTCGAATCCGGCGCCGTTGATGATCAGGCCATCGGCGGCACCGATTTCGGCAACCTGTTGTGCCGAGGCCTGGAACTCGTGGGGATCCGACCCGACGGGCATGATCGTGATGACGCGAACCGAATCGCCGACGAGATTCTCGACGACGTCGCCGAGGATGTTGGTCGTCACGACGACTGTCGGCCGATCGCCGCCCGCTGCGTCACCGGAATCTCCGTCCCCGCAACCACCGAGCAAGACCGCGACCGAGGCGAGCACGGCGACCATGGAGCGGGACACCGATGGTGTCATCAGGAGCCGTTAAGATTGAGACTCATTACCATTTTGACACCCTAGGCATCGCTTGCGCCCTCGGCAACCTGGAATGAGAATCATTCTTGCTGTTCGGACTACGCTGAACCCGTGACTCCTGCGATCACGGCCGACGACCTCGAGGTCCGATACGGCGACACCGTCGCTCTCGCCGGTGTCGATCTGCGCGTGGCTGCAGGATCGTCGCTGGCGGTCATCGGACCGAATGGATCCGGCAAGTCCACGTTGCTCGCAGCGCTCGCCGCGACGGTCACGCCGTCTGCGGGTTCGGCCAGCATCGCCGGCCGCCCGCCGGCGTTGGTCCTGCAATCGACCGACGTCGACAAGAGCCTTCCGATCACGGTCCGCGACGTTGTTTCGTTGGCCCGCTATCGCAGTCTCGGGTTGTTTCGGCGGTTCCGGTCTGATGACCGCGAGGAGGTCGATCGGGCACTCACCCGGTTGGCGATCGAGGACCTCGCCTCCCTCCAGCTCCACGACCTCTCCGGTGGCCAACGTCAACGTGTGCTCGTGGCCCAGGGTTTGGCGCAGGAATCCGACGTGCTGCTGCTCGACGAACCGGTCAACGGTCTCGACCTCGTCTCACGATCGCTAATCCTCGGCATCATCGATGAAGAGCTCGCCTCCGGGTGCACGGTCGTCATCACAACGCACAACCTCGAAGAAGCCCGCCGGTGCAACCAGGTCTTGCTTCTCGACACGACTCCGGTGGCCGTCGGCGACCCAGCGCACGTCCTGACCGAGGAGCACCTCCGGCAGGCCTTCAGTGGCCAGTTCATTCGTGTCGGCGACAAGGTGATCCTCGATGATCCCCACCACAGCCACTGACGCACCTGCCCAACATGGGGAGTTCTCAGTCATTCTCAGTTTCGGGTAGCGTGAATCGATGACCGATGACCGAGTCGACGACGAGGCCGCGGCACTGCTGCGCCGCGCCGATCAGCGCTACACCAGCAGTCGTCGCCGAATCGTCGCCGCCCTCCAAGCCGGCGACGGACCGCTAACGATCACCCAGATCCTCGCGGCCGATGACTCACTCCCGCAGTCGACCGTCTACCGAAACCTGAGCATCCTCGAAGAGGCCGAAGTCGTCACCCGTATTGTCACCAGCGATGACTTCGCCCGCTACGAGCTCGCCGAACATCTGACCGAACACCACCACCACCTCATCTGCTCGAGCTGCGGGGACGTCACCGACTTCTCGCTCGACACGCGCTCAGAAACCGACCTCGTTCGCGCACTCGATCGGGCCGCCGGCAAGGCGGGCTTCAACGCCGATGCCCATCGCCTAGACCTCCTCGGCACCTGCGCGGATTGTGAATAGCACCACATGGGGACTTGGCTGGCGACGAGCTCGAATCGGCATGGTGTCAGGCACCGAGCTCAGAGTGATCCTGGACCCAGCGCGTGGTGAGCTCGGTGCCTGACACCGGTGGGTTCGCGGTGCGTGACACAGCGGGAGGTTCGCGCCTGGTCCGGATCCTGGTGTGTCTGGCGGTTGGGGCTGTCATCACAACGGCGTGCGCCCAGCTCGACGTCGAGATCGAGCACGGCAAGGCGCCGAGCGTCGTGCTCGACCAGGGTCGTGGCGCCGACCTGTCGCTCCTGCCGGCGGAGGAGCAGAAGGTGGTCGCCGACGCGATGGCGCGTGCCGAAGAGATACGCAAGGGTCGTCTGTTCCTGCTGCTCGACAGCGGTGGTGTGGATGTGGAACTCACCCAGGTCGAGCACGGATTCCGCATCGCGTCGGCAATCGATCTCGCGCAGATTCCCGACGAGGATCTCGGCTGGTTCACCGAGACGTTCGAGCAGACGTTCAACGCAGCGGTGCTCGCCAACTCGATGAAGTGGCGGCCGTTGGAGCTGACCGAAGGGGAGCGAAGATACGAGCGTGTGGAGGAGACCCTCGATTTCGTCGAGACCATCGGCGTGCCGATCAAGGCCCACACGCTCGTGTGGGGGTTGTCGGTGCCGAACTGGTTGAGGGACCGCTATCCAAACACCGACCTCGACGCGGCCGAGGCCGCCGAGCTGAAGGGGCTGCTCGAAGCTCACGTTCGTGATCTCGCCAGTCGCTACGACGATCGCATCGACACCTGGGATGTCGTCAACGAGTCGACGGCGTTCGTCGCGCAGTGGTTCATCAATCGCCTCGGACGTGAGGTCGTCGCCGAGGCATTCGCATGGGCCCGCGATGAGCTCGGAGACGACGACGTTCTGCTGCTGAACGAGTGGATCGGCGAGCAGCTCAAGCTCCCGATCCCGACGGTCGACGACGTGGCGGCAGCGGTCGATGAGCTTCGAGCCGCTGGCGTCGAACCGGACGGTCTCGGCCATCAGGCTCACTTCGCGCCGGCGCTGGCGCACCAGCGGATATTCGTCGAGGACGAGGTTCGCATCCCGCTCGATCAGTACGCCGAGACGCTGAATGAGCTCACCGACATCGGTCTGCCGATCCACGTGTCTGAGTTCACCGCCATTCGCCCGACAGGCGACGAGGAACTGCGAGCTGCACAGACCGAAGGTCTGATGTGGATCTGGTTCGGGCACGAGGCCGTCGAGGAGATCACGTTCTGGGGCTTCTGGGAAGGGCGCCATTTCCTCGCCGACGCCGGCTACGAGAACCCGACGCTCTGGACCATCGACCGGCAGCTGACCCGACAGGGCGAAACGGTGTTGTCGCTACTCAACGATCGCTGGCGTTCCAACCTCACGCTGCGTACCGGTGGCCGCGGTGCCGCTCTCACCAGCGTGTTTCACGGTGAGTATCTCGCCGAGTGGGAGGTGTGCGGGAAGCCGCGACATGCCCGATTCACCGTGACCGACACGGACTTGATCCAGGTCGTCGACCTCCGCAGCGAACACGGCGGCGCTTGCGATTAGAGTTGCCCGCTACCGCGACCCCGGTGTCAGGGAACCCTCCGGGTTCCTTCGAGTTGCTCGCCGCGCTCACAACATCGCAGACCAGGTTTCGCGGTGGGTGAGTAGGCCGCTTCTCAGCCGTCGGGAACGAGCTGGACTTCGAGCTCGATGGTGACCTTGTCCCCGATGAGGACGCCGCCGGCGTCGAGGGGGACGTTGAAATCGACTCCGAAGTCCTTGCGACTGATGGTCCCGGTAGCCGAGAACCCGGCGCGGGTAGTGCCGTAGGCGTCGACTGCGACGCCGTAGAACTCGGTGTCGAGGCTCACGTCGCGGCTGACGCCGTTGATCGTGAGGACGCCTGTGATCGTTCCCTCAGTCCCGTCGGCATCGATGCTGGTCGACGCGAAGGTCATCTTGGGGTGGGTGTCGACGTCGAAGAAGTCGGTGCTGCGCAGGTGGCCGTCTCGGTCCTCGTTGTTCGTGTCGACCGAGCTGAGATCGACGGTGGCCGCGATCGTGCTCTCGGCCAGCCGGTCGGCGACCTCGACGGAGCCCTCGAAGGAGTTGAATCGGCCTCGGACCTTGGAAAGGCCGAGGTGGCGGACGGTGAAGCCGACCTCGCTGTGGGCCGGCTCGATCGTCCAGGTGCCGCTGGTCAAGTTGGTGGTATCGGTTGTGCTCATGTCGTCCCCTCTTCAAAGGATGTAGTTAAACATTTAAGCTAATATATTTCAATCTTAAAGTAAAGGTTGAATTCGTGTAGCCTTGGTCACATGACCGAGACCCCGTGGCTCACGGAATCCGAGATGGCCGCATGGCGGGCATGGATTGCCGCCACAACCCGAATCACGCGAGCAATCGAGCACGATCTTCGCGAGTCGAGTGGTCTGACCCTCGATGACTATGAGGTCCTCGTGCACCTCTCTGAATCCGAAGATCAGAGGATGAGGATGACCACGCTGGCGGAGCGGGTGTCCAATTCGCAGAGTCGGCTGTCGCAGCGCATCAACCGTCTCAGCGACAAGGGACTCGTGGTGCGAAAGCGCTGCACCGAAGATGCCCGCGGGTTCTGGGCCCAGCTCACCGACGCCGGCGTAGCCGAACTCGCCTCGGCTGCTCCCGACCACGTGCGGTCCGTCCGCCGGCATTTCATAGACCACCTCGACGAACGCGACGTCGAGAGCGTGGCCGCCGTAATGGGCCGGCTCGAGGCCGCTCCACACCAATAGGAACTAGGATTTGCGCCACTGATGACACTCACCATCGAACCCCTGACCGGCACGCTCGGAGCGGAGGTGTCGGGCTTCGACATGGCGTCGGTCGACGACGCGACGCGAGACGAGATCCGCAAGGCTTGGCTCGACCACAAGGTTCTCGTCTTGCGCGACCAGCATGTGACGACCGAAGAACACATCGCGTTCGGACGGCTCTTCGGTGAGCTCGAGGTGCACCCGTTCACCGACGGGATCGAAGGCTACCCGGAGATCGTGCTGCTCGAGGCAGGTGGCGATACGGGTAAGACGTTTGTAGCTGCCGGTTGGCACAGCGACGTCACCTGGCGAGCCGAGCCGTCGATGGGGTCGATCCTGCGAGGTCGGATCATCCCGCCGGTCGGGGGCGACACGTGTTTCGCCGACGCGACCGCCGCCTACGAGCGACTGTCCGACGAATGGAAAGAGCGTGTCGACGACAAGTTCGCCATTCACGACTACGCCAGAGTGTTCGCCTCTCGCGTTCCCGACGACGAACGCGAAGCGATCCGCGAGAAGTATCCGCCGCAGCGCCATCCTGTGATTCGCACCCATCCTGAGACCGGTGCGCGGGCCATCTACACCAATATCGGATTCACCTCACACGTCGAAGGGGTGACCCAGGACGAGAGCAACGAGATCCTTCGTCACCTCGAACGGGCGATCATGAATCCCAGCGTGCAATGCCGTATTCGGTGGGAACCCGACACGTTCGTCATGTGGGACAACAGGTCGGTGCAACACGCTGCCACCAGCGACTTCCTTCCGGCCGAGCGGCGGATGGAGCGTGTCACCATCGTCGGCGACCGGCCCTACTGATCTGTGCTTCGGCGCGACGCCGAGGGCGGAGCGAACCCGGTTCTTGCGGGTTTCCATCCCGATCCATCTCTGTGCCGGGTGGGTGAGGAGTACTTCCTCGCGACCTCGACGTTCACCTGGTTGCCGGGTGTGCCGATCTACCGGTCGCCCGATCTGGAGCAGTGGACACAAATCGGAAACGTGCTCGACAGGCCGTCACAGATCGATCTCGACGACACCGATGCGTGGGCTTCCTTCGGAGTGTTCGCTCCAACGCTGCGGCACCATCGGGGCCGCCTTTGGTTGATCACCACGTGCGTGGGACTAAGCGGTAGCCACAACTTCATGGTCACCGCCGATGACCCCGCCGGACCGTGGTCGGATCCGGTGCCGATCGCAGTCGAGGGCATCGATCCCGACCTGGCCTGGGACGACGACGGAAACTGCTGGCTTCACTACTCGGCCACTGGATCGGGAATCAAGAGGTGCCGCATCGACGACGCCACGGGAGCGTTGCTCGAAGAGCCGGTCGATACGTGGTCCGGAACCGGCTTGCAGCACCCCGAGGGACCTCACCTGTACCAAATCGACGAGTGGTGGTATCTGATGATCGCCGAAGGTGGAACCGGCTCAGGCCACGCGGTGTCGATCGCCCGCGGGCCCTCGCCGACCGGGCCCTGGACTTCTTGCCCGTTCAACCCGATCCTGAGCCACCGCTCGACCGACCATCCGATTCAGAACACAGGCCACGCCGATCTCGTCGAGGGTCGTTCCGGGCGGTGGTCGATGACTCTTCTCGGGGTTCGCCCCAGGGGAATGCCGGCTTCGTTCCATGTGCTGGGACGCGAGACGTTCATCACCGGGGTCGAGTGGGAAGACGGATGGCCGGTGGTCGCGACGCCGACCCTTGGACCGGATCGAGACCCCGAGGAGTTCGTCGACGACTTCGAGGGCCGCGAGCTCGATGCCGGTTGGATCTCGCGGCGCATCTTCCCTTCCGACATCGCCGATCTGGGGACGCGGCCCGGTTGTCTCGTTCTGCGCGATGTCGACACCACGCTTCGCTCGGCTCGACCGGCCTTCATCGGTCGGCGACAGCGTCACCATCGATGCCGAGTCGACACCGTGGTGGAGGTCGACTCAGGTGAGGCCGGGCTCGCGGTGGTGTACGACGAAACCTCTCACTTTCGGGTCGGGGTGGACGGCGACGGCCTGTTCGTATCCGCCTGTAGCGGACCCTTCGACGAGGAGATCGCCCGCGCCGCCCGCCCTGGGCATCGCGTGAAGCTGTGGGTGCAGACCGTTGAGGGCCTTGGTGGGCCCGACCAAGTCGTGCTGGGCTACGAGGACGAAGGCGGTGAATCGGTTCAACTCGCCTCGCTCGATGGTCGCTATCTCTCCACAGAGGTCGTCGGCGGCTTCCTCGGACGAGTCATCGGCGTCTACTGCAGCGTGGGCGAAGCGAGCTTCGACTACTTCCGCTATATCGGCGAGTAGCCGCCCGGCCAGACGGCGGTTGCGCGAATATACCGATGGACTATTCTGTCGTTTGTGCGCTTGGACGCGGAACAACAGGCTGGCTGGGACGACAACGGGTTCATCATCCTCCGCGGATTCGCCGACGAGGCCCAGTTGGGCCAGATGATCGATCGAATCAGCGAGCTGGCGCGCTCGCTCGAAGCCGGGGAAGAACGGCCCGACCTCATCGCGCAACCCGAGGAGCGACTCGCGCACGTGAGTGACCCGGCGGCGAGGCTCTCGAAGTTGTTTCGCGTGATGCGGAGCGAGGAGGTCTTCCGTTCGTTCGCCACCGACCCCAGGTTGCTCGACGTCATCGGAGGGCTGCTCGGCCCCGATGTCGACTGCTTCTTGTCCCAGTTCATCTTCAAGCACCCCGGAGCGCTCGGGCAGCCCTGGCATCAGGACAGCTTCTATTTCCGGCTCGAGCCGGCGCCCCAAGTCGGAGTGTGGCTTGCGTGCACCGAGGCGACCCGTGACAACGGTCCACTGTCGGTCGTTCCGGGGTCGCACCGGGAGGTCATCCACGACGCGATCCGCGACCCTCGCGAGAACGCCAACATGGGGTACGTCGAGATTGTCGACGCCGATGTCACAGATGCCGAGGTCGTCTTGATGGACCCCGGCGACGTGCTGGTGTTCCACTCATACCTGCGGCACATGTCGACCGACAACGAGTCCGACTCGAAACGGGCGGCCATGGTCTACCACTACGCCGACGCGGCGTGCACCGGTCCTCGGGTGTTCAACCACGACTGGGTGGAGGTTCTCCGCGACGGCAGTCCCGTCACG
Source organism: Acidimicrobiales bacterium (assembly GCA_965216815.1). Classification (GTDB taxonomy): domain Bacteria; phylum Actinomycetota; class Acidimicrobiia; order Acidimicrobiales; family SHLQ01; genus JADFOM01. Next base: position 322,827 of record OZ244202.1, on the reverse strand, counting down.
GCGCCGACAGAGCCGGTGCCGGTCGACTGGGGCTAGCAGACCAGGAGCGGTTCAGTTCTCCGCTTCTGCGGGGAAGCGCTCGACAAGTGCGTCGGCCCAGTGGCTTCGACCCGTAGCCCGGAGCCGGTCGAGGTACGCGGGAAGGTGGCCGCGCACGTGATAGGGCCCGCCCTCGTCCAACACGATCTTCATGGGATCGCGTCGGTCGCCGAGCGCGATGTCGAGCTGCGCCGCGGTCCACTCCTCGAGCATCGCCCGAGCGTTCCCGGTCAGCGTTGACTCGGCCGGCGCTAAGTCGTCGGTCTCGTGTGGATCGGCGGCGACGTCGAACAACATCTCGTCGGCCCAGTGCGGGTGATAGCCGTCGTGGTATGTCTCGAGGTAAAGGTGGTCGCCGAACCGGACGCCTCGCTGGCACGACCAGGCGCCCTGTGAGAGAACGAGCATGTCCCGACCGGCCTCGGTGCCGTCGACCAACGCGCTGTTGCACGACTCGCCGCTCCACCAGCCTTGTGGCACCGCGATGTCGGCGAGATCGACCGTCGTCGCGGCGATGTCGAGCTGGTAGTGAAGCCCCGCGTAGGCCCGAGGCTCGAGGCCTGGCCAACGCAGGATCGCCGGAATGTGGCAGGTCGCCTGGTCGGCGGCTTGGTGGTCGGCGTAGACGCCGAGCTCGCCGAACGCCTCGCCGTGGTCCGACGAGACCAGCACCGCGGTTTCATCGAGCACGCCGAGGTCGTCGAGCTTGTTCATGATGCGACCGATCGCGTCGTCGGCGTAACGGATACCGACGTCGTAGCCGTCGAAGATGCCCTTCACCGCGTCCATCGAGTCGGCGTTCCACGGCTGGCGTGGCGGAGGAGGTCCCCACTCGTCAGGGGCGAAGCCCCACGGTTCCTGGGCCGAATGAGGCCCGGCCAACGACCAGTTGTGCTCACGGACCTCCTCGGTGTGCCATTCGGGCACCGCGTCCGACTCGAAAGGGTTCCCGTAGTCCTCGGGCGTGTTGTAAGGCGTGTGGGGATCCCAGAGGTGCACGTGGAGGAACCACTGGTCGGCGGCTCCGCGGCGATCGAGCCAGTCGAGCGCGCCAGGCAGCACCTCATCCGCTCGCTCGCCGCCGAACCCTCGCATGAGGTTCATCGCCTCCATCACGCCGTGGTTCCACCATGTCGCCGAGTGCCGGAAGGGAAAGCTCGAGATCGAGGCGGTGTTCCAGCCCGCGTAGTAGAACTTGGATGCCCAGCTGTTGGATGCGATCGCGCCGATGAACTGCCGTCTAGCGCCTTCATGGCGAAGGTCCGACGCGACTCCGCCGTGGTTGATCACACCGTTGCGGATGCCGAACATGCCGGTCGACAGAGCTGTGCGCGACGGCAGACACGGCACGTCCGATGCGTATACGTTGTCGAAGCGGACCCCGTCGGCGGCGATCGCGTCGATGTTTGGCGACGTGTTGCGGCGGTAGCCGTAGCAGCCGAGATGGTCGGCCCGCAGCGTGTCGATATCGATGTAGATGAAGCGCATCTCAACCTCGATCGGCCGGGCGACACCTGGCCGGGTAGTGGTGGCGGTCACAGTCCAACAGATCGTTCATGTCGCGATCGACACTTCGACGGTTGTTGCAACGATCGAACGCCGGTCGTAGGAGGCAACCCCGCCCTCGAGCCTGACGTTTGCCACCCGCATGTCGGGGTCGAACGATGAACGACCGACCTGGAAAGTGAACGACCCCGGCTCGGTCGCAAGCGCCATGTCGATGCCGTGGAACGCCAACCGGCTTGGGTCGACGGTGAAGCTGACGATGTGCGCCTCACCGCTCGGGATGTGTGTGCGCGCGAAGCCGACGAGCTCGCGAATCGGGCGGGCGACCGAAGCGACGTCGTCGGTGACATAGAGCTGCACCACCTCGTCGCCGTCGCAGTCTCCAACGTTGGTGATCTCGACGGAGATGATCGTCGGCTCGGTCGTCGATCCCACCTCGATGGACAGCTCGCCGTAGTCGAACGACGTATACGAGAGCCCGTGGCCAAACCAGTAGAGCGCTTCGACGTCGCCGTCGACGTAGGTGCCGTAGAACTCGGACTTGTCGCCGCGACGGCGCATGTCGTGGTGCAGCGGGAGCTGGCCGACGTGTTTGGGCAGAGACACGGGCAGCCGCCCTGCGGGGTTCACCGCACCGGTGAGGACGTCGGCGATGCCGCTGCCGCCTTCTTCACCTGGAGGAATTGACCACAGGAGCGCGTTGGCAGCTGCGGCTTCGGCTCCGAGGGTGTGAACGCGACCGCTCACCACGACCACCACGGTCGGTGTCCCGGTGTCGGCGACCGCTCGCACCAGCTCGGATTGCACGCCGGGTAGATCGAGGCTCATCGTGTCGCGTGCTTCGCCGACGGTCGAGTCCATCACGAGCCCCGAGCGGGCGCCGACGAACACGACGGCGACGTCACTGGCTTCTGCTGCAGCTACGGCGTCGGCGATTCGGGACCTGTCGTCGCTGTGGTCGTCGCAACCTCTGGTGAACGTCACGTCGATGCCGGCGAGCGCTGCTCGAAGGCCTTCGAGCGGGGTGACATGGTGGGTGTAGTGGGGACCCGCGGCGAACGAGCCGCCCGATTCCGGCAGCTGGTCGACACCGGTTCCTGTGCCATCGGCCGTTCCGCCGCCCTCGCCTGTTCCAGGTGTCGAAGGCGCGCCGATGCCCTCGAGCGCGTCGGTCACGTCGGCCATCTGACCTTGGTAGATGATCTCGAGGTGAGCCGGATAGTGGTAGTCGCCCTGAAGGAGACGAGGGTCATCCGCGTGAGGTCCGATGACCGCTACCCGGCCGAGATCGCCGGAGAGTGGTAGCACGCCGTCGTTGTGCACCAAGACGACGCTCTCGGCAGCGGCGCGGCGAGCCAGTGCCCGCTGCGCGGGAGTGTCGAACACCTCGGTTGCGCGATCGGCGACCACGAAGGGTTCCTCGAAGAGTCCGAGCTGGATCTTCTGGGCAAGAACCCGGGCACACGACTCGTCGACGATCGCTTCGTCGAAGAGCCCGGCCTCGACTGCAGCCGGGAGACGTTTGTAGCAGTCGAGCGCCGGGAGCTCGATGTCGAGACCAGCGCCGAGCGCCTGTGCCGCGGCTTCGGTCTCGTCTGTCGCAGTCATGTGGTTCAACAAAAGCTGGCTGACCGCGAAGTAGTCGGCCACCACCGTGCCGTCGAAGCCCAACTCGCGGCGCAGCAGATCGGTGAGGATCTCGCGGCTGGCGGCAACCGGAACGCCGTCGATGGACGAGTAGCTGTTCATCATCGACGCGAGGCCCGCGTCGCGGATCGCGGCAGCAAACGGTTCGGCGTGAACCTCGCGGAGTTCCCGCTCACCCAGGTGCACGGGTGCGTGGTTGCGGCCACCGATCGAAGCGGCGTAGCCGAGGAAATGCTTGCCGGTGCAGACCACACCGTTGTTGAGGTCGTCGGTCTGGAGTCCGCGCACGTATGCGACGCCCATGCGGGCGCACAGTTCGGGCGATTCGCCGTAGGTCTCCTCCACTCGACCCCATCGGGGATCTCGAGCAACGTCGAGCACAGGCGACAGGTTGTGGCGTGCGCCGACGGCGAGCATCTGGGTGCGGATGACGTCGGCGACCTCGGCCATCAGCTCGACGTTCCAGGTGGCGGCGAGGCCGAGACCGTGGGGGAACGTTGTGGCGCCACGGTGGAGGAATCCCGCGACGCCCTCTTCGTGGATGACAGCCGGAATTCCCAGCCGCGTGCGTTCGGCCAGGATCCTCTGGACCTGGTTTGCCAGATGGGCCGATTCGTTGGCCAACAGCCCCGTGCTGGCGCCGATGCGAGTGACCTGGCCGATGCCGTTGGCCAGTTCGCCGGCGGCGCGATCGTCGTCGAACACATCGTCGCTCACGAGCTGGGTGAGCCAGATCGCCCCGAGCTGGGCGACCTTTTCTTCGAGTGTCATGCGTCCGATGAGATCGGCAACTCTTTCGCCTACTCCTGCGGACGGATCCTTGTAGGTCCTGGTCATCGTGGCCTCTTGGTGATTGGTTCGAGCATGGCGCTCAGCGTCTTCGCGAACGCCTCGGGCGACGGCGTTTCGTGGCCGTATGCCTCCTCCATGCCGATGCCGTTCGAGATTGCGGTGATGATGAAGAAGGCGGTCTTCGGATCTGAGTAGAGGCCGCCGATGTTGTCGAGCACCCAGCGCGTGCGCTCGGTGTAGAGTTCGGAGATGCCGGCTGCCACGTCGGCGTCGTGGCGGGCTGCCGCGGCAGCGTCGACCTGCAACAGTCGCAGTTCGGCGCTCTCGCTGCGCAAGAACAGTTCGTAGTCCTCGTCGAAGTTGATGTTCTCGTCGAGTTCGGCTTGGAGGTGTCGGATCACCTCGACGAGAAGCTGCCCTTTGGATCGAAAGTGGCCGTAGATGGCGCCTTTTGTGAGCTCGGCAGCCACGGCTATGTCGCGCAGCGACACCGACGCATACCCGTGCTCGACGAAGGCCTCGGTAGCGATTCGCAGCAAGCGAGCCCGGGTGGACACCGCCTTGGGGGTCAGTGGCGGTTCGGCGAATGCGGTCATGTGGTCGCTCCTGCGTCCGATCGGTCGATGGCGCGTTCGTCGGTGCCGAGATAGCTGGCGACCACCAGTGGGTCGTCGCGCACGGCTTCGGGCTCGCCTTGGGCGATGACGGCGCCCTGTTCGAGGCAGTAGATGCGGTCGCTGATCGACATGATCAACGGCATGTCGTGTTCGATGATGAGGGCCGACGCGTCGAGTTCGCGGCGCACGCCTTCGAGGAGTGGCACGAGTGCCTCGGCCTCGCGCTGAGCGACCCCGGCGGTTGGCTCGTCGAGACATAGAAGGCGGTTGCCGCCGGCAACGAGGCAGGTCAGCTCCACGATGCGACGCGTGCCCGTGGACAGCTCCGCGATGAACGAGTTCGCATAGTCGCCCAGGCCGAGGAAGTCGATGAGGTCGCTCGCTGCGCCGGTCTGGCGGCGCTCGTGGCCCGCCCCGCCGAGTCCGGGAACCGCCGAGGGTAGGAAGCGGGTCTGCTCCCTGGCTTCGAGCGCCACCTGCACGGTTTCGAGCACGGTGAGGTCGCCGAAGAGCTTCGCTTGCTGGAACGTGCGGCCGAGGCCGTGGGCGTGGCGGCGATGTGATGGCATGCCGGTTACGTCGGTGCCGTAAATCTCGACCGACCCGCTGGCGGGTAGGAGCCCAGCAACGGCATTCATGAAGGTCGTCTTGCCGGCGCCGTTCGTGCCGATGAGGCCGACTATCTCGCCGTGGCCGACGGTGAGATCGACATCGTCGACCGCTATCCGTTCTCCGAAGCGCACCGAGATGCCCATGGTCTCGAGTGCCACATCGCTCGGAGGAGCGGGCGGGTTCGGTCTTGTCGGCAGCACAGTATGCGCAGGACCGGGTTCGGGGAGCCGCTGGGCGTACCAGCCGAGCACGTTGTCGCGGGCCAGGTACCAGAGCTGTACGAACCCGCCGGGCACATACATCAACAGCAGGAGGATGCCGAGGCTGCTCGTGAGCAGCGGCACCAGTTGGGAGTCGGGCCACAACGCAGGCAGTCCGACTACCCATAGTGCGCCGAGGATCGGACCTGCGACCGATCCGACACCGCCGATGACCGCGACGGCCAAGATTTCGATCGACGCGTCGACGGTAAAAAACGAGAAGAGGATGGTGGAGTAGAGCCCGCCGAGCAACGCACCCGCAAACCCCGCGACACCTCCGCTGACCGCGAAGGCCGTGAGCTTCGAGCCGGTCGGCCACACGGTGCTGGCCGCAGCCGAGTCGGGGTTCTCGCGGGTCGCGATGATGCGGCGGCCGATTCCGGATCGCCGCAGCCGAGCGACGAACAACACGCCGAGGACGAGTGCTGCGAGCGCGAGGTAGTAGAAGCTGCGTTGCGAAGCAAGGTCGATGGGGCCGATCGACGCGCGCTCGAGCAACGACGACGTAGTGCTGTCGCCGCTCAGGAACGGACGGCGGAAGAAGAACTTCTCCGCGCTGACCGCGAAAGCCAGAGTGATGACCGCGAGCAGCAGCCCGCGGACGCGCAAGGCACCGAGGCCGATGATCGCCGCGGTGGCCGCGGTAACCATCGTCGCGATCGCGACCGCGAGCACGAAATGCACCTCAGGGATTGGAAGCGTGAAGCCGATGCCGGCCGCGCCCACGCCTAGGTCGCGACCGGCGACCAGCGCAGCGGTCGTGAGTGCGCCCAGGCCCGCGAAGGCGCCTTGCCCCAAAGAGATCTGGCCACTCCAACCGATCAACACCACCAGAGACAGCGCGGCGAGGGACATGAGTAGGATCTCGCTGTAGCGGAACGTGCGGCTCGACGCGGTGACCAACAGCGGCACGACGATCGCGACAGCGACCGCGGCAGAGCCGAGAATGCGCGTGTGGTGTCTGATCCACCACACGTTGGACAGCGCAGCGGGAATGGGTCGAACCCGAGGCGCGAAGCTGAACGATTCGCGGTCGTCGTGGCTGTCGCCGCGGGAAGTGAAGAACACCGCGATCACCGCAACGATGAAAAGCACGGCTTCGAATCGCCCGAGGTCGAGGGGGTAGTTCACTCGCACGAGCGCCTCGACGATGCCGAGCACAACGCCGGCGACGATCGCTCGACGGAACGAGATGAACGACGCGATCACCGCGACCACCAGAACCCGTGTCATCAGTGCTGGGCCGGGGCTTGTAGCGATGAACGCACGCGAGCTGTCTGCTTCTTGGAGCACCGTCACCAGCGCTGCGAAGGTGCCGGCGAGTGTCCACACCACGGTCGACACCGTGCCAGGGTTGATCCCCGCGAGGCGGGCGCGGTCGGGATCAGCGGCCGACGCCCGGATGGCCCGTCCCCAACTCGATCGCGACATCCAGATCGACAGACCGACGATCGCCGCGGCCGATGCGACCAGCAGGATCAGCTCGCTTCCTTCGACGCGAACTCCGAACCACTCGAACTCGGCACTCCACGGCGTCGGGAACTCGCTGCGGTTCTCCTCGTCCGAAGGCTCGGGCAGTGCAAACGTGAGCGCCTCGGCGAGCTGGGCGAGGCCGATCGTGGCCACGAGCAGGATGACCCGCGGCGCCGTGAACAGCCGTCGAACGACCGTGAGCTCGGCCAGTGCCATGAACGAGCCCCCGACCGCTACAGCGAGCACGAAGGCGATCCAGTACGGCACGTCGTAGCGAATTGCGAGCTGCGCCATGACCTGGCTGGCCAGCACGCCGCTGGCGCCAACCGCGAAGTTGATGACCCGGCTCGACCGGTAGATCAAGATGACACCCAGTGCGAGTAGCGCGTATGCAAAGCCGTCGATCGCACCGATGAACACGAACTGACGGCCGACCTCGAACCCGAGGATCACTCGTCGACCTCCGGGTCGCTCGAGTCGCCGGAGACGTTCGCGTCGCCGAGGAACACGGCCCGGGCGATGTCGCCGCGCTCCGCCAGCTCGCGGGTCGGCCCGTCGAAGCGCACGTGTCCCTTCTCGATAAAGACCGCCCGGTCGGCGATCGCGACCGCAACGTTGAGCGACTGCTCGACGATGATCATCGTCTGGCCCTTCGCCTTGAGCTCTTCGACGACTTGCAGCAGGTCGCCGACCACCGTTGGAGCTAGGCCGAGGGAGAGCTCGTCGATGAGCAGAACCTCGGGCTCGTGCATGAGCACCATCGCCAATGCGAGCATCTGTTGCTGGCCGCCCGAGAGCGAACCGGCTGGTTCGTCGAGACGGTCGGCCAGCGCCGGAAACATCTCGAGCACCTCGTCGATGCGGGTCTGCACGAGAGCCGGGTCCTTGCGAAGTGCCCAGCCCGACGTGCGAAGGTTGTCGACGATCGACATCGGCAAGAACACAGCTCTGCCCCCAGGAAGCTGTTGGATGCCCAAGCGCACTCGGGTCTGCGGAGAGGTCAGCGTGATGTCGCGGCCATCGAGCCGCACGATGCCGCGCGACGGCACCGCCAGCCCGCTGATCACCCGCAGGATTGTCGACTTCCCAGCACCGTTGGTGCCCAGAAGCGCCAATGTCTCGCCGCGTTCGACGTGCAGATCGATCCCGAAGAGAACCTGCACCGGCCCGTAGGAGAAGTCGACATCGCGCAGGGACACCGCAGGGAGATCGTCGGGGTTGGCCCTACGCCACTCCAGGTCGGCCTTGTCCTTTTCAATCTCATCGACGACGAGAGACAGGTCGTGGCGGATGTGGCGTGCCCCCCAGATGAGCAGCGCGCCGCCTAGGACCTTGAACGGCACGGTGACGATGAGGATCGCCGTGCGTTCCGACGTTGCGTCGGACAGTAGACCGGCGACGATCGGGCCGAGCACACCGCCGCCGAGGAAGATCACCGTCATCGACAGCGCGGTTGCCTGTGCCCGCAGGCCGTACGGCACGATGCCGACGAAGAGTGGTGAGATCATGCCGAAGATGACGACGCTGAGGACCGACGGGATGATCCCCACGGCGGCGAACGCCACCGGGTTCGGCATGAAGAACTGGACTGGGAACGCAACCGCCATCGGGAAGAACAGGGTTCCCACCCAGGCGAGAGCCTTGGCGGGGCTCTGCTGATAGAGGCGGTCGTACTTGCCCGCGGCCCAGGGAGCTGCTGCGAATGCGAGCATGCCTGGCACGAATCCGATCATCGCCCGTTCGAACGGCGACAGACCCCATCGGTCTTCGAGGAACAGGTTGACCAGAAACGCTTGTCCGATCTGGGAGAACACGATGATCGAGAAGGCGATCCAGGCAAGCTTGAGTGTCCGGATCGCCATGAGCCGGTGCCACACCGCGGCGAGCGAGACCTTTGGCTGGTCGGGGTCTTCCTCCATCACCTCGCCGATAGTGGAGATCTGTTCGAACTGGCCTCGCGGCGGGTCCTTGACGAACAGGGCCCAGATGCCGAGGGCGATGGTTGGCCAAGCGAACACCCAGTATGCGAAGCGCCAATTGTCATCGACGACGAGCATCAAGCCGCCGACCAATAGCGGCGCGACCCGTTCCCCCGCGCGGCCGAGCACGTTCTTGACCGCGTATATACGGCCCCGGGCCTGGATCGGGTAGGCGTCGGCTAGTACCGCACCCTGTACAGGGAAGGTGTTAGAAGTGCCGATGCCCATGACGACGCCGACGAGGAAGAAACCGAGTGCCGAAGCCTGGAAACCGCGGGTGAACATTGCGACGCTCCAGAAGATCGTCGCGAAACCCACCAGCCGCATTCGATGGACCCGGTCGGCGAGGCGACCCATCGGCACCGCGCACAGAGTCGATGAGATGAGTCCGCCAACTCCGATGACAGCCAGGCCCGCGTCGGAGACACCGAGGCTCTCTTGTATCTCGGGTCCCAGAAGCCCGGGGATGGCGAGCTGGAGTGCGTCGACCGCGTCGAGAATGCCGAGTACGCCGATGATGCCAAAGCCGCCGGCGGCGACTCCCTCGCGCAGCGACATGGAGCCCTCGCCAACTCCGGGAAGTTCTTCGTCGGCGCGCACCTCGACGGTGTCGGCAGCACGCGCGTCGGCCTCGCGTTCGACCTCGCCCTCGATCAGCGTCTGCGAGAGCCCCGCGAGGTCGCTCACGGAGTCAGATCGACCGGATCTCCGAGCGGGACGAGCTCGCCGTCTTCATCGGCGTCGCCGTCGAACTGCACTAGTCGAAGCGTGTCGTTACCGTTGTACTTGTCGGGTGCGAACGAAGCGAACGGCATCTGGGCAAACGAGAGGTCGGTGAGCGATTCGAGCCCGGTTCTGAATGTCTCGTTTGTCAGTTCCACACCGGCGGCGGTCGCGGCCTGAACGAACAGGTCGAGGTCGCGGCAGGCGAGCAGGGTGTACGACCAATAGTTCGGGTCGCCCGCCGTGTTCTCGACGCCGGGACCGGGGTTTTCGAAGCGTGCATCCGGGAGGGCGGTCTCGACGTCGTCGAGGCATTGCTGTGCCTTGTCGTCGATCGGGTCGTCGGGCAGGTTCACGGCGGTCGATGCGGCGACGGTACCGTCGAGGTCGACCGGGTCGATTCCCTGCTGAATCGCGGTGTTGAAATTGTTCGGTTCGGTCGCTGCAAGTTCGATGTCGGATTCGCCATATGCCACGAACCCGCTCGCAGCGCCGCCGATCATGATCATGTGGGTGATGCCGGCGGTGCGGACCTGTTCCTGCATGATCTCGATCTGGGATTCGGCGGTGTCGTCGTCGACGACCAGGTCATCGAGAACCAACTCGATCTCGACCGTCACGCCCACGTCGGCCAACGCTGCCTGAACGTTTTCGCTCAGTCGATCGGCCAAATCGGAGCTCTCGTAGTGCAAACCCACCGTGGCGTCGTCGAACCAGTCCTGGTCGTCGAGAGCCTCGATCAAGGCAGGTTCGACTGTGTTCTCCACCGGAAAGAACCCAGCGATGGGTGCCCGGGCCCGCTCGAGCGCCTCGCCGCCGGCGAACACCTGCGAGCCGAGGTGGATGGTCTCGTGCTGTTCGGACACACAGAAGTTGGCGTCGCCTCGCATGCCGCCCAGCACCGCGAACACTTCTGCGTCCTCGGTCAACGCAATGCACGCTTCGAGCATGCCCTCGTTGTTGGCGGGGCTGAACCCGGCGACGGTCGGCACGAGCATCCGGCCGTTGACACCTCCGCGCTCGTTCACCGCGTCGGTGAGGGCTGTCCACACCGCTTCGGTGTCGCCGAAAAAGCCGAAACCGAATTCAGTGGTGTCCCAGAATCCCACGCCGATGTCGATCGTGTCCTCGGTGACACCTCGGAAGCTCGCGGTGCGGTCGGCGCCATCGGTTGTCGAAGGTGTCTGCTCTGTCGTCGATGACGCTTCGGTTTCGCCCTCGGTCGTCGCTGGCGCTTCGGTCGTTCCGTCGTCCGACATCGAGGTGCTGGTAGAGGAGTCGTCGTCGGAACCGGCGTCGTCTCCGGTCGAGCATGCGCCTATCGCCAGGGCGGCGATCGCCATGACCGCGATGAGACGACGGATGAAACCTGGCTTGCGCATTGATCCCCCCAGTTGTGTCGACACCCGGCCGACGATGCGATAAATATACCAGTGGTCGGAAAAGCTGTCCAGGGTCAAAGGGGTGGGCATGAACCGTGTTGACGAGCTCGTCGGACGGCTCTCGTTGGAGGAGAAGTGCACCATGGTGCACGGCCTCGACGCCTGGGTCATAACGGGCTGCGAACGCCTCGGCATACCCGACTGGTGCGTCAGCGACGGCCCGGTCGGGGCCCGCGGCAGGACGGTCGGACCAGGTCTGGTCGTCCCGGGTCCGTCGGCCCTCGCCGCGACCTGGAACCCGGATCTAGTCGAACAGGTCGGCCGGGCACTTGGCAACGAGTGCAAAGACCGCAAGGTCGACGTGTTGTTGGCTCCGACGGTCAACCTCCACCGGTCGCCGAGGGGTGGCCGCCACTTCGAGTCGTACAGCGAAGACCCCGAGCTGAGCTCGCGCATCGCCGTCGCATACATCAGGGGTGTGCAGAGCCAACGAGTCGGTGCGTGCGTGAAGCACTTCGTCGCGAACGACCAGGAGCACGAACGGTTCACGATCGACGTCGAGGTCGACGAGAGGGCTTTGCGTGAGATCTACATGCCGCCGTTCGAAGCAGCCGTCACCGAAGCGGGCGTCTGGTCGGTGATGGGCGCATACAACTTCGTCAACGGAGAGCACGCTTGCGCGCATCCCGAGTTGCTCGAAGGTGTCCTGAAGTCCGAGTGGGGTTTCGAGGGGTTCGTCGTCTCCGATTGGGGAGCCATCAAAGAGACCGTTGCGCCTGCGCGACACGGTCTCGATCTCGAGATGCCGGGACCCGGCCTGTTCTGGGGCAAGGGCAAGCTGGTCGAAGCGGTGAGATCGGGCGCGGTCGATGAAGCGCACGTCGACGACAAGGTGCGCAGGATCATCCGGTTTCTAGACTGGGCCGGTCGCCTCGATACGCCGACCGATCATGAGGAAGCGAGCGTCGAGCGAGACGAGCACCGTGCTCTCGCCCGTCGCTCCGCGACCGAGTCGATGGTGCTCGTGGCCAACAAACGGGCCGTGTTGCCGCTCAGCGACTCGGGAACGGTCGCGCTCATCGGACCCGGCGTAGCCGACACTGCGATGCTCGGCGGCGGGTCGGCCAGCCTGTCGCCGCACAGAACCACAACGGTGCTCGAAGAGATGACGAAGCGGCTCGGCGATCGCCTCGTGGGCTCTGCTTCGGGTATCGACATGGCCCGTTCCGCACCCTCGGTGCCCGCCGAGTGGATTGGCGATGCCGGCGTCCGAATCGAGCTGTACGACGGTCCCGAGATCGCGGGTGAGCCGTTCGACGTGCAGCACAAGCCGGCCACCTTCAACGTCTGGTTCGGCGAGAACTGGCCCGAAGGGCACGACTCGATGAGCGTGCGCATGACCTTCGACATGACACCGACCACATCGGGCCGCCACCGTCTCTGCGCGGTCGGGTTCGCCCATGCTCAACTCTTCGTCGAAGACGAGCTGGTCGCCGACAATCACCACAACGGCTTCGCCGCCGGGTTCGGCCGCGAAGGCGGCGAGGGCTACGTCGAGCTCGTTGCCGGGCAGAGCTGCCGGGTGCGACTCGACCACCTGCCCCGAGATGGCGGCCAGTGGGTGTGCATGGTCGATGTTGGCGCCGAGCTGGCTGTCGACGATCGCGAGGAGAAGCTCATCGAGGCCGAGACCCTCGCGGCTCAGGCCGAAACGGCGATCGTCGTCGTCGGCAGCACCGCCGAGTGGGAGTCGGAGGGCGCCGACCGCGACTCGATCTCGCTGCCCAACGATCAGGACGAGCTTGTCGAGCGAGTGATCTCCGCCAACCCGAACACGGCAGTGGTGCTGAACTGCGGCGCACCGATGACGTTGCCTTGGGTCGACCGAGCGGGCGCGGCGCTGATCGTCTGGTACCCGGGCCAAGAGGCCGGCCCTGCGATCGCCGATGTACTGCTCGGCGATGCCGATCCCGGTGGCCGGATGCCGACGAGTTGGGCCGTGCACGAGCGCGACACCCCGGCGTTTCTCAACTACCCCGGTGAAGCGGGCGTGGTTCGCTACGGGGAAGGCGTCTTCGTCGGCTACCGCTTCTACGACGCCCGCGGCGTCGCGCCAATGATCCCGTTTGGTCACGGTGGTTCGTACACGACCTTCGAGTGGGGCTCAACCGTCGTGAACGGGACCGGGACGAACAGGACGGTCGAGGTACCAATCACTAACACTGGAGGTCGCACCGGGAGCGAGGTGGTGCAGATCTATGTCGGAGCGGTCGACCCGGTGGTTCCGCGGCCACCCAAGGAGCTGGCCGGTTTCGCAAAGGTGTCGGTCGAACCCGGAGCTACGGCCAACGCGTCGGTGGCGCTGCGTCCACGGGCATTCTGCCGCTGGGACCCGGGTGTCCACGATTGGGTCGTCGACCCGGGCGACTATGAGATCGCGGTCGCCGCATCGGCGACCGACGTTCGGGCCAGCCACCAGGTCACCCTGTCGTGAGCGAAGCCGGGACCGTCCGCGAGATCCTCGAGAAGGTCACCGGAGCGGTCAACTCCTCCGACGCCGACTTCACCTCGACGTTCCAGTTCCGCTGCGAGGGCGAAGGCACCTACCGGCTGGTGGTCACCGACGGTCGGTGCGAGCTTCGAGAGGGTGAGGGGGAGGCGGACTCGACGGTTGTTGCGGCCGCCGAGGATGCGATCGAGATCTTCTCCGGCAAGACCGACTCGATGAAGGCGTTCATGGAAGGCCGCATGAAGATCGAGGGCGATCTGATGGCCATGACCGTCCTCGCCCAGTTCACGCAGGGTGATTCGAATTCGGTGGGTGGGCCATCAGCCGACCAGAAAGTCGACTACATCGCCCCGGCCGATGCGCCGTCGTACTCGGCGTGGGTGGCGAGAGCCGCCGAGTCGAGCGGCGACCGGACGCTGCGCCAGGTGGCCGACGACCGAGGCATGTTCGTCGGCGCGGCGATCGCCCGACCCGACGTGGCGAGCGCTGCTGAGATCGTGCCGCGCGAGTTCAACCAGGTCGGTGCCGAGAACGCCTTCAAATGGCAAGCGGTCGCCAACCACGTCGGTGACTACGACTTCACACTCACCGACGCTTTCGCGGACTACGCGGCAGCGCACGGCATGCGCCTCCGGGGCCACACGCTGGTGTGGGGTCGGGCCGGACGGCCGAAGGACCTCGAGATCGTCGCCCGGTCCGGGGCGGACCCCGAAGCGACCATGCGTGGCCTGATGCGTGACCACATCGAGACCATGCTCACCCGCTACCGAGGCAAGGTCGACGCCTGGGACGTGGTGAACGAACCAATGGCATACGCGGGGGTTGGCCTCGACCCGAACATCTTCGTCGAGACAATGGGTGAGGGATATGTCGCCGAAGCGTTTCAGATGGCACGTGCGCTCGACCCCGACGTCGAGCTGGTGCTCAACGAGCAGATCTCGGCCAACCAGTACGACGATGTCGGCGGTGAGCAGTTCTACCTGTTTGCGAAGAAGCTGCTCGACGAAGGCGTGCCGATCGACGGCATCGGCATCCAGGGCCACCAGCTCACCGACGTCGCCGACAGCGACGCTCTTCACACCTACCTGCGGCGCATCGAAGACCTGGGTGTGTTCATCGAGATCACCGAGATGGACATGCGCATCGGCCTTTTCGCCGGTAACGGCGACTCGTTGGGCGCGCAGGCCGAGGCGTATCGGAGCTGTGCTGAGGTGTTTGCGGCGGTCCCGGCGGTGCGCGGCGTGATGTTCTGGGGCGCGGCCGACACCGACACTTGGCTCGACCATTTCGCGCCATTCGACGCCGGCGCGCCCAACCAACCACTGCTCTTCGACAAGAACCTCGACCCGAAGCCCGCCTACTACGGCTTCAAACACGGATTGGCGACTACACCATGAGTGAACGAATCGACGAAGACGGCTACGCCGTCACCGAAGAGGAGAAGCGGCACTTCGACTCGCAGGGATATGTCCACCTGCGGGGATTCCTCACCGAGGATGCGGTTGCCGATCTCGAGGTCGTCTACGACCGTTTCCTGCGCCGCGATATCGAAGTCCCGGGCAAGGACTACTGCGACATGGCCGGCGACTACGGCCGTGAGCCCGAGGACTTTTCGATCATCAACGTCATGTTGCCACGCCGTTACTACCCCGCCTGGCAGGGCAACGTCTTCGAGCGTCGTGCCGCCTCAGCCGCTGAGCAGCTGTGCGGCGACGGCATGGCCATCGACTACGACCAGCTTCTCGCCAAACAGCCGTTCAAGGAAGACGCGGTGTTCGCCTGGCACCAGGACATGGCCTATTGGCCCGATACTCCCGACACCCGCACCGCTACGTTCTGGCTCGCCATCGACGATTCGACCCTCGACAACGGATGCATGCGATTCGTACCCGACACGATGAACGAGGACTCGTTGCGTAGCCATCAGCCGCAGTTCGGCGATCGGGGTGAATCGCATGCGCTCGGCACCGACCTGCGAAGCGACGACGAAGTCGTTCCCGTACCGATCTCGCGAGGTGATGTGACCGTGCACAACGAACGAGTCCTGCACGGCTCGGGCGGCAACACCACCGCCGGGTTCCGTCGAGCCTACATCCTCGCCTTTCGGGCCGAGACGACCATCGCGACCGAACGCGAGCTCGGCTTCACCCACAGCCACAACGACGACCAACAGGTGCTGGACGACGTCGGCGTCGAAGGCGAGTCCCGCTGATCGCGCACCGCGACCCCGGTGTCAGGGAACCCTCCGGGTTCCTTCGAGTTGCTCGCTGCGCTCACAACGTCGCAGACCAGGTTTCGCGGTAGCGCGCCGCTGGCTCAGTCGGTGCCGACGACGTTGAAGTCCTCGTCGAGCTGGACGTCGACCTCGGAGCCGTCGTCGAGGGTGACTTCGACTTCGTAGTAGCTCTCCTCGTCCTCGATTTCTGTCGCGCTCACGCGGCCTTCGCCGGTGAAGTCGAGCGCGACAGCCGAGGCGCGGTCCAGGTCGGGGCCGGTGATGGGGATGTCGGGGCCCTCGTTGGTGTCGTCGGCATCTTCGACCTCGGCGGGGGCGTTCTGCGCGGCGACGGTGGTGGCGCCGACGGCGAGTCCTCCGATGGCCAGACCGGCGACGGCGACGAACTTGAGGTGCTTCTTGTCCATTGGGGGGGTCCTTTCGGTCCTTCGATCGAGTTCATGGTGCCGGAGTGACGCTGACCCCTGCCTGACCCGCTGTCTCGTGCCTGACCGCAGCTATTCGTCGCGTAGCAGCTCGGTCGGCTGGAGCGTGTTGACCACTCGAGACCCGGCCAGCGAGGCGGCGATGGTGGCCGCGACGACGAGGAGCACCGGAGCCATGATGGCGCCGAGGGGGAGTCGGTACCCGGGGTCGAGCACGAAGAGCGGTCGGAGTACGGCGACGAAGTAGTAGCCCATGACGGCGCCGACGACGATTCCGGCCAAGGTGCCCGTGATGGCTGCGACCGTGGCTTCGACGGTGATGAGTCCGCGGATGGTGCTCGGGGCGAGGCCTTGGGCTCGAAGGACGATGTACTCGCGTCGTCGCTGGAGGAGCAGCCCGAAGACGAAGATGACGATCGCGGCGGTGGCCATGGCCAGGCTGAATGCGGAGTCGAGGTCTACAAGGCCGGCGATGTTGAGGGCGGCGAGGCTGGATTGGTCGCGGTCGAGCGTGCTGGTCCGGGTGTCGATCTGGATGGTGTC
Organism: Acidimicrobiales bacterium; assembly: GCA_965216815.1. Classification (GTDB taxonomy): domain Bacteria; phylum Actinomycetota; class Acidimicrobiia; order Acidimicrobiales; family SHLQ01; genus JADFOM01. The sequence continues at coordinate 306,084 of OZ244202.1, read as the reverse complement.
GCCGGCCGCAGCGGTGTCCTGTAAGTGCGTGACGGCCCGGTCGAGGGTGCCTGGTCGGTCGTCGACGGTTGCCGCCAGGAAGAAGTCGGGGTGCTTGCTCGCGATCGTGTTCGTGTGGAGGTCGATGTGGACGATGGCGTCGGCGCCGTCGGGGAACCCGGGTAGCCGTTCGAAGAGACCGGCGATGGTTACGTCGATCTCGGCCTGGTCGGGCGTGGCGCGCGCTAGCAATACGTGGAGGGTGTCGCCTGGTCCGGCCTTGAGGAACTCGGCCATGTCGGAGCTGACGAGAACCGTGCTGTCAAATGGATCGAGGGTGCCGGTGAGCTGTTGTTCGAGGGCGGTGTCGACGGGCGCGACGGCTGCGAATGTGTCGGGCTCGATGGCGGCGAGGTTGGCGGGATCGGAGGTCCGGTCGGATCTGAGAATGACGTTGCTCAGGCCGTAGATGACAGGTGTCGTGTCGGAGATGCCGGGGCCCGTGAGAGTCGCCGCATCGTCGACGGTGAAGGTGCGGTCGCTGGTTGGGCTGGGTGTCATTCGAATATCGGCGCCGTTGGCGTAGCGGGCATCCCTGGTCTTTGCCTGGTCGTAAGACGCGGTGAATGCGCCCAGGCTCGTGGCGAGCCCGACGATCAGGGCGGCGACGATCGCGGCGTTGCTGATCGCCCACGGTCGTCGGCCGATGCTGCGGCGAGCGAGAGCGGGGGCCGCAGCCTGGAAGTGGGAAGTCGATGCCGGGGCCGTTCGGCTCAGAGTCCCCCCGATGACTCGAGCAGCGATCAGGCTTCCGGTGACCCAGGCCGCAATGGGAAGGACGAGCAGGGTGAGGTTGAGCTCGACCGAGCGGCCGAAGTAGACCGATCCCGGACTGCCTGCGAACGCGTCGGTGCGCAACGCCACGATCGTCCCCGCAGCGAGGATGGCGAGCCCGACGAGGTCGAGTCGGGCGCGCCGCCACAGTGGGCGGTCGTCTACGAGGCGTCGCCGGTCGTCGTTGATTTCGCGGTCGATGGAGCGTCGCCCCGTGATGTAGAGGGCGGCCCCGGTTGCCAGGTAGCCGCCGAGGGTCCCGGTGGCGGCCGAGGTGGCGAGGCTCGATGTGCTGGCCCGCGCGAGGGAGTCATGACCCAGGATGCCCAGCGTCGTTCCGTAGCCGGCCACGAGTCCGACGAGGGCTCCGGCAGCGGTCAACAGCGCCGTGCGTAGCGCGAGCATACGCAGAAGATGTCCGCGGTTGGCGCCGCGTATGCGTAGGATCGCGGTCTCTCGACGTTGGGCCTCAGCGAGCACGTTGCCGGCGTAGGCGGCGAGCATCGCGGCGAGAAGTGCGCCGGGGACACCGAGAAAGACGAAGAGGCGTTTGGCTACCCGCGAGTCGTCGGCGGCGACGTGAAGCGTGTTGGTGATGTTGTCGAGAAGGTAGTCCTGGTGGGCCGCAACCCCCATCACCCCAGCACCGATGACTTCGGTCTGTGAGACCGCCGACGAAGGGTCGGCGTCGAGCAGGCCCCGTGCGACACCTATGTCTATTTCGCGAATAGGCGGGCTCTTGAGGCGACCCGACCCCACCGATGCGGCGCGCTCGAATGCGGGGAACACATCGCTGGCGAACAGCGATGGCGATACGACCACCGAGTGCGGCACATAGATGAAGGTCTCGAGGTCTCCTCCTCGTCGGCTCGAGAACAGAGCGCGTGCTCGTGAGAGATCGGCAACACCGGTCACATCCAGATCGACGGTTGTCCCGTCGGGGAGGTCGATGGAGATCGCGTCACCGATGGCCAAGCTCAGATCGCGTGCGACCTCGGCGCTGACGACAGCGCCGTCGGGGCTGAGTCCGCCTGCGCTGATGTCGATGGCGGCATCCGCATCCGCGTAGGCGTCGTCGAAGCCGAAGATCTTCGCGGGGCCCGGGATTCTGCCGCCGGTGTGGAGAGTCGAAGCGCCGAGATCCGCGATCGACAGCGGAAGTGCGTGATCGACGCCTGGTAGATCGGCGACCAGAGCGGCGAGCTCGTCGAGGCTCGCGGGCGGCGGCTGGTTCGCCGATATGGGGCTGACCGACTCGCGGCTCGAGTATGTGGAATCGACCTCGGGCTGCTCGGTGATCGTTGAGCCGCTCGTCAGGGTGTAGCTCGCCCGGCGGACGGTGCCGGGTTCGACCCGTCCCAGGTTGTGGCCACCTTGGGTTGCTCCGGAGGCGAATGGGTTTCCGTCGGCGTCGCCGAGCGGTTTGCCGTCGAGCGTGGCCGACCCAACGACGTAGTCGAGGCGGGCGTCAGGCACCGATCGGATGGTGACTTCGTTCGCAGGTGTGTGGCCGTCGTGGCGTAGCTCGAGGCTCACCTCGACCCGCTCCGCGTCGACGATCTCGATCGTCTCGGTGAGTGTGAGTGTGGCGCCGGGTCTTTGGGTGACGATGCGCTGCATGTCGATGGCCAGGGGCGCCACGGCGCGCTGGGTCATCGATGCCGAGAGTCCGTCGACGAAGAACAACACGCCGCAGAACAGTCCGACACCGAGGATGACACCGGCCATCGTCGACAGAGTCCTTCGGGGATTGCGGGCAAGGTCGGCGAGGACGTAGCGGGTGCTAGGCGACATCGGCTGACGCACGCGGGTGTCCGGGTCGGCGGAGGTGCTCGATGCGGTCGCAGCGACCGGCGATCGCTGGATCGTGGGTAACCAAGATTAGGGTCGCTTCGAGCCGTCGCTGGGCATCGAGCAACAGGTCGATGACCCCGGTCGCAGTGGATTCGTCGAGGGCCCCGGTGGGTTCGTCTGCCAAGACCAGCTGAGGTCGACAGGCGACGGCACGGGCCACCGCGACGCGTTGGCGCTGTCCGCCCGACAGCTGATCGGGAAAGCGCGTGGCCAGCCCACCCAGGCCGAGCTCGACGATGAGGTCGGCCGGGTTGTCGCCAGCACGACCGGCGATGGCGGGAGCGACCGCGATATTCTCCTCGACGGTGAGGTGGGGCAGGAGGTTGTCGGCCTGGTAGATCATGCCGAGGTGTCGGCGACGAAACAGGACCCGCTCGCTCTCACCGAGGCTCGACACGATTGTCTCTCCGACGCTGATCTCTCCGCTCGTCGGAACGGCAAGGCCTGCAACCAGCCCGAGCAGAGTCGACTTGCCGCAACCACTCGGTCCCATCATAGCGACGCTCGTCCCGGCATGGATCGTGAGCGCTGGATGAGCGAGCGCGGTCACCGGCCCCGACGCAGCGTCGTAGCTGACAACGACGTCGGTCGTCGCCACCGCCAGGCCGCCGGCGGAATCGATCATCGACGCTCGACGCGGTGGTCGCGGAGCTCGTAGCGGTGGTCGACTCGGTCGGCGAGCTCGGGGTCGTGGGTGACGTAGAGCACGGCAAATGGCGCATCGAGAACCTCGTCGACGACGTGACCGGCCGTCTCGCCATCGAGAGCGGCTACCACCTCGTCGGCGAGAAGGAGCGCCGGTTCGTTGGCCATGGCGACAGCGAGGGCGACGCGCTGGGCTTCCCCGCCGGAGAGGTGTCGCGGCTTGTGATCGGCGCGATGCGACAAACCGAACCGCTCGAGCAAGCTGTCGGCGCGGGTGCCGGGGTCGCTTCGTCTGCTCGAGGTTGCGAAGCCGAGTGCGAGCTCGATGTTCTCCCTGGCGGTGAGGAACGGTATGAGGTTGTCGGACTGCAGCGCGATGCCGATCCGATCGGCGCGCAGGCGCGCCCGAGCCGTGTCGCCGAGCGCATCGAGCTCGACGCCGTCGACGGTGAGCGTCCCACCGTCGGGGCGAAGCAAGCCGGCGATGAGCGACAGCAGCGTCGACTTCCCGGAACCCGACGGGCCGATCAGGCTGGCCTTGTCGCCCGCGGCGAGCGTGAGGTCGACATCGCTGAGCACGTCGACCGTCGGGCCGTTGTTGCTCGGGAAGGATTTCGCCACGCCTCGAAGAGCTACGGCCGGTACTTCACGCATCGGCCCGTGTCGACTCGGGCGTTCCGCCGTAAACATCGGGGGCGGTCTCATATGCGTGGGCTTCGAGGTCGAGCACGGTCTGGCTGGCCTCGGCCAGACCATCGGGGCTGAGGTCGATGAGGTTCAACAGCTCGAATCGGTCCTTGTGCAAGCTCGAGTCGAGCGGCACGTTGTTGATCACGCCCACGCCGAGGGCGTAGGACTTGTGTTCGTTGTCCGGAGCGCCGACTTCGCCCTCCTGGATGATCCTGACGTCGTCGTAGCACCCGAACTCCACACAGACGCTGGCCCCGACCTCGACCGGCTCACCGACAGAGGGGTCTTCGTCGGCGTCGCCGCCTATGCACCACCTGGGCGTATCGGCCGTTACGTCTCCTGGGTGGAGGATGCCGATCGTCTGACCGCCTTCGGCTCCGAGCCAGGCGCTCTCTGTGTTCGTGTACTCGCCACCCTCGTATTCCTCGGTGTAGCCGCCAAGGATCCAGACGTTGCCGTCCATGTCGAGGGCCATGTAGTCCATGCCGACCTGGGCGACCTCACCCGAGTCGGTCGATTCGTCCAACATGGCCACCGTCTCTACACCGTCGATGACCCGGATCACGTCGGTCATCGTCGTGATGATCTCGTGGGGGACCTCACGATCACCGACGAGGGTGGTGCCGCCGCGGACCCATTGGATGCCTGGTCGCAGAGGATGGAACGGGTTGGTGTCCGACGTCGGGTCCACGAAGTTCGCGGGATCGAACTCGACGGTCGTGCCACACCCCTCAGGGGGCTCCTCGTCGCCCGAGGTCGTCTCGGTGGAGGCGGAATCGGAGGCGCTCGAGTCGGGGTTGGTGGTGTTGTCGCCGCCACACGCGGCGGCCACCAAGGCGACCACCGCCAACACCGCTGCTACCCGCAGCCACCATTTGCGCACCGCATGGAGTGGGGACATCGTTGCTCACCTTCCTGAAGGTCCGGTGCCATTGGTACGCTCGGGCAGCTGACCGTCACCTGACCGGTCAGCTGCCGTTCAGGACGCGAGAAGGCTCGTGGCCATGAGTTCGACGACGTCGGCATCGGCATGGTGGCCGTCCTGGAGGACCAGCCCGATGCCGGGCGCGTAGTGCTTGCGCTCGACCACATCGGGTTCGAGGTCGCTCCAGTTCTCGATCACCCAGACACCGTTGAAGTAACCAGCGGACACCTCTACCGACTGCGCGACCGAACCGAGATGTCCTCGCTCTTCCATCTCACCGGGCAGATAGCCGACTCGGAACGTCTGGTCGACGAGTGGCTCCGCCGGAATGACCGTGCCGGGCTGCGCCCCGCCGACGCCTGCCTCCCAGGTCGTCGTCTCGACCAACTCCCCGGCCTCATAGCCCTCGTCGATCTCGCCGAACAGCCAGACTGTGCCGTCGGCGTCTTGGGCATACCAGCTGTCGGTGCGTTCCTCGATCTCGTCGTCGACGAACAGTTCGACCCGGACGACGGTGGTGTCGATGTCCATCACCGAGTGGGTCTGCGCGAGGACGTTGACCTCGAGGCGATCGATCGATCCTTCGGCGGTGGTGACCTCATATGTCCAGAACGCGCCGACCGGGAGAGGAAACCGAGGGTTGTCGACAACGCCGACGAACGAGCCGGCATCGATCTCGGGGGCATACTCTGGGCCCGAAGAAGAGGTTCGGGTCGAGCCGCAGGACATCAGAGCCAGCGCCAGCACTGCCGCAACCACCGCGGACACGGTCTTGTTGTTGGATCTCACGATCGGGAACTGCATTAGAACCTCCAGTAGGTGTCGGCCCGACGGCGCTCGACCGTCGGACCGACACTTCTCCGGGAGGGGAGGGCTTGGCCGGCGGGATCGTTCGAATCGGTGTCGCGATACACGATGCTGGCAGGTCACTGACCGCGGTCTGACTCGCTGACCCTTGACTGACCGGTCAGGTGTCGTTCAGGTTCAGCGTGTTCAATCGAACCGCTACGCGTGGGCCGAGAGCCCGTAGCCTCGAGCCTGACGGCCGGATCGGCACCTTCATGAAGCTACTGATCATCGAAGACGACAAGAAGATCGCAGCCGCAGTCAAGCGTGGCCTGGAGGGTGAGGGGTTCACCGTCGACACGGCGTTCGACGGCACCGACGGGCTTTGGCAGGCCCGCGAGGGTGCCTACGATGCGCTGATCGTCGATCTCATGCTGCCGGGTATCAACGGCTTCAAGATCTGTGCTGAGCTGCGGGAGGAGAACGACTGGACTCCGATACTCGTTCTCACAGCGAAGGACGGCGAGTTCGACCAGACCGAGGCGCTCGACACTGGCGCCGACGATTACCTGACCAAGCCGTTTTCGTTTCCCGTGCTCGTCGCCCGCCTCCGAGCGCTGCTGCGGCGAACATCGGGAACCAACCCGAGCCCGTTGTCGGCGGGCGATCTTCGCATTGACCCCGGGCAACGCAAGGTGTGGCGCGCCGATGCCGAGATTGAGCTGACCGCCCGCCAGTTCGATGTGCTCGAGTTTCTGATGCGTCGGGCCGGACAGGTGATGAGCAAGGACGAGATCCTCGCGGGAGTGTGGGAGTACGACTTCGAAGGCGACCCGAATATCGTCGAGGTGTACGTGCGACGCCTCCGAACCCGCATCGATGAGCCCTTCGGTCGCTCGGCCATCGAAACCGTCCGCGGCGCAGGCTACCGACTCGCGACCGACGGCGGTTAACCGCCCCTGCCATGCGACGACGAGTCCGTTTCGGGTCTCTACGGTTCCGTCTCACCGCCGTCGCTACGGCGGTCGCCGCTATTGTGCTGGCCGCTACCGCTATTGCTCTGGTGACGATCCAGCAGCGCCAGCTGACCGAGAACCTCGACGCTTCGCTCGAACAACGAGCCGACGGCCTCGCAGCGGAGTTCGCCGACGAGATCCCCACGTCTGCGTTGGACACCAACGATGAGGACAGGGCGGTGCAGCTCGTCGCCGTAAAAGGTGACGTGCTCGCTGCGAGCACCAACCTCGTCGGGCAGGATGCGCTGGCCGACCCGCTCACGCCTTCGGAGAGCGAGAGCGTGGCGACGCGTGACGATCTCCCTTTGGAGGACGATTCCTACCGGGTCTTGTCGCGGCGCATCGACACCGCCTCGGGTCCGGCAACGCTTCACGTCGCTGAAAACAGCGACGACCTCAACGAGGCCCTCACCAAGCTGGTTGCGACGCTCGCCGTCGCGCTCCCGCTGGTCGTCGCGCTTCTCGCAGCCACGACGTGGTGGCTGACCGGGCGCACGCTGGCGCCCGTCGAAACCATCCGCTCCGAGGTCGACGCGATATCGGCCACCAGCTCCCACAACCGAGTCGCGGTCCCCGGCCACGACGACGAAATCAGCCGCCTCGCCACCACGATGAACAGCATGCTCGACCGCCTCGACGACGCCGCCGACCGGCAGCGCCGCTTCGTCGCCGACGCCGCCCACGAACTGCGGACACCGCTCACGCGAATCCGCACCGACGTCGAAGTCGACCTCGCTCAACCCGACACTGCCGACCCACGAGCCACCAACAGCGGTGTGCGGGACGAGGTGATCGGGCTCCAGCAGCTGATCGACGACCTGTTGCACCTCGCTCGTTCCGACGCCGGCCGCCCGGCGACCGATCTGCGGCCGATCGATCTCGACGACGTCGTCCTGGACGAGATCCGTGCGCAGCGGGGTATGACCGACGTGCGCATCGATGCCACGGGTGTGTCCGCCGCGCAGGTGGTCGGTAGCCCGGAGCACCTTGGTCGAGCTGTCCGCAACCTGCTCTCCAACGCGGTCCGTCACGCGGAGAGCCGCGTCACCGTCACGCTGGCCGAACTGTCCGACACGATCGAGCTCGCTGTGGCCGACGACGGTCCCGGCGTTCCCCCTGAGCACCGCGACCGGATATTCGAACGGTTTGCTCGCGTCGACGACGCCCGAACCCGCAGCGATGGAGGAACCGGCCTCGGACTCGCCATCACCAAAGACATCGTCGAACGGCACGCAGGCACCGTCGGCTACGACGATCGGTCGACCGGCGGAGCCCGATTCGTGGTGTCGCTACCCCGCCACGAACCAACAACCGGCGGGTGAGCAATGCCCGGCGGGGACCGCTCATAGTGGGCTGGCGCGATCTCCCCGACCGTCGACGCTAGACCTCGCGGCAGCGCATCGATGTACCCTTGGCGGCGATGGAGTCTGAAGTCGAGCCGTCGCCGGGCCCGTCGGTGTTGACCGATCCCGGCGGCGCCGCGCCCGATTCGCCCGTAGATCGAGCGGAACGGAAGGCCCAGCAAGCTGCGCTCACCGTGCTGGCCTGGGCGCTTCTGACCCTCGTCGTAGCGGCTCCCACCGCCCTGCGGCCATTCGTCGACAAGTCGATTGAGAACTGGGCGACCATATTCCTTTCTCTCACACTTCAGGCCTTGCCGTTTCTGGTCCTCGGCGTTGTGATCAGCGCCGCCATCTCGGCGTTCGTTCCGTCGAAGTGGCTAGTGCGCGCGTTTCCCAAGGACGCTCGCCTGGCCGTGCCCGTTGCCGGCGCCGCCGGCATGTTGTTGCCGGGTTGTGAGTGCAGCTCGGTTCCGGTTGCCGGCCGGCTCGTGTCGCGAGGCGTGTCCACGGCCGCGGCGCTCACGTTCCTGTTGGCGGCCCCAGCCATCAACCCGGTCGTGTTGGCTTCGACGGCGGTCGCGTTCCCCGGCGCACCCGAGATGGTCTTCGCGCGACTGGTCGCGTCATTTTCGGTAGCTGTGCTCGTCGGCGCGATCTGGTCGCGATTCGCCTCCGACGACGTTCTCGAGCGCCGCCTGTCCGAGTACGTCCGTCGCTCGCACGCCCACAGGTTCATGGAGACCGCGGTACACGACTTCCTCCAGGCAGGTGGGTTCTTGGTCATGGGCGCTGCGCTTGTGGCGACCATGCAGACGGTCATCCCCCAGTCGACGCTCGATGCCTTGGGTGGCGATGGGCTCGTGGCCGTGCTCGTCCTCGCCGGGCTGGCGGTGTTGCTGTCGATTTGTTCGGAGGCCGACGCCTTCGTTGCCGCAGGGTTGACGCAGTTCTCGATGACCGCGCGCCTGTCGTTCCTCGTCATCGGACCCATGGTCGACATCAAGCTGATCGCGCTGCAGGTGGCGGCCTTCGGGCGGCGATTCGCGGTCCGGTTCGCCCCGCTCACCTTCGCAACAGGAATCGCAGTGAGCGTGGTCGTCGGGTCGGTGATGTTGTGAAACGCGACGACGGCGGTCTGCTCGTTGCGCTCGTCGGGGTGTTCGCGCTCATCGTCGGCCTGACCGACGTAATCAACCGCTACCTGCGGCCATCGATGTCGGTCTGGCTCGTCATCTCGGGCCTCGTTCTCCTCCTTCTCGGGGTAGCGGTTCTCGCGACAGGCTGGTCGGACCGCCGCGCCCAATCCGGTGCCGACGCAGGCGGCGATGCCGATCGCCTGGACGACGAGGGTGCCCATGGTCATAGCCATGGCTTCAGTCGTGTCGGTTGGCTCCTCGCCTTGCCGGTCGTCTTCGCAATCGTGGTCAATCCGGGCGCGCTCGGTTCCTTCGCGGCGAGCCGCCAGACCAGCGCCCGCGACTTGGCGTCGATCGATTTCGATCTGGAGGAACACCTCCGCACCCACACCTTCGGGGGTCAGGCGGCTGAGCTCAACCTCGCGCAGTTACAGATCGCAGCAAACGACCCCGAGCAGGCGCACCTGCTGGCCGACACGCTCGTCGAGGTCGAGGGCTTCGTCTACTCGGAGTCGGGTCCGCCGGATCGCCTCCTGCTGGGTCGAATCGTCGTCGGCTGTTGTGCCGGGGACGGCCTGCCGCTCACGATCGAGCTCGTGGGATACACCGGCGAGCCAATCGAGGACGACGAGTGGGTGAGCGTCGAAGGCACGATCGATTTCGAGGCGACCGCGGACACCCCGGAGGAGATCGGCTACGAGCGCCTGGTGTTTGCTGTATCTGACCTCGAGAGAATCCAAGAACCGAGCGAGCCATACCTCTACCCGTTCTGAGCCGACATCACGCGAGAATGCGAAAGGGGAGGGGGCGGCGATGGACGATGTCGCACCGAGGTCGGTCGAGAGTGTGATCGAGTGGCACATGGAGGCCGACGTCGTGGTCGTCGGTCTCGGCGCCGCCGGGGCCTGCGCAGCACTAGCAGCCGAGGCGAGTGGCGCCGACACGATCGTGCTCGAAGCGGCGGGCGCGGGCGGCGGCACTTCGGCCATGTCGGGCGGACTCCTCTATCTCGGCGGCGGCACCGCGGTGCAGAACGAATGCGGAGTGAGCGACACGGTCGACGCCATGTACGAGTTCCTCATGGCTGCCAGCGGTCCCGAGCCAGACGCAGCGAAGATCCGGGCCTACTGCGACAACTCGGTCGAGCATTTCGCGTGGCTCGTCGACCACGGCGTTCCGTTCAAGGGCGAGTTCTACCCCGAGCCCGGTCTCGAGTCGCCCAACGAAGCCGGGCTCGTGTCGACCGGAGGCGAGGACGCCTGGCCGTTCACCGACGTGGCGCCGCCGGCGGCGCGAGGGCACAAGCCCCGGGTCGACGGCGCGGCTGGCGCCTTCTTGATGGAGCGGCTCATCGAGGCTGTAGCCAAAACCGAAGTGAGGGTGGAACTCGATGTCGCCGTGCACCGCCTCGTCGTCGACCGAGACTCGGTTGTCGGCGTCGTCGCTCAACGCCACGGCAACGACCTCGCCATACGGGCAAACCGCGGTGTCGTGTTGTGTGCCGGCGGGTTCGTCAACAACGCCGAGATGGTGCAACAGCATGTGCCCGAGATCGCCCGCTGCGCCGTCAAGCTGGGTACCGACCACGATCAGGGCAGCGGCATCCGCATGGCCCAGGCGCTAGGGGCGAGGGTGAGGCGAATGGGTTCGGCCGAGGTCGCCGTGCCCATCACACCGCCGCGGTCTCTGGTGCGGGGCATTCTCGTCAACGGGCACGGCCAGCGGTTCATCAACGAGGACACCTACTACGGCCGGGTTGGCCAGGAGTCGTTGTTCCACCAGAGCGGCCAGATGTATCTCATCGTCGACGAGGCGATCTACGAGCCGACGATCTGGGGGACTCAGGCGTCGTGGGTGTGTGAGACGATCGGCGAGCTCGAGCTCGAGATCGGGCTTCCGCCCGGGTCGCTCGAGACCACGCTCGATCTCTACAACCGGGGAGCCGCCGACGGGGTTGACCCCGTCTTTCACAAGGCGACCGAGTTCGTCCAGCCGCTGCGTCCACCGCTCGGCGCGTTCGACTTCACCGTCGAGAACTTCACCTACGCCACATTCACCCTCGGCGGTCTCGACACCCTTCCGGCCGGCGAGGTGTTGTCGATCGACGGCGACCGGGTTCCCGGCCTCTACGCGGCCGGGCGCACCACTGCGGGATGTGCGGCCTGGGGTTACGCCAGTGGGATAAGCCTCGGTGACGCCACGATGTTCGGTCGATTCGCCGGACACAGTGCAGCTGGCCGCTCGACCTGACCATGACGACCGCTAGGTCTGAAGTACTGCGTCTTCGTGGTCGGGGCAGTCAACGCGCAGGTCGCTGTCGGGAAGAGGGCTGTCGAGCAGGAGGCAACGGGCAGCGGATCGCTGCGTGCCGTTCCGGAAGTGGCGGCAGGTGAGACAGCTGCGGTTGATGGTGATGACTCCTGCCGCCTGCAGCCGGGCGATCTCACCGAGCAGTACCCGCAGTGCCGTCGCCCGGTCTGCGTCGGTGCCGGCCTCAGTTGCGACGAGGGAAGCGAGCTGCGCGGCGGTGTCGGACGCCAAGGCGGTGCCGGCCTTGGTCAGAGTGACGATGATGCGGCGTTTGTCTTCGGGATCGCGCTGTCGTCGCACCAGGTCTCGGCGTTCGAGTGCGTCTATGGCGTCGCTCACGGTCGGTTGTGATACGTCGAGCTCGGCTGCGAGACCACCGACGGGGCGGGGCCGCTGATCGGCAAGGGTCTCGACGATGCCGAGTCCGAGCAGCGACACACCGTGGTGCGTAGACGTCTGCTGGCGGGCAGCTCGCAACGCGCGGCCCAACCGTTCGACCGCGGCGAGCACCTTGCGGTCGAGATCGTCGGCACCGGTGGTCATTCGGCTGAGACCGTGCACCCCTCGTCGGGATCGCAGTCGGCGGAGGCCGGGGCGGGTTCGTCGATGAGGCGGGCGAGGGTTGCACCGACGGTGAGATCGTCGGCGTGGCCGAACGCGTTGAGGCGAAGGCGGCCGGATCGGTCGATCAGAATCAGGCTTGGTGTGCCTCTGAGCCGGTATCGCGACATCGTGATCGGCGTGGTGCCCGGCTGTTCGTGGGCATCGACGCCGACCGGGAAGTCGATCCGATACTCGTGGAGGAATGCCTGCAATGACACCGGGGTCATCGCATCGTGGTGTTCGAACACGGTGTGAAGGCCGAGCACTTCGACGTCGCCGCCAAACAGGCTGTGAATGCGCTGAGCTTGGGGCAATCCATGGCTCACGCATCCCGGACACAGCATCTGGAACGCCTCGATCGCGACGACCTTGCCGCGCAGATCGCTCAGCGATATGTCGGTATCGGTGTTGAACCACTGCGACACCTCGAGCGGAGGAGCATCGTCTCCGATGCCTGGCGGGGATGCGAACGCTCTGCTGTCCATACCGGCATTCAATAGGCATCCTATGGGTATGTCAACAGGTATGGCGGATGCCCACGCGCCTTGTTGAGGTCATCGACGGTGTCGTACCCTCGAAAGGATGTAAATAGGGCGAAAGGTAACAAAATGGGGCGCGGGCGAGATCGTGTGCGGATGCGCACTTGTGTGGTACTTCTGGCCGTTGCCGCAGTGTTCGGCGTTGTGCTGTCGTCGGTCGATGCTGTGACAACAAGCGATGAAGCACATGGGGCTTCGTTGCCGCCGGGGTTCGTGGAAGAGGACGTGGTCAACGGCCTGTCGGCGCCGGTGTCGATGGCGTGGCTGCCCGACGGCCGGTTTCTGGTCGGGGAGAAGTCTGGACGTCTGAAGATGGTCGACCCGGCGACCGGTCAGGTGACTGCGACTTTGTTGGACATGCGCGATGAGGTGAACACCTACAACGACCGCGGTTTCCTAGGGTTGGCCGTTCATCCCGATTTCCCAGCCGACGATCGTGTGTTCTTCCTGTACACCTACGATCCGCCCGAGGCCGCCGATCCGAGCGCGTACTGGGATGGCAACAGCAACTCGAATCGCCAGTTCTCGTATGGACAGCGCGACGGACGCGGGCATCGCGTGTCGCGGCTGGAGTCCCTGCGCTTGGACTCGGCGACGAACTTCACGACCGTCGTCGCCGGTTCCCGAACCGTGGTGTTGGGGACGAACTCGGTCTGGGACAACATCGGCGATCCGTTCTCGTGGCAAGCCGATACCAGCCGACCTTGGACGTGTGCCGACTATCAGCCGGGCGATGACATCGACGAGGGCACGCCGATCGAAGACTGCATTCCCGCCGACGGTGGAAGCCACAGCATCGGAACGTTGCGATTTGCCCCCGACGGTTCGCTGTATGCCGGCATGGGCGACGCCGCCAGCTACAACGGGGTCGACCAGCGCGCGATCCGCTCGCTGCAGGATGATTGGCTCGTGGGCAAGATCGTCAAGCTCGACCCCGACACCGGCCACGGGGTCCCGGGGAACCCGAACTACAACGGCGACGGGTCGGACAATGCTTCGCGGATGTTCCATGCAGGACTTCGGAACCCGTTCCGATTTTCCATCGACCCTTCGACCGGCTGGCCGGTGTCGGGTGACGTCGGATGGGGCCGGTTCGAGGAACTGAACACCGGGCCGCCCGGTTCGTCGTTCGGCTGGCCCTGTTTCGAAGGGGGGCTCTCGGACGCAACGATGAACGCCGGGACCCATGAAGGACCCGGCATCAACCGTGTCCAGCCGAGCTACACAAACCTCGCCGATTGCAACGCGTACCCGTCGGCCACCCAAGACGCTCCAACGTGGACATGGTGTCGAGGCGGCGCCGGCGCCGGGTGCCCGGGCGGCAGTCACTCGGCGATGGGGGGCACGTTCTACGAGGGCGATACTTACCCGCCGGGATATCGCGACCTGTGGTACGGCGATGTGAGCAAGAAGTGGATCAAGGTGCTCGACCTGTCGAATCCGATCGCGCCCGTGACGGTCACAACCGACACGGAGACGGTCGTCGACATGTCGATCGGACCCGAGACGAACGTCTACTACGTCGACATCGGCATCGGCGTGGTGCGACGGGTTCGCTATGTCGGCGGCGGAAACGTGCAGCCGGTCGCGGTCGCGACATCGGATGTAACAGACGGCTTCGCGCCCCTGACGGTCAGTTTCGATGGCACCGACAGCTACGACCCCGACGCCGAGCCGTTGCAGTACGACTGGGACTTCGGCGACGGCGCAACGGCGATGGGCGCAACGGTGTCTCACACCTACACGACCAGCGGCGAATTCACCGCGACCCTGACGGTGACCGACGGCTCGAACGCCACCGATGTCGACACCATCGACATCACGGTCGGCAACAGCGCGCCAACAGCGACCATCACCTCACCGGCTGGCGACATCATCGCCGACCTCGGAACGTCTCTGTCGTTCACCGGCACCGGCACCGATCCCGAAGACGGGACGCTGACCGGCGCCAGCCTGAGCTGGACCGGTGAGCTCTATCACGGCGGCGATCACACACACCCCGATGTCTACACCGGCACCGGAACCAATCCGCCTTCGACGATTCTCACCGACCACGACGACGACACCTACCTGGAGATCTGCCTGACCGCGACCGACAGCGGTGGTCTGAGCGACACCGACTGCGTGAACATCCGTCCGACCGAGGTCGACTACACGTTCGTGAGCGACCCCGCCGGGCTCGATCTCGTCTACAACGGCAGCCAGCAGACCGCACCCTTCACCGTCACCACCCCAGTTGGCGGCGCACGTCAGATCTCTGCGCCGCTCAGCCAGGGTGGCCTCAACTTCGACATGTGGAGTATCGGCGGTCCGGCCGATCAGACCATCACCATCGGTGGCACCGACCTGACCGTCACCGCGTTCTACACCGGCGATCCCCTGCCGGTCGTTACTCCGAGGAGCGCCTCGGTTCTGGAAGGCGACGAGCCGGGCTCGGTAGTGGTCGACGTACCGGTGACCCTTTCGGCTCAGTCGGCGACGCCGGTGACGGTCGAGTGGACGACTCTCGACACCGGTGAGCCCGGTATCGCGACTGAGGGCGTCGACTACGTCGCGGCGTCGGGGACCGTGACGTTTGATCCCGGTGAGGTATCCGAAACGGTGTCGATCACGGTTCTGGGTGACTCGATCGACGAGCCGCCGCTACTCGGCGGCGAGTGGCTGTTGCTGCAATTCTCCGACCCGTCGCCCAACGCCTTGCTCGACCTATCGTTCTTCGGGCTCGGCTTGGGGATCATCGTCGACGACGATCCGACGCCCGTCATCTCGCCCGGGCTGGGTTCGGTCGTCGAGGGTGACGAGCCCGGCACCGTGCAACTCGATGTGCCTGTCACGCTGTCGGGCCCGTCCGCGGTGCCGGTGACGGTGGAGTGGACGACCCTGGACACCGGTGAGCCCGGTATCGCGACTGAGGGCGTCGACTACGTCGCGGCGTCGGGGACGGTGACGTTTGATCCCGGTGAGGTATCCGAAACGGTGTCGATCACGGTTCTGGGTGACTCGATCGACGAGCCGCCGCTACTCGGCGGCGAGTGGCTTTGGGTGGTGTTCTCGGAGCCCTCGCCGAGTGCCGTGCTCGACCTATCGTTCTTCGGGCTCGGCTTGGGGATCATCATCGACGACGACGCTTAGTGCCTGCCGGCGGTCTGGCACAAGCAGCACTTGAAACGAACCCGGTCAGCGCTGAGTCGGGACACAAACCTCGGTGTCCGCGAACTCGTGGAGGATCTCGCCGGTTCTCGGTTCTAGAGCGATCACGAGTTGGTCCATGCCGAGGTGATCGATGAGCGCAGTAGCCACCTCCTCTGGTGTGTCGGCAGTGCCGATGTCGCGGTCGGAGGTGATGAACGACCCGTCGCTGGTCCAGGCAACACTGCTGAGTGGGAAGGCGGTATCGGTCATGCGAGGAGCGAGAAGCTGAACGCCGATGTCGTGTCTCGCGAGATACGAGCGGTAGGTGCGGGCCAGGCCCACGAGGGCGTGTTTCGATGCAACATATGGAGCGTCGACGCCCGAACCGCTGCCGGTGAAGCTCACCGACGAACCCGTCACGATCACGTGCGTCCGGCGCTTCTGTTCAACCAGCGTGGGGATGAACGCGTTGAGGCACCTGACGACTCCGAACACGTTGACGTCGAACAGGTCCTGCCACTGCGAGATGGGTACGTGCTCGAGGACGCCGCCTGAGCTCACCCCGGCGTTGAGCATCAGAACACCGATCGGGCCGATCCTGGCTGCAGCGCTCACGAGCGCCTCTGCGTCGTCGTCGGAGCGCGCATCGAATCCGATCGTCTCGATCGTCGTGGCCGTCTCGGACAACTCTTCACGGGCAGACTCGAGGGACTGCTGATCCACGTCGGCCAGCAGGATGTCGGCGCCGGCCGCCGCGAACGCACGGGCGCTGGCTAGCCCGATCCCGTTCGCTCCCCCGGTGACGACGGCGACGGTTCCGGCGACCTCGTGGGCGTTGGCTTCGTCGTTCATGAAGCGACACCGTAGGCCGCTGTACCGACACTTGGAGCCTCTCGGTATCGCGAAACCTGGTCCGCGATGTTGTGAAGGTGAAACTTTGGTCTGACACCGGGGTCGCGTAAGTGGGTTTGGCGAACCGATGCGGCAAGATTGGTGTAGCCAAGGAGTGCCCATGACCGATCCCAACACCACCCTCGGCGGCCTCGTCATCGCCCGTCCCGCGCTCGCTGCCGATCTCGACAGGCTCGGGCTCGATTTCTGTTGCGGCGGCCACCAGACGCTCGCCGAGGCGGTCACCGAGGCCGGCCTAGACCTCGACGAAGTCGTCGCAATCATCGAAGCGGCACCCGAGGCACCCGCCGAGACCGAATGGGAGGGCATCGACGGGCTGGTCGACCACCTCGAAGCCACCCACCACGCGTATCTCAACGATGCTCTGCCCGCGCTGACTGCGCTCGCGGAGAAGGTCACGGGTGTGCACGGCAACAATCACCCCGAGCTCACCCGTGTTGCATTGCTGGTTGCTGAGATCAGGGCCGACCTCGAGCCGCATCTCATGAAAGAGGAGCGCGTCCTGTTTCCCATGATCCGTGAACTCGCGGCTGCGACAGAGGCCCCTTCGTTTCACTGCGGGTCTCTCAACAACCCGATCGGTGTGATGCTCGCCGAGCACGACAACGCCGGCGCCCTTCTCGCCGAGCTGCGGGCTGCAACCGACGGCTACACGGTGCCCGACGACGGTTGCGCCAGCTACACACTGCTCTATGAGGGCCTCGCCGAACTCGAGGCCGACACGCACCTGCATATCCACGAGGAGAACAACCAACTCTTTCCTGCCGTGCTAGCCGCCGAGCGGGCCATTGGTGAAACTTTGGTCTGACACCGGGGTCACCTAATCGGGGGATTTAGGTGAAACCTTGGTCTGACACCGGGGTCGCGGTAGGGGCGCTGCTAGCGATCCCTGGCAACGACTCGGTCGGTAGAGGCGCCATGTGATCGAATGGAAGGTGATGGCGGACACGACCACAGCCACTGTGGTGTTCACCGACTTGGTCGGTTCGACTGCGCTGCGGGCGCAGCTGGGCGAGGAGGGCGCAGACCGGCTTCGTCGTGACCACGACAGTGCGTTGAGCGACGTCGTCGGCTCCAACGGCGGAGAGGTCGTCAAAGGTGGTGGCGATGGCCTGCTTTGTTTGTTCGACTCAGCGAGCGACGCGCTGTCGGCCGCGGTACAGATGCAGAAAGCGATCGTCGACCTCGGTCGTAGGCGTCGACTCGACCTCCGGATTCGAATCGGACTCTCGGTGGGCGACGTCGCGCTCGAAGACGGCGACTGCTTCGGCATGCCGGTCGTCGAGGCAGCGAGGCTGGAACAATCTGCGGCGCCGGGTCAGATCCTCTGCAGCGAGTTCGTCCGTGCCATGGCTCGCGGACGTGGAGAGCACGTGTTCGAACCGGTCGGTGCTCTCGAGCTGAAGGGACTCCCGGAGCCCACCGAGACCTACGAGGTGAGCTGGAGCCTCGCCGATCGGATCGCCGAGGCCAGAACGCGAACGCCCTTCGTCGGGCGCGACGTTGAGATGGAACTACTCCAACGAGCCTGGATGGAGGCCGCGGGTGGGGCAGGCGGAACTGTGCTTATTAGAGCCGACGCCGGTATGGGCAAGTCGCGGCTCGTAACTGAGTTCATCGACACGATCGACCGGGGACTGGTTCTGTCGGGGACCTGCCAGGACGGCGATACCGCTCCCTATGCACCGATTTCGGACGCGTTGGTCACGCTGGCGGAGTCCGACCGGAGTGCTGCGACGGATCTGCTCGGCCCCGAGGCCTCGGTGCTCGCCACGATGGCGCCGATGATCAATTCGCTGTTGCCTGGGTTAGCGGCCCCGGCACCTGTAGCACCTGAGCTCGTCGAGAAGCGGCTCCTCGACAGCTGGGAGCGGGTCCTCCACCGAGCTGGCCAGGAAGGACCGGTTGTGCTCGTGTTCGACGATCTGCACTGGGCCGACCAGGGCACGGTCGCCGCACTACGTAGCGCGGCGAGAGTCGCTCGGCGAACGAGGCTGCTCATCGTCGGGGCGTACAGGGGCGCTGAGTTGGTGCCGGGCCATCCGCTCGCCGAGGCCATGGCTGGACTCGTGCGTGAAAGCGAGCCCATCGAAATGGATCTCGTCGGTCTCGACGATGCCGAGGTTCGTGACCTATTGGTTCAGCTCGGCGATGGCTCGAGCGTGGGCGACCGGTTCGTCGAGCTGATAGTCGCCGAGTCGGGTGGCAACCCGCTGTTCATTCGGGAGGCGCTTCTCCATCTCGTTGCCGAAGGCAAGCTGCGCCGGGAGGGTGGCCGATGGGTCAGCGACGATGTCGAGGGTCTCGAGTTGCCCGAGGTCTTGCGCCACGTGATCGGTCGCCGTCTCGATCGGCTGTCGGAGTCGACGCTGGGGCTTCTGACCGTCGCTGCATTGTTCGACGCCGGATTTCCCCTGGAAGTCACCGCCGACGTAGCCGAGGCCGAGGAGGCGGTGGCGCTCGACGCTCTCGACGAAGCCCTGAGCTCCCAGATCATCGAGCCGACCGAGATCTTCGACACCTACCGGTTCACTCACGCTATGTTCCGCCACGCACTTGTCGATCGGCTCAGTCCCAGTCGCCGGCCTCGGGTTCATCGCCGCATCGCTGAGGCGTTGGTGGAAGTACAGACGGGCGACCCGACTGCGGCTGAAGTCGCCGTGATCGCGCGACACTACGTGGCAAGTGTCGACTTACCGGGCGCCGAGGCGGGTGTGAGCCACGCCCTCGCACACGGCGATTCGGCAACCGAGGCGGGCTCTCATCGCGACGCGTTGAAGGCCTATGAGAGCGCACGTCTTCTCCTCCCGCCGGGCGACGAGCGCGAAGCCGACATCCAACGACGGATCGCTTCGGCGGCGACGCTGGCACGGGCGGAGCCCGAGCGCATCCTCGCCGAGGCCCGCCTCGTGGCCGAGAGCGCGAAAGATCGGGCGGACGCCGCGGCGTTCCTCGTCGGTCTGGGACGCATACGGGCGACCGAGGAAATTCTCACAGCATGGAGGCTCGGCGACATTGCACGGACTATGCATAGCGGCGAGCGCGATGCCGAGTGGGTGTCGCTTCGGTCTTGGGAACTGGCCGAGCGCGACTGGAAGGACGAAGCGGGCGTCGGCTTCCCTCTCCTCGACGCCGACCGCCGCGAATTGCTCGAAGTGGCGATCAGGACCAAGACCGACGCGCTCGGCATGTCAGACTTCATATGGGACAGCCGAGATGCAGCTCTCGAGGCGACCGAGTGGCTATCGCCGCTGCAGTCCGGTCTCATACACGCGTTCCACCTAGGCATGTACATCGAATCGATCGAGCCCCTGTCGCTGTCGATGGATCAAGCGCTCGATGTTGGAGACACTGGCACAGCGCTCTTCACCATAGCCGCACTCGGTCGGGTCCGGTTCACGCTCGGCCACTTCGACGAGACCGACCGACTCATCGCTCTCGGCGATGAGCTCGTTTCCAGAGTCGACGAGTTCTCCAATCCTGCTCTTCAGCACATGGGAATGGTTCAGATCACCGGTGGGCAGCGGGACCCGGCCATCGCGAAGAGCATGGCGGCGACCGTCACTGCTGTATTCGACTCGCTCAGTCCCGATCTCAGCTGGTTCCAGGCGATGGGGAGTCTTGCGCGGGTGCCGATGCTTGCGGCCAATGACCGGCCCGAAGCGGCCGCCGAACAACTGGCGTCTTTGCTCGATGCGGTCGAGCGCACGTCGCCTGGAACCCCGAATCTGCCCTATATGCTGTTCGTGGCAGCGGATGTGTGCGACGCGTACGACATCGCTTGTGATTCGCGGATGCCCCAGCTGATCGAGCACCTGGTCCTGAATCCCGGATTCCACTACGTCGAGTCCGATGGTGCTCTGGCGTTGGCGATCGTCGAGGGTCTCAGGGGTGGTGTCGACCCCGCCCGGGCGCTCTTCCAGTCGGCTCGCTCGAGGCTGGACGACAACCGCAACCTGGTCATGCGTGCGTTCGTTCCCTACTACGAGGCTCGCATGGAGTATCGCAACGGGTTTCCGGGTGGTGCAGAGCGCTTCGACGAGTTGATCGACGAGGGCCGGTCGTTGTTCGGCGCTATGCGCGGCTTTGAGCCGCGCCTCGAGACCGTTGAAGCGCTCGGGGCCGCCCGGCGTGAAGGTTTGCCACTGCCGACGACCCTTTAGGCGGATCTGGATTTCGCCCACCGCCCCCACCGCGATCTAGGTGAAACTTTGGTCTGACACCGGGGTCACTTACTGGCATCGTTCAGGCTCATGTTCGCCCGGGAGGCCATCCGTGCGCTACGCGACCGGCCGTGACCTCGCAGCCTCTCGGCGGGCGTCAGAGTTTCCCGGACATTGTTAGAAGAGATGCTCTAGTATTCGGGAGGACGCAAGGGGGTCCGAATGAAGAGGTTGGCCGGAGCCGACGCCATGTTCCTCAACATGGAGACCCCAGCGTGGCACCAACATGTCGCCGGCCTCACGATTCTCGATCCAGCGGGTCGCGGTGACTTCTCTTTCGACGAGGTCGTCTCGACGCTCTCCGAGCGGATCATGCTCACGCCCAAGTTCTGCTGGAAGCTCAAGGAAGTCCCCCTTCAGCTCGACCGGCCGATCTGGGTCGAGGACTCGGACTTCCGCATCGACCGCCACATCCGCAGGGTCGCCGTGCGCGATCCCGGGGGTAAGCACGAGACGGCCGAAATGCTCGGCCAGATCGTCTCCCATCAGCTCGATCGGAGCATCCCGCTTTGGGAGTTCTGGTTCCTCGAAGGACTCAGAGGCGGTCGGGTCGGCACCGTATTGAAGTTCCACCACTGCCTGCTCGACGGAATGTCGGGAGCGAGCCTCGCCAGCGTCCTAATGGACCTTTCGCCCGACGGCGACGACGAGCGCGACCCCGAACCCGCCGAGAACCTGGGTTCGGAACCGTCGAGTTGGGAGCTACTCGCGCGCAGCTTCCTGCCCAACAGCCAGCTGCCGATCACGATGTTTCAATACGGCGGTCAGTTGATTCGACGGGGCCTGGCCATCGCCGGGATGGACGAGGCACCCCGGCCGGGCGACGCGCCGACGGTGCCTTGGAACGCCCCGGTCGGTCCGCGTCGATCCGCGGCGTTTTCGTCGGTTTCGCTCGACGACGTGCGCTCCATCAAACAGTCAGCCGACGTGAAGGTGAACGACGTCGTCCTAGCGCTGTGCTCGGGGGCGATGCGCTCATTCCTTCGGTCACACGACGATCTGCCCGACACATCGCTGAAGGCGAGCTGTCCCGTTTCGGTTCGGGCCGAGGGTGACGATGAGCTCAGCAACCAGATCTCGAACATGATGGTGTCGCTGGCGACCGACATCGATGATCCGGCCGAGCGCCTCGAGAGGATCGGTCAGAGCAGCCGTAGCGCGAAAGAGATGACCGCTGCGATGCGGGCCCGGAAGATCCAATCGCTTGGCGAGACGGCGCCGCCGCTCGTGTTGAACCAGGCTATCCGCGCAATTCACCGTGCAGGTGTGTTCAGCGCGATTCCCACGACGGTGAACACGATCATCTCGAACGTGCCCGGTCCGCCGATGCCGCTCTACCTGGCGGGTGCACGGGTGACCGGCATCTATCCGGGGTCGATCATTGTCGAGTCGATGGGTCTCAACGTGACCGTCATCTCCTACGTCGATCGAGTCGATTTCGGGTTCGCAGCCGATCCCGACCTCGTGCCAGACCTCTGGGACCTCGCGGAGCTCGTACCTTCGGCTCTGGCCGAACTCATGTCGTCGCTCGACCTGGGCGAGCCCACTGCCGTCGAGGACCCGTTCGGCGAATAGACCCGGGCCGTCGCTACGGCTCGACGATTGGGAAGAACAGCGGGAAGTGTTCGAACAGGTCCCAGATCGCCAGGACGGTTCCGGAGTCTCCGTCGATCTGAACATCGCCTGGATGGCGCGAGCGGAGCGCGTCGCCGGTCTCGATGAGCGAGTTGATCACCGATCGTTCGCACCTGACGGTCGCCGCCGGATCCGCGTGCGTCTCGCCGACCGTTCCATGCAACGTGCCGTTGGAGAGCGCGACTCGAACCGTGGTTCCGTCGGCGAACTCCCAGTTGAAGTCGAACGAGCCGAGCTCGGCGGCCGCCGGACCGTTCATCCGTATCGCCAGATAGTCGAAGACCTGCTCGAGGCTCATACCCGAAACGGCGTCGACGTTGGGCCTGAACGCGAAGTCGACATCCATCGTCCCGTTGCGTAGCTCCTGTGCACCCATGAGGTAGACGTCGCGCCACGGTCCGGCTTCGGCCTGGTAGCCGAGCTGTTCGAAGGCGTCGGCCTGGAGACCGCGCGCCTCCTGATTGCTGGGGTCGGCGAACACCGCATGGCGCAACACCTGAGCGACCCAGCGATAGTCGCCGGCCTCGTATGACTCGCGAGCGTTGGCCAACAGCGCGTCCATGCCACCCATGAACTCGACGTAGCGAGAACCAGCTTCGACCGGCGGGTATGGCTCGAGGCTCGACGGGTGCCCGTCGTACCAGCCGAGATAGCGTTGATAGACCGCGCGCACGTTGTGGCTGACCGTGCCGTAGTACCCGTGGCAGCTCCAGTCGTTCCACAAACCATCGGGCAGCTCGACCTCGGCCGCGATCTCGTCGGGCGTGTAGCCGAGGTTGGCCAGTCGCATCGCCTCGTCGTGGATCCAGCGGTAGAGGTCGCGTTGGGCGGTCATGTGGTCGACCACGTCGTCGCGTCCCCAGCGGGGCCAGCTGTGGCTGGCGATCGACACCTCGACCCTGTCGCCGTATCGGTCGAGTGCCTCCTGGATGTAGCGGCTCCAACGCAGTGCGTCGCGCACGACCGCGCCTCGCAGCGTCAAGACGTTGTGCAGGGTGCCGGTGCAATTCTCCGCCAGACAGAGCACGCCGTGGTCGGGGAAGAAGAAGTGCATCTCCGCCGGCGCCTCGGTGTCGGGCGTGAGCTGGAATTCGATGCGGATGCCGTCGAGGGTCATCTCCTGTCCGGTCTCTGTCACCTCGACCGTCGGCGGGACCATTGCGATCGTGCCGACCGGTGGCGCCTTCGCAAGTCCCTGGTCGACGTGGCCACGTTCGTCCCACGGCAACAGCATCCCGTACTGATACGTGGCGCGGCGGCCCATCGCGGCTCCCGCGGCGACGTTCTCGGCGACGGCCGCGTCGAGGAAGCCCTCGGGCGCGACGATGGGACATTCGCCCGCGTCCACCCGTTCTCGCGAGACGACACCGAGGACTCCTCCGTAATGGTCGACGTGTGTGTGGGTGTAGATGACCGCCGTGACCGGCAGGTCCTCGAGGTTCTCGCGCACCAGCTCGTACGCGGCGCGGGCGCACTCGGTGGCGGTCAGCGGATCGATGACGACCCATCCGGTTTCGCCCCGGATGAACGTGACCACGCTCGTGTCGAACGAGCGCACCTGGTAGAAGCCCTCGACGACTTCGAAGAGCCCGTGCTCGCCGTTGAGCTTTGCCTGACGCCACAGCGATGGGTTGACCGAGTCGGGAGCGTCGCCGTCGACGAACGCCCAGTTGGAGGTGTCCCATGCGATCGGCGCCCAGTCGGCCGCCTCGCTCTCGTTGAGGATCACCGTTTCGGCACGGGTGGCGATGAAGCCCTTCTTCACCCGTTCGAAGTCGACCGGGTTGTCAGGTGGGAGTGTGTCGGCGAACGATCGCTGAGCGGCAATCGTGTGTTCGGTGGCGGGGTTTCGGCCCTGTTCGTCGGTCATCGGTCGATCTCCTTGCGACAGCCCACGAGGTGGTCTTCGGGCCGCCTTACGAATTAGATCAGTTCTACTAGAACGTTGCCACCAGAGTTCGGGCCGCTCGGTTTATCCCCCGAACGACGTGCTGGCCGATCGCACGATCGCCTGCCATGCGGTCCACGACGAGCTCATTGGCGGGTCATCGACCTGACGGCGACTTCAAATGACACAAGGTGCTATATACAGTGAGCCGTCGACTACGAGGCAGCATCGGTTCGATTCCCAATGACACCCCACGACCAAGGCCGATCCATCCCGAGACAGGATCGGTCGATCGAGACCCGCAGCCGCCTCCTCGAAGCGGGGCTCCGAGCCTTTGCGGAGAAGGGCCACGACGGCGTCAGCTTGGCCCGCGACGTGCTCGAACCGGCGGGCATCTCGGTCGGCAGCTTCTACCACCAGTTCGCCGACAAGACCGAGCTGCTGTTGGCGATACTCGAAGAGCACGGTTGGGCACGTCGCCGTGACGTGACCATGTCGGCCGTGCAGGGGGAGACCTTCGAGGAGTCGATAGAGCGCGGCATGGCCGAGTTCTTCGATGAGCTCGATGCCAACGAGTTGTCGTGGCGGCTGCGGCTGCGCGTGCAGCAGTCGGCGGACCCCCGGATCCGCGCCGTCACCGCCGAGCAGCTTTCGCGCTGGACCGATCAGAACCTGTCGATGCTCGCGCGCTGGTCCGACGAGACCAGCCCGGTCGTCCGGGAGCTGGCATCGACCCTGACCGCGTTCGGAATCGGCATCGCCACCGTCTATCTCGACCTGTCCGAAGCCGAACGAGAAGGGTGCCGCGAAGCCATGCTGGAGTCGTGCGCTTCGTTTCTCATGCGTGGCCTGGGAGCCGACGCGGGTGATTGGGTCGCTGCGCGCGACTGATCGGCAAGATCGGTAGAGCCCGGCGCCGGGAGCCGGTCAGCCGCTACCCGCCTGGTCGATCGGCACGACGGTCACGCTGGTCTCGGGGGTTTGCTCGGGCTGGACGAATCTCAACCCCATCACGCCATGGTTGTGATCGGCCGAATCGACCCAGTTCGGTACCCCCGGGTCGATGGGCGACACGACGATGCGAACAACGCCGTCGTCGTCGATGACCGCATCCTCCATCGAGAGATAGCCCTGCTTGGTGAAGTAGTTGGCGAGGTTCTCCATCCAGTGGTTGCAGAGCTGGAAGTTCCAGTGCCGACAAGTCGGTGGCTCGAACTCGATCCGCAACGCCTCACCCTCGCCGATGCGCCAGTATCCGAACTCGAAGTGGCGATCGTCGGGCGAACCGCCGATTCGCTTGTAGGTCTCCTTGGTGAAATGCAGATCGTTTTCGTAATCGAGGATCTCACGGGTCCAATCGGCGTAATCCGCAAGCAATCCGAGAATGAGCTGCCCACCGGTCGCCAGCCGAGCCGACATCTCGGCAGGTTCGGGCGGTTCGTGTTCGACGTGGGGGTCGAGGCACTCGATCTCGAGCTTCGGGGGCGACTGAGCGCTGCGGTCGTCGTACACGACACGCATCATCAACTCCCGAGTCGTCGGCGCCATCGGCATCCACGGGGCCGGCTGCTCATCGACTGCGAACACGAAGTCGACGTTGCCGGACTCGTCGGTGAACTCATCGAGCTCGGCGGTGAACGGCGTGACCGCGTTGTTCGGGTTGAAGGTCTCGAGCAGCTTCACGGCATCGAGGCCGGTCGAGAAGGCGCCTACGTCTTCGGGTACCGGCGGGCTCCACGCTGACATGTGGACATACGCCGTGCCGCGCTTGCCGGTGATGCGGTAGCGATACCGCGAGTCGACCGCCTGGACGACATGGTCTTGATTGGGGGACTGAACCCCGATGCCGCCCTTGAGGGGAGGCGGGATGATGGCGATCGGTTGTTTCGCGACCGGTGTCGTCCGCTCGATCGCCCGCGCGTTGGCCATCAGGATCATGCGGCAGATGTAGCGGAAACCCTCGACCCTGTCTTGAGGGTCGGCGTCGGGCGTCTCCTCGATGACCACTCGGCCCGCGGCCTTGAGCGTGTCGCAGAAGTCGTCCCATGCCGACCCGTCCAACAGCCGCTCGGCCGCACGCTGTTCGATGTCAGACTTGCCCATCCAGATGTCCCCCCAATACCAGCTTTGACTACTGTTGCTTACCATGTCGGGCGAAGCACGCAAACAGCCGAACATCTTGTTCATCGTCTCCGACGAGGAGCGCCGCAACGACTGGCTCGACGGCAAGGTCGACCTGCCGGCACACCGTCGCCTCATCGACGACGGCTTGAGCTTCGACCGCTATTACACGCATTCCTCGCCGTGCTCACCGTCGCGCGCCAGCCTCTACACCGGCCGGTATTTGGCCGACCACGGCGTCGTCGACAATGTGAGCTTCCCGGCCCACACGGTGCTCGATCCGGCGATCCCCACGATCGGCAGTCTGCTGCAAGACGTCGGCTACACGTCGGCCTACCTCGGCAAATGGCACCTGAACAACACGCCCACTCCACCGATGGCCGACTACGGGTACGACGACTGGCAGGGTAACGATCATCACTACACGGGTACTGCGTGGACGGGTCGGCTGTTCGACCCCGACATCGTCGGCCAGGCCGACCGGTGGCTGCGGTCTCACGCCGACGATGACGACCCGTGGATCCTCACGGTTGCGCTCGTCGGCCCTCACGACATCATGTGGTATCCCGCCGACCAGCCCGATTACGCAGCGGCCCACCCCGACGATGCCGAGACGCTCGACTTCATCCGCAAGTACCGGCTCGGCGACGATGTGCCCGTCGAACCACCGCCGACCGACTATCCCGAGCGATTCGATCGACTGCCTGAGAACTTCGACGACGACCTGCACACCAAACCCGAGATACAACGTGCGTGGCGCTGGGTGCGAAACCGCGAGCATTTTGTCGGCACGATCAACAAGGACGACACCCGTCTCTGGTTGCGCCAGCTCGACTACTACGCCTGGCTGCACGAGGAGCTCGATCGCAGCGTGACCGACCTGTTGTCGACGGTCGACGAGCTCGGCATGTACGAAGACACGCTGATCGTCTACACGAGCGACCACGGCGATGCCTGCGGAAGCCATGGCCTGCGTGCCAAGTTGCCATGCGTCTACGAAGAGGTCATGGGTGTTCCGCTGGTGGTCAAACCGCCCAAGGGGTCGGCCGAGTCCGCAATTGGCGCGAAAACCGACGCGTTGGCGACACACGTCGACCTCGCGACGACGATCGTTTCAGCCGGCAGCGGCGACACCGACGGCATGTCGGGGGTCGACCTTACGCCGGTGGTCGAAGACCCGACGACGAGCGTGCGCGACTACGTGTTCTTCTCCCAGGACTCCGCCCAATCCGAGCTGTTGCGCCAGAGCCGCTATGCGGTGCGTGGGTTCTTCGACGGTACGACCAAGTACACCCGCTACTACGGCATCGGCGGTGGCATCCAGCGAGACGGGACGCCGGCGGAGACACCGAAGGTGTACGACGTCGATGCCGATTTCGACGACCAGGACCACGAGTGGTACGAGCTCGACGAGGATCCGCACGAGCTGGTCAATCTGGCAAACGACCGCGGCCGGCGCGAGGAGCTGCGCAGCCTGTTCGAGGATCTGCTCTCATACGAGGCCGCCGAGCTCCCTTAGCCCAAAATTTGGCGCCTATCCCACGTCACACGTGGGTTTTCCTCCCTAGAAACTGCTTGCGTTTCACATTCGCCGACAACGCGGCTTCTAAACAACGCGACCCGGGGTTCCGATAGTTCCACCACAGGAACTAGCCAAGGAGAAATACGGTGTCGAGTCGATCTGAAGCTCTCGAGCGAGTCAAGAGGCAGACGAGGGTCGGTGGGGTAATGACCATCATCGGGCTTGTTGCGCTTCTCACCGGAATGGTTGCGACCACGAGTGCCTCACCGTTGCAGAGCTGCCCCGAGAGCAGTTCCCTGGTGTCCAAATACAACTGGTCGAGCTCGGGGTTCGTGTACGACGGTCCTGCCGAGAACGCGTCGGTCGTCACAATCGTGAGTGGCGACACTGAGTACGGTGAGTGGACGTCGACGAGGCCCATCTCGAGCGCGATCGTCAAAGCCGGTACCGATTCCTGGTACTTCCTCTATACACCGGCCGCGATCAGTGGATCGTTCTCCAACGAGAACCATCCACTGAACAAAGCGGGGAGACCGCGAGCCATTTCAAACGTTCAGTTCTGTGAGCCCGACGTCGCATCCACGACCACGACCGCCGCCAATACCTCTACCACCGACCCTTGTGGCACTGGCTCTGGCACGGTGCCGGCGTCGTGTGAGACGACTACGACTGCGGTTGATCCGACGACTACTGCTGCGTGTGGGACCGGGGCTGGCGCTGGATCCGGGTCGGGTTCGTGTGACACGACAACGACCGCGCTCAGCACAACTACGACTGTTGGCAATACGACGACGACCTCTGTTGGTGAAACGACCACGACTGAGAGCAAGCCGACGACGACCTCTGTTGGTGAAACGACCACGACTGTTGGCAATACGACGACGACCTCTGTTGGTGAAACGACCACGACTGAGAGCAAGCCGACGACGACCTCTGTTGGTGAAACGACTACGACTGTTGGCAATACGACGACGACGGAGGGCAACGCGACCACGACGACCTCCGGCACCGCGACGACGACCTCGGGCAAGTCGACAACGACTACCGCGGGTGTGACGACCACGTCAGATGGCGAGTCCACCACAACGACCTCCGGCAAGACGACCACGTCGGACGGCAATACGACGACTACCGAGATCGACTCGGGCGGCGTCAGCTCTAGTGGAAGCGAGCGCGGGTCCGACGATCCCGAATCCGGAATTGAGTCAGGCTCGGTCGACAACCCACGTGTCGAGGTCCTGCCGGCAACTCAGTCCCGCGGCCGACTGGCGTTCACCGGGTCCAGTTCCCGCATCCTGATGCTCGTGGGGGCCGCGATGGTCCTGGCCGGTGTCACAATCGTCGTTGCGGGTCGAATGAAACAACACAGCTAGGTCCGCGAGTGGACGGACTGAGCGCCGCTGCAGAGCGCCTCAATGGACCGCTCTCGGCGGCGACGATCGCTGCAGCGCTGGTAGCCGCCTGGCTGCTTCGTGACATTCCAGCTGCAGCATTGTTGGTCGCATCCGCAACCGTGTGGAGTTCTGCTGGGCCCGCGCTCGTTTCCCTGACCCGACCGCGTTCAACCTTTAGTGACCGCCGGAACCAACCGAGTCGCCATCGATCGGTAGGGACGATTGTGCGTCTCGGCGACGAGCCTCCCGAACTGACAGCGATGAACCTTGCGCTGGCATCATCGCAAGGTCCCGTCGTCTTGGCTGCCGGGAATCAACCCGTCCCGCAGGACGTCGAGCGCTTGGGATTGCCGACGTGTCGGTCCGCCTCGATGTCGGAGTCGATCCTTCAGGGCGCAGAGACGATCGGAACCGATGCGGTCATCATCGTCGCCGGTCGGTCGGTGCCCGACATTGTCGAGTGTGAGGACGTTCTCAATGATCACGGTGACGAGGTCGAGTTCGTCATCGGCCGCCGCGCCGCCGCCGGGCCCCTATCGGGCGCAGCCGCCAACAGCGACTCCTTCGACGACACATTGCGCGACCGGTCCCGTTTCGCGGGTTTGTTGATCCCCGAACCCGACGGAACGATCGTCTCGACCAGATTGCTCACGTCATATCCGATCGGGGTCGACCAATCGATGGGGTCGTGGCTGCGTAGCTTGTCCTCCTCCGGCGTACGCGGCGCCGCAGTCGACAACTCGCTCAGCCAGTTCGTAGCGCCGGTTCACGCTGAGGACTCCTGGCGTCTGCAGCGAGCGCGACGGCGAGCCCTCGCCGACGATCTCAAGTCGGCGATGACGGCCGGCATTCCCCGACAATCGAAGCTAGCGGCCCTGTTCCTCGCCCGCGAGCTCTCGGTCGTCCCAGCGACGCTGTGGGCACTAACTCCGATCGCGCTGTCAGATCGCGGCGCACATGGAGGAGGCCCAGGCCTCGCCTTCCTGGTTCTTCTCGCTCTCGCAGCAGCGCGCTGGGCGCTTGCTCGACTCGCCACCGGCGCGCCCCTTCGTCTCGCCGGCGACCTGCGCAGGTGGATTCAGCGCCTGCCGGGGTCTGCCTACGTGCTCGCGACCCTTGTCCGCCCGAACCGAGACCCCAGCCCCAGAACTCCGGTCGCTAGACCCGTCGTTGCATGCTTCTTGATCGCAACGGTCGTGTTCGGACTCGGAGTCTTGAAGAGTGCGGGGACCGGCCGACCAGACGCCGCGCTGCTGGTCCTTGCACAGCTCGCAGCGATTGGATTGTGGATCACCGGTGTCCGAGCGCTCGTCGATCGCTCGTGGCGTCGGCGCACCCACCGAGTGCCTGTCGATCTCGAGATCGGGCTCGACGGGGTTCCGGGCCGGGCGTTCGATGGGTCGCCGTTCGGTCTAGGGGCGACCGTCGGTCGGTCATGGCCGAAGGCTGAGCTCGGCGACCGGGTGAACATGACAGCGACCCTGAGCGACGGCAGACATGTTACGACCACCGCCATCGTGAGGCGGATTGCCAGTGTCGACGATGGGTGGGAACTGGGGCTCGCCATGGATCTCGGTCACGAAGATCTGGCGCAGTGGTCGGTCGAGCTTCACCGATGGGCGCGCGGTGACTGCGTGAGCCGAGACTCGGCGCATCCGCACGAACCGGTTGGTCAGCTCGGCGACAAGGTTCGTTCGGCTTCGCGTGTTGCCTTCGGAACCGTGGCGGCTGCTGCGGCAATCCTCGTCGGCACGGTTGCGATGGGCTTCCGGCCATTGACGATCCAGAGCGGGTCGATGGTCCCGGCCCTCGATGTTGGTGACGTCGTGGTCAATCGAACCGTCTCGTCCACCGAGGTTGGCGTCGGCGATGTAATAACGGTCGAGTTCGATGGGACGGACCGCGTCACCCATCGCGTCATCGAGTCGATTCGAATGGGCGACGAGGTGCAGATCACCACGAAGGGTGATGCGAATGACTCGGGAGAAGTGTGGCTACTGCCGAGCGATTCGGCCGTCGGACTGCGCTGGTTCACAATTCCGTCGGTCGGGAGGCCGTGGACCTCCCTGAGGACGGTTGGCGCGAGTGGCCTGTTCCAGCTAGGTGTCTTCGCAGCAGTTCTCGCTGCGCTCTATCGCGTACTGAGCCGACGTCGACGAAATACAGACCTGCACCCGAAATTTGGTGCCTAACACACGACACATGTGGGTTTTCCTCCCTAGAACGGGAGTAGAGACATGATGATCACTAGCGCGCATCATGATGCTACAATGGGTGCATGCGCACCACGTTCACGCTTGATGATGACGTTGCTGCGGCGGTCGACGCATTGCGTCGCGCTGAAGGCATCGGTCCGAGTGAGGCTGTCAATCGTCTGATCAGGCGCGCGCTCGTGGTGCGTGCCGAGCCCAAGCGGTACGAACATCGGTCCGTGTCGATGGGAGCGCGCGTAGACGTGGCAAACGTCGGCGAGGTGCTCGATCTGCTCGACTCAGCTGGCTGACAGTGCTGGTCGACGCCAACGTGCTCCTCTACGCGGTCGATGCTGATGCGCGGGAGCACGAGGCGGCGGCGACGTGGCTGACCGAGACGCTCCGTGGGGACCGCCGGGTCGCCTTGACCTGGTCGACGATCGGCGCGTTCCTGCGCATCGCGACGCATCCTCGGATCTACCGCACACCGCTGACAGGCGACGAGGCGACTAGCTTCGTTTCCGATTGGCTGGATGCCGAGCCGACATGGATTCCACCGACGACTCGAACCACCTTCTCTCAGTACCGCTCACTAGCGGGATCGGTCTCGATAACCGGGAATCTCGTGCCAGACGCGCTGCTTGCCGCGGTTGCGCTCGAGCACGGCCTCGCGATCATGACCGCCGACACGGACTACGCGCGGTTCCCTCAGGTTCGACACCAGAACCCTCTGGTCCCGCATTAGGCCGAAATTGAGAGGATTAGCATCGCCCGGTGCGGCTAATCCTCTCAATTTCGAGCTTCTTGGTCAGAGTCGATGCTGAGCCACAGGCGTAACAGCTCACGCGGCGACCCGGGATCGTCGACATACGCGCTGCGAGCGTGGGCGACCGTGTGGTTGGAGACCCACTGGATGTCACCAGGCTGCAGCTGCATCGAGAGCGCGACACCGTCGCGGTTGGCCACCTCGGACCATGAATGCAGGGCCCGGCGATGGCTCGACGGGACCTCGACCCCTTCGTGACGCCCCGCCGAACCGAAATACCCGAGATGCATGAACGTTCTCAGCTTCTCGCCGTCGAAACAGCATGGCTGTACCGGAATCCAGGGCGGTGAAACCGGGTCGTCCTGGCGTGAATCGAGTGCGAACTCGTCGAAGAGAACATCAGCAGCGTCGTCGCCGTCGGCGGCGAGCCGATCGAAGACCGTAACGCTCGAGACCAGGCGTGACGCCCCGCCCTCGCGCGACGTCGAGATGCAACACAACCCGACCACGTCGGCGGCGTCGCAGTGGAAGTCGATCTCACCGCTGGTGCGGTACTCACGCTGATCAGAGCCCGTCGCATCGTGGTAGTCGGTGACATGGCCGAGCAGCTCCTGCGCCGTGTTTTGGGTGCCCGGCTCGCCGAGGTGTTGGCCAAGACCCCAGAATGCCCACTCGACATCTTCTCGCGGCCACCGGTCGACCGGCAGCCCACGAACCAGCACAAAACCCAGTCCGTCGATGATCCGCCGGCGCCAGTCTGCGAATTCGCGCTCGAGCTCTGGCAGCGGGAACGATTGTCTGGTCAGTTCACCCATCGAGGTGACGTCGCGTTGCGCACTTGCCACCGCCACAGCGAGCTCTTCGATCTGTGGACCTGTCAGATGGACCATCCAATCGGATTCGTCGAGCTGGTCCGCTGTCCAAGCGGCTTCGCCACCCACCGGGCCAGTGGGAGCCCCGACGTGAGGCCGACCGAAGTAGTGAAATATCTGATCGTGGATGTCGCGATAAGCCATGGTGACCCCACTCGATTGCCGTTCCTGACTCGATGTGACGTTACATTCTGAGCATGCGTGTGGCGCTCTGTGTTCTTTCCGTAGGTTTGGTTGTGGGCGCAGCGGCGTGTGGAGACGACTCCGAAACAGCGAGCGTTCCGGTGACGACCACGTCGGTGCCGATCGAGGCCGGGAGCGTGGCGCCCGACTCGACTGCGAGCAGCCCGGTCACCTCGAGCATCCCTGCTCCGGAGGGACCTTCGCTGTACGGACGCCGCTACTGCGAGATCCTCGCCGTTGACGCAGCTTCCGCAACAGCCGAGGTGTGGAACACGATGGGCCTGAACGACTGCCCGGCTGCCACGTGGGATGCCATCGACCTCAAGGCGGTCCGAGCCGATCTCGGAGTCGCGAACGCGCAGCCAAACGGTCCCCGCTATTGGGTGCTCGACGCCATAGAACCCGGTGAAATCGCGGGCTCGCTAGAGGTGCGCAACCTCGGCGGTGTCGAGATGCGATCACTGGCACTCGTCGATCTAACGACGGTGGACGCCACCGAATCCACCGCCTACCGCGAAGTCTCGGTCGAGCGCGACACGTTGTTCACCTTCCGTGCCGGGCGAGAAGTCTACGAGCTCACCGCACCCGACGGATCCATCTACGTCATGCAGTCCTTCAGCCAGCAGGTCGTCGCGCTACAGGAGCTCGACGACTTGGCTTCGCTTGCTGATCGTCTCGACCTTCCCGACGGCTGGTCATTCGGTCATCGCGTGTTGAGTGAAGATCTTTATGTCGAGGCCCTCGACGGGATGGCGACGGTCGTGACCGACGAATTCATGAACACCTACCAGCTGCGTTCACGCGGCTGACGCGCAAGCGAGTCGGGCACAGCGTTCGCTGGACCAGTGAGTCAACCCGCCGTAATGTTATGCCAGCCGAACTGGCATGAATGACGTCGGGCGGCTCTCGGCGATGGAGGAGCGACCATGTCGACGACCCGAGGCCGAACACGCATCGCAGTGCTCATCGCAGCGCTGGCACTTCTCGCTGCCACGTGCGGCGACGACGACGGGGGCGACGAGGAGCCGGCGGACGATGTGACGACGACCGACGCAACCGGCTCGACCACCACCGACGTTGACGAAGCAGACCGCGAGTCGCCGTCAGCCACACAGCCCAGCGAGTCGGGAGAGCTGACCACCAGCGATGTCGGGGTCACCGATTCGACGATCAGCGTCGGCGTCATCTTCCCCGATACGTCCGTGATTGGACGCGACCCCGGCGACATCGAAGCGAAATGGGCGACGATCGTCGATCGCATCAACGAGTCGGGTGGCATCAACGGCCGCTCGATCGAGATGCACTTCCATGCTCCCAATCCGATCATCGACGCCGAGTCCGAGCGCGTTTGCACCGAGCTGACCGAGGACAACGAAGTGTTTGCAGCCATCGGGCTATTCGCGCGGACCACGGCCGACTGCTATGCAGAGCAACATGACACGATCGTCGTCAGCACGTTCGCCATCAGTGCCGATGCGATGTCGAGGTACACGGCCCCTGGAATCACGCTGGTCGCGCATCCCGATCGCCTGGTGGAACCGCGCATCGAGACCCTCGTCGATGGCGGCGTTCTCTCGGATGGCATGAAGGTCGCCGTACTGGGTGCCGGCGCAGCCCAGCCAGCCCATGAGCTGTACGCGGCCGCGCTCGAGGAGGCGGGGGTCGAGATCGTTGCCGACTCAGTGCTGTTGGCTGATGGCACGGACCTCGTGGCCCTCAACGCCGAGATGGATGTGTTCGCCGAGGTGTGGGCGTCGAGCGGTGCAGAGGCTGTGGTGGCGTCGACTTCGCTGCTCAGCCAGGCCCTCCTGATCGGCTACAACAACACGGGCCTGGAGCTACCAATGGTGTTACCCGAAGGAACCGGCGTCGATCCGACGCTGCTGCGTGACAACCAGGGTCTCGACCTGGCGCCGTTCGAGCTGGCGACGTCGCTCGGCGACCATGACGACGCCACCAAGTACGATCAGGATCTCGACGGGGTGAAGGAGTGTGTCGACAACTTCGAGGAGGCGTCGGGCGAAGAGGTTGCTCTCGACGAGTCCCGGAACAACCTCGTTCCCACCGTCGTCGCTTGCCAGTCGCTCGACATCTTCGTCGCCATCGCCACCGCGGCCGGCGCCGACCTGACCACCGAGTCGTTTGCCGCTGCGGCCGACTCCTACGGACCGATCGAGGTCACCGGCAAGAGCGAGGCCTCGATCGGGTCGGGCAAATACGACCTCGACGACTCGGTCGGCAGCATCAGCAAATTCAACCCCGACACCGCTCAGTTCGAGCCGGTGGAGTGACGGCCGAGGCGAATCAGTCCGCTTCGAACTTGCCGGCGACAGACTGGATGAAGCCGCCGATGAACTCGACTGCAAAGGCGACGAACTCTGCACCCTCCGGCGAGGGCTCGTCGTCGACGTCGAGAAACCAGAGCAGTCGGCTGGTGTCTCCGTCGGGTTCGACGACGAAGGCTGCCTCGTAGCGTTCGAGGTGCGACCCCTCGCCTTCGACCCTGTAACCCCGAAGTCGCGGCGGCTCGAACTCGGTAACCGTCTCGACGAGCGGGTCGCCCTCGACGAACGGCAGATGCAGCGTCGCCCCGACTCCGTGGGGTGCCGGCTCACCATGCTCGACGTATCCGACCCCCGCCTCGATCATCGACAGAATCGTGTCCCACACCTCCGCCGCCGGACCGGCGACCGCGACGTCGTGGACCGGAGAGTCGGATTCGATCACGCCTCGAGACTACGCATGTGGCGTCGCGACGCGCTTCAAGACGAGGCCTGAATCGCCGATGGAGGTCGAGATTGGAGTCTGAATGAGCGAATACCCGGTTGGGGCCGACCCAATCGCCGCGCAGGTCAAGCGTTCGCTCGCCGACGTACCCGACGGTCCAGTTCGCTCGCTCCTGCTCGCATCGACAAACCTGATGGACAACTACACGCGAGGACGGGTCGCGGAGGCCATAGTCGCGGAATTGACCGGCGCGAAGATGGTGGGTGAGGGGTACGGAGATGGGACCTCGAGTACAAAGACAAGCGCATCGAGGTCAAGACCGCCGGCGACATCCAGTCGTGGCCGCAGAAACACCGGTCGCCAGCGGTCTTCGGAATTGCGCGAACAGAGGGCTACCGCGCACAGGCGGACGGAACTTACGTCACGGATGGCGTCAAGAGGCGTCGCAGCGAAAGCCTATGTGTTCTGTCATCATCTGGGCGTGATGCCCGATGATCCAGCCGACTGGATGTTCTATGTCACGCTGACCGAGACGCTCGAGCGAATCTGCGGAGATCAGCAGACCATCAGACTCACGTCATTAGTCGAGAAGGTCCGGCCCGCGGCCGCGGATGCAGGCCACCTTCGTTCAGCACTCGACTCAGTCCTCGCCATCCGCGATGAGCGAGACTAGCTCGGGGCTCGCTCCGGCAAGCTCGAATGCCACCGGTGTCAGGCACCGAGCTCACAACGCACCTGGACCCAGCCCACTTTGAGCTCGGTGCCTGACACCGTGCAGGTTCTCGGCTTATGCCAGTGGAAGGCGCACTATGATTCGAGCCGTGGACATCAAACAGGTGGCGAAATCGCTGGGAGCGATGTTGTCGGCCCCGGTTCGGATGCGGCGCGATCCTCCCCGTCCGCCATCAGACGTTGGGGACTACGAGATCCCGACGCTGGCGGAGTCGCTCGACGCCACCACCACCAAAGCCGACGACCTGCCGGTGGTGCGCACACCTCCTGGCGGCTGGACTGAATGGCCGCCCATGGTGCTGACCGGATGCGACGAACCGTTGGTCAAGGGCGCGCCAGACATCCGGGGAGTGTGGCAGGTCTACAAGGGCCCGCTGAAGGGCCACATCGAACGCAACGAGCAGGCGGGCTGTCGCGCGGTCATCACCGCCGGCGGCGTGATCCACGACATGTTCACAGATGGCACCGTGGCCGGTGGCGTGCACGACACAGGTGTCGGCGGCGCGGAGATCCACGTTGTGGCTCGCTATGAGGACGGCCGCCACAACCTGTACCTCAACGACAAACGCCTGGTCGTGACCCGCTACCGCGACGGCGACGACCTCGTGTGGCGTTGGGGTCCCTACAAGAATCGTCTTCGCCGATTGACCGGCCCCGACGACGCGCAGTAGAGCGCCACAGCGCTCAGGCCGGTTCGACCTCAGCTGTGGTGCAGTCGGCGATACGCCTCGAACCGGCCGACGAACTCGTCGGTCTGATCGGTCGACCACTCGACGGCCGGCCAGCCCTCGAGCGACCGGCACCGGTCGCCATGAGCGATGAAGGCGCGAGGGAGGTCGGCTGTGAACCCCAGTCGCTGAAGGCCCTCGAGTCTCACGTGGATCGGCATTGCAACCGCCTCGGCGAGCGTGGGTTCGGGCCCGGCGAGCCAGCCTGCGGCGTCGGCCCAGCCGCCGAGCTCGGCCAGGGCATGCGCCAGCTTCTCACCGGCGCGCTCGATGCGCTCGGGAACGGTGCCGTAGTACACGCCAACCATGGCCGGGAACACGTGCCGGTCGATCCAGCCCATGCGCTCGCGCACCAGCGCCCGCGCTCCGGTATAGAGGGCAGGAGCGGGTTGTCGGGTATCTCGGTCTCCAACCACTCGAGAATCGGGATCGAATCGGCGAGGTACTCGTCGCCGATGCGGACCATCGGGATCTCGAGTCGAGGACTGTGCTCGACGAACTCCGACGGAAGTACGAAGTCTGGGCCGCGCACCGCCGACGGAGGGACGTCGATCAGATCGTGCTCGATTTCACGCTGGCTCAGGGCGAACTGAACCCTGGTTGCGAACGGGCAGATCCAGTGCCCGTAGAGAGCGACGTCGAGCTTCACGCCAGCGGCTCGTCGCTCATCGAACAGATGAAACCGCTCGACGGATCGGCCCGACCCTCGAGCAGATCGCGGTAGGTCGCCTCGATGCCGTCGGGTCCGAGGCGATGCTCGACGGTGAGCCAGTGGCCCGAGTCTTCGAGCATGCTTCGATAAGCCTGGTCGATGCGCGACTGGAGCTCGTCCGCACCCCAGTCCTCGACTCGCTTTGCGACCTGCCCGGGAGCGAAGAAGAACTCCGGCGTGGGCCCCGGCAACGGATCGCTGTCGCCGGCCCCTTCCTCCCAGTGCGTCGCGCCGACGCTTGTCGAAAACGCCAGATTGTCTGCGAAGTGCTGGTGTATGGCGGCCCGCACCTTCGCGTTGCCGGCCATGTCGACTACCCCGGAGGTGACGCCCGCATCGAGCTGGTCGACCTCGTCGTAGGTGACGACTTGGTCGTACAGGCCGAGGCTCTCGACGAACTCACGGTTGCGGGCGGACGTGAGACCGACCGCCGCGATGCCGTCTCGTGCTGCGAGGCACGAAGCCAGAGATATCGAGGTCTTTGACGACGCGCTGGTGACGATGACAGACGTGGCGCCTTCGAACCCGCGGTCGCTCAGCTGGTCGTCGACGAGGAACGAAGTCATGAACATGCCCCACAGCAGCAGGTACTCGTCGAGGTGATCGAAATCGAAGTTCGGGTCGGCTGAGATGTCGTTGAAGTCGGTGTAGGTGGTGGCGTGGTTTGCGCGATGGTGCCCGATGTCTCGGAATCCGCGGGCGCCACGCGGTTGAGCGTCGATGACCAACTCGGAACCCATCGGAAAGAAGCCGAAGTAGCGGCCGCCGACCGCGATACCGGGGTTGGCGGACTCGACCACCGAGCCGAGCCCGATCGCAGGGATGCGACCCCAGGGGGCCTCGGCGGGGAAGAACCCCCAGTAGTCGAGCATGTCGCCGGCCACCGCGTAGCTGATGTTGTTGGAGGTGAATGCGAACCGTTCGACCACCAATCGGATCTGCCCTTCGG
Source organism: Acidimicrobiales bacterium (assembly GCA_965216815.1). Classification (GTDB taxonomy): domain Bacteria; phylum Actinomycetota; class Acidimicrobiia; order Acidimicrobiales; family SHLQ01; genus JADFOM01. Next base: position 266,736 of record OZ244202.1, on the reverse strand, counting down.
CCAGCTCGACAGGCGGAGGGTCGACGTTCCGGGTAGAGCGGAAGTCCTGGCGGTTCACCTCGAAGATCATGGCTGGAACCGTAACGTCTGGATCCGGGAATGTGCCAGTAAGTCACGCAATAGCTAGCCTGCGGTCGATGGAGATCGTCCGAGCACTTCGCATCGACCGATCCGCGGCCGATGTCTGGGATGTGCTCGCCGACTTCGGCGCAATCGGTGGCTGGGCTCCCAACGTCGATCACTCATGTCTCACGAGCACCGAGACCGAAGGACCGGGCGCCGTGCGCCGAATCCAGACCGGACGCAACACGCTGCTCGAACGGGTCATCGAGTGGGAGCCGGAGAAGCGCCTCGCCTATTCGATCGAGGGACTACCCTCGGCCATCGGCAAGGTGACGAACAGCTGGGAGCTCGCCGACAGCGGGAAGTCGACCAACGTGAGGCTAACCAGCACCATCGATGCCGGTCCGCGACCGCCACAGAAGCTGGTGGCCCGAGTGGTCGGACGGGTACTTGCCAAGGCGTCCGGCCAGATGTTGCAAGGACTCGACGACCACCTCCGCGAGGAGGCCCGGTGACCAGCCAACCCGACGTGGTCGTCGTGATGACCGATCAAGAACGCGCCGCACCTCCGTATGAGACACCTGAGCTTGCGGCGTGGCGTCACGAGTCGCTGCCCGGAGCCCGGTGGTTCGATGACAACGGCGTGTCCTTCCGTCGCCACTACACCGGCTCGCTCGCCTGCGTTCCGAGCCGGCCCACATTGTTCACCGGTCAGTTCCCCGACGTACACGGAGTAACCCAGACCGACGGGCTCGGCAAGGTGTTCGACGACAGCCGGATGCGCTGGCTGCGACCCGGCGAAGTGCCGACTCTCGGTCACTGGTTCCGCTCCGGCGGGTATGACACGCATTATGTCGGCAAGTGGCACATGAGCCATGCCGACCTCACCGACGCCGCGACCGGCGAGGCGTTGGCCACCAACGACGACCACGGCGTCGTCGACCAGCGTGCGGTGCAGGCCTATATCGACGCTGATCCGCTCGACGAGTTCGGCTTCTCGGGTTGGGTCGGACCCGAACCGCACGGCGCAAGGAATGCCGACGCTGGATTCGTGCGCGACCCGATCTTCGCCGATCGAGCTGTGGCCTGGCTGGACGGTCGCTACGCACGCCGCCGCGCCGGCGACACCGAGGCGCTACGCCCGTTCCTGCTCGTCGTCGCGTTCGTCAATCCCCACGACATCGTGTTTGCACCGGCTTGGCTCGCCCGTGCCGGGCGCTGCCCGATCACCCCGGGGCCAACCGATCCACCGTCGGTGCCCGCCTCGCCGACGGACGACGAAGACCTGTCGACCAAACCCGCCGCGCAGATCGCCTACCGGTCTTCATACCCGTCGACCTACGGCCCGGCGCCGGCCATCGAGCGGGTCTACAAGTCCAAGGCGCAGGAGTACCGCGACCTCTACCACCGGCTCCACCTCGAGGTCGACGGCCCGCTCGAGCGGGTGCGCAGCGCGGTGACGAGTGGCTCAGACGATGCGGTACTGGTTCGGACGTCCGATCACGGAGAGCTGCTGGGCGCGCACGGGGGGCTTCACCAGAAATGGTTCAATCTCTACGACGAGGCCACGAGGGTGCCGTTCGTTATCGCCCGCGTGGGTTCGCAAGCCACGGGCGGGCGGGTCGTCGACGACGCACCTACTTCCCATGTCGACCTGGTACCAACGCTGCTGGCGGCAGCCGGTGTCGACGAGGCCGAGACCGCCGCGACACTGCGTCAGGAGTTCACCGAGGTGCACCCGCTGCCAGGTCGCAACCTCATGGAGGTGGTCGACGGCGCGGCGCCCGACCGTGACCGTTCCGTGTACGCCATTACCCGGGACAACATGCCCGAGGGCGACTCCGGCGCGAGCGGCATCGCCCGCCGTCTCGGCCGTATCGAGCGCCAGCCTGCTCCACTGCGCATTCAGGTTCCGGCGCACGTCGCCGCGAACTTCGAGTGCATCGTGTCGAGGGTTACCGCCGGCGACGGGGGCGAAGGGCATCTCTGGAAGATCGTGCGCAGCTTCGACGACCCGTCAACCTGGACTGAACCGGGAGTCCGGCACCTCGCCGCCACCGGACCGGCCGGCGATGCATACCGCACCGAGCCACTGCCCGATCAGTGGGAGCTGTACGACTTCGACGCCGACCCGGTCGAAGCGAACAACCGTTGGAACGACCCGACCGCGGCCGCGGTGTTCGAGTGCCTCGTCGAGCGCCTCGCCGCGGAACGACAGAGCGCCGTACCCGAACGAAACGAGCCTTGGCCCTATGCCTGCCGCACTCCCACAGGAGGTCCCGCAATGAAGAAGGCAGCACCGCCCGCCCGCGCTCTGCGCAAGCTGCTCCAGCGTGCCGGTGTACACCCCGAGGACCCCGAATCGATCGACGTCGACCTCACCGGTCGGCGAGCGCTGGTCATCGCTACAAACCACGGCGTGCTCGATGTCGGCAAACCCACTGGAGTATTCGCGAGCGAGCTCACCGTTCCCTACTACGCGTTCCTCGACGCCGGGATGGATGTCGATGTCGCAAGCCCCAACGGCGGTGTGATCCCCATCGACCCGCAGTCACTCAAGGCGGTGCTGCGAACCGAGGCATGCGATCGGCTTCTCGCCGACGACGACCTGAGAGGCAAGATCAGCGAGTCACATGCGGTCGGCGACCTCGACATGGCGGACTACGACATCGTGTACCTCGCCGGTGGATGGGGCGCCGCGTTCGACCTCGGTTTCTCCGAAGACCTCGGCCAGAAGATCACGCACGCCAACGAGCTCGGACGCATCATCGGCGGGGTGTGCCATGGCCCGCTGGGTCTGCTCAAAGCCAGGGCTTCCGACGGCCGTCCGCTCGTCGAGGGCAGGCGGGTGACCGCGGTCACCGACAAGCAGGTGCGAGAACTCGACATCGATATCACTCCGCACCACCCTGAGACCGAGCTGCGCAATGCCGGCGCCGAGTTCGAGAGTAGGACCCGCTTTCGCGACCCTCTGGCCAACCACTGGGTTGTCGACGGCAACCTCGTCACCGGTCAGAACCAGAACGCGGCCCCCATGGTTGCGCGCGAGATGCTGCGACTCGCCGCGCAAAGGCGGCCGGCGGAGGTCTAAGCGGGTGACGAGTGTCGGTACGTTGGGGGAGCGATGACCGACCTCGACGAGATCACCGAGTCCACCGATGGGCGCGTTGCCAGGCGCCAGCGCAACATCGACGCGGTGCTCGACGTTGTGCTCGAGATGTTCGCGGAGGAGGCGCTGTTCCCGACCATCGAGCAGGCCGCGACCCGATCGGGCCTGTCGTTGCGGTCGCTGTATCGCTACTTCGCCGATCCGGGCGAGCTTCTCGAGGCCGCGATCAAGCGCAGTGACGAGCGCGGTCGCAAGCTGGCGCGGCTGCACGCCATCGGTGAGGGCGCTCTCGACGATCGCATCGAGGCCTTCGTCACAATGCGCCTCCGGCTGCATGGCGGCGTCGGGTCGGTGTTCAGGGCGACCGTGGCCAACTCGGCCCGGCGTCCCCGAATTCGTGACGAGCTGACGAGGAATCGCAACCACATGCGAGAGCAGTTCGCACTCCAGTTCGCGGCTGAGCTCTCCGATCTGAAGCCGGCCGAAAGAGAAGCGGTTCTCACGTCGGGCGATCTCCTGACCCAGCTCGAGTCGATCGACTACCTCCGTCGGCACCGACAGCTGTCGGTCGCTGAGACCCGGGCCGCTCTCACCGCAGGTCTGCGGGCGCTGCTCCGCTAACAACTGCCAGTTCGATGAGCACTACGACTGGATTCGAACTAGTCTGCTGCCATGCCGCGCTACGGAGAGCTCAACGAGGAATACGTCGCCAGCTGGTTCCAACGCAGCGAACCGGGTGGGCCAATGTGGGCGCTGAACCTCATGAAGTACAGGGAACGGGCAGAGTACTCGGACGGCCGAGAGACCTCGCTCAGCGGCATGGAGGCCGACGACGTGTATGCACCGCACGAGCACCTGGCCGCGGTCGGGTCGCGTATTGTCCTCGTCGCTCCTGTTCTCCACCACCTGGTGGGCGACGACTGGCACTGGGATCGCATTGCGATCGCGCAATATCGCGATCGCTTGGCCATGGTCGAGATGTCGAGCAAACCCGAGTTCCAACAGGACGAACAGCACAAGGAGGCCGGTATGGACTTCACCATCGTCATGGCGTCCTTCCCCGTAGACGGTGAACCGGTGCCGCCACAGGAGTCGGCTGCAGGATCCGATCGACTGCTCCTTCTCCAGGTCGTCGGCGACCCCTCGGCCGATGACCTCGCAGATGATGTCGAGTCGACCAGGATCGGTCGGTTCCACATCGAGGATCGAATGATCGGCGACCACCGGACATTCGCCGAGGCTCGCTACGACCTCATCTCGGATTCCACGGCTCGCGAGCTGGCGGCTCGCGACTACGTACGAGATGACACGGGGTATGCGCTCATTGCCGATCCGGTCATCGACGACGTGGCCCGCTCTTTGACCGAGCCTTCCAAGGTGCTGTTCTGATGAAGGTCCGCGGGCGGGTAGAGCGCCTCGATCATCTCGAGGTCTGGGGACCGCTCGAAGGAGAGCAGTGAGCATGGAAATCGTACTGACCGGTACCGGGTCACCCTTGCCCGACGCCAACCGGGCCGGACCGTCGATGCTGGTGAAGGCGGGCGATACCCACATCCTCGTCGACGCCGGCAGGGGGACCGTCATGCGTATGACCGGCGGAGGGTCGCTGCCGCCGTTCCTCGCCGCGGTGCTCGTCACCCACCTGCACAGCGACCACATCTGTGCGCTCAACGATGTGATCACGACCCATTGGGTCATGACTCAGGGCAATGCGACTCTCGACATCTATGGCCCTGTCGGAACCGCGCAGTTCGTCGAGCGCCAGCTCGCCGCTCTGGAGGCCGACATCGCCTATCGCATCGAGCACCACGACCAACTCACGCAGGGTCCACAAGTGCATGTGAGCGAGCTCGAGCCGGGTGACTCGTTTCAGGTGAAAGACGTGTCGATCACCACCGCGGCCACCGAGCACGCACCGGTTCGGCCGACCATCGGGTTCCGTCTCGAACACGACGGGAGCGTGGCAGCATTGGTCGGCGACACGCTGCCGTGCGATGGGGTCGACGCGCTGGCCTCTGAAGCCGACGTCTATGTTCAGACCGTCATCCGGCGTGACCTGGTCGAGCTGTCTCCCAACGAGATGATGCAGGACATCCTCGACTATCACTCCGGAGTCATCGACGCAGCGCAGACCGCGTCGCGGGTCGGTGCCAAACGCCTTGCCCTGACCCACATGGTCCCGGCGCCGACCCCCGAGCAGTATCCCGAGTGGGTCGCTCGCGCAGCCGAGCACTTCGCCGGTGAGATCATCATCGGCGACGACCTCACGACCATCACTATTTGAGTTCTGGCTGCGGAGTCCGGCACAGCGAGCCCACCGGTGTCAGGAGGCCACGAGGTTTGGTTTCTAGCGTGAACCACATGGGTGTCAGGAGACTCAGCGGATTGCTCACGGCCTGCAGTTCGCCGGGTTCCAATGAAACGGTGTCAGGCACCCGGCGCCCTGCAATCCTGGGCCAAGTTCGTCCTGCGCCGGGTGCCTGACACCATGCCGTTTGGACCCGCAGGGGTAATCCGCGCGGTCTCATGACACCGCTGAATTGGCGCTACCAGTCGCAACAGGTCGTCACCTGTCCGCTAACTCTCCTGACACCATGCCGGTTCGTCGGTCCCCGGTGGGCTCGATGGCACGGCCCATCGGGGAGGCGTTGACGACATCGATACCGGGGAAGGCAGATGCGTGAGTTGCCCCCACGGTGAATCGGTCATGACGCGACGATCGAGCGCTTCGTCGAAGTCCGTAGCGGCCGATGGATCGAGGTCGGATCCGAGGCGCCGCAGCCACATCGTCGTCTGGCACAACGAGGCCGCAACGTGCCACGACCCGCCCTCGGTCTGCTGGCGGCGCAGGGCTTCGGTGACACCCCAGGCCGCTAGTGCGCCCGTCGTGTAGTCGGCGGCAGCTGCCGGGATAAGTTCAGGTCTGTCGGCCGTTCCCTGTAAGTGCGCGATACCGGTTGCGGACTGGGCGAGTTGCTCCCAACCGGGTCTGTCGGCGAACGGGCCCTCCGGCCCGTAGCAGGACACCGAGGCGGTGACGATGCCCGGTCGGCGGGCCGCGAGCGCAGCGGGACCGAAGCCGCGGCGCTCCAGGGCACCCGGGCGAAACCCGTCGATGAAGACATGACAATCATCGACCAGGTCTAAGAGCGCCTCGACACCTTCGCCGGCGTCGAGATCGAGGAACGCCGACCGCTTGCCGTGACTCGTCTCGATCGTGAACAACTCCAGGTCGGGGGTGTTCGGGCCATTGATGCGCAAGACGTCGGCGCCGTGTGACGCGAGCGTCCTCGCACAGGTTGGGGCTGCGAGCACGCGGGCGAGATCGAGGACACGGATGCCCTCGAGTGGCTGCCCTGAGGTTGGGGTGAGCGGTACCGGGTCGCCGTCGCCGGTGCGCGTCAGCTCAACCGCGCCGAGCGCACCGACCGCCTGGCCGTGTGGATGCGCGTCCCACTCGGCGGGCGATCGCACAACCGCCCCGCACATCCCAGCCGCAGCGAGCTCGTCTTCGAGGTCCCAGGCCTTGCGTTCGAGTACCGCGGCAGCGATCTCATCGGCGTCGGCGGCATTGTCGAGACCCAGAACCTCGAGTGTTCCGAGCCGCAGGCCCTCGAAGCCGCCGTGCAGGTGGATCCACCGGCCGTCGGCGGTCGGATACATGGCCACGGTCGGGTTGGACGCGTTTGCGCGATCGCTCGTCTCGCCGTCCACCTCGATGAACATGAACCCGAGTAGCGCCGCGGCGGCGTCGTCGGCTCGAACGGTGACCTGCTGGGCGGGAAGACCCCGCATCTCGCCGATCGACGCGGCGGTCGCCGCGGTCAGGCCGTACGCGGTAGCTGCTGCCTCGCCCACGTGAAACGGAGTGGGCAGAATCGGGTCGCTTCCGATGCGATCGATCGACGCCGCTATGGATGGATCGACATCGACACCGAGGCGCTCGATGAGCTCCAGCGTTTCCATTCCGAGAGTATTGCGCAGCGAAAACGGACTGACGATAGCTCAGCCGATCTCTGTCGAATAGCGTGCACTGTTGTCGAACGAGTGGGGGTTCTCGATGAGCGATAGTGCCGAACTGACCGCCGACTACCTGGATCCGGACATTTTCACCCCGGAGATGGAGATGGCCGAGATCGGTGGTGATGTTCCCGAGGCCGCCGACCTTGCCCTGGAGGACATCAATCCGGCCAATCCGCATCTGTTCAAAGAGGATCGTTGGCGCGATCACTTTGCCCGGCTGCGGGCGGAGGATCCGGTTCATCTCAACGAACTGGAGTCCTCGGGGCGTTACTGGTCGATCACGAAGTACGACGACGTGCGGTCAGTGGATGGCGACTGGGAGACGTTCTCGTCGGCACGCGGCATCACGTTGGGGCTCAAGCCCAGTCCCGAAACCGACGCCATGTTTCAGCGCGTCACTTCGTTTATCTCGATGGACCCGCCCGAACACACCGAACAGCGCAAGACCGTGCGGGCCGTGTCCGCGCCGAGCAACCTTCGCAATCTCGAGCCGCTCATCCGCGAGCGGACAATCGACGTTCTCGATGGTCTGCCCGAGGGTGAGACGTTCGATTGGGTCGACACCGTGTCCATTGAGCTCACGACTCTGCTGTTGGCGACTCTGTTCGATTTCCCGCTGGAAGACCGCCGCAAGCTGACGCGGTGGTCCGACATCGTCTTTGCGGTTCCCGAACCCGGCGGCGTAATCGAGACGAACCAACAGAAGGTCGACGAGATGATGGAGTGCGTCGCCTACTTCGAGCGTCTTTGGGCGGAGCGCCGCGAGAACCCCGGCTTCGATTTGGTCTCGATGCTGGCCAACGGCGAAGCGACCAAGGACATGCCGACCATCGAGCACCTCGGCAATCTGTTGCTGTTGATCGTCGGCGGCAACGACACGACCCGCAACACGATGTCGGGCAGCGTCTTCGGGCTCAACGAGTATCCCGATCAGTACGACAAACTGGTCGCCGACCCGAGCCTCGTCGCGCGCCTCGTGCCCGAAATCATTCGGTGGCAGACGCCCTTGTCGTACATGCGTCGCACCGCCACCCGCGACTGCGAGATCGGCGGCAAGAAGATCCTCAAAGACGACCAGATCCTGATGTGGTATCTGTCGGCCAATCGGGACGAAGAGGTGTTCGACGACGCGGACGCAGTCGACCTCGAACGCTACAACGCCGATCGACACCTTTCGTTCGGCTACGGCATCCACTTCTGTATGGGTAGCCGTCTGGCGGAGTTGCAGCTCCGCATTCTCTGGGAAGAGATACTCGCTCGCTTCGAGCGGATCGAGGTTCAAGCCGAACCCGAGCGAACCTTCTCGTCATTCGTTCACGGTTACACAACGCTTCCGGTGACCGTCAGGCGTCGCTGAAGCCGGGAGGGCTGGTCGGCTCGGGTCAAGTCTCTGAGTTCGGCTGGATCACCAGGCGTCGCTCGAGGCTGGCCGGCGTGATTGCGTCGGCCCAGCGGATCGCCAGAAAGGTCAACACCGAACCGCCGGCGAAAGCGATCGACAACGGTGTGACGGTCCCATCGAACTGTTGGTCGATGAGCGAACCGATGATCGAGCCACCTACGAGTGGCACCATGCCGAACAGAGCAGTGCCAGACCCCGCCGTTTCGCCGAGAGGGATCATTGCTGCCGAGTTGGCGTTGATCATGGTGAGCTGTCCCGACATGAGGGCGATCAGCATCGGGGGTGCGAACAATGCGAATGCCGGTCTGCCGTCGGTGGACAGCGCTATCGCCGTCATCACCATCGATGCGGCGATGAAGATCATCGTGGAGGCGTACATCATTCCGTCCAGACCGACGCGTTCGACGATTCGACCGTTGGTGATAGAGCCGACGGCGAGCCCGACCGCCATCGCGCCGAAGATCACGGGGAACCAGTCCCCGAGACCGAAGACGGTTTCGATCACGTTCTCCGATGACGCGATGTAGGAGAGAAACAGCGACGTGGCGAGCGTGATCCCGATCAGATATGGCGCCGTTCCGCGGGCGGTCAGCACCAACCGATACGAGTCGACGATGTCACGTGCGTGCAACGATCGCCGTTGCGAGGCCGGCATGGTCGCCGGCAGCTGCCAAGACATGACGAAGACGATCAAGCCGACGATCGCGCACATCCACACGGCCAGCTGCCAGGGCCCGAACGAGATCGCGAGCGCTCCCATACCGGGGGCGATCATCGGCACGAGAAGGAAGATCGCCATGATCGACGACATCTGACGAGCCATCTGCTCGCCCTCGAAGGCGTCGCGCACCATTGCCGTCGCCGCCACCCTCGGACCGGCCGCTCCGACGCCCCACACGAAACGGGCAACCGCCATGCCCATGAGTGTCGGGGTCAGCGCGGTAGCAGTCGCGCCGAGCAGGTAGATCGCAATGCCACCCCAGAGAACCGGCCGGCGCCCGAACCGGTCGGCGAGCAGGCCGGCGGGGAGTTGGCCGACCCCGAGGCCCAGTACGAACGCGGTGATCAGCAGTGCGACCTCGGTGGAATCCGATGCGAGTCCGAGGTCTTCGCGGATTGGGTCGAACGCCGGCAGCATCGAGTCGACGGCAAGCGCCGTCATGCCCATGGCAGCCGCGAGTACGACGGTGAAGCCGGCGCTGCCCGGGGACAGCGCGGTCCGTCTGCCGGTCACGACCCGAGGATCTTGGCCTTCTGAGCGGCGAACTCCTCTTCGGTGAGAATCCCCTGATCGCGCAGCCCGGCGAGATCGGTGAGCTGAGCGACCAGGTCGGACTGCGCCGGCGCCATCGCCGGTGCGGGCGCTGGAGCCGCTGGAGGTGGGGGAGGAGGCTGCGCCGCGCGAACGAACGGAACGGCCCATCGATTCTCATAGACGATCACGACGCCGATCGTCCCCGGCTCCATAGCCGCGGCGGCCCCTGCGACGTCTTCATCACCGAGCAACCCGACCGGGCCCCCTCGAACGTGGCGAAACTCGTGCCCTCGCCGCCGAGCTCGGAAACCTCGAACCCTGAGACAGTCCCGTCTGCGTCCTTGCGGATGGCGAGGATGTCGTAGAGCCTGATCGTGTCGGACTCGGCGAGATCGACCAGGGCTGTGGCGGCCTCTCCCGACGGTTCCTGATCGGGGAACTCCAACAACACGAAGTCGATCGGGCCCGTGGACGTCGTCTGTGCTCATGTCTCGGACGCTAGCGGATCGGGTGCCGGGTGATTGGGGTCACCTTGGCTTGATCGAATAGATCGAAGTTCGCCCGACACCTTTGAGGTCGTAGCTTCGTCTCACGCGTCGCATCTCGATGTCGTCGCGATCCTCGAGCTGTTCGGCCAGATCGGCCGGGATCGCGAGGGTTCCACGACGCGCGACGTCGGTGAGCCGGCTCGCCAGGTTGACCGTCGGGCCGAAGACGTCGCCGCCGACGGAGACCGTTGGTCCCCAGGCGATGCCGCCGTGGATGGCTGGCATCTCCGCTAGCGGCTTCACCCGCGAGATCAACGAGATTCCGATAGTGACGGCGTCGTCGATCGAGCGCGTCACGAACATGACTTCGTCGCCGATCAGCTTCACGACTCGTCCGCCGTGCATCGACACGATGTCGAACGCGATCGTTTCGAACGTGTCGATGATCTCCGCGATCTGATCGCTGGTCGCCTTCTTGCTGACTCGCGAGAAGCCCGACAGGTCTGCGAAGCCGATCGCCTGATCAGAGTGCTCCTGCTCGACGCTGAGACGCTGGCCGAGGGCTGCGAGAAGGTGGCGTCGCCAGACGTATAGCAACGTCGACTCCAAGCTCTCCATGACAACGGTGTCGGCAACACCTGCAAGTGCGGCCGGGTCGACGCGGCGCGGGTGCCCGGGCCCGTCGGGGTCGGGACTCGTGAAGAGCTCGTCGATGACCTCGAGTTGCGCCTCGACGAGACGGGAGAAGGAAGCGCCCATCAATCGCGCTAGTCGAAGGACCTCGTTGTCGTCGACCACCTGCTCCTTCAACAAGGCGTCGAGCTGACGGACCATCTGGAGGTCCTCGTCGCGAAACGCCAGCTCGTGGTCGGGCACCTCGGGGAACCCCATTGCTCGCCACCACCGAACGGACCTCTCGTGTGATACGCCCGTGCGCTTCTCGATGTCGCTTCGTCGAAGTGTGGGTGGCTGCAGACCGACGAGCTTGTAGGCGGCTGCGACGGCAGCGCTCTCGTGAGCATCGTTGCCGTTTGGCTCGGCGGAGCCGACCCCTTCGTTGCGTGGCGGTTCGATCGCCGGTTCGCTGTATGCGGTCACGTTTCGACCGTACAGGGGGTGAGGCCGCCGGACAGGGTGCCCTCGGACACACCAGTTGATCGGGTCAGGCTAGCGACAGACCAGAGCTGCCAGACGGATAGCTTCACGGATGGCCGTAGGATGCGGCCGTTGCGACCGCAGCGGCAAGGGGGGAAGTCGTGAAAGGCATCGAGCTACCACCGCGGACAGAGGACTACACGGCCGATCCAGTCGAGCTGTTCTTCGATCTCGCCTACGTGTTCGCGTTCTCCCAGCTGGTCTCGCTGCTCGTGCACGAACCCAACTGGTCAGGTGTCGGCGAGGCTGCTCTGCTGTTCGGCCTGCTCTGGCTCCCGTGGCAACAGCTCACGTGGGCTGCCAACGCAGTGCCCAGCAACGGTCGGACCGTCCGCATCGTCTTCCTGTTGGCGACGGTTGCGAGCGTGCCCATGGCCGCCGCCACCTCGAGCGCTCTCGATGCGGGAGGACCCGTTTTCGCGGTCTCATTGACGTTGATAATGGCGCTGGGGTTCTCGATACAGGCTCTCGGCGTCCGTGGGAGTGAATTCCACGGAAGCATGGTGCGCTGGATCCTCCCCAACGTCATAGCCATCGCGGTTCTTATCGCCGGGTCACAGGTCGAGGGCGATGCTCGCACGGCGATGTGGCTCGTGACCCTCGGCATCGTGATCGCCGCCATGGTCGCCGCCGGTCGGGGTCCATGGCTCATCCGATCGGGCCATATGGCGGAGCGGCATGGCCTGATCGTCATAGTGGCGCTCGGCGAAGTGATCGTCGCTCTGGGAATTCCGGTCGTCGAAACGCTCCAGGAAGGCGGCGGCCTCCCGGGTAGCACCGTCGCGGCACTTGTCGCGTCGGGTGCCTTTGCCTGCTTGCTGTGGTGGGGCTATTTCGACCGGCCCAGTCCGGCGTTGGAGCACCGAAGCGAGGGGCTCGATGCCGACGTGGAGCGCGGCCGGTTCGTACGGGATGTCTACACATGGTCCCACGCGCCGATCGTCGCCGGCATCATCGTCTCTGCGGCAGCGCTCGAGGAGATAGCGCTCCGTCCGGCAGAGCCGATCGAGACCGGGTTTCGAGTCATGTTGGGCGGCGGGTTGGCGATGGTGCTGCTCGGGGTCGTAGCGGCAGTCTGGCGTGCGTTCGACGCGTTTGCCCGTGAACGCCTTGTCGCTGCGGTGGCGATCGCGCTTGTGATCGGTCTCACCGGCGAAGTAGACGGCGTGGTCGTGCTGGTGATCGTTGTCGCGATCATGTTCGTCTCGCTCCTCTTCGAGAACGTTCGTGTCGAAGGCTGACCGAGGGCGGCTTCTGTTCGACAGCGGCGGGATGCACAACGGTGCGATGATCCTCCGAGTCAACCTCGAGACCGAAGGGCAACTATGACACTGCGCGACGACTACGACGGACCCTTCGACCCTGATCTGACGCTCGCCGACTTCTCGAGGCGCTTCCTGGTTCGGCTGGGCCACGAGTACCTCCTCATCGGTCACATGCTCGACCGCGTCGGCCAGCCGCTGGTTGGGATCGAACACGGTGTCGATGCCTATGTGCGCTCGGCCATCGAGGAGTGGATGGGAGCGAGCCCGATCTACTCGGTTCGGATGCAGCGACTACTCGACTTCGAGGGCGACGACGTTGGGACCGTGTTCAAGAACATCCAGCTCGAGATCGGCGCTCCGCAACAGTTCATGGACTTCCAGTTCAGGCTCGACTCCCCCGACTACGGCGAGTTCTGGCTGGCCCACTGCGGGGCTCTGCTCGACGTCGAACCGCACGGGGAGCACGGCGTGAAACTCATGTGCCACGACATCGAGGATCCGACGTTCGACGCGACCGCGGCTGCGACGAACCCCAAGATGATCATGCGCCCGATCCATCGACCGCCCCGAGTCGACTCCGAGATCGGCAACGGTGAGGACCGCTGGCCGCATTGCCGATGGGCAGTGTCCATAGGAGAAGACAACCTCGACTACCAGCAGCACCCCCACCTGGCGACGGTCGAGGATTCGTTGTTGGCGACCGTGGCACTCGATCTGCCCGAAACCGACGCCGAGCCGGGCGGGTGGCCCGACTACTCGGGCCCGTTCGACCCGGGCTGCCAGCTCGCCGACTTCTCGCACCGTGCACTGGTGGGAATGCTCCAGGAGTTCGCTGTTCAGACGCTGCTGTTGATGCGCTCGTACATGGTGAGCCAGTCCGCCAACTTCGGCGACGAGGTTGCGCAGGATCTCGGTCGCCGGATGTGGACCGGTCACGCAGCGGCCGCCACCGAACGCATCCAGAAGTATCTGGGTGTCGAGGGAGACGACATCGAGACGATCGCGAAGGTCTTCCAGATCCACCCGCACTTCCAGCCTCGAACCTATGCGGCCCTGAGAGTCGAGGTCGCAGGCGAGAACAGCGCACGGGTCTCGATGGCCGACTGTCCTGCGCTCGACGAGAAGGACGATCACACGTGGTTCGCTCAACTCGGCCTCGAGCCGCATCCCGCCATCGAGGCGATAGCCGCCTACGTGAACCCGCGTGCGTCGTGTCACGCCGTGGCCGATCCCGGCGGGTTCCGATACGCCTGGGATGTCGTAATCGACCCGCAAGCAGACCCTGCGCCGGAGCCCGAAGGGCTCGCGTTTGCGCGAATGAGCAAGGGAATGCGGTTCCGCTTCGAGAACCGTCGTCTGCTGAGGGTCGCCACGGGGTGACGGCGTAACCCGAAATCGGGGCGGCTCGCCGATCGGCGGCGACCGTTTCTTGCTGGAATTGCAGGGTTTTCCTACATACGTAGTGCGAATACGTCATGTGACGGATCCGCTACGTCACCCGATCGCGCATGATGTTCTCAACAACGAGGGAGACATCCCGCAGCAAGGCAAGGCGACGGGGTCCGAGACGAGAAGGGATGTGGCGAGATGAACTTCGGCGGCGGTTGGCGATAAGACAGAACGAACATCGACGATGAACCCGAGACCTCACGGTCCGGGTTCTTCGCATTCTTCTGCGCTGGTGCGCGTATGCGGAACACATCGCAGAAATTTGGTGTGGGAGCGGTCAGGTGCCGAAGCCGGGAGCGGAATCGTCGGGTTGCTCGCGTAGGACGCTGATCGGGTCGCGCAGGTCGTCGATGTAGCCGAGCGCGTAGGCGCCACGCTGGTATCCCATCACCCGCTGCACCGGCTCGGGGAGCTCCTTTGCGATCTCGAGCGGCACCGTGAGGTATTGGTTCTCCTCTTGGCGCAGAAACGAGGCGTTGTACGTGATGTTGATCGCCCGCCGATGGGTGTCGGTCGTGTTGGCCCCGCCACCGTGGTAGACCGCACCGGTGTACAAGAGCACCGACCCCCGCGACATCTCGGCCGGCACCGTGTCCTCGACGCCGAACCGCAAGCCGTCCTCGAGCCCGTTGCTGCCGACGACGATCCGCGTGGCGCCGTTGGCCTCGGTGAAGTCGTCGCCGGCCCAGATCGTGTTGCACTGAACCTCGAACCCGGTGGGGAACGGAAAAAAGTCGAACGCCCACTGGTCGCGATGGATCATCTGGGCTTCGCTGCCGGGACCGATGTCGATGATCTGGGTCAGGTGCAACTGGTAGCTCGACACGTGGCCGAGCACCTCGTCGCAGGTCGCGAGCACCGTCGGGTGCATGACGAGCTGTTGCGCGGTCTCGGACCGGGCCAACAGCCCGCCGGTTCGGCGGGTGTTGTGGCCGGCGAAATCGTCACCGCCGGGCGAGGTGGCTTCGACGTAAGGCGCCATCTCGTCGAAGAAGGCGTCGAGCACGTCCCCCGAGATGAGGTCGTCGACGACAACACCCCCGTCGCGCTTCAACACCGCAGCGATCTCGCTGCCTTCAGCGGTCGATGGGAGATGGGTCAACATGTCCGGAACATAGTGGCGTAGGTCTCCGCTCGCGACAAGACTCGCAGTCATGCTGCGCGTCACCCAGTTCTCCGATCTTCACTTCTCCACCTCGGGCGAGCGGAGCCACGGCGGTGTGGGATACGACGTCGACGACGTCTGGGACACCGTCTTCGACCACGCCTTCGGCGGCGACAACGACCACCCCGACCTCGTCGTGATCACCGGCGACATCGCCGACCGCGGCGAACCCAGCGAATACCAGAAGGCGGCAGAGAAATTGGCCCGCCTTCCCGTCCATGCCAATGCCTGCCCCGGAAACCACGACTTCCACGTGCCTTTCGAGTCGCATCTGCCGCGGGTGGGTCTCACCGCCAGTCGCACGCTTCGACTCGGCGACTGGCTCTTCGTGTTCGCCGACTCGAACTTCAGTGGGCGTCGTTTCGACGAGTCGTCCGGCCGCCTCGTCGACAACGACGACCGCATCGAGTCCGACGGACAGCTCGGCCCCGCGGAGGTTGCCTGGATCGACGACACGATCGCGTCGACCGACGCAGCCAACGCCTTCATCTGGGTACACCACCCGCCCGGAGCGATCGGGAGTTTCAGCGTCCCGGCCTACGACGCCGAAATCGAAGCGATCGCTAACAGGCACCCGAAGCTGCGTGGGGTCGGCGCCGGCCATACGCACACCAACAGCGAGACCGTCGTCGGTGGAATCCCGGTTCACACCTGTCCGGCGTTCACGGTGAACGTCGACTACCGGAAGCTCGAGATCTTGCCACCCGGCTACCGCACCTACGAGTTCGGCGACGATGGCGGGGTATCGAGCACGGTTCACATGATGAACGACGACAGCCGTTGGCCGTCTTGGAAGCTGCCCGAACCTGCCGTGCGGATGCTGATGGGCGAGATCACCTGGGAAGAGATGACCTCAGAGCTCGAGTAGACGCCGGGTTGCTCAAAAGTCGGTGGTGGCCTGTTCGGTCGTGGGAATAGCAACCCGAGCGGTTCGCTTGGCGAAGTAGTAGATGCGCCGCAGGTTGGCCACCACATCGGTTTCGAATCGGTAGAGCTCGATGCGGTTGTCGTCGGGGGCAGCGAGACGCGTCGCGTAGTGAGCAGCGATCTCCTGGGCCATCTCGTTCATGTGCTCCTTCATCGCCGAGACGCCTCGGGCATCGTCCGCGTTGCCCTCGACGAGCGCAGCGACGGCCAGGTCGAGCGCAAGGCTCACCTCGCCGTGGAACTCCTCGATCAGACGGCGGCTGTCCGGGCCGACCTGGTAGTCGTTGTCGAGTCGATCTCGACCAAGGGCAACGAGATTCGTCTCGATCAGGTCGCCGATGGCCTCGAGGTTGTTGGTCGCTTCCATCAAGTCCACGAGCTCGTCGGTCGAGCTCGAGCTGAGCGCGCGCTCGCCCACACGCCCCAGGAACACGATGATCTGGCCGTGGAGATCGTCGACTTCGTCGTCGAGCTCCTCGACCGCGTCGAGCGCGTCGCTCGGCCCGTCGAGCATCGCAGGGAGCACGTCGGTGAGCATTGTCTGAACGCGGTTGGTCATGCGAAGCAGCTCGAGGCGGGCCGATTCGAGCGCCACGGTTGGGCTGTGGAGCAGGGAGTCGTCGAGGAACTTGAGTTGGATGCGCTCCTCGGCGGGTCTGTCGGGAACCAGACGCATGACGAGACGCTCGAGCTGTGGCACGAAGGCCAGGAACACGACGGTGTTGGCGACGTTGAAGATCGTGTGCGCGTTGGCGATCTGGCGTGCCACCGGACCACCGATGTCGCTGACGAGGCCTGACAGCACACCGACGAACGGCAGCCACGCGAGCGCGCCGATGAGGTTGAAGATCGTGTGCACCACCGCGGCACGCAGCGCGTCGGGCGGTTTGCCAATGGCTGCGAGAAGGGCGGTCACCGAGGTCCCGACATTGGCGCCCAGAACCAGAGCGATGCCGGCCTCGGGGCTGATCAGACCCTCGCCCGCGAGCACGATGACGATCCCGGTCGTGGCCGAAGACGACTGCACCAGAGCGGTGAATGCCAACCCGACGACGACCGCGAGCAACGGGTTCTTCATCGCAGCCATGAGATCGATGAAGGGCTCGTAGGTTCGCAGTGGCTCCATCGCCTCGCCCATCACCTCCATACCGACGAAGATGAGGCCGAGGCCCATCACCAACGTGCCCTGCACTACACGTCGGTTGGCTTTCCCGAAGAACGCGAGTCCGTAGCCGAGGGCGACGAGCAACAGCGCGTATCGTCCGACATCGAATGCAACGACTTGGGCTGTGATCGTCGTCCCGATGTTGGCGCCGAGGATCACGCCTATCGCCTGGGTGAGGCTGAGCACGCCCGCAGAGATGAACCCGACCACCAGCACTGTCGTGACAGACGACGATTGGATGACCGCGGTGACCCCCGCTCCCGAGATCGCCCCGAGGACGCGATTCCTCGTCATTCGGGCGAGTGCCAGTCTCACCTTGTTGCCGGCCGCGACGCGAAGCGACTCGGTCATGCGATCCATGCCGAACAGGAAGATCGCAAGACCGCCGAAGAGACCGGTGATGACGATGAACCAGTCGACGTTGTCGCTGGTGGATACCGCAGTGTCGGTGGCTGCGGACGCGAGCGCGATCATCGCGTCGGTTGGTTTCAGCCGCCGTAGTTCATGCCGGTGTCACGCAGCAACAGCGGAATCGCGTCGGAGTCGCGGACACCCGCGTTGACGACCTCGCCGACGAAGATCGTGTGGTCACCTCGTTCGACCGTGTCGGTGACGTTGCACTCGAACCAGTACGGCGTCTCGACGATGAGCGGTGATCCCGTTTCCGGCCCGGGTTCGAACCGGTGCCCGTTGATGGTGTCGCCTTCTACCTCTGTCGATCGGAAGTACGCCTTGCCGATGTCGAGCTGGTCCGCGGCGAGCACGTTCACGGCGAACTGTCCCGTCCGGCCGATGATCGCTGCTGCTCCGCTGTCGGCCTTCACTCCTGCCATGACCAGCGGGGGATCGAAGCTGGCCTGGGAAAGCCAGTTGGTCCCACCCGCTGCGTAGTCGGTCCCATCGGTCGCGGTCAGCACGTAGAGCCCGTAGTTGATCGCGCGGAGTGCCAGCTTCTTCGCATCTGCGTCCATCGCGAGACCCTACGACATTGAAAGGTGACAACGCAGCCCACGAATTTCCGAAATTTGGCGGGTAACCCACGCCGGACGTGGGTATTCCTCCCCAGAATGGGTTCTGGGTGTGGCGCGCTGGTCGTCGCGGTGGGAGGCTTCGCTCATGAAGCCGAAGCTGAAAGACGTCATGACCGCCGATCCGGAGACCGTTCATCTCGGTCAGCCGATTTCCGACGCATACACGATGCTGCAAGGCAGCAGCTTCGAACACGTGCCGGTCATGGATGGCAAGACCGTCGTGGGTCTCATCTCCAACACCGACATCCTGAAGCTCGTCTACGACGTCGACGCGGCCGACGAACGCATGCTCCGTACGTTTCTCGACCATCAGTTCACCCTCGAGGACGCGATGTCCACCGACCTCGTCACGGTGACGAAGGACGACGGCCTCGAGGCGGTCATCGAACATATGACCTCGAACAACGTGCACTCGGTGCTGGTCACCGACGACAAGGGCGAGCTCGAAGGGATCGTGACCAGCACCGACGCGCTGCGCCTGCTGAGCTCCCTGCTCTAACACAGCCCCAGTCCACGCCTCGCCCGACGAGAGCCGCCGCCGCGCGGCATGATGGGTCGATGGACCTGGTCTACGGATTCGATCACGAACACCCGCGCCCGCCGAAGGAGCTCAAGGGCCTACTTGGCGGCAAGGGAGCCAACCTCGCTGAGATGTCCTCGGTGCTGGGCCTACCGGTTCCGCCGGGGTTCACGATCACCACGAAGGCCTGTCAGGCCTACATGCTCGGCGGCTGGCCCGGTGACCTCACCGATCAGGTCGGACAACACCGGGCGGCGCTCGAGTCTCAGATGGGTGCGAAGCTCGGCGATCCCGACGCGCCTCTGCTCGTAAGCGTCCGTTCGGGCGCCCGGTTCTCGATGCCTGGAATGATGGACACGGTCCTCAACCTCGGTCTCAACGACCAGACCGTCGAGGGGCTGGCGGCACTGACGGACGACGCGCGGTTCGCGTACGACAGCTACCGACGGTTCATCCAGATGTTCGGCAAGATCGTTTCAGGCGTCGACGGCGAGGCGTTCGACCACATCTTCGAGCGGGCCAAGGCCGACGCCGGCGCCGCTCTGGACCGCGAGCTGTCGGCCGATTCGCTGAAGGCGTTGGTCGCCGAATACGAGGTGCTGATCGAGCGCGAGACCGGCGCACCGTTTCCCCAGGACCCGACCGATCAGCTCCGCGGCGCCATCGAGGCCGTGTTCGCCTCGTGGAACTCACCGCGTGCGATCGCGTACAGACGGCGTGAGCACATCACCGGAAGTGAGGGGACGGCGGTCAACGTTCAGGCGATGGTCTTCGGCAACCGCGACGACAACTCCGGTACCGGAGTCGGCTTCACGCGCAATCCCGCGACCGGCGAACAGGGGTCCTATGGCGACTTCCTCGTCAACGCCCAGGGCGAAGACGTCGTCGCGGGCATCCGCAAGACTCTCCCGCTCGACGCGATGGGCGAGATCTTCCCGGGTCCCTATGCGGAGCTGCTCGAGATCTTCGACCGGCTCGAAACCCACTACAGGGACATGCTCGACACCGAGTTCACGATCGAGCAAGGCAAGTTGTGGATGCTCCAAACCCGCGTCGGCAAGCGAACCGGAGCGGCCGCGCTGCGCATTGCCGTCGCGATGACACGCGACCCGGCGATCAAGCTCACTCAGGCCGAGGCGGTTCGGCGTGTGGCCCCCGAACACCTCGTGCAAATGCTGCACCCGCAGTTCCAGACCCATGACAAACCGGTGATCGCTACCGGCCTACCGGCCTCTCCGGGAGCTGCCGTCGGCAAGGTGTACTTCACCGCCGACGACGTCGTCGAAGCGGTGAACCGCGGCGAGCGGGCCATTCTCGTCCGAGACGAGACGTCGCCCGAGGATGTGCACGGCATGGAGGCCGCCGAGGGGGTGCTGACCTCCCGGGGCGGACTCGTAAGCCACGCCGCGGTCGTCGCCCGGGGCTGGGGCAAACCGGCGATCGTCGGTACCGAAGCGCTCGATATTGGACCGGACTCGTTCAGTGCGGGCGGGGTCGAGGTCGCCGAGGGCGATGTCATCTCCATGAACGGCACCACTGGACAGGTCGTGCTCGGCGAGCTCGAACTCGCCGAAGGCAGCGTGCCAGAGGAGTTCGATCTCGTGCTCGCATGGGCAGATGCCATCCGCGGCAACAAGCTTAACGTTCGGGCGAACGCGGACACCGCCGATGACGCGGAGCGGGCGCGGATCTACGGCGCTGAAGGCATAGGGCTGGCCCGCACCGAGCACATGTTCCTTGGTGATCGACTGCCACTCGTCCGCCGAATGATTCTCGCGAGGACGCCGGAGGACGAGGATGCCGCACTCGCGGCCCTGCTCGAGGTGCAGCGCCGCGACTTCGAGGAGCTGCTCGTGGCGATGGACGGACTGCCGGTGACGATCAGATTGCTGGACCCGCCGCTGCATGAGTTCCTGCCGAATCTCGAGGAGATCCTCGCTGGCGAAGCGGAGGGCAATCTCGACGACCGCATGAAGGAACTGTTCAGCGCGGCTCGAGCATGGCAGGAACAGAACCCGATGCTCGGAACCCGCGGGGTACGCCTCGGCATCGTCAAGGGCGGCCTCTACAAGATGCAGACCCGCGCGGCGGCGCAGGCCGCGCTGGCTCGCAAGGAGGCCGGCGGCACGCCGATGCTCGAGCTCATGGTGCCGTTGGTCGTCACCCAGGCCGAGATGGCGCTGGTTCGAGGCTGGATCGAGGAGGAGCTCGATGCGGTGCTCGGCCCTGCGCGCTCGGGCCTCTACATCTCGATCGGTTCGATGATCGAGACACCGCGTGCGGCGGTGCGCGGCGACGACATCGCCGAGGTCGCCGACTTCTTCTCGTTCGGAACGAACGATCTGACCCAGATGACGTTCGGGTTCAGCCGTGACGACGTAGAGGGGCGCATGATGCCGCGCTACCTCGAGGAAGGATTGCTGCCCCGCGATCCCTTCGAGACGATCGATCACCGTGGAGTCGGTGAGCTGATTCGGACCGGTGCCGAGCGGGGAAGAGCGGTCCGGCCCGAGCTGAAGGTCGGCGTGTGCGGTGAGCACGGCGGCGATCCGGAGTCGGTGGCGTTCTTCTATTCGGCCGGACTCGACTATGTGTCGTGTTCGCCGTTCCGGGTGCCGGTCGCGCGGCTCGCAGCCGCACAGGCTGTGCTGGCCGAGCGGGGTGCAGATGCGATCAGCACGGCGTGAAACCGCGGCGCGTCACACACCGTCGGCGGGTGTGTTCAGCTCCGCCGCGTTCTCGCCGAGGAATCGCTGCTTGGTGGTTGCGTCGAGAGAATCGATCTCGGAGAGGATGTCCCTTGGTTCCGGCAGTCCTTCCATGTGTGGCCAGTCAGAGCCGAAGATAACCCGCTCGGCACCCATCTGGTCGATCACTACGGCGACGTCGTCCTCCCAGAACGGGTTGATCCAGACATGTTTCTTGAACAGTTCGACGGGATCTTCGCCGAAATGCCATGGGTTTCGTACCTTGGCCGATTCGATGTAGCGGAACAGGTCCGGCAGGAAGCCTGAGCCGTTTTCGATCGACGCGAACCGCAGATCGTCGAAACGCTCGAACAACTTCTCGAAAACGAGCGTCAGCAAGTAGTCGTGTGCGGCGCGCTCGATGCTCAACCCCTTCACCGACGGGCGGTGGCTCATGCCCAGCGAGGCACGCCCGAACCCGTCGCGTGAATATCCGTTCGTCGAGTACCCCGAGTTCCCGGTGTGGATGGCCACCGTGATGCCCGCTTCGCTCACCGATCCCCAGAACCGATCGAACATCGGATCGGCCGGTGAGCGTTGCCCGTCGGCGGTGCGGACGGCAGCCGGACGCATTACGACGACCCGAGCGCCGCTCGCGAGGGCCCAGTCGAGCTCGGCGCATGCGCGGTCGGGGTCGGCGAGTGTGATGTACGGGGCGGCGAAGATGCGGTCGGCATGCACAAGACCCCAGTCCTCTGCCAGCCATCGGTTGAACGCCTCGAAGGTGGTGCACACGGCGTCGGTGTCGTGGCTGAGCAACTCCTCATAGAGCACGCCGACGGTCGGGAACAACCAGATCGAGTCGAGGCCCTGCTCGTCCATCTTCGCCAGACGGGCATCGCGGTCGCGGTAGTGGGCCGGAATCGGCTCGAGATCGCCGGCCATCAAGTCGGTCGCAGGCCGCCCGGAAGGGTTGCCCCGGTAGTAGTCGTACAGGACACCGGGTTTCGCGATCGGGTCGAACAGCGGGTTTGCGATCGAGTAGTCGATCCGGCCCGCAACGACATGACGCATCCGGCCGTCGACCTCCGCCCAGTCGACACAGCGTCTGTGCATGTCCTTCGGCACGTGTCTCGTGAAGGCATCGACAGCTTCGTAGTAGTGGTTGTCGGCGTCGAATATCACGCCCCGATGATCGCGCAAGCCGGCGCGGTCCCGTAAGGTCGCGCCATGCGTGCGCTGACGGCGCGGGAGCGATCGTTCACGTTGCATGGCCTGTGGGTCTTGCTTTCGCTGGGCGCGAACCGGATCGACCGCGCGTTCCAACGGGTCGGCGTCCCGAAGGGTGTGTCCGCCTTGGCGACGATCGTCGGGTGGTACGGACTGCTCGGCATGCTCGAGCGGCGCCGGCCCCACGATCCCGACTGGCAGCCGCCGGGCGCTGAAGTTGCGAACGATGGAGCGTTTCTCGCGTCGACTACCGTCGTAGCCCTCGTCGGTCAAGGTATCGGCGGCGGGCTGGCAGGTCGCTATCGAAAGGGACCCGGCGCGGTGACTCGCCTCGGCGTGAGCGGCGGTGTCGTGGCGAGCCTCCTCACCTCCGAATTCATCCACTACAGCCTGCATCGACTGACCCACGAGTGGGGGCCCGGCTGGAAGTTCCACTCGGTGCATCACAGCCCGGCGAGACTTCACATCTACAACGCTACGCGGTTCCATCCGGCCGAGAGCTTCGTCGAGGGGATCCTCGAGGGGGCGGCGCTCGGCGTGGTCGGATTCGGTCCGGAACAACACGTCACCCATGCGGCCGCGCGTTCGACCTACGGGCAGCTACAGCACGCGAACATCGAGCTCGACAGCGGCCCTCTCGACCATGCGTTCGCCACGCCCGACCTGCACCGCTGGCACCATTCAGAGATCTACGCCGAGGGCGACAACAACTACGGAGCCGTACTGTCGGTGTGGGACAAGCTGTTCGGCACCTTCTTTCGACCCGAGCGTCCGCTCGATGCTCGGTTGGGCATCGGTCGCATGCCCGATTTCCCGCAACGTTTCGTGGAACTCCTCGCAACGCCGTTTCGCTGGGCCGCGATAAAGCATCGCAACCGCCAAACCTGGTATGCCGAGGCCGACGTCAACCCCGACATCCACCCTCGCTCCTGACTCCATGCTGATGCGCTATGCGCGCATGACTCCGCCGCCGTCGGCCATCAGGGTCTGTCCGGTGACGTACCGGCTGGCGTCGCTCAACAGGAAAGCGACGACCGGGGCGATGTCGTGTTCGGCGTCGCCGTCGCGCCCGAGGGGATGGTCGTCGTACATGGCGGCGAAGGCAGCCTCTCGCTCCGGGTCGCTGCCCGCCGGTGGTTGCCGGTGGGCGACCGACGCCGGCAGCACGCAGTTCGCGGTGACACCGTGGCGTCCCCACTCGCGCGCTGCAGTTCGCGTCAACGACCGGATCGCCTCGTTGCTGGCGGCATAGGGGCCGTAGCCGGGAGCGCCGGTGAGTCCCATCGCGGTGCCCATCGTGACGATGCGGCCGCGGCCGGCGTCGACGAAGTGTGGGAGCGCAGCCTGCATCAACCACAGCGTGCCCTTCGGCCCGGTGTCGAACAGTAGGTCCACGTCGTCCATCGTCACGTCCTCGAGCGCGGTCACCGGTCGAAACGACTGTGCGTTCGCCACGATTCCGTCGATGCGTTCGAACCTCTCGAGTGCCTGGCTCACCACGTCGACGTTCGCAGCCTGATCGGCCACGTCGCCGACGACCGCGAGATGGGAAATGGCGAGCTCGGCGAGCTCGTCTGCCGCTGTTTGCAGGCGGTCGGGTTTGCGTCCGGTGATGACGACGTGAGCGCCTCGCTTCCCCACGTGGTGCGCTATGCCCCGACCGATGCCGCGCGTCGCTCCCGTGATGATCACGACGTGGTCTTCGAGGTCATCCGGCGCATGGTTGGGCGGGGTCATGTCGGCGATCGTAGGCAGTCGCGGCGCTTGGCTCTAGAGCACAGCTTGCGCGCCACCGTCGACGGGGAGCGTCACGCCGGTGATGAACGACGCTTCGTCGGACGCGAGGAAAGCGGCGGCCGCAGCTATCTCGGCTGGTCGGCCGAGACGGCCCATCGGCTTATCCGCGGCGTAGGCCTCGGCGCCTCCCGGTCGGGTGGCGAGCCACGCGAGCAGCCCCGGTGACTCGATCGGACCGGGGGCGATCGCGCAGGCCCGAATGCCTCGGCGGCCATACTCGAGCGCCAGCGTTTTCACGAGCGACTGAACCCCCGCTTTGGCAGCCCCGTATGCTGCGAGACCCTTCACGGCGTTGATGCCTGCGCCCGAGGAGGTGACGAGGAACACCCCTCCTCCCGACTCGAGAAACGTCGGAACGGCGGCTCGTGCGCCGTGCCAAACCGCGCCGAGATTGAGGGACAGAACCTTGTCGTAGAGCGCGTCGTCGACCTCGTCGAAAGGAGTCGGAAGAGCCCCGCCTGCGTTCGCGTGGAACACATCGAGGCCTCCGAACGCGCTCAGCGCCCGCTCGACCAGCATTTTCGACGCGCCGTCGTCGGTCACGTCGGTGGCCACAGCCTCGAGCGACCCTTCGACCGAGTCGGTGAGCTCGGCCAACGAAGCTTCGTCACGGTCGGCGGCCACCACCGAAGCTCCCTCTTCGAGGTATCGGTAGGTGCAAGCGCGGCCGATGCCCGCGGCGGCGCCGGTTAGCACCACTACACGGCCGGTGAGTCGACCGGTCATCGTCCGGATGGTGCCCGCAACACCCGGGTCTTGGAGAAGATGTTGCCGAACAGCAGTCGCCCCTCCTCGTCGAGCGTGACGCCCGCGCCGGCTGTGTTGAACCTCGAGCCGCCGAGCACGTAGTGGAACCGCGACTCGCCCGTGGACCAGTCGACGCCCTCGATCGACCACTTATTGTCGCGGATGCCGCATGTGTAGACGATGTCGGACTCCTCCGACACGAAAGGCACGGCGTTCGGTGACGACACCTCGGTGT
Organism: Acidimicrobiales bacterium; assembly: GCA_965216815.1. GTDB lineage: Bacteria > Actinomycetota > Acidimicrobiia > Acidimicrobiales > SHLQ01 > JADFOM01. The sequence goes on along the minus strand of OZ244202.1, from coordinate 241,023 downwards.
TGACCCACGCTTCCCTCAAGGTGCGCGCATCGGGGTCCCATTCGTACTTGTGCATCCCTCGCGGGGTGAACTCGGGCCGGTGTCCGAGCATGAAGCAGAACATGCGGGCGCCGGTCGCCGGCCATCCCTCCGGGATGGTGGCGGGTTCGTTGTTCACCGTCATCGCCCCATAGCCCGAGACCGTTATCGACTGCTCGGTCTTGATCTCCGTCAGATTCGGATCGCCCATGTTCGCGGGGCCGATGCCGGCGATACGGCGGTGTGGCGCGTCGGGTAGCTGTTCCCAGTCGTCGGGGATCTCGTCGCGCCAGATGTAGGTGATGTTGACGACGTCGTCGCCGTCGCCGATGACGACGAAGTGATCCTCGTCGGGACCGAACCCCATCAACGACGGGGTGGTGCCCGACCCGCATCCGCCGCCGTTGCGGTAGGGGATCGACCACGCTCCGTCGGTCTCGTCGAGCGAAAGCCGTTCTCCGGTCCAGACAACCTTGTGATGATGGTCGTTCGACGACGTGTAGATCGCGTTGTGCTCGTCGATGCACATCGAAGTACGCAACCACCCGTAGCCGGTGTTGCCGCGCTCTTCCTCGCGCATGGCGCAGTACGCCGCGGCCTCGGTTGCAGCGCCCGGCAGCTGTATTGCGTCGTATGCGGTGAAGTCGCGGGTGAGACAGATCACCCAACCGTGGTCGGTGGTCAGCACGAGCCTGCCGTCGAAGGTCATGCCCATGCCGACGAAGTAGCCGTCGATGTGGTCGGGCCGCTGCCAGCGGCTTCGCTCGACGATTGCCGAGCTCCGATCGCTCGGGTCGACCTCTGCGTAGGCGACGGCGTGGTCCTTCCGCCCGACAAAGAGTGTGTGATCGCGGTCCAACAACGCGTACACACCGTCGAGGCCGGTGAAGTACTTGGCTGAGATCTCGATGGCCGCTTCGATCGCGGTGTCGAAATCGTCGGCATCGAGTCCGCCGGTGAGCTGTTCCATCTGTTCGATCGACGGGTCGGCCTCGTCCTGAAACTGCAGAGCGGCGAGCAGACCGAGAGTGTCGTAGTCGAGTTTGGTGATTCGGTTGCGCCCGTTGTTCCACAGCACCCTTTTGCCGTCCGGGTAGGTGCCCGAGATCAACTGGCCGAAGTTGCCGGCGCCGAGCCATCGGAACTGCACGTCCTCATCGGCGAGCGTCTCGGTCGGCCCCTCGGGACCACGCCAGGCCGCGTTGTCCTGCTGGTCGGACCGACCGTGGGCTATCGGATTGGACGAGTCTGCCAGATACGGGTTGCGGGGTCCTCGGCGCATGCCGGGAAACCTAATCGGTGGAGGTCACCGACCGCCTGGCATGAACAGCCCGGGATCGTTCGTTGCGAGTAGCGGCCTAGGATTCTGTTCGACTCACAGCGCGCCAGTTGAAAGGACGTCCGTGGCCGAAGACATCGAGTTCCCCAAGCCCGAACCCAAAGACATCGACTCCACGAAGTGGCTGGAGTGGAAAGACGTCATGACCCGGGCGACGCTCAAGGGCCACCCGTCGGGCGACGAGCGCTGCGACAACTGCATCTACTACCTCGACCCCGATGAAGACATCCACTACTGCTGGCATCCCGAACTGCGGATCCTCGTCGGCGGCGCTTGGTGGTGTCAGTGGTGGGAAGCCATCGACGCATACGACTGATCCCTCAATCCCGCTCCCTGCTACGTTCACGCGATCGAGCGAATCTGAGGGGGAAACGATGGGACAGCGGAGCGGGTGGCTGTCGCGGGTCTTGGCGGTGATGGCGTCGATCGTGATCGTCGCTTCGGCGTGCGGCTCCGACGATTCATCCTCCTCCGGTGATGGGTCGTCCTCCGATGCTGTTTCCGAGCCGACGGGCGGGAGCGATTCCGATGATGGCGAGACCCCTGGTCTCGGCTCGGCCGAGATCGACGACTCGGGCGAGATCCAGCGCGGCGGCAGCATCACCTACGGGGTCGAAGCCGAGACAAACGCCGGGTGGGATCTCTCTCGCAGCTCCTGTCCCCGGTCATGTCTTCAGGTGGCTCGCACGTTCTTTGACCCTCTCGCCGTGGTCAACGCCGACGGCGAGATAGAGGGCTACCTCCTCGAGTCGTTCGAGTTCGACAGCGAACGGTCGATGTGGGTGTTGACGCTGCGCCCCGGCATCGAGTTCCACAACGGCGAGCCGTTCAACGCCGCTGCCGTGGTAGCGCATTACGAGAACCTGCTCGAGCCCGAATCGATTGCTGCGCCGTCGCTGTCCTACGTCGAGAGCGTCACCGCTGCCGATGAGCTCACCGTCGAGGTGTTCGTGCCACCGGGAGAGGACGGCACACCCGCCCCGGCCGCCGGTTTCCCGGGACAGCTGGTCACCCAGACCGGGCTCGTTCGGGCGCCCGAGATGATCGACGATCCCGACGGGCATCTGAACCCGATCGGGACAGGACCGTATGTGTTCGACGAATGGCTTCCCAACGACCATCTCACGGTCGTGCGCAACGATTCGTACTGGCGTGACGGAGAAGACGGCGAGCCGCTCCCGTATCTCGACGAGATCACCTTCAAGCCGCTGCCCGAGGGTCGAGCTTCGGCGGTGCTGTCGGGCACGATCGACGTCATGCACTCGACCGAGGTCGCTGACCTCGAGAAGTTCGTCGACAACGACGGCTTCTTGCTCGAGACCAGCGACACCTTTGCCGAGCCGGGCTATCTCATGATCAACCAGGACTCGCCACCGCTCGACGATGTCCGAATCCGGCGCGCGCTGGCGCTGTGCATCGACATGCAGACCGTGGTCGATGTGCGCTCGTCTGGCATCCCGACGGTCGCCAATGGTCCGTACGCGCCAGGTTCGATTGGCTATCTCGAGGACACCGGGTTCCCCGGGTTCGATCCCGAGGAAGGCAAGGCGCTCATCGAGGAGTGGGAGGCCGAGAACGGTCCGTTGCGCAAGCTCGGCTTCGGTACCGTCGCCGGCAACAGCGCCCTGGTGACAGCGCAGCTCTACGCGCAGATGCTCGCCGACTGCGGCATAGAGACCGACAATCGCCAGACCGAGTTCGGCGAGCTTGTCGAGAGCGGCCAGCTCGGCGACTTCGACATCCTCACGTGGCGGTTCGGCGGCGGGCCCGACCCGACGTCGATGTACACGTTCTGGCATTCGAGCCAGGCCCGACCCGTCGGCGAGTCGAGCGTCAACTTCAACCGCATCCGTGACGACGTCATCGATGAGAATCTCGACCGGATGCGCGAGGCATCCGATCCCGAGGAGCTTCGCGAAGCCGCCGAGGCGATCAATCGCCGGTTCGGCGAACAGGTCTACAACATCTGGACAACCTGGACGCTCTGGGGCATCGCCTACTCCGATCGCCTGCACCAGGTGACGAAGATGGGACTCCCTGACGGCGGCGAGGCACTGCCCATCTCGGAAGGGAACCACTTCCTCACCGAGGCCTGGGTCTCCGAGTAGCGGCGGGCCATCCGTGGGGCTGCTGATACGGCGGAGGCTCCTGCAGCTCGTCCTCGTACTGGCGGTCGTCACGATCGCCACCTTCTTGATGCTCGAGACGATCCCCGGCGACCCCTGCCTCCAACGCCTCGGACCGACCGCCACACCCGAGGCGGTCGAACTGTGCCATGAAGAGCTGAACCTCGACGACCCGCTTCCGTCCCGCTACGTCAGCTGGCTGGGTTCGTTGGCACAGGGCGACCTCGGAGAGTCGTACAGCAACGGCATCCCGGTGCGGACGACACTCGCCCAGACGGCGCCGGTCACGGTGCAGCTCGTCAGCTATTCACTGATTCTGTCTCTGCTCGTCTCGATTCCGCTCGGTGTGGTCACCGCCCATCGTGAAGGTTCGGTGATCGATCGATCGGTGATGGTCGCGGCCTACGCGATGCTCTCGATCCCGACCTTCGTGCTCGGCGTCGTGCTGGTGCTCTTGTTCTCGGTCCGATGGCAGATCTTTCCGTCGGTGGGGGTGGTCCCGTTCCTCGACGACCCTGCCGAGCACTTCCGGTCGATGGTGCTGCCGACGGTGACACTCGCTCTGACCGACATCGCCATCTACGTGCGGATGCTCCGCACCGAGATGGTCGGGACCCTGCGTGAGGACTACATCGTCGCAGCGAAGTCGAAGGGCCTGCCCGATCGTAAAATCATGTGGAGGCACGCGCTGCGGCCGTCGAGCATCGGGGTCCTCACATTCGCGGGGTTGAGCGTGGGACGTCTGATTGCGGGTGCGGTGGTGGTCGAGCGCATCTTCGGCATCAACGGCATCGGTAACTACCTGGTGAACTCGGTTCTCCAGCGCGACTATCTCGTACTGCAGACCCTCGTTGCACTCATCGCGGTTGCCTTCGTCCTGGCGAACCTCGTCGTCGACCTTCTCTATGCGAAGGTCGACCCGCGCATGAAGCCGGGGGCCGAGTTGTGAACGCCGCGCCGGTCACTCCCGAGGTCGAACGCGCGGGCTATACCGACGCAAGGTTCGGCTTCTTCACGTGGTGCTGCGTCGGGTGGCTCGCCTTGCTTGCGGTTGTGGCGTTGCTCGCCCCGTGGCTGCCGTTCGTCGACGGCTCCGAAGATGCAGACCTCAGCGCCTTCAGCGAAGGGCCCTCGCTCGACCACTGGTTCGGCGTGGACGAAATCGGCCGCGACGTGTTCGCGAGGGTCGTGTGGGGCGCGCGAATGTCGCTCTTCATCGGGCTGTCCTCGACCGTCCTGGCACTGATCATCGGAGGCTTGCTCGGTTTCGTCGCCGGCTACCGAGGTGGGCGGTTCGACTCGTTCGTCGCCGCGACCGTCGACATCGCACTCGCCGTGCCGACCCTCGTGCTTCTGCTATTCGTCGTGGCCGTGTGGGGACGCGGCCTTCCGGTCATCATCCTCGCGCTCACCTGGCTGATGGTGCCTTTCGCGACGCGGATCCTCCGGGCGGCGACCCTCGCCGAGGTGCAGCTCGACTACATCATGGCGGCGCGCGTGCTCGGTGCTCGCGACCGCCGGATCATCCAAAAGGAGCTGCTGCCGGCCGTAGTACCGGTCTTGCTCACGCTTGGCGTGATCATTCTGAGCATCGTGATCCTCGTCGAGGGCACCTTGGCCTTCATCGGTTTGAGCATCCCGCCGCCCACACCGACTTGGGGGTCGTCGATCGCGGATGGTCGACACGTCATAGACGCGTCGCCGCACATCACGTTGTTCCCCTCGGCGGTGATGGTCGTGACCTTGCTGGCGATCAACGTCATCGGCGATGCACTGCAAGCCCGGTCGGGCCAGAAGCAAAGAGCCACCATTTAGACGAACAACAGGAGACCATCATGTCCACCAACAGCTTGTATCTCAGCGGCAACCTTGCGCCTGTCACCGACGAGATCACCGTCGAGGACCTCGAGGTCACGGGGTCGGTCCCCTCCGAGCTCGAGGGTCGTTGGCTTCGCAACGGCCCCAACCCCGTCGGCGACGTCGAAGCGGAGAGCTATCACTGGTTCACCGGCAGCGGCATGGTGCACGGCGTACGTCTACGCGACGGGCGTGCGGAGTGGTATCGGAACCGGTGGATTCGCGGAGATGCCGAGACCGAGGCTCTCGGTGAAGATCCGGTGAGCCGACCCGAAGGCGCCAAGACCGGGATGGGGCCGAACACGAGCGTCGGTGGTTTCGCCGGACACACATGGGCGCTGGTCGAGGCCGGGCTCACCCCGATGAAGCTCAGCTACGAGCTCGAGTCGGTCGCGTTCGACGACTTTGGTGGGACGCTAGCGAACGGGTTCAGCGCCCATCCGAAATACGACGCGACAACAGGCGAGCTTCACGCGATGTGCTACTCGTGGCCTGACCTCGTCGACCATGTCGAGTACGTCGTCGTTGGAGCCGATGGGCGGGTCATCAAGAAAGTCGATGTTCCCGTGCCCGACATGCCGATGATCCACGACATGTCCCTGACCGACAACTGGGCGATCGTCTATGACCTGCCGATCACCGTCAGCCTCGATCTCGTCGCTCAAGGCAGCACGTTCCCTTTCGCGTGGAATCCCGAGCACCCGTCGCGGGTCGGGCTGCTGGATCGAACCGCCGAGACAGCGGACGACATCATCTGGTGCGATGCGCCTGCCCGGTACGTGTTCCATCCTCTCAACGCGTATGAAGCCGAAGGAAGGGTCGTGGTCGATCTGTGCGCTCACGGCACCAAGTTCAAAAATGACGTGCAGGGTCCTTTGGGCGACGACGCCCCCACCCTCGACCGCTGGACCGTCGACCCGACAGCACGCACCGTGACCGAGGAACGGGTGGACGATCGCGCGCACGAGATGCCGGGCTGCAATCCCCAGGTCTCACGTCGGAAGCACCGGTTCGGCTACACGATGGAGGCGACGTCGAACCCGATCACCTCGCCTGCGAGCACCTTCAAGACCGATTTCGAGACCGGTGCGGTGGTCGAGCACGACCACGGTGAAGGTCGCGGCGGCGGCGAACCGATCTTTGTTCCGCGAGCCGACGGGACTGCAGAGGACGACGGTTGGGTGATGGTTGCTGTCTATGACGCCGAGCGGGACAGCAGCGACCTGGTCGTCATTGACGCTCAGAACTTCGGGACGAGCGAGGTTGCCCGGGTCCACTTCCCGCGCCGCGTTCCCGAGGGTTTCCACGGCGCCTGGGTCCCCGACGCCTCGGTGCCACCGACCTGATCGAATTCAGTGTGGGTCAGTCGTCGATAGCTGCGGCGAGCAGAGCCTGCATGTGTGCGCCTGTGGTGCGCAGGTCGTCGGCTGAGCGGCGAGCGCGTGCGAGCATGAATCCGCCTTCGATCGCGGCGATGAGTGTTCCGGCCAATGCCGGAGCGTCGGCGTCGCTCACTCCCGCGGCACGCATGCGTTCGACCATGGCGTCGGTCCAACTGTCGAACACGTCGACGGTCGCGAGGCGCAAGCCATCGTGGGTGCTCGCGATCTCGCGGGCGACGTTGCCGATCGGGCACAGATCGATGAAGTCAAGTTCCTCCATCGCGGCGGCGGCCTCGTCGAAGAAGTTGCCGATCGCCTCGACGACATCGGCCGACTCGTCGGCGATCATCTCGAACAGCGCCTGGTAGACGGCGCCGGACTCGCGGATGACGGCCGCGCCCAGCTCGTCCTTTCCGCCGGGGAAGAAGTGGTAGATCGAACCGATCGGTGCCCCGGCGCCCTCGGTCACCTGTTTCAACGACGTGCCGTTGAACCCCTGACTCCGAAATAGCTCGCCCGTGGCGGTGACGATGCGATCCCGGGTGGACATGACTTGAGTCTAGAACGATCGCTCGGTAGAGTGATCATTCTAGTAGAGCGAACGTTCTACCACCTTTGAGAAGGAGCCACATCATGTTTGTCTTCCGGACGATGCGAGGCGCGGCGTACCTCTTCATCGGAGCGTGGGTCGTTCACACCGCCGATCATGCTCGGCGTGGGCTCGACGCCACGACCGAGGCGGTGGTTTGGGCAGGCACGGTCGTCGGGTTGCTGGCGGCGGTTTCGATCACGTTGATCCTGGTTCGACACCCATCGGCACCCGCCGTCGCGGCGGTTGTCTTCCCCGCGATCGCCATCGGGGTCATCGCCTCCCACATGGTCCCCGAGTGGAGCGCGCTCAGCGATCCCCTCCTCGTCGACAGCACGACCGACGGTTGGTCGATCGTCGCTGCAGGTGGCGAGATCATCGCAGCGATCGTCCTAGGCACCAACGCGGTGCGCGTCATGATGCGCAACCAATACGCGTGGACCATCGAAGCGGTGAGATGGGCCTGATCAGCCCTCGTCGAACAACGCCCGGTTTGCCTCGGCCTCCTCGAGAAGCTGCTCCCCGTCGGCGGGTAGGAGAAACCCGGCCTCGACCGCCTCGGCGGTCGCAGCACGGAACTCGTCGATGTACCCGTCGGCGCTGCCGTACAACCCGATGAGGGTGTCCCGGTCTAGCTCGATCGTCTGGCCGAACAGCGCACAGATGCTGAAATCCTCGGTGCGCTCGAGAGACAGGTCGCCGGGCGGGTCTCCGATGTAGACAAATACCGGCACCTCGACGATCGGTAGTCGTATGCCTCCGAGTGCCACGCCGAGCTCGTCGCGAGCGATGGCGGCGGTCTCGCCAACGGCGACTTCGTCGAGCTCGATGCGATCGCCGGTGGGCGGGGGACGACCGTCCTGGGCCCACTCGATGAGCTTGTCGAGCCCGGCCTGTACCGCCTCGTGGTGGGGACCGGCGTTGATTGGGGTGGTGCAGCCGAGCACCGACCCGAGGCTCGGGTCGCGGTCTCCGCCGAGGATGGCCCGAAAGACATGGGCGTCGCTGTGTGCCGTGCCGGCGATCTCCCAAGTGCGCACCGAATCGGAATCGTCTTGTCGGGCAGCCGAGTATCCCAGCAACGTCAGGTCGGTCTCAGCCTCGAGAATGAGTACCGGCTCGTCGAGATCGGTTCGGACGTGCACGGCGTCGGCAACCAGAGCGTCTCCGTCGTCGGAGCGAATTCCCCCGAGAGGCGCGGAGCCGGCGCCACGGCTGTGAATGAGGAACCCGTCGAAGACTCCGGCGACCGGGTGGATGGCGTTGACGTACGTGGTGAGGAACCCCGCCGACTGCGACTCACCGACAGCGATGAGAGTTGTCGGCTCGAGACCGCCGAGCACGTCTGGGCCTTTCGTCGAAAGCAGGGCGCCGACTTGGCTGAGGATGTCGTAGGAGTAGGCGTCGCCGGGGTGGTCCAGGCTGCCGTAGCGCTCGGGATCTATGTTCACGAGGCCGCTCGAGTCGCCTTGGCCCTCGTCCTCGGCGCCGAGCCGCTCGGCGGCTTCGTCATCGATCTCCACGCTGAGCAGCGTTTCGCCTCCCATCACGCCCTGGGCCTGTGCGCTGAGCCCGACATAAGCGTGACCTGCACGGCCGATCTCCTCGGACACGTAGGCCCAATCCGGGGCCGCCTCGATGGCGGTCACGTTGAACCACTCGACGATCACGGTGCCGCTGAAGCGCTCGGCCGGAGGGCGCCGAACGATCATGCGGGTGCGGTAGTCAGAGGTTTGGTCTGCTTCGACACTCCACATGCCGTCGCCGTCCTGTTCGCCGACCGCCGCGAAGCTGGTCGCCTCGCCACCGATGAAGAACTCCTCCTCGGTGTACCCGTCGGGCAGGCCGGCTGCGGGTTGGGGCAGGACGATCGTGTTGGGTGCGTCGCTTTGCGGACCGTCGACCTCCGACGGCGGTGCTGCCTCGGCTGGGGCGGCGACGGTTGTGTTCGAGGGCGGCGATGTTGCACTCGTCTGGGTCGACGAGGTCTGGGTCGACGAGGTCTCGGTGGTGCTTGCCGGCTCGTCGATGGCTTCGTCCTCGCCGGCGTCGTCGGAACACGACGCTGCCAACAGCAGTACGGCAAGCGAGATCGCCAGGACGTTTGATCGGCTCATGGCCGACAGCGTTGCACAAATGCCGGAACGACCTTCAGCGCAAGTGGGCACGGGGCCGGGGTGCTTGCTATGGTTAGCGCAGTCCTGCTATGGACCTCAGGAGGTGCCGTGGCCATGACCATGACCATGCTCGAAGGCCTGCCCGGAATGCAGTTCGCGCTAGTCGGACCTCGGGCTGCCGGCGCACTCGCTGAGGCGAAGGCCGAGGAGCGCGAGGTGACGACGCGCATCAAGCGCGCCACACCGCGCCTTTTCGCCGAGGCGATGCTCGACGAGTTCGTGACGGCGGTGTTTGCACGCGGCAGCCGGAACCACATGCGCGAGCAGCTCGTCCAGGCGAACGAGGACGCCGACATTCTCTACAACCAGATCAGGCTCGGTCTGTTGCCGGCCGACCCAGCTGAGTTTCACCTCACCCCGCCCGCCCCTGACCCTGCCGAAGTGACGGTCGGTCGAGCTTCTTCGTGGCGGACAACCGCCGAACACATCTCGTTCCCGAGCGCCTACGAGGTTCACGAGACCGCGGCCGTCCACTGGAATGCATGGGAGGCCAACCTCGACGCCCACGCGTTCGTGTTGCGTTCCGACCTTCCCGATCGTCCGTGGCTGATCAACATCCACGGCCACCGGCAGGGCACCATGAACGACTTGATGTTGTTTCGCTCCGAGGGATTCGCCCAGCGCCACGACCTCAACGTGATGCACCCCGTGCTTCCTCACCACGGTGTACGGCGCGACGACTCCTCGCCCGAGCCTCCGCCGGGCATCGATTTCTCGATGAATGTGTTCGGAATCGCGCAGGCGGTTTGGGACGTGCGCCGATGTATCGGCTGGATCCGCAGCCAATCCGACGCGCCGATCGTCGTGCACGGCGTTTCACTCGGGGCCTACGTCGGCTCGCTCCTCGCCGGGCTCGACGACCGTGTGGACGGAATCGTCGCCGGCGTTCCCGTCATCGACTTCCCTGCCATCATTCTCGAACACGCCGTGCGCATGACCTCCGACCAGGACGACATAGCTTTGATGGCCGGTGACACCGTCCGTGCGATTCACCGGCTGATCTCGCCGCTCGGCCTCGAGACAAAGGTGCCGTTCGACCGCAGATTCATCTACGCGGGCGTGGTCGACCGCGTGTCTGCGCCAGGCCAGGCACTAACCCTGTGGCGCCATTGGGGTTGCCCCAGGATCGAATGGTACGAGGGTGGTCATGTCGGCCACATGTGGGACAGCTCGGTGTGGGATCTCGTCGATGAGGCGATCGAGACCACAATCAGCTGACGGACGCAGCCGTTCGGGCGGTGGCTGCGGCGACCAACTCGGCGAGTTCGACGGGCAATCGATCGGCGAGCTCACGTAGATCGGGAACCCGGTCGCGGCAGGCGACGAGCCCGATGGAAAAATCGTCGACGTAGCTCCACGCTGTCGCGTTCAGCCCCATCCGGTCGATGATCGGTCCCATCGACTGCACAGCGGCGAGTCGGGCCCCGTGAGCGAATCGAGGCTCTCGTGAGCCGGCGACGTTCGACACGACGACGTTGAAGACCGGCTCGCCGGTCAGTCCGTGAGCTGCTTTGGGCAGCCAGACCGACCATGCCTTCCAGATCCAGTAGAGGCGTTGCCAGTCCCATGAGAAGCGTTCGTCGCGCCTGGCCAAAGCCGTTTTTGACGCCTCGGTACTCGCATGGACTGCGGCGAGTCGCTCGATCGGGTCCGCGATGTTGGTGCCGAGCGTCGATGTCAGGTTGGTGACCCGATTCCCCCAGTCGTCGGCTTCGTCGGGCCGTCGAATAGACCGGGGCATGCTGGCGGTCAGTGAGCGGTCGGGGAGTTCGTCTCTGGCGGCGAGGTAATGGCGGACCGCCCCTCCGACCATCGTGAGGTAGACGTCGTTGATCGTGCATCCGAACGCCTGTTTGACAGCCTTGAGGTCCGAGAGCGGCACGGTGACGTTGACGTAGAGGCGCTGGGGCGTCAGGTCGTCGTCGAAGCGTGTCGGAGGGGCATTGAACGGAGCTTCGGGGTTGATGCCGGCTCGCCTACGCCTCACGCTCTCTACCAGGACGGCGACGGTTCGGCGCAGCATGTGGGGGAGGCTGGCACCCATGGCGACCAGGTCTCGCAGCGCGTCCCGAAATAGCGTGCGCCGTGACGGCATGGGTTCGCTCGGAGCGTCGTCGTCGGGCATCAGGGGTTGACGGTCTTCGGGGTCGTCCTGGAACGCCATCATCAACAGGTCGGCGCTGGCCACACCGTCGGCCAGCGCATGGTGCATCTTCAGCACGTACGCCACCCGATCGTCGGCGAGTCCTTCGACGAACCACAGTTGCCATAGCGGGTGCTCGCGTTCGAGCGGCACGCTGGCGATCTGACTCACCACGTCGTCGAACTCGACCTGTCCGCCCGGGGCGGGCACCGCTGCGCGGCGGAGGTGGTAGTTGATGTCGATGTCGGGTCGGTCGACCCAGACCGGGTGGCCGATACGCAGCGGCACCTCCGCCAGCTGCCAGCGAAACGGCGGTATGTGCACCATTCCACGACCCATGCGGCTGGCGACCCACTCGAAGGTCAGTGGCTCGTGGGCGGTCGACCGATCGATGATGGCGATCTTGATCGTGTGCATGTGCTGCACACGCGTCTCTTCATAGAGGTGGTAGCCATCGGCGCCGGTCAGCCGTCGCACCGCTCAGGCGCTGCTCTTCGTCTTGGGCTTTTTCGCCGTGCTCTTCGATCTCTTGCCCTTTGCCGGCTTCTTGGGCTTGGGCTTCTTCGGTGCCGACCTTTCACCGAAAGGGTCCTCGACGGGTGTCGGATTTCCGAGACCGGCTGCGGTCATCAATTCGGCCAGCGCGGACGGGACTCTCTCCGCGAGGCCCCAGCCGTCCTCTACCAGGTCAGGGTCCATGTGGAGTCCGAAGTCGATGCGGTCCTCGTAGCTGAATACGGTGATGTTGAGGCCCATTCCGTCGAGGATCACGCTGGTGGGGAATATCCCGGTGACTTTCGCCCCTGCCGTGTAGAGGGGGAACGGCGGCCCGGGAACGTTCGAGACCACGGTGTTGGTCATCGCGGGTAGACGCGAAAGCACGTGGGTCGATGCCGCAGTCATCATCGCGAGGTTCAACACGACAGGAGGCGCCGTCTCCCCGATCGACTGGATGTGGTGCGAGCGCACCGTGTCGGTCATCTCCTTTGCGCTCTGGCTGCTACGGTAGATGGCCTTTAGGCGTTCTTCAGGGTCGGAGATGTGGGTCGCCAGCGACACCTGCATCGTGGCCACCTGGTTGTCCATCGCCGTGTCGCCCTCGGCTCTCGTTGAAACCGGTACGCCGGTGATGAGGGGTTTGTCGGGCAGCTCATCGTTGTCGATCAGGTATCCGCGCAGGGCGGCGGCGCAAAGGGCAAGTAGAACGTCGTTGACCTTGACCTCGTAGTGCTCCTTCAGCGCCCGCACGTCGTCGAGTGAAACCGAGGAAAAGGCGAGTGCCCGCCGCGGGCCCACGGTGTCGTTGAACGATGTCTTCGGGACGTCGGTGAGCGTGGGAAGCTCGCCGCCATCGCGTGCGTAGGAAGCGGCGGCGATGGCCCGCGTGAGGAGCTGTTGGCCGTAGCGAACGATACGTGCCGGTGTCCGGACCGTCGGAATCAGGCCACGCGCGAACAGCTCCATGTCGCTCGGTTCGTGACCGATGTCGGTCTCGGGAGGTGGCGTCAGCTCATCGTCGCCGGGGGGATCGGGTTCGGTGTCCATGAGCACCGTCGCAAGGTTGGCGCCCGAGACACCGTCGAGAAGGCAGTGGTGGTACTTCATCACCATGCCGGCGCGGTTGTTGGCTAGACCTTCGAGGAACCAGAGCTCCCACAGCGGGTGCCTGCGGTCGATCTGATAGCTCAGTATCTGGCCGGCGATCTCTGCGGTCTCCTTCGGACCGCCCGGGCTCGGGACGCCGACGCGGCGAACATGGTGGCGGATGTCGAAATCGTCGTCGGCGACCCACACGGGGAGGTCGAGTCCGAGTGGAACCTCCTTGAGCCTCCACAAGAACTTCGGGGCATAGGGAAGCCGTTCCTCGAGGACCTCGAGGAACGTGTCGAAGTCGTAGTCGGGAGCCTCGGTGGCGTCGAGGATCGTGAGCCCACCGACGTGTTGATGCCAGTAGCGGGTTTCCATGTTGAGGAAAGTCGCGTCGGTACCGGAGAGTCGCCTCATGTCGTTGTCTCCTCTTTCACGCCGAGACTGGCCTCGGCCAGGCTGCTGGCCCATTTGTAGTCGGGTTTGCCATTCGGTCCGCGCTCGATGTGAGCGACGAGCAGGACCTCGCGTGGCACCTTGTAGCCGGCCAGTTCTGCACGACCGTGATCGCGGATGGTGTCGGCGGTCGGCTGTGCACCTTCGCGAGGTTCTACGACAGCGACGACCTTCTGTCCCCAGTGATCGTCGCCGACGCCCACGACCAGCACGTCGAAGACGTCCTCGTGGCTCTTGAGAGCGGCCTCGACCTCTTCGGGGAACACCTTTTCCCCTCCCGTGTTGATCGAGCCCGAGCCGCGGCCGAGAAGGACGATCTCGCCGCCTGCGGTCACCGTCGCCATGTCGCCGGGCAGGACCCACCGCGCACCGTCGATCTCGACGAAGGTCGCCTGGGTCTTCGATTCGTCCTTGTAGTAGCCGAGCGGAACGTGGCCGCGCCGGGCGAGTCTGCCGACGGCGCCCGAACCCGGTTCGATCGGATCGAGGTCGTCGTCGAGCACGGTCGTGTCGTCCTTCATCATGAACGCAGGGCCGCCGCCGGAGCTGTCGCCTGTAGCTGTCCCGGCGACGCCGGTCTCGCTCGAGCCATACCCGTCGACGATGATTGCGTTCGGCAGCAGCGCGTTCAGCTGTTCGCGCGTGGACGCCGAGAGGATGGCGCCGCCCGACCCGATCGCAAACAGCGAGTCGATGTCGCTGCGAGGGTTGGCATCCAGGTGATCGGCAAGGGGGCGAGCCATCGCGTCGCCGACGATGACCAGGATATTGACCGATTCGGTGCCGACGAGGTCCCAGATCGTGGCGGGGTCGAGCGGCCCCGGCGGGGGGAGCACCACCTTGCCGCCACCGAAAAAGGCCTGGAACGCGCCCCAGTGTGCGCTGACGTGCATGAGAGGGGGCATCAGCAACGTGACGCCCGCTACATCGGGGATGCGCTCGACGATTTGGTCGGGGTTGGCGATGGGACCCTCGAGCGTGGTCGGGTCGCCGCCGCCCATCGCAGCGAAGAAGATGTCCTCGTGCCGCCAGAGCACGCCTTTTGGCATGCCGGTGGTCCCGCCCGTATAGGCGCAGTAGATGTCATCGCCTGAGCGGCCATCTACGGGTTCGGCGGGGTCTGTCTCGGTAAGCAGCGCCTCGTAGTTCGCGCTGCCGGTCGGGGTCGCAGAGTCCGTGTCGTCGTCGTCGACGACGATGAGGTGGTCGAGGCCGTCGACGGTTGCGGCGGCTTCGGCGGCCACCTCGCCGAATTGGCGGTGGGCGATGAGTAGTCGTAGGTCGGCGTTGTCGAACAGGTAGGCGAGTTCGCGCTCGACATAGCGGTAGTTGATGTTGATCGGTACTGCGCGAAGCTTGAACGCAGCGAGCATGCCCTCGATGTATTCGGTGCCGTTGAGGAGCTGGAGTCCGACGCGGTCTCCCCGACCGATGCCGCGTGCTGCGAGCACGCCTGCCATACGGTTGGCCCGGTCGTCGAGCTGGCCGTAGGTCAGGCGACGTCGCGAGGTGACGATCGCTTCGCGAGCCGAATCATGGCGTACAACGCGCTCGAACAGCTCGGCCAGGTTGAAGCTCATCGATCTCCTTTCGCTGCATGCGCTGCGACGCCGACCGCCGCGGCGCGGTTCGATATCCCGATGGCCCGACGGTATTGCCGTGCAACGTCACGGTCGATTCCGGCGGTGAGGAAGCAGCACGACATACCGGTCGCGGGGTCGGCCCAGGCGACCTGTCCCGCCGCTCCGTCGTGGCCGAACGCCGCCGACGAGCAAGTGCTCGCGAATCCACGCATCGCAGCGTGTCCGTCGTCGCCGGCGCAAATCAACCCGCGGGTGCGGTTGGCGGATACGCCGCGCAGAACATCGAGTTGGGTCACCCGAACGGTCCCGGTGACGTCGTCGAGAACGGGGCGACTCCACCAGTTGTGCTCGTCGAACAGCAGCGCCTGATACAGCATCGCCATGTCCGCGGCCCGTGCGAAGCCGCCGGCGCCCGGAACGCCGAGGGCACGGGTGTCGTGGTCGTTGAAACGCAACAGCGAGTCGTCGGTCACCTCGGGAGGCAGCCCGGGGTCGTCCGCGCGTTCGGCGCCTACGGCGACGACATCGCAGACCCGCACTGTCGTGTCGTCGATGCCGAGCATGGCAGGCAACTCGTGGGGTGCGGTCGTGAGCGAGTGGATGGCCGACCGGTGGTCCGACCCGACGATCGAGGAGATGACCTCGCTGAGGACCCACGCTGCCGACGTGGGGTGGTAGGCGAACGTTTCACCGGCTGGCGTCTTGCAGTACCAGGTGGCCATCTTGGCCCGCCTCTGCTCGGCGTCGAACCACTCGGGCGGACCGAGAGGTGCGTTCGCTAGCCCCGCAGTGTGGAGAAGCAGATGCTCGATGGTGACGCCTTCCTTTCCACCGCCCACGAACCACGGCAGAACCTCGACGACTGGCTGGTCGGGTCTGACCTCGCCGTTGGCGAACAACCGCCACACGGCGGCCGACGGCAACACCTTCGATGCCGAAAAGAGCGGCAGGCGGTGATCGGCGGTCGCTGTGCCGAACGACTCCGCGACGACCAGGTGCCCGTCGACTGCGACCGCAACTTGCGCCGCAGGAACGAGACCCTTGTCGACGTCGTGTGCGACGCGCCCGACGAGCTCATCGACGGGATTCGTTGAGTCCACGTGGCGAACCTAATCTGCGTGCAAGCGGGGTTCGCAAACGTCGGCGAAGCCGGTCGTTTGCCCCCCATGGCTCCTGGCCCGAACCACATGGGTGTCAGGCACCGAGCTCAAGACGCACTTGGACTCAGTTCACTTTGAGCTCGGTGCCTGACATATAGGGTTCAGCTAGCTACCTGGACCGAGGAGATCTGATGAAGTCTGAGAGAGGCGCGGATCGATCCGAAGAGTGGGATCAACTGAGGTCGAAGCACCTGAGCGACACCCCACCCGCATCGTCAGCGGGCGGCGTTCACCATCTGGCGCTGCTGTCCTCCGATGTCGACAAGACGATCGAGTTCTACCAGGGCATCCTGGAGTTCCCGCTGACCGACCTCTTCGAGAACCGGGACTACCCCGGTTCGACGCACTTCTTCTTCGACATCGGCAACGGCAACGCGCTGGCGTTCTTCGATTTCCCGGGGCTCGACCTCGGTCCGTACGCCGAAGTCCTCGGCGGCTTTCATCACCTGGCCATCTCGGTGACGCCCGAGACGCAATCTCGCCTGCGCGCCAAACTCGAGGCTGCCGGCGTGCCGATCGACTTCGACTACGAGACGTCGATCTACTTCCGTGGCCCCGACGGTGAACGCCTCGAGCTGCTGGCAGAACCACTCGGCGAGATGTACGGAGCTTCGGTGCTTTGAGCGAGCCGATGCCGAAGAAGCGCTTCACCGTCGCCGACCTCGATGGCGTCGACGCCTACAAGCTCATGACGGGGCTGATCGTACCGAGGCCCATCGGATGGGTCGGCTCGATGTCGGCGTCGGGTGCGTTGAACCTTGCGCCGTACTCGTTCTTCAACGGCGTGTCGGGAGTTCCACCGATGGTGGTGTTCTCTCCCGGTCGGCTCGGTCGCAAGGACACCCTCGACAACGTCCGTGAGGTGCCCGAGTTCACCCTCAACGTCGTCGCCGACGAGGTGGTCGAGGCGATGAACGCGACCGCGGCTACGTTCCCGGCAGATGTCGACGAGTTCGCCGAGGCTGAACTGACCGCTGTGCCGTCCGAGACGGTCCGGCCGCCGCTCGTGGGGGAGTGCAAGGCGAACATGGAGTGCACGGTGATCGACATCGTGCGCATCGGCCACGAGGACTTCGGCAACGCGCTCGTGATCGGTGAGATCGTCGAATTCCACGTCGCCGAAGGGCTGCTCGACGGAACCCGAGTCGATCAACGTGAACTGCGCGCCGTCGGTCGCCACGCCGGGAACTGGTACAGCCACGCAACCGACCTGTTCGAGATCGTGAGGCCCGACTGACATGCGACCCCTGGCAATCCACCATGTTTCCATCAACGTCGACGATGTCGCGGCCTGCACCGCCTTCTACACCGAGACACTCGGCGGCAGTGTGCGCGACGACAGACCCGATTTCGGATTTGGCGGCGCATGGATCGACCTCGGAGTGACCCAGGTGCACCTGATCGAAGGCCGGCCGCCGGCCAACCTCGGTCAGCACTTCGCGATCGCGGTGGAAGACCTCGACGCAGCGGTCGCCGAGCTGCGAGCAGAAGACATAGAGGTGAGCGATCCATCTCCAGTCGGCGGCGGCCGCCAGGCATTCCTTCAGGATCCATCGGGCAACCTGATCGAGTTGCACCAACCTGGGTAGCGGGGTTAGGCACCCGGCGCCCTGCAATCCTGGGCCAAGTTCGACCTGGCACTGAATTGTCGACCAGGCGCGGGAGCGCCGGGCACCGCGGGGCCAGGTGAGTGTCACACCCTTTGGGTACTGTCGATGCAGAAGGCATCGACAGCCCGCCAGCCCTTCGGGGAGACAGAAGAGGCCGTCCTCCGATTGTGAATCTGCGGGAGGAGTGGCGTGGGCAAGTTGGGCGAGCGGCTGGTCGAGGCGGGATGGCGGTCTGTGGACGGTCAGTACGAGGTGGTGAGGCTTGCCGCGGAGTTCGCGGGCAGTACGGAGTGGCTAGCTGCTGGGTACTCGTCGCCTGGGCGCTGGATCGCCGATCGGCTCGACATAGCCCAGCGCACGGCCAATGAGTGGATAAGAGTCGGTCGGGTATTGAGTGAGATGCCACTGGTCGACGAGGCGCTGCGGTCGCGAGAGCTCTCGTTCTCGAAGGCGCGGGAGCTGACAAGGTCCGTCACGGCCCAGAACGAGGCTGACCTGGTCGAGATCGCTCGGCGGACGCCGGCCGCAGATCTCGGTAAGGCCATCGCCGCATGGATTGCACGTCACGAGCCTGACGAACTGGTCGACGAGCGCCACCACAGCAGCCGATCACTGACGTGGCACTCAGAGCCCGGTGGCATGGTGCTAGCGCAGCTACGCATGCCACCGGCCGATGCAGGCCTATTGATGTCAGTCGTTGACACGTTGGTCATGAGATCGGTCTCTGAGCCCGAAGGCGGCGAACTGGCCTCCCTCGCACAGCAGCGACACGACGCGATGGTCACGGTGCTCGGCGGCGACGACGGAGTGACGACCGAGGTGATCCTTGTCCCCGCCTACTCGGAGACGGGGCGCACCGTGACCGGAGAGCTGCAGCTTCGGTGCGCTCCGTGCCATCGCACCCGACACGAGCGCGCGTCGGGGGTCGCATGCGGCCGATAGCTCAATCCACTTGTCACACCCCATCGTTAGACTGTCGCGTATACGCGACAGTCCCGCAGTCCTCTGATCCGCTCTGGTCGCGTCTCATCTTGTTGAGTCGCGAGCCCCGCGGGACCAGGCGCCGGAGTGCCGGGGCGCGGTAAGAATGGGTCGATGGCGACAGCGGACATCGATCCCGATCTTCTGGCCGCGGCACGTGAGATCTGCCTCGAGCTGCCGGAGGCGGTCGAGAAGGAAACGTGGGGGCATCCGACGTTTCGCGTGCGCGACAAGATCTTCGCCGGCATTGGCGTGGGGGCGGACGCGTGGGTGCCGGACGCAGACGACACTGACGCTCAGCCGGTGGAACTGACCACGATGACGATGAAAGCCGCTCCCGGCGAACAGGAGTCGCTGCTTGCCGTCGGGCGCCCCTTCTATCGGCCCAAGTATGTCGGCAACCGCGGCTGGATCGGCATCGTGATCGATGCCACAACCGACTGGGGCGAGGTCGAGGAGCTGATCATCGACAGCTATCGCACGATCGCACCCAAGAAGCTCGTTCGAGTCCTGGACGAGGCATAGCTCGTGGACACCTTCTCAACCTTGAAGCTCGATATCGACGGTCGGGTCGGTCGCATCACGCTCGCCCGGCCGGAGAAGCTGAACCCGCTCGGTTCGGACGCCCTGGTCGAGCTGAAGGCAGCTGCCGAGGCGGTCAACGACGCCGGCGCGGATGTCGTAGTGGTGACCGGTGAGGGGCGGGCCTTCTCCGGTGGGTTCGATCTGCGCGAGCTCGCGGCAAACGTGGAGGATGAAGACGCGCCGGGCGACCATGCCGAGCGGACCGCGACGCTCGGCGCCGACATGGTCGCCGCGGTGCAAGCGATCGAAGGAGTCACGATCGCCGCAATACCCGGCCCAGCGGTCGGCGGGGGATTCGTGTTGGCGATGACCTGCGATCTGCGCCTTGCGTCGGAGGATGCATGGCTCTCGTTGCCCGAGGCCGAGCTCGGTATGCCGCTCGGCTGGAGCGGTGTCCCGTTGCTCGTGAGACAGCTCGGGTCGGCCCGGGCGCTGGAGCTGATCCTCACGACGCGGCGGATATCAGCCAATGAGGCGGCCGATTGGGGAATTCTCAACGGCGTGGTCGCGCAACCGGACCTCGAGGACGAAGTCGAGCGTTACGTCGCCAAGTTCCTCGAGCTACGACCGATCGTCCTGCGTCTCACCAAACGACAGGTTCGTGTCGCGGCAGAGGAGATCGTGGCAACGACCGGGCTGTTCGTCGGCACCGACGAACTCGTCGCGGCCGCGCTGGCATCCGATGCCCGCTCGGCGGCAGACTCGGACGATCGCGACAACGAGGCAGCAAAATGACGAGATCGACATCGGGCCCTGAACGCATCGAGAACTCGGTCGACTGGTTCGAGTCGAACGCAACCGGGGGTGGCGCCACCGCCTTGCCGTTCCGCGAGGTGGCCGCGGGCATGTGGCTGCAGGACATTCAGTACGGCACAGGGAACGCGCTCACGGTCGACACCGGTGATGGGCTGCTTCAGGTCGATACGGGCATCGCCCCTGACCATGCAAAGGACATGATCGCCGCGCTTCGGGAGGTCACCGACGAGCCCGTCTCTACGATCGTGTACAGCCACGGCCACACCGCCTACAACCACGGCGTTGAAGAGTGGCTTGCAGACAGCGAGCGCCGAGGCGATCCGCGACCGACGATCATCGCCCATCGAAACGTGCTGCTTAGGCTGCGCCGCTACCGAGAGACCCAGGAGTACCTCGAGCGTGTGACCGAGTGGCAGTTCGGCTTCCCGCCCAACTCGATCGTCGGGACCCATATGTTCGAGATCCTCGTCGACCCCGACGTGACCTACATCGACGAGATGGAGCTCAACACGTCGGGGCGGAGGATCACTCTCGTGCACTGCCACGCCGAGACCGATGACGGCACCGGCTTGTGGTTCCCCGACGACGGCATCCTCTACGGCGCCAACGCAACGATCGGGAGTTTCCCCAACATCGGCTCTCCGCTCAGATCGCCTCGCGATCCAAGGGCGTGGGCCGACCAGCTCGACAAGTACCTCGAGTATCCGGCAGAGACGCTCATACGCGAGTACGGCCCGGAGATCCACGGAGCCGAGAACATCCGGGAGATGCTGACGACCGTTCGCGATGCCCTCCGCTACATACGGTCCGAGACGATTGCTCGCATGAACGCCGGGATGGTCATCGAGGACGTCGTCAACGACATCGAATTCCCCGCCGAGTACGCGGAGTCGCCTTGGCTACCGCAGAGCTACGGTTGCGTCGACTACGTCGTGCGCGAGGTATGGCGGATCGAAGCCGGCTGGTGGGACCGCAACATTACGTCGTTGCATCCGGCGCCGGTCTCACAGAGCACCGAGGCGGTGCTCGATGCGATCACCGACAAGCAAGCGGTGCTCGACGCTGCGCGCAAGCACCTCGATGCCGGTGAGCCGCAACTTGCGCTCCATGTCGTCGACCTGCTCGCGATGGCAACCGCCGATACCCCCGAGGTGAGCGAGGCTCGCGAGATCAAGCGGGCGATCGCGGAGGTGTTGGCTGAGGCGAGCCCGACGTACATGTCCGAGAACTACTACCGCGCCGTCGCGGCGGGGCTGCCGGCTCGCTAGTGCCGAGTGATACCGGTTCCACGCTGTTCCCTCAGACCATGTCGCCGGGGTCTGGGTCGAGGCCGAGAGCGAGCTTGCCTGCGAGCTGAGTGGTGCGGTCCCAGTCGAAGATGACGTGACCCTTCAGCACTTCGACGTCGCGCTGGATTCGCTGGAACGGTGAACCGTCGAAATACACCGAGGCACCGGCACCGGCTGCGATCGTGTCGATGATGCTCCTCGCGGCGCGCACGGTGGAGCTGGCGGTGAGCCGGATGGCCATTCGTCGATCGAGTGGGATGCCGTCGCCGCCCGAGTAGCTGTGGAGTTCGGCGAGTGCTGCGTTCCAGTGGGCGCGGGCCGCGTCGAGCTCACTGATGACAGTGCCCAGCCGGATCTGCGCTGCCGGTTGATCGATCGCCCGATCGCCGGCCGTGAAGGCGAGGACACGGGTGGCGACCCGCTCCCGGAACAATTCGACGGCGGCTTCTGCTGCACCGAGGGCCGGGGCTGCAGCGATCATCGCGAGCAGTTGCGGCGCCGGTAGCCCCGACATCGCATCGCCCTCGATGCGGTCGCCGCCGAACATGACCGTCGCGGTGTCGGCGGTTCGATGGGTCGGGACCCGTGCACCCGCGACGCTGACCGTGTCGCTGCCCGTCGCCTTCATGCCGGAGGTGGACCACACGTCGTGGATCTCGACCTCCTCAATGGGGAGCAGAGCGAACCTCGTCGCGAGCTCAGGTCTGTGCTGAACCGCGTGCACCATCACCCAATCGCCGTGGTGCACTCCGGTAGCGAACTCCCAAGTGCCGCTCAGCTCGAAACCGCCGTCAGCCGGCTCGAGTGTGCCGGTGGGCGCGAGCGGAGCCGGTGCTAGGGCCCACGGGTCGCCCTCGCCGAACAGCTCGTCGCGGGTGGCTTCGGGGAACCGGATGAGCATCCAGTTGTGCATGATGAGGAAGGAGGCGGTCCAGGCCTGCGCGACGCAGCCCTGACCGAGAATGCGCGTCGCCTGCGCCAGCGTCTCGACGTCGAGACCGTGACCGCCGAGCGAGGTCGGCACGACCATGCGCCAGAGGTCCAAGTCGCCCAGGTCGCGCACCGTGTCGGGGTGCATTCTCCGCAGGGCTTCGGCTTCGACAGCTCGTTCGGCTAGAGCGGCGCTGAGCCGGTCGGCCCGCGCCAGCGCTTCGTCGGCGTCGAGCGTCGGCGCTGAGGTCATCGTTTCACCCTAAGAACGACCGCCCTGACCGGCCTAACCGGCGAGCTCGTGCCTTCGCTTGTCGCAGTCGATGTCAGGAGACTCTGCGGATTGCTCCGACGAAGGAGGACAATCCGTTGAGTCGACCCAAGAATAGAGCACCGTTCTCGGCGACGAAGGAGCCGAGAAAAACGTCTCAGAGCGCAGACTGGAGTAATCCGCGCGGTCTCCAGGTCACTCGACCGTGACCGTTGCGGTCATCCCTGGGTGGAGTGCGCAGAACAAGGCGTATTCGCCGGCTTCGCCGAAGCTCAGCTCGAACGATTCGCCGGTGCCGAGCAGGCCGGAATCGAACGCTGCGAGCGGTTCGGCGGGCGAGCCCGCTGTCACGGTGTGGGGCACGCTGTCGGAGTTTGAGAACACGATCGATTGACCCGCGTCGACGGTGAGGTCGCCGAAGTCGAAGTTGTTGATGGGTGCGGTGACGGCGCCGTCGATCGGCACGGTCCGCAGCCTCTCGATGTCGTCGGGGTTCTCGATGACCGGCGGGAGATTCGGATTGAACATTGCAAACACTCCGCCTTGAGCGTCATATGCCGGATCCGCATAGGCGTGCATCATCCAAACCGGGATGATTTCCTGGAATGCGCCACCGTCTGCCTCGCATTGGTCCCGGCTGAAGGCACCGCGCGTACCGTCGGATTCTGCCGCGATGTCCTCGATTGATTTGGCGCCTCCTTCCTTCGCCGAACCAGCGCACGTGTTGAAGTGGATGTGCCAGTTGTCGATCGGTCCGGCGAACCCTTCGGGGTGCTCTTCGCTCAGCAACAGCGTGAAGACCGCACCCACCGATTCGTAGCCCGGTTCACCTGTCCACTCACCGTCGATACACGCACCCAGCTCATCTCGGGTCAGCTTCTCGCCCCCGTCCTTCGCATAGAGGACCATCTGCGGCCGTGACGGATCGAACTCGAGCGAGGTCCCGTTGGGGTTCTGGACGTGGATGCCCATGTTCGCGTTCTGCGACGAGCTGACCACGAACCCTGCCGCGCAAGCTTCCTCGAGGGTCGGGTACTCGTCGACGGCCTTGTTCACGGCGTCGAGCTGGCTGACCAGCTCGGTCAGTTCGGCGCTGGTCATGCCCAGGTAGTCAGGGACCGGCTCTCCCGATTCGCTGAGGGCCTTCAGTTCCGTGTAGCTGCATTCCAGTTCCGAGCTCTGACACCGATATTGGAGTCCGCGGGGGCCCTCTATGAGGGTCGGGATCACCTCCGCGTCGACCTTGGTGTAGACGTACCGGGAAAAGCCGTATGAACCTATGGCCTGGTCGGGATCGATTGGCGGCAACGACTTGTCGTCAACGGCGTCGGGGAACTCGGCCGCCTCCGCGGCGTAATCGGGCAGTGTCACCGTCTCTGCGGTGCTCGTGGTCGTTGTCTCTGCAGGCTGCTGTGCGCTCGTAGTCGAAGCGGGGGCTGCATCGTCGTCCCCGGTCGTGCAACCAACGGCTGCTAGCGACAGCACCACCGCGGCTTGTATTGCTCGTATGAGTCGTAGCATCGGGCACCTTCCCAGCGTCTGGCCTCACTCTTAACCCAGCTTGCGTCCGGTGTCGACCGTGGCACTGCGCTCCGTCGCCAGCACCTCTTCAGCTCCAACGGGCGGTCCCGCAACCTCCGGGGTTGCATGGGGTTTCCGCTAGCGCGGAGACTGGGTTGGCGAAGAGCGAAGTGGGGGACAGCGACATCGCCTTCGCGGCGAGGGGTCAGGGAGCACGACATGGAGCAGTTCGAAGGCAGGGTTGCGGTCGTCACGGGCGCGGCAAGCGGCATCGGGTTGGCGACAGCGACCCGTTTCGCTCAGAGGGGCATGAGGTTGGTTCTGGCCGATATCGAGACCGACGCGCTCGACGCAGCGGTCGCGCAGCTGTTCGCGGCCGGCCATGAGGTGATCGGTGTGCCGACCGACGTGTCGAAGCTCGATCAAATCGAGCGCCTGGCGAATGAGACGATCGCGGAATACGGAAGCGTCAACGTGATCCACAACAACGCCGGGGTGGTTCGCGCTGGGACGCTCGAGGAGTTGACGATCGAGGACTGGGAGTGGGTGCTCGGCGTCGACCTGTGGAGCGTGATCTACGGGGTGAAGGTCTTTCTGCCGCTCATCAAGGAAGCGGGTGAGGGGCACGTTCTCAACACGGCTTCAACCGCCGGCCTGCAGGCGACAGCGAACATCGGGCCCTACAACGTCTCGAAGTTCGGCGTTGTTGCGCTCACCGAGACCCTGCGCCTCGAGCTCCAAGGTGACCGCAGCCCGATCGGCGCCTCGGTGTTGTGTCCGGGCGCGGTGCAGACGCTGATCTGCGACAGCGGTCGCAACCGCGAGGCGACCGGGGTTGCCTCGGCCGAGCCATCGGCCACCGACGATGCGTTTCGCGAAGCGGCGGTGAAGATAACCGGCGCCGGCCTCGACCCGAGCGAGGTAGCCGACATGGTCCTAGCCGGCATCGAGCGCAACGACTTCTGGATCGTGACCCATCCCGGTTGGCTCGATGTCATCGGAGAGCGAGCCGCGCTGATGAGAGAAGGCAAACTCGCGACCGGCTTCGGCGGCTAGGCATGGATTCTCAGGTGAGGGAACTTCTCGACAAGCAAGCGTGTACCGAGGTTCTCATGCGATACGGGCGCACGCTCGACTGGCTCGACAGAGATGGGCATGCTTCGTGCTTCTGGCCCGACGCGGATGTCGACTACGGCTTCTTCAAGGGGCCGGCTTCGGCCTGGGTCGAGGTTGCACTGGAGACCGAGGCGGCCTCGGCGCGCCGCTGGCACGTGACGACGGGCGTGTTGGTTGAGGTCGACGGCGATGATGCTCGGGCTGAGTCCTACGGCTTCACCGTGGCGGCCCACCGAAACGCCGACGGTGAGCTGGCGGATGCGATGTTCGGCGGACGCTATCTCGACGAGCTCCAGCGGCGGGGCGACGAGTGGCGCATCTCGGCGCGCAAGTATGTCGCCGATTGGGCTCACCGCTTTCCTGACGGCCTCGACGCGCTAATCGCCTCGGGCTTTGCGCTCGATGTGTTGGACATCACCGAACCCGGCCACAGCAGCTACCGGCCGGAAATGTAGCGACGGACGCCGTCGTGCAGATGTCGGACCCGAGATTCCTGGTAGTCGCCGAGGGTCTGGGCCCCTTTCGCGCTCGCCTTGAAGCCGCGCGTCATCGCGGCGAGGTTTCCGGTGTCCTGGTCGTAGATCTGTCCGAGCGCCTTGGGTAAACCCGGTGCGAGTGTGTAGCTGTCGTCGACATCGAGGTCGAACGGTTCGGCCGGCGGTGGCGGCTCACCGGTGGACGGCTTGGGACGCAGGATCAGCAGGTCGAAGATCGAGCGGTCGGGGTCGCGGCCTTCGGGTCTGAAGCGGTAGACCATCGGGAACTGGAGCCCGGGGAAGAAGAAGGCGTTGGGGAACAGGAAGTACTCGATCGAGTCGATGGTCTCTGACACCGAGTATCCCGACAGGTCGCAGTCGTACCGTTCGCCCAGATTCTTGCGGACGAACCGCGCGTAGACGTCGCGGGCCCGTTCACCCTCGGGGATCTCGGGGACCGGCCCACCGTCCATCACCGACGCGAGCAACTCGTCCTCGTTCAGCCGCTTGTCGGGTGGTACGTGCGGGCTCGGTGTGAGCGTGGTGTGAACGAACCTGCTGACGTTCTCGCTGAAGATGTCGTACTGAGCGTTGGCATCACCGGTAGCCGGCACTCCCTGGGGGTGTGTCTCCAGCACGTGGTAGGCCTCGAGGAAGGCCGAGGCCGATGCCTTCCAGTTGGCCGGGAGGCGTTTGCGAGCGTGGACCTCGACGTAGCGTTCGCTCAGATCCCAGTCGGCGAAGTGCTCGGGGATGACGCCGAGATAGTCGCTCAACGGCGCCGCGTCAGGGTTCCAGTTGACGAAGACGAAACCGCCCCACGAGTCGACGCGTAGCTCGGCCAACGAGCATGAGTCGGCGTCGACGGTCGGGAAGTCCCATTCGCAGGGCACCTCGACGAGCCGCCCGTCGGTCGAGAACGTCCACCCGTGGAACGGGCACCGCAGCTGCGGGCTGTACCCGCTCGAGCCGGGTGGCTTCAACATGGTGCCGCGATGCATGCAGGAGTTCGCGAATGCTCTGACCTCGCCGTCGTCACCGCGCACGATCAACGCGGAGCGGTCGCCGATGTCGTACACGTGGTAGTCGCCGGGTTCGGGTATGTGTTCGTAGCGGCACGCCCACTGCCACACGTTCGACCACATGTGTTCGTGTTCGGCGTCGGCGAATTCGGTGGAGGTGTAGTCCTCGAAGGACAGGTCATCGCCACCGAGGAAAACGGGTGACTCGTCCAGCAGTTGCGGCGGGCTCGGCGTGGAGTCTCCGAGGATGAGATCTCGCGTGCTCGGTCCGGGGCAGCGCGCTTCACCGCGGTTGCCTCCGGCCGGGTTCTCGCCGGTGTCCGTGTTGTCGTCAGCCATCGCCGCCCTGCCTATCATGCGGCCTCCGAGAGCGACCACAGGGACGACGACATGGCCGAGATCGAGTTGGGCGACCTGAGCGACCTTGCCGACGGACAGATGCGTTGTTTCGAGGGCATCGGCGAACATGGGGTGGTCGTGTGCCGGGTCGAGGGGCGGCTGCATGCGTTCGAGGACAACTGTTCACACGCCGAGACGCCGTTGAGCACGGGGAGGCTGCGAGGTGTCACAGTGACGTGCCCGCTGCACGGAGCCCAGTTCGACGTGCGCGACGGCAGCCACACCGCACCTCCGGCGATGTGCGGTATTGCCACGTTCACCCTCGACGATCACGACGAAACGGCCGTCGGCATCGACCTGCCGTAACTGCTCGGTGAGGTTCTAGTACTAGGCGCGCAGCTCGGACAGGACCCGACCGAAGTGGTCGATGTGGGCCTCTGCGGAGTCGTAGCCGTTGAGCATCGAATGGATACACCCGTGCGACCCTCCGAGCTCCCGCCAGTGCTGGAGGGTCCGGACCGACTCATCGGTGTCTTTGCCCCAGACCTGGAGCTCGGCACCGAACGGCTCGTCGCCGCGGCCTTCGTCGACCATGCGGGACGTGATTCCCTGTGCGGTCTCCCACGACCGGTCGGGGTCGCCTACGAAACAGAAGCCGTCGCCGAGGCGCGAGGCGCGGCGGTAGGCCGGTTTGCTGAAGCCGCCCACCCAGATCGGGATCGGTTCGGTGGGTCGCGGGTTCAGGTTGGCGCGCTCGACGGTGTCGTAGGCGCCGGCGAAGTCGACCACCTCGCTCGTCCAGAGTTGCCGAAGGAGCTCGATCTGTTCGTCGGCGCGTGCACCCCTGGTGGTGAAGTCTTGGCCCAGGGCCGCGTACTCGACGTGGTTCCAGCCCACGCCCACGCCGAGCCGGAATCGGTTGCCCGAGAGCAACGAGAGGTCGGCGGCCTGCTTCGCGACCAGTGCGGTTTGGCGCTGCGGCAGGATCAGCACGCCGGTGATGAACTCGAGGCGTTCGGTCATTCCGGCGAGGTAGGCGAACATGACGAACGGGTCGTGGAACGGGTCGTCGAGGTCGTATGGCCCGTCGAGCGCAGGCTCACGATCGTCGTGGTCGGCTCCGAGGACATGGTCGTACGCGAGGAGATAGTCGACCCCTTCGCTCTCGGCCCACAAACCGATCTTGCGAACGGCGTCGGGGTCGCCGCCCAGCTCGTTCTGTGGATACACGATGCCGATGTCCATCTGGGCTTCCGCGATTCAGTTCGAGGGCTGAGGGCCGAGAGCCTCTGTCGTGGCGAGGCGACCGGAGATGTCGGCGCACGCCTCGCAGACCGACTCGGGTATGAGCCCGATTGTCATCAGGTGGTTGAACACCCAACAACCAAGGCAGAACCCGACGAACGCCTCGAGAGAAGCCGCACCGAGAATCATCGCGACGAGTACGACGGCGGTGCCGGTAGCTCCGAACCCGAAATGAGCGACGGCTGCTGCCACCGACAGGGTTGCTCCGATGCCCTGGGCGAAGCGCTTCGGTGGCCCCGGAACCGGCCGTTCGTCGAATGGCAGCGAGGGTGTGATTACACGAGTCACCAGCTGGCCGAGGGGGCTCAGCGTCGGCCCGGTCAGAACTCGTGCGACGAAGCCGAGCGCCAGCGGCGCGATCAACCAACGTTGGCCACCGAAGACGATGATCGACGACATCACCACGACACCTCCGGCAACGAGTCGCGCCGAGACCTCATTTACCGGATCGGGGAAGCTGAACACTCCGGATTTCGCCATGACGTCGACCCTATCCCGATAAAGCCGATCAAACTACTCAGGTTTGTCCGTCGCCTGACACCGGTGGGTTCGCGCGTATTCGCTAGGGTCGCCGCTGTGGATGCCGGATTGGACAGATTGCTCGCCGAGCGAGAGATACGAACCGCGATGATCGACTACTGCCGGGCGGTCGATACCTGCGACGAAGACCTCCTGAAGTCGGTGTACCACCAGGATTCCTACGACGATCATGGAAGCTTCAAGGGCAACGGACACGAGTTCGCCACCATCGTCGTCAAGGTGCTGCGCAAGCAGTGGGAGGCCACCCAGCACACCATCGGCGACACGGTCTTCCAATGGCTCGACGACGACACGGTCACTGCCGAAACCTACGTTCAGGCCCAGCACTTAGGGAGCGATGAGGACGGTCCGGTTCTGGCGTGGTTCGCCGGTGTCTATCTCGATCGGTTCGAGCGCCGCGATGGGGTTTGGCGTATCGCCGACCGCCGCGTCGTACGCACGTGGGACAAGATCGAGCCGGTGAAGACCTGGTGCGAGCCGGGGACCTTCACCGACCGCCGAAGGGTCTGACGGACGCCTCGTGCGCGCTCCGGGTTAGTCGGGGACCACGACGATCTTGGCGCGGGTGTGGCCCGTACCGATCTCAGCCAGTCCCTCTGCGACTCCCTCGAGACCGACGACCCGCTGGATCTCAGGCTTCACGCTGCCCGATTCGAGGGCCTTCGCAAGGAAGTTCAGGTCTTCGCGGTTCGGTGAGGCCACGAACTGGTGGAAGGTCTGGCTGGCACGCCAGAACGCGAATGCGGTGCGCGCGATGTGGGGAACCGGTCCGAGCCAACGATTGGTCTTGGGGCCGCTCACAGCCACATAGCGGCCGTCGGGCAGCAGCACGCTCAGACACTCGGCCGGAGTTCGATTTCCGACGTTGTCCATCATCACGTCGAATCGACCAGCCACGTCGACGAAGTCTTCGCCGGTGTAGTCGATCACATCGTCGGCCCCGAGTGAGCGGACCAGGTCGACGTTGCCGGAGCTGCACACTGCGGTCACCTCTGCGCCGAGCGCCTTGGCTATCTGCACTGAAAAGGTCCCTACCCCACCGGCAGCTCCGTTGATCAACACGCGGTCGCCCGGTTCGACCGCGGCGTGGCTGCGCAACGCCTGCACAGCCGTCAAGCCTGCGACCGGTGTTGCTCCCGCTGCTTCAAACGAAACGCTCTGCGGTTTGGGGACGACGTTGTCGGCGTCGATCGTGAGATAGTGCGCGGAGCCGCCACCAGCGCACTCGCCGAATACGGCGTCGCCGGGTTGATACTGCGTGACGTCAGCACCGATGGCCACCACCGTTCCCGCCACGTCGGCGCCGGGAACGGTGCGCTTCGGCCGCCGAATTCCGCCACTGAATCGGAGGAGGTATGGCGTGCCGGTGAGGAAGTGCCAGTCGAGGGCGTTGAGCGACGACGCCTCGACGGCGACCAGGACCTCGTCCGCGGCGGGAGTTGGCACCGGAATGTCGTCGACTTCGACCTGGTCGGCCTCGCCATAGCTGCGAGCGACCGCTGCCCGCATCGAGTCGGGGATCGTGGGGTTTGTCTCGGTCCTCATCATGAGGCAATCTCCTTCGATGACGTACACTGTACGTCGGTTGCGTACGGTGTACGTTCTACAACGTACACCGTACGTTGTCAACCCTCGGATTCGTGAGGACACCGATGCCAAAGCAAAAGCGAACACCCCTTGATCGCACTTCGGTCGTTGCCACCGCTATTGCGATCGCAGACAGCGACGGAGCCGACGCTCTCACGATGCGCAACGTGGCCGCACACCTAGGATTCAAGGTCATGGCTCTCTACAACCATGTGTCGAACAAGGACGAGCTTCTCGGGCTGATGGTTGACGCCGTCGCGGAGGAGTTCGAGGAACCGCCTGTCGACCTCGATCCGCTCGTCTCCGTAAGGGCCCATGCGATCTCGGCCCGGGAGGCGTTCTTGAGGCATCCATGGGCCTCCGGGCTCTGGCTCAGCCATGTCCCCGGTCCCGCGCGAACGAGGGCGATGGAGTACCTCCTGAGGACCCTCGATCGCAGCGGGCTGTCACCTGAGCTGGCTCATCACGGATTCCACGCTGTCAACAACCACGTCCTCGGCTATACCTTGCAGGAACAAGCGATGGCGCTCGACTCGATCGACTTGAACGATCCCGAGGCCGCAGCACGGCAGTACATCGATGGCCTCTCGCCCGACGAACACCCCTTCACCATCACCCATGTGCAGCAGCATCTCGATGGAGATACCGAAAGCAGCTTCGAACTCGTGCTCGACCTGATACTCGACGGCCTCGTCCGGCTCGACGCCGCGCGCTGACGGTGCTAACTCAGGCTCCTTCGGCCTCGACTACTTCTTTCATGCGAACCAACGTGGCGTCCATGCCCTCGAGGTTGGTCTGCGAGCGCCAGCGGCCGAGCAGCTTCCAGTAGATGCGCATGGGAAGTCGGTCGGCCAGTTTGAACGACTCGGTGACGTCGGTTCCGCCGTCGGCTGGTTGGAGATCGAACTGCCAGTGGTTCAGTGCTCTTCCGCCGGCCACGACGTCGAAACCGAATCGTCTCTCGGGCACGAGATCGGTGACCACGCACTCGCTCCAGTAGGTCGGCCCTCTTTGATTGCGCTTGACGTGGCCGCGAAAGCGCGCCCCGATTGCAGCCTCGGTAGCTCCATCGAGCCACTCGGCCTCGAAGGTCTCGGGACTGAACTCGCCGATGCGCATGATGTCGCACACCAGGTCCCATACACGGCCGATCGGTGCGGCCATGAACTGGGTTACCTCACCGTGCACGGGGGCCACTCGGGAAGTCGATTCGCGCAAGGTTGCCCCTGCGCCTCTGCGGTGGGGAGCTTCGCCTATGCACATTTCCGCAAACGCTCATGGCACCGAAACTAGTCGCGTTGGCACCCTAGGATCGACCCATGATTTGGGAGCCCGCGGGCGCGGACCTGTTGTAGATGCGGCGGTTCTTCGAAGACCTCGTGCTGCTCGCCCGGCTCGATCGTGGGCACGAGCTCGAGTCGGCACCGGTCGATCTGGTGCCGCTCGTGAAGGGGGCGATCGACGAGTGTCTCGCTATCGAGCCCGACCGACCGGTCAGCTATCACGGCCCTCGTACCGCCATGGTGGAGGGTGACGAATACCGGCTCACGCAGGTGATCTCGAACCTGCTCGACAACGCCCGCGCTCATACGCCTCGGGGTACGCCGGTCCGGATCACGATCACCCGCGAGGCGAGCCATGTGGTGATCGACGTCGCCGATTCAGGTCCGGGTTTCGAGGAGGAGCAGATCGCCCGCGTCTTCGATAAATTTCAACGGGGGTCGAGGGCCAGCGTCCGCCGTAGTGGTGGGGCCGGCCTCGGACTGTCGATCGTCTCCGCGATCGTGTCGGCCCACGGCGGAACGAGCCATGCGACCAACAGGCCGGGCCGAGGCGCCAGAGTGTCGATCACGCTGCCGTCGGGCCGCGACTCGGAAGGTTGACGGTGCGGACCCCAACTGGGTCAGCCAGAGCCCGAGCGAGACTCCCGAATCACGAGAAGCGTTCGACGGTCGCCTGGTCCCAGAGCTGTTGCGAGTCGGCGGGCGCGGTGCCTGCGATCAGGCAGTTCGGTGGGTGGGTCGCCGCCATTTCCGTGAACGGCTCGACTCTCAGGTGCACGTCGCGTTTGAGGATCATCCCCGACGTCAGTTCGCTCGGATGATCGAGACCCATCGCCGCGACGAGCTCGGCCAATGCCTCGACGGTGTTTCGGTG
Source organism: Acidimicrobiales bacterium (assembly GCA_965216815.1). Classification (GTDB taxonomy): domain Bacteria; phylum Actinomycetota; class Acidimicrobiia; order Acidimicrobiales; family SHLQ01; genus JADFOM01. Next base: position 208,121 of record OZ244202.1, on the reverse strand, counting down.
GAACTGCTCGACCCTCTTCGCCTTGTCGTCGACGACCAGGGCGCGCTGGAGCTTCCGATCCTGGGTCGCCACACCGACTGGGCAACGGTTTGTGTGGCAGTGCTGTGACTGGATGCAGCCGACTGCGAACATGAAGCCGCGCGCCGAGGTGCAGAAGTCAGCGCCGAGGGCCATCGCACGGGCGATCGCCGAGGCGGTGACGAGCTTGCCGGAAGCGCCGATGCGGACCCGATCACGCACGCCGGCACCGACCAACACGTTCTGCACGAACATCAACCCGTCGATCAACGGTGTGCCGAGGTTGTCGGAGAACTCCAGCGGCGCCGCGCCCGTACCGCCCTCGGCACCGTCGACCACCACGAAGTCGGGATAGGTGTCGGTTTCGATCATCGCCTTGACGATCGCCATGAACTCGATCGGCTTGCCGACACACAGTTTGAACCCGATCGGCTTGCCATCGGACAGCTCGCGAAGTCGTGCGATGAAGCCCAACATCTCGCGGGGAGTGGAGAATGCGCGGTGATAGGTGGGGGAGAACACGTCCTTGCCGGCGGGCACGCCACGCGCTGCGGCGATCTCGCCGGTCACCTTCTTGCCGGGAAGGATGCCACCGTGGCCGGGCTTGGCTCCCTGCGACAGTTTGAGCTCGATCATCCTCACCTGTTCGTGGCCGGCATTCTCTGCGAACAGCTGCTCGGAGAAGCCGCCGTCGGCGGCCCGACAACCGAAATAGCCGGTGCCGATCTGCCAGACGAGGTCGCCGCCGGGCTCGAGGTGATGGCGGCTCAACCCGCCCTCGCCGGTGTTGTGCGCGAACCCGCCATCGCGCGCGCCGGTGTTCATCGCCGTTATCGCAGCATGGCCAAGGGCACCGAAGCTCATCGCCGAGATGTTGAAGACAGATGAGTCGTAGGGCTCTGTGCATTGAGCGCCACCTATGCGCACCCGCAGTGCTGCCACCGGGTCGTCGGGCATCGGCTTTGGAGCGACCGAGTGGACCATCCACGTATAGCCCTCGGCGTAGACGTCGAGCTCGGTTCCGAACGCCTTCTTGTCCGCCACGTCCTTTGCACGCTGGTAGACGAGCGACCGGGTGTCACGGTTGAACGGCTTGCCCTCCGTGTCGTTCTCGACGATGTACTGGTGCATCTCGGGGCCGGCGTCTTCGAGCAGGTAACGCAGATGGCCCACGATCGGGTAGTTGCGAAGGATGCTGTGTCGTGGTTGAGCGATGTCGCGCAGGCCCAGCAGAGCGAGTACCCCAGTGACCACGGCGGGAGCCAGCCACCAGGCCGTCGAGACGATGGCCAGTGCGACGAACAGCGCTGTCAGTGCGACGACGAGCCAGAACAGCTTCGTCCGGATCGCGAGGATCATCGGAGCTGCTCACCAGGCGGGTAGTCGTCTCGGCCCGCGCGTTTACGATCCGTCGGCATCCCTGGCATCGTAGGGGACACACCTCCCGAAATTTGGCGCCTAACCCACGTCAGACGTGGGTTTTGCTCCCTAGAACGGGTCGAGCGGGCTGCGTGGGGTTCAGGTGAGGGGCCGGGTGAGCGAGGCTCTCTGAGAGAGCTCGATCCATGTGCCGTCGGGAGCCCGAACGAACGAGATGTGCGCAGTCTCACCGAGGGTTCGCGGTGGCGCGCCTTCCGTAGCTCCCAGAGCGAGCACGCGCCCATGCTCGTGGTCGACGTCGCGCACCTGCACCGTCAGGTATCGCATACCGGTGGCGTCGAGCTCACCGATGTCGCCCACGGGCTCGCCGGCCTCGAGAGCGATCCGCGAATGGCCGATCGAAATCGTGCCGTCGTCGTCGACACCGCCCAGGGCCTCGCACAGAAACGAACCCACGTCGTCGACGAGCGATGTCGACCAGGTGACCTCGATCGTCTCGATGCCGTCGTGGCCCACGGGCACGACGACGATCCTCGAACCGTCGGGTGAGTTCCACTCCTCGACGACATCGGTGGCTGCCGCCAGCCGGACATCGCTCAGCGTCGACGGCGCGGTCCGGAGCGGCGCGCGGTGGCTGTTGATCTTCACGACCGAGTCCCCAGCGCCTGACACCTTGCGGTTTCGCCGGTGCACGACGCCAATTACTGAGCCGAACGAGGTAGAAGACCTGGTGCGTTGGGGCCTGATCGGTCAGGTGCTGCCAGGGGATGCCGAAGTACAACATGTGCAACGCCCCGGTTCGCTACGCCGCTACGTGAGGTAGCGGTCGAACTCGCTCACCGCCATGCCGCTCCATGCGGGAACCGGAACTCCGCGACCGATGCCCCGATGAACTCGGCGCCGTAACCGGCCCGTTCGGGCAGCAGGTAGCGGCCGCCGCGTTCGACCACCGGGTTCACGATGTGCTCCGAGCAGTGGGCGACGTATTCGACAATGCGGCCGTCCGGCGTCGCCGCAACCGCGGCCTGATCGAACGCGGCGAGGTGAACTATGTACTCGTTGAGCCCGACCCCGCCCGCGTGAGGACACACCGGCACGTCGCGTGCGGCGCAGAGGAGCAGGACAGCGATGAACTCGTTGACGCTCGCCAGCCTGCACGAATCGGGTTGGGCTATTCCGATCGCATCGGCCTGAAGGAGTTGTTTGAACACGACTCGGTTCTGGGCCATCTCGCCGGTCGCGATCGGTGTGGGTGACATGGCACGGGCGATAGCGGCGTGACCGAGCACGTCGTCGGGGCTGGTCGGTTCCTCGACCCAGCCCAGATCGAAGCGCTGAAGTGCTCGTATCGCGTCGATCGCCTCGGGCACGTCCCAGACCTGATTGGCATCGACCATGAGGCTGAAGTCGTCGCCGATGACCGATCGCACCAGCTCGAGGCGGGCGACGTCGGCGTCGATGTCGGCTCCGACCTTCAGCTTCACCGCGCCGAACCCGGCCCGCATGGCTTCCTGGCAGCGCTCCCGCACGGTCTCGTCGTCGTAGCCGAGCCACCCGGCCGAGGTGGTGTAGGCGGCGAAGCCGTTCTCTTGCAGCGCAGCGACGCGATCGTCGAGACCGTCACGGCGCGACTCGAGCAGATCGAGGGCCATGGCCGGTGTCAGCTCATCGGTCAGGTAGCGGAAGTCGACGAGCTCGACGATCTCCGACGGCGACATCGCGCAGAGCAGTTGCCAAACGGGCATGCCAGCGCGTTTGGCTACGAGATCCCATGTCGCGTTGAGCACTGCTGCTGTGGCCAGGTGCATCACACCCTTTTCGGGACCGATCCAGCGAAGCTGGGAGTCGCCGACCAATCGACGAGCCAACGCTCCCATCGCTCCCGCTGCGTTGTCGATGTCGAGCCCGACGACCGACGGCGCGAGAGCGTCGATGCCTGCGCACACCACGTCGTTGCCGCGGCCGATGGTGAACGTCAGGCCGCAGCCGATCTCGTCGGTGTCTGTGGTGAGGATGACGTAGGCGGCCGAGTAGTCGGGGTCGGGGTTCATGGCATCGGACCCATGCAGACCACGGGAGGTCGGAAAGCGCAGGTCGAACGTCTCGAAGCCGGTAATTCTCATGCCAGCACATCCTCGGCCAACAGACCGGCCGCGACCATTTCGGTCCACAGTTCATCGGGTACGTCGGTTTCGAATGCCTCGACGTTTGCGGCGATCTCGTCGGCCGAGCGCGCCCCAACGATGACGCTGCTCACGGCTTCGTGTCGAAAGGGGAACCGAACGGCGGCTGCGAGCGGCGGCACGCCGTGTTGGTCGCACAGACGATGAAGGGCGCGAGCGCGCTCGACGATCTGAGGTGCCGCCGTTTCGTATCTGTACGTGGCCTCGGTCGACCACGGATCGGCCAGCACACCGGAGCCGAACACCCCGCCTACGACCACCCCGATGTTGCGCTCGGCACATGTGGGAAGCAGCTCCTCTCCCGCACTCTGGTCGAGTAACGACCAGCATCCTGCGATCAGCACGGCATCGACCAGACCATCGTTCACGAACCGTGTCGGCATCGCCGGTTCGTTCATCCCGACTCCGACGGCGCGGACGAGTCCCTCGTCTTGCAGGGATCGCAACGTGGGGAACGCGGCGTCGCGTGCCTCGGGTTCGTGGTCGTCGGGGTCGTGGACCCAGCAGATGTCGAGCCTGTCGCGGTCGAGTCGCTCCAGCGACGACTCGACCGATGTTCGAATGCCGGCGGGCGAGAAGTCGAAGCGCGGGCCCCGGTCGAGGGCGCCGACGAAGATCGGGTCGGGCGAGAGGGCCTCGTCGAGAACGCGCCCACACTTCGACGAGATGACCACATCGCGCCCGGCGACCAGTTCGCCGAGCCGCGTCTCCGACAGCCCGCTGCCGTACAGCGGTGCGGTGTCGTAGAAGTCGATGCCTGCCCCGAGCGCACCGTCGACGGTCGCACGCGCGTCGTCGTCGCTCACAGCTCGGAACAGGTTGCCGAGCGGCGCGCACCCCAGGCCCATGGCGGTGACGTGGACGCCGGAGCTGCCCAACGACCGAGTGGAGTCCGTCCTGATAGCGGCCACGGCCCCAGCGTATGGTCCGCGAACCAACCGGTGTCAGGCACCGAGCTCAAAGTGATCTTGGTGCAAACGCGTTGTGAGCTCGGTGCCTGACACCATGTGGTCAGGGCTAAGGCATCTAACCGCGCGGTGGCTGACACCTTGCGTTGGGGCCAGGGTCACTTTGAGTTCGGTGTCCGAAAGATGCGAGCCTTCGGCGATGACGATGCGGGTGGCCCTCGTCGGCGGGCCGATGTATGACACGGCCTACGAGCGGTTCGCCGGGCGTGATATCGAAGTCGTCTTGCACGCCGACCATCCGACTCTCAATCGTCGGGTCGCAGAGATGCTCGCGGCCGGTGAGCAAATCGATGTGTTGTCGACCCACGGCAAGTACGCGCCTTCGCAGGCCGAGTGGCTCCGCCCGCTCGACGACCTGCTCGATGCCGGAGTCGTGGGCGCACTGTCGCCGGCGGCGGTCGAGCTGTGCCGCGTCGATGGCCGCCTGCTGTCGGTTCCGCGAGTGATCGACGTTCGGATCATGTGGGTCGACCCCACACAGCTCGCCGACGCACCGTCGAGCTGGGACGATGTCGTGCGCGCCGCCGAGAGCGGGCACGCCTTCGGAATGCCAGGGCGCGAGTCGGGGCTTTTCGGCACGTTCTTCGAGCTGATCGTCGGCGCCGGTGGCCGTCTGCTGAGCGACGGCGCGTCGGTCGACCGCGACGTTGCCGCCGAAGCGGTCGAAACGCTCCGCCGTATCACTGCCGCCGGACCTGACGATCTCGTGAACTGGCACTACGACGAGGTCGACGCGGCGCTGATCGACGGCCGCCTTGCCGCTGCCGCGAGCTGGCCCGGCGCTACCGGCCGAATCCGCGGGTCGGACCTCGCGCTCGAACCACACCCGTACCCGGCGGGTCCGCAGCGGCGGGTCACCTACTCGGGATGTCACAGCTGGGCGATCCCGACCACGTGCGGCGACGTCGACGGAGCGCTCGACCTCGTGACCGAGCTGTGCGGTGAATCGGCCCACGCCGCCGATGCGTCGGCCGGGTCGGTGTGCGCGAACGATGCCGCCTTCGAAAGCGTCGAGCCGGTCGACGAGATCGATGCCCGGCGACTCGCGCTCACACGAGAAGCGATCGCAGATCAGATGATCACCTATCCGGCGATGGCGCGGTTCCCCGATATCGAGGATGCGGGCTGGGTGGCGCTGCGCGAAGTCCTCGTCGGCGACGCGAGCATCGATCAGGCGCTCGACCGGATCGAATCGGTGATCGCAGCCGTGGAGGAGAGCCCGTGACCGACACGATCGGCGAACGCACCGTTGTCGTGACTGGATCGGCCGGTGGGATCGGCACCGAGATCGTGGCTGCGTTCGAGCAGCTCGGCGACACGGTCGTCGGACTCGACATCCGCGACGGCGTCGACCTGACCGACCGGCGGCAGTGCGTCGATGCCGTGTCAGCGATCGAGGCAGAACACGGCGGCATAGACGTGTTGTGCAACAACGCCGGAGTCGGGGCGGTCGGCGACGTCGTCGCAGCGACCGACGACGAGTGGCGGCGGGTCTTCGACGTGAACGTATTCGCGGTAGCAAGGCTGAGCGCCGCCGCGCTTCCGGGCATGCGAAGGCGGGGGAGCGGCGCGATCGTCAACACGTGCTCGGTAGCTGCCGAGGTCGGGCTGGTCGAACGCGCCGTCTACTCGGCGTCGAAGGGTGCGGTGCGCGCCCTGACGATGGCCATGGCCGCCGACGAGGTCGCCCATGGTGTGCGCGTCAACTGCGTGTCGCCCGGCACCGTCGATGGACCGTGGGTTCGTCGACTCATCGAGGACAGCGACGACCCGGCATCTACTCGCGCCGAGTTGGAGGCCCGCCAACCGCTCGGCGGTCTCGTGCCGCCCGAATCGGTCGCTGCCGCCGTTGTCCACCTCGCAGACCCGTCCACCTTCACTACCGGCGTCGAACTGCGCCTCGACGGCGGCATCACCTCGGTACGCATCGTCCCCTGATCTTGGCGAAATTGAGAGGATTAGCCGCGCATGGCGATGCTAATCCTCTCAGTTTCGGGGAACGCGGAGCCGTACACGGGTGATGCGCCTCCCGTCGACCTCCTCGACTTCGAAGAGGTGTTCGTTCGACTCGACGCTCGTGCCCACCGCTGGCACCCGGCCGTGCGCCGCGAGCACCAAACCCGCGACCGTCGTCGCATCGGATCCGGAGAAGTCGATGCCGTAGTCGTCACGCAGCTCCGAGAGGGTCACACCACCCGCCAGACTCAGGCTGCCGTCGTCGTGTCCGACCACCTCGGTCGGATCGACCGCCACCTCCTCGTCCATCACTTCAATGATCAGATCGTCGAGGGTCACCAGGCCGAGCGTGCCACCGAACTCGTCGACCACGAGAATCGCATGGCTGCGTTCTCGCTTGAACCTCTCGAGCAGCCGTTCGGCCGACACGCTCGCGGCCACCGTCGGCAGTGGGCGCAGTAGCTCGGTCAGATCGGGAGGCGGACCGGGCTGGGTGGCACGGATGAAGTCCTTGACGTGGAGCATGCCGACCACGTGGTCGAGGTCGCCGTCGACGACCGGATACCGACTTCTGCCAGATCGCTCGATGCTTCGCGCCAGCTCGGCGGTCGAGGTGCCGATGTCGAGGGCATCGATCTCGGCGCGCGGCGTCATCAGCTCGCCGGCATGACGTTCCTCGAGGTCGAAGATGTTGTGGATCATCGCCCGCTGCATCGCACCGAGCTGGCCGCTGTCGGCGGCTTCATCGGTGACGATCTCGAGCTCGGCGCTCGTGTGCAGCGACAGTCGCTTGTCGGGCTCGGGGATGCCCAGCAGGCGCAGGAGGCCGAGCGCGATGGCATTCAACGCGTTGACCATGGGCCGGAACAGCACGCTGAAGAGCCGCATGACCGGGTTGACCCTCAGGCTCACCTGCTCGGGCGCCTGAAGCGCCAGCGCTTTGGGGATCATCTCGCCGAACACGACATGCATGTAGGTGATGAGGCCGAGGGCAACGGCAAACCCGGCTGTGTGGGCGGCGGCCTCGGACAGGCCCCAGTCCTCGAATGGTCCGTAGAGCCACTTGGCGACGGCGGGCTCGCCGTACATGCCGAGACCGATGCTGGCGAGGGTGATGCCGAGCTGGGCGACCGCGATGTACGCGTCTTTGCCGGTCGGACGATCGAACACGTCGACTAGCCATCGTGCGACCCGGCTGCCACCCTCGGCCAAGGTCTGTAGGCGGCTGCGGCGCGCTCCGACCAGCGCGAACTCGGCGGCGACGAAGATGCCGTTGACCGCAACGAGCACGAGGATCACCAGCATCGGGATCGCTACCTTCGCGATCATTCGGTGAACCCATCCGGCAAGTCGAAGCTCACCATCGTGACAGCGGTCCCGTCCATCGAATCGACGCGAAGGACGACGCTGGTTCCCTTGACCTCGACCGTGTCGCCGATGCGGGGGCGTCGTGCCAGCTCGTGCCAGACGAGACCGCCGACCGTGTCCACGTCGGCGGTCGGTGAATCGAGAGCGAACCGCTCGACGAGAGCGTCGACGAGCACGTCGCCGCGTACCAACACTCTGCCCTCGGTGATCGAGATCGGGTCTTCCTCTAGATCGAACTCGTCGAGGACCTCGCCGAAGATCTCCTCGATCGCGTCCTCGAGCGTCACCATGCCGACGACCGAGCCGAACTCGTTGACCACCATGGCGCAGTGTTGATCGGCGGCGCGCAGTCGACGCCACAACGCCGGAACCGAGGCGTATTCGGCAACATCGAGAGCTGGACGAGCCACGTCAGCGACGACCGCTCCGTCGCCGCGGTGGGCGTAGAGATCACGCAGGCTGACGATCGAAGTGACGTCGTCGCCGCCCTCGACGACTGGGAACCTGGTGTAGGGACTAGCGGCCAGACGGCTCAGCGCCTCGTCGATCGGATCGTCTGCGTGCACGGTCGCCAGCCGGACCCGCGGCGTCATGATCTGGCGAACGATGCGGTCCTCGACGTTCAGGACACCGGCGAGCATGTCTCGTTCGGCTGCGTCGATGAGCCCTCCTGCAGCGCTCTCCCGGTATAGGCCGGCGAGCTCTTCGGGCGAGTGGACGTGAGCGTGCCCGTGTTCGGTTTCTAGGTTCCAGGCTCTCATCAATGCGAATGCCGAGCCGTTGAAGACGGCGACGAGGGGTCGGAACAACCACTGGCTGATCCGCATCGGTACCAGCGTGGCGGTCGCCAGTCGCTCGGGGTAGCGGAGGGCGGCTGTCTTCGGCAACAGCTCTCCGAGGACGACCTGGAGCGCGGTTATCGCGACCAGGACGATCAAGACGGCGACCGCCCTGCTGGCCGACCCGAACGCATCTTCCAGTTTCGGTGTGAGCGCGGCCTGACCGTATGCACCAGCGACGAGGCTGCTGATCGTGATGCCGATCTGGCAGGCGGCGACGTAGTCGTCGAGTCGGCGGGAGTCCTCGAGAATCGCTAACAGACGGCGCGAGACCCCGCTTCCTGCCTCGGCGTCCTCCTGCACGCGAGACCGGCGAGACCCCACGGCGGCGAACTCGGCTGCGACGTACATCGCGTTGAACCCGACCATCACCGCGATGAGCAGCAGCGGTAGGAGGGTGCTCATCGCCCACCACAATACAGAAGGGGATGGGCTGGTCCCGATTGTCCTGCGCCGAAATTGAGAGGATTAGCCGCGCATGGCGATGCTCATCCTCTCAATTTCGGAGGAAGGGCGTGAAGACGGCGTGGATCGGTGCTGTTGCGTCGGTTTCGCCGGCCATCGTCTGTACGAGCGTCTCGATTTGCTCGAACCCTGCGGTTTGTCGGGAGAGGTCCTCGAACGGGAAGGTCTGGGCTTCGAGTAGATCGATGGCTGCTCGGTAGTTGGCGGCGTCGACGCCCAGCGCGCCGAGAACCCGAATCTCCTTGTAGACGATGAGGTCCGGATCGAAACCGGGCGTATCGGTGCTTCCGCGGGTGCCGGCCAGCACTACCGTCCCGCCGGTTCGCACCAGCTGGATCGCCTGACCGGGAGCGGTTGGGGCCTTGGCGGTGACGTCGACCACGATGTCGGCCAGGCCACCGACGGCGTCTCTGAGCGCGCGAACCGGGTCGACGGTAGATACGTCGACCACTACGTCGGCGCCGAACCGGGCTGCTGTGGCGAGACGGTCGGTGTCACGATGACCCAGGCCGGTGACCATGACGAACGCTGCGCCGGCGGCCTTGGCTGCGGCGGCGGCGCTGATGCCGCGGATTCCGGGGCCGAGCACGACGACGACGTCGCCAGGTTGGGTGTCGGGAACCTCCACCGCCCAGCGAATCCCTGCGCCGAGCGGGTTGAACAACGTGGCGACGATCGGATCGAGCGGGTCGGGGATCGGGAGCAGCAGTGAGTCGGGCGCCAGATACAAATGCGAGGCGTAGCCGCCCCACAGCCCTGGGGCCTTGTCGACGTCGATGAACCCGTACATGTTGGCGAGGCCGTTGTGAACGCAGCGCCGGTATGTGCCCGAATTGCACTCGTCGCAGCGTCGACACGACATGAACACCTCGACGGCGACGCGGTCTCCGACCTCGACGTCCCAGCGTTCGATGGCAGCCGCGCCTGCCGCTTCGACGATGCCGACGGCCTCGTGGCCCGGGATGAACGCGTAGGGCGCGGGCAGGTGGCCGGTGTACTCCTCGTGGTCGGTGCCGCACAGGCCGCAGGCCTCGATGCGCAACAGGCCGTCCTCCTCGCCAAGCTCTGGGAGCTCGAACTCCCTTCGCTCGAACTCGCGTGGGCGATTGAGCACGAGTGCGGTCGCAGCGGTCATGGGTCGCCGGTCGAGCCGGCGATGCCGTCCGGCGGCCAGGATTCGACCCCGTCCTCGAGCGGGATGTCGAGGCTTCTGACGATCTGGGATACCGCTCGCCACGTCGCTATGGCGGTGACAAGCTCGACCACCTCTTCTTCGGATTCGAATAGCTGTCGGCACCGGGCGATCGTGGCCTGCGACGCAGCTCCGGTCGCGAGTGTCTCGTCTGTGGCGGCCAGGACGGCGCGCTCGACGTCTCCGAGTGACGACGCGTTCTCCCAGTCGCGCACGGCCAGAAGGTCGTCGGGCGAGCACCCGAAGTCCTGGGCCACGGACCAGTGCTGGGTCCACTCGTAGTCGCAGGCGGTGGCCCACCCGAGCCGCATGATGACGAGCTCGCGGAGCCGATCGTCGAGCGCACCTCCGACCAACATCGACAACAACAGGTCGCTCACCGCCTTTGCGGTCGCCGGCCGGCGTAACAAGGTGCGGAAGATGTTGAGCTCGCCGAACTGGGCCGGTATCCCTGCCTCGGCTGCCGCGGCGACCGAGTCCTCGGGGCTGAGCATCGAGATGCGTGGCGTTGGCATGGGAAGCTCCGGTGGACGATTCGACGGTCGGGCTCGGGGCCGGTGAACTGTGGACATGAAACCTAGCCAATCGGAGCTGATCGAGGATTGCCCGTACGGTGCGGGGCTCGGCATCGAGGTCGGCGAGATCACCGACACCTCGGCGACGCTGGTGCTGCCCTTTCGTGCCGAGAACAGCAATCCGGGCGACGCGCTCCACGGCGGATGCGCCGCATCGCTCGGCCTCGTCGGAGGACACGCGATCGCCCGCAACGTGCTCGGCGAAGAGTTCTCGACGTTTCACACGGCCAATTGCCAGGTGAGCTACCTGTCCGCCGCGATCGGCGAGGACGTGACCTCGACCACGACGCTTCTGCGCCGGGGCAAACAGATGTGCTTCACCGAGACCACCATCGCCACCGCCGACGAGAAGCCGATCTCCCACGTCACCTCATTGGTGCGGGGCCGTGACGACGATGAACCGGGCGAGCCGCTGACGGCGCGGGGCGACAAACGCGAAAGCGATCCAGGTGCCATGGGTCCCTTCATCGGCACGATGCCGTTCACGAAATCCCGTCGTATCGAGGTCGAGCACATGGTTGACGGCGAAGCCCGAATCGTCATGCCGCTCGGCGACGCCAACGGTGACGGCGCCGGTGCGTTCCACGAGGGCGCTGCCCTCGGCTTGTTCGACACGACCGGGGCGATGGCGGCCTGGGCCGCGGTCGGACCCGGGAACCACAAGGCATCGACCGCGGCCCTGCAGGCCCAGGTAGTCGGTTCACTACGAGCCGACGACCTCGTCGGATACGGATGGGTGGTCGCCCGGGACGACGAGCTGTTCTGGGCCGACGTCGAGGTCGCCGACGCCAAGACCCAACACGTTCACGTCCGCGGAACCGTCATCTACCGGATCGTCACCTGACGACCCTCCGAAATTTGGCGTTTAACGCACCGCTGACGTGGGTTTTCCTCCCTAGAACGGAACTCGGCCGTCCGGCCGGCCGGTTCGTCCAGCCTGCGCGCGTGTTACTTGGTCATGTCGAGTGCGACATCGACGATCATGTCCTCCTGGCCACCGACCATGCGGCGTTTCCCCAGCTCCATGAGGATGTCGCGGGTGTCGATCCCATAAGTCTCCGATGCCTTTTCCGCGTGGCGCAGGAAACTCGAATAGACGCCGGCGTATCCGAGGCTGAGCGTTTCGCGATCAACCTGTACGGGTCGGTCCTGGAGGGGGCGGACGAGATCCTCCGCAGCATCCATCAGGGCGAACACATCGCAGCCGTGTTGCCAACCCTCGATGTTCGCGACTGCGATGAACGCCTCGAGCGCGCAGTTCCCGGCTCCGGCACCCATGCCGGCCAGCGATGCATCGACCCGGACGCAACCTTCTTCGACAGCCACGACCGAGTTGGCGACGGCGAAGGTGAGGTTGTCGTGCGCGTGGATACCGATCTCGGTGGCGGGATCGAGAGCGCCGCGATAGGCGCGAATGCGGTCCCGTACGTCGCCCATCGTGAGCCTTCCGCCCGAATCGGTTACGTACACGCAGTGGGCTCCGGAAGCCTCCATGATGCGGGCCTGTTCGGCCAGTCCGGCAGCGTCGTTCATATGGCTCATCATCAAGAAGCCGGCCACGTCCATGCCGAGGTCTCGTGCGCCGGCAATGTGTTGTTCGGAGATGTCGGCTTCGGTGCAGTGCGTTGCGACCCGCACCGACGCTACACCCAAGTCGTGAGCATGCCGGAGGTCGTCGAGCGTGCCGATGCCGGGAACCAGAAGCGTTGCCAGCTTCGCGTTCTCGAGAAGAGGCGCAACCTCCTCGAGCCATTCCCAATCGGTATGGGCTCCAAAGCCGTAGTTGAACGACGACCCGGCGAGACCGTCTCCGTGGGCGACCTCGATTGAGTCAACTCCGGCGGCGTCGAGGGCAGTAGCGATGCTGCGCACGTGCTGGATCGTGTACTGATGGCGGATGGCGTGCATGCCGTCGCGCAGCGTCACGTCCTGCACATACACGCGGGTCGGGTCGCTCATCGTGCCGCCTTCCTTGACTGTTCGACATCGGCCCGGGCGATCGCCTCGGCGGTGCGTATGGCGGCCGAGGTCATGATGTCGAGGTTTCCGGCATAGGCGGGGAGGTAGTGCGCGGCGCCCTCCACCTCGAGAAAGATCGAGACCTTCCAACCCGTGAACTTGCGGTCGAGGTCGGGGATGCGCACCGGCGAGCCCTCGTCGAGGCGCTCGAATTGCACCCGCTGTTTGAGCCGGTAGCCGGGAACGTAGCGCTGCACGGTTTCGACCATCGAGTGGATCGACTCTTCGAGGTCCTCGGGTTCGCCCGTTTCGACGAGGCAGAACACGGTGTTGCGCATGATCAACGGAGGATCGGCTGGATTGAGGACGATGATCGCCTTGCCGAGCTGTGCTCCTCCGACCGTCTCGAGTGCGCGCGCTGTCGTCTCTGTGAACTCGTCGATGTTGGCCCGCGTGCCAGGTCCGGCCGACAGCGAGGCGATCGACGAGACGATCTCGGCGTACGCGACAGGGGCGACCCGGTTGACTGCGGCCACCATTGGCACGGTCGCCTGTCCTCCGCAGGTCACCATGTTGATGTTGGGCGATTCGAGGTGCGCGTCGATGTTCACCGACGGCACGACATAAGGGCCAATTGCCGCCGGTGTCAGATCGACAATGCGCTAGCCCGCTGCGCGCAGAACCTCGTCATGGCGAGCGTGAGCGCCGGCAGACGTCGCGTCGAACACGACGTCGATGTCGTCGAACTCGTCGAGACGGGTCAGTCCGTCTATTCCCTCGGCGGTTGTCGCGAGGCCCATGCGGTCAGCGCGGTCGAGGCCGTCGGACTCAGGGTCGATGCCGGCCATCGCGACCAGCTCGATGGTTTCCGACGTGCGCTTCGACTTGATCATCAGGTCGGTCGCGATGTTGCCCGAGCCGACTATTGCGCACTTGGTTGTGGCCATCACTCGCCCCCCGACATGGTTGTGGACACCGTCCCGAGCGGGCCTAGGTCGGCTTCGATCACATCACCCGCGGAAACCGACGCCAGCGGACCGAGCGCCCCGGTCATGACGACCTCGCCCGCTCGCAGCGGTGTACCGCGTTTGCAGAGCACGTCGGCCAACCAGCGGGCGGCGTGGAGTGGGTGCCCGAGACATGCCGACCCTTCCCCTGTCGAGACGTCTTCGCCGTTGACAGCCATCCGCATCGGTATCTTGCGGAGATCGACCGATTCGAGCGGCACGGGCCTTCCTCCGATGACGTACAAACCGCAGCTCGCGTTGTCGGCGATCGTGTCGACGATGGTGATGTTCCAGTCGGCGACGCGACTGTCGACGACCTCGATTGCCGGCAGCGCGAACGCGGTCGCTGAGATGATGTCGACGAAGGTGTGTTCGCCCTTGTCGAGATCGTCACCGAGCACGATCGCCACCTCGGCCTCCACTCGCGGCTGGAGTAGGCGGCCGAGGTCGGTCTCGAGCCCGTCGCCGACCTCCATATCTGCGAACAGCGTGCCGAAATCGGGTTGATGGACACCGAGCTGCGATTGCACCGCTGCCGAGGTCAGTCCGATCTTTCGACCGCTGATGCGGCGACCTGCGGCGATGTCGAGTTCGGTGTTGACCTGCTGGGTCGCGTAGGCGACATCGAGATCGGTGTCGGTTCCGAGAATGTCGCGAACCGGCGGACAAGGTGTCGCCTCGTTTGCGGCGGTGCGCAGCCTCGCGGCGGCCCGCTCGACGTCATTTCGTCGCATGGTTCAGGCTAGGCCGCACCGGTGCGGGGCTAACGTCATCTTGTGGCACTGCTCACACGCTGGGCCGACGACGTCGACCCCGAACAACCACTTCCGGAGTACCCGCGGCCGCAGTTGGTTCGTCCACGATGGGTCAACCTCAACGGCTGGTGGGATGCGGCGATCCACGCGCCCGGCGAGTCACCCGATTTCGATGAGCGCATCCTCGTGCCCTACCCGGCCGGGTCACATCTGAGCGGGCTCGATCACACACTGCAGCCCGACGAGGTGCTGAGCATGCGTCGTCAATTCAGCACACCGCTGCTCGATGAAGGTGAGAGGCTCCGTCTCCATTTCGGCGCTGTCGACCACGCGTGCGAGATCCGCGTGAACGGCGAAAGGGTCGGCTCCCACGTCGGCGGGTTCGGCCCGTTCCATATTGACATCACCGCTGCCCTCGCCGACGGCGGCGACAACGAGCTCGTCGTATCGATGACCGACCCGACCGATACGGGAGATCAGCCCCTCGGCAAGCAAGCGCTGCGACCGTTCGGCATCCAGTACACGGCGGTCGCCGGTATCTGGCAGACCGTCTGGCTCGAACCGGTGCCCGCGGCATCGATCGAATCGGTGGTGACGCGAACCGACCTTGCTTCGAGTGCCGTGGTTGTACGCTGCCGCACCAGCGATGCTGCGCCCGGCAGCGGGATCGCTGTCGAAGCCAGCGACGGCGACGACGTGGTGGCCGCGGGCAATGCGACTGTGCTCGACGGAGTCGCTGAGGTCCGCCTCGAGCTCGAGACGCTGCGTGCATGGTCGCCGGCCGACCCGCATCTCTACGATCTCGAGGTCCGGCTGAGCTCACCGGGGGCGCCCGATGATCGGGTGGACAGCTACTTCGGTGCGCGCGAGGTCGGCACCGTTCGAGACGACAGCGGCCATCTGCGTCTGGCGCTCAACGGCGAGCCCATCTTCCATTTCGGACCGCTCGATCAGGGCTGGTGGCCCGACGGTCTCTACACCGCACCGACCGACGAAGCGTTGGCGTTCGACATCGACGCGACATTGGCGATGGGGTTCAACACGATCCGCAAGCACGTCAAGGTCGAGCCGGCGCGCTGGTACTGGCATGCCGATCGGCTCGGCGCGCTCGTGTGGCAGGACATGCCTTCGACTAGGTTCGACATGGTCGCGTTCGGTACCCAGCTGGCCGATGGGGTCGCGCCGGAGGACATGGCGTGGGACGAGATATCTCCTGGGCGTGACCCGGCGGGTTTCAGACGCGATCTCGATGCGATGCTCGACGCGCTCGAGCCCTTTTGTTCGATCGTGGTCTGGGTGCCCTTCAACGAGGGTTGGGGCCAACACGAAACCGACGCGACGCTCGCGCACGTGGCCGACCGCGATCCCACGCGTCTGGTCGACGGCCCGAGCGGTTGGGTCGACACCGGCTCGGGTGACATGCGCGACCACCACGTCTATCGCGAACCCGAGCGGTTCCCTGGCGCCGAGGTCGATCGCGCTGTGGTCTACGGCGAGTACGGCGGTTTGAAGCTGGCGGTCACCGATCACATGTGGGCTGAGACGGGCTGGGGCTACGAGACGGCCGACACGCCGGAGGCACTCGACGCGGCCTACACCGATCTCACCAACCTCATCGCGAGACTCGTCCCGGACGGTCTAGCCGGCGCAATCTACACCCAGACGACCGACGTCGAAGGTGAGATCAACGGTCTGTTGACCTACGACCGTGCGGTCTTCAAGATCCCGCCCGAGCGCCTGCGCAAGATCCACCGGGCGATCCTCCCTCCACGAAATTGAGAGGATGAGCATCGCTATGCGCGGCTGATCCTCTCAATTTCGGACATCTGGCGTATCGCCGGCTTCGGCAGGTGCCAGGTCGTCGACGACGAGGTGGTCGTTCGGTGACGTGCGGTGAACGGCGCGGAACAGCACATGCACCCCAACAGGGAGGGTGAGCACCATCGCCGATGCTGCGATCAGCAGGTACGCGGCACCCTGAGCGCCGAGATGGATCGCCGCACCCAGCGCGGCGACGAGAAACGCGACAGGGCTCGCCTTACCGGCGGCGTGGAAGCGGGCGTAGGCGGTTCCGAACCGCAGCAGGCCGACGCCGGCGAGCACGGCGATCGCTCCACCACCGAGCATGAGCGCGTCGGCGATGACACTCACAGCGAACCTCCGGTCTCACGGGTGTGCTCGTGCTCGATGAACTTGCTGGCGGCAACCGTCGCTGTGAATCCGATTATCGCGATCACCACGAGCAGCACCAGGTACGTCGAGTCCTCGCGTCGCCCGGCGTCGACCGCGATGGCGCCCATCAACGAAATGAGGACCACATCGAGTGCCATGACCCTGTCGGGCAGGCCCGGGCCGATGAGCAATCGGATCGTGCCGGCGACTCCGGCGAAAGCGAAACAAAAAAGTGCGGCGGAGGTCATGGTGTCTGCGTCCTCGTGGTGGTCGGTAGTGCCTGGCAGGCGAGACGGGACAACTCCTCGACGTGCTCGCGCGTGGCGATTCGGCGGTGATCGTGGAGTAGGTGGAGGTACAACGTGCCGGTGTCGGGATCGGCGTCGACAACCGCAGTGCCGGGTGTGAGTGTGACCGCAACGATGAGCAGCAACATGTGATCGCGGCTCTCGCGCCCGACCTCGACCGCGACGATCGACTCCTCTGTGCGGTCCTGGGGCGTCACGGTCTCGAGAGCGACGCTCGCCGTCGACTTCACGAGGTCGACGCAGACCAGCCAGGCCAGGCGCAGAAGAGGCAACAGTCGAATGCCGCCCAAACCTGAGGTGCCCACGCCGAGCGCGGTGACACCGATCGCCAATGCGAGCCCGGTGATGACGTTGCCGACCGTCGCCTCGCCCCACAGCGCGCACCAGACGAACGTAAGCACGACAAGCGTTGCGAGGCGGTGGGGGCGAATCAGAGGGCTCACGCCCGCACCTCGGCGATGTATGTCGCGGTCGAGCGAAGGTCTTCGGCCGCTCGGCTGCTGAGGTCGAGCACTGTGCCGGCGAAGATCGAGATGAACAGCGTTCCAGCAACTGCCAGACCGGTGGCAGCGAGCATCGCGGTTTGGTTGCCGGGCGCATCCGCGGCCGACTCGTGTCCGGCCGACGTTCCCCAGAACACGCCGATCCAGATCTTGGTCATCGACAACAACGTCAGTGCGCCCGCGACGAGAGCCAGGACGACGATCGGTGTCGCCGCTTCGGCAATGCCGGCGGAGATGACGGAGAACTTGGCGGCGAATCCCGAAAATGGCGGCAGACCGGCGAGGCTGAGCGCCGGTATCGCAAAGAAGGCGGCGATGAGCGGGCGGCGGGCCGCGAGCCCGCCCGACCGGTCGAGGCTGCTCGTGCCCTGATCGTTCTCGATCAGGCCACCGACGAGGAACAAGATTGTCTTGACCGGCATGTGGTGGATGAGGAACAGGATCGCTCCGGCTGTTCCGGCGACGGTGAACAACCCGAGGCCCATCAGCATGTATCCGATCTGGCTGATGATGTGGAACGACAGAATGCGCTTCACGTCTGACTGAGCCAGCGCTCCGATAGCGCCGATGACCATCGTCGCACCGGCGATGACGAGCATCGTCGTGCCGAGCTCGTCCATGCCGGTGAGCGTGTGGAAGCGGATCATCGCGTAGATGCCGATCTTCGTCAGCAGTCCGGCGAAGACCGCGGTGATCGTGGTCGGTGCGGTCGGGTAGGAGTCGGGAAGCCATGAAAAGAGCGGGAACACAGCGGCCTTGGTGCCGAACACGACGAAGAACCAGGCACCGATGCCCAGTCGCACGCCATCGGGAAGCTCGGGTATCCGCTCGGCCAGAAGCGCGAGGTTCACCGTTCCGGTCGACGCGTACACGAAGCCGAGGCCGAAAAGGAACAGGGTCGACGAGAAGAGGTTCATGACGACATAGGTCATGCCCGAACGAACCTGTGCGCGTCGGCCCTGGTTCGTGAGAAGCACGTAGCTCGACACCAAGATGAGCTCGAAGGCGACGAAGAGCGTGAACAGGTCGCCGGTGAGGATCGCCAGCGACACGCCGGCGGTAAGCACGCCGAGGAGTGGCCCGGCGAGCTCGGGGTTTGCGCCCCAAGCGGTGCGACGCTGGCCGATGGCGAAGAACTCGACCACGAAGATGATCACCAGCGCTACCGGCAGGACCAGCGCCGCGAACAGATCAGCGACGAGCACGATTCCGAGTTCGGGATCCCACCCGCCGACGTTCATGACGTGCGTTCCGTCGGCGGCTACCCGAATCAAGATGACGATCGATGAGACCGCGGCCACTCCGAGCCCGGCGATGGTTACGGCGTCTCGCCAGCGCGTCGTCTTGGCGACGAGACCTGACGCAGCCCCCAGGATCGGAGCGATGATCGTCGCGGCGATGAGCGCATTCACGACGGGTCTCCCTCGGCTTCTGCGATTCGTCTGTCCTCGAGGTCGTCTTCCACCAAGTCGTCGCCGGACAGTTCGTGTTGGCGGCCGGCGAGAGCGAGAAGGAAGAGGGTGAGTCCGAAGGAGATGACGATGGCTGTCAGAGCAAGCGCCTGGGGGAGTGGGTTGGACAGGGCGGCGGTGGCCTGCCCGGCGATCGGCGCGGCGCGGGGCGGTCCGCCGGAGGCCAACAGGGCGATGACCGCGGCGTGGCCGAGAAGTGAGAAGCCGAGGATGATGCGGCTGAGCGACCGTGCCGTGATCAGGTAGATGCCGACCGTCGTCAGCCCCCATGTCGCAGCGAGGAGGGCGGTGCTCATCGCTCGACCTTCTCGGGCGTACCAGGATCTGTGGTCGACAGTCCGTCGAGGACCGCTATGACCAGGCCGACGACGATGGCCGCCACACCGATGTCGAAGGGTAGAGCGCTGCCGCTCTTGATCTTGCCGAGCAGCGGAAGGGTCGCGGTCACCACCTTCTGGTCGAGCAACGTGAGATCCCACGCCAGAGGCGCGACGGCGACCGCACAGACCGTTGCGGCGCCCGCTGCGAGGAGGCCGGTCGCATGGGTGGGTCGTTGCATGCCTACAACCGTGCGCAGCGTGATCACCGCCCCGAAGACGAGTCCGGCCGCGAACCCACCGCCCGGCCTGTTGTGTCCCGCGAAGAGGAGGTAGGTGCCGACGACGATTGCCATCGGCGTCGCAGCCCTGATACCCAGGCGCACGATCGGTGAACGCGAGGCGATCATGTCGATGCCTCTTGGCGGCGCACGCGCGCCAGGGCGATGATGCCCACGGCGACCGTGGCGAGCACGACGACTTCGCCGAGGGTGTCGAGCGCCCTGATATCGGTGAGGATGACGTTGACGACGTTGTTGCCTCCGCCCTCGTCGACAGCGCCCACGGTCAGGGACTCGACAGGGGCGGTTCCCGACGGAGCCGACGCCGACGAGGCAAGAGCGGTCGTGACGGCAAGCCCGCCGGCGACAGCGAGCACGACTCGCGCTAAGCGCCACCGGTTGCTCGACTCGGGAAAGCGGCGTCGTAGGTGGCCGAGGCCAAGTACGAACCCGACGACGATGACTGTTTCCACCAACAACTGTGTGAGGGCGAGATCGGGTGCGCCGTGGACCACGAACAACCCCGAGACAGCGATCCCGATCGCTCCAAGTACGAGCGCAGCCCCGAGCCGCGAATCCACGAAGACACCGGCGACAGCGGTCGCGACTATCACGACGGCCAGCGCCGCCTGCATCGGCCCGTCCCACCAGATGAGATGGGAAGTGGTCGCAACTGTGAGGAACGGCACTGTGGCGATAGCGGCGGCAGCGGCGAGCGTCACGACATATACCGGCAACGAGCCGTGCTGGATGCGGGCCGTGATGCGCGGGGCACCCGTCAGGATCGTTTCGATCGACCGGTCGGCTGCATCGGCCCCCCGGGGTTCCGGCACGCCGGGCCTTCGTCGAGCGATGGCGGCGCCGACGATGGCTCCGCTTGCGAGCACCGCCATCGATATGACGAACGCGGTCTTCAGCCCAGGCCAGCGGATCAGCTCGTATACCGATGCGCCGGTGTCGATCCCCGACGCGGCGTCGACGACGATGCTGTTGACAGCGTCGACGGCGATGTACCCGGCGACGCCGGCGGCACCGAGGACCAGAGCGGGCCCGGTCATGGCGGCTCGTCGATCGGAGACCTCGGTGGCCGGCCCGGGCCCGAAGACAGCGATCATGAATCGCACCGTGTAGGCGACAGTAAGAACCGATCCGCCGACGACTGCGATCGTGACGATCGCCTTCTCGGCGCCCGACAACGCCAGCACCGCCTCGATGGCAGCCTCCTTGGCCATGAAGCCCAAGAGAGGCGGCGCGCCCGCCATCGACAACCCCGCCAGCATGGCGACCGCGAAGGCGACCGGCATCGAGCGCCAGAGACCACCGAGCGCCTCGACATCGCGCGTCCCGGTTCGGATGTCGATCTCGCCCACGACGAGGAACAGGGCTGCCTTGAACAGGGCGTGTGCGATGAGCAGCGCTACGCCGGCGAACGTCGCCTTTGCGGATCCGAGTGAGAACAGCACGACCATCAGGCCGAGCTGGGAGATCGTGCCCCACGCCAGGATCAGCTTCGCGTCTCGGTCACGGAGCGCCCCGACAGCGCCCCAGAGCATCGAGACAATGCCAAACGAGAGCCCCAGCGCCCTCCAAGCTCCTACGTTTGCAAATGCCGGACCGATGACGGCGACGAGAAGAACCCCGGCCTTGACCATCGTGGCCGAGTGCAGATATGCGCTCACCGGTGTCGGCGCAGCCATGGCGCCTGGCAGCCATACGTGGAAAGGAACCTGCGCCGACTTCGTTGCCGCACCGACCATGACGAGCACCGCAGCGACCGCGGCGCTGGTTCCCGACACCGGTGACAGGCCGGTCAGCGTGGCCGTGCCGGTTTCCTGGACGAGTACCAAAAGACCCGCGAGCAGAACCAGGCCACCAGCCCCCGTGATCATGAGCGCGCGTCGCGCGGCGTCGCGTACCTCCGCCCGCTCGTGGCTGTGGCCCACGAGGAGGAACGACGTGATCGAGGTCAGCTCCCAGAAGATGAAGAGGGTCCACACCGAGTCGGCCCAGACGAGGCCGAGCATCGATGTCGAAAACGCGAGGAGCGAGGCCGGAAACCGCACACCGGCGCGTGCGTCGGGCGCGAAGTAGCCGCTGGCGTATACGAACACGAGCGCTCCGATGCCCGAGACGAGCACCGTCATCGCAAGAGCGAGGGAGTCGGTGCGAAAGCGCAACGCCACGTCGAGGCCCTCTATCCACACGATCTCGTGCACCGCAGCGGGCCGATCCTCGACGAGCAGCGCGGTTGCCCAAAGCGCGGTTGCCGCTGGAGCGATTGCGGCAACGAGCAGCCCAGTTCGTATCGAGCGACGTCCTGCGAAACTGGCGAGCACGATTCCTGCGAGATGAGCTCCGCCAAGCCTCCAAATCATCGTCAGCACTGTATGCCGATGGGCAGCCAGGCCATCCTCCCTGAAATTGAGAGGATGAGCATCGCTATGCGCGGCTGATCCTCTCAATTTCGGCCAAAGGTAGGATGTGCGCGTGCTCGACGATGCGCTGCTCGAGGCGTTGGCTCCGGTTCTGCCCGAGCGGCCCACCTACCGAGAGCCGCCGACACCGCTGAGCGGCGGGTTCTACACCGAAAACCACGCGTTCCAGCTCGACGCTGCCCTGCCTTGGGACGGCCCCCTCGTCGTTCGGTTGTTCCCTTCCGAGGTCGAAACGTCGATGGTGCGTCGCGAAGCGATTACACAGCGGTACCTCGCTCGTAGCGGCTACGCGACACCCGACGTGCGCTACTTCGATGAGGACTCGCGGTTGCTCGGCCGGCACTTCTTCGTCATGGACCGCGTGCCGGGTGCCGCGATGCTCGACGGCATCTCGACACGTGACCTTGTCGGCTACGCGTATCGATGGATCAACACCGTGCCGGAGCTGACCGCAAGGACCCAGGCTGCGCTCCACGCGGTCGATCCGGCGCCGCTGCTCACTCAGCTGTCGACCGTGGAGACCGGCACCGAGCGGTGGCTGTCGCGACTCGAGCAGGCAATCGACGACGGAGCCGAAGGGTTCGCCGATGGCGTCGCGTGGCTGCGCGGCAACATCCCCAAGCCCCGCGCCGAGGCCGCCATATGCCACGGCGACCTGCACCCCGGCAACATGATCTTCGAAGGACGCGAGCTGACGGCGGTCATCGACTGGACGACCGTGACGATCGCAGAGCCGGCCTTCGATGTCGGCTGGGCCGCGATGACGTTTCAGTTGGCGCCGGTCGACGCGCCGAGACCCATCCAGCGGATCGTCGCCAGACTGGGAACCGGGATGACCAAGCGGTTCACCGCCGCGTACGTATCGGAAACGGGTGTGGATCTGTTCAATCAGCGCTACTACGAGGCGCTGCGCTGTGCGAGCGAGCTGACCGCGGTCGTCAGCCATCGGCTGGGTCGTGACGTGCCGCTCGCGACCTGGAACTCGGTGGCCGACGACATGGTCGACTACTTCGCGGCGCGCACCGGTGTCCGACTCGTGCTCCCCCCGCCGATCTGATCGATCAGCGCCACGAGGTCACCCGTCGAGGCGTTCGCCGGCCCTCGCAAAGCTCGCGAAGGTCTCGAGCCAGATCAGCATCGGCAAAGCCGCGAGGAGGATGGCGATCCACAGCGGGTCAGGGCGAACCCAGCCGAGGACGAGCGCCACCGCCGCGCCGACGGTCAGTGTGACCGGCGCGGTTCGGCTGCCGGCGTGGGGCTCGAGGGTCGAGACGAGCACGGCGAGGCTGAGCAGTGTCGTAGCGACCGCGCCTGCGATCAGCCAGGCGGTGGGACTCGACGTGCGGCCATCGCCGGCATGTCCGATGAGGCCTACGAAAGCTGCCCCGCTAGCCGCTATGCCCCCGGCCAAAGGGAGGTGAGCGTGTATCCACGTGACCTTCCGTGGCTGTGTATCGACGGGCGAGCGCCGGCCTGCGAGGTCGAAGTAGAGCCACCAGAGGCCAAAGCCGATCCATAGCGCGAAGAGACCGACGGCGATCGTGGTGATGTCGCGGTCGGCTTCGGACAGTCCGTCGGTGACCCCGACGACGACCTCGCCCAGCACGATGATCGTGAACAGCCCGAATCGCTCGGAGGTGGACTCGGTGACGGTGAACACGTCGCGGTGCTCTGGAGCCAGGGTCAGATTGAACGCGATGACACCGGCGACGGTGAGCACCACTACGCCTGCCCAGATCCAGAGTCGCAGGTCGATGTCGTCGGTGAGCGCGCTCGCCGCCATCGCTACCGCAGCCGCGACCGAGCCAGCGACGTAACGGCCGATGAGTGGCCTGTAGGTCGCCACGTCGTGAGCACGAACCGACCACCATTGCAGCGCGAGAACCGCCAGCAGAGCGGCAAACGTGAGGGCGAAGCCCCTGCCGTCGTCGAGATCATCGGCAGCGTGGGTGGCGTACACGGCGGCGAGTACCAGCAGCATCATCTGACCGAAGATGCCGGTTCGCCCCCGTCCGTCCTCTCTCCCGTGGAGCTCGTGATAGAGGCTTCCGTTCGCCCACGCGATCCAGATCAGGCCGAAGACGATCGCGAAGTCCCGAACTCCGCTCCAGGAGACATGAGCCGCGAGCGTGTTCGAAATCTGTGCGATGAGCACGACGAACACGAGGTCGTAGAACAGTTCGAGGAAGCTGACGACCCGATCGTGCCGTTGGTCGCCGTGTGCGCGTGGAGGGGAGGTGAACCACTCGCGCAGCGCTGCTGGGAGGCTCGGCGTGGTGCGTTCGTCGCTCACCCGTCGCCCTTGGCCTCATGGGCAGCTATCGCCTCTTCGACCGGACCGATGAGACCGGCCACGTTCGGATAACCGGCGTATGGAGCGAGCATGATCAGAGTCTCACGCAGCTCATCGGGTGACAGCTCATCGCGCGCGAGTGCAGCGCTCGCCTGGATGGCGAACGTGTCGGTCTGGCCCTGCGCTGCGATCACGCCGAGCAGCAGCAGGCGGCGGTCGCGTATCGACATCACGTCGCGATCCCAGACCTCGGCAAAAAGCGACCGCATCATGACGTCGTAGAACGGCATCGTGCCCTCGGGCATAGCCGCGACGTCGCCGGCGTAGACCTCGGTGATCTTCGCCAGTCCGCGTTCGTAGGCCGACGGCGGTTCCGAAGGTGTGTCCCGATCGCTCATCTGTCTCCGATTCCCCCGAAATTTCTGCAGATAGTCGCGCATGCGTGACGCGCTGCAGCCGAAACGAGAAGGTTAGGCCGCGGCGTCTTCAGGCGTCGGGATTGATCCCTGGACCGAGCTGAATGAGCCAGTCGTCTCGACCCGCGGCAGTCGGATCGGCGTCGAACACCACGTTGCCCGCCTGACCGACCCGACACAGCGTGAGCCAGCCCGACCTTGGGTGGTGGGGGCCGGCGACGGTTCGCACTCGGCCCCCGTTGTTCATGTGTTGTGCCACGCGTTGCGCGGTCATCGAAGCGGGCATCAGCAGGCTTGGTTTCACCGTGTGCGATGTGCCCGCCTCGTCGGGTTCCTCTTCGAACCCGAGTCTGTAGAGGTTCGTGCTGTCGAGCTCGGCGGTGAGGCGCTCGGTCGCGTAGCTGTCGAGGTAATCGACCCCCGACAACGCCACCGCTGTGCTCACGCCGACCTGTTTGACGGTCTCATGGAACTCGTCGCTGTCCAGTCGACCCCGGTAGACCAGCTGGCCTCTTTCGAACGCCGCCGGCTGGTTCTCCTCGTCGAGCCCGATGTGAATCGTCGGCACGTGGAGTCGGTTCAGCGCCTCGGCGAAGGCGATGGCGAACGAGCCGCCGCCGATGAGTGCGACGCCGGTCGGCTTGGGCTGCGCGATACGCAATCGCTTCGCACCGAACATGGCAAGCGTTGAGGCGATAGTGACGGTGATCACGACCACGCTGAACACGACCGGCACCATCGGGCCGGGGTCGACTTCGTTGTGCTCGAGCTCGAGCGCGAACAGAGATGCCACTGCTGCGGCAACGACGCCACGCGGCGCAAGCGTCATGAGAAAGGCTCGAGACCGCCATGTCGTGTCGGTTCCGACCGTCGCAGCGAGGACCGATGCGGGTCTCGCGATGAGGATGAGAGCGGCCGCTATACCAGCGCTCGCAGCGAGGTTGTCGACGATCTCGTCGATCTCGACGCGCGCGCCGAGCATCACGAACAGGATCCCCAACACCGCGGTGCCGAGGTGTTCGTTGAACTCCGCGATGTGTCCTGCGGGAGCGCCGCGCTGGTTGGCGAACGCCATCCCGAGGAGCGTCACCGCTACGAGACCGGCCTCGGGTCGCAGTTCGTTGGAGACCGCATAGGCAGCTATGAGGGCGGCGAGCGTGGCCGGGATGTGAAGGTGGTCGGCGATGAAACCTCGGCGCAAAGAGGTGATGAGGATGAACGCGGCGACCGCTCCAACGGCGAGACCGGCTCCGAACGTTGTGACGATGCGGAGTATCACCTGCGGCAAGGACCGGTCTTCGACGATGGCGTCGAGGACGACGATCGCGAGACCGGCGCCGATCGGGTCGATGACGATCCCTTCCCACCGAAGGATCGAGTCGACGGGCTCGCGAGCGCGAACGACCCTGAGCAACGGCATGACGACGGTCGGTCCGGAAACGACAAGCACAGCACCGATCAGAACAGCCACGTTTCGGTCGACGTCGAGCAGAGCAGCGGCTGCGGTGGCGCCGACGATCCATGCGATGGCGGCACCGATCGTGACCAGGCGTATGACCGACGCACGACCGAGCGTGAGGTTGCGCCAACGCAGGCTCGTGCCGCCTTCGAACAGGAGCACGGCGACGCCCAGACCGATACCCGGAAAGAGCAGGTCGCCGTACAGCTCGTCAGGGTCGATAACAGGACCTGCTGCGAGACCCGCGAGCAACAGGAACAGTACCGAAGGGATGTTGAGGCGGGCTCCGAGCCACTGCGCGACCACGGCGAGAACCGCGATCAGGGCAAGACCGGTCAGGGGATCCTCGATCATCTGAGAACGAGCCAGATCGCTGTCATGCACGAGCAAGATAGCGAAAGGTGAGCGCGTGCTAGCGCACGCTCACCGCCTCGGAGTCGCGGAGGTCGATGACCTCGGCCAGACCGAGGCGGTGATATGCCGCAGCGGCTTCGCCCCTCGTCGCCACGCCGAGCTTGGCCAACAGGTTCGAGACGTGGGTGCTGACCGTGCGCGGACTGACGAAGAGGCGTTCGCCAATCGCCTTGTTCGTCAGGCCCTCGGCGAGCAGCGACATCACCTCGACCTCCCTGACCGTGAGGAAATGCGGTAATTCGACCGATTCGGGTTTCACCGCCCGGTCGGGTTGTTCGGCGTGGAGGATCGATGTCATGCCGTGTTCCGACGCCACCTCTTCGGCCTCGTCGCGAAGCGACTTGGCGGCGTCTGACTCGCCGACCGAGTCGAGATGGTCGGCGATCAGCAAACGGGCGTGCACGGCTTCGAGGAGGTAGCCGGCACGGTCGAGCAGATCGACCGCTCGTTGGCCAGACTCGACCTCGATCGTTCCTGCCAACGCTTCTCGCTCGAGCTCCATGAGCGCCGCCCACGCAACGTTCGCTGGGCCGATCGGTTCGAACCCGGCGATCTGTTCGTCGATGCTCGCGGTCAGTGCTTCGACTCGGTCGTCGCCCTGGGCCGCGAGAGCCCGGACGATTCGGATGCGTTCGACGATCGATTCGCGGACGAAGGTGAGGTTGTCTCCCGCGAGCTGTAGCTTCAGCGCCCCGTCGATGTGGTCGAGAGCCTCATCGAGTCGGTCCTGCTTGCGGGCGAGCTCGGCCAGAAGGCGGCCTTGAAAACCCGTCTCCTGTGCGGACCCGAACCCCTCCGAGATCTGGTCCGCCTCCTCGAAGAACGACTCCGCCGATTCGAGCTTTCCGCGCCCCAGCGCATCGAGGCCGGCGGCCTGGAGCACGGTGAGCCTCCGAAGGCCGTCGAGCTCGGTATCGAGGAGGTACTCGAGGATGCGCTCGGCCTCTTCGAACCGACCCGATTCGATGAGCCCGAGGCACAGGTCCCATCGGAAATCGGCGCGCCATCGCGGACCGCAATGGCGCTCGGCGTATGCGAGCCCGTTGCGGCATGCATCGAGACACGCTTCGGTACGTCCGTCCTGGAACAGGATCACCTGCATCTCGGTGCGGTAGGCGTTTGCGACCTGAGGCACGAGTCCCTCGGCGAGCGCCATCTCCCGTGCCTCCCTGGCGAGCGCGACTCCCTCGGCCAGATCGTCGGTTACTCCGACCGCGAGTGCCTTCACGGTCAGCGCCTCGACGAGTACGACCAGTGGGCCGTGAACCTCGGCGATCTCGATCGCCTTCTCGGCGGCTTCGAGGGCAGGGTGAATCCAAGTCTTCGCAACCGCGTTCTTGGATACCTGATGATGCACGTGGGCAGCGTCGGCCGATACCTCGTCGCCGATGAGGCGTGCCGCCTCCTCGAGGATCAGTCCGGCCTCGACCGCCTTGCCGAGCTGCCAGAGGATCGGCGCCATCAGGGCGTGTAGTCGAGCCCGCCGCCCGGAGGGCAGGTCGCGAGCCCATCCGCCGAGAGCTTCTTCGATGAGAGCAATCGCCTCCTCGCCGCGATAGAAGCTCGCGAGGCGCTCGGCGGCCTGGACCAGGAGCTCGTCGCGAGTCGTCCCGGCTAGCTTTTCAGGGTCGGTCGACGCGGGCCAGGTGCGCAGGGCGACGAGGGTCAGGTCGGCCGCCGACTCCAAGGCAGCCACGCGGGCAGCTGCCTCGGCCGCCTCGATCGTCGTCGTCAGGCACCGGTCGGCGTCACCGGCCGCTGACCAGTGAAGGGCGAGCGCGATTGTGTCGGCCAGAGATTCGCCCCTTCCAGGCTCGGCGAGTATCGCCTCGGCGGCCCGCCGGTGAAGCACCTCGGTCTCGAAGGGCAGGATGTCGTCGAGGATCGCCTCACGTATGAGGGCGTGTGCGAAGCGGAAGGCTTCTCCGTCCGTGACGAGGATCGATGCGTCGTACAACTCCCGAACCGTTGCCGACAGGTCGGTCTGTGGACACATCGCCCCGAGCAGCCGATGATCGGCTGAGCCACCGAGGACCGCGAGTGCCCGGAGCAGTTCCTGTTCGGAGTCGTCGAGACGCGACAGCTGCGAGGTCAAGAAGTCGGCCAGCGAAGCCGGAACCTCGTGCACTCCGGCTTGTCGCGCTCGCAGGAGCTCGGCCGCGAAGAACGGGTTGCCGCCGGTGCGCTTTTCCAGCTCGTCGAGCAGCCCGGAGTCGGGCGTCGAATCGAGCAGTGCCTCGGCCTGGGCGGCGAGGTCCTCGCGGGCGAAGCTCGTGAGCGTCACATCGTGCACGTTGCCGCGGCGGAGCTGCTCGGCGATCCAGGTACGCATCGGGTGTTGGCGATCGGTGCTGCCGGTGCGCTCGGTGACGACGAGCAAGACCTCGGCATCGTCGAGCCCAACGACCAGCTCGGTCAACAGATCTCGAGTGGAGCTGTCGGCCCAATGGATGTCCTCGACGAGCAGAGCGAGCGGCCTGCGCTGCGCCGCGTTGGAGATCAGGCCGGCGATCGCGTCGAACAGCCGGTCGACCTCGCCTTCGTCGGCTCCCGTCGCCTGATCGTCGGCGAGCTCGGGCAACAGCCCTGCGAGGTCGCGCCGATGGTGCGCGACCAGCTCGTCGACAACCTCGAGGTCGCCGACGAGCACCGAGCGGAGGATGGTGACGATGGGTCCGAACGGAATTGCACGATCCGCGTAGTCGACGCAATTCCCGACGTGTGTGCCCCAACCGGCCTCGGCGAGGCTACCGAGCATCGCCGAGGCGAGCGTCGACTTGCCAGCCCGGCCTCGCCGCGTACGAAGACCAGCTGAGCTCCGTGGTCGACGACGACCTCGGCCACGTCGCGCAGGCGCGCGGTTTCGAGTTCCCTGCCGATCATTGGTTGGGCGGGCTCCGGGGCGGTCGCCATTCGTCCATTGTGGACGGCTGCCTAGGCCCGTGCGAAACCTGGCACTGCGCGGATCGGTCACGACCACGCGTCCGACCGTGCCTGCAGTCACATTGACAAACAGGTGAAATCTGTAAATACTGGCCGGCATGGAAGTCACCGCAGTAGACGGCGGCGTCGTCGATCGCATCCTCGATGCGGCCTTCGCGGCAGCGGCCGAACACGGCATCCGTCGACTGTCGATGGCCGACGTGGCTCAGAGGGCTGGGCTGAGCCGCCCGACGCTCTACAAGCACGTCGGCAACCTCGATGCGATTGTCGCCGCCACCGTGCAGCGGGAAATGACACGGGCCGCCGATGTCGTCACGGTCGAGGTCGACGATCTCGGCGAATCCGACCCGGCAGCCGTGCTCGAATCGATGATCACGAGACTGCTTCGGTTCGCCCGCGAGCATCCGCTGCTCGATCGACTGTTGCGAACAGAGCCCGAGGCGTTGCTACCGGTGCTCACCGACGATTCGGGTGCAGCAACCCGTACCTTGCGCGCCCGCGCCGAGGAACAACTCCACGAACGATTCAGCGGTCTCGATCCCGTCGTTGCCAGGAGAAGCGCCGATGTTCTCGTGCGCCTACTGGTGTCCTACGCGATCAGCGCGCCCGACGACCCACCAGAACTGGTGGCGCGGGCGGTAGCCGCGATGGTCGTGAACGGCACCATCGAGCTCCAGCGACTCGCAGAAGCGAACCAGTTCGTCCCACGACAGGAGGTCGTCACGTGACCGCGCCCGCGACCGATACCGAATCCGCGGCCGCTCCGCCGGCATCGAAGCGCTGGAGGGATCGCCGAAAGTACCTCTGGTTGTTCAGCCTCATCGTGCCCCTGTTGCCATTGCGCGCTGCGGCCTTGGCCGACGCGAGCGGCCCGGTGTTCTGGTGGCTCGGTCCGATCGCGATCCTCGTCGCCGTGCCGTTGCTCGACTTCGTGTTCGGCCTCGATAAGTCGAACCCTCCCGAGTCGGAGGTGCCCCGCCTCGAGGCCGACCTCTGGTATCGCGCCGTTCTGTACTCGTTCGTGCCGCTCCAGTTCTTCGGTCTGTTCTATGGGGCGCACATCGTGAACACGCGTGACCTCTCGGCCATCGACATGATCGGCTTTTCGCTGACAGTGGGGGTCGTCGCCGGGGTCGGAATCAACGCCGCACACGAGCTCGGTCACAAGCGCCCGCGCCACGAGCGATGGCTGTCGCGTCTGTCGCTCACGCAATCGGCCTACGGCCATTTCTACGTCGAACACAATCGGGGCCACCACCTACGCGTCTCGACGCCTGAGGATCCTGCTAGTGCCCGTCTCGGTGAGTCGTTTTGGGCGTTCCTCCCGCGAACGGTCATAGGGAGCATGCGCTCGGCGTGGCAGATCGAGTCGAAGCGACTCGTCGCCCAAGGGCACCGAGTCTGGGGCCTGCGCAACGAGATCGTTCTCGGCTGGCTCATGAGCGCGGTGCTGTTCGTAGTCATCGTCGTCGTGTTCGGCCCCATAGTGATCCCGTTCCTCGTCATCCAGGCGATCGTCGGGTTCTGTTTGCTCGAGGTCGTCAATTACATCGAGCACTACGGGCTCGCACGCCAGCGCACCGCCGCGGGGCGCTACGAACGCTGCCGACCCGAGCACTCGTGGAACGCGAACCACCGAGCATCGAACCTCGTCCTCTATCAGCTCGAACGGCACTCCGACCACCACGCGCATCCCACTCGCCGCTACCAGGCGCTGCGGCATTTCGACGATGCGCCCCAGCTCCCCTCCGGATACGCAGGCATGCTCGTGCTGGCGTGCATACCGCCGCTGTGGCGTCGCGTGATGGATCACAGGGTCGCCGAGCACTACGGCGGCGACCTGACCCTCGCGAACGTTCATCCACCCAAGCGCGAGCGGTATCTGGGCGCGGGTGCTATTTGATCAGCGGATCGCGCGGTAGTCCAAGGATGCGTTCGCCGATCTGATTGCGTTTGATCTCAGAGGTCCCACCTGCGATCGACATGCCGCGATGCATCAGCACGAGCATGTTGCTCATGGCGGCTTCCCCATCGATGAACGCTGCGTCGGGGCCCTGGAGCTCGGTCAGCATCGCAGCGGCCTCGTGACCCAGCTCCGAGAGGATCAGCTTGGTCATCGCGCCCTCTGGCCCAGGTCCGCCACCAGCGACCGCCCGATTTGCGCTGCGCAGGTTGAGCAGCCCCATCGCCTGATGATCTGCGATGTAGCGCCCGACGCGGCCGGCGCCGCCGAACAGCCGCTCAGGGTGGGCATCGAAGGCAGACACGACCGCCGAAGGTGGCGTCGCCATTCCGCCCTGCCCGCCGCCGATGCTCACGCTCTCGTTGCCGAGTGTTGCGCGCGCGACGGTCCAACCGCCGTCGACCGGCCCGACGACATCGTCGTCGGGAACGAACACGTCGTTGAAGAAGACCTCGTTGAACTCGGAGTTGCCCGTGGTCATCTTGAGCGGACGCACCTCGACCCCCTCGGCGTGCATGTCGATGACAACCATCGTGATGCCGTCGTGTTTGGGCACATCGGGGTTGGTGCGCACGGTGGCGAACCCCATGCCGGCGACGTGGGCGCCGCTGGTCCACACCTTCTGGCCATTGATCAGCCAGCCGCCGTCGGTGCGCGTGGCCCGTGTCTTGACACCGGCTGCGTCGGAGCCAGCGTCGGGCTCGGAGAAGAGCTGACACCAGATAACGTCTTGGTTGAGCGCCGGTTCGACCCAGCGGGAGACCTGATCGTCGGTGCCGTACTGGATCAGGGTGAGGATCACCCACCCGGTGATGCCGTATCCGGGTCGGGTTATCCCCGCCGAGTCGAACTCCTGCTCGATGACGAGCTGCTCGATCGCCCCCGCTTCACGCCCGTAGGGCCTGGGCCAATGCGGCATTACGTATCCGGTCTTGATCAGCTCGGTCCTCTGTTCGTCGGCGCTGAGATCCTTGATCGAGTTCGCGAACTCCTTGACCTCATCGCGGATTGCGTCGGCTTCCCGGGGGAGCTCGACCGTCTTCGCTCGGGTCACACCCCTTCGAACGAGTTCGGTCAGATCAGATGCTGCGGCGTCGGCGTCGAGGTAGCTGAGCAGTGTCGTCGCTCTTCGCATGTACAGGTGAGCGTCGTGTTCCCAGGTGATGGCGATGCCGCCGTGCACCTGAGTCGAGAGGTTGGCGCACAGGTCGGCCGCGGGCGCAGCGAGCGTTGCCGCTGCGGCGGCCGCGTAGCGAAGCTGGTCGCCTCCGGTCGAGGCGGCGCGTGCAGCATCCCAAACGGCGCTCGTGGCGAGCTCGGTGGCGACGATCATGTTGGCGCAGTGGTGTTTGACCGCCTGGAACATGGCGATCGGGCGACCGAACTGCTCGCGCTCGCGTGCATAGTCGGCCGCGAGCTCGGTGCATTCCCGCGCGATCCCGACGGCTTCTGCCGACAAGACCACGCGCGCTACGTCGATGAGGGTCTGCCTCGCCCCAGCCAGCACGGTCGCTGGTGCCGCGTCGAAGGTGACCCGCGCCGATCGACGGGTTGGGTCGAGGTTCGCCGGAGTCTCGATCGCAGCTTTGGCTTCAAGCTCGACGATGACCACGTCGTCACCAGCTGGTGCCACGACGAGCGAGGCAGATCCGCCGGCGAGCACGATCGCCTCGCCTTTCGCCGAGCCATCGTCGGCGGTCACCGAGCCATCGACTGCGACCGCCGCCGTCTTCGAACCATCGGCTAGCGCAGGGAGCAGCGATGACTTCGCTGCGTCGTCGCCGGCGACTGCGACCGTGGCGCTCGCGATCACCGTTGGCACGAACGCTCCCGGTGCCACGGCACGGCCGAGCTCTTCGACCACGATCACGAGCTCCTCGAGCCCGTATCCGGATCCCCCGTGATCTTCGGGAAGGTGCAGACCGAGCCAGCCGAGACCGACCAGCTCATCCCAGAACGCAGGTACAGGCTCGTCGGTCGATTCGAGCAGCTCGCGGGCAGCCGACCGTGCGTCGTGCTTGGTCAGGAAA
Organism: Acidimicrobiales bacterium; assembly: GCA_965216815.1. Classification (GTDB taxonomy): domain Bacteria; phylum Actinomycetota; class Acidimicrobiia; order Acidimicrobiales; family SHLQ01; genus JADFOM01. Next base: position 174,450 of record OZ244202.1, on the reverse strand, counting down.
TCCGACACGGTCTCGGCGAGGGCTTGGTGTTCTTCGGTGATCGCGATCGACATGGTCGGGGAACCTAGACGAGTGATCGCTCGATTGCGAAGGGTGCCGACGGGTGTCAGGCACCGAGCGCAAGGCGCTCTTTGACCGACATCGTTGTGCGCTCGGTGCCTGACACCGATGGGCTCGCGTGAATCACAGCGACCGGGCGATGATCTCTTTCATGATCTCGGTGGTTCCGCCGAAGATCGTCGTGACCCGCGCGTCGGCGTAGGCCTGGGCGATCGGGTACTCGGTCATGTAGCCGTAGCCGCCGTGCACCTGAACCCCGCGATCGATCACCTTGTTCTGAAGCTCGGTGCCCCACCATTTCGCCATCGACGCCTCTTCGGTGGTGAGCTCGCCCGCCAGGCGGGCCTCGACGCAACGGTCGATGAACACCTCGCCGATCTCGACTTCGGTTGCCAGCTCAGCGAGCAGGAACCGCGTGTTCTGAAACCCCATCAGAGGCTGCCCGAACGCTTCGCGTTCCTTCGCGTAGTCGACGGTCCAGCGCAGTGCCTGGCGGGCCGCGGCAACCGCGCTCATTGCGAGTGACAATCGCTCCTGGGGAAGGTTCTGAACGAGATAGGCGAACCCCTTGCCTTCATCTCCGAGGCGGTTCGCCGCTGGCACTCGCACATCGGTGAAGAACAGTTCGGCCGTGTCCTGCGCGTGCAACCCGATCTTGTCGAGGTTGCGACCTCGTTCGAAGCCGTCGATGCCGCGCTCGAGAACCAGCAGCGACATGCCGCTGTGCTTCTCGCCCGGATCGGTCTTCACCGCGGTGATCACCAGATCTGCGTTGATGCCGTTGGTTATGAACGTCTTCGAGCCGTTGACGATGTAGTGGTCGCCGTCGAGCAGCGCGGTGGTCGACATCGATGCGAGGTCGGAACCGATCGCCGGCTCGGTCATGGCGATCGCCGTGATCAGTTCGCCGCTCACGATGCCCGGTAACCACCGCTCCTGTTGCTCGGACGTGCACAGATCGAGGAAATACGGCAGGCAGATGTCGTTGTGGAGGGTCCAGCCCAGGCCGGCGGCGGCCATTCCCGCGTAGTGGATCTCCTCGGCTATGACCAAGTTGAATCGGAAGTCGTCGACTCCGCCGCCACCGTGCTCCTCCGGCGCGGCCATGGCCAACAGCCCTGCGTCGCCGGCCTGCGAGAAGAGATCCCGATCGACGATGCCGGCGTCGGCCCACGCCTTCGCGTTCGGCACGATCTCTGCCTCGATGAAACCCCGAACCGCCGCCCTGAACAGATCGTGCTCGTCGTCGAAGATCGTGCGGCGCATCCTCTGGGCCCTACTGCTGGGTTCCGACCTTCAGCTCCCGGAACGGAACGCCCTTGTCGACGCTGATGTCGCGGGGCAGTCCGAGCACGCGGTCGCCGATGATGTTGCGTTGGATCTCGTCGGTCCCGCCGGCGATCGACGACTGGAACGAGTTGAGCGTGTAGCTCGACAACTTGTCTCCGCCCGCATCGTCGGTGTCCCACGCGACCGAACCAGGGCCGAGCAGGTTCGCCGCGAGCTCGCGGGTGCGCCAAGCGATGACCGAGCCGAAGAGCTTTCCGATCGAGCCGCCGGGGCCAGGTGCGCGACCGGCCTGCATCTCGGCGCGAGTGCGCAGCGACACCAGGGACTTGGTCGTTTCCATCGAGTAGATGCGCATCAGGTCCTGGCGGACGGTCGGATCGTCGAGGCGGTCTCCCGCTGCGGCGGCCTTCTTGAGCATTTCGAACGTCGGTTGCTTGATCGACCCGCCGCCGATGGTCCCGATGGCGACGCGCTCGTACATGAGCATCGCGGTCGATTGGTTCCAGCCGTTGTTCAGCTCGCCGAGAAGGTTGTCGACCGGGATGCGAACGTCGGTGAAGAAGACCTCGTTGAAATGTGACCCGCCGTCGATCTGGTGAATGGGGCGTACCTCGACTCCGGGCGCATCCATCGGCAGGATGAACATCGAGATCCCCGCGTGCTTCACGACGTCGGGGTCGGTGCGGGCGATGATGACGCCGTAGTCGCTCTTGTGTGCGAGCGTGGTCCACACCTTCTGCCCGTTGATGATCCACTCATCGCCGTCGCGCTCGGCCTTGGTCTGAAGGCTGGCGACATCGGACCCCGCTCCAGGTTCGGAGAACATCTGGCACCACAGCGTCTGGCCGGCGATGCAGTCGGGCATGTACGCCCGCTTCTGTTCCTCGGTCCCGAAGTCGTTTAGCACCGGAAGGCACATGCCGTGGCTGATGATGAAGTCCGAGTTCATGGCCGGAAAGGCAGCTGCGACCTCGCGGAAGATCTTGTCGTGGTCCTTCGTCAGCCCGGCTCCGCCGAAATCTTTGGGGTAGACGATCCCGCCGAGCCCCTCGTCGGCCAGCGCCTTGAAGTAGGCCTGGCTTTGTTCGAACGTGGGGCTGGAGATGCAGTGAGTCTCTAGGAAGGAGCGGGCCTTTTCGCGAAAGGCCTCGGCTTCGGCGGGATCGAGGGTCGTGTCGTCGACGTCTGCCATGTCGAGTATGTATAGTCGGCGCCCGACGTGACCGAGACCTCCGCGTGGTTCGACCTCGAAGACGGGGCAGCGGTACCGAGGTCTCACGCGCATGCGCCATGGTCCGAGGACATGCTGCACGGCCGGCTGCTCGCCGGTCTCGCCGCACGCGGGGTCGAGGCGGGCCATCTCGACGACGGTTGGCTACCGGCTCGGCTGACGATCGACATGTTTCGGTCTCCGCCGATGGCGCCGATCACGGTCGACGCCGAGCGAATTCGCGACGGTGGCCGTGTGCGTGTGGTCGACCTGTCGCTCGGCTCGGGTGGGCGGGAGCTGGCCCGCGCCCGCGCGCTCATCGCCCGCACAGACGACCGGCAATTGCGCGAGGTCTGGTCGACCAAGCCATGGGATCTGCCACATCCCGAAACGCTCGTGGTCCCCGACGGCATGGAGGACAACGACGTGTGGGAGTTCCGCGAGGGGCCCGAAGGCTTTTTCGGGAGCGCCCGCAGCCGCGGCTGGACCCGCGACAATGCACAACTCCTCGCCGGTGAGACGGTCACCCCGTTCGTGCGGGTTGCGACAGCCGCCGATCTCGCCAGCCCGGTCGCCAACTGGGGAGACGGCGGGCTCGATTTCATCAACGCCGACATCACGCTGAACCTCGCCCGGCTACCCGTGAGCGACTGGATCGGGTTCGAGACGATCTTCCACCGCAACGCTGCGGGAGTGTCCGCCGCCAGTTGTGCAGTGCACGATCTCGACGGCCCGATCGGCCTCAGCACCGTCAGCTCTGTGATCTACTGATGCGATGACGGATGCACCGACCACACTCGGCGATGAGCTCGACGCAGCGCATGCGCGATTCTGGGTCGCGCTCGGCCGGCCCGGAACGTGGTGGACGGGCACCGGGCGCGTCGCGATCGCGGCCGAGACCCGTGCGGCCGGCCGATGCGACCTGTGCGCGGCTCGCAAGGACGCGGTCTCGCCCGCAGCGGTCGGCGGTGCCCACCTGACGGTTGCCGACGGTCTGCTGAGCGAAGGTGCCGTCGATGCGGTACATCGCATCGCGACCGACCCAGGTCGGCTCACCGAGTCGTGGCTGAGAGCGACTCTCGGCGCCGACTTCACCGAGGGCCATTACGTCGAGCTGCTCGGGATCGTCTGCTGTGTCGTCGCGATCGATCGGGTCAACACCGCCGCCGGCCTGCCGGTCGATGCTCTACCTGAACCGCGACCCGGTGAGCCTTCGGGCGAGCGCCCGGCCAACCTCGACGACATCGGGGCTTGGGTTCCTGTTGCGGCAGCGGGGGACCACGCGCCGAAGGGCAGGGTGCTGCGCGCTCTCACTCTCGTGCCGCAGACGACCCGGGAGACCGATGACCTCAACTCCGTCCAGTACCTCGACCCGGATGGCGTCATGGACGTCACCAAGAACGGCGACAGGGCGATCAGCCGGTCGCAGATGGAGCTGATCGCTGCACGGGTGTCGGCATTGAACGAGTGCTTCTATTGAACGGCGTCGCACGCCCTGCTGCTCCGTGCGAGCAGCGATCGGGAGGAGCAGGACGTCGACGAGAGGAGCATCGTCGACCGCCAAGCCGAGTCGGGCGTGCCCGCCGGTGGGGCGATTCTCGATTTCGTCGACGCCTCGATGGTCGCGCTCGACGACCTCGATCGGGCGCGTGACGCATTGCGTGACGCGATCGGTGATCGAGGCGTGATCGAGGTCGCTGGAGTCATCGGCAACTTCGAGCGCATGAACCGGATCGCCGACGGGACCGGGCTGCCTCTCGACGAGTTCTCGAAGGAGATCAGCGCACCCCTCGTCGACGAGCTCGGACTGCGAGAGTTCGACTCCGCCGCGAACACGCCGGTGTGAAGTGGTGCTCAGTGCTGACACCGTCGGTGTCCGACACCGTCTTTGCGGATCGGTCTTGTTGGTCGCTGGGCTGGTCGCGCTCGGCGCGTGCGGGGGCCGTGACGGTGAGACCGTCCGCGTGTCGGCGGCAGCCTCACTGACCGACGCATTCGGTGAGATCGCCGATGCCTTTGAATCGGAGCACGCCTACGTCGAGGTCGAACTGAACTTTGCGGGGAGCTCGTCGTTGCGCGAGCAGGTACTCGAGGGAGCACCGGTCGATGTGTACGCATCGGCCGACGCCTCGAACATGGCACGGCTTGTCGACGAAGGAGCGGTGGTCGACGATCCGGTCGTGTTCGCCACCAACCGAGTCGTGATAGGCGTGCCCGATGGAAACCCGGGCGAGGTCGGCGGTCTCGCCGACCTCGCCCGCGCCGACCTTCTCGTCGGCCTCTGCGCGGTCGGTGTCCCGTGTGGCGATCTAGCACGCGACGCGCTCGCTCGTGCGGGCGTGGAGGCTTCGGTCGACACCGAGGAATCGAGTGTCCGCGCGCTCGCAACGCGTCTCGCGGCTGAGGAGCTCGACGCTGGGATCGTCTATTCCACCGAGGTGCTGGCCAGCCCCGACATCGACGGAATACCGATCGCCGAGGCCCCGTCGGCGCAATACCCGATCGCTGCTCTCGTCGAGGCCCCGAACCCGACGGCGGCCGACGTGTTCATCGAATTCGTCTTGTCGCCGCAAGGTCGGGAGATCCTCGTCGAGCACGGTTTCGGTGCGTCGTGACCGACGGGTCGCGGCGTCGCATCGTGGGTCGGAGGCCACCCTGGCCGCTCGTCATCCTCGGTTTGGTGGGCGCAGCTCTGTTCGTCCTTCCCCTGATCGGCCTGCTCGCGCGCACGCCGTGGAGCGACCTCGGCGATCTCATCGGCTCCGATGTCGTCACCGACGCGCTCTGGCTGTCGGTCGTGACCTCGGTGGTGTCGGCCTTCCTGTCGCTGGTGTTGGGCGTACCGCTGGCTTGGATTCTCGCGCGGGTCGATTTCCCCGGACGGCGTTTCGTCCGCGCGATGGTGACGCTGCCGATGGTGCTTCCACCGGTCGTCGGGGGAGCGGCGCTGCTGTTCGCGTTCGGTGGACGGGGACTGGTCGGCGAGCCGCTCGAGGAGGCGACCGGCTTTCTGTTGCCATTCTCGTTCTGGGGGGTGATAGCGGCGAATACGTTCGTCGCCATGCCGTTCCTGGTGATCACGGTCGAGGGCGCTCTGTCGGGTGCCGACCGTCGCTATGAGCACGCGGCAGCGAGCCTTGGGGCATCGAGGCTCACGGTCTTTCGTCGCGTGACGCTACCGATGATCGGCCCCGCGCTTCAGGCAGGGGTCGTGCTTGCGTGGGCGCGAGCGCTCGGCGAGTTCGGAGCTACCGTGACCTTCGCCGGGAACCTCCAGGGGCGCACCCAGACGTTGCCGCTGGCGGTGTTCGTCGCGCTCGACTCCGATCGAGACACCGCGGTTGCGATCAGCCTGGTCCTCGTCGTTGTGTCGCTCGTCGTCCTGACGATCTTTCGCGATCGATGGTGGACGGCGACGTGAGTACCGGACTCGAATGCAACCTGGTCGTTCGCCGAAGTGAGAACTTCATGCTCGATGTCGAGATGTCGATCGAGCCGGGCGAGACCGCAGCGCTGGTCGGTCCCAACGGGGCGGGCAAGTCGACGGTGGTCGACGCGCTTGCGGGCATCGCTGCGATCGATCGTGGTCGCATCGAGTTGAACGGCCTAGTTCTCGATGACCCCGAGGCCGGCCTATTCGTTCCGACCGAGGAGCGTGGCGTCGGGGTCGTATTCCAGCGATACCTGCTGTTCGAGCACCTCGATGTACTCGACAACGTCGCCTTCGGACCCTCGGTCACAGGAGCGAACCGGGCCGACGCCCGGGCGAGCGCGCGCATCTGGATCGAGCGGTTCGATCTCGACGACATCGTGCACAGCCGCCCCTCGGAGATCTCAGGTGGTCAAGCCCAGCGTGTTGCGCTCGCCCGCACCCTTGCGGCCGAACCGACACTGCTGTTGCTCGACGAGCCGCTCGCCGCTCTCGATGTCGAAACGAAGGGTCGGCTGCGAACCGCGCTCCGTGCCCACCTCGACGGTTTCGACGGTCCACGGCTGCTGATCACGCACGAGCCCGCAGACGCATTCCTGCTCTCCGATCGGATTCTGATCATCGAAGGCGGCTCGATCACCCAGACCGGCACTCGTGACGACATCCGTCGCCGACCGGCCACCCCGTACGTGGCCGCGTTTGCCGGTCTGAACCTGCTGTCGGGTCGAAACGTCGGAGGCAGCCTGGAGCTCGACGATCACGGCATCGAGCTGCGCAGCGCCGACACCCGAACCGAGGGTTCGGTGCTCATCACGATTCACCCCAACGCGATCGCACTCCACGCCGAACAACCCCACGGGAGCCCTCGCAACAGCTGGCGAAGCGCGGTTGCCGAGCTGGAGCCGCTGGGAGACATCACCCGGGTGACCCTCGACCAGCCGCTCCCACTCAGCGTCGACGTCACGCCGGCCGCTGCGGCGGCGCTCGATCTCGCGCCCGGCACGCCGATCTGGACATCGATCAAGGCCACCGAGATCGAGCTCAACCCCCGTTGAGTAGGACAGGGGGACAGACCCCCTGTCCTACTCAACGGGCTCACGCGCGGCGGCTAAGACCACCATGGCCTCGTCGAGCGTGCCCGGGACCGCCTCGATCGTGGCCGTGAGCCCAACCTCGGCGAGCGTGTCGTGGACCGAGGCCACGGTCGACCCGGTCACCCGCACGCGCCGGCCGGCGAGGTTGACCGCTGCACCCGACGTGTCGAGGGCCGAGAACGCCGTGGCCCACGCGTCGCTGGTCACCTCCACCACGGTGAGGTCGCCGATGACATCGGAAACCGATCCGGAAGCCGCGACCCGACCCGATGTCATCACCACGACCCGGTCGCATTGCTGTGCCTCCTGCATGTAGTGCGTTGTCACCAGCACTCCTGCTCCGCCCTCGGCCGAAGCTCGGATTTGATCCCAAAGGCGCGCCCGTGCGAGTGGGTCGACACCGGATGTTGGTTCGTCGAGCACGATCAGCTCCGGTGCGTGGCCTAGCGCAGCGGCGAATGCCAGGCGTCGCTGCCTGCCGAGCCCGATGTCGCCGACCAGATCGTGACGTATTCCCTCGAGGTCTTCGGGCAGACCGGCATGGTCGTCGGCGGTTCCGAACGCTCGGCGGACGAACTCGAGGTTCTCCTCGACGGTGAGGTCGACGTAGAGCCCGAGCCCCTGGGGCACATAGCCGAGCCGTCGGCGCGTCTGGCGCGAGGGTGGACCACCGAGCAGCGTCACCTGCCCCTCGGTGGCCGGCAACAGTCCGAGAAGCATGCGGATCAGAGTCGTCTTGCCTGCGCCGTTGGCTCCCAACAGCCCGACGACTTCACTGCTCCCGACATCGAGCGAAGCACCATCGACCGCAGTGAAGTCACCAAATCGGCGAGTGACGTCCTCGGCGGATGCGAGGATCATCCGGGAACCTCGATCCGCTCGCTGATCATGCGTGCGATCAGAACGTCCTCGAGGTCGGGTTCTGTCGGGATGCCGTCGAGGGGAGCCTGACCGGCGGGTATCCACTCGTGGATCGCGTGACCCCGCCGCCATGAACGCTCGGGGCTCGTCGGATCGTCGACCCGCAGAACCGAGCCGGGAACGGTGTCGATGACCTCATCGGCGGTTCCCTGCGCGAGGGCGCGACCTCGGTCGAGCACCAGCAGCGACGAAGCGCGTTCGGCTTCGTCGAGGTATGAGGTCGCCATGGCAACCGCAGTTCCGCCGGCGGCGGCGAGGGCGATCAGGCGCCACAGGTCGACCCTGCTGACCGGGTCGACGCCCGTCGACGGTTCGTCGAGAATCAGGAGATCGGGTTCGTGCAGGACGGCCAGTACGAACCCGAGCTTTTGGCGCATGCCTCCCGAGAGGTCGCCGGCGAGGCGTTTACGGGCCTTGTCGAGTCCTGCCCGTTCGAGCAGTTCGTCGCGGCGAGCTGACACCGATGCTGTCGCCATCCCATGGGCACGTCTCACGAAATCGATGTTCTCGTCGACCGTTAGGTCGGGCCAGGTCCCCGACGTCGCCGGCATCGAACCGAGGCGGGTCTTGTCGGGCCGTGAGACACTCCCGTCGACGGCGTGGACCTGCCCGGATGCGCACCGCAGCAGCGTCGTCTTCCCGGCCCCGTCACCGCCGACGAGCGCTGTGACCTCGCCGGCCGGAAAATCGACCGACACCTGGTCGAGCACGGTCTTCGATCCGAGACACACGACCAGATCTCTTACTCCAAACGTCATTCTTCGCGACCCCGTGGTCTGACACCGGGGTCGCGAAGGGCGACGTTTGGGGCCAGGTCGCGACGGAATCGCAACACGGCGACGCCGAGGGTGAACACCGCCATCACTGCGAGCACGAGGTAGGAGACCCACAGCGAGCTGAACGGAGCGGCGCGGAGCATGATGCCCTGTGAGATGTCGATGAAATATGTGAGCGGCAGCAGGTAGCCGATCCAGCGCACGCCCCACGGCATCGAGGTGAGCGGGAAGATCATGCCCGACAACAGGATCTGGGGAAGCAGGAAGAAGATCGCCGTCTGGATCGCCTGGCCTTGGTTCTGGGACACGGTCGAAATGAGAACACCGATACCGAGCACGACGAGGAGGAATACCGCCGCGCCGAGCCCGAACAAGGCGACTGAGCCCTCGAAAGGCACGCCGAACAACACGACGCCGAGCACGGTGATGATGATCATGTCGACGAAGGCGATTGCGAAGTACGGTGCGATCTTGCCGACGATCACATCGCTCGGGCGCAACGGCATCACAGCGAGCTGTTCGAGAGTCCCCGCCTGGCGTTCACGAACCAAGCCGAGGCTCGTCACGATCGTGCCGATGAAGGCGATGATCAAACCGGCGAGCGACGGCACCATGATCCATGACGTCTCGAGGTCGGGGTTGAATAGAACCTCGGGGCGGAGCGGGGAATCGGAGCTCGAGAGAGCCGCGGATGCCGCCTGCGCAGCGAACAGCGACGACCCGTCGATCAGCGCAGAGGGGTTGGCGGGGTCGGCCAAGACGACCATGTCGATCCGACCCGATCGCAGACGCGACTCGGCGTCCTCTCGAGTCGCATCCGGATCGATCCGCTTGATCGACACCCGATCCGGTAACGCTTCAACCGCCTGGGATGCGCCGGGGCCGTAGATGTCGGCGTTGATCTCATCGACACCGAAATTCGCCGCGTAGCCGAACACGATCAACAAGATGAGCGGGAGCCCGACGAGCATTCCGACCGTTCGGCGATCGCGTCCCAGCTGACGGATCTCCTTGACGATCATTGCCCACATGAACTGCACCGTACTTCGCGACCAACACCCTGGGGTTGGTCGTGGACACGGACCGAGGTGGGTCGGCTAGTGGGCCGGACCTGTCGTCGCTATTCTTTCACTGTGCGACTTGAAGTTACGCGAAAGAGCGACCTTGCGGTCCGCGCAATGCGAGTGCTTGCCTCTCGCCGCGGGCGGATGAAGGGTCCCGACCTGGCCGCGGCCGTCGGCTCGTCGTCGGGGTTCGTGTCCCAAGTTCTCAACCCGCTCGTCCGCATCGGTTGGGTGCGGTCCGACCCGGGTCCGAGCGGCGGATACTCGCTCGAGGTCTCGCTCGACGACGTCTCGGTGCTCGAGGTGATCGAAGCGATCGAGGGGCCGACCGACTCCGGACTCTGCGTCCTGGCCGATCGGCTGTGCGACATCGATGGGACCTGCGCGCTTCACGTTCCGTGGATGCGCGCGAGACAGAAGCTGCTACTTGAGCTCGACGCCACGTCTATCGCCGACGCACCACTCGCCGAGGGGCCTCCGTGACGACCATCGACCCGCGCGGCGCGGCCGCGGCCTCCGCGGTGTCGGGTAGGCCGATGTGGAGGCAGGTCGCGGTGCCGACCGAACACGGCGGCTGGAGTCTCACCGCCGAACCGGTTCTCCTCGGCCTTCTGTCCGCCTGGTCGTGGCCGGGCCTCGCACTCGGCATCGCAGCGATGCTCGCGTTCGTCGCGCGAACGCCCGTGAAGCTCCTCCTCGTCGATGTGTGGCGCAAGCGTTGGCTGCCGCGGACGACCTTGGCGCTGTGGGTTGCGCTGATCGAGATCGCGCTCATCGTTGCTCTGGCCGCCGTCGCCGCGAGCGGCGCCGAGCGACGTTTCTGGGTGCCCCTGGCGATCGCGGCTCCGCTCGTAGCCCTCGAGCTGTGGTTCGACATGCGCAGCCGCGGACGCCGATTGATTCCGGAACTCGCCGGAACGATCGGCATCGGATCGGTGGCGGCAGCGATCGCGCTCATCGACGGTGCCGACTCGAAGCTCGCCCTGGGGCTCTGGAGTGTCGTCGCCGCCCGTTCGGCTGCGGCCATCCCGTACGTGCGAACCCAGCTGATGCGCCTGCACGGTCGGCCTTTCCAGCTCTGGCTTAGCGATGCCGCGCAAGTGCTGGAAGTGGCCGTCGCAGCGATCGCGTGGGCGGTAGATGCGATCCCGTTTGCGCCCGTCGTCGCGATCGCCGCTGTCGGTGCGATCAACCTCGCCGCCGTCCGCGCCGAACCGCGCCCAGCGAAGGTGATCGGATTCCAGCAGATGTTTTTCGGTCTGTTCGTCGTTGCGGTCACCGCGGCTTCGGTGCACCTCGCCTGAGCGAGCAGGTAGGTCAGCGGTTGCGCGGACATCCAACCGCTGTCCTTCGAGTCGAAACGTACAGCGACACTTGCGGGGCCTCGTGGTGTGGCGTAGGAGAGGTGCGTGGACGTCACCGCCAAACAAGCCCGGGTGCTGGCCTGTCTCATCGAGAAGGCCGAGACCACGCCGGACAGCTACCCGCTCAGCACCAACGCGCTGAGAGCCGCCTGCAACCAGACCACCAACCGCGACCCGGTCGTCGAATACACGGAGCGAGAGGTCGACGAGCTGATGCTCGAGCTCCGCCAGCTCGGGCTCGCACGGACGGTAACCGGTGCCGGACACCGTGTGGGCAAGCACAAACACATCGCCGACGAGGCTCTCGGCCTCGACGGCCACGAGCTCGCGGTGCTCTCGGTGTTGTTGCTGCGCGGGCCGCAGACTCTTCGCGAGGTCGTCACCCGAACCGAGCGGTATGCGAGCGGACCTTTGGGCGACGACAGCGCAGTCGAGGGAGCCATCGACCGGCTCGCCGCTCGACCCGAGCCCTTCGTCCAGCGACTCGAACGCAGACCCGGCGAGCGCGAACCCCGCATAGTGCAGGTTTGGACCGAGGACGGACAGGACGAACCGGCGCAGTCGTTCGACCGGCAGCCGGCCCCGGCGCATGAGGTCGAACCGCCGCTTCAAACGGAAGCTGTGCCTTCGCTCGCAGACCGAGTCGCCAGCCTGGAAGCGACGATGGCTGAGCAGCAGCGCCGAATCGATCGAATCGCGTCGGAGTTCGGGATCGACTGACTACTGCAACTAACGTTCGGCTCGCCGTCCGGTGTCGCCCGACGCCGGCCGACGGCAAGGAGACCCGGTGAAGAGCGAAGCACCCGAAACCGACACAGCGGGCATTCCCGCCCGGCGCACAACGGGAGTTGCACGACGCCTCATCGTCGCGCTCGCCGCGTTCGCCCTCATCGCTTCGGCGTGTTCGGGCGACGACGACGCCGATGACGACGGTGCGTCGACCACGACCGCTGAAGCCGACTCGACGACCACCACCGCGGGCGACGTCACGGAGTCGTCGTCGACGAGTGCTGTGGACGCGATCACCGAGGACCGCGCCTATTACGTGCTGCCGCCTGGCAACTACGGCGGTATTCCGACCAACGAGCATTCGCTCGATCAGCTTCCGCTCTATGACGGGCTGACACCTCTGCGCGACGAGGTCACCGACCAGGACATCGAAGACCTCTTCCTGCCCGAGAATTTCGAGCCTGTAGGTGAGACGACCGAGGAGCCGACGCCGCGTGAGGGCACCACGATCCTCTACGACGAATTCGGTGTCCCCCATGTCAGCGGCGAGACGCGCGAAGACATGGCATACGGCGCCGGCTGGGTCACCGCCCGAGATCGTGCGCTGCTCGTACAGCTCGGTCGCGGACCGGCTCGCGCCGCCGTCGCCGACATTCCCGGAATCGACGCATTCGCCTTGGTCACGAGCGGTCAGCAGTTCGAACCGAGCGACGCCACCGAACAACTCGTGACCGACCAGGTCGAGCTCATCCGTGAGACCTACGGCGACGACGGTGAGGAGATCATCAGCGACGCGACAGCCTACGCCGAAGGTATGACCGCCTACTGGGAGGAAAACGACGTCGATCAGGAACCGGCGACGGTGAACGACGTCGTCGCAGTTACGGCGTTCATCGGGTCGATCTTCGGGGCCGGCGGCGGCGCCGAGGCCCAGAACGCGAACCTGCTATCGGTCCTCGAGGCCGGTCTGGGCGAGGAGACCGGTCGCCAAGCGTGGGACGACGTGATGCTCTTCGATGACCCGGAGGCTCCGACCACGATCGACACGCGGTTCGACTACCCGGTCCTGACCGGCGGCGAGGTGACGGGCTCGGTGGTGCTCGACGCCGGTTCGGTGACATCGCTCGACCCGGTCCAGGAACCCGCGCCCGACGGGGACGGCGGGAGTGACGACGATACCGAGGGCGCGGCAAGCACCGACCAGGACGTGCACTATCCGGCGGCCGGCGCGGTGCCACACCGGGAGGCTTCGAACTGGCTGATGGTCGACCGCGAACACTCGGTCAACGGGACCACGCTCGCTGTCATGGGCCCGCAACTCGGCTACTACTACCCCGAGATAGTCCAGCAGATGCACCTGAGTGCACCCGGCATCGAAGCGCAGGGCGCGGTCGTGCCGGGACTCTCGATGTACGTGCTGTTGGGGCGCACGACCGACTACGCCTGGAGCCTCACCTCCGCCGGCCACGACGTGCGCGACGTCTTCGTCGAGGTTCTGTGCAATCCCGATGGCTCGACGCAGACAGCGGAGTCCGATCACTACGAGTTCGAGGGCGAGTGCGTGCCCTTCGAGATGTTCGACGCGGGCACGCTCAACGGCGCTCCCGTCGTCTACCCGACGACGGTGCACGGACCTGTGATCGGCCACGCCACCGTCGACGGTGAACCGGTGGCCTTGGCGCGTCAGCGTTCGACGTTTGGTCGGGACGGGCTCAACCTCGGGGCACTCAAGTCGATGACCGAGGGCGACGCCGAGACGCCCGAAGACTTCTTTGAGATCGCGAACACGTTCGGGTTCACGTTCAACTGGTCGTATGTGAATCGCGAAGACACGGCGTTCCTGTCGTCGGGATACCTGCCGGTGCGTGCGGACGGGCTCGACCGGCGACTGCCGACGTTGGGCACCGGCGACTACGAGTGGCAGGGCTTTCTCGAACAAGACGAGCACCCGCACGCCATCGGTCACCCCGATGGTCAGCTGCTCAACTGGAACAACCAGGCAGCTCCGGGATTCATGCACGGGGACAACCAGTCGTACGGGTCGGTGCAACGGGTCGAGATCTTCCAGCCGTTCCCCGAGGAAGCCGAGCTGGCCGACGTGGTCGGGGTCATGAACCGCGCCGCGACCCAAGCGATCGACTCGTTGGTCTGGCCTGTGGTCAGCGATGTGCTCGAGGGTGGGGAGCCGCCCAGCGACCTGGCGGCAGCCGTCGTCGAAGAGCTCGACTCGTGGCTCGAAGACGCCGCCCCTCAGGTCGATGCGGACGACGATGGTGAGAACGATCACGCCGGGCCGGCGATCATCGCGCAGCTGTGGGATCCGCTGGTCGAAGAGGTGGTCCGACCTGTCTTCGGCGATCTGACCGAACAGGTCATGGACGATCGGAGCCTCCGTGGCTCCAACGGCCACAGCATCGTCGACAAGGATCTGCGCACTCTGCTCGGCGATGACGTCGAGGGTCCGTTCAACCTCCAATACTGCGGCGAGGGCGACATCGACGCTTGTCGGGAGTCGCTGTGGGGTGTGGTCGAGGAGATCGCGCAGAAGCTGGCGGTCGAACAGGGCGACGACCCGACGCAGTGGCGATCGGAGACCTTGCGGACGTCATTCCAGCCCGGACTCATCGAGGACACGATGCGGTCGACGAACCGGCCGACCTTCCAGCAAGTGCTCGAGTTCGCGCCGCGGTGATCGCAAGCGGCGCTGCCGGGTCGAGGTGAGCAAAGCCGATCGCGTGTCCCTCGCGGGGACCGTGGTGGCCATCGCGCTCGGGGTGGCGCTAGCCGCGGCGGGGTCCGTGGGCAGCGTGGAGGTCGGTGGAGTCCCGTTGTTCGGCCTGGTAGTCACGCTGGCGTTCCTGATCAACGCGGCGGCCTTTGTGCCGGCCTTCAAGGCGCAGACCGAGCGCTTCTACGACCTGACCGGCTCGGTGACCTATGCGACCTCGGTGATCGTCGCGCTCGTGGCTGGTGGTCCGGTCGACGCCCGGGCCGCTGTCGTCGGAGCGCTCGTTCTCGTCTGGGCCGGCCGCCTCGGGACGTTTCTGTTCCGCCGGGTCGTCCGCGACGGCCAGGACGGCCGTTTCGATCGGATCAAGACCAACGGGCCGCGCTTCTTCATGACTTGGGTTCTCCAGGGCCTCTGGGTGAGCACGACGTTGGCGGCTGGCTTGGCTGCGATGACCACCGAGGACCCGGTCGACCTCGACGGGTGGGCGGCCGCCGGGGTCACGATCTGGATCGTCGGGTTTGTAATCGAGGTCGTCGCCGACGACCAGAAGCGGAGGTTTCGGTTGCAGCCGGAGAACGAGGGCCGGTTCATCACCACCGGCCTCTGGAGTTGGTCACGCCATCCGAACTACTTCGGAGAGATCGCCCTGTGGGTCGGCATCGCGGCCATGGCGGTACCGACGCTGTCGGGCTGGCGCTGGCTGACTTTGATCTCCCCGGTCTTCGTGTTCGTACTGATCACGCGGATAAGCGGAGTACCGATGCTCGAACGGCGCGCCGAGAAGCGCTGGGGCGACGACCCCGACTACCGCCGCTACGTCGAATCCACACCCGTGCTTCTACTCCGCCCGCCGCGTTCATAGTTACCGGCAAGGGCGTCGGCGGTCACCTCCATGTGTCCGAGATGCTGGAACAGCTCCTCGAGCACGTGTATGACCAGCGCCGAATCGGACCGGTCGCCGCCTGGGAGGAACGCGCGGTATTCGTGGTCGAGGGCTGTTGGTCCCGCCACGAACTCCTCGACGAGGGGTGCAAGTCGATCGACGGTCTGGGAGATACGAGCTTGTAGCTCTTCGACCGTGGCGGTCGCTTCGAACTCCGCGTCCCGGTCGCGTTCGGACTCGCGTCCGAGCCCCGGAGTCATAAACCACGACGGGGTCAGCTCACAGCAGTGAACGACGAGCCCCGCGATCGAGTTTGTTCCCCAGTCGGCTGGTCGGGCGTTCACCGTGTCGTCGTCGACCCGTTCGAGTACCCCTTCCATCCCACCGAAGGCGTGACGGAGATAATGCAAGATCGTGTCAGCGTTGAGGTCCATTGCGGCACCGTAGTCCGATCGAAACCGCCGACCGCTCGAAACCGCCCTAGCCTGGCTCGCTCAGCCGACGGGCAGAGGTGTTGCGTGGTCAACAAGAGCAACTGGCAGAAGCTCCTCGAGGAGAAGCCGGGGCACTCGCAGTGGTACATCGAGCGGTTTCGCAAAATGGCGGCGGAAGGTGCCGACCTGGCCGGCGAGGCCAGGTTGGTCGACGCGATGGCACCACGCGGAGCCCGCATCCTCGACGCAGGCTGTGGGCCCGGCCGCGTCGGGGCGTTTCTCGCCGAGTGTGGTCACGAGGTCGTTGGCGTCGACGGTGACGCCGCTCTCATCGCCGCTGCCATCGAGGATCATCCGGGCCCGACCTGGCTCGTCGGCGATCTCGCCGAGCTCGACCTCCCGGCACAGGGCATCGACGATGGCTTCGACGTGATCGTGGCCGCCGGCAACGTCATGCCGTTCCTCGGACCATCGACCCGCCGGGTGGTACTCGAACGCCTTCGACGGCACTTGCGAGATGATGGCCGAATCGTCGTGGGGTTCGGGGCCGGCCGAGACTATGAGTTCGACGACTTCCGCGCCGATGCGCGCGCCGGGGGTTTGAAGATCGACGTGGAGCTCGCGACGTGGGATCTGAGGCCATATGAATCCGGCTCCGATTTCCTCGTGGCGGTCCTGTCGAGCGATTGACGCGCCCGGGTCGATGCCGCGACAGTGAGCCGATGACGATCGAGGTGACACCGAGCGGCGAAAGCTGCGGTGCAGCCGTGCGCGGCATCGACCTGCGCCGAGAGTTGAGCGACGACGAGATCGCCGAGATCCGAGCGACATGGCTGAAACACCGGGTTCTCACAATCCCCGACCAGGCCCTGACCGACGACCAGCTCGAACGCTTCACTCTGTATTTCGGCCCGTTCGGCGATGATCCGTTTTTCGAGTCGATCGAGGGGCACCCGAATATCGCGGCGATCCACCGCAGAGCCGACGAGACCGCCCCTGTGTTCGCGGAGAGCTGGCACGCCGACTGGAGTTTTCAGGCCCACCCGCCCGACGGGACCTGCTTGTACGCGAAGGTCATCCCGCCTTGTGGCGGTGACACGATCTTCGTCAACCAGGTCGCAGCGCTGGCCGCGATGCCAGACGAGCTGTGCAGCCGCATCGACGGCGTCGACGCGATTCACTCCGCCAGGCAGGGTTACGCCCCCGATGGGCTCTACGGCGAAGCCGACGAGGGCGCGGATCGTGCGATGAAGATCGTGATCAGCGACGAGGCCTATGCCACGCAAGTCCATCCGCTGGTGCGGACCCACCCCGAAACCGGCGAGGCAACGCTGTACTCAACGATCGGCTACATCATCGGCATAGTGGGAATGGCCGACGATGAGGCGATCGAGCTGCTCCTCGAGCTCTACGAGTGGCAGACGCGCGACGAGTTCAGATACACGCATCGTTGGGAGCCCGACAGTTTGGTGATGTGGGACAACCGATGCGTGATACACCGGGCGACGGGTGGCTACGACGGCCACGAGCGGCTGTTGCACCGCACGACGATCGGATGCAACGAAGCGGTTCGCGTCTGAGGCTCATGCCGCATCGCGCAGCCCGGTGATCGGTCGTTGCCGAACCTCGTTGCCCGAGCGTTCGACGATCGTCCCGGGTGCAAAGTTGAGCGTGATCAGCTCGAGCATGGCCCAGTACTGCTCGAACAGCTCCTCGTTGACCTCGCCCCAGCCGTCCTCGAGCCAGCCTTGACGCGTAAGCCCGTCGATGAGGGCAATCGACACGTCGTCTTCGGTCAGATCGGGCCGATCGACGACCATCGCTGTGGTGGTTGCGCGCGCGCTGGCCACTCCCGCGAAGCCCCTGTCGCACCCGCAAGACGGATCGCAACAGTCGGCTTCAGGAACGTAGACGAGCTCGCCGTCGACCGCGTGGTTGTAGTCGCCGGGCACCATGCCCTGCGCTGTTGTTGTCGCTACAAGTACCTTCATGCCCCCAGTGTGACCAGGGGGTGTGACAGTCCTCATTGCCCCGAAATTGCAGCATCTTTTGGGTCTGTCAGCGGGTGGTGTGGGTCCCGGCGAGGTCTCCGGCTTCGCGCCAGCGCTGAAGCTCCTCCGCGTAGTGCAACAGGCTGCCTGGGTAGACGACGTTGCGGGCACCTTCTGGTGTGAAGCTGCCCTCGCTGTTGTAGTACCCGGGCGTGCAGGTCGACGAATACCTGCCCAAACCTGCAGCGAGGCCGTAGAGCTTGTCGAGCCAGGCGTCCTCGGCCTCCGGCGTGGCTTCGATCGTCGCGATGCCCTCGTCGTTGCAGGTCTTGATGAGCGCGGCCACGTGTTTGGCCGACTCGCCGAGAAAGTGCACGAAGTTCGTGCCGAACCCGGCCTGGACCGTGCTGATGATCAAGAGGTTCGGGAACTCGGCGGTGAGGATGCCGTGGAGCGTGTGTGCACCATCGGACCAGCGTTCGCTGAGCGCTACGCCGTCACGTCCCTTCGGATCGAAACCGAGGCGTCGCACCAGCCCTGTCGTCACCTCGAAGCCCGAGGCGAAGACCAGGAGGTCGACCGGGTACTCCTTGCCGTCGACGACGACGCCGTCCTTTGTGATCTGCTCGACACCTCGTCCATCGGTGTCGACGAGGTGCACGTTCGGCTTGTTGAACGCCGGCAGGTAGTCGTCGTGGAAGCACACTCGCTTGCAGTGTTTGCCGTACCAGGGCTTGAGCTTCTCTGCTGTCTCGGGATCCTCGACGATCTCCTCGACCCTCCGGCGCAACCCCTCCATGACCTCGAAGTCGATGCGGTCGAGCTCTGCCTGCTCTTCGGGCGTCGCGCCCGGCTCTTGGGTGTTCTCCCACAAGATGTCGGTCCAGCCGTCGCCGACCAGGTCTTGTTCGGGCTTCTCGCCGGTCACCGCACGGGTGAAGTTGCGAAGGCGTTTCTCCTGCCAACCCGGCTTCAGGCTCTTGAACCATTCGACATCGGTGGGACCCTGGTTGCGCACGCCGACCGCTGACGGCGTGCGTTGGAACACATAGACATCCTTCGCGGTCCGGGCGAGTTGGGGAACGACCTGCACGGCAGTCGCGCCCGTGCCGATGACGCCGACTCTTTTGTCGGACAGTTTGTCCATCGGTTCGGTGGGACTACCTCCGGTGTAGGAGAAGTCCCAGCGGGCGGTGTGGAACGCCTTGCCTTCGTAGTCGGCGATTCCGGATATTCCGGGGAGCTTCGCCTTGTGGAGGATGCCCCCGGCGGTGACGAGAAATCGAGCCGAGATCTCGTCGTCGCGGGTCGTCTTCACCAACCAGCGCTGTGCGTCATCGTCCCAGTGCGCCGTGTCCATCTCGGTCTGGAAGAGCGCGTGCGGGTAGAGGTCGAATTGCTTGCCGATGCGTTGGCAGTGCTCGAAGATCTCGGTGGCGCTCGCGTATTTCTCGGTCGGCATGTAGCCGGTTTCTTCGAGAAGCGGCATGTAGGTGTACGACTCGACATCGCACATGCAACCCGGGTAGCGGTTCCAGTACCAGGTGCCGCCGAAATCGCCGGCCTTCTCGACGATCCGGAAGTCGCGTATGCCCTCGCGGGTCAGGTTGACCGCTGTCAGCATTCCGCCGAAACCGCCGCCGACGATGAGGACCTCGACCTCCTCGACGACCGGTTCTCGCTCGAAGCCCGGCTCGACCCACGGGTCGGCATCGAATTCGGCGAGGTCGCCGGTGAACTCCTGGTACTGGGCGTTGCCGTCGGATCGCAGGCGCTTCGCCCGCTCGGCTGCGTAGCGGACTCGGGCCGCCTCGATCGCGTCCTGACTGGCTCGGTCATCGGTTGTCATCGATCAGCTCCGGAGGTGATCAGTCCGTCGGCCAGTCTTGCACCAGTGCTGTCGGTTTCCGCCACCGGGCCTGAAACCTGCGGCGATGCCGAGTGGGTCGAACGGCCAATTCTCTGCGTCGAACGCGCCGGGACTCAACCGGCGATGTGTTTGGGCCGATGGACGGTGATGGATCAACCCACCTGTGAGTGCCTTGCATACACCGGATCGTCGAGCGTCGTTCTCGTGGTGATGGCACTGGCCGCACTCGCAACCGGCGCGATCTTGCTTCGCTGGCGCGGGCATCGTCTCGCTCGGTCCTCGGCGCTCGTGCTGGTAGCCCTCGTCTTCGCGCTCGACGGAGACATAGGTGAGGCGTCGGCTGCGGCGAACTGCAGCTGTGCTCCTGAGGTGGCGACGGGCGACGAGGTCCGGCCACCCGCTGCCCCCACGCCGACCAGCCCCAGCGGTGTCTCCCCGGCCACGGTTGCACCGAACACGTCATCGACGACGACCGAGCCCGCACCGCCCACCAGCACGACCGTCGTCGCGACGACGAGCACCGCTGCACCCACGACGACGTCGACGACGATCCCTCCGACAACGACGACGACACCGCCGGGCCAGCTGCTCATCGACAAGTCCTCCGACGCGACCGAGGTCGGGCCGAACCTGTACCTGGTCATCAACTCCCAAACGGTGAACATCAGTGTCGTCGTGACGAACCCCGGTCCTGGACCGGTCACCGACGTCGTCGTGACCGACAACACGGTCGTCCTCAGCTACGTTTCGGGAGATGTGGGCGGCGACGGCGTGCTTTCGCCGGGTGAGGCTTGGAGCTACACGGCGAGCGTCTTGGTGGCGTCGCCGAACATCCACCGCAACACCGCCACCGCCACCGGCCAGTCGTCGGGAATGCCGCTCTCGGCGAGCGATTCGATCGAGATCTTCACCATCGGGGCCAATGCCGACCTCGGGTTGCTCGACCGGTCGGACGACTCCGCGGTAGTCGAGCTGACCACCCGACGCCTGGGCTGGTCGCACTCGCCCTATCGGGACGTCTCAGCGGTCGTGGCCATCGACGATGTCGCCCATACGCTCCTGCCCAGCTCCCCGTCGTTCGTCAGCTCCTCCGATGCGAACGGAAACGGCACGCTCGATGTGGGGGAGGAGTTCAGGTGGGTGTTCTCGGTCGACGCCGGCACCGAGGTGATCGAGGCCTGGGACCGTGCGGACGTGACCGTCGACGGTGTCGATCACCTCGTGTCGGGACATGATCGACTCGAGCTCGACTGGCGCTGACCTGCTTCGCTCGTCGTCCGCAGCAATGCGGGCGATCAGGACCCCGTGGAGAACGGCAGCGACTCGTAGCGGCGCACGAAGGAGCCTGGAGCGAACCTGCCCGCTGCCGCATCGACGGTGAAGTCGGGGAAGCGGTCGAGCAGCCTCGTGATGGCAATCTCGCCCTGCAGCCTCGCTACCGCTGCGCCCAGGCAGTGGTGCGCGCCGTAGCCGAGGCTGACGATCTTGTCGATGTCTCGACCGACGTCGAGCTCGCCGGCGTCGTCGCCGAACTCGCGCTCATCTCGGTTGGCCGACGCATACAGCAACATCACCTTCGAACCGGCCGGGATCGTGCTGCCGTGGAGCTCGACGTCTCGGGTGGTGGTGCGTGCGAGGTTCTGGACCGGGGAGGTCAGGCGCAGGAACTCGTCGACCGCCACTGCGATGCGCGACGGCTCTTCGATGAGGAGTTGTCTTTGGTCGGGATGCTCGGTCAAGAGCTCGGCGGCACCACCGAGGAGACCGGTCGTCGTGTCGTTGCCACCGGTGACCATGGTGAACACGAAGCCGACGATCCACCCCGCAGACGCCGCATCGGGACCCGCTTCGACCAGCAGCGACACGAGATCGTCGCCCGGTTCGGTCTGGCGCCGCGCAATCAGTTCCTCGCCGAATGCGAACAGCTCCGCGAACGCGTCGGCCGCCGACGAGAAGTCCGACGACGCGTTGGCGGCAACGATCGCGTTGGTCCAGCCGTCGAATCGGGCACGGTCGGAGGGCGGTACTCCCAGGTAGTGCGCGACCACGAAACTGGGCAACGGCTTGAACAGCACTTCTACGATGTCGCAATCACCGAGATCTGAAACCCGATCGAGGCGCTCGTCGATGAACCCCCTCACCATGTCGTCGATGGGCCGCACCCGGCGAGGCGTCATGGGCTTGCTCACCAGCCGCCGCATCGCGGTGTGCTCAGGGGGGTCCATCATGACGATCGGTCGGGCGTCGTCGTCGAACATCGACGCTGCGTCGGGGTCGGGGGTCAGGCCATCGGCCGAGGAGAACGTCGTGGTGTCGCGAACCGAGTCGAAGACCTCTTCGAAACGCGACAGCACCCAGTAGTCGATCGCATCGTCACGTTCGACCCGGTGAACCGGATCTATGTCGCGCAGTCGCCGATAGTCCTCCCACGGCGAGCGCCAGCTCTCGCCGGAACGAAGCCGGAAGAGCTGCTCGCTGGTCACTGCGGCCCGCCAGCGCCGTCGAGGATGTCGTGAAAGCCGAACTGGCTGTGCGGACCGAAGATGATCTGTTCGAGTACGCCCACGCCGACCTCGTCGCCGATCGTGGCCCTGACGAGGTGGTGAACGTGCTGCGCCGTCGGGTCCAGCGGGTCGACGTCGGCCATCGCCCAAGACTCACCACCGATCGCCATTTCATCGTGCCACACCCCATGGCCCCACTCGGCACTGCCATAGCCGATACCCCGCATGAGGAATCGCATTTGCGGCTCGAGAACCATGGTGTAGGGGTCGCCCTCGGCGGGCTCGATGTCGAATTCGGCGCGGGCGACCATGCGGGTTCCGGGCTCGAACTCGAGTCGCTGACCGACGGGGTCGAGACGTATGACGCCGTCATCGTCTTCGGTGGTGGTCGCCGGTGGATCGTCGTGAACGGGCACCCTGAAGCCGTCGGCGCGCCAGTACTCGCCACCAATCTTTTGGAAGTAGCCGAACAGGCGGCACTCGTCGTCGAAATGGATCGGCGCCCACAGCCAGGCGTTGGGCGACATGGGGGAGGGCCGTCCGGGTGCCTTCTCGCCTACCGGACGTATGCCCCAGCTGCGGTCGCGTATGCCCAACACCTCGTCGTGACCGAAGGTCGTCGTCGTGCCGGCCGCGGTTATCGAGCCGGCCCAGGTTCCGAACTGGGTGAATCGCAACATGTCGATGATGCGGGTCGTGCCGGCATCCATGAACGTGTGGTCTTCGGCGAGCGCACCCGTGCGGTTGCGCCATTCGAGCTCGCCCGAGATGCCCGTGTCGTTGTCGTCGACTGTGATCCGCAGCACACGCATCGGTTCGACGATCTCGAGGCGGAACGGGCCGATCGCCGTGTCGGTCGGGTCGATCGGCGCTGCGCCAGAGGCGTGAAACGCGTGCTGCGTGCCATCGACGACGAAGGAGAGGTGACCGTCGACCACTCCGAGGTTCGCGTACCGACCGAACGCCGCCTCGACCTGCAGCGAGCCGCTTCGAGCGACGCCGCCGAACCAGTACCGGCCGTACGCGTTCGTGTCGGTCGTGGCGGGGATGGTGATCGGTCGGGGGACCTGGTGGATGGGGAAATCGTCGAGCGGCGAGAGCATGGTGCCACCCTTGCATGACAGCGATGGTGAGCACCACCTGCCCGTGTTTTCGGTGCGGTCGCCGTTGGTATGGTCGCACGATGCGGTCGACGCGAGCGATAGCTGATCGCGAGCGCCGCGCTCGCATCGTTCGGCGACATCGACTCACCGCGGCTGAGTCGTCCGGCGATGCCGAGTCGGTTACCGAGGCGATGGCTGCCCTGCACGCAACCGATCCGGCGACCGTTCACCTCGCCCTTCGTGCTCGAACCCTCGCCGCCGACGGATCGTCAACGACGGTGGCAGCCAACGAAGCTGCTCTGTACGACGAGCGAAGCATCGTCCGGGTACTCGGCATGCGGCGCACGCTCTTCGTGGTTCCCCGGCATCTGGTTCCGGCCGTTCACGCGTCGAGCACCCGCAAGATCGCCGAGCGTGAGAACGCACGACTAGAGAAGGTCTTCGCCGACGGCGGTGTCGGCGGACACCGCCCGGCGGAGTTCATCAGCGCGGTCAAGCGCGACGTGCTCGAAGCGCTGACCGCTCGGGGCGAGGCGCTCGCCCGCGATCTGTCCGGCGACGTCCCCGCGCTGCGAACCAAGCTGGTCATGAACAAGGGCAAGAAGTACGAGGCCGAGACGACCATCACGACCCTGGTGCTCTCGCGAATGACGATGGACGGAACGATCGTGAGGGTGAGGCCGACCGGATCGTGGTTGTCGAGCCAGTATCGGTATGCGCCGATGGCCGACATCGTCGACGACCTCGATGGCGTGTCGGTGGAGGAGGGTGCAGCAGCAGTGCTCGGTTCGTACCTCGCCACATTCGGTCCGGCGACACTCGATGACTGCAAATGGTGGACTGGGTGGACGGTCGGCCAGACACGCAAGGCTCTGGCGGACTGCGGCGCGATCGAGGTGAAGATCGACGGGGGTACGGCATACGTGTCCGCCGACGACGAGCCAGAGCCGGTTGCGGAGGACGGGTCGGTAGCGCTGCTCGCGTCGCTCGACCCGACGCCGATGGGGTGGAAGGAGCGCGACTGGTACCTCGGTCACGTTGGCGAGCACGAGCTGGGCCGTCTCTTCGACCGCTATGGCAACATCGGCCCGACCGTGTGGGTCGACGGTCGCATCGTCGGCGGCTGGGGCCAGCGACCCGACGGCGAGGTCGTTTCGGAGCTGTTCGTCGATGTCGGCGCCGCGGTCGCTGACCGCATAGACGAAGCGGCGGCCGATCTCTCGGATTGGCTCTCGGGCACCGTCGTCGTGCCTCGGTTCCGCACGCCTCTCGAAAGGGAGATCGGTGCGGGGAGCGTGAGCGGATAGGTGACCACCTGTCGCTTGACCGAAGGCGCCAATTCAGCGGTGTCAGGCACCGAGCTCAAAGTGATCTGGGTCCAAGTGCGTTGTGAACTCGGTGCCTGACCCCTCGTGCATTCGGGCGCTAGGAAGCGGCTTTCAGGACGTGCTTGCACCGCCGTTGAGAACGTAGGTCTGTCCGGTGATCCACTCGGCGTCGGGCCCTGCTAGATGGGCGATGAGTGCCGCTGCCTCGTCGGGTTGGCCGGGACGGCGGATAGCGTAGTTCGACAATCGCTCCGACAATTCGTCGGGAGTCATGGCGTCGTAGAACGGATTGGCGAGCGTTCCTAGAGCGACGCTGTTGGCGGTGATGCCGTAGCGGCCGACCGCCTTGGCGATCGATCGCATGAAACCGGCGGCGCCGGCCTTGGCCGCGGCATAGGCCTCGAGGCGCGGCTCGCCCGTCCGGGCGGCGTCGGAGACGACGGTGATGAGACGTCCGCCATCGCCCTGTTCGATCATCGACGGCAGAGCCTGGCGGCAGCAGTTGAGCACGCCATAGAGGTTCACATCGATGAACGCCTTCCACTGCGCTGGCTCTGTTTCCCAGAAGCGGTCGAGCGTCCACTCACCTGAGGCGCCGACATTGCCTGCGTTGTTGACCACGATGTCGATGCGGCCGAACCTCTCGAGCGTCGAGGCTACGGCATTGCCGACACCGGCGTAGTCGGTCACGTCGGCGACGACAGCAGCAGCCTCGATGCCGCTCTCGGTCAACGCCGCGGCGGCTGCCTCGGCGCGCTCGACGGCCACATCGACGACCGCGACGTCGGCCCCAAGAGAACCGAGGCGGAGCGCGGTCGCCAGGCCCACCCCTTGTCCGGCGCCGGTGATGAACGCCGTCTTGTCGTCGAGGCTCCTACGCATCGGGGCGGACAATAGCCCTCTGGGGCCGGGCCGGTAGCCTCGCTCGATGGCTCCGTCACTGGTGATCTTCGACTGCGACGGCGTACTGGTCGACAGCGAAGCGATCGTGATCGAGATCGAGTCGGCGATGCTGACCGCCGCAGGGTTCCCGGTTACCGCTGGAGAGATCGCCGAGCGATACGTGGGGCTCAGCTATCGCGACATGATGACGAGCCTCGCCGCCGATTTCGATCGTGAGGTGCCAGATGGGCTGAGCGCCGAGGTGCAGGAGGCGGCGCTGGCGGCGTTCCCAGATCGGCTCGAACCGGTCGAAGGCGTGCCGGCCCTCCTCGAGGGACTGTCATTGCCGCGTTGTGTTGCTTCGAGCAGCGGGCTCGAGCGCATCAGGCTCTCACTCGAGCTCACCGATCTCGACCGGCACTTCGAGCGCAATCACGTGTTCAGCACCCAGATGGTCGAGCGGGGAAAGCCGGCGCCCGACGTGTTCCTCCACGCCGCCGAGCGGATCGGTGCGCGCCCGGCAGATTGTGTGGTCATCGAGGACAGCCCTCCGGGCGTTTCAGCGGCGGTAGCGGCTGGAATGGAGGTCATCGGGTTCACGGCCGGCAAGCATGCGACCCCCGCACTCGCCGAGCGACTGTTGGCTGCGGGCGCCGAGACGATCGTCGACAACGCGGACGCGCTCGCCGCGCGGTGTCAGGAGGGCTAGCGAACCAGCGGCCACGCCGATCAGAACTCGATGCCGGGGTGGGGGGCCGGGAGGCAGAGAGCGCGGTCGAGCGCATCGAGCAGCGCGGCCGGAGCGTCGAGATCGGTCGTTCGGGCCAGTACCGATGCGGTCCGCACGCCCAGCCACCAACGTGAGAAGGGCCCAACGCCCGACCGCAACACCGGTAGGTTGTCGTCGTCGACTCCGCGGACCGCGCTCGACTCGGCACCGAGTCGCACCGTCCATTGCCCTGACAAGCCGGGCGGCTCAGCATCGAGATCGTCGCGGTCGTCGAGGGGATCGTGTAGATCGAGCACGAAGCTCACCGGATCTCCCGCGACTCTGCAACGCCCGATGCACGCACCGAGATCGAGTATGCGTGCCTGCCACCATGCGATCGACTCGTACGGCACGCCGCCGCCGGCGAGCGTGCGGGTCCGCCGCTGCCTTATCGGGGCGTCGATCAGGTCTTGGAGCTGGACCTCGGGAGGTTCGTACATCCGAACCTGTACCCACTGGTCACTCTGCGAGCGAACGAGGCCCAGCAGTTCGACGATTCCCTCCGGCTCCTCTGCCAGCATCCAGGTAAGGTCCGCCTCGGTCTCGCCCTTCGCCTCGCCGAGAACTGCGTGTGTGAGCTTGCCGGCGCCGTCGCGATAGCCGAGGCCGATCGGCGATTCGAACCAGTCGAATTCGGCCGCGATCGTCTCGGACTCGAGAGTGACGAGCCCGCCGTGTGAGCGTGCGCGGCGCACCAGGAGATCATGAACCTCCGAGGCGTGCTCGGGGCCGAGCCGGACCGGAGTTCGGTCGGAAACGGCGACATCCAGGGACGATGGATCGAAGGTGAGCCGATGTTCGTAGCAACCGGTGCCGAATCCGAGACGATCGTAGAAGCCCTCCTCGAACATGCCGAGGTAGCCGACATGGGCGCCTTCCGCGGCGCCTTCGACCAGCGCCGAGGCGGTCATCTTCGATGCGAGGCCGAGGCGCCGGGCGACCCGACCGACCGTGACCGCCGAGATCAGGCACACGTCGAGGTCGTCGTCGGCGTACCTCACGCGGCCGCGGCTACGGTGGACTGCGCACTCGGCGTCGCCGTTGACGCGCGCGACCCGTGATCGACCGCCGTCGAAGAATGTGGCCAGACCTCGGGCCTCCCTCTCATCACCATCGGTCCAACCGACTTCGTGCCAGATCCGGGCGACTGCGTCACGGTCTCGTGCAGCGTCGTAGTCGTCGATCTCCACCATCGGGGGATTCTGTCACGGTTGTCGACTGGGGCCGCGGGAGTTTCGGCGTTGCCTCTCAGCTGTGGAAGCGGTTGACCGCGGAGTCGGCGACGTAGGCCACGTCGCCGGCGCAGATGGTAACGAGAACCCGGAGCTCGGGGTCGAGGACTACAACGTCGGCGACCGATCCAGGCGAGAGCGATCCTCGATGAGGGTCGCCGAGCACGCGGGCGGGTGTGGCCGATGCGGCTCGAAGCGCCTCGGTGACCGTGCAGCCGGTGAACTCGTGGAGGTTGCGCACCGCTTCGTCCATCGGCAGCAGGCTCCCGGCGAGGACGCCGTCGGGGGTCCGAACGTTCTCGCTTGCGGTGTCGGTCGCCGTCGGGGCGACTGCGTCGGTCACGAGAGCAACTCCATCGGGGCCCTTGGCACGCCAGGCGGCAGCAACGGCGAGGGGGTCGACGTGGACGCCGTCGGCGATCAGACCGGCCACGATGTCGTCGCGGGTGAGTGTGACGCCGACGAGGTTGGGGTTGCGGTGACCGAAGGGCCTCATCGCGTTGAACAGATGCGTGACCATCGAGACGCCGGCATCGAAACCGGCAGCTGCTTCGTCGGCGGTTGCGTCGGAATGCCCTGCGGAGACCACGACACCTCGGCCACGAAGCGACCCGATGACCTCGAGCGCTCCGTCGAGCTCGGGTGCCAGGGTTACGAGCGCGACCCCGGCATCGAACGACCAGCCGTCGATCACCTCGAGGCTCGCTTCGACGAGCCACGACGGGTCGTGGGCGCCGGCGCGCCGCTCGTTGAGCATCGGCCCTTCCAGGTGCAAGCCGAGGGGGAGCGCCCCTGGCGCATCGGCCGGCCGTCGTTGAAGCGCCGACTGCGCTGCCGCGATGCGGTCGCGTGGCGCGGAGACGATCGTCGGCAGGAACGCGGTGACACCGTGCTGCGGTAGTTGTCGCGCGAGCTGCCACATCGCCTCAGGGTCGCTCCGGAGGTCTAGGCCGAAGCCGCCGTTGATCTGCAGGTCGATGAACCCGGGAGCCACGATGCAGTCGGTCGCGTCGATCGTGGCCCCGGCTTCGACCGCGTCGCCTGAGATCCTGTCGCCTTCGACATGCACGTCGCCCGCCGACAAACCCCGCGACCCCAGCACCACTCCACCCTCTATGTGAAACTTTGGTCTGACACCGGATTCACCTAAATCGCGGGATTTGGTGAAACTTTGGTCTGACACCGGGGTCACTTGGGGGTTAGGAGGATGTCGGCGCTGAGGTCGGCTACGTCGGTGACACCGGTGAGGGCCAGAGCGACCTCCATCTCCTCGCGAATCAGCGACAACACGTGTTCGACGCCATGCTGGCCCGAGGCGGCGACCGCCCAGGCCCACGGGCGACCGACGAGCGCTGCCTTCGCACCGAGCGCGAGCATCTTCACGACATCGAGTCCCGAACGGATGCCGCCGTCGACGAGTACCTCGAGCTCGTCACCCACCGCTTCGGCTATCGCCGGCAACGCTGCTGCGGTCGAAGGAACCGAGTCGAGCTGTCGACCGCCATGGTTCGACACGATGATGCCCTCCACGCCATGGTCGGCGGCTGCTTTCGCATCCTCGGAGTCGAGGATCCCCTTGAGCACGAGCCTGCCCTTCCAGTGCTCACGCACCCACGCGATGTCGTCCCAAGTAACCGAGGGGTCGAACTGGCTATCGACCCATTTCTGAAAGTCCTGTGGCATCGAAGCGTTCGGGACGGCATCGGTGAGGTTCCCGAACGTGAGCGGCCGACCCTCGACGCCGACCTCCTTCACCCAGCGCGGATGGCCGACGCGATCGAGCTGCGTGCGCATGGCACCGAACGGACCAACCTCGCCCGACAGGCCGTTGCGTCCATCGCGATAGCGCGCGCCCACGACTGGAAGGTCGACGGTGAGAATGAGCACCTCGCATCCGGTGTCGCCTGCGCGTGCCATGAGGCCCTCCGCGAAGCTGCGATCGCGCATGACGTACAGCTGGAACCAAGGCGGCCGCGAAACGGCCTGCGCGACCTCCTCGATCGAACAGATCGACACCGTCGACTCGCAGAACTGAACCCCGGCCGACTCTGCAGCCTTCGCGGCGGCGACCTCGGCCCGCGTGGCGAACATGCCGCCGAGACCGACCGGCGCGAGGATCACGGGTAGCGACAGTTGTTGCCCGAGCACGGTCGTCTCCAGGTGACGCTGAGATACGTCGCGCAGGACGCGCTGGCGGAGCAGCACGTCGGCTAGGTCGGCAACGTTTGCCGCCAACGTCGACTCGGCGTAGGCCCCGCCGTCGATGTAGTCGAAGAGCTGACGTGGGAGCCTCCTCCTCGCCCACTCGCGGTAGTCGGGGACCGCCGCGGGGGCGAGCTGGAGGCTTTCGTCTTTGCGGAAAGAGACCATGGGGTGGTTCCTATACGCTGCGCGAGCATGAGTGCAATGGAGACCCACTCGATCAGGTCGAACGACGCCGACATAGTCGTCCACGACCATGCTGCGCCGAGTGCCGACGGGGATGCCCCGGTGGTGTTTCTCATGCACGGCTACACCGGATCTTCGATCGACTTCGTCGACGTCTCGCCGGCTCTCGCCGAGGCCGGCTACCGAGTGCTGCGCCTCGACCACCGCGGCCACGGCGAATCGACCAACACCGGCGACGCCTCGACCTACACATTCGATCAGATGGCGGACGACGCTCTCGCAGTGCTCGATGCGCTCGACGTCGAAGTCGTCGACCTGCTCGGCCACTCGATGGGCGGAGTGATCGCACAGCGGTTCGTGCTCGCGCACCCCGAGCGGGTCCGATCCCTGGTTCTCATGGACACCTGCGGCGAGCGAGTCGATTCGGCCGACCGCGAGTACTCGGAAATGTTAGCCAAGAAGGGCGCCGAGGAAGGCATGGCCGCCGTGTACGAGACCATCAGGCCGTTCCTCGACGCAGCGAACACGACGAAGACGCCCGAACAGATCGAGCTGTGGGCCGGGCGAGGTCGCGAGAAGGTCCTCCAGATGGACCCCATTGCCTTCGGGTCCCTGGGCGAAGCACTCGCCTCGTTCGATTCGATGCTTCCCGGTCTCGCCGCTCTCGACATCCCCGTTCTCGTGATGTGCGGCGCCGAAGACGAGGGGTTTCTGGAGCCGTCTCGGATCTTCGCCGCGACCATTCCGGGATCGGTGCTCGAAATCGTCGACAGGGCTGGCCACTGCCCCAACGAGGACCGACCCGACGAGTGGACGCGGCTGATGCTCGCCCACCTCGCCCGGGTCCACGGGGACTGAGCGCCAACCCAGTGGTGTCAGGAGACCGCGCGGATTACCCCTGCGGGTCCAAACGGCATGGTGTCAGGCACCCGGCGCAGGACGAACTTGGCCCAGGATTGCAGGGCGCCGGGTGCCTGACACCGTTTCATTGGAACCCGGCGAATTGCAGGCCGTGAGCAATCCGCTGAGTCTCCTGACACCGGTGACACCGGTGCTGGCGGGTTACTCGCCCAGTTGGTCGATACGCGACCGCAGGAACGACTGCTCGGAATCGTTGCCGCCAAGATCGATCGCTCGCTCGTATGCGGCGCGGGCCTCGTCGGTGCGGCCGACCCGTCGCAGCATGTCGGCGCGTGCAGCGTGGAAGTACCGGTAGTCATCGAGCGAACCGTCTGCCTCGAGCCGCCCGAGCGCCTCGAGGCCCGCTGCGGGGCCACGGGCCTGTGACAGAGCGACGACTCGGTTGAGCGAGACGATCGGGCTGGGATCGACCGACTCCAGCAACGCATACAGGCCGACGATCTCGTTCCAGTCGGTCTCCTCGATGCTCGCTGCCGTCGCATGAACGCCGGCGATCGCTGCCTCGAGCTGAAAGGGCCCGACCCTTCCCATCCGAAGAGCCTGCTCGAGCAGAGCGTCGGCCGCCTCGATCGCCTCTCGATCCCATCGCGACCGGTCCTGATCTTCCAATAGGACCAGCGCGCCGGCGAGGTCGGTGCGCGTTGCCCTTCGAGCGTCGGCGAACCCGATGAGCGCAGCGAGGCCCAGCACCTCGGGCTCGTCGGGGAGCATCCGCCTCACCAGGTCGGCGAGCCACGCAGCCTCGTCGCAGAGGTCGCCGCGCACCAGCGCTGCACCCGTGCTGGTCGAGTACCCCTCGGTGAAGATGAGATAGATGGTGTGCAACACCGCGGAGAGCCGTTCCGGCAGGCGGTCGGGGCCGGGAACTTCGAAGGGGACTCCGGCCTCGCGGATCTTCGTCTTTGCCCTCACGAGACGCTTTGCCATCGTCGGCTCAGAAACCAGGAAGGCAGTTGCGATCTGATGCGTCGAGAGCCCGCAGACCTCGCGCAAGGTCAATGCCACTTGCGCGTCGGCGGACATCGTCGGGTGACAGCAACCGAATATCAGTGCGAGGTGGTCGTCGACGAAGCCGTGCGCTGGCTCGGGTTCACGGTCGAGCGAAGCCTGCAAGATCGGCACGCGGTCTTCGAAGCGCCGATCGCGTCGAATCTGGTCGATCGCCTTACGTCGAGCCGTCGTCAGAAGCCATGCGCCCGGGTTGTCGGGCGAGAAGTCGGGTCCCCAGCGTTCGGCGGCCGAAGCGAATGCTTCCTGGGCGACGTCCTCCGCGAGCGCGAGATCGCCGAGCTGGCCGACCAGAACGCCGACCAGCTTCGGCCACTCCTCGGCGAAGACGCCACCGACCGCAGACCGGGTCATCGCGTCACTCTGGCGGCTGGATCTCCATCACGGGGCGGATTTCCACGGAACCCCAGTCGACCAGCGGGCACTTGTCGGCCCACTCGACCGCTTCGTCGATGCTCTCCACGTCGATCATGTAGTAGCCGCCGAGTATCTCCTTGGTCTCGGCGAAAGGCCCATCGGTGAGCAACCGTTCGCCCGTCTTGCGCGAGAGGGTCGTTGCGGTGTCGATGCCGTGCAGCGGGTCGCCGCCGAGCAGTACGCCGGCCTTGTCGAGGTCTTCGGTGTATTCGAACCACTTCTTCATCGAGGCGGCCTGTTCGGGGGTGCCGTCGGCGGGGCCGGCGTCGTCGGCGGAATAGAGCAGCAATAGGTATCGCATGATGTTCTCCTCGTGTCGGTGCAGTAGGGGTGTGCGGCGTGCCGACGGCGGGGCGCCGCCGACCAGTCTGGTCGAGCGATCGCACCGGCGCCGCCGAACGCCAGGTCTACATGTCGAGAGCTTCGTAAACGTCGACCGAACCACCGTTGGTGAGCACCGGGCAGCCCTTTGCCATATCGACCGCAGCATCGAGCGATGCGGCATCGAGAACCGTGAATCCCGTCAGACCTGCCACACCACCGTCGGCGACGTCGCCCGATGGGCTCACGGTCTTCGAGGCCGCAAACGGGTTGCCGCCGTCTTCGACCGCGTCGCCGAGTTGCCCGAACCACGCTCCCCAGGCCGCCATCACTTCAGCCTGTTCGGCCTCGCTCTCGGGCATGCCTGAACCGCCGGTGTAGGTGAGTACGAATCGTGCCATCGTCATTCTCCATCTGTTGGCTCGGCGGCCCGTGCGGCCGCTCACCCCAACGACGAACGAACGGCCCCGAGATGGACAGTGCGGCAAGAATTTATTTTCGAGAGTGGTGCACGGGAGGCGCGGGTCGTCGACCTCGATCTACTCTGGTCTCGGCCCGCAGTTACCAGGGGAAACGGCGGGGAAAGGGGAATGCACCATGTCGGTTGCTGACATCCGTTCCAAGATGCGCTCCAACGAGGAGATCATCGGCCGGACTGACCTCGACGACGTCGAGGCGATTCTGGCGGTCACGACCCTCGACGAGACCGAACCGTTCCACTCGGTCGCCGACCCGGCCGAGACGATCTTCACCTGGAACTACGAAAAGGGTGAGCGCAGCGCGCTCGACAAGCTCTACGAGAAGGCGAAGACGTCGCAGTGGAACGGCACGACCGACCTCCCCTGGGACACCGACGTCGACATCGAAAAGGAAGTGCGCGCCTCGAACGAGCTGATGAACCCTGGCGCCACCGATCTCATCCCGCCGTTCGACGTATCGGGCACCCCGCTCGAGAGCTGGGGAGACAAGGAGTTCCTCGAGCTCGGCATCGAGATGCAGAACCATCTTCTCAGCCAGTTCATGCACGGTGAGCAGGGCGCGCTCATGTGCACGGCAAAGATCGTCGAGACCGTGCCGTGGATCGACGCGAAGTACTACGCGGCCACCCAGGTCATGGACGAGGCGCGCCACGTCGAGGTGTTCGCCCGCTACCTCGACGAAAAGCTCACCGGCCACTACCCGGTCAACGCACACCTGCGCATGCTCCTCGATGACATCGTCGAGGAGAGCCGCTGGGACATGACCTACCTCGGTATGCAGATCATGGTCGAGGGCCTCGCTCTGGCGGCGTTCGGAATGTTGCACACGACCACCGCCGAGCCGCTTCTCAAGCAGTTGCTGCGCTACGTGATGAGCGACGAGGCACGCCACGTCGCCTTCGGTGTGCTGTCGCTACAGGAGTACTACCAGCACTTGACGAAGGCCGAGATCCGCGAGCGCCAAGAGTTCGCGTTCGAGGCAGCGGTTCGTATGCGAGACCGTTTCCTTCAACAGGAGGTGTGGCAGCGCATGGACATCGATGTTGCCCCGCTCATCCCCATCATTCGGCAGGACCCGGCACGCATCCTCTTCCAGCAGCTTCTGTTCTCGAAGATCGTGCCCAACTGTAAGAAGCTGGGTCTGCTCGACGCCGGGGCTTCCAACGGCGAGAAGGGCTGGTTGCGCGAGCGCTTCGAGGAGATGGACGTGATCCAGTTCGAGGACATGATCGACACCGGCGAGGAGTACGAGAGCCTCGACGCCGTCGCCATGGATCGGGCAGGGGTCTAGTCCGAAGGCGTCAATGCGGCGGTGTCAGGCACCGAGCTCACAACGCACTTGGACCCAGCTCACTTTGAGCTCGGTGCCTGGGGGCCACGCGGAAATTCGATTTCGGGCAAGGGTGCCCCTTCGGCTTAGCGGGCAGGAGCTTCGCCGATGCCCTTTTCCGCTAACCCGCCTGACACCTCGAGAAGGTCGCGAATTTGCAGCGACTACAAGCTCACCACTCGGTCGAGGGGTTCGCCGGCGAGGAACTTGGGCAGGTTGGCGAGGAACATGTCGTAGATGCGGTTGCCGTAGCGGGCGACGCTGGCCGAGCTGTGTGGCGAGATGAACAGGTTCGGTGCATCCCACAGAGGGTCGTCGGCGGGGAGCGGTTCGTTGCGCGCGACGTCGGTGGCGGCGGCGCGCAGCCGCCCGCTCTCGAGAGCGGCGATGAGTGCAGCCTCATCGACCAGGTGACCGCGGGAGACGTTGATGAAGATCGAGCCCTCCTGCATCGCCGCGAACGCTTCGACGTCGAACATGTTGGTGTTGGCGTCCTGGCTCGCCGCTGCGAGCACGACGGTGTCGCAGCGTCCGAGCGCGTCGGGGAGTTGGTCGGGGCCGATGAGCTCGTCGACATCGTCGTCGGTCATGCCGGGCCGGTACGACGCGCGCACGCCGACGAGGCGAGGGCCGAAGACCCGTAGTCGGTGCGCTGTTGCCCGCCCGATCGCGCCGAGCCCGACTATGAGCACCGTCGAGCTGGGGACGTCGGTGCCGAAAGCCGGCGTCCACTCGTGGCGAGCCTGCAGGTCGCGATGCTCGTCGAACCGCTTGTGGATCGACAGGATGCGCCCGACCACCCAGTCGGCGATCGACCCGGCGGCCACGCCGGCCGCGTTCGTGAGGACGATGTCGGCGTCGCCGATCGATGCGCGGTACTGGCCGACACCCGAACCGATCGTCTGGATCCAGCGCAGTCGTGGGGCAACCCTTGCGAGGTCGAGGGGAGCGTCGAAGGAGACCAACATGTCGGCGCGTCCGAAAGCATCGAGCTGCTCTTCGGTCAGCGGGACCGGCTCGCCCCGTGCGATCGCAGCCGCAGGGTCCTGCTCACGCGCAAGGCGTTCCTCGGTTTCGATCTCGTAGTCGACCAACAGCACTTCGATCCCGAGTTCTTCGAGCTCGCTGAAGTCGTCGACGAATCCCGACACGACAGGCGTGGAGATGAGCAACGTGTGCCGGCTCACCGCGTGTTCCCGACCAAGCTGGGCCACAGACGTGTCGCGGTTCCGGAGAGGTACGCGGCTCGCTCGCCATCTGACAGTCGAGCGGCAGATCTCTTTCCGGCGGACACGATGCGAGCGTAGGACTCGCTGTGGTGTTGGGGGTAGTCGCTGCCCCACATGAGGCGGTCGGCTCCGAACCTGTCCGCGAGCACTCGGACGAGGTCGGCGGTCTCCATGCCGGCGTCGGCCGCGGGATCCATGCTCGTGGTCGTCACCTTGACGATGACGTTGGGGTACTCGATCAGCTTCCACAGATCGGTGGCGCGGTCGAACGGAGGGCCGCCCGAGAAGTCGGCGAACCCGCAGTGTTCGAGGACGAGTGGCACGTCGCCAACTTCTCTCGCGAGATCGCCGAACCGGCTGAGCGCCGGAGCCAGAACGCAGACGCTGCTCACGCCGCCGACCTCGTTCGTAGCAACGGCGACCTCGGCTGCGCGACCGTCGTCCAGCCACGACGGCTGCGACGACGGAACGTCGAACATCCGCACACCGGCGCAACCGCCGGTGGCGCAGAGCGTTGCCGCGGCGGCGCCACGTCCTGGCCCGGCGACGTCGACGATGCCGAGCCCGACGAACCGGCCGGGTGCCTCAGCAGCGGCGTGAGCGATGTACCGGTTGTCGTCGCCATACACCGAGGCTTGGACGAGCACGGCGGCGTCGACCGCGGCGGCGTCCATCTCGGATTCGAGCTGTTCGGCTGACACGGGATGGTCGATCGGCCAGCTCAGCCCCCCACCGGCGCGACGCTGAAACGGGTATGCGTCTCGGTCGGGCGCGATGACGTGCGTGTGGGTGTCGATGATCAACCTCGGCGATCATAGGAGCCTCGTGGGATTGCCCGCACCGATGGGCACACTGATGCGGTGGCGCAGCCGGTTCCGGTCGACGACGAATCACCCGAGTCTCTGTGGCAGATGCTTGCCGAACGCGGGTGGGGCGACGGACTGCCCGTAGTGGCACCAACCCCCGAACGAGTGGACGCTGCGTTGGCCTTCTGCGACGGCGACCCCGACGAGCCGGTCGCGGTGTTGGCGCCGCGCGCCGGGATCGCGACCCGTCGCGAAATCGCCGCCAATGCTGTCATGGCCGGGTGCCCACCCGAGGTGACGCCGGTGGTCGTGGCCGCCGTGCGCGCTCTCGGCGAGCCCCAGCTCAACCTTCGAGGGGTCAATGCCACAACCCACCCCGTGGCGCCTCTGTTGATCGTCCATGGGCAAGCAGCCGCCGATCTCGGGTTCAATGCCGAGCTGGGCGCATTCGGACCGGGGAATCGTGCGAACGCAACCGTCGGTCGGGCGTTGCGACTCATCTTGATGCAGATCGCCGGTGCCCGGCCCGGCGCGGGCGACGCGAGCACGCAGGGCCAACCCGCCAAGTACACCTACTGTGTCGCTGAGAACACCAAGGCGAGTCCGTGGCCGTCCTATCACCGCTCGGTCGGCGTCGAGGCGCCGAGCGCGGTCACGATCCACTGTGGGGAGAACCCTCACAACGTGCACGACATGGAGTCCGACGAGCCAGCGCCGATCCTCGACAAGATTGCATCGGTCATGGCGACCCTCGGCAACAACAACGCTCCGATCGCGCAGGGCGAGTTCTTCATCGGCCTGTGTCCCGAGCACGCGGCCACGATCGCGGCTGGCGGATGGGGCAGGGCCGACGTGGCCGCATACCTCTTCCAGCGTGCACGCCTACCCGCAGTCGAGTTGCGCTCGGCGTTCGAACTTCTCGCCTGGGACCCATGGATGACTGCACTGGGTGAACACGACTTGGCCCCGATGACGTCGTCGCCGGACAACATCAAGGTGTTCGTCGTCGGCGGCGCGGGCAAGCACTCGTGTGTCATCCCGAGCTGGGGAATGACACGAAGCGTGACCCTACCGATAGACGACTTGTCGCAGGAGCGTCGACCATGACGATCGAAATCGTGAGTCCCGACGGAGCAACAGGGGTGGCTCCAGCGGCGTTGGCGTCAGCGCCGGGCACGCTCGCTGGAGCGGTCGTAGGGGTTCTCGACAACACGAAGCCCAACGCCGGTGTTCTGCTCGACCGCATCGCCGAAGGGCTGGCCGATCGCACCGGCGCCCGCATTGGTCATCGCGCGACGAAGAACGCAGCGATCGCAGCGTCCGATCAGGTTCTCGACGGGATGACCAAGGAGGTCACGATCGCCCTCACCGGATCCGCCGATTGAGGATCGTGCACGTCGTGGAGTGTCCACGACCTCGTAGAGCTCGAGCGGCGCGGCGTGCCGACGGTTCTGCTCGCCACGGAGCGGTTCGTCGAGCTCGGTGAGATGGTCGCCGGCGATCTCGGCATGCCCGATGCCCGCATCGTTGCGGTTCCGCATCCCCTCGGCGGCACAGCGGTCGAAGTGGTCGAATCGTGGGCCGACGCTGTACTCGACGCCGTCATCGGGCAGATCATGGGCACCTGACGGGATTCGTTGGCCCGAGAGCGGCCTCGGTACTCTCGCTCGGCATGGACTACCTCTCGCTTTCGGCCGGAACCCTCGAATGGCGCGAGCGTGCGAAACAGGTCGCCGACGAACACGTGCGGCCCGTCGCGTGGAAGTACGACCGGCTCCAGGAATACCCCTGGGAGGTACAGGTCGCAATGAAAGATGCGGGGCTTTTCGAAGTGTTCGTGCCGCCGGAGTACGGCGGCTCCTCCGGCAACGTCGTCGACCTCTGCGTAGTCGTCGAAGAGCTCTCCAGGGCCTGTGGCGGTGTCGGCGTTGGCCTCGCTGTCAACGCGCTCGGGAGCTTCCCGATTCTGCTCGGCGGGACCGAGGAGCAGAAGCAGACGTACCTGCCGGGCATCGCGGCGGGCGACAACCTCGTCTCGTTTGGTTTGTCCGAACGCAACGCGGGTTCCGACGCAGCGTCGATGAAGACGACCGCCGAGCGCGACGGTGACGAGTGGACGATCAATGGGCACAAGAAGTGGAACACGAACGGGTCGGTCGCCACGGTCACCACACTGTTTGCGGTTACCGATCCCGATGGGGGGGCGAGGGGTATCAGCGGTTTCGTCGTCGAGTCAGACGACCCGGGCCGGTCGATCGGCAAGCACGAGGACAAGATGGGAATTCGCGCGATCCCGGTCGTCGAACTCGAGCTCGACGACCTGCGCCTGCCCGCCGACCGGCTCATCGGTGACGAGACCGGCAAAGGGTTCCGTCACGCGATGATGACCCTCGACCGAGCACGACCCGGCATAGCGTCGCAAGCCGTTGGCTGCGCCCAGGGCGCGCTCGACTTCGCGACGTTGTACGCGACACGTCGCGAACAGTTCGGTCAGCCGGTCGCCAACCATCAGATGGTCCAGCAGCTCCTCGCAGACATGGCGATGAAGGTCGAGGCCGCTCGCCAGCTCGTCTACGAGGCCGCC
Organism: Acidimicrobiales bacterium; assembly: GCA_965216815.1. Classification (GTDB taxonomy): domain Bacteria; phylum Actinomycetota; class Acidimicrobiia; order Acidimicrobiales; family SHLQ01; genus JADFOM01. Next base: position 135,302 of record OZ244202.1, on the reverse strand, counting down.
CGTCACGTCGACGCCGGAACGGCCACCGCAGGGCGGTTCGCGGCAATGGCCAAGTGTCATGCCACCGACGTCGCGATGGAGGTCACGATCGACGCCGTGCAGGTCTTCGGTGGCAACGGCTACATGCGCGACTATCCGGTCGAGAAGTACATGCGGGACGCGAAGATCACCCAGATCTACGAGGGCACCAACCAGGTGCAGCGCATGGTGATTGCGCGAGCACTCGTCAGCGAGGTCGATGAGATCGAGTTCCTGGCCGACTACCTGCCATTGCCCGAGGAGATCAGGTAGCTGGCAGAACGGTGGCCGACCGCATCGTCGGCGTGGCAGCCGCATCTGCGCCGCTCTTTTGAGTGGTTTAGTCCGGGGTGACGACCGCGAGGTTGCCGTCGGTCCACATGGTCGTCAGTTCGCGGTGGGAGATGCGCCAACCCTCGTCGGTGCGCACAAGCCGGTCGTCGTAGCGACCGGCGACCATGAAGTTGTTACCGTCGGGATGGCCGCGGAAGTGCTGGGCCTGCAGGTAGCAATTGCACGTCGCCTTATCGCTGTCGACCGCGATGCGATGGTTGGTCACCATGTGCTGGGTTCCGTCGAGGTGTTCGAGCGCAGCGCGGACCCGGGCGATGATCTCGTCGACCCCCTCGAGTGTCCCGTCGGTCAACAGCACGGCCGTGGGGTTGGGCGTGAACACGTTGACCAGATCGTCCCAGTTGTGCTCGTCGAGCGCCCAGCAGTAGCGGTTGGTCAGCTCGACGATCGCAAGGCGGTCGGCTACTTCGATGTCGGTCATGGCGGCGTCCTGGTCTCGGCGACCGGTCAGGGTTGGAAATCGGTGCCCGCGTCGGTGAACAACGCAGTTGCGGTTTCGTCGTCGGCTTCGATGAGCTTGCCGACCCAGTCGTGGAAGCGCTGGCCGCCCGCCTCGTTGCGGCCGAAGAGGAACGTCTCCTTGGCGCCGCCGGAGGCCGCGTGCTGAATGAGGTTCCCGGTGTAGTAGTCCTCGTCGAGCACGACCCCGCGGAGGAACTCCATCTGTGCTGCGATCGTCTCGGATTGTGCTTCGTCGGGTTCGAAGGTCGCGAGGAAGTGCTGCACGGTGAACGATTCGCCGGGGCCCGCGCTGGGAAACAGCTGGGACACCATGTAGATCGGACCGCCGGCATCGAAGGTGGCGATCGAGATGTGCGGAAAGATCGTCCAGACCCCCGCGGTCAGAACATGGTCGGGCCACCGATCTTCGGAGCGGTCTGCGAGCCCGGCCATGCCCGGGTCGGGAGCTGAGACCCGCTGGTGCGGACCCCACGCGTCGTAGATCGCCTTGTTGATGAAGTCCGGTCCGAATGTCTTCTTGTGCAGGATCGGAAGGTGGTAGAAGTCGAGGTAGCCGTCGTAGGCGAGCTTCCAGTTCGGTCCGTCGACCCGTTGGCGGCCGACCACGTGGCAGTCGGCGAGGCCGAGGTGTTCGAGGACATCGTCATAGCCGGCCAGGTAGTCATCGATGTCGATGCTCGACGCCGGGTTGACGGTGACGAAGATCAGTCCGGCTCGTTCGGCGCACGGCAGCTCATCGAAACCGCGACAGGACGTGTCGAACTCGCCGAAGTCGGCTCTGTCGAGAATCCCGACCAGGGCACCCTCCTGGTCATAGCTCCACGCGTGATACGGACAGGTGAATCGGCGGGCGGTGCCGACACCCTCGTCGACTACGACCGCACCACGGTGGCTGCACTGGTTGATGAAAGCGCGCATCTTGCCGTCGGCGCCACGCGAGAGGAGCACGGGCACGCCGACGGCGTCGAGTGCTTGGTATGAGCCGGGTTCGGCGAGCTCCGCGCTGAACCCGAGCGTGAGCGGGACACGCCGGAAGATGCGGTCGACCTCGCGTTGCCAGCGTTGTTCGTCGAGGTAGTTGGCGACGGGTATCTCGACGACCGAGTCGGCCTGGGGGACCGTACCGGCCAGTGCATGGGCGAGCGTCCGGCGGGTGAGCTCGACGAGGGTGTCGCGACTCATCGGCCGAGACCGCGCGCGGTGTCTGGATTGGGGCGGGCGATGGTGTGTGGCATGGTTCCAGGTCAGGGTGGGTGTTGCTGCACTCTCCCATGCGCAGGTGGTGCGGTCTAATGGCCAGGACGGCGGCGCGTCTCGACATCCGATGAACAACCAGGAGAGCCAGTGCCATGAGCGGCGACGATGACAAGGTCGACTACGAGGATCTCACCGAGATGCGTCTCAGCGACGACGATCTCGCGAAACTCGTCGGTGGTGGTGGTGAGTGCGTGTTCAACTGGACCACGACCGACGGGTACCCGGTCGGTGTGGTCGTCGCGTACGTATATCGGCACGGGAAGTTCTGGACGACGTGTGCGGAGCGGCGCAAGCGCGTGCCGGCACTGCGGAAGCGCCCCCAATCAGCTCTGGTGATCAACCGGAAGGGTCGTACGGCCAGCTACAAGGGCGACTCGACCGTGCACGCACCCGGCGACGAAGGCTTCGAGGAGCTCAAGACTTGGTTCTACGCTGCGCTGTCGGGGACCGAACACGAGGGCGTGGGGGAGTACGCCGAGAACTTCGCCAAGTTTCTCGATTCACCCAATCGCGTCATCATCGAAACCGACGCCCGTCTGGTGGTTGCCTTCGACTCGGAGAAGTTCCAGCGCTTCACCGAGGAAGCGATCGAGGCCGCGAAGAACGATTCCTGACCCCGGAGGGCCGTGCTGTGTTGATCTCTATGACACTTCCGCAGATGGTCGTCGGCTACGACCGGTCGACCACCATCGATTGGTGCAGGGAGATCGATGGCGGGCCTTTCCATTCGCTTGCGTGCGGTGAGCGCGTCACCTGGCGTAACCAGGAGATGATGGTCCTGTTGTCGGCGGCGGCCGCTCTCACCGAGCGGGTGAAGATCTACCCGACCGTGGTCGTGAGCCCCATGCACGGCACGGGTCTGTTGGCCAAGCAGCTGGCAACGCTCGACGTGCTCAGTGGCGGACGGCTGGTCGTGGGACTCGGCGTCGGTGGCCGTGAGCAGGACTACCGGGCCGCCGAGGCACCGTTTCGCCGCCGGTACGCCCGTCTCGACGAGCAGGTAGTTGAATTGAGGCGGCTCTGGCGGGGCGAGCCGGCGTTCCCCGACACCGACCCGATCGGGCCGGCTCCGGCGCAGGCCGGTGGCCCACGGTTGCTGGCGGGATCGCAGGGTCCCAAGGGTCTGGCGCGGGCGGCGAGCTGGGCCGACGGAATCTGCGGTCAGCTCATGGCCCAGCCCGTCGACACCATCGCCGCCGAGGTCGACAAGTACCGGGCGGCCTGGAGCGAGGCAGGGAGAAACGATGCTCCCTACGTCACGACCGGCTTTTGGTACTCGCTCGACCCCGACCAGCCCGTCGAGGTCCTCAGGCGATATGCGCGCGAGTACGCCGATGTGTTCGGGCCCGACGTCGCGGATTGGATGGCGGGCCTCCAGGAGGTCGCCGGCCCCGATGCATTGCGCGAGGCAGTCGCAACCTGTCGTGCCGCCGGGGTCGACGAGCTCGTGCTCGTCCCCACGACCGCCGACCCAACCGAACTCGACCGCACCGTCGACGCGGTCTTCTGATCGTATTCAGGATTTCTGAACCCTGCGGTGTCATATACCGCACCGGAGGGTTCAGAAATCCCAGGACGGCGTAGTCTGACACCGATGCGCGACCCAGGGGGCCAGTCATGCAGCTAGACGACATCGACCTTCTCGACGCCGACCGCTTCGTGCGCGGCGAGCATCACGAGATGTTCACCGTGCTGCGCCGCGAGGCGCCTCTGCATTTCCATCCCGAACCCGATGGACCGGGGTTCTGGAACGTCGTCAAACACTCAGATCTCATCGAGGTCAACCGCCAACCCGAGCTGTACTCTTCGCAGGCCAAAGGCATCAGCATCCAAGACATGGACGAGTCGGGCGGGTCGGGAGGTATGGACTCGCGCGGGGTCATGATGCTCATGACCGATCCGCCGAAGCACACCCGTTATCGCCGCCTGGTCTCCAAGGGGTTCACGCCCCGCATGATCGAGATGGTCGCCGACTACCTGCGGAGCCGGGCGGTGTCGATCATCGACAACGTCGTCGAGAGGGGCGAGTGCGACTTCGTCATTGACCTGTCGTCCGAGCTGCCCCTCCAGGCGATCGCCGAGATCATGGGCGTGCCCCAGGAGGACCGTTTCAAGCTCTTCGAGTGGTCGAATCGACTCATCGGTATCGACGACCCCGAGTACGAAGGCGACCGCGAGAACGCTTCGAGCGCGGCGATGGAGCTCTACGCATACTCGAATGCGCTGGCGAAGGAGCGACGTGAGGACCCGCGCGACGACATCGTCACGACGCTCATCAACGCCGAGATCGTCGACGACGACGGATCGCTCACCCGCCTCACCGAATTCGAGTTCGACGCCTTCATGCTGCTGCTCGCTGTCGCCGGCAACGAGACGACACGCAACGCCACCGTCCACGGTATGCAGGCGTTCTTCGACCATCCGGATCAGTGGGAGAAGCTGAAGGCGAACCGCGAGGAGCTGATACCCAGCGCCATCGAAGAGGTGTTGCGCTGGGCGACACCTGTCCTGCACTTCCGGCGCACCGCGACCGCCGACACCGAGCTGCGGGGCCAGAGGATCGAAGAAGGCGACAAGGTCGTCATGTGGCACATCTCGGCCAACCGCGACGAGGACGTGTTCGAAGACCCCTTCAGCTTCGATATCGAACGCTCACCGAACGAGCACATCGCGTTCGGCGGTGGCGGAGCCCACTACTGCCTGGGGGCGAACCTCGCGCGCATGGAGCTGCGGATCATCTTCGACGAGATCGCACGTCGCCTGCCCGACATTGCCCCTACCGGGCCGAGCGAATACCTACGCTCGAATTTCATCGGTGGCATCAAGCATCTGCCGGTCGAGTTCTCTCCCGGCGAGCGAGTCAACGGCTGACCCGCTCGCGCACTCTCAGGGTTCGAGGATGCGGATCTCCCAGCTGTCGTCGAATGAGGCGGTGTCGCACGAACCATCTGTCGTGATCAAGATCAGGTCGTCGGCCTCGGCGATCTCGGCGTAGCCGAGCGCTTCGTCGAAGCCGCACGGGGCAAACGGACGCACCGCGCCCAGGCGGAGCCCATCGCGCCACGTGTGGACCGCGTCCTTTTCGGTTGCGAGCGCGAACTCGGCATCGGAGCGGTCGTCGATGGCATCGAGCTCGTCGACGACCTCGTCCCACACCTCGGTCATGGCGAACGAGCTGTCGACCAACACGAACACGCGGCTCGTATCGGTCGGCGTCAACCCGGTGACGAGTGCGAGCACACCGAATGCCAGGCCGATGACGGCCAGCCAGATCACCAACGGCTTCAATGCATCACACCTGGGCGTTGAACAGAGTTGCGATCTTGAACTCGACGTCGTCTTCGCTTGCGTTGATGCTCGCCGATTCGACCAGCGATGAAAGGCGGCCCAACTCGTCGAGGTCGGCTTCGAAACCGACCGTGTAAACAGGGATACGCAGGCCGGCGATCATGTTGTCGACCTCGCCGTAGCGCAGTCCATCGGTGGTCTCACCATCGGTGAGCACGATCAGTATCGGTTTCGTGTCGGGGTTGGTCGCCAGCTCGTCGCGCAGCATCGACAGCCCGAGGGTGATGCCGTCGTACATGGCGGTGCCCCCCGATGCCTCGAGCTGGTTGGTGAGCGCGGAGAAGCGGCCTTCCTGGTTGAGGTCGAACTCGCCGATCGGAAGTCGTAGTCGGGCCCGGTCGTCGAACTCGACCACACCGACCGAATTTTCGGTACCGATGAAGCCGGCCGCCGAGGTCATCGCTTTGCGCACCGCGTTCATACGCGAACCCAGCATCGACCCGCTCTTGTCGACGACGAACACTGCCGTGACCGGTCGGCCGCCGTCCTTCTTCTCTTTCCAGATTCCCTGCGCATCGATGAGCGTCTCACCGGACGGCACCGCAATCACGGATTCGTAGGCGGGGGGATCGAAACCGAAGTCCGAAGCCTTGTCCTGTTGGTCGGATCCGGTCGCGAAATCGGCGAAGGCCTCGAGCACCTCGGTCTCTGCGGGGCTCGTGTCGCCGACGGCATACAGCGGGTTGTCGTGGGGCACACCGAACGGCACGAACTCGAAACGGTCGCGCAACGAGTCGGTGTTGGTGAACGTCTGCCACTCCATCACGAACGCATCGAGAGTTCCGTTCTCGTTCTCGACCGAGTCGCGCATCTGCAAGGTCGTCAGGGCGACGAACGGCACGCGGCGCTGAAACTCCTCGAACACGCTCGCCACATCGGGCGATGTGAGCCGCGACTCATCGCCTTCGGCGAACTCGTCGAGCACCGTGAGGAGGAAGTTGAGACCCGTACTCGACGCGAACGGGTTCGTGTAGCCCATGACGATGTCGCCGGCCACTACGGCCTCGATGATCGCCGCCGCATCGATCGTCCCGTAGTCGGCTCGAAGCTGCTCGGCAGTCTCGTCCTTCATCACCAGGCCGGCGACGTTCGGTACGAGGCGAGGACTGATTTCGCTGACGTCGGTCTCGACCGACGCCATCTCGATCCAGAGTTGATTGGAGGGGCTGAACGCGTCGGGTACATCGCGACCGGCCGCGATGAACTGGTAGCCGGTTCCCGATGCGATCTTGCGGATGTCGACAGCGGCCGTGGACCCGTCGCTCAACGTGACCCCAGCGTCGTTGAAGTCCTCGGCGACCTCGGTGAGCCACCCGTCGGTGTCGTCGCCCGACTTTTCGGTCGAGACGAATATCTCGACGCTCGACGTGCCGATCGGAGCGCTGACGACTATCGGGAACTGACCGATCGGTGGAAGCGTCTCTGCTAGATCCGATGGTCCGTCGAGCTCGATCGAGGCGGTCTCGGTGATCTCTTCGTCGAACCAGCCGATCTCGTCGAGGAGCTCGTCGAGGCGTTCATCGGCCTCGTCCGCGCTCAACGGCTCGGTTGCCTCGTCCCCGCCGGTTCCACAGGCGCCCGCGATGAAGGCGAGGGCCAGCAGGGTGACGAGCCAACGCATGCCGCGCCGCGTCGAAACCGCCATCAAGCGTCCTCTCCGCGTTCGAGTCCCTCGGGCAGTGGGGTCTGGCGGCCCTCCTCGAGCCGAGCGATCGCCTTCTCCGACTCTTCGCTCAGCTGGTCGAGCTCGAGGATGGTGCTCGCCATCTGCGGCAGAGCCTCCCGGCGATACCGCGAGATCTCGTCGAGCGCGGTGGTGATGTCGTCGAATGCAGAGCGGAGCGAGTCCATGTCGAGCATGGCGTTCGACGCCTGCTCATGGATCTCGGTTCCCTGGGTCTTCAGGCGCTCGGCTGTGCCCGCGATGATGTCGGAGGTGGTGCGATTGACCGCCTCGACCTTGTCGAGCACCACCTTCTGGTGCGCGAGTCCCAAAGCGACGGTGACCGCCACCTGAAGCGCACTCACGGTGACATCGATCGAGCGGTCGACGCCGCGCATGAGCTCGCGGTTGTTGCGAATGATGATCTCGGTCGCCAGCACTCCCTGCTGGTTGACAGCGAGCTGTTGTTGCAAGTCCATCGTGCGTTGCCGCAGCGAGAAGAGGATCTCCTCCTCGATGAACTGCCTGCGAGGGTCGTCTTGTGCGATTTCGGTTTCGAGCTTGGCGACGATCGACTCGTCGATCGCCAGCGCTAGCTCGACCTGATCGGTGAGCGTGAGCGTGAGTTCGCGCATCGCCTTTTGGTCCTCGCCCAGCGTCACGTTGTCGCGCTGGAGCTGTTCGCGGCCGTTCTCCAGCGACTTGATGATCGCGTCGATGTTCGTCTGTGAGCTCTCGTATTGCATGAAATAGCGCTTGAGTGGGGTGCCGACACCGGGAATCAAACCGATGAGGCGAGTGAAGAACCCAGGCGAGAGGTCGACCTTGGCCGGGTCGAGTTTCTCGACTTCGATGCGGAGGTTGGTCAGCGATTTCGCAACCTCGCCGCCGTCTTCGGCCCCGCGCGACAGATCGCGAAGCGGCGCTTGGAGCATCTTGCTCTGCGTCGCCGAGCGGCGCTGCAGGTCGCGTCCCATCTCCTCGACCGCGTCGCGCGATTCCTGGCGCGCGGTCGGGTCGGCGGGGTCGATGGCGACGAGGTTGGCAGCGTGTTCCTCCGCTTTCGCGCGGAGTTCGGCGTCGGGATCCGGTTCGGGCAGCGCCAGCTCGGCCTTTGCTTCCTCGACGTCGAGGTCGAGGTTGAGGGCGGGGAGGTTCGGCGCCTCGCCGACGGTGGGCTCTTGTTCGGTCATCGGTGGATCCCTTCGTGGAAACGAATGTTGAACACGATCGATGTCATTCTGCTACGTATCGGCCGGCTCGTTCTGCCAGCTCGGTCAACGCCTCCATCGCGGCCTCGGCGTCTTCGGGCGTGCGTCCGATCGGGGCGTCGGCCAATGCGCCGGCGGTTTCGTCGATGGCGGTCATACCCGCTTCGTTCTGAGCGAGCAGTTCGGCGATCCGCGCTCGCTGACGGACTCCGAGGTTGCGACGTCCGGTGAGAGATTCGCGCTCGCGAGCCGCCGCTTCGCTGTCGGCCGAGCCGAGCTCGCCGAGCCGGCCGTCGATGTACTCGTCGTCGATCGCGCTGATGCTCTTCACGGCGATGGCGACCTCGTGCAGGTTGTCGAGCGTGGCCCGATAGACCTGCTCGGTCGTCGCGAGATAGCGGGCGTAGGTCATCTCGCCGGCGTCCATTCGGCGAAGCAATATGGCCGCGAGGTTGTCGCGTTTCTGGGTGACGGCTTCGAGCTGCTTGAGGGGTCGTGGATCGGTCAGCGCGCTCAGCTCGGCCTCGAGCGCCTTGCGCTCGTCGGTGCTGACCTCCTCGATGCGCGGCACCTCGAACTGCAGGCGGCTGAGGGTCCCCGTCGCGGACATGACCACGGGCCAGGTGAGCACGGCGATGATCCCCAGCACGATGGCGATTATCGCCAGCAGCGGCGGTGGATCGAGCAGCGCAAAGAACGCCCATTCGATCAGGACCACGACGAGGATGGCAATCCACGTAGCGGGGTACCGAGCCACCGCCCTCCACCACGCCTGCATCGTCGTTTCGCCGTCCTCTCGCTGTGTTGCGCCTACATTCTCGCCCGACCGAGACGGGATCGCACCTCGCCGCATGTGGCTAGCCTTCGTTTCATGCCGACCACACCATCTGGAATCGAGTTCTTGCGGACGCCGGAGGAGCGCTTCGATGGCGTCGAGGGTTACGACTACGAGACCAAACACGTCGACATCGACGGATTGCGAATGGTCTGGGTCGACGAGGGTCCCGCCGACTCCGGTCACGTGATTCTGCTCCCGCACGGTGAACCGACATGGGGCTATCTGTATCGGTTCATGATCCCGCCGCTCGTCGCAGCGGGCCACCGCGTCATCGTCCCCGACCTCATCGGCTTCGGACGCTCCGACAAACCCGTCGAACGGTCGACTTACACCTATGACGCCCATGTCGGTTGGATGCGCTCGTTCCTAGATGCGATCGACCTCGGACCGTCGACGGTGTTCTGTCAGGATTGGGGTGGCCTGATCTCACTTCGACTCGCCGGCGAGGAGCCGGAGCGTTTCGATCGGATCGTCGCCGCAAACACAGCCCTGCCCGTCGGCCAACCCCTCGGTGAGGGCTTCGAGTTCTGGCTCGAGATGTCCCAAACCGTCGACGATCTCGACTGCGGGCGACTCATCGCTGCTACATCCACGCGCACGCTCACCGAGGCCGAACAGGCCGCCTATCGGGCGCCCTTCCCGGACGAGTCGTACATGGCCGGCGTTCGTGAGTTCCCCGCGCTCGTGCCGACCACCCCCGAGCATTCGTCGGTCGCCGAGAACAAGGCCGCGTGGGCGACCCTCGACCGCTGGGAGAAGCCGTTTCTCACGCTGTGGGGCACCGCCGACCCCGTACTGGGGCACCTCGGCCAGGAGATGATCGACCGCATTCCCGGCGCTCAGGGCCAGCCGCATCGCAGCTTCCCCGACGGAAGCCACTTCATTCAGGACGACAAGGGCACCGAACTCGCCCGCGCGATCAACGAGTGGCTTCGTTGACGCCGTCGTGCGCGCGTCCTTCGACCGCAGGGCGTTCGGGTTCGCTCGGGGCGATGTGCAGCGCGCGTTCGAGAGGCACGGGGTGGCCGAGGAAGTAGCCCTGCGCGCCCGAGACTCCGATCGATCGTACGGTGTCGAGCGCCTCGGTCGACTCGATGTGCTCCGCGATCGTGGCGATGTCCAGTGCGTCAGCCATCGACTTGATCGCCGCGACCATCGTCGCGTTCAGCTCGTTGATCTCGATGTCTGCGACGAGCGAGCCGTCGATCTTGAGGTAGTCGACCGGTAGTAGCTGGAGGTGCCCGAGCGACGACAGGCCCACGCCGAAGTCGTCGAGCGCGAATCGCGCGCCGATGGACCGCAGCTGCTGGATGAAGTCGAGTGCCGCTTCGAAGTTCCCCATCGTGCCCGTCTCGGTGATCTCGAAGCAGATCTTCTCGGCCGGCACTCCGGAGGTCACGATGATCTCGCATATGCGCTCCGCGAACCCGTCGGAGCTGATCGAGGTGGAGGAGAGGTTCACGAAGACGGGCGGAGCAGCGTCGCCGTGCTGCATGGCTCTGGCAACCATTCCCATCGTTGTGGAGACGACGTAGGCGTCGAGCTGTGTGATGAGACCGTAGCGCTCGGCGACAGGGACGAAGTGGCTCGGTCCGACGACCCTCCCGTCGTCCTCGATCATCCTGGTAAGCACTTCGATCGCCTCTGTCCCGCTTTTGCCCAGCGGGCGGATTGGCTGACCGTAGAGGACGAGCTTCTTGCGGTCGATCGCCTCCTCGATCCGCATCAACCACGAAGCGGCCGTCCGACGTTCGCGCTGTTCGTCGTCGACTTGGGAGGCGATGCTGACCCGGTCGCCGCCGTGGGCCTTGGCGACGTAGCAGGCGGCGTCGGCCGCGGCGATGATGTCGTCGCGCGAGGTCACCGATGAATCGACGAGACACAGCCCGATGCTCACAGAGCTGTGGATGACCCTTTTGCCCGCTATGAAGTGATGCTGTGAGATCGAATTGACGATCGCCCCACAGACCCGCAAATAGTCGTCGCGGCGGCGGCCGCGCATCATCACGACGAATTCGTCGCCCCCCACCCTCGAGAGCACATCGTCGGGGCCGAGGCATCGTTCGAGACGGGCGGTCGTCTCGCGGAGCACGAGGTCGCCCGCCTGGTGCCCGGCGGTGTCGTTGACGAGCTTGAATCGATCGAGATCGACGAAGCACACGCCAATCGTGTCAGCGCTTCGTCGGAGCCGTTCGATCTCGATCTCGAGCTCCTGTTCGAATATGTCGCGCCGTATGAGGCCGGTGAGCTGGTCGTGGTGGGCCTGATGGGTCATGCGCTCGTGCGCCTCGATCCGTTCCAAGGTGCTCCCCAAGAAGGCACCGAGCGCGCTGAAGAGCGCCTGGTCCTCCTCGGTCAGCGCGTGCGGTTCGGCCAAGCCGACGTTGAGCGCTCCGATCGGTGTGTCCGCGATAGATACCCCGATGCTTAGCGACGACAGCACGCCCGCCTCGGCCAGCTTGGTCTGAACAGGGTGGTCACTGCCGAGGTGGTCGGCGCTGTAGTGCACCGACGCCTCGTTGTAGCGGCGCGTGAACGCGGCGCGGTCGAACGGGACCGAGGAAGGCTCGTCCCCCATGCCGCAGATCGGATGGATGGACATCTCGACGCTCCCCGGACTGGCCTGCGCATACGACGCCCGAACGACGGGACCGAGATCTCGAATGCCGCGGCCGAGCGAGTCGATGACATCCTCGAAGCTCATCGCCAGCGAGAGCTCGGCCTCGATCTCGCTCAGGCGAAAGAGTCGTTCGGCCTGCGCGTGACGACGAGCGGCCTCGCGCTCGAGAGACGCGAGCAGATCCACCCGTTCGAGTTGGCTCGCCAACAGCAACGCGAGCTGCGTAATGATCTCGAGGTCGGCGTCCGAAGGGCCCGCTCCGCAGAAGCCCGCGTTCAGTGTTCCGTATTGGCGATCGGCGGTGCTCAACGGAGCGTTCGCCAACACAGCAAGACCGCGCCGGCACAACTCCGCCGCATCGATGCATTCGCAGTCTGCGAGCTCCCAGACCGTCGTCTCGTCGCGCTCGAGACAACCGCCGAGCGTCGAGCCGGTCCGCGGCACGCGAAGGCCGGGTTGGAGGGGTCCGCCCGGGCGTTCGATCCCGACGATCTGGAGCTCGTCAGGATTGTCTGCGACGAGCGCGATCGACACGCGATCGGGAGCGATTACATCGGCGAGATAGTCGGCTACCAGAGCGAACATGGGAGCGGGCTCGTTGGTCTGTGCGAGCTGGGTCGACAGACGCAGGAGCCGTGCGAGCGGCGTGTACTCGATGGCGCTCTCGGTACTCAAGGCGGACACTCCTGCACCCCCCTTTGGCGAAATTGAGAGGATGAGCATCGCCAGGCGCGGCTCATCCTCTCAATTTCGGGGAATGTGGCGGAATTGCGGTGATTGGATAGCCATCGGCCGGACCGGGCCGTTTCATGAGGATGAGCGAGACCGGTAGATTCACGCGGATGTACTCGGTCCGCACCGCGTTGGTCGTCGTGTCGGTCGTAGCCGCGTTGTTGTTCGGTGGCGCCGCTCACGCTGTCGAAGCGGTCCCGCTCCGGGCAGACGTCACGGCGACAGGTGTCGAGGAGACGAGTGCATACCGCCCCCTTCGGCCATGTCGCCTTCTCGACACGAGACGGCCGACCAACGACGGCAACCGGGTGGCGCCGAGGACCGTTCGGGTGCAAGGTCGCAACCGATGCGGCGTTCCGAACAATGCCGTTGCGCTGGCGGTCACCCTCGCCGTCACCGACGTGAACGAGCCTGGACACCTCACGGCGTATCCCTCAAAGACCCGCCGCCCGATCGTGTCGACGATCAACTGGCAGCGCGGCGACATCCGCGCGAACGGAGCGATAGTCCCGCTCGGCGCAGGCTCGTTCGACCTCTACACATCTGCAAGGGCAGATCTGGTCGTCGACGTCACCGGTGCCTTCGTGCCCCGAGAATCGAGCGCGGAGGGGCGTTTCGTGCCGGTCGATCCGATGCGTGTACTCGACACCCGCGAGAGCAGTACAACTCTCGCCGACGGGGACTCGGTGCGCGTGCCCGTTCCGGCGTCGGTTCCCGGCGACAGTCGGGCCCTGGCGGTGACCATTACGACGTCGGGGTCGTCCGGTGCGGGATACCTGACGGCGACGCCGAGCGGTCGTCGTGCGGCGACGACCTCGGTTCTCAACACCGACGGTCCGGGCCAGATCCGCGCGGTCGGCACGATCGTCACCACCAGCGCTCGCGGGTTCGACATCACCGCCAGCGCGGGAGGGGACGTCATCGTCGATGTCACCGGCTACATGACCGGTCCGGACGCAACCGTGTCGAACGACGGACTGTTCGTGTCGGAGACCCCGACTCGGCTTCGCGACACACGCATCGATGGACCGCGGGCGTGGCCCAACGGCACCGTCGAGGTCCCGATCGCACGCGGCGCCGCTATCGCGTCCAACGTGACGATCGCCGATCCCGAGGCGCCAGGGTTCGTGACGGCGCATCCGGCACGTCGCCCGCGTCCTGGAACCTCCACGGTCAACGCTGCGGGGAAAGGGCTCCCAGTAGCGGCGTTCGCGCTCGTCCCGGTGAGCACGGCCGGAGTCGGCATCTATTCGTCGCATGGCGCCCACGTCGTGGTCGACAGCGTCGGCTTCTTCACGGGTAGTCCCAGCGAGACCACCTCACCGAAGGCACCGAACGGTCCTGACGCGGCCTCGGTCGGCTGCGTCAGCGGCTCGGTCAGACCGATCGACGGGATCCGCGTCACCAATCCGAGCGATGTCATTCGGCGAGCGCATGTGTCGGCTCCCGGACCCCGTGGTCCCATCGCGGTCGTCGGCGACTCGCTCACCTACGCTGTCGTCGAGGAGACAGCTGAGGCGCTGCGCGACGCGGGGTGGGGGCCCATCTGCATCGACGGAACCGGGTCACGCACGGTCGCTTCTCCATCGCAGAGGTTCCCCAACGGGATCAAGGCCATCGACCGAATCGAGCGGTCGCACGCCGTCTGGCGTTCGGGATCGGCCCGTTGGGTGATCTCGCTCGGCACGAACGACGTTGGAGTCACCCTCGGGTCGGCTGAATACAGCGCGGAACTGATCGATCGGGCCATCGATGCGATCGACGACCCCCGCTCGACCTGGTGGGTCGACGTGAGAACTCTGCGCAAGCGCCCCTGGCCGAGGTACGAGAACGTGTGGAACTCCGCGCTCCGGGACGAGCCGCGACTCGATGTGATCTCCTGGGTCGAGACTGCCAAAGGGCACCCGGAGTACTACGCGGAGGACGGCATCCACCAGAGCCACGCCGGCAACGCCGCGCGGGTCGACATGGTGGTCGACGGAGTTGGAGGCGACCGATGATGAAGTCGAGGTGGGGAGTCTGCGCGGTGGCACTCGTACTGGTCGCTGCCGCCTGTTCGGGCGATGACGGTTCCGAGGAGGCGGGTTCGACGACCTTCGCACCGACCACCGCCTCCGTCGCGTCCACCCCCGCCGCGCCGTCTGGCACCAGCGGTTCGACGACTGTCGCGCCAACTACAACGGTCGCGCCATCGACGACGCTCGGTCCCAGCTACGACTTCAGCGCAGTCGACGAGGAGGTCGAACTCTACATCGCCGAGACCGGACTGAACGGTGCTGGGCTGATCATCGTCGATGCCGAGGAGGGGGTGCTCCACCACACCAGCTACGGCGAGTTCGCCGACGACAGAGTCGTTCTGATCGCGTCGTCGTCGAAGATGATCACAGCGGGCGTGCTCATGCGACTGCACGAAGACGGCTTGCTCGACATCGATGCCCCCGTCGCCGACGTCGTAGACTGGGGTGCCGCCAACCCGGACATCACGCCGGCACAGCTCGTGTCGAACAGCTCCGGGCTCGTGGGCCTGAACCCAGGTTTCGGGCCGCACCTGTGCCAATTCCTCGCGGTGGGCACGCTCCAGGACTGCGCGGAGTCGATCTTCACCACGCCGGAGGATGACGCCGAGACGATCCCGCCCGACACCGAATTCCGCTACGGCGGCGCGCAGTGGCAGGTGGCCGGAGCGGTCGCGGAGGCGGCAGCCGGCACGAGCTGGGACCAGCTCATCGAGGAGATATACGTCGAACCGTGTGATCTCACCTCGACCGCCTACAACAACCACTTCGCTCAGTTCGTGAGCAGTGGGGGTGTGCTCGGGTATCCCGACGACTTCGGTGCCGACCCAGCGAACCTGCGGGACACCGACAACCCCAACATGGAAGGCGGGGTCTACTCGACGACCGGTGACTACGGCGCCTTGCTGTTGATGCACCTACGTGGAGGCATGTGTGGTGACGAGCGGGTTATCTCGGAGGAGTCGGTCGCTCGGCTGCACGAGGATCGCATCCTCGAGGCCTACGGCGGGTCGGCCCTGCCCGGGACCGGCTACGGCATGGGTTGGTGGATCGAGCGTGGCAGCGGCGTGATCAGGGACGGCGGCGCATACGGTGCCGCGCCCTGGATCGACCTCGAGCGCGGGTACGGCGCCTACTTGTCGCTCGAGGCGTCGAGCGGACACGGCGGTGATCTCTCTCGACGCATCCGGCCGCTGATCGAAGAACAGATCGACGCTGCGCCCTAGTCTCCTAGTTCCCCGGATCTTCGGCAGGCACGATGCCGGCAGCTATCGACTCGATCAGCTCCTCGAACCGCTGTCGCGCCGAGGTCTCGAGATCGAAGGTGTCTTCGGGAATGCCGGCGAATACGTAGCGCTCTCCGCTGAGTATTGCCTCGCATACCCGCGAGGAACAGGTCGAGGGGTCGACGCCGACCAGTCCCGCGAACTCAGCGGTCGGGTCATCGGCCTTGCGTCCCATCTCGGCGGGCCGGTTGCGTTCTGCTGCGACGATCTGAGAACGCACCATTCCCGGCAGAAGCACCGACACTCCGATCGGCGTTTCGGCCAACTCGTCGGCGAGCGCATCGGTCAACGTGAGGATCGCAGCCTTGGAGGTGCCGTAGACACCTGTTGCGCCGAGCGCCGCGATGGACGAGGTGTTGACGATGTGGCCCGGTCGTCCGGTCGCGAGCATCCGTGGCAAGAAAGCCTGCACACCGTTGATGACGCCCATGACGTTGACGCCGTAGACCCATTGCCAGTCTTCGATTATCGCGTCGGTGAATCCCTTGAAGAGGAGCACCCCAGCGTTGTTGCAGAGCACATCGACGGAGCCGAATCGGTCGAACGCCGCATCGGCCAACTCGACGACCGAGGCGTGGTCCGCTACATCGACGGCGACCGCCAGTGAGCCCGCCCCTAGCTCCTCGGCTTCTGCGGCCACCTCGCGCGCTCGATCTTCTTCGATGTCGGCGACGACGACGTTCATTTCCTCTTCGGCGAAGCCCTGCACCAGCGCTCGGCCGATGCCACTTCCGCCGCCCGTGACGACGGCAGTCGCGCCTTTGAGCGTTTTCATGGAGGTCACGCTAGTGCCGCGACCTGGGTGCGGACTCCGCAAGCTACGCGTGCGGGTCGAGTACGACCTTGATCGAACCGGCGGATCGGTCGCGTGCAACTTGGAAGGCCTCGGCCGCGGAGTCGAGAGGGAATCGGTGGGTGATGAGTGCCTTGGCGATCGCCGGCTCGGTCGCGAGTAGTTTCGCAGCTCGGTCTGCATCGCGAACGCCGGTGGTCGAGCAGTAGCCCATGGCCGGTATGAGCTCGATCTCCTTTACACAAAGCCCGACGTCAATCGATGCCGGATGCCACAGGGAGCCGACCAGACCAACTCGGCCGGCTGGTCGACAGAGCCTTATCGAATCAGCCAACGAGGTGTCGGTCCCCACAGCGTCGAAGATGATGTCGTACCCGTCGGTCGAGCCGACCTCGCCGCCGAGCCGATGTACAGCGAGCTGCTGGTGCTCGTGGCGTGCCACGACATCAGCCCGACATCCCTCAGCGCTACACACCGCAGTCATCGCCAACCCGATCGGTCCCGCCCCGACGATGGCTATTCGATCGTTTGACGACGCGCGAGCCCTGTGGAACCCGTGATAGGCGACAGCAAGCGGCTCGACGAGGGCAGCGTCGGCCGGGTCGATGATCGGGTCCAGAGCCACGATGCAGTCCTCGGGAACGACGATGCGCTCTGCCATGCCACCCTCTGCGAATACGCCGAGCATCACTGAGTCCTGACAGTGGTTCCACTCTCCACGGCTGCAACTCGGGCATCGTGCGCAACGAATGATCGGCTCTATGGCCACGGGCTTGCCGCCGGTTGTTCTGCCCGCAACCTCATGGCCGAGGATCCGACCCTCGACTATTCCAGCCTCGATCATATGGAGGTCGGAGCCACAGATACCTGCCGATGCCACGGTGACAGCGACGCCGTCACCGCTCGGGTCGGGCGCATCGACAACCGTGGGTGTCCCGTCGACGATTCGGACGGCCCTCACGGCGCAGACCGTTGGAGGCACGCGGCGGTCATCATCACCCCGGCTGGATGACCGCGTAGCTGCTCGTGGCGGTTGCGATCAGTCGGCCGTCGCCGTCGCGCGTGTCGGCCTCGAGGTGCACGATTCGTCGACCGGGGTGGGTGACCCTCGCCTCGGCGATGAGAGACCCCTCGCCGGCTCCACGGATGAAACGGGTGTGCATCTCGATCGTCGCGCAGACATTGCCTTCCTCGATGACCGACATGACAGCGGCGCCCATCGCCGTGTCCATCAGCGTGAAGGCCACGGCTCCGTGCGCGACGCCGTTCGGGTTGTGGTGCTGTTCGGTGAGCTCCAGCCGCGCAACCCCGACGCCATCGCTTGCCTCAGCGCTGAAGCCCAGGTACTCCTTGAGCGGGAACTCGGCCGAGTCGCGGACGACTGCGTCGCTCACGACGACCCAGTGGTCGCTGGGAAGGCCTCGTGGATCTCCGCGATGACCTGGGGAAACGCTGCGAGATGTGTGCCGAGGACCGGCTTGCCAGTGGTGAGGAAGGCGACGACGAGGTGACGATCCGGGTCGGCCCACGTGTAGAGGTTCGACAGTCCGATGTGTCCGAACGCGTTGGGATGGTTCCAACCGAACACGTTCACAGCGTCGGTGCCGAGCATGAATCCGGAGCTGTAGCGGATCGGTAGGCCGATGCGTCGATCGATCGCGATTCCCTCGTCGAGCGGCCTGATGGCCGCGGCGACCGTGTCGGCGTCGAACACGCGCGTACCGTTGAGCTGTCCGCCGTCGAGGAGGCACTGGTAGAACGCTGCGGCATCGGCGGCGGTGGCGATCACGTTGCCAGACGGGATGACACCGCTGAGGAAGCGGTCGTCGTTCGACAGGTCGACTGCGGATTCCCAGCCGGTGCCGAGGACGCGACGGAAGAAGTACACGAGGGTCGGGTCGAGCCGGAACCCCGTGGTCACGTTGTGGGCCACGAGATCGGCCTCGTCGGGTGCGACCCCGTAGTGGAACCAATCGAGTCCCAGCGGGCGACGGACGCCTTCTTCGAGGACCGAGCGCAGGCCTCCGTCGACGAGCCGCCGCGCGATCGCGTCGAGCACGAAACCGCCGACGATCGCATGGTATTTGGGCGGCCCACCACCTGGTTCGCGCTCGAGCTCCAGCTCGCAGAGCACCTCGTCGATTCGCTCGGTGTCGGTGAGAATGTCGAGGTCGAATGCGTCGTCGGGTAGCCCTGGCAGCCCGGCGCGGTGGCTCAGTACGTCGCGGATCGTGACTGCGTGCTTGCCGTGTCTGGCGAAGTCGGGGAAGTGTTCGGCTACCGGATCGTCGAGCCCGAGGTGGCCGTCTTCTTCCATCTTGTGCATCGTCATCGCCGTGACCGCTTTGGCGGCGGAGAACAGGTTGACCGGCGTCGTGGTCTCCATCGGAATGAGGGTCTCGGAGACCTCACCCGGCGTGTTGCCCCGGGCGTGTCCGATCGCCCGGTCGATCACTACCTCGCCTTCGTGGCGGATGCAGAGCTGGATTCCCGGATGCATCGCGGTGCGGTAGAGAGCCTCGACCCGTTCCCAAACGAGCGCGGCGCCGTCGGTCGTGGGCGCGACGGTTGTGGATGTGACCGAACGGAGGTCGTCGGTGATCGTGCATCGACGCGCGACGAGGTCGCCGAGTTGATCGAGCAATGAGGCCATGCTGTGACCCTAGATCGCTCGCCGCCACAGACCGCATTGGCCGTATTTCCGAACTACGCACCGTTGTGTTGGCGCTGTCAGTCGCGGCGGATGGTCACCTACGGCTTCGCCGAAACATCTGCTCACTCGCTCTCTGTCCAGTCCCTACTCCAGCTCGATGTCGTAGCGGGAGATGTAGTCTGCGAAGTCGTCGCGTACCTGGCTCTCGTCGAGACCGAGCCCGGCGGCGTCGTAGAGGTGTTTACCGAATTTGTCCTTCGGTTTGGACGCCAGATACTCCGGGATCGACTCCCGCATCTCGTCGGGGAAGACCATGCCGAGGTCGCGATATGCACGTTCGACCGTGCCGACCGGGTCGCCCATCAGATCTCGGAAGTGGAGATCGGTCATCTGGTCGGCGGGGACCTCGCCGCTGTCGCGCTGGCCCATCGCCAGCGCGAGCATCAGCTGGTAGGCGAGCGACATGAGCGGCCCTCGTTCGGCCGGGGTCACGGAGTCGCTTCGTAGCCAGTGGAGTGTGGTCGTGATGCTGGCGCTCGATCCGACGAACTTGAGCGGGTCGCGATGCGTGTGAACCATGCGTGCATCCGGGTAGGTCTCGAGCAGAGCGGTGAGCGATCCGAGATGTGCGGGTGACTTGAGCAGGAACGTCTGCGGCGAGCCGTCCGCGTGTTGGAGCGTTTGGAGGAAGGCGTTGTGGAACCCGTATGTAGCCGTCATGTCGGCCAATGGTTCACCGTCGCCGAGGTCGTGCATCATCGGCCAGTGCCAGCTGTCGAACACCGGGGCGCTGAAGTGCACGCACTCACACGGCAGGTCACTTCGAAGCTCGTGCATCGTCATGAACTCGGGCTGAATATCTGCCCAGAACTCCTGTTCCGGCTCTGAGGCTTCGACCGCCGAGGTCTCGACCCCATCGAGCGTGCCCAGGGGATGGTGCGCTTCGTGGGCGATCACCGGACGTAGCGACGGATCGAGAGCGAACAACTCGAGCAGAATGGTCGTGCCGGTTCGCGGGGGACCGAGGATGAAGACCGGAGCGACGATTGGCTGCTGGCGAATCGCAGGGACCTCGCTCCAATGACGGTTGAGGCGCAGGCGCAGTTGGAGACAGCGCAGGATCTCGGCCCTCGTGCTCAGCCTCCCCACAACGTTGAGATCGGCATGTGCTTCGATGCCCGCGAGCAGCGTCCGATACGCAGGTTCCCATGCGTTATCGCCGAAGTCATCCAGTCCGGTCGTCGAGCGCGCAACATCGATCAGCTCGTCGGGGTCGAGCGAGACGAGGTTGACCGCGCCTCCCACCGAGTCGCCGAACAGGTTGAGGCGCCGCACCCAGTCGGGGCGGACGAAAGGACCTTGGTGAGCCATGCCGCAATCTCGCGCCGAGCCGGACGGCCCCGCAACTCCCACCAGGTTTTCTACGAGGTGCCCGGCTACAGACAGATCGGGTTGTGGGTCGGGCCGTCGTGTGACAAGGATGGCGCGATGACCGATGATGCAGTTTCCGCCGCCGTCGCCCAGCTCGATGATCTCATCGCGGCGCTCACCGAGATTCGCGATGGCTACGTCCTCGCCGAATCACGCTGGACCGAACCGCTCGAACAGGCCGAGGCGTTCCGCTACGTCGGCCAGATGCTGTCGGCGATGTCGGAGCTCTATTGGGAGGCATCGCCGCTACACCCGAGGTTCGTATCGATCGTCGACCCCGGCCGGAAGCTCCAAGGCGACAACCCCGACGCTATCTACCACTTCTGTCGCGTCGATGGAGCGCACCGCTACCGCATTTCCGGTGTTGTCCACCGCGAGGTCTACACCTCGTTCACCATCCACGGACAAGCCGACGACGGAGGGCTGGCCGGCCCGCTGCTCGGCGATGCGAACGACCGGGCCCTCACCATCGCCGACGATGGGTCGTACTCGCTCACCCTCAGCGCCGACGAGGCCGATGCCGAGGGCGGCGACTGGATGCAGCTCCACCCCGACGCGTACGCGGTCGTCGTCCGTGGGTACTTCCAGCTCGAACCGTCGGTACAGAACGACAGTGCCGCACACGTCGACATCGACATCGCATGCCTCGATGCCGGCGGCCCGCCCCCGCCGCTCGATCACGCCACGATCGCCGGTCGAATGGCCGACGGCATCGCGTTCTTGCGTCAGGTGACTCTGGGTCAAGGCACCTTCGGCGAGGGTCCGTCGGTGGTGCCGTTCGTGTCAGACGTACCCAACGAGCTCCCCAAACCGTTCAGCTTCCGCGACAGCGGCCTCCCTGTGCCAGGGGCCGCCGACATCCACTACGCCATGTGTCGCTGGGAACTCGAGCCGGATCAGGCTCTGGTGATGCGGGGCACGCTACCCCCAGGCCCGTTCGCCAACGTCATGTTGTGGAACGCACACATGCAGACCCTCGAGTACCGCGGACGACGCTCGTCACTCAACGCTACACAGATCGAGCTCGACGCCGACGGCAAATTCGAGATCTGGGTCAGCGCCACCGACCCCGGACGGCGCAACTGGCTCGACACCGAATCGCATCGCAGGGGTTCGGTCTTCTGGCGCTACCTCCTGCCCGAAAGCGATCCCGAGAAGGTGACCTGCGAGGTCGTCTCGCTGGTCGGTGGGGGATGACGGTGCCGACGAGTAGCGCGGCGATATTCGACCTCGACCGCACTCTGATCGCATCGTCGTCCGCGCCCGTGTTTCAGCGACACCTCGCCGACGCCGGCTTCGGCAGCGTTCCCGATCTGCCGTTCGTCGACGCGTTCATGTCCTTCTACGAGCAGTTCGGCGAGACCTGGGTGATGATGCAGCCGGCCAAGCTCGGTGCCCGCACCGCCAGGGGCTGGCCCGTCGCTGCGGTTGCCGAGGCCGTTGATGCTGCGGCCGACGAGATCGTCGGCATGCTCCAGCCGTTCGCACTGAATGTCATCGACGAACACCGGGAGGCGGGTCGCCGGCTCGTGCTCGCCACCACTTCACCCGAGCCTTGGATCGCGCCGCTCGTCGATCGGCTCGAGTTCGACGCGCTCGTCGCGACCCGCTGGGTGGCAAAGGACGGCGAATACACAGGCGAGACCGACGGACCGTTCGTCTGGGGTCGTGCCAAGACCGACGCGGTCGCCGCGTGGGCCGAGGAGAACGCGGTCGATCTCGAAAGCAGCTACGCCTACAGCGACAGCTATTTCGATGCCCCACTGCTGGACTCAGTGGGCAACCCGGTCGCTGTGAATCCGGACGTGAGACTCCAAGCGGTCGCAGGGCTGCGCGGGTGGCCGGTGCGACATCTCGACACGATCGAGGGTGTATTCAAGATCGCGGGACGCGAGCTGCAGGAGTGGACGCGTCCATTCATGCGGGACGAGCTCATCCCGTTCGCACGGTTCGAATTCGAGGGTCTCGAGAACATCCCGGCTGATGGGCCGGCGATCCTCGTGTTCAACCACCGCTCCTACTTCGACCCCGCGGCCATGGGTCTCATTGCGGCGAAGGCGAACCGCAGTGTCCGAAGCCTCGGCAAGAAGGAGGTATTCGACGTGCCGCTCGTCGGTCGGTTGCTCAAGGGCATCGGGGGCCTGCGCGTCGACCGCGGAACGGGCTCTGACGAACCACTCGAGGCTGCGGCCGAGGCGCTACGAGGTGGCGAGGCGCTCATGATGGCCCCGCAGGGCACGATCCCGCGCGGTCCAGCGTTCTTCGATCCGGTGCTCAAGGGCCGGTGGGGAGCGGCCAGGCTCGCGGCGATGACTCACGCGCCCGTGATCCCGGTCGGACTGTGGGGTACCGAGCGGGTGTGGCCGCGCAGCTCACGGCTGCCACTCCCGCCGACCGGTGGTCGACCCCTCATCACCGTCAACGTGGGTGGTCCGGTCGAGCTCGGGTACGAGGATCCCGACGCGGACACCGTGGCGATCATGGAAGCGATCAGCGCCTTGCTGCCGCCCGAAGCAAGAGAGCCTCACGAGCCGACCGACGAGGAGCTCGCCCGCACCTACCCGCCGGGCTACGACGGCGACCCAGCCGCCGAGGCCGATCGACGGCCGGGGTCCGACACATGACCGACACCGGGGAGGATCGCGAGGTCGAGTCGTCCGACCGCATGTCGAGCCAAGAAGCATTGATGTGGAACGTCGAGAAGGATCCCTGGCTCAACCCGAGCGGTGCGGGTTTGTTCGTGTTCGATCAGCCCCTCGACGTCGACCTTCTCCGGTCACGGATGCGCAATGCGGTTGCAGGACTGCCACGCCTCTACGAGCGCGTGCAACCCGGGCTCGGTCGGTTGGCGCCTCCCGTTTGGGTTCCGGATCCCGAGTTCGACTTCGACCACCACCTCCGGGTCGTCCACCTCCCCTCGCCGGGCACCGAGCGTCAGCTCTTCGACCTGGCGGCGCGGCTCTACGTCGACCCTCTCGACCGCACCCGTCCCCTGTGGCGTATGGTGGTCATCGACGGCCTCGAAGGTGGCCGCGGCGCTCTGTGGACCCTCATCCACCATGTGATCTCGGACGGCATCGGGCAGCTTCGCATGGCCGAGCTGTTCCAGGATGTCGAACGCGATGTTCCGGCGTCGCCTGAGATCGACCTCGAAGCGATCGTCGCGGCCGAGGTCGAGGCCCGGCGCGCCAAGGAGCAGGGCGGTGACCTCGGGTCGAGCCTCGCGGGCACTGTCGTCGGCAGTGCCGGTCACCTCATGCGACGGACGGCTGGCATCGCACGACGAGCTGCCGGTGAGGTTGCGATCTGGCCCGCAGACCCTCGTCGCGCGACCGAGACCGTGGCCGAGGTTGCTGGAGTCGTCGCCGATGCCGCAGGGCAGCTCACCGCTGGTCGCGGTGACCGCAGCGGTGCTCCCTTGTGGACGGATCGGTCGCGCCATCGCCATCTCGAACACGTCGCCGTACCACTCGACGAGCTGAAAGTCGCGACGAAGGCGGTCGGAGCGTCGATCAACGATGGTTTCGTCGCGGCCCTGGCGCATGCAGCGGTGGCCTATCACGTCGACCGGGGGGTCTCGTTCGAGACGCTGAACACGTCGTTCGTCGTCAGCACGCGCACCGACCACAAGGCCGGCGGCAACGCCTTCACGCCGGTGCCCGTGCAAGTGCCTGCCGACGACATGACCATCCGCAGCCGTGTCGGCGCTGTCCGCGCGATCCTATCCGAGGCGCGCGAGCGGGTCGACGGCGGAGCCAGCCTGGCTTCGATGGCCGGGGTCATCAACCTCCTGCCGACCTCGGTCGTCACGCGTACGGCCCGCGCTGAGGCCCGCCACATCGACATCGCAACCTCCAACCTGCGCGGTGCGCCGTTCCCTCTCTATGTCGCTGGTGCCAAGGTGTTGTACGGCGCGACGATGGGGCCGCTCGCGGGCACTCCGTGCAACGCAACCGCCTTGTCGTATCAGAATGCGTTCGACATCGGTCTGTTCATGGACCCTGCGGCCATCGGCAATCCCGGCGAGTTCCGACAGTGCGTGGACGACGCCTTCGGCGAGCTGCTGGCTTTGGCTTGACCGCGGTCGCGCTTAGGGTGCGAATGATCTACAGCCGTTTTCATCGCGCCTCCGGAGGGCCGTTCGAGCCACGGAGGCTCTTGGCATCTGGCGCGTTTCGTGGGCCATGTCGGCCTGTCCAGGCTTAGGGTGGCGCCATGAAGCGCTACATCCATGCTGTGTTCGTCTTCGTGGCGGGGTTCATGTCCAAGCTGCTGCCCGACAAGATTCCTGTGACATTCGTCGGAGAGGCTGCGGTCGACGAGCTGTGCGGTTCGATCGCACATCGAGGAACCAAGCGGGTGCTGGTGGTGACCGACGAGACGCTCGTCGACATCGGTCTCGTCGGAGGTGTGACCGACTCGCTCGACGGAGCAGGGGTCGCTTGGGCGATCTACTCAGGTGTGCAACCCGACCCGACGTTCGACCAGGTTGTCGAAGGTCACCGCCGGTATCTCCTCGAGAGCTGCGACGGTGTGTTGGCGGTAGGGGGCGGTTCATCGATCGACGCCTCCAAGGCGATCGCGGCTATGGCGACAAACGGTGGCGACCTCGCTCGCCTCGAGGGCAAGTTCCGGGTTCGCAAGCCGATAGCGCCGCTGTTCGCGATACCGACGACGGCCGGCACCGGGTCGGAGGTCACGGTCGTCGCCGTCGTGTCGGACACGGCATCGCACTCCAAGAAGTTCTTCATCGATCCAAAGCTCTTGCCCTCGATGGCGGCCCTCGACCCGACGCTCATGGCGGGTTTACCTCCAGCGATGACCGCAGCAACCGGCATGGACGCCCTCACACACGCCGTCGAGTCGTTCATTGCCCGCACCGCCAACGATCAGACGAGGGAATATGCCACCACGTCGGTGAGACTCGTGTTCGAGAACCTTGCGAAGGCCTATCGGGACGGGTCGGATCTCGAGGCGCGCAAGGGCATGGCGCTGGCTTCCTATTACGGAGGCTTGGCCTTCACCCGCACGAGCGTCGGGTACGTCCACGCCATCGCCCACAACCTGGGTGCGCACTACGGCACGCCCCACGGATTGGCCAATGCAGTCGTGCTGCCCCACGTGCTCGATTTCTCGCGAGATGCCGCTGCGAGCCAGCTCGCCGAGCTGGCTGAGCTCATCGGTGTCGGCGAAGGCGGCGAGAAGGAACGTGCCGACGCGTTCATTGCAGCCGTACGTGAACTGATGGCCAGCGTCGGCATCGAACCCACGCTCGAAGCTGTACAGACCGCCGACATTCCCACGATCGCCCGCGAGGCCTGCGACGAGGCGTATCTCGACTATCCCGTGCCGCGCTGGATGGATCCCTCCGACTGCGAGTCGGTAATCCGCAAGCTCGTCGCCTGAGTGCGAATGAGAGCGCCAATGCAGCGGTGTCAGGCACCGAGCTCAAAGTGATCGTGGTCCAAGTGCGTTGTGAGCTCGGTGCCTGACACCCATGTGGTTCGGCGCAGGTCGCGAACTAGCAGCGAGTATGTATCCCGAGCATTCGTCCGGCTTTGCCGGCGAATGTGTTCGGCGCCCGGGAGTTTCGACGGAGTCGAAACTCCGAGCTGCCCGAAGGGCAGCCGCGTTCTGCGTATGAGCGACCGCAGGTCGCGAACTAGCAGCAAGTATTAGTCGAGCGAAGCGGGTTCGGCGAGGGCGTCGACGATCGACCGGCAGAACGCGGCTGCAGGCGCCCCGTCGAGCACGCGGTGGTCCCAGGTGAGGCTCAACGTCATGCGGGTGACCTCTCGCGGCGATCCATCGTCGTCGAGAACCAGCTCGGTCCGCAGCCGACCAACGCCGAGGATCGCGGCGTTCGGCGGATTGATGACCGGTGTGAACCCGTCAACGCCGAACATGCCGAGCGCGCTCACCGAGAAGGTCCCACCCTCGAGCTCGGTTAGTGCGAGCGACCCACCGCGGGCCGCTTCGGCGAGCCTGGTCGTTTCCGCGGCCAATTCAGCCAGCGACATTGCCCCGGGGTCTCGGACGACGGGGACGATCAGCCCGTCGTCGACGGCTACTGCAACGCCGATGTGGATGTCGGGCAGCAGTGCAATGCCATCGTCGGTCACCTGAGAGTTGACGATGGGATGGTCGCGCAGCGCGCGGGCGACGGCGGCGACGAGATAGTCGGTGTAGCCGATCTCGGTCCCTTCGGCGCGCTGTTGTGCACGATGTTCGACGATCGCATCGAGGTCAGCGTCCATGAACAAGGTCAGCTGCGCCATCTCGCGTAGCGACCCGCGCATGCGATCGGCGATGATGCCCCGCATGCCGCTCATCGGGATGTACGAGGAGGGCTCTTGAGCGAGCGGCATCGACAACGATGTGGTCGGGGCCTGCGCGGCGCCGGTGGCGCCGGCGAGCAATGCTCGGACGTGGGCAGCGACGCCTTCGCGCGTGACCTTCCCCGACCGCTCGTCGGGGCTCACCGCAGCGAGGTTGACTCCGAGAAGGTCGGCGAGCGAACGGGCGGCGAACGTGGCGAGGCCGGCGCCGGCGGCGCTGGTTTGGTACTGGGGTGTCGATGCCGGCGGACCGGCACTCACTCCCTCTAGGTCCTCCGACACGATGCGGTGGTTTGGACCCGAGCCGACTACCGAAGCGAGGTCGATGCCGCGTTCGGCAGCGATTCGTCGCGCGTTCGGCGACGCGAATATCCGAGCACCGTCGGGACGTACCGCTGCCGGCACAGCGACAACAGCGGTTGCGCTCCCGCTGGCGGCAGGGACTGAGGCACCTGACGACCGCTTCGTTCGAGCCGGTGGTGTCTCGCCGGGCTCGAGAAACCACCCGATCAGCTCGCCACACTCGTAGGTGTCGCCGACCTCGCCGACGAGGTGGAGCAGCCCGTCGTTCGAGGCCTCGACATCGCTGTCGGTCTTGTCGGTCGTGATCGACAGCACCGGCATTCCGGCGGTCACCGCAGCGCCATCGTCGACGTACCACTCGGTGATCGTGCCGGCCTCCATCGTGAGACCGAGCTTGGGCATGATGAACTCGGTGGCCATCGTCGGCTCTACGCCTGTGCGAACGGGCGGCTCACGACCGCTCTGATCTCGGCGGCCATGCGATCGGCGTCGGGGATGTATTGCGCCTCGAGGGCGGGGCTGAAGGGCACCGGCGAGAACGGTGCCGCGACGCGCGACACCGGCGCATCGAGATAGTCGAAGGCGTGCTCCTGGATGTGCGCAGCGACCTCGGCGCCGAGTCCGCCGAAGCGCACCGCTTCGTGGGCCACCACCGCACGGTTGGTCTTTCGTACAGAATCGACGACCGTGTCGAGATCGAACGGCTGAAGGGTACGGGGATCGATGACCTCGCACTCGATTCCGTCCTCGGCGAGCACCTTTGCGGCCCGGCGCGCCTGGTTCGCCATGTCGGCCCACGCGACGACGGTGACGTCGCTGCCCTCGCGCAACACGCTTGCCTCACCGAGCGGTGTCTCGTAGCGCTCCTCGGGGACGTCGGCGGTCATGCCGAGCAGCTTCTTGTGCTTGATCATGATCGTCGGATTGTCCTCGCGAATGCACGACGCCATGAGGCCCTTCATGTCGTGGGGGTTCGACGGGTAGACGACCTTCAGGCCAGGGATATGGCACAGGAGCGCTTCGAGCGACTGGCTGTGTTGCGCGGCTGCCGACAACCCGCCACCGCCGCCGGTTGTGATCGTCAGCGGTACCTCGGCTGCGCCACCGAACATGTACTTCACCTTCGCAGCCTGGTTGACGATCTGGTCGAAGGCCACGGCGATGAAGTCCATGAACATGAGGTCGATGACGGGCCTCATGCCGTTGACGGCGGCGCCGACGCCGAGCCCCACGATCGCCTGCTCGCTGATTGGCGTGTCGACCACGCGGTCTTCTCCGAACTCCGCCTGGAGTCCGGCGTATGTCTGGAATACACCGCCGAAGAAGCCGATGTCCTCTCCGGCACAGACGACGTCCTCGTCCGCTGCCATCTCGAGCCGGACAGCCTCGTTGAAGGCGTGCGCGTAGGTGATCTTGCGGCTCATGCCGACGCTCCGTTCGTGGTGTACACGTCGACGGTGAGCTGGTCGGCGTCGGGCATCGGGCTCTGTTCGGCGAACTCGATCGCAGCCTCGATGTCGTCGCGCAGCTCCTGCCAGATCGCTTCGATGTCCTCACGGGTCGCGGTTCCGGCGTCGATCATCCGTTCCTCGAACGTGAAGATCGGGTCCTTCTCCCGCCACGATGCGACCTCTTCATCGGTGCGATACTTCAGGCCGAGGTTCTGTACACCGTGATGATTGTAGAACCGGTACGTCTTGGCCTCGATGAGCGACGGCCCGTCGCCGGCTCTCGCCCGGGCGACAGCTTGGGTGGCGGCCTCGTGAACTGCGATGACGTCCATGCCGTCGACGATGCCGCCGGGCATGCCGTAGCCGGCAGCTCGGTCGACAACGTCGGTGATCGCCATCGTCTTTTCGCGGGGCGTGAACTCGCCGTACTCGTTGTTCTCGCACGCGAAGACAACCGGAAGTTGCAGCGCCGCCGCCATGTTCGCTGCTTCGTGGAAAGCGCCGATGTTGGTCGCGCCGTCGCCGAAGAAGGCGACGGCGACCTGCCCGTTTCCGCGGAGCTTGTCGGCCCACGCGGCGCCCACGGCGATGGGCGACCCTGCTCCGACGATGCCGTTGGCACCGAGCATGCCCACCGAGAGGTCGCTGATGTGCATCGACCCACCCTTGCCCTTGTTGTACCCGGTCGACTTGCCCATCAGCTCGGCCATCATCTCGTTGAACGTGCCGCCCTTGGCGACCAGGTGTCCGTGTCCTCGATGAGTCGAGGTGATCTGGTCATCGTCGGTCAACGCCGCGCAAACCCCTGCTGCGACGGCTTCCTGGCCGACGTAGAGGTGGAGGAAGCCGGGCAGCTTCGCCGCTTCGGCGAGTTTGCCGGCTGCTTCCTCGAATAGTCTGATCCGCACCATGCGACGGTGAAGATCGAGTTGGGTTTCGGTGCTCGGTTGCATGCGTTCCCTCGGTCTGTGGCGCCTCCGACCATAACCCCGGACGACGCGATCTACCGTGCCGAGCGGTCGTGAGGCCAACTGACCTGCGGATCAGTTGTAGGAGCCGTAAGCCGCGATGTCGACGGCTCCGACGGCGATCGCTTCGCGAAGCTCTTGTTCCACGCGGCGGGCGTTTCGGTAGCCGACCACTCGTACGAAGTGGGCTCTGCCTTCCGGCTCGACCACCTCGATCACCCACGAATGCCTGAACAGTAGACGGCCCAGAACGAGGACCGAGCCGAGCAGGAGGAAAACGGCCAATTCGACGATCACGAGGAGCAACGCGAAGACCCCGATGACGAGTCCGACCGCGGCTAGGACGGCGAACACAATGATGAGGATCTCGCCGTCTGCGAGCAGGTTCATGAGGAATTCGGCGATGACTGAGCCCTTGCCGCGCTCTTCGGGCTCTTCGTCGACCGGGTTCGCGGCCACATCGGAGTCATCCTCTCGAGAGCTGTTGAGCACCGCCGCCGGGTCGATTCGCATCAGCCTCGGGCCGAGCCGGGGCTTGGCCCTGGGACCGGTCCAATGGAGGAGGACGGTCCAGATGTCACCCGACGGGTCGACCGCGCGTCCGCGCTCGGAGCGCCGGGTGACCAGTGTCCTGGTGCTGCGGAAGATACCGAACGCTGCGACCGCGATGAGTAATACCGCGATCGAGGCGAGCACTGCGACCTCGTACACGCTTCCAGTATGGGTGGTTCGGACTCAGGTGATGGTCGTCCAGCGGATCTTGCACCAGGCCCGCCGATGGCAGGCCGGGCAGATCATGTAGCGGCTGAACCTCTTTCCTGGAACCCAAAGGGTGAACCAGAGGGTGCGAAGCGCAGCGTTGCCCCACGTGACCCTGGTCGACTCGAGGCAGCTGGAGCACCGGATTACGATCGTCCCCTGTTCGGGATCGGTGTCGGCCGAATAGAGAGCGTGCTTGTCGTCCACTTCCGATTCGCCCTTGTCGGCCTGCTCGTCGGAGGTGTTGTGGGGCGTCGAGAAGAGGGCGCCTTTGCCGAGCGGGTCGTCGCCCTTGCTCACGCTCGAGCCTCGATGTTCTCGGCCAGAGCCCGGTAGGCCTGAGCGGGTTTCGATGAACCCGAATGGGCCAGGACCGATCGCCCCTTGCCAGGTGCCTCGGCCACCCGCACCGACTTCGGTATGGGTGGGTCGAGAAGCCGGATGCCGTAGGTCTTGGGCAGATCTTCGAGAACCTGCTGCGCCAGCTTGGTTCGGCTGTCGAACATGGTCGCGACGCCGCCGAGCACGCTCAGGTCATCGTTGGTGAACGATCGCACGTCGTCGACGGTCTCGAGCAGCTGGCCCACGCCGCGGCTGCTCAGGGTCTCGCCCTGGAAGGGGATGACGACTTGGTCGGCAGCGGTGAGAGCGTTGATCGTGAGGATCCCCAGCGATGGGCCGCAGTCGATGAGCACGTAGTCGAAGTCATCAATGACGGACCGCAGTGCCTTTGCGAGCACGTACTCGCGTCCGGTCTTGGTGAGTAGGTGCACCTCGGCGCCTGCCAGGTCTATCGATGAAGGCAGCAGCGCTGGTGCTTCGTCGCGGTCGATGACCGCTGTCTTGGCTTTGGCTCGGCCAACGAGAACGTCCTGGAGCGTGAGTTCGAGCGAGTCGGCATCGACTCCGCACGCGTAGGTGAGGCACGCCTGGGGATCGAGGTCGACGAGCAGAACGCGCCGGCCTCTCTCGGTCAGCGCGTCGCCGAGCGAGTGGACCGTGGTGGTCTTCGCCACCCCGCCTTTTTGGTTGGCGAATGCGATCACTCGGGCCATGTCGGTGACTCTATGCGCGCGCCGCGCCGGCGCGCGGTGTGACGTCGGTCAAGGCCGCAGGTGGTTAGGGTCGGACTCATGGATTTTGCGCTC
Source organism: Acidimicrobiales bacterium (assembly GCA_965216815.1). Classification (GTDB taxonomy): domain Bacteria; phylum Actinomycetota; class Acidimicrobiia; order Acidimicrobiales; family SHLQ01; genus JADFOM01. The sequence goes on along the minus strand of OZ244202.1, from coordinate 103,654 downwards.
GCGGCCAAACTCGGTGCTCACAGCAATCTCGTGCACGGGTTCGTGTACTTCGCCCCCGAGCTCGCCGATGCCAACGCGGCGCTGGGGCTCGAAGGCCATCAGGCCTATTTCGCCAGTCGAGCGGCGGCGCTGGGCGCTGTTCCGGCCGAGGTGGTTGTGGCCACGTTCTTCAACTTCAACCCGCGGGTCGTGCACGAGGCGATCCCCGCCGCCTGGTCGGTCGCCGACCCGGCAACGATCCAGCGCGAACGAATGCGAGTCGCCGGCGATATCCTGGCGCGCGATGCGTCGCAGGTCGCCGACGAAGATGTCGAAGAGGCGGCAGCGCTCGCCGGCCGCATGATCGATGGCGTCGGTCTCGAGGGGAAACCGCTAGCGGCGGCCAACAGTGCGGTGCCCGAGCCGGACGACCGGTGGGCTCGTCTCTGGCAACGGATCAGCGTCATACGCGAGTGGCGAGGCGATGCACATGTCGCAGCTCTCACAGTGGCGCCGGTCGATGCGGTCGAGGCCCTGGTGCTGCACGCCGCGACAGGACAGGTGCCCAAGGATGGCCTGATGGCGACCCGACGCTGGTCCGCTGAGGACTGGGATGCTGCGGTCGAGCGACTCGGCGCGCGTGGCCTCGTCGAGCCCGAGGGTTCGTTCACCGATGCCGGCCGGGAGTTTCGTGACGCCATCGAACGACAGACCGACGAGGCCTGTCTGAGGCTTGTCAACGCGGTTGGTGAGACGGACACCGTTCGGCTGCTGGATCTCCTTCGGCCCATCCGCAAGGCCCTCCTCGACGCGGGAGCGTTCGCCCTTGCCGGCCGATAACCGGCCGCGGAGCAGGACAGGGGGACAGACCCCCCGTCCTGCCCGCCGGACGGTTGGCTTTCTGGCGATAGCCGGACTCAGCGGCTTCGCCATCAGCCAACCGGTGCTGTCGATCGCTGGCGCCAACCCTTCACTCTTCGTGTTCAACGACATCTCCCGGGTTCAGATGGCCGCGTTCGCCCTGGTCGTGGCTTTGGCCCCACCGCTGGTGCTGTGGGGGCTGATCCTCGTGGCACGGCAATTCGACCGACGCTTAGAAGAGGCAGTAGCGGGCTTGGTCGTCGTCGGGCTCGGAGTGTTGGCGGCCCTCCAGCTTGGCACCGAACTGGGCCTGCCCGACCTCGCTCGCTGGATTGCTGCTCTCCTCGTCCCCGCTGGCCTGCTCTCGGCGCTCCTGCAATGGCCGGCGACGCAGGACTTCCTCCGCTACACCGCGATCTTGCCCGTTCTCGCTCTGGTTCTGTTCCTCTTCTCGTCGGCGTCGAGCGACCTGCTGCGCGATCTCGACCAAGTTGAACAGGCGGAGTTGGCCGGCAGGTCCCCATCGATCCTGCTCCTCGTCTTCGACGAACTGCCGACCCAGTCTCTCCTCGACGACGAAGGCACGATCGATGCGATCCGGTTCCCGAACTTCGCGGCGTTCGCGGCCGAATCGACGTGGTACCGGAACTTCACCAGCCGCAGCGCCACCACCGAGTCGGCGATCCCGACGATGCTGACCGGGAAGAACCCGACCCTCGACGACCCGCTCTGGACCAATCACCCCGACAACCTCTTCTCCCTTCTCGCTCCCACGCACAACCTCACCGTCCACGAATCCTTCACTCGGATGTGCGGCGTCTCGACCTGCACCGAGTCCGGCCCCGGCCAGGCGGCGACGTCATCCGAGGCCGATGTAGACCGCGCTGTTCAGCAGCTCGGCGACCTGTGGCGGGCTCGCATCACGGGAGATATCGATCCGGGGGACGATGCCGATGCACTCGATGAGTTCGAGGAGACGATTGGGATACGCGATCCAGCTGCGACGACCGAATTCGACCCCGGTGACCTCGGGTTCTTCCGACCGCGATATCTGGAACAGTGGCCGACGCGGCTCAGCGACTTCTTGGATTCACTCGGCCCCTCTGGCGACCCGACGCTCTTCTACTTCCACTTGCTTTTACCACATACCCCCTGGCAGTTCTACGACGACGGCACCTTCTACGCGAACCCCGACTTCCGGGGCCTCACCATGGCGTCCAATGATCTCGACTGGATCGCCGCCACCCAGGAGCAACGGCACATCCTCCAGCTCGGGTATCTCGACACGCTGCTGGGCAGGATTGTCTTCGACCTAGAACAGAAGGGCCTCTACGACAGCACGAGCATCGTCATCGTCGCCGACCACGGACTGTCCTTCGATGAGGCGTCACGGATGCGCCGAGATGTCGAGACCCCGCCGGGCCGCCAGGGAACCTCCTTCGTCCCGCTGCTCGTGAAGGAGGCTGGCACGAGCGAAGGCGTGATCGACGATCAGAACCTCGAGGGGCCGGATCTCCTTCCACTCGTCGCAGGGCTCGCAGGAGTCCAGGTCCCGTGGGAGATCGACGGGGCTCTTCCCGGGAGTGACACAATCGCCGGCCGCGGCGACGAAAAGGTCTACGTGCACATCGAACTGGGCTTGGAGAAAACTATTGATCCGCCAGCGGTGTTCGATGCACAGGAAGCACCGCCGTCGGCCGCCGACCGCTTCATCCGGCCCGCTCGAGACGGTGACGTTCAGCTCCAGCCGCTGCACGAACTGCTCGACTCCAGCGATCTGATCGGCACGAGCGTCGACCGCCACTCCGGTGATCCGACCGGGGCCGTGTCCGTCGTCAACCTGGCCGACCTCGAACGAGGCCACTCCGACATCCCGATCGCCTTCGTCCAGGGCACGATCGACGACGACGTCACCGCCGATGAGATCCTCGTCGCGATCGACGGGACAGTCGTCTCGGGCTCACCGGTGATTCCCTACGGCGCCGACCGCGGCTTCCTGGCGATGCTGCCATCTGAGGCAATCCGCCGAACCGTCGAAGTCGATGTCCTCCTGGTCGAAGCCGACGGGACTATTAGCACGGCGACCCTCTCGGAAGCGTGAGCCCGAGGGAAGGTCTGCGCACCAAGCACCTGTCTCCGAGTGGGACACGGGGACAGACCCCCTGTCCCAGTCGTTCGCGGTGAGTAGGGTCGGCGGATGGACGGAGCGGAACCGCGACCCGACACGCGGGCGCAGTGGCGCGCGAATGCTCCGGCTTGGATCGAGCTGAGCCGCGCCGGCTATGACGTTTACCGGGACCGATTCAACACACCCACGTTCCTCGCGAAGCTGCCGCCCGTCGACGGGCTCAGCTGCCTCGATCTCGGGTGCGGAGAGGGCACGAACACGCGTCTCCTTGCTGACCGAGGGGCAGAGGTCGTCGCGCTCGACATCTCCGGTGAGTTCGTCCGAGCCGCTGCGGATTCAGCCGGAGACGCTGCGATCGAACACGTGCTTGCCGATGGCGCGAACTTGCCGTTTGCCGATTCATCGTTCGACGCGGTCACCGCGTTCATGAGCCTCATGGACGTGGCCGAGCCCGAGTCGACGCTGCGCGAGGTCGCCCGGGTGCTCCGCCCCGGCGGTTTCGTGCAGTTCTCGGTTGTCCATCCGCTGAACGGGACGCCGACGCGCTTCTGGGTCGAAGACGACGACGGCGACCGTAGAGCCTTGGCGATAGCGGAGTATTTCGTGGAGGGCAACGTTCACGAGTCATGGATCTTCAGCGCTGCGCCTGACGAGGTGCAGGCGCAGCACCCGAAGTTCGAGATCACCTATGCGAGACGCACGTTGGCCGGCTGGTTCGACGCAGTTCTCGGAGCAGGCCTGACGATCGAGGAGGTCGCCGAACCCCACCCCGACGAATCGACGGTCGCTGCTCACCCGGAGGTCGCCGACGCCAGGATCGCGCCCTATTTCCTCCTCATCCGCGCCCGCTTGCCACGTGCTTAGCGGCCGCCGAGGAGGTCCTTGAGCTTGCCGAGGATGCCGCCTCCGGAGCCGCCGGAGAGCCCGCCGAGGATGTCGCCGATATCGAAGCCCGCGGCCTCGCCGCCGAGTATGTCCGACAGCCCACCGGCGTCGAACCCCGACCCGCTTGCGTTGCGCTTGCCGAGCATGCCCATGACAAGCGGCGCGAGCATCGGTAGCAACTTGGCTATCGAGCCGAGGTCGAGACCCGACTTCGAAGCGAGGTTCTGTACCACAGCGTCCTTTTCGTCGCCGAACACGTGACCGAGGATCTTCTCACCATCGGCGGCTCTCGCAGGGTCGTTCAGCGCCGCCGGGACGTCGTCGAGAGCTGCGCCGTCGTGATCGCGGTTGATCGCGTCAAGTATCGCGGCTGCCCCGTCCGGGTCCTGCGCGTTGCGTGCGAGTCCGCCGAGGATCGATTCGAGACCCAGGGTCGTCGCCTGCTGCGCCTTCGCTCCATCGACGTCGCCTCCGAGTACACCGCCGAGCGTTCCGGCGATGTCGCCGTCGTCGCCGGCGAGTGATCCGAGTATTTCATCCAATAGTCCGGCCATCGTGCCTTCTCCCTCGAACGGTCTCGCGGTGAGACCGTCCGGGCGGGACCGTAGCAGGCCAGCTGCCCCGCGGTCAGGGCGGTTGGTATCGGCCGGACTCGAGGTCGGCCTTGTCCTCGACAAGCGCGGCGCGCAACGAACTCGACACGACACGGCGTAGCAGGGGTCCGATGAGCGCTGCCGGACCACTCAATGGTGCATCGAGGGTCGCGGTCACCGTCGATGGACCGTCATCCTCGCCGCCGATTTCGAAGGTGATCGATCCACCGCTGAACTGTCCCTTGGTTATCGTGTTGACGAGTGGGCCATCGGGAGCGCGAGGCAGCTCGAAGTGCTGGCGAAGTCGCAACGGCCCGACGCGGCTGATCTGACGGTAGCGACACACCGATCCGTCGTCGCTGACCACGTGGAACTCCACGCCGTCGTGAACCCCAGTCGCCTCGTGGTGGGCGACATCGCCGAACTGCGACCTGACGAGCTCGGGTGACCTGTCGATCGCGACCTGCTCGCTGACCCTCAGACGCGCCATGCGCTGACGATATCGCGCCTCCCTTCAGGACTCGACGAGGTGGCGGATGTGCTTGGTCGCTTCACGGAAGCTGAGGCCGGACAGGTCTTCGCGATGCTGTCGTACGAACTCAGCGACCGCGGCAGCATCGGTCTTGGCTTGTTCCCTCAACGCCCACCCGATTGCCTTGCGGATGAAGAACTCGCTTTCGTGCAAGCGCGCTGCGCAATACCGGAATAGGCGGTCGGTGTCGGTGCGCTCCTTGGCGCCGATCTGGCAGATGATCGACGTTCGTCGCGCCCACATGTCGTCGTCGCTGTTCCAATCGTCGACTCGCGGCCATGTCTGGTCGGGACATTCGAGCACGAGCTCGCGAACCATGTGCGTCGCCGTCTCATCGACGAAGTCCCACCAAGCACCCTCGCGAATGAACCGCTCGTAGAGTGACCACGACTCGGGGACAATGAATTCCGAGAACGTGGTCGCAACCTGCTGGGCGAGGTACTTCTCCTCGCGGTGGGGGAGCTCCCACAAGGCAGTGACCAGCGCTGCGTACTCGCCCTGGTCTGTCGGCGCGAAGTCCTTGCGGAGTCGGCGCATGATCTTGGTCCGTCCCGACTTCTGAACGCCGTAGAACGGCATCGTGGTCTTCATGTAGGCCTGCATTCCCGCGGCCTTCTCAGCGTCGGCCTGCTCGCGAAGTGCCGTGCGCACCAGCTCGACGGCGGAATCGATCCGAGTGGCCACTACCGGAGACGCACGATGTTGCCCGTGACAACCCGCCCCGCGTCTGCGCACAACCACGTGATCACCTCGGCAACCTCAGATGGGTCGGCGACATGGTGGTGGTCGTGATCGCCGGCGACGAAGTCGCGCACCTCGTCGGTGATCCATCCCGTGTCGGTGACCGGTGGATAGACGACATTGGCCGTGACCCCGTCGGCGGCCATCTCAGACGCGGCGGAGAGGGTGTAGCTGATCAAGGCTGCTTTGGCCGCTCCGTAGGAGACTTCGCCGGGGAACTGGCGACCCTCGCCCGACGTGAGTGTGACGATGCGACCACGCGTCGCGCTCCGAGCGCGGTGGCGAGCGATGAACTCGGCCATGAGCAGAGCGCCGGCGCGCGCGTCGACGTGAAGTTGGCTGTTGATCGAATCCGCGGTGACCGGGTGGTTGGCCCGGCCGACCGCATCGTTGCCGTCGGGTGCATAGCTGTCCTTCTGCCAGCCGCTCGCGTTGTGAACGAGAACCGAGACGGGCCCCAGATTCTCCTCGGTCTCATCGAAGAGCCGAGCGGGTGTGGATGTATCGGTGAGGTCCGCCTCGATCGCGTGGCAGCGTCTGCCCAGCGCTTCGACGGCACTCACCACGGTCGACTCGTCGGCGGCTCGGGTCCGATTGAATTCGTCGTCGCGATCGGGGTCGCCGATGCGTAGGTAGGTCGCGGCGATGTCGGCACCGCGATCTGCAAGGGCCGTTGCGGTGGCGAGACCGATGCCGTGGTTGGCGCCGGTCACCAGCGCGACTTGATTCTCGAGTGCACCGGCGGTCGGCATTGAACGGGCGCTAGAGCGCCGCGGTGTCCATGTCGTCGGAGAAGCCCTTCTCGGTGAGCCCCTGTTCGCCGCCCTCGATCGGGGTGTGGAGCTCCTCGTAGGTCGGACCGAACCGCTCGGCCAGCGGGGCGAGTGCTTCGAGGTCGAAGTCGTAGAGCTTCGCAGCGTTCTCCGAGAGCATCTTGGTGCACTCGCCGTGAGGCAGGTCGGCGAAACGCCGACGGAGGTGCTCACGGGTATGCGGGTGCGTGCCCTCGTCGTGCGGATAGTCCGATCCCCACATGAACCGGTCGATTCCGATCTCGTGGCGACCCTCGATGTCCCTCTCGCCGGGCCCGCTGACGCCGACCCAACCGCTCTGAGCCCAACACTCGCTAGCGAGCATCGACGGAAGCACTCCCTTGTCGTACTTGATCTCTCCGGTTTCGCCGGTCGCGGCGATGTTCTTGATCAACGTGTCGAGTTGATCGAGCAGCGGCGGGATCCACGAACTGCCGATCTCGGTGAGGATGAAGTTGATGCCTGGGAACCGCTCGAACACGCCGCCGAGAATGAGGTGGATAAGCGGACGCTGGGTGTAGAAGCCGACCTCGTTGATGTAGAGCAGCATCGAGATCGGGTACTTGCCGTAGTCGGGGTTGCCGGTACCCGAGTGCATGTTGATTGGCACCTCGAGGTCCTGGCACACCTCCCACAGGGGGTCATAGCAGGGGTCGTACAGCGGTTTGACCCACTTGACGTCGGGGGCGATGTTCGGCAGCAGGATGCCGCCGCGCAGACCGTTCTCCTTGATCCACCTCACGTCGTCGATCGCGTCATCGACGTCGTTGAGGAAGATCTGACCGACGCCGGCGCGCTGCGGAGGTGACTCGGCGACGAAGTCGACCAGCCAGCGATTGTGTGCCTGGATGCCGGCGCGTCGCTTCTCGTATTCGTCGGCGGTCGGGGGCTGCGCGAACAGCACGAAGCTGGGGAAGAACGGCGGAACCGTGTTCGGGAAGATCACCTCGCCGATCACCCCTTCGCCGTGCTGGGCTTCGTTTCGCATGTCGTTGTCCCAGTTGCGCAGGCGGCGCTGGTCGCCGAGATCCTTGTAGGGGTTCTTGTAGCGGCCGCGCCACTCATCGAACTCGTCGCGGAACTTCGGGTCGAGGTATTCGCGATAGGCGGCGTGGCTTCCACCGGCGTGAGTGTCGGCGGAGATGATCGTGTAGTTGGGTTCGGCCATGCCCCAAACTTGCCCGGTCTCGGGGTGAGAGGCAACCCTGGCCGGATGCCAGAAACGATGTCGCTCGATCTGCCGGGCGAAGACGACCCTCGCCGACAGGAGTTGCGCGCTTGGTTCGACGCACACCCTGAACCGACGCCGACCGAGTTGCGCGACCGCGGCCTCATCGTCCCGCATTGGCCGCAACCATGGGGGCTCGATGCCGAACCGGAGCATCAGCTCATCATCGAGGAGGAGATGAAACGGGCCGGCGCGAAGAAGCCGATCAACCCGATCGGCACAGGCCATTGCGGACCCGTGCTCGTCGTGCACGGCACCGAGGAACAGAAACAGCGCTATCTGCCGCCCATGCTCACCGGCGAGGAGATGTGGTGTCAGCTGTTCAGTGAGCCCGAGGCCGGCTCTGACCTGGCGAACCTGCGCACTCGAGCAACGCGTGACGGCGGCGAGTACGTGGTGAACGGCCAGAAGATCTGGACTTCGCTCGCCGAGGTTGCGAAGTTCGGGATCCTCATCGCTCGCACCGACCCCGACGTGTCCAAGCACACCGGCATCAGCTACTTCATCGTCGACATGGACTCGCCAGGAATCGAGGTGCGTCCCATCGTCAACATGTCGGGTGGTGGACTGTTCAACGAGGTGTTCTTTGACGAGGTGCGTGTGCCCGCAGCGAACCTCATCGGCGAGGAACACAACGGCTGGGCGATGGCCAAACAGACGCTGGCGAACGAGCGGGTGTCACTGTCTCAGGGCGGCGTGCAATGGGGTCACGGCCCGACCGCCCGCGATCTCGTCGAGGCGGTGAAGGCGAAGGGCGACATCGCCGAGCCGCTCAAACACAGGCTGGTCGACGCCTACATCATCGGCGAGATCTTGCGCTACCACCGGCTGGCGCTCGTCTCGGCTAAGCTCAACAAGTTGCCGGGGCCGGACGCGTCGCTGCGCAAGGCGCTCGCGGACCCGCACGGCAAGGTCGTGTTCAACCTCGCCGTCGACATCGAAGGCGCCGGCGGCATGTTGCGCGACGGACCGTCGGAGGATTGGACCCTGTGGAACGACGGTTTCCTGTTCAGTCCTGCGTTGACTGTCGGCGGCGGCACAAGCGAGGTGTTGCGCAACATCATCGGTGAACGGCTGCTCGGTCTACCTCACGACATCGACGTCGAGCAGGGCAAGACCTGGACCGAGGCACAGACCGCCGGCTGAACTCCCGTTTTAGGGAGGAAAACCCACGTGAGGCGTGGGTTAGGCTCCAAATTTTGGATGCTCAGCGGCGGCTGGCGACGAGAAGGAAAGGCGGTCGGAGCCGTTCGACCGTCCATTCGGGGTGGGCCTCGAGTTGGTCTGCGTCAGGCCCCCACTCCTCGATGCGATCGATCGTGAAGCCAGCGCCCATCAACAGGTCGAGATGTGTTGCCATCGTCCGGTGCTGTTTCACGACGCCGTCGACGATCCAGTGGGTCGTCCGTGGGCCTTCGTCGAGATAGTCGGAGATGGGCCAGGCCATGGTGCCGTCTTCGCGCTCGACGATCTCCTGTCGCGTCGGCGCCGTGACGACCGGATGCTCGGTTGAATACACGAACGAACCGCCGCGCCGGAGCGAAGCATGGATCGACCGAAACAACCGGCCGAGGTCGACGATGTAGTGGACCGCGAGTGAGCTGTAGGCCAGGTCGAACGAGTCGGAAGGGAGCTCGAGCGTGTCGAGGTCCGCTTGCCGGTAGTCGATGGTCGGCGAGTCGGTGGTCGACCGGGCGCGTTCGAGCATGTTCGACGAGATGTCGTAGCCGATGACCGACGCTGCCCCGGCGTCGGCCGCCCATCGACAGAACCAACCGAATCCGCAACCGAGATCGACGACGTGCTGACCCGCGACACTGGGCAACATCGACTGAAGGGTCGTCCATTCCGGTGCACCCGCTAGCCCGTCGACCGAGCGTGCCAGCTGCGCGTATCCCGCGAAGAAGTCGGGGTCGTCATAGACGTTCTGGCTCACGCCGGCGACCACGTGGTGAGGTGCATCGGGTCAGCCTCGCACATGTGCAGGTTCGTCTACGGGCCGTAGCGACGTCGCGATGCCGAGAATCCACGCCTGAATCCCCATTCTGGGGAGGAAAACCCACGTGAGGCGTGGGTTAGGCTCCAAATTTCGGGGGAAGGTTTCGCCCGCATTAGGGGTTGGGTCAAACGTGACCGTCACCGATCGTCATGCATCGAGCGACCTCGACGCGCTCTCTGAGCGCTTTGCGAACGTGCGTGCCCGGACCGAGCGACTGGCCGAACCGATGTCGCCCGAAGACCAGACCGTGCAGACCATGCCCGACGTGAGTCCCGCCAAGTGGCATCGCGCTCACACGACCTGGTTCTTCGAGACGTTCGTGCTCGGCGAGTTCGTCGATAGCTACCAGCCCTTCGACGACGCCTACTGCTTTCTGTTCAACAGCTACTACGAGGCGGTGGGGGAACGGCACCCCCGACCCGAACGAGGCCTGCTTACCCGGCCGGGCGCGTCAGAAGTCGGAGAATACCGACGAAGCGTCGACGCGAGGACGACGCAGCTCATCGAATCGGCCGGCGACGACCCCGCTCTTGCCGAGCTCATCGAGCTGGGCGCGAATCACGAGGAGCAGCATCAGGAGCTGATGCTGATGGACTTCAAACACGTCCTCTCGGTGAACCCCACCGAGCCCTGCTACATCGATCGGCCCCATCATCGTTCGGCCGACCCCGGCCCGCTGGGATGGGTCGACTTCGACGGCGGCGTCGTCACAATCGGCCACGCCGGTGCCGGATTCTCCTTCGACAACGAGAGACCACGCCACGACACGCTCCTCGCCCCATACCGCTTGGCCGACCGGCTGGTGACATGTGGCGAGTGGCGGGCCTTCATCGACGACGGAGGCTACGAGCGTCCCGAGCTGTGGCTCTCCGACGGATGGCACCGGCGGCTCGACGAGGGTTGGGAGGCACCGCTCTACTGGCGTCGCGACGGCGACGAGTGGCGGGTGCACACTCTCACCGGCACCCGAGCTGTCGACGAACACGAGCCGGTCTGTCACGTGTCGTTCTACGAGGCCGACGCGTTCGCGTCTTGGGCCGAAGCCAGGTTGTCGACCGAGGCCGAATGGGAGCACGCAGTAGCAGGACTGACCCCTGCCGGGAACACGATGACCGAGGATCCGCTCGACGGAACCCTCCATCCGGCGCCTGCGCCCGCCGGCGTCGGGCTCCGGCAGATGATCGGCGACTGCTGGGAATGGACGGGGTCACCCTACCGCCCGTATCCCGGCTACCGGGCTCCGCAGGGAGCGATAGGGGAGTACAACGGCAAGTTCATGATCAACACGATGGTGCTCAAGGGCGGATGCGCATTCACCCCGCCGGACCACACGCGCGACACATACCGAAACTTCTTCCATCCCCACACGCGTTGGCACCTGAGCGGCGTTCGCCTCGCTGCCGACCGCTAATACGCCATCCCAGGAGCCCCACCATGCCGATCCCTGTGCATGTCGACACGCACCTTCCCAGCGACTGGGCCCAGGGCGAGATGCTCGACGACATACGACGCACCTTCACCAACAACCCCAAAGTTCTGCGTCCGAAGTGGCTCTACGACGATCGCGGATCCGCACTGTTCGACCGCATCACGACCCTCCCCGAGTACTACCCGACCGAAGCCGAGCGCTCGCTGTTGATCGACCGTGCCGCCGACATCGCTGCAGAGTCTGACGCCGACACGATCGTCGAGCTCGGCTCGGGCACCAGCGACAAGACGAGGTCGTTGCTCGATGCGTTCTGGGAAGCGGGTCATCTGCGCACCTTCATTCCCGTCGATGTGAGCGAGCAGACTCTCGTCGACGCGGCCGAGGCCTTGGCCGATCGATACGACGGTTTGGCGGTCAACGCCGTCGTCGGCGACTTCACGCGGCACCTCTCCCACATACCGCACACCGGTCGCCGTCTGATCGCATTCCTCGCGGGAACCCTCGGCAACTTCTATCGCGAGGAGCGGCGCGCTTTCCTCGGGGCTCTCGCCGACGGTCTCGACGAGGGTGAATGGCTGCTGTTGGGGGTCGATCTGGTCAAGGACGTGCAGCGCCTTGTCGATGCCTACGACGACTCCGAAGGTGTCACGGCCAAGTTCATTCTCAACGTGGTCGACATCATCAACCGCGAGCTCGATGGCGACCTGCCCGTCGAGCAGTTCGAGTACGTGCCCATGTGGGACGCGCGGGAGGAACGCATCGACATGCGCTTGCGCGCATCGATGCCGGTGCGGGCGCGGATCGAGGCGCTCGATCTCGATGTCGAGTTCACCGAGGGCGAGGAGATGCGGGTCGAGATCTCGACGAAGTTCCGCGAGTCACGGTTGCGTGACGAGCTCGAAGAGGCAGGCTTCTCCGTCGAGGACTTCTGGCGGTCGGGTTCGAGCGCCGACGGCCACCTGGTCGAGGGCGATTTCGGTCTCGCCCTCTGCCGTCGGACCGCCTGACATCGCTCAGGCGAGTTCGGCGACTGCGGTGAGCAGACGGTCGACGTCGTACGGACTCGTGTAGGGCGACACTCCTGCCCTCACTCCACCTCCGGCATGCAGGAGCCCGAGGGCTTCCACCGCGCAGACGCCGTAATTGTGACCCGACCACACGGCGATCGACCGCTCGGCGAGTCTCGACGCTACTTCGGCCGGACCGATTCCGTCGACGGTGAACAACACCGTCGGGGTTCGGTCGAGCAGCGAGCTGGGACCAAAGGTCGTCACCCGCTCCATCGACTGCAATCCCTCGAGAAGCGGCGCGAACACCGTCGACTCGTGTTCGGCCAGACGCTGCGCACCGACCTCGGTGATGAACTCGGCAGCCGCCTTCACCCCGACGAGCAGCTCGAAGGGTGTCGTGCCGAGCTCGAAGCTCTGCGGGCCCGTAGTCGGAGCTTCGCGCAAGGTCTGGATCTCGAGCGAGTCGATCAGATCGCTACTCGCAACCATCGCGCTGACGTGGGGGCCAAACCACTTGTAGGCCGAAGTGACGAACACGTCGCAACCGATTCCGGCAACATCGATGGGTTTGTGGGGAGTGAGGTGCACGCCGTCGACCAACACGCGGGCGCCAACGCTGTGAGCCAGCTCGGAGATGGCCGGAAGGTCGGGGATCGTGCCGAGCACGTTCGACGCTCCGGTGACCGCGACCCAACGGGTGCGAGGCGACAGGACGGCAGCGATGGCTTCGGTGTCGAGGCGGCCTGACTCGGGCGTGAGCCGAGCGATCCGGACCTCGACCCCTGAGTCGCTAGCCGCCAACTGCCATGGGGCGACATTGGCCTCGTGGTCGAGCTCGGTGCACACGATCTCGTCGCCGTCGTCGAGACCGGCGATGACCGAACGGCTGAGGTTCGAGATCAGTTGAGTCGCCGAAGGTCCCCACACGACCGAATCCGCATCGGTTCCCAGCAGCGCCGCGACCGCGTGCCGTGCGTCAGCGGTCAGTTGCCCGCACTCGGCGGCCATGGCAAAGCTCCCACCGGTGTTCGCCGGCGACGGGCTTCGCTGCCACCGTGCCATTGCGTCGATCGCCGAGTCGACGACGAGTGACCCGGCAGGCCCGTCGAAGCGTGCCCAGGGCGAGTCCGCACCGGGGAACCGGTCCCTCAGATCGGCGAGCAACGTCAAGTTGGCTCAGCTGTTCGTGTCGTGGGGGACAGCGGGGTCCTGGTTGAGGTCGACCGGTCGTGCAGGGTTGCCGATCACCGTCGAGTTGCATGCGACATCGCGGACGACGGTCGCTCCGGTTCCGACGACCGCTCGGTCTCCGATAGTCGTGCCCGGGCTGGCGACCGAGCCGGCGCCTACGAGCGCGTGTGCACCCACGGTGACGTTGCCCGCGAGAGTCGCGTTCGGTGCGATGTGAGCGAACGGGCCGATTTCACATTCGTGGTCGATGCTCGCCGCGGTGTTGATGATGCAGCCTGTTCCGAGCTTGGCGTTCGCATTGACGACGACGCCGGGCATCACGAGGACCCCTTCGGCAACCTCGGCGCTCGGCGAGACGGTCGCTGCCGCACTCAATGCGGTCACCAAGCGTGCGCGCGGGTTCGCGAGGACGCGCTCGACCACCGCTTCACGGCTAGCGTTGTCGCCGATCGCGACGAAGCATTCGGTCGGGTCGTTTCCGATGATCTGGTCGACCTCGCGGTCGGTTCCGAGCATCGATACTCCCAACCGGGCGATGTCCGCGCTCGGGTGACCGTCGAGGGACAAGCATCCGCGAATGCTCTTTCCCATCGACCGGAGTACTTCGATGGAGACGAGCGCATGCCCGCCTGCGCCCACGATGAGGACGCCCCCTTTTGTGGTCACTATGGCCAAACGGTACATGAATTCGGTGGTTCGAACGAAGCGACGAAAGGTGCGTCTGAGCCCGCAATTCAGTCGCCCGGACGAACAAATTCACCCAACCGATCACTCCGATCGGCTTTCGTCGCAGCGGCCAAAGCTGTGAAATGGTGAGCTTGGAGCAGCCTCCTCCTAGGGTTCAATGCTCCGCCCAAGAACGGTTCCCGATGACGACGGATGCGACGATCGACGACTTCACCACCACCTATTCGACGCGCGTGACCAAGGACCAGATCGATCATCTGGGCCACATGAACGTGCGGTTCTATGCGGTGGCTGCACGCGCTGCCACCAACGCGCTGGTCGGTTCGAGCGCCTCGGCAGGTGGGGCTCCGGCGCGCCTCGTCGACATGTACACGCGCCACCACCGCGAGCAGCTGGTCGATGCCGAGCTCGAAGTGCGCAGCGGGTTGGTCGACGCGTCGCCTCGCGAAATCCGCCTATACCACGAGCTCGTCAACCCCGCGCTCGGCGAGATCGCGGCGACATTTGTCCACCGGTTGCTGCCCGGCGATGCGGGTCTGCCATCGGTCGCCGAGCTGCACGAACGGGCAGAATTGGAGCGTGTCGAGGTTCCGGCTCACGGTCGCAGTCGCAGCATCGACCTCGACGTCGATCCCGTGGTGACTTCGCCACCACTCGAGACGGTCCGCCAACGGGGCCTCGCACTGCGACGGGTACGCGAGATCCGCCCACGAGAATGTGAGAACGGCCGATTCATCCCCGAGATGGTCCCGTCGCTGATCTGGGAAGGTGAGCCGGTCGAGGAGATGCGGCGAACGCAGACCGCCGACGACTGGCTGGTCGACGGCCCCAACGGGGAACGGATGGGTTGGGCCACGATGGAGACCCGCGTCGTCATCAATCGCCTTCCCGAGGCCGGCGATCGCACCCAGAGCTTCGGAGCGATCGTCGAGCTCGGCGAGAAGGTCACTCGCATGCGCAATTGGGCGTTCGACGTCGATCGAGGTGATCTCGTCGTCGCGTTCGAGAACGTCAACCTCGCCTTCGACACGAAGTCTCGACGGTCGATGTCGATCCCCGAGCGCGAGCGGCGTAGAGAGAAAACCCGCCTGCACACCGACCTTGACCACTGAATCCGTCGCCGGCGAGGCCGTTCCCGTCCGCCCGCCGCTGGCGTTCATCTTCTCGATCACCGTCGCCGGCATTCTGGCGAACACGACGCTCACGCCGGCGCTACCCGACGTGCTCGATGCGTTCGATCGCCCGGACTCGAGCGCGGGTCTGCTGGTGGCTGCCGGGCCCGCACCCGGAATCGTCCTCGCTCCGACGATCGGTATCCTTGCCGATCGACTCGGACGCCGCCGGGTACTGTTGCCCTGCCT
The DNA here is from genome assembly GCA_965216815.1 of Acidimicrobiales bacterium. GTDB lineage: Bacteria > Actinomycetota > Acidimicrobiia > Acidimicrobiales > SHLQ01 > JADFOM01. Next base: position 88,218 of record OZ244202.1, on the reverse strand, counting down.
GCTCGTCTTCGCCACCGGCAGCCTCCTCGTCGCCTGCGCTCCGACGTTCGGTCTACTGCTCGTGGCCAGGCTCGCACAGGGCTTCGGATCCGCTGGCTTGATCAACCTCGCGGTCGTTCTGATCGGCGATCATTGGAGCGGGGAGGAGCGCACGCGTCTCATCGGCAGGAACTCGGCAGTTCTCACATTCTGCCTGGCCGTCTTCCCGTCGATCGCAGGCTTCATAACCGAGCTGCTCAGCTGGCGGTTCGCCGTGGGGCTGGGGACAATCGGTCTGCCGGTCGCGATCGCGGGTGCCAGGTACCTCCCGGATTCCCGCCCGGCCGAAGTCGAACCGCTCTCCGAGCAGCTCCGCCGATCGTGGGTCAGCATTCGCAATCCGGTCATCTTGACGACGATCGTCGTTGGCTTCGTGCTGTTCGTCGTCATCTTCGGGGTGTTCCTGACTGCGCTCCCTCTGCACCTCGAGAAGGAATTCGGCCTGAGTGCCGGAACGAGGGGTCTGATCCTGTCGGTGCCGGCGCTAGGTGCGGTTGCCGCGGCGCTGAACCTCACCAAGATCCGTTCTCGTTTCGGGCTGCGGTTGGTGCTCGTCGGCGGATCGGCGGCGATCGCAGCCGCAGCGTTCGTGATCGGCGTTGCGCCCACCCTCGTCGTCGTGGTCCTCGGGGGCGTTTTCTACGGTCTCGGCGACGGCATCTGCATTCCTTCTCTCCAAGAGGTTGCGGTCAGCGCTACGCCCGCCGAGCATCGGGCAGCGGTAACCGCATCGTGGGTCGGCGCCGCGCGGGCCGGTCAGGCGACGGGACCGCTTGCGGCAGCCGCAGTGTTGTCGGCAACCTCCGAGCCGGTCGTCATGTTCATCGGTGCAGGGCTGTTCGCCGTGTCCTCGCTGATGTTGCTGCTAGGCCCCATCGACGATCGAGCGGTCGCCGAGGCATCGCAGGAGAGTTGAGCACGCTGCTCTCAGCCTGGATCCACCGTTTCGAGCCGTGTACATCGCTCCTCCGGAAGGCCGTTCGAGCCACGGAGGCTCTTGGCATCTGTCACGTTCTGTGCCTGTCGGTGAAAGCGCCTCCGTGGCGCCCAACGTGTGACGTTTCGAGCAAGGCGAGAAACTCAAAGGCCCCGGAAGGGGCCCGCCCGCCTGGAAGGCAGTGACGCTAAGCCTGGACCACGCGCATGGACCAGTATCGGTGCATCCAGGCTCAGTAGCTGTTCGCGAGCATCCAGTTGGTGATGTCGACAGCGGATGAATCGTCGGGCAGGGCCACAGATATGCCCTCGTCACCGAAGTCGAAGAAATCCATCGAGACTGCCATCTTCATCTGAATGCCGGCGGTGAGCGAGCCGAACATCTCGTTGAAGTCCATCGAGTACGCGATGCGTCGTAGTCGGTCGTCGGCGTCGACGTAGAAGTCGATTGGTATCTCGACGGCGAGCATGTCCTCGGTCAGCTCATCGATGCCGAGCTGGGCCGCTTGGTCGTCCGGCAGCTGACCGTTGGTCATGAGGTCGCCGAAGCTCGTGACGCCCGAGTAGTGCGTGACATCGACGTCGCGCACGGTCGTCTCCTCGACCTCGTAGGTGTCTCCGGTCAGCGACCTGAGCAGCGCGGCAGCTTCCGCAGGGTTGCTGGTCTGTATGCCGCTGATGTCACCCATGCTCGAAGCTGCGTCAAAGCCCGGGATCTGGGTCGCGTCGATCTTGCCCCATCCGTCTCCGAGCTCTCCGAGCGGACCGGCTTCAGCTGCCGCTGCCGGGTCGAGCGCGGCGAGCTGTGCCAGGTAGGGCGCGCGCATGTACACGGTTTCGGATCCGTACTTCATCTCGATCGTCATGTCGCCGAGCAGGTCGGCCACGTCGCCGGCATCGCCGCCGGCCTCAGCGAGGATCCCCTCGAACATCGGGCCCAGGTCCATGAGCATCTCGACTCGGTCTTCGTCGACCGCCCCGGTGACCATCGGTTCGTCGGGAGAGATGTCCATCGACTGGCCGAGGCCGCTCATCTTCATGTCCATGTTCATGCTGAACCTGAGCCGTTGAACCTCGTCGGATCGCTTCGCAACGCGCTCTGCAAACGCGACCGGCACTGCGTCGCCAGCGGCCTCTAGGGTGCCGCGATCGGTGACTCCGCCGTAGCCCTCGTGCAGTGGGGCAACGGTGCCCGTTGCCTCGAAGGAGCCCTCGATCGGGTCGCTGTCCGAGCAGGCACCGAGAGCTAGTACCGCGACGACTGCCAGGGCTGTTGCGAACGTGGCGCGCAGATCTTTCATGGTCGCGATATCGACCCGTAGACGTGGCCACTTGAGCGATCGTCCGGATCGAAATCGTCGTCGGGGTACACCATCGCGGGAACGCGATGGTGCATGATTGTCATGAGCCGATCGCCGGTCCGATTGCAAGCACGGCGATCGGCTCAATAACTTTTCGAGCCCGTACGGCGCCCGGGTTTTGTCAGTTGAGCCGAAGAATTCCCGGTGAATTCCCGACTGTAGAGTCGGTGGATGTCTATGTCAGGCGAGCGCACTCGGGCGGCTCTGATCAGCGCTGCCGAGAAGCTGTTCGCGGCCGACGGTGTGTCGGCAACGAGCATCTCTTCGATCACCCGCCTCGCCGGCCAGCGGAACCACAATGCGGTCGGCTTCCACTTCGGCACGAAGGCGGAGTTGCTGACGGCCGTTCTCGACAAGCACCGCAGCCAGGTGAACGAAGACCGTTCGCGGATCATCGCGGAGCTCCCCGACGACGAACCCGACGCGCGGGCGGTCGCACGTGTCCTCGTCGAGCCGCTCACGAACCGTCTGGTCGATCCCGACGGTGGCCACGAGTACATCTGCATCCAGGCCGAACTCATGTCCAAGCGCGCCGACACCATTCCAGCCGATCCCCACGAGTCGCTTCTGTGGGTCATGGACAAGGCGTTCAAGATGTTCGAGATCGTGTCGGTCGGACAAGCCGCTCAAGCGGGGTTGGTCGTGGCGGTTGTATTTCACGGCCTCGCCGACTTCGGACGACGCTTCCCCGAGGCGACCACCGACGAGCGACGCGCGTTCGGTCTCTTGGTCGAGAGCAACGTTACGGCGATGCTCATGCAACCGCAGATGATGATCGGCCGACCCGAGGCTGCCTCGCAGCTTCGGTAGCTCCGCCTCTACGGGGGCTACTCTGCCGGTCAGATCGATCGAGAGGATTTGCGATGAGCCCCCGCGAACGACTCACCACGCCGCTTGTGCGCGAAGACGGAACGTTGGTACCCGCCAGCTGGGATCGGGCGCTCGACAGAGCTGCGGTCGGATTCGGCGAGGTCGTCGACTCACGAGGTCCGGGTGCGTTCGGCATGTTCAGCTGCTCGAAGGCCACCAACGAGATGAACTACATGGCGCAGAAGTTCGCACGCTCGGTGATCGGATCGAACAACATCGACTCCTGCAATCGAACCTGACATGCTCCCTCCGTCGTCGGTCTGGCGACGGTCTTCGGCGCCGGCGGCGGCACCAGCTCCTACGAGGAGATCGAACAGACCGACGTGATCGTGCTGTGGGGTTCGAACGCCCGGGAGGCGCACCCCATCTTCTTCCACCACCTGCTCATCGGCGTCGAGAACGGAGCACGCCTGTTCTGCATCGACCCGCGGCGCACCACCTCGGCCAAGTTCGCGGACATCTGGATGGGCCTCGACGTCGGCACCGACATCGCGCTCGCGAACGCGGTCGGCCGCGAGATCATCGCTGCGGGACTCCACGACGAGGCGTTCATCTCCCGCGCCACAACCGGCTTCGAGAGCTATGCCGATGCCGTCGACTCATACACACTCGACAGGGCGGCGGCGATCACCGGGGTCCCCGCCGCGGCCATCGCGGAGCTTGCGCACGCCTATGGCGAGGCGTCGACCGCACAGATCCTGTGGACCCTCGGCATCACCGAGCACCACAACGCCGTCGACAACGTCCTCGCGCTGTGCAACCTGGCACTTCTCACAGGTCACATCGGTCGTCGGGGATCAGGGCTCGTACCGCTTCGGGGGCAGAACAACGTGCAAGGTGGCGGTGACATGGGTGCGCTGCCGAACAAGCTCCCGGGCTTCCAGAATGTCGACGACCCCGAGGCGCGCTGGCGGTTCGAGGAGACTTGGGAGGCGGATATCCCTCCCGAGCCGGGGATGCACCTCACGCTCATGTTCGAGGCGATGGAGCGCGGCGATCTAGCCGCGCTGTATGTGATCGGCGAGAACCCCGCCGACAGCGAGGCCGACGTTCGGAAGGCTCGGGAATCGCTTGCGGGTCTCGACGCTCTCGTCGTGCAGGACATCTTCCTCACCCGCACCGCCGAGATGGCCGATGTGGTGTTCCCGGCGTCGGTCGCGTGGGCTGAGACCGAAGGCACGGTCACGTCGAGCGAGCGACGCGTGCAGCGGGTTCGCGCTGCGGTGAGCGCACCCGGAGAAGCGCGAGACGACATCGACATCCTCATCGACCTCGCCGAGGCGATGGGTCACCGGCTCGGGCCGCGCGATCCCGAGGCGGTCTGGGATGAACTGCGGGGACTGTCACCGATGCACGCCGGCATGCGCTGGGACCGTCTCGAATCCGAGGGTGGGTTGCAGTGGCCGTGTCCGAGCGAGGAGCACCCGGGCAGTCCGTTCCTTCACGAGTGGCTTTGGGCCGATGATCTCGATGGGCACGATCGCGCACCGTTCTCCATCGTGGAAGACGAGGGTCCAGCCGAAGCGGTCAGCGACCGTTTCCCGCTGCGACTGACGACCGGTCGTGCGCTCGACTCGTACAACACCGGCGTGCAGTCGGGCAGCATCGATTCGCCGATTCGCTATGGAGATGCACTCGACGTGAACCCGTCCGACGCCGAGGCGCTCGGGATCTCCGACGGTGAGGTTGTGCAGGTCAGTTCTCCTCGCGGAACGGTCGAGATGGCGGTGCGGATACAGCCAGACCTGCCACCCGGCCTGACGTTCACTACGTTTCACTTCCCCGAGCTGGTCGACACGAACACGCTAACCAACGACGCTTGGGACACTCGCTCGGGGACCGCCGAGTTCAAGGCGTCGGCGATCCGCATCGATCCCTTGGCAGCGGAGTCGGTGTCGTGAGCCTCAGCGCCAGCGACGAAGAGCGGGCGGCGCTCGACGCGATCCTCGATCCCGAGGTCGTCGCAACCGTTTACGAGACCGACCGACTCGTGAGGGGCGGCACGAGACGTCGCCGGGACCTCCGGACCCACCTCCTTCCCTGTTTGCACGCCCTTCAGTGGGCGAGCGGCTGGATCAGCCCAGGGGGTATCGAGCTTCTGGCCGAGCGCCTGGGTGTCGCACCCGCCGAGGTCTACGGCGTGGCGAGCTTCTATCACCTGTTCCGAGTCGACGATCCAGGTCATCGCGACCCGGTCGAGCACGTCTGCGTCGATGGCGCGTGCCAGCTCGCCGGTGCGTTCGCTCTGGCCGCACAGCGCCGCGACGATGATGCCCGGGTGAAGGAGAGTCCGTGCCTGGGCCGATGCGAACGTGCCCCGGCGATACTCGTTCAACGGGTCGGCGAGGAACACGTCCCGGTCGACAGCAAGGGCGAGCCGATCCCCCAGGCGGGCGATCCGTCTCTGCGTCTCCTGCGCAGGGTCGGTGTCGTCGACCCTGCGAGCATCGACGAATATCGAGCGATGGGAGGATTCCGGTCGCTGCGCCGAGCGATCGACATGGGGCCTTCCGCAGTGATCGACGAGATCGACAGCGCAGGCATCTCGGGCCGAGGTGGTGCCGGGTTCCCGACCGGGGCGAAGTGGCGTGCCGTCGCCGAGGCATCGAGCGCTGCGAAGCATGTCGTCGCAAATGGGGACGAATCGGAGCCGGGGACCTTCAAGGATCGGGTGGTCATGGAGTCCGATCCGTTCATGGTCATCGAGTCGCTCATCATCGCCGGGTTCGCGGTCGGTGCGTCGACCGGTTGGATCTACGTGCGGGGCGAATACCCGTTGGCCGCGAGCCGCCTCGAGGCGGCTGCGCGCGTGGCCCGCCAGCACGGCCTTCTCGGCGCCGATGTTGCGGGGGCAGGTTTCACGTTCGACATCGAGGTCCGGCGTGGTGCAGGCGCCTACGTCTGTGGGGAGGAGACAGCTCTGTTCGCCTCGATCGAGGGGTTTCGAGGCGAACCTCGCGAGAAGCCTCCCTTCCCCACAGCCCACGGGCTCTTCGGTGCGCCGACCGTCGTCAACAACATCGAGACGCTGGCAGCGGTGACCGCGGCGCTCGACCTCGGTGTCGACGAGTACCGGCGCGTCGGCACCGACTCGTCGCCGGGAACGAACCTGGTCTGTGTCTCGGGGTCTGTCGAGGTTCCAGGTGTCTTCGAGGTCCCGTTCGGCATCACGCTCGGCGACGTGCTCGAGCTGGCCGGTGGCGCCACCGAGCCGGTTCAGGCTCTCCTCTTGGGCGGAGCCGCCGGGTCGTTCGTCGGGCCCGATCGACTCGACCTCGCACTAACCGACGAGGACGCTCGCGCGGCAGGGCTCACGCTCGGGTCGGGAGCGATAACGGTGTACGGCCGATCGGTGGACATGTTGGCCGTCATATCGCGAATAGCGGCCTTCTTCCGCGACGAGTCGTGCGGTCAGTGCGTTCCATGCCGCGTGGGAACCCAGAGACAGGCCGAGGTGTTGGCCACGATCGGTGACGGTGAATTCGCCGAAGCGTTGCTCGACGACATCGCCGCCGCGATGCGCGACTCGTCGATCTGCGGGCTCGGCCAAACCGCTTCATCAGCGGTGCGCTCAGCGCTCGATCTGGGACTCGTCGAGGTGGGCCGATGACCGAACAGCCCTCGGTTGCGATCGAAGTGGATGGCGAGTCGTGCACGGTGCCCGCCGAGGCCACGATCAAAGAGGCGTGTGCGATCGCTGGAGTCGAAACGCCGACGATTTGTCATGCCGACAATCTGCAGCCGGCCGCTGTCTGTCGGGTGTGCGTAGTCGAGGTCGAGGGGTCGCGGGCTCTGGTTCCGGCGTGTTCGCGCCAGGTCGAAGACGACATGGTCGTGCGGACCGACTCCGAGCGCGTGCGCCACAGCCGCCGGATGGTGCTCGAGTTCCTCGCCTCCGACGTCGACCTCACGCAGGCGCCCGACATCCGCCGATGGGTTGACGAGTACCACGCCGACCCGGACCGCTACGACGAGGAGAGCGCCCGCGTACGCGAACCGGTGAGGATCGACGACGAGCTGTACGTGCGGGCCTACGACCGTTGTGTGCTCTGTTACAAGTGCGTCGATGCGTGCGGAGAACAAGCACAGCACACGTTTGCCATCTCGGCGATCGGGCGCGGCCACGACGCCCGCATCGGCACCGAGTTCGATGTAGCGCTGCCCGACTCCGAGTGCGTCTACTGCGGCAACTGCGTCGCCGTGTGTCCCACGAACGCTCTCCAGTTCAAGACCGAATTCGACCTGCGCGCGGCCGGCGACTGGCGTCCCGAAGATCAGACCGTGACGACGACCGTGTGCTCGTACTGCGGTGTCGGATGCAACCTCGAGCTGCATGTGCAGGACGACCGCATAGTCAAGTGCACATCACCGACCGACCACGACGTGACCAACGGGCATCTCTGCATCAAAGGCCGATTCGGTTGGACCTACGTCTCCGAGTAGTGCGCGTTGATCCGGGCTCAGCCTGGATCCGCGGAAACTGGCCCAGGCGCGTGCTCCAGGCTTCGCATCACTGCCTTCCAGGCGGGCGGGCCCCTTCCGGGGCCTTTGAGTTTCTCGCCTTGCTCGAAACGTCACACGTTGGGTGCCACGGAGGCGCTTTCATCGACGGTCACAACGCGTGACAGTTGCCAAGAGCCTCCGTGGCTTGAACGGCCCTCCGGAGCAAACGGCTAGAAACGATGGATCCAGGCTCAGTCGAGCGAGATGGCGATTCCGCAGGTGTCGTCGTCGCTGCGGCCGATGAGGCCGCGGAGTTTCTCGACGAAGCGGATCATGGTGACCTGAAATCCGTACTTTTCCTTGATGGCAGCTTGGACCTTTTCCACGTCGGGGCCTTCGAGCACAGTGGCGGTTCCGGTCACGGTCGGGGCGCCGTCTGCAACCACACCACGCATGTTGCTGGGCGCCAGCTCGACCCTGGGCGTGTGCCGGATGCGTTTGACCTTCCACGAGTCGGTCTGGGTGGTGAAACACGCAGTTCCGTCGTCGAGCGGGGCGACCCAAACCGGAACGTTTTTGCGTCGTCCGTCCTTGGTAAAGGTCGTCAGCCGCACGTACTTCTCGTCGGCGATGTCGATGGCAGCCACTTCGGTTCTCCTCGCGGTCGTGCTGAATACCTCGCTGGTAGCGTATGGCGATGGCACGTGGACGGTCGAAGACGGTGCTCGTCGAGCGCCGCTCCCGACAAGGAGGTCGGGCGGGGCGCCGGCCCGACGCTCTCGTCGTCGAAGAGCCGCTGTCGATCAGATTGGACGACACACTGGTTGCGACGACGATGCGCACGCCGGGCGACGACTTCGAACTCGCGGCCGGGTTCTGCCACACCGAGCGCCTGTTGGGCGGTGCGCGCATCGAGTCGATCCGCTACTGCGACACCGGCTCCGCCGTCGAGACCGAGTTCAACGTCGTGTCGGTCGACACCGGCGGCGCTGCCCCGGCTCCGGTCCCAAGGCTGGCGTCCACCGGCTCGGCCTGTGGCATCTGCGGGAACGAAGCGATCGACGAGCTCACCGCAGATCTCGGACGGCTCAGCGCCACTACGGTCATAGCTCCGGAGGCGCTGCTCGACGTACCCGAGAAGGTCGCGCCTGTCCAGGAACTCTTCGAACGCACCGGCGCCGTCCACTCCGCCGCCGCTTTCCGCCAAGACGGTTCACCGGAGGTCGTTCGTGAGGACATCGGGCGCCACAACGCCGTCGACAAGGTCATCGGGCGTCTCCTTCTCGATGAACGCCTTCCCGCAGGATCGCTCGGGCTCTACGTCAGCGGGCGTGCCTCCTTCGAGATCGTGCAAAAGGCCTGGGCCGCCGGCTTCGCAACGGTCCTGTCGATCAGCGCGCCTTCGGCTCTCGCCGTCGAATCGGCATCGGCGGCTGGGATCGCTCTCGCCGGCTTCGTCCGCGACGACTCGCTGAACCTCTACACCGACGGCTTCGACGGAAGTCGAGACGCCCAAAGCTGAAGCCGTGAGATCGACCGCCGACGCCTTGCGTCAGTCGACCTCTCCGCGTTCGAGACGGCGCGTTGCATACACGAGACCCGCCGCGGCCACGAGGAGAGGAACCGCCCAGCTGGTAGCGGTTGCGCGGTTGCCGAGATCGAGGTCGACCCCCGTGGCACGCGACAGGAACGAATGGCCGTACCCCAGGATCGACAACCGTGCTGTGCCGTCGCTGATGCGTGCGATCGAGTTCTCCCAGATGAGCACGTACATGAGGCCCCACCAGAGAGAGCGCCGAAATCGGAGACCGAGTGCCACGAAGACCGAGCTGTACGCGAGGCACACGAGCACGAGGCCGATCGCCGTCGGAGCGACGAGCCCGTCGACACCGCCGACCGCAGCCGCGATCACCACGGGGACGATCACGACGATGCTGAGCACCGCCATCGACGCTGCGACCGCTGCGACCGGAAGCTGCCACCGATCGACCGGCTTGATCCAGAGATAGATGAGCAGCTTGTCATCGGCGAGATTTCCGAGGGTCGAAGTGGCAACCCAGAGCGAACAGATCGCCGCTGCTACGCCGAAGCCGTACCCGGCGATCGCGTTCACGACGCCCTCGACCTTGTCGTCGCTGTTCGAGGCGATCAATGTGAGCGGGATTGCCAGCAGCCCGAGTGCGAGCAAACCCAGGAACCGAGCGCGGGATACTTGCATTCGCCAGAGCAGGCCGAACAGGTCGCCGACGACGAGTCCGGGAGCGCTTGGCGGCGTCTTCATCGGCCGACCAGGTAGCGAAAGACCGACTCGAGGTCGTCGTCGAGCGGTCGAACCTCGTGCAACGTGGATCCGACATCTCGAGCCGTGCGGGCGATCGCCAAACCGAACTCACCCGCATCGCTCGTCTCGACCTCGAGGCGTTCGCCATCGTCGACCCGGAGGCCCACGACAGAGTCGTCGGCGATGAGGGCCGACGCGAGAACGCGAGGCGAGCTGGCACGAACGGTCAGTCGCATCGGGCGGTCGTTCATGAGCGCCCGAATGTCGCGGAAGTCTCCTTGCGCGGCAAGCCTGCCCTTGGCGATGACGAGTACGTTCGAGCCGAACCGTTCCACCTCCTCGAGCACGTGGCTCGACACGACCACACACATGCCGTTGTCTCCCAGACGGTGGAACACGTCGACCATCTCGAGTCGCTGGCGAGGATCGAGACCGGTCAATGGTTCGTCGAGGAGAACGACTTCGGGTTCATGGACCAACGCCTGAGCGATCTTGACGCGCTGGCGCATCCCCTTGGAGTAGGTCGGAAGTCGCCGCGTGTCGGTGTGATCGAGATCGACGAGAGCAAGAGCATCGATCGCGGCCCGGGACGGATCGGCCAGACCACACAGACGCGCCGACAGGGTGACGAATTCGAGCGCGTCGAGGGACTCGAACACCGACTCCTGCTGTGGCACGAGACCGATCCGACCACGAACCGACGGGTCGTCGCGCGGGTTTCCGCCCAGCACGCTCACCGTGCCCTGCGACGGGCGTGCCTGGCCGCTGAGCATTCGCAACATCGTCGACTTGCCGGCGCCGTTGGGGCCCAGCAGCGCGGTCACCCCTGCTCCGATACGGAACGACACGTCGGACACGGCTACCAGGTCGCCAAACCACTTCGACACCGAAGCTGCAACGATGGCACTTCCCTCCGAAGCCCGCGCGATCTCGTCGGCGTTGGGGCGGCGCGGCGGCGGAGGGGCACCCGCTCGCGGCGGCGGTGGGGGCGGTGGAAGCTGGCTCACTGTCGCACCGCTATGCGCTGGTAGCGGAAACGGCAGAACGCGAGACACACGACGACCCAAGCGAGGCCGCCACCGAGCGTCGCGGCCGTGCCCAGACGGGCGACCCCTTCGGTGTCGAACTCGGGTACCTCGCCGTAGATGCGCTCTCCGATGCCGAACGCCAAGCCGAATATGTCGAAGACGCTCACCAGATCCGGTGCACCACCTTCGATAACCGCTGCCCCGGCAATCGCAGAGCTGGTCAACGACACGAGAATCACCATGGCGCTCGCCACGCCGCGGCGGCTGGTCATCGACGAGATCGCCATCGACACCGCCGTGAGGAACAAGCTGACGGCGATGCCGGCGCCGAGGATGCGGCCGAGCTGAACGAGCATGTCGCCGATTCCGTCGGGGCCCTGGCCTTCGAAGCTGAACGCGATCAGCATCAGCAACTGCGGGCCCGTTGCCAGGAAGGCGATGACGAGAAACACGCCGCTCGTGCGTCCGAGCAGGTACGTGTCCCGCGTCAGCGGTGAGGCGAGGTAGACGCCGAGCATGCCGGTGCGGCGGTCGGTGCAGAGGGCCTCGGGTGCGACGAACGACTCGAACATCACAAGTGCGACAGACACGAGTCCGAAGTAGTCGCCGTAGCTGGGCAGAGCGTCTTCTCCCTCGAGCTGGCCCGAGGTGAGCGCTGCGATGCCGACCAGCACGATCGCCGGCGTGAAGACGATGAGAGCGATGGCGATGGGTAGAACCTTGTGTCGGAGCGGGCGCTTGATGCCGAGCACCCGCTGAATGCCGTGCCATGCGACCACGACCACCGCTCGGTCGAGACCGCGGCGAGGTCCGTCGTATGGCCGATAGCCGGTGTCGTGGATGCGCGCGTCGGTGCTCATCCGAGCTCGAGGTAGACGTCGGTCAGGCTCGCGCGCTGCTGCTCGAGTCGGTAGAGCCCGACTCCTGCTGCAACCACGGCGTCGCGCACCGCGTCGTTGACGGGTTCGCCCGAGGGTGAGTTGATGATCAACGTGCGCCCCTCGGTCTGGACCGCCAGACCGGCGGCCCTCAGATGCGCAACGACGCCCTCGGCGTCGCCTAGAAGCTCGACGATGACTCGGCCGGCGACGTCGCCGGGCTCGTCGAGCGCCGCCGAACGCTGAACGCGACCCTCACCGAGGATCACAACATGCGTGCACACTCGCTCGACCTCGTCGAGGAGGTGGGATGACAACAGAACGTCCATCCCGTATTGCTGTCCGATCCGGCCGATCAGGTCGAGCATGTCGTCGCGCTGCACCGGGTCGAGCCCATCGGTCGGTTCGTCGAGAACCAACACGTCGGGGTCGTGGCCGATCGCCATGGCGAGCTTGACACGCTGGCGTTGACCTGTGGACATGGTTCCGATCGGACGGAACCGCTCCTCGCCGAGGCCGACCTGCCACAGAGCGTCGCTCGCCCTCTCGGTCGCCGGCCGATGCGGAACGCCGTGCAACTCGGCGACGTGGCGGACGAGATCCATCGCCTGCACGTCGGGAGGAAGGTCGTGGTGTTCGGGCGAGTAGCCGATGCGTCGGCGAACGCTCGGACCGGCCGAGCGAGGATCGTGACCGAGTACCGTCAACTGCCCGCTGTCAGCGGCGTGCAGGCCGAGGATCAGGCCGATGAGCGTGGTCTTGCCCGAACCGTTCGAGCCGAGCAGGCCGGTGATCCCACGCGAAACATCGAGGTCGACACCTTCGAGCACCCGCGTTGAACCGTAAGCCTTGGTCAAGTCGCGCGATTGGATGATTGGCGCGGGATCGGCCCTGACTCCGGTCATCGAACCGAAGCTACCTTCCTTCTCTCGCGGGAGCGGGAGCGGGAGCGGGAGCGGGAGCGGGAGCGGGAGCTGTCGGTTGTCGAAGGCGGAGGATGGAGGCACCGAGCACGGCGGCGATGATCGATGCGGCGAGGACCCCGATGCGGGCTTCGTCCCGGAGAATCTGGTCGTCGAAGGCCAGGCCGGTGATGAACAGCGACACGGTGAACCCGATGCCGGCGAGGCCACCAGCGCCGAGAATGTGGGTCCAGGTGACACCGGCGGGACGACTTCCGATGCCGGAGACCGTAGCGAGCCAGGCCCCGGCGAAGACGCCGAGCGGTTTGCCGACGACGAGGCCCGCGATGATACCGAGCGTGATCGGCGCGGTGGCAGCGTCGGTGATTGCATCTACGGAAAGTTCGATGTTGGCATTCGCGAGCGCGAACAATGGGAGGATCACGTACGCGGACCAGGGGTGCATGACCTCTTGGAGTCGCTCGGCAACCGAGATCGTCTCCTTGGCGTCGAAGAGCATCGACCTGATCGTGTCCCACGAGTTCGTCGCTTCGACACGGACCACGGTCGGCTGGGGACGTAGCGGCTTCGCCGGAGTGAGCAGGCCGAGGATCACGCCTGCGATGGTTGCGTGAACACCCGACTCGAGCATGGCGAGCCAGACTCCGGCGCCGACGAGCACGTAGAGCGGCGTGTACCAGATTCGCATCAGGCGCATTGCGACGACTACGCCGATCAACAGCGCTGAGATTGCCAGCCAGCCCATCGACAGGTCGTCGGTGTAGAAGATCGCTATGACGAGAATCGCACCGATGTCGTCAACGATCGCCAGCGTCAGCAAGAAGATCTTGAGCGGGGACGGCACGCGCGAGCCGAGCAGTGCCATGACGCCGACAGCGAACGCGATGTCGGTCGCCATCGGGATGCCCCAGCCGTGAGCCCCGTCTCCTCCGGCGTTGAACGCGAGGTAGATCAGCGCCGGCGCGATCATGCCTCCGACCGCAGCGATGGCCGGGAGCGCGGCTCGACGCGGGTCGCGCAGCTCGCCGGTCACGAGCTCCTGTTTGATCTCGAGGCCGACCACGAAGAAGAAGATCGCCATGAGGCCATCGTTGATCCAGTGCTGGAGCGACTCGGTTAGCGCGAAGTCGTCGATGGCGAGGAGCGTGAGCTCTTTGTGCCAGAACTCGTCGATGCTGTGGCCGATGGGCGTGTTGGCCAGGATCAACGCCGCAACCGTCGCGACCAGCAGCACCATCCCGCCCGCGACTTCGACGTGGAGGAACTCGCGAATCGGTCGCGCGAGGCGCGCTACCGGCTGGCGCGACTCGATCCAGGTGTGGCCGTCACCGATGCCGTCGGTGTTGTCCTTGTCGTAGCCGTCGAGCATGCCGTTCTCACCGTGGTATAGGTCGCCCGTGCACGGTATTCGCTCGTCGGGACAGTTCCGCGCACGGTGTAGTCTCCGCAGCGGTCAGAGGAGCATCCGATGTCAGGCGATTCCTTCATTCCGTACACCGACGAGCTGATCTCACGCAACGCCGAGTACGCGCGGGGCTTCGCCGACGCCGACCTGGAGGTCGCGCCGACCCGCCAGATGGCGGTAGTTGCATGCATGGATTCGCGCATGGACACTTTCGCGATCCTCGGTCTCGGCCACGGTGAGGCTCACGTCGTACGCAACGCCGGGGGTGTCGTCACCGACGATGTGATCCGGTCGCTCTGTCTGTCGCAGCGCTTGCTTGGGACGCGCGAGGTCGTACTGATCCATCACACCGATTGCGGTTTGCAGAAGGTTCAGCCGGTCGAGTTCAAGGCCGAGATCGAGGCCGAGGTCGGAGTGAAGCCCGAGTGGTCGGTGGAGGCGTTCGCCGACCCCTATGCCGATGTTCGCCAGTCGATGGTGCGACTCGAGCTGAGCCCTTTCATTCTCCACAAGAACCTGATTCGGGGATTCGTGTACGACGTGACCGACGGCCTGCTGCGCGAGGTCGGGCGGGACGGCTGATACGCTCGGCCACATCGAGGCGCCCACTTCCCGGCGCCCACCTTCATTCCCGGAGTGGTTGTGACTTCATTTCTCGAGCTCGGCGTGCCCGAGCGCGTCGCCGAGGCCTTGGCCTTGCGTGGTATCACCGAAGCCTTCCCCATTCAGGCGCTAGCGCTTCCACCCGCGCTCGCGGGTGACGACGTCTGCGGTCGCGCCCCGACTGGCTCGGGCAAGACGCTCGCCTTCGGCATTCCGCTCGCACAGACCGTCGAGCGAGCGCAGTCCCGTCGGCCGACCGGTCTCGTTCTCGCCCCCACTCGCGAACTCGCCGAGCAGATCCACGACGAGATTCAGCCCCTGCTGAAGCAGCACAAGCGACGGGCGGCGACCTTTTACGGCGGCGTCGGGTTCGGAGCGCAGCTCGAGGCGCTTCGCCGTTCGGTCGACGTTGCCGTCGCCTGTCCGGGGCGTCTGCTCGACCTGTTGAACAGGGGTGAGCTTTCGCTCGAGGACGTCGGCGTCGTCGTGATCGACGAGGCCGATCGGATGGCCGACATGGGCTTCCTGCCCGAGGTGAATAGAATCCTCGATCAGGTGCGACCCGACCGCCAGACGATGCTCTTTTCGGCCACGCTCGATGGCGACGTCGATGTCTTGGTCCGCCGCTACCAGAACCATCCGGTGCGCTGTGAGGTCGAAGCCGAGGAACGTGAACTCGACCTCAACACCCACGAGTGGATGACCACAACGCGCCCGGAACGGGTCGAGGCGACCGCGAAGCTGATCTCGCGTCACGGCTCGACCGTCGTGTTCTGTCGAACCAAGCACGGAACCGATCGCGTCGCCCGCCAGTTGAAGAAGCACGGTGTGAAGGCGGTGCCCATTCACGGCGGACGTTCTCAGAGCCAACGCAACCGGGCTCTCGCCGCATTCGCTGACGGCAAGGCACAGGCGTTGGTCGCCACCGACGTCGCCGCTCGCGGGATTCACGTGGACGATGTCGGGTGCGTGGTTCATTTCGACCCAGCCGGTGATCACAAGGACTACGTGCATCGGTCCGGACGCACCGCGCGCGCTGGGGCAGAGGGGGTCGTCGTGTCGCTGGTGACGCCGGAGGACGCCGACAAGGTGCGCAAGCTCCAGCGCGATCTGGCCGTGCCGGTCACCGTCGGTGGCAGTGGTTCGAAGTCGCGTAGTGGTCAGTCGAAGTCGCGCACTGGTCAGTCGAAGTCGCGTAGTGGTCAGTCGAAGTCGCGCAATGGTCAGTCGAAGTCGCGTAGTGGTCAGTCGAAGTCGCGCACTGGTCAGTCGAAGTCGCGTAGTGGTCAGTCCAAGTCGCGCACTGGTCAGTCGAAGTCGCGTAGTGGTCAGTCGAAGTCGCGCAATGGTCAGTCGAGGTCGCGCAATGGCCCTCCGAAGAGCCGCCGGAATCGCAAGAATCGGACCCGCCGCACCGCCCGGTCCTAGATTTCTGAACCCTGGGGTGTCATATACCGCACCAGCGGGTTCAGAAAAGCCAAGATTCCTAGATTTCTGAACCCTGGGGTGTCATATACCGCACCAGCGGGTTCAGAAAAGCCAATCTGGGGAGGCGACGATGGTTCACGGGACATGCAGGGCCGATTTCGAACAGGTGCGGGAGGCGTTCGAACGCAACTTCGAGGGTGGTGACCTGGGCGCCACAGCGGCGGTCACGCTGCACGGCGAACTGATCGTCGACCTCTGGGGTGGCTACCGCGACGTCGCGCGGACCTTGGCTTGGGAGAGCGACACTCTCGTCAACGTGTGGTCAAGCACGAAGATGGTCTCGGCGCTGTGCATGCTCATCCTGCACGACCGTGGAGAGCTGTCGGTCGACGCCCCGGTCGCCCACTACTGGCCGGAGTTTGCGGCCAACGGCAAGGAAGGTGTGCTCGTTCGGCACATCCTCGGCCATACCGCTGGTCTCCACGAGTTCGAGGACACGCCCGACGACGTCGAGGTGTTCGACCTCGAGCTGTGCTGTTCCCGCCTGGCAGCGCAGGCCCCTGCGTGGCCGCCGGGCGAGGGTATGGGCTACCACGCCGAGACCCAGGGGTTTCTGCTTGGTGAGATCGTTCGCCGCGTCGACGGGCGCACACTCGGCACGTTCTTCCGCGACGAGGTCGCGGGCCCGCTCGGCATCGACTTCTACGTCGGCCTGCCGCGGTCCGAGCATGGCCGCGTCGCCGATCTGTCAGTGTTCGGCGCGAGCGCTGAACGTGCATCTCCCCGAGCCACGCTGGCCTCGCGGCGGAGCCTCGGGCTCGCCAATACCTCAGCATGGCGTGCGGCCGAGTTTCCGGCGTCGAACGGGCATGGAAACGCTCGCGCCCTCGCCAAGACGATGGCGGTGATAGCAAACGGTGGAAGCCTCGGCGACACGACGCTTCTGTCACCCGAAACCGTCGAGCGGATCTTCGAAGTGCAGGCCGAGGGCGTCGACCAGACCCTCGGGACCACCTTCAAGCTCGGTCTCGGTTATGGACTCAACTGCGCAGCGACGCCACTCGGAACCAACGACCGCACATGCTGGTGGGGTGGCTGGGGAGGGGCGATGACCGTTGTCGATGTCGAGAACTCGATGACGGTCAGCTACGCGATGAACCAGATGCGTGGCGACGTCGACATGCGTGGGGCAGGCATCGTGTTTGCAGCGCATGGGGCACTCGGCGCTGCTGATTCCTGACGCAGCGCATCAAAACGCTGGTGTATGTCCTGCCGGTTGCCCTACCGTCACCTCGGTGCGATCTGAGTTCGATGCCATTGTCGGCGGTCGGGTGTTGTCGGCCGGTGAGGACGAGACGAGGGTCAGAACACTGCGGTGGACCCGCGGCACAGTCGTCGATGCCGATGAATCGGCGGCTGCAACGCCGTATGACGCCGACGGTGCGCTGGTTCTGCCGGGAATAGTCGATGTGCACGGCGACGCGTTCGAGCGTTCGCTGATGCCGCGCTCGGGCGTCTTCGCCGACGTCGCGCTCGCCTTGGTCGACAACGACGCGCAACTCCTGACATCGGGCATCACAACCTCGTACCTGTCCGCGACCGACAGCTGGGAGCCCGGTCTGCGGAGCCGGTCGACCCTCCGTCGGCTGGTCGAGGCGATGAACCGCCGTATTGGCGGCCCCGATGTGCGTTTGCACGTCCGGCACGAGCGATGCAATACGAACCGCCTCGACGAGCTGCTCGACTGGATCGCCGACGGCACGGTGTCGATGCTGTCGTACAACGACCACACTCCCGGCGGGATCGCGCACATCGACGCGAAGGTCGGGCACGGCCAGGTGCGCCGCTCCGGCGTCGCGGAAGCCGAACTCCAGTCGCTCCTCGACGCTGCGGTCGTCCAACGCGCCGGTGGGTTGGAACAGGAACGACGACTCGCGGCGGCAGCGCGACGGGTCGGTTGCGTCACCGCCAGCCACGACTCGTCGTCGATCGATGATCTCAGACGCGATGTCGAGCTCGGAGTTTCGATCGCTGAGTTTCCGATGACGGTCGATCTCGCACGTGAGTACCGCGAGCGTGGGTTCGCAGTTCTCCTCGGAGCGCCGAACCTGGTTCGAGGATCCTCGCACCTAGGCAACCTGTCAGCGCTCGGCGCGTTCGAGGCCGGGCTCGATCCGATCCTCTGCTCCGACTATCATTACCCCTCGTTGCTCCAGGCTCCGTTCGCCCTCGCCGACTCCGGCATCGTCGGGTTCGCCGAGGCATGGGCCGCGGTGTCGAAGGGGCCCGCCCGAGCGGCAGGACTCCATGACCGAGGCGAGTTGGGTCCAGGCACTCGCGCCGACATCGTCGTCGTTCGTCCACCCGAAGACGGGCGACCGGCGCGGGTGACGGCTGCGTTCGTCGCCGGCAGGCTCGTCTTCCAAACGCCATGACTCGCACGCTCATCATCTACGCGACGCCGACCGGGCCTCTCGCCGACGCTTGTGGGGCCTACTTCGATGCCGTTCTTTCGATGCCCGACCTCGGTGAGACGACCGCGCAGACCTACCCACCTCACATCACGCTGACCGGCTTCTTCCGACGGGACGAGCCGCGGGCCACCGGCGTCGTGGCAGAGATGAAGGAGGCTTTCGAGCGCATCGGGTCGCCACCGTACGGTTCGGTTTCGGTGACCGACTTGGTGTGCGAGCGGGGATGGGTCGGGTTGACGATCGAGTCGGCTTGGCTCATCGACGTCACGACGGAGCTGGTGGCTTCTCACCGGGTTGGTGACGGCGAGGATGCCCTGCGCCCCAAGTCATGGCTGCACCTGAGCCTGGCCTACGACGTCGACGATGCTGCACCGTATTTCGACCTGGCGCGGAGCCTCGTCGACCCCGACGCCGAGGTCGGCTGGGAACTCGGTGTGTGGGAACGCCTCTCCTCCGGCGAAATTGAGAGGATTAGCCGCGCATAGCGATGCTCATCCTCTCAATTTCGCTGGATTGTCGTGAGATCGGTACGGTGGCGGCGCACTTCCCCTTCGAATCACACGGAGGGGAGTTCACATGCAGGCAGAGGTCTGGCGCCATCTCGAGCGCCATCACGGAGTCATTTCTCGGCGAGAAGCGGCTGGCCTGGGGCTCAGCAAGGGCCAGATCGATCGGCTCCTGGGGAGCGGACACTGGACGCGGGTCTTTCCCGGCGTGTTCCGGGCCAGGGGTTCCCCTGACTCCTGGCACGGCAACGCCCGCGCCGCAGCGCTGTCGGTTGACGGTCTGGTCAGCCATCGCGCCGGAGCGGCGGTGTGGACGATCGATGGATTCAGACAAGGTGAGATCGAGGTGGTTGTTCCGTGGGGACGCAGAGCTGCGCGGTCCAATGTCACAGTGCATCACTCCAAACAGATGGATCGGGCAGACCCGACGGAGGTCGACGGCGTTCCAGTAACCGGCCCGGCTCGAACCGTCCTCGACGTCGCAGGGGTGGTTGGACGACGGCGCCTCGAATGGACCGTCGATGCCGTACTGCGGCAAGGGCTCTTGGAGTGGCCCGACCTCTACCAGGTTCTCGTACGACACTCGCGACGCGGGCGAGACGGTTGCGGACGTCTGCGCGAGTTGTTGGACGTGCGATTCGGTAGCTCGGTAGTGCCCGACAGCAAATGGAATCGGATGGCGGCTCAACTCCTTACCGACCACGGCTTGCCGATGCCCGTGCTCGAACACGAGATCCGCGACGGTGATGGGATCTTGGTTGGTCGCGTGGATCTCGCTTACCCCAACCACAGGCTCGCCATCGAGCTCGACAGCGTGCGATATCACCTGAACCGCGAGTCGTTCGAGGCCGATCCGCGCCGCAAGAACCGGATCATGTTGGAGGGATGGCGGATTTTGACGTTCACGTGGGCCGACTTCAACGACCGGCCGCTCGAATTGGTCAGACTCGTGCGTAGCGCACTGTCGACTCCCGAAATTGAGAGGATTAGCCGCGCATAGCGATGCTCAGGCTCTCAATTTCGGGAAGATAAGGCGGATGACGGGGACGGCGAGGGCGACGGCGACCAGCTGTGCCGCCACGAATGCCGGAGCCGACGCCGGTTCGATTCCTGCAAACGTGTCGCTGAACATCCGAGCGATCGTCACCGCTGGGTTCGCGAAGCTCGTCGAGCTGGTGAAGTAGTAGGCCGCGGTGATGTAGCCGCCGACCGCGTAGGCGACCATCTCGGCGCGATCCGAGCGGACCACGGCGAAAATGACCAGGACCAATCCGAACGTGGCGACACCCTCAGCGAACACGAGGTGCCCGCCCGAGCGGTCGGTTGTGGACCACTCGACCGCGTCGAGGTCGAACATGACGTTGGCGACGAACACCCCCACGATGCCGCCGAGACACTGCACAACGATGTAGGCGGTCGCCTTGGCGCTATCGATCTCCCCCAGAGCCCTCGCGCCGAGCGTCACCGCGGGGTTGAAGTGAGCGCCGGAAGCGTGCTGGAACGCCAGTATCAATGCGACGAGGAGCGCCCCGGTCGCGATCGCATTCTGAAGCAACTGCAACCCGACGTCGGCGGTCAACCTCTCCGCCATGATGCCCGATCCGACGACGCCGGCGAGCAGAAAGGCCGTGCCGACGAACTCAGCGCCGAGCTCGGACCGGGTTGGTGAGGTCCGTTTGGCGTTCACGGGCTTCGATTCAAGCCGATGGGTGTGAACATGGGGTGTACCTTCGGTAGCTGTGACACGTCCGGTGGTGCTCTGGTCGACACCGCGAACCGTATCGAGTGCCTTCGAGAAGATGATGCGGGCACGCGGTGACCACCGGGTTTTCTCCGAGCCGTTCTCGATCGCGTACTATTTCGGACCAGAGCAAGTGTCGGAGCGCTTTGGGACCTCGCATCCCGAAGCGACCTTCGAGAGCGTGTTGCGCCGTGTGCTCAGGGCCGCTCGAGACGGCCCGGTGTTCGTCAAGGAGATGGCATACCAACTCGGCCCGCTACCGGTCGAAGAGGTCGTCGCTCGTGTCGTCAACACCTTCTTGATTCGCGACCCCGCGTTCGCCTTGCCCTCGCTGGCCGCTCGATGGCCCGATTTCACCGGTGCCGAAGCTGGGTATGCGGCCCAGCACGAGCTGTGGCGGACGGCGGCGGGACGCGGGCTGCCGACGGTCGTCATAGACAGCGACGACCTGCGCGCCGACCCCGAAGCGGTCGCCGGGTGCTGGTGCGATGCCGTCGGCATAGAGAGACGGCCCGATGCGCTACTTTGGAAGCCCGGCATGCCCGAGGACTGGCGGCCGTGGGCGGAGTGGATGACCCGGGCGGCGGCGAGCACCGGCTTCGATCCGCCGTCGCGCGAACCGGCCCCACCGATCGACGCCGCGCTCGAGCAGCGCGTCGAGGACGCTCGTTTGCTCTACGTGGCAATGGCCGCCGACAGGCTTCAGCCTCGATCATAGAGGTCGCGAAGAACGCCGATCTCGGCGCCGTGGTGGACCAGTTCGTTGCTCGCGTGCATTGCCATGTCGGCAACCGAGTGCTGCGACCAATGCTCCCATGTCTCACCCAGTTCGTCCCACCAGTCGCGCCGGTTCAGCTCGTCGCGATAGCTGGTCCATGCTCGCTCCAGCCGTGCAACCGCGTCGTCCGCGCTCATCGTCCACTGGTCCGAAGCGTCGGACTGATCGCCGCCAAACCGGCGCGTGTAGTCGTCGAGGCAATCGATCGCGATGTGCCAGAGCCGCCAGGCGATCGTCGTCGGTGGCGCAGGGTCGATGTCGCGAACCCCCGCGCAGTCGACCCTGCAGACGCCTTCGGCATCGCGACGTACCGACCACATTCCGGCCACCGGTTCCCAGAGGTACTCCTCGTCGCCGAGACCCTCCAGCCTGGCGAGAAGCTGTTCATACATGCGGTCCATCGAGTCGAGAATCACCGCCGAGACCTCTCTGGTCGGTCGATCGCTCATGGTTGTGGGTCCTTGCGCCAGACAGACACGTGCGAGGTGCTGTCTCCCGTGAACGGCGACCGATCCCAGCCGGCCCATCGGTGTTGCAACGTCATGCCGGCGAGACGGGCCATGAGATCGAGCTCGGAGGGCCAGACGTACCGGAACGGGGTTCGGAATTCACGGGTTTCGGGTCCGGTCGACACGAAGTGATGCGATGTCGCCTGCTGCGCCACGAGGTCGGTGTAGCGGTCGTAGCCGACGTAGCCCGCGGAATGGGAGAACACCCTCGCGTCCTCGCCGGGCGGTAGGCGGCGAAGGTCTGGCACGCCGACCTCGACGACGAAATGACCGCCATCGCTCAGATGCGATGCCGCATTCGCGAAGCATGCGACCTGCTCGTCTTGTCCGGTCAGGTTCCCGATCGTGTTGTAGACGAGATACACGAGGTCGAAACGGCCGTCGACCCGAGTTGTTGCCATGTCGCCGAGGGTCACGTCGATGTTCTCGCCGACGGGTTTTGCCCTGAGCTGTTCGACCATGGCCAACGAGAGTTCGATGCCGGAAACGGCCACGCCGCGGGCGGCCAAGGGCAACGCGATACGACCGGTGCCGATCGCGAACTCGAGCGCCGCTCCGTCTCCCGCGAGCTCGGCCAATACGTCGACGCACGGTTCGACGACGGCAGGATCGAACATCGCCTTGGCGCTTTCGTCGTAGCGGGCGGCGACTTCGTCACCGAAGTGGTCCTCGGGCACTGGCGGATGCTCCCACGCCCAGCGCGATTCGGCGAGGGGTTTACCTATGGGTGGGTCGTGAGACGTTGGGTGAGCAGGTCGAGAAACCCGTCGAGGTCACGCCACTCGGTAGCGCAGCGAAGCGGATTTCCGGCTGCCTCGTCGATGATGGTTCGGCCCTCGTCGTCGACGCGGATCGGCAGTGTCTCGATTTCGAGGAACTCCTCCGCGAAGGCGGTGTAGACGGCGACCGTGTCGTACAGCACCGACGATTCGGCGGTCGACTCGACGCCGAGCCGTTGGACCCACTCGGTTCCGGCGCACCACAGGTCATGATTTTGCAGCACGACGTTCATCAGCGGGTCGGCGACCGCCGCACGGCAGCGCGCGAACCGGTCGCCCCGGAGGCTGACGATTCCGAACGTGTCGAGTGGGGTAATGGTCGTCTCCCATCCCGACTCGAAGACTGCGGCGGCGGCCTTGGGGTGAGCGGCAACGTTGTACTCCGGGTGGGGTTCGTCGGCTCCCATGTAGCCGCGCCTAACGCTCCCGTGCATGCCGACCAGACGCGATCGCAGAGCTATTTCAGGCGCGCGTTGGACCGCCGCAGCGAGATTGGGGAGCGGGCCGATGGCGACGACGACGCAGTCGTCGTGTTTCCGGACGGTCTCGATGAGCGCCGACGCCGTCGCGGTGCACATCGCCGGGGTAGTCGTCGAGTCTGTAGTCCCCTAGCCATGGTGCATGGGGCGTCGGCGTCGCTCCGAGTGGGATGCCGACACCGACAGGGATGTCAGTTCGCCCGGCCAGCTCGAGCGTTCGTGCGATGAGGCGAGCTCCGTGTTCGGTGTCTCCGTTTTCGCTGACGACGAGACGGATATCGAGCTCCGGGCACCGCAACAGGAAGGCGAGCGCCCAGAAGTCGTCGACGTCAACGCCGATGTCGGTGTCGAGGATGGTCGGAACAGCGCGCTTGGCCTCTGGCACGCCGACCGACCGTAGTCGAGCGATCGAGCGAACCGCGACGTTCGAAAAGGTCGGAGTCAGACGCTAGACCAGGGTGATGAGCGACTTCTTCGACAACGTGACCGAAACGGTGAGCTACGCGGGACCGGACAGCGACGACCCGATGACGTTCAGGTGGTACGACGCCGAACGCGAAGTGCTCGGGCGAACTATGGCCGAGCATCTTCGTTTCGCAGTGTGCTATTGGCACAGCTTCAACTGGGACGGCGCCGACGTCTTTGGTTCCGGCACGCTCGATCGCCCGTGGCTCGGCGACGACGAAGACCCGATGTCGGCGGCGCGCGCCAAGATGGCGGCCGCGTTCGAGTTCTTCAAAAAGCTCGGCGTGCCGTTCTGGTGCTTCCACGACCGCGACATCGCGCCCGAAGGCGACAGCTTCGCCGAATCGTGCAAGCTCCTCGACGTGATGGTCGACGAGGCTGCAGATCACATGGAGCGCACCGGTACACGCCTGCTCTGGGGCACGGCCAACCTGTTTTCGCATTCTCGCTATCTCGCCGGAGCTGCGACCAACCCCGATCCGGAGATGTTCGCCTACGCGGCTGCTCAGGTCTGTCACTGCCTCGATGCTACGCACCGGCTCGACGGTGCGAACTACGTGCTCTGGGGCGGCCGCGAGGGCTATGAGACCCTGCTCAACACCGATCTCGTTCGCGAGGGCGACCAGCTCGGCCGATTCATGAACATGGTGGTCGAGCACAAACACGACATCGGATTCGAAGGCACGATTCTTCTCGAACCAAAGCCCTTCGAGCCGACCAAGCACCAATACGACTATGACGTGGCGGCGGTTCACGCCTTCCTCCAACAGCACGGCCTCGAACACGAGATAAAGGTCAACATCGAGGTGAACCACGCAACGCTGTCGGGACACGACTTCGCCCACGAGATCGCTGTCGCTGCGGCGGCTGGCATTCTCGGAAGCGTCGATGCCAACGCAGGCGACGACCGGCTTGGCTGGGATGTCGATCGTTTCCCGATGTCGGTCGAACAGATGACGCTGGGTCTCTACGAGATCCTGCGGGCTGGTGGCCTCGGAAGTGGAGGGATGAACTTCGACGCGAAGCTGCGACGCCAGTCGATAGCACGCGACGATCTGTTCCATGCCCACATCGGAGCGATGGACACGATCGCACGAGCCTTGCTCGCGGCGGCCGAGTTGTATGTCGATGAGGCGTTGCAGAGCCGGCGCGAGGACCGTTACCGAGGATGGTCGGAGGGGATAGGACGCTCGATCCTCTCGGGCGGCGAGACGCTGACCTCGCTCCACGAAAGGGCGCTGGCCGGATCTGAGCCGGCTCCGGTCTCCGGGCGACAAGAAGAGCTCGAGGGCATCGTCGCCCGCTACATAGAACGAATCCGGTGAACGGACGCGATCTCGTCGCGGGGGTCGATTCCTCGACCCAGTCGGCGAAGGTGGAGCTGCGTCGGCTCGACGACGGCGAGGTCGTGGCGGCGGCGAGCGCGCCGCACCCTACGACAACACCGCCGGTCTCCGAACAGGACCCGGAGGCGTGGTGGCTGGCGCTCGTCGAGGCGTTCGGCGACCTCGGCGAGGCTCGCAGCGACGTCGTCGCCCTCGCAGTGGCTGGGCAGCAGCACGGCCTGGTGCTGATCGATGCCGAAGGCGTCGCCGTGCGCCCCGCGAAGCTCTGGAATGACACGACTTCAGCCGACCAGGCCGATTCGCTCGTCGCCGAGCTCGGCGAGCAGCGTTGGGCCGAGTCGTGCGGCAGCGTGCCCGTAGCGAGCTTCACGGTGACCAAGCTCGCCTGGGTCGCAGAGCACGAGCCTGAAGTCGTTCGACGCGCCGACCGCCTGATGCTGCCCCACGACTACCTGACCTGGCGACTCACCGGCCGTCACGTGACCGACAGGGGCGACGCCTCGGGTACGGGATGGTTCGACCCGGCGGCCGATCGGTACCTGCCCGAGTTGCTCGGCGCGGCGCTCGGCGACACTCCGCCGCCGGCGTTGCCCGAGGTGCTCGCTCCGTTCGCGGCCGTCGACACGCTCGCCGAGCGAGCGGCCGAAGCGCTCGGTCTGCCCGCCGGCGTCGTCGTCGGACCCGGAACCGGCGACAACATGGCGGCGGCGCTCGGGCTCGGGCTGCGGCCGGGCGAGGTCGTGGTGTCGCTGGGGACCTCCGGAACCGTCTATTCGGTGGCCGACTCGGTGAATGCGGATGCGAGCGGAGCCGTGGCGGGGTTCGCCGATGCCACGGGTCGCCGTTTGCCGCTGGTCTGTACGCTCAACGCGACCAAGGTGACAGACGCGGTCGCGCAGTGGCTCGGCACCGACGCGGCCGGACTCGGTGAGCTCGCTATGCAAGCGGAACCGGTTGCACCCGCGCCGTTGCTGGTGCCGTTCTTCGACGGCGAACGTACGCCCAACCTGCCACACGCCACCGGCACCTTTGCAGATCTCAGGACCGACACGTCCATCGAGCACTTGGCGCTGGGGGCGCACGACGGAGTTCTGTGTGGACTCATCGCAGGCATCGAGGCACTCACCGACGCAGGCGTCGACACCGGCGGGAGGGTCCATTTGGTCGGCGGTGGTTCACGCTCGGTCGCCTATCGTCAGCGCGCGGCGGACCTGCTCGCGCGCGACATCGTCGTCCATGCCGACGACGAGACCGTCGCGGCTGGCGCAGCGGTTCAGGCCGCGGCAGTGCACGGCAATGTCGATGCTCACGCGATCGCCGATCGGTGGGGCCTCGGCGTCGGAACCGAGGTCACGCCACGTGAAACCACAGCCTCTACTGAGCGCCGAAACCGCTACCGAGCGCTCGTCGCCGACCTCTACGGGTGACGGTAGGTGTAGGCTGTACGCGCTTCTGCGCCTTCGCGCGCACCAAACCCCTTTCGGAGTTGCTGTGACCATCGCCATCGGTTCAGGTTCATGACCGCGCTCGCGCCGCCGGCGCCGGCCGACACAGGACCCGAGTCGTCGAAGCCGACCGGCCTCAAGCCGGTGCTCGATGTCATTCCCGAGCACTGCTACACGCGGCCGACCTGGCGTGGGCTCGTGCTCTTCGCACGCGACCTGCTGATATACGGCCTCGCGGTGTGGGGCCTGTTGTCCACCGAAAACATCGTGCTGCTGGTTCCTCTGTGGCTGATGGCCGGCGTCGCCGTCGCCGGGCTGTTCGTCATCGGCCACGACGCCGCCCACGAGGCGTTGTTCGACCAGAAGTGGCTGAATGCGCTCGTAGCTCGTGTCGCGATGCTGCCCTCTCTGCACGCGGTCGAGGTGTGGGTGTTCGGTCACAACCGTGTGCACCATGGGCACACATTGCGCGAGGGCATGGACTTCGTGTGGCACCCGCTGACGACCGAGCAATGGAGCGAGCTGGGACCGCTGGCCAGACTGCGCCACCGCATCGAATGGGGTCCCGCCGGCGCTGGCTTCTACTACACCGGACGCATCTGGTGGTCGAAGATGGTGCGGTTCAAGCCACCGAATCGCTGGAAGGGCCCGATGCGGCGTGACAAGGCGATCGTTTACCTCTTCGCGCTCGGAGTGCTCGCGGTACTGATGATCACCGGCGGTGCCGGAGCCGGCCTCTGGGCCTGGACCAAGGTAGTGGTCATCCCGTTCCTGCTGTTCTGCCAAGCGATCGGCTGGGTCGTGTACGTCCAGCACATCGCCCCCGACATACGTTGGTGGCCGAGGCGCGAGTGGAATCGCTTCCACGGGCAGGTCGAGGGCACAACCGTTCTCACCGGTCCACCGGGCTGGGAGTTCTTTTTCCACTGGATCATGGTTCACGTCCCGCACCACGTCGACATGCGCATACCCGCCTACCACCTTCGAGATGCCGCCGACGCGATCGGCGAGGCGTTCCCCGACAACGTGGTCGAGCGATCGATCAGCGCCCGTGATTACGTGCGCACGACGAAGCGGTGCAAGCTGCACGACTTCGGGACCGGAACCTGGCTGGACTACTCCGACGCCGTCGCGGCGGAGAGCTCGTAATCAGGGGCGATCGCCCTTGATGCTCGCTCGCTCCATAACACGCGTGTCGGGCCAGTAGTCGCTCGCCGCGTAGTGCTGCACGGCACGGTTGTCCCAGAAGGCGACCGAGTCGGGCTGCCACTGGAAGCGGCATCGGTACTCGATCTGGTCGAATTGGCGACACAGCCGGTCGATGAGAGCTCGGCTCTCGTCGAGTGACATCCCGACGATCTCGCGCGTGAAAAACCTGTTGACATAGAGCAGTTCGCGTCCGGTGGCGGAGTGACGTGAGACGACGGGGTGCTCTGCCTCGGGGTATTGGGCTCGCATCTCCGCCGCGCGGTCCTCCGGCACCTGTCCGCTGAACGCGATCATGAAGTCGTGGATGGCGGTCAGGTCGGCGATCTGTTCCTTCGTCTCGTCGTCGAGCCCCTGCCAAGCCGCGTGAGCGTCGGCGAAGAGCGTGTCTCCTCCGGAGGGCGGCACGTCGATCGCGTGCAGGATCGCCGCCGCGCTGGGCTCCTCGCGCCAGGTCACGTCGTGGTGCCAGCCGTTCTCGTAGCCTCCGGTGGTCGCGTCCTTCTCGAACCGTACGAGTTCGGGCTCATCGGTGTTCGACGGGATGAACGGGTGCACTTCGAGCTCGCCAAACCGCCGCGCGAACTCGATGTGTTGTCGAGCGGTGAGCGGCTGGTCGCGAAAGAAGATGACCTTGTAGTCCCACAACGCCTGCTGGAGCTCAGCGACGATGTCGTCGCTGAGCTCGGTCGTGATGTCGACGCCGTGGATCTCCGCACCGATCGTGGCCGCGTAGCGGGTGACGGTGAAGTGCTCCCAAGTGAGAGTGTTGAGTCGCGATCTCTCCTCGGCGAGGTGGCCGAGCGGGCCGAGCTGGGTGTCGTAGCCTTGCATCGTGACACGCTTGGCCTCGAGCTTCGCTCCGGGGTCCATGTCGGCGACGACATCGGTGCTGCTCATGGGTCCTCCACCATCTGTTCGCTCGGCGGTTCCATGATTGCACGGACTTCAGCCGGTGAAGAAAGTTGTCGCGTGGTCCCAGGCGCCGCGACCGACTTCGAAACCGAGCCTCCGCCCGACGTGGTCGTCGGCGACGATGTGGATGCCACCCCAGAGTCTGCTGTTGCCGGCCTGGTCGGCGGCGTCGGCGTAGGTCGCCCATTGGAGGGTCACCGTCTGTTCGGGACCCGCCTCGAACTCGAGCGAGTCGGCCTCGATGGTCCACTCGCCGAGACCACCCGGGAAGTAGTCGTCCCCGGTTAGCGCGCCGAGCACCTCGGCCCCGGCCCGTGAGAACGCGCTGTGTCCCGAGACGTACCCTGCGAAGGCCGGGGTTACGAAGCTGGAGCGCTGATACGGCAGCCACTCGACACCACGAATCCAGCCAACTAAGGAGACATCGTGGTTCGGGTCGTCGACCCAGCCGCGCCAGGATCGCACAGCGACCTCGCCGATGTGGTCGACGAGGTGCGCGTGGCGGCCACCGGGCGAAGCGGATTCGGCCGTGATCACCTCGACCAGGCCATCGACGAGATCGATGCCGTCGGGGTTGTAGTTCGGAAGCGACGGATCGCTTGCCTGGCCGTTGCCGGACAGCCACCGGATCATCGAGATCGGTCTGACCGAGTCGAAGTATGCCTTCGTTCCCCAGGCGGCGATCGCGGCATCGTGCAGGGCGCCGTTGAGAGCGAGGTACAACGACACGTCCCACTCGAGCCGGTCGACGACGGGTCCGGTGCCTCCGATGCGGTGCTCGACGTCGCCGTGGTCCGACACCGTGTTCGCGAGCGTGTTCCAGTGGCCCGGCGGCGTCTCCGAATCGGGCCCGTCTGCCCAGAACTCGGCGATGACTCTGCCGTAGTCGGCTGTCGGCACGACGTTGGGTGCGTACGGAACACCGGAGCTCGGGTTGCGGGAGTGCCCTTGGCCGTCGTCCGTGCCGAGCGCGCTCGCGCCTCGTGAGCCCGGGGAGATGTCGATGGTTTCGCCGTCGGAGGGGTCGAGCCTCGCCGAGTAGCGGAGGACCTCGATCGCCGAGTCCTTGTAAGCCTGTCTGGTGTCGGGGTCCGAATACAGCGGCTGTGGCCCCGGGTCGATCGGCAGTCCGTCGTCCGCGGGCTCGAGCGCGAACCCGTCGACGTGGCCCCACTGGGGACCGACGAAGACTTGCACCGGAGACGGCAACGGCTGGCCATGTTGGGAGTAGGCCTGGTCGAATTCGAGCGGCTGCCAACGGTCGGGATCGACGAGTGGTGTACCCGGTTCGGTGATGACGAGCGGCGGGTTGACCGCCTCGTAGGCGCCCCGGTAGCCGTCGGCCTCGTTCGACCCATCGTCGAATGTCGCGTCGATGATCGCATCGGCGACGCGACGTCCGAATGCCGCGTGGGGATCGGAGGACGGGTCCTCGACGGAGAGGCAGAGCTCTGCGAGCGTCCGATCGAGCGACTCGATGGTCTCCTCGGCTCCGAACGCGGCGTGTGTGAACCGGTGGGTGAGCAGTCGGTGCGCGGCGTGGCTGATCGCGATCTCGACGTCGCCGGGGCGGTCGCTTCGAAGGCGCTCATCGACGAAAACCCCACGAGCCTCGGGGTCATATGCCGCCCATACGTCCCACATCGAGGCCGACAGGTGATAGAGGTTGCGGGCGTGGGTGGTCGGTGCGGGGAAGTCCCGTCGGATGGCGTCCAGCAACTCCTCGTTCCAGAGGCGTGCCACCGACCATCCGTGCCGAGCATCGCATTCCGGCCCGCGCAAAGGCACGGTCGAAGCGAGCGGCAACGAATCGGGAACAGCGGACTCGTCGGTGGTCGCACAGCCGATCGCGACTAGTGCGAGAACGATTGTGAACGCAGCGCTCGACGCGATTCGACGGAGGCCCATGGTGGTGCTCCCATCGGCCCCGCGCCTCGACCAGTTGAGTCAAACCGGGGTCTGGGCCCCATTTTTACTCAACTCGCGTGTTTGCCGAACATCTCGCGGGCCCAGCCGTAGTCGGCCTTTCCGTTGGGTGCACGTTGCAGCGCCTCGACGAGCACGATCTGTTTGGGCACCTTGTAGCCGGCAAGGTGCCCGTGGAGATAGTCCCGCAGATCTCCGTCGCCCGGGTGATCGGAGGATGAGCTGCTGGCCACGGCGACCACGCGTTGGCCGAAGCGCTCATCGTCGACTCCGAATACGTAGCTGTCGTCGATCGCCTCGTGGGTCTTGAGAGCCTCCTCGACCTCTTCGGGATAAACCTTCTCACCACCGGAGTTGATGCAATTCGAACCCCGTCCGTGCAACGTGATCGTGCCGTCGGTCTCGGCGGTCGCCCAATCTCCTGTGATCACGTACCACCCGCCGGCGAGCTGCTTGAACGTGCGCGCTGTCTTGTCGGGGTCCTTGTAATAGCCGCGAGCCGCGGTGGCGCTGGCGAGCAGCCCCGAGCCACCGGAACCCACAGGCACGATCTCGTCGTCCTCTGTGACGATGAGCGTGTCCGGCTGCAGGTCGAACTTGGCGGTCGAAGCCCCGCCGTCCTTGTTCGACTGCACCGAGCCGTAGGAGCCGCCTTCGGTCGAGCCGAGGGCGTCGAGCAGAACGGCCTCGGTGAAGTACTCGCTCATCGTCGCCTTCACCTCGGCGCTCCACATCGCGCCCGAAGATGCGATCATGTTCACCGTCGACAGGTCGGGCACCCTTCCCTCGGCGTCGGCTGCCTCGAGCGCACGGACGATGGGTCGGGCGAACGCATCACCCACGATGACCGGACGTGTGACGCGTTCGCGTGCGATGGTGGCGAGCAGTTCGTCGGCGTCGAAGCTGCGCGACTCGAGCAGTACGACGGTTCCGCCGGTGATGTGTGCTGGCAGGACGCCGATCCACATCCCGGTGCCGTGCATGACCGGGCAGCACGGCACCGACACGAGCTTCAGGTTGTCGTGGAAGAACTGCACGAAGGGTTCGATCGTGTCGATCGAGGTCGGGATCGGCATGGGCCAAGGAATCGCAGCGAACTGCTGATAGAGACCCGCCGTGAACGCCTGCTGTTCGTACATGACGCCCTTGGGCATCCCGGTGGTGCCACCCGTGTAGAGCATGTAGGTGTCGAGCGGATTCTGTGTGCGCCGGGCCTGGGGTTCGTGAGCGCCGACGAACTCGTCGAATGAGACAGAGCCGTCGACCGGAGAGCCACCGTCGTCGACGGCGATCCATGCCTTCACCCGTGACAGTGCGGACATGACATTGCCGACCCGGTCGCCCAGCGACGTATGGAAGACGACGATCTCGCTGTCGCTGTTGTCGATGAGGTACGCGAGCTCGTCGTCGAGGTAGCGGTAGTTGACGTTGACCGGTGTGCACCCGTACTTGAAGGCGCCGTAGTGGGCGATGATGTACTCGGGGCTGTTGTAGAGGTACAGCGACACCTTGGCACCGGGCCCGACCCCGGCCGCTTCGATCGCGGCCGCGAAGCGTGCCGCCGCATCGTCCATCTCCGAGTATGTGAGGCGACGCGTGCCCTGCACTATTGCGTCGTCGTCGGGGAACAGATCACAGACTGTCTCGATGGCGGTGGCAAGGTGAAGGTTCATTGTGTCTCCTCAGTCGAGGCTGATCGTGACGTCGGTCGTTCCCCGACTCCGGGTGCCCGCTGTGGTCGTGGCAGGACCCTAGTCATCCAACCCATGAGGTTCGAAGTCCCGACATGGGCGAGCGTTGACACAATCTCCTAGATGATTTAAGTATTTGGATCATGTTCGACGGATTCCGCGAGGTCGCGCATCCGCGCACCGCCGCCGCATACCGCCGCCAGGGGTGGTGGGGAGACCGGACACTCGTCGACCATCTCAGGAGGCACGCACGAGATCGGCCCACAGCCACCGCCTATCTCGGCGATGACGGATCGCTCACCTGGGGTCAACTCGACCGGGTTTCCGATCGGATCGCCTCGCTGATCCACACCATCGGCTGCGAGCCCGGCGATCGTGTCGCGGTATGGCTCCCCGACGGTGGGGTGGTGCACGCCGCGTACCTCGGCGCCGAAAAGGCCGGCGTGACCGTGGTGGGCGTCGGCGCCCGCGCCGGGTCGGCGGAAGTAGCGCATCTCCTCGGCTCGACCGGTGCGAGGACGCTCGTGACCACCGCAGAGCTCGGGGGGAGGTCGACGACCCCGCTCATCGCCGACGCGGTCGAGGCGCTCCCAGGACCGGTCCGCACGGTCTTGCTTCCCCAACTCGAGGTTGATGTAGAGGCACCGTTCGCGGTCGACGGAGAGGCTGTTGTCGAAGCGCCGAGCGCCGACGTCGACGCATGCCGGATCCGGGCCGACGATCTCTTCTTCATCAACTCGACATCGGGCACGACCGGCCTTCCCAAATGCGTGCTGCACACTCAGAACCGATGGCTCTATTTCCACCAACTCGCCGTGGACCACGCCGACCTCGGCAACGAGGTGACGATGTCCCTGGTGCCGGCGCCGTTCGGGTTCGGTCTCTGGACAGCGCACTTCACGCCCATCGCGCTCGGAGCCCGGTCGGTTCTGCAGCATCGGTTCGACGCCGCCGCCGCTCTCGACCTCATCGAGTCCGAGCGTGTGACCATGTTGTCGTGCGTGAGCACGCAGTTCTTGTTGATGCTCCAAGACCCGCGTCTGGATGATCGGGACCTCTCGTCGCTGCGGGTGATGTTCACTGGAGGCGAGGCGGTTCCGACCGAGCGCGCCCGCGCGTTCGAACAGCGAACCGGTTGCTCCGTGCTTCAGTTCTACGGCTCGAACGAGACCGGTGTTCTGTCAGGCACACGCCTGACCGACGACCTCGAGCGGCGAACCACGACAGCGGGACGCGTCGTGCCGGAGATGCAGGTGCGCCTCTTCGACTCCGACGGTCGCGTCGAGGTGGAAGCCGAGGGTCGCCCCGCGTGCAAGGGACCCGCCACCTCGATCGGCTACCTCGATGAGGAGGCCAACTCCGAGCTGTTCACCGACGACGGCTGGATGCTGATGGGCGACCTGTGCCGCATCGACGACGGCGGTTGGCTGACCGTCACCGGGCGGATCTCGGACTTCATCATCCGCGGCGGCAAGAACATCAGCGCCGCGCAGGTGGAGGACGAGGTCGCCTCGCACCCAGCGGTAGCACTCGCCACGGCCGTCGCCGTGCCCGACGACGTGTTCGGCGAGCGCGTGGCGGTGTATGTCGAGCTCTCGGCCAACGCTGATGGGCTGACCTTCGATGACCTGAATGCGTATCTCGACAGTCGTGGCACATCGAAGGAGATTCGGCCCGAGTTCTTCAGCGTCGTCGACGCGCTGCCGCGTTCGAGCGGCGGAAAGATCGCCAAGGGCGCCCTCGCCGACGACGCCACGACCCGCTTCGGCTGATCGATTCCACGAGGTGTCAGAGCAGGGTCGGGTCGACCGCGTGGTCGTCGTCGACCGAGTAGACCGGTGACCAGGCCTGATGGCGTGCGGCTTCGGCGGCCGCTCCCTCCGCGTCGCCCGATTCGATGAACTCGAGGAGTAGGTAGTGGTCGGCTACACCCTGGCGCCGGTAGTCCTCGTCGGGGAACGCTCCGCTGCGGATCTGTTGTTCGGTCCATGCGAGCGCGTGAGCGGTCCACACCTTCTCGAGCGCACCGGCTGCGAGAGCGAGGGTGGCGTTGCCGCAGGTGGCTACGAGGGACTCGTGGAAGCGACGAGACAACTGAGTGAAGCGGCGGATGTCGACGATGTGTGTCTCCGCCTCTCGGTTGAGCGCAAGCAGGGGATCGACGACCGCCTCGGTCCGATCGGCCCGGCCGGCTGCGAGCGCGGCACATTGGCCTTCGAGGATGTTCAGTGCACCGAACACATCGTGGACCGCGACTGATTGGGTGCGCAGGACGAGTCCGAGGGCGTACGCCGCGTTGTTGCGGTCGGGTCGATGCACGATCGCGCCACCGACCTTGCCTCGCCTCACCGACACGATGCCCTCGGTCTCGAGGATTCGAAGCGCCTCTCGCAGCGATGGTCGCGAGATGCCGAACTCCTCGACGAGATCATCCTGGCGGGGCAGCTCGTCACCGTCGTCGAGCTCTCCGTCGAGGATTCTGCGTCGGAGTTCGTCGGCGACCAGCTCGGCGACATGGCGCGACCGTACACGGGTGGGACGCTCCGGGTCGCCGGCGCGTATGTCGGGGAATGCGATGAGCGTGCTGTGGCCCCGCGGGTCGATCGGTTCGCTTGACATGGTCACTCTAAATCCTAAATCATATAGGTGATGACCGCCACAGATTCAGCACCCGAACGCAGAGGCGGGTACGAGGTTTGGTCGCCGTCGATCACGCCAGGCATCGGCCGGGACCTGACCGACGAGCAGAAGCTGGCGATCGGGTTCCGCTGGCTCGCGCGCGAGGGCTTCGCCGAGAACCTCGCGGGTCACATCACTTGGCAACGTCCCGGCGACGACACCATGCTGGTCAACCCGTGGGGGCTGTGGTGGCGGGAGGTCTCTGCCTCGGACATCTGCACGGTCGACACCGAGGCGCGGGTCGTCGCTGGAAGATGGGACGTGACCCCGGCAATCCACATCCACACCGAGCTACACCGCGTTCGTCCCGACGCGCGCGTGGTCATTCACAACCACCCGTACCACGTGTGCGTACTCGCCGCCATCGGTGCTCTCCCCGAGATCATCAGCCAGACCGCATCGATGTTCGACGGTGATCTCGGGTTGGTAGACGAGTACACCGGTGAGGTCGACGACCCGATGCTCGGTGCCGACCTGGCGCAGCGAGTCGGCGGCGCCTCGGTCGTCGTGCTCGCGAGCCACGGCATCATCGTGACCGGCGAGACGCTCGAACAGGCCATCTACCGCGCGGCGAGCATCGACCGGGCATGCCGCATGACCCTCGACGTCCGCAAGCTCGGGGAGACCGGAACGCCGCTGCCGGCACCGGTTGTAGCCGGTATGAAGGCATCGTTGCTCGAACGCGGCTCCGACGTCTACTTCGAAGGCATCGCTCGCAGACTCATCCGCGAAGAGCCCGACGTGCTCGATTGACACACCCACCGGCCGCCAGGCCCCAGATCGCAAGGACCTGACCATGCGCAGCATCGACGATCTCGCATCCGACCTGGAGTTCACAAAGGCGAAGACGGGGGAGGAGCGGACGGTTACCTTCCTGCCGGAGCCCGAACGGGCCGAGCGTAGATATCTCGTCATATCGGCCGATGACCACGTCGTCGAGCCACCCGACACCTTCGAAGGCCGCGTTCGGGCGCGGCTGGCCGACCGGGCGCCTCGCGTCGTCGACACCGACGACGGGGGCCAGACCTGGGTTTACGACGGCAAAGAACTGCCCAACGTCGGGTTCAACGCCGTCGTGGGTCGGCCAGTAGAGGAATACGGGTTCGAGCCGACGCGATTCGACGAGATGCGCCGTGGCGCGTGGGACATCGATGCCCGCATCGCCGACATGGACCTCAACGGCGTCTACGGCTCCGTGAACTTCCCCTCGTTCCTGCCCGGTTTCGCTGGACAGAGGCTACAGACCGTCACAACCGACCGGGCCTTGGCGATGGCTGCTGTACGAGCCTGGAACGACTGGCATCTCGAGGTGTGGGCCGGGTCGCACCCCGATCGCATCATCCCCTGCCAGATCCCGTGGCTCCTCGATCCCGAGGTCGGCGCCGAGATGATCAGGGAGAACGCCGAGCGCGGGTTCAAAGCCGTGACGTTCTCCGAAGCGCCCGACAAGCTTGGTTTCCCGACGCTCCACTCGGGCCACTGGGAGCCGTTCCTCGCGGCCTGCGCCGAAACCGGCACCGTCGTCAACCTCCACATCGGATCCGCAGGCGCATCGCCGTCGACCAGCGACGACGCGCCGCCCGACGTGGTCGGGGTCTTGTTCTTCGCCTACGCGATATACGCGGCCGTCGACTGGCTCTATTCGTTGGCCCCCGTTCGTTATCCCGACCTCAAGATCTGCCTGTCCGAGGGCGGTATCGGATGGGTGGCGGGTTTGATGGACCGGCTCGACCACATGCTCGGCTACCACGACATGTACGGGACCTGGACGAGCGACTTGACGCCGGCCGAAGTGTTCAAGCGCAACTTCTGGTTCTGCGCCGTCGAGGATCCTTCGGCGTTCGTTCAGCGCGATCGCATCGGAGTCGAGAACATCCTTCTCGAATCGGACTATCCACATTGCGACTCGACCTGGCCGGATACCCAGGCGATCGTGCACAGCGAGATCGGCGGGCTGCCCGCAGAGGACATCGAGAGGATCACGTGGCGCAACGTGGCCGATCTCTACCGTCACGATGTGCCGGCGTCGGTAATAGCCGACCCGAACCAGTACTAATCCTCTTCTCCGCGGCGACCGTTTCGCCGACGGTCTGTACCCTCGCGCGTCGTGAGGATCTCATTTGTCTTCCCGACCGGGACCGTCGTAACCGGCGGCAATGAGGTCCTCTACCGCTTCGCGAACGGCCTCTCCGACCGTGGGCACCAGGTCAACTTCCTCCACGCGCCGTTGGTTCCCGCGCGGGTCAACTCTGTCGATGAACTGCCCGAAGTCTGTCTCGGCCACGGGGTCCGCCACTACATAGCGGATTCGCTCGAGGCCCCCGAGCTGCCCGATGCCGACGTGGTGTTCAATCAGGATTCTCCGGCTCGCCTCGGCCGACCAGCGACGTTTATCCAGGGGTATCGCATGCTTCACAAGGATCTGGAGCGTCGATCGTTCGTCGGGCCTGGAATCAAGTTCGCGGTCGCCCGCTGGCTCATCGAGGTCGCCGAGGAGCTCGGCGCACCGGTCGGAAGTGTGGGGTACGTACCTCCTGGCCTCGACCACGACGCGTTCAAGGTCAAACAGTCGCTCGCCAACCGACCGATAGACGTCACCTTCATGTGCAACATGCATCGCGAGAAGGGCTGGCCGGTCGCGGCCGAGGCCATCGAGCGGCTGCTCGACGCGCGGGAGAACGCCCGTATCGTCGTCTTCAGCCGGACAGAGCCTCGTCCGCTTCCCGATGGTGTCGAGTTTCGTTCTTCCGTCAGCCGTGCGGAGCTGATCGATTCGATATACAACCGGACACGCGTGTACGTACAGACGAGTCGGCACGAGGGCTTCGGGCTCCCACCGGTCGAAGCCATGGCGTGTGGAGCAGCGCTGGTGACGACCGACTGCGGCGGTTCGCGCGAGTACGCCGTCGACGGGGAGACCGCGCTCGTTGTGCCGGTTGACGATGCCAAGGCGGTAGCGGGGGCGGTCGGCGGGCTGCTCGACGACGAAGTCATCAGGCAACGGTTGGCAGCGGCGGGCAACCGCTATGTCCGACGATTCGACTGGGACGAGAGCGTCGATCGTCTGGAACGGGGCCTGGCCGCCCACGTTGACTCGCCGGGCGAGTGACGACGGAGAGACCGCTTCGATGATCCCGCACGGGTGATCACATGGCGTGCGACGTTCGCGGTCGCTGGACGACAAACGACTGACCGCTCCACGAGATCTGTTTGAACGGCTCGAAGTGCAAGTCGTTCCTGCGTCGCGCGAACTCGGTGAGAGCGGTCTGCTCACCGGACACATCGGTTGGTGACCAACAGAACCAGTCATCGAAGGCGAGGATCATTCCGTGCTTCAGACGGGGCTCTAGGAAATCGAGCACCGTAACCGTGCTCGAGTACAGGTTGCAGTCGATGTACGCGAGGGCGATGTCGGTCGGCGGCCCGTCACCGATCACCGGCAACGTCTGGTCGTAGTAGCCCTCGACGATCGTGTACGCCTCAGCGGGTACGCCGTATCCGTCGAGCGCACTTATGAACCCCTCTTTGCCATCGCCCCCACCGCCCCTGATGAACGACGGGTGCACGTCTCGGGGTTCCGCGGTCTCGGGCAGCCCCTCGAATGAGTCGAACGCCCACATGTGGCGATCGACTGACGAGAACTCGATCTCGGCATGGGCGATCGCCATAGATGAGCCGCTCTGTGATCCGAACTCGGCATAGTCACCCGTGATGCCATTGACGCGAAGCGCCGTGAAAGCATCGAAGAAGAACTCCTTCCAGCCTCGCATCACACGTTCGACGTAGACCTCGAGGGCCTCGTTCTCCATGTTCGCTGAGGATACGTTCCACGACTCCGACGGGCACACCGGGGACCTCCCGGCGGTGGCAAGTTATCGTCGCGACATGGCACGACTGCTGATCCACGGCAACCCGGAGACCGCGGCGATCTGGACAGCGCTTCTCGCGGCTTTGCGTGACCGTGGTGCCGATGACGTCGAAGCCATATCGCCTCCGGGTTTCGGCGCTCCGACCCCTACCGGCTGGAACGGTTCAAGGATCTCCTACCGCGACTGGCTCGTTGGTGAGATCGAGACGCGAGGCGGGCAGGCGGATCTCGTCGGCCACGATTGGGGGGCGGGACACGTGCTCGGGCTCCTCGCCCACAGGCCCGACCTCGTCCGTACGTGGGCCACCGACTGTCTAGGGCTCGTACACCCCGGTTACGAGTGGCACGAAGCAGCGCGCCAATGGCAGACCCCGGGCGACGGTGAGGAGATGATCGCCGGCATGGCGGCGTTGTCGGTCGACGAGCGCGCAGCGGGGTACGCCGTGCTCGGCATCCCCGGGGAGGTCGCGCACGACCTCGCAGCCGGCTTCGACGACGAGATGGGACGGTGCATCCTGGCGCTCTACCGCTCGTCGCAACAGCCGGTTATGCGCGACATCGGAGCGGCTCTGCGCGAGGGCGAACGACGTCCTGGTCTGGCGGTGGTGGCGACGGATGATCAATACGCCGGAGACGCGCAGTCGGCCACCGAGGTCGCACGCAGCCTCGACGCGGAGATTGTCCGGCTCCAGGGTGCGGGCCATTGGTGGATGTTCGATCATGCTGCGACCGTCGCCGACGCGCTCGTCGAGCACTGGGCCAGGATTTAGATAGAGAGACCGGTCGTCGACTTCGAGCGTCTCGAACGGACCCTGTACCGTCGGTTCGATGCCCGACACCGGGGCCAGAACGGCTCCAACATCAGAACGCGATCTGGTCTTCAACCTCGTCTGGACCGGCGATGTCTACCAGTACCTGCGCTATTTCGTCGACACCCAGCTGGTGTACAGCGACGCCAGGTTTCGGTTCATCGCCAACGCGTGTACCACCCGATCGATCGAGCAGATGCGAGCTGCCGCGGACGCCGAGGAACGCATCGTCGAAGTCATGGTCGTCTCCGAGGAAAAGATGATCGGGCACGGCAAGGCGCTCCAGATCGTCTTCGAACAGCGTCACGACGGGGAGTTCTTCAGCCTGATCGACACCGACATCAAGGCCAACGGTCCTTTCGTGATGGACCTGGCCCGCAACCTCGAGCGATGTGATGTCATCACTGCGGGAACCGAGGTGTGGTCCGACACCAACGTCATCCCCGACTGGCAGATCGGCGTGTCCGGCGAGTACTTCTTCGGCCGCGACGGTTTCGTGTTCGGATCGCCGCACTTCTCGATCTATCGGCGTTCGGCACTGGAGGATCTGTTCGCTCGTCGGCCGGAGATCCAGTTCAACACGCCTGGCGAGATGGGGATGTCAGCGGAGTCGTGGAAGACGCTCGAGGACTTCGGTCAGGACTTCTGGGTGTACGACACCGCCAAGGTCGTCAACATTCTCCTCCAGGCCGATGGCTACCTCATCGAACACACCGAGCACCCGGAGCTGGTCCACATCGGTGGGCTCTCGCATTTCCTGTCCCCGCCCGAGAAGGGCAACGAGGAGGGGACGATGGTCGACGGAGATGCGGGCGATCCGACGTGGGTCGAGCACGAGCACATGGCCTCACGTGCCGAGGTCGCTGGGTTCACCGCCCGCATGCTCGTCGATCTCGTGCGAGGGCGAGCTCCAGCGCCGGTGCCGGATTCGACCGAACCCTTCATGCGCGAACGGCTCGATCGGGTCCGCCACGAGCTCATCGACATGGTGCGACGCCCTTCTCTGGTGCCGGTTCATGTGCCGCGAGATGCAGGTCTTCCGGTTCACTCGACCGCCGATAGGTCGCGGCCGTACTTCTTCGTTCACGTCATGAAGACAGCGGGAACCACGCTCAATCGTCATGTCGCCGCCAACTTCTCGCGCGACGAGATCTATCCTGGCGCCGCTGACGAGACCGGCACCGACTACTGGGTGCTCGGCAAGCTCCGTCGTGCGATCGATGAGGACGACGGCTCGATCGGAATATGGACGGGCCATTTTCCGGCCTTCGTCGTCGATCTGGTCCCCGACGCCGTGTCGATAACCGTGCTTCGTGAGCCCGTTGCGCGCATCATTTCCCTGCTGCGCGACTACCAGCGCGGCGACATGAAGGAGATGTCGATCGAGCAGATCTATGACGATCCGGAAGTGTTCGAACGGACGGTGCACAACCACCAGACCAAGGTCTTCTCCACGACCGAGGCCGACGGTGTTGCGGCGTGGGCAGACCCCATCGATGTCGGTGAGAAACGGCTGGCGGCAGCTAAGTCTCGGCTCTCGAGCTTCGACGTCGTTGGAGTTCAGGAACAGTTCGGCGACGTTTTGGGGTGTCTCGAACACCGTTGGGGCTGGACGATCGAGGATCTCGACCCGGCACGGGTCGGCGACGCGGCGCCCGATGTATCGGACGCGTTTCGCAGGCGAATCGCGACCGACAACGAACTCGACCTGGAGCTTTACGCGCACGCTGTCGACATCCGGTCGCGTCCTGAGGCCGGGCCGGCGGGTTCCCGACTCACCCGGTTCCTTAGGAGGTTTCGATGAGCGCGACCGAGCCCGCCCGACACGTGTGGAACGACGAGTTCGAGTGGGTCGACCACTCCGGGCCGTTTCGTCGACTCGACGAGGATCAGGTACGCCGGTTCGACGAACTCGGGTTCTTGGTTCTCGACGACGTCTTCGACGCCGAGGAGCTCGCACCCATCGTGGCCGATCTCGACCGCTACGAAGGTGAGGTGGACGACTTCCTCAAGCATGTGGAGGACGAGCGGTTGATGATCGCGGAGCGTGGGGCGATCAC
This sequence comes from Acidimicrobiales bacterium, assembly GCA_965216815.1. Taxonomy (GTDB): domain Bacteria; phylum Actinomycetota; class Acidimicrobiia; order Acidimicrobiales; family SHLQ01; genus JADFOM01. Next base: position 46,347 of record OZ244202.1, on the reverse strand, counting down.
TTTCGCTCCCAACCTGGTGGCAAAGTCGGCGCGCCTCGCGGACTTCGCCCGCCACGAGGTCTTCTGTGATCTCTGCAACGACCTGATCGGTCCCGCCGTCAATCTGTACTGGGACCAGGCGGTGTACAAGAAGCCCGAGAAGCCCAGACGGTTTCCGTGGCACCAGGACAACGGCTATACGTTCGTGCGTCCGCAGCAGTACCTCACCTGCTGGGTTGCGTTGACCGATGCCACGGTCGAAGCCGGGTGCCCCCAGGTAGCACCAGGGCTGCATCGCCTGGGCACGTTGCACCACGAGTACATCGATCCCCTCGGATGGCAGATCTTCGAGGAGCCACCGTCGACGCTGGAGGCGCCGGTCGGTGCGGGGGGCGTCGTGGTGTTCTCGTCGTTGACGCCGCATCTCACAGGTCCGAATCTCACCGACGCGGTTCGCAAGGCATACATCCTGCAGTACGCGCCCGCTGGTGCGGTGCGTTTCGAGGGCGCGCCGGGATCCGACCCGACCGAGGTCGAGGCGAACGACCCGACATTCCAGTTCCCGCTTCTCCGGGGCGGCAATCCCGTCTGAGCCCCCTCTGGGTCTGGGATTTCTGAACCGTAGGGTGTCATATACCGCACTCCAGGGTTCAGAAATCTTGAACCGGCGCGCCTGTCGGGCAGACTGGGCCCCGATGGTTCTCGCCAGCTCCGGTTCCCGCTCGAACTTCGTCGACATCGACGTTCCCGTCTGGGCCTGGGTCGCGCTCGGGGTCGCGCTGGCAGTCATGTTGACGATCGACCTCGTTCGCCACCGTGACGATCACGAGCCGTCCGCTCGCGAGGCGCTAGGCGAGACGCTCGTATGGATCGCATGTGGTCTCGCGTTCTCCGGCGCGGTGGCCGTCGGGTTCGGGGCCGAGGCCTTCGGCGAATACATCTCGGCATACCTCATCGAGAAGTCGCTGAGCGTCGACAACGTGTTCGTCTGGTCGATGCTCTTCACCTCGCTGGCGATCCCCATCAAGTATCAGCATCGGGTGTTGTTCTGGGGCATCTTCGGAGCGCTCACTCTGCGCCTAGCGTTCATCCTGGTCGGCAGTGCGCTCATTCAGCGGTTCTCGTGGATGCTCATCGTGTTCGGGGTCTTCCTGATCTACACGGGTGTCAAAATTCTGCGGCACCGTGAGGACGAGCAACACGAGAGCGGCGCGAAGCTGCTCGATTTCATCCGCGGGTTCATCCCGATGACCGACGAGTTCGACGGCCACAAGTTCTTCACCCGTCGCAACGCAAAGCGTGTCGCAACCCCGCTGTTCGCTGCGCTGGTGGTGATCGAGCTGACCGACGTTGTGTTCGCCTTCGATTCCGTGCCCGCAGTACTCGCCGTCTCGAACGAGCCGTTCATAGTCTTCAGCTCGAATGCGTTCGCAATCCTGGGACTGAGGGCCATGTACTTTCTCCTGGCGAACGCGCGGGAACGGTTCCACTACCTGTCTCACGCGCTCGGTGCGATCTTGGTCTTCGTCGGTGTGAAGATGGCGATCTCCGAGCGGATCCACGTCAACACTTACCTGTCGCTCGGCATCATCATCGGCGTGCTCGTCGTGGCCGTGATCCTCAGCGAGCGACGGACGCGTCGGCACAAGGCCGACGAAACCCACCGCGCCGAACCAGCCCCCTGAGTCGACGACTCCGGCAACGCTGGGACGACGCGACGGACCCGCCATCCGTCGACTCGCTGAGAATCCGGCGGCTCCGCCGCCCTACGCGACGACGACCGTGGATGGATCCACCACGGTCGCCGCTCGCGATCGCGCTCCGTCAACCGGAGCAGCCACAACGTAGATCACCAGAAACACGGTTTGTCCGCGGCTCGGCATGACTTCGGTCACATTTCCTTGATTGCACAGCTATGTCGCTGCTAACCGCGACTGGCGCTGATTTCTGACGGTCGTACATCGGCTCAGAACTTGATATACTAGGACTCAAGTTTTCGGATAGTATTACGATTCTTCCCTTGTGGAGAAAGGACCCGCGCCCGTGTCGACCGCCTTCGATCCTGCCCGCTGGACGCTGAAGACCCAAGAGGCCTTCCAAGCCGCCACCAGCGACGCTCAGAAGCGCAGCAACCCCGAGGTCACACCCGACCACCTGCTCGCCGCTCTCGTCGCGCAACCCGAGGGTCTTGTCCTCGGCCTGCTCGAGACGCTCGGTTTGGCGCCGCTCGCCGCGCGCAACAAGGCCGCCGAGGCCCTCGACTCGCTGCCACGCGCATACGGGGGTGAACCCCAGGTCGGTCGAGAGCTGCGCGACGTGCTGGAGCGGGCCGACCACGAGCGCACCGAGCTCGGCGACGAGTACCTGTCGACCGAGCACCTCCTGCTCGGCCTGGTCGACAGGCTCGGCCTCGACCACGGTGAGGTGCGTGAGGCGCTTGTCCGCCTCCGCGGATCCCACCGGGTCACGAGTCAGAATCCCGAGGACACGTTCCAATCTCTCGAGCAGTTCGGTCGGGACCTGACCGAGGAGGCTCGTGCGGGCAAGCTCGACCCGGTCATCGGCCGCGACGAAGAGATCCGCCGCACGGTGCGGGTGTTGTCTCGGCGGACCAAGAACAACCCAGTCCTCATCGGCGAACCTGGTGTCGGCAAGACCGCGATAGTCGAGGGCCTCGCGCAGCGGATCGTCGAGGGCGACGTGCCCGAGTCGCTGCGCAACAAGCGCCTTATTGCACTCGACCTCGGAGCTCTGGTCGCGGGTGCGAAGTATCGGGGCGAGTTCGAGGAGCGACTCAAGGCGGTTCTCGAGGAGATCACCGAGGCCGAGGGCGAAGTCATCACCTTCGTCGACGAACTGCACACGATCGTCGGTGCAGGCGCCTCCGAGGGCTCGATGGATGCATCGAACATGATCAAGCCCCTGCTCGCGCGCGGCGAACTTCGAATGGTGGGCGCGACCACGCTCGACGAGTACCGCAAGTACATCGAGAAGGATGCGGCGCTCGAACGGCGCTTCCAGAACGTCTACGTGGCGCCACCGAGCGTCGAGGACACGATTGCGATTCTGCGCGGTCTAAAGGAACGCTACGAGGTCCACCACGGCGTACGAATCCAGGATTCGGCTCTCGTCGCTGCCGCTGCCCTGTCGGATCGCTACATCACCGGTCGATTTCTGCCCGACAAAGCGATCGACCTCGTCGACGAAGCCGGGTCCACCCTGCGCATCGAGATCGACTCGATGCCGACGGAGATCGATGTGATCGACCGTCGAATTCGTCAGCTCGAGATCGAACGCGTCGCGCTCGAAAAGGAGACCGACGATGCGTCGGTCGAGCGGCTCGTCACGCTCGACGAGGAGCTCGCGAACCTTCGTGAAGAGCTCACGGGAATGCAGGCTCATTGGCGGTCGGAGAAGGACGCAATCGACGAGATTCGCGCGAAGAAGGAGGCACTCGAATCCGCACGGGCCGAAGCCGAGCGACACGAGCGCCTGGGCGACCTCTCGACCGCTGCGGAGATCCGATACGGACGCGTGCCCGAACTCGAGGTCGCGGTGACCGAGGCGACGAAGCGCCTCGACGACCTCCAGGCCACGTCGGCCATGCTCAAAGAAGAGGTCGACGAGGAGGACATCGCCGAGGTCGTATCGCGCTGGACCGGAGTTCCGGTATCGCGCCTGATGGAAGGCGAGATGCACAAACTCCTCCGACTCGAGGAGGTGCTGACCCAACGCGTCGTCGGTCAGGACGATGCGGTGGGTGCGGTGGCCAATGCGATCCGTCGCAGCCGCGCCGGCATCAGCGACCCCAACCGCCCGATCGGTTCATTCCTCTTCCTCGGACCGACCGGAGTGGGAAAGACCGAACTGGCCCGAACACTCGCCGACTTCCTGTTCGACGACGAACGGGCGATGGTTCGCATCGACATGAGCGAGTACATGGAGAAGCACACCGTTGCGCGGCTCATCGGTGCTCCCCCCGGCTACGTCGGCTACGACGAGGGCGGGCAGCTCACCGAGGCAGTGCGGCGTAGGCCGTATTCGGTCGTCTTGCTCGACGAGGTGGAGAAGGCACACACCGATGTGTTCAATGTCCTGCTCCAGGTGCTCGACGACGGTCGACTCACCGATGGTCAGGGCCGCACGGTCGACTTCACCAACACCGTGCTGATCATGACTTCGAACCTGCCCGGCGAACCGCGGGACTACTTCCGACCCGAGTTCATCAATCGCGTCGATGAGATCGTGCGATTCGGTTCGCTCGAACGGAGCCACCTACGAGACATCGTCGAGATCCAACTGGCAACGCTGCGAGCGCGACTCGAAGGCCGCCGGCTCGGCCTAACTGTCACCGACGCAGCGCTCGATTGGCTGGCCGAAGCCGGATTCGACCCGGACTTCGGCGCTCGACCCCTCAAACGGCTGATTCAACGCGAGATCGGCGACCGCCTGGCGTCGGCACTACTCGAAGGTCGATTCAGCGATGGCGATACGGTTTCGGTCGACGTCAGCGACGGCGTTGTGACCCTGGCCTGAAGCCCACGAGTTCGGCCGCGACGATGTCTGCGTTGCGCATGTCGACCACGTCGCGATGGCAAGCGGTCCCGGATAGTGGTCTAGCCTGAAGTTCACCCATGGTTGGTCGCACCGAAGCCCCTGTGGCGCCGAGGGCCTTCGGCGCCTACCAGCCCGGCTTCGACGGCATGCGCGGGCTCGGGATGCTCGTCATGATGGCCTTTCACGCCCAATTCGACTGGGCGTCCGGGGCATTCTTCACCCTGTCGCAGTTCTTCACGCTCAGCGGGTTCTTGATAACGGCCCTTCTGCTTCGCGACCAGCAACAGTACGGCCGCCTCGACCTCAAGCGGTTCTGGATCCGCCGCTTTCGTCGGCTGATCCCCGCCGCCTACGTGGGCCTCTTCGGAGTCATGATCTTCGGGGCGACCGTGGCGACCAAGGGCCAGGCCGAGGCCCTGCCTGGAGAGGTGTTGGGTGCGGCCGCCTACGTCACGAACTGGCTCTTGATCGCGACCGACGTCAGCTACCTCGAGCTCTTTGCGGACCCTTCACCGGTTCAGCACTACTGGTCGCTTGCAGTCGAGGAGCAGTTCTACCTGCTGATGCCCGTCGCCCTTTTTGGTGTGCTTAGGCTCCGGCGGGGTTTGCTCGGTCCGGGCCTGCTGTTTGCCGGGGTGACCCTCGCTTCGACGATCTGGGCATACTGGCTGTTTCGCTCGGGTGCGAGCATCGACCGCGTCTACTACGGCACCGACACACGCATCGGTGAGATTCTCGTCGGTGCGTTCCTAGCGGTGATTCTCACCCGCACCGGCTCAGACTTCAGTCCGACGACCCGCCGAGTACTCGGCTCTATCGGGTTCGTTGCTGCGATGGTGAGCCTTTGGCTGATGACGACAGCCGATCTCACGAACCCTGACCTCTGGCGGGGAGGGCTCCTTGGCTTTGCGATCATGTCCGCCCTCGTCGTCGTGGGCATCATCGCGGACTGGGGACCGCTGAAGTGGCTCTACCGATTTCCTCCTCTCGCTTTCAGCGGACGAATCGTCTACGGGCTGTACGTCTACCATTTCCCGATCTTCTTGTGGCTCGACGAATCTCGAACGGGTCTGGGGCAATGGCCACTGTTCGGTCTGCGGTTGGCGGTGACCTACGTGGTCGCCTTCTTGTCACATCGCTACCTAGAGGAGCCGATTCGACGCGGTGAGACGTTTGGTTTGCCCAGACCTGTGCGGCTTGTGAGCATTCCCGCGATCGGCTCGCTGCTCGTGATCGGGACTGCGCTGACCGCCACCGATTCCGGAGCCGATCCGCTCGGCGCGATTCGTGAGGAAGACACGGTTCTGGCGATGCCGGTGTTGTCGAGCGATGGCGTGCTCGACGTACTTGCGATAGGTGACGATCCTGGTGCAGGGGTTATCGAGGCTCTTGTCGAAATGGCTGAGGAGGACGTCGCACTCGAGGTCACCGATGGTGGCACATTCGCGTGCGCCGCCGAGCTCGTCGAGCTGGATAGCGGGCCGGTGTGCGAGAGGTGGGAGCGAGAATGGCCCGCTCTGATCGAGGAGCACGATCCAGACCTGGTTCTCGTACACATCGACGATTGGAGCGGCGTCACCGACGACACGCCCGAAGGTGTCGAATCCGAGGTCATCGAAGAGATGGCACATGTGCTCCGGAAGGGAATCGAGCTGTTGTCCGACAGAGACGCTCCGATTCTCTGGGCTCAGACATCGGCCGACTTCGGTACTGCGATTCAGCGCGACGGGTCGCCCTTCGGACAGGCGATGGGAATCATGGAATCGGAGAGAGCGCGGGGCTTCTTCCGCTTGGCGTCGGCCCTACTGCCCGACCCAACGAGCGTTCAGAACGGCGAGCTCGCCCGGCGGTCTGCGGAAGCAATCTTGTCGGAGATCGAGCTCTACCAGCGGGCAGACGACGACGACCGTACGCGGGTCATGGTCATCGGTGACTCACAAGGGCGCTCGCTCGCCCACGGGTTGGAACGCTGGGCGGCGGCCAACGGCGAAGCGCTGGTGTGGAATGCTGGTGCGCTAGGCTGCGGCTTCGTAACAGTCGGTGAAGGTGAGCATCTTGGCCGGCCCGAACCGGTCCCAGAGCGCTGTATCGTGGCTAGGGAAGGTCTAGCTGCTCAGGTTGAGGCGTTCGGGCCCGACCTCGTCATCGTCTACGGCGGTGCGCGCGATATAGGCGATCGTCGCCTGGTCGACGGCGGAGAGCTTCTTTCGCTCGGTGACCCGGAGCTCGACGCTGTCGTGGGTGAGGATTACCGAGCTGTCGCCGACACGCTCGTCGAGTCTGGCGCATCGGTTCTGTGGATGACCCTGCCTTGCCGTGTCGAGAGCAGTGGCCTGGCGCCCGACATCGCCGACGTGAATCGCAAGGTCGAATACCTGAATCAGGAGATCATCGCCGAGCTCGATGTAATCGACGGGGTGGAGATCTACGACCTTGCCGACCTGCTGTGTCCGGGGGGCGAGGCTGTCGAAAGCGTGGATGGTGTCGGTGTGTTGCGACCAGACGGGGTGCACTTCTCCATCGACGCCTCGTTCTGGTTTGCCGAGGAGTACGGCACCGACCTTTTGGCCTCAGTTCTGTGAAAGTGGTCGCCGACTGAGCGCCCTTCGACTCAGGGCCAGTCCACCTCGGAGGTGTGGGGGATCGACGACGCCGCGCCCGGTCTCGTCGTCGAGACGGCAGCGGCGCTCGATGCCCATCGAGCCGCATCGACGATCTCGAGGCCTCCGGCCAGCCCCGCAGCGAGGTAGCCGCACAACGTGTCGCCGGCGCCGGTGGTGTCGACCGGTTCGACCGGTGTCGACGGAATGTGGAGCTGATCGGTACCTCGCAAGATGTCGACGCCGTCAGCCCCCCTGGTGACGATGAGCACTCGGTCGGGGCCCATCTCGCCACCTGCGCCGACGAGCGCATCGTGTTCGGTCCCATTCACGACGAGGACATCGATTCGCTCGAGCCGTTCGACGATCGCGACGTCGAACGGCGCGGCGTTGACGATCCGTATCGCCGACGGTTCCGCCAACATGGCGTCGACGGCTTCGATCGGCGCCTCCAACGGAGCGAGGACGACCTGCGGTGATAGGTCCTCGACTGCACGCGCCACGTTGTCGCCGGCCAGCGCAGTGTTTGCACCGAGGTTGACCACGATCGAGTTTTCCCCGCGGTCATCGACGACGATGTAGGCCGCGCCCGTAGGGAGGTCGGCGTGGGTGAACACGTGCGTGACGTCGATCCCGTCGTCGGCGAGCGGACCGACGAGCGGCCGAGCATCGGAGCCGACACAGGCGACGAAAGCGGTCGCGGCGCCGGCCCTAGCCGCAGCGACGGCCTGGTTCGCTCCCTTCCCACCGAGCCCGACGGTGAGGCCGGTTGCGAGCACGGTCTCGCCGGGGCCAGGAAGTCGAGCCACCTTGAGCGTGTGGTCGAGGTTCAGGCTCCCGACGACGAGAACACCTGTCGACCTCACCCGCCGTATTCGAGCCAGGTTCCCCTCAGCGGAACCTGTCCGACGCCCGGCAGGCTCCAATCGCAGACGCCATCGGGGAAGATCTGCTCGAGGGCTGCGGCCTGGTTTGTGTCGAATTCGACCTCGTAGGCGTCGACGTCGACCGGGACAGTGGTGCACTTGATGATGTCGTTGCGTAGCGGGGCGCCGGCGGCAGTGCGGGGATCGCCGAAGTAGGGGTATGTCTCGGCGCACGGCTGGCCTGGAGCGAACGCCTCGTCGCCGACGATTCGTTCGCCGTCGATGATGCAGTCGTCGGCCACACCGTCGGGGCGCTGGCCGGTCGTCGCCCACTCGACGAGGAGGTCGACCCCATCGATTTGCGAGGGTGCAACCGCCTCGATCGAATCCCTGGCGCTTTCAGGGTCGCCGCCGCTGACCGCCTCGATTAGACCTGCGCCACCGCGGGTCCAGATCACGCGGTTCGGCGAAGCTGTGGCTGCGTCGCCAGTAAGCCGCTCGCGAACGGCGAACAACCGATGCCGGTCGTGGATGTCGAACGCCAGGTCGCTGTAGAGATCGGTGTCGATGATCGGAATCGTCCTAGAGTCGCCGCCGGCCTGGAACACGCGGCCGTCGGCGTATGCGGCTTCGAAGACTTCCGCGGGGGTGTTCATACGATCTGGTCCGATGGTGCCGTCGATGTCGTACCCTCCGATCGCCCCATTCAGGTCGAGGAACTGGTCGACGGTGATGACGCCATCGTTCAATGCTCCCAGCCCGTACTGGACACCGGTGTTGTCGAGAGCGCGAATACCGAACCCGTCGGCGTCGACGCCGAACAGGTTCGAGGCCGAGTCCTGGAGCGTGCAGCGGATGCCGTCGGGGTTGTCCGCGGGGTCGTATACCTCCTCGGCCGGGATAGCTCCGTCACACGACTTTGAGGGATCGATGTTGTCGAGAAAGGTCGTCCTCCAAGCCTGACAGGTCTGGGTCGTGCCGTGACCCTGGATGGCTCGGCGTGCCGCGTCGCTGAATTCCGATCCCTCCTCGCTCCCGAAGTAGTCGAGGAGGAGTCCGCAGTCGGTGACGCCCGCGGCGATCGTGATCGCGTCGGGGAAGCTGACGCTGATCTGTGCCGCGTCGAGCAGCCCGGGATAGTTCTGCATGATCGAGTACTGCTGGATCGCTCCGCCCGACCCTCCACTTCCTACGGTCAGGCCGATGGGTCCGAGCATTTCGTCGATGTGCTCCTGGGTCATCATGAAGGTCTCGGCCGACAGCACGTCGTTGCAGTGGGTCTGGAACGTGTTGAACGTCGAGGTGGCGACGATGTAGTCGGCGGCGAGTGCTTCGACGTCGAGAACCTCGGCGCCGAGCGGCCTGCCCTGGGTGTGTCCGGTTCCGCACCCGCCACCGAACCGGTAGATGAGATGCTTGCCGGGTTCGATCGGTTCGGCACCCATCGAGGGGTCGAGTACAGCGACCTGATAGACGCCGCGATTGATCGTGCCGGTCTCGAGTCGGATCACCTCGCCGGGGTCGTCGGGTGCGGCACCGTCGGGCAACACCGCGAACTCGCCCGATTCGTCGATGGTCCCGTATTCGATGCGCGTCTTGGCGGAACAGTCGTCGTCGCCCGTCGGTTCGAGTCCGAATGCTCCGAGCGTGCAGAACAGAGGCTCTTGATGCGGCCCGGAGAACACCGGCCCTGTGATCGGGTAGTTGACGACGTCGACCGAGGCATCGGGTGCCTCGATGGTCGACTCTCCGTCCGGGAGGCCGGAAACCAGATAGACGGTGTCGTCTCGCTGTTCGACTTCGAGCTCGACGCCGCCAGCGGTGAAGCCGACCGTTTCGGCCGAGCCGGTGTACTCGACCAACACGTCTCCGCCTGTCGCGTAAGGCCCGCGGGTGAGGACGGTCAGATCCCCTGAGCTCTGGCCCCCCTCTGTCGTAGGCGTCGGCGCGGCGTCTTCGGCCGACAAGGGCTCGCCGCTGACCGAAGGCTCGATGTCGTCGTCGCTGCATCCAGCGGCGAATAAGGCTAGTGCGAGCAGGGCAATGGCGGCGATCTTCATTCTCACGACGCTACCCAACCTGAACTCAGCGCAAGGTGTCAGGCACCGAGCTCCAGGTGATCTTGGTCCCAGCGCGCTCTGAGCTCGGTGCCCGACACCAGTGGGTTCGCGGTGCCAGGCACTGGTTTCACCTACTCGACGACGACGGCGTCGGTGCCGCTGCGGCCGAAGGTCTCCGGCGCGTATATCTCCTCGGCACGGGTGGGAGGCACCACGTAGGTACCCGGCGTGGTGGCGCGGGCTACGTAGCGGTACTCATAGGTGCCTGCCCCGAGCAGCGTGGCGATCGCCTCGACACGGTCGTCGCGGAGGTTCTCGTGTTCGTACCACTCGCCCCACCACGGGTAACCGATGTCGAAGCTGGCGGCATCCTCCGCGATCGCTGGTTCGGGGGCGAACCCGTCGTCGTGGAACTCCTCCTCGGGCGGTATCTCGGGCGGGAACGATTGGGTTACCGCGAGGTCGGGGTTGAGCGGCTCGAGACCCGCGGGCAGAGGGTCGATGAGCGCCATGTTTGTTCGGCGGCTCTCGGCGACCATCGTGAGGTTCACCCGCACCCGGGCGCCGGCCTTGACCCGCCAGGTTCCGTCCTCGTCGCGCGACACGTCGTCGGGATCGTCGAGCGCCTCATAGGTGCGCTGCACGACGAACCCACGATCGAGCGGATCGAGATCGAGGTCGTCGGGCGCGTAACGCATGGCGAGGCGGTAGTAGAGGCGGCCGGCGCCTTCCTTGCCGACGATCACGTCGTTGTCACCCGCGTTTACGACGTCCTGCATCGGTACGAGGGTGTGTCGTCGATCGGTGCTGCGTCCGCGGTAGGCGTGCTCGGCGGCGTAGGTGTCGCCCAGCCACACCCGTGCGATGAAGTCGGGGTCGACCGATTCGAACGTGTTGAAGTACTCGTTGAGCGCCAGGAGGATGAAGGCGTTCTCCTGCACGTTGTTCCAGCGGCCCTCGACCTGATTGCCGAGCAGGCCGGTCACGACCTTGGGGATGAGCGTGCTGTCGGGCTGTTCGGAGATGAGCGCGTCGAGCACGATTCCGTCGGTGCGGCGATCGCTGTAGAGCAGCACGTAGGCGTCGTCGCCATAGTCGGTCGAGAACGTCGCTGAACCGGCGGTCTCGACCGCTGCGTTCGCGAATCGCCGGGCGATCTCGGCGTGTGCCTCGGTGTCGTCGATGATCGGCCACAGCCATGCGAGCCCGTCTAGCCCGAAGTCGTCGCCGGCCTCGATGTAGAGCGCGTCGGCCTTCGCGGCGTCGCGATCGCCCGCGATGTCTCGTACGTGAAGCGCGTAAGCGCTCAACGTGTGCCGGGTCATCTCTGACATCTCCGGCGGGTAGAAGGACTCGATGTTCCTGATGTAGTCGAGACCGCGGTCGTAGCCTCCGTCGGCCACGCCGTACCCGGCGAGACGGGCCTCGACCAGTGCGTGGACCGCCTGGATGCTGCGGTACGGATCAGACCGACGGCCGACCTGCCAGCCCGCGAATCCGCCGTCTTCGTTCTGGAGGCGGAGGAGACCGGCGATGTCGGCGTCGACCGAGGCGTTCAGCTCGGCCGGCTCGGGCAGTCCCTCGGCGGAGAACGCCTCGAGCACGTCGCGTAGAGCCGCGACCGAGAGTATGCGTGAGGCGTAGGCGTCGGCGCTCTCGAACGGATAGTCGTGGAGATAGAGCACGGCATCGGTCAGCGCTTGGAGCGCAGTCGATGACGTGTCGATCTCGAGCCCGCCGAACTGCCCGAACACGTTCTCGGGAGCGACGACCGACTGGAAGATCGCCCCGTCGTCGACCACGCCGTAGGTCGCGAACGCTTCGGCGGTGGCCGGGGTGTAGACCGGCAGTTCGGTGGTAACAGCATCGGAGCTATCTCCGCTGACGGCGGCGATGCGGAACGTCGCGGTGCCGACGTCGTCGGTTGCCGCGTCGAAGCGCACCTCGACCCTGTCGTTGGCAGGGACCGTGACCCTCTTGCCGGTAGCGCCCGGGAGCAGCAGGTTGGTCGCCTCGATGACGACGTCGGCGGTGACCTCGGCGTCGGTGTTGTTCTGAACGATCACGGGAAGCTCGATCGCATCGCCGAAGTTCAAGAAGCGCGGCGCCGACGGGCGGGCCATGAGCGGAAGCTGGGCAGTGATGTTGGCCTCGCCCGAACCGAACCGGTCGGCGCCGTCGACCGCGACGACCATGACGCGGTAGCGGGTGAGGCTGTCGGGCAGCGGCACGTCGATCGTGGCCTTGCCGGCGGCATCTGTGGTCACCGTCGGTTCGAACACGGCGAGCGCGTCGAAGTCGAGCCGCTCGTCGATCTCGGAACCGTCGGCTTGTGCCGACTCGCCGCCAAAGGCGTTGCGAGCGCTGGCCTGTTCGGCAGGCGCTGGACCCGAATCATCGGATACGAAGTCAGCCGAGTCGGCATCCCCGGAGACCGCGGCCAACCTCTCGGCGGCACCATCCTCGCCCTCTTCGTCGGCGAGAGCGGCAACCGTGGTAGGCACCGACGGTTCACCGTCGACCGGGTCGGGAGCGGTCAGCTGGATGAGGTTGCGGGCGTAGTAGCCGGCGACCTCACCGATGATCGGCTGGTAGAACACCGAGTTCGGGTCGGCGAGCTCGTAGGCCGACAGCGACAGCACAGCCTCGTCGACGATCACGACCGACATCTCGGCCCCGCCAACCGGGTTGCCGCCCGGTCCCGTGACCGTCACGTCGAGCGTCGTGTCGGCGCCCGGGGCCACCGTGTCGTTGGCGGGTTCGGCGTCGACGTTGAGGGTGCGCGCGATCGGCGGGATGGGAAGGTCGACCAGCCCGGTCGCAAACGCGGGACGGCGCGGCGCGTCCGGCAGCGGCGAACCGTCGTCGGCTGCGCGCTCGGCCGTGCCGACTAGATCGACCTGCACGCCGAGGTTCGGGATGTAGCGGTCCTCGATCGGGATCTCGAGCACGGTCGAGGTTCCGTCGATGCTGAACCGTTCGGTCGACACGAAGCCTCCGCGCACGAGGGTCAACAGCCCTTCGGCGTCGGCGAACGGAGCCTGCACGAACACCTCGGCCACATCGCCGGGCTCGTACTCTTCGGCGTCGGGGACGAGGGTCACCCGCTCGTGCTCGACGTTGCGGCTCGGCAGTGCGTCGCCGCCGCTGACCCAGACGCTCAGTCGCGAGAGCTGCCGGCGGCCGTCGTCGTCGGTGACCGTCGCATCGATGCGATAGTTGCCGCCGATATCGGTCGAGAAGGTGCACTGCTCGGCCTCGGCGCCCGATGTGAGGTCGCAGGTTTGCACGTCGACGATTTCGTCAGTGAACTCGCCGTCGACGAATCGCGATTCGACACGCCCGGCTTCGATCACCACGTCGGCGCCTTCGACCACTTCACCGTCGATATCGACGACCAAGCCATCGACCACGATGTCGTCGCCCTGCTCGAGGAAGTTCTGATCGCTGCGAAGCCCCACGTAGTAGTCGGACGGGTGTACCAGCAGGTCACTGGTCGACGACCAGGCCTGGCGGTTGACGTCGAACACGGTCGCTTCGGCATCGACGGTCTGGGGCTGGAGCTCTTCGTGGGCGTCCACGGTGATGTCGAGGTAGTGAGAGCCCGACTCGTCGGTGCGGCCTGAGAAGTACTCGGGCTCGACCGGCTCCTCGTACGGACCGATCTCGCTGGTGTAGTCGTATTCGGCCTCGTAGAACACGTCGCCCCGATAGGCGGGGCCGGGGCCGTACTCCCAATAGGGAGGATCGATGCCGAACGTGTACTCGTCGTTGTTGGGAGGACGATAGGTCGAGCGTCGGGTGCTGACCGCCCATTCGACCTCGGCGTCGGGGAGGGGACCGCCGGCGAAGTAGGTGGCGTTCGCTTCGACGGTGACGGGCACTTCGACCAGGTAGGGGCCGGCGGTATCGGGTTCAGTCGTGACCTCGAACTCGGGGCGGCGGAACTCCTGTATCTGGAACACGTGCGTCCACCCGCCGACGTCGGGTGCGAGCATTTCGATGTAGGCCTCGCCGAGCGTGGCGCCGGGCTCGATGTCGATCGAGAAGTCGAACCCGCCGAGGGGGGACAGCGGTGTGTTGCCGGTCGCGATTTCGTTGCCCCATGAGTCGCGGGCGGTGTACGTGACCTTGTCGCCGTCTTCGAGCTCGCTGTCGACTAGTGCAAGCTGGGGATCGTCGGGGGTCAGCTTGCGCACCCAGCCCTTCACGCGGGCCGTCTCGCCGGGTCGATAGGTGGCCCGATCGTCGAACACGTACCAGCGTGCGGTGTCCTGGGGGTCGTAGCCCGACACGAAGGCGGTCGCGATCGCGGTCTGGTCGCCGACGCGGGCGATGAGGTGGCTGGCGTCGATGTCGGTGTCGATCGGCAACGAGGCGAGCCCCTCCGCATCGGTCGTCGCGGTGGAGTCGGTGTCGCCGATGGTGACCGACACGCCATCGAGCGAGCTGCCGTCGGTGAGGTCTGTCGCCCAAACCCGAAGCTCGTCGCGGTCGACGAAGGCATCGACGCCGACGGTCGACCCCTGCACCCACGTGAATGCGGGGCGGTTCATCCAGTAGTCGTCGTCGTTACGGCTGTAGGGCTCCGTCGACTCGACCTGCACGACGACGTGACCGTTCGCGGCGGCCAATGCTTCACCGACCGCGATGGCCGTTTCGGTGAGGATCGACGGATCGGCGGTCGATACAACATCGTTCGACAGCACCGGCCAGTCGGGACGGTCGACGTCCGGATCGTCGAAGATCTGCTGATAGATCCGATACTGGTTCCAGTCGTCGATGTCGACCTCGTAGATCGTCACCCTCAGCTCGTCGTGTCCGATGGTCCCGATCGACACCGACGGATCGTCGACGAGCGGATCGCTGGTGGTGATCTGGTTGAAGAACTGGCCGATCTCGGGCCTTGCCGGGCCGACCTCGAAGCTGACCGGATCTTGATCGCCGAGGGTCTGGCCGAACGTGTCGGTGATCTCGGACGACAGCGAGACCGAGTACGTGGTCGATGCGGTGAGCCTGCCCCGGATCGACACCTGGTTGCCGTGTTGGTCGATGCGGACACCGGGGATCTCCGGTTCGACCGAGACCATCGACTGTTCGAACACATCGGCGTCGAGCGAGTTGTTGAATGTCAGCCAGAGCTCATCCCAGCGCGGGTCGCACGGCTCTTCCTTGCAGGCGTGGTCGTCGACGGCTAGAGGTGCGTAGGTCGACATCTGCTCGGTGTGCGATTCGCGGTTGAGCTTGGTCCCTTCCGCCGAACCGATGTCGGGCCCGATCGTGAGCGTCAGCGACGTGTCGGGCTCGAGCGCGTCTACGGGACGGAACGCGACCCAACGGCCCTCGGGCGCGGTGGCTATCCGGTTGGCCGCGTTCTCGTCGGCTTCGATCTCTTCGTCGGTCGCAAGTCGCAGCTCGATATCGCCGTCGGCGTCGAGCGTTGTGGCCGCGAGCACCGCGTCGGGGTCGACGTGCTGGTCGAAGGTGGCAACGAACAGGGGCTCGAGAGGCAGCGAGTCATGGACCGGTGAGACCGACTGCACCTGCGCAGGCGGAGTGCGAAAGCTGAAGCTGACGTCGTCGGCGAGCGCGCCGCCGCTCTCGCTGGTCGTGCCCGCCGGGACGGTGACCGTGTAGTCGGTGGCCATCGGCAGGCGATCGATGAGGTCGGAGTCGTGGTCGAACCGCAGAGTGTTGGTGCCGATCCACTGCCATGTGCCGCCGACGGCGGGCTCGATCGTGGCCTGCACGTCGGCTTCGGCTACCTGGCCGAGTGTCGACAGGGGAACCATCGCTTGGTTGAACGTGATCGACACGAACGGGGCGATGGGAACATCGCCCTCGGGCTGGTAGCGGAGAACCTCGAGCGGGCCCTCGTCGACCGGAGGCGGGGGCGGCTGGGGGGCGGGAGGGAAGGGCTCGTCGATGTCGGTGCCCGTGCGGGGCGGTGGCTTGGATTCGGGTGGCCGTTCGAACCCGTCGCCTTCCTCGGGTTGGGGGAGCGGGCCGACCCGGTCGGTGACCGTGTCGATGTCGCCCGGGCTGAGCTCCTCGCCCTCGACGACCTGCACGACCCGCGACACCTCATCGCTCTCGTCCGGTGTTCCCGAACCGATGCTCAGGCCGCCTTCGCCACCCGTCTCGGCCGACCCGTTGTCTGACGCGCTCGACGTCGAGGACTTGTCGGTCTCGCCGGCGCTGTCGTCGTCGGAGGATGAACACGACGCGGCGAGCATCGCGACGATCGCGAACGCTGCCAACAGGCGAAGGGGGTACGTGGGTCGTTGCACGGTCATGTCGTTTCGACGCATGAGGTCGCCTCCAGGTTCCCATCGGCACCAATCAAGTGAAACTTTGGTCTGACACCGGGGTCGCGAAACTTTGGTCTGACACCGGATTCACTTGGTTTTGTCTGGAGGGTGGTTTGGGCGAGGATGGCGCCATGGCAGATCTGAGTGAGGAACTCCGGGAGATGGTGGGGCTGACCGGTAATCCCAAGGTGGCCCGCGATCCGGTCAACGTCCCGACGATTCGCAACTGGTGCGATGCCATCGCCGACGCGAATCCGAACTTCACCGACGCCGAGGCGGCGGCGAATGGCCCCCACGGCGGCATCGTGGCCCCGCCCGCCATGCTCAACGTGTGGACGATGCCTGGTCTGACGATGGGTCAACAGCCCGGTCGCGACCTGAAGGAACCCTCCGCGGTCGTGTACGGCAAGTTAGACGCGGCCGGGTACTCGAGCGTCGTGGCCACCAACTCCGACCAGACCTACGAGCGCTACCTCCGTCCGGGCGATCTGGTCACCAGCCTCACGACGCTCGTCGACGTATCGGAGGAGAAGAAGACTGGGCTCGGCATCGGACACTTTGTCACCACCGAACAGGTCTTCACCGACCAGAACGGCGACACGGTCGGCACGCTGTCGTTCCGAGTGCTCAAGTTCAAGCCCGGCACCGGCCGCACCCGCGAGCCCGAACCCGATCCGAAGCGAGAAGCGCTCGAAGCAGCCGGGCTCGACCCCGACGACTTCTTCCCGCCCAAACCCAGGCCGCCGAGACCGATGCCTCAATGGAATCAAGACCAGGCATGGCATTGGGAGGGACTGCGCGAACACGAGCTGCGCATCCAACGCTTCACCGACGACGGGTCGCTCATCCACCCGCCCGCCAACGCCAACCCCCGAACGCAGTCGATGGACTACGACTACGTCGTCGCATCGGGGCGCGGCACCCTCTACAGCTACACCGTTCCCCACTACCCGCAGATGCCGGCGTTCGACTATCCGCTCATCGTCGGCCTCGTCGAGCTCGAGGAAGGCGTGCGGATCGTGTCCAACATCGTCGACGTCAAGCCCGATCAGCTCGAGATCGGCATGCCGCTCGAGGTCTGCTACATCGACACCCACGACGACGTGACGCTCCACCAGTTCCGCCCGGCGCAACCCGAGCGCAACACCGCGACCCGAGCCATGTCCGACGTGTCGGTGGGCGATCGGCTCCCGCTGTGCCCGATCCCCCTCGACCCCCGGTTGATCATCTCCACCGCCATCGCGACCCGCGACTTCCAGGACGTGCACCACGACCGCGATCTCGCGCAGAAGAAGGGGTCCAAGGACATCTTCATGAACATCCTGACGACGAGCGGGCTGTGCAACCGTTGGATCGGCGACTGGGCCGGCCCCGACGCCCGGTTCCGGTCGCTCGAAATCGGACTCGGTGTACCGAACTACCCCTATGACACGATGACGATGTCGGGTGCGGTGTCGGAGGTAGCCGACGACGGCACGGTCACCGTCGGGTTCAAGGGTGCAAACGCTCTGGGCAACCACGTAACGGGTACGGCCACGCTCGCCTTGCCCGGGGGGTCGGCAGGCGACATCGGGGAGGGCCGCTGACATGGTCGACTTCGCACGCAAGACCGCCATCGTCGGTATCGGAGCGACGGAGTTCTCCAAGAACTCGGGGCGCACGCCCATGCAGCTCGCCACCGAGGCTTGCCTCGCGGCCTGTGCCGACGCCGGGGTCGATCCGGCCCAGGTCAACGGCATGTCGGTGTTCAGCTCGGAGAAGAACACCGAGATCGAGGTCGCACGCAACCTCGGCATTCCCGAGCTGACGTTCTTCAGCATGATCAACCACGGTGGCGGCGCTCCGTGCGCCGTCGTGCAGCAAGCTGCGGTGGCGGTGCATTCGGGGGTCGCCGACTACGTGCTCGCCTACCGGGCCTTCAACGAGCGTTCGTGGCACCGGTTCGGCTCGGGCGTGCAGGGCAGACACCAGACGCCCGAGGCGTTCGACATCAGCTTCTCGTGGTCGTCGCCGTTCGGCCTCCTCACCCCGGCCCAGTGGGTGGGCATGTTCGCCACCCGCTACATGCATCAGTACGGAGCGACCTCGGAGGACTTCGGGCGGGTCGCCGTAGCCGATCGCCGACACGCGGCGAACAACCCGGCCGCGTTCTTCTACGAGAAGCCGATCACGTTGGAGGACCATCAGGAGAGCCGGTACATCTCCGAGCCGCTTCGACTGCTCGACTGCTGCCAGGAGTCCGATGGCGGGCAGGCCTTGCTGATCACGACCCTCGATCGAGCGGCAGATCTCGACGTGACGCCCGCGGTCATCGCGTCGGCGGCCCAGGGCGTGGCCGAAGATCAGCACATGATGAAGTCGTACTACCGAGACGACATCACGGGAATCCCCGAGATGGGCATCGTGGCGCGGCAGCTGTGGGAGGCGACCGGGCTCGGGTCAGAAGACATCCAGACCGCCACGATCTACGACCACTTCACGCCCTTGGTGCTGCCGCAGTTCGAGGAGTTCGGGTTCTGCGAGCGCGGCGAGGCCAAGCATTTCATCGCCGACGGCAACATCGAGATCGGCGGCGACCTTCCGATCAACACCAACGGCGGGCAACTCGGCGAGGCATACATCCACGGCATGAACGGGATCGCCGAGGCGGTGCGTCAGGTTCGCGGCACCTCGGTCAACCAGGTCGACGAGGTGACCAACGTGTTGGTGACCGCTGGCTCGGGTGTCCCGACGAGCGGCCTGATCCTGACCACCGAGCGCTGAGCGCTCTTGACTATCCAAAATTTGGTGGGTAACCCACGCTGAACGTGGGTTTTCCTCCCCAGAATGGCGACATGACGAGCAGGTGGTCCGAGAACCGCATTCCCGACCAAACCGGTCGGACGGTGCTGATAACAGGTGCCAACAGCGGCCTCGGCTACGAGACCGCTCGAGCGTTGGCGCACAAGGGCGCGACGGTGGTGATGGCCTGTCGCAATGCGATCAAGGCCGACGCAGCCAAGGCCCGAATCGACGCGACCCGGCCGTCGGGCTCGCTCGAGATCGTCGCGATGGACCTCGCCGATCTCGAATCGGTGCGCGCCGGCGCCGAGGAGTTCCTCGACAGCCATGAGCGGCTCGATGTGCTCGTCAACAACGCGGGCCTGATGATGACGCCGAAGGGCAAGACCGCTCAGGGATTCGAGACGCAGTTCGGCGTGAACCATCTCGGGCACTATGCACTGACCGGGCATCTCTTGGGCGTTCTCCAGGAGTCCGGCGCGTCGCGGGTGGTGAACGTGAGCAGCTTCGGCCACCGTCCCGGCAAGATCGACTTCGACGACCTCCAGTCCGAACGCGACTATTCGCCTTACTCCGCCTACTTCCAGTCGAAGCTCGCGAACCTGCTGTTCACCCGCGAGCTGCAGAGCCGGCTCACCGCGGCGGGCAGCGAGACGATCGCAGTCGCGGCGCACCCGGGCGGATCGGACACCAACCTCGGCCACGAGAACCCCGGCGGGGTGCTGGGCACGTTGATGGACAAATCGCGGCCCATCATGGATCGATTCTCGCAGAGCGCGGCCATGGGGGCGCTGCCGCAGTTGCTCGCCGCGACAGGGCGCGACGTGGAGGGCGGCGACTACTACGGCCCGTCCGGTTTCATGGAGATGCGCGGCCACCCCAAGAAGGTCGGTAGGTCGAAACGCGCAAAGGACGACGCTGTGGCGCGACGGCTGTGGGATGTGTCGGAGGAGCTCACCGGCGTCACCTACGAGTGGTAGTGACGTGAGTTCAGTGCTTGCACTGCCTTCAGCCCGCCGCGGGTACCAGATCGGGTAGCCCGACGTTCCAGGTGGCGTCCGCGAAACGAGCGAGCTCGAGTAGGGCGGGCGCGCTCGGTGGCCCAGTTTCGATACCCCGCGTCGTGCTGATGAACATCAGGCCACCGTCGCCGCGCCGACCCCATGTCACATCGGCCAGCCGCGGCTGACCGGGCTCGGCTTCGAGCACACACATCGCACCGTCGGCATCGGCACCGATCCTCATCGTCTGCTCCGATGTCGGGGCTCGGTCGGTCTCGAACATGCCGGTGGCGTAGCGCTTCCGATCGAGAGCGTCGGTGATGGCTGTCTCGAGCAGGTCGGCATCGATGTCGTCGAGCAGCCCCTCGACGACGAGGAGGTTGAGCAGGAACAGGTTGATCGGGTCACCGTCGTCGATCGGCACGGTGACTGGCAGCGCGCCACCGAAGCGGGTGTTGACTTCGGTTGGTACGAAGCCATCGGCGGCGAGTATCCCGTCGAGCGTGAACACACCGCGATAGGCGACCCGACGGTGCAGCTCGGCTCCGATCTTGCGGGCCGCACCTCGCATCGCCTCGCGCTGGTCGGTGGCAGGATCCCAGCGGCTGCCCGCCTTTGCGTAGACGATTCTCTGCTCCACGGGGTCGAGGTAGATGAACAGCTCCATCGGCCTGAACACGAGAGTCGTGCCGTCGATGACCATGCCGTGCACGCTGCACGGGACTCCTTCGACGAAGGGCATGATGCGCGCCTGGCGGTGGGGCGGGGCGATGTCGGTGAGCGTGGCGTCGACGGTTTCGTCGGTGACCCACCTGGTGCCGTGTGCCCCTCCGTGCCAGCCCTCGATGTTGTCGACAGCCCACACCGACCCGCGTCGGCCTGCGAGCTCGGCGTGAGCGGCGCGGACGGCGTCGCGATTCGAGAGCTCGACGATGCGGTTCGGATGAGCAAATACGCCTGCACGCTCGATCAGGTCGATGAACGCGATCTTGTCTTCGAGGTCCGCCCATTCGGCGGAACGCGCGCCGAACGTAGAGCGACCACACACCGTGCCCTCGGTCATGAGGAAGTCGACGACAGCTCTGGCGCGGTGGTCGGGGTCCCACGCATCGACGGCTGCGAGCACCGCCGTGGGTGGCCGGCGCATAGCGTCGCTCGCCTCGCGGATGGCTTCGATGAAGCTGCCATTGGGAGACTGTCCGAAGCGGATCACTTCGAATTCGGTGTCGATTGCTCCGACACCGTCGTAGACCCCGGCTGCCACCACGTCGGAGGCACCGGCACGTAGCAGCTCGGCAGCACTCGCCGTCGCGCCCTGTACGACGTCGCTGATCGCGATCCACGAGCGACCTTCGAAGACCTCACGCGCTCGCGTGCGAATCGCGGAGGCGAGCGCTGCCGAATCGTCCATTGGGCATGTTCGCATGTGTGGGTGTGTCGATCCGACGTATTACGTGCACCTGGACAAGCGTCGCCAAGTATGTAATATTGGCCATATGGCGACGACGATGACACACGACGAACGCGTCGAGGCGTTCACGGGAGGGCTGGCGCCGTCAGCGCTGCCGCGGTTCGAGGGCAGCGCTCGGCTTCGTCCCGATGGCAGACCCCGTCCGGAGTTCCGCGCCGAGCTGCGCCGCATCCCCAACCTCGCCAACGCGGTCCTGGTCCTGATAGCGGCGGCCTATCCGGCCGTGGTGTGCTGGGCAGCCGTCACCGTCGACCACCCGGTCGGCTGGATCGCTGCGTTCTTCGCCATGGGTCTCTACTTCCAGCGTGCGCTGACGCTGTTCCACGAAGCGGCTCACCGACTGCTCTTCTCGAACCGCAAGCTCAACGACTTCATCGGCGAGCGGATCATCGGCTGGCTCGTGTTCGGCGACGGCTCGAACGTCTACAGGTTGGTCCACACCCAACACCACCGCGACGAGTTTGGTCCGAAGGAACCCGATTTCGACCTCTATGCCCGCTATCCGATCTCGCGCGATTCGATGCGCCGTAAGCTCGTGCGCGACGCGGTCGGCATATCGGGGTGGAAGAACCTGCGTCCCGCCATCGTCGGCCTGTTCAAGGCCGATCGGCGTCGGCGCGCCGCGATCTATCTAGCAGGGCAGGTGGTCGTCTTCGCCCTGTTCGCCCTGGCGGGACATCCGTGGCTCTATCTCTTCCTCTGGCTTCTTCCGTGGCTCACCTTCTGGCGAGTCGCCAACCGGCTGCGGGCGCTGGCCGAACATGCGGGTATGACCCGGTCGCCCGACCGGCGCCTGACCACACACCACATCCACCAGGGCTTCCTGGCCAAGCATGTGTTCCTGTCGCAGGCGATCGGCTTCCATCTGGCGCACCACGTCGACTCGGGCATACCGATGGCCAACCTCCCGAAGCTTCATCGTGCGCTCGAAGAGGACGGCTACCTGCCCCCAGAGCTCGTCTACCCGAGCTACCGCGCATTCTGGAAAACGCTCTACGTCGATCAGCCGCCGGCTTGAGCCACGGGTTCAGCGCGCGAAGCATCATCGCGTCGGTGCTGCTTGGCTCGGTGCCTCCGAGGATGTCGGGGCGTCGACTTGTCGCTTTCGCTTCCGAGTTCGGCGTCGCCGAGGGCACGACCCGGGTTGCGTTGAGTCGCATGGTCGATCGCGGCGAGCTCGTCAACGATCACGGTCGTTACGAGCTGACCGGCGCTCTGCTTTCGCGCCAACGTCGACAGGAGGCGAGCCTCGAGCCCCGCCGTCGTGATTGGGACGGGTTCTGGGACATGCGCATCGTGCCGACGGGTTCGCGTGCCAGCGCCGAGCGGGCGACGCTGCGTCGAGCGCTGACCCATCTTCGGCTCGAGGAATGGCGAGAGGGCGTGTGGATGCGTCCCGACAACCTGGATCGAGATCGGCTGCCAGACGACCGCGCGATCGCCGAAGCGCAGACGCAGCGCTTCGCCTCGGTGCCCCACATCGACTCGGTCGACCTGGCCTACGAGCTGTTCGCTGTCGAGGATTGGTCGAACTCTGCCCGCGACCTGCTCGAAGAGATGGACCGAACGATCGACGCACTCAACGCCGGCGACCACGACGCTGTCGCCTCGAGCTTCGCTCTATCGGCAGCTGTAGTGCGCCACCTCGTCGCCGACCCGCTGCTGCCGGACGAGCTCCTGGACGACGACTGGCCCGCCGACCGGCTGAGGGCGAGCTACCGCGACTACAACAAGGCGTACCGTTCGCTTCTCGCCCAACGAACGGGGTCAACTAACGGGGTCAAGTCTCACTTCTGACGAACTACAACTAACGGGGTCAGACCCCAGGGGGACACGAAATGGCAACCCGCGACATCGACTCACTCGTGGCAGAACTGACCCTCGACGAGAAGGTCGCGCTGACCCACGGTGCTGACATGTGGACCGTGGCCGGGGTCGAGAGGCTGGGAATTCCCGCGATGAAGGTCACCGACGGGCCGAACGGGGCCAGGGGCGGCCAGCTGTTCGGTGGGGACGCCACGTCGGCGTGCATTCCGTGCGGCTCGGCGCTCGGTGCCACGTGGAACCCGGCGCTCGTCGAGGAGGCCGGAGCGATGCTCGGCGTCGAGGCACACACCAAACAGAGTCGAGTGCTGCTCGCTCCGACGATCAACATGCACCGGTCACCGTTGTACGGCAGGAACTTCGAGTGCTACTCCGAAGATCCGCTTCTCGCGGGTCGGACCGCGGCGGCATTCGTCCGAGGCGTGCAGTCCGAAGGCGTCGCAACCACGCCGAAGCACTTCGTGGGCAACGAAACCGAGTTCGAGCGGCACACGATCGACTCGATCATCGACGAGCGAGCCCTGCGAGAGCTCTACCTCGTGCCGTTCGAAGCGGCGGTCGTCGAGGGAGGCGCACTCGGCCTGATGACGGCCTACAACAGGCTCAACGGCGTGTATTCGACCGAGAACGAGCCGCTGCTGCGAGGCATACTCCGCGACGAGTGGGGATTCGAAGGGTTCGTCGTAACCGACTGGTTGGCCGTCGGATCGACCGAGATGTCCCCGAGAGCGGGACTCGACCTCGAGATGCCCGGCCCCGGGGGCTTCTACGGGCCACGGCTTGCGAAGGCGGTCGAAACCGGTGACGTGTCCGAGGAGTTGCTCGACGAGATCGTCCGGCGCCGACTTCATGTCATCGACCAGCTCGGGGGTTGGGACGATGAAATCGACGACGAAGAGGGGTCGGTCGATCGACCCGAGCATCGGGACCTTGCTCGACGCGCATCGATCGACTCGATCGTGCTGTTGCGTAACGACGGCCTGCTTCCGCTCGACCCCGGCGTCGGCTCGGTCGCCGTCGTCGGACCGAACGCCTCGGTCGCCCACATCATGGGAGGCGGCTCGGCGCAGCTCAACGCGCACTACCGCATCCCGCCACTCGAACCACTCGAGCACCGACTCGGCGACCGGCTGCGCCATGAACGGGGCTGTCTCATCGACAAGACGACGCCGGCCCTGTCGGCGCGCGAGGTCACCACACCCGATGGTGAGCCGGGAGTTCGAGTCGAGTTCTACGCGAGCGACGACCTCTCGGGCGATGTCGTCGCCGCGAGCCATCGTCGGTCGGCAGACTTCATCTGGTTCGGGTCACCCTCGCCGGGCGTACCGGCAGAGGGGTTTTCGGCACGGGTGCTGTGCACGTTGCGCGTCGACGAGTCCGGCGAGCACGCATTCACCCTGAGCCAGGCAGGGCGAGCGCGGCTCATCCTCGATGGGACGACCCTGCTCGACGGTTTCGCCGACCCGCCACCTCGCTCGTCGGGGTACCTCTTCGGTGCCGGAAGCGAGGAGATGCGGGCGGCGATCGCGCTCGAGGCCGGCACCGACGTAGAGGTGGTCATCGAATACTCGTCGCGCGATTCGATGGTCCTACATGGCCTCAAGATCGGACACTCTTCGCCGGTTCCCGACGACCTGATGGTACGCGCAGTTGCGGCCGCGACCGACGCAGACGTGGCGGTCGTCGTCGTCGGCACGAGCGCGGAGTGGGAATCCGAGGGCCACGACCGCGAGGCGATGGACCTGCCGGGCGACCAAGTCGAGCTGATCCGTCGGGTGTGCGTCGCCAACGAGCACACGGCGGTCGTCGTGAACGCCGGCGCGGCCGTCTCGATGGAATGGTCCGACGCTCCAGCCGCCTTGCTCCAGTGTTGGCTCGGCGGCCAGGAGATGGCCAACGCCCTCGACGCGGTTCTCTTCGGCGATGCCGACCCAGGTGGGCGCATGCCTCTCACGGTTCCGGAGTGCATCGAGCACACACCGGCGTACGGACAGTTCCCCGGTGAGAACGACACGACGATCTATGGCGAGAGCCTGCTGATGGGCAACCGCTGGTACGACACGCGTCGCCTTCCCGTTCGGTTCGCTTTCGGGCACGGAATGTCGTACACCACTTTCCGGTGGGGCCAACCCGCGGTGGACGGGCCCGACGAAAACGGCAACGTCGGCGTCGAGGTCGAGGTGACCAACACCGGCGAGCGCGAGGGAACCGAGGTCGTTCAGCTCTACATCCGCCCACCCCGCTGCAGGCTGTTCCGGCCCGATCGTGAGCTCAAGGGGTTCACCAAGGTCGTCCTCGAGCCGGGCGAGACCACCACCGCGACGATCGAGCTCCATGCGCGTTCGTTCGCCTATTGGGATCCGGTGAGCACGGCGAAGGCCGAGATTCAGCGGCGACCGGGCTATCGCGGCCGGGCCGTGCCCGCAGGAGCCGGCGACGCCGAACCGCGTGACACAGCGGGTTGGTATGCCGACGCCGGTACATACGTGCTCGAGCTCAGCAGAGCCCTGGGCGTCGTCGAGCATGCGGTCGAGGTCGAGCTCGACAACGATCTGGGTCCGCTCGGCCAATGAACACTGACGACGATCGGGCACTCACCGAGCTGGTGTACCGGTATGCCCAGGCGGTCGATCGGCTCGACCTCGATGCTCTCGTCGCCCTGTTCTTGCCCGATGCCACGATCTCCATCCACGGAGGCGATCCCGATGCCCCGCCGGTTCGACAGCCGATGAGCGGGCACGACCAGATTCGTGAGCGAGTGGCGGCGCTGGAGCGCTACGAGGTGACCTTCCATCACGTGGGCAGCCACCTGTTCGACATCGCAGGCGATACCGCAACCGGGGAGACCTACTGCGTCGCCCACCACGTGTCGACCGTCGATGGTGAACGGCGCGATCGAGTGATGTTCATCCGCTACCACGATCGATTCGTCCGCGCCGACGACGGGTGGCGGTTCGAGGAGAGGCGCCTTGCGCTCGACCTCACGACCGACCAGCCGGTCGGGTGAAGGGAATCCGCCACCCGGGGTAGCGACATACATCCGCTGGGTGGAAGGATGCAGACAGGAGGCGCGGCCATGTCTGTTCCGCTCGTTCTTCGTATCTCGCTCGGCTACCTCGCGGCCATGAACCTTCTCATAGGCGTATGGGCTACCTTCGCCCCGCGGTCGTTCTACGACGACTTCCCCGGCATCGCCGATGCGTGGGTAGCGGTCGATGGGCCGTACAACGAGCATCTCGTGCGCGACGTCGGCGCCTACAGCCTCGCACTCGCCACAGTGCTCGTCATCGCCTTGATCAAGCTGAATAGGCCTGTCGTTATCGTCGCTGCTCTCGCATCGATGGTGGTCGGCGTGCCGCACCTCGTATACCACCTGCGCCACACCGAGGTGCTCGATGGTGCAAACCTTGCGGCGAGCATCGGCGGGCTCGTCGTGGCCGTCGTCTTACCGCTGGTCATCATCCGCACGATCAATCGCCCGGATCGCTTATTCCACTCCGGGTGAGAGCGCGAATTCGATCGACTGCCGCCGGATAGGCGGCCACGAGCACATCTCGTTCCCCGAGCTCGAAGTCCTCGTCGCGAAACGGTGGTGCCATCGTCGTCCCGACGAGACTCCACGCACCCAGCGTGCGGCTTCCCTGCCAGGTTCCGCCTGGCACGACGATCGCTGGTCGTTCGCCCGCCGGCAGGTCGCAACCCAGTACGGGGGTGGTCACCGAACCCTCGGGATGAAGCACCGTCAACTCGACTGCAGCTCCTGCGTAGTGGTGGTAGATCTCGGGTCCGGGGAGTCGATGAAGTGCGGAGAAGTCGTGCGGCTGCAACAGGAAGTAGATCGCGCTCGAGTGATCGTCGATCGCGACCTGCGCCCACATGCCGCCCTCCTCGGGTAGCGGTTCGAGGCCCAGAAGCTCGATGATCTCGTCGGCTCCCATCGCAAACGTCATCCCGTCGCCAGGCGACGAGCACGTTCGGTCGTCTCGCGCTGGGCGGCCTCGAAATCCAAGGTGATGAGCTGGCGGTCCTCGACGACCCGGCGGCCGCCGACCCAAACGTCGGCGACGCACTCTCGCGAACCTGCCCATACCAGTGACGTGACGATGTCGACATCTTCGAGGATGGGCCCCATCGATGGCGTTCGCAGGTCGATGTGGACCATGTCGGCCCGTGCGCCAGCGCCGAGGTGCCCGATGTCGGGTCGTCCCAGGACCTCTGCCGACCCCGCCGTCGCCATCAGGAATGCATCGGTTGTCGTGAGCGCATCGCCGTCGCTGTGGTGCACACGCTGGAGCAAGATCGCCTGGCGCATCGCCTCGAACATGTCGATGCGCGTCTGCGAAGCGGGGCCATCGGTGCCGAGCCCGAGTGGGATCGAGCGGGCCCGCATGGCTCCGAGCGGGGCGAGGCCCATTCCGTGGCGGGCGTTCGACACAGGACAGTGGACGATGCCAGCGCCACGCATCGCAATGGTGTCGAGCTCCTCGTCGCCGAGGTGGATGCCGTGTGCTGCCACGGTCCCTCTGCGCAGCAAGCCGTGCCTGTCGAGTACCTCGGTCGTCGATCGGCCACGATCGGCGACGAGGTCGTTCTCGTTCGGAAGCTCGGCGAGATGAACGTGAACGTGCAACCCGTGGCGCTCGGCGGCTTCACCGGTGACCCCGAGGATGCGGTCGCTCAGCGTGTAGGCCGAGTGCGGGCCGAGGCCGATGTCGATGAGCGGATCGTCGCTGTAGCGCTCAGCGGACAGCACGAGTGCATCGAGTTGCTCGTCGATCGACCCGAGCCCCGCCAGCATGTCGGACTCGATGAGCGGTGGACACAGCACCGAGCGGAGGCCGACCTCGCTGCAAGCATCGGCCATCTCCTCCGCGAAGAAGTACATCTCGTGTGTCGTGCCCGTACCCGATGTGAGCTGCTCCGCTGCCCCGAGCCGCATGCCGGCGGCGACGTCGTCGGCGGTCAGTCGGCCCTCCCGCGGCCACATCACATCCTCGAGCCACCGATCGACCGGCAGGCCTTCGCCGGCGCCGCGAAACAGTGTCATCGGTGTATGCGCATGGGCATTCACGAAAGCGGGCATGAGCAGGCCGTCGAGTCGAATGCGTTCCGCGTCGTCGTGTGGCGCATCAGCGGACGAGCCCGACCATGTCACCGATCCGTCCTCGACGTCTACGACCCCAGGGCTCACGATGTCAGTCGACGACCCGCCGACGAGGAGGTACTCGGCCTCGAATCTCATGGCGCCGTTGTAGCAGAAGTCGGGTTCCGACCCCGACCAGGTCGGGCGAGGCGGCAGGTCATGGCCTGTTAGAGGATGACTTCTACGCAGCGCACGAGTTGACGAAGCGTCCGGACTTCGAAGGTCTCGCCCACCACGTCGGAGTACGCGCTCATCTCCGAGTCGAACAGGTGCCAGTCGTCGCGTGGTTCAGGATTCAGCCAGTAGACGCGGCGAGCGCGCCGGGCGATCGACGTAAGCGCGTCAACGTCCGGATCGCGGTAGTTGCATCTGGCGTCGCCCGTGATCAAAACGGTCGATGTCGGACGCAGGTCCCGTTCACCGAATTCATCCCAGAACTGTCGGAACACGTTCCCGTAGTCCGAATGCCCGGAGTCGCCGATGACAGATGAGTTGCGAAGGATCTGCCAGGGCTCGATGCCGTGGTCTGTCGATTCGAGCAGTTCGCTGATCTCGTCGATCGCGTCAACAAAGACGAAGGAACGAGTCTTGGCCAGCTCCTCCGAGAGTGCCGCCATGAGAGTCAACGTGAACACCGAGAATTCTGCTACGGATCCGCTGATGTCGCACAGAACATAAAGCTCAGGACGACCCATGCGAGCCCTGCGGAAGGCCAAGTCGAGTGGCACGCCCCCCGTCGACAGAGAAAGCCGCGTAGTTCTCCTCAGGTCGACGCGGCCGCTGCGTCGGTGCTGGCGTCGGCGGGCCAATCGGCTGGCAAGCTTCCGTGCCAGCGGCTTGATGGCGGCCCGTATTTCGTCGAGTTCGGCGCGGCTGGCCTCGAGGAATTCCAGATCCTCAACCGAGGAGTCTGAGTGCGCATCGCCGTCGTCGGCGCCGAGATGTGCCCTTAGCTCAGCGGCAATCAGACGCTTGAGCTCCTCGATACGGGCCTGAAGATCGGCGACAGACATCGCTGGGTCTAGCTCGCGTGCGAGCGTCATCAGATTCGCGAGATCTGCGGCTCGGAGAACTCGCTGCATGTGATGGCGCTCGCTCCGAAGATCGTCCTCGAGGCCGGCATGGTTTTGCACGAGCGTCGTCGCCAGGCCAGCGACGTCGCCGGAACTGAGTTGCTCCGCTCGGTCGTCGGGATCCGAGCGGTCAGACCGAGCAGCGCCCTTCTGTCTTGGTGGCCGTGCTGGGAACAACCGATCGAATGCGGCCTCGAACTGCGCGTAGTGGCGAGGCTGCTTGACCATCGTGACCCGCAACGCCTCACGCAGCTCTGAACGACTTCCTATGTCGATTGCTGCGACGGCGTTTGCCGCGTCGATCACTTCTGACAACGCCACTTCGATGCCACCGGTCTGGAGATGACGGCCCAATCGAAGAACACGATCGGCGAGCGCTTCGCCGGCGAGTTCCGTGGGCGATTTGCTCATCGCGTCGCGAGCGCAGATTCGATCTGCGAGGCAGTTTCGAGCAGCCGTGGAAGGAAGAAGTCGCTCACCTCTTCGAGTCCGGTTCGGCCTGCGTGCATGCTGACGTTGAGAGCTGCGATCGCTTCGTCTCGGCCGTCGCGGATGACGGTGGCCAGGGAACGGACACCCAACTCGAGTTCTTGGTCGACAAGGGCCCAACCTTGGGTCCGAACCGCGTCGATTGCCGCGAGCAGCTCCTCGGCGGACCCAACCGTTCGCTCGGTTGCCGCGGTGTGGTCGCTGCGTCCGTAGACGTCGGCGATGTGGTCGTCGTCGAGTTCTGCGAGCAGAGCGCGGCCCATCGAGGTCTGATAGGCGGGAAAACGCGAACCGAGCCCGATCGAAACCGTCATGATCCGCTTGGCCGGTACACGCAGCACGTAGACGATGTCGGTGTCATCGATCACCGAGATCGACGACGACTCGCGCACCTCCTCGCTGAAGGCCTCGACGAACGGCTGGGCGATGGCGTTGAGCCCCAGCGATGCGATGAACGAGTAGCCGATGTCGAGGATCAATGGCGTCAGCTCGAAGTACTTCCCGTCGGTTCGCACGTAGCCGAGTTCGACCAGGGTCAACAGGAGTCTGCGCGCTGTCGCTCTTGTCAGGTCGGTCTCCCTCGCGACGTCAGCGAGCGTCTGTCGCTGGCGGTTTCGATCGAACGACGTGATCACACGGAGTCCTCTGTCGAGCGATTGAACAAAGTCGCTGCTCACTCTTGACGCTCCTTCGCAGTGGCGTTAGGGTGGTTCGTATAGCGAACTTATGTGCGCTATACGAACACTATTGCGAGTTCGTCGGATCCGCAACCACCGTTCGGCGACGAATCGACAGGGGGAGACTATGACCAAGTACGAGACCGTGTTCGGCTCTCTCGGCAGCTACGAGAAGGGGCGCGTCGAGGTAATCGACGACGACGCCAAGCACTACGTCTTCTCGAATCTTTTCGAGGTGGCGAGCAATGCGAAGCCCTACGACAAGATCGCGGTCGGGAAGAACCTCGAGTACGTGCTGGAAGCGATCCGCGCCGAGGGGACGAGCGAGTGGCGGGCGACACCGCATGACGAGACCGCACTCGTGATGGATGGGGAGGTTCGCGTCGAGCTGTTCGACCCCGACCAGCAACTGGTCGACGCCGACTCCAACGGTTCGATTGCCCTTGACAGCGAACCGGAGGGGCAAACGATGGGCACCGTCACTGCCCGCAGGGGTCACATGACGCTGCTGCCAGCCGGCAAGGCGTACCGCTTCCACTGCGACGGGGTCGGCGTGATCCTGCTCCAGACCATCGAAGGCCCGGACACCCAGTACCGCTGGGCCGAGATCTGCCAGACCGTCTAGCCGAAGGAGACATGACCATGACCATGACCGAATCCGCTCCCAACGCCTCCGGGTACAAGAGTTTCTCGATAGGAGAGTTCACATTCACCCGAGACGAGTACTTCGCCACGATCGAATGGCCGACCGGCAATCATCAGATGGCGATCGATCATTTCCTTCGCTGCGTTCAGCGAGACGTGGCCTGGGGGTTCTTCTACGGGATCGTCAACTTCGACTCCGTGTTCGGCACGATGAACCACTACGGCAACGTCGACATGTTCGCGGGCCGTTTCAATGACTCGTATCGCAAGGCTGAAGTCGACTACAACGAGAACTTCGAGCACGAAGAGCTGCTCGGCTGTTTCAAGGCGATGCTCTCGGATTGGACCAACCAAGGGTATGACCCCTTCGCTGCTCCAATGGAGACCGGCTCCGCCTTCGGTCCGGCCTCGGGCAGCAACGACGACGCCATCACGCGCAAACGCGTTACAGCCGAGCGTATGGTCGGCGTACCCGGCGACGAGGCACTCCGTACCGACGACAACGGCTTCCCCGTCAACCGCGCGTTCGCCGATGTTCCCCAGGACGAGCCGATCATCGAAGCGGCCGAGGGCTACGAGGACGAGGTGTGTGCCTACAACCTCTTTGCCTATCTGTCGCGTTCGGACGTGACCTGGAACCCATCGGTGGTGTCGGTCTGCAAGGACAGTCTCTACTGTCCCACGACCGAGGAGTTCATCCTGCCGATCGTCCACGGCAACGACCGCGTCGAGTGGTTCGTACAGTTCAGCGACGAGATCCAGTGGGACGTCGAGGACCGCGACACGGGTGCCCGTCGGGCGAGGGTCATCATGAAGGCCGGGGACGTAGCCGCGATGCCGGCAGACATCCGTCACCAGGGTTATGCCCCGAAACGGTCGATGTTGCTCGTCTGGGAGAACGGGTCCAACGAAGTTCCGGAGCTAATTGCCAAGGGCGAGGCCTCCGTCCACGGCGTCGACTTCTGAGCACGATGTCGTACCAGGATCGCCTCTTCATCGACGGCGAGTTCGTCGACGGGGTCGATGGAGCGACCATCGACGTACGCAGTCCGCACGACGGGTCGCTTCTAGCCGAGGTCGCCGAAGCCCGGGAGGCAGATGTCGACCGGGCTGTCGAGGCGGCCCGGCGGGCATTCGATGGTTGGAAGAGGACTTCGGCGATGGACCGAGGTCGGATCCTGTTGCGACTCGCCGATGCGATCGAGGACGACGCCGAAGAACTGGCACAGCTGGAGTCGATCGACACAGGTCACCCGCTCAAGGACACGAGCATGCTCGATGTGCCTCGCACCGCCGTCACTTTCCGCTACTTCGGAGGGATGGCGGACAAGTACCAGGGCAGTCTGCCTCCGGTCGAGAAGGGCTTCTTGAACTACGTGGTACGCGAACCGGTCGGTGTCGTCGGCCAGATCGTTCCTTGGAACTTTCCGATCATGTTCACGAGCTGGAAGCTCGGGCCTGCGCTCGCGGCGGGCAATACGGTCGTGATGAAACCCTCCGAGCTCGTTCCACTGTCGACTCTGCGACTGAGCGAGCTGCTCAGTGAGGTGGGTGTGCCACCCGGGGTTGTGAACGTGGTGCCCGGGTACGGCCGAACGGCTGGCGCGCGAATCGCGCAACACCCCGACGTCGGCAAGATCTCGTTCACAGGTTCAACCGCAGTCGGGAGATCGATCGTCGAAGCTTCCGCGACGAACCTCAAGCGAGTCCAGCTCGAGCTGGGCGGCAAGGGCGCCAATGTCGTGTTCGACGATGCGAACCTCGACGCTGCCGTAGCCGGCTCGGCGTTCGCGATCTTCCACAACCAGGGTCAGGCCTGCATCGCGGGATCCCGCCTGATCCTCCACGAAGCGATCGCGGACGAGTTCGTCGAGCGATTCGTGGGCCTGGCGTCATCGATACGGCTTGGCGATCCGCTCGCATCCGGCACCGAAATGGGGCCGCTCACATCACCCGAGCATCGCGACAGGGTTCTGTCGTACGTGAAGGTCGCGGTCGACGAGGGCGGTGAGATCCTCACCGGCGGGCGGGTCCCGCCCGACCCAGCTCTGGCCGACGGTTGCTACGTCGAACCGACGGTCGTTCGTGCAAAGCCCTCGGATCGGGTGTGTCGAGAAGAGGTCTTCGGGCCATTCGTCACGGTGAGCACGTTCTCCTCGGATGAGGAGGCGCTCGAGATCGTCAACAGCACCGTCTATGGGCTGGGCGGCGGGCTCTGGACTCGCGATCTGACTCGGGCGCACCGCATGGCTGCTGGGTTCAGAGCCGGGATGGTCTGGATCAACACGTACAAGAGGGTCAACCCGGGATCGCCTTTCGGAGGAGTCGGTCAGTCGGGCTACGGGCGTGAGATGGGCTTCGAGGCGATGCACGACTACACGGAGGCCAAGTCGGTCTGGGTCAACGTCGACGCCCAGGTGCCTGCCTGGTTCGAGCGGGGGTAGGTGCGGTGGCTGAGTTCGTCGACCTGCCGACTGCAATCAGCGAGACGATTGCCGACGGCGACATGGTTGCCCTCGAGGGGTTCACACACCTCATACCATTCGCGGCCGGCCGCGAGATCATTCGACGCGGCCTGAAGGATCTGACACTGGTGCGGATGACCCCCGACATGGTCTACGACCAGATGATCGGAGCCGGCTGTGCAAGAAAGCTCGTCTTCTCCTGGGGCGGTAACCCGGGGGTCGGTTCGCTGCACAGGATGCGCGACGCGGTTCAAAACGAGTGGCCGGCGCCACTCGAGCTCGAGGAACACAGTCACGCTGGGATGGCTGAGCGCTGGCGCGCAGGTGCTGCAGGTCTTCCCTTCGGCGTTCTGCGCGGCTACGTCGGCACCGGCCTTGTCGACCAGACCTCGTCAGTCACATCGATCGTCTGCCCGTTCACCGGTGAGGAGCTCACCGCGGTGCCGGCCATCAACCCCGATGTCGGGATCATCCATGCCCAGCAAGCCGACCGCGATGGCAACGTGATGTTGTGGGGCATATCGGGCGTGCAGAAGGAGTGCGTCCTCGCGAGCTCGCGCAGCATCGTCACCGTCGAGGAGGTTGTCGACCACTTCGAGCCCCGTGTGAACGGCTCTGTGATCCCGTCGTGGGTCATCGACGCGGTATGCGTCGTTCCGGGGGGCACGGCTCCGTCGTATGCGGCCGGCTATTCCGATCGTGACAACAGGGCTTACCACGAGTGGGACGCCGTCAGCCGTAGCAGAGACGCTTTCGCGGTGTGGTTGGACGATGTACGAAGCGGCGAGGTGCTGCGCCGATGAGCGATGTGGCAGCCCCAGATGAGGCTTACACGAGCGACGAGATGATGGCGGTCGCCGCGGCCCGCGCGCTGACCGATGGCACGGTGTGTTTCGTCGGAATCGGCCTCCCAAGCACCGCAGCGAATCTCGCCCGCCGTCTCCATGCACCCAACACGGTTCTCATCTACGAGAGCGGCTGCATCGGCGCCAAGCCCGCACACCTGCCCGACTCGATCGGCGACGGCGTGTTGCCTGACTCCTCGGTTGCAGTCGTCTCGGTTCCCGAGGTGTTCGCATACTGGCTCCAGGCCGGACGCATCGACGTCGGCTTCCTAGGCGCAGCGCAGATCGACCGCCATGCGAACATCAACACGACCGTGATCGGCCCGTACGACCGGCCGGAGGTGCGCCTTCCGGGCGCCGGTGGCGCGCCCGAAATAGCAGCGAGCTGCGACGGCGTGATCATCATGCTCCGCCACAGTGTCCGCGCCTTCGTTGAGGAGCTCGACTTCGTGACCTCGATCGGACATGGTTCCGGACCTGGTCATCGGGAGCGGCTCGGACTACATGGCAACGGCCCCACCGCAGTGATAACCGACCTCGGAGTACTCGAGCCGGACCCGGTTACCAAAGAACTGGCCTTGGTCCGAATTCACCCGACGGTCGCGGTCGAAGATGTGAAGGTCGCAACCGGTTGGGACCTGACGGTGTCACCCGACCTCGAGGTGACCCAGCCGCCGACAGACAGCGAGCTCTCAGAGCTTCGGAAGTTGGTCGGAGCATGACAGGGCTCGCCTTCACCTATGAGGCGCTGCCCGGGCGAGTCGTGTTCGGGGTCGGCTCTCGCCACAGAATTGCCGACGAGGTTGTGAACGCCGGCGGGACAGCGGTTCTCGTCGTGGCCGGCGAGGGCGAGGCCGCGATCGCCGACGAGGTCGGCTCCGAGCTCGGCGAACTCTCGGTCGGCCGCTTTACCGATGTCGTACAACACGTGCCGAGGGCGAAGGCCCGCGATGCCGTGGCGATGGCCGGTAGGTCCGGTGCCGACACCGTGGTGACCATCGGAGGCGGTTCGGCCACCGGTTTCGGCAAGGCCATCGCCCTCGAAACCGACGTTCTACAGGTTTGTGTCCCGACGACCTATGCCGGATCGGAGATGACCCCGATCTGGGGAGTCACCGACGGCGACACGAAGCGTACGGGCAACGATCCCCGCGTGAAGCCGGCGGTCGTCGTCTATGACCCCGAGCTCACGCTCACGTTGCCGGTGTCAATAGCAGCTCCGTCCGGCATGAACGCGATGGCCCACTCGATCGAGGCTCTCTACGCACCTGGGGGCAACCCCGTGATCTCGGCGATGGCAATTGAATCGATAGCCGCCCTCGACACCGGACTCCGCGACCTGGTGGGCCAACCCGACAACATCGACGCGCGGACCGCGGTCCTCTATGGGGCCTACCTGGCGGGTGTGGCCCTTGCTACCGCGGGAACGGCACTTCACCACAAGACCTGTCACGTCCTCGGCGGGATGTTCGGCCTCGATCACGGTCAGATGAACTCGGTCGTCCTGCCTCATGCGGTGGCATACAACGCTCCGGCGATTCCGCACGTGTTGAGCCGCATCGCAGCCGCGATGCACACGGAGCCCGCCGAGGTTCCCCCGGCTTTGTTCGACCTGTCGATCGCGATCGGCGCGCCGACGTCGATCGCAGCGATCGGAATGCCCGAAGACGGCATTTCGGATGCAGCACAGCGGATCGTCGCGGAGGCGTCAGGCAACGTCCGGCCCCCAACCCAGGACGGGATCGAGGAAATGCTCAGGACAGCGTTTCGAGGAGATCGGCCCCCACCGGTCGATGCCCATCGAGGAATGACCCAATAGGAGGGGATCATGACCAACGACCAAGACAACAGATCCGATCGCGATCACGCCGACGGAGGTGAGGGCAGGTTGGCGCTGCCGACGCGCCGACGCTTCTTGTCGACCGCCGCAGCTCTCGGCGTCGGTGGTGGGATTCTCGCTGCGTGCGGCGATGACGACTCTGGCTCGGACGGTGACGGAGCCGGTACAACCGGTTCCGAAACGGGTCCGAGCGCGACCGGGTCAGCGGATGGCGCAGAACTGCCCGACGTCTCGATCGGGTACGTGTCGCCCAAGACGGGTCCGCTGGCAGCATTTGGGGAGGCCGATGCATTCGTCATCGGGTCGATGGCCGAAACACTCGGCAGCAACGTCACGATCATCGACAAGGACTCCGAATCCGACCCCGCGAAGGCGGGTGAGGTCACCCAAGAGTTGATCAGCGAAGGCGTCAACCTTGTGTTGGTCAGCTCGACTCCGGATACGACGATTCCGGTCGCGGCGGCGTGTGATCTCGCTGGTGTCCCCTGTGTCTCGACCGTTGCCCCGTGGCAACCGCACTATCTCGAAACTGGTGGTGCCCTGGGTCCTGATGCACCCGACCCACCAGAGACCGCGTCTGATTGGAACTTCCACTTCTTCTGGGGACTCGAAGACGTGATCGCCAACTTCATCGAACAATGGGATGAAGCGGGCGTCGACAAGGTCGTCGGTGGGCTCTGGCCGAACGACCCCGACGGCAACGCGTGGAGCGATCCGGCTGTCGGCTTCCCACCTGCCCTGGAGGCCGCGGGCTACACGGTCGTCGATCCCGGTCGATTCGAGCTCGATGTGCAGGACTTCACTGCGATCATCGGTCAGTTCAAAGACGCCGGTGTCCAGATCGTGTCGGGCGTGGTGCCGCCGCCGGTCTTCGCCAACTTCCAGGCCCAAGCTGCCCAGCAGGGTCTGGATGTGCCGGTGATCACCATTGCCAAGGCGGCGCTGTTCCCGAGCGCGGTCGAGTCCTTCCCAGCAGGGGCCGGGATCTCATCAGAAGTTTGGTGGAGCGATCGACACCCGTTCAGCTCCTCGCTAACCGGTCAGACCGCCGGCGAACTCGCCGGGGCTTTCGAAGAAGCCGGCGCGCAATGGACCCAACCGCTCGGCTTCTCACACGCTCTCTTCGAAGTTGCCGCCGATGCTCTGGCACGAGCCGGGAGCGGCGACGCCGAAGCGGTTCGGGAGGCGTTGGCGGCCACCGAGATCGACTCGGTGGTCGGCCCGATCAATTTCGCGACCGGCCCAGTGCCGAACGTGTCGAAGACACCGATGGTGATCGGGCAATGGCTCGAGGGCGAGGAGTATCCCTTCGAGCTCGCCATAACCCTCAACACCGGACTGCCGGAAGTCCCGGTCGACGGTGAGCTGGCGCTCATCACCTGATATGGCGCCGGTCCTCGAGCTCCGCGACGTCACCAAGTCGTTCGGAGTGCGCGTGGTCGACGAGATCAGCTGCTCGCTGGAGGCCGGCGATGCCGTTGGCATCGTCGGTCCCAACGGCGCAGGCAAGACGACCCTGCTCAATCTGATCGCAGGTGATCTCAGACCGGACAGCGGCACGATCCTGATCGACGGCGACGATGTCACGAGCACCCCTCCACACACCCGGTGCCGCAACGGTGTCGGTCGGACCGCGCAGATCCCGCGGCCGTTCGAGGGCATGACCGTGTTCGAGAACGTGCTGCTCGGCGCGACCTACGGCTCGCAGGATCAACGGTCGGAACACGACGCCATACCGGTCGTCGTGGGATCGCTCGAGCGGTCGGGGATGTTGCGTCTGGCGAATCGTCAGGCGGGTTCGCTGACGCTGCTTCAACGCAAGCGGCTCGAGCTCGCTCGCGCGCTGGCCACCGAGCCACGGCTCCTGTTGCTGGACGAGATAGCCGGTGGTCTGACCGAGGGCGAAGTACACGAGCTCGTCGACACGATCAAGGCGATCCGCGACGAGGGAGTGACTCTTCTGTGGATCGAGCACATCGTCCATGCGCTGCTGGCGGTGGTCGATCGCATCGTCGCCATGAGCTTCGGCGTGAGGATCGCCGAAGGTGATCCCGAAGCGGTGATGGCCTCGCCCGAGGTGCAAGAGGTCTATCTCGGAAACATCAAGGTCACCTGATGTCACACGAATCGGACGACTCCGCTCACGCTCCGGATCCTCTGCTCGAGGTGTCGGGCCTGCGGGCGGGCTACGGGGACTTCCAGGCGTTGTTCGACATCGACCTCCACATCGACGACGGCGAAGCCATCGCCATCATCGGATCGAACGGTGCGGGGAAGACGACCCTGCTGCGAACCCTGTGCGGAGTGGTGCCCGCATCCGACGGTGAGGTGAGGTTCGACGGAGTCGACCTGCTCGCCGTGAAACCTCACCGGCGGGTCGAACATGGTGTCGCCATGGTGCCGGAGGGCCGCCGACTGTTCCCCAGTCTCTCGGTTCGGGAGAACCTGATCATTGGGGGCCACACCCGTCGTCAGACGAACGGGGATGGATGGACCGTTGAGGGAGTTCTCGAGTTGTTCCCGATGATCGAGCGTCTGCTCGATCGGCCTTCGGGTCAGTTGTCGGGAGGGGAGAAGCAGGCGGTGGCCATCGGGCGATCGCTGATATCCAACCCGAGGCTCCTCCTCATGGACGAGTGCTCTCTCGGCCTGGCTCCGGCCGTCGTCAAGGACCTCTACGCAGCGATGCCGCAGATCCGATCGCGAGGAACCTCGGTTCTCGTCGTCGAGCAGGACATCACCCAGGCTCTCGAGGTCGCCGATCGTGTGTACTGCTTCCTCGAGGGGCGGGTCGCACTCAGCGGCCTGCCCGGCGAGCTGTCTCGAGAAGAGATCACTTCGGCCTACTTTGGGATCGACTCACCGCAAGGTGGTGCTGAGTAGTGGACTGGTTGAACGCCGTCATCCAGGGCATCATGCTCGGCGGCCTGTTCGCCCTGTTCGCGACCGGCCTGTCGATCGCCTTCGGGGTCATGCGATTCGTGAACTTGGCCCACGGCGATTTCGCGATCCTCGCAGGCTTTCTCGCCTGGTCGACCTCCGCAACGCTGGACGTCAACCCGTTCGTGTCGCTGCTGCTCGTAGTGCCGGCATTCGCCCTATTGGGATACCTGCTTCAACGCCTGGTCTTCAACCGGACGATCGGCGCCGACCCGTTGCCGTCGATTCTCGTCACCTTCGGCCTGGCCATCGTCATCCAGAACGCGCTGTTATTGCACTACAGCGCCGACTCGCGCGGGCTCGACGCTGGTTCGATCGAGACGACGAGCATCGATGTAGCCGACGAGATATCGATCGGTTGGTTCCCGCTGCTCACGCTGGTGACGGCGGTGGTCATCCTGATCGGCCTCCAGCTCTTCCTGTCCAACACGAGGATGGGCCGCGCCTTCAGAGCAGCCAGCGACGATCCAGCGACCTCGCGGCTCATGGGCATCAACCCTCACAGGGTCTATGCGTCTGCTATGGCGATAGCGATGGCGACGGCGGCGATAGCTGGCGTGTTCCTCGGCATCCGTCAGACGTTCGGGCCCAGCGACGGACCCGCCCTCCTCCTCTTCGGGTTCGAGGCGGTGGTGATCGGTGGGCTCGGTTCGCTGTGGGGAACCCTCGCAGGTGGCGTGATTCTCGGTGTCGCCCAGGCGCTGGGCAACGAGCTCGACGTCCGCACCGGAATCGCGTCCGGCACGCTCGTCGGGCACCTCCTGTTCTTGGCGGTCCTGGCTATACGGCCCACGGGCCTGTTCGGTCGAAAGGACAGGCTGTGAGCGCGTTCAGGATCGTCCGCCGCACACCCGAGTCGAACATCGGTGTCGTCTTCTTCGGGCTCTTGGCAGTTCTGCTCGTCGCTCTCCCGCTCCTCGACAGCGACGCCAGCCTGCGGACCCCGCTCACCGTCATCCTCTACTACCTCGCCCTCGCACAGGTGTGGAACCTGCTGGCCGGCTATGCCGGCATGATCTCGATCGGTCAACAGATGTTCGTCGGGGTCGGCGCATACACCGTGCTGGTGATGGCCGAGGATGTCGGGCTCGATCCGTTCCTCTCGGTCCTGGTGGCCGGTCTGGTCGCAGCGGTACTGTCGGTGCCCGCTGCGTTCGTGGCGTTTCGGCTGAGAGGTGGCTACTTCGCGATCGGCACGTGGGTGATCGCTGAGGTGTTCCGGCTCGTCGCGCTCGAGATCGACTCGCTCGGAGCCGGCAACGTTCGCAGCCTCACGCGCGAATCGGTGGGAGGTTACGGAAGCTCCCTTCCCGACCTGGTGTACTGGGCCGCGCTGGCTCTGGCGGTCGGGGCCACCGCGGGCGTCGTGTTCATACTCCGTGGCCGTATCGGCCTGGCGTTGCGATCCGTCCGAGACAACGAAGCCGGTGCCCAGGGACTCGGTGTCGACATCCGCCGGACACAGTTCGTCGTGTGGGTCGCATCGGCCTTCTGGACCGGAATGATCGGCGGAGTGATCCTGCTCAACACCACGTCGGTGCGCGCCGATTCGGCGTTCTCGGTCGTTCGATGGACCGCGATCGTCATCTTCATCGTCGTCATCGGCGGAGTGGGCTCGCCGATCGGGCCCATCATCGGGGTGCTCGTGTTCTGGTTCATGGAAGAGCAGTTCGCGGACT
This sequence comes from Acidimicrobiales bacterium, assembly GCA_965216815.1. Taxonomy (GTDB): domain Bacteria; phylum Actinomycetota; class Acidimicrobiia; order Acidimicrobiales; family SHLQ01; genus JADFOM01. Next base: position 5,101 of record OZ244202.1, on the reverse strand, counting down.
CCGAGGAATGGCGCTTCATCCTGCTCGGACTCCTGGCCGCGGTGATGGCTGTCGTGGCTCCGACGGGCGTACGAGGACTGCTCCAGAAGATCCGCACCACCCATTTCTTCCCGGTACAGCGCCGCCTCGTCGGCCCGGGCACCGAGGATGGCCCATGAACGGGCAGGCTGGCGGAGCCGCGTACGTGATCGACGCCGTACGAACTCCGATCGGAAGGATCGGCGGTGCGCTGGCAGGCGTACGACCGGACGATCTCGCGGCAGGTGTCATCGGCTCGCTGGTCGAACGGTCGTCTGCACTCGAGCCCGCTGCAATCGACGACGTCGTGTTCGGAAACGGCAACGGCGCGGGGGAAGAGAATCGGAACGTGGCCCGGATGGCCGCTCTGTTGGCCGGTCTTCCGACCTCGGTGCCCGGAACGACCACGAACCGTCTCTGTGGTTCCGGTCTCGAGGCGGTGGCCACCGCCAGTCGCGAGCTGATGGTCGGCGATGCCGACCTCTGCATCGCTGGCGGCGTCGAGTCGATGAGCAGGGCGCCCTGGGTCGTGGAGAAGCCGGACCGCCCCTACGACCGAGGGCATCGAACGATGTACTCGACCACCCTGGGATGGCGGTTGGTGAACAGCCGTTTCGACGACCAGTGGACCGTGGCGCTGGGAGAAGGCGCCGAGATCCTCGCCGAGCAGTACGAAATCGACCGAGCTGTACAGGACGGGTTCGCCTTCCGCAGCCACCGGAGGGCGGCGAAGGCCCAGCGGCTGGGCGGATTCGACGCCGAGACAGTGGCCCCGTACGGGTCGGATCTCGACCGCGACGAATGTGTCCGACAGGACGCCTCTCTCGATTCGTTGTCGGCCCTACGTCCGGTGTTTCGATCCGATGGAACGGTGACAGCGGGAAACGCGTCTCCGATGAACGACGGCGCAGCCGCTGTACTGCTCGGGACGAGCGCGGCAGCCGAACGTCTCGGCGCCGAACCGATGGCCCGCATCGCCTCCCGGGTCGTGACCGGTGTCGACCCTCACCTCTATGGTCTCGGTCCGGTGGAGGCGGCGCCTCGAGCGCTCGAGCGAGCGGGCATCGGTTGGTCGGACCTGTCGGTCGTCGAGCTCAACGAGGCCTTCGCGGCTCAAGCGTTGGCTTGTCTGATGGCGTGGCCCGAGCTGGACCGGAGCATCGTCAACCCCAATGGTGGAGCGATAGCGCTGGGTCATCCGATCGGCGCTTCTGGAGCCCGCATCCTCGTCACCTTGGTCCACGAGCTCTTGCGCCGAGGTGGCCGCTATGGCCTCGCGACCATGTGTGTAGGCGTTGGCCAAGGCATAGCGATGGTGGTGGAAAGACCGTGAGCTCGGCCGTCGGATCGTCGGTTCGTGACGCACCGCGACGAAGTCGTCAACACGTAGAGAAAAGGGGAATCCCATGAGTCAACCCTTCACCCCGGAACAGCACCTCCAAGAGGTGCTCGCCGCGTATGGAAACGCCGGTGAACCGCGTCATGTCGAGCTCGCCCAGGGAGTGATCAGGCATCTTCTCGCATTCGTCGAGGAAGTCGACCTGACCAGAGAGGAGTGGTTCGCCGCGATGCAGTTCCTGAACGCCGTCGGTCAGAAGTCCGATGACGTTCGTGACGAGTTCATCCTGCTGTCGGACACGCTCGGAGTTTCGATGTTGGTGGAGATGCTCAACCACCGGGCCGCCCCCGGTACTACGGAACCGACCGTGTTCGGGCCCTTCCACGTCGACGGCGCCCCCACCCGCAACACGGGCGACAGCATCGGGGAACAAGATCTCGGCGGCGACGAGCTCGTCTTCACCGGCACTGTGAAGAGTATCGACGGCACCCCGCTCGCGGGCGCGACCCTCGATGTCTGGGAGGCCGCGCCGAGCGGGCTCTACGACATCCAGGATCCCGACATGGCCGACATGAACTGTCGCGGCATCTTCGAGACCGATGCCGACGGCAACTACCGGTTCTCGGCGCCGCGTCCGCCCGCCTACCAGATCCCCGATGACGGTCCGGTAGGCAAGATGCTCGAGACGATGGCCCGACATCCGTGGCGTCCTGGCCACACGCACTTCGTCATCGACGCCGACGGGCACAAGTCCGTGATCACACACCTCTTCGACTCGGCCAGCGACTACCTCGACTCCGATGCGGTGTTCGGCACCCGCGAGTCGCTCATCGTCGACATGAGCGGGCCCGAGGTGACATTCGACTTCGTACTCCAACCGATGGAGTGAGCAACGACCCCTGAGACCACAGCCACCGACAATGGGAAACGGCAGGTTCCGCTATGGCGATCAACATCGTTCCACTAGACGAATCGGTCGAAGCCGAGGTGTACCCCGGCTATCGACCCGAGCAATCCAGCTCGCCCTGGATGAACGAATCGTTGTCCGGCTTCCGCAAGGAAGACGAGTCGCGATTCTGGTTTCTCGACTTCCACTGGCCCCGGGGATTCAGTCCGATGGGCCTGTTGTTTCTCGAGGACTGTCAGTTGTGGGGCACGCAGATGGGGAGTCGGAACATGCCACTGCCGACCGGCGATGGCATCACCGGTCGCCTGTACGGGACCCACGTCTACACCTCGATGGTGCCGGTCGAGTCGGAGTGGGAGATCGAGAGTCGGTCGGCGCGCCTTGCCAAGACACTTCCACGCTTCCTCGACAACTTCGATTCGATCTGGGAGGGCAGGGTCGAAGAGCTGAGCGCGGGGTTGCGCTACTTCGAGCAGTACGACACAGACAAGGCGACGCTAGAGGACCTGCGCGTCATGCTCATCGACGCGAGGTCGTTCCACCGGAGGGCGTGGGAGATCCACTTCGAGATGATGTATCCCCTGCTGGCCAACTACCTGGGGTTCCACGGGATCTGCGGTCAGCTCGAGATAGACCCGTCGGAGATATCCAAGTTCCTCCAGGGCTACGACACGAAGATCATGGAGTGCGATCGCGAGCTGTGGCGGTTGGCCGCCTCGGCGCGGGACAAGGGTCTCGAGGACGTATTCGCCGGTCACGACGCTTCCGAGCTGAACGACACGTTGCGCGCCGACCCGCGGGCGGCGAGCTGGATAGAGGATTTTGACGACTTCCTCGATGTCTACGGCTGGCGCACCGACGGCATCTCCGACATCAACCTGGCCCCTTGGATCGAGGAGCCCATCTCCCCGCTGGGCAATCTGAAGGGGTTCCTCCAGAAGGGCGAGGATCACGACTTCGTCGATGCCAGGAGGCAGGCCGTCGAACAGCGCGAGGCAGCGATCGACGCAGCGCGATCGAAGCTGACTAAGGGTGAGCAACGCACTTTCGACGCGGCCCTGGCTTCGTGTCAGAAGGCGAACTTCGCCTGGTGGAACGAGGAGCACAACTACTACATCGATCTCCGTGCGACCATTCCCCTGCGCAAGGCCTGCCTGGCGATCAGCGAGAAGCTGGGAGCCGAGCAGGTCGACGACTCCCTGTACCTCTTCTGGGACGAGCTCATGGATGTGCTCGACGGTCGGGCCGGCTGGGCGGGCAGCAGCGGGCTCGTGTCCGAACGTCGCGACTACTACGAGAGCTGGCTCGAGCGGCGCCACACCCTGCCCAAGGTGTTCGGAACGATCCCCGAGTCGGTGACCGATCCGATACTGCTCGAGGTCTTCGGGCTGCACGACAAGTACTTCGCCGCCCTCCGCAACGCCGACCGTGAGATCAGCGAGATGTCGGGCGTTCCAGCTTCGAGCGGCGTAGCGCGCGGGACGGCCAGAGTGCTGCATCACGCCTCCGAGCTCCATTCGATCGACCCCGGCGACGTGCTCGTGTGCGAAGCGACCACGCCGAGCTGGACACCGGCGTTCGCCAAGATCTCTGCCTGCGTGTGTGATGGGGGAGGCACCCTGACCCATGCCTCGATCGTCAGCCGAGAGTACGGAATCCCGTGCGTCGTCGGCGTCGGTGTCGGGACGACGGTCGTGCAGGACGGCGACGAAGTCGAGGTCGATGGAACGACCGGCGCAGTCAGGGTCTTCAAGGGAGGCGCAGGATGAGCGCAGGCGAAGTTTTGTGGGTCGACGAGCTCGACGACGGAGACCTCTCCCTCGTCGGTTCGAAGATGTCGAGGCTGGGTCAGCTCCGCATGTGGGGCCTGACCGTACCCCGTGGGTTCGCGGTCACCGCTGAGGCCTATGTCAGGTTCATGGTCGAGGCCGAGCTCGACGATCTGGTCGAGGAGCAGCTGGCGACGATCGACGATCCCGAGGACACCGCGAGGATCGAGGCTGCGTCGGCGGTCATTCGAGCCGCCATCGAGGTGGCTCTGCTTCCGGTCGATCTTCGCGACGAGCTCGTGGATGCATACGACGAGCTCAGCTATCGATGCTCGGCGATAGACATCCCGGTGGCGGTCAGGAGCTCGGCGATCGGCGAAGACGGCTCCGACGCGAGCTTCGCCGGACAGTTCGACACGTATCTGGGCTTGAGCGGAGCCGAACGAGTCATCGACGGAATCCGTCGTTGCTGGGCGAGCCTCTTCACCGACAGGGGAACCGTGTACCGGCTCAGGAACGAGCTGTCCCACCGCGAGAGCCCGATGGCGGTCTGCGTGCTGGAGCTCATCGACGCGCGGGCATCCGGCGTCGCCTTCTCGATCGACCCAGTCACCGGCAAGAGGGACCGGATCGTGATCGAGGGCAACTGGGGGTGGGGCGAGACCGTCGTCCAGGGGCTCGTAACACCGGACCGCGTCGCAGTCGACAAGGAGGACGGACGAATACTGTCCTATGACGTGCAGGAGAAGACCGTCGTATCCGCTTTCGATCACGAGCGGGGCCAAGTCGTCGAACGGCCGATGCCCGAACGGATGATCAGGGCCCGGGTCCTCGACGAGGACCAGGTCGGCTGCATCGCTCGGGCAGTCCGCGCCATAGAAGAGGGTTACGGCCAGCCGATGGACGTCGAATGGGTGATACCGCGCACGTTTCGGGAAGGCGATGCTGCCACGATCGTGCAGACCCGGCCGGAGACCGTCCACGGCGACGACGCCGAGGAGATCGAGTGGGATCCCGTTGCGATGGCCAGTAAGTTCGCTTTCGGTGGCGACCGCTGACGATGGCGAT